>NZ_AP021904.1:820000-5727500 GCF_018326065.1 Pseudomonas sp. Ost2 | reverse complement strand
AGGAGGTTGGCTTAGAAGCAGCCACCCTTTAAAGAAAGCGTAATAGCTCACTAGTCGAGTCGGCCTGCGCGGAAGATGTAACGGGGCTCAAACCGTGCACCGAAGCTACGGGTATCACTTAGGTGATGCGGTAGAGGAGCGTTCTGTAAGCCTGTGAAGGTGAGTTGAGAAGCTTGCTGGAGGTATCAGAAGTGCGAATGCTGACATGAGTAACGACAATGGGTGTGAAAAACACCCACGCCGAAAGACCAAGGTTTCCTGCGCAACGTTAATCGACGCAGGGTTAGTCGGTCCCTAAGGCGAGGCTGAAAAGCGTAGTCGATGGAAAACAGGTTAATATTCCTGTACTTCTGGTTATTGCGATGGAGGGACGGAGAAGGCTAGGCCAGCTTGGCGTTGGTTGTCCAAGTTTAAGGTGGTAGGCTGAGATCTTAGGTAAATCCGGGATCTTAAGGCCGAGAGCTGATGACGAGTGTTCTTTTAGAACACGAAGTGGTTGATGCCATGCTTCCAAGAAAAGCTTCTAAGCTTCAGGTAACCAGGAACCGTACCCCAAACCGACACAGGTGGTTGGGTAGAGAATACCAAGGCGCTTGAGAGAACTCGGGTGAAGGAACTAGGCAAAATGGCACCGTAACTTCGGGAGAAGGTGCGCCGGTGAGGGTGAAGGACTTGCTCCGTAAGCTCATGCCGGTCGAAGATACCAGGCCGCTGCGACTGTTTATTAAAAACACAGCACTCTGCAAACACGAAAGTGGACGTATAGGGTGTGACGCCTGCCCGGTGCCGGAAGGTTAATTGATGGGGTTAGCTAACGCGAAGCTCTTGATCGAAGCCCCGGTAAACGGCGGCCGTAACTATAACGGTCCTAAGGTAGCGAAATTCCTTGTCGGGTAAGTTCCGACCTGCACGAATGGCGTAACGATGGCGGCGCTGTCTCCACCCGAGACTCAGTGAAATTGAAATCGCTGTGAAGATGCAGTGTATCCGCGGCTAGACGGAAAGACCCCGTGAACCTTTACTATAGCTTTGCACTGGACTTTGAATTTGCTTGTGTAGGATAGGTGGGAGGCTTTGAAGCGTGGACGCCAGTTCGCGTGGAGCCATCCTTGAAATACCACCCTGGCAACTTTGAGGTTCTAACTCAGGTCCGTTATCCGGATCGAGGACAGTGTATGGTGGGTAGTTTGACTGGGGCGGTCTCCTCCTAAAGAGTAACGGAGGAGTACGAAGGTGCGCTCAGACCGGTCGGAAATCGGTCGTAGAGTATAAAGGCAAAAGCGCGCTTGACTGCGAGACAGACACGTCGAGCAGGTACGAAAGTAGGTCTTAGTGATCCGGTGGTTCTGTATGGAAGGGCCATCGCTCAACGGATAAAAGGTACTCCGGGGATAACAGGCTGATACCGCCCAAGAGTTCATATCGACGGCGGTGTTTGGCACCTCGATGTCGGCTCATCACATCCTGGGGCTGAAGCCGGTCCCAAGGGTATGGCTGTTCGCCATTTAAAGTGGTACGCGAGCTGGGTTTAGAACGTCGTGAGACAGTTCGGTCCCTATCTGCCGTGGACGTTTGAGATTTGAGAGGGGCTGCTCCTAGTACGAGAGGACCGGAGTGGACGAACCTCTGGTGTTCCGGTTGTCACGCCAGTGGCATTGCCGGGTAGCTATGTTCGGAAAAGATAACCGCTGAAAGCATCTAAGCGGGAAACTTGCCTCAAGATGAGATCTCACTGGAACCTTGAGTTCCCTGAAGGGCCGTCGAAGACTACGACGTTGATAGGCAGGGTGTGTAAGCGCTGTGAGGCGTTGAGCTAACCTGTACTAATTGCCCGTGAGGCTTGACCATATAACACCCAAGCAATCTGCTGCTTTGAGCTGAAAGGCGAAAGAGACCAGATTGCGGTGTATGAAGACGAAACGAACCGAAAGTTTGCGGCTCACAAAACACCGAATATCGATCACATACCCGATTTGCTGAAGCGCGGCCTCAAGGCCACGACTCGGTACCCGAATTTCTTGACGACCATAGAGCATTGGAACCACCTGATCCCATCCCGAACTCAGCAGTGAAACGATGCATCGCCGATGGTAGTGTGGGGTTTCCCCATGTGAGAGTAGGTCATCGTCAAGATTAAATTCCGAAACCCCAATTGCGAAAGCAGTTGGGGTTTTGTTTTTGCGCCGCGGAAAACCCGCGGTGATGAGGTCCTTGAGTCCTGCGGGGATCTGGCGGCCGCCATCGCCGGCAAGCCGGCTCCCACAGGGGGGCGTGGATGAGGCTGTCTCTGCGGCGTTCCGGCAAGCGTGCTCCCACAGGGGGGCGGGGGATGAGGCCGTCTCTGCGGCGTCCCGGCAAACTGGCTCTCACAGGGGGCGGGGATGAGCTATCTCTGTGGCTTAATTCCATGCCCACACCCTCAGGTTTAGCCTCGGGCGGGCGATATCCTGATCAGCTATACATAAAACACCAGCAGTCCCTGGGTAGCCCTGAATCGAAGAACGGTGCACAAGCTGCTCAACGGAACCCCGGGTTGGTGTAAAATTGTTTGATGGCATTTTGACTCTATTTATTATCTGCACGCGAAAGTGGCAGTGAGGCTGGACCCGCTCTTGTGATTGTCCCCGGGCCCATCTTCTATTTCCCATGACAGGAATCTCGATGCTGGCGTATCACCAAAAAAGCTTTCTGATCGTCGACGATTTCTCCGATTTTCGCAGTTCAGTCAGGTCCATGCTGCGCGAGTTGGGCGTCAAGGAAGTGGACACCGCCGACACCGGGGAGCAGGCCCTGCGCATGTGTGCGCAGAAGCGCTACGATTTTGTCCTGCATGATTACCATCTCGGTGATGGCAGGAAGAATGGGCAGCAGGTGCTTGAAGACCTGATGGTCGACAAGCTGATCAGCCATGAAAGCGTGTTCGTCATGGTCACCGCGGAAAGCAGCCAGGCCATGGTACTCAGTGCCCTGGAACACGAGCCCGACGCCTACCTGACCAAGCCGTTCAACCGTGCCAGCCTTGCCCAGCGCCTGGAGAAGCTGGTCCAGCGCAAGAACCTGCTCAAGCCGATCATGCAGGCACTCGACCGTGACAAACCGGCCGAAGTGCTGGCTGCCTGTACCCGCCTGACCCAGCAGGACACCCGTTTCGCACCGCTGTGCCTGCGCTATCGCGCCGACGCCATGCGCGCACTCAACCAGAATGAGCCACTGGAACGCTTCCTCAATGGCATCCTCAACGATCGTCCGCTGCCATGGGCTTATGCGATGCTCGGGCAACTGCTCTACAAGCGCGGCCAGATCACTCAGGCCCGGGAACTCTACGAAACCGCGCTCAAGGCCTTTCCGATGATGCCGGCGCTGTACGACGGGCTCGCCGATGTGCTGATGCAGCAGGGCGATACCCGGCGTGCCCAGAGCGTGCTGGAGGAGGCTGTACGGTTGTCCCCGCTGGCGGTACGCCGGCAGTCGTTGTTGGGCAAGCTGGCCATGGCCAACGAGGATTTCGAGAGTGCATCGAAAGCCTATCGCCAGGCCGTGTCCCAGGGCGAGCAATCACGCTTCAAGGATCCCGAAAGCAATCTCGGCCTGGCCCATGCCTTGATCAGCAAGGGCAGCGAGCGGGGCCTGGATACACGTACGCGGCTGGAGATCAACCAGACCCTCAGCGCGGTCGCCAAGGAAAACGCCAACGATCCGGGACTGCAGGTGCGTGCGCGCCTGATGAAGGCCACCAGCCTGCTGCTCAATGATGCCGAAACCGCCGACAAGCTCACCGAGCAGGCGATGGCGCGTCTTGAGGGAATGGAGAACTTCATGAGTGCCGAGGCGGCCTTGCTGGTAGCCAAGCAACTGCAGCAGTTGGGCCAGGTCGATGCCGGTGCCTCGATGCTCAAGAACTGCGTGGAGATCTACGGTGACGATCCTGCTGTGATGAAAGGGATCGCCAAACTGACCGACGACCCGGAGATCCTCGGCAGCGGCAAGGCCGCGATCGATCTCAACGTGCAGGGCGTGCGCAGCTACAAGGGCGGCAACCTGGAAGAGGCGCAGGACCTGTTCCGGCGCGCCCTGGCGCTGCAACCGAAGAATATCAGTATCGCCCTCAACGCCGCGCAGGCCCTGTTGGTGAACGCGCAGAAGACTGCCGACGCCGCGATCCTCGAAGAGTGTCGTGCCTGCCTGAAAATGGTCGGCAAGATGCCCGACACCGATCCACGTTATGAGAGGTATCAGAAATTGCGCATCCGGGCGTTCGGCGAATGAGTGGCGATGACCAGGGGCTGGATTTTTCCACGGTAATCGCCTCGACCGTGCACGATATGAAGAACTCGCTGGCGATGCTGATGCAAGCCCATGGCCAGTGGCAAAGCCGCCTGCCCGCGAGTCAGCGCGAGGTCCCCGAGCACGGGGTCATCGAGTATGAGTTCGCTCACCTCAACAGCATGCTGGTACAACTGCTGGGCCTGTACAAGCTGGGAGTCAATCAGCTACCGCTGCGCCCCGACTACCATGAAATGGACGATTTCATCGAGGCGCAACTGGCGTGCCGTCAGGAAGTCCTGAGCAGTCGCGGGATTGTCGCCAGCTACGAGGTCGACGATTTCAGCCCGCTGGGTTTCTTCGACCGGGAGCTGATCGGCTCGGTCGTTGGTAATATCGTCACCAATGCCATTCGCTATGCCTGTCATGCCTTGCTGATCGGTGTGCGTGAAGAGGGCGAACAACTGGTAGTGACCATCAATGACGATGGTCCGGGCTACCCGGCACAGATGCTCGAGCGGCAGGCGGACTATGTGCAGGGCATCAACCCCACCACGGGCAGTACCGGCCTGGGTCTGTATTTCGCGGCACGTATTGCCGCCCTGCACGAGCGCAACGGCGTGCGCGGGCGAATCGAGATCGGCAATGGCGGCACCCTCGGCGGTGCATTGTTCAGCCTCTATCTTCCCTGAACCAGGCTTTTTCCTCGCCCCTGCTTGAAATCCCGAACAGGTGGTGCGTATTTTGTACGGGACGCCGTTCACGGCTTGTACAACAACAAGGATTGAGTCATGACGACCGATGGCCAGAGTTCACTCGCGCAGCGATTGACCGGCATTGATGAGATTGAATGTGTCACGCCCGACCTCAATGGCGTACCGCGCGGCAAGGTAATGACCGCCGAAGGTTTCCTCGAGGGACGGCGTTTGCAGATGGCCCGCGGGGTGCTGTTGCAGTGCATCATGGGCGGTTACCCTCCCGCGCGTTTTTACGGCAGCGACGATGGCGACCTGGCCCTCAATGCCGATCCGCAGCAGATCCATCGCCTGCCCTGGAGCCAGCAGCCCCGTGCCCTGGCGATCTGCGACGCGGACGAACTGACGGGTGAGAGCTCCCGTCTGTCGACCCGTGGTCAGCTCAAGGCGGTCATCGCCCGCTATGCGGCGCGTGGCCTGGCGCCAGTAGTGGCGACCGAGCTGGAGTTCTTTGTCTTCGCGCCCAATACCGATCCGAGCCAACCCTTCCTGCCGCCCGTGGGCCTCGATGGTCGTCGCGAGGACGGTCATTCGGCCTTCAGCGTCAGTTCCAATAACGGCTTGCGGCCGTTTTTCAGCGAGGTCTATGCGTGCATGGCGGCGCTCGGTCTGCCGCGTGACACCTTCATGCATGAAATGGGCGTCAGCCAGTTCGAGATCAACCTGTTGCATGGTGATCCGCTGTTGCTGGCCGACCAGACCTTCCTGTTCAAGCACCTGCTCAAGGAAGTGGCCCTCAAGCATGGCCTGACCGTGGTCTGCATGGCCAAGCCATTGGCGAAGACACCGGGCAGCTCGATGCATATTCACCAGAGCGTGGTGGAAATTGGCAGCGGGCGAAATGTCTTCAGCGATGCCGCCGGGGAACCGACCGCTATGTTCCGCCACTTTATCGGTGGGCAGCAGGCGGGCATGGCGGACTTCACCGCGCTGTTCGCGCCGAACGTGAATTCCTACCAGCGCCTGTGCCACCCGTTCGCTTCACCGAACAATGCCTGCTGGTCCCACGACAACCGGGCCGCCGGCCTGCGCATTCCGGCCAGCTCGCCGGTGGCGCGGCGGGTGGAAAACCGCCTGCCGGGAGCGGATGCCAATCCCTACCTGGCAATCGCCGCGAGCCTGGCCGCCGGGTTGCACGGGATCGAACAGAAACTGGAGCCGACGGCCGCGATCCAGGGCGAATTCGAGGTTCCGGATTCTTTGTCGCTGCCATGTACCTTGCACGCTGCTCTGGAGCGTCTGAAACGTAGCCAGTTGGCGAAGGATCTGTTCGGCAAGGAGTTCATCGAAGGCTACATCGCTTCGAAGACCATGGAGCTGACCAGTTTCCTGGACGAAATTACTCCCTGGGAAAGGCGTGTCCTGGCCGCCCAGGCTTAGGCTCCAAGCGCTGTAAAAGCAATGCGCGTGGAAATACTGCGTTGAAAACGGACCTGTATTTCCTGTGCTCGCTACGTTTTTACAGCGCCTGGCTTTATAGTCGGGCTATCTTCTCGGGTAGTCCGAAACCTCATTCAAGGAGCCGCTCGGAACGCCGATGCGCCATATCTGGAAATCCTTTCGAGCGCTTTATTTCGCCTCGCTGATGATGTTGATCGGCTCGGGTCTTCTCAGTACCTACCTGGCCTTGCGCCTGGCGGCCGACCATGTCGACGGCCTGTGGGTCGGTGCCCTGATGGCGGCCAACTACTTCGGCCTGGTGCTGGGGGGCAAGATCGGCCACCGGCTGATTGCACGGGTCGGACATATCCGTGCCTACGCCACCTGCGCCGGGATCGTCGGCGCGGCGGTGCTGGGCCATGGGTTGATCGATTGGCTGCCGGCCTGGCTGTTCCTGCGGATGATCGTGGGCCTGGGCATGATGTGCCAGTACATGGTCATCGAAAGCTGGCTGAACGAGCAGGCCGAGGCCAAGCAGCGCGGGGTGGTGTTCAGCGGCTACATGATCGCCTCCTACCTTGGCCTGGTGCTGGGGCAACTGATCCTGGTCATGCACCCGGCCCTCGGGCTTGAACTGCTGATGCTGGTCGCGCTGTGCTTCGCGCTGTGCCTGGTGCCGGTGGCGATGACCCGGCGCATTCACCCGGCGCCCCTGCATCCGGCGCCGCTGGAACCACGCTTTTTCATGAAGCGGGTGCCGCAGTCCCTGACCACGGTGATGGGCGCGGGGATCATCGTCGGCTCCTTCTATGGCCTGGCGCCGCTCTATGCCTCCCAGCAGGGGCTTTCCACCGAGCAGGTCGGTCTGTTCATGGGGTGCTGCATCTTTGCCGGCTTCCTGGTGCAGTGGCCGCTGGGCTGGCTCTCCGATCGCTATGATCGGGCCGTGCTGATCCGCAGCGTCGCTTTCCTGCTGGCCCTGGCCTCCTTGCCGCTGGCGGTATTCTCCACGGCGCCGCTGGAAGTGCTGTTTATCTCCGGGTTCGTGGTGTCGCTGTTGCAGTTCTGCCTGTATCCGCTGGCGGTAGCCTTTTCCAACGACCATATCGAGGGCGATCGACGGGTGTCCCTGACGGCCATGTTGCTGATGACCTACGGTATCGGTGCGAGCATGGGGCCGCTGGCGGCGGGTATCCTGATGAAGCTGTTCGGCAGCCATATGCTCTACGCGTTCTTCAGTTTCTTCGCGTTGATCCTGGTCTGGCGTATCCGGCCGAAGGCCGTGACCAACCTGCACCAGGTCGAAGATGCGCCGTTGCAGCACGTGGTCATGCCCGAAGCCATGTCGCCCCTGGGGGCGGCCCTCGATCCACGGGTCGACGAGCAGATCGTGCTGGATCAGATGTGCGACAGCGTGGTGCCCCCGGCGCCAGAGCCCGAGGTGGTTGCCGAGGTCGATGAGTCGGACCCGGAGCCGGCGCACAAATCGAGCAACTGATAGCACTGATGAAAAAAACGGGCCACCTGATAAGGGTGGCCCGTTTTTTTTTGGAGAGTGAAAGCGCCTGACTCAGTAATCGTCGTCCTTGTCGAAACGCCGTGCCTCGCGCTGCAACTGGTAGACGAAACGCTCGACCTGGCGTTGTACCAGGCCGCTCATGTTGTGGAAACGCACGCCGGCGAAGGTGGTGTTGATCCTTTCTTCGAAATGCAGGTGACGCAACTCCACGGGAGCGGTCATCGGCCCGAAGGGCAGGGCGGCGATAAAACGCTCGTAGACCTGGCCCAACTGCAGGCGGTCGGAGATATCGCCTTCGAAACGCAGCTTGCAACCGCTGGCGGAGATATCCAGCAGCTTGCCGGTGACCGGAGCCTTGAGCTTTTCACCGCTGAGCTCGACATTCACCAGGGCGGTGAGCTTCAAGGCGGCGCGAAACGCATTGCGGCGCTGGTGGTAGACGACTTCCTGGGGGATCGTCCCACGGTAGCAGCCTTCGGTTTCGTCGATGGTCATCGGCTGGGGTTGTTCCCAGGTGATGCGCACGCCCTCGTGGAAACCTTCGACACGGAAAGGCTCGCCTGCCGACAGGAAGCGTTCGCCGTCGCGCGGCATCATTTCGTCCAGGGCCAGGGTGCCGGCCTCCCGGTCGACATCGATCACAAAACTCTGGAAGCGCTGGGTGCGTTCGTGGAACGTGATGATCAACGGGTCATGGCTTTCCTGCAGCATCCGCAGGTTGGCGGCAATTTCCAGAGGTGTGGTTAGCACCTTGGGTGGCTGCGGAGCATCGTCCGCGCTTGGGGCATTGGACACGGTTCATCAATCTCCAGACAAAATACGACTACACGCAAAAGCCAGCATTTTGCCAGCATGTTGCGCGCCTTGGATAGAGCGCGCACCAGTTCGCTTTCAAGCCTGACTGAGTGGGCGAGGCTTCGCAAGCCTGGCGGTCGAGCCGCGGGCATCGTAGAGCGCGGGAGGCTCACCGCCGGTCAGGATCTTCAACTGGTTCGCGGTAGTCGCTTGCTGAACCTGGATGTTGCGTCCGTTGAGCTCGTTGGCTGCCTGGCAATCGGCCAGGAGTCGGGTGAGCACGTCGCTCTGGCTCAGCAGTTCATCGCCCACGCTCGACTGTGCGGCCAGTTGTTCCAGGCCGGCGCGATTGGTGGGCAGATTGAGGCTTGCGAGGATCTGGCTGCGCTTGCGGCCATGCTGTTCCAACAGAATGATCAGCGCTTGCTTGCGCGCCAGAATATCTTCCAGCTCGAACATGTTGCGTCCGTGGAGCGCCAGGGATTCGGCGCGCAGCAACTCAAGCAGGTCTTGAGCTGGAGCAAAATCTTCGGTGATCAGTTGCAGTAGAGTGGTGTCGTGCATGGCTGGCCTTGGGTTTTAAGCGTCCAAAAGCCTGGCGCGGGCCGGAGCCTAGCGCTGGGCTTCGAAGTTGAGCAGTTTGCTGGCTACGCGGTTGCTGTCGACCTTGTAGCTGCCGTCGGCAATTGCCTGCTTCAACTCGGCCACCCGGGCGCTGTTGACCACAGGCTGCTGCTGCAGCTTGTCAGTGACCTTTTGCAACTGCTGAGCCTCATTGCTGAGGTGTACCGATTCCCCGCTCTGGCTGACCGAGTCGGCCTGGCTGTTGACGGACGCGGACTTGCCGGCACTGTCGGCTTCCTTGCTGGCGCTGCTGCGCGTGCTGCCTGTCAGTGACGGGGCGTTATTCAAACGACTGAAATCGATGACCATGATAAAAAAACCTCTGGGTATTTGGACGCTTGCCTTGTTTTCGGCCATACCCGGAAAAACTTTAGGCTCATCTGAGAATGAGTCTGCACGTGTCGGCTGTATCCCTGTCTGGGGCACAGTTTAGGAAAAGTGGCGACTTCGCGCCAGTTATCTACAAGGCCACTTTTCTCTTCATAAAGCTACCTCTACCTGCCCGGGCGCGGTGACACGGGCTTTGATGACACGTTGCGAGTTGAGGTTCTTGATGCGGATCTGTTCGTTGAGCCCGCCATTGGACAGGGCTTCTCCCGGCATCTTCACTACCAGGCCACCGCTCGTCGCACTGATCACCACCTGGTCGCCCTTGCGGACCACTTCGGCCTGTTCCAGATGCACCAGGGTGATGACCTGATCCATGACCATTGGTCGGACAAGTTTCTGCCCGATGGCCTGGTCGGGCGAAGTCAGGAAGCCCTGGTTGATCAGGCTGATATCCCGCTCACGCAGCGCCACGTCACCCGGTTCGATGATGCCGGCACGCTTGAGCGGGCGGGTGGTCACCACCACGTCGCGGAACAGCTTGACCTGGGCCGGTACGAACACGGTCCAGGGCGAGGTGCCCTCGCAGCGGATTTTCACGGTGACCCGGCCAATCGGCGTCGCGGGGCTCTCCAGGCTGGCTGTCAATTCCTTGTCGCAGGCGGCCATGCGCAGGCGCGGATCCAGTTGATTGACCTGGATTTCATAACGACCTTCGGTTTGACTGGTAGCCAGGTAGTCTTCTACGGTGAACTCAAGAAAGCCTTGGGTCACGCCGATAAGCTGATCAGGCAGGGTCGCCGATTCCGCAAGGGCAGGGCCGCTGGGGTTCAGACAGCATAAAGCCGACAAAACCCAGAGCAATCTGCGGTACTGTGATGTCAGGCGTCGAAAAAATGTCGTTTGTGCTTTCATAACAGTATAAAAAGCAAGGCCCGTGCCGTTTACTCTTGAATGTGCATCGGATCTGAAGCTTTGGTGAGAGGGGTCAGGCATGGCTGGTGTGATGGATTCGGTGAACCAGCGTACGCAACTGGTCGGGCAGAATCGCCTTGAACTGCTGTTGTTCCGTCTCGACGGCCAGCAGTTGTATGGAATCAACGTCTTCAAGGTACGCGAGGTGCTGCAATGCCCCAAGCTGACTCTGATGCCGAAGTCCAATCCGGTGGTGTGCGGTGTGGCGAATATTCGTGGGGCAACCATCCCGATCCTCGATCTGGCGATGGCCACGGGCTCCGGTGCACTCAAGGACCAGAGTAATCCGTTTGTGATCATTACGGAGTACAACACCAAGACCCAGGGGTTCCTGGTGAAGTCGGTGGAGCGCATCGTCAACATGAACTGGGAAGAGATCCATCCGCCGCCCAAGGGCACCGGGCGCGATCACTACCTGACGGCAGTGACGCGAATCGACAACCAGTTGGTGGAGATCATCGACGTCGAGAAGATCCTGGCCGAGGTCTCGCCCACGTCCGAGTCGATTTCCCTCGGTGTGGTCGATGTCGAGACCCAGAGCAAGGCGGTGTCGTTGCGGGTGCTGACGGTCGATGACTCGTCGGTGGCGCGCAAGCAGGTCACGCGCTGCCTGCAGACGGTCGGTGTCGAGGTGGTGGCGTTGAACGACGGCCGACAGGCGCTGGATTACCTGCGCAAGCTGGTCGACGAGGGCAAGAAGCCGGAAGAAGAGTTCCTGATGATGATTTCCGACATCGAAATGCCCGAAATGGACGGCTATACCCTTACAGCGGAGATCCGCAACGATCCTCGCATGCAAAAGTTGCATATCATCCTGCATACTTCCTTGTCGGGTGTCTTCAATCAGGCGATGGTGAAGAAGGTCGGTGCTGATGACTTCCTCGCCAAGTTCCGTCCTGATGACCTGGCATCCCGGGTGGTTGACCGGATCAAGGCAGCAGAATAACGGCCGGGGGCTTTCGTCCCCGGCGGTACAGACGATTTAAGAGGCGGCATCATTGTCTACGGGTAATTTGGATTTCGAACAGTTCCGGGTCTTCCTGGAAAAGGCCTGTGGCATTCTGCTCGGTGAAAACAAGCAATATCTGGTTTCCAGCCGTCTCAACAAACTGATGGAACAGCAAGGCATCAAGTCTCTGGGCGAGTTGGTCCAGAAGATCCAGGCCCAGCCGCGCAGCGGTTTGCGCGAGCAGGTGGTGGATGCCATGACCACCAACGAAACCCTGTGGTTTCGCGACACCTATCCGTTTGAAGTGCTCAAGGGCAAGGTATTGCCGGAAGCGATCAAGGCCAGTCCCGGACAGCGCCTGCGTATCTGGTCGGCTGCCTGTTCGTCGGGGCAGGAACCCTATTCGATCTCGATGTCGATCGACGAGTTCGAGCGGACCAACATGGGCCAGTTGAAGGCGGGCGCGCAGATCGTCGCCACCGACCTGTCGGGGCTGATGCTGACCAACTGCAAGACGGGGGAGTACGACAGCCTGGCCATCGGTCGTGGCTTGTCCCCCGAGCGCCTGCAGCGTTACTTCGATCCGAAAGGGCCGGGCCGCTGGGCGGTCAAGGCGCCGATCAAGAGCCGGGTCGAGTTCCGTTCGTTCAACCTGCTGGACAGCTACGCCAGCCTGGGCAAGTTCGACATCGTGTTCTGCCGTAACGTGCTGATCTACTTCTCCGCCGAGGTGAAGAAGGACATCCTCATGCGTATTCACGGGACCCTCAAGCCGGGCGGCTATCTGTTCCTCGGTGCCTCCGAGGCCCTGAACGGCCTGCCGGACCATTACCAGATGGTGCAATGCAGTCCTGGAATCATCTACCAGGCCAAGTAGGCAACAGGTCCAACGCAGAAAAGGGAGCCCCGGGGGCTCCCTTTTTTTTGCCACTTTTCTTGCCGCCCGCCTTGCCGCTTTGCTGACGCGCGGCGGAAATGCTTTGCCGCTTTTCTGGCATTGCCGCTGTCTGCCACCCCGCAAAGCCTTGATTTACGGCCTTTGAGGAATTGGCATGGGGCTTGCTATAGCTCTGTCAACGAAAAGCCTGTTTCAACGATCAGGTCAACTCTTGAAGGTTTCCCGACATGAGCATCAGCTTCGATAAAGCGCTCGGTATCCATGAGAAAGCCCTGGGCTTCCGCGCCCAACGTGCCGAAGTGCTGGCCAACAACATCGCCAACGCCGACACCCCGAACTACAAGGCTCGGGACATGGACTTTTCCTCGGTGCTCGCCGAGCAGAGCGAAAAGGCCAAGAACGGCACCTTCGCCCTCAACACCACCAACAGCCGTCATATCGAAGCCCAGGGCCTGAGCGATGGCGATGCGGCGTTGCAATACCGCACGCCGATGCAGCCGTCGATCGACCAGAACACCGTGGATGCGCAGATCGAGCAATCGAACTATGCACAGAACGCGGTCGACTTCCAGGCCAGCTTCACCCTGCTCAACAGTAAATTCAAAGGGCTGGTATCAGCCCTGCGTGGAGAGTAAGCCATGTCCCTCGCCAGCGTTTTCAACATTGCCGGTAGCGGCATGAGTGCCCAGACCACTCGCCTGAACACCGTCGCCAGTAACATCGCCAACGCCGAGACCGTCTCGTCGAGCATCGACAAGACCTACCGTGCACGCCACCCGGTGTTCGCCACCATGTTCCAGAACGGCCAGAGCGGCGGCAGCGATTCGTTGTTCCAGAACCAGGACGCGGCCGGTCAGGGCGTTCAGGTGATGGGCGTGGTCGAGGACCAGAGCAACCTGGAAGCCCGCTACGAACCGAACCATCCGGCGGCCGACGCCAAGGGTTATGTCTACTACCCGAACGTCAACGTGGTCGAGGAAATGGCCGACATGATCTCTGCCAGCCGCTCGTTCCAGACCAACGCGGAAATGATGAACACCGCCAAGACCATGATGCAGAAGGTTCTGACCCTGGGTCAGTGATAAGGGGCGACAGCCATGAGTGTTTCCGATTCCACCAGCGGTCCCAGCCTCAACGACATCATCAACGCCTCCAACCAGAAGGTGGCGAATAACAGCAACACCGATCCCCTGGGCAACGCCATCGGCGGTGCCACCGGCGGGCAGACCCTGGGCAAGGACGCGTTCCTGAAATTGCTGGTGACCCAGCTCAAGAACCAGAACCCGCTGGATCCCCAGGACAACAGTGCCTTCGTCGCCCAGCTGGCCCAGTTCAGCAGCCTGGAAGGCATTACCACGCTCAACACCAGCGTGAACAACATCGCCGGCGCCTTCCAGTCGTCCCAGGCCCTGCAGGCCTCGTCGCTGGTCGGCCGCTCGGTCATCGTGCCGACCGACAAGGCCGTGGTCGATACCAGCAAGCCGTTTACCGGCACGGTGACGATCCCGAGTTCCGTGGACAACCTGACCCTGAAGATCACCGACTCCACCGGCAAGGTGGTCAGGACCATCGACATGGGCAGCCAGAAAGCCGGCAACGCCGCTTTCGCCTGGGACGGCAAGGACGATTCGGGCACCCTGCTGGCCAACGGTACCTACACCTTCAACGCCACCTCGCAGATCGACAGCAAGGCGACCGCCATGGTCACCAACCTGCCGGCGACCGTCAGCAGCGTGAGCCTGGGTCAGAACGGCGGCGAAATGATGCTTAACCTGGCGGGCCTGGGCAGCATTGCTCTGTCCAAAGTCCAGACCATTGGCCTGTAAGAGCCGACCAACGCGAAACAAAGGAGTGAGTTATGTCTTTTAATATCGGTTTGAGCGGTCTCAATGCGGCCCAGAAACAGCTCGACGTAACCGGCAACAACATTGCCAACGTCAACACCACCGGCTTCAAATCCTCCCGCGCGGAATTCGAGGACGTCTACTCGGCGACCAAGCTGGGTGTGGCCGCCAAGACCATCGGTAACGGTGTGAACCTGGCCAACGTTTCGCAGAACTTCGGCAACGGTGGCATGACCGCCACCGGCAACGCGCTGGACATGGGTATCCAGGGCAACGGTTTCTTCACCCTGAGCAGCAACGGTTCGCTGAGCTATACCCGTGCCGGTACCTTCAAGACCGACAAGGACGGCTACATCACCAACTCCGACGGTACTGCCCGCCTGCAAGGTTTTGCCGCCGACTCCAAGGGCAATATCATTCCGGGCGTACTGACCGACCTGCGCATCGACGTATCGAACCTGCCACCGCAGACCAGCACCACGGTGGGTGCGACGATCAACCTCGATTCGAAGTCGCCGGTGATCAACCAGGCAACCACGCCGTTCGACCCGTCGAACCAGGCGAGCTACACCAAGCCGTTCAGCTCCGATATCTATGACACCCAGGGTAACAAGCACTCGCTGGACCAGTATGTGGTCAAGACCGGCGCCAATACCTGGAACGTCTACACACTGATCGACGGGCGCAACCCGAATGGCACGGCGGCTACCGTTCCGACCGTTCCACCTACCGTTCCGCCTGCCGCGACCGACCCTGTACCAGTGCCAATGGTCTTTGACTCCTCGGGCAAGTTGACCAGTATTGCGGGTACCGCCGGCAAGACCAGCATCACCATCACCGGTTGGGTTCCTGGCGTGGTGACCAATGGCGTGTGGGCGGCCAACGGCGCGGGCGCCAACCCGGCTGGTATCGTCAGCGACTGGACCAAGACTACCCAGTTCAACGCCGATACTTCCCGTGCCAACATCATCAGCGATGGCTATGCCACCGGCCAGATCACCGATATCAGCATCGACGGCACCGGTACCATTTTCGCCAACTTCAGCAACAACCAGCACAAGGCTATCGGCCAGGTCGCGGTGGCGAGCTTCACCAACGAGCAGGGCCTGCAGCCGAAAGGCGGCACCAGCTGGGTGCAGACCTTTGCTTCGGGCCAACCCGCCTACGACGGTGGTCAGGTCGGTACCAACGGTTCGATCGTTTCCGGCAACCTGGAAGGCTCCAACGTCGACCTGACCAGCGAGCTGGTGGACCTGATCAAGGGCCAGAGCTACTACCAGGCCAACGCCAAGACCATCTCCACCCAGAGCACCATCATGCAGACCATCATCCAGATGACCTGATAATGGCTGGCTGAAGACGCTCCACCAGAAAAGCCCCTTGATCGGGGCTTTTTTGTGCCTGGCTGTCGCACTCGGCATTCTGGGCTGGCTGTTTATCGTAGGAGCCGGCTTGCTGGCGATAGCGGTGTCTCAGGCAGCCCATCTGCTAGATGTCCTATCTCAATCGCCAGCACGCCAGCCCCCCTCCACACACATCGGTCATCCGTGTCAGCTGGGAGTCGCGCGCTCCATTCGCCAGGCAAAAGAAAACCCCCGCCAGACCCGGGGTCTGACGAGGGCTTTCGGGTTCGCGCCCGAAGGCGCTTGCCCGCTCAGCTTATTGGCAAGCTTCGCAATCCGGCTCGTCGATGGCACAGGCCTTTGGTACGGGGGCCGGACCGGCTGGGGCCGATACGGTCGGTGCGGCCAGGACCGAATCGTCACCGTGGTTGCCGCCGCTGGAAACAGCGTTCAGCTTGCCGGTGTTGATGGTCGACTTCTCGGTGCTGGTCGCGGCCAGGGCACGGAGGTAGTAGGTGGTCTTCAGGCCACGGTACCAGGCCATGCGGTAGGTCACGTCGAGCTTCTTGCCCGAAGCGCCGGCGATGTACAGGTTCAACGACTGGGCCTGGTCGATCCACTTCTGGCGACGGCTGGCGGCATCGACGATCCACTTGGTTTCCACTTCGAATGCAGTCGCGTAGAGCTCCTTGAGTTCTTGCGGGATGCGTTCGATCTGCTGCACGGAACCGTCGTAGTACTTCAGGTCGTTGATCATGACCGAGTCCCACAGGCCACGCGCCTTCAGGTCGCGAACCAGGTACGGGTTGATCACGGTGAATTCGCCCGACAGGTTCGATTTCACGTACAGGTTCTGGTAGGTCGGTTCGATCGACTGCGATACGCCGGTGATGTTGGCGATGGTCGCGGTCGGTGCGATGGCCATGATGTTGGAGTTACGAATACCTTTCTGCACGCGGGCACGGACCGGGGCCCAGTCCAGGCTTTCGTTCAGGTCGACATCGATGTACTTCTGGCCACGGGCTTCGATCAGGATCTGTTGCGAATCCAGCGGCAGGATGCCCTTGGACCACAGCGAACCCTGGAACGTCTCGTAGGCGCCGCGCTCGTCGGCCAGGTCGCAGGAAGCCTGGATCGCGTAGTAGCTGACCGCTTCCATGGACTTGTCGGCGAACTCGACGGCAGCGTCGGAACCGTAGGCGATGTGCTGCAGGTACAGCGCGTCCTGGAAGCCCATGATGCCGAGACCGACCGGACGGTGCTTGAAGTTGGAGTTCTTCGCCTGAGGCACCGAGTAGTAGTTGATGTCGATCACGTTATCGAGCATGCGTACGGCGGTGTTCACGGTGCGCTGCAGCTTGGCGGTGTCCAACTGGCCGTTGACGATGTGGTTCGGCAGGTTGATCGAGCCCAGGTTGCAGACGGCGATTTCGTCCTTGTTGGTGTTCAGGGTGATCTCGGTGCACAGGTTCGAGCTGTGGACCACGCCCACGTGCTGCTGCGGGCTGCGCAGGTTGCACGGGTCCTTGAAGGTCAGCCATGGGTGGCCGGTCTCGAACAGCATGGACAGCATCTTGCGCCACAGGTCCTTGGCCTGGACGACCTTGAACAGCTTGATCTTGTTGTACTCGGTCAGGGCTTCGTAGTACTCGTAGCGCTCTTCGAAGGCCTTGCCGGTCAGGTCGTGCAGGTCCGGCACTTCCGATGGCGAGAACAGGGTCCACTTGCCGTCATCGAAGACGCGCTTCATGAACAGGTCGGGGATCCAGTTGGCGGTGTTCATGTCGTGGGTACGACGACGGTCGTCGCCGGTGTTCTTGCGCAGCTCGATGAACTCTTCGATGTCCATGTGCCAGGTTTCCAGGTAGGCACAGACCGCGCCCTTGCGCTTGCCGCCCTGGTTGACCGCCACGGCGGTGTCGTTGACCACTTTCAGGAACGGCACGACGCCCTGGGACTTGCCGTTGGTGCCCTTGATGTACGAGCCCAGTGCGCGCACCGGAGTCCAGTCGTTGCCCAGGCCGCCGGCGAATTTCGACAGCATGGCGTTGTCGTGGATCGCGCCGTAGATGCCCGACAGGTCGTCCGGCACGGTGGTCAGGTAGCAGCTCGACAGCTGTGGACGCAGGGTACCGGCGTTGAACAGGGTCGGGGTCGAAGCCATGTAGTCGAAGGACGACAACAGGTTGTAGAACTCGATGGCGCGGTCTTCACGCTGCTTCTCTTCGATCGCCAGGCCCATGGCCACGCGCATGAAGAAGATCTGCGGCAGTTCGAAACGGATACCGTCCTTGTGGATGAAGTAACGGTCGTACAGGGTCTGCAGGCCCAGGTAGGTGAACTGCTGGTCGCGCTCGTGGTTGATCGCCTTGCCCAGTTTTTCCAGGTCGAACTCGGCCAGGACCGGGTTCAGCAGTTCGAACTCGATACCCTTGGCGACATAGGCTGGCAGGGCCTTGGCGTACAGGTCGGCCATCTCGTGGTGGGTGGCGCTCTCGGCCACGGCGAGGAAGCTCAGGCCTTCGGCGCGCAGGGTGTCCATCAGCAGGCGGGCGGTGACGAACGAGTAGTTCGGCTCGCGTTCCACCAGGGTGCGGGCGGTCATCACCAGGGCGGTGTTGACGTCCTTCAGGGCCACGCCATCGTAGAGGTTCTTCAGGGTTTCGCGCTGGATCAGGTCGCCGTCGACTTCTTCCAGGCCTTCGCAGGCTTCGCTGACGATGGTGTTCAGGCGGCCCATGTCCAGGGGCGCGACACTGCCGTCGGCGCGAGTGATACGGATCGACGGGTGGGCGTTGACCGGCTCTTCGGCCGGCGAACGGGTGGCGCGCTCCTTGGCGCGCGAGTCACGGTAGATCACGTAGTCGCGCGCGACTTTCTGTTCGCCGGCGCGCATCAGGGCCAGTTCGACCTGGTCCTGGATTTCCTCGATGTGGATGGTGCCGCCCGAAGGCATGCGCCGCTTGAAGGTCGCGGTGACCTGTTCGGTCAGGCGCGCGACGGTGTCGTGAATACGCGACGAGGCAGCGGCGGTACCGCCTTCAACTGCAAGAAACGCTTTGGTGATGGCGACGGTGATCTTGTCATCGGTGTAAGGAACGACAGTGCCGTTACGCTTGATCACACGCAGTTGGCCCGGCGCGGTAGCAGACAGATCCAGGTTCGAATCGGAAGCCTGCGGCACGGTGCCCTGCGGGTTCTCGCGAGTTGTGTCGGTTTGCATGGGTGTCTCCACGTTCTTTATGTTTGTTTGGGCACCACGAAGGTGCCCACCGTTCCGTCCTGAAGCACTACAACCGACGAGCGTCGTCGGGCATAACCACTTCGGGACAGGAGGAAGGGGGCTGTGGGCGCCGCTTCCTTGCCGAAGTTTCACTGGCGGCGGGCCATGGCCCGCTGCCGAATTCCTGGTGGGTGACAGTCATGTACTGCAACACCCGTACCGTTTTCCCGCGCAGAAGGGGAAAAACGGCTGCCATCCGCACGCGCGGTTTGGTCTTCTGAAAATCTGTTTAGTTCAACCCTACGGAAGCAAGAAAAGAGCTTGAGTTTCCCGTCCGAAATGTGTTTGGGTTTTTTGACGGAAAACCCTACATCTAGGGTTTTTTTGCCGCCGGGCTACAAGATAATGCGTTTTTGGGGGCGATTGCAACGTGCTACCTGTGGATAAATCTGTGCGTAATTTGTGTATGAAAGCCTGAAAGCGCGTGTAGGCCACGGCAGCACTGGACCGGACCGTTTGTCACTGTTTTTTACCGCCCGGACAGGGCCGGGACGGATTTTTGCGGGCGCGAACCCTATCACAGAAAATACCCATCACCGAGTGCAAATCCTGGCGTGTGTGCTATTGCCGCACCGTTGCTACAATCGGCCGATCGCATGCTTTCACTCTCCGCTCCCATCATGACAAAAAGACGAGCGGACCCTTTCCCAACCGAGATTTGCAAGCAGAGGTAATCCGTGGAGCAAGAGGCCTGGCAGGTATTGATAGTCGAGGATGACGAGCGTCTGGCCGAGCTGACCCGCGAGTACCTTGAAGGCAATGGCCTGCGGGTCTCCATCGAAGGCAACGGCGCCCTGGCGGCCGAGCGGATCGTGCGCGAGCAGCCGGACCTGGTGATCCTCGACCTGATGCTTCCCGGCGAGGATGGCCTGAGTATCTGCCGCAAGGTCCGCGATGCGTATGACGGCGTGATCCTGATGCTCACGGCGCGCACCGATGACCTCGATCAGATCCAGGGCCTGGACCTGGGCGCCGACGACTATGTGTGCAAACCCGTGCGTCCGCGCCTGCTGCTGGCGCGCATCCAGGCCTTGCTGCGGCGCAGCGAGCCGGTTGACGTCGCCCCCCAGCAGGTACGGCGCCTGCAGTTCGGACCGTTGGTGATCGATGAGGCCTTGCGCGAAGCCTGGCTGAACGAGGCGGGTATCGAGCTGACCAGCGCCGAATTCGACCTGCTCTGGCTGCTGGTGGCCAACGCCGGGCGGATTCTCTCCCGGGAAGAGATCTTCACTGCCCTGCGGGGGATCGGCTATGACGGCCAGGACCGCTCCATCGATGTGCGCATCTCGCGCATCCGCCCGAAGATCGGCGACGACCCCGAGCATCCGCGGCTGATCAAGACCATTCGCAGCAAGGGCTACCTGTTCGTGCCCGAAGCGGCGGCAGACCTGGCGCCGTGAATTCGATCTTCCTGCGCATCTACGGTGGCATGTGCGCCGCCCTGGTGCTGGTGGCATTGCTCGGGGTGCTGGCGCTGCACCTGCTCAACGAAGTGCGTGGCGAGCAGTACCGCGAGCGGTTGGCCCACGGTACTTTTTCGCTGATGGCCGACAACCTGCAACCCATGGCCGATATCGAGCGGCGCCGGGCCCTGGCGGTCTGGGAGCGGCTGCTGGGGATTCCGCTGTCGCTGCAATCGATCGGCGAGGCCCACCTCGACCTCGGCCAGCGGACCCGGGTGCTGCGGGGCCAGGCCCTGGTGGTCCAGAGCGGACCCTATGCGGCGCGGGTCTACCGCCTGGTCAGTGACGAGCAGCAGTTGCTGTTGGCCGGGGATGTCCAGCAGATCAGCGAACAGCTGGCGCGGGCGACCATCTACCTGCTGGCCGATGAGCTGGTGCGTTATCCGGTGGCCGAGCAGCCGGCCCGGCTGGCCGCGCTGAAACATGACAAGGGCTTCGGTTTCGACATGCGCCTGGTCACCCTCGAACAGGCCGACATGGACGAGGACCAGCGGCGGCGTATCACCGAAGGCGATACGGTCATGGCGCTGGGCAAGGGCGGCGACTCGATCCGGGTGTTTGCCGGCGTGGCGGGAACCCCCTGGGTCCTGGAAATCGGTCCGCTGTACCAGATGAACCCGTATCCGCCCCAGTGGCTGGTGCTGATCGCCGTGCTGGGACTGAGCCTGATCGGCCTGATCGTCTACCTGCTGGTCCGTCAGTTGGAGCGCCGCCTGCGAGGCCTGGCCTCGGCTGCCACGCGGCTCGCCCAGGGCAGCCTGGAGACGCGGGTGCCGGCCGGTGGGGCGGACTCCATCGGACGCCT
Source organism: Pseudomonas sp. Ost2 (assembly GCF_018326065.1). Classification (NCBI taxonomy): domain Bacteria; kingdom Pseudomonadati; phylum Pseudomonadota; class Gammaproteobacteria; order Pseudomonadales; family Pseudomonadaceae; genus Pseudomonas; species Pseudomonas sp. Ost2. The sequence continues at coordinate 5,706,277 of NZ_AP021904.1, read as the reverse complement.
GGCCGGTGCCTTCAATGACATGGCCGAGCACTTGCAGCGCTCCTTGATGATCCAGCGCGAACTGGTGCGGGCGGTGTCCCATGAGCTGCGCACACCGGTTGCACGCCTGCGTTTCGGCCTGGAGATGATCGGCGACGCGACCACCGCGCAGGCCCGCGCCAAATACATGGAAGGCATGGACAACGATATCCAGGACCTCGACCGCCTGGTGGACGAGATGCTGACCTATGCGCGGCTGGAGCAGGGTTCTCCGGCGTTGAACTTCCAGCGGATCGATCTCGATGCCCTGGTCAACCAGGTGATCGGCGAACTGGCACCGCTGCGGGCGGATGTGCGGGTTTCGCGGGGTATCTGCCTGTCGGCGGCCGATTGTGACGATGCCTGGGTCGAGGCGGAGCCGCGTTACCTGCATCGAGCCTTGCAGAACCTGGTGAGCAACGCCATGCGCCATGCCCAGTCGCACGTGACCATCAGTTATCAGGTCGGCCAGTTGCGCTGTCGGGTGGATGTCGAGGATGACGGTCCCGGCGTACCGGAAAGTGCCTGGGAACGCATCTTCACGCCGTTCATGCGCCTGGACGACAGCCGTACGCGGGCTTCGGGCGGCCATGGCCTGGGGCTGTCCATCGTGCGACGGATCATTCATTGGCACGACGGTCGTGCCCTGATCGGCAAGAGCAAGAGCCTGGGCGGAGCCTGCTTCAGCCTCAGTTGGCCGCGCCACCAGGAGAAGTAGGCGGCGGGTCTCAGGCCGGGATACTGACCAGGCTCAGCAGGTGCCCGTCCTGGAGCGCGAACTGCGCCTGCAGCTCGACGCCCTGGCACCATTCGCCGGACAGGTCGGTCAGCAGGCGCAGGCGCACATGGCCTTGCTCGTCCCATTCCAGTACTTCGGCGTGCTCGAAATAGAAGCGTTTGTGCACCAGCGGGTAGAGCGCCTTGAACAGGCTTTCCTTGACGGAAAAGGTCAGGGTCACCAGCAGGGCGATCTGCTGCGCGGGAGTCGCGGCCATGCGCTGCAGTTCGCCAGGGGTGAGGATTTCCCCCGCCAGGCGTTCGGCGCGCTCGTGGGACAGCAGGTTTTCCAGGTCCATCCCCAGGCCGCGCCAGTGTCGCTTGTCGGCGACGATGGCAGCCGCGCGACCGCTGCTGTGGGTGATCGAACCGCAGGCATGACCGGGCCAGATGGGGGCGCGGTCTTCGCCGATCGGCGGCACGCAGTCGGTGCCGTCCAGTTGCAACAGGGCGGCGCGGGCACAGAGGCGTCCGGCGAGAAATTCGGCCTGGCGCTTGGCCACCGAGCGCTGGATGCTCGCCGGTGCTTCTATCCGGCTGCGCTGGAAGTCGTCCGCGGCCAGGTGGCCCGGGTTGAAGTGGGTGCCGAGCAGCACGCTGTGAGGCACGGCCAGCGGTAGTGGCCAATGTTCGTCGAGCGGTGTGCAGCAGGCGGGAAGAGCGGGGAGCGGGTTCATACCGGGCATTTTGCCGGGTCCGGCCCGGGCTGGGTAGGGGCCAATCCGATTCAGGTCCGGTTCAGCCTGTGTTCAGGGGGAGTTCAGGGCCACTTGGGTACTCTGTATCGGTGATGATGCGCCGGGTCTGCAGCCGCTGGTTTGCCGTATCTTTTACGAAACACTTTGGCCGAACTGAGTTACCGTTATCGGTGAGGCGATGCCCGGATCGTTGGAGAGCGTTATGAAGTTGCTGGTGGTAGAAGATGAGGCGCTGTTGCGCCATCACTTGCAGACCCGATTGACCGACAGTGGCCATGTGGTCGAGTCGGTCGGCAATGCCGAAGAGGCGTTGTACCAGACCGAACAGTTCAACCATGACCTGGCGGTGATCGACCTTGGCCTGCCGGGAATGGGCGGCCTGGACCTGATCCGCCAGTTGCGTGCGCGCGGCAAGGTGTTCCCGATCCTGATCCTGACCGCCCGCGGCAACTGGCAGGACAAGGTCGAGGGCCTGGCCGCCGGCGCCGACGACTATGTGGTCAAGCCTTTCCAGTTCGAGGAACTGGAGGCCCGGATGAATGCCCTGCTGCGTCGTTCCAGCGGCTTCACCCAATCGACGATCACCGCCGGGCCGCTGCTGCTGGACCTCAATCGCAAGCAGGCGTCCCTCGAGGACCAGCCCCTGGCCCTGACCGCCTACGAATACCGGATCCTCGAATACCTGATGCGCCATCACCAGCAGGTGGTCGCCAAGGACCGCCTGATGGAGCAGCTGTACCCGGACGACGACGAGCGTGATCCGAACGTGATCGAAGTGCTGGTCGGACGCCTGCGGCGCAAGCTGGAAGGTCCGGTGGGCTTCAAGCCGATCGATACCGTGCGTGGCCTGGGCTATCTGTTCAACGAGCGCTGCCGGTGATTCGTTCGCTACGGGTGCGGCTGATGCTGGCCGCCACGACCCTGGCGATTCTATTCATGCTGGCGCTGTTGCCGGCGATGCAGGGGGCTTTCAGCCTGGCATTGCAGGACTCCATCGAGCAACGCCTGGCCTCGGATGTCACCACGCTGATTTCCGCGGCGCGGGTGGACAACAAGAAGCAGCTGCAGATGCCCGAGCTGTTGCCCGACGAACAGTTCAACCTGCCGGACAGTCGCCTGCTCGGCTACATCTTCGACCGCGACGGTCGGCTGGTCTGGCGCTCACGGGCCACCCAGGAAGAAAACATCAACTACAAGCCGCGTTATGACGGGCGCGGCAACGAGTTCGCGAAGATTCGCGAGGACAATGGCCACGAATTCTTTGTCTATGATGTCGAGGTCAAGCTGCTCGGTGGCAAGAGCGCGGCCTACAGTTTTGTCGCCCTGCAACCGATGCGCGAATACAAGATGACCCTCGCCGGTTTGCGCGAGAAGCTCTACCTGGGCTTCGGCGCGGCGCTGTCGGTGCTGTTGGCGTTGCTCTGGATCGGCCTGACCTGGGGCTTGCGGGCACTGCGGCGCCTGAGCCAGGAGCTGGACCAGATTGAAAGCGGCGAACTGCAGAGCCTCAGTGAAGAGCACCCGCGCGAACTGCTGCGCCTGACCGGTTCCCTCAACCGCCTGCTGCACAGCGAGCGCGAGCAGCGCAGCCGCTACCGCGACTCCCTGGATGACCTGGCCCACAGCCTGAAGACCCCGCTGGCGGTCTTGCAGGGCGTTAGCGAAGGCATGGCCCAGCGCCCGCAGGATCGCGACCAGGCGTGGATCCTGCAAAGCCAGATCGAACGCATGAACCAGCAGATCAGCTACCAGTTGCAGCGTGCCAGCCTGCGCAAGAGCGGCCTGGTCCGGCACCAGGTCGAGTTGCGGCCGGTACTCGAAAGCCTGTGCAACACCCTGGACAAGGTCTATCGCGACAAGCAGGTCCGGGTGGACATCGATGTGCCCGAGTTCAGCCATGTGCCGATCGAGCAGGGCGCCTTGCTGGAATTGCTCGGGAACCTGCTGGAAAACGCCTATCGCTTGTGCCTGAGCCAGATCCGCATCAGCCTGCGGCGTGGCTTGCAGGGCATCGAAGTGTATGTCGAGGATGACGGCCCCGGCGTTCCTCCGGACCAGCGCGCACGGATTCTCAAGCGCGGCGAGCGCCTGGACCGCCAGCATCCCGGGCAGGGCATCGGCCTGGCGGTGGTCAAGGACATCATCGAAAGCTACGACGCCGAACTGACCCTGGGCGATTCATCCCTGGGCGGCGCGTCGTTCCGTATCCACTTCCCTGCGCTTTGACGCCCTACGACTCCCGGGCACGATAGGCGCCCGGGGTCAGTCCGGTCCACTTCTTGAACGCCCGGTGGAACGCCGAAGGTTCGGAAAAGCCCAACTGCTCGGCGATCTGTTGCAATGACAGCTCGCTGCGTCCCAGGTGGTAGATGGCGATATCCCGCCGCAGCTGATCCTTGAGTTCCTGGAAGCTCGTGCCTTCCTCGCGCAGATGCCGGCGCAGGGTCTGTGCGCTGATGTGCAGGTGCTGGGCCACGGCGTCCAGGTCGGGCCAGCGACTGGCGTCGCGGCTGAGCAGGCGGCGCAACTGGCTGCTCAGGCTGTCGCCGTCGTCGGGGCGGGCCAGCAGGTCGGCCGGGGCCCGGCCGAGAAACTGCTTGAGAGTCCGCTCATCCTGCAACAACGGCATGCCCAGGTAGCGGCTGGCGAACAGCAGGCTGGTGTGCGTCGCCGAAAATTCCAGGGTGCAGGGAAACAGCAGGTCGTACTCGTTGGCGTGTTCGGGGCGCGGGTACTCGAACGTGGCCTGTTCCAGGCGGATGCGCTGGCCGATCAACCAGCTTCCGAGGCGATGCCAGATCACCAGCAGGCATTCACAGAGAAAATGATCCGGGTCCCACAGGTTCGAGGTATCGAGGATCAGGCGGGCCTTGTCGCCTTCGCGGACCAGGCTCAGGCGCGGCGCGTCGGGAAACAGCCCGTAGAACAGCAACCCGCGGTTCAAGGCCTTTTCCAGGTTGGTGCAATGGATCAGCGAGTGGCACATCATGGCGAATGTGCCACGCTGGCAGCGGCTCTGGCCGAAGCCCAGGTACTCGTCGTCCAGTTCCAGCCACAGGCCTTGCAGCAGTTGGGTGAACTGTTCGGGCGCCAGGCGCGCCTTCGGTTCGCTCAAGAGTTCGGGAGCGATCCCCAGCCGTTGCAGCAGGCCCGAACAGGCGTGACCCCGCCGCCGCGCGCCTTCCAGGGCGGCGTGGGCAAAATGGCTGGCGATGCTGCGTTCTCGCATGGGGCAGTCCCGTCCGTTGAATGGCGGATCTTAGCCAGGGATGTCCGCCATGAACAAGGCGGATATCCGCCAATATCGACGGCTGCCGGTGGTGGAAGGGCGGAAATCCGCCATCTATGCTGTAAGGGCTGGCTGACAGAAAATCCGTGAAGGGCTGATGGCTAAAGGCTTTGTCGGAGTTTTCCGAAAGTGGCACGGGCTTTGCGATAGGCGAGAGGTCTGCCCCACGCAGTTCGACAAACAACAAATCCCTCCAGCGCAGGAGGGTTCGTGCTTCAGGTTGTGCATCTGTCAGATGGATGACAGCTGTGTGATCTCTTGAGGAACTTTGCAATGACGACTCGTCAGCCACTGTACAAATCCCTGTATTTCCAGGTAGTCGTAGCGATCGCTATCGGCATCCTGCTCGGCCACTTCTACCCACAGACCGGCGTGGCCCTCAAGCCACTGGGTGACGGCTTCATCAAGCTGATCAAGATGGTCATCGCCCCGATCATTTTCTGCACCGTGGTCAGCGGCATCGCTGGCATGCAAAGCATGAAATCGGTCGGCAAGACCGGCGGCTACGCCCTGCTGTACTTCGAAATCGTTTCGACCATCGCGCTGCTGATCGGTCTGGTCGTGGTCAACGTGATCCAGCCGGGCAACGGCATGCACATCGACGTCGCCACCCTGGATGCCTCGAAAGTCGCTGCCTACGTTTCCGCTGGCGCAGACCAGAGCATCGTCGGCTTCATCTTGAACGTGATCCCGGCCACCATCGTCGGCGCGTTCGCCAACGGCGACATCCTGCAAGTGCTGATGTTCTCGGTGATCTTCGGTTTCGCCCTGCATCGCCTGGGTGCCTACGGCAAGCCGGTGCTGGACTTCATCGATCGTTTCGCCCACGTGATGTTCAACATCATCAACATGATCATGAAACTGGCGCCACTGGGTGCGCTGGGTGCCATGGCCTTCACCATCGGTGCCTACGGCGTGGGTTCCCTGGTGCAACTCGGCCAGCTGATGATCTGCTTCTACATCACCTGCATCCTGTTCGTGGTGGTCGTGCTGGGCGCCATCTGCCGCGCACACGGCTTCAGCGTCCTGAAGCTGGTTCGCTACATCCGTGAAGAGCTGCTGATCGTACTGGGTACTTCCTCGTCGGAATCGGCCCTGCCACGCATGCTGATCAAGATGGAGCGCCTGGGTGCGAAGAAGTCGGTAGTCGGCCTGGTGATTCCAACCGGTTACTCCTTCAACCTCGACGGCACCTCGATCTACCTGACCATGGCGGCCGTGTTCATCGCCCAGGCGACCGACACCCACATGGACATCACCCACCAGATCACCCTGCTGCTGGTGCTGCTGCTGTCCTCCAAGGGCGCTGCGGGCGTGACCGGTAGTGGTTTCATCGTTCTGGCCGCCACCCTGTCCGCCGTCGGCCACCTGCCGGTTGCCGGCCTGGCGCTGATCCTCGGTATCGACCGCTTCATGTCCGAAGCCCGCGCGCTGACCAACCTGGTCGGTAACGCCGTGGCGACCGTGGTCGTGGCCAAGTGGGTCAAGGAGCTGGACGAAGACAAGCTGCACGCGGAACTGGCTTCCGGCGGTCGCGGCATTGAAGACGAGCGTGTACTGGACGACCTGGGCGTGGCCGAAGGCCAGGCGCCAAGCGTCAAGTAAGATCGCCTGCTGAATGAAAAAACCCATCTTCGGATGGGTTTTTTCATGCCTGCGCAAAATGCCCATTGAGCGTTTGCGTCAGGACCGCTGAGCGTTGCGGTGATTGCCCACCGGCGATGGGCTGCCTACTCTGGAACTCATCGACCTGGATTACGGAGCGCCCATGCAAGGTCCGCTGGCATCATTGAAGGTTCTGGATTTCTCGACATTGCTCCCGGGGCCGTTCGCCTCGTTGCTGCTGGCGGACATGGGCGCCGAAGTGCTGCGTATCGAATCGCCCAGCCGCCTGGACCTGCTGCGGGTGCTGCCGCCCCATGACCAGGGCACTTCCGCCGCCCATGCCTACCTCAATCGCAACAAGCGCAGCCTGGCCCTGGACCTGAAGCAGCCCGAGGCCGTGGCGATCGTGCATCAACTGGTGCGCGAGTACGACATCCTGCTGGAGCAGTTCCGTCCCGGGGTCATGGACCGGTTGGGCCTGGGTTATGAAACCCTGAAGACCATCAATCCACGCCTGATCCATGTGGCGATCACCGGCTACGGCCAGACCGGCCCCTACCGCGACCGCGCCGGGCATGATCTCAACTACCTGGCGCTGTCGGGGCTGGCCAGCTACACCGGGCGCCAGGACGCCGGGCCGTTGCCGCTGGCCATGCAGGTGGCGGATGTGGCGGGAGGCTCGCTGCACGGTGTGATCGGCCTGCTGGCGGCGGTGATCGCCCGGCAGCAGACGGGACTCGGGCAATATGTCGACGTCAGCATGACCGATTGCGCGTTCAGCCTGAATGCCTTGTCCGGCGCCGGTTTCCTGGCCTGTGGCGTGGAGCCCGGACGCGAGGAGCAGATGCTCAATGGCGGCAGTTTCTATGACTACTATCGCAGTCGCGAGGGCCGCTGGTTTGCCGTGGGCAGCCTGGAGCCGAATTTCATGCGCTCGTTATGTACCGCGCTGGGGCGTCCGGAGTTGATTCACCGGGGCTTGTCCTCGGATCCCGTGCAGCAACGCCAGCTCAAGCAGGAGCTGCAGATAGAGTTCGAAAAGCACGACTACGACGCGTTGTGCGCGTTGTTTGCCGCGACCGATGCCTGTGTCGAACCGGTTCTCGGCCTGGCCGAGGCGGTCGGGCATCCGCAGTTGAAGGCCCGTGAAGTGGTGGTCCAGGTGCCCCGCGGCGATGGCGGCAGCCAGGCGCAGATCGCCTGTCCGCTGAAGTTTTCCGAGGGGCTGCCTGAGCCCCGGCATATCGGCGCACGGCTGAGCGAGCATCGCGAAGAGGTATTGCGAGAGCTGGGCTACAGCCCGGAGCGGATTGCCCAACTGTGCGCCTCGGGTGTGATTGGCTGAGCACGATTGCAGGCGCCGGTGTACGTCCCCGGCTTACTCGGTGCGGGTCTCGCCGGTGAACACCAGCGTATGTCGGCAACGCCGGCACAGGTAGCGTCGGCCCTGGCTCACCAGTCGATGGCGCTGGGCCGAGAACGGGAAGTCGCTGTCGGCACAGGGGCAGCGATAGATATAGCGTGTCACGTTGCGCCGCTGGACTTCATAGGTATGGCAACGGTTGGGCGGCAGCTCATAGACCCCGCGCATGATCAGTTGCCATTCCTCGCCATGGGGCTGGATGCGTTCGCCGAACAGTTGGTGGGCGATCAGGTGCGCGACTTCGTGAGGCACGGTCTGGCGCAGGAAGTCTTCGCTGTTCTCCCGGTACAGTTGCGGATTGAAGCGCAGCAGGTTTTCGTGCAGGTGCGCGACACCGGCTTTCTGGCCGCGCAGCTTGAGGCTGACGATCGGGCGTTTGAAAGGTCGTTTGAAAAAGGATTCGGCTTGTTGGAAACAGTCTTCGACGCGGGTGTTGAGTTGCTCGGGCATGCTGTACGTCTCTCCAGAGACGTCGAGTATGCCGCAAACCCCGGCGATTCCGAATCCGTCAGGCGCCGAATGGTCATGCCGGAATAAAGAGGCCGCCTTGCGGCGGCCTGTGTCGGCAGGTTTCTGGTTATCAGTTGGTGTAGACCGGGCCGACTCCCAGGCCCCAGACAATCACGGTGAAGGCCATGATCGCCACCAGTACGACCAGCCCAACGGCCAGTACCGAACTGGAGAACAGGAAACCTTCATCCGAAGGTATGTTCATGAACGTCGGCAAGCCGACATACAGCAGGTAGACGGTGTAGCAGATGGCGGCCGTGCCGACGATCATGCCCAGCCACATATGCGGATAGAGCGCCGCCAGGCCGCCGACGAACAGGGGCGTGGCGGTGTAGGTGGCGAAGGCCACGCAGCGCGCCAGGCTGGGGTTGGCATCGTAGGTGCGGGCCATCCAGTGAATGAAGGCACCCATCACCGCTACACCGCCGAGCATGGCGATATAGGACATGAGGGTCATCCAGATCGCGCTTTCCTGGGTCAGCATGACCGGCGCCCGGTTGCCGATGACCCAGCCGACCTGTGTGGTGCCGATAAAGGCTGAAACCGCCGGGATCGCGGCAAGGATCAGGGTGTGGGTGAGGTACATGTGGCCGATGCTTTCCTCGGCGTCGCCACGGATTTCCCGCCATTCCTGATCAGGGTGTGTGAACAGTCCCACGACGTGATGGATCATGTCAGTCACTCCTTTTGTTATTACCGTCGCCCCCCAGCGGAGCGCCTACCGGCCAAGAGGCCAAAGTAATCAGAGGTCTGGATATGTCTGCGACCTTATGTCGCAGTATAGAGAGCGCTGAGGCCAATAAATCCGGGGCTTTAGAGCAAATCGCACTGTAGGTTGCGATTGTAATCGCGTTGTAGCATTTGCATCGGGCGGCAGCCGACAAGGCCCGCTCCCGCAGCACAGAGTCTTCGCCCGCGGCGGGTTTATGCGTAAAATAGCCGCCTTTTCGACACACCTCGCGGATTTCAAGGGCTATGGGCACTCTTTCGGTCAATCAGAACAAACTGCAGAAACGCCTTCGCCGGCAGGCGGGGGAGGCGGTCGCCGACTTCAACATGATCGAGGACGGTGACAAGGTCATGGTCTGCCTGTCCGGTGGCAAGGACAGCTACACCATGCTCGACGTTCTGATGCACCTGCAGAAAGTGGCGCCGATCAAGTTCGACATCGTCGCCGTGAACATGGACCAGAAGCAGCCCGGCTTCCCCGAGCACGTGTTGCCCGCCTACCTGAAAGAGCTGGGTGTGGAATACCACATCGTCGAGAAGGACACCTACTCGGTGGTCAAGGAGCTGGTGCCGGAAGGCAAGACCACCTGCTCGCTGTGCTCGCGCCTGCGCCGTGGCACCCTGTATACCTTCGCCGACGAGATCGGGGCGACCAAGATGGCCCTGGGTCACCACCGTGACGATATCGTCGAGACCTTCTTCCTCAACATGTTCTACAACGGCTCCCTCAAGGCCATGCCGCCCAAGCTGCGGGCCGATGACGGGCGTAATGTGGTGATCCGGCCGCTGGCGTACTGCAGCGAGAAGGACATCCAGGCCTACTCGGACTTCAAGCAGTTCCCGATCATTCCGTGCAACCTCTGCGGTTCCCAGGAAAACCTGCAACGCCAGGTGGTCAAGGAGATGTTGCAGGAGTGGGAGCGCAAGACCCCGGGCCGCACCGAGAGCATTTTCCGCGGCTTGCAGAATGTCATCCCTTCGCAACTGGCTGACCGCAACCTGTTCGATTTCACCAACCTGCGTATCGACGAAACGGCGGCCTCGCGCTTCGTCAATGTCGTGAATCTCTGAAGGAAGCGGCATGCGCGACTACAAATGGCTGCATGAGTACTGCCTGAACCGCTTCGGTTCGGCGGCGGCCCTGGAGGCCGAGCTGCCCGAGCCGTGCACGGCGGCGCAACTGCGTCGATTCGGTGATGACCGCTATCTGTCGATGATTGCCCTGCGGGTTTTCCGCGCCGGTCTCAAGCACAGCCTGGTGGATGCCAAGTGGCCGGTGTTCGAGCAGGTGTTCTTCGGTTTCGATCCGGAGAAAGTGGTGCTGATGGGCGCCGAACACCTGGAGCGGCTGATGCAGGATGCGCGGATCATCCGCCACCTGGGCAAGCTCAAGAGCGTGCCGCGCAATGCGCAGATGGTGCTGGACGTGGCGAAGGAGAAGGGCAGTTTCGGCAACCTGATCGCCGACTGGCCGGTGACCGAGATCACCGGGCTGTGGAAATACCTCGCCAAGCACGGCCATCAACTGGGCGGGCTGTCGGCTCCGCGCCTGCTGCGGATGGTCGGCAAGGATACCTTCGTGCCGAGTTATGACGTGGTCGCGGCGCTCAATGCGCAGAAGATCGTCGACAAGGTGCCGACCAGCCTGCGCGACCTGGCGATCGTCCAGGACGCCTTCAACCAGTGGCATGCCGAGAGCGGGCGGCCGATGTGCCAGCTGTCGATGATGCTGGCGTTTACCGTCAACCATTGAACATGACTGGCAGGAACCGCCGAGCCGGTTCCTGCCGGTGTTGCCGGCGACTCAGGCGGCGGATCGCTCCGCCGCCTGCGCCACCAGCCACTCCATCAGTTCTCGTAATTGCGGTGCCGTCCCGGCCCGCTCCGGATAGACCAGGTAGTAGGCCTGCCCGGTACGCACGCGCAAATCGAACGGCATGACCAGCCGCCCGGCACTCAAGTCCTCGCCGATCAACGCCCAATCGCCAATGGCCACGCCAGTGCCCTGGGATGCCACGCTCATCGCCAGGTCCAGGGTGTCGAAATGCTGCCCCTTGCTGATATTGCTGACCCGCGCCCCGGCCATCTTGAGCCAGGCTTCCCAGTCCCGCTGGTCGCGCGTGGGATGCAGGAGCATATGCCGCTCGAGGTCGGCCAGGTTGTTCAGGGGGACCGGGCCATTCATCAGTTGCGGCGAACAAACCGGCGTCAGTTGCTCGTCGAACAGATGGTGATAGGCCACCGAAGGACCCGGCACCGCGCCATAGACCACGGCGGCATCGAACTCTTCCCGACGGAAATCCACGGCGTGCTGCACCGTGGTGGTCAGCTCCACGGGCACGTCCGGGCGCTCCTTCTGCCATTGCAACAGGCGTGGCAGCAGCCAGCGCATCATGCAGGTCGGGGCCTTGAGTTGCAGGGCCTCGCGGCGGGCACCGACCTGATCCACCGCTTCGTCGATCAGGTTGAACACCTGCTGGATCCGTGGAAACAGCTCGCGACCCTGGGCGGTCAGGCTCAGGCCGCGGGCCTGGCGCTGGAACAGCGCATAGCCCAGGTGACTTTCCAGCCCGGCGATCTGCCGGCTCACCGCCCCCTGGGTGATGTGCAGCAGCTCGGCCGCGCGGGTGAAGTTGCAGCACTGGGCGGTGACCAGGAAGGTATGCAGAGCGGGCAGCGGTGGTGGACGTTTCATGGTGGGGCAGCTCAGGCATGACGACAGGACATGCCTAGTATGACTATTTTTGCCTTGTGCCCGCCATTGGCCAAACGCTCCAATAACCCTATCGCCGTGCTTATCGACAGCATGGCTTATACGAACAAGAAGGGTGGAATTGATGGCGACGTGCGGCGAAGTACTGGTCAAGTTACTGGAAGGCTACGGGGTCGAGCAAGTGTTCGGCATTCCCGGCGTGCATACAGTCGAGTTATATCGCGGCCTGGCGTCGTCGAGCATCGAGCACGTCACCCCGCGCCATGAACAGGGCGCCGGCTTCATGGCCGACGGCTATGCCCGCACCAGCGGCAAGCCCGGTGTGTGCTTTATCATCACCGGCCCCGGCATGACCAATATCACCACGGCGATGGGCCAGGCCTATGCCGATTCGATCCCGATGCTGGTGATTTCCAGTGTCCAGTCGCGTAATCAACTGGGCGGCGGACGTGGCAAGCTGCACGAGCTGCCGAACCAGGGCACGCTGGTGGCGGGTGTCGCGGCGTTCTCCCATACGCTGATGTCGGCGGCCGAACTGCCGGCGGTGCTGGCCCGGGCTTTTGCCCTGTTCCAGGCCGGGCGGCCGCGTCCGGTGCATATCGAGATTCCCCTCGATGTGCTGGTGGAAAACGCCGATGCCTTGCTCGATAGCCAGCCGGTGCGGGTTACCCCGGCCGGCGCTGCCCCCGCGGCGGTCGCGCAAATGGCCGGGCTGCTGGCCAAGGCTCGCCGTCCGCTGATCCTTGCCGGCGGCGGCGCCATCGATGCGGCGGCGGCGCTGACCCGGCTGGCGGAGCGGCTGGAAGCCCCGGTGGCGCTGACCATCAATGCCAAGGGCATGTTGCCGTCGCGTCATCCGTTGCTGATCGGTTCGACCCAGTCCATGGTCGCCACCCGCGCCCTGGTGGCGGATGCCGATGTGGTCCTGGCCATCGGCACGGAACTGGCGGAAACCGACTACGACATCACCTTTGCCGGCGGCTTCGAGATTCCCGGCACCCTGCTGCGTGTCGATATCGACCCGGACCAGACCGTGCGCAACTATCCGCCAAAGGTCGCGCTGGTGTCCGACGCGCGGACAGCGGCCGAGGCGCTGCTCGCGGCTGTCGAAGGCCAGGTGCTGGCCGAGCGTCAGGGCGATTGGGGCACCAAGCGTGCCGCCGGGTTGCGCGCCGACCTGGACGCGCTGTGGGATGCACCGACCCGCGCCCAGACGCAATTCCTCAACACCGTTCTCGACGTGCTGCCCGAGGCGGTGCTGGTGGGTGACTCGACCCAGCCGGTGTATACCGGCAACCTGACCCTGAACCCCGAGCACCCGCGCCGCTGGTTCAACTCGTCCACCGGCTACGGCACCCTCGGCTATGCCCTGCCGGCTGCCATCGGCGCCTGGCTGGGCGGCGCCAGCGACCGCGGCCAGCGGCCGCCAGTGGTGTGCCTGATCGGCGACGGCGGCTTGCAGTTCACCCTGTCGGAACTGGCCTGCGCGGTGGAAGCGCGAACGCCGATCATCGTGCTGCTGTGGAATAACCAGGGCTACGAAGAGATCAAGAAATACATGGTCAATCGCGCCATCACGCCTGTCGGCGTGGATATCTATACCCCGGACTTTATCGGCGTGGCGCGGGCCCTGGGCTGTGCGGCCGAGGCCGTCTCCGGGGTCGAGACCCTGCGTACCGCCCTGGAGCTCGCCGCGGATCGCCAGGGCCCCACCCTGATCGAAGTCGACCAGCGTCTGTGGATGGAAGGAGCGGCCTGGTGATGAAGGCGCAAATGAATCAGGACGGCCTCTACATCGATGGCCAGTGGCGTTCCGGCAGTGAGCAGCTACGGGTGATCAACCCGGCCACCGAGGCGTTGCTCGGCAGTGTTTCCGGCGGTGACGGGCAGGCGGTGGAACAGGCGGTGAGCGCGGCGAGCCGGGCGTTTGCCGGTTGGTCGGCGACGAGCGGGGCACAGCGTGGCGCCGTGTTGCGCAGGATTGCCGACGGCGTGCGCGAGCGTCGCGAAACCCTGATCCATCTGCAGTCGAGCAACAACGGCAAACCGCTGTTCGAGGCCGCCATCGATGTCGATGATGTGATTGCCACCTTCGAATACTACGCGGGTCTGGCCGAGACGCTCGACGGCCAGCAGGACAAGACGGTCGAGCTGCCCAGCGACGCCTTTGCCGCCCGTGTGCGCCGTGAGCCGTGTGGGGTGGTGGGACTGATCGTGCCGTGGAATTTCCCGATGGTCACCACCGCCTGGAAGCTGGCCCCGGCCCTGGCCGCCGGCTGCTGCGTGGTGCTCAAGCCATCGGAGGTCACGCCGCTGCCGGAACTGGAACTGGCCGCGATCATCGCCGACAGCGGTGTGCCGGCCGGAGTGTTCAACCTGGTCTGCGGCACCGGCCTGGCCGTCGGCGCGCCGTTGGCGGCCGACCCGCGGGTGGCGAAGATTTCCTTTACCGGCAGCAATGCGGTGGGGGTCCAGGTGATGCAGCGGGCAGCGGAAACCGTGAAGGGCGTCAGCCTGGAACTGGGCGGCAAATCCGCGTTGCTGGTGATGGCCGATGCGGATCTCGATCTCGCGGTGGAACTCGCCAGCGGCGGCGGCTTCTTCAATGCCGGGCAGATGTGTTCGGCCACCAGCCGGGTGCTGGTGGCGGAGGAGATCGCCGATGAGTTCCTGCTGCGCCTGACCGCGCGGGCCAACGCCATTCGCGTGGCGGACCCGTTCGACCCCGAGGTGGAAATGGGCGCGCTGGTCAACCAGGCGCAGTACCAGCGCGTGCTGGGTCATATCGACCGTGGCCTGAGTGTCGGCGCGCGGCTGGTCTGTGGTGGTGGGCGTCCGCCCGAGCTGACACGCGGCTATTTTTTACGGCCGACGATCTTCACTGAAGTGCCCCTGGACAGTGCGTTGTGGCGCGAGGAGATTTTCGGCCCGGTGCTCTGTGTGCGCAGTTTCAGCAGCGAGGCCGAGGCGCTGGCGTTGGCCAACGACAGTGAGTTCGGCCTGGTGGCCAGCGTGGTCAGCAGCCATGACGAAACCGCGCAGCGGGTCGCCAATGCCTTGCAGGCCGGGCTGGTGTGGATCAACGCACCGCAGGTGATTTTCCCGCAGACCGCCTGGGGCGGCTACAAGCAGAGCAGCCTCGGTCGCGAGCTGGGGCCCTGGGGGCTACAGGCCTTCCAGGAGATCAAGCACGTGATTCGCGCCGTGTAAAACGGGGCGGCGCATGCCTCGAAATGAGGCATGCGCCGGGCGCATGGCTTCAATGACAAACTTTCGATTGTTGCCGGTTCCGGGCGACCTCAGGATGAACCCGCCGACTCAGCTACGACCCACGGTCTACGGGGGCTTCAGCGAGATCGAAGACCGGCGGAACGCGTTGCGACCGACCTCATACCTAAAAGAATAAAGGGAGTCCGAAATGGGCCAGCACGACCTGAACAGAAGGCAGTTCATCAAGACCGTGGGCGTCGCCTCGGTGGCCGCGGCCGCCATGAGCATGCCGTTTATCCGGGCCAATGCCAGCGACACCCGCTTCCAGGGCAAGACCCTGAAGCTGCTGACCTGGTCCGATGACACCGGCCTTGCCGCACTGCGCAATATCGCCGCGACCTTCGAGGCCAAGACCGGTGCCAAGGTCATCGCCGACCGCACCGGCAGTACCTCGGAAATGGTCGCCAAGCTCAAGGCCGGCGGGGATCGTCCGCAGTACGACATCATCACCCTGGCCGGTGTCGGCGCCGAGGGCCTGGCCGCCGCCGGGCTCCTGGAAAAGCCCGACCTGAACCGCATTCCCAACCTGGTCGACGTGCCGGAAAAGTACCGCACCGGGGCCAACGGCCACGGCATCGGCTACCTGCTCTGGTGCAACAGCCTGGTCTACAGCACCCGCACCGTGAAGGAGGCGCCGGACAGCTACGCGGCGCTGTGGGACAAGGACTTCGCCAGCAACCTGTTCCTGCCGCCGCCGAACTGGACCGAGGCCATGGACCTGATCATCATCGCCGCCAAGCTGGCCGGTGGTGACGAGCACAATATCGAGCCGGGCTTCAAGAAGCTCGCCGAGCTCAAGGACCGCGTGGTCACCCTCGGGGAGAACCCCAACCAGATCGCCGAGCTGTTCCGCACCGGCTCGCTGGACCTGGGCGGCCTGTATGCCCCGGCGTTCTTTCCGAAGCAGATCCGCGATCCGGCCTATGGCCTGGGCGCGACGTTCGGCATGAAGGAAGGTTTCTACACCGACCTGATGCTTTCGGTGATGCCGAAGAACCGCCCCGGCGATACCGACCTGGCCTACGCCTTTATCGACCATTCGCTCGACCCGCTGGTACAGGGCAAGATGGCCGAAGACATCTTCAACGGTCCGGTCAACGCCAAGGCGATCATTTCCGCCGAGGCGCGCAAGAGTCCGTACATCCTGACGCCGGAACAGATCGCCGAGAAAGCCATCATGCACGACAACGCCTTCCTGGCGACGGTGCATGACCAGTGGATCCGCCGGTATACGGAAATCTTTTCGTCCTGAAGTGCAGGCGCAGGAGGCTTGAAACTTTCGGGCAGGTCTTGAACCTGTCGCGAAACCTGTGGGAGCCGGCTTGCTGGCGATAGCGGTGTATCAGGCGACAAGGATGTTGGCCGTCAGATCGCCATGGCCAGCAAGCCGGCTCCTGCAGGGACCGTGTCAATCCTGGCGATCGACCTTGTCCGCCAAGCCTCTGCCTTGTTGATGATTTCTCTCTGTCGAGACTCTTTCTATGGAACACCAACCTCTGACCCGGCCGGTCGGCGTGGCTTTGTCGCGCCCTCGAACGGGGATTTCGCCCACCGCCCGGGCCTGGCTTTTCCTCTCGCCGTCGATGCTGTTTCTCGCCGTGCTGATTCTCGCCAGCCTGCTGGTGCTACGGATGAGCGTCGGCACCAAGGGGGCCGAGTGGACCGGCTTCAGCCTCGCCAGCTACGCGCAACTGCTGGAACCCTACTACCTCAAGTCGCTGCTGCTGACCTTGCGTCTGGCGCTGTTCAGCGCCGTGATCGCGGTGCTGCTGGCGATTCCCGTGGCCTACACCATGTCGCGCCTGACCTCGCCGTTCGTGCGGCGGATCTTCCTCGCCGCCGTGCTCCTGCCACTGCTGGTCAACCTGCTGCTGCAAAGTTATGGCTGGCTGGTGATCCTCGGTCCCGGCGGCATGCTCAACCAGGCGCTGATGGGCCTTGGCCTGATCAAGCGCCCGATCATGCTGCTGTACAACCAGAACGGCGTGTTGATGGGCCTGGTGCAGACCGCCTTCCCCCTCGCGGTATTGCCGATCGCCAGCGCCATGCGCGGTGTCGCGCGCACCTATGAAGAGGCCGCCGCGACCCTCGGCGCGAGCCGCTTGCAGGTGTTTCGCCAGATCGTCCTGCCCATGAGCCTGCCGGGCATCATCACCGGCGCGACCCTGGTGTTCGCCTACAACGCCAGCAGTTTCGTCGTGCCCCTGCTGCTGGGCGGCCGGCGCGTGCCGATGCTGGCGGTGATGGTCCATGACCAGATCGCCCCGCTGATGAACTGGCCGGCGGCCTCGGCGGCCGGTGTCGTGCTGATCATCACCACTCTGGCGATCATGACCCTGTCCGAATACGTCACCGGCCGTCGACGCCGGATGCTGGAGTCCTGCCAATGAGCCTGTCGTCGTCCAAGCGCCTGTCGATCCTGCCGGGGGAGACCGGGCGTTTCGCCGGGATTCTTTCGGGAATCATCCTGCTGCTGGCGGTCCTGCCGATCCTGACCATGATCGTCATGTCCTTCAGCGGCGCCTCGAACCTCGACTTCCCGCCCAGCAGCTACAGCCTGCAATGGTATCGCGCGGCCTGGCACACCATTGTCTCGCCGGATGCCAGCGATGTGCTGAGCCTGGGCAAGGCGATGACCACCAGCCTGCTGGTGGCCTGCCTGACCATGGTGCTTGCCACCCTGGTGGCGGTGCCCGCCGCCTATGCGCTGGTGCGCTGCGAATTTCGCGGCAAGGCCGTGGCGCTGCAACTGATGTCGCTGCCCCTGGTGTTTCCGATGGTGGTGCTGGGGCTGGCGTTGCTGCTGGTGTTCGACAGCCTGCCGTTCCAGATGAGCTTCTCGCGGCTGGTCATCGCCCACGTGATCCTGGCCTTGCCCTTCGTGGTGAAGAACTGCACGGCGGCCATGCTTTCCATCGGCAGCGAGGTCGAGGAGGCTGCGCAGATGCTGGGCGCTTCACCGCAGCGGGCGATCCTCGATGTGGTGGTGCCGTTGATGAAGTCGGGGATTCTCGCCGGGATGCTGCTGGCGTTCATCGTCTCGTTCAACGAATTCACCGTGACCTATTTCCTTTACACCATCGACGTGATGACCGTGCCGATCTGGATGTACAGCCGCACCGTCTCGTCCCTCGACCCGACTGTTTTCTCCTTTGCCGTGCTGATCGTGCTGATCGACTTCGCCCTGATCTGGGCGTTGGAGAAGCTGGTGGGCGAGGGCGGCGTTTCCTTCTGATTTCTTGAGGTGAGCAACATGACTGGACTGATTCTGGAAAACGTCGAAAAGTACTACGGCACGGCCTGTGCGGTGAAGGACGTCAATCTGCATCTGCCCGAAGGCAAGCTGGTGTGTTTCCTCGGCCCTTCGGGATGCGGCAAGACCACCTTGCTGCGGATGATCGCGGGCCTGGAAACCCTCAGCGCCGGCGAGATCCGCCTGGACGGCGAGGACATCGGCCAGACGCCGGCGCACCTGCGCAACTTCGGCATGGTGTTCCAGTCCCTGGCGCTGTTTCCCCATATGACCGTGGGCGAGAACATCGCCTATCCGCTGAAACTGCGCGGGGTCGCCAGGGACGAGCAACAGGCCCGGGTGGTCGAGTTGCTGCAACTGATTCAACTGAGCGAGATGATCGACCGGCCGGTGTCCAAGCTCTCCGGCGGGCAGCGTCAGCGGGTGGCGATTGCCCGCGCGATAGCCGCGCGGCCAAAGATTCTGCTGCTGGATGAACCGCTGTCGGCGCTGGACGCCAAATTGCGCGAATCGATGCAGGTGGAAATCCGCCAACTGCAACAGCGCCTGAACATCACCACCATCATGGTCACCCATGACCAGCGTGAAGCCATGACCATGGCCGATATCGTGGTGGTGCTGGGCGAGCACCGCGTGCAGCAGGTGGGTACGCCTATCGAGATCTATCGGCACCCGGCCAATGAGTTCGTCGCCGACTTTATCGGCTCGGGCAATATCTTCCCGGCCACCGTGCTGGGCGACGGCCGGGTCGGGCTGCCGGGGGGCGAGAGCATCGAGGTGCCGGGCAGTGCCGGGGTGGAGGCCGGGAAGCAGGTGCGGATGCTGGTGCGCCCGGAGGATCTGCAACTGTCCGTGCCCCAGGCGACGCCGGCGAGCAATTGCCTGCTCGGCACCGTGACCTTCGTGCGGGATATCGGTTCGACCATTGAAACCATCGTCGAGTGTTCCGGCGTGTCGTTCACGGCGCTGAACACGCCATGCCAGGGGATCGGCCTGGACGTGGGGCACAGGGTCTCGCTGACGATTCCGGCCGAGGCCTGTCGGATGCTCGGGTCCGGCGCCTAGACGCTCTGGCGCAGCCGCGCCAGGTCGCGCAGGGGCGGCGCGCCGAACAGCCGGCTGTATTCGCGGCTGAATTGCGAGGGGCTTTCATAACCCACCCGGTAACCCGCCGCGGAGGCGTCCAGCCCTTCGGCCAGCATCAGCCGCCGTGCTTCCTGCAGCCGCAATTGCTTCTGGTATTGCAGCGGGCTCATGGCGGTCATGGCCTTGAACCGGTGGTGCAGGGTCGACACGCTCAGGTTGGCTTCCCGCGCCAGGTCGTCGATCCGCAGCGGCTGCTCGAAATTGCCGTTCAACCACTTGATCGCCTGGTTCACCCGGTGCCCCTGGCTGTTGGCGATGGCTATTTCGTACAGGCGATAACCCTGTGGGCTGCGCAGCAGGCGATAGAGGATCTCCCGACGGATCAGCGGCGCGAGCATGGGGATATCCTTCGGCGTGTCGATCAGCCGGGTCAGGCGCAGCAGGGCGTCGAACATCTGGGTGTCGACCCGCTCGACATACAGGCCGAGCCCGGTCGGTCGGGTGGGGACGCCCATGGGCCCGGCCTCGGCGATCAGCGCGCTGATTTCGTTGGGGTCGATGTCCAGGCGCAACGCCAGCAACGGCATCTGCGGCGAGGCATTCAGGACCCGACCGCTCATCGGCATGGAAACCGAGATCACCATGTAATTCAGTGGGTCGTAGATGAAGTGGTCGTCACCCAGGCGGACTTCCTTGCGGCCCTGGGCCATGATGCACAGCGCCGGTTGCGCCAGCACCGGATTGAAATCGTAGGGGTGATTGTGCCGGCCCAGTACCAGGGAGCCGACGGCGGTCTGGTAGCTGCCGTCCTCATCGGTGTGGCGACGGATGATATCGGCCAGTTCCAGGCGCTGTTTCTCCATCTCCGGGGGGATAGCTTCTTGCGGATGTACGGACAACGACATGGAGAATCCCCTCGAGAGTGTCACTTTCAACGGTTCATAGCTTAAGTTTGGGCAAGTCGGACCGCCAGCCGAATCCTGCCCAATTCTTGCCTGATCCTGCCTTGATCCCCTGTGACAGTCTGATGACTGGCCGGCGAGAGGGGCGAACTTGCTTAAAACTCTGAAATGCCGGACGTCGCTGGCACGCACGCTTGACCTGGCCAATAGCGCGCTCCGACAGGATTGTGCAATAACCCGACAGGAATCGACTAACGACCTCTCGCCTGAAGCCTTAATCTCTGCTCCTGTCGCCGTCAGTCCGGCGGTTGATGGAGCGAGTACAACCTTCTCTTCGGGAGAGCCGAGCATGTCCAAGCATATCCCCGTCAGTCACATGGCCTTTGTTCGCGCACGTCCAGGGCGTTCCGCCGAGCTGGGTTCGCGTCTGAGCAGCCTGATCGAACCTTCCCGCCAGGCACCCGGTTGCCTGCAGTTTTCCCTGCAACACTCCCTGGCCGATGCCGACCTCTGGCTGGTGTCCGGTTTCTGGATCAACCAACCGGCGATGACCGCCTATTTCAACACCCCGGCGATGCAGATCTTTGCCGAGTTGGTGCAGGACCTGGTGGTCAACAGCTTCGACTTCCACACCTTCAGCGATGTGTCCGCCGCCCGTGCCCAGTGCGATTTTCATCTGTCCAGCGCAGGTTCCCTGCAGAAGTTGGCCAGCTGAAGGACGCACGAAAATCCCGCTTAATTTTGGCGGCACCTGTCGCCCCCATGCTGCCTTGCCGCTCCTCGCCATAACGTGCTCTGACTCGTCCCGGTGCCTTGCCCGAGAACTACAGGCACTCGCCAAAACATGAGCGTATTTGCGAGGCAGGGGACTAGAATACCGGCCGATCAATTGGCCGGGACAGACAGGCATGGCACGTAAAGAGTTTGCACAGTTCGAAGCAGTTTCAGCAGCAGTTCGCGGTGAGGCCGGTTATAGCGCAGCCATTGCGGTAAAGGCCCTGGGCGGTTTCGATGCCCCGCGTTTCCACAAAATCCTTGAAGACCAGACGTTCAAGACGGCTCTCGAAGCCGACCAGGCCGCCGAGCAGGCATTGGCGCGGCTGATCGACGTCGATGCCGAGGGCGGGTTGTCCTGGTAAGCGTTTCCCGGGCGATCACTTCGCCACTTGCGGGCGATACATCTTGAACAGGGACTCCGGGCCCAACTGGAAATAGTCCGCCGGACCGCCGCCACGCAGGATCGGTTCGGCGGCGGCGGTGTCGTAGATACCGTCCTTGAGCAGGTGCCGGGCGATATGCACGGCAACCACTTCACCGAGAATCAGCCAGCTGGGCACCAGGGCCTGGTCGGCGCGTTGCAACTGGATGATCTGGGTCACCTTGCATTCGAAGGAGACCGGGCTTTCCTGCACCCGCGGCACGCGAATGATCTTCGAGGCGGCGGGCGTCAGGCCGGCCAGTTCGAACTCGTTGACCGCAGCCGGCACGGCGGCACAGCTCTGGTTCATTGCCTCGGCCAGTGGGCGGGTGGCGAGGTTCCAGGCGAATTCGCCGGTCTGTTCGATATTGTTCAGGCTGTCTTTGCGGCCGACGCTGGAGAAACCGATGATCGGCGGGATGTAGTTGAAGGCGTTGAAGAAGCTGTAGGGCGCCAGGTTCAGGCGGCCTTCGGCGTCCTGCGACGAAATCCAGCCGATGGGGCGCGGGCCGACGATGGCGTTGAACGGATCGTGAGGCAGGCCGTGGCCGTTGGCGGGTTCGTAATAGTGGATATCGTCGGACATGGTTCGAGGGTTCCGCGGGCTGGGTGGAGGTCGATAGTGTGCTTGGCATCGAGAGCAAATGCGATAGCTCACGCATCATGGATCGAACCTGTGCGCAGCAAAGCAGCCAGTGACGCAGAGCGTCCTGAGAGACATTCCCATGCGGAGCCTGGGAACGATCAGTATTTTCCTTTCCCCCAGAAACGACTAAGCCCGGCCGAAGCCGGGCTGTGATGCCACCGGGATCAATCAGCTGATGGCAGCAGCGCCAGGGGTCTTGTCGTAGCCGTCAGCGGCGACAGCATTGGCACCTGGGGTCTTGTCGTAGCCGTCAGCAGCGACAGCGTTGGCACCTGGGGTCTTGTCGTAGCCGTCAGCGGCGACAGCGTTGGCACCTGGGGTCTTGTCGTAGCCGTCAGCGGCGACAGCATTGGCACCTGGGGTCTTGTCGTAGCCGTCAGCGGCGACAGCGTTGGCACCTGGGGTCTTGTCGTAGCCGTCAGCGGCGACAGCGTTGGCACCTGGGGTCTTGTCGTAGCCATCAGCGGCGACAGCGTTGGCACCCGGGGTTTTGTCGTAGCCATCAGCGGCGACAGCGTTGGCACCTGGGGTCTTGTCGTAGCCATCAGCAGCAACGCTGTAAGCGCCCGGGGTGTGGCTGTAGCCATCGGCGGCAAAGGTGTTGGCGGCCAGCATGGAAAGGGTCAGGGCGAGGATCAGTTTGGTTTTCATGGTCGTTGCTCCAGTCGGTAGTCGTTTTGTTCAGTGGGTGTGGAAGTCATATTACGCTGGTTAATTTGATTAAAAAGCGCAAAAAAACGCTTAAATCAATCGTATAAATCGATACTTATGGCGATGCAATCAGGCGGCGGTCACGTGATGCCCGAGAGCATGTGCGCAGGTCGATTTGGCGTAGGGTCAGAATGGAGGTAGGGAATTAACTGACTATTAATTCCGAAAATTCTTTTGCGCTTGCGCAGAAATGCGCGGGCTCGTCCTGTAAGGACGTGAGTGGCGGGATGCAGTCCGGCAAACAACACCGAACCTTTGTAGGAGCCGGCTTGCCGGCGATGACGTCCGTATGGACGCTGCAAGGCTCAAAGGCCTCATCGCCGGCAAGCCGGCTCCTACAGGTTTAGGGCATCGGTACTCAGTCGGTTTCGATCCGCGAATGCTTGCGGGTGTCCTTCATGGTGATGTACACCAGCAGCGAAACCGCGATGCAGGCGGTCACGTACCAGTAGTAGCCGGTTTCCATGCCGATACTCTTGAACCACAGCGCGATGTATTCAGCGGTACCACCGAAGATCGATACCGTCAGTGCATACGGCAGGCCCACGCCCAGGGCGCGGATTTCCGTCGGGAACAGTTCGGCTTTGACCACCGCGTTGATCGAGGTGTAGCCGCTGACGATGATCAGCGCGGCCATGATCAGGAAGAACGCGCCCCACCAGGTCTGGATGGTATGCAGGGTGCTGAGGATCGGCACGGTGCAGAGCGTGCCGAGAATCCCGAAGGCGATCAGGATCGGCCGCCGGCCGACCTTGTCCGACAGTGCGCCGACCACCGGTTGCAGGCACATGAACAGGAACAGCGTGGCCGCCGAGATGGTGGTGGAGTCGGAGATGCTCATGCCGACGGTGTTCACCAGGTACTTCTGCATATAGGTGGTGTAGGTGTAGAAGGCCAGGGTACCGCCCATGGTCAGGCCGACCACGGTCATCAGTTCCTTGGGATGACGCATCAGTGTGCGCATCAGGCTTTCCTTCGGTTTTTCCTTCTTCTTGGTGAACGACTCGGTTTCCTCCATGCCGCGACGCAGGTAGAGCGCGACGACCGCACACAGGGCGCCGATGCCGAACGGAATCCGCCAGCCCCAGTCCTGCAACTGTTCGGTGGTCAGGGTCTGTTGCAGCACGATCAGCACCGCCAGGGCGATGAGCTGGCCGGAGATCAGGGTCACGTACTGGAAGCTGGAGAAGAAGCCGCGACGCTCCTTGGTCGCCATCTCGCTGAGGTACGTGGCCGAGGTGCCGTATTCGCCACCGACCGACAGGCCCTGCATCAGGCGGGCTACCACCAGCAGGATCGGGGCGCCGACGCCGATGGTTTCATAACCGGGGGTCAGGGCGATGATCAGGGAGCCGAAGCACATCAGCAGGACCGAGGCCATCAGGGCAGCCTTGCGTCCCTTGCGGTCGGCATACAGGCCCATCAGCCAGCCGCCGATCGGACGCATGAGGAAGCCCACGGCAAAGATCGCGGCGGTGTTGAGCAGTTGTGCGGTGGTGTCGCCCTTGGGGAAGAAGACCTTGGCGAAGTACAACGAGAACGCGGCGTAGACGTACCAGTCGTACCACTCGACCATGTTGCCGACCGAACCGCTGAAGATCGATTTCAAACGGCTGGAAGTGGTTCTTTCTTTTGCCGGCGCAGCCGCCGACCCGAGGGGCAGGGTAGAGGAGTTATCCATCAGGGAACCTTCAAGTCATTGTTTTTGTGGAGCGCGCGCAAGCGCAGCCTGGCAGGGCTATAGCAGGAGCCGTGCCAGGGGCCGAAGGCCCGGTCCAGAGGGGTTGGCGGGAACTGATAAGCGGAAATCCGCTCATGGTGGATAAATCGGTAAGCGGAAAATCGCCGATGCGGGATGTGTCAGGCGAAACATGACTGCAGGGGCCGGGCTTGTCGGGACGGCGCATCGCCGCGAAGGCGATCTTGAGAGCGCCAGAAGCCTCACGGGCAATCCAGCGTCGACTGGCCGCTCCTACAGGTCAGGTGGCG
Organism: Pseudomonas sp. Ost2; assembly: GCF_018326065.1. Taxonomy (NCBI): domain Bacteria; kingdom Pseudomonadati; phylum Pseudomonadota; class Gammaproteobacteria; order Pseudomonadales; family Pseudomonadaceae; genus Pseudomonas; species Pseudomonas sp. Ost2. The sequence goes on along the minus strand of NZ_AP021904.1, from coordinate 5,681,460 downwards.
TTCCAGAGGGGGGTTACTCCTCCTTGAGAAACATCTCCCGCGCCAGCCCATGGCGCTGCATCTTTTCATTGAAGGTCCGGCGGGGCAGTTGCAGCTCTTCGAGCACCGCCTTGACATCGCCCTTGTGCCGGGTCAGCGCCGAACGCAGGCATTGCGCTTCGAACGCTTCCTGCTGGGCCGCCAGGGATTGGCCGGGGTCGATGCCTTCCGGCTCGCCCAGGCCGAGCACCGAGCGTTCGGCGGCATTCGCCAGTTCCCGGACATTTCCCGGCCAGTCATGGCTCAGCAGCCGGCTCAACTGTGGCCCGCTCAGAGCGGTCGCGGCGCGTCCCAGGCGCTCGGCAGCGCCCTGGGCGAAGTGTTCGAACAGCAGCGGAATATCCTCGCGTCGCTCGCGCAACGGTGGCAGGCGCAGTTCGGCCACTGTCAGTCTATACGCCAGGTCTTCGCGAAAACGCCCGGCGCGGGCTTCCTCCAGCAGGTCGGGCTTGGTCGCGGCGACGATGCGCAGGTCGACATGGATGCTCTGGTTGGAGCCCAGGCGCTCGAGTTTCTGTTCCTGCAGGACCCGCAGCAGTTTTACCTGCTGGGCCAGCGGCATGCTTTCGATCTCGTCGAGAAACAGCGTACCGCCGTCGGCGTATTCCAGCTTGCCGATGCGCTTGCCCTGGGCGCCGGTAAAGGCACCGCTTTCATGGCCGAACAACTCGGCCTCGAACAACGGCTCGGGAATCGCCGCGCAGTTGAGCGCCACGAAGGGTTTGGCGGCACGCGGGCCGAAGTCATGCAGGCAGCGGGCGACCAGTTCCTTGCCGCTGCCGGTCTCGCCACGGATCAGCACGTTGACCGGCAGCGGCGCCAGCTCCAGCACTTGTCGCCGCAGGGTCTGCAGGCTGCGGGACACCCCGAGCAGGCTGGTTTCGAGTCGCGAGCGGCTGTCGGCCTGTTCATGCAGGCGGCGGTTTTCCAGGACCAGTCGGCGCTTTTCCAGGGCACGCCCGAGGCTGCCCAGCAGCGCTTCGGGACTGAAGGGCTTTTCCAGGAAGTCGTAGGCGCCGTCGCGCATGGCCTCGACCGCCATCTTCACATCGCCATGGCCGGTCAGCAGGATCACCGGCAGGTCGGCGTCGAGGGTGCGCACCCGCTCCAGCAACTCCAGGCCGCTGAGGCCCGGCATGCGCACGTCGCTGATGATCACGCCGGGAAAATGCGCCGGCAGCCGCGCCAGGCATTCCTCGGCGCGGCCGAAGACCTGCACCGCGAAGCCCGACAGGCTCAGCCACTGCTCCACGGCATTACGAATGCTGGCTTCGTCATCGACCACCATCACCGTGTTCAACATGGGCTGTGTACCTCCAGGGCGATCGGCAGGGCCAGGGTGAACAGGGCGCCGCCGGGGCGGTTGTCGACGCTCAGGCGGCCGCCCAGCTCATGGACGATGGCATAGGATACCGCCAGTCCCAGCCCGAGGCCTTCTCCCACCGGTTTGGTGGTGAAGAACGGATCGAAGACCTTGGCCAGGTGTTCCTCGGCAATCCCGCCGCCGCTGTCACCGACGGTCAGCAACCACAATTGCTGGTCGGCCTCGATGCGGATTTCCAGGCGCTTGAGCGGTTTGTCGTGCATGGCGTCGAGGGCGTTGCGCAGCAGGTTGATCAGCACCTGTTCCAGGCGGATCGCATCGCCCCGGACCCAGGCCGGGCGGGTCAGGTGCAGCACCGTGCTGACATTGTCCTCGCGCAGGCGCGGGTCGAGCAGTTGCAACGACTGGTCGACCACGCCGGCCAGGTCCAGGTGCTCACGCAGGCCGCTGGGGCTTTGCCGGGCGTAGGTCTTCAGGTGCCCGGTCAAGGCCGCCATGCGGGTCAGCATCTGGTCGAGGGGTTCCAGGGCCTGATAGGCCGCCTCGATCCGCCCGTGATCCAGCAGCAGGCGCAAGGTCGCCAGTTGCATGCGTTGGGCGGTCAGCGGCTGGTTGATCTCATGGGCCAGGGCCGCGGACATCTGTCCCAGCGCCGCCAGCTTGGCCGATTGCACCAGGCCGTCCTGGGCCGTGCGCAGGTCGCGGGTCCGCTCTTCCACCAGGCGTTCCAGCTCTTCACGGCTGCGCTGGCGCAAACGGGCCAGGCGCCAGCGCTGGTTGAGGAACAAGCCGAGAAACACTAGGGTCAGCCACAGGCCGGCACCGGCCAGCCCGGCGTTGCGGCGTTCCTCGGCGGCCAGTTGCGGTTTGCGCAGCAGGTGCAGGGTCCAGTGTTCGGTGTCCAGTGGCAGCGATTCCCACAGCAGTTCGGCGCGCCCGGCGGGGGTGTCGACCCGGGTCAGGTAGCTGTTGTCGCCGAAGACCCGCAGGGTCTGGTGCTCGATGGGACTCAGGGCCTGCTTGTCATATTGGCGGGTACGACCGATCTCGCTGCGGTCACTGTCCGACAACGGCCGCAACAGGCGATAGCGCCAGCCCGGCTGGTTGGCGATAAACACGATGTCACGGGAATCGCTGACCAGCAGGGTGTCGTTGCCTTTGCTCCATTCGTGTTCGATCTCGGGGAACTCCAGTTTCACCACCATGGCCCCGATGAATTCGCCGCGATCGTTGAACACTGCGCTGGAGAGGAAATAACCGGGAATCCCGCTGGTCACGCCGACCGCGTAGAAATGCCCGCTGCCTTCGCTGCGGGTCTGGTTGAAGTAGGGGCGGAAGCCGTAGTAGTGGCCGACATAGCTGCTGGGCAGGCGCCAGTTGCTGGCGGCCACCGACAGACCGTTGCGATCGAGCAGCTGCAGGGTCGAGGAGCGTGCGGCGCCGTTGATGCGTTCCAGCTTGCGGTTGAGCGCGTCCTGCCGTTGCGGGCTGACCGGACCGTCGAGGGCTTCGCGCAATTCCGAGTCCAGGGCCAGGACGGCGGGCAGGGCACGGTAGCGCTCGATCAGGGTATGCAGGGAATTGGCGTACAGCGTCAGTTGCGCCTTCCCGCGCGCGGCATCGTCCACCAGGGCCTGTTGCCCGGCGCGGTGCACGGCCCAGCCGGCGGCCAGTGCGGTGCCGGCGAGGATCAGCAGGGTATGGAGCGCCAGACGCAGGGAACGGGGAATCGGCGGCATGCGGGCAACGACAGGCTGGGGAGGGGCCGGAAAGATAACACGCCGGCCAAGGGTGTATACGGACCTTGTGGGAGCGGGCTTGCCCGCGAAAGCGGCGGCGCGGCTGGCCTCGTTATCGCTGGCAAGCCAGCTCCTACAAGGTTCCAGGCTGGATAATAGTCCGTGGTGAACCGCGATCCTGTGGGAGCGGGCTTGCCCGCGAAAGCGGCGGTGCGGCTGGCATCGTCATCGCTGGCAAGCCAGCTCCTACAAGGTTCCAGGCTGGACGCTAGTCCGTGGTGAAACATCGCCCTGTGGGAGCCGGCTTGCTGGCGATAGCGGCGGTGAGGCTGGCATCGTCATCGCTGGCAAGCCAGCTCCTACAGGGTTCCAGGCTGGACGCTAGTCCGTGGTGAAACATCGCCCTGTGGGAGCCGGCTTGCTGGCGATAGCGGCGGTGCGGCTGGCATTGTCATCGCTGACAAGCCAGCTCCTACAGGTTGACGGGTCTTACAACAACTCGAAGCTCTGCTGCGTCACATCCTGGGAGTCCAGGCCGATCTGCACATTGAACTTGCCCGGCTCGGCGGCGTACTGCAGCTGGGTGTTGTAGAACTTCAGGTCGTTCTCGTCGATGGTGAAGTGAATGACCTTCTCCTCACCGGCCTTGAGCATCACTTTCTGGAAGTTCTTCAGCTCCTTGACCGGCCGGATCATGGAGCCGGCGACGTCCTGGATATACAACTGCACCACGGTCTCGCCGTCACGCTTGCCGATGTTCTTGACCGTGACACTGGCATCGAGCTTGCCGCTCTTGTTCAGCGTGGTGGAGGACAGGGCCATGTTGCTCAGGCTGAAGTCGGTGTAGCTCAGGCCGTAGCCGAACGGGTACAGCGGGGTATTTTCCTCGTCGAAGTACTGCGAGGTGTAGTTGCCCGGCTTGCCCGGGGTAAATGGCCGGCCGATGGTCAGGTGGTTGTAGTACATCGGCACCTGGCCGACCGAGCGCGGGAAGGTGATCGGCAGCTTGCCCGACGGGTTGTAGTCGCCGAACAGCACGTCGGCGATGGCGTTGCCGCCTTCGGTCCCGCTGAACCAGGTTTCCAGCACGGCGGCGGCCTGGTCCTGTTCGTGGCCGATGGTCAGCGGCCGGCCGTTCATCAGCACCAGCACCAGCGGCTTGCCGGTGGCCTTGAGGGCCTTGATCAGCTCGCGCTGGCTTTCGGGGATGTTCAGGTCGGTACGGCTCGACGACTCGTGGGACATGCCCCGCGATTCGCCCACCGCTGCCACCACCACATCCGCCTGCTGCGCGGCCTTGACCGCTTCGTCGATCAGTTGCTGCGCCGGGCGCGGGTCGTCGACCACTTCCGGGGCATCGAAGTTGAGGAAGTTCAGGTAGTCGACGACCTTCTTGTCAGCGGTGATGTTCGAACCGCGGGCATAGATCAACTGGCCCTTGTCGCCCAGCGCACGGCTCATGCCGTCATACAGGGTGACCGATTGCGCCGGCAGGCCGGCGGCGGCCCAACTGCCCATCATGTCGATCGGTGCCTTGGCCAGCGGGCCGACCAGGGCGATCTTCGCCGATTTCTGCAGCGGCAGGGTCTGGTTCTGGTTCTTCAGCAGCACCAGGCTGCGACGCGCGATATCCCGGGCATCGCTGCGGTGCAGGCGGCTTTCGGCGTTGGTGTCGGCCGGATCGTCCTCGGCCTTGCCGATACGCAGGTACGGGTCCTTGAACAGGCCCATGTCGTACTTGGCACCGAGTACTTCACGCACGGCGTTGTCGAGGTCGCTCTGCGGCACTTCGCCGGACTTGACCAGCCCCGGCAGTTCCTTGGCATAGAGCGAATCGTTCATGCTCATGTCGATGCCGGCCTTGATCGCCAGCTTGGCCGCTTCGCGACCGTCCTTGGCGACACCGTGCTTGAGCAGTTCGAAAATCGCCCCGTGGTCGCTGACCGCCAGGCCCTTGAAGCCCCAGTCCTTGCGCAACAGGTCCTGCATCAGCCAGGTGTTGGAGGTGGCGGGCACGCCGTTGATCGAGTTCAGGGCGACCATCACCCCGCCCGCGCCGGCATTGATGGCGGCGCGATAGGGTGGCAGGTAGGTCTGGTACATCTTCACCGGGCTCATGTCGACCACGTTGTAGTCGCGACCGCCTTCCACCGCGCCGTAGAGGGCGAAGTGCTTGACGCTGGCCATGATGCTGTCCGGTTCGCCCGGGCTCTTGCCCTGGTAGGCCTGGACCATCACCTTGGCAATGCGCGAGACCAGGTAGGTGTCCTCGCCGAAACCTTCGGAGGTGCGGCCCCAGCGCGGGTCGCGGGAAATATCGACCATGGGCGCGAAGGTGATGTCGAGGCTGTCGGCGCTGGCTTCGCGGGCGGCGATGCGTCCGGAGCGGCCGATGGCGTCCATGTCCCAGCTGGACGCCAGGCCCAGGCTGATGGGGAAGATGGTCCGGTGGCCGTGGATCACGTCATAGGCGAAGAACATCGGGATCTTCAGCCGGCTGCGCATGGCCGCGTCCTGCATCGGACGGTTTTCCGGGCGGGAGATGGAGTTGAAGGTGCCGCCGATGTTACCGGCGGCGATTTCCTTGCGGATCAGTTCCCGGGGCATTTCCGGGCCGATACTGATCAGGCGCAACTGGCCGATCTTTTCCTCGAGGGTCATCTGCTTCATCAGGTTGGCGATGAAGGCGTCCTTTTGTGCAATGGGTGCAGGCTTTGTGTCAGCCACGACCGGGAGACTGGCCAGGCCGATAGCGAGGCCCAGCAAACACAGCTTCTTCATGAATGATTATCTCGGGGCCCGATACGGCGAGGTGTTCGAGCACCGGCCGGGCTGTTTAGTTATAGGGAGCGACTATTGTTGTGCCAATAAATCCAGCACACTTCTGAACTGTTTTTCGCGCTGGGCATCTTTTAGCTGATTGGCTTCATACATTCCAGTGGCAGCGGCGGATTATGCCTGAGCCCCCGGTGCGAAAAATCCTAGGATTTCTCCCTTTTTATCGTTTCAAGGAGCGTTTCGAACATGCAGGCACAACCGGGCTTCCGTTCGAGCTGGAGATTCGCCGTCCTGGCCTTGCTGGCCACTTTGCTGGCGGGCTGCGGCATCAACAACATTCCCACCTACGACGAGCAGGTGAAGGCCAACTGGGCCCAGGTGCAGAACCAGTACCAGCGCCGGGCGGACCTGATTCCGAACCTGGTGGAAACGGTCAAGGGCTATGCGAAACAGGAACAGGAAACCCTGACCGCGGTTATCGAGGCGCGCTCCAGGGCCACTTCGATCCAGGTCGATGCCAGCACCCTGGACAATCCCGAGAAGCTCAAGCAGTACCAGGAAGCCCAGGGCCAGCTGACCGGCGCCCTCAGCCGGCTGATGGTGGTCTCGGAGCGTTACCCGGACCTCAAGTCGAACCAGAACTTCCTCGCCCTGCAGTCCCAGCTGGAAGGCACGGAAAACCGCATCAGCGTGGCGCGGCGTGACTTTATCCTCAGCGTCGAGAAGTACAACACCGAGATCCGCACCTTTCCCGGTCGTCTCTGGCACAGCCTGATGTACAGCGACCTGCCGCTGCGCCCGACCTTCGAAGCGACCGCCCAGGACGCCGACAAGGCCCCGCAGGTGAAGTTCTGATCACTCGCCGGGCCTTGCCGCGCGGCTGCGTGGCCAGGCCCGGCCCAGCGTCATCACGGACGAGGTAGGCATGCGTATTTTCAAGGGTGCCCTGTGGCTGTTGCTCTGCACGCTGGCACTGACGGCCCGGGCCGATTTGCAGTTTCCCGAACTGATCGGACGGGTGGTGGACAATGCCCGGATGATCGATGCGCCGGTGCGCGAGGCCCTGGACCAGCAACTGCAGGCCCATGAAAAGGCCACGGGCGAGCAGGTGGTGGTGGTCACCTTGCCCAACCTGCAAGGCACCACTATCGAGGACTACGGCTACCAGTTGGGACGTCACTGGGGCATCGGTCAGAAAGACCGCAACAACGGTGCGCTGCTGATCGTCGCCCGGGACGAGCGCAAGGTGCGCATTGAAGTGGGTTATGGCCTGGAGGATCGCCTGACCGATGCCCAGTCCGCCCTGATCATCAACCAGCTGATCGTGCCGCAGTTCAAGCGCGACCATGTTTCCAGCGGCATCAGTGCCGGGGTCGGCGCGATACTCGACGTGCTCGGCAGTCCGCCCGGTGAAAAAACCGAATCGGAAGGGGATTTCGGCTCGCGGCACCCGGTACTGATCGGTTTCCTGATGGTGCTCTTCGTGCTGATCTGCGCCTTCATGCAACTGATGGGCTACGGACCGCGGGGTGGCGGTTCGGGAGGTTTCGGTGGTGGCGGTGGTGGACGCCCAGGCGGTGGTTTCAGCGGTGGCGGTGGCAGCTTCGGTGGCGGCGGATCATCGGGCAGTTGGTAAAAAAACATAATAACGAGAGAGCATGCACAACCATGGCCTTACTCAGTGAATACGAACAACGCCAGGTCGCCGAAGCGATTACGCGGGTCGAGCAGCAGACCGATGCGGAACTGGTGACGGTACTGGCCAGCCGCGCCGACGACTACGCCTATATCCCGCTGCTGTGGGCCAGCCTGTTGGCGCTGCTGGTACCGGGGATCGTCAACTTCGTCTTCGGCTGGCTCAACAGCCATACCCTGCTGGCGGTGCAGTGGAGCAGTTTCATCCTGCTGTGCCTGCTGTTTCGCATCCCTTCGATCACCAGCCGGCTGATCCCCCGCTCGGTACGCCACTGGCGGGCGTCAGGCCTGGCACGGCGGCAGTTTCTCGAACAGAACCTGCACCACACCGTCGGCAGTACCGGCGTGCTGATCTTTGTCAGCGAGGCCGAGCGTTATGTGGAGATCCTGGTGGACGAAGGCATATCCCGGCGGTTGGACAACAGTGCCTGGGACCCTATCGTCAAGGCCTTCACCGAGCAGGTCAGGCAGGGCCAGACCCTGCTGGGATTCGTCACCTGCATCCAGTCCTGCGGTGAACTGCTCAAGACCCACGTGCCGCTGACCCAGGTACGCAACGAGTTGCCCAACCGCCTGGTGTTGCTGGGCTGATCCGCGTGGTGTCGATGCCAGGGACAGGCCTGGCAGATCGGGGCTTTTGTTCGAGTTCTCGCGTACTGAATGACGTCTATCGACGGTTTCCGATCAGAGGTCTGTGTTTCGGCGGAGTTGCACTCTGTACCTGTCAATTCTGACAGTAGTCACACTATGACTCACTGGGTATTCTGATTATGGCGAGTGCTTTATTTTCCTTGTGGTTGGTTGGAGTCGTATTGATGAGCGCTCGATAGAGAGGAAACGACACTCAAACTCAAGGAGTTACTGAAATGGCATCGCTTAGTATCACATCCATCGATCAAACGAATATCTATGCGAGAGTCGGTGATGACAAATCGACACAAGTCTATAGCACAACAACCGAGCTCGGACTGGGCTATACCTCGGGTGACCGGCTGCGCTTTACCGGGACACAGTGGGGGGACGACCCTGCGGGGCCCGTGGTGACCTTGAAAAATCTCGGACCTCGTGTGTGTTATCTCTGTGCCCTGAATTCCTTTGAGGGGTTCGATGCCGAGAGAATCAATATGTTTACAAGAAGGGGATTTGAGGCACTTCAGCAATATTCGGGGTGGCCGACCAATGACGCGGATGTCAACAGTATCACTGACTATATAGTCAGCCCGGGGTTTATTCCGGCACGAGGGGTAAGACTCAATTCTTATGAGTCGGCTACATTCAATTTCAACGAAACCCAGTTTGTCCTGTGTTACCAGCCTTGATCAGAGTCCCGCCCGGTTTTTTTGCACGACAGCATGGCGTCAGGACCGGGCGGGTCTGGGTTTCAACCTATATAAATAGCCGTGCCTGCATCCAGCCTGGCAGCGGCAGGTTGTAAGGCCGTGGGTCGCGGTAGCGGCTGACGGTCTGATGCCACTGCATGACGCCGGCGATATAGTCTTGCAGGCGTTGCGCGTAGTCCAGGATCAGCCGGCGTCCGTCGGCATCCAGGCTGAACTCTTCGAACAGCACCGGCAGTTCCAGGGCGACGATATGCTCGAACTGGCGGATACGTGCGTCCCTGAGTTGCCCGACCCGGTCCATGGCCGGTTGCAGATCGAGGTCGAGGAACTGCTGGAGGATCAGCACAAAATTGTTCAGCTCGCCTTCGACCTCGATTTCCTTGCGATAGGAGACGATGTCGTTGGTCAGGGTGACGCTGTCGACGGTGCAATGGATCAACTGGCGCAGCGGGCTGCTGCGGAAAATCTTCTCGTCGAGCTCGGGCCCCCGGGCCAGCAGGCTCAGGTAGGTCAGCCCGGTGGTCAGGTCACCGCCGAAGGTGCGTCGCCGCATCTCGATGTAGTCGATCGGGTCGGACAGGCGCAGGTTGAACTGGTTATCCAGTTCCCATAACCAGCTTTCGAGCATTTCCACGACGTAGCGGCGCAGTTCCCGCAACAGGCGGGCCGACATGTTCGGCGCGCTGAGCGACCACAGGCTGGTCAGTCCGGCTTCCAGCGGGTTGCTGGTCTGCAAGGGCGTCATGCCCGGCAGCGGCATGCACTGGCACAGGCGTCTCACCTGGGCCGTGGCCGCCCGCAGGTCGCGGTTGCGGCCGAAGACCGCCGGAAAGTAATCGTCGGCATAGGTGCCCCAGTTGAGCCAGCGCCCGGCCATGTCGACTTCCGCAGGCGGGGCATCGGGACACATCAGGGCGGCGCACAGGGCGGTGTCGGCGGCTTCGAAGCGGCGTTCGTCCCAGACGCCGAACCCGGCGCGCGCATCGATGATGCCGACCTGCGTGGCCCATTCGCGCAAACCGTGGCGCGCGCTTTCCAGATGCGGACTGCAACGGACCTCGAACGGCATATGGACCGCCGGCAGTTGGCACGGGATCACCGTCCGGTGCAATGCCTCGAGGCTGCGCCGAGGCCTGGCCCCGCCCGTGGCATGCCCGGCCAGGCGAGTCGCGCTGGTGCCCAGGCCTGACGGTTTGCCGGGGACGAGTGCCGAGCGATGCGCCTTCATGTAGCGGCTGGAGCGCATGTGCCAGGCATGCCCGCCGGACTGCCAGTCCACCAGGCCCTTGGTGTAGACCAGCGTATCCGCGCGCTCCGCCTGGTCCAGGCCGAGGTCGTCGAACAGCCGGGGCAGGTCCAGCACCGCGGTTTTCTCGAAGTGTCGCAGGCGCGAGGTCAGCAGATCGTTGGTGATCCCGGCGGCTTTTTGCGTGTCGATGTCCAGGAAGCGTTCCGCCACCAATACGCAGTTCGACAGTTCGCCTTCCTCCTGGACCTCGCGCTGGTAGGAGAACAGGTCGTTGCGCAGGTGCACGCCATCGGCAAAGGTGTCGCGCAGCACCTGCATCGTTCTGGTCTCGGCGATCCGTGGTGGGACCGGCGTGCGGTTGGCGTGTTCGACGAGGGTGGCCGACCAGGGCGCGCCGCCGACCTTGCGGCGCATCTCCAGGTACTCGATGGGATTGGCGACCCGCCCTTCGTTGATGTTCATCAACTCCCACATCGAGGCTTCCAGCAGGTCGTGGGTGTGTTCGCGAAAGCGCCTTATCCAGTCCTCGGGCATGCCCGGCAGGGTGCGCGGCCAGAGGTCGGCGAGCCCGCGCTCGACACCGTTGACCGGCAGGGGCGGGGACGCGGTGGCGACGTCGGGCATGAACTGCGCCAGGCGATCGAGATGCTGGCGGGCCGCCACACTGTCACGGTTGCGTTTGTAGGCTTCGAGAAAATGGTCGTCGAAGAAGAACACCCAGACATACCAGTCGGTAATCAGCTCCAGTTCCTGGCTGTCGCAGTCCGGATGGGTATAGGCGCACATCGCCGGATAGTCATGGGCGTCCAGCGCGGCCAGGTCCCAGATGACCGGCCCGTTGGCCACGGCGGGGCTGTCGAGCATGCCCATCTGCCGCGCCCAGGCGCGGGTGTGTCGCTGGGCACTGGCGGCATGGGGATTGAACCGTGCCCCGTAGGGCATGTAGAACTCGGGCAGGGCGAAGGGCTGCATCGGCGGGCTCCTGTTCGGGAGGGTGTGAGGGGCCGGGATCAGTCGGCGTAGTGGCCGACCTCGACCCCTTCGAGCACACCCAGCGCATCGGGCAGCAGCACCGCCACCGAGTAATACGCGGTGACCAGGTAGGCGATCTGCGCACTGTCGTTGATGCCCATGAAACGCACCGACAGGCTCGGCTGGTACTCGTCCGGCAGGCCGGTCTGGTGCAGGCCGATGACCCCGCCATTGTCTTCCCCGGTGCGCACCGCGAGGATCGAGGTGGTCTTGTTCACGCCGTCCGACATCTTGGTGCAGGGCAGCAGCGGCACGCCACGCCAGCCCGGAACCCGATGGCCTTCGAGTTCGACGCTGTCCAGGGACAGGCCGCGCTGGCTGCATTGGCGACCGAAGGCGGCGATGGCCTGGGGCGAGGCCAGCAGGAAATGGGTCTGCCGCCGCCGGCACAGCAGTTCATCCAGGTCATCGGGGGTTGGCGGTCCGCTGCGGGTGGCCAGGCGCTGGGACTCGGCGACATTGTGCAGCAGGCCGAATTCGTGGTTGTGCAGCAGTTCGCGCTCCTGGCGTTCACGGATCGCCTCGATGACCAGCCGCAACTGTTGTTCGGTCTGGTTCTGCGGGTCGTTGTAGAGGTCGGCGACGCGCACCGGAATCTGCAGGATGGTCTGGGTCGAACTGAGCGCGTACTCGCGCGGTGTCGGGTCGTAATCGGCGAAGGTCCGGGGCAGCGCCTGGCCTTCGGCGGCTCCGGAGGCCAGTTCGATCAGGGCCTCGGCGTACGGGTTGGTCGGGCCCTCGTGATCGGCGAGCACCCGGCGCCGGGTGACCCGATAGACACCCCCGCTCGCCTGGACCCAGGGCAGCCGGTTCAACAGCCAGCGGGTCGTGGTCTCCTGGCTTTGCGGAATCGATTTGGTGGTGGTCGACAGGGTACGCGCGGCGTTGCTGCTCAACGACGCCGGGGGCTGGACGGTTTTGCTCATGACGGGCACCTGATCAGTTTTTTCTCAAAACCACTCAGTCAGCAGGTTTGCTGCCGGGGAAAATGCCGCGTCTGAAACTTGCGTAGCCCTTGCTGCTTCTGAGGTCGCTATCGGTTCGGTGGGCGAAAGTCATGAAGCGCCGGGCGTCCATGACCAGAAGCTGTTAATTCTAGTCGGTTCTGCGCAACGTCAAGTTGTCGCGGGGCGCCTGTGCCCGGGAATCGGATGAATGACGAAATAACCCCGTGCCCCGGCGTCCCATCCCGCCTAAAATGCCCGCCATTCCCCCGATCCGACTTCCGCACGCCCGAGGCGCTTTTTCCATGTCAGCTACTGCAACTCCCGCCCAGTCCGTGCCGGACCATCACGCCCGCTTTATCGAGTTGCTCGAAACCAGCCTGGCGCAGAACGCCTTTATCAAGCTGGTGCTGGCCAGGTACGTGGGAGCCGAGGCGGACCTGCAGCGGGTGATCGTCAAGCAACTGACGGTCAAGGAGCAGCCGTGCCTGTCCTTCGTCTACCGCTACAAGACCCGCGATATCACCAAGAATTTTTCCCTGGCCGACGGCGTCGCGGCCATCGCCGGGTTGCTGCCGGCCTCGTTCAGAAATGCCCATCTGCTGTCGCTGACCGACGAAGTGCAGCTCGAATACAGCAAGAAAGGCAAGAGCACCCTGTTCAAGGGCAAGACCCAGCAGGCGCGGGAGGTGCCGTCCAGCGAGCACAACCGGGAAAAGAACCGCTACCTGGAGCTCAGCCGGCCGTTCCTCACCGACCTCGGCGTGACCAACCGGCAGCACGAGCTGATCCCGGCCATGTCGCGCAAGTGGAAGCAGATCAACAAGTTCATCGAAGTGTTTTCCCACGCCCTGGGCAGCTCACCGATCAAGCTGGACCAGCCGGTGCGGGTAGCGGACTTCGGCTCGGGCAAGGGCTACCTGACCTTCGCCATCCATGACTACCTGTGCAATACCTTGCAGGCCCAGGGGCAGGTGACCGGGGTCGAGCTGCGCGAAGACATGGTGACCCTGTGCAATGCCGCCGCGGCGCGGCTGGATCATCCGGGGCTGGTGTTCAAGTGCGGCGACGTCCGCAGCGTGGCGCCGAGCGAACTGGACGTGATGATCGCCCTGCATGCCTGCGATATTGCCACCGACTATGCGATCCACACCGGCATCCGCTCCGGCGCGGCGATCATCATGTGCTCGCCGTGCTGCCACAAGCAGATCCGCCTGCAGATCCAGAGCCCGGCATTGCTCAAGCCGATGCTGCAATACGGCCTGCACCTGGGGCAGCAGGCGGAGATGGTCACCGACAGCCTGCGGGCGCTGTTCCTCGAGGTTTGCGGCTACGAGACCAAGGTCTTCGAGTTCATCTCCCTGGAGCACACCAACAAGAACAAGATGATCCTCGCGGTCAAGCGGGCCGAACCGCAGGATCCGGCCTTGCTGCTGGCGAAAATCGAGGAACTCAAGAGTTTCTACGCCATCCACGAGCACTGCCTGGAAACCCTGCTGCGGGCCGACGGCTACTTGAGCTGAACCCCCGGCGGCAGGCTGCCCGGTTGTGCCGGGCGGACGCTGGTCCTGCGCCCGAGCATCACGGTGACGATCACGCCCCCGGCAAACAGCCAGGTGATCGGCTCGACGTGTTCGCCGAAGAACAGCGCCGAAAAGGCGATGGTGAAGAAAATCTGCAGCAGCTGGATCTGGCTGACCCGGGCGATACCGCCGAGGGCGAGCCCGGCGTACCAGGCAAAAAAGCCGAGGAACTGCGAAAACATCGCCACGTAGCCGAAGGCCCACCAGGTCTTGCTGGAAATCGCCCCCTGGTGTTGCCAGGTCAGGTACAGCACCGGGCCGATCAACACCGGGACCGACAGCACCAGCGCCCAGCAGATCACCTGCCAGCCGCCCATCTCCCGGGCCAGCCGTCCGCCTTCGGCATAGCCGAGGCCGCCGACGGCGATCGCGCCGAGCATCAACAGGTCGCCGGCCTGGATACTGCCGGCGCCGCTGATCAACGCATAGCCCAGCACCAGCGCGCTGCCCAGGGCGGCGCAGGCCCAGAAGGCCCGCGAGGGGCGTTCGTGGGACAGCCAGGCCGCATACAACGCCACGCACAAGGGTTGCAGGCCATTGACCAGGGCGCCGTGGGAGGCCGGCAGGGTCTGCATGGCCCAGGCCGAGAGCACCGGAAAGCCCAGGATCACCCCGGCGATCACCAGCCACAAGCCTTTGAACTGGCTCCAGGTCGGCCACTTTTCCCGGCGCCACAGCAGCAGGGCCGCCGCCGGAATCGCCGCGACCAGGGCCCGGCCGAGGCCGTTGAGCAGCGGATTGATTTCCTGCACCACGATACGGGTGAAGGGCAGGGTCAAACTGAAGATCACCACACCCAGCAGGCCCAGGAGCATGCCGGTGTTTTCACGGGAAGACATAGAGAGTAGGCCGGGAATTCAGGGGAACAAGGTCTGCCATCTAGCCATAAAGGTTCGCCGACGCGCTGTTACAGCTGGGCAGAAAGTTGTCCGTACAGTTTTTCGTCCGCAGGCAGCGTAGTAGCGGGCGATTACCCGGCGGCGTGTACAGGGTCTACCTTGACTACTCTTGTCTGCCCAAGCGTTCACCCAGAGGAGTTCACCCCATGGCCGCGAAAAAGATTCTGATGCTGGTCGGCGACTACGTCGAAGATTACGAAGTGATGGTGCCGTTCCAGGCCCTGCTGATGGTCGGTCACCAGGTGCATGCGGTGTGCCCGGACAAGATCGCCGGCCAGACCGTGCGCACCGCGATCCACGACTTCGAGGGCGACCAGACCTACAGCGAGAAGCCCGGTCATCTGTTTGCCCTGAACTTCGATTTCGCCCAGGTCGATGCCGCCGACTACGATGGCCTGCTGATTCCCGGCGGTCGCGCCCCCGAGTACCTGCGCCTGAACGACAAGGTGCTGCAACTGGTGCAGGCCTTCGACCAGGCCGGCAAACCGATCGCGGCGGTCTGCCATGGCGCGCAATTGCTGGCGGCGGCGGGTATCCTCGACGGTCGCGAGTGCAGTGCCTATCCGGCCTGTGCCCCGGAAGTACGCCTGGCCGGTGGTCGCTACATCGATATCGAGGTGACCCAGGCCCATGTCCAGGGCAATCTCGCCACTGCCCCGGCCTGGCCGGCGCATCCGAGCTGGCTGGCGGCGTTCCTCGGCCTGCTGGGCACCAAAATCATCTTGTAAGCGAGGTTGCGGTCATGTGCGAGCTCTACGTCAAAGCCGATCCGATTCTCTACGAATCACGCTCCCGGTCGCTGCGCATCTGTGGCGTGGTCACCACCCTGCGCCTGGAAAACCAGTTCTGGGACATCCTCAGCGAGATCGCCGACGCGGAAGGCGTGACCACCAACCAGATGATCACCCGGCTCTACGAAGAAGTGATGGACTATCGCGGGGAGGTGGTTAATTTCGCCTCCTTCCTGCGGGTCAGCTGTACCCGCTACCTGAGCCAGCGAAGGGCCCAGGTAGCGGAACTGACGGTCCTCAGAAAAACCGCGTCAGGCTGACCTTGAGGTTGCGTCCCTCGCTGTAGGCGCGGTCGCCGCTCAGTTCCGGGCGGTAGTTGCGGTTCATCAGGTTATCCACCGTGACGTTCACCTCGGTGCCCTTCAGGTAGCGCTGCTGGGGTTTCCACTGGGCGAACAGGCTCTGCACCACGTAGCTGTCGTTGGCGTACTGGTCGTAGAAGGCGTCGCCGACACTGCTGCCCGGGCCGCTGCTGTACTTGTCGCTGGGCAGGCGGTCGGTCTTGCGCACATAGATGCCCTGCCAGCCGACCCGGGCATCCAGGCTCGGAATCTTGGTCCCCAGCATCACCACCCACTTGGCCGGCGGGATGTCCCGTGCCCATACCGATGAGCCCCACGGGTTGGTGTAGGGGTTGTCGCGCTTGCCGGTGAGATAGCTGTAGGACAACTGGCCGAACAGGTAGTCCGAGTCATAGTAGCTTTCGACCTCGAAGCCCTTGATGGTCATGCCTCCGATATTCCGGTAGTTGGACATCGCACCCGACGGGCAGGCAGTGCTGATGGTGCCGCCGTTGATCGCCTGGTTCTCGCAACCGACACCCGTGGCCTTGAAGATTTCATCCTCGATCCGGTTGTGCAGGAAGGTGGTGCGGACCATCAGGTCGTCATTGCCCGAAAGCAGCCTGGAGAAGTTGCTGATGGTACCGAAGCGCAACGCGGTGATGCGCTCGGGGTCGAGGTCGACGCTGGTGGCGGTGCGGCTGCCCAGTCCCTGGACTTCGTATTGTTCGTCGATCACCGGGGCGCGCCAGGTCTTGCTGTAGTTGGCGAACAGGCCCTGGGTCGGCGTCACTCGCCAGAAGGCCGCCAGGCGTGGCGACCAGCCGGTGTAGGTGCGGTCGCTGTAGTCGTGGCCGATGGCCGGATCGGGGTTGGAGTAGTAGGGCGCATCGTTGGCTTCGCCGCGGTTGCGTACGTGGTCGTAACGCAGGGAAGGCGTCAGCGTGAAGTCCCCGAGGGTCACCGCATCCTCGATAAAGAAGGCGTTGGCGTCGACCTTGCCGTGGGGCATGAAGGCCGGCTGGAAATGCCCGTAGTTGTACTTCGGCGTGTTGTAGGTGTTGCCGGGCATCCACATCTCGGTTTCCCGGGCGTGCTTGCGGATCTGCACGCCGGCGGTCAGCGCGTGCTGCAGGACACCGGTGTCGAACAGGCTGGTGTTCTTGATCTCCAGTTCGCGGTCCTTGTACTCGGTGTCCATCCTGCGGCCGCCGGTGGCCAGCTGGAAGAACGCGGTGGCGTCGCGCTCGTCGGTCTGGTCGGTATCGGATTCGGAGTATTTCACCTGCAGGTCGACCCAGGGGTTGTCCGAAGGCTTGTATTCGTACTTGCCCGACCAGGTGGTATCGACGGTATCGCGATCGGCGAGGAAGCGCCTGAGGGCACCTTCGTAACCGTATTGCCTGATGTTCGAGGCGGTGGGCGGCGTCGGGTAGCTCTGTGAGGAAAACGGTGCCCAGCGCTCGCTGTGGGAGCGCGAGTAGGAAAGCTTGAGGGTCTGTTCGTCGGTGACGTTCAGGTTCAGCTTGAGCAGCATCGCGTCCAGGTCCTGGGCGCTGTTGGGCAGGCGCTTGGGATTGATCGGATACTGGTTGTTGGGATCGGGCGGGGTGGCGGCCAGTTTCATGTCGCCGCCGTCGCGCTGGGTGAGGAACACCAGGGCATCGGCCTTGCCATCATCGGTGCGGCCATAGGCGGCGCCGCTGTAGGTCTGCTCATGGTTGTTGCTGGCGTAACCGTACTTGACCATGGCGCCACTGTTGCGACCCTTTTCCAGCAGGTCGGGGGCATCCTTGGTTTCCATGTGCACGGTACCGCCGAAGCCGCCGTTGCCGGTTTCCGGCGAGTGCGGGCCTTTCTCCACCTCGATGCTCTTGATCAGCTCCGGTTCGATGAAGATGGTGCCTTGCTGATAGCGTTCGAAGCTGCTCTTGGTGGCGCCATCGACGGTCAGCGGCACATCTTCGGCATCGCCCAGGCCCCAGATATTGATGGTCTGGCCACCGGGTTTCATCGAGCCGCCCATGCTGATGCCGGGCAGGGTCCCGAGCAGGGCGGGAATGTTGCTGGGCTGGTTGCGCTCAATATCGTCCTGGGTCAGGGTCGAGCGGCCGACGCTGCTGGCGTTCACTTCCTTGCCGTCGCCGAGGATGCTCACCGCGCCCAGCTGGATGGCGCTGTTGCTGGGGGCGGGCTCGGGCTCGATCTTGCGCACGACGAAGGTGTTGCCGACCTGGATCAGTTTGAATCCGCCGTTCTTGAGCAACAGGATAATCGCTTCCTGGGCGGTGAACCGGCCCTCCAGCGCACGGGCCTGGGTGCTGCGCAACTGTTCTTCGTCGAACAGCAACTGGATGCGGGCCTTCTGCGCAACCTGGCTGAGGGACGTCGCCAGGGACTGGGCCGGCAGGTTCAGCATCACCGGGTCGGCGGCCATGGCCTGGAGGCTGACGGTCAGGCAGGCGGCGATCAGTGTGGGACGGGAACAGGTGTGGAACAGCTCATGAGCAGCGCGAAACATTGAATCCCCCGATGTGGCCAAAGGCCAAAAAGGCGTTCGTTCAGAACGCAATCGGGGAGGAAGACGCGGCAGTGAAATAAAACCTCATATGCGAATGAAAAATATTCGCAAATGAGGTTATTTGCGGCTTTCGATCCTGACTTCGCCGTCGTCCAGGCCCACGGTTTTCACCGGGATCAGGGCGGGCAGGGCCTCGAGCAGGGCATCGGGGTCCTTGGCATCGAGGCTGCCGGAAACCTTGTAGTGCGCCAGCGGACCGTCGGCCAGCTGCACGGGCTTGCCGCGGTATAGATTCAGTTCGTCGATCAGGCTGGCCAGTTCGCGGTTGCGAAAGGTCAGGTGGCCGCTGCGCCAATCGGCGATTTCCTCGGCGCTCAGCGCCTGCTGCTGGACGGTGCCCTTGGCATAGTCGTAGATCCCGCGCTGGCGGGCTTCGAGCAGGGTCGTGTTGTTCGGATCGCCTTCAGGCTCGAAGGCGACCTGGCCATGGGCGACGCTGACCACCAGTTGCTTCTGGCCGCGGCGCACGTCGAATGCGGTGCCGACCACCCGTACCCGGGCGTTGCCGGCATGCACCCAGAGCGGCCGCTCCTTGTCGGCGGCGACCTCCAGGTACAGTTGGCCCTGGTCCAGGTAGATATCCCGCTGCAAGGCCCGGAAGTTGATACGCAGGCGGGTGTTGGCATTCACGTACAGGGTGCTGCCGTCCGGCAACTTCAGGGTGCGGGTCCCTTCGGCATGGGCCGCGACCTGATGCCGGTACGGGGTGTTCGGCGCGCCCAGGCTGGTGGTCAATACGGCACAGACCAGCGCGGCCGCCACGGCCAGGGCCGGGCGCCAGGGGCTGGGGCGGCGCGGTGCCAGCGGCACCGCTCGGTTCAACTGCTGGAGTTCGGCGAGATCGGCCCACAGCGCCTCGAACTCGGCATAGGCACGGGCATGGGCAGGCGTCGCCCGCCATGCCTCGAAGGCCTTGTCGGCGGCCTGGTCCTGCGTGTTGCGATTACGCGCAAACCAGCTGGCGGCCTGGGCGTCGATGCTGTCCTCGGCGAACTCGATATCGGTGACGCGGGTCATTCTGGCTGCTCCTTGCCATGGTCCTGATCCAGACGCTGCTTGCAGTGCAGCAAGGCAAAGGCGATATGTTTTTCCACCATGCTGACGGAAATTCCCATGCGTTCGGCGATCCGGGCCTGGCTCAGGCCCTCGAAACGGGCAAGCATAAGGGCTTCTCGACGCCGAGGCGAGAGTTCGCCGAGTACCTGTTTCAACTGTTCGAGTCGTTGCAGGCGTTGGGCGGCCGCGAGCGGGTCATTGCGATCGTCGGCCACGGGTTCCTGCTCCGGGTCGCTTTGCTCGCTGTGCACCGCCTGCCGGACCTTCTGCTTGCGCCAGTGATCGCGCAGCAGGTTGCGTGCCATCTGGAACAGAAAGGCCCGTGGCTGCTCGACCTTGGCCTGGTCGTCGTAGTCCAGCCACTGGGTGAAGACGTCCTGGGTCATGTCCGCCGCGTCGCTGGCGTTGTCCGTGCGTTTGCGCAGGAAATGCAGGATGTCCGCATAGAACCCGCGAAAGGTATCAGCCGACAGGGGGTCGGGCTTGGGACGAGGCATGGGGATCCTTCACGACTTCGGGTGGTAACGGGAGAAGTTGTGAATGATATCGAGAATTATTGCTATTTGTCTCGTTTGAAATAAAGCCACTGTCGATCGTTCCCACGCCCTGCGTGGGCATGCAGCCCGTGACGCTCTGCGTCACCTTGCAGCGGACGCGGAGCGTCCGGTGAGGCATTCCCACGCAGAGCGTGGGAACGATCAGTGGTGGTGGTGGTGGTGGTGGTGGTGGTCAGATCACGAAGAAACCGTGGGTCCCGTCCCGCCCCAGTTGCGCCACCAGGCCATATTCCCAGTCCAGGTAACCCTGCATGGCTTCGCGCGGGTTGTCGGTGCCTTCATAAGGGCGACGGTAGCGGTCGATGCGCGGCGAGGCCAGTCGTTGTTCGCCGGCTTCCACCGGCAATCCGGCCGCGACCCAGGCCGCCGTGCCGCCTGTCAGCAGGAACACCGGCCGCGCGGTCAGAGCCTGGACCTGGGCGACGGCGTAGCCGGCCAGCAGGCTGCTGCCGCAGGTCAGCACATAGCGTTGCGCCGCGGGAATCCGCGCCAGGGCCTCGGCCAGCTGGCTGCGCAACACCCACCAGGCGCCGGGGATATGCCGTTGTACATGGTTGGCGCTGGCGGTGAAGTCCAGCACCTGGGTGCCGGGCTCCTGCAACCAGCCGGCCAGGGTGGCGGCATCCACGGGCTGTGCTTCGGGGGCCCGCGGCAACGGTGCCTGCCAGGGGCCTTGCTCACTGAAGTCGGTTGGCACCAGGCCATCCAGTACTTTCACCTGCCAACCCATCTGTGCCAGCCACGAGGCGCTCATGTTGGCCCGCACGCCATCGTCGTCCACCAGCACCAGCCGGGCCCCGCGGACGCTGGCGAAGTGATCGGTTTCCTGCACCAGTTGTCCGCCTGGGGTGGAGCGGGCGCCAGGCAGGTGGCCCACCTCGAATTCTTCCGGGGTGCGCACGTCGAACAGGTAGGTGGTGCGTCCGCGTTCGGCTTGCCATTGGCGCAGCTCGGCCAGGCCGGCCCGGCCGACATCGGCACGATCGGCCACGGCACGCGCCGATTGCCGGGCGGCCTGGTGGTTGTCCGCGCCGACCTCGGCAAAGCGCCGCGCCTGTCCGTGCTCCAGTGTCTGGCCGGCGAGGGTCCAGCCGATGGTGCCGTTGCGCAGGGCGGCGACCGGATTGGGAATTCCCGCATTCACCAGCGACTGGGTGCCGATGATGCTACGGGTGCGTCCGGCGCAATTGACGATGACCCGCGTGCCCGGATCGGGTGCCAGTTCGCGGACCCGCAGCACCAGTTCGGCGCCGGGCACGCTGATGCCGCCGGGAATGCTCATGGTCTGGTATTCGTCGAAGCGTCGGGCGTCGAGCACCACCAGGTCGACCTCGGCATCCAGCAGGGCCTGGACTTCTTCGGCGGCCAGCGATGGCGTATGGCGCTCGGACTCCACCAGTTCGCCGAACGACTTGCTTGGCACATTGACGTCCTTGAACAGCTCGCCACCGTCCGCCTGCCAGCCGGCCAGTCCGCCGTCGAGCAGGGCGACATCGCTGTAGCCGAGATCGCGCAGCACCTCGGCGGCCCGCGACGCCAGGCCTTCGCCGTTGTCATAGACGGTCACCGGCGTGTCGCGACGGGGGATCCGCGCGTAGGCCTCCAGTTCCAGTTTCGACAGGGCGATATTGGCCGCGAACAGCGGGTGGGACTCGGCAAACGGCGCTTCTTCACGGACATCGAGCAAGGCCAGTTCCTCGCGGGCAAGCAAGGCTCGGCGAATATCCTGGTAACGGCGGGTGCGGGTTTCGGTCATTGCGGGGGCTCCTTCGACAGGTCCCAGAGGTTAGGTAGCAGGCTGTTGGAGTAGCCGGAGATAAAGGCTTTTTCACTGCCGTCGAGGCTGTACACCGCGCGTTTCACCGCACCGATATTGCCGCCGTAGACATGGATACTGATGGACACCCGGTCATCGAACGCGTTGGACACCCGATGGATATCGCCGATCCGTGGCGACACCGCCTCGACCTGGCCCGGTTCGAGGCGGATCGCCGCGCCCGCTTCCTGCAGGCCGCCATCGATGCCGCGGGCGAAACCCTGGGAATATTCGGCCCCGCGCAGCATACCGATCAGGCCCCAGACCCGATGATCGTGGATCGGCGTTTGCTGCCCCGGTCCCCAGACAAAGCTGACGATGGAAAACTGCTGGCGCGAATCGGCGTGCAGCAGGAACTGCTGGTAGCGCTGCGGGTCCGGGCGGGCGAAGTCCTCGGGCAACCAGTCGTCATGCTCGACCAGTTGCTGCAAGAGCCGGCTGCCGTGTTCGAGCAGGTGCGGCTCGTCGGGTTGATCGGCCAGCAGGTCGGCCAGTTGCTGGATGAACCGGCGCAATCGCCCCAGGTTCGGTGTCGGCTGCGTTGAAGCGATGCTGTGGGCTTGCTGGGGCATGAACTCCCTCCGTGGACAGTCAGTCACGATGTGAACTACACGAGTGAGCTAAAAGGTATTATTCTTTCCAGACATTTTTCCAGTTATTTATTATGCGAATAAAGAATGAAGATAGATGATATCAACGCATTCGTGGCGGTAATCCGTTGCCAGACCATCAGCCAGGCCGCCGATTCGCTGCAACTGACCCAGCCGGCCATCACCCGGCGCGTGCAGAACTTCGAGGAAGCGCTGGGGGTGGAGTTGCTGGATCGCAACACCAAGCCGTTGAAACCCACCAGCATGGGCCTGCGGGTGTACGGCCAGTGCCTGGAAGTGCTGCGTACCATCGACGCCTTGAGCGAGTTGGTGGCCAACGATGGTGCGCCGAGCGGCGCCCTGCGGATCGGCGTGCCGCAGACCATCGGCGACGTGGTGCTGCTCGATGCCCTCAGCCACCTGAAAAACCGCTACCCGCAACTGCAGACCTCGGTCGCCACCGGCTGGGGCAGCCATTTGCTGGGCAAGGTCGAGAACGGCGAGCTGGATGTGGTGGCGGCGCTGTTTCCGGCGGGCAAGGTGTTTCCCGAAGGGGTGGTCGGGCGTTCGCTGGGCAGCATGAACCTGGTGGTGGTCGCGGCGAAGGGCGAGGTCACCCGGCGCGCCTACAAGCTGGCCGACCTCTATCAACGCGGCTGGGTGCTCAACCCCGATGGCTGCGGTTTCCGCGCCGGCCTGCAACGGGCCCTGAGTGCCCAGGGGCTGTCGCTGCAGATCAATCTGGAGACCTTTGGCACCGAACTGCAACTGGGGCTGATCGCCAATGGCCTGGGTTACGGCCTGGTGCCGTCGCCGCTGCTGGAGAACAGCAGCCATCGGGACAAGCTGGAGATCGTGCCGGTGACGGACTTCAAGCCGGTGATCGATCTGTGGCTGATCCATCCGCGTTTCCTGGGCAACCTGCAGGAACCGGTCAGTGTCTTTGGCGAGATGGTGGCGCAGCGGGTGGGCAAGGTGCCGGGGCAATAGTGGAAGGGGGCGGCCAGAACCTCGTCAGTTTTTGTATTTTGCATAATCATAATTTTGATAAATGCATTTTTTGTATATTAGATTAGAACCAAAGCGAATTTCACGGACGTTTTTTATGTAGTTAGCATGGTCCTCCACGCGCTACAGAACAGGACGTCAGCATGCCCGCGCAAGACCTTGTCTCCCCACGATCCGGCCTGCGGGCCGTTGCCCGCTGGCACGGCTGGCGTGAACTGGCGGTACGCCTGATCAGCCCGCTGGTGCTGTTGCTGCTCTGGGAGCTGGCCTCGCGCACCGGGCTCCTGCCCACCCGGATCATCGCCGCGCCGAGCACCATCGGCGGCACCTTGTGGCAGATGCTCGGCAACGGCGAACTCGGGCGTCACCTCTGGGTGTCTTTGCAGCGGGCGCTGGGCGGACTGGCCATCGGCATCAGTATCGGCACCGTGCTGGCCCTGCTTTCCGGGCTGTCCCGACGCGGCGAGCTGGTGATCGACTCGCCCGTGCAGATGCTGCGCACCTTGCCCTTCCTCGCCATCGTGCCGCTGTTCATCCTCTGGTTCGGGGTCGGCGAGACACCCAAGATCGCCCTGATTGCCCTCGGCACCACGTTTCCGGTCTACCTCACGCTGTTCTCCGGTATCCGCAGCCTCGATCCCAAGTTGCTGGAGGCGGCGACCTTGCTCGGCCTGTCCCGGCGGGAGCGGATCTGGCACGTGATCCTGCCCGGAGCCTTGCCGTCGTTTTTCGTCGGCCTGCGCTATGCCTTCGGCCTCAGCTGGCTGGGCCTGGTGGTGGTCGAGCAGATCAACGCCAGCGCCGGTATCGGTTACCTGGTCAATGACGCCCGGGATTTCATGCGCACCGATGTGATCGTGATCTGCCTGCTGATCTACAGCGTGCTGGGCCTGGGTATCGACAGCCTGGTGCGCTTGCTGGAGCGCTTCACCCTGGCCTGGCGCCCGTCCTTTATCAGGAACTGACCATGACTCTGCCGCTTTCCCGTTCCCCACGCCCGGCCGTCGAGTGCCGCCAGGTCAGTCGCCGTTTCGGCGGCCAGGCGGTCCTCGACGCCCTCGACCTGGACATCGCTCCCGGTGAATTCGTCGCCTTGCTTGGCAGCAGTGGCTCGGGCAAGACCACGTTGCTGCGTGCCCTGGCCGGCCTGGACCGGATCGATGAAGGCCGGCTGACGGTGCCCGAGCCGCTGGCGGCGGTGTTCCAGGAACCGCGGCTGATGCCGTGGAAACGCGCCTGGCGCAATGTCGCCCTCGGCCTGCGCGGTGACCAACCCAGGTCACGGGCACTGGCGGCGCTCGCCGAAGTGGGGCTCGCCCATCGGGTCGATGCCTGGCCGCACACCCTGTCCGGTGGCGAAGCCCAGCGCGTGGCCCTGGCCCGGGCGCTGGTCCGCGAGCCGCAACTGCTGTTGCTCGACGAGCCGTTCGCCGCCCTCGATGCGCTGACGCGGATTCGCATGCATCAGCTGATCATCGACCTGTGGCGGGTGCACGAACCGGCGGTGCTGCTGGTGACCCACGATGTCGACGAGGCGGTATTGCTGGCCGACCGGGTGGTGGTCCTGGCCAACGGACGTATCGCCGAACAGATTGCGATCCGCCTGCCGCGTCCGCGCCAGGTGGCCAGCCCGGCATTCCAGAAGCTGCGTGCGCGCTTGCTGGAGTTGCTCGGGGTTGAACAACCTCCGGCCGTCGAGGACGGTCGCCTTCATTTTCTCAGCAGGATCGCCCATCGATGAACCTGACCACCGTGCAATCGCCTTCCACTACCGCCGGGCAGCGTCCGGACCTTGATTCCCCTGCATTCGCCGATCTGCTGGAGCAGCTCAGCGAAGAGTTCGCCAGCACCGCGGCCTATTACGACAGGCACGGCGAGTTCCCCCACGCCAACCTGCACCGCCTGCACGAGCATGGCCTGCTGGCGCTGACAGTGCCGCGCCATCTCGGCGGCAGCGAAGCGACCCTGGCCCAGGCGCGGCGGGTGATCGGCGCGGTGGCCCGGGGCGAGCCCTCGACCGCGCTGGTGCTGGTGATGCAGTACTTGCAGCACACGCGCCTGCAAGGCAACCAGGCCTGGCCCCGGCATCTGCGGCTGCAGGTGGCTCGCGAAGCGGTGGAGCAGGGGGCGCTGATCAATGCCCTGCGCGTCGAGCCGGATCTCGGCACCCCGGCCCGGGGCGGCTTGCCCGGCACCGTGGCGCGGCGGGTCGAGGGCGGTTGGCGACTCGACGGGCGCAAGATCTATTCCACCGGTATTCCGGGCCTGACCTGGCTGTCGGTCTGGGCTCGCAGTGACGAAGCCGAACCGCGGGTCGGTACCTGGCTGGTGCACCGCGATACCCCGGGAATCCGTGTCGAGGAGACCTGGGATCACCTGGGCATGCGCGCTACCGGCAGCCATGACGTGGTGTTCGAGGATGTCTTTGTCGCCTGCGAGTTCGCCGTGGATATCCAGCCCGCCAGCGTGCCGCGCCCCTCCGAGCTGGACAGCAGAGGCGTGCTCTGGCTGGCGGTGCTGCTGTCGGCGATCTATGACGGCGTGGCGCGCTCGGCGCGGGACTGGCTGGTGACCTGGCTGGCCGAACGCACCCCGGCCAACCTCGGCGCGCCTCTGTCGAGCCTGCCGCGTTTCCATGAATTGATCGGCCGGATCGATTCACTGTTGCTGACCAACCGCGTGCTGCTCGATGCCGCCGCCGAAGGACGGATCGCCGCGAGCGAAGCGACCCAGGTCAAGTACCTGGTCACCGGCAACGCCATCAGTGCCGTGGAGCTGGGCATCGAGGCCATCGGCAATCCCGGCCTGGCGCGGGGCAATCCGCTCGAACGACATTATCGCGATGTGTTGTGCAGCCGGATTCATACACCGCAGAACGATGCGATTCTCGCCGCGGTCGGGCGGGCGGCGTTTGCTTTGCCGGCCCGTGGGGGCCAGGCGTGAGCGGCGTACGCATCGCCAGCCAGCTGGACGCCGATTTCAATGCCCGCCTGCGTGCCCAGGGCCTGCAAGTGCTGGAGCTGCCGCGCGGCCTGCCCGCTGATCTGCCGGCGGATATCCAGGTGCTGCTGGCCGCCCCCCATGCCGGGTTCCGCGACGCGCCACAAGCGCCTCCGGGCTGGCCGTTCGGTCTGCGGTTCGTGCAACTGGTGACGTCCGGGCTCGACTATTTTCCCCGCTGGCTGTTCGACAGCCTGCCGGTGGCCAGTGCCCGCGGGGTCACTGCCCAGAGCATTGCCGAGTTTGCCCTGGCGGCGATCTTTGCCGCGGCCAAGCGGTTGCCGGATGTCTGGATCGGGGAAGCCGCGCACTGGCAGCAACGACCTCTGGCCTCGGTCGCGGGCAGTACCCTGGGGCTGTTCGGTTTCGGCAGTATCGCCCGGGCCCTGGCGCCGAAGGCGCTGGCCCTGGGGATGGAAGTCCTGGCCCTGCGCCGTTCGGCGACACCTTTCGAGGTCCCCGGAGTGCAGGCGGTGGCCGATCTGCATGAGCTGTTCGGACGTGCCGATCATCTGCTGCTGGCGGTGCCACTGACCGCGCAGACCCGCCGCATCATCGACCGCGATGTCCTCGGCTCGGCCAGGCCCGGCTTGCACCTGATCAATATCGCCCGCGGCGCCCTGCTCGACCAGGAGGCCTTGCTGGAAGCGCTGGAGGGCGGGCAACTGAGCCTTGCCAGTCTCGATGTCAGCGACCCGGAGCCGTTGCCCGAGGGCCATGGTTTCTATCGGCATCCGCGTATCCGCCTGTCGCCGCATACCAGCGCCAACTCACCGCAGGTCTACCTGGAACTCGCCCGGTTGCTGTTGCGCAACCTGGAGCGCGATGCCCTCGGCCTGCCCCTGGAAAACCGCGTGGAGGCCGAACGTGGCTATTGAATCGCCGAGACCGGCACCGAGTGCCTACGGCTTGCCCCGCGACGGGCAGACGGTGTTCCGCTGGGAACATCCGCCGCAGCAACCGACCCTTGAACTGGAACGACTGCAACGCAAGAAAAGCCTGGCCGCGGCGTTCCGGGTGTTTGCCTGGCTCGGTTTCGACATGGGCGGCGCCGGGCATATCACCGTGCGCGATCCCGAGCACCGCGATCATTTCTGGGTCAATCCGGTGGGCGTGTATTTCGGTCATCTGCGGGTGTCCGACCTGCTGCGGGTCGATCCCCACGGCACTATCGTCGAAGGCGAGGGCGCCTTGAACCTGGCGGCCTTCGCCATTCACGCCGCCCTGCACGAAGCCCGGCCGGATGTGGTGGCGGCGGCCCATGCCCATTCGCTGCACGGCAAGGCCTGGTCGAGCCTGGGCCGCCTGCTCGATCCGCTGACTCAGGATGCCTGCGCCTTCTACGAGAAGCATGCGCTGTTCGACAACTTTTCCGGCGTGGTGCTGGAGAGCAGCGAAGGCGAGCGGATCGCCCGGACCCTGGGCCAGCACAAGGCGCTGATCCTGCAGAACCATGGCCTGCTGACGGTGGGCGAGACGGTCGAGGCGGCGGTCTGGCGTTTTATCGCCATGGACAACGCCGCCCATGCCCAACTGCTGGCCGAAGCCGCCGGCACGCCACGGCCGATTCCGCCGGAGGTGGCGCTCCACACCGCGCGCCAGGTGGGCACCGAGTTTGGTGGCTGGTTCAGTTTTCAACCTTATTGGGACCGGGTGCTGCGTAGCGAACCGGATGCCTTTCTGTGACAGGAGTCAGCGTGATGGACCGTCGTGGTTTTCTGCAACTCTGCGCCCTGACCGGGCTCGGGATTTCCCTGCCCGGCTTGAGTGCGGCCCGGGACCTGAGCGGGGTGACCCTGAATGTCGCCACCTACAAGGGCGCGGCCCCGACATTCTTCCCCGAGGCGGGTATCGGCCCGGCGCCGTATCAGGTCAGGTACGCCGAGTTCACCGGCGGCAACCTGAGTTTCGAGGCGTTGGTCAGCGGCACCCTGGATATCTCGCCGATGAGCGAAATCCCGCCGATCTTCGGCATCAAGAACCATGCCCCGGTGAAGCTCATCGCGGTGCTTACCGGTGACGTCAACAACCAGGCCTTTATCGTGCCCAGGGGCTCGACGGTGCAGTCGGTGGCCGAACTCAAGGGCAAGCGCATCGCCTATATCCGCTCCACCAGTTCCCACTACTTTCTGCTCAAGGCCCTGAAGGAGCAGGGACTGGGCTTCAACGACATCGTGCCCATGGCGTTGACGCCCCAGGACGGCTTTGCCGCGTTCCAGAACGGCGCGGTGGATGCCTGGGTCAGCTTCGGCTACTTCATCCAGCTGGCGGAACTGCGGGCCGGCGCGCGGGTGCTGAAGACCGGGCAGGGCTACCTGTCCGGCAACTACGTGATCGCGGCCAACCAGAACAGCATTGCCGACCCGCTCAAGCATGCGGCGATCACCGACTACATCCTGCGCGAGTACCGCGCGTGGCAGTGGATCGCCACGCATCCGCAGGAGTGGGCGAGCAAGAGCGCGCAGATCCTCGGCATGCCACGCGAAGTGTTCCTGGCGCAGTACAAGGCCCAGAGCGGACCACGCATCCTGCAACCGGTGGACGATGCGGCGGTGCGCTCGCAGCAGGACGTCGCCGACCTGTTCTTCGAGGCCGGGGTGCTACCGCAGAAGCTGGATGTCACGGGGTTGTGGGATCGCAGTTTCAACTGGGGCTAGGTGCCGCAACGATCAAGTCCCAGGGAGGACTCAATGCCTTGGAAAACCCTCGCGCTGGCCTTGCTGATCGCCTCGCCGGCTGAGGCCGCGGACACGCTGCACCAACGTCTCACCGTGCTCGACAGCCATCTCGACACACCCATGCATCTGGCCCGCCCGGGCTGGGATATCACGCAACGCCATCGCTATGAGGACGACCTGTCCCAGGTCGATCTGCCGCGCATGGAGGAGGGCGGCCTGGACGGTGGTTTCTGGGCGATATTCACGCCCCAGGGAGCATTGACCGATGAAGGCCGGACCCTCGCCAGCGAGCATGGCCTGGCGGTGATCACGCGGATTCGCGACATGATTGCCGCCCACCCGCGACAGTTCGCCCTGGCTCTGAGCGCCGAGGATGTCCCGAAGATCGTCGCGCGGCACCAGCGGGTGGTGTTCATCAGCATGGAGAACGCCGAGCCGTTGGCGGCGGACCCCGGCCGCCTGCTGACCTACCGGCGTCTCGGCCTGCGCATGCTCGGCCTGGTGCATGCGGCGAACAATGACTTCGCCGACTCGGCCACGGCGCTGCCGCAGTGGCATGGCCTGAGTCCCAGGGGGCGGGAGCTGGTGATCGAGGCCAATCGCTTGGGTATCCTGCTGGATGTCTCCCATGCCTCCGACCAGGTCTTCGATCAGGTGCTGGCCTTGTCCACGGCACCGATCATCGCTTCCCACTCCGGCAGCCGGGCGATCACCGCGCACCCGCGCAACCTCGACGATCGCCGCCTGCGGGCGCTGGCGGCCAAGGGTGGGGTGATCCAGGTGAACAGCTTCCCCAGCGACCTCATCGAGCAGCGAGCCAACCCGGAACGCAGCAAGGCCCTCGGGCCGCTGTACAAGGAGTTTCGTCTGGCCGCGAGCATGGCGCCGGAGCAGGTGGCGGACCTGGCAGCGCGGATTCGCGAGGTGGAGGCGCGCTTCCCCGAGCCCAGGGCGACCCTCGACGACTACATGAAGCACCTGCTGCATATCCTCGCGATGGTCGGCCCGGAGCATGTCGGCATCGGCGCCGACTGGGATGGCGGCGGCGGGGTCGAGGGGCTGGCGGACGTCTCGCAGTTGCCGAAGATCACCGAGCGTCTGCTGGCGGCGGGTTATGGCGAACGGGACCTGGCGAATATCTGGGGTGGCAATCTGTTGCGGGTGCTGGCCGCGGCCCAGGCCCGCTCTGAACCTTGAGCCGCCCGGTGTGGGAGCGGTCTTGCCCACGAAAGCGTCAGGAGCGTGCCCGGCGTCCTTGAGGTTATGCATTTTGCGCAATATCACCGTCATAAAATATGAAACAAAGTAATATTTGCATATGCCTAAAATGTATTTCTCTTATTAAGTTCCGCTCTCTAGGATGGCGTCCATAGACCGAAGTAACTGAATGTTTCATCGGGCTATAACGGAATGAACTATCCACTACACCAGGCAGGGAGCGCTTGCATGCCGTTGACCAGAAGACAACTGATTGCCCGTGTGGCTGCCGTCGGCGGCCTGCATGCAGCAACGGCGGTGATGGGCCTGCTCGGGGTGGACCAGCAGGCAACGGCCGGCGAAGAGAACTATGCGGCCTTGCCCATCGCCGCCGTCGGCAAGGGTGCCAGCGTGATCGTGATCGGTGCCGGCATCGGTGGCCTGGTCAGCGCCTTCGAGCTGAAGAAGGCCGGTTTCAAGGTGACGTTGCTCGAAGCCCGGGAGCGGGTCGGCGGACGCAACTGGACCGTACGTCACGGCGATCGTGTCGAGTACACCGATGGCAGCGTGCAGGTCGCCGACTTCGACAAGGGCTTCTACCTCAACGCTGGCCCTGGTCGCCTGCCCAGCCATCACCAACTGATGCTCGGTTACTGCCGCGAGCTGGGGGTCGAACTGGAAGTGCTGGTCAATACCAGCCGCAATGCCCTGGTTCGCCCCGACCTGAACGCACCGCCCCTCCAGATCCGCCAGGCGGTCAACGACAGCCGCGGGCATTTTTCCGAGCTGCTGGCCAAGGCGGTCAATCGCAACGCCCTCGACCAGGAACTGAGCCCGGCGGACCGCAGCAACCTGCTGAGTTTCCTGAAGACCTGGGGCGACCTCTCGGACAAGCTCGAATACCTCGGCTCGGCGCGCTCCGGCTACAAGGTCTGGCCGGGAGCGGGCGATCAACTGGCGCAGAAACGCGATCCGTTGCCGTTGCAGACGCTGCTCAATCCGGCGCTGACCACGGCGCTGATGATCGACGAGTACCCGGAGTTCTCCCCGACCATGTTCCAGCCGGTGGGGGGCATGGACCGGATTCCCAAGGCGTTCGAGCGCCACCTGAAAGCGGAGCTGCGCCTGGGTGTCGAGGTCCGTTCGATTGACAACCAGGCGGATTTCGTCGAGGTCGGCTACCTCGACCGACGCAGCGGTCGCAGCCACTCGCTGCGGGCCGACTATGTGATCAGCGCGTTGCCGCTGCCGTTGCTGGCCAAGGTCGAGAACAACCTCACCCAGCCGGTGCGGCAGGCGATTGCCGCCGTGCAGTTCGGCTACGCCAACAAGGTCGCCTGGCAGTCCCGGCGCTTCTGGGAAAGCGATTACCAGATCTACGGCGGGCTGTCCTTCATCAACCAGGAAGCCTCCGGCCTGTGGTACCCCAGCGGTGGTTTCAACCAGGCCGAAGGCGTGCTGGTGGCGGCCTACAACAACGGTGAAATCGCCCGCCGTTTCGGCGAGAAAAGCCTGGACGAACAGATCGCCCTGTCACGCCAGGCGGTGGAGTTGCTGCATCCCGGCCACGGTCATGAACTGCGCAAGCCGCTGGCGATCGCCTGGGCCAGGATTCCCTACAACC
This sequence comes from Pseudomonas sp. Ost2, assembly GCF_018326065.1. Classification (NCBI taxonomy): domain Bacteria; kingdom Pseudomonadati; phylum Pseudomonadota; class Gammaproteobacteria; order Pseudomonadales; family Pseudomonadaceae; genus Pseudomonas; species Pseudomonas sp. Ost2. The sequence continues at coordinate 5,649,659 of NZ_AP021904.1, read as the reverse complement.
TCGGCCCGTGGATCAACCATGAAGTGGCTGACCCGGACTACAGCCTGCTCAACCAGGCCCAGGGTCGGGTCTACCTGACCAGCGACGGCCTGGCCCACAGCGGAGTCGGTATCTGGCAGGAAGCCGCCGCCGGCGCGGCACGACGGGTGGTCCGCCATCTCTTCGAGCGGGCCCAGCGCTCGCCCATCAAGCAAACGGCCTGAAAAAGCCGCGCTCTCACTAAAACAGCAGCATCGATTTGCCGGGTAGCGGACCTCCGAGGCCGGCGTTAAAAAAACCTTGGAGTGTCCGTATGTTTTTCAAGAAAACCTTGTTGGGTCTGGGGATCCTTTTCGCCGCGGGCAGTGCCCAGGCCGGCTCGATCCAACGGGTGCCGTCGACCTATCCCAATTCGCCGATCCTGCAGTCGGTGACTCTGCCGGCCAATGCCGAGGTCACCTACCTCTCCGGGCTGCTGCCCGATCCCGTCGACCCCAAGGCCGCCAAGGACCAGGTGCATGCCGTCGGCAACACCGAGACCCAGGCCCGGGCTGTGCTGCGCAAGGTCGAGACCCTCCTCGCCAGCCAGGGGCTCGGCCTCGGTGACGTGGTGCAACTGCGCATCTACCTGGTGGGCGATCCGGCACTGGGCGGCAAGCTGGATTTCGACGGTCTGCAGAGTGCTTTCCGGGAGTTCTTCGGGACCGACAAGCAACCGCTGAAACCGGCCCGCACCACGGTGCAGGTGGCCGGACTGGTATTGCCCGGCGCCCTGATCGAAGTCGAAACCGTTGCCGCCAAGGCGCGTTGAGCCGGTCCACAGGAAGGATATCCGAGTCATGGCTTCTACTTTTGGCAATACCCGGTTCGCGGCCCCGTTCAGTGCCGCGCTGCTCAGCCTCGCCACTTCCCAGGCGCTGTTCGCCGCCGACGAGACCCTCGATACCGTGGTGGTCACCGGCGTGCGCGGCAGCCAGCAACGCACGGTCACCGACAGCCCGGCCCCGATCGATGTGATCAACAGCGAGCAGTTGCGCACCATTGGCCAGAACGGCCTGAAGGAAATGCTGGGCCGCCTGCTGCCGTCGTTCAACGTGCCCACCATCAACGGCGGCGGCACCGCGTTCCTGGTCCGGGGCGTCAGCATGCGCGGCCTGGGCGGCGACCAGGTGCTGATCCTGGTCAACGGCAAGCGCCGTCACAACTCGGCGCTGATCAACAACGGTGCGCGGGTCGGCAACGCCTCGGTACCGGTGGACCTCGATCTGATCCCCACCGCTTCCATCGAGCGCATCGAGGTGCTGCGCGATGGCGCGGCGGCGCAGTACGGCTCGGACGCGATTGCCGGGGTGATCAATATCATCCTCAAGCGCAACGCCGAGGGCCTGACCTCCGATACCAGCCTGGGTCAATACTATGACGGCGACGGCACCACCGGGCACGAAGCGGCCAACTGGGGTTCGAAGCTGGGAGAGAGCGGCGGCTTCTTCAACCTGTCCTTCGACGGCAAGGTCCAGGAGCCCTACGAGCGGGCGGCCGCGGCCAGCGGCCAGTTGTATTTCAACCAGCCCGACGGCTCGCCCGATCCCCGCGAAAGCAACCGGCATGGCTGGGGCGGCGAATACGGCCTGGGGCGCGACCGCACCAGCAGCCTGGCCTACAACCTGGAACTGCCGCTGCAGGACGACCTCAAGCTGTATTCGTTTTCCACCCTCAGCTACCGCAACAGCAACAAGGACCTGGGCCATCGCAAGCCCACCGACATCACCAGCCTCGCCGGTGTGCCGGACGCGCCGTACCCCAATGGCGGCCAGGCCCGGCGCGAGATCCACGAGGTGGACTTCCAGTTCGCCGGTGGCGCCAAGGGCCTGGTCGGCAACTGGGACTGGGACCTGAGCAGCACCTATGGCAAGGATCGCGCGGTCCTCGACACGGCCAACAACCTGAATATTTCCAACGGCCCCTACGGCCAGCATGACTTCCACCTGGGCAACCTGATCTTCGACCAGTGGACCACCAACCTGGACTTCAGTCGCGCCCTGGATATCGGCTGGAGCAGCCCGCTGGAAACCTCGTTCGGCGTCGAGCACCGCTGGGAGAAATACGCCCTGGAAGCCGGCGAACCGAACTCCTACAACTTCGGCAGCTATGTGCCCAGCACCGGACCGTTTGCCGGCAGGGTGCCGGATCCGGGACTGTTCTCGGTCAACGGCACCACCCCGGAAGATGCCTATTCGTTGCAGCGCCACAGTGACGCGGCCTATGTCGACCTGGGCCTGAACGTCACGCCCAAGTGGTACGTGGGCGCGGCGGCACGTTATGAGAAGTACAACCTGGGCGTGGGCGAGACCGCCAGCGGCAAGCTCACCACCCGCTATGAATTTCTTCCCGGCTATGCGGTGCGGGCGGCGGTCAGCAACGGTTTCCGCGCGCCGTCCCTGGCCCAGAGCGTGTTCTCCACCACCAGTACCGTCACCCAGTTTTCCAGCGGTACGACCACCAACGTGCGGACCAAGCAGATGCGCCCGGACTCCCCTGAAGGCCGCGCCCTGGGCGCCAAGGACCTGGAACCGGAGACCTCGCGCAACTACAGCATCGGCTTGACCGCCGAGCCGGCGCAACGGCTGCGGCTGACGGCGGATTTCTACCTGATCGATATCGACAAGCGAATCCTCCAGACTGGCATCCTCAAGGGCCCGGCGGTGTCGCAGATCCTGGTCGACAACGGCCTGTCGCCGAACCTGGCCGGGCAGTACTACGCCAACGCCGCGGACACCCGGACCAAGGGCGTCGACCTGGTGGCGGACTACAGCCAGTCGTTCGGCGAATACGGTTCGGCGAAATGGAGCGTGGCCTACAACCGCAACAAGACCACCATCCGCAGCCTGGCCGACACCCCGGCGGCGCTGGCGAGTCTCGGCTCGCAGTACGTGCTGTTCGACCGCCAGCAGCAACTGGACCTGACCAAGGCCACGCCCAAGGACAAATGGATCCTGTCCGGCAACTACAAGGTCGGCGACTGGACCACCAACCTGCAGTTCACCCGTTTCGGCGAATACACCGAGGGCGCGAACAGTCCCGCCGACGATCGCACCTACAGTGCCAAGTGGATCACCGACCTGGACGTGGCCTATGACGTCACCCAGAACCTGACGGTGGCGGTGGGGGCGAACAACCTGTTCGACGTCTACCCGGACAAGATCGGCCTCAAGGCCTGGGCCGGCACCTACGAGTACGGCATGTTCTCGCCGTACGGACTGGGTGGCGGGTACTACTACAGCCGCATCAGCCTGGCGTTTTGAGTGATGAGCCCGCGTATCGATGCCACCCCCGTCCCCGTGGGAACCGGCTTGCCGGCGATGAGGCCGGTGAGTCTTGTATCGCCTGAGCGGTCGCCATCGCCGGCAAGCCGGCTCCTGCACAGGTGTGGTGTTTTGCTTGCGTTGCTACTGTGCCTGGGCGTCGAGGCCGCCGAGCCGTTGCGGGTCTCCAGCCAGAAGCAGTCGCTGAAGATCCTCCTGCAGGCCGCCGGTGAACTGGACAACCTGCCGTATCCGATCGAGTTCGCCTCGTTCGCCGCCGCCGCGCCCACCGCCGAAGCCCTCGCGGCCGGCGCGGTGGATATCGGCAGCCTGGGCGACGCGCCCTTCGTGTTTGCCGCGGCCGCCGGTGCGCCGCTGAAAACCGTCGGGGTGATCAAGGTCAATGTCACGCCGACCGCCGTGGCCATCGTGGTCAAGGACGACTCGCCGCTCAAGGAAGCCGCCGATCTCAAGGGCCGGCGCATCACGACCACGCGCGGCTCCATCGGTCATTTCCTGGCGCTGGCGGCACTGCGTTCGGTGGGGCTGCACGGGGGCGACGCGCAGTTCGTCTTCCTCGCCCCGGGCGAGTCGCGAACCCTGCTCGCCAACGGCGAGGCCGATGCCTGGTCGACCTGGGACCCCTACACCAGCATGGTCCAGCTGGAGGGCGGCACACGGGTGCTGGTCAGCGGTGCCGGGTTGTTCGCCGGGCATATGTTGCTGGTGGCCAACGACGCGGCGATCCGCGACAAGCCGGCGCAGATCGGCGACTTCCTGCAGCGCCTGGCCCGTGCCTATGACTGGGCCAATGCCCACCAGCCAGCCTTTTCCGCGATCCAGGCCGGCTACAGCGGCCTGCCACTGGCCATCCACGAACGTTCCAATCGCTTTGCCCAGGCCCATCGCATCGATGTCGGGCCGACGGTGATCGACGACGTGCAACACACCGCCGATCTGTATCGGGAGGAGGGCGTCATCCAGGCCGCATTCAAGGCCGACGAGCATTTCGATCAACGCTTCAACACTGCTGTGCACAGTCCATCACTTTCAGGGAATTGAAGGAGTTTTCATGTTTACCGTGACCACTGCCGATCAGCTTGAAGCACGACATATCCTCGATGTCGTGGAGAAACGTTCCTACGGGGTCCAGCTCAAGGGTTTCTGCCCGCCGGACACCTTGCAACTGGCCCGCGACAAGCTTTACCAGCACGACCTGCGGAGCGCCTTCAGCGAGCAGCGCGAATTCGTCCGGGTGGGCAAGGCCTACATCGAGATCCAGGACGAGCAGAGCCGCGCCGAGTACCACGCGCTGGCGTTGCCGAACATCCGCCGGATCCGCAACCTGTTCCGGCCGCTGGCCTCGCCCATCGACGAACTGCGCCTGCTGCTGGACGAGGTCTGGCCGAGCGGTGCGCATCTGTTGCAGGTGCAGGGGCAGAAATGCTTTGTCGGCATCGCCCGTTTCCAGGGCAGTGGCGTCGACCTCACGCCCCACACCGACGACCTGGAACGCAACACCCCGCCCGGTCATGGCCGGCAGTTGCTGAGCCAGCTCTCGACCAACATCTACCTGCAGATTCCCGACGACGGCGGCGAGCTGGAGATCTGGGGCATCGAGCCCGACGAAGACGAGTACCGGCGCCTGCGCGGCGAACGGGCCTACGGCATCGAGCGCCACCTGCTGCCGCCACCGGACTTCGTGATCAAGCCCGAGCCCGGCGACCTGATCCTGCTCAACCCACGGCTGATCCACGCGGTGCGCCCTTCGCCCACCAGCACCCGCGTCACCCTCGGCGTTTTTATCGGTTACTACGGCGAACACCAGCCTTTGGCCTACTGGAGCTAATCCCATGAGTACTGTGCAAGAGATCAACCTCAAGGCGTATTTCAACAAGGGTGGTGAAGACCACGAGTTCGATGGCAAGCGTGTGGTACTGGCGGTCAGCGTCGGCCAGGAGTATCACGAGGACCAGAAGCTGCGCTCGACCATCCACCTGATCAACCAGTCGGGCTTCAGCCACGTGAAGGTGGTGGTGGCCGACACCCTGCAACGCCACAACAAGCACGGCAAGTCGCCGGGAGAAGCGCTGTCGGCGTCGATCCGCGATGGCGATGCCTGGCTGGCGCGCAACCAGGGCATCCTCGACGGCTTGCGGGTGCCGTACCACGTGACGCGCTGGAACCAGGAACTGGCCAGCGACCGCTATGCCGAGCTGCGCCAGCAATTGAACGAGGTCTACCAGAGCCGCGAGGAACTGCGCCTGGCCATCGAGGAAACCATCGCGGTGTTCACCGACCGCCTGCGATTGCGTGACGAACACGCCGATATCGAAAAGGCCGCGGCCCAGTGCCGGGAATACATCCTGGAAGAGATCCCGATCATCCTGCCGCTGTGGGCGGACGAGGGTTATCACTATGTGCTGTATCCGCAGCAGATGACGGCGGCGATGGCCACCAGTCGCGACCTGCTGATCGCCCCCCACAGTCCGGACCGGGTGCGCTGGTTGCCGCTCAAGTTCAAGAAGCGCGGGATCCCGATTCCGTTCACCTTGCCGGGCATCGTGCACCCGAACTGGTCCAGTGGGGCGATTGCCATCTGAGGTTTTGTGCTGCCTGTCGCATCGCTTTCGCGGGCAAGCCCGCTCCCACACACGACCGCCAATTTGTGGGTGCGGGCTTGCCCGCGAAGAGGCGAGTGCGGCCACCCCGATATGGGTGATCGTGCCCACGCTCCGCGGCACAAAAACGGACGCGGAGCGTCCAGCGAGGCGTACCCACGCTGGAGCGTGGGAACGATCCTTACGAGTGATTTTCAATTGAAAAAAGGAGTTTCCCCATGGGCGTTTTTGCGCAACAGCAACGCAAATGGTGGGCATTGCTCGGCGTGAGCATTGCCAGTTTTCTCGGCTGTGTCGATTTCACCATCGTCAACACCGCGCTGCCGGCCTTGCAGGCCGACCTCGGGGCGTCGGTCGACAGCCTGCAATGGGTGATCAACGGTTTTATCCTGGCACTGTCGAGCTTCATGGTGCTGGTCGGTCGCCTGGCCGACCTGCACGGGCGCAAGCGCGTGCTGTTTATCGGCCTGAGCGTGTTCGGCCTGGCCTCCCTCGGCGCCGGGCTGGCGGTCGGTATCGATGGCCTGATCGCCGCGCGCATCGCCCAGGGGCTGGCCTGTGCGGTGCTCTACACCGCCTCGGGGGCGATTGTCGCCAATACCTTCGACAGTGCCGAACAGGGCAAGGCCTTTGGCGTGCTGTTCGGCGTCAACGGCGTCGGGCTGGCGGTGGGACCGGTGCTCGGCGGGCTGATCACCAGCGCCTTCGGCTGGCAATGGATCTTCCTGATCAACGTACCGTTTGTCCTGCTGAGCCTGGGGATCTGCGCGTTCAGCGTGAATGAATCGCGCTCGCCGCAGGCGGGTACCCGGCTCGACTGGCTGGGGGCGGCGCTGCTGCTGGTCGGCTTGCCGAGCCTGGTGCTGGTGATTGTCCAGGGGGCCGCCTGGGGCTGGAGCTCGCCGTTGAGCCTGGGCCTGATCGGGCTGGCGGTTGTGGCGCTGACGGCCTTTGTCCGGGTAGAGAAACGTGTCGCGGCACCGATCATCGATCTGCAGCTGTTCGCCAATCGGCGCTTTGTCGCCGGCGTGGTCGCCAGTTTCACCCTGGCGGTGTTCTATTGCGTGGCGTTCTTCGTGATGCCGCTGTACCTGGCGCTGGTACGCGGTGAAAGCGTGCAGGCCAGCGGCCTGCTGTTGCTGCCGACCACCCTCGGGGTGGCGCTGCTGTCGCCGCTGGTGGGGCGGCTGGTGGACCGCAAGGGCCCGGCCCTGCTGATCAAGTCCGGCCTGTTGTTGTTCCTGCTGTCGGCGCTGTTGCAGGCCGGTTTCGATCGCCAGACTTCGCTGCCCTACCTGCTGGCGGCCTTCGTCATCATGGGGCTGGGCTGGGCCAGTATCCTCGGTCCGTCCACGGTGCTGGGCATCTCCTCGGTACCGCAAGGCGTGTCGTCGGTGGCGATGGGGTCGCTGATGACCCTGCACAATGTCGGCGGCGGCCTCGGCCTGGCGGTCGGCGTGGGCATCTACCACGGCTTTTCCGGACAACCGCTGGACGATGTGCAAGGTGCCTTTATCCACGGTTACCGCGCGGTGATGCTGTTCCTCGCCCTGGTGGTGCTGGCCGGCTGGGCGCTGGTCAGTGGCCTGTTGCGGGTGCCGGCGGCGCAGCCAGCGGTGGAGGGCTCCGGTCGTGGCTAGGCGAGCCGGGCAGATTCGCCTCGGTGCCTTTCTGTCGGGCTCCGGTGCCCATGGCGCCAGCTGGCGGCATCCGCAGGCGGACGCCGACGCCTCGCTGGATGCGCGGCGCTACGTTGCTTATGCCCAGACCCTGGAGCGCGGCTGCTTCGATGCCCTGTTCCTCAATGACAACGTTGCCGTGGGCAGCCTCGATCCGCAGGTGCTGGCGCGCAGCTCCCACAGCCTGCGCTGGGACCCGCTGACGCTGCTGCCGGCATTGGCGATGACGACCCGGCATATCGGCCTGGTCGCCACCGCCAACACCAGCTACAACGCACCGTACAACCTCGCCCGGACCTTCGCCTCGCTGGATCATCTGTCCGGCGGGCGCGCCGGCTGGAACCTGGTGACGGCGCTGATCGGTGGCGAGAACTTCAATCGTGACGAACACCTGGCACATGCCGACCGCTACCAGCGGGCAGAGGAATTTTTCGATGTGGTCAGCGGGCTCTGGGACAGCTGGGCGGACGATGCCTTTGTCCGGGACAAGGCTTCGGGGACCTGGCTCGATGTGACCCGGATGCATGTGCTGGAGCACCAGGGCCGGCACTTCCAGGTCCGTGGTCCGCTGAATGCGCCACGGCCGCTGCAAGGCTGGCCGGTGATCGCCCAGGCCGGCTCTTCCGAAGCCGGTCGGGAGCTGGCGGCGCGTACCGCGGAGTTGGTGTTTACCGCGCAGCAGACCCTGCGGGAAGCCCAGGGATTCCATGCCGACCTGAAAGGCCGTCTGGCGCGGTATGGGCGGACTGCCGAGGCATTGAAGATCTTCCCGGGGATCTCGCCGACCGTGGGGCGGACCTTGAGCGAGGCCGAGGAAAAACACGACTACCTGCAAAGCCTGGTCGATCCCCAGGCGCAGCTCAAGGGCCTGTCCTACCTGCTGGACCTGGGGCTCGACCTGTCGTCATTGCCTCTGCAGGCACGGGTGCCGTTGCCGGACGAAGTGCCGTCGACCGAGCGGCATAAAAGTCGCCAGCAACTGGTGATCGAGCTGATTCGCCGCGAGCGGCCGACCGTGGCGCAATTGCTGCGCAGCCTGTCGGCCAGCGGACACAAGGTACTGGTGGGCACGCCCGCGCAGATCGTCGACGAACTGGCCACCTGGTACGAGGAGGATGCGGCGGATGGCTTCAATGTGCTGTTTACCCATCTGCCGGGGGCCATCGACGATTTTGTCGGGCTGGTGGTGCCGGAGTTGCAGCGCCGGGGATTGTTCCGGCGGCAATACGAAGGCCGCAGCCTGAGGGAGAACCTCGGGCTGCGGCGGGTCGAGAATCGCCATTTTGCCGGGGGGCGGCGGACCTGAGCGGGCAGCTCCGCCGGCACGGCTGTCGGCTCAGTCTTCGCGCAGGCTGTCGAGCATCCCTTGCAACGATTTCCGGCTGGCCTCGTTCAGTGGCGACACCGGCAGGCGTGGCTCGCCCGCTTCCAGGCCGGTCAGGCGCAGCCCGGCCTTGACCGTGGCCGGCAAGCCGCCCTTGAGGATGAACTCCAGCAGCGGCAGTTGCCGGTAGAACAGGGCCCGGGCCCGTTGCAGGTCGTTGTCCTGCACCGCCTGGTACAGCGCGCCGTTGAGCTGCGGGATCAGGTTCGCCGCCGCCGTGCACCAGCCCACCGCGCCGGCGCAGAAGGCTTCCAGTGCCAGCGGATTGCAACCGTTGTAGAACGGCACCTGGCCTTCGCCGAGCAGGTGCAGCTTGTGCATGCGCTGGATATCGCCGGTGCTCTCCTTGACCATGGTCACGTTCTCCACGGCGCGGACGATCCGCAGGATCAGTTCCACCGACATGTCGGTGCCGCTGGTGGCCGGGTTGTTGTAGAGCATGATCGGCACGCCGATGCTGGCGCCGATGGCCTGGTAGTGGGCGAGGATGTCCCCTTCGCCGAGCTTCCAGTAGGCCGTCGGCAGCACCATCACCGCATCGGCGCCCCTGGCCTCGGCGAAGCGGGCGCGGCGCACGGCCTTGGTGGTGGTCAGGTCGGACACGCTGACCACGGTGGGGACGCGCCGGGCGATATGGGCCAGGCTGAATTCGGCCACGGTGTCCCATTCGGCGTCGCTCAGGTAGGCGCCTTCACCGGCGCTGCCGAGGGGCGCGATGGCGTGCACGCCGCCTTCGATCAGGCGGTCGATGCCACGTCCCAGTGCGTCGAGGTCGAGGTGTTCGCCGTCGGCGCTGAAGGGCGTGACGGGGTAGCCGATGATGCCGTGGATAGCAGGGGTAGTCATGTGGGTCTCCGGGATTGAGAGCAGGTTATCGGGCAGGGACGCTCAGTTCAGGCAATCGGCGTGCTGGCGCAGGTTCTGCCGAACGTAGTAGTTGAAGGCCGTGGCATGGCGCTTGGGCCGGGAGATCCAGTCATGGGCTTCACGACCCAGTTCCGGCAGGATCGGCTTGATCGTGCCGGCAGCCATGGCCAGCAGTTGCAACCTGGCCGCACGCTCGATCAGTTGGGCGATGACGCAGGCCTCCTCGATACTCGCACCGGTGGAGAGCTGGCCGTGGTGGGAGAGCAGGATCGCCCGTTTGTCACCGAGGGCGGCGCTGATGATTTCGCCTTCCTCGTTGCCCACCGGCACGCCGGGCCAGGCTTCGAGAAACGCGCAGTCCTCGTAGAGCGGGCAGAGGTCCATATGCGAGACCGCCAGCGGCACTTCAAGCATCGACAGCGCGGCGACGTGGGTCGGATGGGTGTGGATGATGCAGTTCACATCCGGCCGGGCGCGGTAGACCCAGCTGTGGAAACGGTTGGCCGGGTTGGGCATGCCCTGGCCTTCGAGGACTTCCAGGTCTTCGTTGACCAGCAGCAGGTTGCTGGCGCTGATCTCATCGAAGCCCAGGCCCAGTTGCTGGGTGTAGTAGGTGCCGGGCTGCGGTCCGCGCGCGGTGATCTGCCCGGCCAGGCCCGAGTCGTGGCCGTTCTCGAAGAGGATGCGGCAGGTCAGGGCCAGCTTTTGCCGGTCAGTCCACGTATTATCCGCCAGGGTGTTCTGCATCTGGTTCAGGGCCTGCTTGACCAACTGGTCCTTGGGCAGTGCTAATGTCTTGGCCATATCGGGGTCCTGTGTCATGTCGAGGGACGTCGGATCTGCCAACCCTCCGTTGCTCGCAAGGTTGTGGGTGGGAAAGCGGATGACACCAAAGAGGCTATATGACACAAAGTGTCATTGGCAAGACGAATTCGCTGGCTTTCTGCTGGATTAATCGCTGCGCATGTCTATCCGTTTGAAATTATTGAGAAAAAAACTTGGCGTAACCCTTGAGGCATTGGCCGAGAAATCCGGCATGACCAAGAGTTACCTGTCGAAGGTCGAGCGCGGCTTGAACACGCCGTCGATTGCGGCCGCGTTGAAACTGGCCAAGGCGTTGAACGTCAAGGTCGAGGAGTTGTTCAGCGAAGACAGTGTCAGCCTCGACAGCTACAGCCTGGTGCGCCGTGGGCAGCGTCAGTCCCTGGGGACTGATGCGCAGGCGCCGGGTTATGCGGTGCTGGCCCATCAGGTCAGCGAGCGCACGTTGCTGCCGTTCATCATCTATCCGCCCAGGGAATTCACCGACAAGCGCTTCAAGGAGCACCTCGGCGAAGAGTTCCTGTTCGTCCATGAAGGCCGCGTCGAAGTGGACTTCATGACCGAACGGGTGATTCTCGAGCGCGGCGATGCCTTGCATTTCAACGCACAGAAACCCCATCGCCTGCGCTCGGTGGGCGAAGAGCAGGCCGAGTTGCTGGTGGTGGTGCACAGCCGTGAGGAGTGACCGGGAAAGTCTCAGTCCTCGGGGGTGACCAGCAGCTGCGGGCTGCCCAGCGGGTGGCTCTTGGCATCGAAGAAGCGCAAGGTCACGTCGCGGCCGACGAACAGTTTCGCGAAGCGCCGTTTCTGGTGCTGGATGAACGCCTTGCTGCGCGGATGGATCGAGATCGCCAGGGTCTGGATGCGGGCGTCGTGCAGGGCCTGGACGATGTGCTGGTCCTGTTCGCCGAGGTCGTGGCCGAAGATGCACAGGGCGCCCTGGTGCTCGCTCAGTTGGCCGTAGCAGTACGCCAGGTAGTCCGAGTTGCGGATCGCCTTGAGCTTGTCTTCGGCACTGCCTTCGCTGACGAACAGCGGCACATCGCCGAGGGTGTTGATGGCGAAGCTGCCGAGCAGGGTGCTTTCCGAGGACAGCAACTTGCGCGTGCTGCCATCGAGATTCTTCACCAGGTGCAGGCCGCCGTGCAGGTAGAGGATGCGCGTGCCCTGGGTTGCGGTATTGCCCAGGTCGAAGGTCGCGTCGGCGTTCCAGAACAGGTCCTTGAACGACTGCGGCGCCTGCATGATCGCCCAATAGTTGAGCAGGTCATAGTTGGTGGAATAGAGCGTCTGGTAGTTGCCCAGTTCGGCGTTGATCCGCGCCAGGCTGCCGGGTTCGACGAACTTCCACGGGATGTGCACCGAGCGCACCGCATGGATCAGCGCTTCCTTGATCGCGAAGTAGCGATTGCGCGGTGACGACGAGTTGATGGTCAGGGCGGCATTGACCTTGATGGTGCTCTTCAGCGCACTGAGCACCTGTTCGAAGTTGCTGGTGTCCAGGGCCTTGAACACCGCCAGCTCACTCAACCCCAGCGGACGGTTACGGGTGCTCTGGGCCTTCTCGAACAACGAGTCGTAGGAGAACTTCGGCCACACCGCCAGGCTCGCCCCGTTGCCGATCAGCAGCCCCTTGAAGGGGATCTCGGCGCGCAGGGCGTTCCAGTCTTCAAGTTCGGCGTCAAATTCCTGGAATTCCATAATCGCTATTCGTCGTCTCAAGGCAAAAGGTGGACAGGCGGCGACTTTATCACGACCCGGCGTTGAGCCAGATCAACAACGCCCACGGATAACCGGTCGATGCTCTGAGCCTCGTGGGGCAGGCAAGCCCCGTCAACGCCAAGAGGACTCGCCATGAGCAGCACATTTTTCATTCCCGCCGTGAATATCATGGGCATCGACTGTCTGGACGAAGCGATGAATGCCATCCGCAACTACGGTTTTCGCAAGGCGCTGATCGTGACCGATGCCGGGCTGGCGAGGGCGGGCGTGGCGACGCGGATCGCCGAGTTGCTGGCGATGCAGGACATCGATTCGCTGATCTTCGACGGCGCCAGGCCCAATCCGAGCATCGACAACGTCGAGAAAGGACTGGCCGTGCTGAAGGATGCCGGCTGCGATTGCGTGGTGTCCCTGGGCGGCGGTTCGCCCCACGACTGCGCCAAGGGCATCGCCCTGTGCGCCACCAACGGCGGGCATATCCGCGACTATGAAGGTGTCGACCGTTCGGCCAGGCCACAACTGCCGCTGATCGCGATCAATACCACCGCCGGTACCGCCAGCGAAATGACCCGCTTCTGCATCATCACCGATGAGTCGCGGCACGTGAAAATGGCCATCGTCGACCGCAATGTCACGCCGCTGCTGTCGGTCAACGACCCGGCGCTGATGGTCGCCATGCCCAAGGGGCTGACGGCGGCCACCGGCATGGATGCCCTGACTCATGCGGTGGAGGCCTATGTCTCGACGGCGGCGACACCGATCACCGATGCCTGCGCGATCAAGGCCATCGAGTTGATCAGCGCCAACCTGCGCCTGGCGGTGCGCGACGGCAGCGACCTGAAGGCCCGGGAGAACATGGCCTATGCGCAGTTCCTGGCGGGCATGGCCTTCAACAATGCCTCCCTGGGATTCGTCCATGCCATGGCGCACCAATTGGGCGGTTTCTATGACTTGCCCCACGGCGTCTGCAATGCGGTGCTGTTGCCCCATGTGCAGATTTTCAACGCGGCGGTATGCCCGCAACGGCTGAGCGATGTGGCGCGGGCGCTGGGTGCGGAGGTTGCCGGGTTGAGCGCGGAAGAGGGCGCCCAGGCGGCCATCGTGGCGATCCGCAGCCTGTCCGGGGACGTCGAGATTCCGGCCGGCCTGCGTGAGCTGGGGGCCAAATTGCAGGATATCCCGGTGCTGGCGGCCAATGCCCTGAAGGACGCCTGTGGCCTGACCAACCCGCGGGCGGCCGATCAGCGGCAGATCGAAGAGATCTTCCGCAGCGCGTTCTAGTCACAGATCGTTCCGCAGCGCATTCCAGCCTTCTAGGATCTTTCGCGGGCAAGCCCGCTCCCACAGTTGATCGCGTTCCCCTGTGGGAGTGGGCTTGCCCACGAAGGCGTCAGCGCATTCACCAGCGCACGTGACGTGGTGCAAACACCGTTCATCTCGTTGGCACTTGCAAATAAAAACCTTTGCGGGTTTAATTGAGTGATTACTCACTTATTCCCCGAGCACTCCCCGATCCATGGCCCGTCCGAAAAGCACCGACAAACGCAACGCCATCCTCAGCGCCGCCATCGAGGTGTTCGCCGAGCAGGGCCTGGGTTGTCCGACGCTGAAGATCGCCAGGCTCGCCGGTGTCGCCGAGGGCACGCTGTTCAACTACTTCAGTTCCAAGGACGTGTTGCTCAACGAACTCTACCTGCATCTCAAGGCCGAGTTGCGTGACGTGATGATGCCCGGCTATCCGCGCACGGAAACGGTGAAGAAGCGTGCCCGCCATGCCTGGCAGAGCTATGTCGACTGGGGCGTGGCCGAGCCGCACAAGCGCAAGGTGGTGGCCTTGCTCGGGATGTCCGCGCAGGTCACCGAGCAGAGCAAGCTGCTCGGCATGCAGGACTTCTGCGAGGTCAACGCGATGATGCAGGAGAGCATCGCCAGCGGTCTGTTCCGCGATCAGCCGGCGGCCTTTGTCGCGGCGATCATGGGCGCCCTGGCCGACACCACCATCGATTTCATCCGCCGCGAACCCGACCAGGCCGAACGTTATGCCGAAACCGGTTTCCAGGCGTTCTGGAGTGCCACTGCCAAGGAATAGGCGAGGCTTTTTCTTGTATTGAAAATGAGTGAGTGCTCACTCATAAATTATCTCAACGCAAAGCAGGAGTACGATAATGTCCAAAGTCTGGTTGATTACCGGAAGTGCCAGCGGCCTGGGTCGCAATATTGCCGAGGCGGTGCTGGCGGCAGGGGAACGCCTGGTGGCGACGGCGCGTGATCCACAGCGCCTGGACGACCTGGTGGCGCGCTATGGCGACCAGGTGCGGCTGGTGGCCCTGGATGTCACGGACGCGGCAGCGGCACAAGCCGCGGTGCAGGTCGCGGTCGATACGTTCGGGCGCCTCGATGTGCTGGTCAACAATGCCGGCTACGGTCATCTCGCGCCCTTCGAGCAGACCGAAGCCGAAGCGTTCCGCGCCGAGGTCGAGACCAATTTCTTCGGCGTGGTCAACATGACCCGGGCGGCCTTGCCGGTGATGCGCGCACAACGCAGCGGGCACATCCTGCAGATCTCCTCCGTGGGCGGTCGCCTGGGCATGCCCGGCCTCAGCGCCTATCAGGCGGCGAAGTGGGCGGTGGGCGGTTTCACCGAAGTGGTTGCGCAGGAAGTGGCGCCGCTGGGCATCAGGATCTGTGCTATCGAACCGGGCGGCATGCGCACCAACTGGGCGGTACGCGCCGGCCAGGGTACGCCGTCGATCATCGACGACTACGCCGAGAGCGTCGGTGCGATCAAGGAGTTGCTCGGTGCCTATGCCGGCAATGAGCCGAGCGATCCCGATCGTATCGCGCAGATCCTGCTCAAGCTGGCCTATCACGAGCAACTGCCGCTGCACCTGTTGATCGGCAACGATGCGCTGCAGTACTGCGCGCAGGCCGAGACCGCGCGCGCCGAGGCGGGCGAGCGCTGGCTGGAGGTCAGTCGCGCCGCCGACTACAGCGCACCTGTCGAGCTGCCGGCATTTCCAACCCATTGAGAGGTCGTCCATGAAGATTCTGTTGTTCGGTGCGACCGGCATGGTCGGCCAGGGTGTCCTGCGTGAATGCCTGCTGGCCGATGATGTGCGGCAGGTCCGGGTCATCGGTCGTACGCCGGTGAGCCAGGTCGATGGCAAGCTCAGCCAGGTGGTACACGCCGACCTGTTCGACTACCACGGCATCGAGGCCGAGTTGCAGGGCTTCGATGCCTGCTTCTTCTGCCTCGGTGTTTCCGCGCTGGGCCTGGACGAGGCGCAGTACACCCGGGTGACCTACGACCTGACGATGGCGGCCGCCACGACCTTGTCGCGGCTCAACCCGGACATGACGTTTGTCTATGTCACCGGCGCGGGCACCGACAGCAGTGAAAAGGGCCGCAGCATGTGGGCGCGGGTCAAGGGGCGCACCGAGAACGCCTTGCAGCGCCTGCCGTTCAAGGCGGTGTACCTGATGCGTCCCGGGGCGATCCAGCCGCTGCACGGCGTGCGCTCCAAGACCCCGCTGTACCAGACGGTCTACAGTGTCGCCGGACCGTTGATCAGCCTGCTGCGGCGCTTGTGGCCGGACACCATCCAGACCACCGAAACCGTGGGCCGGGCGATGTTGGCGGTGGCCCGCCAGGGCGCGCCGCAGGCGATCCTCGATCCCCGGGCGATCAATCAACTCTCAGCACGGGGCTGAAAGGGCGATATCCTCGGCACTTCGATTGAGCCGCCGCCGAGTCTGCCATGCTGCAAAAAAGCCTGATCCGCCGCCTGGACCTGATCACCCTGCAACTGTTCGTCGCCGTGCACGAAGAAGGCACCCTGACCCGCGCGGCAGCTCGCGAGGCCATCGCCGTGTCGGCGGCGAGCAAGCGCCTGATGGAGCTGGAAGAGGCGCTGGGTGTCGGTCTGTTCGTGCGCCAGGCCAAGGGCATGGCGCTGACGCCGGCCGGGGAAACCCTGTTGCATCACGCCCGGCAGATGTTGTTCAACGTCGAGAAAATGGGCCTGGAACTGGGTGAGCACACCCAGGGTGTACGCGGTTATGTGCGCATGCTGGCCAATCTTTCGGCGATCATCCAGTTCCTGCCGGAAGACCTGCGGGACTTCTCCGCGCGCCATCCGCAAGTGAAGGTCGATCTCGAAGAGCGCCCCAGCAATGGCGTGGTGCAAGGCGTGCTCGACGGCGTGGCCGATCTCGGCGTCTGTTCCTGCGACACCGATGTGCGCGGCCTGCCCAGCGTGCTCTACCGGCACGACCGGCTGGTGGTGCTGATGCTGCCCGATCATCCGCTGGCGGGCCGCGAGGAACTGGCGTTCGCCGAGACGCTGGACAGCGATCACGTCGGCCTGCATTCGGCCAGTTCGATCAATATGCGCACCCATGCGGCGGCCCGCGCGGCGGGCAAGGTGCTGCGTCTGCGGATCCATGTGCCGGGCTTCGATGCCATGTGCCGGATGGTCCAGGCGAACATGGGCATCGGCATCCTGCCGCTGAAGGCCTATGAGCTGTTCGGTCGGGCCCTGGGCTTGCACGCCGTGCCGCTCAACGACGAATGGTCCACGCGCAGCCTGATCCTGGTGGCCCGGGATGAGACGGCGTTGTCGCCGGTGAGCCGTTTGTTGTTCGAGCACCTGAAAGCGCCGGACTGAACGTTCCTGCTCCCGAGCTTTCGCGTTTCGCGAACGAAGCTTGCCGAGTGAAGGTTGGATTCAACACCCCGTGCTCCACTAGCCTTGGCTGCAAATTCCAAGAAAGTGAGGTACCGGTGATGACTGCTCCCCTGAGCGGAATCAAGGTGATCGAGATCGGCACGCTGATTGCGGCGCCTTTCGCGGCGCGCATGCTCGGCGAGTTCGGCGCCGAGGTGATCAAGATCGAATCCATCGGCCAGGGCGATCCGCTTCGCAAGTGGCGAAAGCTCCACGAAGGCACCTCGCTCTGGTGGTACCTGCAATCGCGGAACAAGAAATCCCTGGCGCTGAATCTCAAGTCGGCGCAAGGCATCGAACTGGTCAAGCAACTGGCGACCGATGCCGACGTGCTGATCGAAAACCTGCGCCCCGGCGCCCTGGAGAAACTCGGCCTCGGTTGGGACGTGCTCCACGCCCTCAATCCCGGGCTGACCCTGGTGCGCATTTCCGGCTATGGCCAGACCGGCCCCTATCGCGACCGTCCCGGATTCGGCGCCATCGGCGAAGCCATGGGCGGGATCCGCTACACCACCGGCACGCCCGGTTCGCCACCGGCGCGGGTCGGGGTCAGTCTCGGCGATTCCCTGGCCTCGTTGCACGGTGTCATCGGCGCGCTGATGTCGCTGTTGCGGGTCAAGACCGGCCAGGGTGAAGGGCAGGTGGTCGATGTCTCCCTGGCCGAAAGCGTGTTCAATGTCATGGAAAGCCTGGTGCCGGAATACGACCTGCTCGGCCATGTCCGTGAGCGTACGGGGGGAGCCTTGCCCGGCATCGCTCCGTCCAATACCTACCTGACCGCTGATGGCGCCTATGTAGTGATCGCCGGCAACAGCGACCCGATCTACAAGCGCCTGATGAACGTGATCGGCCGCCCCGACCTGGCCGAGGCGCCGCAGTTCGCCCACAACGATGGCCGGGCGGCACAGAGCGGGTTGCTGGACGCGGCGATCACCCACTGGACCAGCAGCCTGCCGATCGACGATGTACTGCTGGCCCTGCAGGACGCCGAGGTGCCGGCCGGGCGGATCTATTCCGTCGCCGATATCGTCGCCGATCCCCATTACCAGGCCCGCGACATGCTGCTGGATGCGCAATTGCCTGGCGGTACCCGGGTGAAAATGCCGGGCATCGTGCCGAAACTGTCCGAGACACCGGGCGTGGTGAATTGGCAGGGGCCGAGCCTGGGCCAGCATACCCATGACATTCTCCAGGACCTGGGCCTGATCGAGGCCGATATCGAACGCCTGAAAGCCGAAGGGGTGGTGCAATGATCCGCGATTTTTCCGAACGCCTGGTGGTCCAGGAAGTCTCGCCCCGCGACGGTTTGCAGATCGAACCGAGCTGGGTCGAAACCGTCGACAAGATCGCCTTGATCGACGAACTGTCGCTGGCCGGCTTCTCGCGGATCGAAGGCGGTTCCTTTGTCTCGCCCAAGGCGATCCCGGCGCTGCGCGATGGTGAAGCCGTCTTTCGCGGCATTCGTCGCCAGGCGGGCGTGATCTACGTGGCATTGGTGCCGAACCTGAAAGGGGCCGAGCGGGCCCTGGCGGCCGGCGCCGATGAACTGAACCTGGTGATGTCCGCCAGCCAGAGCCACAACCGGGCCAATATGCGCATGAGTTGCGAGGCCTCGCTGACGGCCTTCGCGACGGTCATCGAACGGGTTCGCGGCGAGACGGTGCTGCTGAACGCGAGCATCGCCACCACCTTCGGCTGTCCGTTCGAAGGTGCCATCGACGAAGACCGCGTGGTGCGGATCGTCGATACCTACCTGGAAATGGGCATGCAGGGCATCACCCTGGCCGACACCACCGGCATGGCCAATCCGCGTCAGGTCGAGCGGCTGGTCAAGCGTGTGCTCGGCCGTCTGCCGGCCAAGGCCCTGACCCTGCATTTCCACAATACCCGTGGCCTGGGCCTGTGCAACGTGCTGGCCGCGTATGAGGTCGGGGCCCGGCGTTTCGACGCCGCGGTCGGCGGGCTCGGCGGCTGCCCTTTCGCCCCCGGGGCCTCGGGCAATATCTGTACCGAGGACCTGGTCAACCTGTGCGACGAGATGGGCATCGACACCGGGATCGACCTGCCGGCGCTGCTGGCGATCTCCCGTCGCCTGCCGGCGCTGCTCGGACACGAACTGCCCGGCCAGGTGGCCAAGGCCGGACGCAATTGCGACCTGCATCCGCTCCCGGACTTTGGCGCCGGATCATAGCGGTACCTGCTTCAGACAATCATCACCAGACAACAAAAACAATCGGACACCCACGGGCAGTCCGCCTGGAGAAATACCATGAGCCTCAATGTCCTGGAGGCGGGCGCGAGCCCCGCCGTTATGCACACTGCCGAAAAAGCCCTGGTCAGCAAGGTCGCCTGGCGACTGATGCCGCTGATCATGGTCTGCTACCTGTTCGCTTTCTTCGACCGGATCAATATCAGCTTCGCCAAGTTCCAGTTGCAGGCCGACCTGAGCCTCAGCGACACCGCCTACGGGTTGGGAGCGGGGCTGTTCGTGGTCGGCTATGTGCTGTTCGAAGTGCCGAGCAACATGATGCTCTACAAGGTCGGCGCGCGCCGCTGGATCGCCCGGATCATGATGTCCTGGGGACTGGCGACGGCGGCGATGGTCTTCGTCAACAGCGAATGGCAGTTCTATGCCCTGCGTTTTGTCATCGGCGCGATGGAGGCCGGTTTCGCCCCGGGTGTGCTGTATTACCTGACCTTGTGGTTCCCCCAGCACTATCGCGGACGTATCACCTCGATGCTGTTTCTCGCCTCGGCGTTCGCCGGCCTGGTGGGCGCGCCGTTCTCCGGGCTGGTGCTGGAACACCTCGACGGTGTGTTGCAGATGCGCGGCTGGCACTGGTTGTTCCTGCTCGGCGGCCTGCCTTGCATCGGTCTCGGCCTGTTGGTGCTGACCCTGCTCAAGGACCGTATCGACGATGCCCACTGGCTGACACCGGCGGAGAAGACCCTGCTGTCGAGCCGTATTGCCCAGCATGAGCCGCACCAGGGCGGCAGTTCGCTGCTGGCGGCGCTGCGCATTCCCGGTTTCCTGACCTTGGGGCTGATCTACTTCCTGATCCAGGTCGCTTCCTATGGCCTGAACTTCTGGGCGCCGCAGCTGATTCGCAGCGCGGGCACCCAGAGCCCGGTGATGATCGGCTTGCTCACGGCCATCCCCTATATCTGCGGGGCGATCAGCATGGTGGTGGTGGGACGCCTGTCCGACGCCAGTGGCGAGCGCCGCAAGTTTGTCTGCGGGCTGGTGGTGCTGGGGGCGATCGGCTTCTTCTGTGCGGGAATCTTCGCCGATCACACGGTGTTCCTGATCGTTGCCCTGAGCCTGCTGGGAGCCGGGATCATCGCGTCGATCCCGACCTTCTGGACCTTGCCGCCGAAGCTGCTGGCCGGCGCGGGTGCCGGTGCGGCGGGCGGTATCGCGGTGATCAATACCCTGGGGCAGTTCGGCGGCATCATCAGCCCGGTCATGGTCGGACGGATCAAGGACCTCAGCGGCAGCACGACGCCGGCGCTCTACGTCATCGGCGTCACCAGCCTGATCGCCGCCGGGTTGCTGTTGTGGGGGCTGCCACAGAAACTGCGCAGCCTCGACCGGCATCAGGCCGACTGAGCATTGCCCGCCGCTGACGTGGGCAGTTGGGCGACGGGCCGGCCGGGGGCGCTGCCGAGCTGGATCGTCACCACCCCGGCGATCAGCAGGGCCGCGCCGATCAGCCGCGGCGTGTCGAGAGGGCGCGCCTGCAGGCCGAACAGGCCGAAGTGATCCAGCAGCAGCGAGGCCGCCACTTGCCCGGCGAGGGCCAGGGCGATAAAGCCGCCCGTTCCCAGCCTGGGCACCAGCAGTACCGCCAGGGCGACGAAACACACACCGAACAGGCCGCCGAGCCAGATCCAGGCGGGAGCCCGGGCGGCAAATTCCAGGTCGGGGAATGGCAGGCGCAGGGCGAGCATCGTCGGCAGCAGTACGGCCATGCTCACCAGCAGCGAGACCAGCGTTGCCCACAGCGGATGGCCGAGGCCCCGGCCCAGGTTCGCGTTGACCGCGCTCTGGAACGGCACCACCGCGCCGGCTAGCGCCGCCAGGGCCAGCAGCCCGAGCCAATTCAAGATGTTCATGATCGTTCTCCAACAGGTTTTGCTGGACTCTAAGGTATTCGCCGGGCAAATTTAAATTCGAAGAAAATATCAAGAGCATGCAGCGGATGAATGATCTTCGTCGTATCGATCTCAACCTGTTGGTGATCCTCGACGCCCTGCTCGCCGAACAACACGTGACCCGTGCCGCCGAGCGCCTGCACCTGAGCCAGCCGGCGGTCAGCCATGCCCTGGGCCGTTTGCGCGATTTGCTCGGTGATCCCTTGCTGGTGCGTGTCGGCGGCGGCCTGGTGCCGACCGCCCGGGCGCTGGAACTGGCGTTGCCGTTGCGCGATGCCCTGGGGCGGGTGCAGGACCTGCTGGCCCCGCAAGGTTTTGATCCGGCGTCGGCCCGACGCACGTTCCGGCTGGCGATGTCCGACTATGGCGCCGCCCTGTTGTTGCCGGGGCTGGTGCGGGTGTTGCGGCGGGAGGCGCCGGGCATTGACCTGCAGATCACCCAGGCCAGTCGCGAGGGGATGCTGGAGCTGTTGCTCAATGGCGATATCGATGCGGCCACCGGGGTGTTCCCGGACTTTTCACCGGAGTTGCGCAGTGCCCATCTGTTCAGCGAGCACTATGCCTGCCTGGTGGATCGGGACAGTCTGTCGGCCGGGGGCGGGCTCGATCTGTCCGACTATCTGGCACGGCCCCATGTGCTGCTGGAAATGCGCGGCAGCGGCACGGCGGAAATCGAGCGGGCCCTGAGCGCGATGCACCAGCGTCGGCGCGTGGCGCTCAGCCTGCCGCACTGGAGCGTGGCGCCGCAGTTGATTGCGGGCACGGACCTGATCCTGACCGTCGCCTCGCGCAACTTGCGCCATATCGATCAGGAGCGGCTGGTGGTAGTGCCGCCGCCCTTCGAGATTGCGCCGTTCGATTTCATTTTTGTCTGGCACCAGCGTCGTGATGGCGATCAGGCGCTGGGCTGGCTGCGCGAACGCCTGCGGGCGGTGGTGGCCGTGGGCGCGCTGGATTGCCGGTGATGGGGTCGCGAGTCCTGCGGCGCTTGATCGTCTGCCATCGCCAGCAAGCCGGCTCCCACAGATTGAGATGTCATACGCCGGTTCTGTGTCCGACATGCCCCTTGTAGGAGCTGGCTTGCCAGCGATGAGGCCCTTGAGTCTTGCGGCGCCTGCTCGGACGCCATCGCCAGCAAGCCGGCTCCCACAGATTGAGATGTCATACGCCGGTTCTATGCCCGGCACGGCCCTTGTAGGAGCTGGCTTGCCAGCGATGAGGCCCTGGAGCCTTGTGGCGCCTGCCCGGACGCCATCGCCAGCAAGCCGGCTCCCACAGGGAGAGGTGTCATACGCCGGTCCTGTGTCCGACATGCCCCTTGTAGGAGCTGGCTTGCCAGCGATGAGGCCCTTGAGCCTTGTGGCGCTCGATCATCTGTCATCGCCAGCAAGCCGGCTCCCACAGGGTGAGAGGTCATACGCCGGTTCTGTGTCCGACACGGCCCTTGTAGGAGCTGGCTTGCCAGCGATGAGGCCCTGGAGCCTTGTGGCGCTTGATCGTCTGCCATCGCCGACAAGCCGGCTCCCACAGAGTGAGATGTCATACGCCGGTTCTATGCCCGGCACGGCCCTTGTAGGCGCTGGCTTGCCAGCGATGAGGCCCCTGAGTCTTGTGGCGCCTGCCCGGACGCCATCGCCAGCAAGCCGGCTCCCACAAGGTTTGTGCATGACCATCAAGCATCGTTGCAGTCACGATCTGGGTAGGTGTTGGGTTGCCAGGCCGCCGCATCGCAACAATGGCAGGGGTACAGACACATCCAGAACCAAGGTCATTTTTCATTTTTTCCGGTCGCGTACTAACTTTTCTGTGACCTCCCACCCCTACAGGAAGGCGACGGATTGCCTATGCCACCTCACTCCAACCGGCTGCGTGCCGGGCGCTATTCACAGTCCGGACAAATCTATCTTCTGACCGCCGTTATCGAGAACCGCAGACCGATTCTCGCCGACTGGCAAACGGGCAGGTTGCTGGTACAGCAATTTCGTCAGGCACAAAGCTTAGGCTTGGCTGACTCCCTGACCTGGGTCGTTATGCCGGATCATTTCCACTGGTTGGTTGAGCTGAAAAACGGCACCTTGCCAGAGCTGATGCTTGCGACAAAATCGAGAAGTGCACGAGAGATCAATGCCCGTTCAGGACGTTCGGGGAGGCTTTGGCAAAAAGGCTTTCATGATCGTGCGATTCGCAGCGAAGAAGATTTGCTGGCAGTTGCCCGCTACATCGTCGCCAACCCGTTGCGCGCTGGTTTGGTGACACAGGTAGGGGATTATCCACTATGGGATGCTGTATGGCTGGAGGATGCTGATGGTAAGGATACGTGAGCTTGATACAGCCATCGCTACGCTGGGGCGTCCGGGTGGGCACCGCAAGACTTGAGGGCCCCATCGCTGGCAAGCCAGCTCCTACAGGGATCGCGGTGGTAGCGATATTGGGTGGTGATGTCCCCTTTGTGGGAGCCGGCTTGCTGGCGATGACGTCCGGGTGGGCACCGCAAGGCTTGAGGGCCTCATCGCTGGCAAGCCAGCTCCTACAGGGATCGTGGTGGTAGCGATATTGGGTGGTGATGCCCCCTTTTGTGGGAGCCGGCTTGCTGGCGATGACGTCCGGATGGGCACCGCAAGACTTGAGGGCCTGATCGCTGGCAAGCCAGCTCCTACAGGACTGGTATTTCGCCACGGTGCTGTTTTCCGGGCATAAAAAAGGCGGCCCGGATCAACCGGGCCGCCTCTTTTCCTGCAACAGAAGCCGTTACTGCACTTCTACCGCCAGGCTGTCGCTGATTTTCTTCTGCCAGATCGCCGGGCCGGTGATGTGCACCGATTCGCCCTTGGCATCGACGGCGACCGTGACCGGCATGTCCTTGACCTCGAACTCGTAGATCGCTTCCATGCCCAGTTCGGCAAAGGCGACGACCTTGGATTTCTTGATCGCCTGGGCCACCAGGTAGGCAGCGCCACCCACGGCCATCAGGTACACGGCTTTGTGGTCCTTGATCGCTTCGATGGCGGTCGGGCCGCGCTCGGACTTGCCGATCATGCCCAGCAGGCCGGTCTGGTCGAGGATCTGCCGGGTGAACTTGTCCATGCGCGTGGCGGTGGTCGGACCGGCTGGGCCGACGACTTCCTCGCGCACCGGGTCAACCGGGCCGACGTAGTAGATGAAGCGACCCTTGAGGTCCACCGGCAAGGTTTCACCCTTGTTCAGCATTTCCACCATGCGCTTGTGCGCAGCATCGCGACCGGTGAGCATCTTGCCGTTGAGCAGGACGGTTTCGCCCGGCTTCCAGCTCTGCACGTCTTCCGGGGTCAGGGTGTCGAGGTTGACGCGACGGGCCGACGGACCGGCTTCCCAGACGATTTCCGGGTAGGCGTCCAGCGGTGGCGCTTCCAGCGAGGCCGGGCCGGAACCATCGAGCACGAAGTGCGCGTGACGGGTGGCGGCGCAGTTGGGGATCATGCACACCGGCAGGGAAGCGGCGTGGGTCGGGTAGTCCATGATCTTCACGTCGAGCACGGTGGTCAGGCCGCCCAGGCCCTGGGCACCGATGCCCAGCTGGTTGACCTTCTCGAACAGCTCCAGGCGCATTTCTTCGATGCGGTTGGACGGACCACGTTTCTTCAACTCGTGGATGTCGATGGATTCCATCAACACTTCCTTGGCCATCACCGCGGCTTTCTCCGCGGTGCCGCCGATGCCGATGCCGAGCATGCCCGGTGGGCACCAGCCGGCACCCATGGTCGGTACGGTCTTGAGGACCCAGTCGACGATCGAGTCGGACGGGTTGAGCATGGCCATCTTCGACTTGTTCTCGGAACCGCCGCCCTTGGCCGCCACGTCCACTTCCACGGTGTTGCCCGGGACGATGGAGTAGTGGATGACCGCCGGGGTGTTGTCCTTGGTGTTCTTGCGGGCACCGGCCGGGTCGGCCAGGATCGAGGCGCGCAGGACGTTTTCCGGCAGGTTGTAAGCGCGACGCACGCCTTCGTTGATCATGTCGTCCAGGCCCATGGTGGCGCCATCCCAGCGCACGTCCATGCCGACGCGGACGAAAACGGTGACGATCCCGGTGTCCTGGCAGATCGGCCGGTGGCCGGTGGCGCACATGCGCGAGTTGATCAGGATCTGTGCCATGGAGTCACGGGCGGCCGGCGACTCTTCCCGCAGGTAGGCCTCGTGCATGGCCTGGATGAAGTCCACGGGGTGGTAGTAGGAAATGAACTGAAGGGCGTCAGCAACGCTCTGTATCAGGTCGTCTTGCTTGATCACGGTCATGGGTCGCGCTCCTCTATAAAGACGGGAACATTTAAGTAAGGTGTTTGCGACCTGGGTGCATCCGGTCTGTCGAAAACATCTTTTGAGGCTGGCCGGGCACGCAGGACCGGCACAAAAAAGGCGCGGCAGTATAACCCGCCCGGCTGCCGGGCACATCCGTCAGTGGTCAAACCATGGTCGGGTGGCGGCAGGCATCGTTCTTGCGTGCTCGTACAGCAAAAGCTGTACTAGTTGTAAAAAATTGAATAGTCATTTTTGATCCAGATCACTAGAGTGGCAAGTGGCCTGTACGGGAAGGAAACCCCTTGAGCCCTCAGCGCACGGTGAGTCATAGATTGACCCATAAAGCCATACAGAGTCTGTTACGCAAACGCTTTGCCCTGGCTGCCGGTACGTATGTACTGGCATTGCTGCTGGTCTGGGCGGCGATTTTCACCGACCACTACCGTGCCAGCGTCACCACGGGCCTGATCAGTACCGGCCTGGTGATCGCCAGCCAGGGTGGACTCGGCTGGCTGTTTTTCAGTGGCCGCAACCTGCGCTTTCGCGATCCGAGCCTGACCGAGTTCCAGGTATTGCTGGGACTGGGCTGGCAGACCTACATGATGGCCAATCTCGAGCACGCCCGCGGCACCTTCCTGGTGTTTTACCCGCTGGTGCTGCTGTTCGGCCTGTTTCATCTGCCGCGCCGCAAATTCGTGCGTTGCGCGGTGCTGGTGTTCTTCAGCTTTGCCGCCCTGAATCTGTGGGAAGGCTATCAGTTCCGGCTGCCCGATCCCGGATTGGCGGCGCTGCAGGTCAGCGTGCTGTTCGTGGTGCTGGTGTGGCTGTGCCTGTATGCCAGTTATGTCCAGGCCTCCCGGCAACGCATGCGCCAGCGGCGGTTTGCCCTGCAGGCCCACCAGGACACCCTGCGCGGAATGATGCGCCAGCTGGAGGACCTGGTCGCCACTGACGAGCTGACCGGCCTGTATAATCGTCGGCACTTCCTGCGCCTGGCTTCCCGCGAGCTGGAACTGATGGACCCGGACACCGTGCACGGCCTGGCGCTGATCGACCTGGATCACTTCAAGCGCATCAACGACGTCCATGGGCACGCGGCCGGTGACCAGGTGTTGCAGGCCTTTGCCGGCGTGGCCGGCGCCTGTGTACGCGAGGGCGA
The DNA here is from genome assembly GCF_018326065.1 of Pseudomonas sp. Ost2. Taxonomy (NCBI): domain Bacteria; kingdom Pseudomonadati; phylum Pseudomonadota; class Gammaproteobacteria; order Pseudomonadales; family Pseudomonadaceae; genus Pseudomonas; species Pseudomonas sp. Ost2. The sequence continues at coordinate 5,622,967 of NZ_AP021904.1, read as the reverse complement.
TGTGCTGGCCCGTTATGGTGGAGAAGAATTCGTGTTGCTGTTGCCCAATGCCGATCCCGAGCGCCTGACGGCCTGCTGCGAACGACTGCGCCTGGCCTTTACCCAGGTCGAGCTGGTTGGCGTGACGGTGAGTAACCTGAGCCTGTCGGTGGGCATGACCCTGGTGGTCGAGGACGACGATCTCGATGACGCCTTGCAGCGTGCCGACCAGGCGCTGTACCGCGCCAAGCGGGACGGCCGCAACCGTTGTTGCGCCGCCTGGGAATACAGCGATGCCTGAGCTGCGGGTCGGTGAACGGGCCTGGTCGGTGGCCATCGGCAGCAATCTGCTCGATGCCTTGAACCAGGCCGGAGTGAGGGTGCCCTACAGTTGCCGGGCGGGCAGTTGCCATGCCTGCCTGGTGCATTGCCTGCAGGGTGAACCGCTGGACAGGCAACCGCAGGCCCTGACCCCCGTGCAGCGCGAGCGTGGCTGGCGCCTGGCCTGTCAGTGCCAGGTACAGGAGGACTTGCTCCTGGAAGTCTTCGATCCGCTACGGGACGGGGTCGCGGCCCATATCGCCGAACTCGATTGGCCGAGCCCGACGGTCCTGCGCCTGCGGCTGTTGCCGGAACGTCCGCTGCGTTATCGCGCCGGCCAGCATCTGGTGCTGTGGACCACCCTGGGTGTCGCGCGTCCCTACTCATTGGCGAGCCTGCCCGAGGAAGACCGCCACCTGGAATTTCACCTCGATTGCCGCCAGCCCGGCGAATTCGTCGATGCGGCCCGGCGCTTCAGCATCGGCGAAGTGATTCGCCTGGGCGAGTTGCGTGGCGGCGCCTTGCATTACGATCCCGACTGGCATGCCCGACCGCTCTGGCTGCTGGCGGCCGGCACCGGTCTCGGACCGTTGTGGGGCGTACTGCGCGAAGCCTTGCGCCAGGGCCACGAAGGACCGATCCGCCTGGTGCACCTGGCCCATGATCGCCATGAGCACTACCTGGCCGCCGAGCTGGCCGGACTGGCCGCGGCCCATGACAATCTCACGGTCGAATACCTGGACGGGGCCGAACTGCCGGAGTTTCTGGCCAAACTGCGGCTTGTCTCGCGACAAACCCTGGCTCTACTCTGTGGTGCCCCGGCCAGTGTCGAAGCCTTTGCCAAGCGCCTGTACCTGGCCGGATTGCCGCGTAATCAACTGCTGGCGGATGTGTTCCTGCCGCGGGGTTGAGCGCCCGCTTTCGAAAAACACAGAGCCCACAACAAGAGAGCCGTGATGACTGACGCGATTGTGATTGAGCGCGAAGGCGGTCTGCTGACCCTGCGCCTGAACCGTGCCGACAAGAAGAACGCCCTGACCCGCGCCATGTACAGCCAGTTGGGCCAGGTGTTGCGCCAGGCCGACGAAGACCCGGCGATCAGGGCGGTGCTGATCCGTGGCAGTGAAGAATGTTTTACCAGCGGCAACGATATCGCCGATTTCCTCGAGGAGCCGCCGAGCGACCTCGACAGCCCGGTGTTCCATTTCATGCGCAGCCTGCTCGACTGCCGCAAGCCGCTGATTGCCGCCGTGGCGGGGCCGGCGGTGGGGATCGGCACGACCTTGCTGCTGCATTGTGACCTGGTCTATGTCAGCGCCGATGCGCGCCTGCGGATGCCGTTCGTCAACCTGGGCCTGTGCCCCGAATTCGGTTCCAGCCTGTTGCTGCCACGCCTGGTCGGCCATGCCAGGGCTGCCGAGCTGTTGCTCCTGGGCGAAGGTTTCAGCGGTGAACAGGCGGCGGCCTGGGGGCTGGCGACGGCGGCCTTGTCCAGTGGTGCCGAGGCACTGGCCAGGGCCAGGGAAGCGGCACTGCGTTTCGAGCAACTGGCACCGGCGGCGGTGCAGATCAGCAAGGAACTGATGAAGGCCCCGGACCGCGAGCAACTGCGCAAGGTGGTGGAGGCCGAGGGCACGCTGTTTGTCCAGCGCCTGCGTTCGCCCGAGGCGATTGCCGCGCTTTCGGGGTTCATGACCCGGCGCTGAGCAATCGCAACGCCCGGGGTAGTGGTTCTTCCAGGCATTAAAAAGCCTCGCGGCAAGACTGCGGCGAGGCTTCGGGTCCAGCGTCAGGTCACTCAGACCATCGGGTCGCCGACATGCAGGATCTTCATGCCGTTGGTGCCACCGATGGTGTGGTAGCTGTCACCCTTGGTCAGGATGACCCAGTCGCCTTGCTCGACCACGCCGCGCTTGAGCAACTCGTCCACCGCGGCCTGGCTGACTTGCTCAGGCGGCAGCGAAGCCGGGTCGAACGGCACGGTGTAGACGCCACGGAACATCGCCGCGCGAGCCTGGGTTTCACGGTGCGGGGAGAACGCGTAGATCGGCACGGACGAACGGATCCGCGACATGATCAACGGCGTGTAGCCGCTTTCGGTCAGGGCGATGATCGCCTTGACACCCGGGAAGTGGTTGGCGGTGTACATGGCGGCCAGGGCGATGCTCTGGTCGCAGCTTTCGAAGACCTTGCCGATACGGTGGCTGGAGGTCTTGCTGGTCGGGTGCTTTTCCGCGCCGACACAGATGCGGGCCATGGCCTGCACGGCTTCGAGCGGGTAGGCCCCGGCGGCGCTTTCGGCCGACAGCATGACGGCGTCGGTGTAGTCCAGCACGGCGTTGGCGACGTCGGACACTTCGGCACGGGTCGGCATCGGGTTCTGGATCATCGACTCCATCATCTGGGTCGCAACGATCACGGCCTTGTTGTGGCGGCGCGCATGCAGAATGATTTTCTTCTGGATGCCCACCAGCTCGGCATCGCCGATTTCCACGCCGAGGTCGCCACGGGCAACCATGACGGCGTCGCTGGCCTTGATCAGGCCGTCGAGGGTCTCGTCGTCGGCCACGGCTTCGGCGCGCTCGATCTTCGCCACCAGCCAGGCGGTGCCGCCGGCTTCGTCGCGCAGCTTGCGGGCGTATTCCATGTCGGCGGCGTCACGCGGGAAGGAGACCGCGAGGTAGTCCACTTCCATTTCAGCGGCGAGCTTGATGTCGGCCTTGTCCTTTTCGGTCAGGGCCGGAGCGGTCAGGCCGCCACCGCGACGGTTGATACCCTTGTGGTCCGACAGCGGGCCACCGATGGTCACGGTGCAACGCAGTTCGGTGTCGGTAGCGGTGTCGACGCGCATGACCACGCGACCGTCGTCAAGCAGCAGCTCGTCGCCCACGCCGCAATCCTTGACCAGGTCCGGGTAGTCGATACCGACGACCTGCTGGTTGCCTTCGGTCAGCGGATGGCTGGTGGAGAAGGTGAATTGATCACCGATCTTCAGCTCGATACGCTTGTTGGCGAATTTGGCGATACGGATCTTCGGGCCCTGCAGGTCACCCAGGAGCGCGACGAAGCGCCCGTGCTTGGCGGCGAGGTCGCGGACCAGCTTGGCGCGAGCCTTGTGCTCGTCGGGGGTACCGTGGGAAAAGTTCAGGCGGGCGACGTCCAGGCCAGCCAGAATCAGCTGTTCCAGAACTTCCGGCGAGTTGCTGGCCGGGCCCAGTGTGGCGACGATTTTAGTACGACGAACGGACATGCAGAGACTCCTGAGTTCAAGCGCAACGAGAGGCTACTATGGTCCTGTGCTGTAGTCATTGTTCATTTGCACTACTTTTCGGCGAAGAAGTTTTTTTCGGATATGTTGTTTGGCGAACACTCTGAAGATTTTCGCCGACGGGTCGATACACTGCCAAGAACAGGAGATATCCATGCGAATTTTGCTCGTTTTAGTCTTGGCCGCCAGTGTCGTCGGTTGCACCCGCTGGTCGATGAACAGCCACCTGAACAATGCCTACCGTTCCTATGACCGGGGCAATTGTGAAGACGTGATGCTGCAACTGTCCCAGGTCGACCGTGAGAGCCGCACCCGGCCCTACGTCCAGCCGGAAGTGTCGATGTTGCGCGGTCAGTGCCTGGAGCGCCAGAAACTGTTCGTCGACGCGGCGCAGACCTATCGGTTCATCATCACCCAGTTCCCCTACAGCGAATATGCCTACCGGGCCCAGGCTCGCCTGGATACCTTGCGTCAGTTGGGGCACGCCGACGGCGCAGTCCCGGCCCAACCCAGGCCGGCAGCCCTATGATGAAGGCTGTAATATGAACTGGCTCTCTGCCAGCTTTCAGCTACAGTTCGGGGGGTATGGTTTGAGTTTCATCAATTCGTTCGAGTTGAAAACCATGGCTCGGTAGATGTCATGCGACAGGGCGATCCGCTGCCGTCGCGCCGAGGCCAAGGGAGAGCGGGCCGGCTGGCCCTGCTCCGAAGCACTAGCGCGGTCATGCTGAATGGCCTTGTATAGCGATCACGAACATGCCTACCGACCGTCGAATCGAGCGGCACCAGTTGCCGTATTTTTTGAAGGTGTTCAACCGCTTCACCGACAAGCCCATGGGGTATCTGGGCAATGTCTCCGAAGACGGGCTGATGCTCATCAGCCAGTTGCCGTTATTGGTGAATGCGGACTTCCAGCTGCAATTGAAACTCCCCGGACCGGATGACACGGTCCAGCTCATCGATCTGAATGCCCGTTGTCTCTGGTCCCATGAAGAGGTGACGCCGGGCTATTACGACTCGGGGTTTGTCCTGTCCGAACCTCCCGAGGCGTATCAGAAGCTGGTGGATGCGTTACAGCACTATTTCAGCTTTTACCCGTTGGAGGCTTCGGCGTAGCCGGGGAGCCCTCCGGTTTCACAGGGTCCCGGCTTTCTTCCAACTGAGGTAGCGGCTGACCAGCTCGGCGCCGAGTTCGCTTGGACGCGCGTCGAGTACGGGAACCCCATGGGCGTTGAGGCGCTCATGGAGGTTGGCCCGGGCATTCAGGTAGTCGACCGTGCCGCAGTAGGCGAGGGCTTCGGGCAGCGTCTGTACCGGGCTCTGGCGCAACTGGTCGAGGATTTCCTCACGCAGGCTGGCGACCAGCACCCGGTGCTGGCGACCCAGGCGCTTGACCGCGGTCAGCAGTTCCTCGTCGTCTTCATCCCGCAGGTTGGTGACCAGCACCACCAGGGCGCGGCGCTTCTGCCGGGCCAGGACCTGGCTGGCAGCGGCCTGGTAGTCCGCCGGCCGCTGGCTGCTGTCCAGGTCGTAGACCGCGTTGAGCAGCAGGTTGAGCTGGCCCTGGCCCTTGACCGGTGACAGGAAGCGCGGCTGATCGCCGGCGAAGGTGCTCAGGCCGACCGCGTCGCCCTGGCGCAGGGCCACATAGCTGAGCAGCAGGCAGGCGTTGAGCGCGTGGTCGAAGTGCGCCAGCTCGCCGTCCTGGCTGCGCATGCGGCGCCCGCAGTCGAGCATGAAGATGATCTGCTGGTCGCGTTCGTCCTGGTATTCCCGGGCGATCGGGGTGCGTTGCCGGGCGGTGGCTTTCCAGTCGATCTGGCGCAGGCTGTCGCCTTCGCGAAATTCCCGCAGCTGGTTGAACTCCAGGCCCAGGCCACGCCGCTGGCGCTGGCGCACGCCGAGCTGGCTGAGCCAGTTATCCACCGCCAGCAGGCGTGCACCGTAGAGCCGGGCGAAGTCGGGATAGACCCGGGTGGCGTCGTCGAGTGCCAGGTAGCGCCGTTGCGACCACAGGCCCAGCGGGCTGGGCAGGCTGATTTCGCAGCGCTCGAAGGTGAAATGCCCGCGGCGCAGGGGCCGTACGCGGTAACCCAGTTCGCTTTTTTCCCCCGGTTGCAGGGTGATGGACTGCGGCAGGTGTTCGAATCCCACGCCGTCCGGAACATGGTCGAACACCTGCAACTGCAGTTCGTCCGGGTAATCGTGCTGCAACTCGATGCGCACTTCGCCCCAGCGGCCCAGGGCCAGGCTGCCGGGCATCTGCCGTTGCAGGCGTGGCGAGGGCAGGCGGCGCAGGCGCGCGGCGTCCAGCGCGGCCAGCAGCAACAGCGCCAGCAACAGGCCCCAGCCGATCGCGTCGAAGCTTTCAGGGACGCCGACGCCCAGGGCCTTGAGCGCCCCGAGGAGGATCCCCAGCCCGAGCAGTACGCCCAGCCAGATCAGCAGCAGCCGTGAGGGTTTCATCGTTCGGGCTGACTCACAGGCGCGGCGCCGGGACCTGGTCGAGCAGTTGCCTGAGCACCTGCTCGACCGACAGGCCTTCTATATCCAGTTCCGGGGCGATACGGACCCGATGGCGCAGGACGGCCAGCGCACAACCCTTGATGTCGTCCGGTATGACAAAATCGCCGCCACGCAACAAGGCCCGTGCCCGCGCACCGCGGACCAGGGCAATCGAGGCTCGGGGGCCGGCGCCGAGGGTCAGGCCGGGCCAGGTACGGGTGGCCCGGGCCAGGCGCACGGCGTAGTCGAGGACCTGCTCGTCCAGCGGCAGGTCGCTGGCGATACGCTGCAGGGCCAGCACATCCTTGGCTTGCAGCACGGTACGCAGCGGTTGCACGTCGAGCATGTCGGCCTTGGTCGAGCGGGTGACCTGGCGGACCATGTTCAATTCCTGCTCGGCCTCCGGATAGTCCATGCGCAGCTTGAGCATGAAGCGGTCCAGCTCGGCCTCGGGCAGCGGGTAGGTGCCTTCCTGTTCGATCGGGTTCTGGGTGGCCAGCACCATGAATGGCTGGGCAATCGGCAGGGCGCGACCCTCCAGGGTGACCTGGCGCTCCTGCATGGCTTCGAGCAGGGCGGCCTGGGTTTTCGCCGGGGCGCGGTTGATCTCGTCGGCCAGCAGCAGGTTGGTGAACAGCGGGCCCTTGCGCAACTTGAACTGCTCGGTCTGCAGGTCGTAGACGGCATGCCCGGTGACATCGCTGGGCATCAGGTCGGGGGTGAACTGGATCCGCGCGAAGTCGCCGCCGAAGCAACGGGCCAGGGCCCGCACCAGGAGAGTCTTGCCGAGTCCGGGCACGCCTTCGAGCAGGACATGGCCGCCGGCGATCAGCGCGGTCAGGACGTCGTCGATGACCGCGTCCTGGCCGATCAGGGCCTTTTGCAGTTCATGACGCACCGCCTGGGCCAGCTGGCTGGCGCGATGGCGCTGCTGGAGGGCGTGGGCCTCGGCGTCGACCGCCGGTGCCGGTTCCGTTGGATGTTCGCTCATAGGGCATTCCTGAGGGTTTGCAGGTGGGCGACCTGACGGCTGAAGTCAGCGCTGGAAAGGCGCTGTTTCGGGCGTGGGCGCAAGGCCTGGCTGATGGCGCTGGTGGGTTGGCGGGTCAGGCGCGCGAGCACCTGCCACTGGTCGGCAACGCCGAGCCGTTCGAATCCGGGGTGTCGGCGGCGGGCGCGGCGCAGGATGTCCTGTTGCAGGGCTTGCAGCAAGGCCTCCTGGCCGCTGCGCCGGAGCAGGAAATCGGCGCTGGCCCGCAGGTGTTCCTGCAGTTGCCGGCGGGCCTTGGAGGCCGGGGCCTGTAACGGACCCTGGCGCAGGCCGACATGCCATAGCCACAGGGCGATCAGGGCGGCGAAGGCCACCAGTGCCTGGGGGAAATAGCGCAGCAGCAGGCTGAACAGGCTGTCATGGTCGGTGTTGAACAGCAGTGTGACGTCGCTGTCCTGGCTCAGGTACCAGAGCAGCCAGGCGTTGTCGTAGCGACCGATGGCGGCGTTGGTCCAGAGGTCGGCGTCGGTCAGCACCGTGATCGTGCCGAGGCCGTAGCTCATTTGCATCAGGTGCGTGGAAGTGGCGCTGCTGGCCCAGGATTGCGCCAGGTTCTGCGGGTCGGACAGGTGGAAGGCGGTGTCGAAACTGAAGTAGGCCGGGGCGTCCTCGTCCTCCAGGTACATCCGGGTCAGTTGCGGGTAGTACTTGTCCTCGGGTTCGGGGCCGTCGCCCTTGAGGTCCTTGCTCAGGGACTGGCGCAGTTGCACGCGATCCAGCAGCAGGTCGCTACTGCGGCCTTGTCGCGGGTCCCAGAGGGCTTCGGCGACGAACAGCAGGCGGCCGCCGGCCCGGGCCCAGTTGAGCAACTGGTCGGCCTGGCGCGGGCTCATGTTCGAGCGCTCGCCCAGCAGCATCAGGCTGTGGTGACGCGGGTCCAGGTCCGGGAGGATCCGCAGGTCGTTGGCGTGGTGGACGTCAAGGCCTTGCTGGCGCAGGAAGTTTTCCGCCGCGAGATAGGGATAGGCGCGGGCTTCGGGGGACGGCCCATGGTCGATGACCACGGGGTAGGGCACCGCCTTGTGATACAGGTACAGGCCCAGGCCGAGCAGCAGGCCGCCGACCAGCAAGGCCCCGAGCAGTGTCCGGCGACGATTCACGAACGGGCTCCCGGACCGAACAGCTGGCGCCAGCCGTTGCACAGCTCCTCTTGCAGTTCAGGCGAGGGCGCGCGATGGCCATAGGCGAGGTTCTGCCAGTGGCGGGTGAGTTTCTGGCTGAAGGCCTGGAGGTCCGGTTGCCGCAGATGCGCGACCCGCTCCAGGACCTGGCCCTCGGTATCGGCATTTTTCAGGGGCACCTGGAAGTCGTGGAGCAGGCGACTCAGCAAGCCGCGATAGAGCAGGCTCATGGCCTCGCGGGGCTGGCTGGACCAGAGGGCTTCGGCGCGGCCGGCGATATCCTCGGGCAGGCTCTCGGTAGTCAGGTCGAGCCCGAACAGTTGCGCCGGCGCACCGGGGCGCGGTTTTGCCGGCGGAGCCGGACGCCGGCTGACAAAGGCCTGCAACCAGTCCCGATAGCGCCAGGCCAGCCAGGCGATCAAGCCGAAAATGCTGGCCCAGAGCAGTACCGCCAGGCCATCGGCGAGGCCGTCGAACGTGCGGCTGTCGAGGCCGCCCAGCAGTCGCTGCAGCCAGCCGGGCGTGGCCTTTTCGTTCTTCGCGGAGGGATCTCCCAGACGCCAGCGGGTGATGGTTTCCCGGTTCTTGAACGGTGCCGCGTCCAGTTGCGCCCTGATCGAGTCGTGGGCCGCCTGGCTGGTCAGCGGTTGTTGCAGCAGACGCGGGCTGTCCGGAGCGGGTGGCGCGGCGGCCATCACCGGCGCGGGCAGTGATACCAGCAACAGACCCGCGACCATCAGACCGGCAAGCATCGGTGCCAGGCGCTGGCGCAATTGACGGAAGATCAGCTCGATGTCCCAGGCTTCCAGCACGGTGCGTCGATTGAGATAGAGACTGAAGCCGCAGGCGATATAGATCGGTTCCCAGACAATCAGCACCAGCACATAGAACAGGTTGGTCAGGTGTTCCAGCCACAGCCAGCCGTGCTGGGCGGCGAACACCAGTTTCTGCCAGTTCCAGTCGAGCTCTATCTGTCGCGGCAGCAGCAGGTAGAACAACGCCATGCAGCCGATCCACAGCACCGACTCCAGGTGCACGCCGATCAGTGTCAGCCAGCGCGCCCCCCGGTTGGCCCGTGGCAGCAGGACGCGCAGGCGCTGTTGCCGGGCCTGCCCGCCCAGGCCTTCGAGCTGTTGCACTGGCAGGGTGAAGCTGCGGCTCAGGCTCAGCCGGCGCCAGGTCAGGCTCGCCAGCAGTTGTGGCCTGAGCAGGCGCGGCCAGGCTTTCAGGGCCTGTTTCAGGTCCGGGGTATCGCCGAACAGGGCCCTGGACAGGATATGCAGCGGCAGGCGTTCAAAGGCTGGCTTCAGCCACCAGAACAGCAGCAGGGCGATCGACGGATGTTCCCACAGCAGCAGGCTCAACAGGGCAAAGACCGGGAGGGTGACGATGGCCCAGCTGGTCGTCAGCAAGCCACGGTGTTGCCTGGCCAGCAGGATACCGAGGTCCATGGCTTCCCAGCTGCTGCGTGGACGGATGGTGACGCTGGCGTCAGTCAGGCGCATGACGACTCCGTCCGGCAAACAGCAGGTAGGCCGCTACCAGCAACCATGCGCCGGCACCCACCAGGTACTTGATCAGCAGCGTCGGCTGGGTCCGCGAGGACCAGTAGGCTTCGATAAACGCGGCAATCAGCAGGAACAGGATCACCCCGGCGATCATCTGGATGCTGCTTTTCGCCGCCAGGCGCAGGGCTTCGCCGCGGCTCAGGCGTCCTGGTGCTACCAGTGACCAGCCCAGTTGCAGCCCGGCGGCACCGGCCAGGGCGATGGCGGTCAGTTCAAAAGCGCCATGGGCGATGACAAAGGACCAGAAGGTCTGGCCGAAGCCGATCTGGGTCAGGTGGCCGGCGACCGCACCGATGGTCAGGCCGTTGAACAGCAGGAAGAACAGGCTGCCCAGGCCGAACAGCAAGCCGCCGGCAAAGGTCTGGAAGGCAATGCCGATGTTGTTCATGATGTAGTAGCCGAACATCGCCCAGTCCTCGCTGGAGGCGCGTGCAGCGGTGCGTCCCAGCCGGCTGGCGGCGGGATCGTACATGTTCTGCATGTCGGCGACCTGTTGCGGGCTGACGATGCTGTAGATCAGGTCCGGGAACAGGTAGACCAGCACGCCGATCAGCAGCAGGCTGGCGAAGAACAGCAGGCCGGCGGCCAGGACAAAGGGCCATTGCCGGCGTACCAGGCGGGGGAAGTCGGCGAGGATGAATCCCAGCAACTGGGCGCCCAGGCGACTGCGATGTCGGTAAAGCTGCTGGTGTCCGCGCAGGGCCAGCTGTTGCAACGGATCCACCAGGTGACTGCTGTAGCCGCGCTCCTGGGCCAGCGCGAGTTGATGGCACAGGCGTCGGTAGGCAGCGGGGAATTGCGTCGAGGTATCGGCCTTGGCCTTGCCGCGTTCCAGTTGTTCGAGCAGATGACTGAAATGTTGCCACTCGGGCTGATGACGGCTTTCGAAGAGGCTCTGTTTCATGTCGGCCCCAGCAGGCCACGGGCGATGCCGTTCAGCTCGGTCACGGCCAGGGAGGGCGGGACCCGCAGCGCCGGGGCGAGGAGGCCGGCCAGTTCGTTGACGCGCTCGGCGGACAGTTCGCCCTGGCGCTCGGCGAAACTCAACAGGGCCCGTTGCTCGTTCAGGCGCAGGGCGAACACCGGCGTTCTCGGCACCGCTTCGGGCAGAGTCGGGCGCGACAACGGTTGTTCGCGGTAGATCACCAGCGTGCCGCCGGCCAGGTCACCCAGGCGCTTGAAGGTCGGATGCTGCAGGCAACTGAGGGCGCCCAGGCAATAGCCGAACGGCAACATGTCGACGAAACGCAGGAGGTTGCGGGTCAGCGAGGCGGACCAGCCGACCGGCGTGCCGTCATCGTGTACCACCCGCAGGCCCATCAGCTGTTTACCGGGCGAGCGGCCCTGGTTGAGCACTTCGAACAGCACCATGTACCACCAGCTGACCAGGAACAGGATGATCGAGCCGAGGCCGGCACCGAACTTGTCCAGCAGGGTCAGCACCGAGAGCAGGGCGCCCAGGATCACGCCGCGTACACCGAGGTCGATGGCGAACGCGACCGCCCGCACCGGCAGGCCGGCCGGGCGCAGGGTCAGGTCGATACCTTCCGGGGTCTCGACCTGGTAACGGGTATCCAGTGGCGTTTGCAGCGGTGCATTCCTTGTCGGGCTTGAAGTCGGCGGCATGGCTGCCATGTCGGTAGGGACTTGTCGGCCGATCCTAGCCAGCGCTGCCGGGCTAAGCAACCGAACTCTGCAATCGGCTGTATATATAAGTTGTGCCGGGCGACTGGCCCCGAGGGCTATCGAGCGCCTAGACTGCCCCGGTCTTCTGTTCAGGAACAAGCCGTGACCACTATCTTCTGGTACGACTACGAAACCACCGGGATCAATCCGCGCTGCGACCGCGCCTTGCAGGTGGCGGGCATCCGTACCGATGCCGAGCTCAACGAGATCGACGAACCGGTCAATCTCTACTGCCAGCCCAGCGAGGATATCCTGCCGCATCCGGCGGCCTGCATGATTACCGGCATCACCCCCTCGCAACTGGCCAGCCAGGGGCTGGCGGAAGCCGATTTCATGACCCGGGTGCACGCCCAGCTGGCGCAACCGGGAACCTGCGGCGCCGGCTACAACACCCTGCGCTTCGATGACGAGGTGACGCGCTACAGCCTGTACCGGAACTTCTTCGATCCCTACGCGCGGGAATGGCAGGGCGGCAACAGCCGCTGGGATCTGATCGACGTAGTGCGTGCCGCCTATGCACTACGTCCCCAGGGCATTGTCTGGCCGGAGGAGGACGGGCGGGTGAGCTTGAGGCTGGAGCGACTGACGGCCGCCAACGGCATCGATCATGGCCATGCCCACGAGGCCTTGTCCGATGTCCGCGCGACCATCGCCCTGGCGCGGCTGATCCGGGAAAAGCAGCCGAAGCTGTATGACTGGCTCTTCCAGTTGCGCAGCAAGCAGCGGGTGCTGGATCAGATTCGCCTGTTGCAACCGATGGTGCATATCTCCGGACGTTTTTCCGCGGCCCGCAGCTACCTGGGAGTGGTCCTGCCACTGGCCTGGCATCCGCGCAATCGCAATGCGCTGATTGTCTGCGACTTGCATCAGGATCCGCAGCCGCTGCTGGACCTGGATGCCGAATCGCTGCGCCAGCATCTGTATACCCGTCGTGAAGACATGGTGGATGGGCAATTGCCGGTGCCGCTCAAGTTGATTCACGTCAATCGCTGTCCGGTCGTGGCGCCGATGGCGGTTTTACGGGGAGAAGACCAGCAGCGCCTGCAACTCGACATGGCGCTCTATGAGGCCCGTCGCCTGCGGCTTAATGACACACAGGAAGTTTGGCGGGAGAAAGTCCAGGCGATTTATGCGGCAGAAGATTTCACCCCCAGCCAAGACCCGGAGCAGCAGTTATACGATGGTTTTTTTGGCGATCGGGACCGCCGCTTATGTGAACAAGTGCGCAACGCGGGGCCGGAGCAATTGACACGGGAGCAATGGCCTTTCGATGATGAGCGCTTGCCGGAATTATTATTCCGTTATCGCGCACGTAACTTTCCCGATACCTTGGGCGAAGAAGAGCAACAGCGTTGGCAGACATTCTGTCGGCAACGCTTGAGTGAATCGAGCTGGGGCGCGCCAAATACCCTGGCGGGATTTAGCGAAGCGCTTACGAGCTGTTTGACCAATGCCACGCCTGAGCAGGCACAAGTGCTCGGTGAATGGCAGCGCCATGCACTCTCTTTGTGCACTCGTTTTAACATTCCGCTGGATTGAGCGGGCGGCGGATTAAATCGAGGTAATAAAAAACGCCAGCAAGCTGGCGTTTTTTCTGCAGCGCAAACAGCGCCGCGACGGGTATTTCGCTTAGCCCAGCAGAGTGGCCCAGCCTTCAACCACGTCACCGCCCCACTTGGCTTTCCACTCTTTCAGAGTCTTGTGGTTGCCACCTTTGGTTTCGATGACTTCACCGTTGTGCGGGTTTTTGTATTGCTTGACCTTGCGCGCACGCTTGGTACCGGTAGTTTTTACCGCGCCGCCACGTGGGGCTTTTTCTTTGGACTGAGGGTCCAGGATCACCTGGCAGTCGCGCAGCGATTTGGCGTGCTTGGCCAGCAGGGCGCGCAGTTCTTTTTCGAATTCCATTTCTTTTTTCAGGGCGCCGTCTTTTTCCATCGCTGCCATCTGAGCTTGCAGTTCTTTGATAGCTACTTCTGTGGCGCGATATTTGTTGATCAGGGACATGAGGACTACCTTATGTGAGTCGTGTGTGACAGGGTGCAGTGTCGCAATAGTAGTCAGACAGTTTGCCCAAGTAAACAATTAAGCGAATGTTTGTTGCATTTAATTTTTGAACTTTGCAGGCGCGCGATGTGTGCCTGTTAGATGTTCTGCCCGCGACGCTTGAGAATAGTCCCACGAGTGGGCCGTTGAACTATGGAAACTGCCGGCTGCTTCAGTTGATGTCGCGAGCCTTGTCCTGCTGTCCGGGCCCGCGGGCCGCCTGTTGCAGCGCGCATTGCAAGGAATACTGCAGTTTTGCCGCGCACTCGCTAGAATGGCCGCCTTTGCGAAGTTCTGGAGTTTCCCCCTCATGCGCACTTTCCGGCTGGTGATCGCTTGCCCCGACCGCGTTGGCATCGTTGCCAAAGTCAGTAACTTTCTGGCGTCTTACAACGGTTGGATCACCGAAGCGAGCCATCACTCCGACAACCTCAGTGGCTGGTTCTTCATGCGTCACGAGATCCGTGCCGACAGCCTGCCGTTTGGCCTGGATGCTTTCCGCGAGGCATTTGCCCCGATCGCCGAAGAGTTCTCCATGACCTGGCGCATCACCGACACCGAGCAGAAGAAGCGCGTGGTCCTGATGGCCAGCCGCGAATCCCATTGCCTGGCCGACCTGCTGCACCGCTGGCACAGCGATGAGCTCGATTGCGAGATCGCCTGCGTGATTTCCAACCACAACGACTTGCGCAGCATGGTCGAGTGGCACGGTATTCCTTATTACCATGTGCCGGTGAATCCACAGGATAAGGAACCGGCCTTCGCCGAGGTGTCGCGCCTGGTCAAGCATCACGATGCCGATGTGGTGGTACTGGCGCGCTACATGCAGATCCTGCCGCCGGAACTGTGCAGCGAGTACGCGCACAAGGTGATCAATATCCACCACAGCTTCCTGCCTTCGTTCGTGGGCGCCAAGCCCTATCACCAGGCATCCCTGCGTGGGGTGAAGCTGATCGGTGCGACTTGCCACTACGTGACCGAAGAGCTGGATGCCGGCCCGATCATCGAACAGGATGTGGTACGTGTGAGCCACAGTGATAGCATCGAGGACATGGTGCGTTTCGGCCGCGATGTCGAGAAGATGGTGCTGGCCCGTGGCCTGCGCTATCACCTGGAAGACCGTGTGCTGGTGCACGGCAACAAGACCGTGGTGTTCTGACCGCCCGTCGACGGGCCTGGAGGTTTGCTGATGGGCGATCCACTCGACAAGGCCACCTCCAAGGCACCGCCGACCCTGGGGGAAGGCTGCCTGAGCCGCTATGACCCCGACGCCATGAGCAGTGAGGACGGTACCGAGTTTCCCGGTGCCGCCGAACTCTGGCGGCAGTTGCAGGAAGAGTCCGAGACGATTTCCGTCGATGTTTCCCGAGGTCCGCTAAAATCCTAGTGGCTTGTCTCAGCGACCAACCCTGGGTGACGACATGACGGATCCTGCACAACTTGTTTTCGGCGCCGACCCGGCGGGCCAACCCATTGGCCAGGCGATGCGCCTGGCCAATCGTCACGGCCTGATCGCCGGGGCCACCGGGACCGGCAAGACCGTGACCCTGCAACGCCTGGCCGAAGCCTTCAGCGATGCCGGTGTCGCGGTGTTCGCGGCGGATATCAAGGGCGATCTCTGTGGCCTGGGTGCACCGGGCAATCCCCAGGGCAAGGTGGCGGAGCGGATTGCCGGCATGTCTTGGCTGGATTACCAGGCCAGGGCCTATCCGGTGACCTTGTGGGACATCCATGGACAATCCGGGCATCCGTTGCGCACGACCCTGAGCGAAATGGGGCCGCTGCTGATCGGTGCGTTGCTGGAACTGACGGACAGCCAGCAGTCGGCCTTGTATGCCGCGTTCAAGGTGGCGGATCGCGAAGGCCTGTTGTTGCTCGACCTGAAGGATCTCAAGGCGCTGCTCAATCACCTCAAGGATCATCCCCAACTGCTGGGCGAAGACGCGGCGCTGATGACCACCGGTTCCAGTCAGGCGCTGCTGCGGCGCCTGGCGACCCTGGAACAGCAGGGCGCCGAAGCGCTGTTCGGCGAGCCGGCGCTGCAACTGGAAGATATCCTGCAGCCGGCCGGCGATGGGCGCGGACGGATTCATCTGCTCGATGCCAGTCGCCTGGTGCACGAAGCACCCAAGGTCTACGCGACGTTCCTGTTGTGGCTGCTGGCCGAGCTGTTCGAGCAACTGCCCGAGCGCGGCGATGCGGACAAGCCGCTGCTGGCGCTGTTCTTCGATGAGGCGCACCTGTTGTTCGCCGGTACCCCGAAAGCCTTGCAGGACCGCCTGGAGCAGGTGGTCCGGCTGATTCGCTCGAAGGGTGTCGGGGTGTACTTCGTCACGCAGTCGCCGGGTGACCTGCCGGATACCATCTTGGCGCAGCTGGGGTTGCGGATCCAGCACGGCCTGCGGGCCTTCACGGCGCGCGAGCAGAAGTCGCTGCGGGCGGTCGCCGAGGGCTTTCGACCCAACCCGGCCTTCGAGGCCCTGGCGGTACTGACCGAGCTGGGGATCGGCGAGGCGCTGGTGGGGACCTTGCAGGACAAGGGCACGCCGGAGATGGTCCGGCGGGTGCTGATCGCACCGCCCCAATCGCGCATCGGCCCGTTGAGCGAAGCCGAACGGGCGGCGTTGGTCGCCGGCTCGGTCCTGCTCGGTCGCTACGACAAGCCTGTCGATCGCGAGTCGGCCTATGAAATCCTGATGGCGCGCAAGGCACCGGTCAGCGAAGCTCCTGCGTCCACCGACGAAGCGACGGCGCAAGAGCCGAGCCTGGCGGACAAGGCCGGCGAGTTCCTCGGAACGGCGGCGGGGCAGGCGCTGAAGTCCGCCATGCGGCAGGCGGCCAATCAGTTGGGGCGACAGTTGGTACGTGGTCTGATGGGCTCGTTGCTCGGCGGCAACAAGCGCCGTTGAGTGCTCAGGCCTTGGGTCGGGCGTGGCTGGCCAGGCGTTCGAGGGCCGCACGCAGGTTCGGGTCGCTGATGCCGTCCGCGGTTTCCTGGATGGTCTGCGCGGCATTGATCGACAGGTCCATGGTGTGACCCACCGCGCCTTGCTGGACGGTCGGCGGTTGCACCTTGAACAGGATGCGGTTCAGGCCGATGAACACGTCGAATGCCTGCAACTGCCGTTGCAGGCGTTTTTGCTGGTAGCGCAGGCGGGTTGCCCAGTGCCCGTCGGTGACGATCAGCAGCAGGCTGCCTTCGCGCCAGGAGGCCACATGGCAGTGTTCGCGGGCCGCGGGCTGCAACTGGCTTTCCACCAGGCGCTGCAGGTGCGCGAGGCGTTGGGCATGGCCGAAAATCGCTTTCAGCGGCTTGGCCTCGCGAAGCAGGACGGCGGGTGCCCGGGCGGTGAGAGGGCGAAATGCCATGATTCAGACACCTGAAGTAACAGAGCGGCCATGGTAGCAGAAACGGGCGGGGCAGCCGGCCCCCATTGATGCAGAGCGGCTTTGCCCCTAAAGTCTGCAACCAGTTTCCGGGCTTGGTGGCTTGAAGTTCGGGAAAAAGACCTTATTTTAGAGTGGCCCCGTCAAAGCGCAGTGCCAGCATCGTGGAATAACGCCACTTTCCTCACCACCGTTTCCGGGTAGAATGCTCGTTCGCATGCGGCCATGAGGGCTGCTCGGGCGACTCACGGGGCCGCCCTCCATCCCTATGTGTGGAAGAACCTGCCGATATGTTTGCGCCTTTGTTAAAGAAACTTTTTGGAAGCAAGAACGAGCGTGAAGTCAAACGCATGCTCAAGACGGTACAGATCGTCAATGCCTTCGAAGAGCAAATGGTGGCCCTTTCGGATGAGCAATTGCGCGCCAAGACCGAAGAGTTCAAGGCCCGCTTAGCCAAAGGTGAAACCCTCGACAAGATCCTGCCGGAAGCTTTCGCGGTCGCCCGTGAAGCCGGCAAGCGTGTCATGGGCATGCGCCACTTCGACGTCCAGTTGATCGGTGGCATGACCTTGCACGAAGGCATGATCGCGGAGATGCGTACCGGTGAGGGCAAGACCCTGGTAGCAACCCTGGGCGTCTACCTCAACGCGCTGTCCGGCAAGGGCGTGCACGTGGTGACGGTGAACGACTACCTGGCCCGCCGCGACGCCAACTGGATGCGTCCTCTCTATGAGTTCCTCGGCCTGACGGTCGGCGTGGTCACGCCTTTCCAGCCACCGGAAGAGAAGCGCGCGGCCTATGCCGCCGATATCACCTACGGCACCAACAACGAATTCGGTTTCGACTACCTGCGCGACAACATGGCGTTCAGCATGGAAGAGAAGTTCCAGCGCGAGCTGAACTTCGCCGTGATCGACGAAGTCGACTCCATCCTGATCGACGAAGCCCGTACCCCGCTGATCATCTCCGGCCAGGCCGAAGACAGCTCGCGCCTGTACACCGAGATCAACAAACTGATCCCGCGCCTGACCCAGCACATCGAGGAAGTCGAAGGCGTGGTGACCAAGGAAGGTCACTTCAGCATCGACGAGAAGACCCGCCAGGTCGAGTTGAACGAAGCCGGCCACCAGTTCATCGAAGAGATGCTGACCCAGGTCGGCCTCCTGGCCGAAGGCGAGAGCCTGTACTCGGCGCATAACCTGGGCCTGTTGACCCACGTCTATGCCGGCCTGCGCGCGCACAAGCTGTTCCACCGCAACGTCGAATACATCGTGCAGGATGGCCAGGTGGTCCTGGTCGACGAGCACACCGGTCGTACCATGCCGGGCCGTCGCCTGTCCGAAGGCCTGCACCAGGCCATCGAAGCCAAGGAAAACCTCAATATCCAGGCCGAAAGCCAGACCCTGGCGTCGACCACGTTCCAGAACTACTTCCGTCTCTACACCAAGCTGTCCGGCATGACCGGTACGGCCGACACCGAAGCGTTCGAGTTCCACCAGATCTATGGTCTGTCGGTGATGGTCATCCCGCCGAACAAGCCGCTGGCGCGCAAGGACTACAACGACCTGGTGTTCCTGACCGCCGAAGAGAAGTACACGGCGATCATTGCCGACATCGAGGAGTCCCTGAAGCAGGGACGTCCGGTGCTGGTGGGTACCGCGACCATCGAAACCTCCGAGCACATGTCCAACCTGCTCAACCAGAAAGGTATCGAGCACAAGGTCCTGAATGCCAAGTTCCACGAAAAGGAAGCGGAAATCATTGCCCAGGCCGGTCGTCCAGGGGCGCTGACCATTGCCACCAACATGGCCGGTCGCGGTACCGACATCCTGCTGGGCGGCAACTGGGAAGTCGAAGTGGCTTCCCTGGAAAACCCGACGCCGGAGCAGATCGCCCAGATCAAGGCCGACTGGCAGAAGCGTCACCAGCAGGTGCTCGAATCGGGCGGCCTGCAGGTCATCGCATCCGAGCGTCACGAATCGCGCCGTATCGACAACCAGTTGCGTGGTCGTGCCGGTCGCCAGGGTGACGCCGGTTCCAGTCGTTTCTACCTGTCCCTGGAAGACAGCCTGATGCGTATCTTCGCCTCCGACCGGGTGAAGAACTTCATGAAGGCCCTGGGCATGCAGCCTGGCGAGGCGATCGAGCACCGCATGGTGACCAACGCCATCGAAAAGGCCCAGCGCAAGGTCGAAGGCCGCAACTTCGACATCCGCAAGCAATTGCTCGAATTCGACGACGTCAACAACGAACAGCGTAAAGTGATCTATCACATGCGCAACACGTTGCTGGCGGCCGACAATATCGGCGAAACCATCTCCGATTTCCGCCAGGATGTGCTCAACGCCACTGTCAGCGCGCACATTCCGCCGCAGTCGCTGCCGGAGCAGTGGGACGTCGCCGGGCTCGAAGCAGCCCTGGAAAACGATTTCGGCGTGAAGCTGCCGATCCAGCAATGGCTCGACGAAGACGATCACCTGTACGAGGAAACCCTGCGCGAGAAGCTCCTGAACGAGCTGCTGGCGGCGTACAACGAGAAGGAAGAGCAGGCCAGCGCCGAAGCGTTGCGGACCTTCGAGAAGCAGATCGTGCTGCGGGTGCTGGACGACCTGTGGAAAGACCACCTGTCGACCATGGACCACCTGCGCCACGGTATCCACCTGCGCGGCTATGCCCAGAAGAACCCGAAGCAGGAGTACAAGCGCGAGTCGTTCACGCTGTTCTCCGAACTGCTCGATTCGATCAAGCGCGACTCGATCCGTGTGCTGTCCCACGTGCAGGTACGCCGCGAAGATCCGATCGAGGAAGAAGCCCGCCTGCGCCAGGAAGCCGAAGCCCTGGCCCAGCGCATGCAGTTCCAGCACGCCGAAGCGCCTGGCCTGGAAGAGCCGGAAGTGCTGGGCGAGGAGGTTGATGTCGCCCTGGCCGCCGCTCCGGTCCGCAACGAGCAGAAGCTGGGCCGCAACGAACTGTGCTACTGCGGTTCGGGCAAGAAGTACAAGCATTGCCACGGGCAGATCAGCTAAGGTTCCTGTTGACCCCTGAACTACCGCGCCGCGACCGGCTTCAGCCGTCGCGGCGTTTTTCCATTTGAAACACTGTCCCTTTTGCCGGCAGTGCAGACATCACATTGAACATTGATAGGAGCGCATTCATGGCTGTTGGTCTTGGTCCGTTGCCAACGTTGCACCCGGTTGCCGGTTTTGAACTCGGTATCGCCTCGGCGGGTATCAAGCGCCCGGGGCGCAAGGATGTCGTGGTCATGCGCTGTGCCGAAGGCTCCACCGTGGCCGGCGTGTTCACCCTGAACGCGTTCTGCGCCGCGCCGGTGATCCTGGCCAAACAGCGCGTCCAGGGGCCGGTGCGCTACCTGTTGACCAACACCGGCAACGCCAACGCCGGCACCGGTGAGCCCGGTCTGGTTGCCGCGGCACGCACCTGTGCCAGACTGGCCGAACTGGCGGGCGTCGATGCCAATGCCGTGCTGCCCTATTCCACCGGCGTGATCGGCGAGCCATTGCCGGTCGAGAAGATCGAAGGTGCCCTGCAGGCCGCCCTGGACGACCTGTCCGTGGACAACTGGGCCGCTGCCGCTACCGGCATCATGACCACCGACACCTTGCCCAAGGGCGCTAGCCGCCAGTTCCAGCACGACGGCGTCACCGTCACCGTGACCGGCATCAGCAAGGGCGCCGGCATGATCCGGCCGAACATGGCGACCATGCTCGGTTACATCGCCACGGACGCCAAAGTCTCCCGCGAAGTCCTGCAGAATCTCATGCTCGACGGCGCCAACAAGTCGTTCAACCGCATCACCATCGATGGCGATACCTCGACCAACGATTGCTGCATGCTGATCGCCACCGGCCAGGCCAGGCTGCCGGAAATCACCGAAGCCAGCGGTCCGCTGTTCGCGGCCCTGAAGCAGGCGGTATTCGAAGTCTGCATGGAAGTGGCCCAGGCGATTGTCCGTGACGGCGAAGGCGCGACCAAGTTCGTCACTGTCGAAGTCAACGGCGGCGGCACTCACCAGGAATGCCTGGATGTGGGCTACACCGTGGCCCATTCGCCACTGATCAAGACCGCGCTGTTCGCCTCCGATCCGAACTGGGGCCGTATCCTGGCTGCGGTCGGTCGTGCCGGTGTCGCGGACCTCGATGTGAGCAAGATCGATGTGTTCCTCGGCGAGGTCTGCATCGCCAGTCGTGGTGCCCGTGCCTCGACCTATACCGAGGAGCAGGGCTCGGCGGTGATGGCTCGCGAGGAAATCACCATTCGTATCGAACTGGGACGTGGTGCCTGCAGCGAAACCATCTGGACCACCGACCTGTCCCACGAATACGTGAAGATCAACGCGGAATACCGCACGTAAGTACGACTTCCCCCTGTAGGGGCCAGTTCTGTCAGGTGCGGATTTATAGGAGCTTTCAGCGTGAAACGCGTACATGTGGCCGCGGCCGTTATTCGAGGCAACGATGGGCGGATCCTGATCGCCCGGCGTGCCGATTCCCAGCACCAGGGCGGTCTGTGGGAGTTCCCCGGCGGCAAGGTCGAGGAGGGCGAAGCGGTAGCGGTCGCCCTGGCCCGTGAGCTGCGGGAGGAACTGGGTATCGTGGTGACCACGGCCCGGCCCTTGATCAAGGTGCGCCACGACTATCCGGACAAGCAGGTGCTGCTGGACGTCTGGGAGGTTTCGGCCTTTACTGGCGAACCCCATGGTGCCGAAGGCCAGCCGCTGGCCTGGGTCACGCAGCGGGAGCTGGCGGACTACGAGTTCCCGGCGGCCAACCAGCCGATCATCGCGGCGGCCCGTCTGCCGGGCGAGTACCTGATCACGCCGGAAGGCCTGGAGACGCCGGAGCTGTTGCGGGGTATCCAGAAGGCGATTGCCGGCGGGATCAAGCTGGTCCAGCTGCGTGCGCCGAACGGTTATGACCCGAAGTACCGCGACCTGGCGGTGGATGCGGTGGGTTTGTGTGCCGGCAAGGCGCAACTGATGCTCAAGGGGCCGTTCGAGTGGCTGGGTGATTTCCCTTCGGCCGGCTGGCATATCACGGCGGCGCAGTTGCGCAAGTACGCCAGTGCCGGTCGCCCATTGCCCGCGGATCGCTGGTTGGCGGCTTCGTGCCATAACGCTGAAGAGCTGGCCTTGGCCGAGCAGATGGGCGTGGATTTCGTCACCCTGTCGCCGGTCCAGCCGACCCTGACCCATCCCGATGCGCAGCCCCTGGGCTGGGAACAGGCGCAGCAGCTGATCGGTGGCTTCAACCGACCGGTGTATCTGTTGGGGGGCGTTGGCCCGCAGGAACAGCCGCGTGCCTGGGAAGCCGGTGCACAGGGCGTGGCCGGCATCCGGGCGTTCTGGCCGCAGTAATCAGGGCCGCGGCTTCCCTTGTAGGCGCTGGCTTGCCAGCGATGGCGCCCGGTCAATCGATACACGACCTCAGGGCCTCATCGCCGGCAAGCCGGCTCCTGCGGCGGGTTAGTGGGAGACCGGCTTCTTCGCCGCCTCCCACAATATCTCCGCAATCTTCTCGCGCCGCGCAATCAGGCGTGCCGCCACGAACAGCAGATCCGACAGTCGATTGATATAGGCCAGACCGACCCCGCTCAAGGGTTCCAAAGCGTTGAGCTGCTGGCAACGGCGCTCCGCGCTGCGTGCCTGACTACGGCAGACATGGGCTTGGGCAATCAGCATCGAGCCGCCTGGCAGGATAAAGTTCTCCAGTGGCCCGAGTTCCTCGTTCCAACGATCGATGGCCGCTTCCAGTCGGTCGATTTCGCTTTTGTTCAGCGCCTGGTACTCCGGCATGGCCAGCTCGCCGCCGAGGTCGAACAGCCGATGCTGGCAAGGTGCGAGCACTTCGATCAGTTCCTCCAGTTCCGGGTGGATGACCACCAGTTCCGCCAGGCCCGCCAATAGCAGGCCGAGCTGGCTGTTGAGGCTGTCGACTTCACCGATGGCTTCGATCCGCGGATGGTCCTTGGGCACGCGACGACCATCGCCCAGCCCGGTTTCGCCGGCGTCACCGGTCCTTGTGTAAATCTTCGACAGGCGAAAACCCATGGTTACAGCTCCGTTTGGTTCAGTACGGGAAGGGTGGCCTGGCTACCGGCCAGCGGCAGGCGCAGGGTGAAGCAGGTGCCCTGGCCAAGGGTCGATTGCACTTCCATCTGGCCCTTGTGGTTGTTGGTGATGATGAAATAGGAAACCGACAGCCCCAGCCCTGTGCCCTGGCCGATCTCCTTGGTGGTGAAGAAGGGTTCGAAAGTGCGCTTGCGGATGTTCTCCGACATGCCGATGCCGTTGTCCTCGACCTGGATTTCCGCCCAGGGCGGGTTCAGCCGGGTGCGCAAGGTGATACGCCCGGGCTCGCGGTCGTCATCGCGCTGGTGGATGGCCTGGGCGGCGTTTTTCAGCAGGTTCAACAGCACTTGTTCCAGTTCGTTGGCGGTGCCGGGGACCGGCCCCAGCTGCGGGTCGAACTGGCGGATGATGGCTTGTCCCTTGAAGTCGAAGCCGATGGCCAGGTCGAAGTCGTTGCCGGCGATTTCCACGGCCTGGTCGATCAGCGCCGGCAGGTCGCACGGGGCCATTTCCCGGTTGCTGCGGCGGCTGAAGCTGAGCATGTGGGTGACGATCTTTGCCGCCCGTGCCCCGGCCTGCTGGATGCCGTCGAGCAGTTGCGGGACTTCGCGGCTTGTCAGGTACTGGTTGACGGTGTCCAGGTCGATTCCGGCCTGTTCGGCGTACTCGAGGTTCTTCGGCAGATCCGAGGACAGGCGCCGGCGGATGTTCTGCACGTTGTGCAGGATCGCCCCCAGCGGATTGTTGATCTCGTGGGCCATGCCGGCGGCGAGTCCGCCGACCGAAAGCATCTTTTCCGACTGCACCATCATTTCTTCCAGGGACAGGCGCTGGGTGATGTCGTCGATGCGGATCACCACGCCGCGGCCGGCACCGCCCATCAGCGGGTAGAAGGTCAGGGCATAGTGGCGGGCCTCGTCGTCCTTGATCCAGGTGACGCGCTCGATCTTCGCCACGCTGTGTTGTTCGACGGTGTCCTTGAGCTGGGGCAGAAAGGGTTTCAACGGCTCGAAGGCGAGGAAGATCGGCTGGTTCAGCGCCTCGTCCAGGCGGGTTCCGGAGAGTGCGCTGGCCTCCTGGTTCCACTGGGTGACGTAAAGCTGCTCGTCCAGGGCGATCAGCGCCGAGGGCATGGAGTCGATGATGCTGTTGAGGTAGTTCTGGAAACCGGTGAGTTTTTTCTCGATCTTGCTGCGGACCTGGACCTCGAGTTCCAGCTTGCGGTTGGTATGCCGGGTTTCCTCGGCAAGGCCCTGGGCCTGGTCATAGGCGGCCTGGGAATCGTCACGGGCGCGCTTGAGCTGCTGCTCGCGGGCTTCGATGCGCGAGAGCATGGTGTTGAAGGCCTCGGCCAGGCTGCCGATTTCATCGTGATTGCCCCGTGATGCCCGCAGCGAGTAATTCTCCTCACGGGTCACCTGGCGCGACAACTCTTCCAGTTCGTGGATCGGCCGGGTGATCAGCCGCTTGATCTGCCGGGCAATGATCAGCCACAGCAGGACGCTGAAGATCAGGATGCCCAGGCTGGCGGTCAGGGTCCCGGTATAGAAGGCCACCGGCAACTCGCTGCTGGCCACCAGCAGCAGGTGGCCGGGCGCCTGGCCCGGACGGGGCATGTCGATCACCTGGTTGCTGCGAAACTCGGTCAGGCGCCAGGCTTCGATATGTCGATAGCGTTCCGGCAGCTTCAGGCGGTCACCGTGTTGCAACTGGGCCAGCCGATCACCCTTGCTGTCGTAGATGGCGGCGGCCCGCAGGGGGGAATAGGTGTTGAGTTCCTTGAGCAGGGTCTCGGCATTGGCGGTGGAGTCCAGGGCCTGGCTGGCCAGGGCCGGGTTGGACACGAGCCGGCCGATGGTCTGCAAGGCCTGGGGGCCATGCTTTCCTGGGAAATCCAGTAGGCCGCGCTGATAAAGGTCAGGTTGGCCACCAGCAGTACGGTGGTCAGCAGCACCAGCAGGGCCGCCAGGAGTTTCTGGCCGACCGGCAGGTTTTCTAGGCGCTGGCGCAAAGGCATTGCAGATCCTGTTTGGCAAGGGATGAAGAGGGCGGGCATCGATCGCGCCGACCGTGAATGAGTGTATCAAACCGTCGGTTTTTACCACGGCCTTTTGCCAAAGGTGCGAACTGAACGGGTCGACGGTTGCTTTCCCGCGTTGTAAGTTGCCTGGGCGATGCGATCACAGTTCGATAAGAAAACATCAAGAACCGGGTTCAGGGAGAAAAATGACCATGGGGTTTCATTTCAAGCGTGCGGCACTGGCGGGGCTTGCCATGGGGGTGGCGCTGGCGACAGGCGCGCCTCAGGCACTGGCCGAGGTCAACAAGCCGGTCCATGACAAGGCCGAGCACTACAAGGAAGACGGTTTGAAGCTACTGGAGCGGCTGGTCAATATCGACTCGGGGTCGGGCTACGAGCCGGGCCTGAAGCAGGTCCGGGCCATCGTCACCGAAGAACTGAAAAAGCTCGGGGCAAGTATCGAGACCTTTCCCGCCACGCCGGAGCCGGGCGAGAGCATCGTGGCGACCCTCAAGGGCAACGGCAAGGCGCGGATCCTGTTGATGGCGCACATGGACACGGTGTTCAAGGAAGGCACGGCGACAGCCAAGCCTTTCTATATCAAGGACGGGCGCGCCTACGGGCCGGGCGTCATGGATGACAAGGGCGGTATCGTCGCCGGTCTATATGCGTTGAAAATCCTCCAGGACCTGGACTTCAAGAACTACGCGAAAATCACCTTCCTGCTCGATACCAACGAGGAAACCGGCTCCAAGGGCACCACCGAACTGATTCAGCGGGTAGCCAGGGAGCACGATGTGACGTTGAACCTGGAGCCCGGTCGCCCGGCCGACGGCCTGGTGATCTGGCGCAAGGGCAGCGGCACGGCGGTGGTGGAGGTCAAGGGCAAGTCGGCCCATGCCGGCGTGGCCCCGGACAGCGGCCGCAATGCCGCGATGGAAGCCGCGCACCAGATTCTCCAGTTGGGCAAGCTGGGGGATCCGGAGAAGCAGACCACGGTCAACTTCACGGTGCTCAAGGCCGGTGACCGGGTCAATGTGATCCCGGATTCAGCCGTTGCCAAGGCCGATGTCCGGGTGCTGGTGCCGGAGGAGTTCGACCGGGTCGAGCGCGACCTGGCCAAGGTCTCGACCAGCAAGTTGATTGCCGACACCGAGGTCAAGACCAGCCTGCTCCGTGGCTTGCCGCCGATGCCGCCAACGCCGGCCCAGGATGCCCTGGCGGCCAAGGCGCAGGCGATCTATGGCGAAATCGGCCGCAAGCTGACCCTGGAAGGCAGTGGTGGTGCGGCTGATGCGAGCCTGTCGGCTGCGGTGGGGACGGCGACACTGGATGGTTTCGGCATCGTCGGCGGTGGTATTCACACCGAGGATGAATATGCCGAGGTCGAGAGCGTGGTGCCGCGTTTCTATCTGCTGACCCGGATGTTGATGGAAATCAGCCGGTAAAACCGCCGCATCCGTTCACGGATTGCTCAGGTGGCGGGCAATCCGCGGGCGGCAAGGTGCGCGACCAGGCGGTCCCGCAACTGGTTCAGGTGGGGTAGGTTCAGGTGATGGCGTGCCGCCGCCGCGCAGGCGTAGCCCAGCAGGTAGCTGATCTCGGTACGCCTGCCCTGGGCGACGTCCTGGTACATGGAGGAGTAGTTCGCCGCCGTGGCCTGGATGACCCGTTCCACTTCGCTGTGCAGGTCCTGTGCGGCCGCGGGTTGGCCGCAGCATTCCAGCAGTTCCGTCAGCTCGCCGCAGAGGGTCGCCACTTCGCAGTGGTGATCCTGCAGGCCGCCGTTACGGCAGCCATGCAGCACCGTCAGCGGGTTGATGGCGCAGTTCAGCGCCAGCTTGCGCCAGAGCCGGGTGAGGATCTGTGTGTTCCATTCATGGGGAATGCCGGCCAGGGTCAGATCGTCGAGCCAGTAGGGTGGCTGGGGATGGGCGATATCACCCAGCCAGGTAAAGCCGTGTCCGGCAAACACGACCCGCCAGTCGCGATCGCGAAAGGCACCTTCGGTGCTGGAGGCAAAGATGCAGCGCGCCTTGGGCGCCAGCGCCGCGACGGCATCCTGGCTGCCCAGGCCGTTCTGCAGCAGGACCAGTTCGGCATTTTCGACCAGGCGTGGGGCCAGCCGGGCCACGGCGGCCTCTGCGTCATAGGCCTTGCAGGCGACCAGCAGGCGGCTGATGGGCTCGGCGGTGTCAACGGTCTGGGCGGGAATGGCGAGGCGATGCTCCCGGCCCTGTTCGACCAGGGTCAGGCCACCGCTGGCTGTGTAGGCGGCCAGGCGCTCCGGGTCGCGCAGGATCAGCGTCACGGGCAGCCCCGCGCGCGCCAGGCGGGTGGCCCACAGGCTGCCCAGGCTGCCGGCGCCAAGGACGTGCCAGGGGGTGGCCATCAGCTGCGGGCCGGCAGGCGTTTGGCGCTGACCACGCCATCGGCATAGGATTCGGTCAGCAGGCGGGCGGCCTCATCGAACAGGGTTTGCTGGTCCAGCGGGAAGCATTTGCTGTCCAGGCCCACCAGGCTGATGCCGGCCTTCAGTTCGATAGGCCCGGCGTTGGTCATGAAAGGCTTGAGGTTCAACCCGTCATACAGGCGCTTGAAGCTGCTGGGGGCGCAATCCTGGAGGTCCGGCGGCATGGTCATCAGGACGAAATGCTGGTCGTCCAGGCGTGCCAGCACATCCAGCGGGCGCACCAGTTGTTGCAGGCGCCGGGCAATGCCCTGCAGCAACTCGTCGTAGAAGTCGTTGCCATGCTGGCGTTGCAGCTCGTTCGCCTGTTCCACCCCGATCAGCAGGTAGCAGATGGCGCCGCCACGGGCCTGCACCTGGCGCAGGCTGTCGGTTAGTTTCTGGCGCAGGTAGCGGGCATTGCCCAGGCCGGTCAGGGAGTCGACGAGATTGCGTTGTTCGAGGCTGGCGATGTTCTGGCGCAGCAGGCGGTTTTCCTGGCGCAGCCGCTGCAGGGTGCTGCATTGGCGATCGGCGGCCAGTACCCGGGTCAGCAGCAGGCGCTCGATATCGCCGGGGGCGATCAGGTCGTCGATATCGTTGTCCGACGCATCGTCGAGCAACGTGAGCGCAGGTTCGGCGCTGATGAGGAGCACATAGGTATAGTGATCGTTCATCTCGTCGCGCTGTCTGACCTTTGCCGCCAGCTTGAGGCCGGCGGCCCCGGCACAGACCACCACGCTGGCGGCTCGCTGGTCGAGTTGTTCCAGTGCCAGCACGGCGTCGTTGGCCTGGCGTATATCCTGGTAACCCGCACGCTGGAGGCTGCTGCCAAAGGCACTGCTCACCAGCTGACCGTCACTCACCAGCAAAATGCTCAGATCCGGGTTAGGCATGGGTGGCTCGCAAGTGAATGAGTGGGAAGAACCGTTATAATGCTCGCGGATTTTAACCGTCAAACCAGGCGCGCTCCATCGGTATCGAGCTGCGCCGACCTTATTTTGGAGAAATGACATGCCGTCGTTCGACGTGGTATCCGAACTGGACAAACACGAAGTCACCAACGCCGTCGAGAACGCCGTCAAGGAGCTGGATCGTCGCTATGACCTGAAGGGCAAGGGCAGCTTCGAATTCAAGGAAAAGGACCTGGCCGTCAACCTGACCGCCGAGGCCGAGTTCCAGCTGGAGGCGATGATCGAGATCCTGAAGCTGGCCCTGGCCAAGCGCAAGATCGACGTGAAGTGCCTTGAGGTCAAGGACGCCTATGCATCCGGCAAGCTGATGAAGCAGGAAGCGACCTTGAAGGAAGGCATCGACAAGGAAATGGCGAAGAAGATCGTCGCCCATATCAAGGACGCCAAGCTGAAAGTACAGGCGGCGATCCAGGGCGAACAGGTACGGGTGACCGGCAAGAAGCGTGACGACCTGCAGGAAGCCATTGCCAACCTGCGTGCCAAGGAATTCGACATGCCGCTGCAATTCAACAACTTCCGCGACTGATCCAGCCTGTCAGGGAACCTCTGGAAGTTATCGGCGTCGGAGGGCCCAGGCACGGCGAAACGGTTGGGTGTTCAAGGCGCAATCGTTTCGCCGGGCGATCGTACGGTAACAGGAGAGAACAATGGATCTGAATGCGGAAGTGGATCATCTCATCAAGGCCTCCGAGGCCTGGATTCCGATGATCATGGAATATGGCAGCCGTGTGCTGCTGGCGGTGGTTACCCTGGCCGTGGGCTGGTGGCTGATCAACAAGCTGACGGGCAAGATCGGCAAGTTGCTGGCGTTGCGCAACGCCGACCTGGCGCTGCAAGGCTTTATCAGCAGCCTGGCGAATATTGCCCTGAAGATCCTGCTCAGCATCAGTGTGGCCTCGATGATCGGCGTGGCAACCACGTCATTTGTCGCGGCTATCGGTGCCGCGGGCCTGGCCATTGGCCTGGCATTGCAGGGCAGCCTGGCGAACTTTGCCGGTGGCGTGCTGATCCTGATGTTCCGGCCGTTCCGCATCGGTGACACGATCACCGCGCAAGGCATTACCGGGACAGTCGACAGCATCCAGATTTTCCACACCATCCTGCGCACGGGTGACAACCAGACGGTGATCGTGCCCAACGGCAACCTGTCGAACGGCATCATCACCAACGCCAACCGCCAGGCCACCCGCAAGGTGGTGTTCGATGTCGGTGTCGATTACGAGGCTGACCTGCAGAAGGCTCGCCAGGTATTGCTGGATCTGGCCAAGGATGAGCGCGTCCTGGCTGACCCGGCCCCCGCGGCGGTGATTTCGGCGCTGGGCGACAGTTCTATCACCGTTTCCCTGCGAGTATGGGTGAAGACTGCCGATTACTGGGACCTGATGTTCATGTTCAACGAACATGCGCGGGATCGTCTCAAGGACGCGGGGATCGATATTCCGTTTCCGCAGCGCGTTATCCGGGTGATGCAGGAAACCGCGGCAAAGTAAGACAAGTGCATTGTTACCTGGCGCAGTGGTCAGGTATTCAGTGGCAAACCAAGGGGCCGATTGATGGCCCCTTTTTTGTGGCCGTCGATCAGTGGGATAGTTGTTGGTAAATTGGATGCTAGCTACTTATTAGTTTGCTATCAAAGTTCACGCATTACTAAAATCAGGGCAATAAAAAAGGCCCATCACCAAGATGGGCCTTTGTTCAAGCGAGTATTGCGAGTATCACACGATTACAAGATGTTGATCGGGTATTCGGTGATCAGGCGGAACTCGTTGATGTTGCCTTCGCCTTCGTCAGCATTGGCACGGTGCCAGGCTTGACGTGCACGGAAGGACAGATCCTTGAGAGGACCAGCCTGAACGACGTACTTGGCTTCCACGTTGGTTTCGAAGTGGCGGCCATCTTTGCCGTATGCACCGACATAGGAACCATCAACGTCGGCGTGGGTGCCGTCGATGCCGGTACCGTGGATGTTACGAGCCATGAAGCTCAGGCCTGGGATGCCGTACTCGGCCATTTTCAGGTCGTAACGTACTTGCCAGGACTTCTCACCCGGACCGTTGAAGTCGGAGTACTGGATGGAGTTGGCGAGGAAAATCGAGTCGCCACCACGGTTGTTGCGGTCACCCACACCGACGTAGTCGAACGGGGTGTCGCCACGTACTTTCTGGAATGCCACGGTAATCGTGTGCGCATTCAGGAAGGAGTAGGCGGTCGCGAACGAGAAAGCGGTGTTGTCGATGTCACCTGCCAGCGCAGAACCGGTGTCGGTTGTGCGATAGATGTTGAAGTCGAAGTTCAACGATTGCTGTGCAGCCAATGGCAGGGTGTAGTTGACGTTGGCGTAGTACTGGTTCCAGAGATCCTTGAGTTTGGCGCCGTACAGGGACGCGGTCAGGTTCTCGTTGATGGCGTATTTGCCACCCAGGTAGTCGGCGCTCTTGACGTCGAGGTTCGCACCAGCGTTGGCTTTGCCTGCACCGATCTTGCCGGCGTAGGTAGCGCGCAGTTGCTGATCCATTGCAGTCTGGTCCTGGCTGCTGCCAGCGTAGAAGTGGCCGGCTTCCAGATCCAGGTCTTTGACTTCGCTGCTCTGCAGTTGGAAGCCACGAGCGGTCTGTTGGAACAGACGGCTGCCGCCCAGGGCGAAGACAGGAGCAGTGCTAGGCTGCTGGTCACCGAATTTCAGTTCGGTCTTGGAGACGCGTACAGCAACTGCTGCACCGGCTTTGCCGAAGCTGTCATTGTTCTTGTTGTTGGCATCACGGCTCATGTTCTGAGAGCCCGATTGTTTGTCTTCGCCGCTCAGCAGATAGCCAGCATCGCCAAAACCTTCAACCTTTACACCAACCTGACCCTGAGTGTAACCCGAGCTGAACTTGCCCAGAATGCCCTGGGTCCAGTCGATCGAGTCTTCTGCACCGGCTTTCTTGTCACGGTTGAAGTAGTAGTTCTTCAGAACCACGCCAGCCGAAGCACCTTCAACAAAACCCTTGGCATCAGCCTGGTCGGTAACGAAAGGTTCAGCCATTGCCAATTGAGTGCCTGCTGCGGAAACAGCCAGGGCGATCATGCTCCACTTCATCACGCGCATCGTGATTTGCTCCTTTGGTTTTTAGGAAGAGTACTGCCGTCCCACCTGTATTTTTGTCTGGGCGGCTCTTTCTTTTTGTGTCGGCGCAAACTTATATCACGCTGACATTATTGGCGATACTTGCTCACCTATCCTTGCGGCTTCTTTACGAGCGTGTCGCAAAAAGCTCGGTCCATGTCGCAAATTCACAGCCTTTTCGTATCGGCTGTACAACTTCAGCGCTGTTGTCGAACGCCTGAGCATAGATAAGAAAGCCCCATGTTCAAGCATTTAACTG
The DNA here is from genome assembly GCF_018326065.1 of Pseudomonas sp. Ost2. Lineage (NCBI taxonomy): Bacteria > Pseudomonadati > Pseudomonadota > Gammaproteobacteria > Pseudomonadales > Pseudomonadaceae > Pseudomonas > Pseudomonas sp. Ost2. The sequence goes on along the minus strand of NZ_AP021904.1, from coordinate 5,591,139 downwards.
TCCATGGTCGCACCGTCTTGCGTTGTTACCGTGTCGCGGGAGCTTCAGCGTCCGATCAGGCCCTCTGTAGCGACTATGCAGGGGGTAATGCAACAAGCATGCACAAAGTTCAAAAAAAACCAGAAAATATTTTCCTGACCGTCCCGTCGCGCTGAAACCCTCATGAGAGCAGGGGCGAAGCCGGTTTCTCATGGTGCTTGACGTATCACTTTTCCTTGTGCTGCTAATCCATTGATTACGTGCAGAAAGCTGAAAACGTTACCGGTCCACACCGCCAATGGGTTAATCGGCGGGTAGAACATGCACCGATAGTAGTCGCTCTGTGCAGTTTTGGTGCAAAAGTGACTGTAGGCTGTTTCTGTTCGTACAGTCAGTCGTTTCCGTTCGTGCTTTCTGTCGATCGGCTCAGGTCGAGTCGGCATCGCAGGTCAGGGAAGGTTTTCAGGAAAAGATGACGTTTTGATTATAAGAAAGGTTTTTTTACGTCTTTCTGAATGAGAAAGGGTCGTTCTGTACCCGAAATGGTGCGTAGCGTTTCCAGGTGTTTCATTTTGGCGCGGAGAGAAGATGATCGTCCGTTTGCCGCTCTCCGGCCGGCTTGCAGTGAACTGGAGGCCGAAGGCGGGTATCCTCATCGCATGTGGCCGGGCGAAGGCGCAGTCGAGTCGTCGCCTTGGCAGGAAAATCAGTCAAGCAGGAGTGTTTACGGTGTTCGTTCTCGATTCGCGTCTTCAACAAGACACTTTGCCGATGGGCGACTTTCCGTTGTGTCGCCTGCTGTTATCCAATGATTCGAATTATCCCTGGTTCATTCTTGTGCCCCGGCGCGCGGACATCAGTGAGCTGTTTCAACTGGAGGCGGCGGACCAGGAACAGTTGTGGCGTGAAACCACCGAGCTGGCGCGGGTGCTCAAGGATACTTTCGAGGCGGACAAGTTGAATGTCGCGGCGCTGGGCAATGTGGTCAGCCAACTGCATATGCATGTCATCGTTCGTCGGCAGAGCGACGCCGCCTGGCCCGCCCCGGTCTGGGGCAAGCATGCGGCACAGCCCTACAGTGATGCGCAGGTCAGTGTGATTCGCCAGCAGTTGGGCGTGGCCCTGGCCGAGGGTTTCTCCTATGTGCAGGCGCAATCATGAGCCTCGAGGAGCGCGTGACGGAACTGGAGACCCGTCTGGCCTTTCAGGATGACACCATCCAGTCGCTGAACGATGTGCTGGTGGTACAGCAGCGAGTGGTGGAACGTCTGCAACTGCAGATGGCGGCCCTGCTCAAACGTCATGAAGAAATGATGGGGCAGTTCGAGTCTTCCGAAGAGGAGGCCCCGCCGCCACACTATTGAGGGGGGCGCAGCCAGCAGGCGTAAAAAAAACCGCGAGCCGTCAAATGGCGTCGCGGTTTTTTTTCAGGCGGGAATCAGCGACGCGGCGAGGCGGCGATCACATCTTCGGCCTGCAGGCCCTTGTCGCGGTTCATCACCGAGAACTCCACGCGCTGGCCTTCGACCAGGACGCGGTGGCCTTCGCCACGAATGGCGCGGAAGTGCACGAAAATATCGTCACCGGAGTCCCGCGAGATAAAGCCGAAACCCTTGGAGGTATTGAACCACTTCACGGTGCCGGTATCGCGGTTGGTCATGTCGTAGTTATGGGAAGCCGCGGCGGGCGAGGACCTGTAGAAACTCACGACCAGGTGCAGAAGCACGGCTATCACCGCGGCTGCCAGGCTCAGCAGTACGGCGGGTTGGCCTGCGACCATCGGCAGGGGGGCGAGCAGTACCAGGATTTGCAGGACAACCGCGAGGATCAGCAAGGCGCTGACAAGGTTTTGCAATTGGTGACGTGGACCCTTGTTCCAGTAGGGAATGACCGGAGCGAGGATGAGGTTGAGCAAGCCGAAGAATGCCAGGTAAAGCGCATCGGGTTGTTGCAGGTAGGGCAGGGCTTCGGATCGCAGGCTGGGTATAAAGGACAGCAGCAGGGCGACAGCGCCCGTTAGCAGATGGACGATTTTCAACATTTTGATTAACTCACTCAAGATAGATCGCAAGGAAGAGCTGAGGGCACCCGGTTCGCTTCTGAAAAAAGGTGAGGCGGTGAGCACGCGCGCCAATCAGCCTATGCGCCGCGCCCAGAAAATTGGGTTGCGACGACACAGACTCTATTTAACAGCAAAGCCCGAACCTTCTCAAATCAGTGGCTTGGCCTACTATCGGTGGCATTGCGGGTGAATGCCGGTCGTGATTGCCCAAGGAGCGGGGAGAGGCCTGATCTAGACGTTTGCAGGCCGTTGATCCGAGATGTTTCAAGGTGAAGGCCGGCGAGCCCGGTTTTTTCCTTCGCTTTCGCCGGTGTCGGGCTGGCAGGTGTGGCGGATTTGTCGCAGGTGGATCGTGGCGTGCGGGCTGCATGCCGCGCGGACTCTTGCTAGAGTGGTCCTACACCTTCAAGGGTGATCTCAATCACATCAAGGGGATGCATATGGCTATTGATATCGGTATCAGTGAAGCGGATCGCAAGTCCATTGTCGAGGGGCTTTCCCGCCTGTTGTCGGATACCTATGTACTTTATCTGAAGACCCACAACTTCCACTGGAATGTCAGCGGCCCGATGTTTCGGACCCTGCACTTGATGTTTGAAGAACAATACAATGAACTGGCCCTGGCGGTGGATCTGATTGCGGAGCGAATCAGGGCACTGGGATTTCCGGCGCCGGGTACTTATTCAACTTATGCACGGTTGTCTTCGATCAAGGAAGAAGAAGGTGTGCCGAGTGCCGAGGAAATGATCAAGCAGTTGGTGCAGGGGCAGGAGGCCGTTACCCGTACGGCGCGAGGCATATTTCCACTGCTGGATAAAGTCAGCGATGAGCCGACCGCCGACCTGTTGACCCAGCGTATGCAGGTGCATGAGAAAACCGCCTGGATGCTGCGGGCGCTGCTGGAGGGCTGAGGCAGGGGCACGGATGAGGCCCACGGGGCTTCATTCGTGCGATTGCCGGGCCTGCTGTTCCGTTCCTGCCGCGCAATATCGCGGTTCTGCATTTTCTCGTCGCATCATCCTACAGTTGTCATGGTTCGGTCCGCTGGATAAGAACTTTTACTTAATGTTTTATGTGAGAGAGATTTTCCAGGAATGTCCTTATTCAAGGACATGTGGCGACGGAGTGCGAGGAAGATGGTTCAGTTAAGTCAGTGTGGGGGGGAGGCTGGTTTGTTTCGTAAAACCAGGACGGATCCCATGTTGCTGGAGTTTGATATCGGATTGGCAAAGCCGGTTTCGCGGTCGGTGCGCCTGAATGGATTTGCAACCTGTCTGCGCCTGGAGGAGGTGTACTGGAAAGTACTGGCCGATATGGCCGGTATCAACCAGTGCACGGTCAATGCGCTGCTGTCCAACGTCGATATGGAGGTTCATCTGCGCTATGGGGGGGTGAAGAACTTCAGTGGCTTGATTCGTGTCGTGTGCATGGTGCACCTCCTGACCCTGGGTGGTTTGCACCGTTCGGCGTGATAGGGGGGGGAGCGGCGCCCCCGGTCGGACTGTCGGTCGTCGAAGGTCCTGAAAGGCGGCGCCCGTCGGCGGTCGCTGGATACGCTGAGCGGGATGGCCGGTCATACGGCTGCAAAGCCTCGATTTAACAGATATAATCCCGCTCTTTGCTGCATGGCCCGACTCTGGGCTCGGGCAGCAGTGATGTCGTTATCTGATTGTCGAGACGCCCCATGCCCATGTACGACTACCAATGCGCTTCCTGTGGTCATCAGTTGGAAGCCATTCAGAAAATCAACGCCGCCCCTCTGGTCGATTGCCCTGCCTGCCAGGCGCCAGAATTGAAAAAGATGCTTTCGATGCCCGGCTTCCGCCTCAGCGGCAGCGGCTGGTACGAAACCGATTTCAAGACCGGTGCCAAGAAAAACCTGGCCGGTGGCGACAAAGCCGACTGAAAATGAGTCACACGAGCGGGCTCTTGCGCGCTACAGGCACTACAGTACGCAAGACCTCCACCGAATTCGAATTACGAGAAGTGAAACCACGACCATGATGCGCAGCCATTATTGCGGCCAACTGAACGAGAGCCTGGAAGGCCAGGAAGTCACCCTTTGCGGATGGGTCCACCGTCGTCGCGACCATGGCGGGGTGATTTTCCTCGATATCCGTGACCGCGAAGGTCTGGCCCAGGTGGTCTTCGATCCGGATCGCGCCGACACCTTTGCCGCCGCCGATCGCGTGCGCAGTGAATACGTGGTGAAGATCACCGGCAAGGTGCGCCTGCGTCCGGCCGGTGCCGGCAACGCCAACATGGCTTCCGGTGCAATCGAAGTGCTGGGCTACGAGCTGGAAGTGCTGAACGAAGCGGAAACCCCGCCGTTCCCGCTCAACGAGTATTCCGATGTCGGCGAGGAAACCCGCCTGCGCTATCGCTTTATCGACCTGCGTCGCCCTGAAATGGCCGAGAAGCTGCGCCTGCGTTCGCGCATGACCACCAGCATTCGTCGTTACCTGGACGAAAACGGCTTTCTCGACGTCGAGACGCCGATCCTGACCCGTGCGACTCCGGAAGGCGCCCGCGACTACCTGGTACCGAGCCGTACCCACCCCGGCAGTTTCTTCGCCCTGCCACAGTCGCCACAGCTGTTCAAGCAACTGCTGATGGTGGCCGGTTTCGACCGTTACTACCAGATCGCCAAGTGCTTCCGCGACGAAGACCTGCGTGCCGACCGCCAGCCGGAATTCACCCAGATCGACATCGAGACCAGTTTCCTCGATGAAAAAGACATCATGGGACTGACCGAAGGCATGATCCGCAACCTGTTCAAGGAAGTGCTGGATCTGGAATTCGGCGAATTCCCGCACATGACCTGGGACGAGGCCATGCGTCGCTACGGCTCCGACAAGCCGGACCTGCGTATCCCACTGGAACTGGTGGACGTTGCCGACCAGCTCAAGGATGTCGAATTCAAGGTGTTCAGCGGTCCGGCCAACGACCCGAAATGCCGTGTGGCAGCCTTGCGCGTGCCGGGTGCGGCGAGCATGCCGCGCAGCAAGATCGACGACTACACCAAGTTCGTCGGCATCTACGGTGCCAAGGGCCTGGCGTACATCAAGGTCAACGAGCGCGCCAAGGGCGTGGAAGGTCTGCAGTCGCCGATCGTCAAGAACATCCCCGAGGCCAACCTCAACGTGATCCTCGATCGCGTCGGTGCGGTCGATGGCGATATCGTGTTCTTCGGTGCCGACAAGTCCAAGATCGTCGGCGAGGCCCTGGGAGCGCTGCGGATCAAGGTCGGTCATGACCTCGAGTTGCTGACCAGCCAGTGGGCGCCGATGTGGGTCGTCGATTTCCCGATGTTCGAAGAGAACGAAGACGGCAGCTTCACCGCCCTGCATCACCCGTTCACCGCGCCGAAGTGCTCGCCGGAAGAATTGGAGGCCAACCCGGCCACCGCGCTGTCCCGCGCCTACGACATGGTCCTGAACGGCACCGAGCTGGGTGGCGGTTCGATCCGTATCCATCGCAAGGAAATGCAACAGGCGGTATTCCGCCTGCTGGGTATCAGCGAAGCGGAACAGGAAGAGAAGTTCGGCTTCCTGCTCGATGCACTGAAGTACGGTGCTCCACCCCACGGTGGCCTGGCCTTCGGTCTCGACCGCCTGGTGATGCTGATGACCGGTGCCCAGTCGATCCGCGAAGTGATCGCCTTCCCGAAAACCCAGAGCGCGGCCTGTGTCATGACTCAGGCACCGGGCCTGGTGGACGCCAAGGCACTGCGCGAGCTGCATATCCGCCTGCGCGAAACACCCAAGGCCGAGTAACCCGGTCCTGGCGGGCGCATCCTTGGATGCGCCCTTTCTTTTATACAGGTCGAAAATTCTGTTTGCCGGCCGGCGCCGACTGCGTGGCGGGCAATGTTTCAAGGCAATCTTTCAAAGAGCACCGGAGCGAGTTATGGCGGGTCATTCCAAGTGGGCGAACATCAAGCACCGCAAAGAACGTCAGGATGCCAAGAAGGGCAAGATCTTCACCAAGTGGATTCGCGAGCTGACCGTTGCTGCCCGCCAGGGTGGTGCTGAGCCGGGCTCCAACCCACGTCTGCGCCTGGCCCTGGACAAGGCCCTGAGCGCGAACATGAGTCGTGACATCATCGATCGTGCCGTCGCCCGTGGTGCCGGTGCCGCCGACACCGACGACATGGTCGAGCTGAGCTATGAAGGCTATGGTCCGGGCGGTGTGGCGGTCATGGTCGAATGCATGACCGATAACCGCAACCGCACTGCCGCCGCCGTGCGTCATGCTTTCAGCAAGTGTGGCGGCAACCTCGGCACCGATGGCTCCGTGGCCTATCTGTTCGAACGCAAGGGGCAGATCTCCTTTGCTCCGGGCGTCGACGAGGATGCCCTGATGGAAGCCGCGATGGAGGCCGATGCCGATGACGTGGTGACCAACGAAGACGGCTCCATTGATGTCTTCACCTCGTTTGCCGGCTTCTACGCGGTGCGCAACGCCCTGGAGGCGGCCGGGTTCAAGGCTGGTGACGCGGAAATCGTCATGCTGCCGACCACCAGTGCCGAACTCGATCTCGAGGGCGCGGAAAAGGTCCTGAAGATGATCGATATGCTCGAAGACCTGGATGACGTGCAAAACGTCTATTCCAACGCGGAGATTCCCGAGGCCGTGCTGGAACAGCTCGGCTGAGCGACACATGCCCCTGCGTGGCAGGGGCATTCTCCGGTTGCCGCGGGGAGGGGCGGGTGTCCTCAGGGCAGCACTCTATCGACCTGCATGCATATACAGTAGATACTGCGCGTCATTGGCAGGCTTTCTCGATCAAACCGCAGGCGTTATGACTCTTATTCTTGGTATCGACCCGGGTTCGCGGATTACCGGTTACGGTGTGGTCCGCGACACCGGGCGTGGCTGTGTCTATGTGGCCTCGGGCTGCATCCGCACCGGCAGCGGCGAGCTGCACGAGCGCTTGCAGGTGGTCTACCGCAGCGTGCGCGAGGTGATCCAGACCTATGGCCCGGTAACCATGGGCATCGAAAAGGTGTTCATGGCAAAGAACGCCGATTCGGCGCTCAAGCTCGGCCAGGCGCGCGGCGCGGCGATTGTCGCCGGTGCCGAGGAGAACCTGGAGATTGCCGAGTACACGGCGACCCAGGTCAAGCAGGCGGTAGCCGGTACGGGCGGCGCCAACAAGGAACAGGTGATGATGATGGTGATGCACCTGCTCAAATTGACCAGCAAGCCACAGGTTGACGCCTCGGATGCCCTGGCGATCGCCTTGTGCCATGCGCACACGCGTTCGAGCCTGTTGCCCCATGGATTGGGGGCGGCACGGACCCGTGGCGGTCGCCTGCGTCTCTGATAGCATCATCAGCTTAAACAATTTTGCTTGCCGATAGAGTGTCTTGCCGGATGATGGCAGGTCTATCGTTCTGTTCATCAGCCCCCGGCCTGGCCGGAAACAAGGATCTGATACGTGATTGGACGCTTGCGCGGCACCCTGGCTGAAAAACAGCCACCGCACCTTATCCTGGATGTGAATGGTCTCGGCTATGAGCTGGAGGTCCCGATGACCACGCTCTATCGCCTGCCGTCGGTCGGCGAACCGCTGACGCTGCACACCCATTTGGTCGTGCGCGAGGATGCCCAGTTACTCTATGGCTTTGTCGGCAAGCGTGAGCGCGACTTCTTTCGCGAGCTGATCCGCCTCAATGGTGTCGGGCCCAAGCTGGCACTGGCGTTGATGTCCAGCCTGGAGGTCGATGAGCTGGTGCGCTGTGTGTCGGCCCAGGACACCTCGGCGCTGGTCAAGGTGCCGGGGGTGGGCAAGAAGACCGCCGAGCGCCTGCTGGTCGAGCTCAAGGACCGCTTCAAGGCCTGGGAAACCGTGCCGAGCATGTTTGCCCTGGTACCGAACCAGCCGGACGGTGCGCCGCCGGTGCCGGTCGCCAGCGCCGAGACCGATGCGGTCAGCGCGCTGATTTCCCTGGGCTACAAGCCACAGGAAGCCAGCAAGGCCGTGTCTGCCATCAAAGAGAAAGGCTTGAGCAGCGAAGATATGATTCGTCGCGCCCTGAAGGGAATGATTTAAGTGATTGAAGCCGATCGTTTGATAGCCGCTTCCAGCGGGCGTGACCGCGAGGAGGTCCAGGACCGGGCGATTCGTCCGTTGAGCCTGGCCGAGTACATCGGTCAGCCCACGGTCAAGGAACAGATGGAGCTGTTTATCCAGGCCGCCCGCGGTCGTAGCGAATCCCTCGACCACACCTTGATCTTCGGGCCGCCGGGGTTGGGCAAGACCACCCTGGCCAATATCATTGCCCAGGAAATGGGTGTGTCGATCAAGAGCACTTCCGGACCGGTGCTCGAACGGGCGGGGGACCTGGCGGCGCTGCTGACCAACCTCGAGCCCCATGATGTGCTGTTCATCGACGAAATCCACCGCCTGTCGCCTATCGTCGAGGAGGTGTTGTATCCGGCGATGGAAGACTTCCAGCTCGACATCATGATCGGCGAGGGCCCGGCCGCGCGCTCGATCAAGCTGGATCTGCCGCCGTTCACCCTGGTCGGCGCGACCACCCGTGCGGGCATGTTGACCAACCCGTTGCGTGACCGCTTCGGTATCGTGCAGCGTCTTGAGTTCTATAGCACCGCGGACCTGGCGACCATCGTCAGTCGTTCGGCGGGGATTCTCGGGTTGCCGTTGGATCCCGACGGTGCCTTCGAGATCGCCAGGCGTGCCCGCGGTACGCCGCGGATCGCCAACCGGCTGCTGCGGCGGGTCCGTGATTTCGCCGAGGTGCGGGCCAAGGGGCATATCACCAAGGCGGTGGCGGACCTGGCGTTGAACCTGCTGGATGTCGACGAACACGGTTTCGATCATCAGGATCGGCGCCTGTTGCTGACCATGATCGAGAAGTTCGACGGTGGCCCGGTGGGCGTGGACAGCCTGGCGGCGGCGATCAGCGAGGAACGACACACGATCGAGGATGTGCTCGAGCCCTACCTGATCCAGCAGGGCTACATCATGCGCACCCCCCGTGGTCGTGTGGTCACCCGGCATGCGTATCTGCACTTCGGTTTGAACATTCCCTCGCGCCTGGGTGAAATGCCCGTGGCAGACGAGTTTCTGGATGCGCTGGATGAGTAAAGACGGGACAGGGGCTGATTTATTCGGTGTTTGCGTTGTCCGAAGGGCACGTGTCACGAATCTTCATGCAAAAGTATGAAAAACAGTTGCCTGGCCGGATTGGCAACCTGAGGAGTAAGCACTAGAGTATGCGCGCGCAAAACGGGGTTCAGTCGTTCGCACATCGCTGTCGCGTTTATTACGAGGACACCGATGCCGGCGGCATCGTGTATTACGTTAATTACCTTAAGTTCATGGAGCGGGCTCGAACCGAGCGGCTGAGGGAGCTGGGCTTTGCCCAATCCGAGCTGGTGGGGGAGAACCTGTTGTTCGTCGTGCATTCCAGCGAAGCGCGTTACCACGTGCCGGCGCGACTGGACGACGAGCTGTTGATCAGCGCGGATGTCATTGAATTGAACCGTGCGAGCCTGCGTTTCAAGCAGCAGGTTCGGCGGGCAACGGATTTAACGCTGCTCTGCGAAGGGCAGTTTCTGGTGGCGTGTGTACGCGCCGACAGTTTGAAACCCCGGGCCATTCCAGAAGCCTTGCGGTCGGCCTTTGCCGACTCAAGCGGCGCGGGTACTCACTTAGAGCAGGAGATAAAGCGTGGAAGCTAACGTCGTCGACCATTCCTCCATGTGGAGCTTGGTCAGCAATGCCAGCATCGTGGTGCAATTGGTCATGCTGATCCTGGTGGCTGCCTCAGTCACCTCGTGGATCATGATTTTCCAGCGCAGCAACCTGCTGCGCGCCGGTCGTCGCGCCCTGGAGAGCTTCGAGGAGCGCTTCTGGTCGGGTATCGACCTGTCCAAGCTGTACCGTCAGGCCGGCAGCAACCCGGATCCGGATTCGGGTGTCGAGCAGATCTTCCGCGCCGGCTTCAAGGAGTTCTCCCGCCTGCGCCAGCAACCGGGTGTCGATCCGGAAGCGGTCATGGAAGGTGTGTCCCGTGCCATGCGCGTCGCCATTTCCCGTGAAGAAGAAAAGCTCGAGCAGAGCCTGCCGTTCCTCGCGACCGTGGGTTCCGTCAGCCCGTATATCGGCCTGTTCGGCACCGTCTGGGGGATCATGAACTCCTTCCGTGGCCTGGCGACTGCCCAGCAGGCGACCCTCGCCACCGTGGCTCCGGGTATCTCCGAGGCCCTGGTGGCCACGGCGATCGGCCTGTTCGCGGCGATCCCGGCGGTTATCGCCTACAACCGCTTCGCCGCCCGCGGTGAAACGCTGATCAGCCGTTACTACACCTTCGCCGACGAGTTCCAGGCGATCCTGCACCGTAAAGTGCACACCAGCGAAGAGTGAGCAGGTAAATCCCCATGGCCCGAGTTCGCCACAAACGCAAGCCGGTTGCCGAGATGAACGTGGTGCCATACATCGACGTGATGTTGGTATTGCTGGTTATCTTCATGGTTACCGCACCGATGCTCAACCAGGGTGTGAAAGTCGATCTGCCCAAGGTTTCCAGCGAAGCCTTGCCGCAGGACAACAACACCCAGGTCCTGACCATTTCGATCAAGGCTGACAAGACCTACTACTGGAACCTTGGCAGTGAAGTCGACACCGAAAAGCAGCAGGACAAGGCCATGACCTTGCCGCAGATGACCGACGCCGTGACCAAGATCATTCGCGCCGGCAACGAAGGCGGCAAGCATACCCAGGTCTTCATTCGTGGCGACAAGACCGTTGACTACGGCGCCGTCATGGGTGCCATGGGCGGTCTGCAGAAAGCTGGGGTCGGTAATGTTGGCTTGATTACCGAGGCGCCCTGATGCACCAACAGCGAGAGCCGTCCGCCTCGGAAAGCTACTTCTGGCCCAGCGTCTGGGCGATAGGTCTGCACGTCCTGATTTTTGGCATGCTGTTCGCCAGCTTCGCCATGACTCCGGAACTGCCGCCGGCCAAGCCGATCGTCCAGGCGACCCTGTACCAGCTGAAATCGAAAAGTCAGGCAACCACCCAGACCAATCAGAAGATTGCGGGTGAGGCGAAGAAATCCGCCGCGCGCCAGACCGAAGTCGAGCAGATGGAACAGAAGAAGGTCGAGCAGGAAGCGATAAAGGCAGCGGAACAAAAGAAAGAAGAGGCGGCTCAAAAGGCCGAAGAAGCGAAAAAGGCTGACGAAGCCAAGAAAGCGGATGAGGCGAAGAAGGCTGACGAAGCCAAGAAAGCCGACGACGCGAAGAAGGCTGCCGAAGCGAAAAAGGCTGAAGAGAAACAATTGGCTGATATAGCCAAGAAGAAAGCCGAAGAAGAAGCCAAGCAGGCCGCTGAAGAAGAGGCCAAGAAAAAGGCCGCTGACGAAGCGAAGAAAAAGATAGTCGAAGACGCGAAGAAGAAAGCCGCGGAAGACGCCAAGAAGAAAGCTGAAGCTGAAGAGGCGAAGAAGAAAGTCGCCGAAGACGCGAAGAAGAAAGCAGCAGCCGATGCGGCGAAGAAAAAGTCGCAGGACGCCGCGCGTAAATCCGCCGAAGAGAAGAAGGCGCAAGCCCTGGCCGATTTGCTTTCCGATACGCCGCAGCGTCAGCAGGCCCTGGCGGATGAGCAGGGCGATGAAACCGCGGGCAGTTTCGACGATCTGATTCGCTCCCGTGCCGCGGAAGGCTGGGCTCGTCCGCCTTCGGCACGTAAAGGGATGACGGTGGTGCTGCAGATCGGCATGTTGCCGGACGGTACCGTGACTACGGTCTCGGTGGCCAAGTCCAGTGGTGACGGTCCGTTTGACGCATCGGCGGTAGCGGCGGTCAAGAATATTGGTCGTTTGACAGAAATGCAGGGAATGAAACCGAGCGACTTCGCTCCTTATCGTTCATTCAAGATGACATTCACACCTGAGGATCTAGCCTTGTGAGAAACCTTCTTCGAGGAATGCTTGTCGTGATCTGCTGCCTGGCAGGGATGGCGGTAGCAGATGAAAAGAACATTCTGGTCACCAGTGGCAGTGACCGGGCCACGCCGATCGCGGTGGTTCCGTTCGGTTGGCAGGGCGGCAGCGTCCTGCCGGACGACATGGCCCAGATTATCGGCGACGACCTGCGTAACTCCGGTTACTACTCGCCGATCCCGAAGCAGAACATGATCAGCCTGCCGACCCAGGCCAGCGAAGTCATCTACCGTGACTGGAAGGCCCTGGGCGCCCAGTACATCATGGTCGGCAGCATTGTTCCGGCGGGCGGTCGCCTGCAGGTGCAGTACGCGCTGTTCAACGTCGCCACCGAGCAGCAAGTGCTGACCGGCAGCGTGTCGGGCACGGCCGAGCAACTGCGGGACATGTCGCACTACATCGCCGACCAGTCGTTCGAAAAACTCACCGGCATCAAGGGCGCGTTCTCCACCCGCATGCTGTACGTGACGGCCGAACGCTTCTCGGTGAACAACACCCGCTACACCCTGCAGCGTTCGGACTACGACGGTGCGCGTGCGGTGACCCTGCTGCAATCGCGCGAGCCGATCCTTTCGCCACGTTTTGCGCCGGACGGCAAGCGTATCGCCTATGTCTCGTTCGAGCAGAAGCGTCCGCGGATCTTCGTCCAGCACATCGACACCGGTCGTCGTGAGCAGATCACCAACTTCGAAGGCCTGAACGGCGCGCCAGCCTGGTCGCCGGATGGCACGCGCCTGGCGTTCGTGCTGTCCAAGGACGGTAACCCGGATATCTACGTGATGAACCTGGCCTCGCGTCAGATCAGTCGCGTGACCAGCGGTCCCGGCATCAACACCGAGCCGTTCTGGGGCAAGGATGGCTCGACCATCTACTTCACCTCCGACCGCGGCGGCAAGCCACAGATCTACAAGACCAACGTCAATGGCGGTGGTGCCGAGCGCGTGACCTTCATCGGTAACTACAACGCCAACCCGAAACTGTCGGCCGATGAAAAAACGCTGGTGATGATCCATCGTCAGGATGGCTTCACCAATTTCCGCGTGGCGGCTCAGGATTTGCAGCGCGGTAGCGTAAAAATCCTTACAGACACCAACCTTGATGAGTCAGCTACTGTCGCGCCCAACGGCACCATGGTAATCTACGCCACCGCCCAGCAGGGCCGGGGAGTCTTGATGCTCGTGTCCATCAACGGACGCGTAAGGCTCCCGCTTCCTACCGCACAAGGCGAAGTCAGAGAACCTTCCTGGTCCCCTTACCTGAACTGACGCGGCGCTATACGTTTTACTTAACACACTGGGGTTCATTAGGAGTTTCACGATGGAAATGCTGAAGTTTGGTAAATTTGCTGCGCTGGCTCTGGCCATGGCTGTAGCTGTAGGTTGCTCGTCCAAAGGCGGCGACAACGCCGGTCAAGGCGCTGTTGATCCAAATGCTGGTTACGGCGCTAACACTGGTGCTGTTGATGGCTCCCTGAGCGAAGAAGCTGCTCTGCGCGCAATCACCACCTTCTACTTCGAATACGACAGCTCGGACCTGAAGCCAGAAGCCATGCGCGCTCTGGACGTTCACGCCAAGGACCTGAAAGCCAACGGCGCTCGCGTCGTTCTGGAAGGCAACACCGACGAACGTGGTACTCGTGAGTACAACATGGCACTGGGCGAGCGTCGTGCGAAAGCCGTTCAGCGCTACCTGGTACTGCAAGGTGTTTCCCCAGCTCAGCTGGAACTGGTTTCCTACGGTAAAGAGCGTCCAGTTGCTACTGGCCACGACGAACAGTCCTGGGCTCAAAACCGTCGCGTCGAACTGCGTAAGTAATTCGTCATGCGAACGTGCCGTCGTGCTGTAACTGTATTGGCTCTCAGCCTCATGCCGCTTGCGGCGTGGGCTGCGGTTCCTGTGGTCGATGACAACTCCGGCTATAACAATGGCGGTGGGAGTTATCCTCCAGCGGGTTACGGTACGAACGGCGCCTATGCCGGGGGAGGGGTTTCGGCCCCTGTCTCGGCACAGGGCGAACTGTTCAACCAATTGCAACGCATGCAGGAACAACTTGCGCAGCAACAGGGCGTAATCGAAGTTCTGCAAAATGATGTAGCGCGCATGAAGCAGGAAAACCTGGAGCGATACCAGGATCTTGACCGGCGCATAGGCAGTGGCGGCGCTCCGGCGGCTGCGGCTCCTGATAATTCTTCCAGCGGTGGCGATGTCAATGCCGCCGCCGGTGCTGCACCTGCTGCCGCCAACCAGGGGGCAGCCCCTGCGACCAGCAGTGAACCAGGCGATCCAGCGAAGGAAAAGCTGTACTATGACGCCGCCTTCGATCTGATCAAGGCCAAGGATTTCGACAAGGCCAGCCAGGCGTTCAGCGCTTTCCTGCGCAAATACCCGAACAGCCAGTACGCGGGCAACGCGCAATACTGGTTGGGTGAAGTGAACCTGGCCAAGGGTGACCTGCAAGGTGCCGGCCAGGCGTTTGCCAAGGTCAGCCAGTTGTATCCCAAGCATGCCAAGGTGCCTGACTCGCTGTACAAGCTGGCTGACGTAGAGCGTCGCCTGGGTCATACCGACAAGGTCAAGGGTATTCTGCAGCAGGTGGTTTCCCAGTATCCGGGGACATCGGCTGCCCAGCTGGCTCAACGAGACCTGCAGCGCATGTGATGTGCTGAAGGCTCGAATCAAGAAACCCGCGCTTGTCGCGGGTTTTTTCGTTAGAATTGATGCCCTTTTTTATGAAACACGCTGCTCTGGACTATGCGATCGCAGGTTCATTGCGGTGCCTGACGGAGGCGGACAGCCTGTTTAGCTGTTACGCCCGTGGCGGATATGCAAGACACATTGAGAATTACCGAAGTTTTTTACTCGTTACAGGGTGAAACGCGGACTGCTGGGCTGCCCACAGTGTTCGTGCGCCTGACGGGCTGCCCCCTGCGCTGCCAGTACTGCGACAGCGCCTACGCTTTCAGCGGCGGCACGTTGATGTCGCTGGACAGCATCCTCGACCAGGTTGCTGGCTACCGGCCACGCTATGTCTGCGTGACAGGCGGCGAGCCGCTGGCCCAGCCCAACGCCATTCCCCTGCTCAAGCGGCTCTGTGACGCCGGCTATGAGGTTTCCCTGGAAACCAGTGGCTCGCTGGATATCTCGACGGTGGATACGCGCGTCAGCCGCGTGGTCGACCTGAAGACACCGGGCTCCAGGGAGGCGCATCGCAACCGCTACGAGAATATCGAGTTGCTGACCGCCAACGATCAGGTCAAGTTCGTCATCTGTTCCCGTGAAGACTACGACTGGTCGGTGTCCAAGCTGATCCAGTACGGTCTGGAGAAGCGGGCCGGCGAAGTGTTGTTCTCGCCGAGCCATCACGATTTGCCAGCGCGTGAACTGGCGGACTGGATCGTGGCGGACAATCTTCCCGTGCGCTTGCAGATGCAGTTGCACAAATATCTTTGGAATGATGAACCGGGACGTTGATATGACCCTGCAAGCAAGCACTGAAAAGAAAGCGGTAATCCTGCTGTCCGGCGGCCTTGATTCGGCGACCGTAGTGGCCATGGCGCGCGCCGAGGGCTACAGCTGCTACACCATGAGCTTCGACTACGGCCAGCGTCACCGCGCCGAGTTGCAGGCCGCCGAGCGGGTGGCACGGGACCAGGGCGTGATCGAGCACAAGGTCATCGGCCTGAACCTCAACGGTATCGGTGGTTCGGCCCTGACCGACAGCTCCATCGATGTGCCCGAGACACCGTGCGAGGGCATTCCGGTGACCTACGTGCCGGCCCGCAACACCGTGTTCCTGTCCCTGGCGCTGGGCTGGGCGGAAGTGCTGGGCGCACGCGACATCTTTATCGGTGTGAACGCGGTGGATTACTCCGGTTACCCGGATTGCCGTCCCGAGTTCGTCGCGGCCTTCGAAACCCTGGCCAACCTGGCGACCAAGGCTGGCGTCGAGGGCGATGGTTTCCGTATCCGGGCCCCGCTGCAGAACCTGAGCAAGGCCGATATCGTCCAGGCCGGGATCAAGCTGGGAGTCGACTATTCGCTGACCGTATCCTGCTATCAGGCGGATGCTAACGGCTTTGCATGTGGGAAATGTGACAGCTGCCGCCTGCGTGCTGAAGGCTTCGCAGCAGCCGGAATCAGCGACCCAACGCGTTATTTTTGATTTTTTTCATTTAAGGTGTTGAATTCCCGTTAGAAATCAGTATTATACGCGCCACCACACAGCGGGTCGTTAGCTCAGTTGGTAGAGCAGTTGGCTTTTAACCAATTGGTCGTAGGTTCGAATCCCACACGACCCACCATATTTGTTGTAGAAGAAAATCCGGAAAGCCCACGCAAGTGAGGATTTCCGGATTTTTTTTGCCTGCTACAAAGCGAATGATCTTCCCTGGTCTAGTGCATCCTCCTGCGTATCACTTCCGGATCCCGCCTGCTCTCAGCAAATGGGCGGATGCATCGTGCCATCGAGACACCACATGGACCTCCGTCAGTTCGCCTTCCTCGCGGGTCAACCTTCTGCGGCCCTGAAAAAACGTGAGCACTTCCTGGGGCTGCCCAAGCGCGGCCTGGCGTTCGTGTTGGCGAACGCCATGTTCTGACAGCCACTGTTGGCCCAGGCCTGCGGGGTAACCCAGCAGGCCACCAAGTTCAACAGCCTCGATCACCCTACCGCCGAGCGCCTGCTCAACGAGTTGAAGGCGTGTAAGGCCGGTGGCAATTGCACCGAAGCGAAACAGCGCGACCTGGTCAGCAAGTTTGAAAAGATCTCGGCCGAACGTTCGCAACTGATCGACCTGTGTGAAAGCCGTGCCTGCGTCGAAGGCCTGCAAGCCAACACCATTGCCATGGATGACCCGGTCGCACAGGAGCTGATCAGTTTCTACAGGAACAAGGTTTCCTATGACATGGTCGGGATGCTGACAGGCAATCCCGGGCTGATCGCGCAGCCGGCCCAGGGGTATGACCCTTGGGGTAATACCTATGTCACCGACGACCAGATCATCACCGCCAAATACATCAAGGAAGGCTGGCTGACACCTGCCGAGAGCGCCAATCTCAAGGAGTGGGAGAACAAGACCTCCTGGCTGGATGATGCGGCGGGTCGCAAGCTGAGTGTGGCTGAAAGAGCCGCCATGATCAGCAACATGGGCAATACGTTGCTGACCGAAGGCTGGGGCACCAAGGTCACTGCCAGTATTGGCAAGGGTGGGAAGACCGGTAATGGGGTCTCGGAGGATGCCGATGGCTTCGGCGTGAATCCAGGTCCTGGAAAAGGACCGTGCTGTTTTGCCGCCGGTACCATGGTTGCTACGCCCTCGGGAGACCGGGCAATCGATTCGCTTAAGGTCGGTGATATCGTTTGGAGTAAACCTGATAAAGGTGGGAAGCCGTTTGCAGCGGCCATTCTGGCAACTCATTACCGAAACGATCAGCCGATCTATCGGCTCAAGCTGGAAAACATCCGTGCGGATGGTCTGGCAGAAGCTGAAACGCTGTTAGTAACTCCGTCTCACCCCTTCTACGTACCAGAACGGCGGGACTTCATTCCGGCCATAGAGCTGAAACCGGGCGATTTGCTCCAGTCGCTCAGCGATGGCGAGGGTGAGAATGCTTCGACACGGGTGACATCTCTGGAGCTGTTTCTTCCAGTGGGGGAAACGTATAACCTTACGGTCGACATCGGACATACGTTCTATGTTGGTAAGCTGAAAACGTGGGTGCATAATACTGGTACTAATGCACCATGCTCGATTGATGGGCGGCCGGTTGCGGTTTCGGGAGAGGGTCCAAAAGCAACTACTAACGCCCCAAATACACCCAGGTTCATTACGGACTCTGCCGGTAATACTATTGATTTAGATTATACTAAGGGACTCAGGGAAACGAATGTGGCGGTCACGGGAACGCGTGGTGGTGTTCAGTATCCGTTGCAAGGGCAAACTCCCGATTCTTATGCAAATCTTGGAAATGGGCATGTTGTTGTC
The DNA here is from genome assembly GCF_018326065.1 of Pseudomonas sp. Ost2. NCBI lineage: Bacteria > Pseudomonadati > Pseudomonadota > Gammaproteobacteria > Pseudomonadales > Pseudomonadaceae > Pseudomonas > Pseudomonas sp. Ost2. The sequence continues at coordinate 5,573,137 of NZ_AP021904.1, read as the reverse complement.
TACGGTCCTGAGGGGCGTGCACTATATGATGTGTCTAGCTCTCGGATTAAGGTGGTCGAATGGAACCAAGCTCCGAATGGAACATATTTCCCCAAGAAGGGAAGTGATACAAAAATTTTTGAGGGGAATGTTCCTCAGTCGGTTCTTGATAGCTTGGGGTTGAAATGATGAAGGTTTATCAGGGTAATATTTCTAAAGAGTCGTTGAGTCTGTTTGTTTCAGATATTGGCTCCGGGGAGTTTTTTTCATATGTAGGGCACTTGGTTTCATTAGAACAGGCAATTTCTGTTCTGGGTTTGCTCTCTCCTGATTTTATTGAGGTCAATGGTCACATTTTCTGGCTGCCTAACGCTCAGCAATACGATCCGCAAAAATTTCATTTGAGCGGGCTGGTTGAGACCGAATCTAGTGTGTTGGAACAAAGTACATCGCGTAGAGACGTTGAACGATACAGAAATATTTTTTCAATAAATCAGTTCTTTTCAAAGTGGGAGGATGCGCCGGGTCGACCCGTATTTAAAGTGGACCTGTCGGAAGAAGATTATCGTCTTTGTCATTTATTTGCTGAACAGATCACTAGATATTGGAAGCGCGCGTTATCCGATACCTTTCCAGAGAAGGTATTTCAGTTTGAAATTGCTGACGATCTTCTCGATGAATATGGTGTCTGTCTGACATTCTGGCAGTCGTAGTTTATGTAGAAGTTCAGACTTGATCTGACAGCTACCGGATCTTCGGCAGTGACTGTCAGGTCAAGTTCAGCTAATCATTTTGGCCTGCCAGATTTTCTTCCCGTCCTCAAATGTCTCAGCCGGTGTACGACCACAGCACATTTTTCCTTGGTGGGTTCGCTGATCATTGTAGTCATTGATCCACTGGTCAAGATCTGCCTGCAACTGCTCAATGCTTTGGTAGATCTTCCTACGGAAAGCGACCTGGTAGAACTCCTGCAAAATCGTCTTATGAAAGCGCTCGCAGATACCGTTGGTCTGCGGTGACGCCGCCTTGGTGCGAGTGTGTTCAATGTCATTCATCGCCAAGTAGAGCTGGTAATCATGCTGTTCCAACTTGCCGCAATACTCGGTTCCCCGATCCGTCAAAATGCGTAGCACGGGGACGTTTTGCTCAGCGAAATACGGTAGCACTTTGTCGTTCAACAGATCTGCTGCCGTGATCGGCGTCTTCGTCGTATAGAGCTTGGTAAAGGCCACTTTGCTGTAGGTATCGACAAAGGTCTGCTGATAAATCCGGCTTACACCCTTCATGGTGCCAACGTAAAAAGTGTCCTGCGAGCCAAGGTAACCGGGGTGGGCCGTTTCAATTTCGCCGCAGGCGGTATCATCGTCGCGCTTCTTCTCCAAGGTAACGACCTGGGCTTCAGTCAGCACGGCACCGGTGGCAGCAACATGCTTTTCCAGGGCTATCAGGCGCTGCTTGAAGTTCGCCAGTTCATGACGCAGCTAGATGGATCGAACGCCAGACGGACTAACGAACGTAGCACGCTTACGCAGTTCGTTACTGACCCTGACTTGTCCATGAGCGGGTTGTTTGATGGCATAAGCTAACACGGTTTGTTCAACCGCATCATCGACACGGTTCTTGAGGTTTGGACGCCGGCGATCCTTTTGCAGCAAGGCCTCGACACCACCTGTGGCTTTGGCTTCTTGGTAGCGATAGAAGGTGTCTCGCGACACACCCATGATTTTGCAGGCCTGAGATACGTTGCCCAGTTCCTCAGCCAGATTCAGCAGGCCTAGCTTGTGCTTAACGATGGGTTGATTTACAACATTCATCGGGGCTACTCCTTTGGGATTGGTGATTGCTCGCACAACCATCAAACCCGATAGTCCCGTTCTTTTCAAGACGAGTGTCAGATCAAGTCGAGACTTCTACATACCAAACTACCTGCACCATGTAGTACAACGCGGTCATAACCGTCAGATAGTGTTTGCGGGTACGGAAGACTATCAGTGTTATCTCGCGAATCTGCGTGAACTCAAGGAAGCATTCGGCGTGAAGGTTTACGCCTATTGTCTGATGACCAATCATGTTCATCTTTTGCTGGCCCCTGGTGATGCGAGCAGTGGGTTGGGGAAAATGATGAAGGGGCTGGCGGCACGAATGACGCGCTATCGCAATCGGTTAGAAGGGCGTTCAGGCACCTTATGGGAAAGTCTATAAAAGTCCAGTGTTGTGCAATCAGACTCTTATCTGCTTGCCTGTTGCCGTTACATCGAATTGAATCCTGTGCGCGCTGGTATGGTGGCTGATCCTGCAGATTACCCTTGGTCGAGCTATCAAACCCGGGTAAGCGAGATGGCGGATGGTCGGTGGCTGGATGCTGACCCTTGCTTCGTGGCTTTGGGTAATACAGCGATAGAACGGTGTCATCGCTACGAGGCATTTGTACGACAAACCATTTCCGCAGACGAGATCAGGGCTATCCGTGATGCCTTGCAGCGCGGTCAATTGATAGGGACGAATCGTTTTGTGGAGGAGGTGGAACGGATTACTGGGCTGCGAATAGAAAACCGAGGGCAAGGTCGGCCAAGGGGTAATCCGGAAAAATCTGAAAAATAAATCTGTCCCCTTTCTGTCCCAAAAATAAATCTGTCCCCTTTCTGTCCCCTTTTCTCTGAATCTGTCCCCTTTTCTCTGTCCCCTTTTCTCCAATGTTTCAGTTGCCATGATTTCTTCTGGCGAAAAAAAGCCCCGCTATGGCAGGGCTTGGTTTACGAGCGATTGTTGATGGCCGCCCAAATCTGGCCGCCGGGCCGCAAATCTCTCGCGATCTGGTCCTGTGCGCCCTGCTTCGCGGACTTTGCATAGGCTTGGGCCACCGCCTGGCTAGTGGGCGCATACCGCGCCGCTGAAGATGGAGATCGCCCAGGCCTTTCGGTCAACCAGGTCGTCCCGGTGCCACCAACTGGCAGCAATTGCGCCCAGCAGTCCGGCGAATGCCCAGTCCAGCTTATCGAAGAGGCGCTGCAAAAAATCCATGCGCTCTACTCCCTGGGCATGAAGTGAAAAAGCCTCAGCAGGTGCTGAGGCTTGGTGAACTGCAGAAAGCAAAAAGCCCGACTCAGGGTTGGGCTTTGCTCGCGGAAAAACCGCAAAATAATGCGAAATCCATAGACATGGACTGCGGGTGTCAACTGGTTATTTTGAGATTTCGCAATCTTCGAACATAGGCACTTTGGCTACGTCGCCATTGCCGGTGCAGACTACCGAAATTTGCGTACCTTTCTTGAGCGATGCGAGAGAGGCCATGTCCGATTTTTCGAATTTGAACTGCGGCCCCAAATACGGGTTAGTGCCCGCAAGTACCAGGTACGGTTTCCCGAGGAAATCAGTATTGATATCGGTGATGCGCCCGGTCACCTTCACGCGCTTGCCCTTGTACTGCATGTCAGCAGCAACAGTGTTGTCTTCGTAATCTTGGGAGACTTTCGCCGACGTGTAAGCCTTAAGCGGTTCTGCCTGGGCCGGCTGTTTAGGAGCCGAACCTTGTGTACTGGATTGGGACGCCCTTTCCTTGTAGGTGTCGTAACTGGTTTTTGAAATCGAGCCCATGCCAATCAACGAGAAAAGACACAGAGCCATCCAGACGAAGCCGACAATGCGCGCCAAGGTCGAGTGCCCCTTTCTCAGCAGCATCCAGCCAAACAACAAGGGGAAGAACAGAATTCCAAGCCCTAGAATAAACCCAACTTGCCGCTTCTGCGGAGCCGCCACTGCAACTGCTTCGTTCATTTCGCTCTCCATGGCGATAAGATTAGGCGGCATTCTAAACCACTCCTATCAAATTGCCATCACCTTCCCCCAAGCCCCAAAAGGCCGCCCTGGCTACGGTGACGCACAAAATTCAGGCAATAAAAAACCCGGCTCGGTGGCCGGGCTTGAGTTTTTCGAGTGAGTTGCCGTAGGAAAAACTCTAACAGTGGCGAAATCACGCCATGAGCCGTGCGGGAAGTCAATCAATCGTTACAAGAAAACGGCGGACCTTGTCAGAGGCAGACTCCAGCGTGGTGTTGACTATTTTTCCTCTCATTTTCAGGATCAAATCGTAAGCGTCCGGGCATCCCGCCTTGCGTAACTAAGCCGGTCGCCATCGATGCGGCAACAGCTCCCACGGCTTGTATATCCCGTTGACATATCCATGGTGTGTATTATTATGGGATATGCAATCGGCATATCCCTGTAGGTGCGACATGGAACAAGGCTCGGTATTTCAAAGCAATCGTAGTCAGGCCGTGCGCTTGCCAAAGGCTGCCGCGCTTCCTGATGACGTCAAGCGCGTCGATATTGTTGCAATCGGCAGAACCCGAATCATCACCCCCGCGGGTGAGTCCTGGGATAGCTGGTTTGACGGTGAAGGTGTAACGGATGATTTTATGACGGCTCGTGAGCAGCCAGCCGAGCAAGAGCGGGAATCATTCTGATGCTCAAATTCATGCTCGATACCAACATTTGCATCTTCACGATAAAGAACAAACCCCAGCATGTTCGCGAAGCGTTCAAAGCTCACCATGGCCAGCTGTGCATCAGCACCGTGACTTTGATGGAACTCATCTATGGAGCGGAAAAATCTTCGAACCCAGGACGAAACCTGGCCGACGTAGAGGGCTTTGCAGCACGACTGGATGTCTTGAAATACGACCAGGATGCGGCGGCGCATACAGGTCAACTCCGTGCGGAGCTGGCTAAGGTTGGCACTCCGATTGGCCCTTACGATCACATGATTGCCGGGCACGCTCGTTCGCAAGGTTTGATTTTGGTAACAAACAATCTACGCGAGTTTGACCGAGTGCCTGGTCTGCGCGTCGAAGACTGGGTATAGGAAAATCCGCTGTCTCTTCAATCCGCCAGCGTTGCAGGCTTTGGCGGGCACCTGGTGTCAGGATAGTTGCCATCGCCTCCTGTTTTTCAATAGCAGGTCAGTCCCAGGACTTAGGGCTCCTCGTCACACCCCAACCCCTCCCGCTGCACCTTCTCATCACCCAGGCTCTTCCCGGTCCTGCTCATGATCCGACCTTGCAGTTGCTTGAGCTCAGGTCCCGTCAGGCGCTTGCAGCTGTTGATTTCCCACACATCCCCGGTCGTCGTGCTGACCGAGAACAATCCCCAGTACTCCGTGGCGCCGGCCTTGGGGTCGTTGTAGCCCAGGCTGAAGTCGAAATAGCCCGGATGGGGCGGGTTGCCGTTTTCGTCGGCCAGGTCGCCGTCGATAAAGACTCCGGGCTTGCCCAGTTTGTAGTCTTCATGCTTGAGCGCCACTTCCAGCACCTGCTGGGCCTGTTCGCGGCTCAGGCCCTGGGGTTTGACCTGGTCGGGCTGCAAGGCCTGCGCGGCGCAGGCCGAGAGGGTGGTGCAGGCCAGGCCCAGGGTGAACAGCCATGCAGCGGTCGTCTTGATCAGCACGCCATTCGTCCTTTGACTGCGATAATGATTTGCGCCAAGTACTTGGCGAACCCGTCGCGCCCGCCCGTGGCGGCGTTGCCGGTGTTGAAGCCGATCTTCACCAGGGTCTGGGCGAATTCCAGTGGGTCTTTCTTGCCCCTGACCGCCGCGCCATAGCGGGTGGCGAAGGACTGGGCGCATTGCTGGAAGGACGAATACTTCGCCACCTGGATCCGGGCGTTGCCCATCGGCGCTTCCGAGCCGATCTGCAACGGCGCCGGGGCGTGCATGGAGAAATAGTTGTTCAGCTCCCGGGCGATGCGCCCGCTGCCGTACTGGCTCTCCTGGGCGGCGAGGCCGAGGATGTTCTCCACCGGCAGTTCCAGTTGATCGGCGATCGGCTGGCAAACCGCCTTGTGTTTGCTGACGAATGTCACGGCGGCAATGTTGTTGCAGAGTGCGGCACTCACGGCTCTTCCCTCGAATGATCGGTCAATTCCATTGGTGTTGCCTGAATCGCTGGCAAGTATAGGGCAGGGTTGATCAGCGTTACAGGAACCGCGTCTCAACATGGTCAGATTCCGACGCGACTCAAGGCGGGGAGCCTGTCCTGGGCCTGGCCTCGATCGGCTTCATCAATTGCAACTGCTGGCGATATTCGTCGGTAATCTGCCGTGCCTCGCTGTTGCCGGTGATCACCCTGGGCGTGATCAGCACGATCAGTTCCGAGCGGCCACGCTGGCGCTGGGTGTTGCCGAACAGCCAGTGCAGGCCGGGGATCCGTCCCAGGTACGGCACGCTGTTGTCGGTACCGTTTTCGTTCTGCTTGATCAGGCCGCCGAGCAAAACGGTCTGGCCGCTTTGCACCGCCACCTGGGTCGAGACGGCGCGGGTCGAGATGGTCGGGTTGCCGTTGGCGTCGACGGTGGTGCTGGCGTCGCTGACCTGCTGCTGGATATCCAGGTACACCAGGCCACCCGGATTGATCCGGGGCACCACGTCGAGGATCACCCCGGTCTGGATGTATTGCACCGAGCTGGTACTGATGGTGGTGGTGTTGGTGTTGATGGTGGTCTGGTTGATCGGGATGTTGTCGCCCACCTGGATCTGCGCCTGTTGATTGTTCATGACCACCAGCGAGGGCGCCGACAGCACGCGGGTATTACCGTTGGTTTCCAGTGCGTGCAGGGCGACTTGCAGGTTGTTGCTGACGAACGAGTAGAACAGTGAGTCGGTGGCGCCCAGCGCCGCGCCGCCTCGACCCAGCGCGCCCTGGCTGCCGGAGGCGTTCTCGATGCCCTTGGTGGCCGAGTTTCCAGCCAGGCGCCCGAGATACCATTGCACACCCAGGTTCAGCGAGCCGGTGAGGCCGACTTCGAGTATCCGGGTTTCGATCTGCACCTGCATCGGCGGGTTGTCGAGTCGCTGGATGGCCGACTGGATTTCCGCCCACTGGGTCGGCCGGCTGCGCACCAGCAACTGGTTGCTGCTTTTCTGCGCGGTGATCCGCACCGAGTTCGTCGGGTTGTTGGCATTGACCGGGGCCCTGCCGCCATTCGTTTGCCCAGGGGGGCCCAGTTGCAGGTCGTCCGAGGCCCTGTCCGGCGAGGTCCGGGTGTCGGCGCTGCTGCTGATGGGCGGCGGCAGGCCCTGGGTGCCACCCGTATTGCCGGGCAAGCCCCAGTTGCCCGCGGAACCGTTGCCAGGGGCATTGCCCGGTCCGTTGCCGAAACCGTTGCTGGTCAGGGTCACGGTGCGCAGACCCGGGGCGACCTGGGCCGCGGCGTCCTCGGTGACCGACTCATCGCTGTAGATCTGGCGCAGGTAACGGGCCAGGTCGGTGGCCTTCATGTTGCGCACGTCATACACATACATCTGCGGTTCGTCGCCGCCGCCCTGGTCGATGGTGTCGATCCAGCGGCGGACGTCGTTCAGGTACTCCGGTTGCGGCGAGATGACGACAATCGCATTGGTCCGCTCGATGGGCAGGAAACGCAGCATCCCGGCCAGCGGGGTCGCGCTCTGGGCACCGAACAGGCGCTCCAGCTCGGGCATCAATTGGCCCACGTTGGCGCGCTTGAGACCAAAGACCCCGATGGACATGCCCTTGAGCCAGTTGACGTCGAAGGTGTTGATGGTCTGCTGGTAATTGTTCAATTCGTCCGGGGTGCCGGCCATCACCAGCACGTTGCGCGAGGTGTCGACGGCCAGGAAGGCATTTTCCCGGGCAAACGGCTTGAGCAGCTTCTGCATTTCCAGTGGCGAGATGTAGTCCAGCACGAAAAAGCGCGCGCTCAGGCCACTGCCCGGTTCCGGAATGGACTGCCGGGGCGTGAGCTGGCCCGCGACCGCCTGGTTGGCCGGCAGGACCAGATAACGGTCGCCCTGGCGGATGATCGCGTTATTGGTCCAGGACAGCAGAGTCTCGAGAATGGCGAAGGCCTGGGCCTTGCCCACCGGCCTGGAGGTCGAGAAGGTCACATCCCCTGTCACGCCCTGGCCGATGCTGTAGTTCTCCTTGAGCACATCGCCGAGGATTGTGTTGACCACCGCCTGGATCGGCACGCCGGCGAAGTTGAACATCGTCCCGGTGGTGTCCGTGGGCGCCGGACGGGCTTTCACCGGGGAGCTGTCACGGGCCACCAGGCTCTGGCTGCCGCGGATGATCGGCGAGCTGGAAGCGGCTGGCGTCTGGGTGGCCGTCGGGGCGACGGCGGCGGGCAGCGTGGTTGCCTCCTGGCGCGCCTGATCCTCGCCGGTGCCGGCCAGGCCTTGACGGAGCAGCAGGTCGTCATGCACCTCGTCGGTCACGGGCGAGACGCAGCCCGAGAGCAGGATGAAACCGATAAGACAGGGACGGGCGATGCGTTCGATCACATTGATTCATCCTTGTGCGGTGCCCGGCATCCAGGGGCCAGGCACCGGGGTGGTCTCAGTGCACGGCGGTGGCCGGCAATTTCAAAACGGGGATGCTCAGCTCCTGCTCGGTGGACTTGAAGCTCAACGAGACTTTTTCCGCGCTGATCCGCTCGACCCGCCAGCCATTGGGTAGGGTTTCGCCTTCCGCGACGCTCAGGCTCTTGCCCTCGCGGGTCTTGAACAGCGCCCGGCGCAAGGCTGCGGAGACGGCGACGCCGTTCAGCGAAAGGCCAGCCAGCGACTGTGTATCGTGTTCGCCTGTGGCGATCGGGGCCGCCGGGTCGGGCTTGCGGTCGCGGTTGAACAGCGAGCGCTCCCAGATGCCGGCATAGGACGACAGCGGTGGCGGCGCCTCGACCGCCACGCTGGCTGGAGGTGCTGCCGGTGGTGGCTGGACCTGCTCGGGATACCATTCGACACCCGCGCCCAGTCCCTCGAACAAGGCGAGGCACAGGGCCGCTGTCGACGTCACGAAAACGCCCAGCCAGAGCGTGAGTCTGTCCGGGGTCTTCATGTGGCCGGCGCCCCTTTGCGGGTGGGTGCGCTTTTACCCGGTGGGTTGTTCAGGTAGGCGCTGATTTGCAGTTGCACCGCCAGGCGGTGAGAGCTTGCGGGAGCCTGGACCGCGTCCTTGCGAATACCGAGGGTTTCGACGAACAGTGAAACCTGGCCGTTTTCCAGTCCGTGGAGCAAGGTCACGAGGGGCTCGATGGCACAGTCGAGGTTGATACTGACCCTGACCTGGCGATAGGGCGCGGTCTCGTCGACGGCGACCGGCATGCGATTGCTCATCGTGCAACCGCCGCTCTCCGGGGGCAGCGCCTGCAGCCTGGAAACCACCTGTTGCATGAGTTGCGCGGTGGCGGCGCCGGCGTCGGAGTCCGGCAGCAGGTTGTCATTGTTTGCCGGTGTGCTGCGGGCCTGGGCCAGTTGCGCCTGCAATAGCGGGCGCTGGCCTTCCAGGGCCTGGTAGCGTTGATGCTGGGCGCGCAGTGTGGTCATTTCCTCGCCGATCGATTGCAATGGCGCGGTGAACCACCAATGGATGCCGATGAAATAGCCGGCGATCAGGCCGAGCATGGCCAGGATCAGGGCCGCGGCCCGTTGTTCACGGCGGGTCAGGCGTGGCGGCATGTCATTTCTCCCGGGGCCGCAGGCGCGCGGTGAGGTTGAGACGGTCCTGGCCGGTGCTGGCGTCGGCCTGGATCGCGCCCTGGAATTGCAGGTCCTGCAGGTGCGTACAGGCCTTCATCTTGGCGATCAGGTCACTGGCCTGGCTGCTTTGCGCGCTGAGGATCAGGGTGCCCTGGGTATCGATGTTCAACTGCTCCAGCCAGGTGTCGGTGGGTATGCAGGCGGTCAGTTCCTGCAACAGGACGGTCCTGGACAGCGACAGGGCTTTCTGTGTCTGCACATAGCACCCGGTGTCGAGCAGTTCATCGAGTTGCCGGCGCAATGCCTGGATCTGCCCGGTGTCGTTGCGCAGTGCGTTGACCTCGGCGGTCATGGTGTCCAGGGCCGACTGGCGGTTATGCACCCACAGCAGCATGGCGACCAGCGACAGACCGGCGCCGAGCAGGGCCAGCCCGAGTTGCAGTCGCCGGGTCGGGTGACGGGTCTGGGGGCGGCGGTGGGGCGGCAGCAGGTTGACATGCAAGCGCGAGCCGCCGCGATCCAGCACGTCGATTGCATCGATGCGCAAGCCGGTTCGCGCCGCCTCGTCCAGGAGCGTGTCGATCCGCTCGCGCAGGGCGACCACCAGGGTCAGTCCGAACATGGGCCGGGCACGTTCCGCGGGGGGATCGCGAACCGTATCGAAATAGACCTGGGCGGCCTTGAACGGTGTGTACTTGTCCATCTCGAAGGCCAGCGCCGCTTCAACTTGCGTGGCCGCTGCCTGGGGCAGTTGCACACGGGCGAGGAGGACCTGTGCGCAGGGTAGCAGCAGGACCTGGCGTCGATTTCCCGGCGGCTCATCGGCAGCGCACGCCTGGGGCAGCCCCCCGGCGTGCCAGTGCAGCAGCCGTTCCTGGTTGGCTGACGCCAGGCGCTCGCGCCAGCGCCGGGGCAGGCAGCCCAGCAGTTCCCGTTGCCACCAGCGCAGGAACACCGGCAGGCGCGAGGCGTGCCACTGTTGCGAGAGCTGGCGGGTGGTCTCCAGCAGGGTGCCGAGCCGGCGGCTGTCGAGGGCCTTCATTCCTGCCACCGCAGCACGCGATAGCGTTGCGTGCCCTCGGCCTGTGGGTTGAGCAGGAATGTCACGTTCAGGTTTGCCGAGGTCGTCGCAGTCACCGCGGCTTGTATCCGGGCGCTGTAGATCGGTCCGGCGGTGCCTGCGAGCACGGGAGATGCCAGCTTGAGGGCGGCTCGCAAGGGTTCGGTGGCAAGACTCGGGTCGGGCTGGGCCAGGCCGGTCCACAGCGTCAGGTTCGGGGCCAGTTGCGCATACAGCCGACGATCCATGGCAGCGAACAGTTGCAGTTCCTCGAGGCTTCTTATCGGCGTGCCGCCATTGCGCCGAGCCAGCAGTTCCCGGGCCAGCCGCCTGCCCTGGTCGGGACTGGCGCCCAGGTAACGCACGACCCGGGTGAAGTCCTCGACGCTGACCTGGTTCAGGTCCAGCTTGCCGCGTTCGCCGTGCAGTTCGACGCTCACCTGCGCCTCTTCGATCGTCAGGCGATACAGGCGGCCGTCGGCGATCATGCCGGGCGTTTTACTCGACAGGTCCTGTACCACCATTGCCAGGCCGGACTCGGCGGCGAGCAGGGCGCGGGTGTGCTGCAAGGCATAGGCGCTCTGGCGATTTTCCAGGCGCAGGGTGCCGACCACCACGGCCATCATCAGGCTCAGCAGCGCCAGGGCCCAGAGCGCCAGGACCAGAGCGGCCCCGCGTGCGCGGTTCATCGCGCGGCCTGGGCGTCATTGCTGCCCAGGTTCATGCGGATAACGACCACCAGGGGCGGCCAGGCGATCGGGCCGGCGGCCTGCAAGTCGATGCGCAGGGCCAGCGGCAGGCGCTCCGGCCAGGGCCAGCGGGGCAGCCAGTCGGTAGAGGAACCGTTGTCGTCCAGGCCGCGGTAGCTCAATTGCCAGTGATCCAGGTCGCGCAGCAGGACCTGTGGCTCCCCCCAGGGATGCAGGCCCTGCTGGTCGATCTGGAAGAATGCCACTTGCAGGTCCCTTGACCCGCGCCGGTTTTCAACCGCCGAGAACACCTGCAACGGCAGGCCTCCTGCCAGCCGTGGCGGCAGCGGGGCGACAAAGCGCATCTGTTCGTGCTCGCCCTCGAATACCCGGTCGTTGTTCTGCGCATCGCGCTGAAACACCGCCGGATAGGCCTGTTGTACCGAGCTGCGGAGAAAAAACTGGGCCGAACGGATCTCGTCGAGACGGCTGGAATAGCGTTCGCCGAAGTCTTGCGTGCGGTTGCTGGCGGTCAGTGCCGATGCGATCAACACCATCAGCAGCCCGAGCAGGCTCAGGGCGATCAGCACTTCCAGCAGGGTGAAGCCGCGCGACCGTGCTGTCATGGCCGTGCTCCCGTTGTCCGCCCCTGGGCACGCCAGGTGACGAAGCGCTCCTGCCGGGAGCCCTGTTCCAGCACCAGTTCCAGTCGATAGAGGTCGGTCGGCGGTGTGCCGGGTTGTGCGGTAGCGATCAGTTGCCATTGCACCTGCGCCAGGCTGCCTTGCCAATGCCCCGGCTTGAGCAGCCCCCGGCTGCGGTCGTCGAACAGGGTCCTGGCCAGCAGCGCCATGCGGGTGCTCTGCTCGTCGCGCAGCAAGGCCCGGCCGGTGGTGCCCATGGCGTTGAGATAAACGGCGAAGCCGACACTCAGCAGGACCACGGCCGCAAGCATTTCCAGCAAGGTGAAACCGCCCTGGGCAGGTGCTTTCATGGCTGTGCCCCGTCCTGCCAACTGACTTTGCCGGTCAACCAGGCGACGTCCACCCGCCAGCTGTTCGGACCGCGCTGCAGATAGACATTGCCGCCACTGGAGCCGCCGTCCGGATAGAACTCGATCGCCCCCTCGCGGGATGACGACAGGTCGGCGGCGGTGGTCAGGCGCAGGTGCATGCCCTCGGGCAGAAAGTGCTCGGTCTGGTCATCCATCCGGTAGCTGCCGCGCAGCAGGTCGAAGTGCAGGGTGGCCGGCTGTCCGCTCAGTACGGCGTGGCTGCGGACATTGCGCAGGGCCAGGCTCAGCTCGCGCTTGGCCTGGCGTTCACGGGCGTTTCCCAGGCCACCGGCGACACTGTGGGCCAGCAGGCTGGCCCCGATGGCGATGATCAGGATCACCACCAGCATCTCCAGCAGGGTGAAGCCCCGTGTGGCGCCCAGGTCGTTCATGGCTATTCCCAGTTACCCTGGTCGGCGTTGTAGCCGTCGCCGCCGGGCTGCCCGTCCTTGCCGAAGAAGACCAGGTCGAAGGGGCCATGGGCACCAGGCGCGCGATAGCCGAACGAGTGGCCATAGGGGTCCAGCAGGTCGCTGGGTTTGGCGTAGGGGCCGTTCCAGTTGCGGACGTTGGCCGGCGCGCTCGTCAGGTCGAGGAGGTCCCTGGGCGGGGTGCCGACATCCAGGGCATAACCTTCGATCTTCATCGACAGGCTGGCCAGTTGGGCCTTGCCCGCGCCGTACTTGCCCTTGTCGACATTGGCGCCGACCTGGCGCACGACGATGGTTGCGATCACGCCCAGCAGCACGATCACCGCGAGCATTTCCAGCAGGGTGAAGCCTTGGTGGCGGTGACGCAGCGAACGATCGCGACCCATGGTGGACGTCCCTCAGAGGTTATTGGTCAGGCTCATCAACGGCAGCATGATGGCCAGCATGATCACGCCCACCAGCGCTGCCATCACCAGCGTCAGGGTAGGCACCAGGGCGGCGAGCAGGCGATCGATATGGCGCTTGGCCTCGGCGTCGAAGATGCTCGCGACCTTGAGCAGCATCCGGTCCAGCTGTCCCGATTCCTCGCCGACCTGGATCATCTGGATCGCCAGTTCCGGGAAGGTCGCGGTCGCCTCCATGGCGACCGACAACCGGCTACCGTCCTTGACCTTGACGATGGTCTGTTCCACCGCATCGCGCAGTACCTGGTTGCGGCAGACCTGGCGGGCGATATCGAACGCGCTGATCAGGGCGACACCCTGGCTCAACAGCGTGCCCAGGGTGTGCGCCAGTCGCGCGGTTTCCAGGCGCAGCAGCAACGGCCCGACGACCCGCGCGCGGAGCATCAGGCGGTCCCGCCGCAGGCGCCCTCGGGCTGTGCGCAGGTGTCGCCCCAGCCAGGCGAACAGCAGGGCCATGGCCCCGAGCAGATAGAGGATGTAGTCGCCGAGGAACTGGCCGAGGGCGAGGATCGCCTCGGTGATCAGCGGGACGGGCACGCCCAGGCCGCTGAAGATCGGTACGAACTGCGGCACCACATAGGCCAGCAGCAGGACCAGCGAACCCAGCACGCCGACCAGCAGGAAGGCCGGATAGATCAGCGCGTTGATCACTTCGCCACGGACTTTCTGGGTCCGTTCCAGGTAGGCCGCCAGTTGCCCGAGGGTATCGCCCAGTGCCCCGCCGGCTTCCCCGGCACGTACCAGGCTGAGGTACAGCGGCGAAAAGGACGGGCCTTCGACGGCCATGGCCGCCGACAGCGGCTGGCCGCCCTTGACCCGGTCGCGGATCCGTTCGAGCAGGCGGCGTGCCTGGGGTTTGCCCGGCTGACGGACCAGGGTCTCGAGGGCCCGCTCCAGCGGCTGGCCGGCGTCGAGGAGCGTGGCGAGTTGCTGGGTGAAACGCTCCAGTTCGTCGCCCGCCAGGGGTGGACGATTGAACCAGGACCCCGCGGCCACGCTGCCGCTCGACGCCGGTTCGAGTTGCAGGACCAGCAGGCCGCGCTCCTGCAACTGACTGGCGGCCTCGTCGTGATCCTCGGCGTCGAGTGCACCGTCGAGTGGGCTGCCGCTCGGGTCAAGGGCGCGATAGCGATAGTGTTCCATGCTTAATCGCCATGGGTGACGCGCAGGACTTCTTCCAGGCTGGTGATACCCGCCAGGGCCTGGCGCAGGCCATCCTCGTACAGGGTTCGCAGGCCGCCGGCGCGGGCCGCCTGTTCCAGTGTCGTGGCGTCGGCGTGGCGCATGAGCAGCGAGCGCAGGGCGTCGTTCATCACCAGCAACTCGCTGAGGGCGCTGCGTCCGCGATAACCGCCGCCGGGGGCGTCCGCGCGGGGACGGTAGAGGCGGATCGGGCGTTCGTCGGTAAAACGCTCCAGTTGATGTTCGGCGATCAGCTCCGGCGGGGCCTCGAAGCTTTCCCGCCATTCGGGGGCCAGCCGGCGCACCAGGCGCTGGGCGAGAATGCCGTTCACCGTCGAGGCGATCAGGTAGCTTTCGACGCCCATGTCCAGCAGGCGGGTGATGCTGGCGGCGGCGCTGTTGGTGTGCAGGGTGGAAAGCACCAGGTGGCCGGTCAGCGAGGACTGGATGGCGATCCGGCAGGTTTCCAGGTCACGCATCTCGCCGATCATGATCACGTCCGGGTCCTGGCGCACGATGGCGCGCAGCACCCCGGCGAAATCCAGGCCGATGCCCGGCTTGACCTGGATCTGATTGATCCCCTCCAGCTGGTATTCGACCGGGTCCTCGACGGTGATGATCTTGCGCTCGGAGGTGTTCAGCCGGGCCAGGGCGGTGTACAGGGTGGTGGTCTTGCCCGAACCGGTGGGGCCGGTGACCAGCAGGATGCCGTGGGGCCGTTCGAGCACGTTCAGCAGGGCATCCAGGCGTGCGCCGTCGAAGCCCAGGCTCTGGAAGTCGAAGGTCACGGTCTGGCGGTCGAGCAGGCGCATCACCACCGACTCGCCGAAACCGGTGGGCACGGTGGAGACCCGCAGGTCCAGTTCCTTGCCCTGCACGCGGAGCATGATGCGGCCGTCCTGGGGCAGGCGGCGCTCGGCGATATCCAGTCGCGCCATGATCTTGATGCGCGAGATCACCGCCGCCGAGGAGCTGACGGGCGGTGCCTCGGCCAGATGGAGCACACCGTCGACCCGGTAGCGGACGTTGAGCTGGTTCTCGAACGGCTCGATATGAATGTCCGAGGCCCGTTGTTCGACGGCCCGTTGCAGCAGCAGGTTGACCAGGCGGATCACCGGGGCTTCGGACGCGAGGTCCTTGAGGTGCTCGATATCGGTTTTCTGGTTGCCGGGATCTTCTTCCAGGTTCTCGATCAGGGTGCCCATCGCGCTGCGGCCCCGGCCGTAGTAACGCTCGATCAGTTGCTCGATGTCGCCGCGCTGGCCGATGGACAGGCGCACCGGGCATTGGCAGGCATATTCCAGCGCATGCAGGGCATCGGCCTGGTTCGGGTTGGCGATCAGTACATGCAACTCGCTGCCGGCGGCGGACAGCGGCACCAGGCAATGCTCCTTGAGAAAGCGCGGCGCCAGTTCGGGCGGCTCCTCCAGCAGTTCGGGCGCATCCGCCAGGGTCAGCAGGGGGGTATCGAGCAGGGTCGACCAGGCCAGGGCGAGGTCCTGCTCCGACACCAGGCCCAGGCGCGCCAGCAGTTCGGTCGAATCGTGCCGTGCGCTGGCGTCCTGCAACTGCTGGGCGCGGTCGACATCGGTGAGTTTCAGGCGACCCTCGTTGACCAGCCAGTCGATGGCCAGCCTGCCCGGGTCGGGGGACATCAGGGCGTTCATGATGCTCTCTCCAGGCTCCATGCCTCTGGCACAGCCTGAACCTGAAGCGGTGCGGCGACTACTGTCAGAAATGACAGTTCTGCTGACCGTTGGTCGGTTGCCAGTTCGACATTGCCATTGGTCCGAACTGTCAGAAATGACAGTAGGCAGCGTTTTTGCGGCGGGGATAGTTTGGAGGCGATGGAAAGGCAGTTGTTTCCATTCTTTCGATCATGTCGATCGAAGGTCCGATTCGCAGGAGCGAAATCATGTTCAACTCAATTGCTAAAAAAATACTGGGCTCGATTTTCTTGTTGTTGAGCCTTTTGTGCGCAGTACCGGCCTCGGCCGCGATCGTGACGTGTACGGGAGCGCTCGATTTTAAAATTACACCCGGCCTCGTTGGGCTTGTGCCAAACACCACCCCCCAGGTTATTCAAGGACAGGCCAGTGTCGTGTCAGCGACATCATGCGCAACAGACATAGCCGGGACGAAGATTCAACCTGCCCGGCTCGCGATAGACGGAGAGCTTTCCAGCAGCTCGTGTCTTGCTTTTACGTTGAAGCCCAACTCGGTTCACATGAACATTCTCTGGGACAACGACGCGACGGGCACTGCCGAGTATACCGGTCCCTCGGGATTTCCGCTGGTGGGCCCCCTGGTGGCCAGTTTCCTGATCACCAGCGGACCTGAAGTGGGAGGGACGCTGAGCATTACGGCCGTTCCTCCGGCCAGCGCCGCTTTGGCGGGCTTGCCTGCTTGGCGGCCCGGCAGTCAAGCATCTTGGCGTGCAGTACCTGTTCAGTGTGGCCCCGTAGCCGGGTCGTTGCTGCCAGTCGGTGTTTCGACCCGATGCCCGCTCTTTGCGCGGGCTGAAGTTTCACCGATGGGCTTCCAGTAAATACCGTTGTGGGTATCTGTCTTGTTGTTACGAAGCGGGGAGCGTGGCTCCCCGCTTCAAACTCTGACAGCACCCAAGCATTTCACCGCAACCAGATCTCGCTCACCGAATGATGGGTGCCCTTGCGCACCACCAGGTCGGCCCGCTCGCGGGTCGGCAGGATATTCTCCAGCAGATTGACCCGGTTGATATCCCGCCAGATCTGCCGCGCCGCATCCGGTGCTTCCTCCGGCGTCAGGTCGGCCAGCTTGCGGAAGTACGCGCCGCGCGCGCGGAACGCGGTCTTCTGCAGCAACAGGAAACGATCAACGTACCACTGCTCGATATCCTGTTCGTCGGCGTCGAGGTAGATCGAGAAGTCGAAGAAGTCGGAGACGATGGTGCTCGGCTTGGGTTCGTCGGTGCCGTCCGTCTGCAGGACATTGAGCCCTTCGAAGATCAGGATGTCCGGCCGATCCACCGTCTGGTATTGGCCCGGCACGATGTCGTAGCTGATGTGGGAATAGATCGGCGCCCGGACTTCGCCTTCGCCGGCCTTGACGTCGGCGAGGAATTTCACCATCTGCCGGCGATCGTAGCTTTCCGGAAAACCCTTGCGGTGCATGATGCCGTCGGCCACCAGCTTGCTGTTGGGGTAGAGGAAGCCGTCGGTGGTCACCAGGGCCACGTTCGGATGGTCCGGCCAGCGCGCCATCAGCGCCTGCAGGACCCGGGCAAAGGTGCTCTTGCCCACCGCGACGCTACCGGCGATGGCAATGATGTACGGTCCCCGCGGGCTGGCCCGGCCGAGGAAGGTGTCCTTGATCCCGGCCAGATGGCGAGCCGCGCCGACGTGCAGGCTGATCAGCCGCGACAGCGGCAGGTAGACGTTGGCGACGTCCTCCAGGGAGATGTCCTCGTTCACCCCGCGCAGGGTCGACAGGTCCTCTTCCGACAGCGTCAGGGGCGTGTTGGCGCGCAGGCCAGCCCACTCCGTGCGGTCCATTACCAGGTAGTCATCAGCGGTCATCGGTTACTGTCCCACGTCTCGTCAATGAGCGGATTATCCATCGAGTTGCCCCCGCGTGTCCGAAGGTCAGAATAATCTTTTGAATCCATTGGATATTCTGTAGCCTTGCGGCGCTGAAAAGCACTCCATGCCTGATGGATTCACTTTCCCGGTCGCCGCGCGCTACAACTAAATATCCTGCCTCGGAAAGAGTCAGGGGCCGGGGTATACTCGACTTTCGCGCTCACGCGCTTGCAGGTCTTGCGAACATGACGCAGATTTCCGAACGCCTTCTGGTTCAAGCCCATCTCGACGCCAAGCAGCCCAAACCCTTGAGTGCCGAGCAGGAGGCGACCCTCCGTGCCGAGATCGCCGCCGAGCTCAAGGCTCAGGACGCGGTGCTGGTGGCCCACTTCTACTGTGATCCGGTGATTCAGGCCCTGGCCGAAGAAACCGGCGGCTGCGTGTCCGACTCCCTGGAGATGGCCCGTTTCGGTGCTGCCCACCCGGCCAAGACCGTGCTGGTAGCGGGCGTGCGGTTCATGGGCGAGACGGCGAAGATCCTCACCCCGGAAAAGCGCATCCTGATGCCGACCCTGGAAGCGACCTGCTCGCTGGACCTGGGTTGCCCGGTGGACGAGTTTTCCGCCTTCTGCGACCAGCACCCGGAGCGCACGGTGGTGGTGTATGCCAACACCTCGGCGGCGGTCAAGGCGCGTGCCGACTGGGTGGTGACCTCCAGCTGCGCCCTGGAAATCGTCGAAAGCCTGATGGATAACGGCGAAAAGATCATCTGGGCACCGGACAAGCACCTGGGACGCTATATCCAGAAGCAGACCGGCGCCGACATGCTGCTGTGGGACGGTGCCTGCATCGTCCACGAGGAATTCAAGTCCAAGCAGCTGGAAGACATGAAGGCGCTGTATCCCGATGCGGCGATCCTGGTGCACCCCGAATCCCCCGAGTCGGTGATCGACCTCGCCGATGCGGTCGGTTCCACCAGCCAGTTGATCAAGGCCGCGCAGACCTTGCCGAACAAGACCTTTATCGTCGCCACCGACCGCGGCATCTTCTACAAGATGCAGCAGTTGTGCCCGGACAAGGTCTTTGTCGAAGCGCCGACCGCCGGCAATGGCGCGGCGTGCCGCAGTTGCGCGCATTGCCCGTGGATGGCCATGAACACCCTCGAGCGCACCTTGCAGTGCCTGCGCGAGGGCAGCAACGAGATCTTCGTCGATCCTTCGATCGTTCCCCGCGCGGTTCGTCCGCTCAAGCGCATGCTGGATTTCACCCAGGCCGCGCGCCTGAAGCTGAGCGGCAACGCCTGATAACTGGCTGATCGTTCCCACGCTCCGCGTGGGAATGCGGCCCGTGACGCTCTGCGTCACCTGTGGAGCGGGACGCTAGCCGCCCATCATGTCCTTGACCATGCGTTCCTGGTCGATCATCTCTTTCTGCCGTGCATCGATGCGCGAGGCCAGCTGGAAGTTCGGCGCGCGGCGCTTGGCGAAGTCCAACTGCTGGATCGCCTGCTTGAAGTCGCCGACCAGGGCGAAATACTCGGCCCGAGCCTGGTGCAGGCCGATGATATTGCCGGCCTGGCCGCGGGTTTCGGCGATCTGGTACCAGATATCCGGATCCTCCGAGCGGGTCTTGAGCATGTCCACCAGGATCTTCTCCGCGTCGGCCGGCTTGTTCTGCTTGACCAGCAGATCGACCTTGACCTGTCTCAGCGGGTAGTTGCCCGGAAACAGCGCCAGCATGCGGTCGGTGCGTGCCACGGCATCGGGCAAGTGGCCGCTGCTGATATCAAGCTCGATCTGCGCCAGGTTGTAGATGACCTCGTTGGGGGACTTGGCCAGCAGCGGCTTGAGGTTCTCCCGGGCTTCATTCAACTGGCTGCCCTTGATCTGCGCGATGGCCAGGCCGTAACGGGCAATATCGGACTTGGGGTTTTCGTCCAGCTGGGCGCGGAAACGCTTGGCCGCCAGTCCCGGCGAGTCCTCGTACGAGAGCATCACGCGGGCGCGGATCAGTTGATAACGCAGGCTGTCCTCGATGCCGCCGGGCTTGGCCTGTTCGGCACGGTTGCGGGTGTCGGCGATCCGCGATTCGGTGACCGGGTGGGTCAGGAGGAATTCCGGCGGCTTGGCATCGAAGCGGTAGATGCGCATCAGGCGTTCGAACATGGTCGGCATGTTGCGCGGGTCGTAGCCGGCCTTCTCCAGGTTGAGAATGCCGATGCGGTCGGCTTCCTGTTCATTCTGCCGGGAGAAGCGCTGTTTCTCCTGGAAGGCGGCGGCCTGGGTCCCGGCAATGGTCGCGATGCCCGCGTCGCCACCACCGGCGGCGGCCACGATGATCCCGGTGAGCAGCGCCGCCATCATCGGCAGTTGCATGCGTTGCTGGGCTTCCACGCCACGGGCGAAGTGGCGCTGGGACAAGTGCGCGAGTTCGTGGGCCAGTACCGAGGCATATTCGCCTTCGGTCTGGGCATTGAGGAACAGGCCGCCGTTGATCCCGATGATCCCGCCGGGGGCGGCGAAGGCGTTGAGCTGGTTGCTGTCGATCAGGATGAATTCCAGGCGCCGGTCCTGCACCTGGCTGGTTTCCACCAGCTTGTAGACCGTGGTTTCCACGTAGTCCTTGAGCTGCGGGTCGTTCAGTTGCTTGACCTGGCTGCGCAGGAGGCTCAGCCAGGCGCGGCCCAGTTGATACTCCTGCTGGGGCGAGACGATGGAGGAACTGGCATCACCGAGTGACGGCAGGTCGTCGGCGAAGCCGGGGGAGGCGAGCAGGCAGGCGAGCGTCAACAGGGTGGGGCGCAGAAAAGTCATGCACAGGGCTCTAGTTCGGCAAAGCCCTTACTGTAGCCGCACACCACGCAGACGACCAGAGGTGGCACCGCTTGGGGTATCCTAGACGGCTCGAACAACCGACCCGGCGCGCCGCCAGGAGTGAAGCAATGACCGACGCTGTAGAGTATGACGCCGAGCTGGACGCCAGCGGCCTGAATTGCCCGCTGCCGTTGCTCAAGGCCAAGCTGGAGCTCAATCGCCTGGCCAGCGGCGCCGTGCTCAAGGTCATCGCCACCGACGCCGGCTCGCAGCGCGACTTCCGCACCTTCGCCAGACTCGCCGGGCATGCGCTGTTGCGTGAAGAGGAAGAGGCCGGGGTCTATCGTTACTGGCTGCGCAAGGCCTGATGGCGCAGTCTCAGCGTCGTCGTCGATTTTTTAAGGAATATTGATGTTCAAGGTGTTACGAGACTGGATCCAGCGCTATTTCTCCGATGAGGAAGCGGTGGTATTGGCGGTCCTGTTGTTCCTGGCGTTCACTGCCGTGCTGACCCTCGGCAAGATGCTTGCCCCGGTATTGGCCGGGATGGTCCTCGCCTACCTGATGCAGGGGCTGGTGTTCGGCCTGGAGCGCATGCGCCTGCCGGGCGCGGCGGCGGTTGGCCTGGTGTTCGCGCTGTTCATGGGCGGCCTGCTGCTGTTCATGCTGGTGGTGGTGCCGCTGCTCTGGCACCAGTTGATCACCCTGTTCAACGAACTGCCGGGGATGTTGGCCAAGTGGCAGTCGTTGCTGCTGTTGCTGCCCGAGCGCTATCCGCACCTGGTGTCCGACGAGCAGGTGCTGCAGGCGATCGAAGTGGCGCGCGGGGAAATCGGCAAGTTTGGCCAGTGGGCGCTGACGTTTTCCCTGTCCAGCCTGCCGTTGCTGGTCAATATCATGATCTACCTGGTGCTGGTGCCGATCCTGGTGTTCTTCTTCCTCAAGGACCGGGCGACCATCCGCGACTGGGTCCGTGGCTACCTGCCCCGCGAGCGGGCGCTGATCACCCGGGTGGCGGAGGAAATGAACCGGCAGATCGCCAACTACATCCGCGGCAAGGTGATCGAGATCATCATCTGTGGCGGGGTGACCTATGTCGCCTTTGTCGCCCTGGGACTCAACTACGCCGCCCTGCTGGCCTTGCTGGTGGGCCTGTCGGTGGTCGTGCCCTATGTCGGCGCGGTGGTGGTGACGGTGCCGGTGATGCTGATCGCGCTGTTCCAGTGGGGCTGGAGCGACCAGTTCATCTACCTGATGGCGGTCTACGGGATCATCCAGACCCTGGATGGCAACGTGCTGGTGCCGCTGCTGTTCTCCGAGGCGGTGAACCTGCACCCGGTGGCGATTATCTGCGCAGTCCTGCTGTTTGGCGGGTTGTGGGGCTTCTGGGGTGTGTTCTTCGCGATCCCCCTGGCGACCCTGTTCAAGGCGGTGCTCGATGCCTGGCCGCGCAAGGAACCGATGGTGGCGCCGCTGCTGTAGGGCGGGGGTTTCAGGGGGAGGGGCGTAGGCGCTGAGCCTGGTGGGAGGCCCCTTTTGTGGGAGCGGGCTTGCCCGCGAAGCTCTTCAGCGGTCTCAGGGGCCTCTTCGCGGGCAAGCCCGCTCCCACACACGCCCGACTCCTAAAGGGTAGGGCGTACTTCAGGCCTTGTTCAGCGCCTGTGCCGCGGCCAGCACCGCATCCACATGGCCCGGCACCTTCACGCCACGCCATTCCTGGCGCAACACACCTTTCGCATCGATCAGGAACGTGCTGCGGTCGACGCCCAGGTATTCCTTGCCATACAGCTTCTTCAGCTTGATCACGTCGAACAGCTGGCAGATGGCTTCGTCCTTGTCGCTGATCAGCTCGAACGGAAACTCCTGCTTGCCCTTGAAGTTCTCGTGGGACTTCAGGCTGTCGCGCGAAACACCGAAGATCTCGGTGTTGGCGGCCTGGAACGCGGCGTACTGGTCACGAAAACCCTGGCCTTCGGTGGTGCAGCCGGGGGTGCTGTCCTTCGGATAGAAGTAGATCACCACCTGCTTGCCCTTGAGATCGGCGAGGCTGACGGTCTGCCCGTTGGTGGCCGGGGCCTGGAAATCGGTTACGGCTTCATTGATGACAACGGCCATGCTGGCTCCTTACATGGGGTTTTGTGGGCGCCACGGTTCGATCAGCGCGTCGAGGTTCATCGCGTCGGCGAAATCCAGGAACTGGTCGCGCAACCAGCTGATCTGCACGCCGGCCGGCAGGGTCACGGTAAAGGTGGCATTGAGCATGGTGCCGCCGGTCTGCGGTGCCAGGTAGGTATCGCAGGTGAGGTTCTCCAGCTCGACGTTGTGGTCGATGAAGAACTGGCACAGCTCGTTGATGATGTCCGAGCGGTAGGCCGAACTGACATAGGCGACGTACGGCAGTGCCTGGGGACGGCTTTCCAGGGCGCCGCTGCGGACCACGCTGACGATGAAGGCATGCTTCTTCGCCAGGTTCGGCAGGCCGGCTTCGAGGCGGGCCAGGGCATCCCAGCTGCCGGAAATCTGCAGGACCAGCGCACTGTACTCGCCGTGGCGGGTCAGGCGTGAGGTCACGACGGCGCAGCGATTTTCATGGCTGGCGCGGCACAGGACGTTGGTCAGCTCCATGGGGTTGGCGCCGAGGGCACTGATGACAAGGAATTGTTCGCGGACTGTGGGGGTGGACATGCAGCATTCCTAAAGCGATGAGCGGTCGGTACGACAGGGGCGTCGCGGGTCGGGTTCTGGTGTTCGCCGATCATTGACCTGGCCGCGGATCGAACGCTTGCGCCGGGCTCAGGCACGGGCGAGAGCGGGCAATGGCAAGGCTGGATCGGGTTTCGGGCAGCGAAAAGGGAGGCTGGAACCCGGCACGTGACTGACTCAGTACCGATCAAAGTCTGAAGGGTAGCGAAAAGCAGCGCCAAGGGGAATGCTCATGGCGAGTACTTCGCTTGTACAAGGCTGATGGCGCCAGTACCATTACCGCTCTCTTTTTCCGGCAGGAGCGGTTGCATGATTGCGGGCAGTATGGTGGCACTGGTCACACCCATGGATGCACAGGGTCGTCTTGACTGGGACAGCCTGAGCAAACTGGTGGACTTCCACCTGCAAAACGGCACCAACGCCATTGTCGCGGTCGGCACCACAGGTGAGTCGGCTACCCTTGACGTACACGAACACATCGAAGTGATTCGTCGCGTGGTCGACCAGGTGGCGGGGCGCATCCCGGTGATCGCCGGCACGGGCGCCAACTCGACGCGTGAAGCGATCGAACTGACCACCAACGCGAAAACCGCCGGCGCCGACGCCTGCCTGCTGGTGACCCCGTACTACAACAAGCCGACCCAGGAAGGCCTGTACCAGCATTTCCGCACCATCGCCGAAGCCGTCGATATCCCGCAGATCCTCTACAACGTGCCGGGCCGTACCGCTTGCGACATGCAGGCCGAGACCGTGATCCGCCTGTCGACCGTGCCGAACATCATCGGGATCAAGGAAGCCACCGGCGACCTGGACCGTGCCAAGGCGATCCTGGCCGGCGTGAGCAGCGACTTCCTGGTCTATTCCGGCGATGACGCCACCGCGGTCGAGCTGATCCTGCTCGGCGGCAAGGGCAACATCTCGGTGACCGCCAACGTCGCCCCGCGTGACATGAGCGAGCTGTGTGCCGCCGCGATGCGCGGCGATGCCGTCACCGCCCGGGCGATCCACCAGAAACTGATGCCGCTGAACAAGACTCTGTTCATCGAATCCAACCCTATCCCCGTGAAATGGGCGCTGCATGAGATGGGCCTGATGCCGGACGGTATCCGTCTGCCGCTCACCTGGCTCAGCACCCCGAGTCACGAACCGCTGCGGCAGGCCATGCGCCAGTCCGGCGTCCTGGTTTAATTGAGGAAATACACCGCATGAAGCGATTGGCCGGACTTTCCGCACTTGCCTTGATTATCTCCAGCACCAGCGGTTGTGGCTGGATCTGGGGCCCGGAAGGTTACTTCCGTGACCGCGGCAGCGATTACCTGGAGGCGCAACAGACGCCAGCCATGCAGTTGCCGCCGGATGTCACCACCAGCAAACGTCTTGACCCGCTGTTGCCGATTCCACGCAACGTCGCCACCGAAACCGTCAAGGGCGAGTACGAAGTCCCGCGTCCGCAGCCGTTGCAGGCCGCGGCCAGTGCCAGCGACTACACCTTGCAGAAAAGCGGCGACTCGAGCTGGATCATGGGCCAGCACGCCCCGGCCGAGGTCTGGCCGGTGGCCATGCAGTTCTTCCAGGACAACGGCTTCCGTATCGACTCCCAGCGTCCGCAGACCGGTGAATTCACCACGGCCTGGCAGCCTGCCAGCGAGCTCTCCGCGAACATGGCCAAGCGCCTGGGCACCGGCAACTCCGCCGATACCGAAGCGCGCGTACGGGTTCGTGTCGAGCCGGGCGTGCAGCGCAACAGCAGCGAAATCTACGTCGTCAGCGCCGAGCGTCCGGCTGGCAGCACCGCGAACGTCGACTTCACCGCGCGTTCGGTCAATATCGGTCGCGACTCGATCCTGATCGACGAAATGCTGTCCAGCATGAGCCGCAGCGCCGAGAAGGGCGGTTCGGTGTCCCTGCTGGCGGCCCGCGATTTCGACACCCCGAGCCGTGTCAGCCTGAGCCAGGACGGCAGCGGCAACCCGGTGCTCAACGTCGGCGAAGACCTCGACCGTGCCTGGTCGAGCGTCGGCCGCGCGCTGGAGCAGGGCGAATGGCGCGTTGAAGACATCAACCGCAGCCTGGGCCTGTACTACATCAACCTGGCGGAAAAAGCCGAGAAGAAAAACGAAGAGCCTGGCTTCTTCGGCAAACTCTTCGGCAGCAAGCCGGCCAAGGAAGAAATCGAAGCCCGTGCCGAGCGTTACCAGGTTCGCCTGAGCAAGGTCGGCGACAACGTGCAGGTGACTGTCGAGAAGGACATCAACACCGTGGCGCCGGCCGATGTCGCGCGCAAGGTGTTGGGCGTGATTCAAGACAACCTGGGCTGATTGCCATGCGTTTTGCCGTTCTCGGCAGTGGTAGCCAGGGGAACGGCACGCTGATAGCCAGTGGCGATACCTGCGTGCTGGTCGACTGTGGTTTCTCTCTGCGTGAAACCGAGCGGCGCCTGGCACGCCTGGACATGAGTCCGGCGCAACTGAGCGCGATCCTGGTGACCCACGAACATGCCGACCACGTGCATGGCGTGGGTTTGCTGTCTCGGCGCTACAATCTACCGGTGTATCTCAGTCGCGGGACCTTGCGCGGGATGCGCAAGCCCATCGAGCCCGCGGGTTTCGTGGCGGGCGGCGAGCGGTTGCAGGTCGGCGCGCTGGCCATTGACGTGGTTGCCGTGGCCCACGACGCCCTGGAGCCGACGCAGTATGTGTTCGACGACGGCCAGCGGCGTTTCGGCCTGCTGACCGACCTGGGATCGTATTGTGCAAGCGTCATGGACAGCTACAGTGGCCTCGATGCGTTGATGGTCGAGGCCAATCATTGCCGGGACCGCCTGGCGCGGGGGCATTACCCGACCTTCCTCAAGCAGCGGGTCGGTGGTGAACTGGGACATCTGAACAACCACCAGGCCGCAAGCCTGGTGGCCGAGTTGGGCTGGCAAGACCTGCAACACCTGGTGCTGGCCCACCTGAGCAGCAAGAACAACCTGCCGCAGCTGGCCCGGCAATGTTTTGTCGACACCCTCGGGTGCGACCCGGACTGGCTGCAACTGGCCGATCAAGATTCAGGGCTCGACTGGCGACATATCGCCTAGCCCAACAACTTAACAAGCGGAGCCCATCATGGAAAAACGTGAAGAACTCTACCGCGGCAAAGCCAAGTCGGTATACAAGACCGACGACGCCGACCGCTTGATCCTGCTGTTTCGCAACGACACCTCGGCGTTCGACGGCAAGCGCATCGAACAGCTCGACCGCAAGGGCATGGTGAACAACAAGTTCAATGCCTTCATCATGCAGAAACTCGAAGAAGCCGGCGTGCCGACCCAATTCGACAAGCTGCTGGGCGACAACGAGTGCCTGGTGAAGAAGCTCGACATGATTCCGGTGGAATGCGTGGTGCGTAACTACGCGGCCGGTAGCCTGGTCAAGCGCCTGGGTGTCGAGGAAGGCCTGAAGCTCAACCCTTACACCTTCGAACTGTTCCTCAAGGACGACGCCAAGGGCGACCCGTTTATCAACGAATCCCACGTCGTGGCGTTCGGTTGGGGCACCGCCGAGCAACTGGTCCGCATGAAGGAACTGTCGCTCAAGGTCAACGAAGTGCTGAGCAAACTGTTCGACGACGCCGGCCTGCTGCTGGTGGACTTCAAGCTGGAGTTCGGTGTATTCCACGGCCAGATCGTCCTGGGTGACGAGTTCAGCCCGGACGGTTGCCGCCTGTGGGACAAGGAAACCCGCAAGAAGATGGACAAGGACCGCTTCCGCCAGGGCCTCGGTGACGTCATCGAAGCCTACGAAGAAGTCGCCAATCGCCTGGGCGTACCGCTGTAATCGACGCAAGCATCTGATAGCACGTAATTTTTTTGCAATTGGGGCTTCGCTTCCGGCAAAAGTGTTGTTATGATGCGCGCCGTTGGAGAGATGCCAGAGTGGCCGAATGGGACGGATTCGAAATCCGTTGTACCTTCACCGGTACCTAGGGTTCGAATCCCTATCTCTCCGCCATTATTAAATACGACTAAGCCCCTGAAAACGTTGAAGTTTTCAGGGGCTTTTTCGTTTTCGGCGTTTTGTTCAGGGCATTTTCAGGGCGCCAAGGCGGCCCCGCAGACCTCCCGTGGCCCATCAGGGAGGGGGCTGTGCCAGTGCAACCGGTATGCCGGGGGAGCAGGTGAAATCGGTTGAAAACGTCGCTTGAATCCCAATTGTAAAAGGCTGATACCGTCCTTGCTTGAACGCATCAAGGGGGTGTACCTTCGGCCACTCAGGGGCTTGTATTGGTATGATTTTGCTTTAGAATTCCGCGCCCCAAAAAACCAGAGGACAGGCATATGACTTCAGCAATCGCTGTCGCACAAGCTTTCCTTGACTTGGCAGCCAAGGAGAGGCGGTCTCTCACGAACATGCAACTGCAGAAACTCGTGTTCTTTTCGCACGGGATTCATCTCGCCGCATTTGGTGATTCGCTTATTGAGGAACCAGTGAAGGCATGGGATTTTGGCCCTGTCATTCCCGCTCTATATGAGAAGCTTCGCAGGTTTGGTCGGGGGGATGTTTCAAGAGACCTGGCACCGGAAACAAGAGGTACCCTTGATCCATCCGGTAAAGAGTTTCAGGCTATCCGCGCTGTCTGGAAAGCCTACGGGAATCGTGACGGCTGGTCCCTTTCCGAGATTTCCCATCAGGAGGGATCTCCTTGGGATGCGGTTTGGAATAAACGCCGTATGCACTACTGCGATATTCCAAACGACCTGATCCGTAGTTATTACTCTGACCGAGTGAAGCACACAGGGGCGTCACAGGTTGCCTGATCAGGACCCCTCTCCCTCGCCACAGGATGTATTGGCGGCAAGCCTCGAAGGTTTGCCGCCTCTCGACATTGAAGTCATTCCGGAGGACTTCACGCCCTCATCCAGGCTGACTTCTATCGTTCAAGAAGACCCAGCAGCCAGCCTTGACGATTACAAATTCAAGCGACTTCAAACAGAGATTGATGACTTATCACAACAATTGTCTGAGCGTCGCGACCTCCATTCGATCCGTACCAAGCATGCATGGCTTTTGTTTGGGTTGACTGTTGGATGGGTGGGGGTGATTTGGTTGGTGGTTCTTTTGCAAGGATTTGGGCAATGGTTTTTACCTTTTCCGGCTCCGGGACCTGACGAGAAGTATCTCCGGTTCGCTCTGTCCAATACGGTGATAGTCGCGTTCATGACGTCAACTACAGCCACTGTTCTTGGCTTATATGGTATTGCCGCCTACTGGCTTTACGGGAAAAAGCCACCGTTGAAGTCCGATAAGAGCGACAGGCAGAAGAGGGATGATGCAAAAGATTGACCAGGCAGTTCAGCAAGTACGGTCTTGTCCTGCCAAAACCCGCCAGACCAAGACCGCTTTCCAAAAGCACAGGGTTCAGGCCTTCAGATAGCCTTGAATCCGTCGCAGAAACCCTGCTTCGAAGGCCTCTCGGCACTGTTTCTTCAGATAAAGTCGGCGACGTCGAGCCAGTTCGGTCCACAGCGGCGATGTGCCGTGCCCGTTCAGCCATCGCTCGGCCTCGCGGGCACCATCGGCGAGCTCCCGGGCGAAGTGGGTGTCCCAGGGCGTCGGGCCTTCGTTGGCATCGTTGGCGGCGCATCGTGTCGCCGGAATCGTGATGGGGCGGGGCGGTGGCGAGTCGAACCGCTGGAAGGCCAGGGTGTAGAGCGCGATGGCGTCGGCGATCAGGCGATGGGCCAGGCGTTCCTGTTCCGGGTCACGAAAGGCCACGCAACGGGCACCGTCCAGGCAGAATCTGGCCGCGACACGGAAATGAGCGGCTGCCTCGCGGGGATGCAGGGAGGCCAACCGGATCAGGTCGGGCGGTGGCAGACGGGACAGTAGCGAGCGATCAATCATGGAGGGGACCTCCGTGATCGCGGTGCGGCAAGGCTGGACGTAGCGGGCGGTGCCCGTGCGTAAAAGGGGGGTAAGCCATTCTCCTTGTCTCCTCGGACGATTGAGGAACTGACTCCCACCGTTGTCACGCGGAGTAGGGAGGCAGACCGTGCGAGGGTGACAAACCGGCGTCCGAGGGAACCGGCCAGGCCGAAGCCTGCCCCACACGGTCCGCCATAGGTGTACTAGCCGAGCGCAATAATGCGGCAGCCAAACAGCCATGACGCGATACCGCGCCTCGAACACTTTCAGGTTGTCACACCCGGCCACAGGATCGACTGTGGCGGGACTAGGCTAGTGGCGGCGCTGCCAATCTAATAGTCAGGCATGGACTAGGCAATAGAGGCCTGGGTCTTATTATCTTGTAGGCTTTTTCCTGCCTGATGGTTTCAGGCAGCGCCTGAACGCTACCGGTCAGCCGGGTTGGGCCACCAGGCTATTACTGACGTTGCGCCCCAGCACCAGCACCGTGGCAAAGCCGCAGCCCACCAGGGCCGTGGCCAGGCTCAGCAGCACCGAGCTGCCCAACTGGTCGACGATCCGGCCGCCGAAGAACGAGCCCAGCGCGATAATCACCTGGAACAGAGCGACGAACAGTGGCATGCCACGTTCGACATCCTTGGGTGCCACGACAAACATCCAGATGCTGGCGCAGGCCGGGAATGCGCCGAAGGCGAAGCCCCAGAGCGCAATCAGCATCACCGCGCCGGTCATGCCGGTGGCGAAGTAGGGGAACAGGGCGGTGCTGGTGCCGATCATCAGCGCGACCAGCAACAAGGTGTAGCGTACGCTGCGGTTGGCGGCGAAACCGGCAAAAATATTCCCCAATACCCCGGCCACGCCAAAGAGCAGCAGCAGTGAGCCAATGGTCGGTCCGTCGAAGCCGGAACTGTTTTTGAAAAACGGTGCGACATAGGTGTAGGCGGCAAAGTGCGCCAGACCGATGAGCAATACCGCGATCAAGCCGATCCGGGCGCGTGGATTGATAAACAAGGCTGGCAGGTCTCTGACGAGAATGGCCTTTTCCGGGTTGAGCCGCGGTAGCAGGAAGACCTGTGCCAGGAGCACCGGTACGCCCATCAGCGCGGTGATCAGGAAGGTCATGCGCCAGCCCATCAGGCCACTGAGCCAGGTGCCCGCGGGCACGCCCAGCACGGTAGCCAGGGTCACGCCGACCATGATGATCGAGGTGGCCTGGGCCACGCCCACTCCCCTGGGGGCCAGTCGGCCGCTGAGGGCGATGGCGGTGGCCCAGAAGCCGCCGATACTGATGCCCAGCAATACGCGACCGAACAGCAGCAGGCTGAAATCGCTGGCGAAGGCCACGACCGAGTTGGCGACGATCATGATCAGCGTCAGGCCGATCAGCAGGTAGCGACGGTCCATGGCGCCAATGCCGATGGACAGCAGGGGAGCGGCGAGGGCGGCCATGATGCCGGGCAGGGTGACCATCAGGCCGGCGTGGCCGGCACTGATACCGAGGTCGGTGGCGACGTCGTTGAGCACGCCCACCGGGAGAAATTCACTGGTAACCAGGGCGAAGGCTCCCACGGCGACCGAAAGAATCGCCAGCCACTGCTGTTTGACGCTTTGCTGATTATGTTCGGGTAGGCCGCGAGGGGCCTGGCTGACGCTTGGCATGGTGTGGTGTTCCAGGGTGCATGTCGCCTGAAGCCAGGCGAAGGGGGAGAGTTTGGCGGCGATTATATGAATGGGTTTCGACAATCAGGCAGGCGGTCGTTTCGATAGTCATCATCAGCGCAATCAATGCAACGCTTCAGGCCGCAATGGGTTGCTCCGAGTCCGGGGGCTTCGGCCAAAAGGTCTTGAGTTGACTGATCGTGTAGACGTCGATGGCGACGCCTTTCTACACTGATAGCGTTTTTGGGGAGCGGGGGCAACGGATGAATCGTAACGAATTGCGCAAGGCCGACATCAACCTGATGGTGGTCTTCGAAACACTGATGCTCGAACGCAATGTGACGCGGGTGGCGGAGAAGCTGTTTCTCGGCCAGCCGACCATCAGTTCGGCGCTCAATCGCCTGCGGGCGATGTTCAACGACCCGCTGTTTATCCGGGTCGGGCACCGCATGGAACCGACCGCGCGGGCCGAGGAAATCATCCAGCACCTGTCCCCGGCACTGGACTCGCTGTCCAACGCCCTGAGCCTGACCCACGATTTCGATCCGACCAGCAGCACCATGACCTTTCGCATCGGGCTGTCGGACGATGTCGAGTTCGGCCTGTTGCCGAACCTGCTGCGGGCCCTGCGCCAGGAGGCGCCGAACGTGATGATCGTGGTCCAGCACGTCGACTACTGGCGTATCCCGGACCTGCTCGCCTCGGGCGATATCACCGTCGGTATCAGCCAGACCCGCGGCCTGCCGGCCAATGCCAAGCGCAAGCTGCTGCGGCATATCCAGCCGATGATCCTGCGTGCCGACGCCTCGTCTAGCCCGATGACCCTGGATGAATACTGTGCCCGCCCGCATGTGCTGGTTTCCCATACCGCCAATGTCAGCAGCCTGGCCGACGAGTGGCTGGCGGAGATCGGGCGCAAGCGTCATGTGGTGTTGTCGGTGCCGCAATACAGCGCCTTGCCGGCCCTGCTGGCGGGAACCGACCTGATCGCCGGCCTGCCGGACTACACCGCCCTGGCGATGGCGGCGTCGGGCGCCTTGTTCGCCGAGCCGTTGCCCTTCAAGGCGCCGACCCTGGACCTGTCGATGGTCTGGCTCGGCATCGTCGACACCGATCCGGCCGAGCGCTGGCTGCGTTCGCGGCTGGAGAAATTCATGAGTGACCGGCTGCCCCTCCAGGCCCCCTGAGCGTGGCGCCAGAGTTTCATGGTCTTTGTCGAAAGCTGCGTGTTATACCTATGGGCATCTTTCCCCCGACGTTTCGGAGCCCGTCCATGCCTCACGTTTTTCTGGAGTACACACCAAACCTGAGCGACTTCGACGCCGACAAGGCGTTGTTGCGCATCAACCATGCCCTGGTGGCGTCCGGGCAGTTCGCCGCCGAATCCGATATCAAGAGTCGGGCCACGCGGTTGACCACCTTTCGCGTGGGCACCGGCCTGGGCGAGCGGGGCTTCGTGCATGTGAAGCTGGAGCTGTTCGGCGGGCGTTCGGTAGAGGTGAAGAAGCAACTGTCGGAGAGCATCCTGAGCAGCCTGA
Source organism: Pseudomonas sp. Ost2 (assembly GCF_018326065.1). Classification (NCBI taxonomy): domain Bacteria; kingdom Pseudomonadati; phylum Pseudomonadota; class Gammaproteobacteria; order Pseudomonadales; family Pseudomonadaceae; genus Pseudomonas; species Pseudomonas sp. Ost2. The sequence goes on along the minus strand of NZ_AP021904.1, from coordinate 5,540,601 downwards.
GGGACCTGGATGGCTGGCCGTCGACGGTGGAAGTGCACCTGTCGGTGGATGTGGTCGACATGGTGCGCGAGACCTACCTCCAGACGATTCTCTGAAGCGCATATGACAACGCCCTCCCGGGTCGTCCGGGAGGGCGTTGGCGTTTTTTCAGAACGGTTTGGTCGGCAGGTATTTGCCGTCGAGGGTGATCACCGCGCGGGAGCCGCCTTCCGGGTCCTCGACCTTCTTGATATCCAGCTTGAAGTTGATGGCGCTGATGATGCCGTCGCCGAACTGTTCATGCACCAGGGCTTTCAGGGTGGTGCCGTAGACCTGGATCATTTCGTAGAAACGGTAGATCGTCGGGTCGGTTGGGATACCGGCCGGGATGCTGCCACGCAACGGCACGCTTTGCAGCAGCCGGCTGGCATCCTGGTCGAGGCCGAGCTTGGCGCAGACCACCTCGGCGGCCTCGGCCGGCAGCGGATGCTGACCGAGCAGGGCGGCGGTGACAAAGGCCAGGCTCAGGCCGGTGCCGTCGGTCAGGTCCTGCCAGGACAGGTTCAGGCGCTGCTTGGCGTCGATGATGGTGTCGGCCAGGGCCAGGCGTGGGGTCTGTGCGAATTGGGACTGCAGCATGGTGATTTCCTCTTTTACGGGATGAGTTGGCGAGTCAGGCAACGTGTTGTGGTTGAGTCGACAGCGCGCAGGCTTGCGGGTGTTCGGCAAGGGAGACAAAGCGCCCGGTGCGGCCGTCGAGGGTGGCAATCGAGCCGCTTTCGATGTCGTAGACCCAGCCATGCAGGTTCAGTCGGCCTTGTTCCAGCGCCAGGGCGACCGAAGGATGGGTCTTCAGGTTGGCGAGTTGGGCGACCACGTTTTCCCTGACCAGAGCGTCGAGGCGTGCTTCGGGCGAGGCATGGACGCGGGCGGCATTGATGACCTTGGCCGACTCGGCATGGCGCAGCCAGTTGGCGACGGCCGGCAGGTGGTCAAGGCATTTGCAGGTGGAGATGGCGGTCATCGCGCCGCAGTCGGAATGGCCGCAGATAACGATATCGCGCACCCCCAGCACGGCGACTGCATACTCGACGGTGGCCGATACGCCACCGGGTTCCGGCCCGTAGGACGGCACGATATTGCCGGCATTGCGAATCACGAACAGGTCGCCGGGCTCTTGCTGGGTCAGCAGTTCCGGGACCACCCGGCTGTCCGAGCAGGTGACGAACAGCACATCGGGGTTCTGGGTCGTGGCCAGTTGCTTGAACAGTGCGCTGCGCCCCGGAAAGGCTTCGCGCTGGAACTTCAGGACGCCGTCGATAATGGCTTGCATGGGCTTTCTCCTTGCGTGGCTGATGGGGCAAGGATGGAAGTTTTCAGTCATAGCGTCCAAGACCGGCTTATTATGGTTTCCATAAGTCAGGCCTATAGTTGGATGTCCGATGCTCCTACGTCATGTGCGTTATCTGCTGGCGGTTGCCGAACACGCTAATTTCACCCGCGCCGCCGAGGCGCTGCATGTTTCCCAGCCGACGCTTTCGCAACAGATCAAACAGCTGGAAGAGTCCCTGGGCGCGCCCTTGTTCGATCGCTCCGGACGCACCGTGCGCCTGACGGATGCCGGTGCGGCCTATGTGCGATTTGCGCGACTGGCCTTGCAGGACCTGGAGGCGGGCAAGCGGGCGATGCATGATGTCCAGGATCTCAGCCGGGGAACCCTGCGCCTGGCGATGACCCCGACCTTCACCGCCTATCTCGTCGGACCGCTGCTCGAACAGTTCAACCGCTGCTATCCGGGCATCACCCTCAGCGTCGAGGAACTGACCCAGGATCGTCTCGAAGCTGCCCTGGCCGAGGATCTGCTGGACATCGGCATTGCCTTTGCCGGCACGCACCTGGCGGATATCGACAGCCAGGTGCTCTTCACCGAAACCCTGAGCCTGGTGGTCGGCGCGGCTCACCCGCAGGTCGGACGCATTGCTCCCTTCAGTCTCCAGGACCTTGAGCGCCAGCCCCTGGTCCTGCTCAGCAGGGATTTCGCCACCCGCCAGCACATCGATCTGTATTGCCGCCAGCAAGGCATCGGTGCCCAGGTCGCGATCGAGGCCAATTCCATCAGTGCGATCGTCGAGATCGTCCGGCGCGGGCAACTGGCGACGATCCTGCCGAGTGCGATTGCCCGCGAGCAGCCGGGCCTGGCGGCCTTGCCCCTGCAACCGTCGTTGCCCACCCGCAGCGTGGCCTTGCTGAGGCGCCAGGGCGCCTATCGCAGCGCCGCCTCCCAGGCGTTTGTGCAGACCATGCTGGCGTGGGGGAATGTTTAGTCGCCGTGCAACCAAGCTTTGTAAAAGCTGGATTTAACGACTTATTGCATCGTGTGAATCTGCGGGTCTTTGTCTATTGCGGCAGCTCTATGGACGGTTGGATCAACGGCAACAAGCATGAAGCTTCGACGGGCGCCCAGGCGCCGGGCGTCGTTTCGTCTCGCCCGTCGATCACCGTTCCCAGTCTGGTCGCCCTCCCTTCCGAACTGGCCTTCTGGGCGTTGTGGCATTGTCGTCATGCGCGCCCGCCGGATCCGCGTCATTCCCGTTGAGTCATTTCACTGATCGCAGGCGGCCCGTGCCGGTCGCCTGGTTCGAACCGGTGGGCGCCCGAGCGCCCGCCTGACGCGGAATACGAGAAGCCCATGAGTGTCGCCTGCCAGTCCTTTGCTGCCCCGGAAGAAGCCCGGTCGTTCCTTGAACAGAACCCCGATATCGAGATGTTCGAGCTGTTCATCGTCGATAACAACGGTGTGCCCCGTGGCAAGTTGTTGCACCGCGATGAATTGCTGGCGGTGTACGCCAGTGGTCGCCCGCTGCCGAGCACCATTCTCGGCCTGACCCTCAATGGCGACGATGTGGAAAACTCCGGGCTGGTCTGGGAGGTGGGCGATATCGATTGTCGTGCCTACCCGATCAGCGGCAGCCTGCAACGCATGCCCTGGCGCCTGATCCCGACGGCGGCGGTGCAGGTCAGCATGCACCCCACCGAGGGCTTGCCGGCCACCGTGGCCGATCCCCGGCAGTTGCTGGCGCGGGTGATCGGGCAGTTGCAGGCCGACGGTTATTATCCGGTGATGGCGGCGGAGCTGGAGTTCTACCTGCTGGACCAGCAACGCGACAGCAATGGTCGCCCGCAGCCTGCCCGCGATGCCGATGGCGGACGTCCGCGTTCCACCCAGGTCTACGGCCTGCGCGAGTTGGAGCAGATCGAACCGTTTCTCGCCGACCTCTACAACGCCTGCAAGCTGCAGGGCATTCCCGCCCGCACGGCCATTTCCGAATACGCCCCCGGCCAGGTGGAAATCACCCTGGAGCATCGTGGCGATGCCTTGCAGGCCATGGACGAAGCCGTGCGCTACAAGCGGTTGGTCAAGGGCGTGGCGCACAAGCATGGAATGATCGCCTGCTTCATGGCCAAGCCTTTCGATGACCTGGCCGGCACCGGCATGCATATGCATGTGAGCCTGGCCGACAAGGATGGCCACAACCTGTTCGCCAGCGAAGCCGTCGACGGTACGCCGCTGTTGCGGCAGGCGGTGGGTGGCATGCTCGCGACGCTGCTCGATTCGTTGCTGCTGTTCTGCCCCAATGCCAATTCCTATCGGCGTTTCCAGAGCAACAGTTATGCACCGCTGGCGGCGACCTGGGGTGTCGACAATCGCACGGTGAGCCTGCGGGTGCCCGGCGGACCGGCTGATTCGCGGCACATCGAGCACCGGATCTGCGGTGCCGATGCCAATCCCTACCTGGCCGCCGCCGCGATCCTGGCGGGAATTCATCACGGTATCCGCCAGCAACTGGACCCGGGAGCGCCCATCGAAGGCAACGGTTATGCACAGGCCGGCGAGCGTCTGCCCACCGACTGGCTGACCACCCTGCTCGCGCTGGAAAGCTCCAGCTGGGCCCGCGAAACGTTCGGCGGCGAGTTCCTCGGTGTCTATCTGGCGGTCAAGCGCGCCGAGTACCGGCAGTTCATGGGCGAGGTCGGCGAGCAGGACTGGCGCTGGTACCTGCATCAGGCGTGAGTCCCCGCTAACAAGGCAATTGGGGCCCGGGAGTGCCTTCTTGAGCGGCAGCGGCATTTTTTTCACGAAATATTGATGCACGCCTGACTAAGGTTCGAGTGCAGTCGGGAGATGCATCGTGTTTCCCGGCTGCTCCCCCGGTCAGCCTGGTGTTCCAGGTGGAACCGGCACCGGCCAATGCACCAGAGTTCGTCAGACATGTCAGCGCAGCCACCCTCACTCGTCGAGCTTGAATTCGCCCGCCAGCATGCGCGCGAACATGCACGGGTGTGCCGCGAGGTGGCTCCCGGCGGCCTGCTGCGCCGCCTGGGGCACTGGCGCGAGAAGCAACTGATGCGCCATGCGCTGAAGGTCGCCGGCGAACCGGGCCTGGTCCTGGATCTGCCCTGTGGCGTGGGGCGGTTCTGGCCGGTCCTGGCGGAGCGGGGCAATCGTGTGGTGCTGGCGGCCGATTCGTCCCAGGACATGCTCGATCATTGCGCGGTCCATCATTCTCTCGAATTGCTCAAGCGGGTCCGGACCTTCCAGAGCTCGGCGTTCGCCATCGGCTTGCCGGAAAACGCCGTGGATTGCATCTTCTGCGTGCAGTTGTTCGCCTATGTCGCCGATAAGGCGCAGCGCCTGGCGATGCTCCGGGAATTTCACCGGGTCAGCCGCGACACGGTCATTGTCTCGCTGTGGGTGGACGGCAATGTCATGGCCTGGCGGCGCCGGCGCCTGGCGGTTCGCTCGGGCCTGGACAGTCAGCGCGTGGTGCTGGGCAAGGCGCTTATCGAAGCCGAATTCCAGGAGGCCGGCTTCGAGATCGTCGGCCATCGGGATTTCCTGCCGGGCTATGCCATGCGTCGGGTCTATGTCCTGCGCAAGGACAGTTGATATCTCCTTGGCCGGGCTGAACCTTATGAGTAGGACTATTCTTTTTTCGCAGCGAGCCTTTTCACTCATGCTGTTGCAGAGTGAATGCTCGGAAATCGCCTGTGGCGATATATACTGCGCGCCATTCTTCAAGGGAGAGCCGTGTGGCCATCGATATTCACTGGATTCGCGACAACGATAGCCTCGGTCAGCATTGCACTGAATGGCAACAATTACCCTTCGTTGCCCTCGACACCGAATTCATGCGGGTCGACACCTTCTATCCCATCGCGGGGCTGATCCAGATCGGTGACGGCGTGCGCGCCTACCTGATCGACCCCTTGACCATCGACAACTGGCAACCCCTGGCCGCCTTGCTGGAGAACCCGGCGGTGGTCAAGGTGGTGCATGCCTGCAGTGAAGACCTCGAAGTCCTGTTGCGCCTGACCGGCAGCCTGCCTGCGCCGCTGTTCGACACCCAACTGGCTGCCGCGTACCTGAACCTGGGTTTCTCCATGGGGTATTCGCGCCTGGTCCAGGAAGTGCTCGGTATCGAACTGCCCAAGGGCGAGACCCGCTCGGATTGGCTGCAACGCCCGCTGTCGGAAACCCAGGTCAGCTATGCCGCCGAGGATGCGCTGCACCTGGCCGAGGTCTACACCCGCCTGCGCCCGCAACTGTCGGACGACAAGTACGCCTGGGTCCTGGAGGACGGCGCCGAACTGGTTGCCAACCTGCGCCGCGAGGTCGACCCCTACGAGGTCTATCGCGAGGCCAAGCTGGCCTGGAAGCTGTCCAGGGCACAACTGGCGGTGCTGCGTGAGCTCTGCGCCTGGCGCGAGCGCGAGGCCCGGGCCCGTGACCTGCCGCGCAACCGGATTGTCCGCGAGCATTCCCTGTGGCCACTGGCCAAGAGCCAGCCGGATAACCTGGTGACCCTCGCCCGCATCGAAGACATGCATCCGCGTACCGTGCGCCAGGACGGCGAATTCCTTCTCGAACTGATCAAGCAGGCCGGCAACGTGCCGATGGACCAGTGGCCGCCGGCGGTGCCCGAGCCGCTGCCGATCGAAGCCGGGGCGCTGGTCAAGCGCCTGCGGGCGGTCGGCCAGGCCGAAGCCGAGCGTCTGAACATCGCGCCGGAACTGATGCTGCGCAAGAAAACCCTGGAAGCGCTGATCAAGAGCGGCTTTCCTGACGGACCTTATCAATTGCCCGATTCGCTGCGTGGCTGGCGCCGCGAATTGATGGGCCAGGCCTTGCTCGATAGCCTGGCGACTGCCGGAGAACAGCCTTGAAACGTATTTGCTCCATCTACCGAAGCCCGCGCAAGAACGAGATGTACCTCTATGTCCTCAAGAGTGACGCTCTGGAGCGCGTGCCGGAAAACCTGCTGCTGGCGTTCGGCAAACCGCAGCATGCCTTCGACCTGGTGCTGACCCCGGAGCGCAAGCTGTCACGCGAAGATATCCACAAGGTGCTCGAAAACCTCGAGACCCAGGGCTATCACCTGCAGATGCCGCCGGCGGAAGACGAGTACATCGAACACTTGCCCGAAGAGCTGTTGCGGCGCAATGATCCGGTCTGACGGATATCTCTGAATGCCCTGTCCAGGGCATTCGACTCGAATGGAATGTATTTTCTGGCGGTGGCCGAGCACGATGGAGAGCGCTTCGTCGGCGGCCGCCTGCACCGTTTTTGAAAGGTTTGAACCATGCGCGTTCTGATTGCCGAACACGACCACGCCCTGTATGCCCGCCTGCTGCGCCAGGCGGCACCCGAACTTGAAGTGATGACCAGCGGCGATTCGGCCACGTTGTCGAACCTGGCGGCCGATTGCCCGATCTGGCTGGGCCAGCCGGACCTGTTGGCGACCCTGTTGCGCCAGGGCCACCAGCCGCAATGGTTGCAATCGACCTGGGCCGGCGTCACGCCGCTGCTGGCCGAAGGGCTGCCGCGCCACTACCGGCTGACCCGCGCCGTGGGGATCTTTGGCCAGGTGATGGCCGAGTATGTGCTGACCTACATGCTCGGTCACGAGCGCGAGGTGCTGGCGCGGCTGGTCAGCCAGGTCGAACGCAAGTGGGACAATCGCATGGGGCAGAGCCTGGCGGGGCGCAAGGTACTGATCGTCGGCGCGGGCGATATCGGCCATAGCGTGGCGCAGTTTCTGCAACCGTTCGGGGTCGAGCTGTACGGGATCGCCAGCGAGGCCCGGGAGCAGCCACCGTTTATCCGCGTGGATGCCCTCGAGGCGCTGGGTGAGCGGGTCGGCGAGGTGGATTACGTGATCAACCTGTTGCCCAACACACCCAATACCCATGACCTGTACGACGCGGCGCTGTTCAAGCGCTTCAAGCCGACCGGCCTGTTCATCAATGCCGGACGCGGCGTGGCGGTGGTCGATGCGGACCTGGTGGAGGCCTTGAAGGAGGGGCATCTGGCGGGGGCGGTGATCGATGTCTGCCGCCAGGAGCCGTTGCCGCAGCGCCATCCGTTCTGGACGGCGTGGGGATTGTTGCTGACCGGCCACAGTTCGGCGCCGACTTCACCGACCATGATGGTGCAGTTGTTCGTCGATAACCTGCGGGCCTATCAGGCCGAGACCGCGTTGCGCGGGGAAGTGGACTTCGATCGCGGGTACTGACGATCCTGGTTGGCAGGGCTGGCCACAATCCCTGTGGGGGAGAGTGGCTGGCCCGCGAAGAGGCCTTCGAGATCGCTAAAGGCTTCGCGGGCCAGCCACGCGCCTACAAGGTGTGCGCAGTGCTGCGGTACCGGGCGATTACAGGCTGAAATCACCTTCGGCCGCCAGCGCGCTCAACGGCTCGCGTGGGCTCGGTACTTCGCGGGCCTGCAGGTAGTCGGCCAGGGTCGCCTTGTCGCCCAGCTTGCCCACCGCCACCGCCGCGTGCAGGGCATAACCTTCTGGAATCTTCAGTTCCTGGCGGGTCAGTTCCTGGTCGAAGCCGGCCATGCCGTGGGTGTGCCAACCACTCTTGCTGGCCTGCAGGGCCAGGTAGCCCCAGGCCGAACCGGTGTCGAAGGTGTGCCACAGGGCCGGGGTTTCCTCGGCGGCGCCGGGGACCTTGAAGGTGGTTTTCGAGATCACGATGATCAGCGCCGAAGCGTGTTGCGCCCAGCCACGGTTGAACTCGTTGAGCAGGCCGAGGAAACGTTGCCAGTTCGGCGTGTCACGGCGCGCGTAGAGGAAACGCCACGGTTGCGAGTTGTAGGCCGACGGCGCCCAGCGGGCCGCTTCGAAAAAGCTCAGCAGGGTTTCTTCCGGAATGGCTTCGCCGGTGAAGGCGCGAGGCGACCAGCGTTGGGTGAACTGGGCATCGATCGGGTAATCGGCGACACGTGGATTGGCGCTCATGGGAAATTCCTGAACTAGAGTCTGGGATGAAGGGTGTGAGTCGAGCCGGGCCGTTGCCGCGGTGTCCGGTCGTGATGCCTGGCCCGTGTACGTCTGCTTCGTGCGGCGCGGTGGAGCGCTAATGGCAGTTGGCTAGGGGCTTTCGCGACGATCAAAGCTACTGCGCGGCGTGCCGGCTGACAAGCCTTCTTCAACCGACAGTCGCCAATGCTTGGCCCTTTGCGGCGCGGGCACTAGACTGGCGGCCTTTTCACTACCCGATGCAGATGTTTGAGCCATGGCCGCAAGAGTCGAACCCTTCTGGATACGCAAGACCCTCGATCAACTCGATCAGGAGGAATGGGAGTCGCTGTGCGACGGTTGTGGCTTGTGCTGCCTGCAAAAGCTCGAGGATGAGGAGGACAACAGCGTCTATTACACGCGGATCGCCTGCAAGCTCCTCGACCTGAAGACCTGCCAGTGCACCGACTACGGCAATCGTCGCGATTCGGTGCCCGACTGCATCCAGCTCACGCCGGGCAAGGCCGATCAGTTCAAATGGCTGCCACCGACCTGCGGTTATCGCCTGGTCAGCGAGGGCAAGGACCTGCCACTCTGGCACCATCTGGTCTGTGGCGATCGCGATGCGGTGCACCATGAGCGGATTTCCCAGTCCGGACGCATGCTGGCCGAAGGCAGCGTGCCCGAGGACGATTGGGAAGATCACCTGATTTTCCGCGCCGGTTGAGTCAGGCGGGCCCGAGGGAGTGTGTATGCCGGTGCATTGCCGACTGTTGCTGGGGTTGCTGCTGCTGATGCTGGCCGGTCCCGGTTGGGCCGGGAAAAAAGTCGACCTGGATTATCATGTGCGCCTGCTGCCCCAGAGCGATCAGGCCGAAGTGCGCCTGACCCTGGCCCAGGGCTCGGCGGTGCGCAGCCTCGACTTCGACCTGGGCAGCCAGGGTTACTACACCGACTTCAAGGCCGACGGCCAGTGGTTGCAGGCACCCGACCAGGCCGGCAGCGCCAGTCGCGGGATCTGGCGGCCGGCTCCCGGCAAGGCCAGTCTCAGCTATCGGGTGAGCATCAGCCATCCGCGCAAGAACGGCACCTTCGATACCCGCATGACCGCCAACTGGGCCCTGTTGCGCGGCGAGGAACTGGTCCCGCCGGCGCACCTGGACCAGCAGGACGGCACGGAGCTGGTGGCGCGCCTGGAGTTCGAGCTGCCCACCGGCTGGAAAAGCGTCGAGACCGCCTGGCCCCGGATCGGCAAGAACCGCTTTCGTATCGATAACGTCTCGCGCCTGTTCGATCGCCCGACCGGCTGGATGCTGGCCGGCAATCTCGGCAGCCGGCGCACGCGCCTGGGGGAAACCGAAGTGACGGTCGCCGGTCCGCGGGGCGAAGGCATGCGACGCATGGATGTACTGACGCTGCTGACGTTTGTCTGGCCCAAGGTGCAGGAAGTCTTCCCGCGCAATCCGCCGAAACTGCTGGTGGTCGGGGCGGGCGAGTCGATGATGCGCGGCAGCCAGGCGGCCCATGATTCGATCTACCTGCACACCACCGGGCCGCTGATCGGTGAGTCGGGGGCCAGTCCGCTGGTGCGCGAGCTGGTGCACGTCTTCGGGCGGATCAACGACAGCCATCGCAGCGACTGGATCGGTGAAGGCCTGGCTGAGTATTACGCCATTGAGCTGGTGCGCCGGGCGGGGGGCATGAGCGAGGAACGCTATCAGGCCCTGCAGGCGAAGCTGGCCCGCGTCAGCCACAAGGTCACCGGTCTGCGTGGCGACCAGGTCAGCGGGCCGACGGTGGCCCGTGCGGTGTTGTTGTTGCAGGAACTGGATCGGGAAATTCGCCAGCGCACCGGCAACCAGCACTCGCTGGATGATGTGAGCCGGGCGGCGATGCGCCTGGACACGGTGACGACCCACGAATTCATCCAGCTCAGCGAGAGCGTGATGGGTGGGTCGTCGAAGGTACTGGCCAGTGATCTGCTGAAGTAGGCTCGGCTTCCCGCCTCAGGATCAGGCTTTGGGCGTCTTCAGCGAGTCATTGCCGGTCACGGTCGCGGTGCGGGTGGCCGCGTCGGCGTTGGCCTTCATCTGCTTCAACTCATCCGCGGCCCGCTCGATCTTCGTGCGCACGCCGTGCAGGTCCTGGCGACCTTTTTCCAGCAGGCTCTTGGCCGAGCTGTGGCCGGTGATGCCGCGGGCCAGCGCCACGCCGCCGATGGCCACCTGGATCAGGCCGAACACGCCGCCACGGCGCAGGCCCTTGCCCATCATCACCACGCCGCCGGCCAGCGAGCCGATACGCTCCCAGCCCTGGACGTTCTGGCGCGGGTCCGGGGACTGGAACGGGGTGGATTCGATGCGCTGTACGATTTTGCTGTCGCTCATGGTCTGTCTCCTGGACGGTCAATCGATAGACGGCTGATGGATAGACTGCAGACTGCGGGCGGCCGTGCGGGTTCCGACAATCTCAGAACTTGGGGCCCGAGCGGGTGTTGTTGCCCTTGGCCAGGCGGTCGTAGAGCACCACGTTGACGGTGGCGGCGAGGTTCATGCAACCGGTGGTGGGGATGTACACTACATCCTCGCACCAGTCGCGGATTTCCTTGTCCAGCGAGCCGTCTTCCGGGCCGAAGATGTACAGCGCGCGGTCCGGGTGGGTGTACTCCGGCAGCGAGCGGGCGCCTTCCACCAGTTCGACGGCGACCGGGATGCAGCCCAGGGGCAGGATCTTCTTCAGGTCGTCGATGCCGATCAGCGGAATGTCCTGATGGACCTTCTTGGTGTCGGTGACGAAGTCCCGGGCCCGCTCATAGCGCTTGCCGGTATAGAACACCGAGGCCACGCCGTAGCAGCCAGCTGCACGCATCACCGAACCGACGTTTTCCGGTGACTTGGGGTTATACAAACCAATGCAGCTGTACCTTTTGTTTGCCACGAGCCGGGTGCCTTCCAGGAAAAAGACGCGATTATACCGGCATCTCCGTCAGGCCGTGGTGTCGGGATAGTTCGAAGGGAACAGCGCCCGTCGGGTTTGTTCGTCGTTGACCTGCTTGAAGGCATGGCTCTTGCCGACCTGGCGGGCACGGGCCACGGCCGGGCGGGCATCGATACGCTGGAACCAGGCGGACAGATGGGGGTAGGCGGCCAGTGGCGACTCTTCGCCCTTCAGTACGCGCGACGCCCGGTCGATCCAGCCCCAGGCCGAGATATCGGCAATCGAGTAGCTGTCCCCGACGATATGGCTGCGCCCGGCCAGATGCCGGTCCAGCACCCGGTAGTGCCGCTCGGCTTCGCGGCGATAGCGATTGATGGCGTACGGAAGACTTTCCGGGGCCGAATGCTGGAAGTGCACCGCCTGGCCGGAAAACGGCCCGAGGCCGGTGCCGATAAACATCATCCACGACAGCAGTTCGCCGCGATCAGCGGGATCGCCACCGAGCAGCCCGGTCTTTTCACTCAGGTACAACAGGATCGCGTTCGAGTCGAACACCCGTACTTCGCGACCGTCCGCACCTTCGGTATCGACGATGGCCGGTACCTTGCCATTGGGGTTGATCGCCAGGAACTCCGGGCTGTGCTGCTCGCCCTTGCTGGTATCGACAGGGACCACTTCGTAGGGTAGCGCCGTTTCTTCAAGAAACAGGGCGACTTTGGCCGGATTGGGGGTCGGGTGGAAAAAGAAACGGATCATGGCGAAGGTCCAGGCTGAAGTTTTAGATCGAGTGTTATAAAATAGATCGAAACCCGGGTGTGTGACAATCGCCGTTCGACTTCAATTTGAATCAATGTGTGAGTTATGGCGCGACCAAGAGAATTTGACGAGGCCCGTGCACTGGAGGCGGCGATCCGCTGCTTCTGGATCCGCGGCTACGAGGCGACCTCGGTGCGGGACCTGGCGCAGGCCATGGGCATCACCGGGGCCAGCCTGTACAACGCCTACGGCGACAAGCGTGCGCTGTTCGGCCGGGCGCTCGATCATTACATCCAGAACGGTTTCTGCGAGCGTTCCGCGCGTCTGGAGCAACAGTTGCCGCCCCGCGAAGCGGTGCTGGCGTTCTTCGACGAAATCATCGAGCGCTCCCTGAGCGACCCTGAGCACAAGGGCTGTTTTATCGTCAACGCGGCCCTGGAGGTGGCGCCCCACGATCCGGAGTTCAAGGCGCTGCTGGCCAAGGTCCAGGAGGGGATGGAGGACTTTTTCCTGCGCTGTATCCGTGCCGGCCAGGCCCAGGGCAGCATCGATGCGGCGCAGTCGGCGGACGATCTGGCGCGCCTGTGCCTGGGCGTGCTGATGGGACTGCGGGTGCTGGCCCGCTCCAGACCCGAACGGGCGCTGCTGGAGGGGCTGGTGCGCCCGCTCTTCGCCTTGTTGAAATAGCCCGTCCTGGTTGCAGGCATGGGGGATTACAGCGCCTGGGCGAATTGCTGCCGGACCAGCCGTCCGATCAACTCGATGTCGGCCTGGGGACTGAGGTCCTGCGCGCTGCCGGCGCCACCGGTGGCCTGCAATGCCAGCGCGCTTCCCGGTTCATGCTGTTGCAGCAGGTAGTCGGCGCCGCAATTGCCGCAGAACACATGATCGCCCGCGCGGTGCGCGCGCCTGAGCACCACGGTCGGCCCGCACATGCCGCAATGGTGCAGGGGAATGCCCTGGTCGGTATGCCCGATGATCGGGCTCAGCGCCCCTGATTCCCCGAGCTGGATGAACAATGCCCCGAAGTGCGCGTCGAACTGCGTTCCCAGGTGCTTGCCGATGATCTGCAGCGCCTGCTCCTGCGGCATGCCGGCGCGATAGGGGCGGGTACTGGTCATGGCATCGAAGGCGTCGCAGATGCCGACGATGCTTGCCAGGTGCGGAATCTCGCCGGCCTTGAGTCCCAGCGGATAACCCCGGCCGTCGGGCATCTCGTGGTGCAGGCGCACGGCGTCCTCGACCAGCGTCGCCAGCGGATGGGCATGCAGCAGCCGATAGCCGATGTCGGGGTGGGTCTTGATCACCGCGTACTCTTCGTCGCTCAAGGGCCCGGCCTTGCGCAGCACCGCGTCGGGAATGCCGACCTTGCCCAGGTCATGGACAAAACCGCCGAGGGCAATCCGCGCCACTTCCCCGGCTGCAAAGCCGGCCTTTTGCGCCAGCAGTTCGCAGAACTGCGCCACCCGCCACAGATGCCCACCGGTATAGGGATCGCGCGCCTCCACCACCCAGGCCATCACCAGCAGGCTGGACAACAGCTCCTGGTCGGCACTCGATTCATGTGTCGGGTTGCGTGGGCCCAGCAGGTTTTGAATCCATTGGTTCAGCTTCATCGAACGAGATCTCGGTGCAGGAACAAGAGACGGGTGGCCATCAATAATGGCACTTTGCCTAGTCGAGTCTGGATGGCGCTTTAAATTACAACCCATGGAAAAAATCTTCACCTTGTATTTTAGATCGATCGATTTAAAATGCCGGCCATCTCAAGGCGTCCCGAGGTCTCTGGCGCGTTGCCTCGGCCGGGTAGTGGCCTCACAGGAGAGTGCGTGATGATCACCGGCTGGTTGCTGGAGGCTTCGGTGCGTCGCAAGTTGACGCTGGGATTCGGCATTGTGCTGCTGCTCACGGCATTGCTGACGGGGATCGCCTGGTACAGCATCGGGCAATTGACGATGCGTAGCGAAGCGTTGGTGGACAGCGTGTCGCTGGATACCCAGATCGCCGCTGTGCGCTTGCAGGAAAACGAATTCGACCGCACCGGGCAGGGCACGGCCGTCGACGCGTATGCCGGGCAGATGCAGGCGTTGTATGGCGGGGTCGACAAACTGCAACTGAGCCTGGAAAGCGATGCGCAACCGGTCCTGGGGCAAATCCGCGAGGTGGCCCGGGCCTACCAGCAGAGTTTTGCCGAGTTCGTCGCGGCGCGAAGCCAGGCGCGCACGGCGGAAAGTGCCATGGTGCCGGTGATGGAGAATATCTCCGACCATTTGACGAGTCTGCGCACCCAACTGTTCGAGCAGATGCGCCGCGACCCGGGGGTCACCGTCGATCAGGCCCAATCGGTAGCCGAACTGCAATGGCTGATGGCGCAATTGCGTGACCAGGTGCGCTTGTATATCGCCGATCCCCAGCCCGAGGCGCAGTTGCGCGTTGCGCAGATTGCCGACCGGATCCGGGTACAGGGCAACGATCTGTATGGACAACTGCCCGGTGATGATCTGCAAACCGCGTTGCTGGGCGCCTTGCAAGCGGCGGTGATCTACCAGGACCGGGTCGTGGACTTTCACGACAGCGTGCTCAAGAGCCAGCAGGCCAAGCAGGCGATGCTGGCTCAGGCCGTGGATTTGCAGCGCTTGAGCGCGGCGGTCTATCAGCGGCAACTGGAAGGTCGTGGCCACGATGTCCGGATGGCCCTCGGTGAGCTGCTGGTGGCGGGGTTGCTGGCATTGTTGCTGGGGATGTTGTCGGCCTGGGTGATGACCCGGCAGATCGTGCCGCCGCTCAAACGCACACTGGCCCTGGCCCGGCAGATCGCCGCGGGTGATTTGACCGGTAACCTGGAAAGCCACCTGCGCGACGAGATCGGGCAGATGATGGGCGCCATGCGCGAAATGGCCGGGCATCTGCGTCAGTTGATCGGACGTATCGGGGACGGCACGCGACAGCTGACCGGGGCCGCCGAAGGCCTTTCGACTGTCACCGCCCGCAGCAGCGCGGGTGTTGCCCAGCAGCGTGAGCAGACCGAAGAGGTGGCTGGCGCGATGATCTCCATGGTTGCCAGCGCCCAGCAGGTGGCCCGCAATGCCCAGCAGGCCTCGGAGGCGGCGCAGGCAGCCGAGCATCGCAGTGTCGAAGGCAATCGCGTGGTCAGCCAGGCGATCGAGCATTTTGAAGCCTTGGTGCTCAATGTCGACCGCTCCGCCGAGGCCATGGAGCGCCTGCGTGCTGACGGCGAGCGTATCGGTGGCGTTTTCGGGGTGATTCGCGAGGTAGCCGAGCAGACCAATCTGCTGGCGCTCAACGCGGCCATCGAAGCGGCGCGTGCCGGCGAGGCGGGGCGAGGGTTTGCGGTGGTTGCCGATGAGGTGCGGGCATTGGCCCAGCGCACCCAGCGTTCCACCGAGGAGATCGAGGAGCTGATCGCGGCCCTGCACGGCGGTACCGAGCAGGCCACGGCGATCATGCGCCAGAGCCAGCATATGAGCCAGTCCAGTGTGACCCTGGCGCGCGAGGCCGGTGGTGTGCTCAGTGAAATTCGCCAGTCCGCTTCACTGATCCAGTCGATGAACTCGCAGATTGCCACGGCCGCCGAGCAGCAGACTCGCGCCTGCGAGCAGATCAGCGGCAACCTGGCCCGCGTACGCGATATCGCCGACGAGTCGGCACAGTCGACTGCACGCACGGCGGCGGCAAGTCTCGAGCTGTCGCGCCTGGGGGGCGACCTGAGCGTGCTGGTGCAGCGCTTTACGGTGTAGCCCGATAACGGCTTACTCGTCTTTCTTCATCAACCCGGCCAGGGCGGCGAACGGGTTGTGGGTGGCCTTGGCGATCTTCGGGCTGCTTAGGGAGCTGTCGCCGAAGTACTGCTGGTCGGTGTAGCGCGAGTGTTCGTTGTCATGGCAGAACAGGCAGAGCAGTTCCCAGTTGGAACCGTCCTGCGGGTTGTTGTCATGGTTGTGGTCGCGGTGATGCACGGTCAGCTCGCTCAGGCGCTTGCCGGAAAATTCGCGGGCGCAACGGCCGCAGACGTGCGGGTACATTTTCAGCGCCTTGTCGCGATAGCCCATCTCTTTATCGCGTTTCGCATCGGCAAGAATGCGGTCCAGCTTGGCGGTATGGGAGGGTGGGTTGGCCGAACTCATGGGTTCACCTTGTCGAATGGGTTAATGACGGTTATGCGGCAAAGTTTAGCTCAGTTCTTGAGCTTCTCGGCGATCCAGATGGTGTGGCGCGTGCCCTTGTTGCCGTGGGCATAGACCTGGACTTCTTCGGCCTTGAAGCCGGCCTTGCGCAGTTTGTCGGAGAAATGGCTGTCGGCACTGGCCGACCACACGGCCAGCACGCCCTTGGGCCGCAGGGCCTTGGCGCAGGCGCTCAGGCCACCTGCCGAGTAGAGCCAGCTGTTGGCTTTCTGGGTCAGGCCTTCGGGGCCGTTGTCGACATCGAGCATGATCGCGTCGAAGCCATTGGGCTCGGCCTGCAGCACCTTGGCCACGTCTTCCAGGCGGATCACCGTGCGTGGATCGGCCAGCGGCCTGCCGGCTTTTTCACCGAGCGGGCCGCGGTTCCACTCGATCACACCCGGTACCAGTTCGGCGACCACAACCTCGGCCGTCTTGCCCAGGTGCTTGAGCGCCGAGGCCAGGGTAAAGCCCATGCCCAGGCCGCCGATCAGCACCCGCGACTGCGGCCGGCCGGCGACCTTGCGGCAGGGGATCTCGGCCAGGGCATCCTCGGAGCCGTGCATGCGGGTGTTCATCAACTGCCCACCGTCGCCGCCCTGGATCTTGATCACGAAGTCCTCGCCATACTCGAACAGGCACAGGGCACCGCCGTTTTCGGGAATCGGTGTGGTGTCGAGCAGAACGAAACGTTTCATGGAAATCTCATTGAGGAGGGCAAAATGGTCGCGTTGCGAGTAGCCTGATAACAGACGGATCGGTGTGACGGCGCCGCTATTGGATAAAAGGCGCGATTCTATTGAAAGGCATTATTTTATGATCAAAGGCACTATTTTCATGATCAAGAGCATTATTTTATGATCAAGGGCACCATTCTAACGGCCATTGTCCTGTCCGCGCTGACCTTTACCGCGGTGCAGGCCGAAGAGCTGTCGCCGGTACCGGTGACCCCGACCCCGGGCTCCCCCGGCACGGCGACCCCCACGCCTTACCCGCAAGTCACGCCGCGTACGCCACCCAAGCCCGGCGAGCCGCTGCCGAGCATCGAATTGCCGTCACCCCCCAGGGACCAGACGCTGCCGGGCCTGGAGCAGAACGACAAGAACGACAAGGCCAAGCCGATCTCCAGCTAGATCTGCTGCGAGAGCAACTGCCCATCGGCCATGCGCAGGCGTTTCGACAGCGCGATGGCGATGGCGCGAATGATCTTGGCGGCGATCTTCGGCGCGTCGTTGAGCATTTTTTCCAGGGAGTCCTTGCCCAGGTTCAACAACTGGCAGTCGCTGGCGGCGACGCAACTGGCCGAGCGCCGCTCGCCGTCAAGCACCGCCATCTCGCCGAAGGCCCGGCCGGCACGCAGGGTGGCAATCACCACGGGCTGGCCGGCGTCATTGTTCTTCTGCACATTGACGCTGCCGTAATGGATGATGCACATGAACGTGCCGGCATCGCCCTCGTGGAAGATGGCCTCGCCCTTGCCAATGGTGCTGATGCTGAAATAGCCGGCCGCCGCCTGGCAGTCCGCCGGCAGCAGTTGGTTGAACAGGCCGCAATCCATCAGCATGTCGCGAATTTCGTTATTCAGTAAGGTCGGTTCTGGCATGGTCCACGATCTGTTCTTGTTGCTTGTTCTTTCCGGGGTTCGAGGCCCGGCGGCCCAGAGTTAAGACAAGGCCGTCGGGCAGAGTTCCTCAGGCAATGCCGAGAACCTTGAAGACAAAGCCATATTCGAGCGCTACGTCACGTAATCCCTGGTAACGCCCGCTCATGCCGCCATGGCCGGCGCCCAGTTCGGTCTTGAGCAAGAGTAGATGCTCATCGGTGCGGGTGGCCCGTAATCTTGCCACCCACTTGGCCGCTTCCCAGTACTGCACGCGGCTGTCGTTGTAGCCGGCAATCACCAGTGTCGCCGGATAGGCCTGGGCGCTGACGTTCTCGTAGGGCGCATAGGCCTTGATCCGTGCGTACACCTCGGGCTCCTGCGGATTGCCCCACTCATCGTATTCGGTGACGGTCAACGGCAGGTCGGGGTCGAGCATGGTGTTCAGCACATCGACGAACGGCACTTCGGCAATCGCCGCCTGGAACAGCTCCGGACGCTGGTTGAGCACGGCGCCGATCAACAGGCCGCCGGCGCTGCCACCGCTGATCACCAGTTGCCGGGAGGTGGTCAGGCCCTCGGCGATCAGGTGTTCGGCGCAGGCGATAAAGTCGCTGAAGGTGTTCTGCTTGTGTTCCTGCTTGCCGGCGCGATACCAGGCCTCGCCCAGTTCGCCGCCGCCGCGCACATGGGCGATGGCAAAGGCCACGCCGCGCTCCAGCAGGCTCAGGCGGGCATGGGAGAACCACGGGTCGAGGCTTTCGCCATAGGCACCATAGCCATAGAGGTAGAGCGGGGTGGCCTGGCCGAGCAATTCGCGCTTGACCACCAGGCTGATCGGCACCTGCGTGCCGTCCGGCGCGGTCGCCCACAGGCGCTGGCTGACGTAGGCGTCGGCATCGAACGGGCCGAGCACCGGGGTTTGCTTCAGCACCTGCTGCTCGCCGCTGGCGAGGTTCAACTGGCGGACCTGGGCCGGGCGATTGAGGGCTTCGTAGCGCAGGCGGATCCTGTCGCTGTTGAACTCCAGGCTGTCCTGCACGTAGAGGCTGTAGGCGGCATCCGGCAATTGCACGCGGTAGGCCGGCAGCCCCTTGGGGTGCACCTCGATGATCGGCAGGCCGCCTTCACGCAGGCTCAGGCACAGGGCCTGGGCATTCAGGGTCAGGCCTTCGAGCATCACCTTGTCATTGTGCGGGATCAGCCGTTGCCAGTCTTCGCGACGGGGAACGCCGTCGTCCGCGGCCTGGAACAGGGCGAAGTTGATGCCGTCCTGGTTGCTGCGGATAAACCAGCGCCACTGATCCTGGTACTGGCCGTGGTCGACGAAATACTCATGGCCTTCGACCCTGGGCGCCAGGCAGGTGAAGGCCCGGTCCGGCGTATTGGCGTCGAGCACCCAGGCTTCGCTGGTGGTCTTGCTGTTGAGCAGCACCACCAGTTGCCGTTCGGAGCTGGTGCGATAGCAATGCAGGAAAAACCGTCCGTCAGGCTCGTGCAGCACGGCTTCGGCACCCTGTTCGCCGAGTCGATGGCGATACAGCTTGTGCGGGCGGTGGGTGTCGTCCAGTTCGCCGAAGAACAGCGTGCGGCTGTCGTTGGCCCAGGTCATGCTGCCGTCGCAGTCCTCGAACGGCAGTTCGATCAGGTTGCCGCTGGCCAGTTCCTTGACGTACAGCTGGTAGACCTCCTCGCCGGTGGTGTCGAGGCTGTAGGCCAGACGCTGGTGGTCCGGGCTGATGCTGAAGGTGCCGAGGGAAAAGAAGCCGCCATTGGCCAGCACGTTGGGATCGAGCAACAGCTCCTCGGCGCTTTCGTCCACCGTCAGGCGGTCATCGGCCGGGCGCGGGCAGCGATAGTGGCGGGCGTACTCGTCACCGGCGGTGGTGCGGGTGTAGTAGAGGAACGGACCCCAGGGCGAGGGCAGCGACAGGTCGGTCTCGAGAATCCGCCCCTTGATCTCCTGGAACAGGCTTTCACGCAGCCCGGCCTGGTCGGCCAACTGCGCTTCCTGGTAGCTGTTTTCGGCCTTGAGGTAGTCGAGCACCGCCTCGCTGTCGCGCTCCTGCAACCAGGCATAGGGATCCGGGCCCGGGCCTGTACGGGCAATCGGGGCAGTACTGACGGTGGCTTTGCGGGACATGGGCAACTCTCTATCTTGAGGATCGCTGACGGCGGTGCAGCCGGGCCGGCGAAAAGCCGTTATCATAAGCCTCTCATTGCCAGCCATGCCATGGACACCATGACCGAGAACGACTATCTGATCGCCTGGGGTTGTTACGCCTTTGCCGCCTTGGGCTGCCTGTTGGTGTGGTTTCGCCTGACCCGCTGGACCTGGCGCTGGTTGCGCGAACCGCTGCGCCTGGTGGGGGCGGTGCTGCTGTTCAGCCCGACCATCCTCGATCCGGTGAAAGAACGTTTCGCCCCGGCGGTCGCGATCACTGCCCTCGACCTGTTGTTCAAGGTCGGCAACAACGCCTGGCGCGCGGTCTCCGATCTGTTCATGTACCTGATCATCGCCCTTGGCGTGTATGCGGTCTTCGTGCTGATCCGCTGGCCGATCGAACGCTCCAGCAAGGCCCGCAAGCTGCAGTCGGAAGCCGCCGCCGCCGCGGCTCGTGCTGAAGTCGAGGCGGATGACCAGCCTTTCGCCACGCCGGATCGCCAGGAGCGCCCGCGTCGTCCGCCGCCTCCCGCCGCTGCCGGTCGTCCACGGGTCGAGCCGCGTTTGTAAGCGTGTTCCTGCATTGAAGCGAGAGTCCGAGCATGTGTGAATTGTTGGGCATGAGCGCCAATGTGCCGACCGATATCGTTTTCAGCTTTACCGGGCTGATGCAGCGCGGCGGACGTACCGGTCCCCACCGCGATGGCTGGGGCATCGGTTTCTACGAAGGTCGCGGGCTGCGCCTGTTCCAGGACCCGGCCGCGAGCTGCGAGTCGGAAGTGGCGCAACTGGTGCAGCGTTACCCGATCAAGAGCGAAGTGGTGATCGGCCATATCCGCCAGGCCAATGTCGGCAAGGTCTGCCTGTCCAACACCCATCCTTTTGTCCGTGAACTGTGGGGGCGCAACTGGTGTTTCGCCCATAACGGCCAGCTGGCGGATTTCCAGCCGCCGGGCAGTTTTTATCGTCCGGTCGGCGATACCGACAGCGAAGCGGCCTTCTGCGACCTGCTCAACCGCGTGCGCCAGGCCTTTCCCGAGCCGGTGGAGGTGGAAGAGCTGCTGCCGTCGCTGGTCCAGGCCTGTGCCGAGTATCGCGGCAAGGGTGTGTTCAACTGCCTGCTCAGCGACGGCGACTGGCTGTTCTGCTATTGCTCGACCAAGCTGGCGCAGATCACCCGCCGCGCGCCCTTTGGCCCGGCACGGCTGAAGGATGTCGATGTGATCGTCGACTTCCAGGCCGAAACCACCCCCAACGACGTGGTCACGGTGATCGCCACCGAACCCCTGACCGAAAACGAGACCTGGACCCGTTACGAACCGGGCCAATGGAGCCTGTGGCGGCGCGGCGAATGCGTCAGCCAGGGCCAGACTGAATAAGGACGTCCGTTATGTGGTTGAGTTACCTGCGGTTGATACTGTTTACCCTGGGGCTGCTGATCGGCGTCCAGGTGCCGGGCTTCATCAACGACTACGCCAAGCGCGTCGAGGCGCATCTGATCGAGGCGCAGACCGGGCTGCAGGGCTTCCAGAAGACTGCCGAGCAGTTCTTCAAGGGCGACCTGCAGGCGCTGGTGGCGCACTATCGCGCCAGTGACGACCCGGTCTTCCGCAGCGATGCCGACAGCCTCGGCACCTTGCTCAACCGCCAGCGCCTGCTCGATGACCAGTTCCAGGCGATGCAGGGCCCCTGGTACAAGCGCGCGTTGCAGGTGGCGTATGCGGCGGACCCGGCGATTCGCCAGGAAACCCTGCAGGGCTACACCTACCAGGTGCTGCTGTCGCCGGAAGCGATCGGCTGGGCCATGGGCGCGGCGCTGCTGTTCTCCTTCGTCATCGAAGGTTTCTTCCGGCTGGTGGATTGGGTCGTGCTCGGCGGCAAGCGCCAGCGTGAGCGCCTGGCGCGGCGGGAGCGGGGCTGGTAACCGCCCGGTCGCTGGGGATGGACCTGATCCATCTGTGGGAGCCGGCTTGCCGGCGATGGCGTCCGCAAGATCGACACAAGATCCAAGGGCTTCTTCGCGGGCAAGCCCGCTCCCACAAGAGCTAGGCCTTGCTCAGCACCACGTACTGTTCCCCGACCTTGCTGGCATAGCTGTGCAGGACCTTGCGGCACAGCGCGACAATCTCCTCCACCAACTCCACGCCGACCCGCCAGGACACCACCACTTCCAGGTTCGGCGGGCGCACTTCCAGCGCCAGCAGGGTCAACTCGCCCCGCGCCAGTTCCTCGCTGACCAGTGCCGGCGGGAAAGCGCCGATACCGAAGCCATCGCGAATCAGCCGGGTAATCGCCGACACCGAGTTCACGCAGTTCAGGCGTGGCGCCGGGACCCCGTGGGTCTGCATCAGGCCGAGGATTTCCTGGTGCGGCCGGGAGTTCTTGGAGAAGGTCACGATGCGTTCCCGGGCGATCTGCGCCAGGCTCGCGTACTCGCGGTTGTAGATCGAGTTGCTGGCCACCACCCAGCCCATCGGGTAACTCGCCAGTTCCAGGCTGCGGATGGACTCCTGACGCAGCAGGTCGGTCTGCAGGATCAGGTCGAGAAAGCCTTTTTGCAGCTGATCGCAGAGGTTCAGCGCGGTATCGGCCACCAGCTCGATTTCCACCAGGGGAAAACGGTCCATCATTTCCGCCACCAGGGGACTGAGCCAGGTGTGGATCACCGAGTCCATGACCCCGATGCGCATACGCCCGACCTTGGTCGAACTGATCTCGATGGAGTGCTTGAGGGCCTGCATGGTGTCGATCATCTGCTCGGCATAATCGAGCACCTTGAGCCCTTCGGGAGTCAGGCTGACACCCCGTGAATCGCGCAGGAACAGTTTGACCCCGAGCTCGCTTTCGAGCACCGCGATCCGGCTGGAGATGGAGGCCTGGGTGGTGAACAGCTTGTCCGCGGTCAGGCGAAAGCTCTTGAGCCGGGCGACCCAGACGAAGGTTTCGAGAAACTTGAGATTCATGCAATCAACTTTTTCTTATGCCTGGGGACGGCTTTTATTAGTTGGACGCAGAGGGCGGGTGCAACCAAAAATGGCCCTCGACCGGTGAATCACGATAAGCGTCGCCGGCCGCCAGAACAATACCAATAAGTTTGCTGTGGAGAATTTCCCCCATGAGTACGCCCGACTCGCTGGATGTTGCCAAGCCCGAGGGACCACCCGGTCCGTTCGCCTGGTATCGCCATATCAATCAGCAGGAACGTCGGACGTTCTGGAGTTGCAAGATCGGCTATGGCCTCGACGGCATGGACACCCAGATGCTCAGCTTTGTCATCCCGACGCTGATCGCCCTGTGGGGTATCACCACCGGCCAGGCCGGGCTGATCTCCACCAGCACCCTGATCGCCTCGGCCCTCGGAGGCTGGATCGCCGGGATCCTCTCCGACCGCATCGGCCGGGTGCGCACCCTGCAGTTGACGGTACTCTGGTTCGCCTTTTTTACCTTTCTCTGCGGTTTCGCGCAGAACTACAACCAGTTGCTGGTGGCGCGGACCCTCATGGGCTTCGGCTTCGGCGGCGAGTGGACCGCCGGCGCGGTGCTGATGGGCGAGGTGATCCGCGCCCAGGATCGCGGCAAGGCGGTGGGCATGGTGCAATCCGGCTGGGCCCTGGGCTGGGGGCTGACAGCGATCCTGTATGCCCTGCTGTTTTCCTGGCTGCCGCCGGAAGACGCCTGGCGGGCGCTGTTCCTGCTGGGCATCGTGCCGGCGATCTTCGTGATCTTCGTCCGCCGGCTGGTCAAGGACCCGGAAATCTATCGCCAGGCCAAGGCCAGGGAAGTACCGAGCAACCCGGCGCGTTTCTACGAGATCTTCGCCCCGGGGATGCTCAGCATCACTGTCCGTGCGTCCTTGCTGACCACCGGTGCCCTGGGCGGTTACTACGCCATCACCTCCTGGCTGCCGACCTTCCTGAAGAACGAGCGCGGCTTGAGCGTGCTGGGCACGGGCGGCT
This sequence comes from Pseudomonas sp. Ost2, assembly GCF_018326065.1. Lineage (NCBI taxonomy): Bacteria > Pseudomonadati > Pseudomonadota > Gammaproteobacteria > Pseudomonadales > Pseudomonadaceae > Pseudomonas > Pseudomonas sp. Ost2. The sequence goes on along the minus strand of NZ_AP021904.1, from coordinate 5,516,719 downwards.
ATCTGGCGATGGTGATCATCGGCTCCTATGTCGGCTACGTGATCAGCGCCTATCTGACCGACCTGCTGGGGCGCAAGAAGAACTTCATCCTGTTTGCCGTCGGCTCCTTCACCATCGTCCTGCTCTATACCCAGTTGCAGGTCAGCAACGAAGTGATGTTGTGGCTGGGCTTCCCGCTGGGTTTCTTCGCCTCGGGGATCTTCAGCGGCATGGGCTCGTTTCTCACCGAACTGTTTCCAACCCGTATCCGCGGTTCGGGCCAGGGCTTCTGCTACAACATCGGCCGCGCGCTGGCCGCGCTGTTTCCCCTGCTGATCGGCCTGCTCAGCCAGACGGTGCCGTTGAGCGTGGGGATCGGCGCCTTTGCCGCCGTGTCCTACGGCGTGGTGATTCTCGCGGCCCTGAGCCTGCCGGAAACCCGTGGCAAGCAACTCGAAGCGCAGTAATCTGTGGGGCGCGGGTACTGCGCCCTGAATCAAGTCGATAAAAAGCCCACAGGAGCACCTACCGTGAGCCGCCTGTTACTGAATTGCGATATCGGTGAAAGCTATGGCAACTGGACCATGGGTCTGGATGCGCAAGTCATGCCGTTCATCGATTGCGCCAACGTCGCCTGCGGTTATCACGCGGGGGATCCGAGCATCATGCGCAAGACCGTCACCCTGGCCCTGGCCAACGATGTGCGGATCGGCGCCCATCCGGCGTATCCGGACCTGGTCGGCTTCGGTCGTCGTTCCATGGCCTGCACCCCCCAGGAAATCAAGGACCTGCTGCACTACCAGATCGGCGCGCTGGACGGTATCTGCCGGGCCCAGGGCGCGCGGGTCAGCTATGTCAAACCCCATGGGGCGATGTACAACGACATGATGGCCAACCCCGAACAGCTGCGTTCGGTGATCCAGGCGATTGCCGCCTATGACCGCGAATTGCCGCTGATGCTGCTGGCGATGCGCGACAACAGCGTGGCCCAGGCGCTGGGCGACGAGTACGGCGTGACCCTGTGGTTCGAAGCTTTCGCCGACCGCGCCTATGACAGCGCCGGGCGCCTGGTTTCCCGGCAACTGCCGGGAGCGGTGCATCACGAACCGGAACGTATCGTCGAGCAGGCCCTGACCATCGCCCGTGGCGACGCCCTGGTCGCCAGCGATGGCAGCGCCCTGCGCCTGCAGGCCAACACCCTCTGCGTGCATGGCGACAACGCCAGTTCGGTGGAGGCCGTGCAGCGCATTCGCGAGGCCCTGGACCGGCAGTCGATTCCATGAAGCCACGGATTGAAGTGGTGGCGATCGACTGCCTGATGGTGCGCCTGTTCGATGCGATCGCCGAAGAAAACATGCCGTGGATGCTTGCCGCCAGCGAGCGTCTGCGTCACGCGTTTGCCGGGCACCTGATCGACCTGGTGCCGTCCTACACGACCTTGATGGTGCACTACGACCTGATGACCCTGAGTCCGGGCCAGGCCCGGGAACTGATCGCCGAGGCCCTGAACGGTCTGGCGCCGAATGCCCGTGCTGCCGGCCAGTGCCATGTGCTGCCGGTCTGGTACGACCCGAGTGTCGGTCCGGAGTTGAGCCTGCTGGCCGAACGCAGCGGTTGGTCGATCAGTGACGTGATCCGCCGTCACAGCGAGCGCGAGTACCAGGTGTTCGCCCTGGGCTTTGCCCCGGGGTTCGCCTTCATGGGGCTGGTGGAGGAGCCCCTGGCGGCCCCGCGCCTGAATACGCCGCGCAAGAAAGTCGCGGCGGGCAGCGTCGGTATCGCCGAGCGGCAGACCGCCGCCTACCCGGTGGTGTCACCGGGCGGCTGGAACCTGATCGGGCGCACCCCGAGTAAACTGTTCGACCGCGAGCGCGACGGTTACAGCCTGATGCAGCCGGGCGATACTGTGCGGTTTGCCGCGGTCGACCACGCCGAGTTCATCAAGTTGGGTGGCGACGACACGCCGCTGGAGGCCCTGGCATGAGCCATCTGTTGATCGAGGCCAGCACGCCGCTGTGCCTGCTGCAGGACCGCGGACGGTTCGGCGTGCGCCATCTCGGGGTCACCCAGGGCGGTGCCCTGGACTGGGTATCGATGTCCTGGGCCAATCGCCTGCTGGGTAACCCGGTGGATGCGCCGGTAGTGGAAGTCACCCTCGGCGGCGTCACGCTGCTGGCCATGGAAACCTGCTGCCTGGCCCTGGCCGGCGCCGACCTGGGCGCGCAAGTGGATGGCCAGGCCCTGGCGCCCTGGCGCAGCTTTGTCCTGAACAAGGGACAACGGTTGCAGTTCACCCAGCCCTTGCTCGGTGCCCGTGCCTATCTGGCGGCCCCGGGTGGTTTCGATGCGCCCAGGGTGCTGGGCAGCAGCGCCTGCGTGGTGCGCGAGGAACTGGGGGGCCTTGACGGACTGGGCCGGCCCTTGCAGAAGGGCGGCAGCCTGAGTTATCCGGGCGCGGCGGTGGCACCGCGAGTACTGCCGACGGCGCAGATTCCCGACTTCCACGCCAGGGCGCCGTTGCAGGTGGTACTGGGTGCGCAGATTGGCGAGTTCAGCGGGCAAAGCCTGTTCGATGCGTTCAACAGCGCCTGGACCCTCGACAGCCGTGCCGATCGCATGGGCATTCGGCTGCTGGGGCCGGAGTTGAAGTACCAGGGCGAGCCGATGATTTCCGAGGGCATACCCCTGGGGGCGATCCAGGTGCCGCCGGACGGACAGCCAATCGTCCTGCTCAATGATCGGCAGACCATCGGCGGTTATCCACGCCTGGGCGCGTTGACGCCGCTGTCGTTGGCGCGGTTGGCGCAATGCCTGCCGGGGACACAGGTAAGACTGGCGCCGACGGTGCAGGAAAGCGCCCATCGGCAGCAGGTCGAGTTCATGCGCAGGTTTGCGTAGGGCCCAAAGGAGCCGCTGATCGTTCCCATGCTCCGCGTGGGAATGCCCCTCTGGACGCTCTGCGTCCGCTTTTGTGACGCGGAGCGTCACGGGCTGCATTCCCACGCGGAGCGTGGGAACGATCAATACAATCGCGAAGGGGCCCGCGAAGGCCCACATCATTTGGAAAGAAACCGCATCCCTTCTTCCAGCCCGCGCAGGGTCAGCGGGTACATCTGGTCCTCGATCAGGTCCCGGACGATATTGGTCGATGCCGTATAACCCCAGGTATCCTTCGGATACGGGTTGATCCAGATAAGCTTCTTGTACTTCTCCATGAACCGCTGCATCCACACATAACCCGGTTCTTCGTTCCAGTGCTCGACGCTGCCGCCGGCCTGGGTGATTTCATACGGGGCCATCGCCGCGTCACCGACAAAGATCACCTTGTAGTCGGCACCGTACTTGTGCAGCAGGTCCTGGGTCGAGGTCCGCTCCGAACCCCGGCGCAGGTTGTTCTTCCACACCGATTCATAAACGAAATTGTGGAAGTAGAAGTACTCCAGGTGCTTGAACTCGGTCTTGCAGGCCGAGAACAGCTCCTCGCAGATCTTCACATGGGCATCCATCGAGCCGCCGATATCGAACAGCAACAACAGCTTGATGGTGTTGCGCCGCTCCGGGCGCATCTGGATGTTCAGCAGGCCGGCGTCGCGGGCGGTGTGGTCGATGGTGCCATCGATATCCAGCTCTTCCGCCGCGCCCTGGCGGGCGAACTTGCGCAGGCGGCGCAGGGCCACCTTGATATTGCGCGTGCCCAGTTCGACCTGGTCGTCGAGGTTCTTGTACTCGCGCTGGTCCCAGACCTTGACCGCCTTGCCCTGGCGCTTGCCGGCATCGCCGACGCGGATGCCTTCCGGATTGAAGCCGCCGGAGCCGAACGGGCTGGTGCCGCCGGTGCCGATCCACTTGTTGCCACCGGCGTGACGTTCCTTCTGTTCTTCCAGGCGCTTCTTGAACTCCTCGATCAGCTTGTCGAGGCCGCCGAGGGACTGGATCTGCGCGCGTTCTTCGTCGCTCAGCGAACGTTCGAATTCCTTGCGCAACCAGTCTTCGGGAATCAGCGCCTGAAGGTGATCGTCGAGTTTTTCCAGGCCGTTGAAATAGGCGCCGAATGCCCGGTCGAACTTGTCGAAATGGCGTTCGTCCTTGACCAGGATCGCCCGGGCCAGATAGTAGAACTCGTCCATGTCGGCGAAGGTCACGCGCTGTTTCAGCGCGTTGATCAGGTCGAGCAATTCACGCACCGAAACCGGAACCTTGGCCGCGCGCATTTCATTGAACAGGTTGAGCAGCATGGCAATCGCCTCGGATAAACTGGAGGGTCTGTTTGAAAGCTCGCCGAGCGACGATCAGGCAAGGCAAAAACAGGCGAGGAACGGCCGGGGTCGCGCTCGACTTTAGCCCACTAAATGAGCATTCCGAGCCTGTTTTTAACGCAGCCTGATCGACGCGCAGGCAGCTTTCGGACAGAGCCTAGCGGGTGCCACGACGGCTCATGAACGCCAGGCGTTCGAGCAGTTGCACGTCCTGCTCGTTCTTCACCAGGGCACCGGCCAGTGGCGGGATGGCCTTGGTCGGATCGCGCTCGCGCAGGACCGCTTCGCCGATGTTGTCGGCCATCAGCAGTTTCAACCAGTCCACCAGTTCCGAGGTCGAAGGCTTCTTCTTCAGGCCCGGCACCTTGCGCACGTCGAAGAATACATCGAGGGCTTCGCTGACCAGGTCTTTCTTGATGTCCGGGTAATGCACGTCGACGATCTTCTGCAGCGTGTTGCGATCCGGGAACGCGATGTAATGGAAGAAGCAGCGGCGCAGGAAGGCGTCCGGCAGTTCCTTTTCATTGTTGGAAGTAATGATGATGATCGGGCGCTTCCTGGCCTTGATGGTTTCATCGATCTCGTAGACGTAGAACTCCATCTTGTCGAGTTCTTGCAGCAGGTCGTTGGGGAACTCGATGTCGGCCTTGTCGATCTCGTCGATCAGCAGGATCACCCGTTCATCGGATTCGAAGGCTTCCCAGAGCTTGCCCTTCTTCAGGTAGTTGCGCACGTCGTGGACCTTGTCCACGCCCAGCTGCGAGTCGCGCAGGCGGCTGACCGCGTCGTACTCGTAGAGGCCCTGGTGGGCCTTGGTGGTGGACTTGATGTGCCAGGTGATCAGCTTGGCGCCGAAGGACTCGGCCAATTGCTCGGCGAGCATGGTCTTGCCGGTCCCGGGCTCGCCCTTGACCAGCAGCGGACGCTCCAGGGTAATTGCGGCGTTGACGGCCAGCTTCAGATCATCGGTGGCGACGTAGGCCTGGGTGCCTTCGAACTTCATCTGTCATTCCTCGAACGGTAACGCCGGCCTGGCGGACAGGGCGGCGGGAAAATCCCATGCCCGACTATAACGCGGTGCCCGGTCGAGTGTGAACGCAGACGGCTTATTCAGTCTCTGAATGGAGCGTCACATCCTGACCCGGTCAGCTCTTCGGATCGCTGGACGGTTTGGGCTGTTCATAGCGGGCATTGAAGGCCTGGATGAAACCGTTGCGCAATATCTGCAAAAACGCCTGGAACGCGCTGATATCTTGCTGGTGAACGTTGCCGCTGAGTTCAACCCGGGTGGCGAACTGGTTTTTCTTCTGGTTTTTCAGCACGGTTTCGCCGGCCCCGACAATGGCTTCCCATACCGAACGCAGGATGCTCTTGTTCTGGTTCTCGACGTCCTGTTGCCAGTCGAACACCTCGACATCGTGCAACAGCGGCTTGATATAGCCGGTGAGCTGGCCCTTGCGGGCCTGGGCCTCGATCACGACATCACCGCTGCCGCCGTTGAAATCGAACTTGCCGTAGGCCGAGGCGAAATCGTTGACACGCCGTAACTCGATGCCGGTGGCCCGCAGGCGGAACTCGAAGTCCTCGAAGTTGCTCAGCGGGTCGAAGGTGGCGCTGGTCTGCAGGGGCGCCTGGCCGAACAATTGGGCCTTGCCTTCGAAACGGGCATCGCGGCGCCCTTCGAGGTCGACCACATTGGTCAGGTTGTAGAGGCTGGCATTGACCTGCGTGGCCTGCAGGTTGACCGCCGGCTGCGAGTTGAAGTTGCGGAAGGTGATGCGCCCGTCGTCGATCCGCACCTCGTTGAGGGTGATGGGCAGCAGCTTGCCCAGTTGTGCCCGCCAGTCGGTGCCCTGGCCGGTCTGGGACGCCTGGCGGTTATTGGCGCCACCGTCGACGAAGTTCAGCTCCGGCTTGACGAACTGCACCTCGGCCACCACCGCGTGGTTGTCCCACAGGGATTTCCAGCTGACCGACAGATCGATCAGCGGCGCCTTGACGAAGGGCACGGGCACTTTGCCGCTGACCTTGACGATCTGCAGCCCGTTGATCCGGTAGGCGCCGCGCCACAAGGCCAGGTCGACATCGGTCACCTGGCCACGGTAATCGCCCATGTCCGCGAGTTTTTCATTCAGGTAGTGGCGCACCAAGTAAGGCAGGGCCAGGTCCAGCACCACCAGCAGCAGGACCAGGCCTGCCAGGCTCCACAACGGCCAGCTGTAACGACGTTTCATCGGCGTGCCCCGAAGGCTGTCTATAGGCGATGGACCCCCGGCAGCGCTATACGTTCGCCATGACTGGACGCCCGACATCCCGGGGCATACCCTTGAAAGCCAACTCACCGTTGCCCAAAGGACCCCGTCATGAGCCGTATTTTCGCCGACAACGCCCATTCCATCGGTAATACGCCCCTGGTTCAGATCAACCGCATCGCCCCTCGCGGTGTGACCATCCTGGCCAAGATCGAAGGGCGCAACCCGGGGTATTCGGTGAAGTGCCGGATCGGCGCGAACATGATCTGGGACGCCGAAAGCAGCGGCCGGCTCAAGCCGGGCATGACCATCGTCGAGCCGACCTCGGGCAATACCGGGATCGGCCTGGCCTTTGTCGCCGCCGCCCGCGGCTACAAGCTGCTGCTGACCATGCCCTCGTCCATGAGCATCGAGCGGCGCAAGGTGCTCAAGGCCCTGGGGGCCGAACTGGTGCTGACCGAGCCGGCCAAGGGCATGAAGGGCGCGATCGAGAAGGCCACCGAGATCGTCAACGGCGATCCGGCCCGGTACTTCATGCCGGCGCAGTTCGACAACCCGGCGAACCCGGCGATCCACGAGAAAACCACCGGCCCGGAAATCTGGAATGACACCGATGGCGCGGTCGACGTGCTGGTGGCGGGCGTGGGCACCGGCGGCACCATCAGCGGTGTGTCGCGCTATATCAAGCTGACCCAGGGCAAGCCGATCCTGTCGGTGGCGGTGGAACCGGTATCGTCGCCGGTGATCACCCAGACCCTGGCCGGACAGGAGGTCAAGCCGTCGCCCCACAAGATCCAGGGCATCGGCGCCGGTTTCGTGCCGAAGAACCTCGACCTGTCGCTGGTCGACCGGGTCGAGCTGGTCACGGACGACGAGTCCAAGGCCATGGCCCTGCGGCTGATGCAGGAGGAGGGGATCCTTTGCGGCATTTCCTGTGGCGCGGCCATGGCTGTGGCCGTACGCCTGGCGGAAACCCCGGAAATGCAGGGCAAGACCATTGTCGTGGTGCTGCCGGACTCCGGCGAGCGCTATCTGTCGAGCATGCTCTTCAGCGATCTGTTCACCGACCAGGAGATCCAGCAGTAAACCGCCACGGGCGGCGCCCGCGGGACTGACCTGCATCAGTCCCGGTTCAGGCGGGACGTGCTACATAAAGGCTGTGTTGCGCGACCGGTCATGCGGAATGTGCGGGCCGATGGGTTTTTCCCGAGGCCGGTAATGTTTATCATGGCCGGCTGCCACGTCGGGTGAATTTCACCTTGCCCGGACGTTGCCCATTTTCAAGGAGTGCTGAATGACCTTTTCCTTTGCCGCCAAGGCCGCCGTGTTGCTGCTGTTCCTCGGCAGTACGCTTTACGTGCATCTGCGCGGCAAGGCGCGTTTGCCGGTGCTGCGCCAGTTCGTCAACCATTCCGCGCTGTTCGCCCCGTACAACGCCCTGATGTACCTGTTTTCCGCCGTGCCGTCCAAACCGTACCTGGACCGCAGCAAGTTTCCCGAGCTGGATGTGCTCAAGGACAACTGGGAAGTGATTCGCGAAGAGGCCATGCACCTGTTCGACGAGGGCTATATCCGTGCCGCCGAGAAGAACAACGATGCCGGTTTCGGTTCGTTCTTCAAGAAGGGCTGGAAGCGTTTCTACCTGAAGTGGTACGACAAGCCGCTGCCCTCGGCCGAGCTGCTCTGCCCGAAAACCGTGGCGCTGGTCAGCAGCATCCCCAACGTCAAGGGGGCGATGTTCGCCCTGTTGCCCGGTGGCAGCCACCTGAACCCGCACCGCGACCCGTTCGCCGGCTCGCTGCGCTACCACCTGGGCCTGTCGACGCCGAACTCCGACGACTGCCGGATTTTCGTCGACGGCCAGGTCTACGCCTGGCGCGACGGCCAGGACGTGATGTTCGACGAGACCTATGTGCACTGGGTCAAGAACGAAACCGAGCAGACCCGGGTGATCCTGTTCTGCGATATCGAGCGGCCGTTGAGCAACCGCCTGATGACCTCCATCAACCGCTGGGTCAGCGGCTTGCTGGGACGCGCCACCGCGCCGCAGAACCTCGATGACGAGCGTGTCGGCGGCATCAACCAGGCCTACGCCTGGAGCAAGAACTTCAGTGATCGCTTCAGTGGCGTGGTCAAGCAGTGGAAGCGCAAGCATCCCAAGGCCTACCGCATCATGCGTCCGGTACTGGCGGTGGTGGTCCTGACATTGCTGGGTTACTGGTTGTTCGGCTGACCTGTTGCAATCTGTGTCGGGCGCTGGTTATAGTCAGCGCTCGGTGCATCACCTGATCCACCGTTTATTCCCTTTCGAAGAAGACCTGCGCATGCCAGCTTCCCCCATCAACGCGGTAGTCGATTCAGCGGTCAACGCTGGCGTAGTGCCGTGCGGGAACCAGCAGCCTGTGCAGATCAGTCATTACCCACCACCTGTCAGTGGCACGCCGGTGTACGTAGTCGTATCACCGCCGGGCGTTGGCATCCGGGTCTGATCAGCAACCGTTGCTGTCGCCCCCTGCCTGCCTGAAAAAAACCTACTGAATCTTCAGCTTTCCAGCTGAGTTGGCATTTGCCTGAATCACAGGTGGTATCCATGTTGGTCATTTCGAAACAATCCGCGACCGCGGCGGCTTCGACGAGTCTGTTTGTGCTGCTCTGGAGCAGCGGGGCGATCTTCTCCAAGTGGGGCCTGGCCCATGCTTCGCCGTTCGCCTTTCTGCTGATCCGTTTTTCCATTGCCCTGCTGGGGCTGTTGCTGTTGATCCCGCTGCTCAAGTTCAAGCTGCCCCGGGGCGGCAAGCCGATGCTGTACGCCGCGGCGACGGGCATGGTGTTGCTGGGCGCCTACCAGATCTTCTACCTGCTGGCGCTGGACCTGAAGGTCACTCCCGGCGTCATGGCGACGATCATGGGCGTGCAGCCGATTCTCACCGCGGTACTGATGGAGCGGCGGCGCTCCTGGAGCCGGATGTTCGGGCTCGGGCTCGGGCTGGCGGGGCTGATCCTGGTGGTGTACCAAGGCATCGGCCTGGCGGGCATGTCCCTGGCCGGCATGCTCTTCGGTCTGCTGGCGCTGGCGAGCATGACCTTCGGCTCGATCATGCAGAAACGCATCACCGACAATCCCCTGGGCACGCTGCCGGTGCAATACCTGGCCGGCTTGCTGTTGTGCGGGATCTTCGTGCCGTTCCAGCCGTTCCACTTTGAAACCGGTGTCGGCTTCGTCGTCCCGGTACTGTGGATGGGCCTGGTGGTGTCGGTGCTGGCGACCTTGCTGCTGTACCGTTTGATCGCGCGGGGCAACCTGGTGAATGTCACCAGCCTGTTCTACCTGGTGCCGGCGGTGACAGCGGTGATGGACTACCTGATCTTCGGTAACCGCCTGGCGGCCCTGAGCATGCTGGGCATGGCGCTGATCATCGTCGGGTTGGTATTCGTGTTCCGCAAAGCTGCCTGAATGGCGGCGATGGGCGCAGTGGCGGGGGGCCGCTGCGTCTGGGCCGGCTTCTTCGCGGGCAAGCCCGCTCCCACAAGTTTTCGGTTCTACACAGATCCTGAGTACGACTCGAACATTGTGGGAGCGGGCTTGCCCGCGAAGGGGGCCTGCAAACCACCCGATAACTACCGGTCGCCCACCGTGGCGGCCTTCACCACTGCCGCCGGCTTCAACACCAGCCACAACGCCACCGCAATCAGCACCCCGCCATACAAATGGGCCATCGACAGCGGCTCATCGAGAAACAGTGCGCCCCACAACACCCCGAACGCCGGGATCATGAAGGTCACGGTCATCGACTTGACCGGGCCGATGCTGCTGATCAGCTTGAAATACATGATGTAGGCGAATGCCGTGCACACCAGCCCCAGGCCCAGCAGCGAGCCCCAGACACTGATTCCACCCCAGCTGGCCGGCGGGTGGGCGATGGCGCTGTAGGCGAAGAACGGCAGGATCACCAGGGTCGCGCCGAACATGCTGCCCATGGCCGACAGCCGTGGATCCAGGCCGCCCTGGTGGTCGAGCCAGCGACGGGTGAGAAAACCGGCGAAGCCATAGCTGGTGGTGGCCAGCAGGCACGCCGCCGCGCCCATCAGCAATTCCAGGTTGAAGGTCACCGGCCCGGCCCGGGTCAGCACCGCGACGCCGAACAGGCCGAGGAAGATCCCCAGCAGCTTGTTCAGGCTGAGTTTTTCGTGGAAGAACAGGCCGCCGATCAGCACGCCCATCAGTGGCGTGGTGGCGTTGAAGATCGACGAGTAGCCGGCCGGCAACACCTGGGCCGCGACCGAGTAGAGCGTTGCCGGCAGCCCGGAGTTGATCACGCCGAGCATCAGGCAGACCTTGAACTTGCCCTTGAAATCCCAGCTGATGCGCATCAGCGACAGGATCACCAGCAGTCCGACGGCGGCGATGGAGACGCGAAAGAAGGCGGTGGGAAAGGCCCCCAGCACCGGGGCAATGATGCGCATGAACAGGAAACTGGCGCCCCAGACGGCGGCCAGGCTAAACATGCGCACGATATCGACGGGTTTCACGGGAAGCATCCTTGGCAGGGTAGGCGGGCAAGTGTCCCCGGATGTCACGGGCAAGGCAACGTTTGCGTAACGCGGCAATTGATCTCCAGGCCCTGTACGAAAACGTCCTGCGCGACGATCATGTTGCGTTGAAAACAGGCGCGCCTGATCGCCGCTCGACGAGTTTTCTTACGGAGCCTAAGCTCCAGTGACTCGCGATCAGAATAATGTCCGAACAATCCCGCAGAGGTTTGACTATGCCGCAGCAATGGCCGGCCGCCGATATCGCCCGCATGATCCTCGATGGCTTCGACAATTACCGCGAGCACTTTCGCCAGATCACCGACGGTGCCCGCGCCCGTTTCGAAGCGGCCCGCTGGCAGGAAGCCCAGGCGGCATCGGCGGCGCGGATCAATCTCTACGAAGAGAAAGTCAGCGAGGTCAACGCGCGGCTGCGGGCCGGTTTCGACGCCGAGGCGTTGCTCGACGTCAACCTCTGGCCCCTGGTGAAAAGCGCCTACATCAGCCTGATCGACCTGCGCTTCGACGATGAACTGGCGGAAACCTGGTACAACTCGACCTTCTGCGGTCTGTTCAGCCACGACCTGATCAGCGACGGCTGCATGTTCATCCACACCACCCGGCCGTCCCTGCGGCGGGCGCGGGCGGCGCAGACCCGGACCTATCGACCCCTCGGCGAGCTTTCGGGCATGCTCGAACAGATCTTTGCCGACTACAGCTTCAGCGAGGCCTATGCCGACCTGCCCGGCGATCTGCGGCGGCTCGAAGCGCAGTTGCGCGAAAGCCTGCCGGACTGGGTCTGCAAGGATCCCGAGCTGAGTGTCGAACTGTTCTCCTCGGTGCTCTACCGCAACAAGGGCGCCTACCTGGTGGGGCGCATCTACACCCATGAGGAACAATGGCCGCTGGTGGTGCCGCTGTTGCACCGTGAAGGGCGCGGGATCCAGATCGATGCGCTGATCACCGACGAAGCCGATGTCTCCATCATCTTTTCCTTCACGCGTTCCTACTTCATGGTCGATGTGCCGGTGCCGGCGGAGTTCGTCGGTTTTCTGCGGCGCATCCTGCCGGGCAAGCATGTCGCTGAGCTGTACACTTCGATCGGCTTCTACAAGCACGGCAAGTCCGAGTTCTACCGGGCGCTGATCAATCACCTGGCCAATACCGACGACCAGTTCATCATGGCGCCGGGCGTGCGCGGGATGGTCATGAGCGTGTTCACCCTGCCGGGGTTCAACACCGTGTTCAAGATCATCAAGGACCGTTTCTCGCCGTCGAAGAACGTCGACCGGGCGACGGTGATCGAGAAGTATCGTCTGGTGAAGAGTGTCGACCGCGTGGGGCGCATGGCCGATACCCAGGAGTTCGCCGACTTCCGTTTTCCCCTGGGCAAGTTCGATCCGGCCTGCCTGGAGGAACTGCTGGAGGTGGCGCCCTCCACCGTCCAGGTCGAAGGCGAGACGGTGCTGATCCGCCATTGCTGGACCGAGCGCCGCATGACCCCGCTGAACCTCTACCTGGAGAACGCCAACGAAGCCCAGGTGCGCGAGGCGCTGGAGGACTATGGCCTGGCGATCAAGCAACTGGCGGCGGCGAATATCTTCCCCGGCGACATGCTGCTGAAGAACTTCGGCGTGACCCGTCACGGGCGTGTGGTGTTCTATGACTACGACGAGATTTGCTTCCTGACCGAGGCCAACTTTCGTCATATCCCCGCGCCGCGCACCCCGGAAGACGAGATGGCCTCCGAGCCCTGGTATTCCATCGGACCGCTGGACGTCTTTCCCGAGGAGTTTCCGCCGTTCCTCTTTGCCGACATGGCGCAGCGCCGGTTGTTCGATCAGTTGCACGGCGAGTTGTACAACGCCGATTACTGGAAGGGGCTGCAGGAGGCGATTCGCGCCGGCAAGGTCATCGATGTGTTCCCGTATCGGCGTCGTACCCTGGACACTGAATGAACGTGGCCGGGCCAGGTCCGGCCACAATGCTTTTCAAGGTCGTGTTCTGTTGTGCAAATCTGCGACAATCCGCCCCCTGCATACATAGACGACCCTTGCGCACCTGATGACTGACGAATCGCCTGCTATCGAGCAACTGCTGAAAAACCTCGACCTCGCCATGATTGCCGACCGCCACCGGTTGCGGCGGCAATTACACGAGCTGCGCAAGAAGCCCGATGAGGCGAAGCTGGCGCAGTGGGCGGAGAAGGTCCAGGTGTCCTGTGCCCAGGTCACGGCGCGGCGCCAGAGCGTGCCGCTGATTCGTTATGACGACAGCCTGCCCATCGCCGCCAAGCGCGACGAGATCAAGGACGCGCTGCTCAAGCACCAGGTGCTGATCATCGCCGGTGAAACCGGCTCGGGCAAAACCACCCAGTTGCCGAAGATCTGCCTGGAAATCGGTCGCGGCCAGCATGGCCTGATCGGCCACACCCAGCCCCGCCGGATCGCTGCCCGCAGCGTGGCGAGCCGGGTGGCCGACGAACTGGCGACCCCGCTGGGGGCGCTGGTGGGTTATCAGGTGCGCTTCGAGGACCAGAGCGATTCGAACACCCTGATCAAGCTGATGACCGACGGTATCCTGCTGGCGGAAACCCAGAATGACCGCTACCTCGAACGCTACGACACGATCATCGTCGACGAAGCCCACGAGCGCAGCCTGAACATCGACTTCCTGCTCGGCTACCTGAAGACCCTGCTGCCGCGGCGTCCGGACCTGAAAGTCATCATTACCTCGGCGACCATCGACCTGGAACGCTTTTCCCGGCACTTCAACGACGCACCGATCGTCGAAGTCTCCGGCCGGACTTTCCCCGTGGAAACCTGGTATCGCCCGTTGACGTCCGAGCAGGACGAGGAAGGCAACAGCGTCGAGGACGACCTGACGGTCGACCAGGCGATTCTCGCCACCCTCGACGAGATCGCCGCCTTCGAGCGCAGCGAACGCAAGAGTCCGGGCGATGTGCTGGTGTTCCTGCCCGGCGAGCGGGAGATTCGCGACGCCGCGGACATGCTGCGCAAGGCCCAGCTCAAGCACACCGAAATCCTTCCTTTATATGCACGGCTGTCACCGGCCGAGCAGCAGCGGATTTTCCAGTCCCATCCGGGGCGGCGCGTCGTGCTGGCGACCAACGTCGCGGAAACCTCTCTGACCGTGCCGGGCATCCGCTATGTGATCGACAGCGGCACCGCTCGCATCAGCCGCTACAGCTACCGCGCCAAGGTCCAGCGCCTGCCCATCGAGGCGGTTTCCCAGGCCAGCGCCAACCAGCGCAAGGGTCGTTGCGGACGGGTCGAGCCGGGGATCTGCGTGCGCCTGTACAGCGAAGAGGATTTCAACGGCCGGCCGGAGTTCACCGACCCGGAGATCCTGCGCACCAACCTGGCGGCGGTGATCCTGCAGATGCTTCACCTGCGCCTGGGCGAGATCACGGCGTTCCCGTTTATCGAGCCGCCGGATGGCAAGGCCATCAGCGACGGTTTCAACCTGCTGCAAGAGTTGTCGGCGGTGACCCGCGAGAACCAGCTGACCCCGCTGGGTCGGCAGTTGGCGCGCCTGCCGGTGGACCCGCGCATGGGCCGCATGTTGCTGGAGGCGGCCACCCTCGGCAGCCTGCAGGAAGTGCTGATCGTCGCCAGTGCCATGTCGGTGCAGGACCCGCGCGAACGGCCGCCCGAGCGCCAGCAGGCCGCCGACCAGGCCCATGCGCAGTGGAAGGACGTGGATTCGGATTTCGCCGGCCTGATCAATGTCTGGCGCGGGTTCGAGGAACAGCGCCAGGCCCTTGGTGCCAGTGCCCTGCGCAACTGGTGCCGGAAGAACTTCCTCAATTACCTGCGCATGCGCGAGTGGCGTGATTCGCACCGGCAGTTGGGGCTGATCTGCCGCGACCTGCAGTTGAGCGTCAACAAGGAGCCGGCGGATTATCCCAAGCTGCACAAGGCGGTATTGTCCGGTCTGCTCAGCCAGATCGGCCAGAAGACCGAGGACGGCGATTACCTGGGCGCGCGCCAGCGGCGGTTCTGGGTCCACCCGTCCTCGGGCCTGGGCCGCAAGCGTCCGCAATGGCTGATGGCGGCCGAACTGGTGGAAACCACCAAGCTCTATGCGCGCATGGTCGCCAAGATCGAGCCGGACTGGATCGAACCGCTGGCCGGGCACCTGATCAAGAAGAATCACTTCGAACCCCACTGGGAGAAGAAGCGCGGCCAGGTGGTGGCTTTCGAGCAGATCACCCTGTTCGGCCTGATCGTGGTCGGACGGCGGCCGGTGCATTTCGGCCCGGTCGATCCGGCCGCCTCCCGCGAGCTGTTTATCCGCGAGGCGCTGGTGCGCGGCGAGATCCAGTCGAAAGCCCGTTGCCTGAGCGCCAATACCCGTCTGCTCGAACAGCTCGACGAGCTGGAGGCCAAGGCTCGGCGCCGGGATATCCTGGCCGACGAGGAAACCCTGTTCGCCTTCTACGATGCACGCCTGCCGGCGGAGATCCACCAGACCGCGACCTTCGACAGCTGGTACCGGGTCCACAGCCAGAAAGACCCGCAGTTGCTGATCATGCGCGAGGAAGACGTGCTGGCCCGCGAAGCCAGTGAAGTCACCGCCGCGCATTACCCGGACACCCTGCACCTGGGCGACCTGGCCCTGGCCTTGAGTTATCACTTCGAGCCCAACCATCCCCGTGACGGCGTGACCCTGCGCGTGCCGGCGCCGCTGTTGCCGGTCTTGCCCGCCGAACGCCTGGAATGGCTGGTGCCCGGCGTGATCGAGGCCAAGTGCATCGCCCTGGTACGCAACCTGCCCAAGGCCCTGCGCAAGAACTTCGTGCCGGTGCCGGACTTCGTCAAGGCGGCGCTGCAACGGATCGAGTTCGCCCAGGGCTCGCTGCCCCAGGCGCTGGGACGCGAATTGCTGCGCATGACCGGGGCGCGGGTCAGCGACGAAGCCTGGGCCGAAGCGGCGCAGCAGGTGGAAAGCCATCTGAAGATGAACCTGGAAGTGGTCGATGCCCAGGGCAAGTTCCTCGGCGAAGGCCGCGACCTGGCGGAACTGACGGCGCGGTTTGCCCAGGCCAGCCAGGCCGCGTTGGCCGTACCGCAGACCGCGAAGAGCCAGCAGCCGGTGGAGGCCAAGGTTTTCGCCGCCGTTGCCGAGACCACCCAGCAGAAGATCGCCGGGCTGTCGATGACGGTCTACCCGGCGCTGGTGGAGGAGGGCGGCACCGTCAAGGAAGGGCGGTTCTCCACGCCGGCTGAGGCCGAGTACCAGCATCGCCGCGCCTTGCAGCGGTTGCTCATGCAGCAACTGGCGGAGTCGGCGAAGTTCCTGCGCGGCAAGCTGCCGGGCCTGACCGAACTGGGCCTGTTGTATCGCGAACTGGGGCGCATCGAGGCGCTGGTGGAAGACATCCTGCTGGCGAGCCTCGACAGCTGTGTCCTCGAGGGGGAAGACCCGCTGCCCCGCGACGGTGCCGGCCTGGCGTCCCTGGCCGAGCGCAAGCGTGGCGGCTGGACCGAGCATGCCGAACGCCTGGCACGCCTGACCCTGGAGATCCTCAAGCTCTGGCACGGTTTGCAGAAGCGCTTCAAGGGCAAGATCGACCTGGCCCAGGCCGTTGCGCTCAATGACATCAAGCAGCAACTGAGCCAGCTGGTCTATCCGGGATTTGTCCGGGAAACCCCGGGAGCCTGGCTCAAGGAACTGCCGCGCTACCTCAAGGCCATCGAATTGCGCCTGGAGAAGTTGCCCGGCCAGGTACAGAAGGACCGGGTCTGGAGTACGGAGCTGGCGGGGTTGTGGAACCAGTACCAGACCCGTGCGGCCAAGCATGCCCAGGAAGGCAGGCGCGATCCGCAACTGGAGCTGTACCGCTGGTGGCTGGAAGAGTACCGGGTGTCGTTGTTCGGCCAGCAACTGGGGACCAGGGTGCCGATCTCGGACAAGCGCCTGGGCAAGCAATGGAGCCAGGTTGACGGCTAGCCGTTAATCTCGGCGCTGCGGCGAAATCCCCGCGTTTATGGCACAATTCGCGGTTATAAATGCCCGGTTCAGCGGCTGGACCGGAAAAAAGCCACGCCAGGCGTCATCCCTGCTGTCAGGGGTTGGCCCTTTTATGTATTGGTACGACGGTGCCAATGCTTTCTGCCTGAACAGAATATAGAGGAACGACCGTGCATAACGTCGTCATCAGCGGCACCGGCCTGTACACCCCGGCCAACAGCATCTCCAACGAAGAGCTGGTGCAGTCTTTCAATACCTATGTACAGCTGTTCAATGACGAAAATGCGGCAGCTATCGAACGCGGTGAGGTTCAGGCCTTGACCGAGTCCAGTGCGGCCTTCATCGAAAAGGCGTCCGGTATCAAGAGCCGCTTTGTCATGGACAAGGACGGCATTCTCGATCCCCGGCGCATGAAGCCGCGCCTGCCCGAGCGCAGCAACGACGAGTGGTCGATCCTCTGCCAGATGGCCATCGGTGCCGCCGAGCAGGCCCTGCTGCGCGCCGGCAAGACCGCCGCGGATATCGACGGGGTGATCGTCGCCTGTTCCAACCTGCAACGGGCCTACCCGGCCGTGGCGATCGAGGTCCAGGAAGCGCTGGGCATCCAGGGCTTCGGTTTCGACATGAACGTGGCCTGTTCCTCGGCGACCTTCGGCATCCAGGCTGCGAGCAACAGCATACAGTTGGGCCAGGCGCGGGCGATCCTGATGGTCAACCCGGAAATCTGCACCGGTCACCTGAACTTCCGTGACCGCGACAGCCACTTCATCTTCGGCGATGCCGCGACGGCGGTGGTGATCGAGCGTGCGGACCTGGCGACCTCGCCCTACCAGTTCGATATCGTCAGCACCAAGCTGCTGACCAAGTTCTCCAACAATATCCGCAACAACTTCGGTTTCCTCAATCGCACCGCGGAAGAGGGCATCGACGCCCCGGACAAGCTGTTCGTCCAGGAAGGCCGCAAGGTGTTCCGCGATGTCTGTCCGATGGTCGCCGAACTGATCGGCACCCACCTGCAGGAGAACCAGCTGAATGTCGGCGACGTGAAGCGTTTCTGGCTGCACCAGGCCAACCTCAGCATGAACCACCTGATCGTCAGGAAGCTGTTGGGGCGCGAAGCCTCGGAAACGGAAGCGCCGGTGATTCTCGACACCTACGCCAACACCAGTTCGGCCGGTTCCGTGATCGCTTTCCACAAGAACCAGGACGATCTGGCGTCCGGCTCCCTGGCCGTACTCAGCTCGTTCGGCGCCGGTTATTCGATCGGCAGCGTGATCCTGCGCAAACGTTGATCGGCGCCTTCGCGTCTGGCATCGTGTGCGCGCCAGACGGGAGGGACGCTGTCCCTGTTCCGATGCGTTTCAGGGAGAGATCGCTATTCTCGTGTTGAACATGGGTATAGAGCAGCGGCAAAAACTGATGCTCCATGATGTCCCGGAAATCCGAACTCGAGGTTGTGAATGGCGGCGATGGACGATACTCAACTGCTTGAGCGACTGCTGGCAGGCGACCAGCGGGCTTACAAGGAGTTGGTCAGTACCTACCAGAGTGCGATGCGCGCGGTGGCCTATGCCATCGTCGGCAGTCGCCAGGCCGATGAAGCCGTACAGGACGCCTGGCTGGCGGTGGTGCGCAACCTCTCGGGATTCCAGGGCCGTTCGAGCCTCAAGACCTGGTTGCTGACCATCACCGCGAACGCGGCGAAGAATCGCTACAAGCAGAATCGCCGGGAAGTCCTGCTCGACGACCTGCCTTCGCCCCATGGCACCATTGGCGACGAGCGTTTTGCCAGTGACGGGCACTGGGCGCTGGCGCCGTTCTCCTGGCATGAGGACACCCCGGAAGCCCTGCTCAGCGAAGACGAACTGCGTGAATGCCTGGAGCATACGCTGTTGAGTCTTTCCGAATTGCAGAGCAGTGTATTGCTGTTGCGCGAGCGCCAGGGGCTGGAACTGGAAGAGATCTGTAATCTTCTCGAGATTTCGCTCTCTAATGTCCGGGTACTGCTGCACAGGGCCCGACTGAAAGTCTTCGCGACCGTGGAGCATTTTGAGGAAACCGGCGAATGCTGACCTGCAAGGAACAAGTGGCACGCTCCAGCGACTACCTCGATGGCCAACTGAGCTTTCGGGAGCGCCTGATGGTGCGCCACCACCTGATGTTCTGCCCCAACTGCCGGCGTTTCATTCGCCAGATGCGGTTGATGCAGGGTGTGCTGAGGAAAATGCCCGAACCGCCGGTCGAGAATCTCGACGCTTTGGCCCGGCAGTTGTCCGCCGAGCAGCAAAACGCAGAAAAACCCTGATCCGCGATAATCTCAAAAAGCCACTATTTTCCGTGCAAAGCCCCGTCAACCGGGGCTTTGCGCTTTTTCCAATGTGTTTCAAAAAGTTCCGCTGTCATAAAACCTTAATGTACCAGCAACTCCGCTGAAATAACCCCACGCCAAGATTCCCTCCCAACAAAGCTGGTCGGGCCCTACGCAACGACCGCACAGGCGTTTGATGGCAATGGATGGCGCTCAGAACAGAAGCGTTTGAACCTTGAGGAGCGAAACAATGAAAAAATCCACCTTGGCCCTGGCTGTGGCCGTAGGGGTTTTGGCCCAGCACGCTGGCGCCGCCGGTTTTATCGAAGACAGCAAGGCTTCTATCAGCTCGCGTACTTTCTACTATCGCGCGGACACCCGTGAAGGCACTGCGAACGACCAGGATGAAACCGCGCAAGGCTTCAAGCTTGACTACAAGTCGGGCTTCACCCAGGGTACCGTTGGCTTTGGTCTCGACGCCCAGGCTCTGATGGGTATTCACCTGGACGGTGGCCGTGGCCATCACCCGGACAGCAACTCCTTCTTCCCCAGCGATAGCGATGGTGGGGCCTCGCAAACCTGGGGTCGCGTAGGCGCGAACGCCAAGTTCCTCGTTTCCAAGACCGAAGCCCACGTGGGTAGCGCCCTGGCGCCAAACCTGCCGATCCTGGTTTCCAACGACAGCCGCCTGCTGCCGCAAACCTTCGACGGTGGCATCGTCACCTCCAAGGAAATCGACAACGTCACCCTGACCGCAGGTCAACTCGAGCACGTCTATGGCCGTGCATCGAGCAACGACACCGGTTTTTCGGTTGCCGGTGCCACTCGTGACAGCAACCAGTTCCGCTTCGCCGGTGGTGATTGGAAAGTTACCAAAGACCTGATGCTGCAGTACTACCACGCTGAGATGCAGGACTTCTACAAACAGGACTTCCTCGGCCTGGTACACGTATTGCCGATCGGTGACGACCAGTCGTTCAAGACTGACCTGCGTTACTTCGACAGCCGTTCCGACGGCAAGAATGGCGACGCCGGCTACCAGTTCAACAACAACGGTGGCTATGCCAAGAACAAGGGCGAGGTCGATAACAAGACCTGGACCGCCATGTTCACCTATACCCTGGGCGGCCATGCCATCATGCTCGGTCACCAGAGCGTCAGCGACGACGGCGGCTTCGTGTTCAACAACGAAGGCAACGTGGTCGATGGCAACGGTCGTGCCGAAGGCAACGGCGGTTCCAGCTTCTACCTGTTCACCGACAGCGTGGTTGGCAGCTTCATCCGTGCTGGCGAGCAGACCAACTTCGGTCAGTACTCGTACGACTTCGCCAAGCTCGGCGTACCTGGCCTGAAGGCATCGATCGCCTACCTGCGCGGTACCGACATCAAGGCCACCACCGGTGTCGGCAAGGACCAGACCGAATGGGAACGTGACCTGCGTGTGGACTACGTGATCCAGAGCGGCATGCTCAAGGGCTTCGGCACTACCCTGCGTACCGGTACCTATCGCGGCGACACCAACGTCGCGGCGCAAGACCAGACCCGTCTGATCTTCAACTACACCTACAACTTCCTGTAATTCAGGAAGCTCCAGCGTAATGGTCGCCTGGCCCGAGGGCCGGGCGACTTCGTGATCCCAAGCTTTTTCTTCATCCGTTAAAGCTTCCACGGCTCCTTGACCCTGCTTCGGCGGGGTCTTTTTTTGCCCCGGCGATCGTACGCTCGCCGCAGCGTTCCAGGCCGTTGCCAGCGCCCTTCAAGATGGGAGCAAGATTGCCCCCGCCGCCCGCGCAAGTCCAATGAAGAACTTTTTAACATCGGGCCGGCACAGGACTGCTGGTTCTCATGGCCGGGCACTTGCGCGATACTCCCACGGCGTTATGCACCTGCCTGGGGATACCGATGCCGCTACAACGTCTGCAAAGCCTGTCCGAGATCGTTCCCGCGGATTGGGATGCGCTGGTGCCCGCAGGGCAACCGTTTCTGCGCCACGCCTTCCTCAGCGCCCTGGAGGACAGCGGCAGCCTGGGTGAACATTCCGGCTGGCAGCCCGAGCACCTGCTGCACGTCGAGCAGGGACGGCTGATCGCGGCGCTGCCCAGCTATCGCAAGTGGCACTCCTACGGCGAGTACGTGTTCGACCACGGCTGGGCCGACGCCTGCGAGCGAGCCGGGATCGCCTACTATCCCAAACTGTTGACGGCGGTGCCGTTCAGTCCGGTCAGTGGCTCGCGCCTGCTGGCAGCCAGTGCCGCGGACGGTTTCGAACTGCTGGCGGCGCTGCCGGGGTACCTGGAGATCGAGGAGCTGTCCAGCGCCCATATCAACTTCACCGACAGCCTGGCCGATGCCGCCCTGGCGGAACAGCCGGGCTGGCTGCAGCGTTTCGGTTGCCAATACCATTGGCAGAACCGCGAGTACCGCGACTTCCAGGATTTCCTCGACGCCCTGAGCTCGCGCAAGCGCAAGCAGATGCGCAAGGAGCGCGAGCAGGTCGCGGCCCAGGGCTTCGAGTTCGAATGGCTGGAAGGTCGCGAGCTGAGCGAGGCGCAGTGGGACTTCGTCTACGCCTGCTACGCCAACACCTACGCGGTACGCCGCCAGACGCCGTACCTGACCCGGGAATTCTTCAGCCTGCTGGCCGAGCGCATGCCCGAGGCGATCCGGGTGGTCCTGGCCCGCCAGGATGCACGCCAGGTGGCCATGGCCTTCAGCCTGATCGGTGGCGACAGTTTCTATGGCCGTTACTGGGGCTGCCTGGCCGAGTTCGATCGCCTGCATTTCGAAACCTGCTTCTACCAGGGCATGGACTACGCCATCGCCCACGGCCTGCAACGTTTCGACGCCGGGGCCCAGGGCGAGCACAAGCTGATTCGCGGTTTCGAACCGGTGATCACCCATTCCTGGCATTACCTGCGCCATCCCGGCCTCAAGGCGGCGGTGAGCGATTTCCTGGCACGCGAGCGGGTCGGCATCCTGGCCTATGCCGAAGAGGCGAGGGCGGCGCTGCCTTACCGGCAGGCCTGACCTTCGCCGTTGCCGTATCAGCCATCGTCCTTGCCCAGCCAGCGATAGACCAGGCCACCGAACAGCGCCCCGAGCAGCGGTGCGAGCCAGAACAGCCACAACTGCTGGAGCGCCCAACCGCCGACGATCAAGGCCGGTCCGGTGCTGCGGGCCGGGTTGACCGACGTATTGGTCACCGGGATCGAGATCAGGTGGATCAGCGTGAGTGCCAGGCCGATGGCGATGGGCGCCAGTCCGGCGGGAGCGCGTGGGTCGGTGGCGCCGAGAATGATCAACAGGAACATCGCCGTCATGACCAGTTCGCAGACAAACCCCGCGACGACCGAATACCCCCCGGGAGAATGCGCGCCGTAGCCGTTGGCGGCCAGGCCCCCGGCCAGTTCGAAGCCGGGCTTGCCGCTGGCGATGAAGAACAGCAACGCCGCTGCGACGATGCCACCGATCACCTGGGCGAGCACATAGGCCGGCAGTTCCCGCAACGGAAAGCGCCCGCCGACCACCAGCCCGACGGAAACCGCCGGATTCAGATGACAGCCACTGATATGGCCGATGGCGAAGGCCATGGTCAGCACCGTCAGCCCGAACGCCAGGGAGACGCCAAGCAGGCCGATGCCCACGGCGGGAAATGCCGCCGCCAGTACCGCGCTGCCGCAACCTCCCAGAACCAGCCAGAAAGTACCTATTCCTTCTGTGATAGAACGTTTGAACAGAGACATGCGTCCCGTCCTTGATAGGTCAGCCTATCGCTTCGATAACGCGATGATGCATCCGTGCAGTCTGACAACAGGTCCCATGCCGGAACCTGGGATGAGTACAGCAGGATCTACCGACAATTCCAGTGCCTGGAAACGACCACGGCCCTTGTTTTCAAAGGGCCGTGGCATCAGCGGGGGGGGAGCTGGCGCGAATCAGTCGATACCGACGAACCCACCGGTCTGGTGTTGCCACAGCCGCGCATACAGGCCGCCATGGGCCAGCAGCTCGGCATGGCTGCCGGTTTCGGCGATACGGCCGTTTTCCAGGACCACCAGGCGATCCATGCGGGCGATGGTCGAGAGACGGTGGGCGATGGCGATCACGGTCTTGCCCTCCATCAGGGTTTCCAGGCTTTCCTGGATCGCCGCCTCGACTTCCGAATCCAGTGCCGAGGTCGCCTCGTCCATGATCAGGATCGGCGCGTCCTTGAGCAGCACCCGGGCAATGGCGATGCGCTGGCGCTGGCCGCCGGAGAGTTTCACCCCGCGCTCGCCGACATGGGCGTCGAAGCCGGTACGGCCCTCGGCGTCCGAGAGCAGGTGAATGAACTCGTCGGCCCTGGCCTTGTGCACCGCTTCCCAGAGCTCGGCATCGCTGGCATCGGGCTTGCCGTACAACAGGTTGTCGCGGATCGAGCGGTGCAGCAGCGAGGTGTCCTGGGTGATCATGCCGATGCGCTCGCGCAGGCTTTCCTGGGCGACTTCGGCGATGTCCTGGCCATCCACCAGGATGCGTCCGCCCTGCAGGTCATAGAGCCGCAGCAGCAGGTTGACCAGGGTCGACTTGCCGGCGCCGGAAGGGCCGATCAGGCCGATTTTCTCGCCAGGACGAATGGTCAGGTTGAGATCGCCGATCACCCCGCTGCGCTTGCCGTAGTGGAAGTCCACATGCTCGAAGCGCACCTCGCCCTGACTGACCGCCAGGCGCGGGGCCTGCTCGCGATCGGTCACGCTGACGGGCTGGGCGATGGTCTGCAGGCCGTCCTGGACCATGCCGATATTTTCGAAGATGCCGTTGACCACCCACATGATCCAGCCGGACATGTTGACGATGCGGATCACCAGGCCGGTGGCCAGGGCGATGGCGCCGACCGAGATCAGCGACTGGGTCCAGAGCCACAGGGCCAGGCCCGTGGTGCTGACGATCAGCAGGCCGTTCATGCTGGTGATGGCGACGTCCATGCTGGTCACCACGCGGGAGGCCAGCTGGGTTTTCTCGGTCTGTTCCACCAGCGCCTCGCGGGCGTACTGCTGTTCGAAATGGGTATGGGCGAACAGCTTCAGGGTGGTGATATTGGTGTAGCCGTCGACGATCCGGCCCATGAGCTTGGAGCGCGCATCGGAGGAGATCACCGAGCGTTCCTTCACCCTCGGCACGAAGTAGTAGAGGGCACCGCAGTAGGCGGCGAGCCAGACCAGCAGCGGGATCATCAGGCGCCAGTCGGCCTCGACGAACAGCACCAGGGAACTGATCACGTAGATCAGCACGTGCCAGAGCGCGTCGACGGCCTGGACGGCGGAGTCGCGCAGGGAGTTGCCGGTCTGCATGATGCGCTGGGCGATGCGTCCGGCAAAATCGTTCTGGAAGAAGTTCAGGCTCTGCTTGAGCACATAGCTGTGGTTCTGCCAGCGGATCATGCTGGTCATGCCCGGGCTGATGGTCTGGTGCACCAGCAGGTCGTGCAGGCCGAAGAAGATCGGCCGCAGGACCAGGGCGACCACCGTCATCCACAGCAGCTCGCCGCCATGGATCGTGAAGAAATCGGTATTGGGCGTGCCCTGGGCCAGGTCGATGATCCGGCTCAGGTAGCTGAACAGTGCCACCTCGATCAGCGCGGCGAACAGGCCGACCACCAGCAGCGCGGCGAAACTCGGCCAGACCTGGCGCAAGTAATACAGGTAGAAGGGCAGGACGGTGTTGGGCGGGGCGGCGGTGGGGGCGTCGCGGAAGATATCGATCAGTTGTTCAAAACGACGATAGAGCATGGGGTCTGACGCCCGTCGGGCGGGCTCTCCTTGAAAGTGAAGCAGCGCCAGCCACGGGCACCCGGCCCACGGTTGGCGCCTGCCTTTAGTCGATGCGCTTGGCCGACTTGATGATCACCGGATTGACCGGCACATTCTGCATGCCTTGTTGGGTGGTTGTTTGCGAGTTGACGATGATGTCGACCACGTCCATGCCTTTCACTACCTTGGCGAATACGGCATAACCGGCGTCGCGGCCCGGATCGAGAAAGGCATTGTCCGCGACGTTGATGAAGAACTGGCTGGTGGCCGAGTTCGGGTCCGAGGTCCGTGCCATCGACAGGGTGCCACGCACGTTGTGCAGGCCGTTGCTGGCTTCGTTCCTGATCGGATCCCTGGTGGTTTTCTGCTGCATCTGCTGGGTAAAACCGCCGCCCTGGATCATGAAGCCCGGAATCACCCGGTGGAAGATCGTGTTGGTGTAGAAGCCGCTGTCCACGTACTTGAGGAAGTTCTCGGTACTGATCGGCGCCTTGACCGGGTCCAGTTCGATTTCGATGGTGCCGTTGGTGGTCACCAGTTGCACATGGGGTGCCTTGGCGGCATCGGTAGCGGCCATCAGGTTGGCGGCGAACAAGACGGAGCCGGTGAAGAGGGCGATTTTTTTCAGCATGGTTCAGTGATCCTGGGTGGTGGTTTCGACTGCGGTTAGAAACTCGAGCAGGGTACGGTTGAAGACCTTGGGTTGGTCCAGTGGTGTCGCGTGACGGGAGTCGGCGATGACCACCAGTCGCGCGTCGGGAATCAGTTTGACATAGCTTTCCTTCAGCGCGACCGGGGTGTAGTCGCGGTCGGCGCTGACGATCAGGGTTGGACAGGTGATACGTGAAAGTCGTTCCTGCACCCCCCAACCGACGATGGCGTCGAAGCTGGCGAGATAAGCACGTTTGTCGTTTTTTGCCCAGCGCTCGGTCATCTTGCGGCGCAATTCTTCCTGTTCCGGCTTGGGAAACAGCATCGAGCCGAGGGCCTTGCCGATACTGTTCAGGCTCAGCAGGCGTGCCAGGCTCCAGCGCTTGGCCCACTGCCAGTAGTCACCGGGGGTGCGCACCTTGACCTCGGGAGCACTGTTGATCACGCACAGGCTTCTCAGCAGCTGTGGCTGGTCCACGGCGATCTGGAAGCCGATCATCCCGCCCATGGACAGGCCCGCCAGATGCACGCGGCCCAGTTCCAGGTGTTCGATCAGCGCCACGATATCGGCGCTGAAACCGCCGATGCTGTAGCGCTCGCGGGGCTTGTCGGAGCGGCCATGGCCACGGATATCCATGACGATCACCCGGTAGTGTTCGGCCAGCACCGGCACCTGCATCTCCCAGTCCAGGCCGCTGGAGCCCAGGCCGTGTACCAGCAGCACCGGCGTGCCGTGGCCATGTTCCTCGTAATGCAGTGTGCAACCGTCGTGTTCGAAATAGGCCATCGGTCAACGTCCTGTCAGGCTTGCTGGGGAGCCGCGAAGGGGGCGTCCAGTGGCGCGGTGTCGAAGGTGCGCAACAGCTCGACGAGAATCTGCGTCGCCGGTCCCAGGGGTTTGTCCTTGTTCGAGTACAGGTAGAACGTCGGGTGGCGGCTGCCGCCCTGGTCCAAGGGTAGTTGCTTGAGCAGGCCTTCGCGGATTTCCCGTTCGATCATGTGGCGTGGCAACCAGGCAAAGCCCAGTCCGTTGCCGACAAAGGTGGCGGCGGTGGCGAGGCTGCCGACGGTCCAGCGCTGCTCGGCGCCGAGCCAGCCGACATCCCGTGGCTGTTGGCGGCCGGAGTCGCGGATCACCACTTGCAGCTGGCTTTCCAGGTCCTGGAAGGTCAGTTCCCGTTGCAGGCGATGCAGGGCGTGTTCCGGATGGGCGACGGCGACGAACTCCACCGTGCTCATTTCGGTGCCCAGGTAGCCGGGGATATTGAAACCGCTGATGGCCAGGTCGGCGACGCCTTCGAGCAGTACTTCCTCGACGCCGGACAGCACTTCCTCGCGCAGGCGCACACGGCAGCCGCGGCTCTGCGGCATGAAGGCGGTCAGGGCCCGTACCAGCCGGGCATTGGGGTAGGCGGCGTCGACCACCAGGCGTACCTCGGCTTCCCAGCCCTGTTCCATGTGATGGGCGAGGTCTTCGAGCTGGCTGGCCTGTTTCACCAGTTGCCGCGAGCGGCGCAGCAACACGCCACCGGCTTCGGTCAGTACCGCCTTGCGCCCATCGATGCGCAGCAGCGGCACGCCGAGCTGGTCCTGCATGCGGGCCACGGTATAGCTGACAGACGACTGCGAGCGATGCAGGGCTTCGGCCGCCTGGGCGAAGCCGCCATGATCGACCACGGCCTGCAACGTTCGCCATTGATCGAGGGTCACGCGGGGCGCTTTCAAGTTGGGCTCCTCTTGTCCTAAGCTGGCGGTCTACATTGGAGACCGCCGAATGAGAAAGATCTGTTGTGTGTTGCTGGCGCTGTTGCCACTCAGCGCGTTTGCCTATCCCATCGATGTCGAGAAGCAACTCAATGGCCTGAGTATCGACTACACCACCTACGACACCGATGAAGACATCGGCTCGATCAATCTGAGCAACTACGGCAAGACCGATGCGGTGTGCAAGGTGGTGTTCCGCAACGGCCCCGAAGCCCCGCGGACCCGCCAGGTGGAAGTGCTGGCCGGCAGGAACACCAACGTCACCGCCAAGTTCAACCGCAAGATCATCCGGCTGCGCATGGACCTGTCGTGCTCGGCGAAATGAGACCGGTGGGGCATTGCCGACAAGCATGCTCCGTCTATAAACAAATTTATAGATAGGTTGTAGCAGATTTTTCCGCTTTTTAATCGATATCCTGCTGTTTAACCTTCACTCCATCGACTTACCGCACCCACCGATGGAGCACCTCCCATGTCCCGCGTTCTGATCATCGAAAGCAGCGCCCGCCAGCAAGACTCGGTTTCCCGTCAGTTGACCCAGCAGTTCATCAGCCAATGGCAGGCTGCACACCCGACCGACCAGATCAGTGTGCGCGACCTGGCGAAAAGCCCGGTGCCCCACCTGGACGGCAACTTGCTGGGCGGCTGGATGAAGCCGGTTGAACAGCGCAACGAGATCGAGCAGGCCTCCCTCGAGCGCTCCAACCTGCTGACCGACGAGTTGCTGGCGGCGGACGTGCTGGTACTGGCCGCGCCGATGTACAACTTCGCGATTCCGAGCACCCTCAAGGCCTGGCTGGACCATGTGCTGCGGGCCGGCGTGACCTTCAAGTACACCGAAACCGGGCCGCAGGGTCTGTTGACCGGCAAGCAAGCGTACGTCCTCACCGCCCGCGGCGGGTTGTATGCCGGTGGCACCAACGATCACCAGGAACCCTATCTGCGCCAGGTGCTGGCCTTCGTCGGTATCCATGACGTCAGCTTCATCCATGCCGAAGGCCTGAACATGGGCGGCGACTTCCAGGAAAAAGGCCTGAACCAGGCCAAGGCCCGGATCGCGCAGATTGCCTGAGACCTTAATCTTCAGCTAATCGCCGGGTGTTCTATTGGTCCTCAGCGAAATAGCCCCTTCAAGTTGTTTGCGCATCGAACCTCCCTTTGCACCGGTTGCTCCCTGGTGCACGTAACCCGATCCGGCTGCCCTGCCCGATCGGGTTTTTTTTCGCCCGAGATTTCACTCCCCCCGAAAAGCCGTTAAGGTCGCCGCCATCTATCTGTCCAGGCCGGTTTCCCTTGTGGGAGCGGGCTTGCCCGCGAAGCTGTTGGCGACCGCCAGGGCCTCTTCGCGGGCAAGCCCGCTCCCACACAGGATGTCGGCATACCGCACAACATGGGTGAGGCATTCATGGGTTATCTGCTTTTCGTCACGCTGATCCAGGCGTTTTCCTTCAGCCTGATCGGCGAATACCTCGCCGGTCACGTCGACAGCTACTTCGCCGTGCTGGTGCGGGTGTTGCTGGCCGGCCTGGTGTTCATCCCGCTGACCCGCTGGCGCCAGGTAGAGCCGGCGTTCATGCGCGGCATGCTGCTGATCGGCGCCTTGCAGTTCGGCGTGACCTACGTCTGCCTGTACCTGAGCTTCCGCGTGCTGACGGTGCCGGAGGTGTTGCTGTTCACCATCCTCACGCCCTTGCACGTGACCCTGATCGAAGATGCCCTGAACCGGCGCTTCAACCCCTGGGCCCTGGTCGCGGCGCTGGTGGCCGTGGGCGGCGCGGCGGTGATCCGCTATGACCGGATCAACCCGGACTTCTTCATGGGCTTTTTGCTGTTGCAACTGGCCAACTTCACCTATGCCGCCGGCCAGGTGCTCTACAAACACCTGGTGGCGCGTCATCCCAGCGACCTGCCGCACTACCGCCGTTTCGGCTATTTCTACCTGGGTGCGCTGGCGGTGGCGTTGCCGGCCTTCCTGCTGTTCGGCAAGGCCAACTACCTGCCGGAAGCACCGCTGCAATGGGCTGTGCTGGTGTTCCTCGGACTGGTCAGCACCGCGCTGGGCCTGTACTGGTGGAACAAGGGCGCCTGCCTGGTCAACGGCGGCACCCTGGCGGTGATGAACAACCTGCATGTGCCGGTGGGGCTGCTGATCAACCTGCTGATCTGGAACCAGCATGAGGATCTGGGGCGGTTGTTGCTGGGCGGTGGGGTGATTCTGGCGGCGGTGTGGATCAGTCGGCTGGGTGTTCGCCGTACTGGCGTTTATCGCGGATAACCGTGGCGCCGGATTGTCGGAAGCCACGAGTTTTCCGATGCACACAAGGCATGTGCCCGACCGCATTCCTGTGGGAGCCGGGCTGCTTGAGAGGGTTGAACCGGTCAGCCCTCATCCATAAGTGTCGCGATGCCGGCGCAAGGGACGCTATCGCCAGCGAGCCGGTTCCTACAGGGCACGGTGTTCCGGGCCTGGAATATGGCTGGCGCCCAGCAAGGCCGGCAACATCCCTGAGCGCAAGTCGCCGCCGCTCGGCTGCTGGTACAGGCTCAAGCCAAACTCCGGCAGCACCGCCAGCAGATAATCGAAGATATCACCCTGGATCCGTTCGTAGTCGGCCCAGGCGGTGGTGCGGGTGAAGCAGTAGATTTCCAGGGGCACGCCCTGGGCCGTGGTCTGCATCTGGCGGACCATGCAGGTCATGTTGGCCTGGATCTCCGGATGGCTTTTCAGGTAGGCCAGGGCATAGGCGCGGAAGGTGCCGAGGTTGGTCATGCGCCGGCGGTTGGCCGACATCGCCGCGACATTGCCCTGGGCCTCGTTCCAGCTTTTCAGCTCGGCCTGCTTGCGGCCGATGTAGTCGGTCAGCAGGCGGACCTGGCTCAGGCGCTGTTCTTCCTCGTCATGCAGGAAGCGCACGCCGCTGGCATCGATGAACAGGCTGCGCTTGATCCGCCGTCCGCCGGACTGCTGCATGCCGCGCCAGTTGCGGAAGGATTCGGACATCAAGCGCCAGGTCGGGATCGAGACGATGGTCTTGTCGAAATTCTGCACCTTGACCGTGTGCAGGGTGATGTCCACCACATCGCCGTCGGCGCCGACCTGGGGCATCTCGATCCAGTCGCCGACCCGCAGCATGTCGTTGCTGGTCAGTTGCACGCTGGCGACGAACGACAGCAGGGTGTCCTTGTAGACCAACAGGATCACCGCCGACATGGCGCCAAGACCCGATAGCAGCAACAGCGGCGAGCGGTCGATCAGGGTGGCGACGATGACGATGGCGCCGAGCACGAACAGCCCCATTTTCGCCAGTTGCACGTAGCCCTTGATCGAGCGGGTCCGCGCGTGTTCGGTCCGTGCATAGATATCCAGCAGGGCGTTGAGCAGGGCGCTCAGGGCCAGGACCAGGAACAGCAGGGTGACGGCCAGCGCCGCGTTGCCGAGGAACAGCAGAGCGGTCTTGCTCAGTTCC
Source organism: Pseudomonas sp. Ost2 (assembly GCF_018326065.1). Lineage (NCBI taxonomy): Bacteria > Pseudomonadati > Pseudomonadota > Gammaproteobacteria > Pseudomonadales > Pseudomonadaceae > Pseudomonas > Pseudomonas sp. Ost2. The sequence continues at coordinate 5,485,726 of NZ_AP021904.1, read as the reverse complement.
GGCACCAGGTACAGGCCGAACTGGATCACCAGCGACGGCGTCATCTGGGCCAGGCGATGGAACACCTTGTTCTGGTGCAGGTCATTGAGCCAGTGCATCGCCGGCTGGCGCCCGAGCAGTTTGGTCGCGTGCAGGATCAGGTAGCGTGCCACTCGTCCGAGCAGCAGCGCCACCACCAGCAGGAACACCAGGCCCAGGCCGGTGTGCAGCAGGGGATGTCGGTCGAGGGCGCCCCAGAGGTCCTGGGCATTGAGCCAGAGCTGTTTCATATCCATGGGAAAAGAGGAATCTTCTGAAGGAAATAACGAATCGATTAGAGCATTTAAGCCTGCGGATGTGACGGTTGAAGACAAACCTGCTCACAAAAACGTCACTGTTTGTGGCTCAAAGTGCAAAGAAACTCGGCCTCGGCGCTCGAAACCGTTACCCTATGCAGCTGAATATTTTGCATTTCTTCGAGGTAGCACCCGTGTTTTCCCAATTCGCCCTGCACGAACGCCTGCTCAAAGCCGTGGCCGAGCTTAAATTTGTCGAGCCAACGCCCGTGCAGGCAGCGGCCATTCCGCTCGCGCTCGAAGGGCGTGACCTGCGGGTGACGGCGCAAACCGGCAGCGGCAAGACCGCCGCCTTCGTCCTGCCGATCCTCAACCGCCTGATCGGCCCGGCCAAGGTGCGTGTCAGCATCAAGACCCTGATCCTGCTGCCGACCCGCGAGCTGGCCCAGCAGACCCTCAAGGAAGTCGAGCGCTTCTCCCAGTTCACCTTCATCAAGTCCGGCCTGATCACCGGCGGCGAGGATTTCAAGGTCCAGGCCGCCATGCTGCGCAAGGTCCCGGATATCCTGATCGGTACCCCGGGGCGGATGATCGAGCAACTGAACGCCGGCAACCTCGACCTCAAGGAAGTCGAAGTGCTGGTGCTCGACGAAGCCGACCGCATGCTCGACATGGGCTTTGCCGAAGATGTGCAGCGCCTGGTGGACGAATGCCCGAACCGCCAGCAGACCATGCTGTTCTCCGCGACCACCGGCGGTTCCGGCCTGCGCGAGATGATCGCCAAGGTCCTGAACAACCCCGAGCACCTGCAGCTCAACGCGGTCAGCCAGCTGAACGACACCACTCGCCAGCAGATCATCACCGCCGACCACAACCAGCACAAAGAACAGATCGTCAACTGGTTGCTGGCCAACGAGACCTACCAGAAGGCCATTGTCTTCACCAACACCCGGGCCATGGCCGACCGTATCTACGGTCGCCTGGTCGCCCAGGAATACAAGGCGTTCGTCCTGCACGGCGAGAAGGACCAGAAGGACCGCAAGCTGGCCATCGACCGCCTGAAGCAGGGCGGGGTGAAGATCCTCGTGGCCACCGACGTCGCCGCCCGTGGCCTGGATGTGGAAGGCCTGGACCTGGTGATCAACTTCGATATGCCGCGCAGCGGCGACGAATATGTCCACCGCATCGGCCGCACCGGGCGTGCCGGTAACGACGGCCTGGCGATCTCGCTGATCTGCCACGGTGACTGGAACCTGATGTCGAGCATCGAGCGCTACCTCAAGCAGAGCTTCGAGCGCCGCACCATCAAGGAAGTCAAAGGCACCTACAGCGGGCCGAAGAAGGTCAAGGCTTCGGGCAAGGCCGTGGGCGTGAAGAAGAAAAAGACCGACGCCAAGGGCGACAAGAAGAAGTCGTCGGCCAAGGCACCGACCAAGCGCAAGATCGCCAACCGGCCGAAGACCGACGCCCTGTCGCTGGTCAGCAAGGACGGCATGGCACCGCTCAAGCGCCGCAAGCCGGCCGCTCCCGACGCGGAATAACCCGCCGTCGCGTTGTCAGCAGAACCCGGACCCTGTCCGGGTTTTTTATTGCCGCCTGTTGCCCGCGTGGCGATTTCAGTGCTGGCATTCTGATAAAAATCCACTGGCCAGGTAGGCACTTTTCCTACAGCGCTCTGTTACCATTTCGCGTTCACGTCAGCTCGTCAGGGCTAGGGATAAAGGCGTCTTGCCTCAGGGCGCCGCATAGGGAACAGGCTCATGAACTACCTCGAACGCTCCATGTCCGCGCTGCGCTCCATCGGCATCACTTTCCCTGACCAGAACGCTCCGGTGCTGGCGCTGCTGGACAAGGTGTCGGTGTATGACGCCAACCGTGTCACCAATATCGCCGCCACCCTGCAACAATCCACGGTGTTCAACGCCGCGGTCCGCGACAAGCTGCAGGGCATGGATATCAGTACCCGTTACGCCGATATCGCCACCAGCTTCGATTCGATCCAGTCCGATGCCAAGCAGATGATGGAGTGGATGGCCGACGGCAAGCTGCAATTTTCCGAGCGCATCCGCCTGGGCTGGATGAACATGCGCCGGGGGTCGATCCCGGACCGGTTCGAGGATATCCGCAAGAACTACCTGGACGTCGCCAAGTCGGCGAACGAGCAGATCCGCCTGGAAACCCTGATTCTGGAGGCCTATCAGGATTATCGCCTGGCCATGAAGACTGCCGAGGTCGATGCCAGCGAGGTGCAGAAGATCGCCCAGGCGAAGATGGACGCCGGGCGCAAGGCCCTCGCCGATGCCGGTGCGGCCCTGGAGCCCGCCGAGATTGAAGCGTCGGAGCGGGTCAAGCTGGAGCTGGCCCGGGATGTCGCCCTGCGTGACCTGCAGGACGAGGACAAGCGCTTCCAGATCATCACCGACATCGCCGAGCAGCTCAAGACCGCCTACAACGCGGCGGAACTGGTGTTCGCGCGCCTGAGCCAGTACCACTCGGTGAAGGAACGGCTGTACCAGCGTGCCGTCAGTTTCTTCGCCACCAACGAGATCGTGCTGACCGGCCTGGCGGCGGGCTTTACCTCGTCCGGTGGGCTGGCGGAAGTCACCAGTACCCTGAATGCGATGAACGACGGCATCAACTCCAGCCTCGAAATTCAGGCCAGGGTCGGTGGCGACCAGTTGAACGCGGCACTCAAGGCCGGTTACGGCGGGACCTTGAAAGCCAGTTCGGTCAAGGCCCTGGCCGATGCCGTGGTGGAGTTCCAGGCCAGCAGCCTGAACCTGATCCAGGAACTGCGCAAGGAGTCCTCCGCGGCGGCGGCCGAGATCGAGTCGATCACCGAGGACAGCAAGCGTCGCTTCACCGCACTCCTGCAAAAAGGAGTCTGAGGTGAGCAACGTCTCTCTCACCGACCAGATGGGGGCCATGGCCCTGGTCGACGAGTTGCGCTACAGCCAGGCCGAGATCCAGAAGCACCTGGATCTTCCCGGCCATCGCCGGCAGGTGGCCGAGCGTATCCGCGAGTTCTACCGCTCGAAAGGAGTGGAGGTCGACGATGCCCTGGTCGAGGAAGGTGTCCGCAACTTTTTCGCCAGTCGCCTGATCTATCAGGCGCCGACGATCGGTCCGGTAAGCCGGCGGCTGGCGCGGGCCTATATCGGCCGTGATCGCTGGCTGCGACCGACGATTTTTGTCCTGGCGGCGTTCATGGTCGTGCTGGTCATTGGCAATCCGGTTTCGAATTTCTTCGGCAGGATCTCACGCGAGGGCTCTCAGATGGGCCTGGACAAGGCTCGCGAGCAGGTCGTGAGCCATGCCGGCCAGGTTGAGCAACTGGATAAACGTGTCGCCACGCTGAAAGCCGACCCGTTGCTGGCCAACGCTCCGGCTGCGCAGCGGTTGCTTGAGCAGGCCCGGTTGGCACTGGACAAGTCCCGTTCACTGAAGCTGCCCGCGTTACCCGAGCATTTCAGCAACGAGACCCGCGATGCCGAATACAAGCTCAAGAACACGGTGACCGAGCTTCTCGACAAGGATAACGCCGACCTGCAGGCGCTGACGGGGAAGCTGGATACGCTGACCGCCCAGGCGATCGCCACCCGGCCGTTGCTCAAGCAACTGCAGGATGCCCGCGACAGCGTGCGCGGGATGGGCTTGAACAGCGCGGACAGCGAGCAGTTCCAGCCGTTGTTCGCCAGGGCCGAGCAGGCCATCAGGGTGCTGGACGCGCCAGCCGCCGAGCAGGCGTTGGCGGACGCCGGGCAACTGCGGGACGTGGCGGCGACGCCATTGACCCTGGAGGTGGTGAGCCGGGCCGGTGAAAAATCGCTGGTCGAACGCAACTATGATCCCAACGGCAGCAAGACCTGGTACCTGCTGACCGAGGCGACGGATGCGGCCGGCAACGTGGTTGCGGTGCCGATCACCAGTGTCGAGAGCGGCGAGCGGCGTTATGCGGCGGTTTTTGGCGTGCGGGTCAACCAGGCCACCTACCAGGCGGTCCGCAAAGACAAGGAACAGGACGGTCATGTCGATGATCGACTGGTGGGCAGGAAGGCGGCCAACTCGCTGTCCTTCAAGTTCCTCAAGGGACCCGTCAAGGGCAAGGCTGATTACATCCTGGAGTGGCAATGAACGCGAGCAGCATGATGGCATCGCTGAGTGAGAACTCCCGGCGATACGAATACGAACTGCGCAAGCTCCAGCTGGAACTGTCCAATGCCCACGAGCAGGAGCTGCGGCTGCAACAGACGATGAGCACCGTCTTTCCGCAGTTGGCCAGTCATCAGTTGAGCGGTGGTGCCACCGTGTCCGTCGAGGTCCAGCGCCTGCTGGAGCAGCGCACCCAGGCCGAGGCCGAGTTGCGCCAGAGCCTGGCCCGGACGGAAGCGGCGATTGCCCTGCAAGTGCAGGCGGTGGCAGGTGTTGTCGATGAGCTCGAAGGCCTGGCCGCAGGTCTCGAACAACAGCTTGAGCAGGATCCGCTGTACCGGCAGCAGGCTGCCCTGCTGAATGAGTCCCTCGCCCGCTGTGCCGAGGCGGACAAGTCCTACAAGGAACTGCGGGCCGAATGCCGGGCCAAGCTGCCGGCCTTCCAGGTCGATCCGTTTTACCTCTATCTCAAGGGCCGCGGCTTCGGCACCGATCATTATTCTGGCCGGGCGCCCTGGCGCAGCCTGGACCGCTGGCTGGCGCGCCTGTGCAATTTCACCGAGAACCAGGCGTCCGAGCGGACGCTGCTGGCCATGCAGGAGGCCAATGAAGCGGCCAGCTGGCAGCGTGACGCCAATCGCGGCATCCATGAAGCCGAGGTCGAGCGGCTGCGTCATGCGGTTGTCTCCGGCAGCGATATGTCGGCGATGCAGGTACGGCGGCAGCAGGCGCAACAGGCCGTGGACGCGGGCAAGGCGCAGGCCAACGCGATTCATGAGCGCCTGCAACCCTTTGTCACTCGCCAGGACAGCTATTTCGTCAAGGCCTCCGAGTTGCTGGCGCAGCAACTGGCCGATATGAGCCACGTGACCCTGGAGCGCCTGGCCGGGCAGACCACCGGCCTGGAAGATGACGAGCTGGTGCTGCGGATACGCGATCTGCGCACCGAGCTGGATGAGCTGCGACTGCGCGTACCGTTGCTGGAGATGAAGTGCCGCGACGCCACCAGCGACTATGAGCGCGCCAAGCAACTGGAGCGCGAGTTGCAGTCGGGCGAACATATCAGTGCCCGCTACGAGTATTCCGACAAGATCGATCTGCAAGCGTTGATGGTCGGTTTCATGGGCGGTGGCTTGTCCATGGGGCAGGTGGCGGATCAGGTGGACAGCTTGCGCAAGGCGGCCAAGGTGGTCTCCAGTTCATCGAGCAGTACCCATGCGAGTTTCAGTTGGAGCAGCAGTTCGGAGGGCTCGTCGAGCAAATCCAGTTCCAGCATCTCGTTCAGTTCCTCCCGGTCCACCGGAAGTGGTTTCTCCACCAGCGACAGCCTCTAGCGGGGCCAGGACGACGAATCACGGGGCAGCGCAGGCTGCCCCGTGTCGTTTGCGGCAATCGGTGTTGTTCCGCCCAACGGTCGGTGTCGGTGTGCAATCGGGCTGAACGGCGGCCGCTGCGGCCGGTCACTACTGATAAGGGAGATTTTTCCTTTCAACGGTTGGAGGTTGCATCAGGATGACGACTTATAACTGGGAGCTGATCGAACGTCTGCTCCACGAAGTGCAAAACGGTGCGGGCCACAGCTTCGCGCCACGGGCCTATGCCGAGGAGCATGCCGCCACCCAGGCCGCCGAAGGCGAGCATCCGGGTAACCTGGATACCCTGAAAGCCCTGGCGGCGGACTATGAGCGGCTGTTGCTGAAGAACGGCTTTATCGAGTCGCGGCCGGAAGAAGAGGGTGGCAATGGCGAGAACTTTGTCCTGACGCCCCGTGGCTCCAGCCTGCTGAGCCTGATCGACAGCAGCATTCCCGGCAATGACCATCCGCGCCAGGTGCTGGATGAACAGCCCGATGCACTGGACCCGCTGGTGTTCGACGAAGTGGCGTCCAGGGCGCAGATTGCCTGATCGCACTTTGATCGCTCCCGCGCGGCGCGTGGGAGCGATCATGTCTCAAGCCGCCTTCAGGCACTTCAGTTCGCTGAAGTCGCGGCGCAGGTCGGCGATTCTTTTCAGCAACTGATTACGCTGGGCGGGCGTACTCTCGGCCATCAGGTCCACCAGCAGGCTGCGGGCGGCCTGCTCGGTGCGTGCGTAGGCCTGGCGGTATTCGGCGGTCCACAGGCTGTCCCGATGTTGCAACAGCTGCTCGATGCGCCGGGGAAAGTCGGGGCTCTGCCGGGCGGCGACCGCGGCGCTCAGTTGTGCCTGCCAGTGTGCGCGGTTGGCGATCCACAGGCGGTTCTGCTCGCCGAGTTCGGTTGACCACTCGATCACCCGTTGCTGTTGCTCCAGGCTCAGCGGACCGAGCCAGGCCTTCAGGCGCTTGCTCATCCGCTCCGCGCGCTGGCGCATCTGTTCATCCAGGGGCAGGGCGACATACTCGGCCTGACGTTCGCGCTGTTCACTGGCGAACGCCTCGTTCATCTCGGCGACTTGCCGATCATCCAGGCCCTGGAGCAGTTCGACCGCTGACGGCGTGATTTCCCGGGCGACCTGGGCAATCGCCGCCTTGGCCTCAACGGTTCGTGCCTGCAGCTCGCTATCGTTGACCTGGCCGTTTTCGACCATGCGCTGCAAGCGGTCGAGCCACTCCAGATAGCCAGGCAATTGCGTGGTGCAATGCCATTGCAGGTGTTCCTTCAGGCGTTCGTTGAACCAGCCCTTCTGCTCGCGGTTCATGTCCACGTAGTCGCCGAGGGTCCAGGGGATGATCACATCCAGATTGCGATAGGCGACGCCGACCCGGGTGCAGGCAGCCAGCGCCAGGCCCAGTATCAGGCAGCAGAACAGGAAAAGGGATCGACGCGACATGAGCGAATCCTTGCGAGGGCGTTTTCCCATAGAACGCCTTGTGGCCTGGCGGTTCAATGCAAAGATGCGATCAGTGTCGGGGGAGGTCGCTTCAGCCCTAGCGCCTTGAGGATCAAAGCGCATAGCGGCCAAGGTGTCGCGAGGGGGAAAAGCTTCGAGGCGTGACTTACTTCTTGCCGAGGGTGATCTGTTTCGACGGGCCGAAAGTCTGGCCGCTGACGCCTTTGGCAATTTGCTGGATCTCGCCGCCGGATTTCAGGAAAGCAGCAATTTGCTCGTTGATCGAGTCGCTGGTCTCAACGGCTGGAGCTGGCTTTGCTTTGCTGTTGGATGCTTTTACGCGCATGGCGGCCATTAACCTGTAGATATTAACTGGATCGACCATCATACCTGAAAAGCTTGACAATAGCTTGGTAAATATCCTCCTGAAATACGCGGCGGTATTATCCGCGCAATCTTCAAGTTGAACTCATTATTGTCCCCTAAGCCGCTGTTTTAATTCGTAACCCTGGCCCTCGGATTTTCCCGATGCGCCTGGTTTTGCCGTCCGGCTCGGGTCGCGGCCTGACGAGCGGTGCCATGATCTGCCGCGCAGGCCTTGAAAAACCGCGATTGCCGGGGAATTTCCCGGGGTGGGCGAGGGCCATGAAACAGCACCGCCAAACTCGGGTAGAATGGCGCCCACGCAATGAGGGTATTGGAAATGGCTTTAGTCGGGCGTTACAACAGCTTGCAAGTGGTTAAGCACACTAACTTCGGTTTGTACCTGGACGGTGCGCAGGATGGCGAAATTCTTTTGCCCAACCGTTATATCCCCAAGGATATTCCCAGTGAAGATGAAGACTGGCTGAATGTTTTCATTTATCTGGACAGCGCTGACAAGTTAATTGCCACCACTGAAACACCGAAAGTTCAGGTCGGTGAATTCGCCAGTCTCAAAGTCAAGGAAGTCAACAGCATCGGCGTGTTCCTCGACTGGGGACTGCCCAAGGACCTGCTGCTGCCGTATTCCGAGGAAAAGCGCCAGTTGAGCGCCGGCGAGTACTGCGTGGTGCATGTCTATCTCGACAAGCACACCCGCCGCATCACCGCCACCGCGCGCCTGGATCGTTACCTGGACAAGACGCCGGCCAACTACAAGGTTGGCGAGGAAGTCGACCTGCTGGTGGCCGAAGCAACCGACATGGGTTTCAAGGCCATTATCAACAACAAGCACTGGGGCCTGATTCACAAGAACGAAGTGTTCAAGTTCCTGCGTGCCGGCAAACAGGAAAAAGGCTTTATCAAGGAGATCCGTGCCGACGGCAAGATCAGCCTGAGCCTGCAACCGGTCGGCGAAGAAGCCGCCGGCAGCCTGAACTCGAAGATCCTCGCCAGGTTGCGCGAGAACAACGGTGTCCTGCCTGTTAGTGACAAGAGCGATCCGACCGTGATCAGCGGTCTGTTCGGAGTCAGCAAGGGCAACTTCAAGAAGGCCATCGGCGCCCTGTACAAACAGGGCCAGATCGTTATTCACGCCGACCGCATCGAGTTGAGCTGAATCCCATGCCGGGAGCGCCTTCGATCATGAGAAAAGCCTTGCTGGCCTACCTGGCCATGCTGCTGGCCTTTCTCGTGCTCGACGGGCTCTGGCTCGGGGTGCTGATGGGCTCCACCTACAGGAGCCTGCTCGGTCCACTGATGCTGGAGCAACCGCGCTGGGTGCCGGCGATCCTGTTTTACCTGCTGTATGGCGTGGGCATGCTGGTGTTGGTCGTGCTACCGGCGGCGGCTTCGCGCAGCAGCCGTCGCGCCGCCGGCCTCGGAGCCCTGCTGGGGCTGGTGGCCTACGGGACCTACGATTTGAGCAACTGGGCAACATTGCAGGCCTGGTCGGGTCAGTTGGCACTCATGGACCTGGCCTGGGGGACTCTGGTGAGTTGCCTGGTCAGCCTGGTGGGGTACTGGCGGATGCGGTCCGGGGCCTGATCCGTTTCCCGGTACTTGACGACGCTCTCGGCTATCCTCGAGTCTTTTTCCACGGTTTTTTTCTGACCAATGGGTAAAAACTGCCTGTAGGATTCGCTCACCTGATTATCAACCCTTGCACACGTATGCCAGGGGGCCTTGTCTTCTCTTTTGCGGAAACTGCCATGTCTTTGTTCTCTTGCCCGGGGTGCCCATGAGCACCTCGCGGCGTAACGCCGATCGTTTTGCCATCCAGGTGATGCTCGGGCTGTGCCTGATCTGGGGCATCCAGCAAGTGGTGATCAAGTGGGCCGCGGCGGATATCGCCCCGGTCATGCAGGCGGCCGGGCGCTCCGGGATCTCGGCGCTGCTGGTGGGCCTGCTGATGTGCTGGAAGGGCGGCTGGAGCCATATCGGTGCGACGTGGCGCGGCGGCCTGCTGGCGGGAGCGCTGTTCGGCCTGGAGTTCCTGTTTATCTCCGAAGGCCTGCAACGGACCTCGGCCGCACATATGTCGGTGTTTCTCTACACCGCGCCGATCTTTACCGCCCTGGGGGTGAACTGGCTGTTGCCCAGCGAACGCCTGAAGCCCTTGCAATGGCTGGGGATCGGCCTGGCCTTTGTCGGTATCGTCTTCGCGTTTGCCGGCGGGGTATCGTTCTCCGACATGGACAGCAACATGCTCCTGGGCGATGCCCTGGGGGTGCTGGCCGGTGCCGCCTGGGGCGCGACCACCGTGGTGGTGCGCGCGTCACGGTTGTCGGAAGCACCGGTGACACTGACGCTGTTCTACCAGTTGATCGTCGGTTTCGTCGGGCTGCTGGCGATTGCCGCTGTCTCCGGCCAGATCGGTCATGTCAGCCTCACCGCCGTTGCCGTCGGCAGCGTGCTGTTCCAGGGCCTGGTGGTGTCGTTCTTCAGCTACCTGGTGTGGTTCTGGCTGCTGCAACGCTACCTGGCGTCGAACCTGGCGGTATTTTCCTTCATGACACCGATGTTCGGCGTGACCTTCGGGGTCGTCCTGCTCGGCGACCCCTTGAGCTTCAACTTTGTCATCGGCGCGGTGCTGGTGCTGCTGGGAATCACCCTGGTCAGTGCCGAGCAGTGGATACGCCGTCGTTTGCGTAAGGCACTGGGACAGTAACCGGCCGCAGCGAAACCAGTCCGGCGATCACCAGGCCGCTGCCAGCGACCATCAGCGCCGGCTGCAGGCCACCGCTCCAATGGCTGCTCAGGGCGGCCAGCAGTGGGCCACTGAGCTGGCCGACGGAGAAGCAGACGGTCAGCAGGCCGGCATTGCGCTGGGTTGTGTGCGGTGCCAGTTCCCGCGAGCGCTGCATCACCAGTTGCATGCAGGCGAGGAACGGCGCACCGCAGAGAATCACCCCCAGCACCAGGCCCAGTCCGCTGGACAACAGGCAGGCGAAGACACCGGCGGCTTGCAGCCACAGCGTCGCCATCAGCCAGTGACGGGTGACCCGGGGATTGTGCCGGCGCAGACTCACCAGCAGGACCCCCAGGGCGGCGGCAAGGCCGAAGCAGGGCCAGAACAGGTCGGCCTGCCATTCGCCGTGGAAACGGGCGCTGGCCATCTGCGAAAGAAAGGTCGCCGGGATGATGTAGCCCAGCCCGTACAGGAAGTAGACCAGGCACAGATGACCGATGCTGCCGCCCGCCGAGGCATTGGCGATATGCACCGCCGTGGCGGGCGTTGCCGTCGAGTGCGGGAGGAATGGCAGGATCATCAGCAGCAGCAACAGGCCGGCGACGGCATACACCAGCCACAAGGTGGATGAAGTCTGCCCCAGCAGATTGGAGCCCATGGCCAGCAGGCCGGTGAGCACGATGCCCAGGCCGGGCCCGGCGAACACCAGCGCCCCCAGGCGATGCCGGCCGCTGCTGGCCGCCAGCGGTTGGCTCAGGCTGGTAATCATCACCACCACCCAGGCACTGGCGATCCCGGCGCCGAAGCGCAATGCCAGGTGCGACCAGAAACCATGGGCCCAGAACGACGCCAGGGTCAGCAGCACGCACAGCCACAGGCCACCGAGCAGGCGCTGGCGGATCTGCTCCGGCCGCCGGGCAAACATCGCATCCGCGGCACCCAGCAGATAGCCCAGGTAGTTCGCGGCGGCGATCAGGCCACCGGCGGTCAGATCGATCTGGCCTTCGCTGATCAGGTGCGGCAACTGCGGCGTCAGGGAAAAACGGCCGATGCCCATGACCATCATCAGGGCGACGAAACAGGCGACTAAACGAATCAGCGGCGACATGGCGGCAATTCCTGGAGAAGGGACGATTGACCGTCAGGCTAGGACTGATTGACTTTCTTTAAAAATGAATAATATTAAGTAACTTGTTCGTTTTTGGAGAAGATCATGGAGTTCAGTCAACTGCGGATCTTTCAGGCCGTGGCCGAGGAGGGTTCCATCACCCGGGCGGCCGAGCGTTTGCATCGGGTGCCGTCGAACCTGTCGACCCGGCTCAAGCAGCTCGAAGAGCAACTCGGGGTCGAGTTGTTCCTGCGCGAACGCCAGCGTTTGCAGTTGTCTCCGGCGGGCAAGGTCCTGCTGGACTACTGCGCCAAGCTGTTCCTGCTGCATGACGAAGCCCAGGCGGCGGTGCAGGGCGGCCAGCCGGGCGGGGACTTTGTGCTGGGGACCATGTACAGCACCGCGGCGATCCATCTGCCGCCGCTGCTGTCGCGTTATCACCGCGCCTATCCCGCGGTGAACCTGCAGGTGCAGTCGAGCATCAGTTCCGAGCTGTTCGAGGGCGTGCTCAGCGGTCGCCTGGATGCCGCGCTGGTCGACGGCCCGCTGCAACTGGCCGGGCTGGAGGGCATCGCATTGTTCCAGGAGTCGCTGGTGATGATTGCCGCCGCCGACCATCCGCCGATACGCACGGCACGGGATATCGAGGGGCGGGCGGTATTCACCTTCCGTCCCGGCTGTTCCTACCGTGTTCGCCTTGAGGCGTGGTATGCGCATTATCAGGCGGCGATGGGGCGGGCCATCGAAATCGAGTCCTACCCGGGCATGCTGGCCTGCGTGACCGCCGGTTCCGGCGTGGCGATGATGTCCCGCTCGATGCTGGCCAGCCTGCCGGGGCGCGAGAATGTCTCGGTGCACCCGATGGCCGCACCGTTCGACACCGCCACCACCTGGCTGATGTGGCGCAAAGGCATGAAGGGCGCGAACCTGACGGCCTGGATCGAGATGGAAGAGGAACGCAAGGCGCAGCTGAGTGCCGGGATCGTGACTGTCCGTGCGTCGGCCTGAAGCTTTTTGCCATGATTTGGCGCAATCAACCCCGTGGAAAGGAAGCATTGCGTAGGACTTAGAGCTATGATCTGTGTGAAGCGGCTACAGAACTATGTCGCTCGCATTACCCTGAAGGGGGCTATATGAAAGACAAACTGCAAACCTGGCTCCATGACCTCGGTGTCGCCCTCGGCCTGATCGAGCCACCGCTGCAACCCGTGCCGATTCGCACGGACGACGAGCGCCGCCGTCGGCAGCCGCGCCGGTAACGCTTTCATACCGACTCAAGCCCTCCAGCCGTGGTGGTTTCCTTGAGCGCGCGCGTCACCCTGCCGGGCAATGACCCTGCAATCGCGGTTCAGTGCGAGGGCTGGGTCTTTTCGTAGATGAACCGGCTGAGGTCGCCGATGGTGCTGATGCCCCTCAAGTCACGGTTGAGGTCCAGCCGCACATTGAACTGACATTCAAGGTGCTGGAACAGCGCGGCGATATCGAGGGAGTAACTGTCATCCGCCGCCAGGGAGGGATCCCGGGGCCATTTCAACGACAATTGCTGTTCTATGGAATGGCAGATCTGTTGATGAATCTCGAGCCTGTTCATGAATGCCTCGCAGGAAAGTACTTTCTTCTTGTTCGACCCTTTCCCAGGGCATTGCGATGGCTGTCGGAAGGACGACACCAGCGATCCTTGTACCTTGGGACTCATCCGGAACCTGATTCCAGAATACCTTCCACAAGGCAGTCGCTGATTGCCAGTACAGCACAGGTTTGTTCAGTGTCGGTGACCATTGGTCGGCGCCGAAGCGGCGGCCATGGGAAAAAAAACGGATGCGACAACCGACGTCGCACCCGCTGAAGTAACTGCATTGTCAGATGGCGCTGGCCATTGTCGCCGGACGAGGGGACAGCAGGCTGACCACCACGAAGCTGACCAGGCCGACAGCCAGGCTGTAGTAGATCGGTGTATTCGCGTCGAGCCCGTCGATGATCATGAACACCAGCGCGGTGATGAAGCCCAGGGCCATGCTGGTGATCGCGCCGGCGGTGGTGGCGCGTTTCCAGAAAATGGCACCGATCAGCGGGATCAGCATGCCGCCGACCAGCAGGTTATAGGCCAGGGTCAGTGCACTGATCACGTCGCTGACCACCAGGGCGATACCCAGCACCACGATCCCGGTCAGGCAGGTGAACAGGCGGTTGACCGCCAGGCTCGACTGCTTGCCGCCGCGCAGTTTCGGCAACAGGTCTTCGGTCAGTACGGTGGAGGCGGCCAGCAGGCCGGCGCTGGCGGTGGACATCATGGCGGCCAGGGCCGCGGCGATCACCAGGCCACGGATCCCATCGGGCAGCGACAGCTTGACGATGGCGGCGAAGGCGTTGTTGACGTTGTCCAGGTCCGGGATCAGCACATGGGCGGCCATGCCGATCAGGGCGCAGGCCAGGCCGTAGGCGATGCAGTAGATCCCGGCGACGCTGCCGGCGTACTTCGCGACTTTCTCGTCCTTGGCGGTGAACACCCGTTGCCAGATGTCCTGGCCGATCAGGATGCCGAAGAAGTAGATCAGGAAGTAGGTGATGATGGTGTCCCAGCCGATGGTGGTGAAGCTGAAGCTCGCCGCCGGCAGCTTGCTCACCAGTTCGTCCCAGCCGCCGACGCGGTACAGGCAGATCGGCAGCAGGATGAACATCAGGCCAACGGTCTTGATGATGAACTGGACGATATCGGTCAGGGTCAGCGACCACATGCCGCCGATGGTCGAGTAGACCACCACGACACCGCCGCCGAGCAGCACCGAGAGCCAGAACGGCAGGCCAAACAGCACTTGCAGCACGGTGCCGATGGCGAGGATCGAGGTCACGCCGATCATCAGCGCGTAGGCCAGCATGATCACCGCGCTGGCCTGGCGGGCCATGGGGTTGTAGCGCTTTTCCAGCACCTGGGTGACGGTGAAGATCTTCAGCTTGAGCAGCGGCTTGGCGAGGAACAGGTTCAGCGCGATGATGCCGAAGCCCAGGGCCGCGCAGAGCCAGAAACCGGAAATTCCGTGGACATAGCCCAGGCGCACGGTGCCGACGGTGGAGGCACCGCCCAGCACGGTCGCGGCCATGGTGCCCATGTACAGGGTCGGGCCCAGGTTGCGCCCGGCAACCAGGTAGTCTTCGTGGGTCTTGGCCTTGCGCATGCCGTAGTAACCGAGCACGAGCATGCCAGCGGCATAAATGAGTACAACCAGTAAATCCAGGGCCATGACGGCGTGTCTCCGATTATCTTTTTTATGATGGAACAATAAGTAGTGTGAGTGCGTTGGTTGTCGTGGGAGCTGGCTGGCCGGCGATGGCGGCCAGACAGACGGTGCAAGGCTCGGGGTCCTCATCGCCGGCCAGCCGGCTCCCACAAGTTCAGGCCGGCTGGCGCAAGGCCGGTTTCTCCCCTGTGTTCAGGCCTTGGCTGCGGGCATCATCCGGTCCGTAGACCTCCGGCGTTTCCGGGAACAGGCTCAGCAGCGCCAGGTACATCAGCGAGGCCAGCCCGAGGGTGATCGGCAGGCTGATGTCGATGCCATCGGCCAGGTTGCCCAGCGGACCGACGAACTGTCCCGGCAGGTTGACGAAGCACAGGCCGACCAGCGCGCTGGGGATCCAGGCGCCAAGGCCGCGCCAGTTCCAGCCGTGGCTGAACCAGTAGCGCCCGCCGGTTTCGCCGTGGGTGAAGACCTGCAGGTCGTCCGGGCAGTAGTAGCCGCGACGCACCAGCAGGCCGATCAGCATGATCACCATCCAGGGAGTGGTGCAGGTGATGATCAGCACGGCGAAGGTCGACACGCTCTGCACCAGGTTGGCCGCGAAGCGCCCGATGAAGATGAAGGCGATCGACAGTACG
Organism: Pseudomonas sp. Ost2; assembly: GCF_018326065.1. Lineage (NCBI taxonomy): Bacteria > Pseudomonadati > Pseudomonadota > Gammaproteobacteria > Pseudomonadales > Pseudomonadaceae > Pseudomonas > Pseudomonas sp. Ost2. Next base: position 5,470,397 of record NZ_AP021904.1, on the reverse strand, counting down.
CCGATCAGCAGGGTCGCCTTGACCCGCGACAGCAGTCGCGGAAACACGCTGGACATGTCCAGCCCGGTGCCATACAGCGAGGTGGTGCCGGTGGACATGCCGCCGATCACCGCGATCAGGCACACCGGCAGGAAGAACCAGCTCGGCGAGACGGCCAGCAGGCCGCCGACATAGTTGTTCGCGGCGATGTAGTCGGGAGCCTTGATCGCCACGATGGTCGCGGTGGCAAGACCGAACAGGAACGGGATCAGGGTGGCGACCTGTGCGGCGATCACCGCCAGCATGATGCGACCTTTCGGCGTTTCCCGCGGGATGTAGCGCGACCAGTCACCGAGGAACGCGCCGAAGGAGATCGGGTTGCTCATGGCTACCAGCGCGGCACCGATGAAGGCTGCCCAGAAACCCGCCTGGCCGAGGGCCACGGTGCCGGCGAAGTGGCTGTCGAAGGCCGGTGCGAAGGCGAAGATGCCCAACAGGAACAACAGGCTGGCGGCCCACACGGCGATGCGGTTGACCCACAGCATGAAGCGGAAGCCGTAGATGCACACCGTCAGGACCAGGATCGCGAACAGGCCGTAGGCCAGGCCCAGGGTCAGGTCGGTTTCCGGTACATCGATCAGGCGCTTGGCGCCGCCGATCAGCGCGTCACCCGAGCTCCACACCGAGAGCGAGAAGAACGCGATGGCGGTCAGCAGGGACAGGAACGAGCCGACGATCCGTCCGTGCACACCGAAATGCGCGCCGGAGGACACGGCGTTGTTGGTGCCGTTGATCGGCCCGAACAGGCCCATGGGCGCCAGGATCAGCGCGCCGAGAATCCCCCCCAGCACAATCGCCCAGACACCGGCCTGGAAGGACAGGCCGAACAGCACCGGGAAGCTGCCGAGTACGGCGGTGGCAAAGGTATTGGCGCCACCGAAGATCAGGCGAAACAGGTCGCTGGGCCGGGCGTCGCGTTCGTGGTCCGGAATCTGCTCGACCCCGTTTGTTTCAATGCTGCTAAGACTTTTTTCATTGTTATTCTTATTCATGATCGCTCCGATCACTGCGGCGCCCCCATCTTCCGCGGGGGCTACCGACGTTGGCTAAGGGGAGGGCAGTCCTTGGGGTGGCGCAGACAAATGTTCGTGGCAGGCCAGCCATGGGCCCTGTTCCTGTTGTTTGCGAAACACAATGGTCTCGCGCTCCTGGCTGAAGAGAAGCTCCCCTTGCATGCGCAGCTCGGTGGCTACGTCATGGATGAAAATCGCCACGTCGCCCTGCAGGCTGACGAAGGCGTTGCTCGAGGTGCATGAGAGCACCTCGAAGCCATCCTCTGAACGCCAGCGGTCCCACAAGGCCTGGTAGGCATCGCGCGACAGCAGCGGCTGTTCGAGGGTGTAGAAGACAAAGCTGGCATCGGCGCTGAACGCGCCGAAGTAAGCTTCGCGATCGTTGGCGGCAAAGGCGGCCACCAGTTCGGCGGCGGCCTTGAGCACCTGGTCACGGTCGTTCATGGGGTTGCCTCAGCGGTGGGCCACGCCTGGAAGTACACAGAGCATTTCGTAGAGCAGGTTGGCGCCCAGCAGCGAGGTGTTGCCGGTGGTGTCGTAGGGCGGCGAGACTTCCACCAGGTCGCAGCCGACCAGGTCGAGGCCCTGGCAGCCACGGACGATCTCGATCGCCTGGATGGTGGTCAGGCCGCCGATTTCCGGGGTGCCGGTGCCGGGCGCCCAGGCCGGGTCGATGCCGTCGATATCGAAGCTCAGGTAGACCGGACCGTTGCCGACCTTTTCCCGGACTTCGGCCATCAGCGGCGCGAGGGACTGGTGCCAGCACTCTTCGGCCTGGACCACGCGGAAGCCCTGCTTGCGGCTCCAGTTGAAGTCTTCGGCGGTGTAGCCCTGGGCGCGCAGACCGATCTGTACCACCCGGTCGCAGTCCAGCAGGCCTTCTTCCACGGCGCGGCGGAAGGTGGTGCCGTGGGCGATCTTCTCGCCGAACATGTGATCGTTGACATCGGCGTGGGCGTCGATGTGCACCAGGCCGACCTTGCCGTGTTTCTTGTGGATCGCCCGCAGGATCGGCAGGGTGATGGTGTGGTCGCCACCCAGGGTCAGCGGGATCACATCGTGTTCGAGAATGCCGTCGTAGGCTTCTTCGATGATGCGCACGGCGTCGAGCAGGTTGAAGGTGTTGATCGCCACGTCACCGATATCGGCGACCGACAGCGAGTCGAACGGCGCGGCGCCGGTGGCCATGTTGTACGGGCGGATCATCACCGATTCGGCGCGGATTTCCCGCGGGCCGAAACGGGTCCCGGCGCGCAGCGAGGTGCCGATGTCCAGCGGGATGCCGATAAAGGCGGCGTCGAGGCCGGCGGCCGATTGCAGGTGGGGGAGGCGCATCATGGTGGCGATGCCGCCGAAACGCGGCATTTCGTTACCGCCCAGTGGTTGGTGAAGAATCTTGTCCACGGGTAAGCCTCATCATTTGTTTTGGTTATCTGGTGGCGATTCTGCGAAAGGTGGCGGGCGGGAAGAATCGCTGTCGGCAAATACTTAGTTCAGATTTTTCTAAACTAATGCCCGGGGCGAGGTTAGACTCTTGAGCGTTCCCATGCTCCACGTGGGAACGCATCTGCGGACGCTCCGCGTCCAGTCTCTTCGGAGTGCTCCATGGCCAACGCTTTACCCGACCTGAAACTATTGCGCATCTTCGTCAGCGTGGTGCGCCACCAGGGATTTGCCAACGCCCAGCAGGAACTCAACCTGTCGACCTCGGCCATCAGTACCTACATGAGCCAGCTCGAGGCCGCGCTGGGACTGGTGCTGTGCCATCGTGGCCGGGGTGGTTTCAGCCTGACCAGCAAGGGTGAGCTGTTCCATCAGGAAACCCTGCGGCTGCTCGGCGAACTCGAAGGGTTCGAACAGTACGCCGCCGCCCTCAAGGGCGAGTTGCGCGGGACCCTCAACCTCGGGGTGATCGACTCCACCGTCAGCGAGCCGGCCTTGCCCCTGGCCGAAGCCATTGGCGCCTACAGCCAGGAACACCCGGCGGTGCACCTGCACCTGTCGGTGATGAGCCCCTACGAACTGCAACTGGGGGTGCAGGACAACCGCCTGGACCTGGCCATCGGCGCGTTTTCCACGCGCATGAGCGGGCTGGTCTACCAGCCGCTGTACCGCGAGCAGCACTGGCTGTATTGCAGCAACCGCCATCCGCTGTACAACGAGCGCAGGATTCCCGAGCAGGTCATTACCCAGCAGCGCATGGTCGGCCGCGGCTACTGGAGCCAGGCCGAACTGGCCCGTCATGGTTTCAAGCACAGCGCGGCCACCGTCGAGAGCATGGAGGCGCAACTGATCCTGGTGCTGTCCGGCGCCTACATCGGCTACCTGCCCGAGCATTATGCCCAGCCCTGGGCGGACAAGGGCGACCTGCGGGTGCTGCTGCCGGCGACCTTCGGTTACCAGGCGCCGTTCTCGATGATCCTGCGCCGGGGCCGCAGCCGCGAGCCGTTGATCCAGACTTTCCGCGATCTGCTCAAAGCGCAGCTCAACCAGCCCTGATCGGAGTCTTGTTCATGTCCAGAGCTCGCTGCGAGCGTTGCCTGCGTCCCGAAGCCCATTGCCTGTGCGCACTGATCCCGCAGCTCGACAGCCGCACCCGGGTGCTGGTGCTGCAACATCCGAGTGAGGTCGGCCATGCCTTGAATACGGCGCGGTTGGCGACCCTGGGGCTGAGCAATGCCGAGTTGCGGGTCGGCGAGGTGTTCGAGGACCTGCCGGCGTTGCTGAACCCGCCCGGTTATCAGGCGTGCCTGCTGTTCCCGGCGGACGATGCACGGTTGCTGCAAGCCTACCCGTCGACTGGCGAGGGCCAGCCGCTGCTGCTGGTGGTGCCCGACGGAACCTGGCGCAAGGCGCGCAAGCTGCTGTACCTCAACCCGTTGCTGGCGGCCTTGCCGAGAGTGACCCTGGGGCAGGGCGCGGTGTCCCGCTATCGCTTGCGCAAGGCCCCGGAGCCGGGGGCGTTGGCGACGGTGGAAGCGATTGTCCAGGCGCTGGAAACCCTGGAGCGGCCGACTTCATTCGGCGCCTTGCTGAAGCCGTTCGAGGCGTTGATCGAGGGACAGATCCAGGCCATGGGCCGCGACACATACCAGCGCAACCACGGCGCCTAGCGTCGCGGCTCCAGGGGCTTCTGGCGCAGGATGTAGATCGTCACCAGGACCGCGCTGGTCAGCATGAAGCCGCGGGCCCAGGGCAGCGGCACCAGGTAGCAGGAAAAACCGATGCTCAGCCACATCAGGCCGATGGCGTAGACCTTGCCCTTGAGCGGGATGCCGTTGCCATCCAGATAGTCGCGGATCCATGGACCCAGGCGCGGGTGCTCCACCAGCCAACGGTAGAAGCGGGGTGAACTGCGGGCGAAACAGGCGGCCGCCAGGAGCAGGAAGGGCGTCGTCGGCAAGACCGGCAGGAAAATCCCGATCACCCCCAGCGCCACGCTCAGCCAGCCGATGGCCAGCAGCGCGTAGCGCACAAGCGGCGGGCGATTGCCCCTGGGGCTTGCCGCCACGGGTTGCGACTCAGTGGTGACGAGGCTTGAGGATCGCCGGCTTCTCGTCGGGAGCGTTGCACAGCAGGTACAACGCGGTCAGGGCTTCCGGGATCTGGACGATCATGTCGTCCATCAGGTTGGCGTCGGCGGCGATGTCGGAGAACTCCGGTTGCTCATCGAACAGGCCCGAACCGACCATGATCGGCAGGAGCATTTCGCTGACTTCTTCCTCGGCGGTTTCGAACCAGGCGGCTTCGCGCAGGAACACCCCTTCCATGAAGCCGATGCACCAGCCGCGCAGGTCGGAGTCGTCCGGGTCGTCGCCCAGGTCGAGGTCGCACGGCAGCTCGAACTCTTCATCGGAGGCCAGCTGGCGGGCAATGTGGGCCTTGAGCTGAAGCAGCGTGGCTTCGATTTCTTCACGCTGGGCGGCATCGCTGTAGTGTGGCTCCTCGGCGAACAGGGCATCGATCCATTCGCGATCGGGCACCACTTCCGAGCAGATCGACAGCGCGGTCAGGTAGCCATGGGCGGCCACATAGTCCAGCGCTTCTTCGTGCAGCTCGTCGGCGTCGAGGAAGGCTTGCAGGCGGGTGAGTTGCTCAGCGAAGGACATGGGGGGCTACCTTGGGAATAAACGATGCTGAATTCTAGGCGTTCTTGAGCGTGCAGGCCAGCAAGCACGTAGATTTGCGCGGTTTTAGCGGTGAATAAGTCCTCGGGTCGACCGACCGGCATTGCCCTTTGCCGTCGAGTGCTCGGGTATACTGCCGCGTTTTGTGATGCCCTGCCGAGGGTGGCGATGGCTGGAGAAATCCCCGCTTACGGTTTTTTCCGTGATAACGGCGGTTTTTCGACCAGCCTTCAGGCAGGGGCGTTTCGGTGATTTTTGGAGTGGTTATGCTCGAACAGGCTCAACGCGTCCTCAAGGACATCTTCGGTTACGACAGCTTTCGTGGTCGCCAGGGTGCCATTATTGAGCGCGTGGCCAATGGTGGCGACGCCCTGGTCCTGATGCCCACCGGCGGCGGCAAGTCGCTGTGTTTCCAGGTTCCGGCCTTGTTGCGCGACGGGCTCGCGGTGGTGGTCTCGCCGCTGATCGCGCTGATGGACGACCAGGTCGCGACCCTGGAAGAGCTGGGCGTGGCCGCCGCGTCGCTGAATTCGACCCTGAGTGCCGAGCAGCAACGCGACCTGGCCGCGCGGATCCGCCGGGGCGAGGTGAAGATGCTGTACCTCGCTCCCGAGCGCCTGGTGCAGCCGCGCATGCTGGCGTTCCTGCAGAACCTCGATATCGCCCTGTTCGCCATCGACGAAGCCCACTGCGTTTCGCAATGGGGCCACGACTTCCGGCCGGAATACCTGCAACTCGGGCAACTGGCCGAGATGTTCCCCAATGTGCCGCGTATCGCCCTGACCGCCACCGCCGACAAGCGTACCCGCGAGGAGATCGTCAATCGCCTGCACCTGCAGGATGCCGAGCGTTTTCTCTCCAGCTTCGATCGGCCGAACATCTTCTACCGGATCGTGCCCAAGGAGCAGCCGCGCAAGCAGTTGCTGGCGTTCCTCTCGCAACGTCGCAGCGACGCCGGGATCGTCTACTGCCTGTCGCGCAAGAAGGTCGATGAAGTGGCCGCGCTCCTTTGCGAGCAGGGCTTTCCGGCCTTGCCGTATCACGCCGGCCTGCCCAACGAAACCCGGGCGGCCAACCAGAAGCGCTTCCTCAACGAGGAAGGCCTGATCATGGTCGCGACCATCGCCTTCGGCATGGGCATCGACAAGTCCAACGTGCGTTTTGTCGCGCACCTCGACCTGCCCAAGTCCCTGGAAGCCTATTACCAGGAAACCGGTCGTGCCGGCCGTGACGGCCTGCCGGCGGATGCCTGGATGGCCTACGGCCTGCAGGATGTGGTGATGCTCAAGCAGATGCTGCAGAACTCCGAGGGCGACGAGCGCCACAAGCGCCTGGAACATCACAAGCTCGATGCGATGCTGGCGCTGTGCGAGGAAACCCGTTGCCGGCGCCAGACCCTGCTGGCCTATTTCGACGAAGACCTGCCGCAACCCTGCGGGCATTGCGATAACTGCGTCGACGGCGTGCAGACCTGGGACGCCACCGAGCCGGCGCGGCAGGCATTGTCGGCGATCTACCGCACGGGACAGCGTTACGGTGTCGGCCACCTGGTGGATGTGCTGCTGGGCAAGGAGAACGACAAGGTCCGCAGCTTCGGCCACCAGCACCTGGCGGTGTTCGGCGTGGGCAAGGCCCGCAGCGAGGGCGAGTGGCGCTCGCTGTTCCGGCAACTGGTGGCCCGCGGGCTGGCGGATATCGACCTGGAAGGCTACGGCGGCCTGCGCCTGACCGATACCTGCCGGCCGCTGCTGCGCGGCGAGGTCACCCTGGAGTTGCGTCGCGAGCTCAAGCCGCAGACCACCGCCAAGAGCGTCTCCGCCAGCCCGGCCAGCCAGCTGGTGCGCGGCGAAGAGCGCGAGCAGTGGGAAGCCCTGCGGGCCCTGCGGCGCAAGCTGGCGGAGGAGCATGGCGTACCGCCGTATGTCATTTTCCCCGACTCCACCTTGCTGGAGATGTTGCGCAGCCAGCCGACCTCCCTGGCGGAAATGGCCCGGGTCAGCGGCGTCGGCGCGCGCAAGCTGGAGCGTTACGGCGAAGCCTTCCTCGAAGTGCTGGGCGGCGAGGCCGAGGCGCCCAAGGTGGTCGCCGATATTCGTCACGAACTGATCAGCCTGGCCCGTGCCGGCATGACGCCGCTGCAGATTGCCGGTCAGCTGCAATGCTCGGAAAAGAATGTCTATACCCTGCTGGCCGAAGCCATCAGCCGTCAGCAGCTGTCGCTGGAGCAGGCCCTGGACCTGCCCGAGGACCTGCTCGGCGAGGTGCAGGATGCGTTCCTCGACGGCGAAGGCGAATTGCCCGCCGTGACCGAGATCGCCGCGCAGTTCGCCGGGCGTGTCCCGGAGGGTGTCCTGTACTGCGTACGGGCGGCCCTGCAATCCGAATTCGAACTATAAGGAGAGGGAAATGGAATATTCCCGACACCATCGCTGTTTTAATTGCGACAAGTCATGTTTGCACACAGTGCAGGCCTTGCCTCCAGCCGGGCTCCATGCTTAGCTGACTAATAATTAGTTTTGTCTATTTTCAGTCTAACCATGAGTCTTTTATGTCGTTAACCGATGAACACCGTTTTGGCATGCAGTTGGCGCACATGTCCCGAGGCTGGCGCGCCGAGCTGGATCGTCGCCTGGCCGGCCTGGGCCTGTCGCAGGCCCGCTGGCTGGTATTGCTGCACCTGGCGCGCTTCTCCGAGGCGCCTACCCAGCGTGAGCTGGCGCAGAGTGTCGGCGTCGAAGGGCCGACCCTGGCCCGTTTGCTCGACAGCCTGGAAACCCAGGGACTGGTGCAGCGCCAGGCGGTACTCGAAGACCGGCGGGCAAAGAAGATCGTGCTCTGCCCTTCGGCCCGTCCCTTGATCGAGCAGATCGAAACCATTGCCACCGCCTTGCGCCACGAGCTGTTCGTAGGCGTCGACGACGAAGAGTTGCGGATCTGCATGCGGGTTCACAGCCGCATCCTGGCCAATCTGGAAAAGTCCTGAGGCATTCCCGCTCTGCCGGATTTGGAGAATCTCCGGCCGGCAGACTATAAGAGTTACTGGTTCTGTGTATTGTGTCGGCATTCCGGTCCGGCTGGCGCCGGAGGTGTTATTGCCTTCTTAAGGGAAACTCATGCTCGAGAGTTTGCAGTCCGCGTCGCGGTGCTCCACTGAAAAGTCCCCGGTGACCAAGATCCGCCTGCGCTGGATGGCGGTGGCAGCGGTATCACTGCTGCATTCGGCATTGGCCTCGGCCATGGGGCTGGGGGACATCACCCTGCATTCGGCGCTCAATCAGCCGCTCAATGCGGAAATCGCCCTGGTCGATCCGGGTGACCTGGCCGAAGGCGAGCTGTCGGTCAGCCTGGCGACACCCGAAGAGTTCAGCCGCGCCGGTGTCGAGCGGGTGTTCTTCCTCAACGACCTGCGCTTCACGCCGATCCTGCGGGGCAACCGCAGTGTGATCCAGGTGCAGTCGAACAAGCCGGTCAGCGAGCCTTTCCTGAATTTCCTGGTGCAGGTCAACCGGCCCAATGGCCGTTTGCTGCGCGAATACACGGTCTTGCTCGATCCACCGGGCAGCGCTGCCAGCGCCTATGACCTGCCGGCCCGCAGTGCCGCGCTGGAGCCGCAGGCGCCGCCGGTGAGTATCGCGCCACCGCCGGCAACCCAGGGCAAGCGTTATACGGTGGTCAAGGGCGACAGTTCCTGGATCATTGCCAAGCGCCTGCGCGACGCCGGCAGCCAAGCCAGTGTCAATGAGTTGTCCCAGGGCATCCGCGCGCTCAATCCCGGCAGCGAGCGGCTGACAGTGGGCCAGAGCCTGTTGCTGCCGGATGTGGCGGTGGTGCCGGGTGCTCCTGCGCCGGCTGCTGCCCAGGCCCCGGCGGCGCCGTTGCCTGAAGCGACGCAGAATGCCGAACAACTGGCCGCGGCGACCCTGGAAAACCAGCAGTTGCAGAAAAACGCCGACGAATTGCAGGCTCGACTGAAGGCCCAGGATGAGCAGATCGCCAGCGACCAGAAGCAATTGGGCGACCTGCAAGCCCAACTGGCGGAACTCAAGGCCAAGGCCGTTGCCGCCCCCGTCGTTGCTCCCGCGCCGGTGACCCCGCCGGTGGTGCCGGCTCCGGTGGCGGCCGAAGAGTCCGGCGGATTCAACCTGCTGCTCCTGGCCGCGCTGGTCTTGCTGGTCCTGCTGCTGGTCGCGGCGCTGGTCGTGCGTCGGCGGCGGCAGTTGGCCGAAGTGGCGGGCGAGCCCGTGCCTGTCGCGCCAGTGGTCCAGGATTCGCCGATGGTCAGCCGGGTCGTGCCCGCCGCCGCGCCGGTGGCCGCCACTGCCTCGGCTGGGCGGATCGAGCCGGTGGTCGAACCGCTGGCGCCCGCTCGACGCGAGAGCAACGAAGTCCCGGATGCCCTTGAGGGCGTGAGCATCTATATCGCCTACGGCCGCTTCAGCGAGGCCGCCGGTATTCTGCGCGAAGCCATGCTCAAGGAGCCCCAGCGTACGGACCTGCGCCTGCGCCTGCTGGATGTGCTGGCCCAGCAGGGCGACAGTGCCGGCTATGCGGTCGAAGAGCAGAGCCTGCTGGCGTCCGGCTTCAGCGAGTCGACCTTGCGCGACCTGCGTTCCAAGCACCCGAAGCTGCAGGCCGCCGCGGCGCCGGTTTCCGCACCCGCGCCTGTTGTACCTCCTGCGCCCACTCCCACGCCGGTGCCTGCCAGCGCCCCGGTGGTGCCGGTCGCGGCGGCCGCCGCGGTAGCCGCGCCGGTGCTGGCCGCCGAATGGATGGAAACGGTGCCCAAGGCCGAGACCAAGCCGCTGGAGGACGAGTTCCAGCTCAATCTCGATGACTTGTCGATGGATGCCGACTGGGATCTGGTCAGCCCGTTCGACAACGCACCGCAGCAACGCAGCAAGACGGCTGCCGAATCGCCGGTAGTGTCCGCTGCCGAACCGGTATTCGCCAGCAACCTCAATGAACTCCCTGAAGTGCTCGAGATGCCTGACGAGCAGTTCCTCAGCGATTTTGCCGAGCCGGAGCCTGAGTCACCGGTCGAAACCGAACTGAGCCTGCCGCTGGTGGGCGATACGCTGGACGACGAGTTTCTCGACAGCTTCATGGACGATGAACAGCCCCTGGATATCGAACCGCTGGAAGTGGACTTCGACAGCCTGGAGCGTGAGCAGGCCACCGCGAGCAAGCTGGAGCAGGCGCAGACCTGTATCAACATCGGTGACCTGGATAACGCCAGCCAGTTGCTCCATGAACTGCTGCGCGAAGGCGACGAACCACTCAAGCAGACGGCGCGCACGCTGCTCGCCAGCATCCGCTAGGGCCACTTGCCTAGCGCTCCACCGACAACGCCGCACCTGACCCGTGCGGCGTTGTCGTCTGCGGCTTCAGAAGGTCTGCCCGAGGTTGAGATAGAGGGCCTGCTGGTTGTCGTCGTTGACCCCATAGCTGAAGTTCAACGGCCCCAGCGGTGTGTCGAAGCCGAGGAAGATGCTGGCGGCATTGATGTAGCCGCTGTCGAACTGGTTGTCGTTGTTCCAGGCGCGGCCACGCTCCAGCGAGGCGCCCATGTACAACGGGAAGTCCAGTGGCAGGTAGGAGCGTGGGGTCAGCCGCCGGTAGTACACGGCGCGCATCAGGCTGACGTTCTGTCCGGTGACCGAGTCCTGGCGGAAACCCGACAGTTGCCGGGCACCGCCGAGCAGAAAGCTCGAGGTCACGACTTCGGCCTTGTCCAGGGTGCGTCCGTAGCGGCCGCCGAGGATCCAGGTGTTCGGCCCCTGGCTGAGGGCCTTGTCCAGCTTGAACTCCCACTGCCGGTAGCGCTGGTCGGAACCGAGGCTGGGATCGAACTGGCGCAGGGTCAGGCCGATGTCCTCGCCGTTATGGGGGAAGTAGACGTTGTCGAGGGAGTCGAAGGAGTACTTCAACTGGTAGAAGCCCTCGCTGAAGCTCACCCGCGGCAGGTCGCGATCGCCGATCTTGACGTCGGCCTTGCCCCAGGCCTCGCCGATGCCGAAGCGGATCTCGCCGTTATTGGCGATCTGTCGACCCAGGTTGAGGCCGAAACCGTAGCGTTCCAGCCGGTATTCGGCGATCGGGTCGCTGTCGAGCGTGGCCTCGACGTTCTGTGACTGGGCGTTGAGGTAAGGCGCGACAAAGTACCGCGAGCCCTCGTCCAGCGGCTGGTAGAACTCGCTGTAGAGGTCTTGGGTGTCGCCGATCTGCACGCGTGTCAGCCACTCGCCACCAAGGCGGTTGATGCCATTGACCCGATAGCTGGCGCCGATGTTGAAGGCGCTGTCGCCACGCAGGTCGTCGGAGAGGTTCAGGCCCAGGCGCAGGTAATCGGTGCCGCTGCGTTTGCCCCGGGCGCTGATCACCAGGGTATTGTCCTGGCCCTTGTGTACCACCCGGTACTGCACCTGCTCGAAGTAGTCCAGGCCGTAGAGCGTGCCCATGTCCGTCTGCAGGCGACCCAGGTCCAGCGGTTCGCCGAGGTTCTGGCGGATGTAGTAGCGGATCACCGAGTCGCCGACTTTCGAGTCGTTCTCGATCTTGATGGCGGTGATGATCGGCGTGCGTTGTTCCGGTGCGCGGGCGGCATTCAGTTCGGGATCGGGTTTCTGCAGCGGGCGCAGCGAGGCCAGGCGGGCGTCGAGAATGCGCGTCGCCCGGTAACCGGCCTCGATGATATCCCGGGCCCGGCCGAAGTCGGTTCCGGAGTAACTCGCCAGGGCCGGCTGGATCAGGATGTCGTCGCGGCGCAGGGTCGCCAGCTGTTCTTCCGAGTTGCGCCGGGTCATCAGGGTGATCGACTGGTTCAGTACATCGACCACCGTCGCCAGTTGCTTGCGCGAGCGCAGCGGGGTGCCGATGTCGACCACGATGGCGATATCGACGCCCATTTCCCGCACCACATCCACGGGGATGTTGTCGGTCATGCCGCCATCCACAAGCAACCGGCCATCCAGTTCGACCGGAGCGAACACCGCCGGGATCGACATGCTGGCGCGGACCACCTTGGGCAGGTGGCCCTTGCGGAACACCACTTTTTCACCGCTGGCGATATCGGTGGCGACGGCACGAAACGGAATCGGCAGCTTGTCGAAATCGCGGGTATCGCTGGCGTGGGCCAGCATGCTTTCGAGCAGCAGGGCGAGGTTCTGCCCCTGGATCACTCCCAGCGGCAGGCCGAGGCTGCCATCGTCGCGGAAGCTGAGTTTCTGTTTCACCAGGAAGTCGCGATCATCCTGCTTGCGGCGGAAAGGCATGTCCTCGCGTGGAGGGTCGTCGGACAGGGCGCGTTTCCAGTCGATATCCAGGGCCAGTTTTTCCAGTTCATCGATCTTGTAGCCGGAAGCATACAGGCCGCCGATTACCGCCCCCATGCTGGTGCCGGCGATGGCATCGATAGCGATACCCTGTTCCTCGAGGGCCTTGAGCACGCCGATATGCGCCAGGCCACGAGCCGCGCCGCCGGAGAGCACCAGGCCGACCTTGGGCCGGGGAGGTTCGGCGGCATGCGACAGAAGGGGGAGCAGGCAGAGCAACAGGCAAGACAACAAGCGGCGCATCACGGATCTCGGGGGGAGCATGAAAGAGCGCTATTATAGCGGCGCCCGATCAGCCAGGAGCCCGAGCCAATCATGTCCGCAGGTAAACCGGAAATCGTCATCACCTACTGCACCCAGTGCCAATGGCTGCTGCGTGCCGCCTGGCTGGCCCAGGAACTGTTGAGCACCTTCGCCGACGATCTCGGCAAGGTTTCCCTGGAGCCGGGGACCGGCGGGGTGTTCCGCATCACCTGCGACGCGGTGCAGATCTGGGAGCGCAAGGCCGATGGCGGCTTTCCCGAGGCCAAGGTGCTCAAGCAGCGCGTGCGCGACCGGATCGACCCCGAGCGTGACCTGGGCCACAACGAGTCGCGCTGATCGACGGCAACGTCATTGCCGCGCAATGGCGGCAATGACGTTGTCACGCCGGTTCTCCCCCCGCCGGTTTACTGGGCACTCAGCTTGGCCTTGATGAAACCGGCGATCAGGCTCAAGACCGCACCGCCGACACCGCCGCCGGCGATACTGCTGACAATGGCGGTCAGGTCCATGTCGCCGACGCTGCCACCCAGGCTGCCGTTGGTGATGGCCGAGAGCACCTGCGTCAGCAGCACCCCGCCGATACCGCCGGCCAGTGAATTGAACCAGGGGCCCAGGCTGTACTTGTCGCTGGCGGCGCCCGCGAGATTGCCACCCACCGCGCCACTGACCAGTTGAATCAGGAGACTGATGAAATCCATGGATAAACCCTCCACAGTTTGAGTAGGAGGGCAACTGGCATCGAGCTACTACCTGGAACACTGCCGCTGGCGCCGAGCAGCCCTTGTATCCGGATAACGACGGCTGGCTGTTGCGGATGCTCGAAGTATAGGACAGTCCCCGAAAATCAATGGTTCGGGGCGATTTTCGCGGTTTTCGGGGCGGCTGCCTGGCCCAGCACGCTCGACAGCACGATGGCGACAATGATCAGCGCGCCGCCCAGCAGCATGCGCAGGCTCGGGTTTTCGCCGAACAGCAACCAGGCGGCGGTGATGCCGTAGACCGGCTCCATGGCGAAGACCACGGCGGCGGTACGGGCCTTGATCACCGCCAGGCTGGCGACGAACAGGCTGTGGGCGACGCCAGTGCAGAAGATCCCGAGCAGGCCGATCCACAGCCAGTCCAGTGCGCGCACGTCTCCCAGTCCGGGGGCGGCCCAGGGCAGCAGGCAGGCGGCGACCACCAGGTTCTGGCACAGCGCCGCCTGCACCGGCGGGATCCGCCCGGAACCGGCACGATTGGTCAGGGACAGCAGGGCGAACAGCAATCCGGACAGGACCGCCCAGAGCAGGCCGCTGGTGGCCTGGCTGGCGAGGTCGAAATCAGGCGTGACCAGTACCAGGCCGATACTGACCAGCAATACCAGGACGATTTCGTTCAGGCGGATGCGCTCGCGGAAGATCAGCCCTTCGAGGATCACGGTAAAGGCCGGGAAACTGGCAAAACCCAGGGTGGCGATGGCGACACCGGCGACTTTCACCGAAATGAAGAAACTCACCCAGTGGCCCGCCAGCAGCAGGCCGCTGAGCAGCAGGCCCTGCCAGTCGCGGGCGTGCAGGCGTTGCCAGCCGCCATTGCGGGCCAGGCCGGCGAACAGCGCGAGGGCGAGCACGGCAAAGGCGGCACGGCCAAAGACGATGATGGCGGGGGAGGCGGCGGCGAGCTTGCCGAACACGCCGGTCAGGCCGAACATCAGTGCGCCGATATGCAGGGCGCCGAGGGCGGAACGGGGAGTCATTGCAGTCCTTGGAAGCGCGGGTTCACAAGGCTGCAGTCTAGAGGGGCGGGCGCACCGCTGTCTGTCGCGGGACTCGCGCTAGTTGTCGCCAGACTCGCGGCGCAGGGCACCGGGCGAGGCGCCGAATTCGCGTGACATCGCGGCGCAAAAGGCGCTCTGCGAACTGTAGCCGACGCGCAGGGCGATCTCGCCGATCGGCAACGCGGTTTCCCGCAGCATCCCCAGGGCCAGCCGCAGCCGGCGACCGCGGATGTAGTCCATGGGCGTCTGCCCGCATTCGGCCATGAACCGCGCATGCAGGCGGGCGTTGGACAGTTCGGCGATCCGCCCCAGGTCGGCGACCTGCAACGGGCGTGCGGCATGGCGATCGATATGCGCATCCAGCGCGGCCAGGGGCAGGCGCTTGCCGTCGCCGCTACCGGCGGCGTCGTTGTTCAGGCTGGCGAGCAACAGCACGGCGCCTTGCCGGGCGATCAGCGGGTCATGCACCGGGCTGTTGGCCAACCAGTTCACCAACTGGCCCTGGCTGGCATTCAGCGGCCGCGGGCCGGGGTTGTCGAGCAGGCGCCGGCTGGCATCGGCGTGGTCGCCCAGGGATTGCACCAGCCAGTGTTCGTCGGGCACGTCCAGCACCAGGCAACGGCTGCCGTCCGGGCTGCCGCAGGTGTGGTGGGCGTCATAGGGAATCACCGCGACGCTCTGCTGCACGACCCGGCTGCCGCGCCCTTCGATTTCGAAGTCGAGCCGACCCGAGAGCCCGAACACCAGTTGGGCGTGGGCGTGGCTGTGGACGATCAACTCGTCGCTGTACTGGCGCAGGGTCAGGAACGGTCCCATGGCGGTCTCCTCGGCAAGTCCGCAGTCTATACCGGTTGAACTTGAAGCGGTTATGTCAGGTCGGCGGCTGTCATCAGACTGTCGCGGGAGTGTCATGGTGCATTAACTGCCCCGGTGCAAGCTCAGGAAAAATCCGGAGAATGCCCATGACCCGTGCGGAGCTCGCCAAACCCAGCCGTAAGCAACGTGTGCGAACCCTGTGGATTTCCGATGTGCACCTCGGCACCCGCGATTGCCAGGCGGAGCACCTGTCGCAGTTCCTCAAGGGCTATCACGCCGACCGGGTCTACCTGGTCGGGGATATCATCGACGGCTGGAAGCTGCGCAGCGGCATGTATTGGCCCCAGGCCCACACCAACGTGATTCGGCGCCTGCTGACCATGAGCAAGCGCGGCACCGAGGTGATCTATGTCACCGGCAACCATGATGAGTTCCTGCGTCGCTATTCGAAGCTGATCCTGGGCAATATCCAGCTGGTGGACGAAGCGGTGCATGTCACCGCCGATGGTCGCAAGCTGCTGGTGATCCACGGCGACCAGTTCGACGTCATCACCCGCTACCACCGCTGGCTGGCTTTTCTCGGCGACTCGGCCTACGAGTTCACCCTGACCCTCAACCGCTGGCTGAACCACTGGCGGGCGCGTTACGGTTATGGCTACTGGTCGCTGTCGGCGTACCTCAAGCACAAGGTCAAGACCGCGGTCAGCTTCATCAGCGACTTCGAGGAGGCCATCGCCCACGAATGCGTGAAGCGTGGCCTGGATGGCGTGGTCTGCGGGCATATCCACCACGCCGAGATTCGCCAGGTCGGTGAAGTGGAGTACCTCAACTGCGGTGACTGGGTCGAGTCCTGCACGGCGCTGATCGAGCACTGGGATGGCACCATCGAGCTGTATCGACTGGCGGATGCCCAGGCTCGCGAGGCCCAGCTCAAGCTGGAGCTGGAGAAGGTCGCGCAGGTCGGTTGATGATCGTTCAGGCCGACTGCTGTTCCATCGCCGCCTTGTAGATCGAGTTTTTCGGCTGGGCGAACAGGCGTTGCAGCATCGGCTCGAAAAAGCTCAGGGGCAGGGTGTCGTAGGCCGGGTCGAAGGCCGCGGCGTCATAGCGGGCACAGAACTCGATAGTCGGTTGATACTGCGGATGCTCGCTGAACTGTTCGCGCAGGTGTCGATCCATACCCAGGTGATGGAAGAAATAGTAGCCCTGGAAGATCCCGTGCTTCTCCACCATCCACAGGTTTTCCGGGCTGACAAACGGCTTGAGGATCGCCGTGGCGATATCCGGGTGATTATAGGAGCCGAGGGTGTCGCCGATATCGTGGAGCAGGGCGCAGACCACGTATTCCTCGTCCCGTCCATCGCGCCAGGCGCGGCTGGCGGTTTGCAGCGAGTGGGTCAGGCGATCCACCGGGAAGCCGCCGAAGTCCCCTTCCAGCAGCCTCAGGTGGGCCACGATCCGCGCCGGCAACTGCCGGGCGTAGGCACTGAAGTCGGCGGCGATGATCGCCCAGTCTTCCTCGGTACCGTCCTGCATATGGGTAAAGCGGGCCTGGACATTCATCGGCGGTCCTTTCTTGTGCTGTGGATCCTGCCTTCAGTCTAGGCCGCGCCCCGCGTCTGACAGTGGCTGCGCGAGACGGATCGCTGGCTTGCGGGGCCTCGATGGGTGGCCTAGAACGGCACCTTGCCCAGCAACATGTCGCGGTACATGACGAAATCGCCCAGCAGGCTGTAGAAAGGATGCTGAAAGGTTGCCGGGCGATTCTTCTCGAAGAAGAAATGGCCGACCCAGGCGAAACTGTAGCCGGCCACCGGCAGCGCCCACAGCAACCACCAGGCCGAGCGACCGATCGCCATGGCGAGAATGAAGATGACCAGGCTGGTTCCGACGAAATGCAGGCGACGGCAGGTGCTGTCGCCGTGCTCGCTCAGGTAGTAGGGGTAGAACTCGGCAAAACTGTTGAATTTCCTGGCGTTTTCCAAAGCGTACTCTCCGTGCTTCAGCGATGGGGCGCGGGCGGTTCCCCGGGGAGCTTATTTGAGTCTAGAGTCATTAGCTGTAACGACCAGTGACAATAGGCGCCACTTTAGTATCCTTAGGCCATCAGTCGTAATATGCGGCTTACCATGTAAGAAAAGGCCATGAGCGAAAGAACGACTTCTGCAAGCTGGGCGATGGGGATTGTCAAAGCGCTGGAGATGGACGGTCTGGATTGCCGTGCCCTTTTCAAGCAGCTCGGGCTCGATTATGCCGCGCTGGATGACCCTGACGCGCGCTTCCCCCAGGACTCCATGACGCGGCTCTGGCAGCGTGCGGTGGAACTGTCCGGCAACCCGGCGATCGGCTTGAACATGGGCAAGGTGGTGCGTCCGGCGTCTTTTCATGTGGCCGGTTATGCGTTGATGTCCAGCCAGACCCTGGCCGAAGGTTTCATGCGCCTGGTGCGCTACCAGCGGATCATTGCCGAAAGCGCGGACCTGAGCTTTCGCCTGCTGCCCGAGGGCTATGCGCTGATCCTCACCGTGCATGGCGATCACCTGCCGCCGACCCGGCAGAGCGCCGAGGCATCGCTGGCTTGCGCCCTGGCCTTGTGCGGCTGGCTGACCGGGCGTACGTTGCAGCCGCGCAAGGTCCTGGTCCAGGGCTCCCAGCCGGAAGACATCGGACCCTACAAAGAAGTGTTTCATGCGCCGCTGGTGTTCAACGCGCCCTACGACGCGCTGATTTTCGAGAAAGCCGATATGGAAGCACCGTTACCCACCGCCAATGAGGCGATGGCCCTGTTGCATGATCGCTTCGCTGGCGAATACCTGGCGCGCTTTTCCGAGAGCCGGGTGACCCACAAGGCGCGCCAGGTCTTGTGTCGGTTGCTGCCCCAGGGCGAGCCCAAGCGCGAGATGGTCGCGCAGACTTTGCACCTGTCGCAGCGGACCCTGCAGCGGCGCTTGCAGGAGGAGGGCACGAGCTTCCAGACCCTGCTCGACGACACCCGTCGCGAACTGGCCGAGCAGTACCTGGCGCAGCCGCGCATGACCCTGCTGGAAATCGCCTATCTGCTGGGCTTTGCCGATCCGAGCAACTTTTTCCGCGCGTTCCGCCGCTGGTTCGAAGTGACGCCCGGCGAGTACCGGGCGCGCCTGCTGGGGACGGTGGCGACGGTCAGTGACGCCAGAATGCCGGAATACACAGCACGAACACTGTGATGATCTCCAGCCGGCCCAGCAGCATGCCCAGGGACAGGATCCACTTGGCCCCGTCCGGCAGGCTGGCGAAGTTGCCCGAGGGGCCGATCACTTCGCCCAGGCCGGGGCCTACGCCGGACACGGTGCTGGCGGCGCCGGTCAGGGCGGTCATCCAGTCCAGGCCGAGCAACGACAGGGCCAGGGCAATCGCGCAGATGGTGATGGCGAAGAAGAACGAAAAGGTCAGGATCGAGCGGACGATTTCCTCGTCGAGCCGGTGACCGTTGTACTTCTGCTTGATCACCGCCCGCGGATGGATCAACTGGTTGAGGTTGGCCTTGAGCAGGATATAGGCGACCTGGAAACGGAAGATCTTGATCCCGCCCGCCGTCGAACCTGAACACCCGCCGATAAAACCCAGGTAGAAAAACAGCATCAGCGAGAAATTGCCCCACAGGCTGTAGTCGCCCAGGGCAAAGCCGGTGGTGGTGACCACCGAGGTCACGTTCAGCGCCACGTGGCGCAGGGCATCGAGCCAGTGCAGGTCGGTGGTCCACCAGTACCAGGTGCCCAGTACCAGCCACGTCACCAATAGAAGCCCCAGCAACCCCTGGACCTGCTGGTCCTTGATCAGTGCCTTGCGGTGCCCGCGCAGGGTCGCGACGTAGAGGGTGAACGGCAGGCTGCCCAGAATCATCACCACCACCGCCACCCAGTGCACCGCCGGCTGATGCCACTTGGCCAGGGACTGGTCGGAGGTCGAGAAGCCACCGGTGGAAATCGCCGACATCGAATGGTTGATCGCATCGAACAGGTTCATGCCGGCCCACCAGAAGGCCAGGCTGCCGAGGATGGTGATGCCGACATAGGCGGTCACGATCAGGCGCGCCACCATGTGCGAGCGCGGCATGACTTTCTCCGAACGGTCCGAGGACTCGGTCTGGAACAGGCGCATGCCGCCGATTCGCAGCAGCGGCAGGATCGCCACCGCCATGCCGATAAAGCCGATGCCCCCCAGCCAGTGCAGCAGCGAGCGCCAGATCAGGATGCCGGGGGACATGTTGTCCAGGCCGCTGAGCACTGTCGAGCCGGTGGCGGTGATGCCCGACATGCTTTCGAAGAAGGCGTCGGCGTAGCTGGTGTGCAGGGTCAGCAGAAAGGGCAGGGCGGCGAAAATGCACACCACCACCCAGCTGGAGACGGTCAGCAGGTACATATCCCGGGGGCGCAAGTGCACCTGTTCCGGGCGACCCGGGATCACCAGGGCCAGGCCGGCGATAAAGGTGATGGTGCTGGCCCAGAGAAACGACGGCAGGTCGCTGGTGCGTTCGAAAATCACCAGGGTCAGCATGGGCACGACCATGCTGATAGCCAGGGTAATCAGGAAGATGCCGATGATGAAACCGATGATGCGCAGGGTCGGCAACGCCATGAAATAAGCTCGGGGCAGGGGAAGGGCGTCATTCTACCTGCGGGCCTGTCCATGTAAACCGCCAGGGCCGCTACGGATGTGGCTAGAATAGCCGCACATTTTCCCGAGGAGGTGGCCGATGGAGGCTCTCGACAATTTGCTCAACCGTGTTTCCGCACCGCGCCTGCTGGATCCGGCACCGACGGCGGCCCAGCGCGAAGTCCTGTTCGCGGCCGCCATGCGCGCGCCGGACCATGGGCAGATGCGGCCCTGGCGGTTCCTGACGGTAGAAGGCGCGGCTCGCGAACAGTTGGGGCAATTGCTTGCCGAGGCGGTGCAGCAGCAAGGTGGCGAAGTGACCCAGGCGGCACTCGACAAGGCCCATGGCATGCCGTTGCGGGCACCGCTGGTGGTGGTCGTGGTCGCGCGTTTGCAGGAGCATTTCAAGGTGCCGAAGTCCGAGCAACTGCTGGCCGCCGGCTGTGCGGCCCACGCGATCCTGCTGGCGGCGCACGCCCAGGGCATCGGTGCGGTCTGGCGCACCGGCGAACTGTCCTACTCGCGCCATGTGGCCAAGGGCCTGGGCCTGAGCGACGACGAGGAAGTGATCGCGTTTCTCTACCTGGGCACGCCGCAGAACGAATTGCGCCCGGCGCCCAAGGTCGACCTGACGGAGTTTGTCAGCGCCTGGTCGGCCTGAAATCCCGGGGCTTGTGTGGGAGCCGGCCGGCTCCCGCTCGATTCCGCTTGCGCAGGGACAAGGTTCAACTGGTTGTTCCCGGCTCCAGCGGCAAGTCCAGGGTGGCGATAAAGCCGCCTTGCGGATGATTCGCCAGCATCAGGCTGCCGCCATGCCGTTCCGCTGCCCGGCGCGCAATCGCCAGGCCCAGGCCATGGCCCGCCGCGGTCTGGCCGGGAGCGCGGAAGAACGGTTCGCCCAACTGTGCCAGGTGTTCGGCTTCGACGCCGGGGCCATGGTCGCGGACGCTGATTTCGATCCGTTCGCCCTGGCGCCGCGCCGAGACTTCGATGGCCTGGCCTTCGGGGTTGAAGCGCTGGGCATTGCGCAGCAGGTTATCCAGTGCCCGTTCGATCATGGTCGGCCAGCCCCTCAGGCTCAGCGCCTGTTCGGCCTCCAGTTGCACCGGTTGCTCCGTTGAGCCGAGCACGGCCTCTCTTTGCAGGACCGTCAGCAACTGATTGAGATCGACCTCTTCGGCGCTGGCCTGGTCGGCATCGACCCGGGCCAGGGCGAGAATTTCGCTGATCAGCGCTTCCAGGCGATCGCATTCGCGGGTCAGTCGCGGCCAGAGTCGTTCACGTTCCTCGGGGTTCGAACGTTCGGCCAGGGCCAGGGCGATCCGCAGGCGCGCTAGTGGCGAGCGCAGCTCGTGGGAGACATCACGCAACAATTGCCGCTGGCTGCCGATCAGGCTTTGCAGGCGGGCGCCCATCAGGTTGAAATCCTTGGCCAGCACGCCGAACTCATCGCGCCGCGCAGCCAGTTTCGCCAGGCTGTTCTGTTGATAGGTGGCCTGGCCGAGGTCATGCACGGCACCGCGCAGGCGACTCAGCGGCCGGGTGATCGACAGGGTCACCAGCAGGCTGAACAGCGTTAGCACCACCAGGGCGATGCCCAGGGCACTGAGGGGCCAGAGCAGGCTTTCACGGTGCCAGGCATCCAGCTCCGGGTGGGGAATACGGTAGATCAGCAGGTAGGTATCGCCGCTTTTCGGGCTGGTGTATTCGACCGTCAGGCGCCGCCACGGCAACCGGCGATCATCGTTGTTCTGGCGGGCCTCGAAGGCCGCGGCGCGACGAGGGAAGGTGCCCCGTACCACCGGGTCGCCGCTTTCGTTGAGGACCTGGACATCGATGTGATACTGCTTCTTGCGCTGTTCCAGGATGTCCTGGGCGGCGTCTTCGCCCTGGTTTTCATAGGTCTGGGTCCAGTCTTCGGCCAGGGTCGCCAGGCCCGGATGCCGGCTGAGGATCCAGGCGTCCTGGTTGAGCATGTGTCCGAGCAGAATCGACAATCCCGCGACAAGGGCAATGGCCAGCCAGAAGCTGGCCAGGATGCGCCAGAACAGTGATCGCACGGCAATTCCTCAACCAATCAAACAGGGAAAGCCCGGCGGCATTGGCCGTCGGGCTCGGGGTAGAAGCGGATTATTGCGCTTTTTGTGGCTGCTGTGCTTTCCAGGCCTTGAATTCGGCCCATTCGGCACGACGTTCGGCGTGTTTCTTCTGGATCTCGTCGAAGGTCTTCTGCTGGTCAGGCTTGAGCAGCGCGCGGATTTCGCCCTGGGTTTTCTGGCGAGCGGCGTCCCGTTCGTTCTTGAACGCCGTCTGGTCGGCCGGCGAGAGCTTGGCCAGGTACTTCTCGGCGAGCATCTTGCGATCGCGCATCTGTTCACCCATCAGCTTGCCGATGGCGTGGCGCTGGTCAGGGGTCAGGTCCAGTTGGCTGTAGGGCGCCCGCCAGTGATTGCCGCCGCCATGGTGTGGGCCGTCCATCGGGCCACCGCTGCCAGGCATGGCCATGGCGACGGTTGGCAGGGCTGCAGCGAACATCAGGGCGATAAGGGTCTTGCGCATGGTGTTTCTCCTTGTCTCGGTTCCGGTCAGTCCGGGTGAGTACAGATTAAGGAGATCAAGGTCAGCGGCGGTCAGCGGAGGGTAAAGCTTGGGTAAAGAGGGGCTCGGGCAGAACTTACAAAGCGTTTTGATCGTTCCCACGCTGGAGCGTGGGAGCGATCAAGGATCATCGCTGGCTCACGGTGCGTAGTAATAACCGCGGCTGCGCAACGCGACGATCCGCGGGCGCCCGTCGGGATGCGGGCCGATCTTCTTGCGCAGGTTGCTGACGTGCATGTCCAGGCTGCGATCGTAGAGGGTCAGCTTGCGACCCAGGGCGATCTGCGCCAGTTCCTGCTTGTCCAGCGGTTCGCCGGGTTGCTGCAGGAGGGCTTCGAGCAGGCGGCTTTCGGAGACGGTGAGGGTGAAGTCCTGCTGATCGATGGTGACCACGCCCCGCACCGGACTGAAACACAGGTCGCCCAGTTCCAGCTGGCTCGACGTCGCGGTCGGGTGGCTGCGGCGCAGCACCGCGCGCAGGCGGGCGGTCAGTTCCCGAGGGTCGCAGGGCTTGGCCAGGTAGTCGTCGGCGCCCAGTTCGAGGCCGAGGATACGGTCCAGGGGTTCGCCGCGGGCCGAGAGCATCACCACCGGCAGTTCCGGGTGATCGCTGCGCAACTGCTTGAGCAGCTCGAGGCCGCTGCCGTCGGGCAGCATCACGTCCAGCACCACCGCCGCCGGGGCGCTGTCGGCCAGGGCCTTGCGGGCGCTGAGGCCATCGTGGCAGGCACGTACCTGAAAGCCTTCCTGGCTCAGCCAACTGGTCAGGAGCTCGCACAGCTCCTGGTCATCGTCTATCAGTAACAGGTCGCTCATGAAGTTCTCGATAACAGATCGCCCGATGGCGCTCTCAATTCAACCATTGCCGGCGCTGTCTGCGCCCGCCACTGGCGAAGATACCGCAGAGCAGGGCCAGGAGTGCAACTCCCCCTCCGGTGACAAACCATTGCTGCTGGTCGGTCAGCAGGCGGGGAACAGGGTTGGCCTGTGCCTCTTTGAGTTGCAGCTTGAGGCGTTGGTTCTCCTGACGCAACCGGCTGAGCTGGGCGCTTTCACGCTCGGCGTCGGCGCTGGCCAGCTGCTTGCTCAGTTCTTCGCGCTGTCGCTCGCTTTCTTTCAGGCGTTGCTGCAAATCGGTGATCTGGCTTCCGGCGCTCAGGGACAGGGGCGTGGAATTGCCCGTGCCGCTTTCTTCAGCCTGGGCGATTGCCCCGATCGATAACATGACGCACAGCAGACACAACGGACCTTTACGCATCGGAAACTCCTGATTCCAATCGGTATTCAGAACGTTGTCGGCTGTCGAACGAGAATAATGAGCGATTGCCTGCGCGATGATCCCTGGCGGGGCATCGCGCCGGCGCCGGCTCAGGGCATTGATTGGCGGAATGGCTTGACCAGGACGTGGCCGTAGACGCCGGCGGCGACGAACGGATCGGCCTCGGCCCAGGCCTGTGCGGCTGCCAGGGACTCGAACTCGGCGACGATCAGGCTGCCGGTGAAGCCGGCGGCGCCAGGGTCGTTGCTGTCGATGGCCGGATGCGGTCCGGCGAGGATCACCCGGCCCTCGGCATTGAGCTGTTGCAGCCGCTCGATATGCGCCGGACGTGCCGCCAGGCGTTTTTCCAGGGAGTTCTCGACGTCGGTGGCAATGATTGCGTAGAGCATGTCAGTCCTCGGTTTTTGGCGTGGTGGGATCGGCGTCGTGCAGATGGCGGGACAGGTAGATACCCTGGCCGATCAGGAACAGCAGGGTCATGCCCAGGCTGCCGAATACCTTGAAGTCCACCCAGTACTGCTGGAAGGTGAACGCGACGAACAGGTTGGCCGCGCCACAGAACAGGAAGAACACGATCCAGGCGACGTTCAGGCGCGTCCAGACCGGGTCCGGCAGGTTCAGGGCATGCCCCATGATGCGCTTGATCAGCAGGCGGTCGCCGATGAAATGGCTGCCGGCAAAGGCCAGGGCGAACAGCCAGTTGACCACCGGTGCCTTCCACTTGAGGAAGGTTTCACTGTGGAAGGCCAGGGTCAGGCTGCCGAACACCAGGCAGGCGACCAGCGTCAGCCACTGGCTTTTCTCCAGCTTGCGTTGCTTGACGAACAGGGCGCCGTAGACCACCAGGGAACTGATGATCAGCACCGCCGTGGCGCTGTAGATGCCACCGACCGTCACATTGTTGCCGGCGATGTCGATGATGCGGGGTTCGATTTTATAGACGATGAAAAACAGGAACAGCGGGATGAAATCGATGAATTGTTTCACAGTGGCAGCCAGAAGCAGGATGTAGCGGCATAATAACAAACATACTTGCCAGCGAAAGCGCCACCTAGAGGTTATTCAGTTCCCGTGGAAATCGACCTGCACTGCCATAGCACGGCTTCCGACGGCGCCCTCGCGCCCGCGGTCCTGGTTGCCCGTGCGCACGAGAAAGGCGTGCGAGTCCTGGCCCTGACCGACCATGACACCCTGGAGGGCCTTGCCGAGGCCCGGGCCGCGGCGGATGCGCTGGGCATGCGGCTGGTCAATGGCGTCGAGTTGTCCTGCACCTGGGGCGGCGCGACCATCCACGTGCTGGGGTACGGCTTTGATGTCAATGCGCCGGCGCTGGTCGAGGCCATCGCCAGGCTGCACGAGGGACGCTGGCTGCGCTCCGAGGAAATCAGCCGCAAGCTCGCCCTCAAGGGCATGCCCGGTGCGCTGGACGGCGCGCGGGCGATCCAGCAGGAGCTGGGCGACAGCGGCAATGCGCCGGCGCGCCCGCATTTCGCCGACTTCCTGGTCCGCGAGGGCTTCGTCAAGGACCGGGCCGAGGCTTTTCGCAAGTGGCTGGGGGCCGGCAAGCTGGGGGATGTCAAGCTGCACTGGCCGACCCTGGAGGACACCGTCGGCACCTTGCGCGCGGCCGGCGCCTGGGTCAGCCTGGCGCACCCCTGGCACTACGATTTCACCCGCAGCAAGCGCCGCAAGCTGATTGCCGACTATATTCAAGCGGGAGGCCAGGCACTTGAAGTGGTCAACGGGCACCAGCCGGCCGAGCAGGTCGGCAGCCTGGCGATCCTGGCCCGTGAGTTCGGGCTGCTGGTCAGTGCCGGCAGCGATTTTCATGGCCCTGGAGGCTGGTCCGAGATCGGTGAGTACCGCCCGCTTCCCGAAGATCTGCCGCCGCTCTGGTGTCGGTTCAAATATGACCAGCCAACAACCGCATGCGTCTGAACAGGTAGAAAATGTGAGTCAATTTTTCCAGATTCATCCGGAAAACCCGCAGGCGCGCCTGATCAAGCAGGCGGTGGAAATCATTCGCAAGGGTGGGGTCGTGATCTATCCGACCGATTCGTCCTATGCCATCGGCTGCCAGATCGGCGACAAGAATGCGGTCGAGCGTGTGCGGCGGTTGCGGCAACTGGATGACAAGCACAACTTTGCGCTGATCTGTGCCGACCTGTCGCAACTGGGCCTGTTCGCCAAGGTCGACACCGGCCTGTTCCGCCTGCTCAAGGCTCATACGCCAGGGCCCTACACCTTTATCCTGAATGCGACCCGGGAAGTGCCGCGGCTGCTGCTGCACGCGAAAAAACGCACCATCGGCCTGCGTATCCCCAGTCATCCGATTGCCCTGGCGCTGTTGGCCGAACTGGGCGAGCCGCTGATGAGCGTGAGTCTGATCATGCCCGGCGACAGCGATCCGATGATCGATCCCTACGAGATCCGCCAGTTGCTCGAACATCAGGTCGACCTGATCATCGATGGCGGCTTCGGCGGGATCAAGGCGTCCACCGTGATCAATCTGGCCGATGGCGAGCCGGAAGTGGTGCGGGTCGGTTGCGGCGATCCGGCTCCCTTCATGGTCGAGGCCTGAATGTCCGCTGTTGAAACGGTCGACAGCCAGGCCGGAGCGCAGCAGGAACTGCCCTTTGCCATGGTCTATGGCCAGGCGGTCATGGAAATGCCGCTGGACCTGTATATTCCGCCGGATGCCCTGGAGGTCTTCCTCGAGGCCTTCGAAGGCCCGCTGGACTTGCTGCTGTACCTGATCCGCAAGCAGAACATCAATATCCTCGACATCCCGGTGGCGGAAATCACCCGCCAGTACATGGGCTATGTCGAGCTGATGCAGTCGGTGCGCCTGGAACTGGCGGCCGAATACCTGGTGATGGCGGCCATGCTCGCCGAGATCAAGTCGCGCATGCTGCTGCCGCGTTCGGCCGAGGTCGAGGAGGAAGAGGACGACCCGCGTGCCGAACTGATCCGTCGCCTGCAGGAATATGAGCGGTTCAAGGCGGCGGCCGAAGGCATCGATGAATTGAGCCGGGTGGGCCGCGACGTCGTCGTGCCCAAGCTGGACGCCCCGGAAGCGCGGGCGCGAAAATTGCTGCCGGACGTCAGTCTGGAAGAGGTCCTGCTGTCCATGGCCGAGGTGCTGCGTCGTGGCGACATGTTCGAAAGCCATCAGGTCAGCCGTGAGCAACTGTCGACCCGCGAGCGCATGAGCGATGTGCTCGACCGGCTCAAGGGCGGCGGTTTTGTGCCGTTTGTCGAGCTGTTCACCGCCGAGGAAGGCAAGCTCGGCGTGGTGGTGACCTTCATGGCGATCCTCGAGCTGGTCAAGGAATCCCTGGTCGAACTGGTGCAGAATGAGCCCTTCGGGGCGATCCATGTGCGGGCCCGAGCCGAATAACGAGCGAATCAATGAACCTGACTGAACCCCGCGAGCTGGCTCCGCTGCTCGAAGCCTTTCTGCTGGCCTCGGGAAAGCCGCAATCCCTGGAGCGTCTGTACGAGCTGTTCGAGGAAGCCGAGCGTCCCGAGCCGCCGGTCTTCAAGAAAGCCCTGACGCTGCTCGCCAAGTCCTGCGATGGCCGCGCCTTCGAACTCAAGGAGGTGGCTTCCGGCTATCGCCTGCAGATTCGCGAGAAGTTCTCGCCCTGGGTCGGCCGGCTGTGGGAAGAACGCCCGCAGCGTTATTCCCGGGCGATGCTGGAAACCCTGGCGCTGATCGCCTATCGCCAGCCGATTACCCGGGGCGAGATCGAGGACGTGCGCGGGGTGGCGGTCAACAGCCAGATCGTCAAGACCCTGCTGGAGCGCGAATGGATCCGGGTGGTCGGTTATCGCGAGGTGCCGGGCAAACCGGCGATGTTCGCGACCACCAAGGCCTTTCTCGACCACTTCAACCTGAAGAATCTCGACGACCTGCCGCCACTGGCGGAACTGCGCGAACTGGAGCCGGACCCGGTGCTCGACTTCGAGGATGCGCCGGTGCCCGAAAGCCTGCAGGCCCTGGCCGACGCCAGCGCCGATCCGGAGGCGGTGGAGGAGCCGAAGGAAGAAACCAGCTTCCATACCCTGCTGCTGGAACTGGACTCGATGGAGGAAGGCATCAAGACCGACTTCGACGACTTGCTCAGGGATGGCGATAGCCCGCTGCCGAGCGGGGAGTTCCAGGAAGAACCCGGCCTGGAGCTGCCTGGCGAGGGCGAGGAAGCGCAGGCCGTCGAGACGCTCGATGAACCGCAGCCCGAGCAGGATTCCGACGAACTGCCCGATGAGCCGGAGGAGGATCTGGTCGGTGCCGCCGAAGCCCGCGAGCGCCTGCTGGCCGCCGTCGCCGCACTGGACGCCGCCGCCCGGCCCGGGTTGAGTGACGAGGAGGCGGAAGCCCAGGCCCTGGCCGAAGCCATCGAGAACGAACGGCGCCAGTGGGAAGACTGATTGCCGCGACGGGGTGCGCCGACAAACTGCTACTCTGTGATGCGCGAAGCCGCGGATCCGCGTATGATTCGCGACCCTTCGACGATCCCATCGTCCAGAACAGGTTTTTTATCTCTTCAGGCCAGGCCTGAATCGACACACCGGGAGGTGCCCAGATGAGTGACAACGATCAGAAAGACAGCCAGGAAATCGGCCCAGCAGGCGAAAAACTGCAGAAGGTCCTCGCCCGTATCGGCGTCGGCTCGCGCCGCGACGTGGAAGGCTGGATCAGCAAAGGCCGGATCAAGGTCAATGGCAAAGATGCCACCCTTGGCCAGCGTGTCGACCTGCACGACGCCATCACCATTGATGGCAAGGTCATCAAGCGCGAAGAAGCGGCCGAATCGGTTCGCCGCGTGATCATGTACAACAAGCCCGACGGTGAAATCTGCACCCGTGACGACCCGGAAGGGCGCCCGACCGTGTTCGACAAGCTGCCGCGTCCGAAAGAAGGCCGCTGGATCAATATCGGTCGCCTGGACATCAATACCACCGGCCTGCTGATGTTCACCACCGACGGTGAACTGGCCAACCGCCTGATGCACCCGTCCTACGAGATGGACCGTGAATACGCGGTGCGTGTGCGTGGCGAAGTCGATGACGAGATGATCGAGCGGCTCAAGGCCGGTGTGGTCCTCGAGGATGGCCCGGCGAAGTTCACCGACATCCAGCAGGCGCCGGGTGGCGAAGGCTTCAACCACTGGTACCACTGCGTGGTGATGGAAGGTCGCAACCGCGAAGTCCGTCGTCTGTGGGAATCCCAGGGCCTGGTGGTCAGCCGCCTCAAGCGTGTGCGTTTCGGCCCGGTGTTCCTGAATTCCGACCTGCCGATGGGCCGCTGGCGTGAAATGACCCAGTACGAGGTCGATATCCTCAGTGCCGAGGTCGGCCTGACACCGGTGGCGATGCCGCAACTGAACGCCAAGAGCAAGGACAAGCTGGAGCGGATGCAGCGCAAATCCTCGCGTCCGATGGGCAAGACCGAGCGTGTGCGCACCTTGCGTCCGGCCAACGGTGCGGCGGCTGGCGCCGAGCGCACTTCGCGCGAGCCGCAGATCGAAGGCGAACGTCCGGCCCGCAAGCCGGCCCCTCGCCAGGATGGTGAGCGTGCACCCCGTGCTCCGCGTTCGGCAGGCCGTGGCGAGTCGCGCGGGACACCGGTGGCGGATCGTCCGGTGGACAGCAAGCGTCCGGCCAAGCCGGCACCGAAGTCCAAGCGTCCTGGCATCAGCCTGGTGGACAAGGACGCCCCGTCGGGCAAGCGCCGTGGCGCCCCGGCCGGTTCCGGTCAGCGTCCAGGGTTCGGGCGGCGCAAGCCTGAATAAGCGCCCGGCGCCTCGCTGGAATAAAAAACGCCAATCATCGGATTGGCGTTTTTTTTTGCCTGGACGCTTGCGCCTCTGGAGGGGGCAAACGAGGAATCAGCGACGGCGGGAGCCACCATTCGTCAATTTGCCGGCAACTTTCCTGGCGGGCCTGGGTGGAAAAATTTCGTTACGGCGTGTCAGGCAATACTGACGCATTTGTCAGTCGAACCCCCTGGAATCAGCCGTTCCGGCGCCCCGTAAGGAATAGTTGCCGAGCGTCCGGGCGACCGGGCTTTTTCCTCCGGTCTGCCCCCTTGTTCCCCGACACCGGTCGCGGTGTGATGCGCCCATGCCTGCCGGTGCTGGCCTGGCGGTGTACAATGCGCGGCGTTTTAACTGTGACCCAACTGCGTATCCACGCATTTTGTGCTGTCCGGTGGCTGCCTTGCGATGCCCCGAAGGCCAATACACTCAAGGCTATCCGCCTTGTTCACTCCATCGCGCCACAAGCGTGATGGGTTCGATTTCGTCACAGATAAAAACAAACAGGTGACGCATGACCCGTACTATTTCCCGCAACTGCTGCCCTCCGAATGCCTGGCGTCCATGCCGTGGCCTGGTGTGTGTCTCTCCGGTTTCGTCTATCACCTATCGCTGATACCTCGACGCCCCACGAACCTCATCAAACCTTGCGTGAGACCCTTTGTAATGAGTGGATCCATCCCCCCTTCGGGCGAGCTGAAACGCGGCCTGAAAAATCGCCATATCCAATTGATCGCCCTCGGCGGTGCCATCGGCACGGGCCTGTTCCTCGGTTCCGCCGGGGTGCTGAAATCCGCCGGCCCGTCGATGATCCTCGGCTACGCCATCTGTGGCTTCATTGCCTTCATGATCATGCGCCAACTGGGCGAGATGATCGTCGAGGAGCCGGTGGCCGGTTCCTTCAGCCACTTCGCCCACAAGTACTGGGGCGGCTTCGCCGGCTTCCTGTCGGGCTGGAACTGCTGGATCCTGTACATCCTGGTGGGCATGTCGGAGCTGACCGCGGTCGGCAAGTACATCCACTACTGGTGGCCGGACGTCCCGACCTGGGTCTCGGCGGCGGCTTTCTTCGTGTTGATCAACCTGATCAACCTGGCCAACGTCAAGGTCTTCGGTGAAGCGGAGTTCTGGTTCGCAATCATCAAGGTGGTGGCCATCGTCGGCATGATCGCCCTCGGCAGCTATCTGCTGGTCAGTGGCCACGGCGGCCCGCAAGCCTCGGTGAGCAACCTGTGGGAGCACGGCGGGTTCTTCCCCAATGGCGTCAGTGGCCTGGTCATGGCCATGGCGATCATCATGTTTTCCTTTGGCGGCCTGGAGATGCTCGGCTTTACCGCGGCAGAGGCCGACAAGCCGAAAACCGTGATTCCCAAGGCCATCAACCAGGTGATCTACCGGATCCTGATTTTCTATATCGGCGCACTGGTCGTGCTGTTGTCGCTGACGCCGTGGGACAGCCTGCTGACCACCCTGAACGCTTCCGGCGATGCCTACAGCGGCAGCCCGTTCGTCCAGGTGTTCTCGATGCTGGGCAGCAACACCGCCGCGCATATCCTCAACTTCGTGGTCCTGACCGCGGCGCTCTCGGTGTACAACAGCGGCACCTACTGCAACAGCCGCATGCTGCTGGGCATGGCCGAGCAGGGCGATGCGCCGAAGATGCTGGCACGGATCGACAAGCGCGGCGTGCCGGTGCGTTCGATCCTCGCTTCGGCGCTGGTGACCTTCGTGGCTGTGGTGATGAACTACCTGATCCCGCAGCATGCCCTGGAGTTGCTGATGTCGCTGGTGGTCGCGACCCTGGTGATCAACTGGGCGATGATCAGCTACTCGCACTTCAAGTTCCGCCAGCACATGAACCGCACGCGGCAGACGCCGTTGTTCAAGGCGCTCTGGTATCCCTACGGCAACTATGTCTGCCTGGCGTTCGTGGTGTTCATCCTCGGCATCATGCTGATGATCCCGGGTATCCAGATCTCGGTGTACGCGATTCCGGTGTGGGTGGCGTTCATGTGGGTCTGCTACGGCATCAAGAACAAGCGTAGCGCCCGGCAGGCCTTGCTGGCGGCAGAACCGTCGCTGAAGTAGGTCATTGTCGTATCCAGCGAACCCGGCCCTGTGCCGGGTTTGTTATTTCGGTATCCTGAACGCCCTGACGTCGGACGCATTTTCCCATGCTGGTGATTTCCAACAACGTGCACCTGCCGGATGCCGAGATCGAGCTGACGGCCATCCGTGCCCAGGGCGCCGGCGGGCAGAACGTCAACAAGGTGTCCAGCGCAGTGCACCTGCGCTTCGATATTCCGGCCTCGTCCCTGCCGCCGTTCTACAAGGAGCGCCTGCTGGCCTTGCGTGACAGTCGCATCACCGGTGACGGGGTGATCGTGATCAAGGCCCAGCAGTACCGGACCCAGGAGCAGAACCGCGCGGACGCCCTGGAGCGCCTGGTGGAGTTGATCCTGGCGGCGACCAGGGTCGAGAAGAAGCGTCGTCCGACCAAGCCGACACTGGGTTCGAAGAAGCGCCGGCTGGAGACCAAGAACCAGCGCGGCGCGATCAAGGCCGGGCGCGGCAAGGTCGATTTCTAGATTCGGCCAGCCTGTGGGAGCTGGCTTGCCAGCGAAGAGGCCCCTGAGGCAGGTAGTGATCATCCGACCGCCATCGCCGGCAAGCCGGCTCCCACAGGGTTCAGGGGGCTCTTGAGAGCGGCGGCCAGATTCAGGTCTTGTCCCGCAACGCGCGCTGTTTGGGTGTCTGGTGGTAGAGATAAACGCTCAGCAGCAACCCGCAAAGCGCGGCCAGCGCGGCGAACAGGAAGATCGAGGCGAAGCCGAAGCCGGACGCGATCGCGCCCACCAGCGGCCCGGTGATGCCCAGGGACAGGTCGATAAACAGCGAATAGGCCCCCACCGCCGCGCCCCGGCTGGAAGCCGGCACCAGGTTGACCGCCTCGACCCCCAGCGCCGGGAAGACCAGCGAGAAGCCAAAGCCGCTCAGCGCCGCACCGGCCAGGGCCCAATGGGCATCCGGAGCCAGCCATAGCAGCAACAGGCCGAGGGTTTCCACCGACAGGCAGGCAATCGCCACCCGAAAGCCGCCGAGACGGTTGATCAGGTTGCCGAACAGCAGCCGCGCGCCGATAAAGCTGGCGCCGAACAGGCTCAGGCAGAGGACGGCGTTGCTCCAGTGCTGGGTGGCGTAATACAGGGTGATAAAGGTTGCGATGGTGCCGAAGCCGATGGAGCCCAGCGCCAGCCCGGTGCCGTGGGGCAGGACGCGGCCAAGCACATGCAGGAACGGCAAGCGTTCGCCGGCAACGATCGGCGCGGCCTGTTTTGGCCATGCCAGCAGCAATCCGAGGCTGGCCAGCAGCAGGATGCTGACCCCCATGCTCCACAATCCCAGCTGGTTGACCATCAGTACCCCCAGTGGCGCGCCGACGGCCAGGGCGCCATAGCTGGCGATACCGTTCCAGGAGATCACCTTGGCGGTGTTCTGCGCCCCGACCCGGCCGATGCCCCAACCAATCGCGCCGGAGCCCACCAGGCTTTCGGCGCTGCCCAGGATCAGCCGGCCGATAAGCAGGCTGATCAGGCTCAGGGTCGGCCAGTCGTGGAGAAAGCTCGGCAGCAGCATGAAGATTCCGCTCAGGCCGCAACCGGCCAGGCCGTACATCACCGCGGGCTTGCTGCCCAGGTTATCGATGACCCGACTGGCATAAGGGCGACTGAGCAGGGTGGCGAGGTACTGCACGCTGATCACCAGCCCGGCGATGACCGCGCCGAAGCCCAGTTCGCTGTGGACATAGCCCGGCAGCACGGCCAGCGGGATGCCGATGTTCAGGTAGCCGATAAAGGTAAACAGGACGATGGAGACAACTTGCAGCGTGACCGCGAGGGGACGCTGGGTTTCTGGCGAAGGCAAAACGGGCACCCTGACAGCGAAGAAGAAAGATAGGTTGCTTATGATAGCGGCGGGAGGCGGCTTGCAGGGCGTCTAATCGAAAAAAATACCGGGCGGTGAGCGCTCAGGATTGGGCGGGTGCCAACAGCCGGGTGGTGACCAGGGCGGCCAGGGCATTCTCCTGGTTGCCGAAACGGGCGAGCAGGACGGCCTGTTTTTCCGGGCTGAGGTTGTTCCACAGCTCGATCATTTTTTCGGCGGTGCCGATCAGTACGCTGGCTTGGGTTTCGTCGAAAGTGTCGGTCACGTCGTGGTCCGGGGAGCGATGGCTGTGTCTGGCTGTGTGAAAAACACCGAGGGCGGTTTTTCACACGGCCAGCGTTCCAGGCGTTTCAGTCTTTGCTGTCGGCCTTGAGGCTTTCTGCGGCCTCGGTCTTTTCAGGCTGTTGGGCACTGGCTTGTTGCGGGGTTTTCTGCTCAGTCTCGTGCAGGCTTGGGAAGGGGAAGTTGGGTATCTCGTGCATCGTCGTCGCTCCTCGCAAGGTCTGTTTTTTAAATCGCTGGGTAGATCCGCGCTTTTAAAAAGCCTGGGCAGGATACAGCAGTACAAATGACAGAAAGATTTTTTTCGCCCCCGTTTGACGCCCATTCGTCAGCCCCCGAACGGCGCAGGCCAGTACGTCGGCTCCCCCCCTCAGGGGCTGACGATTATCCTGCCAATCATCTGCGGATGCAGGGCACAGAAGTACTCATAGGTGCCCGCCGTCTTGAACTCATAGGAAAAACTGTCGTTGGTGTCCAGAGCGCCCGAGCGGAACAGCTTGTGGGTTTCGGCCACCGTATGGGGGACCTGGTCGTCGTTGACCCAGGTCACCCTGGTGCCGGGCGCGACGGTCAGGTCCTTGGGCCCGAACATGAATTCCTTGATATCGATTTTCACTTCCTGTGCCCACACCGGGATCGAGAGCGCCAGGCACGCCAGGACCAGCCCCTGCAAAAGTCTTTTCATTCGCCTTTTCTCCTCAGATCAGTGTCGAGTCAATCAGCGCCAACGGGTGGGCGCCTTGTGTCGCGCGGATATCGGTGATCCCAAGATAATTGCGCAACTGGTCGGCGGCGACTGTCATCGGTCCCGGTGACGGCGCGGCTCCCGGCGCCGGTTGCGGGTAGGCGGTACCGCGCGCGGTGTGAAAGGTGATATTGCCTTCGACCTTCTGGATCACCTGGTGGATATGGCCGTTGAGCACGGTCACCGAGCCATATTTGCGCAGCAGGGCAATGGCCTGGTCGCCGTCCTCGGTCCCCCAGCCCCAGGGCTGGTAGATGGTCCACAACGGAATATGGGTGAACACCACGATCGGCGTGCTGGTCGCCACCGCGCGCAGGTCATCGGCCAGCCAGGCGAGCTGGTCGGCGCCGAGGTTGGCCTCGTGGCCGGCCTGGAAGTTGAACACGTTGACCAGCGCGATGAAGTGCACGCCATGGTCATCGAAGCTGTACCAGCCATTGCCCCTGGTGCCCTTGCCGTAGCGCTGCAGGTAGAGCTGGCCGCCACCCTCGTCGAGGGTATCGTGTTCGCCCGGTACATAGTGCACGGTCGCGGGCAGCGCCTTGAGCAGTTGCGCGGCGGTGTCGAACTCCTCGGGCTTGCTGAGGTGGGTGATATCCCCGGTGTGGAGGATCAGTGATGGCCGCCTGGGCAATGCGATGACCTTGTCTATGGCCACCTGCAGGGTTTTCACCGGCTCGGGATTGGCTTCCTTGTTGAAACCGATATGCGAATCGCTGATTTGCACGAAGTGAAAACTCGCGGCCAGCGCGGCCGGGTCCGTGGGTTGGCCGTTCTGGTCCAGGGCAAAGGCGCGCGGAATCCCGCCGCTCAGCGCCCAGAGAACGCCGGCGCCGGCCCAGGCCGAGCATTTGAGCAGGCTCCGGCGGGCGGGGTCGAGCGGGCCGTCGGTACGTTTGTCGTGGGGTATCGGGTGCAGGTCCATGGGAACGCCCTCGCTGGCGGTCTACAGTGATTGAGCTCACATCTGTAAAACCGGGCGGCGCGGGGCTTTATTCCAGAAAAAAAGAAAATTCTTTCGGGAATAAAACACAACCTTTCACCGTTACAGGAACAAAGGTATCGGAGCCACTATGACGCGATTCGAGGCGCTGTTCGCGCCGCATCTGGATGCGGCCTATAACCTCGCGCGCTGGCTCACCGACAGTGACAGCGCTGCGCAGGATGTGGTCCAGGAAAGTGCCTTCAGAGCCTTCAAGTTCCAGCACCGCTTTGTCGACGGCAATGCCAGGGCCTGGTTCCTGACCATCGTGCGCAATGAAAGCTACAACTGGCTGAGGACTTCGATGGGCGCGCGCTGGGTGGCCATCGACGAGGAGTGGCTGCAGGACGATCCAGCGCTGGCCGATGTGCACGGCCCCGAATCCAGGATCGTCCAGGCCCAGGCGACCGAGCAGGTCCGCCAGGCGCTGCTGGCGCTGGCACCGGTGTTTCGCGAAGTGATCGTCCTCAAGGAGTTGGAAGACATGCCCTACAAGGACATAGCGAGAATCGTCGATATCCCCTTGGGCACCGTCATGTCACGGCTGGCCCGGGCCCGCGCGATGCTCAAGCGCGAACTGCTGAAGTTGCACCCTTATGAATGACCTCGACTGCAAGACCTGTGAGGTGTTGATCCATGGCTACCTCGACCATGAACTGGATGCGGCGACCACGACGCGGGTGGCCGGGCATCTGGCGGGCTGCGAGCAGTGCGCGCGACGGCATGAGCAGGCTCGTCAATTGATCGACGATGTCAGGAAGCGGGCGCCTTATTACCGTGCTCCCGAGGCCTTGAACCTGAGCCTGCTGGGCGCTGCCCCGACGCGCCCTTCGGCGGCAGCGGGTTTCATGCAGGGACTGCGGGCGTTATCGGGGCGCTGGTGGGCGCCGGCGTTTTCGACCCTGG
This sequence comes from Pseudomonas sp. Ost2, assembly GCF_018326065.1. Classification (NCBI taxonomy): domain Bacteria; kingdom Pseudomonadati; phylum Pseudomonadota; class Gammaproteobacteria; order Pseudomonadales; family Pseudomonadaceae; genus Pseudomonas; species Pseudomonas sp. Ost2. The sequence goes on along the minus strand of NZ_AP021904.1, from coordinate 5,433,857 downwards.
CGTTGAGTCTCGCGGTCATGCTCTACGTGGTGACGCCGTCCGCCGAGCAACCCTGGCTGGATGAAGCGGTGTCCAGTCATGTGCGTTCGCTGATGGCCGAGCATTTGAACGATGTGGTGTCTTCCGACCGGCATACGGTGAAACCCTGGTTCACTGGCAAGCTCGATTTCGCGCCACCGGTCTTCGACTATGCGGCCCAGGGGTATCCGCTGCTGGGCGGACGACTGGATTACCTGCAACACCAGACCGCCGCTGCGTTGGCGTATCGGCATGCCAGGCACACCATCAACCTGTTTGTCCTGCCGACAACCGAGTCTGATCGGGCGCTGGAGAGTCTGTCTTTGCGGGGATACAACGTGGTGGCGTGGCGACGCGATCATCTGCGCTTCATCCTCGTCTCGGACCTGGAGAAGGGCGAGCTGGAGGCCTTCGGGAAGCTGATCGAAAAGGGGTCGTGACTCCGTTGGGCATCAAGCCTGGTCTGATCGCGAGGGCACGATTGAACCGGTAGGAGCCGGCTTGCTGGCGATGCAGACACTGCGGCCTTTCAGACAGATCGCGTTATCGTTCATCGCCAGCAAGCCGGCTCCCGCAGGACCGGGTCCGGCCAGAGCCTGTCGTTGTGTCAGTCCTTGCACACCGCCGCAATCGCCTGGGCCAATGCATCCAGACGCGTCGCGTCGATACCGGCGACGTTGGCGCGGCCGGAGCTGACCATGTAGATGCTGTACTCGTCGCGCAGGCGCTTGACCTGGGCAGGCGACAGACCGGTGTAGGAGAACATTCCGCGCTGCACGCCGATATGCGCGAAGCGTTCCGCTAGGCCATGGGGCTGGAGGGCTTCGACCAGGCCGCTGCGCAACTGCGCGATCCGCAGGCGCATGGCTTCCACTTCGTCGGCCCACAGGCTTCTCAGCTGGGGATCGGCAAGGATGGTCATGACCACCGCCGCGCCATGATCCGGCGGGTTGGACCACAGGTTGCGCGCCACGGCGGCCAGTTGGCTACGGACATCCAGCAGCTTGTCGGCGTCGGCGGTGCAGACGATCAGGGCGCCGGTGCGCTCGCGGTACAGGCCGAAGTTCTTCGAGCAGGAACTGGTGATCAGCACTTCCGGCAGTTCCCGGGCGAACAGGCGCACGGCCCAGGCATCCTGCTCCACGCCATCGCCAAAGCCCTGGTAGGCGAAGTCGATCAGCGGCAGCAGTTCGCGGCGGCGGACGATATCCAGCACCTTGTACCAGTCGTCGTGGGACAGGTCGAAACCGGTCGGGTTGTGGCAGCAGGCGTGCAACAGCACCACGTCGCCTCGGGGAGCCTGCTCCAGGGCGGCCAGCATGCCCTCGATGTCCAGGCGGTTGTTGGCGTCGACGTAGGGGTAGTGGCTGATCTTCAGGCCGGCGGCGGCGAAGATGGTTTCATGGATCGGCCAGGTCGGATCGCTGAGCCAGATGCCGCGCCCGGGCAGGCAGTGGGCGATGAAGTCCGCGCTCAGGCGCAGGGCACCGGTGCCGCCCGGTGTCTGGGTGGCACCGACACGCTGGCCGGCGATCAGCGGCGAGTCGGCGCCCATGACCAGTTCGGTCAACAGGCTGCCGAAACGCAGGTCGCCATGGCCGCCGATATAGGACTTGGTCATCTGCCCGTCCACCAGCTTCTGCTCGGCCAGCTTGACCGACTGCAGGATCGGCGTCAGGCCCTGGGCGTCCTTGTAGACCCCCACGCCGAGGTCGAACTTGGCCGGGTTGGGGTCCTGGGCATAGGCCTCCAGCAACCCGAGAATCGGATCGCCAGGGACGCGCGCGATGGCGGTGAAATGCATTATTTACGGCCCTCGGCGGATTTGCTGACCTCGTCAGTGCGTGCCGCCATGATGAAATCGTTACGGTGCAGGCCCTTGATCGAGTGGCTCCACCAGGTGACGGTGACTTTGCCCCATTCGGTCAACAGGCCCGGATGATGGCCTTCGGCTTCGGAGATTTCGCCGACGGCATTGGTGAAGGCCAGGGCGAACTTGAAGTTCTTGAACAGGTAGACCTTCTCCAACTGCATGATGCCGTCGCGAACTTCGATATTCCAGTCCGGAATCTGTTTGATCAGCACCGGCAGTTCTTCGTCGCTGACCTGTGGAGCATCGGCGCGGCAGGCTTCGCAGTGGGCTTGGTTCAAGGCGTTCATGGTGTATTCCTGTGGCTCGTTTTTGTTCGGTGGACGCCACCCGCCCATGCTCGGTGAAAGTGCACGGGCGAGAAAGGCTCAGATAATGGCAAAAGCCGCGGATCAGGCAGCCTTGGGTTTGGGTGGGAATTTCGGGGCGTGCAGGCCCAGCTTCATCCCTTGCTCGACCATGCCCATGATGTCCTCGTGGGCCAGGTCGAACAACCGCTTGAGGTTCGGCAGCGTGAAGTAGATCGGCTGCAGGATGTCGATGCGATACGGGGTGCGCATGGCTTCGAGCGGATCGAACGGTTGATGTTCGGGCGTGTCGGACAGGCTGTACACCGTCTCCTTGGGCGAAGAGAGGATGCCGCCGCCATAGATGCGCCGGCCCTGCGGGGTGTCCACCAGGCCGAACTCGATGGTCATCCAGTACAGGCGCGCCAGGTAGACCCGTTGTTCCTTGCTGGCCTGCAACCCGAGCTTGCCGTAGGTGTGGGTGAATTCGGCGAACCAGGGGTTGGTCAGCAGCGGGCAGTGGCCGAAGATCTCGTGGAAGATGTCCGGTTCCTGCAGGTAGTCCAGTTCTTCTTCGGTACGAATGAAGGTGGCCACCGGAAACTGCTTGTTGGCCAGCAACTCGAAGAAGGTCTGGAAGGGGATCAGGGCCGGTACCCGGGCCACCTGCCAGCCGGTGGTGGCCGCCAGGACGGCGTTGATTTCGCTCAACTGCGGAATCCGGTCATGGGGCAGGCCGAGCTTTTCGATGCCGTCCAGGTATTCCTGGCACGCGCGGCCCTCGATCACTTTCAACTGACGGGTGATCAGGGTGTTCCAGACCGCGTGTTCGGCGGCCGGGTAGTCGATAAACCCTTGCGCATCGGGCTCTCGAGCCACGTATTGCGTCTGCTTCATACAGCTCTCCTGCTAGAGGGATCGTTCTTGTTATGTCCAGCGTTGTCCCTAGTGTTGATCCGCGCCGGCAGGAAATGCATCGGGGGTGGGGGCCAAGCTAGCGAGCCTCGGGTGGTTAAATCGTAAAGTATTCGTTACGAATATCGGCTTTTGTCGAGATGACGGGGCTTGCGCGGGATGACGAAGTGGATATCCGTCACGTAATCTTTACGAAAAACTGCAAGGCAACGAAAAAAATTGCCTGGAATCGGGCGGAAGAACCCCCGCGATGCAGTCCCGACCACCTTCCTGGGTCTTTCCATGCGTATCAAAGTGCATTGCCAGAACCGCATCGGCATCCTTCGCGACATTCTCAACCTGCTGGTGGACTACGGCATCAACGTGGCCCGGGGCGAGGTCGGCGGTGACCAGGGCAATGCCATCTACCTGCATTGCCCGAACCTGATCAATCTGCAGTTCCAGGCCCTGCGACCGAAGTTCGAGACCATCGCCGGTGTGTTTGGTGTGAAGCGGGTCGGCTTGATGCCCAGCGAGCGCCGGCATATGGAACTCAACGCGCTGCTGGGGGCGCTGGAGTTCCCGGTGCTGTCCATCGACATGGGTGGCTCGATCGTCGCGGCGAACCGGGCGGCCGCCCAGTTGCTCGGTGTGCGGGTCGACGAGGTGCCGGGGATTGCCTTGTCCCGCTATGCGCCGGACTTCGACCTGCCGGAACTGGTGCGGGCCAACAAGTCGCGGATCAATGGCCTGCGGGTCAAGGTCAAGGGTGACATCTTTCTGGCGGATATCGCCCCCCTGCAATCGGAACATGACGACAGCGAGGCGATGGCCGGCGCGGTGTTGACGCTGCACCGGGCCGATCAGTTGGGGGAGCGGATCTACAACGTGCGCAAGCAGGAGTTGCGTGGATTCGACAGTATCTTCCAGAGCTCGCGGGTAATGGCGGCGGTGGTGCGCGAAGCCCGGCGCATGGCGCCGCTGGATGCGCCGCTGTTGATCGAGGGCGAGACCGGTACCGGCAAGGAACTGCTGGCGCGCGCCTGTCACTTGGCCAGTCCGCGTGGCCAGGCACCGTTGATGGCGCTCAATTGCGCGGGGTTGCCGGAGTCGATGGCCGAGACCGAGCTGTTCGGCTATGGGCCTGGCGCCTTCGAGGGCGCACGCGCGGAAGGCAAGCTCGGGCTGTTGGAACTGACGGCCGGCGGCACGCTGTTTCTTGATGGCGTCGGCGAGATGAGCCCGCGCCTGCAGGTCAAGCTGCTGCGCTTTCTGCAGGATGGCGGTTTCCGCCGGGTCGGCAGCGACGAAGAGGTTTATCTCGATGTACGGGTGATCTGCGCCACCCAGGTCGACCTGTCGGAACTGTGCGCCCGGGGCGAGTTTCGCCAGGACCTGTATCACCGTCTCAATGTGTTGTCGCTGCACATCCCGCCCCTGCGCGAATGCCTGGACGGACTGACGCCCCTGGTGGAGCATTTCCTCGACCAGGCCAGCCGGCAGATCGGTTGCCCGTTGCCGAAACTGGCACCGGCGGCCATGGAGCGCCTGAGTCATTACCACTGGCCGGGAAACGTCCGGCAATTGGAGAACGTGCTGTTCCAGGCGGTTTCGCTGTGTGACGGCGGTTTGGTCAAGGTCGAGCATATCCGCCTGCCGGACTACGGCGTACGCCAGCCCCTGGGGGACTTTTCCCTGGAGGGCGGGCTGGACGAGATTGTCGGGCGGTTCGAGAAGGCGGTGCTGGAGCGCCTGTATTCGGAGCATCCGAGCAGTCGTTTGCTGGGCAAGCGGCTGGGGGTTTCCCATACCACCATTGCCAACAAGCTGAAGGCCCATGACGTTGGCAAGCAGGAGTAGGCCGGCGTGGGAACGGAGCTTTCAGCAGCCTCGGGGGGCTCTCTCGCGAAGCCGCTCCGCCCCACACCAATCAGATCCACATGTCGATCAGATGTGGAAGTAACCCACGCATGAGTCAAACGGCAGGCGCTTGAGTTCGATCTTGTTCATGTCGAACACTTCGCGCAGCGCCTTGGTTTCGCCCGGGAAGTTGCGGTAGGCGACTTCGTCGAGAACCACGATGGCGCCCTTTGGCATGTACGGCAGGAAGGTTTCCAGCGCGACCTTGGTCGGCTCGTACAGGTCGGTGTCGAGGATCAGCATGGCCACTACCAGGTCCGGACGGGTCTTGACGAACTCCGGCACGGTCTTGCAGATGTCGCCTTTCACCAGTTCGCAGCGTGGGATGCGATTGACCGGGCGCAGCAGGTCGTTGGCATTGATCATGTCCTGGATCAGCGACTGGTCGGTATCGGAGAACATGGTCTCGTTGATATCGGCCGGGTCTTCGTCCTTGTTGATGCTGGTGAAGCCTTCGAAAGTGTCGAAACCGACGATCGAGCGGTTGATCGCGTAGGGTTCGAGGATCATCGACAGGTGCATGTAGAGCATCAGCGAGTTGCCCTTGTACACGCCGCACTCGACGATCGCGCCAGGGATATCCATGACTTTCTTGAACAGTTCCATGCGCGATAGGGCGGCGGTCACGTTGATGCGGTTGGCGAAGACGAACGGTGCATCGGCCACATACTCGGCATCGACCCGCTTGAGTACACCGGCACGGGTTTCGTTGTATTCGGCTTCGGCAGGCGTGAGGCGGCGCTTGGTCATTGGTAGATTCCTTGGAAATTCGAGAAGTCGTGGGCGTGGAAGTAATCTTTGAAGCCGGCCCCGACGTCCGGGCAGGCGCTGTCGACGTTCGGCGCGCCGCGCTTGTGCAGCAGGTCGTCGAGGTGCATCAGGCGGAAGTCCACGCTGAAGCGGGTCTGCTCGGTGTAGTTGGGCACGGTGCCGTGCAGGTGGGAGCCGGAGAAGGTCAGCATCTCGCCGGTGTTGCCGGCAATCCGGACTTCCGACGAACCGTCGATATCGCCCAGTGGCACGGGGTGCACGCGGACCTCTTCGGTCAGGTTGTCCTTGGCCTTGTGACGCTGGTTGTTGATCCAGTCGTTCAGGCTCCAGTCCTTCGAGGTGTTCAGCACCGGCTTGTCGAAGTAGGCGGCGTTGATCATCATCGTCTGTTCCGGCGCGATGGTGTAGACCGGCATCCAGGTGTTGATCTGGCAGTCGACGCTGCCATACCAGGTATCGCGGTGCGGCTTGTAGGCGTAGCTGACACCGGCGTGCAGGTAATTGTAATTGGGGACGACCCGCAGGCGCGGAACGTCAAAAATGTATTCGCGCGGGTCGAGGCCGATCTCATGGATGAAACCGAGGATCAGGTCCTTGACGCGCTGGCTGTTGGTGAACTGGCCCTTGAGGCGGGTCACCCGGCTGACGAACTCTTCGACGGCCATCATCTTGTGCAGCGACTGGTGATCGGTTTCACCGTCGAACGCTGCCGTGATGCTTTCCTTGGCGAAGCCACAGAGTTCCCTGGTCGCCGCCAGTTGGGTGTCCAGGAATACCGATCCTGAATAGATGGCTTCTTTGAAGTCGGCCTTTTTCTGTAGCTGGTTGATGTACAGGTTCACGGTAGCCCTCCTGAATACTCTGGCTGATCTAGGTGTCGGCAGCACCTTGGCAAACTGAAATCAGTCACTTGCTGCTGGGGCTTGCAAGGTCCGTTCCCGATTGGCGCTTTAATGCTTGATCGATGTGTAACCCGACTGATACTTGCCGCCAGCGGCATAACTCCGCCGTTTTTTCGTCTCTAGCCGGCATGCGCAAAACCCATGTTTGTTGCTCGGGCCCCGGCCCTGTTGGGTTGTGTTGTTCAAAAAACAAGTTGGTGCAGAAATTGCTAGGGCTCTCGCAGTACAGCGGTGGGCGGCAAACGTCCATCAGAAAGAGGAAAGACTGTGGACAAGTACCTTTACGTGGCAATGACCGGCGCCAGCCAGAATGCTCTGGCGCAAAAGGCTCATGCCAACAATCTGGCGAACATCTCTACCAGCGGCTTTCAGCGTGACCTGGAACAGGCCCGCTCGATGCCGGTGTTCGGTGACGTCTTTCCGGCGCGTGCGTTTGCCATGTCCGAGCGGCCGGCAACCGACTTCTCTCCGGGCGCGATGCAGGAAACCGGTCGTGACCTGGACGTGGCCGTGGGCGGCGACGGCTGGGTGGCGGTGCAGGCTCCCGACGGCAGCGAAGGCTACGTGCGTACCGCGAGCATGAATATTGACGCGCTGGGCGTATTGCGCGCCGGCAACGGCATGCCGGTGATGGGCAATGCCGGGCCGATCGCCGTGCCGCCCGAGTCGAAGATCGAAGTGGGCGAGGACGGCACCATCAGTATCCGCGCCATGGGTGAAGGCCCGCGTGTGGTGGCGGTGGTCGACCGCATCAAGCTGGTCAACCCTGACCTGAAGAACATGACCAAGGGCCTGGACGGGATGATCCATACCAAGGACGGCCAGCCGGCGGTGGTCGATGCCAACGTCAAGCTGGTCTCCGGTTTCCTCGAGGCGAGCAACGTCAATGCCGTCGAGGAAATGACCTCGGTGCTGGCTTTGTCCAAGCAATTCGAGCTGCATATCAAAATGATGAACACCGCCAAAGACGATGACCAGGCAATGGCTCGGGTCTTGCAGATCAGCTAATCACCACAACGTAGCGCCGTAAAACAGGCGCGCGAAGGAGAACAGAATGCTTCCGGCACTATGGGTTGCAAAAACAGGTTTGGCGGCGCAAGACACCAACCTGACCACCATTTCCAACAACCTGGCCAACGTCTCGACCACTGGCTTCAAGCGTGATCGCGCCGAATTCCAGGACCTGCTGTACCAGATCAAGCGTCAGCCTGGCGCCCAGTCGACCCAGGACAGCGAACTGCCGTCCGGCCTGCAACTGGGTACCGGTGTGCGCATCGTCGGCACGCAGAAGAACTTCGCTGCCGGCAGCCTGCAGACCACCGACCAGCCGCTGGACATGGCGGTCAACGGACGCGGTTTCTTCCAGATCCTGCAGCCGGACGGCACCACGGCCTACACCCGTGACGGTACCTTCCACCTGGACAACAACGGCCAGATCGTCACCGCCAGCGGCTTTGCCCTGGAGCCGGCGATCGTGATCCCGAACAACGCCCAGACCTTCACCGTGGGCAAGGACGGCACCGTGTCGATCACCGTCGCCGGCAACCCGGCTTCGCAAGTGATCGGCAACCTGCAGACCGCCGACTTCATCAACCCCGCCGGCCTGCAGGCCGTGGGCGGCAACCTGTTCCTGGAAACCGCCGCCAGCGGCGCACCACAGGTCGGTACGCCGGGGCTCAACGGTTTCGGTACCACCGAGCAGAGCACCCTGGAAACCTCGAACGTCAGCACCGTGGAAGAGATGGTCAACATGATCACCACCCAGCGTGCCTACGAAATGAACTCCAAGGTGATTTCCACCGCCGACCAGATGCTCTCGTTCGTCGCGCAGAATCTGTAATCAAGTCTATGAGGCGGCCTGAGGGTCGCCTGCAACACCGTGAGGTAAGGGTCATGAATCGGTTGTTTTCTGTTCTCGCGCTGAGTGGGATTGCTGCGCTGGCAGGGTGCGTGAGTCCGCCGCCCAAGCCCAACGACCCCTACTATGCGCCGGTGTTGCCGCGCACCCCGTTGCCGGCGGCAGCGAACAACGGTTCGATCTACCAGGCCGGTTTCGAGCAGAACCTGTATGGCGACCGCAAGGCATTCCGGGTCGGTGACATCATCACCATCACCCTGAACGAGGCGACCCAGGCGAGCAAGAACGCCAACTCCAACCTGTCGAAGAAAAGCGCCACCAACATCGGCCTGACCTCGCTGTTTGGCAGCACCCCCAATACCAACAACCCGTTGGGCAGCGGTGACCTGAGCCTGAACGCCGGCTACAGCGGCACCCGTGCCACCGACGGTACTTCCAAGGCCGGCCAGAGCAACAGCCTGACCGGTTCGATCACCGTCACCGTGGCCGATGTGTTGCCCAACGGCATCATCGCGGTACGCGGCGAGAAGTGGATGACCCTCAACACCGGCGACGAGCTGGTGCGGATTGCCGGCCTGGTCCGGGCCGACGACATCGCCACCGATAACACCGTACCGTCCACCCGGGTGGCCGATGCGCGCATCACCTATTCGGGGACCGGCTCCTTCGCCGATACGAGCCAGCCGGGTTGGTTCGACCGTTTCTTCCTCAGCCCGCTCTGGCCTTTCTAGGTGCCGATGACCATGTTCAACTTCAAGCATCTGATGGCGGCTGTGCTGCTGATGTCCACCGCCTTCGGTGTCCAGGCCGAGCGGTTGAAGGACATCGCCAGCATTTCCGGCGTGCGTTCCAACCAGTTGATCGGTTATGGCCTGGTGGTCGGCCTCAACGGTACGGGTGACCAGACCACCCAGACCCCGTTCACCCTGCAGACCTTCAACAACATGCTGTCGCAGTTCGGCATCAAGGTGCCGCCGGGTTCCGGCAACGTGCAGTTGAAGAACGTCGCGGCGGTCTCGGTCAGTGCCGACCTGCCGGCTTTCGCCAAGCCGGGCCAGGTGGTGGACATCACCGTTTCTTCCATCGGCAACTCCAAGAGCCTGCGAGGCGGTACCTTGCTGCTGACGCCGCTGAAGGGGATCGACGGCAACGTCTACGCCATCGCCCAGGGCAACCTGGTGGTGGGTGGTTTCGACGCCGAGGGCCGTGACGGCTCGAAGATCACCGTCAACGTTCCGTCGGCCGGTCGTATTCCTGGCGGTGCCTCCGTCGAACGTGCGGTACCGAGTGGTTTCAACCAGGGCAACAGCCTGACCCTGAACCTCAACCGCTCCGACTTCACCACGGCCAAGCGCATTGTCGACAAGATCAACGACATGCTCGGCCCTGGCGTGGCACAAGCCATCGATGGCGGCTCGATTCGTGTCACCGCGCCACTGGATCCGAGCCAGCGTGTCGACTACCTGTCGATCCTGGAAAACCTCGAGGTCGATCCGGGGCAGGCGGTGGCGAAGGTCATCATCAACTCGCGCACCGGCACCATCGTGATCGGCCAGAACGTCAAGGTCTCGCCGGCGGCGGTGACCCACGGCAGCCTGACGGTGACCATCACCGAGGACCCGATCGTCAGCCAGCCGGGCCCGCTGTCCAATGGCACCACGGCCGTGGTCCCACGCTCGCGGGTCAATGCCCAGCAGGAAGCCAAGCCGATGTTCAAGTTCGGCCCTGGCACGACCCTGGACGAAATCGTCCGGGCGGTGAACCAGGTGGGAGCGGCGCCGGGCGACCTGATGGCGATCCTCGAAGCCTTGAAACAGGCCGGCGCGCTGCAAGCCGACCTGATTGTGATCTGAGGCCGTTTCCATGGTGGATATTCGCAAGAGCGGGATCGTCAGTACCAGCGACTCGGGGGCCTATACCGACCTCAATCGCCTGAACAACCTGAAGGTCGGCGATCGCAACAGCGACGGCAACCTGCGCAAGGTCGCGCAGGAATTCGAGTCGCTGTTTCTCAGCCAGATGCTCAAGTCCATGCGTTCGGCCACCGAAGTGCTGGGCCAGGACAATCCGCTCAATACCCCGGCGGCCAAGCAGTACCAGGAAATGTATGACCAGCAACTGGCGGTGACCATGTCCCGCCAGGGTGGTGGTATCGGTCTGGCCGATGTCTTGATGCGCCAGATGTCCAAGGAAAAATCCTCGCGGCCATCCGACAGCGGGCTCAAGGCCGGACCGCCTGCGGACGCGATCGAGAAACCGGTCGAGACACCGATTGCCGCGGGCACCGCGACGGCGACGCCAGGTTCGCCGTTCGTGCGTTCCAACGGCCAGCATGTGTTGTGGGCGTCACGGGTCGGCACGCAGAACACTGCCGACGGCACGATGCGCAACGATGTGGCCAAGCTCAACGCGCGACGCCTGGCATTGCCGAGCAAGTTGGCGGATCGCCTGCTGGCCGGGCTCGTCCCGTCGGTGGATGGCGCCCAGGCCGCGCAGGCCAGGAATGTCCTGCCGCAACGCACGCCTGCCGCTGGCGATGGCGTGGTCAATGGTGACTGGCTGGCCATGCCGACCGGGACCATGCAGGTCTACGGGCGTGCCGTGGCCCAGCCACCGCTGGCACCGGCCAAGCGGGCGTTCAGTTCCCAGGATGAATTTGTCGCCACCATGCTGCCCATGGCGCAGCAGGCGGCCCAGCGCATCGGTGTCGATCCGCGTTACCTGGTGGCCCAGGCGGCCCTGGAAACCGGCTGGGGCAAGTCGGTCATGCGCCAGCAGGACGGCAGCAGCAGTCATAACCTGTTCGGCATCAAGACCGGCAGCAGCTGGCAGGGGCCACAGGCCCGGGCGATCACCAGCGAATTCAGGAATGGGCAGATGGTCAAGGAGACGGCGGACTTCCGTTCCTACGCGTCCTACCAGGACAGCTTCCACGATCTGGTGACGATGCTGCAAAGCAACAATCGCTATCAAGATGTGCTGAAGTCGGCCGATAACCCAGAACAGTTTGTACGTGAGCTGCAAAAGGCCGGGTATGCAACCGACCCGGACTACGCCAGCAAGATTTCGCAAATAGCAAAAACGATGAAGAGCTACCAGAACTACGCTGCGGCGGGCGCTTCCACGAATTTATAAGGTCTGAATCATGAGTCTGCTCAATATCGGGATGACGGGGTTGAACGCGGCCAGCTCGGCTCTATCGACCACCGGCAACAACATTGCCAACGTTGATACCGCCGGTTATTCGCGTCAGCAAACCGTGCAGAGCTCCGCGGCCTCGCAGAAGTACGGCAGCGTCTTCATCGGCACCGGGACCACCCTGGCTGATGTGCGCCGGGTCTACAGTTCGTACCTGGAATCGCAGCTGCATACCGCGACCTCGCTCAACAGCGATACCTCGTCGTACCTGGCCCAGGTCACGCCGACCGACTCGATGCTGTCCGACACCAACACCGGCATGACCGCGTCCCTGCAGAAGTTCTTCACTTCCCTGCAGGCGGTCTCGGCTTCGCCGACCGACGATCCGTCCCGTCAGACCGCGCTGAGCAGTGCCAAGGCCCTGAGTGACAAGTTCAACACCATCGCCAAGCAGCTCAACGACCAGAACACCGGGATCAACACCAACCTGGCGGACATGGCCGACCAGGTGAACAAGCTGGCGTCGAGCATCGCCAGCTACAACGACCAGATTTCCAGGATTTCCCCGTCCGCCGGCGCGCCCAACGACCTGATGGACAAGCGCAACGAGGCCGTCCGCCAGTTGTCCGAGCTGGTCGGCACCTCGGTGACCGAGCGTGGCTCCAACTACGACGTCTACCTCGCCAACGGCCAGCCGCTGGTCATGGGCAACAGCACCAATACCATTTCGGCCGTGCCGAGCAAGGACGACCCGAGCCGTTCCTCGCTGCAACTGAACCGTGCCTCGAGCACCATCGATATCACCGACTCGGTGACCGGTGGCGAAATGGGCGGCCTGATCCGTTATCGCAACGAAGTGCTGAACCCGGCGCTGAACGAACTGGGGCGCGTGGCGCTGGTCGTCGCCGACCAGATGAACAAGCAGAACGCCCAGGGTATCGACAAGAACGGCAACTTCGGTTCGGCGATCTTCAACGACATCAACAGTGCGGCCCTGGTCAGCCAGCGCAGCATCGCCAAGTCGACCAACAATCCGGCGTCCGGCAACCTGAACGTGAATATCAGCGACACTGGCGCGCTGACCACCTACGACTACCAGGTGACCTTCACCAGCGGTACGAACTACTCGGTCAAGCGTTCCGACGGCACCGACATGGGCAGTTTCAGCACGGCGACCACGCCGCCGCCGGTCATCGATGGCTTCACCCTCAATCCCAACAGCGCCACGGCGATGACCGCGGGTGACAGCTTCAAGATCACCCCGACCCGCAGCGGCGCCAGCGATATCCAGACGGTGATGACCGATTCGAAGACCATCGCCGCTGCCGCGCCCCTGACCGGCGTGACCAGTGCCAACAACGGCGGGACTTATACCCAGCCGACCCTGGTCGACCAGTTGGGCACCAGCAATGCAACCAACAACGCGCAGTTGCAGGACGCCATCAAATACGGGCTGCCGGCCAAGATCGTCTTCGGTGCTCCGGGTACCGGGGCCGCTGCGGGCACCCAGAGCTATACGCTGACCGACGCCAAGGGCAATGTCATGGGCACCGGTACCATCGTACCGGGCCAGAACAACACCCTGAACCTGAAGGTCAACATGGTGGACGCCTCGGGCAACCCGGTGATGGACACCACCGTCACGCCCAACGTGCAGAAGACCTTCACGGTCCAGACCACGGTGGGCGGCAATCCGAAAGCCGGCGAAAGCTTCACCATGTCCATGACCGGCGCGGGTTCCTCGGACAACCGCAACAGCACCGCCCTGGTCGGTCTGCAGACCAAGAAAACCGTCGACACCAGCACCGCGAGCGGCGGCATCAGCCTGTCGGACGCCTATGGCAAGCTGGTTTCCAATGTCGGCACCAAGGCGGCCACGGCCAAGTCGGACAGCGATGCGACCACCACGGTACTGACCAACGCCAAGGGCGCGCGCGATTCCCTGTCCGGGGTCAACCTCGACGAAGAAACCGGCAACCTGGTCAAGTACCAGCAGTACTACACCGCCTCGTCGCAGATCATCAAGGCGGCGCAGGAAACTTTCAGCACGCTGATCAACAGTCTTTAAGGAGTCGTAATTCATGCGCATTTCCACCGCCCAGTATTACGAAACGACCGCTGCCAACTATCAGCGTGGCTACAACGACACCCTCAAGAGCGCCGCCGAGGCCAGCAGTCTGACCAAGGTCAACACCGCCGCCGATGATCCGGTTGGCGCGGCACGGCTGCTGCAACTGGGCCAGCAAAGCGCGGCGCTGACGCAGTACGGGACCAACGCTTCCGCACTCAAGACCCAATACAGTCAGACCGAAACGGCGCTGGATTCGATCCAGACGGCGATGCAGCGCGCCCGTGAGCTGGCGGTGGCCGCCAACACCGGCAGCAAGACCGATGCCGACCGCAAGGCCGCGGCCCAGGAGCTGGGGCAGTTGCAGCAGACGATTCTCGGGCTGATGAACAGTCAGGACTCCAACGGCAACTACCTGTTTGGCGGTTCGAAGACCAACACCCCGCCGTACACCGCGAACGCTGACGGCACCTACAGCTACAATGGTGACCAGTCCACCTTGAGCCTGCAGGTCGGCGACAACTTGTCGCTGGGCAGCAATATCACCGGTTGGGAGGCTTTCCAGCAGTCCATCAACACCGCACGAACCAATGTCACCATGACCGCCCCGGCGGTGGACGATGGCCGCGTGAGCTTGTCCAACGGCCAGGTCAGCAACAGTGCGACCTATGATTCCAAGTTCGCCGCGGGCCAGCCCTACACCGTGACTTTCCTCAGCAGCACGCAGTTGAAGATCACCGACGCCGGCGGCAACGACGTGACCTCGGAGGCCAGCCAGAACGGCGTCATCAGCAACAGCAACGGCGCCAACCAGTCGGTGAACTTCCGTGGCATCGACCTGGGCCTGAACATCAACCTGAAGTCCGGTGATGTCCCGGACACCGTGATTGCCGGCCACACCTTCACGTTGTCGGTACAACCGGACACCTTCAATACCTCGCGTAGCCCGGGCAACACCTCGACTTCGGTGATCACCGGTGCGACCACCACCAACCAGGCGGCCTACGCCAGTACTTTCCCGAATGGTGGGGCAATAATCAAGTTTGGTGCTGGTGGGGCCTATGACCTGTATGCTGCGCCGATCTCGGCGGACAGCAAACCGGTCTCCTCGGGCACCATGCCCGCGCTGCCTGCCGCGCAGACGATAACGGCAGCCGGTGTCACCTTCACCTTCAGTGGGGCGGCCAATACGGGCGATCAGTTCATCGTCCAGCCCAACGATCACCAGACCCAGAATATCCTCGACACCCTGGGCTCGATGATCAATGCCCTCAATACCCCGAGCGATGGCATTCCGACGGCCCAGCAGAAGCAGTTGGCAACGATGAATGCGGGGATCAGTAACATCGACAGCGCAATGAACCAGGTGGGCAGTGCGACGACCACTGTCGGTACGCGTGGGTCGGCGATGGATGTACAGGCAGCGACCAACGAAAGCCTCACCCTGGCCAACACCAGCAGCCAGCAGGCGATCAGGGACTCCGATCCGGCCGAGGTGATGACCCGCCTCACCTTGCAGCAGACCATGCTGCAGGCCGCTCAACTGGCCTTCAGCAAAATCAGCCAGCTGGGCCTGTTCAACAAGATCTAGGAATCATAATCGGGCGCGCAAGCGCCCGATTGCTGTCTCCCTCGAATACCCGCCGCTGTGGCCAGCGGCTCCAGGGACGCTGCCGTCGCAGGCGCGCTCCCGTCGCTTGAGAGTCCCGCCGTGAACACCACCCCCCTTGTCAGTCTCGTCATCCCCGCTTCCAACCCACGGTTCTTTCCCCGGGCCCTGGGCGGCGCCTTGACGCAGAGTTATGCCAACCTGGAAATCATCGTGTGCGATGACAGTCCGGGCGATGAGATCGAGAAGGCGGTAGAGGCGCTGAGCGAACGGACCGGCAAGGCCGTGCGTTATGTGCGCAATCCGCAGCCGCTGGGTTATATCGGCAATCTGCAGGCGTGCCTGGACCTGGCCACGGGTGAGTACATCAAGTTCCTGCTGGACGACGATCAACTGCTGCCCGGGATTATCGAGCAGCAGGCCCAGGTCTTTATCGATCATGCAGAGGCCAACCTGGTATTGGCACAGCGCTTCTACTGGGATGCCGACGATCTCCAATTGCCTTCGCGCCTGGAGAACAGCACCCTGTCGCCGGTTTCCGGGCTGTTCAAGGCCGAAGACCTGCTGGCCATCTGCGAGAACTTCCCGGTCAACTTTTTCGGCGGTCTGACTTGCGCGCTGTTTCGTCGGGATGATCTGCTCGAGTTGCTGCCGGCCCTGACCCAGCCCGGGCATTGTTTTGTCGCGTCCCTCGACCTGGCGCTGTATATCTGCCTGTTCCGGCGCGGCAGCCTGGCTGTATTGAACAATGTACTGAGCATCGAGCGCCTGTACCCCGAGCGGATCAATCGCCAGCAGGCGATGAAGGATGCCGCCGCCACGGAAATGCAGTGGCTGCTGCAAATGCTCAAGGCCCGTAGCGGCGAGAAGGCTCCGGCCCCGGGCTGGGTACGCTACGTGCCCCTGGCAACGGCCGGGGTCCTGCCGCGGGTCTGGGAAGAGCTGCCCCTGAGCCGGACCCTCGGCACCCGGCAGACCACCCAGCACTGGCGGGTCGGTATCGCCAGCGAAAGCTTCGCCCAGCTCTACGCCGAATGGCTGGCGTGCCGCACCCTGACCGAGCCTCAGCGCAAGTTGTTGCCGGATACGCTGAGCACCTGGCCCTGGCAGCCGAAGATCGTGCCCGTGGTGATTGACGAGCCGGGCGGTAGCGCCGATCTGGAAATGACCCTGCACAGCCTCGCACAGCAGCTCTACGCACCCCAGCTGACGTTGGTCCTGTCCAGTGCCTGTACCGAGGCCACGCTGGACGGTCGGGTGTTTCGCCTGCCTCTGGAGGAGGACTGGCGCCAGCAGGTGAACGGGTTGTTGGCGCAGCTCGATGAAGCCCACTGGTTCTATCTGTTGCGTGCCGGTGACCGCCTGCCCGAGCCGGCCTTGCTGGTGCTGGCCGAGCGTATCGTGATTTCGCCGAATGCCCGCTGTATCTACAGCGACGAGGGCGGCTTGCTGGCCGGTGAATCGACGGAGCCGGTGTTCAAGCCGGATTTCAACCTCGATCTCATGCGCAGCTACCCCTATGTCGGGCGTGCCCTGGCGTTCCAGCGCGAAGCTTTTCTGGCCCATGGCGGTTTCGACGTGCGCTGCGCCGAGCTGGCTCCCCACGACGTGCTGTGGCGGATGGTCGAAAGCGACGGCACGCGGGCGGTGGAGCATATTGCCGAGATTCAGCTGGAGTCGGCGTTTTCCCTGTCCCGATGGTTGTCCTTGCCCGAACTGGTCGAGCTCAACCCGTATGTCGTGCAGGCGCACCTGGAGCGACTGGGGGTCGAGCATGAGGTCCGCCCCGGTGAGGGGCGACTGCTCAATCGTATCGACTACCACTACCCGTCGCGGCCGCTGGTGTCGATCATCATTGTCAGCAAGGACCAGTGCGCAGCCTTGCAGCGCTGTGTCGAAAGCCTGCTGGAAAAGACTCTCTACACCGAATACGAACTGTTGCTGGTGGACAATGGCAGCGAAGGTGCCGAAGCGCAGGCCTGGTTGGCCGGCATGGCGCAATTGGGCAGTGACCGTCTGCGCGTACTGGAGTACCTGCCACAGGGCAATGCGGCGGCGGTGCGCAACTTCGCTGCCAGTCAGGCGCGTGGCGAATACCTGGTGACGCTCAATCCCTACACCGTGATCACCCAGGGTGAGTGGCTGGACGAGTTGCTCAACCACGGCCAGCGCCCGGAAGTCGGCGTGGTCGGGGCCAAGCTGTTCAGTCCCGACGGACGCGTGCTGCACGCGGGCTTGATCCTCGGGCTGCGTGGCCCGGCAGGCATACCGTTCTACGGCGAGGCGATGCATGCGGCTGGTTACATGTACCGGCTGCAAGTCGTGCATGACCTGAGTGCGGTGGGCGCCGATTGCCTGATGGTCCGCAAGTCGCTGTTCGATGAGCTGGGCGGATTGAATGAACAGCAGTTCGGCCAGTCCCTCAACGAAGTCGACCTGTGTCTGCGGGTCGGCCAGAGCGGTCACCTGGTGGTCTGGACGCCCCATGCGCAGTTGGCCCTGGGCGCGCAACCGGCGGTACAGCTGGAGGCCGAGCAGCAGCAACAGCGCGCCCTGGAAGAAGAGACGTTCTACAAGCGCTGGCTGCCCGTTGTCGCCCGCGATCCGGCCTACAATCCCAGCCTGACGCTGGACAGCCTGGGCGGCTCCAGCTTCAGCCTGGAGCCGGGCCTGCGCACGGGCTGGAGTGCCTTCTCCGGGCGTTATCTGCCACGGATCATGGCATTGCCGGTGAATGCCTCGGCCATCGGCCATTACCGCGTCACCCAGCCGCTGATCGAGCTGGAAGCGGCGGGGCGGGCAGTGGGGAAGACGTATTACAACTTGCCTTCGATTATCGAGGTCGAGCGTCAGTCTCCTGACGTTATCGTTCTGCAGGGTCGCTACGCCGCGCAACCGATTGATGAAATCACCGGTCTGAAGACCTACAGCCAGGCCCGCCGTATCTATGAGCTGGATGACTATGTCATCAGCGTGCCGCGCAAGAACGGACATATTCGCAACCTGCCCGACCAGGACGAAATGGAGCGCCTGGTGCGTCGCGGCATCGGCATGTGCGATCGGGTGGTGGTCTCCACCGCACCCCTGGCGGACGCCTTGTCTTCCATGCACAGCGATATCCGGGTGGTGCCGAACATGCTGGCCACGCACCTGTGGAACGGCTTGCGCAGCCAGCGCCGGACCTCAAAAAAACCGCGGGTGGGTTGGGGCGGAGGGACCAGTCACGCCGGCGACCTGGCGATCATCGCCGACGTCGTGAAGGAACTGGCCAATGAGGTGGATTGGGTCTTCTTCGGCATGTGCCCCGATGATCTGCGCCCCTATATGCATGAGTTCCACGGGGTGATCGACCTGGCGATCTACCCGGCGAAGCTGGCCAGCCTGAACCTCGACCTGGCGCTGGCACCCCTCGAGTTCCACATCTTCAACGACTGCAAGAGCAACCTGCGTCTGCTGGAGTATGGCGCCTGTGGTTATCCGGTGATCTGCACCGATACCAAGGCCTATACCGGGTATCTGCCGTGCACGAAGATCAAGACCAACACCACGGATGAGTGGCTGCAGGCGATTCGCATGCACCTGGCCGATCCCGATGCCAGCTACCGTATGGGCGATGAGTTGCGTGAGATCGTGCTGCGGGACTACATGCTGCGTGGCGACAACCTGCGTTACTGGGAAAACGGCTGGCTGGCCGACTGATTCGCGTCCCCGATGTATTGCGCCGGCTCCGTCCGCGGAGCTGGCGCGTTTCCTGCAAGTCCCCCTTCATATCGCCATAAATCGTGCATTTGGCGGCGCGGCCAATCGGCCCTGAGCCATTGCGAATGATTTGACCCGGCAGTCTGGGAAGTCCCACAGGGCCCGAGCAGCTCCTGTGATGAAGAAGAAGGGGACGTTGATGAAGGCAGTAATTCTGGCGGGTGGCCTGGGCACGCGGATCAGCGAGGAATCGCACCTCAAGCCCAAGCCGATGATCGAGATCGGCGGCAAGCCAATTCTCTGGCACATCATGAAGCAGTACTCGGCCCACGGTATCCACGACTTCGTGATCTGCCTGGGCTACAAGGGCTACGCCATCAAGGACTTCTTCGCCAACTACTTCCTGCACACCTCCGACGTCACCTTCGACATGTCCAACAACCGCATGGACGTTCACCAGAATTACAGCGAACCGTGGCGCGTCACCCTGATCGACACGGGTGAGGAAACCATGACCGGTGGCCGCCTGCGTCGCGCCGGCCGTTACTTGGAAAACGAAGAGGCCTTCTGCTTCACCTACGGCGACGGCGTTTCGGACCTGAATATCGGTGCGTTGGTGGACTTCCACCGTGGCAGCGGCAAGCTGGCCACGGTCACCGCCGTGCAACCGCCGGGGCGTTACGGCGCGCTGGAGCGCGATGGCGACATGGTCCGCGGCTTCATCGAAAAACCTCGTGGCGACGGTGGCTGGATCAACGGCGGGTTTTTTGTCCTGTCGCCCAAGGTCTTGTCATTGATCAGCGACGATACCACGGTCTGGGAAGCCGAGCCGCTGATGGGGCTGGCTGCCCAGGGGCAGTTGAATGCCTTCCAGCATGATGGCTTCTGGCATCCGATGGACACCCTGCGCGACAAGAATCACCTGGAGCAGTTGTGGCAGAGCGGGGAGGCCCCATGGAAGCAGTGGGACTGAGCCCGGCTTTCTGGCGTGGCAAGCGGGTCCTGCTGACCGGCCATACCGGCTTCAAGGGCAGTTGGCTGGCGCTCTGGCTACAAAGCCTGGGCGCCGAGGTCAGTGGCTTTGCCCTGGCCCCGGCCACCGAGCCGAACCTGTTCGAACTGGCGCGGGTCGGCGAAGGCATCAAGGACCGGCGCGGCGACCTGCGTGACCTCGGTGAGTTGCTGGAACTGATCGCCGAGACCGAGCCGGAAATCGTCCTGCACCTGGCCGCGCAGCCACTGGTGCGTGAGGCGTATCGCGATCCCCTCGGTACCTATTCGAGCAACGTCATGGGCACCCTCAACCTGCTCGAGGCGATCCGCCAGGTGGGTGGCGTGCGTGCCTGCGTGCTGGTGACCACCGACAAGGTCTACGCCAATCAGGAATGGGCATGGCCCTATCGGGAAAACGAAGCCCTTGGTGGCCACGATCCCTATAGCAGCAGCAAAGCCTGTTGCGAGTTGCTGGCACAGTCCTACGTGGCTTCCTTCTTTCCCGCCGGGCGCTACGACGTGCATGGCCTGGCGCTGGCGACAGCGCGGGCGGGCAATGTCCTGGGCGGCGGCGATTTTTCACCGGAGCGATTGATTCCGGATGTGCTCCGCGCCTGGTCGGCGGATGAGCCGGTGACCTTGCGTTATCCACAGGCCGTGCGCCCCTGGCAGCATGCGCTGGAGCCGCTGGCCGGCTACCTGTTACTGGCGGCCGCGCTTTATGAGCGCGGGCCGGAATCGGCCGGGGCCTGGAACTTCGGGCCAGGTGAAGACGATATGTGCAGTGTCGGCGACGTGGTCGGGCGGCTTGCCGGGCGCTGGCCGCAGGCCCCGGGCCTGCTGGTCGAGCCGAGCGAGCTGCACGAAGCAGGGCTGTTGCGCCTGGACAGCAGCCGCGCGCGGCAACTGCTTGGCTGGCAACCGCGCTGGTCGTTGCAGCAATGCCTGGAACATACCCTGGACTGGCACCTGGCGTGGAAGAACGGCGCGGACATGCGGGCCTTCACCCTGGCGCAGTTGGATCTCTATCGGGGGGCGTTGTGAGCGAATTGCTGATTCACCCCTTGCCCCTCGAGGGTCTGTTCAGTGTGCAGCACAAACGGCACGCCGATCAGCGCGGGCAGTTTTCCCGGTTGTTTTGCGAAGGCAGCCTGAGTGCCTTTGGCCAGGTTTTTCATGTCCGCCAGATCAACCATTCCTGCACCCGTGAGCGCGGTAGCGTGCGCGGCCTGCATTATCAGAATGCCCAGGCTCCGGAAGCCAAGCTGATCACCTGCCTGCGGGGCGAGGTCTGGGATGTCGCGGTGGACCTGCGTCCGGATTCGCCGACCTTCCTGCAGTGGCACGCCGAGCACCTGCGCGCCGGCGACGGTCGCAGCCTGCTGTTGCCCGCCGGTTTCGCCCACGGTTTCCAGACCCTGAGCGACGACGCCGAGCTGCTGTATCTGCACAGCGCCGACTATGCGCCGGACGCCGAGGGTGGCCTGTCGGTGCTCGACCCGCGCCTGGCGATTGCCTGGCCCGAGGCTGTCAAAAATCTGTCGGCCAGGGATGCGGGTCATCCGCTGCTCGACACGTCTTTCCCTGGAGTACGTCTATGAACTGCCGAGGTTGCGGCACCCCGTTGGTCTTGCCGTTGATCGATCTCGGCACTTCGCCGCCGTCCAATGCTTACCTGCGGGCTGACCAGTTGGAGCAGGCGGAGCCCTGGGTCCCGTTGAAAGTCGCGGTGTGCCAGAGCTGCTGGCTGGTGCAGACCGAGGACTACACCCGCGCCGATACGCTGTTCGATGCCGAGTACGCCTACTTCAGTTCGTTTTCCAGCACCTGGCTGGCCCACGCCGAGCGTTATGTGGCCGAGATGGTCGAGCGCTTCGGGTTGAGCGCCGACAGCCGCGTGGTGGAGGTGGCCGCCAACGATGGCTACCTGCTGCAATATGTGGCCGGGCGCGGCATCCCCTGTCTGGGTGTCGAGCCGACCCGCAGCACCGCCCAGGCGGCGCGGGACAAGGGCCTGGAGATCCGTGAACTGTTCTTCGGCCGCGACACCGCGTTGCAGTTGTGCGAAGAGGGTTGGTCGGCCGACCTGATGACGGCCAACAATGTGCTGGCCCATGTGCCGGACATCAACGATTTCCTCCAGGGTTTCGCCACCCTGCTCAAGCCTGCGGGCGTGGCGACCTTCGAGTTTCCGCACCTGCTCGCCCTGATGGCCGGGCATCAGTTCGATACCCTGTATCACGAGCACTACTCCTATCTGTCACTGACCGCGGTGCAGGCCCTGTGCGCACGCAACGGCCTGGAAGTCTTCGACGTCAGCGGCCTGCCGACCCATGGCGGTTCGCTGCGGGTCTTCGTGCAGCGCGCCGATGGTTCGCAGCGTGCGGTGCAGCCGGTGGTCGGGCAGGTTCTGGCGGCCGAACTGGCCACCGGCGTGAAGACCGCGGCGTTCTACGCCACCCTGGCACCGGCCGCCGAACACATCAAGCATGGCCTGCTGCGGTTTCTCCTGCAGGCCAAGGCCGAAGGCAAGCGCGTGGTGGGTTATGGCGCGGCGGCCAAGGGCAATACCCTGCTCAACTACGCCGGGGTCAGGGCTGACCTGCTGGCCTGGGTGGCCGATGCCAACCCGCACAAGCAGGGTAAATTCCTCCCGGGCAGCCGCATTCCGGTGGTCTCGCCCGAGCGCATCGAGGCCGAGAAGCCGGACTACGTGCTGGTGTTGCCGTGGAACCTGCTGCAGGAAGTCAGCCAGCAACAGGCGGTCGTACGTGAATGGGGCGGGCGTTTCGTGGTTGCCGTGCCCGAGTTGACGGTCCTGTGAGCGGCCTCAGGGTGCTGGTGACGGGAGCGACCGGTTTTGTCGGTCAGCATCTGGTCACGGCCTTGCTGGCGCGTGGCCATTCCGTTCGCGCCGTGGCCCGTCATCCCGAAGCCGCCCGGAGCCTGCCATGGGCCGATGCGGTGGAACTGGTTGCCGCCGACGTGCACGCCGAGGACCTGGACGTGGCTGCGCTGACCGACGGCATCGATGTCCTGGCTCATCTGGCCTGGCCCGGGCTGCCGAACTACCAGGCGCTGTTTCACTTCGAACACAACCTGTTCGCCGATTACCGCTTTATCAAGCAGGCGGTCGAGGCCGGTATCCCCCAGGTGCTGGTGACTGGCACCTGTTTCGAGTATGGCCTGCAGAGCGGGCCGCTGAGTGAGGCGGTGGCGGCACAGCCGAGCAATCCCTATGGTCTGGCCAAGAACAGCCTGCGCCTGTTTCTGGAGGCGCTGCGCCAGCAGGTGCCGTTCAACCTGCAATGGGCGCGGTTGTTCTACCTGTACGGCGAGGGGCAGAACCCCAACAGCTTGCTGGCCAGCCTGGACCGTGCCATCGAGGCCGGCGACAGCCACTTCAACATGTCGGCGGGCGAGCAGCTACGCGATTACCTGCCGATCGAAGTGGCTGCCGGTCATCTCGCGCGGCTTCTGGAACAACGGGACTTTTCCGGTGTGGTCAACTGCGCCAGCGGCCGGCCGATAGCGGTCAGGACCCTGGTTGAGCAGCGTCTGCGCGAGCGCGGGGCATCGATCACGCTGAACCTGGGTCACTACGGTTACGCCAGCCACGAACCGATGGCGTTCTGGGGCGTGGCCGAGCGGTTGCAACAGTTACTGGGAGGCGAACATGGCGCATGAGTTGTACCGGGCGAGCGATCTGCCGGTCCTGCAGAACCGTACCTTTGCCGATGCGGCTTCGGCCAGGGCCTCGGCCAGCGCCGATATCGTGCTGGTGCAGGACGAGGTCAGCGGGTTGATCTTCAACCAGGCCTTCGATGCCGACAAACTGAGCTACGACAGCGATTACCAGAACGAACAGGCACATTCCGGCCAGTTCCAGCAGCACCTGAACGATGTGGAGGGCATCATTGCCCGCCATTTCAAGGGGCAGAGCCTGATCGAGGTGGGTTGT
Source organism: Pseudomonas sp. Ost2 (assembly GCF_018326065.1). Classification (NCBI taxonomy): domain Bacteria; kingdom Pseudomonadati; phylum Pseudomonadota; class Gammaproteobacteria; order Pseudomonadales; family Pseudomonadaceae; genus Pseudomonas; species Pseudomonas sp. Ost2. Next base: position 5,409,869 of record NZ_AP021904.1, on the reverse strand, counting down.
GGCAAGGGCTATTTCCTCGAACTGTTGCGCGGCCTGGGCTATGCAATCACGGGTATCGACCCGGCGTACGAAGGCAGTAACCCCGAGGTGATCAAGGCACCGTTCACCCGTGGCCTGGGGCTGGCGGCCGATGCCCTGGTGCTGCGCCATGTGCTGGAACATATCGCCGACCCGGTGGCCTTCCTGGCCGCCATGGCCGAGGCCAACCAGGGCGGGCAGATCTATATCGAGGTGCCATGCTTCGACTGGATCGTCGAGCACAGTGCCTGGTTCGATCTCTTCTATGAGCATGTCAATTACTTCCGCCTCGACGACCTGCGTCGCCTGTTCGGCACCGTGCACGAGGCCGGTCATCTGTTTGGCGGGCAGTACCTGTATATCGTCGCCGACCTCGGCAGCCTGCGCCTGACACCGAGCGAACCGGTGGTGCGCCAGCACTTGCCGGAGCACTTCACCGCCAGCCTGGACAAGGCCATCCGCATTATCCGCGAGGCACCCGAGCAGGGCTCCTGCATCTGGGGGGCGTCGTCCAAGGGCGTGATCTATTCGTTGTTCCTGCAACGGGCGGGCGTGGCTGTCGACCAGGTGGTGGATATCAACCCGGCCAAGCAGGGGCGTTACCTGCCACTCAGCGGTGTCCGTGTGTCGTCACCGCAGGAAGCCCTGGAAACCTTGCCCATCGGGGCCAACCTGTTTGTGATGAATTCCAATTACCTCGAAGAAATAAAGCGCATGACCGGTGGACGTTATGTCTACCACGCCGTCGACAGCGCCTCCTTTCAATGAACTTTTGCCGAGACCGAACAATGACCAAGACCGTAATGCAAGCCTTCGAAGCCGAATGCCAGGCTGAAATCGCCGCCCAGGGCCAGGACGAAAAACTCCAGGGCCTGGCCCGCGAGTTCTTCAATGAATCGGCCAAGCACAAGTACAGCTACCACTTTTCCTGGATGGGCCGGCCGATCATCCAGTTGCCCCAGGACATGATGGCGATGCAGGAGATCATCTGGCAGGTCAAGCCGGACCTGGTCATCGAGTGCGGTATTGCCCATGGCGGCTCGATCATCTACTACGCCTCGCTGCTGGAACTGCAAGGCCATGGCGAGGTGCTGGGTATCGACCGTGACATTCGCCCGCACAACCGCGAAGCCATCGAAAGCCACCCGATGAGCAAGCGCATCAGCATGATCGAAGGCTCGAGCATCGAGCTGTCGACCGTCGAGCAGGTCCGCGCTGCCGCCGAGGGCAAGAAGGTGATCCTGGTCCTGGACTCCAACCATACCCACGATCACGTGCTGGAAGAGCTGCGCCTGTACGCGCCGCTGGTCTCGGTCGGCAGCTACTGCGTGGTGATGGACACCGTGGTCGAGGACATGCCGCCGGAGTTTTTCCCGGATCGTCCATGGGGGCCGGGTGACAACCCGAAGACCGCGGTCTGGGCCTACCTGGAAGAGAACCGTGATTTCGAGATCGACAAGCAACTGGAAAACAAGTTGCTGGTCACCGTTGCACCGGACGGCTACCTGCGTCGGGTTCGCTGAGTAACAACATCATCCTGGGTTCATGGGTCGATTCGGCAGTTTTGGGGAAAGTTTATGCAAGGCAAGTACGTATCTGAGCAGGCACGGCAGCAGGGGGACTTGCAGTTCCTCGGCGATTTGTTGACGGTCGTGCTGGTCACCCATAACCGGCCGGCCTTCCTGCGCCGTGCGGTGAAGTTCTACGGCGCGCTGCCTTGCAAACTGCTGGTGCTGGATTCGTCCCCGGTGGCCAATGCCGGGGTTGCCCACGGCTACGACTCGGTCGAGTACCTGCATATACCGCAGTACGACTACTGGAAGCTGCAGAACAAGTTCGCCCATGGCGTGATGAGCGTGCAGACGCCCTACATGGTGTTTGCCGCCGACGACGACTTCATCGTCCATGACGCGCTGGCCGAATCGGTGGCCTTTCTCGAGGCCAACCCGGACTACGGCATGTGCCATGGCTATTGCATGATGTACCTGGCCATGGCCGGCAGCGTCGGCTACTACCGTCGCGACAAGAAGGTCTGCGAGGACTACGCCTCCGAGCGGGCCCAGGATCGGGTGGTGGAGTACATGCGCCAGTATCTGCCTCCATTCTACGCCGTGCACCGTACCGCGCTGATGCGCGACTGGCACTCGGCGCTGCCGGAAGGCACCAGTTTCCAGTGGCAGGAAATCGGTCACGTGTACTACATGCTGGCACGGGCCAAGGCACGGATCCTGCCGATCCCCTATGTGGTCCGCGAGGTCAACTACGGCGATTCGGAGCACAGCACCGAGGTCTACCACTCCTTGAGCTACACCGATGCCAAGTCGGTCGCCGAGCGCGAGGCCTTTGCCGATTTCCTGGCAACGCTGCCCACCGCCATCGAGGGTCTCGATACGGCACAGACCAAGGCCTTCGCCCTGGAAAGCTTCGAGGCAATGGTCGACAGCCTGCGCAGCGGGCGGGCACTGACCGTGGAACTGCTCTTCGATTCGACGTGGAACAGCATCAAGGAAGGCCCGCAACGCCGGTTCGGACCCAAGCAGTACATGGAGATGCCTTACTACAACCAGGCCTTCTTCGATCAGTTGACCTGGTTCGAATTCCTGATCCATGCGATGCCGGCCGGCCGTGTCCAGTTGCAAGGGCTGGAAGGCGTGTGGACCCGTCAGCGGGCGCTGATGCGTGCGCACAACAACGACACCCCGGAAAGCGTGGTGGATCGCCTGTGGCTGGCCCAGGACATCAACCTGTTCAACCGTCCGCTGGTCAAGCGCCTGGCCGCGCAACTGCAACTGCTGGGCGAGGAGGACGAGGCGCGGGATATGTCCGCCTGGGCCGAGCGGCTGGATGCGCTGTGCACCGAGGATAATGTGTCGACCTTCGAGGCAATGCCGTCGGGGCGCCTGCTGAACTGGCTGCAAGCCCGCGAGCCGGTTGCCGGCGAACTGGAGGCGATCGCCGGGTATCGGCGCGAGCAGGGCAGCGGCCCGGTCTTCGGTCTATTGGTACTGGATCTGGAGGATGAGGTCGGTCAGTTGCAGGTGACGCTCGACAGCCTGCTGGAAGGGCATGGCATGGCCTTCCGGATCGTGGTTTTCACCACGGGCGAACCGCAGGCGGCGACCACGCTGCAGAATACCCTGCACTTTGTCCGGGTCACGCCGGGCAATCTGGTCGACAAGCTGAACCAGACGATTGCCCAACTGCCTTGCGACTGGTTGTTGCTGGCCGAGGCCGGGGACGAATTCACGCCGGCGGGCCTGTTGCGGGCCGGCCTGGAATTGCGCAACGCCGGCGAGTGTCGCGCGGTGGCGACCGATGAAATCCAGCGCGATGCCAACGGCGCGCTGATCGAGGTGTTCCGGCCTGACTTCAACCTCGATCTGTTGCAGAGCGTACCGGCGCTGATGGCCCGGCACTGGCTGGTGCGGCGCGAGGTCGTGCTGGGCGTCGGCGGCTACAAGGCCGACTTCAGCAAGGCACTGGAGTTCGATCTGCTGCTGCGCCTGATAGAGGAGGGGGGCATGGCCGGGCTGGCTCACCTGGACGAGCCCCTGCTGATCACCAGTGTGCCTTCGCACGAGGAGAACGCCCACGAACGCCTGGCGCTGATGCGTCATCTGGGGACTCGGGGCTACAAGGCAATGGTCAGTTCGCCGCAGCCGGGCAGCTACTTTGTCGATTATCGCCATACCGAGCGTCCGCGGGTGTCGATCATCCTTCATGGCCAGGCGAGCTTCAACGAGCTGGAGCGCTGCCTCAAGGCCGTTCTGCAACGAACCCGCTACCTGAACTTCGAAGTACTGCTGGCCGATCAGGCGAACGACTCCCAGGCACTTGCCAACTGGCTCCGCGAGCAGCCGCAGGCCGGCAAGGTGAGCGTGTTGCAATCCGACTGGTCGAGCCGTTCGGCGTTTTGCAACGCGGCAGCGCGTCAGGCCACCGGCGAGTATCTGTTGCTGCTTGCGGCGGACAGCGAGGTGGTCAATCCCAACTGGATCGAGTCCCTGCTCAACCAGGCGCTGCGACCGGAAATCGGCGTGGTCGGGGCCAAGCTCTACAGCCGCGATACCAAGGTGTCCCAGGCCGGTCTGGTGCTCGGCCTGAACGGCGGTGTCGGTTCGCCTTTCATCGGCGAGAAGAAGGACGCCAAGGGCTATATGCAGCGCCTGATGGTGGAGCAGAACTATTCGGCGGTGTCGGCGGTATGCCTGATGGTGCGCAAGGCGCTGTTCGAAGCGGTCGGGGGGCTGGACGAGAGTGATTTCGCCGAGGCCTTCGCCGATGTCGACCTGTGCCTCAAGGTCGGCCAGTCCGGCCACCTGGTGTCGTGGACGCCGCAGGTACAGGTCCTGCACCCCGGTCTCCTGCCCGAGGCGCCGGCGGCCCTGGCGGCCTTGCGCGAGAAATGGTCGGCGACGTTCCAGGCCGATCCTGCCTACAACGCCAACCTGGCCTTGACGGGCAAGGGCTTCACCCTCGGCATGGCCAAGGGTGTGGATTGGTCGCAGTTGCTGGTTTAAAAAAGGACCTACGGCATGTTCAACGGCAAATCGATTTTCGTCTCCGGTGACACCGGCTCGTTCGGGCGTAATTTCATTCACTGGACGCCGGATCGGTCCCCGCTGGAGCTGTTGCCATGACGCCGTACCAGATTCCTTATGGTTGCCAGAGTATCGAACAGGCAGATATCGATGCCGTGGTCGAGGTGCTCAAGTCGCCCTGGCTGACCCAGGGGCCGACCATCCCACGGTTCGAGGCGGCGCTGGCGGAACATTGCCAGGCCGACTTCGCGGTGGCGGTGTGCAATGCCACGGCGGCCCTGCACATTGCCTGCCTGGCGGCGGGCCTGGGGCCAGGTGACCGCTTGTGGACCAGCCCGAACACCTTTGTCGCCTCGGCCAACTGCGGTCGCTACTGTGGCGCCGAGGTGGACTTTGTCGATATCGATCCTTTGACCCTGAACCTCGATGCCCGCTTGTTGGCGCACAAGCTGGAGGCCGCGGCAGTGGCCGGTCGCTTGCCCAAGGTGGTGGTGGCCGTGGCCTTTGCCGGCCAGAGCTGCGATATGCGCGCCATCGCCGGGTTGGCCGAGCAATATGGCTTCATCCTGATCGAGGACGCCTCCCATGCGGTGGGCGCCTCCTACCTCGGTCGGCCGGTGGGCTGCGGCGCCTATGCGGCGATGACCATCTTCAGTTTTCATCCGGTGAAGATCATCACCTCGGCCGAAGGCGGCATGGTCCTGACCAACAGCGCCGAACTGGCCGAACGCCTGCGTCGCCTGCGCAGTCATGGTATTACCGGCGATCCGGCGCAGATGAAGGTGCCCGAGCACGGTCTCTGGTACTACCAGCAACTGGAGCTGGGTTTCAATTACCGGATGACCGACCTGCACGCGGCATTGGGCCTTTCGCAAACGGCGCGGCTCGACAGCTTTGTCGCCCGACGGCGGGAGCTGGCGGCCCGTTACAACCGCTTGCTGGCCGATCTGCCCTTGACCCTGCCAGCCGCGCAGGCGGGTGCCGAGTCTGCCTGGCACCTGTACGTGGTGCGTTTGCAACTGGATCGGGTCAAGGTCACCCAGCGCGATGTCTTCGAGACACTGCGGCCGGCGGGGATCGGTGTGAACCTGCATTACATTCCTGTGCACCTGCAGCCGTATTACCGTGAGCAGGGATTCAAGGACGGCGACTTTCCCGAAGCCGAGCGTTATTTCAGCGAAGCGATCAGTTTGCCGTTGTTCCCGCTGCTCACTGAAGAACAGCAAGACTATGTGGTCGAACAGTTACGCAAGCTTGTCGGTTAAACACGATCAATGCTCCGAGGATAAGAGTCAGATATGCGTGAGTTCAGCGAACAGGAAGTCTTCTGGCGTGGCGAGTTCGGCGATGAATACGTGGGCCGCAACCAGGGGCCGGCGCTGATCACCGCCAACCTGGCGCGAACCACCGGGCTCCCTCGATCCGTAGTTCCCGATTGACGATGTGAACTGGTTCTTCCTGGAAAAACGCCCTTGAGTGCGATTGCGATCATTCCGGCGCGGGGTGGCAGCAAACGCATCCCGCGCAAGAATCTCAAGCTGTTCCATGGCGAGCCGATGATCGCGCGTTCGATTCGGCTCGCCTTGGCGTGCGGCCTGTTCGATCGGGTCATGGTCAGTACCGACGATCCGGAAATCGCCGCCGTGGCCCGTGAGCACGGGGCCTTGGTGCCTTTCGTGCGGCCGGCGGCCCTGGCCGACGATTTCACTGGTACGGCGGCGGTGATCGTGCATGCCATCGAGACGCTGGAGCAACAGGGCGAGACCTTCGACTACGCCTGTTGCCTCTATGCCACTGCACCGCTCCTGCAAACCCGTTTCCTGCGCCAGGGCCTGGCGCTACTGGAGCAGCATGGGGAAAAATCCTTTGCGTTTTCGGTCTGTGAGTTCGGCTTTCCGATCCAGCGGGCCCTGACCCTGACCGACGAAGGAGCGCTGACCGCGCTTTACCCCGAGCATCGGCAGACCCGCTCCCAGGATCTGCCGCCGGCCTTTCAGGATGCCGGGCAATTCTACTGGGGGCGCAGTGCTGCCTGGTTGCGCGGCGATGTGCTGTTTTCCGAGAAGAGCCTGCCGGTGCGTTTGCCGCGCCATCTGGTCCAGGATATCGATACCCCCGAGGACTGGCGTCGGGCGGAATACCTGTATGCGGCCCTGAAGGCGGCCGGAGAGCTGGAATCGTGAGAGTGCTGGTGCGTGCCGACGCCTCGGCGGCCATCGGCAGCGGACATGTCGCGCGTTGTCTGACCCTGGCCCAGGTGCTGCGCGACATGGGCGCCGAAGTGCTGTTCGCCTGTCGGGAGTTGCCCGGCAATGCCTTTGCCCGCCTGGCGCAGGAGGGGTTTGCCGCGCTGGTGCTGCCGCCCCTGTATTGCGGGGAGAATCCGGCCCTGGGTATCGAGGCGCTGTTGCCCTGGGATTGCCGACCCTGTGCATCGCCGTTGCGCAAAACCAGCAGGCCAACGCCGAGCGCCTGGCCGCGGCTGGCATGCATATCTATCTCGGCACCAGCCGGACGGTAAGTGTCGACGGTCTGAAACAGGCGGTGGGTTTTGTGCTGGGCAATATCGGCCTGCGGCAGAGCCTGGCCGAACGCTCGCGGCGATTCGCCGTGGCGCTGGCCAGTTCAGCCCTGAAGCTGCGGCAAGTGACGCTGGAGGATGCGCGCCTGTTGTTTGAGGGTCGCAACCAGCCGTCGGTGCGCAGCGCTTCCTTGAACTCCGCGCCGATCGACTGGGATGCGCACCGGGTCTGGCTGGCGGCGAAGCTACGCGACCCCGGATGCCTGCTGCTGGTCGCCGAAGCGCAAGAGGGGCCGGTGGGCGTGCTGCGCTACGACCTCGCGGTCAACCGCGCCGAGGTCTCGCTGTACCTGCTTGACGGCCGCGCGGGCCTGGCAGGCGCTTGGACAGGTGCGCTACGGCGCCACCGAGGCGGAGCAGAAATCCCTGGTCTACCGCCGCTCGCTCTATGTCGTGCAGGACCTGCTCGAGGGTGAATGTTTCACCGCGCAAAACGTGCGGGCCATCCGCCCGGGGCTGGGGCTGGCACCGAAACATGTCGATGGCGTGCTCGGGCGCAAGGCCCGCATGTCCCTGAAACGCGGCACACCGCTGGATTGGTCGCTGATCGAATAACCCCTCGCGCACGCATTCGGGCAAAATAAGCGTGACCTGTGAGTCATAACGCGCATCTTCACTGTATTGTATTTGCCGGGGATGCGGGCGCCTGAGCCTTTTTGGTCGGTGATTGCCCCTCGATTGCGCCGTTTCTGCTCCATTTTGGAGTGACGGCAAATCCCTGTTGATCGGCGCCCCTCGATTCCTGCGAGCGGTGATATTCAGCTGTTTATTATTGGGAAGCCATAATGATTGGCATAAAAAGCATTGCCAGTTACGTGCCGACAGCCGGCGTGGATAACTACGCTCAGGGTGCCAAATTCGCCAAGGATGAGGAGTTCATCCTGGGCAAGATCGGTTCAGCCTTCCTGCCGCGCAAAGACGCCGGGCAGGAAACCTCGGACCTGTGTGTCGAAGCCGTGAACGCCTTGTTCGCCAACAACCCCGAACTCAAGCGCGAGAGCATCGATGCGCTGATCGTCGTCACCCAGAACGGTGACGAGGAAGGCCTGCCGCACACCGCGGCCATTGTCCAGGACAAGCTCGGCCTGCCGACCACCGTGGCGGCGTTCGATATTTCCCTGGGCTGTTCCGGTTATGTCTATGGCATCTATGCCATGAAAGGTTTCATGGAAGCCGCTGGCCTGAAGAACGGCCTGCTGGTGACCGCCGACCCGTATTCGAAGATCGTCGATCCGGAAGATCGCAACACCACCATGCTGTTCGGTGATGCCGCGACCGCGACCTGGATGGGCGAAGACGCACCCTGGCAGCTGGGCAAGGCCAAGTTCGGTACCGACGGTGCCGGTGCGCCGCACCTGAAGGTCAGCGACGGCGTGTTCTTCATGAACGGGCGCCAGGTGTTCAACTTCGCCCTGCTGAAGGTCCCGGCGCATTTGCACGAGCTGCTTGATGATTCCGGCCTGCAGCCGGCCGATATCGATGCGTTCTGCATCCACCAGGGCAGTGCGGCGATTGTCGATGCCGTGGCGCGTCGTTTCGAGGGCGAGCCGGAGAAGTTCATCAAGGACATGGTCGAGACCGGCAATACCGTGTCTTCGAGCATTCCGCTGCTGCTGGAGAAGCATGTCCTCGATTCCACCTGGAAGCGCGTCGCCCTCAGTGGTTTCGGCGTCGGCCTGTCGTGGGGCTCGGCGATTATTCATCGACCTTGATCCGACAAGGTCGCAAAGTAGCGCTCCGGGTAGGTTAACCTTGAGCGCTATTTTTTTGCGTGGATATTGAGCGAGGCGACATGAGCGAGAGCTTTGAGCTGAATGCACGGATCATCGAGGCGCGCTGGCCGGGGTTGCTGCCCCGGCTGCTGGCCGAAGATGGCGATAGCCTGGCACTGGAGCTGGTCGAAGGGCAGGGCTCGACCCTGAGTGTCGGCGGCGTGCAACTGACCAGCCGTCACGACCGGGTGGCCGAAGCGCGCCTGCAGGCTTCCAGCCTGCCGCCCGGCAGCGCGCAAGTGCATGTCTATGGCACCGGGCTCGGAGATTTGCAGCAGGTGCTGCTGGAGGCACCGGGCTTGCAGCGCCTCGCTGTGCATATTCTCAATGGCGCGCTGTTCAAGCAGGTGCTCGGTTTGCTGGAGCAGGACCAATGGCTTGCCGATCCGCGGGTCGAGTTGAGTTACGCCGCCGATCACCCGGAAATCCTCTTTCCGTTCTTTGCGCTGCCGGCCGAGCTGGTCCTGGCCGACGATTTCAACGCCCGGATGCGCGATCGGCTGGTCGGCGAGGTGCATCTGAGCTTCAACAATCGGGAGTTCGACCCGCAATCGCCGGAGATCCTCCAGCGTCTGCGCGACAGTCGCGAGATCTTTGCCGCTGATCGCGATGTCGCGCAGTTGTTTGCGACACGGCCGGGGCAGCACATCTACGTGATCGGTACGGGGCCGAGCCTGGAGCAGCAGTTCGACAAGTTGCGGGCCATCCGTGGGCAGGCGCGGCGACCGCTGTTCATCAGCGTCGATACCGCCTACCGCCCCTTGTGCGAGCAAGGTATCCGGCCGGACCTGGTGGTGAGCGTAGATAAGCGCATCAGCTTCCGGCACCTGCCGTCGGAGGCATCCGTGGGTATCCCTCTGGTCTACATGCCGATGAGTGATCCCCAGGTGCTGGAAGCCTGGAAGGGGCCACGTTACGGCGGTTACTCCCTCAGTCCTATCTATGAGACGGTTCGCCAGCAGATTGGACGAGGTGTGCTATATGTCGGTGGCAGTGTTTTGCATCCGGCCGTAGACCTGGCGGTGCAGATGGGGGCCGGGACTATTACGTTGTTTGGTGCCGATTTTGCCTTTCCTATGAACAAGACTCACGCCGGCTGGAATGATGGCGAGCTTGGCTCTCTCGTCAAGGAAGCCCGTTACTGGGTAAAGGACGGCAATGGCCAGCGGGTCAGGACGCAGTTGAATTTCCGCCGTTACCTTTGCGAGCTGGAACGTTATATCGCCAGGCATCCGCAGGTGCGTTTCCTCAACAGCAGTCGTGCGGGCGCGCGGATCATTGGTACCGCTTTCGACCAGGAGTTCGTCCAATGAAGTCCTTCGAATACAGCCTCAAGGAGGCCTGGCGCTGTTCGGCGCTGTTCCGCTTCGGGCGCGATGTCGAGGCGGCGCTGGTGATGGTCGAGTTGTTCGATGGTGTCCAGGTACTGTTGTCCGAGGCATCGTCCGTGCACCAGCAGGCATGGACACGGCTGTTGCTGTTGATGCTCGGTTGTCAGGAGCGTCAGGACTGGTTGGGGTTGGCGGATACCCTGCAGTACGAAATGATTGAGCTGCTGGAGGCGGTTCAGGCAGATCGTTGAGGCATTGTTGGCAAATTCTCGTTTCCGGGCAGTTCTCTGGCGCCATTTTTCCCTCGTGGGTGTGCGCTAAGCCCTTGTTTTTCGAGAGGTGGCAGGTTGATGGCAAATTTTTTGAAAAAAGCCCTCAAGCAACCTGCTATCCCGACGATAACTATTACGAAGGTTCTCTAGGCCACACCCGGCGGTTGCCAGGGCCGGAAGCCGCAGTACCCAACCAACGAGGATTTCGTCATGGCTTTAACAGTAAACACCAACACCACGTCGTTGAACGTTCAGAAGAACCTGAACCGCGCTTCCGATGCCCTGTCTACCTCCATGCAGCGCCTGTCTTCCGGCCTGAAAATCAACAGCGCCAAAGACGACGCCGCCGGCCTGCAGATCTCCAACCGTATGGGTGCCCAGATCCGCGGTAACACCCAGGCCATCCAGAACGCCAACGACGGTATCTCCGTAGCCCAGACCGCTGAAGGCGCTCTGCAAGCTTCGACCGACATCCTGCAGCGTATGCGTGAACTGGCTGTTAAAGCACGTAACGGTACCAACGGTACTGCTGACCAGACCGCTACCAACGCTGAATTCGCTCAGATGTCTGACGAATTGACTCGTATCTCGGCTGCCACCAACCTGAACGGCAAGAACCTGCTGGACGGCTCGGCTGGTACTGTGACCCTGCAAGTCGGCGCCAACACCGGTTCGGCCAACCACATCGACCTGGTACTGAGCTCCAAGTTCGACGCCGCCAGCCTGTCGGTAGGTAGCGGTACTGTAGTTCTGACCGGTGCGACCTCCGCCGCCGCCGCTTCGAACATCGACAACGCGATCACCGCGATCGACGCTGCAATCGCTGCCATCGGTGCTACCCGTGCCAGCCTCGGTGCTTCGCAGAACCGTCTGACCAGCACCATCCAGAACTTGCAGAACATCAACGAAAACACCACTGCTGCACAAGGTCGCGTACAAGACACCGACTTCGCCGCAGAAACTGCTAACCTGACCAAGCAGCAGACCCTGCAACAGGCTTCCACCTCTGTTCTGGCCCAGGCTAACCAACTGCCTTCCGCTGTACTGAAGCTGCTTCAGTAATTTCGGAATGAGTTTCGGCGGGGGAGTGTGCTGGTCGCGCTCTCTCGCTTTTTTACGTTAGGAGGTGATGGACATGGACATGAGCGTAAAGCTTAACTTGTCTTATCCGGCTCCCAAGCCAGCGACCACTGTGACCGATAAACCGCCAGAGGCGCCTCAAGCTGCTCCTCAAGTCGCCAGTGTCGCTGATCCCGCGGCAGACAAAAGCCAGGGCTCGGATGGTGACAAGCTGAAATTGGCGGTGCAGGAGATCGAGAAGTTCGTACAGTCGATCAAGCGCAATCTGGAGTTCTCCATCGACGAGCACTCTGGAAAGGTCATCGTCAAGGTGATTGCAAGCGAAACGGGTGAGGTTGTTCGACAGATCCCCTCCGCGGAAGCGCTCAAACTGGCAGACAGCCTCAGCAATGCCAGTCATGTGTTGTTCGACGCCAAAGTCTGATAGCTGGCATGAATAGTGTTTGTACGTTCTTTGGGTGCTGGTAAAGGCCAAAAGACTGGCAGCAACCTGATGGGAGAGGCAAATGGCAAGTCCAATTTTACCGGGTACGGGCCTGGGTTCCGGCCTGGACATCGGTTCGATCGTGACCGCTCTGGTGAACGCCGACAAATCGGCCAAGCAGACGCAGATCGATAGCGCGACAAAAACCAACACGCTGAAGATTTCCGGCATCGCGTCCCTGAAGAGTGCGCTGTCCGCATTCCAGGCAACGCTCACTACGCTGAGTAGCACGACGACCCCGGCATTCGCGGGGTATGCGGCGACATCCAGTGCTTCGTCGGTGATGACGGTCACTTCCGATAATACGGCGGTCGCGGGTAACTACACCGTTGTCGTCAAGAACCTGGCCACCAGTTCGAAAGTAGCCAGTGCTTCTTTTGCCGGCGGTGCGTCCAGTGCCATTCCGAGTGGTACCCTGAAAATCAGTCAAAATGGCACTGATTACAATGTCACGATTCCGGCCAATGCCACGTTGCAGAGCACCCGGGACGCGATCAACTCGGCCCAGGGCACCAACGGTATCTCGGCCAACATCGTGACCGACAGCTCGGGTTCGTCGCGCCTGGTCATCAGCTCGAACAAGACGGGCGCGGGCTCCGACTTGACGGTCAGCGGCATCGCCGGGCTGGAAATCGATGGTACCCAGGAGATGGGGGCGAACCCCTCGGCCTCGAGTTCCGGGGCGGTCAACGGGATTGCCAAGAATGCAAACCTGACTGTCGACGGCCTGGCCGTTTCCAGCAAGAGCAACACGGTTACCGGTGCGATCAGCGGCATTACGATGAATCTGGTCTCGGCTGACGCAGGCACGCCTCCGGGAACCTCGAACGTGAGCGTGACGACCAATACCTCGGGATTACAGACGTCGATCCAGTCGTTCATTGACTCCTACAACACCCTGATGAACACCATCAACAGCCTGTCCAAGGCGACCGCGGATGCCGATGGCAACCTGACTGTAGCGGCAGCCTTCACCGGCGACTCCATGCCGCGCGCGCTGATTTCCGATATCCGTAGTCAGCTCACTGCGGTGGGCGCGGGTGGTCCGCTGGCTGTGCTGTCGCAGTTGGGGGTGTTGACGGTGGCGGGTAATGACGCCAGTAACTCCGGCAACCTGGCCCTGGATACTGCCGCCTTCAACAAGGCCATGGCCACCAACGGCATGAGCGGGCAGGTACAGCAACTGTTCAACGGCACCAACTCCAGCAACGGCCTGTTGTCGCGTCTGAGCAATACGCTCAACCCGTATCTGGGCACGCCGCTCTCCACCGGTTTGCGCCTGGGCGGCATGCTCGATCAGCGCAACACCAGCTATCAGAGCACGGCCAAGAGCCTGTTGAGCCAGCAATCGGCGCTGGATGCGCGGGTCAAGAGCCTGACGACAACCCTGACCGCCAAGTACAACGCGATGGACCTGCTGGTCGGGCAAATGAAGGCGACGGCGAACAGTATCACCTCGTTCTTCAGCTCCCTGAACGCGCAGAAGTCCAGCTAGTTCCTGGGCTGACGCCAAAAACCCGGCTACGCTTTACCGCGCGCCGGGTTTTTGCCTTTTGGGTTAAAGTTTTTTGACTCAAAGGCGATACACTGGGTATACGAACTCTTGAGTTGTGACGAGGTAGAACATGAACCCGATGCTAGCCCTTCGGCAATATCAGAAGGTGGGTGCTCAAGCACAGACTTCCGAGGCCAGTCCTCATCGCCTGGTACAAATGCTGATGGAAGGTGGCCTGGACCGCATCGCGCAGGCCAAGGGCGCCATAGAGCGCAAGGATATTCCCGCCAAGGGCGTGGCGATCGGCAAGGCCATCGGCATTGTCGGCGGCTTGCGCGAAGGCCTGGACCTGGAAAAGCAGGCGGATGCGCTCGCTGACCTGGACAGCCTCTACACCTACATGATGAAGCGCCTGGCCGAGGCCAATATCACGTCCGATCCGAAGATCCTCGATGAAGTCTCAGGCCTGCTCAGCACGGTCAAAGAAGGCTGGGACGCCATCGGTACCCCGGGTCCACAGTTTTAAGGAGTCCATCTTCATGAACCTCGTACTGCAGCGTATCCAGGATACCCGCGAAGCCCTTGTCAGGGCCTTGGCCGAGCGCGACTGGGGGAGCATTGCCCAGTTGGACCTGGCCTGTCGTGCCTGCATGGAAGACGTGCTCAACGAGGCTTCACTGGATGAAGATGCCCTGCGCAGCAGCCTGGAAGAGCTGCTGCATGTCTATCGCGAGTTGCTGGAAACGGCGATGGCGGAAAGACAGGCGATAGTCGACGAGATGCAACAGATCCAGCAAGCGCAGAACGCGGCAAAGGTTTACCATCTGTTCGGTTAACGCAGGGTTAATCGAAGCGTATTGCGCCATAAATTTGACTGCGTACGAATTTTTGACTTAACTAGTGCTGTTTTTCAGGTTTAAGTCGTCTTTGAAGGTGATATCCCACCTCGGGCGTCTAGCTTGCCCACCCATCCCGGGCATCGAGTTGACTAGGGAAGTTGCTATTGCATGTGGCGTGAAACCAAAATTCTGCTGATCGATGACGATAGCGTTCGCCGCCGCGACCTGGCGGTGATTTTAAATTTTCTCGGCGAAGAAAATCTGTCCTGCGCCAGCCTTGACTGGCAGCAGGCGGTCGACTCTTTGGCTTCCAGCCGCGAGGTGCTTTGTGTCCTGATCGGGACAGTCAATGCGCCGTCGGGGCTATCGGGCTTGTTAAAGACACTCGGAACCTGGGATGAGTTCCTTCCGGTTCTGCTTTTGGGTGAAAATACTTCCACCGACCTTCCCGAGGACCTGCGTCGCCGGGTGCTTTCCAGCCTGGAAATGCCGCCCAGCTACAGCAAGTTGCTCGACTCCCTGCACCGTGCCCAGGTCTATCGCGAGATGTATGACCAGGCGCGTGAGCGTGGTCGTCAGCGCGAACCGAACCTGTTCCGCAGCCTGGTCGGCACCAGTCGCGCCATCCAGCACGTCCGCCAGATGATGCAGCAGGTGGCCGATACCGACGCCAGCGTGCTGATCCTGGGCGAGTCCGGCACCGGCAAGGAGGTGGTGGCGCGCAACCTGCACTATCACTCCAAGCGCCGTGACGCGCCGTTTGTCCCGGTCAACTGCGGGGCGATCCCCGCGGAACTGCTGGAAAGCGAGCTGTTCGGCCATGAGAAAGGTGCCTTTACCGGTGCCATCACCAGCCGTGCCGGACGTTTCGAGCTGGCCAACGGCGGTACCCTGTTCCTCGACGAAATCGGCGACATGCCGTTGCCGATGCAGGTCAAGCTGTTGCGCGTGTTGCAGGAGCGCACCTTCGAACGCGTGGGCAGCAACAAGACCCAGAGCGTTGACGTGCGCATCATCGCCGCGACCCACAAGAACCTCGAAAGCATGATCGAGGTCGGCAGCTTCCGTGAAGACCTCTACTACCGCCTGAACGTCTTCCCGATCGAAATGGCGCCGCTGCGCGAGCGGGTCGAAGATATCCCGTTGCTGATGAACGAATTGATCTCGCGCATGGAGCACGAAAAGCGCGGTTCGATCCGTTTCAACTCGGCGGCGATCATGTCCCTGTGCCGTCATGGCTGGCCGGGTAACGTTCGCGAACTGGCCAACCTGGTGGAGCGCATGGCGATCATGCATCCGTACGGGGTGATCGGCGTGGTCGAGTTGCCGAAGAAATTCCGCTACGTCGACGATGAAGACGAGCAGATGGTCGACAGCCTGCGCAGCGACCTGGAAGAGCGCGTGGCGATCAACGGCCATACGCCGGACTTCAGTACTTCGGCGATGCTGCCGCCCGAAGGCCTGGACCTCAAGGACTACCTCGGGGGCCTGGAGCAGGGTCTGATCCAGCAGGCGCTGGACGATGCCAACGGCATCGTTGCACGGGCCGCCGAACGCCTGCGTATCCGTCGCACCACCCTGGTGGAGAAGATGCGCAAGTACGGCATGAGCCGTCGTGAAGGTGATGAACAGGCGGATGATTGACGCCTGTTTTTCAAGTCACTGAAAACCGGGCGGTTTTTTTTAGGCACGGGTATTGCTAAGTCTCTCGCAACGTTCCGTTTAAATGACGGTCAGTCAAGCGAGAGAGCACGATGCCCCAAGCCGCCCAGATGTCTCCTGTCCCTGAAGTCCCGGGGCAACCGTCGTCCGTAGAGCAGGCAAGCCGGCTGGGTCTTGAGCAGGCCTTCAACCTGTTCAACCAGATGTCGACGCAACTCACCGATTCCTACAGCATGCTCGAGGCGCGGGTCACCGAGCTCAAGGGCGAGCTGGCCGTGGTCAGTGCCCAGCGCATGACCGAGCTGGCGGAAAAGGAACGCTTGGCCAATCGCCTGCAGAACCTGCTCGACCTGCTGCCGGGCGGCGTGATCGTGATCGACTCCCATGGTTTTGTCAGCGAGGCTAACCCCGCCGCCCGTGAGCTGCTGGGTTCGCCGCTGGAAGGTGAGTTGTGGCGCCAGGTGATCGCCCGCTGCTTTGCTCCTCGTGAAGACGACGGTCATGAAATCTCCCTCAAGGACGGTCGACGGCTGTCGATTGCCACGCGTTCGCTGGAAGGCGAACCGGGGCAACTGGTGCTGCTCAATGACCTGACTGAAACCCGTCGCCTCCAGGATCAGCTGGCTCGTCATGAGCGGCTGTCGTCCCTGGGGCGGATGGTCGCTTCCCTCGCGCATCAGATTCGCACCCCGCTGTCGGCGGCCCTGCTGTACGCCAGCCATCTCACCGAACAGGCCTTGCCGGTGGAGACCCAGCAACGTTTCGCCGGACGCCTGAAAGAGCGCCTGCATGAGCTTGAGCATCAGGTTCGCGACATGCTGGTGTTTGCCCGTGGCGAGTTGCCGCTGACCGATCGACTGGCGCCCAAGGTGTTGCTGCAGGCCTTGCAGGCTGCCGCGCAGACCCATGTGCAGGGTGTGGCGATCCGCTGGCAGTGCGACAGCCATGACGGCGAGCTGCTGTGCAATCGCGATACCCTGGTCGGGGCGCTGCTCAACCTGATTGAAAATGCCATGCAGGCCAGCGGCCGCGACGTGCGCCTCAAGGTGCACCTGTACAGCCGCGGCAATACCTTGCGCCTGAGTGTCAGCGACAATGGCAGCGGGATCGAACCCGAAGTGCTGGCGCGCCTGGGCGAACCCTTCTTTACCACCAAGACCACCGGTACCGGCCTCGGCCTGACCGTGGTCAAGGCCGTTGCCCGGGCGCACCAGGGTGACATGCAATTACGTTCACGGCTGGGGCGTGGCACCTGCGCGATGTTGTGCCTGCCGCTGATTCCCGGCGCCATGGAGACACAATGATGATCGGGATGATCAAGGTCCTGTTGGTCGAGGATGATCGGGCGCTGCGCGAAGCGCTGGCGGACACCCTGCTGCTGGCCGGCTATGAGTTCCGTGCGGTGGCCTGTGCCGAGGAGGCGCTGGAGGCGGTGGCGCAGGAATCGTTCAGCCTGGTGGTCAGCGATGTGAATATGCCAGGCATGGACGGGCACCAGTTGCTTGGTTTGCTGCGTGCGCGCCAGCCACTGCTGCCGGTGCTGCTGATGACGGCGCACGGCGCGGTCGAGCGGGCGGTGGAAGCCATGCGCCAGGGCGCCGCCGATTATCTGGTCAAGCCCTTCGAGCCCAAGGCGTTGCTCGACCTGGTGGCGCGCCATGCGCTGGGGCGGCTGGGCGCGGTGGAGAGCGAAGGGCCGATTGCGGCCGAGCCGGCCAGTGCGCAATTGCTGGAACTGGCGGCGCGGGTAGCGCGCAGTGATTCGACCGTGCTGATCTCCGGGGAGTCGGGGACCGGCAAGGAAGTGCTGGCGCGCTATATCCACCAGCAATCCCATCGTGCCGACCAGCCGTTCGTCGCGATCAACTGTGCGGCGATCCCCGACAATATGCTCGAGGCGACCCTGTTCGGGCATGAGAAGGGCTCGTTTACCGGTGCCATCGCCGCCCAGGCGGGCAAGTTCGAGCAGGCCGACGGCGGGACGATCCTGCTTGACGAGATTTCCGAAATGCCCCTCGGCCTGCAAGCCAAGCTGCTGCGGGTGCTGCAGGAACGTGAAGTCGAGCGGGTGGGCGCGCGCAAGCCGATCACCCTGGATATCCGCGTGGTGGCCACCACCAACCGTGATCTGGCCGGCGAAGTGGCGGCGGGGCGCTTCCGTGAAGATCTCTATTACCGGCTGTCGGTGTTTCCGCTGGCCTGGCGTCCGTTGCGCGAGCGCACCGCCGATATCCTGCCGCTGGCCGAGCGCCTGCTGGCCAAGCACAGCGCAAAAATGAAGCATGCCGCCGTTAGATTGTCGCCCCAGGCCCAGGCTTGCCTGATCGGGTACGCCTGGCCGGGCAATGTCCGCGAACTCGACAATGCGATCCAGCGTGCGTTGATTTTGCAGCAGGGCGGACTGATCCAGGCCGAGGATTTCTGTCTGGCCGGGCCGCTCGGTTGTGCACCCTTGCCGGTCATGCGCGCGCCACTGGTCGAGACGGTTGCCAGCGAAGTGGCGCCTGCCGAGTCCGCCGGGGCCCTGGGCGACGACCTGCGTCGGCGCGAGTTCCAGATGATCATCGACACCCTGCGCGCCGAGCGCGGGCGTCGCAAGGAAGCGGCGGAACGCCTGGGTATCAGCCCGCGTACGCTGCGCTACAAACTGGCGCAGATGCGCGATGCCGGCATGGACGTCGAGGCTTATTTATTCGCCAGTTGAGTCGATTTATCGGCTTTACGGTCGTGTATCGGTTTTTGTTCAGAGGCGACAAGGAGCTGGCACCCTTGTTGCTAACACCTCATTAACCGCTGCACGAGTGTCAAAAAATTGCAGGTCGCCGGAGAGAGTAGTCCATGAGCCAGGGTATTGAATTTAATCGATTGATGTTGGACATGCGTTCCATGCAGATGGACGCCATGGCTCAACCGAAGTCGGCTGTGGCGGCGCCTGAAATGGGCGGTAGCAGCTTTGCCGATCTGCTCGGCAAGGCCGTCGGCAAGGTCAACGACACCCAGCAGGCCGCTGGCCAGTTGGCGAACGCCTTCGAGATCGGCAAGACCGGCGTGGACCTGACGGACGTGATGATTTCTTCGCAGAAAGCCAGCGTCTCGTTCCAGGCCCTGACCCAGGTGCGCAACAAGTTGGTCCAGGCGTATCAAGACATCATGCAGATGCCGGTTTAAGGACGAGATTGAGTCATGGCTGAAGCAGTCGCCGATAACGTACCGGCCAAGGCCGGTTCGACAGACGGCAAACCGCCGCTGTTTGGTTTGTCCTTTCTGGAAAACCTTTCCGAAATGACCATGCTGCGTCAGGTCGGCCTGATGGTCGGCCTGGCCGCGAGCGTGGCGATTGGCTTTGCCGTGGTGTTGTGGTCCCAGCAACCCGACTACCGGCCGCTGTACGGCAGCCTGGCCGGTATGGACGCCAAGCAGGTCATGGAAACCCTGGCGGCTGCGGATATTCCCTACACCGTCGAACCGAATTCCGGTGCGTTGCTGGTCAAGGCAGACGACGTGTCCCGTGCCCGCCTGAAACTGGCCGCGGCCGGTGTGACGCCCACCGATGGCAATATCGGTTTCGAGATCCTCGACAAGGACCAGGGCCTGGGTACCAGCCAGTTCATGGAGGCGACCCGTTACCGTCGCGGCCTTGAAGGTGAACTGGCGCGGACCATTTCCAGCCTGAACAATGTCAAGGGTGCGCGTGTGCACCTGGCGATTCCGAAGAGTTCGGTATTCGTCCGTGACGAACGCAAGCCGAGCGCTTCGGTACTGGTCGAGCTGTATTCCGGGCGTTCCCTGGAGCCGGGCCAGGTGGTGGCGATCATCAACCTCGTGGCGACCAGTGTTCCCGAGTTGAGCAAGTCGCAGATCACCGTGGTCGACCAGAAGGGCAACCTGCTCTCCGACCAGGCGCAAAACTCCGAATTGACCATGGCCGGCAAGCAGTTCGACTACAGCCGTCGCATGGAAAGCATGCTGACCCAGCGCGTGCACAATATCCTGCAGCCGATCCTCGGTAACGATCGCTACAAGGCTGAAGTGTCCGCCGATGTGGACTTCAGCGCGGTCGAGTCGACCTCCGAACAGTTCAACCCGGATCAGCCGGCGCTGCGCAGCGAGCAGTCGACCACCGAACAACGTACTGCCAGCAACGGTCCGCAAGGGGTTCCCGGGGCGTTGAGCAACCAGCCTCCGGCACCGGCCTCGGCACCGCAGACCACCGGTGGCGCCACCGCGTCTTCGGGGCCTGTGCAACCCGGCCAGCCGCTGCTCGATGCCAACGGCCAGCAGATCATGGACCCGGCCACCGGCCAGCCGATGCTGGCGCCGTATCCGGCGGACAAGCGTCAACAATCCACCAAGAACTTCGAGCTGGACCGCTCCATCAGCCACACCAAGCAGCAGCAGGGTCGCCTGACCCGCCTGTCGGTGGCCGTGGTGGTCGACGATCAGGTCAAGGTCAACGCCGCCAACGGTGAAACCACCCGTGCGCCATGGAGCGCCGACGAATTGGCGCGCTTTACCCGCCTGGTCCAGGATGCCGTCGGTTTCGACGCCAGCCGCGGCGACAGCGTCAGTGTAATCAACGTGCCATTCTCCGCCGAGCGCGGGGAAGTGATCGCCGATATCCCGTTCTACTCGCAACCCTGGTTCTGGGATGTGGTCAAACAGGTACTGGGCGTGCTGTTCATCCTGGTGCTGGTATTCGGTGTGCTGCGTCCGGTGCTCAACAACATCACCGGCGGTGGCAAGAAGCAGCTGGCGGGCCTGGGCAGCGATGTCGAACTCGGTGGCATGGGCGGTCTGGATGGCGAACTGGCCAACGATCGCGTGAGCCTCGGCGGTCCGCAAAGCATCCTCCTGCCAAGCCCGAGCGAAGGCTATGACGCTCAACTGAACGCCATCAAGAGTCTGGTAGCCGAAGATCCGGGCCGTGTGGCACAGGTCGTCAAAGAGTGGATTAACGCCGATGAGTAATAACGCCGCCGTCACCCAGAAGCTGACCCGGGTCGATAAAGCCGCGATCTTGCTGCTGTCGCTGGGTTCCACCGATGCTGCACAGGTGCTGCGCCACATGGGGCCCAAGGAGGTCCAGCGGGTCGGCGTGGCCATGGCGCAGATGCGCAACGTGCATCGCGAGCAGGTCGAGCAGGTCATGAGCGAGTTCGTCGAGATCGTCGGCGACCAGACCAGCCTGGGCGTCGGCTCCGACGACTATGTCCGCAAGATGCTCACCCAGGCCCTCGGCGAGGACAAGGCCAACGGCCTGATCGACCGCATCCTGCTCGGTGGCAACACCAGCGGCCTGGACAGTCTCAAGTGGATGGAACCGCGCGCCGTGGCAGACGTGATCCGCTACGAGCACCCGCAGATCCAGGCCATCGTCGTGGCCTACCTCGATCCCGACCAGGCCGGCGAGGTGCTGAACAACTTCGATCACAAGGTGCGCCTGGACATCATCCTGCGCGTCTCGTCGCTGAACACGGTACAGCCGGCGGCCCTCAAGGAACTCAACCAGATTCTCGAGAAGCAGTTCTCCGGCAACTCCAACGCTGCCCGCACCACCCTGGGCGGTATCAAGCGTGCGGCGGATATCATGAACTTCCTCGACAGCTCGATCGAAGGCCAGTTGATGGACTCGATCCGCGAAGTGGACGAGGACCTGTCGACGCAGATCGAAGACCTGATGTTCGTCTTCAACAACCTGTCGGATGTCGACGACCGCGGTATCCAGGCGCTGTTGCGCGAAGTTTCTTCCGACGTGCTGGTACTTGCCCTCAAGGGCTCGGACGAGGGCGTCAAGGAAAAGATCTTCAAGAACATGTCCAAGCGTGCGGCCGAACTGCTGCGCGACGACCTCGAGGCCAAGGGACCGGTGCGCGTCAGCGACGTCGAAACCGCCCAGAAGGAAATCCTCACCATCGCCCGCCGTATGGCCGAAGCCGGAGAAATCGTGCTCGGTGGCAAGGGCGGCGAAGAGATGATCTAAGGATCAAGCCATGACTGATCCAACCGACCTGATCCGCGCGCGGGACGTGAGCGGCTTCGACCTGTGGTCGTTGCCCAGCTTCGACCCGCATGTCGAAGAGCCTGAACCGGAGCCGGTGGAAGAGCCGCCGGCCGAGATGGAGGAAGTGCCGCTGGAGGAAGTCCAGCCGCTGACCCTCGAAGAGCTCGAAAGCATTCGCCAGGAAGCCTACAACGAAGGTTTCGCGGTGGGCGAGCGGGAAGGTTTCCACAGCACCCAGATCAGGGTTCGCCAGGAAGCCGAGGTCGCCCTGAGCGCCAAGCTGGTCAACCTGGAGGCCCTGATGGGCAATCTGTTCGCGCCCATCGCCGAACAGGACCAGCAGATCGAGAAGAGCCTGGTGGGCCTGGTCGGGCATATCGCTCGCCAGGTCATCCAGCGTGAACTCAAGACCGACTCCAGCCAGATCGAGCATGTCCTGCGGGAAACCCTGAAGTTGTTGCCGCTGGGCGCCGAGAACGTGCGGCTGTACATCAATCCCCAGGACTTCGAACAGGTCAAGGCCTTGCGCGAGCGCCACGAGGCGACCTGGCGCATTGTCGAGGACGAGGCCCTGCTGCCCGGCGGTTGCCGGGTCGAAACCGAGCACAGCCGGATCGACGCCAGCGTCGAGACCCGTATCGAGCAGGCGCTGGCCCAGTTGTTCGACCAGTTGCACGAACAATCCCTGCATCCGGCCCAGCCCGACCTGACGCTCGAGTTGGGTGAGCCCCATGCCCCGAACAGCGCCCCGGACCTGTCCGATGCGCCTTGAGCGAACCAGCTTCGGCAAGCGTCTTGGTACTTACGCCGATGCCATCAACCTGCCGGGCCAGCCGATTCTCGAAGGCCGCCTGCTGCGCATGGTCGGCCTGACCCTCGAGGCCGAAGGCCTGCGGGCCGCCATGGGCGCCCGCTGCCTGGTGATCAACGACGACAGCTATCACCCGGTGCAGGTCGAAGCCGAAGTCATGGGCTTCTCCGGCAGCAAGGTGTTCCTGATGCCGGTGGGCAGCGTGGCCGGTATCGCCCCGGGCGCCAGGGTCGTGCCGCTGGCCGATACCGGGCGCCTGCCGATGGGCATGAGCATGCTCGGGCGGGTGCTGGATGGTGCCGGTCGGGCGCTGGACGGCAAGGGCGGGATGAAGGCCGAGGACTGGGTGCCGATGGACGGGCCGACCATCAACCCGCTCAATCGTGACCCGATCCACCAGCCGCTGGACGTGGGCATCCGCAGTATCAACGGATTATTGACAGTGGGCCGCGGGCAGCGTCTTGGCCTGTTCGCCGGTACCGGCGTCGGCAAGAGTGTGCTGCTGGGCATGATGACCCGCTTTACCGAGGCCGACATCATCGTGGTCGGGTTGATCGGTGAGCGGGGCCGGGAAGTGAAGGAGTTCATCGAGCACATCCTCGGCGAGGAGGGGCTCAAGCGTTCGGTGGTGGTCGCATCGCCTGCCGACGATGCGCCGCTGATGCGCCTGCGGGCGGCCATGTATTGCACGCGGATCGCCGAGTATTTTCGCGACAAGGGCAAGAATGTCCTGTTGCTCATGGATTCACTGACCCGTTTTGCCCAGGCCCAGCGGGAAATCGCCCTGGCCATCGGCGAGCCGCCGGCGACCAAGGGCTATCCGCCCTCGGTGTTCGCCAAACTGCCGAAGCTGGTGGAGCGCGCGGGGAATGCCGAGGCCGGCGGCGGTTCGATCACCGCGTTCTATACCGTGTTGTCCGAAGGCGACGACCAGCAGGACCCGATTGCCGACTCGGCGCGGGGCGTGCTCGACGGGCATATCGTATTGTCCCGGCGCCTGGCCGAGGAAGGTCACTACCCGGCGATCGATATCGAAGCGTCCATCAGCCGGGTGATGCCGGCGGTGGTCAGTCCGGAGCACATGAAGCGTGCGCAGTATTTCAAGCAGCTCTGGTCACGCTACCAGCAGAGCCGCGACCTGATCAGCGTCGGCGCCTATGTGGCCGGTGGCGATCGCGAGACCGACACGGCGATCGCCCTGCAACCGGCGATGGTCCAGTACCTGCGCCAGGGGCTGAACGACAATGTCAGCCTGGGCGAGAGCGAAGCGCATCTGTCGACGGTCTTCGCGCCGGCGGCTGGCGGCTAACCGGCCATGGCCCAGAGTCGTGCCGCGCGGTTGGCGCCGGTGGTCGAGATGGCCGAAAGCACCGAGCGTACCGCTGTCCAGCGCCTGGGTTATTTCCAGGGACAGGTACGCCTGGCGCAAAGCAAGCTGGCCGACCTCGAAGGTTTTCGCCTGCAATACCAGGAACAGTGGATCGAGCGTGGCCGGCATGGCGTCTCCAGCCAATGGTTGCTGGGCTACCAGCAGTTTCTCAGCCAGCTCGACACCGCCGTCGCCCAACAGCGGCAAAGCCTGGCCTGGCACCAGAACAACCTCGACAAGGGGCGCGTTGCCTGGCAAGAGGCCTATACTCGTGTCGAGGGCTTGCGCAAGCTGGTGCAGCGCTACATCGACGAGGCCCGCCAGCTGGAAGACAAACGTGAACAGAAACTGCTGGATGAGCTGTCCCAGCGCCTGCCGCGGCAGAGTCCCTATTGAATCGCAGGTATTTTGACGCTCCCGGTTGCCCTGCTGTCAGCGGGGTGCTACACCTTGTACACATCGCCACTGACAAGGAAGCTGGATCATGGCTGTAGAGTCGGCATTAACAGACAACGGCAGGAAGTTGACGATTTCGGTCAAGGGGCGCTTTGACTTCGGCAAGCACCAGGAATTTCGCGAGTCCTACGAGCGGGTCGCTACCCCGCCCGAGTCGGTTATCGTCGACCTGGTCGAGACGACCTATCTCGACAGTTCGGCCCTGGGCATGCTCCTGCTGCTGCGCGACCACGCCGGCGGCGACGATGCCGATATCCGGGTGATCAACAGCAATACGGATGTGCGCAAGATCCTCGCCATTTCCAATTTCGACAAGCTCTTCGACATCACTTGAGCATCATGCAAACGGCCGAGGAGTCGCTGACGGTGCTGATCGCCGAGGACGGGGCGGCGGATCGGCTGCTGCTGTCGAGTATCGTACGGCGCCAGGGGCATGCAGTCCTGACTGCCAGCAACGGTGCCGAGGCGGTCGAGGTGTTCAGGGCGCAGCGACCCCAGCTGGTCCTGATGGATGCCCTGATGCCGGTGATGGACGGCTTCGAGGCGGCGCGGCAAATCAAGGCGCTGGCCGGCGATTCGCTGGTGCCGATCATCTTTCTCACCTCCCTGAGCGAAAGCGACGCCCTGGTCCGTTGCCTGGACGCCGGCGGCGACGACTTTCTGGCGAAACCCTACAACCAGGTCATCCTCGGTGCCAAGATCAAGGCGATGGACCGTCTGCGGCGCCTGCAGGCTACGGTGCTGCAGCAACGCGACCTGATCGCCCGGCACCACGACTACCTGCTCAACGAGCAGCGGGTAGCCAAGGCGGTGTTCGACAAGGTGGCGCATTCCGGATGCCTGCGGGCGCCGAATATCCGCTACCTGCAATCACCCTATGCGCTGTTCAACGGCGACCTGTTGCTGGCGGCCCATGCCCCGGGCGGGGACATGCATATCCTGCTCGGCGATTTCACCGGGCATGGCCTGCCCGCCGCCGTCGGTGCGATGCCGTTGGCGGAAGTCTTCTACGGCATGACCGCCAAGGGCTACGGCCTGCCCGAAACCCTGCGGGAGATGAACGCCAAGCTCAAGCGCATCCTGCCGGTGGACATGTTCTGTTGCGCCACCTTCCTGCGCCTGAGTCCGCAGCGGCAGGTGGTCGAGGTCTGGAACGGCGGTATGCCCGACGGCTACCTGCACGATATCGCCTCGGGCGAGCGGCGTCCCCTGGTGGCGCGGCACTTGCCACTGGGGGTATTGGGGGCCGAGGCGTTCGACGACCACATCGATGTCTACCCCATGGCCCCGGGTGACCGGGTGTTCCTGCTGTCCGACGGGGTGATCGATACCTGTAATGGCGATGAGCAGTTGTTCGGTGTCGAGCGCCTGCATCAGGTCTTCGAGAGCAATCGGGATCCGGATTGCTTGTTCGAGGAGATCCAGCAGGCGCTGGCACGGTTCGGCGGCGAGGCGCGTGACGATATCAGCATGGTCGAGATCAGTCTGCCCGCGCCCGGGCGGGCGCTGCCGGCGACCATGGTCTACTCCGACAGCGGCGAATCCTGTCCGCTGGACTGGTCGGTGAACTTCGAATTCCGCGCGGCGACGCTACGGCGTTTCAACCCCTTGCCTTATCTGCTGCAACTGCTGATGGAGGTACACGGCTTGCGTGCCCACAGCGGGGCGCTGTACAGCGTGCTGGCCGAGCTCTACTCCAATGCCCTGGAGCACGGGGTGCTGGGCCTGGATTCAAGCCTCAAGCGCGATGTCCGTGGATTTGCGCAATACTATGAGCAACGCAATCGGCGTCTGCTCGACTTGCAGGAAGGTTTTGTCCGCGTGAGCCTGCAGGTGGTCCCGGAAGGGAAGGGCGGACGGTTGTGCATCGAGGTCGAGGACAGTGGTGCCGGGTTTGACGTCGAGCGGGTCATGGCGCGTCCGCTGGAGGTCGATCGGTTGTCGGGAAGAGGTGTCGGCCTGGTCCGGCAACTCAGTCACTGTGCCCGTTGGTCGAATGATGGCCGGCGTGCCCACGTGGAGTTTTCGTGGGAGGCTCAGGCATAATTTGCAGGTGTTGATCAAGGAGTGAACGAGTGGACGGCAATCAGGAAAAGCACCTTGACTACGATGTGCTCGGCGCATTGCAGGAAGTCATGGAGGATGAGTATCCCTTGTTGCTGGATACCTTTCTCAACGATTCGGAAAAACGCCTGGGGCAGTTGCACCAGGCCAGCAACGCGATAGAACTGGGGCTGGCGGCCCACAGCTTCAAGGGCAGCAGCAGCAATATGGGCGCGTTGCACCTGGCCGATCTTTGCCGGCAACTGGAAGAGCGGGCCGCGCAATTGCCGCTGACCGGGGTCGAGGACCTCGTGGGGCGGATAGACCGCGAGTACGAGCAGGTACGCCATCTGTACGCCCGCGAGCGCGAGCGGTTCCCGATCAAGCAATGACCTTTGTGGCAATCCGGGCAAGCTGGCCCGAACCTTGCTACCACTCCCTGCATTGACTTTACGATCCCTGTGCAGCGGAGACTGTGTTATGCCCCTCGCTCCCAATTCTCTTCTTCAGGCCACCGCTGCGGCCAAACCCAAGGCGGACCTCGCGAGCAATCCGCCGGCACCGGTCGCGCAGCCCAAGGACAATGCTTCCAGCTTTGCCCAGGTCTACCAGAACAGCCAGGGCAAGTCGGTAAAGACACCTGACAGCCCGGTCAAGGCGAACCGGGACAGCACTCCCGCGGTGCCGGCGAAAAAGGATGTGGTTGCCAGCAACAAGGGGGATGCGGCAAAGCCGGCGGTTGCCGATAGCGGCAATTCCTTGCCTGCCGACAAAACCACCAGCAGCGACACGACGACCAAGGCCGATGACGACCAGGTTGCCTCTGATGACAGCGACAAGGACACCGCCACCGATACACCGGTGGTGGATGCCACGCCAGTGGATCCGACCCTCGATCCGGCGTTGATCCAGGCTGCCGTCACGCCACCGATGCCGGTTCCGGAAGCGCCGCCGGCCGTGGCTCCCGCGCAGCCACCGGTGGTCGAAGCGCCCCTGGCGGCAGCGGTGACCGCGGCGCCGGTGCAGGCCGCCGCGACACCGCCGGCCAGCGACAGTGATTTCGATCCGAATTCCGATCCGCTGGATAACCTGCCCGCCGTGCGTCTGGCGATGGAGCAGGGCGGACATGTGTCGACGACCAGTCAGCCGACTACGAAAACCACCACCAGCAACAACGATACGGATCCTAACCAGGCCCTGAACCAGAACGCCGGCGTGGCCATGCTGGTGGATCAGAAAACCGATGCCGGGACCACCGAGCAGGGCGGCGAAAAATCCTTCAAGGGGTTGATCGAAGACGGCCTGAAGGATCTGAAAAGCGCCTCCAGTGACACCCGTGTCGACGACTTCGCCAATCGCCTGGCGGCCCTGACCCAGGCCGCGGTGCCGAAAACCGCGAACGCGCTGCCGGTCAACCAGCCTCTGGCCATGCATCAGAGTGGCTGGACCGAGGAAGTGGTCAACCGGGTCATGTACCTGTCGAGCGCCAGCATCAAGTCCGCCGATATCCAGCTGGAACCGGCCGAGCTGGGACGACTGGACATCAAGGTCAATATGGCCGCCGACCAGGCGACGCAGATCAGCTTCGTCAGTGGTCATGCCGGCGTGCGTGATGCACTGGAAAGCAATATGTTCCGCCTGCGCGACATGCTCCAGCAGCAGGGCCTGGGGCAGGCCGATGTCAGTGTCTCCGACCAGTCGCGTGGCTGGGCTGGCCAGGGCCAGGATCCGCAACAACAGCAACAGCAGGCCCAGAAAGGCAGCAACAACGGCAGCGGCGGCCGCCTGGATAGCGGCGACGACGATATCGCCATCGCGGCCGCGACCGAAGCGGCAGCCACCAGTGCCAGCGTGGTGGTGGGTTCCAGCGCGGTCGACTACTACGCCTGATTGTCTTCATGGCCGGTGGGTGTTTGTGTGGCATGTGGGAGGGGGCTTGCCCCTGAAGCCTCTTGAGGTCTCAAGGGGCTCTTCGCGGGCAAGCCCGCTCCCACGCAAACCCACTCTCATACAAGCCTGCTCACACCCGGGCCCGCGCCGATATGAGCGGCGTCCTCGCACTGTCCTTTCCCTCTCTGCCAACTCTGGCATAACACTTGCTCCAGCCTTGCCGTGCGACTGTGAAAAACCGAATAGTGACGGATTATTGGCATGGCGAAGAGCGAAGCAGCAGCGGTAAAAGAACCTGGCGGTAAAGGCAAACTCAAGCTGATTATCGTGATCGTGGTGGCTTTGCTATTGGCGATCGGGCTCTCCGTGGGGGCGACCTGGTACTTCATGCACAGCGCCCAGAGCAAGCCGGCACCGGCTCCTGCCGAGGCCAGCACGACCAAGCAGCCGGCGATCTACGAGTCGATGGCGCCGGCGTTTGTCGCCAACTTCAAGGACGCCAACGGCCGCCAGCGCTATATGCAGGTGAGCATTACCATGATGGCGCGCAACCAGGGCGACCTGGAGGCCCTGAAAGTCCATATGCCGGTGATCCGCAACAATCTGGTGATGCTGTTCTCCGGGCAGACCTACGAAACCCTGGCGACCCCGGTCGGCCAGGAGTTGCTGCGCCAGAAAGCCACTGCCAGCGTGCAGGAAGTGGCGCAGAAGGAAGTCGGCAAGGTGGTGGTCGAACAGTTGCTCTTCACTAACTACGTACTGCAGTAGGATCACGACATGGCCGTGCAAGACCTGCTGTCCCAGGATGAGATCGATGCCCTCTTGCATGGTGTCGATGACGGTCTGGTACAGACCGAAAACGCCGCCGAACCCGGCAGCGTCAAAAGCTACGACCTGACCAGCCAGGATCGCATCGTCCGTGGACGCATGCCGACCCTGGAGATGATCAACGAGCGTTTTGCCCGCTACACCCGTATCAGCATGTTCAACATGCTGCGTCGCTCCGCCGATGTGGCGGTGGGCGGGGTTCAGGTGATGAAGTTCGGCGAATACGTGCACTCGCTGTATGTGCCGACCAGTCTCAACCTGGTCAAGATCAAGCCGTTGCGCGGCACGGCGCTGTTCATCCTCGACGCCAAGCTGGTGTTCAAGCTGGTGGACAACTTCTTCGGCGGCGACGGCCGTCACGCCAAGATCGAGGGGCGCGAATTCACCCCGACCGAGCTGCGCGTGGTGCGCATGGTGCTGGAGCAGGCCTTCATCGACTTGAAGGAAGCCTGGCAGGCGATCATGGAAGTCAATTTCGAGTACATCAACTCGGAAGTGAACCCAGCCATGGCCAACATCGTCGGGCCGAGCGAAGCGGTGGTGGTCTCGACCTTCCACATTGAACTCGACGGCGGTGGCGGCGACCTGCACGTGACCATGCCGTACTCGATGATCGAGCCGGTACGGGAAATGCTCGACGCCGGTTTCCAGTCGGACCTCGACGACCAGGACGAACGCTGGGTCAAGGCCCTGCGCGAAGACGTGCTGGATGTGGCGGTGCCGCTCAGTGCCACGGTGGCGCGTCGCCAGTTGCGCCTGCGGGACATCCTGCACATGCAGCCGGGCGACGTGATTCCGGTGGAACTGCCCGAGGACATGGTCATGCGCGCCAACGGCGTGCCGTCGTTCAAGGTCAAGCTCGGTTCCCACAAGGGCAACCTGGCATTGCAAGTGATTGAGCCGATCGAACGCCGTTGAGCGGGTCGATCAAGAATGTGCTGTGTTAACTGATTTTCTGCCCGCCGAGGACAACTGATGGCTGACGAACACGATATGACTGACGACCAGGCCCTGGCTGACGAGTGGGCGGCTGCCCTGGAAGAATCCGGCGAAACCGGCCAGGACGATATCGACGCCCTGCTGGCGGCCGATGCCGGTACCGCGCCGAGCTCCAATCGCCTGCCGATGGAAGAATTCGGCAGTGTGCCGAAAAGCCACGAGCCGGTGACCCTGGACGGGCCGAACCTGGACGTGATCCTGGATATCCCGGTGTCGATCTCCATGGAAGTCGGCAGCACCGATATCAATATCCGCAACCTCCTGCAATTGAACCAGGGGTCGGTCATCGAGCTCGATCGCCTGGCCGGCGAGCCGCTGGATGTGCTGGTCAACGGCACGCTGATTGCCCACGGTGAAGTGGTGGTGGTCAACGAAAAGTTCGGCATCCGTCTGACGGACGTGATCAGCCCGAGCGAACGCATCAAGAAGTTGCGCTGAATGAGCAGGCTTCTCGGCGGTCTCCTGCTGTTGCCGTTCAGTGCGTTGGCGGCTGAGCCCGTGACCAGCGCGGCGGCGGCTGCGCCGGCGGTCGGTGGTGGCATGGCCGGGCAACTGACGCAACTGGTGTTGGGTTTGCTGCTGGTGCTGGGGATCATCTTTGCCTTGGCCTGGCTGTTGCGCCGGGTGCAGCAGGCGGGGCCGGCGGGCAAGAAAGGGCAGGTGATCGAACTGATCGGCTCCCGTGCCCTCGGGCCGCGGGACCGGCTGGTGCTGGTGCAGGTCGGCAACGAGCAGATCCTGCTCGGGCTGACACCGGGCACCATCACGCCCTTGCATGTGCTCAAGGAGCCGGTCCAGGTTCCGAATGGCGAGCCGGCGACCCCGGAGTTCGCTCAACGCCTGATGGAATTGCTGGGTAAGGACAAGAAGTGATGGCTGCGTTGCGTTTTATCCTCGGCCTGACGCTGGTGCTGGCCGCGCCGCTGGCGTTCGGCGCCGATCCGCTGTCGATCCCGGCCATCACCCTCGGCACCGGGGCCAACGGACAGCAGGAGTACTCGGTCAGCCTGCAGATCCTGCTGATCATGACGGCGCTGAGTTTCATCCCGGCGTTCGTCATCCTGATGACCAGCTTTACCCGGATCATCATCGTCTTCTCGATCCTGCGCCAGGCCCTGGGCCTGCAGCAGACGCCGTCGAACCAGATCCTGACCGGCATGGCGATGTTCCTGACCCTGTTCATCATGGCGCCGGTCTTCGACAAGGTGAACCAGGATGCCCTGCAGCCCTACCTGGCCGAGAAACTCACGGCCCAGGATGCGGTGCTCAAGGCCCAGGGGCCGATCAAGGACTTCATGCTGGCGCAGACCCGCAGCAGCGACCTGGAGCTGTTCATGCGCCTGTCCAAGCGCACCGACATCGCCACGCCCGACCAGGCGCCGCTGACCATTATCGTGCCGGCCTTCGTCACCTCCGAGTTGAAGACCGCGTTCCAGATCGGCTTCATGATCTTCATTCCGTTCCTGGTCATCGACCTGGTGGTCGCCAGTGTGTTGATGGCGATGGGTATGATGATGCTGTCGCCGTTGATCATTTCCCTGCCGTTCAAGATCATGCTGTTCGTGCTGGTGGATGGCTGGGCGCTGATCATCGGTACCCTGGCGAGCAGTTTTGGTGGTGTCTAGAACCTTCACGAGTAGTGCGCCATGACGCCTGAAGTTGCAATTGACATCTTTCGCGATGCCCTCTGGCTGACCACGCTGATGGTCACCGTGCTGGTGGTTCCGACCCTGCTTATAGGTCTGCTGGTGGCGATGTTCCAGGCCGCCACGCAGATCAACGAACAGACCCTGGGTTTCCTGCCGCGCCTGCTGGTGATGCTCATCACCCTGATTGTCGCCGGTCCCTGGCTGGTGCAGAAATTCATGGAATACATCCTGTCGCTCTACGGCAGTATCCCGCAGGTCATCGGCTGACATGTCGCTGCTCGCGCTGACCGATACGCAGATCAGCACCTGGGTCGCCAGTTTCATGCTGCCGATGTTCCGGGTCGGCGCGGTGGTCATGACCATGCCGATCTTCGGGACCACCCTGGTGCCGCGGCGGGTACGGTTGTACTTTATCTTTGCTATCACCGTGGTGATCGCGCCGGGCCTGCCGCCGATGCCCGAGGTGCATCCGCTGGATCTCAGCGGACTGATGCTGATTGCCGAGCAGATCATCTTCGGCGCCTTGCTCGGTTTCTCCCTGCAGTTGTTCTTCCAGGCCTTCGTGGTCGCCGGGCAGATTGTCGCGGTGCAGATGGGCATGGGCTTCGCGTCCATGGTCGACCCGATCAACGGCGTCTCCAGTGCGGTGATCGGGCAGTTTTTCACCATGCTGGTGACGCTGATGTTCCTGGCGATGAATGGCCATCTGGTGGTGTTCGAGGTGCTGACCGAGAGCTTCACCACCTTCCCGGTCGGCAGCGGGCTGTCGACCACGGATCTGTGGGTGATTGCCGGCAAGCTCGGCTGGGTTCTCGGCGCGGCGTTGATGCTGGTGCTGCCGGCGATCACCGCCTTGCTGGTGGTCAACGTGGCCTTCGGCATCATGACTCGCGCCGCGCCGCAGTTGAACATCTTCTCCATCGGTTTCCCGCTGACGCTGGTGCTGGGGATGTTCATCCTCTGGATCAGCCTGGGCGATATCCTCAACCAGTATCAACCGCTGGCCGTCGAGGCCCTGCAGTTCCTACGTCAACTGATACGGGCGCCCTGAGCCATGGCAGAGAGCGAGAGCGGTCAGGACAAGACAGAAGACCCCACGGAGAAAAGGAAGAAGGACTCCCGTGAGAAGGGCGAGATTGCCCGTTCCAAGGAACTCAACACCCTGGCGGTGATGTTGGCCGGCACCGGTGGCCTGCTGGTCTTTGGTGGCGCGCTGGCGCAGGACATGGCCGAGTTGATGCGCCTGAACTTCACGCTTTCGCGGGAAGTGATACTCGACCAGCGCTACATGGCGATCTTCCTCCTGCAGTCGGGCAAGATAGCGCTCTGGGCGGTTCAGCCGGTCCTGCTGACCTTGTTGCTGGCCGCCTTTATCGGACCGATCTCCCTGGGGGGGTGGCTGTTCGCGGCCGGTAGTCTGGCACCCAAGTTCAGCCGGATGAATCCTCTGGCCGGGCTCAAGCGGATGTTCTCGACCAAGGCCCTGGTGGAGTTGCTCAAGGCCCTGGCGAAATTCATCATCGTGCTGTTGGTGGCCCTGGCGGTATTGTCGTCGGATATCGACGATCTGGTGCGGATTGCCCATGAACCCCTGGAGTCGTCGATTATCCACAGTCTGCAGGTGGTGGGGTGGAGCGCCTTGTGGATGTCCCTCGGGTTGCTGCTGATTGCCGCAGTGGATGTGCCGGTACAGCTCTGGGAAAGCCACAAGAAGCTGCTGATGACCAAGCAGGAAGTGCGTGACGAATACAAGGACCAGGAAGGCCGTCCGGAGGTCAAGCAGCGGATTCGCCAGCTGCAGCGCGAGATGTCCCAGCGGCGGATGATGGCGGCGATTCCCGAGGCGGATGTGGTCATCACCAACCCGACCCACTACGCGGTGGCGCTCAAGTACGATGCCGAGAAGGGCGGGGCGCCGGTGCTGCTGGCCAAGGGCAATGACTTCATCGCCCTGAAGATCCGCGAGATCGCCGTCGAGCACGAGATCATGCTGCTCGAATCGCCGGCCCTGGCGCGTTCGATCTACTACTCCACCGAGTTGGACCAGGAGATTCCGGCGGGGCTCTACCTGGCGGTGGCGCAGGTGCTCGCCTATGTCTTCCAGATCCGCCAGTTCCGCGCGGGCAAGGGCAAGCGTCCGGATCCGCTCAAGGACAACCTGCCGATTCCACCGGACCTGCGCCGCGATTCCTGAACATTTCTCCTGTCCGTCGATCGTCCCCCGCATTTTCAGTCACTTCCACAGAGTTGGAAGGTTTCTTGCACAAGCAGGTTTTGCGACGCTTTCAGCGTCAAAAGTTTGCTTCAAGGTGACGAGGAATACCGGTGGACCGCACTCAATTTATCAACACGGCGCGCAGCAATGTGAGTGGTCTCGGCCGGGGCAACCTGGGCGTGCCGCTGCTGCTGTTGGTCATGCTGGCGATGATGATGTTGCCAGTGCCGGCGTTCCTGCTGGACGTCTTCTTCACCTTCAACATCGCCCTGTCGATTGTCGTCCTGCTGGTCTGCGTCTACGCCCTGCGGCCGCTGGACTTCGCCGTCTTCCCGACCATCCTGCTGATCGCCACGCTGTTGCGCCTGGCCCTGAACGTGGCCTCCACCCGGGTGGTGATGCTCCACGGCCAGGACGGTCACGCCGCCGCGGGCAAGGTGATCCAGGCCTTCGGCGAGGTGGTGATCGGTGGTAACTACGTGGTCGGTATCGTGGTTTTCGCCATCCTGATGATCATCAACTTCGTCGTGGTGACCAAGGGCGCCGGGCGGATTTCCGAGGTCAGCGCGCGTTTCACCCTCGATGCGATGCCCGGCAAGCAGATGGCGATCGACGCCGATCTCAACGCCGGCCTGATCGATCAGCCACAAGCCAAGCTGCGCCGCCTGGAAGTGGCCCAGGAGGCCGAGTTCTACGGCTCCATGGACGGTGCCAGCAAATTCGTCCGCGGTGACGCCATCGCCGGTTTGCTGATTCTGTTCATCAACCTGATCGGCGGCATGGCGGTCGGTATCTTCCAGCACAACATGTCGTTTGCCGACGCCGGCAAGGTCTACGCCCTGCTGACCATCGGTGACGGTTTAGTGGCGCAGTTGCCATCACTGTTGTTATCCACAGCAGCGGCCATCATGGTGACCCGTGCTTCCGGCTCGGAAGACATGGGCAAGCAGATCAACCGGCAGATGTTCGCCTCGCCCAAGGCCCTCGGCGTGGCCGCCGGCCTGATGGCGGTGATGGGCCTGGTGCCGGGCATGCCGCACTTTTCCTTCCTCAGCCTGGCGCTGGTGGCAGGTGGCGCGGCTTACCTGCTGTGGAAAAAGCAGAACGTGGTCAAGGTCCAGGCCCTGGCCGAAGTGCAGCGCCAGCAGGAGCTCCTGCCGTCGCCGGCCCGCGCCATGGAAACCAAAGAGCTGGGCTGGGATGACGTCACGCCGATCGACATGATCGGCCTGGAAGTGGGTTATCGCCTGATTCCGCTGGTGGACCGCAACCAGGGCGGGCAATTGCTGGCACGGATCAAGGGCGTGCGCAAGAAGCTGTCCCAGGATCTCGGCTTCCTGATGCCGACTGTGCATATTCGTGACAACCTCGACCTGGCGCCCAGTGCGTATCGCCTGACCCTGATGGGCGTGACCCTGGCCGAAGCGGAGATCTACCCGGATCGCGAACTGGCGATCAACCCGGGCCAGGTCTACGGCACCCTCAACGGCATTACCGCCAAGGACCCGGCTTTCGGCCTGGAGGCGGTCTGGATCGAGATCAGCCAGCGCGCCCAGGCGCAGTCGCTGGGCTACACCGTAGTGGACGCCAGCACGGTGGTGGCGACGCACCTCAACCAGATTCTCTACAAGCACTCCAGCGAGCTGATCGGCCACGAAGAAGTCCAGCAGCTCATGCAACTGCTGGCCAAGGGCTCGCCGAAGCTGGCCGAAGAGCTGGTGCCGGGCATCATTTCCCTGTCGCACCTGCTCAAGGTGCTGCAGTGCCTGCTGGCCGAACACGTGCCGGTACGCGATATCCGCAGCATTGCCGAAGCCATCGCAAACAATGCCGCCAAGAGTCAAGATACTGCCGCTCTGGTGGCGGCAGTGCGTGTCGGCTTGTCTCGCGCAATCGTCCAAAGCATTGTAGGGCTTGACTCCGAGCTGCCTGTGATCACCTTGGAACCAAGGTTGGAACAAATATTGCTCAATAGTCTGCAGAAGGCCGGACAAGGCTCGGAAGAGGGGGTTCTCCTGGAACCGAGCATGGCCGAAAAACTCCAGCGTTCACTGATCGACGCCGCCCAGCGCCAAGAGATGCAAGGGCAGCCGGTGATCCTGCTGGTGGCCGGTCCGGTTCGCGCGATGCTTTCGCGGTTCGGACGCCTGGCGGTACCAAGTCTGCATGTCTTGGCCTACCAGGAAATTCCGGACAACAAGCAAGTCACCATCGTTGCGACAGTAGGGCCCAACGGCTGAGGTAGTGGGTTATGCAAGTTAAGCGTTTTTTCGCCGCCGATATGCGTCAGGCCATGAAGCTGGTTCGTGATGAGCTGGGCTCGGACGCGGCCATCATCGGCAACCGCCGCATCGCGGGCGGTGTCGAGCTGACGGCTGCCCTGGACTACAAGCTCTCGGCCCTGGCGCCGCGTGTACCGAACATGGAGCTCGAGGACGAGCTGCGCAAGACCCAGTCGCGGATCGTCACCGCCCAGGCCGAACTGAGCCTGCGCAGCGAGGGCGAGAGCGATGCGACCACCAATCGCCAGTTGTTCGCCGGCCTGCCGCTGACCGCTGCCGAGCCGCTGATCGAACCGACTTTCGACGAGCCGCGTCGCCCGGCCCCGGCGCCTGTCGCGGCGGCCCCGGCGGTGGACCAGCGGGTCTTCGATTCGATGCGTTTCGAGCTCAACGGCCTGCGCGAGCTGCTGGAAGTCCAGCTCGGCTCCCTGGCCTGGAACCAGTTGCAAGGCAGCCAGCCGGCGCAGGCCAACCTCTGGCGCCGCCTGCAGCGTGTCGGCCTGTCCGGCCCGCTGTCGCGCGACCTGCTGGCACTGATCACCGGCATCGAAGAGCCGCGTCAGGCCTGGCGTATGCTGCTGGCGCACCTGGCCCGGATGATCGTCACTCCCGAGATCGAACCCTTGGAAGAGGGCGGGGTCATAGCCATGGTCGGTCCGGCCGGCATGGGCAAGACCACCACGCTGGCCAAGCTGGCGGCGCGCTACGTGCTCAAGTACGGTGCGCAGAACATCGCCCTGGTCAGCATGGACAGCTTCCGTATCGGTGCCCAGGAACAGCTCAAGACCCTGGGGCGGATCCTCAACGTACCCGTGACCCACGTCGACCCGGGCCAGTCCCTGGCGCAAGCCCTCGATCCGCTGCTGCGCAAGCGCGTCGTGCTGATCGATACCGCCGGCCTGCAGGCCAGCGACCCGGCGCTGCGCATGCAACTGGAAAGCCTGGCCGGACGCGGGATCAAGGCCAAGAATTACCTGGTCCTGGCCACGACCAGCCAGAAACAGGTGTTGACCGCCGCCTACCACAGCTACAAGCGCTGCGGGCTGGCTGGCTGCATCCTGACTAAACTGGATGAAACGGCGAGTCTCGGCGAAGTGCTGAGCCTGGCCATCAGCCACGAATTGCCGGTGGCCTATCTGACCGATGGTCCAAGGATTCCGGACGATCTGCATTTGCCGCGCCGCCACCAGCTGGTGAGCCGCGCAGTCAGTGTGCAAATGCAGGAAGAACCCAGCGAAGAGGCCATGGCCGATATGTTCGCTGACATCTACCACAGCCCGTCCAAACGAGTGGGTTGAGGTAATCATGAAGACGTTGCAATGCACCTACATCGATGGTCTGCCAGGCATTAGTTCCCTCCGGGAACGCGCAGCCAGTTATGTGGCCTTCCGTCTAAGCAAGACAAGGTAAGAAGAGAACATGGGCAGCATGCATCCCGTACAGGTGATCGCGGTGACCGGCGGCAAGGGTGGCGTCGGGAAGACTAACGTGTCAGTGAACTTGTCCCTGGCGCTGGCTGAGCTTGGCCGGCGGGTCATGCTGCTGGACGCCGACCTGGGGCTGGCGAATGTCGACGTCCTGCTGGGGCTGACCCCCAAACGCACCCTGGCCGACGTGGTCGAGGGGCGCTGTGAGTTGCGTGATGTGCTGTTGCAGGGGCCGGGCGGGATCCGTATCGTGCCGGCCGCCTCCGGCACCCAGAGCATGGTCCACCTGAGCCCGGCCCAGCATGCCGGCCTGATCCAGGCGTTCAGCGATATTGGCGACAACCTCGATGTGCTGGTGATCGACACCGCTGCGGGTATTGGTGACTCGGTAGTCAGTTTTGTCCGCGCGGCCCAGGAAGTCCTGCTGGTGGTCTGCGACGAGCCGACCTCGATCACTGACGCCTATGCCCTGATCAAGCTGCTCAACCGCGACTACGGCATGAACCGTTTCCGCGTGCTGGCCAACATGGCCCAGAGCCCCCAGGAAGGTCGCAATCTGTTCGCCAAGTTGACCAAGGTCACGGATCGCTTCCTCGATGTAGCCCTACAATACGTCGGTGCCGTTCCCTACGATGAATGCGTACGCAAGGCCGTGCAGAAGCAGCGCGCGGTCTACGAAGCGTTCCCTCGTTCGAAATGCGCCCTGGCGTTCAAGGCCATTGCCCAGAAGGTCGACACCTGGCCGTTGCCCGCCAACCCACGCGGGCACCTGGAGTTCTTCGTCGAACGTCTGGTGCATCAGACGAGTGCGGGACCAGTGCTATGACTGCCAGTGGCTATCGCATGTATTCCAAGTCGTCGCGTGACAGCCAGTATGAGTTGATCGAGCGTTATGCGCCTCTGGTCAAGCGGATCGCCTATCACTTGCTGGCGCGGCTGCCGGCCAGTGTGCAGGTCGAGGACCTGATCCAGGCGGGCATGATCGGCCTGCTGGAAGTCTCGACCAAGTATGACTCCAGCAAAGGTGCGAGTTTCGAGACCTATGCCGGTATCCGGATTCGCGGCGCGATGCTCGATGAGGTCCGCAAGGGCGACTGGGCACCCCGTTCGGTACACCGCAATACCCGTATGGTCAGTGACGCAATCAGGGCAATTGAAGCGAAAACCGGTCGTGACGCTAAAGATCACGAGGTTGCAGCCGAACTCCAATTGAGTCTCGATGATTATTACGGGATTTTGAACGATACCCTGGGCAGCCGATTGTTCAGTTTCGACGACCTGTTGCAGGACGGCGAGCATGAAGGGCTGCACGAGGATGGCGCGAGTGCTCATCTCGAGCCGTCACGCGATCTGGAGGATGAACGCTTCCAGGCGGCGCTGGCGGATGCGATTGCCAATTTGCCGGAGCGTGAGCGACTGGTCTTGGCGCTGTACTACGACGAGGAGCTGAACCTCAAGGAAATCGGTGAGGTACTGGGGGTCAGCGAATCGCGAGTCAGCCAGTTACACAGCCAGTGCGCGGCCCGCTTGCGGGGGCGTTTGGGAGAGTGGCGAGCGCGTTGACAGGCAGTGTGGGGACACTGCGAACGAGACCGATGCAGCGTTTGACGGTGTGTCGGCGGCTCGGCCGGTTGTGGTTTCCATGCAGTAGTCGAGTGTTGTGCCGAATTGATTGAACAGCGCGTTCAGGTGCTGAAACGCGTTTAAGACTGCTTGGAGGTCGAATTGAACAAGAACATGAAAATCCTCATTGTTGATGACTTCTCAACGATGCGGCGGATCATCAAGAACCTGTTGCGTGACCTCGGGTTCACCAACACGGTCGAGGCCGATGACGGTACTACCGCCATTCCGGTCCTCAACAGCGGTAGCATCGACTTTCTGGTCACCGACTGGAACATGCCCGGCATGACCGGCATCGACCTGCTGCGCCACGTGCGTGCCGATGAAAAGCTCAAGCACCTGCCGGTCCTGATGGTCACGGCCGAAGCCAAGCGCGAGCAGATCATCGAAGCCGCCCAGGCCGGCGTCAACGGCTATGTGGTCAAACCATTCACGGCCCAGGCGCTGAAAGAGAAGATCGAAAAGATCTTCGAACGCATCGGTTGATGAAGTCCGCCACGGGGGCGCTATGGAGCACAACGAATCTTCACTGGGCGATTTTGAATCGACCCTGAAAAAACATGCCCGTGAACTGGTCGACAGCCTTGAAAAAGGCCGTTTCGGCGATGCGGTGCAAATGATCCATGAGCTGAACCAGACCCGTGACCGCGGCCTGTATCTGGAAGTCGGCAAGCTGACCCGCGAGCTGCACAGTGCGATCGTCAATTTCCAGATTGACCCGACCATGCCGCAAGCCGAGGAAGTTTCGCAGATCACCGACGCCACCGAGCGCCTGTCCTATGTGGTCAGGCTGACCGAGGCGGCGGCCAATCGCACCATGGACCTGGTGGAGAGCGCGACCCCGCGGGTCAGTGGCCTGAACGAGGAAGCCAAGGCCCTGAGCGCCGACTGGGGTCGCTTCATGCGGCGTGAAGTCGGTGCCGAAGAGTTTCGCGCACTGGCCCGGCGGGTCGACGGTTTCCTTTCGCGCAGCGAGCAGGAGACCCGTGCGGTATCGAGCGATCTCAACGACATCCTGCTGGCCCAGGATTACCAGGACCTTACCGGCCAGGTGATCAAGCGCGTCACGCAGATGGTCACCGAAGTCGAAAGCAATCTGCTCAAACTGGTGCTGATGGCCAGCCAGGTGGATCGTTTTGCGGGTATCGAACATGACCGCGAAGCCATCCTCGCGGAAAAAGATCCACAAAAACAGATGGCAAAGGGTGAAGGTCCGCAGATTCATGCCGATAAACGTGAAGACGTTATGTCCGGTCAGGACGATGTCGACGATTTGCTTTCCAGCCTTGGATTCTAGGAGCACCCATACACATGAGCTTCGGCGCCGATGAAGAGATCCTTCAGGATTTCCTGGTTGAGGCCGGCGAGATTCTTGAGCAACTGTCCGAGCAACTGGTCGAGCTGGAAAGCCGCCCGGATGACGCGGATCTGCTCAATGCCATTTTTCGCGGTTTTCACACTGTAAAAGGGGGCGCCGGCTTCCTCCAGCTCAACGAGCTGGTGGAGTGCTGTCACATCGCCGAGAACGTGTTCGACATCCTGCGCAAGGGTGAGCGTCGCGTCGACTCGGAACTGATGGACGTGGTCCTGGAAGCGCTGGACGCGGTCAACGGCATGTTCGGCGAAGTCCGCGAACGCAGCCCGATCACCGCGGCCACCCCGGAACTGCTGGCCGCCCTGGCGCGCCTGGCGGAGCCGGCCGCTGCTGGTGAAGCACCGGCTGCCGTGGTGGAGGAAGCGGTCGTCGAGCCGGTCGCCGAAAGCGATTCCGGCGACATCACCGACAATGAATTCGAACTGCTCCTCGACTCGCTCAACGCGGTCAAGGAACAGGCACAGGCGCCCGCGGCGCCAGCCCCGGTCGCCGCCGAAGCGGGTAGCGACGAGATCACCGACGCCGAGTTCGAGTCGTTGCTCGATCAGTTGCACGGCAAGGGCCAGTTCGCCCCCGAGGCTATTGCCGCCGAAGCCGCCGCAGCGGCGAGCGCGGCGGCCGCACCGGCCTCGACGGCGGAAAGCTCCGATATCACCGACGACGAATTCGAAGCCCTGCTCGACCAGTTGCATGGCAAGGGTTCGTTCAAGGTCGACGCCCTCGACGCGGCAG
Source organism: Pseudomonas sp. Ost2 (assembly GCF_018326065.1). Classification (NCBI taxonomy): domain Bacteria; kingdom Pseudomonadati; phylum Pseudomonadota; class Gammaproteobacteria; order Pseudomonadales; family Pseudomonadaceae; genus Pseudomonas; species Pseudomonas sp. Ost2. Next base: position 5,368,094 of record NZ_AP021904.1, on the reverse strand, counting down.
CGGCTTCCGCGCCGGCGGCGAAAGCCCCGGATAGCGCGGCGGCAGCGGGCAGCGACCTGATCACCGACCACGAGTTCGAATCCCTGCTCGACGAGTTGCACGGCAAGGGCAAGTTCTCCGAAGTGGCGGGTGGCACCACGGCGGCTGTGGCAGCACCGGCAGCGGCCGCCGCCAAGCCGGCTGCGGCGCCTGCGGCCAAGGTGGAAGCCAAGGCCGAGCCGGCCAAGCCAGCGCCTGCGCCCGCTGCTGCTGCTGCTGCTGCGCCTGCCCCCGCGCGGGCTCCGGCGGCAGCGGCGGCGGAAAAGCCAGCCAGTGAAGCCGAGACCACCGTACGGGTCGATACCGCACGCCTCGACGAGATCATGAACATGGTCGGCGAGTTGGTGCTGGTGCGTAACCGTCTGGTGCGCCTGGGCCTCAACAGCGGCGACGAAGCCATGTCCAAGGCGGTGTCCAACCTCGACGTGGTGACTGCCGACCTGCAGACCGCGGTGATGAAGACCCGCATGCAGCCGATCAAGAAAGTCTTCGGCCGCTTCCCGCGCCTGGTTCGCGACCTGGCCCGGCAGTTGAAGAAAGAGATCAACCTGGAACTGGTGGGTGAAGAGACCGACCTCGACAAGAACCTTGTCGAGGCCCTGGCCGACCCGCTGGTCCACCTGGTGCGCAACTCGGTCGACCACGGTATCGAAGAGCCGGCCGATCGCGAAGCCATGGGCAAGCCCCGCAGCGGTCGGGTCGTGCTCTCGGCGGAACAGGAAGGCGACCACATCCTGCTGTCGATCTCCGATGACGGCAAGGGCATGGACGCCGATGTGCTGCGCGGCATCGCCGTGAAGAAAGGCCTGATGGACAAGGATGCGGCTGACCGTCTCAGCGAGACCGACTGCTTCAACCTGATCTTCGCCCCGGGCTTCTCGACCAAGACCGAGATTTCCGACGTGTCCGGTCGTGGCGTGGGCATGGACGTGGTGAAGACCAAGATCGCCCAGCTCAACGGCACCATCAATATCTACTCGACCAAGGGCAAGGGCTCGAAGATCGTCATCAAGGTCCCGTTGACCCTGGCGATCATGCCGACCCTGATGGTCATGCTCGGCAACCAGGCCTTTGCGTTCCCGCTGGTCAACGTCAACGAGATCTTCCACCTCGACCTGTCGCGCACCAACGTGGTCGACGGCCAGGAAGTGGTGATCGTGCGGGACAAGGCCCTGCCGCTGTTCTACCTCAAGCGCTGGCTGGTCAGCTCTGCCGCTCACGAAGAGCAGCGCGAAGGCCATGTGGTGATCCTTTCGGTGGGCACGCAGCGGATCGGCTTCGTCGTCGATCAACTGGTCGGCCAGGAAGAAGTGGTCATCAAGCCGCTGGGCAAAATGCTGCAGGGAACCCCGGGCATGTCGGGCGCCACCATCACCGGTGACGGTCGCATCGCGCTGATTCTCGATGTGCCGAGCATGCTCAAGCGTTACGCCGCACGGCGTATTTGATTCTGGTTCGGCGGCGGTGCATGAGTCCGCCGCCGTACCTAACGGAGTGTTTATGGTAGTCAAGGTCCTGGTGGTGGATGATTCGGGGTTTTTCCGCCGCCGCGTCTCGGAAATTCTTTCGGCGGATCCGAGCATCCAGGTTGTCGGCACGGCGACCAACGGTAAAGAAGCCATCGATCAGGCCCAGGCGCTCAAGCCGGACGTGATCACCATGGACTACGAGATGCCGATGATGGATGGCATCACGGCGGTGCGGCATATCATGCAGCGCTGTCCGACTCCGGTTCTGATGTTCTCGTCCCTGACCCATGAAGGCGCGCGGGTCACCCTCGACGCGCTGGATGCCGGGGCCGTGGACTTCCTGCCGAAGAATTTCGAAGACATCTCGCGCAATCCCGAGAAGGTCAAGCAATTGCTGTGCGAGAAGGTGCACAGCATTTCGCGCAGCAACCGTCGTTTCAGCAGCTACAGTGCTCCGGCCTCGCCTTCAACCCCGGCGCCGAGTGCCGCTCCGGCTTCTTCGGGCAGCTTTGGCAGCAGCGCCGCGGCGCCGGCTCCCGTGCGCACCACGCCGGTGGCCAGCCGTGCGCCGGCGCCAGCCGCATCGACCTCGGCCACACCGAAGCGCAAGGCCTACAAGCTGGTCGCCATCGGCACTTCCACCGGCGGTCCGGTTGCGCTGCAACGCGTCCTGACACAACTGCCGGCCAACTTCCCGGCGCCGATCGTGCTGATCCAGCATATGCCGGCGGCCTTCACCAAGGCCTTCGCCGAGCGCCTGGACAAGCTCTGCCGGATCAGCGTCAAGGAAGCCGAGGATGGCGACATCCTGCGTCCGGGCCTGGCGTTGCTGGCTCCGGGTGGCAAGCAGATGATGATCGACGGTCGTGGCGCGGTGAAGATTCTGCCGGGCGACGAGCGCCTGAACTACAAACCGTGTGTGGATATCACCTTCGGTTCCGCGGCCAAGTCCTATGGTGACAAAGTTCTGGCGGTGGTGCTGACCGGCATGGGCGCCGACGGCCGCGAAGGCGCGCGCCTGCTCAAGCAGGGCGGCAGCGCGATCTGGGCCCAGGACGAGGCGAGCTGCGTGATCTACGGCATGCCGATGGCGATCGTCAAGGCCGAGCTGGCTGATGCCGTGTACAGCCTGGACGATATCGGCAAACATCTGGTCGAGGCTTGTCTCTGATGGATGTGTTGAGCCTTATCGGCATCATCATGGCGTTTGTCGCCATTATCGGCGGCAACTACCTCGAAGGCGGCCACCTCGGCGCCCTGGCCAACGGCCCGGCGGCGCTCATCGTGCTGGGCGGGACCATCGGCGCGGCCTTGCTGCAGTCGCCGATGAGCGCGTTCAAGCGGGCCATGCAGATTCTCGGCTGGATCCTGTTCCCGCCCCGCGTCGACCTGCCCGGTGGCATCGATCGTGTGGTGAACTGGAGCCTGACGGCGCGCAAGGAGGGCCTGCTGGGCCTGGAAGGCGTGGCGGATGCCGAACCGGACACCTATTCGCGCAAGGGCCTGCAATTGCTGGTCGACGGTGCCGAACCGGAAGCCATCCGCAGTATCCTCGAGGTGGATTTCTACACCCAGGAGAGCCGCGATATCGAAGCCGCCAAGGTCTTCGAGAGCATGGGCGGCTATGCGCCGACCATCGGTATCATCGGTGCGGTCATGGGCCTGATCCACGTAATGGGCAACCTCGGTGACCCGTCGCAACTGGGCAACGGCATCGCCGTGGCGTTCGTCGCGACCATCTATGGCGTGGCCAGTGCCAACCTGGTGCTGTTGCCGATTGCCAGCAAACTGAAGTCGATCGCCCTGCGCCAGTCGCGTTATCGGGAAATGCTCCTCGAAGGCATCCTGTCGATAGCCGAAGGCGAGAACCCGCGCTCCATTGAACTGAAGCTCCAGGGCTTCATGGACTGATGGAGTAGGACATGGCCAGACGCCGCCAACACGAAGAGCATGTGAACCACGAGCGCTGGCTGGTTTCCTACGCCGACTTCATCACCCTGCTGTTCGCCTTTTTCGTGGTCATGTACTCGATTTCGTCGATCAACGAAGGCAAGTACAAGATCATCTCCCAGGCCCTGGTCGGCGTCTTCACCGATGCCGATCGCAGCCTCAAGCCGATCCCCATCGGCGACGAACGGCCGGTGACCGTCAAGCCGGCGGACCCGCTGATCAAGGACGCCGACCAGACCGACGCGGCCTTCGGCCAGGGTGCGGCGGATCCGCTCAAGAGCATTGCCGACGATATCAGCGCGGCGTTCGGCGACCTGATCAGTTCCAACCAGATGACCGTGCGCGGCAACGAGTTGTGGGTCGAGATCGAACTCAATTCCGGCCTGTTGTTCGGCAGCGGCGACGCCTTGCCCAGCGACAAGGCCTTCGACATCATCGCCAAAGTGTCGAAGATCCTCAAACCCTTCGACAACCCGATCCATGTCGAGGGGTTTACCGATGACCAGCCGATCCGCACGGCGCAATACCCGACCAACTGGGAGCTGTCCTCGGCGCGTTCGTCGAGTATCGTGCGGATGATGGCGATGGAAGGGGTCAATCCGCAGCGGATGGCGTCGGTCGGTTACGGCGAGTTCCAGCCGGTGGCCAACAATGCCACGGCGGAAGGCCGGGCGCGCAATCGCCGGGTGGTGCTGGTGGTGTCGCGCAACCTGGATGTGCGCCGCAGCCTGACCGGCACGGGGACCGCCCATGCGACACCCGATGCGGCACTGAAGCGGGCTGGCACACAAACTGCACCGCCAGCGGTAAAGCAAGCGGTACGCGAGAATGCCGTCAAATCTCCGGCACCTGCTCTATAACTTAGCGCTATTTCTCGGCGAGCGTGACGCTTTGCCGGGAGGAACACACTGAATGAGAGTCTGGGCAGTAGCCAATCAAAAAGGTGGCGTCGGTAAGACCACTTCCTCCATCGCTTTAGCCGGCTTGCTGGCCGAGGCGGGCAAGCGCGTGGTCGTCGTCGACCTCGACCCGCACGGCTCGATGACCAGCTACTTCGGCTACGATCCAGATACCCTGGAGCACAGCAACTTCGATCTGTTCCAGCACAAGGGCCAGGTGCCTGAAGGCCTGCCCGGGCAGTTGCTGCTGTCGACCAGTGACGAACGCATTTCCCTGTTGCCTTCCAGCACCGCGCTGGCGACCCTCGAGCGCCTGTCGCCGGGCCAGAGCGGGCTGGGCCTGGTGATCGCCAAGAGCCTGGCGCAGTTGTGGCAGGATTTCGATTATGCGGTGATCGACAGCCCGCCACTGCTCGGCGTGCTGATGGTCAATGCCCTGGCGGCCAGCCAGCAGCTGGTGGTGCCGGTGCAGACCGAACACCTGGCGGTGAAGGGCCTGGAACGCATGGTCAACACCCTGGCGATGATCAACCGATCGCGTAAGCAGGCCTTGCCCTACACGATCATTCCGACCCTGTTCGACCGGCGGACCCAGGCGTCCATGGGCACCCTGCGGGTGCTGCGCGACAAGTTCCCGGATGCGATCTGGCAAGGCTACATTCCGGTCGACACGCGCCTGCGTGACGCCAGCCGGGCCGGGGTCACGCCGTCGCAGTTCGACGGCAAGAGCCGTGGCGTGCTGGCTTACCGGGCATTGCTCAAACATCTGCTGACCCAGCAGCTCGTACCGCAGGTGGCCTGACATGATGTATTGCTCAAGTCGCCTGCCAGTCCCGCCGATAACCCCTACAGGTCACTGTAGCGGGGCATCTCCATGGGCATCCAGATGAACCGTCCTGTCGACATCACGACCCGTCCGCAGGTGGCGCTGCAATCCTATCTGGATGCATTGCTGCAGGAGGCTACCGAAGAACTGCCGGTGGCGCTCGCCGCAGAGCCCGAGATCACCGTCCCGGTTGCGGTCGAACCCGAGCCGGTCAGCGAACTGGATGAATTCCAGGCGGCGGTACTGGAAGAACAGGCCCGCGACGCCATGGTCGCCCAGGCGCTGGTCGCGCCTGTAGCGCTTGCGCCCGTTCCGGCGCCGGTCGAGGTGGCCGTCGAGTTGCCCGTGGCCCGCCCGGTCGCCCCGGTGCTGGTGGAACCGGTGGTCGAGGTGCATCTGCCTCCGGCCCAGAACATCACGCCGCCGCCGGTCGAGGGCGATGCGCGTCCGCATTGGGCCGCCGAGCCGTTCGAATGCCTGTTGTTCGACGTCGCCGGGTTGACCCTGGCGGTGCCGCTTGTGTGCCTGGGGTCGATCTACTCCCTGGCCGGTCATGAGCTGACACCGTTGTTCGGCCAGCCGGACTGGTTCCTCGGCATCCTGCCGAGCCAGGCCGGTAATCTGAAGGTACTGGACACCGCTCGCTGGGTGATGCCTGATCGCTATCGCGACGACTTCCGCCAGGGGCTGCAATACGTTATTTCGGTACAGGGCTACGAATGGGGGCTGGCGGTGCATCAGGTCAGTCGCTCGTTGCGCCTGGACCCCAATGAAATCAAATGGCGCTCTCATCGTGGACAGCGGCCGTGGCTGGCGGGCACGGTCATCGAACACATGTGTGCGCTGCTGGACGTCTCCGAACTGGCCGAGTTGATCGCCAGCGGCGCTGTCAAGCACATGCAGTTGAACAAGCCAACCAACAAATAACAGCGCCAGGGCGGTTATCGCGCCCGGGCGTCAGACAGCACACACACCGTATCAACGGTAATCGAGGGGCAGGGGTATGAATAAGTCAGCGTCTTCACAGGGTTCCGATGATCCAATCCTGCAGTGGGTGACGTTCAAGCTGGACAACGAGTCCTACGGCATCAACGTGATGCGGGTCCAGGAAGTCCTGCGTTATACCGAGATCGCCCCGGTACCGGGTGCACCGAGCTACGTTCTGGGGATCATTAACCTGCGCGGCAACGTCGTCACCGTGATCGACACCCGCCAGCGTTTCGGCCTGGTGCCGACCGAAGTCAACGACAACACCCGTATCGTCATCATCGAAGCCGACAAGCAAGTGGTCGGGATCATGGTCGACAGCGTGGCGGAAGTGGTTTACCTGCGTCAGTCGGAAGTCGAGACCGCACCGAACGTCGGTAACGAAGAGTCGGCCAAGTTCATCCAGGGCGTGTGCAACAAGAACGGCGAGTTGCTGATCCTGGTGGAACTGGACAAGATGATGAGCGAAGAAGAATGGTCCGAGCTGGAGAGCATCTGATTGATTCTTGAGGTTGCAGTCATCCTCCTGGCCCTGTTGTGGGCCGGGACGCTGGGCATGTTCCTGGCCTACACCCGTGGTCAGCGGCAGATCGCCGCGCAGCAGGCCGAGGGCGATGCGTTGCGCGACCAGCGCATCAAGGAACTGGCCCGGCGGGTCGACAATTTCCAGAACGGCACGGTGCGCATGGGCGAAGACCTGCACGAACTGCGCGCGGTGGTCGGCCCCTTGCCGGACAAGCTGGCGCAACTGGAGCAGCGTGATCCTTCGACCCTGTCCTTCGCCCAGGCTGCCCGGCTGGTCGGCATGGGGGCCAGCGTCGACGAACTGACCCAGTCCTGCGGCCTGACCCAGGCCGAGGCGGAACTGATGAGCAAGCTGCATCGCAATTGATGGGCTAGACCTACGCTGATCGTTCCCACGCTCCAGCGTGGGAATGCCTTACGGGACGCTCCGCGTCCGCTCAAGAGCTTCGCGGGCAAGCCCGCTCCCACAGCGTCACGGCTGCAGGCCCTGTGGGAGCGATCATCAGTAGTCGTCTCCCCTGGCAGTCACATCCTTCTCCACTGCCGGTGCATCGGGGTCCTGTCCCTGGGGGAACTTGCCTTTCAAGCGCCAGGCGAAGGCGATGATCTCGGCAATGGTCCGGTACAACTCCTCCGGAATGCTGTCGCCCAGTTCCAGGCGCGCCAGCAGTTTCACCAGTTCGGCATTCTCGTAGATCGGCACTTCGTAGTCGCGGGCCAGCTTGAGGATGGCTTCGGCCAACTCTTCATCGCCCTTGGCGGTCAGGGTCGGGGCTTGCTGGCCATCGTACTTGAGGGCGATGGCCTGGCGCGGGGTATGCGGATTCTTCATGCGGTTTCGTCGACCCAGCGTTGTTCCAGTCGGGTTTGAGTGCCTTGTGGTGGCGTGCCCTGGTGGCAATCGAATTCGCCGACGCTCAGGCCGCTGTTGCGCAATTGTTCACGCAGCGCCCCCAGCTCGCTTTCGATCAGGCTGGCGGTGTAGGGCCGCTCGGCCCAGAGATGGCCGGACAGGTTGCCTTGCAGCAGTTGCGCCTGGACATGGAGCGGGCCCAGCGGGTCCAGGTCGAAGGCCAGTTCCACGCGCCATAGCGGCGCCTTCTGCTCGCGTTGCTCGGGTTTCTCGCCGGATTCCTTCTCCGGGGTTTCTTCGTGCTGGATCTTGATCTGCAGGGGCACGATGTCCTGCAGGTTGCGCATCGGGATTTCCAGTTGCCACGTGGTCTGCAGGTTGCCGTCGGGCGTTCGGCCGGTCTGTTCCAGGCTCGACAGTTGATGGCTTTGCAGGCGCGAAACGGCCGCGGCGGCGAGACGCAGCAGGTTCTCCAGACCGCCTTCGCCGGCCAGGCTCTGCAGCAGCCGCGAGGGCAGGGGAAAACTGACGGGCTCGGCCTTGCCGCCGACCTGGCCAAGCGCCCCCAGGGCACTGCGGACAAACCCCGGCAAGGCCTGGGCCAGTACGGCGGCGGAGGCACCCGGGTTGCTGGCCGGGGTGTCCGGTAACTGCGGCATGATCTGGGCGATCAGGCGCAACAGGTTGCCCTTGAGGTCCGGCGCCATGGCCGGGTTCTGTCCCAGCAACAGCCTGGCCTCGAGAAACAGTCCGCTGTTCTGCAGGGCCAGGGCCAGGCCCTTGGGGTTGCTCAACTGCGCGAGGTCGGGCAGATCGTCGAGCAGGGTGGCGATGGCGGCACGCAGGTCGGCGGGCAGGTCGTCTTGGCGCGGCAGGTTCTGCAGGCTGTTGATCAGGCTGTCCAGCGAGCCCTGGCGGCCTTGCTGGGCCAGCAGTTGCTGGGCCACCGCCAACTGGTCCTGGCGGCCGCTCAGCGGCACGAAGCTCAGGCTCTGCGAGTCCTGCACCAGGGCGCTGAGCAGGCTGCCGATACGCAGCGGTTGCGGACTGTCGATGGCCAGGGTGGTGCCGCTCAGCACAGTATTGAGCAGGCTCACCAGCGAGCGATAGACCAGCGGTTGCCCCGGCACCTGCGGCAGCACCTGGGTGGTCATGACCTTGCCTTGCAGCAGGGTCCCGGCCGGCAGTTGCGTGGTGTCCAGGCGGGTCAGGGCGGCAACGCTGGCGCTGAGCGCCTGCTGCACGGTGATGGCCAGGTTGCCGGCCGAGGGTTGGGTCACGGTCAGTTGGGTGCCCTGGGGCAGCGGCTGGTTGCTGGTGGCCTGCACGGTGGTCTGGCGGCCATTGTCGGTGGTCAGCTTGAGCAACAGCTGGAAGGTCTGGTCGGCCTGCTTCAGCGACAGCACATCGGCCTTGGCGCTTTGCCCGGGAGCGATCAGTCCGTCGAGGGGCGGGGTCAGCTTCAGCAGTTCGCTGGCGAGGACCGCCGGACGGCTGCTGGCCTGGATCAACTGGGCCAGGGGAGTGATGTTGAGTTCGCCTGTCATCGGGTCGCAACCTGTCGAAATAGCCCTCTTTGGAGTAGGGCATGGCATGTATAATGCCGCGCCACCCCGAAAGTGTGTCCAAAATATCGCATAAATTGACACAGCTCTGTGGATAGAGCCGCAAAAGCATTTATTCTGCCTCACGTTAACGGCCGCGCCATGGCCGACTTGAGAACCGCAAAAGGCCTCGATCATTTGACCAGCCCTCTTCTAGAAGCCGTAGCGCTCGCCTGTGAGCGTGACTGGCGGATGCTCTTCGAGAACCTCGAATTGCGCCTGAGCCCCGGCGACATGTTGCAGATCAGCGGCCCCAACGGCAGCGGCAAGACCAGCCTGTTGCGCCTGCTGGCCGGGTTGATGCAGCCGACCGCCGGCGAAATCCGTCTCAATGGCGAACCGCTGCACGGCCATCACGGCGAGCTGGCGCGCACGCTGCTGTGGATCGGCCATGCCGCCGGCATCAAGGATCTGTTGAGCGCCGAGGAAAACCTCAGCTGGCTCTGTGCGCTGCACCAGCCGGCCGGACGTGAGGCGATCTGGCAGGCACTGGCGGCCGTCGGCCTGCGCGGTTTCGAGGATGTGCCCTGCCATACCCTGTCGGCCGGCCAGCAGCGCCGTGTGGCCCTGGCCCGGCTGTACCTGGACAGTCCGCCGCTGTGGATCCTCGATGAACCTTTCACGGCCCTGGACAAGCAGGGCGTGGCGCAGCTCGAAGAGCATCTCGCCGCCCACTGCGAACGCGGTGGCATGATCGTGCTGACCACCCATCACAGCCTGACCCGCGTGCCGGCCGGCTACCGCGACCTCGATCTCGGGCGGTGGGCCGTATGAGTGTCTTCGGGCTGTTGTTCGCCCGCGAAGCGCGGCTGCTGTTCCGGCGTCCGGCGGAACTGGCCAACCCGCTGGTGTTCTTTGCCATCGTGATCGCGTTGTTCCCGCTGGCGGTCGGTCCCGAGACTAAACTGTTGCAAACCTTGTCTCCGGGACTGGTCTGGGTCGCGGCGCTTTTGTCCATCCTGCTCTCGCTGGACGGGCTTTTCCGCAGTGATTTCGAAGACGGTTCCCTCGAGCAGTGGGTCCTTTCGTCGCACCCCCTGGCCCTTCTGGTTTTGGCCAAGGTGCTGGCACACTGGGTGTTTTCCGGCCTGGCCCTGGTGTTGCTGGCGCCGTTGCTGGCGCTGATGCTCGGCCTGCCGGCCGCCTGCCTGCCGGTGCTGCTGCTGTCACTGTTATTGGGGACACCGGTGTTGAGCCTGCTCGGCGCCGTGGGTGCTGCACTGACCGTGGGGCTCAAGCGCGGTGGCCTGCTGCTGGCGTTGCTGATCCTGCCGTTGTATATCCCGGTGCTGATACTCGGCAGCGGGGCCTTGCAGGCCGCGTTGCAGGGCATGCCGGCAACGGGTTACCTGCTCTGGCTTGGCAGCCTGGCCGCCCTGGCGGTAACCCTGACACCTTTTGCAATAGCGGCTGGCCTGAAGATCAGCGTCGGCGAATAATGAGGTCTGGTCGATTTCTGACCAGCAAAGACCCTTGGATGTACCGTGATGAACTGGACTTGGTTTCATAAGCTGGGCTCGCCCAAATGGTTCTATGGCATCAGCGGGCGCCTGTTGCCCTGGCTGAGCATCGCCGCCGTGCTGCTGATCGGCGTCGGCGTGGTCTGGGGCCTGGCCTTCGCGCCACCGGACTACCAGCAAGGCAACAGCTTTCGAATCATCTACATCCACGTGCCGGCCGCGATGCTGGCCCAGTCTTGCTATGTGCTGCTGGCGGTCTGTGGGGTGGTGGGGCTGGTGTGGAAGATGAAGCTGGCCGATGTCGCCCTGCAATGCGCGGCGCCCATCGGCGCCTGGATGACCGCCGTGGCGCTGCTCACCGGAGCCATCTGGGGCAAGCCGACCTGGGGCGCATGGTGGGTCTGGGACGCACGCCTGACCTCGATGCTGATCCTGCTGTTCCTCTATTTCGGCCTGATCGCCCTGGGCAATGCCATCACCAACCGCGACAGTGCGGCCAAGGCCTGTGCGGTGCTGGCGATTGTCGGCGTGATCAATATCCCGATCATCAAGTATTCGGTGGAGTGGTGGAACACCCTGCACCAGGGCGCGACCTTCAGCCTCACCGAGAAACCGGCGATGCCCGTCGAGATGTGGATGCCGCTGCTGCTGACCGTGCTGGGCTTCTACTGCTTCTTCGGAGCCGTGGTGCTGCTGCGCATGCGCCTCGAAGTGCTCAAGCGCGAGGCCCGAGCCAGTTGGGTCAGGGCTGAAGTGTTGAACGAGCTGGAGGCGGCCCGATGAGTTTTGCTTCATTCGGCGATTTCCTCGCCATGGGCCATCATGGCCTGTATGTCTGGTCGGCCTATGGCATCTGCCTCGCGGTACTGGTCCTGAACGTCGTGGCGCCGCTGCTGGCCCGCCGGCGTTACCTGCAACAAGAGGCGCGACGTCTGCGCCGGGAGAATGCCAAGTGAACCCGCTGCGCAAGAAGCGTCTGATCATCATCCTGGCGATCCTGGTCGGGGTCGGCGCTGCCGTCGGCCTGGCCTTGAGCGCGTTGCAGGAGAACATCAACCTGTTCTACACCCCGACCCAGATCGCCAATGGCGAAGCACCTCGGGACACGCGGATCCGTGCCGGTGGCATGGTCGAGAAGGGCTCGCTGGTACGTTCCGGCGACTCCCTGGACGTGAAATTCGTGGTCACCGATTTCAACAAGTCCGTGACCATCACCTACCGCGGGATTCTCCCGGACCTGTTCCGCGAAGGGCAGGGTATCGTCGCTCTGGGCAAGCTGAACGCCGACGGCGTGGTCGTCGCCGATGAAGTCCTGGCCAAGCACGACGAAAAGTACATGCCGCCGGAAGTGACCAAGGCGCTCAAAGACAGCGGCCAGTCCGCACCTGTTCCCGCCAAGGAGGGTTGATCGATGATTTCCGGGCTTCTGATACCTGAGCTGGGCCACCTGGCCATGATCCTCGCGTTGTGCTTTGCCGTCGTGCAAGCCATCGTCCCCCTGCTTGGCGCCTGGCGCGGCGATCGCCTGTGGATGAGCCTCGCGCAGCCCGCGGCCTGGGGGCAGTTCGCCTTCCTCGCCTTCGCTTTCGGCGCCCTGACCTACGCCTTCATGACCGATGACTTTTCCGTCGGTTATGTCGCCAACAACTCCAACAGCGCCTTGCCCTGGTACTTCAAGTTCAGTGCCGTGTGGGGCGCCCACGAAGGTTCGCTGCTGCTCTGGGCGCTGATCCTCGGCGGCTGGACCTTCGCCGTGTCGGTGTTCTCCCGGCAGTTGCCGCAAGTGATGCTGGCCCGGGTGCTGGCGGTGATGGGCATGATCAGCACCGGCTTCCTGCTGTTCCTGATCCTCACGTCCAACCCGTTCTCGCGCATCCTGCCGCAGATCCCGGCGGACGGGCGCGACCTCAACCCGTTGCTGCAGGACATCGGCCTGATCGTCCATCCGCCGATGCTCTACATGGGTTATGTCGGTTTCTCCGTGGCCTTCGCCTTCGCCATCGCCGCGCTGCTCGGTGGTCGGCTCGACGCGGCCTGGGCGCGCTGGTCGCGGCCATGGACCATTGTCGCCTGGGCATTCCTCGGCATCGGTATCACCCTCGGCTCCTGGTGGGCCTACTACGAGCTCGGCTGGGGCGGCTGGTGGTTCTGGGATCCGGTGGAAAACGCCTCGTTCATGCCCTGGCTGGTGGGCACGGCACTGATCCACTCCCTGGCGGTCACGGAAAAGCGCGGGGTGTTCAAGAGCTGGACCGTCCTGCTCGCCATCGCCGCGTTCTCCCTCAGCCTGCTCGGGACCTTCCTCGTGCGTTCGGGCGTGCTGACCTCGGTGCATGCGTTCGCATCCGATCCGGCACGAGGCGTGTTCATCCTGATCTTCCTGCTGTTCGTGGTCGGCGGTTCGCTGACCTTGTTCGCCCTGCGGGCGCCGGTGGTGAAAAGCCATGTCGGCTTCAACCTGTGGTCCCGCGAAACGCTGCTGCTGGGCAACAACCTGGTGCTGGTGGTGGCCGCGTCGATGATCCTCCTGGGTACCCTGTATCCGCTGGTGCTCGATGCCCTGAGCGGGGCCAAGCTGTCGGTCGGCCCGCCGTACTTCAATGCGCTGTTCATCCCGCTGATGGCGCTGTTGATGGTGGTGATGGCGGTCGGCGTGCTGGTGCGCTGGAAAGACACCCCGGTGAAATGGCTGGTGGGCATGCTGACCCCGGTCCTGCTGGGCAGCGTGGCCCTGGCCGTGGTCGCGGGCGTGGTCTACGGCGACTTCAACTGGGCGGTGCTGGCGACCTTCCTGCTGGCGGCCTGGGTGCTGCTGGCGTGCGTGCGCGACATTCTCGACAAGACCCGCCACAAAGGCCTGGTCAAGGGCCTGCCGGGCCTGACCCGCAGCTACTGGGGCATGCAGCTGGCGCACCTGGGGATCGCGGTCTGTGCCCTGGGCGTAGTGCTGTCGAGCCAGGAGAGCGCCGAACGCGACTTGCGCCTGGCGCCGGGCGAGTCCATGGAACTGGCCGGTTATCACTTCCTCTTCGAAGGGGCGAAGCATTTCGAGGGGCCGAACTTCACCTCGGACAAAGGCACTATCCGGGTCATCGACAACGGCAAGGAAATCGCCGTGCTGCATCCGGAGAAACGTCTCTACACCGTGCAGCAATCGATGATGACCGAAGCCGGGATCGACGCCGGTTTCACCCGTGACCTCTATGTCGCCCTCGGCGAACCGCTGGGCGATGGCGCCTGGGCGGTACGGGTGCACGTCAAGCCGTTTGTCCGCTGGATCTGGTTCGGCGGCCTGCTGACCGGCCTCGGTGGTTTGCTGGCAGCGCTGGACCGGCGTTATCGGGTCAAGGTCAAGAGCCGTGTGCGGGAAGCACTGGGCATGAGTGGAGCGACTGCATGAAGCGTTGGATGATGGTAGTGCCGCTGGCGCTGTTCCTGGTGGTGGCGGTGTTTCTGTATCGGGGCCTGTACCTGGACCCGGCCGAGTTGCCCTCGGCCATGATCGGCAAGCCGTTCCCGGCGTTTTCCCTGCCCAATGTGCAGGGCGACAAGACCCTGACCCAGCTCGACCTGCATGGCAAGCCGGCGCTGGTCAACGTCTGGGGGACCTGGTGCATTTCGTGCCGGGTCGAGCACCCGGTCCTGAACAAACTGGCCCAGCAGGGCGTGCAGATCTACGGCGTGAACTACAAGGATGACAACGCCGATGCACTGAAATGGCTGAAGGATTTCCACAATCCGTACCAGCTGGATATCCGCGACGAGCAGGGCACCCTGGGCCTGGACCTGGGCGTGTATGGCGCGCCGGAAACCTTCTTCATCGATGCCAAGGGCGTGATTCGCCACAAGTATGTCGGGGTGATCGACGAAGTGGTCTGGCGCGAACAACTGGCGGCGGTCTACCAGTCGCTGGTGGACGAGGCCCGGCCATGAAGCGCTGGTTGGCCGCCGTTGCCCTGGGCCTGGCCCTGACCGGCGTGGCTCACGCAGCCATCGATACCTACGAGTTCGCCAACGATGCCGAGCGCGAGCGTTTCCGTGACCTGACCAAGGAACTGCGCTGCCCCAAGTGCCAGAACCAGGACATCGCCGACTCCAACGCGCCGATTGCCGCCGACCTGCGCCGGGAGATCTTCCGCATGCTCGGCGAGGGCAAGGACAATCAGCAGATCATCGATTTCATGGTCGATCGTTATGGTGACTTCGTCCGCTACAAGCCGGCCCTGACCGGCAAGACCGCGTTGCTCTGGTTCGGTCCCGCGGGGCTGTTGCTGGGCGGCCTGGTCGTGATCGCCGTGATCGTCCGTCGCCGCCGCGCCCAGCGCAGCGAAGCCCCGGACGCGCTTTCCGCCGAGGAGCGCGAGCGCCTCGACCACCTGCTGGATAAAAACCACGAATGATTGATTTCTGGCTCGCTACAGGTCTGTTGTTACTGATCGCCCTGAGTTTCCTGCTGATCCCGGTATTGCGTGATCGCCGCGCCCAGCGGGAAGAAGATCGCACCGCGCTGAACGTGGCGCTGTACCAGGAGCGCGTGGCTGAGCTGCAGGCTCAGCAGGAGGAGGGCGTACTGACGGCACAGCAGATGGACACTGGCCGTGCCGAGGCTGCCCGCGAATTGCTGGCCGATACCGAGGGCGTGGCGCCGGCGCGGGTTTCGCGCCTGGGCAAGCCGTTGCCGCTGCTGGCGGCGGTGCTGGTGCCGGTGCTCGGGCTGGCGTTGTACCTGCATTTCGGCGCCAGCGACAAAGTCGAACTGACCCGCGAATTCGCCCAGGCACCGCAGTCCATGGAAGACATGACCCGGCGCCTGGAACGGGCGGTCGCGGCCCAGCCGGACTCCGCCGAGGGGCTGTACTTCCTCGGTCGCGCCTATATGGCCCAGGATCGCGCTGGTGAGGCGGCGAAGATCTTCGAACGCACGGTCAGGCTTGCCGGTCGCCAGCCCGAGCTGTTGGGGCAGTGGGCGCAGGCGCAGTACTTCGCCGATGGCAAGCAATGGTCGCCGCAGGTCCAGGCGCTGACCGACGAAGCCCTCAAGGCCGACCCGAAGGAAGTCACCAGCCTGGGCCTGCTCGGCATTGCCGCGTTCGAAGGCCAGCGTTACCAGGAGGCCATCGACTACTGGAAACGCCTGCTGGCCCAACTGCCACCCGAAGATCAGTCCCGCGCCGCGTTGCAGGGCGGCATCGACCGCGCCAGCCAGAAACTGGTGCAAGGTGGTGGCAAGGTCGCCGAAGCCGTCGTTGCCAGGACCGCTGTGCTGAAGGTGCGGGTAGACCTGGCCGCCGATCTGAAAGCCAAGGTCCAGCCGGGCGACAGCGTCTTTGTCTTCGCCCGTGCGACCCAGGGGCCGCCGGCGCCGTTGGCGGCCAAGCGGCTGACGGTTGCCGACCTGCCGGCCACGGTCGAACTGGGCGATGCGGACGCGATGATGCCGCAATTGAAACTGTCGAACTTTCCTGAAGTCCAACTGGTTGCACGGATTTCCCGCGCCGGCCAGCCGACGGCGGGCGAGTGGATCGGGCGCAGCCAGCCGTTGGCCAGCAGCACCGCCGCGCAACAGAACCTGACCATCGACAGCCCGGACAAATAGAGAATTCGCCATGACCGCCATCGCCCGCCTCACCCTGTTAACGCTGGTCCTGGGGTTGAGCGCTTGTGCGGTCCATCGGCCACCACCGAGCGGCCCGACGATCCCGCCTTCCGGCCCGACCACCCAACCCTATCCGCCGGCGACGCCGGGCAAGCCGATCCCACCGGCCAAGCCACGCCCCAGCACCTCGGCGACCTTCGCCCCGCCACCGGGTGGCCGCAGCCACTGGGACGGGCAGATGGGCGTCTACGTACTCGACAGCCAGCCCAACACTTTCTACCGCCAGCGCACCTACTACCGCTGGGACAACGGCTGGAGCCGCTCCATCAGCCCCAACGGACCGTGGGAAGAAACCGATGTCCACGGCGTGCCGCCGGGGTTGAGCAAACAGTTCGGGCAGTGACAGGACTCAGAGGCTGATCCTGGCGAGCGGGGTCGGCTTGTCGGCGGATCGGCCCGGGCCATGTCCGCAAACATATCTCCTGGCGAGGCAGTCGAACCCGAGGCGGTGATATTTCATCCCCGAGCCTGCTGATCGGCGCTATAACGGTCTTGTTGAGTCTGCAACCGTTGATGCCCCTACCCAAGGAACCTGAATTCCCATGAAATCGATTTTCGGCAAGTCGGCCCGCCGCAGTGCGTTGGCCTCGGCGATGAGCCTGGCGGTATTGATGTCTGTCGGCGTGGCGCAGGCCGCCGACGCTCCGGCCCAGAGGGTCGCGGTACGCGGCGAGATCACCGCGGTCGAGGCCGATGCGCTCAAGGTGCATACCCTCGCCAACGAAGATGTCACGGTCGCCCTGACCAAGGACACCCAGGTGCGCGGCGTGACGCTGGCGAAGCTGGCGGATATCAAGCCCGGCAGTTACATCGGCACGGCGGCGATGCCCGGTCCGGATGGCACGCTGACGGCGATGGAAGTGCATGTCTTCCCGCCGGAGCTGGCCGGTACGGGCGATGGTCACCGGCCATTCGACCTGGCACAGGGCAGCACCATGACCAATGGTCGCGTGGGTGAGTTGAAGGTCGCCAATGGGCGGACCCTGACCCTCAGCTACAAGGGCGGCGAGAAGAAGGTGGTGGTGCCGGACGATGTGCCGGTGGTCAACCTGGTGCCGGGGGATCGCAGCCTGCTCAAGCCCGGTGTGAAGGTGGTACTGTTTGCCCAGCAAGGGGCGGATGGCAAGCTGACGGCGGCAGGGATTTCGGCAGGGGAGAACGGGGTCAAGCCACCGATGTAGGGGGGGCTGTTCGATTGCCTTCGCGGGCAAGCCCGCTCCCACAGGGATACCGTGGGAGCGGGCCTTCCTGCCCGGTTTGAACGTTATTTGCCGTTGTAGATCTGGTCGAACACGCCACCGTCATTGAAGTGGGTCTTCTGCACGGTGCGCCAGTCGCCAAAGGTCTTTTCCACCGAGAGGAAGTCGACTTTCGGGAAGCGGTCGGTGAACTTGGCCAGCACCGCCGGATCGCGCGGACGCAGGTAGTTGTTGGCGGCGATTTCCTGGCCTTCCGGCGACCACAGGTACTTCAAGTACTCCTCGGCCGCTGCGCGGGTGCCTTTCTTGTCGACCACCTTGTCGACCACGCTCACCGGTGGCTCGGCTTCGGCGGAGACGCTCGGGTAGATCACTTCGAACTGGTCACGACCGAACTCGCGGGCAATCATTTCCGCTTCGTTCTCGAAGGTCACCAGCACATCGCCGATCTGGTTGGTCATGAAGGTGGTGGTGGCGGCGCGGCCACCGGTATCGAGCACTGGCGCCTGCTTGAACAGCTTGGCGACAAAGTCCTTGGCCTTGTTTTCATCACCGCCGTTCTTCAGCACATAACCCCAGGCCGACAGGTAGGTGTAGCGGCCATTACCCGAGGTCTTCGGGTTCGGCACGATGACCTGCACGCCGTCCTTGAGCAGGTCCGGCCAGTCCTTCAGCGCCTTCGGGTTGCCCTTGCGCACGATAAACACAGTGGCCGAGGTGAACGGCGCGCTGTTGTTCGGCAGGCGGGTGACCCAGTTGTCCGGTACCAGCTTGCCGTTGTCCACCAGGGCGTTGATGTCGGTGGCCATGTTCATGGTGATCACGTCCGCCGGCAGGCCGTCGATAACCGAACGCGCCTGTTTGCTGGAGCCGCCGAAGGACATCTGCAGGGTGATGTTCTCGTTGTGCTCGGCCTGCCAGTGTTTCTGGAAGGCGGTGTTGTAGTCCTTGTAGAAGTCGCGCATGACGTCATAGGACACGTTCAGCAGGGTCGGGGCGGCCTGGGCCACGCTGCCGAAGGCCAGGCCGGCGGCCAGGAGTGAGGCGCCAAAGAGTTTTTTCACTGCGCATTCCTTGTTCGAGTAGAGAGAGGGCATTTTGCCAGCGACTATAACGGCGCTGGCATAGTCATTTAAAGATTAAAAAGTACTGTACTTATTCCATTTTTCGGAAAAGGGCATTGCCACACCGGGAGCAGAAAGAGGCTTCGGGTTCGTGGCTGTTCTTCCGGCACACCGGGCAATCGTGCTTGAGCTGTTCGCCGCGCAGGGTGCTGGCCAGTTCGGCGGTGAAAATCCCGGTGGGCACGGCGATGATCGAGTAACCGGTGATCATCACCAGGGCCGAGATCACCTGGCCCAGGGCTGTCTTGGGCACGATGTCGCCGTAGCCGACCGTGGTCAGGGTGACGATAGCCCAATAGATGCTTTTCGGAATGCTGGTGAAGCCATGTTCCGGGCCTTCGATCACGTACATCAGGGTGCCGAACACGGTCACCAGGGTGCAGACGCCGAGCAGGAATACCAGGATCTTCTGCTTGCTGCCACGCAGGGCATCGAGCAGGTAATGGGCCTGCTTCAGGTAGGGGCTGAGCTTGAGTACCCGGAAGATCCGCAGCATCCGGATGATCCGGATGATCAGCAGGTACTGGGCGTCGCTGTAGTAGATCGCCAGGATGCCCGGGACGATCGCCAGCAGGTCCACCAGCCCGTAGAAACTGAAGGCGTAGCGCAAGGGGCGTGGCGAGCAATAGAGGCGCGCCAGGTATTCGATCGCGAAGATCAGGGTGAAGCCCCATTCGATATAGGCCAGGGCATCGGCGAAGTTCTGGTGGACGCTTTCGATGCTGTCGAGGATCACCACCACCAGGCTGGCGAGGATGATCAGCAGGAGGATTTTGTCGAAGCGCCTGCCGGCGACGGTATCGGTTTGGAAAACCATGACATAGAGCCGTTGGCGCCAGTCGTTGCTGCTGTTCATGAGGTGCTGCCCGAACGGTAAATGTGGGAAGCGTGGGGGAATCGCGGTCAATGCGCAAGCCGGGCCGGGAGCAACACCCGCGCGCCGGCCCGGGCCAGCCAGCAGGCCAGGACAAAGGGGGCGGTCAGCGGTTCCAGGCCCAGGGGGCCGAAGCCCGCGGCCAGGAGGATCGCCAGGGCGATGCCGGCCAGCGTCAGCCAGGGTTGCCGGGGTTGCGCACTCAAGGCCAGGGCGGCGAGGGCGGCGTTGTAGCCACTCAGTCCCGATAGCGCCGGGGAAGGTTCGGTACAAAGGCTGAATGCCAGTCCCATGCAACTGCCGAGCAGGGCCCAGAGGGCAGCCCGCCGATTGGCCAGCAACAGGCCGGTCATGATCAGCGCGCCGGCCAGTGGTTCGGCGAGGAACATGATCTGGCCGAAGCCGTTGAGTGCCGCGCGTGGCAGGTCGGACAGCTGCGGTTCGAGTGCGGGTACGCCGATCGTCGGCAGGGGCGTGGCGAAGGTCAGCAGCGCCCAGCCAAGCAGAACGAAAGGTGCGGTGTAGGCGGGCAGGCGCTCGCCGGTGTAGGCCAGCCAATGCCGGACCAGGATCGCACTCAGGCCGCTGGCGGCGACGATCAGCAGTGGCAGCAATGCCGACCAGGGCCATTGCAAGCTGATCAGCAAACCGAGCAGTACGCCGTTGTAGCTGTAGAGGCCGGCCTGGCGCTCGGCCTTCGGATAACCACGGCGCTGGGCCGTGAGCAGGCCGGCGAGCCCGCCCAGCAACGCACCGCCCAGCAGGCTCGGAGCGCCGACCAGGATCGCCAGCAGGCAGCACAGGCCACAGAGCGGGTGACGCTGGAGGACGATCTGGCTGAAGCCGTTGAGCAGGGCAGTGGCCCAGTCGGGACAGTGCGGGTTGAAGGGGTTCGATTGCATGGTGGCGGGTCAGGGAATCTTTTTGTGGCAGGGAGATTCTCTTCGTGGGCAAGCCCACTCCCACAGTTCAGCCCTGCAGGAGTGGGCTTGCCCACGAAAAGGCCGGTGCAGGCAACTCAGATCAAGGTTTCGATCCGCAGCGAGTTGGTCGAGCCGGGCTGTCCGAAGGGCACGCCCGCAGTGATCAGCAAGGTGTCGCCACGCTCCGCCATGCCCTGGGCCTGGGCAATCTCCAGGGCCGTCGAACAGACTTCATCCACTTGTCGCAAGCGGTCGTTGACCACCGAATGCACACCCCAGGTCAGGCTCAGGCGGCGGGCGGTCTGCACATTCGGCGTGAGGTTGAGGATCGGTGCCGCCGGCCGTTCCCGCGCCGCTCGCAGGCTGGAGGCGCCGGACTCGCTGTAGTTGACCAGCACGGCCACCGGCAGGATGCGGCTGATACGGCGGATCGCGCAGCTGATGGCATCCGAGACCGTCGCCTCCGCCTGCGGCCGGCTGACATCCAGCTGGGTCTGGTAATCCGGCCCGCTTTCCACCTGGCGGATGATCTTGCTCATCATCTGCACGGCCTCCAGCGGGTAGTCGCCGGAAGCGGTTTCGGCCGAGAGCATCACCGCATCGGCACCTTCGGCCACGGCATTGGCGACATCGGTCACTTCCGCGCGGGTCGGGGCCGGGGAGAAGCGCATCGACTCCAGCATCTGCGTCGCCACCACCACCGGTTTGCCCAGTTGGCGGCAGGTGCCGATGATGTCCTTCTGGATCTGCGGCACGCTTTCGGCCGGCACCTCGACGCCGAGGTCGCCGCGGGCAACCATGATCGCGTCGCTCAGTTCGGCGATTTCCCGCAGGCGTTCGACCGCCGACGGTTTCTCGATCTTGGCCATCAGGAAGGCGCGGTCGCCGATCAGCTCGCGGGCCTCGCGGATATCTTCCGGACGCTGCACGAAGGACAGGGCCACCCAGTCCACGCCCAGTTCCAGGCCGAAGCTCAGGTCCTGGCGATCCTTGGGCGTCAACGGGCTCAGTTCCAGCAGGGCCTGCGGGACATTGACGCCCTTGCGGTCGGACAACTCGCCGCCATTGAGCACCGTGGTGTCGATGGCATCACGGTGCTTGCCGGTGACCCGCAGGCGCAGCTTGCCATCGTCCAGCAGCAGGTCCATGCCCGGTTCCAGCGCGGCGATGATTTCCGGGTGCGGCAGGTTGACCCGGCATTGATCGCCGGGCGTGCTGTCGAGGTCCAGGCGCAGGGCCTGGCCACGCACCAGTTGCACCTTGCCTTCGGCAAAGCGGCCGACCCGCAGCTTCGGGCCCTGCAGGTCCATCAGGATGCCCAGCGGGTAATTGAGCTGGCGCTCGACGCTACGGATCCACGCGAAGCGCCGGGCATGATCGGCATGCTCACCATGGCTGAAGTTGAGGCGAAAGATATTCACCCCGGCTTCCACCAGTTCGCGGATATCGTCGATGCCACGGGTGGCGGGGCCGAGGGTGGCGAGGATTTTGACTTTCTTGTCAGGCGTCATGTTCGGGGCTCTCATGGGCGGCGCTGTCGAGAATCAGGATGGCGCGGAAGTCGTTGACGTTGGTCCGGGTCGGTTCGGTGACGATCAGCGCGTCCAGGGCGGCGAAGTAGCCGTAGCCATTGTTGTTGTCCAGTTCGTCGCCGGCGCTCAGGCCCAGGGCCTGGGCGCAGCTGTAGCTCTGGGGTGTCATCAGGGCGCCGGCGTTGTCTTCGGAACCGTCGATACCGTCGGTGTCGCCGGCCAGGGCGTAGACCCCGGGCAGGCCCTTGAGGCTGTCGGTCAGACTCAGCAGGAATTCCGCATTGCGCCCGCCACGGCCATTGCCGCGCACGGTGACGGTGGTTTCACCGCCCGAGAGAATCACGCAGGGGGCCGCCAGCGGCTGGCCGTGCTGGACGATCTGCCGGGCAATCCCGGCATGGACTTTCGCCACCTCCCGGGATTCGCCTTCGAGGTCGCCGAGGATCAGTGGGCTGAAGCCGGCCTGACGGGCTTTTACCGCGGCCGCTTCTAGGGATTGCTGGGGACGGGCGATCAACTGGAAATGGCTGCGGGACAGGCACGGATCGCCGGGCTTGACGGTTTCCGACTCGGCACTCTGCAACCAGTCGCGCACCGCTGCCGGAACCTCGATGGCATGGCGCCTGAGGATCGCCAGGGCATCGGCCGAGGTGCTGGGGTCGCCGACGGTCGGGCCCGAGGCGATCACCGTGGCCTCGTCGCCCGGGACATCGGAAATCGCGTAGGTGTAGACACTGGCCGGCCAGCAGGCCTTGGCCAGGCGGCCGCCCTTGATGGCGGAGAGGTGCTTGCGTACGCAGTTCATCTCGCCGATGGTCGCGCCGGACTTGAGCAGGGCCTTGTTGATCGACTGCTTGTCCGCCAGGCTGATGCCGGGCGCCGGCAGTGCCAGCAGGGCCGAGCCGCCACCGGAGAGCAGGAAGATCACCCGGTCGTTTTCGTCGAGGTCGCTGACCCGTTCCAGGACACGCCTGGCGACGGCGAGACCGGCGGCGTCGGGCACCGGGTGAGCGGCTTCGACCACTTCGATTTTCTCGCAAGGGGCACCGTGGCCGTAGCGGGTGACGACCAGGCCGGAAATTTCCCCTTGCCAGCAGCGCTCCACCACCTGGGCCATGGCCGCGGCGGCCTTGCCGGCGCCGATGACGATGACACGACCGCTACGGTCCTTGGGCAGGCAGGGTTCGAGTACCTGTTGCGGGTGGGCGGCGTCGATGGCCGTGGTGAACAACTGACGCAGGAATGCTTGCGGATCGACCGACATGGCGGGCTCCCGGATTTATTGTTATGGGTGCAGAGATTGTTCCCCGGCTCTGCGTGGGAACGCCTCACTGGACGCACCGCGTTGATCGTTCCCACGTTCCGCGTGGGAATGCCGCACTGGACGCTCCGCGTCCGCTTCAAAAGCTTCGCGGGCAAGCCCGCTCCCACAGCATCACCGGCTGCATTTCTTTGCCGCGCGTGGGAACGATCTCCAGGGCGCGCTTATTTGTCGCGGATCGAGAAGTTGGCCATATGCTCCAGGCCCCTGATCAGCGCCGAGTGGTCCCAGTTGCTGCCGCCGATGGCCGCGCAGGTGCTGAAGACCTGCTGGGCATTGGCGGTGTTGGGCAGGTTGATGTTCAGCTCGCGGGCCCCGGCCAGGGCCAGGTTCAGGTCCTTCTGGTGCAGGCTGATGCGGAAGCCCGGATCGAAAGTGCCCTTGATCATGCGCTCGCCGTGCACTTCGAGGATCTTCGACGAGGCAAAGCCGCCCATCAGCGCCTCACGCACCTTGGCCGGATCGGCGCCGTTCTTCGCGGCGAACAACAGCGCCTCGGCCACCGCCTGGATATTCAGGGCGACGATGATCTGGTTCGCCACCTTGGCGGTCTGGCCGTCGCCATTGGCGCCGACCAGGGTGATGTTCTTGCCCATGCTCTGGAACAGCGGCAGGGCGCGGGCGAAGGCCTGGCTGTCGCCGCCGATCATGATGCTCAGGGTCGCGGCCTTGGCCCCGACTTCACCGCCCGACACCGGCGCATCGAGGTATTGCGCGCCCTTTTCATTGATCCTGGCGGCGAAGGCCTTGGTGGCGGTGGGGAGATCGAGCTCATGTCGATGACGATCTTGCCCGGGCCGACCCCGGCGGCGATGCCATCGGCTCGGAACAGCACGTCTTCGACCTGCGGGGTGTCCGGCACCATGACGATGATGAACTCGGCTTCCTGGGCGACTTCCTTCGGGTTCGCCAGGGCCACGGCGCCGGCGGCGACGAGGTCGGCCGGAGCGGCGTCGTGATGCTGGGACAGGAACAGGCTGTGACCCGCTTTCTGCAGGTTCGAAGCCATGGGGTGGCCCATGATGCCGGTGCCGATAAAACCGATTTTAGCCATGAGAAAATCCTCTTGTCGTACTTGTCATAGGGGGATGCGTTCAGATCGCGTTATGGGTTTTCAACCAGCCGAGCCCGGCCTCGGTGGTGGTCAGCGGCTTGTACTCGCAGCCGACCCAGCCCTGGTAGCCGATGCGGTCCAGGTATTCGAACAGGAAGCGGTAGTTGATCTCGCCGGTGCCCGGTTCGTTGCGGCCGGGGTTGTCGGCGAGTTGCACATGATTGATTTCGCCGAGGTGATTGCTCAGGGTCCGGGCCAGGTCGCCCTCCATCACCTGCATGTGGTAGATGTCGTATTGCAGGAACAGGTTGGCGCTGGCGACCTGCTCGCGAATCGACAGGGCCTGGGCCGTGGTGTTCAGGTAGAAACCGGGAATGTCGCGGGTGTTGATCGCCTCCATCACCAGCTTGATGCCCACGGCCTGGAGCTTGTCGGCGGCGTATCGGAGGTTGGCGACCAGGGTCTTTTCCAGGAAGGCCTCATCGAAACCCTGCGGGCGAATCCCGGCCAGGCAATTGATCTGGGTGTTGCCCAGGACCTGGGCATAGGCGATGGCCAGGTCGACCCCGCCACGGAATTCGTCGACGCGGTCCGGGTGGCAGGCGATCCCGCGCTCGCCCTTGGCCCAGTCACCGGCCGGCAGGTTGAACAGCACCTGGGTCAGGCCGTGGGCATCGAGTTGCGCCTTGATCTCGGCGGAGCTGAAGTCGTAGGGGAACAGGTATTCCACGCCACTGAAGCCGGCATCGGCAGCGGCCTTGAAGCGGGCGAGGAAGTCCTGTTCGGTGAACAGCATGGAAAGGTTGGCGGCAAAACGCGGCATGGTGGTCTCCTGTGGAACGGTTTGCGTTGATCCCGTGGGAGTGGGCCTGGTCCGGGCGGCATTCCGACGAAGCTTTTGGCCGCCTCGATGCCTTCTTCGCGAGCAGGCCCGCTCCCACAATCAAGGTCGGTCAGTCGAGCAGTGCGATGGCGGTCGGCGCATCGTTGCCGACCAGCGCGAGGTCTTCGAACTCGTTGACGGCGTTGATCTCGGTGCCCATGGAAATATTGGTCACGCGCTCGAGGATGATCTCGACGATCACCGGCACCCGGAACTCCTCGATCAACTCCTGGGCCTTGCGCAGTGCCGGCTGGATCTGGCCCGGTTCGAACACGCGCAGGGCCTTGCAACCCAGGCCTTCGGCGACGGCCACATGGTCGACGCCGTAGCCGTTGAGTTCCGGGGCATTGAGGTTGTCGAAGGACAGTTGCACGCAATAGTCCATGTCGAAGCCGCGCTGGGCCTGGCGGATCAACCCCAGATAGGAGTTGTTCACCACGACGTGGATGTACGGCAGCTTGAACTGCGCGCCGACCGCCAGTTCCTCGATCATGAACTGGAAGTCGTAGTCACCGGACAACGCCACGACCTTGCGCTCGGGATCGGCCTTGACCACGCCCAGGGCCGCCGGGATGGTCCAGCCCAGGGGGCCGGCCTGGCCGCAGTTGATCCAGTGGCGTGGCTTGTAGACGTGGAGGAACTGCGCACCGGCAATCTGCGACAGGCCGATGGTGCTGACGTAGCAGGTGTCCTTGCCGAACACCTGGTTCATCTCTTCATACACACGCTGGGGCTTGACCGGCACATTGTCGAAGTGGGTCTTGCGTTGCAGGCTGGCCTTGCGCTGCTGGCAATCGCGCAACCAGGCGCTGCGGTTCTTCAGCTTGCCGGCGGCCTGCCATTCGCGGGCGACCTCGATAAAGACCGTCAGTGCCGAGGCCGCGTCGGAAACGATGCCGAGGTCGGGAGTGAACACGCGGCCGATCTGGGTCGGCTCGATGTCGACGTGGATGAACTTGCGACCTTCGGTGTAGACCTCCACCGAACCGGTATGACGGTTGGCCCAGCGGTTGCCGATGCCCAGCACCAGGTCGGACTTGAGCAGGGTGGCGTTGCCGTAGCGGTGAGAGGTCTGCAGCCCGACCATGCCGACCATCAGCGGATGATCGTCGGGCAGCGTGCCCCAGCCCATCAGGGTCGGGATCACCGGGATGCCGGTCAGCTCGGCGAACTCCACCAGCAGCTCGCTGGCGTCGGCATTGATGATACCGCCACCGGCCACCAGCAACGGGCGCTCGGCCTGGTCGAGCAGGGCCAGGGCCTTTTCCACCTGGATACGGGTGGCACCGGGCTTGGCCAGCGGCAGTGGCTGGTAGGCGTCGATATCGAACTCGATTTCCGCCATCTGCACGTCGAACGGCAGGTCGATCAGTACCGGGCCGGGCCGCCCGGAACGCATTTCATGAAAGGCTTTCTGGAACGCGTAGGGCACCTGGCCCGGCTCCAGGACAGTGGTCGCCCACTTGGTCACCGGCTTGACGATGCTGGTGATGTCCACGGCCTGGAAGTCTTCCTTGTGCAGGCGCGCCCGGGGAGCCTGGCCGGTGATGCAGAGGATCGGGATCGAGTCGGCGCTGGCGCTGTACAGGCCAGTGACCATATCGGTGCCGGCGGGCCCCGAAGTGCCGATGCACACGCCGATATTGCCCGCCCTGGTCCGGGTGTAGCCCTCGGCCATGTGCGAGGCACCTTCGACATGACGAGCAAGGACGTGATCGATGCCGCCGACTTTTTGCAGCGCACTGTACAGAGGGTTGATCGCGGCACCGGGAATGCCAAAGGCGGTATCGACCCCTTCACGGCGCATCACCAGAACGGCGGCTTCGATTGCTCTCATTTTGCTCATTATTTTGTGCCTCTTACGTTTTGTAATTGTATACAAGTGGCTTTGCGTCGAGTGTATTCACGGCGAATGGCGCAGGTCAATCCATTTTCTCAAACGGCTGCTGCGTTCGTCGGGAACCCGTGAAATTGAGGTTTTGACGATGTTTAGCGTCTTTTGCAAAATTATTGTATACAAAAATATTTATTATTGTGCTCTATTTGTTGGGTAGAGTGGCGCTTGCATTGAGCGTCAAAGGCTTCCCAACACACCATGAGGACGGCACCCATGAGCGCTTTAACCTTGAAAGTCGCAGTCAGCCTGGCCGGCCAGGCGATTGCGGCGGGACGGACGATTTCCGCGGCCCCGCTGGCCATTGCGGTACTGGATGGTGGCGGGCATCTGGTGACCTTGCAGCGCGAGGACGGTGCCAGCCTGCTGCGGCCGCAGATCGCCATCGGCAAGGCCTGGGGCGCGATTGCCCTGGGCAAGGGCTCGCGCCTGCTGGCGCTGGATGCGCAGCAACGGCCGGCGTTTATCGCGGCGTTGAACAGCCTGGGGCAGGGCAGCGTGGTGCCGGCACCGGGTGGGGTGCTGATCCGCGATCAGGCCGGGCAGGTGCTCGGCGCCCTCGGGATCAGTGGCGATACGTCGGATATCGACGAGCAGTGCGCGATCAGTGCGATCGAGGCGTTGGGGCTGACGGCGGATGCCGGGGTGTCAGCCTGACCGGGGTTGCCGGGGCTGGCAATTATCGATCGGGTTCGCAGCCCTTGAGCACCAGACGCACGATGGTCTGTGCCGCCGCCTCGTAGTCGCTGTCGTCGAGCCTGGCCTTGCCGGTGATCGAGGAGATCTGCCAGTCGAAGTCGGCATAGGTCTGGGTCGCGGCCCAGATGGTGAACATCAGGTGGTTGGGGTCGATGGGGGCGATCTGTCCCCGGTCGATCCAGCTCTGGATGCACTCGATATTGTGCCGGGCCTGGGCGTTGAGCTGTTCCACCTGCTCGGGACTCAGGTGCGGCGCGCCGTGCATGATTTCGCTGGCGAAGACCTTGGAGGCAGCCGGCAGGTCGCGGGAGATGCGGATCTTCGAGCGGATATAGCCGGCCAGCACTTCACCGGGCACGCCTTCGGGGTTGAACGGCGTCGACGCCTGCAGGATCGGCTCGATAATGCTTTCCAGGACCTCGCGGTAAAGGTTGTCCTTGGATTTGAAGTAGTAGTAGACATTGGGCTTGGGCAGGCCGGCCCTGGCCGCGATGTCGCTGGTCTTGGTGGCAGCGAAACCCTTGTCGGCGAACTCTTCACTGGCTGCGCGCAGAATCAGTTCTTTGTTGCGTTCGCGGATGGTGCTCATAAACCAGGGTTTTCCTTGCCTGTCCGGGCGGTTGGGCATGGTAGCACCGGGCTTGCGCGAGTCTCAAGATTGCCCTCCGGGACGCCCGACGGCACACTGTGCAACGCAATTTTCCCGAGGAATGCACCATGGCAGGAAGCAGTTTGCTGGTCTTGATCGACGATATCGCGGCGGTACTGGATGACGTCGCGCTGATGACCAAGATGGCGGCCAAGAAAACCGCCGGGGTCCTCGGTGACGACCTGGCGCTCAATGCCCAGCAGGTCTCCGGGGTGCGCGCCGAGCGTGAGCTGCCGGTGGTCTGGGCGGTGGCCAAGGGATCGTTTCGCAACAAGCTGATCCTGGTCCCGGCGGCCCTGGCAATCAGTGCGCTGGCGCCCTGGCTGGTGACGCCGCTGTTGATGCTGGGCGGTGCCTACCTGTGTTTCGAAGGCTTCGAAAAGCTCGCGCATAAATTCCTCCACAGCCAGGCCGAGGACGAGGCCGGGCATGTCCGGCTGGTGCAGGCGATCGGCGATCCGGCGACCGACCTGGTGGCCTTCGAGCGGGACAAGATCAAGGGCGCGGTGCGCACCGACTTCATTCTCTCGGCGGAGATCATCGCCATTACCCTCGGCACGGTGGCCGACGCGCCGCTGATGCAGCAGGTGGTGGTGCTGTCGGGCATCGCCATCGTGATGACGGTCGGCGTGTACGGCCTGGTGGGCGGTATCGTCAAGCTCGACGACGGCGGCCTGTACCTGAGTCGCAAGGCCGGCGAGGGTGCCTGGGCCTCTTTGCAGCGCAGTCTCGGGCGTGGCGTGCTGAGTGCTGCGCCGTACCTGATGAAGAGCCTGTCGGTGATCGGCACGGCGGCGATGTTCCTGGTCGGCGGCGGGATTCTCACCCATGGCGTACCGGCGCTGCATCACTGGATCGAGGGTGTGGCCGCGGAGACCGGCGGCTTCGCGGTGGTGGTGCCGACGCTGCTCAATGCGGTAGTGGGGATTGTCGCCGGGGCGGTGGTGCTGGCCCTGGTGACGCTGGTCACCAGGCTTTGGCGCGCAACCCGCGGCTGACAGGGAATCAGGCCGGCCTGCGCGAGGTCAGCAGGACGATCCCGCCGACCACGATCAAGCCGCCGATGACTTGCCCGCGGCTCAGCAACTGGTCGAGGATCAGCCAGCCGAACAGCAGGCTGGCGATCGGTTCGACGTTCATCACTGGCGCATTGCGCACAATGTCCAGGCGGCTCACGCAGATGAACAGCAGGGAAAACGCCAGGCCGTAGAGCAGCACCAGGCAGCCCAGCGCCAACCAGCCGGTCGGCGCGCCCGGCTGGTTGATGCCACCGGGCAGCAGTTCGCTCAGGCCCAGCAGTGCGGTGACGCAGAACACCACCAGCAAGGTCAGCAGGCTGCGCACGCTGCCACGCACCTGTGACAGCTTGTGCTCGGTTATCCACAGGGCGCAGGCAAAGACACTGGCGGCGGCAAAGCCGAACAGTATCCCTTCCAGCCATTGTGCTTCGCCGCTGTCCTGGCTGGACAGGCGCTGCGGCACGTCCAGGGCGAACACCAGGC
The DNA here is from genome assembly GCF_018326065.1 of Pseudomonas sp. Ost2. Classification (NCBI taxonomy): domain Bacteria; kingdom Pseudomonadati; phylum Pseudomonadota; class Gammaproteobacteria; order Pseudomonadales; family Pseudomonadaceae; genus Pseudomonas; species Pseudomonas sp. Ost2. The sequence goes on along the minus strand of NZ_AP021904.1, from coordinate 5,338,172 downwards.
CGATCAGGATCATGCCCATCAACAGCATCGCCTGCCGGGTCGGCGCACGTCCGCCGAGCGCCCAGTTCAGCAGCACCAGCAGGATCGGCGCGGTATTGCCCACCAGCAACGCCAGGGCCACGGGAATCCGCGCCACGGCCGAATAGACACAAAAGCTCTGCGCGGCGATCAGCAGTCCCATCAGCAATTGCCAGCGCCAGGTCCCGGCCTTGAGCTTCAGGGTTTCCCGCTGCCAGAACACCAGCCCGGCGAGCACCAGCAAGGTCACGCCGGAACGGCAGAGAATCGCCAGCAACAGGCCTGTGTCGTGGTCGAAGGCGATCCGCGCGGCGATGTGATTGCCAGCGAAGGCACAGGCGAGGGTGGCGAGAATCAGTACCGCGAGCGGGCGCGGCAGTGCGGTGGAGAGTGACTGCGTTGGGGAAGCGGACATGACAGGCGGTTTTCCTTGACCGGGATCAGGAGCCGCCAGGTGTGGCGGCTCCCGGGGGAGGGGCGACCTACAGCACCAGGTGCGGCAGCCAGAGCGACAGCGCGGGGATATAGGTGACGGCCATCAGCACCAGGAACAGCACGCCGTAGAACGGCAGCAGCGCCTTGACGGTCTTCTCGATGCTGACCTTGCCCACCGCCGAGCCGACGAACAGCACCGCGCCCACCGGCGGCGTGATCAGGCCGATCCCCAGGTTCACCAGCATGATCATGCCGAACTGCACCGGATCGACGCCGATGCCGAGGATCACCGGCATCAGGATCGGCGTGAGGATCAGGATCAGCGGGGCCATGTCCATCACCGTGCCGAGCAACAGCAGCATGACGTTGATGCACATCAGGATCACATAGCGGTTGTCCGACAGGGTCAGGAACAGTGTGGTGATCTTCGCCGGGATCTGCATCAGGGTCATGATGTAGCCGAAGCTGGCGGCGAAGCCGATCAGGATCATCACGATGGAGATCGTGCGTACCGTGCGGTGCATCAGCTTGGGCAGCTCGCTCCACTTGTAGTCGCGGTAGATGAACATGGTCACGAAGAACGACCAGAGCACGGCGATCGCCGCCGACTCGGTGGCGGTGAAGATCCCCGAGAGAATCCCGCCGAGGATGATCACCATGGCCATCAGGCCCCACAGGGCATCGGCGCAGATTTTCAGGGCCTGGCGCAGGGGAATGACTTCGCCCTTGGGGTAGTCGCGCTTTTTCGCGAAGATCAGGCACAGCACCATCAGGCAGGCGCTCATCAACAGGCCCGGGACCACCCCCGCCATGAACAGCGAGGCGATGGACACCGTGCCGCCGGCGGCCAGGGAGTAGAGCACCGAGTTGTGGCTGGGCGGTGTCAGCAAGGCCTGCACCGAACCGCTGACGGTGACGGCGGTGGAGAAATCGCGGGGATAGCCGCGGCGCTCCATTTCCGGGATCAGCACCGAACCGACCGAGGCGGTGTCGGCCACCGACGAGCCGGAAATCGCCCCGAAGAAGGTCGAGGCCATGATGTTCACCAGTGACAGGCCGCCGCGCACGAAACCCACCAGGACTCCGGCGAACGCCACCAGGCGCCGTGACATGCCGCCCTCGGCCATGATCGCGCCGGCCAGGACAAAGAACGGAATCGCCATCAGCGAAAACTTGTTCACCCCGCCGGCGACCTGGATCATCAGGGCCTGGAACGGGATATCGATCCACCAGGCGCCGATCAGCGCGGCCAGGCCCAGGGCGTAGGCCACCGGCATGCCGATCAGGATCAGGAGTATAAAACTGCCCAACAGCATCAGCGCGTCCATTCAGGCAGCCCCTTCGTTTTCTTCGACCAGGTCGAAACGCACCACGCGGCGCTGGCTCTGGTCGCCCAGCAGGAGTTTTTCCAGCACGAAGATCAGCGTCAGGGCGCCGCCCACGGGAATCGGCATATAGGTGATACCGACCCGCAAGGTCGGCAGCGCGCTCATGAACTGGTTCCAGGTCGAGGCGCAGAGCTTGGCCCCCCAGATCGTCATGAACAGGCAGATGGTCGCCATCAGCACCTGGGCGATGAGGGCGGCGCCCGAGCGCATGGCCGGGCTCATGCGGTCGGTGAGCATGGCCACGGCCATGTGCGCGCCGGCACGGTAGCTGGCGGCGGCACCGATAAAGGTGAACACCATCATCAGCAGGATGGCGCTGGGCTCCGGCCAGCTGGAGCCGGTGCCGAGGACGTAGCGGGCAAAGATGCCCCAGGGAATGATCAGGGAGATGGCGAGTATCGCCAGCCCCGCGACCCAGATGCAGGCCATGTAGACCCGGTCGTTGATCTGCAGCACAAGATTCTTCATCGGATGTCACCGTTACCCGCCGGCCTGGGCGCTGGGCGCCAGCCGGTCGGGCCTTCCATGAGGTGGGAGGGGCTTACTCGACCGCTTCGATGCGGGTCATCAGCTCGGCGTAGGGCGCGCCGTACTTCTCGCGGATCGAGGCGGTGGCCTCATAGAAGGGTTTCTTGTCGACGACGATGAACTCGACGCCGGCTGCCTTGAGCTTCTCTTCGCTGCTGGCGGACTTGGCGTCCCACAGCGCGCGCTCTTCGAGTTGCGCCTGCTTGGCCACCTTGCGGACCAGGGTCTGCTGCTCGGGGGTGAGCTTTTCCCAGGTGGTCTTCGACATCACCACCGGCTCGGGCAGGATCAGGTGTCCGGTCAGGGCGTAGTACTTGGCGTTCTGGTAATGGTTGTGTTCGAGCATGGTCGGCGGGTTGTTTTCCGCGCCGTCGATCACCCCGGTCTGCAGGGCGCTGAAGATCTCGCCGGTGTCCATGGCGATGCCGTTGCCGCCCATGGCATTGATGGTTTCGATAAACAGCGGATTGCCCTGCACGCGGATCTTCATGCCCTTGAGGTCGGCGAGGCTGCGCACCGGCTTCTTGGTGTAGAGGTTGCGGGTGCCGCCATCCATCCAGGCCAGGGCCACCAGGTTGAATTCGGACTGGGTGATCTTGTCGAGGATCTCCTGGCCGATCTCGCCGTCGATGACCTTGCGCATATGGGCCTGGTCACGAAACACGAAGGGCATGTTGAACACGTTCACGTCCGGTACCACCGGCCCGACGATGCCGAGGCTGACCCGGGCCATCTGGACCGCACCGACCTGGGCCTGTTCCACCACCTCCTTTTCCGAACCGAGCACGCCGCCGGCGAACATCTTGAACGTCAGGCTGCCGTTGCTTTCCTTGACCAGGGCCTTGCCCATGTTTTCTTCGGCGACCACGGTCGGGTAGCCGGCCGGGTGGATGTCGGCGAACTTGATTTCCAGGGCATGGGCCAGGTGGCTGAAGCTGAAGGCGAGGGGGAGTGCGGCGATGAGAAGCTTGCGTTTGAAGTCCATGGGGTGATTCTCCGTCTTGTTGTTATTTTTTGGCTGCTTCGTTCAAAAGTGCTCGGTATCCACGCCCTCGGGCACAAGGCATCAGGCGTGGAAAAACGGTTCCTCCAGGCCCTGGACGCCCGGGCGCAGGGCAAACACGCCGCCGGCCAGGGGCTGGTCGTGCAGGTCGCCGCCGGGGCGGATCGAGGTGACGAACAGGGTGCCCAGGTCGCTGCCGCCGAACGCGCACATGGCGGGTTTCTTCACCGGCACCGCCAGGGAACGGTCGAGGCGACCGTCAGGGGTGAAGCGATGGATCAGGCCTTCGTCGTTGCCGCAGATCCAGTAGCAGCCATCGACGTCCATGGCGGCGCCATCGGGTCGACCGGGGTACTGGTTCATGTCGACGAACAGCCTGCGGTTGTGCGGCGTGCCGCTGTCGGTGTCGTAGTCGAAGGCCCAGATGCGCTGCACGCTCGGATGGGAATCGGACAGGTACAGGGTCTTGCCGTCAGGACTGAAGGCCAGGCCGTTGGGCACGATCAGGTTGTCCAGGCTGGCCTGGAGCGGTTGCTGTTGCCCGGCGTCGTAGCGATACAGGGCGCCGACCGCTCGGCCCTGGCTCATGTCCAGGAGCATGGTGCCGGCCCAGAAACGCCCCTGGCGGTCGCAACGGCCATCGTTGAAACGCATGCCGGGGCTGGCATGCCGGACCGGTGCCAGCAACCGGCTGTGCAGGCCGTTGTCGACATCGGCCTGCAGCCTGAACAGGCCGCTTTCCAGGCCGGCGATCCAGCTGCCGTCCTTGCCGCGGGCTATGCAGGCGAGCATTTCCGGGGTTTCCCAGCTGTGGGTCTGCCCGGTCCCGGCACTCCAGCGGTGCAGGCGACGGGCCGGGATATCGACCCAGTACAGCGCCTGTTCGCGCACGCTCCACACCGGGCTTTCGCCGGTGGCGTTGCGGGCGTCGAGAATCAATTCTGCGTCCATGGGCACTTCGTTCCCTGAAGAGGATGGTTCGTCGGCTCAGTCGCCGAAAGGACCCGCGGCGACAAAGGCACCGCCCTGGTAGACCATGGCCGGATCGTCCGCCGCCGGGGCCGGCTGGGCCTCGACCTTGGCGCGGAACGGCTCGGAGCTGTCCTGTGGCTGGTAGCCGAGGTGCGCGGCCAGATGGTTGTCCCACCAGACATAACGATTGTCGGAGACGCCGTAGACCACGGTGTGCCCGACATTGGGCGCATACAGGGCGCGTTCGAGCAGTTGCGTCAGGTCGTCGAAGCTCAACCAACTGCTGAGCATCCGGCGGTTCTGCGGTTCCGGGAACGATGAACCGATGCGGATGCTGACGGTCTCGATGCCATAGCGGTCGAAGTAGAAGCTGGCCATGTCCTCGCCGTAGGACTTGGACAGTCCGTAGTAACTGTCCGGGCGCCGTGGCGCGTGGGCGTCGATGGTTTCGCTCTGCTTGTAGAAGCCGATCACATGGTTGGAACTGGCGAAGATCACCCGTTTGACGCCATGGCGACGGGCGGCTTCGTAGATATGGAAGACGCCGCAGATATTGGCCCCGAGGATTTCCTCGAAGGGGCGTTCCACCGAGACGCCGCCGAAATGCAGGATCGCGTCGACGCCTTCGACCAGCTGGTGCACCGCCTGCTTGTCGGCGAGGTCGCAGGGCCGGACTTCCTCGCGGTCATCGATGGGCACCGCCATCTGGGCGATATCCGACAGGCGCAGGACACGGGCATAGGGCCGCAGGCTTTCGCGCAGGACCTTGCCCAGGCCGCCGGCCGCACCGGTGAGCAGGAGACGATTGAAGGGCTGCGGGGTGGTTGTCGCTGAGGTCATGGCGTGGCCCTGGTCGAATGTTTGTTGTTATTTTTGTCGTCTGTTGTCGTACGACATTGAGTCTGGATTATCGTCAGCGCGAAACGGCTTTGTCAATGCGATGGACGCTTTGATCGGTGGCCACCACGGGCTGTAGATTTTTCAAAATGTTTCGAGCTGCATGATCGCTTCCCGGCGGAGCGCGGGAGCGATCAATCGGCAGCGATCGGCTACAACAACGAAATCGGGTAGCTGATAAACAGGCGGTTCTCGTCGAACTCGTTGGTGCTGAAGCTCTTGCGGATACTGGAGTTGCGCCAGCGCACGTTGAGGTCGCGGAAGGTGCCGCTCTGCACGGTATAGGCCAGCTCCGATTCACGGCCCCATTCCTTGCCGTCGGTCACCGTGCCGATGTGCACGTTGTCGCCGCTGATATAGCGGTTCATCAGGGTCAGACCGGGGATGCCCAGCGCGGCGAAGTTGTAGTCATGGCGCAACTGCCAGGATTTCTCCCGAGCGTTGTCGTAGCTGTTGTTGTAGCTGTCGTTGGCGAGAGTGCCGCCGCTGGTGCCGTTGACCCGCATCCAGGCACTGTCGCCGGTGAGTTTCTGCAGGCCGACATAGAAGGTGTTGCCGCCATGGCGGGCGGAGAACATCCCCGACCAGGTCTTGTTCTCCAGGTCGCCGGCCAGGGCGCTGCCGTCTTCCTTGCCGTAGAAGAAGCCGAGGTTGGCGCCCAGGGTCCAGTCACCCAGCGGCTGGCTGTGGACCAGGTTGACGTACTGCTGGCGGTAGATGTCCTTGAGCTGGGCATTCCACAGCCCGACCATCGTGCGCTTGTCGTTGAAGCTGTATTCGCCGCCCTGGAAATTGAAGCGGTCGGAGGTGATACCGGCTCTGCCGTTCATGAACATATCGGTCATGCTCGAATCGTTGCGCGGGCTGTTCTTCTGGAACTGGCCGCCGTAGAGCGTCAGGCCGTCGATTTCCTTCGAGGTGAGCTGGCCGCCGCGAAAGGTCTGCGGCAGCGAGCGGCCATCGTCCGAGCGGAGGATGGGTAGTACCGGCATCCATTCGCCGACCTTCAGTTCGGTCCTGGAAATCCGCGCCTTGAAGGCCACGTCCAGGCGACCGAAGTTGTCGGCCGGACGTCCGTCACGGTCCAGCGGCAGCAACTGGGTACCGCCGGTGCCTTTGCCGCCGTCGAGCTTCTGGGAAAAGCTGCCGAGCACGTCGAGACCGAAGCCGATCGTGCCCTGGGTGAAGCCGGATTTCGCGTCGAGGATGAAGTTCTGCGTCCATTCCTCGGCCTTGCCCTGGGGGTAAGCCGGGTTGGTGAAATTGCGATTGAAGTAGGCGTTGCGCAGGTTCAGGTTGGCGACGGCGTCATCGACGAAACCGTCGGCGGTGGCCAGGGAAGGTAGCGTGAGCGTGAGGCTTGCGGTGCCGAACAGCACCAGCGAACGAGAGGGACGATTCATCATGAACAGGCAGCTCCAGGGTTTTTATTGTTATTAGTGTTATACGTTGTCGTACAACATCAGCCGGATTATCGACAGCGAAAAAGCGCTTTGTCAACGCTCTGGTAGGCCGGGAACATGGCCGAGCCCGATGGAAAATCGGCTTGTTCAATGAGATAGGGGCTTGAAGGCTCGATCTAGAGCTTCTGGACGCCGGAGGGGAGAAAGGCAATTTTTTTCAAGGTTGTGTGATGACGCGGGGCAACCGTCAAACAGGGAGCCCGCCGGGCTCCCGTTTCTCGTCAGAAGTGGTATTTGACCAGCAGGCTCGCGGTGTCCTGGTTGGTCTTGAAGGCGCCGGAGTCTTCGATGCCGTATTTGTTCTTCCAGTAGTCGTACTCGATACCGACGTACAGCTGCTTTTCGCTCCAGTGCAGGGCCTTGCCGAGGTCGTACTTGATCTGCGGGTTGAAGTGCAGGTTGGCGTGGTAGGTGCCGCGCGCGGTCTTGTCGTTGTCGACCACCCAGTCCATGAAGCCGTCGATCAGCACATTGGAGTCGCCCACGGGGATGGTGTAGGACCAGACCGGAGTGATCTGCCAGACGTTGTCGCCGGGACGGTTGCCTTCGGTCTGGCGCTGGTAGAAGTTCAACTGGAAATAGTCGAAGCCGGGGATCGCCAGGTCGAAACCCGGACCCACCAGGTAGGACTCGTTGTCGCCTTCGCCGAACTCATAGGTCAGGGCCAGCAGGACGTCCTTGATCGGGCCGAACTCGAGCTTCTGGTCGAGGATCTTGCCGAACGACAGGCGCGGGCTGAACTCGCCGTAGTAGGTGTCCGGGCCGACATTGCCGTCTTCCTTGCCGTTGTAGAAGATCCGGTCGACGAACAGGAAGTTGTCGCCGTATTTCCAGGCGTCGGCATGTTCGAAGGTCACGGTCTGCTGAATCTGCGGATTGACCGTGAAGTTCTTGCCCCACAGGTAAGTCAGGCTGTTGTTTTGCCATTGCAGCAGGTCACCGGCCATGGCCTGTCCCGCGCCCAGCAGTGTTCCCGCGAGCATCAGGCTCGTGCAAGTACGTTTCATCTGGTTGCTCCCAAAGTGAAATGATTCGACGGTGGTGTCGTTCGGCGCTCTGGTGTGGCGCCTTTGCTCATTGCGGTAAAACTATTCAATCGGTCAGCTTCCTTGCTGTTGGCAAGTGCTGCGCCAAGGCCGGAAAAACGCCAAAGCACACCCGTCCGACTGTTCGGGAACAATCGGCCTGATGGTGTTTCAGGGGGCCTCGAAGCTGCCAGTAACCGGGGTAGGTTGGTCAGGTGGTCAGCTTTTCAATCCGGTCTTTTTCAGACCGCAAGCGAGCGGGCGCGCAGGATACAGAGGCACGTCCACTGTCTCAAGTGCTCCGCGAGGGAGCCCGGCCGGCAGCGATGACGCCTGCTGCCGGAGCCTGTCAGTCAGTGCTGGTGCGCGTGCCCGCTGAGGGCGGCCCGTCCAGCGCCGCCGAGTACATTGAACAGCAGGTTCAGGGACACCGCGCTGAGGGTCGCCATGGCAATCCCGCTGTGGGTGATGGGCCCCATCCACAGCGGCAGGTGGGCGAAGAACTCCGGGCGGACCACGGGGATCAGGCCCATGCCGATGCTCACCGCCACCAGCAACTGGTTGCGGCGGTCGGAGATGTCGGCTTCCTGGAGGATCCTGATCCCGGTCGCGGCCACCATGCCGAACATCGCGATGGCCGCGCCGCCGAGCACCGCCGGTGGGATCGAGGCAACCAGGAACGCCGCCTTGGGCAGCAGGCTGAGGATGATCAGGAAGCCGCCGGCGACCATGGTCACCGAACGGCAGCGCACGCCGGTCATCTGCACCAGGCCAATGTTCTGGGCGAACGAGGAGTGGGTGAAGGTGTTGAAGAAACCGGCCAGGAACGAGGCGCCGGCATCGCACAGCAGGCCGCGGCGCAGCATGCGCGGGGTGACTTCCTGGCCGGTGATCTTGCCCAGCGCGAGGAACATGCCGGTGGACTCGACAAAAATGATCACCACCACCAGGCACATGGAGAGGATCGGTGCGAGGTGGAATTGCGGCATGCCGAAATGCAGCGGCGTCACCACTTTCACCCAGGGGGCCTGGGCCAGGCCGGCGAGGTCGACCATGCCTATGGCGCCGGACAGCACATAGCCTAGCGCCATGCCGATCAGCACCGAGATATTGACCCAGAAACCGCGCATGAAGCGATTGATCAGCAGGATGGTCGCCAGCACCAGGGCGGCGACGCCGAGGTAGATCGGCGAGCCGAACTGCGCCGCGGCATTGCCGCCGCCGGCCCAGTTCACCGCGACCGGGAACAGCGAAAGGCCGATGGCGGTGATCACGGTACCGGTGACCAGGGGCGGGAAGAACCGCACCACCCTGGACATGAAGGGCGCGATGAGCATGCCGAAGAAACCGGCGGCGATGGTGGCGCCGAAGATCCCGGTCATGCCGATACCGGGCATGCCGGCCATGGCCACCATGCTGCCGACGGCGGCGAAGCTGGCTCCCATCATCACCGGCATGCGGATGCCCAGGGGGCCGATGCCGAAGGATTGCACCACGGTGGCGATACCGGCCACCAGCAGGTCGGCGTTGATCAGAAAGGCGATTTCTTCACGACTCAGGCCTGCGGCCTGTCCGATGATCAGCGGCACCGCGACGGCTCCGCCATACATCAGCAGGACGTGTTGCAGACCCACGAGGATCAGTTGCAACAGAGGCAGACGTTGAATAGCGGGTGCGGCGGGGATGCGCGGTTCGGATGACTCGGACATGCAACACCTCGGATTTTTTTTGTTCTTGTGGTTTTAGCGCTGTGTGGTTGCGGACAGCGTTTTTGAATCGGTTACAGCCTTGTGGCGAGCGGGCAAGCCCACTCGCCACAAGCAAGCTCGCCACATCGGCTTCAGTTGGTACGTGCCCCCTGGTTGATCCAGGCGCCAATCAGGTCACGTTCCTGCTGGGTCATCTGGGTGATATTGCCCAGGGGCATGATCTGGCTCGCGACGGCCTGGGCCTGGATCCGCGGGGCCAGTTGCTGGATCTGTTGCGGGGTGTCGAACATCACCCCGGCCGGGGCGGTGCTGAACAGCGGGCTGGTGGGCCTGGCCGAATGACACACCGCACAACGTTCCTGGATCACACTGTGGACCTTGTCGAAGGCGATATCGCCGGCCGCGCTGTTCGCCGCTTGTGCCGGTGCCGGCGCGGCAGGTGTCGACGGAGCGCCCGGTTCAGCCGCCGGTGCCGGCTTGAGGCCACCGCCGAGGGCGGTTTCCGGCAGCGGCTGGTACTCGATCTTCGCCGGTGCCTTGGCCACCTGCGGTGCGCCGGGGTTCGAGGCGGGCCCGGTGACATAGGCCAGGCAGATCATGCCCAGCGCCGCGACCGGCAAGGTCCAGGCGAACCTGTGGCTGTCGTGGCGGGTGTTGAAGTAGTGCCGTACCAGTACCGCCAGTACCGCGATCCCGGCCAGGATCAACCAGTTGTACTGGCTGCCGTAGGTGCTCGGGAAATGGTTGCTGATCATGATGAACAGCACCGGCAGGGTGAAGTAGTTGTTGTGCCGTGAGCGCAGCAGGCCCTTGGCCGGCAGCGCCGGGTCCGGTGTGCGGTTCTCGGCGATCGCCGCCACCAGGGCGCGCTGGGCCGGCATGATGATGCGGAAGACATTGCCGACCATGATGGTGCCGATGATCGCGCCGACGTGCAGGTATGCCCCGCGTCCGCTGAACACCTTGCTGAAGCCGTAGGCCGCGGCGATCAGCAGGACGAACAGGATGAAGCCGAGCAGGGCCGGGCGCTTGCCCAGGGCCGAGTCGCAGAGGAAGTCGTAGACGAACCAGCCGGCGATCAACGCGCCGATGCCGATGGCGACGCCTTCGGGACCGCTCAGGCCGCTGCCGGGGGCCACGAGGTAGAGCACGGGATTGGAGTAGAACACCACGCAGAGCAGGGCGATCCCCGACATCCAGGTGAAGTAGGCTTCCCATTTGAACCAGTGCAGGTTGTCCGGCATGGTCGGTGGGGCCAGCTTGTATTTTTCCAGGTGGTAGATGCCGCCGCCATGGATGGCCCAGAGGTCGCCGGCCAGGCCGTCCCTGGGGTTGGCCTGGTTGAGGTTGTTCTCCAGCCAGACGAAGTAGAACGACGCGCCGATCCAGGCGACGCCGGTGATCATGTGAACCCAGCGCACGCTCAGGTTCAGCCATTCCAACAGATGTGCTTCCACAGTCTTTACCTCTCGCCTGTCACTCTTTTTCGGGAGTGATCAGACCTTCTCTTATTGGTGGGCGAGGATCAGGTACTCATCCTCTTTGAAGAAATGCTCATCGCAGTTATTGCCACTGCCACTGCGATCAACCACCAGGAAGTCATCCCGCTTTTCGATCGTCAGCACCGGGTGGTGCCAGACGCCGCGATGGTAATTGATGCCCTGCCTGCCATTGCTGACGAAGGCGCGGACCAGACCTGATACAGGTGCATCGCCAAGTGGCGCGACCACGATCAGAAAGGGGTTGCCGAGCAGCGGGATGAAAGCCTGGCTGCCCAGCGGATGGCGTTCGAGCATGCGTACGGTCAGCGGCATGTCCAGCGCGTCGGCGCGGAAAATGCTGATGATCGCCTTGTCGTCGGGCGTCGCGGTTTCTACCGTGGCCAGACGATGGAAGCGCTGGGTCGAACCGTTGTTGATCATGAAGTGATCGCTGCCGTCGGTTTCGATCACGTCACCGAAAGGGGCGAAGGCTTCTTTGCTCAGGGGTTCGATCATCAGTGTGCGCATGGCTGTCTTCTTATCCGAATTCTGTGTTGTTTGTTCTATCGTCATCGCGGGCAGGCCCGCTCCCACATTTGCAACGCGTTCTGCTGTGGGAGCCGGCTTGCCTGCGATCGGGGTCATCGCTTACCTGGCGACCTTGCCGAGGACTCGCAGACGGCTCACGCCACCATCGGGGAACACGTTCAGGCGGATATGGGTGATCGGTCCCAGGGCCTTGATCTGTTCGGCGAAGGTGTGTTCGGCGTGCATTTCCAGTTTCTGGCTCGGCAGCAGTTCGCGCCAGAACAGGCTCTGGGTCTCGATCTGGCTGTCGGTGCCGCCCTTGACGAAGGCCGCCTGGATCGAGCAGCTGTCGGGGTAGTTGCCCTTGAAGTGCAAGGTATCGACGATGATCTTCTCGATCTCGCCCGGATGGCCCAGGGCAACGATCACCCAGTCATTGCCCGGGGTACGACGACGAGCGGTTTCCCAGCCGTCGCCCATGTTGATGCCACGGCCCGGGTTGAGGATGTTGCTCATGCGTCCGAAGTGCTCGTCGGAGCAGGCCAGGGCACGACCGCCGTTGAGGGCGGCGGCGAGGTCGATCTGTTCGTTGTCGCCCACGGCCGACCAGTCGCGGTAGGGGATGCCGTAGACCCGCAGGCGGGCCACGCCACCGTCCGGGTAGATATTGAAACGCAGGTGGCTGAAGGCCTGGTCGTTGCCGATTTCATGGTAGTGGTGACTGTTGCCTTGGAGCTCGACGGCGGACAGCACTTCGACCCACTGGGTGTTGTCGTCCGGTTCGCCTTCGGCGAGGAAGCAGGCTTCCAGCGAGGCCGACGGCGGGTAGTTGCCGGTGAAGAATGAGGTGTCGATGTCCACGCCCTTGATCGAACCGGGCACGCCCAGGCGGATCACAGCGCTGTCGTAGCCTTCGAAGCGCTTGCGGCGCGATTCCCAGCCGTCCATCCACTTGCCGTTGTCATCGAACACGCCTTCCTTCCAGACAGCCGGGGTCGGCTGGAACAGGCGGTTGGCGTCGGCGAACCAGTCGTCGGTGACGGAAATGATCTTGGTACCCAGGCGTGCGTCGGCCAGGTTGACGAATTTCTCGAAAGGTACGGCGTAAGCTTTCATTCTTCTTGTCTGCCTTTGAATAAGTGGCTGGGGATGCTCGCAGGGCCCTGGGCACCTTCGGTGCTCGGGCCAAGGTCGCTATAGGGTCAGTAAACGGAACAGGGCGATCTTGTTGATCTCCGCCAGGGCGCACCTGAACTCGGTGTCCACCGGGTTGTGGATGCGTGTTTCGAACGCGGCGAGGATCTGATGCCGGTTGCTGCCTTTTACCGCCATGATGAAGGGAAACTTGAACCTGGCCTTGTAGGCCTCGTTCAGCTCGGTGAAGCGCTGGAACTCTTCGGCCGTGCATTGGTGAATACCGGCGCCAGCCTGTTCATGGGTGCTGGCTTCGGTAAGCTGGCCCTGGACGGCGGCTTTGCCTGCCAGGTCCGGGTGGGCGTTGATCAGTGCCAGCTGGCTGGCGTGATCGGCGCTCAACAGGATGTCGCTCATGCGCCGGTGCAGGGTTTCGATCTGGTCGATACCGCTGTCCTGGCCGAGGTCGAAGGCCTTTTCGGCGACCCATGGCGAATGTTCGTAGATATCGGCGAAGGCCTCGACAAAGGCCGCGCGGCTCAGGGTCGATGGCTTGAGGGTCTGGAAAGCACTCATTGCACCGGCTCCTGGTACGGATGGGTGGTGTGCCAGTGGCGGGCGATATCGACCCGGCGCGTGAACCAGACCTGGTCGAAGCCCTTCACGTATTCGATGAAGCGCCGCAGCGAGGCCAGGCGTGCCGGACGCCCGATCAATCGGCAGTGCAGGCCGATGGAAAGCATTTTCGGCGCCTCGGCGCCTTCGGCGTAGAGCACGTCGAAGGCGTCCTTGAGGTACTGGTAGAAATCGTCGCCCTGGTTGAAACCCTGGACCTGGGTGAAGCGCATGTCGTTGGTGTCGAGGGTGTACGGAATCACCAGGTGCGGCTTGCCGGTCGGGTTGTTCGGTTCCCAGTAGGGCAGGTCATCGTCGTAGGTGTCCGAGTCATAGAGGAAACCGCCTTCTTCCATCACCAGCCTGCGGGTGTTCGGCCCGGTACGGCCGGTGTACCAGCCCAGCGGCCGCTCGCCACTGACTTCGGTGAGGATGCGGATGGCTTCGAGCATATGCTCGCGTTCCTGCGCCTCGTCCATGTACTGGTAGTCGATCCAGCGGTAGCCGTGGCTGCAGATCTCGTGACCGGCCTCGACCATGGCGCGGATGACGTCCGGGTGACGCTGGGCGGCCATGGCCACGGCAAAGATCGTCAGCGGGATGTCGAAGGTCTTGAACAGCTTGAGGATCCGCCAGACGCCGGCACGGCTGCCATACTCGTAGAGCGACTCCATGCTCATGTTGCGTTCGCCCTGCAGCGGTTGCGCCGCGACCATCTCCGAGAGGAAGGATTCGGACTCCTTGTCGCCGTGCAGGATGTTGCGCTCGCCGCCTTCTTCGTAGTTGAGCACGAAGGACAAGGCGATACGGGCATTGCCCGGCCAATGGGGGTGAGGAGGGTTACTGCCGTAACCGATCAGGTCGCGTGGATAGTCAGCGCTCACTGCAGTCTTCCTTCTTGTTCGTGGTGACGATTGCGTGGCGTCCCGTCAGACCGGGTGGCGTCACAGCGATGGAACGATTGTATACAACTTTATATTCACTTTGTAAGCCCGTTTTTTTCCATTTCTGCCAGAAAAAGCCTGTTCGATTCGCTGCAAGAAATCTGCCTGATCGGTCAGCTAATGGATGAAAGGTCTTCTATCCATGGGCTTTCTGCCAAGATTAGCAGTGTTCGAAAAGGGCGCTGAAAAGTGCAAAATTTATTGTGTACAATTTTTATTAAAAATGTCTTAATCATTTTATCGCCACACGCCCGGGGCTTTCCCGCGCCGTGCGGCATCTCCTTTATCCACTGACTCCGGGAGGCGCGAGGCCCGGTCTGCCAGCAGGGCAGGCGGGCACGCAGAAGCAATGGGACGTTTGACTACGCATGTTTTGGATGCCGCACATGGCTGCCCCGGCAGTTCGATCAAGGTCGAGCTGTATCGGGTCGAGGGCGCACGGCTGGAACGGGTCGCCAGCACCCTGACCAACAGCGACGGACGCTGCGATGCACCGCTGCTGCAGGGGGACGATTACCGTTCCGGGGTCTATCAGTTGCAGTTTCATGCCGGTGACTACTATCGGGCCCGTGGCGTGACGCTGCCGGAGCCGGCCTTTCTCGACGTGGTGGTGCTGCGCTTCGGCATCAGCGCCGAGCAGGAGCACTATCACGTCCCCTTGTTGATATCGCCCTACAGTTATTCGACCTACCGAGGAAGTTAGATCCCCCAAGGCGCTGCACAACTTCTTTGGTCACCTTGCCCGCGCACACTGCGGGCTTTTTTATGTCTTGCCGAATGATCGTGTCCCTGCGCCGCGTGGCAACGACCGATCAATGTTCTCCGGGGGGGCTGTGTCGCCAGTCCCGGCCCTTTCGCGGGCAAGCCCGCTCCCACAGGTCCGCGATGCATACAGAACAGGTGCCTGGCGCCACACTTGTGGGAGCGGGCTTGCCCGCGAAGAGGCCGGTATCGCCCGCATCCATCTAACGGCTCAACAACGACGCCGCTCCCGCCCCGCTGAACAACCCGGCACTGATCCGGTTGAACCAGCTCTGCCCCTTGCCGCTGCGCAGATAACGCGCCGCGCCATGGGCACCGAGGCCGTAGGTCAGCTCGCAGAGCAGGTCGAGCAGGGTCCAGGTGATGATCATCACCAGCAACTGGCCGAGAAAGGGTTCATCGGCCTTGAGAAACTGTGGCAGGAACGCGGCAAAGAACAGGATGTCCTTGGGATTGCTTGCGCCCAGTACGAAAGCGCGCCCGAACAGGGCACGAAAGCGTGGTGCCGGCGCGATTTCGGGCACATTCGCCGCCTGTGCGGGCTGGCGCGACTGCTGCCAGCTCTGCCAGGCGAGATAGAACAGGTACAGGGCCCCGACGATCTTCAGGGCGCTGAACAGCTGTTCCGAGGCCAGCAGCAACGCCCCGAGACCCAGGGCCGAGGCGCTCAGCAGGCAGATCGAGGCGCTGACACCACCGAGAAAGGCCGGGTATGAACGACGCAATCCATAGTTCAGGCTGTTGCTGATCATCAGCAGCGACAGCGGCCCGGGGATAAGAATCACCACCAGGGCGGCGGCGCTGAACAACAACCAGGTTTCCAGACTCATCGGGTTTCTCCCTCATGTACAAAAGCCCCGCCGAAGCGGGGCTGGCTACTACCGCCAGGGTCTTCCTAGAGGAAGATGAACTTGGCGATAAAAATGGCGCACAACACCCACAGGCTGACGGAAATATCCTTGAACTTGCCGGTCCCGGCCTTCAGCGCCACGTAGGTGATAAATCCCAGGGCGATTCCGTCGGCGACCGAAAAAGTCAGCGGCATCATGATCGCGGTGACGATCGCCGGAATGCTGTCCGTCGCATCGTCCCACTCGATATGCGCCATGCCGCTCATCATCAGCATGGCCACGTAAATCAATGCACCCGCGGTCGCGTAGGCAGGGATCATGCCAGCCAGCGGGGCAAAGAACATGGCCGCCACAAACAGTATGCCTACAGTAACAGAGGTCAGACCAGTCCGACCACCAGCGGCAACGCCGGCAGCACTTTCCACATAGCTGGTGACGGGCGGAACACCGACTACCGCACCGAAGACGCTGGAGACGCTGTCGGCTTTCATCGCCCGCGACAGGTTCTCGATACGACCGTCCGCATTGACCAGGCCGGCGCGCTGGGCGACCCCCATCAGGGTGCCGGCGGTGTCGAACATATGGACGAAGAGAAAGGCCAGTACCACGCTGATCATGCTGACGTTGAACACGCCGGCCAGGTCCATGGCCATCCACGTCGGGGCCAGGCTTGGCGGGGTGGAGAAGATGCCTTGGTATTCCACCAGGCCCAGGCCCCAGCCTGCGAGGGTGACGGTGATGATGCTGATCAGGATGGAGCCGAAGACCCGGTGGTAGCTGAGGATCGCGATCATCAGGAAGCAGATGGCGGCCAGCAGCGGGCCGGGCTCATGCAGGGCGCCGAGCCTGATCAGGGTGGCGGGGCTGGCGACGACGATCCCGGCGGTTTTCAGGCCGATGACGCCGAGGAACAGGCCGACGCCGGCGCCCATCGCATGGCGCAGGCTGACCGGAATGCTGTTGAGCAGCCACTCGCGGATGCGCGACAGGGTCAGGGCCATGAACAGTGCGCCGGAGATAAAGACCGCGCCGAGGGCGGTTTCCCAGTGGTAACCCATGGTGCCGACCACGGTATAGGTGAAGAAGGCGTTCAGCCCCATGCCCGGGGCCAGGCCTACCGGCCAGTTGGCGTAGAGCCCCATCAACAGGCAGCCGAGGGCGGCGGCGATGCAGGTGGCGACAAAGGCCGCACCGTGGTCGATGCCGGCGTCGGCCATGATGTTGGGGTTGACGAAGATGATGTAGGCCATGGTGATGAAGGTGGTCACACCGGCAATCAGTTCGGTTTTCACCGTGGTGCCATGCAGCCTCAGTTTGAACAGACGTTCGAGCAGGCCAGTGCTCGACGGCGGCGAGAGATCCAGCGTGGGGGCTTCGGATTTGCGGCTTTCCACAGCGAGTACTCCTCAAGAGTTTTATTGTTATTTCCAGAGCCGGACACGTGATCGTGGGCAGCGGCTCTTTGAGGCAGTACGGG
Organism: Pseudomonas sp. Ost2; assembly: GCF_018326065.1. NCBI lineage: Bacteria > Pseudomonadati > Pseudomonadota > Gammaproteobacteria > Pseudomonadales > Pseudomonadaceae > Pseudomonas > Pseudomonas sp. Ost2. The sequence goes on along the minus strand of NZ_AP021904.1, from coordinate 5,320,942 downwards.
TTTTGTTGACCGATAGGTCAAGAACTCGCACGAAGCGAATTATGCTTTTGTATACAAATAAAGCAAATAATGTTTTTGTTTTTGTGTGCGATGGATTGCGCGGACGCGCTATATAGCCAGGTGTCGATCGTTCCCACGCTGCAGCGTGGGAGGCGATCAAACAAGGGGAGGGGATCAGGTCGGGCGGCTGTCGCCCAGGGCCCGGTTGACCGCCATCCAGCCATCCACGGCGGCTTCGCCGGCCTGGGCAAAGGCCTTCTGCAGCAACTTGACCTGCTCGCGGCGCAACGATTCTTCCAGGCTGATCCCATCGGCGGTCAGGCACAGCAGACGCTTGCGCTTGTCCGTGGGGGACGCAACGCTTTGCACCAGGTCCATTTCGGTCAACTGGCGCAGCGGCATGTTCAGCGCCTGTTTGCTCACACCCAGTTGCCCCAGCAGTTCCTTGACGCTGAGGTCCGGGTAGCGCGCGATGAAAAACACGATCCGTTGGTGTACCCGACTCAAGCCACGGCGTTCGAGCATTTCGTCGGCCTTGGCGGTGAATGCCTGGTAGCCGAAGAAGAACGCTTCCATGGCGTCTTGTTGGGTATTGGAATTTTTAAGGTCAAGCATATTGACGTATTGGCTCGCGGCGTCGTAATTTCGGTCAAGTAGTTTGACGTATTTGTCTCTCACTTTGCTACCGGTGACTCTTTATGGCCTTCTCCGAACGTGTTACGCGCCTCAAAAGCTCCCTGATCCGTGAAATCCTCGCCGCCGCCCAGCGTCCCGAAGTGATGTCGTTCGCCGGTGGGCTGCCGGCCGAGGCGATGCTGCCGAAGCTGGAATGGGATGGCATGCCGGTGACCATGGGGCAGTACGGCATGAGTGAGGGCGAGCCGGCCTTGCGTGAGGCACTGGCGGCCGAGGCGCGGGCGCTGGGGATCAATTGCCAGGCCAGCCAGGTGCTGGTGGTCAGCGGTTCCCAGCAGACCCTCGACCTGGTGGCGAAGCTGCATATCGACAAGGGCACCGAGATCTTCATGGAAGCGCCGACCTATCTGGCGGCCTTGCAGATCTTCCAGTTGTTCGGTGCCGATTGCCTGGGCATTCCCCAGGAGCAGGACGGTCCGGACCTGCTGCAACTACGGGCCCGCCTGGAAAAGCATCGGCCGGCGTTTATCTACCTGATCCCGACATTCCAGAATCCGTCCGCCGTCTGCTACAGCGAAGCCAAGCGTGCCGGTGTCGCGGCATTGCTGGACGAATTCGGCGTGACCCTGATCGAAGACGAGCCCTATCGCGAACTCAGCTACGATGGCGTCGACGCCGTGCCCATTGCCGGCCGCCTGCGGCGGGCGAGCTGGGTCTACACCGGCACCGTGTCCAAGACCCTGGCCCCGGGCTTGCGTGTCGGTTACCTGATCGCCAGCCCGGATCTGTTTGCGCACCTGCTCAAACTCAAGCAGTCGGCGGACCTGCACAGTAATCGCGTCGGGCAATGGCAGGCGCTGCAATGGATCGGCACGGAAAAGTATCGCCGGCACCTGCTGGAGTTGCGTGACTTCTATCGGGTCCGGCGGGATGCCTTTGCCCTGGCCCTGGAAAAACACTTCGCCGACCTCGCCGACTGGCAGGTGCCCCAGGGCGGATTGTTCTTCTGGCTGACCCTCAGGCAACCCCTGGACACCCGCACCTTGCTCGACGCCGCCCTGGCCCGGGATGTCGCCTTTATGCCCGGCGAACCTTTTTTTGCCGAACCGGAGCGTAATCCGGGTAATCTTCGTCTTAATTTCAGTCATATCGCGCCGGAGCGCCTGGACGAAGGTCTCAGGCGCCTGGCCGCTGTCGTACGTCATGCACAGGCCGCACAAGCGGCTTAAGGGGAGGGCCATGTACAAGGTTTATGGCGATTACCAGTCGGGCAATTGCTACAAGATCAAACTGATGCTGCACCTGCTGGGGCAGGAGTATCGCTGGCACCCGGTGGACATCCTCAAGGGTGACACCGAGACGCCGGAATTCCTGGCGATGAACCCCAACGGCAAGGTGCCGGTACTGGAGCTGGAAGACGGCACCTGCCTGTGGGAGTCCAATGCGATTCTCAACTTCCTCGCCGATGGCAGCGAGTTCCTGCCTACCGAGCCGCGCTTGCGCACCCAGGTGCTGCAGTGGCAGTTTTTCGAGCAGTACAGTCATGAGCCCTATATCGCGGTGGCACGCTTCATCGAGTTCTACCTGGGCTTGCCGGAGGAGCGCCGGGAGGAATACCTCAAGTTGCAGAAGCGCGGGCACAAGGCATTGAAGGTGATGGAGAAGCAGCTTCAGCACACCCCGTACCTGGTGGGCGAGCATTATTCGATCGCCGACATCGCCTTGTACGCCTATACCCATGTCGCCCACCAGGGGGCTTCGACCTGAGTCTCTATCCGGGTATCCAGGCCTGGTTGCAACGGGTGGCCAGTCATCCGAAGCATGTCGGGATGCTGGATTGACCGGTAAATCCGGAAACACTTAAACCGGCCTCAGGGCCGGTTTATTTTTGCCGGCGCAGGCACTTTTGTCGCTGCCGAGGTCCTATCGGAAACCTGATTGCCTATCCACTGAACGGGGTGTCGTCCATGAAGTATCCAGTCGTAGCGTTTTTGACTTTCGGTCTGTTGGGCCTGGCCGCCGGGGCACAGGCGGCCGACGATTGCGATGCCAACCAGGCGTCGATGAACGAGTGTGCGGGCAAGGCATTCAAGAAGGCCGACGACGACCTGAACAAGTACTACAAGATCCAGATGGACTACCTGAAGACCCCGGCGTCCAGGGATGCGCTCAAGGATGCCCAGCGCAAGTGGCTGGCCTTCCGTGATGCCGACTGCCTGTATCAGACCGGGAAGCCGGCGGATGGCGGTTCGATGTGGCCGATGGTCAACCTGCAGTGCAAGACCGCGTTGACCCAGCAGCGCGTGGCGCAGTTGAAGGCCTACACCGAGTGTCGGAGCGAATACGATCAGTGCCCGAACTGACTGGCACCGACCTCAGGCGGCGGAAAAGCGCTTGTCCAGGTAGTCGATGATCACCTTGGACTCGTACATCCAGGTGGTCTGGCCGTTTTCTTCGATACGCAGGCACGGCACCTTGATCTTGCCGCCCTGTTCGAGCAGGGTCTGTCGATCCTGTTCGTTGTTCTTCGCGTCCCGCAGTGCCACCGGCAGGTTCAGGCGACGGAGGGTGCGGCGGGTCTTCACGCAGAACGGGCAGGCGTGGAACTGATACAGGGTCAGGTTGCGGGCGGCGGCGTCGACCTTGGCCTGGTCCGCAGCGGGGCGCTGTTGCTTGCGTGGGCGGGTGAGGAAATCGATGAAGATGATCAGTTGGCCGAGGCCGACTCGAAGTGCTTTGACGAACACGGTATAGCCTCGCGGGCGGAGAAAGAAGAGGGAAGCTTGTCTGAGAGGGCTTGTGGTCATGTGGGAGCGGGCTTGGTCTGGGCGGCACCCCGACGAACAGGGTCTTGGGGCCGCCAAAAGCTTAGCGGGCAAGCCCGCTCCCACACAAAAGCATCGATCTCGGACAATCCTTTACTTGATCAGCGCCAGGAACTCGCTGCGGGTCGCGGCGTTTTCACGGAACTCACCGAGCATCACCGAGGTGATCATCGACGAGTTCTGCTTTTCCACGCCGCGCATCATCATGCACATGTGCTTGGCTTCGATCACCACGGCCACGCCCAGGGCGCCGGTCACCTGCTGGACCGCATCGGCGATCTGGCGGCTCAGGTTTTCCTGGATCTGCAGGCGTCGGGCATACATGTCGACGATCCGCGCGACCTTCGACAGGCCCAGTACCTTGCCGCTCGGGATATAGGCGACATGAGCCTTGCCGATGAACGGCAGCAGGTGGTGTTCGCACAGCGAGTAGAGCTCGATGTCCTTGACCAGCACCATTTCGCTGTTGTCGGAACTGAACAAGGCACCGTTGGTGACTTCTTCCAGGGTCTGTTCGTAACCGCGGCAAAGGTACTGCATGGCTTTGGCGGCGCGCTTGGGCGTGTCCAGCAGGCCCTCGCGGGAGACGTCCTCGCCGAGTTGGCCGAGAATCGCCGTATAGTTTTGTTCCAGGGACATGAAGCTACCTGTGGGAGTCTGCGCAAAGGAGCAAGGATACGGTGGCTGGCAGCCGCCTGCAAATTCGATGACAGTCCGGTTACTCGTCGCGACCTTCCATCATGGTGCGCTTGAGCATCACATACACCGCGCCGGCGCCGCCATGCTTCGGCTGGCAGGAGGTGAAACCGAGCACCTGGGCATGCTGGCGCAGCCAGGTGTTGACGTGGCTCTTGATCATCGGGCGCTTGCCGTCCAGGCGCACGGCCTTGCCGTGGGTGACGCGCACGCAGCGGATTTCGAATTTCGTCGCTTCGGCCAGGAATGCCCAGAGGGTTTCCCGGGCCTTTTCCACGCTCATGCCGTGCAGGTCGAGGCTGCCTTCGAAAGGAATCTGCGCGGCCTTGAGCTTGCGCATCTGGCTTTCCTGCACGCCGTCACGGGACCAGTGCAGGTCGTCCTCGGGGCCGACATCGATGACGAACTGGTCGGACAGGCCGTCCACCGTGGTGGATTCGCTGCGCACTGTCGCCGCCTGGCGTAGCTTGGCCAGTTGCGCGCGGTCGGATTTGGGTTTGCCGGTATCGGCACGATCGTGCTTGATCGGCTTTACACCGCGGATTTCGCTTTTGAACAGGGAAAAATCGTCGTCTTGCATGTCAGTCTCCGCAGGAACCGCCAGTTTACCCAAGTCGCATGGCTCAAGTCACAGGCAGATTCCCCGGAAGGCAGGTGTCAGTCGTGCTTTTTCATCAGGTGCGGCGCCATGTTGAGCGCCTGGTTGCGGCGTGTCCGGCGACGGCTGCGCCGCCAGAGCCAGACACCGCAGTACAGCACCAGCAGGCCCACCACCAGGATGACCGCCGAACCGGTGGTGGTGGCGTTCAGATCGCCCATGGCCGGGGCGTGTCCCAACAGGCTGGCGGCACCGGCCATGGCCAGCAGCACCCCGAAGGTTGCCAACAGCGCCGCGAAACCGGCGCCCAAGCGCGAACGCCAGTTGCTCTGGCCCTTGGGGCGCAGTCGGCGAGCGTCAAAACCATCGGATATCTTCATTCCGATTTCCTCTATGAGTATCGGCCCTTCGACCGGGAGATGGTCGGCTTGTTCCTGACGCGGTTGGGAAATCGGCAAATGGCGGGTGGTTCGGCACCTGTAACGGATGGGCGGTCGCGAGGACGACCCATCCTCGGGCTCAGATCAGGTCTCGGGTCAAAGCCAGGGTGGCGAAGTTATCGGCCATGATCGCCATTTCAGTGCGCTGGACCTGCTCGGCACTGATGATCTCGCCCTTGTAGGGCAGGTCGCGGGTGGCACAGGCGTCTTCCACCAGGGTGCAGCGAAAGCCCAGGTTCTTGGCGGCGCGGACGGTGGTGCTGACGCTGGAGTGGCTCATGAAGCCGCAGACGATCAGGTCCAGCGAGCCGAGTTCCTGCAGGTGTTTCTCCAGGCCGGTGCCGTGGAAGGCGCTCGGCAGCAGCTTGCCGATCAGGGTTTCGTCACCCTGGGGCTCGAGGCCGGGAATGAATTCGCCGCGTTCGCCCTGCGGGTCGAACAACCCGCCAACGGTGCCCAGGTGACGGATATGCACGATCGGCCGGCCGGCCGCACGGGCAGCAGCGACCAACTGCTTGATGTTGTCGACGGCAGCCTGCATGCCGGACAGCGCGAGCGGGCCGCTGAGGTATTCTTTCTGGGCATCGATGATCAACAGGCTGGCATGGTTCAGATTGGCTGCTGCATAACCACGGCCGCTGAGTTGAAACATCGTCTTTGGAACGGACATTCTGGGGCTCCTTTGAGTGGGGCTTTTGCCGCATTGTCCTCCGGCTGAGCGCGTATGTGAATCGCTACCCGCGCAGGCGGCGTGGTTACTGGCCTGTAGCCGTGTCAAGGGGTGTTTGCCGGAGGCCGAAAAGCCACGCCATGATGTCTTTTTGCCTTGTTTCCACCCGACGTCCGTTTGGCTGTTAGAATCGCCCGTCGTTTTTTCAGGAGTCTACCCGTGATCACTTCCCGCCTGCGCACCCTGCGCGACCACATCCGTTGGGCTGTCAGCCGTTTCCATGGCGCGGATCTGTTTTTCGGTCATGGCACCGACAACGCCTGGGACGAGGCACGCCAACTGGTGCTGGGCGCGTTGCACCTGCCCTGGGAAATCGCCGACAGCTATCTGGACTGCCGCCTGGAGGACGACGAGCTGACGCATCTGCAGCATCTGCTCAAGCGTCGTATCGAGGATCGGGTGCCGACCGCCTATCTGCTGGGCGAAGCCTGGTTCTGCGGGTTGTCGTTCATCGTCGACGAGCGCGTGCTGATCCCGCGTTCGCCGATCGGCGAGCTGATCGAAAGCCGCTTCGCTCCCTGGCTGGGCGCGGAGCCAGCGCGAATCCTCGACCTGTGCACGGGCTCGGGTTGCATCGGCATTGCCTGTGCCTACGAGTTCCAGCAGGCGGAAGTGGTGTTGGCCGACCTGTCTTTCGAAGCGCTGGAAGTGGCGAACCAGAACATCGAGCGCCACGGCGTCGATGAGCGGGTGTTCACGGTCCAGGGCGATGGCTTCGACGGCCTGCCGGGACAGCGCTTCGACCTGATCGTGTCCAACCCGCCCTATGTCGATGCCGAGGATTTCGCCGACATGCCGGACGAGTACCAGCATGAGCCGGAGCTGGGCCTGGCCTGCGGTGAGGATGGTTTGAACCTGGTGCGGCGGATGCTCGCCGAAGCGGCGGATCACCTGACCGAGAAAGGTCTGCTGATCGTCGAGGTGGGCAACAGCCAGGTCCACGTCGAAGCCTTGTACCCGGAAGTGGATTTTGCCTGGCTGGACTTCGAACGCGGCGGGCACGGGGTGTTCATGCTGACGGCACCACAGTGCCGCGAGCACCAGGCGTTGTTCGCCTCGCGCGTCTGATCGCCAGGCACTTTGTGCGGGCCGGCTTGCCGGCTCCCACAGGTTTGTCAGGAAAATCCGTCTAGCGGTGCGTGGCGATCCAGATCAACAGCCCGGCCTGGAACATCGCGAAGGCCACCAGGCAAGTGATGGTGAAACGCAGCCCGCTGTCCTCGCGCTTGAACTTGCTGACCCGCTCTTCCTGCTGGCGCAGCTTCACTTCCTGCTCCATCAGGTTCTGTTCGGCATTCTGCAGCATCTGCGCGGCTTCGAGGATTTCCACGAACTGCAGCTTCTCGGTGTTCCACTGGGCCAGCAGTTCGCCGACCTGCAGGTCCTTGTAGCTGCCCTTGAGGTGCTGGGGATCGGCGTAGACCACGTCGAAGCCCTGGACCCGCAGGAAGTGATCGCGGCGCAGGCGGGTGTCTTCGTTCAGGGCGTCCTTGTTCTGCAAGGCCGCGCCATCGACGCGGTAGTGCGACCATTTCTTCTGCGCCCAGATCGCGGCCTGGGCCACGAGGAAACGACCGATACCACGGTTCCACGGTTCCACCTGCAAGCCGCCTTCGGGGCCGAAATGCACGCGCTTGGTGGTGTGGTCGACCCACATGTCCAGATGGTTCTGTTCCTTGCGTACCCGTTGCGCCGGCAACTGGATATTCATGCGCAGCAGGCTGCGTTCCTTGCTGTTGCGCTCGGCATAGCCGAACTGGACAAACCGCAGCGGCCGCCCACCGGTGGCCCGGTCGGTGGTCAACGGCGCCAGGCGCAACATCTTGAAGTGCTCGGGCTGCACATCCGCCCACGGCAGATCCACCGGCGCGGGTTCGGCGGCTGCGGCGTTGCTTTCGGGTGACGCTTGGGTATCAGTCATTCGGCGAGATCCTGTCCGTGTCCAGCTTGCCGGCAACAATATCGATACCGGCAATGGCCTTATCGGCCGTTTCTGTCAGGACTGGAGCGCAAAATCATCTCAATGGCGAGCAAGTCCGTCGATAAAGGCGGTAATCCGTCCTTCCAGTTCGGCGGCCAGGGGCTGTTGCGGGGCATTGTAGGAAGCCAGCTGGCGCTGGATGTCCCTGGGCACGATGCGCAGGACATGATTCATGCCGTCGACCAGGACAAGCTGCGCATCCGGCTTGGCGTTCTTCAGGTCCTGTGCGTCGGCGATGCTGACCTGGATATCATTGCGCCCCTGGATGATCAGGGCCGGCATTTTCAACTGGCCGAAGGCCACCGCCGGATCCTGGCGGAACAGGCTGATCAGGTAGGGCTGCACACTGCGGCGGAAGATCGGCTCCAGCGGCGGTGGGATATCGTTGTCCGGACGCCCGGCCTTGAGGCTGTCGAGCAGTTCGTTGCTGCGCAACATCAGCGCCGGCGGCAAGCGGTTGGCCAGTTGCTGGCGGATCACCTGGTCCACCGGACGGCCGCTGCCGGACAGGGAAATGACTCCGGCGGCCTCCAGCTTCGGCGCGGCGAGGGTGGCGATCAGCGCGCCTTCGCTGTGGCCGAGCAGGACCAGCGGCCCCAGGCGCGGGTCGGCCTTGAGCTTCTCGCCCCAGGCCACCGCATCGGCGACGTAGCTTTCGACGCTCAGGTTGCGTTCATCGGGGGCGGCGGCCAGGCTCGCGGCCACGCCGCGCTTGTCGTAGCGCACGCTGGCGATATTGTGCTTGGCCAGCAGCCAGGCCAGGCGCTTGAGGCTGTCGTTGCGCCCGCCGTCCGGATTGTTGCCATCGCGGTCGGTAGGGCCGGAGCCGGCCACGATCAGCACGACCGGTACTGGCGTGTCGGACTGCGGCAGCAGCAGCGAGCCGAACAGCTCGCCGCTGCCGGTGTCGAGGTTGATCGGTCGTTGCAGGACCACGCCGGCCTGGGTGAAACCGCTGAACAGGGTCAAGGTAAGGAGCAAAACACGTAGCATCATCACGCCATTATGGACAAGGTGTCGGTTGGACTCGCAACCGCCGATAAGGTTCGAGGATGAACTACTTGGACAGCCTGCGTATACTGGGCCGCTCGGTTATCTAGATCTGATTCGCGGAGCACCCTGCATGTCCGGCAATACCTACGGCAAGCTGTTCACTGTCACCACCGCTGGCGAAAGCCATGGCCCGGCGTTGGTCGCCATTGTCGACGGCTGCCCGCCGGGCCTGGAGCTGTCCCTGGAAGACCTGCAGCGTGATCTCGACCGCCGCAAGCCCGGCACCAGCCGGCACACCACCCAGCGCCAGGAAGCCGACGAAGTGGAGATCCTCTCGGGGGTCTTCGAAGGGCGCACCACCGGCTGCGCCATCGGCCTGCTGATCCGCAATACCGACCAGAAGTCCAAGGACTACTCGGCGATCAAGGACCTGTTCCGCCCGGCCCATGCCGACTACACCTACCATCACAAGTACGGTGAGCGCGACTACCGTGGTGGTGGCCGCAGTTCGGCCCGGGAAACCGCGATGCGCGTGGCGGCCGGTGCCATCGCGAAGAAATTCCTGGCGAGCCAGGGCATTGTCGTTCGTGGCTACATGAGCCAGCTGGGGCCGATCGAAATCCCGTTCAAGACCTGGGAGTCGGTGGAGCAGAACGCCTTTTTCAGCCCCGACCCGGACAAGGTGCCCGAGCTGGAAGCCTACATGGACCAGTTGCGTCGCGACCAGGATTCGGTCGGCGCGAAGATCACCGTGGTCGCCGAAGGGGTGATGCCCGGCCTGGGCGAGCCGATCTTCGACCGTCTCGACGCCGAGCTGGCGCATGCGCTGATGAGCATCAACGCGGTCAAGGGCGTGGAAATCGGCGCCGGTTTCGCCTGCGTGGCCCAGCGCGGTACCGAGCATCGCGACGAACTGACGCCGCAAGGTTTCCTCAGCAACAACGCGGGCGGCATTCTCGGCGGGATTTCCTCCGGACAGCCGATTGTCGCGCACCTGGCGCTCAAGCCGACCTCGAGTATCACCACGCCGGGGCGCTCCATCGATATCCATGGCAATCCGGTGGATGTGATCACCAAGGGTCGCCACGATCCGTGCGTCGGCATCCGTGCCACGCCGATCGCCGAAGCGATGATGGCGATTGTGCTGATGGATCACCTGCTGCGTCACCGCGGGCAGAATGCGGATGTGCGCGTGAGCACCCCGGTACTGGGCCAGCTGTAATGTCGGGAGCGCCGCTCCCTTACTGGCGGCTGTCCGGTTTCTACCTGTTCTACTTTGCCCTGCTGGGGGCGACGGCGCCGTTCCTGGCGCTGTACTTCCACCACCTGGGCTTTGCCCCGGCGCGGATTGGCGAACTGGTGGCAATCCCCATGCTGATGCGCTGCGTGGCGCCGAACATCTGGGGCTGGCTGGGTGACTACACCGGTCGGCGCCTGGTGATCGTGCGCTTCGGCGCGGTCTGCACCCTGCTGGCGTTCTCACTGATCTTCTTCGACAAAAGCTACGCTTGGCTGGCGCTGGTGATGGCCCTGCACGCGTTCTTCTGGCATGCGGTACTGCCGCAGTTCGAAGTCATCACCCTGGCGCACCTGCAAGGCCAGGCCGCGCGCTACAGTCAGATCCGCCTGTGGGGCTCGATCGGTTTCATTCTTGCCGTGGTGGCGCTCGGGCGGCTGTTCGAATGGTTGAGCCTGGATATCTATCCGGTGGCCATTGTGGTGATCATGAGCGGTATCGTCCTGAGCAGCGCCTGGGTGCCCAATGCCCAGCCGGTGAGCCAGGCCAACCGGCCGGCGGGCGAAGGCTTTCTCAGGCAGTTGCGCAGTCCGGGGGTACTGGCCTTCTATGGCTGCGTCGCGCTGATGCAGATGAGCCATGGCCCTTATTACACCTTCCTGACCCTGCACCTCGACAATCTCGGCTACAGCCGTGGCCTGATCGGCCTGCTCTGGGCCCTGGGCGTGGTGGCGGAGGTTCTGATGTTCCTGGCCATGAGCCGGATTCTCACGCGTTTCTCCGTGCGCCGGGTGCTACTGGCCAGTTTTCTCCTGGCCGCCTTGCGCTGGCTGCTGCTGGGGTCGTTCGCCGAGCACCTGTGGGTATTGTTGTTTGCCCAGCTGTTGCACGCCGCGACCTTCGGCAGCTTCCACGCCTCGGCCATCCATTTCGTGCAACGCAGCTTCGGTGCGCGCCAGCAAGGGCAGGGCCAGGCGCTGTACGCCGCCCTGTCCGGCACCGGTGGAGCCCTGGGCGCCTTGTACGCCGGCTACAGCTGGAATGCCCTGGGACCGACCCTGACGTTCAGTATCGCCAGCCTGGCGGCCCTGGCCGCCGCGATTATCATTGCCACACGCATGCAAGAGGATCGGCCCTGAGCCCGAACCGAGGAAAGAGAGCCCCATGAGCAGCCTGTCCGTTTACCCCGTTGCCACTCCGGATCTTCCCAACAAGGTCCTGACCCATGTCGACGACATTGCCTCGACCCTGGCGGAACACGGTGTCCGTTTCGAGCGCCTGCCAGCCACGACGCCCGTTCGCGCGGGTGCCGGTCACGAGGAGGTGCTGGCCGCCTATCGTGGGCAGATCGACCAGTTGATGAGCGAGCGCGGTAGCGTGAGCGTCGAGGTCATCAGCCTCGACGGCGACCATCCGCAGTCTGCCGAGCTGTGCGCGGCAGGCTTCGCTGAACAGCAGCACGCGGCCAGCGAAGTGCGCTTCTTCGTCGCCGGCCGTGGTTTGCTCAGCCTGCATATCGGCGACTATGTCTATGCCGTGTTGTGTGAGAGGAACGATCTGGTTTCGCTGCCGGCCGGTACACGTCACTGGTTCGACATGGGGGATAACCCGCGTTGCGTGGTTATTCGCCTGTTCGACAAGTCTGAAGGACGAGTGGTCAGTTTTACCGGTGAAGATATCGCCAGTCACTTCCCGCGTCTTGACGACTGAATCTACAGGGAACCGACATTAAACAAGTGATGGCCGGCAGGAACGATTAAAGCTTGAGTCAGAGTTGCATGTTTCAAGTTGTAGGACGTTACCTATTGAAATGTCGGCCATCCCTGTTTGTGTTTGTAGTTGGTTGTTAAATCCCGCTTCTGTGTAACTCTCTGTTTTTTGATGGTTGTTCATTTGTTGCCGGAGAGACCTGGCGGCAGCCGCGCGACTTATTGAAATTCACAGGGAGAAACAGACATGAGCATTCCCAAGATGCTGAGTGCCGGGGGCGGCCCCGCGCCCAGGCACCGGTCGGTCGACATTGTGGATTTGGGGGAGCCGCTTAAACAGGATGTTGTCCAGGTGGTACTCCTGCCGGGTTTGAGCAAGCCCAGGAGAAACCGTCTCTCCAAGGCCAAGAACCTCAGCGAGAAGGAACTGGAAGTGCTCAGGTGGGCGAGGGCGGGCAAGACGGTCTGGGAAATCAGCGTGATCCGCAACGTGTCGGAAGCCACCGTGAAGTTTCACTTGCGCAACATCTATCACAAGCTGGGGGTGAGCAATCGCGCGCACGCGGTTGGCGAGGCGGTTAATCGTGGCCTGGTTTAGGGGGATAAGGGAGTGAGCCACGGGCGGCAAGTCGGAGCGGTGGGTTCCGTCCCTGTTCGCGACCCGCGGCTGGATGTCTGCCGTGGTTTCAGTGATAGGTTGGCAGGGCAAAGCGATTCTGGCTCTGCAGCAGGGAAATCGACGGCAGTTCGCTGGCCTCGCCGGCAAGATCGCGACGAATCGCGCTGATCACCCAGGTCAGTTGTTCCGCGGTATGCAACTGGGCGTAGGAAATCGAGCGTTTGACCTGCTTGCCATCGCTGCCACGCAGCGTCAGCAACACACCACCATCAGGACGCGGTTGGGTCGTTACTTCGTAGTTGGAGAACACAGAAGAGAATTTTTCCTGGATCAGGTTCATGTCGATCAGCTCCGTCAGCTCATGAATGGCTAGGCATGGAGTGATAGGTGCAGCGATTGTGCCAGCATTGTCGTTTTAAAAAATCGATATAAATCAATGATTTAAGTTTTATTGAACTTCAAGGGATCGTGCAAATTGCAAGAATAGCCATCGTGCATCCTGCATTTTGCCCATTGGTCGCCGAGGCGTGCGGCAGTCGCGATCGAGGATACAAAACTTTTCAAAACCTTCGTGTACAGCCTCGCGCGGGGTGACGTATTTTTCGCGGTGAGGCGGGCCTCAAGGAACTGCCGAAGCCCTGCGGCTGTGACAAGGAATGTTGGCGAGGTTGTCCTCCCAGGCGACGTTCGCTCGATAATAATAAAGACAGGATGCGACCCATGAACGTTCGAACAGACGACGTGATTACCTGGGGCATGATGCTCTGCAAGCTGCCCACCGTTGCCAAAGCCCTGCCGCGGGTGATCCGCGGGCTCAAGCTGTCCAATGTGAAGAAACCCGACCAGCCTTGCGGGCTCGGCTGGAGTTTCGAGCAGGCCGTTGCGCGCAACCCGTCGGGGCCGGCACTGCTGTACGGCAACCGTAGCCTCAGTTATCAACAGGCCAATCAATGGGCCAATCGTATCGCCCACTACCTGATCGCACAGGGCATCGGCAAGGGCGATGTGCTGGGGATCCTCATCGAGAACCGTATCGAACTGCTGGTGACGGTGCTGGCGGTGGCCAAGGTCGGTGGCGTCTGCGCGATGCTCAATACCTCGCAGACGCAGAGCGCCCTGGTCCACAGCATTACCCTGGTCTCGCCAGTGGCGATGGTGGTCGGTTCGGAACTGCTGGAGGCCTATTCGGCGGTGCGCGAGCAGGTGGCGATCGACCCGGCGCGGCATTACTTCGTGGCGGACCAGGACACCGCCGCCGACCCCGGCGAGGCACCCGCGGGCTGGAACAACCTGATGGCCGCTAGCGTCGGCGCGTCCGATGCCAATCCGGCCAGCAGCCAGCAGATCTTCAGCAATGACCCGTGTTTCTACATCTACACCTCCGGCACCACCGGCCTGCCCAAGGCGGGGATTTTCCGCCACGGTCGCTGGATGAAGACCTATGCCAGTTTTGGCCTGATCGCCCTCGACATGGGGCCGCAGGACGTCATCTATTGCACGCTGCCGCTGTACCACGCCACGGGCCTGTGCGTGTGCTGGGGCTCGGCGATTGCCGGGGCGTCGGGGTTCGCCTTCCGGCGCAAGTTCAGCGCCAGCCAGTTCTGGGACGAGGCCCGGCGCTTCAATGCCACGACCCTGGGTTATGTCGGCGAGTTGTGCCGCTACCTGCTCGACCAGCCGCCCAGCCCCGGCGATGCGCACAACAAGGTCAGCAAGATGATTGGCAACGGCTTGCGACCCGGCGTCTGGCGCGAGTTCAAGCAGCGCTTCGGCATCGATCACATCAGTGAGTTCTATGCTGCAAGCGATGGCAATATCGGTTTTACCAACGCGCTCAATTTCAACAACACCATCGGTTTTTCCCTGATGTCCTGGGCTCTGGTGGAATACGCCCCGGATTGCGGCACGCCGTTGCGCGATGCCGATGGTTTCATGCGCAAGGTGCCCAAGGGCGGCCAGGGCCTGCTGCTGGCCAGGATCGATGACAAGGCGCCGCTGGACGGCTACACCGAGTCGGCCAAGACCCAGAAGGTCGTGCTGTGCGATGTGTTCGAAAAAGGCGACCGCTATTTCAATACCGGCGACCTGTTGCGCGATATCGGCTTCGGTCACGCCCAGTTCGTCGATCGCCTGGGGGATTCCTATCGCTGGAAGGGCGAAAACGTCTCCACCACCGAAGTGGAGAACATCCTGCTGCAACATCCGCATATCGCCGAAGTGGTGGCCTACGGGGTGGAAATCAGCAATACCAACGGGCGTGCCGGCATGGCCGCGATCACCCCCGCCGAGTCACTGGCGACCCTGGATTTCACCGAGCTGCTGAATTTTGCCCGGGAGCAGATGCCACCCTACGCGGTGCCGTTGTTCCTGCGGGTGAAGCTGAAGATGGAAACCACCGGAACCTTCAAGTACCAGAAGGGCCGGCTCAGGGACGAGGCGTTCGACCCCGGGAAAGTCGGCGAGGATCCGATCTATGCCTGGTTGCCCGGCTCGGAAACCTACGTGCAGGTGACGGGACAGGTCCATGAGGATATTCATGCCGGCAAGTTCCGTTATTGATTCTGTCTATGGAAATGCTTGAAAAATAAGGCATGACAAGGAAACTCAGGCTCGGGAAACTGACTCCATCAGTTATCCAGTTTCTCGTGCAGCCACAGGGAGTCCACCATGTCCGATCAAGCCCGACAAATGACCGAAGAAGAAGCCGCCGAGTTTGCCGAACAGGTATTCGACGTGGCGCGCAAAGGCGATGCGGCCATGCTGGCGGCCCTGTTGAACAAGGGCCTGTCGGCGAACCTGCGCAATCACAAGGGCGATACCCTGTTGATGCTTGCCAGTTATCACGGGCACGTCGACGCCGTACGGGTACTGCTCGAGCACAAGGCCGATCCGGAAATCCGCAACGACAATGGCCAGAGCCCGATTGCCGGGGCTGCCTTCAAGGGGGACCTGCCGATGGTCAAGCTGCTGATCGAAGGCGGTGCCCAGGTCGAGGGCGCCTCGGCGGACGGTCGTACGGCCTTGATGATGGCCGCGATGTTCAACCGCACCAGCATCGTCGAGTACCTGCTCGGCCAGGGTGCCGATCCCCAGGCCAGGGACGCCAATGGCGTCACCGCGCTGGCGGCGGCCCAGACCATGGGGGCGGCCGACACGGTGGCCCAGTTGCAACGACTCACCGCCTGAGATTTGTGCCGCGGCGCAGGCTTTGCTCCTGCGCCGTGCCGGCATTTGCGCTATCCTTCGCGACCCCGAACAGCCCCAGGTCGCAGGATCCCGTCATGAAAACCGCCCTTATCGAACTCATCAGTAAAATCAGCTCCGGCTGCATGGGCGAGGCCGAGATCCAGCAGATCGCCGACGAGGCGGCCCAGGCCTATGCCGACGCGGCGGGGTTCCTGGCGGCCAATCCGGATATCAACTATGACGACAGCTTCCCGATTCCCCTGGGCGAATGGGTGGTGGTCGGCAGCCTGCCGGAAACCGTGCTGTTCCAGGCGGATACCTATATGGATCTGTTCGCGCAGATCGTCGACTCCTTCGGCAAGGACGTCCCGTTCAACATCAAGCCCAAGCAACTGGCCAAGGTCGAGGCGCTGACGGCACTGAACCGCATCCAGATCCAGCTCGGCAGCATGAATCCGGAAATGGGCGGCTACGTCCTGATGGACTTCAGCCAGCCGCTGGATGACGAATTGCAGGCAGTCCTGGTCTATGGCAACGACCTGCCACGAGTACTGGAACTGTGCGAGCAGGTCGGCATTACCGCTGGACCGTCCCTGGAAGCCCTGCGGATTGCGTTGCACGTCTGAGCGACGGGATCATCCTGGCCGCAGAATAAACGGAACCCTGTCCCGCGCGGGCTATCCTAAGGAAGGCACGTCCTCATTAGGGAGCAACACCATGGGTTCAACCTTCAACGGCCTCGTCGGCCTGATCATTCTGGCCCTGGATATCTGGGCCATCCTCAATGTGCTGAAAAGCGGCGCTGAAACCGGGATGAAAGTCCTCTGGATCCTGTTGATCATCCTGTTGCCGGTGCTGGGCCTGATTATCTGGGCGATTGCCGGACCCAGGGGCAACGTGCGGTTCTAGAGGGGCCCTCGTCCACGACAAGTGACGACCTCTCGCCGGAGCAGTGACTGCTGCTTCGGCGGCTTCCGGTTTTTTATGTGTCAAAACATGCGCCAGACGAAATTTTCACATTCTGTCGCAGACAATTCCTGCGCCCGATTGACCTCCCGCTCCTTGCAATCCGCTGTTCCAGAACGGTTTTCGGCCTGGGCGAGGAAAGATTTCAACAGCGACCGGCAACGCACGGGTGGTAAACCATCGATGATCGTGCAACATTTGCCGGCTTCGCGCCCCTCTTGTGGTCCATCGAGGGCGGGGCGCCGCTGAACCCGACTTTTCAACTTGAATCCAACGAGTCCCAAACCGACATGGCAAACCCGGACGCCCTGAGCAAGCAGCGCCCCTCAACGCGCCTGCTGCAACCGACAGTTAAGTCTCATCTGGCCTACACGCTGTTGTGTGCATTGATCATGATGGTGATGTTCACCCTGCTGCGGGTTGCATTGCTGGTCTACAACCGCGAGATGATTCTCGACACCCCGGCTTCGACCTTCATCGAGGCGTTCGGCAACGGCCTGCGCTTCGATATCCGCATCGTGGTCTACCTCTGCATTCCATTGACCCTGGCCTTCCTCAGCGCCCGGGCGATGGCCGCTCGTGGTCTGTTCCGCCTCTGGCTGACCGCGGCGTCGAGCCTGGCGCTGTTCTGCGGGCTGATGGAGATGGACTTCTATCGCGAGTTCCACCAGCGCCTCAACGGCCTGGTGTTCCAGTATGTGAAGGAAGACCCGAAAACCGTCATGAGCATGCTCTGGTACGGTTTCCCGGTGGTCCGCTACCTGCTGGCGTGGGCCGTGGGCACCGTGGTGTTGAGCCTGCTGTTCAAGGGCGCCGACCGCATCACCCGGCCCCGTGCCACCTTCAATGCCAGTGTCGGCACCCGTACGGTTGCGCCCTGGTATGCCCGGGCGGTGGTGTTCGTGGTGCTGTTGCTGATCTGCGTGGTCGCCGCCCGCGGCACCCTGCGCCAGGGCCCGCCGCTGCGTTGGGGCGATGCCTATACCACCAACTCGAACTTCGCCAACCAGTTGGGCCTCAACGGCTCGTTGACGCTGATCTCGGCGGCCCAGAGTCGTTTGTCCGATGATCGCGACAATATCTGGAAGGCCACCCTGCAGCAGCCATTGGCCCAGCAGACCGTGCGCGACATGCTGCTGACCGGCGACGACAAGCTGGTCGAAAGCGATATCGCCGCGATCCGCCGCGACACCACGCCGCCGGCGCAGAACACCCTGCCGATCAA
The DNA here is from genome assembly GCF_018326065.1 of Pseudomonas sp. Ost2. NCBI lineage: Bacteria > Pseudomonadati > Pseudomonadota > Gammaproteobacteria > Pseudomonadales > Pseudomonadaceae > Pseudomonas > Pseudomonas sp. Ost2. The sequence continues at coordinate 5,303,101 of NZ_AP021904.1, read as the reverse complement.
GAACGTGGTGGTGATCCTGATGGAAAGCTTCGCCGGTCACTCGGTGGGCGCCCTGGGTCGTCCGGGCAACATCACCCCGTACTTCGACAAGCTGTCGAAGGAAGGCCTGTTGTTCGATCGCTTCTTCTCCAACGGTACCCATACCCACCAGGGCATGTTCGCGACCATGGCCTGTTTCCCCAACCTGCCGGGCTTCGAATACCTGATGCAGACGCCGGAGGGCAGCCACAAGCTGTCGGGCCTGCCGCAACTGCTCAGCGCCCGCAAGTATGACGACGTGTATGTCTACAACGGCGACTTCGCCTGGGACAACCAGTCGGGCTTCTTCGGCAGCCAGGGCATGACCACCTTTATCGGCCGTAACGACTTCGTCAATCCGGTGTTCTCCGATCCGACCTGGGGCGTCTCCGATCAGGACATGTTCGATCGCAGCCTGGAAGAGCTCAAGACCCGTGGTGAAGCCGGCAAGCCGTTCTACGCGTTGCTGCAGACCCTGTCCAACCACACGCCGTATGCGCTGCCGACGCCGTTGCCGGTCGAGCGGGTGACCGACCGTGGCTCCCTCAACGAGCACCTGACGGCCATGCGTTATGCCGACTGGGCCCTGGGCCAGTTCTTCGAGAAGGCCCGCAAGGAGCCCTACTTCAAGGAAACCCTGTTCGTGGTGGTCGGTGACCATGGTTTTGGCAACGACGAGCAGATCACCGAAATGGACCTGGGCCGCTTCAACGTACCGTTGTTGCTGATCGGTCCGGGCATCCAGGAGAAGTTCGGCGCGCGCCGCGACACCGTGGGCACCCAGATCGATATCGTGCCGACCATCATGGGCCGCCTGGGCGGCGAGTTCCGCCAGCAGTGCTGGGGACGTGACCTGCTCAACCTGCCGGAAGGCGACAAGGGCATCGGCATGATCAAGCCGTCGGGTAACGAACCGACCGTGGCGATCATCAGCGGCGATCACGTCCTGGTCCAGCCCAAGGATGTACCGGCCAAGGTCTGGCGCTACCAGTTGGGCGCCAATCCTGGTGGCGAAGTGATTCCGAACTCGCCGGACGAGGCCGAGCTGAAGCAGAAGCTGGGTTCTTTCATCCAGACCGCGACCAAGAGCCTGCTGGATAACACCGCGGGTGTCGCACCGACCAAGTAACGTCTTGCGCGGATTATCCGTCGAATAAAAAACGCCCCGACTTGTCGGGGCGTTTTTCATTGCCTGGGATCAAGGATGACCCGTGGGCAATGCCGTCATATCTTGCCGAGCAACAACAGAATCAAGAGTACGACCAGCACCGTACCGATAATGCCCGATGGGCCGTAACCCCAACTTCTGGAGTGTGGAAAGACCGGCAGGCCGCCAATCAGCAGCAGGATCAGGATGACGATCAGAATAGTACCCATGGCTTTTTCCTTATCGGTTGTTCTGCCATTGCAGACTTTCATTCAGTGTTTGATTCAGTCGTTAAATAACCAACGGCTTAACATCTCCGACTGGAGCCGGGCTTGGAAAATTCAGTTTTTTATCAAGGTATTTTGATCCGTCTTTTATTTCTTTTGATTATTGCCGTTTATTCACTTCGCAGGTTTTCATCGTTGAACTTGCAAGGGCGCCGACAGTCGTCCTCGGGTGCGACTTTGCCTGGGGCATTCAGCAATCTGATGGTGCATCGGCGGCTGATATTCCTTCGCTACACTGCGGCTCATCTTCCTCCGAACGCACAAGGCATCTCCTATGCAAAATCGCATCATGATCACGGGCGCCGGCTCCGGCCTTGGCCGCGAAATCGCATTGCGCTGGGCTCGCGAAGGCTGGCGGCTGGCCTTGTCCGACGTCAGTGAGGCGGGCCTGCAGGAAACCCTGAGGCAGGTGCGCGAGGCGGGCGGTGACGGCTTCACCCAGCGTTGCGACGTGCGTGACTACAGCCAGCTGACGGCATTCGCCCAGGCCTGTGAGGTCAAATTCGGCGGTATCGATGTGATCGTCAACAATGCCGGTGTGGCCTCCGGCGGCTTCTTCAGCGAGCTGTCCCTGGAAGACTGGGAATGGCAGATCGCGATCAACCTGATGGGCGTGGTCAAGGGCTGCAAGGCCTTCCTGCCGCTGCTGGAGCAGAGCAAGGGCAAGATCATCAATATCGCATCCATGGCGGCGCTGATGCAGGGCCCGGCCATGAGCAACTACAACGTCGCCAAGGCGGGTGTGGTGGCGTTGTCGGAAAGCCTGCTGGTCGAACTGGCGCAGCAGGAAATCGGCGTGCACGTGGTCTGCCCGTCGTTTTTCCAGACCAACCTGCTGGATTCGTTCCGCGGTCCGACCCCGGCCATGAAGGCCCAGGTCGGCAAGTTGCTGGAAAGCTCGCCGATTACCGCCAGCGATATCGCCGACTACATCTACCAGCATGTCGCGCAGGGCGAGTTCATGATCCTGCCTCATGAACAGGGGCGCATGGCCTGGGCCCTGAAGCAGAAGAACCCGCAACTGCTCTATGACGAAATGACCGTGATGGCCGACAAGATGCGAGCCAAGGCCAGGCAATAGGCCGTCCCGGGGAAGCTTCGCTCAGGTCTACTCGCAGCGAAACTTCTGATGGGCTGAAGTATGAAATCTGATTCTGTAGGGCGAATCGGCCGTGTCGGTAAGGGCGGGCTGATTTGCCGCCGCTGCATTGAAGGCCGTGGTCGGGCCGGGCAGTCTTGGCCGCTCATAAACCCTTGAGGATGAGTGCCATGCTTGTATTGAGCCGCGTCGTGGGCGAGATGATTTCCATCGGCGATAACATCACCGTGCGAATTCTCGCCGTCAACGGCAACCATGTGCGTTTTGGTGTGGAAGCACCGAAACACGTCAATGTGCATCGTGCCGAGATCTACCGCCGGATCCTGACGAAGGTGGAGCCGGGTGTCCCCCTTCGCGAGATCCGCGATCCGGTGGCCTGAGGTCAGTCGAAGAATTCCTTGGGCACCGCGTGCCTGGGCAGCAACTGGCACTGCTGGCTTTCCAGATCGAAGAAAATCACCGCCTGGCCTTTGCCCAGTGCCTGGCGTACCCGCAGTACACGGGTTTCCTGGGGGGTGTCATCGCCGTTGTCGGTGCCGTCGCGGCTGACGAAATCCTCGATCAGCCGGGTCAGGGTGTCGGGTTCGAGTTGGTCGTAGGGAATCAGCATGGAAAGTTCTCTTCAGGAATCTGCGGCATGCTACTGCCACCAGCCGGGCCCGGCTACCGGCAATACAGCGGGTAACCGGGGCGGCGGGCAGCGAGCCCCGGCCTGGATACCTTCAGTCGAGCGGATTGCGCTGGCCGATCAGGCTGTCCACTGAGGGCACCCGGGTATCGCTTTCCATCTGGGTCTCGTGTTCCAGTTGATGGCTGAAACGGTCGAGGGAGCCGGTGGCCGGCTGGGCATCGCTGGCGAAGACCGGCGGGCTGAGCATATAGGCACCGAGCAGGCGACTCAACGCCGCCAGGCTGTCGATATGGGTGCGCTCGTAGCCATGGGTGGCATCGCAGCCGAATGCCAGCAGTGCCATGCGGCTGTCGTGCCCGGCGGTGGCAGCCGAGTGGGCATCGCTGAAGTAGTAGCGAAACAGGTCGCGGCGCACCGGCAACTCGTTATCGGCCGCCAGGCTCAGCAGGTGGCGCGACAGGTGATAGTCATAGGGACCGCCGGAGTCCTGCATCGCCACGCTCACCGCGTGTTCGTTCGAATGCTGGCCCGGCGCGACCGGGGCGATATCGATGCCGACGAACTCACTGACGTCCCAGGGCAGGGCCGCCGCCGCGCCGCTGCCGGTTTCCTCGGTAATGGTGAACAGCGGATGGCAGTCGATCGGCGGTTGCGCGCCACTTTCGACAATCGCCTTGAGTGCCGCCAGCAGCGCGGCCACGCCGGCCTTGTCGTCGAGGTGGCGGGCGCTGATATGACCGCTGTCGGTGAACTCCGGCAACGGGTCGAAGGCGACGAAATCGCCGATGCTGATGCCCAGCGAGTCGCAGTCGGCGCGGGTGGTGCAGTAGGCGTCCAGGCGCAGTTCGACGTGATCCCAACTGACCGGCAGTTCATCCACCGCGGTGTTGAAGGCGTGTCCGGAAGCCAGCAGCGGCAATACGCTGCCACGGATCACCCCGGTGTCGGTGAACAGGCTGACCCGGCTGCCCTCGGCAAAGCGACTCGACCAGCAACCGACAGGCGCCAGGGTCAGGCGCCCGTTGTCCTTGATCGCCCGGACGGCGGCGCCGATGGTGTCGAGGTGGGCCGATACGGCGCGGTCGGGACTGTTCTGGCGGCCCTTGAGGGTGGCGCGGATGGTGCCGCGCCGGGTCAGTTCGAAGGGAATGCCCAGTTCTTCCAGACGCTCGGCGACATAACGCACGATGGTATCGGTGAACCCCGTCGGGCTGGGAATGGCGAGCATTTCCAGGAGAACCCGTTGCAGGTAGTCGAGGTCGGGTTGGGGGATGGCAGTGTTCATGGCTGCTCCTTCTTGCAGGAGAATGCTTCCAGCGCAATGCCTGCTGGAGAACTCCCGCGGGTAAAAGGGAACGATCCGCGCTGCTTCATCACGCCGGCAGGCTGTGGGGAAACAGCAGGTCGATAAAGCGCTCGGCCGTGGGCTGTGGCTCATGGTTGGCCAGCCCGCAACGTTCATTGGCTTCGATGAAGACGTACTCCGGCTGGTCTGCCGCGGGGACCATCAGGTCGAGCCCGACCACCGGGATATCCAGGGCCCGTGCCGCCCGTACGGCGGCCTCGGCCAGGGTCGGATGGAGGATCGCCGTCACGTCCTCCAGACACCCGCCGGTGTGCAGGTTGGCGGTGCGCCGCACCGCCAGTTGTTCACCCCGGGCCAGTACCGTGTTGTAGTCATGGCCGGCCGCATGCAGGGTGCGCTGGGTTTCCGCGTCGAGGGGAATCCGGCTCTCGCCGCCGGTAGCGGCCTGGCGGCGCCGGCTCTGCGCTTCGATCAGCGCGCCGATGCTGTGGTGGCCGTCGCCGACCACCTGGGCCGGATGGCGAATGGCGGCCGCCACCACTTCGAAACCGATCACCACGATGCGCAGGTCCAGCCCTTCGTGAAAGCTTTCCAGCAGGACCCGGCTGTCGAAGGCGCGGGCGGCCTCGATGGCTTTTTCCACTTCGTCGGCGTTGCGCAGGTCCACGGCCACGCCCTGGCCCTGTTCGCCGTCGAGAGGTTTGACGACGATGCGTCCATGGGCCTCGAGAAAGGCCAGATTGTCTTCGGCAGTGCCGGCGCGCTGCTGGCTGGGTACGTTCAGGCCGGCTTCGTGCAGTACTCGATGGGTCTGGCTCTTGTCCTGGCACAGGCTCATGCTGATGGCGCTGGTCAAGTCGGTCAGCGATTCCCGGCAGCGCACGCGGCGGCCGCCATGGCTGAGGGTGAACATGCCGGCCACGGCGTCGTCGACCTGCACGTCGATGCCGCGTCGATGGGCCTCCTCCACCAGGATCCGCGCGTAGGGGTTGAACCCGGCCTGGGGGCCCGGGCCGAGAAACAGCGGCTGGTTGATGCCGTTCTTGCGCTTGATGGCAAAGGTGCTCAGGGTGCGGAAGCCGAGCTTGGCGTAGAGGCTCTTGGCCTGGCGATTATCGTGCAGTACCGACAGGTCCAGGTGGTTCAGGCCGCGACTCATGAAGTGCTCGATCAGATGGCGCACCAGCACCTCACCGACCCCCGGCCGGCTGCACTGTGGGTCGACCGCCAGGCACCAGAGGCTGCAACCGTGCTCCGGATCGTGGAAGGCCTTGTGGTGATTGAGGCCCATGACGCTGCCGATCAGGGCACCGCTGTCCTCGTCTTCCGCCAGCCAGTAGACCGGACCGCCCTGGTGGCGTGGGGTGAGCAGCTGCGGGTCGATGGGCAGCATGCCGCGGGCGATGTACAACTGGTTGATCGCCAGCCAGTCCTCGGCACTCTGCGCCCGGCGAATGCGGAAGCCGCGAAAGACCCGGGTGGCCGGGCGATAGTCGCTGAACCACAGGCGCAGGGTATCCGACGGGTCGAGAAACAATTGTTGCGGGGCCTGGGCGAGCACCTGTTGGGGTGCGGCGACATACAGGGCGATATCGCGTTCGCCGGACTGTTCGTTCAACAGCTCTTCGGCCAGCCCGGCGGGATCGGCGAAGGTGTGCCCGATCAGCAGCCGGCCCCAGCCGCAATGCAGGACCACCGGGCGGGTGGCCGGTTCGTTGCCGTCTTCGGCCAGGCGTGCCTGCAGGCGTTCGTAGGACGGCGGCTGGCCGCGCAGCAGGCGTTGGCTGTAAGCCGTGGCATGAGCTTTCATCGGGTCAGATTCCTTGTTCGCTGAGCCACAGGTTCAGGGCCGCCAGTTGCCACAGCTTCGAACCGCGCAGCGGGGTCAGTTGACCGTGGGGGTCGGTCAGCAGGCGATCGAGGGTCGCCGGGTTGAACAGGCCACGGTCCTGGCTCGGGTCGAGCAGCAGCTCGCGCACCCAGTTCAGGGTGTCGCCCTGCAGGTGCTTGAGGCCGGGAACCGGGAAATAGCCTTTCTTGCGATCGATGACTTCGCTGGGAATGACCAGCCGTGCCGCTTCCTTGAGGACCTGCTTGCCGCCGTCCGGCAGCTTGAATTTCGCCGGCACACGGGCTGAGAGTTCCACCAGCCGGTAGTCGAGAAACGGCGTGCGGGCTTCCAGGCCCCAGGCCATGGTCATGTTGTCGACGCGCTTGACCGGGTCGTCCACCAGCATCACCGTGCTATCCAGGCGCAAGGCCTTGTCCACCGCGGCACTGGCGCCGGGTTGGGCGAAGTGCTCGCGGACGAAATCACCGGCGGCATCCTGCTCGACGCGCCACTGCGGCTGCACGGTATCGGCATAGTCGGCGTAGCTGCGGTCGAAGAAGGCTTCGCGGTAGGCGGCATGGGGATCGGCGGCACCGTCCACCTGCGGGTACCAGTGGTAGCCGGCGAAGAGTTCATCGGCGCCCTGGCCGCTTTGCACCACTTTGCAGTGCTTGGCCACCTCACGGGACAGCAGGTAGAACGCGATGCAGTCATGGCTGACCATCGGCTCGCTCATGGCGCGGAAGGCCGCCGGCAACTGCTCGATGATTTCCCGTTCGTCGATGCGCAGCTGATGGTGCCTCGTTCCGTAATGGCGGGCGATCAGGTCCGAATACTGGAATTCGTCGCCGCGCTCGCCACCGGCATCCTGGAAGCCGATGGAGAAGGTCGACAACTGCTCGACCCCGACTTCGCGCAGCAGGCCGACCAGCAGGCTGGAGTCGACGCCGCCGGACAGCAGCACACCGACATCGACCGCCGCCCGCTGGCGGATCGCCACGGCTTCACGGGTGCTGTCGAGCACGCGGTCGCGCCAGTCTTCCAGGCTCAGGTTGGCCTCGTCGGCATGCGGGCCATAGGGCAGGGTCCACCAGGTTTTCTGTTCGCCGCGGCCATCGGCGTCGATACGCATCCAGGTGGCCGGCGGCAGTTTCTCGATTCCGGCCAGCAAGGTGCGCGGGGCGGGGACCACGGCGTGGAAGTTCAGGTAGTGGTTGAGCGCGACCGGGTCCAGCAGCGGGTTGATATCACCGCCTTTGAGCAGTGCCGGCAGGCTGGAAGCAAAGCGCAGGCGCTGGGTGGTACGCGACAGGTACAGCGGCTTGACCCCGAGGCGGTCGCGGGCGATGAACAGCCGCTGGGCATCGCGCTCCCAGATGGCGAACGCGAACATGCCATTGAGCTTGGGCAGCAGCGCTTCGCCCCAGGCGTGGTAGCCCTTGAGCAGGACTTCGGTATCGCCGCCGGAATGGAAGGCGTAGCCCAACTGTTCCAGTTCGCGGCGCAGTTCGGGGAAGTTGTAGATCGCGCCATTGAAGGCCAGGGACAGGCCCAGGTCCGGGTCGATCATCGGCTGCGCCGAGGCGTCCGACAGGTCCATGATTTTCAGTCGACGATGGCCGAGGGCTATCGGCCCCTGGCTATGGAAACCCCAGGCATCGGGGCCGCGCGGGGCCATATGGTGGGTGATCCGCTCAAGCGCGGCGAGGTCCGCGGGGCGTCGATCGAAACGTAGTTCTCCAGCTAATCCGCACATAAATTCCTTACCGGTTATCCGTTGGGGAGGGTGGGTGACTCTGAAACTGACCCGTGACGAAACCGGGAGTTTTATATCGATCCGTTATAAGCGATGGGGTGAGGGCAAAGCGGAGTCGGCCCGCGGCCCTGCGCGGCCGTGCCGGGAACGGTGCTACCGGGGTATCGGAAAGGTTCGAATGATTGATTTAACTGACTGATAAATAATGAGTTTTTTGCGGTTTTCAGCGTGAGGCGGACTGTTAATCTCGGCCGACATGGACGATAAGGACACTTCCACATGTTGAAATGGTTGGGGGCCGGAGAACAGCATCTGCTGCCGGACGAACAGCGCAGTTTTCGCAGCTACAACGTTTTTGCCCAGAACGCCCCGCGTTACCTGAGGCGTCGGTCCGGCGGGTGTGATCTGTGGGCCGCCCTGGGCGAAAGCATGAGGCTGAGCGAGTACTACCGCGCTGAAATAGAGGCGAGCCTGGGAGCCTGCACGGCCCCCGCAGCCTTTGCCGAACGGCTGGCGAGGCCCGACGCGCGGTTATCGTTCCTGCTGGAACGCCAGCGCCAGGCGAGCCTGTTGCTCGATGCCCATGTCGCCTGCCTGAACGATGATATCGCCCGGCCCGCCTACGACATGCTCTGCCGGGTACTGAACCACCAGCCGGCGGGGCAGTGGGCCGGGCAGGCGGTCCGGGTCAGCCATCTGTCGATGCTCGGTCATGCGCTGGAAGGGGCGCTGCTCCTTGCCGCCGAAGACGCCTTGAGCGAAGAGACGCGCGCCTGCGTGGTGTACCTGCCGAACGAGCCCGACTGTCCTTTCCGGGAACATGCGTCGATGGCGGCGCTTTCCCTCTGGCTGGCGCAGAAGATCGATGGCGACACCGACTATCGGCATGTGATCGCCCGCCGGGTGGACTACCGCCGGGTGCCTGAATTCATCCCGGCGCTGCTGGAGCAGGCGCGGGAACATTCCCGCGGTGGCGCGCACTGGGCGTTCACCACGCGGCCCGCAGGCCGGGAGCTGTTCAGCGAACTGGTCCGCCTGCAGATCGACAAGCTCCTCGCGGAAGTGGGCAGCCAGGTCGTGCCGACCGATTCCGGGGAGCGGACGACAGGCAGCGCACCGCGACAAGGCTGGGAGGGGGTGGGCCTGTCCACCGGACAACGGGCGCTCTATGACCCGCCGGGACCGGGGTGGCTGGCCCAGGCAGCGCGCGCCCAGGGCCTGTTGGATCTTTTCTACGAGGGCTGGCGGGACTGGCAACCCAGGAATCGACATGAAATGGTCGGTTCAATGATGGCGCAGGTCATCGAGCTGCTGGAGCTGGAACCGGGCCAACGCGAGCAGGTTTTCCGCGAGCGGGGTGAACCGCGGGTATCGGCTTTCAGTGACGGCCTGATCGTGATCATGGACAGGCAGCGCGTCCTGCGCCTGTGGAATCCTGATCCACGGGTCTATGAGCAACGGCGGGAACCGCCGGAGTTGGACGAGCCGGATGCCCAGGGGATATTCCATGACGGGGACGCGTGTTATGTCCGTATCGATGCCCGGCTCTATCGGTTGGATCCCCAGGCATTCGATGGCCGCAGGCGCCTGTTGCACCCGACCTGTCCGGATGCCTACGGCCCTTTGCTGCTGCACAACGGTGAGGGCGCCTGGCGGTTTGCCTTCGAGCAGCCGGGGAAATGGAGCGACGAACTGTATCTGTTCCGGCGCCTGGGGCCGATTGCCGAGGGGCTCTGCGATAGCAGCATCAGGCAATTGCTCAAGGTGACGAACACCCATGCCGCGTTGTTGCGGCGGCTGCACATTGAACTGCTGCCGGTGCCCGGGGTGCTCCGGGAGAGTATCCAGCGCTGGCGACGGCATAAGATGCTGCTGGACGTCGAAGCGGTGACCGTTGCCGCGGTCACGCAGGCACCCCGACGGTTTTTCCCCGAGCTGCCGCTACCGGTGGAACAGGAACTGATGGCCGATGCCTGCGACAGGCAGCGGCGCCGGCTGGTGACCGACGAACACATTCCCCTGAGCCTGTCCGAGGCCGCCCGAGGGTGCCAGTTGGAGTTGGCGGTCAATCGCGTCATCGGCGACCTTTTTCTCAATGCCCCGGCGACATTCGAAACCGACCGCCTGGCCTTCCACCTGCTGGAGCATTTGCCGGGCTGGCCGGACAGCCTGCGCGTGGAATTGCGCTATGAACGCAAGGACGGCGGGCAGCCCCAGACCTTCGTCCTGGGGCCGGAATCGGCGGCGCTGGCCTGGCGTTTGTCGGCCAGCGAGCAGCGTCGCGACGAGTACCGTGTACTGAATGCGCTCGACAAGCCGACGGCCTCGGCCGGCAGCCTGATGCAGGCGGTACTGCTGGCGCTGTTGCCCGAACAGCGCAGCGCCCTGGGATTCGACTCGAGCCAGCCGGGGGCACTGCGCGAGGCGCTGGCCGAACTGGCGGCCAAGCAGCGCCGGCTGGTGGCGCGATTGCAGGCTTCAGGACCATTGGCGTTGCCGGAACCTCCCCAGGGTTACCCGCTGTGGGAGCTGGCCGGGGAGGATCGGCAATGGCAGGGCCTGAGCAACCGCGTGAGCCGGCTCTACCCATTGCTGTCGGCGACGCAGATCAGCGTCTATCTGCAATCGGCGGGCACCCTCGAGCAGGCCGCCCGCCTGCTTGCCACACGCGAGCGTGAGTGCGAGCAGCTCAGGAGCCAGTTGCTTTTATGGGTCGAGTCGGCCGACGACTCGCCGGACCGCGCGGCGAGCCGCAGGCAACTGGCGTATTCGATCAAGCGGGCCTGGGAGCAGGGAGGGTGGCAACACGCAGGGGAAACGCGACGCGTGACACTCGATATGCAGGGCATGCACGTTGGGCGTTTGCCCGAACTGCATTGGCAGATCGATTTCAGCCACGTCAGCGAACTGATCGGCCGTGACATGGCCCTGACTGACGCCGACCAGGCGTTTTTCACGGGCTTCACCGGCCTGCGCCGGCTGGACCTGAGCGACAACCGCCTGACGGCCTTGCCGGACGCCCTGTCCGAGATGCCGCATCTGACCCGACTATGCCTGCAAGGCAACCGGATTCACCTGGATGCTCCCGGTGTCGCGCTGCTGACGCAAATGAGTGCGCTGGAATGCCTCAACCTCAACGACAACCCTCTCGGCCAAGTGCCTGACCTGAGTGGCTTGCCGGCCTTGCGGCGACTGATGTTGCGGGCCACCGGGATCGACCGCTGGCCCGTGGGACTGTTCCCGCGTTCGTCCCTGGAGGCACTGGATCTGCGGGATAACCGCCTCACGCAGTTGCCCACCGGCTTGTTCGACGTGCCGGCTGTCCTTACGCGCCATATCGGCCTGCAGAACAATCCCTGGTCCGCCGAAAGTCTTGGCCAACTGGCGGGGCTCAGGCAGAACCCCGGTGTCAGCCTGGGCGTCCTGCCGTTTCCACCCCGTGGCGGCGAGCAGGCGCAAGAAGATGCCTGGATCGAGCCCTACGCCCCGGCAGCCCTGACGACCCAGGGCTCTCACGCGCCGCTGTCGGCGCCACGGACGAACTGGCGACGCCTGCGCGCCGAACCCATGGCCGACGGCTTTTTCATGTTGCTCTGGCGTCTGCACCTGTGGGCGCTGGAGCTCGACGTGGCAACGCAGGAGGACACTGCCCGCCGGGTCGCTGCGCTGGTCGAGGCCTGCGTGAACCACGGCACCTTGCGCGAGGCGGTGTTTCTCTACGCCGATGGCCCGCGCGGGTGCACCGAGACGCTGGAAACCCAGCTCGTCGACCTGGAACAGCTGGTCGCGACGACGAGCTTTTGAAATAAGGATGTTTGAAATGTCAGCGATTGTCAGTCTTGCACCGTCCGACCTGGACGAGCACAGCGATAACGAAGAGGTGATCAGGGCCAACGCGCCCCCCTGGCTGTTGGCGGCCCGCGCCGAGGATATCGCGCAATTGCGCGAGTACATGCGCAGGAGCCAGTTCTTCAAGGAAGAGATTTCTACCTGGCTCAAGGACCTGAAATCCGTCCGGGATTTTTCCGAACCCTTGCTGGAGGCGGCCCTGCGCGAGCGTTTCGGGCCGGGCCTGGATATTCACCAGGATCAACTGGCCATCGCCGATCGCTGGCCGCCGCTGCCACCGCCGATCGGTCCGGGCTACAGCCTGCCGATGACCTATTCCAGCAGCAGCCTGCTGGTGGCTGCGCTGCAGAACTTCGGGCCGGATGAACAGCTGCCGCCGCAATCGCATATCCAGCTCGGCCCCGGGGCGAATCCGCGGCCGAAGATCGCCGTCCCTTCATTTATCGATCTGGTCCGCAGCCTGGATCTGGGCAAGTTGTACCAGCAGCATCTGTGCGAGGTCTTTCATCTGCCGAAGAACACCGGGCAGCAACCCGATAACGATGAGTTCCGGATCGAGTTCGCCATCGGCCAACAGAAAAAGGCCGATATGCTGGTCGATGCCTGTATCGCCTACCTGAAGAAAGACATCGACGCTCTGGCTCACCAGCAGGTCTGCCGGTTGATCGAGTTGAATGTTGCCGTGGGCGCGGATGGCTCCAGGATGATCGCCAATGAGTTGAGGTTGCTGGGCGTCACCTTGTCCGGCATCTGCCTGTTCACCCTGGTGGATATGCCTCGGATCGAGCCCGGCGGCATGGAGAAGCGGGTCCTGGTGCATATTCCCAATGACCCGCTCAGCCCCTTCAAGCTCTATGCCTCGCTTGAGGACTTCGAGGCGGAACTGCGCCGTCGTCTCTGGCAACCCGCCTATGAACGGTTCTTCTGCGGCTTTGTCAGCCAGCGCGAGCTGCCGGCCTTTCTCTCGACATTGCGCAAGCGCCTGACCATCGGGAGCGGGCGTGCCCTCGACCAGGGCACGACGTCCCTGAATACCCGGGCCGATCTGCAGTTGAAAGCGCAACCCTTGAGCCGCGAGCTGTTTTTCTCCCTCTACCAGCAACAGATCCTGCGCCTGCAGGCGGATGCGCGGACCGTGGCGGTGCCGACCGAGGATGTCGATCAGGATGCCCGTACCGCCAGAAACCAGTCCCTGCTGGGACTGGGGATGACGCTGCTGAACCTGGCCGCGTTCGCCAATCCCTGGCTGGGCTTGCTGATGATGGGGGTGGCGGTCGGGCAACTGCTGGCCGAAACCTATGAAGGGTATGAGGACTGGCGGCGCGGTGAGCGTGACGAGGCCATTTCGCACATGATGTCGGTGGCCGAGGACATTGCCACCATGGTTGCCCTGGGCACCGCCGTGCACTGGGGCGGCAAGGCGGTCAAGGGCCTGCTGCGGCGCTACTCGGATTTCTTCGACGACCTGATACCCGTCAAGTCGGGCGACGGGCGTTATCGCCTGTGGCAGCCTGACCTGCGTGCCTACCGTCATGAGGCACCCTGGCTGGCGACACGGGTGCCGGATGAGCAGGGTTTCCATGGCGACAGGGGCGAAGCCGGTGAAGGCCATCGTTACCTGGAAATCGCCGGCGAGCCTTACCGCGCCTATCACGATGAGGACGCCGGAGCCTGGCGCCTGCGTCATCCCGCTCGTGAATCGGCCTATTCGCCGTTGCTGGAGCACAACGGCGGCGGCGCCTGGCGCCTGGCCCACGAGTGGCCCTGGCGCTGGCATGACCCGGTCCATCTGTTTCGTCGCCTGGGCCCGGCGCTGCGTTGGCTGAGCGATGAAGATATCGAGCAGATCCTGGCGATTCATCAGTTGGACGAATCACAGTTGCGTCGACTCCATATGAACCTCTCGGCAATCCCGGCATCCTTGCTCGATTCGATCCAGCGCTTCAGGTTGGACCACGAATTGAGTTGGCTGATCACCCCCGCCGAGGCTCCGGCATCGGCCGCCGCGCGCCTGCTCGAACTGCAGTTGCAGGTGCTGCCCAGCCTCAAGGGCTGGCCCGAGAACCACACCCTCATGTTGCTGGATGGATTGCGTCGACCGCTGCGCGAGTATGGCGCGGACCTGACGGCCAAGCCGACAACGATGGTGTTATCGGCCAGGGAAATCGAGGCCGAGGGGCTGGCGGTGGTCCTGCGCAACCTGGCTCAGGAGCAACGGCGTGCATTGCTCGGGCCTGGCGTGCCGCCCGGTGACGAGGCCAGCCTGCTGGCCCCGATCCTGGGCGCGCATGTGCGTGATCATCGGGCGGCGGTGTTCCGGCGCCTCTACAAGCTCCATTACCTCAATGGCAAGGATTTGCCCTTGCGCCTGAAGCAACGTTTTCCCGACCTGCCGGACGGTGTCCTGCGGGAAATCCTCGCGCAGACCGACGATGTCGCGAGGGAGCGCCTGGCCAGCGGCCAGAGTCCGCAGCTACGACTGATCGAGGCGGCGAGCGACAGCCTGCGCGAGGTACGTCTCAACCAGGCGCTGGACGCCGGCTTCCTGCAAGGGACGAGCAATCTGGACACGGCGCGATTGCAGGTGCCGATGATCGGCATTTTAGGGGGATGGCCGGGGGATCTGCGACTGGAAATCCGCCAGGGCAGGTCCGACGGCCCCTTGCTGATCGAAATGGGCAAGGTCGACCTGCCCAGGCGCCGGGTCCTGGTCAGGAGCCTCGACGGGTATCGGGCATTCGATGGCGAAGGCCTGACCCTGGGGCCGCAGACCAGGGGGCCGCATGCCCTGAGCGGGGCGTTGTTGAGCGCCCTGACCTTGAGCGAGCGGGGCGCCATGGGTCTCAAGCTGGACGAGGCGGGCCCGTTGCACAAACTGCTGATGTCCAAGGTCCTGGAGCGTCCGCGACCGGTGCTGGAAGAAACGCTCGGCTTTGCCCCGCGAAGACCGGACCAGCGCTTGCCGGCATGGCGCGAGGGCGAGGGCGCGGGTTGCCTGCGCGTCAGGCGCGGCGGCGTGCAGGGCTCGCAGCGCGTGTTGCGGCGAGTGACCCGGTTGTACCCTGATCTGTGCGAACCGGAAGCGCGCAATTTCCTGTTGTCCCTGGGCGAAGACCCGATCGACGCCCGGCGCAGGTTGCGGGCATTGGAGGAAGAATCCGCCCTGCTGCGTTCGACGCTGCGCACCTGGCGTGGAGCATCGCCCTGGATGTACGGGCAGCACCTCTGGCTGGGCGGACTGGCCGAAAGCCGCCAGCAGGCCGCGCAAATCATCAAGCGCTGCTGGCGTCGGCAAACCCCACGGACCTATGACGAGAATGGCGTGGCCATCGGTCATAGCCTGAGCCTGGCGGGCCTGCGCGTCGCCACCTTGCCGGGTCTGCCCAAGGGCGTCAGCTTCGAGCACGTCACCGAACTGTCCTTGCAGAACATGCGACTGAAGACCATTCCCCCAGGCTTTCTCGAGCGGTTTACCAAGCTGCGCAAACTGGAGCTGAACAACAATCAGCTGGAGTTCCTGCCGAGCGCGATTGCCGACATGACCGAGCTGCGGGTGCTGAACCTGCAGGACAACCGGATCGCGCTGACCCGTCACTCGGTCCGCGTGCTGTCGCACTTGCGGCATCTCGAGGTGCTGAACATGAACGGCAACTTCGACATCGGCCTGCTGGACGTCAGCCAGATGCCGCACCTGCGCCGCCTGTTCGTGCGCGGGACGGGCATCGACCACCTGCCGTCGGGGCTGCTGACGCGCACGTCCCTCTCCGAGGCCGATCTGCGCGGCAACCAGATCCAGGCCTTGCCCAGTGAACTCTACCTGGCGCCTTCACCGATCACCCGGCGCATCATCCTGCGTAACAATCCCCTGGAGTCTGCCGCCCAGAGCACTTTGGCCGATTACCGATTGCGTACCGGCGTCACCTTTGGCATCCCGGAGACAGAACTGCCACTGGACGAATACGCCGCGCGCCAGCGTTGGCTGTTCGGTATCGAGGGTGAACGACGGACTGCCTTGCAGGAGTTGTGGCAAGAGCTACGACTGGAAGAGGGGGCCGACGAGTTTTTCGTATTGTTGGGCCGACTGGGAGGGAGCGCGGAATACATGAAGACCCGCACGGACCTGACACGACGGGTCTGGAAGGTGCTCGAGGCCGCGGCCCGGGACAGCCAGTTGCGCGGCGAACTGTTCGACCTCGCGGCCAACCCCATGACCTGCGTTGACAGCGCGGCGAAGAATTTCAGCGACCTGGAAGTTCGGGTGTTGTTGAACCGGGCGCGGAGCCTGGCGAGTGGCAGCGATGATCCGACCGAGCTGCTCAGGCTGGCGCGTGGCCTGTTTCGCCTGGAGCAGATCGATGCCATTGCCCGCGAGCATGTGCGCGACCTGGTCGATCGTCCCGAAGTGCCTTCGTCCGAGTCGGTCGACGAGATCGAGGTGAACCTGGCGTACCGGGTCGGGCTGGGACGTTCGCTGTATTTGCCCGGACAGCCACGGGAAATACTCTTCAGGAAGATTGCCAATGTCACCGAAGAACAGATCCTTGCAGCGCGCAATCGGATCCGACAGGCCGAGATAAAACCGGCGATGAAAACCTTTATCGCTTCGCGCGACTTCTGGATCGACTTCCTGAGGAAGAAATACCCGCGTGATTTCTCACGGTTCAACAGGCCGTTTCATGAACAGGAGGAGCTGCTGTTGCAGCAGTCGCCGGAGATGCTCAGTGACAGTTACTCCCGGCGCCTGTCGGCGTTGATGGAAACCCGCATGGCCGAGGAACGGGTGTTTCTCGAGGGGCTGACCCAGCACGAGCTGAACCAGCAGCCCGCGCCGTTGCCGGGTGACTGATTCAGGCGTCGGCCTTGCGCGGGGGCTGGCCGCGGACCAGCGCCCGCCAGGCGAAGCGGTTCGGATGGCAGGCCTCGGCGACGCTGCGGGGCAGTGGCAGTGGTTCGTTCTCCAGCCAGGCGGCCAGCAACTCGCCCGACAGCGGTGCGGTGATCAGGCCACGGGAACCATGGCCGCTGTTGATGTACAGCCCTTCGAGCCAGGGGCAGGGCACCTGCGGTATCTGCCGCGCATCCTTGGCCAGGATGCCGTAGGCCTCGGCGAACGCTGCCGGGTCGGCCAGCGGACCGACGATGGGCAGATAGTCGGCGCTGGTGCAGCGAAAGGCGGCACGCCCTTGCAACTGCTCCGGGTCCTGTCCGACGGCGTTCAGGCGTGTCGCCAGATCGGCGGAGATGTCCTGCAACAGCGCCAGGTTGCCGATGTGCTCCGCCGTGGTCGGGGCCAGGTCAGCGTTCTTGAAATCGAAGCTGGCACCGAGGGTGTGTTCGCCGAGGCGTGCCGGCGCGACATAGCCTTCGGCGCAGACCACCGTGCTCAGGGCGGCACTGTCGGCGGTCTGGGCCAGGCGGGTGATCTGCCCGCGAATGCGCTTGAGCGGCAAGGCCGCGGCGGCGGCGAAACGCGTCACTTCGGCGGCCCCGGCGAGGACCAGCACCGGGGCGCTGGCCAGCAGGGCATCGGCGTCCCAGGCCTGCCACTGGCCGTCGACCTTGCGCAGTTCGACGGCATCGCTGTGGGGACGGACCTCGATGTTCGGTTGTGCGGCCTGCCAATCACACAGGGCCGGCGGGTGGACCCAGCCGCCCTCGGGGAAGAACAGCCCGCCGTGTTCAAGCGTCACGCCGGCCCGGGCTTCGGCCTGCTCGCGATCCAGCACCTGCAGCAACTCGGTGCTGAAGGCGGCGGCCAGTTGCGCCTGGCGCTCGGCTTCCTTCTCGTCGAAGGCCAGTTGCAGCACGCCGCAGCCGTCCCAGTCGACGCCTCTGTGCAACTGTTCGAGCAGGCGCCGGGTGTGCCCGAAACCACTGAGAATCAGCTGCGACAGCGCGGTGCCATGGGCCGACAGCTTGAGGTACAGCACACCCTGGGGGTTGCCCGAGGCTTCCCGGGCCAGGGCCTCGTGGCGTTCCAGCAGGCAGACCTGCCAGCCACGGGCAGCCAGGCTCGCGGCGCTGGCACAACCGGCCAGGCCGCCGCCGATCACCAGGGCCCGGCGTTCGCCGATCCGGGGGGCGGGGCGGGCAAACCAGGGTTTGGCCGGCAGCGGCGCCGGCACCTCCGGCGGCCAGCCGACGAACTCGCCCCGCAGGATTTCCCATTTGTGGCCGATGCCCGGCGTGCGCTTCATCTTGAAACCGGCCGCGTTCAGCGAGCGGCGGACCCAGCCGGTGCTGGTAAAGGTGCTGATGGTCGAGCCGGGGGCTGCCAGGCGCGCCAGTTCGGCGAACAGCCCGGCGGTCCACATCTCGGGGTTTTTCGCCGGGGCGAAACCGTCGAGGAACCAGGCATCGACCTGGGCATCCAGTTGCGGCAGTTGCTCCAGCACATCGCCGATCAGCAGGGTCAGGGTGACCCGTCCGTTATCCAGCAGCAGGCGCTGGAAGCCCGGGTGGATCGCCACGTATTGCTTGAGCAGCGGGGTGGCAAACGCCGCCAGTTCGGGCCAGAGGGCCAGGGCCCGTTGCAGGTCGGCATGGCTCAGCGGGTACTTCTCGACGCTGACGAAATGCAGGCGCGCACCGGGCACCGCGCATTGTTCGAAGAGTTGCCAGGCGCAGAGAAAATTCAGTCCGGTACCGAACCCCGTCTCGCCGATCACCAGCCGCCCGTTCGGCTCCAGGGCTTCGAAGCGTTCCTTCAGGCGATTCTGTTCGATAAAGACATAGCGGGTTTCTTCCAGGCCCGAGGCATCGGAAAAATACACATCGTCGAACACCCGGGAGTGGGGCAATCCCTGGTCGTCCCAGTCGATCTGGGCGTGGGGCGGTACGCGGCTCATGGTGGAACTCGTGAACAAACAGTCGGCCATTCTAGCCGATTGGCCGGCACCGGATTGATCCAGGGCAAATGCCAGGGACTTAGCGGCCCACGGTGCGGTCTGATCCGCTAATCTTGCTCAATTCTGGAAGGAGCCCTCCATGTTCGAATCCGCTGAAATCGGTCACGCCATCGACAAAGACACCTTCGACGCCGAGGTGCCCGCCCTGCGCGAGGCCCTGCTCGAAGTGCAGTTCGAATTGCAACAGCAGAAGCGTTTCCCGGTGATCGTCCTGATCAACGGCATCGAAGGGGCCGGCAAGGGCGAAACCGTCAAGTTGCTCAATGAATGGATGGACCCGCGGCTGATCGAGGTCCGCACCTTCGACCAGCAGACCGATGAAGAACTGGCCCACCCGCCGGCCTGGCGCTACTGGCGGATGTTGCCGGCCAAGGGGCGGATGGGGGTGTTTTTCGGCAACTGGTACAGCCAGATGCTGCAGGGACGGGTACACGGCCTGTTCAAGGATGCGGTACTCGACCAGGCGATTGCCGGGGCCGAGCGCCTGGAGAAGATGCTCTGCGACGAAGGCGCGCTGATCTTCAAGTTCTGGTTCCATCTGTCCAAGAAGCAGATGAAGGCCCGGCTCAAGGCCTTGCAGGATGACCCGCTGCACAGCTGGCGCATCAGCCCGCTGGACTGGCAGCAGTCGGAAACCTACGACACCTTCGTGCATTTCGGCGAGCGGGTGCTGCGCCGGACCAGCCGCGATTATGCCCCGTGGCATGTGATCGAAGGCGTCGACCCGCACTACCGCAGCCTGACGGTGGGGAAAATCCTCCTCGAGGGCCTGCAGGCGGCGTTGAAGGCTTCCCAGGTCGAGTCGCGGCCGACCAATAGCGCGCCGCTGCCGGCGGGCGTCGACCAGATGAGCCTGCTCGACAGCCTGGACATGACCCTGAGCCTGGAGAAGGCCGACTACGAGGAACAACTGATCACCGAGCAGGCGCGACTGTCGGGCCTGATGCGTGACAAGCGCATGCGCAAGCACGCACTGGTCGCGGTGTTCGAAGGCAATGACGCGGCGGGCAAGGGTGGGGCGATCCGCCGCCTGGCCGCGGCCCTCGATCCGCGCCAGTACAGCATCGTGCCGATTGCCGCGCCCAGTGAAGACGAGCGGGCCCAGCCTTATCTGTGGCGCTTCTGGCGGCAGATCCCGGCGCGGGGCAAGTTCACCGTGTTCGACCGATCCTGGTACGGCCGGGTGCTGGTGGAGCGGGTGGAGGGCTTCTGTAGCGTCAGCGACTGGTTGCGTGCCTACGGCGAGATCAACGATTTCGAGGAACAGTTGAGCGACGCCGGGGTGATCGTAGTGAAGTTCTGGCTGGCCATCGACAAGCAGACCCAGCTGGAACGTTTCCAGCAGCGTGAAGAGATTCCGTTCAAGCGCTTCAAGATCACCGAGGACGACTGGCGCAACCGCGAGAAATGGGACCTCTACCGCGCGGCGGTGGGCGACATGGTCGACCGCACCAGCACCGAGATCTCGCCCTGGACCCTGGTGGAGGCCAACGACAAGCGCTGGGCCCGGGTCAAGGTCCTGCGCACGGTCAACCAGGCGATCGAAGAGGCCTTCGCCAAGTCCGACAAACACGACAAGAAGGGCAAGAAGTCGAAATAAGACGATGATGACGCATACGCCCAGTGAATGATTGTCGCAGTCCCGGATTGGGCGAGCTTATGCTCGTGCTCTCCTGGACCGACAATGACAATGAGGTGTTCCCATGCGTGAAGTGGTGATCGTCGATAGCGTGCGTACTGGCCTGGCCAAGTCGTTCCGCGGCAAGTTCAACCAGACCCGGCCCGACGACATGGCCGCCCATTGTGTCAACGCCCTGCTGGTGCGCAACGGCATCGATCCGGCCAGCGTCGAGGATTGCATTGTCGGTGCCGGCTCCAACGAAGGCGCCCAGGGCTACAACATCGGGCGCAACGTCGCGGTGCTGTCGCAACTGGGCACCGGCACGGCGGGCATGACCCTCAACCGCTTCTGTTCCTCGGGCCTGCAGGCGATTGCCATTGCCGCCAACCAGATCGCCTCCGGGTGCAGCGATATCATCGTCGCCGGTGGTGTCGAGTCCATCAGCCTGACGATGAAAAGCGTCAATACCGAGAACCTGATCAACCCGCTGCTCAAGGAGCAGGTTCCGGGTATCTACTTCCCCATGGGGCAGACGGCGGAGGTGGTCGCCCGGCGTTATGACGTCAGTCGCGAGCAGCAGGACCTGTATGCCCTGCAAAGCCAGCAGCGCACCGCCGCCGCCCAGGCCGCGGGCCTGTTCGACGATGAAATCGTGCCGATGACGGTAACCTACGCGGTCGAGGACAAGGCCAGCGGGCAGATCCAGCGCCTGCAAGGCGTGGTCGACCGGGATGATTGCAATCGCCCGGACACCACCCTCGACAGCCTGGCCGGACTCAAGCCGGTATTTGCCGAAGACGGTTCGGTGACGGCGGGGAACTCGTCGCAGTTGTCCGATGGCGCGTCGATGACCCTGGTCATGAGCCTGGAGAGGGCACTGCAACTGGGGCTGAAACCCAAGGCGTTTTTCCGTGGTTTCACCGTGGCCGGTTGCGAGCCGGACGAGATGGGCATCGGCCCGGTGTTCTCGGTGCCGAAGCTGCTCAAGGCCAAGGGCTTGACGGTGGCGGACATCGACCTGTGGGAGCTCAATGAAGCCTTTGCCTCGCAATGCCTGTACAGCCGCGACCGGCTGGAGATCGACAATGCCAGGTACAACGTCAACGGCGGTTCGATTTCCATCGGCCATCCATTCGGCATGACCGGTTCACGCCAGGTCGGGCATCTGGTGCGCGAGCTGCAACGGCGCAACCTGCGCTATGGCATCGTGACCATGTGCGTGGGTGGCGGGATGGGCGCGACGGGGTTGTTTGAAGCGGTGCGCTGATGACAGGTGTAGGTAGTCTTTAGGGGAGTGCTGCCTGGAGGGGAATGCTGTCTGTAGGGGAGCTCTGTTCATGTGGGAGCGGGCTTGCCCGCGAAGCTTTTGGGGCTCCTGAGGACGCCTTCGCGGGCAAGCTCGCTCCCACACAAGCCGGCCCCCACAAAAGCTGGCTGCCCACACAAGCCCGCACTTCTGCCACAAGGCGGCTGTACTTTTGTCAGAGACCAGCCTGGATATCCTTTGCCAGTTGCATCCGCTGTATATAGAGCCGGGTTCCCCGCTGGGCATCGTCGCGGGTGAAAAACGGTCCT
The DNA here is from genome assembly GCF_018326065.1 of Pseudomonas sp. Ost2. NCBI lineage: Bacteria > Pseudomonadati > Pseudomonadota > Gammaproteobacteria > Pseudomonadales > Pseudomonadaceae > Pseudomonas > Pseudomonas sp. Ost2. Next base: position 5,281,073 of record NZ_AP021904.1, on the reverse strand, counting down.
TCCAGGGTGTTCTCCCGGGTGCTGAAAAAATACAGGCCATTGATTGCAGTGACACGGTCGCTACGAAAGCGCGTGGCCTCGGTGCTGTCCTGGGCGCGTTTGCCGAACATGGAGAAAATTCCGTGGATAGAAGGTGGCTGTCAGAAAACCAGCATAAAACTTATAGAGATACGTCGCCTGATCGTCCGATCAACGGTTGAAGCCAATTTACTGGCGGCGCTCAGGCGTCGATCAATGTCGCTTTTGTCTGCCCTGGCGGCTGTGGAGCGGATCGTGAGCCGCTTAGAATGGCGGCTTGAATCCCTCGGCCCACAGGACTGTCCATGCATATTTCATCCGGCCGCTGGGGCTATGGGATGTTCCTCGCCCTGTTGACCGCCGTGCTCTGGGGCATCCTGCCCATCAAGCTCAAGCAGGTCCTGCTGGTGATGGACCCGGTGAGCGTGACCTGGTGCCGGCTGGTCGTCTCCGGCGGTTTCCTGTTCTTCTACCTGGCGGCCACGCGCCGCCTGCCGAGCTGGCGCGCGCTGGGCCCGCGGGGTGGCTGGCTGGTGCTGCTGGCGGTGTTCGGCCTCACCGGCAACTATGTGTTGTACCTGATGGGCCTGAACCTGCTGAGTCCGGGCACCGCGCAACTGGTGGTGCAGATGGGGCCGATCTTCCTGCTGATCGCCAGTCTGTTCGTGTTCAAGGAACGCTTCAGCCTGGGCCAGGGCATCGGGCTGCTGGTGCTGCTGGTCGGCTTCGGGTTGTTCTTCAACCAGCGCTTGAGCGAGTTGCTGACCTCCCTCGGAAACTACACCGCCGGTGTGTTGCTGGTGCTGCTGGCCTCGACGGTCTGGACCTTTTACGCCCTGAGCCAGAAGCAGTTGCTGACGGTCTGGAATTCGTTGCAGGTGATGATGGTGATCTACCTGTTCTGTGCCTTGCTGCTGACCCCCTGGGCGCATCCCGCCGAGGCCTTGCAGTTGAGCCCGTTGCAGGGCTGGCTGCTGCTGGGGTGCTGCCTGAATACGCTGGTGGCCTATGGCGCGTTTGCCGAGGCGCTGGCGCATTGGGAGGCATCACGGGTCAGTGCGACCCTGGCTATCACGCCGCTGGTGACTTTCGGTTCGGTGGCGCTGGCAGCGTGGATCTGGCCGGAATATGTGCATGCCGAAGAGATCAACGGCCTGGGGTATGGCGGGGCGGTACTGGTGGTGGTCGGTTCCGCGCTGGTGGCGCTCGGCCCTTCGCTGATTGCCGGGCTCAAGGCCCGGCGAGCGCGGTTGGCGGGGCAGCCCACCTTGTAGCTCGTGATGCGGCCTGTAGGAGCCGGCTTGCTGGCGATAACGAGCCGACATCTTTATCGACTGCCCCGGCGCTATCGCCAGCAAGCCGGCTCCTGCAACGACAAGCGGACGGGTATCAGCCGTTCTTGCCCGATTCCAGCATGTTTTCCGGACGTACCCAGGCGTCGAACTCTTCGTCGGTGAGATAGCCCAGCTCCAGCGCCGCTTCGCGCAGGGTAAGGTTCTCGCCGTAGGCCTTCTTGGCGATTTCCGCCGCCTTGTCGTAGCCGATATGCGGGTTCAGCGCGGTGACCAGCATCAGTCCTCGTTCCAGGTGCGCGGCCATCTGCACCGGGTCCGGTTCCAGGCCGGCGATGCAATGGGCCTGGAAGTTGCTGCAGCCATCTGCCAGCAGGCGGATCGATTGCAGCAGGTTGTGGATGATCACCGGCTTGTACACGTTCAATTGCAGGTGGCCCTGGCTGGCGGCAAACCCGATGGTCACATCGTTGCCCATGACCTGGCAGGCCAGCATCGACAGGGCTTCACACTGGGTCGGGTTGACCTTGCCGGGCATGATCGAGCTACCCGGCTCATTGGCCGGCAACCTGACCTCGGCGAACCCTGCACGGGGGCCGGAGCCCAGCAGACGCAGGTCGTTGGCGATCTTCATCAGGGCCACGGCCAGGGTCTTCAGGGCGCCGGACAGGCTGGTGAGGGGTTCATGGCCGGCCAGGGCGGCGAATTTGTTCGGTGCGCTGACGAACGGCAGGCCGGCCAGGGCCGCCAGTTCGGCGGCGATCGCTTCGGAAAAACCGTGGGGCGCGTTGAGCCCGGTGCCGACCGCCGTCCCGCCCTGGGCCAGTTCGCAAACCGCCGGCAATGTCGCGCGGATGGCCCGCTCGGCATAGTCGAGTTGCGCGATGTAGGCGGAGACTTCCTGGCCGAAAGTGATCGGCGTGGCATCCATCATGTGGGTGCGCCCGGTCTTGACCAGCTTCATATGGCGCGCGGCCAGTTCCGCCAGGCCACCGGACAGCTCGGCTATCGCCGGCAGCAGTTGCCGGTGCACCGCCTGGACCGCGGCGATATGCATGGCAGTGGGGAAACAGTCGTTGGAGCTTTGCGAGCGATTGACGTGATCGTTCGGGTGTACTGGCGACTTGCCGCCACGGCCCTTGCCGGCCAGTTCGTTGGCGCGTCCGGCGATGACCTCGTTGGCGTTCATGTTGCTCTGGGTGCCACTGCCGGTCTGCCAGACCGCCAGGGGGAACTGGCTGTCATGTTCGCCGGCCAGCACTTCGTCGGCGGCCTGTTCGATCAGCCGGGCGACATCGGCGGGCAGGTCGCCATTGCGGTCGTTGACCCGGGCCGCGGCCTTCTTGATCAGGGCCAGGGCATGCATCACCGCCAGCGGCATCTTTTCGTCGCCGATGGCGAAATTGATCAGTGAACGCTGGGTCTGGGCGCCCCAGTAGGCGTCTTCCGGGACATTCACCTGGCCAAGGCTGTCGGTTTCGATACGGCTCATGGGGCACACTCCTCAAGGTCTGATAGCGCAGTTTAGGCCCTGATCGGCCTGGTAGGTTCCTTGCGTCGGTTTTTACCACCTGGGGCCCGCCTCGGGAGTGTCACAAACGGTGCCGGGGTTGAGTGACACACTTTGTTAGGCGCAGAATGGTCGCCCTTGGGGTTTTACCTCGCCTGTTAGTTAAAGGAAACTCGATGACCCGTCTTCGTGCCATCTGTACCGCGGTTGCTCTGGTATGCGCCAGCGGCCAGGTTTTCGCCGATACCGCCAGCCACAACGCCAGTGCCGAAGCTTTCCTGACGCTGGCCCATGCCGACAAGCTCGGAACCCCGGTCTACTCGCAAGTGCAGCAGATGTTCGCCCAGCGCTTCGCCCAGACCCAGGCGCCGGACTCGAAAAAGCCGCTGCTCGATACCTACCAGGCCAAGGCCAATGCCGCCCTGGACCAGGCCATCGGCTGGAACAAGCTCAAGCCTGACATGGTCAAGCTCTACACCGACAATTTCAGCGAATCCGAACTCAAGGACCTGGTCGCGTTCTACCAGTCGCCACTGGGCAAGAAAGTCCTGGAAAAAATGCCGCAGCTGACCCAGCAATCGGCCCAGATGACCCAGGCCAAGCTGGAAAGCGCGGTGCCCGTGGTCAACAAGCTGCTGGAAGACATGACCAACGAACTGGCGCCGGCCAAGGCTGCACCGGCGAAGAAGAAGTAAGCGGAGCCCGCGATGACCATGCAACAACGTATCGAAACCGCCTTGGGCGCCTTGCACCCCGAGCATCTGCAAGTGCTGGATGAAAGCCACATGCATAGCCGCGGGTTGCAGACCCACTTCAAGGCGGTGCTGGTCAGCGAGCAGTTTGCCGGGTTGAACAGCGTCAAGCGCCACCAGAAGGTCTACGCCACCCTGGGTGACCTGATGGGGCAGTTCCATGCGTTGGCCTTGCATACCTACACCCCTGAAGAGTGGGTGAAAATCGGTTCGGCACCGGCTTCGCCGACCTGCGCCGGCGGTGGGCACTAAGTTCGCTTTTTGCTAGAATCCGCAACGCGCCGCTCAGTCGGCGCGTTTTTTTTGCGTCCGGTTCGCCCTTTGCGAGGGCAGCCACCTGGAGAGAAATACCCATGACCCAACCTATCGTCGTGGCGGCACTGTACAAGTTCGTCACCCTCGAAGATTACGTCGCCCTGCGCGAGCCACTGTTGCAGGCGATGGTCGACAACGGCATCAAGGGCACGCTGCTGATCGCCGAGGAAGGCATCAACGGCACCGTGTCCGGTAGCCGCGAAGGCATCGACGGGCTGATGGCCTGGCTGAAGAAAGATCCGCGCATGGTGGATATCGACCACAAGGAATCCTACTGCGACGACCAGCCGTTCTATCGGACCAAGGTCAAGCTGAAGAAGGAAATCGTAACCTTGGGCGTCGAAGGCGTGGACCCGAACAAGCAGGTCGGTACCTATGTCGATCCGCAGGACTGGAACGCCCTGATTGCCGATCCGGAAGTGCTGCTGATCGATACCCGCAACGACTACGAGGTCTCGATCGGTACCTTCGAAGGCGCCATCGATCCGAAAACCACCAGCTTTCGCGAGTTTCCCGACTACATCAAGGCCAACTTCGACCCGGCCCGGCACAAGAAGGTCGCCATGTTCTGCACCGGCGGCATTCGTTGCGAGAAGGCCTCGAGCTATATGCTCGGCCAGGGTTTCGACGAGGTCTATCACCTCAAGGGCGGGATCCTCAAGTACCTCGAGGAAGTGCCCCAGGAACAGAGCCAATGGCGTGGCGACTGCTTCGTGTTCGATAACCGCGTGACCGTTCGCCATGACCTGAGCGAAGGCGACTACGATCAGTGCCACGCCTGCCGTACGCCTGTCAGCGTCGAAGACCGTGCGTCGGAACACTATGTGGCCGGCATCAGTTGTCCGCATTGCTGGAACACACTGAGCGAGAAGACCCGCCGCAGTGCCATCGACCGGCAGAAGCAGATCGAGTTGGCCAAGGCGCGCAATCAACCCCATCCGATCGGCTACAACTATCGCCAACCTTCCGAGGCCTGAACCATGTCCGCGCGCCTGCTCTATGTGATGGATCCGATGTGCTCCTGGTGCTGGGGCTTTGCCCCGGTGGCCGAGGCCCTGGTCAAGCAGGCGCAGGCCGCGGGCGTCGAGTTGCACCTGGTGATGGGTGGCTTGCGCACCGGCAGCGGCACGGCCCTGGAACCGACCACCCGGCGTTACATCCTCGAGCACTGGCAGGCGGTCACCGAGGCCACCGGCCAGCCCTTCACCTTCGAAGGCGCCTTGCCCGAGGGTTTTGTCTACGACACCGAGCCGGCGTGCCGGGCGGTGATCACCGCACGAAGCCTGGCGGCGGACTGCGCCTGGCGGCTGGTGGGGCTGATCCAGCGGGCTTTCTACGTTGAAGGACGGGATGTCACCCAGGCCAGTGTGCTGGTGGAGTTGGCCGAGGCGGCCGGCGTGCCGCGCATCGAGTTTGCCGAGGCCTACGACAAGGCCGAGCAGCATGCGGCCACGGCGGCGGACTTTACCTGGGTCCAGGACCTGGGCATCGCCGGTTTCCCGACCCTGCTGGCCGAGCGCAATGGCCAGCTGGCGCTGTTGACCAATGGCTACCAGCCCCTTTCCGAGTTGTCACCGCTGCTCGGCCGCTGGCTGGAGCGTGCGGCCTGTGCCTGATCCCGACGCTTCGCGACAACCCGCCGACCGCCTGAGCTGGGCGGAAATCCGGCGCCTGGCACTGCAGCACAGAAAGGCCTTGTGGATTGCCAATGGCGTCGCGGTCATGGCGACCCTGTGCAGCGTGCCGATCCCGCTGTTGCTGCCATTGCTGGTGGACGAGGTGCTGCTCAAGCACGGCGACGCGGCGTTGCAGGTGATGAACCATCTGCTGCCCGGCGGTTGGCAGAGCGCGGTCGGTTATATCGGCCTGATGCTGCTGATCACCTTGTGCCTGCGTTGTGGCGCGCTGTTGTTCAACGTCCTCCAGGCCCGGCTGTTTGCCGGGCTGGCGAAGGATATCGTCTATCGCATCCGCACCCGCCTGATCGAGCGCCTGAAGCGGATTTCCCTGGGTGAGTACGAAAGCCTCGGCAGTGGCACGGTGACCACGCACCTGGTCACCGACCTGGATACCCTCGACAAATTTGTCGGGGAAACCCTGAGCCGTTTCCTGGTGGCGATGCTGATGCTGGTCGGCACCTCCGGCATCCTGGTGTGGATGCACTGGAAGCTGGCGCTGCTGATCCTGCTGTTCAATCCGCTGGTGATCTACTTCACGGTGCAACTGGGCAAGCGCGTCAAGCACCTGAAGAAGCTGGAGAACGACAGCACTTCGCGGTTCACCCAGGCACTGACGGAAACCCTCGATGCCATCCAGGAAGTCCGCGCCGGCAATCGCCAGGGCTTTTTTCTCGGCCGCCTCGGACAGCGGGCCCGGGAAGTGCGCGACTATGCCGTGGCCTCGCAGTGGAAAAGCGACGCGTCGAGTCGGGCCAGTGGCCTGCTGTTCCAGTTCGGCATCGATATCTTCCGCGCGGCGGCCATGCTCACCGTGCTGTTTTCGGACCTGTCGATCGGTCAGATGCTCGCGGTGTTCAGTTACCTGTGGTTCATGATCGGTCCGGTGGAACAACTGCTCAACCTGCAATACGCCTTCTACGCGGCAGGCGGCGCGCTGACGCGGATCAACGAATTGCTGGCGCGTGCCGACGAGCCGCAGTATCCGGGTGGCGTCGACCCGTTTGTCGGGCGGGATACGGTCGGGATCGAAGTGCGCGGGCTGAGCTTTGCCTATGGCGACGAGCCGGTTCTCGATCAACTGGACCTGTCCATCGCGCCGGGTGAAAAGGTCGCGATCGTCGGTGCCAGCGGCGGTGGCAAGAGCACCCTGGTGCAATTGCTGCTCGGTCTCTATACGCCGCAGTCCGGGACCATCAGGTTTGGCGGCTCGTCCCAGGCCGAAATCGGCCTGGAGACCGTGCGCGAGCATGTCGCAGTGGTGCTGCAGCACCCGGCGCTGTTCAACGACACGGTCCGCGCCAATCTCACCATGGGCCGCGAACGCAGTGACGAAGCCTGCTGGCGCGCCCTGGAAATCGCCCAACTCGACAGCACCATCAGGGTCCTGCCCCAGGGCCTGGACAGCATTGTCGGGCGTTCCGGCGTGCGCCTGTCCGGCGGGCAGCGCCAGCGCCTGGCGATTGCCCGGATGGTACTGGCCGAACCCAAGGTGGTGATTCTCGACGAGGCGACCTCGGCACTGGACGCCGCCACCGAATACAACCTGCATCAGGCCTTGAGCCGGTTTCTCAGCGGTCGTACCACCTTGATCATTGCCCATCGCCTGTCGGCGGTAAAACAGGCCGATCGCGTGCTGGTGTTCGATGGCGGCCGGATAGCCGAAGATGGCGACCATCAACAGCTGATCGCCGAAGGTGGCCTGTACGCCAAGCTTTACGGGCACCTGCAGAAAATTTGACGCTCTTGAGTTTTTCGCGAATTTCTGTGCTTAGTGGTTGAATTGACTGGAAGAAATATTTTTCCCTTGTTGTCGGTGGATACCTGGCCAGAAGCGGTGGTTTCGAGTCGATCAACGATCCATTCGAGGTTGCTGAAATTAGCCTAGGCTGTGCTATCAGGGGTGAAATTCTCTCGGCTGTCCATCTGGCTGTGCTGATGCAAGGGAACTCATGAAGCGCAAGCAAACTCTCGGAACGCCACGGCTGTTGGGCATCGTCTGGCCCTTTATCGCCGTCGTGCTGTTTCAGGCATTGCTCGGTTGTCTCAGCCTCTATGTGCTTTCTGCCGTGCGGGGTTATGTGGCTGGCGAGAGTCTCTGGTCAAAGGGGCAGAAGGACGCGATCTACTACCTCAACCTGTATGCCGACAGCCGCGACGAGGCGATTTTCCTCAAGTACCAGCAGGCGATTGCCGTGCCCCAGGGCGGGCATGAGCTGCGCATCGCCCTGGATGCCGCGACACCCGACCTGGAAGCGGCGCGTCGGGGGATCCTGCAGGGCGGCAATCACCCGGATGACGTCTCCAGCCTGATCTGGCTGTACCTCAATTTTCGCCATTTCAGTTACCTCGAACAGGCCATCGAAAAGTGGACGGTGGGCGATGGCTACCTGGTGCAACTGGATGAGGTTGCCCAGCAGATGCACCGGGCGATTTCCGCCAATATGGCAAGCGCTGCCGACATCCAGCACTGGAAAGGCCGGATCTTCGCCATCAACGACGGGGTGACCCCGGCTGCCAGGGCCTTCAGCGATGCCCTGGGCGAAGGCTCGCGGGTGATCCTGCGACTGCTGCTGATCACCAACCTCGCCACGGCCCTCGGGCTGATCGCCCTGGCTTTGCTGCGCACGCACAAGCTGCTGGCCCAGCGCCATGCCTTTGCCGACGCCCTGCAACTGGAAAAGGAGCGGGCGCAGATCACCCTGGAGTCCATCGGCGACGGGGTGATCACCACCGATGTCGAGGGGGCCATTGCCTATATGAACCCCGCCGCGGAGCACCTGACCCACTGGAAAGCAGCCCAGGCCTACGGATTACCTCTGGCGGCACTGTTCAACCTGCTGGACGAAAATGCCCAGGAGGAAGGTTTTACCCTGATCGAACATATTCTCAGCGGGCAGTTGGGCGGCGGCAGCGAGCACTCCAAGCTGATCCAGCGGCTGGACGGCAGTACCGTGTCGGTGACCCTGGTCGGGGCGCCGATCCGCAATGCGGGGAAGGTCAGTGGTGCGGTGCTGGTGCTGCACGACATGACCCAGGAGCGGCAATACATCGCCAACCTGTCCTGGCAGGCCACCCACGATGCCTTGACCGGCCTGGCGAACCGGCGCGAATTCGAATACCGCCTGGAGCAGGCGCTGCATAACCTGGGGCGCCAGCCCGGTCGACACGCTCTGATGTTCCTCGACCTGGACCAGTTCAAGCTGGTCAACGACACCTGTGGGCATGCCGCCGGTGACGAACTGCTCCGGCATATCTGCGCGCTGTTGCAATCCGGCCTGCGCGAAGGCGATACCCTGGCGCGGCTGGGCGGTGATGAGTTCGGCATTTTGCTGGAGAATTGCCCTTCAGACGTCTCTGAAAAAATCGCGGAAGGATTACGTCAGACTGTGCAGAATCTGCACTTTGTCTGGAAAGGGCGGCCCTTTGTCACCACGGTCAGTATCGGTCTGGTGCATATCCAGCAGACGCCCGCGACGCTGGAATCCTCCCTGCGGGCGGCGGACATGGCGTGCTACATGGCCAAGGAAAAAGGTCGCAACCGGGTTCAGGTGTATCACGCCGACGATTCGGAGTTGTCCCTGCGCTTCGGCGAAATGGCCTGGGTCCAGCGTCTGCACATGGCCCTGGAGGAGGATCGTTTTTGCCTGTACTCGCAGGAAATTTCCGCGCTGGGTCAGACCGATCATGCAGATGGTCATGTAGAAATCCTGCTCAGGTTGCATGATGAAGCAGGGCGGATGATCCTCCCTGACAGCTTTATCCCGGCGGCCGAGCGCTACGGTCTGATGAACCAGCTGGACCGCTGGGTGGTGCAGAACGTGTTCAAGGTGGTGGCGCAGTGCATTGCCCTGGAGCGTGAAGAGCCGATGGCGATGTGTGCGATCAATCTGTCAGGCACGACCATCGGCGACGAGAACTTCCTCGGCTTCCTCCACGAGCAATTTGCCCTGCACGGGATTCCGCCGCGGCTGATCTGTTTTGAAATCACTGAAACCAGCGCTATTTCCAACCTCGGGAGTGCCATTCGTTTTATCAATGAGCTCAAAGGGTTGGGTTGTCACTTCTCTCTGGATGACTTTTGTGCCGGTATGTCTTCATTCGCATATCTTAAACATTTGCCTGTAGACTTCCTGAAGATCGATGGAAGTTTCGTAAAGGATATGCTGGACGACCCGATTAACCGCGCCATGGTCGAAGTGATCAATCACATCGGCCATGTCATGGGGAAGCGAACCATTGCCGAGTTTGTTGAAACGCCGCAGATCGAGCAGGCATTGCTGGAGATCGGTGTCGATTATGCTCAGGGCTATGTGATCGAACGCCCGCAGCTGTTCACGTGCGACAGTCTGCTGTGTCGACCCGCGCGACCTCGACCCTTGTTGTTCAGGGCGCCTGGCACGTTCCGCTGAAACCTTTGCAGGTCTGCACACATCACCACTCAAAAGGAGCTCGACAGTGATCGACACATTCAGCAGAACCGGCCCGCTTATGGAAGCCTCCAGCTACCCCGCATGGGCACAACAGCTTATTCGGGACTGTAGCGAGAGCAAGCGCCGGGTTGTCGAACACGAACTTTACCAGCGGATGCGCGACAACAAGCTGAGCGCGAAAACCATGCGCCAGTACCTGATTGGCGGCTGGCCGGTGGTAGAACAGTTTGCGTTGTACATGGCCCAGAATCTCACCAAGACCCGCTTTGCCCGCCATCCTGGCGAGGACATGGCGCGTCGCTGGCTGATGCGCAATATCCGCGTGGAGTTGAACCATGCCGACTACTGGGTGCACTGGAGTCGAGCCCATGGCGTGACGCTCGAAGACCTGCAGGCGCAACAGGTCGCCCCTGAACTGCATGCCTTGAGCCACTGGTGCTGGCATACCAGCTCGGCGGATTCGCTGGTGGTGGCGATTGCCGCGACCAACTACGCCATCGAAGGGGCCACCGGCGAATGGTCGGCGGTGGTCTGCTCCTCTGGCGTCTACGCGGCGGCATTCCCCGAGGAGGAGCGCAAGCGGGCGATGAAATGGCTGAAGATGCACGCCCAGTATGACGATGCTCATCCGTGGGAAGCGCTGGAGATCGTCTGCACCCTGGCGGGCATGAATCCGAGCAAGGCGTTGCAGGTCGAGCTGCGCCAGGCCGTCTGCAAGAGCTACGACTACATGTACCTGTTCCTGGAACGTTGCATGCAGCTGGAAAAGGTCCCGGTCGCCCGTGAGCGCCAGGCAGAACTCGCTGCAGGCTGAGTTGACAGGTGGCGGGGGTTACCCCGCCATTGCCAGTCGGTTGCGACCTTCGCGCTTGGCCACATACAAGGCGCTGTCCGCGCGCCGCAGCAGGCTTTCCGTTGACTCCCCCGCCAGCAAGGTGGCGCAGCCCAGGCTCACCGTCAGGGCGATGGTCTGCTCGTTGGCCGGATAATCCTGGCTCTGCGCCGCCTGGCGCAGGCGTTCACCGACCATGGCCGCCGCTTCGCGACTGGTGTTGGACAGGACGATCAGGAACTCTTCCCCGCCATACCGGAACACCATGTCGATATTGCGCAGCTGGCTCTTGATCGAGGCGGCGACGGCCTTGAGTACCTGGTCGCCGGCGCTGTGGCCGTGGCTGTCGTTGATGCGCTTGAAGTGATCGATATCGAGCATCAACAACGAGAGCGGCTGGCTGTGGCGACGGGCCAATTCGATTTCCCGTTGCAGGGTCTGGTCCATGGCAATGCGGTTGCCGGTCTCGGTCAGTGGGTCGCGCAGCGCGCTCTGGGTGGCGGCGCGGTACAGCAAGGCGTTGCGTACCGGATAGAGCAGGCAGGAGAGCAGTGACTCCAGGTTGCCCAGTTCCTGTTCGGTGAAGCGCTGGTTGCGCCGGAACAGCAACTGCCCCAGGTGCTCGCCCTCGTGGCTGAGGCTGTAGCTCACCGAGTGATGACCGCGCTGGCCGAATTCGAGGCGCAGGTCGCTGCTTTGATGCACGTAGATCAGTGAGTGCAGGGGGACCAGGCGCTGAATCTCGCGGAAGAACAGGCCGAGGATGCGTTCCGGCTCAAGGCTGGTCTGCAACTGCAGGCCGAGTTGCTGGCGCAGCTGGGTGAGGGTGGTGGGGCGTTGGAAAAGACTGGGGGCTTGACCGAAACCCAGGCGCTGCAACTTGGCACTGTCGAAGTCAATGGTGTTGGTCTGGATCGGTGTCTTCATGGTGGTCAGCCCCTGGGTACAGCATGCGGTCTTACAGGCTGGTGAGAGCGGCTTGGGGGCTGCGCGTCGTACTGATCCATCAGTCCCGTAGGACAATTGGCAACAGTCTAATCGTTTCGCCCGGGCTTGGTAGCCCGAGCCGATGGAACGCCCGCGGCTTTCACACAACCTGTCTGAGGGAAGTTAGAGCGAAAGTCGTGCCAACCGGTTCAATCAAATAAAACTCGTTGCAATTCATCAGGTTGTTTTTTGCTTGAAGGGCAAAGCCGGGGACGGGCGGCAGTTGTTTGACTTGCCGTACTGGCTTTTTGAAATGCCCGACTTGCCGTGCCGGTATTCCGGCACGGGGGGCGTGAGGAGGGATGGATTACTGGGCGTTGAAGGCCTGGCCGTTGATGCCGGTGCTGTCCGGGCCCATCAGGTACAGGTAGACCGGCATGATCTCTTCAGGCGTCGGATTGTTCTGCGGGTCCTCTCCGGGATAGGCCTGGGCGCGCATGCTGGTGCGAGTGGCGCCGGGATTGATGCTGTTGGCGCGCACGGGGGCAACGTTGTCGAGTTCGTCGGCCAGGGTCTGCATCAGGCCCTCGGTGGCGAACTTGGAGACCCCGTAGGCGCCCCAGTAGGCACGGCCCTTGCGGCCGACGCTGCTGGAAGTGAAGATCACCGAGGCGTCTTGGGACAGCTTGAGCAATGGCAGCAGAGTGCTGGTCAGCATGAACATCGCGTTGACGTTGACTTGCATGACCCGCATGAAGTTTTCGCCCGAGAGCTGTTCGATCGGCGTGCGCGGGCCAATGATCGAGGCGTTGTGGAGCAGGCCGTCGAGGTGGCCGAACTCGGTCTCGATCATTGCCGCCAGTTCGTCGTACTGGTGCGGCAGGGCGGTTTCCAGGTTGAACGGAATCACCGCCGGTTGTGGATGGCCGGCGGCTTCGATCTCGTCATAGACCTGGGTCAGGTTGGCCTCGGTCTTGCCCAGCAACAGCACGGTGGCGCCGTGGGCGGCATAGGTCCTGGCGGCGGCCGCGCCGATGCCGCGGCCGGCGCCGGTGACCAGGATCACCCGATCCTTGAGCAATTCGGGGCGGGCGGAGTAATCAAACATGGCTGAACCTCAACAAATGTAAGAATGACGCTATCCATGGGAGCCGGCTTGCTGGCGATCCAGGCGGCGTGATCGGACAGATACCCGCGTCGAAGCTATCGCCGGCAAGCCGGCTCCCGCAGGAATCAGCTCAACAACTGCACAGCGCGTTATCCAGGACCTTGCGCAGGTCCAGTGGATGATCCACCACGACGTCGGCGCCCCAGTGATCGGGGTTGTCGTCCGGGTGGATGTAGCCGTAGCGCACGGCGGCGGTACGGGTCCCGGCGTCGCGGCCCGATTCGATATCGCGCAGGTCGTCGCCGACAAACAGGACACTGGCCGGGTCCAGGTCGAGCATCTTGCACGCCAGGATCAGCGGCTCCGGGTCGGGTTTGCTGTTCTTCACATGGTCCGGGCAGATCAGCAGGGCCGAGCGTTCGGCCAGGCCGAGCTGCTGCATGATCGGCTCGGCGAAGCGCAACGGTTTGTTGGTGACCACGCCCCAGAGCAGATTGGCTTTCTCGATATCCGCCAGCAACTCGCCCATGCCGTCGAACAGCTTGCTGTGGACGGCGCAGGCCTTCAGGTAGCGCTCGAGGAACTCCTGGCGCAGTTCCTCGAAGCCTGGTGACTCGGGGTCCATCATGAAGGTCACGGCGACCATCGCGCGGGCACCGCCGGAAATCTCGTCGCGGATCAGCCTGTCGGCAATCGCCGGCAGCCCGCGATCAGCCAGCATGGCCTGGCAGATGGCGATAAAGTCCGGCGCGGTATCGAGCAGGGTACCGTCCATGTCGAAGAGAACCGCTCTCAAACGCATCGGTCATTCCTCGCGCAGGGTCTGGATCATGTAGTTCACCGCCACGTCCGGAGCCAGCTTGTAGTGCTTGGTCAGCGGGTTGTAGGTCAGGCCGATGATGTCCTTGACCGACAGGCCGGCGTCGCGGCTCCAGGAGCCCAGCTCGGAAGGACGGATGAATTTCTTGAAGTCGTGGGTGCCGCGTGGCAGCAGGCCCATGATGTATTCGGCGCCGACGATGGCGAACAGATAGGCCTTCGGGTTGCGGTTGATGGTGGAGAAGAACACCTGGCCGCCGGGCTTGACCATGCGGAAGCAGGCGCGAATCACCGACGATGGATCGGGTACGTGCTCCAGCATTTCCAGGCAGGTGACCACGTCGAACTGCTCGGGCATTTCCTCGGCCAGGGCTTCGGCGGTGATCTGCCGGTACTCGACGCTGACACCCGATTCCAGTTGGTGCAGTTGGGCCACGGCCAGGGGCGCCTCGCCCATGTCGATGCCCATGACCGTGGCGCCGCGCTGGGCCATGGCTTCACTGAGGATGCCGCCGCCGCAACCGACGTCGAGGACTTTCTTGCCGGCCAGCTTGACCCGCTCGTCGATCCAGTTGACCCGCAGCGGATTGATGTCGTGCAGCGGCTTGAACTCGCTTTCACGGTCCCACCAGCGATGGGCGAGGGCTTCGAATTTGGCGATTTCGGCGTGGTCGACGTTGCTCATGGAACTATCCTCTGAAAACTTGGAAACCAGGGTGATCCAGGACCGTTCGGGCCCGGGATGATCAAATCAGTGCGCATGACCGCCGATGCGCCGGCCCCAGGTCCGGGCCGTGGCGCTCAGTCGTTGTTCGTCCAGGCGGGTCAGGCGCCGGTCGTCGAGCAGTTGCTTGCCGCCAACCCACAGGTGTTGCACACACTCGCGGCCGCTGGCGTAGATCAGGGTGGACACCGGATCATAGACCGGTTGCTGGGCCATGCCGGAAAGGTCGAAGGCGACGATATCCGCGGCCTTGCCGACTTCCAGGGTGCCGATTTCACTCTCCAGGCCCAGGGCGCGCGCGCCGTTCAGGGTGGCCATGCGCAGGGCGCGATGGGCATCCAGGGCGCTGGCGGAGCCGGCAACGGCCTTGGCCAGCAGGGCGGCGGTACGGGTTTCACCCAGCAGGTCGAGGTCATTGTTGCTCGCCGCGCCATCGGTGCCTACTGCCACATTGACGCCGGCCTGCCACAGGCGTTCCACCGGGCAGAAGCCGCTGGCCAGTTTCAGGTTCGATTCCGGGCAGTGGATCACGCTGGTGTTGCTTTCTACCAGCAAGGCCAGGTCGTCATCGCTGATCTGGGTCATGTGCACGGCCTGGAAGCGCGGTCCCAGCAGGCCGAGGCGAGCCAGGCGGGTCAGTGGCCGTTCGCCGTTCTGTTCAACCGCCTGCTGGACCTCGAAGGCGGTCTCATGCACATGCATATGGATCGCGGCGTCGAGTTCTTCGGCGATGACGCGGATTTTTTCCAGGTTTTCGTCGCCGACGGTATAAGGTGCATGGGGACCGAAGGCTATCTTGATACGGGGGTGATGCTTGAGGTCGCCGAACAGTTCGATGGCCTGGCGCAGGGATTCGTCGCTGCTGGCCGCGCCGGGGATCGGGAAGTCGAGGATGGGCACGGCGATCTGGGCGCGAATGCCGCTGTCATGGACGCACTCGCTGGCAACTTTCGGGAAAAAGTACATGTCCGAGAAACAACTGATGCCGCCCTTGAGCTGTTCGGCAATGGCCAGGTCGGTGCCGTCGCGGACGAAGGTTTCGTCGACCCACTTGCCTTCGGCGGGCCAGATATGTTGCTCCAGCCAGGTCATCAGCGGCAGGTCGTCGGCCAGGCCACGGAACAGGGTCATGGCGGCATGGCCATGGGCATTCACCAGTCCCGGGGCGAGCAGTGCCCCCGGCAGCTCGCGGACTTCGCCGGCCTTGAGTTTCAAGGCCTCGGCCCGCGGGCCGATAAAGACGATACGCCCGTCGCGGATGCCCAGGCCGTGCTCCTTGAGGACCACGCCGGCGGGTTCGACAGGCACCAGCCAGGTGGGCAGCAACAGCAAGTCGAGCGGGGCGGCGATGTTCGGCATCGAGGACGGCTTCCAGGCTTTATACAAAAGGACGGCGAAGTATACCCGAGCGTCTTGGCGGGGGGCTCGCTATAATCGGCGGCTTTTGTTTCCCAGTGCGGAGTGAATCATGCGCGATCGGTTGTTGGCAGCGGAAAAGGTCAAGGCCATCGATTGGCGCCAGGGGGCCTTGTATCTGCTCGACCAGCGCATCCTGCCGTTCGAGGACAGCTGGTTGGCCTGTAACAGCGCGGCCGGGGTGGCCGAGGCGATTCGCGAGAGGGTCGTGCGCGGCGCGCCGGTCATCGGCATCGCTGCCGCCTACGGCCTGGTGCTGGCGGCGCGCGCGCGGTTTGCCGACGGGCGTGGCTGGGTGGCGGCGCTGGAAGAGGATTTTGCCTTGCTGGCCGCTTCGCGACCGACCGCGGTCAATCTTTCCTGGGCTCTCGGGCGGATGCGCGAACGCCTGGAGCGCGCCCGTGACCTCGCCGATCCGCTGGCGGCGCTGGAGGCCGAGGCCATTGCCATCCATGAAAGCGATCGTGAGGCCAACCTGACCATGGCGCAGTTGGGTGTCGACCTGATCCGCAAGCATCAGGGCAATGCCCAGGCGATCCTCACCCACGGCAATACCGGCGCCTTGGCGACCGGTGGCTTCGGTACCGCGCTGGGGGTGATTCGCGGTGCATTCCTCGAAGGCATGGTCGAGCGGGTCTACGTCGACGAAACCCGGCCCTGGCTGCAGGGATCGCGCCTGACCGCCTGGGAACTGGCCAACGCGGACATCCCGGTGACCGTGAACGCCGATTCCGCCGCCGCCCACATCCTGAAGACCAAGGGCGTGACCTGGGTCATCGTCGGGGCCGACCGGATCACCGCGAACGGCGATGTGGCGAGCAAGATCGGCACCTACCAACTGGCCGTCTGTGCCATGCACCATGGCGTGCGGTTCATGGTCGTGGCCGCGAGCTCGACCATCGACATGAGCCTGGCCAGCGGCGACGATATCGTGCTGGAAGAGCGCGATGGCGACGAATTGCTCAGCGTCGGCGGGCAGCGGCTCGGTGTGCCGGTCGAAGCGTTCAATCCGGTATTCGATGTGACGCCGGCGGACCTGATCGATGTCATCGTGACCGAAAAGGGCATAGTCGAACGACCGGACGCCGCGAAGATGACTCAATTGATGTGTCGCAAGCGCCTGCACTGAGCCGGTTTTTTTCCGGCCAGGTGATTTTTTCGGGGTCTGGATGCAGGCATTTTGCTTTTAAGCCCCTCCCGATGCGCTCTCGAAGGGTTTCGTTGGTCGCCTGTCTACATCCTTATGTATCCGGGGATAGGTGCGTGGCGGCGATTGTGATAACATTCGGCGGTTTCCAGGGCTGTCCGAACCGACTGCCCTTACTGCGCAGATCCATGGCATAACTCGTTGATTTGTCGTAAGTCGTTGCCAGGCATCAGGTCGGCAGCGGCAAGCTTCGTTCGTCCCATATGGATGCGACGAGGTTTCACCAGAAAAAGGAATCAGGCTTCTCATGGGCGAACTGGCCAAAGAAATCCTCCCGGTCAATATCGAAGACGAGCTGAAACAGTCCTACCTCGACTACGCGATGAGCGTGATTGTCGGGCGGGCATTGCCCGATGCGCGCGATGGCTTGAAGCCCGTGCACCGGCGTGTCCTGTTTGCGATGAGCGAGCTGGGTAACGACTGGAACAAGCCGTACAAGAAATCTGCCCGTGTGGTCGGTGACGTGATCGGTAAGTATCACCCTCACGGTGATACCGCGGTGTACGACACCATTGTTCGGATGGCGCAGCCATTCTCCCTGCGTTATCTCCTGGTCGACGGCCAGGGCAACTTCGGTTCGGTCGACGGTGACAATGCCGCGGCCATGCGATACACCGAAGTGCGCATGACCAAGCTGGCGCACGAGCTGCTGGCCGACCTGCACAAGGAAACCGTGGACTGGGTGCCTAACTATGACGGCACCGAGCAGATCCCGGCGGTCATGCCGACCCGTATCCCCAACCTGCTGGTCAACGGTTCCAGCGGTATCGCCGTGGGCATGGCGACCAACATCCCGCCGCACAACCTCGGTGAAGTGATCGACGGCTGCCTGGCGCTGATCGACAACCCCGAGCTGACCGTCGACGAACTGATGCAGTTCATCCCGGGGCCGGACTTCCCGACCGCCGCGATCATCAACGGCCGCGCCGGGATCATCGAGGCCTACCGCACCGGTCGCGGACGCATCTACATGCGTGCCCGCTCGACCGTCGAGGATATCGACAAGGTCGGTGGTCGCCAGCAGATCGTCATCACCGAACTGCCTTATCAATTGAACAAGGCTCGCCTGATCGAGAAGATCGCCGAGCTGGTCAAAGAGAAGAAGCTCGAAGGCATCACCGAGCTGCGCGACGAGTCCGACAAGGACGGTATGCGCGTCGTGATCGAGCTGCGTCGTGGCGAAGTGCCCGAGGTGATTCTCAACAACCTCTACGCCCAGACCCAGTTGCAGAGTGTGTTCGGCATCAACATCGTTGCGCTGATCGACGGTCGTCCGCGGATCCTCAATCTCAAGGACCTGCTGGAAGCCTTTGTCCGTCACCGTCGCGAAGTCGTCACCCGGCGTACCGTGTTCGAACTGCGCAAGGCCCGCGAGCGTGGACATATCCTCGAAGGCCAGGCCGTGGCCCTGTCGAACATCGACCCGGTGATCGCCCTGATCAAGGCTTCGCCGACGCCGTCGGAAGCCAAGGAAGCGCTGATCAGCACGCCCTGGGAATCCAGTGCGGTGATGACCATGGTCGAGCGTGCCGGGGCAGATTCCTGCCGTCCGGAAAACCTCGATCCGCAATACGGCCTGCGCGACGGCAAGTATTTCCTGTCGCCGGAACAGGCACAAGCCATCCTGGAGCTGCGCCTGCACCGCCTGACCGGCCTGGAGCACGAGAAGCTGCTGGCCGAATACCAGGAGATCCTCAACCAGATCGGCGAGCTGATCCGCATCCTCAACAGCGCCACGCGCCTGATGGAAGTGATCCGCGAAGAGCTGGAAGTCATCCGCGCAGAGTACGGCGATGCGCGTCGCACCGAAATCCTCGATGCGCGCCTCGACCTGACCCTGGGCGACATGATCCCGGAA
Source organism: Pseudomonas sp. Ost2 (assembly GCF_018326065.1). Taxonomy (NCBI): domain Bacteria; kingdom Pseudomonadati; phylum Pseudomonadota; class Gammaproteobacteria; order Pseudomonadales; family Pseudomonadaceae; genus Pseudomonas; species Pseudomonas sp. Ost2. The sequence continues at coordinate 5,262,186 of NZ_AP021904.1, read as the reverse complement.
GAAGAGCGCGTGGTGACCATTTCCCACAGCGGCTACGCCAAGACCCAGCCGCTGTCGGCCTACCAGGCCCAGCGTCGCGGTGGTAAGGGCAAGTCGGCGACCGGCGTCAAGGATGAGGACTACATCTCCCACCTGCTGGTCGCCAACAGCCATGCCACGCTCCTGCTGTTCTCCAGCAAGGGCAAGGTGTACTGGCTCAAGACCTATGAAATTCCCGAAGCGTCCCGCGCCGCTCGCGGCCGTCCGCTGGTCAACCTGCTGCCGCTGGACGAAGGCGAGTACATCACCACCATGCTGCAGATCGACCTGGAGGCCCTGCAGCAGAGCGCCGGTGCCGATGACGACCTGGACGATGCCGATGATGCGGTGATCGAAGGCGAAGTGATCGAAGCCGATGAAGCGGCCGATGCGGCCGAAGAAGTCGATGGCGACACGGCAGAGTTGGTGGCCGAGCCGACCGGTGCCTATATCTTCATGGCCACGGCCTTTGGTACGGTCAAGAAAACCCCGCTGGCACAATTCAGCCGTCCACGCTCCAGCGGCCTGATCGCCCTGAAGCTGAAGGAAGGCGATACCCTGATTGCCGCGGCGATCACCGATGGCGCCAAGGAAGTCATGCTGTTCTCCAACGCCGGCAAGGTGATTCGTTTCGCCGAGAGCGTGGTTCGCGAGATGGGCCGTGGCGCCCGTGGTATCCGCGGCATGCGTATCGGCAAGGGCCAGCAGTTGATCTCCATGCTGATCCCGGAATCGGGGGCGCAGATCCTGACCGCTTCCGAGCGCGGTTTCGGCAAGCGCACTCCGCTGAGCAAGTTCCCGCGGCGCGGACGTGGCGGCCAGGGCGTGATCGCCATGGTCACCAAGGACCGCAACGGCCAGCTGATTGGCGCGATCCAGGTGCAGGAAGGCGAGGAAATCATGCTGATTTCCGACCAGGGCACGCTGGTGCGTACCCGTGTCGACGAGGTTTCCAGCCTGGGCCGTAACACCCAGGGCGTGACCCTGATCAAGCTGGCCAGCGACGAGACCCTGGTCGGCCTGGAGCGTGTGCAGGAGCCATCGGAAGTCGAAGGCGAGGACCTGGAAAGTGAAGAAGGCGTCGAGTTCGGCGGCGAGGTGATGATCGACGGCGTGGCCGACGATTCGTCGCTGGATGCTGCGGCCGACGAAGTTGAACCGCAGGATTAATCAAGCGCCTGCGCCTGACGTTGTAGCTACTGTAGGACAACCGATCGAGGTGTGATCGGTTGTGATCGAACGCGGAGCGGTCGTTGTCGGACCGCTTCGTCGTGTCAGGAGTATCGAGATTCCCCGGCCCGCTCGGCCGGCGATTCTTTCCTGCAGGGCGCCGGGCAGGACGGGCGGCGTGTATATCTCCAAGCAAAGCGAGAGTGGATGTGAGCAAACGAGCCTATAACTTCTGCGCGGGTCCCGCTGCGCTGCCTGAAGCTGTCCTGTTGCGTGCCCAGTCGGAATTGCTGGACTGGCACGGCAAAGGGCTGTCGGTCATGGAAATGAGTCATCGCAGCGATGAATTCGTCTCCATCGCCACCAAGGCCGAGCAGGATCTGCGCGACCTGCTGGATATCCCCTCGAACTACAAGGTGCTGTTCCTGCAAGGTGGCGCCAGCCAGCAGTTTTCCCAGATTCCATTGAACCTGCTGCCTGAAAACGGCAAGGCCGACTATATCGATACCGGTATCTGGTCGCAGAAAGCCATCGAAGAAGCCTCGCGTTATGGTGCTGTCAATGTGGCGGCCACGGCCAAGCCCTACGACTACTTCGCCATTCCCGGGCAGAACGAGTGGAACCTGTCCAAGGATGCTGCCTACGTTCACTACGCGCCGAACGAAACCATCGGTGGCCTGGAATTCAACTGGATTCCGGAAACCGGCGATGTGCCGCTGGTCGCCGACATGTCCTCGGACATTCTCTCGCGCCCTGTGGATATCTCCCGCTTCGGCATGATCTACGCCGGTGCGCAGAAGAACATCGGCCCGAGCGGCATCGTCGTGAACATCATTCGCGAAGACCTCCTGGGGCACGCGCGTTCGATCTGCCCGACCATGCTCAACTACAAGGTCGCGGCCGACAACGGCTCCATGTACAACACGCCGCCGACCCTGGCCTGGTACCTCTCCGGGCTGGTATTCGAGTGGCTGAAGGAGCAGGGTGGTATAGCGGCCATCGGCAAGCTCAATGAGGTCAAGCAGCGCACTCTGTATGACTTCATCGATGCCAGCGGCCTGTACAGCAACCCGATCAACAAGACCGACCGCTCGTGGATGAACGTGCCGTTCCGTCTGGCTGACGACCGCCTGGACAAACCGTTCCTGGCCGGCGCCGACGCCCGCGGCCTGTTGAACCTCAAGGGTCACCGTTCGGTGGGCGGCATGCGTGCCTCCATCTATAACGCCGTCGACATCAATGCAGTCAATGCGCTGGTGGCGTACATGGCAGAGTTCGAGAAGGAACACGGCTAATGTCTGAGCAAGAACTCAAGGCACTGCGCCTGCGCATCGACAGTCTCGACGAGAAAGTCCTCGAGCTGATCAGCGAGCGCGCACGCTGCGCCCAGGAAGTCGCGCGGGTAAAGATGGCCTCGCTGGCCGAAGGCGAAGTGCCGGTGTTCTATCGCCCGGAGCGTGAAGCCCAGGTGCTCAAGCGAGTCATGGAGCGCAACCAGGGGCCGCTGGGCAATGAGGAGATGGCGCGGTTGTTCCGCGAGATCATGTCCTCCTGCCTGGCGCTGGAGCAGCCGCTGAAAGTGGCTTATCTGGGCCCCGAGGGTACCTTTACCCAGGCGGCGGCGATGAAGCACTTCGGTCATGCGGTGATCAGCAAGCCGATGGCGGCCATCGATGAAGTATTCCGTGAAGTCGCCGCCGGTGCGGTGAACTTCGGCGTGGTGCCGGTGGAAAACTCCACCGAGGGTGCGGTCAACCACACCCTCGACAGTTTCCTCGAGCACGACATGGTGATCTGTGGCGAAGTCGAGCTGCGTATCCACCACCATCTGCTGGTGGGCGAAAATACCAAGACCGACAGCATCAGTCGCATCTACTCCCATGCCCAGTCGCTGGCCCAGTGCCGCAAATGGCTGGACGCCCATTATCCGAATGTCGAGCGCGTGGCGGTGTCGAGCAACGCCGAGGCGGCCAAGCGGGTCAAGGGTGAGTGGAATTCGGCGGCGATTGCCGGCGATATGGCGGCAGGCCTGTATGGGTTGACCCGCCTGGCCGAGAAAATCGAGGACCGTCCGGACAACTCCACGCGGTTCCTGATGATCGGCAGCCAGGAAGTGCCGCCGACCGGCGACGACAAGACCTCGATCATTGTTTCCATGAGCAACAAGCCCGGCGCGCTCCATGAGCTGCTGGTGCCGTTCCACGACAACGGGATTGACCTGACGCGAATCGAAACCCGACCTTCGCGCAGCGGTAAATGGACGTACGTGTTCTTTATCGACTTCGTCGGCCATCACCGTGATCCGCTGGTCAAGGGTGTGCTGGAGAAGATCAGTCAGGAAGCGGTGGCCCTCAAGGTGCTGGGTTCCTACCCGAAAGCGGTTCTCTAAAGGCGTTGAACATGAGTGGCGACTTCCTCGCCCTGGCGCAGCCGGGCGTGCAACAACTTTCGCCTTACGTTCCGGGCAAGCCCGTGGACGAATTGGCGCGCGAGCTGGATATCGATCCGGCGCGCATCATCAAGCTGGCGAGCAATGAAAACCCGCTGGGCGCCAGTCCCAGGGCCCTGGCGGCGATTGGCGAGGCGTTGGCCGACCTGACCCGCTACCCGGACGGCAACGGCTTCGAGCTGAAGCAGCGCCTGTCCGAGTTGTGCGGCGTGCAGGCCAGCCAGGTGACCCTGGGCAACGGTTCCAACGATATCCTCGAACTGGTCGCCCGTGCCTACCTGGCGCCGGGCCTGAATGCGGTCTTCAGCGAGCATGCCTTCGCGATCTATCCGATCGTGACCCAGGCCGTGGCCGCCGACGCCCGCGTGGCTCCGGCCAGGGATTTCGGACATGACCTGCCGGCGATGCTGGCGGCGATCGACGAGAACACCCGCGTGGTGTTTATCGCCAACCCGAACAACCCGACCGGCACCTGGTTCGGCCCGCAGGCGCTGGAAGCCTTCCTGGCGAAGGTGCCCGGCAATGTGCTGGTGGTGCTGGACGAGGCGTATATCGAGTACGCCCAGGGCGAAGATCTGCCGAATGGCCTGAACTACCTGTCGACCTATCCGAACCTGCTGGTTTCCCGCACGTTCTCCAAGGCCTACGGCCTGGCGGCGCTGCGTGTCGGCTACGGGCTGTCGTCGCCGGCGGTGGCGGACATCCTCAATCGGGTGCGCCAGCCGTTCAACGTGAACAGTCTCGCCCTGGTGGCGGCCCATGCCGCGCTGGACGATGTCGAGTACGTGGCACGCAGTCGCGAGCTGAACGAAGCCGGCATGCGGCAACTGGAGGAAGGTTTCCGGCAGATGGGCCTGGGCTGGATTCCCTCGCGCGCCAATTTCCTCGCTGTCGATGTCGGTCGCGACGCGGGGCCGGTTTACCGGGGCCTGCTGCGCGAGGGCGTGATCGTGCGTCCGATCGCCGGTTATGGTTTGCCGCGGCACCTGCGCATCAGTATTGGCCTGGCCAGTGAAAACAGTCGTTTGCTCGAGGCCCTGGCCAAGGTCCTGGCTCGTGGTTGATGTCATGCCGATGCAATCTGTGACGCCTATGATCGGCCGCCTGGTGGTGGTCGGTCTCGGGCTGATTGGCGGTTCCTTCGCCAAGGGGCTGCGGGAAAGCGGCCTCTGCCGGGAAGTGGTCGGTGTCGATCTCGATCCGCAATCACGCCAGTTGGCGGTGGAGCTGGGGGTGGTCGATCGCTGCGAGGAAGATCTGGCGACCGCTTGTCGGGGAGCCGATGTGATTCAACTGGCGGTGCCGATCCTGGCCATGGAGAAGATGCTCGGCCTGTTGGCGGGCATGGACCTGGGGCAAGCGATCCTGACGGATGTCGGCAGTGCCAAGGGCAATGTGGTGCGTGCCGCCTGCTCGGCGTTTGGCGCCATGCCGCCGCGGTTCGTGCCCGGGCACCCGATTGCCGGATCCGAACAGAGCGGGGTGCAGGCTTCCAACGGCAAGCTGTTCCGCCGGCACAAGGTGATCCTGACCCCGCTGGATGAAACCGATCCGGCGGCGGTGGCCACGGTCGACCGGCTGTGGCGTGCCCTGGGCGCGGATGTCGAGCATATGCAGGTCCAGCGCCACGACGAAGTCCTGGCGGCCACCAGTCATTTGCCGCACCTGCTGGCTTTCGGCCTGGTGGATTCCCTGGCCAAGCGCAACGAGAACCTGGAGATTTTCCGTTACGCCGCCGGTGGATTCCGTGATTTCACGCGAATTGCCGGCAGCGATCCGGTCATGTGGCACGACATCTTCCTGGCCAATCGCGAGGCGGTGTTGCGTGCACTGGACACCTTCCGCAGCGACCTGGATGTCTTGCGCGATGCCGTCGACGCGGGGGATGGGCATCAACTGCTGGATGTGTTCGAGCGGGCCCAGGCGGCACGCGAACATTTCGGCAGGATCTTGGCCCGACGGGCCCGCAAGGACACAATGAACGCCAACGATGATCACAAAGAGGCTCAGTCGTGAATATTCAAGCTCCAGTCATCGCCATCGACGGACCCAGCGGCTCGGGCAAGGGCACTATCGCCGGTCTGCTGGCCAAGCGTCTGGGCTGGTGCCTGCTGGACTCTGGTGCGCTGTATCGGTTGCTGGCCTTCGCCGCGCGCAATCACGGTGTCGACCTGACCAACGAAGAGTCCCTCAAGCTGCTGGCCGCCCATCTCGACGTGCAGTTCATCGGTGCGACCGACGGCCAGCCGCAGCGCATCATTCTCGAAGGGGACGATGTCACCCAGGATATCCGCAACGAGTCGATCGGTGCCGGTGCTTCCCAGGTCGCGGCCCTGCCGGCGGTGCGCGACGCCTTGCTGCAGCGCCAGCGCGCATTCCAGGAGCCGCCGGGACTGGTGGCCGACGGTCGCGACATGGGGACCGTAGTGTTTCCCGATGCGCCGCTGAAGATTTTCCTCACCGCCAGTTCCGAGGAGCGGGCGCGTCGCCGGTACTTGCAGTTGAAGGCCAAGGGCGATGATGTTAGTCTGTCGAGTCTGCTAGATGAGATACGTGCACGCGATGAGCGTGACACCCAGCGAGCGGTAGCCCCGCTCAAGCCGGCGGCTGACGCCATACAGCTGGATTCCACGGAGTTGTCCATCGAGCAGGTGCTGGAACGCATCATGAGCGAGATCGCCATTCGCGATATCGCCGGGTGACCAAGAAGCGTGCAGGGGACCAGTCATAGTCCTGCATGGCTTCTTTCATATGAACGTAACCCACACCGTCTGGGGTGTGGCAGATGGGCGTATTCTTCGCCCTTATCAACAGGAATTAAAATGAGCGAAAGCTTTGCGGAACTCTTTGAAGAGAGCTTGAAGACCCTTAATCTTCAGGCTGGTTCGATCATCACCGGTGTTATCGTTGATATCGATTACCAAGCTCGTTGGGTCACTGTCCACGCTGGTCTGAAGTCTGAAGCTCTGATCCCGCTGGAACAGTTCTACAACGATGCTGGCGAGCTGAACATCAACGTCGGTGACGAAGTTCACGTGGCGCTGGATTCGGTTGAAGACGGCTTTGGTGAAACCAAGCTGTCCCGTGAAAAAGCCAAGCGCGCTGAATGCTGGATCGTTCTGGAAGCAGCCTTCGCAGCCGAGGAAGTGGTCAAGGGCGTTATCAACGGTAAGGTTAAAGGCGGCTTCACTGTCGACGTTAACGGCATCCGTGCGTTCCTGCCAGGTTCCCTGGTTGACGTCCGTCCAGTGCGCGACACCACGCACCTGGAAGGCAAAGAGCTCGAGTTCAAGGTCATCAAGCTCGACCAGAAACGCAACAACGTTGTCGTTTCCCGCCGCAGCGTCCTGGAAGCCGAGAACTCCGCCGAGCGTGAAGCTCTGCTGGAATCCCTGCAGGAAGGTCAGCAAGTCAAGGGTATCGTCAAGAACCTCACCGACTACGGCGCATTCGTCGATCTGGGTGGCGTCGATGGCCTGCTGCACATCACCGACATGGCCTGGAAGCGCATCAAGCATCCATCGGAAATCGTCAACGTTGGCGACGAGATCGATGTCAAGGTTCTGAAGTACGATCGCGAGCGCAATCGTGTTTCCCTGGGCCTAAAGCAGCTGGGCGAAGATCCATGGGTTGCTATCAAAGCCCGTTACCCAGAAAGCACCCGCGTTACCGCGCGTGTAACCAACCTGACCGACTACGGCTGCTTCGCTGAGCTGGAAGAAGGCGTTGAAGGTCTGGTGCACGTTTCGGAAATGGACTGGACCAACAAGAACATCCACCCTTCGAAAGTCGTACAAGTCGGCGACGAAGTGGAAGTCATGGTTCTGGACATCGACGAAGAGCGTCGTCGTATCTCCCTGGGCATCAAGCAGTGCAAGTCGAACCCATGGGAAGACTTCTCTGGCCAGTTCAACAAGGGCGACAAGATCTCCGGCACCATCAAGTCGATCACCGATTTCGGTATCTTCATTGGTCTGGACGGCGGCATCGACGGTCTGGTTCACCTGTCCGACATCTCCTGGAACGAAGTGGGCGAAGAAGCCGTACGTCGTTTCAAGAAGGGCGACGAGCTGGACACCGTCATCCTGTCGGTTGACCCAGAGCGTGAGCGCATCTCCCTGGGCATCAAGCAACTGGAAAGCGACCCGTTCTCCGAGTACGTCTCGGTTAACGACAAAGGCGCCATCGTTAAAGGCACTGTGAAAGAAGTTGACGCCAAAGGCGCCATCATCGTTCTGGCCGACGATATCGAAGCGACTCTGAAAGCCTCCGAAATCAGCCGTGACCGCGTTGAAGACGCGCGTAACGTCCTGAAGGAAGGCGAAGAAGTAGAAGCCAAGATCATCAGCGTTGACCGCAAGAGCCGCGTGATCCAGCTGTCGATCAAGTCGAAAGACGTTGAAGACGAGAAAGAAGCCATCCAGAGCCTGAAAGCAGCTCCGGAAGGCGAAGCAGCTGACACCACCATGGCTGCTCTGCTGCGTCAAGCAATGGCCAAACAGAACTGAGTTCTGTCTGACTGTTGAAAAAAGGGCGACTTCGGTCGCCCTTTTTTATGGCCGGGATTTGAGTGTTTCACGGGTGAAACCAAATCGGACGTGCTACGGTCACATTTATAAGTGTAAAGATCTGTGTGTCTGGATCAGCCATTGTCAGCTGTCGAAGGCTTTTCTCAGGGTGTCACCTTGATAAGGATGTGAATGAGCAAGCTCATAGCAGTATTTGCCCTGGCGTTGCTTGCCGGATGTACCACCAACGCCAAGACCCACGTCAGGCACGGTGTGAGCGGTATCGAGATCGACTGCTCGGGATTGGGTTCCGGCTGGGAAAAGTGCTACAAACGGGCGGCTCGCGAGTGCAAGGCTCAGGGCTACAAGGTCGTCACCAAGTCCAGTGATGCCAAGGATGATGAAGGTGACTATCTCTTTGGCTGGAATCCGGCAGGCTATGCCACCCGGACGATGCTGGTGATCTGCAACTAGTCGATATACACACCTCCAGGCCCGGACGTATCTGGTATGCAGATAAGTCAATAGATGGGCTGTTCAAAATCCTCAGGTCATGCTAAAACCTTCGAAGCGCTTTTCCTAGCTGCTTGAAAAAGAAGGGAAAAATATGACGAAGTCGGAGTTGATCGAACGAATTGTCACCCATCAGGGGCTGCTCTCATCCAAGGATGTCGAGTTGGCCATCAAGACCATGCTTGAGCAAATGTCCCAGTGCCTGGCGACTGGGGACCGGATCGAAATTCGTGGATTCGGTAGCTTTTCCCTGCACTATCGCGCACCGCGCGTGGGGCGCAATCCCAAGACCGGGCAGTCGGTCAGCCTGGATGGGAAGTTTGTACCGCACTTCAAACCGGGGAAGGAGCTTCGGGATCGGGTGAATGAAGATGAAGAGCATGATGATGCCTGATCATCTTCGCCAGGTGCGTATGCGTCTGGCCTGGTGATCTGTCCCGTTGTTCATCACCCTGCGGGCGATTGTATCTATCCCGATAAATCGGCATTCCGTTTATTGGATGGCATCCGGGATTGACCCGTTCGGTTCACTGTCTCCCTTTGTGCTCCGGGATCATGTCCGGTCGTAGCGGCTATTTCCCCGTTATCTCTTCCCCTCTGTATTTCGCTGGTTTTCTTGTCCATGGTGGCAAGTGTCGAGTTATTGCGTAGAGTCGTCTATATTCGCGGGCCCAACTGCCAGGTCGAGTATTTTCTGGCTTGGCCTCCTGTTTTTTACGACGCGTAAAGTTTCCGGGTCTGGCGAGTAAAAGCTGCTCGTGAATATCGTTATTTAAGTGTGGCAAGGATCTTGGCTTGATGATGATTTTGTTGTGCTGTTTGGTCGTGTTGATGGCGTCGTTATTGTTGACGGGCGCTCTTCGTCATTACGCGTTGGCGCGCAGCCTGATGGATATTCCCAACGAGCGCAGCTCTCATTCCGTCGCCACTCCCCGTGGTGGTGGCGTGGCCATCGTCGTCAGTTTCCTGGCTGTCTTGCCTGTCCTGGCGTTTACCGGCATCGTGCTTTGGCCCATCGTCTGGGCGCTGCTGGGTGCCGGCGCCTGTATCGCGCTGGTGGGGTTTCTCGACGATCATGGCCATGTAGCTGCTCGCTGGCGCTTGTTGGCTCATTTTTCGGCGGCGGCCTGGTTGCTTTTCTGGATGGGTGGCCTGCCGACTCTTGATATCATGGGCGCACGTATCAACCTGGGGTTGGTCGGTGATGTCTTGGCCGCCTTCTATCTGGTGTGGATGCTCAATCTTTATAATTTCATGGATGGAATCGACGGGATTGCCAGCGTAGAAGCGCTGACGGCGTGCCTCGGCGCGTGTCTTGTCTATACACTCACAGACAATGCAGGCCTGATCTGGCCGCCGTTGCTGCTGGCGATGGCGGTCGGTGGTTTTCTATACTGGAATTTTCCACCTGCCAGGATTTTCATGGGTGATGCCGGCAGCGGTTTTCTCGGCGTGATGCTCGGCGGGCTTTCCCTTCATGCGGCCTGGGCTGAACCCCGGTTGCTGTGGGTGTGGTTGATTTTGCTGGGCGTGTTCGTCGTCGACGCGACGTTTACGTTGATACGACGTTTACTGCGTGGTGACAAGGTGTACGAGGCGCATCGCAGTCATGCCTATCAATTTGCCTCGCGGCAGGTGGGCAGCCATCTGCCGGTGACTCTGGCGGTAACCGGGATCAATCTTGGCTGGTTGTTGCCGATTGCCCTATGTGTCGGATTGTCGATAGTGGACGGCGCCATCGGGCTGATTGTCGCGTATGTGCCGTTGGTTTTCCTGGCCTTCAGGTTTCACGCGGGCGAGCTGGAAAAAGCGGGCTGAGCGTTATCGTTTTTCCAGTTGGCTTGGACATGCCTGTATCGGATACAGCATGTGTATTGCCGTTTTTTGGATACTGGCCTTAGAGGGGTTATGGATAAGATACGAGCCTTTTTGTTAGGCCTCCCGCGTCGGCAAAAACGCGTTCTTCAGGTCATCGCCGACATTGTGCTGGTGTGGTTGGCGCTGTGGATGTCGTTTGTCGTCAGGCTGGGGCTGGACGACGTGATCAACCCGTTTACCCAGCACCGCTGGTTGTTTCTCTCCGCGCCTGTGGTGGCTATTCCGCTGTTTGTAAAATTCGGGTTGTACCGGGCGGTGATGCGTTATTTCGGCAATGATGCCCTGATCGCCATCGTCAAGGCGGTGAGCCTGTCCGCGCTGATCCTCGGTGTGGTGGTCTATCTCTATAGCAACCACCAGACAGTGGTGCCGCGATCCATCATGTTCAACTACTGGTGGTTGAGCCTGATCATGATCGGTGGTCTGCGTCTGGTGATGCGCCAGTACTTCCTGGGGGATTGGTTTGGTGCCTCCCAGCACATGCCTTTTGCCAATCGTGATAGCGGGCTGACGAAGGTGGCAGTGTACGGAGCCGGTTCGGCGGGTAACCAACTGGTTGCTGCGCTGCGCATGGGCCGCGCCATGCAGCCCGTTGCCTTTATTGACGATGACAGCAGTATTGCCGATCGCAGTATTTCCGGGTTGCAGGTCTACAAACCCAAGCATATCCAGCAGATGATCGATACCACGGGAGCCCAGGAAATCCTGCTGGCGATTCCTTCCTCTTCCCGCGGGCGCCGCCGTGAGATTCTTGGTTTCCTGGAAGGTTACCCCTTGCATGTACGCAGTGTGCCCGGGTTCATGGATCTGGCCAGCGGGCGGGTCAAGGTCGACGATATCCAGGAAGTCGATATCGCCGATCTGCTCGGGCGTGACGCCGTGCCTGCCCAGGCTGAACTGCTTGAGCATTGCATCAAGGGCCGTGCGGTGCTTGTCACCGGAGCCGGCGGCTCCATTGGTTCGGAGCTTTGCCGGCAGATTCTTGCCTTGCGCCCAACGACGCTTCTGCTTTTCGAGCACAGTGAGTTCAATCTCTACAGCATCTTGTCGGAGCTTGAGCGGCGCGTGGCCCGTGAGTCCCTGTCCGTGCGCCTGCTGCCGATCCTCGGCTCTGTGCGTAATCCGGACAAGTTGCTGTCTGTCATGAAAACCTGGCGTGTGGAGACGGTCTACCATGCGGCGGCGTACAAGCACGTGCCCATGGTCGAGCACAACATCGCCGAAGGCGTGCTGAACAATGTGATCGGCACCCTGAACACCGCTCAGGCGGCATTGCAGGCCGGCGTGGCGAACTTCGTGCTCATTTCCACCGACAAGGCGGTGCGGCCGACCAATGTCATGGGCAGCACCAAGCGTCTGGCCGAGATGACCCTGCAGGCCCTCAGTCGTGAGCTGGCACCGGTGCTCTTTGGTGATTCTAGCAATGTGTCCCGGGTCAACAAGACCCGTTTCACCATGGTTCGGTTTGGCAACGTGCTGGGTTCGTCGGGGTCGGTTATTCCGTTGTTCCACAAGCAGATCAAGGCGGGTGGGCCGCTGACGGTGACCCATCCGAAGATCACGCGTTACTTCATGACTATCCCTGAAGCCGCCCAACTGGTCATCCAGGCCGGCTCGATGGGGCAGGGGGGCGATGTGTTTGTCCTGGACATGGGCGAACCGGTCAGGATTGTCGAGCTGGCGGAAAAGATGATTCACCTTTCCGGCCTGAGTATCCGTTCCGACAAGAACCCTCATGGTGATATCGCGATCGAGTTCTCGGGGTTGCGACCTGGAGAAAAGCTTTACGAAGAGTTGCTGATCGGCGACAACGTGGCGGCGACCCAGCATCCGATGATCATGACCGCCAATGAAGACCTGCTGCCCTGGGAGGCGCTCAAGTTGCGCCTGTCCGAATTGCTTGCGGCCGTGGAGGACGATGACTACGCGCGCGTGCGTCAGTTGTTGCGGGACACTGTCAGCGGCTATGCCCCGGACGGTGAGATAGTGGACTGGATCTATCAGCAGCGGCGCATGGATCCCTGAAGCTACACACCCGGTAACGGCCTCGTTTTTGACAAGGCTCCAGCATCACCTAGGTTTGGAAAGCAGCTTCGGAAAAGCTGCTTTCCCCTACGATGTCATGGAGTGTCACCTATGCGTACAGGCTTTTTCCCCTCCCTGTTGTTAACCGTTCTGCTCGGCGCCACCGCGGCGGTCAATGCGGCGCCAGCCGCCCAGACCGGCCAGCAAGCCGCACCCGCGAGTCAGGCGGAGTCCGCTCCAAAAGCCGGCAAGGTCAACCTGAACACCGCCGATGCCGAAACCATCCAGCGTGAACTGTCGGGCATCGGCGAGGCCAAGGCCCAGGCCATCGTCGCCTATCGGGAAGCGAACGGACCTTTCTCTTCGGTGGATGAGTTGCTTGAGGTCAAGGGGATCGGCAAGGCGATTCTCGACAAGAATCGCGACCAACTGGCGATCAACTGACGGCGTCGATCCGGCGCTCGAGACCGGTCCGGGGATCGGTCTCTTTTTCGTCAGGGGCTCTGGTTGTCGCAGCCCCTGGCGAGCCTTACTCCACCTGATCCTTCAAATGCGCCCTGGTCACATCCAGGATCTTCTGCGCCAGTTCGGCGTCTTCCGCACTGCGCGAGAGCACCAGCGCCCCGACCAGCGTCGCCAGCATCACGATACTCTGGTCCTGTGCATCCGGTCCGCCACCCAGCGCCTCCTCGACCTGCTTGAGCCGGGACTCGATCACCGTGTCGGTGGTCGGGCTCGGTGCGCCACGTTGTCCCAGCTCCGAGCACATGGTCGGCAATGGGCATCCGTGTTCCGGCGTGGTCAGGTGCCACTCGGACAGGTAGCTGTCGATGAACGCCTGTACCGGCTTGTCCTGGCTGAACAGCGTGTCGCAATGCACGTCCAGTTCCGCCGCGGCTTCCTGCAGGGCTTTCTCGACCAGTTCGTCCTTGGATTTGAAGTGCGCGTAGAAGCCGCCGTGGGTCAGGCCCAGGGCTTTCATCAAGGGCTGCAGGCCGGTCGCGCCAATACCGTCACGGCGAAAGCGGGCCGCTGCTTCCTTGATGATGCGCTCGTGGGTCTGGGCTTTATGATCGTGTGAATAGCGCATGGCTCAACCTCCAAATCTCCGGCCAATGATAACTGTGAGTTGTCGGCAGAGGGTTGGATTTTTTGAAGGTTGGTTCAAATCCGTTCAAATGCAGGAGGGGGTGTCAGCGGTCCTGCGCGTCCTTGGCATCCATCTCGGCGTTGCGCTCCTGGACGCGCTTGCGCTGTTCGTCGGTGAGCTCCACTTTGGTGGCGGTGTCGCGCAACATCATCAGGCCGCCGACGATGGAGCCGATGGCAACCACGATGATCAACCAGGCATACCAGGGCATGGGATTCTCCTTGATGGACCGATCCCGCGCGAGAAGTTCGTGCGGGATGCCGGCCCTTACCACTTTGAGTCACGGGATTTCTCAGTGGTTCAATTGTAAGCCCGTTCTGCTCCGATAGCTCTTACTGCCCGGTCAGCATCGCATCCGCCGGGGCGTCGGCGCGCAACTGCGCGGTCAGCAGGAAGTACAGGAAGCCGGCGGCCATGAAGCCGACGAAGATCAGGCCGATCAGCGCGTTGAACCAGGCCATGGCGACCAGGCAGACCACGGCCAGGAACAGCGCGATGGCCGGGACGAGCGGATAGCCCGGCGCGCGGAAGGTGCGCTCCAGGTCCGGCTCGGTTTTGCGCAGTTTGAACAGGCTGAGCATGCTCATGATGTACATGACGATCGCGCCGAATACCGCCATGGTGATCATGGCCGCGGTGAGGGTCATGCCGCTGAGGTTGATCAGGCCGTCGCTGTAGATGGCGGCGATGCCGATCAGGCCGCCGACGATAATGGCGCGATGCGGGGTCTGGAAGCGCGAGAGCTTGGCCAGGGACGCGGGCAGGTAGCCGGCGCGGGCCAGGGCGAAGAACTGGCGCGAATAACCGAGGATGATCCCGTGGAAACTCGCCACCAGGCCGAACAGGCCGATCCACACCAGCATGTGCAGCCAGCCGGAGCTGTCGCCGACCACGGCTTTCATCGCCTGTGGCAGGGGATCGTTGATGTTCGACAAGGTACGCCAGTCACCGACGCCACCGGCGAAGAACATCACGCCCATCGCCAGCAGCACCAGGGTCAGGATGCCGCTGATATAGGCCTTGGGAATGGTGCGTTTCGGATCCTTGGCTTCTTCGGCGGCCATGGCGGCGCCTTCGATCGCGAGGAAAAACCAGATGGCAAACGGAATGGCTGCGAACATCCCGGCAATCGCCGGCGCGCCGAAGCTGTCGGCTCCGGCCCAGCCGTTCAGGGCGAAATGGCTGAAGCTGAAGGCCGGTGCGACCACGCCCATGAATACCAGCAACTCGGCCACCGCCAGGACGCAGACCACCAGTTCGAAGGTGGCGGCCAGTTTCACCCCGAGGATGTTCAGGCCCATGAACACAATGTAGGCGCCCACGGCGGCATGCTTGGGATCAAGCGCGGGGAACTGCACATTCAGGTAGGCACCGATGGCCAGGGCAATGGCCGGTGGCGCGAAGACAAACTCGATCAGTGTCGCCAGGCCGGCGATCAGCCCGCCTTTCTCGCCAAAGGCCCGGCGGCTGTAGGCAAAGGGGCCGCCCGCGTGGGGAATGGCGGTGGTCAGTTCGGTAAAGCTGAAGATGAAGCAGGTGTACATCGCCGCGACCATCAACGATGTCACCAGGAATCCGAGCGTACCGGCGACGCCCCAGCCGTAGCTCCAGCCGAAATACTCGCCGGAAATCACCAGGCCGACGGCGATGCCCCACAGATGCAACGTGCCCAGCGTGGGCTTGAGTCGAGTGTTCATATGTTTCTCCCTGAACCGTTTGGATACCGCTCGGAACAGGCGGGTGCAGCGGACGTGCCAGCGCCGGGGAATGCGTCGCAAAGGGTGAAAAAGCTGTCGTATCGAGGATATTTCGCCGATGTTGCCCGGGATTTCGACTTTAATTGGTGCGAGTGGGGACCTTTATGGCGCGCCGTGGGCACATTTGCCGATCACCGGGTCCCGATCAGCCCCGGCTTGCGCTACAATCCGCGCCGATTTCGACTTGCCTGAGAGCCCATCCATGTCCGCCTGCCAGACTCCTATCATCGTCGCCCTGGATTACCCCACCCGTGACGCCGCCCTGAAGCTGGCCGATCAACTGGACCCGAAACTGTGCCGGGTCAAAGTCGGCAAGGAACTGTTCACCAGCTGCGCCTCGGAAATTGTCGGGACCCTGCGCGACAAGGGCTTCGAAGTGTTCCTGGATCTCAAGTTCCACGACATTCCCAACACCACCGCGATGGCGGTCAAGGCAGCCGCGGAAATGGGGGTCTGGATGGTCAATGTCCATTGCTCCGGTGGCCTGCGCATGATGGCGGCCTGTCGTGAAGTGCTCGACCAGCGCAGCGGTCCGAAGCCGTTGTTGATCGGCGTGACCGTGCTGACCAGCATGGAGCGTGAAGACCTGGCGGGTATCGGCCTGGATGTCGAGCCGCAGGTGCAGGTGCTGCGTCTGGCGGCCCTGGCCGAGAAGGCCGGGCTCGATGGCCTGGTGTGTTCGGCGCTGGAAGCCACGGCGCTGAAGAGTGCCCATCCGGGCCTGCAACTGGTGACCCCGGGGATTCGTCCGGCGGGCAGCGCCCAGGACGACCAACGACGGATCCTGACGCCACGCCAGGCACTGCAGGCCGGTTCCGACTACCTGGTGATCGGTCGCCCGATCAGCCAGGCGGCAGACCCGGCCCAGGCCCTGGCGGCGGTCGTGGCCGAGCTGGCCTGATCCGGCCTGCCGGTGGGGGAGTGGTGCTTGTGCGGGAGCGGGCAAGCCCGCTCCTGCCGGTCGTGGTGAGCAGTCCTTTCAGACCTTCAGCACCAGCTTGCCGAAATTCTCGCCACTGAACAGCTTGCCCAGGGTTTCGGGGAAAGTCTGCAGGCCCTCGACGATATCCTCCTTGCTCTTGAGCTGCCCCTTGGCCATCCAGCCGGCCATTTCCTGCCCGGCGGCGGCGAAGCGCGCGGCGTAGTCCATGACCACGAAACCTTCCATGCGTGCGCGATTGACCAGCAGCGCCAGGTAGTTGGCCGGACCCTTGACGGCTTCCTTGTTGTTGTACTGGCTGATGGCCCCGCAGATCACCACGCGAGCCTTGAGGTTCAGGCGGGTCAGCACGGCGTCGAGGATATCGCCGCCGACATTGTCGAAATACACGTCGACACCCTTCGGACACTCGCGTTTCAGACCGGCCTGAACGTCTTCGTTCTTGTAGTCGATGGTGCCGTCGAAGCCCAGTTCGTCGACCAGGAACCGGCACTTCTGCGCGCCGCCGGCAATCCCCACCACACGGCAGCCCTTGAGCTTGGCGATCTGTCCGGCAATGCTGCCCACGGCTCCGGCGGCCCCGGAGATCACCACGGTTTCACCGGCTTTCGGCGCACCGACATCGAGCAGGGCGAAGTAGGCGGTCATCCCGGTCATGCCCAGCGCCGACAGGTAGACCGGCAGCGGCGCCAGCTTCGGATCGACCTTGTAGAAGCCCCGTGGCTCACCGAGGAAATAATCCTGCACGCCCAGCGCACCGTTGACGTAGTCGCCGACGGCAAACCCCGGGTTGTTGGAAGCAATCACCTTGCCGACTCCCAGCGCACGCATGACCTCACCCAGGCCCACCGGCGGGATATAGGACTTGCCTTCGTTCATCCAGCCGCGCATCGCGGGGTCCAGGGACAGGTACTCGTTGCGGACTAGGATCTGGTTTGCCCCCGGCTCGCCCACCGGGACTTCCTGATAGGTGAAGGTGTCACGGTTCGCAGCCCCGACCGGGCGTTTGGCCAGGAGGAATTGGCGATTGTTCTGGGTGGTCATGGCAGGCACTCGAAGCGATCAATGAAGCCTTGTAGATAGACCCTGATCGGCATCACGGCAAGTTTTGCCCGTCGGGCGAATAGGCTGCGATCCACTGCAATGATGGTGGTCATCGCGCTGTTATCACCACAACTTATCACTACGGTGCATAAGGCGATAACCGGCCTTCTGATAGTGCTGCCCCGCGGAGCCGACCACTGGCTAGACTCGGTTAACGCGACCTTTCACCCACTCAGCGAGGACAGAACCATGAGCATGACGTTTTCCGGCCAGGTGGCCCTGGTGACCGGCGCTGCCGCCGGGATTGGCCGGGCAACCGCCCAGGCCTTTGCCGCCGAAGGCCTGAAGGTGGTGGTGGCCGACCTGGATGTGGCGGGGGGCGAGGGCACCGTCGAATTGATCCGTGCCGACGGTGGCGAGGCGATCTTCGTCCGCTGCAATGTCACCCAGGAAGCCGACGTGCAGAAACTCATGGAACAGGCCGTCGCTGCCTACGGTCGGGTCGATTACGCCTTCAACAATGCCGGGATCGAGATCGAGAAGGGCAAGTTGGCCGATGGCACCCTGGATGAGTTCGACGCGATCATGGGCGTCAATGTCAAAGGCGTCTGGCTATGCATGAAGTACCAGTTGCCGTTGATGCTCGCCCAGGGCGGCGGCGCGATCGTCAACACGGCGTCGGTCGCCGGCCTCGGGGCCGCGCCGAAGATGAGCATCTATGCGGCTTCCAAGCACGCGGTGATCGGCCTGACCAAATCGGCGGCGATCGAATACGCGAAGAAGAAAATTCGTGTCAACGCCGTATGCCCGGCGGTGATCGACACCGACATGTTCCGGCGCGCCTATGAGGCCGATCCGAAGAAGGGCGAGTTCGCCGCGGCGATGCACCCGGTCGGCCGTATCGGCAAGGTCGAGGAGATTGCCAGCGCGGTGCTCTACCTGTGCAGCGACGGCGCGGCGTTCACCACCGGTCACGCCCTGGCAGTGGATGGCGGAGCCACGGCCATTTGATCTGTCGTGCTGTTCGCCGCTGCCTGTAGCCCCCCGGTAAAGGAACCCGCCCAGTGCGGGTTTTTTTATGTCCGCCAGTGTGGCGCGTCCCGTCGGTATATTCCCTCGCGGCCGTCAGTCAGGCGCTGCAGGCCGCGGTATACGGGGCTTGCAGGGGAGTACCGGGAAGCTTTTTGTGCAAGCTGAGGTGCCGGGCTTTTGTGTTTAACTGTTTAACGAGAAATAACCGTGCTTTGGAGCGTCACACACAATGGATCTGGAAATTGATCGGCAGGCACTGGTGCCCGTCGTGCAGCAAATCGTCAGTGCGATCGTCGAATGGACCCGCCTGACCCGGGCCTGTCCGGGGACGCGCCTGCCGTCGGTGCGACAGTTGGCCAAGGAAAACTCTCTCAGTCAGGCCAATGTGACCGAGGCCTATGAGCGCCTGGTCATGCAGGGGGTACTGGCGTCACGCAATGGCTCGGTGTTCATTGTCGCCGACAGCGGCACGGCGTCCTCCCCCGGTACCGAGCCGGAGTGGTACGAGGGGTTGGAAACCCAGTGGGGAGCGTTCAGCGAGCATCCATTGGGGGAGTTGAAACTGGGCTGTGGCTGGATTCCCCAGGGCTGGCGGGAAAGTGACGATATCGGTTATGCGGTGCGTGAAGTCAGCCGGACCCAGATGCAGGGCCTGTTCCACTACAGCACCCCCTTGGGCTTGCCCGCCTTGCGCCAGCAATTGCACAAGCGCCTGACCCAGAAAGGCATTCAGTCCGGCGACGGCGAAGTCCTGACGACCCTGGGCATCACCCAGGGCCTCGACCTGCTGGTGCGCACGCTGCTCAGGCCGGGGGATTGCGTGCTGGTCGAGACTCCGGGTTATGGCAATCTCTACAAGCTCCTGGCCTTGCAGGGCATCGAATTGCTGGAAGTCCCCAGGACGCGCACGGGCCCTGACATCGAGGTGTTGCGCGGACACCTGCGCAGGCACCGGCCGAAGTGCCTGTTCATCAACAGCCTCTACCATAATCCGACGGGCAGCAGCCTGACCCTCCCGGTCGCCACGCAGTTGTTGCAGCTGGCGCAGTCGGAGGATTTCCTGATTGTCGAGGACGGCGCCTTCAGCGATCTGCAGGGCGGCCCCGGAGTGCAACTGGCGGCACTGGACTCGCAGCAGCGGGTCATCTACCTGGGTGGTTTCTCCAAGACCCTGAGCAGTTCCCTGAAGGTCGGCTTTATCCGCGCTCACGCCGGGCTGATCCAGCGCCTGGCCGAGGTGAAGATGATTACCAGCCTGGGGGCTTCGCGCTTTGCCGAATGCGTGGTTGCCACGCTGCTGGCCAACGGCGCCTATCGCAAGCTGGTACAGCGCCTGCGCCAGCGGCTGGGGGCGGAGATGGCCACGACCCTGGACCTGCTCGAAGAGACGGGCTGGGAAGTTTTCAGCGAGCCGTCCGGCGGCATGTTCGTCTGGGCGCGCAGCCGACGTTACAGTCCTACCCAGGTCCAGGCCGGTGCCCATAAACTCGGGGTATTGCTTGCACAGGATGCGGTCTTTACCCCGAGGGCAACTTCCGCGGGCTGGCTGCGGATCAACGTGGCCTATGCGGCGGATCAGCGGGCACAGAAATTCTTCCGTTTGCTGGGCGATACCGAATCGACCTCGACCATTCTGAAAACGACGCGGGTGTAGCTTTTGGCCATTATTCCGGCGCCAAAGGCTTGTGCTTCACCGGTCGTGGTTGCGAATCTGCACGAATCTTGAATGGCTTGTGCGCCTTCAGCATTCGAACGGGGATTAAGCACCATGATTTCTGCCGTGCAAGGACGTTTTGCCAACCTGGGTATGGCGAAGAAGATGGGCATCGGTTTTGCCCTGGTATTGCTGCTGACCGGATTGGTGGCGGCAATCGGCGTCTGGTCCTTGCAGACCATCAGTCTGCGTTTCGAAGGGCTGAAGCAGATGTCCTCGCTCAACAGCAGCCTGCTCAAGGTGCGCCTGCTGGAGCAGGACTATGCCCTGCATTCGGACGCCAAGACGGTCGATGCGCTGCATGAGGGCGTGGATGCCCTGGCGGCGCAGGCAGAGGCACTCAAGGCGCAATCACCGGCCAACGTGCCGGTGATGACCGATGTCGAGCAGGCCCTGGTGGCCTATCGCAAGGCGTTCGACGAATTTGTCGAGCTGACCCAGGCCAAGGACCTGGCGCTGGAGATGGCCAGTTGGTCGGTCTCCAGTGTGGCCAACAACCTCGATGTCCTGCAGGCCGGCCTGGCCGATGATGGCGCCTATGGACTCAAGCAGTCCGAGGGCAAGGAAGGCAGCGAGTTCATCGAGCAGGCCGGCCAGGTCAGCCACGTCTCGCAGTTGATGCTGCAGGCGATGAACGAGGCGCGGGTGCGTCTCGATCAAAGCCGCAAGGGCGACGAGGAAAACCAGGCCCAGGGCAAGATCGAACAGGCGGACCAGGCCCTGGCCGGCGTCGAACAGCTCAAGACCGCGGTCAAGGACCCCGGCTACCAGACGGTACTCAATGAGGTCGGCGGCCATATCGCCAGTTTCGGTGAAAAGCTCACCGAGTACACCGGCCTGCTGGAGCAGGAAAAGAAGGTCTACCAGCAACTGCACGAGCGTGCCGCGCAGGTGGTCGAGCGGGTCAACCAGGCCTACGCGGCTGAAGATCAGTCGATGCAGGCCGAACTGAAGAAGAACTCGATACTGATCATCGGTTCGTCCGCCCTGGCCTTGTTGGTCGGCCTGGTGGCGGCGCTGGTGATCACCCGCCTGATTGTCGCGCCGCTGCGCAGCGTGATCCGGGTGGCCCAGCAGATCGCCGCCGGCGACCTGACCGGCACGGTGGAGGTCCAGCGTCGTGACGAGATCGGCCAGTTGATGCAGGCGATGCAGCAGATGGGCGCCGGCCTGAGCGGCATCGTCAGTGGCTTGCAAGCCGGGATCGAGCAGTTGGCGACCTCGGCGCATTCCCTGTCGGCGGTGACCGAGCAGACCAACCTGGAAGTCAGCACGCAGAAGGAAGAAACCGAGCAGGTGGCGACGGCGATGAACCAGATGACCGCCACGGTCCATGATGTCGCGCGCAATGCCGAAGAGGCCGCGCAGGCGGCACAGACCGCCGACGACAAGGTCGACAGCGGCCAGCAGGTGGTGCGCCAGAGCATGCAACGTATCGAGCAACTGGCGGACTCGGCCAACTCGGCCAGCCTGAGCATCGAAAGCCTGAGTGCGGAAATCCAGAATATCGGCACCGTGCTGAGTGTGATCAAGAGCGTGGCCGAGCAGACCAACCTGCTGGCGCTCAATGCCGCGATCGAGGCGGCCCGTGCCGGTGAGCAGGGACGCGGTTTCGCGGTGGTGGCGGACGAGGTGCGGGCCCTGGCCAAGCGCACCCAGCAGTCCACGGAAGAAATCGAACGGCTGGTCAGCGCCCTGCGTTCAGCCGCGCAATCGTCGGTGCAGCAGATCCGCAGCAGCGGTGAACTGGTCAAGCTGGCGGTCAGCGATGCCCTGCAGACTGAAAGCGCCCTGGGCAGCATCGCCGCGGCGGTGTCGCTGATCCAGCAGATGAACCAGCAGATTGCCGCGGCCGCCGAGGAGCAAAGCTCGGTGGCGGAAGAGATCAATCGCAGTGTGACCAGCATTCGGGCCAGTGCCGATCAATCGGCGGTGGCGATGCAGGGCAACGCGGCCTCCAGTATCGAACTGGCGCAGTTGGGGATGGAACTGAAGGGCATGGTCGGGCATTTCCGCCTCTGAGCTGCCCGGGTTCTTTGTGGGAGCCGGCTTGTCGGCGATGGCGTCCGTGGGAGCGGTGCAGGACTTGCTGGCCTCATCGCCAGCAAGCCGGTTCCTACACGTTGAATCGATGAGTTCAGGCCTTGCGCCAGTTGAGGATCATCAGCGTCAGCATGCCCGCGACAATCCCCCAGAACGCCGAGCCTACCGAAAACAGGGTGAAGCCCGATGCGGTGACCATGAAGGTGATCAGCGCGGCTTCCCGTTCCCGGGGTTCGTTCATGGCGATACTCAGGCCGTTGATGATCGAGCCGAACAGCGCCAGCGCGGCAATCGACAGTACCAGCTCTTTTGGCAGCGCGGCGAACAGCGCGGCCAGCGTGGCGCCGAACGTCCCGGCGATCCCGTAGAAGATCCCGCACCACACCGCCGCGGTGTAGCGCTTGCTCTTGTCCTCATGGGCATGGGGCCCGGTGCAGATCGCTGCGCTGATGGCCGCCAGGTTGATCCCGTGGGAGCCGAACGGCGCCAGTAGCAGCGAAGCGATGCCGGTCACGCTGATCAGGGGCGAGGCGGGCACGTCGTAGCCGTCTGCCCGCAGCACGGCGATGCCCGGCATGTTCTGCGAAGTCATGGCCACCACGAACAGCGGAATGCCGATACTGATGGTCGCCGCCAGCGAGAACGACGGGGTGGTCCAGACCGGTGTTGCCACCTCCAGGTGAAAGCCACTGAAGTCCAGCAGGCCCAGCAACCCGGAAAGGGCGGTGCCGACCAGCAGCGCCGCGAGCACCGCGTAGCGTGGCGACAGGCGCTTGGCCACCAGATAGGTGAAGAACATCCCCAGCACCAGGCCCGTGCGGTGCTGGGCGGCGACAAAGATCTCGCTGCCGATCTTGAACAGGATGCCGGCCAGCAGCGCCGCTGCCAGGGACGAAGGCAGGCGCTTGACCAGTTTTTCGAAGCTGCCTGTCAGGCCACAGATCGTCACCAGCACCGCGCAGGTGATATAGGCACCGATCGCTTCGCCGTAGGTGACGCCGGACAGGCTGGTGATCAGCAGTGCGGCACCCGGGGTCGACCAGGCAACCGTCACGGGCGTTCGGTAGCGCAGGGACAGGCCGATGCTGCAGATTGCCATGCCGATGGACAGCGCCCAGATCCACGAGGAAATCTGTCCGCCGCTCAGGCCGGCGGCTTGTCCGGCCTGGAACATCAACACCAGGGAGCTGGTGTAGCCGGTCATCATCGCAATGAAACCGGCGACCACCGCGGAAGGCGAGGTGTCGGCCAGGGGGCGCAGGCGCGCTTGAGTGATGTCGGTCATGGCGGGATTCCTTGCTCTGGAAAACGCTGCTGGAAAACAGGCGTGAATGCTTCTTGCAGCCTAAACGCAAAAGTAACCGTCTATTGCAATACAGCCAATGCCGCAAATAGCCGTACAGTCGTGTTGGCTACACAGGTTGTGTACAATGTGCCATGATTTTACGCGATACTTGTCAGCGACCCACTGTGCTGTATTACAGTCCATTCGCCGCCGTTTTCCGACTCGAGTGCCCATGAACGAACAGTTGCAGCCCCTCAAGAAACAACCGCGAGCAGGCAAGGCCGGCCGCAGCGGAACCCAGGACGATATTGTCTATGCGCATATCTTCGAGGCGATCCTCGAACAGCGCCTGGCGCCCGGTACCAAATTGAGCGAAGAGGCACTGGGAGAGATTTTCGGGGTCAGCCGGACCATCATTCGCCGTGCCTTGTCGCGCCTGGCCCACGAGGGCGTGGTCTTGCTGCGGCCCAACCGCGGCGCGGTGGTGGCCAGTCCGAGCGTCGAGGAAGCCCGTCAGGTGTTCTTTGCCCGGCGCATGGTGGAGAAGGCGATCACCGAGCTGGCGGTGCAGTACGCGACGGCCGAGCAACTGGCCGAGTTGCGGCAGATGGTCCACGACGAGCGCGAGAGCTTTTCCCGTGGTGATCGCGGGGCGGGGATCCGCCTGTCCGGCGAGTTCCACCTGAAGCTGGCGGAGGCGGCGAAGAATGCGCCGCTGATCAGCTTCCAGCGCAGCCTGGTGTCCCAGACCTCGCTGATCATTGCCCAGTATGAAAGCGGCAACCGCTCGCACTGCTCCTACGACGAGCACACCCAGCTGATCGATGCCATCGAGGCGCGGGACGCGGTCCTGGCCGTGGACCTGATGATGCACCACATGGACCATATCGACAGCAAGCTCAACCTCGACGAGGAGAGCGCTTCGGACGACCTGCACGCGGTGTTCTCGCACCTGCTGCTGGCGAAGAAGCCGGGTCGGCCCGCGGCGAAGCTGTAGAGGCCGTCCTGACCGGCAGTCGACGCGGTCATTGTGGGAGCCGGCTTGCTGGCGATTGATCGTTCCCATGCTCCGCGTGGGAATGCAGTCCGTGACGCTCCGCGTCACAACAGCGGACGCAGAGCGTCCAGAGAGACATTCCCACGCGGAGCGTGGGAACGATCAGTTCAGTGGCTGGGTTTGTGCACTTATCGCTGGTGCACCAGGTTCCCCGCCGCGTAGGTCTGCTGCACCGTGCGGTCATCCCCCAGGGTCATCAACACGAACAGCGTTTCGTCGATGCTCCTGGCCTGCTTCAGGCGATAGCTGAGCAATGGCGTGGCGTGGTAGTCGAGTACCAGGAAGTCGGCGTCGCTGCCGGCCCGCAGGTTGCCGATCCGCTCTTCCAGGCGCAAGGCCCGGGCGCCGCCGAGGGTCGCCAGGTACAGCGACTTGAACGGGCTCAACCGCGCCCCTTGCAACTGCATGACCTTGTACGCCTCGTTCAGTGTCTGCAGGATCGAGAAGCTGGTGCCGCCGCCGACATCCGTACCGATCCCGACATTCAGCTTGTGCTTCTCGGCCATCGGCAGGTTGAACAGGCCGCTGCCGAGGAAGAAGTTCGAGGTCGGACAGAACGCCACCGCCGATCCGGTCTGTGCCAGCCGCGCGCATTCGTCGTCGCACAGGTGCACGCCGTGGGCGAACACCGAGCGCTCTCCCAGCAACTGGTAATGGTCATAGACATCCAGGTAGCCCTTGCGCTCCGGGAACAGTTCCTTGACCCATTGCACTTCCTGCAGGTTTTCGCTGATATGGGTCTGCATGTACAGATCCGGGTATTCGCCCAGCAACTGGCCGGCCAGGGTCAATTGTTCCGGGGTCGAGGTCGGGGCAAAGCGTGGGGTCACCGCATAGTGCAGGCGACCCTTGCCATGCCAGCGCTCGATCAGCGCCTTGCTTTCCAGGTAGCCCGACTCGGCGGTATCGGTCAGGTAGTCGGGGGCATTGCGATCCATCATCACCTTGCCGGCGATCATCCGCAGGTCGAGTTTCCCGGCGGCCTCGAAGAAGGCATTGACCGACTGCGGATGCACGCTGCCGAACACCAGCGCGGTAGTGGTGCCGTTGCGCAGCAGTTCCTTGATGAAGATATCCGCGACTTCCTCGGCGTGGGCCGGGTCGGCGAACTGGCTTTCACAGGGGAAGGTGTAGGTGTTCAGCCAGTCGAGCAATTGTTCGCCATAGGCACCGACCATGCCGGTCTGCGGCAGGTGGATATGGGTGTCGATAAAGCCCGGGGTGATCAGCGCGTCGGTGTAGTGAGTGACGGCGATATCGGCCGGCAGCGTCGGCAGCAGCTCGCTGGCATGGCCGATGGCGCTGATCTTGCCGTTCTCGACCACCAGCAGGCCGTCCTCGAAATACTCGTAGGAGGCGTCGATGCCGACTTCGGCCGGGTCGGCGATGCTGTGCAGGAGGGCGGCGCGGTAGGCTTTGCGTGTCTGGGGCATGGTCTGTCTCAATTCGTGGTTTTCACTTCCAGGCTTCATGCGAAGTTTTCATTTGGAAGCATGGCTGCGGCGCGAGGCCGGCAGCAGTTTGGCAATGGGTTCGGCGCTCGCGGTGTGCTGGCCGAAATTCGCGTTATAGGTGGCGATGACCTCGCCGGCGATGGAGATGGCGATTTCCACGGGCAACTTGCCCTTGACCTCGGCCAGGCCCATCGGGCAGCGCATGCGTTGCAGCAGCGCATTGTCGTAGCCGCGTTCGCGCAGGCGGTGTTCGAACTTCACCCGCTTGGTCTTCGAACCGATCAGGCCGAAGTAGGCGAAGTCGTTGCGCTTGAGGATCGCGGCGCTGAGTTCCAGGTCGAGCGGGTGGTTGTGGGTCATGACGATGCAATAGCTGCCGGCGGGCAGGCGGTCGATTTCCTCCACCGGTTCGTCACTGATGATCTTGCGCACGCCGCTGGGGATCTGCGGCGGAAACTCCTGCTCCCGGGAATCGATCCAGCGCACCCGGCAGGGCAGGCTGGCGAGCAGCGGCACCAGGGCGCGGCCGACGTGGCCCGCGCCGAACACGGCGATCTCGGCCTGGACTTGGCCCATTGGTTCGAATAGCAGCACCGTGACCCCGCCGCAACACTGGCCGAGGCTGGCGCCCAGGCTGAAGCGCTCCAGGTGGGTGTTCTGCTGGCCGCTGGCGAGCATGTCCCGGGCGATCTGGGTGGCCTTGTATTCCAGATGGCCGCCGCCAATGGTATCGAAGGTGCTACTGGCGCTGACGACCATTTTCGAACCGGCATTGCGCGGCGTCGAGCCGAGTTCCTCGATAATGGTCACCAGCACGCAGGGGTCACCCTGGTTCTGCAAGTCGGCCAGGGCACTGATCCAATCGTTCATGGACACCTCCGTGTCGTCTGTTCGAAGGCTATCGCCAGCAAGCCGGCTCCTACAGGTTTTGCCTCGCTCACGGCCCGCCGGTGGCCCACATAATGTGGGAGCCGGCTTGCTGGCGATCCGGGTACGTAGGGCCTGGTCATGATGACACCGTTTCCTGGTCATCCGGCACGGTCTGTCCTGCCTTGACCTGACGCATCTGTTCGCAGCCCCACAACACTCGCTCCGGCGTCGCCGGGGCGTCGATCTTCGGCTGTACCCGGTAATCCGCCAGGCTCGCCACCGCATCCTTGAGCGCGCACCATACCGCGATCCCCAGCATGAACGGCGGTTCGCCGACGGCCTTGGAGTGGAACACCGTGTCTTCCGGGTTCTTGCGGTTTTCCACCAGCTTCACCCGCAGGTCCAGCGGCATGTCCGCCACCGCCGGGATCTTGTAGCTGGCCGGGCCGTTGGTCATCAGCTTGCCCTTGGCGTTCCACACCAGTTCCTCCATGGTCAGCCAACCCATGCCCTGGACGAACCCGCCTTCGACCTGGCCGACATCGATGGCCGGGTTCAGCGAGGCACCGACGTCATGCAGGATATCGGTGCGCAGCATCTTGTACTCGCCGGTCAGGGTATCGACGATCACCTCGGCGCAGGCCGCGCCATAGGCGAAATAGTAGAACGGACGGCCACGGGCCTGGCTGCGGTCGTAGTAGATCTTCGGCGTCTTGTAGAAGCCGGTGCTCGACAGCGACACCTGGGCGAAATATGCCTGCTGGATCAGCGCCTCGAACGTCAGGATCTGCTCGCGCACCCGCACATGGCCGTTGCGGAACTCGACATCTTCCTCGCTGACCTTGTACTGCCGCGCAGCGAACTCCACCAGCCGCCGCTTGATGATTTCGGCGGCATTCTGCGCCGCCTTGCCGTTCAGGTCGGCACCGCTGGAGGCGGCGGTGGGCGAAGTGTTCGGCACCTTGTCGGTGTTGGTGGCGGTGATCTGCACCCGGTCGATTTCCACCTGGAACACTTCGGCCACCACCTGGGCCACCTTGGTGTTCAAGCCCTGGCCCATTTCCGTGCCGCCGTGGTTCAGGTGGATGCTGCCGTCGGTATAGACGTGCACCAGCGCGCCGGCCTGGTTGAGAAAGCTGGCGGTGAAGGAGATGCCGAACTTCACCGGGGTCAGCGCCAGGCCTTTTTTCAGGATCGGACTGTGGGCGTTGTAGCGGCGAATGGTTTCCCGGCGCTCGGCGTACTGGCTGCTGGCTTCCAGCTCGGCGGTCATCTCTTCGAGCATGTTGTGCTCGACGGTCTGGTAGTAATGGGTGACGTTGCGTTCGGTCTTGCCGTAGTAGTTGGCCTTGCGCACCGCCAGCGGGTCGAGGCCCAGGTGGCGGGCGATGCTGTCCATCACTTCCTCGATGGCGACCATCCCCTGCGGGCCGCCGAAGCCGCGGTAGGCGGTGTTCGAGGCGGTGTGGGTCTTGCAGCGATGGCCGTTGACCGTCGCGTCGCCCAGGTAATAGGCATTGTCGGAGTGGAACATCGCCCGGTCGACGATCGACGCCGAGAGGTCCGGCGAGCAGCCACAGTTGCCGGCCAGTTCCAGGTTGATCCCGTGCAGGCGCCCGCTGCCGTCGAAACCGACGTCGTACTCGATATAGAACGGATGGCGCTTGCCGGTCATCAGCATGTCTTCGACCCGTGGCAGGCGCATCTTGGTCGGTTGCCCGGTCAGCCGCGCCACCACCGCGCACAGGCATGCCGGGCTGGCCGCCTGGGTTTCCTTGCCACCGAAGCCGCCGCCCATGCGACGCATGTCGACGACGATCTTGTTCATCGACACATCCAGCACCTCGGCCACCAGTTTCTGCACTTCGGTGGGGTTCTGGGTCGAGCAATAGACGATCATGCCGCCGTCTTCGGTGGGCATCACCGAGGATATCTGGGTCTCCAGGTAGAAGTGTTCCTGGCCGCCGATATGCAGGTTGCCCTGGATCCGGTGTTCGGCGCTGGCCAGCGCGGCAGCCGAGTCGCCGCGCTTGTGGGTATGGCTGTCGAGGACGAAATGCCGCTTGCGCAGGGCCTCGACCACATCCAGCACCGGCTCCAGGTCTTCGTATTCGATGACCGCCGCCATGGCCGCCTTGCGCGCGGTTTCCATGTCCTTCGCGGCGACGGCGAGCACCGGCTGGCCGACGAACTCGACCTTGTCGATCGCCAGCAGGGGATCGCCGGGCAGCAGCGGGCCGATATCCTTGAGGCCGGGAATGTCTTCGTGGGTGATGACGATACGCACGCCGGCAAAGGCATGGCAGGGCGCGGTGTCGATGCTGATGATCCGTGCATGGGCGCGGTCCGACAGGCGTGCATAGACGTGCAACTGGTTGGGGAATTCCAGGCGGTCATCGATATACACCGCTTCGCCGGCCACATGCTTGTCGGCGCTGTCGTGCTTGACGCTGCGGCCGACACCGGTGGTCAGGTCCCGGGCGAACAGCTCGGCGAGCTCGGCCTGGGTTTTTTCCACAACAGGATGGTTAGACATAAGCGGTCACCCGTGTCTCGATATGCGGCGTTTGCAGTTCGATGAAGTATTTGCGCAACAGGTTCTGGGCGCTGAGCAGGCGGTATTCCTTGCTGGCGCGGAAGTCCGACAGCGGTGTGAAGTCCTCGGCCAGCGCCCGGCAGGCGCGCTCGATGCCGGCAAGGTTCCAGGCCGCACCGACCAGCGCGGCTTCGCAGGCCCTGGCGCGTTTCGGAATCGCCGCCATGCCGCCGAAGGCGATCCGCGCGTCGGTGACCACGCCGTTCTCGATCCGCAGGTTGAACGCGGCGCAGACCGCGGAAATATCGTCATCCAGGCGCTTGGACACCTTGTAGGCACGGAAGCGCTGTTCGGCGCTGGCCCGTGGCACGATGATCTTCTCGATGAATTCGCTTTCCTGGCGGGCGGTCACCCGGTAATCGATGAAATAGTCTTCCAGTGCCAGGGTGCGGCTGCCGCTGCCTTTGCGCAGGACCAGTTGCGCATTCAGCGCGATCAGCAGGGGTGGTGAATCACCGATGGGCGAGGCGTTGCCGATATTGCCGCCGAGAGTGCCCTGGTTGCGAATCTGCAGCGAGGCGAAGCGCTGCAACAACTCACCGAAATCCGGGTACTCGGCCTTCAGGGCGGCATAACAATCCGACAGCGGGGTGGCGGCACCGATTTCCAGGCGATCGTCGAAGGTCTCGACACGCTTGAGCTCGGCGACGTTACCGACGTAGATCATCACCGGCAGGGGACGATGGAACTGGGTGACTTCCAGGGCCAGGTCGGTACCGCCGGCCAGCAGTCGGGCTTCCGGGTGCGAGCCGTAGAGTTCGGCCAGGTCGGCGACCGTCAGCGGCACCAGGCAGCGCTTGTCGCCGCTGTTCAGTTCGCCGGTTTCGGTGGGGGCGATGGCCTTCAGGCGGGCGATGGTCTGGGCTTCGCGGGCATCGAACTGATCGGCGGGCTTGTTGCAGCAGGCCTGCTCGGCGGCGGCGAGGATCGGCCGATAGCCGGTGCAACGGCAGAGGTTGCCGGCCAGGGCTTCGTGGGCCTTGTGGCTGTCCGGGGCCTCGCTGTTCTTCTGCAGGGCGAACAGCGACATGACAAAGCCCGGCGTGCAGAAGCCGCACTGTGAACCGTGGCATTCGACCATGGCCTTCTGCACGCTGTGCAACTGGCCCTGGTGCTTGAGATCCTCGACGCTGATCAGTTGCTTGCCGTGCAGCGAGGAGACGAAGGTCAGGCACGAGTTGAGGCTGCGATAGCGAATCCGCTCGGTGCCCGAATCGTCCGTGTGCAGTTCGCCGACCACCACGGTGCAGGCACCGCAGTCGCCACTGGCGCAGCCTTCCTTGGTGCCGGGCTTGCCCAGGTGCTCGCGCAGATAGTTGAGCACCGTCAGGTTCGGGTCCAGGGCGTGCTCGCTACGGAGTTCCTGGTTGAGTAAAAACTGGATCACGGAAGGCCTCGCAGACTCATTATTGTTGTTGACCGTTGAGGCAGAATCTAGTGATGTCTGACTTTCAGGTCAATAAAAATCTGACCGAAAGGTCAGGAAATTCCGCCATCCGGGAAAACCCCTTTGAATTCAAAGGCGGCTTTCGCCAACCGGAGTGATGAACGGCAGGCTCTGCTTTAAGTCTAGCTGTGGATCAAATGCGTATTCCGTGCCAAATTCCGCCCACTGGGCCCTGCGCCATCACGTACCAATTGCGCTACACTGCGCCGCTTGCACTGATCAAAGATTTTGAAGGAAAACCATGACGTTCAAGGCGCCGGACAGCCTCGCCGAGCAAATTGCTCACCACCTCGCCGAACGCATCATTCGCGGCGAACTCAAACCCGGAGAGCGCATCCAGGAACAGAAAGTCACGCTGGCGCTCAATGTCAGTCGTGGCTCCGTACGCGAAGCCTTGTTGATTCTCGAACGCCGCCATCTGATCGCCATCCTGCCGCGCCGGGGCGCCCACGTGACCGAGCTCACCGCCCACAAGGTGCAGAGCCTGTGCACCCTGATGAGCGAGCTGTACATCCTGCTGGGCAATGCCGTGGCCCAGCGCTGGAAAGTGCAGACCGACCTGGCGCCGTTCCTGCAATTGCAGCAGCGCCTGAGCGCCAGCTATGAGCGCCAGGACATCCGTACCTTTGTCGAAGACAGCTTCAACGTGATGCGCGCCGCGTATCCGTTTGCCGACAACCCGTACCTGCAGGAAACCGTCGAGAACCTGCAGCCGGCCATGAGTCGTGCCTATTACCTGGCGCTGGAGCAGCGCAAGGCGGAAATGACCGAATACCTGGAACTGTTCGCGCAACTGCTGGCGGCGGTGATCGCCCGTGACCTGCCGCTGATCCGCGAAGTCCTGGCCAGCTACGCCCAGCGCAGCTGTGACATCGTGCTGTCTGCCCTGGCGGTCGATTAAGCGTGCGGCTCAAGTGCATCAAGTTGGCGGGGTTCAAATCCTTCGTCGACCCGACCACGGTGAACTTCCCCAGTAACATGGCGGCGGTGGTCGGGCCCAATGGCTGCGGCAAGTCGAACATCATCGACGCCGTGCGCTGGGTGATGGGCGAGAGCTCGGCGAAAAACCTGCGCGGCGAGTCGATGACCGACGTCATCTTCAACGGCTCCACCAGCCGCAAGCCGGTCAGCCAGGCGAGCATCGAACTGGTGTTCGACAACTCCGATGGCACCCTGATCGGCGAATACGCGGCCTACGCGGAAATTTCCATCCGCCGCAAAGTGACCCGCGACAGCCAGAACAGCTATTTCCTCAATGGCACCAAATGCCGGCGCCGGGACATTACCGATATCTTCCTCGGCACCGGCCTGGGGCCGCGCAGCTACTCGATCATCGAGCAGGGGATGATCTCCAAGCTGATCGAGGCCAAGCCGGAAGACCTGCGCAACTTCATCGAAGAAGCGGCGGGGATCTCCAAGTACAAGGAACGCCGCCGGGAAACCGAAAACCGTATCCGCCGGACCCACGAGAATCTGGCGCGCCTGACTGACCTGCGCGAAGAGCTCGAGCGCCAGCTCGAACGCCTGCACCGCCAGGCCCAGGCCGCCGAGAAGTATCAGGAATACAAGGGCGAGGAGCGCCAGCTCAAGGCCCAACTGTCGGCCTTGCGCTGGCAGGCACTGAATGAACAGGTCGGCCAGCGCGAGTCGATCATCGGCAACCAGGAAATCAGCTTCGAAGCCCTGGTGGCCGAACAGCGCAACGCCGATGCCAGTATCGAGCGCCTGCGCGACGGGCACCATGAACTGTCCGAACGCTTCAATCTGGTGCAGGGGCGCTTCTATTCGGTCGGCGGCGACATCGCCCGGGTCGAGCAGAGCATCCAGCACGGCCAGCAACGCCTGCGCCAGTTGCAGGACGATCTGCGCGAGGCCGAGCGCGCGCGCCTGGAAACCGAATCGCACCTGGGCCATGACCGCACCTTGCTGGCGACCCTCGGCGAAGAGCTGGCGATGCTCGAGCCCGAGCAGGAACTGACCAGCGCCGCCGCCGAAGAGGCCGCCGCTGCGCTGGAAGAGTCCGAGGCCACCATGCACGGCTGGCAGGAGCAGTGGGACGCCTTCAACCTGCGCTCGGCCGAGCCCCGGCGGCAGTCGGAAGTCCAGCAGTCGCGGATCCAGCAACTGGAAGCCAACATGGAGCGCCTGGCCGAGCGCCAGCGGCGTCTGACCGAAGAGCGCGCCTTGCTCGCGGCGGATCCGGAAGACGCGGCGATCCTCGAACTCAACGAGCAGTTGGCCGAAAGCGAGCAGACGCTGGAAGATTTGCAGGCCAGTGAAGATGCGCAGGTCGAACGCCTCGAACAACTGCGCCAGGATTTGCACAAGGCCACCCAGGACCAGCAACAGGCCCAGGGCGACCTGCAACGGCTCAACGGCCGTCTCGCTTCCCTGGAAGCCTTGCAGCAGGCGGCGCTCGATCCGGGCACCGGCACCGCCGAATGGCTGCGCGAACAGCATCTGGCCGAGCGTCCGCGACTGGCCCAGGGCCTGAAGGTCGAAGCCGGCTGGGAACTGGCGGTGGAAACCGTGCTCGGTGCCGACTTGCAGGCGGTGCTGGTAGATAATTTTGCCGGCCTCGACTTGAGCGGTTTCCAGCAGGGCGACCTGCGCCTGCTCAGTCCGGCGGCCGACGGCACGCGAGTGCCCGGCAGCCTGCTGGAGAAAGTCGAGGCGGATATCGATCTGTCGCCTTGGCTGGGTCAGGTCCGGCCCGTCGAGAGCCTGGAGCAGGCCCTGGCCTTGCGCGGCCAACTGGCGGTCGGGGAAAGCCTGATCAGCCGCGACGGCTTCTGGGTCGGCCGACATTTCCTGCGGGTGCGCCGCGCCAGCGAAGCGGAAAGCGGCATGCTTGCCCGCGGCCAGGAAATCCAGCAGTTGGGCCTGGAGCGCGAAGAGCGCGAAGAAACCCTGGCGGCTTTGGAAACCCAGTTGCAAACCCTGCGGGCCACCCAGCGCCAGCAGGAAACCGGTCGCGAACACCTGCGCCGCTTGCTGCAGGATGAAGCCCGCCAGCAAGGCGAATTGAAGGCCAGGTTGTCCGCCGGCAAGGCCAAGGCCGAGCAATTGCAACTGCGTCGTACCCGTCTCGACGAAGAGCTCGGCGAACTGGGCGAGCAGCGGGCCCAGGAACACGAGGAAGTCGGTGAAGCGCGCCTGCAACTGCAGGAAGCCCTCGACGCCATGGCGGTGGATACCGAGCAGCGCGAGCTGTTGCTGGCCCAGCGCGACAGCCTGCGCGAACGCCTTGACCGGGTGCGCCAGGAAGCCCGCCAGCACAAGGACCATACCCATCAGTTGGCGGTCCGTCTCGGTTCGCTGAAGGCCCAGCACGACTCCACCCGTCAGGCCCTTGAGCGTCTGGAGCTGCAGTCCGAACGCCTGACCGAAAAACGCGAACAGTTGAGCCTGAACCTGGAGGAGGGCGAGGCCCCGCTGGAAGAGCTGCGCCTCAAGCTCGAAGAATTGCTCGACAAGCGCATGAGCGTCGATGTCGAACTCAAGACCGCGCAGATCGCCCTCGAAGATGCCGACCGCGAACTGCGCGATGCCGAAAAGCGCCGCAGCCAGGCCGAGCAGCAATCCCAGCTGATCCGCGGCCAGCTCGAACAGCAGCGCATGGAATGGCAAGCCCTGACCGTGCGCCGCAAGACCTTGCAGGACCAGTTGCTCGAAGACGGCTACGATCTCCACGGCGTGCTCGCCACCCTGACCGCCGAGGCCAGCGAGAAGGCCGCCGAGGAAGAACTGGAGCGGATTGCCGCGCGCATCCAGCGCCTGGGCGCGATCAACCTCGCGGCCATCGACGAATACCAGCAACAATCGGAGCGTAAACGTTATCTGGATGCGCAGGACGCCGATCTGGTCGAGGCCCTCGAAACCCTGGAAAACGTCATTCGCAAGATCGACAAGGAAACCCGCAATCGCTTCAAGGACACCTTCGACCAGATCAACGCCGGCCTACAAGCTTTGTTTCCAAAAGTGTTTGGCGGTGGCAGCGCGTACCTGGATCTTACCGGCGATGATCTGCTCGATACCGGGGTCACGATCATGGCGCGACCCCCGGGGAAAAAGAACAGCACCATCCATTTGCTCTCCGGTGGTGAAAAAGCCCTGACCGCCCTGGCCCTGGTTTTCTCCATCTTCAAGTTGAATCCGGCACCGTTTTGTATGCTCGACGAAGTTGACGCCCCGCTGGATGACGCTAACGTTGGACGTTATGCCCGATTGGTCAAGGAAATGTCGGAATCGGTGCAGTTCATCTATATCACCCACAACAAGATCGCCATGGAAATGGCCGATCAACTGATGGGCGTGACGATGCACGAGCCCGGTTGCTCCCGGCTGGTGGCGGTGGATGTCGAGGAGGCCATGGCGATGGTCGACGCCTGAGACGGCGGCTGGCGAAGCCAACAGATTCGAGACGCAAGGGGTTTTCCTGGGACCTTGCGGGAACTAGCACTGATCCTTGGGGACTTATTAATGCATACCCTGTACGACAGACGGTGTAAAGTTGCCTTTGGTCGTGTTAATTTAATGTCCAATTTTCTTGTGCGTGGGAAAAAACGCCTGTCAGAACATAGAGTTGGCGCCACGCTTTAAAGGGTTTTCCGCCCTTTCTTCATAGAACCATTATTAGAGGCACGGGATTACATGGAAATCGGTCTGCGCGAGTGGCTGATCGTCATCGGCATAATTGTCATTGCCGGTATTCTTTTTGATGGCTGGCGCCGGATGCGCGGCGGCAAGGGCAAGCTCAAGTTTCGTCTGGATCGCAGCTTCTCGAATCTGCCGGACGATGACTCCAGCGCCGAATTGCTGGGCCCGCCCCGTGTGCTGGAAACCCACAAGGAACCCGAGCTCGATGAGCATGACTTGCCATCGGTGAGCATGCCGGCGCGCGAGCCTCGGGAAAAACCGTCCAAGCGCGGCAAACGCAACAGCGAGCCGAGCCAGGGCGACCTGAATCTGAACCTGGACCTGGAAGAAGGCCCGAGCTTCAGCAGCCGCGACGACGATTTCCCGGATGAACACAAGCCGGCCGCACGCCAGGACAAGGAACAGCCCGCGGCGGAAGAAGTCCTGGTGATCAGCGTGATCAGCCGCGATGCCAACGGCTTCAAGGGCCCGGCATTGCTGCAGAACATCCTTGAAAGCGGTCTGCGTTTCGGTGAGATGGATATCTTCCACCGCCACGAAAGCATGGCCGGCAATGGCGAAGTCCTGTTCTCCATGGCCAACGCGGTCAAGCCGGGCGTGTTCGATCTCGACGATATCGACCACTTCAGCACCCCGGCGGTGAGCTTCTTCCTCGGCTTGCCGGGCCCGCGTTATCCGAAGCAGGCCTTCGACGTGATGGTGGCCGCCGCCCGCAAACTGTCCCAGGAACTCAATGGCGAGTTGAAGGATGACCAGCGCAGCGTGCTGACCGCCCAGACCATCGAGCATTACCGTCAGCGGATCGTCGAGTTCGAACGTCGCGCCCTGACCCAGAAGCGTTAAGCGTCGAATTTTTGGGCGTTCTCGAGGGCCCTTTCGCGGGCAAGCCCGCTCCCACACATTCTGTGTTCGACTCACTGCTACTGTGGGAGCGCGCTTGTCGGGACGCCGCATCGCGGCGAAGTGGCCCCGGCGCCTCACCACAAAAAACGCACTAACATAGGGAGCAGCCTCGGCTGCTCCCTTGCTTTATGAGAGACCCCCATGACTGCTGCCCATACCCGCATTCTAGAGCTGCGCGCTGAGCTGGATCAGCATAACTACCGTTACCACGTGCTCGACGAGCCGAGCATTCCGGACGCCGAGTACGACCGCCTGTTCCACGAACTCAAGGCGCTGGAAGCCGAACACCCGGAACTGGTCAGCGCCGATTCGCCGACCCAGCGCGTCGGCAGCGCGGCCCTGTCGGCCTTCACCCAGGTCCGGCATGAAATCCCGATGCTGAGCCTGGGCAACGCCTTCGAAGAAACCGACATGCGCGAGTTCGATCGCCGTGTCAGCGAAGGCCTCGACCTGCCGGCCGGCGACCTGTTCGGTGGCGGTGCGGCAGTCGAATACAGCTGCGAGCCGAAACTCGACGGCCTGGCGGTCAGCCTGTTGTACCAGGACGGAGCGCTCGTGCGCGGCGCCACCCGTGGCGACGGCACCACCGGCGAAGACATCAGCATCAACGTGCGCACCGTGCGCAATATCCCGCTCAAGCTGCACGGCAGCGGCTGGCCGGCCACCCTCGAGGTGCGCGGTGAAGTGTTCATGTCCAAGGCGGGTTTCGAACGTCTCAACGCCACCCAACTGGAAGCCGGTGGCAAGACCTTCGCCAACCCGCGCAACGCCGCGGCGGGCAGCCTGCGCCAGTTGGATTCGAAGATCACCGCCAGCCGCCCGCTGGAATTCTGCTGCTACGGCCTGGGCCAGGTCTCGGCGGACATCGCCGACACCCATATCGGCAACCTGCAGCAACTCAAGGCCTGGGGCATGCCGGTCAGTCGCGAACTGAAGCTGGCCAAGGGCATCGACGAGTGCCTGGACTATTACCGCGATATCGGCGAGCGCCGCAACGCGCTGCCCTATGAAATCGATGGCGTGGTGTTCAAGGTCAACAGCCTGGCGTCCCAGCGTGAACTGGGCTTCCGTGCCCGCGAGCCGCGCTGGGCGATTGCCCACAAATTCCCGGCCATGGAAGAACTCACCGAACTGCTGGATGTGGAATTCCAGGTCGGTCGTACCGGCGCGGTCACCCCGGTGGCGCGCTTGAAGCCGGTCAAGGTGGCCGGGGTCACGGTATCCAACGCCACCTTGCACAATATGGATGAAGTGGCGCGTCTGGGACTGATGATCGGCGACACGGTGATCATCCGCCGTGCCGGCGACGTGATCCCGCAAGTGGTGCAGGTCGTCACCGAGCGCCGCCCGGAAAGCGCCCGTGCCGTCGAGATCCCGCAGAGCTGCCCGGTCTGCGGCTCCCATGTCGAGCGCACGCAACTGATCAAGCGCAGCAAGGGCCGCGAAACGGTCAGCGAGGGCGCGGTGTATCGTTGTGTCGGTCGCCTGGCCTGCGGTGCGCAACTCAAGCAGGCGATCATCCACTTCGTCTCGCGACGGGCGATGGATATCGAAGGCCTTGGCGACAAGACCATCGAGCAACTGGTGGATGAAAAACTGATCGCCTCGCCGGCCGATCTCTACACCCTGAAACACGAAGACATCGTCGACCTCGAAGGCTTTGCCGAACTGTCGACCCGTAACCTGCTGGAAGCCATCGCCGATAGCAAGCAGCCGAGCCTGGCGCGTTTCATCTACGCGTTGGGCATTCCCGATGTGGGCGAGGAGACCGCCAAGGTCCTGGCCCGCTCCCTGGGCTCGCTGGAGCGGGTCATGCAGGCCTTGCCGTCGGTACTGACCTACCTGCCGGATGTCGGTATGGAAGTGGCCCACGAGATCCACAGTTTCTTTGAAGACGAACACAACCGTACGGTGATCGCCCAGCTGCTGGAACGTGGGCTGACCCTGCAGGACCAGGGTGAACTGGGCGCCGAGTTCGCCGCCAGCACCACCCTGGCCGGGCTGGTCGCCAAGCTGGACATCAGCTCGGTGGGGCCGACGGCGGCGGAAAAACTGGCGGCCAAGTTCGGTTCGGTCGAAGGCATCATCAACGCCGACTGGCTGGACCTGCGCCAGGCCTTGAACGAAAAGCCGGCCAATGCCGTGCGCGAATTCTTCGAGCAACCGGGGAATGCCGAGCGAGCCCTGGCGATCGAGGCGCAACTGCGTGATTTCGGCATGCACTGGCAGAGCGAGAAAAAGGCTGTCGCCGGCTTGCCGCTGACGGGCCAGACCTGGGTACTGACCGGCTCGCTGGAACTGATGAGCCGCGATATCGCCAAGGACAAGCTGGAAAGCCTGGGGGCGAAGGTCGCCGGTTCCGTCTCGGCCAAGACCCACTGCGTGGTCGCAGGCCCGGGCGCCGGCTCGAAGCTGGCCAAGGCCAACGAACTGGGACTCAAGGTGCTGGACGAAGAAGCATTCGTGGCGTTCCTGAAAGGACACGGTATCGAAATCTGAGGTCCTGCATCTGCTCCCTGTAGGAGCCGGCTTGCCGGCGATGGCGTCCCCAAGATCGCCAAGAGCTTCGCTGGCAAGCCAGGCTCCCACAGGTTCCGGGCGTGCTCAGGATTTGTGTACGACGCCCTACTGTGGGAGCCGGCTTGCCGGCGATGGCGTCCTCAAGATCGCCAAGAGCTTCGCTGGCAAGCCAGGCTCCCACAGGTTTCGGGCGTGCTCAGGATTTGTGTATGACGCCCAACTGTAGGAGCTGGCTTGCCGGCGATGGCGTCCCCAAGATCGCCAAGAGCTTCGCTGGCAAGCCAGGCTCCCACAGGTTCCGGGCGTGCTCAGGACTTGTGTACGACGCCCAACTGTAGGAGCCGGCTTGCCGGCGATGGCATCCTCAAGATCGCCAAGAGCTTCGCTGGCAGGCCCGGCTCCTACGGATTGATCGTTCCCATGCTTTCGGTTGCGATCTAAAGGGAACCTGCCGCCGCTCCAATGATCTAGTCTTGGCAGGTCCCAGGGAGAGATCGCCATGTACCGCTTCTTCGAACGTCTCAGTTCCCGCATCGCCGCGCCCTTTGCCTCCGAGCCCTCGCGCAACAGCAAGGTCTGGCATTGCCGCTGCGGTCAATCGGTGTTCTTCCGCAACAGCCAGTGCCTGGCCTGTTCCGCGGCCCTGGGTTACGAACCCCAGGGCAGCCACCTGTCCTCCCTGCAACCGGGTCCGTACCCGGACAGCTGGCAACTCGATGCCAACCCCGAAGCCGGCCTGTTCCGCCGTTGCGGCAACCTCGACACCGCGGCGGCCTGCAACTGGCTGATCCCCTACGCCCACAGCAGCCCCCTGTGCACCGCTTGCAGCCTCAACCGCACCATCCCCGACCTGTCGGTCCCGGAAAACCCCGAGCGCTGGCGCAAGGTCGAAACCGCCAAGCGCCGCCTGGTGGCGCAACTGATCACCCTGGGCCTGCAAGTCATCCCGAAAACCTGGGACGAGGAAAATGGCCTGGCCTTCGACTTCGTCGGCGTCGACCTGGAAGGCAAATCGCCGATGACCGGCCACGCTAATGGCCTGATCACCCTCGATATCAAGGAGGCCGACGACGCCCATCGGGAAAAGGTCCGGGTACAGATGCGCGAACCGTACCGCACCTTGCTCGGCCATTTCCGCCATGAAGTCGGGCATTACTACTGGGACCGGCTGATTGCCAACGACCAGTGGCTGGAACCGTTTCGCGGCCTGTTCGGCGACGAGCGCGCGAGCTACGCCGACGCACTGGAGCGCCACTACCAGAACGGCGCTCCGGCGGACTGGCAGCAGCGCTACGTCAGCGCCTACGCCACCATGCACCCCTGGGAAGACTGGGCGGAAACCTGGGCGCACTACCTGCACATGATGGACGCGGTGGACACGGCGCTGGGCTTCGGCATGAGCGCCCGCGAATCGGACTTCGACTACCAGCCGTTCCCCACCAACGTGCTCTATGACCCGCAGCATCCGGAAGGCCCGGCGTTCCTGTCCTTCGTCAACGCCTGGATCGAACTGGCGGGCATGCTCAACGAACTGTCCCGCAGCATGGGCCAACCGGATTTCTATCCCTTTGTTCTGCCGCCGGCGACCATCGCCAAACTGCACTTTATTCACCTGGTGATCCAGGAGGAGGGTGGTCGGGCGGATGAGGTGTTGCAGCTGGCGACCTGAGGGACGGCTGTCCCTGTTTGATCGTTCCCACGCTCCGCGTGGTAACGCCTCCCCGGACGCTCTGCGTCCGCTAGCGATAACGGCCTGATCCACAACTCCAATATAAGCGGCCCGCCCATAATGGCCCCTGGCACCCCCGGCCCTTGTGGGAGCGGGCTTGCCCGCGAAGGCGTCCGTCAGCCAGACACCGTCGTGAGCAACACCACCGCCGGTCGCTCCCACACGCAGTGATCGACAATAGGGCTGGGCAATGTCGACAAGTGCTTGAGCTCCATCGAATTTTTATCGGCGCCTGGCGGTTGTAACTTCTCGTTATCTAGGTACAATGGCGCGGCTCGCTGCCAGGCGAGCGTCGTTATGGTGACCCCATCGGTCCCCCCGCAACGATTACCCGTTAACCTGGTCAGGCCCGGAAGGGAGCAGCCACAGCGGGAACATTGTGTGCCGGGGTGTGGCTGGTGGGGTTGCCTCCATAACGCCTCCTGCTAAACCCTATCTCCTGCATATCGAATAAAGTGCCGAATCAAGATCAGCGCTTCATTTTGCCATGCCCGGTTTTTCTCTCCTCCAGCTATCCAGCGTCGGAGGCCAGGCCGTGTTCCCCGGCGGATCCCTGTATCACGCGACGAAATGGGGTATCGAAGGTTTTATCGACGCGGTCAACCTGGAGGTGGGGGGCTTTGGCATCGGCTGCACGCTGGTCGAGCCGGGTGGCGCCCGTACCCGGTTCCGCTATGGCAGTGCCAGGCTCGGACCGAAGAATGACGCCTACG
The DNA here is from genome assembly GCF_018326065.1 of Pseudomonas sp. Ost2. Classification (NCBI taxonomy): domain Bacteria; kingdom Pseudomonadati; phylum Pseudomonadota; class Gammaproteobacteria; order Pseudomonadales; family Pseudomonadaceae; genus Pseudomonas; species Pseudomonas sp. Ost2. Next base: position 5,220,712 of record NZ_AP021904.1, on the reverse strand, counting down.
ATGTTTCGCCCGCTAGCCATGCCCGGAGAATGATCGAGGATGGCACCGTCATGCCGATCGGCGACCCGGCAAAAATGGTCCGGCTGATGATCGAAAGCGTCGATCAACACCCCGCGCCGAAGCGGCTGGCACTGGGCAGCGATTCGTTCATGGTGATGCACAAGCAGCTCAGTGAGCGCCTGGCGGAACTGGAGGCACAGAGAGACCTGGCCTTTTCGACCGATTGGGTTGGGCAGCCCTGAGGCTATCCGGACTGACTACAAGACTGCCCGCAACTCCCTCGGCGACAACCCGTAATGCTTGCGAAAGCGCACGGCAAAGCGTGACGCCGAGGCATAGCCGCTGGCTGCGGCTATTTCTCCTATCGGCCGTGGTGTGGTCTGCAGCCATTGCAAGGCCATGCCCAGCCGGACATTTTCGAGGATGTTGCTGAAGCTGTCGTCCTCGTTCGCCAGTTGGCGGCGCAAGGTCGAGGCGCCCAGGTTCAGCCGTTCGGCCACGTCCGCGACGGTCCAGTCCCGCGCGGGGTCGCTCATGACGATCTGCTGCACGCGCTCGCACAACGGGTCGTTGCGATCCAGTAACAACGGCCCGGCCCAGCCGCCCAGGGCCAATGCCAGCAGCACGGCTTCGGCGTAATGGCTGCACAGGGCGTCCGGCGAATCGGCATTGATGGCTTCCAGCAGGTTTTCCCAGGCTGAAGTGGTATGCCGGTCCAGCGGCACACAGAGTTCCTGGGTGCTCCCGCGTCCGGGAAGTGGCGCGAGTTGCTGGCTATGGCGGGCAATAAAGGTTCGCAGCAGTTCCGTGGGAAAGCTCACGGTATCGGCGATGTAGAACCCCTGGGTGCCGGGGTAGTTGCCGACCCCGACTTCACGCCCCGCCGGCATCAGGATCAGGTGTCGCGATCCCACGCGCATCTGCCGGTCGTCCCAACTCATCACTTTTTCACCCTGGCGCACGCGACACAGGGTGGTGACGAAAATCGGCACCCGTTGCAGCGCATGGGGCTGGCGGGCCTGGATGACGCTGGCGCCGATACGGCGCTGGCGGTGCTGGATGCCGGCGGGGGCGTTCATGATTCTCAGGCTCCGTACAAAAAAACTAACGTCCGTAGGTGGCGGTCAGTGTGGCCTTGCCCAGGGCGTTGGCATTGAGCATGTAGCCCACCATGGCGCCGCTGGCCTGTTCATTGACCGGGAGTTTATCCGTCTTCAGGGCCCAGACGGTGAACTGATAGCGATGAGGTTTATCGCCCACAGGCGGGCAGGCACCGCCGAAGCCCGGTTGGCCGTAGTCGGTGCGACCTTGCACGGCGCCCGCGGGTAGCTGGCCGCCCTGGCTGCCGGCGCCGGAAGGCAGTTCGTGGGTGGAGGTCGGCAGGTTGACCACGGTCCAGTGCCACCAGCCGCTGCCGGTCGGGGCGTCGGGGTCGTAGGCGGTGATCGCGAAGCTTTTGGTGCCCGCCGGGGCGTTCTGCCAGGACAGTTGCGGGGAGGTGTTGCCGCCTTCGCAACCGAAGCCCTGGAACACTTCGCGGCTGCTCATGGGCTTGCCGTTGCTGATATCGCGGCTGGTCACGGTGAAGTCGGCGGCGTGGGCGGTGATGCTCAGGCCGAGGCTGAGGGCGGTGAGCAGGAAGCGGTTTTTCATGATGACCTCGTCTTTGGGGGGATTCAGGACGAGTCTAGGGAGATGGGGGGCTGGGCATTGTGCCGCGGCGCTCGACCATTGTGCCGAAACGCTCGGGTTGTTCGATGGGGGGCGATAGGGGCTGTGAGAGCGGACGCGGAGCGTCCCATGCGGCATTCCCACGCGGAGCGTGGGAACGATCAAGCACAGGACGCGTGGGGCTTATGTGCGCTTGAACAACTTGCGCAAGAAGCCGGCAATCACCACCAGGCCGATCACGATGAATTTCTTGAAGGCCAGCAGGGCTACGCCGATCTTGGCGAACAGGCCGGCCTTGGCCGCGATGCCGCCGGCCACCAGGGCTGCCAGGCCGTAGGGCGCCAGTTTGTCGGTGCTGGAGTCGAAGTCGGCGTAGCGGTTGCCATCGGTGAAGTTGGTGAACGCGAGGATCTTCGGCACTTCCTGCTTGATGGTCGGCAGGTCGGCCATCGCCGCTACGGCATTCAGTTCCAGCACGCCCTGGCGCCCCAGCACGCGAATGCTGTAGTTCAGGGTGTTCTGTTGGGCGTCATCGGCTTTCAGTTCGCGGGCCCAGTACATCTTGTGGCTGCCCTGGTCATAGCTCGGCGGTTCGGCCCAGCCCAGCAGTTGCAGGCCGGCGTAACCCTGCTTGCGCCGCTCCTTGTTGTCTTCTTCATCGTCGGCCTGCATCTGCTTGAGCAGGTCGGCGTAGTCGATCTTGGCGGCATCATCGTCGGAGATATGTCCGTCGTTCTTGTAGCTGACGATCACGCCCCAGCCGTTGTCCGCCAGGGGGCTGACGGCAGTGGGGATGATCATGCCCAGGGTCTTGTGGCCCGGCGGGTTGCCCCAGGCTTCGGTCAGCAGGCGCTCGGTGTCGTCCGGCGACAGGTAGTAGAACTCGTTGTTGAGTTGCAGGGTGGCGATACCGCTCGGCAGGGTGATGGTGCCGTGCTGCTGCTTGAGGGTGGTGAGCCACTGTTCGGCGCTCTGGTGCGGTTGCTCGCTGGCGGTGGGGGCTGGAGCGGGGGTACTGGCGGCAATGGCGGGCAGAGTGGTTGCGCTGAGCAACACGGCCGCCAACAGCTGGCGCAGGTGTTTCATCGTAGTCCCTTACATTTTGAATTAATTTGCCTGGCAGAATACCTGAAGGGACTGGCGAATCGCCAGATTGCCGTGTAGGCGCGCTACTCCGGACGCGTTTCCAGGCGTTCCCGCAGCAGTCGCGCAAAGGCCTCGCGGGCCGGATGGCGGGTGGTTTCCCTGTGCCAGATAAAGCTGTTTTGCACGGGGGCCAGTTCGTCGAAGCGATAGGTCGCCAGCCCCGTCGACTGTTCGTAGCGACGCAGGATGCCTTCGGGCACCAGCGAGACGCCGGCACCGGCATTGACGCTGCCGATGATCGTGCCCCAACTGCCGTAGCTGGCAATCGGTGGGTTGCGGTCGCAGTCCTGGACCCAGTTCTTCAGCGCCGCGCGGTAGGGGCAGCCGTTCGGCCACATGATCAGGGTGCGGCCCAGCAGGTCGTGGGCATTGTGGATCGGTGCGCTGTCGGCGGCGCTGATCAGCACCAGTTTTTCGCTGTACAACGCGGTGCTGGCGATTTTCGGGTGGTGGATATCGGCAGCCACCAGGGCGCCGTCGAGCCGGCGTTGGCGGACATCTTCCAGCAGTTGCGTCCAGGTCCCGGTGATCAGTTCCAGACTGACCTCGGGATAGGTCCGATGGTATTCGGCGAGCAGGGCCGGCAGGTGCACGGTGGCGCAGGATTCGATGGCGCCGATGCGCAAGGTGCCGGAGGGCCGGGTGTTGGCGTCGACGGCGCGTTTGGCCTCGTCCACCAGGTTGAGGATCTGCGCACAATATTCGAGGAACACTTCGCCGGCGGGGCTGATGCTCAGGCCGCGCCCGGCGCGGACGAACAGGTCGGTGCCCAGCTCGCTTTCCAGGTGCTTGATGCGCGTGGTGATGTTGGACGGCACGCAATGCAGCCGTTGGGCCGCGAGGGCGATGCTGCCGGTTTCGGCGACGGCTTTCACCATGCGCATTTGCGCCAGTTCCATGATTCACTCCCGGTGAATTCTCGACTCAATATTCGTCAATTGTGCTTGTCGCCACGCCGCTCAAGACTGGCCACACCCCTGGATCATCTTGGATGTAGCGTTCTCGTGAAAGCCCTGCCGCGTATAAAAATTTCATTGGCCACCGCCCTGGTCATCCTGTGCTGGGCGTATTCGCCCATCGGCATCCATATCGGCCTGGAAAGCTACAGCCCCGGACACCTGGCCCTGCTGCGCTTTCTGATCGCATCGGTGTTCATGGCCGCAGTGGCGCTGATGAAGGGCATTGCCTTGCCCCGGGTCCGCGATCTGCCCTGGCTGTTCGTGCTGGGTTTCTTCGCGATCTTCCTGCATCACGTCAGCCTCAACTATGGGCAGCAGTGGGTCAGCCCCGGGGCCGGGAGCGTACTGGCCCAGTCGACGCCGTTGTTCAGTACGCTGATCGCGTTCTTCTGGCTGAAGGAGTCGGTGACGGGCTGGCGCTGGCTGGGTGTGTTTGTGGGGCTGGCCGGGGCGCTGGTGGTGGTGTGGGGCGATCACGGCGTCGGCCCGTTCAATCCCCGGGGCTTGCTGGTCCTGCTCGCGGCGCTGTCCTGGAGCCTGTATTTCACCCTGCAGAAACACTATGCCCATCACTACAGCGGGTTGACCACCGTGTGCTACATGGTCTGGGCCGGAACGCTGCTGTTGCTCTGTGTCTACGGACCGGGGCTGGCGCAGGAGGTGACGCTGGCCCCCGTGCGGGTGAATGTGGCGGTGCTGGTGCTGGGTATTTTCCCCAGTGCCCTGGCGTACCTGGCCTGGGGTTATGTGCTGACGCACTCGACGGTCAGCCGTTCCTCCATCGCCTTGTACCTGATCCCGCCGGTGGCCATGCTGATGGCGGCGTTGATCCTCGGTGTCGGTGTCTCGGGCATGGTCCTGCTGGGCGGCTCGATTGTCCTGGCGAGCGTGCTGGGCCTGCACTTCGAGGGGCGCCGGCAGAGGCCGGCTGCCGGACCGCTGGATCAGCGCAGTGAAGGGGACGGCGAATACACCCGCAACCGGTGTGCATCGGGGTCCACCGCAACGAAGGCATAACCGAAACCCAGGGTGCTCGGCGGCTGGACGATGCGCACCCCCAGTTCGCGCCAGGCTTCATGGAGTTCGTCGACAATGGCGTTCTCGCCGACATTGAAGGCCATCTCGCCGCCGCCGCCGGTGTGTGGCACGGCAGGCGTCACGACGCTGGCCGACCAGAGGCCGAGCTTGATGCCCGAGTCCAGCGCGAACAGGGCGAAATCCGGCGTGTCGATCAGCGGCTCCTTGCCCAGCAGGCGACGGTAGAAGTCGACGCTGACGGCGGGGCTTTCGACATACAGCATGAAGTAGTTGGGATCGGTCACGGTGTGGTTCCTGGGAAAGTGGTGGGAAGGCCTGGAATCGTTTGTGGTGATTCCAGGGCAACCCAGCCTAACCCGGGGGCTGTCAGCTTTTGTCAGTAGCGTGGTCGCGGCGCCAGGCGCGCAGTGGCATGAGGCTAAGGCTTGGCAAGGGCTAGATCGACCGCGACGATCAGCTTTCCCAGGTCCTTCGAGGGCGCTTTGTGAATGACGCCGAACAGGTAGGCACGCTGTTCGTCTTCGTCAGCCATATCCGCAAAAAAGGCCTTGAGCTTCACTCCCAGTACGTCGGCGAACAGAAACAGGGCTTCCACGCTGGGGGTGTAACTGCCGGTTTCGAAGCGGCTGATGGTTTTCGGGTCAAAACCGGTTTTCTCGCCAAGTTCAGCCTGAGTTAGCCCCGCTACCTTGCGATAGCGCCTGATGGCCGTACCCAAACTTGAAATTTCCATCGCTCAATTCCCATTTAGAATCAAGAACTTAACGACAAATCTTTACATTAGACAACGCCATGATTCATCACCTTCTATTGCATAATGTGATGCAATTCGTAGAATCGACGGTTATGACAGGTATTTGGTGATCTGGTTTCAGGTGGCAAAATGATGAAACAGGAAATCCTCGCATTTCTCTTGAGTTCATGCCACGACCGTCAAGCCGTGCCTTCGGGCGTTGGTTTCACGGAGTGCCGCTCGCCAACCCCGCTGTTTGCTGATGACCTTCATTTAACTCTAGTTGATCCTCGTCGAAGTTCTTTCGAACAGCGTGTCGATCAGTTCAACCGGTAGCTGCCCAGGTGAGCTGAGTCATGGACGAGACGTACCGCAAGGTGGTGGATGCAGCAGCGATTTTCTCCGAGACGGATCTGAGCGGAAGGATTACCTACGTCAACGACCCGTTCTGCGAGATCTCCGGCTACAGCCGCGAGGAGCTGCTGGGGCAGAACCACCGGATGCTCAATTCCGGTTTTCATCCGACCGAATTCTTCAGTGAGATGTGGCGCACCATCGCCCTTGGCCGGGTCTGGAAGGGCGAGGTCTGCAACCGTGCCAAGGACGGTTCGCTGTACTGGGTCGACAGTACCATGGTGCCGCTGCTGGACGAAGAGACGGGACGGGTCCGCAAGTACATGTCGATCCGTTTTGATGTCAGCGAAAAGCTGCGACTGCTGCACACCTTGCAGTGGCGGGTGGGCCACGATGTACTGACCGGCCTGCCGAACCGCGCGTTCCTCTCCGATCTGTTGAACCAGGCCCTGGAGTTCTCCCGGCGCGAGCATATTCCGCTGGCGGTGTGCATGCTCGACCTGGACGGCTTCAAGGCGGTCAACGACGGCTACGGGCATGCCAGCGGTGACGCGCTGCTGGTGGAAGTGGCGGCGCGCCTGCGCGGGATCATGCGTGGCGAGGATGTGGTGGCACGCCTGTCCGGTGACGAGTTCGTGCTGATCCTGCGTTATGTGCGCGACAGCCAGGAACTGCACGCGGCGTTGCAGCGGGTGCTGCTGGCGATCTCCGCGCCGTATTCGCTCCTCGGCCAGGATATCCATGTCTGTGCCAGCATCGGTGTGACCCTGTTCCCCAACGACAATGAAGACGCCGATACCTTGTTGCGCCACGCGGACCAGGCGATGTACCTGGCCAAGCAGGGCGGGCGCAACCGTTTCCATCTGTTCGATGTATCCCAGGACCAGGAGGTCAAGGCCACGCACCAGAGCGTTGAGCTGATGCGCCATGCACTGACCGGCGATGAGTTGCGCCTGGTCTATCAGCCCAAGGTCAACATGCGTACCGGCACGGTGGTCGGCTTCGAGGCGCTGGTGCGCTGGGAAAGCCCCCACAAGGGCCTGCTCGAACCCCATGAGTTCCTGCCGCTGGTGGCCCAGACCGATGTGATCATCGAAGTCGGCGAGTGGGTGATCGACCGGGTCATGGCGCAGATGCAGGTTTGGTTGCAGGCCGGCCACAACTGGCCGGTCAGCCTGAATATCGCTGCCCGGCATTTCCAGCGCGGGGATTTTGTCGAGCGCCTGCGCGCCTTGCTGACCCGGCATGCCGAAGTACCGCCACAGATGCTCGACCTGGAAATCATCGAGTCGGTGGCCATCGAGAACATCCAGCGGGTCAGCCAGTGCCTGCGGGCCTGCCAGGCCCTCGGCGTGCGTTTTTCCCTGGATGACTTCGGCACCGGTTACTCGTCCCTGAGCTACCTCAAGCGCATGCCGACCCAGACCATCAAGATCGATCGTTCCTTTGTGCGCGATATCCTCCACGACAAGGATGACCTGGCCCTGACCACGGCTGTGATCAGCCTGGCCCGGGCCTTTGGTCGCGAGGTGATTGCCGAGGGCCTGGAGACCGCCGAGCACGGGCGCCTGCTGATGAACCTGGGTTGTGACGTGGCCCAGGGCTATTTCATTGCCCGGCCGATGGCGGCCGACGAGGTGCCGGACTGGGTCGCGGGGTTTGTCCCGTCGGGGTTGTGGAGCACCACCGCTTGAGCCTTCACGCATCCTGTGGAAGCCCGCTTTGTCGGTGAAAAGGTTGCGGGTGTCATCGCCGACAGGCCGGGCTCCTACAGGTCATCGGGTTTTTCCGCAGAGGGAGGCGTGGGGCTGTCCAGTTGCTCGCCATTGCCGGTGTAGAGCCCGATGATCCCGTCGATTTCCCCGGACATCTTCATTCTCAGCAAGGTCCGCAGGATGCGCTGCACCGGCAGCGCCGGGTCGTTGCGCACAAAACAGCCCACCGGTTGTTCCTGCAGCACCGCGACGGCATGCAGTTGCTGTTGTGGCATCAGCTTCTGGTTGAACCAGTCCAGGCTCCACTGGTTGCTGACCGCATAGTGATAGCGGCCCGCCGAGAGTTTCTGCAGCACCTGTTCCTGGTTGCGGGCGTCGTCGCGGATCAACTGGCCACTGTCGAACAACGGCTGCAGGGTCGGGTAGGTGTAGCTCAATACCGTGCCGACAGGCTGTCTGGGCAGGCTTTGCGGCTTGACCTGGCGCGGGTGTTCGGCATTGCTGATCAGCACATCGCGCTGCATCAGCAGGGGAATACTCCATATATAGTCGCCCGACTGGTTCGGCAGCCAGGATTGCGCGGCATAGCAGCGCACGTCGATTTCGCCGTGTTCCATGGCGCTCTGCACGCGGGCCCGGGCCAGCACGTGAAACTCGGCCGGTACTCCGACCTGCTGGGCAAGGCTGGTCATCAGGTCGTAGAGAATGCCCTGGGTCGGTCGGTCGTTCTCGATCTGGACCAGCGGCATGGCCCAGCTGTCGGCCACGGCGAAGCGCAACGGCGCAGGCGCGGCAAAACAGTTGGCGGTCATCAGTACGAGGGCGCCCCACACTACACGCATTCAACTCTCCGTCTGGAGTACGACGCTTCAGGACGCGAATTCTCCCACAAAGTGCAGCTTAGTCAGATTAGAGAAGCACGCCGGATGCAATTTCGCCCCTGCTCCGCTAGCATTAGCGGTCTTCCGCTTTCCAGATGCGACGGTTATCGATGAGTTATCAGGTTCTTGCACGTAAATGGCGTCCGCGCTCGTTCCGCGAAATGGTCGGCCAGACCCATGTGCTCAAGGCGCTGATCAATGCTCTGGACAGCCAGCGGCTGCACCACGCCTATCTGTTCACCGGTACCCGGGGTGTAGGCAAGACCACCATTGCGCGGATCATCGCCAAGTGCCTGAATTGCGAAACCGGGATCACCTCGTCACCCTGTGGCACCTGTTCGGTATGCCGCGAGATCGACGAGGGCCGTTTTGTCGACCTGATCGAGATCGACGCCGCGAGCCGCACCAAGGTCGAGGACACCCGCGAACTGCTGGACAACGTGCAGTACGCGCCGAGCCGCGGGCGCTTCAAGGTCTACCTGATCGACGAAGTGCACATGCTTTCCAGCCACTCGTTCAACGCCTTGCTGAAAACCCTGGAAGAGCCGCCGCCCTACGTCAAGTTCATCCTGGCGACCACCGATCCTCAGAAACTTCCTGCAACGATTTTGTCGCGCTGCCTGCAGTTCTCCCTGAAGAACATGACCCCGGAGCGGGTGGTCGAGCATTTGACCCACGTGCTCGGGGTCGAGAACGTGCCATTCGAAGACGACGCCCTGTGGTTGCTCGGTCGCGCGGCGGACGGTTCGATGCGCGATGCGATGAGCCTGACCGACCAGGCCATTGCCTTCGGTGAGGGCAAGGTCATGGCCAGCGATGTGCGGGCGATGCTCGGCACCCTGGACCACGGCCAGGTCTACGATGTGCTGCACGCGCTGATCGAAGGCGATGCCAAGGCGTTGCTCGAAGCGGTACGGCATCTGGCCGAGCAGGGCCCGGACTGGAACGGCGTGCTCTCGGAAATCCTCAATGTGCTGCACCGCGTGGCGATTGCCCAGGCCCTGCCGGAAGGCGTCGACAACGGTCACGGCGACCGTGATCGCGTGTTGGCCCTGGCCCAGGCATTGCCGGCCGAAGACGTACAGTTTTACTACCAGATGGGCCTGATCGGCCGGCGCGACCTGCCGCTGGCGCCGGACCCGCGTGGCGGCTTCGAGATGGTCCTGCTGCGAATGCTCGCGTTCCGGCCGGCCGACAGTGCCTCGGCACCGAGGCAGCCGCTAAAGCCAGTGGGGATCAGCCAGGCCACAGTTGATTCCACCCAGAACGTGGCTGGCCCAGCGGCTGCTGCGCCGGTTGTCGCGGCTGTGGCTCCGGCGGTCGAGGCCGATGTCGTGCCAGTCGCTGCGCCGGCCGCTGCGCCAGTCCCCGCGCCCGTGGTGCAACCAGCCCCGGCGCCGGTGGTCGAAGCCGTGCCTGAGCCGGAGCCGGAGCCGGTGGTCGAGGCGGCTACCGTGCCCGAACCCCTGGCCGCCGCGGTCGAAGAAGTCGACCTGCCCTGGAACGAACCCGCCGAGCCGGTGGTGCAGGAGCCCGCCGTAGAGCCGGTGCTGGAAACCGCCGCCGAGCAGCCGGAACTGGTGCCGATGCCGCTGCCGACGCCTGACAGCGTGGTGCCGGACGCCCCCGAGTGGGCGGCCGCCACCATTCCCGAGCCGACCCCGGCCCAGGTGGATGCCGCGACTCCGGGCCCGGATCGCGACGACGAGCCGCCGCTGGATGAAGACTATATCGAGCCGGATATGGACTCGTCCTATAGCTACCTCGACGACCTGGCCAGTGAACACACCGCCGAGCCGGCACCGGAGCCCGAGCCGTTGCCGGCCGCGCAGCCGGCCACCGGCCTGGCGCTGGAGTGGTTGCAACTGTTCCCGAAACTGCCGATCTCCGGCATGACCGGCAGCATCGCGGCCAACTGCACGCTGATCGCGGTCGACGGCGATGACTGGCTGCTGCACCTGGACCCGGCCCACAGCGCCCTGTTCAACGCCACGCAGTTGCGTCGCGTGAACGATGCGCTGAACCAGTACCATGGGCGGACGCTGAAGGTGACCATCGAGCTGATCAAGCCCGAGCAGGAAACCCCGGCCCAGGCGGCGTCCCGCCGGCGCCACGAACGCCAGAACGAGGCTGTGGCCTCGATTCATGCCGATCCGTTCATCCAGCAAATGATGCAACAGTTCGGTGCGGTGATCCGTGACGATACAATCGAACCTGTCGAAGCCCTGGTGACCCAGGGTTAATAACTGAGCGGCGCGAGGCCGGAGCCTTGCGCCTATTGTCCAAGCAACTTTTGAGGTGATTCCCATGATGAAGGGTGGCATGGCCGGCCTGATGAAGCAGGCGCAGCAGATGCAGGAAAAAATGGCCAAGATGCAGGAAGAACTGGCCAACGCTGAAATCACCGGCAAGGCTGGCGGCGACATGGTCACCGTGGTCATGACCGGGCGTCACGATATCAAGCGCGTGAGCATCGACCCGAGCCTGCTGGAAGGTGTCAGCGACGATGACCGTGAAGTGCTGGAAGATCTGTTTGCCGCTGCCGTCAACGACGCCGTGCGCAAGATCGAAGCCAACAGCTCGGACAAGATGTCCGGCATGACCGCCGGCATGCAGCTGCCGCCGGGCTTCAAGATGCCGTTCTAGGCCCTGTACGAAAACTGCCTGGGCGACGATCAGGCTGCGTTGAAGCAGGCTTGCCTTGCCTGATCGCCGCTCGGCGAGTTTTCGTACGGAACCTGAGGTATTTTGTACTCAAGCAATGCCAGGCTCGCTGCCTGGCATTGTTGTTTCCGGGGCTGGTCGCCTGTGCATTTGACGCTGGCCGGAGCCACGGGTATAAACCGCCTCTCGCAGTTTTGTCGGACCTTTTCCCATGAGCTTCAGCCCCCTGATTCGCCAACTGATCGACGCCTTTCGGGTTTTGCCCGGCGTCGGCCAGAAAACCGCCCAGCGCATGGCCCTGCAACTGCTCGAGCGCGATCGCAGCGGCGGCGCGCGCCTGGCACAGGCTTTGGGCCAGGCCATGGAAGGCGTCGGGCATTGCCGCCAGTGCCGGACCCTGACCGAAGACGACCTCTGCCCGCAGTGTGCCGATCCGCGGCGTGACGACACCTTGTTGTGTGTGGTCGAAGGACCGATGGATGTCTACGCGGTGGAGCAGACCGGTTATCGCGGACGTTACTTCGTGCTCAAGGGGCACCTGTCGCCGCTCGATGGCCTTGGGCCGGAAGCCATTGGCATTCCGCAGTTGCTGGCACGTATCGAAGAACAGGGCAGCTTCAGCGAGATCATCCTCGCCACCAACCCGACGGTCGAGGGCGAAGCCACGGCGCACTACATTGCCCAACTGCTCTCCAACAAGGGGCTGATCACCTCGCGTATCGCCCATGGCGTTCCCCTGGGTGGTGAGCTGGAACTGGTGGACGGCGGTACGCTGGCCCACTCGTTTGCAGGGCGCAAGCCGATCGCGCTTTGAGGGAGAGGCGTCTGGCCGGAGGCCATTTTTCCGGTGGCCGCCCCGGACAAGGGGCGACCGGGCAGCATGCTCAGGCAGCCAGCAAGCGCAGTATCTGATCCAGCCGGTGGTTGGCGACCCAGCTCAGCAGCACTCCCAGGACCGCCGTGCCGCCGGCGATATAGGCGAGGCGGGCCTTGATCGATTTCACATCGCCGCGGACTTCGCCGAGATCGCGGTGGATGTACTCCAGGTGGGTTTCCAGTTCGGTGATTCGCGGTTCCATGGTGTCGCCTCCAGACGGTTCGCCGGTCTTGGTGGGGTCGGTGGGTGACTGGGATTGCTGCATTGCCTCGTGATTGCCCGACCATCGGGGAGCCGGATGCAGGCAGGGTGTCACGCAGTGCTGTAGCTCAACTTCCATGTGTTTTCACGTCCTCGGTGGTTCATGTCCCGGGCGCCATTGCCCTGATCACACCATGGAAAATCGCGCTATTTCGCTTTTCGGTCAATTGAGGCGATTCCCGGATGTTCATAGGAAAAGTCGCCGGCGTCTGAAGTGGCCGCTGGGTCAGGCATAGGGGCTGTCCCAGTAGCGTTTGTACATGCCGAGGCTTTTTTTCAGACCCTTGGGCAGATGGCGTTCCTGCTGGCTGAGTTTGTAGGCAAACAGCTTCACCGCATTGCGCCATAGCGAGCCCGGCCACGCCAGGCAACGTCCGGGGCCGAGAAACCTCAGCTCGGACAGCACATACCTCAGGCCTTCTCCTCCCGCCCCGCCGAACTGTTGGCGGATCCAGGGTTCGCGGGCATGGAATACGCCGATGTCGAAGTAGCGACGAAATTCCTCACCGAGGGTGTAGTTGTGCGAGTGCCGGCAGCAGGCACTGCCTTCGTAGGCGACTTTCCAGCCGGCCATGAGCATCTTCGCCGCCACGTACATGTCTTCCGAGAGGATCACATGCTGCGGGAATCCGCCCACCTGCATCAGTGCCCGGCGCCGGTAGGCGCAAAAGGAGTTGGAGGCGAAGGCGGTCTTGATCCCCAGCCGGGGCGCATCCTCCAGGCTCTTGACCTGGGACGTCGGCGGGTAGTTGAACAGCCGGGCATGCTCGGCCAGCGGGCTGGCATCCAGGTGCGGCAGCTGCCGGCCGCAGACCGCGCCGATGCTGTCGTCGGCAAACGGCCGGACGATATTGGCCAGCGCCTCGGGGTCCTCGAGGTAGGCATCCTGGGTCATGAACACGTAGATGTCATGACCGGGATTGCGCTCGACCATCATCTGGCGGGTGCCGCCGTGGTTGAAGTCCCTGCTGTCGATGCGCAAGACATTGGGGCAGCGTGCGCTGGCCAGTTCGAAGGTGCCGTCGCTGGAGCTGGAGTCGACGATCAGGGTCGTGAAGACCGCCGTCTGGCGGTCGAGGGAGTCGAGCAGGCGCGCCAGGTCCCGGCAGCCGTTGTAGGTCGGGATCACGCAGGCCACGTTGAGCGTCGACATGGTTCAGCCTCCAGGGGACAGCGGGCGCCAGGGGCGCAGCCAGAATGCCAGGGCGATCAGCAGGACCAGGCTGCACAGGGTGCTCAGACCCAGTTGCAACCAGATACCCGCCAGGGGATGCAGCAACAGGGCGGCCAGGCCCATGACGCCGAGCCCGAGCAACCAGTGGCTGCGCCAGGGCACTTCGGCCAGCAGTTGTTGACGGCGCATCAGCAGCAGGCCGGTCAGGATCACCCCGCAGACCGCTGCCAGGGCAATGCCGATCAAACCGAAGAAATAGGGCAGCACGGCCAGCATTAGGGCATTGAGCAGGCTGCCGGTCAGTTCGCAGTTGAGCGGCAGGCGGGTGTCGCCGGCGGCATAGGCGTAGCGGGCGAGCAGGGCGTTCCAGGCGCCGAACATCAGCGGTACGGAGAACCACGCCAGCAGTTCCGGCAGCGGGCTGTCGCCGGCCTGGTTGGGCAGCAGCAGGCTGACCAGCGCGGCGGCGGCACCGATCAGGCCGGCGACGGCCGGCAGGGTCAGCAACGTGGCGCTGGCCAGGCCCTTGCGCAGCAGGGACAGGCGTTCGGCGCCGGCGCTGCCGCTCATCAGGCCGAGCAGCACCTGATTCAGGCTCATCAGGGCGATCAGGGGCAGGTTGATCAGTTTGCGCGCCAGGTTGATCCAGGTGACCGCGCCTTCGCCGAGCAGCGAGGCGACCATCCGTTCCAGCAGGGCCAGGCCCTGGCTCGCCAGGTTGCTGCTGAGCAACGGGCCTATCCGTTGCAGCAGCTCGCGGCCGGCCCCGGGCGCATGCCCCGGTTTCCAGGGTTTCCAGCCGCCGCGGTACAGCGATGGCAAGAGGATGGTCGGCATCAACAGGCTGCCGAGGACACAGGCGGCGGCCAGGCCGGTTGGCGTCGCGGCATGTCGCAGGATCGCCAGGTACAGCACCGGCGGCAGGTTGAACAGCAACGAGCCGAGGCCGGCCAGGACAAACCGCGAGCGGGCCTGCAACGGCACGCAGAACAGCGCATGGAGGATAAATCCCGGTGCACACCAAGCCAGCCAGTGCAGGCTGTCGCCCGCGAGTGCGTAACCCTGGCCGTCGAGCCCGGGGCCGATAAGGCGGACCCACAGTGGCGCCCCGATGCTCAGCAGCCCCCCCAGCAGCAGGCCGCAGAGCAGCAGGCGCGGAGCCAGCGCGCCGAGCCAGTCGGCCTGTCCGGTGGCCGAGCGTTGCTGGTAGAGCGGCAGTGCCGCCGCGCTGAGCAGGCCGGCGGCAAGCGCCATGCGCAAGGCTTCCGGCAGGAACAGCGCGACCAGGAAACTGTCGCTGCGCCCGCCGGCGCCCCAGGCCGCGACCAGCAGCCATTCCCGGGCGAACCCGGCGGCCAGGCCGGTGAGGGTCGCGAGGGTCAGCCACAGGGTTGAACCAAACACTGTCGCGACTCAGTGGAACAAAGTGAACAGGCCTTTGCCGCCCACTTTGTAGTTCAGGTTGCGGCAGCGTTCGCCTTTGATCGCCGCATCCGGGCCGCCGACAATCGCGTAGGCCGGCACCGGCTTGGACACCACGCAGTTGCCGCCGACCACCGCGCCCTCGCCGATATCGGCACCGAAGGAGAGCAGCGCGCGGCTGGCGACCCAGGCGTAGTCGCGGATATAAACCGGTCCGCCGACGGCCCAGAACTCCGGAGCCTGGACATCGTGCCCGCCGGCGATGACCAGCACGTGGGAGGCGATGGTCACATGGTCGCCGATGATCAGCCCGCCCCGGGCATCCAGCTGGCAATGCCAGCCGACCGTGCTGTCATTGCCGATCCGCAGGCTGTCGACGCCGAGTACTTCGGTGTTGCGCCAGACCGTCGAGCCCTTGCCGATCTTCGCCCCGCCCAGCCGTAGCCAGAGCAGGCGCAGGGTGTGGCTGGGGATCTTGCAGACCAGGATGTTGTAGGCCAGCTCCCACCAGCGCAGCATGCGGTCGCGCAGGGTCGGCCAGTTGATTCCGTAGAGCGGGATCAGCGCGCCCTTGATCTCGCGCCCGAGCAAGGCATAGAAGCGCCGGGCCAGTGGCGGCTCGATCCGCGTCTCGATATTCAGGTAGCTGATGAAGCACAGCACATTGCCCTTGAGCGGCTGCTCGAAGCACACGTCGTTTTCCAGCATCCACTGATAGGTGGCCTGCAGTTCGTCCAGGTTGACGCCCATTTTCACCGCGTACTCGGGCAGGGCCTGCTGCAGGTTCAGGGAGTGAAACATGCGGTGTTTCATGGTTGGACTCCAGAAAGGCTCGCGGCCTTGAGCTTGAGGCGTCGGGCTTCATGCAGGTTCAGGCCGAGCAGCAGCCAGAACAGCGCGATCAGGACCTGGGTGAAGCTGAAGTAGTGGTCGAAAATGCCGCTGAGCAGGGCGGCCATCAGGCCCGAGGTGGTGCCGAGCCAGAGCGCGTTGTCCGCCGTCAGGCGGATGGTGCGCCGGGAGGGACGGGTTTCCCGCCACCAGCTCCAGATCACCGCGACGAACAGCAGCAGGCCTGGCACGCCGAGCTTGTAGACGAAGTTCAGCCACAGATTGGAAATCCCCCAGAGGCCGGTGCCGGGCACCGGTGGCTCGACCTTGAAACCGATGCCGAAGGGGAACATCGCGACGGCCTCGGGGAAGTGCGAGTACTCGTCGAAACGCACGCTGGTACTGGCGTCGTTGCTCGAGAAGAGGGTCAGCAGGCGGTCTTGCAACGGCGGGTAGAACATCAGCAGCAAGGTGCCGAAGGCGACGCCGGCCATCAGCAGGCGGCCGGTGTAGGGCACGCGCTTGCGGGCCATCCATATCAGCACCACGATCAGGCTCAGCAGGGCGCCGCGCGAGCCGGTCAGCAACAGGGCGATCACGCCCAGGCCGGCGACGGCGAAGCCCAGCGCCCGTGGCCAGCCCTGGCGCGTCAGGCCGAAACAGAAGGCCAGGGGCAGGAGCAGGGCCAGGGCGCCGCCGGTGACGTTGGGGTGCATCCAGGGCGAGCCCATGCGGTTGGACAGGGCGCTGAGACTGTCGCCCAGGACCTCGATCCCGCCGTAGCCGAGGTTGGCGAGGATCGGCGTCATGCTGGTGGCGGTGCCGTTCTTGAGAAACACCGGGATCGACAGCAGCAACAGCAGCAGGGTCCCCAGCAGCAGGCCGGTCACCGCCTGTTCGCGGGCCTTCGTGGTGTCCAGCAGGCGCGGGACGAGGAACAGTACCGAGAGGTTCAGCAACCAGCGGATCCAGTTCACCGGGCCGTTGCCGTCGGCATTCACCGTCAGTTGGCCGATGACAAAGGGGAAGGCGCTGAACAGCATCAGCGCCACCAGCCAGCGCTCGGTGCGCAGCAATGCCGGTTTGGCCGGCAGGTTGTTGAAGATCCCCTGGACCAGCACGCTGCCCCAGACCAGCAGGACCAGCGCTTCGGATACCGTGGTGCGCAGGCCGATCTGTACCGTCGAGTAGGGCAGGAACGTGGCGAGCACGGTGAACAGCAGCAGACCCCACAGCGGGTGGCGGATGATCGTCACCACTCCGGCGATGCCGATCAGGACCACCAGCACCTTGAACGCCGGCAACAGCCAGACCAGCACGCCGAATACCAGGCTGAACAACAGTGCTATGGGCATCGCCAACGGCATTATCTCAGATCCTCGAGCAGTTGGTTGAAGCGCTCGCGATAGGCACTGGTGGCGTAGCGGGCGGCCCAGACCTTGAGCAGCGCGGGGTCTTCGCCGGGGGCGTCGGCCAGGCTGACCATCAGCGCGGTCAGGGCGGTGCTGTCGGTGGGCGAGAAGCGTGGGCTGTCCGGCGGGGTGATTTCATCCAGGGACGAGCCGCTGGCGACGGCCACCGAGGTGCCGACGCTGAGGGCCTCGATCACCGGCAGGCCGAAACCCTCGGCGTAGGACGGCTGCCACAGGCGTGCGGCCTGGCGGTACACCGCGTGCAGTTGGGCATCGCTGATGCCGTTCAGGTAATGCAGGCCGGGCAGGTGCTGCAGCTCCGCGGGCAGGTGTTCCGGCGCACCGATCAGCACCAGTTCCGGAACCTCGGCCGATTGCTGGCGCGCGGCCTGCCAGGCGGCGACGAACCAGGGCATGTTCTTGCGCGGTTCACGGGTGCCCACCGCCAGCCAGTAGCGCGCCGGTAGTTGCAGGTCGCCGATGTCGGCGGGCTCCTCGGTGAAGCCGCCGACCAGGTTGGGCAGTACCCGGACCTTGTCACGGGCCGTGGGGAACAGCTTGACCAGTTCGTCGGCGGTGTACTGCGATGGTGTCCAGATGCGGTCGGCAACCTTCACCGAGTGACCGATCGACAGCTTGTCGGTGGTGCCGTAGATCCGCTCCTTGAGCCTGGAACCGTGGCTGTTCTGCAGCGTCAGCTGGAACAGGTCATGCAACTGCAGCACATAGCGCATGCCGGCCGGCTTGCGGCCCAGGGGCAGGCCCATGTTGAAGTTGCAGATATAGATTTCCACGCCGGCCTCGCGCAGTGCGCCGGGCAGGAAGCCCCCTCGAATTTCAGCCGCAGGGGCAGGCGGTGCACGCCTTGCAGCGGTGCGCCCCAGCGTGGGCAATGGACCCGGCGGCGCAGCGGATGATCTTCCGGCGCCACGCCGAACAGTTGCAGTTGCACGTCGGGGTGGGCGCGCAGGGCGTCCTCCAGTGCCAGGTTCTGGCGGCCGATGCCGCTGTGGGTGTAACCCGCCGCTGGGCGGTAATCCAGGCCTATGCGCATACGGGCACTTGCTCCTTGAGGCGTGGGAGTCGGGAGTAGACCGCTTCGAGCTGCGCGGCAGCCACGGACCAGTCATGTTCGGCCTTGACGTAGGCACGACCGGCTTCGGCGATCTGGTGCAGTCGCGAAGGGTGCGCCAGGGCATCGGCGAGAATCCTGGCCAGGGCCTGCGGGTCTTCGCTGCCCAGGTAATGGCGGCCGTTCTCGACTTTCAGGCCCGAGCTGCCCTGGTCGGTGGTGACCACCGGCAGGCCGGCGGCCATGGCTTCCAGCACCTTGAGTTTGGAGCCGCCGCCCTGGCGCAGGGGCGCGAAAAAGACCGAGGCGCGGCTTTGCAGGGTGCGCAGGTCGGGGACAAAGCCTTGCCATTCGATGCGCGGGTCGTCCCAGCGCTGGCGCCAGGCATCCGGCAGGCCGAACCCGGCAATGGCGAAACGCACGCCGGGATTGAGCTTCCAGAGGGCCGGGAGGATTTCTTCCAGCGCCCATTCGACCGCATCCAGGTTCGGGCTGTATTCATAGTTGCCGATAAACAGCAGGCGCTGGGCGTGCAGGTCGGGCTGGACGCCGGCGTAATGGCCGGTGTCGACGCCGTTGACCACCACGGCCACCGGCTTGCCGGTCTGCAGGCGCAGCACATCGGCGTCCTG
Organism: Pseudomonas sp. Ost2; assembly: GCF_018326065.1. Classification (NCBI taxonomy): domain Bacteria; kingdom Pseudomonadati; phylum Pseudomonadota; class Gammaproteobacteria; order Pseudomonadales; family Pseudomonadaceae; genus Pseudomonas; species Pseudomonas sp. Ost2. The sequence goes on along the minus strand of NZ_AP021904.1, from coordinate 5,201,870 downwards.
GCGGGTCACGGCGATCAGTTCGGCGGCCTGGCGGAACACCCGGCTTTCCCAGCGGCGGTAACGCCACTGGTCATACAGTGTGAAGGGTTTCATCCAGCCCGGCAGCCGGTCGTAGCTGGCCGCGCCGAGGGCCGACTCGACATTGTGTTCAGTGAGGATAAAGTCCCGTCGGGCGTCGAGCAGCGGTTGCTCGAAGGGCTGGAAGCTGTAGCTGTGCTCGATCTGGATCACGTCCCAGTGTTCGTCGAGCAGCGCCCGGAACTGCTGTTGCAGGCGCGGCGCCGAGCCGTTGATGGCGGCCAGCATCGGGTAGGGCGCGCAGAGGACGGTGAACAACGTCTGCAGGCTGCGCAGCGAGCGCCGCGGTACCACGATCAGGCGTTCGAGACAGGGTTCCAGGGCGTTGCGCGTGGCAGCGTCGAGTTCGCTCTTCGACTGCACCAGCAAGGTGATCCGGTGCCCGCGCGCGGCGAGGCTGCGCAGCAGGTGGAATTGCCGGGTCTTGCCACCGCTGGTGGTGGGCCAGGGCAGGTAGGGCAGGGTCCAGAGAATTTTCATGGCGACCACACCAACAGTTGCAGGCTGGTTTTCAGCGGCACGGTGACGGCCTGGGCATCGCTCAGGTCGGTACGGGTGCCGGCGAGGGGATCGAACAGCGCCGCGCGGGTGACGCCGGGCAGTTGCAGGCGGGTGCCGCTGGCGCTCCAGAACATCCAGACACGGGCGCCGTCGCCACGGGTCCAGGTGACGCTGAACAGATCGTCGGGCGCATTGCTCAGGCTGGGGGTGTCGGCGGGTTGCAGCGCCGGACCGGTGACGTCGAAGAAGTTCTTCAGGGCGGTGTAGACCGGCTTCGGCTCGCCATCTAGGTCCAGCAGGCCGTAGTACTGGTCACGCGGACTGGCCCGGGAGTCGAGGTCGCTGAGGTTGAAGAGGAAGATCCGCTGGTAGTCCATGGCGCTCATCAGGGCCAGTCGGCGCAGGGTGTAGTCCTGCTGGCCGCCGATGCCGATCAGCGCCTGCATTTCCCGTGGTCCGGCATAGCTCGACCAGCCCCATTCGGTGGCCCAGACCTGGGACACGCCGGCGCCATGCAGGGTGCTGTTGAGGCCATTGCCCTGACTGAGAAAATCCTGCGTGCCGGCGTTGTCGCCCTCGGGCAGCTCGGAGTAGGGATGGTAGGCGGCAATGATGTTCTGGCTGGCCAGGCCCTGGCTCAGCAGGCTGTCGAGCATCAGCCCCGGGGTGCTGTGCATCTGGCTGTAGTAGGCCATGCCGGCGGTGGCGACCGGTTTGCCCGGCACGGCGGCGCGGATCGCCTTGGCGGTGGTGGTCAGCAGCCGGTAGTAGGCCGTCGGGTCTTCCTTGGGCAGCCAGATGATGTTCGGTTCGTTCCAGACCTGCCAGGTGTTCACCTGGGGATAGCGCCGGGCCAGGGTCGCCATGCGGCTGGCGAACAGATTGAAATCGCTGGGTGGGTACTGGTCGGCACTGGGCGTACCGGCCGGGGCGCTGCTGGCAAAGGCTGGCGAGCCGACCAGATAGGCGACGGTGTTGTACCGGTGGCTCTGCATCGCCGTCATCGCGGCGTCCAGGGTGGCGAGATCATAGACCCCCGCCTGCGGTTCGATCATCGGCCAGTGGATGGTCAGGCGTACCCAGTTCAGGCCCAGGGCGTCGAGCCGGTCCATCTGCTTCTGGTAAATGGCCGGGTCGAAGTACTGGAACTGCACGTTGACCCCGAGGAAGTCTTTCCACTCGACTGCCCGTGGCGCCTTGAGCAATACCTGGGCCTGGGCGCCGGTGCTCCAGGGCAGCGTGCAGGCCACGCCGCCCAGCAGTCCCAGCAGCGGCACCCAGAGCAAGGTTCTACGCAACATCTTCTTGTCCTCGGCAGGCTTCCTGGAAGACCTGCAGGAAGCGTTTCGCGGTCTGGCTCCAGACCCGCTGGTTGCCGATCATGCTGGCGTGCTCGGCCCAGCGGATCGCCAGCTCGGGGGTGGCACACAGATGGCTGATCTCGGCGGCCAGGGCGCTGACATTGCCCTGGGGAAAGATCACCCCGTTGCCCTGGGCCACCTCTTCGGCAAAGGAGCGGGCGTCGGAAGTGATCGCGCCACGGCCGCAGGCGGCGGCCCAGGACAGCGCGCCGCTGGTACCGCGCAGGTTGCCCAGCAGCTTGAGCTTGCTCGACTCGCGGTACGGCAGGACCATCACGTGGTGGGCCTGGATCACCCGGGGAATCTCGGCGGCCGGCAGGTCGAGCTGCCAGTCGATGCTGTCTTGCAGGTTGAGTCGCCGGATATGCTGGCGCAACTGATCGAGGTAGCTGCCGGCCGGGCCGAAGGCCATTTCCGGCTCGCTGCCGCCGGCCAGGGTCAGGCGCAGCCTGGCGCGCAATCCGGGTTGCTGGGCAAAGGTCATCGCCAGGGCGTCGAGCAGGTCCTCGATGCCCTTGCCGCGATAGATAAAGCCGAAGTACAGCAGCTTCAACGGATCCAGGGATGGCAGCGGGGCCGGGGCGATGGCGAGGTTGCCATGGGGGATCACCGCCATCTGTTCGCTGTGCAGGCCCATGCGCTGGCGCAGGCAGTGGCCGCCGGACTGGGTCAGGGTGATCAGTCGGGTCAGGCTGCGCGCCAATTGTCGTTCTTCGTGCAGGCACAGCGGGTCGGCCAGCACCGTCGCTACCTGGGGCAGCGGTGACGGCAGCCTGCTCGCCAGCGACAGCGGCCAGGGCAGGCGCTCGCGGCGCCAGACCAGGCGTTCCGGATCATGGATGGTGGCGGTCAGCGGCAACCGGGCAAAGCGCGCGCGCAAGGCTTTCAGGGCGTGGAACTCGGCCAGGCGGCCGCCACCGATTTCCCCATGGACCAGGTCGATCCCGTGCCAATCGCCGTCGGCCACTCCCTGGATCGCTCGCTGCGGATCGTTGCCCAGCCCCGCCAGCGGCGTGCTGACACGCACGCCCTGGCTTTCCAGCGCGGCCTTCAGGTGCCCGGCGTAGTCGGCGATGCCGTTCTGTTCCGGGGGCAGGGGGGCGAGCAGGGCGATATGCATCAGGCATGGCTCCGGATACGGGCCAGGGCGTTGAGGACACGCTCCGGGATCTCGAAGCGGCGGCGATTGAGGATGATGCCGTCGACCCGCTTGAACGCGGTGTTGAGGGTCGACAGGGCGTTCTCCAGGATCGGCACCGTGGTGGTTTCCGCCTCGACGATCAGCGCAATCAGATTGGCCTGGCGCAGGATCACGAAGGCTTCCTGGTTGGAGAAGAAACCGCCGGCATCGAGCAGGAGGATTTCTCCCGGTTGCGCGGGGCCCGGCCCGGCGATACGGACGTTATGGCCGCGCTCGCGCAGCAACTGGGTGAGATGCTCGATGACGAAGCTGACCCCTTCGCCATGGCGGGCCGACGTCAGGCCGATGGCCAGGCCGTGTTCGGCGACCTGTTCCAGCGGTAGCACCCCGTACAGCCGGTACATGCTGGCGGTGAAGGCCGTGCGCCGTTGCGCCTGGCCGTCGCTGATGTCCTGCAGGCTGGTCCAGACCTTGACCCCGAAGCGTTCCTCGATCTTGTCGCCGTCGTGGATGCGCTGGTCCAGCAGGTAGAAGAAGTACAGGGCCAGCAGGCCGACCGCCAGGCTCAGGGGAATCGCCAGCAGCAACATGCTCAGGCTTTTCGGGAAGACCCGGCTTTCGTTGAGGGTGGCGTGCTCGATCACCGCGATGTTGCTGATCTGGCTCTTGTCCAGTTCACGGTCGATCCGCGCTTTCTCGGTGCTGTCGCTGTACAGCGCGAAGCTTTTCTCGGCGGCGTCGAGTTCCCGTTGCAGGCGCGACATTTCCGGCTCGATGGCCAGGGCCTGGCGACGATCCTTTTCCAGCTGTTCGAGCTGGGTTTTCTGTTGCGCGGCCTGGGTCGTCAGGCGGCTGAGGCTGGCCTGCTGGTCGGCGAAGCTGTTCTGCAGGCGGGTGTAGACCGGGTTCGGCGCGAGGTTGTCGGTGCGCTGGACCACCGCGTTCTGCGACTTGAGCAGATCCTGCAGGTTGGCAATGGCGGTGTCCATGGCCCGCACCGGTGGCGCGCCTTCCTTGAAGGTGCGGAGCATTTCCTGGCGCTCGATCTGCTTGGCGTTGATCCGCTGTTGCAGGTCCTGGCGGTCCGGGTTGATGCTCATCTGCCGGCCGATGCTGATTTCTTTCTTCATGCTGTTGAGCTGCGCCTGGATCCGCTCCAGGCCGCTCTGGGTCGAGGCGACGGCACGGGTGGTGTTCAGGTGCTCGCCGCGCAGGTTGTTGAGGTTGCGTGAGATATCGTTCAGGCGTTCGGCGATGCTCACCGCGCCCAGCTGGTTGAGGTGGGTCTCGATCTGTTTCTTGTAGTCGAGGATCCGTGCCTGGGTCGCCTTGCTCTCGCCTTCATAGAAGGTGTAGAGGCTCTTGCGCCCGAGGCTGCGGGTGCGTTCCTGCTCGTACTGTTCGACCCAGCTCTTGACGATGGTCTGGGCGACCTGCGGATCGTTCCACTTGAAGCTGATCTCCATCACCGAAGACCCGGCGGCGTGGGTCACGCTGAAATTCCTCGACAACTGATCGGCCAGGCGTTCGACCGGGGTCTGTTTTTCCACCAGGCCGAGCAGTTGCAGGAAGCCGCGGCCGGCTTCGATCACACCCTGCACCGCGCTTTTTACCAGGGTCTTGAGGGTGCCGATAAAACCTTCCTGTGGCGGCACCTTGGACAACTGGTCGAGGTATTGCTCGGCGACCAGGCGGGCAATCGGTCGTCCGGTGAGCATGCGCTCTTCGTCGAGGATCGGATCACGCTGGGCACTGGGGATGATGGTGGCCTGGCGGTCGGAGATCTCGATCGGCAGGGTGCTGGTGTCACGCCCGGGCTTGACCAGCAACAACGCCGTGGACTCGTATCGGTTCGGCAGCAGGAAGGCCCCCAGCAGGATGATGATGAGGGTCACCAGCACGGTGATTTTCACTTCGCGCTTGAAGATGAAGAACAGGCGCAACAAATCGCGGAAGGAACGGATATTGATCATGTCTGTTGTCCTTAACGATCAGTTGTTGTTATCGCGCAAGTTGTAGTTCACCCCGATACCGATCGATTTCTGGAACGGAATCAGCTGGTTCAGGTACAGGTCGACCCATTCGATGCCATTGCCCACATGGGACTTGGGTACGAACACCACGTCGCCGCGTTGCAGCAGCACCGGCGGCCGGTTGCTGACGCCGGCGAGCATGGTGTCGCGGTAGTCGAAGAAGTAGGTCTTGTAGCGGCCGTCGTCTTCCTGGCGCAGCAGCGCGACGTTGCGGCTGTCGCCCACCGGCAGCAGGCCGCCGGCGCCGATCAGCGCCTGTTCGAGGGTGGTGACGGTGGTCACCGGCAGGCTGGCGGGGTTGCGCACCGAACCACCGACGAACACGGTGTTGCTCGGTGCAGTGGAGATGTTCACGGTCAGGGCCGAGTCCTGGTAGATGTTCTTGAGCTTGTCTTCGAGGACCAGCGTCAGTTGCTGCGGGGTCAGGCCCGCCGCCTTGACGTTGCCGATGTAGGGGTAGGCGAAACTGCCGTCGTTCATCACGGTGAACAGGGTCAGTTCATAGATCGAGTTGGCGGTGAACGCGGAGATCGACGGCGCCTCGCCGGTGTTGCGCACGATACGCAGGGTATCGCCGGCGCGGATCCGCTGCGCTGGCAACGGCTTGCCGGCCAGGGCGTCACCGGCGCGGTGACCTTCACGCAATATGTTGCCGTCCGGCAGGGCCACCTTGGCCGGGATGCTGCAAGCGCTGAGTAAGAAAACACTGAGGATCAGCAGGATGTTTTTCATCGGTCAGTCTTCCTGTCGTGCATATCTGCAGCTCCCTGACGGGCTAGGTGGCATTGCGTTGACGGTGTTTCAGGCCTTGTCGGTGGTGGCGGGAACCCGCCCGTAAATGTCGGTGAAACGCACGATGTCGTCCTCGCCGAGGTACTCGCCGCTCTGCACTTCGATCATCACCAGGTCAATCACCCCGGGGTTGACCAGGCGATGGGTCTTGCCCGGCTTGATGAAGGTCGATTCATTGGTGTCGAGCAGGAATTCGTGGTCGCCGTTGGTGACCCGCGCCATGCCGCTGACGACGATCCAGTGTTCGCTGCGGTGGTGGTGCATCTGCAGCGACAGTGAGGCCTCGGGCTTGACCACGATGCGCTTGATCTTGAAACGCTTGCCCTCTTCGAGCACGGTGTAGGTGCCCCATGGCCGGGTCACGGTGCGGTGCAGGCGGTAGGCGTCGTGGCCCTGGCGCTTGAGTTCCTGGGCGATGAGCCGAACGTCCTGGCTGCGCTTGCCGTCGGCGATCAGCAGGGCATCGGGGGTGTCGATGATGATCAGGTCCTTGAGGCCGACCCCGCCGACCAGGCGCTTGGGTGAGTCGATGTAGCAGTTGCTCACGTCATGCAGCACGGTTTCGCCATTGCACTGGTTGCCGTTGGCGTCGGCCGGGCTCAATTCGCGTACCGCCTGCCAGGAGCCGATATCGCTCCAACCCAGCTGGCAGGGCACCACCGCGACTTTTTGCGAGCGCTCCATCAACGCATAGTCGATGGAAATATCCGGGGCCAGGGCCAGGGTCTTGCCGTCGAGTTCCAGCTGCAATTCCTGGTTGCCCTCGCGGCTGTGGCTGTGGGCCAGGCACTCGGTCATCGCCGCCAGGACATCCGGTGCATGTTCCTGCAGTTCGCGCAGCACGGCGTCGGCGCGCATGCAGAACATGCCGGCGTTCCACAGGTGCAGGCCACCGTCGAGGTAGCGCTGGGCAGTGGCCGCGTCGGGCTTCTCGACAAAGCGGGCGACCTGGAAGCTGTCGTTGCCCAGGGCCTGGCCTTTCTCGATATAGCCGAAGCCGGTCTCGGCCTTGGTCGGCACCAGGCCGAAGGTCACCAGCCAGCCCTGTTCCGCCAGTTGCCGGGCGCTGCGCACCGCCTTGGCGAAGGCGTCCAGGTCCTTGATCAGATGGTCCGCGGGCAACACCAGCAGTTGCGCATCCTCGCCGTACAGGCGGGCAACATGCAGGGCGGCGGCGGCGATCGCCGGCGCGGTGTTGCGACCGAACGGTTCGAGGATGAAGTCCAGGGCCGCGGCGCTTTTGTTGAGCAGGCGATAGTCATCCAGGGTGCGAAAGAACACCTCGCGGTTGGTCACCGTCAGCAGGCGCTGGACGTCAGCGAGACCGGCGGCGCGGCGGAAAGTCTTCTGCAGCAGGCTTTCGCCGTCGGGCAGGCGCATGAAGGGCTTGGGCATGGCCTCGCGGGACACCGGCCAGAGTCGGGTACCGGCACCGCCGGCGATGATGCAGGGAATGAGTAGGCTCATTCAGAAGGCCTCGCGTGTCAGGAGCACTGCCGGGACAGTGCGGAACAGAATGTAGAGGTCGAACCAGATCGACCAGTTTTCGATGTACTCCAGGTCGAACTCCACGCGTTTCTCGATTTTTTCCAGCGTGTCGGTTTCGCCACGATAGCCGTTGATCTGCGCCAGCCCGGTGATCCCCGGCTTGACCCGGTGGCGCGAGGTGTATTCCTTGACGGCTTCTTCGAACAGGATGCCGGCGGCCTTGGTCGCCGTGGCGTGGGGCCGCGGGCCGACCATGGACATGCTGCCGATGAATACATTGAACAATTGGGGCAACTCGTCGAGGCTGGTCTTGCGGATGAAACGGCCGACCCGGGTGATCCGTGGGTCGCCGCGGGTGGTCTGTTTCTCTGCGTTGGCGTCGCTCTGGTGCTGATGCATCGAGCGAAACTTGAAGACTTCGATCAGCCGGTTGTTGTAGCCATAGCGTTTCTGGCGAAACAGCACCGGGCCGGGGGAGTCGAGTTTAATCGCCAGGGCCACCAGCAGCATCACCGGTGACAAAAGAATCAGCGCGGTGCTCGACAGCACCATGTCCTCGAGGCGCTTGAACATCGGCGACCAGCCGCGCAGGGGCACTTCGGAAGCGTTGAACATCGGCAGGTTGGCGACTTCGGTGATGCGGTTGTGGGCATGGCGGAAGGCGACCATGTCCGGCACCAGCAGCACATTGACCGGTAGCCGGCGCAGTTCGCGGATGATGTAGTCCATGCGGTTCTCGGCCGACCAGGGCAGGGCGACCAGCACCTGGGTGACCTTCTCCTCGCGGATCAGCCGTTCCAGGTCGCTGGAGTTGCCCAGCAGCGGCAGGTTGACCATGGTTTTCGGCAGCCGGCCGATGCGGTCGTCGATAAAGCCGATGACGCCGGAGCGGATGTCCTGGTGCTGGGCCAGGTATTCGGCCAGGCGCTGGCCGTTCTCGGTGGCGCCGAGGATCACCGCGTTCTGCAGGAAGATGCCGCGTTGCATCAGTTGCTGGAACAGCGTCAGCAGGATCAGGCGCTCGATGCCGAACAGCACCAGGCTGGCGAGGAACCAGACCAGCAGTTGGGTATTGGTCAGGTAGCTGAACAGTTGCAGGCCGTGGTGCATGAACAGCAGCAGGCAGAACGCCGAGGACCAGGCGAAGAGGGTGAGCTGGAAGCGCAGCAGGTTGCTGAAGATGGTTTCGGCATAGACCCCCAGGGCCTGGAAGATCAGTACGCTGATGACACCGAAGAACAGCAGGATGGTCAGGTAGCTGCGGGTGATCTCGGGACTCTGCTCGCGCAGGTAAACCAGCAGCAACAGCCCGGGCAGAATGGCCGTCAGGCCGTGGACCAGACGGATGCCGAACAGAAAGTACTCGACCATGCTGGGTCGAGTGAGCAATAAGCTGTCGACGGGTTGCAAACGCATGTGACCCCTCCCTTTCTACCATCGCGAAATGGCAACTACGAAGCACTACGGCAGGTACTTCCTATGGCAAAGCCACAAGGTTTTTCGCGATAACCCCGTCCCTGATGGCTAATTCTCTACCGGGCGGGCCCGGTATCGGCAGTCAACCGTTTGAAGGTATGCCCCCGCTTTTATCGCTGCGGCGGCCGATATTTCCTCTCGTTTGAATGGCACGGGCTTGAGTAAAGCTCATGAAACAGCGGGTCGCTAATTGAATGATGTCTTGTAGCTAAAAAAAATCCGAAGCGCCCCTGTTGTGCTATATCACGCGCGTTCCAGAGCGTTCGGGCGGGTAGCGGTGAAATAAATCCCGTTGCGCCAGGTCGTTTTCAGCTCGCCGTGGTCCACATGTTCCAGGCCCATCGACACAGGAGAAACGGCTCATGAACGAGCGCAAGGCATTGCTGATTCTGCATGGCAAGCAGGCCCTCAACGAAGACGTGCGGGCAGCGGTCGAGGGCAAGCGGCGGGAAGGCTGGGAACTGGCGGTGCGCGTCACCTGGGAGGCCGGCGATGCCCGGCGCCTGGTGGATGAAGCGCTGGACATGGGTTATCGGCAGTTGATCGCCGGCGGTGGTGACGGCACCTTGCGCGAGATCGCCGAAGCCCTGGCCCTGGCCGCCAGCGAGGCGAGCCTGGTGCTGATGCCGCTGGGCACCGCCAATGACTTTGCCCGTGCCGCCGGAGTGCCGCTGGAGCCGGCCCTGGCCTTGCAACTGCTGGAGGTGCCGGCCCGGCCGATCGACCTGGGCGCTGTCGGCGGGCAGTTGTTCCTGAACATGGCCACCGGCGGTTTCGGCAGTCAGGTGACGGCCAATACCTCGGAAGACCTGAAGAAGGTCCTGGGTGGCGCGGCCTACCTGTTTACCGGGTTGTCACGCTTCAACGAACTGCATGCCGCCTATGGCGAGTTGCAGGGGCCGGATTTCCATTGGCGGGGTGAACTGCTGGCACTGGGGATCGGCAACGGGCGCCAGGCAGGCGGCGGGCACCTGCTGTGCCCCGAGGCGCTGGCCGATGATGGCCTGCTCGATATCAGTATCCTGCCGGCGCCCCAGGAGGTGGTGGGGACGCTGCGCAGCCTGATGAGCGATGGTTGGGGGATCGACAACATGTTCGTCCGGGCCCGCCTGCCCTGGGTCGAGATCAAGGTTGCCGAAGGCTTGTACCTGAACCTCGACGGCGAACCCCTGGAAAGCGATTGCCTGCGTTTCGAAGCGCGTGCCGGGGCGTTGCAGGTGCATTTGCCGGCGGACTCGCCGCTGCTCAGTCGTCGAGGCTGATGATGCGCTCGCGGACGGCGAACAGGACCAGCCCGGCGACGTCGAAAATCTGCAGGCGCTTCATGATCTGCGAGCGGTGGGTTTCCACGGTCTTGATGCTCAGGCCCAGGCCGTTGGCGATTTCCCGGGTGGATTTGCCGCGCACGATCAACCGCAGGATTTCCAGCTGGCGTCCGGTCAGGTTATGGGTCTCGGTTTCCACCGGCGAATGGCGCTGGACCTGGGTCAGGGCCTGGTTGATCACCGTGTGGGCGATCGCCGGGCTGAGGTAGCGCTCGTCGTTGCGCAAGGCCTCCAGGGCCTGGGCCAGTTCGGTGGCGGTGGTGTCCTTGAGCAGATAGCCATGGGCGCCGATTTCCAGGGCCTGCATGATCAACTGCGGATCGGTGTGCATCGACAGGATCAGTACCTTGCTCTGCGGGCGTACCGCCTGGAGCTGGCGCAAGGCGTCGAGCCCGCCGGTATCGCGCATGGACAGGTCGAGCAGGATGATATCCGGGTTCAGGCGTTCGACGGCTTCGAGCAACTGTGCGCCGTCATTGGCTTCGCCGATCACGGCGTAGCCCGGAATATCCAGTACCAGGGCACGCACACCGGCCCTGATCAGAGAGTGGTCATCCACAAGAAGTAAGTTGCAGGTCATAGAACCTTATTCGTACTGGCTCGTTCGAGGGCCCGGGGGCCCAGGGAAGAAGGGCTTCGATTTGCGTACCTTTGCCGGGTCCGCTGGTGACTGTCAATGTGCCGCCCAACTGTTCGATACGCTCCGCCATGCCGGCCATGCCGCGCTGGCCCTGCTCGCCCGGATTGGCTGCCGGGGAAAAACCCAGGCCATCGTCGGTGATATGCAGCGACAGGCCTTCGGGCAGGCGCTTGAGGCGTATCAGCAGGTTGCTGGCCTTGGCGTGGCGCAACATGTTGGTAACGGCTTCCTGGGTCACGCGAAAGGCGGTCACGGCCATTTCCTCGGACAACCCGGTCAACCGCTGCTGGCATTCCAGGCTCCAGTGCACCGTGGTATTGCCCAGGGTCTTGAGCAGGTGGGCGCGCAGGCTGGCTTCTAGTCCGAGGCTGGCCAACTGGCGTGGATTGAGAATCGCCGACACGTCCCGCACCTTGGCCAGGGTTTCGTCCAGGGTATTGCTCAGGTCGGCGCAGTGGTTGCGCAATTCCTCCGGCAGGCGTCCCTGCAACCACTGGGTCTGCAGTTTGGCGGCCGTCAGCAGTTGGCCGATATCGTCGTGCAGTTCACGGCTGAGGCGGTGACGTTCGTTTTCCTGCACTTCCAGCAGGCGATCGGCGAGTTCCTGGGGTTGAAAATTGATCGATGTCTGTGACACCCGGTGCTGCAGCCAGACGCTGGTCAGCGCGGCCAGGTTCAGCATCAGCAGGATCAGCAGCAACAGGCTTCGCGGCAGGCTCGAACAATTCAGATAGACCGACAGGCTCATCACGGCCGAGGCGACACAGAGCAGGACGGTCAGCCGGCGGGCGTTTTTGCGAGAGGGGAGCCAAGGCTTTAAGGACTTGAGGCTGGCGTACATAGCGTGTAGAGCCAATGAGTGTTCGCTACGGGGAGCCCCACGCTGTCGCCGGCGGGACTCTGTTTGAAAAAACGGCTACGGTTCAATACTTATACACAAGGTGGTGTGATGTATATGTTTACACGGCAAAACAGTGCTGGCGTCATCAGGATTCAAGATGAAATCACTTTGCCATCAAGCACATAAGTGAGCGGGCAGCATAATAGCACTTCGTTTAAGGTTGGTCGTCCCCGGTGATATATGTCCGAATGGTCAGCATTTTTGTACGGTGGTTCCAGAACGCCCGGGAAACCGCTCGCTGCAGCCTGCTTACTTGTGAACTTACGGCACTTTGTCATGTGTACGCTAGTTATTCTTCGCGCACTAAAAAACCCAGTCTGAAACCGGGAAGTTGCTCGTTAGTTGGTCGTGTCGGTTTTGACTATGAGGGAGGCGTAAGACGCGTTTAACTATTGGAAATAGCTAATGTAAATGCATGGGCGAAAGTGCCGCTGTTCAAACGGATTGTCCGGGAAAGGTGATCAGTGCGAAGGCTTTCGGCTCGGTGAGCTGGGTTCCGGACAGGTCGGTCTGTGCCGCCAGGGCCGCGATCAGTTCGGCCTGTTCGCTGTCGTCGAGGCTCAATTGGCCCGTATGGGGATCGATCAGTTCCAGTTGCCATGCCAGCAGGGTCAGGCAATCCTGCAGCGCCTGCAAGGCGTCATTGTGCAGGTTGAGCTGTTCGGGAGCATGGCTCAGCACGCCGTGGATATGCCGGCAGAAGTCGGCCATGCAGCGTACGCCGAGCACATCGGCGCGGCCGGCCAGCTTGTGCAGCGCGGCGAGCAGGCAGTCGATCGCATCCCGATCGTTGCGGATCAGGCCCAGGTGCTGGCAGCACTCCTGCATTTTCGCCTGCAGGGTTCCAGCCTCGACGAGGAATTCCGGCAGACTCGTCTGCCACTCTTTACCGTTCAGCATGCTTTATCTCCATGAAAACATCGGCAGGCGATAGAACGTCGCGCTTGGCGAACGGCGTTAAGTTAATGTCGGCCAACAGAGGATGTCTGTAGTCTGTTTCCGATTGTTTCAGTCTTGATTGATTGCGCAACATTCTTGGGTTGCGCGCGCTCATCTTCAGGAAAAAGAGTCCCGACGCTTGCAGAGATCGTTCAAAAGGGCCGTTCCAGAGCGCTTCCACAAGATTTGTGAGGCGCCTTGCCTGGCTTTCTGGCCACCGTCCCGCGATCGAAAGCAAAAGCCTGACTCCATTCATGCAATGAGAATGGCGTCACATTAATGGCTATTGGATATCGCGAATATCAGGTTGGGCCTGATTGTTACTAGGGGATTCCCCTATGGAGGGGAACCAAAGGAGCAATTTGTGGTCGCGCCGGGAGGGAATTGTGTCGAGTCAGGGCGATGAGTCCAGTAAAGCATGATGTTAATGTGACATCAAACGTTTTGCATGGCATTTTGTCGGAGGGTCAAGGTCTGGCGGGTCCGGCCGATAACTCTCTCAATGTAGTCTTTTTGTATCAGCGCCCCAGGAGTGATTGATGGCCGGCATTCTCGACACGGTAGACCAACGTACGCAACTGGTGGGTGAGAATCGTCTGGAGATTCTCATGTTTCGCCTGGCCGGTCGCCAGCTGTTCGCGATCAACGTGTTCAAGGTTCAGGAAGTCCTGCAACTGCCCAAGCTGACCCTGATGCCGCAGCGCCATCCGTTTGTCTGCGGTGTGGTCAATCTGCGGGGGCAGACCCTGCCGGTGATCGACCTGTCCCAGGCGATCGGCATGCGTCCCCTGGTCCCGGGCCCCAACAGCACCATTATCGTGACCGAATACAACCGTTCGGTGCAGGCGTTCCTGGTCGGTGGCGTGGATCGCATCGTCAACATGAACTGGGAGGCGATTCTGCCGCCGCCGACCAGTGCCGGCCGCCAGCATTACCTGACCGCCATCAGCAAGGTCGACGACCAGTTGGTGGAAATCATCGATGTCGAGAAAGTCCTGGCGGAGATCGTTCCGTACAACGCCAAGGTGTCCCGTGAAAAACTCGATGACCCGGTGATGGAGCGTGCGCGGGGCCGCGAGGTGCTGCTGGTCGACGACTCCAACGTGGCCTTGTCGCAGCTGCGCGATACCCTGGGCCAGTTGGGGGTGAAGATGCATATCGCCAGCGATGGCCTGAAGGCCTTGAACATGCTCAAGGGCTGGGCCGATGCCGGCGCGGTGATGACCGACAAGCTGCTGATGGTCTTTACCGATGCGGAAATGCCGGAGATGGACGGCTACCGCCTGACCACCGAGATTCGCAACGACCCGCGCCTGCGCGGTCTGTATGTGGTGCTGCATACTTCGCTGTCCGGAAGCTTCAACGATGCCATGGTGAAGAAGGTTGGCTGCGACAACTTCCTGTCCAAGTTCCAGCCAGACAAACTGGTGGATGTGGTGCGTCAGCGTCTGCTGCTGGATGAAGCCTGATCCCGTACGGTTGGCTGCCATAGGCCGCTGTTTGGCCGGCCGCTCGGTGTTGCGCTGGTCCACCCTCCTGTAGAATCGGGGTTTTACCTCTACGGGAGTTGGACATGTTGCGTCTGAGCGCGCTGTATCGTTACCCATTGAAGTCCGGCAAGGGCGAATCCCTGCAGCACAGCCCGCTCGACGAGTTGGGGTTGAGCGGGGATCGACGCTGGATGGTGGTGGACGAAGCCAACGGACGTTTCCTGACCCAGCGTGCCGTCGCAGGCATGAGCCAGCTGTCCGCCCTGTGGAATGCCGCGGGTGGCCTGACCCTGAGCGCGCCGGGGCGTCCGTCGCTGGACGTGGCACTGCCGCCGGCCGACCAGTCGTTGCGTGGCGTGACCATCTGGAGCGATACCTTGCGGGTGCCCGATGCTGGCGATGAAGCGGCGGCCTGGCTCAGCGGGTTTATCGGCAAGCCGGTGCGCCTGGTGCATGTACCGCTGGAGCGGGCGCGGATCACCCAGCCGGGCTACGGCAGGGATGATGACCGTGTGGCGTTTGCCGATGGTTTCCCGTTGCTGCTGATCGGCCAGGCCTCGCTGGAAGACCTTTCCCATAAGGTCGGACGGCCTCTGGAGATGCTGCGTTTTCGTCCCAACCTGGTGATCGAAGGCAGCACGGCGTTTGCCGAGGATCAATGGAAGCGCATTCGTATCGGTGACGTCGAGTTTCGCGTGGTCAAACCGTGCTCGCGCTGCATCCTGACCACCATTGACCCGCAGTCCGGGGAGCGTAGCGCCGACCGGGAACCGTTGACGACGCTCAAGACCTACCGCGAGCAGGATGGGGATGTGATGTTCGGGCAGAACCTGGTCAATGACGGCCAGGGGCGGCTCGAAGTGGGGATGCCGGTGACCGTTCTCGAATAATGAAGTGAACGGTGGGCGCCGGCTTGCCGACGATAGCGGTCGATCAGGCGGTGCCAGCCTTGCCGACCTCTTCGCCGGCAAGCCAGCTCCCACGGGGCGCGCGCGGACACCTGTTCAGGGTTAGGCGCGGGTCCTGCGGGGGCTTCCTGTAGGTCCCTGATTATTGATCGTCGAAAAACCGCTCGTTCCAGTCAACCAGCGGCTGCGGTGCGTTGAGCTTCTGGCCGTAGATCACCGAGTACGACAGCACGTTCTGCACGTATTGCCGGGTCTCGTCGAACGGGATGCTTTCCACCCAGACGTCGAAACTCAGGTGGTTCGCGCCCTTGAGCCACTGCCTGACCCGACCCGGGCCGGCGTTGTAGGCGGCGGTGGCGAGTACGCGGTTGCCGTTGAACTGGCCGTGGACCTGGCTCAGGTAAGCGGCACCCAGTTGCACGTTCTTGTCCGGATCCAGCACCTGCTGGGGCGATGCCAGCGGGATGCTGAAC
This sequence comes from Pseudomonas sp. Ost2, assembly GCF_018326065.1. Classification (NCBI taxonomy): domain Bacteria; kingdom Pseudomonadati; phylum Pseudomonadota; class Gammaproteobacteria; order Pseudomonadales; family Pseudomonadaceae; genus Pseudomonas; species Pseudomonas sp. Ost2. The sequence continues at coordinate 5,186,324 of NZ_AP021904.1, read as the reverse complement.
TTGCGCGCGGTTTCCTTGGCGGTGCCGGGCATCAGTTGCATCAGACCGGTGGCGCCGACGCTGGAGCGGGCATCGTCCATGAAGGCACTTTCCTGGCGGGTAATGGCAAACACCCAGCTCGAATGCAGGCCGCGCAGCTTGGCTTCGCGTACCAGCGTATCGCGGTGGGCCATCGGGAAGCGGATATCCAGGTCGTCCCAGTACTGCGCCTGGCTGATGGTGCGAATCGCCGGGAAGTACCACTTCAAGTCGTAGGCCAGCCTGGCCTGGGCGACCATTTCGTCACGGTTGAACATCCGGCTGACGTGGTACCACTCGCGGCGACCGTCGACGATCTGGCCGCGGTCATGCAGTTCCAGCGCCCGGCGCACGCCTGGCGTATTGCGGACCTTGTTGATCAGCTGCTGGCTGAGTACCAGCGGGCGGTTGGTCAACTGGTAGGCGGTCTGCGAGCGATCGGCGGCGAGAAAGCCGTAGAAGTCGCGTTCACGGGCGACATTCTTCAACAGCACCAGTGCCTGTGGATTCTGCGGTTGCGCCAGTTCCAGGCTGCGGGCCTGCCAGTAGCGCCAGCGATTGGTCGTCGCCAGGTCCTGGGGCAGCCTGCGAGTCAACTGGTAGGCATCTTCCCAGCGCCCCAGGCGCAGCAGCAGGCGCAGGCGCCACTCGGTGACGGTGTTGTCACGCAGCTCCGGGTCGTACTGGGTCATGATCTCGAGGGCGCGGCTGTCGTAGCGGCGCGCCAGGGTCAGGCCGACCTCGCGGGCGATCGAAACCTTTTCGTCACGGGAGAAGTGCATGCTGGTGGCATAGCCGTCGAGCAGGGCCATGGCCTTGTCCGGGTCCTGGCGGGCGAGGCGGCGCAGGCCCAGGCCGACCACGTCGGACATGGCTTCGTCGGCCGGCACGAAGCGTGAAGGCTGGCTCAGCAGGTCGGGTTTCTGTGCCACCTCGATCATCATCCGACCTTGCGGGCCGAGGGTGCTCAGGCCCTTGACCAGGGCGCTGGCAAGTCCGTAGTTGCGGGCTTCGGCGGCCAGCTTGACGCGTTGCCAGCGTTTTTGCTCGGTCAGTTGGCCTTCCGTCGCCCAGCGGTCGAACAGCGCGTCGCAGGCGGCTGGCTGGGTCTTGCCGGTCAACCAGAGTTTTTCCGCCGTGGCGTAGCCTTCGGCACGCAGGTTGTGGCTGAGCTGGTACTGGCCGTTGAGGCAGTCCAGTTCGGTGAAATTCAGTTTCGGGTCGTAGTACTTGACGAAGGGGGCCCAGTCGCCACGTTCGGCCAGCCAGCGCAACCAGCGCAGCTTCATCCAGTTGGCCTGGGGCAGGTCGCCGTGTTCGGCGAGGAACTTCTCGATCTCGGCGTTGCTGGCGGTTTTCAGCCGGGCGGTCAGCTCGTCGTAGGCCAGGTACGGTTCCAGCGGATAGGTCTGCAACGTGTCCTGATACTGGAAGTAGGGGCCGGAGTCACCCTTGGCCAGGGCGCGCTTGGCTTCATCGTAGAGTTGGCGTTGCTGGGCGAGGTCGACGGCCTGTGCAGCTTGAACGGCGCAGGTGGAAAGAAGCAGACACGATAAAAAATTGAAAAGACGGCTGCGCATGAGACTTCCGAGCAAAAAAAACGGGCAAGTGCCGGCAGGACCGACACTGATTGTCGGGTAGCTTAGCCTTTTGCCGGCGGCGGGCGAAAGTTTTGCCGGGCGCTGTACGCAACTTGATACTAAATGTCATCTTGGCCGGGGCATTGGCAAAAATCGCGGCCGCCTCGGGGCTCAAGTCAGGTAGAATGCGCGCCCGGTTTTTGGAGAAGCTCATGACCCTGCTCAAATTCAGCGATGTGTCCCTTGCTTTCGGCGCCATGCCGTTGTTGGACAAGGTGTCCTGGCAGATCGCCCGTGGTGAGCGGGTGTGCATCATCGGCCGCAACGGCACAGGCAAGTCCAGCATGTTGAAGCTGGTCAAGGGCGATCAGAAGCCCGATGACGGCTCCGTCTGGCGTGCGCCCGGGCTCAAGATCGGCGAATTGCCGCAAGAACTGCCGGTGGCCGACGAGCGGACCGTATTCGATGTCGTGGCCCAGGGCCTGGACGGCGTCGGCGAGTTGCTCGCGCAGTATCACCACCTGAGCCAGAACATCGTCACCGATGCCGACCTGGACAAGCTGATGCATGTCCAGCACGACCTCGAGGCCCGTGACGGCTGGCGCTTGCAGACGCTGGTCGACAGCACCCTGAGCCGCCTGCAGTTGCCGGCCGATAAGACCCTCGCCGAGTTGTCCGGCGGCTGGCGTCGTCGCGTACTGCTGGCCCAGGCGCTGGTGTCCGAACCGGACCTGCTGCTGCTCGACGAGCCGACCAACCACCTGGATATCGGTGCGATCGCCTGGCTGGAAGAGGCCCTGAAGGATTTCCAGGGCGCCGTGCTGTTCATCACCCACGACCGTTCTTTCCTGCAGAACCTGGCGACCCGTATCCTCGAACTGGATCGCGGCGGCCTGATCGACTGGAACGGCGACTACGCCAGCTTCCTGGTGCACAAGGAAGCGGCCTTGGCCGCTGAAGAGACCGCCAACGCACTGTTCGACAAGCGCCTGGCCCAGGAAGAGGTCTGGATTCGCCAGGGCATCAAGGCCCGGCGTACCCGTAACGAAGGCCGTGTGCGGGCATTGAAGGCCTTGCGCGTGGAGCGTAGCGAACGTCGCGAGCGTACCGGCAAGGCGAATATCCAGCTGGATACCGCCGACAAGTCCGGCAAGCAGGTCATGGTCCTCGACAATGTCAGCTTTGCCCACCCGGGCGGCCCGTTCCTGATCAAGGATTTCTCCATGGTCCTGCAGCGCGGCGACCGGATCGGCCTGCTGGGGGCCAACGGCACCGGCAAGACCACCCTGTTGAAGCTGATGCTCAGCGGCCTGGTACCGACCAGCGGCAAGGTGGAAGAGGGCACCCGCATCGACGTGGCCTACTTCGACCAGTTGCGTCATCAGCTGGACCTGGAAAAGACCGTGATCGACAACGTCGCCGAAGGCCGCGACTTTATCGATATCGATGGTCAGAGCCGTCACGTGCTCAGCTACCTCGGCGACTTCCTGTTCAGCCCGCAGCGTGCGCGGACGCCGGTCAAGGCCCTGTCCGGTGGCGAGCGCGCGCGCCTGCTGCTGGCCAAGCTGTTCAGCAAGCCGGCGAACCTGCTGGTGCTCGACGAACCGACCAACGACCTCGACGTGGAAACCCTCGAGCTGCTGGAAGAAGTGCTGTTGACCTTCAAGGGCACCGTGCTGATGGTCAGCCACGACCGGGCATTCCTCGATAACGTGGTGACCAGCACCCTGGTCTTCGAAGGCGAAGGCAAGGTCCGCGAATACGTCGGTGGTTATCAGGACTGGCTGCGCCAGGGTGGCTCGCCACGCCTGCTGGGCGTGACCGAGAACAAATCGGGCAAGGCCGAGCTGAATTCGGCGGTCGTCACCGCTGCGCCGGCACCGGCGGCCGCCCCGGCCGAAGCTCCGGCCGCGAAGAAGAAGCTCAGCTACAAGCTGCAGCGCGAGCTGGAAGCCCTGCCGGGCGAGATCGATGCCAAGGAGCAGCAGATCGCTGCTGTCGAGGCGGAGATGGCCGAAACCGGTTTCTATCAGCGCCCCGCAGCGGAAACGGCAGCAGTGATCGCCCGGTTGGAAAAACTCCAGGCTGAACTGGAGGTGATGGTCGAGCGTTGGGCCGAGCTGGATGCCTGATTGATCGACTTGCAATCAAAAAGCCCGGCTTCGTGCCGGGCTTTTTGATGATCAGCTCTTGCTTTGCAGGCGGACCGCGAGGACGTCGCACGGCGCGCCGTGCAGCACGTCATTGGCGGTGGAGCCGAGTAGCAGGGCCAGGCCATGGCGGCCGTGGCTGCCGACCACGATCAGGTCACAGGCCTGTTCCTTGGCCAGGTGATGGATTTCCTGGCGGGGTTGGCCGTAGGTCAGGTGACTGGTGTCTCGCGACAGTTCGGGATACTTGAGGATCAGCCGCTCCAGGCGCTCCTTGGCCTGGTCGAACTGTTGCTGCTGCAGTTGGGACAGATCCATCGGCACATCGCCGCCGAAGGCCATGGCCATGGGCTCGACGATATGCACCAGGGACAGTTTGGCGCTGTTGCTGACCGACAGTTCGCGTGCGCGATGAATGACCGGGTCGCATTCTTCCGTCAGGTCGACGGCAACCAGAATGTGGTGGTAGGGCATGAAGGCACCTCCTGAGGATCGCAATTGCTGTAAGTATGGCTCGTTTCAAGCTGATTGGTTCGGCAGTGACCCAATCGCTCATGAATAATGTTCGGGGAGTAGAGATATGACGGTCTGGATAGTGGTGTCAATCCTGGCAGTGGTCCTCAGCCCTCTGGCGTGGTTGCGTCCCTCGCGCCGCCAGAGCGGTCAGATGGCCCTGCGCATGGAGGCGCGCCGCATCGGCCTGGGCATGCAACTGGCGCCCCAGGAGTGGCCGCACTGGCTGCCGCAGGAGCCGCCGAGCCCCTGTGCACAGTATCACCGGCCCCGTCGTGGCAAGGAACCGGCTTGCTGGAGCTACTGGCAGACCGAGCCCGGGATCTGGGTCAACCAGTGGCGCGAAGTGCTGGAGGACGAATCCCTGCTGGTTCATTTCAGGACATTGCCGGCCAATGTGTTCAAGGTCGAGGCGGACAGGCAGATGATCGCGCTCTACTGGGGTGAACGTGGCGAAGTGCAGGTGCTGCAGGCCATTGCCGGGGTGCTCAAGGCACTGGCATGAGGCAGGCGGGCCGGGCTGCAACGGCGCCGGCCGACGACTGGAAAAACAGCCAATAAAAAGCCCGACAGGCAACATCGGGCTGGGGTTGGCCAGGCAGGCCGGTCAATCTGTGTTGCCGAGCTTACGCCTTGTCTTCATAAAAAGCGTCCCTATTTTCCACTAGGCTGTTTCTTGGGGTCTGGTAGGTCTATTCCTGTATTTCCGTCTGACTCGGTCGCTTCGTTTGTTATTGATTTCATGAATGAAGCGCCATCAGGCCGGCTGCTGGAGCGTCCGGGCGCCTGGAAAATGACTGGAAAGTCGCATTTTCAGGGGCGTTTTCGGCAATTGACAATTGCCTCGAATTCCGTGAAGGTGTCCACACCCAAATCAAACGGGCGTATGAATTGAGCGTTTGTCTGATCAGACGGCTCTTACAGAATCCCGACTATCGCGTCGGCGGGTGTGCCTGGCGGCTTGGCGTAGCAGTGACGATGAGGTCAATGCCGGGCCAGAAGTTAGCGTCCGACGTGTACTGTTCAGCTTCCATATCGTGGAGATCAGTTGATGATTTACGAAGGTAAAGCCATCACGGTTAAGGCTCTTGAAAGTGGCATCGTCGAACTGAAGTTCGATCTCAAGGGTGAGTCCGTCAACAAGTTCAACCGTCTAACCCTGAACGAATTGCGTCAGGCGGTAGACACCATCAAGGCCGATGCCTCGGTCAAGGGTGTGATTGTCAGCAGCGGCAAGGACGTGTTCATCGTCGGCGCCGACATCACCGAATTTGTCGACAACTTCAAGTTGCCGGATGCCGAGCTCGTGGCGGGCAACCTCGAAGCCAACAAGATTTTCAGCGATTTCGAAGACCTGGCCGTGCCGACCGTTGCCGCGATCAATGGCATCGCCCTGGGTGGCGGTCTGGAAATGTGCCTGGCCGCGGACTTCCGCGTCATGTCCGCCAGCGCCAAGATCGGCCTGCCGGAAGTCAAGCTGGGGATCTACCCGGGCTTTGGCGGCACCGTGCGCCTGCCGCGCCTGATCGGTGCGGACAACGCCATCGAGTGGATCGCCGCCGGTAAGGAAAACCGTGCCGAAGATGCCTTGAAAGTCGGCGCCGTCGATGCCGTGGTCGCTCCGGAAAAACTCCAGGAAGCCGCTCTGGAACTGATCAAGCGCGCCATTTCCGGCGAGATCGATCACAAGGCCAAGCGCCAACCCAAGCTGGACAAGCTCAAGCTCAACGCCATCGAACAGATGATGGCGTTCGAAACCGCCAAGGGTTTTGTCGCCGGTCAGGCCGGTCCGAACTACCCGGCCCCGGTCGAAGCGATCAAGACCATCCAGAAAGCCGCCAACTTCGGTCGTGACAAGGCCCTGGAAATCGAAGCCGCCGGCTTCGTGAAACTGGCCAAGACCTCGGCTGCACAAAGCCTGATCGGCCTGTTCCTGAATGACCAGGAGCTGAAGAAAAAGGCCAAGGCCTACGACGAAATCGCCAAGGACGTGAAACAGGCCGCCGTACTGGGCGCTGGTATCATGGGCGGCGGTATCGCCTATCAGTCGGCGTCCAAGGGCACGCCGATCCTGATGAAGGACATCAACGAGCACGGTATCGAGCAGGGGCTGGCCGAAGCCGCCAAGCTGTTGGTCGGTCGTGTCGACAAGGGCCGGATGACCGCGGCGAAGATGGCCGAAGTGCTCAACGGCATTCGTCCGACCCTGTCCTACGGTGACTTCGGTCATGTCGACCTGGTGGTCGAGGCCGTGGTCGAGAATCCGAAGGTCAAGCAGGCGGTACTGGCGGAAGTGGAAGCCCAGGTCAAGGAAGATGCGATCCTCGCTTCCAACACCTCGACCATTTCCATCAGCCTGCTGGCCAAGGCCCTCAAGCGTCCGGAAAACTTCGTCGGCATGCACTTCTTCAACCCGGTGCACATGATGCCGCTGGTGGAAGTGATCCGTGGCGAGAAGTCCAGCGAGCAAGCGGTAGCGACTACCGTGGCGTACGCCAAGAAAATGGGCAAGAACCCGATCGTGGTCAACGACTGCCCGGGCTTCCTGGTCAACCGCATCCTGTTCCCGTACTTCGGTGGTTTCGCCAAGCTGGTCAGCGCCGGTGTGGACTTCGTCCGTATCGACAAGATCATGGAGAAGTTCGGCTGGCCGATGGGCCCGGCGTACCTGATGGACGTGGTCGGCATCGACACCGGCCACCATGGCCGTGACGTGATGGCCGAGGGTTTCCCGGACCGCATGAAGGATGACCGTCGTTCGGCTGTCGACGCCTTGTACGAAGCCAAGCGCCTGGGCCAGAAGAATGGCAAGGGCTTCTACGCCTACGAGACCGACAAGCGCGGCAAGCAGAAGAAAGTCGCCGATTCCTCGGTGCTGGAAGTGCTCAAGCCGATCATCTACGAACAGCGTGAGGTGACCGACGAGGACATCATCAACTGGATGATGATCCCGCTGTGCCTGGAAACCGTGCGTTGCCTGGAAGACGGTATTGTCGAAACCGCCGCCGAAGCCGACATGGGTCTGGTCTACGGCATCGGTTTCCCTCCCTTCCGTGGCGGTGCGCTGCGTTACATCGATTCTATCGGTGTGGCCGAGTTCGTTGCCCTGGCTGACCAGTACGCCGATCTGGGCGCGCTGTACCACCCGACCGCGAAGCTGCGTGAGATGGCCAAGAATGGCCAGCGGTTCTTCGGTTAAGCGCCCACACTAGAGCGAGAGTGAACTATATGAGCTTGAATCCTAGAGACGTCGTGATTGTCGACTTCGGTCGTACTCCGATGGGCCGCTCCAAGGGCGGCATGCACCGCAATACCCGTGCCGAGGACATGTCGGCGCACCTGATCAGCAAGCTGCTGGAACGCAACGTCAAGGTCGACCCGAACGAAGTCGAGGACGTGATCTGGGGCTGCGTGAACCAGACCCTGGAGCAGGGCTGGAACATCGCGCGCATGGCGTCGCTGATGACCCAGATCCCTCACACCGCGGCCGGCCAGACCGTCAGCCGCCTGTGCGGCTCGTCGATGAGCGCGCTGCACACCGCCGCCCAGGCGATCATGACCGGCAATGGTGACGTCTTCGTCGTCGGCGGCGTCGAGCATATGGGCCATGTCGGCATGATGCACGGTGTCGATCCGAACCCGCACATGTCGCTGTACGCGGCGAAAGCCTCGGGCATGATGGGCCTGACCGCCGAGATGCTCGGCAAGATGCACGGCATCACCCGTGAGCAGCAGGATGCCTTTGGCGTGCGCTCCCACCAGCTCGCCCACAAGGCGACCGTGGAAGGCAAGTTCAAGGACGAAATCATCCCGATGCAGGGTTATGACGAGAACGGTTTCCTGAAAGTCTTCGACTACGATGAAACCATTCGTCCGGAAACCACCCTGGAAAGCCTGGCGGCCTTGAAGCCGGCATTCAACCCCAAGGGCGGTACCGTGACGGCGGGTACTTCGTCGCAGATCACCGATGGTGCCTCGTGCATGATCGTGATGTCGGCGCAGCGTGCCCAGGACCTCGGCATCCAGCCCCTGGCGGTGATCCGCTCGATGGCGGTGGCAGGTGTGGACCCGGCGATCATGGGTTATGGTCCGGTACCGGCCACCCAGAAAGCGCTGAAGCGCGCAGGCCTGGCAATCTCCGATATCGACTTCTTCGAGCTCAACGAAGCCTTCGCCGCACAGGCCCTGCCGGTGCTGAAGGATCTGAAAGTGCTCGACAAGATGAACGAGAAGGTTAACCTGCACGGCGGCGCCATTGCTCTGGGCCACCCGTTCGGTTGTTCCGGTGCGCGGATTTCCGGCACCTTGCTCAACGTGATGAAGCAGAATGGCGGGACCCTCGGGGTCTCCACCATGTGCATCGGCCTCGGCCAGGGCATTGCCACCGTCTTCGAACGCGTCTAAGCGTTTCGTCGATGGAAGCCGGGGCCTAGTGCCCCGGTTTTTGTTTTTCTGAAAATTTTTTTATTTTATTTTGTAAGAGGGCCGATATATGAAATTGCAGCCTGGGCTCTATCAGCACTACAAGGGACCGCAGTACCGCGTTTTCAGCGTGGCACGGCATTCCGAGACCGAAGAGGAAGTGGTGTTCTACCAAGCACTGTATGGCGATTACGGCTTCTGGGTGCGCCCTTTGAGCATGTTCCTGGAGTCGGTCGAGGTTGACGGCGAACGGGTCCCACGCTTTGCTTTGGTGCAAGCCGAACCGAGCCTTTTTTCCAGGCCATGAGTGCCGGTCGCGCAGAACCCTGCGCTTGACCTCACCTTGTTGCCACTATATATAGCGGTGCCGCGCCAGACGCGGGCTGCGCTCTCACTTCAAGCATTCAGGAATTTTCCGATCCATGGGCAAATCGCTGGTCATTGTGGAATCCCCGGCTAAGGCCAAGACCATCAACAAGTACTTGGGTACCCAGTACGTGGTGAAGTCGAGTATCGGCCATATCCGAGACCTGCCCACCAGCGGTTCGGCGAGTGCCGCCAAGGAACCTGCCGCCAAGCGTGGCAAGGCCGCCGCTGGCGAAGCTCCCGTGCTCTCGGCGAAGGAGAAGGCGCGCAAGCAGCTGGTCTCGCGCATGGGCGTCGATCCGGATCACGGCTGGAAGGCCCGCTACGAAATCCTTCCCGGCAAGGAGAAGGTGATCGAAGAGCTGCGCCGGCTCGCCAAGGATGCCGACACCATCTATCTCGCAACCGACTTGGACCGCGAAGGGGAGGCCATTGCCTGGCACCTGCGGGAAGCCATCGGGGGGGACGACAGTCGCTACAAGCGCGTGGTGTTCAACGAAATCACCAAGAAGGCGATCCAGGAAGCCTTCTCCAAGCCGGGCGAACTGGACCTGGACCGGGTCAATGCCCAGCAGGCGCGACGTTTCCTCGATCGCGTGGTGGGCTACATGGTTTCGCCGCTGCTGTGGGCCAAGATCGCCCGCGGCCTGTCCGCCGGCCGTGTGCAGTCGGTGGCGGTGAAGCTGGTGGTCGAGCGCGAACGCGAGATCCGTGCCTTCAACCCGGAGGAATACTGGGAGATCCACGCCGACCTGGGCACCACCAAGGGCGCCAAGGTGCGTTTCGAAGTGGCGCGCGAGAAAGGCGAAGCCTTCAAGCCGCTGAACGAAGCCCAGGCCATGGCGGCACTGGAGAAGCTCAAGGCGTCGGCCTACAGCATCGTCAAGCGCGAAGACAAGCCGACCAGCAGCAAGCCGTCGGCCCCGTTCATCACCTCCACCCTGCAGCAGGCGGCGAGCAATCGCCTGGGCTTCGGGGTGAAGAAGACCATGATGATGGCCCAGCGTCTGTATGAAGCCGGCTACATCACCTACATGCGTACCGACTCGACCAACCTCTCGGTCGATGCCGTGGCGATGGCGCGGACCTACATCGAGAGCGAGTTCGGCAAGAAGTACCTGCCGGACTCGCCGAACATCTACAGCAGCAAGGAGGGCGCCCAGGAGGCTCACGAAGCGATTCGTCCTTCCGACGCCAATACCGAGCCGAGCAAGCTGTCGGGCATGGAGCGTGATGCCGAGCGCCTTTACGAGCTGATCTGGCGCCAGTTCCTGGCCTGCCAGATGCTGCCGGCGCAATACCTGTCGACCACCGTGACCGTGGGCGCTGGTGACTTCGAGCTGCGTGCCAAGGGCCGCATCCTGAAGTTCGACGGCTATACCCGCGTCATGCCGCAGATCGCCAAGCCGGGCGATGACGACGTGTTGCCGGACATGGCCCAGGGCGATGCGCTGAAGCTGATCCAGCTCGATCCGAGCCAGCACTTCACCAAGCCGCCGGCGCGTTACTCCGAAGCCAGCCTGGTCAAGGAAATGGAAAAACGTGGCATCGGTCGTCCTTCGACCTATGCGGCGATCATTTCCACCATCCAGGACCGTGGCTACGTGGCGCTGCACAACCGCCGCTTCTATTCCGAGAAGATGGGCGACATCGTCACCGAGCGTCTGGCGGAAAGCTTCTCGAACCTGATGGACTACGGCTTCACCGCCGGCATGGAAGAGAACCTCGACGACGTGGCCCAGGGCGAGCGCGACTGGAAAAACGTGCTCGACGAGTTCTACGGCGACTTCAAGAAGAAGCTCGAAGTGGCCGAAGGCGCGGAAAACGGCATGCGTGCCAACCAGCCGGTCATGACCGATATCCCGTGCCTGACCTGCGGCCGGCCGATGCAGATCCGTACCGCCTCCACCGGCGTGTTCCTCGGTTGCTCGGGTTACAGCCTGCCGCCGAAAGAGCGCTGCAAGGCTACCGTCAACCTGGTTCCGGGCGATGAGATCGCCGCGGACGACGAGGGCGAGTCGGAATCCCTGGTGCTGCGTGGCAAGCATCGCTGCCCGATCTGCAGCACGGCGATGGATGCCTACCTGCTGGACGAGAAGCGCAAGCTGCATATCTGTGGCAACAACCCGGATTGCGCGGGCTACGAGATCGAGGAAGGCAACTACCGGATCAAGGGCTACGAAGGCCCGAGCCTGGAATGCGACAAGTGCGGCAGTGAAATGCAGCTCAAGACCGGCCGTTTCGGCAAATTCTTCGGTTGCACCAACCCGACCTGCAAGAACACCCGCAAACTGCTCAAGAGCGGTGACGCGGCGCCGCCGAAGATGGACCCGGTGAAAATGCCGGAACTCAAGTGCGAAAAGGTCAACGACACCTACATCCTGCGTGATGGTGCGTCCGGCCTGTTCCTGGCGGCCAGCCAGTTCCCGAAAAACCGCGAGACCCGTGCACCGCTGGTGAGCGAAATCGTTCCGCACAAGGACGAGATCGATCCGAAGTACCACTTCCTCTGTGAAGCGCCGAAGAAGGACCCGGACGGTCGTCCAGCGGTCATTCGCTACAGCCGCAAGACCAAGGAGCAGTACGTGCAGAGCGAAGTGGACGGCAAGCCGACCGGCTGGAAGGCGTTCTACGACGGCGGCAAGTGGAAGGTCGAGGACAAGCGCCAGGGCGCCTGATGTCTGCTGTCTTGCGCCAGCGGGCCCATTACGGCTCACTGGCGCAAGGCTGGTATTGGCAAGGCCGTGTGAGGACCTGGGTTTTCACGCGGCCTTGGTCTTTTGGGCTTGCGACAAGCCGGGTCGATCCCTGAAACTGTCTGACCCGCCTGTGGCTTTTTTGTCCTGGAGTGCGCCGTCATGGCCAACGAACTCTATACCCGCACCAACCAGAAGATCTTTTACGCGGGCCTTGCGCTCGAAGCCCTGGGAAAGGCCGAGGAAAGCCGGGCGATGAACGCGTTGGCGCTGATCCAGGCCGAGCGTGAAGCGGCGGTGTTCCACCTGTACGGCGCCTTGCTCGGGCTGTGCCATGAAATTGCCGGTTTCTACCGCCTGCCCCAGGCCAATGCCCCGCGGGCCGAGCTGTTGCTGACCCGGGAAGTGCTGGAGTCCATTGCCATTCCGGAAATGGCCGAACTGGTGGAACTGGCGCACAGTCCGCAAACCTGGCTGGCCCGCCTGATCGCCGCGCACACGGCCTTGTACCTGCCGCCCCAGGCGCCCAGGAAGGCCAAGGGCGACGTGTTGCAGCCGTTGATCGTGGCGGTCAGCCTGGACGAGGAGGAAACCCCGGAGCTGGGGCGTGAGGAGCTGGAAGGCTGGCGGCAGAACCTCAAGGGCCTGGCGATCCGCTTCCGCGATGGCCTGAGCGAGTGCTGATTCAGTGGGTGGGGCTGTAGGCCCCGTCTGTCAGTTGTTCATCAAGCAGTAAAGAAAGCTGTTGAGATCTTGAGCGGGTTGCCACGGATGACTGATATAATCTTGGCCTTTCGTGGAGAACAGACTTTTATGCCTACGTCCTTTCTAGAAATCGTCGAGCTGCCGGACGGCCGTATCGAGCTGCGCCGGGCCGAGGACGAAGGTTCTCTGGTTACCCTGAACTTCTCTGAAGATGCCAAGGCTTTCCTGCAGGGCCAGCACGTCGAAGTGGCCAAGGCCATGTTGAGCGTGGGCGTGCAGATGGCGGGGCGACTGGTGGAAGGCGAGATCGAGAAAGAAGACGGTCCGCGCGTTCTTCACTGAAGCTGCCAACCGTTTCTGTCATGGTTCGTCAATTCTGATCGGCTTCTCTGTCCTGGAGAAGCCCTGCGCGATACGCGCGAAGAGTGCCTGTCTGGCGCTTGTGTCTAGCCCAAACGAATATTCAGGCTTTGTGCGTCACCCTTGCGGGCTGCGCTGATCAATTGCTGGCGAGCACTGCTGCTCAGCGGATTGAGCCAGCTGACCACGGTATGGCTACGCCCCAGGCGCAAGGCTTCGCACGTCAGTTGCTGGGCATTCTGGGCGCTGCTGGGTTGCAGCAGCAGGATGCGCTCGCGGTTCAGTCCCGCTTCCCGCAGCCACGCCTGGGTCAGGCTCGAGGGTGGGGCGATCAGGGTCAGCCAGCGGGCATCCTGGTCCTGGCTCAGTTCGCGCAGGATGGGGGCGAGCAGGCTCAGGCAATTCCCGCCACGTAACGACAGTTCGCTGAAGACCTCGGGCTCGGTGCTCCAGGGCGTTTCAACCACCTCCTTGAGAAGTGGGACCAGCGGCTGCGCCATGAACGCTTCGAACAAGGGCAGTTGTGCGTGTTGTGGAGTTTGCGGAAATTGCATGACGCCTCCTTCAGCGGCGAATGACGCCGACACTCAAACCTTCGATGACGAAGTCCTGATCTTTCAGGTTGACTTCGATGGGGGCGAACTCGGGGTTCTCCGCCAGCAGCCAGACCTTGCTGCCTTCGCGCTTGAAGCGCTTGACGGTGACTTCCTCGCCGATCCGCGCCACCACGATCTGGCCGTTGCGGGCCTCGCGGCAGGTATGCACGGCCAGCAGGTCGCCGTCGAAAATGCCGACGTCCTTCATGCTCATGCCGTGAACGCGCAACAGATAGTCGGCCCGGGGATGGAAGAAGGTCGGGTTGATGTTGCAGGATTCCTCGACATGCTGCTGGGCGAGGATCGGTGCGCCCGCGGCGACCCGGCCGATGATCGGCAGGGTGGATTCGTCGGCCTTGGCCTCGAAACCGGGAATGCGGATACCGCGCGAAGCGCCAGGGGTCATTTCGATCGCACCCTTGCGGGCCAGGGCCTTGAGGTGTTCTTCGGCGGCGTTCGGCGACTTGAAGCCCAGTTCCAGGGCAATCTCCGCACGGGTTGGCGGATAGCCGTTGTCATCCAGGCAGCGTTTGATAAAAGCCAGAATCTCAGCTTGGCGTGGCGTCAGTTTTAGCATCTCGATCGCTCTGTCTTTTTATACAGTGACTGGGATTATATACAGTGGAAGGCGCTTGGCAATCCTCCTTTTCAAGGTGTCCGCCGGACGGTTGCCGGGAAGGGGGTCGACAGCCGTATCGGGTGCTGCGCTACAGGCCCCGGTTTCTATGATTTAATACCTGACTGGCTGGCCGCAAATGGACCGTCAGGCTTGACATTCCATGGCCTGAAACGTATGTTTCAAACAAGTGTTTGTCAGGCGGAATAATCATGGCCCAGTCGGAAACCGTTGAACGCATTCTCGATGCTGCCGAGCAATTGTTCGCGGAAAAAGGTTTCGCCGAGACCTCATTGCGGTTGATCACCAGCAAGGCGGGCGTCAATCTCGCGGCGGTGAACTACCACTTCGGCTCGAAGAAGGCCCTGATCCAGGCCGTGTTCTCGCGCTTCCTCGGGCCGTTCTGCATCAGCCTCGATCGCGAGCTGGAGCGGCGCCAGGCCAAGCCCGAGGTCAAGCCGACCCTGGAGGAACTGCTGGAAATCCTCGTCGAGCAGGCCCTGGTGGTGCAGCCCCGCAGCGGCAACGATCTGTCGATCTTCATGCGCCTGCTGGGCCTGGCCTTCAGCCAGAGCCAGGGCCACCTGCGGCGTTACCTGGAAGACATGTACGGCAAGGTGTTCCGTCGCTACATGCTGCTGGTCAATGAAGCGGCCCCGCGTATTCCCCCGATCGAACTGTTCTGGCGCGTACACTTCATGCTGGGTGCGGCCGCGTTCAGCATGTCGGGGATCAAGGCGCTGCGGGCGATTGCCGAGACCGATTTCGGCGTCAATACCTCGATCGAGACGGTGATGCGCCTGATGGTGCCGTTCCTCGCCGCCGGCATGCGTGCCGACAGCGGCGTGACCGATGAAACCATGGCGGCCGCGCAGCTGCGTCCGCGCAGCAAGTCGACCGCGCCGGCCACCGCCAAGGTCTGACGTACTTTTTCACAAGGATTTTCTATGAGTACTGCCCTGCAAGGCTCCCTGATGGTCGATATCGCCGGTACCTGGCTGACGGCTGAAGATCGCCAGTTGCTGCGCCAGCCGGAAGTGGGCGGGCTGATCATCTTCGCGCGCAATATCGAGCATCCGCGCCAGGTTCGTGAGTTGAGCGCGTCGATCCGCGCCATTCGCCCCGACCTGTTGCTGGCGGTCGACCAGGAAGGCGGCCGGGTACAGCGTCTGCGCCAGGGCTTCGTACGTCTTCCAGCGATGCGCGCCATTGCCGACAACCCGAACGCCGAGTACCTGGCCGAGCAATGTGGCTGGCTGATGGCGACCGAGGTCCTGGCGGTGGGACTCGACCTGAGTTTCGCGCCGGTACTCGATCTGGACTATCAGCGCAGCGCGGTGGTCGGCAGTCGGTCCTTCGATGGTGACCCCGAGCGTGCCGCCTTGCTTGCCGGTGCTTTTATCCGTGGGATGAGCGATGCAGGCATGGCCGCTACCGGCAAGCATTTCCCGGGACACGGCTGGGCCGAGGCGGATTCCCACGTGGCGATCCCGGTCGACGAGCGCGGCCTGGAAGTGATCCGCGCCCATGACCTGGTGCCTTTCGCACGCCTGAGCCGGCAGTTGGCGGCGGTGATGCCGGCCCATGTGATTTATCCACAGGTCGACGCGCAGCCTGCCGGTTTTTCCCGGCGCTGGTTGCAGGAGATCCTGCGCGGCGAACTGCAATTCGACGGGGTGATCTTCAGCGATGACCTGTCCATGGCGGGAGCTCATGTGGTGGGCGATGCCGCCAGTCGCATCGAGGCTGCCCTCTCGGCCGGTTGCGACATGGGCCTGGTGTGCAACGACCGGGCTGCCGCGGAGTTGGCCTTGAGTGCCGCGCAGCGGCTCAAGGTGACGCCGTCGCCACGCATTGCGCGGATGCGCGGCCAGGCATTTGCCCGCACCGATTATCGCCAGGAGCCGCGTTGGCTGACTGCCATTGGCGCTCTCAGGGATGCCCAGCTGATCGATTGACGGCTAGCGACCGGTTTTCTTGTCCGGCAGCGGTGCGAACAGGGCCTCGATATCCTCGTTCTGCAGCTGCCAGTCGCCGGCCTTGCGCCCGTCGAGCACACCTGCGGCGAGGTCGGATTTCTCCTGTTGCAGATGCTGGATCTTTTCCTCCACCGTGCCGCGGGCAATCATCTTGTAGACGAACACCGGCTTTTCCTGGCCGATCCGGTACGCCCGGTCGGTGGCCTGGTTTTCCGCTGCCGGGTTCCACCATGGATCGTAGTGGATCACGGTATCGGCTTCGGTCAGGTTCAGGCCGACGCCGCCGGCCTTGAGGCTGATCAGGAAAATCTGCAGTTTCCCACTCTGGAAATCCTTGACCGGTGTCCTCCGGTCGCGGGTCTGTCCGGTCAGCAGGGCGTAGGCCACGTTGCGCTTTTGCAGTTCCGTCTCGATCAGCGCGAGCATCGAGGTGAACTGTGAAAACAGCAGGATCCGCCGACCCTCGGCAAACAACTCATCGAGCATTTCCATCAGGCTGTCGAGCTTGCCGGAGGCACTGCCGCGGGCCGGCAGGGTCGCGCCGTTGACCAGGCGCAGGTCGCAGCAGACCTGGCGCAGCTTGAGCAGGGCTTCGAGAATGATGATCTGGCTGCGGGCCACGCCCTTGCGGGTGATTTCGTCGCGGACCTTCTTGTCCATCGCCAGGCGCATGGTCTCGTAGACGTCGCGCTGGGCTTCGTTGAGTTCGACCCAGTGGATGATCTCGGTCTTGGGCGGCAGCTCGGTGGCCACCTGTTCCTTGGTCCGCCGCAGCAGGAAGGGTTTGATCCGGCCATTGAGGTGTTGCAGGCGGACTTCACTGGCGCGTTTTTCGATGGGCACGCGGTAGTCGCGGTTGAAGCTCTTGATGTCTCCCAGCCAGCCCGGCAGGAGGAAGTGGAACAACGACCAGAGTTCGCCGAGGTGGTTTTCCAGGGGCGTACCGCTCAGGCACAGGCGCTGGCGCGCGTCCAGCTCGCGAGCGGCATGGGCGGCCTTGCTGCCGGGGTTCTTGATGTACTGCGCCTCATCGAGCACCAGCACATGCAGCGGTTGCAGCTTGAGTTTCTCGATGTCCTTGGGCAGCAGGGCATAGGTGGTGAGGATCAGGTCGTAGTCCTGCAAGTGTTCGAAATGCTTTTTGCGCGCCGCGCCATACAGGGCCAGGACCTTGAGTTGCGGGGTGAAATGTGCGGCCTCGTCGACCCAATTGGGGACCAGGCTGGTGGGCATCACCACCATGCACGGGCGATCGAGGCGCCCGGCGTTCTTTTCGCTGAGGATATGCGCCAGGGTCTGCAAGGTCTTGCCCAGCCCCATGTCGTCGGCGAGGATTCCGCCGACTTCCAGTTGCCGCAGCGATTGCATCCAGCTCAGGCCTTCGTGCTGGTAGGGGCGCAAGGTGGCGTTGAGTCCCTCGGGAATGCTCGCGTTGTACTCGCGGATATCCCGCAGGCGTTCGGCGAAGCTGCGAATCTGTTCGCCGCCTTCCCAGAGCAGCGGCAAGCCGTCGAGGGGGTTGAGGCGCGTGGCGTCGGCGCTGCTCAGGCGCAGGGTGGTGGTGCCGGGTTCTTCCAGGTAGAACTCGCCGAGGGTGATCAGCACCGGCTTGAGGCGGCCGTAGGGCAGCGCTACCTGGAGCGGCCCATGGCTGCCGTTGGGCGAGGCGGGGATGTTCACCAGGATCAGTTCGTCGTCCCGGCGCCGGGCCAGGCGCTCGGGGTTGAGCAGTTCGGTGTGGGAGCGCATCAGGTTGAGCAGGATCGGCAGCAGGCTCAGGCGCTCGCCATTGACGATGATGCCCAGTTCGAGGTCGAACCAGTCACGTTCCGGCGCTTCGTCGACGGTGGCGTACCAGTCGTCGACGGTACTCAGGTCGAAACCGAAATCCTCGTCGATCTGCAACTCCCAGCCCTGGCTGCGCAGACCCGGCAGCTCGTTGAGGGTGAAGTTCAGCCAGGCGCTGTCGTTGACCATCTCGTACAGCTCGCCGGCGCTTTCCGGCAGGGCCTTGCTTTGACGCGTGGCGATCTTGAAGCCGAGCAGGCGCAGTTGCTCGCGGCAGGCCTTTTCCGCCTCGGGCTGGCGCTTGATGCGCAGGCTCTGGTGTTCCTGGCGCTGGATGATGTCGGTGTTTTTCTGGCCGCTGGCGTACTCGCCCAGGTAGTTGAACGACAGTGCCGCGCGGTGCTGGATGTAACGCTGCATGCGTCCGTTGCGCGGTTCGAAGGCGCTGAACTCGACGCTGGCCAGCCACAGCCGTGGTATGGGCTGGACGTCGTCGACGATCTGCTGGGGCGGGGCGGGAGGACGGGCGTCAAGCACGGCCTGCAGCTTCTCCAGCAGTTCGGCGTCTTTTTCCGCGGCCGGGTAGGCCAGGGTCTCCTGGACTTTCAGCAGGACCGCCGCGGTGTGCTTGCAGTTCATGCGAACCGGGCAGGTGCAGTTGGCATCGACGATCAGCAAGGTGCCCTTGGCCGACTCGCGCAGGTGAATGGTCTGGCGGTAGACATTGCCGCCGGAGCCTTCGCAACTGGCGGTGATGGTGCTGTCACCGGCCTGGACGATCCGCACACGGTTTTCCACGGCGTAGCGGCGGCCACGTTCCAGGCTCTGTTCCTTGAAGCGGCTGACCCATGACGGCGCGAGTGGCTTGGTCATGGAGGGCGTCAGGGACGAGGGCATCGGGGGGTCACTGGTCCAGGTTCTGTGACGGCGCTTCGCGTTTGGAGGCTGACAGCGAGGTCACCTTGAGCAGCAGGGCGAGGTGGCCGCTGTCGAGGAAATTGAGCTGGCCGTTCTTGGTCTGGCTGGTCTGGTTCAGGCGTTCGCTGGCATTGACCACACCGTTGTTGTCGAAGCGGTTGACCCAGAACTGTGCCTCCACGTCGGTGAAGCGCTTGAGCGTCAGGCTCAGGGTGCCCTCCACCGGGAACTGGCCGAACTGTTCCTCGCCGGCCGTGATCGAGACCTTGCTCGGCTGGTCGCTGAGCGACTGCTGCCAGGCCTTGTGCAGCAATACTTCATAGTTGCCGCTGGCACCGAGCTTGGCGACCATGTCGTTCAGCGCGGGCGTTCGTTCGTCAGCGGCGGTGACGGGCCTGGCACCCCTGGCCCAGTCCTCGGGAGCCGGCTGGCTCTGGAACGGTTGTTCGAGGTTCTGCCGGACCAGGATCATTTCGACCTGGTACAGCTCGTCGGCAAAGGCTGCCGGGGTGAACAGGGCCAACAACACGGCCAGCGAGGAGATCAGGCGCATACGGCGTCCTTATCAAGCAGATTTCGGGGTGAGGCGCTCGAACAGCGCCTCCAGTGTATTAAAGCGTTCTTCCGCACGTTCCATCGGCACCATGAACTTGAACAGTGTGGCACCTTCGAATTTGTAGCGGTTGGGTTGTCCCTGGATCAGCTTGATCAAGGCCAGCGGATCGACCGGGGTGTCCGCGGCGAACTCGATGCGACCGCCCTGCGGACCGCCGTCGATCTTCTTGATACCCAGTTGCTCGGCCTGCAGTTTCAGCAGGGTCAGGCGCACCAGGTTCTTGGTCGGTTCCGGCAGCAGGCCGAAGCGATCGATCATCTCCACTTGCAGGTCCTTGAGACCCTCTTCGTCGGTCGCCGAGGCAATGCGCTTGTAGAGGATCAGGCGGGCATGGACATCCGGCAGGTAATCTTCGGGGATCAGTGCCGGCAGGCGCAGGTTGATCTCCGGGCCACCGCCCAGGGGTTGGTCGAGGTTCGGCTGTTCGCCCTTGCGAATGGACTTGACCGCGCGTTCGAGCATTTCCATGTACAGGGTGAAGCCCACCGCCTGGATCTGCCCGCTCTGGCCGTCGCCCAGCAGTTCGCCGGCACCGCGGATTTCCAGGTCGTTGGTGGCGAGGACAAAGCCGGCGCCGAGGTCCTGGGTATTGGCGATGGCTTCCAGGCGTTTCTCCGCATCGGCGGTGATCTGCTGGCGACCGGGCGTCAGCAGGTAGGCGTAGGCCTGGTGGTGACTGCGCCCGACCCGGCCGCGCAACTGGTGCAACTGGGCCAGGCCGAACTTGTCGGCGCGCTCGATGATGATGGTGTTGGCGCTCGGCACGTCGATACCGGTCTCGATGATGGTCGAGGCGATCAGCACGTTGAAGCGCTTGTGGTAGAAGTCGCTCATCACCTGTTCGAGTTCGCGCTCGCGCATCTGTCCGTGGCCGATGCCGATACGGGCTTCCGGCACCAGTTCGGCGAGATCGGCGGCGCACTTCTCGATGGTCTTCACGTCGTTGTGCAGGTAATAGACCTGGCCGCCGCGCAGCAGCTCGCGGAGCAGGGCTTCCTTGACCGTGCTCTTGTTCTGCTCCATGACAAAGGTGCGCACCGACAGGCGCCGGGCCGGTGGGGTGGCGATGATCGACAGATCGCGCATGCCCGACACCGCCATGTTCAGCGTGCGCGGAATCGGCGTGGCGGTCAGGGTGAGGATGTCGACTTCGCTGCGCAGGGCCTTGAGCTGTTCCTTCTGGCGCACGCCGAAACGGTGCTCTTCGTCGATGATCACCAGGCCCAGGTTCTTGATCTTCACATCGTCCTGCAGCAGCTTGTGGGTGCCGATGACGATATCGATCTTGCCCTCGGCCAGCTCCGCCACGGCGGCGTTCACTTCCTTGGTGGACTTGAAGCGGCTCATCACTTCGACGGTCACCGGCCAGTCGGCGAAGCGGTCGCGGAAGCTGTTGTAGTGCTGCTGGGCGAGCAGGGTGGTGGGGACCAGGATCGCCACCTGCTTGCCGCCGTGGACCGCGATAAAGGCGGCGCGCATGGCCACTTCGGTCTTGCCGAAGCCGACGTCGCCGCAGACCAGGCGGTCCATCGGCTTGGCCGAGAGCATGTCGGCGCGCACCGCTTCGATAGTGGTCTGCTGGTCCGGGGTTTCCTCGAACGGAAAGCCGGCGCTGAAGGTCGCGTAGTCGGCTTTCGGGTCGGCGAATGCATAACCTTCGCGGGCGGCGCGACGGGCATAGATATCGAGCAGTTCGGCGGCGACGTCGCGGACCTGTTCGGCCGCCTTGCGCTTGGCTTTCTGCCAGACTTCCGAGCCCAGGCGGTGCAACGGCGCGAGGGCGTCGTCGCTGCCGGTGTAGCGGGCGATCAGGTGCAGGTTGGCCACGGGCACGTAGAGCTTGGCGCCCTCGGCGTATTCCATGGTGAGGAATTCGGCGACCTGGTTGTCGATTTCCAGGGTCGCGAGGCCGAGGTAGCGGCCGACGCCGTGGTCGATATGCACCACCGGGGCGCCTTCGCGCAACTCGGTGAGGTTCTTGATCACCGCATCGTTGTTGGCGTCGGCGCGTTTTTCCCGGCGTCGGCGCTGCATCACGCGCTGGCCGAACAGCGGGCTTTCGGCAATCAGTGCGAGGGCCGGATCGTCCAGCACCAGGCCATCGTCCAGCGGCGCGATGGTGATCGCCAGGCGTTCCTTGCCGGCGGTGAAGTCAGGCCAGCTGTCGACGGTCTTCGGGCGCAACTTGAGGCGTTCCAGCAGCTCCAGCAGGACTTCCCGGCGACCGGCTGATTCGGCGGTGAACAGCACGCGGCCGGGGAACTGCTCGAGGAATGCGGAGAGCGCCGCCAGGGGCTGGTTGGCCTTGGCCTCGATCGCCAGGTTCGGCAGTTCGCGGGCGGGGAAGCGTTCGCGGCCGACACCGGTTTCCACGTCCTGCTGGCTGGCGATGACCCGCGGCCAGCTTTTCAGGCGGGCGAAGCAGTCTTCCACTGGCAGAAACAGTTCGGCCGGCGGCAACAGCGGACGGGTCGGATCGACGCGGCGTTCCTCGTAGCGGTTGCGCACATCGTTCCAGAAGTTTTCCGCGGCCTGCTCGATGCCCGGCAGGGAGAACACCTGGGTGTCCTGGGGCAGGTAGTCGAACAGGGTCGAGGTTTCCTCGAAGAACAGCGGCAGGTAGTACTCGATGCCGGCGGGGGTGATCCCGCTGTTGAGGTCCTGGAAGATCGGGCAGCGGCGGAAGTCGACGTCGAAGCGTTCGCGAAAGCGCGCCTTGAAGCGGGTGACCGCTTCCTTCTGCAGCGGGAATTCCTTGGCCGGCAGCAGGCGTACCGAATCGACCTTGTCGATGGACCGCTGGTTTTCCGGGTCGAAGGTGCGCAGCGTCTCGATCTCGTCATCGAACAGGTCGATGCGGTACGGCAGTTTGCTGCCCATCGGGAACAGGTCGATCAGGGCGCCGCGCACGGCGAATTCGCCGTGTTCGTAGACCGTGTCGACACAGCGGTAGCCGGAGGCTTCCAGGCGGGTGCGCATCTGCTCGACATCGAGCTTCTGGCCGATATCCAGCACCAGGCTGCTGCCCAGCAGGAACCGGGTCGGGGCCAGGCGGTGCAGCG
This sequence comes from Pseudomonas sp. Ost2, assembly GCF_018326065.1. Taxonomy (NCBI): domain Bacteria; kingdom Pseudomonadati; phylum Pseudomonadota; class Gammaproteobacteria; order Pseudomonadales; family Pseudomonadaceae; genus Pseudomonas; species Pseudomonas sp. Ost2. The sequence goes on along the minus strand of NZ_AP021904.1, from coordinate 5,163,939 downwards.
CGGTGGTGATCGGCACCACCAGCACGCCATGTTCCAGTTCCGGCAGCCGGTACAGGCTGGCGATACGCTGGGAGATGATGTCCTGGTGCGGTGAGAACAGGTCGTAGGGCAGGGTTTCCCAGTCCGGGAAATGCAGCACCGGCAAATCGGGGGCGAAGAAGCTCAGCTCCTGCTCCAGCCGTTCGGCGCTCTGGCTGTCGGCGGTGAGCAGCAGGGTGAAGCGCTTGGCAGCGCTGGCAGCCTCGGCAATGGCCAGGCTCAGGGCGGCACCGGGGAGATTGCCCCAGTGCTGTTTACCTGCCGCGGCAGGGAGTAGCGGTAGACGCAGAACGGGCACGGAAGGTTGAGCTCCAAGCGTTGCGACAAAGTCGGTAATTGTAACGGCCCTGGGTGCCGCCTGTCAGTTGCAGACTGTGTCTATTACAGGTGAAGGGAAATGTAGTGGCTATGACAAGAAATAGCGCTTTTTACCTGAATATGTAGTGCCGCATTGCACTTATGTTTCGGAGGGTTACAGACAAGTGATAGTCGGTGCGCCAAAATGGGGCGCGCTGAAACCCGCGTGTTTACTGGGCTGGAGCGGGGTGCGATTTTTTGCAAAGGGATTTTATGCGGGTTTGCGCGACAGTCGTGCATTGCTCGCAGGGCGGCTGGGCTGCATAATGTAGCCCCTTTTTTCAGCCCCTACATGTGGAAGGTTCCCGTGACTCAGAAGCCCGACCAGTGTCTTGGTGAGTGGATTGATCGTGAAGCGCTTGCAGAAGCGATGATCCCGCTTATCGGTCAGCTCTACCGCAATAACAATGTGGTGAGTTCGATCTATGGCCGCAGCCTGATCAACCAGTCTGTCATCGCGATTCTCAAGGCTCACCGCTTTGCTCGCCATCGTCAGAGTGATGATGCCGAACTGTCCGTCCACGAGACTTTCCCGCTGCTCAAGGCGATGAGCGAGCTCAAGCTGGGCGCCGCTTCGGTGGACCTCGGCAAGCTGGCCGTGAAGTTCAAGGCCCAGGGCAATGGCCGCACTGCCGAGCAGTTCGTCCGCGAAGAACTGGCCGATGTCGTCGGTCAGCAGAATGTTTCCGCACGCAAGGGCACTGACGTGGTGCTGTACGGCTTCGGTCGTATCGGCCGCCTGCTGGCGCGCATCCTCATCGAGAAAACCGGTGGCGGCGACGGCCTGCGCCTGCGCGCCATCGTCGTGCGCAAGGGCGCCGAGAACGACCTGACCAAGCGCGCCAGCCTGCTGCGTCGCGATTCGGTGCACGGTTCGTTCAATGGCACCATCACCATCGACGAAGAAAACAACACCATCACCGCCAACGGTAACCTGATCCAGGTGATCTACGCGAAGAACCCGACCGAGGTGGACTACACCCAGTACGGCATCAAGGACGCCCTGCTGGTAGACAACACCGGTGTATGGCGTGACGCCGATGGCCTGGGCCAGCACCTGGCCTGCCCGGGTATCGACCGCGTGGTCCTGACCGCGCCGGGCAAGGGTAAGCTGAAGAACATCGTTCACGGCATCAACCACGGTGAAATCACCGCTGACGACAAGATCGTTTCCGCGGCGTCCTGCACCACCAACGCCATCGTGCCGGTGCTCAAGGCCGTCAACGACAAGTTCGGCATCGTCAACGGCCACGTTGAAACCGTTCACTCGTACACCAACGACCAGAACCTGATCGACAACTTCCACAAGGGCGATCGCCGTGGCCGCAGCGCCGCGCTGAACATGGTGATCACCGAGACCGGCGCAGCCACCGCGGCTGCCAAGGCCTTGCCTGAACTGGCCGGCAAGCTGACCGGTAACGCGATCCGCGTACCGACGCCGAACGTGTCGATGGCGATCCTGAACCTGAACCTGGGTACTGCCACCACCCGTGAAGAGATGAACGAGTACCTGCGCTACATGGCGCTGCACTCGGATCTGCACAAGCAGATCGACTTCGTCAACTCGCAGGAAGTGGTATCCACCGACTTCGTCGGTTCGCGTCACGCCGGTGTGGTCGATGCCGAAGCCACTATCTGCAACGACAACCGCGTTGTCCTGTACGTCTGGTACGACAACGAGTTCGGTTACAGCTGCCAGGTGGTGCGCGTGATGGAAGACATGGCCGGGGTCAACCCGCCAGCGTTCCCGCGCTAAGCGCTAGCCGCACATGAAAACGCCCCGACCAGTCGGGGCGTTTTTGTTTGTGGCGAGGGGGATTGCCCGCTCGCCACGGGCGTCCACTCAGGCTTGGCTGGAAGCCGCCATCTGTGCGGTACGCAGTTCGTGCTTGTTGCCACGGAACAGCACCAGGGTGGCGATCAGGCCCAACACGGCCGCGCCACTGAGCCAGATGCCCGGTGCCGCCTTGTTGTCCAGCACGTGGATCAGGTAGGTACAGGCCGCCGGAGTGAAGCCGCCGAAGGTCGCGGTCGCCAGGCTGTAGGCCAGGGAGAAGCCGGTGGTACGGACTTCGACCGGCATGATCTCGGTCAGGGCAACCACCATCGCGCCGTTGTACGAACCGTAGAGGAACGACAGCCACAGTTCGGCGATCAGCAGGCGGCTGAAGCTCGGATCCGCCACCAGCCAGGACAGTACCGGGTAGGCTGTGAGGATCGCCAGGATGGTCGCCGCCAGCAGCAGCGGCTTGCGGCCGATCTTGTCGGAAACGGCACCCATCACCGGCAGCCAGAAGAAGTTCGACAGGCCGATGCACACGGTCACCAGCAAGGCGTCGAAGTCCGACAGGTGCAACTCGGCTTTACCGAAGGTCGGGGTATAGGCAGTGATCAGGTAGAAGGACACCGTGGTCATGACCACCAGCGCCATGCCTGCCAGTACCAGGCCGAAGTTCTGACCGATCGAGCGCATCACTTCCTGCAGGGTCGGACGATGTTTGCGCGCCTGGAACTCGGGGGTTTCTTCCAGCGAGCGACGGATGATGAAAATCGCCGGGACGATCATGCAACCGACCAGGAACGGCACGCGCCAGCCCCATTCACCCATTTGCTCGGGACTCAGCCAGTGGTTGAGACCCACGCCCAGCAAGCCGGCGAAGACCACCGCGGCCTGTTGGCTGGCGGACTGCCAGCTGACGAAAAAGCCCTTGCGGCCCGGGGTCGAGATCTCGGCCAGGTAGACCGAGACGCCACCCAGCTCCACGCCGGCGGAGAAACCTTGCAGCAGTCGGCCCAGCAGGACCAGCAGCGGGGCGGCCACGCCCAGGGTCGCGTAACCCGGTACACAGGCGATCAGCACCGTGCCCGCGGCCATCAGGGCCAGGGTGATGATCAGCCCCTGGCGACGACCATGGCGGTCGATATAGGCGCCGAGGAAGATCGCACCCAGCGGACGCATCAGGAAGCCGGCACCAAAGGTGGCCAGCGAAAGCATCAGGGAAGCGAATGCACTGTCGGCAGGAAAGAAGGTTTTAGCGATGGCCGTGGCGTAGAAGCCGTAGACCATGAAGTCGAACATCTCAAGAAAGTTGCCGCTGACAACGCGAAAGATCGCCTTGCCCTTGCCCGTACTCGAGGCCATTTTTATTCACTCACTTTGGCTGTCTTATAAGCAATCCTTCGTCTTTGCTCGTCCTTACTGATCCTTTCAGGCATACGCACGCTGGCAGAACAGTTTTGTAACGATATGTGTATTAGGGTTATCGGGCAACAAAAAAACCAAGCTTGCTGGCTAAATGGCACAGTCCGCGGACTAGAGCGGTTCATTGGGTTTTTGCGTGAGCAGGGTTTCGCGCAACGGTGGTCCTGGCGAATGTCCTTTAAACTCTGGTGCAATGCGCAGCCTCGAATGGCGCCTTCACAACCTGTGCCATTGCCCCGGAGGCCCGGATTTTGCTAAGAACAACCCTGCGATTGCTCGCTGCTGCGGCGTTCCTGCTGGTTTCCGGCTGTGATGGGGGGGACTCGCTGGAGCGTTTTGGCGGCCCGACCATGGGTAGCACCTACTCCATCCAGTATGTGCGGCGCGCGGGCGGGCCGGCGGTCAGCGAGGTCAGGCGCGAGGTGGAAGCGATCCTGGCGCAGGTCGACCAACAGATGTCGACCTATCGCAGTGATTCGGACATCGAGCATTTCAACGATCTGCCGGCCAACCGCTGCCAGGTCATGCCGGCGCCGATCCTTGAGTTGGTGCGTGTCGGCGAGCAGCTTTCGCTGGCCAGCGACGGCGCCTACGACCTGACGGTGGAGCCGCTGATGAACCTTTGGGGATTCGGCCCGCAAGGGCGCGCGGAGAAGGTGCCGGAGGCCGCGCAACTGGCCGAGGCCCGCCAGCGCGTCGGGCATGCTCACCTGCGTATCGATGGCGAGCAGTTGTGCAAGGATGCGGCCGTGCAGGTCGATTTCGACAGCATTGCCGCCGGCTACACCGTGGACCGGATTGCCCGGCGGCTGACGGCGATGGGCATCGACAGCTTTCTGGCCGAGGCCACGGGGGAGCTCAAGGCGGTCGGCAGGAAACCCGATGGCAGCCCCTGGCGTGTCGCGCTGGAGGAGCCGCGGGACGATCGCCAGGTCGCGCAGCGGGTCGTCGATATCGACGGCTACGGGGTGTCCACTTCCGGTGACTATCGCAACTATTTCGAGCAGGATGGCCGACGCTATTCCCATACCTTCGATGCCCGCACCGGCGCGCCGATCACCCACGACCTGGCGGCGGTCACGGTGATTCATCCCTCGACCCTGATGGCCGATGGCTTGTCGACGCTGTTGCTGATCCTGGGGCCCGAGCGCGGCTGGGACTATGCGGAAAAACACGATATCGCCGCATTTTTTGTGATTCGTGCCGATAAAGGTTTCGTCACACGAACGAATTCGGCGTTTGACCGATTATTGAAAAGCAAGGCGCATTAACATGGGGCGCCTGACATGTAGTGCAGGCAAGACTAGCCTACGACGCGACCAAGGGTTAATGTGCGCGGCGTTGACGCTTCTATAGACTGCACACCGAGATTTGATCCTTCATGTCGCTGGCCGCGACATGATTTAGCCGCAGGTGCCAGAGGGGTGCCTCGGCCTGTTCTGAGGAGTACGCATGGCTGTCTACAACTACGACGTAGTGGTACTGGGTTCCGGCCCCGCTGGAGAAGGTGCGGCAATGAACGCCGCCAAAGCAGGGCGCAAGGTGGCGATGGTCGACAGCCGTCGGCAGGTCGGCGGTAACTGCACCCACCTGGGGACCATCCCGTCCAAGGCCCTGCGTCACTCTGTGCGGCAGATCATGCAGTTCAACACCAACCCGATGTTCCGGGCCATCGGTGAGCCGCGCTGGTTCTCGTTCCCGGACGTGCTCAAGAGCGCGGAGAAGGTGATCTCCAAGCAGGTCGCCTCGCGCACCGGCTACTACGCCCGCAACCGCGTGGACCTGTTCTTCGGCACCGGCAGCTTCGCCGACGAGCAGACCATCGAAGTGGTCTGCTCCAACGGCGTGGTCGAGAAACTGGTGGCCAAGCACATCATCATCGCCACCGGTTCGCGTCCCTATCGCCCGGCCGATATCGATTTCCACCACCCGCGTATCTACGATAGCGACACCATCCTCAGCCTGGGCCATACCCCGCGCAAGCTGATCATCTACGGTGCCGGGGTGATCGGTTGCGAGTACGCCTCGATCTTCAGTGGCCTGGGGGTTCTGGTGGAACTGGTGGACAACCGCGACCAGTTGCTCAGCTTCCTCGACTCGGAGATTTCCCAGGCGCTGAGCTACCACTTCAGCAACAACAACATCACCGTGCGCCACAACGAAGAGTACGAGCGTGTCGAAGGCCTGGACAACGGGGTGATCCTGCACCTGAAGTCGGGCAAGAAGATCAAGGCCGATGCCTTGCTCTGGTGTAACGGCCGTACCGGCAACACCGACAAGCTGGGCATGGAGAACATCGGCGTCAAGGTCAACGGCCGCGGCCAGATCGAGGTCGACGAGAACTATCGCACCTGCGTGCCGAACATCTATGGCGCCGGTGACGTGATCGGCTGGCCGAGCCTGGCCAGTGCCGCGCACGACCAGGGGCGTTCGGCGGCGGGCAGCATTGTCGACAACGGCAGCTGGCGTTATGTCAACGACGTACCGACCGGGATCTACACCATTCCGGAGATCAGCTCGATCGGCAAGAACGAGCATGAACTGACCAAGGCGAAGGTGCCTTACGAAGTCGGCAAGGCGTTCTTCAAGAGCATGGCCCGGGCACAGATCGCCGGCGAGCCGCAAGGCATGCTGAAGATCCTGTTCCATCGTGAAACCCTGGAAGTCCTGGGCGTTCACTGCTTCGGTTACCAGGCATCGGAGATCGTGCACATCGGCCAGGCGATCATGAACCAGCCGGGCGAGCACAACACGCTGAAGTACTTCGTCAACACCACCTTCAACTACCCGACCATGGCCGAAGCCTATCGGGTAGCGGCCTACGATGGTCTCAACCGGCTTTTTTGAGCGGCTCCGGCCGGTGGCCTGAGCCGGCCGGGGAGACCGATTTCAGCCTTTCCCAAGTGTGGCCGTGGCCAAACCGGGAAAGTCTGTAATCAGGCTATCGACGCCGAAGTCGGCGAGCCTGCGCATCAGCGCCGGCTCGTTGACTGTCCACACCGACACATGCAGACCCTGACGCTGGGCCTTGATCAGGCGTTCCGGGGTGCAGAGTGTCCAGTTCAACGCCAGAATCTCGCAGCCATAACTCTGGGCGACCTTCAACGGGTCGAGCCAGGCGTACTCGGCTACCAGTCCGCGTGACAGGTCCGGGGTCAGCTCCAGGGCAGCCTTGAGCACTTCGCGGGAACTGGAGGTGACGGTGACCTTGTCCAGCAGGCCGAAGCGCTGGGCCATCTCGCGGATCGCCAGGACGGTGGTCGCGGCGCGGGTGCGCGAGGCGCTCTTGACCTCCAGTTGCCAGTGTTCGAAACCGCACTGCTCGAACAGCTCTTCCAGGCGCGGGATCGGGCAGGGGGTGATCCAGCCCGGGCCGCCCTTGCGCGCGTCATAGGTCACCAGGTCGGCGGCCGAATGCTCGACCACCTTGCCGCGCCGGTCGGTGGTGCGCTTGAGGGTCGGATCATGGATCACCATCAACTCGCCATCCATGGACAGGTGCAAATCCAGTTCGCAGCGGCGCACGCCGTGTTTGAGGCACTCCTGGAAGCTGGTCAGGGTGTTTTCCGGTGCTTCGCCTTTGGCACCACGATGGCCATAAATCAGAGTCACGACTGCTCCTTCAAGGAAAAAATGATCCTGCAAATAATCGGGGTCGCACGATGAATCCAGGGCTCAACTCGCCTCGGGATCGTTTTGCTCGCGGGCCAGGCGTCGTTGCAGCGCCTGTTTCTGCAAGATATAGCGGGCCAGCAACTGGCGCTGGGCATCGGTCAATGATTCGAACTCGGTGCCGATTTCGAAGGTACCGAAGCTCTGCGGTTCGCAGTGGGTCACCTTGGCCCGCAGCAGCAGGCCGAGAGCCTGCGGCATCAGCACCAGCTTGACCGCCAGGTGAGTGCCGGCCGGGTAGGCCATGTGATGACTGAACTCGATGCCGCCTTCGGAGATGATCACCGCCTGCGGTTCGCCGAACTCGCCGAGCACGGTCATCGCCATCACCTGGCTCAGCAGGTCGATGCGCTTGTTCTGGGATTTCAGGTAGGCCGACAGGGCCCGGTCGCGCTCGCTGACCTGACGCAGCAGATGCTGCGATTCGAATTCGCTCAGGTGCAGTTCGCTCAGCAGATTGAAGAGTGGCGACGCATCCTGCAACACTTCCTTGTCCGCGGCATCGGCGGCAGACAGGGGGCGGATTTCCAGTGCGATCGTGTCCTCGATACGGTAGTATTCGCGGCGATCTTCTTCATCTAATGTCGACATGGCGAACCCAAGGCAGAGGTGATGGTCTGAGTGTAAAGCTGCTGACCCCACCTCGCCACATGGACGTCTTCTTTTCCTCCGAACTTCTTTGCCTTCGAACTAGCCTCCGACATGTTCAGACCACTCTTCGTATTCATCGGCACGCGTTACACCCGTGCAAAGCGTCGCAATCACTTTGTTTCCTTCATTTCCCTGACTTCGATGATCGGCCTCGCCCTCGGCGTGGTGGTGATGATCGTGGTGCTTTCGGTGATGAACGGTTTCGACCGTGAGATGCGCAACCGTGTCCTGGGCATGGTGCCCCATGCGACCATCGAGTCGGACGAGCCGATCGGCGACTGGCAGAGCCTGGCGGGCAAGGTCCTGCAGAATCCGAAAGTCGCCGCCGTGGCCCCGTTCACCCAGATGCAGGGGTTGCTGACCAACAACGGCCAGGTGCAGAAGGTGCTGCTCAATGCCATCGACCCGGCGCAGGAGCGCAAGGTCTCGATCATCGACCAGTTCATGCAGCAGGGGCTGCTCGATGCGTTGTCGCCCGGCAGCTTCGGTATCGTCATCGGCGACAAGGCGGCGACCAAGCTCGGTGTCGGTCTCGGCGACAAGCTGACCTTCGTCGCCCCGGAAGTCACGGTGACGCCGGCGGGGATGTTTCCGCGGATGAAGCGTTTTACCGTGGTCGGCATCTTCCATGTCGGGGCCGGTGAGCTGGACGGCTATCTCGGCCTGACCAATCTCGACGATCTTGCGCGCCTGCATCGCTGGAAGCCGGATCAGGTCCAGGGCCTGCGCCTGAAGTTCAACGATCTGTTCCAGGCACCACGTACCGCCTGGGAAATCGCCCAGCAGTTGGGTGACAGCCACTACTACGCCCGCGACTGGACCCGTACCCACGGCAACCTGTACCAGGCGATCAAGATGGAAAAGGCCATGATCGGCCTGCTGTTGCTGCTGATCGTCGCGGTGGCGGCGTTCAACATCATCTCGACCCTGGTGATGGTGGTGAACGACAAGAAAGGCGATATCGCGATCCTGCGCACCCTGGGCGCCACGCCCGGGCAGATCATGGCGATCTTCATGGTCCAGGGCACCGTGATCGGCGTGGTGGGCACGCTGATCGGCGCGGCCGTGGGGATTTTCGCCGCGCTCAATGTCAGTGCCGCGATCTCCGCCCTCGAAGGCCTGATCGGCCACAAGTTCCTCAATGCCGACGTGTATTTCATCGACTACCTGCCGTCCCAGCTGATGGCCGAGGACGTCTTGATGGTCTGCGGCGCGGCGTTGCTCCTGAGTTTCCTCGCCACCCTGTATCCAGCCTGGCGTGCGGCGCGCACCCAGCCTGCGGAGGCGCTACGTTATGAGTGAATTGGGCATGAGTGATAAAGCAGTGCTGAGTTGCCGCAACCTGGGCAAATCCTACGAGGAGGGGCCGGAGTCGGTGGTGGTGCTGTCCGGCCTGCAGCTTGAGCTGCACGCGGGCGAGCGGGTGGCGATCGTCGGCAGTTCCGGCTCCGGCAAGAGTACCTTGCTCAACCTGCTGGGCGGGCTGGATACGCCGTCCCAGGGCAGTGTCTGGCTGGCCGGCGAAGAACTCTCGGCGCTGGGTGAGAAGGCCCGTGGGCTGCTGCGCAACCGCTCCCTGGGTTTCGTCTACCAGTTCCACCACCTGCTGCCGGAGTTCACCGCGCTGGAGAACGTCTGCATGCCGTTGCTGATCGGTCGCACGGCGATTCCCGAAGCACGCCAGCGCGCTACCGCGTTGTTGGAGCGGGTGGGCCTGGGCCACCGCCTGGAGCACAAGCCGGCCGAGCTGTCCGGCGGTGAGCGCCAGCGCGTGGCGATTGCCCGGGCACTGGTGAACAAACCCGGCCTGGTGATGCTCGACGAGCCGACCGGCAACCTCGACCACCACACTGCCCAGGGTATCCAGGACCTGATGCTGGAACTCAGCACCTCGATGCGCACGGCGTTCCTGGTGGTGACCCATGACATGAACCTGGCCCGCCAGATGGACCGAGTGCTGCATCTGGAAGACGGCAAGCTGGTTGCAATCTGATTCGCCAGGACCCGGCCGCTTGCCGTAGTGCGAGTGCCGGGTCCCTTACTTTCTCTACGGTGGCCTGCGAATGTTCCGACCGTTATCGATTTTCATCGGCACGCGCTATACCCGCGCCAAGCGCCGCAACCGTTTTGTCTCGTTTATCTCGATGACCTCGATGATCGGCCTCGCCCTGGGCGTGCTGGCGATGATCGTGGTGCTGTCGGTGATGAACGGTTTCCAGAAGGAAATGCAGTCGCGCATTCTCGGCATGGTGCCCCATGCGACCATCGTCGGCGTGAAGCCCATCGATGACTGGCAGCCGGTGGCCGCCGCGGCGATGAAGAACCCCGAGGTGACCGCGGCGGTGCCGTTCACCGAAATGGACGGGATGCTCTCGTACAAGGGGTCGATGCAGCCGATCCAGATCAGCGGTGTCGATCCGGCCCAGGAAGGCAAGGTCTCGATCGTTGCCCAGCACATTGTCCAGGGCAAGCTGGATGACCTGAAGCCGGGCGAGTTCGGCGTGGTGATCGGCGAGATCACCGCGCGGCGCTTTCGCCTGAATGTCGGCGACAAGCTGACCCTGATCGTTCCGGAGCTGAGTTCCGCGCCCGGTGGCATCACCCCGCGCATGCAGCGCCTGAACGTGGTCGGAGTATTCAAGGTCGGTGCCGAGCTGGACGGTTCGATGGCCCTGATCCATATGGCCGACGCGGCGGATATCCAGCACTGGCAACCGAACCAGGTGCAGAGCGTGCGCCTGGCGGTCAAGGACCTGTATGCCGCGCCGCAGGTCTCGACCCGCATTGCCGGTGGGCTGGGGGCCGGGTTCACGGCGGATGACTGGACCCACACCCAGGGCAGCCTGTTCAGCGCGATGAAGATGGAAAAGACCATGATCGGCCTGCTGCTGCTGCTGATCGTTGCCGTGGCGGCGTTCAATATCATCGCGACGCTGATCATGGTGGTGAACGACAAGGGCGCGGATATCGCGATCCTGCGCACCATCGGCGCCACGCCCCGGCAGATCATGGCGATCTTCATGGTCCAGGGCACGGTGATCGGTATTGTCGGAACCTTGATCGGTGGTGTGCTCGGGGTGATCGCGGCGCTGAACGTCAGTGAACTGGTGGGTTGGATCGAGCGGATCAGCGGGCAGCACATCTTCAGTTCCGATGTGTATTTCGTCAGTAACCTGCCGTCGCAGTTGCAGGCCGGGGATGTGGTGCTGATCTGTTCGGCCGGGTTTATCCTCAGCTTCCTGGCGACCCTGTACCCGGCGTATCGGGCGGCGAAGATCGAACCGGCGCATGCCTTGAGATATTCGTAAGTTTTTGGGGCGCGATCTTCCTGTCATCCCCTGTAGGAGCCGGCTTGCTGGCGATAGCGGTTTCAAAGTCCACATCTCTATCGCCGGATAAATCGTAATCGCCAGCAAGCCGGCTCCTACAGGTTTGACTGCTGGCGCGGCAACTCGATGATAAACCGTGTCCAGCCGGCTTCTGATTCGCAACGAATCTGCCCGCCATGGGCCTGGATGATCGATCGGGTAATCGCCAGCCCGAGCCCCGCATGTTCGCTGCTGCCTTCATGGCGGGCCGGGTCCGCCCGGTAGAAACGGTCGAACAACCGGGGCAACAATGGTGCCGCAATGCCCTCGCCGCTGTTCTCCACATTGATCCGCAACCCGGACCGGGTCGTCTCCAGGCGGATACGGATCTCGCCACCCGCAGGCGTGAAGCGCAGGGCGTTGTCCAGCAGATTGGACACGGCACGGCGCAGCATGCTCCGGTCGCCCGACAGGCTGGCTGCCCCTTCCCTTGTCAGGCGTACCTGGTTGTCTTCCGCCAGCGGTGCAAAGAACTCCAGCAGCACATCGACCTCATCCGCCAGTTCCAGCGGCTCGTGCCTGGGGCTGAGCAGGCCATGGTCGGCTTTCGCCAGGTACAACATGTCGTTGACCAGTTGCGCCATCCATTGCAGTTCCTCGAGGTTGCTGTGCAAGGCCTCGCGGTAGTCCTCCAGTGGACGCGGGCGGGTCAGGGTGACCTGGGTGTGGGTCAACAGGTTCGACAGCGGGGTGCGCAACTCGTGGGCGATATCGGCGGAAAAGGCCGAGAGACGCTGGAAGGAGTCCTCCAGGCGTCCGAGCATGGCATTGAAAGCCTGCGCCAGCTCGGCCAGTTCCGGCGGCATCTGCCCGGTGTCCAGGCGTCGGGTCAGGGAACTGGCGGAGATACTGCCCGCCACATCGCTCATGCGCCGCAATGGGCGCAGGCCGCTACGGGCAGCCCAGGCGCCGAGCAGGGCGGTAGCCAGGGCCGAGAGACCGACCGTCAGCCAGATCAACTGCTGCATGCGTTGCAGAAAGTGCTGGTGATGGGTGATGTCGAGTATCAGGGTCAGCCGCGGCGAGCTGGCCTGGCCGGGCGTCAGGGGCGCGTTGAAGACCCGGTAGGCGGTTCCGTCGATCTGCAGGCTGGTCAGCCCCGGTTGCGCGGGCAAGGCGTCGGGCAGGGCGCGGGCGGCGTCGAACCAGGATTGGCCATTGGCACCATGGATTCTCAGGGCGAGGTCCGGCCGCAGGTTGATTTCGGCTCGCAGGCGTTCGACCTTGAGCTGGAAGTCGCCGAAGTCATCCACCTGGCCGAGGGTGTTGCGCAGGGCGACCAGTCGACCGTCCAGCAGTTGCTGGTCAAGTTCGATGAAGTGCGACTCGCTGGCACGGCTGAACAGCACGCCGGCCACCAGTGAAACCATGGCGGTGCAGGCCGCGAACAACAGTGCCAGGCGGCCGGCGAGGGACAGGCGGCGCATCAGAGTGTCCGCTCTTCAAGCACGTAGCCCATGCCGCGCACGGTGTGAATCAGCTTGTTCGGATGGGGATCGTCGATTTTCAGGCGCAGACGGCGGATGGCCACCTCGATGACATTGGTGTCGCTGTCGAAATTCATGTCCCAGACCTGGGAGGCGATCAGCGATTTGGGCAGCACCTCGCCCTGGCGGCGCAGGAGCATTTCCAGCAGGGCGAACTCCTTGGCGGTCAGGTCGATGCGCTGGCCCGCCCGTTCGACCCGACGACGAATCAGGTCCAGGCGCAGGTCGGCCACCTGCAGGCTGGTTTCCTGGGTGCTGCCGCCACGCCTCAGCAGGCTGCGCACCCGCGCCAGCAGTTCGGAGAAGGCGAAAGGCTTGACCAGGTAATCGTCGGCCCCCAGTTCCAGGCCGTGGACACGGTCTTCGACTGCATCGCGGGCGGTCAGGAACAGCACCGGGATATCCAGGCCGGCCGCGCGGACCGCTTGCAGGATCTGCCAGCCGTCACGACCGGGCAGCATCACATCGAGGATCAGCAGGTCGTAGTCGCCGGTCAGCGCCAGATGCTGGCCGGTGGTGCCGTCCGCCACCAGTTCGCTGTTGAATCCGGCCTCGTTCAGGCCCTGGCGCAGGTAATGGCCGGTTTTCGCTTGGTCTTCGACGATCAGCAGTTTCATGGATGACTCATGGCAAATAGAACAGTGACGTTATACAGGTGGTCCGGTCGCTCCAGCCGAAGCTGACAAAGTTGTAATCTGTTCGTCAGCTTGCTGGCAGCGGCCCGCCTCTACAGTCTTGCACAGAGTGAAGCCCATCCCGTTGGAGTGTGAGTATGTTTGTTGCTACTGGGTTTGTGCGTAACGGTCTGGCGCTTGCCGGCCTGCTGATGCTGAGTCTGCCGGCCTGGGCCTCGCCGGCCCACTATGACTTCGGCCAGCCCGCACCCGCCGCGAAGGCCACTCGCACTATCGAAGTGACCATGACCGATATCGCCTTCAGCGCCAAGGAGCTGGAGGTCAAGGCCGGTGAGACCGTGCGTTTCGTGTTGATCAACAAAGGCCGATTGCTGCATGAGTTCAACCTTGGCGAAGCCTCGATGCATGCCGCGCACCAGCAGGAAATGCTCAAGATGCAGCAGAGCGGCATGTTGACGCCGACCGGCATGCAGATGGCCGGGATGGATCATTCCGCCATGGCGGGCATGGATCACGGGATGAAACATGACGATCCCAATAGTGTGCTGGTGGAGCCGGGCAAGACCGCCGAACTGACCTGGACCTTCAGCAAGGCCGATAACCTGCAGTTTGCCTGCAATATTCCCGGTCATTACCAGGCGGGCATGGTCGGCCAGCTGAAAGTCGACCGCTGAGTCAAGCGGGTTTCATCCCCACGCTGAAAGCCGGACGTAAACCCGATAGACTTGTCGGGTTCATTCTTTCAGGTTTCCGTTATGCATCCCGCAGCCGAACACTCGCCGCTGGGCAAGTCCAGTGAGTACATCGCTACCTACACCCCGTCCTTGCTGTTCCCGATCCCGCGCGCGGCGAAATGGGCCGAACTGGGCCTGAGCGCCGATACCTTGCCTTATCGGGGCGTGGATTTCTGGAACTGCTTCGAGCTGTCCTGGCTGCTGCCGTCGGGCAAACCGGTGGTGGCGATCGGCGAGTTCTGCATTCCCGCGGATTCGCCGAATATCATCGAATCCAAGTCCTTCAAGCTGTACCTCAACTCCTTGAACCAGACGCCATTCACCGATACCGCGAGCCTGGAGGCGGTGTTGCGTGCCGATCTGTCGGCTGCCGCCGGGAAGCCGGTGGGCGTGCGGGTCCGCTCCCTGGGCGACGTGCAGGCCGAGGGCGTGGTGGCCTTGCCGGGCGTATGCATCGACGACCTGGATATCAGTGTCAGCGACTATGCCCATCCGCGTCCCGAGCTGCTACGTTGCGATGAGTCGCGGGTGATCGAGGAGAGCGTGCACAGCCATCTGCTCAAGTCCAATTGCCCGGTCACCAGCCAGCCGGACTGGGGTAGCGTTGTCGTCGAGTATCGTGGCGCGGCGCTGGATCACGCGAGCCTGCTGGCGTACCTGGTGAGCTTCCGCCAGCACTCGGATTTCCATGAGCAGTGCGTGGAGCGGATCTTCCTCGACCTGCAGCGTCTGCTGAAGCCGGAGAAACTGACGGTGTATGCGCGTTATGTACGGCGGGGCGGGCTGGATATCAATCCGTACCGCAGCACCGAGGCGGTCGAGTTCCAGAACCTGCGGTTGGTTCGGCAGTAAGGCTGAACGCTGACCTTGTGGGAGCTGGCTTGCCGGCGATGGCGATCGAAAGGACGATGCAAAACTCCAGGGCCTCATCGCCGGCAAGCCGGCTCCCACAGTTTCATAGCGTTTTCAAGGCCATGTTTCCCTGGGTAAAAATCAGATTTGCGCAGGCATGAAAAAGCCCCGACGAGTCGGGGCTTTTTCTATTGCGGGTGTCGCTTAGGCTTGAACAACCGGGATCTTGGCGTTCGCCGCGGCTTCACG
This sequence comes from Pseudomonas sp. Ost2, assembly GCF_018326065.1. Lineage (NCBI taxonomy): Bacteria > Pseudomonadati > Pseudomonadota > Gammaproteobacteria > Pseudomonadales > Pseudomonadaceae > Pseudomonas > Pseudomonas sp. Ost2. The sequence goes on along the minus strand of NZ_AP021904.1, from coordinate 5,148,693 downwards.
GAACTCGGCGATCTGGTCGAAGCTGAGGTAGCGGTAGACATCGGCAGCCATGCTGTCGATCTTGCCCGCGTACTCCATGTATTCCTCGACGGTCGGCAGGCGACCCAGGATCGATGCTACGGACGCCAGCTCGGCCGAAGCCAGGTAGACGTTCGCGCCGTCGCCCAGACGGTTCGGGAAGTTACGGGTCGACGTCGACACCACGGTGGAGTTCGGTTCTACCCGTGCCTGGTTACCCATGCACAGCGAGCAGCCCGGCATTTCCATGCGCGCGCCAGCCTTGCCGTAGATGCCGTAGTAGCCTTCCTCGGTCAGCTGGTGAGCGTCCATCTTGGTCGGCGGCGACAGCCACAGGCGAGTTGGCAACTGGCCCTTGACCTGATCCAGCAACTTGCCGGCAGCGCGGAAGTGGCCGATGTTGGTCATGCAGGAACCGATGAACACTTCGTCGATCTTCTCACCGGCAACGCTGGACAGCAGGCGGGCATCGTCCGGGTCGTTCGGCGCGCAGAGCACAGGCTCCTTGACGTCGGCCAGGTCGATTTCGATGATTTCGGCGTACTCGGCGTCCTTGTCGGCTTCCAGCAGCTCAGGGTTGGCGACCCAGGCTTCCATCGCCTGTGCACGACGCTCCAGGGTGCGGGCATCGCCGTAACCTTCGCCGATCATCCAGCGCAGCAGGGTGATGTTCGACTTCAGGTACTCGGCGATCGACTCTTTGGACAGCTTGATGGTGCAACCGGCGGCGGAACGTTCGGCCGAGGCGTCGGACAGTTCGAAAGCCTGTTCGACGGTCAGGGTTTCCAGGCCTTCGATTTCCAGGATGCGGCCGGAGAAGGCGTTCTTCTTGCCTTTCTTCTCGACGGTCAGCAGGCCTTTCTGGATGGCGTAGTAAGGGATGGCATGGACCAGGTCACGCAGGGTGACGCCAGGTTGCAGCTTGCCCTTGAAACGCACCAGGATCGATTCCGGCATGTCCAGCGGCATGACGCCGGTGGCGGCGGCGAAAGCCACCAGGCCGGAACCGGCCGGGAACGAGATACCGATCGGGAAACGGGTGTGGGAGTCACCACCGGTGCCGACGGTGTCCGGCAGCAGCATGCGGTTCAGCCAGCTGTGGATGATGCCGTCGCCCGGACGCAGGGAAACACCGCCACGGGTCATGATGAAGTCGGGCAGGGTGTGGTGGGTGGTGACGTCGATCGGCTTCGGATAGGCCGCGGTGTGGCAGAACGACTGCATCACCAGGTCGGTGGAGAAGCCCAGGCAAGCCAGGTCCTTCAGCTCGTCACGGGTCATCGGGCCAGTGGTGTCCTGGGAACCGACGGTGGTCATCTTCGGCTCGCAGTAGGTGCCAGGACGAACGCCTGTCACGCCGCAGGCCTTGCCGACCATTTTCTGCGCCAGGGTGTAGCCCTTGGTGCTTTCAGCCGGGGCTTCCGGCAGCTTGAACAGGGTCGAAGGTGGCAGGCCCAGTTCGGCACGCGCCTTCTCGGTCAGGCCACGGCCGATGATCAGCGGGATACGACCGCCGGCACGGACTTCGTCGAGCAGTACCGGGGTCTTCATTTCGAAGGTGGCCAGGACTTCATCGCTGTTGTGCTTGGTGACCTTGCCAGCATGCGGGTACAGGTCGATCACGTCGCCCATGTTCATGTTGGTGACGTCGAATTCGATTGGCAGTGCGCCGGCATCTTCCATGGTGTTGTAGAAGATCGGGGCGATCTTGCTGCCGAAGCAGAAGCCGCCTGCGCGCTTGTTCGGCACGTAGGGAACGTCGTCGCCGAAGAACCACAGCACCGAGTTGGTCGCCGATTTACGCGACGAACCGGTACCGACCACGTCACCGACGTAGGCGATCGGGAAGCCGTCGTTGCGCATCTGCTCGATCTGTTTCATCGGGCCGATGGCGCCTTGCTGGTCCGGGACGATACCGTCACGGGCCATTTTCAGCATGGCCAGGGCGTGCAGCGGGATGTCAGGACGCGACCAGGCGTCTGGAGCCGGCGACAGGTCGTCGGTGTTGGTTTCGCCGGTGACCTTGAATACGCGCAGGCTGATCTTGTCGGCCAGGGTCGGGCGGTTCTTGAACCACTCGCCGTCGGCCCAGGACTGGATCACGGCCTTGGCGTGGGTGTTGCCGTTACGGGCTTTTTCCGCGACGTCGTGGAAAGCATCGAACATCAACAGGGTGTGCTTGAGTTGTGCCGCGGCAACCGGTGCCAGCTCGGCGTCGTCCAGCAGGTCGACCAGGGTCACGATGTTGTAGCCGCCCTGCATGGTGCCGAGCAGTTCAACAGCGCGTTTCTTGTCGATCAGGGGGGAGCTGACTTCGCCCTTGGCCAGGGCGGAGAGGAAACCGGCCTTGACGTAGGCGGCCTCGTCCACTCCAGGCGGAACGCGGTTGGTGATCAAGTCAACGAGGAAAGCTTCTTCGCCAGCCGGGGGATTCTTCAGCAGCTCGACCAGGCCTGCGGTTTGTTCGGCGTTAAGCGGCTGGGGCACGATACCCAGGGCTGCGCGCTCTTCGATATGTTTGCGGTAGGCTTCAAGCACAGTTATTACCCTCATCAGTGGTCCCAAATGGGTGTCCGGGACGCTCATCCAGAAATGCACGGCACTCATGCGCTGCGGGGCTTTTTGAGCCGCTTAGCCAGAGTTTCCACGATTTCCAACAGAAGCTGTTTTCAAAGTTTTACGCCTTCGGAACGGGAGCGGATGAGGGTCGGCGCGAGGATTTCCGGGCGGAAATTCTCACGCCAACGCCGTTCTTCAGGATCAACTGTGCTCGTGACGCTTTGAAAACAGCTTCCAACGGACATTGGCGCCTAAAAAGGCAGGCCGATTCTACGGCATATTCCAGAGAAAGGTAAGTTAAGCCCTACAGGTTCGGGGGTGACCCCTCTTAGACAAAGGGCTAACATGCGGACCTGTTTTGCTTTTCCGCGTGCTCCCTGCCCATGCCCAATCAGACCATCAAGACTCCCTGCGTCGGCCTCTGCTCCACTGTTTACGGTGATCTGGTGTGTCGCGGCTGCAAGCGCTTCCACCATGAAGTGATCCACTGGAATGGTTACAACGAGGAGGAGAAACGCGCGGTCTGGTTGCGCCTGGAGCAATTGCTGGTGCAGGTGATGGTGGCCAAGCTGGAGGTGTTCGATCCGGTCAGGCTGCGCGAGCAACTGGAGACCCGCAAGATTCGCTTCGTGCCGCACCAGTCGGAATATTGCTGGGCCTATCAACTGATTGCCCGCGGCGCGCGGGTGATCAGCCAGCTGGACGCCTATGGCATGGTGCTGCTGCCGGAGTTCCGCGACTGGAACCTGCCGGAACTGCGCGATGCCATTGATCGGGAGTTTTTCCTGTTGTCCGAAGCGCACTACCAGCGTTATATCGCGCCGGGGTTTCTCAAGGACGCGTTCGGCGCCTGAGAAACCTGTAGTGGGCCTCCGGCGCCGACCTCAACCTCTGGCCAGTTCCTCCAGGTGATCGGTGATTTCCTGGGTCTTGAGCACCAGGACGTCGCTTTCCAGTGAGTCCAGGACCACTTCGGCGGTATTGCCGATCAGGGCTCCCGAGATACCGGTGCGGGCCACTGTTCCGATAACCGTGACCGCCGCGCCGAGCTTGTGGGCCATGTGCGGGATCAGCACGTCCGCGGGGCCTTCGGCGACATGCAGGTGTTCGTCGTCGATATCGAATTCCGCCTGGAAGGCGCGGCATTGCTCGCGATAGCGGGCTTCGATGGTTTCCTTGAGCTGATACACCGGGTCGGCGGCCGAGAGCATGGGCGAAGGATGGGCGGTGATCACATGCAGCCGGCCCTTGGCGAGGCTGGCGATGTCATAGCCATGGTCAATGATGTTGGCGTGCAGGTGCCGATGCTCTTCGTCCGAGTTGCCGACATCCACGGCGGCCAGGATCACCCCGCCGGCCCATGGCGCTTCGGTCTTGACCATCAGTACGGCGCAGGGGCAGAAGCGCAGCAGTTTCCAGTCCGAGGGTGTCAGCAGGGCTTTTTTCAGCGGGCTGTCGGGCCGATGTTGCTTGATCACCAGTCCGCAGCCTTCAGCCTGTTGCACGCCGATGATGGTGTCGTGCAGGGTTTTTTCCCAGGCCTGTTCCGCGGTGGCACTGTAGCCGTCGTCATGCAACTGGCTCTTGAGCAGCGAGAGCAGGGCGCTGTGATCGTGCTTGGGGTCGCACATCAGCAGGTGCAGGTGCGCATCGGTGACCTTGGCGATCAGTTTGGCGCGATTGAGCGCCAGGCTGTGGGCGTGTTCAGGGTCGAGTATCACCAGAATGCTGCGGATGGCTTGCATGGTCGGGTCTCTCCGGAGGGTCTGAAGGCGGCATATACACAACTATAGTTGGGCTGCGCCGACTCTGGACTTGATGCATATCAAGGGAGATGGCTGGTGGTCCGGCCCGGGACCCGTATAATCGGCGACCCTGAGTTGCCTGATTCCCTTCTGTCCTGCGAGCCCGTGTCTGTGAGCCCCATGTTGCCGATTCTTTCGTTGTTCGACCCTGCGTGCCCCGTACTGGCGGGAGCCTTCCTGTGAATCTGCCGGAAATCCATGAATTCCTCGGCTGCCGGACGCCGGACGGTTGGGTGCGAGCGGCGCTGGCCGACCAGGAAACGCTGCTGATCGACCACAAGAACTGTGAGTTCAAGGCGGCGAGCACGGCCCTGAGCCTGATTGCCAAGTACCACTCCCATGTCGACCTGATCAACCTGATGTCACGGCTGGCCCGGGAAGAGCTGGTGCATCACGAGCAGGTCATGCGCCTGATGAAGCGTCGCAAGATCGAACTGCGGCAACTGTCCGCCGGCCGTTACGCCTCGGGACTGCGCAAGGTAGTGCGCAGCCACGAGCCGGTGAAGCTGGTGGATACCCTGGTGGTCGGCGCCTTTATCGAAGCGCGCAGTTGCGAGCGTTTCGAAGCCCTGGTGCCGCATCTTGACGAAGAACTGGGCAAGTTCTACTTCGGCTTGCTCAAGAGCGAAGCGCGGCATTTCCAGGGCTATCTGAAACTGGCCTATCAATACGGCGATGCCGACGATATAGGCCGGGTCATCGAAAAAGTGCGGGCGGTCGAACAGGAACTGATCGAGTCGCCGGATATCGAGTTCAGGTTCCACAGCGGTGTGCCCGCCACGGCTATCGCTTAGGCACGAACCAGTTTTTCCAGCGCCGCATCGGCCAGGAACGACGATCGGCTCTTGATCTGGTGATCGCGTACATAACGGTCGATGCGCTGGATCACGAAACCGGGAAGGGTGACGTTGACCTTCTCGGTCTTGCCCAGATAGGGCGATATATCCAGCTCCAGCATGCCCCAGCCCATGTCGGCGAAGTCGGGGTTCTTCCGGTGCGAAAGCGACGAGGAGGGCATGGGGATCGGTTGTCCGTCCGACGCGATTTCCTCGAGCATTATATGGGCGACCTCGATGGCGGCATTATAAGCCTCCTCGAAGGTGTCGCCGGCAGTCACGGCGCCGGGAATATCCGGAACCTGGATGCCAATGGCGGTGTGTTCATCACCCCATTCAATGGCGATGGGATATTGCATGAGCTCCTCCTTCGTAACTGGGTTCATAGCAGGCCCGCCCGTTTTCTGATGCTTCTGATAGTTCCGAGTGGCAGATCCTTCTTGGGATGTGGCACGGGAATCGAATGAGGGTTGGTGCTGTGAACGAACACATGATGACTACCCTTGATTCGTTGCAGCATCCAGCCGGCGGCCTCCAGTTCGGCGATCAAATCCCTGCTCTTCACCTATGACTCCTTTTTCGGGTATGTCAGGGAAGCCTAGCTGTTGCTCTATCAGACATCGGTTTTAAAGGTGTGTCTAGAGTTATCTTTTTGAGGGGCGTGCCGTTCGTCACGTAGTGGCTGAGACGATCCCGAAACCCTGCCGTTCAGCCCATTTTCTTCTAAGCCCATCCCTCTTATGCCTGAACGTCCCCGGGGCAGGCCTTTTATCGGCTTAATACAAAGCTTGCTAACAATTGCTTTGACATTCGCTGCCTAAGCAGTAATATCTACACAACTCTCTGCCTAGGCAGCTTTCCTGGTGATCCTATGAAGCATTTCTTGCCGGACGACTTCCACAATTGCCATCTCGGCCTGCTCCTGGGGCGTGCTGCCCTGCTCAAGGACCGGATCATCGACACCCATATGGTGCCGTATGGCATCACTGCCGCGCAGTTCAAGGTGCTGATCATCATGGCCCAGTTCGGCGTCGACTCCCCGGCCGAGCTGTGTCGCCACCTGTCCCTGGACAGCGGCTCGATGACGCGAATGCTCGATCGTCTCGAACAGAAGGAATTGCTGGCCCGCCAACGTTCCGAGGGCGATCGCCGCCAGGTCCGGCTGGTGCTGACGGCGCAAGGACAGGGCCTGGCAGACCGGCTGCCGGAGATCGGTGCCGATGCGATGAACGAGCTGGCGGGGGCGATTACCCGGGACGAATTGCAAACCCTGGAAAGTATTCTCAAGAAGATTTTGCTGGCGGCCGGTGACTCGATCATCGAGCTGCGGCTGGGTGGTAAAAATGAACAGTAAAACCCTGCGTGGCGGTTTGAGCCTGGTGTTCCTGGCAATGGCCCTGGCGGGCTGTGCCAGTTACCAGGGCCTGACGACTTCGGGCGTGAGCCTCGAGGCGAAAAACCTCAGGGCCGAGCAATCCCTCAAGGGCATTACCTTGTCGCCGGCGGCCTGGCCGACCAGCGACTGGTGGAAAAGCCTTGGCGATCCACAGCTCGACGGACTGATCCGCGAAGCCCTGCGCGACAGCCCGGACATGCAGATCGCCAGTGCCCGGACCCATCAGGCGACCGCTGCGGCCTATGCCGCCGACGCCGCGCGCATGCCAACCCTGGATGCCAGCGCCGGTGTCAGCCGTTCGCGGCTGGCACGGGACCAGGACCCGAGCGGGCAGGGTGGCACCTACGACACCGTGCGCAAGGTGGGCCTCGACTTCAACTACACCTTCGATCTCTGGGGTGGTCAGCGTGACGCCTGGGAAGCCGCGCTCGGCCAGGCCCGGGCCGCCGAAGTCGACCAGCAGGCGGCACGCCTGACCCTGGCCGGGGATGTCGCCCGGGCCTACAGCAACCTGGGCGAGGCGCATATCGTCTATGACCTGGCCAACGACGATCTCAAGCGCACCCGGCAGTTGCTCGAACTCGGCCAGCGTCGCCTGAGCGCCGGGATCGACAGTCATTACCAGTACCAGCAAACCGAAAGCCTGGCTGCCAGTTCCGAGGAACAGGTGATCGATGCCAGCAGGAAACTGCAGAGTGCCAAGGTTGCCCTGGCGGTGCTGCTGGGCAAGGGCCCGGATCGTGGCAATGAAATCGCCCGACCGAAGATCCTCCAGCCCGGCGCGGTCGCCCTGCCGTCGACCTTGCCGGCGGAACTGCTGGGCCGGCGTCCCGACCTGGTGGCGGCGCGCTGGCGTGTCGAAGCCGCGAGCAAGGACATTGCCGCCGGCAAGACCCGCTTCTACCCGAACCTCAACCTGAGCGCCGCGGCCGGCACCGAATCCCTGCTGGGCGATGCGCTGTTCGGCTCGGCCAGTCGTTTCTTCAGTATCGCGCCGACGGTTTCGCTGCCGATCTTCGACGGTGGCCGCCTGCGCGCCGGGCTCGATGCCAAGGACGCCGATTACGACCTGGCGGTGGCGCAGTACAACAAGAGCCTGGTCAAGGCACTCGGTGATGTCAGCGACACCATCGGGCAGTTGCGGGCCATGGGCCAGCAGGTCGTCGCCCAGCAACACGCGGCCGACATCGCCCAGGAGTCCTACAACACCGTGGTCCAGCGCTATGGCGCGGGCATCGGCAACTACCTGGATGTGCTCACCATCGAGCAGACCCTGTTGCAGTCCCAGCGCCAGCTGGCGGACCTGAATGCCCAGCAGATCGATCTTTCCATCCAACTGATGCAGGCCCTGGGCGGCGGCTTCCACGCCGAGAACATCGCCTCGAACACACCAGACCCGGCCGCACAGCCCCATTAATTCAAGGTACTTGCCATGGCTAGCCCTGCCGAAACAAACGCTGTTGAAAACGCCCCGGATACCGGCAACTCCGGTAAACGCAAGATCATGCTCTCGGTGCTCGCCCTGGTGGTGATCGTCGGTGGCCTGGCCGTCTGGGGCTGGCACGAATTCTACGGTCGCTGGAGCGAAAGCACCGACGATGCCTACGTCAACGGCAACGTGGTGGAAATCACTCCGCTGGTCACCGGTACGGTGGTGAGCATCGGCGCCGACGACGGTGACCTGGTCCACGCGGGCCAGGTGCTGCTGAACTTCGACCCGAGCGATGCCCAGGTCGGCCTGCAGAGCGCCGAGGCCAACCTGGCCAAGACCGTGCGTCAGGTCCGTGGCCTGTATAGCAACGTCGATGGCATGAAGGCCCAGGTCGTCGCACAGCAGGCCGCGGTGCAGAAAGCCCAGGACAACTTCACCCGCCGCAAGAACCTCGCCGCCGGCGGGGCGATCTCCCAGGAAGAGCTGTCCCACGCCCGGGATGACCTGACCTCGGCACTGAGCGCCCTGAGCAACGCCCAGCAGCAGCTCAACACCATCAATGCGCTGGTGGACGACACGGTGGTGTCCAATCACCCCGATGTCAAAGCCGCTGCCGCCCAGCTGCGCCAAGCCTATCTGGCGAATGCCCGGACCACCCTGATCGCGCCGGTGACCGGTTATGTCGCCAAGCGTACCGTGCAGCTCGGTCAGCGTGTGCAGCCGGGAACCGCGCTGATGGCGGTGATCCCGCTGGACCAACTGTGGATCGATGCCAACTTCAAGGAAACCCAGTTGCAGCAGATGCGTATCGGCCAGCCGGTGGACATCGAGGCCGACCTGTATGGCAGCGACGTGAAATACAGCGGCACCATCGACAGCCTTGGCGCGGGGACCGGCAGTGCCTTCGCTCTGTTGCCGGCGCAGAACGCCACCGGTAACTGGATCAAGATCGTTCAGCGGGTGCCGGTGCGGATTCATATCAACGCCGAAGAGCTGGCCAAGCACCCGCTGCGGGTCGGGCTGTCGACCCAGGTCGAAGTCAACCTGCATGACCAGAGCGGTCCGGTGCTGGCCCAGCAACCGCCGCAAAAGGCCTCGTTCACCACCAATGTCTATCAGCAGCAACTGGCTGACGCCGATGCGGTGATTACCCGGCTGATCCATGAAAACAGCGCAGCGACGACCAAAACCGCGCAACGCTGAGTCGCCAATCCCCGGCTGCGACCCCGGTGGTCGCAGCACCTGCCTCGTTCCAAAGGATTCGCGATGAGCTCGAACGCGTCTTTTACTCCGCCCAGCCTTTTGCTCAGCACCATCGGCCTGTCGCTGGCGACCTTCATGCAGGTGCTCGATACCACCATCGCCAACGTTGCCCTGCCGACCATTTCCGGCAACCTGGGGGTGAGTTCGGAGCAGGGCACCTGGGTCATCACCTCCTTTGCCGTGAGCAACGCCATTGCCCTGCCGCTGACCGGCTGGCTGAGCCGGCGCTTCGGTGAGGTGAAACTGTTTATCTGGGCCACGCTGCTGTTCGTGCTGGCCTCGTTCCTCTGTGGCATTTCCACGTCGATGCCCGAACTGGTGGGCTTCCGGGTCGTCCAGGGCCTCGTGGCCGGGCCGTTGTACCCGATGACCCAGACGCTGCTGATTGCCGTCTATCCGCCGGCGAGGCGCGGCATGGCCCTGGCGCTGCTGGCGATGGTCACGGTGGTCGCGCCGATTGCCGGGCCGATTCTCGGTGGCTGGATCACCGACAGTTACAGCTGGCCATGGATCTTCTTCATCAACGTGCCGATCGGCATCTTCGCCACCATGATCGTGCGCCAGCAGCTCAAGGCGCGGCCGGTGGTGACCAGTCGCCAGCCGATGGACTATGTCGGCCTGCTGACCCTGATCATTGGCGTCGGTGCGCTGCAGGTGATCCTCGACAAAGGTAACGACCTGGACTGGTTCGAGTCGAACTTCATCATTGTCGGCGCGGTGATCTCGGTGATCGCCCTGGCGGCCTTCGTGATCTGGGAGATGACCGACAAGCACCCGGTGGTCAACCTGCGCCTGTTCGCCTACCGCAACTTCCGTATCGGCACCATCGTGCTGATCCTCGGCTATGCCGGGTTCTTCGGCATCAATCTGATCCTGCCCCAGTGGCTGCAGACCCAGATGGGCTACACCGCGACCTGGGCCGGGCTGGCGGTAGCGCCGATCGGCATCCTGCCGGTGCTGATGTCACCCTTTGTCGGCAAGTATGCCAACAAGGTCGACCTGCGCCTGCTGGCGGGATTCGCCTTCCTGGCGATCGGCCTGAGCTGCTTCATGCGGGCCGGGTTCACCAATGAGGTGGATTTCGAGCATGTGGCCCTGGTGCAACTGTTCATGGGGATCGGCGTGGCGCTGTTCTTCATGCCAACCTTGAGCATCCTGATGTCGGACCTGCCGCCGCACCAGATTGCCGACGGCGCCGGCCTGGCCACGTTCCTGCGGACCCTCGGGGGCAGCTTCGCGGCATCGCTGACCACCTGGATCTGGATTCGCCGGGCGGACCAGCACCATGCCTACCTGAGTGAAAGCATGACCCCGTTCGATCCGGCGACCCGCAACGCCCTGGAAAATCTCGGTGGAGCGGGCAGCCAGGCCTATGGCCGGCTGGACCAGATTCTCACCAGCCAGGCGTACATGCTCTCGACCGTGGATTACTTCACGCTGCTGGGTTGGGGGTTCATGGGGCTGATGCTGCTGGTGTGGCTGGCCAAGCCGCCGTTCGCGGCCAAGGCCGGGCCCGCGGCGGCGGGGCATTGATGTAGCGGGGGGATCAGTGAGCGGGGAGGGCCGGCGGTGGAGCGAAATCGAAGGGCGCCAGCTGGAATCCCTGCTCATCCACCTGCAAGGCCCAACCCTGGCGATCCCAGTCCCCCAGCACGATGCGTTTCGCCGCTTGCGTGCCGAGTTGCAGCTTGTGGATGGCCGGACGGTGGGTATGGCCATGGATCAGGGTGTGCACGCCATGCTGCTGCATGATCCGTGGGATTTCCTCGGGGGTCACGTCAACGATGTCGTTGGCTTTCATGCGGGTCTGGGCACGGCTCTCGCTGCGCAGCTTGCGCGCCAGCCGGTGGCGGGTGCGCAGCGGCAGGTGGCGCAGGATAAACAGCGTGACCGGATTGCGCAGGTAGCGCCGCAGGCGCATGTAGGCTTCATCGCGGGTACACAGGCTGTCGCCGTGCATCAGCAGCACCGGCTCGCCATTCATCTGCACCACGCTCGGGTCCTTGAGCAGGGTGGCGCCGGCGGCCTTGCAGAAGGCCGTGCCGAGCAGGAAATCGCGGTTGCCGTGCATCAGGAAAATCGGGGTGCCGCCATCGCTGACCTCGCGCAGCGCGGCGCAGATCGAACGTTGGAACGGGGTCATGGCATCGTCGCCGATCCAGGCTTCGAAGAAGTCGCCGAGGATGTACAACGCTTGTGCCGAACGGGCGCGCCCGGCGAGGAAATCCAGAAACGCCCGGGTGATGTCCGGGCGCTCCTCTTCCAGATGCAAATCTGAAATCAGCAGTATCACTCAACGATCTCGGCTTTCTCGATGACCACGTCTTCTGCTGGAACGTCCTGGTGGCCGGCCTTCATGGTGGTGGCAACCGCCTTGATCTTGTCGACCACTTCGGTGCCGGCAACCACTTTGCCGAAGACCGCGTAGCCCCAGCCCTGGACGGTCTTGGCGCTGTGGTTGAGGAAGCTGTTGTCAGCCACGTTGATAAAGAACTGGGCGGAAGCCGAATGCGGCTCCATGGTGCGTGCCATGGCCACGGTGTACTTCTCGTTCGGCAGGCCGTTGTCGGCTTCGTTCTGGATGCTTGGGCGCTTGTCTTTCTTTTCCTTCATGCCTGGCTCGAAACCGCCGCCCTGGATCATGAAGTTGCCGATGACACGGTGGAACACGGTGTTCTCGTAGTGGCCGGCCTTGACGTATTCAATGAAGTTGGCAACGGTCAGCGGGGCTTTCTCGTCGTTCAGTTCGAGAACGATCTCGCCGTGGTTGGTGGTCAGTTTGACTTGGGTCATGGTAGCTATCGCTCTATTCAGGGAATTCGTGGAACTGTGGCCGAACCCGATAACGGTTCACGCCACAACCTGGCCGGGGAGTTTAACGTGCTCGTCGGGCATTTCGAGGGGTTTTTATCCCGACGGTATTAAAAGCAGCCGTTTTCCGGGTGGCCCTGTCAGGGGCTTGACAGGTTCGGCTATGATAGGGGCTTTGATTGACTCGGCCTATCCGGGCCACGCACTTGTCACGTCCAAGGATCTTATGAGCAAGCCCACTGTCGACCCTACTTCGAACGCCAAGACCGGCCCGGCTGTCCCGGTCAACTTCCTGCGCCCGATCATTCAGGCCGACCTGGATTCGGGCAAGCACACCCAGATCGTCACCCGTTTTCCGCCGGAGCCCAACGGCTACCTGCACATCGGTCACGCCAAGTCGATCTGCGTGAACTTCGGCCTGGCCCAGGAATTCGGCGGCGTCACGCACCTGCGTTTCGACGACACCAACCCGGCCAAGGAAGATCAGGAATACATCGACGCCATCGAAAGCGACGTCAAGTGGCTGGGTTTCCAGTGGGCCGGCGAAGTGCGTTACGCCTCGCAGTATTTCGACCAGTTGCATGACTGGGCGGTCGAGTTGATCAAGGCCGGCAAGGCCTATGTCGACGACCTGACCCCCGAGCAGGCCAGGGAATACCGTGGCAGCCTGACCGAGCCGGGCAAGAACAGCCCGTTCCGCGATCGGTCGGTGGAAGAGAACCTCGACTGGTTCGCCCGCATGAAAGCCGGCGAATTCAAGGACGGCGAGCGCGTGCTGCGGGCCAAGATCGACATGGCCTCGCCGAACATGAACCTGCGCGACCCGATCCTCTATCGCATCCGTCATGCCCACCACCACCAGACCGGTGACAAGTGGTGCATCTACCCGATCTACGACTTCACCCACGGTCAGTCGGATGCCATCGAAGGTATTACCCACTCCATCTGCACCCTGGAGTTCGAAAGCCATCGTCCGCTCTACGAGTGGTTCCTCGACAACCTGTCGGTGCCGTGCAAGCCGCGCCAGTACGAGTTCTCGCGGCTGAACCTGAACTACACCATCACCAGCAAGCGCAAGCTCAAGCAACTGGTGGACGAGAAGCACGTCAACGGCTGGGACGACCCGCGCATGTCGACGCTGTCGGGCTTCCGCCGTCGCGGCTACACGCCGAAATCCATCCGCAATTTCTGCGAGATGGTTGGTACCAACCGTTCCGACGGCGTGGTGGACTTCGGCATGCTGGAGTTCAGCATCCGTGACGACCTCGATCACAGCGCCCCGCGTGCCATGTGCGTGCTGCGCCCGTTGAAAGTGGTCATCACCAACTACCCGGAAGGCCAGGTCGAGAACCTCGAACTGCCGTGCCATCCGAAAGAAGACATGGGCGTGCGCCAGTTGCCATTCGCCCGTGAGATCTATATCGACCGTGACGACTTCATGGAAGAGCCGCCAAAGGGCTACAAGCGCCTGGAGCCGACCGGTGAAGTGCGCCTGCGCGGCAGCTATGTGATCCGTGCCGACGAGGCGATCAAGGATGCCGAGGGCAATATCGTCGAACTGCGTTGCTCCTACGATCCGCAAACCCTGGGCAAGAACCCCGAGGGCCGCAAGGTCAAGGGCGTGATCCACTGGGTGCCGGCAGCGGCCAGCGTCGAGTGTGAAGTGCGCCTGTACGATCGTCTGTTCCGCTCGCCGAATCCGGAGAAGGCCGAAGACAGCGCAAGTTTCCTGGACAACATCAACCCTGACTCCCTGCAGGTCCTTACGGGTTGTCGTGCCGAACCTTCGTTGGGCAACGCACAACCGGAAGACCGTTTCCAGTTCGAGCGCGAAGGCTACTTCTGCGCGGATATCAAGGACTCGAAACCGGGCGCCCCGGTATTCAACCGTACGGTGACCCTGCGCGACTCCTGGGGTCAGTGATCAGTTAAGGAACGTTTTGTGCTAACCATCTACAACACGCTCACCAAGAGCAAAGAAGTCTTCAAGCCGCTGGATGGCAACAAGGTCCGCATGTATGTGTGCGGGATGACCGTGTACGACTACTGCCACCTGGGCCACGGCCGCAGCATGGTCGCTTTCGACCTGGTGACCCGCTGGCTGCGTTTCAGCGGTTATGACCTGACCTATGTGCGCAACATCACCGACATCGACGACAAGATCATCAATCGGGCCAACGAGAACGGCGAAGCGTTCGAAGCGCTGACCGAACGCATGATCGCCGCGATGCACGAGGATGAGGCGCGCCTGAACATCCTCAAGCCGGACATGGAGCCGCGGGCCACCGATCACATCCCGGGCATGCACGCCATGATCCAGACCCTGATCGACAAGGGCTACGCCTACGCGCCGGGCAACGGTGACGTGTACTACCGCGTCGGCAAGTTCATGGGCTACGGCAAGCTGTCGCGCAAGAAGATCGAAGACCTGCGCATCGGTGCGCGGATCGAGGTCGACGAGTCGAAACAGGATCCGCTGGACTTCGTCCTGTGGAAAGCCGCCAAGCCGGGTGAGCCGAGCTGGGAGTCGCCGTGGGGCGCCGGGCGTCCGGGCTGGCACATCGAATGCTCGGTGATGTCCACCTGCTGCCTGGGCGAGACCTTCGACATTCATGGCGGCGGCAGCGACCTCGAATTCCCGCACCATGAAAACGAAATCGCCCAGAGCGAGGCGGCCACCGGCAAGACCTACGCCAATGCCTGGATGCACTGCGGCATGATCCGCATCAATGGCGAGAAGATGTCCAAGTCCTTGAACAACTTCTTCACCATTCGAGATGTGCTGGACAAGTACCATCCGGAAGTCGTGCGTTACCTGCTGGTGTCGAGTCACTACCGCAGCGCGATCAACTATTCGGAAGACAACCTCAAGGACGCCAAGGGCGCCCTGGAGCGTTTCTACCACGCGTTGAAAGGCCTGCCGAACGTGCCGGCGGCCGGCGGCGAAGCCTTTGTCGAGCGTTTCACCCAGGTGATGAACGACGACTTCGGTACGCCGGAAGCCTGTGCGGTGCTGTTCGAGATGGTGCGCGAGATCAACCGCCTGCGCGAGAACGATCTCAATGCGGCGGCCGGTCTGGCGGCGCGCCTGAAGGAGCTGGCCAGTGTGCTCGGTGTCCTGCAACTGGAAGCCGATGACTTCCTGCAGGCAGGCGCGGCAGGGCGGGTCGACGCGGCTGAAGTCGAAGCGCTGATTCAGGCACGCCTGGCGGCGCGAGCCAACAAGGACTGGGCGGAATCCGACCGTATCCGCGACCAGATCACCGCCATGGGTGTGGTGCTGGAAGATGGCAAGGGCGGCACGACCTGGCGCGTTGCCGACTGAGTACACCTTGAATCGACAGAAGCCCGCCTTGTGCGGGCTTCTGTTTGTCGGGCAAGGCGATCATGGCAGGGCGCGCAGGCGCTTGTACAAGGTATTGCGACTGACCCCGAGCTGCCGCGCCAGGTGGGAAATATTCCCGCCGGAGGCTTTCAGTAACTGGTTCAGGTCCTCGACGTTGTCCAGAGCCTGCGGGTTTTGCAACGGGACAGATTCTCCACTGTCCAGGCCGAGGTCGACGAAAAAATCATCCGGCAGATGCTCGGCACGGATCGGCTGGTCCTCGGCCATCGCCAGTGCCACCTGGATCACGCTGTCGAGCTGGCGGATGTTGCCGGGCCAGGGATGGCGCTCAAACAGTTCCAGCACCTCCCGGCTCAGCCCGGCCCATTGCGGGCTTTCACGATGTCGTTCCCAGATGTGCTGGAACACCGCCTGCTTGTCGGTACGCTCGCGCAATGGCGGCAACTCCAGGGTCAGGCCGCCGATGCGGTAGTACAAGTCTTCGCGAAACAGGCCATTGGCGATGTGCTGGCGCAACGAACGGTTGGTTGCCGAAACCAGGCGGATATCCACCGGATAAGCCTCGCTGCTGCCCACCGGCTGTACGCAACGTTCCTGCAACACCCGCAGCAGGCGGGCCTGGGTCGGCAGCGGCATGTCACCGATTTCATCGAGAAACAGCGTGCCCTTGTCGGCCTTGCGGATCAGTCCGATATGGCCTTTCTGGTTGGCACCGGTAAAGGCGCCTTTCTCGTAGCCGAACAGCTCCGATTCCACCAGTTCCGCCGGAATGGCCGCGCAGTTCACCGCGATCAGCGGTTGTGCGGCCCGCGAGCCGGCCCGGTGCAGGGCCTTGACGAAAACTTCCTTGCCGACCCCTGTCTCGCCGTGGATCAGCAAGGCAATGCCTTTCTCCTGCAGGCGCTCGGCTTGTCGAATGGCTTTTTCCACCCGGTTGTCGCCCCAATGCAGGGCCTTGAGACCTGATCTGTCGGTCGGGGTGTCGGTTCGAGGCCTGGTTTCGGCAAATACCCGCGGCTTGATCGGTGTGTACTTCGGCCGCTTGAGCAGGCAATGAAAACGGTTGCGACCCGCGGCCTGCAGGGAAAACGGCAGGCCTTCCGGCTGATTGAGCAGTTCCAGCAAGGACACATTGAACAGGCTGTCGATGCCGACCCGCGACAGGCTGATGCCCAGCAGGTTGTCCGCGCGGCGATTGGCCGACAGCACCTGGCCGCTTTCATCGAAGATCAGCAGTCCGGCCCACTGGCTGTCGAGGTTGTTCAGCCCGGTGTTGAAGACCAGCTGGAAATGTTCGCCCTTGAACAGATTGAGGATCAGCCGGTTCTCCACCGTCTGGCTCATCATCTTGACCATGCCCAGGGTGTGGGAGGGCGGCAGGTAGCTGTCGCTGGACACATCCAGTACGGCGATAACCTGCCGGCTGGCGTCGAAGATCGGTGCCGCCGAGCCGGTCATGAAACGGTTGGCCTTGAGGAAATGTTCGTCGTGCTCGATATGCACCGCCTGCTCGCAGGCCAGGGCGGTGCCGATGGCGTTGGTGCCGGTGTAGTGCTCCTTCCAGCTGGCCCCGGGGCTGAAGCCGCGCAGCAACTGCGGCTCGATAAACCGTTGGGTGCCCCAGGATGTGAGGACCTGGCCCTGATTGTCGGCGAGCATGATCAGGCAGTTGGAGTTGCTGAGAATGTTCTCGTAGTACGGCAGCACTTCCTGGTGGGTGGTCTGCACCAGTGCCTGCTGGCTGTCCAGCAAGTGCGCGACCTCGTTGGCCGGCAACTGGTCGAACGCCGGCGCGGACTGGTGGCTCAGGCCGAAGCGGCGGCAGCGGCTCCAGGAGTCCTGGATGATGGTGTCGTGACTGAGAGGGGCAACGGCCATGGCAGTCGATCTCCGGGGTGCTTTATTGTTTTTGTTGTGGGCGGCCGCGATCGAGCCAAAAAGCATTCATCCAGTGTTGTTCACATTTGTTCATTGTCAACCGCCGGAGTGTTCATCTGTTCACAGATGGTTGTTCATTTCTGTTCACTGGCGAATCTGCCACACCCTCCGATTTCCACTGTCCGGCGCTCTGCCCCGAGGGGTTGCGCGCTGTTTTGCGTTTCTGGCACGGATGTCGCTCTGTCTCTCGGGCGATGTGTGGCATTTGATTTCAATAATAAAAAAGGTCGAGCCATGTCTTTAACGCTGGAACGCGTCAGCCGTGTGGTCGAGGGGCAGACCTGGATCAATGAGGCGAGCCTGAGTTTCGAACCCGGATCCTTCAATGTCCTGCTGGGGCGTACGCTCTCCGGCAAGACCAGTCTTATGCGCCTGATGGCCGGCCTGGACAAGCCCGACGGCGGGCGGGTGCTGATGAATGGCGTGGATGTCACCGGGCGTCCGGTGCGCTTGCGCAATGTGTCGATGGTCTACCAGCAGTTCATCAACTACCCGACCATGACGGTATTCGAGAACATTGCCTCGCCCCTGCGCCAGGCGCGGATACCGGAGGAGCAGATCCAGGCCAAGGTCCTGGAGACCGCGCGGATGCTGCGGATCGAGAAGTTCCTGCAGCGGCATCCCCTCGAGCTTTCCGGTGGTCAGCAGCAACGCACCGCCATGGCCCGGGCGCTGGTCAAGGATGCCGAGCTGATCCTGTTCGACGAGCCGCTGGTCAATCTCGACTACAAGCTGCGCGAAGAACTGCGCCAGGAAATGCGCGAGCTGTTCAAGGCGCGCCATACCATTGCGGTGTATGCCACCACCGAGCCCAACGAAGCCCTGGCCCTGGGCGGCACCACCACCATTGTCCACGAGGGGCGGGTGATCCAGAGCGGCAGCACGCCGGCGGTCTATCACCAGCCGCAGACGGTGCTGGCGGCCGAGCTGTTTTCCGAGCCGCCGATCAACCTGATGCCGGGGCGGATTCTCGGCAATGAGGTCAGTTTCGCCAACTTCGTGCACTTTCCGCTGAACGTCGACCTGCGCCCCATCGGCGAAGGCGAGTTCCGTTTCGGCGTACGGCCGAGCCATATCTGCCTGGTGCCGAGCAACGACGACGACCTGGAGCTGGCGGTGACCGTGGAGCTGGCGGAAATCAGCGGCTCGGAAACCTTTCTCCATGTGCGCAACGAGCATTTCCAACTGGTGCTGCATCTGCCCGGGGTGCATGCCTACGACGTCGATGCCTCGATCCGTATCTACATTCCGACCCATAAACTCTTTGTGTTCGACGGGCAGGGCCGCCTGGTCCAGGCCCCCGGTCGACGTGTCGCGAGGGTTGCCTGATGGCGCAGATTCATTTGCAGAACCTGGCCCACAGCTACAGCAAGAATCCGGCGGGGCCCGAGGATTACGCGATTCACGAGATGAACCATGTCTGGGAGCAGGGTGGTGCGTATGCGCTGCTCGGGCCGTCGGGGTGTGGCAAATCGACCTTGCTCAATATCATTTCCGGGCTGCTCAGCCCGTCGCAGGGACAGGTGCTGTTCGACACCACGGTGGTCAACGACCTGAGCCCGGAAAAACGCAATATTGCCCAGGTGTTCCAGTTCCCGGTGGTCTACGACACCATGACGGTGTTCGACAACCTGGCCTTTCCCCTGCGCAACCAGGGCATGGCCGAGTCGCGGGTGTTGAGCAAGGTCCAGGAAATCGCCGAGGTGCTCGACCTGCAGGCGCTGCTGCAACGCAAGGCCAGCAACCTCAGCGCCGATGAGAAGCAGAAGGTTTCGATGGGGCGCGGGCTGGTGCGCGATGACGTCTCGGCGATTCTCTTCGACGAACCGCTGACGGTGATCGACCCGCATCTGAAGTGGAAGCTGCGGCGCAAGCTCAAGCAGATCCATGAGCAATTCAATATCACCATGGTCTACGTGACCCACGATCAGTTGGAGGCCTCGACCTTTGCCGACAAGATCGCCGTGATGTATGGCGGCCAGATCGTCCAGTTCGGCACGCCGCGGGAGCTGTTCGAGCGGCCGAGCCACACCTTTGTCGGCTATTTCATCGGCAGTCCCGGGATGAACCTGATCGACGTGCAGCCCCGGCCCGGCGGCGTCGGCTTTGCCGATACCCACCTGGAACTCTCCGAAGCCTTGCAGCAGCGGATCGCCGCCGGTGGCTGGAGTCGCCTGCAGGTCGGTATTCGTCCGGAGTTCGTGCATGTCTGGGATGAAGCCTACGAAGAGGCGTTGTGTGCCGAAGTCCGGCATGTCGAGGATCTCGGGACCTACAAGATCATGACCCTGGACCTGGATGGCCAGGTGCTCAAGGTGCGCCTGCAGGAAGACAAGCCGGTGCCGCAGGGCCAGGCCTGGATCAGTTTCCCGGCGCAATGGCTGATGGTCTATGCCGATGATCGCCTGCTGGAGGCCAACCCATGAACAAGGTACAGAACAACAAGGCCTGGTGGCTGGTCCTGCCGGTTTTCCTGCTGGTGGCGTTCAGCGCGGTGGTGCCGATGATGACGGTGGTCAACTATTCGGTGCAGGACATCTTCGACCAGTCCAGCCGCTACTTCGTCGGCGCCGACTGGTATCGGCAGGTGCTGCAGGACCCGCGCCTGCATGATTCGCTGCTGCGCCAGTTCATCTATTCGGCCTGTGTCCTGGCGATCGAGATCCCGCTGGGAATCGCCATCGCCCTGACCATGCCGACCAAGGGGCGCTGGTCCTCGCTGGTGCTGATCGTGCTGGCGATCCCGCTGCTGATCCCGTGGAACGTGGTCGGGACCATCTGGCAGATCTTCGGTCGCGCGGATATAGGCCTGCTGGGCTGGACCCTCAATGCCCTGGGCCTGAGCTATAACTATGCGGCCAATACCATGGACGCCTGGGTCACGGTGCTGGTGATGGATGTCTGGCACTGGACCTCGCTGGTGGCGCTGCTGTGCTATTCGGGGCTACGGGCGATTCCGGACGTCTATTATCAGGCGGCGCGCATCGACCGGGCCTCGGCCTGGGCGGTGTTCCGGCATATCCAGTTGCCGAAGATGAAGAGCGTGCTGTTGATCGCGGTGATGCTGCGCTTCATGGACAGCTTCATGATCTACACCGAACCCTTCGTGCTGACCGGCGGCGGGCCGGGCAATGCCACCACCTTCCTCAGCCAGACCCTGACCCAGATGGCCATCGGGCAATTCGACCTGGGCCCGGCGGCGGCGTTTTCGCTGGTGTACTTCCTGATCATCCTGTTGGTGTCCTGGCTGTTCTATACCGCCATGACCCACGCCGATGCCAAGCGCTGAGGTCCGTCATGAATGCACGCAAGCTGATTCCCCTGCTGATCTACATTCTGTTCCTGCTGGTGCCGATCTACTGGCTGCTGAACATGTCGTTCAAGAGCAATACCGAGATCCTCGGCGGGCTGACCCTGTTTCCGCAGGATTTCACCCTGGCGAACTATCGGGTGATCTTCACCGATCCCAGCTGGTACAGCGGCTACATCAACTCGTTGTACTACGTCAGCCTCAACACGGTGATTTCCCTCACGGTGGCGCTGCCGGCGGCCTACGCGTTCTCACGCTACCGGTTTCTCGGCGACAAGCACCTGTTCTTCTGGCTGCTGACCAACCGCATGGCGCCGCCGGCGGTGTTCCTGCTGCCGTTCTTCCAGCTGTACTCGTCCATCGGCCTGTTCGACACGCCAATTGCCGTGGCCCTGGCCCATTGCCTGTTCAACGTGCCGCTGGCGGTCTGGATCCTGGAGGGCTTCATGTCCAGCGTGCCGAAGGAAATCGATGAAACCGCCTATATCGACGGCTACAGCTTTCCCAAGTTCTTCGTGAAGATCTTCGTTCCGCTGATTGGTTCGGGGATCGGCGTGACGGCATTTTTCTGCTTCATGTTTTCCTGGGTCGAGTTGTTGCTGGCGCGCACCCTGACGTCGGTCAACGCCAAACCCATCGCTGCGGTGATGACCCGCACGGTGTCGGCCTCGGGGATCGATTGGGGGGTACTGGCGGCGGCGGGGGTGTTGACTATCCTGCCTGGCGTGCTGGTGATCTGGTTTGTTCGTAACCATGTGGTCAAGGGCTTTGCCCTCGGCCGGGTCTGAGGAGTCGCATGATGGATTGGATGGCCTGGACTCCACTGACCGCCGCCTTCTTCGGGGCTATCGCGCTGCTGCTGATCGGCATGACGGTCTGGGAGCTGCGTTCACCCTGTATCGAACGACGGGGTTTTCTGCCGATCACCACCAGTCGTGGCGATCGTTTGTTTATCGGGCTCCTGGGCAGCGCCTACCTGCATCTGCTGGTAATCGGTGTCACCGACTGGAGCCTGTGGATCGGGTCGTTGCTGGCCCTGGTATGGCTGTTGGTGGTGATGCGCTGGGGTTAGCCGGCAAGCACGGCGACTGATCCCGGATCTCTTGGGAAGCGAGCTACGTGGGAATCATCTGGAGGTGTCTATGTTCTATAAAAACAATAAGCTTCGACATAGCGTGACGTTGGCTTCGATGCTGGCGCTCAGTGGCTTGAGCGCGACAGCCTGGGCGGATGCCTACGAAGACGCGGCAAAAAAATGGATTGGCGCGGAGTTCAAGCCCTCGACCCTGACCCCCGAGCAGCAGCTCGCGGAGCTGGAGTGGTTTATCAAGGCTGCCGAGCCCTTTCGCGGGATGGATATCAAGGTGGTCTCGGAAACCCTGACCACTCACGAATATGAGTCCAAGACCCTGGCCAAGGCCTTTACCGAAATCACCGGGATCAAGGTGACCCACGACCTGCTGCAGGAAGGCGATGTGATCGAGAAGATCCAGACCCAGATGCAGTCGGACAAGAATATCTATGATGGCTGGGTCAACGACTCCGACCTGATCGGTACGCACTTCCGCTATGGCAAGGCGCAGTCCCTGGACGAGCTGATGGCCAGCGATGCTGGCAAGAAGGTCACTTCGCCGACCCTGGACATCAAGGACTTCATCGGCCTGTCCTTTACCACCGCTCCGGACGGCAAGGTCTACCAGCTACCCGACCAGCAGTTCGCCAACCTCTACTGGTTCCGGGCCGACTGGTTCGAGCGCGCGGACCTGAAGGCCAAGTTCAAGGCCAAGTACGGTTATGAGCTGGGGGTGCCGGTCAACTGGTCGGCCTATGAGGACATTGCCAAGTTCTTCAGCGAGGACGTCAAGGAGATCGACGGCAAGCGCGTCTATGGCCACATGGACTACGGCAAGAAGGATCCGTCCCTCGGCTGGCGCTTCACCGATGCCTGGTTCTCCATGGCCGGCGGCGGCGACAAGGGCCTGCCCAACGGCTTGCCGGTGGACGAGTGGGGGATCCGGGTGGAGAACTGCCATCCGGTGGGCTCGAGCATCACCCGCGGCGGCGATACCAACGGCCCGGCAGCGGTCTTCGCCACCCAGAAATACATCGACTGGCTCAAGGCCTATGCACCACCCGAGGCGGCGGGCATGACCTTCTCCGAATCCGGGCCGGTGCCGTCGCAAGGCAATATCGCCCAGCAGATCTTCTGGTATACCGCGTTCACCGCCGACATGACCAAGCCGGGATTGCCGGTGATGAATGCCGACGGCACGCCCAAGTGGCGCATGGCACCGTCACCCAAGGGACCCTACTGGAAGGAAGGCATGAAGCTGGGTTATCAGGACGTCGGTTCCTGGACCTTCCTTTATTCGACGCCTGAGAAACAGCGGCTGGCGGCCTGGCTCTACGCGCAGTTCGTGACCTCGAAAACCGTGTCCCTGAAGAAAACCATCGTTGGCCTGACGCCGATTCGCGAGTCGGACATCAATTCCCAGGCCATGACCGAGCTGGCGCCGAAGCTGGGCGGCCTGGTGGAGTTCTACCGCAGCCCGGCGCGGGTGCAGTGGACGCCGACCGGTACCAACGTGCCGGATTATCCGAAGCTGGCGCAGTTGTGGTGGAGCCATGTGGCCGAAGCCGTGACCGGCGAGAAGACCGCGCAGCAGGCGCTGGATGGCCTGGCCAAGGATCAGGACGCGATCCTGACCCGGCTTGAGCGTTCCAAGGCGCAGGAGAAGAGCGGTTGCGCGCCGAAGATGAACCCGGAAACCACGGCCGAGGAGTGGTACAAGAAGGGTGAGGCTGCCGGTGGCGCCGCACCGCAGCGCAAGCTGGCCAACGAGAAGCCCAAGGGCGAGACCATCAACTACAACGAGCTGCTGAAAAGCTGGGCGGCTGCCCGCAAGTAATTCGGGGGCTGTAAAACGACAAAGGCACCCGAGGGTGCCTTTGTCGTTGATGACGGCTGGCCGTCAGGCATGCAGCGACTCGGCTGCATACAGGGTGTTTTCCAGCAGGCAGGCGCGGGTCATCGGGCCGACGCCGCCCGGTACCGGCGTGATCCAGCCGGCGCGGGGCAGGGCAGTGTCATACACCACGTCGCCGACCAGCTTGCCGTCTTCCTGGCGGTTGATGCCCACGTCGATGACGATGGCGCCTTCCTTGATCCACTCGCCCTTGACCAGTCCCGGCTTGCCGGCGGCGACTACCACCAGGTCGGCACGGCCGACGTGGCCGGCGAGGTCCTTGGTGAAGCGGTGGGTCACGGTCACGGTACAGCCGGCCAGCAGCAGCTCCATGGCCATTGGCCGGCCGACGATGTTCGACGCGCCGACAATCACCGCATCCATCCCGTAGAGGTCGGCCCCGGTGCTTTCCAGCAGGGCCATGATGCCTTTCGGCGTGCAGGGGCGCAGCAGCGGGATGCGTTGGGCCAGGCGACCGACGTTATAGGGATGGAAACCATCCACGTCCTTGTCCGGGCGGATGCGCTCCAGCAGCTTTGAAGCATCCAGGTGGGCCGGCAGGGGCAGTTGCAGCAGCACGCCGTCGATGCTCGGATCGTCATTCAGGCGATCGATCAGCTCGGTCAGTGCCTGTTGGGTGGTTTCGCTGGGCAGGTCATAGGCCTGGGAAATGAAGCCGACTTCCTCACAGTCCTTGCGCTTGTGCGAGACATAAACCTGGGAGGCAGGATCGCTGCCGACCAGAATCACTGCGAGGCCTGGCGTACGCAGGCCCTGCTGGCGACGCTCGGCGACACGTTGGGCGATCTGCTGGCGCAGGCGGGCGGCGATCGCTTTGCCGTCGATTAGTTGTGCAGTCATGACGCGTGATTAACCATCGAAAGGGGTTGAAAAAGAGTGCGCATTCTCGCATGCCATGGCCCAAGGGCAAAGGCGCTTGGTCTGGTTATTCCCCTAACTCCTTTATATTTCTGAATTTTTTTCAAAAAAGAGTTGACGACCCTCAGGCTCACCTATAACATTCGTCGCACTTGTCGGGCACAGCCTAGCACTGGTTGAGAAGGTCGAGCAGAGTTGATGTCTAGCTCAGCAAGATTGAAGCTCTTAGTTTGTAGTCGTAATAGAATACAGATTAATAAGGCGCCCGTAGCTCAGCTGGATAGAGCATCCGCCTTCTAAGCGGATGGTCGCAGGTTCGAGTCCTGCCGGGTGCGCCATTAGGCAGCTTTGGCACAAGTAACGCAATATGGTGGGCGTAGCTCAGTTGGTAGAGCACAGGATTGTGACTCCTGTTGTCGTGGGTTCGATCCCCATCGTCCACCCCATATTCGAATAAAGACGCCAGATTAATCATCTGGCGTCTTTGCTTTAAAAGTTTGACCCGCGGACGTGGTGGAATTGGTAGACACACTGGATTTAGGTTCCAGCGCCGCGAGGCGTAAGAGTTCGAGTCTCTTCGTCCGCACCAATTAGCTTGAAATAAAAAACGGCGCAGCACCTGAAAAGGGCTGCGCCGTTTTTGTTTCCGGCTCCGGCAGATCCAGGAGTGCCGCCGGTTCGGGGCGGGTAGGGTGGCGGTCTTTGCCGTCACTCTATTGTTGCTGGGTGATACCGGTTCAACCTTCGGTCTGTTTGGCGGACCGATCGTCGGGGCGTCGGTCGAACGATCCTTCTATATATAGAGGGGCCGGCCGAGGCTCTGCGACGCGAGTGAATGCGTGTTGTCGGACAGGCTGCCAACAGCCTGTTCCGGCGAATAATTGCCTGCTGTTTTTTACCCGTTTTCAGTAGGGTGACTTCTTGAGTATGACCCACTAGAATGCATGCCCTTGCTTCTGAGGTCGGAAACGGCCGGCTAACGTCTGTGCAACGAGGAATATCCATGCAAGTTTCTGTTGAAAATACATCGGCTCTTGAGCGCCGCATGAGCATCACCGTGCCAGCTGAGCGCATCGAGACCCAGGTCAACAAGCGTCTGCAGCAGACTGCCCAAAAGGCCAAGATTGCAGGCTTCCGTCCTGGCAAGGTGCCAATGAGCGTGATCCGTCAGCGTTATGAAGCTGATGCACGTCAAGAAGCGGTAGGCGACGTGATCCAGGCTTCCTTCTATGAAGCCGTGGTCGAGCAGAAGCTGAACCCTGCCGGCCAGCCTTCGGTAGAGCCGAAAGT
The DNA here is from genome assembly GCF_018326065.1 of Pseudomonas sp. Ost2. Taxonomy (NCBI): domain Bacteria; kingdom Pseudomonadati; phylum Pseudomonadota; class Gammaproteobacteria; order Pseudomonadales; family Pseudomonadaceae; genus Pseudomonas; species Pseudomonas sp. Ost2. Next base: position 5,122,844 of record NZ_AP021904.1, on the reverse strand, counting down.
GCTGGAAAAAGGCAAGGATCTGGAATACGTCGCGACTTTCGAAGTGTTCCCTGAATTTACCGTTGCCGGTTTCGAGTCCATCGCCGTCGAGCGCCTGAGCGCTGAAGTGGCTGATGCCGACCTGGACAACATGCTGGAAATCCTGCGCAAGCAGAACACCCGTTTCGAAGTGGCCGAGCGTGCCGCCCAGAACGAAGACCAGCTGAACATCGATTTCGTTGGCAAGGTCGACGGCGAAGCGTTCGCTGGCGGTTCCGCCAAGGGCACCCAGCTGGTGCTGGGTTCCAACCGCATGATCCCGGGCTTCGAAGATGGTCTGGTCGGTGCCAAGGCTGGTGAAGAACGCGTTCTGAACCTGACTTTCCCGGCTGACTACCAGAACCTGGACCTGGCGGGCAAAACCGCCGAGTTCACCGTGACCGTGAACAGCGTTTCCGCACCGACCCTGCCTGAGCTGAACGAGGCGTTCTTCGCCCAGTTCGGTATCAAGGAAAGCGGTCTGGAAGGCTTCCGCGCCGAAGTTCGCAAGAACATGGAGCGCGAGCTGCGTCAGGCGATCAAGTCCAAGGTCAAGAACCAGGTAATGGACGGTCTGCTGGCCGCCAACCCGATCGAAGTGCCCAAGGCGCTGCTGGACAACGAAGTCAACCGTCTGCGCGTGCAGGCTGTTCAGCAGTTCGGCGGCAACATCAAGCCTGACCAACTGCCGGCCGAGCTGTTCGAAGAACAAGCCAAGCGCCGTGTCGTGCTGGGTCTGATCGTGGCTGAAGTGGTCAAGCAATTCGACCTCAAGCCAGACGAAACCCGCGTTCGCGAACTGATCCAGGAAATGGCTTCGGCCTACCAGGAACCCGAGCAGGTTGTGTCCTGGTACTACAAGAACGACCAGCAGCTGAACGAAGTTCGTTCGGTTGTGCTGGAAGAACAAGTTGTGGATACTGTTCTGCAGAAGGCGAATGTGACCGATAAATCGGTCTCCTACGAAGAAGCAGTCAAGCCGGTGGAAGCTCCACAAGCCGACTGATTTTCTGACTCGTTGGAAAATACACACCATAAGCCAGCCTCGTGCTGGCTTATGCGTATTCGAGACATGACTATTTGGGAGTGACTGCAGAGCATGTTCCGTAATTCCTATATTCAGCAGAACTCTGATATCCAGGCCGCAGGCGGCCTGGTCCCGATGGTTGTCGAGCAGTCCGCTCGTGGCGAGCGCGCCTATGACATCTACTCGCGTCTTCTCAAGGAGCGGGTGATTTTCCTGGTGGGCCCGGTAGAGGACTACATGGCCAACCTGATCTGTGCGCAATTGCTGTTCCTTGAAGCGGAAAATCCGGACAAGGACATCCATCTGTACATCAACTCCCCGGGCGGTTCGGTGACGGCTGGCATGTCGATCTACGACACCATGCAGTTCATCAAGCCAAACGTGTCGACCACCTGTATCGGTCAGGCATGCAGCATGGGCGCGTTCCTGTTGACCGCCGGTGCCGAAGGCAAGCGTTTCTGCCTGCCGAACTCGCGCGTGATGATTCACCAGCCACTGGGCGGTTTCCAGGGCCAGGCGTCGGATATCGAAATCCACGCCAAGGAAATCCTCTTCATTCGCGAACGCCTCAACACGCTGATGGCCAAGCACAGCGGACGTACTCTTGAAGAAATCGAGCGCGATACCAACCGCGACAACTTCATGAGTGCAGAAGCTGCGAAGGCATATGGCCTGATCGATGAAGTGATCACCCAGCGCCCCGCTTAAAATAAGCAGCTCAAAATAGGGGTGGTCGGCAGGTCCGATCACCGGCGGGCTTGAAAAAGCCCGCAATAGCCTTCATCTTGTGTTGCAAGCCTATCGGATTTGGATCGAACGAATGACTGACACCCGCAACGGCGAGGACAACGGCAAGCTGCTCTATTGCTCCTTCTGTGGCAAAAGCCAGCATGAAGTACGCAAATTGATTGCCGGCCCCTCGGTCTTTATCTGCGACGAGTGCGTCGACTTGTGCAACGACATCATCCGTGAGGAGGTGCAGGAAGCACAGGCCGAAAGCAGCGCGCATAAATTGCCTTCGCCTAAAGAAATCAGCGGCATCCTTGATCAGTATGTGATTGGTCAGGAGCGTGCGAAAAAGGTTCTCGCGGTAGCGGTCTACAACCACTACAAGCGTCTGAACCAGCGTGACAAGAAAAATGACGACGTCGAGCTCGGCAAGAGCAACATCCTGCTGATCGGTCCGACCGGCTCGGGTAAGACCCTGCTGGCTGAAACCCTGGCGCGTCTGCTGAATGTGCCGTTCACCATCGCCGATGCAACCACCCTCACCGAGGCGGGTTACGTGGGCGAGGACGTGGAAAACATCATTCAGAAACTGCTGCAGAAGTGCGATTACGACGTGGAAAAGGCCCAGATGGGCATTGTCTACATCGACGAAATCGACAAGATTTCCCGCAAGTCCGACAACCCTTCGATTACCCGGGACGTTTCCGGCGAAGGCGTGCAGCAGGCCTTGCTGAAGTTGATCGAGGGCACGGTCGCTTCCGTTCCGCCACAAGGCGGTCGCAAGCACCCTCAGCAGGAGTTCCTGCAGGTCGACACCCGTAACATCCTGTTTATCTGTGGTGGTGCGTTCTCCGGCCTGGAAAAGGTCATCCAGAACCGTTCGACCAAGGGCGGCATCGGCTTCAACGCCGAAGTTCGCAGCAAGGAAGAAGGCAAGAAGGTCGGTGAATCCCTGCGTGAGGTCGAACCTGACGATCTGGTCAAGTTCGGTCTGATTCCGGAATTCGTCGGTCGCCTGCCGGTCCTGGCGACGCTGGACGAGCTGGATGAAGCTGCATTGATGCAGATCCTCACCGAGCCGAAGAACGCGTTGACCAAGCAGTACGCCAAGTTGTTCGAAATGGAAGGCGTTGACCTCGAGTTCCGTACCGATGCGCTGAAATCCGTGGCCAAGCGTGCCCTGGAGCGCAAGACCGGTGCCCGTGGCCTGCGTTCGATCCTCGAAGGCGTCTTGCTCGACACCATGTACGAAATCCCCTCGCAGTCCGAGGTGAGTAAAGTGGTGATCGACGAAAGCGTCATAGAAGGCAAGTCCAAGCCGCTGTATATCTATGAAAACAGCGAGCCGACGGCCAAGGCCGCACCTGACGCGTAAGCGTCCGAGCGTGTGACCCGGAAAAAGGGGGCCTTCGGGCCCCCTTTGCTTTTCCAGGCCCTTTTGCTTTTCCTGACAGGGTGCTTGTTTTTTTCCGAGGCAGCCCCCATCTTGGTTTCAAGCTTACTTCCATCTGTTTACGGCCTTATGGCCGCCGTAGAGGCGAAATCATGAAGACAACCATCGAATTGCCTCTCCTGCCATTGCGTGATGTCGTGGTGTATCCGCACATGGTTATCCCGCTGTTCGTGGGGCGCGAGAAGTCTATCGAAGCCCTCGAGGCCGCGATGACGGGCGACAAGCAGATCCTGCTGCTGGCCCAACGTAATCCTGCCGATGATGACCCGGGCGAAGATGCACTGTATCGAGTCGGTACCGTGGCCACTGTCCTGCAATTGCTCAAGCTGCCGGACGGTACCGTCAAGGTCCTGGTGGAAGGCGAGCAGCGCGGCACCGTCGAGCGTTTCAGCGAAGTCGATGGCCATTGCCGTGCGGAAGTGGCGCTGATCGAAGAGACCGAAGCCCCGGACCGCGAGTCCGAAGTCTTCGTGCGCAGCCTGTTGTCGCAGTTCGAGCAGTACGTGCAACTGGGCAAGAAGGTGCCGGCCGAGGTCCTGTCCTCGTTGAACAGCATCGATGAGCCAAGCCGCCTGGTCGATACCATGGCCGCCCACATGGCGCTGAAGATCGAGCAGAAACAGGAAATTCTTGAAATCGTCGAGCTGCCGGCCCGTGTCGAACACGTCCTGGCACTGCTGGACGCTGAAATCGACCTGCTGCAGGTGGAAAAACGCATCCGTGGCCGCGTCAAGAAGCAAATGGAGCGCAGCCAGCGCGAGTACTACCTGAATGAGCAGATGAAGGCCATTCAGAAAGAGCTGGGCGATGGCGACGAAGGCCACAACGAAATCGAAGAGCTGAAAAAGCGTATCGATGCCGCCGGCCTGCCGAAAGACGCCCTGACCAAGGCCCAGGCCGAGCTGAACAAGCTCAAGCAGATGTCGCCGATGTCGGCCGAAGCCACCGTTGTGCGTTCCTACCTCGACTGGCTGGTGCAGGTGCCCTGGAAGACCCAGAGCAAGGTGCGCCTGGACCTCAAGCGGGCCGAGGACATCCTCGATGCCGATCATTACGGCCTGGATGAGGTCAAGGAACGGATTCTCGAATACCTCGCCGTGCAGAAGCGCGTGAAGAAGATTCGTGGCCCGGTGTTGTGCCTGGTCGGTCCTCCCGGGGTCGGTAAAACCTCCCTGGCGGAGTCGATTGCCCACGCAACCAACCGTAAATTCGTACGCATGGCCCTCGGTGGCGTGCGTGACGAGGCGGAAATCCGTGGTCATCGCCGGACTTATATCGGTTCGATGCCAGGAAGATTGATACAAAAGATGACAAAGGTGGGTGTGCGCAACCCGTTGTTCCTGCTCGATGAAATCGACAAGATGGGCAGCGACATGCGTGGCGATCCGGCCTCGGCCCTGCTGGAGGTCCTGGACCCCGAGCAGAACCACAATTTCAACGATCATTACCTGGAAGTCGACTACGACCTGTCCGACGTGATGTTCCTCTGCACCTCCAACTCGATGAATATTCCGCCGGCGCTGCTGGACCGGATGGAAGTGATCCGCCTGCCGGGTTACACCGAGGACGAGAAGATCAATATCGCCACCAAGTACCTGTCGCCCAAGCAGATTCAGGCCAACGGCCTGAAGAAGGGCGAGCTGGAATTCGAGGTCGAGGCGATCCGCGACATCATCCGTTACTACACCCGCGAAGCCGGTGTACGTGGGCTGGAGCGGCAGATTGCCAAGGTCTGCCGCAAGGCGGTGAAGGAGCATGCGCTGGAAAAACGCTTCGCGGTGACGGTGACTTCCGACCTGCTGGAGCACTTCCTGGGCGTGCGCAAGTTCCGCTACGGCCTGGCCGAACAGCAGGATCAGATCGGTCAGGTGACCGGCCTGGCCTGGACCCAGGTGGGCGGCGAACTGCTGACCATCGAGGCGGCCGTGGTACCGGGCAAGGGCCAGTTGATCAAAACCGGTTCCCTGGGCGATGTCATGGTCGAGTCGATCACCGCGGCCCTCACCGTGGTGCGCAGCCGGGCCAAGAGCCTGGGCATCCCGCTGGACTTCCATGAGAAGCGCGACACCCATATCCATATGCCGGAAGGGGCCACGCCGAAAGACGGCCCTAGCGCGGGCGTAGGAATGTGTACGGCCCTGGTGTCAGCCTTGACGGGGATCCCTGTGCGTGCGGATGTTGCCATGACCGGCGAAATCACCCTGCGGGGTCAGGTGCTTGCGATTGGTGGCTTGAAGGAAAAACTGCTCGCGGCTCACCGTGGCGGGATCAAGATTGTGATCATTCCGGAAGAGAATGTGCGCGATCTGAAGGAAATTCCTGACAATATCAAGCAGGATCTTCAGATTAAACCAGTTAAATGGATTGACGAGGTCCTGCAAATTGCGCTGCAATACGCGCCGGAGCCCTTGCCAGATGTGGTTCCGGAGATCGTCGCGAAGGATGAGAAACGCGATTCGGATTCCAAGGAAAGAATCAGTACCCATTAGTAGAGATCTTGCCTGGGTGGGCTTCCTTGACAGCTTTTTAGAGCCCTTGTTATAAAGCGGCTCTTAAGTGTCTAGGCCATTCAGCACCTGTTTTAGCTTTCACCAAAAAACTTAGAAACATACTCAATAGATATAAGGGGACTTAGAGTGAACAAGTCGGAACTGATTGATGCTATCGCTGCATCTGCTGATATCCCGAAAGCCGCTGCTGGCCGTGCGCTGGACGCAGTAATCGAATCCGTCACTGGCGCTCTGAAGGCTGGCGACTCCGTTGTACTGGTTGGTTTCGGTACTTTCTCTGTTACCGATCGTCCTGCTCGCATTGGTCGTAACCCACAGACCGGTAAGACGCTGGAAATCGCTGCAGCTAAAAAACCAGGTTTCAAAGCCGGTAAAGCACTGAAAGAAGCGGTCAACTAAGTTTCTTTCAAGCCTTTGCCTATCCGGGTCGGGTTCACTCCTGACTTGGCAGCGGAGCGGTAAAGCGGTCGGGCAGACCTTTCAGGGTAGCGCCGTCCTGTCATGCCGAGGGTCGCAGGTTCGATCTTCGTCCGCTCCGCCAGTTACGAGAAGGCGCATCCTCGGATGCGCCTTTCTTCTATCCGGATTCTACCCACGCTCCACGGTTGCCTATTTTGAAGTTCAACCGTTTCTGGGGACGCATGCTGCAAAATATCAGGGACAATTCACAAGGCTGGATTGCCAAGACCATTATCGGGGTCATCGTCGCATTGATGGCGCTGACCGGTTTCGATGCCATTTTCCGGGCTACCTCCACCAGTCAGGACGCGGCCAAGGTCAATGGTGAGGAAATCACCCAGAACGAGCTGAGCCAGGCGGTCGACATGCAACGCCGCCAGCTGATGCAACAGCTGGGCAAGGATTTCGACGCGTCGCTGCTGGATGAAAAGATGCTGCGCGAATCCGCCCTCAAGGGGCTGATCGATCGCAAGCTGCTGCTGCAAGGCGCCGAGAAATCGAAATTCGCTTTCTCCGAAGCCGCGCTGGACCAGGTCATTCTGCTGACGCCTGAATTCCAGGTGGACGGCAAGTTCAGTGCCGATCGTTTCGATCAGGTGATTCGCCAGCTGGGCTACAGCCGTATGCAGTTCCGCCAGATGCTGGCCCAGGAAATGCTGATCGGCCAGGTGCGCGCCGGTCTGGCCGGCAGTGGTTTCGTGACCGATGCCCAGGTCCTGGCCTTTGCCCGCCTGGAGAAGCAGACCCGTGACTTCTCTTCCTTGAGCATCAAGTCCGACCCGTCCGCCGTGAAACTGACCGATGACGAGGTCAAGGTTTACTACGACAAGCACGCCAAGGAATTCATGACCCCGGATCAGGTGGTGGTGGATTACCTGGAACTGAAGAAGTCTTCCTTCTTCGATCAGGTCAGCGTCAAGGACGAAGACCTGCAAGCCTTGTATCAGAAAGAGACGGCCAACCTGTCCGAGCAACGTCGGGCGGCGCATATCCTGATCGAAGTGAACGACAAGGTCACCGACGCCCAGGCCAAGGCCAAGATCGAAGAGATCCAGCAGCGTCTGGCCAAGGGTGAGAATTTTGCCGCCCTGGCGAAGGAGTTCTCCCAGGACCCGGGTTCGGCCAGCAATGGCGGTGACCTCGGTTTCGCCGGTCCCGGTGTCTACGACCCAGCCTTCGAGAAAGCGCTGTATGCGTTGAACAAGGACCAGGTTTCGACTCCGGTGCGCAGCGAGTTCGGTTATCACCTGATCAAGCTGCTGGGTGTCGAGGCGCCTGAAGTGCCGACCTTCGCCAGCCTGAAGGACAAGTTGACCCGCGAGCTGAAGGCCCAGCAGGTCGAGCAGCGTTTCGTCGAGGCGACCAAGCAACTGGAAGACTCTTCGTTCGAAGCCTCCGATCTGGCCCAGCCGGCCCAGGACCTGAACCTGAAGGTACAGACCTCCGCTCCGTTCGGTCGTGAAGGCGGCGAAGGCCTGGCGGCCAATCGTGCCGTGGTGACTGCCGCGTTCAGCCCGGAAGTTCTCGACGAGGGTGCCAACAGCACCGCCATCGACCTGGATCCGGACACGGTCGTCGTCCTGCGTGCCAAGGAGCACCGCAAGCCTGAGCAACTGCCGCTGGAAAGCGTTGATGCGAGCATCCGCAAGCAACTGACCAAGGAGCACGCCACCGCGGCTGCCAAGGTCAAGGCTGACGAGCTGATTGCCAGCCTGCGTGATGGCAAGGCCCTGCCGGCCGGGCTGTCCTGGAAGGTCCAGGAAGCGACGACCCGTGGTCAGGAGGGTGTCGATCCGGCCGTGCTGCAGGCTCTGTTCCGCATGCCGAAGCCTGAAGCCAAGGACAAGCCGACCTTCAACACCGTGACCCTGGCTGATGGCAGCCTGGTGATCGTGCGCCTGAACGGCGTGAACGAAGGTGCTGCGCCGACCGATCAGGAGAAGGCCTCGTACCGTCGCTTCCTCGCTTCGCGTATCGGTCAGCAGGACTTCGCCGCGTATCGCAAGCAACTCGAAGGCCAGGCAGACATCAAGCGCTTCTGAAGCCACTGATACCGTTCAGCCACAAAAAGAAGGCCGCTCAATCGAGCGGCCTTCTTGTTTTCGTGCTCCAGGGTACGCAGTGATCAGGGGGTGACCGGCTCGGGGACGAGGAACGCCGCCTCCAGCAGCTTTTTCGTATAGGGATGCTGCGGCGCGGCAAAGATCTCCTGCGCCGCCCCTTGCTCGACCACCTGGCCATGCTTGACCACCATCAACTGATGGCTCAGCGCCTTGACCACCGCCAGGTCGTGGCTGATAAACAGGTAGGTCAGGTTGTACTTGACCTGCAGCGAGCGCAGCAGTTCGACCACCTGGCGCTGTACGGTGCGGTCGAGGGCCGAGGTCGGTTCATCCAGGAGGATCAGCGCCGGCTTGAGCACCAGGGCCCGGGCGATGGCGATCCGTTGCCGTTGTCCGCCGGAGAACTCGTGGGGATATCGGTGCCGGGTCTGCGGGTCGAGGCCGACTTCCTTCAGCGCGGCAATGATCGCCTGTTCCTGCTCGGCCGGTGTGCCGATCTTATGGATACGCAGGCCTTCGCCAACGATCTCGCTGACACACATGCGCGGGCTGAGGCTGCCGAACGGGTCCTGGAACACCACCTGCATTTCCCGCCGCAGAGGTCGCACCTGCTGCTGGGACAGGCAGCTCAACGACTGGCCTTCGAAGCGGATATCGCCTTTGCTGCCGATCAGCCGCAGAATCGCCAGGCCCAGGGTCGACTTGCCCGAGCCGCTTTCCCCGACGATGCCGAGGGTCTGGCCCTGGGGCAGGCTGAAGTTGATGCCGTCCACCGCCTTGACATGGTCCACGGTGCTGCGCAGCAGGCCTTTCTTGATCGGGAACCAGACCTTCAGGTCCTCGACTTCCAGCAAGGGCGCGCCGGCCTCGTTCGCCGCTGGTTCGCCGCGTGGCTCGGCGCTCAGCAATTCGCAGGTGTAGGGATGTTGCGGCTTGCAGAACAGTTCCTCGCAGCCCGCCTGTTCGACGATACGCCCGTTCTGCATCACACAGACCCGATGGGCGATCCGCCGCACCAGGTTGAGGTCGTGGCTGATCAGCAGCAGCGCCATGCCCAGTCGCGCCTGCAGTTCCTTGAGCAAATCGAGGATCTTCAGTTGCACGGTGACGTCCAGCGCCGTGGTCGGTTCGTCGGCGATCAGCAGTTCCGGTTCATTGGCCAGCGCCATGGCGATCATCACGCGCTGGCGCTGACCGCCGGAGAGCTCGTGTGGCAGCGCCTTGAGGCGTTTGTGCGGCTCGGGTATGCCCACCAGCTCCAACAGCTCCAGGGTGCGTCGTGTGGCCACCTTGCCGGTCAATCCCTTGTGGATGCCGAGCACTTCATTGATCTGCTTCTCGATGGAGTGCAGCGGGTTCAACGAAGTCATCGGTTCCTGGAAGATCATCGCGATGCGGTTGCCGCGAATATGCCGCAGGGTTTTCTCCTTGAGGGCCAGCAGATTCTGTCCCGAATACTGGATGGTCCCGCTCGGATGGTGCGCCAGCGGATAGGGCAGCAGGCGCAGGATCGAGTGGGCGGTGACCGATTTGCCCGAACCGCTCTCGCCGACCAGGGCCAGGGTCTCGCCGCGGCGGATATCGAAGCTGACGCCTTCGACCACGCGCTGGCGGTGTTCGCCGACGACAAATTCCACCGCGAGGTCGCGCACTTCGATCAGATTGTCCTGATTCATGTTATTTCCTCGGGTCGAAGGCATCGCGAGCGGACTCGCCGATAAATACCAGCAGGCTCAGCATGATCGCCAGGACGGCAAAGGCACTGATGCCCAGCCATGGCGCCTGCAGGTTGGACTTGCCCTGGGCCACCAGTTCGCCAAGCGACGGGGCTCCCGGCGGCAGGCCGAAGCCGAGGAAGTCCAGGGCGGTCAGGGTGCCGATGGCGCCGGTGAGGATGAACGGCATGAAGGTCATGGTCGAGACCATGGCGTTGGGCAGGATATGCCGGAACATGATCGCGATGTTCTGCATGCCCAGGGCCCGGGCCGCGCGCACATATTCCAGGTTGCGGCCGCGGAGGAACTCGGCGCGGACCACGTCCACCAGGCTCATCCATGAAAACAGCAGCATGATCCCCAGCAGCCACCAGAAGTTCGGCTGGACGAAGCTGGCGAGGATGATCAGCAGGTAGAGCACCGGCAGGCCGGACCAGATCTCCAGGAAGCGCTGGCCGGCGAGGTCGACCCAGCCGCCATAGAAACCCTGCAGGGCGCCGGCGATCACCCCGATGATCGAACTGAGGATCGTCAGTGTCAGGGCGAACAGGACCGAGATGCGGAAACCGTAGATCACCCGTGCCAGCACGTCACGGCCCTGGTCGTCGGTCCCCAGCAGGTTGTCCGCCGAGGGCGGGGCGGGTGCCGGCACCTTCAGGTCGTAGTTGATGCTCTGGTAGCTGAACGGGATCGGTGCCCAGACCACCCAGGCATCCTTGGCCTTCATCAGTTCGCGGATATACGGGCTCTTGTAGTTGGCCTCCAGCGGGAATTCGCCACCGAAGGTGGTTTCCGGGTAGCGCTTGAGGGCCGGGAAATACCAGGCGCCGTCGTAGTGCACCACCAGCGGCTTGTCGTTGGCGATCAACTCGGCACCGAGGCTCACGCCGAACAGGATCAGGAAGAGCCACAAGGACCACCAGCCGCGCTTGTTGGCCTTGAAACGCTCGAAGCGTCGGCGATTGAGGGGGGATAACTTCATCTCAATGCTCCCGGTGTTCGAAGTCGATGCGTGGGTCGACCAGGGTGTAGGTCAGGTCGCCGATCAGTTTCACCACCAGGCCCAGCAGGGTGAAGATGAACAGGGTGCCGAAGACCACCGGGTAATCGCGGTTGATCGCCGCCTCGAAGCTCATCAGGCCGAGGCCGTCGAGGGAAAAGATCACCTCCACCAGCAACGAGCCGGTGAAGAAGATGCCGATGAAGGCGGAGGGAAAACCGGCGATCACCAGCAGCATCGCGTTGCGGAACACGTGGCCGTAGAGCACCCGGCGTTGCGTCAGGCCCTTGGCCTTGGCGGTGACCACGTACTGCTTGTTGATCTCGTCGAGGAAGCTGTTCTTGGTCAGCAGGGTCATGGTCGCGAAGTTGCCGATCACCAGCGCGGTGACAGGCAGTGCCAGGTGCCAGAAGTAGTCGAGGATCTTGCCGCCCATGCTCAGTTGATCGAAGTTGTTCGAGGTCAGCCCGCGCAGGGGAAACCAGTCCAGGTAACTGCCGCCGGCAAACACCACGATCAGCAGGATGGCGAACAGGAACGCCGGGATGGCATAACCGACGATGATCGCCGAACTGGTCCAGACATCGAAATGACTGCCGTGGCGGGTGGCCTTGGCGATCCCCAGGGGGATCGAGACCAGGTACATGATCAGGGTGCTCCACAACCCCAGGGAGATCGACACCGGCATCTTTTCCCGGATCAGGTCGATGACCTTGGCGTCGCGAAAGAAACTGTCGCCGAAGTCCAGGGTCGCGTAGTTCTTGACCATGATCCACAAGCGTTCCGGCGCCGACTTGTCGAAGCCGTACATGTGTTCGATTTCCTTCACCAGCGCCGGATCCAGGCCCTGGGCACCGCGATAGCTGGAACCGGCCACCGAGACCTCCGAGCCGCCGCCGGCGATCCGGCTGGTGGCGCCCTCGAAGCCTTCGAGCTTGGCGATCATCTGTTCCACCGGACCGCCGGGGGCCGCCTGGATGATCACGAAGTTGATCAGCAGGATGCCGAACAGAGTCGGGATGATCAGCAACAGTCGCCGAAAAATATAGGCCAGCATCTTATTGCTCCGCGCTTGTGCTGTTGGTTTTTTCCAGCGATACCGCCGGCTTGGCGTCCGGCTTGATCCACCAGGTGGACGTACCGACATCGTAGGTCGGCGAGACTTTCGGGTGGCCGATATGATCCCAGTAGGCCACGCGCCAGGTCTTGATGTGCCAGTTCGGGATCACGTAGTAACCCCATTGCAGCACGCGGTCCAGTGCCCTGGCGTGGTCCACCAGGCTCTGCCGGGAGTCGGCGTTGATCAGTTGTTCCACCAGGGTATCCACCGCCGGGTCCTTGAGGCCCATGGTGTTGCGGCTGCCGGGCTTGTCGGCGCTGGCGGACATCCAGAACTCGCGCTGTTCGTTACCCGGCGAGCTGGATTGCGGGAAGCTGCCGACCACCATGTCGAAATCCCGCGAACGCAGGCGGTTGATGTACTGGGACACGTCGACCCGGCGAATCACCAGGTCGATGCCCAGGTCGGCGAGGTTGCGCTTGAACGGCAGCAGGACCCGCTCGAACTCGGTCTGGGCCAGCAGGAACTCGATGCTCACCGGCTTGCCGCTGGTGTCGACCATCTTGTCGTCGACGATATGCCAGCCGGCCTCCAGCAGCAGTTGATAGGCGCGACGTTGCTGGTTGCGGATCATCCCGCTGCCGTCACACAGCGGCGGTTGGAAAGCCTCGTCGAACACCTGCGCGGGGATCTTGCCGCGCAGGGGCTCGAGAATCGCCAGTTGGGCCTTGTCCGGCAGACCGGTGGCCGCCATTTCCGAGTTCTCGAAATAACTGCGGGTGCGGGTATAGGCGCCATTGAACAGCTGCTTGTTGCTCCACTCGAAGTCGAACAGCAAGCTCAGGGCATGACGTACGCGGATATCCTGGAACATCGGTTTGCGCAGGTTGTAGACAAAACCCTGCATGCCGGTCGGGTTGCCGTTGGGGATCTGCTCCTTGATCAGCCGTCCCTGGGCCACGGCGGGGGTGTTGTAGGCATTGGCCCAGTTCTTCGCACTCATCTCCAGCCAGTAGTCGAACTGCCCGGCCTTCAGGGCTTCGAGGGCGACGCTGTTGTCGCGGTAGTAATCGGTGGTCATCACGTCGAAGTTGTAGAACCCGCGATTGATCGGCAGGTCCTTGGCCCAGTAGTCCTTCACCCGTTCGTACCGTACCGAGCGCCCGGCCTTGACCTCGGTGACCTTGTACGGACCGCTGCCGAGGGGGAATTCCAGATTGCCCTTGGTGAAGTCGCGGGTGGCCCACCAGTGCTTGGGCAGTACCGGCAACTGGCCAAGGATCAGCGGCAGTTCGCGGTTGTTGGTGTGCTTGAACTTGAACAGCACCCGCAGCGGGTCTTCCGCGATCGCTTCGTCGACATCCGCGTAGTAGGCACGGTAGAGCGGGGCGCCATCCTTGATCAGGGTCTGGAAACTGAACACCACGTCGTCGGCGCGCATCGGATGGCCGTCATGGAAGCGGGCCTCGGGGCGCAGGTAGAAGCGCACCCAGCTGTTGTCCGGGGCCTTTTCGATCTTTTCGGCGACCAGTCCGTATTCGGTGAAGGGCTCGTCCATGCCCTGGCGGGCCAGGGTGTCGTAGATCAGGCCGATATCGTCGGCCGGCACGCCCTTGCTGATAAAGGGGTTGAGGCTGTCGAATCCACCGGAGGCCGACTGGCGGAAGGTGCCGCCCTTGGGCGCATCCGGATTGACGAAATCGACATGCTTGAAGTTGGCGGGGTATTTCGGCGGCTCGTCATAGAGCGTCAGGGCGTGTTGCGGGGCGGCGCTGGCGAAGCCGACCATCCCGGTCAGCAACAGGCCGCTGGCGGACAGCAGCAGGGCACGCAAAGGCATCATTGGGCTTTCTCCGAAGCTTTCATCCACCAGGCGCTCAGGCCCAGGGTGTACGGCGGCGTGGTGACGAAGGCGAACCGATTGCGGTAGGCCAGGCGATGATAGTTGAGGTACCAGTTGGGAATCATGTAGTGCTGCCACAGCAGTACCCGGTCAAGGGCGCGCCCCGCGGCCAGCTGTTCGTCCCGCGAGCGGGCCGCCAGCAGGGCTTCGAGCAGGCGGTCGACCACCGGGTTGGCGACGCCTGCGTAATTCTTGCTGCCCTTGATGGCGGCCTGGCTGGAGTGGAAGTACTGCCATTGTTCAAGGCCCGGGCTGAGGGTCTGGTCGAGGGTCATCAGGATCATGTCGAAGTCGAACTGATCGAGACGCTGTTTGTACTGGGCACGATCCACTGTTCTCAGGTGGGCGTCTACACCGATGCTGGCGAGGTTTTCGACATAGGGCTGGAGAATCCGCTCAAGGTTCGGGTTGACCAGCAGGATCTCGAAGCGCAGCGGCTGCCCGGCGCTGTTCAGCAGGCGCTGGCCGTCGAGCTTCCAGCCGGCCTCCTTCAACAGGGCCAGGGCCTGGCGCATGGTCTCGCGGGGGATGCCGCGACCGTCGGTCCGGGGCAGGCTGAATGGCTGGCTGAACAGACCGGCGGGCAGTTGATCGCGGTACGGCGAGAGCAACAGCCATTCCTGCCCGACCGGCAGGCCGGTGGCGGAAAACTCGCTGTTGGGGTAGTAGCTCATGGCGCGCTGGTAGGCGCCGCTGAACAGGGTGCGGTTGGTCCACTCGAAGTCGAACATCAGCCCCATGGCTTCGCGCACCTTGTCGGCGGCAAAGGTGCTGCGGCGGCTGTTCATGAACAGGCCCTGGGTCTGGGTCGGGATCTGGTGGGCAATCCGGGCCTTGATCACCTCGCCGCGGGCGACCGCGGGAAAGTTGTAGCCCGTATTCCAGTTCTTCGCCTGGTGCTCGATGTAGATATCGAACTCGCCGGCCTTGAAGGCTTCGAAGGCGACGTCGCTGTCACGATAGAACTCGACTTCGACACGGTCGAAGTTGTACTTGCCGCGATTGACCGGCAGGTTCTCGCCCCACCAGTTCTTCACCCGCTCGAACACCAGTTGCCGTCCGGGCTGGACCCGGGTGATGCGGTAGGGGCCGCTGCCCAGCGGTGGCTCGAAGGTCGTCGCCTTGAAGTCGCGACCTTGCCAGTAGTGCTGCGGCAGCACCGGCAGTTCGCCCAGGCGCAGGATCAGCAGCGGGTTGCCCGAACGCTTGAAGACAAAGCGGATCCGCTGCGGCCCGAGCACGTCCACCCGGGAAACCTCCTGCAGGCTGGTGCGGTACTGGGGGTGACCCTCCTTGAGCAGCAGGCGATAGGAAAAGGCCACGTCATAGGCGGTGATCGGCGTGCCGTCGTGAAATCGCGCTTCGGGACGCAGGTTGAACACTACCCAGCTGCGATCTTCGCTGTACTCCACCGATTGTGCGATCAAGCCGTAGCTGGAGGTCGGCTCGTCGCCCGAGGGGGCGTACTGGCCGGTTCCGACCATCAGGGTTTCGTTCAGCTCGTTGACGCCATACTGCAGGAAGTTCGCGGTCGAGACCGGACTGGTGCCCTTGAAGGTGTAGGGGTTGAGCGTGTCGAAGGTACCGAAGGCCATGACCCGCAAGGTGCCACCCTTGGGCGCATCGGCATTGACCCAATCGAAATGGGTGAACCTGGCGGGGTACTTGAGCGTGCCGAACTGCGCATAACCGTGGCTTTCGCTGATCGTAGCGCTTGCGGGAGAGCTCAAGGCCAGGCTGATGAAGATCAGGAGGAGGGGACGCATCAAGTCAGAGATCCGATCCAGGCGGCTTGGGCTATATGGATCGTACCTTAACAGCTTGTATCGACAGGAAAAAGGCGTGCCGCAAGGGGGCACGCCCGGCTCCTGCATCAGGTAACGTGGTGTTTTCGAGGCGGCGGGTTATCAGCGCGGTTTGGACACCGTCAGGATCTGCCCTGGTTTCAGGGCCTGGCCGGTGCGCGGGTTGAGGCGCTTGAGGTGTTGCACCTCGAGATTGAAACGCTTGGCAACAATGTACAGCGAATCGCCTTTCTGCACTTTGTAGGTCGTCGTGGCTGTCTTGCTTGCCGGAGCCCGGACATTATCCTGCATCACCAGGGTCTGGCCGACCTTCAGCTTCTGACCGGACAGCTTGTTCCAGTGCTGCAGGTCCTTGACGTCCACCTTGTTGGCCTTGGCGATCGACGTCAGGTTGTCGCCGTTCTTGACCTTGTAGCGGCGGTTCAGGCGGACCGGAGCATTGCTGGCGACGTTTTCGAATACCGGTTTCTTCGGCCGCAGGCTGATCAGTTCCTCGGGCTTGAGGTTCGACAGGCTGGCGGTCAGCAATTGGGCCTTGGAACTCGGCACCAGCAGGTGTTGCGGACCGTCGAGGGTCGCCTTCTGCTTGTAGGCCGGATTCAGCTGGATCATCTCGTCTTCGTCGATCTCGGCCAGGGCCGCGACGCGGGAAAGGTCCATCGGCTGATTGACTTCGACGGTGGCGAAATACGGTTCGTTGGCGATCGGGTTGAGGTTCACGCCATAGGCTTCGGGGGCCATGACCACCTGGGACAGGGCCAGCAGCTTGGGCACGTAGTCACGGGTTTCCTGGGGCAGCGGCAGGTTCCAGTAGTCGGTGGGCAGGCCGAGTTTTTCGTTGCGCTCGATGGCCCGGCTGACCGTGCCTTCCCCGGCATTGTAGGCCGCCAGGGCCAGCAGCCAGTCGCCGTTGAACATGTCGTGCAGGCGGGTCAGGTAGTTCATCGCCGCGATGGTCGAGGCGGTGATGTCGCGGCGACCGTCGTAGAAGCGGTCCTGGCGCAGGTTGAAATAACGCCCGGTGGACGGGATGAACTGCCACAGGCCGACCGCATCGGCGCGTGAATAGGCCATCGGGTTGTAGGCGCTTTCGATAACCGGCAGCAGCGCCAGTTCCAGCGGCATGTTGCGTTCTTCGAGGCGCTCGACGATGTAGTGGATGTAGAGGGTGCCGCGCTCGCTGGCATTCTCCAGGAACGACGGGTTGCTGGCGAACCACAGGCGCTGCTGCTCGATACGCGGGTTCACCCCCAGGCCATCCTGCAGCTTGAAGCCCTGGCGCATGCGCTCCCAGACATCCTGGGGCGGAGTCGGGTTGGCTTTTTCGCCGAGCCAGATCGGTTTCTGCTTGATCCGGGTGCTGAGGTTCGGGGCCGGTTCGGTGCTGTTATCCGCCGGATGATGAAAGCTTTGGCAGCCCGCCAGGGTGGCGGACACAGCCACGGCGATAGCTTGAGCCAATCGCGTCAATGCGTCTTTGTTGATGGGTTTTCGGTTAGGTGACGACATTGGCTGGAAGGTAGTTCCGGGCAAAAATGTCGGGGGATTCTAGAAAGCGCTCAGGGTGCGGTCAACCATTCAGAATTTTTGTGCCAACCGCCCCACGGATTAGAACTTATCTTTCCAGCCTCGCAGGGCAGCAAACACCTCGCTCGGCGACTGATTATCGAGGCCATTCCGTTCGTCTGCTTTTTCTTTAACAGATGTTTCCCCGACCCGCAGGAACGGATTGGTCAGCCGTTCCAGGGCAATGTTCGAGGGCAGGCTGATCCGACCATCGGCGCGCCACTGGCTGACTTGTGCCACCCGCGCGGCGATGTCCGGGTTGTGCGGCTCGACGGCCTGGGCAAAGCGCAGGTTGCTCAGAGTGTATTCGTGGGTGCAGTAGACGGCGGTACTGGCCGGCAGGGCCGCCAGTCGGCTCAGGGAGGCATGCATCTGTCCGGGTGTACCCTCGAACAGGCGACCGCAGCCGGCGGCGAACAGGGTATCGCCGCAGAACAACAGCGGCGTGCCGACAGTCTCATGATAGAAGGCGATATGTCCGAGGGTGTGGCCGGGGACGGCGAACACCTGGAAGTCCAGGCCGAGCACCTTGACCCGGTCGTTGTCGTGCAGCGCGAGGTCACGGGCCGGGATGTTCTCGGCGGCGGGACCGAGTACGCGGGCACCGGTCGCCTGCTTCAGGCGTTCGACACCGCCGACGTGATCGTGATGGTGATGGGTGACGAGGATATCTTCCAGCTGCCAGCCCGGGTGCTGTTCCAGCCAGGCCAGTACCGGCGCGGCGTCGCCCGGATCGACCACCGCGCAGCGATGCCGGGCGTTGTCCTGCAGCAGCCAGATATAGTTGTCGGTGAAGGCGGGCAGTGCATCGATCTGTATCATGTTGGAAGTCGCCAAGCGGAGAACAATGGCGCATCTTAGAGCCTGGGAAGGACTCATGGCGAGTTGGAGCAAGCAATGACCGATAAAGCGTTCGCTCAGGCTGATCCTGACTGGCTGGCACTGATCAGCGCGGCCCGTGACTGGTTGTCCGGCCCGTTGGGGCAACTGCTGCTCGATGAAGAGCGGCGCATGCTCGAGGATGAACTCGGGCGTTATTTCGGCGGTTACCTGGTGCACTACGGCCCCTCCGCCGAAACCCCGCCACAGGCACAGCAGGTGCGGCGCAACGTGCGTCTCGGCGCGCCGCTGCCGGGGGTGGAGATCGTCTGCGACGAACGGGCCTGGCCGTTGAGTGAACACGCTGCCGATGTCGTGGTGCTTCAACACGGCCTGGATTTCTGCCTGTCGCCCCACGGCCTGCTGCGCGAAGCAGCGGCCAGCGTGCGTCCCGGCGGGCACCTGCTGATCATCGGGATCAATCCCTGGAGTGCCTGGGGGTTGCGGCACGTGTTTGCCCACGATGCGTTGCGCCAGGCCCGATGCATTTCGCCGTCACGGGTCGCCGACTGGCTGAACCTGCTGGGCTTTGCGCTGGAGAAACGCCGCTTCGGATGCTATCGTCCGCCGCTGGCTTCACCGGCCTGGCAGGCACGACTGGCGGGCTGGGAACGGGTTGCCGGCGGCTGGCAGTTGTCGGGCGGTGGCTTCTATCTGTTGGTGGCGCGCAAGATCGTGGTCGGCCTGCGGCCCGTGCGCCAGGTGCGACGCGAACCGGTCGGCAAGCTGGTGCCGTTGCCCATGGCCAAGGTCAACCGCCGCCACAGCGAACCCTAGGTGTTTTTTCCAGGGACCGGGTTCTCCGGTCCGGGCGTCGTCGGCCAGCTGCCGACGGGCCACAGGGCAATTTTCGATGGAAAGGTTGTAATGAGCGATAGCGTTGAACTCTTCACTGATGGTGCCTGCAAGGGCAATCCCGGCCCCGGCGGCTGGGGCGCACTGCTGGTCTGCAAGGGTGTCGAGAAAGAACTCTGGGGCGGCGAGCTCAACACCACCAACAACCGCATGGAACTGCTGGGCGCGATCCGCGGCCTGGAAGAACTCAAGCGGCCGTGCGAGGTGCTGCTGGTGACCGACTCCCAGTACGTGATGAAAGGCATCACCGAGTGGATGGTCAACTGGAAGAAGCGCGGCTGGAAGACCGCGGCCAAGGAGCCGGTGAAGAATGCCGACCTGTGGCAACTGCTGGACGAGCAGGTCAACCGTCACACCGTGAAATGGAAATGGGTACGCGGGCATATCGGCCATCATGGCAACGAGCGCGCCGACCAGTTGGCCAACCGCGGCGTGGATGAAGTGCGAGGAATCAAACATGCGTAGTGTGGTACTCGATACCGAAACCACCGGTATGCCGGTCACCGACGGCCACCGGATCATCGAGATCGGTTGCGTCGAACTGATGGGCCGCCGCCTGACGGGCCGGCATTTCCACGTCTACCTGCAACCGGACCGCGAAAGCGACGAGGGCGCGATCGGCGTCCACGGCATCACCGACCAGTTCCTGGTGGGCAAGCCACGTTTCGGCGAAGTGGCCGACGAGTTCTTCGAGTTCATCAAGGGCGCGCAGCTGATCATCCACAACGCGGCGTTCGACGTTGGCTTCATCAACAACGAATTCGCCTTGCTGGGGCAGCACGACCGGGCCGATATCAGCCAGCACTGCAGCATCCTCGATACCCTGATGATGGCCCGGGAACGGCACCCGGGACAGCGCAACAACCTCGATGCGCTGTGCAAGCGTTACGGCGTCGACAACTCCGGCCGCGAACTGCACGGCGCCTTGCTCGACTCGGAGATCCTCGCCGACGTCTACCTGACCATGACCGGTGGCCAGACCAGCCTGTCCCTGGCCGGCAACGCCACCGACGGCAATGGTTCCGGCGAGGGTTCGGGCAACCAGGCCACCGAGATCCGTCGCCTGCCGGCGGACCGCAAGCCGAGCCGGATCATCCGTGCCAGCGAGAGCGAACTGGCCGAGCACCTGGCCCGCCTGGAAGTCATCGCCAAGTCCGCCGGAGCGCCGGCGCTGTGGACACAACTGGCCGAAGCCGAGTCGCAGTTGCACTAGGGATTTTCAGCGGGCTTTTGTTACAAGAGATCTCGCTTCAGTTCACAGGTAGGGCAAACAGCTTCTACCCTGAAGGAATAGGCGGACAAGGTTCCGCCGCTTCAGGACTGAAAAGCCCATGTACAAGGATTTGAAGTTTCCGATCCTGATCGTGCACCGCGATATCAAGGCGGACACTGTCGCCGGGGATCGGGTACGGGGAATCGCCAAAGAGCTGGAGCAGGAAGGCTTCAGCGTTTTCTGCGCCGTCGATTATGCCGAGGGGCGCCTGGTCGCCTCGACCCACCACGGCCTGGCCTGCATGCTGATCGCAGCAGAGGGCGCCGGGGAAAACACCCACCTGCTGCAGAACATGGTCGAGCTGATCCGCCTGGCACGGGTCCGTGCCCCCGATCTGCCGATCTTCGCCCTCGGTGAACAGGTCACCCTGGAAAACGCGCCGGCCGATGCCATGAGCGAGCTCAATCAGTTGCGCGGCATCCTTTACCTGTTCGAAGACACCGTGCCGTTCCTGGCGCGCCAGGTGGCCCGGGCCGCGCGCAATTACCTGGATGGCCTGTTGCCGCCATTTTTCCGGGCGCTGGTGCAGCACACCGCTGACTCCAACTATTCCTGGCACACGCCGGGGCACGGTGGTGGCGTGGCCTACCGCAAGAGTCCGGTGGGGCAGGCGTTCCATCAGTTCTTCGGGGAAAACACCCTGCGTTCCGACCTGTCGGTGTCCGTACCGGAGCTGGGTTCGTTGCTCGACCACACCGGTCCGCTGGCCGAGGCCGAGGCGCGAGCGGCGCGCAACTTCGGCGCCGACCACACGTTCTTCGTGATCAACGGCACTTCGACCGCGAACAAGATCGTCTGGCATTCGATGGTCGGGCGCGACGACCTGGTGCTGGTGGACCGCAACTGTCACAAGTCGGTGCTGCATTCGATCATCATGACCGGCGCCATCCCGCTGTACCTGTGTCCGGAGCGCAACGAACTGGGAATCATCGGCCCGATTCCCCTGGGCGAATTCAGCCGCGAGTCGATCCAGGCGAAGATCGATGCCAGCCCGCTGACCCGGGGCCGGGTGCCGAAGGTCAAGCTGGCGGTGGTTACCAACTCGACCTATGACGGTCTCTGCTACAACGCCGAACTGATCAAGCAGAGCCTGGGCAACAGTGTCGAAGTGCTGCATTTCGACGAGGCCTGGTATGCCTATGCCGCCTTTCACGAGTTCTTCGCCGGGCGCTATGGCATGGGCACCTCGCGAACCCCGGACAGCCCGCTGGTGTTCACCACCCATTCGACCCACAAGCTGCTGGCGGCCTTCAGCCAGGCCTCGATGATCCATGTGCAGGACGGAGGCGCGCGCCAACTGGACCGCGACCGTTTCAACGAAGCCTTCATGATGCATATCTCCACCTCGCCGCAGTACAGCATCATTGCCTCCCTGGATGTCGCCTCGGCGATGATGGAAGGCCCGGCGGGGCGCTCGCTGTTGCAGGAAATGTTCGATGAAGCGCTGAGCTTCCGCCGGGCCCTGGCCAACCTGAGGCAGCACATTGCCGCCGATGACTGGTGGTTCAGTATCTGGCAGGCGCCACGGGTGGAGGGTATCGACCGGGTCGAGACCGCCGACTGGCTGCTGGAGCCGCAGGCTGACTGGCATGGCTTTGGCGATGTCGCCGAGGACTACGTGCTGCTGGATCCGATCAAGGTCACCCTGGTGATGCCGGGCCTGACCGCCGGCGGTGCGCTGAGCGAACGCGGGATTCCGGCGGCGGTGGTCAGCAAGTTTCTCTGGGAACGCGGCCTAGTGGTGGAGAAGACCGGTCTCTATTCGTTCCTGGTGCTGTTCTCCATGGGCATCACCAAGGGCAAATGGAGCACCCTGCTGACCGAGTTGCTGGAGTTCAAGCGCAACTACGACGCCAATGTCGGCCTGGCCAGTTGCCTGCCGTCCGTCGCGAAACAAGGGCCGCAGCGTTATCAGGGGATGGGTTTGCGCGACCTGTGTGATCAACTGCACGGCTGTTATCGCAGCAATGCCACGGCCAGGCACCTCAAGCGCATGTACACGGTGCTGCCGGAAATCGCCATGAAGCCCGCTGATGCCTATGACCGCCTGGTCCGTGGCGAGGTCGAGGCCGTGTCGATCGACGCACTGCAAGGTCGGGTCGCGGCCGTAATGCTGGTACCTTACCCACCCGGCATCCCGTTGATCATGCCCGGTGAGCGTTTTACCGAAGCGACCCGTTCGATCATTGACTACCTGGCCTTCGCCCGCGCCTTCGACAGCGGTTTTCCCGGCTTTGTCGCGGACGTGCACGGCCTGCAACATGAAGACGACGGTCATGGCCGCTGCTATACCGTCGATTGCATCAAGGATTGAGGACAGTTCGCCCTATGCATTTAGTCATGAACCCGAAAGACCCCGACGTCTCGGTCCGGGTGGCCGACGAGGGCTTCTCCGAGTACATCTGGGGCAGCGATTTCAGTTTCGAAGTCAAGGCCTATGGCCGCGCCGAGATGAACCGCAAGGTCGACCAGTGGCCACTGGTCGCGGTGGCACCGTATCGCAAGTGCTATGGCATCGACCCCGAGGAGTTCGCCAGCTATCGGGGCGCGGCGGACAGTGCGATCTTCATGGCCTATCTCGATGGGCGGGCGGTCGGGCATGTGGTGGTCAGCACCAACTGGAACGGTTTCGCCCATGTCGACGAACTGGCGGTGGATGCCCGCGCGCGCCGCCATGGCGTGGCCAAGTCGCTGCTGGATGTGGTGCGGTTCTGGAGCCACAAGAAAAACCTGCCGGGGATCATGCTGGAAACCCAGAACAACAACCTGGGGGCATGCCGGCTCTATGAACGCTGCGGTTATGTGCTGGGCGGAATGGATCACCTGCGTTATCGCGGAATCGATGCCCAGACTTCCGAGGTGGCACTGTTCTGGTATCTGCTGTTCTAGCCACGGCCCTGCCTGGCCGTCGATCCGCGGATCAGGACGCTGCCAGCATCGCTGTGGCTTTTTCGCCGATGATTTCCAGCAGGGCCTTGTGTGCCGCCGAAGGCTCGTGTTCCTTCAGGGTCAGGGCGTACAGGGTGATGGGAATGGCCGGCGACAGCGGACAGGCATCCAGCCCGCCGTCCCGGGCACCCACGGCGGTGAACGGGTCGACAATCGCCAGGCCTTCGCCGGCTTCGACCATGCTGCGCATCATCTGGTAGGTCTGGACCCGCGTCTGCACCAGCGGCTGCGGACGCAGGGCCTGCAGCTTGCCATCGAGCAGCAGGCTGAGGGTGTCCTGTTCCTCCAGGCCAACCATCGATTGTCCCGCCAGGTCCTGCAGGGAAATGTATTTCTGCCTGGGCTGCAGCCAGCCGTGGGGAGCGAGCAGTTGCAGTTTGCCCTGGGTCAACGCTTCGCACTGGATCTGCGGGTGTTCGGGGTTGTGCAGGCTCAGGCCCAGATCGATCTCGTGCAACAGCAGGCTGCGGACGATGTCGCGGGTGTGCTGGCTGGACAGTGTGCAGGGCGTTTCGCGAAAGCGTCGACGCAGGGCCGCGATACTTTGCGGAAGCAGGTGCTGGGCGAGGGTCGGGGTACAGATCACCCGCAAGGGCGGCTCCTGATGCTGGCGCAGCTCACCGGCCAGGCGGCGCAGTGGCTCCAGCTCCCGATACAGGCGGTTGATCAGCGGTTGCAGTTCGCGGGTTTCACGCGTCGCCTGCATCCGTCCGCGCACGGTGGCGAACAACAGGAAGCCCAGTTGCTGTTCGGCATCCTGCAAGGTGGTGCTGAGCGTGGACGCCGGCAGCTGCAGCAACTCGGCGGCGGCGCCGAGGTTGCCGGTCTGCAGGATGGCCTGGATTGCTTCGATATGGCGTAAACGCATGCGTGAAGTCCATGTCCAGCACAGAGGAGGTCAGTGGACTGATCCTAACTCAAGTTGGCGCGCAAGACTGCAGCTCAGGGTGACAGCTGATAACGATGAGTTATGAAGCGACAACGTTGCTCTCTGGCTCGCGGATGATGGTTATCCCCGATTGCACCAGCAGGAACTCGTTGTCGTCGAGTTTATTGACGCGGTCGCCAATGGCGAGCTTGTAGGTGGTGACTGGCTCCGTGCCGGCCAGGCCTTCGGCTGAAGGCGTGGATTCCTGGAACTCATGCACGGAATAGACGCGACCTTCCGCGTCCCTGGCATGAAATTGTCCGACGAGTACTGCGGCCATCTGTTTAGAACCTCTGGAAATGAACACCCGATTAGCGGCTCAGTAGACCGTGATTTGGCGGGGGAAGTTTTGCACTGTGGAAAAAATAGTCCGCTTATCCTACAGACTTCCGGTTTCGCGCGGGGTAATGCCGGACTGGCGGGAAGAAAATAGCGCGAGCCATGGCGCCTGATCATCTATAACTAAAGCTCCCTTATCCCGACTATCAGGAATGTCCATGAGTACTGTCCATACCGTCGCTGTCCTGGTCGGCAGCCTGAGAAAAGAATCGCTCAACCGCAAGGTCGCGCTGGCCCTGGCCGCTCTCGCGCCAGCCAACCTTACGTTGAAGATCGTCGAGATCGGCGACCTGCCGCTCTACAACGAAGATATTGATGGCGCGCCGCCGGCGGCCTATACGACGTTCCGCCAGCAGGTCGCCAGTGCCGATGCGGTGCTGTTCGTGACCCCGGAATACAACCGCTCGGTGCCCGGCGTGCTGAAGAACGCCATCGACGTCGGTTCCCGGCCCTATGGCAAGAGCGCCTGGAGCGGCAAGCCCGGCGCGGTGATCAGCGTATCGCCGGGAGCCATCGGGGGCTTTGGTGCCAACCATCACCTGCGCCAGTCGCTGGTGTTCCTCAATGTGCCGTGCATGCAGCAGCCGGAAGCCTATTTCGGCGGCGCGGGCAGCGCCTTCGATGAGTCAGGCAGGCTGGCGGAACAGAGCAAGCCGTTCCTGCAGGGCTTTATCGATGCCTACGCGCAGTGGGTCGAGCAGCACAAGAAGGCCTGACCTTCAGGTCGCAGGCTCCAGGTGCCGGGTGACCAGCGCCTGGGTCTGCGCCAGCCAGTTGTCCATGGCCGCCGCTGACAGCTGCGCGAGACGGCAATAACGTCGTCCGCCCCAGACCAGTACCAGCCAGGCGTCGACCTGCCCGGCGGTCGGTGGCTGTGCGAGGTCGGTGCAGGCCGCGAAGGCCTGGTGCCAGGCCCTGGACAATTCCTCGAAGACCCGCTGGTGGTGCTTGGGCTCGGCGATCTGGTGTTCGAGCATCAACAACTCGTAGTCGAACAAGGGCTGGTCCGGCGCGGCGGGATGGCCGCTCAGGCGTATCAGGCGTTCTACCCGGGTCCGCCAGTCAAGGTCCGTGGGCTGGATCACCTGTGCGTCGAGCTGTTGCAGCAGGCGCTCGACACTATGGCGCACATACCCCGAGAGCAGGGCTTCCTTGCTCGGGAAGTAGTCGTACAGGGTGCCGACGGCCACCCCGGCTTCCAGGGAAACCGCGCGGGTGGTCAGGGCCTTCCAGCCGTCGCGCCGCCAAATCCGAACAAAGGCCTGGTAGATCGCCTCGACGGTAAAGATCGCCCGGGCCTGGCTGGGCCGCTTGAGCGGTTTGGCCCGGGGCTTGAGGCTGCTGGCAGTGGGCCTGCCGGCGTTTCCGAACCCGTTTTTCATGGTCTGCCATTACTCTGAGTGCATTCGCCATTATCCAAGCCAAAGGAGTTTGACCATGCCAAGTACCAGCACGGTAACACGGCTGCTCACCCGCAAAAATGCCCTCGACCGCAGCCTGCTCGATCAGGTGCAGCGCAGCCTGGTACCCGGGCCGGGTGAGGCCATCCTGAAGGTCGAGCGCTGTGCGCTGACCACCAATAACATCACCTACGCGGCCTATGGCGATTCGATGAACTACTGGGGATTTTTTCCTACCGGCGAGGACGACTGGGGTCATATGCCGGTGTGGGGTTTCGCCGATGTGCTGGCGTCGAATGTCGAAGGGGTGACGGTCGGTGAACGTTTCTACGGTTACTTCCCGATTGCCAGTCACCTGTGGATGAAGCCGGAGCGGGTGACCGAGCGCGGATTCTACGATGGTGCGGCGCACCGCCAGGAACTGACCTCGGCCTATAACCAGTACACCCGTTGCAGTTGGGACCCGTACTACAGCCCGGCGACCGAGAACCTGCAGATCCTGCTCAAGCCGTTGTTCCTCACCTCCTCGATGCTGGCGGACTTCCTGGCGGACAACCAGTTCTTCGGTGCCACGCGCCTGGTGTTTTCCAGTGCCTCGAGCAAGACCGCGTTCGGCACCGCCGTCTGCCTGGAAGGGCAGTCGGGAGTGCAGCGCATCGCGTTGACATCGACGGGCAACAAGGCGTTTGTCGTGGGCCTGGGCTGTTACGAGCAGACCCTGGGCTATGACGAACTGAGTGAGCTGACGCAAGAGCAGCCGACGCTTTATGTGGACTTTTCCGGTGACCTGCAACTGCGTGACCGGGTCCATCGGCAGTTGGGCGGACGGCTGGTCTACAGCTGTTTCGCCGGCTCCGCGCAGACCACCGGCGAGGCCCGGTTGACTGCCATGGAAGGGCCCACGCCGGTGTTCTTCTTTGCGCCGATCCAGATTCGCAAGCGCAATGCGGACTGGGGCCCGGGACGTGTCAGTGCACATATCGGCGAGGGCCTGCAGCGGTTCTACCGGTTTGTCACCCAGGGGCCGCAACCGCTGCTGGAGGTTCAGGTGGATGAAGGTTATCCGGCGGCACGGCAAGTGATCTCGCAGCTCTGTCACGGCCAGGTGCCGCCTGACCGTGGACATGTCATCAAGCTCTGATATCGCTGGCGGGCCGTTCCGGTCAGCTGGCCTGGGGCATTTCCCCGTTTGCCAGGCGCTGGTTGATCGCCGCGATCACCTGGGGCAGCTCGTTGATGGTGTCGATCAGGTAGTGCGGACGCGAGCCTGCGAAGAGGCCGTGGATACGCTGGCGCTCGGCGGCAAGGCTGGCGCTGTCCAGCGCGCGATAGGCCTCGTGGGTCAGGCCGAGGGCATTGCCGGAGCACACCAGGGCGACGGTCCACATGCCGGCGCGACGTCCTTCGAGGATTCCCGGAACCGTGTCGTCGACCTTCACGCAGGCCGCGACATCGTCGATGCCCAGGGCGATCACATTGGCCAGGGCCTGGGCCGGCCACGGGCGGCCGTTCGGCACTTCGTCGGTGGCGACCACATGGTCGGCCACATAGCCGTTGCCGGCCGCCAGTTCGACGACCTTGGCCATGACCTGGGCCGGATACCCGGAGCACGAGCCGATCTTCAGGCCCTGCTGGCGCAACTGGGCAATGGTGTCGAGGGCACCGGGGATCAGGGCCGAGTGCTCGGCGATCTTTTCGATCTGCAAGGGCATGAAGCGCTGGTAGATGGCCGTGACATCAGCGTCGTTCGGCACGCGCCCGAATACCTGGCGATAGCGCTCGGCGATCTGCGGCTGGTCGCACAGGGTGCGGATATGATCCCACTTGCCCATGCCCATCGGGCCCCGGGCTTGCTCGATGGACACCTGCACGTCGAACTCGGCGAAGGCTTCGACGAAGATCTGGGTCGGTGCGAAGGAGCCGAAGTCGACGACGGTGCCGGCCCAGTCGAGGATGGCTGCCTGCAATCGGGTCGGTTGGGTGTAGTTCATGGTGGTTACCTCAAGGACGAAAAGTAATGATCGGCTGGGCGTGATCGAATTGAGACAGCCAGGACTTCCATTTCCCGCAGCACGTCGCCGATCGCCTGGACGGCGGCCCGCATGTCACGGCTGTCGATGTGGCCGATGCAGCCCACGCGGAAGGTCTCGACTTCGGTCAGCTTGCCCGGATAGAGAATGAAACCCTTGGCCTTGACCCGTTCGTAGAACGCCTTGAACTGATAGCGCGGGTCCTGCGGCGCATGCACGGTAACGATGATCGGCGCCTGGATCGCGCTCGGCAGGAAACTGCGCAAGCCCAGTTTGCCGAGTTCCTCGAGCAATACCCGGCAGTTGTCCGCATAGCGTCGATGGCGCGCCGGCTGGCCGCCTTCTTCGCGATACTGCAACAGGGCCTCGTGCAGGGCCGCGACCACGTGGGTCGGCGGCGTGAAGCGCCACTGGCCGGTCCGCGCCAGGTAGTCCTGCTGGTCATGCAGGTCCATCGCCAATGAATGGGAGTTGCCGGCCGCCATGGCCAGCGTGGATTGGCGGGCGAGGACAAAACCCATGCCCGGCACGCCTTCCAGGCATTTGCCGGAGGCGGCGATCAGCGCGTCGAACGGCACCTGCCGGGCGTCGATGGGCAAGGCGGCGAAGGAACTCATGGCATCGATGATCAGGCGTCGGGCGCAACGGGCCACCACCTCGGCGATCTCCTGCAGCGGGTTGAGAATGCCGGTGCTGGTTTCGCAATGGATCAGCGCGACATGGCTGATGGTCGGATCGGCGAGCAGCAGGCGTTCGATCTCGGCGGCATCGCTCGGCTGGTCCTCGGCGGTTTCCAGGGTGCAGAAGGCCCGGCCCAGCACCTTGCAGATCGTCGCCAGGCGCTTGCCATAGGCGCCGTTGATCAGCACCAGGACCTTGCCGTCACGGGGCACCAGGGTGCCGATGGCCGCCTCGACGGCAAAAGTCCCGCTGCCTTGCAACGGGATGCAATGGTGGGTCCCGGTGCCGTTGACGATGTCCAGCAACTGTTCGCAGACACTGGCGGTCAGCCGGTTGAAGCGCTCGTCCCAGGAACCCCAGTCCTGCAGCAGCGCCTGGCGGGTGCGGGCCGAGGTGGTGAGCGGGCCGGGTGTGAGAAGAACAGGGCCGGACATGACGGGAGCGGCGGTACTCATGGGGTTTCCTTGCAGCGCTGATCATTGACGGGATACAGGGCATAAATTGCAGTTTGCCTTGTCATCAATCAAATTGTTTGTTGTTATGCGAGCTATAAGTGAGGCCGATAGCAATGAACCTGTTCCAACTCCGCGCATTCGATGCCGTGGCCCGCGAGGGCAGCTTTACCCGTGCCGCCGCCCGGCTGTTTATCAGCCAGCCGGCGGTCACCGGGCATATCAAGGCCTTGGAAGAGCACTACCAGATCACCCTGTTGCGTCGTACGGCACGGCGCGTGGAACTGACGGAGCAGGGCACCCGCCTGGCAGCCATCACCCGGGCGATGTTCGGGCTCGCCGAGGAGGCGCGGGTCATGCTCGAAGCCAATCGCCAGTTGCTCACCGGGCGCCTGGAAGTGGCGGCGGATGGGCCGCACATGGTCATGCCGATGCTGGCCAGCCTGCGTGCGCGTTATCCGGGAATCACCGTCAACCTGCGGCTCGGCAATGCCCAGGAGACATTGGCGGCGCTGCTCGCGGAGCATGCCGATGTCGCGGTGCTGACCGAGGTCGAGCCACGCAAGGGGCTGCACCTGCAAGCCTTGAGCGAGTCGCGGATCTGTGTCCTGGTGCCCGCCGGGCATCCCTGGGCGGCCGAGCGCGAAGGTATCGCCCTGCAGCGCCTGGATCAGGTGATCATGGTGTTGCGCGAGCCTTCGTCGATTACCCGCCGGACCTTCGACCAGGCCTGTGGGCTGGCCGGGGTCATCCCGCGGGTGTTGCTGGAGCTGGACAGCCGCGAGGCGGTGACCGAGGCAGTGGCGGCCGACCTGGGACTGGGGATCGTCTCGTCCCTGGAGGTCAGCCATGACCCGCGCATCCGCGCCGTGCCGATCATCGGTGATGGCTTGCGCAACCGGCACATGATCGGTTGTCTGGAGCGGCGTACCGAACTGCGCCTGATCCAGGCGTTCCTCGGGCTGGCGCCCTGAGGGACCGTTCAATTCGGTCCAGCCCGGCTCAGTCTGGTCCGGCAGGCTTGATCAACCATTCATAGATGCTGTTCAACTCGTCACGACAGGGCGTGCAACTGTCGTGCGGGCTGCCCTGGAGCAGGGCCTGGCGTTGAGCGGGGCTCCAGTGTCGCGTCAGGTAGTCGTGCAGGGCCACGCATTGCCCGGGGTAGAGCAGCCAGAGCTGTTCCGGGGTATTACCCAGCTCCAGCGCCAGCCGGTGTTTCTGGTACGCACTGAGCATGGCAACGCCGCGGGCATCGCTGCGGCCTTCGAGCAGGATGTCGTCACGGCCCAGGCGTGCCAGTTCCTTGAGGCCCGGGCGAGGCATGCGCACGATGTACCAGATGCTGTCGCACAGGCAGCGGCCAGGGTTCTGCGGCTGTTCGTAGAGGTGGATCTCTCCCGGTGCATCGGCTGCGCCCGACGCCGTGACGGGATGGCAGGGGTCCTGCTGGCGTATCGGCGGTTGCTCGGCAGGCATGGCAGCGGGGGCATATCGCTCTCCCGCCCGGCCAGGAAACCGCAGATCACCAGTTGGTCCGGGTCATGGTCGACACAGTCGATCAGCACCTGGCTGCCTACCGGCGGAGCTTTTCCTTCGGCCATCCCCAGGGGAATCCAGCAGCCGGGAAGGTGGTCCGCCGAGTGCAGGGCACCCTGCAACCGGACAGGCAGGCGTCCCTGGGCATCCGCCTGCGCCGACTGTCCTGGCGGGCCGAGCACGGTGCCCAGTTGATAACCCTGTTGCCGCGGTCGTTTCTGGCGCAGGGCCGGGCGAAACGGTGTGGCCCAGGGGATCGCCCGGAAGTGATTGCCGTAGCCCCCGGCCTCGAAGTGCTCATCCGACAAGGGTGTCTGCCCGTATTCGTCACCGAGCGGCCCGAGTGCCTCGCCATTCAGTCGTTGCTCGCCCCAGTGCTGGACTTCGATGATCAGCCACTGGTCGTTGAGTGTCGCACGGGGGTGGCCGCTCAGCCGGTGTACATCGCCGCTGTGCAGTTCCCCCAGGTTGCTGTTGCCCAGGACCTGCCGGCCTTCGCAGCGCAACCGCTCCAGGGTTCGCCGGCTGCGTTGCAGGGCATGCCGTTGCTGCGGATCGGCAATCGCCGGGGGCGGGCCATAGGCCCCTGCCTGATTGGCCGCACCGTCAGGCTCGGGTGCAGGGTTCCAGGCCTGTGCCGACCAGTGCGGACAAACGACCCCGGCCGGCCGCTGAGGGTCGGCGTGGGAAAGCATCGCGTGGCGTTCGTGAAGTCGGCTGATCACCGGCTGCCCGTCGTCAGGCGGGGTTTCACGGTAGGGTACGGTACCGGCGCGCTCGGGAAAGGCCTGGGGATCTTCGGCGAATACCACGACATGCTGTCGGGGACTGTGTTCGAAGTGATAGTGAATGCCTTCCTCCTCGCATAGCCGGTTCAGCCACTGCAGGTCGTCCTGGTCGTGTTGCTGGCATTGCGGACGCGGTGGGTAGATGCCCTGGTGGAGTTCGAAGCGATAGTCGGCGGCGGTCAGGCCGTGGCTCTCGAGCAACTGGCGAAGAATCTCGGGGACGCTCAGGTCGTAGAACACCCGGCGCCTGGCATTGCGTTCGAGAAGCTGGAGGCGCGGGCCCAGGACCATCCGGTAGTGGCACAGCTCCGGGTTGAGATGGCGACGACTGACTTCATGGATCAGGCCGTGGGCACCTTCCCGGGCCCGGCCGAAACTGAGGAATGCCGGCTGTTGCAGCAGCAGGTTCAGGTCCAGCTCGGGATCATCGCCCAGCAGTTCGATTTCAAAACGATAGGGCCGGTTCAGGGCCTCGCGCCCGCTGAAGTGAATGACCTGGAAGGGCGTCGCGAAAGGGAGGATCGCCAGTGAGATCAGTCGTTCCTTGTCCTGAGCCATTGCATCTCTTCTTATAGGGGATTTTGCGGCAGAGGGTACGAAATGCCGCGGACGCCTGGACATAGCAAAACGGCTTTTGGGAATTTGCCTACGATGATCTGGGTAGAGTCGTAGCGATTGTCAGGTTTTGGTCGATCAGCGACTTTTTGCCGTATAAACTGCGCGCAAAGCGTCGGCCAATAGATGTCACGACGCCACTGATCGAGAGAGTGAGTAATGGGCGCACAGTGGAAGGTTAAACACAAAGAGGCGGCAGCCAACGCCAAGGGCAAGCTGTTCGGCAAACTGGTCAAGGAAATCACCATCGCCGCGCGCAATGGCGCGGACATCACCACCAACGCGCACCTGCGCCTGGTGGTGGAGCAGGCGAAAAAGGCCTCGATGCCCCGTGAGACCCTGGAACGTGCGATCAAGAAAGGTTCCGGCCAACTGGGCGAGACCGTGCAGTACCACCGTGTGACCTACGAAGGCTTCGCCCCCCATCAGGTGCCGCTGATCGTCGAATGTGTCACCGACAACATCAACCGTACCGTGGCGGAAATCCGCGTGGCCTTCCGCAAGGGCCAGCTGGGTGCCTCGGGTTCGGTGGCCTGGGACTTCAACCATGTCGGCCTGATCGAAGCCGCGCCGGATACCCCGGATGCAGACCCGGAAGTGGCGGCCATCGAAGCCGGCGCGCAGGATTTCGAGGCGGGCGAAGAGGGCGCGACCCTGTTCATCACCGAACCGACCGATCTCGACGCCGTGCAGAAAGCCTTGCCCGAGCAGGGGTTCACCGTCTTGTCGGCCAAGCTGGGCTACCAGCCGAAGAACCCGGTCAGCGGCTTGAGCGACGAGCAGATGGCGGAAGTCGAAGCCTTCCTCGAAGGCCTGGACAACCATGATGACGTGCAGGACATGTTCGTCGGCCTGGCGGGCTGATTTCAGGCTATGTACGGCTTGCTGCAGGAGCCGTTCTTAGTGGCCTTATCGCCAGCAAGCCGGCTCCTGCAGGGCCTGGGCACACTGATATCTTGTGGTGCGACGAACTTGTAGGAGCCGGTTGCTGGCGATAGCGGCCTGACCGGCAAGGCCAGTCTCAGCAGGCCTCCCGCTGCTGCTACAGCAAATCCGCGCAGATCGCCTCGAACCCCGGCCGGGCCAGTACATCCGGCTGGACGCAGCGCAACTGCAAGGCCTGCAGCGACTCAAGCGCGGGCCGGTCCATTTCCCCGTCGATCCGCTCCAGCAACTCCCCCAGGAAAATGCCGAACGCACGCACCTCGATACGTTGCAGGGCGCGGGTTTCCAGGCTGTCGGTCGGGGCATGGAACGATGCGGCGCCAAAATCCCCGAGCAGACAATCCCCGGCTTCGTTGTAGAGAATATTGTGGGCGTACAGGTCGCCGTGGCACAGCCCCAGGCGATGCAGGTGCGCACCCACCGAGGCGATTCCCCGCGCCATGCGCAAGGCCTGATCGGCGCTGAAGCGGGTCTCGTCCCGGTACACATCGCGGCTGCACGAGTCGAGGCTGGGCAGCGCCGCGAGATTGGCGAATTGCGGATCGATCAGTTCCATCACCAGGCCGGCCTGGCCATCGGGATGATCGACGATACGACCCTCGACCCGGATCAGGTTCGGGTGCAGGCCGGCGGCGATGCAGGCATTCATTTCATTCTGGGGCGAACCGTCGCTGGTCATGCTGCCCTTGTACAGCTTGACCGCCACGGCCTGGTCCGGTGCCGAAGGCCGGGTCCACAGGGCCTGGCTGATGACGCCGGAAGCACCTTCGCCCAGCCGTTGCCCGAGCTGCAACCGGGCCCAGCCGATATTCGGCGTGCTGTCACCGGCCAGGACCTCGCCGGTGTGATCGAGTTGCGGATTACCGGCATAGGCGATCCAGGCCAGGCTGGGCAGGGTCAGCAGCCACTGCGGCAGTTCGCTCAACTGGTTGGCGGCGATGCGGATCAGTTCGAGCTTGTGGCAATCGGCCAGGGTCGCCGGCAGGTGTCGCAGGCGATTGCCCGCCAGCATGAGCTTTTGCAGCAGGGGGCGGCGGCCCAGTTCATCGGGCAGTTCGCCGATCCGGTTGTCGGTCAGGATCAACCAGCGCAACAGTGGCGGCAATGCCGCCGGCGGCACGTGTTCGATGCGATTGGCCTTGAAGGCGACCATGCTCAGCCGGGCGCACTGGCCCAGGCAGGCGGGCAGCTCGGTGAACAGGTTGTCGGAACAGAACAGGATGCGCAGGTGTGGCAGGCGATGCAGGTCATCCGGCAGGCTGCTCAACTGGTTGCCGCTCAGGTTGAGGATTTCCAGGGAGTCGGCCAGCTGGAAGATTTCCCGGGGAAACTCGGTGAGCCCGCAGGACAGGTCGAGTCGCTTGATGCCGGTCAATTGGCCGGCGCGCAGTTGGGCAAGGGTATCCATAAGCGGAGGTCCGTACGGGTCACGATCAGCGAAAAAGGCCGCCATCATAACGGTGTGGAGGCGACCTTGCTCATGGTTGCGTTCGGGGACCGACTTCCACCAGCTGGCCCAGGCGGCTACGGGTGCGCGCCAGGTCGATGGCATTGCCGCCGAGACTGTCGCGCAGCGGCTGTGCGCCGATCAGCAGCAGGCGCTTGTCCTGGTCGTAGAGGACGTCGATCAGGTTGATGAAACGCTGCTGGGCGGCGATCGAGCAGTTCTCGAGGCTGGGCAGTTCGTCGATGATCCAGGTATCGAAACGCCGGCACAGCTCCAGGTAGTCCATCACCGCGGTGGGTTCTTCGCACAGGTCGGCGAACTCGAAGCGCACGTGGCGATCCTGGTTCTGGCGCACCCTCAGTTGACGCGCACCGACCACCAGCGGGGAGGCCGCGGCCCCGCGCTCCGGCAGTTGCAGGGCCTGGCGTTGTTCGAGGCTGCCGGGCCAGATGTACTGGCCGTGGGTGAATTGCTGCTGGGCATGACTGCGCGGCTGGCTGCGGTAGTCATGGGGGCCGCCGACTTCCATGACATCCATCCGCGCGTGGATCAGATCGATCACCGGTTTGAACCGCGCATGATAGAGCGGGTTTGGCAGCAGGCCCTGGGGCGGGTAATTGGACGTCACCACCAACAGCACGCCGCGCTGGAACAGCGCCTTGAACAGCCGGGTGATCAGCATGGCATCGCCGATGTCATGGACATGGAACTCGTCGAAGCACAGCAGCCGGCATCCTTCCAGCAGTTCGTCGAGTGTGCGGCCAAGGGCATCCGGTTCTTCGCGATGGATAAACATGCCCTGGTGCAGGCGGGCGAAGAAATCGTGGAAATGCAGGCGCTGTTTCTCGGCAATCGGCACGGCCTGGAAAAAACCGTCCAGCAACCAGCTCTTGCCGCGACCGACGGCACCATATAGGTACAGGCTACGCTGGCGCTGCTGGGGCGAGGCCTGCAACAGCGCGGTGGCCTGCTGGGCCATGCGTTCGATGGCCCGCTGCTGGCTGTGGCTCAGGGTATAACCCTGATGGCTGGCCTTGTGCCGGAAATACTCGTGCACGTCATGGTGCGGCGCTACCACGCCGGCCTTGCCGGAGAGGGCCTTGCCGAATAACCGGCGCAGGGCCGGCCAGCGGGATTGCACGCCGGGGCGATGAGGAGGTAGAGCGGCCAACGGAGAAGGTCCCCTTAGGTGAAAATCCTGATCGTCCCGGTCATGGTGTCCTGGCAAGCGTCGTCGCGCAGATGGCGCAAGGCTATCTTGGCGACAGTCGCGCTAATTTAACCATACAAAATGTGGCAGTCAGCAATTCCTGAAGGGCGCGTGGCGATGTTTTGCGCTGCCATATGTCGGCTTGCACATAAAACCAATGCAGGCATATGGCCATACCGTTTATTCTGAGGCGCTTTTCATCGCTCGGCTTTTTTCGTCAAGGTCCCCGCCGCTCAAATGGATTGAGCCATTGAGCGGAGCCCGTGCGAATGCCTGAAGAACGGGACCGACCCATGCACTCCATCCATCGACTGTTGCTCGCGCTGGGCGCGTTCTGCCTGCTGCCCGACAGTGCCCGGGCGGCTGTTGGCGGGCAGATCGAGGCCCGCCTGGTGATCACTGCCGGTTGTGAAGTCAGCCACGCCGCCGGGGCGGGCCTGGATCGAAGCAAACCGCTCGACCCCCGATTGCCCGGGATCCGGGACCACCTGGCGGTGAGCTGTGGTTCTTCGCCCAACAGTCCGACCCAGTTCACCGTCAAGGTCGACACCCGGGTCCATGATCTTGATAGCGCTCGCACGCGGACTGCCGGACCCTACCGCGATACGGTCGTCGTGACGCTGGGTTGGTAGCCGAGTCGCTTGCCTAATCGAAACAAAATGTTCCAGGCCGTTCCGTTGAATCCCGGCACCTCTGAACGAAATTTTACTGTGAATACAGCTTTTTCCGAGAAGAACTACAGGGTCTTGAGTGAAAAGACCTAGGAAAAGTACTGCAAATATGTGGCTGAATTTCTGACTCAGCTGGCAGCTTTGTCCTTCACTGCTAACCTGATGTTAGCAAGCCATCCCTCAAATAGGATTGAGGCCGTGAAAGGACCTATGGTTTTGGCAGTCGTGAGCGCATTGTGCAGCGCCCAGGCGTTGGCCGCGCAGCTCCAGGTGGAGGTGCGGGTCAATGTGATGCGTGGCTGCCAGCTGGTCGGCGTGACCCGCGAGGCGGGCATCGACCAGTTGGGCGTGCTCGACTTTGGCAACACCGCCCGTCTCAATGATCCGGCGGGGCCCTTGAGCGCCGCGCTGACCAGTGCCCGCCTGCCGCGCCTGGAATGCAATCCCGACACCCCTTATCAAGTGCGCATCGACGGTGGCCTGCACGGCGGCATCGGTGAAGTGCGTTACCTGGCGGGCGATTCCCGCAGCAGCCCGATTCCCTATCGACTCTACCGCGATGCCGCGCGGCGTACTGCGCTGCCGGTCAACGAAGCCTTGAGCGGCACCGTGCCCGACAGCGGTTCGGTGGAGCTGCCGTTGTATGCGCGGATCGAACCCCTGGCCCAGGTGCCGCGCGTCAGCCGTTACACCGATATCGTGAAGGTGACCGTCACCTGGTAGGCGTTTGCAGCAACCTCTGCCGGGTGGACCCGGCAGGAAAAGGAATGTCGCCCGCGAGCGGGCGGCCAATCGGTTTTATCCTGATGGAAGTAGGATCGGCATATGAAATACCGCAACCGCGTCGTGCTCGCCCTCGCGCCCCTGCTTTTGCTGGCGGGCGGTGCCGAGGCGGTAATGACCGGGACCATCCAGGCCCGGCTGGTCATTTCACCGGCCTGCGAGGTGAATGCCGGGGTGGCGCCCATGCCCGGGAATCTCGGGCGACTGGATTTCGGCAGTTCGGGGCCGACCTGGACCCGTCCGCTGAACGCAGCGATCACCGGCAGCGGTGGGGCCCTGCAAGTCACCTGCAATACCTCGGTCAGTGGCTTCACCGTGACCATCGATGGTGGTGTCAACGGTGACGGCACCACCCGGCGCCTGAGCAACGGCCGCCAGACCATTCCCTACCGACTCACCGTCGATGCCGCCGGCACCGACAGCTACAGCATCGGGCAACAACGCAATTTCGCCGTCAGTACCGGAGCCCAGAGGCCGATTCCGGTCTATGGCGCCGTGGTGGCGAATACCAACGCACTGCCGGCAGGTACTTACCGCGACACGCTGACGGTCACGTTGGACTGGTAACTCAACAGAGGATGAGCATCATGCAGCAACTTGCTTCGCGTCTTGTTTTATCAGTGCTCGGCCTGGCACTGGCCACCGCTGCCCAGGCTGCGACCACCGTCACCGGGCAGATCAGTTCGACCCTGATCCTGACCAGCAGTTGCCTGGTCAACGGCGGGGCCGGTGCCACCAACCTGAACTTCGGTACGCTGAATTTCGGTACCACCGATAGCCTGTTCACCCAGACCGGCACCCAACTGGTGGCCGCCGGCGGTGGCGCGGTGTCGATCCAGTGCTCGGCCGGCACCACGCCCACCGTGACCATCCAGGGCGGCCTGCACGACGGGCAGTCCACCGGTGGGACCCGGGCCCTGTACGACGGGGTGTCGCACTTCGTGCCTTATGACCTCTACACCGACTCCGGGTACAACAACATTCTGGCGAGCAATGGGGTGATCAACCTCGCGGCCAGTACCGGCGCGGCCCAGACCATCAATCTCTGGGGCAAGGCGGTGGGTAAACCCGGGCTGCCGGCCGGGACCTACAGCGACACCATCTCCGTGCAATTGAGCTTCTGAGTGCGATGGCCGGCCATGGATGCGCCGTCGTGCTGCTGGCCTGCGCGAGCAGCCTGCCGTTGCCGCTGGCGGCGGTTACCAGTGCGAGTTTCCAGGTCAGTGCCAGCATTATCGCCGGTTGCCTGGTGGTGGGCGGGGGCTCCAACTACGGCAACCTGAACTACGGCAGCTACTCGGCGTTGTCGACCAGTACGGTGTCGACCTCGCTGACCAGCGGAGTGCAATTGCAATGCACGCCGGGGGTGACCCTGAGCATGAGCGTCGATGGTGGGCAGAACAACAACAGTGGCCGTCACCTGAAGCTCAACAGCGGCACCGCCCAGGTGGCGTACCAGCTGTTCAGCGACGCCGGCCTGAGTCAGGCGCTGGGGATCAGCCAGAGCGTGAACGTGGCCTACGGCAATGCGAACAACATCAGCCTGCCGATCTACGGCAGGGTGGTATTACCGGGGAATCAGCCGGCGGGAACCTACAGCGATGTGCTGCAGGTACAGCTGTCCTGGTAGGGGGCGGTTCAATTGAAGCGACAAGGAGTTTGCGTATGTATTCACCCTCCCGGCACTTGCGGGCCGTGCGTGACGGAGTGCTGGCCATGGTCTTGCTGGGCGCGGGCCAGGCCTGGGCGGCAAGCTCGGTATTGATCTGGCCGATCGACCCGGTCCTGGAGGCCGACCAGCAGGCCAGCGCGTTGTGGCTGGAGAATCGCGGCAATGAAACCACCAACCTGCAGATCCGGGTCTTCGCCTGGAGCCAGAACGGGTTCGACGACCAGTACCAGAACCAGCGCGAGGTGATCGGCAGTCCGCCGGTGGCGCGCATCGAGCCGGGCCAGAAGCAGTTGGTGCGCCTGACCCGGACCCGCGACGTACCACCGGGACGGGAACAGGCCTACCGCATCATCATCGATGAGATCCCATCGGCGAAATCGCCGGATACCGCCGCCTCGGAAGGCAAGACGGCGGCGGCGATCCAGTTCCAGATGCGTTACTCGGTGCCCTTGTTCACCTATGGCGCGGGGCTCTGGAGCAAGGAAGACCTGACGCGCCAGCGCGACCCGAAAAGTGCCGGGGTCCCTGACCTGAGCTGGCGCAAGGTGGCGCAGGGCGGGCGTTCCTATATCGAGATCCGCAATCGCGGCGCGGTGCATGCGCGACTGACCGATGTGGCGCTCAGGCAGGGCGGCCAGCCCCGGCCGGTGGTCGAGGGCCTGATGGGGTATGTCCTGCCGGGGCAACCATGCGCTGGCCGGTGCCGGAACCCCTGGCCGGCGGCCAGGAACTGCTGTTGCGGGTCAATGGTGCACCACAGGTCCAGAGCGTCAAGGCGGATCAGTGAAGAACAGGGAGTGAGCTGAGTGTGGGCTCGTCATATCCACTATCTGCCATGGCTGGCCATGGGCTGTTGCTGGCTGGTGTTCCTCCCGCGGGTCGGGGCCGGTGAACTGCCGCCGCCACCCACCAGCCTGGAGGCCATCCCCGATGCGCAACTGTACCTTGAGCTGCTGGTCAACCAGATGGACACCGGCAAGGTCATTGTCGTCGAGCAGCGGGCCGGCCAGTTGTTCCTGTCGGCCTCGGACCTGCAGGCGATCGGCATGAAACTGCCGCCGTCGGTCTCCGCCGAAGTCGCCCTCGACCAGTTGCCGGGCCTGCACAGCGAATACGACAGCCATGGCCAGCGCCTGCTATTGACGGTACCGGCGGACTGGCTGCCGGCGCAGTTCCTCGGCAACCGCCAGGCCTATCCGCGGACCCAGGCGCTGACCAGCTTTGGCGCGATGCTCAATTATGACCTGTACCTCAATGACACCGACGACGCCGGCACCTACCTGGCGGCCTGGAACGAAGTGCGGGTGTTCGACACCTGGGGCACCCTGTCCAACACCGGGCAGTACCGCCGCAGTTTCGGCACGAATACGGGCGGCGGGCTGGACAACGGTTACCTGCGCTATGACACCACCTGGCGTTATTCCGACGATGAGCGCCTGCTGACCTACGAGGCCGGCGACGTGGTCAGCGGCGCCTTGCCCTGGAGCAACTCGGTGCGCCTGGGCGGTGTGCAACTGTCTCGGGATTTCGGTGTGCGCCCCGACCTGGTGACCTATCCGCTGCCGCAGTTCGCCGGTGAAGCGGCGGTGCCGTCCTCGGTGGATCTGTTCATCAACGGCTTCAAGTCGTCCAGCGACAATGTGCAGCCCGGTCCCTACACCCTGACCAATATCCCCTTCATCAACGGTGCGGGCGAGGCGGTGGTGGTGACCACCGATGCCCTCGGGCGACAGGTGTCCACCACCGTGCCGTTCTATGTCACCAGCACCTTGCTGCAAAAGGGCCTGGCGGATTTCTCGGTGGCCGCCGGTAACCTGCGCCGCGATTATGCGCAGCGGGATTTCGGCTACGGTCCGGGCGTGACCTCCGGCAGCCTGCGCTATGGCCTGAGCGACAGCTTCACCCTGGAAAGCCACGTCGAGGCGTCCAGCGACCTGACCCTGGGCGGTGTCGGCGGCAACCTGCGCCTGGGCAACTTCGGCGTGCTCAACAGCGCTGTCAGCCAGAGCCGTTTCGACGGTCGCCAGGGCCAGCAGGTCAGCCTCGGCTACCAGTACAGCAGCCAGCGCTACAGCCTGTCCTACCAGCGCCTGAAGCGTCACGATCAATACGCCGACCTGACGGTCATCGACACGCCGTCGATCAGCCTGAGCAAACGCAGCGAGCAGGTCACGGCCAGCCTCAACCTTGACAGCTGGGGCAGCCTGGGCGCCGGTTATTTCGATATCCGTGCCGCCGACGACTCTCGCACCCGCCTGCTCAACCTGACCTGGAACCGTCCGCTGTGGGGCAACAGCAGTTTCTACCTGTCGGCCAACCGTGAAATCGGCGACAGCAACTGGGCGGTGCAGGCCCAGGTCGTGATTCCCTTCGACCTCAACGGCAGCCTGAGCATGAGTGTCGAGCGTGACAAGAGCGGCGCGAGCCTCGAGCGGGTCAATTACAGTCGCGCCGTACCCAGCCAGGGCGGTGTGGGCTACAACCTCGGCTATGGTCATGGTCGGGGCCCGGATTACCGCCAGGCCGACCTGACCTGGCGCCTGCAGTCGGTGCAGTTGCAGGCCGGCGTCTACGGCAGCAGCGAGGCCGAGACCCGCTGGGCCGATGCCAGCGGTTCGCTGGTGTGGATGGACAAGCAGGTCTTCGCCGCCAACCGCATCAACGACGCATTCGTGGTGGTCAGCACCGACGGTTACCCGAAGGTGCCGGTGCGCTACGAAAACCAGCTGGTGGGCGAGACCGACAAGTCCGGGCGGCTGCTGGTGCCCTGGAGCAGCGGCTACTATCGCGGCAAATACGAAATCGATCCGCTGAACCTGCCGGCCAACGTCCAGAGCCCGACGGTCGAGCAGCGCGTTGCGGTCCGTCGCGGCAGCGGCTACCTGCTGAAATTCCCGTTGAGCCGGATCGTTGCCGCCAGCGTCGAACTGGTGGATAGCCACAACCAGCCGTTGCCCCTGGGGGCCAACGTCATCCATGAGCAGACCGGGGCGGCAGCCGTGGTGGGCTGGGATGGCCTGGTCTACCTGGAAAACCTGGCGAAGCAGAACAGCCTCAAGGTGACCCTGGCCGATGGCGGCACCTGCCGGGTGCAGTTCGCCATGCAGGAGTCTGCCGAGCAGGTGCCCCTGGTCGGTCCGCTGGTCTGTCGATAGACACAGGAGGTGTCGAATGAAGGTGCGTAGTCTGGTCTCGGTTCTGCTGTTGAGCGGGTTGGCGTCCCAGGCCCAGGCGTTGTGTTCGGTGGTTGCCACGACAGCGGCGGGTTTCGGTCCGGTGAGTTCGATCCTGACACGGACCACGGTGCAATCGACGTCGACCACCAATGCCGGGCTGAGGTGTACCGGTTCGCTGCTGACCCTGCTGACCACCAACGATCACTTCTATGCCACCATCAGTTCCAGCACTGCTGGCATGGTCGGTCCCACCGGCGATGTCATCAGCTACAACATCTACGCCAGCAACAATACCGGCGCGGCCTACCTGATCACCCGGAACACGCCCTATGATTTTGCCCGCAATGGCATCATCGACCTGCTGGGTCTGCTCGGCGGCTCGACGCCCAAGACCGTGCCGATCTACTTCGGGACAATAATCGGCAGCAACGTCGCGGCGGGGATCTACACCGAGACCCTGAGCATCTACTGGGATTGGAATTATTGCGCCGGCATCGGTGCGCTGGGTATCTGCCTGGGGCGTGACGTCAGCACCGGCACGGCCAGCCTGACCGTGAACATGACCGTCAGCAACGACTGCACGGTGAGCGCGCCGAATATCAGTTTTGGTGGCGCCCCGGTGATCAGCGCCTTCGGGACGATCAACCAGACCATCAATGTGTCGTGCACCAAGGGCAGTCCCTACACGGTCGGCCTGGACCCCGGCCAGAACGCCAGCGGCGGCCGGCGGCGGATGGTCTCGGGGGGCAACTTCCTGTCCTACGACATCTTCAAGAGCGCCGGCACCACGGTCTGGGGCAGCGTCGGGCCGGCCCGTCGCTCGAGCAGCGACGCCGAGGTCAATCCGGGCAACGGCCTGGGCCTGGGCAGCCAGGTGTTCAACTACAACGCCAAGGTCTACCCCGACCAGAACACGCCGCCGGCCGGCACCTACACCGACAACGTGATTCTCGACGTGGGGTTCTGACAGGCCCGGTCGTGCTGGCTAGCGCTCGATGCTGCGGTTCCAGCGGGCGTTCCATTCCGGGCGCAGCAGGTTGACCTGGTCCCAGTCTATGGCCACCGCGGTATCTAGGTATTTTTTCATGGCCTCGACCTGGCCGCGGGTACGGTCGGTGGTCGGCGTGTTGGGGTTGGACGGAATCTGGTCGCCATCCTCCAGCGCC
The DNA here is from genome assembly GCF_018326065.1 of Pseudomonas sp. Ost2. Taxonomy (NCBI): domain Bacteria; kingdom Pseudomonadati; phylum Pseudomonadota; class Gammaproteobacteria; order Pseudomonadales; family Pseudomonadaceae; genus Pseudomonas; species Pseudomonas sp. Ost2. Next base: position 5,079,738 of record NZ_AP021904.1, on the reverse strand, counting down.
GCCGCCTGGGCCTCGGGCGTCAACAGGAACTCGGCGAGTTTCTGCGCCAGTTCGGGCTGGGTGTTGTTGGCAATCGCGCATTCGGCCACGTTCAGCACCACCGCGCCCTCCTTGGGCTGGGCGTATTCCACCGGGATCCCCTTGAGCTTGAGCGCGGTGACCTGGGTCGGGGTCAGCGGGAACAGCGCTGCCTCGTCGGTCTGGACCATCTCCGAGAGCTTGGCCGAACTCGGGATGTACTCCAGCACGTTACGCCCGACACTGTTCGGCCAGGCCTTGAAGCCCGGGTCGACATTGGTTTCGCTGCCGCCCTGGAGCCGGTTGAACATCAGGAACCCGTGCAGGCCGAAGGTCGAGGACGACATCGACTGGAACACCAGCTTGTCCTTGTACTTGCTGTCCGCCATGTCCATCCACGAGGTCGGCGCGGCCCAGCCTTTTTCCTTGAACAGGCGTGTGTTGTAGGCAAGTCCGGTCACGCCCAGGCTGACCGCCACCGCTTCGTCCTTGATCCGTCCCTTGGCCGGGATCTGCGCCAGGGTCGGGTTGTCGGCGAGCTTGCTGCACAGGCCCATGGAGATCGCCCGGTACATGATCCCGTCATCGAGGAAGATCACGTGCATCTGCGGGTTGTCCTTGCTTGCCTGGACCTTGGCCAGGATGTCCGCGGAAGTGCCGGGGACGATGACCACCTTGACGTTGTTGGCCTTTTCGAAGGGCGGCAGCACCTTGTCGCTGTACAGGCGTTCCATGGTCCCGCCGTTCATGCCCAGGTACAGCGTGGGCTCGGCCCGGGCCGGCGCGGCGAGCAGCAGGGCAGTGAGAGGCAGGCAGGACAAACCGATCAGGGCGTTGCGTGGGGCATTCTTCATGGCGCGATCTTCCTCTGGGTTCTGACGGCCCGCTCAGACGGCGGGAGTGGCGTGGAAACGGGTAATGGAAAACGCCTCGATCGGCGTTGACGAGCGGCCCTGGCACACCAGCTCGGCGAGGACTTCGCCCACCGCCGGGCCGATCTGGAAACCGGCCCCGGCAAAGCCGAAGGCGTGCAGCAGGCCGGGTTGGGTTGCGCTCGGGCCGATCACCGGCTGGCGGTCGGGCAGGTAACCTTCGGTGCCGCTCCAGGTGCGAATCGCCTGGGCACCTTCGAGAAACGGATAGAGTTCGACGGCCTGGCGCAGAATCTCCAGTACGGCGGTCTGCCCCGGGCGGGCCCGGGCATCATCAAGGGCAAAACCCTGGCCGCCGCCCAGCACGCAGTTGCCGCGAGCGACCTGGCGCGCATAGATGCCGCCGCCCTCGACACCGGTGCTGGCGTCCATCACCAGAGGCAACGGTTCGGTCACCAGCATCGCCGGGTGACCGGAGTGCAGGGGCACGGTTTCACCGAATTGCGCGGCGAGGCTGCCGGCCCAGGCGCCGGCGCAATTGAGCAGCCAGGCGGCACGGATCTCGTGGCCGTTGCGCGTGCGCAGGCGAAAGTGCCGGCCATCATGCTCGACCTGGCTGACCTCGCTCTGTTCCAGTACGTTTGCCCCGAGCTGGCGGGCCGCACGGGCAAACGCCGGGGACACCAGTCGCGGGTTGGCGTGACCGTCATCGGGGCAGAACGACGCACCCTCGGCGATCTGCCCGACCCAGGGGAAACGCCGGTGCAACTGTGCGCGATCGAGTATCTGCAGGTCGAGGCCGAAGCCCTGGCTGCTGTCGGCATAGGCCTGCAGGGCGGCCAGATCGTCGAGGCTGCGGGCCAGCTTGAGATGCCCGGAGCGCTGGTATTCGCCGTCGATGCCGATCAGTTCCGGCAGGCGGCTCCAGATCCCGTGGGCACGCTGGGACAGCGGCAACTGCGACAGCGGCCGGCCCTGGCGACGGACGCCACCGTAGTTGACACCGCTGGAATGGGAACCGCAGAAATCCCGCTCCAGCAGCACCACGCCGCGGCCCTGGCGGCTCAGGGCCAGGGCCGCCGATGCGCCGACGATGCCGCCGCCGAGAATCGCTACTTCGACGTCGATCATGGCGCGATCTCCACGCCGAACGGCAATGGCTTGATCGGCGCCTGGGCACGCAGGCGGCCGATGGTGTCGAGGGCCAGGCCGCTTTCGCTGGCGATGATTTCCGCCGCCGCCGCGCCGCAGATCCGCCCCTGGCAGCGGCCCATGCCGACCCGGCAATGGGCCTTGACCCGATTGATCTCCCAGTGGCCCTCGCGGACCACCGCCCGGACGTCGGCGACCCGCACCTCCTCGCAACGACAGAGCATCAGTTCGTCCGGGGCGTCCTGTGCCCATTGCGAGGGAAACGGGAAGGCGCTTTCCAGGCCCTGGCGAAAACCCTCGATGCGGGCCAGGCGTTGTTCCAGGCGGCTGCCGCGTGCCGGGTCGACGCTGTGCCCCAGGTCTTCCAGCAGCGCCAGGGCCGCACGTTCACCGGCCATTTCCGCCGCGTCGGCGCCCATGATGCCGGCGCCATCGCCCGCCAGGTAAATCCCGGTCACGCTACTGCGACCGGCGCGATCGCGGTCCGGCAGCCAACTGCGGTTCAACGGGTTCCAGCTGAAATGGCAACCCAGCAGGTCCGCCAGTTGGGTCTCGCTGCGCAGGCCATGGGCGAAGGCCACGGCATCGCACTCGAGCGACTGCAGGCGACCGGCCTGGCGCCAGTGCAGCGCACGGACACGTTGCTCGCCTGCGATCCGTTCCAGTTGCACGCCCTGGTGCACGGGGATGCCATGCGCGCTCAACCAGCCCCGGTAGTACAGGCCCTTGGCGAGGGTCAGCGGCTGCCCGAGCAATCGCGGCAGGGCCTTGCACTGTGCGGCGAAGGGCGAGCTGTCGAGGACCGCGACGACCCTGGCCCCGGCCTTGGCATACTGATAGGCCACCAGGTAGAGCAGGGGACCGCTGCCGGCGAACACCACCTGCTGGCCGATGGCGCACCCCTGGTATTTCAGGGCGATCTGCGCCGCGCCGAGGCTGAACACTCCCGGCAGGGTCCAGCCGGACACCGGCAGCACGCGGTCGGTGGCCCCGGTGGCAACGATCACGGCAGCGTAGTCGAGGCGTCCGGCCCGACCTTGTTGCAGGGTATCGAGGGCGTTGTCCTCGGCGTTCCACACCAGCGTATCGGGACGGTAGTCGAGTTGCCCGCGCAGGTTATCGAGGCTCTGGTGAATCGCGTCGGCCTTGCGGGCTTCGAAACCATACAGTTGTTGCGACGAGCGACGGAAGTTCTCCGGCTGGCGCCGATAGATCTGGCCGCCACCGCGGGCGGACTCATCCAGCAATACCGGGCGCAGGCCATGCTCGACCAGGGTCTGGGCGGCACGAATCCCGGCCGGTCCGGCACCGACGATCACCACAGCGCTCATGAGCGTACGCCTCCTTCACGACTGACCTGTTGCCCGGCTTCGAGCAGGGTCGAACAGGCCCGCACCCGACGCCCGTCGGCCAGTCGAACCCAGCAGTCCTGGCAGGCGCCCATCAGGCAGAAGCCTGCGCGGGGCTCGCCGCTGAAGTCGCTGTGGCGCAGGTATTCACCACGGGTGAGCAGCGCGGTCAGCAGGGTATCGCCCAGCAGGCCGCTGGCCGGCTCGCCGTCGAGGGTGAAGTCCAGGGCCGGGCGGTCGCCTTCGGCCAGTCGTTTCAGCAGCGCCATATCGCCCTCATTGTTTTCCTACCAGTACCCGATCCAGGCCATAGACCCGGTCGAGCAGAATCATCGTCAAGGCGGTCAGCGCGATCACCAGGGCCGAAACGGCCGCCATCATCGGGTCGATGGATTCGGTGGCGTACACGTACATGCGTACCGGCAGCGTCTGGGTCGCGGGGGAGGTGACGAAGATCGACAGCGTCACCTCGTCGAAACTGTTGATAAAGGCCAGCAGCCAGCCGCCGGCCACGCCGGGCAGGATCATCGGCAAGGTGATCTGGCGGAACAGCGTGAAGCGTCCGGCGCCGAGGGATTCGGCGGCCTGCTCGGCGCTGCGGTCCAGGCCGATGGCGGCGGCCAGGACCAGGCGCAGCACATAGGGCGTGATCACCAGCACATGGGCGAAGATCAGCCAGCTGAAGCTGCCGTTGACCCCCATCAGGGCGAACAGCCGCAACAGCGCCACCCCGAGGACCAGGTGCGGGATGATGATCGGCGAGAGGAACAGGCCATTGAGAAAGTCCCGCCCGGGGAACTGATGGCGGGTCATCGCCAGGGCGGCCGGGACGGCGATCAGGGTTGCCAGGGTGGCGGCGCTGAAGGCCAGGATCAGGCTGTTGTAGAACGCCTGGACGAAGTCTGCGCGTTCGAACACCGCGCGGAACCAGCGCAACGAGAAATCCGTGGTCGGCAGGCTCAGGGTGTTTTCCGGAGTGAAGGCCACCAGGCACACCACCACCAGCGGGGCCATCATGAACACCACGATCAGGCTGTGGAACAACAGGGCCAACGGGCCGTTTCTGGACATTTACGCGGCCCCCAGGGATTTCTTGTAGCGACGCTCGATCATCCGGTTCCACGACAGCATGATCAGCAGGTTGAGCAGCAGCAGCGCCACGGCGATCGCCGCGCCCATCGGCCAGTTGAGTTCCGACAGGTACTGGTCGTAGACCAGCGTCGCGACCATCTTCAGCCGTCGCCCGCCGAGCAGGCCGGGAATCGCGAAGGAACTGGCGGACAGGCCGAACACGATCAGCGTGCCGGACAACACCCCGGGCATGACCTGTGGCAGTACCACCAGGCGCATCACCTTGGCGTGGCTGGCGCCGAGGGACAGCGCGGCCTGTTCGGCGGCGGGGTCGAGCTTCTGCAACGAAGTCCAGACCGGGATGATCATGAACGGCAGCATCACGTGGACCAGGGCGATCACCACCGCGAACGGCGTGTAGAGCAGTTTCATCGGCGCCAGGCCGATGGCTTGCAGGCTCTGGTTGACCAGGCCGTCGGCACCCAGCAGGAGGCTCCAGCCAAAGGCCCGGACCACCACCGAAATCAGCAGCGGCGTGAGGATCAGGATCAGGAAGATCGAGCGCCACGGCGTGCCCATGCGGCTGAGGATGTAGGCCTCGGGCACGCCGATCACCACGCAGAGCAGGGTGGTCAGGCCGCTGATCCAGAAGGTGCGCAGGAATATTTCGTAGAAGTACGGGTCGCTGAGCAGCACGCCGTAGTGTTCCAGGGTGTAGGCATCGCCCTTGATGCCGGTCTGGTAGTCGAAGACGTTGAACGAGAGGACGGCGGTCAGTCCCAGCGGCAGCACCAGCAGGCCGATATACAGGGCCAGGGCCGGTGCCGACAGCAGGTAGCCGTGGCGTCCCTCGCGCATGCGGGCCAGCAGGCTCATGCCGGCACCTCGCCGCTTTCCAGGACCCGCAGCAGTTCGCTCGGCCAGTCCAGGCCGACCGCGACGCCTTCGTCCAGGGGCGCCGAACCGTCATTGCGACGGACCACGGTGACTTCGCCGATCATGCTGTCGACGCGGTACAGCCACTGGCTGCCGAGGAAAAAACGACTGAGGATGCGGCCTTGCAGACGTCCGCGGCCGGCTTCCAGCAGGTCGATCTTTTCCGGGCGCAGGCTCAGGGTCAACGCCCCGTCGCCCGGCAACTGGCGCACTTGCGGACAGCCGCTGGCGTCGCGGTCCCCGGGCAGCAGGTTGGCCTTGCCGACAAAACCGGAAATGAACCGGGTGCGCGGGTGTTCGTAGAGTTTGTAGGGCTCGTCGATCTGGGTGATACGCCCGGCCTCCATCACCACCACGCGATCGCTGATGGACAGCGCCTCGGCCTGGTCGTGGGTGACCATCAGCGTGGTGATGCCGACTTCGCGCTGGATGCGGCGAATCTCGAACTGCATCTCTTCACGCAGATTGGCGTCGAGGTTGGACAGCGGCTCGTCGAGCAGCAGCACCGGCGGCTCGATCACCAGGGCCCGGGCGAGGGCGACGCGCTGGCGCTGGCCGCCGGACAGCTCGCGGGGATAACGCTCGGCGTGGCGGTCCAGGCGTACCAACTGCAGGACCTTCGCCACCCGCTGCTGGACTTCGGCCGTCGGCACCTTGCGCATGCGCAGGCCGAAGGCAACGTTGTCGTGCACCGTCATATGGGGAAACAGCGCGTAGCTCTGGAACACCACGCCGAGGCCGCGGCTGCTGGGCTTGGCGTGGGTGATGTCGCGGTTGTCGAGCAGGATCCGGCCGGCGCTGACTTCGACGAAGCCGGCGATCATCTGCAGGGTCGTGGTCTTGCCGCAACCGGAGGGACCGAGCAGCGAGACGAACTCGCCCTTGTCCACGCAAAGCTGGGTGGCGACCACCGCTTCGATGGCGCCATAGCGCTTGCACACGCCTTCAAGTCGTAGAAAGGCCATAACTGCGTTCCACCTGTATTTGTTGTGCACGCCGGGGCGCGCTTTTTTGTCATGGGCAGAGACGAAAGGACGTTGCGGGGGTGCGTGGTGCTCGACGTGTGTCGGCTACCGGTGTTGTTCGAATCGCCCCTTGTGGACGCAGAGTAGGACGAAGCCTAGGATGTGCGAAAGCCTGAATTTCACTGAAGGAATGACTATTTTCACTTTCATTCATTCAGCAAATTTAAACATTGGAAATACGCTGATGAATTCCACTGAGCGGAATGAAAATAAAAATGAAGTCGGTGTCGGTGCGGTGTCCCGGCTGTTCGCGGTACTGCGCAGCCTGGGACAGACACCGGAAAACGGCGAGCGGGTGACCCAGCTGGCGGAGAACATCGGCTTGTCCCAGCCAACCACCCACCGCCTGCTGCGCAGCCTGGTGGAGGAAGGGATGGTCGAGCAGGACGGGCGCAGCAAGCGTTATCGCCTGAGCCTGGAGTTCTTCGCCCTGGCGGCCCGGGCCGGGCAGAGCGGCAATCTGCGCGAACTGGTGCGTCCGGCATTGCTGCGTTTGTCGGCCTCCCTCGGTGACTCGCTGTTCCTGCTGGCGCGCAGCGGTTTCGATGCGATCTGCCTGGACCGCAGCGAAGGGCCGTTTCCGATCCGCACCTTTACCGGTGATATCGGCGGTCGCGTGGCGCTGGGCGTCGGCCAGGGCAGCCTGGCGATCCTGGCCTTCCTGCCGGAGGATGAGCGGGAGACGGTGATTCGCTACAACCTGCCGCGACTGCGGGATTTTCACCTGTACGACGAGGTCTTCCTGCGTTCGGAAGTGGAGAACGTACGCAAGCTGGGGTACGCCGGGCGCAATACCGGCGTGTTGCAGGGAATGGCGGGGGTGGCGGTGCCGATCCTCGATCGCGAGGGCCGGGCGGTCGCCGCCTTGAGCGTGGCGACCATCAGTGACCGCCTCGGGCCGGACCGCCTGCCGACGGTGGTGGAATTGCTCAAGCGTGAAGCGGCGGTGATCGGGCCGCGGATCAATCCTTTCGATCCGCTGCTGCGCCGGCCTTCGCAGATCTTCGGCGCGCCCGAGTAGTCGGGCGCGCCGGATTCGAGGAGCGTTGCCACGCTCTGCGCGGGAGCGATCAGTGCGCTCAGAACTGCGTGGTCTGTTGCAGCACCTGTGCCGCCGGTGTGTCGGCCGGGGTGACCATCGCGTAGTTGTAGCCGCCGCCGGACCAGTACTCGGCCTGGAGTTCGCCGTCACGCCGCCGGCCACGCTCCAGCAGGTGGTTCTGCGGTCCTGGCGGACGCATGTAGTAGGTGATCCGCCGCCCCTGTGGGTCTTCGTAGAGGACCATCGCCGCCGCGCCCTGCTCGGTGCTCAGCAAGCGCGCGCTGACCGGCTTGAATCCGGCGCCCTGCAGGTTCGGCAGGCGGTTGGCGCGGGTGAAGTAGCGGTCGAGCCAGCCTTGCAGGTCGCCGTTCTGTTCGACCTTGAAGTCCGCCGGCAGGATGTCCTGGGTGGCGAACATGCGGTAGGCCTGCACCGCGTCGGCCATCGGTGCCGGGGTCGGGTAGCTCATCTGCCGCGCCTGCCAGCCGCCGAGGCCACCGACGCTCACGGCGATCAGCAGCACGGCCGCGCTCGCCAGGTGACGGCGCGACTGGCCGCGCAGGCGTTGGCGGATCATCGCCGGGTCCAATTGCGGATTGGCCGGCATCTGCAGCGCCCCGCCGAGGGCGGCACGCAGGTGCTGGGCATCGCGCTGCCAGTCGCGGACCTGCCGGGCCAGTTCCGGGTGGGTGGCCAGGTAGGTGTCCATCATTTGCCGGTCGGCATCGCTGAGCTGATGGTCGACATAGGCGTGCAAATCGCGTTCGCTGGGAGGAATCGTGATCATTTCAGTATCCGCAGGGAAGGGCTGGTGATTTCGCCGTCGCTGATCTGGCGCAAGGCCTGGCGGGCGCGGGACAGGCGGGACATCACGGTGCCGGTGGGGACGTCGAGGATCTCGGCGACCTCCTTGTAGCTCAAGCCTTCCACCGAAACCCAGAGCAGCAGGGCCCGTTGCTCGGTGGGCAGTTGCTCGAAGGCTTCCAGGGTCGATTGCGCCACTACCGTGCGCTCCACCGACGGCTGGGCATCGTCGCGCCCGGTGAAGAACTCGAGCATCCGCGCATACCGCCGGTTGCGGCGGTGGGCGTCGAGGAATTGCCGGTAGAGGATCGAGAACAGCCAGGCCCGCAGATCGCCCTCGGGACGTTTTTCGCCCCAACTGGACAGCGCCCGCTCCAGGCTGGCCTGGACCAGATCGTCGGCGCTGCTAGGATTACGGGTCAGCGACACGGCGAAGCGCCGCATGCGGGGAATCAGTTCACGTAGCTGTTCGTCGAGATCGTTCATGGAATCCTGCAGGTTCTTCACCTGTCATCTTGGACTAGCAAGACGTCTGGACTCGAAGGTTATTCCAATGGCCGGAAAATAAATATTCGAAAAATAAATCTGGGCGCCTGGAATAAACCATCGCGACCTTCGTCTTATAGCTCCTTCACCGTGTGGCCGCCTGAGGCCCTGGAGTTTTTTCATGGTAGATCACACCCCGCCGCCCCTCAGCGGTTCGAGCAAGGCCCTGCGCCTGGCCGCTATCGCCGTGGTGGTCGCGGCCCTGGCCGGGGCCTTTGCCTACGTCAGCGGCCGGCTCGACCCGCAGCGCCTGACACCGACGCGTATTGTCGATACCTTCGAGAAAAACAATGGCCTGCATCCGGGGTTCCGGCGCAACCATGCCAAGGGTGTGTGCGTCGCCGGTTATTTCGAAAGCAGCGATGAAGCGCGGCCGTATTCGATTGCCAAGGTGTTCGCCGCGGGCAGCGTGCCGGTGGAAGGACGTTTTGCCCTGCCCAGCGGCAACCCCTACGCGCCGGACAGCAGTGTGCCGATCCGCAGCCTGGGCCTGCGTTTCATCCTCGCCAACGGCCAGCAATGGCGCACCGGGATGAACAGCATGCCGGTATTCCCGGTGGGCACGCCGGAAGCCTTCTTCGAGCAGCTCAAGGCTTCCGCGCCGGACCCGACTACCGGCAAGCCGAACCCGGCGGCAATGGCGGCGTTTTTTGCCGGTCACCCGGAAACCGCGCCGTTCCTGCAGTGGGTCAAGACCGCCAGGCCATCGGCCAGCTATGCCACCGAAAGCTACAACGGGCTGAACGCCTTCTACCTGGTGAACGCCGCCGGCCAGCGCCAGGCGGTCCGTTGGGGGTATGTACCGTTGAGCCAGGATGCCCCGGGTGCCGTGGCCCCGGCAGGTGCCGATTTCCTGAACCAGGACCTGGAACAGCGGCTGGCGGCCGGCCCGTTGAAATGGCAATTGCGCATTACCCTGGCCAATCCCGGCGATCCGACCGATGACGCGAGCAAGGCCTGGAGCGGCGAGCACAAGGTACTCAACGCCGGGACCCTGGTGCTGGAGAGCACGCAACCGCAAGACAGCGGCGATTGCCGCGACATCAACTACGACCCGCTGGTACTGCCCAGTGGCATCGAGGCCTCGGCCGATCCGTTGCTGGCGGCGCGCTCGGCGGCCTATGCCAGTTCCTATCTGCGTCGTACCAGTGAAGTCGGCCAACTGCCTGCCGGTCACGCCAAACAGGAGTCCCGCCCATGAGCGCCCCTTCGAAGCATTTCGCCCCCCTGGCGCGCCTGCTGCACTGGCTGATGGCGCTGATGATCCTGGCGATGCTGTTTATCGGTGCCGGGATGGTGGCGTCGGTGTCGGCCCGGCATGAGTGGCTGATCCATCTGCACAAGCCGCTGGGCATCGCGATCCTGGCGTTGGTGATCGTGCGTCTGGTCGTACGCTTCAGCACCCGGCAACCGCCCTTGCCAGAGGATCTACCGGGCTGGCAGGTGCTGGCGGCAAAGCTGTCCCACGTGTTGCTGTACGCCTTGATGCTGGTATTGCCGCTGCTGGGCTGGGCGATGATTTCGGCGGCCGGTGATCCGGTGATGCTCAGCAGTTCGATTGAACTGCCGCCACTGCTCTCGGCCAATGCCACGACCTTTGCCTTCCTGCGCAAGGCCCACGGCTACCTGGCGTACCTGTTGTTCCTGACGGTGCTGATGCACCTGGCGGCAGCCTTGTTCCATGGCTGGATTCGTCGGGATGGCGTGCTGGAAAGCATGGTGCGCGGCAAGGATTGAAACCCTTGGGCGCCAGGGCTGGCGCCTTCGCGGGCCAGCTCGCTCCCACAGGGACGGCGGGGTGTGCGGCATTTGTGGTTGGCCCGACCCCTTGTGGGAGTGGGCTGGCCCGCGAAGAGGCCAGTCCAGGCGGCCCTTATTCAAGGATTTTTCACCACCTGCAGTGACCACCCCCAGTACCCCAGCGCCACGGCATTGATTCCCGCCCCCAGCAGGCACACGCCCAGCCAGCCCGCCCACGCGTACATCGCCGTGGCCCCGAGGGCCCCGGCTGCGCTGCCGATCGAATAGAACAGCATGTAGCCCGCCGCCAACCGGCTTTGCGCCTGTGGCCTGACGCTGTAGATCAGGGCCTGGCTGGTGACGTGCACCGCCTGCAAGCCCAGGTCGAGGGTGATCACCCCAGCAGCAAGGCCCAGAGCGACGATTGGGTAAAGGCGATCGGCAGCCATGACAACAGCATCAGCAGCAGCGACAGGCCGCTGGTCCATTGCGCCCGGCCGCGATCCGCCCAGTGTCCGGCGCGGGCGGCGGCCAGGGCGCTGGCTGCCCCGGCGAGGCCGAACAGGCCGATCTCGGTATGCGACAGCGACAGCGGCGGGGCGCTCAGGGGCAGGACCAGCGGTGTCCACAGCACCGTCCCGGCGGCGAAGATCAGCATCGCCAGCACGGCCCGGTCACGCAGGATCTTTTCCTCCCGGAACAGACTGAACACCGACAGGATCAGCGCTCCGTACGCCTGCCGCGCCTTGGCCGGTTCGTGCCTGGGCAACACCCGCCAGAGCGCCAGCGCCATGACCAGCGTCAGTCCCGACGAGAGCAGATAGACCGAACGCCAGCCGGCCAGGTCGGCCATGCCGCCGGAAACGCTGCGCGCCAGCAACAGGCCGACCACGATGCCGCTGGTCACCGTGCCGACCACCTTGCCCCGTTCACCCGCCGCTGCCAGTTGGGCGGCATAGGCCACCAGGGTCTGGGTCACCACCGCCAGCAGTCCGACCAGGCCCATGCCCAGCAGCAGCCAGAAGCTGTCGGGAGCCAGGGCGCTGAGCAGCAACGCCAGCACCGACACCAGCATCTGCCCGACGATCAGCCGCCGGCGGTCGAGCAGGTCGCCGAGGGGCACCAGCAACAGCAGTCCCAGGCCGTAGCCGACCTGGGTCAGGGTTATCACGCCGCCCACGAGGGCGTGGTCCATGGCAAAGGTCTCGGCCATGGCGTCCAGCAGCGGCTGGGCGAAATAGACATTGCCCACCGAGAGCCCGCAGGCGACGGCGAACAGCAGCACGACTGCCGTGCCAAGCCCCGTGGCCGGGGCTTGTGTATCGGTGGTGAGCGGGACTTCCAATGCCATGATAGACTCCTGGTGATCTGGTTGCTTTTTAAAACCAGTTGTACCCTAGAGGGAGTGGTTTTATATTGCAACCACATTTTTCCGCAGGAGCCCGAGCCATGGTCAAGCGTTCCAGCCTGGAAGCCGCCGAATGCCCGGTAGCCCGTTCACTGGATGCCATAGGCGACGGTTGGTCGCTGCTGATCATCCGCGACGCCTTCGACGGCATCCGGCGTTTTGGCGAGTTTCAGCGCAACCTCGGTCTGGCCAAGAACATCCTTGCCGCCCGTTTGAAAAACCTGGTGGGGCACGGCGTGTTGACGGTCGTTCCGGCCTCGGATGGCAGTGCCTACCAGGAATATGTGCTGACGGAAAAGGGCAGGGGGTTGTTCAATCTGATCATCGGCTTGCGCCAGTGGGGCGAGACCTATTTCTACGGCCCACAGGAACAGCATTCGCGGATGGTCGACCGCGAACAGGGCTTGCCCCTCAGGCCGCTGGAGCTGCGGGCTGCAGACGGGCGACTGCTGGGGCCGGAGGACTGTCGACGGATTCCGGTCTGAGCGTTTTGCATCACAAAAGCGGACGCAGCGTGTCCAGTGAGGCATTCCCATGCAGGGCGTGGGAACGATCGGCGTGTTATTCCCGGGAGAACCGTTCCCGACTGTTGCTCAGGTGGGTCCACATCGCCGCCCGTGCCGCATCGGCATCCTGGCGCTGGATCGCGTTCAGAATCGCTTCATGCTCCTGATTGGCCAACTGCCCCAGTTGCGCAAGGTCGGCGTCGCCGCGCTCGGCCCCCTGCACCCGGGTCCGCGGGATCATCGACTGCCCCAGGTGCAACAGGATCTCGGCGAAATACGGATTGCCGGTGGCCTCGGCGATCAACAGGTGGAAGCGTTGGTCGGCGGCCACGCAACTGTCGTTGTTGGCCAGCAGGCTCTGGTATTCGTCGAGGGCTTCGCGCATCTGCCGCAGGTGTTCGGCGCCGCGCCGCCGTGCCGCCAGGGCGACGGCCTGGGTCTCCAGGCCCAGGCGCAGTTCGAGGATGTCGCGCACGCTCAGCGCGGTGTCGGCGCTCAGGCGCAGGCCATGGGCTTCCTCGCGTTCCAGCACGAAACTGCCGACCCCGTGATGGGTTTCCACCCAGCCCGAGGCCTGCAGCTTGGAGATCGCCTCGCGGACCACCGTGCGGCTGACCTTGTGTTCACGCACGATGGTGCTTTCCGAAGGCAGCTTTTCCCCCGGTTTCAACTGGCCCAGGCGGATCTGCTGGGTCAGGTGATTGACCAGGTCGGTAGCCAGGTTGGGCGTGCGCTTGCGGCGTGGTGCAGGGAGGTCGGTATCAAGGCTCATGGTCGTGTCGCGCAGGAGTGAAGCATGAGCTTAACACTCGTCAGACAAGCTGTGCACAGGGCCGTTAAACATGTATGACAAGCTTGGTTTTCGCAGCCGTTTCCTGGTGATTTTCTGATGATTTTCTGATGATTTTCAAACGATGATAAGTTGCATGGTGCCATGATCTAATCGGTTTATTTGATAAATTTATAATAAAAACAATAGGTTGATTGTTATTCTGTCATCGCTTTGAAAAATCGCCAAGCACCAGGCAATCCGAAGGGACTTGTTAGCAGATTTTTCTACTCGTATGATGACTGTCGACTGGTTCGGCTGAACCAGCACCCCGCACACAAAAATAACCCGTGGGAGACCGTCGTGAACAACACCCTCGATCCGTCCGGAATACCGGAGCGTGATTCACTGCTGGCCGTCGCCGTGGCGAAGGTCAAGCGCCATGTACTGCCGCTGTTCGTCATCATGTTTATCGTCAACTACATCGACCGGGTGAATATCGGCTTCGTGCGCACGCACCTGGAGCATGACCTGGGCATCGGCGCCGCGGCCTACGGCTTTGGCGCCGGACTGTTCTTCATCGGTTATGCCTTGTTCGAAGTGCCTTCCAACATGTTCCTGCAGAAGGTCGGGGCGCGGCTCTGGCTGACCCGCATCATGTTCACCTGGGGCCTGGTCGCCACGGCGATGGCCTTTGTCCAGAACGAAACCCACTTCTATATCCTGCGTTTCCTGCTCGGTGTGGCCGAGGCCGGGTTCTTTCCCGGAGTGATCTACTACTTCACCCGCTGGTTGCCCGGTGTGGAGCGGGGCAAGGCGATTGCCATCTTCCTCAGCGGTTCGGCCGTGGCGTCACTGATCTCCGGCCCGTTGTCGGGGGCCTTGCTACAGATCGAGGGTTTCGGCTGGCACGGCTGGCAATGGATGTTCATCATCGAAGGCCTGGCCTCGGTGGTGCTCTGCGGTTTCACCTGGTTCTGGCTCGACTCCACGCCCCGCGACGCCAAGTGGCTGAGCGCCGCCGAGCAGGACGTGCTGGTGCAGGTGATCGAGGATGAACAGCGTGCCCGCGAGGCGGCGATGCCGGTCAAGCCGTCGATCTGGACCCTGCTCAAGGACCGCCAGATCGTGCTGTTCTGCCTGTTGTATTTCTGCATTCAACTGACCATCTATGCCGCGACCTTCTGGCTACCCAGCATCATCAAGAAAATGGGCGATCTGAGCGACCTGCAGGTGGGCTTCTTCAACTCCATTCCCTGGCTGATCTCGATCATTGCCATGTACGCCTTCGCGGCGGCCTCGGGCAAGTGGAAGCACCAGCAGGCCTGGGTCGCCACGGCGCTGCTGGTGGCGGCGGCGGGGATGTTCATGTCCACCACCGGCGGTCCGGTGTTCGCCTTTGTCGCCGTGTGTTTCGCCGCCATCGGCTTCAAGTCCGCCTCGTCGCTGTTCTGGCCGATTCCCCAGGCCTACCTGGATGCGCGGATCGCAGCCGGGGTCATTGCCCTGATCAACTCCACCGGCAACCTTGGCGGATTTGTCGCGCCGGCCACCTTCGGCTTGCTGGAGGAGCGCACCGGTTCGATCCAGGGCGGCCTCTACGGCCTGGCCGCGACCTCGGTGCTGGCGGCGATCCTGGTGTTCTATGCCCGCACCCGGCCCAAGACTTCCCACGCGCTGCCGGGGATCGTCAGCCCGGCCCTGAACAAACCCCATTGAACGACGCTTTTGCCGACAGGTACGAACCATGACTACACAGCCCCTCAATGCCGCCGGCCAGACGCCGGTGATCAGCGGTTTCCAGGTTATCCCGGTGGCCGGCCACGACAGCATGTTGCTGAACCTCAGCGGTGCCCACGGCCCCTTCTTCACCCGCAATATCGTGATCATTACCGATAGCAGCGGGCGCACGGGCGTCGGCGAAGTCCCCGGCGGCGAGCGGATTCGCGCCACCCTGGAGGATGCCCGCTCGCTGCTGCTGGGCCAGTCCATCGGCAATTACCAGAAGCTGCTCAACCAGGTCCGCCAGACTTTCGCCGAACGGGACTCGGGCGGGCGCGGGCAACAGACCTTCGACCTGCGTATCACCATTCATGCGGTGACGGCGCTGGAGGCGGCGTTGCTCGATCTGCTCGGCCAGTTCCTCGGCGTGCCGGTGGCGGCGTTGCTCGGAGAGGGCCAGCAGCGGGAGGCGGTCAAGGTTCTCGGTTACCTGTTCTATATCGGCGACCGGGCCCGGACCGACCTGGCCTATCGCAATGAAGCCGAGGCCGACGACGCCTGGTTGCGCCTGCGGCATGAGCAGGCGATGACCCCCGAAGCCATTGTCCGTCTGGCCGAGGCTGCCCAGGCACGTTACGGTTTCAATGATTTCAAGCTCAAGGGCGGCGTGCTCGACGGTGCCCGGGAGATGGAGGCGGTGACGGCCCTGGCCGAACGTTTCCCCCAGGCGCGGATCACCCTCGACCCCAACGGTGCCTGGTCGCTCAAGGAAGCGATTGCCCTGTGCCGCGACAAGCATGATGTGCTGGCCTATGCCGAGGATCCCTGCGGTGCGGAACACGGTTACTCGGGGCGCGAGGTGATGGCCGAGTTCCGCCGCGCCACGGGGCTGCCGACGGCGACCAACATGATCGCCACCGACTGGCGGGAAATGGGCCATGCGATCCAGTTGCACGCGGTCGATATCCCCCTGGCCGATCCGCATTTCTGGACGATGCAGGGCTCGGTCCGGGTTGCCCAGATGTGCCATGAATGGGGCCTGACCTGGGGTTCGCACTCCAACAATCACTTCGACATCTCCCTGGCGATGTTTACCCATGTCGCGGCCGCGGCACCGGGTGAGATCACCGCCATCGACACCCATTGGATCTGGCAGGACGGCCAGGGCCTGACCCGCGAGCCGTTGCAGATCGTCGACGGTTTTATCCAGGTCCCGCAAAAGCCGGGCCTGGGCATCGAGCTGGATCTGGACGCGGTAGCCAGGGCCCATGAGTGCTACCGGAACATGGGCCTTGGCGCCCGGGATGACAGCGTGGCGATGCAGTTCCTGATCCCGGGCTGGTCGTTCGACAACAAGCGTCCGTGCCTGGTGCGCTAGTCGGGGGTGAAGAGCGTCACGGCGACGATCTGTTCGCCCTCGACGCGAAACTGCAACACGCCACGGGGGGCCGGCTGACCTGCCTGGTAGCATTCCACCAGCACCCGGTCCGCCGCCGTGGCGGTGGCCTGGAGTTGATGGGGTTTACGCAGCAGATCCCGTGCTGCCGGTGGGAGCGGGAAAGGGCTGTGGTCATGGTTTTCCCGCACCGTGTCACAGAACGCCAGCACCACGGCCCTTGGCGGCCTGGCCGGTGGCGAAACCATTCCGGCGTCGGCAAACAGATGGTTGAGCTGGTCGGCGGTGGCTACCGCGCGTGGGAAGCCGGTGAAGGCAGAGGCCTGCAACAGCAGTTCGGTGTATTCGCCGGGAGCCAGGCCCGAAGCCAGGCCGGTCTTGAAATGCACGCTGAGCGGTGGCCCGACCATGCCGGCGGCAACGATGGCGGCGAAGGTCGCGGCTTCGCGCAACCGCGGATCGAGACCGGGGCGCTCGTGCAGATGGCCGTAGACGACGCCGACCGCCAATTCGCCCAATGCCGGCGCGGTATGAAACAGCGCATCCAGGCGTGCGCCGCCATCAGGTACCAACTCGATAAACTGCTTGCGGCCTTCACGGTACAGCTCTGCCACGGGGTCCTTGCTGTTCATGGTATGTCCTCTGCGAAAGATAGGGGTTCGCGCGTCGACGACAGCAGGACATCGACAGACAGGAGCCTAGCCAATCCGCGGGAAAATGCCTGCGCGGGAATATTTTTTCCGCGACCGATCAAGGCTAGAGTGGTGGGCTCCAGTGAACGCTTGCAGAGAGGGCGTATGCCGACGTTTTACGACGCACGCGGGAATATCTATGCCGTGGCGAGCCCCGATGAAGTGCGTGGCCTGGGCTTCGAGGTGCCGCTGGACGCGGCGCAGGCGGCCTCGCAGCGGCTGACCTGGACCGCGGGGGCGGTGCAGGCGTTGTGCGGCTGGGGCGACCAGGCACCCGGGCGAGGTGGCAAGCACCATCGTTCCGATGGACTGCTGGTGGGGCCGTTCCAGTCCGCAGCCCCCTTCGATCTGCTGATCATCAATACCGACGGCACCCTGGCCGAACGCAGCGGCAACGGCTTGACGATTTTCGCCCAGGCGCTGGCCGAGCAAGGCCTGCTGCCGGCGCAAGGAAGCTGTCGGTTGCAGGTCCATCACGATCAACCGGGCGGCGACTCTCCCGTGGTCACGGTGGTCGAGCCGGCACAGGTCGAAGGTATCCAGGGTTTCTGGCTGGCGTTGGGGAAGCCGGCGTTCGGTCCTGCCGCCGTCGCGGCCGCCGGCATGGGTGACGCCGGGTCGAATGGCCGCCACCTGAGCCATATCCCGGGTCTGGCGAGGCTGAACAGCGCCTGGCAGCGCAGCCAGTTCGTGCGGATCGGCAATCCCCATTGCGTGACCCTGGTCGACGAGGCATCGGCGTTGCCGAGCAATGCGCAGATGCTCGAACCGGCCCTGGAAACCGGCTTGGCCGCGATTGCCTTTGCGCCGCCCGTGGGGACTGGCGTGCCGTGTCCGGCCGGTGTCAATTTGCAGTGGGCGACGCTCGCGGGCCCCGGGCACCTGCAAGCGCGGGTGTTCGAGCGCGGCGAAGGGCCGACCGCATCCTCGGGTACCAGCGCCAGTGCCGTGGCCTGTGCGGCCTGGCAAGCCGGCTGGGTCGCGGCGGGCGAGGTCCGGGTCAGCATGCCCGGCGGCACCGCGCCGATTCGCCTAGTGGCGCAGGCGGGCGAGCTGCAGAGCGTCCATCTGTTCGGCGCTGCCCGGCGCCAGGGCTGACGACCGGCACGGGCGCGGTTCGACTCCGACACCGGGATCGGACTCGCCCGTCCCGCGGCGGTGCGGTTGTGCCCTTGTCCGCAGCGGGCGGTTTTGGCTTGAATGAATCGATGGGGTGAAGGCCGATGACGGCCTCGCCCGGATCGGGCCGTGGAGACGGGCCCGGGTTTTCGATTCATTCAAAGGGAATTCATTGATGAGAGCTGTCAGAGGTTTATTCAGTACATGGCTGTGTGCCGGCCTGGTGTTCACGGCCTGTTCCAGCAGCGCGCAGCCGGGGCCCGGGCTGGACTCCAGCGACAGGATCGCGGCATCTTCCACCGCCACCGACGGCATCGAGTCCACGCCGGCGGAACTGCTGGTGGGCAGTCGCACCGATTATTTTTCCTGCTCGGTGGGGCGCTTTCGCGGGGAGCTGGAGGCCAGGGTGGTGTTCGCCTCCGCCGGCAACACGGCCTATTTCGATGTCAGTGCGGTGCGCTACCGGATCGTCCGCAGCGACGGCCAGGGCGGCGGCAACAAGGCCAATATCAATTTTCACCTGGATACGCTGAACCGGCAGGGCGTGGTCAGGGGCAGCGACGCCTATCACTCGCCGGACTCATTGAAGCAGGATGGCAGTTGGCACATGCTCGATATCAATCGCATCGTGCGCACGGATTATCAGGGGGCGGTGACGTTCGAGTTCGTCTTCGACCGCTCCAAGGCCGCCGACACCCGCTGCGCGGCCCACAAGACCTACCAGTGGGCGGGGCCCTCGGCCGGTCTTTCCACCGCATCCGAGTGAACCGGTTCAACCCGCGTCGAGTCCTGGCGCCTGGCGAATCAGGAAGTGATCCAGGTTCTCGATTTCACAACTGAAGACACTGAAGGTCTGCTCCGGGTTTTTCTTGCTCGGCACCTGTTTCAACTCCGGGGTGACGCCGTAGAAGAAGCAGTAGAGATCGTCGGCCTGGTCGATCACGCTTTTGATTTCGGCAAGAAACGCCGTGCGCTGGCGGTAGTTTTCGATCAGGCCCTTGCTCAGGTAGACATTCACCGAACAGCGCTTCTTGTCGGCCCAGACCGGTTTGTCGAAGACGATGCTGAAGCTGCTCCCGTAATCCTTGATTTCCTTGATCCGGCCCCAGTAGATCAGGCCCTTGCGGTCCTGGCAGTACTCGACTTTCTTGAAGAAGGCCTGGTAGTTCAGGCTCTGCTCGCCGATGGTCAGCGGCATGCGCTTGAGCAGTTCCCTGTTGGCGAAGTTGGAGACAAAGCACTCCACCGGATGGGCAAATACGCTGGTGCGGTTCGGCACCGTCCTGGGCGCGTTGTCGGCGCTGCTCTCGGCTGGAGGCAGCACGACATCGGGTGCCGTCGCCGGCAGGCGGGTGTCATTGCCGGCGGGCGCCTTGCGCGTGTAGACGCGGCGGGTCAGCAGCAGTTCGACCGGGAAGTTCTGTTCGCCCTCGATCTCGTCCTGCGGATGGTCGGGGTCGAGGACGCCGGGGGCGGTTTCCGGGCTCAGGTACGGACAGTCCGCCAGGTGCCGGGTGCTGGGCATGTTCCTGAAGTGCGGGGTACGCTTGAAACGCACATTCGTGGCATTGTAGGTGGTCAACTGGTTGGTGCTGTCGAAGGCCGTACGGCAGGCATCGTTCGGGCACTGGAAGCACTCCCTGGCCGAATCGAACGCCACGGTCTCGTCGAAGTTGAGGTCGCGGACATCGTAGATCGTCAGTTTCTCGTCCAGGCTGACGCAGTAGGCTTTGTCGAATTTCATGCTCGGTCCATCGGCGGCGGAGTAAGGCATTAATATCAGGCAATCTTTTTCCATGCACCTGCCGATCAAGGAAAGTCCCCACTATGCAATCGATCATGCGCCTGGCTGAAGCACGCGACCTGCCCCGGGTCGAGGCCATCGTGGATGCGGCCTACCGTATCTATATCCCGCGAATGGGGCGAGAGCCCGGCCCCATGCTGGAGGACTATGCCGCCGTGCTGCAGGCCGGGCACCTGTTTGTGCTGGAGGTGTCCGGGCAAGTGGCCGGGATCCTGGTGCTGATCCGCGAGCAAGGTGCCATGTTGCTCGATAACGTGGCGCTTGCTCCTGAATATCAGGGGCGCGGGCTGGGTCGGGTATTGATGGCGTTCGCCGAACAGGCCGCGCTCGATGCGGGGTGTCCGGCGATTCGCCTGTATACCAACGAGGCCATGAGCGAGAACCTGGTGCTGTATGCGCGGCTGGGTTATGTCGAAACCCACCGCGCTGCGGACTCGGGTTTTCAGCGGGTCTACATGACGAAGAACCTGAAGCCGCTGTAGCGATCCGCTGCTGCGTGGATCACTCCAGCAGTTCCACCTGCGCCGGTTCGCGTCGCATGAGTATTTTTCCCTGGCGGATCGAATACAGCGGCAGCCCCTGGCTGCGGATCACTTCGTAGTCGTTGTCGGCCGGGAGGATCAGCAGGTTGGCCGGGCGCCCGGCTTCCAGGCCGTAGCGATCGCCCAGGGCCATGGCCCTGGCACTGTTGTCGGTGACCAGGTCCAGGGCGTTCTGCAGATTGCGATAACCGAGCATGTGGCAGATATGCAACCCGGCCTCCAGCACCCGCAGGATATTGCCGTTGCCCAGTGGATACCACGGGTCGACGATGGAGTCCTGGCCGAAACAGACATTCATCCCGGCTTGCAGCAACTCATCCACGCGGGTCACGCCACGGCGTTTCGGAAAACTGTCGAAGCGGCCCTGCAAGTGGATGCTTTCGGTGGGGCAGGAGACAAAACTGATGCCCGAGGCCTTGAGCAGGCGGAACAGCTTGGCGCAGTAGGCGTTGTCATAGGAACCCATGGCCGTGGTGTGACTGGCGGTCACCCGCGAACCCATGTCACGGCTGCGGGCCTCTTCGGCGAGGACCTCGAGAAAGCGTGAGTGCGGGTCGTCGGTTTCGTCGCAATGCACGTCCACCAGGCAGCCGGTCTTCTCCGCCAGGTCCATCAGGAACATCACCGACGAGACGCCCTGGTCGCGGGTGTATTCGAAATGGGGAATACCGCCGACCACATCGGCGCCGAGATTGATCGCCTCGACCATCAGTTCGCGGCCATTGCGATAGGACTCGATGCCCTCCTGGGGAAAGGCCACGATCTGCAGGTCGATCAGGTGCCGGGTTTCCTCGCGCACCTCGAGCATGGCCTTGAGCGCCGTCAGTTCCGGGTCGGTGACATCGACGTGGGTGCGTACATGCTGGATGCCGTGGGCGGCGAGGTTGCGGATGGTCTTTTTCGCCCGCGTCCTGGTGTCCTCGTGGGTAATGGTGGCCTTGCGTTCACCCCAGCATTCGATGCCTTCGAACAGGGTGCCGCTCATGTTCCAGCGCGGTTCGCCTGCGGTGAGGGTCGCGTCGAGGTGGATATGCGGCTCGACGAACGGCGGCACCACCAGGTTGCCCTGGGCGTCGAGGTCCGCCGGGCCGGCTGCCAGCAGGCCGGTTTGCGGGGTGATGCTCGCGATCCGTGCGTCCTCCAGGTGCAGGTCGTACAGGCCTTCGCGGTGGCGCAGCCGGGCGTTGAGGATATGCATGGGCGTGGTCCTTTTCGGGCATGTCGTCATAAGGTAGCCGAAGTGTGCAGGAAACTGCTTGGGGATCGACCCAGCACCCGGCGGAACATGGTGGAGAACGCCGCCGGGCTCTGGTAGCCGAAGTCCAGGGCGATCCGTGTCACCGCTTCGCCTGCGCTCAGGCGGGCCAGGGCCTGCACCACGCAGACACGCTGGCGCCAGTGTGAAAAGCTCAGGGCGACCTGCTCCTGGAACAGCCGGCCGAAACTGCGCAGGCTAAGATGCAGGCGGTCCGCCCAGGCCTGGGGCGACTGGCGGATATCCGGTTGCTCGACGAAGGCCTGGCACAGTGGCAGCAGGCGCGGGTCCCGGGGCAGGGGAATATGCAGTGGCAGGCTGCTGGCGCTGGCCAGTTCATGCAGCACCAGCGTGATCAACGCGCCATCGCGGCCCTGTTCGTCGTACGCCACCGGCATCTCGACGGCGGCGATCAGCAGTTGCCGCAGCAGGGCAGAGACTTCCAGCACCTGGCACGTCGGGCTCATCGCCCCGGCGGCCGTCGGCTCGATGTACAGGCTGCGGGTACTGACCCCGAGCATCAGCACCTGGTGTGGCACCCCGGGGGGAATCCAGACCGCACGCTGTGGCGGGACGATCCAGTTACCGTCATCGGTCAGCACATGCATCACCCCTGTGGCGCCATAGAGCAATTGTGCCCGCCGGTGCTGATGGCGGGCCAGCAGGTGACCGTGGGGATAATCGGTGCCGATGGCGATCACCGCTTGGGGCAGGTGATCGTAGAGGGCGAGGGCGGTATTGCGCATGGCGGGATCTGTCTGGCCGAAACTCAAACAGTATTGACTGGCTTGCGCAAGCACGCCAGATGTTGCCCGCTTAAGGTGGGGTTCTCTCTTCCTGAAAGGACCCGATGTGATGCTCTATGGGCTGTTGGCGCTGTTTGGCGCACTGGCTGGCATGACCAGCGTGCTGTTCGGTTTCGGTGGCGGTTTTGTCGTGGTGCCGTTGTTGTACCGCATTCTGGGCGACAGTCCGGACCCGGCGATCAGCGGAGCGGCGATGCAGATCGCCGTGGCGACCTCGACCTGCGTGATGATCGTCAATGCCCTGATCGCCACGGGCAAGCACCGGCGTGCCGGTAACCTGCGGCGCGCGTGGATCTGGCCCCTGGCGGGATTCATCGGCCTTGGCTCGGTATCGGGGGCGGTGCTGGCGAGCCTGGTGAGCAGCGAGGCGGTACGCTGGGCGTTTATCGTTTATCTGGGCCTGACCCTGGTGGATTGCCTGGCGCGGCGCGGCTTCATGGAGCAGGCGCTGGTCTCCCCGGCGAAACCGCTCAAACCTGTCGTCACGGTGGGTGGTGGCCTGTTGATCGGTGCCGTGGCGACCTTTCTCGGAGTCGGCGGCAGTGTCATGACCGTGCCGCTGTTGCGCCGCAATGGCCTGAGCATGACGCTGGCGACGGCGATGGCCAATCCGCTGAGCGTGCCGGTGGCGGTGGTGGGGACCCTGACCTATGTCGCTCTCGCCGGGTTCCGCCCGCTGGGATTGGGGCCGTGGTTCGCCGGCTATGTGGATCTGCCCGCGTTCGGCGTGCTGATCCTCGGATCGCTGGCGGGAATGCGCCTGGTGAGCCCCCTGATCGGGCGCATTCCGGACCGCCTGCATGCCGGGATCTATACCGGCTTGCTGGCGTTGGTGCTGCTGGCGATGTTGCTGGACTGAACGGGCTATCAATAAGCCCGGCTCCCACAAGGACTGTGGACAACCTCTGGATCAGACCGTCAGCAATCGCTCACGCAGCTTGCCGATCTCGTCGCGCATCTGTGCGGCCGCCTCGAACTCCAGGTCGCGGGCCAGTTGGTACATCTTTTCTTCCAACTGGCGAATGCGCTTGCCGATCTCGCTCGGCGAGCGCAGTTCGTTTTCGTAGCGGGCGTTTTCCTCGGCGGCCTTGGCCATGCCCTTGCGCTTCTTGCTGCGCGAGCCGGGCACGGTGGCGCCTTCCATGATATCGGCGACGTCCTTGAACACGCCCTTGGGGGTGATGCCGTTGGCCAGGTTGAAGGCGATCTGCTTGTCGCGACGGCGCTCGGTTTCACCGATGGCGCGCTCCATGGAGCCGGTGATCCGGTCGGCGTAGAGGATGGCCCGGCCATTGAGGTTACGGGCGGCGCGACCGATGGTCTGGATCAGCGAGCGTTCGGAGCGCAGGAAGCCTTCCTTGTCCGCATCGAGAATCGCCACCAGCGAGACTTCCGGCATGTCCAGGCCTTCGCGCAGCAGGTTGATCCCCACCAGCACATCGAAGGTCCCCAGGCGCAGATCGCGGATGATTTCCACCCGCTCGACGGTGTCGATGTCCGAGTGCAGGTAGCGCACGCGCACGCCATGGTCGGCGAGGTAGTCGGTCAGGTCCTCGGCCATGCGCTTGGTCAGGGTGGTGACCAGTACCCGCTCTTCCACGGCCACGCGCTTGGAGATTTCCGAGAGCAGGTCGTCGACCTGGGTCAGTGCCGGGCGGATTTCCACTTGCGGGTCCACCAGGCCGGTTGGGCGTACCACCTGTTCGACGACCCGGCCGGCGTGTTCGGCCTCGTAGTTGCCGGGGGTTGCGGAAACGAAGATGGTCTGCGGGCTGATGGCTTCCCACTCGTCGAAGCGCATCGGCCGGTTGTCCAGTGCCGAGGGCAGGCGGAAGCCGTACTCCACCAGGGTTTCCTTGCGCGAACGGTCGCCCTTGTACATGGCACCGACCTGCGGAACGCTGACGTGGGATTCGTCGATCACCAGCAGCGCATCGGCCGGCAGGTAATCGTAGAGTGTCGGTGGCGGTGCGCCGGCTTCGCGTCCCGAGAGGTAGCGCGAGTAGTTTTCGATGCCGTTGCAGTAACCCAGTTCGAGGATCATCTCCAGGTCGAAGCGGGTGCGTTGCTCAAGGCGCTGGGCTTCCACCAGCTTGTTGTTGCTGCGCAGGTATTCCAGGCGTTCCTGCAACTCCGCCTTGATCCCTTCGATGGCGTCGAGCAGGGTTTCCCGCGGCGTCACGTAGTGGCTTTTCGGATAGAAGGTGAAGCGCGGCAGTTTGCGGATGACTTCGCCGGTCAGTGGGTCGAAGGCCGACAGGCTTTCCACTTCATCATCGAACAACTCGATCCGGATCGCTTCCAGGTCGGATTCGGCCGGGTAGATGTCGATCACGTCGCCGCGCACGCGGAAGGTGGCACGGGCGAAGTCCATGTCGTTGCGGGTGTATTGCAGGTCGGCCAGGCGACGCAGCAGGGCGCGCTGGTCGAGCTTGTCGCCACGGTCCACGTGCAGGACCATCTTCAGGTAGGTTTCCGGGCTGCCCAGGCCGTAGATGCAGGACACCGTGGTGACGATGATGGCGTCCTTGCGCTCCAGCAGGGCCTTGGTCGCCGACAGGCGCATCTGTTCGATATGGTCGTTGATCGACGCATCCTTCTCGATAAAGGTATCGGAGGAGGGCACGTAGGCTTCCGGCTGGTAGTAGTCGTAGTAGGAAACGAAGTACTCGACGGCGTTGTTCGGGAAGAACGCCTTGAACTCGCCGTACAACTGCGCGGCCAGGGTCTTGTTCGGGGCCAGCACCAGAGTGGGGCGCTGGACCTGGGCAATCACGTTGGCGATGCTGAAGGTCTTGCCCGAGCCGGTCACCCCGAGCAGGGTCTGGTGGGCCAGGCCGGCGTCGATGCCTTCGACCATCAGGCGGATGGCCTCGGGCTGGTCGCCGGCGGGCTGGAAGCGGGTGACGAGCTGGAATTCGGACATAACGTACCTCTGGGTCACGCCTGCCCGGCAAGCCGCGCAGCAACGAAAAAGATCGCCTGCAACAGCAGGTCGCAGGGAAAAAGCATGATAAGCCTAGATGTGGTGTTGCGTCCGACAGCTTTCAAGGCGGGTGTCTGTCGGACGTTAATGTTGCATTTCGATTGTCGGTCGTAAAATAAATCAAAAAACTTGCCGGAATCCGACAATAGTCGGTCGCCCTCGCCGATGATGGGCTCTATACTAGCTCCCCGTTTGTGCACCGCTCTAGTGCAATCGGCCGGAGCGTTGTCACCCCCTCCACCCCCCATTCAGAGCCGCCGCAATAATGAGCCTGTTCTCCGCTGTCGAAATGGCACCACGCGATCCTATCCTGGGCCTCAACGAAGCATTCAATGCCGATACCCGTACCGACAAGGTCAACCTGGGTGTAGGTGTTTACTGTGACGAAAGTGGGAAAATTCCACTGTTGCGTGCCGTTGTCGACGCCGAGACCCAGCGCGTGGCTCAGCATGCTTCCCGTGGCTACTTGCCGATCGACGGCATTGCCGCCTACGACAAGGCGGTACAAACCCTGCTGTTCGGTGAAGGTTCGCCGCTGATTGCCGCCGGTCGTGTACTGACCACCCAGGCTGTCGGTGGTACCGGCGCGCTGAAGATCGGCGCCGATTTCCTCAAGCAGCTGCTGCCGAACGCCACCGTTGCCATCAGCGACCCGAGCTGGGAGAACCACCGCGCGCTGTTCGAAGCCGCCGGTTTCCCGGTACAGAACTATCGCTACTACGATGCCGCGAGCAACGGGGTGAACCGTGCCGGCCTGCTGGAAGATCTCAACGCACTGCCGGCCAAGTCGATCGTCGTGCTGCACGCCTGCTGCCACAACCCGACCGGCGTCGACCTGACCCCGGCCGACTGGCAGGACGTGCTGGACGTGGTCAAGTCCAGGGACCTGGTTCCGTTCCTGGATATGGCTTACCAGGGCTTTGGTGATGGCATCGAGGAAGACGCCGCCGCCGTGCGCCTGTTCGCCGGATCGGGCCTGACGTTCTTCGTTTCCAGCTCGTTCTCCAAATCGTTCTCGCTGTACGGCGAGCGTGTCGGTGCGCTGTCGATCGTCAGCGAATCGAAGGAAGAGACCGCCCGTGTCCTGTCCCAGGTCAAGCGCGTGATCCGTACCAACTACTCCAACCCGCCGACCCACGGGGCGAGCATCGTCGCGGCCGTGCTGAACAACCCTGAGCTGCGTGCCCAGTGGGAATCGGAACTGGCTGAAATGCGCCTGCGGATTCGCGGCATGCGCATGCAGATGGTCGACCTGCTGGCCCAGTATGGCGCCAAGCGTGACTTCAGCTTTGTCGGTCGCCAGCGCGGGATGTTCTCCTACTCCGGCCTGACGGTGGAGCAGGTGGCACGCCTGAAGAACGAGTTCGGGATCTACGCGCTGGATACCGGTCGTATCTGCGTGGCCTCGTTGAACCAGCGCAATATCGAAGCGGTGGTGAAGGCGATTGTCCAGGTGATCTGATGGGCGAATGGGGTATTGTCCCTGTCGTACCACCCTGTCTAGTCCTGAAATAGGTTGACACCTATTTCACTCAAAACGCCCGATGCACCGCATTGGGCGTTTTGTATTTCAGGGACAAATGCGGCCGCTCTCCGTTGTAGATCAGGACCGATTCATCCACCATTTTCTTCGCCTCTGCCAAGTCCCTTGGGCGATGCAACAGGAACTCGGTCTTCAAAATTCCGTTTATGCGCTCGGCCAGAGCGTTCTGATAGCAGTCATAACCATCCGTCATCGAGCAGATAATGCCGTGCCTGATGTGCAGTCGTTGATAAAGATCAGAACAGTACTGGGCACCACGGTCCGAGTGATGTATCAACGTCTGCTTGGTTTTGCGCTCTGCAACGGCATTCTTCAACGCCCTGATGACTGACTCTGTATGCAGGCTTTCATGCACATGATGGCCCACTATTTTTCGCGAGTAAGCGTCAGTTACCAAGCTCAGGTAAGCCACGCTTTCTTGGGTGGGCAGATAGGTTATATCCGCAACCCATACCTGTTCAGGCCCATTGGCAACGACTTGATCCGGACCTGCTTTGAGCAGATTGGGATGGCGTCGAAAGCGATGATGGCTATGAGTCGTTTTGTGATAAGCCCGCTTGCGCGGGACCAGTTCGCGCACCTCTCGCAAGATTGCAAACAAGCGGTCCCGCCCTACCTGCAGCACCGTTTCTGCTTCGCTCTGCAGTAAATGGTGCAGCTTACGTGTTCCAAGTCTTGGCTGACGCCGCCGCTTTTCCAAGACAAAATCCACTATCCGTTGATTGTGGCTGAGCCGTGCATCATAAGCCCGATTGCGCTTGTAATAGGCCTGACGAGAAATCCCCATGAACAGGCAAGCCCTGGTGATGCTCAGGTCTTCGATTTGCCCTTGTGAGAGGACTTGCCGGGTCGCTTTTTTACGACGGAAATACCGTAGTCGTTTTTCAGAACATTCACGACGGCTTCGAAAAACTGAGCTTTCTGGTTACTCAGCGCCAGCTGTTCTTCAAGCTCTTTGATTCGCTGCTCGGGTGTCAGCGGTAGAGTTGGCTCGGTCATGGACCTGGTCCTCAACACTCGAATAGACGCGCCTTGGCTCCAATCCTGCCGACCATGCTTGCGTAGCCACACCAACACCGTAGACCGGCCCTGGATACCATAGCGCCGTTGAGCTTCTTTATAACTCAACTCGCCTTTTTCAACCTGATCGATGACCGACAATTTAAAAGCCAGTGTGTAATCTCGCTGACTGCGCCTTTTGCCTGAATCCATTGCGTCCTCCTGAAAAAAGGTCAGAAGGTGTAAACCTTATTCAGGACGGGACACCCGATTGAAAAAAGCCCGCAGCGATGCGGGCTTTTTTATTGTGTGATCTTTCTATCCGGCAGGCCTGCTGCCTGGTCCGGTCGGGTTGGCTCAGCCGAGGAAAGCCTTGCTCAGGAAGTCGTAGGCCAGCTTGATGGAGGGAATGCTGATACAGAGAAAAATAATACCAAACTGCCAATGCACGAGCTTGTGATGGGCCTCCAGTGAGGTGATCGATGACCGCAGGTCCGCGCCTTGTTTCGCTATCGATTCTCGAAGCTCCGAGCCTTGTGTCGATATCAATTCACGAAGCTCCGAGTTCTGGGTCGCCATCGATTCTCGGAGTTCCGCGCCTTGTTCCTTGATCAACGCCCGCAGCTCCACACCCAGGGCGTTCATATCAGTCCTCAATTCCGAGATCGATGCGTTCAGGCGGGTCTCGGTGTGAAGCAGGTCCGATTTCGTAGCGAAATTCTGCATTTCGTCCTCCCAGGCATCCACCACGCCTTTGGCCTTGCCGGCTGGGATGCTGATGGCGGTCAGCGCGTCATACAGGTTGAGTGAGAATGTCATCTTGGCTCCTGCGATAACAATGGCCTGGAAACGCCCTCTGACTGCCGGTGCTGCCGACGATAGCGTTCTGAAACCAATCTTCGACTCAAACCTGTTGGATGATATAGCCAGCTATTTCCCCTGATTTTGTAGGCTCGTGCCTAGCTTCGCGTCTGTAAAGCAAACTCGCCTGCTTGCAGGGTTTGTTGCAAATTGTTGCAGATTGCGCAAAGCACTTTTATCAAATCCTCGTTTGTCTTGCTCCGAAGCCTCGACTTAAGCTTTCCCGAGCTTCGAAAGTCAACCTTGAGCGCCTGCGTCAACGGTTTGAACCATGATCGATTCGAACAATGGCCTCGCTGTCCACTTCAGTGCAAGCAAGAAGTAAGGATTCACGATGCAGTCAAAGTGCGAAGATTCATTAGCCACCCGTTCTTCCAGTACTTCCAGTGTCTCCACCGAGGATACGTCCCACAGCAGTTCCTACCGACTGGCCGAGGAGCTTCTGGACAAGGCGGGCCTGCGCCTGAACGGCAACGCGCCGTGGGATATGAAGCTGAAAAGGCCCGGGGTTCCCGAGCGGGCCTTGTCCGAGGGCAGCCTGGGCCTCGGCGAGGCCTACATGGACGGCGACTGGGACGCCGATCAGCTGGACGAGTTCTTTGCCCGCCTGATGCGTTCGGGCCTGGCCGATGGGGTCAACCCGATGGCCATGCTGTTTCACGCCGCACGGGTCAAGTTGCTCAACCTGCAGAACCGCAAGCGTGCCTGGCAGGTCGGCGAGCAGCACTACGACCTTGGCAGCGATTTCTACGCGAGCATGCTCGATCCGCGCATGACCTACACCTGCGGCTACTGGCGCGAGGCAACCGACCTGGTCGAGGCGCAGAACGCCAAGCTCGACCTGGTGTGCCGCAAGCTGCGCCTGGAGCCGGGCATGCGGGTCCTGGATATCGGCTGTGGCTGGGGCAGCTTCATGTCCTACGCGGCGCAGAACTACGGCGTCGAGTGTGTCGGCGTGACCATCTCCCGGGACCAGGCCGAGTGGGCCCGCCAGCGTTACGCCGGGTTGCCCCTGGAGTTCCGCCTGCAGGACTACCGCGATGTCGACGAGCAGTTCGACCATATCGTCAGCATTGGCATGTTCGAACATGTCGGGCGCAAGAACCATCGCGTCTACATGGAAACCGCCGAGCGCTGCCTGAAGGACGACGGGTTGTTCCTGCTGCACACCATCGGCAAGAACCGCCGCAACTCCAGTACCGATCGCTGGATCGACAAGTACATCTTCCCCAACGGCGACCTGCCTTCCATCGGCCAGATCGGCGATGCCGTCGACGGTCTGTTCGTGGTCGAGGACCTGCACAACTTCGGGGCCGACTACGACAAGACGCTGATGGCCTGGTGCGAGAACTTCGAAGCGGCCTGGCCACGCTTCGCCGGGCAGATGGGCGAGCGCTTCTACCGCATGTGGCGCTACTACCTGCTGTCCTGCGCGGGGGCTTTCCGGGCCAGGGATATCCAGCTGTGGCAGTGGGTACTCTCGAAAAAAGGCGTGGTCGGCGGCTACGAGCGCGTGTCCTGAGCCGCCTTCCTCATGTTCTTCCTGCTGCCGGCGGGAGCCTTGATCGTCGCCGTGCCGGCAGCAATCAACGGCTCCGGCACCGCCTTGAGGTAGTTGTAGACCGTTGCCCGGGAGATCTCGAAGTAGTCGGTCAGGTATTCCATGAAGTTGCGTATTTCCAGGAGCCCGCTGGCCCGGGCTTCGGCCAGCGCCAGGGTGATTTCGCGGCGGCCGAACTCGCTTTTGCGCACTGAGGTCTCGAGGGAAATCCGTTCGACGATCTCATTGAGCTTCTCTCTCCAGTCCGCCTTGAACAGCGCCTCCGGCCGGGTTTGCGTGTTGAACCCGGCGGCGAAGCTGCCCAGCAGTTGCTGCACCTGGTTGATCACCGACACATCGAAGTTCAGGCACAGGAACGCGATGATCTCACCATGGTCGTCCCGGGCGGCAATGGTGATCGAGCGCAGGACCCGGCCATTGATCCCGTTGCTTTCGTAGGGGCCGATCACATCCGGTCCGGCTTCGAGCTGCGGGATATCCTCGATCAGCGAGGGATCGCCGACCTTGCGCTTGGAAAAATTGTTGGCGATATGGGCGATCAGGCCCGTCCTGGCATCGTGTACCACGGCCTCCAGATGCGGGTAGAGCAATCCGGCGATGCCTTGTGCCGTGGCATTGATGAAATTCATGTAGGACATCTGCAAGCCTTCGATTCAGGTGGACAGCAACCGCGATGACAGGGAAGGCCGGTGCCTTTCGTCCAGGCGTGCGCACGTTACCGTACTCCCGGGCGATATTGGAACAGCCTTGAGCGGCTTGATACGCAGGTGTTGAGCTTAATTTAGACATAAAAAATAAATTAGACAATGTGTATAAGTCGGGATAGTGTCTTGCGGGTACTGCCACCGACCGGGCATCCGCGAGATCGTCCGCGGCCGGTGGACGACCTATCGCTCAGCTCAGCAGGGGACATCGCATGGCCACGCTTCCAGACTTCCGCCTGGAGACCTATTTCTCCAAGTGGGAATTCACCGCCCGCTACCATATGACCGCTTCCGATGCCGAAAGCATGACGCTCTCGGAGTTGCTGGCCCTGGCCAGCGACAGTGACCGCGCCGCGTTCGAGAACCTTTCGCTGGGCTACACCCAGACCTATGGCGCTCCGGCGCTGCGGGAGACGATCGCCGCGACCTACGACAAGGTCCGGTCGTCCGATATCCTGTGTTTTGCCGGTGCTGAAGAAGGGCTTTATGTGGCGATGCAGGCCTTGCTGGAAAAAGGCGACCACGCCATCGTCGTGACACCCAACTACCAGTCCGCCGAGACCATCCCCTTGAGCCTCTGCGAGGTCACCGGCGTGCCCCTCGACCCGGCGCGTGGCTGGACCCTGGATATCGACGCGGTGGCCGCGGCCATCCGGCCGAATACCAAACTGGTCTCGATCAACTTTCCCCACAACCCGACGGGCAAGATCCTCGAGCGCGAGCGCTTCGACGCGCTGGTGCAACTGTGCCGCAAACATGGCCTCTATCTGTTCAGCGACGAGGCCTATCGGCTGATCGGTGTCGGTGACTGCGAGCAACTGCCGGCGGTTGCCGACGTCTACGAGCGTGGCTTGTCGCTGGCGGTGATGTCCAAGCCCTATGGCCTGCCCGGGCTGCGTATCGGCTGGATCGCCTGCCAGGACGCCGGGCTGCTGGTGCGCATGGAGCGAATGAAACACTATCTGTCCATCTGCAACTCGGGGCCCAGCGAAATCCTCTCGATCATCGCCCTCAAGGCCCGCGAGCGGATCCTCGCGCGTATCCACAAGCTGATGTCACACAACCTGGAAGTGCTGGACGGTTTCTTCGCCGAGTTCAGCGAGCGGTTCGACTGGTATCGCCCGGACGGTGGCTGCATTGCCTATCCGCGCTACCTGGGCGGGGAAGGGGTGGAAAGCTTTACCGCCGACCTGGTCGAGCGCACCGGGGTGTTGTTGCTGCCGTCCAGCATCTATACCTCGGCGCTCGGCCCGGTGCCGACGGATCGTTTCCGGATCGGCTACGGGCGGGCGAATATCGAAGAGGGCCTGGAGGTGTTCCGGCGCTACCTGAAAGGAGCGGCATGATGTTGCCGGTGCATGACTGGCCGGCCTTGCGCGCGGTCCTGCGGCACGATGCGATACTGGCTGCCATCCGTGAAGCATTTATCCGGCATGCCGACGGCCAGGTGGTATCGCCCGCGCCCGGCGAGCTGCTGTTCGACCAGCCACCCGGTGATTGCCATATCAAGTACGGCTACTTCAAGGGCGGCCCGGTCTTCGTCATCAAGATCGCCATGGGCTTCTACGACAATGCCCGGCACGGCTTGCCGACCAATAACGGCCTGATGGCGGTGTTCGATGCCCGCACCGGGCAGACCCTGGCACTGCTCAACGACGAAGGCTGGCTGACCAGCTGGCGCACCGCCGCATCGGGTGCCCTGGCGGCCGTCGCCCTAGCCCCCAGGCACATCACCGCGCTGGGGATCCTGGGCAGCGGCCATCAGGCGGAGCTCCAGGCCTTGTGGGCGTCCGTTGCGCTGGGCATCGACAAGGTCGTCATCTGGGGCCGCGACCCGCACAAGGCCGAGGCCCTGGCGGCTCGCCTGCGCGAGGAGGGGATCGCTGCCCACCCGACCGTGCGGGTCGAGGACCTGCTGCGCCAGTGCAACGTGATCATCACCTGCACC
The DNA here is from genome assembly GCF_018326065.1 of Pseudomonas sp. Ost2. NCBI lineage: Bacteria > Pseudomonadati > Pseudomonadota > Gammaproteobacteria > Pseudomonadales > Pseudomonadaceae > Pseudomonas > Pseudomonas sp. Ost2. Next base: position 5,046,562 of record NZ_AP021904.1, on the reverse strand, counting down.
CCGGCGACCGAGCCGTTGTTCCCTGCCGCGGCGGTGAGGCCCGGCACCCATATCGTCGCGCTGGGTGCCGACAGCCATGGCAAGCAGGAGATCGATCCCCAGCTGTTCCAGGTCGCCGGCCGGGTGGTGGCGGACGATATCAGGCAGTGCACGGATCGTGGCGACCTCGGCCATGCCGTCCGTGACGGCCTGCTGGAGCCCACCTCGATAGTGCTGCTGGGCGATGTGTTATCGGGCAAGGTGAAGGGGCGCGAGAGCGAGGACGACATCACCCTTGTCGACCTGACCGGACTGGCGGCCCATGACGTTGCCATCGCGACCCTGGCCCTTGATGCCTTGCAGGACCCGGATACGCGCAACGCGATCTGATCCCCCCTCTGGTTAATTGCTTCCCCTAGTCGAGTTAATATCAATGAAAAATCTTTCATGGCTAATTAACCCGACGAACATGGCTCGCTGTAATAAAAAAATATATATAGAAGCTGGCAGTCAAAAATAACAATAGAGGCCATTGGTTGATTTTCCGAAGTGTTCCGTTCCTGTATTGCACATGCCCTGCAAGGCAACTGTCGCCTGCGCGTCAGTGGCCGCAGGGCGTGCTCCGGAGCACACCCGGCAAGAGCTCGACCTGACCCACCTTCTGCAGCAGCGAAGATTGTCTTTGGCCTTCGGGCACTTCTGCCATTGATTGTTCCATGTTTCCACTCTCCTCGCGGATGACGGAGTGCGTTCTGTCGTTCGCACTAACAAGAGAGTGAAACTTTATTAACCAGGGGAATTACAACGATGTCGGTAAAAATCAACTTGCTCACACTGGCGGTGTCGCTGGGCATGACCCAGTTCGCCATGGCGACCACCGTGACCGACCAGAGCGACGCCAAGGGCTTCGTCGACGACAGCAGTCTGAACCTGCACCTCAAGAACCAGTACTTCAACCGCGACCGGAAAAATGACAAGTCCGACCTCAGTGACTGGACCCAGGGTATCTTTGGCAACTACAGCTCCGGCTTCACCCAGGGTACGGTCGGTTTCGGCGTCGATGCCTTCGGCTACTGGGGCATCAAGCTCGACGGCGGGCCGGGCACGGCCGGTACCGGCAACCTGCCGGTGGGACGCAACGGCTCTCCCGAAGACGATTACGCCAAGGCCGGTGGCGCGGTGAAGATCCGCGTCTCCAAGACCGAGTTGCTCTACGGTGACATGCAACCCACCGCACCGGTGTTCGCTGCCGGTGGTACGCGGCTGATCCCGGAAACCGCCACCGGTTTCAACCTGCTCAGCAGCGAGATCAAGGACCTGGACCTGGAAGCCGGCCACTTCACCAGTGGTACCGGGGTGGTCACCACCAGCAGCGACCATGACCTGTTCGCCACCTATGCCAACGTCACCACCAGTGCCGTCAACTACCTGGGCGGCAAATACACCGTCAACGACAACCTCAACTTCACCCTCTACGGTTCCGAGTTCGAGGACGTCTGGCGCCAGTACTACACCAACGCCAACTACACCCTGCCGATTTCCCAGGCACAGTCGCTAAACTTCGATTTCAATCTCTACCGCACCCTGGATGAGGGCGAGGCCAAGGCCGGTCCGATCAACAACACCGCGTTCTCCTTCGCCACCGCGTACACCTTCCTGACTGCCCACACCGTGACCCTGGCTTTCCAGAAAGTCCATGGCAATACCCCGTTCGACTACGTTGGTTTCGGGACCAACGGTCCTGGCGACGGCGGCGACTCGATCCTGCTGGCCAACTCCGTGCAGTACTCGGACTTCAACGGTCCTGGCGAGAAATCCTGGCAGGCGCGTTATGACCTGAAGATGGCGACCTACGGCGTTCCGGGCCTGAGCTTCATGACCCGCTACATCCACGGCGATGATATCGACGGCAGCAAGATAGCCGCGGACAGCCCTTACCATGCCTACGGCTATGGCGCCAACGGCGAGCACCACGAGACCGATGTGGAAGCCAAGTACGTGGTGCAGAACGGCCCGGCCAAGGACCTGTCCCTGCGCCTGCGCGAGTCTTTCCACCGTGGCAATGCCGACCAGGCCGAAGGCGACAACAACGAGCTGCGCCTGATCGCCGACTACCCTATCTCGATCTTCTGATCGGGAACGGGAAGAGGAGGGCGCGGGTTCTCTTCTTTCGCGTGTTCCGGCGTACAGGCCGCGGCGTCTGCCCGCGCCGCCTCGACGCGATTGCGGCCGGAGCGCTTGGCCTGGTACAACGCCGCATCCGCCAGCCCATAGGCACTGTCGAAACGGGTGCCGACGGGGCTGGCGCTGACGCCGAAACTCGCGGTGATCCGGCGGTTTACCGGCTGGCCGAAAACATGTGAGGCAATCGTGTCGCGCAGGGTTTCGGCCAGGGCCAGGCCTTCCTCGAGCGTGCCGGCGGGCATCAGCACGGTGAATTCCTCGCCGCCCACGCGCCCGATGAATCCGCCATTGCCGACGACACGCCGCAGGCAACCGACGATGCCCTGGATCACCGCATCGCCGGCGGGGTGGCCGAACTCATCGTTGACCTGCTTGAAGTGGTCGATATCCAGCACCACCATCACCGCACCGGTTTTCTGCAGGGCCTGGACGGTCAGGTCAATGACCGCGCCACGGTTCAGCACGCCAGTCAGCGCATCGTGGGTGGCGCGGTATTCGAGCTGATGGGCCAGGGTCTGCAACTGGGCATTGAGCGCGTTCATCTCGCGCTCGGCACGGTCGCTGCGGCGTATCAGGCGGCGTGTCTCGCGCATCAGCCGCTCGAAGTGCACGGTCAGGTCGGCGAGTGCCTGCTGGTACACCGGAGCCTCTGCTTCAGTCAGGGCCAGAATGGAACGGGCATGTTCAAGCGCGTCAGTTTCGCTTTTGAACAGGTCCGGTTCAGCGTCATCCTGTGCGCCAGCGAAAGTGACTGAAGCGGTCATGCTCATCATCCTTCTCGGGGTGTCATTGGAGAGTCGTGGCGTGGTCGTTGAAGATGATGGCGGTAAAGTCGGCCTTCAGTTCTTCACCGAACTCGAAAATGGTTTCGTCTTCTTCGTCATGGTACCAGTTCACCTGCATCTCGTTGCCCGATTGCGCGGCCTTGTCCAGCGCATCGAAGATGCTGAACAGCATCTTGGTGCTGGAACTGTTGAAATAGGCCAATGCGATATGGACGTTGATGGTGGTGTCCTCGCGGGAGGCGAGATAGCCGCGCAGTTGCTGGAGCACGGGGGCATAGAAGGCGGCGGCGTTCTCCGGATAGGACTCGCCCTTTATCGTCAGCAGGTTCTGATCGAAACGGAAGTCGACTTCCGGCGATGTGGCGGTTGCTTCGATGTAGAAATTATCCATGGTGATTACGTCACTCTACTCAAATGGTGGCTTTAAGGCAGAACAGCGTGGTTCCGGGCTCGTCCGCTCTCGGGTAGAAATCGAATTCCAGCGGGGCACAGGCATCGCGCGCCATGGTCAGGAAACCCAGGCCGGCGCCCTTGCTGTCGACGGGGGTTTCCGCGCGCAAGGTCACCTTGTAGGCCTGCTTGATCTCTTCCAGCGACATGTTGCGCAGGGGCTCCAGCTTTTCACGCAGGCGATCGACGTCGCTGGTGGCGATCGGGTTGGCGCAGAGCATCAGGTGGCGATCGCCGTCCGCACTGATGCATACCGCGCCCTGGCGCAGCGACGATTCGTCACCGGGGTCGGTGGGCAACGAGTCGGAGGAGTAGTGAATGATGTTTTGCGACAGCTCGACGAAAGACGAGAACAGCTTGCGTCGCGTCGGCCCGTTGACCCCCGAGATCTCCAGCTGCAGCCGGACCACTTCGGCCATGGCGGTGATGATCGTGTGGGAGAAATACCCCATGTGATAGAAAATCACATTGCGCTGTTGGGCCAGGTCGAAGAAGTGGCAGTCGGAGTGGACAGCATTCGGATTAATCATGATCGTTTCCAAGACGCGCGCAGAAGAGGGTGAGATCGTCACGGCGGGTTTGCTCTCCCTGCCAATTGGCCAGCGTGCGTTGCAACGCTTCGCAGATGACGGTCGCCGGCTGATTGCGATGTTCCAGTATCGTGTCGAAGGCCTTGCTCTTACCGAAGGCGATGTTGCGCGGGCCGCCGATCTGATCGGTCAGGCCGTCGGTCGCGATGAACACCAGGCTGGCCGGCGACAGTGCGATGCGGCTGACCGGCCACTGGTAGTCGATGGCGCTGTCCACGTAGCCGACACCCACGCGCTGCCCGGACAGGGTTTCCATCTGCCGGGCGTCGGGCGGCAACACATGAAGGGCCATGCGCGCACCGGCAAAGCTCAGGGTCTGGCTGGCGTTATCGAACCAGAGAAACGCGGCATCCAGGCCATCGTCGGACTCGGGAATCTGCGCGCCGCTCTGCACCTGTCCCAGCAGTTCCTTGACGCTTTTGTTCACCGCCGCTAACAGCACGCCTGGATCCCGTGGACCGAAGCGCACCAGGGCCTGGGTCAGCGAGGAGGAGGCGATCAGGGTCATGAAGGCACCGGGAACGCCGTGGCCGGTACAGTCGGCAATTGCCCCGAACCAGCCGTCGGGATAGGCGCAGAAATGATAGAAGTCGCCACCGACCACATCCCGCGGTTCCCACAGCAGGACGGCGTCTTCCAGGGTCGACTTCAAGGTATCGCGCGAGGCTCGCAGCATGGAGCGCTGGATAACGCTGGCGTACTCGATGCTCTGCATGATCTGGCGGTTTTTCTCGGCCTGCATGGCGGCGACCACGGCCATCAGTTGCAGGCCGTTGCCCAGCCCGGCGAACTGGCCGTTGCGGGTAATGATGAAACCATCCGCGAGGGTCTTTTCGCCGGATTCCACGGTCTTGAAGGTCAATTCTTCAATGCTCATGCCGGCATCGACGATCAACGGTTCCTTGTCCATGAAGGCAATGCAGCTTTTCTTGTCGTAGAGCTCGCGGTGAAACGGCTTGCTCATCATCGACAGGAAGATATTGCGATTGATCAGGCCGATGGGCCGCTCATCTTCCAGCACCGCCAGGCAGACCATCTCCTTCTGTGAGCTGAAAGTCTCCATGACCTGGGCATTGCTGCTGCTCCAGTCGATCGCTGGCACTTCCGTGCACAGATCGCCGGCACAGCGGTGATCCTTGGGCCGTTGTGGACGCATGAAGGAGAAGGTTTCTGCGCGCATGCTGGGGTCGCCGGGCAAAGTGAAGGCACAATGCTATCCCCGCAATATGAACCTTATGTTACGAATCTTCGCTGGGTCGCCGAGCGGTGACGGGGGGTCGTATACCGCCCTTCGTGTATCAGAGTGTGTACGAACTCGGGGCTGATACATCCCGCGACCTCCTGCCCGGTTCCGGGACACAGAAGGGATACACGCTCGCGATTAACTTTGCTGGTCGAACAACGCAGCCCAAGACGCTGCTGATTCGCTCAATCCATTGTTGATCGGGAGATATCCATGAAGAGCAGATACGCGGCCCTCGCAGCCACCCTCGCCATTTCACTCAGCGCGTTTGCCGTCGGTGCCCAGGCCGCCGATGGACAGACTCCCCAGGAAAAATGCTACGGCGTGTCCAAGGCCGGTCAGAACGATTGCGCCGCCGGCAAAGGCACTTCCTGCGCGGGCACCGCCACCGCCGACTACCAGGGCAATGCCTGGGTTCTGGTGGACAAGGGCACCTGCACCCAGATCAAGACGCCCAAGGGCTTCGGGTCCCTGACGGAGCAGCCATGAGCCGCGGCGCCGGGGCAGTGAGTGCCGGCCTCGGCCGGTTGTTGCCCGAGTCCCTGTTGCTGCTGGTGGCCCGTGTCGGGATCGCTTCGGTGTTCTTCCTGTCGGGACGCACCAAGGTCGAAGGCCTGTTGACGCTGAAACCTTCGACCTACGTGCTGTTCCGCTCGGAGTACGCGCTGCCGCTGATTCCGGCGGACCTGGCGGCCCACCTGGCGACCTATGCCGAGCACTTGTTCCCGGTCCTGCTGGTGCTGGGCTTGCTGACCCGGCCCGCGGCCCTGGCCTTGCTGGGCATGACCGCGGTGATCGAGGTGTTCGTGTACCCCGATGCATGGCCGACGCACCTGAGCTGGGCGGGCCTGCTGCTGCCGCTGATCGCCCATGGCGGCGGGAACTGGTCGCTGGATGCGCTGCTGCGCCGCCGACCGGCCTGACACCGCCCTCTCGGAACATGACTTTCAACCACAACATCAGGCCGAAGGCTTGAGGAGAAGCACCATGCGTAAGTTACCCATCCTGGCCCTCAGTGCCCTGGCCATGAGCGCGCCACTGTTTGCCAGTGCGGCCGATCCGGTTCCGCCGACAGGTGCCAAGAACATCGTCATCGTGCACGGCTCGTTCGTCGACGGCTCGGGCTGGCGGGTGGTCCACGACATCCTGATCCACAAGGGCTACCACGTCAGCGTCGTGCATCAGCCGGCCACCAGCCTGGACGCCGATGTGGCCGCTACCCGGGAAATCCTCGACCAGCAGGTCGGTCCGGTGGTGCTGGTCGGCCACAGTTCCGGCGGTGCGGTGATCGGTATCGCCGGCGAGCGGGACAAGGTCAAGGCACTGGTCTACGTCGCCGCGCTGCAACCGGAAGTCGGCGAGACCCTGGGCCAGTTGCTGAGTTCGATGCCGTCACCGAGCAACGACATCCATGGCACCCGCGACGGCCTGCTGTTCGTCGACCGCGCCAAGTTTGGCGAAGACTTCGCCGCCGACCAGACCACCAACCGCACCGATTTCCTGGCCGCTTCGCAGGTCCCGGCGACCACCGCCACTTTCGGCGCGCAGAACTGGGCCGCCGCCTGGCACAAGAAGCCGAGCTACGGGATTGTCGCCACCGAAGACAAGGCCCTGAACCCGGACCTGCAGCGCTGGATGTACAAGCGTGCCGGCTCCAAGGTCACCGAGATCAAGGCCAGCCACACCCTGTACATCTCGCAGCCAGAAGCGGTGGCGAAAGTCATCGAAGAAGCCGCGCTGAACGCCAAGTAAACCCCAACCCGACCTGTTGCAACCCTTATCTATCTGGAGAAACACCATGGCTACCACCGCTTCCCGTTTGAGCATCGCTACCGCCGCCGCGCTGATCGCACTGTCTTGCGCTTCTTTCACCGTCTCCGCCAGCGCCGCCGACAAGGAGCAGCCGGGCCGCTGCTACGGCGTCAACAGCTGCAAGGGCGAAAGCCTCTGCGCCACCGCCAAGAATGACTGCAAGGGCCTGAACAGCTGCAAGGGGCAGGGCGTCGTGGTCAAGACTCCAAGCGAGTGCCTGAAGGCCGGCGGCACCCTGACCGAGCCCAAGTAAGCCTGAATCCATGACCCCGTGGGAGCCGGCTTGCTGGCGAGGGTATCGACGCCTTGTGTCTGCCAGACCGTGTCGTCTGTATCGCCAGCAAGCCGGTTCCCACAGGGGCGTGGTGTTCTTCGGTCGGTCTTCCCTTTCTCTCAAGCCGAGCACGCGCAATGTCCATCTCCATTCCTGTTTTTCCGGGCTACGGCCTGGGTCTGCGCAAGGAACACTATCGGGATTTCCTGGAGACCGAGGTCCCTGTCGATTTCGTCGAGGTCATCTCCGAGAACTTCATGGTCGCGGGCGGCCAGCCCCGGCATATCCTGCGCCAGATCCGCGAGCGGCATCCGGTGGCGTTGCATGGCGTGTCGATGTCCATCGGCTCGGCGGACGGGCTCAACCCCGACTACCTGCGCCGCCTCAAGGCGCTGGTCGACGAGATCGATCCGCTGTTCGTTTCCGATCACCTGAGCTGGTCGCGCATCGACCGGTTCAACTCCCATGACCTGTTGCCGGTGCCCTATACCGAAGAGGCCCTGGACAGCGTCTGCCGCAATATTTCCATGGCCCAGGATTTCCTTGGCCGGGCGATGCTGTTCGAGAACCCGTCGAGCTACCTGGCCTTCGACGGTGCGACGATGACCGAATGGGAGTTCATCGCGCGGATGTCGGAGCGCACCGGCTGCGGGCTGTTGCTCGACGTCAACAATATCTTCGTCAGTGCGACCAACCACGGTTTCGACGCATTGGCCTTTCTCGACGGCCTGCCGGCTGATCGCGTGCGACAGATCCACCTGGCCGGACACAGCCAGGGGGCCGAGTTGCTGATCGACACCCACGACAGTCCGGTCTGCCAGGAAGTCTGGGCACTCTACGCCCTGGCGATTTCACGCTTCGGCCCGGTCGCCACCATGATCGAGCGGGACGACCGGATCCCGCCGCTGGCCGACCTGCTCAAGGAGCTGGACATGGCCCGTGCCCTCGGCTCGCTGGACACCCGCGGCTGCTCACGGAGGGCGTCATGAACCTGGCCGAGTTGCAACGCGAGTTCCATCACTGGCTGGTCAGCGCGGACGAGAGTGTCGCGCGACGCCTCGGCAGCAACGTGGCCGCGGGCTTGGCGGTGTACCAGAACAACTATCGGGCGCAATTGGTGGGCTGCCTGGAACAGGCATTTACGCAATTGCGCCGCTGGCTCGGCGACGAGGCGTTCCTCGCCGCAGCGGTCAGTCATATCGACCGGCAACCGCCCCACGCCTGGACCCTGGATGCCTATCCCGAGGGTTTTCACGCCAGCCTGGTGGAGCTGTTCCCGAACAACCCGGATGTCCAGGAGCTGGCCTGGATCGAGGCGGCGCTCAATGACGCCTTTGTCGCCGCGGATGCCGAGGCCCTGTCACTGGAGGCCCTGGCGACGATCGACTGGGATTCGGCGCGGCTGCGCCTGGCGCCGTCCTTGCGCAGCCATGCCCTGACCACCAATGCCGAGGCGATCTGGTCTGCGTTGTGTGACGAGGTGACACCACCGGAAAGCGAGATGCTCGCCGAACCGGGCGGGGTGATCGTCTGGCGTCGGCAATTCACCTCGCGGCTGCGTCCGCTGGAGCAACTGGAATACGAAGCCCTGCTGCACCTGCAGGCCAACGGCAGTTTCGCCGCCCTGTGCGAGTGGCTGGTCGAGCGCCTCGGTGAAACCGAGGGCGTTGCCCGGGCCGGTGCGCTGCTGGCCGGCTGGCTCGCCAGCGAACTGATCGTCGATATCACCTGATTCCTGTCCCCCTGATCCGAGGAACCCCATCATGTCCGAGTACCCGTTCAATCGCCGTCGTTTCCTGCTGTCCGCCGCTGCCGGAGCGGCGGCCATCGGCCTGGCGGATATGACCCCGGCACTGGCGTCGGCGAGCCAGGGCACGGCGCCTTACCAGCATCGGTCGAGCAAGCCGCTGACGCGTTTTCCGATTCGCCAGGTCAGTACCGACCTGCTGGATATCGGCTACCACGAGACCGGCCCGGAGAACGGTCGGCCGGTGATCCTGCTGCATGGTTATCCCTACGACATCCACAGTTATGTCGAGGTCGCGCCACTGCTCGCGGCCCAGGGGTTTCGAGTGGTCGTGCCGCACCTGCGCGGGCACGGCAGCACCCGTTTCCTCGACAGTGCCACGCCACGTTCGGGCCAGCAGGCGGCGCTCGGCCAGGATGTGCTGGACCTGATGAATGCGCTGCATATCCCCGAGGCGGTGCTCGCCGGCTACGACTGGGGCGGTCGTGCGGCCTGTGTCGCGGCGGCCTTGCGTCCGAGTCGCGTGGTCGGCCTGGTCTCGGTCAACAGCTACCTGATCCAGGACATCGCCAAGGCTGCCAGCCCGCTGCCGGCGCATGTCGAATGGGGACTCTGGTACCAGCATTACTTCCAGACCGAGCGCGGTCGCGCGGGGCTCGAGGCGAACCGTCGCGATATCGCGCGGATCCTCTGGCGCAACAACTCGCCGACCTGGCACTTCGATGACCGCACCTTCGACCGCGCGGCCGAGGCCTTTGATAACCCCGACTATGTCGACGTGGTCATCCATTCCTATCGCCATCGCATGGGGCTGGCGGCGGGTTATCCGGATTACGCCGAGGCCGAGCAGAAGCTCGCGCTGTTGCCGGCGATCAGCGTGCCGGCCATCACCCTCGACGGCGTCGCCGATGGCGTGATCGCGGCCACCGACGGCAAGGCCTCGGCGCCGCGTTTCAGCGGTCCGCGCAGTCATCGGCAGGTTCCCGGCGTGGGTCACAACCTGCCCCAGGAAGCCCCCAAGGTGTTTGCCGACGCCGTGACCGAACTGGTGCACGGCGGCAAATGGCGAACCTGATCGGCTGCCCCGGCGCAGCCTGTTGTCCCACCCCTGGTGATCCCTCCGTATCCGTGGAGGCAAGGAGATAGAACATGAACAGCACCCTCTCTGAAGCAAGCGCCGCACCGACGCCGGTAGACCGGTTACGCGTCGACAGTTACACCCAGGGCCTGATCGGCCCGAGCCAGGCCATGCTCGGCCCGCTGGCCGACGGCGGCACCCTGATCACCGGCACGCCGCCGGGCTGCTGGGGGCCGATGATCACGCCGGCCTTCCAGGGCGGCCATGAAGTGACGCAGCCGGTGGCGATTGCCGGCGCCGAAGTGGGCGATGCCGTCGCCCTGAAGATCCGCCGCATGCGAGTCACTTCCCTGGCGACGTCCTCGGGCGTGATGAGCTTTGTCGAAGGGCGTTATCACGGCGATCCGTTTGTCGCCAAGTTCTGCGCGGCCTGCGGTACCGAACATCCGGCCAGCCATGTCGAGGGCATCGGCGAGGACGCGATCCGTTGCAACAACTGCGGTGCGGAAGTCAGCGCGTTTCGTTTCAGCCATGGCTACGTGATCGTGCTGGATGCCGAGAACCAGGTCAGCCTCACCGTCAACCAGGCGGTCGCCGACCGGCTGGCGGGCAATGCCGCGCAGATGTCGGCGTTGCCGGACATGGCGGCACAGCATTCGATCCTGTCACTGGCCCGTGCCGACATTCCGGGACTGGCGGCACACATGCGGCCGTTTCTCGGCAACATCGGCACCACACCGTCGCGGGACCTGCCGGACTCGCACAACTGCGCGGATTTCGGCCAGTACCTCGTGGGCGCGCCCCATCGTTATGGCATGACCCATGAGCAACTGCACGAAGCCAAGACCGACGGCCACATGGACACCAACTCGGTCCGCGAAGGCTGCGTGCTGATCTGCCCGGTGAAAGTGCCGGGGGCCGGCGTGTATATGGGGGATATGCATGCGCAGCAGGGCAATGGCGAAATCGCCGGGCATGCCACCGACGTTTCCGGCGAAACCGAACTGACGGTAGAGGTGATCAAGGGGCTGGCGATCGATGGCCCGATCCTGTTGCAGAACCTCGATGACCTGCCGCCCATGGCCCGGCCGATGAACGTCGAACAGCGCCAGAAGGTGCGTGAGCTGGGGGCCCTGTGGGGCCAGCACGAGGTCGAGGAGAGCGGCCCGATCACCTTTATCGGCAGTGGCGTGAACCTCAATGTGGCGACGGAGAACGGTTTGCGTCGTGCCGCCGCGGCCACCGGCCTGCCCTACGATGAAGTGCTCAATCGTGCCACGCTCAACGGTTCCATCGACATCAGCCGCTTGCCCGGCACCGTACGGGTGACCTTCCTGTGTCCGTTGCCGGTGCTGGACCGGATGGGCATCGGCCACCTGGTGCGGGAAAAGTATCAGTTGGCCTAGACCGCCATCACGCAGTGCTCCCTGCAAGTCTGGATAGACGTCTGTATCCCCGGCCCCGATCAGGCTCTTCGATCGGGGCCGTTTTTTTTCGCCTGCTCAATGCCGCTGACCCACAGGCAGGGACGGGTAGGCGCCGTTGTGCCGGAGCAGAGTCATGGCCGCTCCACGCCGATAGTCGCTGGGCGTCTGGTTCATCTCGAAGCGAAAGTGCCGGTTGAAGTTGGACAGGTTGCCGTACCCGACTTCGAAGCAGATATCGGCCACCGACATCTCGCTCTGCAGCAACAGCCGACAGGCACGTTGCACCCGCAACTTGCGCATCAGGTCGATGAAGCCGTGCCCGGTGATGCGCTTGAAGAAGCGGGAAAAGCCCGGCTCGCTCATCCCCAGGCGCTGGGCGATGACCGATAGCCGCAGGTCGCCGGTCAGTTCCGTCAGCAGGTAGTCGAAGGCCTTGTGAATCCGTTCGGAGCTGCGTGCATCCAGGCTCGGGGCATAACAGACGCTGGCCAGCAGATGCACCTCCGGCTCCGGAGCCTGCACCAGGGTATTGACCAGTTGCAGGAACAGGATCAGGCGCTCCAGGCCCTCGGCGCGGCCAATCTGCTCCATCAGCCGGGCAGCCTGCAACGCGGTCGCGCCAGTGAACTCCAGGCCGCGCCGGGCGCGTTCGAACAGGCTCTGCAGGCTCCCCAGTTCCGGTAGCGTGGCACGCAGGGCGAGCAGGGCGGCGCCGTCGAATTGCAGGACGACATCGCGGCCCACCAGGTACTCGCCGGGCGTCAGGTCGCCGATCCAGTCATGGGGCAGGTCGGGACCGATCAGCGCGACATGGCCGGGACCGAACGCACCGATGTAGTCGCCCGCCACCAGCTTGCCGCTGCCATGGCGGATCAGGTGCAGCTCGAATTCGGGATGATGGTTCCAGCGGGCGAGCGGCGAAGGATAGTCGTGTTCATGCCAGCGAAAGCCGTGGTCGGGTTGCGGCAGGATCACTTCCAGCTCGGCCGGTCGTTGCTCGAACAGGGCTGTTCGACTGTCAGCCATGGCTTGTGCCTCTTGTTGTTATGCAGCTCATTGTCGTGCAGCCCTTGACCATACGCCGTCTCCACCCGGGTTCGCTAGCGCCTGTCCTGCCCACGACCGGTACTTTTTTGATCGCCGGGGGCTTCACCGTGGCCGGTTAAAAAAGTATCGGAAGGGCATCCCCGATTCGTTTGTCCGTCCCGGTGGAAGTTGCTGTAATCGAAGCGTCCGCCACCGCTGGCCAGCGTTCGTCCGGCCGTGGTCAACAACAAAAATAACAGTGCCTGGCGCCCAGGCCGGAGAACACGATGAAGTTGATTGCCACCGCGCTTGCCCTGTCCGCTGGCCTCTCGGCCGCCTGGGCCTGCCAGGCCGCCGAGACCGTGACCATCGCCACCGTCAACAACGGTGACATGATCCGCATGCAACGCCTGTCCAGGGTATTCGAGCAACAGCACCCCGAGGTGAAGCTGAACTGGGTGGTGCTGGAAGAAAACGTCCTGCGCCAGCGCCTGACCACCGATATCGCCACCCAGGGCGGCCAGTTCGACGTCTTGACCATCGGCACCTACGAAACACCGCTGTGGGGGGCCAAGCACTGGCTGGAGCCGATGACCGGGTTGCCCGCCGATTATGATGTCGAGGACATTTTCCCCTCGGTGCGCCAGGGCCTGTCGGTCGGCGGTACGCTGTATGCCTTGCCGTTCTATGGCGAAAGTACGGTCACCTATTACCGCACCGACCTGTTCAGGCAGGCCGGGTTGAGCATGCCCGAGCATCCGACCTGGACCCAGCTCGGCGAATTCGCCGCCAGGCTCAATCAGCCGGACAAGGAGCAATACGGCATGTGCCTGCGGGGCAAGGCCGGCTGGGGCGAGAACATGGCGCTGCTGAGCACCATGGCCAATGCCTTTGGTGCGCGCTGGTTCAACGAACAGTGGCAGCCGCAGTTGACCAGCCCGGAATGGACCGCCGCCGCCGATTTCTACGTCAATACCCTGAAAAAATACGGTCCGCCCGGCGTATCGGGCAATGGCTTCAACGAAACCCTGGCGCTGTTCAACAGCGGCAAGTGTGCGCTGTGGGTCGATGCCAGCGTCGCCGGTTCCTTCACCACCGACAAGGCGCAGAGCAAGGTGGCCGACGACGTCGGCTTTGTCGCGGCGCCGACGCAGGCGACCGACAAGGGCTCCTCATGGCTGTATGCCTGGTCGCTGGCAATACCCACCACCTCGCGGCACAAGGAGGCGGCCAAGGCCTTCGTGGCGTGGGCGACCTCCAGGCAATATATCCAGCTGGTCACCGACACCGATGGCATCACCAACGTACCGCCGGGCACCCGCCTGTCCACCTACAGCGACGCCTACCTGAAGGCCGCGCCGTTCGCCAGGGTGACCCTGCAGATGATGCAGCACGCCGACCCGACGCACCCCTCGGCGCAGCCGGTGCCGTATGTGGGAATCCAGTACGTGACCATTCCCGAGTTCCAGGCCATCGGCACTTCGGTCGGCAAGTCGTTCTCGGCGGCGCTGACCGGGCAGGTGACGGTCGAGCAGGCCCTGGCCGAAGCCCAGGCCAATACCGAGCGTGAAATGAAACGTGCGGGTTACCCGAAAAAGGGCTGATCGCCGGCGCCCGTCGCCGGGCGCATTCCCCCAATCTGACGCAATGGATGAACCCTCAATGAAACGACTGGAAGGCAAGAGTGCCCTGGTGACCGGTGCTGCCCGTGGTATCGGGCGAGCGTTCGCCCAGGCCTACATCGGCGAAGGCGCCACCGTGGCGATCGCCGACATCGACCTGGCGCGTGCCCGGGCCACGGCCACCGAACTGGGACCGAACGCTTATGCGGTGAAGATGGACGTGACCGACCAGGGCTCCATCGACGCGGCCATCGCCACGGTGGTCGGGCATGCCGGCAAGCTGGACATCCTGATCAACAATGCCGCGCTGTTCGACCTGGCGCCGATTACCGAGATCACCCGCGACAGTTATGACCGGTTGTTCTCGATCAATGTCGCCGGGACCCTGTTCACCCTGCAGGCGGCTGCCCGGCAGATGATCAGCCAGGGCCACGGCGGCAAGATCATCAACATGGCCAGCCAGGCCGGACGGCGCGGCGAAGCGCTGGTGGCGGTGTATTGCGCCACCAAGGCGGCGGTGATCAGCCTGACGCAATCGGCGGGCCTGAACCTGATCGGCCATCGCATCAACGTCAATGCCATCGCGCCCGGCGTCGTCGACGGCGAGCACTGGGACGGTGTCGATGCCCTGTTCGCCAGGCATGAGGGGCGGCCGCTGGGGGAAAAGAAACGACTGGTGGGACAGGAAGTGCCCTATGGCCGCATGGGCACCGCCGAGGACCTGACCGGCATGGCGATCTTCCTGGCCAGTGCCGAGAGCGACTTCGTCGTGGCGCAAACCTATAACGTCGACGGCGGCAACTGGATGAGCTAGCAGCGATCATGAAAACTCGCTGATCGGCGTACAAGGGACTTGGCTCGGCCCGAGGCACGGTGCTACAAGAATCGCTGAAAACGTTATTCCTTTCAGAGGTCGATATGAAGCGCTGGATCGTCAATAACCGCGGGCTGCTGATCTTTCTCCTGTGCTTCGGCATCTTTCGGACTTCCATGGCGGACTGGAACCCGATTCCGTCGGGTTCGATGCGACCGACCCTGCTTGAAGGCGATGTGGTGCTGGTCAACCGGCTGGCCTATGACTTCAAGCTGCCGCTGAGCGATATCTCCCTCGCGGCCCTGGGTACTCCCCGGCGTGGCGATGTGGTGACTTTCACCTCGCCCAAGGACGGCGTGCGCCTGATCAAGCGGCTGGTCGGAGTGCCGGGCGACGTGCTGGAAATGCGCAACGAGGTGCTGTTCGTCAACGGTGTGGCAGCCCACTACAGCGATGCGCGCGATATCGCCGAGCCGGGTGCCCACGACACGAGCATTCCCGGCGTGTCCGTCACCGAGGCAGCGGACAGCAGCGTGCGCCGGGTCCAGTTCCTGCGCGGCGTTGCCGCCGCGCGGGATTTCGGACCGATCACCGTGCCGGCGGACAGCTACTTCATGCTGGGCGACAACCGCGACAACAGTGCCGACTCGCGTTATATCGGTTTCGTGCCACGCCACCTGCTGATCGGCCGGGCCCATCACATCGTGGTTTCGGCCGATATCCTCGGGCACTGGATGCCGCGCCTGGATCGCACCGGCAAGCGTATTCTCTGAGGCAGGACAGGCTTCAGGGCAGCGTCGCCTTGAAGCTGGGCAGGGCCTGCACCTGTTGCCACCACTGGGCAAAACCCTCGACGTCGAATACCTGCGCGGCATCCGGGGTCAGGGCGATATAGGTGCAGAACGGCACCAGGTAGAAGTCGGCGAGCGAGACATTCGGCCCGGCGATAAAGCGGTCTTGCCCCTTGATCTTCATCAGCTCGCGCAGGACCCGGCGCGAGTTCTCTATGCCGTTGCGCCGGGATTCTTCGTTCTGCCCGCCGATAAAGTCGGGGAACAGGTGATAACCGGCCACCGACACCAGCGCACCGTAGCCATAGGAGTCGTAGATACCGATGGCCATGTTGGCGCGGGCGCGGTCCCGGGCGGTTTCCGGCATCAGTGACGGTCCCGGCAGCACCTCGTTCAGATAGGCGGTGATGGCTCCGCTCTCGATCACCCGGAAACCGTCATGGTCGATCACCGGTACCTTGCCGAAGGGATGACGCAACAGGTGTTCGGGAGAGTGGGGTTCGCCCTGGAGGACATCGACCGGAACCTGTTCATAGTCCGCGCCTTTCTCGGCGAGAAGCATTCTGACGGTGCGCACGTAGGTGCTGCCGCTGTAGCCGTAAAGGGTGATGCTCATGATGATGACCTCCTGGGTGAACCCTGCACTGTGATGATCGGGCCACCCGGTGCGGGTGGCTTGGGACCGGCACAGTTCATCGCGTGGATGTATCCACGGTGTGTCCGCTGGCGGCGACAGCTTGAGTCAGTGTGTCCGGCGCAAGGCTGTACACACTGTGATACGTGGGGGGAGGTCGAAGCTTATTGATCGATGAACCGCCGGCGCCTGCCGATCTCCTGCACAGACTCGATCAGCGCATGGATGGCTGGGTCGGCGCGGTCGGAAAAGGCATGGAAACGTGCGTTCGCCAGCGCTGGAAGACCCTCGGCCGGGCCCAGCTCCCTGAGTCCGTCGCGCAACTGGCTGCGGGCAATCGGGGTTACGGCGAAGCCTGCCAGGGCCGCGGCAATGCAACCGGCCATGCTGCTGCTTTCAAACGCCAGGCGCCAGGGCGTTCCCGCCACGGCCAGCGCCTGGATGGCCGCCTCCCGGTAGACGCAAGGTTCCGGAAAGACGGCCAGGGGCAAGGGGATCGCGGTATCCAGGGGGATTTTCGCGGCGTAGGCCCAGACCAGCGGTTCTTCCCATAGCAATTCGCCGCCTTCGTCCACCCGGCTGCACTGCTTGCCGAACACCACGTCGAGCTGGCCGAGTTGCCGCTGTTGCACCAGATCGGAAGTGATGCCGACCTTCAACTCGATGGAGGCCCGTGGATGGCTGCGGCTGAAGGACTGCAGCACGGCGGCCAGCCAGGTGCCGGCAAAGTCTTCCGAGGAGCCGACGCGGATCCGCCCTTGAATATGGGCTCCCCGCAGTTTTGCCCGGGCCTCGCGTTCCAGGCTGAGGATATTGCGGGCATAGGTGTAGAGGATCTCGCCCTCGGCGGTCAGGGACAGGCGGCGCGTGGTACGCGACAGCAGCTTCACCGCGACATCGTCTTCGAGGCGCTTGATATGCCCGCTCACCGCCGAGGGTGTCAGCGCCAGCAGGTCGGCGGCCGAGGCGAAGCTGTGGGTGTCGACCACCGTGAGAAACGTGCGCAGCAAGGCAATGTCGAGGGAGGCGGAAAGGGCGACGAGGGAGCGGTCCGTGTTCATCACTGATTCAACTTGAAAAATTGATAATAGGCCTTTACTCATCATGAATGATTCGTGGTGGCGACGGTAGTCTTTCTCCAGACAACCGCCAACTCCGCAGGAATCGCCATGAACTACTCATTTGTCACTACGCCGTTGCTGGACATCGCCTACCTGGAGTGGAACCCCGCTGGAGCCCGGGTGGCCGTGCTGGTCCATGGCTGGCCGGACAGTCCCGAGACCTGGACACGCACTGCCGGCCATCTGGCCGAAGCCGGCTACCGGGTGCTGGCGCCGGCACTCCGGGGTTTTGCACCGACGCGTTTTCGCCATGACGATACGCCGCGCAGTGGCGCGCTGGCAGCGCTGGGCATGGACCTGCTGGATTTCATCGATGCCCTGGGGCTCGATCGTCCGGTACTGGTCGGGCATGACTGGGGCGCCAGGGCCGTGGCCAATGCCTGTGGACTCAGGCCCGGTGTGGCCGCGGGGTTGGTGATGCTGTCGGTCGGCTACGGCACCAACGATCCGAACCAGGTGATTTCCCTGCAGCAGGCGCGCAATTACTGGTACCACTGGTTCATGGCGACACCCCGCGGCCAGCAGGTCGTCGAGCACGAGCGCAATGTCTTCGCCCGCATGATGTGGGACACCTGGTCGCCCGCCGGCTGGTACACGGAGCAGGATTTCCAGACCGCCTGTCGCGCCTTCGCAGGGCCGGACTGGGCTGCGGTGGTATTGCATTCCTACCGGCATCGCTGGGGTTTCGTCGAAGGTGACGCGGCCTCCCGTGCCGAAGAAGCCAGGCTCAACCCGGCACCGGTATTGTCGGTACCCACGCTGGTGCTGCACGGTGGTGCGGACAGTTGCAATCACCCGGACAGTTCCAAGGGACGCGAAGGCTACTTCTCGGCGCGCTACGAACGCGTGCTGATCGACGGAGCGGGGCACTTTCCCCAGCGTGAGGCACCGGAGATTGTCGCGTACGAGATCCTGAGGTTTCTCAGGGCCGGGACTCGGGAGCTGCCGGTTATAGAGGAGAGGCGCTGAGGAATTTTCATACGCGGAGTACGTCGACTAATGTTTGACGTCAAAATGCCATCATTTTTATCAAGATATTTCTAACCGGGTCGATACGCTGAAAAACCACACTGACCTGGAGGACATATCGTTCATGAAGCTTACAGTCAAAGGCAAATTGCTGTGTCTGGCTATCATCCCCTCGTTGTTGTTCGCATTGATTATCAGCGGCCTTGCGTCGTGGATGTTGCAGCGCACTGCCGACCAGCAAATGCTCGAAACCCGGGATGGTTTGATCAAGCGCAATCGTGACGTGCTGAAGAACTATGTCGAGGTGGCCCTGACCACCATCAAGCCGCTGCACGATGCCTCGGCAAAGGGCGATATGGCGGCCCGTGACAAGGCCCTCGAATTGCTCAAACCGGTAAAGTTCGGGGAGGAAGGCTACTTCTTCGGTTACGACACCAAAGGCGTGCGTATCTTCCGTGGCGACAGCACCGCCGGGATCGGCAAGAGCTTCTGGGACACCAAGGATCCGGACGGTTCCTTCCACTACCAGACCTTTGTCGAAGTGGCTAAAAACGGCAAGCACTACGTCGATTACTTCGCGCCAAAACCAGGCCAGGAAAGTGTTCAGGTGCCCAAGCTTGGCTACACCATTTACCTGGAAAAATGGGACATGGTGCTCGGCAGCGCAATCAATATGGATGACATCGACGCCGCCATGGTGCTGGAGCAGGCAGCGGTAACCGAACGCACCCGCGCTCTGCTGGGCAGCATCTTCCTGGTGACCCTGGTGCTGTTGCTGGTAACCGCAACGGCCGGTATCTGGACCGCCAATGGTGTTGTCCGCCCGCTGCGTGTGCTCAAGACCAACCTGGATGACATTGCCGCCGGGGACGGTGACCTTACCCATCGCCTGGCGATCACCAGCAACGATGAGTTGGGTGATCTCGCCGCCTCGTTCAACCGGTTCGTCGACAAGATCCACACCATGGTCAGCCAGGTGGCGAAGATGACTACCGACCTCGACGGTCTGGTGCATCAGGCGACCCAGCAAACCTTGCGTTCTGAACAAGCGATGCAGCGCCAGCGCAACGAGACCGACCAGGTTGCCACCGCTATCCATGAAATGTCGGCGGCAGCCCAGGAAGTCGCGGTCAGTGCCCAGCGTGCTGCCCAGGCTGCGGCAGAGACCGACCAGCAAGGCCATGTCGCGCGCAAGGTAGTGGGCGACAACATCAAGGGAATGAGCGCACTGGTATCGGATATTCGCCTGAGCGGTACCAGCCTCGACAACCTGCAACAGGACGTGCGCTCCATTGTCTCGGTGCTCGATGTGATTCGCTCGATTGCCGACCAGACCAATTTGCTGGCGCTCAACGCCGCGATTGAAGCCGCGCGTGCTGGTGAAGCCGGTCGTGGTTTTGCGGTGGTCGCCGATGAAGTTCGCGCACTCGCCAGCCGCACGCAACAAAGCACTCAAGAGATCCAGGACATGATCACGCGCCTGGAAGCGGGTACCACTGCCTCGGTCGCCGCGATGCATCGTTCGACCGAAGCCGGCGAGGGTGCGAACCAGCAGACCAACGAAGTGGGGGTTTCGCTGGATTCGATCTCGGACCTGATCGGCACGATCAACGCGATGAACGCGCAGATTGCCAGTGCCGCCGAAGAGCAGACCTCGGTCGCCGAAGAGATCAACCGCAGCGTGCATCAGATTGCTGGCGCGGTGGAAAGCCTGGCCGATGAAACCGAGCAAAGCGCGCGCACCATGCGTGATGTGTCTTCGCTGGGTGCCAACCTGAACGGCCTGGTACGCCAATTCAAGATCTGAACAAGTGCGCCATTACCCTGAAACAGGTGGTGATAACCGTTTTAGCTACGGGTTATTTGTTAGCTTGATAATAATTAGGTAGCAATCAATTTGCCGTTTCCCACGGCAAATCATAAGAAAAACCCATGTACACCCGTGTTTAGACCCAGGAGTGAGTAACCGATGTCCGAGAACGATACCTCCCCAGGGCGTCGCGACTTTCTACGCAAGTCGTTGACGATGATCCCTGTTGTCACACTGGCCAGTACCGGCCTTTCCACTGGCGCCTTCGCGCAGACCCCGGCAAGCGACAGCCAGACCGGTACGCCGGTACCAGCCAAGGTCGCTGACTACAAACCGACGTTCTTCACCCCGCAGGAGTGGGCCTTCCTGATTGCAGCCTGCGACCGCCTGATTCCGTCCGATCAGGTTGGCCCTGGTGCCGTCGAACTCGGCGTACCGGAGTTTCTCGACCGGCACATGCAGACGCCCTATGCCAATGGCGGCATCTGGTACATGCAGGGGCCATTCATCGAAGCGGCGCCGGAGTTTGGCTACCAGGGCCGCCTCACGTTGCGCGAAACCCTGCGGGTCGGGATCAAGGCCATTGACGCCAGTTGCCAGAAAAACTTCGCCGGCAAAGCCTTCGCCCAGCTCTCGACCGCCCAGCAGGAAGACCTGTTGAAAAACGCCGAGAGCGGCAAGCTGGCGCTGGAAGACATTTCCTCGAAGCTGTTTTTCAGCAACCTGCTCAACGAAGTGCGCAACGGCTATTTCGCCGACCCGTCCCACGGCGGCAATAAAAACATGGGGGCGTGGAAGATGATCGGTTATCCCGGCATGCGTGCCGATTACATGGACTGGGTAACGGTGCGTGACAAGCCGTACCCGTTGCCGCCGGTTGATCTGGCCGGGCGAAGGGGTTGAGCATGGCGAACATCAAGGCAAAAGCAGACGTAGTGATTGTAGGTATGGGCTGGACCGGGGCGATCATGGCCAAGGAGCTCACCGATGCAGGACTGCATGTGGTGGTACTTGAGCGCGGCGCCGACCGTGACACGCAGCCTGATTTCGCTTACCCGAAAGTGGTCGATGAGCTTGAAGGTTCGGTACATCGCCGGTACCTGCAAAGCTTGTCCCAGGAAACCGTCACCGCGCGGCACAACCTGACCTCCACGGCTGTGCCGTATCGGCAGATGGGCTCGTTCAAACCGGGCACGGGTGTCGGCGGGGCAGGTAGCCACTGGTCTGGCTGCCACTTCCGCGCGCTGCCGGAAGACTTCAAGTTGCGCAGCAATACCGAGCAGCGCTATGGCGCCAAATTCATTCCCGACGACATGACCATCCAGGATTTTCCGGTCAGCTACGAAGACCTCGAACCGCACTTCGATCATTTCGAACACGTGTGTGGCACGTCCGGCAAGGCCGGTGTGATCCAAGGGGTGAAACAGGCGGGCGGCAACCCGTTCGAAGGGTCGCGCTCGCGTGAATTCCCGCTGGGCCCGAACCGTGATTACCTTGGTGCAGAGATGTTTTACGGTGCGGCCCGCGAGATGGGTTGGGACCCGTACCCGATCCCTGCGTCCAATGCATCGGCGCCTTACGTCAACCCCTACGGCTGCCAGATGGGCCCGTGCAACGCCTGCGGTTTCTGCAGTGATTACGGTTGCCTGAACTACTCCAAGGCCAGCCCGAACATCAGCATCTTGCCGGTGCTGCGCCAGCGCAAGAACTTTGAACTGCGTACCCATGCGCAAGTGCTCAAGGTCAATCTCGACAGCGATGGCAAGAAGGCCACTGGTGTGACGTACCTGGATGCCCAGGGGCGTGAAGTGGAGCAACAGGCCGACCTGGTGCTGCTCTGCGCATTTTCGTTGTTCAACGTGCACTTGATGCTGCTCTCGGGGATCGGCAAACCCTACGACCCACTGAGCGGTGAAGGCACCATCGGGCGCAATTACTCCTACCAGAACCTCAACCGAGTGGTGCTGTTTTTTGGCAAGGAAGTGCAGGCCAACCAATTCATCGGGATCGGCGGCGCGGGCACCACCATGGACAACCTCAACGGTAACCAGCTGGACAATGCCAAGGCCGGTTTTGTCGGCGGTGGGATCATCTGGGCACGCCAGCCGGGTGCCGGCCCGGTACGCGGGATCAACGTACCGCCGGGCACGCCCGCCTGGGGCACGCAGTGGAAACAGGCGGCCAGCGATGCGTTCCGTCACTCGTTCTACTTCGAAGTGCAGGGCGCCTGCATGTCTTACCGCCAGCACTACCTGAGCCTGGACCCAACCTACAAGGACGGTTTCGGTCGGCCGCTGCTGCGGATGAACTTCGACTGGCACAACAACGAGATCAAGGCGTCGCAATTCCTGGTCGGCAAGGCGTTGGAAATGTCGAAGATCCTCAACCCGACCGCCATGGCCGGCGACGCCAAGAAGCCGGGTGAGCACTACAACATCACCAAGTACCAGAGTACCCACACCTGTGGTGGCGCGATCATGGGCAGCGACCCGAAAACCTCGGCATTGAACCGCTACTTGCAGTCGTGGGACGTGCATAACGTGTTCGCCATAGGCGCCAACGCGTTCCCGCAAAACAACGGTTACAACCCGACCGGCATGGTCGGCGCACTGGCGTATTGGTCTGCCTCGGCGATTCGTGAGCAGTACCTCAAAAACCCCGGCCCGCTGGTTCAGGCATAAGGAGAAAGACCGATGAAAAAGTTTCTCCTGAGCCTGGTTGGATTGGCTGTGGCGGTTTTGGTTGGATTGTTGGTGTTCGCTTTCTGGCCGACACACACACGGGCATTGCAAACGGCACCTGAAGCCGGGCAGGCCGCGTTGATCGAGAAAGGGCGCTACCTGGCTGACGCAGGTGATTGCACGGCATGTCACACCGCCAAGGGGGGGCAACCGTTCGCTGGTGGCTTGGCGATTGCCTCGCCAATCGGCACGCTCTACAGCAGCAACATTACGCCAGACAAAACCACAGGTATCGGCGGTTATTCACTGGAGGATTTTGACCGCGCGGTTCGTCACGGTATCGCTGCCAATGGCAGCAGCCTGTACCCCGCCATGCCTTACCCGGCGTATGCCAAGGTCAACGACGATGACCTGCGGGCGCTCTACGCCTATTTCATGCACGGCGTCACGCCGGTCAATGCCGAGAACCGCGCCAACGCGGTGCCGTGGCCGTTGTCCATGCGCTGGCCGCTGGCGATCTGGCGCAAGGTGTTTGCGCCCGACCCCGATGCGGTGGTGTTCAAGGCCGATGGCTACAAGGACGCCGGGGTGGCACGTGGTGCGTATCTGATCCAGGGCCTGGGCCACTGCGGCAGTTGCCACACACCGCGTGCGGTGACCTTGCAGGAGAAGGCGCAGGATGAGTCCAGTCCGGCCTACTTGTCTGGTGGACCAGTGATCGATGGCTGGCTGGCAGTGAATTTGCGCGGTAGTCCGGCGGACGGCCTGGGCAGTTGGAGCCTCGACGACATTGTCGCGACCCTGCGCAGTGCCCGCAGCGAAACCCATGCAGTGTTGGGTGGTGCGATGGGCGATGTGGTGGTTCACAGCACCCAGAACCTCAACGATAGCGACCTGCACGCGATGGCGGCGTACCTGAAAACGCTGCCTGCCGGCGAGCGTCAGGTATCGGGTTTCAGCGCCGACCCGGCCACCGCCAAGGCCTTGGCTGCGGGTCAGGAGGGCAGCCGTGGTGCGCAGCTGTACATCGACAACTGTGCGGCCTGCCACCGTACCAACGGTCAGGGCGACGCGCGGGTATTCCCGAAAATCGCCGGTAACTCGTCGGTGCTGTCTGAAGATCCGGTGTCGATGATCCGCCTGGTGCTGGCGGGCGGTAAATTACCTGCCACCACTACCGCGCCTTCTGAGCTGGGGATGCCGGGTTTCGCCTGGCGCCTGTCGGATGAAGAAGTGGCACAACTGCTGAGCTTCATCCGCACCAGTTGGGGCAACCAGGCGCCGACCGTCAACGCAGCACAGGTCAAGCAACTGCGGGACACTTTGCCGAAGTCGTCACCTGATGTTTCGCGCACGGATATCGCCAGGCCATAGGCGGTGCGATAGTTGAAGAGGGTGGGCTGACGTGCAAGGCGTCAGCCTTGCCGATGTGGCCAAAACGAAAAAACCGCCAGAAGGCGGTTTTTTCGGTGGTTTCAGAGATTTTTAAAGCCTTCCCCGCAACCTTGTCTGGCTCCACGACCTGGACTCGAACCAGGGACCCAATGATTAACAGTCATTTGCTCTACCAACTGAGCTATCGCGGAATGAGATGTATGTTACTGATATAAAAAGAGAAGTCAAGCCTGGAAAGTGATGCGCGCAAATCGCGACCTATCTCCGGTCAGGGGTCGGGTTATCGGCGGCATCTGACTCGACAGGTACTTTCAGCACTTGCAGGGCGGTGTGGTAAAGCGCCAGTCGCTGGTCTGCGCCATTCGAACCGCCGTTTATGATTTGGGTGATTTCCTCAAAACACCTGTGGTCCGCCAGGTGATTGAGATTGTTGCATTTCCAGAACCAGCCGGCGGACAACGCAGCTCCCGATGGCTCGGCAAGCATCTGGCGAGGCACCTTGCATTCTCGAGGAGATTATCGAAATCGAGTCTGCCGACTGGTCGCCTCGACTGCGGACCGAGCGGTTGATGGCGGAAGTCAGCCTGTACCAGCGTTGCGAGCAACCCGAAGAAGCCTGTTTCGCCCTGGAGTCCCTGCACCTGTTGGCGCTGTCGGCAGGGCTGGAAAGCATTGAGCGGCTGGCACTCAATGCCCAGGCCAAGCTCAACCTGGCCAGGGGCGAGTAGGAGCGTACCTTGCAGCGCAGTCAGGCATTGTGTCGCCAGCGTGGTATCCATCGAAACATCGTCCTGCCACATGCCTTGGCCACGATGGCGATGGCTTTGCTCTCGCTGGGCAAAATGCGCGAGGCGCCCGCATGGACCGTGAGATGTTCTGCACTCTGGCATTGTCCAGGCAATCCGTCGAGCAGGTGATGCCGACGGCATCCGAACTGGAGGATTGAGCGCCGGGTGTCAGGCGAAACACGGGTTGCTTTGACTTCCGAAAGTCGAGGCATTAACTTCGCGACTTTTTACCCGCGACTCCCGACGTTCGCGGGCACGCGCACTCTATTGTTAAGGAAGGGCACGATGGCCGAAATGGCACAGCAGGACGATTTGTTCCAGGTAGACAAGCGGCTCTCCCTCAAGCCCGTGACGGACTTCAATGCCTTCCTGCTCCAGGCGTTTGCCGATGGGCCGTGCCAGTGCATGCGCTGCGTGGACGCGGCGGGTAGCGAGAGCGGTTATGCCTTCCAGCACACCTTCGAACTGGGCAAGGTGGTCAACCGCCAGTTCGCCAGGACCACTCCGAGCGAGGTCCTGCTGGTGCTGAAGAAGGCCTGGCTGTCGTTCTTCAAGACCGACCTGGAGGTTCCCGGACTGCTGGACCTCCCGGCAGTACAGGAGTTCGTCAAACCCGAGTTGCATATTCGCCTGCGTCCGTTGTTGCTGGCTTGCGGCCTGATCGAGGAGCGCGAAGGCGGGTGGATGTTGCAGGCGGTTGCGGAATAGCGCGTCATGGGCGTCCTTGCCCTCTGCATGCTGTTTGATTACTGAACGACCAGGGTGAAGTAGCCGCTTTCCAGCGTGGAGGTGTCCTGCACTGCGCTGATGGTCGCGTTGGGATTGCTGGTCGAGACGGTAGCCGTGGTGATCCCGTTGATGATGGCATAGGCGGAAAAAGTATGGCCGATGTTCAGTGTCTCGACCCTGAACGAATCGCTCACCACCACGTTTTGCAGAGGTTTATCGTCCCTGGTCAGGGTAAATGTCACCGGGTTGAGGCAGGTTTTCTGAAAGCTCAGTTGGTCAGCCACCGGGCTCGGTGATTCGACGACTTCGAACTCATAGCTTCCCTGGCTGGGCACCTGGAGGACCTGGGCGAGAAAGCCCATGCTGCCGCGTATTTCCAGCGGGGCCGAAACATAGGTATTGCCGTCGATCACCGTGCTGGCATTGACTTGGCGAGTGTCATCCAAGGGGACGATAAGGGTTGCATCGGGTTCCAGCCCCGGTAAACGGGCGATGATCAGATCTCCCTGTTTGACGACAAACTGGCTGATAAAGCCGGTCTGATTGTGCAGTGTGATGGCCATGAAGAGCTCCTTGGGAACGGGACAGCCGGAAGTCCGTGCGGCTTCGGCGCAACGAAGCGTAGAACATTAATCTCTACTTAACCCGCGCCCCTTCAAATAGCGTATCTTTTCCCTCAACCCTACTTTTCAGTTGGCGTTTCCGATGTTCAGGTTTCGATTGATCTTGACCCTGGTGCTCAGCCTGATGCTGCCGATCTTCGGTAGCGTGGCCGCGGCCGCGTCTTTTGCCGAACCCTGCCCGATGCCACTGATGAGTCATGACGGCTCGGCAATGAGCCATGCCCCCTGCTGCAATGACATGCAGCACGGCACCGTCTCCAAGTCGCCGTGCAAGTCGGGGGAGGAGTGCAAGATCGGTGGCTTGGTCCGGATCCTGAATATCGGCACCTTCTCTTCGCTGCCACCGTTGCCGCTCACCCTGCCAACGCCCACCGTGCTCCAGTCCGAGCCGGCCGACCTGTGGCGCCCTCCGCGTTACGTCTGATGCCCTGATGTTCATTCCACGTTCCCTGTAAAGGGCGCGGGAGCCTGTGTGTGCGCCTGTGACGGCGGACACCTCGATCATCTGCATTGGAGACGAACGCATGTTCGCTTTCATTCCCTCACACCGCCTGCTGGCCGGTGTGATCGCTGTTGTCCTGGGCGCGAGCCCGTGGCTGGCCGTCCAGGCCGAGCCCCTGAGTTTCGAGCGGGCACAGCAACTCGCCGAACATACCGCGCCGGAGAACCTTGCCCGCATGGCACAGGTGCAGTCGGCGCAATCTTCCGTCGGGCCGGCCGATGCGTTGCCCGATCCCAAGCTGATGCTGGGCATCCAGGATCTGCCGATCCAGGGCTCCGGTCGCTATTCGTTCAACGGTGACTCGATGACCGAACGGCAGATCGGGCTGCGCCAGGAAGTTCCCAACAGCGACAAGCGCCTGGCCCGCAAGAACCTCGCCCTGGCGTCCGTCGGCGTCGCCGAGGCCGAGCAGCGCGCGGCCCTGCTGGAGGTCAAGCGGCAAACCGCACTGGCCTGGCTCGGGGTCTATTACGCCGAGCGCAGCGTGAGCCTGTTCGATCAGTTGGACCATCAGGTCGCCTTGCTGCGCACTACCACCGCCTCGCGCATCGCCGGTGGCGGTGCCCAGTCCGGGGATCTGCTGCAGGCTGACCAGGAAGCGCTGAGCCTGGCGGATCGTCGCGACGAGTTGGTGCAGAACATCGCCGTCGCCCGGGCGAAACTGCGCCGCTGGATCGGTGCCGACGCCGATCAACCGTTGCAGGACGGGCCACCGACCTGGGCGCCAATCCTGCCCCACAGCCAACACACCCTGGGTCGTCATCCGGACCTGCAAGCCGCCACCGCCCGGGTCGGCGAAGCCAATGCCGAACTGGCCGAGGCCATCGCCGAGAAGAAACCCGACTGGGGTGTCGAGCTGGTATACGGCCATCGCGACCGCCAGTTCGGCGGCGATATGGCGTCGTTGCAGTTCACTTTCGACCTGCCACTGTTCGTCGGCTCCCGCCAGGGGCCGCGAATCAATGCCCGGCAACACGCGCTCGAACAGCGTGAAGCCGAGCAGGAAGTGATGTTGCGCGAGCATCGGGCCGAACTGGAAAGTGGTCTGGCCGAGCTCGAGCGCCTGAAAAAAGCCGTCGAACGCTCGCAGCAATCGTCGATTCCCCTGGCCAGCCGGCGCAGCGACCTGGAACTGGCCTCCTACAAGGCCGGGAAAAGTCCATTGAACGCGGTGATCAGCGCGCGCCGCGAACTGATCGAAGCCCACCTGCGCGAGATCAGTCAGCAGGCCCAACTCGGCCAACTGTCCGCCAGCCTCTATTTCGCCTATGTTGAGGGCCTCAAATGAAGACGCTCGCTTATTCCGTACTGACCCTCGCGCTGGCGGGACTGGGTGTTGCCGGTGGCTACTGGCTCGGCCACGGCGGGACCGCGATGTCCGCCACCACCGATGCCGGCAAGAAGGAACGCCCGGCGTTGTACTGGTTCGACCCGATGTACCCGACCCAGCATTTCGATGCCCCGGGCAAATCACCGTTCATGGACATGCAGTTGGTGCCCAAGTATGTCGATGCCGCCGAGGACAGCACGTCCATCAGCGTATCGCCGCAACTGGCGCAGAACCTCGGCATGCGTACCGCCGCGGTGGTTCGCGAATCTCTGCCCGGCGGCCTGGAGGCCGTCGGCGCGCTGGCCTACAACCAGCGCGACGTGGTCAACCTGCAAGCCCGTGCCGCCGGTTTTGTCGAGCGGGTCTACGATCGCGCACCCGGCGATGTCCTGCCGGCCGGCGCACCGCTGGTGGATCTGCTGATCCCGGAATGGTCCGCCGCGCAACTGGAGTTTGTCGCGGTGCTCGCCACCGGTGACAGCCGGCTGGTCCAGGCCACCCGCGAGCGCCTGCGCCTGCTGGGCATGCCCGACGACGTGATCGCCCAGGTGGCGAAGACCCGCAAGGTCCGTCCCGTGCTGACCCTGTCCACGCCGATTGCCGGCGAACTGCAGAGCCTCGAAGTGCGTGCCGGGATGACCGTCTCCGCCGGGATGAGCCTGGCGCGCATCAATGGCCTGTCCAGCGTCTGGCTCGATACTTCAGTGCCGGAGGCCCTGGCTTCTTCGGTGGCGGTGGGCGCGCAGGTCGCAGTGGCGTTGTCGGCTTATCCCGGTCGTGGGGTGCAGGGCAAGGTGCTGGCGATCCTGCCGGGGGTCGATGGGCAGAGCCGTACCCTGACGGTGCGCAGCCAGTTGCCCAATACTGACGGCAGCCTGCGTCCCGGCATGTTTGCCTCGGTGCGCTTCGCTGCGACCGAACCGCGTCCGAGCCTGTTGATCCCCAGTGAAGCGCTGATCCGTACCGGCAAGCGCGACCTGGTGATGCTGGCCGGGGACAAGGGGCGCTACAAACCGGTGCAAGTCCGTACCGGACGTGAGTCGGCAGGGCGCATCGAAGTTCTCGAAGGCCTCACCGAAGGGCAGCAGGTGGTGACTTCCGGCCAGTTCCTGCTGGATTCCGAAGCCAGCCTGCAAGGCCTCGCCGAGCCGCAGGACGCGACGTCCGCCACGCCATCGATGAACGCGATGGAGGGCATGAAATGATCAAGCGCCTGATCCACTGGTCCATCGGCAATCGCTTCCTGGTGCTGCTGGCGACCCTGTTCATCGTGGCGTGGGGTATCTGGTCGGTGCGCAACACCCCGCTGGATGCGCTGCCGGACCTTTCCGATACCCAGGTGATCATCCGCACCAGCTTTCCCGGGCAGGCACCGCAGATCGTCGAGAACCAGGTCACCTACCCGCTGGCCAGTACCATGCTCTCGGTGCCGGGGGCGAAGACCGTGCGTGGTTACTCGTTTTTTGGCGACTCCTTCGTCTATGTGATTTTCGACGACGGCACCGACCTGTACTGGGCCCGCTCGCGGGTGCTGGAGTACCTGAACCAGGCCCAGGGACGCCTGCCCAAGGGGGTGACCAGCGCCCTCGGGCCGGATGCCACCGGGGTCGGCTGGATCTACCAGTACGCCCTCGTGGATCGCAGTGGCCAGCATGACCTGGCGCAGTTGCGCGGGATCCAGGACTGGTTCCTCAAGTACGAACTCAAGACCGTGCCCAACGTGGCGGAAGTCGCCACCATCGGCGGCATGGTCAAGGAATACCAGGTGCTGCTCGACCCGCAGAAGATGGTGGCTTACGGGATCACCCAGCAGCAGGTCGGCGAGGCCCTGGGCAATGCCAACCAGGAAGCCGGTGGTTCGGTGCTGGAACTGGCGGAGCGCGAATACATGGTGCGCGCCACCGGGTACCTGAAGACCCTGGATGACTTTCGCAATATCCCGCTGAAGACCTCGGCCACCGGCGTGCCGACGCTGCTCGGGCAGGTCGCGACGATCCAGCTCGGCCCGGAAATGCGCCGGGGAGTCGCCGAACTCGACGGTGAAGGCGAGGCGGTGGGGGGCGTCATCATCCTGCGTTCGGGCAAGAACGCCCACGAGACCCTCGAAGCGGTCAAGGCCCGTCTCGCCGACCTGCGCTCCAGCCTGCCGGCGGGTGTCGAGCTGGTGACCACCTATGATCGCTCGCAACTGATCGACCGGGCGATCCACAACCTGAGTTTCAAGCTGCTGGAAGAGTTCGGCGTGGTGGCGCTGGTGTGCCTGGTGTTTCTCTGGCACCTGCGTTCCTCGCTGGTGGCGATCATCACCTTGCCGCTGGGGGTGCTCATGGCGTTTATCGT
Source organism: Pseudomonas sp. Ost2 (assembly GCF_018326065.1). Classification (NCBI taxonomy): domain Bacteria; kingdom Pseudomonadati; phylum Pseudomonadota; class Gammaproteobacteria; order Pseudomonadales; family Pseudomonadaceae; genus Pseudomonas; species Pseudomonas sp. Ost2. The sequence continues at coordinate 5,015,818 of NZ_AP021904.1, read as the reverse complement.
CATGCGCATCGAAGGCGTCAACGCCAATATCATGTCCCTCGGCGGTATTGCGATTGCCATCGGCGCGATGGTCGATGCCGCCGTGGTGATGATCGAGAACGCCCATAAACATATCGAGGCCTGGCAAGTGCGACACCCCAGCCAGAAGCTGCAGGGCGAAACCCATTGGCGGGTGATCGGCGAGGCGGCGGCGGAGGTCGGCCCGGCACTGTTCTTCAGCCTGTTGATCATCACCCTGTCGTTCCTGCCGGTGTTCACCTTGCAGGCCCAGGAAGGGCGGTTGTTCGGTCCGCTGGCGTTTACCAAGTCCTATTCGATGGCGGCGGCGGCGGGCTTGTCGGTGACGCTGGTGCCGGTACTGATGGGCTACTGGATTCGCGGGCACATTCCCACCGAGCAGCAGAACCCGCTCAATCGCTGGTTGATCGCGGCTTATCGGCCCGTGCTGGAAGCGGTACTGAAATGGCCGAAACTGACCCTGGCGCTGGCGACCGTGATCTTCCTGTCCAGCTTCTGGCCGTTGAGCCAGCTGGGAGGCGAGTTCATCCCGGCGCTGGACGAAGGCGACCTGCTCTACATGCCCTCGGCGTTGCCCGGCCTGCCGGTCAGCAAGGCGGCGCAACTGCTGCAGCAGACCAACCGGATGATTCGCAGCGTGCCGGAAGTCGAGCATGTCTTCGGCAAGTCCGGGCGGGCGGAGACCGCCACCGATCCGGCGCCGCTGGAGATGTTCGAGACCACCATCAAGTTCAAGCCCCGTGACCAGTGGCGGCCGGGCATGACCCCGGAAAAACTGATCGAGGCCCTGGATCAGGCGGTCAAGGTGCCGGGGCTGTCGAACCTCTGGGTGCCGCCGATTCGCAACCGTATCGACATGCTCGCCACCGGCATCAAGAGCCCGATCGGGGTCAAGGTGGCCGGTACTTCCCTGGCCGATATCGATGACATCGCCCACCAGATCGAGAGCGTCGCCAAGCAGGTGCCCGGCGTGACCTCGGCCCTGGCCGAACGCCTGACCGGCGGCAGCTATCTCGATATCGGGATCAATCGCCTGGCGGCGGCACGCTACGGCTTGAGCATCGCCGATGTGCAGGCGGTGGTCTCCGGGGCGGTAGGTGGCAGCACGGTCGGCGAGACGGTCGAAGGTGTGGCGCGCTATCCCATCAGCCTGCGTTATCCACGGGAATGGCGCGACAGTCCCCAGGCCCTCAGGCAATTGCCGATACTGACCGCTGGCGGCCAGCAGATCACCCTGGGCGCGGTGGCCGATATCGGCGTGAGCGCCGGGCCGCCGATGCTGCGCAGCGAGAACGGGCGCTTGTCCGGCTGGATCTATGTCGATGTGCGTGGCCGTGACCTGGCGTCCACCGCCCGCGACCTGCAACAGCAAGTGGCGCAGCAGGTACAGCTCAAGCCGGGGATGACCGTGTCCTACTCCGGCCAGTACGAGTTCCTGGAGCGGGCCAATGCGCGGTTGATGTGGGTGGTGCCGGCGACCTTGCTGATCATCTTCGTGCTGCTGTACCTGATCTTCGGGCGCTTCAGCGAAGCGGGGCTGATCATGGTCACGTTGCCGTTCGCCCTGTCGGGCGGGGTGTGGTTGCTCTATCTGCTCGGGTTCAACCAGTCGGTGGCGACCGGCGTGGGGTTTATCGCCCTCGCCGGGGTGTCGGCGGAATTCGGCGTGATCATGCTGCTGTACCTGAAGAACGCCTGGGCCACGCGGTTGGAGGAGGGGCGGGATGACAACGCCGGCCTGCTCGAGTCCATTCGCGAGGGCGCGGTGCTGCGGGTGCGGCCCAAGGTGATGACCGTGGCGGTGATCATCGCCGGCCTGCTGCCGATTCTCTGGGGCAGCGGCACCGGCTCCGAGGTGATGAAGCGGATTGCCGCGCCGATGGTCGGCGGGATGATCACCGCCCCCCTGTTGTCGATGCTCGTGCTGCCGGCGGCGTATTGGCTGATGAAGCGTCGGCGCTAGGCCATGAAAGCGTTCCCACGCTCTGCGTGGGAACGCGTCCGCTAGCGCCAGCTATGGAATATTTCCTTGCAGACCGGGATCATCGGGCTGAGCCTGTCGTCCGGATCCTGTGCTTTCCTGTGAACCCAGATCAGCGAATGGAAGGCTGCCACGACCTTCTCTTTCGTCTTGAATACTCCCGCTCCACCCCCGTAGTATCTGACGATCCCCGCGTGGGTGAATTTCAGGCAGGCTTCGTACAGGTTCAGGCCACTGTCCGTTGCATCCTCCCCGACCGTCGCAGCGCTGGTGGTCAGAAATGCGTTCCAGGTTTGCGGCACCCTGATTTTTTTCTTCCTGATTTTTTTGGTCGGACTGCCGAAGATCGACCCGAACAGTCCGGTGGGTGGAACCTCGTACTCCTCGTCCACTTCCGTTTCGATTTGAACCGTCTTGGTCACGAAGCGCAGGCCGCTTCTCGAGCTGCCGTACTCTGCTTCTTTCACTATCTTGTCCAACGGATCGGCCCACACGACGATAGGTTCGACCGTACCGGGACATCCGATCTGCTCGAGGAGGCCACGCACGAACCGGCAGATGGCCTGGCACTCAGCCGTGTATTTCCGATACTGGCCAAGGGCCCAGGCGCCGATTTCCGGATGTGTGTAATACGGATGACCGAGCTCGTCGGGAACATTCGCGTTCTTTTCAAGCGTATAGGTCGGGAAATAGCCCATCAGTGTCTCGACGATCTTGTGGGGCGCGCTCAGCCCGATCGTCTTGACTGCCGCGATCGAGTGTTTCATGCGGTAGGAGGTAACCCCATCATCCGGCTCGGATGGGCGCAAACGTGGGGTCGAAAAGGTCAGAAAAAGATGATTGCTTGTGGCGCCTATCGACACCTGTGCTCCACGCCTGGTGGTGGCCGTCCAGGCAATCTTGAACACTCCGCTGGCGATGTTCGGCAGTTCTGAGTCCGAGGTCAGATCCAGCGTGTTCCTGCCGATGTTGAAGGTTACGGCGGCGGAGGAAAATCGAACGGGTCCGACAGCCCCTTCGATGCTACCGTCATCCGGCGCTTCTCCCTCGGCCTCGATCACAATCCGGACGCGGAATTTCGTGTTGATGCTGTGGCTGATCATATTGGATTTGCCCGGCGTCCAATCCGGCTTGGTATATAAGGCACCGGTGTTTTTCCAGTCGGTCGTATTGTCCTTGAGCAGCCCATGGTCCGAGAGGAACGTCAGTTCAATGATCTTGAGCGTGAGGGGAGGGATGACCTTGGGCTCTGGTAGTGGCTTGCTGGCCTCGCATGGCACCACCATGGGAGTCAGGGGCTTCTCCTGTTTCTTGACGATGATGACTTTTCCGCCTTCTTCCTCATAGCGGTTGAACCAGAGTTCACGCAGCTCCTCCGTGTCGGGAGTATTCGTTCGTCCGCGAGTCTTGATGAAGACGGCGTGCGATGCCCTGTCGAAGGCAATCTTATTGATATTGTCGGGGTCAACCGAGCGCATTCCGTTTCTCCAGCATGAGGGATAACCGGTGACGCAGCAGCTCGGCGATTTTCTCGTCTTCCGTGAGTTCGCTCCGCGAAAGAATGTCCATTGCCCATGAGGTTTGCGTGGAACTCTGAAAGTTCCAGCCAAAATCGACCATCAGTTCGAGAAGGGCCATGACGAACGCTTCATCCGAAATGCCATGATCCACTGCAACACGGATCCCGTTGTGCACACAGATGCGCAAGGTGTCATCGTCGAGCTCGTGCAGGTGGTGTGCACGGGACGCGCGCAACTGCGCGATTGCGCGCGTCTCGAAGGCGCTATGGAGCGACGATTCGATTGCGCGCCATTGAGCCTCTCTTATCACCAGCATGGCGTGCTCCATCGGTCGGCAGGCGCGAGTGGGTCAGGTGCGCCTGAAGACTAGCTCCAATCCTGTCAAACCGTTAGTCGGTGCCCAGGGGCATGGATTTTCAAGGCTGTGCAGTGATCACTTCAGGCGCTTGAGCAACTCATCGCCCACCGCGGTCGCCGAGCCCGGGTTCTGGCCGGTGATCAGTTCGCGGTCGACCACCACATGGGCGGCCCAGGGTGAGGTGTTGCTGCTGTACAGCCCGCCAGCCTGTTCCAGGGCGGTCTGCGGATAGAACTTCATGCGTCCGCCGGCCAGCAGGCCCTTGGCAAGTTCTTCTTCCTGATTGCTGATCACGGTCATTTTGTAGCCCGCATAGATCCAGTCCGGCTTGCCGGCTGCTTTCCCGCCGTTTTCCATCTGCTGTTTGAAACCGTCGGCGTCGGCCAGGGTCGAGAGCAGGGCAATCGGCCCGTGACAGACCAGTGCCGTGGTCTTGCCGCGGGCATGGAAGTCCGCCAGCAGCTTGCCCAGGCGCGGGCTGGTCAGCAGGTCCTGCATCGGCGCATGGCCGCCGGGGATATAGACCGCATCGAAATGCCGATAGCCGATCTGCTCGACCCGCGACAGGCTGATCACCGGCGATTCCCCGGCCGAGGTCAGCTTGAGCCGTTCCAGCAACGCGGCGTGGGTATTCATTGCCGCCTGGTCGTTATTGAAATACATCGGGTCCAGCGAACTCTTGTCCAGCGTCGGGGCATCGCCATTGGGCGTGGCGAAGGTCACCTGGTGGCCGGCGTCCAGCAGGCGCTTGACCGGTTGCATCAGTTCGTTGAGATAGAAACCGGTGGGGAATACCTTGCCGTCCTGCAGGTCGAGATGGTTGGCATCCGACAGCACCACCAGCACATTGGCGGCCTGGGCGCCAAGGCTGGCGGTGGCGAGGGTGATGGCCATGGCCAGTTTGAGTGTGGGTTTCATGTGAGGCTCCGAAGTGCGAATGAACAGGCTGACGACTTTATTGATGCCTGGATGGGCGATAAAGTAGCCTTGCAGGAATTCATCTGGCCTCTGGAGGCAATAATGGCGCGGCGATTCGATTACCTTGGCGATGTCGAGGCGTTCGTCACGGTGGTCGAGCAGGGCACCGTCAGTGCCGGGGCCGTGGCTCTGGGAACGACGCCCTCGGTGATCAGCCGGGCGATTGCGCGGCTGGAAAGCCGGCTCGGCGTCCAGTTGCTGCGGCGCACTACCCGGCGCCTGAGCCTGACCGAGGCCGGGCGCCTGTATCTGGAGCAGTCGCGCCAGGCCTTCAGCCTGATCGACGACGCCGAGCGCGCCATCCAGGGACAGGATGGCGCGCTGAGCGGGCGCATCCGCCTGAGCGTGCCGACCACCTACGGCCACTATCGTCTGCCACCGTTACTGAAGCGCTTCCACGCGGCGCATCCCGGTGTGCGGATCGAATTGAGCATCACCAACCGCAATGTCGACCTGGTTGCCGAAGGGTATGACCTGGCGATTCGCCTGGGGGCGTTACCCGACAGCGGTCTGATCGGCCGCAAGCTGGAGGATGCGCTGCTCTGTGTGGTGGCCGCGCCGGACTACCTCAAGCGCTGCGGCACGCCGCTGCATCTCGGGGAACTGGCCCGGCACCAGTGCCTGCCCTTTGTCATGCCCAGCAGCGGGCGGGTCGGCCATTGGCTGTTTCGCGACGGTGAGCGGGAGGTCGACTGGGCACCGGCGGCCGGTATCGAGGTGACCGACGATGTGCTGGGCATCGTGTCCCTGGCCGAGCACGGCCTGGGTCTCTGCCAGACCTACGAGTTCATCGTCCGCGAGCGCCTTGCCAATGGCCGCCTGGTCAAGCTGCTGGAGCCCTGGAGCGGACGTACCCGGCCGTTCTCGCTGATCTATCCGCCACACCGGCAACTGTCGGCGGCGTGCCGGGCCTTTATCGATTTCATGAGCACGGCGGTGGCGAGCTGATACACGGTCCTGCTTTTCAAGGCTTTACTGGCCTGGATCAAGGTTTTGCCCGGGCAGACTCCTTATCGTGATGGACGATTATGTCAATCACGGATGATACGGACCATGCACGACCTGGATCGAAAATACGATATCCAGCCCCTTGTCCGGGCGGATATGACCCTCCATCTGAACGGCCAGAGCGTAGTGGCGGCGGCAGGCGAGACAGTGCTCTCGGTACTCCAGTCGGTCGGACTGCGCCAGGTTTCGCGCAACGATCACGGGCAAGTGGCAGGTGCCTTCTGTGGCATGGGGGTGTGCCAGAGCTGTCTGGTATCGATTGACGGCCGGCTCAAGCGCCGGGCCTGCCAGACCCTGGTCCGGCCGGGCATGCGCATCGAGACCGGAGTCAGCCGGTTTGCCGTGCTGGAGGTGCTATGAGCCTGCCTCCAGTGATCGTCGGCGGTGGCCCGGCAGGCATGGCCGCCGCGGTTGAACTGGCCCGCCACGGGGTGTCCAGCGTGCTGTTCGAAGAGGCCTCGCGGCTGGGAGGCGTGGTCTATCGCGGGCCGCTGCGCAGCGGGGTCGACCTTGGTTACCTGGGCGCGCGCTACAGCGCGACCCTGGAGAAACTCCACGGTGAATTCGCCACCTGCGTCGATCGCGTCGAGGTGCGTTGCAACACCCGTATCGTCGGCGGTGAGGGCGCGCGGACGCTGATGGCGCTGGATGCCGACGAGTCCCTGCAACAGATCGAGTACCCGCAGTTGCTGCTGGCGGCCGGCTGCCATGAGCGCAATGTGCCGTTTCCCGGCTGGACCCTGCCCGGGGTGATGCTGCTGGGCGGCCTGCAACTGCAAATCAAGAGCGGCGTGGTCAAGCCGTTGGGGGCCACGGTGATCGCCGGTACCGGGCCGTTGCTGCCGCTGGTGGCCTGCCAGTTGCACGCGGCGGGCGTAGCGATTGCCGGTGTCTACGAGGCCAGTGCCTTCGCTCGGATCGCCCGCGAAAGCCTGGCGCTGTTGCACAAGCCGCAGATGTTCCTCGATGGCCTGAGCATGCTCGCCTACCTGAAATTGCACGGCATCGCCATGCACTATGGCTGGGGTGTGGTCGAGGCACAGGGCCAGGACGAGTTGATGCGCGTGACCCTGGCGCCTTATTCCGCTGACTGGCAAGCGGATCTGCGGCGTGCCCATCAGGTCGAGGCCCAGACCCTGGCCGTCGGCTACGGATTTATCCCGCGCACCCAGCTCAGCCAGCAGATGGGCCTGGGCCATGGCTTCAATGCCGACGGCTACCTGTGTGCCGAGACCAATATCTGGCAGCAGAGCAGCGAGCCGCATATCCACCTGGCCGGGGACATGGGCGGTATTCGTGGTGGCGAGGCGGCGATGCTGGCCGGGCGGATCGCCGCGGTATCGATCCTGATGCAACGCGATGTCCTCGACGCCGAGGCCGCCCTGGCGTTGCGCCAGGTCTATCTCGACAAGCTGGCGGGCATCAGGAAATTCCGCTCGGGGGTCGACCGCTACACCCGGCGCGGTATCCGGCAGATCGACCTGGCGAAGGCCGACACGGTGATCTGCCGTTGCGAACATGCGACCCGGGCCGATATCGACCGGGCGCTGTCCCAGGGTGTCGAGGACATGGCCGGCCTGAAGATGCGCACCCGCGTCAGCATGGGCGATTGCCAGGGGCGGATGTGTGTCGGCTATTGCAGCGACCGTCTGCGCGAGGCCACCGGGCGCGCCGATGTCGGCTGGTTGCGGCCACGTTTTCCCATCGAGCCGATTCCCTTTTCCGCTTTCCAGCACCTGGGCAAGGACGCCTGAACCATGAGCAGAACCTACGATGTCGTGATTGCCGGTGGCGGTGTGATCGGTGCTTCCTGTGCCTATCATCTGTCGCGCCAGAAGAAACTGCGGATTGCCCTGATCGACGCCAAGCGTCCGGGCAACGCGACCCGCGCTTCGGCCGGCGGCCTGTGGGCCATCGGCGAATCGGTGGGGCTGGGCTGCGGGGTGATCTTCTTTCGCATGATGTCCGCCCAACGCCGTCGCGAGGCCCATGGCGCGGCGGTGGCGGTGGACGCCAGCACGCCGCATATCCTGCCACCGGCCTTCTTCGAGTTTGCCTTGCAGTCCAATGCGCTGTACCCGGAACTGCATCGCGAGCTGATCGAGCGCCATGGCATGGATTTCAAGTTCGAACGCACCGGCCTGAAATACGTGATCTACGACGATGAAGATCGTTTGTATGCCGAGCATATCGTTTCGCGCATCCCGCACCTGGCGGACCAGTTGCGCTGGCTGGATCGCGAGTCCCTGCGCGAAGCCGAGCCGGCGGTGAGCCCCGAGGCGCAAGGCGCGCTGGAGTTTCTCTGTGATCACCAGGTCAGTCCCTTCCGCCTGGCCGATGCCTATACCGAGGCGGCGCGGCAGAATGGCGTGGACCTGTACTTCAATACCAACGTCACCGAAGTCCTGCATCAGGGCGAGCGTGTCAGTGGCGTGCGGACCGCGGAGGCGGGCGAGTTCCATTGCGCGACCCTGATCAACGCCGCCGGCGCCTGGGCGGCCGAGCTCAGCCGGCAGGCCACCGGCATCGCGATCCCGGTCAGGCCGGTCAAGGGCCAGATTCTCCTGACCGAGCGCCTGCCCAGCCTGTTGCAGGGCTGCCTGACCACCAGTGACTGCTACATGGCGCAGAAGGACAACGGGGAAATCCTCATTGGCAGCACCACCGAGGACAAGGGCTTCGACGTGAGTACCACCTTCCCCGAGGTAACGGCGCTGGTGCAGGGGGCGATTCGCTGCGTGCCGCAACTCGGGGAGATCAATCTCAAGCGCTGCTGGGCCGGCCTGCGTCCCGGGTCGCCCGACGAGCTGCCGATCCTCGGGCCGATGGCGGGTGTCGACGGCTACCTCAATGCCTGCGGGCATTTCCGCACCGGCATTCTCACGTCGGCGATCACCGGGGTCATGCTCGAACGCCTGCTCCATCAGCAGTCGTTGCCGCTGGACATCACGCCGTTCCTGGCGGATCGCTTCGATTTTGCCGACGGGCTTGCCCAAAGGCGGCAGATAGCGGTATCTACTCGGTAGTTCCCGCGGCTCAAGCGCCGAGCCGCCCCCGAGTGGATACCCGTATGGACTATTTCGCCGCGTTGACGGCCTTTGTCGAAGCCGCCCAGGCCAACAACTTTTCCCGGGCGGCCGAGAAGCTCTCGATCAAGGCCTCGACCGTATCGCGCTACATCAAGGACCTGGAGCAGGACCTGGGGATCGCCCTGTTCAATCGTTCGACCCGTACCCTGCGCCTGACCGAGGGTGGTGAAACCTTCCTGCACCATGCGTTGCGGGTACTGGCCGAACTGGATCAGGCCAGGGCCGCGACCTCGGCGCTGAACCAGCAACCCCGGGGCCTGCTCAAGCTCAACCTGCCGCCGGCCTTCGCCCGCCACCATGTGTTGCCGCTGCTCGGCGACTTTGCCAGACGCTTTCCGGAAATTCGCCTGGAGCTGACCCTGGAAGACAGCCACGTCAACCTGATCAGTGCCGGCGTCGACCTGGCGCTGCGCGTCGGTGTGTTGCCGGACTCTTCGCTCAAGGCCCGCAAGCTGGCGGCCGAACACACGCTGCTGTGCGTCAGCCCTGGATATGCCCGGCAGCATCCGGCACCGGGCTCACCGCAGGAGCTGGCGGAGTGTGGCACGCTGTTGAACGGCAACCTGCCCGACGAAGTGTTTTTTGTGCCGCGGCAGGCGCCAGGGGCCCAGGCCGAGCGTGTCGTGCTCAGGGGGGATCTGCGCATCAACGATCTGGATGCGCAACTGCTGGCGGTGCGCCAGGGCCTGGGCATGGCGTTGTTGCCGGACTGGCTGGTGAATGATTTGCTCAGGCAGGGCGAACTGCTGCACTGGCTGCCCGACTGGCAGGCCCAGGCCACGCAGATCGCCTCGTCGCTGTGGTTCGTCTATCCGCCCAAGCGCACCGTCTCGTCGAAGGTGCGCAGCTTTATCGACTTCATGCTCGAACGTATCGGCACACCGCCTTACTGGCAGCGTTGAGAGCGCTCAGCTGAAGCGGATATCCAGGGCGCGCAGGTAGGTCTGCAGACCGGCATCCTGGATGGGGATCAGGAAGGCTTCGCGGTCCGACTCGTTGTAGTGCGCATGCCAGTAACCCGGCGGGGTGACGAACGCCAGTCCAGGCGCCCAGTCGACCCGGGTCGGGTTGCGGATCTGTCCCTGTTCGTCGACGTCGGTGCCCACCAGGCTGTAGCAACCGGGCGGGCAGTCGATGATGAAATCAAGGGCGATCGACTGATGGCGATGGGGTTTCTGGACCGAGCCCGGTGGCAGGATGCCGTACATCGCCCAGAGCACATGGGTCACGGTGCGGGTCTGGGGGAAATGCCGGTTGCCGAGCAGGATGCTGATGCGGCTGCGGTCCTGGGCGCGCGGGTCGTCGGCGGCTTCGCGCAGCTTGGCATTGGCGATCTGCGCCGGGTACAGGGTGGCGCTGAAGCGATCCTGCTGGCTGCTGACACCGAGGTAACGCAGCAACGGTTCGTCATGCACGTAGTAGAAGCGGCTATCCTCGCTGGCGGTCAGTTCCACCGCCTGGCGGCCGGGCAGGGCGACAAAGCAGCCCTTGTACCAGTCGAACCGGCTCTCGCCCTGGGCCAGGCTGCCATGTCCCGCGATCACATAGAGCACCTGGGAGGTGGCGTTGGGGTGCAGCGTCAGCGTGTCACCGGCGTTGAGCCGGATAAAGTTGGCACACAGCCCGGGGCCGGTAGCCGGGCCTTCGCAACCCAGGGCTTCGCTCAGGTCCAGGGGCACGAGCCGCGACGGCCCGCTGTCGTAGAGCGAGGCGGGGAAGCCCTGGTAGGGGATGCGCGAGATCAATCCGGCGCTGATCGGGTTGGCGGCCTTGCTGTATTCGAAGTATTCGGCGTCCTGCTCGCAGGCGGGCAGTTCGGTGCTGGCGATCATCGGCTGTGGACGGTTCATGCTCGGGCCTCTCGACGTTCTGGTTATGGGGCACTGAGCGCTCACTATACGAAGCCCGCCGACGGGGATTAAGGCCCCGGGGGGAACAGCAGTTATGTGCAAAAGGGCAGTGAGAGCGTGATGCCCGGTTGCAAATCCTCATGTTGCCTCAGCCCAGGGAGGCCAGGTGCCCGACGGTTTCGGGGTACTTCTCCACCAGCCGGATCAGCGTGGTGGCCTGGGCATTGGGCCTGGCGCGGCCCTGCTCCCAGTTCTCCAGGGTCCGGGTGTTGGTGCGCAGGTACAGGGCGAACACCGCCCGAGACAGTTTCAACTGGGTGCGGATCGCCACCAGTTCATCGGCGCTGATCGGTTGCAGCTTGCCCAGTTGGACCTTGTGGGTACGCAGGGTGACTTTCCCCTGGCGCTGGTCGGCCAGTGCATCGAAGCCCTCGACCAGTTCTGCAAAAATGTCACGTTTCATGGTGGTTTCTCGCCTCTATCTCTCTGTTCAGCAGTTGTTTCAGGATGTGCTTCTGCTGTGGACTCAAATCATCCCGTTCGTCCTTGTCGTACAGGGTGAATAGCCAGAACTGGGAGCCTTGCGGCCACCTGTAGTAGATCACCCGGATGCCGCCTCGTTTGCCTTTGTGTCGTTGCAGGTCAACGCAACGGACCTTGCGCAGCCCGCCGGTGCCCTGGATGACCTCGCCTGCTTCTGGGTTGTGCAGCAAGGCGAGCTGGAGACAGCGGAATGCCTCGTCGCCCAGGTAGTCTCTGCGATGGCGTTCGAAGGGCGGCAGTTCGATAAACAAAGCATTCATTATTTGTACGCTACTTACGTATGGATATAAAGGGGAAAAATATGTCTGCTCTTCACCCTAGTTGAGGCCTGACAGCTCATTTGCAGGACTTTTCCTGCAGTTTTGCGGCTTTAGGCGGCGGCACCTGCCAGAGGATGGTGGTCAAGGGCGATTGATGTTTTTCCTGCCCAACGGGTCGTTTTCCATCAATCCCGGCCAGGGATGGCGCTCTAGATTAGGTTCCAACGCCGGCAGCCGAACCGAGCGCTCAACCCTGGTCGAGGAGCACGTCCATGCAACCTATTCATATCCAGAAACAACAATCCCGGGTCGAAGGTTGGGATCAGCAGAATCCCGAGGAGGCCTTCACCCTGCCATCGCGTTATTTCTTCGATGAGGGACTGTTCCAGGCCGAGCGCGACAATATTTTCATGCACGCCTGGCACGTGGCGGGGCACAGGAACGAGTTCGCCCAGCCCGGGCAATACGTGGTCTGCGACCTGTTCGACCAGAGCATCGTGGTCGCCTGTAACCGTGAAGGGCAGATCCATGCCTTCCATAACGTCTGCCAGCATCGCGGCAACCGCCTGCTGGAAGAGCGGCGCGGTACCACTGGCGGAGTGGTGCGCTGTGCCTATCACTCATGGTGCTATGAAATGGATGGCAGCCTGCGCGGCGCGCCCCGTTGCGAACGGATGAAGAACTTCGAATTGCAGCAGTTCAATATTCCCAAGGTACGGATCGAGGAAATGGGCGGTTTCGTCTACTTCAACCTCGATCCCCAGGCGCCGTCCCTGCGCGAACTGTTCCCCGGCGCCGACGAGGAAATGCGCCGGGTCTTCCCGGACCTGGAACAGATGCAACTGATCGACGAGCAGGACGTGATCGTGCCGGCCAACTGGAAAGTGATCATGGACAACTCCATCGAGGGCTATCACTTCAAGCTCTCCGGCCCGTGCCACATCGACCTGGCCAGACTGATCGACTTCAAGGGCTACGAGCTGATCAAGCGGGACAACTGGTGGACCTATGCGGCCCCGGCCAATCTGTCGGCGACCGAAGCCTATGGGGTGAAGCTGCGCGGCGACCTGAACCCCGATGAGTGCTTCTTCAATATCGGCATGTGGCCGAACAACACCTTCTATACCTTTCCGTTTTCCGAGTTCCTCGGCTCGTTCATGATGATTCCACTGGATGCCGAGCGCTCGCTGCTGCGCTTCGGCTACTACTCCTCCAACGCCCGCACGGCCGAGGTCAGCACCGCCTGCATGAAGTGGATGAACGAGGACCTGGGACCGGAAGATATCGCGCTGAATATCTCGGTGCAGAAGGGCCTGCGCTCGCTGGGCTACGACCAGGGTCGCTACATGATCGACGCGCAGCGCAGCAATGAAAGCGAGCATCTGGTGCATCACTTTCACCGCCTGGTGTTCCAGGGTATCCACGGTACTGCCGACCGCTGAGTCCGCTTGTCGCGATCGGCGTCGCCGATCGCCCCAGACCTTCTGATGGAGCACGCCCGGTCATGTCCGAGCACGAATTCGATTACCTGATTGTCGGCGCCGGGTCCGCCGGCTGTGTCCTGGCCAACCGCCTGGGGGAAGACCCTGCGCTCAGGATCCTGTTGCTGGAGGCGGGACCGGCCGACAACAGCTGGACCATCGACATGCCCTCCGCTGTGGGCGTGGTCGTCGGCGGCACGCGCTACAACTGGGGTTTCAGCTCGGAACCCGAGCCGTGGCTCGACGGCCGCCGGATCGGCACGCCCCGTGGGCGTACCCTCGGCGGTTCCTCGTCGATCAATGGCATGGTGTATATCCGCGGGCATGCCCGGGATTACGACAACTGGGCGGAGCAGGGCTGCGTCGGCTGGAGCTACCAGGAAGTGCTGCCGTATTTCATCCGCGCGCAGAACCATGCCGATGGACCTGACAGTTATCGCGGTGCGCAGGGGCATCTGCATGTCACGCCGGGGGATATCAGCACGCCGTTGTGTGCCGCCTTCGTCGCGGCCGGGGAGCAGGCCGGCTATGCGCCGAGCAACGACCTGAACGGCTATCGCCAGGAAGGTTTCGGCCCGGTGGACCGCACGACTCGCCACGGCAGGCGCTGGAGCACCGCCCGCGGTTATCTGCGCGAAGCCTTGCAGCGCGGCAATTTGCAGGTGGCGACCGGTGCCCTGGCGTTGCGCATCCTGTTCAAGGACAAGCGGGCCTGTGGTATCGAGTACGAGCAGAACGGTCACGTCTGGCAGGCCCGGGCCCGGCGCGAAGTGCTCTTGACCGCCGGGGCGATCAGTTCGCCGCAGTTGCTGTTGTTGTCCGGCATCGGCCCGGCCGCGGAGCTGCGTGACCTGGGGCTGACGGTCCTGCACGACCTGCCCGGCGTCGGCAAACGTCTCAACGACCATCCGGATACGGTGGTGCAGTACCTGTGCAAGAAGCCTGTGTCGCTGTACCCGTGGACCAGCGCACCGGGCAAGTGGTGGATCGGCGCGCGCTGGTTCATCCGCCATGACGGCCTGGCGGCCAGTAACCATTTCGAGGCCGGGGCCTTTATCCGTTCGCGGGCCGGGGTCGAGCACCCGGACCTGCAACTGACCTTCATGCCCCTGGCGGTGCAACCGGGCACGGTGGACCTGGTGCCTGCCCATGCGTTCCAGGTGCATATCGACCTGATGCGGCCCACCAGCCTGGGCAGTGTCACCCTCAAGAGCCGCGATCCGCGCCAGCCGCCGAAGATCCTCTTCAACTACCTGAGCACCGAGCAGGACCGTGCCGACATGCGTGCCGGTGCGCGACTGGTGCGCGAAATCCTCGGGCAACTGGCCATGGCGGCCTTTGCCGGCGAGGAGCTGGTGCCCGGTCCGGATGTGCAGAGCGATGAGGCACTCGATGCCTGGGCCCGGCGGGTCACGGAAACCGGTTACCATGCCAGCGGCACCTGCAAGATGGGACCCGCCGCCGATGCCGCGGCGGTGGTCGATCCGCAGTTGCGGGTCCATGGCGTGGAAGGGCTGCGGGTGGTGGATGCCTCGATCATGCCGATGATCGTCAGCGGCAATACCAATGCGCCGACGGTGATGATTGCCGAGAAGGCCAGCGATATGATCCGCGGGCAACCGCCGTTGCCGGCGCTCTCGGTGCCGGTGTGGGTGCATCCGCACTGGCAGAGCCAGCAACGCTGAGCCTGCGGGTTGGGTGGAGGGAGTTCACTGATGAGCCACGAGTCACGCGATACACCGCCGCTGCATATCGCCGTGCTGCTGCTGCCGGCCTTTTCCCAGTTGGGGCTGGCGGCGGTTATCGAGCCTTTGGCGATTGCCAACTGGTTGAGCCAGCGCACGCTGTTCCGATGGACGCTGCTGTCCCTCGATGGTCAGCCCGTTCCAGCCAGTAACGGCCTGAGCACGGCGGTCAGTGGTTGTCCCGAGGCCGGGCAGGGCTTCGATGCCTGCCTGGTGATCGCCAGTTTCGATGTGCACAAGCACAGCCGCAACCAGTCGCTGAAAAGCTGGCTGCGCAAGCAGGCACTGTTCGGCGCGGTGCTGATGGGCGTGGAAACCGGAACCGAGCTGCTGGCCGCGGCCGGGGTGCTCGACGGCCACGAAGCGGCGGTGCACTGGGACAACCTGCAGGGCTTCCAGGAAAGCTATCCCCGGGTCAAGGCCCGGCCCCAGCTCTACACCCTGGAACGCCAGCGTCTGACCTGTGCCGGTGCCACCTCGACCCTGGACATGATGATCGCCTGGCTGGGGCAGAGCGTCGACAGCGACCTGGCGCGGGAGATCGCCATGCACCTGCTGATGGGGCGGGTACGCCAGCCCATGGACAACCAGCTCGACGATGGTCCGGCCAGCCCGCGGCTGCAGGGGGCGAAGATGCGGCGGGCGGTGATGCTGATGGAGCAGGCCCTGGAAGAACCGCTGGATTGCGAAGCCATCGCTCGCCAGGTGGGGTTGTCACAGCGCCAGCTGGAACGTCAGTTCAAGCAGCACACCGGCCTGTCGCCGCTCAAGTACTACATGACCCTGCGCCTGGCGCGGGCCCACAGCCTGTTGCAGCAGACACAGATGAGCGTGGCCCAGGTCGCGGCCTGTTCCGGGTTCGGTTCGCTGGAGCATTTTTCCCGCACTTACCGGGCACGTTTCGGTTGCCCGCCCAGCGAGGATCGCAGCCAGGTGTTCAGTGCCCCCGTGATGCGCCAGCCGCTGAGCCGTGAACTGCGTTCTTCGCTGATCGAAGAATGACAGGTTGCCGGTAATACCTGTGTGGGAGCCGGCAAGCCGGTTCCTACCGTGCAAACTCCGGTTCCTCCTCCTCCAGGATCCCCCGCAGGGCCGCGAAATGCTTCTCGGCAAATCCCGGGTAGTCGAGCCATTGTCGTGCCGTCTTGCGTGCCACCTCATCGCTGGCGATACGCAGCGGGCGTCCTGTCGACAGCGCCGTGACATACACCTCGCAGGCCCGCTCGAAGTAGTACAGGTCGTCGAACGCCTGGGCCACGCTGGGCGCGGCGACCAGCAAGCCATGATTGCCCATCAGCAGGATCGGCTTGTCCCCCAGCAGGCGGCTGACCCGTTCGGCCTCGTCGCCCAACCCCATGCCATCGAAACCTTCATCGATGACCACCCGCTCGAAAAAACGCATGGAATTCTGCTCGATGGGCGGCAGGCGCGAGTCCGCCAGGCAGGCCAGGGTCGTTGCGTATTTCGAGTGGACATGCAGGATGCAGCGGGCCTGGGGCTGGTTGCGATGCAGCGCGCCGTGCAGGGCCGAAGCGGTGATATCCGGGGCATCCGGGCGGTCGAGGGTGCTGGGGTCATCGGCCTTGACCAGCAGCAGGTCACTGGCACGGATTCGTGAAAAATGCCGGCCATAGGGATTGATCAGGAAGTCCCGGCCATCGTCGGAGACGGCCACGCTGAAGTGATTGGCGATGGATTCGTGCAGGCCCAGGCGTGCGGCCCAGCGAAAGGCGCAGGCCAGTTGGCTGCGCAGCGACGGGTGATCGAGGGGCGAAGGCATGGCGGGCTCCTGGGCAATCGGCGGATGCTGCAGAGTCTAGGGCGGCTGGGGATCAAGGCTTGATGGGAAGCGACTTTTGTTGACGTGATTGTTTCCGATGGGGGGTAAAGGCTGCCGGCCCCTTCGCGGGCAAGCCCGCTCCCACAAGTTTCGGGTCGTGCACAAACCCTCGCCTCGACTCGAACACTGTGGGAGCGGGCTCGCCCGCGAAGAGGACCTCCAGAACGCCACAAGCCCATGGTAGTCATACTGACTCCCATGGTCGATATGACCGCATTTTTCATCGAGTCATAACGACTCCAGGCCTCTCACAGGCCTTGATTTTAAAGGCCCCGGCAACTGGCACGGATCATGAGTGGCAAGATGGCATCAGCCTCAGCTACGGACCTCCCCATGATATTTGTACGTGCCAGCCACCATCGCGCCCTGCTGCAGGACAATGCCCGCCTCAATGGCGAACTGGACCAGGCCCGGCAACGCATCGCCGAACTGGAGTCCGGTCGCGATTGTCGGGAACAGCAGGCCGCGCCGACGGCCGAACTGGCGTTCTACCAGGGACTGGCGGGTAACCTGCTGCAATTCGGCCGCTCCATTTCCCATGTCGGCGAGTCCTTCGATTACCTCAACCTGCGCCTGGTGGATAACAACCACAGGGCCAAGAGCGTGGCCGTGGCGGCGATCCAGAACAAGCAGAAGTTCGGTGTCCTGCAAGAGCAGACCCATGTCATGCAGGACGGGCTGGCGGACCTCGACGAGCAGATCTCGCGACTGGTGATCCGCGCCAGCGAGATCGACCGGATCGTCGGTCTGATCAGCGCCATTGCCAACATGACCAACCTGCTGGCGCTCAATGCGGCTATCGAGGCGGCCCGGGCCGGTGAGTCGGGTCGCGGTTTCGCGGTGGTCGCCAGCGAGATCCGCGACCTGGCGGAAAAGACCGCCAGCGCCACCCAGGACATCATTCGCGAAACCGCCGATATCAAGGCGATGATCGGTGTCGCCCAGAGCAGCATCCAGCAACAGGCCAGCACCGCCAGCGTGTTTCATGGCCTGACCAACGAAGCCGGTGGGGCAATGTTCGAGGTCTATACCCTGGCCCAGCGCATGCAGCAGGAGATGAGCCAGTCATGCTTCCGGGCGGGTATCGAACAGGCCAACCTGGCCGAGCTGTCGCTGAAGGTCTCGGTCTATGAAGGCATACTCGGGGAGGCTGTGGAGGCGCCGTTGATCAGCGATCATGACTGCCCGTTCGGTCGCTGGTACTACGGCGAAGGCAATCAGCAGCTGAAAAGCTACAAGGCCTTCAACCGCATCGAACGTCCCCATGGTCTGGTGCATTCGGCCGGTGCCGAGGCCCTGGCCGCCCACCGCCAGGGCCGGCTCGACGAGACCCTGGTGCAACTGGCGGTGATGGAGCGCTCGAACGTGGAAGTGATGGACATCATCCAGAGTGTGCTCGCCGAGCATGAACGGCGGGCGCAAACCAGCCCGGTCTGAGACTCAGATCATCGGGTCCCAGCGCTGGGACCAGTCGCTGTCGGCCTTGACGATCTCGCGCAGCAGCTCGAAGGCCCTCTGCAGGGTGGCCGAGTCCCGCTCGCGGGCGTACACCAGATAGGTCGGGTAACTGAACTCCGGCGCCTTGGGCACCCGCTCCAGGACGCCGCTGTCCAGATAGCTCTGCACCACCCGGGTACGGAAATACCCGGCGCCGCCGTTGCCGAGGATGAACTGCAGGGCCACCGGCCCCAGGTTGAAGCTGGCGGCGGCCCGCGCCTTGTCCGGCAGGGCGGCGTCGTGCTGGCGGCGGAAGTCTTCGCCCCAGTCGATGTACACATAGGGCTCGGGCTTTTCCGCCAGGCGCACCAGGATCAGCTTTTCCTCCAGCAACTGCTCCACCTGCAACCCCGGCCAGTACGCCGGCTGATAGACCAGGGCGGCATCCAGCACACCCAGTTCGAGCTGGCGCAGCAACTGCTCGCCGTCGCGGATTTCGGTGCGCAGGGCATGGGTCGGGATCTGCTCGCGCAAGGCCTTGGCCCAGCTGAGGATCAACGGATTGCACAGGCTGACCTCGCCGCCGATATGCAGCACGTTGTTGAACCCGTCCGGCAGCGGCAGGTCGCGGCGGGCGGCTTCCCAGGTCTGCACCAGCTGGTTGGCATAGACCACGAAGGCCTCGCCATCCGCCGTCAGCCTGGCGCCGGCACGGTTGCGCACGAAGAGCGTGGCATCGAGCTGGCTTTCGAGTTTCTGCACCCGGGCGGTGATCGCGGTCTGGGTCACATGCAGTTTCTCGGCGGCGGCCACCAGGCTGCCGTAGCGGGCGATTTCGAGAAAGGTGCGGGCGAGGTCGATATCCATGGGGCGTCCGGGGCGCGAGGGAAAGACAGTGTAATCGCTAACGAGCCGATCTGGTCTACGCTGCCAGTGTCCCGCAGCCAACAGGAAAAGGAGAGCGCCATGGGCAGTCCCCAGGTGTGCAGCGGCGCCACCCTGCAATGCAGCTTCGGCGCCGCGCCGGGCATGCTCAATGTCTTGCCGATCAACCGGGCCCTGACCAGCAGCATGCCCGCCGCGAATATCATGGACTACATTCCGCTGGTGAACATCGGCACCTTCGCCATGTGCCAGAGCATCGCCAATCCGATGGTGGCCGCCGCGACCGCCGCCGCCCTCGGCGTGCTGACCCCCATGCCGTGCATCCCGGCCACTGCCGCGCCCTGGATTCCCGGTGGCCCGCCGACCCTGCTGCTGGGCAGCATGCCGGCGCTGGATGCCAACAGTTGCGTGATGTGCACATGGGGCGGGGTGATCAAGATCGTCGTGCCGGGGCAGGTGCAGATGCTGATTCCCTGAAACTCAGGCTTCTTCCGGACCTTCACGGCGCAACCACCACCAGCGCCAGCGCGAGATCGGCTTGCCCTCGGCGTCCAGCGGACGACCGTCCTCGGCATAGGGCTGTCCGGCATCGAGCAACTGGCCGTTGCGATAACGGCTGCTCAGGGCGAGCTGGCCGTTCTGATGGAAGCGCTGGTACAGGCCGTCGCGCACGCCATCGCGATTGTGCTCGACTTCCGCGACGCTGCCATCGGCGAAGTAATTGGTCGCCTCGCCATGCAGCAGGCCGTGACGATAACCGGCCTTGCGCTGCAGGGCGCCTTCCGGGCTGAAGAAACTGGCGATGCCGTGGGTTTTCCCGGCCTGGTAGGGCACCTGGGCCGAGACCTTGCCGTTGGGGTGATAGAGCGTCGATAGCCCCTGCAACTCGCCCTGGCTGTAACTCAGGCTGGCCTGGGGACGCCCGGCTTCCTCGATCTTCAGCGGTCCTTCCAGCTGGTCGTCCAGCAGGCGGCCGGTGAGATGGCTGTCGCCGCGTATCAGGTCGAGCTTCGTCGACTCACTCATGTGCGTTCCTCAATTGACCTTCACCAGGCCACCCTTGATGGTCAGCATGCCGCCGCCGTCGACGGTCTGCTCGGCACCGCCCTTGTTCATCAGGCTGACGCCCGCATCGTTGGTCATGGTGGTGCCGGCCTTGTTCTCCAGCGAGGTGCCGGCCTGGTTGCTCAGCGAGGTTCCGGCCTTCTGGCTGATGGAAGTCGCGGCCTGGGCCGCCAGGTCGGCATCGCTCTTGATGGCGAAACTGCCGCCGCTTTGCAGGGTCAGGGTGCCGGTCACCTTGATCGTCAGGTTGCCGTCGACCGTGAGGTTGTAGTTGCCGGTGACCTTGTGCTCGTAATTGCCGCCGGTGCTGTGGGTCTGGTCGGCACCGACCTTCACCGTACGGCTGTCCTTCACATCGAGGGTATCGCTGCCGGTCTGGATGGTGACGCTGCGCTTGCCCTTTTCCAGGGTCACGGTTTCGTCGCCTTCTTTCACCGTGCGGGTGCGGGCGTTCTGCACCGTGAGGGTTTCATCGTGGCCGACGGTGGCGGTGGTGTCGTTGAGCACATTGATCTTGAAGTCCTTCTGGGCCTGGAGAAACACTTCCTCGGCATCCTTCTTGTCCTCGAAGCGCAGCTCGTTGAACCCGCCGCCACCCTTGGACGAGTTGGTCTTGATCCCGGACTGGGTCTGGTTCGCCGGCAGGGCATAGGGCAGGGCGTTGTCGCCGTTGTAGACGCAGCCGGTGACCAGCGGCCGGTCCGGGTCGCCGTCGATGAAGGTGACAATCACCTCCTGGCCGATCCGCGGCACGAACTGCATGCCGAAGCCCTTGCCGCTCCAGGGCAGGACCACGCGGACCCAGCAGGAGCTGGTTTCATCGTTCTTGCCATCGCGGTCCCAGGGAAACTGCAGCTTGATCCGGCCATATTCATCGGTCCAGATTTCCTCGCCGGACTTGCCCACCACCAGGGCGGTCTGCGTGTGCATGCGCGGTTTTGGCGTGCTGCGTGTCGGGCGAAAGGCGGTCGCCTTGGGAATCGCCTCGAAGCGATTGCGGTAGTTTTCGTGATCGACTTCGTGGGTCACCGACGTCACCACCCAGTCGATATTCAGGCTGGCGTCATCATGACCGGTGAGGGTGAACCAGTGCCCCGGCACCAGCCAGCGGCAATCGCTTTCGCCGACAAAGCGTTTTTCCTGGCTGCGCAGGGCATCCACCCGCTGTTTGGTCAATGTATCGCCGCGGGCCTTGGCGGTGTAGCCGCCGGGATGCTCGTAGATCGAGCGCGGTCCGGCAACTGCTTCGGCCTGGCCGTAGAGCGAAGTGGTGGGGGTGGTGAATTCGTAGTCGGTGGTCTTGTAGGTCCCGGCGACGGCCTGCAGGCACTGTTGGCCCGAGCGGATGCCATGCAGTTCGCGCACGCCGATTTCCTGGCCCAGGTACGGTACTTTCGGCCCGTTGGGGATCGGCGGGAACGCGTCGTTGCTGTCCGCCAGCACCAGGGTGTGCTTGCCGTCCTCATGGGTGAAGAACCAGAAGATGCCTTCTTCCTCCAGCAGCCGCGAGACAAAGGCGAAATCCGTCTCGCCGTACTGGATGCAGTATTCGCGCGGGGTGTAGCTGCCGGTGAGCGAGAGTTTGAAATCGGTGAAGGCATGGGCCTTGAAGATCGTGGTGACGATATCCGAGGTACTGAGGTTCTGGAACACGCGGTTGTTGCTGGCCAGGGTCAGCCACCAGAGCCATGGCCTCAGCACCAGCTGATAGCGCTCGGCCGTGGCATCGGCGGGTAACTGGCGGATTTCGGCGACCAGGGCGTCCAGCGGACGAAGCAGGGCGTCGTTGTGCAAGGTGGCGGTGACATGGGTGGCGATGGCGGTGGACAGGGTGAGGGTGGTGCCATCGTTGAGGCCGTTGAGAATGTACTGGCCAAGGTGGTTCAAGGACTCGTCACCGGAGACGGATTCCGGATACAGCGCCGCGAGCGATGAGGCGGTCAGGGACAGACTGGTGTTGGTATCGACCGAGCGTGGCATCAGTTATCACCAATGCATGCGAGCGCAAAAAATGTCATGAACACTCGTCGTTCCATAGCTGTAGTCTTCTGAAAAATTAAAAGCAGTATGCGCCGGAGAGGTTGCCATGATGTGGTCGAGGTTATTCGAAACCCCATTGAAATCGTCCAGCGGTATATAGCCAAAATAATTTTTGCTCAATGCTGCCGGTTTTGCGTTGAGATCACCTGCAATCACGATGAAATCGGGAATAACCCCTACCGCGACCATCGGATTGCTGAGTAGCTGGCTTTGATCGAACGCCAGGTAAGCATCGATCAAGGCGCCGCCGCTCATCGGGCCAACGATGATAGGCAAGGTGGATACACCCAACGGGGCATGCCAGGTAATCAGTAGAATGTTTGTCGCGCCGACGGTCAGCAATGTGTAGGCCGGAGTTCTGGCGGGAGGGGCCCAACTGGATGCTTGCAGGGAGGTGTGACCGGCCCATCCCATGAAGAGAGGATCGGCCGCGTAGTTCCACAACGCCAATGGCGTCACCACGACAACGCTCGCGTCGCGCGTAGCGCATATATAGCCTTTCCCACCGCCGCCAAGGTTTTCCTGGATGTGATGGACGGTATAGCCTCCCCCGGCTAGCCCGACAAGGTGATTACTGATCGCTCCACCGGGGGCCTGTTGTGCCTCTTGGATCAGATAGATATCAATATATGGATGACCCACGTAGCCCCCTGGATTCACCGCCTGGATACCCAGGCTGATGGCTTTGGCCGGATTTTCCCCTGTACTGTTCCACGTAAGAATCCTGATGGAGGGCATTTCTTTCCTCTCTATGCGCTACAAACACGGCGTGTTACTGCATGCCTTAACAAAGAAGCAAGGCGCGATAAGGTTTGCTTTTTCCGAAGATGAAATTTAATTTGAGTGTCTCTGTTTTTGTTTTATAGGTTTATCATTTTCGGTAAGTGCTGGGACAGCTTGGTAAAACTTGTTTTTGACAGAGTGCTCCATTCTCCGCTGTTGAATGCCACGCCCGTAGTGATACTTTCCAGCGAGGCACCAATGATGAAATCGATGTCTGTTGCCGGGACGGTGTTTTTGCTGGTGACGGCGTTCCCTTGTGCTGAGTCAGGATATAATTTTCCAAGGCTGCTTTGGTGAACTCTGAGTAGCGCCATTTTCTCGTATAAACCACCGCCAATGGTTTTGACATAGCCGCCGTAATTTATGGTCATATTTTGTTGGTCGAAAAAATAGATGTTTGTACCTGCGACCATGAATTCTATCTCGTAGTAGGTTCTGACATGACGTATGGCCAGGTGGGTGAGAAAATGCTCGGGATTGATGGCGATGAAGGCTCTCGCGAGAGAGGCGTAGGCTTTCTTGTAATTGGTGTACGTGTCTAATTTAAGAGCTTTGAAGCTGCTCTTGTTCACGGTGGCTTTTCCCAATGATTTGCAGTAACGTTCGATGTGCTCCTGGCTATTTGCATCGAGCCATAGATTGTCAATGCGTGTTGGAGGGGTCGTCGAATAGTCTATTTCACCTGTGATCAGAGGCGGTTCCAGCTCGATTCCTGGATTTGGTGTTTGTAGTATACTTTCTATACTGTACCCTTCTTGCAGAACTTTGAAGAGAAACTCTCGTACAAAGCTTTCTACTTTTCCAGCCTCGCTGGCCGTGCGGTCTTGAGCTGTAGCGCCCTGTGCGAGACTCGCTGGACGGCTCACTCTGGGAGCAAGCCCATATAGCTTGATATTGAATAGATTTTTTACATTGGTCACTTGGTAATAAAAAGACATTCTGAACTCCTGTGCCTGGCTCGGGCTGGATATTAAAATTTACTCCAGCACCCACTCAGCCAACTTCCCGGTCACCTGGGTCATCAACACATTCTCGACATCCCTGGCACCCGCGGCGCTGCACTTGGCGAGTACGGCTTTCACAATCCCGGCATCAAACTCGAACTGCTTGCCGGTCGCGGCCTTGTAGCGCTCGCGCAGTTTCTCCAGTTTCGCCAGCACAATGCCTTCAAGGGTCGTTTCATCCAGTGGCCGATAAGGCACGATCGTCATGCGCGCCAGGAACGCCGGGCGGAAGGCTTGCAGCAATACCTTGCGCAGATGCTCGTTGAAGGCATCGGTGCCCAGTTGCGCAATCGGTGTATCCAGGATCAACTCCGCGCCGACATTGCTGGTCGCCAGCATCACGGTGTTCTTGAAGTCCACCACCAGCCCGGTACCGTCTTCCATCACGCCCTTGTCGAAGACGTTGTAGAAGGCTTCCAGTACATCCGGATGGGCTTTTTCGATTTCGTCCAGCAGCACCACCGAATAGGGTTTGCGCCGCACGGCTTCGGTCAGTACGCCACCGCTGCCATAGCCGACATAACCGGGCGGGGCGCCTTTCAACTGGCTGACGGTGTGGGCTTCCTGGTATTCGGAGAGGTTGATGCTGATCAGGTTGCGTTCGCCGCCATACAAGGCATCCGCCAGGGCGTAGGCGGTTTCGGTCTTGCCCACGCCGGTGGGGCCGAGCAGCAGGAACACCCCCACCGGTTTCTGCGGATCGGTCAGCCCGGCGCGATAAGCCTGCAGGCGCTGGGCGATGGTTCCCAGCGCGGTGGTCTGGCCCATCACCCGCTGGCCCATGCGCTGGCCGAGAGTGCGCACGGCGTGGGCTTCGTCGGCGAGCATCTTGCCCACGGGAATCCCGGTCCAGCCGGCAATCACCGCCGCCACGGTTTTCGAGTCGACCTGTTCCGGCACCAGCGGATCGTCCTGGCGGATGGCATCGAGCCCGGCTTCCAGGCGCACCAGTTCGGCAGCCAGGGTATCGATGCGGCCATCGGTTTCCTGGTCGGATTTGCCGTTGTCCAGGCTGTCGCTCAGGGCCAGCAATTCACGGCGTTTTTCCAACAGCTCGCGTACTGCCTCGCGCTCTTCGCCCCAACGGGTTTCCAGCTCGCGGATGGCTTGCAGATTGCCCGTGGACTCGCTTTCCAGCACGGTGATGCGTTCGCGGTGGTCCAGTCCCGTCGCCTGTTCGCGGCGCAGACGGTCGACTTCCTCCTTCAGGCTCTGCTGGCGATGGCGCAGGCTTTCCAGCGGAGGCGGCACGTCATGTTGACCGAGGGCGACCCGGGCGCAGGCCGTGTCGAGAATGCTGATGGCCTTGTCCGGCAACTGGCGCCCGGAGATGTAGCGATGGGACAACTTCACCGCGTCGTGAATCGCGGCATCCAGCACTTGCACACCGTGGTGCTGTTCCAGCTTGGCCGCCACCCCGCGCAGCATCTCCACGGCGGTGGTTTCGTCCGGTTCTTCCACTTGCACCAGCTGGAAACGCCGGGCCAGGGCGGGGTCTTTCTCGAAGTATTTCTTGTATTCCATCCAGGTGGTGGCGGCCAGGGTGCGCAACTCGCCCCGGGCCAGCGCCGGCTTGAGCAGGTTGGCCGCGTCGCTGCCGCCTTCGGCGCCGCCCGCGCCGATCAGGGTATGGGCTTCATCGATAAACAGGATGATCGGCTTGTCGGCACTGCGCACCGCATCGATCACCCCCTTGAGGCGTTGCTCGAACTCGCCCTTGACCCCGGCCCCGGCCTGCAACAGGCCTAGGTCCAGGACCCGCAGGCTGACTTCCTGCAACGAGGGGGGGACATCGCCGGCGGCAATGCGCAGGGCCAGGCCCTCGACCACCGCGGTCTTGCCGACCCCGGGGGCGCCCACCAGGATCGGGTTGTTCTGCCGGCGGCGCAGGAGGATATCGATGCACTGGCGGATCTCGCCGTCGCGGCCGACGATGGGGTCGATTCGCCCGGCGTGGGCATCGGCGGTCAGGTCCTGGGTGTACTGGTCCAGCACCGAGTCCTGCGCCGAGTTGCGGTGGGCGGGCTTTTCCGTGGCAGTGGCAGCCGAACGTTTCGGCCCGGTATGTTCGCGGGAGTTCTCGGTCCATTCCAGCAGATTGCTACGCAGGGCATCCCGGGGGATTTTCAGCAATGACGAGGCGCTGTTGAGCAGCAGGCTGCGCCGCTCGTCGCGGTCGAGCAGGGCCAGCAGCAACAGCCCCGAGCGAATGCTGTCGAGGCCGAGCACGCTGGCCTGGACCACCGCGTCTTCGAGCAGGCCGATGGTCTGTGCCGACAGCGCCGGGGTCCGGGTGCTGCCGGACTTGAACAGTTCCAGGGCCTTGTTGATCTCCGCCGACAAGGCATCGCGCTCCAGGCCGAAGCGCGGCAGCAGCCAGGCAAAGTCGCCGCCTTCGATCTCCAGCAGTTCCAGCAGCAGGTGCTCGATTTCCACATAGTGATGACCCCGTTGCAGGCAGCGCTGGGCAGCCTTTTCCAGGGCGCGACGGTTGTCGGCGTTGAGGCGTCCGATCAGGCTGCCCAGTTCCATGCTCAAGCGATCTCCAGTTGGCGCAAGCGGGTTTCGATCCGTTGCACATGCTCAGTGGGTTGCGCTTGCAGGCCGCCATTCCAGCTCAGTTGCGGCGGTGCGACGCTGTCGAGGGTCATCGGTCCGGCGCCGCGGATCAGCAGGGTCAGGCTGCAATCCAGGTCGGGGCCGAAGTACAGGCCGGCGAGGGCGGCCAGGGCCGGATGCGCTTCGCCGTCGGGGAGAAAGCGCACGGCCTGGTGATTGGGCAGCGGGCCGAGGGTCAGGCGGATGCCGGCATGTTCATCCCAGACCCGCGTGCCGGCGACGGCATCGCGGCCCAGGGTCAGGTTGCGGCCGCCGGGCTGCATGCGACTGCGGCTGGCCGGGGGGATTTCCCGCCAGGCGCCGATATAGGCCTCGGCTGCCACCGCGACGTTGAAATGCTGGCGTACCACCGCCGCGAACCCCGCCAATGAGCGTCGCCCACCGGCAAACAGCGCACTGCGCGCCAGTACCGCCGCGTCGGGCAGGGCGCCGCGGTCATGCAGGGCCTTGGGCAGCAGGCCACTGAGGGCGCGCAACTGGCGGTGTACCGGTGTCGCGGCGGGCAAGGCAAAGCCCACGGCGACCCGATGCTTGCGCATCACCCGATACAGCAGGCTGATCAGTCGATGCTGGAACAGATCGAGGAATTCGGCGGGGGCGTGGTCCTTCTGTCGGGCCCGTTGTTGCAGCCATTCCTGGTCGGCATAGGGCAGTGGCCCATCAGGGCCGCCGAGACCGAATACCGGCGTGGTCAGCACCGGCTGCCGCCCCTCGGTTTCCTTCAGACTTTCCACTTCGCTGCTGGGAAACAACGGCGTCAGCGGGCCACGTAGACGCACGGCTTCGGCATCGGGAGCGGTGCCGGTGCCCAGCGGCACGGCCTGTGGACGTTCGCATTCGAGCAACAACAGAGCCTGCAGCAGCTCGAAGGCCTGCGGGTCGTCACGCAGTTGCCGACTCAGAGGGACAGTGGCTGGCCGGGTTGGGGTTGCCATGTCTTGACCTCCTTGTCGGACTGGACCAGCACCGTGCGCACAAAGCGGTTGGCGGTGGCATAGAGTGAGAAGAACTGCGCCAGGACCGCGGAAAACAGCACCGCGCTATGGCCGACGAAAAGTTGCGGATCCAGTTGCACCCGCACTTCCAGGCCATTGCGCCAGCCGCGCCAGGCATCCTCGCCGACATGGGCGACCACCCGTTCGCAGGCCAGGCCCAGCAGGCCTTCGATCTGCCGACGGGCACTGGCCTCGTCGCGCAGGTTGTGCAATTCGAGGATTTCCTTGAGGGCATCGATGGCCTGCGGGCCTTCCACCAGTGACAGGTGATTGAGGGTCAGTTGCGACACCAGTTTCCAGCGCGATTCACCGCCCAGGTGCGGCAGACTCTGCGGGCTGGGCGGATTGCGCAGGCGTGCCCAGGCCACCGGTCCCGGGCGCTCGAAACCCAGTGGCGTCCCGGCACCGAGGCTTTGTGCCAGGTGCCGGTTGGTGCACAGCAATTCGGCGGTGACGCTGTATTGCGGCGCGTCCTCGCGGGGTTTGAAGCGGGTGTCCACCAGGCTCAGCATCAGGTCGCTGCCCAACCGATTGGGCGTCAGCCCGGTGATGCGGCGGGCATGCCAGTACAGATGGCTTTCGCCCAGCGCATGCTGGCTGCCGTAGTAGGCCGGGACCTTCTGCACGCCCTGCGGGGTCATGGCGCGCAGGCCGCGAATGCTGTGGATCTCGACGCTGTTTTCCCGATGGCTGTCGGCGATCAGCCGGTACTCGCTGCGGGTGCCGTCCGGGCGCAACGGTTCCGACGTACGCGGGAACAGGTTGAGTGCCGGGCTGCAGCCCAGCACGATATCGCTGGCCTGCAGGTGCAGGCGACTGCCGGGGGTGTGATCGAACACGAAGTACAGGTAGAGGATTTCACTGTCGTCCCGGCCACCACCGAAGGGCACATCGAAGAAGCTGAACTTGTCCGGAAAGGCGAAGTACTCGGCCAGCAGGCGCAGGCCCGGATGGACGCCGTCTTCTTCCGGTAACAAGGCCTCGTCGCCGGCGAAACCGACAATCCGTGGCAGGCCGCCGAGGGGCCGCGGCGGGCTGCCGGGCGGACCGGCGAGCACCTGGGTGGTATGGGCGCCGAGCAGGTCATAGAGCCTGGCGTTGACCACCGGCGAGGCGGCCAGGTGCAGGCGCAACTGTTGGGCTTCAAGCTCCGACCAGAGGGTCTTGCCCTGGCAACGAAAGCTCAGGCGCAGGGCCGAGCGGGCCTGGTTGGCCCCGGTCAGTGCCTGGGCTTCATCACTGTCGAGCAACAGCGCCTCGGTGATCTCCAGCGGCCACAGGTTGACCTCGGCGCTGGTGCGGAAATGGATGCTTTCGCCCTTGCGGGTGGTGACGAACAGCGGTGTGTCCCGGGGCAGGCGATAACCGGCGGCCAGGTTGCCTTTGCTCGGGTCCGGCTGGAACTGGACGATGGCGCAGGAGGGCAGGGGGCGCACGGCCAGGGGATAGAGCTGTTCCAGCAGGGCGTCGCTGAATTCCGCGTAGTCATCGTCCAGCCGGCGTTGCAGGCGTGCGGCCAGCAGGGCGAAACCTTCCAGCAGGCGTTCGACATGGGGGTCGGGGCATTCGCCCGGCGACAGTTCCAGGCGGCGGGCCACCTTGGGGTATTGCTGGGCGAAGATGCCGCCGGCATGCCGCAGCCAGGTCAGTTCCCGTTGGTAATAGTCGAGCAGTTCGGCATCAATCGAGTCGCTCATGGCTGACCTCGAGACCCTGGTGGGTCTTCTCGATGACAAAGGCCACCGGCCAATGTCGATGACCGCTGCGCAGGGCGCCATGCAGGACGATGCTCAATTGCTGGGGCTGGCCTTCCACCGGTTGCACATCGACCTCGTCGAGGGCCAGGCGGGGTTCGAAGTGTTCCACGGCCTGGCGGATTTCCCGGGCCAGCTTGCGTCGGTCGTCGCTGCGCTGGCCTTGCAGTGCAGTCCAGTCGGCGACGCCATAATCGAGAATGCTGGGCGGCGAGGTCAGGGTCTCGCGCGCCCGGCGCGTGTTGAACAGGCGCAGCAGTTCGCCGCGCACCGAGTCGGCCAGTGCCTGGTGATCGAAGGCTTCCAGCGCCTGCACTTGATCCTCGCCACCGGCGAGGCGCTCGAACAGCGGGGGAAGAATACCGGTCGCTGACATGGCCGCCCGGCTCCCTTACTTGACCAGCTTGTTGGCAGCCATGTCCCAGGTCGAGGCGGCCGTGCCTTCCTTGGTACCGTCGTCTTTCTGCGCGGTGAGTTCCCATTTGATCTTGGTGAAGTTCAGCGAGATGGTTTCCACCGGCTTGCCGCCGGCACCGCCGCTGACGCTGACGTTGGACAGCACCACATTGGTCAGGGTGTAGATGATGAACGGCAGCAACTGCCCGCTGCCTTCGGCGGCGTTACGGCCGATGGTGATCTTCGCCTCCGGGATCGGTTTGCCGGCGCAGCAGTATTCATTGAGCGACGGGGTCGAGGTGTCGACGAACTTGGTCAGGGTGAATTCGCCGATATGCGGTTTGCCCGACGTCCGTTCCGAGTTGCTGACGTCGTTGGTCACTTGCATCGCCACGTTGTGGCTGTAGGACATGATCTCGATCTTGTCCTTGTAGCCCTCGAGCAGGCTGTCGCCTTTGATGTCGCCGCCGAGGTCGAGAATGATTGCATCCATCGCCTGAAACTCCTGAAAGGGTGGTCACTGCAAAGAAGGGGGAAACCCGCCGGCCAGGTGGTCGGCGGGCACAGGCTCAGGCTGCGACCGGTGGTGGCAGGCTGGCGACCAGGCGGATCGAAGCGGTCAGCTCTTCCAGCTGGAAGTGCGGCCGCAGGAACACCGTGGCGCGGTAGGCACCGGGCTTGCCGGCGATTTCCGTGACATCGACGCGGGCTTCGCGCAACGGGTATTGCGCCTTGATTTCCTGGGGCGCGTTGTCGTTGATCAGCACGTAGTCGGCGATCCAGTTGTTGAGGTAGGTCTGCACGTTGTCGCGGGTCATGAAGCTGCCGACCTTGTCGCGCATGATCACTTTCAGATAGTGAGCGAAGCGCGACGCCGCCAGCACATAGGGCAGCATCGCCGAGATCCGCGCGTTGGCGTTGGCCTCGTTGGTGTTGTAGAGCTTGGACTTGTTGGTGGTCTGGCCGCCGAAGAAGACCGCGACGTCGCTGTTCTTCTTGTGGCACAGGGCGATGAAGCCGAGGTCGTTGAGCTCCTTCTCGCGGCGGTCGGTGATCGCCACTTCGGTCGGGCACTTGAGCGACAGGTCGCCGGAGCTGGTGCGGAAGGTATGGGCCGGCAGGCCTTCCACCGCGCCACCGCCTTCGGCACCCCGGATCGCCGCGCACCAGCCGTATTTGGCAAAGGCCTCGGTGATGCGCTGGGACAGGGCCCAGGCGGCATTGCCCCAGAGGTATTTGCTGTGGTCCGAGCCGTTCACGTCTTCGACGTAGTTGATGCCTTCCACCGGCTTGGTGTCGGGGCCGTAGGGCAGGCGCAGCAGGGTATGCGGCAGGACCAGGGAAACATAACGCGAGTCTTCGCTTTCACGGAAGGAGCGCCACTTGATCAGTTCCTGGCTCTCGAAGATCTTCGACAGGTCGCGGGGCACGGCCAGTTCGGTGAAGCTGGTCATGTCGAACAGTTTCGGGCTGGCGGCGGCGATGAACGGGGCGTGGGCCGCGGCCGCGACATTCGACAGTTTCTCCAGCAGGCCGATGTCCTGGGGGTGGCGACCGAAGGTGTAGTCGCCCACCAGCAGGCTGTAGGGATGGCCGCCGAGGGTGCCGTATTCGTCTTCGTAGATCTTCTTGAATAGCGAGCTCTGGTCGAATTCGACGGCTTTTTCCAGGTCGTTCTGCAGCTCTTTCTGGCTGACATTGAGCAATCGCAGTTTCAGCCGCGAGCTGGTCTCGGTGTTCTGCACCAGCATGTGCAGGCCGCGCCAGGAGGCTTCAAGCTTCTGCATGTCCGGGTGGTGATAGATTTCGTTGAGCTGGGCGCTGATCAGCTTGTCGATCTGGCTGATGCGGTCGTTGATCATCGCCACGGTGTCTTTGTCGATCGCCATGCCTTCATCGAGGACCTGGGTGGCGAACTCCGCGAGCATGTCGCGGGCATATTCCTGCTGGCTGTCGTCGTGGGCCATGCGCCCGTCGGCAATGATCTGGTCCAACAGGGATAACGTCTGGGTACTGCCTTCGCTGCTGGTATTTTCGGCACTGGCTGAACTGGGCATGACAAATCCTCCGTGAGTGGGTGGGCGATCAGGCTTGTGGCTCTTCGGCAGGGGCGACGCCGTCTTCGTTGGCGGCCGGGGTGTCCTGCACGCGGGCGGACGACTTGATCTCCTGCAGGCCTTCGGTGTTGGCGATCACGTCGCGCAGCAGCTTGTCCAGGTCGTCGTTGCCGTCGAGCTTGGTCAGCAGGTCGCGCAGGCGCTGGCGGGCCTCGAACAGGCGGCGCAGCGGGGTGACCTGTTCCACCACCTTGACCGGGTCGAAGTCGTCGATATGGCCGAACTTCAGTTCGATATTGAGCTTGCTGTCGTCATTGGCCAGGGTGTTCCTGACCTGCAGCACCGAGCGCGGGGCGATGGACGTGAGGACTTCGTTGAAGTTGTCGCGGTCGATCTCGACGAAGCGTCGTTCGCTGAGTTTCGCCGGTGGATTGACGGGCTTGCCCGACAGGTCGGCGAGGATGCCGACCACCAGGGGCAGTTCCTTTTTCTCGATGGCGCCGCCGGTCTCCACGTCGTAGGTGATCTGGACGCGCGGCGGACGAATCCGGTCGAGCTTGTGCTGGGTACTTTCGGCCATTTGGGCTGACTCCGATGCGTTGAGCGGGCGCAATGCATCGGTTGCCCGTGATCGCATCCCTTGCCGAACCGCGAAAGCCAGACAGGGGGTGGAGAATGCGATCCTGCCAATCCTTCGACGGTCCCTCCGATTCGTCGCGATGACGAACTACCCAAGAAGCTAGAACAGGTCTATAAAAAAGCAAGGCAAAACGCCATATGACCTACACAAGAAAGGGAAAATTCAACTTTGTGTCAGAAAATTCTTATATTTGTAGCCGCGCTGATACTTTCCGGCTGCTCGTTTTTCGGACCCAAGGTCGGTGTGGCGAGCCTCACGCTGGACGTGGCGCCCCTGGCCAACGACAACACGCCGATTGCCGTGGACTTCGTTGCGGTGAAGGACCCCGACCTGCTCAAGCAACTGGCAGGGATGAGCGCCAAGCAGTGGTTCGGCGAGCGTGAGCAGTTCCAGCGTGATTATCGCCAGCAGTTGAGCGTGTGGGGACTGGAGCTGGTTCCCGGGCAGTTTGTCGCCGAGCAGGACTTCCCGTTGAAGGGCGAGAAGGCGGCTGGACTTTTGGTGTTCGCCAGCTATAACACTCCCGGTGCGCACCGGCTCAGGCTAGACGACCAGCGGGAGGCCTGGCTGAAGTTCAACAGCCGGGAAATGAGTCTGTTGAATCCGGCCGATCGCTGATCCGCGCCGCTCAGGAGCACTATCGGATGTCGAAGGGAGACGTATGAGTCTGTTACCTGATGCGGTCTGCTGGTACGAGGGGATGCAGTTGCTGCCCCAGCACTTCCAGTTGCAGGGCCTGCGGGCCGAAGTCCTGGCCGCGCACCTGGCCAAGGCGGGCAACCCGTGGTTCTGGGGTGTCGAGCAACTGGAGATCGATCCTTCCGCGCTGTGCGCCGGGCAGGTGCGGATCCTGTCCCTGGAGGCCACCTTTCCCGACGGCTTGCCGGTGACCCTCGACGCCGCCGATGGCGCGCGCCTCGAGCTGGACGTCGGCGATGCCATCGATAACTCGATTCACTCGATGGTCACGGTGTACCTGGCGGTCACTCCGCTCTGGCGGGCGGGGCAGTTGCGCGAGCTCAAGGGCCGCCTGCAATCGTTGACCAGCGAGTCGCTGCAGGACCTCACCAGCGGCCAGAATCCGCAGCCGGTCACGGTCTGGCGACCCAATCCGCACCTGTGCACCGACACCAACAAGGCCGATTCGGTATGCCTGCCTCTGCTGCGTATCCGCAAGGAGGGCGGCGGCTTTGTCCAGGTGCCCTATGTGCCGCCGACTGCGCGGTTGCTGCCGGAGTCGCCGTTGGGACGGCGAGTCGCGGCACTGTGCGCGCGGAGCCGGGAAAAATGCCTGTTTCTCGCCGGTCGCCTGCGCCAGGCGCAACAGGCGGGCAGCCAGGAAGATGCCGCTGAAATCCGCCGCCAGCTCGGCGCGCTCTGGGCCCGCCTGCCGGAGGTCGAAGGCCTGTTGAACAGCCGCGTCGCCAGTCCCCGGGACCTGCATGGGCTGCTGCTGGGAATGGCCGGGGGCTGGTCGGTGCTCGACCCGCTGGCCGGTGTGCCGGCGTTCATGCCGCTGGATTATCTGGAACTGCAGCGCGGCTACGAAGAAGTGCTGAACTGGCTCGAGCTCGGCCTGGAACTGATCCGTGTCGGTTATCGCTGCCTGCCGTTCGAGCAGTCCGGCGAGCTGTTCTCCCTGCAATTGCCCGAGCGCCAGCCCGAGCAGCGCCTGGTGATCGGCCTGCGGATGCCCGCCGGGGCCGGTGAAAGCGCGGCGATCGAATGGCTGGAGCGCACCATCATCGCCTCCGACAGCAACCTGACCGTGCTGGCCCGGCAACGCATGCCCGGGCTGCGGCACCAGGTCATGAGTCGCCAGGAGCAGGTGGCCTACAGCGTCGGCAGCGACACCCGGCTGTTTGTCGTCGAGGCCCGCGGCGAGTGGTTCGACCCCGAGCAACCGCTGCACATCATCGCCCCGGCCTCGAAGCTGGCGGTCAACCCATGGCAGATCGTCCTGTTCGTCGAGCAGGCCAGCGAAGCACCGTAGTCAAGGAAGGGGAAGGCAATGCCAGATGGGAGCGTCGGAACGGGGTTGCAGCAGTCACCCTTGAGCAGCGCCTTTCGCCAGGCCTGGTTGGAGTGGCTGGAGGCCTGGAACGGCTTGAACAAGGACGACGAGGACGTGCCACGGCAGGTCGGCACGGTGGCGGAGTTTTCCACGAAGATCAGTCGCAAGCTCTGGCGCAGCGCGTTTGCCAGCGTCGGTGACTCGGCCGAGCATCAGGTCAAGGCCACGGTGTATGCCTTTGTCGCGCTGGTTGATGAAACCCTGTTGTACGCCACCTGGCCGGGACAGCCGACCTGGCAGAGCGACCCCCTGGAGTCGCTGCTGTATGCCTCGCGCCATGCCGGCGAGCAGATCCCCCTGGCTATCGAGAAACTCCTGGCCGACGAGATTCCCGCCAGTCGTGATCTTGCCAATGTCTACCTGCAATGCCTGATCCTCGGCTTCCATGGGCGCCTGCGCGGGGAAAGCGGGCTGGCCCTGCATGAGAAATGGCGCCATGCGCTGTTTGCCTTCGCCTGGCAGCGCGAGGCGGATTATGTCGATGTCAGCGATTGCCTCGAACGACCGAGCAACGTGCCGGCGCGGCGTCTGCCGATTCGCCAGTCGCTGCCGGACGGCCTGCGCCTGGGCCTGGTGATTCTCGCGGGGACGCTGCTGCTGATCGGTCTCAGCCACTACTTCTGGTACGACATCAACGCGCAGGTGCAATCGGCGATCCAGCAGGACGGCCCTGATGCTTCGGCGGAGCAGAATCCATGAGCCCGCTGGCGATTGTCGCGTGGGTGGTCGGCGTGCTGCTGGTACTGGCCTTGCTGGCTGTGGCGATCTGGTGGTTGCGCACCCAGAGCGGCGCGGCGATTCGCAGTTTCTACGGTGCCGTGCGGCACATGGAGCAGGAACAGGGAGTACAGGACCGCTACCAGTCGCCCTGGCTGTTGATGCTCGGCAACGATGCCCAGGGCGCGCAGCTGTGTTCCAGCTGGCACCTGCTGCCCACGGACAAGCCGGCCTGGTTCGGGCGCTGGTGGTCCGATCCCGACGGCGCGGTGCTGGTGGTGCCGGAGTCGTTGTTCCTGCCGGATGAAGGACTCAAGCTCAAGCGTGGCAGCTGGTGGCGCCTGCTCGGCCTGATCCTGCGCCTGCGTGCCCGGCGACCGCTGGACGGGGTGATCTGGACCGTCTCGGCCAGTCGCCTGTGGGATGACGAACAGGCGGCGGCCCTGGGCATCGCTGCCCGCCGGCGTTTCATCGATCTGTTGCAGCGCCTGGGCCTGAGCCTGCCGGTGTATGTGGTAGTCACCGAGATGGAGCAGATTCCCGGCTTCCAGGAACTGATCGCCGCATTGCCCAAGGAGTCCCGCGAACGGACCCTCGGCTGGACCTCGCCGTTCGCCCCGGAAACCCTCTGGCAATCGGAGTGGAGCGACCAGGCGCTGGACCAGGTGACACGGGTGCTGGTGGAGGCGATCACCGAAGTCGGCGCGTTGTCCGGGCACCTGGGCGAAGACCTGTACGGCCTGCCGGAGCGTTTCGAGGCCCTGCGCCGCAACCTGCAGACCCTGCTCGATCCGGTTTTCCAGGGCAATGCACAGAACGAGGCACCGCGCTTTCGCGGGATATATTTCACCGCCAGCGAGGCGCCGGGCTCGGCTCCGGTGTTTTCCGCCAGCGATATCCCGCTGCTGCAAAGCACCTTCTCGCGGCAGCTCTGGCAACGGCGGATCGTCGCCGAGCAGGGGTTGGCCCAGGTGGTGCCACGGCTGTTGCGGTTGCGGCAGCGCTGGCAGCGGGTGGTCGGTGTGACGGCGGCGCTTGTCGGGCTGGTCTGGGCGGTGGCGATGGTCTGGATCTGGCAGGACTCGCTCAAGGATGCCCGGGAACTGGCGCGCCTGCTGGAGGGGGCACAGAAGGGCTATGTCACGGTCGTCGATGATAATCACCGGCTGGGGCCGACCCGGCGCAATGTGCAGGCGTTCTGGCAACTGATGGAGCAGTCGCCGCGCTGGCACTTCACCTCACTGGTATTGCCGACCTCGTGGTTCTCCTATCTCGACCAGGAGCGTGACCAGATACTGCGGGAAGTGGCGATGAAGCATATGGTGCTGCCGCTGCGTGATCTGTTGCAGATGAACCTGACGCAACTCAGGGCGATCCAGAACACCGACCGGCGTCCCAATCTGGAAAGCGAGGATCCGGCGCAATGGCAGACCTACGTCAAGTCCAGGGACCTGGTGGAGCGGGCCACGGCGCTGGAACAGCAATACCTGTTGTTCACCAAGGCGGGGAACAACCGCAAGACGCCACTGGATGACCTGGCGTCCCTGGGCAACCTGGCCCTGGGCCTCAACCTCAACGCCGCGACGTTGCACCGGGCGGCGTTCTACAACCAGCATCTGGCGAAGATGGAGCTGTCGAACCTGATCCACCTGGACCTGCCCACCGAACGCCTGACCATCGGCGGTAACTTCAAGGAACTGATGGGGCGCTGGCTGGACCAGTATTACCTGGCCGAGAACTTCGTCCGCCAGGCCGGCTACCTCAAGCTGCACCTGGACCAGCTGGAGTCCGGTGCCGTGAATTCCCTGACGGAGCTGGAAGACCTCAAGGCGATGATTGACGACCTGCAGGCGGTCGTCAGCCTGACCAACTCGGCATGGAGCCGGGGCAAGGGCCAGGATCTGGTCCCCGGCTACAGTGCGCTGATGGACAAGGTGCGCCAGAGCGCGCTGCTCGGCGCACCACTGGAGCAGAGCCTGGAGGACCAGGCGTCCAGGCTGCAGCAGAGTTTCCGCGACCAGTGGATCGCCAAGGCCGGTTCCCGGGGCAACCTGCTGATCCAGCAGGGCAGCGGGCAACTGGTGTTGCAGGAGCATGTCCTGCAGTTGAACAACGCCATCGCGGCGCTGTTCCGTCGCGACTTCGTCGCCATGGCCATGCGCGCCGACGACAGCGCCGGGGGCAGTTATCAGAGCCTCGACAGCGACGGCCTGAACAATGCCCTGACGTATTTTGCCAGCTACAAGAATTACGCCAGCGAGGAAATGCCGCGTATCCCGCCGGCCTATCGCGGGCCGATGCTGCGTGCCGCCGAGAATGCCGCGGCCAAGGCCATGTGGCTGAGCCTGGAAAGCAGTCGTGGCCAGGTTCCGGGGACGGCGTCGTTCAATATCAAGACCGATCAGGCCCTGGCGGTGCAAAGCGCGTTCATCGAACTCAAGCGGGCGGACCTGGCGAGCAACCTGCAGAACTCCCTCAATCGCCGGGCACTGGCCGAGGTCGGCAGCGGCCTGGAGCAGATCAATGCGCAGGCGGTGTTCCATGAACGGGTCGATATCGACAGTTGGGACGGGTCGAAGAACCTCGGCCTGCAGTTGTTCCGGGCCAACGACGTACCGGACCTGAAGCTCGATCTCAAGCAGCAGTTCAGCAGCATGCAGAGCATTGCCGAGGCGCGGGCACCGGCGCTGGAGTGGCTCCGGGCCCAGCAGCAGAACCTGGGGGCGGGGGACTATGAGCGGTTCACGCGCCTGAACTCCCTGCACGATGAGTTGCTCAAGTACAAGGAACAGAACCCGGCCAGCTCGCCGGCGTTGATCGAGCAACTGGTCAGTCGCGACTTTATCGACATGGACGCCAGCAGTTGTGGACAGATCCTCTCGTCGGCCAACCTGCCGGCCGGCCAGGGTGAATTGGCGTTGCGGGCAGTGGCCTTGCAGCAGGGCGCGATGCGCCGTTGCCAGGCGTTGCAGCAGGCACAGGCGGTCAGTGCCTGGAACGAGCTGGCGGGCTACTTCAACCAGTACCTGTCCGAGCGTTTTCCGTTTTCCCACGGTATCCAGGCGACTGACGCCGAGCCGGCGCGGGTCCAGCACCTGCTGGAGCTGATCGATACACGCCTGCCCAAGGCCCAGGCCGGACTGGTGTTGAGCCAGTCACCCGAGCGGTTGGCGGCGGCGGATTTCCTCGAACGCCTGAAACAGGCGCGGGTCTGGCTCGGGCCCTTGTTCCAGCGTGACCCGAGCGGGATGATCGGCTTCGACATGGACGTGCGCTGGCGTACCGACCGCGAGGAGGAGCGGGGTGCTGACCAGGTGATCGCCTGGGGCCTGAATGCCGGCAGCCAGCAGATCAACTACCCGGGAGACGCCCAGCAGCGCTTGCGCTGGATGGTCGGGCAACCGATCCGCCTGACCCTGCGCTGGGCCCGCAACGGACCCGAGCGGCCGGTCAGCGATCCGTTGCAGCCGAGCCTGGCGGTGGCCGACCTGGAAGCCGGCTGGGAGTATGGCGGGCCCTGGTCGTTGTTGCGGATGATGCGTTCACACCTGTCGGTGATACGCCAGCCGAGCATGGACTACACCGATTTTCCGCTGACCCTGCGCCTGCCGGTGCGCGGTTCGGTCAATGGTGACAGCCAGACCACCATGTTTATCCGCCTGTCGTTGATGACCCAGGGCGGCAAGCTGCCGTTGTCGCTGGCCCCGCTGCCGGTGCGGGCACCGTCGTCGCCTTTTTCGAGTTTTGGCACGGCCAGCACCGTGACCGGTAATCAGGGGGCGTTATGAGTCAGCCGGATGGAGGATTGTCGCTGTTGGTGGAGCCGCTGCTCGAAGCGATTTCCGTGGACGCGCCCTGCGGGCAGAACCTGCGCTACGAAGCCGATTACGATCGCCTGCGCGAGCTGCGGCGCGAGGATGACACCAGCCTGCCCAAAGGGGTCTGGGAAAAGGAGATCAAGCGGGCCGAGTGGGCCGGCGTCGAACAGCTGGCCAGCGACATCCTAGTGGGGCGCAGCAAGGACCTGATGGTCGCCGCCTGGCTCGGCGAGGCCTGGCTTCATCGTCACGGGCTCGAAGGCCTGCAGGCGGCCCTGGCGTTGTTGCTGGGGTTGTGCGAGCGCTATCCCGAGCAGGTGCATCCGCAGGCCGAGGATGGCGACCAGTCCTGGCGGGTGACGCCGGTGGACTGGCTGGTGCGGCGCTATGCCGAGGTGCTGCATACGCGGGTGCCGTTGTTCGCCCCCGGTGGCAGCAACGGATTGGCCGGATTGAGTCTGTATGGCTGGCAGCAGTTGCAGGGCCGGCAAGTGCTCACCGGCGACAACAAGAACGCCAAGGCCATCGTCGAGACGGCGCGGCTGGAACAGCAGAAGGTCAATGAACTGATCCGCGCCACGCCGCTGTCCTGGTGGCTGCACAGCCAGAACCTGTTGCTGGCGTCGTTGCGCCAGTTGGAGGCGCTGGAGCAGTGGACCGACCGCTACCTGGGGGAACTGGCCCCGACCTGCAGGCCCTTGCGTGAGATCATGCAGGCCTTGAGCACACTGACCCGGGAGTTCATCGCCATGCACCCGCAGCAGCCGGAGCCGCCCGTGGCGCCGATCGAGAACACTGTCGAGGAGGACCGGGCGGTTGCGCCGGCACCCGCTGCCGAGGCCACGGAGCAGGCAACCCGCCCGGCCGCGCCGCGCAATCGCGAGGAGGCTTACCGGCAACTGCTGCTGATCGCCGACTACCTGGCGAAGACCGAGCCCCACAGCCCGGTGCCCTATGTGGTGAAGAAGGCCGTGGAGTGGGGCAACAAACCGTTGAACGAGCTGCTGTCGGAGCTGATCTCCTCCGATGCCGAGGCGCGGCGGGTGTGGACCTTGCTGGGCGTGTTGTGACAATTCTCGGGCAAGGTCGCTGGCCTGGCGATTTTACGTCTAGACTGTCGTGAGTATTGCAGCCAGAGCAGTGCAACAGGCCTTACTGTCCAGGGTACTGGTCGGGGCCGGATGTCTGTTTCACCTGGGAAAGGCAGTAGGCGCAGTGATCAAGTCAGTTCCCCGTCGTGTTGAAACGGCTTTCGAATGCCGGCGAGCAGGCGTTTGAGTCGTAGGGTGCGTGTTCACGTACCCATCAGTTGTAGCGCGTAGTCGATCGTCACCAGCACCCCCACGAAAACACCAATGTGCGAACTGCCAAGGCAGCGCTTTGTCCGTTCGAATGGGAGGGTGTCATGACTTGTCACTTGTCGGGTGTGCGATCCGGCTCATGGAAACGCGACGGCTTGTTCGCGTGGATTCTCTTCATGCTGACCGTTGCCCCGGCCTCATGGGCGGCAGACAGCCTCTTTACGATCGAACCCGCGCAATCGCCCCAGCAGATGCGGCAAACCACTGACCCGGCGTTGGTGTCGATCCTGGACGTGCAGGCGTTTACTTCGGTGCATCGGGTGCAGGCGCATGCGGATCTGCTGTCCGATCAACTCGATGTGCTGCAGATACCGCTGGGGGATGGTCGGATTGTCAGTGCGCACAAGCTGTTCTATCGCACCACTGCCACCGGGGCTGTCTGGCGCGGCGAGATCGCCGTGCCGGGAGCGGCCAGCCAGGGTAGTGCCGGGGATGAGAGGCTGATCGATCAACTGAATTCGGTTGTGCTGGTGCGCAACGCCGACCAGATCACCGGGATCGTCCGGGTGGGTGGCGAGGTCTACCGGATCCTGCCGCTCAATCAGGGCGGGCAGGTCCTGGTAAAGGTCGACCAGAGCAAGAAGCGCCACTTCGACGAGGAACACGATCAGGATCGGCATGTCATTCGCAAGGATTCGTCCGCGGCAACGCTGGAATCGGCAAGCGGGTCGCCCCCGCGTGACGGCATCAGCACGATCCGGGTGACGATCGTCGCTACGCCACTGGCGGTGGAAAAGCTCGGCGGCAGTGCGGGCTTTCAGGCCCAGTCCGCCCTGGTGATCGAGGAGTCGAACCAGTCCTTCGTCAACAGTGATATTCCCGCACGGTTCGAGAGTGCCGGCACCTATATCGCGAACTATGCCCAGCAGGCCCAGGCGGATGGCGATCGGTTGCTGGACAAGATCGAGAGCCGCACCGACCGCGATCTCGGTGCGCCGACCTGGGCACTGCGCGATGAGCAGCGTGCCGACCTGGTGGTGCTGGTGGCCGATATCCGTTCCTACTGTGGCCTGGCCAATCTGAACTCGACCAAGGCAACGGCCTATGGGGCGATCGACTGGACGTGTTTCTCCGACGGCACCACGGTGCAGCACGAAATCGGCCACAATATCGGTGCCGACCATACGCCGGAAGAAGCCCAGGGCAATGTGTTTCCCTACGGTTCCGGCCATCAGAAAACCTCGGGCGACATTCGTTGGTCCACGATCATGGCGCCTTACTGTTCCCGTTGCAGCGTGATCAATTACTGGTCGAACCCCTATCGCACCTACAAGGAGGCGCCCCTGGGGGTTGTGAACGTCAGCGATAACGCCAGGGTCTGGGTATTGCGCGCGCCGGTGGTGGCGAATTTCTACCCTGACCCGGTGGAGGCCAATCCGCCCTATGCGGTTGCCCGGGCAGAGCCTTCCGCCGTTACCGGGCCAACGGTGGTCCGGCTCGACGGCTCGCAGTCTTCCGACCCGGCGGGCGGGGCGTTGCGCTATCGCTGGGAGCAGACGGACGGGACTCCGGACGTGAGCATCACCGGCAGTTCATCCCGGGAGGCGCGGGCGAATATTCCTCCGGTGAACCGCAGCAGCCATTTCATCTTCCGCCTGACGGTAACCAATAGCGACGACCTGAGCGACAGCCAGGCCGTGACGGTCAGCGCCGAGCCGTCCAGCCCCGAGCCCATGGCCGTGATCACGGCCGACGGACAGGTCGAAACCGGCAAGTCCCTGGAGTTTTCGGCGGCGTCCTCCACGGGCAACCAGCTGACTTATGCCTGGAGCCTGCCCGGCTTCACCCCCGCCAGCTCCAGCAGCCAGCGCGTGAACGCGACTGCTCCGGCCACCGCGGGCAACCGTACCGTGCAACTCACCGTGCGCGACGCGCAGGGGCGCGAGAGCAGGAAAACCCAGGTTGTCCGGGTGGTCGCCGGATCCGGCGGCGGGGATGGCTGCATGCCGACCGACCCGAACGCCGGGCAATACCCGCAATGGGATACGCTCAAGACTTATGTCGGCGGCGATACCGTGCAGTACAACGGGGTGGTCTGGCGCGCCGGCTGGTCGAGCCGTGGTGTCTCGCCGGACAAGACCGACGCCTTCAGCCTGGTCAGCCCGCTGCCGGTGCCCTGGCAGGCCGGGCGGCCCTATGTCGCCGGCAACCAGGTGATTCACCAGGGCAAGTTGTATTCGGCCAAGTACTGGATAAACACCGCACCGCCGGGGGCTGCCTGGACATTGCTCGGTGACCATGCCTGTCCGTGAGCCATTGATGAAGCAGCACCCCGAGCCGGCTCGGGGCGCTGCTGGATCACTCGCTGAACACCTGCGCGATCAGCCAGAGATTCGCCCCGCTGATCACCACGAACAGCCCCCAGGCGAGGCCCTTGGTGTACCAGCGGTTGACGAACTCGCCCATCAGGCGTTCATCGCTGGTCATGCGGATCAGCGGGTACAGGGCGAACGGCAGCTGCAGGCTGAGCACCACCTGGCTCAGGACCAGCAGCTTGCCCACGGCCCCTTCGCCCATCAGCCAGACGCCGATAAAGGCCGGGATCAGGGCCAGTCCACGGGTGATCAGGCGGCGCTGCCAGCAGGGGATCTTCAGGTTCAGATAACCTTCCATGATGACCTGTCCGGCGATGGTTCCGGTGAAGGTCGAACTCTGTCCCGAAGCCAGTAGCGCGATGCCGAACAGGGTGCTGGCGAAGGCTCCGCCCACCAGTGGATCGAGCAGGTGGTAGGCGTCCTGAATCTCCACCACGTCGGTGTGCCCGGACTGGTGAAAGGCCGCCGCCGCGAGGATCAGGATCGCCGCGTTGACCAGCAGCGCCAGGGCCAGCGAACCGATGGTATCGACCCGCGCCAGGCGTACCGCGTCCTGGCGGCTGGCGCGGTCCCTGGCGACCAGCCGGGTCTGGACGATCGAGGT
The DNA here is from genome assembly GCF_018326065.1 of Pseudomonas sp. Ost2. Classification (NCBI taxonomy): domain Bacteria; kingdom Pseudomonadati; phylum Pseudomonadota; class Gammaproteobacteria; order Pseudomonadales; family Pseudomonadaceae; genus Pseudomonas; species Pseudomonas sp. Ost2. The sequence continues at coordinate 4,972,583 of NZ_AP021904.1, read as the reverse complement.
ATGCAGGTAGAGGTTGTGGGGCATCACCGTCGCCCCGAGGATGCCGATCGCCAGGTACAGCGGTGCGGCTTCGCTCAGCGCTGACATCGATGGCTTGAAGCCGTTGAATACGTCCGGCCAGTAGGGCTTGATCAGCACCAGTTCGATGAAGAAACACACGCCGATGGTTGCCACCAGCACCAGCATGATCGCTTCCAGGCGACGGAACCCACGGTTCTGCAAAGCCAGGATCAGCAGGGTATCGAAGGCGGTCAGGACAATCCCGAAGGTCAGCGAGCAGCCCAGCAGCAGGTGGAAGGCGAGGGCGCAACCGAGCACCTCGGCCAGGTCCGTGGCGATGATCGAGACCTCCGCCAGCAGCCACTGGGTGCGCGCCGAACGAGGGCTGTAGCGCTCGCGGCAGAGCTGCGCCAGGTCACGACCGGTGGCGATCCCCAGGCGCGAGCACAGGCATTGCACGGCCATGCCCGCGAGGCTGGCCAGCAGCACCACGAACAGCAGGTTGTAGCCATAGCGCGAGCCGGCCTCGATTGCCGTGGCCCAGTTGCCCGGGTCCATGTAGCCGATGGACACCAGCAGGCCGGGCCCGGCGAAGCGCAGGGCGCGCTTGAAGAACGGCGCCCCGCTGTCGACTGCTATCGAGCCGTTCACCTCAGAGGGACAGAAGGGGGCGGTGGCAACTTTCGGCAGGCTGAATTTCACACGGCGATCCAAGGCTGAAGAGATGGGCATCCCAGCTTAGACGCTTGCAGGCTCCGGCCCAAGCCCTGTTGGTTGACCTTGGCATTGCGCGGGGACTCCCGGTTGGCGGCGAAACATATATTTACGAATCTATATGATAAGTATTCGCATAATCAAATAAATGTTTGAGCTACAGCTGCCAGGGGCGTGGAAGGTCGGCAAGAAGATTATTTTCGCGTCGTGTGTGACGGGTGTGGGCTTGTCGGGGCGGCATTGCGATGAAGGCGCCCTCGAGGGCGCCAGGAGCTTCGCGGGCAAGCCCGCTCCCACACCTGCCCGCTGCCGAGGGATCAGGCCTTGGTGTCGATGGACATGCTCGCGCCGGAATTGGCGAATTGTTGCAGGTTCTGCAATACGTTGATCGCCCGTTTGTACTCGGGAATCATGTAGTTGGCGAACTGCTCGTTCTTGGTCGGGCTGTTCTGCAGGCCGCTGATCTGGTTGGCGAAATAGTCCAGCGCGTTGAATTTCTCATTCGGTTTTTTCTGCGAGCCGGCGGTGGACAGCAGGTTGGCCGTGGTGGAACTGATCAGGCCCTGTTCCTTGAGGATATCGCTGTACTTGGCCAACTGTTCCGGGGTGACCGATTTCGGATCGAATCCCTGGAACTTCGACTGCAGGTGGTCCTTGGCCATCTTGTCCGTGTCGAGGGCCTTGGGATCGGGCTTGATGTCCTTGAGGACCTTGTCGGCGTTGGCCTTCTCGGTGTTGTTCTTCTTGGCTGCCGCGACATCCTGTTGCACCACCCGCGAACGCACGGCGGTGGCCCAGGCAGAGATCGAACCCAGGCTCATACCCGACCCCCAACGACTACGTGGCCGTGGGTTTCAGCATCGTGCCGGGGTCTTTGCGAGAAAACCATTGGGAATGTCCTGTCGAAAATAGGCGTGATAAACGAGTCTGAACAAGTGTATCGGCAGGGCAGAGAATATATTCAGAAGTGTTACAAACTTTATACAAAACGCCGGATAGGTATCGGCGCGGTGTTTTTCAGGGCTGCCATGGCGTGACATCGCCGCTCAGCTTGCGGTCGAGGAAACACGCGGCGCTGATCAGCGCCAGGTGGGTCAGGGCCTGCGGGGTGTTGCCCAGGTGCCGGGCCTGGGGATCGAACTCTTCGGCATACAACCCCAATGGATTGGCATAGCGCAGCAGTTGTTCGAACTCCAGGTGCGCCTGTTCCACGCGGCCGGCGCGGGCCAGGCATTCGACGTACCAGAACGAGCAGGCGGCAAAGGCGCCTTCGGTGCCCGGCAGGCCGTCGATGGGATGGTCGTCGTTGCGATAGCGGTAGACCATGCCGTCGCGCACCAGGCTTTTCTCGATCGCCTCCAGGGTGGCCAGCCAGCGCGGGTCGGTGGCTCCGACAAAACGCACCAGCGGCATCAGCAGCATCGAGCCGTCGAGGCCGGTGCCGCCGATATGCTGGACGAAATGCCCGCGTTCCGAGTTCCAGAAGTTGTTCCAGATATCGCTGTGGATCGCCTGGCGGGTCTGGTCCCAACGGGCGAACGGCGCCGGCAGCGAGCGCTTGGAGGCCAGGCGGATGGCGCGGTCGAGGGCAACCCAGCACATCAGCCGCGAGTGCAGGAAATGGTGTTTCTCGCCGCGCATCTCCCAGATCCCGACATCGGCCTGGTCCCAGGTTTCGCAGACCTGGTCGACGATCTGGCCGACATGCAGCCAGCCCTGATGGGAAATCGCTTCACCGTATTTGTTGGTCAGGTACACCGCGTCCAGCAACTCGCCAAAGATGTCCAGCTGGATCTGGTCGTAGGCCTGGTTGCCGATGCGCACGGGGCGGGCATTGCCGTGGCCGGACAGGTGTTGCAGTTCGGTTTCGGGGAGTTCCTGGGTGCCGTCGATGGCATAGAGGATATTCAGCTTCAAGGGCTGGTCGCTGCAATCGCCGACGCGCCCGCGCAGCCAGCGCATGAAACCGTTGGCTTCCTCGACATAGCCCAGGCGCATGAAGGCGTAGATGGTGAACGAGGCGTCCCGGATCCAGGTGTAGCGATAGTCCCAGTTGCGTTGGCCGCCGGGGCTTTCCGGCAGGCCGAAGGTGGCCGCGGCGAGGATCGCGCCATGCTTGCGCGAGGTCAGCAGCTTGAGGGTCAGGGCCGAGCGATTGACCGCTTCGCGCCAGCGGCCACGATAGTTGGAGCGGCCGATCCAGTGTCGCCAGAAGGTCAGGGTGCGTTGCAGGGCGAGGTCGCTGCTGCCGACCTTGAGCCGCGGATCGTCGGCGGCGCCCAGGAGGAACTCGGCGCACTGGCCCTGTTCCAGCGCGAAGGTGGCGACGGCGGCATCGCGCCGCAGTTGCAGCGGTTGGTCGGCACACAGGCGCAGGCTTGGCTGGCCGGGTGCGTGGAAGCACACATCCTGCTCGTCGAGGCGGGCGCGGGTCGCGGCGCGCGCGTAGTCATGGCGCACGGCGCAACGCAGGTGGAACGTGGCGCGGCCGCTGACCACTCGTACCCGGCGGATCAGCATGGGCAGGTCGTCTTCGTCGTCGCTGACCGGGAGCAGGTCGGTGATTTCCACCACGGCCCCCGCGCTCAGCCAGCGGGTCTGCAGGACATTGGTATCCGGCAGGTAGATCTGTTCGCGGCGAGCGTCGGGCAGGTCCGGAGCCAGCTGGAAAATCCCCGCTTCCGGGGTGTCGAGCAGGGCGCAGAATATCGACGGGCTGTCGAATGCCGGCCAGCAGAAGAAATCGACGCTGCCACGGTCGTTGATCAGTGCGGCGCTGCTCATGTCGCCGATGACGCCGTGGGCCTCGATCGCGCTCTGGAGCTCTTTGGAAAGAGGTTCGTTGGAAAGATCGACCATGGACGCGAAACTCCGAATAGAGGGGATGCCGCTGTCAGTGCGTGCGTTCGAAGGCACTCACAAAGCTGACTGACATTCCCCGGCGGAGTTCAGGCGGGTTGCCGTTCACTGCTCCGGCGTGTCGGCAGGCTCAGGGTCGCCGCCGTAGTGCTGGCCCAGTTCGACGCGGTTTTCCTCGACCCAGCCGCTGAAGTCCTCGCCGCCGTTGGCGATGTACATGACCTGGGCCCAGCCGTCTTCGGTGCTGGCGTACACCGTCAGAATGTCGCCGGGAACGACAAACACCTTTTTGCTGATACAGGCACTGCTGGGGGCACTGTGAAAGTACGCCCGGCCCTTGCCGATCACTTTGCCTTCGACGGGCGGGCGATAGCTGCCGGCTTCGGCATTGGCCTTTTCATTCAGGGCGTCGCAATCGACCGGGGCTTCGGCCGCCCCGGCCAGGGGCGAGAGGCTCAGCAGCAGGCAGGCAAGGGGCAGCAGGCGGGTGGGGCGTTCCATGCAGGCGATGTCCATCGGCGGGTGGGTGAAGGGGGGATCATAGCGCAAGGCGGATTGCCGATCAGCCGGGAAGGGCAACGGGCGTGAGTACCGGCTTGCCGGAAAAATACGCCAGCAGATTCTCCGCCACCAGGCTGACCGTGGCTTCCGAGGCCTCCGGCGAAAGGCCGGCGACATGGGGGGTGAGTACCACGTTGGGCAAGTCCTTGAGCACTTGCGGCACATTCGGCTCGTCATCGAAGACGTCCAGCGCGGCTCCGGCAATCCGGCCCTGTTCCAGCGCGGCCACGAGGTCGTCGGTCAGCACTACGCTGGCCCGGGCGATATTGACGATAAAACCGTCCGGACCGAGGGCTTCAAGGGCTTGTCGGCCGATCAGGCCGTTGGTGCCGGCACCGCCCGGCGTGGCGACGATCAGGAAGTCCGAGGCCTGGGCCAGTTCGACCGGGGTTGCGCAATAGTCATAGCCGATGTCCTCGCGCCGGCGGCGATTGTGGTAGCTCACCGACATGCCAAAACCGAGGGCCGCACGCTGGGCAATCGCCATGCCGACCGCGCCCATGCCGAGGATGCCCAGGCGCTTGCCGCCCAGTGACGGGCGCATCAGCTTGCGCCATTCGCCACGGCGTACCGACGCATCGGCCCGGGGAATATCGCGCACCAGCGACAGCAGCAGGGCCATGGCATGATCGGCTACCGACGAGGCGTTGGCACCGGCGCCGTTGGTCACGACGATGCCGCGTCGTGCGGCGGCATGCAGGTCGACCTTTTCGTAGCCGGCGCCGATCACGCAAATGATCTCCAGCAGGGGCAGGGCGGCCATTTCCTCGGCGAACAGGCCCAGCGGGCCACGGGTCAGGACTGCATTGATACGCTTGCCGTGGGCGGCGATGGCTTCGGCTCGCAGCGCGGTCGTCGGGGCGAGGATCAGCTCGAAACCCTGGCGTTCGATGATCGGCAGGTATTCGTTGACGGTTTCCGTCAACACCAGAACTACGTGGGACATGCGGCGCTCCGCCAATCGGTCAGTGGATGCCGGCAAACTACTCCTGAGTGGCCTCGGCGGGCAAGCGTGGGAACAGGCTTGTGCGGAAGCGAGCCCGTGTGGAAGCGGGCCTGTGTGGGAGCAAGCTTGTGTGGGAGCGGGCTTGCCCGCGAAGAGGCCAGAGCTGTCGCCAGAAGCTTCGCGGGCAAGCCCGCTCCCACAAGGACGCACCCTCCGGTCATCCGGTATGTAGCCGAGACGCCGCTTTTCAGAGGCCAGCTGTCGACCCCAGACCCAGCAACGATTTCGGTTCGAGAAAGGCTTCGAGTCCGTAGGTGCCGTACTCGCGACCGATCCCCGATTGCTTGAAACCACCGAACGGTGCCTGCGGCTCATGGGCCAGGGTATTGATCAGCACACGCCCGGCCTCGATGTGCGCGGCGACGCGGCGGGCCCGTTCGATATCGCGGGACATCACATAGGCCTGCAGGCCGTAGGGCGTGTCATTGGCGATACGCAGGGCCTCTTCCTGGTCACGGTAGGTGATGATCGACAACACCGGGCCGAAGATTTCCTCGCGGGCGATGGTCATGTCGTTGGTCACGCCGCTGAATACCGTCGGGCGTACGAACCAGCCGGCCTGCAGACCTTCGGGCAGGCCTTCGCCACCGGTCAGCAGGCGGGCGCCGCTGTCGATACCCACACGGATGTAACGCTGGACGCGTTGCCATTGTTTCTCGCTGACCATCGGTCCGATGCTGGTGTCCTGTGCCCTCGGGTCGCCGGAGCGGATGGCGCCGATGGCCTTGAGGACGGCGGCCTCGACCTCGGCCAGGCGCTGTTCCGGCACCAGGATCCGGGTGCCGGCGACACAGGCCTGGCCGTTGTTCATGAAACCGGCCTGCAGTGCCATGGGAATGGCCTGGTCGAGGTCGGCGTCGTCGAGAATGACCACCGGGGATTTGCCGCCCAGTTCGAGAGTGACGCGCTTCAGCGTCTCGGCGGCGGCGCGCAGGATGGTCTTGCCGACCAGGGTCGAGCCGGTGAAGGAAATCTTCGCCACGTCCGGGTGGCTGCTGATCCGGGCGCCCACCGTTTCGCCGCGGCCGGTGACGATATTGAACACGCCGGGCGGCAGGTCGGCCTCGTGCAGGGCCTCGGTGACGATGCGGGTCTGGATCGCGCTCATTTCACTGGGCTTGATCACCGCGGTGCAACCGGCGGCGAGGGCCGAGGCGAGCTTGCCGCAGATAAAGCCGGCATTGCTGTTCCACGGGGTGATCAGGCCGGCCACGCCCAGTGGCTGCATGCTTACTTCGGCGGTCCCGGCCTGGCGGATGAAGTCATAGTTTTCCAGGACCCGGGCCGCCTCCAGCAGTACATTCGCCGCGTGCTGGGCCATCCAGCGCGAGCGCGAAGCCGGTGCGCCATATTCCTCGATCAAGGCATCGTTGAGCTGGTCCTCGCGGGCGGCAATGGCGGCGTGCATGCGTTGCAGCATCGCCAGGCGCTCGGCCTTGGCGGTGCGCGAAAAGGCCGGGAAGGCCGCCTTGGCGGCGGCAATGGCGGCATCGGCGTCCTGCTCGTCGCCCAGGCGGACCTGGCCGATGACCTGGCCGGTGGCCGGGTTGTACAGATCGAACAGTTCCTGGCCGTGGGGGGTGACAAAAGTACCGTTGATATAGATGTGATCGATGCGTTGCATGGCAGCTCCAGAGCGTGCACGGGTGGTGTCGAACACGGTATGGGACTAGGATTGATCTGATAAGCCGGACAGACCGGCATGACTTGATGAGTGATTTGGGATAATGCGCACTTCAGGCCTGACAGAGCTGGAAGCGGTGCTGGCGGTGGCCCGGCATCGGAGTTTTCGCGCGGCGGCGGCCGAGCTGGAGGTCTCGACCTCGGCCTTGAGCCATGCGGTATCGGCGCTGGAGAGTCGGATCGGTGCCCGCCTGTTCAACCGCACGACCCGCAGCGTGGCCTTGTCCGAGGCGGGCGCGCAGTTTGTCGAGAGTATTTCGCCGGCCATGTCGACCATTCGCGAGGCGATGGAGCAGGCCGGCAGTCATGCCGGCATACCCACCGGGACCTTGCGGATCAACACCGCCGCGGGCGCGGCGAAGCAGGCGATGCCGTTGTTCATCGAATACATGCGGCGCTATCCGCAGATGAACGTGGATATCGTCACCGAGGGCAAGCTGATCGATATCGTGGTCGAGGGCTTCGATGCCGGGATTCGCCTGCACGACAGCGTGCCCCAGGACATGATCGCCATTCCCCTGGGCTTGCCGTTGCGTCTGCTGGTGCTGGGCAGCCCGGAGTACTTCTCGCGAAATCCGGTGCCGCAGACGCCGACCGACCTGCTCAAGCACCGCTGCATTCGCCTGCGCCTGCCGAGTGGACGGATCTACCACTGGGAGTTCGAGCGCCATGGCGAAACCCAGGCGGTGGATGTCCAGGGCGTGCTGACCCTGGATGAGTCGACCCTGGTGCTGGAGGCAGCGCGGGCGGGACTGGGGCTGGTGTATGCGACGCAGTGGAATGCCGCCGCCGACCTGGCGGCGGGGACACTGGTGTCGGTCCTGGAAGACTGGACGCCACCGTTTGACGGGCTGTCGCTGTACTACCCCGGTCGCCGCCATGTACCGGCGGGGCTGCGGGCGCTGATCGAATTGATCAGGGAGCGCAGTGGCCAGCCCCTGTAGTCATGGAGTGCCTGGTCTGGCCTCTTCGTGGGCAAGCCCACTCCCACCGTGTCCGAGTCGAACCGGGATCATGTGGGAGCGGGCTTGCCCGCGAAGCAGCCGGTGAGGTCAATGCGCCTCTCCAGCCTTGATCCCCGCCGGTAGCGCCTTGGTCAGCAGCACCGCCAGCATGCTGATGCCCAGGGCAATCCCGACAAAATGGAAGGCGTCGTTGTAGGCCATGATCAGCGCCTGCTGGTGGGTGATTTCACTGAGCTTGCCGAGGGCCGCGCTATCGCTGCCGAGCTTGTCCGCCAGCAGCGCCAGGCGCTCGGCCACTTGCGGGTTGCTCGGGACGATGGACTCGCGCAGGTAGTCGAAATAGACCTTGGTCCGCGCATCCAGCAGGGTCGCGAGCAGGGCAATGCCGATGGCGCCGCCGAGGTTGCGCAGGATGTTGAACAGGCTCGAGGCCGAGCCGGCGTCCTGCGGCAGGATGTAGGCGGTGGCGATCAGCGAGATGGTGACCATGATCAGCGGTTGCCCGAGGGCGCGGATGATCTGGATCTGGTTGAACTGCGGGCCGGCGAAGTCGGGATTGAGCACGCCCGAGGAAAAGCTCGCCAGCCCGAAAAGGCCGAAGCCCAGGGCGCAGAGCATTTTCGGCGAGACGAACTTCATCAGCTTGGGCACCAGCGGAATCAGGAACAGCTGCGGCACGCCCATCCACATGATCACCTCGCCGATCTGCAGGGCGTTGTAGTTCTGGATCTGCGCCAGGTACAGCGGCAGCAGGTAGATCGATCCGTACAGGCCGACCCCCATGCCCAGGCTGGAAATGCTCGACAGACCGAAGTTGCGGTTGCGCAGGATGCGCAGGTTGATCAGCGGGTTGGGCTTGGACAACTGCAGGATCACGAAGGTGATCAGGCCCAGCAGGGCGATGCTGCCCAGGGTCACGATCAGTTGCGATTCCAGCCAGTCCTTGCGGTGGCCTTCCTCGAGGAACACCTGCAGGCAACCGAGGCCGATGCCGAGGCTGACGATCCCGGCGTAGTCGGTGCTCTTGAGCAGTTCCCAGTGTGAGTCCTTTTTCTCCAGGCCGTAGAGCAGGCCGCCGATCATGATCAGGCCCGGCGGGATATTGATATAGAAGATGTACTCCCACCCCCAGTTTTCCGTGAGCCAGCCGCCCAGCGTCGGGCCGATGGACGGCGCGAAGGTGGCGGTCATGGCGAACATCGCCATGCCCTTGGCGCGGTGGTGTTCCGGCAGCTTGATCAGGGTCAGGGTAAAGGCCAGCGGAATCAGCGCGCCACCGGTAAAGCCCTGCATGGCACGGAACACGATCATGCTTTCCAGACTCCAGGCCATCGAGCACAGCAGCGACGAGACGAGAAACCCGAGGGATACCCAGACCGCCAGCCGCCGCGCCGAGAGCAACTGCACCAGCCAGGCCGTCAGCGGGATCATGATGATTTCCGCCACCAGGTAGGACGTGGAGATCCATGAACCTTCCTCCAGGGTGGCCGACAGGGCGCCCTGGATATCCTTGAGCGAGGAGTTGGTGATCTGGATGTCGAGCACCGCCATGAAGGCGCCGAGCATGACGCTCATGACCGCGATCCAGTCCCGCCGGGTCGGCTCGCCGACCGGGCGGATCAGTTCATCACCGGCCATGGTCAGGGTCGCGGATATCGACCTTGACGGTGACCGACATGCCCGGACGGATGCGGCCCCGCAGCGGGTTGTCGGCGGCAAAGGTCAGCTTGACCGGAATCCGCTGCACCACCTTGGTGAAGTTACCCGTGGCATTGTCCGGCGGCAGCAGGCTGAACTGCGCGCCGGAGGCTGCGAACAGGCTCTCGACGCGGCCCTGGATCGGCATGTCTTCATAGGCGTCGAAGGTCAGCTTCGCGCTCTGGCCGGGCTGCATATGGCCGATCTGGGTCTCCTTGAAGTTGGCCTGGATCCAGATGTCCTGGTCCGGCACGATCGACAGCAGATAGGCGCCGGCCTGCACGTACTGGCCGTTGCGTGCCGCCCGCTGGCCGACCATGCCGCTGATCGGTGCATGGATTTCGCTGCGGGTCAGGTTCAGTTCGGCCTGGGCCAGGTCGACGCGGGCGTTGGCGATCTGGCCGTCGAGGCGCTTGAGTTCGGCGGCGAGGGCGTTGACCTGCTGGCGCTGGCTTTGCAGGTCGGCCTGGGCCTTGGCCACCTGGGAGCGGGCGATATGGTTGTCGGCGGACAGGGTGGTGACCCGCTCTTCCGAGACATAACCGGGCTTGCGCAGGGTCTGCGCCCGCGACAGGTCCAACTGCGAGCGGCCGAGGCTGGCCTGGCTGGATGCCACCTGGGCATCGGCGGCGGCGATCAGGCTGGCCTGCTGGGTCAGCTTGCTCTGGGCCTGCAGGCGTTCGGCCTCGCGGGTGGCCAGGGTGGCATTGGCGCGGTCGACCGCCAGATGAAAATCGTCGCCTTCGAGCCTGACCAGCAACTGGCCTTTTTCGACATGCTGGTTGTCGGCCACCAGCACCTGATCGATACGTGCGCCGAGCTGGCTGGAAACCCGGGTGATTTCTCCCTGGACATAGGCGTTATCGGTGCTTTCATAAAACCGCCCGCGCCAGAACCACTCGGCAAAGAAACCGAGGGCGATCAACAGGACGATCAACAGGAAAACCGACAGGCGACGCTTGAGTTGGGCAGGCATGGGCAGGCAACAATCAGGATAATTAGTGAACTTGGCAGTAGATGAATCTGGCACAGGCCGATTGATGGGTAAATGCCATCCGCGGAGAAAGCCCGGTTTTAGCGGTCTGGCGCCATTTTTAGACCGAAGCTTGGCTTATATGCCCTCTGTCGGGCGCCCCATGCTGGAGACGAGGCCTGTCCGCCTGTTACCATTCGCCCTTTGTTTTATCTCTATTTCGAGACCGCCCATGACCACCGTTCGCACTCGTATCGCGCCATCGCCTACTGGGGATCCCCACGTTGGCACCGCCTACATCGCCTTGTTCAACTACTGCTTCGCCAAGCAGCATGGCGGTGAGTTCATCCTGCGGATCGAAGACACCGATCAGTTGCGCTCGACCCGTGAGTCCGAACAGCAGATTTTCGATGCGCTGAACTGGCTGGGCATCACCTGGGCCGAAGGCCCGGACGTCGGCGGTCCGCACGGTCCGTACCGGCAGAGCGAACGTAGCGAGATCTACAAGAAGTACACCCAGCAACTGGTCGACATGGGCCATGCCTTCCCGTGCTTCTGCACCGCCGAAGAGCTGGACCAGATGCGTGCCGAGCAGATGGCCCGTGGCGAGACCCCGCGCTACGACGGCCGCGCGTTGCTGCTGTCGAAGGAAGAAGTGGCCCGTCGCCTGGCCGCCGGCGAGCCCCATGTGATCCGCATGAAGGTGCCGACCGAAGGCGTCTGCGTGGTGCCGGACATGTTGCGCGGCGAAGTCGAGATCCCATGGGATCGCATGGACATGCAAGTGTTGATGAAGACCGACGGCCTGCCGACCTACTTCCTGGCCAACGTGGTCGACGACCACCTGATGGGCATCACCCACGTGTTGCGCGGCGAGGAATGGCTGCCGTCGGCGCCGAAACTGATCCTGCTCTACGAATACTTCGGCTGGGAACAGCCACAGCTGTGCTACATGCCGCTGCTGCGCAATCCGGACAAGAGCAAGCTGTCCAAGCGCAAGAACCCCACCTCGGTGACGTTCTACGAGCGCATGGGCTTCATGCCCGAAGCGATGCTCAACTACCTGGGGCGCATGGGCTGGTCGATGCCGGACGAGCGCGAGAAGTTCTCGCTGCAGGAAATGGTCGACAACTTCGACCTGTCCCGCGTTTCCCTCGGCGGGCCGATCTTCGATATCGAGAAGCTGTCCTGGCTCAACGGCCAGTGGCTGCGCGACCTGCCGGTGGAAGAGTTCGCCAGCCGCGTGCAGAACTGGGCATTGAATCCTGAATATCTGATGAAGATCGCGCCGCTGGTCCAGGGCCGGGTCGAGACCTTCAGCCAGGTCGCGCCACTGGCGAATTTCTTCTTCGCCGGCAGCCTGCCGCTGGACGCCAAGCTGTTCGAGCACAAGAAACTCGCGCCGGACGATGTGCGCAAGCTCATGCAACTGATCCTGTGGAAGCTGGAAAGCCTGCGCCAGTGGGAGAAGGACAGCATCACCGCGACGATCCAGGCGGTGGTCGATGCCCTGGAACTGAAGCTGCGCGACGCCATGCCGCTGATGTTCGCCTCGATTACCGGGCAGGCGAGTTCGGTGTCGGTGCTCGACGCGATGGAAATCCTCGGCCCGGACCTGACGCGCTTCCGCCTGCGCCAGGCGCTGGACCTGCTGGGTGGCGTATCGAAGAAAGAAAACAAGGAATGGGAAAAGCTGTTGGGCACGATTGCCTGAGTCAGTGTCGGCCGCGCCGCCTCCGTTTCAGGGGCCGGAGGCGTGGCCGACAAGCCCCGGTTTTTCGGGGGGAGGGCGGTAAGTGATTGTTATCCCGGAAAATTCTTTTGAAAAATGTTTAAAAAAAATTTGACAGGGAAGTGGGTCGCACTTAATATGCGCCCCGTCCACAAGACAACACGGAAACACGGCGGCAACGACGGTGTGAAGTGAAGTCGAATGTGGGGCTATAGCTCAGCTGGGAGAGCGCTTGCATGGCATGCAAGAGGTCGACGGTTCGATCCCGTCTAGCTCCACCAATTTAGAAGCTGCAGGGTAGGCTACACTGCCCTGGAGTTTGTACCGGAAGGTCGGAACCAGCACCGATCAGGTACGCAAGGGTTATGTCCCCTTCGTCTAGTGGCCTAGGACACCGCCCTTTCACGGCGGTAACAGGGGTTCGAGTCCCCTAGGGGACGCCAGTTTCACAGAAGTGACGTTGCAGGTTGATGTCACTCCGCCGCGAGGCGAAAAACCTGGGGCTATAGCTCAGCTGGGAGAGCGCTTGCATGGCATGCAAGAGGTCGACGGTTCGATCCCGTCTAGCTCCACCAATTTACACCTCAAGGTCTGGCCACACCGATCTGGAGGTTTGCAGGAGCCGGCTTGCTGGCGATGGTATCGACGCAGTGTTCTGTTGACATGCGTTGCTTGAATCGCCGGGCAGTTGATCCTGCAGTTGTATAGAAGGGTTTGTGTCCCCTTCGTCTAGTGGCCTAGGACACCGCCCTTTCACGGCGGTAACAGGGGTTCGAGTCCCCTAGGGGACGCCACGATTGCCCGCTCTGCGGGATTTTATAAGGGTCATTCAATCATTGAATGGCCCTTTTGTTTGTCTGGCGTTTGGCCTTTTCGCCCTGAATCCCGTTTTCGCAATCTTTTGTCGGACCAGCGGTCATACTTAAGCCTTGCGAAAAAATATTATGCGAATAATATTTCCATTGTAATATTTGGAGGTGGCAATGAACGACAAGAAAGCTCAGACCCGCGAGCGAATCCTGCAGGCCGCCAGCGCCGCCCTGATCCAGCGTGGCCCGGCCGAGCCGAGCGTCAGCGAAGTGATGGCCGCCGCCGGGTTGACCGTGGGTGGCTTCTACGCGCATTTCGACAGCAAGGATGCGCTGATGCTCGAGGCCTTCAAGCAACTGCTGTCGCAGCGTCGGGCGAAAATGGACGATGTCGACAGCGAGCTGGCAGGTGAAGAGCGCCGTGCCTTGTTTGCCGCCTTCTATCTGTCGCGCAAGCACCGCGATGCCGTCGATCATGCTTGCCCGATTCCCGCCGTGGTCGGCGAGATCGGCAGCCTGCCGGCATGCTTTCGCGAAGCGCTCAACGAACATGTGGAACTGATGGTCGCGCAACTCGCGTCCAGCCCCGAGGACACCGACAAGGCCCTGGCCGACATCGCCCTGATGATCGGCGGCCTGGCCGTCGCACGGGCGCTGGGACCTGGCGAGTTGTCCGACAGATTGCTGCGCGCCGCCAAGTCGGCGGTGCTCTGACAGGTTTCATCCCTGGCCTGAGGTAACACGCGATGAGCACTTTGAGTTGGATTCGTGGCATCAATGGAACCTTGGGTCGAGTGGCGCCACGGGTGGTCGCCAGCCGCATGCGCCAGATGTTCATGACCCCTCGCGCGCGTTTGCCACGGGACTGGGAGTTGCCGCTGCTGGCAACCGCGGAGCGCATCACCCTGCGCTTCGGCCTTTCCGCCCTGCGCTGGGGGAAAGGTCCGACAGTGCTGCTGATGCATGGCTGGGAAGGGCGGCCGACACAGTTCGCCAACCTGATCAATGCGCTGGTAGCGGCCGGATACACCGCCGTGGCGCTCGACGGTCCGGCCCATGGCCGCTCGCCGGGACGCGAGGCGAATGTGGTGGTGTTTGCCCGGGCCCTGCTCGAAGCCGCCGCCGAACTGCCGCCGCTCAAGGCGGTGGTCGGTCACTCCATGGGCGGCGCCAGCGCGATGCTCGCCACCCAGCTCGGGCTGCGCACCGAAGCCCTGGTCAGTATCGCCGCTCCGGCCCGGGTGCTGGGGGTGCTGCGTGGCTTCGCGCGTTATGTCGGCTTGCCGCCGCGGGCGCGTTCGGCGTTTATCCGTGAAGTCGAGCGGGATGTCGGGATGCGTGCGGCGCACCTGGATATCGAGCACTACCAGATGGACATGCCGGGGTTGATCGTCCATGCCGAGGATGACCGGATGGTCCGCGTGGATGAATCACGACGTATTCACGAAGCCTGGTTCGACAGCCGCCTGCTGCGCCTGGAAAGCGGCGGCCACCTGCAGGTGCTGGCCGATCAGCGGCTGATCGACGGGGTGCTCGCGCTGCTGGCGGGCCGCAGCCTCGCGCAGCGTCAATCGGCCTGATCCGTTACACTGCCCCGGTCTTTGAATTGACCGGGAGCGGTACATGAGCTGGGATCTGGCGACACCCTTCACCCTCGACCTGCAGGTGGCCGCCGAGGACATCGACGGCCTCGGGCACGCCAATAACGCAGTGTATGTCACCTGGCTGGAGCGTTGCGCCTGGCGTCATTCCCAGCGCCTGGGCCTGGATCTTGTCGAGTACCGCCGACTGGACCGGGCGATGGCGGTGGTACGCCACGAAATCGATTACCTGGCGGCCGCCTATGAAGGCGACGAACTGCAACTGGCGACCTGGATCGTCGACTGGGACCAGCGCCTGAAGATGACCCGGCGGTTCCAGCTGGTCCGGCCCAGCGATAACCTGACGCTGCTGCGCGCGCAAACCACCTTTGTCTGCATCGAGCTGTCCAGCGGCCGGCCCAAGCGCATGCCGGCGGAGTTTCTCGACGGTTATGGCCCGGCGGTGCAATCGGTCTGAGAAAGTACCGGTTTACGGAAGAAACCCGTAAACTGCCGCACTTTTTCGCGGGCCGCTTTTTTCCATGGCCACTTTTCGCTGACTGCTTTTTTCTATGAGAGTCCCCATGCAAATTGCCCTGGCGCCCATGGAGGGGTTGGTCGACAACATCCTGCGGGATGTCCTGACCCGCGTTGGCGGCATCGACTGGTGCGTCACCGAGTTTATCCGGATCAATGACTCGTTGTTGACGCCGGCCTACTTCCACAAGTTCGCCCCCGAACTGCTGACCGGGGCCCGCACCGCTGCCGGCGTGCCGCTGCGCGTGCAACTGCTGGGTTCCGATCCGGTGTGCCTGGCGGAAAACGCGGCACTGGCCTGTGAACTGGGCTCGCAGGTCATCGACCTGAACTTCGGTTGCCCGGCCAAGACCGTGAACAAATCCCGCGGCGGGGCGGTGCTGCTCAAGGAGCCGGAACTGCTCAACAGCATCGTCGAGCAGGTGCGCCGCGCGGTGCCGGCGCATATCCCGGTGACGGCGAAGATGCGCCTGGGCTTCGACAGCCCGGATGGCGCGCTGGTCTGCGGCACGGCCCTGGCCGAAGGCGGCGCGTCGCAGATTGTCGTGCACGCGCGGACCAAGGTCGACGGCTACAAGCCGCCGGCTCACTGGGAATGGGTGGCGCGGGTCCAGGAAGTGGTCAAGGTGCCGGTGTTCGCCAATGGCGATATCTGGTCGGTGGAAGACTGGCGGCGTTGCCGTGAAGTCAGCGGTGCCGAGGATTTCATGCTTGGTCGCGGCCTGGTATCGCGTCCGGACCTGGCCCGACAGATCGCCGCGGCACGAGCTGGCGAAGAAGTGGTCGAGATGAGTTGGGCCGACCTGCAACCGCTGATCCGCGACTTCTGGGCGCAGGTGGTCACGCAACTGACGCCACGCCAGGCGCCGGGTCGCCTCAAGCAATGGCTGGCGATGCTGACCCGCAATTATCCCGAGGCCGTCGAGCTGTTCAATACCGTGCGCCGCGAGACCGATTGCGACGCGGTCGGGCGCCTGGTGAATACGCCGCTGCCGCAAGTCGCGTGAAAAAAATCAGCACAATCTCTTGAAATGCGTGAGGGCGTTCCTATCTAAGGGTTACGCGATGCCGAATTCGGGTCGCGGCTAAAACCACTCGCTGAATTTCAGGAGATTGACATGACTACCGCATTTTCCCTGGCTCCACTGTTCCGTTCTTCCGTCGGCTTCGACCGTTTCAACGACCTGTTCGAAACCGCGTTGCGCAATGAGCCCGGTAGCAGCTACCCCCCTTACAACGTCGAAAAACACGGTGAAGACCAGTACCGTATCGTCGTCGCGGCAGCCGGTTTCCAGGAAGAAGACCTGGAACTGCAAGTCGAGAAGGGCGTGCTGACCGTCAGTGGCGGCAAGCGTGAAGCCAAGGCCGAAAGCGTCAGCTACCTGCACCAGGGCATTGCCCAGCGTGCCTTCAAGCTGTCCTTCCGCCTGGCCGACCACATCGAGGTCAAGGCCGCCGGCCTGAGTAACGGCCTGCTGAACATCGACCTGCTGCGGGTCGTGCCGGAAGAGGCGAAAGCCAAGCGCATCCCGATCAACGGCGCGCAGCAACCGGCCTTGCAGCACTAAGCGCAAGCCTGCAAGACAGAACCCCGCCTCGGCGGGGTTCTTTGTTTCAGGGCAGGCCGGTCAGCAATTTCTTGAATTCCTCCATGGGCAATGGCCGGCTGTGCAGGTAGCCCTGGTACAGGTGGCAGCCCAGGCCCTCGAGGAACACCAGTTGTTCCGGCAGTTCCACACCTTCGGCGATCACCGTCAGGCCGAGGCTGCGGGCCATGGCGACAATCGCGCGGATGATCTCGGCGTCGTTGGGATCGTGGGTCGCGTCGCGGACAAACGACTGGTCGATCTTCAGCGCGTCCACCGGCAGGCGCTTGAGGTAGGTCAGCGACGAATAGCCGGTGCCGAAATCGTCCATGGCAAAACTGACGCCGAGCTTGTTCAGGCGGCGCATCTTGCTGATGGTGTCCTCCATGTTCTGGATCACGATGCCTTCGGTGATTTCCAGCTTGAGCATCGATGAAGGCACGTTGTGCTGCAGCAGCGTGCGTTCCACCCGTTCGACGAAGTCGGCCTGGCGGAACTGGCGCGGGCTGATGTTCACGCACAGGCTGAAGGAGTGCAGGATCAGCCCGTCGCGCAGCAGTATGCCGAACGCCTCGCAGGCATGATCGAGGATCCAGGTGCCCACCTCGAGGATCAACCCGCTGTCTTCCAGCACCTTGATGAATTCGGTGGGCGATTGCGCACCGAGTTCCGGGTGATGCCAGCGCACCAGCGCTTCGGCACCGACGATGCTGTTGTCGCGGGCGTCGACCTGGGGCTGGAAATGCACGCTGAACTCGCCACGGGAAAGTGCCTGGCGCAGATCGTTTTCCATGCGCAGGCGTTCGCTGGCGGCCTTCTGCATGGTGCTGTGGAACATCTGGGTGATATTGCGCCCCGAGTCCTTGGCCCGATACAACGCGATATCGGCCCGCTTGAGCAGGTCGGCGGGGGTCGAGCCGTGGTCCGGGATAAGGGCCACGCCGATGCTCGGGGTCACCTGCAGGCGCTGGCCGTCGAGGAACATCGGCTCGGCCAGCAGCTCACGGATCGTGTCGGCCAGGTCGCGGACCTTTTGCGTGACTTCGCTGCGCGAGCCGTCGAGGCCGCTGAGCAGCACCACGAACTCGTCACCGCCGAGACGCGCCACGGTATCTTCGGTGCGCACACTGGCTTCCAGGCGCGCGGTGACCACCTTGAGCACGGTGTCGCCCACCGGGTGGCCGAGGGAGTCGTTGATGTGCTTGAAGTGGTCGAGGTCGAGGAACAGCAAGGCACCGCGCAGGTTGTGGCGCTTGAGCAGGGCGATCTGCTGGCTCAGACGGTCCATCAGCAGGGCGCGGTTGGGCAGGTTGGTCAACGGATCGTGGTAGGCCAGGTGGCGGATCTGCGCCTGGGCATTCTTCAGCAGGCTGATGTCCCGGGCGGTCAACAGCAGGCAGGCGGTTTCGTTGAGCGTGATGGGTTCGACCGATACCTCTACCGTCAGCACGTCGCCGCGCTTGTTGCGCCCGAGCATGTCGCGATGGGGCACATGGCCCTTTTCCTTGAGCTCGTTGAGCAGGGCGGTGCGCTGCTTGTGGTCGGCCCAGATGCCCAGCTCATACACCGTGCGACCGATCACCTCGCTGCTGGTGTAGCCGGTCAGCCGGCAGAAGCCGTCATTGACCTCCAGGTAGCGCCCGCTTTCACGTTCGGTGATGGTGATGGCGTCGGGGCTGGAGTGGAACGCCTTGGCGAATTTTTCCTCGCTGGCCTTGAGCGCGGCCTCGGCCCGTTGCTGCTGGGTGATATCGCGCAGGGTGGTGACGATGCAGGGCTGTTCCTCGACCACGATCTGCCGGCTGGTGATCACGCAGGTCAGGGCCTGGCCGCTCTTGTGGTGGACGATCACCGCGACATTGTTCAGCGCCTGGTCGCGAATCACCTGCTGGATGCGTTGCAGGCGCTTGGCCGAGTCGTCCCAGAGGCCGATCTGTTCGGCGCTGCGGTGGCGGATTTCATCGATGGTCCAGCCAAAGGTCTGGGTGAAGGCCGAGTTGATCTCGATAAACTGCCCGCTGTCCTGCAAGGTCACGCAGATCGGATCGGGGCTGGCCTGGAACAGGCTGGCGAACTTCTCTTCCGAGGCTTGCAGGCGCTGTTCGCGCTCGACCTGTTCGGTGATATCGAGCAGGGTGCCGGCCATGCGCAGGGGATTGCCCTCGCTGTCGCGGTAGAGCCGGGCGCGGCTTTCCAGGTAGCGCGAGGTGCCGTTTTCCAGCTGCACCCGATAGGTCAACTGGTAGTTGCCCGCGGGGCCTTCGCGCAGGCTGCGATAGGCCTGGCGCATATTCTCGCGTTCCTCGGTGGGCACGCCGTCGAAGAACGCGTCGAAGGATTCATGGAACGGCTGGGGCTCCAGGCCATGCAATTGCGCCGCCCGCGCCGAGCCGTAGAGCATGCCGCTGGGGATATGCCAGTCCCAGGTGCCCAGTTGGGCCGAATCCAGGGCCAGGTCGAGGCGTTCCTGGCTGTCCTTGAGGGCCTGCTCGGCGTTTTTCTGCTCCGTGGTGTCGAGAAAGGTGCTGAGCAGGTAGGCCTGGCCTTCCAGTTCGACCCGCTGGGCGCTGAGGATGCCATCGTGAATGCGCCCGTTGCTGCCCCGGAACTGCACTTCCTGGCTGACCGATTCGCCCTTGGCCCGCAGCGACTTGACCAGCCGCTCGCGTTCCTCGGGATGAACCCACAAGCCCAGTTCCACGGTGGTCAGGCCGATCACCTGGAGCGCCGGCCAGCCGAACAGGCTTTCGAAATACTGGTTGGCTTCGCTGATCAGGCCATCTTCCTCGCGGGTCAGCAACACCATGTTCGGGGACAGGTGGAACAGCGTGGCAAAGCGCTTTTCCGAACTGCTGAGGGCATGTTCGCGCTGGCGCTGGTGAGTGATTTCGCGGATCACCCCGATCATCCGGGGCTTGCCGCTCTTGTCCGGGATCAGGCTGCCGTTGATCTCCAGCCAGTGCAGGCTGCCGTCCGGCCAGCGGATGCGGTGATGCATCGCCTGTTCCAGCGGCTCTCCGGCCAGCACGGCATGGAAGGCCCGCACCGTGCGGGCGCGGTCTTCGGCGGGCAGCAACTCCAGGTAGTCGAGGTCCTTGGGCAGTGGCTGGTGCGGGTCGAAGCCGAACAGCGCCTGGGTGCCGCGGGACCAGCTGACCAGGCCGCTTTCGATGTCCCAATACCAGGCCCCGAGGCGCGCACCGTTGAGTGCGGCCAATAACTGCGGCGCGTTTTGCCAGCTTTTTTCCGACTCGTGAGGGTCGAGGGCATGGATGCGTGGCAACGGCGGAATACGGTTAGCATGCTTGGGCATCAACAGCAGTCCTTGGGGTGAAAGGAACGTTTTTGCTGCAAAAGACCTGATGGGGTGGGCCAGCCCCGGCTTATGCCGACAAGGCCGGCAAATCCGTCTGCCCATCCAGTAAAGCCATAAAGGCCCGCGCGGCGTTCGACAGTGTCCGTTCGGTATGCAGGATATAGCCTAGCTGGCGACTCAGTTGTATGCCCGGTAAAGGTATGCGTGCCACCTGATCGTCGAGCATGGTGCGCGGCAGCACGCTCCAGGCCAGGCCGATGGACACCATCATCTTGATGGTTTCCAGGTAGTTGGTGCTCATGGCGATGTTCGGTGTCAGGCCCTGGGCCTCGAACAGGCGCTGGACGATATGGTGGGTAAAGGTGTTGCCGCCGGGGAAAACCGCCGGGCGGTGGGCGATATCGCCGAGGCTGACCGTGCCGCTGCTGGCCAGGGGATGCTCGGGGGCGACGACAAAATCCAGCGGGTCGTCCCACACCGGCACGGCGCGGACCAGGTGATGCGGTTCCGGCGCCAGGGTGATGACCGCCAGCTCGGCGCGGCCGTGGAGGATTTCCTCGTAGGCGACCTCCGAATCGAGGAACTGGATATCCAGCGCCACCTGCGGATACTGCCGGGTGAAGGCCCGTAGCAGGGGCGGCAGGCGGTGCAGGCCGATATGATGGCTGGTGGCCAGGGTCAGGCGCCCGCTGACTTCGCCGGTGAGGTTGGTCAGGGCCCGGCGCGTGTCATCCAGCACATTGAGGATCTGGTAGGCCCGGGGCAGCAGGGCCCGGCCGGCCTCGGTCAGGCCGACCTCGCGCCCCAGGCGGTCGAACAGGCGCACGTTGAGTTGCTGCTCCAGCCCGGCGATCCGTTTGCTGATGGCGGGCTGGGTCAGGTGCAGGCGTTCGCCGGCGCCGGAGAAGCTGCCCGTCTCGGCAATGGCGATAAAGGCATTGAGGTTGGCCAGGTCCATTATTTGTATTCCATCTGGTTATCCAAAGCATAAAAATTATGAATTTGAGTTATTCACTCTAACCCCCTAGGATCGACCTCACAAGCCAAAGGGTTATTGAGAATAGTCATCAATAAGCCGGGGCATAGAAACAAGCTGATGAGGAAACGTCTGATGGCCGGCAAAACGCTTTACGACAAGCTTTGGGATTCCCATGAAGTGAAACGGCGCGACGATGGGTCGTCGCTGATCTATATCGACCGTCACATCATCCACGAAGTGACCTCGCCGCAAGCGTTCGAAGGCCTCAAGCTGGCCGGGCGCAAGCCTTGGCGGGTCGACTCGATCATCGCCACTCCCGACCACAACGTGCCGACCACCCCGGAGCGCAAGGGCGGGATCACGGCGATTGCCGACCAGGTGTCGCGCCTGCAGGTGCAGACCCTCGACGACTACTGCGATGAATATGGCATCACCGAATTCAAGATGAATGACGTGCGTCAAGGCATCGTGCACGTGATCGGCCCGGAGCAGGGTGCGACCTTGCCGGGCATGACCGTGGTCTGCGGTGACTCCCATACCTCGACCCACGGCGCCTTCGGGGCCCTGGCCCACGGTATCGGCACCTCCGAGGTCGAGCACGTGTTCGCCACCCAGTGCCTGGTGGCGAAGAAAATGAAGAATATGCTGGTGCGCGTCGAAGGCCAGTTGCCGTTCGGCGTGACCGCCAAGGACATCGTCCTCGCCGTGATCGGCAAGATCGGTACCGCGGGCGGCAACGGCCATGCCATCGAGTTCGCCGGCAGCGCGATCCGCGACCTGTCCATCGAAGGCCGCATGACCATCTGCAACATGTCCATCGAAGCCGGTGCCCGCGTGGGCCTGGTGGCCGCCGATGAAAAGACCGTGGCCTACGTCAAGGACCGTCCGTTCGCCCCGAAAGGCGCCGAGTGGGACCTGGCTGTCGAAGCCTGGAAAGACCTGGTGTCCGACGCCGACGCGGTGTTCGACACCGTGGTCGAGCTGGACGCGACGCAGATCAAGCCGCAGGTCAGCTGGGGCACCTCGCCGGAAATGGTCCTGGCGGTTGACCAGAACGTGCCGGATCCGGCCAAGGAGACCGACCTGGTCAAGCGCGGCTCCATCGAGCGCGCGCTCAAGTACATGGGCCTGCGGGCCAACCAGGCGATCACCGATATCCAGCTCGATCGCGTGTTCATCGGCTCCTGCACCAACTCGCGGATCGAAGACCTGCGTGCGGCGGCGGTGATTGCCAAGGGTCGCAAGGTGGCTTCGACCATCAAGCAGGCCATCGTGGTGCCGGGTTCGGGCCTGGTGAAGGCCCAGGCGGAAGCGGAAGGCCTGGACAAGATTTTCCTCGAGGCCGGTTTCGAATGGCGTGAGCCGGGCTGCTCCATGTGCCTGGCGATGAACCCGGATCGCCTGGAAAGCGGCGAACACTGCGCGTCGACGTCCAACCGCAACTTCGAAGGGCGCCAGGGCGCCGGCGGGCGTACCCACCTCGTCAGCCCGGCCATGGCCGCCGCGGCTGCCGTCAACGGTCGTTTCATCGACGTTCGCGAATTGATCTGAGGACCACTACATGAAAGCCTTTACCCAGCACACCGGTCTTGTCGCGCCGTTGGATCGTGCCAACGTCGATACCGATCAGATCATTCCCAAGCAGTTCCTCAAGTCGATCAAGCGCACCGGCTTCGGCCCGAACCTGTTCGACGAGTGGCGCTACCTGGATGTCGGCTACGCCTACCAGGACAACTCCAAGCGCCCGTTGAACAAGGGTTTTGTGCTCAACGCCGAGCGTTACCAGGGCGCCAGTGTCCTGTTGGCTCGGGAAAACTTCGGTTGCGGCTCCAGTCGCGAGCATGCGCCGTGGGCCCTGGACGAGTACGGTTTCCGCAGCATCATCGCGCCGAGCTACGCCGATATCTTCTTCAACAACAGCTTCAAGAACGGCCTGTTGCCGATCATTCTCGACGAGAGTGAAGTCGACGAGCTGTTCCAGCAGGTCGAGGCGACCCCCGGCTACCAGTTGACGGTCGATCTCGCGGCCCAGACGGTGACCCGTCCGGATGGCAAGGTCTACCACTTCGAAGTCGATGCGTTCCGCAAGCATTGCCTGCTCAACGGCCTGGACGATATCGGCCTGACCTTGACCGACGGTGATGCGATCGCGGCCTTTGAAGCCAGGCACCGGGCGAGCCAGCCCTGGTTGTTTCGCGACGTTTGATTCGAGGCTGACACGTCCTGTGTAGGAGCCGGCTTGCTGGCGATGAGGCCCTTGAGCCCTGCATTGATCTCAGGGGCGCCATCGCCGGCAAGCCGGCTCCCACAGGGTTGTGATGTTTTTGATTTTCCCGCTCCGCGTTGATATCCAGAGGATGGTTCCATGACCAGCAACGCCCATACCGCAGTGGTGCAAAAGCAATTCGGCGAACAGGCCGCCGCCTACCTGAGCAGCGCCGTGCATGCCCAGGGCAGCGAGTTCGCGCTGCTCCAGGCGGAGCTGGCCGGGCGTGCCGATGCGCGGGTCCTGGACCTGGGCTGTGGTGCTGGCCATGTGAGTTTTCACGTGGCGCCGCTGGTCGGCAAGGTGGCGGCCTACGACCTTTCGCAGCAGATGCTCGATGTGGTCGCCGCTGCCGCCGCCGAGCGCGGCCTGGGCAATATCGCCACCGTGTGTGGCGCGGCGGAGAGCCTGCCGTTCGCCGATGGCGAGTTCGATTTTGTCTTCAGCCGCTACTCGGCGCACCACTGGAGCGATCTCGGCCTGGCCCTGCGGGAAGTGCGGCGGGTGCTGAAACCGGGTGGCGTCGCGGCCTTTATCGACGTAATGTCCCCTGGCAGTCCGTTGTTCGACACCTATCTGCAGAGTGTCGAGGTACTGCGCGACACCAGTCATGTCCGTGATTACTCGGCGGGCGAGTGGTTGCGCCAGGTCAGCGAAGCCGGCCTGCACGTGCGCAGTACCAGCCGCCAGCGCCTGCGCCTGGAGTACAGCTCCTGGGTCGAACGCATGCGTACGCCGCCGGCGTTGCGCGTGGCGATTCGCGACCTGCAGCAGGCGATGGGCGCCGAAGTGCGGGAATATTTTGAGATTGAGGCCGATGGTTCGTTCAGTACAGATGTACTGGTGCTGTGGGCCGAGCGATAGACTTTTTCCGGCTGCCCCGTGACCACGGGTGCACCGACAGATGACACGAGGAAAGCATGAGCAAGCAGATTCTGATTCTCCCAGGCGACGGTATCGGTCCGGAAATCATGGCCGAAGCGGTCAAGGTGCTGGAACTGGCCAACGAGAAGTACAGCCTGGGCTTCGAGTTGAGCCACGACGTGATCGGCGGCGCCGCCATCGACAAGCATGGCGTGCCCCTGGCCGATGAAACCCTGGACCGTGCCCGTGCCGCCGACGCGGTGCTGCTTGGCGCCGTCGGCGGTCCGAAGTGGGACAAGATCGAACGGGATATCCGTCCCGAGCGCGGCCTGCTGAAGATCCGTGCGCAACTGGGCCTGTTCGGCAACCTGCGTCCGGCGATCCTCTATCCGCAACTGGCCGATGCCTCGAGCCTGAAGCCGGAAATCGTCTCGGGCCTGGATATCCTGATCGTCCGCGAACTGACCGGCGGTATCTACTTTGGCGCCCCACGCGGCACCCGCGAACTGGAAAACGGCGAACGCCAGTCCTACGACACCCTGCCGTACAGCGAGAGCGAAATCCGCCGTATCGCCCGTGTCGGTTTCGACATGGCCCGCGTGCGCGGCAAGAAACTCTGTTCGGTGGACAAGGCCAACGTCCTGGCGTCCAGCCAGCTGTGGCGTGAAGTGGTCGAGGAAGTCGCCAAGGACTATCCGGACATCGAGCTGAGCCACATGTACGTCGACAACGCCGCGATGCAACTGGTGCGCGCGCCCAAGCAGTTCGACGTGATCGTCACAGACAACATGTTCGGCGATATTCTTTCCGACGAAGCGTCGATGCTCACCGGTTCCATCGGCATGCTGCCGTCGGCGTCGCTGGATGCCAACAACAAGGGCATGTACGAGCCTTGCCACGGTTCGGCGCCGGACATCGCCGGGCAGGGCATTGCCAACCCGCTGGCGACCATCCTGTCGGTATCGATGATGCTGCGCTACAGCTTCAATCTGCACGACGCCGCGACCGCCATCGAGAAGGCCGTGAGCCTGGTGCTGGACCAGGGGCTGCGGACCGGTGACATCTGGTCGGCCGGTTGCAGCAAAGTCGGAACGCAGGAAATGGGCGACGCAGTAGTCGCCGCGCTGCGGAATCTGTAATCTCTCGGGCCCACCGTTTCTTTCATCCCTGGAAACGGTGACCCACTTTTGTAAAAGGTGTAGTTGCGATGAAACGTGTAGGTCTGATCGGTTGGCGCGGTATGGTCGGTTCCGTGCTCATGCAGCGGATGCTGGAAGAGCAGGACTTCGATCTTATTGAGCCGGTGTTTTTCACCACTTCCAATGTCGGTGGCCAAGGCCCATCCGTGGGCAAGGATATTGCCCCGCTGAAGGATGCCTACAGCATTGAAGAGCTGAAAACCCTCGACGTGATTCTGACCTGCCAGGGTGGCGACTACACCAGCGAGGTTTTCCCCAAGCTGCGCGAAGCCGGCTGGCAGGGTTACTGGATCGATGCCGCCTCCAGCCTGCGCATGCAGGATGACGCGGTGATCATCCTCGACCCGGTGAACCGCAAGGTCATCGACCAGCAGCTGGATGCCGGGACCAAGAACTACATCGGTGGCAATTGCACCGTCAGCCTGATGCTGATGGGCCTGGGCGGCCTGTTCGAGGCCGGCCTGGTGGAGTGGATGAGCGCCATGACCTATCAGGCGGCCTCCGGTGCCGGTGCGCAGAACATGCGCGAGCTGATCAAGCAGATGGGCGCGACCCATGCGGCCGTCGCCGATCAACTGGCCGACCCCGCCAGCGCGATCCTCGACATCGATCGCCGTGTCGCCGAAGCCATGCGCAGCGATGCCTACCCGACCGAAAACTTCGGCGTGCCATTGGCCGGCAGCCTGATTCCGTGGATCGACAAGGAACTGCCGAACGGCCAGAGCCGCGAAGAGTGGAAGGCCCAGGCCGAAACCAACAAGATCCTCGGTCGCTTCAAGAGCCCGATCCCTGTGGACGGTATCTGCGTGCGCATCGGCGCCATGCGTTGCCACAGCCAGGCGCTGACCATCAAGCTGAACAAGGATGTGCCGATCGCCGATATCGAAGGGCTGATCAGCCAGCACAACCCCTGGGTCAAGCTGGTGCCGAACCAGCGTGAGATCAGCATGCAGGAGTTGAGTCCGACCAAGGTCACCGGCACCCTGAACATCCCGGTAGGGCGTCTGCGCAAGCTGAACATGGGCTCGCAGTTCCTCGGCGCGTTCACCGTGGGTGACCAGCTGTTGTGGGGCGCGGCTGAGCCGCTGCGGCGCATGTTGCGGATCCTGCTGGAGCGTTGATTCGCTGCCGCATCGAGCCGATGTATTGAAAAGCCCGCGTCTCGTCAGAGTCGCGGGCTTTTTGTTTCAGGCAGTGCGGTCCTTGTGTGGGGCGAGCTGTTGTGGGAGCGGGCTTGCCCGCGAAGCTGTTATCCGACCGTTCCCATGCTATGCGTCCGCTGTAGATCCATGGCGACTCCTCTGCTGCACGTGAGAAGGATGATGTCTGACGGTGGTGGATTACGATAAATTGCCTGGCCGCCCCGTCACGGGTAAAGTGCCGCTCCCCCCGTTTTGCCTGAGGTCAAACCCATGAGCCAGTCCTTTGATATTGCCGTGATCGGCGCCACCGGTACTGTCGGCGAGACCCTGGTGCAGGTTCTCGAAGAGCGTGACTTTCCGGTGGCCGACCTGCATTTGCTGGCCAGCAGCGAGTCCGCCGGTCACTCGGTGCCATTTCGGGGCAAGAACGTCCGTGTGCGTGAAGTCGACGAGTTCGATTTCGCCAAGGTCCAATTGGTGTTTTTCGCTGCCGGCCCGGCGGTCACCCTGAGTTTTGCCCCGCGTGCCGCGGCGGCCGGCTGCACGGTCATCGATCTGTCTGGCGCCTTGCCCGTGCCCCAGGTGGTGCCGGAAGCCAATGCCCAGGTGCTGGCGACCCTGGACAAGCCGGTCCAGGTGGGCAGCCCGAGCGCCGCGGCCACCGCGCTGGCCGTGGTGCTGGCGCCGCTCAAGGGGCTGCTGGAACTGCGGCGCGTGACCGTGACCGCCTGCCTGGCCGTGTCCAGCCAGGGTCGTGAGGCCGTCAGTGAGCTGGCCCGGCAGACCGCCGAACTGTTGAATGTCCGCCCGCTGGAGCCGCGTTTCTTCGATCGGCAGATCGCCTTCAACCTGCTGGCCCAGGTCGGCAAGCCGGATGCCGAGGGGCATGTTTCCCTGGAAAAGCGCCTGGTCAGCGAGTTGCGTGAACTGCTTGCAGCACCTTTACTAAAAATTTCAGTCACTTGCGTTCAAGCCCCGGTGTTTTTTGGCGATAGCTATAGTGTGTCCCTGGAGGCGGCTGCCGAGGTCGATCTGCCCGCGGTGAACGCGGCGCTGGAAGCGGCGGACGGCATCGAGCTGGTGGACGCCGGTGATTATCCGACCGCCGTCGGTGACGCCGTGGGCCAGGATGTGGTCTATGTCGGACGGGTTCGTCACGGTGTTGATGATCTGTCGGAACTGAATCTGTGGCTGACGTCGGACAATGTCCGCAAGGGTGCCGCGCTAAACGCTGTGCAACTGGCTGAATTGTTGATAAAAGACCCGCTGTAAAAGATACTTGGCGACAATTTGCAGAATGATTCTAGCCTGACGCTATGCTCAGGCTGGTTGCTGAAGGTGAGCTGCCCCTCGGGCACTTGCAGGGGCATCGGCTAAAACAGGGTGTTGCGGTGGTTTTCCCGGGCCGCGCGCCATGCCGCAAGGCAGCTACACCACCTTCTCGCTGGCCGAGGAACGCACTAACAAAGGAAGAGGCTATGGTTCAAGTTCGCAAACTGGTGTTAGCAATAGCGGCCGCTTCGGCGCTGTCTTCCGGTATGGCGCATGCGCTTGGGCTGGGGGAAATGACCCTCAAGTCGACCCTGAACCAGCCATTGCTGGTGGAAATCGAATTGCAGGATGTCGGTGGCCTCAGCGCTTCCGATATCGTTCCGAGCCTGGCTTCTCCCCAGGCGTTCAGCGATGCCGGCGTCAGCCGCCAGGACTTCCTGAACGACCTGACCTTCACGCCGGTGCTCAATCCCAACGGGCGCAGCGTGGTGCGCGTCACCTCGAGCAAGCCGTTATCCGAAGCCTATGTGCGCTTCCTGGTCCAGGTGCAGTGGCCCAATGGGCGGCTGATGCGTGACTACAGCGTGCTGCTCGATCCGTCGAAGTATGCGCCTGCGGGCGATGCCGCCAAGCCGGCTCCGGTTGTCGCACCGAGTGCGCCGGTAACCGCGCCGACCAAGGCCAAGCAGTACACCACCGGTCCCAAGGATACCCTCTGGGAAATCGCCGCCCGGGAGCGCAATAGCGGCTCCGTGCAGCAGACCATGCTGGCCATCCAGGCGTTGAACCCGGATGCGTTTATCGATGGCAACATCAACCGCATGAAGACCGGCCAGGTGTTGCGCCTGCCGGATCCGGTGCAAAGCACCAGCCTGCCGCAGTCCAAGGCGATCGCCGAGGTGGCCGCGCAGAATGCCGCGTGGCGCCAGGGGCGTCGTTCGGCCCATGCCGGCAAGCAGCAGGTGGATGCCACCCGGCACAAGGGGGGCGAAGCCGCGCCATCCCGTGGCGCCGGCAAGGACAACCTGAGCCTGGTCTCCGCCGAAAGCGGCAAGAAGGGCGGCAAGGGTGCGGCTGGCGACAGCAAGGCCCTGAGCAACAAGCTGGCTGTCACCCAGGAGAGCCTCGACTCTACCCGTCGCGACAATGCCGAGCTGAAAAGCCGCATGGAGGACCTGCAGAGCCAGTTGGATAAACTGCAGCGCCTGATCCAGCTGAAGAACGATCAACTGGCCAAGTTGCAGGCGGAAGGGGCGGGCACTGCGCCTGCTACCAGCCAGCCGGCCATGCCGGCCGAACTGGTGGCCAAGCCGGAAGTGGCTCCGACTCCGGCGCCGATCGTCGCGACGCCTGCCCCCGCTGAAGCGGCCAAGCCGGTCGAGCCGCCGATCCAGGCCGAAGTGGCGCCCGGCGAAGAGCGCAAGCTCGACGACCTGCTGTCCAGCCCGATTCTCCTGGGCCTGATCGCCGGTTCCGTGGTGCTGGTGCTGTTGTTGCTCATGCTGCTCCTGGTGCGTCGCCGCAAGGCCCAGCAGGAAGCCGAGAAGCACCAGCGCATGGCGCGGGCGCTGTCTGAAGAAACCGACTTCGCAGCAGACCTGGATATGCCGGAAAGCAGCTTCGAAGGCCTGGAGGTGCCTCCTCCGAGCGTAAAGCTGGCGCCGGCCCAGGCGCCGGCTCCCGTCGCTGAGCGTCCAACCGATGTGTTGGGCCAGGCTGAACTGCATATTGAGCGCGGTCATCTCAACCAGGCTGCCGATGTGCTGGAAGAGGCGATCAAGTTCGAGCCGCAGCGCAGCGATCTGCGCCTGAAACTGATGGAAGTCTACGGTCGCCAGGGCGATCGCGACGGTTTTGTCGTCCAGGAGCGCCAGCTGGTCGCCAATGGCGAGAACCATGCCCAGGTCGAGCAGCTCAAGAGTCGCTTTCCCGGCATGATCGCCGTGGCGGCGGTGGCGGGCCTTGGTGCGGCAGCAGTCGCCGCCGAGCTCGACGAGCAGTTTGTCCAGGAGTTGTTGCAGGAGGAGCCGCCAGCCCCGGTTGCCGCGCCTGAGCCCGTGGTTGCCGCGGCGCCGGCGCCGGTGGTGGATGAGTTCGACAACGATTTCGACCTCAGCCTCGATGATCTGGAGGCGGTTTCGCCTTCGGTCGTTCCAGCTCCGGTGGCGGACCTGGACCTGGATGACCTGCAGCTCGACGACGACCTGAGCTTCGAATCGGTGCTGGCACAGCAGACTGAGGCCAAGGCGAGCGCGGACGACCTGTCGGACTTCGATCTGGACCTGGGCGCTGACGAGCCGGCCGCGATCCAGGCGGACGACGACTTCCTGCTGGGCCTGACCGACGATCCGGCGGTGCCCCAGGGCGAAGTACCGACCCTCGATGCGCTGGATGACCTGGGGCTGTCGGAAGACTTCGACCTGTCGCTGGCCGACGAACTGGCGGTCGACACCGGGCCGAATGCCTTTACCGATGAGCTCGATGACGTCAACGCCGAGCTGGACCGTCTGTCCCAGAGCCTGGAGCAGCCCCCGCTGGCGGCCCCGACTTTCACCGCTGACGACGCGGCCCTGGGTGATGACGAGCCGGAGTTCGACTTCCTCTCGGGAACCGACGAGGCGGCGACCAAGCTCGACCTGGCCCAGGCCTATATCGACATGGACGACAAGGATGGCGCGCGGGATATTCTCGCCGAAGTCCTGAGCGAAGGCAGCGAAGTGCAAAAGAACGAAGCCAAGGAAATGCTCAAGCGTCTGGCATGAGTCGATCCGCTGGCACTAACGACAACGGCAGCCCTCGGGCTGCCGTTGTCGTTTTACCGATTCCACGTTCTGCATCAGGCCAGCAGGTCCTCGTAGAACGCGCCGAACGGCCGGGTCGGGTGGGCGATCTGGATTTCCAGGATCCACAAGCCGACATCCGGGCAGGCCTCGAAGTCCCCCAGGTCCCCGGCACGGTAGATGGCATGGGGGAAATCACTGACCCGGTGACCCTTGATTTCCAGGTTCAGCACCCAGCCCATGGCATTGGCCTGTTCCTCGGCATAACGATACAGCTCCGGGCCGCTGACCTGCTGTTGCTTCCAGTAGTCGTGGACCTGGTCGAACAGGGTCTTGGCCGCTGCCGCGCAGGCAATCATCTCGGGGTCGTTGCCGGTGGTGAAAGTGCCGCCCGAGTCGCCTTCATGGCGATCCCAGACCACCCCCAGGTCGATAAAGAAGATGTCGTTCTCGCCCAGTGCCGGATCACCTTCGGAACGCTGCTTGAAGGTCTTCAGGGTATTGGCGCCGAAGCGGATCAGCAGCGGGTGCCAGATGCGATCCATGCCCAGTTCCTTGAGAATCTCCAGGCCCAGGGCGCGTGCTTCGGATTCCAGCATGCCGGGCTTGAAGCGCCGGGCCATTTCCTCGATGGCCTGCCAGGTCATGCGCTTGGCGTGGAGCATGCCGTCCAAACTGTAGGCCTGGCCGACGGCTTGTTTATTCAGTGCGTTCATTCATCGGGTCTCGGTCGAGGGGCTTTATCGTTATGTATTTTGATATATAGCGAGATTGCCCCGGACAAGGCAATCCTCATGCACAGGCGTCGGCCGGCTTTCTGGCGCAAACTAAAAGCGCCCCGCGCATGGCGTCCGCGGCCGGTCGCCTTATAATGCACGCCTTTGCGCAAATCATCAGGCTGTAAGTTCTTGGCAAATATAGATAACCCGGCGGCCGAAATGGCCGCCGAAGGCTTTTCCCGGATCGCCCTGGGCGTCGAATACAAGGGCTCGCGTTATCGCGGCTGGCAGCGCCAGGCCTCCGGTGTGCTCACGGTGCAGGAAACCCTGGAAGACGCCTTGTCGAAAGTGGCGGATTCGCCGGTTTCACTGATGTGTGCCGGGCGCACCGATGCCGGGGTGCACGCCTGCGGGCAGGTGGTGCATTTCGACACCCAGGCCGAGCGCTCGCTGAAGGCCTGGGTCATGGGCGCCAATATCAACCTGCCCCATGACATCAGCGTCAGCTGGGCCAAGGTCATGCCGGCGCATTTTCATGCGCGTTTCAAGGCCATCGCCCGGCGTTATCGCTATGTGATCTACAACGACCAGATCCGTCCGGCGCACCTCAATGAGGAAATCACCTGGAATCACCGGCCGCTGGATGAGCAGCGCATGGCCGAGGCGGCCCGCCATCTGGTGGGTACCCATGATTTCAGCGCCTTCCGCGCCGGGCAGTGCCAGGCCAAGTCGCCGATCAAGGAAGTCCACCACCTGCGGGTGACCCGGCACGGCAAGATGATTGTCATCGATATCCGCGCCGGTGCCTTCCTGCATCATATGGTGCGCAATATCGCCGGGGTGCTGATGACCATTGGTGCCGGCGAGCGACCGGTGGAGTGGGCGCGTGAAGTGCTGGAGAGCCGTATCCGCCGCACCGGCGGGGTAACGGCCCATCCGTTCGGCCTGTATCTGGTGCAGGTGGAGTACCGCGACGAGTTCGAGCTGCCGGAACGTTATGTCGGGCCACATTTCTTGACGGGTTTCTCGGAACTTGCCGGCTGACGCCTGGAAAAGCATTTGCTACCATCCGGGACTTTACTCGGAAAAACCCTGGGGTTCTGACGATATGTCCGCCGTTCGCAGCAAAATCTGCGGGATCACCCGCATTGAAGATGCGTTGGCCGCGGTCGAGGCCGGGGCCGATGCCATCGGTTTTGTGTTCTATGCCAAAAGCCCGCGGGCGGTGACCTTTCAGCAGGCGCGGGCGATCATCGCCGCCTTGCCGCCGTTCGTGACCACCGTGGGCCTGTTCGTCAATGCCAGCCGTTGCGAGCTGGGCGAGATCCTCGACGCGGTGCCGCTGGACCTGCTGCAGTTCCATGGCGACGAAACCAGCGAACAGTGCGAGGGCTTTCACCGGCCGTACATCAAGGCCCTGCGGGTCAAGGCCGGCGACGATATCGCCGCGGCGTGCCGGGCCTATCCCGGTGCCAGTGGCATCCTGCTCGATACCTATGTCGAAGGTGTGCACGGTGGGACCGGCGAGGCTTTCGACTGGTCCCTCGTGCCGCAGGGCCTGAGCAAGCCGATCATCCTGGCCGGCGGCCTGACCGTGGAAAACGTCGGGGACGCCATTGCCCGGGTCAGGCCATATGCCGTGGATGCCAGTGGCGGGGTGGAACGGAGCAAGGGTATCAAGGACCCCGCGAAGATCAAGGCGTTCATCCAGGCGGTTCGCGCCAGCTGATCGCCGATGTGACGGACGGCAGCCTGCCACCGTCCATGCTTACCGCCGCTAGAAAACAGGCGGGCCCGGTTGTCCGACGGGCCGAAAACGAATTGGAGAAAGAAAGCATGAGCAACTGGTTAGTAGACAAACTGATCCCTTCGATCATGCGTTCCGAGGTGAAGAAAAGCTCGGTGCCTGAAGGTCTGTGGCACAAGTGCCCATCGTGCGACGCGGTGCTCTATCGTCCGGAGCTGGAAAAGACCCTGGACGTCTGCCCCAAGTGCAACCACCACATGCGCATTGGTGCCCGTGCCCGCATCGACATCTTCCTGGACGCCGAAGGTCGCGCCGAGCTGGGTGCCGACCTGGAGCCGGTGGACCGTCTGAAATTCCGTGACGGCAAGAAGTACAAGGATCGCCTGACCGCGGCCCAGAAGCAGACCGGCGAAAAAGACGCGCTGATCTCCATGAGCGGTACGCTGCTGGGGATGCCGATCGTCGTCTCGGCATTCGAGTTCTCGTTCATGGGCGGCTCCATGGGCGCCATCGTCGGCGAGCGCTTCGTTCGTGCCGCCAACTACGCCCTGGAAAACCGTTGCCCGATGGTCTGTTTCTCGGCCTCCGGTGGTGCGCGGATGCAGGAAGCGCTGATCTCGCTGATGCAGATGGCGAAGACCTCGGCCGTGCTGGCGCGCCTGCGTGAAGAGGGCCTGCCGTTCATCTCCGTCCTGACCGACCCGGTCTACGGTGGCGTTTCCGCCAGCCTGGCGATGCTCGGCGACGTGATCGTCGGCGAACCCAAGGCACTGATCGGCTTCGCCGGTCCGCGCGTGATCGAGCAGACCGTTCGCGAAAAACTGCCGGAAGGCTTCCAGCGCAGCGAATTCCTGCTGGAGCACGGCGCCATCGACATGATCATCCCGCGCCAGGAACTGCGTCCGCGCCTGGGCAGCCTGCTGGCCCAGATGATGGGGCTGCCGACGCCTGTGTACGTCGCCGCACCTGTCGAATCCATCGTTATCCCACCGGTGCCGGCAAACGTATGATCCAACGTACCCTGGGCGACTGGCTCGCCTACCTGGAGCAACTGCATCCATCGGCCATCGACATGGGGTTGGAGCGCTCGCAAGAGGTAGCGAACCGCATGGGGCTGGGCAGGCCGGCGCCTCGGGTAGTGACCGTGACCGGTACCAACGGCAAGGGCTCGACCTGCGCCTTTGTCGCCGCCTTGCTGCAAGCCCAGGGCCTCAAGGTCGGGGTCTACAGTTCGCCCCACCTGCTGCGCTACAACGAGCGCGTGCAGATCAATGGCGTGGAAGCGACCGATGCCCAGTTGTGCGAAGCATTCGCCGCGCTGGATGCCGGTCGTGGCGAGACTTCCCTGACCTACTTCGAAATGGGCACCCTGGCGGCCTTCTGGCTGTTCGAGCGTGAGCAACTGGATGCCGTGGTCCTGGAAGTCGGCCTGGGCGGGCGCCTGGACACGGTCAATGTGGTGGATGCCGACCTGGCGCTGGTGACCAGTATCGGTGTCGACCATGCCGAGTACCTGGGCAATACCCGCGAATCGGTGGCCTATGAAAAGGCCGGGATCTTCCGTCAGGGCCGGCCGGCGCTGTGTGGCGACCTGAACCCGCCGCAACCCTTGCTGGAAAAGGCGCACGAGCTGGCTTGCCCGTTTTTCCTGCGCGGCCGCGATTTCGATCTCGGCATCACCGACCAGCACTGGCAGTGGCGTGGCCTCGACGGCCAGGGCCAGGTGCTGGAGCTGCATGACCTGCCGCTGCTCGACCTGCCGATGGAAAACGCCGCGCTGGCGCTCCAGGCTTATGCCCTGATGGACCTGCCATGGCAGCCGGAGCGGATCGTTGCCGCCCTGCAGGCAACCCGTATCGTCGGTCGCCTGGATCGCCGTGCCGTCAACTGGCAGGGCAAGTCGCTGCAACTGATGCTGGATGTCGGGCATAACCCCCATGCGGCGCAATACCTGGCCCAGCGCCTGGCGCGGCGTGTCCCGGCAGGACGGCGCCTGGCGGTGTTCGGCCTGCTGTCGGACAAGGACCTTGACGGCGTGGTGTCGCAGCTCGATGCTCATGTGCAACAGTGGGCGGTGACGCCACTGCAATCGCCGCGCAGCCGGCCGGCGACCGATCTGCAGGCAGCCCTGCAGGCTCGCGGAGCTTCGGTGACGGCCTACGAGAGTGTCGCGGCGGCGCTGGAAGGGCAGTGTGCCCAGGCGACGGCGGACGATGAAATCCTGTTGTTCGGATCGTTTTTTTGTGTAGCCGAGGCGCTGGAATGGCTCGCCCGGCGCGCCACGGAGGAAGCTGCAAATGGCATTGCTGGATAAAGCGTACAAGCAGCGGATGGTCGGTGCCCTGGTTCTGGTGGCGCTGGCCGTGATCTTTCTGCCGATGCTGTTTTCCCGTCAGGACGAACAGCGTCAGGTGCGTGTCGATCCGCCGGCGGCGCCACAGGCTCCGGCCGTGCCCCAGGTACAGGTCGAGCCGGTAGCGGTGCCCGAGCCGCAAAGCCTGCCCCAGGAGCCTGTGCCGGAAGAGGAGGACGAGGTGGCGGCCAAGCCGGTACCGGCGCCTTCGATGCCAATTGCTCCGGCTCCGGCCGCCAAGCCGGCGGCCCCGGTTGTCGCGACCAGGCCTGTCGCTCCAGCACCCGCACCCAAGCCCGCTGCTGCGCCTGCGCAGACGCCGGCACAAGCGGTGGCGGTAGCGCCGGCGAAGCTCGATACCACCCAGAACCGGGTGGACCCCAACGGCTTGCCGATCAGTTGGTCGGTGCAACTGGCCAGTCTGTCGAGCCGTGAAAGTGCCGAAAGCCTGCAGAAAAACCTGCGTAGCCAGGGCTACAACGCCTATATCCGTTCCTCCGACGGGAAGAACCGGGTGTTTGTCGGGCCGCTGATCGAGCGCGCGGAGGCCGATCGCCTGCGTGATCTGCTCGGCCGCCAGCAAAAGCTGAATGGGTTTGTTGTCCGATTCCAACCCGAGCGCGGCTGAAAACTACTGCGCTTGGCAATACTGCGTTAAAAACAGGCTCGGAATGCTCATTTACAGCCAGTAAACTCCGCTTCCTCGCCTGTTTTTGCCTTGTCTTGCCTTCGCTCGCTACGTTTTCAGAAGGCTTCGGCGGGTTGTATCGAAATGCACTGACAATCGCCTTACCAGCAAGGCGGCGCTCTGCTAAAATGCGCCGCCTTATCCGTCTGTAGGCTGCACTGTGCCATTTACCTGGGTTGACTGGGCGATTATCGCGGTAATCGTCGTTTCTGCTTTGATCAGCTTGAGCCGCGGCTTTGTCAAAGAAGCCTTGTCCCTGCTCACCTGGATCATCGCCGGCGTCATCGCCTGGATGTTCGGTGGCTCGTTGTCCGTGTACCTCACCGACTATATTCAGACACCTTCGGCTCGCGTGATCGCGGGCTGTGCAATCATGTTCGTCGCGACCCTGTTGGTCGGGGCCATGGTCAATTACCTTATCGGCGAGTTGATTCGCGTCACCGGCCTGTCCGGGACCGATCGATTTCTCGGCATGGCCTTCGGTGCCGCGCGTGGCGCGTTGCTGGTGGTCGTGGCGGTCGGGCTGCTCAGCCTGGGGCCGGTACAGCAGGATACGTGGTGGCAGGAGTCCCGGCTCGTGCCACAATTTCTATTGGTTGCAGACTGGTCCAAGAACCTCATCCTGGGGTGGAGCAGTCAGTGGCTGGCCAGCGGGATCAGCGTACCCGCTGACCTTCCGTTCAAGGAACATCTCTTACCGGCCAAAACGCCTCAGTAAGTGCTGTTCAGTTCAGATTCATTAAGTAGGGGTTGCGTCGCATGTGTGGCATCGTCGGTATCGTCGGTAAGTCGAACGTCAATCAGGCGCTGTATGACGCGCTAACCGTGCTCCAGCACCGCGGCCAGGACGCTGCCGGTATCGTGACCAGCCATGACGGCCGGTTATTCCTGCGCAAGGACAACGGCCTGGTCCGTGATGTGTTTCATCAGCGCCATATGCAACGCCTGGTCGGCCACATGGGTATCGGCCACGTGCGTTACCCGACCGCCGGCAGCTCGACCTCGGCCGAAGCCCAGCCGTTCTATGTCAACTCGCCGTACGGCATCACCCTGGCGCACAACGGCAACCTGACCAACGTCGAACAGCTGGCCAAGGAGATCTACGAGTCCGACCTGCGCCACGTCAACACCAGCTCCGACTCGGAAGTGCTGCTCAACGTGTTCGCCCACGAGCTGGCCCAGCGCGGCAAGCTGCAACCGACCGAGGAAGACGTGTTTGCCGCGGTGACCGACGTGCACAACCGTTGCGTCGGCGGCTACGCGGTGGTGGCGATGATCACCGGCTACGGCATCGTCGGCTTCCGCGACCCCCATGGCATTCGCCCGATCGTTTTCGGCCAGCGCCACACCGACGAGGGCGTCGAGTACATGATCGCCTCCGAAAGCGTGTCCCTGGACGTGCTCGGCTTCACCCTGATCCGCGATCTGGCGCCGGGCGAAGCGGTCTACATCACTGAAGACGGCAAGCTGCACACCCGCCAGTGCGCGACCAACCCGACCCTGACCCCGTGCATCTTCGAACACGTCTACCTGGCGCGTCCGGACTCGATCATCGACGGTGTGTCGGTGTACAAGGCGCGTCTGCGCATGGGCGAGAAGTTGGCGGAGAAGATCCTGCGCGAGCGTCCGGAGCATGACATCGACGTGGTCATCCCGATTCCGGATACCAGCCGTACCGCGGCCCTGGAACTGGCAAACCACCTGGGCGTGAAGTTCCGCGAAGGCTTCGTGAAGAACCGCTACATCGGCCGGACCTTCATCATGCCGGGCCAGGCGGCGCGCAAGAAGTCCGTACGGCAGAAACTCAACGCCATCGAGCTGGAGTTCCGCGGCAAGAACGTGATGCTGGTGGACGACTCGATCGTGCGCGGCACCACCTGCAAGCAGATCATCCAGATGGCCCGTGAAGCCGGCGCGAAGAACGTCTACTTCTGCTCGGCGGCTCCGGCCGTGCGCTACCCCAACGTCTACGGCATCGATATGCCGAGTGCCCACGAACTGATCGCCCACAACCGTTCCACCCAGGACGTTGCGGACCTGATCGGTGCCGACTGGTTGATCTATCAGGACCTGCCGGACCTGATCGAAGCCGTCGGCGGTGGCAAGATCAAGATCGAACAGTTCGACTGCGCGGTGTTCGACGGCAAGTACGTCACCGGCGATATCGACGAGCACTACCTGAACAAGATCGAGCAGGCGCGCAACGATGCGTCCAAGGTCAAGACCCAGGCGGTCAGTGCGATCATCGATCTGTACAACAATTGACGAGAAACCGGCCCCGAAGCGCGGTGTTGAATACACCGCGATCCCTGTAGGAGTCGGGCTTGCCCGCGAAGAGGCCCTTGAGGCCGCCAAAGGCTTCGCGGGCAAGCCCGGCTCCTGCAGGTTGTGCTTTCCAGGGGCCGGTTTTGTATCTTCCAAAGATCAGAGCAAGGAGTGGCAGCATGAGTCAGGAATGGGATGCCGGTCGGTTGGACAGCGATCTCGACGGCGTAGCCTTCGACACCCTGGCTGTCCGTGCCGGTCAGCACCGTACGCCGGAAGGCGAGCACAGCGACCCGATGTTCTTCACTTCCAGCTACGTTTTCCGTACCGCCGCCGATGCGGCTGCACGGTTTGCCGGGGAAGTGCCGGGCAACGTCTATTCGCGCTACACCAACCCGACCGTGCGTTCGTTCGAGGAGCGCATCGCCGCCCTGGAAGGCGCCGAGCAGGCCGTTGCGACCTCGACCGGCATGGCCGCGATCATGGCCGTGGTGATGAGCCTGTGCAGCGCCGGCGACCATGTGCTGGTGTCGCGCAGCGTATTCGGTTCGACCATCAGCCTGTTCGAGAAGTACTTCAAGCGCTTCGGCGTCGAGGTCGACTACGTGCCCCTGGCGGAACTGTCCGGCTGGGACGCGGCGATCAAGGCCAATACCAAGCTGCTGTTCGTCGAATCGCCGTCGAACCCCTTGGCCGAGCTGGTGGATATCGCCGCGCTGGCGGAAATCGCCCATGCCAAGGGCGCGCTGCTGGTGGTCGACAACTGCTTCTGCACGCCTGCCGTCCAGCAGCCGCTGACGCTCGGTGCGGACATCGTGGTGCATTCGGCGACCAAGTACATCGACGGCCAGGGTCGTTGCATGGGCGGCGTG
Source organism: Pseudomonas sp. Ost2 (assembly GCF_018326065.1). Classification (NCBI taxonomy): domain Bacteria; kingdom Pseudomonadati; phylum Pseudomonadota; class Gammaproteobacteria; order Pseudomonadales; family Pseudomonadaceae; genus Pseudomonas; species Pseudomonas sp. Ost2. Next base: position 4,933,418 of record NZ_AP021904.1, on the reverse strand, counting down.
GTCTGCGGTCGCGGCGAGCAGATGAAGGAAGTCGTCGGCTTCCTGCGTACTGCCGGGCCGAGCCTCAGCCCGTTCAACGCGTGGATCTTCCTCAAGAGCCTGGAAACCCTGAACCTGCGCATGCGTGCGCACTGCGCCAATGCCCTGGCCCTGGCCGAGTGGCTGGAGCAGCAGGACGGCATCGAGAAGGTGCACTACGCCGGCCTCAAGAGCCATCCGCAACACGAACTGGCCCAGCGCCAGCAGCGTGGCTTCGGTGGCGTGGTGAGCTTCGAGGTCAAGGGCGGCAAAGAGGGCGCCTGGCGCTTTATCGACGCAACCCGGTTGATCTCGATCACCGCCAACCTGGGCGACAGCAAGACCACCATCACTCACCCGAGCACCACTTCCCACGGCCGCCTGTCGCCGCAGGAACGTGAAGCGGCGGGGATTCGCGACAGCCTGATCCGCGTTGCGGTCGGCCTGGAAGACGTGGCGGACCTGCAAGCCGACCTGGCGCGCGGTCTGGCTGCGCTGTGATCGAGTTGTCCCTTGGTGCGGCCGTTGGCAACAACGGTCGCGTAGCGCTGGTTACCGGCGCGGCACGGGGCATCGGGCTGGGCATCGCCGCCTGGTTGATCAGCGAAGGCTGGCAGGTGGTGCTGACCGACCTCGACAAGGTGCGTGGGGGCAAGGTTGCCGATGTCCTTGGCGAGAATGCCTGTTTTATCGCCATGGATGTCTCCGACGAGGCGCAGGTGGCCCAGGGCGTGGCCGATGTGCTGGGGCAGTTCGGTCGGCTCGATGCGCTGGTGTGCAATGCGGCGATTGCCGATCCGCACAACATCACCCTCGAAAGCCTCGATCTGTCGCACTGGAACCGTGTGCTGGCGGTCAATCTCAGCGGGCCGATGCTGCTGGCCAAGCACTGCGCACCGTACCTGCGCGCCCATTGCGGGGCCATCGTCAACCTGGCCTCGACCCGGGCGGCGCAGTCGGAGCCCGACACCGAGGCCTATGCGGCGAGCAAGGGCGGGCTGCTGGCCTTGACCCACGCCCTGGCGATCAGCCTCGGTCCGGAGATCCGCGTCAATGCGGTCAGTCCGGGCTGGATCGATACCCGTGATCCTTCGGTACGCCGTGCCGAGCCGCTGAGCGAGCTCGATCATGCCCAGCATCCGGCGGGCCGGGTCGGGACGGTCGAGGATGTGGCGGCGATCGTGGCGTGGTTGCTGTCGAAAAGCGCGGGCTTTGTCACCGGCCAGGAGTTCGTGGTCGATGGTGGCATGAGCAAGAAAATGATTTATTGCGACTAGAGACCGGCAGCGGGGCCGTGGACCGCGTGGCAAGAGGTTTTCCGTCCCGGTAGGGTGGTGATGGCGCTGACACGGATTTGTCTTTTTCAGAAAAACTTCAAGCAGGCTATTGACTTAGATCCGCTACCTGCGTAAATTTCGCGGCCTCGACGAAGCAAAGGGTGATTAGCTCAGCCGGGAGAGCATCTGCCTTACAAGCAGAGGGTCGGCGGTTCGATCCCGTCATCACCCACCACTTCCAGAGTCTTTCGCAAGAAAGAATCTCGCAAGAGAAAAGCTTCAAATCGGAAATTCCGCAAGGAATCTCCAACCGACGCGCAGCGGTAGTTCAGTCGGTTAGAATACCGGCCTGTCACGCCGGGGGTCGCGGGTTCGAGTCCCGTCCGCTGCGCCATATTTGTACAGATCGATTGCTTGGTAAGCGAGTGAGCGGTCTGCGATTGAAAGCCACCGAAGGCTCTCGATCACGGGTTCAAAGGTTTCAAACGGACGCAAGTCCGAGCGATACGCAGCGGTAGTTCAGTCGGTTAGAATACCGGCCTGTCACGCCGGGGGTCGCGGGTTCGAGTCCCGTCCGCTGCGCCATACAAGGCTTCGAGGCCCTTGAACTCCTCGAAGCAACGAAAAATGCCCCGGCTTGCCGGGGCTTTTTTTTGCCGATGAAAAAGTGCTGTCGCCGGTCGACGATCCGCAGGGCAGTGGAACTTCTGCCAGTCATGGCCGTCCAGTCCTCATGCCCCTGCAAAACTGCGGGTACTGATCGAACCTCCGGGCGAAGGTCTTTTTCCTGAAAAATCGCTGTCGTAGAGTAGTTAAGACACTAAAGCGTGCGCTCTGGCGTGGCGATCTGATGCACAATACGCCCCGGACCGTTTTACTCAGGATTATCAATGTCGACATCATTCCACTTGCGTGCCGTGGTACTGGCCCTGGTGCTGGCGGGCGCCGCAGGCTGCTCCTCGCCCAAGACCGCCGTTTATGAACACGAAAATTTCGACGACTCCGGAACCTTCTCGCGCAATTACGCGGTGAGCGATACGGCGTCCTGTGAAGCGGCCCGTCGTGCCTTGCTCAGCCAGGGCTACATCATCACCAGCAGCGATCCGAAGCTGGTGGCCGGCAACAAGAGCTTCCAGCAGACCGGCGATACCCACCTGCAGATCAGCTTCAGTGTCGTGTGTGCGGCCGATGGCAGCGCCGATCATCGCTCGACGATGTTCGCCAACGCCCTGCAGGACCGTTACGCACTGAAGAAGGTCAACAACTCCGCCAGCCTGGGGGTGGGGGTGTTGGGTTCGGTGTCGATGCCGATCGGCTCGACCGATGATTCGATGGTCAAGGTAGCCAGTGAAACGGTGTCCTCGGCCAAGTTCTACGACCGTTTCTTTACCCTGGTGGAGTTGTTCCTGCCACCTGAAGTGAAGAAGGAAAAGCACACTGACGAGAAGCCCAAGGCCGATCTCGGCGTGCCTGAAACCGCTCCGGCGGCGATCAAGCCGGAAGCCGCAGCGGAGCCGGCAAAAGCCGCCGAGCCAAGCCATGTCGAGCCTGCGCATGTCGCTCCGGCCCTGACGGCTCCGGCTATTCCCGAGCCGGTAAAACCATTGCCGGAAGTCGCTCCGGCGACCCCGGCCGAAACGGCACCGGCGACGCCGGCCGCCAGTGACAAACCGGCCGAGCCGACACCGGCGCCGACCCCTGCCGAGCCGGCCACGCCGGCTCAGTAAACGCTCCCTTCAGATCGCCGCGGGATCGGGTTTGTCGACCTCGATACCGTAGCGGCTGATAGCCTGGGCCACGCTGCTGCGCGGGACCTGTCCATCATCGGCCAAGGCCTTGAGCGCGGCCAGGACGATAAAGTAGCGATCCACTTCGAAGAACTGCCGCAGGGTTTCACGGGTATCGGATTGCCCGAAACCGTCGGTGCCCAGGGCCACGAAACGCCTGCCGCTGACGAAAGGGCGAATCTGGTCGGCGAAGATCTTCATGTAGTCCGTGGCGACCACCAGCGGCCCGGCCCGGTCCTTCAGACAGCTTTCCACATAGCTGACCCGCGGTTCCTCCTGGGGATGCAGCAGGTTCCAGCGCTCCACCGTGTGCCCCTCGCGACGCAACTCGGTGAGGCTGGTGGCACTCCAGACATCACTGGCCACGGCGAAGTCATCCCGCAGCAGTTGGGCCGCCGCCATCACCTCGCGCAGGATCGAGCCGCAACCCATCAATTGCACGCGAGGTCGCTCCCCGGTCTGCGTGTCGTCGTTCCCGAGCAGGTAGAGCCCCTTGAGAATGCCTTCCTCTACACCGTCGGGCATGGCCGGGTGCGGGTAGTTCTCGTTGAGCAGGGTGATGTAGTAATAGATATCCTCCTGTTCGACATACATGCGGCGCATGCCTTCGCGGATGATCACCGCCAGTTCGTAGGCGAAGGTCGGGTCATAGGACACGCAGCAGGGGATCACCGACGACAGCACATGGCTGTGGCCGTCGTCATGCTGCAGGCCTTCGCCCATCAGCGTGGTGCGGCCCGAGGTGGCGCCCAGCAGGAAGCCCCGGGCCCGTGCATCGCCGGCCGCCCAGGCGAGGTCGCCGACCCGCTGGAAACCGAACATCGAGTAGTAGATATAGAACGGCACGGTCATCAGGCCGTGATTGCTGTAGGAGGTGCTGGCGGCGATCCAGGAGGAAATGCCGCCCGATTCGTTCAGGCCTTCCTGGAGAATCTGGCCGTCGCGGCTTTCCTTGTAGTAGCTCAGTTGCCCGGCGTCCTGCGGGGTGTAGAGCTGGCCCACCGCCGAGTGGATGCCGATCTGGCGAAACAGGCTTTCCATGCCGAAGGTCCGTGATTCGTCGGGCACGATGGGAACCACCCGCTTGCCGATATGCGGATCCTTCAACAGTGTGCCGAGGATGCGCACGAAGGCCATGGTGGTGGATATCGAGCGTTCACCGGTGTCCTTGAGCTGTGCGGCGAAGGTTTCCAGCGGTGGGATCCGCAAGCTCTCGCAGGCCGTGTTGCGCGCCGGCACATGGCCGCCGAGCTGTTGTCGGCGCGCGGCGAAGTAGTGCGCTTCGGGGCTGTCGGCGGTGGGCTTGAGGTAGGGGATTTCCTTGGCCAGCTGCTCGTCCGAGACCTCCAGGCCGAAGCGATCGCGGAAGGCCTTGACCGCGTCCAGGTCCATTTTCTTCAACTGGTGGTTGATATTCTGGCCTTCGCCGGCCTCGCCCATGCCGAAACCCTTGACGGTCTTGGCGAGAATCACCGTCGGCTGCCCGCTGTGGCGCATGGCGGCGGCGTAGGCGTTGTAGACCTTGTCCGGGTCGTGGCCACCGCGGGACAGCTTCCAGATATCGTCGTCCGTCATGTCGGCCACCAGCTCCAGCAGGGCCGGGTACTTGCCGAAGAAATGCTCGCGCACATAGGCGCCGTTCTGCGACTTGTAGTTCTGATACTCGCCATCCACGCATTCCATCATGCGTTGGCGCAGCAGGCCGCTGCGATCCTTCTCCAGCAAGGCATCCCAGCCGCCCCCCCAGATCACCTTGATCACGTTCCAGCCGGCGGCCCGGTACAGGCTTTCGAACTCCTGGATCACCTTGGCGTTGCCGCGTACCGGGCCGTCCAGGCGCTGCAGGTTGCAGTTGACGACGAAGATCAGGTTATCGAGCTTTTCCCGTCCGGCCAGGGAGATCGCCGCCAGGGACTCGGGTTGGTCCATCTCGCCGTCGCCGAGAAAGGCCCAGACCTTGCGGCTCTGGTGCGGCTTGAGGTCGCGATATTCCAGGTAGCGCATGAAGCGCGCCTGGTAGGCGGCGGTGATCGGCCCCAGGCCCATGGACACTGTGGGGAACTGCCAGAAGTCCGGCATCAGCCGCGGATGCGGGTAGCTCGACAGGCCGTCGCCGCCGGCTTCGCGGCGGAAATTGTCGAGCTGGGCTTCGCTGACGCGTCCTTCGAGATAGGCGCGACCATAGATACCCGGCGAGGAATGGCCCTGGATATACACCATGTCGCCCTCGAAGTTGTCGGTGCGACCGCGGAAAAAGTGATCGAAGCCAACGTCATACAGTACCGCCGCCGAAGCATAGGTGGCGATATGACCGCCGACTCCCGAATGCTTGCCGGCCCGCAGCACCATGGCCATGGCGTTCCAGCGGATATAGGCGTTCAGCCGGCGTTCGATGGCCAGGTTGCCAGGGTAGGGCTGCTGGCGGTCGACGGCAATGGTGTTGACGTAGGGCGTGGTGACCCGACCGTGGAAATCGCCATGGCGGGCGACATCGAAGTCCAGTAGCTGGTCGATCAGATAGTGCGCGCGCGGGCGTCCTTCGGTGGACAGAACGGATTCGATCGATTCGAGCCACTCGCGGGTTTCCTGCGGATCATCGTCGAGAATCAGGGCGTTGGGGTGAGTCATGCCGGGCTCCTGGGGCTGCCGATGGGCAGCGTGATGGCGGGACGGATGCGACGCGCAAACCTTGTGGGTGGGCGTCGGCAGCACGTTGAAAATATAGTTGCAATTGCAACTACAAGATCGAATCTATCCCGCCATGGGTTACCATTGCAACCCTCTTGATTTTTCTGCGGATGGTTTTCATGGCTGCCAACGAGCCCGATGTATGGTTCCGCTTCGTCAGGGCTCACCGTAGCGTTATCCGCGAGATAGAGCGGCGCCTGGCAACCGCGGGGCTACCACCCTATGCCTGGTACGATGCCCTGTGGGGATTGGAAAGCGGGCCGGACGGTACTCGGCGGATGCATGAGCTGGCGGATGTGCTGGCGATCGAGCGCTACAACCTCACCCGGCTGGTCGACCGGCTGGAGAAGGACGGCCTGGTGGTGCGCTCGCGTGCCGAGGGCGATGGGCGCGGGGCATTTGCCTCGATCACCGAGGCCGGCCGGGGCTTGCGCAAGAGGATGTGGGCAATCTACGAAGAGGCGGTCGCCGAGCTGTTTCTGTCGCAACTCGACGACAGCCAGCGGCGCAGTTTCGCCGACGCCCTGGAGCGTACCGCCGATCTGGCGCGCAATGCCGGTAGCGAGTCGCGGGGGCGTGGCAAGGCCTGACAGGGCGATAGCCGCGCGACGATCAACATAGCCCATAACGCGCAAGCGCCTGCCTGGCGAGCCCTGATGCGATCTGTTGTTCATCCGCCAGGGCGCCAAGGGCCAGCGCGGCGATCCAGTGGCGATCAGGCGCCCCCGGCCCCATCGAGCCGGCTCCCAGCCCGACAAATCGTGCCGCGACATACCCGCCCAGGGGATCGACCACGGCCTGCGGGTAGCCGGTCACCGCGACGATCGGGGCGTTGCTGTCGCCCAGGCACTTCTCCAGATGCGAGCGGCGTTTCGTTGCGCCCGGGTGCAGGCGGTTCCAGCGTGCTGTACTCGCGGCGTTCCGCGCCAGTCGGGTATAGCTGGGACAACTCCAGACCTGTGCAGTGATTCCCCAGTCCTGCTCCAGCAAACCGGCAGCCGCCTGCACTTCCTCGAGTGCCTGGCCGGCCCCCAGCAGACGGATGATCGCCGGGCGTTCCGGCGAGAGGCGGTACATGCCGTCGAGGGCGTCCTGCGTCTGCTCGGCAGTCAACGCCGGACCTTGCTCCCGATCGTGCAGGGCCAGGTAATAGAACCCCGGATCGCCTTCGACATACAGCCGCTGCAAGGCGGCCAGGACAATCGCCCGGGCTTCGGCGCCCGAGGCGGGGTCGAACGGCTGGCAGCGCGGATTGCTCGCCAGCCACAAGGGCAATGAAGGCTGTGCACCCTTGGGCCAGCGCGAGGGCAGGGTCTCGATATCGTTGCACAGGATACCGCGTTGCAGGGTTTCGTCGGCCACTGCACAGAGTCCGGCGGAATGGGCGGCGCTGAGCAGGTACAGCAAGGGTCTTTGCGCACGATGACGGGAGAAACGCATCGACCAGGCACTGATCCGGGTCGAACGCGGCGCATCGGGATGCCGATGATTGCGGATGACCCAGGCCCCATGGTTCGCGGCCATGCCGTGCTCCAGCCGCTCGGCGATCTCCAGCACACTGGACAGCGGTGATCCCGCTGTCGCGGGGGCGGCCTGCAGGGCCTTGATGCAGGCAAGGGCGGTGGCCCGGCTTGAGGGGCGGGGGGAGAGTGCGGTCATGGTCGGGTTCGCCTGGACGGGGTTTTCAACCCTAGATCAGTCGGGCATATGATTGCAAATGCAATTACATTTCAAGTGAATAAAAAATGACTGGAAAAAAACCTGACCCATCTGCTAGTTTTTCTACTCAGGAGAACGTCTGGTAAGAGGGCGCTTCATTTTTCCTTAACACGGGCAACTTAAGCTGGCCCTGCAGGTCAGTTGCACAAGCGCTTTTACCCACGAGCAAAAGGAGTTTCACAATGGACGATTATCAAGAAGAGCTGCTGGAGTTCCACGCTTTCGAGCTGGATCCGGTCGAACCGGCTGATGACGCTACCGAGCTGTAAACGGTGGCGTTTTTTTTGCTCAGGCGGAATGTCGCTGACTGCGGCGGAACTCGCCCGGGGTCTGGCCGTTCCAGCGCTTGAAGGCCCGTTGAAAGGCCTCGGCTGAAGCAAAGCCGAGCAGGTAGGCGATTTCGCCAAACGCCAGCTCAGTATCCCGAATGTAGGTCATCGCCAGGTCGCGGCGGGTGTCGTTGAGAATCGCGCGAAACTGCGTGCCTTCCTCGGCGAGTTTGCGACGCAAGGTCCAGGTCGGCAGTTTCAGGCGTGCCGCCACTTCTTCCAGGTCGGGTTCCCGGCCACCATTGAGCAAAGGCCCCAGCAACTGAGTGATGCGCTCACGCAGGCTGCGGGTGCGGGTCAATTGTTCCAGTTCCCGTTCACAGAGTTGCAGCAGGTGCCGCCAGGTACTCGGACAGTGTTCCGGGTTGCGCAGGCCGAGGCTGGCCTGGTCCAGGCGCAATTGATTGATCTCGGCACCGAAGTGCACCGGGCCGTCGCCGAGCAGCCGGTAGTCGGCGGCATAATCCGGCTCGCTGAACTCGATATCGATTCGTTCGGCCCGCAGGGCCTGGCCGGCGACGCTCGATAACTGCCTGAGCCAGCCGGCAATGATCGAGTCGACCACAAAACGGTTGTAGGCGTTGTACGGGCTGATGGAATAGAAGCGCAGCCAGGCTCCGCCGGCATCTTCGTGGAAGCTCGATTGACCACGGTAGTTGGAACCGTAGAGGGCTTCGAAGCGGGTCAGGGTCCGTGCCGCCTCGCGCACGGTCGGCGCCTGGGCCGCGGTGATGCCGGCCAGTCCGGCCTGGCTCAGGCGGCTGAGGCGACCCATGTGCAGGCCCAGCGCCGGGTTTCCGGTAAGCTGGATCGCGGCGTGGCCCAGGCGCATGTAGCGCGGAATCGACAACCGCGCCCCGGGCTCGGCCAGGCGCGCCGGGTCCAACCCGTACTGTTCCAGCAGTGCCTGGGGATCGGCGCCCGATTCACGCACCGCGTCGGCCAGGCTGTGGACGAAGCCGACGGACAAGTCGCCGAGGCGCATCGGCAGCGGCTTCATGGCAACCACAGGTTCAGCAGGCGGGCGCCACGCCCACCGGCGTCGTCCTGGGTGAGGGTCTGCCCGTTGTAGCTGATGAAACTCTGCCCCGAGCTGCGCTGGTCCCAGAGTTGACCACGCAGGAACACGCTGATCCCGGCGATGGACTGGCTGCCCGGAGCGCGACTGATCAGGGTCAGGCGGTGCCAGGCCTCGCCTTCGCTGAGTTCGCCGGGGCGCAGGCTGACATCAGGCGGGGTGACCGCGTTTTTGAAGCCGCGCCAGGGTTTGTCCCAACTGCCCTTGCCGGCGACAAAGGCCGGCACGGCAACCAGCTTCACCCCCAGGGCGTCGAGTTGGCCGTAGGCGCTCGGATACCAGCTGTCGCTGCCGATCAGGATGCCCAGGCGACCGGCCGGCGTGTCGACGACATTCAGTGGCTGGTCGGACGCCCCCAGGACATAGCCGCGTTGTTCGAAGGTCGGGTACAGCTGGCGTTGCGGCTGGCCCATGGGGCGGCCGTCGGCACCGAAGGCCAGGCTGGCGTTGTACAGCGAGCCACGGCCGACTTTCAGCGTGCCCTGTTCGACGATCGGCGTCGGCAGCAGGATCGAGCCCGCCACCAGGGTGATGCCGAACTCTTTCGCCAGGCCGCCGAAGAGCGCCTGGTAATCGCTGGCCATGGTCCGCGCCTTCATGCGCAGCCGGGCGTCGTCCAGACGGCTGCGGCCCTTGGCCTTGAACACCGCGCCGGTGAATTTCAGCGGGTTGCTGACCATCAGCCAGTTCATCGCTTCCTGCAGGTTGATGGCCTGGTAGAGGTCGTCCTTTTCACCGCGCAGCACCAGCCAGGTGCCGACATGTTCGGGCAGGACCACCACTGTCCTGGCGTTGAGCAGCCCCAGGTTGCGTGCCTGTTGCAGGTAGGCCGCGAGCTTGCGGTGCAGGCGCGGCAGGCTCTGGTAGTCGCTGGGGAACAGCTCCGGCTGGATGCCGAGCAGGTTGCCATGCTCGCCGGGAACCCCCTGGTTCACCGCGAGTTTGATGCGCAGGTCCGACAGGTAGTGGCCGGTCGTGCGCTGTTGGGTCCAGACGCCGTAGCTGGTGAGCGCGGCGATCAGGGCGATGAGAAAGGTGCCGACAAGAAGTTTGCGCATGGAAGGTAAAACGAACGGCCATTGGCGGGATTCGCCGACTAGGGTAGGGCGCACGACGGCGCTTGCCAAGGGGCGCTGCACATTTGGATCAATAAGTTGTCAGTTTCAGTCATTGAGCAGGGGTCGGCGGCTCTTTAATGTGCCAGTCATACAACTGACGGGAGCCGCAGAGCTTCCCGCATTCCGTGATCTAGCCTGTCCTGGAGTTACCATGACCGCCACTTCGTATCCGCACCTGCTGGCCCCGCTCGACCTGGGTTTCACCACGCTGCGCAACCGCACCCTGATGGGCTCGATGCACACCGGCCTGGAGGAAAAGCCCGGCGGTTTCGAGCGCATGGCGGCCTATTTCGCCGAGCGTGCCCGGGGCGGTGTCGGCCTGATGGTCACCGGTGGCATCGGCCCGAACGACGAAGGCGGGGTGTACTCCGGCGCCGCCAAGCTGACCACCCGCGAGGAAGCGGACCAGCACCGTATCGTGACCCACGCTGTGCATGAGGCGGGCGGCAAGATCTGCATGCAGATCCTCCATGCCGGGCGTTATGCCTACAGTCCGAAACAGGTGGCCCCGAGCGCGATCCAGGCACCGATCAATCCGTTCAAGCCCCGGGAGCTGGACGAGGAAGGGATCGAGAAACAGATCGCCGATTTCGTCACCTGTTCGACCCTGGCCCAGTACGCCGAGTACGACGGCGTCGAGATCATGGGTTCGGAAGGCTACTTCATCAACCAGTTCCTCGTGGCCCACACCAACCAGCGTACCGACCGCTGGGGCGGCAGCTACGAAAACCGCATGCGCCTGCCGGTGGAAATCGTCCGCCGGGTGCGTGAAGCGGTCGGACCGCATTTCATCATCATCTTCCGCCTGTCGATGCTCGACCTGGTGGAGGGCGGCAGCACCTGGGAAGAAGTGGTGCAACTGGCCAAGGCCATCGAGCAGGCCGGCGCGACCATCATCAATACCGGCATCGGCTGGCATGAGGCGCGGATCCCGACCATCGCCACCAAGGTCCCGCGGGCGGCCTTCAGCAAGGTCACGGCCAAGCTGCGCGGCGCGGTCTCGATCCCGCTGATCACCACCAACCGCATCAACACCCCGGAAGTCGCCGAGCAGATCCTGGCCGAGGGGGATGCCGACATGGTGTCCATGGCGCGCCCGTTCCTGGCCGATCCGGACTTCGTCAACAAGGCTGCCGAAGGTCGTGCCGACGAGATCAATACCTGCATCGGCTGCAACCAGGCCTGCCTCGACCACACGTTCGGCGGCAAGCTGACCTCCTGCCTGGTCAACCCGCGGGCCTGCCACGAGACCGAGCTCAACTACCTGCCGGTCAAGCAGATCAAGAAGATTGCCGTGGTCGGCGCGGGGCCGGCGGGTCTGGCCGCAGCGACCGTGGCGGCCGAGCGCGGACACCAAGTGACGCTGTTCGATTCGGCCAGCGAGATCGGCGGCCAGTTCAACGTGGCCAAGCGGGTCCCGGGCAAGGAAGAGTTCTTTGAAACCCTGCGCTACTTCAAGCGCAAGCTGCAGACCAGCCATGTCGAGTTGTGCCTGGATACCCGTGTGGATGTCGCGCAACTGGTGGCCGGCGGTTACGACGAGATCATTCTCGCCACCGGTATCGCGCCACGCCTGCCGGCGATTCCCGGAATCGACAATGCCAAGGTACTGAGCTACCTGGACGTGCTCCTGGAGCGCAAGCCGGTCGGGACCCGGGTCGCGGTGATCGGTGCCGGCGGGATCGGTTTCGACGTCTCCGAGTTCCTCGTGCACCAGGGCGTTGCCACCAGTCAGGATCGCGAAGCGTTCTGGCGCGAGTGGGGCATCGACACCCGGCTCGAGGCGCGTGGCGGCGTGGCGGGGATCAAGCCCGAACCCCATGCACCGGCACGCCAGGTGTTCCTGTTGCAGCGCAAGGCCTCCAAGGTCGGCGATGGCCTGGGCAAGACCACCGGCTGGATTCACCGTACCGGCTTGAAGAACAAGCGTGTGCAGATGCTCAACAGCGTCGAATACCTGAAGATCGACGACGAGGGGCTGCATATCCGCATCGGCGAGGGTGAGCCGCAGGTGCTGCCGGTGGACAATGTGATCATCTGTGCCGGCCAGGATCCGCTGCGAGAGCTGCAGGACGGCCTGGTGGCCGCCGGGCAGAACGTGCACCTGATCGGTGGGGCCGACGTCGCGGCCGAGCTGGATGCCAAGCGCGCGATCAATCAGGGTTCGCGGTTGGCCGCCGGGCTTTGAGGGCTGCCGATCGCCCCGGCGCGGAGCGTGGGGGCGATCGAGGGCTGGTAGACTGGCGGTTTCTCTCGATGGATGCGCCGATGCTGGCCCCGCTCGACTGGCGTCCCCACGCGCCCCTTGAACCCCTCCATTTCGACTGGCTGGCCCGGGCCGGCATCGAAGTGGCGATCCTGCGCCTCGACCGGATCGACCCACTGATCTGCGGCAACAAGTGGTTCAAGCTCACCGAATACCTCACCGCCGCCCGGCAAGCCGGGGCGGAGGGCCTGATCAGCCTGGGCGGTGCCTACTCCAACCATCTTCACGCCCTGGCCGCCGCCGGCAAGCGCTTCGGCTTCGCCACCGTCGGCCTGCTGCGCGGTCATTGCGTCGAAACCCCGACTGTCGACGATCTCCGGGCTTTCGGCATGGAATTGCACTGGCTCGGCTACGAGGGCTATCGCCAACGCCATGCGCCGGGCTTCTGGACGTCGTGGCAGGCGCGTTATCCGGGTTTCCACCCGGTACCCGAGGGTGGTGGTGGCCTGGCGGGGGCGCAGGGTTGCGGGATCTTGGTCGATCGGGTCGGCGAGCAGCTCGCGGCTATCGGCTGGACGGACTATCACGGTTGGTGGCTGGCGGCGGGTACCGGCACCACCGCCGCCGGGCTGGTGCTGGCCGAAGCCGGCCGGCGGCCGGTGTATGCTGCCCTGGCGGTGCCGGGCGATCATGGCGTGGCGCCATTGATGGCGAGGATTCTCGCCGAGGCCGGGGCCGCGGACGGTGGCTATGAGCTGATCGATGCCTGCCGGGGTGGTTTTGCCAGGGTCGATCCGGTATTGCTGGCGTTTATCGCCGAGAGCGAGCGGCAAAGCGCGGTGCCACTGGAACCGCTATATACCGGCAAGGCCCTGCTGGCGCTGCGGGAGCAGGTGGGGGCGGGACGCTTCGCGGCGGGGACGCGACTGGTATTCGTGCATACCGGCGGTTTGCAGGGCCGCCGGGGGTTTAGCGGTTGAGTCTGGGCATGATCCGCGCCAGGGTGTTGTCCCGCACGACGTAGTGATGATACAGCCCGGCCAGCGCATGCAGCCCGATCAGCCAGTAGCCGGTGGTGCCGGCCAGTTCGTGCCATGCCTTGATTTCCTTGGCCAGGGGCTTGTTCTCGGCGATCAGGAGTGGCAGGTCGATCCCGTAGAACATCACCGAGTGGCCCATGCCGCTGACCACCAGCCAACCGAGCAACGGGGTGCCGATCATGAACAGGTACAAGGCCCCGTGCATCAGCGTCGACAGCAGCCTCTGCCAACCCGGCGGCGTCGGCACGATCTTCGGCGCCACGCCGATGGCCCGGGCCAGCAGCCGAAGCCAGACCAGCACGAACACGGTCAGCCCGAGCATGTAGTGGGATTCCACGATCAGGGTGCGACCGCCGCTGCCCTTGGGAAACTGGCCGCGAAATTCGATGCAGCAGTAGACGAGGATCAATAGCACCAGCATCAACCAGTGCAAGGCGATCGACATGCTGCTGTAGCGGCTGTCGGTGTTCTTCCAGGGCATGGGCCGTTCCTCACTCATCAGGGCGTGAAGCTCCGTTCTTGAGCGACGGAGTCATTCCTACACTCTAATACGCTTTTGAACCCTCTGCCCGGGATAGGGCTGTCGACAGGAATTCGTGCGTGCCGAGAGTGGTTGCTGATATATATGGAAATACGTATATTCGACTTTCCGTATGTAAAGGCTTTTTATCATGTCCCATGCGATCTCTCCCGTGGAGCTCTTCAAATGCCTGGCCGACGACACCCGCAGCCGGATTGCCCTGCTGGTGCTGCGCGAGGGCGAGTTGTGCGTGTGCGAGCTGACGGCCGCCCTCGAACTGAGCCAACCGAAAATTTCCCGCCACCTGGCGCAATTGCGCAGTTGCGGCCTGCTGGCCGACCGGCGCCAGGGGCAGTGGGTGTTTTATCGCCTGCATCCGGAATTATTGCCCTGGGTCAGCACTCTGTTGCAGGGCACTCTCGTGGCCAACGAGGCCTGGCTGGCGGCGGATATCCAACGTCTGCAGGGCATGGGCGAGCGCCCGGCACGTTGCTGCTGATGACTTTCCAGAACCGTTCCGTCGAGCTGACAGGGTATTGTCCATGTTGATTGCTGCACTGATTTTCCTCCTGACCATCACCCTGGTGATTTGGCAGCCCAAGGGCCTGGGGGTTGGCTGGAGTGCCGTGCTGGGGGCTGTGCTGGCCCTGTTGAGCGGAGTGGTACAGCTCAGCGATATCCCGCTGGTGTGGCAGATCATCTGGAACGCCACCGGGACCTTCATCGCCCTGATCATCATCAGCCTGTTGCTCGACGAGGCCGGTTTCTTTGCCTGGGCCGCACTGCATGTGGCGCGCTGGGGACAGGGCAGCGGACGCAAGCTGTTCGCCGCCTTCGTGCTGCTGGGGGCACTGGTTTCGGCGCTGTTCGCCAACGATGGCGCGGCGCTGATCCTCACGCCGATCGTGATCGCCATGCTGCTGGCCCTGCGCTTTTCCAAGGCGGCGACCCTGGCCTTCGTCATGGCCGCCGGCTTTATCGCCGATACCGCGAGCCTGCCGCTGGTGGTCTCGAACCTGGTGAATATCGTCTCGGCGGACTATTTCGGCATCGGCTTCAACGCCTACGCGGCAGTCATGGTTCCGGTGAATCTGATCAGCGTGGCGGCGACCCTGGGCATCCTGATGTGGTTTTTCCGTCGCGACATCCCGGTGCAATACGACCCGGGACAACTGGATGTGCCGGCCAGCGCGATCCATGACAGGGCGACCTTTATCGCCGGTTGGTGGGTGCTGGGCATTCTCCTGGTCGGGTGTTTCGCCCTCGAGCCGCTGGGCATTCCCATCAGTGCCATTTCGGCGGTCTGCGCCGCGCTGCTGCTGGGGATCGCCGCCCGCGGCCATCGGATTTCCACGCGCAAGGTGTTGCGCGAGGCGCCCTGGCAGATCGTGATTTTTTCCCTGGGCATGTACCTGGTGGTCTACGGCCTGCGCAACGCCGGGCTGACCACCTGGCTGGCCGGCTGGCTGGACTGGTTCGCCGGCTATGGCATCTGGGGCGCGGCCATGGGGACCGGTCTGCTGACGGCGTTTCTGTCGTCGATCATGAACAACCTGCCGACGGTACTGATCGGCGCCTTGTCCATCGATGCCAGCCATGCCAGCGGCGTGGTCAAGGACGCGATGATCTATGCCAACGTCATCGGCAGCGACCTGGGGCCGAAGATCACGCCGATCGGCAGCCTGGCGACCCTGCTCTGGCTGCATGTGCTGGAACGCAAGGATATCCGCATCGGCTGGGGCTACTACTTCAAGGTCGGGATCGTCCTGACCCTGCCGGTGCTGCTGGTGACCCTGGCGGCGCTGGCGTTGCGCCTGTCCGTGGGCTGATGGCGACCCGGTCGAGGGTGCCCGGCACATTCGGCCAGAGGTCGGCCACCAGGAACAACCGCTCGGCTTCCTCCCAGTCGCCCTCGCTGTTTTTGCTCAGGCGTACCAGCAACTGGGCCGGGGCCAGGGGATCGAGCTGGTCCAGCCAGTCGTCCAGTCGTTCCTCGGTCCAGGCCTGGTCCTCGCTGTAGTGCGCCGGCGCCAGCCAGGCATGGCGGGGCAGGGGTTGCCAGCGTCCCGGCGGGCTCTGGGTACGAAAGTCGGCCCAGTCGCGCTGATGCAGCCAGCGCCCGTGCAGATGCTGCGGGTGGGCGCCGCGCGGCGCACGCGAGGTGCCGGGCCAGGGATAGAGCAGGTAGCCGCCGAGCCACAATTGCGCGCTGAAGGCCTGGATGCCCAGTGCCGCCAGGGCTTCGCGGCTTTCCGGACGGGCGGAAATCGGCAACTGGTGCTGGCTCAGGTGGGCCAGCTTGCGGTCCAGTCGATCATGGCAACCGGGGCCGAGCCAGTGCGCGGCGTCCTCTCCCTGGCCCTGCTGTGGCCCCAGGTAGAGTTTGATCGCCAGTTCCAGGTGATGCACGCCATCACGGTCGCGCAGCAGCATGTCGAGTTCGCCCAGGGTATGGCCTTCGCGCCGGATCGGCAGGTTGGCGCCGATCAGTTCGATCCCCGGGGCTTGCTGCACCGCGAATTGCCAGAGCCGTTCGTAATACAGCCCGAGCCGGCGCGTGGCCCCCAGGGCCAGCCAGTGCTGCAGGGCGCTGCTGTCGCGGTCCAGCTGCCGCAGCCAGTGTTCCAGCTGTTGCGGCGCCTCGACCCAGTCGCTGCCGGCCAGCGGATGGCGCTGCGGCCAGGGCGTATCGAGCAGCATCGGCGGCGCGAGGATGACCCAGGCCAGGTCGCGCACTTCGGGGTGGCGCAACTGTCGGGGAAGGTTGAGCAAGCCGGGGAACAGGATCATCCTGCGAGCATAGCCGTTTGGCTCGTGGCTGAAAGGATTTTGTCTCGGGCCGGCTTTCGCCCATAATCGTTCTTTTGCCTGCAGCAGAACCTTTTCAGGAGCCCCATGGAGCAATTTCGCAATATCGGCATCATTGGCCGACTGGGCAGTTCGCAGGTGCTGGATACCGTTCGCCGCCTCAAGCGCTTTCTGCTTGAACGGCACATGCACGTGATCCTCGAAGACACCATCGCCGAAGTCCTGCCGGGCCACGGCCTGCAGACCTCGTCACGCAAGATGCTCGGTGAAGTCTGCGACATGGTCATCGTCGTCGGCGGCGATGGCAGCCTGCTGGGCGCCGCCCGTGCGCTGGCGCGGCACAACGTGCCGGTGCTGGGGATCAACCGCGGCAACCTGGGCTTTCTCACCGACATCCGTCCGGACGACCTGGAAGTCGAAGTGGCCAAGGTCCTCGACGGGCACTACCTGGTGGAGAACCGCTTCCTGCTGCAAGCCGAGGTGCGCCGCCACGCGGAAGCCATCGGCCAGGGCGATGCGCTGAACGACGTGGTGCTGCACCCCGGCAAGTCGACCCGGATGATCGAGTTCGAGCTGTATATCGACGGCCAGTTCGTCTGCAGCCAGAAGGCCGACGGCCTGATCGTCGCCACCCCCACCGGCTCCACCGCCTATGCGCTGTCCGCCGGCGGCCCGATCATGCATCCCAAGCTCGATGCCATTGTGATTGTGCCGATGTACCCCCATACCTTGTCCAGCCGCCCCATTGTGGTGGATGGCAACAGTGAGCTGAAAATCGTGGTGTCCAAGGACATGCAGATCTACCCCCAAGTCTCCTGCGACGGGCAGAACCATTTCACCTGCGCGCCGGGCGATACGGTGACCATCAGCAAGAAATCGCAGAAGCTGCGGCTGATCCACCCGCTGGATCACAACTACTACGAAGTCTGCCGGACCAAGCTCGGCTGGGGTAGCCGGTTGGGTGGTGGAGGCGACTGATGCTCGATCCCGCGCGTGGCTACGATCTGATCGGTGATGTGCACGGTTGCGCTCATACCCTCGAACATCTGCTGGACATGCTCGGCTATCACAAGCTGGGCGGCGTCTGGCGCCACCCGTCGCGCATGGCGGTGTTCCTCGGCGATATCATCGACCGTGGCCCGCGCATCCGCGAGGCGCTGCATATCGTCCACGACATGGTCGAGGCCGGGCAGGCGCTGTGCATCATGGGCAACCATGAGTTCAACGCCCTGGGCTGGACCACCGCGGCACCGCCGGGCAGCGGCAAGCAGTTCGTGCGCGAACACACGCCGCGCCATGCGCGCCTGCTGCAGGAAACCCTGACCCAGTTCGAACAGCATCCGGGCGACTGGCATGATTTCCTGCAGTGGTTCTACGAACTGCCGCTGTTCCTCGATGCCGGGCGTTTTCGCGTGGTGCATGCCTGTTGGGATGCCGGCCTGATCGAGCCGCTGCGCGCGCAATATCCGGACGGGCGTATCGACGAACATTTCCTCCAGGCCTCGGCGGTGCACGGCAGCTTTGCCAGCACCGTGTTCAACCGCCTGTTGCGCGGTACCGACATGCGCCTGCCGGACGGGCTGACCCTGACCGGTGGCGACGGCCTGACCCGTGCCTTCTTCCGCACCAAGTTCTGGGAAGACGATCCGCAGACCTATGGCGATATCGTGTTCCAGCCCGATGCGCTGCCCGAGCGGGTGGCGAGCAAGCCGTTGTCCTCCACCGAAAAGAACGCCTTGCTGCGTTACGGACTGGATGAGCCGATGCTGTTTGTCGGCCACTACTGGCGCAGCGGCAAGCCGGCACCGATTCGCCCCAACCTGGCCTGCCTGGATTACAGCGCGGTGCTCTACGGCAAGCTGGCGGCCTACCGGCTGGACCAGGAGACCCGTCTCGACCCGAACAAATTCGTCTGGGTCGACGTCGAACGCCCCGAGGTCCTGAAATGAGTGCCACCGCTGTCCTGCGCCTGCCGTTGACCACCGACCTGAGTGGTTTCGTCCAGTTGCTGCAACGCCTGCAGGTTCCCCACCGGGTCAGCGAGGAGGGCGGCGAGCAGGTGCTGTGGGTGCCGGAGGCGGTCGGTGCCGATGTGTTGTCGCTGTACCAGCAGTTTCCCCAGGGCGACCCGCACAACCAGCTGGAAGTGCCGCCCAGGGCGCTGGCGGCGAAACGCCCGAGCTTTATCCAGCAGGTGCGTCAGAGTCCGGTGACGGCGTTGCTCCTGCTGCTGAGCCTGGTCGTTGCCGCGCTCACCTTGCTCGGCGACAACCTGGAGACGCTGCACTGGTTCACTTTCCTCGATTTCCAGGTGCGCGGCGACTACATCCAGTTCACGCCCCTGGCCGACGGCCTGGCGGCGGGGCAGTGGTGGCGCCTGGTGACACCGATGCTGATCCACTTCGGCTTCCTGCATATCGCCATGAACGGCATGTGGTACTGGGAACTGGGCAAGCGCATCGAGTTGCGCCAGGGCGGGATCAACCTGCTGGGGCTGACGCTGCTGTTCAGCCTGGTGTCGAACTTCACGCAATATTACGTCAGCGGCCCGACCCTGTTCGGCGGCCTGTCCGGCGTGCTCTACGGCCTGCTCGGACACTGCTGGATCTACCAGGTGCTGTCGCCGAACCCGGTCTATCGCCTGCCGCGTGGCGTGCTGGCGATGATGCTGATCTGGTTGCTGGTGTGCCTCTCGGGGCTGATCTCGCTGATCGGCTTCGGCGAAATCGCCAACGGTGCCCATGTCGGCGGACTGCTCATCGGATGTTTCACCGGTTTGTTGGGCGGGCTGTGGTCCCGACGTAAACTGGCCGCCTGATTCGAATGTCTTGAAAAATCTGGAGACTTTAATGTCCTCTTTCATCGAAATGATTGAAAACATCACCCCCGACATCTACGAGAGCCTGAAACTGGCGGTGGAAATCGGCAAGTGGTCCGATGGCCGCAAGTTGACCGCCGAGCAGCGCGAACTGTCGCTGCAGGCGATGATCGCCTGGGAAACCCAGAACCTGCCCGAAGACGAGCGGACCGGCTACATGGGCCCGCAGGAGTGCGCCTCGAAGTCGGCACCGGTGCCGAATATCCTGTTCAAGTCGGATGCCATCCATTGATCGAGATTGGCCGTGGTGCAGTCAGCAAGATGTCGGTCCGCCTGGACGAACCGACCGCGCAATACACGTTTCGCCTGGGGGACAGCGAGGTGCCGGTCAATCCGCTGATCGGTCACAAGCTGCGCCTGGAATTTCTCGGTTCCATCCATTGCACGCACTGCGGGCGCAAGACCAAGACCAGCTTCAGCCAGGGCTATTGCTACCCATGCATGACCAGGCTGGCGCAGTGCGACACCTGCATCATGAGCCCGGAGCGTTGCCACTACGACGCCGGGACCTGTCGTGATCCGGCCTGGGGCGAGCAGTTCTGCATGACCGACCATGTGGTCTACCTGGCCAATTCGTCGGGGATCAAGGTCGGTATCACCCGGGCCACCCAGTTGCCGACCCGCTGGCTCGACCAGGGCGCCAGCCAGGCCCTGCCGATCGTGCGCGTGGCGACCCGCCAGCAGTCCGGTTTCGTCGAGGACCTGTTCCGCAGCCAGGTGGCCGACAAGACCAACTGGCGCGCCTTGCTCAAGGGCGATGCGCCGGCGGTTGACCTCAAGCAGGTCCGCGACCAGTTGTTCGAGTCCTGCGCCGAAGGCCTGCTAGCCTTGCAGGAGCGTTTCGGCTTGCAGGCGATCCAGCCGGTCCGGGATATCGAGCCGCTGGAAATCCGTTACCCGATCGAGTCCTACCCGACCAAGATCGTCAGCTTCAATCTGGACAAGAACCCGATTGCCGAAGGCACGCTGATGGGGATCAAGGGCCAATACCTGATCTTCGACACCGGCGTGATCAATATCCGTAAGTACACGGCCTACCAGCTCGCCGTGCATCAGTAGAAGGACACACCCATGCGCACCGAACAACCGAAGATGATCTATCTGAAGGACTATCAGGCCCCCGAGTACCTGATCGACGAGACGCACCTGACCTTCGAGTTGTTCGAGGACCACACGCTGGTCCATGCGCAACTGCTGATGCGCCGCAATCCCGTGTACGGTGAAGAGAATGCAGGCGGCCTGCCGCCGCTGGTGCTCGACGGCCAGCTACTGGAACTGCTGTCGGTGAGCCTGTCGGACCGCGAACTGGCCGCCGCCGACTATCAGTTGAGCGAGAGCCACCTGACCCTGCAGCCGACCAGCGCCAGCTTCACGGTCGATACCAGCGTGCGTATCCACCCGGAAAGCAACACCGCCCTGGAAGGACTGTACAAGTCCAGTGGCATGTTCTGTACCCAGTGCGAGGCCGAAGGCTTCCGCAAGATCACCTATTACCTCGACCGCCCGGACGTGATGAGCCGGTTCACCACCACGGTGATCGCCGAGCAGCACCGCTACCCGGTCCTGCTGTCCAACGGCAACCCGGTGGGCAACGGCCCGCAGGAAGACGGGCGGCACTGGGCGACCTGGGAAGACCCGTTCATGAAGCCGGCCTACCTGTTCGCCCTGGTGGCCGGCGACCTGTGGTGCGTCGAGGACAGCTTCACCACCATGACCGGACGCAGCGTGGCGCTGCGGATCTATGTCGAGCCGGAAAATATCGACAAGTGCCAGCACGCCATGAACAGCCTGAAGAAGTCCATGCGCTGGGACGAAGAAACCTATGGTCGCGAGTACGACCTGGACATCTTCATGATCGTTGCCGTCAACGACTTCAACATGGGTGCGATGGAGAACAAGGGCCTCAACATCTTCAACTCCAGCGCCGTGCTGGCCCGCGCCGAAACGGCCACCGACGCCGCCCACCAGCGGGTCGAGGCCATCGTCGCCCACGAATACTTCCATAACTGGTCGGGCAACCGCGTGACCTGCCGCGACTGGTTCCAGCTGTCGCTCAAGGAAGGCTTCACCGTGTTCCGCGACGCCGGGTTCTCCTCGGACATGAACTCGCGCACCGTCAAGCGCATCCAGGACGTGGCCTACCTGCGTACCCACCAGTTCGCCGAAGACGCCGGCCCCATGGCCCACGCGGTACGTCCGGACAGCTTTATCGAGATCTCCAACTTCTACACCCTGACCGTCTACGAGAAGGGTTCGGAAGTGGTCGGCATGATCCATACCCTGCTCGGTGCCGAAGGTTTCCGCAAAGGCAGCGACCTGTACTTCGAACGCCATGACGGCCAGGCCGTGACCTGCGACGATTTCGTCAAGGCCATGGAGGACGCCAACGGTATCGACCTGACCCAGTTCAAGCGCTGGTACAGCCAGGCCGGCACCCCACGCCTGGCGGTCAGCGAAAGCTACGACGCGGCGGCGAAGACCTACAGCCTGACCTTCCGCCAGAGCTGCCCGCAGACCCCGGACAAGCAGGAAAAACTGCCGTTCGTGATCCCGGTGGAACTCGGCCTGCTGGATGCCCGGGGCGCCGAAATCGCCCTGCAACTGGCGGGCGAGGCGGCTCCCGGCGCGACCAGCCGCGTGCTGTCGGTGACCGAGGCCGAGCAGACCTTCACCTTTGTCGGCCTCGCCGCCAAGCCGTTGCCGTCGCTGCTGCGCGGCTTCTCCGCACCGGTGAAGCTGAGCTTCCCGTACGACCGCGACCAGTTGATGTTCCTGATGCAGCACGACACCGACGGCTTCAACCGTTGGGACGCCGGCCAGCAACTGTCGGTGCAGGTGCTGCAGGATCTGATCGGCCAACACCAGAAGGGTCAGGCCCTGGTGCTTGACCAGCGTCTGGTCGAAGCCTTGCGCAGTGTGCTGGGTAACGACCAGCTGGATCAGGCCATGGTTGCCGAAATGCTTTCCCTGCCGAGCGAGGCCTACCTCACCGAAATCAGTGAAGTGGCGGATGTCGATGCGATCCATGACGCCCGCGAATTCGCCCGCAAGCAACTGGCCGAGCAGCTGTTCGACGGCCTGTGGCAGCGTTACCAGGTCAATCGCGAGCTGTCGAAGAAGACCGCCTATATCGCCGAGAACGAGCATTTCGCCCGGCGCGCGCTGCAGAACATCGCCTTGTCCTACCTGATGCTCAGCGGCAAGCCTGAAGTCCTGGCCGCGACCCTGGAGCAGTTCGAGAGTGCCGACAACATGACCGAGCGCCTGACCGCGCTGGCGGTGCTGGTGAACTCGCCGTTCGATGCGCAAAAGGCCCTGGCCCTGGCGAGCTTCGCCGAGCACTTCAAGGACAACCCGCTGGTCATGGACCAGTGGTTCAGCGTCCAGGCCGGCAGTGTCCTGCCCGGCGGCCTGCAGCGGGTCAAGGCATTGATGGAGCATCCGGCGTTCACCCTGAAGAACCCGAACAAGGTGCGTGCGCTGATCGGGGCGTTTGCCGGCCAGAACCTGGTCAACTTCCATGCGGCGGACGGTTCCGGCTACCGCTTCCTGGCCGACCTGGTGATCCAGCTCAACGCCCTCAACCCGCAGATCGCCTCGCGCCAACTGGCCCCGCTGACCCGCTGGCGCAAGTACGACAAGGCCCGCCAGGCGCTGATGAAGGCCGAGCTGGAGCGTATCCGCGGTTCGGGCGAGCTGTCGGCGGACGTCTACGAGGTGGTCAGCAAAAGCCTGGCCTGATACACCGGTCTCTGTAGGAGTCGGGCTTGCCCGCGAAGCTTTTGGCGCCCTCAAGGCCACCTTCGCGGGCAAACCGGAGCGCCGGGCCGTCGGCTCCTGCAGTAGAGCGCATTCAGCCAGCAGGACCGCCGCTGCTCCAGAGACTTTCACCAAAGGCCACGCTCGTGGCCTTTGTTCATCATCCCTCCTGATGCCCCATCATTCATGCCACCCCTCGATACCCCCGGGTTAACAAAAGATAACGTGGCGTCGATTGTCAGACGATTCCAAAGCCCGATAGGATAGCTCCAGCTTTAGAAGGGGCTCTAGATTGCCGGTTTCAGACGAACCGACAACAATGAAAACGCCCTCGAAGGCGCCCTGAAAGGTTGGATGACCTAACAATAATAATGGGGGAAAGGTCTATGAGTGAGCCTGTGAGGGGTACGGGTTCTTGCCGTCCGCCGGTATGGCGTCGTGTGGTATTGCTGACCTCGCTGTTGTCACTGTCCGGGCTGGCGGCGGTGTCCGCACCGGCCTGCGCCGCCGGGGCAGGCGCTACCGACAGCGTCTATTCCATCGAATCATCCAAATCCGTGAAGGGCCTCCTGCTCGATGTGGTCCATGCCGGTGCCCGCCTGGTCGCCGTGGGGGATCGCGGGCACATTCTCTATTCCGATGACCAGGGCAACTCCTGGACCCAGGCCAAGGTGCCGACCCGGCAGATGCTCACGGCGGTCTATTTTGTCGACGACAAGCACGGCTGGGCCGTCGGCCATGACGCGCAGATCCTCGCCAGCAGCGATGGCGGCGCCACCTGGAGCAAGCAGTTCGAAGACCTCAAGCGCGAAGCGCCGTTGCTGGACGTCTGGTTCAAGGACCTCGACACCGGTTTTGCCGTGGGCGCCTACGGGGCGTTGCTGGAAACCACCGACGGTGGCCAGCACTGGGAAGATGTCAGCGACCGTCTCGACAACGAGGATCAGTACCATCTCAACGCGATTGCCGCGGTCAAGGATTCCGGGCTCTTTGTCGTGGGCGAGCAGGGCAGCATGTTCCGCTCGGGCGACTGGGGCCAGACCTGGGAACGCCTCGACGGTCCCTACCAGGGCTCGCTGTTCGGTGTGATCGGCACCGCCCAGCCGGCAACCCTCCTGGCCTACGGCTTGCGCGGCAACCTCTACCGCTCCAGCGATTTCGGCACGAGCTGGGAGCCGGTCGAACTGAAGGCTGCCCGTGGTGCGCTGGAGTTCGGCCTGTCCGGCGGCTCGCTGCAGGCCGACGGTTCGCTGGTGATCGTCGGCAACGGCGGCAGCGTGATTCGCAGCACTGATGACGGTGTGACATTCAGCGTCTTCAATCGTCCCGACCGTATTTCCTTATCGGCGGTCACCGCAGCCGGCAACGGCAACCTGATCCTGGTCGGCCAGGGGGGCGCTCACGTCACCTCGGCAACGGGCGGCGAGCAGGCCAAGTGAGCTGGGCAAAATAACAAGAAGGCGGGGAGTTTCACATGAGCAGTCATCATCAGGACAAGGCGACGTTTCTCGAGCGCCTGATTTTCAACAACCGCCCGGCAGTGATCGTGATCTGCCTGCTGGTCAGCGCTTTCCTGTTCTGGCAGGCGACGCTGATCCGGCCTTCCACCAGCTTCGAGAAAATGATCCCGCTCAAGCATCCTTTCATTGAAAAGATGATGGAGCACCGCAACGACCTCGCCAACCTCGGCAACACCGTGCGGATCTCGGTGGAGGCCAAGGATGGCGATATCTTCACCAAGGAATACATGGAGACCCTGAGACAGGTCAACGACGAGGTGTTCTACATCTCCGGCGTCGACCGCTCCGGCCTCAAGTCGCTGTGGAGCCCCAGCGTGCGCTGGACCGAAGTGACGGAGGAGGGCTTCGCCGGTGGTGAAGTGATCCCGCAGAGCTACAACGGTTCGGCCGACAGCCTCGAACAGCTGCGCAACAACGTGCTCAAATCCGGCCAGGTCGGGCGCCTGGTGGCCAACGACTTCAAGTCGAGCATCGTCGATATCCCGTTGCTGGAGTCCTACCCGGACCCGCAGGACCAGGGCAAGTTGCTGGCCCTCGATTACCAGAAGTTCTCCCACCAGCTTGAAGAGAAGATCCGCAACAAGTTCGAAGCGCAGAACCCCAATGTGAAGATCCATATCGTCGGTTTCGCCAAGAAGGTCGGCGATCTGATCGACGGCCTGATCATGGTGGTGCTGTTCTTCGGCGTGGCCTTTGTCATCACCCTGGTGCTGTTGTACTGGTTCACCTGGTGTATCCGCAGCACCATCGCGGTGTTGATCACCACGCTGGTGGCAGTGGTCTGGCAACTGGGGCTGATGCACGCCGCCGGCTTCGGCCTGGACCCGTATTCGATGCTGGTGCCGTTCCTGATCTTCGCCATCGGCATTTCCCACGGCGTGCAGAAAATCAACGGCATCGCCCTGCAATCCAGTGACGCCGACAACGCCCTGACGGCGGCGCGGCGGACTTTCCGGCAACTGTTCCTGCCGGGAATGATCGCGATCCTGGCCGATGCCGTGGGTTTCATCACCCTGTTGATCATCGATATCGGCGTGATCCGCGAGTTGGCCATCGGTGCCTCCATCGGTGTGGCGGTGATCGTGTTCACCAACCTGATCCTGCTGCCGGTGGCGATCTCCTATGTCGGCATCAGCAAGAAGGCCGTCGAACGCAGCAAGAAGGACGCGACCCGCGAACACTCGTTCTGGCGCCTGCTGTCGAACTTCGCCAGCCCGAAGGTTGCACCGGTGTCCATCGTCCTGGCCCTGCTGGCCTTCGGTGGCGGCCTCTGGTATAGCCAGAACCTGAAGATCGGCGACCTCGACCAGGGGGCGCCGGAGCTGCGTCCCGACTCGCGCTACAACAAGGACAACAGCTTTATCATCAACAATTACTCCACCAGTTCCGATGTGCTGGTGGTCATGGTCAAGACCGCGGCCGAAGGCTGCTCGCGTTATGCGGCCATGGCACCGATCGACGAACTGATGTGGAAGATGCAGAACACCGAGGGCGTGCAGTCGGCGATCTCCCTGGTGACCGTGTCCAAGCAGATGATCAAGGGCATGAACGAGGGCAACCTGAAATGGGAAACCCTGTCGCGTAACCCCGATGTGCTGAACAACTCCATCGCCCGGGCCGACGGCCTGTACAACAACAATTGCTCGCTGGCGCCGGTGCTGGTGTTCCTCAACGACCACAAGGCCGCGACCCTCGACCGGGCGGTGCACGCGGTGCAGGACTTCGCCAGGGAGAACAACAAGGACGGCCTGGAATTCCTTCTCGCCGCCGGTAACGCCGGGATCGAGGCGGCGACCAACGAAGTGATCAAGGAGTCGGAACTGACCATCCTGATCCTGGTGTATATCTGCGTCGCGACCATGTGCATGATCACCTTCCGTTCCTGGGCGGCGACCCTCTGCATCGTCCTGCCGCTGGTGCTGACCTCGGTACTCGGCAACGCCCTGATGGCCTTCATGGGCATCGGCGTGAAAGTCGCGACCCTGCCGGTGGTGGCGCTCGGCGTGGGGATCGGCGTGGACTACGGGATCTATATCTACAGTCGCCTGGAAAGCTTCCTGCGCGCCGGACTGCCCTTGCAGGAAGCCTACTACCAGACCCTGAAATCCACCGGCAAGGCGGTACTGTTCACCGGCCTGTGCCTGGCGATCGGTGTCTGTACCTGGATTTTCTCGGCCATCAAGTTCCAGGCCGACATGGGCCTGATGCTGACCTTCATGCTGCTGTGGAACATGTTTGGTGCCCTGTGGCTGCTGCCGGCCCTGGCGCGGTTCCTGATCAAGCCGGAGAAACTGGCGGGCAAGGTGGGCGGCTCGTTGTTTTCCCACTGAGTGATCGACCTGTGGGAGCGGGCTTGTCGGGATGTCGCACCGCCGCGAAGGCGCCCTCAAGGGCGCCAGAAGCTTCGCGGGCAAGCCCGCTCCCACATAAGTCCGCTCCCCACAACCCCGCTCGCCGGAGGTATTGGGCGTTCACTGCCCGGCGATATCGCCTATCATTAGCCCTTTCCCAAATACGATAGAACGTTATGACCGTCGCCACCGACACCCTGCTCAATGCCCTCGCCACCTGTGACATGCTCGAAGTCGACGGCCTGCACGCCTTCGACTTCACCCTCGATGACAACCGCCTGCTGATCGAATGCATGGATGGCCGCGCCGAGAAGCGCTGGAGCTTCACCCAGGCCCAGCTCAAGGCCGCGACCTTCGACGAGACCCGGCAGCTCTGGACGGTGAGCGACGATTCCAGCGAGTACCGGCTGGCCTGCCTGAGCGCCTTCAGCGCCAGGGAACAAGAGGACGAAGAACATGATGATGCGTAAATTCTGGCCGTTGCTGATGGCCGGGAGTGTCGGGGCCATGCCGGTCCTGTCGGCAGCCGCCGACACCGAACAGTTGCTGGTGGGGTCCTACACCCAGGGCAAGAGCGAAGGCATCTACCGCCTGCAGTTCGACAGCCGCACCGGCAAGCTCGACGCCAGGCCGCTGCAGGTGGTCAAGGCCGGGAACCCGTCCTGGCTGACGTTGTCCGCCGATCAGCGCCGACTGTACGTGGTCAATGAGAACGGTCCGGGCCAGAAAGACCCGGTCGGCCGCGTCAGCAGCTATTCCATCGATCCCAAGAGCCATCAGCTCAAGCTGATCAACCAGGTCCAGAGCCTGGGCAACGAACCGACCCATTCCAGCCTCAGCGGCGACCAGCGTTATCTGTTCGTCGCCAACTATTCGGTGCTGGAAGATCCGGGCGGCAGCCTGGCGGTGTTGCCGGTGGATGCCAAGGGCAAGCTGTCGCCGCCGGTCCAGCTCAGCAGCCATCCGGCCAGCCTGGTCAACCTGGAACGCCAGGCCTCGGCCCACGTGCACTCGGTGGTATCGTCGCCGGACGGGCGCTTTGTCTTCGCCAACGACCTGGGGGCGGACAAGATCTTTGTCTACCGCTATGACCCCAAGGCCAACCCGGAAATGCCGCTGACACCGGCCGAACCGGCCTTCGTCCAGCTGCCGCCGGGCAGTGGACCGCGCCACCTGCTGTTCAGCGCCGATGGCAAGCACGCCTGGCTGACCACGGAAATGAGCGCGCAGATCACCGTGTTCGATTACCAGGACGGCAAGCTGACCCAGAAACAGCGGGTCGAACTGGCGGACCAGCAGCCGCTTTCGGACAAGGCCGCCGCAGCGCTGCACGCCTCGAAGGATGGCAAGTTTCTCTATGTCAGCAATCGCGGTACCGCCAACCAGTTGCTGGTGTTCGCCATCGACCCGGCC
Source organism: Pseudomonas sp. Ost2 (assembly GCF_018326065.1). Taxonomy (NCBI): domain Bacteria; kingdom Pseudomonadati; phylum Pseudomonadota; class Gammaproteobacteria; order Pseudomonadales; family Pseudomonadaceae; genus Pseudomonas; species Pseudomonas sp. Ost2. The sequence continues at coordinate 4,904,909 of NZ_AP021904.1, read as the reverse complement.
AGCGGCGAGTTGAAGGAAGTACAGCGGCGTTCGGTGGAAGGCGATCATCCGCGGGAGTTCACCCTGGATCCGAGCGGAAAATTCCTGCTGGTGGCCAACCAGAAGAGCAACGAGATCGTGGTGATCGAGCGTGACAGCAATACCGGCCTGCTCGGCAAGACCGTGCAGAACCTGCCGTTCGATGCCCCGAGCTACCTCGGTTTCCTGCTGCGACAATAGACCGCAGTCCCTGTGTTATCAGGGACTTGCACTTCTATTAATGACGCTGATATCCGCTACTGCTGCAATGAATTTCAACGAGGTCACCCTCGGATGTACTTTTGACTCACGGCCTGAAAGGGCAAGCAAGCCAACTGACATTCGAGGATTTACCCATGAACTTCAATCTCTTCTCCATCATCGCCGCTTCCGCTATCTCGGCTACCGTTGCCCTGCCAGCCAGTGCCAACAGCGAAATCACCGACAAAAAAGCCCACACCCAGAGCTACACCCCGAAATACCTGCAACAGAGCGCCAACTTCTACGCCGCCCTGGATCACAAAGCTCAACACTGAGCGCTGAACCACACTGCAACGCCGGATCGAATGCACTCATTCGGTTGGATGGTTTGATAACTGTCCGGTCAAAAGAGTGAATTCGCTCCGGCGTTGCCGTGTGCGTCATTGCGTTTGACGTGATGGATGGAATTTCTATCGTCATGTCATATGGCCATATGTTTAAATTTGACGCTGATTTATTGACTCCCACCCCACACAGGGATCAACACCATGGTTATGCGTCTGGCCGTCGTGCTGCTGTTTCTCTATTCCACGCCTATCCTGTCCGCCGCCATTGCCGAAACGGGCGAAAGCCTGCACGGACCTGCGCCTGTGCTATTGGACGACTGATCGTCACGCGCGACGATTAATATTGCTGATAGCGACTATTTAGATAGTTGGCTACTTATTTCAGCGGTTATGATCGACTCTACAGGCCTGCCATCCGCCTGTGGAGAAAACCATGGCCAGCACTCTTTTGACTTCCGCCAGACACGGCGCCTACCTCGCTATCGGCTTGTATGTCGCGATGGTCGTGATCGTCAGCCTGTCGTCCCTGACCCATGGCGCGGGCGAGACCTCGCTGCAGGTAGCGGCACCGGCCCTTCAATCCGAACACAAGGCCCAGTCTGTCGGCGCGCTTCAGCACAACGCCGAGTCCGGGGTGTAGGGCGTCCGCCACCCTCAGTGACCGGCCGACGGCTTTACCATCACCGCGTTGAACAACTCCGAGGCGAGAAAGCGTTCCAGCCACGCTTGTAGATGGGGGTAGGGGGCTTGCGCAAACCACGCCGCGTCGACATGGGCGAACTGTCGGACGAAGGGCGCCAGGGCGATATCCGCCAGGCTCGGGTGAGCGCTTACCAGGTAGCCATTGCGCTGTAGCAGCCCTTCCAGCTTATCCAGGAACAGCGCCCCCTCGGCCCGGTAATGTTCCATGGAAAACTCCGGATAACGCACCGCGTACTTGTAGCGGTCCAGGCTTTGCTTGAACGTCCGGTCATTCTCATCGATCAGCGCGGCAGCGGTTTCGGCCGCCGCCGGATCGTGGCTGAGCAACCAGTCTTCGGGATCATGCTGCGCCAGGGCCCAGTGCATGATCTCCAGGCTTTCCTCGATCACCCGACCCTCCGCGCAGGCCAGCACCGGTACCGTGCCCTTGCCCGACAGCGCGAGCATCGCCGCCGGCTTGGCCTTGAGGCTGACTTCCTCGATGGTCACCGCCACCCCCGAGTAGCGCAGCGCCATGCGGGCGCGCATGGCGTAGGGGCAGCGCCGGAAGGAATAGAGGGTCGGCTTCATTTCACCTCCAGGGTGCTCAGCCCGTTGCCCTGGCGCCGTACCTGGATCTGCACCGGGATCCGTTCGTGCATTTCCTGTACGTGGGAAATCACCGCGACCTTGCGTCCCTGTGCCTGCAGGCCGTCGAGGGCATCCATCGCCAGTTGCAGGGATTCCGGATCGAGGCTGCCAAAGCCTTCATCGATAAACAGCGATTCGATCTTCAGCGTGCTCGATGCCATGGACGCCAGCCCCAGGGCCAGGGCCAGCGATACCAGGAAGGTCTCGCCGCCGGACAATGAATGCACCGAGCGCAGTTCGTCGCCCATTTCGGTGTCCATCACCAGTAGCCCGAGCATGCTGCCACCGCGCTTGAGGCGATAGCGACGTACCAGTTGCCGCAACTGGGCGTTGGCGTGATGGACCAGCAGGTCGAGGTTATAAGCCTGGGCCAGCTTGCGGAAGCGGTCGCCGGTGGCCGAGCCGATCAGGGCATCCAGGCGCGCCCAGCGCTGATACTCGGCATAGGCCTCGGCGATCTGCCGGGCGAGGGCCTGGTTGGCGTTCTGCCGGCGCTGATCGTCGGCCTGCTCGGCGCGCAATTCGGCGCAGTGCTGTTCGGTCACGCCGAACTGTGCCTGCAACTCGGCGAGCGCCGCGACCAGTTGCCCGGCGTCGAGGTTACCGTTGTGTTGCGCCTGATGGTCGAGCAGGCGCTGGTCGCGTTCCTGCAGCACGACCTTGGCCTGTTCGATGGTTTTTTCATTGTGCTGCAAGCGCTGGCGCAGTTCGCCGACCTGGCCGTCATCAAGACCGAGCAGGGCTTCAAGTCCCCCATCGTCCAGCTCGGGATGGCGGGTGCGCCAGTCGGCAATCCTGCCGGCCAGTTCACGGGCCTCATGCTCCAGCGCCTCCAGGCGCTCCTGTTGCGCCTTGAGTTCGGCGGTGGTTTGCACTAGCTGCGTGCGAACCTCCTGCAGTGCCTGGGCGGTAGCGGTTTCGGCCAGACGGGCCCGTTCCACGGCCTGTTCCAGTTGCTGCTGCCAGTGCTCGGCGCTGGTGTGCTCGCCGAGCAACTGGCCGAGCTGGTGCTGGCTGGCCTGCTGTTGTCCGGCCAGGGTGTTGAAGTGCTGCCGGGCGGTTTCCAGTTGCTGTATGCGGGTCTGCTGGCGGTCCTGTTCCTTTTCCAGGGTCTGCTGGCGCTGTTGCTGCTCGGCGAGCTCGTCGCGCTGTTGCTCAAGCTGTTGCAGGCGCTCGGCAACCTGCCGGTCGAGCTGGATAAAGGTCGCCGCCGGTTCGTTGCGCAGGGCTTCCAGGATCGGTGCCGGCAGCAGCGAAGCGAAGGCCTGCAACTCTTCGTCCAGACGCTGGCGGTCGCTGGTCAGTTCCCGCTGCTGGTTGCTCAACTGCTGGGCGGCCTGCTGATGGGCGGCTTCCGTCTGGCGCAGTTGCTGGGTCAGGCGGGCGGCGTCCTGTTGCAGGGTGAGCAGGGCATTCTGGCGTTGCTCGTCCTGGGTCAGGCTGTGGCTCAACTGGCTGGCCTGCCGGGCGAGCCAGGCGTCGCGCTGGTCGGCTTGCAGGTCCAGCAGTTGCGTGGCCAGCGGGTGGGCTTCGAGGCTAGGTGCCAGGGCCTGCTGCCGGGTCGCCAGTTGCTCCTGCTGCTGCAGCAGTTCCTTTTGCCGGGCAATCAGTCCGCCGACTTCGGTGCGCAGCTCGGTGAGCTTTTCCTTGAGGATGTCCACCGCGGCCTGGGCATTGGCCTGTTCGCTTTCGTCATGACGACCGAGGCTCTGCAGCAGCGCTTCGGGTTGATGATAAGGATGTTCATGACTGCCGCAGACCGGGCACGGCTGGTCATCTTGTAGCTGCGCGCGCAGTTCTTCGACACTGGCACTGCGCGCCAGGCGCTGACGCTCCAGCAGCTCGCGGGTGACGGTGAAGGTCTGTTCGGCCACTGCCAGTTCGGCCTTGGCCTTGACCCCGTCCTGGGTCAGGCGCTCGCGCTCCTGCTGGGCCTGGAGCTGGCGTTGCTGCAGCTCGGTGGCGCGTTTATCCAGTTCCTGCTGGTCGGACCAGAGTCGTGTCAGGTCTTCGATGGCGCGCAGTTGCTTGCGGTTGTCCTGCAGCAGGCCGCCAAGAATACCGATCTGTTCGGCGACGGCGTCCGGCTCGGCACTGGCCTCCTGGTACAGGACTTCCAACTGCTGTTTCTGTTCGGCCAGGGCCTGAGTGGCCTGCCGGGCCGTGTGTTCGAGGTTGGCCAGTTCCGCCTGGCCCTGGTTCAACCGGTTGCCGATCAGCATCAGCTGTTGCAGGCGATCGCGATAGGCGTTCCAGGCGTCGCTCAAGGGGGCCAGGTGGACGCTTTGCTCCAGCTCGCCGGCGATACGCTGCAAGCGCCCGGCAACTTGCTGTTGCTGGTCGAGCAGGGTTTGAATCGCCTTCTGGCCCTCGATGCAGGCCTGTTCGGCGGCTTCTTGTGCTTGCGCACCCAGCAGGGCTTCCCTCGCCAGGCGCGTGAGGCTGTTCTGTTCATCGAAGGCCTGGCGCAGTAACGGCGCCGCGGCGCTTTGCTGTTGTTGCGCGGTGCTCAAGGCCTCTTGCTCAGCCGCGAGAGTCTGTTCCAGCTGGGTCTGGCGCTGGTTCAGTTCGCCGCGTTGCTGGGTGTGGCTGGCGATCTGCGCCGCCAGGGGCGTCAGCAGTGCATCGACTTCAACCTTGCGGGCGAATTGATGCCGTTGCGGGGCGAGTTGCTCCAGGCGTGTCAGTTTCAGGCGTTCGTCGGCCAGGCCCTGCCACTGCTGTCGGGCGCTGTCCAGTTGCTCCGCGGCGGCCTGTTGCGTGTCCTGCAACTGGCGCAGTTCCTTGAGCCAGGCATCCTGCTGTTCAAGCTGGCGCAGTTGCGCCTTCTGCAGTTCCAGCTGTTGCTGCGCGGCGTTGAAACGCTCATCGAGTTCGGCGCGGGCCTCGGGGGCCAATGGCGTGACGCCGCTGGCCTGATCCTGCAGCTGCTTGTGGGCTTCGCGGGCTTCCTTGTTCTTGTCGAAGGCGCGGCGACCAAGGCGGGTATACAGCGCCGTATCGGTGAGCTTTTCCAGCAGTTCGCTGCGTTCGTTGTCGTCGGCCTTGAGAAAGGCGCTGAACTCGCTCTGGGCCAGCAGCACGGCGCGGGTGAACTGTTCGAAGTTCAGCCCCAGGCAGGTTTCCAGCTGGGCCTTGTATTCGCCTTTCTGGCTGGCCAGCAACTGGTCGCTGTCGAGGTCGCGCAGGCTCTGGCGGCTGGCCTGCAGCTTGCCGTTGGCCTTGTCCCGGGCGCGGTTGGCTTCCCAGCGGGCACGGTAGCGGCGACCGTCGATACCGACAAAATCCACTTCGGCAAAGCCGGCGCCGGTGCCACGACGGAGCAGGGTGCGCGGGTCGCCGGTCGCGATCTCACCGTCGGCGTCCGGCACCTTGGCGTCTCGCGAGGCGTTGTTCAGGCGTGGCACGGCGCCGAACAGCGCCAGGCAGAGGGCGTCGAGCAAGGTGCTCTTGCCGGCGCCGGTCGGCCCGGTAATGGCAAACAGGCCGGCGCTGGCCAGCGGCTCGGCGGTGAAGTCCAGCTCGAACGGACCGGCCAGGGAAGCGAGGTTCTTCAGGCGGATGGCGAGGATCTTCATGGTTGTTCGCCCTCCAGCTGGACTTCCTGCAAGAGCACGGCAAAGTCATTGAGGGTCTGCTCGTCGACGGCATTGCCATAGCTGTCCTGCCAGGCGCGGCTGAACAGCTCCTGGGGGCTGAGCTGGTCGAGATCGATCAACCGCCCGTCTTCGTCCTCGCCGTCGCGTGCACTGCCTGCGGCGTATTCGGCGGCGATACGCACCAGGCGCACCGCCTTGCCCTGCAGGGCGGTTTCCACCTGCTGGCGCAGGTCCGGTTGCGGCTCGTCGAGGCGCACCCGTACTTCCAGCCACGGCTGGCGTTGCAGGTCGGCCAGCAGGTCGACGTTCGGCAGCTCGGCGAGCTTTTCCAGCATCTCGGCGAACGGCAACGGGCCCAGGCGTTGCAGATTCACGGCGCGCGGGATCAATCGCGGTTCGACGCTGACCAGGGTCTCGCCGTCGAGGACGATATCGAGGATCTGGTGCTGATAGCCGATTTCCGAGAACGACAGCGGGATCGGCGAGCCGCAGTAGCGAATGCGCTCCTCACCGTTGACCTTCTGCGGCTTGTGCAGGTGGCCGAGGGCGACATAGCTGACACTGGCATCGAACAGGCTGGCGGGCAGGGCTTCGGCGGTGCCGATGATCAGGCTGCGCTCGGAGTCTTCCGAGACCGAGCCGCCGGCCATGTGCGCGTGACTGATGGCGACCAGGGCCTGTCCCGGCTGGCGTCTGGCATTGGCCGCCGCGATCAGCCAGCGGTGGACCTGGCCGATGCCGCGCAGGTAGTCGTCGCCCAGTTGCGTACCGGTGACTTCGGCCGGGCGCAGGAAAGGCAGGGCCAGGCACCAGGCAGCGATGTCGCCGCTGGCGTCGGGCAACGGGATCAGCAGGCGTTCGCTGTCGAGCTGGCCGTCATCGAGCCACAGTACCCGGCCCAGGGCATGGGTGCGCAGGCGCCGCATCAGCGGTGCGGGCAGTTCGATCCGCGAGCCGGAGTCGTGGTTGCCGGCGATCATCACGATGGTCAGCAGCGGCTGTTGCTCGTGGGCGCTGACGATAAAGTCGTAGAGGCGTTCCTGGGCTTTGACCGGCGGGTTGACGGTATCGAAGATATCGCCGGCGATCAGCAGTACATCCGGCTGCTGGCTGGCGAGCTGGGCGAGCAGCCAGGTCAGGAAGCAGGCGTGTTCGAAATCCCGCTCCTGGCCATGAAGATTCTGGCCGAGGTGCCAGTCGGAGGTATGAAACAGGCGCAAGGCAAACTCCGCGAAGACGGTGGCGACCGCTCAAGACAAGGTGGCGGCGCGAAAGACCGTCAAGTCTACTGGTAAATACCGGAAGTTGCTGGATGGGCTTGGCACCGCCATCGCCGGCAAGCCCGCTTCTGCAACAGCCCGTTCGGCGGGTTATTTCGGGTAGAGCGGCGGCAGCCCGCTGTCACCCACCGGGTCCTGCACCCGTTCGGCCGCCGGGATGGCGCGGATCACCCGCCACAACTCCTCGCCCTGCCAGTGCAGGCCGGTTTCGCTGTACAGCGCACCGTTCAAGCCATCCAGCGCATCGGACAGCGGCACGAAGCGCGCGGCCATCTCGGCCAGGGTTTCCGGCTGCTGGCGGGCCCAGGCGTCGAGGGCCTGGCGTGTGGCCTGGGGGTCGTTGGCCAGGCAGGTGCGCTTGAGATCATCGAGCAGGGTACGCGGGCTCGGACCGGTTTGCGCGGCGCGGTGTACCGCCGGCTGCGAGCGTGCCCGCCACCAGAGGCCGAAGCCGAGCAGGGTGGTGCAGGCCAGCAGCACGGTGCTGAGCTTCCAGATCCACAGGCTCGCCGCATCCGCCGCGATGTTTCCCGGCACGCTGCTCACCGGTGTGTCCACCGCCAGGCTCGGGTTGTTGACCACCTGCAGGGTCCGCGCCGGCAGGCTGCTGCGTTCCATATGGTCTTCGTGGGTGTTCCACCAGACCACCGTCACCGCGGGCAATTCGAAGCTGCCGCTGTGGGTCGGTACCAGCGCCTCGCGCTCTTCACGGCTGCCGATCAGTCCGCGTTCGCTGTTCTGGTTGCTCAATTGCGGCTGGTCCGGGTAGCGCCGCAAGCCATTGACGGTGGTCGCCGGCAGCGGTGGCAACTGGGCGCTGGACAGGCCTTCGGCCTTGACGGTGAGGCTGCGGGTCAGGGAATCGCCGACCTGGCTGTGCTCGGGCTCCGGGCTCCAGCTTTCACTCAGGCTCAGGCTGCGGGCCGGCAGCCAGGGAATATCGGCAGGCCAGGTCGAGGGCTGCGGCTTGACGTCGAGGGTCATCTGCGCCGAGCTGACATGAATCAGCTTGCCGGGCTTGGGGGCGGTCGCGACCTGGCCCTGGTTCTGGCCGACGTCCACCAGCGTCGCGCTGAACACCTGCGCGGGGATGGTCAGTCTGCCGCTGTGCTGCGGGTAGAGCGCATAGCGCAACTCGATGACGCCATGGCGTACGCCATTGATCAGCTTTTCGTAGGTGCGCGATTCACCCAGTTGCTCGATGCGCACATCGCTGACCTGCAAGGGGCTCAGGCTGCTGTCGTCATACAGCGACACCGAATGGTAGATGCGCAGGGTCAGCACCGCCTGGGCCTGGACGTAGACGCTGTCCTGGTCGAGGCTGGCCTCGATGTACACCGGCGCCAGGCTGTTGGCCGCGTCCTGTTCCTCGCTCTGTACCACTTGCAGGGTGATGGGCTGGCTTTTCAGTTCGCCCAGTTGCAATGGCGGGATCACCACGCTGCCGTTCAGTTTCGGGGTCAGGGTGATGATCCAGCGCGTGGTCGCCTGCTTGTCGCCGCCCAGGGTCGTCAGCTGGTTGACCTGGCGCGTACCGCGCACCTCGAACTGGCTGGTCAGCGGCTCCAGGTCCGGCTTGCCGAACTGGGTGACATCGCTGGATTCCAGGGTCAGCTCCACCGACTCGCCGGAATTCAGGCGCGTGCGGTCGACGCTGGCGACCAGGCCATCGGCGTAGGCCGGCAAAATCCCGCACAGCAGCCACAGCAATAAAACGGAAAAGCGGGTGGTCATCGGGTCTTGTCCTGATGGAGCTGTTGTTCGTACCAGAATTTGCGCCGCAGCAGTTCGCCCGGATCATCGGGGATCTGCCGCAGCCATTGTTCGAGGGCCTGGCGCTGCTCGCCGTCGATATTCTGCGAGGCATTGCGCAGAGGTGGCCGGGTGGTCTGCTCGTCGCCCAGCTCGCTGCCCGGCACGTCATTATCACCTGTCGGCGAGGTCGTGGTCTCGGCTGATTCCGTGCCCGAGGGCGAGGTGTGGTCCTGGGGCGTCGCGGTGCTGTTGCTCTGCTGGCCGGGAGGCGCGTCGCCGGCCTGCGCATCGTGGGCGCTGGCAGGCGGTTCGCCGCCGGTTTCCGTGGTGTCGGCGGGCTTGTCCGCTTCCGCCGCCGCCCGGGCGCGTTTTTCCTCGAGCATCTGCTCCACCAGGGCCTTGTTCCTCAGCGCCGGGCGCAAGTCCGGCTGACGCTCCAGGGCCTGTTCGTAGGCGTCCAGGGCGGCATCCAGCTCGCCGCTGCGGGCCAGGGCATTGCCACGATTGTAATGGGCATTGGCATCGTCGCCCTCGGCGAACTTGCGCGCGGCGGCCACGTAGTCGCCGGCCTCGTAGAGGGCCAGGCCCTGCCACTGCGGGTCGTCGAAGTGCCTGACCGCCTCCAGCGGGCGCTGCTGTTCCAGCAAGCGGAGGCCCTGCTGGTCCGGGCGCAGCCACAGGTCGCTGAACTCGAAGGCCTGGCTCGGCTGCGGGAACAGGAAGAACAGCGGCAGGCAGAACAGCCAGCCGCGCCGACCGGCACAGGCGGCCAGCAACAGCAGGGGCAGTAGCAGCCAGTAGCCCTGGTCGGCCCAGCTGTCGAGCTGCACGACCTGGCCGTCGTCGCGCAAATGCCGCGGGCCGTCGAGCAGGCCCAGGCCGCGCAGATCGCTCTCGTCCAGGCGTGCCTGGCGATAACGTCCACCGACGTCGCCGGCAAAGGCCTTGAGGCTCTGGCCGTCGAGGCGCGGGACATGGATCGCACCCTGGGCATCCTTGAGGAAACCACCGTTTTCCTGGACGACCGGTGCCCCGTCACGGGTGCCGATGCCGAGGATCAGCAGGCTGTGACGCTGGCCGTCCAGTGCCTGGCGAATGCCTTCGCGTTCCTGTTCGCTGAGGGAGGAGCCGATCAGCAGGAGGCGTCCCTGGCCCAGCGCGCCGCGTTCGAGCAGGGTCAGCGCCTTGACCACGGCGAGATCGGCACGATGGCCCTGCTGGGGCATGATCGACGGCTTCAGGGCGTCCAGCAGGTTGCGGCTGGTGCCCATGTCATCGGACAGCGGCACCAGGGTGTGGGCACTGCCGGCATAGACGATGATCGCCGTCTGCGCGTCGCTGCGGGCCCGCAGCAGGTCGAACAGCTTGCGCCGGGCCTGCTCCAGGCGATTGGGCAGGACATCGGTGGCGAGCATGTCCGGGGTCAGTTCCAGCAGCACCACCAGCGGGTCCGAGGGTTTCTGGGTCGATTGTTCGACCCGCTGCCAGCCGGGCCCGAGCAGGGCCAGCAAGGCCAACGCCCAGCCCAGCCCGAGGGCGATCCACGGCAGTTTGCTCTCGCGCCCGCTGCCACCACCGAGCAACACGCGGTGAAAGGCCGGCGGCAGGATCATCTGCCAGCGTCCGGCACGTTTCTGCCGATGCCAGAGTTGCCACAGCAACCAGCCGAGCAAGGGCAGGAGCAACAGCCACCAGGGGCGGAACCAGTGTGGCCAGAGTACTGACCAGAATTCGGCGGTCATCGACGCCTCCGCAAGCGCAGGCGCTTGAGACGCTGGCGCCATTCCGGGTGCTGCGGCAGAAAGCGGCGGCGCGCCAGCCAGCGCTGGAGCGGATTGTCCGGCCAGTGCTCGCGGATCACCAGCAGCACGCTCAATGCCAGTGCCATGGCCAGCGGCCAGTGATACAGGGCACGGGCGGGGCGGGCCTGGGTCGGTTGCTGGGCCACCGGTTCGAGTTTGTCGAGGGTGCTGCGGATCACCTGCAGCTCATTGCCGTCGCGGGCGCGGAAATACTGGCCGCCGGTGATCTGGGCGATTTCCTTGAGGGCCGGCTCGTCCAGGTCCATGCTCGGGTTCAGTCCCAGCATGGACAGGCTGCCGCTCTGTTCCGGATCGGCGCCGATGCCGATCGGGTAGATCTTCACCTGTTCTTCGGCTGCCAGGCGGGCGGCGGTGATCGGGTCGATCTCGCCGCCATTGTTGGCACCGTCGGTGACGAGGATCAGTACCCGGCTCTGTGCCGGTCGCTGGCGCAGGCGCTTGAGGGCCAGGCCGATGGCATCGCCGATGGCGGTGTTTTTCCCGGCGATGCCGATCTTCGCTTCGTCCAGCCAGATCCGCACGGTGCGTCGGTCGAAGGTCAGGGGCGCCTGGACATAGGCCTTGCTGCCGAACAGGATCAGGCCGACGCGATCGCCTTCGCGGCCTTCGAGAAAGTCGCCGAGCAGGTGCTGGACCAGGCTCAGGCGGCTGACTTCCTCGTCCTGCCAATGCATGTCGGGAAACTCCATGGAGCCGGAGACATCCACTGCCACCAGCAGGTCGCGACCACTGGCAGCGATCGGCAGCGGTTCGCCGAGCCATTGCGGGCGGGCAGCGGCCACCAGCAGCAACAGCCAGAGCAGCAGGAAGGGCGCCTGCTGGCGCCATCCCGGCAGGTTGATCCGGGCGCGACGGCGGGCAAGGGTTTCGAGGTCGGCGAGAAAGCTGATCTTCAGTGCCGCTTCGCCGCTGTCGGCCACCGGCAGTAGCAGGCGCAGCAGCCAGGGCAGCGGCAACACGGCGAAGACCCACGGCCAGGCGAACTCAAACATGTTTGCGAATCCACGTGTCGATGGACTGGCTCAGGCCGGCGATGGCCTTGTCGTCGAGTTTGCATTCGGGCTTGTAGGCGCCTTCCACCAGAACCATCCAGCGCGTCAGTCCGGCGGCCGGGCAGCGGTTGTCGAGAAACGCCAGCCATTGGCGACCGTTGAGGGTATGGCTCTGGCTGTAGGGGTAATCGTTGCGGCACAGGCGCTTGAGCAGGGCGTTGAGCTGTTGCAGCCAGGCGCCGGCCGGCGCGCCGTCATAGGGCTTGGGCAGGCGCGCGAGTTCTTCCAGTGCGGCCAGCCGCAGTGGGTCCAGTGGCTGTTCGGCGCGTGGCAACGGGCGCTTGCCCGGCAACCAGCGCCGCAGGTACCAGAGGCCGACGCCCAGCAGCGGGAGCAGCAGCGCCAGCAGCCACCAGCCCGGCGCCGGTGGCCAGAACCCCTGGACCGGCGGGCTGATCAGCGGCTGCAACTGGTCCAGGCCGCTCATGGCTGTTTCCCCGGACGTTGCGGGTTGAGGTATTCGCGCAACTGTTCGACCATTTCGCTCTGGGTGCTCAAGGGCATCAGCAGCACCCGCAGTTTCTGCGCCAGCAACTCCCAGCGGGCCACCCGCGCCTCGCCCTGGGCACGATAGGCCTGGCGCAGCTCGGGGTTCAGGGTGTCGAGTTCCAATTGCGCGCCGCGCTCGGAAAAGCGCAGCAGGCCGGCGGCGGGCAGGGCGTGATCGAGCGGATCGGACACCGGCAGCATCAGCAGGTCGCAATGACGTGAGAGCAGGCTCAGCTGTTGTTCGGCGGCATCGGTCAGCGCCCGTTCGTCACAGATCACGATCACCAGGCTGCCCGGACGCAGTACTTCGCGCGCCCGGATCAGCGCCAGGCCGAGGGCATCGCGGTCCGCCGCGGTTTCGGTATGCAGCGACTGGTTGACCCGCACCAGTCGGTTGAGCAACTGCAGCAGGCTCTGCTTGCTGCGCCGGGGCTTGATCTCGTAGTGCTCGTTGTCACCATAGACCAGCCCGCCGACCCGGTCGTTGTGGCCCAGGGCGGCCCAGCCGATCAGGCTCGCGGCCTGGGCGGCGAGCACCGACTTGAAGGTCTGCCCGGAGCCGAAGAACAGTTGCCGGCTCTGCTCCACGAGAATGAAGATCGGCCGCTCGCGTTCTTCGTGGAACAGCTTGGTATGGGGTTCCTGGGTGCGTGCGGTGACACGCCAGTCGATGGTGCGCACATCGTCACCGGCCTGGTAGACCCGCACCTGGTCGAAGTCCACCCCGCGTCCACGCAGTTTCGAGTGGTGCAGGCCGATCAGCGGGCTGCGCTGGCTCGGCGTCGAGAACAGTTGCACTTCGCGCACGCGATGGCGCATCTCGATCAACTCGGCGAGTGTGGTGCGGATGCCGGGCTCGGCGGGTAGGGGGGTGATCATTGTCGGGGTCAGGCGACGGCGACGACGTCGAGAATCCGCTGGACGACCCGGTCCTGGTCGATCCCCGCCGCTTCGGCTTCGAACGACAGGATGATGCGGTGGCGCAGTACGTCGAACAGCACCGCCTGAATATCTTCCGGGCTGACGAAGTCGCGTCCGGCCAGCCAGGCGTGGGCGCGGGCACAGCGATCGAGGGCGATCGAGCCGCGCGGGCTGGCGCCATAGGCGATCCATTCGGCCATTTCCGGGTCGAACTTGGCCGGCGTACGGGTCGCCATCACCAGTTGCACCAGGTATTCCTCCACGGCATCGGCCATGTACAACCCGAGGATTTCCTTGCGGGCGGCGAAGATCGCCTGCTGGCTGACCCGACGCTCGGGCTTGGTTTCGCCGTTCAGCGCTTCGCCGCGGGCCTGTTGCAGGATCCGCCGTTCGACGGCGGCATCCGGGAAGCCGATCTTGACGTGCATCAGGAAGCGGTCGAGCTGGGCTTCGGGCAGCGGGTAGGTGCCTTCCTGCTCGATCGGGTTCTGGGTCGCCATCACCAGGAACAACGGGGACAGTTCGTAGGTGCTGCGGCCGACGCTGACCTGGCGCTCGGCCATGGCCTCGAGCAGGGCCGACTGAACCTTGGCCGGGGCGCGGTTGATTTCGTCCGCCAGGACCAGGTTGTGGAAGATCGGGCCTTGCTGGAACACGAAGCTGCCGGTTTCCGGACGATAGATCTCGGTGCCGGTGATATCGGCGGGCAGCAGGTCGGGGGTGAACTGGATGCGATGGAACTGCGCTTCGATACCTTCGGCCAGCTCCTTGATGGCCTTGGTCTTGGCCAGGCCGGGGGCGCCTTCGACCAGCATGTGACCGTCGGCCAGCAATGCGATCAGCAGGCGCTCGATCAGCTTTTCCTGGCCGAGAATCTGCGCTGAGAGAAAGGTTCGCAGCGCCAGCAGCGCTTCACGATGTTCCATCGATGAGTGTTCCTGGAGAGGGTGGCCGACGGCATTCGAATAATGTCGTGGCTGGGGGCGTTACTTTAATCCATCGGGGGTGGTGGCGACTAACGGCTATGGGGAATTTTATGGATTTTGAAGAAAAGTCCTACGTTGTTGAGAAACATATCCTGTGAATAGGCCCCGTCCTGTCACTTTCGGCAGGGGCGGGGCCATACCGCTCTCCGGCTTATCGGGCCAGGGCGCAGCCATAGTCCTGGATCTCGCCGGCGGAGCCCAGGTTGAAATCGCCGAGGCTCAGGCGGTTCGCCAGCAACAGCAGGTCGCCGCCGGGCGCGACCACCAGGGCCAGGCCGTAGCGGGACATGCTGTCATCCTGCTGGCGGACATAGTCGCCCAATACCTTGAACGGGTTTTCCCGAGCCAGGTCCTGGCCGTCAAGGCGTTTCGCCAGGTATTCATGTCCGTTCAGCCTGGCGCCCAGTGGCTGCCAGTCGCCGGTGACCTGTGCGCCATGCTGGTCCAGCAGCGTGCGAACCTCGGGACGCAGGCAGGCCAGGTGGATATGCAACTGGCCCTGGGAGCGGCCATACCGGGAGTTGACGGCCAGCGACAGGAACTCGTCCTTGATCGGCTTGCCCGCTTCGGCGGCCAGGCGCCCACGTTGTTGCCAGGCATTGGCGAAAAACGCGTAGGCGTTGTCTTCGAGCAGCAGCGGGCTTTCGATACCGGTGATCCGGTCCGTGGGAATGGTCAGGTCATGCAGGGGCCCCAGGCGATCCTTGAACAGGACATAGTGCTGTTCAAGGTCCACCACCAGGCAAGGTGCGGGATTTTGCGTGTTGCGCTGATCGGGCACGCATTGCTGGCTGACAATCCGCCACAGGGCGTTACCGTTGCCGTGCCCCCAGATCAGCCAGGGCACCACCACCAGTACCGCTGCGATCACCAACAGCGCCAAGACTTTAAGCCACTTGCTCATTCAGGGTTCCTGATCAGAAATAAAAACCGGAGCACTCTAAACCAGTAACACTCCATTTTTATGTCTGTGCCGATCAGGGATGTTTCAGGCCGGCGGGGAAGGCTCAGCCCAGTTCGCTGATGTAGGTACCGGTGCCGTCGAGGATGTTTTTCAGCGTCTGCTCGACTTCCGCGAGGTCGGAAGCGGCGGTCGCGTGCAGGATCTCGAGGTGATCGTCGCCGTTCAAGGCATCGGCATCGCCGGGGGCGATTTCGATCAGCAGGCGCGTGGCACTCAAGGTGACCTTGACGCCGTCGAGGGTGGAAGGCTCGCCATCGAGGGTGATCTCCAATTCATCCTCGTCGGGATAGCGGGTCATCAGGAACATCTCCCCCTTGTCGCTATGGCAGCAAAGCATGGCCATGTCGTCTTCTTCATCGTCGCAAGGGTTGGCAATGAGATGGGCGGTACTGAGCTGCATGGCGGAGTGTCCTGTCTGGGCGGGGAAGTGGCGGTATTTTGCCTGCATTCGGGATATTTTTCAGGAACAGGTGATTGCAAGGCTTGAATCGGGCCCTGGCCTTGCTCCGACGGATGATCGGGCCATGTAGGATATTTCCTGGCGCAAACTTTATTGATTCCATATTGGCTTCGGATTTCTCGTATATACCTGTCATTTCTGACAGTAGACGATGTCATCCGAAGTCTTGATAATCGTCGCCAAGCCGAGTTCCAGCGTTGTCCGGTTCAAGATTTTTCATAAATCTTATGGCGGAGGAATAAGGCCTTGAAAGTCTCGATCCTGATGTGCACCTACAATGGCCAACGTTTTCTGGCCGAACAGATCAACTCCTTTGAGCGTCAAAGTCACTCCAACTGGAGTCTGGCTGTTTCTGACGACGGTTCCCATGATGCGACGCTGGAGATAATCCAGGATTGTGCCAGTAGTTGGCCAGTAGAGCGCCTTAAAGTATTCTCCGGTCCGAGGCAGGGTTTTGTCGCCAACTTCCTGTCATTGACCTTTCGTCCTGAAGTTCAGGCGGATTTTTATGCCTGGTCGGATCAGGACGATATCTGGAATGAAGACAAGCTCGAAACGGCACTGATGTGGCTGCAAGATGTTCCTTCTCACGTACCGGCGCTTTATTGCGGGCGCACCCAGTTGATCAGTGAGTTGGGAATAGGCGCCGGCCAGTCTCCCAGGTTTTGTCGGCCACCAAAGTTCGCCAATGCGTTGGTACAGAGTATTGGTGGTGGCAATACAATGGTATTTAACCATGCTGCCCGAGAACTTCTACGGGAGGCGGGTTCCCATATATCCATCCCTTCCCATGACTGGTGGGCCTATCAACTGGTATCCGGTGCCGAGGGCGGCGTGGTCTTCTACGACCCGCAACCCAAGACTCTCTACCGTCAGCACAAGGCCAATCTGGTCGGCAGCAATGCCGGTTGGTGGGCTCGTCTTTATCGCGTGCGCATGCTGGTGCACGGCCGTTTTCATGAATGGAACAGACAGAATATCCGTGCGCTGGAACTGATGAGTCATCGCTTGAACAAAGAAAGTGTCGAAGTGCTTTCGAGTTTCAAAAGTGCCAGGGAACAACCTCTCTTTCATCGGCTTGCCGGTATCAGGCGCTCCGGTGTGTACCGACAGACGCTCGGTGGCAATCTCGGATTGATGTTCGCGACCTTGATCAGAAAAGTCTGATCACTCGTTACAGGCGCGTTGTTTTTGGCTGTTTTCTTAAGGCCGGTTTCTTGCTTTTTCATATCAGGAGTGTCGATTGAATGTATGAGATCACGGACGACGATAGGCGTATGCCGGGAACCAGGTTGGGTGGCCGCGCATTGCAAGGTCTCGCTGGAGGGCTGTTCGATGTCCTCTGATGTTGCGATTTGTGCCGAGGGCCTCAGCCATTGTTATACGATCTACAACAAACCCAGTGATCGGCTGTTGCAAATGTTGCCGTTGGGAAAAAATTGTCGCCATAGAGAATTCTGGGCACTGAAGAATCTCTCTTTCGAGATAAAAAAGGGCGAAACCGTTGGTGTTATCGGTAAAAAAGGGGCCGGCAAGTCAACTTTGTTGCAACTGATTTATGGGACCTTGAGCCCGACCTCCGGAGTTCTCCGTGTGCAGGGACGTGTTGCGGTATTACTGGAGTTGGGGGCCGGTTTCAATGCCGAGTGCAGTGGGCGTGAAAATATCTATATGGCGGCTTCGCTGTATGGATTGAGTCTTGAGGAAATCAATCTGCGCTTTTCCGCGATAGCCGCGTTTGCCGATATTGGCGGGCTTATGGAACAGCCCCTCATGACCTACACGAGCGAGATGTGCGTGCGCCTGGCTTTTGCGGTGAGTGCTCACGTGGATGCCGATATTCTGCTGGTCGACGAAACACTGTCCCTGGGCAACGCCGGTTTTTTGCAGAAGTGCATGCATTTCATGCATAGGTTCAAGCAAGACCATTCGCTTGTTTTTGTCAGTCACGATATGGATGCGGTCATCAGTCTGTGTGATCGGGTGATTTGGCTGGAGGGTGGGCAGGAAAAGCAGGTGGGGCCATCCAGGGCGGTCTGTGAGTCTTACCTGGACGATGTATCTGGCTCGATGAAAACCGAACAGGGGTCGTCTTCGGACGTTCATGGCGATGGGCGCGATACTCCGCAGTGGCGTGACCTGCACGCCGGCACGATCAAGTCGCATGATCTGGAAGTCTCCCGGTTCGACCCGCAGGCTCCTGGCGCGCAAGCATTTGGTGGGGACGAGGCAAGGATCGTCGACGTCAGGCTCAACGATGCTTCGGGTGTCGGCGTGACCTGGATGCTGGCTGGCGAGCGTGTGACGCTCGAAGTCAACGCGCAGACGTCCATTGTTCTGCAAAGCCCCATTATCGGTTTTTTTCTCAAGGATCACTTGGGGCAGACCCTGTTCGGCGACAACACCTATGGCTATCAGGCCGGTCGGGAGCGTGCAGTGCCTGCAGGTTCGACGTTGTTGGCCAGGTTCGAATTCTCCATGCCATGGCTGGCCAAGGGAGACTATGTCATCCAGGTCGCCATCGCCGACGGCGAGCAACACGATCACAAGCAACTTCACTGGTGCCACGAAGCACTGTTGATCAGGTCGAATCACGATCCTGTCGCGAGCGCAATCAATGGCATTCCTCTTATCGATAAAAGTCTCGATGTGACGGGCCGGTAAGCGGCCCTATGCACCGAGTCCCGGGGTTTCCAGGCAGGAGTCTTTATGAAAGTGTTGGTTGATGCAATCAATCCCCATGCCAGACGCCCGGCAAGTCTGCGAGAGCTGATTGCCAGCGTATTGCGCAATAAACAACTGATCTGGCAGATGACGAAGAGAGAGGTGGTCGGGCGCTATAAAGGTTCCACGATGGGCTTGGCGTGGTCGTTTTTCAATCCCGTTGTCATGCTGCTGATCTACACGTTCGTCTTCTCCGAAATATTCAAGGTTCGCTGGGGCGGCACGGGTACCGAGGACAGCAAGACCCAGTTTGCAGTCATATTGTTCGTCGGAATGATTGTTCAGGGGATCTTTGCTGAAGTTTTCACCCGGTCACCGGGATTGATTGTCGCCAATGTGAACTATGTCAAAAAAGTGGTTTTCCCCTTGGAAATACTTTCCGTCATAGCGATGGGCACTGCATTGTTTCACGGAGTTGTAAGCCTTCTTGTGCTGTTGATTGCGTTCTTCGTGTTCAATGGTTTTGTTCATTGGACGGTTGTATTTATGCCGATCGTTATTTTTCCCTTGGTTGTCCTGATACTGGGATTTTCTTGGTTTCTGGCTTCATTGGGTGTGTTTGCGCGGGACACGGGACAGCTTGCGGTGATCATTACCACGGTCCTGACATTTTTATCCCCGATATTTTATCCGATCTCCGCGGTGCCCGAAGGATTCAGGCCATGGATGATGGCCACGCCCCTGACTTTCATCATCGAGCAGTCCAGGGCGGTACTCATATGGGGGCGAATGCCTGACTGGACTGGACTGGCCCTCTATATGTCGGTGGCAACGGCTTTCGCCTGGGCGGGTTTTGCCTGGTTTCAGAAAACGAGAAAAGGTTTCGCCGATGTCCTATGAGCAGATTGCCATACGGGTCTTGAATGTCAGCAAGCGCTATGAAGTCTATAAAGCACCCCTGGATCGCCTGAAGCAGTTTGTCCTGCCCCGTATCGGATTTCGCAAACAGGAGGGCGCTCCTCATAATTATTTCAATGAGTTCTGGGCGCTGCGCAATGTTTCCTTTGAAATCAAGCGTGGCGAAACCATTGGCGTGATCGGTCGTAATGGCAGCGGGAAGTCCACATTGTTGCAAATGATCTGTGGGACGCTCAGTCCCACCGGTGGAGAGATAGAGACACGTGGTCGGGTTGCCGCTTTGCTGGAACTGGGGTCCGGTTTCAATCCCGAGTTTACCGGGCGCGAAAACGTCTATTTGAATGCCGCAATCCTGGGTTTGACCAAGGGAGAAATAGAAAGCCGCTTTTCGGATATCGAGTCATTTGCCGACATCGGGGATTTTCTGGATCAGCCGGTAAGGACCTATTCCAGCGGCATGCTGGCGAGGCTGGCTTTCTCGGTCGCAGTCCAGGTTGATCCCGATATTCTGGTTGTCGACGAAGCGCTCAGTGTTGGCGACATGGCTTTCCAGGAGAAATCCTTCACGCGGATGAAAAAAATCCGTGAAGGCGGTACCTCTATCCTGTTTGTCTCGCATTCCACGCCGGCGGTTCGCAATTTCTGCGACAGAGCCATCTGGCTGGACAGGGGAAGTGTCCGGGCAATCGGTGAGCGTCAGGGCGTATGTGATAGCTATCAGGCGGAGATGGAACAGGCGATTCGCCAGGGCAATGCGCCCTTGCAAGCCCCGGAAAGTGGAAAACCGCCGGTTTCAATCTTCAAACCGAAAGCCAGGACAATCGAGATCGAGTCGGTTATCGCTGATAGACAAGTTTACAAAATGGGCGATGAAATACGTGTTGAAATAAAATTGCGGTTTGCCGGTGTGCCGCCTGTATATGGTATCGGCCTGATCATTTATGACGCTGACGAAAAAGTGGTGACAATTTTCAGCACCCTGAGAGACGATATATTTTTCTCTCAAGCCAATGAGAGCGTTTCTCTGGTTATCAGGAATAATAATTTTGTTCCTGGATCTTATCGTGGCGTGCTCTCTGTTTCGGATGAGCATGGGATGTTCTCATACGACAAACTGGAATCGTGCTTTAAGTTTGATATCAAGATGGAAAGAAGCTCGCGAGGCTTGGCAAAAGTCGACGGTGTGTTGAGGTCCGATCATGAGTGGACCAACAGTGCCTGTTGGGAGCTCAATAGCAGCGAACGCTTGTGGATACGGCCCGGGCTGCCGGCGAAAGCTGATTGTCGAGTACCGCTGCTGGTACTGCTCCGGGTGCGCAATGAAGAGCTTGTTCTCCCGGATACGCTCGATCACCTCTCGACGTTCGCTGATTATATCTGTGTCTATGAAGATGCCAGCAATGATGGCACCCGTGAGTTGTTGAAATCGTGCGAGAAGGTTGTATTGATCGTGGAGAACGATCAGTGGCTGTCCGGCGCCGATAATCGACTGTTGTCTGAAACCCGACATCGGGGATTATTGCTGGAAATGGCACGACGGCATTTCGAGTTTTGCTGGTGCATGTGCTGTGACGCGGATGAACGATATATCGGGCGCATCCGGGAGTACGTGACATCATCATTGGATTGCAAGCCCGAGGCAGTCAGGATCCAGCTGTTTGACGCCTATATGAGTCGAGGAGATGACGCTCCGTATATGCCCGGAACACCACTCTTGAATTTCAGACGCCTGTTTGGCGTGGAGCGGCGGGACATACTCATGCTCTGGCAGAATCGTGAAACGGTGAAGTTTGTCGGGTTGGATGCCAGGGAGCCCGTGGTCACTGGTCGTATCGATGTCAATTTTTTCTGCCAGCATTACGGTAAAAGTCTTTCGTATGAGCACTGGGATGCCACCTGCGACTACTACAGTACTCACTTTCCCTGGGTGCCCTATGGAGAAAAATGGTCAAAGCGCAAAGGGCGGGCGCTTCATGAACTGTCTGATTTTGATGGTGAGTTACAGGCGTGGAGTGGTGCGCTATTCGAAAACTCAATAAAGATCAACTGATATGAAATGCACTGAATTCAAGGGGCAAAAGGCGCTGGTCGCGTGTTCCCGATTGGTGGATTTTGCGGGTGCCGAGATGGCAACCCTGGAAGTTGCCGCAGCCTTGGCGGACCTCGGGTATGAGGTTGTGCTCGCGGCGATGGAGGTGGGTGGTTTCATCGAGGCCGAGCTGAACGCGAAAGGGCTGTATTTTGTCGATCTTTCCGTTGTCAGTCTGGCCGACAAGGACTTTGACCTTGTATGGGTCAGCCATTATGTGGTGGCGTATCATTTATTGGTGCGTGACCGGATTTCGGCCAGGCATGCTTTCTATTCTTCCTTGTCTCATTTCGAACCGCTCGAAACACCGCCGCTGCCGAATATACTTTTTTCACAGTACCTTGTTCATTCTCAGGAAAATTTCGAGCATTTTTCCGCGCGCTATCCTCACCTCGTTGACCGTCTCGGTATTTTTCCCAACGCCGCACCCGCAGAGTATTTTGAGGTAATCAGGCATTCGGCCCGGCCCGAACTTCGGTCCATAGGGATTGTTTCAAATCATGCTCCCGATGAAGTTCTTGAACTGTTGGCATTGCTCGAAAACCGTGGCATCAATGTCGAGCTGATTGGCCTTCAGGGGACACCGAAAAGAGTGACCCCTGAATTGATCCGTCAGTACGACGCTGTCATCAGTATCGGGAAAACTGTGCAGTATTGTCTGGCTGCTGGTATCCCCGTCTATTGCTACGATCGTTTTGGTGGCCCCGGCTGGATCACCAGCAGTCATTTTGAGATGGCATTCGCAAAAAACTTCTCAGGTCGATGTACGCCCAGAAAGCTTTCAGCAGCTCAGATCATTGAAGAGATGGTCGCCGGGTACGAAGCGACTTTGGCGCAGTCCCGTTCGTTGAGGGACCTTGCTCTTGATCGGTTTTCGCTCAAGCGGAATTTGATAGCGGTTCTTGACCAGTGCAAGAGCTTTCCTTTGCTCAGGAAGTTTTCCAAAACTGAAATCGAGATATTGTCCAGGGAGTCAGAAGTCTTTCTGGCACAACGACGGGTGATAAAAAACTACCAACAGGCTGTCGCTGAACGCGATGCCCGACTGGCAAACATCAACCCATCTGAAGCTGAGCAAGACGTGGTGGATAGGGATGTGAACAAGGTATTGATCGCACGTGAAGCCCAGGTCGAGCTCTTGAATACCGAACTCTCGAATTGTGTAGGTCGGGTGGCCCGGTTGGAGGGGGAGCTCGAGAGCTGTTCTTCCAATATGGAAACATTCAACATGACCCGGGCGGATTGGGAAGCCAAGCTGGCCGCAGCCCCTGTTCGCACGGCAAAACAGGAAGAAAAGGCGCCTCATGCCAATCTGGACTCCAAAGGACAGCGAGCGCGGCTGGCAGTTTCCAATGGCTTGCTTTGTGAGCAAGAGGCCAGGATCGCCCGGCTGAGTGACGAATTGGCCTTGGCCAATCAGGAGCTACAGGATGCTTCATATTCCAGGAGGCAAGTGACGCAGGAGTCGACTCGGCGGATTGCCGAACTTGAGAGACTGTTGGCGTTGTCGCGTCAAGAGTTGATGTCGACACTCGATTCGACCAGTTGGAAAATCACTGCCCCATTCCGGCGCCTTGGGCGGTGGTGCAGGCTGCAAGCGGCCTATATGAAGGTGCTACTGGATAATTCGGTTTTTGTATTGCGCCAGCAAGGTGTTGTGCCATTTGTACGCAGGGCAACCGGCTTTCTGCTGCGTTGGCGACAAAGGAAGACGGCGTCGCTGAAACTGGCGAGATTCAACAAGGCTGAAAGCTCCGTGTTGGCGGTGGATGCGCCTTTGGTTTCGTTTGTCATCCCTATCTATGATCGGGTCGAGGTGTTGCGTGAAGCGGTGAATTCGGCCCTGGCCCAGACGCAACAGGTCTTCGAGGTCATTCTGGTTGCCGATGGTTCTCCCCTTCAGACCTTGACGGTGATCGAGGAGTTTCGCGACAACCCATTGGTCAGGATCTTCAAGTTCCCCACCAGTTCGGGCAACGCTGTGCGAGGTCGAAACAAGGGGATTCTTGAAGCGAAAGGTAAATACATCGCTTTCCTCGACAGTGACGATATCGCTGCCGTCGATCGCCTGGAGGTTTGCCTGCCGGTCTTGGAAAGTGGCGTGGATGTGGTCTATGGCGGTTGGCGCGCGTTACTGGATGGCACTCGCGCAATCGATGGATTGGTCAATGGTCAGGTGGTCTATAGCCCCGATTGCAGCCTGGAGATGCTGGAGAAAACCTGTGTGCCTTGCCAAAGCACCGTCATGGTCAGGCGAGATACGCTTCTGCGCTGTGGGTTACTGAAACATCGGATGGAATACAGGGAAGACCATGAGTTATGGCTGCGGCTTGCCTATCATGGCGCGAAATTCAAGGCCATTCCCTATGTTCTCACCGATCTGCGCTTGCATGCCGGCAACAATGAACTGAACTTCAAGAACGACGATAGCCACTGGCAATCCCTGCTCAGGGACGAATACCGCAAAAAGGGGCCCAGCCCCAAGAAAATCGCCTTTCTCCTGGCCGGCTTGGGTATATCCGGGGGCGCAGCCGTCGCGCTGAAGCATGTCAGCCTGCTGCTTGACGAAGGTCACGATGCTTTCGTGATTGATCTTGGCGGACAGGGAGATATCGATTGGTATGGAAATCCTGCGATCCGCGTGTACCGGCTGAATGAGTTATCAGCCTGTGGGATTGATAACATCGACATGCTTTTTGCGACGTTCTGGACCACCGTCGAATGGCTTGAAAAAATTCCGGCTGGAAGAAAGCTGTACCTGGTTCAGTCGGATGAGCGACTTTTTTATGAAGATCCCGCATTGAAACGTCGCGTCGCACAAACCTATGGCAAGGATATCGAATATATCGGCATTGCGAATTGGATCGTTGATTTCCTGCGGGACGAGTTTGGGCGTTCGGTCGTTTATCTTCCCAATGGCATTGATGCTGCTCTGTTTTATCCGGATGTTCCGCTATCAGAAAAGAACCCGCAGTGCCCGCGTGTTCTGATCGAGGGACCTGTTTCCGTTCCTTTCAAGGGGGTAGCGGATGCATACGCCGCGGTCAGCGAGCTCGATTGTGAGTTGTGGGTCGTCAGCAGTGACGGTGTTCCGGAGCCGCATTGGCGCGTCGATCGTTTTTTCCAGAAGGTCAGGCAGGAGGATATGCGCAGGATTTACTCGTCGTGCGACATTCTGCTGAAGATGAGCAGGATAGAGAGCTTTGCCTACCCACCGCTGGAGGCCATGGCCTGTGGCTGCTCCGTTGTCGTCATGGAGGTGAAGGGCGGGATTGAGTATGCGGTGGATGGAGAAAATGTGTTGAAGGTGGGCTCCGGCGACGTGTTGGCCGCGAGATCGGCTGTCAGGAGGCTGATGGATGACGATGGCTTGCGTGACAGGTTGAGAAATTCCGGCTTCAGGACGGTAAGGAACTGGAGCTGGGAGCCGGCAAGAAAGGTCTTGTCGCAATTGACCGAGTCCTGAGTCGATCAGGCACGCTTCTGTCCTGCTTCGGTCGCGACATGGCGGGGCGGGCAACCCGCTCCGTACCGGGCTGAAACGCATCGTTTCCCCCTGCGCTACCTGCCAATGTCCGAATATGTCGCAGCGCCGCAAGCACGGGCGTTCGCCCACTCGTTAAGCTGCGCAACGGATAGTTTTCTCCCCGTGCCCGGCCTGTAGAATCGGCGGCGGCCCCCGAAGAAGCTAATCTTCGAACGTGAATGTGACCCCTGGGTCGCGGCCAGCTTCATCAACCTGTCACTCTGCACTGCCCAGATATACCCTGCAGAGTGATGCAGGACCCCTTTTTACGGGGAAAACGCGCGACGCTTCTCTCTATAACAAGCCCAAGCGGAGTACCACAGATGGCGTTCTTCACCGCAGCCAGCAAAGCCGACTTCCAGCATCAACTGCAAGCGGCACTGGCGCAGCACATCAGCGAACAGGCACTGCCACAAGTGGCGTTGTTTGCTGAACAGTTCTTCGGCATCATTTCCCTGGACGAGCTGACCCAGCGTCGGCTCTCCGATCTCGCCGGCTGCACCCTGTCGGCCTGGCGCCTGCTGGAGCGCTTCGATCACGCCCAGCCACAAGTCCGGGTCTACAACCCCGACTACGAACGCCATGGCTGGCAGTCGACCCACACCGCCGTCGAAGTCCTGCACCACGACCTGCCATTCCTGGTGGATTCGGTGCGTACAGAACTCAACCGCCGCGGCTACAGCATCCATACCCTGCAAACCACCGTGCTCAGCGTGCGCCGTGGCAGCAAGGGCGAACTGCTCGAAATCCTGCCAAAAGGCACCCAGGGCGAGGGGATTCTTCACGAATCGCTGATGTACCTGGAGATCGACCGTTGTGCCAACGCCGCCGAACTGAACGTGCTGTCAAAAGAACTGGAACAGGTTCTGGCGGAAGTCCGGGTCGCGGTCGCTGACTTCGAGCCGATGAAGGCCAAGGTCCAGCAGTTGATCGAAGGCATCGACAACAGCCAGTTCGCCATCGAAGCTGATGAAAAAAGCGAGATCAAGAGTTTCCTGGAATGGCTGGTGGGCAACCACTTCACCTTCCTCGGCTACGAAGAGTTCGTGGTCCGTGACGACCAGAACGGCGGTCACATCGAATATGACCAGAATTCCTTCCTCGGCCTGACCAAGCTGCTGCGTGCCGGCCTCACCGCCGATGACCTGCGCATCGAAGACTACGCCGTGAACTACCTGGCCGAGCCGACCCCGCTGTCGTTCGCCAAGGCCGCGCACCCGAGCCGCGTGCATCGCCCGGCCTACCCGGATTTCGTTTCGGTGCGGGTGATCGACGCCGACGGCAAGGTGGTCAAGGAATGCCGCTTCATGGGTCTCTACACCTCGTCGGTGTATGGCGAAAGCGTGCGCGTGATTCCGTATATCCGCCGCAAGGTCGAGGAAATCGAACACCGCTCCGGCTTCCAGTCCAAGGCCCACCTGGGCAAGGAACTGGCCCAGGTGCTCGAAGTGCTGCCGCGCGACGACCTGTTCCAGACGCCGGTGGACGAGCTGTTCAGCACCGTGATGTCGATCGTGCAGATCCAGGAACGCAACAAGATCCGCGTCTTCCTGCGCAAAGACCCGTACGGTCGCTTCTGCTACTGCCTGGCCTATGTGCCGCGTGACATCTACTCCACCGAAGTGCGCCAGAAGATCCAGCAAGTGCTGATGGATCGCCTGAAAGCCACCGACTGCGAGTTCTGGACTTTCTTCTCCGAGTCCGTGCTGGCCCGTGTACAACTGATTCTGCGGGTCGATCCGAAGAACCGCCTGGACATCGATCCGGTCCTGCTGGAAAAAGAAGTGGTCCAGGCCTGCCGCAGTTGGCAGGACGACTACGCCAGCCTGGTGGTCGAGAGCTTCGGCGAAGCCCACGGCACCAATGTGCTGTCGGACTTCCCGAAAGGCTTCCCGGCCGGTTACCGCGAGCGTTTCGCCGCGCATTCGGCCGTGGTCGACATGCAGCACCTGCTGAGCCTGACCGAAGCCAACCCGCTGGTCATGAGCTTCTACCAGCCGCTGGGCCAGGTGTCCGGCCAGCGCGAGCTGCATTGCAAGCTCTACCACGCCGATACCCCGCTGGCACTGTCCGATGTCCTGCCGATCCTGGAAAACCTCGGCCTGCGCGTACTGGGCGAGTTCCCGTATCGCCTGCGTCACAGCAACGGTCGCGAGTTCTGGATCCATGACTTCGCCTTCACCGCTGCCGAAGGCCTGGACCTGGATATCCAGCAACTGAACGATACCCTGCAGGACGCCTTCGTCCACATCGTCCGTGGCGATGCCGAGAACGATGCGTTCAACCGCCTGGTGCTCACCGCCGGCCTGCCATGGCGCGACGTGGCGCTGCTGCGTGCCTACGCCCGCTACCTGAAGCAGATCCGCCTGGGCTTCGACCTGGGTTACATCGCCAGCACCCTGAACAACCACACCGATATCGCCCGCGAACTGACCCGGTTGTTCAAGACCCGCTTCTACCTGGCCCGCAAGCTGAGCGCCGACGACCTCGACGACAAGCAACTGCGCCTGGAGCAGGCGATCCTGACCGCCCTGGACGACGTCCAAGTCCTGAACGAAGACCGCATCCTGCGTCGCTACCTCGACCTGATCAAGGCAACCCTGCGGACCAACTTCTACCAGACCGACGCCAACGGCCAGAACAAGTCGTACTTCAGCTTCAAGTTCAACCCGCACGCGATCCCCGAGCTGCCCAAGCCGGTGCCGAAATTCGAGATCTTCGTCTATTCGCCACGGGTCGAGGGTGTGCACCTGCGCTTCGGCAACGTCGCCCGCGGTGGCCTGCGCTGGTCGGACCGCGAGGAAGACTACCGCACCGAAGTCCTGGGCCTGGTAAAAGCCCAGCAAGTGAAGAACTCGGTCATCGTGCCGGTGGGCGCGAAGGGCGGCTTCCTGCCGCGTCGCCTGCCCCTGGGCGGCAGCCGTGACGAGATCGCGGCCGAAGGTATCGCCTGCTACCGCATCTTCATCTCCGGCCTGCTGGACATCACCGACAACCTCAAGGACGGCGCCCTGGTGCCGCCGGCCAACGTCGTGCGTCATGACGACGATGACCCGTACCTGGTGGTAGCGGCGGACAAGGGCACCGCGACCTTCTCCGACATCGCCAACGGCATTGCCATCGACTACGGTTTCTGGCTCGGCGACGCCTTCGCTTCCGGCGGCTCGGCCGGCTACGACCACAAGAAGATGGGCATTACCGCCAAGGGCGCGTGGGTGGGCGTACAGCGTCACTTCCGCGAGCGCGGCATCAACGTCCAGGAAGACAGCGTCACCGTGGTTGGTGTCGGCGACATGGCCGGCGACGTGTTCGGCAACGGCCTGTTGATGTCCGACAAGCTCAAGCTGGTCGCGGCCTTCAACCACCTGCACATCTTCATCGACCCGAACCCGGAGCCGGCTTCCAGCTTCGCCGAGCGCCAGCGCCTGTTCGACCTGCCGCGTTCGGCCTGGTCCGACTACGACACCAGCATCATGTCCGAAGGCGGCGGTATCTTCTCGCGCAGCGCGAAGAGCATCGCGATCTCCCCGCAGATGAAAGAGCGCTTCGACATCAGCGCCGACAAGCTGACCCCGACCGAACTGCTCAACGCCTTGCTCAAGGCGCCGGTGGACCTGTTGTGGAACGGCGGTATCGGTACCTACGTCAAGGCCAGCAGCGAAAGCCACGCCGATGTCGGCGACAAGGCCAACGATGCACTGCGCGTGAACGGTAACGAACTGCGCTGCAAGGTGGTGGGCGAGGGCGGCAACCTGGGCATGACCCAGCTCGGTCGCGTCGAGTTCGGCCTCAATGGCGGCGGTTCCAACACCGACTTCATCGACAACGCCGGTGGCGTGGACTGTTCCGACCACGAAGTGAATATCAAGATCCTGCTCAACGAAGTGGTGCAGGCTGGCGATATGACCGACAAGCAGCGCAACCAGCTGCTGGCCAGCATGACCGACGAGGTCGGTGGCCTGGTGCTCGGCAACAACTACAAGCAGACCCAGGCCCTGTCCCTGGCAGCCCGTCGTGCCTACGACCGGATCGCCGAGTACAAGCGCCTGATGAACGACCTGGAAGGCCGTGGCAAGCTGGACCGCGCCATCGAGTTCCTGCCGTCGGAAGAGCAGCTTGTGGAGCGTGTGGCGGCCGGCCAGGGCCTGACCCGTGCCGAACTGTCGGTGCTGATCTCCTACAGCAAGATCGACCTCAAGGCTGCCTTGCTCGACTCCAAGGTGCCGGACGACGAGTACCTGACCCGCGACATGGAAACCGCGTTCCCGCCGACGCTGGTGAGCAAGTTCGCCGATGCCATGCGTCGTCACCGTCTGAAGCGTGAAATCGTCAGTACCCAGATCGCCAACGACCTGGTCAACCACATGGGCATCACCTTCGTGCAGCGCCTGAAGGAGTCCACCGGCATGAGCCCGGCGAATGTCGCCGGTGCCTATGTCATCGTGCGTGACATCTTCCACCTCCCGCACTGGTTCCGTCAGATCGAGGCCCTGGACTACAAGGTCTCGGCCGAGACCCAACTGGAACTGATGGACGAACTGATGCGCCTGGGCCGTCGCGCCACGCGCTGGTTCCTGCGCAGCCGTCGCAACGAGCAGGATGCCGCCCGTGACGTCGCGCACTTCGGTCCGCACCTGGCAGCCCTGGGCCTCAAGCTCGACGAACTGCTGGAAGGTCCGACCCGCGAAGTCTGGCAGACCCGCTACCAGGCCTATGTCCAGGCCGGTGTACCGGAGTTGCTGGCGCGCATGGTGGCCGGTACCACGCACCTGTACACCCTGTTGCCGATCATCGAAGCGGCCGATGTCACCGGTCACGACGCCGCCGAAGTGGCCAAGGCCTACTTCGCGGTGGGCAGTGCCCTGGACCTGACCTGGTATTCCCAGCAGATCAGCGACCTGCGTGTCGGCAACAACTGGCAGGCCCAGGCCCGCGAAGCGTTCCGCGACGATGTCGACTGGCAGCAGCGGGCGATCACCATCTCCGTGTTGAAACTGGCCGACGCGCCGGAAGACATGGAAGCCCGCGTAGCCCTGTGGCTGGAGCAGAACGCGAGCATGGCCGATCGCTGGCGTGCAATGCTGGTGGAAATCCGTGCCGCCAGCGGCACCGACTACGCCATGTACGCAGTGGCCAACCGTGAGTTGATGGACCTGGCAATGATTGGTCAATCCGTACTCGCATAGCCTGGAACAAGTGGTAACTGAAAGCCCCGACTCGTGAGAGTCGGGGCTTTTTTATTGATGGCGGTACAAGCGTATTTGCACTTTATGAAAGGAGTTTGCGATCAGCCGAAAAGCTGTTTGCTGGTTTGGTTGTGGGAGGGCGTTAATAGATATTTCATGGGTGGATAATATAGATGGAAGGAGTGCGGAAGCGATTGGCTATTTGAACTTTTTATCAGGGCGATGAAGATTAGTATAAGGAGATTGAGGTTATTCAAGGTTTCTGCTTTTGAAACATCGAATGTTGCTGTGGTACTTGATGGTGAGGGCTATCATGCCCTGGTGGCCAGCCGGCTGCCGGCCTGGTTGAAGGATGCACCCTTCGCGACCCGTAGCGCTTACGCCGACAGCCTGCGGCGCCATCAGTCGGACAAGGCTCGCCTGGCGTCGTATCTACGCGGTTTGCAAAGCCCGGAGGCGTTTGCCGCGCCGCTTCTGCAAGGCGCCCTGGACAAGGAATTCGGCCCGGGCCTGGACGTGCATGAGGACCAGCTCAGGCATGTTCACATACTGGCGGCGCAAACACTGTCCACACCCTATCAGCAACGGTTGACGCAACAAACACTGTTGCAGGCCGCATTGCAGAACTTCGAAGAGAGTGAAACGACCTACTTTGGTTTCGATAGAGGCTCGCAGATATTGCGCAAGACTTCAGGCGTGTTGCTGAAGGAGTTTACGCCGCGGGTATTTGCCCGGTTATGTCGCGAGCTGGACCTGGGCGGTAAATATAAAGAGCATATCGAGTCTTTCCTGTTACGCAAGAATGCCTCCGGGCAACGCGATGACGAGTTTCGTCGATTGTTCATGACCAACGAAATCTCCGAGTTGGCGCTCCAGGCCGATATTGCCGTGATGAAAGGGCATATCGACGACTCGGCCTACCGGATGCTCAAGCAGTGGGTCGGCGGCAACGCCAGTCCCCTCTGGAGCCTGCATGCCGTGCAGTTTCATGAAATCAAGATGCTCGATGTGCGCATCCCTGACGGTGGCTATCGGGGGGCCTTGCTCAAGGGCGTCCTGTTGATCCGTTTCGACGTCCCGAGCAGTGGTGAATCCTGTCCCTGTGTGGTGTACCTGTCCGGTGATGGCGAACAGGCGCTCAAGCAGTATTCGAGCCTGGCGGCCTTCGAGGATGATCTCCGGCGCCGGCTGCGTGACCCGGGGTATCGGCACGAGTTTCGGCGCTACCTTCATCTGCGTTCTCAACCGGTGTTTTTCACCGTGCTGAACGAACGCCTGAATCCCGTGAGTGGCGAAACCGGCCGGCGGGTGCCTGATGAGCAGGCACGCTTGCAGTTGCAGCTTGCCCGGATCACCGGCGATCCCTTTTTCGAGCTCTATGCGCAGCACACCGACAAGATGCTCGATGATGCCCGGTTACTGGCGGTGTCGACGGGCGCGGAGGACAAGAAGACCCGCAGCGCCCGTTGGCATGCCTTCCTGGATTGGGGCGTCAACCTGCTGTTTTTCGTGCCGGGCCTGGGCGAGGCGATGCTGGCGGTGGCTGCGGCCCAGATGCTGGTCCAGGTCTACGAAGGCATCGAGGCGTGGGACCACGACGACAAAAAGCAGGCCGTACTGGCCTTTCTCGGTGTGGTGCTGAACCTGGAACTCGGCGCCTTTATACAGGCCTTGGCCCGCAATACCGAGGCGACGGCTTTTATCGACAGCCTCAAGCAGGTCAGGCTGGCGGACGGTGACACCCGCTTATGGAAAGCCGACCTTGCCCCCTATCGACAGGCTCTGGCCCTGCCCGAAGGCCTCAGGCCCGACGCGTCGGGCCTGCACACGCGCAATGCCAGTACTTATCTATCGCTGGACGGGGACTACTACCGGCTCAGTCCCACTCGTGTCAGCCATGAGTATCGCGCCGAGCATCCCACCCGCACGACCTATTCGCCGCTGTTCAGTCACAACGGCTCGGGCGCCTGGACCCATGAGCTGGAGGAGCCGTTGCAGTGGGATGCGTTCAAGCTGTTTGCACGCCTGGGACCCGAAGTGGCGGACTTTTCCCCGGAACAGGCGACCCGGATCATGACCATCAGCGGCGTGGAGGCCGATCAGTTGCGGCCGGTGTACCTGGATCAGATGAGCTGCCCGGCGCTGCTCAACGACACGGTGCAGCGCTTCCGGATCGATGCGGACATCCAGCGGTTTATCGACACCGGTACGACCAATGGTGGCGTGGTCGATTGGCATATCCAGGAACAGTTGCTGGAAGCCTTGTGGCCGCCGACCCGGGTGTTGCGGTTCGTCAATGGCGAAGGGCGGGTGCTGAAGGAATACGGTCCGCCGGACAAGGCGCGGTTGCCGGTGGTGACCGTGACCGAAGCCCAGATCCATGACGCCGAACTGCTCCAGGTGGTGTTGCAGGGGCTTGACCGGGAAGAGGTCGATACATTGCTCGGGCGCCAGCCGGGCCAGGCGCGATTGACCGATGCCGAACAACTGACGGCGCTGAACCGGCGGCTTGCCGACGAGGCCCGCAACCAGCGCAGCGCGCTGTTCGAGGCCTATTACCAATTTCGCAGCCGGTCGCGCAATGCCTTTGCCGCCTTGTTCAAGCGTGATTTCCCCAACCTGCCGACGATGATTGCCGATGAGTTGACCGGTGCGGCCAACAGCTATGAGGTGGCGTCGCTGGAGGCGGGCAGGGTGCCGTTGCGGCTGGCGGAAGAAAGTCGCCGGTATGCGCAGCAGGTCCGTATCGCCCGGGCCTATGAGGGGCTTTTCATCGAGTCTTCGGTCAGCCTGGATGCCGACCGGTTGTTCCTGCATTCACTGGAGAACCTGCCGGGCTGGTCGGAAAACCTGCGCGTCGAACTGTATGAGCCTGCCGAGCTGGCACCGGGCGGGCGACGCCTGCTCGACAGCCTGGGACCGACCTCCGACACGCCGCTGGCGTTGCTGCGCACGTCGGGGGGCTATGTGATCGAAGGGCAGCCCCGGCCTGGCGATCTCCAGATGGCGCTGTTGCAGGCGCTGCCGGATAACCGGCTCCAGGCACTGGGCTTTTCGCGCACCACTGCCCCGGAGCTGTTCAGGCAGGCGGTGGCACGTCACCTGGAGTTGTCGCGCCCACGCGTTCGCTCGTTGCTGGACATGCAGGCGATCAAGCCCGGATTCAGGTCGCCCATGCGTTTGAGCGATGGCCGGATCGGTTATCCGCTCGGCGGTCGGCAGGGTGTGCATAGGGTGTCGCCGAGTCATCTGCAACTGCTGGTGGACAAGCTCTATCCCGGCCAGGACGTGGAGGTGGTCCGCCAGTTCCTGACAGTTGAAGGGGCGGATGACGGGGTTTTCCTGAGGGCCCTCAAGAAACGGCAGGACGAATACCATCGCCTGAAACTGATGCTGGAATACTGGCGGCTCGACGGTGAGTACGAGCGTGGCAGCAGCGGCGGCTGGCTGGTCAACAAGGCGGCCAAGTCACGGGTGGTGGAGCGGATCCGCAGGTGCTGGCGCCGGGAGTCGCCGCCGCTGCTCGATGCCGGCGGCCAGCCGTTGGGGCATGAACTGGACCTGTCGGGCGAACGCCTGCTGAAGTTGCCGGAACTCGAAGAGGGCAGTTTCGATCATGTGGTCTCGTTGAAGCTGACCCTGGTCGGGCAGCGCGATCGCCGCGACCTCGATACCTTTCTCAAGTGTTTCACCCAGTTGCGCGAGTTGCAGATATCCGGGGGCAGGCTCACGCGGCTGCCGGTCGGCATTGGCGAGATGAGTGAGTTGCGCAGGCTGCAACTCAACGGCAACCGGATCGTCTGGACCGTGACGCTGGGGCAGCAACTGCGCAGTCTGAAACGCCTGAGGCGACTGAACCTGGACGGCAATCCCCTGGGGATGTTCAGCGCCAGCGGGATGCCCAGGCTGCAAGGGCTCCAGTTGCAGCGTACGGGGTTGTCCATCTGGCCCCTCGGGGCCCTGGACCTGCTCGATCTGGCCGTGCTGGACCTGCAGGGAAACCGCCTGACCTCGATCCCCTGGAGCTTCTACAGCCTGAGCAGTCGCAGGATGAGAACGGTATTGCTATACGGCAATCCCTTCGATGCGCCGACACGCTATGCGATCGCCCAGTTCATTGACCGTCCCTCGATACGCTTCACCCTGCCGGAGGACACGGGCGTCCTGGAGCAGGGGGTGCCGAAGCTGATGCCGGTCGTGGAAAACTGGCTGAACAGCAGTATCCCGGTTGCCGAACAGGAACGGCTAAGGACCTTGTGGAGCCTGATGGTCGATGAGCCGGGCAGCCAGACGTTCCTGGAGTCGATTGCCGCGCTGCGTTACTCGGCCGACTATCGCGTCGAATACCGGGATCAGTTGATCCGGCGGGTCTGGCGGATGATCGAGGCGGCAGTGGCCGACACCCGCTTGCGTCAGCTCCTGTTCGACTGGACGAGCGACCTGGAAACCTGTGCCGATGGCTTTACAGAGGTGTTCAGCCGCCTGGGCGGCGAGGTCCTGCTCTACGAGGCGCAGCAACTGGCGGATGATGCCAGGGAAACGGCATACACGCGGCTCGCCCTGGGGCGCTCGCGCCTGGCTCGACTGAACGATATCGCCAAGGTCGAAACCGCCAGCCAGGAGATCACCCGGGCCGGCCATATCGAGGACGCCAGGACGCAGGCCGTCGCGACGGCCAGCGGGCTGGGCCTGAGCGAGGCCGAAATCGAGGCGGCGGGGCAGGTGGCGGCCGCGGCTGCTGACGAGCGCTCGCCCCATGTCGATGAGGTCGAGATCTACCTGGCCTACCGTGTCGATCTCGCCAAGCGCCTGGCGCTGCCCTGGCAGCCCCTGACCATGCTGTATCGCGGCGCCAGCAATGTGACCCGGGACATGACCCGGGAAGCGGGCGATCGCATCCTGGCTGCCGAGAACGTACCCGGCAGGCAGGTCGAATTGCTGCTTGAACAACCGCTCTGGAGGGATTACCTGGAGACCCTGCCCGAGACGCAACGGCATGCGGTCGTCGCGCAGGAACAGTTGCAGGCCCTGGAAGAACTGCGCGAGGCGCTGGAAGGCCTGGCGCGGCAGCCGCAGGCCTCGGCCGGGGAAATCGCCGGCTGGACCGCGACGGTGAAGCAGGGAGCGAGTGTCCTGGGGATCGCCGAGGCGGATATTCCCGTTGGCCGGGAAATGGACGATAGCGTCTATGAGCAGGCGCTGGAAGCGATCGATCGCGAACGAAAAGCCGGGGAAGTGCGGATCACCCAGCAGGCACTGGACCGTGCCCAGGCGCCCGAAAGCCCGGATCCGTGAAGCCCGCCCCTTGAAAGCAGCCGTAGCTATACCGGATCGGGACGGGCCGCCAAGGGGCCTGGCTCAGCTATCGGTGGGTCAGATCCCCATATTGCCGAGGGCCTGGACGATATTGCGCAAGGTGCCGGCGATGGCCGGGTGTTCGAGTTCGAAGCGCTCGACCGCCAGGTTGACGCCGTCGGCCACACTGCTGTCCTGGGTCGCGGTTTCCAGTTTCAACTGCAGTTCGATCTGGCGCATCAGGTCCTGCAGGTTTTCACGTTCGGCTTCGGACAGCGGTGGATTCTGCTCAAGTTGCTCGCGCAGGGTATCGAGTTGTTCTTGCAGTTCGCGGGCAGGCATGGTGGTTTCCTTCTATGGATAGTCTCTGGCATAGACCTTCGTACGGCGATAAAGGTCTGTGCCTGCCTTTCAGAGTAATCCACGACGGCGATCCGTGCCTGATCCTGATCAAGACCCGTGCTCAGGGTTTCTCGCCCTTGAGCCGGCGCAGGGCGATATCGTCCAGGCAGGTCGCCAGTTCACCGAGGTGATCGATCACCGAGTGCACGCCGAGGCTGAACAGCTCCACGGTGGCCTTGCCGCGCTTGCGTTCCCGTTCCTTCTGCGGCAGTGCCTGCCACTCCATGGGCGACAGGCCGCACAGGGGGCCGCAGGAGGCCAGGCCGATGGTCCACAGCCCGGCGTTCAGGCCCGATTGCAGTAGGCGCGGTTCGCCGCTGACCAGCACGCAGCCTTCCAGTTGCTCCACGCCGAGCGCCATCAGCGCATGCCAGCAGGCATTGGGCGCCGGCCACTGCACGCAGTTGGCGGGAGTCAGGGAAGGTTTGATCCAGTCGGGCAGGGTCGCGGCGAGCGGTTGGCTGACGGCGTGGGGCAATTCATCCAGCCAGGCGCAGGGCACGCCGCGTTGTTGCAGGCCCTGGAGAACTTCCAGGGCACCCGGCGTGGCGTGGTTATGCTCGTCCGGATCCAGGTGCGGGCGGGCGCGGGCGCCGAAATCCACCAGGCAACCGGTCAGGCCGAAAAGCAGGGCGGTGGGCACGGGCAAAGGTGCGACGGCGGGTAGTGGCATGGCAGCGTCCCTGATGATGACTGCGCAGAATAAGGCGCCGCCATGACAATTGGATGACTGCTCGTCCTTGGCCTAACCTGTAATTCTTTGTAGGACTTGTCCGAGTCATACTGCCTAAACCCGGGCATCCGCTTTATACTGCGCCTCATCAATCAGGGCATGGCGCCCCGCATCCCGTCTCATCCAAGGAGTTTCTCTCTATGCGCTGGATCGATCGTCTAGCTCAGTTGTCGTTGTGTGCCAGCGTTGCGCTGGTGCCATTTGCCGCACAGGCGGCGGACGAAGATCCGTGGGAAAGCGTCAACCGTCCTATCTTCAAGTTCAACGATGCACTGGACACCTACGCCCTGAAACCCCTGGCCCAGGGTTATCAGGCGGTCACGCCGCAATTCCTGGAAGACGGTATCCACAACATCTTTCGTAACTTCGGCGATGTCGGCAACCTGGTCAACGACGTGCTCCAGCTCAAGCCACAGGCGGCCGGCGTCGACACCGCGCGCCTCCTGCTGAACACCACCCTCGGCGTGGCGGGCTTCTTCGACGTCGGCACCAAGATGGGGCTGCAACGCAACGACGAAGACTTCGGCCAGACCCTCGGTCACTGGGGCGTCGGCAGCGGTCCGTACGTGGTCATCCCGTTCCTCGGCCCAAGCACCCTGCGCGATGCGCCGTCCAAGTACGTGGACAGCTACACCGAACCGTACCGCTACATCAACGACGTGCCGGCGCGCAACATCACCTTCGGCCTGGATATCATCGACACCCGGGCCAGCCTGCTGTCGAGCGAGAAGCTGATCAGCGGCGACAAGTACATCTTCATCCGCAACGCCTACCTGCAGAACCGCGAGTTCAAGGTCAAGGACGGCAAGGTCGTCGACGACTTCTAGTCCCCGGCCCCTGGCTTTGCGCCGCGCAAACGAAAAAAGGTGACTCGGTGAGTCGCCTTTTTCATGGGGGTAATTGCGCTCAGCGCATTTTCAGGATGCGCAGGCCCAGTTTCTGATCGTTGGCCCACACCACCTCGGTTTCCGCCTCCAGGCCCTTGAGCGCCGGGTGATCGGAGTCGATGCGCACCGAAATCCGGTCGCCGGCGTTGAACTGCCGGGGCGCCTCGACCTGCATGCCGGTGCTGGACAGGTCCAGGCACACCGCTGAAATCTCCAGGCCGGCGTGGATCAGCGTCACGTCGGCATCGACGCGCATCCGGATGTAATCACGCTTTTCACTGTAGTCACGATCGGTTTGGCTCATGGACTCTGTCCTTCGATTCCGTTGTGGTTTTCACACTTCTTATAACTCCCGGTGATTTGAGGTGTAAAGACCTCAAGCGACCATCGGCATGAGCTTGAAACGCCCGGCGGATGGGAGTACCGTCTGCGCCTTAGAAGGGCACCTCTGATACCGATGCACCGGACGTGATCGTCCGACCGATCGAGACAGAGAGGCTGAGGCCTGTACGAGAATTCGCCGAGCGGCGATCAGGCAAGGCAAAAACAGGAGAGGACGTGGAGTTGGCTGCTGTCAATGAGCATTCCGGGCCTGTTTTTGACGCAGCATGATCGTCGTGCAGGCAGCTCTCGAGTGAATCCAGTAGTACGAGCCGGGCATAAAGCCTTGCCGTCTACGCCAACCTAATTCTGGCGCCGTTTGCCCACATGCAAAAAACCAGTGCCACGCTGCTGATAATTGATGACGACGAAGTAGTGCGCGCAAGCCTTGCGGCCTATTTGGAAGACAGCGGATTCAGCGTCCTGCAAGCCAGCAACGGCCTGCAGGGACTTCAGGTATTCGAGCAAGCACAGCCCGACTTGGTGATCTGCGACCTGCGCATGCCCCAGATGGGTGGCCTCGAGCTCATTCGCCAGGTGACCGACCTCGCGCCGCAAACGCCGGTGATCGTGGTTTCGGGCGCGGGCGTCATGAACGATGCCGTCGAAGCGTTGCGCCTGGGTGCGGCGGACTACCTGATCAAGCCCCTCGAAGACCTCGCCGTCCTGGAGCACTCCGTGCGCCGGGCCCTGGACCGTGCGCGCCTGCTGCTGGAAAACCAGCGCTACCGGGAAAAGCTCGAGACCGCCAACCGCGAGCTCGAAGCCAGCCTCCATCTGTTGCAGGAAGACCAGAACGCCGGTCGCCAGGTCCAGATGAACATGCTGCCGGTCAGTCCCTGGAGCATCGACGACTTCAACTTCGCCCACCAGATCATTCCGTCCCTGTACCTGTCCGGCGATTTCGTCGACTACTTCCGGGTCGATGAGCGGCGTGTGGCGTTCTACCTGGCGGATGTCTCCGGCCATGGTGCGTCGTCGGCCTTTGTCACCGTGCTGTTGAAGTTCATGACCACGCGATTGCTGTTCGAGTCCAAGCGCAACGGCACCTTGCCGGAATTCACCCCCTCGCAGGTGCTGGGCCATATCAACCGTGGCCTGATCAACTGCAAGCTGGGCAAGCACGTGACCATGGTGGGTGGCGTGATCGATGAAGAAACCGGGCTGTTGACCTACAGCATCGGTGGTCATCTGCCGTTGCCGGTGTTGTACACCCCGGACAGCGTGCGTTACCTGGAAGGCCGTGGCCTGCCGGTGGGCCTGTTCAACGAGGCCACCTATGAAGACCACATTCTGGAACTGCCGCCGACATTTAGTCTTACACTGATGTCTGATGGCATTCTGGATCTTTTGCAGCAAGATACACTCAAAGAGAAAGAGGCTGCCTTGCCAGAATTGGTGAGAACAGCCGGCGGCAGCCTGGATGGCTTGCGCCAGGTTTTTGGATTGGCCACGCTAGGGGAGATGCCGGATGATATCGCCTTGTTAGTGTTGAGCAGGAATCTTTGATGAGTACCGGTAGAATCCAGTTCGC
This sequence comes from Pseudomonas sp. Ost2, assembly GCF_018326065.1. Lineage (NCBI taxonomy): Bacteria > Pseudomonadati > Pseudomonadota > Gammaproteobacteria > Pseudomonadales > Pseudomonadaceae > Pseudomonas > Pseudomonas sp. Ost2. Next base: position 4,866,067 of record NZ_AP021904.1, on the reverse strand, counting down.
CGAACAGGATGGCACCTTCGTTCTGAAGTTCGTTGGTGAAGTGCGCCTGACCCTGTGTTCAGCGTTGGATGCCACGATCGAGAAGATCTTCACGGCACTGAATTTCACGGCGATCGTGATCGACCTGACCGAAACCCGCAGCATCGACAGCACCACCCTGGGCTTGCTGGCCAAGCTCTCGATCCTGTCGCGGCAGAAAGTGGGCCTGTTGCCGACCGTGGTGACCGTCCACGACGACATCACCCGTCTGTTGCAGTCCATGGGTTTCGACCAGGTGTTCAACATCGTCAACCGCCCGATCCCGTGCCCGGAATGCCTGACCGACCTGCCTTCGCAGGACCAGTCGGAAGAAGTGGTGCGGGTCAAGGTGCTGGAAGCGCACAAGATCCTCATGGGCTTGAACGACTCCAACCGCGAAGCGTTTCACGACCTGGTGAACGCGCTGGAGCGCAGTTGAGCGACTGACGCCACGAGCGTACAAAAAAGGGCGACATCCACCTGGATGTCGCCCTTTTTGCGCTGCTCCCAAAACACCGCCGGCCCCTGTGGGAGCCGGGCTTGCCCGCGAAGAACGATAACGCAGTCCCTGTAGGAGCTGGCTTGCCAGCGAAGAACGATAATGCGGTCCCTGTAGGAGCCGGGCTTGCCAGCGAAGAACGATAACGCGGTCCCTGTGGAAGCTGGGCTTACCAGCGATAAACGATAACGCGGTCCTTGTGGGAGCTGGCTTGCCAGCGAAGAACGATGACACGGTCTCTAGCCAGCCGCATTACCGCCCCTCCAGCAACTCCCCAGCCTGATCCAGCAGAGCCAGCGGATCCTTGGTCTTGTGAATATCCACCGACAGCAACTGCCGGAACCGCCGCGCCCCCGGAAACCCCGTGCCCAGCCCCAGCACATGACGGGTGATATGGTGCATCGCCCCACCGTCGGCGATATGCGCCGCCACATAGGGCCGCAACTGCGCCAGCGCCTCGGCCCGGGAAAGCACCGGCGCCTCACTGCCAAACAACTGCTGATCCACTTCCGCCAGCAGATACGGGTTGTGATAAGCCTCGCGGCCCAGCATCACCCCGTCAAACGTCTGCAGATGCTCGTGACACTGCTCCAGCGTCTTGATCCCGCCGTTGAGAACAATCTCCAGCTCCGGGAAATCCGCCTTCAACCGCGCGGCCACGTCATAGCGCAGCGGCGGAATATCCCGGTTCTCCTTGGGCGACAGGCCTTCGAGAATCGCAATTCGCGCATGCACGGTAAAACTGCGGCAACCGGCATCGCGCACCTTGCCGACGAAGTCGCAGAGCTCTTCATAACTGTCCCGGCCATTGATGCCGATGCGGTGCTTGACCGTCACCGGAATCGACACCGCATCGCGCATCGCCTTCACACAATCGGCCACCAGCTCGGGATGTCCCATCAGACAGGCGCCGATCATATTGTTCTGCACCCGGTCGCTGGGGCAGCCGACATTGAGGTTCACCTCGTCATAACCGGCGTCCTCGGCCATGCGGGCACAGGCGGCCAGATCGGCCGGCACACTGCCGCCCAGCTGCAACGCCAGGGGATGCTCGGAAGCGTTGTAGCGCAGGAAACGCTCATGATCACCGTGCAGGATGGCGCCCGTGGTAACCATCTCGGTGTAGAGCAGCGTGTGCTTGGAAAGCAGGCGCAGGAAGAACCGGCAGTGGCGGTCCGTCCAGTCCATCATCGGGGCCACGCTGAAGCGTCGAGAGGGCTCGGAGCGGATGGGGGTAACGTCGTTCAAGGGCATGGAAAATCGGTCGCTGTGGGCGCAGCCGGCGCGAATGGGGCAGGGCGCGGGCTTGAGTGGCGTGTGGGGCTAAATGGGATGGAGTCTATCAGAATATGAGCTGATCCAGCTGGCCGAGGTTCTGTCGGATCACATGAAGTCTTCGGTCTGTTGAAATGTGAAATACCATCGGACAATTTTGGTGCTAGCTACTTTTTGTGTTGATGGCGTATAGCTATCATTCTTGCCGAGTTAGTTTAATTTTCTGCTAGCGAGATTCAAAGAGGCAGCAATGTCTGCGTTGAAACAGCGGCATCTATCACGACACAGGCATGGAGCTTCAACGATGCGTTGCTACCCTAAGGTGATTTTGCGCAGAATCACAGTATTTTTCGGTCTCACCACGCTGTTGGGATTCAGTGGGTGTGTGATGATCCCCTTCGAAACACCGGAGGCCAGAAATCAAATTCAGCACGATCTGAGGCTGGCCCCCGATGAAATTCAGGCCATTTCGGAAACTAACTGGTGTTTCTATCAATACGGAAGCGATGTCGCTTGTACTGTGACTCAGGGTTTAGGTGTACTGACCGATAGTGGACTGACTCTTAGTCTCTATAAAAACAAGACGTACACTGAGGTCATTCGTATCAGTAGCGATCAAGTCGCCTGCGCCAAAACGGTAGGTGGCCGGGACGCAGGGGAGCCATTTGTTGTATTCATTCAGGATAAAGGCATTCTGGTCACGCCTGTCACACCGAGAGGAACAATAAATACTCCCGTAAAAGTGAAGTTCTTTGACTATCTGTTGAGCAAAGGCCAGCCTGTATTCAAGCATGCCGAAGGTTCCTATGTCCGCAAAACCGACCGGAAGAAAACCGTAGGCGGTGTGGTTCCTGGTACAGCCGTTCCTTGGCATACGGAGGTGAGCATCTGGGAAGTCGTTGACCCTTGTCCCACCAGCAGCTGATGTCGATGTATAAGCGAAGGAAAAAGGGGGGGCGGATTTAATTTTGAGGATTAACCTCGGTAAGTGCCCCGAAGAATATCGGGCGTTGGTTGCCCTAAGTTAGGGCTACCAACTTCCAGGTTGGAGCTACTATAACGTTCGATTGCAGCGAAAACGACTATGTACACGGTTTGATGAGAAATTAGAGTATTTGTTGGTTGTTATATTTTACTTCAGGTCCCACCAGCGAATCATCGCGCTAGGAGTGATTCCCATTATATCCGAGTCGCGAATGCAATCTAGATTTATTATGTAAACAATATTCGAAAGTGTCATGGGTAATGGTAGCCTGCTAGAGATACACGAAAATAATCTGTTTCTATCGTATCTATAAATGTGTTTTGCCAGCTCTGGAATGGTATTTAGTAGTTCAAGTGTCTCGGTATCCCTTGGTGATGCGACCAGTCGTAGGCGGAATTTATTTTGTAGCATTGCACGCCAATTTTGGTTTTTGTAATGCTTATAGGCTATTTCTTCAAACAGCTTCAGCATCGTCCATTCGCTGGTTTCTAAAGTTGCATAGACACCGTTGAGTGCACGATTTTCAGTATTTAATTCCGCCCAGTCATCTTCGCATTTGTACCTGAGATCATGATCAATTTCATGCCAGCCCTCAGATAGAATCGTGCGCAACTGAACCTCGAAAGTGTCATCTATAAGGTGTTGATGCTCATCTCCAACCAGGGTTTTTATGTTGAAAATCTTTGGGAGTTTGAATATTAAGTTGCATCTGTTAGCTTTAAAGTTTTCATGTTCTAGTTGGTCGATTTGGGAGTCTTCAGGCAGATAAATAAACTTTTTTTCTAGGATGCTACGTGCCACCTGAACATCATCTAAAAAATACAGTGCTATCCGAACTCCCAAGATGTCCTGAATTTTTTTTGAATCATTATACTTGTCGGGGTTTTTAGCTAATTTGGCAAGCAGAGAGGTTTGGGTTTTTTCTCTGAAAAATATACGAAACATTATGCCGTGCTTGGATATGGCCGATTCTATCTCTTTGATCAATAGCGCTGTTTGGCTAGATTGCATGATTAACGACCCAAAAGCTCTTTGATTGTGGAAAAATTTGAGGTGCTTAAATCTAAGCCAACCCAGTTCTTCTTTTTAGCAGTGGTAATAATTCCGTCTTTCCTCATTTCATCTAGTGCTTCGGAAATTAGATGGGACGGAAAAGGGTTGCCTCTATAAAATATGAAGATGGGTCGATGTGCAAATGCAATAGTTTCTTTTCCGATTGGCCAGAACTTTTCTAGGATATAGCTCTTTACAGTTTCGTTGTTTTCGAAGGTGGCGTTCGGAATCTGCTCCTCTTCTGAGGTGCACATAATGTCATCGCCGAACTGTTCGCAAGAAACGAATTCATTAGTGGTATTTGCTCCGGCGCTGGTGCAATTATAAAAAGTACAAGAGTGAAATATGCATAGGTGGATTTGTGAGAAGATAAAGTTGCAATTTTTAAATGTGCATTCGTGAAAGTAACAGTTGCTTACGAGTGCATCGGTAAAGAAGTCATCAGTGTCGAAGAGTACATCGTTGAATTGGACATGGTTTATGTCGCCAGATGCGCGATCTAGAAGTCTAAGCTCTAGTTGGATTCGTTCCTCGGGGGGATGAATTGAAGAGTTTCAGAGAGCTTGCTCCAAATATCTAAGCGTGATGCGAGAGAACGAGATGAAAATGAGTTGATCGCGGCTTCGACAAACTTGCTTTCTGCGACCCAACCTTCTGTAGGTGAGTCATTAAGATCTAATGCTACAAAGTGCCCCAATACAAAATCGTTGATGAAGCCGATCTTGTTGTCAGTCTTCGATCTGTCTAATAGGGCGTGATTGGAGAATCTATCGACCATCTCTTCATAAGTCGGTCGGCTGTCCATGTCGTAGCGAGCACGAGACTCTTCAATTAAATTTATTTCAGTTTGTGAAAAGTAACTGATGATATTTTCTTTGGAGTCTCGGGTGTAATCGTAAGTCATCATGTCTTGCGCTAGACGCTTAAGTATTCCTGACTGCTCTTCTATGGTTAGTTCTAGATCCTGTCTCTTGATTTCGCGAGTAAACATTGATAAGAAGTATTTTTCGACGATTGAATCAGGGTCTTCCAATATCTCGAAGAATTGAGTGTCGTTGATGAACTTGAGAAAAGTTAGAAGTACAGGGTTTGCAATGTTTTTTATGTTGATTCGAGATTGATCGAGTCGCTCAAGTCGCTCAGCAGGAAGCCAGTGACGAATCGATGGCTCTTTTAAGCTATATCTTACGAATTCAAAGTCGTTAGTGTGGGTGCCTATCCATTCATCAAAGTCGTCGCCCTGCAAAATGGCGGTTTTACGAGTTGTAAGAATAACTTTTGCTTCGCCATTTAGTATTTCTGCGATAGTCTCAAGCATGGCTTGGGACTTTTCAAAAAGAACATCTTCTTTCTCTCTCTCCTTAAGAAGTTCGTCAAAACCATCTAGCACGACGATCACACGGCCGTTTTTGATTTCTCTCAAAACAAGATCTGTGGAAACAGCAGGAAAGGAACGTGCTAGTTCCTTATGCAAAACATGGCTAAAAATTTTGGCCTGTCGGTCTCGAGAGAGTTCTGCGAACAAGACAATGTGATTCTCGTTCTCATCAGAAATCATCTTGGCGATTTCGTAAGCAGTACAGGTTTTACCAAAGCCTGCCGCTGCTTCAATGAGAATTAGTCTAGGCCCCGGAATGAATAATTCAGATTTAAGGTCTATTAGTAAGCTTTCTTCAGAGTGATGTTCGCTGGAGTTCTTCGAATATGGTGTGGAGATGTAGCTGTAGCTACTTTCGGTTTCGGGGAAAGAGACTTTGATTTTCTCGATGTGTTCTTCATAATCTTTAATGAAGTTTTTTTTAGTTTTAGAGATTGAAAAAAAGCCGCCAAATAGTTTGTTCTCTAGGTCGTGAAATGTTGTATGGTTGTACTCCTTAACTTGGAATCCCAGCTCTTCCAGTTGGGAATTAATAGATTCCGGTGTGCTTGTATTTGATATTTTTAGTATCGCGGCGTTATCAAAAATTCCCTGCTTAATGGTAAATACCATTAAAGTATTAGTGGAGAAATCTGCTCGGTATTCGAATCCATAGCCCGAAAATAAATCGACTATTTTGACAGTTTCTACTGGGGACATCGCCGCGATACCTTCCTTGGTTGGTGTACAAGATGATTCCAAAAGGATATCAATTTGCCATCAAATTGTCCATTTTGATCATCATTTTTTACTGAAAAATCAGTGATTCATACCTGCGAAAAGCCCTTAAGCATTAGCTTCGTGGCTACCTAAGCGAAAAAACAGCCCGTTTAGCCTGGTTCGATCCGGCGAAGCAGCGAGTCAGCCATTTTCTAACGATCTCAGACGCGCCAAGCCCTGCTCAAACTAGCGTTCTCGGTAATTTGATCCAATGCCGTGCGTTTTCGCCCACATCTGCGAAGCCTTATTCTTCTGCAACTAGTGTGAGTTCCATAATCGCTACTTTGAGAGACAACTGATTTTCGTAGATTTTTCGAGAACGACAGGGAGAGAGTACTCAATGGACATGCCTTCGACTCCATTCGGAAAGCTGGAGGCATAGTAGGGCAGCTGGAAGGCTGATTTCAGATCGAGGCCGGGGGAAGGGTAATGTCGGTAAGACGATGCAGGAACGGCTCTGCAACTCTTGTAGACCTTAGCGTTGGCGAGTTGGATGTTGAGAAGAGAGTTGAGGCGATTGCTTTAAATTTGCTACATAGAGCTATGAGCTATAGATGGTACTGATTCATCAGGGTAGATGGGGCTGTAGCGTTTAGTGCATCCAATCCATCACCGGCGCAACGCTGAAACGTCGAGAGGGCTCGGAGCGGCAAGGGGTAACGTCGTTCAAAGGCACGAAAGGTCTGTCGCTGTGGGTGCAGCCGGCGCGGGGCGCGGGCTTGAGTGGCGTGAGGCTGAATGCGGTGGAGTTCATCAGAATATGGGGTGGTTCAGATGATGACGGCTGCGTCGGATAACTACTGAGGCCAGGCTCAGGACTGCTTAAATCCGTTCACGCCGTTGAGAGCCAGGATCAAATCCTGCTCACTCATTGGCGGGCTGTAAGAAGCCACTGATCAGGGTGATGGAAGATGTGCCCCCTGGCTTAGGCCGAAGGGGCGGGAAAGATCACACCAGCTGAAACCGCTGACCTACACCTGAGCCATACCCCCGTCCACGCAAAGATCGATACCCGCAACAAAACTGCTTTCATCGGACGCAAGGAACAACGCCGCCGAGGCAATTTCATCCGGGCGGCCCAGGCGGCCCAATGGCACCGCTTGGGCAAAGGAGGTCTTCACTTGATCGACTTCCTCTTTCGTCGTCGCCTGGCTGTCCATGATCGGGGTATCGACCGGGCCGGGGCTGAGGGTGTTGACGCGGATACCGCGATCTTTGAGTTCGAGGGTCCAGGTCCGGGAGAACGAGCGGATGGCCGCCTTGGTGGCGCTGTAGGTGCTGTAGCCGGGAATGCCTTTGGTCGACGCGATAGAGGCGGTCAGGATGATCGAGCCGCCGTTGCGCATCAGCGGCAGGGCTTTCTGTACGCTGAACAACAGGCCCTTGACGTTGATGTCGAAGGTCTTGTCATAGTGCTCGGCGCTGATCTCGTCGATGGACTTGTTGTCGACGATGCCCGAGTTGGCGAAGAGCACGTCGATGCTGCCTTTCTCGCGCTGTACGACTGCGTAAAGCCGGTCCAGGTCTTGCTGGTTGGAGACGTCACCCTGAACGGCGGTGACATTCCGGCCGATAAGCGCGACGGCCTTGTCCAGTTCTGCCTGGCGTCGGCCAGTGATGAACACGTAAGCACCTTCGCTCACGAATCGCTGCGCGGTGGCCAGGCCAATGCCGCTGCTGCCGCCGGTGATGACTGCGATCTTGCCTTGTAATCTGCTCATGTCTATTACTCTCGGGAGGATGCGAACACGACTGGCGCTGCGTTGAGTCGCCAGCCTCGTGGTGGGCATCAGTTTCTCCTTCGAGGTAAATACCGAGAACGCCGGTTGTGTGAATAACACCTATGCCTGAGTTGAATGAGGTGACAGGGTACTTTTTGTGAGTCGCGACACCGGATTGGTCGCAGGATTGAAGCACCCGCACTAATTCAATCCGGTCGCCCGCATCCAGCCCCAGGAAGGCTCGTACCTGGGCAGCAATAGTGACTTGTCCTTTGAAACCTAACCCTGCGACCTCAACCCTTTCACCAGCCACGCTCCAACCAGCAGAACCAGCGCATTGATCGCAAAGGCAATCCTCACCGACAGCGCCCAGTCGCTGATTGCGTGCAGCACAATCCCCATCACCGCTACGCCTGCGAGTGCACCGATCTGGCGGTTGGCATTGAGCGAGGCGGCCGCGACGTTGGAGTAGGTGGCGCCGGCCACATGCATGACGCTGCTGATAGCTGCGGGCAGCGCCAGTCCCATGCCGGCATTGCACAAGGCAATGGCCGGCACGATCCAGAGGTAGGCCACGCCGCCGCCCACGCAGGCGGTGACAAGGCTGCCAAGTACGGCAATGCTCAGCCCGGTGAGCATCACCCGGCGTTCGCCGAAGCGCTGGGCGAAGCGGCCGGACGCATAGTTGCTGATCGGCACCGTGGCCATGACCGGCAGCATCCAGGCACCGGTCTGCAGCGCCGTGGTGTGGTGAAACTGCTGGAGCAGCAGGGCGACCAGGAAGATCTCGCCAAACAGGGCGAAGTTGATCAGAAAGCCCAAGCCGTTGAGGGCCCAGAAATTGGCGTTGTGGCGCAGCGGCGCGGGGATCACCGGCGAGGACGAGCGCTTTTCCCGCAGGATCACTGCGAGCGCACCGAAGGCGGCCACGGTCATCGCGATCCGGTTGGCCGGGGCTGTCCAGCCCAGCGACGGCCCTTCGATCAGGACGAAGCTGAGTCCGGCCAGGGTCAGCATGATCAGCAGGTGCGTGGGAAGGTTGAAGACGATGGGTCTGCGTGGGGAGGTATGTATCGCCCACAGCGTCAGCAGGATACCTAGCAGGCCGATCGGCAGGTTGAGGTAGAAGATGCTTCTCCAGCCCAGGTCATTGACCAGCAATCCGCCGATAAAAGGGCCGGAGCCGGCGGCGGCCCCGACGATGGCGCCCCAGATGCCGACCATCCGTATGCGCGTGCTGCGGTCGGGAAAGGCTTCGGTCAGCAGGCTCAGGGAGCTGGGCATGAACAGTGCGGCGCCGATACCCTGCAGGAAGCGGGCGCCGATCAGCATCGGTGCCGAGGTTGCCAGGCCACATAGCAAGGACGCCAGGATGAACCAGGCGAGACCGAGCATATAGGCGCGCTTGGCCCCCAGCACATTCGCCAGGGCTCCGCCGAGCAAGAGGAACGAGGCGAACATCAGGGTGTAGGCGTCGATGACCCAGACCAGCGACGACAGGGTCACGTCGAATTCCCGTTGCAGATCCGAGAGCGCCACATTCACCACGGTCACATCGAGCATCGCCATGACAAAACCCAGTGCCACCGCCAAGAGCACCAGGGCAGTGGGGGCGCGGCTCGTGGGGGCCACGACGCTTTGGCAAGGCACACTCATGCAGCAAACTCCTCAATCTTGGCGGGGGGGAGTCCGGTCGGACTTCGTCAGTACGATAGTCGATGCTTGGTATCTAGAATGCCAACGCATAAAACTGATTTCATGCAGTTGAAAGTCGAATGGATTGCGCTTGAAAGACTTGGGAGGGGGCGTGGTGCCGATCTCTATCCAGGCCGCCATGGCGGGTAGGGGGCGGGTTACCGCCGGATCATGCAGACCCCGCTTCTTTCTGGTGTCGAACAGTCAGGATCGTGACGGTATCGAGATCAATTCGATAGCGCGCTACATAGCCGCTGTCTCCAAAATCAATCAACCATTCCCGGTACTCATCGGGCAGGTCATCCACCAGTCTGCCGATCTGCGGCTGCGCTGCCAGTAGCCGCACACCCTGGATGATCGCTTCACCCGCGCGTTTCGCCGCATCGGCATTCTTTGGGCGAAGAAACTCCCGTAGCCGTTGAATATCCCGGATGGCGGCGGGGGCGAAGATCATTCGTGGCATGGAGGTGCAGGTAGCTCGTTCTCAGTTCCCCAACTCGACAGCCATTTCTCGACATCTTCGGCCGTCGCGTGCAGTCCGGTGGCTTGAAATTCTTCCCAGGCTTGCAGCGTCTCCTGTCGGAACGTTTCACGTTTTTCTTCGCGCTCGACGTACTGTGCGATAGCCTCACGCATGATCCAGTGCGAAGTACGGCGGCGAGCATCGGCCAGATGCTGCACGCGTCCTTTCAGCTCATCATCAAGCTTGATGGAGGTTGGGGTTGCCATGTCGGTCTCCTGTAGCAAAAGGTAATACCTGACGCTACTGCAGTTTAGTTACCGCACGCCACCCTGTCCATGACCTCGATTTCGACCTGAATCTTTGCGGGGCAATCAGCTCCGATCCGCACTACATTACTTTCAGACAGACCAACATTTGCAAAGCCCGACAGGAGCCCCTCATGACGATGATTGACTCGGATCTCTTGAAGCCCTACCTGGCGGCCCGGGACAGCGCTCGCGCGGCCTGGCGGCTGACGGTGGCGTCCTTGAGCAAGACGCCGAAGGAGGCGCTGGAGGAGGGGTTCAGGGCCGTCAGGATCGCCGAGCGGGCGTATTACCGCTGCTGCGAGGATCTGTGCAATGTGGTGCGCAGCGAGATGGAGCGGGCGGAGGATGAGGTGGCCGTGCGGGGGCGTTTTGTCGACGGTAGCCTCTAGGAGGCAGGCCACGGGGGCGTGGCCTGTTGATTCCGGCGATGGGTCTTAAATCGTCAGCCGCCGGGGTCGTTCCAGCAGGGCATCCACCATCGCCCTGGCCATTTCCACCGAGTGCGTCACGGTCCAGATCTGATCGCTGGCGATGCCATTGGCGCCTGTGCTGATGTCGTCGGCAACGTATTCGGCCGTTTTCAGAAGTTGTGAAACGCTGGTCAGTGCGTCCTGGAGATTGATGTCTTCGCGGACGGAGAAGAGCGGTTGTTTCCGAGGTTTGCCGGGGACTGTTTCTTGAGAAATGGAATCCACTTTGTCTTCTGCTGTCGAGTTCATCGAAGTACAAGGTGGATCAGGTGTGATCTTGATCATCTATGTATCTCCTATATCGGGGGCCTACCGATCGCCTGCTGTCAAACAAGTGAGGGTGGCAGTTGTGTGCGGGTTGACAGACCGGAGATATAGGAATCCGGCGCACCCGAAGATGCCCCGCACACAGCCGCCATATTACTGAATCACAGACATAAAAAAACGCCTGCATTCGTAGATGGGGCGCTGCTTGCGCCTATATCGTCATTTCGGTCTGTCAAAACCGGTCGCCGATTTGGCGGCGACCCTGAAAAACTATCGGGATAGACAGGCTGCGGCAAGGCTGCGAATCCTGCAAAACCGTAGGTCTTATCGACGTTTCGAGTGGGCTATCTCCTACTCGTTGTACCGAGTGTGAGCCACCCGGCGCGTTCGGGATCTTCGGCGTCTGAAAATAAAAATTTACAAAGTTGAAATGAACTTTTTCTGTTTTAAATGATGTCCTGCGTATTTATCTGCTTTGTAATCTTTGCGCGTAGTCCATTGCCTACATAGTGCGTAGGAGTAGCGGATAACTGGCTGTGGAAAACTCAAGATTACTCAATGAAATATGAAGCCGATCTGGAAAGTCCCTGTTTCACCGCCCATGAACAAAGCTCACATCTGCGTTAGGTTGACAGCGCTCCCCATGAGGGAGCCTGTTCAATCAATGGAGTGAGAAAATGAACAAACCTTTACCCAATCCAGTGCTCCGGCACGGTCGTGTCATTTCCCCCGCCAGTCGCGGTTCGGTCGCCGTCGAAGTCGGTCTGCTCGGTAACTGGCAGGTCAATGAAATGGAAGGCGGCAAGAACTTTCCGGCGCTGACCGCCGGGCCTTTCCCCGCGCCCTTCGAGACGGATGATCCCAGCGTCGTGCCTCCGGCTGACGGCCATATCCTCAGTGGTGGCAAGACCGATGACCGCGATTGCCTCAACTTCACCAACGAAGAGATGAGCCAGAAGCTCAATCGCCCCTTCACCTGGCCGCTGCTGAATGTCGATCCGGGCCAGGTCTTCCAGGTGAAATGGGAATACACCGCGCCCCATGTCACCCGTGGCTATCGCTGGTTGATCACCCGGGATGGCTGGGACCCGAAGCAGCGCATCAGTCGTGCGCAGCTGGAGGCCAAGCCGTTCTTCGAGGACTTCTACCCGCAGGTGCCGTACTACCAGCATACCGACGAGCTCAAGGCCCGGGTCGATCATTCGGTGAAGCTGCCCTCCGGCAAGAAAGGCCATCACGTCATCGTCCTGCTGTGGATCGTCGCCAATACCGGCAATGCCTTCTACCAGGCTTTCGATGTGGACTTCAAATAACGCCGTGAACCGGCGGACAACCCTGTGCAATTTCTGAAGGATCAGAATGTGACCACTATCAATTTTTCACTGCAAAAATCCCAGGCCAATGATTCGGCATCGCTGATGCCGAGCCTGGATGGCAAGAAAATCCTCATGGGTTTCTGGCACAACTGGGCCGCGGGCCCAGGCGATGGCTATCAGGGCGGCAAGTTCGCCAATATTCCCCTGGTGGATGTCCCCAAGGAATACAACGTCGTGGCCGTGGCCTTCATGAAGGGCAACGGTATCCCGACCTTCAAACCCTACAATCTCTCCGACGAGGAGTTTCGCCGCCAGGTCGGTGTGCTGAACAGCCAGGGCCGGGCGGTGCTGATTTCCCTTGGCGGCGCCGATGCGCATATCGAGTTGCGCAAGGGCAGCGAGCAGCCGCTGGCCAATGAAATCATCCGCCTGGTGGAGACCTATGGTTTCGACGGGCTGGATATCGACCTGGAACAGAGCGCCATCGACTACGCCGACAACAAGGCCGTGCTGCCCGCTGCCCTGAAGCTGGTCAAGGATCACTACAAGGGCGAGGGCAAGCATTTCATCATCAGCATGGCGCCGGAGTTTCCCTATCTGAGCAGCAACGGCAAGTACGTCGACTACATCAAGGCCCTCGAAGGCTATTACGACTTTATCGCGCCGCAGTACTACAACCAGGGCGGCGACGGCGTCTGGGTGCCTGAAGCCAATGGCGGGCAGGGCGCCTGGATCGCGCAGAACAACGACGCAATGAAGGAGGACTTCCTCTACTACCTGACCGACAGCCTGGTGACGGGGACTCGCGGTTTCACCCGGATCGCCGCGGACAAGTTCGTCATCGGCCTGCCGGCCAACGTCGATGCGGCGGCGACGGGCTATGTGATCGACCCGACGGCGGTGAGCAATGCCTTCAAGCGACTTGATGCGGCAGGGCATTCGATCAAGGGGCTAATGACCTGGTCGATCAACTGGGACCAGGGCCTGAGCAAGAGTCAGGTGCCTTACAACTGGGAGTTCCGTAATCGTTATGCGCCACTGATCCACGGCGCACGAGCGACGACGGCGGACAAGCGCCAGGCGTGAGACGCCAGCAAAACAAAACCCGGCATTTTCGCCGGGTTTTGTCTGTCTGGTCGGCGCCGTGCCCGGCGCTTGTCAGGGGGATCAATATCGCCTACGGCCCGCTTCAGTCCTTCCTTGCAATCTTGGCCTTGGTCTTGACCTGTCCGCGCGGGTACAACGATTTCCCCAGTTTCTGGCGTTCATCCAGGGGCAGGGTGCCGGCAAAGTCCGCCACGGTGTTGTCCACCAGTACCCTCAGGGCATCGTCTGCCTCACGGGCGCGGCCAAGGTCGGCCATCAGTGCGCTGCGATCCAGTGTCGGCGCCTCCAGTTGCCTGATCACATCCATGCGCGCTTCACGCCCGGCGATGATCAGCGGCTGACTGTCCGCCTGGTTGCGTCGCAGCAACTGCCGCAATTCTTTGCGGCGTGCTTCGGGCAGTTGCTGCATCGCCTGGCGCAAGCCGTGGGGATTGACCACGGTCTCGGCGGGCTTGGCGTTGACCAGCCAGTGATACAGGCCGCCGCCGACACCGCCGATGAGGAACACATTGAACAGCAACGACACGACCAGCAGCGGTTTCAGGTACTTGGGCTTCAGGTGCTTGGGTGGCGGGGTCATTGCTCGCTTTCCTCGGCGTTGACGGTAAAGACGACATCGGCATCGCCATGGTCGAAGACGCTGGGCAGCACTTCGGCTGACAGCATCGGCAGCGGCAGGCTCAGGGACGCCACCAGGATGCCGGCCGCGACACCGGCCACGCCGACCCCGACAAAACCCGCGGGGGAAAGCCAGCCGGCATAGCGGCTCCAGAACGATGGCGGTCGCGCGGGATTGGCCGACAGGCGGACCTGTCGGATCAGCGCCGGATCCACGGCCGGCAGTGTGTGGCTGTCGAGCAGGCTGTCGAGCCAGCGGGCCTGTTGCACGGCGTCGAGGGCGGTACTGTCGCCGCGATCGAGCAGCGCCTGGGCGGCGGCCTGTTCGCTGGCCGGCCAGCGTCGCAGGTCGGCACCATAGGCCTCGGCCAATTGACCAAATCGTTCGGGCGTCATCGTTTTTCCCTCCCTAGGCTGGCTTCGCCGGATGTCTCGGCAAGGTAGCTGCGCAGGTTGCGCCTGGCCCGCGACAGCAGGCTTTCCAGTGCCTCGACGCTGATATTCATCAGTGCCGCGGCTTCGATGTTCGACAGCTCCTGGTAATACTGCAGCACGATGGCCTCGCGCTGCCGGTCGGGCAATGCCGCCAGCGCCGCGGCCATCTGCTCGCTGCGGGCGGTGGCTTCCAGTTGTTCATCGGGCGGCGGCGTGCTGTCGACCACCTCGATCATGTCCTCGTCATCGGCCAGCGGGCGCTCCTTGCGCCGGCGCAGGCGATCATGACAGAGATTGAGGGCAACCCGGTGCAGCCAGGTGTCGAAACGTGCCTCGCCGCTGCGCCAGTTCGCCGCCTGTCTCCAGATGCGCAGGAAGCTTTCCTGCGCGACATCCTTGGCCTCGTCGGCATCACCGAGGATCCGACCGGCGAGCGCCAGCAGACGGGGCAGCTTGCGCGACACCATCTCGTTGACGGCCGCCGGTTCGTTGTTGCCGATGCGGGCCAGCAACTCAACGTCCGGATCAGTTTCTTTCAATATGGCAAATCCCGGTCCGGTATCTGAGTGTCAGGTGCAGGGCGCCGCCTGGCAGCGAAGTGTGCTGCCAGGCGACGTGGGCTTAGCGGATCCAGTGGCCTTCGACCCAGAACCAGCGCGGTCCGTGGGCTTCCCAGTGGCCGGGTTCCCAGCGCGCGTTGCGCATCACCGGCTGCCAGTGGCCCGGTTCCCAGACATAACCGCGACCTTCCCAGCGCCAGTGCCCGCGGTCCCAGGCGTAACCGGGACGTTCGACGGGAACGGCTTCGACGCGCACGGGCGGCGGGGCTTCGCGGATGATGACTTCGGTCTGGGCAAAGGTCGGCGTGCTGGTCAGGGCCGCGAATGCCAACGGGATAAGCAGGGCATAGCGTAATTTGGCCAGAGGTCGTGCAGGTCTCATGACAACTCCTTCATGCGGCGGACGAAAGTGAACGCTGCTGATGGGTTGAACGCGGGACGCCCGGAAAATCCGTCGCGAAAAAAACAGTTTTTTTCACGGCGGATTTGAGGCGTTGTTCGAGGGAAGTATTGCCCAGGGTTTGCGGGCAGTTCATGAAATTGTTGAAAGGTAGCGACGGATTCCGGCGGGTGGTGACGTTCAACCGGTAACCGCTGGCAATCGACAGATGCTTTGGCCCTGTCCGTTACCCGCCATATCCACCGTGCCCTACCTGCTGAATCATGAGGAAAACCACCATGTCTCGTCGTCTCTCGTTGCTCGTTGCCGCCGTCCTGCTCCTGAGCCTCAGTGGCTGTGTGATCCTGCCGGGGCACCGCGATCATTGCTGCTGGCGCTACTACGGGGCTGTCTCCACCTCGACGGGGGTAGCGGTTTCCTGATCGGCGATCCCGGCGTCTTTCCGTGCCTGACGGGAAAAGGGGCGGGACGAGCCTTGCCCCTCATGACGCCGTCCCGGATCTTGTCCTGGGTTTTTTCGGCTTGCCCAGGACGCGATTCAGTTCCCCGGCCACGGCAATCAACTGCTGTTCAAGCGCCTGGACCTCGTAACGGCCGATGCCTTCGTTGAGCGTCAAGACTGCCTCGGCCCGTTTCCGCGGGGCGGGCGCAAGATTGTGGGTGTCGTGGGAAATCAGGGCCTGGCGCAGCAGGTTGTTGATAATGGTCTGGTAGCCCGTTCCCGCGCTTTCGGCGAGTGCGCGCGCCGCGTCGATTACCTCGTCGTCCAGCATGATGGTGATCCGTGTCTTGCCCGTGCTGCTGGCAACGGCCCCACGTCTGGCTTTGCTGAAGTCATACTCTTCTTTCATCGGTCAATTCTCCAGATATTGGCGACGTTCATTTCTCGAGGCCGCTCGTACACTGATGATTCGAACAAAATCCGGATCACGGTAGGTATCGTCGGGCCATAAAAAAACCGCATCAATGATGCAGGCTGTTTCAGGCCGATCTGGCCATGCCGGACACGGTGTGTGTCGGAGCTTGTACGCCACGTCGAAACTCGGGCCAGAGCCTTTGGATGGTCTTGATGGAGGCGCGGTCAGAACAGGGCTGACACAAATGGAATCAGTTTACAGCTTGCCTTTTTGGGTTTGTTTTAACTGGAAATTCGTAAAAAACAGGCCCATCATTCGCCGCGCTGTCTACGCTCCAGGGGACTGCTGCGTGTCTGTGCGAAGACCGTGAACCACTCGCCTTTTTTCAGGAACTCATCTTGTCTAACGTCTGCTCCAGCGGCCTCGATATTGGCTTCGCTTCTCTGAATTATTTACAAATCGGCATTCTGGGTGTCATTCAGGGCATCACCGAATTGCTGCCGATTTCCTCCACCGCCCATATGCGCATCGTTCCGGCCGTGCTCGGCTGGCAGGATCCGGGCTCGGCGTTTTCGGCAGCCATGCAACTGGCGGCCCTGGCGGCCGTAGTCAGTTATTTCTGGCGCGATGTGCGTGACGTGGTCGGCGGCAGTATCGGTGCGGTACGCCAGCGCGATTTCGACAGCCAGTGGTTCAAGCTGGCGGTGGCGATCATCCTGGCGACCATTCCCATCGGGATTGCCGGCCTGGCCTTGTCGTCCACCCTCAATGCCTGTGATTCGCCCTTGCGCGGCCTGACGGTCATCGGGATTTCCTGCCTGGTGATGGCGGTATTGATGGCGGTGTCGGAGTTCAGTTGCCGGCATCAGCGGGTGGTCGGCGAAATGCGCCTGCGCGATGCACTGATTGTCGGCATTGCCCAGATCGGCGCGTTGATCCCGGGTGTGTCGCGTTCCGGCTCGACCCTGACCGCGGCCCTGTTCCTCAACTTCAAGCGTGAAGAGGCCGCGCGCTTCTCGTTCCTGCTCGGCCTGCCGGCGATTGCCCTGGCTGGATTGAAGGAACTGTGGGTGCTGCACCACGCGCAGATCCCGGTGGAGGCCTGGACCCATCTGCTGTTCGGCCTGGTGGTGGCCAGCGTCTCGGCGTTCGGCGCGATCTGGGGCCTGATGCGTTTCCTCGAGCGCTTCTCGACCTGGCCGTTCGTGGCCTATCGGGCGGTCCTGGGGATCTTCCTGATCGTTTCGGTCCACACCGGTTTCCTGTCCTGATCGAGTGCCGGGGGCGCAACTTTCGCGCTGCGCCGCCTGGCCGGTTTCCCCCATTTACAGGCCCTGTCCGGCGGGCAAAAAAAAGCCCGCATGCGGGCGGGCTTAAATGGGAGGTTCACCAAAGGAGCAGGGACAAATATAAACAGCCGGCGCCCTTGGCACAGTGAAAGAAGTTTTATCTGAATGGCGCTGGAAGCCACGCACGGCAAGGGCTCAGAGCGGTTTTTCGATGCGGTCGTAGCGCTGTTTCAACTGCGTCAGGCGCTTCTCGTACTGATCCAGGAGACAGTCGTTGTCGCTGCCACAGGCGTTGCGCTCCTTGAGCCAGGCGACCTGCTCATCCTGCATGGCGCCCCGGTTTCCCATGGCGAACAGACCGCGCAGCAAGCGGTAGGTGGTGGCCATTTCGACGTCGAGGTCGTTCAGTTGCCGGTCGGTGCAAATGGCGATTTCGGCGGGCTGCTTGGCTTTGCCACAGTCGAAGCTGGCCGCCTGGGCAGTGCCCAGGAACAGGGGCAGCGCAGCCAGTACCCATAAAGATTTTTTCATGCTCGTCTTCAGCGCTCGGTTTTTACCTTGATTCCACTCAGACCAGCCTGGGCGCCATTGGTTTTACGGCCGCCTTGCGCTTGGCGCACCGATCGTTCCCACGCTCTGCGTGGGCACGCCGCCCGTGACGCTCCGCGTCACTCGCACAGCGGACGCGGAGCGTCCATAGAGGCGTTCCCACACGGAGCGTGGGAACGATCAGCCAGGGCGGTTTCAGTTGCGCAGCAATCGCGCTTGCAGGTGCTGGCGCACCTCAGGCCATTCATCGTCGATGATACTGAAGCGCACCGAATTGCGCTTGCGCCCGTCGGGCATGATCCGTTCGTTGCGCACGATCCCTTCCTGCCTGGCGCCCAGGCGCAGGATCGCCGCGCGCGAGCGGGCGTTGATCTCATCGGTGGTGAACTGCACGCGTACGCACTCCAGGTCCTCGAAGGCATGGCGCAACATCAGGTACTTGATCTCGGTGTTGACGAAGCTTTTCTGCCAGCGGGCCGAGATCCAGGTACTACCGATCTCCAGCTTGCGATAGGTGCGGTCGATCTTCCAGAAGCGCGTGGAGCCGATGATTTCGCCTGACTCCTTGAGCACGATGACAAACGGCATCCCGTTGCCGGCTTCGCGCCCGGCGAGGGCGGCGCGGATGTACTGTTCGACGGTGGCTGTCGAGGGCACGACGGTGAAGGGCAGGTTCCACAGTTCGCCGTCCCGGGCCGCCTCGACCAGGGCATCGGCATCATCGAACTGGAGCGGGCGCAGCAGCAGGCGCTGCCCCTCGAGGGAGCGGGTAAGCAGGAGGTTTTTCACGGCACGGACTCGCGGGGGTGGTTCTCCCTCGCATTACAGTGAGCACGAGGGGCCTTGGCAAGGACCATTTGTGTTGAAAGCGCAGGTGCCAATGTCGGTGGCACCTGCGGACGGGCGGCCTTACTCGACGGTGTAGCTTTCCAGTTGGTTGCCGTCGGCATCGAATACCAGGCGTTGCGCGTCGTTTTTCGGATCGTAGACCGTGTACTGGGCATCGTTGCTATTGGCCGAGACCTTGCCCTGGGAGAAATAACCCAGTTCCTTGACCACGCGATTCTGCCGGTCGATCAGCACCAGGCCGTCAAAGCCCTGTTCGGGCTCGGCTGCCGCCAGGTTCTTCTGGAAGGTGTAGATGGATTTGTAGGCCAGGGGAATCTGCAGCTTGCCTTGCAGGTCGATGGCCCCGCGCTTGCTGTCCTTGACCACGATGGCCATGCCGTTGGAGAACGGCTGGACATCGTCGTAGGGCAGGTTGAAGGGCAGGCGTTCGCCACGGCTGTTGATAAAGGCGAACTGCTTGCTCTTGAGGTTCTGCACCAGCAGCGGCTGTTCACCTTCGAAGGTGCCGATCACATTGAAACCTTCCGGGTTGATTTTTTTCCCGGTCAGGTCGAACACCTCGTCCAGGTGCCGGTCGGCGCTGCTGGTATAGATGAAGTCGCCGTGTTGCGTCGCGTTGGAGTAGCGCGGCGGCAGGATTTCCTTGCCGGCCAGGGTGTAGGCACCGTATCTGGGTTGGAATTCATAGGTCTTGTCGCCGAGGCGGGCGATAAAGATATCGCCGCTTACCTGCGGACTGACGAACTTCATGGGGATCGTGAACTGCTGTTTTTTCAGGTCATAGACGCCATAGGGGCCGTTGGATTCACGCTCCACCAGCAGCAGGTCGTCCTTCAGCGATTGTTCGATGACCTCGAAGGGCAGTTGTTTGAGGGTATCGGTGCCGGGCAGCAGATAGAAGTATTTGCTCAGCAGTTCCACGGTGTCGTCGTCGACGGGCTTTTCGCTGACCACCATGCTGTAGATGCCCGGCTCGGACAGGGCCTCGATACGCAGGAAGCGCGGCTTGATCAGCCACTTGCCACTGGCATCGACAAAGCCGGCACGCCGGGTCTTGTCGTCATAGGCGATGTAGTGGCTTTGCACCGGCGTGCTGTTGAGCAATTCCAGGGAGGCCGTGCGCTGCACCGCCGGGGCCAGGACATAGAGGGTGACGCGCTGCGGCGTGTCTTCGAAGTGGTACTCGGCCTGGACATTGCTGTGGCTGTCTTTGCTGTCCGGCAACGCCTGGACGAACTGTTCAAGATGTTGCTGGAGGCTCTTGCTGTCGGGGTACTGGTCGAAGTGCTTGCGCACCGTCACCAGTTCCTCGTAGTACTTCTTCAGGTTGGCCTTGGCTTCTTCCGAAGGCAGCGTGTGCGAACTGCTGCCGGTGTTGTGCAGGGGCTTGTCCGGATTGGCGCCATACGCCTGCACCACCAGGGATGTGTCCTTGGGGGGCGACAGCAGCAGGGAGGCGCTCTTGTCGGAAATGGCCGACAGTTGATACTGCTCGCCGTTGCCGAAGCTGGCCTTCGGGTGATCCTTGTCCAGCACGATCTTGCGCACGGACGGATAACTCGGATAGGTCACCGTGACCTTCAGCTTGTCCAGCGGCTTGTTCACCGTGAGCGCCGCATCGGAAGGCCGTCCGCTTTCCTTCAGGGCGGCGGTTTCGCTCGGGTTGACGATATCGGCAAAGGCCTGTTCCGAACCGTCCCTGAAATAGACCCGGTCGATCTGGTACTGCTCTTCCAGGCGTTGCTCGGGCGGTGCGGCGCGTTGCCAGAAGTCATCGAGAGGGCTGGTGTCGAGACGGACCAGGCTGCCGGCGGTGCCGATTTTCTGGATGACCCGCGGGGTGTCCTTGAGGTTCGCCAAGGCCTGTTCGACCTCCGGTGTGGCAAAGGGCTGGAACGGCGGGTCGTACTGCAATTCGGTGGGGGGTGTATCGCCTGTCGCCGGGCTGATCTGCAGGTCCAGGCCCTCGATCATCGCCTGGGCATTGAGGGTGCTGCGCATGACCGTGATCAGGTAGTTGAGGCGCTTCCTGGCTTCTGGCAGCGACAGCGAGGCAAGGTCGTCGATATCGCCTTCGTTCATGTCCTCGGCGCCGTATTCCTCGCCGCTGATGATCGTCGGTCGATCATGGGATTGCACCAGGTAGTAGCTGCCGCCTGCCGCCAACAGGGCAACCACCAGTGCTGATAACGCCGCGATCCGGATATTTTTCTTGTGCATGAGACGTTCACTCCCTGAAACCGGCTCGCAATACCGCGAACAACGATGGTTCCTTGGAGGCGCCGAATGGGAAAACATTCCCTTCGGCGATGCTGTTTATTGGCTATCAGTGTGTATTCGTGGACTGTTTCGCAATCGAAGGGGGTTATTCCTGGCTGATATCCAGCAATTGCGGCTTGGCAATCGTCAGGTAGTCGCGGGTGGCAAGGACCATGGAGGCGTCCAGGCGCCCGGCATTGAAGGCGATTTCCTCATAACGACGGGGCAGGGCGGGGTCGACGATCAGTTGGATCCGCTCATCGAAGACGAACGGCGGAATCGCGCCGATTCGACAACCGGTCAGCGCCATGGCGGTTTCGGGCTTCACCAGTTCGGCCTTTTTCCCGCCCAGGGCGGCGCCGAGTTTTTTCATGTCGAGCTTCTGGTCACCCGGCAGGATGGCCAGGGCATAACGTTCGGCCTGGCCCTTGAGGGCGCAGAGCATGGCCTTGGCGCCCTGGCCAGGTTCGGTGCCACGGATCTGCGCGACCCGTTCCGACTGGCCCTCGGCGTCGTGCAGCAAGACACGGTAGCTGGCGGCATGGGCGTCCAGCAGGCTGACCAGTTGATCGAAGATCGGGTACATGGAGCGTTCCTCAGATTTGCGTGATCAGGTCATAGGAGAGCTTGCTGATCAGGATGACCAGCAGCACCAGGAACAGCGCGCGGACAAAGGGCACTCCCTTGTGCACCGCCAGCCAGGTGCCGGTCAGGGCGCCGAGGATATTGAACAGCGCCATGGGAATCGCCACCAGGTACAGCACGTTGCCGGTGGGGATGAAGAACACCAGCGCGGCGACGTTGGTCGCGATGTTCACCAGTTTCGCCGAGGCCGAGGCATGGAGGAAGTCGAAGGCGAAACAGCGGATGAACAGGAAGATCAGGAAGCTGCCGGTGCCGGGGCCGAACAGCCCGTCGTAGAAACCGATGGCGCCACCGATCAGGATCGCCAGGAGCTTTTCCCGGGTGCCGATGCGCATGGGCTTGTGCAGGGCACCGAAGTCCTTTTTCCAGAAGGTGTAGAGCGCCATCAGCACGATCAGCACCAGCACCGCCGGGCGGATCACCGATTGCGGCACGGCCGAGACCGTCGCCGCGCCGCAGAAGGCCATGACAAAGGCCGCGCAGGCCGCCGGGATCACCAGCCCCCAGTCGATCACCACCTTGCGTACGAACGACCGTGCCGCGAAGGTCGTGCCACACGCCGCGGCGACCTTGTTGGTCCCCAGCAGCGCGGCCGGCGGGGCCGTGGGCAGCACATTGAACAACGCGGGGATCTGGATCAGTCCGCCGCCGCCGACCGCCGCGTCGATAAGACCGGCACAGAAGGCGAAGACGCAAAGGAGGGTGATATCGACCATGAAATCAGGCTCTGACAATAAAGGGTTGAGTCGGGTCCAGCGGCACCACGCGGGCTGCGTCGTCGACCCCGAATACCCGGATCATCCAGCGGTCGCGGCCGTCATAGCGCGGGGCGAAACCGTCCCGGGCGTGCAGGGTCTGCTGGTTCTTGAAGATCAGCATGTCGCCGGGCTGGAGCAGGATGTGGCGGGTGACATCGGGGTGGTTGGCGGCCGCCTCGAACAATTGCAGGGCAACGTCCGCATTGGCCGTGGTCGCGGTGACGCTGGCTTTGTTGTAGCGGCAGTGCAGGCCGCCGGATGGGGTTCTGTAGAGCAGCGGGACGCTTTCCAGGACATTGCCCTGCTTGCCGAACGAATCCGGCCGGCGAATGGCAAAGTTCGGCTGTTGCAGTTCCTGCTCGACAAAGTCGGGCAGGCTGTCCAGCACGTCCTGGATGGCGACGATGCGCGTAGGCACGTCCAGCTCGCAGCGCAGGCCGGTCAGGCTCAGGTATTCGGGGCAGGCCGACAAACCGGTGACCGCTTCGCAGGTCAGCGGCAGGTGTGGGTTGTCGACATGCATGCCCAGGCCCAGGCGGGAGCCGAAGGAGCTGGTGGTGGTTTCGTGTTCCTGCTTGGGCGAGACATGCCGGAAGACCGTGGTGTCGCTTTCTCCTTCATACCCCACCGGCCGGGTTTCCAGCATCGCCAGGACCGACAGGATCGCGCCGGCCAGGACCGGCACCTGTTCGATACCGGGTTCGGCGTCGTAGGGCGTGGCCGGCAACCCCGGGTCGACCGGCAGGCCGCGGACAATCAGGGCCACGTCGCGGGAGCGGGGGAAGTCGCGCAGCACCTGGCGTTTCTCCGCGCCCAGCACCGTCTCCAGCAGCCGGGCGAGCGCCGGCATCTGTGCTATACCCGAAGCACTGTCAGTGATTGCGCGGTGCGCGAGGGCTTCATTCAACTGCTGATGCTCGGCGAACGAAATGTGAATTTCGGGCAGGGCCGACAAAGCGGATGCCGGCGGTTTAGGGGCCAGCCATTGCTGGCTTTCTTCACTGATCCGGGAGGCCGATTTCCTGACTGTTTCATCCAGCTTTGACACGTCCTTTGCTCCTGTATGCCTACGTCCCTGTGGGTTAAGCGCGCAGGCTAACGGAAGGGGCGTTTTTGTGTTGCAATGCCACATTGTGAAAAGTGCAACGAGGTCAGGAATGGCGCTGGATATGTTGGGTGAGCTCGAAGCGTTCGCGACCGTGGCGCGCAAGCGCAGTTTTATTGCCGCGGCGCGTACCCTGGGACGCTCGCCGAGCTCGCTGACCCGTGCCATTCAGGCCCTTGAGGAAAGTGCCGGGGTCAAGCTGTTCAATCGCTCGGCCAATGCGGTGAGCCTGACCGAGGCCGGTGAGCGCCTGTTGCCCCATGCCCACAAAATGCTGGATCTGCAACGTGAAGCCGATGAAGACCTGGCCGGCATCAGCGGCCTGGCCACCGGCTGGATCCGCCTTTCAGCCCCGGAGTTTCTCGGTCACGGAGTGATGCCGCGGCTGATCGCGCAGTACTGCGAGCGCTATCCCGAGGTGAGTATCGACGTGATCTTCACCGACGAAACCATCGACCCGGCCAAGAGCAAGCTGGACTTTTCTATCCGCGGCGCCTTTCCGCAGTCCAGCGACCTGATCGGTTTTCCGCTCTGGAGCTATGCCCGTCATCTGTATGCCAGTCCCGCTTATCTGGAGCGCCGTGGCACGCCAGATTCGATAGAGGCATTGGAAACCCATTCGTTGATCCTGCACACCGCCCCAAGGATTCTTAAAGAATGGAATTTTCGCAGCGAGCAGCAGGCAATGAGCTTGCGGGTGCATCCGAAATTTCGCTTCAGCTCCGGCGCGGCGGTGTTTCAGGCTGCGTTGGCGGGGGTGGGCATTGCCCGGCTGGCGGATTGGCTGGCCGAGCCCGAGGTGGAACTCGGGCGGCTGGTGCGGGTTTGTCCCGAGTACCGGCTGACGTCCAGCCATGGCGAGAATCCGCAGATGCATGCGGTGTACCCGGCCGGCAACCTGCCGCTGCGGGTGAAGATGCTGCTGGACCTGATCCGCGCCTTTGGCGACAACGTCGGCCGGGCCTGATCAGGCCGGCGGTGTTTCGCCGAAACGGCCGCGCACCAACTCGACGAAGCGTGCCGCCGCCGGTCCCAGGGTCTGGCCACTGCGAGTGATCAGGCCGATCTCGCGACTGACGCCGGGGTGTTCCACCGGCAGTCGCCTGAGCCCATGGAGCCCGTCATCCGCCGATTCCGGCAGGAGCGTCATGCCCAGGCCCTGGCGCACCAGGGCCAGTACCGTGGACATGTAGTTGGCCTCCAGTCCCGGCACCAGGGCCAGGCCTTGCTCGTCGAACAACTGCTCGACGCGTTCGCGCACGCTGCTGTCGCGCCCGGTGAGGATCATCGGCTGGCCGCTCAGGTCTGACAGACGCACGCGTTTTTTTCGCGCCAGCGCATGCTGATGCGGCACGAACAGGCAGAGCCGGTCGACCATCACCACTTCGAAGTCCAGGCCATGATTGAGCCGGGCCCGTACGCCCAGGCCGAAATCCACCTCGTTCTCCCGCACCAGCGCATCGATGCGTTGGGCGACCACATCGCGCAGGCGCACTTCGACGCCGGGAAAGGCTTCGCGAAACGTGCGCAGTACCGGCGGCAGGGCGCCGGAGCAGATCGACGGCAGGGCGGCGATGGTCACCACCCCGCGTTGCAGGCTGGCCAGGTCGCGGGAGCCGCTGACGATATTGTCCAGATCCAGCAGCAGCTTCTCCATCGGCCCCCGGGCCTGCTGTCCGGCGCTGGTCAGGCTGACCTGGCGCGGGCTGCGTTCGAGCAGGGCGACGCCGAGCCAGTCTTCCAGTTGCTGGACCTGCACGGTCAGTGCCGAGGGCGACAGATGCAATTCGTCCGCTGCCCGGGTGAAGCTGCCGGTACGGGCCACGGTAAGAAAAGCGCGGATATGCTGGATGGAGTTCTTCATTCTGTTTTTCCGAACATAAGGCAGTGAACATTCCAATTTACAAAGCTTAACCGCGTTCCAATACTCCAGGGAAAACAATAACCGTCCACCCCCGGGCCACTCGCCTGTCGGGGCGGCTCACTGGAGTCTTCCCATGCTTGCCACGCTGGGTGTCATCACCATTCTCTGTCTGCTTGCCGCTGTCATGAGCAAGCGCCTCTCGCCCCTGGTTGCCCTGATTGCGCTGCCGATCATTGCCGCGTTGCTCGGTGGCTTCGGCCTGCAGACCAGTGCCTTTATCGTCACCGGTATCAAGAACGTCGCCCCGGTGGTGGGGATGTTCGTCTTTGCCATCCTGTTCTTCGGGGTGATGACCGATGCCGGCATGCTCGACCCGATCATCGACCGTATCCTGCGCACCGTCGGCACGCGGCCGACCCGTATCGTCATGGGCACCGCGCTCCTGGCTTTGCTGGTACACCTCGACGGTTCGGGCGCGGTGACCTTCCTGGTGACGGTCCCGGCGATGCTGCCGTTGTACACGCGGCTGGGTATCGATCGACGGATCCTCGCCTGTGTCGCGGCCATGGCCGCCGGGGTCAACTTCCTGCCCTGGACCGGCCCGGTGCTGCGTTCATCGGCGGCCCTGCACGTACCGGTGGCGGACCTGTTCCAGCCACTGATCCCGGTGCAGATCGTCGGCCTGCTGTTTGTCTTCGCCAGCGCCTGGTGGCTGGGTCGTCGTGAAGAGCGTCGCCTCGGGCTCGGCGCGGGCGCCGCGGTGGACAGCGTGCCCACCCGGGTGATCGGTGCGGAGGAAGAGCGCCTGCGTCGGCCGCGGTTGTTCTGGGCCAACCTGTTGCTGACAGTGTTGGTGATGGTGGTGATGATCGCCGGCTGGGTCGACCCGGTGGTGATGTTCATGCTCGGCACGGTGGTCGCGCTGTGCCTCAACTATCCGAACGTCGACGCCCAGCGCGCCCGTATCGATGCCCATGCCAAGACCGCGCTGACCATGGCCAGCATTCTCCTGGCGGCCGGGGTATTCACCGGGATCATGCAGGGCACCGGCATGCTCAAGGCCATGGCCGAAGTGGCGGTGGCGCAGATTCCCGCCGGGCACGGCAAGCTGATTCCGGCGGTGGTGGGCTTCCTGTCGATGCCGCTGAGCCTGTTGTTCGATCCGGACTCTTTCTACTTCGGCGTCATGCCGGTGATCGCCGAAGTCGGCAAGGCCCTCGGCGTGGAGCCGTTGCAGGTGGCCCAGGCGTCGCTGCTCGGGGTGCACACCACCGGCTTCCCGGTCAGCCCGCTGACCCCGGCGACCTTCCTGCTGGTGGGGCTGTGCAAGATCGAACTGGCCGATCACCAGCGTTTCACCATTCCGTTCCTGTTCGCCGCCTCGGTGCTGATGACCCTGACGGCGTTGCTTCTGGGCGTCTTCTGACATGAAGGACTTTGCGATGAAAACCTTGCGTATCGGTTCCGGTGCCGGTTACTCCGGCGACCGTATCGAACCGGCCGTGGAACTGGCGGCCCAGGGCGAGCTGGATTACCTGGTATTCGAATGCCTGGCCGAGCGGACCATTGCCCTGGCGCAACAGGCGCGGCTGAGCGATCCCGAGGCGGGCTACGATCCCCTGCTGCGCGAGCGCATGCAGCGGGTGCTGCCCTTTGTCGCCGGCAATGCGCGGCGGCTGCGGATCATCACCAACATGGGCGCCGCCAACCCGTTGGCGGCGGCTCGGGAAGTTCGGCGGATCGCCCTTGAACTGGGCCTGACGAAGCTCAAGGTGGCCGCCGTCACCGGCGACGACGTGCTGGCGATCCTGCAGGCCGAGCCCGGCCGGCTGCTGGACAACGGCCTGCGGGTCGAGCAGTTGGGCGAGCGACTGATTTCCGCCAATGCCTATATGGGCGCCGAGGGTATCGTCCAGGCCCTGGCGGCGGATGCCGATGTGGTGATTACCGGGCGGGTCGCCGACCCTTCGCTGTTTCTCGCCCCGCAGTTGTTCGCGTTCGGTTGGGCAGCGGATGACTGGCAACGCCTGGGGCGGGGCACCCTGATCGGTCATCTGCTCGAATGTGCCGGGCAGATCACCGGCGGCTATTTTGCCGATCCCGGGGTGAAGGATGTGCCTGGCCTGGCACGCCTGGGTTTCCCCCTGGCCGAGGTCGATGAACAGGGCCTGGCGGTCATCACCAAGGTCGTCGGCAGCGGTGGTCGGGTGGACCGGGCGACGTGCGCCGAGCAACTGATCTACGAAGTGCATGATCCGGCGGCGTACCTGACCCCGGATGTCAGCGCCGATTTCTCCCAGGTGAGTTTTCTCGACCAGGGCCCGGACCGGGTGGCGGTGCAGGGCGCCACGGGGCTGCCACGACCGGACTCGCTGAAGGTTTCGGTCGGTTACCTGGATGGCTGGATCGGCGAAGGGCAGATGTCCTACGGCGGTCCCGGAGCGCTGGCCCGGGCGCGGCTGGCGCGGGAGGTGGTGCTGGAGCGCTTGCAGATCATCGGCGTCGAGATGGACGAGGTACGGGCCGAGCTGATGGGCGTCGATTCGCTGCATGGCGAACGCCTCGGCAGTCGGGTCGACAGCGAGCCCTGGGAAGTCCGCCTGCGGGTGGCCGCTCGTTGTGCGCGGCGGACCGATGCCGTGCGTATCGGCAATGAGGTGGAGACCCTGTACACCAACGGACCCTCGGGCGGCGGCGGGGCCAGCAAGAGTGTCCGCCAGGTGGTGGCGGTGGCGTCGTTGCTGTTGCCGCGGGAACGTCTTGGTGCCCGGGTTCATCTGGAGGATCTGCAATGACTACGGTGGTACTGCGGGCCCTGGCCCATTCACGCACGGGCGACAAGGGCGATACCTCGAACATCTCGGTGATCGCCTATCGCGCCGAAGACTATCCGCGTTTGCGCCAATGGCTGACGGCGGAGCGGGTCGCGGCCTGGTTCGCCGAATTGCGCGAGCCGACCGCCGGGCCGGTGCGCCGTCATGAGCTGCCGGGCGTGCAGGCACTGAACTTCGTCCTGCCGGGTATCCTGCGTGGCGGCGTGACCCGCTCCCTGGCCCTGGATGCCCACGGCAAGAGCCTGGGCTCGGCGCTGCTCGACATGCCTGTGCAGCTGGACGACTAGACCGGCTTACCTCGGCGCGAGAATCCGTTCGGCGATCATCTCGCCGATGGGCATGGCCGAGGTGGCGGCCGGTGACGGCGCGTTGCAGACATGGACCATGCGCGCCGTTTCGGCGAACAGGAAGTCATGCACCAGGCTGCCATCGCGCATCACCGCCTGGGCGCGGATACCGGCCTCGTAAGGCTGCAGGTCCTCGACGGTGAGCGACGGGCAGTATTTGCGGCACTGTTCCAGGTAGCCGCGCTTGAACAGTGAGTTCTTCATTTCCACGCTGCCGGAACCGAGGTTCTGCCAAATGGTTTTCCAGAAGCCGGGGAAGCTGGCGTACTGCGCGACATCCCGCCAGTTGACCGAAAACTTGCGGTAGTTCTCCCGGCCCAGTCCCAGCACCGCATTCGGGCCGACCGTCACGCTGCCGTCGATCATGCGGGTCAGGTGCACGCCGAGGAACGGCAGTTCGGGGTCGGGAATCGGATAGATCAGGTGGTTGACGATGTCGTTCTTCGACGCCGGCAGACGGAAGTATTCGCCACGGAACGGGATGATCTGGTGTTCGATGGGGATCCCGGCCAGGGTTGCCAGGCGGTCGGACTGCAGGCCGGCACAGGCCACCAGCTTGCGGGCCTGCCAGACGTCATCCTCGGTACTGACGGTGACGCTGTCGGTGTTTTCCCGGATCGCGGTGACGGTCTTTTCCAGGCGGATTTCCCCGCCACCGGCGCGGATCACCCGTGCCATCGCCTCGCAGACTTGCCGGTAGTCGACGATCCCCGTGGCATCGAGGAACAGACCGCCGAGGCCGACGATATTCGGTTCGCGGCGACGCAGTTCATCGGCGTCGAGGCGTTCGACCTTCAGGCCGTTGAGTTGCGAGCGCTCATACAGGGCATCCATCCGCTGGACTTCCAGGGGCGTGGAGGCCACCAGCACTTTGCCGCAGACCTCGAAGCGGATGCCGTGCTCCCGACAGAAATCCTTGGTGGCCTGGGCGCCGCGTTTGCACAGGTCGGCCTTGAGGCTGCCGGGGGCATAGTAGATGCCGGCGTGGATGACCCCGCTGTTATGCCCGGTCTGGTGGCGGGCGAGGGTGGCTTCCTTTTCCAGGATCACCAGCGAGGCGCCGGGCTGGCGCTTGAGCAGTTCCATGGCCGTGGCCAGGCCGACGATGCCGCCGCCGATGATGCAAAAGTCGTAGATCATGGTTCAGTCACCCTTTTCAGTGCAGGTCTTGTTATCAGGTTGTCAGACTAATCAATCCATAAAAAATCACATCACCCACTGTGGGAGTTGGCTTGCTGGCGATGGCGGCGCGAGATCGATGCAATTCCCAGTGGCCTCATCGCTGGCAAGCCAGCTCCTACAAGGTTATGTCCGGGCGCAGACGCCAGGTCTGGCCCCAATCCTGTGGGAGCCGGCTTGCTGGCGATGGCGGCCGTGAGGTCGATGCAATTCCCAGTGGCCTCATCGCTGGCAAGCCAGCTCCTACAAGGTTATGTCCGGGCGCAGACGCCAGGTCTGGCCCCAATCCTGTGGGAGCCGGCTTGCTGGCGATGGCGGCCGTGAGGTCGATGCAATTCCCAGTGGCCTCATCGCTGGCAAGCCAGCTCTTACAAGGTTATGTCCGGGCGCAGACGCCAGGTCTGGCCCCCAATCCTGTGGGAGCCGGCTTGCTGGCGATGGCGGCCGTGAGGTCGATGCAATTCCCAGTGGCCTCATCGCTGGCAAGCCAGCTCCTACAAGGTTATATCCGGGCGCAGACGCCAGGTCTGGCCCCAATCCTGTGGGAGTTGGCTTGCCGGCGATGGCGACCGTGAGATCGATGCAACTCCCAGTGGCCTCATCGCTGGCAAGCCAGCTCCTACAAGGTTATGTCCGGGCGCAGACGCCAGGTCTGGCCCCAATCCTGTGGGAGCCGGCTTGCCGGCGATGGCGGCCGTGAGATCGATGCAACTCCCAGTGGCCTCATCGCTGGCAAGCCAGCGCCTACAGTTCAATTCATCGCAGGCAACTCCAGTTGCAGGCGCTTGGCCGCCGCTCGCAGGTGGGCTTCGGCACAGGCCGCCGCGGCCTGGCGATCGCCGTCGACGATGGCCTGGAACAGTGCCTGGTGTTCCCGGCCGGCGTCGGCCGAGCCGCCTACCGAACGCGTCGCCGAGTTTTCCCAGGCGGTGCGCCGGGCTTCGGCCAGTTGCCCGCGGAGGAAATCGTGGAAGGCGACGAAGTAGTCGTTCTTGCTGGCCTCGGCGATGGCCCGGTGAAAGGCCACATCGGCACTGGCGGCGGCGGCGAAGTCGGTGCGTTTGTCGTGCATTTCCTGCAAGGCGTCGCGCATGCGCTGCAGGTCGCCGGCATCACGGCGCTGGGCGGCGATGGCGGCGGCCTGGGTCTCGATCCACAGGCGCATTTCGAACATCTGCGCCAGGTCGGTGTTGCGCCCGGTGCCTTTCGGAAAACGGAACACGGTCCCGGCAGGGGTTTGCGAGATATACGAGCCGAGGCCGCGACGGGCAACGAGGATGCCGTCGGCCTTGAGCTGGGCAATCGCTTCGCGCACCACGGAACGGCTGACATTCAGCTGTTCAGCCAGCTGCTGTTCGGTGGGCAGGCGCGATTCGGCCGCGAGGCGACCGGATTCGATTTCGGCACGAATGGCGCTGACGACCCGTTCGACCAGGGAATCGGGGCGCTGGAGTTCAAGCATGGGAGTCTGCTCATAAGTCAGGTTGTCAGACAATGACCGAGCCGGATTTTCCTGTCAATACCGCGCTGCCATGGTCAATGCCGTTCAGCCGAGGAAACAGGCCATTGAAAACAGCGCATAACCTGCAGGCGCCGACCTGCCGGCAATGAGGTCCTTGAGGCTTGCAGCGATCTGCATGACCCCATCGCTGGCAAGCCAGCTCCCACAGGGTTAGTGCTTGGCGCACATGCCCTGTCTGGCCCGAATCCCGTGGGAGCCGGCTTGCTGGCGATGGCGACCCTGAGGTCGATGCAATTCCCACCGGCCTCAATCGCTGGCAAGCCAGCTCCTACAGGGTTGGTGCTCGGCGCATATGCCCTGTCTGGCCCGAATCCTGTGGGAGCCGGCTTGCTGGCGATGGCGACCGTGAGGTCGATGCAATTCCCACTGGCCTCATCGCTGGCAAGCCAGCTCCTACAGGGGTGGTGCTCGGCGCATACGTCATGTCTGGCCCGAATCCCGTGGGAGCCGGCTTGCTGGCGATGACGACCGTGAGGTCGATGCAATTCCCACCGGCCTCATCGCTGGCAAGCCAGCTCCTACAGGGCTGGTGCTCGGCGCATATGCCCTGTCTGGCCCGAATCCTGTGGGAGCCGGCTTGCTGGCGATGGCAATCGCAAGGTCGATGTATTTCCCACTGGCCTCATCGCTGGCAAGCCAGCTCCCACAGGATGGGTACTCGGACGCATAGGTCATGTCTGGCCCGAATCCCGTGGGAGCCGGCTTGCTGGCGATGGCGACCGTGAGGTCGATGTATTTCCCACTGGCCTCAATCGCTGGCAAGCCAGCTCCTACAGGATGGGTAGTCGGCGCATATGCCCTGTCTGACCCGAATCCTGTGGGAGCCGGCTTGCTGGCGATGGCGACCGTGAGGTCGATGCAATTCCCAGTGGCCTCAATCGCTGGCAAGCCAGCTCCCACAGGGTGGGTACTCGGGCGCATATGCCCTGTCTGGCCCGAATCCCGTGGGAGCCGGCTTGCTGGCGATGGCAATCGCAAGGTCGATGTATTTCCCACTGGCCTCATCGCTGGCAAGCCAGCTCCCACAGGGTGGGTACTCGGACGCATAGGCTATGTCTGGCCCGAGTCCTGTGGGAGCCGGCTTGCTGGCGATGGCGGCCGTCAGGTCGATGCCATTCCCACTGGCCCATCGCTGGCAAGCCAGCGCCTACAGGGTGGGTGCTCGGCGCATACGTCATGTCTGGCCCGAATCCTGTGGGAGCCGGCTTGCTGGCGATGGCGACCGTGAGGTCGATGCCATTTCCACTGGCCTCAATCGCTGGCAAGCCAGCTCCCACAGGGTGGGTATTCAGACGCATATGCCCTGTCTGGCCCGAATCCCGTGGGAGCCGGCTTGCTGGCGATGGCAATCGCAAGGTCGATGTATTTCCCACCCTCCAGGAAGATATCTGGAGGGCGCGATCCTCAGAGCAAGCCCAACCGCCCGGCCGCCCGTTCGGTGATCAGACCGCGCTGGCGGCGCGATTCCACCACCCGCTGCCGGGCGATGGCGAGGATCGCCTCGGGAGCGGTTTCCGGGCTA
Source organism: Pseudomonas sp. Ost2 (assembly GCF_018326065.1). Taxonomy (NCBI): domain Bacteria; kingdom Pseudomonadati; phylum Pseudomonadota; class Gammaproteobacteria; order Pseudomonadales; family Pseudomonadaceae; genus Pseudomonas; species Pseudomonas sp. Ost2. The sequence goes on along the minus strand of NZ_AP021904.1, from coordinate 4,833,161 downwards.
CCGGAATTGAACGGTGGCGCCGGTGCGTATTCCAGCTGCAATTGGATCGCCTGGGCTTCCTCGGCGCCCACCAGTTCGTTGACCAGGGTCAGGGCGAAGTCGATCCCGGCGGTGATGCCACCGCCGGTCAGCAGGTTGCCGTCACGGACCACGCGCTCCTTCACGGCTATCGCGCCGAGGGTCGTCAGCATGTCGTGATAGGCCCAGTGGGTGGTGGCCTTGCGTCCGCGCAACAGACCGGCGGCGCCGAGCACCAGCGAACCGGTGCAGACCGACGTGACATAGCGCGCCTGCTCGGCCTGTCGGTTGATGAAGGCCAGCGTCTCGGGATCTTCCATCAATGCTCCCACACCGGCACCACCGGGGACACAGATCACGTCCAGCGCCGGACAGTCGGCAAAGGTGGTGGTCGGGGTGAAGGGCAGGCCGGTGCTGGACTTCACTGTTTCGAGGTCTTTCCAGACCAGGTGCAATTTGGCATCCGGCAGCGAGGCGAGGACATCGTAAGGACCGGTCAGGTCCAGTTGTTGCACGTTGGGGAACAGCAGAAAGCCGATGTGCAGCGTCATGTCGAAAGCTCCTCGTGAAGGGATAAGCAGGTCCGGCGTGTGTGGACGGCTTCACTCTAGTCCCGTAGCATTTGGCGAATGCGCCATACAGCCCACTTTTTACGCCAATCATCATGAACAGACCCCGCATCATCCAGGTACTGGCTTTTCCCAATGTGCAGGTGCTCGATGTCACCGGGCCGCTGCAAGTGTTTGCTTCGGCCAACGATCTGGCTCGTTCCCAGGGCCTGCCGTTGCCCTATGCGCCGCGAGTGATTGCCGCCCAGGCCGGGCCGGTGATGAGTTCGGCCGGCCTGGCGCTGGTGGCCGAGCCGCTGCCGGCGGCGACGACACCCTGCGACAGTCTGATCATCGCCGGTGGCTGGGGCACCTACGCCGCTGCCGAGGACCCGCTGCTGGTGGAGTGGGTGCGCCAGCAAGCCGCCTGCGCCCGACGGGTCGCCTCGGTGTGCACCGGGGCATTCCTGCTGGCGGCCAGCGGCTGGCTGGATGGGCGGCGGGTGGCGACGCACTGGACTCGCTGCGAGCAGTTGGCCGAGCAATACCCGAAGTTGCAGGTCGAGCCCAATCCGATCTTTATCAATGACGGACCGGTCTGGACGTCCGCCGGAGTCACCGCCGGTATCGACCTGTCCCTGGCGTTGGTGGAGCAGGACCTGGGGCGGTCGATGGCGCTGGAAGTGGCCCGGCACCTGGTGGTATTTCTCAAGCGTCCGGGTGGTCAGTCGCAGTTCAGCGCGACCTTGTCCCTGCAGAAGTCCGGCAACCGTTTTGGCGACCTGCACGCGTGGATCGCCGAGCACCTGGCGATGGACCTGTCGATTCCGGTCCTGGCGCAACAGGTGGGCATGAGCGAGCGCAGTTTTGTCCGCCACTACCGCACGGAAACCGGCCAGACGCCGGCCCGTGCCATCGAGAACCTCCGTGTGGAAAGCGCTCGTCGCCTGCTCAGCGACACCGCCACGCCGATCAAGCGGATCGCCGCCCGCTGCGGCTTTGGCAGCGAGGAAACCTTGCGTCGCAGTTTCCTGCGAGCCCTGGGTGTGACACCCCAGGCCTATCGCGAGCGCTTCAGTGGCAGCGGGCTGGCGAGAGCGGACGCCTGAACGATCGTTCCCGCGCTCCCGCGTGGGAATGCCTTCCGGGGCGCTCCGCGTCCGCGTTTGTGGCAAGAGTCAAACCTTGATGCGCCGCCCCTGCAACACTTCCTGTTCGCGCCCGGCACTGTTGACGTTGACGGTGCGGGCGAAGCTCAGCTGATCGCCGTCGAACACACACAGCACCCGGTCGCGAAATGCGGTCTGCGGGTAGATCCAGGTCATTTCCAGGCTCTTGCCATCCAGCCAGCGGGCACCGGCGACGATCTGCGCGCCCTTGAATTCGTAACCGTGGTGCAGGGCCCGTCCCGGCATATCGGTGACGCCGCGCAGCCACTGCCCGATGCCTACCTCCAGGGCATGGCTGGCATGGGTATCGGTCAGCTGGAACCGCAGCAGATTATCTTCAAAGGCAAAGGACAGCTGGCGGACGCCGAGGTTGTTGGCCTGCACCTCGAAAACCCCCGAAGGGGCCGCTGACGGCGCGCCGCTGGAAACCAGCACCGGGATTTCTCCCATGCGCGCCAGGCGCTGTTGCAGTCGTGCATCCGCCTCCGGGCGCGGTTGCCTGTCGTTGCCGAAGGCAGCCGGGAAGTGGCGTTCGATAAAGGGAATCACCTCGGCGGAATTCTTCATGCCGCCGACGATGGCGAGGGTGGCGCCGTATTCGGGAAACACCATGGCCATCTGCACGAACACGCCGACCGCAGTATAGGCGTGGCGTGGCTTGATCGCCCAGTGGTAACCGTAGCGGCTGTCCGGGCCACCTTGCGGGCGGGTGGCAGCCTCGACCCAGTCCGCCGGCAGGATCCGCCGGCCTTCCCACATCCCGCCCTGGGCATGCAGGATCGCCAGCTTGAGCATCGCCCAGACCGGCGCGGTCAGGCCGTTGCCGCCGGGATTGACGCCATCGGGACCGATGGCCCAGCGCTCGTTGTCGATGCCCAGCGGGACGAACAGGCGGGGCTTGAGGTATTCGTGCAGGGTCTGTCCGGTCACCCGGTTGATCAGGGCCGAGAGCATGTAGCTGGCGGCACTGGTATAGACGTAATGGCTGCCGGGGGCATAGGCCAGGGGGATCTTGAAGTACTCGGTGATCCAGCTGGTGTCGATGGCGCGCCATACCGACCCCGAGGTGTTCGAAGCATGGCCGGTGCGCATGGTCAGCAGGTGCTCGACGGTCAGGTCCGCCAGCCGTGGGTCGGCATCGGCCGGCAGATGCTCGGGAAAGAACGCCGCCACCCGGTCGTCCAGCTTCAGCAGGCCTTCTTCCACGGCCAGGCCGATGGCGCAGGCGGTGAAGCTCTTGGCCACCGAATGCAGGACGCGGGGTTCGTTCGGGTCGCAGGGCCAGCTCCAGCCTTCGGCGACCACATGGCCGTGGCGGTGCAGCATCAGGCCATGCAGGTCGAGGCCGGCGGCCTGGACTTCGTCGAGGAAGGCGCGCACATGGTCGGCATCGATGCCGACACTGCCGGGGGTGGCGCGGGGCAGGCCATCGTGGGAGATGCGGGGCAGGGTGGGTGTTGCGCAATCGCTAGGCATGGACAGGCTCGGCGTCTTCGGGGGAGGAGTGGATCAGCGGGTACGGTGCACCAGCCGTGAATAGGAAATCAGCATGCTGGTCAGCTCCTGGCTGACGCTGGTCAGCGGCGAGGCGCGACGGCTGATCAGGCAGACATCGCGCGACGCCAGGGGCTCTTCGATGGCGATGGTGGTCAGGGCGCTGGAAAACAGTTTCATCCCCGGCAGCATGCGTGGCTCGATGGTCAGGTAGTCGGTTTCCGAGACGATGTGCAGGGTTTCCAGCAGCGAGTCGGTGGTGATGGCGATCTTCGGCGGCGCCAGGCCCTGGGCGCGAAACAGTTCGGTCAGGCGGTTTTCCGCGCCGCCCACCACGCCTGCCGGGCGCACGCTGATCCACTGGCAGTCGGTGAGGGCCTGTACCGAGCGGGCCTGGGCCTGGGGGTGCCCCTTGCGCGCGATGATGCCGGCGTTGGAGCTGTAGAGGCGGTCGATGGACAGGTCGATATCGCTGACATTCGGGGCCAGCGGGCAGAGCACGAAATCCAGGCGGCCGTCGCGGACCTTTTCGATCAGGCCTTTGGTCGAACCGCTCGCCACGTGCACCTGCATGCGCGGGAAGCGCTGGGTGAAGCTGCTCAGCACCGGCAGGAGCAATTCGGCCAGGGGCTCGGAGGTCACGCCCAGGGCGATATGGCCTTCGGGTTCGCCTTTCCAGGGCTGCAGGTCGAGCAGGGCACGTTCGCAATCGAGGGTGATGGAGCGGGCGCGGATCAGGAACACCTCGCCGGCCGGAGTCAGGTTGATGCCCTGGTTCGAGCGCTGCAGCAAGACCACGCCGAGTTCTTTTTCCAGGGTCTGGATCGATTGCGTCAGGGTACTTTGGGCGACATCCAGTTGGCGTGCGGCAGAACGGAAACTGCCCTTTTCAACCACGGAACAGAACGCGCGAAGATGGGTGAGAGTCATGACGGTCGGCCTCGTTTCGTTCGTTATTGATCAAGCTGTTCCAGTTGTTGTGTGCACGACGTTAATTATCGAATGAGAATTGTTTGTAGGGCGAAAACCGGGTCGTCCAATAATGCACCGGCCGCAGCTTATCGGATGCCAATTGGCCTTGAAAGATCGGTATTGACGATCAGGTTCAGTATTTCTGATCACTGAAATCGCAATTTTTTCCGCTCCAGGGCCCGATTTCTCGGTAGGGTTGAGCCATGACCACAACGGACCAGGGGTTGATCGCCTGGACCGATCCCGATCACTCCGAGCGTTCTTCTCAAGTTCCTCGGGTTGCTTCTAAGATCGGTTCCGGAACATGAACACGGTGTCGGGGCATTGATTGGAAATACCCGCGTCAGTGAGTCTGACCAAATATTATCAATACCCGGTTATTGATAAACGAAAGGTTATAAGCGATTCGATAGTGCCGCGGCCTATGGGATAAGCGCGATTAAAACAACAACAAATCATGAGGTGTTCGGCCGTGCCTGTTCTTGGGTCCTGCCAGCGTCCGAACCCGAGCTTAAGGATCATTTAGGGTGCATTTATCATGAATAAGACTTTAATCCTGGCTGGCGCCTTGTCAGCTGCGCTGATGGGCACCGCTCACGCCGAGAATCTGTTGAAGGTGGCGTTGAACGCCGACATTCGCAGCACCGAGCCAGGAGTCAACCGTGACACCAACTCCGACGCGATCATCCTGCACATCACCGAAGGACTGGTGGCCTTCCGTGAAGATGCGACCGTCGGCCCGCTGCTGGCCAAGGATGTGCAGATGTCCGATGACGGCCTGCGCTACACCTTCCATCTGCGTGACGGGGTGAAATTCCAGAACGGTGCGCCGTTGACCTCGGCCGAAGTGCTGTGGACCTGGAAGCATTACCTGGACCCGAAGACCCAATGGCGCTGCGCCCCCGAGTTCGACGGCCATGGCGGCGCGAAAATCGTCGATATCAGCGCGCCGGATGCACTGACCGTGGTGTTCACCCTCGACAAGCCCAACGGCCTGTTCCTTACCAGCACCGCGTTGCCTGAATGTGGCGGCAGCGGCATCCTGCACCCGGACTCGGTGGTGGACGGCCAGTGGAAGGCGCCCATCGGCACCGGTCCGTTCCGCCTGGGTGAGTGGAAGCCCGGCCAGTATGTCGAACTGCTGCGCAACGCCAACTACACCCCGCGGGATGAAAAGGCCCCGGACGGTTACACCGGAAACAAGACCACCAGCCTGGACCGCGTCCGCCTGCTGGTGATTCCGGACCCGGCGGCGGCCAAGGCGGCATTGCTGTCGAAGAACGTCGACCTGCTGATCGATGTCACCCCGCTGGACGCCACCGAACTGGCCGCCAGTTCCGGCATCAAGGTCACCTCCAGCGGCACCATGTCGGTCAATGCCCTGCTGTTCCAGACCCGTGATCCGCTGCTCAAGGACGTGCGCCTGCGCCAGGCCATCGCCCATGCCCTGGACTCCGCGCAGATCGTCGCCGCGCTCACGGGGGGACGGTCCCAGGCCAATAACTCGATGGTCGCCAGCGGCAGTCACTATCACAAGGCGACGCAGGACCTGGGCTTCAACTTCGACCCGGCGAAAACCGCGCAACTGCTGCGCGAGGCCGGTTACAAGGGCGAGCCGATCAAGCTGATCGTCAACAAGCGCTACGCCGCGATCTTCGACATGGGCGTGTTCGTCCAGGCCATGGCCAAGGCCAGCGGCATCAACCTGGAACTGGAAACCCTGGAGTGGGGCACCCAGCTCGAACGCTACCAGACCGGCAACTACCAGATGATGGCTTTCCCGTATTCCGAGCGCCTGGACCCGGCCCTGAGTTTCGACTCGGTGACCGGCGACAAGGACAAGGAACCGCGCAAGGTCTGGGATAACCCCGAGGCGCGCCAGTGGCTGCGCGAGGCCCAGCGTGAATCCGATATCGACAAGCGCCAGGCGCTGTTCGACCAGTTGCATCGACAGATGCTCAAGGATGTACCGATGATCCCGATGTACAACGGCAACGCGATTGCCGCCTCCCGCGATTACGTGCAGGGCCTGCGCACCTGGCCGGTGTCCAAGCCGCGGCTGTGGACCGTCAGCGTGCCTGCGTCCGGGAGTAACTGAGGATGTTGCGTTTCATCGTTCAACGGCTGGCAATGGCGATCCCGACCTTGCTGCTGATCTCGCTGATGGTCTTCGCGATCATCCGCCTGGTGCCGGGTGATCCGGCCCTGTTGATGCTCGGCGACATGGCCGACGCCCACAGCCTGGAAGTCACCCGTGCGGCCCTGGGGCTGGACCAGCCGCTGCCGTTGCAGTTCGTGATCTGGCTCAAGGCCGTGTTCAGCGGCGACCTGGGCCATTCGATCACCACCAGCGAGGCGGTGCTGCCACTGATCCTCGAGCGCTTCCAGGTCAGTGCCGGGATCGTCCTGGTGTCGGTGCTGCTGGCGGCCCTGATCGCGGTGCCCGCCGGCCTGCTGTCGGCCTGGAAACAGAACAGCACGCTGGATTTCGGCGTGGTGTCGACGGCCACGCTGCTGCTGTCGATCCCCAGCTTCTGGCTCGGCCTGCTGCTGCTCTACGCCTTCGGTATCAAGCTGGGCTGGTTGCCGGTGGTGGGCTACGTGTCGTTCGGTACGGCGCCGTGGCAGGCCCTGAGCTACATCGTCCTGCCGATCGTCACCCTGACCCTGGTGGAACTCGGGGCGATCACGCGGATGGCCCGGGCCAGCGCCATTGAGGTGCTGCGCCTGGAATACATCACCCATGCCCGGGCCAAGGGCCTGTCGGAGCGGGCGGTGTTGTGGCGCCACGCGCTGCGCAATTCCTTTGCGCCGACGCTGACCCTGATCGGCCTGATCCTCGGCAACCTGCTCAGCGGTATCGCCGTGCTGGAAACCGTGTTCACCCTGCCGGGTATCGGCCGCCTGATGGTCGATGCCATCTACGCCCGGGACTACCCGGTGCTGCAAGGCTGCCTGCTGCTGGTGACCTTTGTCTATGTGCTGGTCAACCTGTTGGTGGACCTGCTGTACCCGCTCTTCGACCCCAGGGTTAAGTTATGAATAAGCCTCTTCCTGCCGCGCCCGAGGTGCTGCTGCCGGCGCCGGTGCGTGCTTCCAGGTCCTGGCGTGTGCCGCCGTTGAACGCGCTGATCGGCGCGATCCTGCTGGCCGTGCTGTTGATCATGGCCTTGCTCGGCCTGGTCTGGACGCCCCACGATCCCCTGAGCCTGAACCTGCTGGCACGCTTGCAGGCACCGACGGCCGCCCACTGGCTGGGCACCGACGAATATGGTCGCGATGTGTTGAGCCGGTTGATGATCGGTGCGCACACCAGCCTGTGGGTCAGCATTCTCACCGTGACCCTGGCGATCAGTGCCGGGACGTTGCTGGGCCTGCTGGCCGGCTTCCTGCGCGGCTGGGTCGACCGTGGCCTGATGATGGTCAACGACGCCTTGCTGGCATTTCCCGGCATCCTGCTGGCCCTGGGCCTGATGGCGATCATCGGCCCGAGCCTGTACGGCATCGTCTTCGCCTTGAGCCTGGCCTACACCCCTTCGGTGGTGCGGGTGGTGCGCGGCACGGTGCTGTCGCTGCGGGAGAAAGAGTTCGTCGAAGCCTCGCGGGTCATCGGCAACTCCGAGCTGTACACCATGCTGCGGCATATCGCGCCGAACTGCGTGGCCCCCGTCTGTGTGCTCGCCACCAGCATGTTCGGCTGGGCGATCCTCGCCGAAAGCTCCCTGAGCTTCCTCGGCCTGGGCGTGCCGCCACCGGCGGCGACCTGGGGCAACATGCTGGCGGCCAGCCGCCCGTATATCGCCACGGCCAGTTGGCTGGGGCTGTTTCCCGGAGCCTGCATCGCCATGGCGCTGCTGGCGTTCAACCTCTGTGGCGACGCCTTGCGTGATCGTCTCGACCCGCGGATGAGCAAGTGACCATGACCACGACCGATGTATTGCTGGCGGTTGATCAGCTGAAAATCCGCGTGGGCAGCCACGGCCCGTTGGCGGTCAACGACCTGAGCTTCACCATCGCCCCCGGCGAGATCGTCGCGCTGGTGGGCGAATCCGGCAGCGGCAAGACCATGGCCGCCCGTGCCGCCATCGGCCTGCTGCCGCCGCCCCTGGAACACTGCGGCGGCCAGGTGCGCTTCCAGGGACATGACCTCAATCAGCTCACGCCCGAGCAACTGCGGGCCTTGCGCGGGGCGAAGATCGGCATGGTGTTCCAGGAACCCATGGTCTCCCTCAACCCGTCGATGAGCATTGGCGAACAGATGGCCGAGGGCCTGCGTCTGCACACGCTGTTGAGCGACGCGCAGATTCGCCAGCGCAGCCTGGAGATGCTCGGCCATATCGGCATCAAGGATGCCGAGCGCTGCCTGGCCGCCTATCCCCATGAGTTCTCCGGCGGCATGCGTCAGCGGATCATGCTCGCTTCGGTGATGCTGTTGCGCCCGGCGCTGCTGATCGCCGACGAGCCGACCACCGCCCTGGACTGCCTGGCGCAACTGGACGTGTTGAAGCTGATGCTGGAGCTGACCCGCGAGCAGGGCACGGCGATTCTGTTTATCAGCCATGACCTGTCCCTGGTGGCGCGTTATGCCGACAAGGTGGTGGTGATGCGCGAGGGCCGCGCGGTGGAGCAGGGCAGCATCCAGCAGATCCTGCTGGCGCCCAAGGCCGAGTACACCCGCCAGTTGCTGGAGGCGCTGCCCCGGCGCGGCGAACTGGCCGAACTGCCGAAGGCGGATGGGCCGTTGCTGACGGTCAGGGACGTGTGCATCGAACACCCCGGCCCGCGCAGCCTGTGGGGGCGCAGCCAGCCCAAGCGCGTGGTGCATTCGGCCAACCTGACCATCGCGCCGGGGGAGACCCTGGCCCTGGTGGGCGGCAGCGGGTCCGGGAAGACTACCCTGGGCCGGGCGATCGTCGGCCTGAACAGCGCCTGTGCCGGCGCCATCGAGTTCGAAGGCGTGGACATTCTCAAGGCCGGCAACCGCGAGCATCGCCTGCAGTGCCAGATGATTTTCCAGGACCCGTATTCGTCCCTCGATCCACGCATGAAGATCGGCGACATCCTGGCCGAACCGCTGCGCCATGTGCCCGGCATGACTCCCGCGCAAAAGCGCGAACGGGTCACCAGGACGCTGGCGGATATCGGCCTGGCCGAGCAGTTCGTCGACCGCTTCCCGCACCAGCTGTCCGGTGGTCAGCGCCAGCGCGTGGCGATCGGCCGGGCGCTGGTTCGTCACCCGCGGCTAGTGATCGCCGATGAACCGATCTCGGCCCTGGACATGACCATCCAGAAGCAGATTCTCGAACTGTTCGAACGCCTGCAGGCGCAGTACGGCTTCGCCTGCCTGTTTATCTCCCACGACCTGGCGGCGGTGGAGCGCATTGCCCATCGGGTCGCGGTGATGAGCGAGGGGCGGGTGGTGGAGATGGGCAGTCGCGACGAGATCTTCGACCGACCGCAACATCCCTATACCCGCAAGTTGCTGGCCGCCGCCAGCCCTCTGGAGAAACTGGACAACGGTGGCTATCGCATCCGCCCGGCCCCCGTCCCGCTAGCGCTGTAACCCAGGACTGACTTCACCCGCCGCGCAAATCGTCGATTTGCGCGAACGGCGAAGCCATGCCCGAAGAACAAGAAAAACACCCTACCTCTCGACACTGCCAGGAGCTAAAAAAATGAAAAAATCCCTGACTCATCTCATCACCGGCGTGGGCGTCGTCAGCAGCGGGATCCTCCCGTCGCTGGCCCATGCCGAGTTCATCAAGGACAGCAGCGGCGCGCTGGAATTGAAGAACTACTACTTCAACCGCGACTACCGTGAAGAAGCCTCGCAGTCGATGCGCAACGAATGGGCGCAAGGTTTCATTCTCGGCATCAAGTCCGGCTTCACCGAAGGCACCGTGGGTTTCGGCCTGGACCTGACCGGCATGCTCGGGGTCAAGCTCGACTCCAGCCCCGACCGTTCCGGCACCGGGCTGCTGCAGCGCGACAGCGACAAGCGCGCGTCCGACGAGTATTCCAAGCTGGGGGTGACCGCCAAGGCCCGTTTCGCCAAGAGCGAACTGCGCGTGGGCTACCTGGTCCCGGACCTGCCGACCCTGCAACCCAACACCAGCCGGCTGTTCCCGCAGTCGTTCAGCGGTACCCAGCTGATCTCCAATGACATCAGCAACCTCAAGCTGAGCCTCGGCCAACTGGACCAGGCCAAGGACCGCGACTCGACCAACTACGAAGACATGAAGCTGACCACCGTCAGCAAGGTCTACAAGAGCACGGCCCTGAGCGACAAGTTCCGCTTCGCCGGCGGCGACTATTCGCTGACCCCCAATACCCTGCTCAGCTACCACTATGCCGAGCTGGACAGCATCTATCACCAGCAATACGTGGGGTTCAAGAACAGCTTCGGCCTGGGGCCGGGCGCGCTGAAAACCGACATACGCTACTTCAAGGCCGACAAGGATGGCGCCGGCCTGGCCGGTGATGTCGACAACCGTGCCCTGAGTACGCGCCTGACCTACCAGTACAAGGGCCACAGTATCGGTGGCGGCTTCCAGCGGCAGTACGGCACCACGCCGTTCACCTACCTGGACGGCTCCATCACCTACCTGTTCACCGAGTACCAGTTCAGCAACTTCACCCAGACCCGGGAACAGGCCTGGCACGCCCGCTACGACTACAACTTCGCCGACATCGGCCTGCCGGGCCTGACCTTCGGCGCCAAGTACGCCAAGGGCGATTCGGCCGAAGTCCTCGGTTTCAACGGCGAGGGCCGCGAATGGGAGCGTGACCTGGACATCGCCTACGTGGTGCAGACCGGTCCGTTCAAGGGCGTGTCGATGCGCTGGCGCAACGCCCTGGCCAAGGGCAACTACTTCAACGACGTCAACGAGAACCGCGTGCTGCTGGGTTACACCATCGCCCTCTGGTAACAGGGCCCGCCGATCACTCCCATGCGCATCGTGGGAGTGATCCCGGCGGGGGCGGTCGTGATCGGAACAACAGATCGAGATAGCCCTGGCCGCCCTTACTGGTGATCACCGCTGCTCGCTACTATTTCCACGGCATCCGTCACTCGAATATCGAGACTTCTGGTTTATGAAACTTAATCAACACCCCTTGCTGCAAGCGACACAGGGTACCCACAGGCACGTGGAGAGTGAGCATTACGGTGCACTGGGGGCCGCGCGGAAAATCTACATCCAGGCGGCGCTGCACGCCGACGAAACGCCGGCATTGCTGGTGGCCGCCCGGTTGCGTCGGCAACTGGCGGAGCTCGAAGACGCCAATCGCCTGAATGCCGAAATCGTCCTGGTGGCGGTGGCCAACCCGGCGGGCCTGAGCCAGTACATCATGGGCGCTCCGAGCGGGCGTTTCGAGCTGGGCAGCGGGCGCAATTACAACCGTGGTTTCCCGGTGCCCTACCAGGAGATCGCGGGCAAGATCGAGTCCCGGCTGGGCCAGGACATCGACGCTAACCGGCAACTGATTCGCCAGGCCTGGGGCGAGTGCCTGCGGGCCGCCGAGCCGATGGATGAGTTCCAGTCGTTGCAGCGCACCCTGATGCTGCTGGCCCATGACGCCGACATCGTGCTCGACCTGCATTGTTCCCGCGAAGCGGCCATGCACGTCTACACCGGGGAAACGGTGTGGCCGACGGTCGAACCCCTGGCCCGCTATATCGGTGCCGAGGTTTCCCTGCTGGCGACCGATTCCCAGGCCAACTCGTTCGACGAGGCGTTGTACCTGCTGTGGCTGAACCTGCGCGAGCGCTTCGGCGCGCGTTTCCCGATTCCCGACAGCAGCGTCGCGGTGACCATCGAGCACCGCGGTCAGCGCGACGTTTCTTATGCCCTGGCCGAACACGATGCCACGGCGATCATCGATTACCTGACCCACCTGGGCGCCATCGAAGGCACCCCGCGACCGCTGCCGGAACTGCGTAACCCGGCCACGCCCCTGGCGGGCAGCGAGCAGTTCTATTCGCCCTGCGCCGGCGTGCTGGTCCACCGCGCCGCGGTCGGCAGTCGCATCGAAGCGGGCGAGCCGCTGTTCGATATCGTCGACCCGCACAGCGGCAAGATCACCACCCTGAACAGCCACAACACCGGCGTGTTGTACATGCGTCGCGACGTTCGCTTCGTCAAGCCGGGCGATCCCCTGGGCCGGGTCTCCGGTGCCACGCCGATTCGCAGCGGCAAGTTGCTCAGCGCTTGATCCTCGAATAGCCGATCGTTCCCGCGCTCTGCGTGGGAGTGCATCCCGTGACGCTCCGCGTCAACTCCAGGCGCACTTGAAGCGGGACGCGGAGCGTCCCGGGCGGCGCACCCACGCAGAGCGTGGGAGCGATCCTTGAAACCATTCATTTTTTGTTATCTGGCAGGACTTTCCCATGCAACCGAATCCGGCGATCACCCTGGAAAAGCGCTTTTGCGCCCACAATTACTCACCCCTGGAAGTGGTCATCGTCCAGGGTGAAGGCGTCTGGGCCATCGGCGATGACGGGCGCCGCTACCTGGACATGATGTCGGCCTATTCCGCCGTCAGCCACGGCCATGCCCACCCGCGTATTCGTGCGGCGGCGATGGCGCAGATCGACAAGGTCAGCGTGGTCTCGCGGGCGTTCTACAGCGAGCCGCTGGGCAACTTCCTGCAGACCCTGTGCCGCATCAGCGGCTTCGATTCGGCCCTGCCGATGAACAGCGGTGCCGAAGCGGTGGAAACCGCGATCAAGGCGGCGCGCCGCTGGGGCTACCGGGTCAAGGGCATCGCGGCCAACCAGGCGAAGATCGTCGTCGCCGACAACAACTTCCATGGCCGTACCTCGACCATCGTCGGGTTCTCCTCGGAGCCGGCGTACAAGGCCGATTTCGGTCCGTTCTGCAACGGGTTCAGCGAAGCCCGCTTCGGCGATATCGAGAGCTTCCGCGCGGCCATTACCGCTGATACCTGTGCGGTGCTGATCGAGCCGATCCAGGGCGAGGCGGGGATTCGCCTGCCGCCCGCCGGTTTTCTGCGCGAGTTGCGCCAACTGTGCGATGAAACCAATACCTTGCTGATCCTCGATGAGATCCAGTCGGGCCTGGGCCGGACCGGCAAGTGGTTCGCCTTCGAGCACGAAGGCATCCGCCCGGACGCGCTGATCCTCGGCAAGGCCCTGGGCGGCGGGATCATGCCGGTGTCGGCGTTCGTCGCCGACCACCCGATCATGGACCTGTTCGATGCCGGCAGCCACGGCTCCACGTTCGGCGGCAACCCGCTGGCGGCAGCTATCGGCCTGGAGGCGTTGAAGGTGCTGGAGGACGAGGGCCTGATCGACAATAGCGCGCAACTGGGTCAGTACCTGGTGGAGCGCCTGACCGCCCTTGGCTCGCCGGCCATTCGCGAGATCCGCGGGCGTGGCCTGTGGGTCGGGGTCGAGCTGGACCGCGATGCCCGGCCGATCTGCGAAGCGCTGCTGGCCGAGGGGGTGCTGACCAAGGAAACCCACGAAAACGTGCTGCGCATCGCGCCGCCGCTGTCCATCAGTCGCGAAGAACTGGACTGGGGCCTGGAGCGCATCGAGCGCGTGTTCAAACAACTGGTCTGACTTGAGTCCCCGTATGAGCGAATTTCTCAGCCACCTCGACATTGATCAGCAACGCTTCGCCTATCTCGACCTGCACAAGTTGCTGACGCCCGGGCAACTGGCACGGTTGCCGTATTCGCTGCGTATCCTCCTGGAAAACATCGCCCGCTGCGCACCGGCGGCGCTGCCGGGGTGCTGGCGCGGGCCACGGGGAACGGTGCCGATTGCGAGGTGCCGTTCCAGCCCAATCGGCTGATGTTCCATGACACCACCTGCCTGCCGGCCCTGGCGGATTTTGCCGGCATGCGCGACGTGGTGGCCGAGTTGGGTGGCGATCCGCGGGCGGTGAACCCGTCGATTCCGGCGGTGCTGACCATCGACCATTCGGTGATCGTCGAACACTACGCCGAGGCCGGCGCGGTGGAGGCCAACCTGGCGATCGATTTCCGTCGCAACAGCGAGCGCTATCGGTTTATCAAGTGGGCCCAGGCCAGCCTGGACAATTTCAAGGTGATCCCGCCGGGCACCGGGATCATTCACCAGATGAACATGGAGTCGATTGCCCAGGTGGTCTGGGAGTCGAACATGGCCGACGGCCAGGTGCTGCTGCACCCGGACTGCATGGTCGCCACCGACAGCCACACGCCGATGATCAACGCCATCGGTGTGCTGGGCTGGGGCGTCGGCGGCCTGGAAGGGCAGGCGGCGATGCTCGGCGAACCGGTGCCGATTCCCTATCCACAGGTGGTGGGGATCCGGGTCAGCAATGCCTTGCGCCCCGGCGTCAGCGCCACCGATCTGGCATTGACCGTGACCGAGTTGCTGCGCCGGCGCAGCATGGTGGGCAAGTTCGTCGAGTTCACCGGGCCGGGCCTGGCGTCCCTCAGTTGGGCGGCACGGGGCACGGTCGCCAATATGGCACCGGAGTACGGCGCCACCGTGGTGTTTTTCCCGTTCGATGACGAAACCCTGTCCTATCTCACCCTCAGCGCGCGCCCGACCGCCCTGGTCAGCAAGGTGTCGGCGTATATGGCGGCGCAGTCGCTGTGGCGTCGGGAAAGCGATCCCGAGCCGCAGTTCGACGAGTTGATCGAGCTGGACCTGGACACGGTCGAGCCCAGCGTCGCCGGGCCTCACCAGCCGCACCAGCGCCAGTCCCTGGCGACGGCGGCGGCCTCGTTTCACCAGCAGATCCCCACCGATACCGGGCAGCGCTTTTTCGAGCCGTCGTTCGATGTGCCCATCGGCCATGGCGCGGTGGTGATGTCGGCCATCACCAGTTGCACCAACACCGCCAACCCGGCGCAGATGATCCAGGCCGGCTTGCTGGCCCGCAATGCCCGGGCCCGTGGGGTGGGGCGCAAACCCTGGGTCAAGACATCCCTGTCTCCCGGCTCGCGGGTGGTCGCCGATTACCTGGAGGACGCCGACCTGCTACGGGATTTCGCCGCGGTCGGTTTTGAACTGGCGGGCTTCGGCTGCATGACCTGCATCGGCAACTCCGGCAGCCTGGAAAGCCATGTGGAGGCCTTTGCCGACCAGGGCCTGAAAGGCGTGGTGGTGCTTTCGGGCAACCGCAATTTCGAAGGCCGGGTCAATCCCAGGGTCCCTGCCGGCTACCTGGCGTCGCCGGCGCTCTGCGTGGCCTATGCGATTGCCGGCAGCATCGATATCGACGTATCGAGCCAGCCACTGGCCGTGGATCGGGACGGCCGGCCGGTGTACCTGCACGAGCTGATGCCGGACGAGGCCGAGGTGGCGGCGCTGGTGAGCAGGGTGGTACGGCCGTCGCTGTTCCGCCAGCGCCAGGAACTGCTCTGGCAGGGCACCCATCACTGGCAGGCCCTGGAAGCCGACGGCAGTGTGCAGTTCGCCTGGCAGCCGCGGTCCACCTACCTGCGTCGCCCGCAGTACCTGGCGGGAATCGGCGCCGAGCCCGCGGCCTCGCTGTCCATCGCCAATGCCCGCGCCCTGGTGGTACTGGGCGACAATGTCACCACCGACCATATCTCGCCGGCCGGGACCATCCCCGCCGAGAGTCTGGCCGGCCACTGGTTGCGCGAGCGCGGCGAAGCCCTGGCGGACCTCAACCAGTATTCGACCCGGCGCAGCAACCATGAGGTGATGGTGCGTGGCGCTTTCACCAATCCGCGCCTGAACAACCTGCTGGATACCGGCCAGCCGGCGCGCCAGGGCGTGTGGGCGTGGAATGCCGACCGCAGCGAATACCTGCCGCTGTACCAGGCGGCGCAGAGTTACATCGCCCGTGGCACGCCAACGGTACTGCTGGCCGGGATCAACTATGGCGCCGGTTCCAGCCGTGACTGGGCGGCCAAGGTGCTCAGCCTGCTGGGTATCAAGGTCGTCGTGGCGCGCAGTATCGAGCGTATTCACCGCAGCAACCTGATCGGCATGGGCGTGCTGCCGCTGGTGTTCAAGAGCGGCGCCGGGGTCATGGACCTGCGCCTGGACGGCAGCGAAGCCCTGACCTTCGAGGGCCTCGATCAACTGAGTGTGGGCGAGAACCCGATCACCCTGGTGATCCGGCGTGCGGACGGTACGCTTTGCTCCACGGAACTGCTGTTGCGCCTCGACTCGTTGCAGGAGCTTGGGTACCTTGAGCACGGCGGCGTATTGCCGTTTGTCGTGCGTAAAACCGTGAAGCGGACTCGCCAAGGAGTGTGATGTGCAGCCGATTGACCCCCAGGTACTGCAACAACTGGCCCCCGACGGTGTGTTGCGGGCCGCGATCAACTACGGCAACCCGGTGCTCGCCCAGCGTGGCGACGATGGCCGGCCCCGTGGCGTTTCCATGAGGCTGGCCGAGGCCCTGGCCGAAGAACTCGGCGTGACCCTGGAGACGTTCTGCTTCGAGGCGGCGGGCAAGGTCTTCGCTGCCTTGGCGCAGGACGCCTGGCGTGTGGCGTTCCTCGCCATCGAACCGGTGCGCGAGCGTGAGATCGCTTTCAGCGCACCTTATGTGATCATCAAGGGCACCTACCTGGTGGCGGCTGACGCGCCGTTCACCGAGGTGGCACAACTGGATGCTCCGGGGCGGCGGATCGCGGTGGGCCAGGGCGCGGCCTATGACCTCTACCTGAGCCGCACCGTGCAGCACGCCGAACTGGTGCGCGCGCCGACCTCGGCAGGCGCGGTGGATCTTTTCATCGAGCAGGGGCTGGACGCGGCGGCGGGTGTGCGTGACTACCTGCGCGGTTTGGTCGATGAGCGTTGGCGGTTGCTGGAAGACGACTTCATGACCATTCGCCAGGCGGTGGCCGTGCCGGTGGCCCATCAGGCCGCGGCGGCCTTCGTCAGGTCCTTTGTCGAGCGGCAGAAGGCGAGCGGGGCGGTGGCGGAGGCGCTACTGGCCAGCGGACAGAGTGCCGAGCTGGTAGCGCCGCGGTGATGGGCGGGAGCGACGTTCGCTAGCTCGGCTCGAGCGCCATGTGGATCAGCGGGAAGGGCTGCCCTTGTCCATCGGTCTGCGAACGGCCGATATCCTTGAAGCCATAGTGCCGATAGAAACCATGGGCCTCGGGGTTCTGCTCGTTGACATCGACGGTCAACGGACCGCAACGCTCGCGCACGAAATCGAGCAGGCGCGTGCCGGTGCCCCGTCCACGCAGGGCCGGTTCGATAAAGAGCATTTCGACCTTGTCGTCGCTGACGCCGATAAACCCGGCCAGGCTCTTGTCGGGCTGCTCTTCGACCCAGACCTGCACCGCCGGCAAGTACAGGTCGCGCACTTGCGG
This sequence comes from Pseudomonas sp. Ost2, assembly GCF_018326065.1. NCBI lineage: Bacteria > Pseudomonadati > Pseudomonadota > Gammaproteobacteria > Pseudomonadales > Pseudomonadaceae > Pseudomonas > Pseudomonas sp. Ost2. The sequence continues at coordinate 4,815,640 of NZ_AP021904.1, read as the reverse complement.
ATACAGCGCCTGGATATTCGTTTCATCGAGGAAAGTGTGGGTGGCGCGCACCGAGCGCAGCCAGAGTTCACTGAGGGGAAGGTTGTCGGAAGGGCGTCGTTGTCGAATAGTCATGGGCATTCAATCATCGAGGTATTTGTCTGTGAAGTCGGCATGCGCGCAACGGGCAGGCTCGACAGGAAGAGGTGGCGCCACGGGGTCGAACGTCGCGCGAATCAACGCCTGGACGCCACGACAGCAGGGTTTGCCTGATTGAAGGGAGGTGGATTTTTACAAGACCCCGGCCCTTTGACAAGTCGCGACAGTCTCGTCGGCAAGCTGAAAGTTATTAATGATTGAGCGGCAACTGTTAAAAAGATTAAAGAATGTAAAAGTTTGTATAGTTGAATTTTTTAATAGCCGATTTGTTTGCGCTGGCACTGGAGTTTATCGACCCTGGCGCGTCTATAATGCGCGCACTCTATATATCTGCAGATTGTCACTTATGGAAAGTTCGGCATTGAGCAAAGTGTTGCTCGTTGAAGATGACCTCAAGCTTGCGGCCCTGGTGGCGCAATTCCTGTCCCAGCACGGTTTCGACGTACGCACGGTACATCGCGGCGATGTGGCATTGGCGGCTTTCCAGGAGTTCAAGCCACGGATCGTGGTGCTCGACCTGATGCTGCCGGGGCAGAGCGGCTTGCAGGTGTGCCGGGACATTCGCGCCATTGCCGACACCCCCATCGTGATTCTCACGGCCAAGGAAGATGACCTCGACCATATCCTGGGCCTGGAATCCGGGGCCGACGACTATGTGATCAAGCCGATCAAGCCGCCCGTGCTGCTGGCGCGGTTGCGTGCCTTGCAACGTCGGCAGACGCCGGATGCCTCGGCGCGGGGCACTCTCGAATTCGGTCGCCTGAGCATCGACCGCAGTTGCCGCGAAGTACGCCTGGCCGGCGAGCTGATCGAACTGACCACCATGGAGTTCGAACTGCTCTGGCTGCTGGCCAATGCCGCCGGGGAAATCCTTTCCCGCGATGACATTCTCAACCGGATTCGGGGCATTGCCTTCGATGGCCTGAACCGCAGCGTCGATGTCTATGTCAGCAAGCTGCGCAACAAGTTGCATGACAATCCCCGCGAACCGGTGTGCATCAAGACCATCTGGGGCAAGGGCTACCTGTTCAATCCGTTCGGTTGGGAGTTGTAGATGCTGCGCCTGTTCCTGCGTCTGTACATTTTCCTGGCGCTGGGTTTCGGTGGCGCTATCTATACGGTCAACTACGTCTTCACCGAGTTGCTCAACGGCCCGACCGAGGCCCTCAACCGTGAGTCGGTGCGGGGCCAGGCCTATGCCCTGGTCAAGGACCTGCGGCCTCTCGACAAGGCCGGTCGCGAGCGGCAATTGCTGGAGTGGAAGCCGCATTACGGGTTGAGCCTGAGCCTGGTGGAGACCGATACCCTGGATCTCACCGAGCGGGAGAAGAAACTGCTGGCCAGCAACCAGCTGGTGGTCCGCGAGCAGTTCACCGAGTACATCACGCGGATCGACGACGGCCCGCAACTGCTGAGCATCAAGCTGCCGCCCGAACCGAGCATGACGGTGCCCTATACCATCGCGGCCTACCTGATGCTCGGGGTCCTGGTGGGGATCGTGCTGTTCTTCTGGGTGCGCCCGCACTGGCGCGACCTGGAACGGCTGCGCCTGGCAGCCCAGCGTTTCGGCAACAATGACCTGAGCGCGCGGCTGCATCTGCCCCGGCGTTCGAACATCTACGAACTGGCCGAGCATTTCAACCAGATGGCCGCGCGTATCGAGGGCCTGATCGACAACCAGCGCGAGCTGACCAACGCGGTGTCCCATGAGCTGCGCACGCCCATCGCGCGGTTGTCGTTCGAGCTGGACCAACTGCGCCAGCATATCGATCCGCAGGTCAGTGGCGAACTGATCAGCGACATGCACGCCGACCTGGGCGAGCTGGAGGACATGGTTTCCGAACTGCTGACCTACGCCAGCCTGGAACACGGTGCCGGGGAGAACCGCCGCGAGATCATCGAGGCCCACAGCTGGCTCGACAGCGTGGTGGGCAGCGTGGCCCTGGAAGCGGAGGCCGCCGGCGTGCAACTGACCATTGCCGCCTGCGAAGTCGAGAGCGTGTGCATCGAGCCGCGTTTCATGGCCCGGGCGGTGATCAACCTGCTGCGCAATGCCATTCGTTATGCCGAAGGGCGGGTGCAGGTATCGTTGACGCGTCATGAAGACCATTACCAGGTGCTGGTCTGTGACGACGGCCCCGGTGTGCCGGCGGAGGGCCGGCTGAAGATCTTCGAGCCGTTCCTGCGCCTGGATGCCAGTCGCGACCGTCGCACCGGCGGCTTCGGCCTCGGGCTGGCGTTGGTGCGGCGGGTTTCGCAATGGCATGGCGGCCACGTCGAGGTGCGGGATTCGCAGTGGGGTGGAGCCTCGTTCCGCCTGACCTGGATGCATGTGGAACAGGCCCGCTGACGGTCGCTTCGACAACATCGCAACCCCGTAGGAGCCGGCTTGCCGGCGATGACGGCCGATCAGGCGATGCAAGGCTTACCGGCCTCATCGCCAGCAAGCCGGCTCCTACGGTGAGCGCGTCCGGAAGGTAGGGGCCAGCGGACCCATCAATCGCGCCACCGATATCAGAAAATCAGGCTGGGAGAGGATTCGGAGGCACGTTTGAAGCGGTAGCCCAGGGCGCTGATGCCCAGCACCTGGCGGCTGACGGTGTCGCCCAGGCCCAGGCCGTTGCCGGCCAGGACCGCGTGGGCGTTGTCGATGGGGGTGAGGATGAACTCCGTCAGTTCCTGCTCGTTGATCCGCCCGCGCAGCAGCAGGAAGCCGTCCTCGACCCGGATACTCACGCCGCTCAGGGCCGCCTCGGGCTCGTCGGAATTGATCACCTGGTACTCGCCCACGGTGTTCAGCCAGCCCCTGGGCAGGGGCACCGGCTCGATGCGCTCGCCGAGGGGCATCAATTGCCCGTGGCTGCGGGCGGTGAGGATCTGCCGGCCCTGGACCGTGGTGACATCCATCTGCAGGCGGCCGAGTTCGCCGAGGTCCACCGGCCAGAAACCCAGCAGTTTTTTCTCGGCGCGCAGCCAGCCCTGTTCATCGCGCAGCAACTCGAAGCGGTTGCCGGCCAGGTCGGCGTACAACCGCTGGCGTTCCTGCCGGATCCGCAGGACCCCGGACGGCGTGGCATAGAATCCCTCCAGCCGTTGCCGGTCGATATCGCTGGGGACCGTACGAGTGCCGGCGGCCACCGTCGCTTCCTCCTCGCAGGCTTCGGTGCAGGCGCTTTGCCCGGCATGGGCCTGGAGCATCATGCGCAGCGAGCGGGTGGTCAGGGAGGCGACCAGTTCGCTGCTGGTGTCGGAATTGGCCATGACGATCACAGCCAGTTGCTGGTCGGGCAGCAGGCTGATCTGCGCGACGAAATCGCCGCTGGCGCCGCTGTGCTGGAACGTGCGTACGCCGGGACCGACCGGCTCGTCGCCGCAGGGTGCGAGGAACCAGCCGAGGCCCATCTGGCAGTCGAAGTCCAGGGCGTTGCCACGGTTCTGCTGGCGGAACATTTCCTGCACCGATTGCGCCTCCAGGATCCGTCGGCCCTTGTAGGTGCCGTCGGCGAACAGCATCTGCACGTAGTGGCTCAGGTCGCGGGGACTGGCCCAGAGGCCGCCGGCGGAGAGGTCGCGGATTTCCGTGTCGGGGCGCGGCGAGCCGTTTTGATAACCCTGGGCCCGGAACGGCTGGCGGTCGCCATCGCCGATAAAGCTCGACTGGGTCATTTCCAGCGGCTTGAGCAGGGTTTTCTGCAACTGGTTCTCGAAGCTTTCGCCGCTGCTGCGTTCGATAGCGGCACCCGCCAGGGCATAACCGAGGTTCGAGTAGGCCACCTGACGGCCGGGCGGGTTGCTCAGCCAGAGGCCCGAGACCCGTTGCGGCAACTGGTCGAGGGCCGACGGCGTGCGCAGGTCGCGCAGGTATTCTCCAGGCAGGCCGGACTGATGGCTGAGCAGGCGGCGCAGGGTCACGGCCTTGTCCGCGTCCTGCTGGCGTTCGTGAAAGCGCGAGCGGACGTAGAACTCCTTGAGGGTGTCCTGCAGCGGCGCATCCAGGCTCAGCCGGCGCTGTTCGACCAGTTGCAGGGCCGCCGTGGCGGTCAGCAATTTGGAGAGGGAGCCGGCGCGAAACGCGGTGTGATCGGTGACCCGCACGCCGTCTTCCTTGTCGGCATAACCGAAGCCCCGGGCCCAGATCAGCTCCTGGCCGGCGACCAGGGCAATGGACAGCCCCGGGACCTTGCGCTCGGCCATTTCCTCGGGGATCTGCGTCTGCAGGTAACGGATGATGCTGCTGTAGTCACCCTTTTCCAGGATCGGTGTCGGCGCCGGTGGCTGGCCGTTGCACCCCATGCTGCCCAACAGGAAGCTGATCAGGGGAAGCGTGCGGAGCGAGCGGAGCATGGGACACCCGGAAGCAATGAGAATAATCCCATCCTAGGGCCGGGGGCGGTGGCGGTCTTTGAGTGCTTTGTCGGGAAACTGTCAAAGAGTGTTAAGTGGCTGGCAAGGCCTCGACTGTCCAGTCAGTCCTGCCCGGGCAGGTGTCATGTCTGTTGATCTAAGCCATACCCTTACGTCCGGTTGCGTATAGGCTGATGGATTATTGGACGTGGTTCTCAATAAAACCGCGGGCATACACGTCTTTTATGAAAGTTATGGCATCATGCCACTAATCTTTTCCCTGATATTCCATACGATGAGCACCGGCCTGTGTCAGTGATTCCCCTACTTGTCTGTGACGACTCCAGCATGGCGCGCAAGCAGGTGCTGCGCGCGCTGCCGGCGGACTGGTCGGTGTCGATCACCGAGGCCAGTGACGGCCGCCAGGGACTGGAGGCGATACGCCAGGGGTTGGGGCAGGTGGTGCTGCTTGACCTGACCATGCCGGAAATGGACGGTTACCAGGTCCTGGCTGCCATGCGCGCCGAAGGACTGGCCGCCCAGGTCATCGTGATTTCCGGGGATGTCCAGGAAGAAGCGGTACGTCGGGTCCGGGCCCTGGGCGCCCTGGCTTTCCTGAAGAAACCCTTCGACGAAAGCGAGCTGCGCCATACCCTGGGCGAGTTGGGCCTGTTGGGCGCGCCGGGCCAGGCCCTGGCCGCACCGCGCCAGGCACCGAGCGTGGAAATCAGTTTTCGCGACGCCTTTCGCGAAACGGTCAACGTCGCCATCGGCCGTGCCGCCGCGCTGATTGCCAAGGTCCTCGGGGTATTCGTGCAACTGCCGGTGCCCAATGTGAATATCCTCGAAGTCGGCGAGTTGCACATGGCGTTGATGGATGCCGGCAGTTGCCAGCAGCTCACCGCCATCTGCCAGGGTTTTATCGGCAGTGGCATTGCTGGTGAAGCGCTGCTGATGTTCCATGACTCGGAAATCGCCGACATGGCCGAGCTGATGAAGCGCCAGGGGCCCGAGTACTCGGACCTGGAGATGCTGCTGGACCTGTCGAGCGTGCTGATCGGCGCCTGCCTGAGCAGCATCGCCGAGCAGATCGACGTGGTGTTTTCCCAGGGCCACCCGCAGATCCTCGGGCAGCACGCGGCCATCGACGAGCTGATCCGGGTCAACGGGCAGCGCTGGAAAAAGACCCTGGCGGTGGAGATCAGCTACAGCCTGGAAGGGCACGATATCCACTTTGACCTGCTGTTGCTGTTCACGGAAGATTCGATCGAGCGGTTGACCCATAAACTCGCCTACCTGATGAACTGAGCCATGAACGATCACATCGATCTGAACGAGTTCCACTGGTTGCTGGCGATCGTCCAGAGCATCGATGTCGGTGTGGTGGTACTCGATCGCGACTACTGCGTGCAGGTCTGGAACACCTTCATGGAGAACCGCTCCGGGGTGCAGCCCAAGGACGCGAACAACCAATCCTTCTTCGATCTGTTTCCCGATGTCGACCGCGAATGGTTCAGCCGCAAGGTGGAAAGTGTCGCGACCCTGGGCACCCCGGCGTTCACCATCTGGGAGCAGCGGCCTTACCTGGTGCGGTTCAAGAGCTACCAGCCGATCACCGGCCTGGAAGATTTCATGTACCAGAACACCACGTTGCTGCCGTTGCGCTCCACCGACAGCGAGATCCGCCATATCTGCCTGGTGATCTACGACGTGACCGACGTGGCGACCAACCGCCACCAGCTCCAGGCCGCCAATGCGCAACTGCAGACCCTGTCGAGCACCGACCGCCTGACCGGCCTGTACAACCGTGGGCACTGGGAAGAAAGCCTGAAGGTCGCCCATGCCCGGCACCAGCGGCATGGCAATCCCACCAGCCTGGTGATGTTCGATATCGACCACTTCAAGCGGGTCAACGACACCTACGGGCACCAGGCCGGTGACAAGGTGATCGAGCAGGTGGCCCAGCTGGTCTGCGAGCATGTCCGTGACAGCGACGTGGCCGGGCGTTATGGCGGCGAAGAGTTTGGCGTGGTGCTGTCGGACACCGACAAGGCCGGTGGCCGGTTCTTTGCCGAACGCCTGCGCAAGGCGGTCGAAGCGCTGGAAGTGCTGCACGAAGGGCAGGTTATCCGCTTCACCATCAGCCTGGGCGTGGCCGACCTGAGTCGCCCGTCGGTCACCCACGCTGACCTGATCGCCTGGGCGGACCAGGCGCTGTACACGTCGAAGAAGTCCGGGCGCAATTGCGTGACGGTGTACGAATAGTCAGGTGCCAGGCGCGCGCCCGGATCGTCAGACCCGGAAGCGCTTGACCAGCAGCCCCAATTCCCGCGACAACTGATCCAGCTCGACGCACATCTGATTGTTGCGGGTGGTGAGGGCATGGGTGTCGTTGATGTGCTGGCTGATCTGCGACAGGCTCTGGTTGACCTCCGCACCGATACTCGACTGTTCTTCCGCGGCGGTTGCAATCTGGTTGTTCATGCCATTGATCTCGGATACCGCGTTGCTCACCTGAGCCAGGATCTGGCCGGTGCCGTTGACCTTGGTCACCGCCACTTCGCTGCCATCGAGACTGCTCTGCATGGTGCTGACCGCTGCCCGGGCGCCCTGTTGCAGTTGGCTGATCTTGCCCTGGATTTCCTGGGTGCTTTGCTGGGTGCGCTGGGCCAGCGAGCGGACCTCATCGGCCACCACGGCAAAACCGCGGCCCTGTTCGCCCGCGCGGGCGGCCTCGATGGCGGCGTTGAGGGCCAGCAGATTGGTCTGCTCGGCAATGCCACGGATCACATCGAGGATGGAACCGATGGACTCCACGTCGCTGCCCAGGGTCCGGATATCCTGGGCTGCTTTTTCGATATCCCGGGCCAGGCCGCCGATGGCATTGACGGTGTCGTTCACGTTGGTCTGCATGGCCTGGGCCTGCTCATCGGTATCGCGGGTCGCCTGGGCCGCGCTTTGTGCCGACTCCGCCACGTTATGGGTGGCCAGGGCCATCTGCTCCATGGCGTGGGTGACCTGCTCGGCATCGCGGGTCTGGCGTGTCAACGCGTCGGAGGCATGCTGGGCGCTCTGCTTGAGCTGCTCGTTGCGCTCCTGCAATTGCTGGGCGCAGCGGGTCAGGTCGAGCACCATATGGCGGATCTTGCCCGCGAACTGGTTGAAGGCGCTGGCGAGATCGGCGGTTTCCTGGTTGCCATCCACGGGCAACTGGCGGGTCAGGTCGCCGTCTTCGCTGGCCAGGTCCTGCAGGCTACGCGTCAGCAGTCCGAGTGGCCTGACAATGGAACGGGCCACATAGGCGGCGACCATGCTCAGCACGATCAGCAACACCAGCATGATGCCCCATTGTTTCCAGCGCAGCGCCTCCATGGTCTGCTGCTGGTGTTGCGTCTGTTCGGCGATCAGGGCGTCAAGGCCGTCGACATAAAAGCCGGCGCCGACGGTCCAGTTCCATTTCTCCAGGTAGATGCTGTAGGACAGCTTGGGGTAGGCGGTGCTGTCATTGCCGGGCTTGGGATAGTAATAGGTCACGAAATCGCCGCCTCGTTTGGCGGCGCCGATCAGTTCGCGGATCAGGTAGGTGCCGTGGCTGTCCTTCAGGTCCCAGAAGTTTTTCCCCTCGTCCTTGCCGGCCAGGAAAATCCGGTCGCCCTTGTCGCTGTAGCCGAAGAAATAACCGTCCTGTCCGTAGTGCAGTTCGCGCAGGCGCCGCTTGGCTTCCTCCTGGGTGGCCGGAGCCATGGCGTCGGCCCCGTCATAGAGTGGCTTGATGGTGCTGTAGGCCAGATCGAGGTAGTGCACCAACTCGTCCTTGCGGGTCTTGAGCAGGGTCTGGCGCGTCTCCTCGATGCTTCGTTCGCCCATGGTCTGCTGCTCGGAAAAAGCCAGCAACTGAATGATCAAGGCCAGCAAAAGGGCAGGAATGACGGCCAGCAGCAGAACCTTGTTGCGTATTTTCCACTTCATGGGAAGTCCCGGGTCGGAGAGGAATCTTATTGTGTTTTTCCTGTATCGACCCGCAGGCGCGATTGTTCAGGTCTGCCCGTCGTTTTTTTCAGCGATTCCGGTACTGGCCGCAGGCTTGGCCCGGTTACGAGCGGTCCGCCAGCAGCTCATCGATCACCCCCATGAAGGCCTCCACCAGCAGGCTGCGACCTTGCGCCCGTGTCAGCACCAGCAGCGGGGCGCAGGCTCCAGGGTCGGCCAGCGGGCGATAGGTCACGCCTTTTTTCGCCAGGGCCTGGGCACAGGCGGGTACCAGCGCGACGCCCTGGCCGGCGGCCACCAGGGCGATGATCGAGGTGATCTGGCGTCCGGCCGGGCCCGGTCGCAAGGGCACGTCATGGCGTTGGTAGAGCTGCTCGATGGTGCCGTTGAGGCCCGAGCCGTAATCGGCCGGAAACAGGATCAGCGGGTAGGCGCCGAGCTGTTCCAGGCTGACTTCGGCCTGGCCGGCCAGCGGGTTGTCGCTGGGCAGGGCGGCCACCAGCGGTTCGTCGCCGAGGGACAGCGATTGCAGCCCGCCCTGGCCGTCTGGCGGTTGCTTGCGGCTCATGCCGATATCCAGGCGGCCATCGGCGATCTGCGACCACTGGCCGCCGGAAGAGCCTTCGAGCAAGGTCAATTGCACGTCCGGAAAGCGCTGGGCAAACACCTGGATGGCTTGGCTGAAGATATCCGACAGGGCAATCGAGCTGGCGTAGCCGAGGGCCAGTTGGCCGGCCAGGCCCGTGGCCAGCTTGCCGGCAATCACCTCGGCGAGGTCGATCTGCTCCAACGCGGCGCGGGCGTAGGGCAGGAAGTGCCGGCCCTGGGGCGTGAGCGTCACCGTGCGGCTGGTGCGGTCGAACAGACGAAACCCCAGTTCGCTCTCCAGCGCGGAGATCTGCCGGGTCAGCGGCGGCTGGGCGAGATGCAGGCGCAGCGCCGCGCGACCGAAATGCAGCTCTTCGGCGACGGTCAGGAAGTAACGCAATCTACGTAGATCGAGCATCCGGGTCCTTGGGTATTGATCGGTCCGAATTCGGTATTGGTCTTCGGTGAGCTGCCTATCTTATAAAGTCCTCACGGTATAAAACGAGAGCTCCGATGAATTCGCGCCAATTGTCCGCCCGCGTTGCGCTGTTTCTTTGCGGTTGCGCGGCCTTTCTCCACTTGTACGCGACCCAGAGCATCCTCCAGGTGTTTGCCGCGGATTTCCACGTCAGCGCCCGCCAGGCCGGCTGGAGCATCACCGTGACCACGCTGGCGGTGGCGATCACCGCGCCCTTTGTCAGCCGCCTGGCGGGTCGCTTCGAGCAACGCCCGGTGATTGTCGTCGCGGCCTTGCTGCTGTGTGTGCCGGCCTGGTTCGCGGCCCGTGCCCACAGCCTCGGCGAGTTGCTGGCGTGGCGGTTTATCGAGGGGATGTTGATTCCCCTGGTGTTCGCCACCAGCGTGGCCTATATCGGCGAGCGCTGGCGTGGCGGCATGGTCACCGAAGTCACCAGCCTGTATGTCGCCGGCACCGTGCTCGGCGGTTTTGCCGGGCGTTTTGTCATCGGGGTGATGAGCGAATATGTGGGCTGGCGCGAAGGCTTCGAGTTGCTGGCGGGGATCAGCCTGTTGGTTGCCCTGGCCATTCATTGTCTGCTGCCGGCCAATCCGCGGTCGCTGGCGCCGGTGGTGCGCAACCGTCTGCTGGCCCTGCGCGAGCTGCGCAGCAAGCCTTTGCTGGCGGCCTATGGCGTCGGTTTCTGTGTGCTGTTTTCGCAGGTGGCGACCTTCACCTACGCCGGCTTGTACCTCGGCCAGCCGCCCTTCGAGCTGGGTAGCGCGGCGCTGGGGACGATCTACATGGTGTTCCTGCTGGCGCTGGTGGTGATCCCCGTCGCCGGGCGCCTGAGCAAGTCCCGCCCGCAATCGGAATTGCTGGTGGGCGCGGCGGTGCTCGGGGTCAGCGGTTCGGCGCTGACGCTGTTGCCTTCGTTGTGGCTGATCGTGCCGGGCCTGGCCCTGAGTTCCACCGGGGTGTTTCTCGCCCAGGCGGCCGCCAACGCCTTTATCACGTCCACTGCCCGCCATGACAAGGCCGGCGCGGTCGGCCTGTACCTGACCGGTTACTACCTGGGCGGCAGCTGCGGCGCCATCGTGCCGGCGCTGGTCTGGAGCCCATGGGGCTGGCCGGGCTGCGTGGCGCTGATCGTCGGCTTTCAACTGCTGTCGTTGCTGATCGCCCTGGTCGGCTGGAAACCACCCCGGAACGCGGCTTCGGTCGTCGGGCTCGGCTGAGTCCGGCTTGTTCTTCAACCCTACTGACTGACGTCGCCGATAATGAACACCACGAACGATAAGGTTTTCCAGGCTCAATCCCGACCTGCTGACACCCCCTCGCGCCGTCGCTCGCTGTGGGCGGCCTGTACTGCCCATGCGGTACATGACGGCCTGACCGATGTGATCTATGTGCTGCTGCCGATCTGGCAGTTGCAGTTCGGCATGAGCTACGCCCAGGTCGGGCTGTTGCGTGGCGCCTACTCGGGGATGATGGCCGGGTTCCAGTTGCTGGCGAGCCGCGCCGCCCGGCGCTGGGGCCGTGAACGCCTGCTGGTGGGCGGGACGGCGTTGGCGGGTGTGGCCTACCTGCTGGCGGGGCAGGCCGGCGGACTGGCGGTCCTGCTGTTGGCCTTGATGCTGGGCGGACTGGGCGCCAGTACCCAGCATCCGCTGGCGTCCTCGATGGTCAGCGATACCCATGAGGCGGGTGGGGGTGTCAAGCAAGCCTTGTCGCAATACAACTTCGCCGGCGATATCGGCAAGATGCTGATCCCGGCGCTGATCGGCCTGCTGCTGACAGTCGTTAGCTGGCGAGCCAGCACCACGCTGATCGGGCTGCTCGGCCTGGCCGCTGCCGGCTTGCTGTGGTGGTTGATTCCCGCGCGGGTCGAGCCGGCGACGCAGGAGAAACAGGCCCGGCGGGCCACCGGCAGCGGTTCCGTCAGCGGCCTGCGCGCATTGCTGGCGACCGGTCTGCTGGACAGCGCGGCAAGGATGGGCTTTCTCACTTTCCTGCCCTTCCTGCTGACCAGCAAGGGCGCCGGGACGGCAGGCATCGGCGTGGCGCTGGCGCTGCTGTTCGTCGGCGGTGCCTTCGGCAAGTTGTTGTGCGGTTACCTGGGGGCGCGTATCGGCATGGTGAAGACGGTCTGGCTGACCGAGTCGGCCACGGCGCTGCTGATCATCCTGGCGGTATACCTGCCACTGGCCGGCCTGATGCTGATGCTGCCGTTGTTGGGGCTGGCCCTGAACGGCACTTCCTCGGTGCTCTATGGCGTGGTGCCGGAGGTGTCGGGGCCGGGCCGGCGCGAGCAGGCGTTCGCCCTGTTCTACACCGGCACCATCGGAGCTGGGGCGCTGGCGCCGGTGCTGTTTGGCCGGCTGGGGGACGCCAGCGGAATTGCCGTGGCGGTGATCACCCTGGCGACGATCCTGTTGCTGACCTTGCCGTTGTCCTGGGCGGTGCAGCGAGGACTGGACCGGGCTGCCCTCGCAGATAACGACCCGGAGGCAGGCCCACATGCCGGCTGAAGGCGGTGCTGAAGGTACTGGCCGAGCTGTAGCCGACCCGTTCGGCGATTTGCGCCATGCCGATATCACCGCGGCCCAGCAGGTTTTTCGCCACCGCCATGCGCCAGGCCACCAGGTACTCCATCGGTGGCATGCCGACGGTGCGGGTGAAACGCTCAAAGAACGCGGAACGTGACAAGGCGGCCACCTTCGCCAGTTGCACCATGGTCCAGGCGCGTGCGGGGTCTCCATGCATCTGTCGCATCGCCAGGGCGATATGGCTGTCCGCGAGGCCGCGCAGCAGCCCGGGAGGCGAGTCGTCGCCCGAGGTCGAGCGCAGGGCTTCGATCAGCAGCATCTCCACCAGATGCGTCAGGACCAGGTCGCGGCCTGCGCGCCATTGACTCGCCTCTTCGGCGACGAGTCCGGTCAGCAGCGACAGGCGTTCGACACCACGCACATGGATCTGCGCGGGCAGCAGCGAGACCAGCAGGTCGGCATCGGGCGAATCGAACAGGAAGTAGCCACCGAGCAGGCGCACATCGGCGGCGCCGTCCTGCCGGCCGTGGCGAACCTCGCCCGTGGGGGTTGCTGCCGCGTTGGGGTCCAGGCATTCGGGGGTGACCGGTTCGAAACCCGACAGGGTAAAGCCGGGTGTCGCCGGCAGGAGCACGAAGTCGCCTGGCTGGAGGGTGAGGACCGGTTGTTGGTCGACCGCGAGCAGGCAACTGCCTTCGAGGACGACACAAAACCCTGGCTGGCCGAAGGCGCAATAGCGCACGCCCCAGACCCCGGCCCCGCTGATGCCTTTGGAGAAGACGGCGCGGGGGCGGAGCAGGGTGATGATCTCGGAGAGTGGATCGTTCATTTTTGGACGATTGCAAAACAAATAAGGACTTTCGATTGTAGAGCGTCCGCTCTCTCGTCGCTATCGTTGCCACTCTTGAAACTACCCCGGATCTCTTTTCATGAAAACCGTGCTTATCACCGGCTGCTCCTCCGGCTACGGCCTTGAAACCGCGCGCTATTTCCACGCCCAGGGCTGGAACGTGATCGCGACCATGCGCACGCCGCGCGAGGACCTGCTGCCCGTTTCGGAGCGCCTGCGGGTCCTGGCGCTCGACGTCACGCAGCCCGAGAGCATTGCCGCCGTGCTTGAGGAGAGTGGGCCCCTCGATGTCCTGGTCAACAATGCCGGCATCGGCCTGTTCGGTGCTTTCGAGGTGACGCCGATGGCGACGACGCGGGAAGTGTTCGAGACCAACACCTTTGGCGTGATGGCGATGACCCAGGCGGTGCTGCCGCACATGCGTGGCCGCCGTTGCGGAGTTATCGTCAATGTGACCTCCAGCGCGACGCTGGCGCCGATGCCGCTGGTGGCCGTGTATACCGCCAGCAAGATGGCGATCGAAGGGTTCACCGCGTCGCTGGCCCATGAACTGGAGGCATTCGATGTCGCGGTGAAGCTGGTCGAGCCAGGCTATGCGCCGACTACCCGTTTCACCAGCAATGGCAGCGCGCGCATGGACGGGCTGATCCCCCGGCTTACGCGCCGTTCGCCCAGGCCGTCTTTGCCTCCCTCGCCCAGTCGTCGGCGCGGACCACCGAGCTGGACGTGGCCGAAGGGGTATGGCGCGCCGCGACGGATACCACCGGCCAGCTGCGTTTTGCGGCGGGAGCGGATGCCGTGGCCCTGGCGGGCGAGGCTTAGGCCCGCCGCGCCATCAGCAGCACCGAAGCCGCCCCGGACAACAGCACCGCGCAACCGCGATTGAACAGGCGCTTGCCCTTGGGCTCGGCGAACCAGCGGCGCATATGCACGCCCATATAGGCGTAGGCGCTGATGGCGATCCATTCCAGCGCCAGGAACAAGGCGCCCAGTACCGCGAATTGCGACGAGACACTCTGGGTCGGGTCGACGAACTGCGGCAGGAAGGCGGTGAAGATCAGGATGGCTTTCGGATTTCCCGCCGCGACCAGAAATTCCTGGCGGGCGAGGGCGGGCAGGCTGGCCGGTGCGCCAGCCGCCTTGGCTTCGGCCTCGGGGTTGGCGCGCCAGAGCTGGATGGCGAGGTAGATCAGATAGGCCGCGCCGAGGATCTTGATACCGTAGAACAGCAACTCGGAAGTCTGCAGCACCACCGCCAGGCCCGCCGAGGCCAGGGCGATCATTCCCCCGAAGGCCAGCAAGCGCCCGAGGCCGGCCAGGCATGAAGTGCGAAAGCCATAACGGGTCGAGTTGCTGACCGACAACAGGTTGTTCGGGCCGGGGGCCATGTTCAGGGCGAAACACGCCGGGATAAACAGGATCAGGGTCGACAGGTCCATGGCAGGCTCCAGATCGAAAGTCGGAAAAACCGACAATAACGTCAAGTCCTGGCCGGATACCAGTGCGTCGCAGGCTTTCCCCATCTGTACCTGAAACTTGCTGCTCAGGTGTACGGTTCAGTGCCGATATTCCAGGGCGGCTGCACGTTTGGTTGCAGTGCAAGGTCACAGGGTCATCGGTGGGGCGGGTGCTCAACGGTTTATCTCTGACCTCCTCCGTTCGATCGTTCGATCGTTCCCACGCTCTGCGTGGTAATGCAGCCCGTGACGCTCTGCGTCACATAGCAGAGACATGAGGGGTATGTTCGCCTGTCTGTATCATCCGGTCATGGCTTGGGATCGCTGTAGAACGCGCAGATCGCATAACCATTGGTGGTGTCGTAAAGCTCGGTCAGGAAGGTATTCAGGAACTCGCGGAAATTGTCCTTGCCGATGGCACAGGCGCCTTCATTCGGGTCGTACAGAGCCATGGCGCCAGTAGGGAAACGCCATACGCCGATGGCATGTGCCGCCCCCGACGGAAAATAGATCACAAAAATACTCATGCTCTCGCGCTTGTTCAGCGGATCGAATTGCAATTTCAGGTCGGCACCGTATTTTTTTGATGTGTACTCGTGCTTTGTTGTCGAGCGATACCAGAAATGCTGGCCGACAGTCACTTTCGCCTGTGTTTCGACGGTTGCCAGACCTGCCCAGCCGGCTTCCATCTTGTTCTGCAGGTTCAAGGCCTTGGCCTTGTTGATGATGCCTTTCGCAGGATCGGTCTTGGCCGTGTTCTGGGCAAACCACATCATCACCAGCGCCGCGCACACGCCTTCATAGTTCATCATGGGACCACCGAGAAACGTGGCAATGGTGTCCTGGGAAGACGTGAACAACAGCGCTCCTGCGCTGCTTTCGACCATTTGCGTAAAGCTCTTGGGCATGGCGCGCGCTCCTGATGGCGGTCAAGTCAGTCCCAAGGTGTAGCAGCTACTCCTGCCTGGCGCCATTTCCTGCTGGGTGGTATCCGACAATTGCTTGTGTGTTCCTTGAGTTGTAGCGACGCGGACTGGGGCAGTTTGATCAGTTGTGAAGGGGGCATTGGGCCTGCTTTCGGGGGGCGGTGATAGGCTTGACGACTCAACTGCTGGATGGCTGTTATCGGCCGATTCTGTTGAAAAAGTCGGATTTTCAAACGGCCTGAACTCAGGCACGACCACCACTGGAGAACCTACTCACCACATTGAGTGGTTTTTCGGTCCTTCGATGACCTTTGCCGCTCTGTTATTGGGTTAATTTGAGGTTTTTTGCTTGGTGCAGGCGCACCTATCCCGTGACTGGTGGCCCTTGAGATGAAAATTTGGCAAGCCGTCGCAGGTTCTGCACCGCAGCGGCCAGCGTGAATTCATCCGTCGCGCCACTCATGCCACGTAGCCGCAGCCGATCCAATTTCAGGATGCGCTTGAGGTGGGCAAACAACATTTCGACCTTTTTACGTTTGTGGCGAGACCGCTGATATGCCGGCGTTGCTGCAATGCGCCGAGCCACATCGCGAGCGGCTTCATGGACGCTGCGAGCGATCTTGCGGAACGCTGTGTTTGGGCAGCACTTGGCTTTCATCGGACACGTAGCGCAGTCGGTCTGCCGGGATCGGAAGATGATGGTGTTGGCTTTGGTGACATGTGAACGCTCATTCTTGAAGGCTCGCCATTCGCTGCGCAATGGGTTTCCGGCCGGGCAGCGGTATTCCTCAGCCTCTTCATTCCAGTGGAAATCGTTGCTCGAAAAACTGTCGTTCTTGCGCTCGGTTTTGTCCCACACCGGCACATGCGGTTCGATGTCTTTTTCCTCCACCATCCAGGCCAGCATCGGCGCGGTACCGTAAGCGGTGTCGCCAATGAGACGCTCCGGCTTGATGTCGAATTGCGCTTCGACCCGATCGATCATGGTCTTGGTGCTCTCGACTTCTGCGGTTCGATGAGCGGGTGTGGGTTCCACATCCATGATCACGCCGTGGTCGGTATCGATCAGATAATTCGTGGAGTAAGCGTAGAAAGCTGGGCCGCCTGGCGCAGCGGTCCAGCGGGCTTGAGGATCCGTCAGCGACAGGCGCTTCGGTAGCGTTTCGGCCAAAGCCTCTTCATCGAGGCCTTCAAGGTACTCACGCACGGCGCGGGTGCTCAGGGCCGGATCGCTCCAGTTGACCGGTTCATCACCCGGTACGCCGCGCTGCCGACTCGCATCCGCTTTGATGATGCTGGCGTCCACGGCAAAGCCTTCGCCCTTGACCAGGCCGGCGTCCATGCAGCGACGCAGCACTTCATTGAACAACCAGCGAAACAGATCACTCTCTCGAAAACGGCCGTGTCGATTTTTCGAAAAGGTTGAGTGGTTGGGGACTTCATCTTCAAGGCTCAACCGGCAGAACCAGCGATATGCCAAGTTCAAATGGGCCTCTTCGCACAACCGCCGTTCGGAGCGGATGCCGTAGCAGTAGCCGACGATCAGCATGCGGATCATCAGTTCAGGATCAATCGACGGACGTCCAATTGGGCTATAGAAATCGGAGAGGTAGTGGCGCAGGTCGCTCAGATCGAGACACCGATCAATGCTGCGCAGAAGATGATTTTTTGGGATGTGGTCTTCAAGGTTGAACGAGTAAAACAGTCGCTCCTGCCCACTCGATAACTGTCCCATCATGCTGTGTGATCCCCTCCGGCCAATGCTGAGATTTTGCCGGAGGCCAGCCAGGGGAGCTACTTTTTCAACAGAATCGGCCGAAAGCTGCCGCCCGGTCAATGCGTGTCACTGATCGAGCGGCAAGCCGGGCCGGAAGCCGGCCTCGCCTATTTCAACGGAACGTAAATATCCGTTTGCCATTGATCCTGCGGCGTTTCGGGAAAGACGCTCAGGTAATGGAAGAACAACGGATGATCCCGAAGCTCTTCTTTACTGGAGGGAAGCCAGTCGCGGTAAAGCGGGTAGATGGTTTCTCCGATGTAGTCAGGTGAGCCCGTATGGCGAATCACGGCACAGCGCCCTGCGGGGATGACCCGTTCATGAACACCGAATTCGTTGGGCAGTACGGCCTCCTTTATCTCGCCGCAAATCGCGAACCGAAAGTCCTCCGCGGACGTGGTATCGGGATTGTCGTAGGGGATGCCAAAGGAGCGGCTCAGGGCCACCGGCGACTGGCCGCTCCGCATGCGCCATTGACGGAAAAGATTGACGCTTTCACTGACGAGGCCGGGAGCCCCGCGATGTTCAAGCGCTGCCACGCGGGTTTCGGCGAACTCCACGATACGTATCTGCATGGTGATACTCCTGGAAAAGTGAGGGACAACGAATACCGCACTCCAGAGCTGCCAGTTCGGTGCCTTTGCGAACGCACTCGGCGCCATGCCGAAGGCTCGCTTGAACGCCCTTGAAAAGGCCTCGGGGCTTTCGAAGCCAGCACTGAGCGCTGTCTCCAGAACGGACTGATCAGGTGAGCCGACCAATTGGTGCGCGGCGCGCCGAAGCCTCATCAGCTGCACATACTGTGCAACCGGAACGCCGACATACGCCGTGAACTGTCGATGAAAATGGAACGCCGAGAAGTTGGCGATCCGGCTCAATGCATTCACCGACAGATCGCCTTCGAGGTACGTATCGATGTAGGCGAGCACAGCGTCGAATCGTTTTGCATAGGCATGGCTGCTGCTTAAGTCAGTCACCGAACGAAAACTCCTGAAGATGCGGTGAGCAATAGCATCCGCCTTTGCGCCCTCGATGTTCCTAGCCGGGTTTGCTCTGATTGGGTTTGGCCTCGCAGTGGAGAGCTGCCGCTTCGCTCACTGCGCAGGGGCCAATCTGTTGCGTCGACCGGTTGAATCCACAACCCCAAGCAGACACTCACGGACGCTGTATCTAGAGCGACAGGTCTGAACGGGGAGTGCTATTAACGAACCGCGCTGATGCCTTCCAGCGTCGAGAAAGAAGTATCTTTCGCCGTCAGTAAAAAGTCTTGCATGTATGGCGTTGCCAGCATGTCTGAACGCACTGCAGCGAACAGAGTCGGAAACAACCCCTTGTCGCCCAGGCGCCGCGCTGTGACATAACCACGAGACGTGTATTCGTATAGCGCCCAGTTCGGCAAGCAGCAAACGCCCCTACCTGATGCCACTAATTGCATCATCATCACGGTCATCTCTGACGTTCGAACGTTGAGTGGCTCGACATCGGCTGGATCGAGGAAGCGTGTGAAGATATCCAGGCGGTCCCGTTCGATGGGGTAGGTGATCAGCGTGAAGGGTTTCAAGTCGATTGGCAGAATGACGTTTTTTCCAACCAGTGGATGGTGATTATCCACTGCCAGTAATGCTTCATAGGCAAACAGCGGCACGTAGGTAATGCCGTTCAGGTTGATTGGATCGGATGTTACGACCAGATCCAGATCCCCACGAGCCAGTGCAGGTAGTGGTGCGAAAGAAAACCCTGATGCCAGATCCATCTCTACCTCGGGCCATGAGGTCCTGAAGGCGTCGATGGCTGGCATTAACCACTGAAAGCAGCTGTGGCACTCAATAGCCATGTGCAAACGTCCAGCGGAGCCCCCCGCTAGCCGGCTGAAATCGCGTTCGGCTTCCCTCAGCAATGGCAGGACTTCGTCAGCCAGTCTCAGCAATCTCAGGCCCGCGCTGGTAAAGCGCATCGGCTTTGATTTGCGCGTGAACAATGTCATTCCCATCCGCTCTTCCAACTCCTTCATCTGATGGGAAATGGCTGACTGAGTAAGATTCAGGCGCTCAGCCGTTTCAACCAGGCTGCTGGTGTCACGCATGGCTTGAACGGTTTTAAGATGACGAATATCGATCATGATTATGAATAAAATTTGAGTTGAGTGGTATTAGGATTAGTTTTCCTCACCATAGATCAATTAACGACAATGGGTCCAGCGAAAGGCATGGAGCCTGAACCTGAGCGTGGCGTGCGTTGCACGCTGTGCTTTGAGCGTACGGTCCTGTACGCCTTCGAACATGGCTTCAGCGTCATCAGCAGTTCGCTGGCGATTTCTCGTTGGAAAGACACGAAACAGATCACCGATAGCGGTATCCGCAGCACACGGAAATACCCCGACGTCACTGATTGGGATTACAACTGGCGCAAGAGTGGTGGCGTCGCTCGTGATCGAAGCGGTCAAGCAGACCCGTCATCATGAGCGCGACTAATGTTTTTTTGAAATCAATTCGTTTTTGTTCATGCAGCCTCCCTGCTTAAAATGCGTGCAGCTCTTCACCGTGGTCGATCTACAGGCTGCCGAGTGAAGGAACAGAAAGTTGATCAAAGCTGAAAGAAGCAAGACGCCAGTTCAGCTTTGTCGAAATACAGGTGCGGGTCACGATGAAAAACGAATTCACATTTGCTATCAAGAGCATCTGTTTCGATGAGAACTATTGTCCGTCGGACAAGACGCGGATTACCACCAACTTTGCCAATCTGGCGCGAGGAGAGAGTCGTCAGGAGAATTTGCGTAACACCCTGAAGATGATCGACAACCGCTTCAACACTCTGGCGCATTGGGACAATCCTGAAGGTGATCGTTACACGGTCGAGCTGGAAATCATTTCCGCTGAAATGAATATCGATGCGCATCTCAGGGGTAATGCCATCCCGTTGATCGAGGTGTTGAAAACCACCATCGTTGACAGGAAAACCAACGAGCGCATCGAGGGCATTGTCGGAAACAACTTCTCCTCCTATGTGCGGGATTACGATTTCAGTGTCGTGTTGCTGGAGCACAACAAGAATCAGACCGGGTTCAGTACGCCAGACGATTTTGGCGATCTGCACGGCAAGCTGTTCAAATGCTTCGTCAACTCGGACGCCTACAGAGAGCACTTCAAAAAGCCGCCTGTCATCTGCCTGAGCGTTTCGAGCAGCAGAACTTACCAGCGCACCGAGAACCAGCATCCTGTACTGGGTGTTGAATATCAGCAGGATGAATATTCCCTGACGGATGAATACTTCAAAAAGATGGGCTTGAAGGTCCGCTATTTCATGCCGCCGAACAGTGCAGCGCCGTTGGCTTTCTATTTCTCCGGCGATTTGCTCGATGATTACAGCAATCTTGAGCTGATCGGTACGATCAGCACGATGGACACTTTCCAGAAGATCTATCGCCCCGAGATTTACAACGCGAATTCCGCGGCCGGGAAAGTCTATCAGCCCAGCTTGAAACACCAGGACTACTCGTTGACTCGAATCGTGTACGACCGAGATGAGCGCAGTCGTCTGGCTGTTGAACAGGGGAAGTTTGCTGGAGAACACTTCATCAAGCCTTATCAGACCATTCTTGAGCAATGGTCTGCCAGTTACGCTCTTTGAGTCATTGAAAATACAAGGTTTTAATCGGCTATGAAAAAACTGTTACCGACTTCAACTGCTGGCAGCTTGCCTAAACCTTCCTGGCTCGCACAGCCTGAAACCCTCTGGTCGCCCTGGAAATTGCAGGATGAAGGGTTGATCGAGGGCAAACAGGATGCATTGCGCCTGGCGCTGCAAGAGCAGCAGCACGCTGGCATCGATATCGTCAGTGACGGCGAACAGACGCGTCAGCACTTTGTGACCACATTTATCGAGCACCTCGAAGGGGTCGATTTCGAAAAGCGTGAAACCGTCAGGATTCGTGATCGCTACGATGCCAGCGTACCCACGGTGGTGGGGGCTGTTGCCCGCAAGAAGCCAGTTTTTGTAGAAGACGCGAAGTTCCTGCGTCAACAAACCGGGCAACCGATCAAATGGGCTCTGCCAGGCCCCATGACCATGATCGACACGCTCTTTGATGCCCACTACAAGAGTCGTGAAAAGCTGGCTTGGGAGTTCGCCAGGATCCTCAACCAGGAGGCCAGGGAACTCGAAGCTGCTGGCGTCGACATCATTCAATTCGATGAGCCTGCATTCAATGTGTTCTTCGATGAGGTGAACGAGTGGGGCGTTGCCACCCTGGAACGGGCCATCGAAGGACTCAAATGCGAAACGGCGGTGCATATCTGTTACGGCTACGGTATCAAGGCCAACACCGACTGGAAAAAGACCTTGGGTTCGGAATGGCGCCAGTATGAAGAGGCGTTCCCCAAGTTGCAGAAATCAAGCATCGATATCGTCTCGCTGGAGTGCCATAACTCCCACGTTCCAATGGATCTGATCGAACTCATTCGCGGCAAGAAAGTGATGGTCGGTGCCATCGACGTGGCAAACCATACCATTGAGACGCCTGAGGAAGTGGCCAATACCCTGCGCAAGGCACTTCAGTTCATCGATGCCGACAAGCTCTATCCATGCACCAACTGCGGCATGGCGCCATTGCCTCGCCAGGTAGCAAGGGGCAAGTTGAATGCGTTGAGCGCCGGTGCAGAGATCATCCGCAAAGAGCTGTCGAACTAGGATTTAGCATGTCACTCCCTGCCACTGAGACAGTTACTGCCATTGAGCCCGTGAGCTTTCGTGAGGCGCTCGGCCACTACGCTTCCGGTATTACGGTGATTACCTCGCACACCGGTGACGAGCCGATTGGCTTTACATGCCAGTCGTTCTATAGCGTGTCGATGAACCCGCCGCTGGTGTCGTTCAGCGTCATGCGCAGTTCGGCCAGCTATCCGAAAATTCGCGAGACGGGTCGATTCGCAGTCAATATTCTATCCGGTGAACAGGTCAGGATTTCCAACCAGTTCGCTCGCCGGGGCACGGATAAATGGCAGGGAATCGAATGGCAGCAATCACCGCTGGGCAATCCGGTTATTGCCGACAGTCTGCATTGGCTGGATTGTGAAATTCACGCTGAATATGTTGCGGGTGATCATGTGATCGTGATTGGTGAAGTGAAAGCGTTAAACCTGCATAAAGCCGACGCGGCGCAGCCGTTGCTGTATTTCAAAGGGCAGTACCGCAATTTGGCGGCACACGGCGCCATTTGAGCGAAGAGTCTCTGGCAGTGTGTAACGGAGTGGCCAGAGGTCACTCCGTTGCTTTGTATTGACGCGACCACCCGGCTAATCACAACGCTCGCACCGGAATGCACAGCTCGCAGTCGAGCTTACCGGCCACCGCATACGTGACGTCCATGGTCATCTGCTCCTGGCGCGGTTTCCCAGGGCAAGCCCCAGCGCAACGACGATCAGTCCCAGGGCCACGGCAAAGGTAGTGTGCATGCCGGCTGCCACCGCCTCGGGATCCGCCGTGATGATATCGCTGCTGGTCGTGGCGAATACAAATACCGCGCCCAAGGCCGCGGCGCCAGTGATCAGGCCGAGATTGCGCGACAGGTTGAGCAGGCCGGCAATCACGCCCCGCCGGTCTGCCGGGATTTCGCTCATGACGGCGGTATTGTTGGCCGTCTGGAACACGGCGTAGCCCAGGGTGAGGATCACCATGGGCACGACGTAGCCGGCGACACCCAGGGTCCGCGGCAGCAGCGATAACCCCAGGCAGCCGAGGGCGATGGCCAGCAACCCGGCGAGGGTCATGACGGGGGCGCCGAAACGGTCGGCGATCCGTCCGGCGGGTAGGCCGGCCAACGCCGCGACGGCGGGTCCGATCGCCAGGACCAGGCCTACCCGTGCCGGTTCCAGGCCGAGGGCGAGGGCCAGGTAGAACGGCCCGATCACCAGGGTCGCCATCAGTACCGTGGTAACCAGCGTGCTCATGACCAGGCTGGCGCTCAGCAAGTGGTCACGGAACATCGCCGGTTGGATCAGTGGCGAGGCGACCTTCGTCTCGACCCACGCGAAAAGCCCGGCACCCACGGCCGCTACCACCAGCAGGGCGATATTGAGCGAGCCGAAATGGTTGCGCCCCAGGGTCATGGCCAGTGCGTAGGCGCCCAGGGTCAGGACCAGCAGCGCCGTGCCCGGCAGGTCGAAGCTGGGGCGCCTGGCCTGGGTTGCAAGTGGATCGGCGGGCAGGTGGCGATAGGCGAGCAGCCAGGTCAGCAAGCCCAGCGGTACGCAGATCAGGAAGATCGCCTGCCAGCCGAATCCGGCGATCAGCATGCCACCCAGCGATGGCCCGAGGGCGGTGCCGATGGCCGAGGTGCTGCCGAGCAGGCCCATGGCGCTACCGGTGCGGGCCTTGGGCACGGTCTGGCCGACAAAGGCCAGGGTCAGCGCCATCATGATCGCCGCGCCAAGCCCTTGCAGCGCCCGCGCGCCAATCAGCCAGCCCAGTGTCGGGGCCAGGCCGCACAAGGCCGAGGCCGCGGTGAACAGGGCGATGCCGGACAGCAGCAGGCGACGCCGGCCCAGCAGGTCGCCCAGGCGTCCGACGCTGACGATCAGCGTGGTGATTGCCAGCAGATAGGCGAGGACGACCCACTGGACCTGCTGGAAGGACGCCTCGAACGCCTGGGCCAGGGTCGGCAGGCCGACGTTGGCGATGCTGGTGCCGAGGGACGACAGCAGCATGGACAGGGCCAGGCTGCCCAGGGCCCAGCGTACGGAGGGGGCATCGCTGCCATGGTTTGTGGTGGCTTGATGTCGTGCGGTGGTGGTGACTTTCATCTCGTCCTCTTTTCCCGGCGCTGCCGATACGCAGCTACCGGAAATCTACGCTGGCCCCTACTATGGCGGAAGGCGCATGGGTTGCAGGTTATTCGTGCGTCTGACGCTATCCATGACTCACCTGAAGCGGGGCTGCCGATGTCGACACCTGACCTGAATCTGTTGCTGACCCTCGATGTGCTGCTGGCCGAGGGCAGCGTGGCGCGAGCCGCCGAGCGTTTGCGCCTGAGTCCTTCGGCGATGAGCCGGGCGTTGGCGCGCCTGCGGGAAACCACCGGCGACCCGCTGCTGGTCCGGGCCGGACGTGGCCTGGTGCCGACACCCCGGGCTCTGGAGTTGCGCGAGCGGGTCGGTCGTCTGGTGGAGGAGGCACAGGCGTTGTTACGGCCCGCCGAACAGCTGGATCTTGGGCAACTGGTCCGCACCTTCACCCTGCGCACCAGCGAAGGTTTCGTGGAAAATTTCGGCGCGGCGCTGATTGCCCGCATCGGCCAGCAGGCACCGGGTGTGCGCCTGCGCTTTGTGCAGAAGCCGGACAAGGACAGCACACCGCTGCGCGACGGTACGGTGGATCTGGAGACCGGCGTGGTGGGGAGGGCGGCGAGTCCGGAGCTGTTTACCCAGGCGCTGTTCCGCGACCGTTTTGTCGGTGTGGTGCGCGCGGGGCATCCGTTGAGCGAAGGGACGATAACTCCGGCCCGCTATGCGGCGGGCCAGCACATCAGCGTGTCCCGTCGTGGCCTCGACAAGGAGCCGATCGACGATGGACTCAAGCGCCTGGGCCTGGAGAGGGCGGTGCTGACGATTGTCGCGGGGTTCTCCACCGCGCTGGCGCTGGCCCGTTCCAGCGATCTGATTGCCAGTGTGCCGGAGCGCCATACCGCAAGGCTGCGATTGGGCATGTACAGCTTTGCCTTGCCGCTCGATGCGCCAGACTTCAGTGTATCGATGCTCTGGCACCCGAGGATGGACGCCGACCTGGCCCATCGCTGGTTACGCGGCTGCCTGCGGGAGGTCTGCGCGCTGTAGCGAATCGCTTCAGTCGCGCAGCATGCTCGCACCGTACTCACTGAAGCTGCTGCCCAGGTTGCTGTTCATCGAGCCGTTCTGCTGGCTGACGCGGGCGCTGCTGTTGTAGTGCTGCTGGCAACTCAGTGTCTCGCAGGCGCTGTTGTTGCTGGTAGTCACGCCGGAGCAGGCGCTCAACAACAGGCTGCCGATCACCAGTGCGGCTTTGACGAGGCTCGATTTCATAGTGGCTTTCCCTGGACTGACACATTTTGTAATGGGTGCTCGGCCCATCTTACGCCTTCGCCCGCCGCGGCTACATGAAACTTTCCGGGCTCAGGTAGCGTTCGGCGCTGAGGCTGTAGAGCAGGCTGTGGGGCTGGCCCGGAACATCGTCCAGCTCGCCGTCGACGATCATCCGGGCGCGTTCCAGGGTACGGCGCGAGGGCAGGTTGTCCGGCCGCACCAGGCCGATCACTTCGTTGCGCTCCAGGGTCCTGAAGGCCAGGTGCAGGGCGGCTTCGACCATTTCGCTGGCGTAGCCCTTGCCCCAGGCGTCCGGGGCAAAGCGGAAATACAGGTTCAGTCCGCTGCGCGAGCCGAACAGGCCGTCCTGCAGTCCGCCGAAGCCCAGCACCGTCTGCGGGTGTTCCTTGTCGCACACGGCCCAGTAGCCGAAGCCCCGGCTCTTCCAGTGCTCGATCCAGTTGAACAGGTTGCTGCTGGTGGTTTCCAGGGACGCCGCGCCCTTGGGGTTGTAGCGATTGGTCTGCGGGTCGCCGTGGATGGCCTGGGCGATCTTGAGGTCGTCCGCCTGCACCGGACGCAGCAGCAGGCGGTGGGTCTCGATGATGGGGACAGGTGTGGAAGCCGACATGTGGGATGTTCCTCCAGAGCAACACGATGATCCGGATAATGCGCCGCCAGGGGAGTTTTCTTCAATACGCTGCCGGGGTGGTTGAGTACTTTGCCTGTCACATTTCACTGAGAGGGAAGTATTCGATGAGCGTTCTGATTTCCATGGCCGCCTTTGCGCTGGCGTCGTCCATCACCCCCGGCCCGGTCAATATCGTGGCCCTGAGTTCCGGCGCGCAGTTCGGTCTGCGCGCCAGCCTGCGGCACGTCACCGGCGCCACCGTGGGTTTCACCCTGCTGCTGGTGCTGATCGGCCTGGGACTGCATGAACTGTTGCTGGCGCTGCCCTCGCTGACGCGGGTGATCCAGCTCGGCGGCGTGGCGTTCCTGTTGTACATGGCCTGGAAGCTGGCGATGGACGACGGCTCGCTGCATGCCGGCCAACCCGGCAAGCGGCCGACCCTGGCGGTCGGCGCGGTGATGCAGTGGCTCAACCCCAAGGCCTGGCTGGCCTGCGTGGCGGGCATGGGGGCGTTTGCCGCCAACGGCGATACGCGGGTGGTGCTGGAGTTTGCCTTGATCTACTTCGTGATCTGCTATGGCTCGATTGCCTGCTGGGCCTTTGCCGGGACCTTTCTGCGCCGCTACCTGGAAAATCCCCGGGGCATGCGCCTGTTCAACCGGCTGATGGCGCTGTTGCTGTCCCTCAGCGCGATCTACCTGCTGCTGCCTTGAGCCGTCAGCCGCGGTACTGGCCGGGTGTCGCGGCCAGGTGTTGCTTGAACGCCCGCTGGAAGTGCGCCTGATCGGCGAAGCCGGCTTCCAGGGCGACATCGGCGATCAGCCGTCCACGGCGCAACTGGTTGCGCGCGTACTGGATGCGCCGGTTGACCAGGAAGGCGTGGGGCGTCATGCCATAGTGCTGCTTGAAGGCGCGGGTCAGGTAGGACGCCGACAGTTGCGCGGCCTGGCAGATATCCTCGAGTTTCAGCGCTTCGGTACAGTGCTTGTGGATATAGGCCGCGGCCCGTTCGAGCTTCTGGTTGATCTCGCGGGCGGGGATCGGCGCCGGGTTCAGGTGGTGTTGCAGCAGGGTGAAGAACTCGACGATGGCGCACTGTTTCTCCAGATGGGCGAGATCGTCGTCCACCAGTTGTTCGTAGAGCAGGTTCAAGCCCCGGAAGAGCAGTGGATCGGTGCTGTGGGTGGCTGAAAACGCCCGGAAATCCAGGTCCGGGCTGAACCCCAGTTCGTGCTGCAGGGACGTCAGCCAGGGCGTCTCGACATAGAACATCCGATAGGCCCAGGGCTGGTCGTCGATGGGGTTGCAAGCGTGCACCTCGCCGGGATTCATCAGCACCACGGTGCCGGCCTCGACCTGCCATTGCTGCTGTTCGTTGATATAGGTGCTGCGCCCGTGGGTGATCGCGCCAATGGAGAAATGCTCGTGGGAATGGCGTGCATAACAGACCTTGCGGCCGTCCTGGATCGAGCGGGCCTCGATAAACGGCAGGGTGGCATCGCGCCAGAAGTACGGGGCCCTGTCGTCAGGGTGGGCAGTGGCAGATCTGTGCATGGTCAAGTCCATTGATTCAGCCCGTGAAGGCCGGGTGGAGCGGCGAGATCGAATTTTTCATCAGAATGGCAGGAGAGACGTTGCTTGGGAACAGCGTTGTTGGAGTCTCGGCATAGTAGAGGGGACGAGTATTGACTTATGATGATGGCAATTAAATATTGCCCGGCCCAGCGCTTCGCCCGGTCGCCCCGCACGCGTCGATGAGACCGTCACGGCTTCCCGGATCTCTCACCTGTCATTCCTTCAGCGTTCTGAGGGCGCGCAAGTGCTGGCCCATTACGTGTTGACTAGGGATGGTGTGCATGCACAAGGCGCATTTTGGGGAAAATCGTCGTCAGGTACTGAGCTGGTTGACAGAGCACTGGCTGGAGGACGGGCCGGTGGTGTGTTTTGTCGAAGGATTTCCTGGCGTCGGGAAGAGTGAACTCTCGACAGAGCTGGCCATGCATGTCGAGCAGTTGGAGGACTGGCAGGTCATCATCGAAGAGGTGGTGGAGCGCGCGGGTGCCCTGCAGGGGACGCTGTCCGATATCGCCGAAAGGCTGACGACGCTGGGCGTCGAAACGATGTTGAACACCTTGCTTTCCGAGCAACCCAATCCCGCTTTTGCCCTGGAGCAGGCATTGCGCAAACCGGTGCTGATCGTTCTCGATGAGGCGCAGCGCCTGTTCAAGGCGGATACGGGGGAGCCGCAAAGCGATC
The DNA here is from genome assembly GCF_018326065.1 of Pseudomonas sp. Ost2. Lineage (NCBI taxonomy): Bacteria > Pseudomonadati > Pseudomonadota > Gammaproteobacteria > Pseudomonadales > Pseudomonadaceae > Pseudomonas > Pseudomonas sp. Ost2. Next base: position 4,787,626 of record NZ_AP021904.1, on the reverse strand, counting down.
TGGCCGGGATTCTGGCCTTCCTGAGAGCCCGACCCACCCTCCGGGGGCGATTGCTGTTGGTCAGCGACCGTCTGGTCGAGCGTGCGCGTTGGTCGGAGAGCTTCCCGATCAAAACCTTGACGGCGCTGACGGAGGAGGACGCTATCGCGCTGCTGGACGACAGGTTGCAGGGCAGCGGCACTCTTGACGCGGTACCGCCGGAGCGCAAGCCGGAACTGATCCGTTCATTGGGCTGCAATCCGAGGGCTATCGAGAGTCTGGTGGCGACCCTGGCCTATGAGTCGCTGGACGAGGTGATAGGCGCCAACCCCAGCCTCTGGGCTTATCAGGATCGAGAAGTCTCCCGTGACTTCCTGCAGAGGCTCGAACAGGACCTGCTGGAACGTACCATGAGTCATCTGGAGCCGCTCCAGCAGCGCCGGCTACGGATGCTCTCCGCCCATCGCAGAAGTTTCGAACGTGTGTGTTTTGATGTGATCTGTGGCGGTGTCGCCAAAGACGCCAATGATTTTCGCAATCTGCTGATTACCCGCTTTCTGCTGAGCCAACGTCAGGGCTGGCATTCGCTGCATCCGATCATCCGGGAAATCGGACTGGCTCATTTGCGCGATTGCGGGCCTGATTTCAGGCAGGCTCACTCCAAAGCCGCCGATTATCATATTCGCCCCTACGAAGCACGAGCGATGGTGATGGACCAAAAGCGAGTCGCCAGTACCTTCGCGGAACTTCGCTATCACCTGCACCATGCCGGTCGCCACGAAGACCTCAATCGGGTCGTGTTGAGCACCGCCGACCATCTGATGAAAACCATCAAGTCGAACTCGAAGATTCCGGCAGGGGAAGAGCTGGATGAATTGATCTCGGTGCTGACCATTCTACTGCAGGATTGTCTGGTCAGGCCGCTTGAGTATTACCTGGCTCGTTGTCTCAAACAACGCAACCGGATCGGTGACATCGAGTTGGCACTAGAACACGCCAAGTTGGCTGTCGGTCCTGATGGCCCCCGGATGCCGCGGATTTTGTCGCTCGTCTCGAAGAACGCCTGGGTCGTATCGACGATGCGTTGCTGACACTCAATGCAGCAATCGAGGCGCATTCGGAGGGTGGCAATCCCGTCTCTCTCTACCTGCACGGAGTCAGGCTGCTCAGGAGCAAGGGGCGTACGGACGAGGCCATGAGCCTGCTGAGACGGGGTATTGCCGCTATCCCTCCAGAAAAGAATGTCGTCGCGCTTTATCATGCACATGTGCAGTTTCTGGTAGAGAAAAATCGCAGTCTTGAGGCGATCGAGTTTTTGCTCAATGGGATCAATCTCATTTCCGCCGAATTCAATAATGTGGTGCTGTATTCGCAGTGCGCCGAACTGCTTAAGAAAAATGACCAGCGTGACCGGGCCATTTCGCTGTTGCTCGATGGTATAGAGAAGGTGCCTGCGGAATTCAATCTCGTGGCACTGTATCAGCTGTGCGCGGAGTATTTGAAAGAAGAGGGGCGGCAGTCACAAGCGATTGAGCTGGTTGGAGAGGGACTTGAAAAACTGCCGGTGGAGTGCAATCGCGCGGCCCTCTATCTTGTCGGTGCCGAATTGCTCAAAGACGATGGGCGGCGACCGGAAGCCATTGCGTTATTGGTTGAGAGCATGCGGGCGTTGCCCCATGAGTTTCACCAGATTCCGATCTATACCCAGTGCGCTTATCTGCTGAGGCAGGAAAACCGAATTGATGAGGCGCGTTTGCTGTTGTCCAGTCCGGAGATGCCACGGCACATTGCCGAGAGTGGGACTATCAGAGAAAAATCTGTTTTCAATGCTGCTATCGGACTTGACCTCGATTATTTGAGGGGCGTTATCGAACTTGATCAGGGAGCATCGGCGATAGCTTTTCTCGCCCAATGTCTTTTAGCCCAGATCGAGGGGCGATGGATTGACGGTGCGCAGATCGCCCGTGAAGGCAGAGTGCAATGGCCATCAAGTTACTATCTGGTAATTCAGGAGGTTTTTTGCCGGTTGTGCGCTGGCGAAGTGAACAACGCGCATTTCGTGTTGGAATCTTTCGAGCGCTTGAGCAATGAGCCAGGGCATGTCGACACCTGGTTGCGTTGTTTCATTGCCTTTCGCCAGGGCAATCTATCCCTGGCATCTCGTCTTTATTCGGTCTACACCAGTGCCCGACAGGCGAAGGATTTCTCCGCGACACAGGCGCACCTGTTGGCGCTGTGGAATGAGCCGGTGTCTTACTCGACCGCGCATCCTGCCAACTGCCTGACGTTACTGCCTCCCTCCTTGACCGGCATGGATCATGTGGTGAGACGACCACTGAATATGGATGCCTGTCACGAACTCACGGATTGGATAACCCACATGAAAGAAAATGGCGGCCACGCGCCGACGCAACCCTCATCGTCCCACACACCGGCGCAGCAAGCGCTTGCCCGTGGCCCCTCGATTCTGGTGATGGCCACGGAATGGAAGTCCGCCCATGGTGGATTGTCCACGTTCAACCGTGAGTTTTGCCGGGCATTGGCCGCGGCGGGGTGCAGGGTCGTCTGTGCGGTGCCGGATGCCACCGAAGCGGAAATCGGTCATGCCCGGGAATATGACATCCATCTTCTGCGCGCGCCTGGAGGGCCCGGTGCCGAAGTCATGAGTGGATTGCTGCGTCGTCTGGCCTTGCCCGAGGGGTTCAGCCCGCAACTGGTGGTGGGACATGGGCGTATCACCGGACCGGCGGCGGATGTCCAGGCAACGGATTTCTTCCGTGAGGCCAAGCGGATTCATTTTGTCCATATGGCTCCGGGCGAGATCGAGTGGTTCAAGGGCAAGGACGATGCCGCGGCCCAGAGCGAGGAGCGTGAAAGGATTGAGCTCGGGCTCTCAGAAACGGCTGCATTGGTCGTTGCAGTTGGCCCGCGCTTGTCCCGTGAGGCGCGTAATCTGGTGGCGGCGCTGGAGAGTCCTTCGGATGTCCATGAAATGATTCCGGGCTTTTCCTGCTCGGCGATGAGGAGTCCACCGAGTGGGCTGCATTGTCTGATTCTGGGGCGTGCCGAGGATCAGGAACTCAAGGGGCTGGATATCGGCGCTCTGGGGCTGGCCAAGCTGCTGGACCGTAACGTGCGTTTCCCGTCGGACCCCGAGTTGATTGTACGGGGGGCGCCACAAGGAACAGGCGCTGCCTTGCGCACGCAACTGTTGAATATTCCCGGTGCGGAAAACCTGTCGATTCGGGTGCGCGAGTATGCCAGCGAGGGGAATACGATCGAGGGTGACCTGAGGCGCGCGACGCTGCTGCTGATGCCCTCCCGGCGTGAAGGGTTCGGCCTGGTCGCCCAGGAAGCCCTGGCCCTCGGCGTCCCCATTCTGGTCAGCCGTCAGAGCGGTATCGGTGAGTTCCTTCGGCACGTCTTGGGCGATGTCGAGTCCCAGCATTACATTGTGGAGGCCAGGGACGATTTGGCGTCAGCCTCCGATGAGTGGGCCAAGCGTATCGAGGGTGTACTGCGCGATCCGCAGGCGGCCTTCCAGCGAGCTCATGAGCTCGCCCGGAAATTGGCTTCGGAGTATTCGTGGAAGCACGCTGTCGGCTTGCTGTTGGATACGATCGAAAAATGACGTGATAAGGCTTCGGTGATCGCTATAGAAGCGCCGGTCTATCCAGCGCTTGCCAGGCCTGCGCGTCGCGGGCATCGGCGCGGGTCAGCCAGAGGTCGCCATGGCGTTCCAGGGCTTCGGCGGGCCATTCCAGCACGTGCTGCAAGGCGATCTTCACCCGCCGGCCGGGGTCCGAGCCATCGCGCAGGTCCCAGTCGGCCTCGAACTCGCGCAGGTGCAGGGTATCGCCGCTGAAGTCGATGAACTGCGGCCGGTTGCCCAGCCAGTCCGGCGCGGTCCGCAAGGTGTGTGCCTCGAGGTCGAGCAGCAGGAGTTTCCAGGCGCGCCGGCCGTGTTCGAAATCGCGATGTTCCAGGTAGAGTCGGGTCAGCGCCAGGTAACGTCCCTGGGGCGACCAGATCATCGACGGTGCGAGGTCGGACAGGGCGCAGCCGGAAGCGGTCAGCAGGTGGCCGCCCAGGCGCGCGATCTGTCCGCGCAGCAGGTCGTTGCCGTACTCGGTGGCGGTGCCGAACAACCAGGCGACGTCCAGCCCGCTGGGGGATGGCTGGATGTAGTCGCCCTCGGCGGTGGCGATCTGTGGCTGGTTGACCACCCGCCAGGCCGGCAACGGTTCCAGTGTGTCGGCGCCGAGCTTGAGTCGGCGAAGCTCGTAATAGAGCAGCGAGTCTTCCCGGTAATGACAGAACCCGCCGGCCTCTGCCGCTGGCGGGGCGGCTTCGGTAAAGCGCCGTAGGGGCGTGCCGGTGAGGTCCCGGGGCTGGCGCCCGCAGACCACCGCGACGCTGAGGATGGCGTCGCGAAAATCCACCAGTTCGGCGAGGCGTACTGCCGGTCCGTCGAGCAGGCGGCGGGTGCGGGGATCGGCCACGACCACCCGATCCGGCATCGCCGGTGTATCGGTAAAGGGCATCAGCGCCAGGTGACAGGCGTCCTCGCTGAGCCGATGCTCCAGGCGCCAGAGACCGGGCAGGTTCCAGGTGTCCCGCTGCGGGCCGACCACTTCGCAACGGTAGCCGCCGACGGCGTCCTGGTTGTCCCGCTCCCAGATGAAGCGGGCACGGCTGCCATCCTTGAAGGCCGCGGATTCGATCTGCACGGCGGATGCCTGCCCGTCGCTGTCCAGCGGCAACACCAGGCGGATGCGCGCACGGTTCCAGTCGGCATCCTGTTCCCGTCCGAGGGGATCGTGACCGACGAGGATTTCCGAATCGCTATGAATGTTGTGCAACTGGTAGCCGAAGCGCCCGTTGTCGGGTTGATTCAGCGGCAGGTAGCTTTCCAGCCAGACGAACTGTGCGTCCAGCGCCACCGGATCGCTCCAGTAGCCCGAGGGGCTGCGGTCGCTGGCGCTCCAGGGCGTGCGCAAGGCGCGCCAGCCCTGGCCCTGTTGCCAGAGCCACAGGCCATGGAACTGGCCGGACGTTGGCGCGGCGGGCGTGGCGACACAGACCAGAAGCTGGCTGTCTTCGCTCCAGATCATCGGCGTCTGCGCCTTGACCAGCAGCGCCGCGGGTTCGCCGTCCAGGCTCAGGCGGTAGTCCGGATGCAGCAGCGGTGCCAGGGGTTGCTCCAGCTCCAGCAGGTTGGCGGGCAGGCTCAGTTGGCCTTCCAGCAGGTGCCGGCCGTCCGGGGAGCGCTGTTCGATCTGCTGCCGGGCCAGGGCCTGCTGCCAATGGCCGGGTTCGAGCCAGAGATCGCCGGCGGGCAGCAGGTCCACGGCGTCGGCGTCCTTGAGCAGCGTCTCCAGGGCGATCAGGTCCGCGCTGTTGTCCACCAGCGGGCTGTAGCGTCCGCCGAGGCCGTGCTCATTGAAGGTGTCCAGTTCCCAGAAACGATCGTTGTGACAACGATAGAGGCGGCGCAATGGCCGGTCGAGAATCACCAGCCCCCAGTCCTGGCGCGACGGCACCGGTGCTGCGAAATAGCGGCCATCGCTGGAGAAGCGGGCCGACGAGCCGAGCCCCTTGAGCAGGATGCCGTCGGGAAACAGGTAGTCGCAGGTGACCGGACCGCCCATGGCGATTTCGCTGTAGTTGTAGACCCGGATCGGTTCGCCCTCCGGAGTGTGGGTCGGTTCCTGGCCGCCCCACGCACTGGCACCGGCTTGACCGGAATCCGGTTCGGGTTCCGGCACCAGGCCGAGCTTGCGTTCCCAGAGGCTCACACAGGCCAGTCCGGGGAAAATGGCGATAAAGGCGGCGGCGATGTTCCAGTACTCGGGGAGGGCGCGCCCCAGGCTGAAGCCCAGGCCGAACACCGCCGCGATCATCAGTCGGGCCGCACCCCGTGCACCGGGTAGCCAGGCGAATCGCGCGCACAGCCACATCGCGCCGGCACAGCCGAGTACCACGGCGAAGGCGAGGGGTGGCGGCAGGATCGTCACGAAGAAAATCGGTACCACCAGCACCAGGATCTGCCAGATCAATTCCAGCAACAGGCGGCCTATGCTCTTTGATTCGTGGGTTTCGTTACGGGCGGCGCTCACGGGTGACATCCTGTGCGGTGATGGCGGAGGGCGAGTATGACGGTTGCCGTGGGCACCTGGCATGTTTTGGCGTCGGGTTGTGGCGCCGGTCACAGGTCGTGCCGGTAGAACCTCGGGGGATATACAAGGTCCATATCGTTGTACAGGTTCATTTCTTGTCATACGCTTGCAGGACCGCAAGCCTGGGAAGTCCGTGATGTTAGCGCCGATAAAACCTGCCAACGAAACTGCCCGCGTGGAAACCCTGCGCTCGCTGAATATCCTCGATACCTCGCCCGAAGAGCGTTTCGATCGCCTGACCCGCCTGGCCAAGCGCCTGTTCAACGTGCCCATTGCCCTGGTCAGCCTGGTGGACGAGAACCGCCAGTGGTTCAAGTCCTGCGTGGGGCTGACGGTCAGCGAGACGCCGCGGGATATTTCCTTCTGCGGTCACGCGATTCTCGGCGATCAGGTGCTGATGGTGCCGGATGCGGAAAATGACGAGCGTTTCCATGACAACCCGCTGGTGACCGGCGAGCCGGGTATCCGCTTTTACGCCGGTTGCCCGCTGACGGTGGGCAATGGCAGCAAGCTGGGCACCTTGTGCCTGATCGACACGCGGCCACGTACCCTCGACGACGAAGAACGGGCGTTGCTGCGGGACCTGGCGCGCATGGCCGAGCAGGAGCTGGTGGCGGTGCAGATGGCGACCATGGACGAGCTGACGCTGCTGTCCAACCGCCGTGGTTTCGAGGCCCTGGCCAATCATGGCCTGGGTGTCTGCAAGCGCATGGACAAGCCGGCTTCGTTGCTGTTTTTCGACTTGAACGATTTCAAGCAGATCAACGATGTCTTCGGCCATGCCGAAGGCGACCTGGCGCTGAAGACCTTCGCCGATGTGCTGCGCATTGCCTTTCGCGAAAGCGATGTGATCGGTCGCCTGGGCGGCGACGAGTTCGTGGTGCTGCTGACCGGCACCGACCACGTTGAAACCAGCGCGATCATGGCGCGCCTGCGCGAAACCCTGGATGAGCGCAACTCAGGGCAGCAGCGGGGTTATGACATTAACTTCAGCGTGGGGCAGATCGAATATGACGCCGAGCGCCATGAGACGGTCGCAAGTCTCCTTGCGGACGCCGACAAGGCGATGTACGCGCATAAACAGGCACTCAAACGCCGTTGAACGCGGCCCGGTGAACCGGGCCGGTTGATCCGTGGTTACTTTGCGGCCTGGGCGCCCACCTGGCGGTTCTTCAGGTTCTTGTCGGCCTTGTAGCGCAGGGCCACGTCCGGCACGCCGCCGCTCTTGCCGGTTTCCACCCAGTTGCGGATCCGGCTGGCATCGGCGAAGTGGGTGTACTTGCCGAACGCATCGAGAATCACCAGGGCCACCGGGCGGTTACCCATTTCGGTGACCAGCACCAGGCAATGGCCGGCCTGGTTGGTGAAGCCGGTCTTGGTGATCTTGATCTTCCAGCTGTCCTTGTTGATCAGGTGGTCGGTGTTGCGAAAACCCAGGGTGTAGTTGGGTTTGCGGAATGCCACGGTCTTTTCCTTGGTGGTGCTCAGCTCGCTCAGCATCGGATAGTGACGCGCGGCCATCAGCAGCTTGCTGAGGTCGCGGGCGGTGGACACGTTGTGGATCGACAGGCCGGTCGGTTCGACATAGTGGGTATTGATCATGCCCAGGGACCTGGCCTTGGCGTTCATCGCGGCGATGAACGCGGCATAGCCGCCCGGATAGTGGTGGGCGAGGCTGGCGGCGGCGCGGTTTTCAGATGACATCAGGGCAATCAGCATCATCTCCTTGCGCGGCAACTCGCTATTGAGCTTGACCCGGGAGAACACGCCTTTCATTTCCGGGGTGTCGCTGATGTTCACCGAGATGTACTCGTCCATCGGCAGCTTGGCGTCCAGCACGACCATGGCGGTCATCAGCTTGGTCACCGAGGCGATCGGCACGACCACGTCCGGGTTGCTGGAATACAGGGTCTTGTTGGTTTGCAGATCGATCAGCAGGGCACTGCCGGAGGCGACTTGCAGGTGAGTGGTATCGCGAGGGGCCTGGGTGGTTTCACGCGCCTCGACGGTGGTTGCAGCGACGGTGCCGGCCAGGACAAAAAAAAGGCCGAGGATGGAATGACGAATGTTCACGCGGATGGACTCGCTAAAAATGGATATGCCGTTGGCAACGGGCTTTTCTTGAAAAAGCTTTCTGGAAAAAGCGTTACATTTTATGAATATAGTTCAGAAAGTTGCCACACCTCTGGAGATATTGGGCGTAACTGACACAAAATTTACTTTTGTCCTGCATCCATACTGGCCATAAGACATATGTTAGCCCAGGTCGGGACGGCGTTGTGGGGATCGCGGGCCTTTATTTCGAGGGTTTCAGCGAGGGGCGAGCCGCTGTGGGCAGCCGCCCCGGGTCCATCAGGGGAGCATCAGCTTTTCATCAGAGTTGAGCGCCGGCCATCAGCACATATTTGACGTGAACGTACTCTTCGATGCCGTAGTAGCTGCCCTCCCTGCCGTAGCCCGACTGCTTGACGCCGCCGAACGGAACGGAGGCGGTTCCCACCGAGCCGGAGTTGAGGATCACCATCCCGGCTTCCAGGCCCCGGGCCAGGCGCAACGAGCGGCCGAGCGCACTGGTGTAGGCATAGGCGACCAGGCCGAACTCGGTCTGGTTGGCGCGTTCGATGACTTCGGCCTCATCCTTGAAGGAATAGATCGCGAACACGGGACCGAAGATTTCGTTGCGTGCCAGCGGGGAGTCATCCGACAAGCCGGTGATGACGGTCGGTTCGTAGAACAGGCCGCCCTTGGCATGTGGCTTGCCGCCCGCGAGGATTTTCGCACCGGCAGCCCTGGCTTCCTCGACCAGGGCCACGACCTTGTCGAAGCCCATCTGGTTGACCATGGGCCCGACGACAAAGTCTTCCCGCAGGCCCTGGTCGACCTCGATCCTGGCCACGCTGGCTTTGACCCGCTTCACGAAGTCTTCAAAGATAGTGTTCTGCACGAATATCCGGTTGGGCGAAATGCACACCTGGCCCGAATTGCGCAGCTTCGCCCCGACCAGGCCTTTGACGGCTTCGTCGATATCGGCGTCCTGGAACACGATAAAGGGCGCGTTGCCTCCCAGCTCCATGGTCATCTTCTTGATGGTCGATGCGCATTGCGCGGCAAGGAGGCGACCGACCCCGGTCGAACCGGTGAAGGAGATCTTGCGGATGCGCGGGTCGCCGGTCAGGATCAGGCCGATCTCCCTGGGGTCGCCGACCACCACTTCGAGCACGCCTTCACCGATGCCGGCCTTGCGTGCGTATTCCAGCAACTTGAAAGCGGTGAGCGGGGTATCCTCGGCCGGCTTGATGACCATGGTGCAGCCCGCCGCGAGCGCGGTCGCCACCTTGCGGGTGATCATCATGAACGGGAAGTTCCACGGCGTGATCGCCGCGACGGGGCCAATGGCCTCTTTGGTCACTACCACGGAGGCATGCTTGTCGTGGGTCGGGATCGTGTCGCCGTAGACACGCTTGGCCTCTTCGGCGTACCACTCGATAAACCCGAGGCCGTAGTCGATTTCGCCACGGGCTTCGGTCAGGCACTTGCCGTTCTCCCGGCACAGCAGTTCAGCGAAGGCTTCCTTGTCGGCCTTGACGCTGTCGTGCCAGCGTCTCAGGGTGTCGCTGCGTTCCTTCGCCAGTTTCGACGACCATTGCGGGAATGCCGCGCAAGCGCGATCAACCGCGGCCTTCACTTCGGCCGGGGTATTCTTGACGACACGACCGACTTCTTCACCGGTTGCCGGGTTATAGACGATTAGCATGAGGACTCTCCGGAGCTGGAATTGAAAGTGCGGCTGCAGTGCTCGTGGCCTGCAACCGTCCTTTTCCAAGCTACGCAGATCGGTCAGACAAGCGAATATCCGTTCATGTGCTTTGATTGCCCATTCCTATAAGCCTGGAGAGAGGGGCGCGCGCCCGGAATCCGGGAGTTGCTGCGGGTTTCTCTCGATTGCTTGCCTGATCCTATGAGCGACGTATCCAGGAGCATCGCCGTCGGAGTACATTCCGGTTTTCCGCTGGAGGCAGGCGACATGGGCCATGACAACCCACGCACGGACCGCATTATCGAGTTGATGGGGCAGTTGGCGCCTGTCGAGGGATACAACCTGACACCGCTCGACGACGTGCGCTTTCTGCGCTCCAATCGTCCGCTCAACCGCACGCCGGTGCTTTACGATCCGGGCATCGTGATCGTCTGCCAGGGGCGCAAGCGTGGCTACCTGGGTGAAGACATCTACGTCTACGACGCGCAACACTACCTGGTGGTCTCGGTACCCGTGCCCTTCAGCATGGAGACGCAAGCCAGCGCAGCCGAGCCGATGCTGGCGGTGTATCTGCGCCTGGATTTCAACCTGGCCGCCGAGTTGATGCTGGAGCTTGATGAAGTCGCCGGGCTGGCCGAAGCCAAACCCAAGGGGATGTACTCCTCGCCGATGGATGACAAGCTGAGCGACTCACTCCTGCGCTTCCTGGAAGTGATGAGTGTCCCGGTCGAAGCGCGGATTCTCGGCCCGACGCTGATGCGGGAAATCTACTACCGCATCATCACCGGCGAGCAGGGCGGTTCGATGCGGGCCGCGCTCAATCGACAAGGCCAGTTCGGCAAGGTCGCCAGGGCCATACGCAAGATTCATTCGTGCTACAGCCAGCACCTGGATGTCGAACAGCTGGCCAGGGAAGCGATGATGAGCGTGCCCAGTTTTCATTCGCACTTTCGCACGGTCACCGACACCTCGCCGATGCAATACCTGAAGTCCACCCGCCTGCACCAGGCGCGCCTGCTGATGTTGAGAAACGACATTACTGCGGCGACGGCGTGCGCGATGGTGGGCTACGAAAGCGCGTCGCAGTTCAGTCGTGAGTTCAAGCGCTTTTTTGGTCGTACCTCGCAGGAGGAGATTCAGTGGATGAAACGGACCTATGCCTTGCCTGCTCCCACCAGCAGTTCCATTTATGTCTCGTCCCATTGAGGACTGAACATCGATTTTTGTGTATCGGCCCTGACATGTGATGGTGTCGGTCACGCACAGCGATTAGCATCGCCACTTGATCGCGAACGGCGCTTTTCAAGACGTGAGGAATCGGGCAATGCCAAAGGGTTTTATCAGCCGGGATTACCTGCCCATGGTGGTCGGGGCGGGGGTAGTGGCCGTGGTGGTGGTGGGGTTTGCCTTCTTTCCGAAGTCGGTCGACTGGTATGGCTGGATCCAGGCCGTGGGATTGATCGTCGGGCTGATGGTGGCGATTGCCGTGCCGGCGATCCAGCGCAAGCAGGCATTCCAGGCCGAACGCCGGCAACTGCGCGAGCGTGAAGTCGGTTATGCGCGGCGCCTGCATTACTTCGGGCTGGAGATCCTCGAGCTATTGGCGCGGATCACCGCCAGCCTGGCGCACTTGCGCGCGACCGACCGGCATCGCTACCAACGTATCCTCGAGGACTTCCTGCAGCGGTTGTTCGAGTCCCACAAGCATGACCTCAACGATGACCGGATTGTCATCATTCACGAGTTGCGCAAGGTCGCCTACGCCCTCAGTGACGAACTGGAAAGCGGGCGTTCGGACCGCGTGGTGATGATCGAACTGGAGAAGCGCCTGCAGAAGCTGGTGCATCGCACCCAGGTCAATAGCGCACAGGCCGAGCGCGGCTGATCGGCGCCCATAAAAAAGCCCGCAACCAGTGCGGGCAAGGGGTTGTGCGGAGCAACGCACGATTCGGGAACAGGTAGGCGGTCAGGCACCGAAGCTGTGCAGGTCCATGCGCTCGGACAAGGCCTTGGCCGCCGGCAGGGACGTGAAGGGACCGCTGATGGGGACGCCGTCGCGGACCAGGTACCAGCAGGCGAGCAGTCCCAGTTCCCTGAGCGAGGCGGGAACGGCGCTGCCGATAACGGACATGATCTGAACCTTGGGCATAAGTACCTCCATCAATCTATGGAGCTACCTTACGGGGATGGCGGTTCGGGGGAAAATCACCGCGCTCGATAGTGGACATCGACGAAATCAAGCCTTGCGCCATAACGGGGCATCGACCGCAAGCGCTTGAACATGCCGGATCAGTCGACGACCTGATCCAGCATGTTCACCACTTCCTGTTCGCTCAACAATCCCTTGCGAACCAGGTTCTCGGCCAGCAGCGAGAGAAACTTGGCCGTGCGATGGCCCTCCAGCTGCTTGAGTTCGGTGAGGGCGCTGTAGACCTTGCTGGAAGTGCAGAGGCCGGCGGTGCGATGCGGGTTTTGCGTAGGCATGGCTCGTCCTTGTTTTTATAGGTAGAAGTTTTCAGGGCGTATGGGCGATCTTGCCGATCGCTAATGGCACCCATATGACAGCCGTGTGAATACCTGCTCCGGGTGACGGCTTATGCATATCATGCGCCATTGGCCCTGCGTTGCTGTCTCGCTTGCGACCTTTACCACCGAAATTCAGACCCGTCCTGTGACGCGTTCGTACTTTTCAGCAAGCCCAGAACGAGTCAGGCCCCGTCTTGCGAGCGGGGCCTGGGGTTCTTGCCTTGACGATTACCAGCGTGGGCCGTAGCCGTAGTGCGGGTGACCGTAGTACGCCGGACGGTAGTAGCCGCCACCGCCGTAGACCACCACCGGAGGCGGTGCCTGGACGTAGACCGGGGCCGGCTGGTAGTAGACCGGAGCCGGTTGCTGGACATAGACCGGTGCGGGCTGTGCATAGACAGGCTGCTGGACGTAGACCGGGCGGCTGTTCGATACCACCGAGCCGACAATCGCCCCACCGATCACGCCACCCAACAAGGCAGGACCAACCCAGCCGCCACCGTGGGCGGAGGCCTGACCTGCGACAGCGAGTGCACCAACGAGCAAAGCTATCTTGGGAATTGTACGAATCATGATTATTCCTCGGGTTCCAACCCCAGCGCTTGTTGTCTGCAATAGACTCAAGGACTGTCGCGGGGATACTTCTATGACAGCGACTTCCTGAAAATCTTCACAGCCGCTGAGTAAATTTTGTGTAAGGTTCCTGGCGATGCTTCCTTACAGTCCTGCGATACCCGCGCCAGAGCCTTGCACCTGCGGGCTATGATCAACGAAAACCGGGGTCGATGGCTAATCCCGTCTATCCGAAAGTACCCTCCAGGAGATGAAACATGCAGATGAACCCCAACAAAGACACCCAGCTGTGCATGTCATTGTCTGGGCGCCCCGGAAATTTCGGCCTGCGTTTCCACAATCATCTGTATGAACAGCTGGGCCTGAACTTCTACTACAAGGCCTTCAGCAGCCAGGACCTGCCCGGCGCGGTCGGCGGGATCCGAGCCCTGGGGATCCGTGGCTGCGGTGTGTCGATGCCGTTCAAGGAAGCCTGCATCGCCCTGGTGGACGAGCTGGACGCCTCGGCCGCGGCGATCCAGTCGATCAACACCATCGTCAACACCGCCGGCCACCTCAAGGCCTACAACACCGACTACATCGCGATTGCCCAGTTGCTGGAGACCCATGCCGTGCCCCGCGACACCAGCTTTGCCCTGCGTGGCAGCGGCGGCATGGCCAAGGCCGTGGCGTCGGCCCTGCGTGATGGCGGTTACCGCAATGGCGTGATCGTGGCGCGCAATGAGTCGGCCGGCAAGGCGCTGGCGGCGATCTGCGGTTACGAGTGGCAGGCGCAACTGGGCGAGTTGCGCCCGCAGATGCTGGTCAATGTGACGCCGGTGGGCATGGACGGTGGGCCGGAGGCCGGTCAGCTGGCTTTCGAGGCCAGCGCGGTGGACGCGGCCGAGACGCTGTTCGATGTGGTGGCGATTCCTTCGGAAACGCCACTGATCGTGCGCGGGCGCGAGCAAGGCAAGCGGGTGATCACCGGCCTGGAAGTGATTGCCATCCAGGCCCTGGAGCAGTTTGTGCTGTACACCGGAGTGCGACCGACAGCGGAGCAGTTCCAGAAGGCCGTGGCGTTTGCCCGGACCTAGAGACACCACGCGATTCCTGCAGAGGGAGCTCACTCCAACCGGGCAAGGCGCTCTTCCAGCGCCGCAATCCGTGCCTCCAGCTCTTCGATCCGTTCCACTGACACCGCGCCCGCAGTGCCGCGCTCCGGTCCTTGCTGACGCGCCGCGATGATCGCTTCGATATCCGCCGGATCGCCCAGGGCATGGGTGTAGCGGTCTTCGCGCTGTCCGGCCTGGCGTGGAATCAACAGCGCCAGGCCCCGGGCGATCAGGCGCTCCAGCTGGTGCACCACCTGTTCGGTGTCCTCGAAATCATGCATCCGGCCACTGCGGGTCAGCAGCTCATTGACCGTCTGTGGCCCGCGCAGGAACAGCAGGCCGATCAGCACCACTTGCGCCGGCACCAGTTCCAGCGCCTTGTCGACCCGATGCTCCCAGCGATCGGCCCGGCTGCCCATCACCAGGCGGGTGAAGCCCTGGCCTTCGAGGGCGCGCAGGCTTTGCCCGACCTGGCCCTGGCTGAGGTTCGTCACCGGTTCGCGACTGGTTTTCTGGTTGCAGGCGAGGACCAGGGCATTGAGGGTCAGCGGGTAGGTTTCCGGGTTGGTGGCCTGCTTTTCGATCAGGGAGCCCAGGATGCGGATTTCCGTGCTGTTCAACCGTGGCTGGTCGCCGGAAGTCTCTTGCTCGGTGCTCATTGTGCTGTTCCCTATGCGTTGGAAGGGCACTAGCGTAGGACTTCCCGACGTAAAAAGACAAGCCGCAACGACGGGAACCCTGGCTATAATCGCCCGGCTTCATTCCTGCCATCTTCATTGCGAGATCCCCATGACCATTTCCCTGTACGCAGCTTCCATTCCGGTTTTCAAGCAAATGCTCAACGCCCTGAGCGACGTTCTGAACAAGGCCGAAGCCCACGCGACGGCGAAGAACATCGATCCGAGCGTATTCGTACAAGCCCGCCTGGCTCCGGACATGTTCCCCCTGGTGCGCCAGGTGCAGATCGCGGTCGATTTCGCCAAGGGCGTGTCGTCGCGTCTGGCAGAGATCGAAGTACCGTCCTACCCGGATACCGAAACCACCTTCGCCGATCTGCAGGCACTGCTGAGCAAGACCCTGGCGCACCTGGACAGCATCACCGCCGCACAGGTCGACGGCAAGGAAGGCATCGAGATCGTGACCCGTCCGGGTACGCCGAAAGAGAAGCGCTTCAGCGGCCAGTCGTACCTGCTGAGCTATGGCCTGCCACAGTTCTTCTTCCATGTGACCACTGCCTACGCGATCCTGCGTCACAACGGCGTGGAAATCGGCAAGCGCGACTACATGGGCGCGTTCTGATTCGTCAAACCTGACGCACTGCCTGTGGGAGCCCGCTCCCACAGGTCTGCTTTCACAAGGACTGCCTCGTGACTGCGCACGGCCGGCGCTTAACCTTCCGCCCCATGAACAGCTCGCGCCGGGCGCCTTCGGTAATTGCCAGGATGCCGGGATGCTTGACCTTGCGCTCCACCGAGATCGCATAGAAAGATTCGCTCACGGCATCGGTCTGGCCCATCAGCCTGACGCCGTACTGCTTGCACACCTCATCGGCGATCACGCTCGGGGCGATGAAGAAGCCGCTGCCGGATTGCCCGAAGGCCTGCATCAAGGCGCTGTCGTCGAACTCACCGACAATCTTCGGCTGGATCTTCTGTTCGGCGAACCAGCGCAACAAGCGGCTGCGCACCACGGTTTCCTGGCCGGGAATCAGTAGCGGCGCGCCCTGCAGGCAGCTGGGGAAGGTGTCGCCGTAGCGTTGCGCCAACGCCTCGGTGGCGAAAAAACTGACCCCGCATTCCCCCAGCTTCTGGCTGTAGCCCTTGATATCCAGGTGGCTCGGCATCGGGCTGTCGGAAATCACCAGATCCAGGCGCTGGATCGCCAGGTCCGCCAGCAGGCGTTCGAGCTTGTCTTCGCGGCAGGTAATGCGGATCGGTTCGTCCAGCTCCATGGTCGGGGCGATCAGCCGGTAGACGATGGACTTGGGCACCACATCCGCCACTCCGACCCGAAACAGCACCTGCTGCTCTTTCGGCTGTGCCCGCAGCATCGCCTCCAACTCATTGCCCAACTGGAACATCTGCTCGGCGTAGGGCAGGGTCTGGCGCCCGGCTTCGGTCAGTTCGAGCTGGCGTCCGGCCTTGCGGAACAGCTCAACGCCAAAGGTCTGTTCCAGCAGGCTGATCTGGCCGCTGATGGTTTGCGGGGTCAGGTTCAGCTGTTCACAGGCGCGCACGATGCTGCCGGTCTTGGCCACGACCCAGAAATAGTGCAATTGCCGGTAATTGAGCATGGCGGCCATCACTTCGTAAAAAGCGAAGTATAGCGCTTAAAAATACGAATTTTCCTGAAGTATCGCGCTCCCTAGAATGCAGCGCTATCGGCGAGCCAACTGAGCGGTTCGCCCGGGAACAGAAGGAACCCTGGATGAAACGCCATTCGATCATGACCACCTCGCTGCTGATCGCCTCCTTGCTGGTGCTCGGCGGTTGCGACCAGGCAGAAAAAAGCGCCCGGCAGTTGATGGGCACGGCGGCCGAAACGGCCAAGCAAGCCATCGACGATACGCACAAGGCGGCCGAACAGGCCCTCAGTGACGCGACCAGTGGGTTGCCGCTCAACAAATCGAAACCTGCGGACGAGACTGAAAAGTCGTCCCGGGAAATCTAACCCGCTTTACCGGAATCAGGACTGAACCATGGAATACCTGTTGGAACTCGCTGTCAGCCCCACTGCCTGGATTGCCCTGGCGACGTTGATCGTCATGGAAATCGTGCTCGGCATCGATAACCTGATCTTCATTTCGATCCTGACCAACAAGCTGCCTGCGCAGTTTCGCACCAAGGCGCGGCGGATCGGTATCGGCATGGCGCTGATCCTGCGCCTGGCCCTGCTCGGCACCATCGCCTACATCGTCAAGCTCACGGCGCCAGTGCTCGAGGTGTTCGGCCAGGCGTTTTCCTGGAAGGACATGATCCTGATCGCCGGTGGCCTGTTCCTGGTCTGGAAGGCAACCACTGAAATCCATCACAGCATGGACCCGGAAACCAAGGAGCACGACGACAGGCCTTCGCGGGTGTCGCTGGGGTTCGCCGCCGCCATCGGCCAGATCCTGATGCTCGACCTGGTCTTTTCCATCGACAGCATCATCACCGCGGTGGGGATGACCGAACACCTGCCGATCATGGTGATCGCGGTAGTCGTGGCGGTAGCCGTGATGTTGCTGGCTTCCGAGCCGTTGGCGAAGTTCATCAACGACAACCCGACGGTGGTGATGCTGGCCCTGGGCTTCCTGATCATGATCGGCATGACGCTGATCGCCGAAGGCTTCGGTGCCCATGTGCCCAAGGGCTATGTGTACGCCGCCATGACCTTCTCGGCGGTGATCGAGGGGCTGAACATGCTGGCCCGTCGTGCCCGGCAGAAACGCGAGGCGGTGCAAGCCTGATCCGCGTCGTGTAACGAGAAAGGCCGCCTGGTTCCAGGCGGCCTTTTTTGTGGGAAATCTCTTAATGGGCGCTGACGGTGCGTCCCTGTGGCTTGTCGGCTTCCTGCGGTTGCGAGGGTAGGGCGTGCGGGTGATGGCGACGGGAGATCCGCAGGATTCCCCACAACATGGCCGCCGCGACCGCCAGCCAACCCAGGATCAACAATGCAACTGTCACGATAAGGCTCATCAGTGCCTCCTTCGCCCCGAAGGGGCTCGCTCACTTCGTCTTGCTTGAGGATCAGTCTAGTCGCTGGGATGTTTCAGGCTATTGACCAATGGTCGTGTTCGGTCAGTCATTTCGCTCTATGGCGTCGGACAAACTGTGATGAAAGGCTATACCACCGCGTGACTGCGACCTATGATCAAGGCCCGAGCCGGGGCTGACCTTGCCTGGCACCTGATCAAGAGAGTGAAGATGTTCGAGGGATCAACCCATTTGCGCTGCCTGTCATCCCGCCGGTTGTTGATGGTGGGCGCCCTGTTGCTGGCCCTGGGCGGCTGTGCCGGCAGCGTCCAGCCGGAAATCCAGCGTTTGCCGGAGCGTGTGGAACTCAATGGTGTGCCGTTTTTCCGCGGCGAGGTTTATCAGAGCGGTCCGGGAGCCCTGGCCAGCATGCTGTCGCAGCAGGGCGTGACGGTGACCCCTGGGCTGTTGGACAAGCCCCTGAAGCTGCCGGGCGCCGAGGCGGATCTGCAACGCAATATGCAGGTGCTGGCGCGCGAGTACGGCATGGTGGTGTACCCGCTGGATGCCGAATTGCCGGCGGTGCTGACTCAGGTCGCGGCCGGATATCCGGTGATGGTGCGGTTCAATGAAGGGCGGGTGTTTTCCGAACCGCGTTATGCCGTGGTGGCCGGCTACAACCGGACCAAGCAGACGGTGTTGTTGCGGGCGGGGATGAACCGTCGGCTGCTGATGGATTTCGACAAGTTCACTTCGGCCTGGAAGAGTGCCGGTGGCTGGGCGGTACTGATCCAGGCGCCGACGCAACTGCCGGCCCAGGTCGACCGACAGTGCTGGTTGAAGGCCGCCGATGACCTGTCCCGGGCAGGGCAGGAGCAGGCGGCGGCGAAGGCGACCAGGGCCATTGCCGGACACTGATCGCTCGCAGCCCGCATGACACAGGAAAACCTTGTGGGAGCGGGCTTGTCGGGACGCCGCAGCGCCGGGAAGAGAGCCTTGAGGTTTGCAGCCTTCTCGAGGAGCTCTTCGCCGGCAAGCTCCCGCAAGGACTAAACCCCGAGCTTGTCGCGCATCGTGTAGTACCACGCCCCCAGCGCGGTAAATGGCGTGCGCAGCAGTTGCCCGCCGGGGAACGGATAGTGTGGCAGGTCGGCAAAGGCATCGAAGCGTTCGGCCTGTCCGCGCAAGGCTTCGGCCAGCACTTTGCCCGCCAGGTGCGTGTAGGTCACGCCGTGGCCGCTGCAGCCCTGGGAATAATAGATGTTGTCGCCCAGGCGACCGACCTGGGGCAGGCGCGACAGGGTCAGCAGGAAGTTGCCGGTCCAGGCGTAGTCGATCTTCACGTCCTTGAGTTGCGGGAAGGCCTTGAGCATCTTCGGCCGGATGATCGCCTCGATATTCGCCGGGTCCCGTGCGCCATAGACCACGCCACCGCCGAAGATCAGGCGCTTGTCGCCGGAAAGACGGTAGTAGTCCAGCAGGTAGTTGCAGTCTTCCACGCAGTAATCCTGCGGCAGCAACGATTTCGCCAGAGCATCGCTCAACGGCTCGGTGGTGATCACCTGGGTGCCGCAGGGCATCGACTTGGCGGCCAGTTCCGGCACCAGGTTGCCCAGATAGGCATTGCCCGCGACGATGATGAACCTGGCCCTGACCTTGCCCTGTGGCGTGTGCACCACTGGGTTGGCGCCGCGTTCGATACGTACTGCGGGCGATTGCTCGTAGATCGTGCCGCCGAGTGACTCGACCGCCGCGGCTTCGCCGAGCGCCAGGTTGAGCGGATGGATATGGCCGCCGCTCATGTCGAGCATGCCGCCGACATACTGATCGCAGTCGACCACTTCGCGGATACGGCGCTGGTCCATCAACTCCAGCTGGGTATGACCATAACGTTCCCAGAGCTTCTTCTGGGATTCGAGGTGGCCCATCTGCTTTTTGGTAATGGCGGCAAAGACACCGCCGTCCTTGAGGTCGCACTGGATGTTGTACCTGGCTACCCGTTCCCGAATGATCCGGCCGCCTTCAAAGGCCATCTGTCCGAGCAGTTGTGCCTGTCTGGCGCCGACGCTGCGCTCGATCACATCGATGTCGCGGCTGTAGCTGTTGACGATCTGGCCGCCGTTGCGGCCCGAGGCGCCGAAGCCGACCCTGGCGGCTTCCAGCACCGTGACCCGGAAACCGTTCTCCAGCAGGAACAGTGCGCTGGAGAGGCCGGTGTAGCCGGCACCGATCACGCATACATCGGTTTCGACGTCATCCTGCAACAGCGGGCGCTCGGGAACCGGATTGGCCGATGCGGCGTAATAGGACTGGGGGTAGGGGGTGTTCGCCATCCTGGAACCTCTGTTTTATATTTTTTACGAGTGGCCTGATCCTACCTCAGATGAAATACCCCCGCCAGCCACCCGAAACATCGGCGTTGCCGGGGGCCAAATAAAAAATTTGCCTATTCATAGACTTAGCGGCAAAAAAGGTATTGACACACTTCGCCAAATCCGTAGAATGCCGCCTCACAGCAGGCACGTAGCTCAGTTGGTTAGAGCACCACCTTGACATGGTGGGGGTCGTTGGTTCGAGTCCAATCGCGCCTACCAAACAAAATCCGCTCTGCTGGGCGGTGTAGAAAGGCCAACCGAAAGGTTGGCCTTTTTTTCGTCTTGAATTCGGCGATGTAGGAGGGCGGACAGCCTTTGCTGCCTGCGGGCTTTTCCGGGCCCGCGGCAGGAGTGCTGGCCTGATTTCATTTGCGAAAGGTGCTTTCGGTAGAAATTTTCAAGCCTATTCATAGGCTTAGAAGAAAAAACAGGTTGCCAGCCTGCGGAAAATCCGTAGAATGCAGCCCACAGCAGGCACGTAGCTCAGTTGGTTAGAGCACCACCTTGACATGGTGGGGGTCGTTGGTTCGAGTCCAATCGCGCCTACCAGATAAAATCCGCTCTGCTGGGCGGTCTAGAGGGGTCAACCGAAAGGTTGGCCCTTTTTTTGTGTCTTGATTTTGAGGTTTTCTCCCTCCTGCATCGACGCTGCGGCGCTCCTGAAATACCGACAAACATTCGATTGGTTGACCACTCTTCTCGTATTCCTCAGCATTCTTTGCCATTGCCAGGTCGTCGTATGGAAATGCTTGGCCGGGTTTTGCGCAGGGATGCAGCATGGAAAGTAAAACGATTCGCTGGTTGGCTGACGCGATGGCGGGTCTGGGGGCAGGTGCTGCTATTACCGGTTTTTCGACTTTGTACCTCTTGGCGGGCGACGCCACACCCAAGATGGTGTTGTTGAGTGTCACGCTGTTTGTCGCCAGTGTTGTTTGTTTTGTCTTCTCTTGCGTGTGCGCAATTCAGGAGGTGGGCTAGTGAAGGCCATAATCGTTCTGTCCTGGTTGGCCTGTATGGTTTTATTGATAGCTTTCGCCATCTACCGGGGACGCAAGAAAGCAGCTTCCGATGTTCGCTCCCGGTTATCGGATCGCGAGTTACTCAATCAGGCGACAACCGAACTCCAGGCCCTCCGGGCGGAGGTCCGTCATCTCGGCAGGCAAATCGAGGAAAAGTCCGGAGGTTGACTGGGGAGGGGGGTCTGCTGCTCGCAATGAGCTTGAGGGTGCCAGGATTCTCCCGAATATCCGGCGCCCCGCACTGACTCCGTTACTCAGCCTGACGATTCTGTCGGGCATCGATAAACGGCACCGCGCCGTCTGGCAGTACCGTCGTCGGCAACACGCCGTTCCAGCGCTCGGCCTTGGTCAATTCCACCAGGTTCTGGTTGCTCGCCAGGGCCTGGGCGCGGGCCTTGATCGCTTCGGCTTCGGCGCGGCCGCGCAGTTCTGTGGCCTGGGCATCGGCCTTGGCCTGGGCCAGTTGCGCGTCGGCTTCGGCCTGGGCCTGGGTCACGCGGATCTGCGCCTGGACCTGTTCGGTCGCCAGTTGCTGTTCGCGGGTCTTGACCTGGACTTCGGCGGCCATGCGCGCTTCGATGGCTTTTTCATAGGCGTCGCTGAAGTCGATGTTCTCGACTTGCACGCTGTCGATCATTACGGGACCCGCCACGGCTTTCTTGATGGCGGCGGAAATGTCGTTGACCAGCTGGACGCGGTTCTGCACCGCGGCAACCGCGTTGAACTGACCGAAGACGTTCTCGACCTGGGTGGGCACCTGGCGGCTGATCAGTCGGTCGCGCACGCCGTCGATGTCCTTGAACTGGGTGTATACCTTGGCGACATCGGAAGGAGCAACGTGCCAGGAAACTGAAACCTTGAGCTGGGCCGATTGCTGGTCCTTGCTGTAGGCCTGGAGGTTCTCGTAGGCCGATACCTGGCTCTGGGTGCTGATCAGTTTGACCGTCTCGATAAAGGGCGTCTTGAACGACAGGCCGGGGTCCACTACGCCGACCAGCGCACCATTTCTCAGCAGTACGCCACGCTCTGTTTCATCCACGGTGTACCAGCTGCCGAAAAACACCACGATAAGGCCCAGTGCCGCTGCACCGCCAATCACGCTGCCGATCATATTACGGGTCATAGTTCGTTCCTTTGAGCGGCGGGAAAACACATCCCTGGATACGCTGCCTGAATGCTCAGGGCGCGTCCCGCCAGCATGGCCAAGAGTTCTGGAGGTCGCCTTGCCGACTGCAACGGTTCCGGGTGCCCATCGAGGTGCCCGGATCGGCGGCTCGACATGATAGCTGCGCCGCCTGTTCCGTTCTGAGAAGCGACTCCCATCCCTGAGTCTAATCGAAACGTCTTCCTGCTTTTCCTGAGGGCAAGGGTCACTGCCTGTAACAGTGATGGGCATCGCCCGTTTCCTGTCTTTGCCTGTTTTCTGTCTTGAGGGCAGGTGCGCACCACGACAGTTCGCGGTGCCCCAAAAGTGCCCGGTCTGCCTGCTTTTTTCTCCCTGTCATGAGGCTCGATATGTCTATGTCGAGGTTTCCAAATAGGAAACTAATTGTTGGGATAGGTTGTTCCATTTGCATCTGGATACCTTGAAATGGCGAGCTTGAAGGATGGGTGTCTTCATTTTTTCCAGGTTTTATTGGGTTTTTAATAGGTTGGCTCGATGCTTGCTATGTTCAATTCAAGTTGTCTAATTGGAAACTCAAGGACCGTCCAATGCCTAGCAAGAAAATCGAAATGCCGGAGGACGAAACCGTCAGCGGCTCGTCGGGCAGCACCGACCCGTTCAACGTCGGCAGTCGCCTGCGGGCACTGCGCCAGGCCAAGGGCATGCTGATCGATGAGGTGGCGCAAAAGGTCGGTGTCAGCAAATCCTTTATCAGTCGTTTCGAGCGCGACACGGTGCAGGCTTCGGTGGCGACCTTGTTGCGTATCTGCGAAGCCATCGGCATCAAGCCGGGCGAACTGTTCGAGCCGCCGTCCACCCGCTTTGTCGCGGCCGGGCAGGGCGCGCCGATCAGCCTGGGTGGCGAGGGCATGCGCGAGTACCTGATCTGTGGAGCCGGCAACGAACACATGATGGCGCTTTATTCGGTGATCGAGCCGGGCGGCGGTTCCGGTACCGAACCCTATTCGATCAAGGCTGCCGCCGACCTGGTGCATGTCCAGAGCGGCTGCCTGGAGATGCGTGTCGCAGAGGAAACCTACCTGCTGCGAGCCGGCGACACCCTGACCTTCGCCCCCAGCGATCCGCACACCTGGGTCAACCCGTCGAAGGATGAAGTGTGCACGGCGTTGTGGGTCATCGTGCCGCCGCCGGCCTGACCCCGCTGATCTTTCTTTCCCACAGGCATGAGGAGCGAATCGATGTACAAGCTGGCAGTGACCGACCTGCATAAAAGCTACGGCGACCACCAGGTGATCAAGGGCGTCAGCCTTTCCGCCCGTTCCGGCGACGTAGTGAGCATCATCGGCTCCAGCGGTTCGGGCAAGAGCACCTTCCTGCGTTGCATCAATCTGCTGGAGCAGCCCAGTGCCGGGACCATCCAGGTCAACGGCGAGCTGCTCGATACCCGTCGCGATCGGCGCAGTGGCGCCTTGCGGGCCCGGGACCCGGTGCAGTTGCAGCGCATGCGCGGACGCCTGGCGATGGTGTTCCAGAATTTCTGCCTGTGGTCGCACATGACCGTGCTGGAAAACGTCATGGAGGCACCGATGTACGTGCACGGACTGAGCAAGGCCGAGGCCCGCGAACGCGGTGAAGCCTATCTGCACAAGGTCGGCCTGGCGCCCGCTTGTCATGGCCAGTACCCCGCACACCTTTCCGGCGGCCAGCAGCAGCGGGTGGCGATTGCCCGGGCCCTGTGCATGGAGCCTGAAGTGATGCTGTTCGACGAGCCGACTTCGGCCCTCGATCCCGAGCGGGTCGGTGAAGTGCTCAAGGTCATGCAGACCCTGGCCGAGGAGGGCCGGACCATGGTGGTGGTGACCCACGAGATGGGGTTTGCCCGTCACCTGTCGACCCAGGCGTTGTTCCTGCACCAGGGGCGGATCGAAGAGCAGGGTACGCCGGCGCAGTTGTTCGAGCAGCCTCGCAGCGAACGCCTG
Source organism: Pseudomonas sp. Ost2 (assembly GCF_018326065.1). Lineage (NCBI taxonomy): Bacteria > Pseudomonadati > Pseudomonadota > Gammaproteobacteria > Pseudomonadales > Pseudomonadaceae > Pseudomonas > Pseudomonas sp. Ost2. The sequence goes on along the minus strand of NZ_AP021904.1, from coordinate 4,763,345 downwards.
CAGCAATTTCTTTCCGGTCGCCTGAAGTAGGAGGCTGCCATGTCCCGAGTGATGAACGAAGCCCCCCGGTCCTGGATCGTATCGACGCCGCGATTCTCGACATCCTGCGCGACGAAGGCCGGATCACCTATCAGGAACTCTCCGAACGGGTGCACCTGACGCCGCGGCCGTGCCTCGAACGGGTGCGCAAGCTGGAGAAGCTCGGGGTGATCCGCGGCTACGGCGCGATGATCGACCTGCCGCGGCTGTCGCCCGGTGTTTCGCTGCTGGTCATGGTGGCGCTCTCCAACCAGAACGGCCGGACCGCGCAGCGCGCTTTCGAGGCGAAGATGCGGGAAAGCCGCGAGGTGATCGAGTGCCAGCTGGTCAGTGGGGCCTTCGACTACTGCCTGCGCATGCATTGTCGCGACCTGGAGCATTACCGGGTGCTGACGGAGCAATGGTTCAACGATGTCGAGCTGCATATAGACCGTCTGGTCAGTCATCCGACCCTGGCCAGCGTGAAGCAGTCCGTCATCCCCGCCAGTGCTTTTCTGCCCTGATCCGCAGGCTATGAATACCCAGCCGAAGCCGCTGCGGTCCGCTCGGGAAAACAGCCGTATCCCGTGCGACTGCCGACGTTTACGACGGATAGATCCGAGGCCCCGGCGTTAGCCTTTAACCCTGAAAAGACGCTGTTTCAACAGCGCTGAAATGCCGCTGTTCAACACTGCCGAACCTACGACCCACCCATAGGACGCACTCATGAACCGTTTATCCACGCTGTTGTTCGCTTCCCTCTCGATGGTAGTCGCCGGTGGCGCCCTGGCGGAGCCGATCACTATTGCCACCGACGCGACGTTCCCGCCTTTCGAATCGGTGGACGGCTCCGGCAAACTGGTCGGCTACGATGTCGAGCTGGCCCAGGCTGTCTGCGATGCGGCCAAGCTCGATTGCAAGATCATCAACGCGGCCTGGGACGGCATGATTCCCGGCCTGATCAGTAACAAGTACGACGCGCTGATCTCGCAACTCACCGTTACCCAGGCCCGGCGCAAGATCCTTGCCTTCAGCGATATCTACGATCATCCGGTGTTCCGTTTCGTCGCGCACAAGGGGGCCAACCTGACCATCTCGCCCGAAGGTCTCAAGGGCAAGGTGATCGCGGTCCAGACCGGCACGCCGATGGACGCCTATGTCACCAAGAACTACACCCAGAGCACCATCAAGCGCTACGACAGCGGCAGTGCGCCTTATCTCGAACTGAGCAGCGGGCGCGCCGATGTGCACATGAGCTACCAGGCCCAGATCACCCACAGCTTCCTCAAGGGCGACAACGGCAAGGACTTCGAACTGGTCGGCCCGCTGTTCACCGGCAAGGACGCCCCCGAGTTCGGCGAAGGCGTGGCGATTGCCATCAACAAGAACAACGAGGCCTTGCTCAAGCAGATCAACGAAGGTCTTGGCGAAGTGCGTGACAGCGGCAAGCTCGACGCCCTCAACCGCAAATACTTCGACGCGCAGTAACGCCCATGTTGACCGACTACATCGGCAGTGTCCTGAGCGCCGGCTGGATCACCTTCCAGCTGGCCCTGGTGTCGCTGGCCCTGGCGGTGGTGCTGGGCCTGGCCGGGGCGCTGTGCAAGCGTTCGGAGCACCGCCTGCTGCGGGTGCTGGCGGAGATCTACACCACCCTGGTGCGGGGGATTCCCGACCTGGTGCTCATGCTGTTGATGTTCTACAGCCTGCCGGCCCTGCTCAACCAATGGATCGGTGCGGCGGGCGGCAGGTACTCCGTGGATCCGAGCCCGTTCCTGTCCGGTTCGCTGACCCTGGGGGTGATTTTCGGCGCCTACATGACCGAGACCTTTCGTGGGGCGCTGGAAGGGATTCCCCACGGGCAGTTGGAGGCCGCCCAGGCCTATGGCCTGGGGCGGGTGAAGACCCTGCGCAGCATCATCCTGCCGCAGATGGTGCGTCTGGCCTTGCCCGGTTTCACCAATAACTGGCTGGTGCTGGTCAAGGCCACGGCGCTGGTGTCGCTGATCGGCCTGCAGGACATCATGTTCCGGGCCAAGGGAGCCGCCGAGGCCACCGGCAAACCCTTCACTTTCTATCTGCTGGCGGGGGGCTTCTACCTGTTGATCGCGGTGCTGTCGCTGATCCTCGTCGGCTGGCTGGGCAAACGTTACTCGCAGGGCGTTCGGGAGTTGGCGCGATGAATTGGGATGTGATCTACGACAACCTGGACCTCTACGCCCAGGGCCTGCAACTGACCTTGCTGCTGACCGTGGTCGCGCTGGGAGTCAGCTTCTTCCTCGCCCTGGGACTGGCGGTGGCCCGCAATGCGGCCAACCCGCTGCTGCGCCACGGCGTGGCGGCCTACACCCTGGTGTTTCGCGGTACGCCGCTGCTGATCCAGTTGTTCCTGATCTACTACGGCCTGGCCCAGTTCGACCTGCTGCGTGGCAGTGTGCTGTGGACCTGGCTGTCCAACCCGCTGTTCTGCGTGTTGCTGGCCTTTATCCTCAACACCACGGCCTACACCACGGAAATCTTCGCTGGCGGGCTGCGTCATCTGCCGTCCGGCGAGGTCGAGGCGGCGCGGGCCTACGGCATGACGCCCTGGACCCTGCTGCGGCGAATCATGTTGCCGGCGATGCTGACCCGGACCCTGTCGCTGTACGGCAACGAGACCATCATGATGCTGCATGCGACCTCCCTGGCCAGCACGGTGACCCTGATGGAAATCACCGGCGTGGCACGCAACATCACCCTCAATCACTACATCCAGTTCGAACCCTATGTCACCGCGGGAGGGCTGTACCTGGTCCTGACGATGGTGCTGGTGCTGGCTTTCCGTTTCGCGCAACAGCGCTGGGCGAGCTATCTGCAGCCACGTCGGGGCTGAGCCGTCGATCCCCGCATTTTTGTCCAAATCATCAGGAGGCATCTACCATGACTACCCGCGACAAGCGTCAATTCGATCTTCTGGGCGTTCCCTTCGACGGCGAGTCCACACTCGGCTGGCCGGGCTCGCGCTTCGCCCCGGCACGGGTGCGGGAAAGCGCCAAGTGGATCAACATGCGCATCCAGGACGGTAAGGTCTACTGCCTGGAGACCGACAGTTTCATGGAGGTCGGCGAACACCTGCTGGTGGATCGCGGCGACGTCGCGGTAGTGCCCCATGACACCCAGAAAACCTTTCTGGCTACCAGCGAGGCGGTCCGCCAATCGATCCAGGCCGGCCGGGTGCCGGTGGTCATCGGCGGTGACGACAGCCTGCTGTTTCCCGTGGCCCAGGGGGTCTGCCAGGCCCTGGAGGGGCGCATCGGCGTGATTCATTTCGATGCCCACCTGGACCTGATGGACGACAGCGTCAAGCAGGGGCGCTTCAGCCAGTCGAGTGGTATGCGACGGGCGCTGGAACTGGAGCAGATCCACGCGGCGGACTGTATCCAGGTCTGCGAACGGCACTTCAACTTCCCGGCCTCGGGCCGCTTCAAGCATGACAACGACCTGATCCATCTCAGCGCGCGCGAGGTGCTGCGGCTCGGCCCGCAAGCCACGGTCGAGCGTATTCTCGAGCGGGTCAAGGGCGCCGACCACCTGTTCCTGTCGTTCGATATCGATGCCATCGACCCGGCCTTTGCGCCGGGCGCCGGAGCCCACGAACCGGGCGGCATCAGTTCGGCCGAAGCGCTGGAGATGGTCGAACTGCTCGCCCCGCACTGTGCGGCGATGGCCATTACTGAGGTCAATCCGACCACCGACGTGGGCGACATGACGTCGACCTTGGCGGCGTACCTGGCATTCTCCTTCGCGGTGTACGGCAGCCAGGCCCGGCGCTGACTTCCATGGGGACACGGGGACGGTGACGGAGGCCTTGCGTTTCCACGCCGTCTTGCAAGATGGCCGGACGCCGGTCGGGAGGGATCAGTCAGGAAGCCGTTGCCGGTTTTTTCGGGCGTCGGCTCCGGGCTGGCCTGGCTGTCGTCGCCTTGCGTTTCTTCTTCCAGGGCGCTGCCCCTTTTCCGGCCATCCCGGCGGGCATGGTGATCTGCAGTTTCAGCTCGACGCAGCGCCCCACCTGCTTGCTCATCCATGCCGCCTGCTTGGCGACAAATTCTTCCAGGCTCATCTCGCCGCTCTGCACCATGTCCAGCGCCTGTTCCCAGATTGCCGTGGTGCCCGGGTCGGCAATCGCCCGGGGCACCGCGTCGATCAGGCTGAAGGCCGCCGGGGTCGCTGACAGGCTTTTGCCGTGCTTGACCAGGTACTGTCGATCCAGCAAGCCCTGGATGATGCCGGCGCGGGTGGCTTCGGTGCCGATGCCGGTGGTGTCCTTGAGCTTCTGCTTGAGGCGCGGGTCTTCCACATACCGGGCGACGTTTTTCATTGCCTTGATCAGGTCGCCTTCGGTAAAGGGTTTCGGTGGCTGGGTCCACAGGTCCTTGAGTTCGACCCGGTTGACCACGCATTCGCTGCCTTCACGTAATGCCGGCAGGGCCTGTGGCTCCGGGGCCTCGCGTCCCTTGGCCGGCGCCAGGGCCTCGGGCAGCGCCCGTTTCCAGCCGGGTTCGACGATCCGTTTGCCCACCGCTCGCAACGCCTGTGCCGCGCAATCGAAATCGGCCTGGGTCCGGTCGTATTCGTGGTTGGGCAGGAACTGCGCCAGGTAACGGGCACGAATCAGGCTATAGACCGCCCGTGGCTTGCCTTGCAACCGGTCGAGGCCGGCCCCGCTGCCTGTCGGGATAATGCCGTGGTGGGCGGTGACCTTGGCATCGCTCCAGGCCCGTGAGCGTCGTGTCGGATCGAGATACGGCGCCAGTTTTTCCAGGCTCGGATCGGCCCGTTCGAGTGCCGCCAGGACCCGTCCGGCATCAGCGTGCTGGCTCAATGGTAGAAAACCGCAATCGCTGCGCGGGTAGGTAATGACCTTGTGGGTTTCGTACAGCGCCTGCGCGATATCCAGGGTTTCCTGGGCGCCCAGCCCGAGCCTTTTCGAACACACTTCCTGCAGGGTGCCGAGATCGAAGGGCAGGGGGGCCGGCTCGCGAATCCGTTCGGTCCTGAGCTTGACCACCGTGGCGCTGGAGGCTGCGCCCATGGCGCTTGCCGCCTGTTGCGCCACGACCTGGTTGAGGCAGCGGTCCTGGTCGTCGCAGGCATCCTGGGGCGCACGCCACTGGGCGACAAAGGGCTGGCCGTCATGCAGCAGGTGCACATCGATGGCCCAGTAGGGCACCGGTACGAAGTCGGCGATGCTGCGGTCACGGTCCACCACCAGGCGCAAGGTCGGCGTCTGCACCCGGCCCACCGGCAGCACGCCCTGATAGCCGGACTGGCGCCCGAGCAGGGTGAACAGACGGCTCATGTTCATCCCGATCAGCCAGTCGGCCCGCGAGCGGCCCAGGGCCGAGTGATAGAGCGTGAAGGTTTCGCCACCCGGCTTGAGGGCCGCCAGCGCCTTGCGGATCGAGGCATCGTCCAGCGCCGACAACCACAGGCGCTGGATCGGCCCGCGATAGCGGCAATGCTCCACCAGCTCCCTGGCGATCATTTCGCCTTCGCGGTCGGCGTCGGTGGCGATCACCAGTTCCCGGGCCTCGCCCAGCAGGCGCTTGACCGCCTTGTACTGGCTGGCGGTCTTGGGCTTGACCTGCATCTTCCATTTTTCCGGAACGATGGGCAGGTCGGCCAGCACCCAGCGTTTGTAGCGGGCATCGTAGGCATCCGGCGGGGCGGTTTCCAGCAGGTGGCCGATGCACCAGGTGACGGTGGCATTCGGGCCCACCCAGCAGCCGTCGCCACGGCGCGTGGCACCGAGCACGGCGGCAATGTCTTTGGCCTGGGAGGGCTTCTCGCAGAGGAACAACCGCATAACCACCTTGTTTCATTCAGGGCCTGGCAAGGGCTACAGAATGCGCAGAGTTGACGCATCGGGCAATCTTTATCTGTATGAATATACAGCTGAAGATTACCGCCTGGCCAGGGCGGTGGCGGCCTGCCTGGCGCGGGCGGCGCTAATCATCGATAAGAGTGATCAGTGAGATGGAAAATAAATCGCTAATATTCAGGTTGTTTGCCCTCTAGATTAGTCCCACGCCACCTGAATCGATGGGCCAGGCAAGCAATGGAACACCTTTTTTCACCCGAGGCCCCGCCATGATTACCTTCAAGCAACTGGAAGCCATCTACTGGATCGTCGAACTGGGCAGTTTCGAATCGGCCTCGCTGAAGCTGAACATGTCCCAGTCGGCGATTTCCAAGCGCGTCCAGGAACTGGAGGACGCCTTTGACGTGCCGATTTTCGACCGCTCCAGGCGCAGCGCGCGCTTGACGGAGAAGGGCACCGAACTCTTCGAACACGCGGCCGAAATGCTCCGCCAGCGCGATTACCTGCTGGAGCGCATCAGCTCGCGGGAGGTGCTGGTCCGGCGTTTTCGCCTCGGCGTGACCGAACTGACGGCCCTGACCTGGTTGCCGGCCCTGGTGGAGCAGATTCGCGAAGCCTACCCCAAGGTCCTGCTGGAGCCTTCGGTCGAGCTGAGTTCGGAGTTGTTCAAGAAACTGGAGAACGACCAGCTCGACCTGATCATCGTGCCCGATGTCTTCGACGACGCACGTTTCATCGCCACGCCGCTCAAGAGCGTGGAAAACGCCTGGATGTGCGCGCCGGACCTGTATCGCGAATCCGCGCCGATGGACCTCCAGGCGTTGTCCGGGTACACCGTGCTGACCCAGGGCGGCAGTTCGGGGACCGGCCTGGTCTACGAGCGCTGGCTGGCCCAGCACGATGTGCGCCTCAATCGCACGCTGATCAGCAACTACCTGGTGGCCCAGATCGGCCTGACCATCTCCGGCGTGGGCATCAGCTACCTGCCCCGACAGTGTCTCGCGCCGATGATCGCCCGAGGGCGCCTGCGGGTGATCGAGACTTATCCGGAGTTACCACAGATCCGCTATGCCGCCGTGCATCGGGCGGACCGCCTGCAGGGCCTGAGCGTCGAAGTGGCACGCCTGGCGCACCAGTGCTGTGATTTCGGCCACCTGCTGTTGCAGGCGTGAGCCGGTTGGACCCTTCCCGTCGCGTTTTCAGGCGACGGATCCGGCAGCGCGTTCTTTCACTGCCAGCGCCTGTACCAGGAAATCGATGAACGCCCGGGTCTTCTGCGGCACCCGGCGCGCCGAGGCGTATACGGCATTGATGCTGATCGGCGGTGCCTGCCACTCGCACAGCACCGGTACCAGGCGCCCAGCGGCCAGGGCGTCTTCGACGATGAAGTCAGGCAACAGGGCGATGCCCATGCCGGCTTCGGCGGCCTGGGCCAGCAGGTCGCCGTTGTTCGCGTGCAGCGGGCCGGTGACCGTGACCCGCTGGGTGTCCTTGCCATTGCTCAGTTGCAGGCTGACGCCACTTTGCAGGTAGCCATAGTTCAGGCACTGGTGAGCACTCAGCTCACGGGGCGTGGCGGGAGTGCCGGCCCGTTCCAGGTAGCCGGGGGAGGCGACCATGATGCGCGGGGCCGGGGCCAGCAGTTTGGCGACCATGGACGAGTCCGGCAGGCTGGCGATGCGGATGGTCACGTCGAAGCCACCCTTGACCGGGTCCACCTGCTGGTCGCTGAGCACCAGTTGCAGTTCCACGTTCGGATGCTGCTGGTGAAACACCGGAATCAGGGGCCCCAGCCGGCGCAGCCCGAAGGACATCGGCGCGTTGACCCGCAACACCCCGCGCAACTCGCCGATGCCGTCACGGGCACGCTGCTCGGCCTCATCCAGCGAGGCCAGCAGTTCGCGGGCCGCTTCGAAGTACTCGGCACCGGCTTCGGTCAGGTGCAGGCTGCGGGTGGTGCGCAGCAGCAGTTGCACGCCAATGGCTTCTTCCAGGGCCTGGATCTGCTTGCTGACTTTCGAGCGTGGCACGTCCATTGCCCGTGCCGCCGCCGCGAAGCCGTTTGCCCCGACCGTGGCGACAAACGCCCGCATGCATTCGATGCGATCCATGATTGTCCCTTTAATAGAATCAATGACTCTCGATTTTAGGGAATTGTCCCGATTTTATCCAGGCCCTAAAGTTCGTTCCAAGCCGGCAGCACATACCTCCAAGCGGAGCACGCGCCGAGCTGACAGATTACCCGGACCCTCTCAGCCAAAAGGAACTCGTCATGTCCATTCGTGAACTGCTCAACCCGACCAACTCCGCCCTGATCCTCATCGACCACCAGCCGCAGATGTCCTTCGGTGTGCAGTCGATAGACCGCCAGACCCTGAAGAACAACACCGTGGGCCTGGCCAAGTCGGCGAAGATCTTCAACGTGCCGACGCTCCTGACTTCGGTCGAAACCGAAAGTTTCAGCGGCTACATCTGGCCTGAACTGCTGTCGCTGTTCCCCGACCAGCAGCCCATCGAACGCACTTCGATGAACTCCTGGGAAGACAGGAAATTCGTCGAGGCGGTCAAGGCTACGGGGCGCAAGAAGCTGATCATGGCCGCGCTGTGGACCGAGGTCTGCCTGAACTTCCCGGCCCTCGAGGCTCTGGCCGAAGGCTACGAGGTGTATATCGTCACCGACGCCTCGGGCGGCACCACCAAGGAAGCCCACGACATGTCCGTGCAACGGATGATCCAGGCCGGCGCGGTGCCGGTGACCTGGCAGCAGGTATTGCTCGAGTTCCAGCGCGATTGGGCGCACAAGGAAACCTACGACGCGGTCATGGACCTGGTGCGCGAACACAGCGGCGCCTATGGTATGGGCGTGGATTACGCCTACACCATGGTGCACAAGGCCCCGCAGCGTCAGGTCAAGTAAGGGAGCGGGGCGGGTGTGCCGGGCACATCCGCCTCTCGGGCTTTGTACAGGCAGGTGGAATCACTCATGAATATCGAATTGTCCGACGGCGTGGTCACGTTACTGGTGCGGCACCGCATCAGGCAGGGCGGGGACCAGGCGTACGAAGCCTGGCTACGCCAGATCATCGCCAAGGCGCGCAGCTATCCCGGGCACCTGGGCATCGACGTGATGCGCGGGCACAGCGGCGGACTGGCGCAGTTCACCAGTGTGCTGCGGTTTGCCAGCACCGAGCAGTTGCAGGTCTGGCTGGATTCCGATGACCGTCGCGAACTGGTCGACCAGGCCCGCTCGCTGCTGGCCGACGGCGACCAGACGGAAATCAACGAAGACCGTGAGTTCTGGTTCACGCCGGCGCAAGCGGACATGCCGGCGCCGCCACCGCGCTGGAAGCAGGCCTGCGTGACCTTCCTGGTGATCCTGCCGCTGACGTTCCTGGTGCCACAGGTATGGAAGCCGGTGTTCGGGCTGTTGCCCTGGCTGGGCGGGTACGTGCAGGCCAATGTGCTGATCACCCTGAGCATCGTCCTGCTGGTGGTCTATGTCTTCATGCCGCGGGTGACGCGTCTGTTCAGCCGTTGGCTGCAACCGCGGCAAGTGAGCTGATCCAAGGGCCGGGCGGTAGAAAACGCATAAAAAAACCCGACAGCCTGTGTCGGGTTTTTCATGGGGAAACGGAGTGTTACTTGCGGCCACCCAGTGCGCCGCCGGCCGCGCCACCCAGGCCCGCGCCAATCGCCGCGCCGGTGCTGCCGCCGAGCTTGTTGCCCAGCAGCGAACCGCCTGCCGCGCCCAGGCCGCCACCGAGGGCCGCCTTGGTCTTCTTGCCTTTCTTGGCCGCCACGGCACCGCCGGCCGCGCCGCCCAGGCCTGCACCAATGGCCGCGCCGGTGCTACCGCCCATCTGCTGACCGACCACGTTGCCCAGGACGCCACCCAAACCACCGCCGACCGCCGCCTGGGTACCGCCGGCAGCCATTGCGCCTTGGGCAAACAGGGCGCTGAGCGCCAGGACGGTAAGTGCTTTACGCATGTTGCGAACCTCGAAATAAATGGAGCGCCAATTGTCGCCGGGCGCGGGCGGCGACGCAAACGCTGTCGAGGGGCTGCGCCGGTTTATATTTTTTCTCGCCCATGGAACTTTCCTGTTTCGGAAAAGCGGCAACGTCACCGAATAAACCCCATGGCCGGGTTGTTATCTGTACATAGGCCGCTCATCGGATGCTCTATTTCCAGAATTATTGTGTGGCTTTATCTCTGAATGCTCCTTGGCCGTTTCCCACGGCCTTTTTTATTTATTCCCCTCATCAGGGGTGAACTGCTTTGGTGCAATTGAAGTGTCGAGGCGGTTGAATGAACCAAAACAGTGCCTATATTGTATTTGAGTTGCCGGATATCCAGAAAAAACCTGTGGTTATTGAAGGGGTTAGGATGAATTTAATGTGAATTCATTCGTCAAATATCTTGTTACAAGTTTCGCCGATCAGTTAATATGGCATCGCGTTCACCTACCACGGTTTATGCATTTTTAAGCCCCAAGCGTCCATCAGCCGCTTGGGCTTTTTTTTGCCCGGAATTTGTTCACCGAGTTGTCGAACAGTCTCTTGCGGACTCTGCCGGGGCCGGTGCCGCCTATCGATGTCGAATAAAACCCTTCCCTGAAAACACCGACGTTATCAATCCCGGACGCCGCTCTTTGCGCAGGTGGTCGAAGGCGTGCGCGGTGTGGGCATTTTTGCCCCGCGGTGTTTCCCGATGACTCGCTGGCGCCTGGCGTCCTGCCGGTGCCAGCCGCCTGTGTTTCCAGTGAAAACCGCTCTGGCTCCACCCTCTCGCCCCTTTTGCCGATAGCAGGCATCAAAAATGCTTTTTAGTATCCATGGATAATTGGATACAAAAATTCAGAAGGTGCTTTCCATGGGATTCATACCGGCTTACAGCGAGCGTCAACCGATGACCGCGGAGGAGGAGGCCTACAACTTTCTTCTCGGTGCCATCTGCAGCGGGCGCTACCGCATGGGCGACCGGCTGATCGCCGATGACATCGCCGGTGAAATCGGCATGAGCCGCATGCCGGTGCGCGAAGCCTTTCGCCGCCTGGCGGCCGAGGGCCTGGTGAATCTGCGGCCCAATCGCGGGGCGGTGGTCAGCGGCCTGAATATCGAGGAAATGCACGAAGTCTTCGAAATGCGCAGCGTCCTCGAAGGGCTGGCGATCCGTGTCGCGGTGCCGAAGATCACCGAGCGACACCTGACGCACCTCGAACGCCTGCTCGACGACATGGACGCCGACCGCGAGGACAGCGCCGTCTGGGTCGGTCGCCACCGGGCTTTCCATGAATACCTGTGCAGCCTCAGTGAGCGCCCGCGGTTGATGCGCCAGATATCGGCGCTCTATTCGGTGATCGAGCCGCACATGCGCCTGTGGCTGCAGCAACTCGACCAGCCGCTGAGCGCCCGCGAAGACCATGCGCAGATCCTCGACGCCATCCGCTCGCGGGATGCCGATCATGCCGAGCGGGTCCTGCGCGAGCATATCGAAGGAACCATTCCCGAACTGACCCAGTTCCTGGCGTCGGGGAAATAGAAGCGGGCAGCCAGCCCGCCTTGCCGTTGTTGTGACGTTCAGCACTGCCCAGTTACTTAACCGAACCGGAGTCTCGTCATGAATCAGCCCGTTGTCCGCGTCTGCCTTTCCTTCCGTGTTGCAGGAGCCTCGTCATGCGCTCTGTGAAACTGCTCGCGGCGCTGTGTGCCGTTGCTGTCCTGCCGCTGGCCCAGGCCGCCGACAAGGTGGTGAAGATGTACAACTGGTCCGACTATATCGGCCCGGACACCCTGAAGAATTTCGAGCAGGACAGCGGTATCAAGGTCCAGTACGACATCTTCGACACCAACGAAATGCTCGAGGCCAAGCTGCTGTCCGGGCATTCGGGCTATGACCTGGTGGTGCCGTCCAGCCAGTTCCTCTCCAAGCAGATCCGTGCTGGCGCCTATCAGCCGTTGCAGCGTTCCCTGCTCGGTAACTGGAACCATCTCGACCCACGACTGATGAAGCGCCTGGAGGCCGCCGATCCGGGCAATCGCTATGCGGTGCCGTACATGTGGGGCACGGTCGGCATCGGCTACAACGAGGAAAAAGTGCGCGCGGTGCTGGGCAAGGACGTGGTGCTGGATTCCTGGTCGATGGTCTTCGATCCGAAGAACCTGGAGAAGCTGAAAAGCTGTGGCGTGGCCTTCCTCGATGCGCCGGTGAAGATCATTCCGCAGGCCTTGCTCTACCTCGGGCTGGATCCCAACAGCCTGAAACCCGAGGACTACAAGAAAGCCTCGGCCCTGCTGATGAGCCTGCGGCCGTCGGTCACCTATTTCAATTCGTCGAAATACACCGCCGACCTGGCCAACGGCGATATCTGCGTGGCCATCGGTTACTCGGGGGATGTGGCGCAGGCGCGCAGTCGGGCCCATGAAGCCGGGAAGAACGTCGATATCCGCTACCTGATTCCGAAAGAGGGCGTGAACCTGTGGTTCGACATGCTCGCCATTCCCAAGGACGCCGGCAACGCGGTCGGGGCCAACCAGTTGATTGACTACCTGCTGCGTCCGGAAGTGATCGCCCCGGTCAGCAACTATGTCGGTTATGCCAACCCGAACAAGGACGCCACGGCGCTGATGGATCCGAAGGTCAGCGGTGACCCGGGTATTTATCCTGGCGATGACGTCATCAACCATGCCTTTGTATCGGCCGATCTGCCGGAGAAGATCCAGCGGGTGATCACCCGTGAATGGAGTCGCATCAAGTCCGGTCAATAAACCTGTGAAGGCCCGTTCCGAGAGCGTTTGACATGCTGAAGTTTTCTGCCCACGAGTACCCTTATCCCTCCCGCCGCCAGAGCGTGTTCGCCCGTCGCGGCATGGTCGCCGCCTCGCAACCGCTGGCCGCCCAGGCCGGCATTGCGATCATGCAGCGGGGCGGCAACGCCATCGATGCCGCCATCGCCACGGCGGCGGCGTTGACGGTGGTCGAGCCGACCGGTTGCGGCCTCGGTGGCGATGCCTTTGCGCTGGTCTGGAGCCAGGGCCGGTTGCATGGCCTGAACGGCAACGGCCAGGCTCCGGCAGCCCTGAGCATCGAGGCGGTGCGGGCCGCCGGTCATGGGCAGATGCCGCTGTATGGCTGGACTCCGGTGACCGTGCCGGGTTGTCCTTCGGCCTGGGCCGAACTGTCGCGGCGCTTCGGCAAGCTGCCGTTCGCCGAACTGCTGCAACCGGCGATCGATCTGGCACGGGAGGGCTTCCCGCTGTCACCGGTGGTTGCCCATCAGTGGCAGATCGCGCTGGATGAGTTCGCCCCGCATCGGGACGCCGTCCTGGAGCCCTGGTTCGAGACCTTCCTGATCGACGGGCGGGTGCCCCGCGCCGGAGAAATCTTCCGCAACCCGGCCCAGGCCGCGACGCTCGAAGAACTGGCCGCCACGGCCTGCGAAAGCCTTTATCGCGGGGCACTGGCACAACGGCTGGATGCCCACTCCCGTGCCACCGGCGGCTATCTGCGGGGCACTGACCTGGAGAGCTATCGTGCCCAGTGGGTCGAGCCGATCCATATCAACTACCGCGGTTACGACGTCTGGGAAATCCCGCCGAGCGGACAGGGCCTGGTCGCCCTGATGGCGTTGAAGATCCTCGAAGGTTTCGACTTCGACCATCGCGACAGCCAGCAGACCTGGCATCGCCAGCTGGAGGCGATGAAGCTGGCCTACAGCGACGGCCTGCACTACATCACCGACCCCCTGCATATGCGGGTGGCCGTGGCCGACCTGCTCAGCGACGACTACAGTCGCCGACGTCGCGGGCAGATCGGTGAACAGGCGCAGCCGCCCAGGCCGGGCGACCCCCATGCCAGCGGCACGGTATACCTGGCGACCGCCGACGCCGAAGGCAACATGGTGTCGTTTATCCAGAGCAACTACCACGGCTTCGGTTCCGGCGTGGTCCTGCCCGACAGCGGCATCGCCTTGCAGAATCGCGGGCAGGAATTCAGCCTCGACCCCACGCATGCGAATTGCCTGGCACCGGGCAAGAAAACCTTCCACACCATCATCCCGGGCTTTCTCAGCCAGGGTCGCGAACCGCTGGGACCGTTTGGCGTGATGGGTGGCTATATGCAGCCCCAGGGGCATGTGCAGATGGTGATGAACCTGGTGGATTTCGGCCTCAATCCGCAGTCCGCCCTCGATGCACCGCGCTGGCAATGGTTGGGGGACATGAAGGTGGGGATCGAGCAGGGCGCTTCCCAGGACCTCGCCAGGAGCCTGGCGCGGCGCGGGCATCAGGTGGAAATCGCCTGCGACCTGACCGACTACGGTCGTGGCCAGATCATCCTGCGCGATCCGCTCAGCGGTGTGCTGTGTGGCGGCACCGAGCCCCGGGCGGACTCGCATATCGCGGTGTGGTGAGGCGTGGCAACCGATCAGGGGTTGCTGATCAGTTGCCGTACACGCCCGGCCAGGTCGTCGAGAGCAAACGGCTTGGCCATCACCTGCATGCCGGGTGCCAGGTCACCGTCGCCGATCACCGTGCTTTCGGCATAGCCGGTGACGAACAGCACCTTGAGCCCAGGACGCGTGCGCCGGGCCAGTTCCGCCAGCTGGCGGCCATTCATGCCGCCCGGCAGGCCGACATCGCTGACCAGCAGGTCGATGCGGATCGGCGACTGGAGGATCTTCAATCCCTCCACCCCGTCACTGGCTTCCAGCACCTTGTAGCCTCGCTCCTCCAGCAATTCGACTTCGAGCATGCGTACCTGCGGTTCATCGTCAACCACCAGCACCGTTTCACCCGCGATGGCCTGCAAGGCCGGTGGCGGTGAATCGGGCGCCTGGGACGCATCGGCCTCGGCAAAGTGACGCGGCAGGTAGAGGCGTACCTGGGTCCCGCTGCCGGGTTGCGAGTTGATCCGTACCTGGCCGCCGGACTGCAGGGCAAAACCGTAGACCATCGACAGTCCCAGGCCGGTTCCGGAACCCAGGGGCTTGGTGGTGAAGAACGGGTCGAAGGCTTTGCCCAGGACATCCGCCGACATTCCGCTGCCGCTGTCCGCGACACTCAGGTAGACGTAGCCGCCGGGTGGCAGTTCCAGGGCCAGGGCCGATGCCGACGTGAGTGTGATGTTCGCAGTTTCGATCACCAGACGGCCGCCGTCGGGCATGGCGTCGCGGGCGTTGATGCACAGGTTGAGCAGGGAGTTTTCCAGCTGGTTCTGGTCCACCAGGGTGGTCCACAGGCGATCGGACAACGTCGTTTCCAGCTGTATCGACGGACCGACGGTGCGTCGTACCAGATCCTCCATCTCATTCACCAGATGGTTGATGTTGGTGGCCCGGGAGTCGAGGGTCTGCCGCCGGGAAAAGGCCAGCAGCCGATGGGTCAGGGCCGTGGCCCGGCGCGCGGCGATCAGCGCGGCATTGATGTAGCGTTCGAGGTTGTTCACCCGGCCCTGGTCGATCCGGGTCTGGAGCATTTCCAGGCTGCCGCTGATACCGGTCAGCAGGTTGTTGAAGTCATGGGCCAGGCCGCCGGTCAGTTGCCCCACGGCCTCCATCTTCTGGCTCTGGCGCAGTTGCGCCTCTGCCTTGGCCAGGGCGAGGGCCTGTTCCTTGTCGAGGGTGCAGTCGCGGCCCACGGCATTGATGATCTGGTCGGACGGGCTGGAGGACCAGTTGATCCAGCGATATCCGCCGTCCTTGCAGCGGAAGCGGTTTTCGAAACGCAGCAGGTTGTGCCCCGAGGCGGACTGGCGGACACCTTCGAGGGTGCGCTCCAGGTCATCCGGATGGATCAGGTCGTACAGCGAGCTGCCGAGCAGCTCGGTTTCGATCCAGCCCAGGGTGTCGGTCCAGGCGGGGTTGATGGCGATGATCCGGCCCTCGAAGCTGCAGCGCAGCATGATGTCGGAGGACAGGGTCCAGAGCTGGTTGCGATCATCGGTACGCGAGGCGACCTCCTGTTCCAGCGAGGTGTTCAATTGCTTGAGCGCGATTTCCGCCTGGCGTCGTTCGGTAATGTCGTTGAAGAACACCGCGACCTTGTGTTCGCCAAGGTTACCGACGCGGACCGCGTGCACGGCGTACCAGCGTCCCAGCCCCTGGGCCTGGTTCTCGAAGCGCTGCGGCACACCGGTCAGGGCGACCTCGCCGTAGATATCGAACCAGTGCTGTTCATGGCCGGGGACCAGGTCTCGAATCCAGCGGCCCTGGACGCCGATCAGCCCGGTCTCGCGCTCGAACGCCGGATTCATGTCGATAAAGCGGTAGTCCACCGCCTTGCCGGCGGCGTCGAATTTCATTTCGATGGTGCAGAAGCCCGTGTCGACAGCTTCGAACATGGTTCGATAATGCGCTTCTCGTTCGACCAGTTCCTCGAACGTCCGGCTTCCGGAAACTTCCATAATGACCCCATGCAGGAAATAGCTGAGCGGATGGTATCAGGACACAGCTTGCCGAGGAGTATGACCGTTTGGGTGGACCAGGTGTTCAGGGTAGGTCGATTTCGACGCTTGTCGGTGAACAACGACGGGCGGTATTGGCAAAGATCTGTTCGATCAGTTGGTCGGCAAACGCGGCGTCCAGGGCTGCGTACGGAATCATCAGACGGTAGTACACCGCGCCGAACAGCATATCCATCAGCACCTCCAGGTTGATCCCCGGCTCCAGCTCGCCGCGTTCCCGGGCACGGATCAACAGGGCCTGGCCCTGGACGCGGCGGGGCTCGATCCAGTTTTCCCAGAACGCCCGCCGCAACTGCTCATCCAGTTGCGCGGCCGCCAGGAGGTGGCGCAGCAGTCGACCGCGCGAACCTTCAAGTGCCTGGATCAGTTCCACCACGGCACGGCGAAAAGTGGCGCTGATCGTCGGCTCCTCGACATAGGCGATAAAGGGCGAGATCTCCGCCAGGAAGGCGTCCATCAGAACCGCGCCGGCGCTCGGCCAGCGTCGATAGATGGTGGTCTTGGCCACGCCGCTGCGCTGCGCGATCCGCTCGATGGTGGCCTGGGCGATACCGCCCTCGTGGGCCAGCGCCAACGCCGCCTTGCGCACGGCTTCGGTGGCGTCGCTGCTGCGCGGACGGCCGGCGACGGGTGGGGCGGGTTCACTGGCTAGGGGGGTGTCAGTCAATCCGGATTTCATCTTCAAAGCTTCCCGGGAGAGTGCTAGGATTCGCTACGCATCGTAGCGTATGTGGCGCGGGCGCGGGTATTCCTTTCACGGTTTCAGTTTTCCAGAGGTAACGAGCATGCGGTTGTGCATCTTTTCCGGTTCCAGCGCGGGGCGTCGGCCCGGCTATATCGAGGCCGCGCGACAGTTGGGCGACGCGCTGGCGGCTGCCGGCATCGGCCTGGTCTACGGTGGCGCCGCGGTCGGCCTGATGGGGGCGGCGGCGGATGCGGCGCTGGCCCGGGGCGGCGAGGTCATCGGCGTGATTCCCCATGCCCTGGCCGACAAGGAAATCGCCCACGAAGGCTTGAGCCAGCTACATATCGTCGGTTCGATGCACGAGCGCAAGGCACTGATGGCCGAGCTGTCCGACGGCTTCATCGCGTTGCCGGGCGGCCTCGGCACCCTGGAAGAACTGTTCGAAGTCTGGACCTGGGCACAGCTGGGGTATCACGACAAGCCTTGTGCTCTGCTGGATATCGAAGGTTTCTACAGCGGGCTGGCGGGCTTTCTCGATCACATCGTCGAGGAGCAGTTCGTCAAGCCGGTGCACCGCGACATGCTGATCACCGCCCCGGATGTGCCGGCACTGCTGGCGGCGATCCATGCCTACCAGCCGCCCAAGGTCACCAAGTGGATTGATGAGCAGAACACCTGAGTTTGTGTGATCACGACAGTGAAACGAACGCGGCCTCCGAAGAGGCCGCGGGTACTACGCCTGACTGGGTGTCAGTTGCTTTTCGCGTTCAGCTTGCGCAGCTCTTCATAGGTCGCCGACTGGACGAACCAGAAGCCGGAAATGATGCACCACACCAGCGTGCCGCCGATCAGCCCGCCCAGGCCGGCGAGGAAGCTGCTGCTGAACATGGCGATCAGCCAGATGAAGGCCAGGGCCATGACAAAACCTCATGCCTCCATGACTTTTAATGGTTACAGCCCCCTCGAATCCCGGTGATAAAAAAGCGCAAACACCAGCTCACTCAAAACAACAAAGAGCGTTTGCACATGACCATCAAAGAACAAGACCTGTACATCGGTGAGGGTTTCGAAGGCCCCGGCGTGAACGCCGCCCATATCAATATCCTGATCGGCCCGCGCAACGGTCCGGCCGGCCAGGCGTTCGCCAACAGCCTGGCATCGCCGAGCCAGGGCCACTGCCCGTTCATGGTGATCGCCCAGCCGAATATCCCGGTCAAGCCGATGACCCTCTATGTCAACAAGGCCGCCATCGGCAGCGACTTCCACGGCAACGCCACCTGGGGCGCATCCCAGGCCGGGATCGCCAAGGCCGTGCTCGAGGCGCTGCTCGACGGCACCCTGCCGGCCGAAGCCGAGGACGAATGGGCGATCGTCACCGCCAACTGGGTCAACCCGTCCTGCGATGACCTCGACGCGGTCTACCTGAACAACTACAACGCCTGCCGCACCGCGATCCGCGCCGCCCTGAACGGCCTGCCGGTACGTGCCCAGCTCGCCGATGTGGTCAACCACGTCGCCAACCCTTTCTACACCCCGAAAGCCTGAGGTCCGCGCCATGCAATACATTCGTCTGGGCAACTCCGGCCTGCAAGTCTCCAAGCTCTGCCTCGGCACCATGAACATGGGGACGCCGGACTGGAAACCGTGGATCTTCGACGAGAAGAAAAGCGAGCCGATCGTCAAGCATGCGCTGGACAACGGGGTGAACTTCATCGACCTGGCCGACTTCTATTCGGCCGGTGTCGGCGAGGAAGTGGTCGGGCGCATCCTCAAGCGCCTGACCCGTCGTGAAGACATCGTGGTGACCACCAAGGTCGGCTACGGTACCCGCAGTGGCATCAACGCCAGCGGCCATTCGCGCAAGCACATCATGGACAGCATCGACGCCTCGCTCAAGCGCCTGGACATGGACTATGTCGACGTCTTCATGCTGCATTACTTCGACGTCAACACCCCGGTCGAGGAAACCATGAGCGCCATGAACGATATCGTGCGTTCCGGCAAGGCGCGCTATATCGGCGTCTCGACCATGCTCACCGGGCAACTGGCGAAGATCCTCATGGCCTGCGAACGCAATGGCTGGGTCAAGCCGATCAACATGCAACTGCAACTGAACTGCGCCTACCGTGAAGAAGAGCGCGAGATGATTCCGTTCTGCCGCGACCAGGGCCTCGGCGTGTCGGTGTTCAGCCCGCTGGCCCGCGGCCTGCTGACCGGTGATGCACAGTCGACCCGCAACCAGACCGACTTCTTCACCCAGCAGATGTACAGCGACGAAGCCTCGTTCGAGATCGCTCATTCGGTGCAGCGCGTGGCCCGCCGTCGCGGGGTTTCCAACGCGCAGATCGCCCAGGCCTGGGTCGCCAGTCACCCCGGCGTGGATTGCATGCTGGTGGGCGCCGACACCACCGAACAGTTCGACAGTGCCCTGGCGGCCCTGGACACCCGGCTGGATGCCGACGAGCTGTATGAGCTGGAACGCAACTACACCCCGTGCGATGTGATCAACGACTACACCGCCGGCAAACGTATCCTGCGCTCGGCCCGTCCGGCCCAGGAAGCCTTCACCCTGACCGAGGCCGTGGCATGAGCGAGCTGATCCGTACCGGCAACTACATCGATGGCCAATGGTCCAGCGGCGGCCCGGGCTACCCGGTGCTCAACCCGGCCAATGGCGAACTGATCGCCCAGGTGCAGCGTGCCGGGGCCGAGGAAACCGACCTCGCCATCGCCGCCGCCGAGCGCGCCTTGCCGGCCTGGCGCAAGCTGACCGCCAAGGAGCGCAGCGTGCGCCTCAAGCGCTGGAGCGAGTTGATGCTGGGCAACCAGCGCGAGCTCGCCACTCTGCTCAGCCGCGAACAGGGCAAGCCGCTGGCCGAAGCCATGGGCGAAGTGGTCTATGCCGCGAGTTTCCTCGAGTGGTTCGGCGAGGAAGCCAAACGCGCCTACGGCGATGTGATTCCCAGCCACAAGGCCGACGCGCGGATCATCGTCACCAAGGAAGCCATTGGCGTGGTGGCGGCCATCACGCCGTGGAACTTCCCCCTGGCGATGGTCACCCGCAAGGTCGGCCCGGCCCTGGCCGCCGGTTGCACGATGATCCTCAAGCCTTCGGAAGAGACGCCGCTGTCGGCCTTCGCCCTGGCGGTACTGGCCGAGCAGGCGGGGATTCCGGCGGGCGTGTTCAACATCGTTTCCGGCGATGCGGTCGCCATCGGCGGTGCGCTGCAGGCGTCATCGGTGGTGCGCAAGCTGTCGTTCACCGGTTCGACCCGCACCGGCAAGCTGCTGATGCGCCAGGCCGCCGACACCTTGAAAAAGGTTTCGCTGGAGCTGGGCGGCAACGCCCCCTTCATCGTCTTCGACGACGCCGATCTGGACGCCGCGGTAAAGGGCGCGATGGCCTCGAAATTCCGCAACACCGGGCAGACCTGTGTCTGCGTCAACCGCTTCTTTATCCAGGACGGCGTGTATGACGCCTTCACCGTCAAGCTGGCCGAAGCGGTCAAGGCCATGCGCGTCGGCAGTGCCCTGGACGGCGAGACCGAGCAGGGCCCGCTGATCAACAACGCTGCGCTGGACAAGGTCGAGCAGCATGTCGGCGATGCGCTGGAGAAGGGCGCCAGGCTGTTGTGCGGCGGTCGTCGCCACGCCCTGGGCGGAACCTTCTTCGAGCCGACCATCCTCACCGAGGCCAGCGACGGCATGCTGATCGCCCGGGAAGAAACCTTCGGCCCGGTGGCCGCGTGCTTCCGCTTCAAGGACGAGGATGAAGTGCTGCGCCGCGCCAACGACACGCCGTTCGGACTCTCGGCCTATTTCTACAGCCGCGATATCGGCCGGGTCTGGCGCATGTCCGAAGGACTGGAAGCCGGGATGGTGGGGATCAACGAAGGGATCATCTCCACCGAAGTCGCGCCGTTTGGCGGCATCAAGGAATCGGGCCTGGGACGTGAAGGCTCGCGCTACGGCCTGGACGACTACCTGGAGATCAAATACCTGCTGATGGGCGGTCTCTGACCTTCAGGGCAGGCAGCATCACTTGTGGGAGCCGGCTTGCTGGCGATGGCGGTCGATAAGTTGACGCAAGGCTCACGGGCCTCATCGCCAGCAAGCCGGCTCCTACCGTTTTGCATTCCACCGGGACATAGCCTTGAGTCAGGGATTGCTCACCAGGCTCAGCCATTCGGTGAACAGCCGCACCTTGGATAAGCCCTGCTTGTCATTCGCCACATCCAGCCAGTAGCCATAAGGTCCGATCACCTCCACGGGGGTGATCGGCAGCAGGCTGCCATTGGCCAGTTCCTTCTCGATCATCTGCCGGTCGATCACCGCCAGCCCGCCGCCGGCCAGCGCGGTATTGATCACCTGGTCCAGGGTGCTGAATTCCAGCCCCTGCCGCGCATCGACATCGTCACGGCCCATGGCCGCCAGCCAGTTCTCCCAGACCTTGAGCCGCTTGCCGTCGTGCAGGATATGCAGCAACGCCAAGCGTCGCAGGTCCGGCGCCTGGCCGTCCTCGAACAGCTCCGGGCTGGCCACCGCGATGTGCCGTTCCATCACCAGCAACTGACTGCTGCAATGGGGCGCGGCCTCCAGGCCGAAACGGATATGGCAGTCGACCTCGGCCTGGCTGTCGCGGTCAGCCTGGTTGGTCACGCTCAGGCTGATATCCGGATAGCGCTGGCAGAACGCCCGCAAATGCGCGGAGAGCCAGCGCGTGGCCCAGGTCGGCGGAGCGAGGATGCGCAGGCGCTGGCGCAGGTTCGGCACCCGCACTGCTTCCAACGCACGTTCGATATGGTCGAAGGCATCCCCCAGGTGTGGCGACAGGGCGCTGCCCGCTTCGGTCAGCGACAGGCCCCGGGGCCCGCGCACGAACAGCGCCACGCCGAGGTAATCCTCCAGTTGCTTGATCTGGCGGCTGACGGCGCCCTGGGTCACGTTCAGCGAAGCGGCGGCCTGGCTGAAGCTGCGATGACGGGCGACTTCCTCGAACACGCGCAGCATGTTCAGCGAGGGCAGTTGACGCATGAAAGTCATACTCCGGACCGACCCTCGTGCGCCTGTCTGGAACAGGTCTGGAGTCGGCTTATTGTTGTTTTCGTGAAGCGGTTTTTCTGTAGGGGATATCTGACTATCAGCGGCGAGCCGATGCAAGCGCCGCATGAGCGCGCGGGCGAAATAATCGCCGGGGGAGGGAGAAAAAAACGTGGGCCGGCGGACCAGGCCGAACCCACGCAAAGACGCGCAACGAACGGGAACACGTGCAGCTCAGTAGCCATCCCCTGTAGGCAGGCTTGCCCGCCATGAGGCCCTGGAAGCCGCGAGAAGCTTCGGGGGCAAGCCCCCTCCCACAGGTGACGGCGTCAGAAGTAGTAGCCGATGTTCATGTACAGCTGGTTTTCCAGCTGGTTGCTGCCGCCGGCACCCAGGCTCTGGGTGTAGCTGCTGCCGCCGATGTACGGGTCGTTCTTGCCGATCAGCCATTCGGTGGCGATCCACAGTTTGCTCACCGAGAACGAAGTACCGAGGATCAGCCGCTGTGACGTCTTGAAGTCCTCGTTGGATTTGTCGAAGGCGCTGTAGTTGGCGTACAGCTTGATGCCGCTGATCTGGTCGAACAGGTACTTGCCATCGACGTCGTAGCTCAGGTCGGCGACGTAGAGGTTGCCGCGACTGGCGACGTTGAAGGTGCCGTCGTAGCCGCCGAAGGTCACCACCTCGTTGGTGCCGGGATTGCGTGGCGACATCTGCTGGCGGGCGGCCTGCAGTTGCACGCCCCACGGCCCGTTCTTGCCGATGTAGTGCACGGCCACGGCATTGCGCCGGCCATCTTCGTTGGTGTCGCGGTTTTCCAGGGTCGAGGTCAGGCCGGAGAGGCCCACTTCGGATTTCCAGTCACCCAGTTGCAGTGACTTGGCCACCCGCAGCACGACGGTATTGTGCTCCTGGTTGTCGCTGCCATCGGCCACATAGCCGTCGGCCTTGGAGACCACGGTGGAGTAGGTTTCGCCGTTGCTGGTACCGCGCCCCTGCAGCGCCGGGCGCAGGTAATAGCCGGCCTGGATGTTCCAGTCACCATATTGCTGGATGTACTTGGCGCCCACCTGTTCGACGTCTTCCAGGCCGACCACGTTGCCCAGGGTCTCGTAGAAGGTGCTGCCGAAGTAGGGTTGCAGGCCGAACGGCACCTGGTTCAGGCCGACCTGGACCTGCTGGTCCGGGTTGAACTTGTAGCCGACCCAGGCCGTTTCGGCGAACTGCACCGCACCGATCCGATCGGTGTATTTGTAGGGATAGTACTTGCCGTAGAAACGGTACTTCGCCGCGGCGATCCAGGTATCGGAGTTGTACTTGGCGGTGAGGAACGCCGTGTCGAAGTTGAAGGTCTGGATATCGCGATCCGGGTCGTAGTCCCAGCGGGCGCGGATCGCGCCGCCGAGGTCCAGGTTGTCGGTGACCTGCACCGCGAACGCCGGTGCGGCGAGGGTGCCCAACAGCGGTATCAGGGTGAGCGAGCGCAAGGCCCGTTTCGAAGTGATGTGCATGTTTGCTCCGTGGATCTAGGTTTTTTGGTTTATCGTTGGCAACAGCCATCCCGGCCGCGGCGAGGACCGCGGTCTGGATGAAAGGGGTGGAAAGCCTTTTTCCTAGTGGTTGACGACGCTCAGCCCGGGCGCCGGTCCGGCCAGCGGCGGCGGTCGCACCGACGCTCCGGGGGCGGCCGCGAGCAGGGTCTGGGTGTAGGCATGCCGAGGCTGCAACAACACTTGCTCGGCAGTGCCGTACTCGACGACCTCGCCCTGGCGCATCACCGCGATGTGGTCGCTGATCTGCGCCGCCACGCGCAGGTCATGGGTGATGAACAGGATGCTCAGGTTCAGTCGCTGCTGCAGTTCGGCGAGTAACTCCAGCACCTGTTTCTGCACCGAGACGTCGAGGGCCGAGACGCTTTCATCGGCGATCAGCACCTGCGGGCGCATGGCCAGGGCACGGGCAATGCCGATGCGCTGGCGCTGGCCGCCGGAGAACTGCCGGGGCTTGCGTTTGAGGGCATCGCGCTTGAGCCCGACCTGCTCCAGCAGGTCGCCGGCCTCGGTCCAGGCATCCCTGGCCGAGAGGCCGCGCAACTGGGCCGCGCGGGCAATGATGTCGCCGACCCGGTGGCGCGGGTTGAGCGAGCCGTAGGGATCCTGGAAAATCATCTGGATCTGTCGCCGGCCCCGGGTCAGCGCCGCGCCCTTGAGTGCGAGGAAGTCGCTGTCACCGAGCCAGACATGCCCGCTGTCGCTGTCCACCAGGCGGATGGCGGCCTTGACCAGGGTGCTCTTGCCCGAGCCGGACTCGCCGACGATGGCCAGGGTCTTGCCCCGGGGCAGTTGCAGCGAGACATCCTTGAGGGCCTGGACGCGACGTCCGTCGACGTTGTAGGTCTTGTTCAGGTGTTCGATGCGCAGGGCCATTTCACCGTCGGCGCAGGGCACGTGCAATTCCGGATCGAGCGCCGGGACCGCGGCGATCAGCTTGCGTGTGTAAGGGTGACGGGGCGCCTGCAGAACCTGCTCGCGCTCACCGATCTCCACCAGCCGGCCACCTTCCATCACGGCGATGCGGTCGGCGATTTCCGCCACCACGCCGAAGTCGTGGGTGATGAACAGGATGCCGTGCTGGCCACGTCCGCGCAGCTCGCGGATCAGCTTCAGCACCTGAGCCTGGGTGGTCACGTCGAGGGCCGTGGTCGGCTCGTCGGCGATCAGCAGGTCGGGGTTCATCGCCAGCGCCATGGCGATCACCACCCGCTGGCACTGGCCGCCGGAGAGCTGATGGGGATAGCTGTCGGCGATGCGCGGCGGTTCCGGCAGGTGGGTCGATTCGAGCAGCGCGAGCATGCGCTCGCGGCGTTCTGGCAACGGCATGTGCGGGGCATGGATCTCGAAGATCTCCTGCACCTGGTCGCCGATGCGGATTGCCGGATTGAGCGCCGCCATGGGCTCCTGGAAAATCATCGCGATACGGTTGCCGCGCAGGGTGCGCAGGCGTGCTTCGTCCATGCGGCAGATATCGTCGCCGAGGAAATCGATACGGCCCTCGCTGTGGCGCAGACCCTTGGCGTAGTCGCCCATGATCGCACCGGAGAGCACCGACTTGCCCGAGCCGGACTCGCCGATCACGCAGAGGATTTCACCCTTGCGCACTTCCAGGTCGATCTGCTGCACCGCATGGCTGCGGTCGGCGCCGGGGGGCAACTCGATGGACAGGCCTTCGATACGCAGTACGGGGGGATTGCTCATGCTCAACTCCTTGTGCCTTTCTGGGCGTGTTCGTCCAGGCCGTCCGCCAGCAGGCTCAGGCCCAGCATCAGGGTGGAGATGGCAATGCACGGGAAGATCACCAGGTGGGGGAATGCGATGGCCATGCTGCGGCCTTCGTTGATCATGCCGCCCCAATCCGGGGTCGGCGGCGGCAGGCCGAGGCCGAGGAAACCGAGGGCGCCGATCATGATCGCGGTGTAGCCGATGCGCAGGCAGAAATCGACGATCAGCGGGCCGCCGCAGTTGGGCAGGATCTCCACGGTCATGATCCGCAGCGCGCCTTCGCCCTGGGTGATGGCGCTGAGCACGTAGTCCCGCGAGCGCAGGTCGATGGTCAGGGCGCGCATGATCCGGAAGATCGCCGGGGCGCTGGTGAAGGTCACCGCGATGAGGATGTTCAGCGCCGAGGCGCCGAGGGCGATGATGATCACGATGTACAGCACCAGCACCGGGAACGACAGCACGGTGTCGGCGACATAGGACAGCACCGCGTCGACCCAGCCGTTGAAGTAGCCGGCGCACAGGCCCATGGCGATCCCGACGGCGAACGCGGTGAGCGTCGCCAGGGTCGACCACAGCAGCACCGTGCGGGTGCCCCAGATCAGCCGCGAGAGGATATCCCGGCCCAGCACATCGGTGCCGAGCAGGAAGGTCTGGCCGCCGGTGTCGTCGCTGAACGGCGTCAGCAGCGGGGTAAAGCTCTCCAGCGGATCATGGGGCGCCAGCCAGGGCGCGAAGATCGCCAGCAGCACCCAGCCGCCGACCAGGAACAGGCCGAGGGCCGCGAGCGGGCTCTTGAAAGCATTCAACAGGTTCATTGGGCACTCCCGCCAAGGCTGCGCAAGGTGATGCGCGGGTTGAGCCAGGTGTAGGCCAGGTCCGAGAAGATCTTGGTCGCGCCGACCACCAGCGCGCTGATCATCGCGCAGGCTTCGATCAGGTAGACGTCGTGGTTCAGCGACGCGGTGTAGAGCAGCGAGCCGAAGCCCTTGTAGGCGAAGAACACCTCGACCACGATGACGTTCGACAGCAGCCACGGGATGTACAGCATGATCACCGTGATGGGCGCGATCAGCACATTGCGCAGGGCATGGCGCAGGACGATGCGCCGGGTCGACGCGCCCTTGAGCCGGGCGGTGCGGATATATGGCGCCTGCATTACCTCGACCATCGAGGCGCGGGTGATCCGCGCCAGGTAGCCGACCCCGAACAGGCACAGCACCATCAGCGGCATCGCCAGTTGCAGGGCGCTGAAGCCATCTTCCATGCTGCTCACGCCCGGCAGCCAGTTGAGCCAGAACACAAAGATCGCCGAGACGAACACCGCGCTGGCGAAGTCCGGGATCGAGGTGGTGACGATCGACAGGAACGACACCAGCCGGTCCATCGCCGAACCCTGGCGAATCCCCGCCAGCACGCCGAGCGTCAACGCCACCGGGACCATGATCAGCAGCGCCAGTCCGGCAAGCATCAGGGTCTGGCCGAGGTTGGGCAGCAACAGGTCGACCACGGGCGCGCGAAAGTGCACCGAGGTGCCCCAGTGACCGGTGACGAAGTCCTTCAGCCAGACCAGGTAGCGCCACAGGAACGGCTGGTCATAACCATGTTCGGTGAGCCAGGCGGCTCGTTGGTCGGCGGCGGAGTAGGGGCCGAGGACGTTGATGGCGACGTCCTCGATATTCAGCTCCAGCGCGAAAAAGACAATCAGTGACACCGACAGCAGGGTTGCTGCCAGGGCCAGTAGCTTGCGCCACAGGAAATCAGCCATGTTTGCATGCTCCGGCTAATGAAGTGAGCGGCTCGCCGCACCGCGGTGGGCGAGCTCATTGTTCAAAGGTCGGATCAGGCGCTGAGCCAGGTCTCGTTCATCGGATAGAAGTCCGACGGATGCACCAGGAAGCCCTGGACCTTCTGCGAGGTCGCGGTGAACTTGTCGGCCCAGAACGGCTGGACGATGACGCAGGCGTCCTGGAGGATCTGCTCCACGCTCTGCATCGCCACCGCCCGCTGTTTCGGATCGACGATGCCCATGGCCTGGTCCAGCGCCGCGTCGAAGGCCGGGTCGGCGTAATGGCTTTCGTTCCACGCCGCGCCGCTGCGGTAGGCCAGTTCGAGGGACATCACGCCCAGTGGGCGGTGCGCCCAGTAGGTGAGGCTGAAGGCGGCCTTGTCCCAGATCGGCCAGTACTGGGTGGCGGGAATCACCTTGAGGTTGATGCGGATGCCGGCTTCCAGGCAGTTCTGCTGGAGGATCTGCGCGGTGTCCTGCTCGTAGCGGCCCTGGGTGTTGCCGACGATCAGGTCGATGTCGATGCCGTTGGGGTGCCCGGCCTCGGCCAGCAACGCCTTGGCCTTGGCCACGTCACGGGCGCGCTTGGGCAGCGGGAAGTATTCCGGGTGGGACGGGGCGACGTGATGGTCCTCGCCCAGGGTGCCCATGCCGCGATAAGCGATCTTGAGCATCTGCGCGTTGTCGGCGCAGAGGGCCACGGCCTTGCGGATGCGCAGGTCGTCGAACGGCTTCTGGTCCACGGCCATGCGCATCACCACGGTCTGCGCCGACTTGCAGGTCAGCAGCCGGGCATTCGGCAGGCGCTTGGCCAGGTCCAGCTCGGCGACGGTGACGCGGTACAGGACGTCGACCTGGCCGGCCTGGAGGGCGGCGAGCTGGGTCGAGACATCGGTGCCCATGTCGACATAGCGCAGCTCGTCGAGGTAGGCCGGCTTGCCCCAGTAGTCGGTGCGCCTGGCAAAGGTCGCCTGCTTGTTCACGGCGAACGAGGCGAGCTTGAACGGACCGGTGCCCAGCGGGTTCTTCGACCAGTCGTCACCCGCCTTGAAGCTGCGGTGGACGATGGAACAGGTGAAGGCGTTGAGCATTTCCGGGATCGCCAGGATCGGCCGCTTGAGCACCAGCTTGAACTGGTGGGGACCGAGTTTTTCGAAGGCACTGATGTCCTGGAAGGCGGTGCGGTTGACCGACTTGGAGTCGGCGGCGGTCCAGCGCTTGAAGTTGTGCTCGACGTCGTCGCTGTTGAAGTCGTCGCCGTTGCTCCACTTCACGTCCTGGCGCAGGTTGAAGGTCCATTCCCTGAGATCGTCCGAAGGTTTCCAGCTTTCGGCCAGGTACGGATGGGTGATGTTTTCGGCATCGACCCAGGTCAGGTATTCCAGGCTGTTGCGCATCAGGTTCGAGGCTTCGATCCAGGTGATCAGCATCGGGTCCTGGATTTCCTGGATGGCACAGGCGAAGCGCAGGCTGCCACCCTGGCGTGGTGCCGGGGTTTCGGCGGCCTGGGCCGACTCGCCGAAGAGTACCGGGCCGAGGAAACTGCCGGCGCTGGCGGCGGTGATACCCAGCAGGGTCGCGGTGTGGAGAAATTGCCGGCGGCTGATCTGGCCGCCCTTGGCTTGGGTGCACAGGTCTTCCACGGCTGGATGCGGCGCGGAGCCGTCCAGGGTCTGCAAATCTTTCATGAGCCTCTCCGAATACTTGGGCGTTGGTGCGTGTAGGGCTGACTGCGGGAATGGCGGGGCGGTCAGCGCTGGCGGTCAGGATCGGATCCGTGACCGGACAGACAAAACGACGGCAGCAGAACAAAGCGCAAAGGAATCAGGAGGCAGGACGTGAGGTAGGACATGGCGCGGCTCTCATGTTGTTTTTATTTGAGATGCCCGCAGTTTTGTCATCTGGCCCGGGATGAACAAACGATAAATTCAGCGCAGGATGATTCCTAAAACGCATATTACTGATTGCTCCCCGGTCCAGACACGCTCCCGATCGATTATCCAGGTGGGCCCAGGGCCAACCCGGTCACTCTGTAGGAGCCGGCTTGCTGGCGATGAACGATAACGCGGTGCAATTGATACTCCGCGGTGTCCGCATCGCCGGCAAGCCGGCTCCTACAGGGGTATGGCGGTATCACCAAGGGTTCAAGCCGACATCAGGCGCGGATCGAACGGATAGTCCGAGAGCAGCTCGATACCGTTCTCGTGGATGTAGATCTGCTCCTCGAGCTTGACCCCTTCGCCACCGGCATCGTGACCGATGTAGCTTTCCACGCAGATGGTCATGCCGGCCTCGAACACGCCGTCGTAGCCCAGCGAATCGATGTCCTCGCGATGCACCACGTAAGGGTATTCACCGGTCATGCCAACCCCGTGCACCAGGGCGAAATAACGGTTGGCCTTGTAGTTTTCGGGGATCTTCCAGGCCCGTTCGGCGTACTCCTTGAAACTGCGTCCGGCCTTGAGCATTTCCATATTGGTCTGCACCTGTTCGTAGGCCAGCTTGTACAGTTCCCGTTGCCTGGGTGTCGCCGCCTGGTCGCCGCAGAGAAAGGTTCGCGAGAAGTCGGCGTAGTAGCCGAAGCGGCCTACCACATCGGTGTCCAGGGCCACCAGGTCACCGGCTTCGATGGGCCGGGTACTGCACTCCTGGAACCAGGGATTGGTGCGCGGGCCGGAGGACAGCAGGCGGGTTTCCACATAGTCGCCGTCGGTGGCGATCACATGCTGGTGCAGGTGCGACCAGAGTTCATTCTCGCTGATGCCGGGACGCAGCTTGCTTTCCATCAACCGCACCCCGGCCTCGGTCGCCCGCAGGCTGGCACGGATCATCTTCAGCTCGTTCGGCACCTTGATGCAGCGGGCTCGTTCCAGCGGCTCCTGGGCATCGAACACCTGGTAGCCGAGGCGTTGCAGCTCGAAGGCCGCCGCGGAGGTGGCACTTTCGATGGCGATGCGCTTGCCGCCGCCGCATTTTTTCACCAGGTCGTCGATTTCAGCGGCCCAGTCCGCGGTGACATTGCCCAGGAAGCTGTCGCAGAAGTAATAGGAGATGGCCTTGGCCGGGCGTACTTCGTCGACGGTATTGAGTTGCTGCGCCAGGTGCAGGCAGCCGCCGAACTCGAACACCACCACCGGACCTTCCGCCGGGATGAAGGCATAGCGCGCCGGGTTGCGCGCCGAGTACACCTGCATGTTGCGCGAGCCGGTGGCGTAGCGCATGTGGGTCGGGTCGAACAGCACGCAGGCGGCGTAGTCGCGTTTCTTCAGTTCGTTGCGCACTCGCTGCAGGCGGTCCAGCTGGATCTGCTGGATCTCCGCCGCGGTGGGTTCGCAGTCGGCGGGGTTGCGGTTGGGGCCGGAAAGACTCATGGGGTGTTCCTCGCTGATACCGGTCGGTGATGGGTGACGTTCTTATGGGCGGTCGTATGGGTTGGGCGCGCAGGATCTGTAGGAGCCGGCTTGCTGGCGATGGCGTCCGATCAGGCGATGCAAGACTCACTGGCCTCATCGCTGGCAAGCCAGCGCCTGCAAGGGTTGCGTGTATTCAGTCGAGCAACTGGTCGCTGCGCACCAGGTTGCGTTCGGCTTGCAGGTGGGCTTCGGACAGGCGTCCATAGAGTTGCTTGGTGCGCTGGGCGCGGCCGATGATCCCGGGCTTTTCCGAGTAGGCGAAAATCGCCGTGTTGCGCTCGATGGCGCCTTCGACGCGGGTCACGCGGTGGACCGAAAAGCGTCCCTTGAAGATCTGCAGGTCGCCGGGATTGAGTTCGAGTTCCTGCACCCGGCTGCGGTCCTCGCCACGTACCACCTTGCCCACGGCCCCGAGGTTTTCCGCCGAACGCGAGCGGATCATCGGCGCGTACTCGAACAGGCCGCCGGCCTCGGGTTTCTGGGTCATCATGCTGACGATGAATTCGTTGGTGTCGAAGTGCCAGGGCTGTTCGGTGCCGTTCGGCATGACGTTGATCACCAGGCCGGCGAACGGGTCGGCGTATTCGAAAATCTCCGGTTCGTCGAGACAGGCACCGATGAACCGTTTCATCATCGGCGATACGTAGAGCCGGTGGATGATCGCGTCCGGGGCGATCATGTCGCGGGTCACGAAACCACTGGTGCGCTCCATGAAGGTGCGGCGCGGATCATCTTCAGGCAGCGATGGGTCGTCCTCGGTGAAGTAGGCATTGACCTTGCGCACTGAATAAAAAGTCTTGTCCGACAGCGCCTGGCCCTCGCTGCGGGCCTGTTCCAGCACTTCGGGACGCAGGAAGTTCTTCAGCAGGCAGCAACCGTCGATGGCCAGTTCGGCCCGGGCATGTTCGATCAGGGCCTGTAATTGAACATGGCCCGAATCATGTATGGGATACAGTTCGGTGTTGACGATATCGCTGATATCACCGACTTCGGCATCGGCAAGTTGAAGGCTCATGTCGCGCTCCGTTTATTAAGTGAAAACTGATCAAGTAAAGAATCGCTCGCCATCGCAAGTTCCAGGTTGTTCCGGCGTTGAATTGATAGTTGCTTAAATACGGGAGTAATAGAAATGATCAGTTCCGATCGAATCCATCGGCAGGCGCGATAGTTATGTCAGGTCATCTGGACGGAACCCTGCTCAAGGTCTTTGTCGCGATTATCGAGTGCAAGGGCTTTTCCGCGGCGGCCGAACGCCTGCACAAGACCCAGTCGACGGTCAGCCAGAGCCTGCAGCGCCTGGAGGAAGTGGTGGGCACGCCGCTGGTCTATCGCACCAGTCGCAGCGTCAGCCTGACCCCCAGCGGCGAGACCTTCCTGATTTATGCGCGGCGCATCCTCAAACTGCACAACGAGGCGATCAATGCCGCGCATCTGCCGGGCGAGGGCGGCTGCATTCATGTCGGCCTGCCGGAGGACTATGCGCAGTACTGCCTGGCCGGGGTGTTGCGGGATTTTCGCGAGCACTTCCCGAAGATCCGCCCGGATATCTGCTGCGAAATGTCCGTGGCCCTGGTTGCCCGTCTGCAACGTGGCGAGCTGGACCTGGTGCTGGGTGTGCAGCATGCGCATCTGCAACCGGGGGAGTTCCTCTGTGACGAGCCGCTGGCATGGGTGACCCGCGAGGGCTGGGTGCCGGGTCGCGACGAGTCGGTGCCGCTGGCGGTCTATGCCGAGGGGTGTGCCTTTCGGGCCAATGCCATCGATGCGCTGGCCGAAGCCGGGCGGCCCTGGCATGTGGTCTACACCAGCCAGAGTCCGCGGGGCATCGGCGTTGCCATCGACGGTGGCGGGATGGTCGGGGTGACGGCGCGGCGGCTGGTTCCGCCAGGTTGGCGGGTGCTGGATGAGCGGGATGGTTTTCCGCCCATCGAACCGGCGCGCTTGATGCTCTGGCGGTCGGCGGATCGCCAGGACCCGGAACTGGACGCCCTGGTGGCGATTCTCTGTCGCCAGTTGGGACGTTCAGAGCGCTTCGGCGAGGGGCGCGCCGCGTCGCTGATGGCGAGCCATGGCGTATAGCAACAGCAGGCTGGCAAGCGTCCAGGCGGCGATCCAGGCATGGATCGCGGCGAACGAGCCGCTGGCCTGCAACAGCAGGCCGTTGATGGCATTGGCGCTGGCGCTGCCCAGGCCATAACCGACCATGCTCAGGCTGACCACCTGCAGGCTTTGCACCGGTGTCAGGCGGGCGCTGAGGTAGGCGGCCATCAGGCCCCAGACCGGGAAGTAGAACAGCGCGAACAGGCCGGCGGCCAGCCAGGCCAGGGCCAGCATCGGGTACAGCAGCAGCGCGAGCATGGCCAGGCCGAAGGCGCCGATGCTGAAGGCCATGACCCGCAAGACTCCCCAGCGGTCGGCGAGGGCGCCCAGCAGCAGCCCGCCCAGCGCCCCGCAAGCGCCGATCAGGGTCCAGAGCGAACCGGTGGTCTGTGGGCCGGCGCCCAGGCGTTCGCTGACAAAGGCCGAGAGAAAGTTCAGGAACGGCCCGCTGGTGCTGCCGATAAAGGTGCTGAGCAGCAGGATATGCACCGCGACCGGTTGTTCCAGGCACAGCCGCAGCCACTGTCGCAATACCTGCCTGAACGACGGCGTGGCAATGGCCCGAGACGTCGCGGGTGGGGGCGTGGAAGCCAGGGCCCAGCAGGTGAGGGCCGTGACCGACAGCGTCAGGCCGGCGCAGATCAGCCAGAAATGTTGCAGGGAAATCCCCTGGAGCAGGGCAATCAGCAGCCCGTTGAGGCAGATCGCAAAGGCCGCGCCGGAGGAGGCCAGGCCCAGGATCCGACTGCGGTGGCTGGCGGAGATCAGCTCGCCGGCCAGGGCGGCAATGGCATTCCAGTTGGACACCGCGCAGGCCGACACCAGTGCCAGGCACAGGGCGAAGGGCAGCACCCGCGGCGTCGCCACGGCCAGTGCCAGCAGCAGGGGGCTGAGCAGCATGGTCAGGCGCACCATGTTGCGCGGGCTGATCCAGGCGGCTGCCAGGCCGCTGGCAATCGAGGCGCCCATATAGAAAAGTTGCAGCAGGGCGGCGATGGCCGCGGCCTGGCTGTAGTTCAGGGCGAAGTGCTGGCGAATTTCCGGTAATAACGCCGAATAGAGAAAGATACTGAAACCATGGGTGGTGGCATTACAGGCGGTAAATATAAAGGCGAGCAGGGCGAGGGATCTTGTCGGAGTGTTTTTATGGGTTGTCATCATGGCATCCGAGAAGAGTTTGATTGTCGGGTTATTGCAACAGGATGGGGCGAAAGTTCGAGTGTCGCCCTGTGCAAGTGCATGCGCTTGTTATGTATCGAGTTACCGGTCAGCGTACCTTTTACAAGTTGAAAACAGCCAGTGCTGAATACTCATGGGCGCTGTGCGAAATACTCCTGCTATTTATCCCGGGACGACGTGATTGCAGTCGAAACCGACACGCGGATGATCCGCGGCCGGAGGTGGCCTTGTGGCGAGCGGGCTGGAGTCTTGTGCACAGGAAACTCGGTATTTTTGTAGGACGATCGACGAAAAAGGAATGTTACTCGTCCTGGCCCCGTGCCATGCTTATGGCAGTCCGGCCCATCGTGAGTGTCTTTTCTTGAAACGCAAAATGCCCGCGCTCAATGCGCTCAAAGCCTTCGAGGTGGCCGGTAGCACCGGCAGTTTCACCCGTGCCGCCGAACTGCTGAACGTTACCCAGAGTGCCGTCAGCCGCCAGGTCCGCCAGCTCGAGGAACAACTGGGCGAGAGCCTGCTGGAGCGGCGCCATCACCACCTGGAACTGACCAGTGCCGGTCGGGTGCTGCTGCGCGCCTTGCACCAGTCCTTCGACAAGATCGAGATGACCGTGCGCGGCATCCAGGAGAAGAACCACGCCAACCGCCTGCGCATCAATGCGCCGCCGACCTTCACCAGTCGCTGGTTGCTGCCGCGCCTGGGGCGGCTGCGTCAGCAGCATCCGGGGCTGGAACTGAGCATCACCACCCGCCTGCAGGACAGCCTGGCCGAGACCAGCACCCTCGATTGCGCGATTCGTTTCGGCGACGGCGAATGGGATGGCCTGGACAGCTCGCTGCTGATGCACGAGCGGCATATCGCGGTGTGCTCGCCGAGCCTGTATGCGCGGGAAATGGGCGGGCAGGAGATCGATCTCAATCGCCTGACCCTGCTGCATGTGCTGGCCAAGGAGGACCAGCGCTACCTGACCTGGAAACACTGGCTGGACGCGGCGCGGATCAGCGGCGTCGATACCCTCAGCGGCTACGAGTTCGACCTGCTGGACCTGGCGATCCATGCGGCGATCGACGGCCTGGGCATCACCATCGCCGACTGGCACATGGTCACCGGCGAACTGGCCTGCGGGCAGTTGACCCAGGTGCTCAACGTGCATGTCGACGGGCACCAGTCCTACTGGCTGGTGACGCGTCCGGAACAGACGCAGATCCCCCAGGTACAGCTGTTCAACCAGTGGCTGCAGGAAGAGCTGGAACTGGCGCGGCGACAGCTGGAACCGTCGACGGCGGCGCAGATGCCCGCTATCTGAGGGCGTGACACGACCCTTGTGGGAGCCGGCTTGCCGGCGATGCAGGCGCCGCGCTGCATCCGCTGCACCGCGTGATCGTTCATCGCCGGCAAGCCAGCGCCTACACGTCTGGCGGTAACCTGCATTTTTCGAATGTTCTGCACCTGAATTAATCGTTTGTTCATCCCGCGCCGGATGACAAGACTGCTGGCATCTCCGATAAGAAAAGTACGAGAACCAGTACATGCCCACCCAGCGCAATTTTGTTAACGGCCAGTTTGTCGATTCCGCCGGCACCGCCTCGATCGCGGTGTACAACCCGGCGACCGAAACCCTGGTCGGTCACGTGCCTGCCGCCACCCCCGCGCAAGCGATCCAGGCCGTCGACGCCGCCGCCATCGCCCAGAAGACCTGGGGCAAGCTCACCAGTATCCAGCGTGCCGAGCACCTGCGGGCTCTGGCCGATGCCCTGGAAGCCCGTGCCGGGCTCATCGGCCAGGCCCTGGCGGCCGAGTCCGGGAAAAGCCTGGCCGATGCCAGCAATGAAGCCCGCTACGCGGCGCAGATCACCCGCTACCACGCCGAATGGGCCCGCCGTATCGAAGGTGAGATCATTCCCAGCGATACCCCGGACGAAAACCTGTTCCTGCAACGTGAGCCGATTGGCGTTGTCGCGGCACTGATTCCGTTCAACTACCCGGTCTATACCCTGCTGCGCAAGATCGCCCCGGCGCTGATCGCCGGCAACACCGTGGTGGTACGGCCGAGCAACAATACGCCGATCTCCGCGTTCGAAATCGCCCGTGCCGTCGAGCAGTCGGGAATGCCGGCCGGCGTGGTGAATATCCTCACCATGGACCACGGCACCGCCGCCAGCGTCTGCACCCACAAGGCCGTGGGCCTGATCACCCTGACCGGCAGCGTCAACGCCGGGCGCATCGTGCTCGACTACTGCAAGGCCAATATCGCCAAGCCGTCCCTGGAACTGGGCGGCAAGACTCCGGCGATCATCGAGGCCGATGCCGACCTGGAGCAGGCCGCCAGCGCCATCGTCGCGTCCAAGACCACTCACTGCGGGCAACTGTGCACGGCGGTGGAACGGGTCTATGTTCAGGAGAGCGTGCATGACCGTTTCCTGGCGCTGCTGAAAGAGAAGATCAGCGCGGTGAAGTTCGGCGACCGGGCCACGGATGCCAGCCTGATGGGGCCGCTGGTCAATGCCGCCTCGCGGAACACCATCCACGCCATGGTCGAACGGGCCGTGGCCGATGGCGCGGTGCTGGAAACCGGCGGGGTGATTCCTCCGGGCGCGGGGCATTTCTATCCGCCGACCCTGCTCAGCGGCTGCCGCCAGGACATGGAGATCGTCCAGGAGGAAATCTTCGGCCCGGTCCTGCCGGTGCTCAAGTACCGCGATATCGACGAAGCGCTGGCCATGGCCAACGATCACCAGTTCGGCCTGTCGTCAGTGCTCTATACCGAGAACTATCGCACGGCGATGAAAGTGGCGAACGCCATCGAATCCGGCGAGCTGTATGTCAACCGGACCCCGGCCGATCCCTACCAGGGGTTCCACGCCGGCTGGAAACGCTCGGGCCTGGGCGGCGATGACGGCAAGCACGGCATGCTCGAATTCACCCAGACCCGCCTGGTGGTCATGAAGTACTGATCGGCGACACCGCGACACGCTATTCCAATAACAACAATCGATAGAGAGGGGCGCCCGGAGCATGCCGGGTGGCCCGAGGTCTTCTTCATGTCCAAGCCCGCAGCTGTTCAGGCTGGCGCCGTGTCCGCGAAAAGCGACAAGGGCAGCCGTTATTTCCAATTGATGTTGCTGGTGCTGGCCGCCGGAGCGATCTATCCGATCCTCTACCTGCGCCAGGTCTACCAGACCACCATGCTCGAAGTGTTCCATATCAATCACAGCGAACTGGGCTATCTGTACTCGATGCTCGGCACGATTTTCCTGCTCAGCTACCTGCCCAGCGGCTGGCTGGCGGATCGCCTGCCACCGCGCTTCCTGATCTTCTTCTCCCTGGTCGCCACCGGTGCCCTGGGCCTGTGGTATTCCAGCGTGCCGTCGCTGACCGGCCTGATGATCATTTTCGGTTGCTGGGGCCTGACCACCGGCCTGACGTTCTGGGCCTCGGTGCTCAAGCGGGTGAAGATGATCGCCCATCACACCGAGCAGGGCCGTTTCTTCGGTATCCTCGACGGCGGACGCGGATTGGTGGAAGCCTTGCTGGCGACCGTCGCCCTGGGGCTGTTCGCCTACGCCACCGAGACGCGCGGCGAGTCGACGGGCGAAGGCTTCAAGCATGTGGTGTACCTGTATTCCTTCACCTGCATCGCCATCGGTTGTGTGCTGGTGCTGCTCAAGGACCCCAAGTCCCTCGAAGCGAAAACCGCCGAAACGGACAGCCAGCCCCACCACCTGCTCGGCGACCTGCTGACCCTGGTGAAGATCCCCGAGCTGTGGCTGGTGACCGCCATCGTGTTCTGCGGCTATCACATGTTCTGGGCCACCTACAGCTTCTCCGACTATCTGCAGGGCGGCGGCATGACCGCGGTCATGGCCGGCACCATCACCACCATCAAGCTGTGGATGCGCCCCATCGGCGGTATCGGCGGCGGCTGGCTGGGGGACAAATTCTCCAATATCTCGGTGCTGATCGTCGCGCTGGCGCTGGTCACCCTGGCGATGGTCGGCCTGATCGTCTTCCCGGCCCTGGGCAGCCTGGGCCTGCTGATCGGCACGGTGATCTTCATCGGCCTGATGACCTACGCCATTCGCGGCCTGTACTGGGCGATCCTCGACAGTTGCAACATCCCGCTGCGCATCACCGGCCTGGCCATCGGTATCGTCTCGGTGGTGGGTTACCTGCCCGACACCTTTATCCCGCTGATCAACGGCTACCTCACCGAAACCTATCCGGGTGCGGTCGGTTACAACCTCTATTTCGGCTACATCGCCTTTATCGGCCTGCTCGGCACGCTCGCGGCCCTGACCCTGCGCGCCCGCATCAATCGCAAAACTCATAACCAGACAGGTGCCTGAGATGAAAATCGTCGCCCTTGAAACCCATATCGTCGCCGTACCGCCACCGCATATCGGCGGCATGTACTGGCTGTTCGTCAAACTCAGGACCGACTGCGGCATCGAAGGCGTGGGCGAGATCTACGCCGCGACCTTCGGCCCCAAGGCCATGCTGCCGATCATCGAGGACGTGTTCGAGCGCTACCTGCTCGACCAGGACCCGCACCATATCGAACGCTTCTTCCGCCAGGCCTATTCCAGCGGTTTCACCCAGCGTCCGGACCTGACCATGATGGGCGTGGTCAGCGGCCTGGAGATGGCCTGCTGGGACATCATCGGCAAGGCGGCGAACAAGCCGGTCTATGAACTGCTGGGCGGCAAGGTCCACGAACGCCTGCGTTCCTACACCTACCTCTATCCGGTCAACAGCAAGGGCGAGTACGACTACGACGACCCGGACCTGGCGGCCGAGTGCGCCATCGAGAACATGAACAAGGGTTTCACCGCAGTGAAGTTCGACCCGGCCGGTCCCTATACCGCCTATTCCGGCCACCAGGTTTCCCTGGAAGTGCTGGAGCGTTGCGAAACCTTCTGCCGCAAGATCCGCGAAGCGGTGGGCAACAAGTGCGACCTGCTGTTCGGCACCCACGGGCAGATGGTGCCGTCTTCGGCGATCCGCCTGGCCAAACGCCTGGAGAAGTACGACCCGCTGTGGTTCGAGGAACCGGTGCCACCTGGCCAGGAGGAGGCCATGGCGCAAGTGGCGGCCAAGACCAGCATCCCGATCGCCACCGGCGAGCGGCTGACCACCAAGTACGAGTTCTTCAAGCTGTTGCAGGCCGGCGGGGCGTCGATCCTGCAGATGAACGTGGCCCGCTGCGGCGGGCTGCTGGAAGCCAAGAAGATCGCCAGCATGGCCGAGGCCTACTACGCGCAGATCGCCCCGCACCTCTACAACGGCCCGATCGGCGCGGCAGCGAGCTTCCAGCTGGCGACCTGCACACCGAACTTCCTGATCCAGGAAAGCATCATGACCTGGGGCGGTTTCCATGCCGAAGTGCTGACCAGGCCGCTGCAATGGGAGGACGGCTACATCATTCCGTCCACCGAGCCGGGGTTGGGCGTCGAACTGAACATGGACGTGGTCCGCAAGCACACGCCCTACACCGGCGAGCGCCTGCACCTGCAAATGGCGCCCACGCCAGCGGACGTGAAAGACACCTCGCCCGCCAGGGGCTGAACCACTTTCCCGCCCTCGGCGAGGGCGGGGCATGGCACCCCAAGAGTGCCTTCAACGACTGACGCGGTAACCGTGCATGACATACGACTACATCATCGCTGGCGCCGGCGCCGCCGGCTGCATTCTCGCCAACCGGCTCTCGGCCTCCGGGAAGTTCTCGGTGCTGCTGCTGGAAGCCGGCGGCAAGGACAGTTCACTGTGGTTCAAGATCCCGGTGGGCTTCGCCAAAATGTATTACAACCCGACCTTCAACTGGATGTACTACAGCCAGCCACAGAAGCAGTTGGGCGATCGCCGCATCTACGCGCCACGGGGCAAGGTGCAGGGCGGTTCGGGTTCGATCAACGCCATGGTCTATGTCCGTGGCCAGGCCCATGACTTCGACGACTGGGCGGCCAACGGCAATGACGGCTGGTCGTTCAAGGACGTGCTGCCGTATTTCCGCAAGCTGGAGAACCACCCGCTGGGCGATACCGAGTACCACGGTGGCAGCGGCCCGATCAGCATCACGCCGATGCAGGGGCACACGCACCCGATCTGCGATGTGTTCCTCAAGGGCTGCGACGAGCTGGGCTATCAGCGCAGCGACGATTTCAACGGGCCGAAGTTCGAAGGGGCCGGCGTGTATGACGTCAACACCCGCAACGGCCAGCGCAGCTCCAGCAGTTTCGAGCACCTGCATCCGGCTCTGGGGCGAGCGAACCTGAGCATCGAGCACCATGCCCTGGTGGAGCGGGTGCTGTTCGACGATGACCTGCGGGCCACCGGCATCGCCATCACCCAGCACGGTGTGGCGCGGACCTTCAAGGCCAGCAAGGAAGTGATCCTCTGCGCGGGTGCGGTGGACACGCCGAAGATCCTGCAACTGTCCGGAGTGGGCGAACAGAAGTTGCTCAGCAGCCACCAGATACCGGTGGTCAAGCACCTGCCGGCGGTGGGGCAGAACCTGCAGGATCACCTGTGCGTCAGCTACTACTACAAGGCCAATATCCCGACCCTCAACGACGAACTGAGCTCGCTGTTCGGGCAGTTGAAGCTGGGCCTGCAATACCTGCTGACCCGCAAGGGCGCGCTGTCGATGAGCGTCAACCAGGCCGGCGGCTTTTTCCGCGGCAATGAAGAGCAGGCGCATCCCAACCTGCAGATGTACTTCAACCCCTTGTCGTACCAGATTCCGAAGAACAACAAGGCCAGCCTCAAGCCGGAACCCTATTCGGGCTTCCTGCTGTGCTTCAACCCGTGCCGGCCGACCAGCCGCGGCAGCATCCGCATCGCTTCGAAGAACCCGGCGGACGCGGCGCTGATCGATCCGAACTACCTGAGCACCGAGAAGGATATCGACGAAGTGCTGCAGGGCAGCCGGCTGATCCGCAAGATCATGCAGGCCCCGGCGATCCGGGCGATTACCGTGGAGGAAGTGTTGCCCGGCAAGGCGGTCAATGACGACGCGGGCATGCTCGAGTATTTCCGCGAGAACAGCGGTTCGATCTATCACCTGTGCGGTTCCTGCGCGATGGGCTCGGACCCGCGGGTCTCGGTGGTCGACAAGCGCCTGAAGGTGCACGGAATGAAGGCATTGCGCATCGTCGACGCGTCGATCTTTCCGAACGTGACCTCGGGCAATACCCATGCGGCGGTGCTGATGGTGGCGGAAAAGGGGGCCGACCTGATCCTCGAAGACGCCTGAGTCGAGGGCGTCAGTGCCGGCCCCTTCGCGGGCAAGCCCGCTCCCACAAAATCTGTGTCGCTCACTCATGTTGTGAGCGACGTCCCCCCTGTGGGAGCGGGCTTGCCGGCGAAGAGGCCATCGGCCACGCCCATCTACCGACGCCCCCGACCCCAATCCTCAAACCACAGAATCTGCTGCCCAGCCCCTCGCGCCCCGCAACGACAACCATCACAGCCCGTGAATCGGCATGCTGGCGTTCCCCCGTGCCGGTAGGCCAGCGGCTGAAAGTGATTTAGGCACTGCCCGAGGAACGCCGTACAATGCCAGGGGTGGCGCATGAGATGGATCTGGGTCGCCGAGATCCCCGAGCCTGCGCAACCGTTTCTTTCTGGTCGTTTGAAGTGAGGCAAGCCATTCATGGCGGATATTCGTGACCTGTCGATCGTGCTGGATCGCATCGACCAGGCAATTATCGAGGTGCTGCGCCACGACGGGCGCATTACCTATCAGAAACTCTCCGAGCGCGTGCACCTGACCCCCAGGCCTTGCCTGGAGCGGGTGCGCAAGCTGGAGCAGTTGGGGGTGATTCGTGGCTACGGGGTGATTCTCGACGAAAGTAAGCTCTCCCCAGGGCTGTCGCTGCTGGTCCTCGTGGCGCTGTCGAACCAGAGCGGGCGAGCGGCGCAGAAGGCCTTCGAAGCCAAGACCCGGGCCTGCCCGCACGTGCTCGAGTGCCGCCTGCTCAGTGGAGCGTTCGACTACAGCCTGCGCATGCGCTGCCGGGACATGGAGCACTACCGGGTACTGACCGAGACCTGGCTCGAGGATCCGGAACTGCATATCGACAAGCTGGTCAGCCATCCCGAGCTGGCGACGGTCAAGGCGTCCATGGAATAACCGCTGCGCCAGGCGAGGGTGGGAGCGGGCCTGCCCGCTCGCCACCGCCCGCGCTGCTGCCCTGGACCACAGGCTATTGTCGAACTCGCCGATTCTGCTGGTCGCGGCAAACCTTTCAGCCATTTCCAGCACCCGCCACTGGCTTACTCAGCCGGGTTTTCCCCTCGACCGGACAGACAATGGGCACCTCGATCCCTCATTGATCCCGCGCCCATGCAAACCACCCACACTGTTTTGATGATTCGCCCGGCGAGCTTTGCCTTCAATCCCGACACCGCCGCCAACAACCGTTTCCAGCATCAGGCGCGGGCCGATGAAAACGTCCAGCGCCTGGCACTCGAGGAGTTCGACGCTTATGTCGCGGCGCTGCGGGCACAGGATGTCGAGGTGCTGGTACACAACGACCGGGCGTTGCCCCATACCCCGGATTCGATCTTCCCCAACAACTGCTGGAGCAGTCATCCCGACGGCACCCTGGTGGTCTATCCGATGCAGGGTGAGAATCGCCGGTTGGAGCGCCACAAGGGCGTGCTCGACTGGCTGCGCGAGCATCGCCAGGTCGAGCGTCTCGTGGACTTTTCCGATCTGGAGCGCCAGGGCCTGTACCTCGAAGGCACCGGCAGCATGGTCTTCGATCGCGAGCAGCGGATCTGTTACGCCGGCTACTCGACCCGGACCCATGCCCGGGCCTTGCGGCAGGTGGTCGACCACCTCGGCTACCAGCTCTGCGGTTTTCACGCGGTGGATCGTGGCGGCGTGCCGATCTACCACACCAACGTGATGATGAGCGTCGGCCGGCGCCTGGCGGTGGTCTGCCTGCGGGCACTCGATGACCAGGCCGAACGTGAAGGCCTGCGCCAGTGCCTGGAAACCAGTGGCAAGGAACTCCTGGTGCTGGACTGGCAACAGTTGGAGTCCTTCGCCGGCAATATGCTCGAAGTGCACAACCGCCGGGGCGAGCCGCTGCTGGTGATGTCGCGCACGGCCTGGGGTTCGCTGGATGCCGGCCAGCGCCGGCAGATCGAACGCCATGCCACGCCCTTGCCCGTGAATATCGACACCATCGAGCGCATCGGCGGCGGCAGTGCCCGTTGCATGCTGGCCGAGGTGTTCCTGCCCAAGCGTCAATTCGCCGTGGAGTGTGCCCGATGATCGTTCGTCCCGCCCGCCTGTCCGACCTGCCGGCCCTGTTGTCCCTGGCCAGGAGTGCCGGTGCCGGCCTGACCACGTTGCCCGCCGATCCGGTACGCCTGCGACATCGCCTGGAGTGGGCGGAAAAAACCTTCGCCGGCGAGGCCCAGCGCGCCGATGCCGATTACCTGTTCGTGCTCGAAACCGCCCAGGGCGAGGTGGTCGGGATCTGTGCCGTGGCCGGTGCGGTGGGGTTGCGCGAACCCTGGTACAACTATCGGCTCGGATTGTTTGTCGCGGCCTCGAAAAGCCTGTCGATCAACCGGCACCTGCCGACGCTGTTCCTGGGCAACGACATGACCGGTCACTCCGAGCTCTGCTCGTTGTTTCTCGGTGCCGGGCATCGCAACGGCTTGAACGGGCGTCTGCTGTCCAAGGCACGCTTCCTGTTCCTGGCCGAGTTCCGTGGGCACTTCGGCGACAAGGTGATCGCCGAGATGCGCGGTTATTCGGACGAGCAGGGCGTCTCGCCGTTCTGGGAAGGCCTGGGACGGCATTTCTTCAAGATGGATTTCGCCGACGCCGACTACCTGACTGGCCAGGGCAACAAGACCTTTATCGCCGAGCTGATGCCCAAGTTCCCGCTGCCCACCTGCCTGCTGCCGGAAGCCGCGCGGGCGGTGATCGGCCGGGTGCACCCCAATACCGAACCGGCACTGGGCATGCTCAAGGCCGAGGGTTTCGGCTTCAAGGACTATATCGACATCTTCGACGGCGGGCCGCTGATCGAGTGTGCCACCGATGAGATCCGTGCGGTCCGCGACAGCCAGGTCCTGGTGCTGAGTATCGGCACACCAGGGGAGCAGGCCGAGCCCTGGCTGATCCACAACCGCCGGTTCAGCGATTGCCGGATCGGTACGGCGCCGGCAAGGGTCGCCGCCGGCACGCTGATCGTCGACGCTGCGGCGGCGCGGGCGCTCGGGCTGGAGGCCGGGGCCTCGGTGCGTGCGGTGGCCTTGTCGCCACGCCGGGCACAACGGGCCGCCGCTTGACGGCGAGGACGCCCTGCAAATGACGGGAATCGCCTGGCGGGATGAAGAAGGTCTGTAAAGTCAGTGAAATGGCACGGTAAAACGCAAAACCTGTTATTTCTGACAGTTGTTCGATGCAACCTCGATGGATTGAATAGCGGGCAGGTCGCGCGGGCACTACGGTCGCAGGCGACGCCCCTTTCATGGAGGAATTCGCCGATGCTGCTGCAAGCGTTACGAGGTTATCGGGTCAGCCCGGCGGGTGAGCTCGATCCGGGATTCGGTTGCTCGGGCAAGGCATTGGTGCGGTTTCCCGGCAGCCTGTCGAGCCAGGCCAATGACGTGGTGTTCTGTCCCGATGGCAAGATCCTCGTGGTGGCCAAGGTGGACTTCGCCGAAGGCGCGTTCTTTGGCCTGGCGCGTCTCAACAGCGACGGCTCGATGGACGGCGCGTTCGGCGAGGACGGCAGTCTGGTCGGCCGTTTCGAAGCCGTGGGCGAGTCGGCCGGTATCAGCCTGCGCCGGTTGCATGACGGGCGAATTCTGGTCTTTGGCCTGCACTATCTGGATGCCCACCGGACCTTGCCGGCCGTGGCCCGGTTTCTCGCCGACGGACGCCTCGATCCGCAGTTCGGC
Organism: Pseudomonas sp. Ost2; assembly: GCF_018326065.1. NCBI lineage: Bacteria > Pseudomonadati > Pseudomonadota > Gammaproteobacteria > Pseudomonadales > Pseudomonadaceae > Pseudomonas > Pseudomonas sp. Ost2. The sequence goes on along the minus strand of NZ_AP021904.1, from coordinate 4,718,592 downwards.
GACCAGGGCATCCAGGTCTTGCGTCTGTCCGGCAATCTCTCCGAAGGGCCCCGCGACGGCTGGTTGCCACCGGGCCTGCCGGGGGTGGAGAGTTGTTCCGGCAGTGTCCAGCCGGACGGCAAGATCCTGCTGACCCTCAATCACAGCTATGCCTGCGCCGATCATGTCGGCCTGCTGGTACGGCTGGAACCGGACGGGGCCCTCGACCCCGGCTTCAACGGCCATGGTTTCGTGGTGGTACGGCGTCTGCTGGTGAACACCTGGCTCAGCTGTGTGCAGGTCCAGCCGGACGGCAAGATCCTGGTGGGCGGCTCGATCGATTTTCCGCCCAGCGGGCTGATTGCCCGTTATCTCCCGGACGGCCGTCTGGACCCGGCCTTTGGTGACGAGGGTTACTTGTCCGTGCGCTTTGCCGGCGCCAGTTCGATGGTCACGCAACTGGCCCGTGGCACCCAGGGGCAACTGGTGTGCGTGGGCAATCGTTTCGATCCGCTGAGCTGCGCATTGCAGGGCTTTACCGCCAATGGCGGCCTCGATCGGCGTTTCAACGGCGGCGAGGCGGTGCTGCTGGACATCGATGCCCCCGCCAGCCAATGGGCAGCGCTCGCGGTGCAGTCCGACGGCACCCTGCTCGCCGCCGGTTCGACGGTGGCGGGATTCGGCTCGGACCTGGTGCTGGCGCGCTACCTGCCGGACGGGCAACTCGACCGCGACTTCGCCGCCGGCAAGGGCTGGGTGCGTACCCGCCTGGGCAAGAGCCTGGACACGGTCACGGCAATTGCCCTGCAGGGTGACCGACGGATCCTGGTGGCCGGCCATTCCCTGTTCGGCAGTTTCCAGGCGGTGGTAATGCGTTACCTGGGCTGATCCCTTTGCGTCAACCGCGCAATTCCGGGCGATCGCGGAACTGTTCCAGCGCTTCGGGATTGGCCAGGGCGTCGGTATTTTTCACCGGCAGTCCGTGCACCACGTTGCGCACCGCCAGTTCGACGATCTTGCCGCTGAGGGTCCTGGGAATATCCGTCACCGCGAGGATCTTCGCCGGCACATGACGCGGTGTGGTGTTGGCGCGGATCACCTGGCGGATCTGCTGTTCCAGCGCCTCGTCCAGTTGCACGCCCTCGTGCAGGCGCACGAACAGCACCACTCGCACATCACTCTGCCATTGCTGGCCGATGGCGAGGCTTTCCAGCACCGATTCGACCTTTTCCACCTGCCGGTAGATTTCCGCCGTGCCGATGCGCACGCCGCCGGGATTGAGCACCGCATCGGAGCGCCCGTGGATCATCAGGCTGCCGCTGTCGAGTTCCTCGGCGTAGTCTCCCTGGGCCCAGACCCCGGGAAACTGGCTGAAGTAGGAGGCCTTGAGTTTTTCCTGCTGTGGGTCGTTCCACAGGCCGACCGGCATCGCCGGGAAGTGCCGGGTGCAGACCAGTTCGCCTTTTTCACCGCGCAATGGCCGGCCGTTGTCGTCCCAGACCTCGACGGCCATGCCCAGGCTCTTGCACTGCATTTCGCCACGGGTGACCGGCAGCACCGGGTTGCCGCTGACAAAACACGAGACGATATCGGTGCCGCCGGACATCGACGACAGGCACAGCTCGCTCTTGATTTCGCGGTAGACGTAGTCGTAGCTGTGGGGTGACAACGGCGAGCCGGTTGAGAGCAGGGTTTTCAGGCGGGTCAGCTGATGGCTGTGTCGCGGGCTGAGTCCCGCTTCCTCCAGGGCGGCCAGGTACTTGGGACTGGTGCCGAAGACGCTGATGCCTTCACTGTCGATCAGGTCGAGCAGGCGTTGCGGGCCCGGGTGGAACGGCGAGCCGTCATACAGCACCAGCGTGGCGCCGACCGCCAGCCCCGAGACCAGCCAGTTCCACATCATCCAGCCGCAGGTGGTGTAGTAGAACAGGCAGTCGTCGCGGCCCAGGTCGACGTGCAGGCCATGTTCCTTGAGGTGTTGCAGCAGCACGCCGCCGGTACTGTGGATGATGCATTTCGGCACCCCGGTGGTGCCGCTGGAGTAGAGAATGTACAGCGGGTGGGCAAAGGGCACCGGGACGAAATACGGTTCGCCGCCGGGCCGGTAGAAGTCGTTCCACAGGCTCACCCTGGCGCCGGTGGTGAATTCTTCGGCGCGTGTCTGCGCACGGGCATAGGGCACGATCAGCAACTGCTGCAACGATGGCAGGCGTGCGAGGATTTCATTGAGCTTGGCGCTCTGGTCAAGTTCCTTGCCGGCATAGCGGTAGCCGGCGCAGGCGATCAGGACCTTGGGTTCGATCTGGCCGAAGCGGTCGATCACGCCCTGGGTGCCGAAGTCCGGCGAGGAGCAGGACCAGATCGCCCCGAGGCTGGTGGTGGCGAGCATGGCCACCAGGGTTTGCCAGGTATTCGGCATGCAGGCCGCGACCCGGTCGCCGACACCGACGCCGGCGGCCCGCAGGCGCTGTTGCAGACCGGCGACATGGGCGGCCAGTTCGGCATGGCTGAGGGTTTCCCGGCGACCGTCTTCGCTGACCGCGACCACGGCGAGATGGTTGTCGCGGCGACGCAACAGGTGTTCGGCGAAGTTCAGGGTCGCGCCCGGGAACCACTGGGCGCTGGGCATCTGCCCGCCTTCGATCAGGACCGCCTCGGCCGGCGCCTGGAACTCGACATCGAAGAAGTCGACGATGGCCTGCCAGAAGGCTGGCCGGCGCTCGATGCTGAAACGGTGCAGGGCCGGGTAGTCGGCGATCTGCAGATCGTGACGGTGATTGACGAAGCGCCGGAAGGCTTCGATCCGGGTCTTGCTGATGCGCTCTGCACTTGGGCGCCAGAGGACTTCGGCCATGGTTTTTCCTTTGTTGTTTTTCTCACCGATCTTTGCGTTGTACACCCTCACCGTGGGAGCTGGCTTGCCAGCGATAGCATCCTTGAATGCAACGCCGGATTCACTGGCCTCATTGCCGGCAAGCCGGCTCCCACGGGTAGGGTGGTGTTTTCGAGATACCAGGCATTCAACTATTGCGCCAACCAGCCGCCATCGATATTCCACGCCGCGCCGCGCACCTGGCTGCCGGCCTCGCTGCAGAGGAACAGTACCAGTTCGCCCAGTTGCGGGGGCGTGACGAACTCCAGCGACGGTTGTTTCTCGGCCAGCAGGTCATGTTGCGCCTGTTGTGGATCGATGCCGCTGGCGGCGCGGTCGTCGATCTGCTTCTGCACCAGCGGCGTCAGCACCCAGCCCGGGCAGATGGCGTTGCAGGTGACGTTGCTGGTGGCGGTTTCCAGGCCGACCACCTTGGTCAGGCCGATCACCCCGTGCTTGGCCGCGACATAGGCGGCCTTGCCCACGGAGCCGACCTGGCCATGCACCGAGGCGATATTGACGATCCGCCCCCAGCCGCGGGCGCGCATGCCCGGCAGGGCCAGGCGGGTGCTGTGGAACACCGAGGACAGGTTGATGGCGATGATCGAATCCCAGCGCTCCACCGGGAAATCCTCCACCGCCGCCACATGCTGGATACCGGCGTTGTTGACCAGGATGTCGACGCCGCCGAACTCCCGTTCGGCATAGGCGAGCATATCGGCGATCTGCGCCGGGTCGCTGACATCCGCCGGGTGGTGGCCGACCCGGCCACCGAACTGTCGCACCTCGGCAATCACCGCGCTGGCATCGCCAAAGCCGTTGAGGACCAGGTCGGCGCCGGCCTTGGCCAGGCTCAGGGCAATGCCCAGGCCGATGCCGCTGGTGGAGCCGGTGACCAGTGCGGTTTTTCCTTTGAGACTCATAGTCGTTTCCTCAGACAATGCCGGTGGCGTAGAACGTGGCGATCACCACGAAGACCGCCAGGGTCTTGATCAGCGTAATGCAGAAAATATCCTTGTAGGCTTCGCGGTGGGTCAGCCCGGTCACCGCCAGCAGGGTGATCACCGCGCCGTTGTGGGGCAGGGTGTCCATGCCGCCGCTGGCCATGGCCGCGACCCGGTGCAGCACTTCGAGGGGAATGTTGGCGGCGTGGGCGGCGCTGATGAAGCTGTCGGCCATGGCCGCCAGGGCGATGCTCATGCCGCCGGAGGCCGAGCCGGTGATCCCCGCCAGCAGGGTCACGGTAATGGCTTCGTTGACCAGCGGATTGGGGATGCTCTTGAGCCAGTCGGCCAGCACCAGGAAGCCCGGCAGCGAGGCGATGACCGCACCGAAGCCGTATTCCGAGGCGGTGTTCATCGCCGCCAGCAGGGCGCCGCCGACCGCGCTCTTGCTGCCTTCGGCCAGCTTGCCGCGAATCGCCCGGAAACCGAACGCCAGGACCATGATGATGCCCACCAGCAGTGCCGCCTGGACGGCCCAGATGGCGGTGAGCTTGGCGATCTCGGTCTGCACCGGCGCGGCCATGCCCGGCAGGCTGAGGCTGTGGGTCTTGCCGTACCAGAGGGGAATCCAGTGGGTGAACAGCAGGTTCATGATGCCCACCAGCAGCAGTGGCGAGAGGGCGATCCAGGGATTGGGCAGGCGGATATCCTCGGCCGTTTCCGGTTCGTTGCGCAGCTCGGTGCCGTAGCCTTCACCGGCGCGCTGGGCCTTGTTGCGCTGGCGTTGCAGGAACAGCATGCCGGCGCAGAACACGAACACCGTACCGATCACTCCCAGCCAGGGCGCCGCCCACGCGGTGGTGTTGAAGAAGGTACTGGGGATGATGTTCTGGATCTGCGGCGTGCCGGGCAGGGCGTCCATGGTGAAGGAGAACGCCCCGAGGGCGATGGTCGCCGGGATCAGGCGCTTGGGGATATTGCTCTGGCGGAACATCTCGGCTGCGAACGGATAGACCGCGAACACCACCACGAACAGCGAGACGCCGCCATAGGTCAGCAGGGCGCAGACCAGCACGATCACCAGCATCGCCTGGCGGGTGCCGAGCAGGCGGATGGCGGCGGCGACGATGGAACGGGAGAACCCGGACAGTTCGATCAGCTTGCCGAACACCGCGCCAAGCAGGAAGACCGGGAAGTACAGCTTGATGAAGCCGACCATTTTTTCCATGAACACCCCGGTGAAGGCAGGGGCGACGGCGGAAGGATCGGTCAGCAGGACGGCGCCGAGGGCGGCGATGGGAGCGAACAGGATGACGCTGTAGCCACGGTAGGCGGCCAGCATCAGCAGCGCCAGGGCCGCGAGGGCGATGATCACACTCATGGTGTGTCTCCAATTGTTATTTTTGTAGGTTAGGTCTGAATCTCCAGTGGGATTAGCGAGTTTCGTGCCATAAGGCTAACGTGTTGAAATAAAAGGCTATTTTTGTTTTTTATAGAAGACTTTCTTGCGATTGTCTCTGAATGGAGACTTTTCTTCTCGGAAATCTATCCTGAAAGTGCCCGATCAGGAAGCGGGCCTGTGTAGGAGTGGGCTTGCCCACGAAGCTTTTAGCGGGCTTGGGGGCGCTTTCGCGGGCAAGCCCGCTCCCACAGGGGAGGGGTGTCTCGTTTTAGGGATGGGTGTCTCTTTATTGAGACTCGGAGATGCCCAGGGCCAGCATTTTCTTGTACAGGGTCGATCGGCCCAGGCCCAGCCGGCGTGCCGCGTCGCCGACCTTTCCGGCACATTGCGCCAGGGTGGTTTCAATCAGTTGCCGGTCGAAACGCTCCCGGGCGGCGCTGAAGGTTTCATTGCCCACGGGGGCCGTGACCTGGACGTGCGGGCGTTGCAGCGGGCTGAAGGTGCCGATGGCGCCCCGAATGTCGGCAGCGTCGAGGACCTGTGTATCGCTGAGCAATGCCGCGCGTTCCAGCACATTGCGCAGTTCACGGATATTGCCCGGCCAGGCATGCTGCCCGAGCAGGTCGAGGGCTTCGGCGGCCAGTTCGTGGTGGCTGCGCAGTTCCTCGAGGATCGCTTCGCTCAGCGCCGGCAGGTCGTCCAGGCGCTCGCGCAGCGGCGGCACCTGGATCGGCAGGACATTCAGGCGGTAATACAGGTCGGCACGGAACTCGCCGCGCCGGATCGCCGCTTCCAGGTCGGTGGAGGTCGCGGCGATCACCCGCACGTCGCTGCGCAGGACTTCGTTGGAGCCCACCGGCTCGAACTCTTTCTCCTGCAACACCCGCAGCAGCTTGCTTTGCAGCGGCAAGGGCATATCGCCGATCTCGTCGAGGAACAGGGTGCCGCCCTGGGCGATCTGCAACTTGCCGGGACGGCCCTTGCGATCCGCGCCGGTAAAGGCGCCGGGCGCGGTGCCGAAGAACTCCGCTTCGAGCAGGGTTTCCGGAATCGCCGCGCTGTTGATGCTGACAAAGGCCTTGTGCGCCCGTGGCGAGGCGCTGTGAATGGCATGGGCCAGCAGTTCCTTGCCGGTGCCGGTTTCCCCCAGCAGCAGGATCGGCGATTCGGTGCTGGCGCTGCGTCGGGCGCGGCGCTTGACCTCCAGGCTCGCGGCGCTGGTGCCGATAAAATGAGCGAAGTTGTATTTGGTCTGCCGCGCCCGCAGCAGCGAGCGGGTCGAGGCCAGTTCGGCCTGCATGCTCTGGTAGCGCTTGAGCAGCGGCGACAGGCTGTGCAGCTCGCCGAACAGGGCGAAGCCGATGGCGCCGATCACCGTGCCGGCGTCGTCATGGATCGGCAGGCGCATCACTACCAGCGGTTCCTTGGGCATGTCCTGCAGGTCCAGCAGGATCGGTCGCCCGGTCCGCACCACTTCGCGCAACAGGCTGCCGGGGATCACGCTTTCGCAGGGCTGGCCGATGGCCTGTTCGGCGCTGGCGAGGCCGAAACGCCGGGCGTAACGCTCGTTCATCCAGACGATCCGCGCATCGCGGTCGACGATCACGGTGCCTTCGCTGGACTGTTCGATGATCTCGAACAGCGAGCGAATCGCCAGCAGGCGGACCCGTTGGTAGTCCTTGAGGCTTTCGCGGTCGTTCATGGGCGTTTCGCTCAGGGGTTGCACGCAGGGGCGCCGACCGGCAGGGTCGCCGCCAGCAGTTCGCGGGTGTACGGATGCTGCGGGTCGTCGAAGACTTTGCAGGTACTGCCGCGCTCGACCACCTGGCCGTCCTTGATCACGATCAGGTCGTGGGCCAGGGCGCGCACCACCGACAGGTCATGGCTGATGAACAGGTAGGTCAGGCCATGTTTTTCCTGGAGATCGCGGAGCAGGGCGACCACCTGTTTCTGCACCGTGCGGTCGAGGGCCGACGTCGGTTCGTCGAGCAGGATAAGCGCCGGTTTCAGCACCAGGGCCCGGGCAATGGCGATGCGCTGGCGCTGGCCGCCGGAGAACTCATGGGGGTAGCGGTGGCGGCTTTGCGGGTCGAGGCCGACTTCCTGCAAGGCCCGGATCACCTGGGCATCGCACTCGGCGGCGGTACTGGCGCAGTGCACCTCGATGCCTTCGCTGATGATCTGTGCCACCGACATGCGCGGGCTGAGGCTGCCGAACGGATCCTGGAAGACCACCTGCATCTGCTTGCGCCAGGGCCGCAGTTGCTTCTGGTTCAGGCCGTCGAGGGCCTGGCCCTGGAAGCGGATGCTGCCCTGGGAGTCGAGCAGGCGCAGGATCGCCTGGCCAAGGGTGGACTTGCCCGAGCCGGATTCGCCGACGATGCCCAGGGTCTTGCCGCGTTGCACGTCGAGGCTGATGCCGTCGACGGCCTGCAGGTATTCCTTGCGGCGAAACAGCCCGCCGCCGATCTGGAAGCGCACCCGCAGGTCGTCGACCTCCAGCACGCTTTCGTGATCGTCCAGCGGCAGCGCCTCGCCGGCCGGCTCGGCATCCAGCAGCAGGCGGCTGTAGGGGTGTTGTGGCTGGTTGAACAGGGTTTCGCAGTCGGCCTGTTCGACGATTTCCCCGGCCTTCATCACGCAGACCCGCTGGGCAATGCTGCGCACCAGGTTGAGGTCGTGGCTGATCAGCAGCAGGGACATGCCCAGGCGCTGTTGCAGGGACTTGAGCAGCAGCAGGATCTTGCGCTGCACGGTCACGTCGAGGGCGGTGGTCGGTTCGTCGGCGATCAGCAGTTCCGGTTCGCAAGCCAGGGCCATGGCGATCATCACCCGCTGGCGCTGGCCGCCGGACAACTGGTGGGGGTAGGCCTTGAGCCGCTCGCGGGGCTTCTGGATACCCACCAGTTCCAGCAGTTCGAGGATTCGTGCCTGGGCCGCCTTGCCGCCGAGCCCCTTGTGCAGCAGCAGGGTTTCGCCGATCTGCTTTTCGATGCTGTGCAGCGGATTGAGGGACGTCATCGGCTCCTGGAAGATCATGGCGATGCGGTCGCCGCGGATCTTGCGCAGGGTCGCGGTGTCGGCGCCGAGCAGTTGCTGGCCACGGTAAGACACGCTGCCGCTGGAACGGCAGCCGGTTTGCGGCAGCAGTTGCAGGATCGAATGGGCCGTCACCGATTTGCCCGAACCGGACTCGCCGACCAGCGCCAGGCATTCGCCGGCGCGGATATCCAGGCACAGGTCGCGCACCACGACCTGGTCGCCGAAGGCAACGGTCAGTTGGCGGATTTCAATCAGGTTCTCGGTCATCGTGGGGGCCTGGTTCATGAACGGGGGTCGAAGGCATCGCGCAACGCCTCGCCGATAAAGACCAGCAGCGAAAGGATCAGCGCCAGGGTGAAAAAGGCGGTGAATCCCAGCCACGGGGCTTGCAGGTTCTGTTTGCCCTGGCCGATCAGTTCGCCCAGCGAAGCACTGCCGGCGGGCATGCCGAAACCGAGGAAGTCCAGGGCCGTGAGGGTCGAGATGGCGCCGGTGAGAATGAACGGCAGGTAGCTCAGGGTCGCGTTCATGGCGTTGGGCAGGATATGCCGCAGGATGATCTTGCGGTCGCTCAGGCCCAGGGCGCGGGCAGCCTTGACGTACTCCAGGTTGCGGCCACGGAGGAACTCGGCGCGCACCACGTCGACCAGGGCCAGCCAGGAGAACAGCGCCATGATCCCCAGCAGCCACCAGAAATTCGGCTCGACAAATCCCGACAGGATGATCAGCAGGTAGAGCACCGGCAACCCGGACCAGACTTCCAGTACGCGCTGGCCGAGCAGGTCGACCCAGCCGCCGTAGTAGCCCTGCAGCGCGCCGGCGGCGATACCGATCAGGGCGCTGATGGCGGTCAGGGCCAGGGCGAACAGGATCGACACCCGCGCACCGAAGATCACCCGCGCCAGCACGTCGCGGGCCTGGTCGTCGGTGCCCAGCCAGTTCACCGCGGTCGGTGGGCTGGGGGCCGGCTTGTTGAGGTCGTAGTTGGGGGTGTCGGCACTGAACGGAATCGGCGGGAACAGCATCCAGCCGCCGTCCCTGGTGATCAGTTGGCGCACGTAGTCGCTGCGGTAGTCGGCCTGGAACGGCAACTGACCGCCGAACTCCTGTTCGGTGTAGCGCTTGAACACCGGGAAGTACAGCGAGCCCTGGTAGTTGAGTACCAGGGGCTTGTCGTTGGCGATCAGTTCGCCGCCCAGGCTCAGGACGAACAGTGCGGCGAACAGCCACAGCGACCACCAGCCACGGCGATTGGCCTTGAAGCGGTCGAAGCGACGCCGGCTCACGGGAGAAAGTCTGAGCATCAGGCGTTCCTCGCGGCGAAGTCGATACGCGGGTCGACCAGGGTGTAGCAGAGGTCACCGACCAGTTTTATCAGCAGGCCGAACAGGGTGAAGATGAACAACGAACCGAACACCACTGGGTAGTCCCGTGACACCGCCGCTTCGTAGCTCATGCGGCCGAGGCCGTCGAGGGAGAAGATCACCTCGATCAGCAGGGAACCGGCGAAGAACACGCTGATAAAGGCCTGGGGAATCCCCGAAACCACCAGCAGCATGGCGTTGCGGAACACGTGGCCGTAGAGCACGCGCCGTTCGCTCAGGCCCTTGGCCCGGGCGGTGACCACGTACTGGCGGGTGATCTCGTTGAGGAAGGAGTTCTTGGTCAGGATGGTCAGGGTGGCGAAACCGCCGATCACCAGCGAGCTGACCGGCAGTACCAGGTGCCAGAAGTAGTCGGCGATCTTGCCCAGGGTCGACAGCTGGTCGAAGTTGTCCGAGACCAGGCCACGCACCGGAAACCAGTTCAGCGAAGTGCCGCCGGCAAAGGTCACGATCAGCAGCATGGCGAACAGGAAGGCCGGCATGGCGTAGCCGAGGACAATCGCCGTGCTGCTCCAGATATCGAAGCGGCTGCCGTGGCTGATGGCCTTGCGGATGCCCAGGGGGATCGACACCAGGTAGGTGATCAGCGTCGCCCAGAGGCCGAGGGAGATGGTCACCGGCATCTTTTCCAGGATCAGGTCGGTGACCTGGGCGCCGCGGAAGAAGCTCTTGCCGAAATCCAGGCTGGCGTAGCTCTTGAGCATCAGCCAGAAACGCTGCGGCGCCGGCTTGTCGAAGCCGTACTGGCGTTCGATATCGGCGATCAGTTTCGGATCGAGGCCGCGACTGGCCCTGGACGAACCGTGCGGGGCGTCACCGCCGCCACCGATGGCGCCGCCAGCACCGCCGCCCAGCCCCTGCAGGCGGGCGATGGCCTGTTCCACCGGGCCGCCGGGCGCGGCCTGGACGATCACGAAATTGACCAGCAGGATCATCAGCAGCGTCGGAATGATCAGCAGCAGGCGTCGCAGGATATAGGCCGGCATCAGTGGCGTCCTCCGCTCTGGCCGCGCTTGATCAGCTCGGCGGTCATCTGCTCGTTGGTCAGCGGTGTCGGGCTGACTTCCCACCAGGTTTCGACGGCGGCGTCATTGCTGGCCTGCACCGCTGGAATGCCGAAGCGGTTCCACCAGACCGTCGAGATGCCCGGGGGTAATAGTTGGGAATCCAGTAGTAGTTCCATTGCAGCACCCGGTCCAGGGCATGGGCGTAGCTGAGCATCTGCTTTTGCGTGTCGGACTTGATCAGGCCGGTGATCAGGCTGTCCACGGCGGGGTTCTGCAGGGCCATGAAGTTGTTCGAGCCGGGATCGTTGGCCGCCGAGGAGCCGAAGAAGTTGTACAGCTCGATACCGGGCGAGGTGCTGACCGGATAGCCGCTGACGATCATGTCGTAGTCGCGGGCCTTGAGGCGGTTGACGTACTGCGAGGCATCGATGCGGCGGATATCCATGCGGATGCCGATTTGTGCCAGGTTGCGCTTGTAGGGCAGGAGCAGGCGTTCCATGCCGTTCTGGGCATTGAGGAAGGTGAAGCTCAGCGGTTCGCCCTGGGCATTGACCAACTGATCGCCATCGGGTTTCCAGCCGGCCTGTTCCAGCAGCGCCAGGGCCTGCAACTGTTTGTCCCGCAGGTTGCCGCTGGCATCGGTCTTCGGTGCCTCGAAGACCTGGGTGAAGACTTCGTCGGGGATCTGTCCGCGCAGCGGTTCGAGGATCGCCAGTTCGGCCTGGTCGGGCAGTTCACGGGCCGCCAGCGGGGTATTGGAGAAGAAGCTCTGCTGGCGCAGGTACATGTTGCGCATCATCTGCCGGTTGCTCCACTCGAAGTCCCAGAGCATGGCCAGGGCCTGGCGCACGCGGCGATCCTGGAACAGCGGCTTCTGCAGGTTGAACACGTAGCCCTGGGCCGGTTGCGGCGATTCCTGGGCCAGGTGGGCCTTTTGCAGGCGCCCGTCGCTCAGGGCCGGGCTGTCGTAGCCGATGGAGTAGGCGGTGGCGGAGAATTCGCGGTTGTAGTCGTAGGCGCCGCCGCGCAGCACCTGGCGGGCCACATCGGTGTCGCCGAAGTATTCGATGCTGAAGCGGTCGAAGTTGTACAGGCCGCGATTGACCGGCAGGTCCTTGCCCCACCAGTCGGCGTTGCGGATAAAGGTGATGCTGCGGCCGGAGTCGACCTTGCCGACCCGGTACGGGCCACTGCCCAGCGGTGCTTCGTAGCCGCCGCCATCGGCGAAGTCGCGGGTCTTCCACCAGTGCTCCGGGAGCACCGGCAGGGTCGCGATATCCAGGGGCAGGGAACGGTTCTCGGTGTTCTTGAAATCGAAGCGGACCTGGGTCGGCGATTCGACCTCGACGTCCTTGATTCCTTCGAACTGCAGGCGATAGCTCAGGCTGCCTTCGCTCATCAGCAGATTGAAGGTATAGCGCACGTCTTCGGCGGTGATCGGTGTGTTATCGGCGAAGCGCGCCTTGGGATTGAGGAAGAAGCGCAGGGACAGGCCGTCATCGGAGCGCTGCATCTTTTCCGCGACCAGGCCGTAGACGGTATAGGGCTCGTCGAGGGAACGCACCGCCAGCGGCGAGTAGATCCAGCCGTCGACCTGGGAGACGCCGATGCCTTTGTCGATATACGGCAGCACATGGTCGAACTGGCCGATCTCGATGGCCGAGCGCTTCAGGCTGCCGCCCTTGGGGGCATTGGGATTGGCGTAGTCGAAGTGGCTGAAGCCGGCCGGGTACTTGGCCGGTTCGCCGTAGACCGTCAGTGCGTGTTGCGCGGGGGCGGCGTAGGCCTGCGTCCCCGTAAACAGGGCCAGGGCGGTAAATGTCAGGGATAGAGCCAGTCGCATCATCAGCCTTGAAGACGGTTCGAAGTATCAGGGTTGTACGCTACACGGGCCTTTCAGGCCAGCCAAGTCTGTGCGGCGGATACGAAACGGCCCACGCAGAAGTGGGCCGTTTCGTGTCAGCAACGCGCAGGCGGATCAGTCCTGGCGGCTGGTGACTTCCAGCAGGTGGTAGCCGAACTGGGTCTTGACCGGGCCTTGCACGGTGTTGACCGGGGCGCTGAAGACCACGGTGTCGAATTCCTTGACCATCTGGCCAGGACCGAAGGAGCCCAGGTCACCGCCTTGACGGCTGGAAGGGCAGGTCGAGTTCGCCTTGGCGACCTCTGCGAAATCGGCGCCGCCTTCGATCTGGGCCTTGAGTTCATTGCACTTGGCTTCAGTGGCAACCAGGATGTGACGGGCAGTGGCTTTGGCCATGGGGAGATACTCCTTTCAATAAAGTGCTGAGCCTACCGGATTCAGGCCGCTTTTTCCCGGCAAAAGTTCCTTGGGCGCGGCGTGTCAGGTCAACAGGTATAGCCTTCTTCGCGGGCAAGTCCGCTCCCACAGGTCAGCAGGTGTGCCTTTGTTCGCGGGAGGCCGGCGTTCCGGCAAGCCCGCTCCCACAGGTCAGGCCACCACCGCCGTGGCCGCATGCGGCTGGCGCAAGCGCTCGGCGGCGCCGCGCAGCAGTTGCTCCGTGGCCTCCCAGCCCAGGCAGCCGTCGGTGATCGACACGCCGTATTTCAAGGTGCAGCTCAACGGCTGGCAGCCTTCGAACAGGTGACTCTCCAGCATCATCCCGATCAGCGAGCGATCGCCCTGCAGGCGCTGTTCCAGCACATCGGCGAACACCGCCGGCTGGCGCAGCGGGTCCTTGCCGCTGTTGGCGTGGCTGCAGTCGACCATCATCCGCACGGGAATGGCCTGCTTTTCCAGGCCTGCCCTGATCTGGGCGACGCTGTGGGCGTCGTAGTTCGGGCCGCGATGGCCGCCGCGCAGCACCAGGTGGGTGTCGCGGTTGCCGGCGGTCTGGATGATCGCCGGGTGGCCCTGGCCGTCGACGCCGAAGTGCCGGTGCGGATGCGCAGCCGAGCGCATGGCATCACCGGCGATGCCGACACCGCCATCGGTGCCGTTCTTGAAGCCCACGGGCATCGGCAAGCCGCTGGCCATTTCCCGGTGGATCTGCGATTCGGTGGTGCGGGCGCCGATCGCGACCCAGCTCAGCAGGTCGTCGAAGTAGCTGGCGGCCATGGGCTGCAGCAGTTCGGTGGCAATCGGCAGGCCCATGCGCAGCATTTCACGCATCAGCTCGCGGGACAGCGCCAGGCCGCCGGCCATATCGTCGCTGCCATCCAGGTGCGGGTCGTAGGCCAGGCCTTTCCAGCCGACGGTGGTGCGCGGTTTTTCGATGTAGGCGCGCATCACCAGGAGCATCTGGTCGCTGACGTCGTTCGCCAGGTTGGCCAGGTGTCCGGCGTATTCGAGGGCCGATTGCGGGTCGTGGATCGAACAGGGACCGACGATCACCAGCAGGCGCGGGTCTTCACCGTCGAGGATGGCGCGCACCGCCTGGCGGTGGCTGGCGACCTGGTCGCCCAGCGTTGTATTGAGCGGCAGGTGTTGCTTGAGCTGCAGGGCGCTGGGCAAGCGCTGGGTCAGCGGCTCGTTGGCGGACGACAGGGTGGACAGTGGCAGTGCAGAGAGTGACGAATTCATGTTCGGGCTTCCTGGGCAGGCGGCGGGTCTTCCCGCGCGCGGCCCTACTGGGGTGTTCGACAATCAGCGGCCGGATTGGCTACGAGTGTGTGCTTGCCACCTGTGCGTGACCGTTCGGAGGCGGCGAGCTGTCCCGAGCGGAGGTTGCTAAATCGCCAGGCGGTGGTGAGTTCGTAGCGGTAGCAGGTGGCGTAGTTCATGTCGGTATTCCTCGATTCAAAATGTCTGGTTGAGCAGTCTGTTGAAAAAAGCAGTGCGCTGAAAAAACAAAACCCCCGGTCGGGAGGCCGACCGGGGGTTGAGAATTCTCTGGTAGGCGACCCCTTGAGTAGTGGGCGCCGGTTGGGTATCAGGCGCGCCAGTGGCTAAACCAATACCCAAAATAAAAACCTGCGGATGCACGGGTGCCATTCATCCGCGCAGCCGCTGGCAAGCGCGGGGCGCTGACAGTCTGGCAAGGCGTGGAATGAACAGGATGCATGGTGTGTCTCCGATGGAATGTGACCGAGCTTACTCGACGGGTGGGAACCTGTTCAATCAGAAATTTCTATGGACCGGGTCGTGCAGTCGCTATGGGTTAAATGCCGTAAACCTTTATGACACACTTGTCGGACTTTTCTGATCCGATTATCAGGCCCGACCATGACCACCCTGACCGTTGCCGCCGCCCAGTCCTTTTCCCTCGCCGGCGACCTGCCGGGCAATATCCGCCGGCACCTGCGCTTCATGCAGCAGGCGGCGGAGCAGGGCGTGGAGTTGCTGGTCTTTCCCGAACTGTCCCTCACCGGTTATGAGCGCAGCCTGGCCGGTGCCCTGGCGATCGCGCCGGACGCGGCTGTCCTGCAACCCTTGCGGGACCTGGCGCGCGAGCTGCGCCTGGTGACCGTGGTCGGCATGCCGATTCGCCTGTCCGCCGGCGGGCCGGTGCTGATCGGCGCGCTGACCTTCAAGGCCGATGGCTCCCAGCAGGTCTACAGCAAGCAGCACCTGCATGATGGCGAAGAGCAGGCCTTTGCCCCAGGAACGGGTGGCGCCACCCTGTCCATCGGCGACGACACCGTCGCTCTGTCAGTCTGTGCCGACTTTTCCCACGCCAGCCATGCCCGCCATGCCGCGCAATCTGGCGCTAACCTGTATGCAGCCGGTGTCTTGATCACCGGCAATGGCTATGCACCGGATACCGCGTTGCTGGAAGGGTATGCCCGTGAACATGCCATGGCGGTGTTGATGGCCAACCATGGCGGGGTCACTGGCGGCTGGGAGTCGGCCGGGCGCAGTGCGATCTGGGCGGAAGACGGGCAACAGGTGGTTGCCGCGGCCGGGACGGGGGATGCGCTGGTGATCGGGCGACGTGTTGCCGGTCACTGGCGTGGCGAGGTGGTGGAGGTTTCGGGATGGTGAAACGGGACTGGCGTTTTCGACCGGCGACCGATGTCGACCTGGAGTTTGCCCGGTCGCTGACCCGCCGCAACATGATGACGTATTACTGCGAGTACGATTTGCTCTGGCAGGAAGAGGCCTTTGACGTGGCATGGGCGGGGCGACAGAACGCCTTGTTGTGCGAAGGGGAGGACGTCCTGGGGTTCGTCAGTTTCAGTCGGGACCCGAGAGCCCTCTATATACGGGAGCTGCAACTGGTCGAGGCGGGGCGGGGGCAGGGTTTGGGTAGCTGGTTGATTGCCCAGGCCCGTGATATCGCCTTCAGGGAGGGGCGTCCGGAGATGCGGCTGACCGTCTTCAAGAGCAATCCCGCAAGGCAGCTCTATCAGCGTATGGGGCTGGAGATCGTGGGGGAAGATGAATGCTTTTTTCGCATGAGCGCGACAGCCTTGAAAGCGCGGTCTTGATTCGGCTGACAGTGTTTTCGGATTAAACCTACCCCTCGATGTTTTGAGGCGCATACTGGCTCGAGCAGGCCGGTTTACTCGCTGGCCTGGCTGCCGGCTTCCAGGATGATGCCGTCTTTCATGCCCAGCAGGACCGCGACCTTATGGGCTTCCCCACGCCGTCCCTTTTTTCGCCCAGCGAGCACTTGATAGGTGGTTGCCGGGTCGACGCCATGCTCGCGCGCAAACTCCTGAACCGATTTCCCTTGATGTTCCAGCCAAGCCTTGGCTTGTGCGGCGGTGCGAATACCGGGCATAGTTCAAAACCGTTCAATTTTGTTTAAATCTTGTTGAGTGTACCACCCTTAGGGGTGCTTAGAGTGGGATCTTACATCCAAATGAATGGAATTGGTTCGCGATTGCGGCAAGAGAGGGAGCGACTTGGATTGTCGCAGAAGGCTTTTGGTGAAATCGGAGGCGTTGAGGCCAACGCCCAGGGTAAATATGAAAGCGGTGATCGCGCGCCGAAGGCGGACTATTTGTCGCGCGTGGCCGAGCGAGGCGTCGATGTGCTGTATGTTCTCACCGGCAACCGGACTCCCACGCTGGTGGACAACCTCAATTCCAACGAAGAAAAAGTCCTGGGCAGCTACCGCACGCTGCGCAAGGCAGACCAGGAAGCGATCAGCCAGTTGACCACGACCCTGGCCGAAGCCATTGCCCCCTATGGCACCAGGGGCCACAAGGGACCGGGCGGCTCCTGAGTCATTCCTCTATTGATCGCAAGCGTTTGCGACCCCCGCAGAGGCTTATAGCGCATTGACACTCTTATGTGACGCTTGCAGCTAGGTCAGGCCGCCGGTTTTTTGCTAAGGTGGTCAATAACCTGATAAGACCATATTCGCGAGGTGTCTGCTTGATTAGGGTGCTAGTTGTCGATGACCATGATCTTGTGCGTACAGGCATTACTCGGATGCTCGCCGACATCGATGGCCTGCAGGTCGTAGGCCAGGCGGAGTCGGGCGAGGAAGCCCTGCTGAAAACGCGGGAACTCAAGCCAGATGTAGTGTTGATGGACGTCAAGATGCCGGGCATCGGCGGTCTTGAAGCCACACGTAAATTGCTGCGCAGCCACCCTGACATCAAGGTCGTGGCGGTCACCGTGTGCGAGGAAGACCCATTTCCGACACGCCTGCTGCAAGCCGGTGCCGCCGGTTACCTGACCAAAGGGGCAGGATTGGCGGAAATGGTCCAGGCGATTCGCCTGGTGTTTGCCGGGCAACGCTACATCAGCCCGCAAATTGCCCAGCAGTTGGCGCTCAAGTCCTTCCAGCCGGCCAGCGATTCGCCGTTCGATGCCCTGTCCGAGCGGGAAATCCAGATTGCCCTGATGATCGTCGGTTGCCAGAAAGTGCAGATCATCTCGGACAAGTTGTGCCTGTCGCCGAAAACCGTGAACACCTACCGTTATCGGATTTTCGAGAAGCTGTCGGTCAGCAGTGATGTCGAGTTGACGCTCCTGGCGGTTCGCCACGGCATGGTCGATGCCGGCTGACAATGACTGACCTGTTCGATTCAAGCGCTTTTCTTTCCACCTGCAGCGGCCGTCCCGGTGTGTATCGCATGTTCGACAGCGATGCGCGCCTGCTTTACGTGGGCAAGGCCAAGAACCTGAAGAATCGCCTCGCCAGCTATTTCCGCAAGGCCGGTCTCACGGCGAAGACCGCGGCCCTGGTGGGGCGTATCGCCCAGGTGGAAACCACCATCACCGCCAACGAAACCGAGGCGTTGCTGCTCGAGCAGACGCTGATCAAGGAATGGCGGCCGCCGTACAACATCCTGCTGCGCGACGACAAATCCTATCCCTACGTGTTTCTCTCGGACGGCGATTACCCGCGCCTGAGCATTCACCGTGGGGCGAAGAAGCTCAAGGGCAAGTACTTCGGACCCTATCCGAGTGCCGGGGCGATTCGCGAAAGCCTGGCGCTGCTGCAAAAGACCTTTCACGTGCGCCAGTGCGAGGACAGCTACTACAAGAACCGCACGCGCCCGTGCCTGCAGTACCAGATCAAGCGCTGCAAGGCGCCTTGCGTCGGGCTGGTGGAGCCGCAGGAATACGCCGAGGACGTGCGCCATTCGGTGATGTTCCTGGAGGGGCGCAGCAACGCCCTGACCGACGAACTCAATGCCGGCATGGAGCAGGCGGCCAGTACCCTGGATTTCGAGCGGGCGGCCGAGTTGCGCGACCAGATCTCGCTGCTGCGGCGGGTACAGGACCAGCAGAGCATGGAAGGCGGTACCGGCGATGTCGATGTCATCGCCGCGTTCGTCAACCCGGGCGGCGCCTGCGTGCACCTGATCAGCGTGCGCGGCGGGCGGGTCCTGGGCAGCAAGAACTTCTTCCCGCAGGTCGGGATCGACGAAGACGTGTCCGAGGTCATGGCGGCATTTCTCGGGCAGTACTTCGTCAGCAGTCCCGAGCGCGACCTGCCCAGCGAACTGATCGTCAACGTGGTCCATGAGGATTTCCCGACCCTGATCGCCGCCATCGAGGAACTGCGCGGCCGTGAGCTGAGCATCAGTCACCGGGTGCGCGGCACCCGTGCGCGCTGGCAGCAACTGGCGGTGACCAATGCCGAGCAGGCCCTGGGGGCGCGCCTGGCCAATCGTCAGCACGTCGCCGCGCGTTTCGAGGCACTGGCCGAGGTGCTGAACCTGGACGAGCCGCCGCAGCGCCTGGAGTGTTACGACATCAGCCACTCCAGCGGCGAGGCGACCGTGGCGTCCTGCGTGGTGTTCGGTCCGGAAGGGCCGATCAAGTCCGACTACCGACGCTACAATATCGAGGGCGTGACCGCCGGCGACGACTATGCGGCGATGCACCAGGCGCTGACCCGGCGCTTCAGCAAGCTGAAGGACGGCGAGGGCAAGTTGCCGGATATCCTGCTGGTGGACGGTGGCAAGGGGCAATTGTCGATGGCCCGCGATGTGCTCAACGAGCTGGCCGTGCCGGACCTGATCCTGCTGGGCGTGGCCAAGGGCGCCACGCGCAAGGCCGGTTTCGAGACCCTGTACCTCAACGATGCCGCCCACGAGTTCACCCTCAAGGGCGACTCGCCGGCACTGCACCTGATCCAGCAGATTCGCGACGAGGCCCACCGTTTCGCCATTACCGGGCACCGCGCGCGACGGGGCAAGACCCGCCGTACCTCGACCCTGGAAGGGGTGGCGGGTGTCGGGCCGAAGCGCCGCCGCGAACTGTTGAAACATTTTGGTGGATTGCAGGAGCTGTCCCGTGCAAGCATCGACGAGATCGCCAAAGCACCGGGGATCAGTAAAAAGCTCGCGGAGTTGATTTATGCAAGTCTGCACAGCGAGTAGAATGTTCCTTCACCTCGTAGCCAGTTGTGCCGATGAATATCCCTAATCTGATCACCGTTCTACGCGTTTTACTTATTCCGATCTTCATTTTGCTGTTCTACCTGCCGTACCAGTGGAGCTACATGGCGGCCAGTTCGGTGTTCGCCTTTGCCGCGGCGACCGATTGGCTGGACGGTTACCTGGCCCGACGCCTGGAGCAGAGCACGCCATTCGGAGCGTTCCTCGATCCGGTGGCGGACAAGCTGATGGTCGCGGTGGCGCTGGTGCTGCTGGTGCAGGAGCACGGCAACCTCTGGCTGACCCTGCCGGCGGCGGTGATCATCGGGCGGGAGATCGTGGTTTCGGCCCTGCGCGAGTGGATGGCCGAGCTGGGCGAGCGGGCGCAGGTCGCCGTGTCGAACATGGGCAAATGGAAAACCGCGGCGCAGATGCTGGCGCTGGTGATCCTGCTGGCCAACCCGTCGGACTTCAGCTTCTGGGTCCTGGTGGGCTATAGCCTGTTGATGATCGCCGCTGGCCTGACCCTGTGGTCGATGGTGCAGTACCTGCGGGCCGCCTGGCCGCATCTGAAGATCAATGCGGAAAATCCTGAAAAGAAATAAAACTATTTTGAATCAAGGGGTTGACGTGGTGCGTGGATTCTATAGAATGCGCACCACCAAGACGCGGGAATAGCTCAGTTGGTAGAGCACGACCTTGCCAAGGTCGGGGTCGCGAGTTCGAGTCTCGTTTCCCGCTCCAAATACACAAAAACGCCACTCAATCGAGTGGCGTTTTTGTTTGTGCATTTTTTATATCTGGCGTTGACGCGACGGGTTTCTCGCACGGCAGCAGCCAGTCGGTCGTGGCAGTAGAGCGGGGTATTGCCGTGGTACTGCCGGTCTACGCTGAAAACCCGTCAAGGGTGCCGTCAGGCATCCACGAACAACACCTGGCCGGTGATAAAACCCTCCACCGAGTGTTCGAAGGCCTTGCCCTCCGGATGCCGGCTGGAAGCCCGGCATCGCCGCCATAAAGGGCGGCGGGGTGCAATTCCTTCATTTCTTTCCACGGCACCGAACGGCATGCACCCAAGCCCCACGCCCATGGCGTGGTGACTGAGGATGGCAAGGGGATCAACAACGGCGGGAGAGGTTGGCTGTCTCCCGCCAAGGACCGGCTCAGGCGTTGTTCCGGTTCAGTTTGTCCACCAGGACCTTCGCGGCCTCACTGGACGACGCCGGGTTCTGGCCGGTGATCAGCAGGCCGTCGCTGACCACGTAGGACGCCCAGTCGTCGCCTTTGGAGTACAGGCCGCCGTTGGCCTTCAGTACGTCCTCGACCAGGAAGGGCACTACGTGGGTGAGGCCTACGGCTTCTTCCTCGGTATTGGTGAATCCGGTGACATTCTTGCCCGCGACCAGCGGTGTGCCGTCAGGCTTCTTCACGTGGCGCAGGACGCCGGGAGCGTGGCAGACGAGGGCTGCTGGCTTGTCAGCGGCAAGGAACGACTCGATCAATCGGATCGAGATCGGATCTTCGGCCAGATCCCAGAGCGGGCCGTGGCCGCCCGGATAGAAGACCGCGTCGAAATCCGCTGGCGAGACGCTGTCCAGGCGTACGGTGTTGGCGAGCAAGGCTGTCGCCCGGGCGTCGGCTTCGAAACGGCGGGTCAGGTCGGTCTGGAAGGACGGCTCGTTGCTCTTCGGATCCAGTGGTGGCTGGCCGCCTTTTGGCGAGGCCAGGACGATTTCGGCGTTGGCCGCGAGAAAGGTGTAGTAGGGCGCCGCCAGTTCCTCGAGCCAGAAACCGGTTTTACGGCCGGTATTGCCGAGGGTGTCGTGCGAGGTCAGGACCATGAGAACTTTCATCTTGATGATTCCTTTGCGGTGAATGTGTGGCTACGTTAATCGCTAATAGACCAGTCGTCTAGTTCTTTGCGAAATTTTTCCCCCATGGTTTTTTGCCATGGGCAGGGGGCGCATGGGAGCAATATGAGAGCTGAGACGGGGGGAAACTGAGCGACGGCGCCGGCGTCTGTATCCGGAGTCGCCAAGGCCAAGAGGCAACGCGATCGGCGTTGCCTTCGCCAGTCAGCGCAGATTGAGTATCTGGCGGGTGGTGGTCATGGCCATGTCGAAGGGCTGGGTGGTTCTGGCAATCTTCACCATGACACTGGCGCCGAGCCATAGCTGATAGAGGCTTTGTGCAACGATATCCGGCTCGGCGTTGATCCGTAGCGACCCTTCCGCGACGCCGGCCTCGATGGCTTTTCCGAGTCGACTGGTGATACCCGACGTGCCGCGCTTGAGCACGGCACGCATGGGCTCCGAAAGATCGGCGACTTCGACACCCAGCTTCACCGCCAGGCACTTGCCCTGGCAATCCAGGAAGGACTGGGTGTCCTGCCATGCACGCCAATAGTTCACCAACCGCTGTGCCATCGTCAGGCCGGGTTGGCTGAGTGTCTGGTCGAGATCGGCCAGGTAGTCGTGGAAATAGCTCTCCAGGATCGCCTCGCCAAAAGCGTCCTTGGAGCTGAAGTAATGATAGAAGGATCCTTTCGGGACTCCGGCGGTAGCCAGAATCTCGTTCAGGCCCACGGCAGAATAACCTTTGGCGGCCATGATGCGCTGGCCGACATCAAGGATTTCCTGGCGAACGCTGGAGGATTCACGGGTCTTTGAAGTGCTCATGGCCAAATGTTATCCCACTGGCAGATCGCTCTACCAGTTTTTATGGCCGGGCCGGGAGCGACCGGTGTGGGGTTTCGGTATCTGGCGTCGGGATAGAAGGAGGCGCCTCAGCCAGCCCGGATAACCCCAGAGGACCTGGCGGTTGATCAATGCCCCACCAACTCTTCCAGCAATTGCTCCTTGTACCCTTGCAGCACCGCTGATGTGCGATCCCGAGGATGCGGCAGGTCCACTTCGATCTGGTGCTTGATCCGCCCGGGATGCGCGTCCATGACGATCACGCGCTCGCCCAGGTACAGCGCTTCCTCGATGTCGTGGGTCACCATGATCACCGTGCAGCGCTGCTGTGCCCAGATGCGCTGCAACTCACGTTGCAGGTGCACGCGGGTCAGCGCATCGAGGGCGCCCAGCGGCTCGTCGAGCAACAACACCTTGGGTTTGTTGATCAGCGCCCGGGCAATGGCCGCACGTTGCGCCATGCCACCGGAAAGCTGGTGCGGGTAGGCGTTTTCAAAGCCCGAGAGGTTGACCAGGGCGATATGCTCGGCCACCTGGCGATCCTTCTCGGCCTGGGGCAGCGGGTGGTTCTTCAGGGCCAGGGCGATGTTCTGGCTGACGGTCATCCACGGAAACAGTCGATGGTCCTGAAACACGATGCCGCGCTCCAGGCTGGTGGCGGCGATGCGTTTGCCGTCCAGCAGGATATCGCCCTCGTACTCGGCTTCCAGCCCGACAATCAGCCGCAACAGGGTGGATTTACCGCAGCCGCTGGCGCCGACGATGCTGACGAACTCGCCAGGGCGCACGTCGAGGTGGATGTCCTGCAATACCGGCAGCGAGCGGCCTTCGATCCGATAGGCCTTGTTCAGGCCGCGGATCTGCAGGGCGCCTGTTTGCAGGTGGTGATGGAGGGCATGGTGGGCGATTGCATTCATGTCGGGGCCTTTCAACGGAGGTTGCGCCAGCGCAGCAGGTGGCGACTCAGAAGGGTAAACAACAGGGTCATCAGGTAGCCGAGCAAGCCGATGCACAGCACGCTGAGCACGATCACTTCCATGCGCGAGCCGGCCTCGGCGTTCATCATCAGGTTGCCCAGGCCCGCCCCTGAGGACAGGAACAGTTCACTGCCGATGGCGGTCACCCAGGCAAAGGCCAGGGCCTGCAACACCCCGGTGGCGATGCTCGGCAATGCCGCGGGCAACAGCACCCGGGTGAACTGCTGCAGCGGGGTCAACACCAGCACCTGGCCGACTTCGCGGTAGCGCCGCTCGACATGACTGAAGCCCTGGTAGGTGTTGAGCACCATCGGATAAAACGCCGCGAGGGTGACGATCAGCACTTTGGAAAACTCGCCATTGCCGAACCACATGGCAATCAGGGGAATCCAGCCGAGCATCGGTACCTGGCGAATCGAGTGGAACAGTGGCCCGATCAGGCGGTTGGCGACGGCGGAAAGCGCCATCGCCACCCCCAGCGTCACACCGAGCAGAATGCCCAGTAGCAGGCCGCTGCTGGTGCGTGCCAGGCTCGCCAGGAGGTTGACCAGCAGTTCGCCGTTACCCAGCATCTCGAGCAGCGCCGAAGCGATCGCCGAGAGCGGCACAAACGCATAGGCGCCGGCGGCGTCCTGGCGCGAGGCGTATTCCCACGCCAGGATCAGCAGCAGGGGCAGCAACCCTCCACGGGCTTTTTTCAGTAGAGGCAACATGAGGGCTCCTAGCGGGTCTGCCAGCGGAAGAGGTGCTGTTCAAGGCGGCGAAAGGCATGGTCGAGGGCAAAACCAATCACCCCGGTGACCACTACGCCCACCATCACGACATCGATGCGCAGCATCTGCCGGGCCATTTCAATCATCTGGCCCAGGCCGCTGTCGGCCGCCAGCAGCTCCGTGGCCACCAGCACCACCCAGGCACGGGTCAGGCTGATGCGAAAGCCGGTGATGATCGGCGGTGCGGCGGCGGGCAGGGCCACCAGGCGCACAAAGGTCGGCCAGCGCAGGCGGTAGACGTCGGCCACTTCGAAATAACTGCGCGGGATGCCGCGCACCCCCTCGCCGGCCGCCAGGGCCACCGGGAAAAACGCGGTCTTGGCGACGATGATGATCTTGAAGGTTTCATCGATACCGAACAGCAGTACAAACATCGGGATCAGGGCGATGCTGGGGATCTGGCGCAACGTGTGAAACAGCGGCCCGCAATACACCTCGACATTCTTCGACAAGGCCATCAGCACTCCGAAGGCCAGGCCGCATAGCGAACCGATGCCAAAACCCAGGCCGAGGCGCGACAGGCTGTTGCCCAGGTGCTCTGGCAGTTCGCCGCTGACGAGCAGTTCCCCGAAGGTCTGCAGCACCTGGGCGGGCGGTACCAGCAGGTTGCGGGGGAAGATCCCCAGGTGGGCGACCAGGGCCCAGGCAGCCAGCAGGGCCAGGGGCGAGATAAGCCAGGATAGGGCGGTCAACGATCGATGGGCGCGCATGGCAGGTCTTATTCAGCGAAGTACCCCGGGGCTATCGCAAGACATGTGCCACATGACCCCGGGACCACGCCAACCCTTGCCGGCGCCCGGCTTGCCGGCGATAAAGCAGCGGCCGCTATCACCGGCAATCCGGGGTCCCACGGGGGAATTGGTGGTCAGGTGCTGCTGGAGCAGCACCCATTCAGCAGTCGCTTCAGAAGTCGCTTCAGAAGTCGTAGCTGATGCTGGTGTAGTAGAACGCGCCCTGGGCACCTTCCGGGCTGGTGATCGAGTACTTCGGTACGCCATACAGCTGCGCGCCATCGGCCTTGTCCGGATGGGTGTCGAACAGATTGATTGCGCCCACCGAGACCTTCACGCCCTTGTGAAAGGTGTAGGACAGATCCACGTCGGTTACCCATTGCGGGCTGAAGGTCTGGTCCAGGTTGGGGTTGGTGGCGTTGAGGCTTTTCCATTCGCCGTAGCGGCGCTGGGCGATATTGACGCCCCAGTTTTCATACAGCCAGTTGGCGCTCAGGGTCAGCTTGGTGTCCGGGGTGCCGTCTTCGATCAGCCCCTGGGTGTTGCGCCCGACAATCTGCGAACCCTTGATACTTCCGACATCGCGCAAGCCGGTGATAGTGGTGTTGGTCTTGGCAAAGCCGCTGCTCAGGTTCAGGCGACCCCATTGCTGCAAGTCCCACTGGTAATTGCCGGTCAGCTCGATGCCGTCGGTGCGGGTGTCGGCGACGTTGGTGTAGAACGCCGCGCTCTGGATGTTGGCGTAGGGCGTGCCGGCGAAGATCGGCGTGACCACGCTGGCGGGCAACTGGTCGGAGAGGGTGATGCGGTTGTCGATGTTGATGCGGTAGGCGTCCACCGTCACCGAGGCATTGTCCACCGGGCGCCACACCAGGCCCAGGGAGTAGTTGGTCGACTCTTCGGGCTTGAGCGCCTTGCCGCCGAGTGCCTGGGCTTCCGGGCTGTTGGCGCGCAACGTACGCTGCTGCACCTCGACGTAGTTGCCGCTGCCTGGCGGTTGCTCCACTACCTGCACACTGAACGACGACATGCCGCTCTGTACCAGCGATGGCGCGCGATAACCGGTGCTGGCCGTGGCGCGCGCGGCGATCTGCGGGGTGAAGTCATAGCGCAGCGACAGCTTGCCGTTGGTGGTGTCGCCAAAGTCCGAATAGTGTTCGGTACGCACCGCGACGCCGGCCTGGAATTTCTCGGTGATCTGGCCTTCGACGTCGATGTAGGCGCCGAGCACCTTGCGGTCCAGCGACGCCGCATCGACCTGGGTGATACCTGAGTAGTACCCGGGAATCCGCCGCCCGGTAATCGGGTCGACGGTATTGAACAGCGGCCCGTTCTGCCAGCCGGCGGCTTCGCCCGCGCTCAGTTGGTAGTTCTCCTTGCGCCAGGCCAGGCCCGCCGACAGGGTCAGCGGCTTGAACAGCAGGTCGGTGGGGAAGTCGCGTACCCAGTCCAGGGTCAGGTTGGTCTGGTCGTTTTCGCGTTCGCCGGTATAGATCTTCGACGGGCTATCGACGCCGTAGCTGGGGTTGATCGCATTGCGGTCGGTGGATTTGAGCGTGTTGTCGCCGTGGTTCAGCGCCAGGTCGAACTTGCCCAGTCGTTCGTTCTCGAAGCGCAGGCCGCCGGTGACGGCATAGTCTTCCAGGCCGTAGCGGGTGATCGGCAGGCGGCCGTCCGGATAGCGTTGCAACGCGGTACTGCCGTAGTTGTTGCGCAAGGCCGTGGGCGGATCGAAGAAGCCCTCGGCGTCGGTGTTCTTGTGGGAGTAGGTGGCGAACCCGTAGGCGGTCAGGCCTTCGCCGACCCCGATCTCGCTGTTGGCCACGAAATTGTACTGGTCCGAGATATTGCCCGAACCCCAACGCCAGGTGCGGTAGCGGTTGTTCTGCTCGCGAGGCGTGCTGACGCTGGTATCGCCGGGGTAAAAGATCCGGTTGTCGGGGTTGGTGTCACTGGCGGGGTCCTGGCTGCCGGCGTCGAAACTCAAGGTGAGGAAACCGTCGTTGGGCAGCGTGAAACCTTTCCAGCCGCTGAGCTTGCGCTGGATGCCGTCGCCCTTGTCGTAGCCGCCGTAACGATAACCCAGGTTGCCGCCGTCATCGTTTTCCTTGAGCACGATGTTGATCACCCCGGCAATCGCATCGGAGCCGTATTGGGCGGCGGCACCATCGCGCAGGATCTCCACGCGCTGGATCGCGCTCAGCGGGATCAGGCTCAAGTCCACCGCTGCCGCGCCACGACCATTGACCAGGCTCTGGCGGGTGATGTTGGCGCTGCTGTGGCGGCGCTTGCCGTTGACCAGCACCAGCACCTGGTCCGAGGCCAGGCCGCGCAGCGATGCCCCCTGGGCGATGGAGCCGGCAAACGCACCTTGGGGCGACTGCGGGAAGTTGAACGATGGCGACAAGGCGGTCAGGGCGCCGGACAGGTCGGTGGCACCGGTCTGCTGCAACTGCTCGCCGGACAGTACATCCACCGGTGCCGCGCTTTGCAGGGCGGTCAGGTCGCTGCGCCGTGTGCCGAGCACCACCACGGTATCCAGGTGATCGTTTTTCGCGGTGGGCTGGTTGTCATCCGCGGCAAATACAGGCACGGCAAGGCTGCCCATGACCAGCGCGATGGCGCCGGCCAACGGAGTACGTCGGAACATAAAAGAGGTCCTTTCAGGAAATTACCCACCTTGTAGGAGCCCGGCTTGTGTGGGAGCGGGCTTGCCCACGAAGCTTTTAGCGGCCTCAAGGGCCCTGTCGCCGGCAAGCCGGGCTCCTGCAAGGTGAGGTGGCGTTGTTTGTGGTGGGGTCAGAAGCGGCTGGTCACGCTCAGGCCCACGGTGCGCGGGTCGCCATAGGTGATCACGTATTGGCCCAGGCCACCGTTCGGCCGGCCATGGACCTGGTAGCGGCGGTCGGTGAGGTTGTTGACGAAGCCGGTGACGCTGAGTTTTTCGTCGGCGCTGTACCAGGTCAGGCGGCTGTTGGCCAAGGTGTAATGAGGCTGACTCAGGTCCTTGTCGGCACTGCTCTGGCGGTCGGCGAGGAAGTACTCCTTGTCGCGAAAGCTCACGTCGGCCCCGGCCACCAGCTTGCCGCCGATTTCCAGCGGGATGGTGTAGTCGCCGCCGAGGGACACCACGTTGCGCGGCGAACGCACGAAGCTGTTGCCGCTGTAGTCACCGGTGACCGCACCGGTGTTGGGGTTGGTGTTCTTGAAATCGGTGTATTCGGTATCGAGGAAGGAAACCGCCGCGCGCAGGTGCAGGTAGTCGGTGGGCTGGCCTTCCAGCTCCAGTTCGGCGCCCTTGACCTTGCCCTTGGCGCCGTTGGTCAGCGCGGTGGTCAGCACGCCGTTGTTGACCGTGAGCAGGTTCACCTGAATATCCGAATAGTCGTAGTAGAAGATGTTCGCGTTGGCCGTGAGGCGACGGTTGAACCACTCGGACTTCACGCCGAACTCGTAGGCGTCGAGTTGTTCCGGGTCCACCGTGGTCAACTGCGACAGGCTGGTCGACAGCCCGGTGTTGAAGCCGCCGGAACGGAAGCCATGGGCGTAGCGCAAGAACACTCGCACATTGTCGTTGATGCGGTATTCCGGGGTCAGGTCGTAGGTCCAGGCTTCCCAGGTCTTGTCTTCCTGGCGATTGCCGTTGGTGCCGACGCCGGCCAGGGGAATCAGCGGGCCGTTGGCGGTGGCACGGGTCAGCTGGGTAAGGCTGAGGTCGATATCTTTCTTTTCCTGGGTCCAGCGCAGGCCGCCGGTGACGCTGAAATTGTCGGTGAAGTCGTAGGTCAGGTTGCCGAACAGCGCATAGCTGTCGGTCTTGTGGTCGTAGCTCAGGTCACGAAAATCGGTGGCGCCGTTGACCTGGTTGGAGCCGGTGCCGTTGGGTGTCGGCCCGGGGGCGATGAACCGTCCGGCGCTGCTGTCCAGATCCTCGTGGAAATAGTGCGCACCGGCCAGCCAGCGCAGGGTTTCCTGCTGGGGCGAGGCCAGGCGGATTTCCTGGGAGTACTGGGTGTATTTGTTGTCGGCGGTGGCGGTGCCGTTGACCTCGTATGGCGTGTAGTCGGCGTCGCTGCTGGACTGGCCGCGAATGTAGTCATAGGCGCTGATGGACGTCAGGGTGTAGTCGCCCAGGTGCCAGTTGAGGGTCAGTGAGGTGCCGTCGTGGTTGAGTTTGGAATCGTCATCGACGTTCAGGGCGATATTGCGTCCGGCCGGCCGCTGGTAACCCACGTTGTAATAGCGGCCCAGGGTCAACGCGCCGTTGGCGCCGTCGCCCTTGAACTCGCGGCTGTGGATCTTCCACAGCGCATCCAGGTCATCGTTGAGCTGGGCGAAGAATTGCAGGCGCACGGCCTTTTTGTTGACGTCGCCGTAGGTGTGATCGTCCACCAGGTTTTTCTGGAAGCCATCGCGTTCTTCGGAATACAGCGAGATCCGTGCCGCGAGTTTTTCATCCACCAGGGTGCCGCCGAGGGCACCGCTGAGTATGCGTTCGTTCTTGCTGCCAAAGCCGATGGTGCCGAAACCGTCGGTGTCGAAGGTCGGTTTCTTCGAGATGATATTCACCGCGCCTGCCGTGGTGTTCTTGCCGTACAGCGTGCCCTGCGGCCCGCGCAGGATTTCTATGCGCTCCAGGTCCCACAGCGGCCCGCCACCGGCAATCGGTGCATTCAGGTACACGTCATCGGCGTAGATACCCACCGGGTACACCGTAGCCGCGCCGGTGTCGCCGGTCCCCAGTCCGCGGATATACCAGCGCGGCCGGCCGTCGCCGTCGGGGTTCTTGGCCGATGCGTTGGGAATGAAGGTCGTGATATCGCCCATCGAGCGCACGCCGTCCTCCACGATATGGGTGCCCTGGACCGCCGATACCGCCACCGGAACCTCTTGAAGGGTTTGCTCGCGGTGCTGTGCGGTGACGGTCACGGTCTTGAGCGATGGCTCGGTTTTGCTGGTGTCGTTTTCAGCGGCGTCGGCGGCCAGCAACTGCTCGCTGGCGGCCCCCCCGGCGAGCAGTAAAGCGAGCCACAGGCCGCTGGTGATCGGATTGATTTTATGCATTGCAGTCTCCCCCGGAAAAGTGTCCTTGAAGGGGGTAGAGCAGAGATCGTGCCAAGAGAATTTCAAGACTGATACAGTGATGTAAGTGTATGAAAGTAAACAGATAAATTATTTATTTTGGGCGCGTCTCACCGAGAAATCCACGGCGCCCGCAGGCTGTGAAAATCACCTGTCGAAGATTCAGCAGAAGTTGCTTGGAGGGTGCTGCTGGAGCAGCAAGGGGAGTGTTGACCTGGCAACACTTCAGGGGCTGATATACCCGGCCCTTGCAGGAGCCCGGCTTGTCGGTGATGGCGTTCTTGAAGACGCTATCGCCGGCAAGTCGGGCTCCTGCAGGTCGTGGGCAGGGTTAAACGGCGACGCGGGAAGTGGAACCGATGACTTTTTCCAGCACACTGAAATCGATCCAGTCGCGCACGTCAAAGCGCCGGGGAATGAAGTCCCAGCGATGCAGGAAGTCGGTGAAATCCTGCAGGGCTTCAATCGAACGCGAATCGAGGGTGGTGCGCAGGCGGCGGTGCGCATCTTCGCCGTAGGCCGCCGTCACCCAGTACTCGCTGGTATTGAGTTCCTTGGCGAGAAAGCGCCGGGTCTCGTCCGGGTTGGCCCAGGCCCATTGCTCGGTGCGCAGCACGGTATCGACGATCTTCACGCTGGCGTCGAAATGTTCCCGCAGCAGGTTGATATCCACGGTGAGGGTACGCGGCGTGCCGTTGTTGGAACGGATCAGCGGGTCCGGGTGCGAGCCGGTGTCCACCACCACATGCAGGCCGAACTCGTTGGCCAGGTGGACAGCGTGCGCGCCCTTGAGAAAGATCGCGTCGATATCGCCACGCAGCAGGCCGATCAGTTCGTTGTTGCGCCGGCTGAAACGGCTGACCCCCAGGCTGACTTCGGGGCCGTAGACATAGGAGGTCTGGTTGTCGCTGTAGGTGCCACCGTAGGGGTAGTCCACCAGTTCCACATCGGCCACGTTCAAGCCTTCCAGCCTGAGCGCGTTTTCCAGGCCGCGCAGGGCCTGGGCGCGGGTGAAGTCGATCTGCACGTTGGCCCATTTCGGCAGGCCGAAGCGCCGGTTCTTCAGGTCGCGCACGCTCTTCACACCGCTTTCGGCGGTGGTCAGGATCAGTTGCACTTCATCGCTCCACGACAGCCCCAGCACGCGGGTTTCGACGCCGCTGGAATAGGCCCAGATCGCCGGGATATTGCCGCCGTGGCGCACCGAGTTCTGCAGGTGATGATCATAGTGGGCTTCGCGAACTTCCCGCTCCGTGGATTCGCGCAACGATTGGATATTGGTGCCATAGGGCAGGAAGGCTTCGGCGAGTCGCCCGGACTGCACCGCAATGCCGAGCCCGGTGGGGACCGGGCTGTGGGTGTACCAGAGAGTATCGAGTGGTTTGCTCATAAGGGTCTTCGTTCGGATCCATGAAGCCTGGCGGGTCAGCCTGCCAGCGCGGTTTTGCCGTTGAGCAGCGCGTTCAACGGTCGTGCATCAATCCATTCACGCACATCGAAGCTTTGCGGGATAAAGCGCCAGCGGTGCAGGAAATGGGTGAAATCCTGCAGGGCGGCAATCGCCTGTTCATCCAGTTCGGTACGCAGGCGCAGGTGTGCATCGTCGCCATAGGCCGCGGTTACCCAATACTCGCTGCTGTTGGTTTCCCGGGCCAGGTAGCGCCGGGTGTCTTCCGGGTGGGTGTGGGCCCACTGCTCGGCACGCAGTACCGAGTCGAGGATGCCGGTGGCCACGTCGAAATGGTTTTCCAGCAGGTTCAGGTCCACCGCGAGGGTGCGCGGAGTGCCGTTGTTGCTGCGGATCAGCGGGTCGGGATGGGAGCCGGTGTCGATCACCGTGTGCAAGCCGAAATCATGGGCGTGCTGCGCCGCGCTGGCGCCCTTGAGGAAGATCGCATCGACCTCGCCGCGCAACAGGCCGATCAGTTCCAGGTTGCGTTCACTCGTGCGTGCATTGACCGGCGTGCCGGCCACGTTGCGCACGGCGTTGTCGCTGAAGGTGCCGCCATACCGGAAGTTCCCGAGCTTCACATCGCCGACCTTCAGGCCTTCCAGCGACAGCGCGTTTTCCAGCCCGCGCAATGCCTGGGCGCGGGTGAAATCGATCTGCGCACCGGCCCAGTCCGGCAGGCCGAAGGTGCGGCCCTTGAGGTCCTTGACGGTCTTGATGCCGCTGTCCTGGCGGGTCAGGATCAGTTGCACTTCGTCCGCCCAGGACAGGCCGATCACCCGGGTTTCGCGACCCTGGGCGCGGGCCCAGATCGCCGGGATATTGCCGCCATGGCGGACCGAATTCTGCAGGGTATGATCGAAGTGCGACTCGCGCACCGCCTTGTCATTCGATTCGCGCAGCGACTGCACTTCGGTGCCCAGGGCGCCGACGGTGTCCTGCAGCCAGCCTTTCTGCACGGCGATACCCAGGCCGGTGGGCACGGGACAGCGGGTGTACCAGAGGGTGTCGAGAGGTTGTGTCATCGAGGATTCTCCCCAGCGTTCAGGCGCTGGCTTTCAACGGTTGGATGGCCGGGCGTCGGTGCACCAGCGGCAGGACTTCCTGGCCGATGCGCAGGGCTTCTTCGAGGTGCGGGTTGCCGGCGAGGATGAAGGTCGAGAAACCGGCGTCGCGGTATTCCACCAGGCGCTCGGCGATGTTTTCGTGGCTGCCCACCAGGCCGACGGTCGGGCCCGGCTTGGCCTTGGCAAAGCCGGCCCAGAGATTGGGGCCGATGATCAGGTCGTCGAAGCGGTCGACGTTCTGGTGGTAGGCGGTTTGCCGCGCGGCGCCCACCGAATCGGAGCCGCTGGTGAAACCCTTGGCGACGACGCTGGTCCGGCCTTCAAGCTTGTCGAACTGGCGGCGCAGGTCTTTCCAGGCCAGCTCCTCGGTCTCGCGGGCGAACAGGTCGACCCGCAGGCCGAACCGCACGCTGCGTCCCTGTTTGTCGGCAAGCTCGCGCACGCGATCGATATGCGGCTTGAGCTTGTCGATGGGCTCGGCCCAGTTCAGGTAGACATCGGCGTGCCTGGCGGCGACGCCCAGCGCGGCATCGGAGAACCCGGAGAAATACACCCCCGGCTTGCGCTCGTGCTGCAGGCCGGCGGGCAGGCTGCCGTTTTCCAGCTGGTAGATATCGCCGGCGTAGGAGAATTTTTCGTTCTCCCACAGGCCCTGGATGATGTCGAGGAACTCGCCGGTGCGCTTGTAGCGCAGGTCATGTTCGAGGAAGTCGCCGTTGGCGCGCTGGCTGGCGGGGTTGCCGCCGGTGATGATGTTCCACTCCAGGCGGCCACGGCTGAGATTCTGCAGGATCGCCGCCTGCTGCGCGGCGTAGGCGGGCAGGGTCCAGGTGGCCTGGAAGGCGATCAGGAACTTGATGCGCCGGGTTTCCCGGGCCAGCGCGGCGGCGGCAATCCATGGCTCGGGGCCGGTGGGCAGCAGGGCGCCTTCAAAACCGGCGAGCTCGGCGGCCTTGGCCACCTGGGCGATGTAGTCGATGTAGGTGAAGTCGTCGGGTTCGCCGTTGGGCAAGCGTCCCGGAGCGATATGACCGGGGCGGTAGTCGGGGTTGCCACGGTTGTGTTTGTCGGTGGTCAGCTGCGGGCCGTCGGTGCCCAGCGGCAGGCGCCAGAAAAATTCAGTGCTCATGGATGCTCCTGATTCAGTCGTGCAAGGTGCGTGGACCTGATGGCAGGGGTGGTTGCAACGCCCATGCCATGGGGCGGGGCCCAATGGCTACGGGGGCTTGCGCATGCGGGAAGGAGACGGGTGCTGCTGTAGCAGCACCCGCCCAGCAGTCGATGCTGAGCGTGCAGCAGGCCCTTGCAGGCGCCGGCAAGCCGGCTCCTACGGGGATAGGGCGCTCGGCTCGTGGCTGCGCGCGCTGCGCAGGTAGGTCTGGTACAGCGCGGCATACGGTCCGTCCTTGTCCATCAACTGCTGATGCGCGCCCAGTTCCACCACCTGCCCATGGCGTACCACCGCGATCCGGTCGGCATCGCGGATCGTCGCCAGCCGATGCGCGATGATGATCGCCGTACGTCCCTCGCACAGCCGGCGCAACGCCCGCTGGATGCGTCGTTCGGTATGAATGTCCACCGCCGAAGTCGCCTCGTCCAGCACCAGCACCGCCGGGTCCGCCAGGTACGCGCGCACCAGGCATACCAACTGCCGCTGGCCGTGGCTCAGATGCGCGCCCAGCGGGCCAACCTCCGTGTGGTACTGGTGAGGCAGGCGCTCCAGCACTTCATCGGCGCCCAGTTCGCGGGCGGCGGCGATCAGGGTGGCATCGTCGGCTTCGGGGGCGGCGAGGCGCAGGTTGTCGAGAATGCTGCCGCTGAACAGCACGTTGTCCTGCAACACCACGCCGACATGGCGACGCAGGGTATGTTGCGTCAGCTCGCGTACGTCGATGCCGTCGAGACGGACTGCACCGGTCTGCACTTCGTAGAAGCGCGTTAGCAATTGCACCAGGGTGCTCTTGCCATGGCCGGACGGGCCCACGATCGCCAGCACTTCACCCGCCGGGATATGCAGGTTCAGGCCGTTGATGACCGGGGCTTGCCCGTAGCTGAACAGCACCTGGTCAAAATGCACTTCGCCACGCGCCCGTTCCAGGGGCCGGGGGCCGCTGCTGTCGACGATCTGCGGCGAGGTATCGAGCAGCAGGAAAATCCGCTGTGCCGACGCCGAGCCCGTGGCGTAGCGCTCAAACAGGTCCGACAGCTCCTGCAACGGTCCCAGGAACAAAAACACATAGAACAGGCTTTCCGCGACCTGGCCGACACTGACCTCGCCCGCCGCCAGGCCATACGCGCCCACCAGCAGCAACAGCGCGATTCCCGCCGAACTGAGCAGCGCGGTAAACGGTGCGAACCACGATGAGCGCAAGCTGCCGCGAATCAGCGCCTGGTTGAAATCCTCCAGCAACTGGCGATAGCGCCGCAGGTTCGGTGCCTCGTGGGCACACTGTTGCAGCAGGCGCGCACCACTGACGCTTTCCACCAGGTGCGCGGTAAAGCGGCTGCGGTTTTCCGCGACCCTGGCCCAGTTGCGCTGGGAGATGCGCTTGAAACTCCAGGTGGCGAGCACCAGTAAAGGCACCGTGGCCGCCAGGCTGAGGAAGAACCGCGGGTCGATGCGCCACAGCATCACCGAGGCCAGGCCACAGCGCAGCAGGGCGCCCAGCAGTTCTGGCGGGCCCTGGATCACCAGCGGCTCGAGGGCGTCGACATCGCGGTCGACCCGGGAAATGATGCGCCCGGCGCGGGTCTGGTCGAAGTAACTGACGCTCAGGCCCTGGACATGGGCGAATACCTGCACCCGCAACGCGTTCAGCACACGGATCGCCGCGCCGCCGGCGACAAATTGCGAGACCCCGGCCAGCAGGAAACGCACCAGCCAGCTGGCCGCCAGGCCGAGGCCCAGCCACAGCACCAGGCGCTCGTCCAGCAGCCAGTGATCGGCCTGTTGGATCAATCCACGGTCGAGCAGTTCACGCACAAACCACGGCCGCAGAAAGACGCTGATCACCAGCAGTATCTCGATGCCGATCACCGCGCCAATCTGCCGACGGATCGGCCTGAGCAGTGGCAGCAAGCGCTTGAACATGCTGCGATCCAACGCCTTCTTCGCCAGCATTTCTTCGATTTCGATATCGCTCAAGGCTTTGCCTGGCAGCGGGTTAGCCATGATCGATCCCCAGCAGGTCGCGGTATTGCGCATGGGTTGATTGCAGGTCGGCGTGACGGCCCTGCGCGATGATCCTGCCGTCGGCCAGCATCAGCACGCGGTCGGCCAGCAGAATGGTCGAGAGCTTGCTGGAGATCACCAGCACCGTGGTGCCGCGCAGTTGCCGCAGGTTGTGCAGTACCTGGCGTTCGCTGATGGCGTCGAGGGCGCTGGTGGCGTCGTCCAGGCACAGGATGTCCGGCTTGCCCAGCAACGCGCGGGCCAGGCACAGGCGTTGGCGCTGGCCTCCGGACAAGGTCACGCCGCGATCGCCAAGGGGCGTTTCCAGGCCTTGGGGCAGGCGCTGCAGGACGTCTTCGGCGGCGGCGAGGTGCAGGGCCTCGCGCAGTTGTTCGTCGCTGGCCTCCGGGGCGGCAAGGCGCAGGTTGGCCGCCAGGCTACCGGCGAACAGGAAACTTTCCTGCGGCGCGACATGCACGCGCTGGCGCAGCGGGCCGAGTTGCAGGTCACGGATGTCCTGCCAGCCGCTGCTGTCCGAGCCGAGCAACAGGCGCCCGGCCGTTACATCGCTCAGGCGTGGCAACAGGCTGGCCAGCAAGCTCTTGCCGGTGCCGGTGGCGCCGACCAGCGCGACGATCTCTCCAGGCTGCAAGGTCAGCGAACAGTCATGCAGGATGTCGCGGCCCCCACCGGGGGCGGTGACGCTGACCTGTTCCAGCTTGAGCCCCAACGGGCTGGCGGGCAGGCTGGCGGCACCGCCGCGGATCGCCACCGGTGCATCCAGCAATTGCCAGATACGCTCGGCGCTGGCGCGGGCATCGGCGAAGGTCTGCATCACCCGGCCGATACCTTCGATACGGAATACCAGGGTGGTGGCGATCAGCAGCGAGGTCACCAGTTCGCCGATCCCGAGTTGACCGGCCGCCACCAGGTGGGCGCCGTACACCAGAATCCACACATGCCCCAGCGCCACCACCGCCTGGGGCAGTGGAATGCGCGAGCTGGAATAGGCCAGAGCCTGGCGTGCCAATGCGGCGAACACCGCGACCTGATCGGCGAAGCCCTGGATACGCCGTTGCTCCAGGCCGAACGACTTGATCACCCGCACGCCGCCAATCCCTTCGCTCAGGTCCTGGTTGACCCGGTCATAGGCGCTGCCGACCGCCCGGTCCAGGCTCACCAAGCGCCCGGTCTGGCGCACGAAGATCCACAGTCCGGTGACCGTGAGCAGCAGCGGCACCAGGCCCAGCAGCGGGTCGTACCAGCCCAGCAGGCCGACGGTGGCCAGCAGCACCAGCGGCGTTTCCACCAGCTGACGCCAGAAGGTGATCAGCGCATCGCGCACCTTGTCGGCATCGCGGGTGGTGCGAGTGATCATCTCGCCCATGCCGTGTTGCCAGTGATAACCCAGGTGCAGGCTCTGCACCTGGGACAGGATGCGTTCGCGCAGGCGCGTCAGCAGTTCCTGGCTGATCACCAGCGACAACACGCTGGCGACGTATTGCAGCAGGCCGCGGCCGAACGCCACGGCGAGCATCAGCCCGAGCCAGTACCAACCGAGGCTGGCGTCCAGGCTGCCGTCAGGATGGTGGACGACGGCGCGTCCGGCGCTGACGTCGTTCACCGCATGGCCGATCAGCCATTGTTGCCAGACCAGCCCCAGGTTGATGGCCACGTACAGCGCCGCCACCAGGGTGAATCGCCAGGGCATTTCCCTGTAGATCGCCAGGCTGCGTAGAAGGGGGTGTTGTTCGATCATGAAAAGCTCGTCAGCCATACACGGGGAATGGGCCGCGCACGGCCCGTATTGCTTATTTGCGGGTGGCACCCTGGGTTTCCCGGGCGTTGAGAATCGCGGTGTACTCGCCCGGGTCCACGCCGTTGAGGTAGTAGTTGCCCACGTGGTGCAGGCGCCAGCGGATCGGATCGTGGGTGGTATGCACCCGGGCATTGCGCCAGAAGCGATCCAGGTTCCACTTGCTCAACGATGAACTGGCCCCCAGCAGCGAGAAAATATCGCTGGAGATCTTCAGCGAGGCGCTGTCGGAATGCGCACGGGCGGTCGCCACCGAGAGGATCAACTCGTCCTGCAGTTCCTTGTTGTCGGGGTCTTGCTCATGGGCATCGAACACCCGCGCCGCGTCGCGCAACAGCGATTCGGCAGCGCGCAGGCTCACGGCGTATTCGCCGATCTGCTTGATGATGTGCGGCTCTTCATTGGCGTGGTCGACCCCGCTTTCCACCCATGGCCGCGCGTTGTGCTTGAGGTAATCCACCGCGGCCGACAACGCGCCGGCGGCGATACCGGTATCGATGGCCGCATGAAGAATCTGCGGGAAGGTCAGTCCGGTGCGTTTCATCGGGCCTTTGCGCCATGAAACGAAGTCTTCATCCAGGACGACATTGTCGAAAATCACTGTGCCGCTGACCGAGTTTTTCTGGCCGAAGGCTTCCCAGTCATCCACCAGCGTCAGGCCCGGTGTATTGCGATTGAGCAGCACGCCCGCGCCGCCGTCGTCCGAGGCGGCCGTGAGCGAGATCCATTCGGCGAGGTAGGAACCGGTGGAGTAGAACTTGCTGCCATTGAGTACCAGGGCGCCGTCTTCACGACGTTCGACGCGGGTCTTCAGCGCGAACTTGTTCTTGCCCCCGACCTCGGCCAGGGCGTTGCCGAAACGCTTGCCGGCCAGTACGTCGCTGACCAGTCGATCACGCACCGCGTCCGGATAACCGTTGAAAATCCCCCGCAGCATCACGTTATGGATCTGCAGCAACTGTCCGACGCCGCCATCGGCCTCCGAGATCAGGCGTACGGTTTCGACGATGGTCTGCACCGACGCGCCGAGCCCGCCGAAGGCCTTGGGCACACCGATGGCGGTCAGGCCGCTTTCCGATAACAGCTGAGCCTGGCGCCAGGGCAACTGGCCGTTCTGCTGGCTGTCGGCGGCGATGCTGGCGATCTCCACGGCGATTTCCCTGGCGGCCGCGATGGCCTCGGTCTCGCTCGGCAGATGGCGTACGGGCGCCTGTTCGAATGTAGTCATGGTTCAGTCCTTGGTTTGCGTAGGGCAGTGAAAAGGGCCTTGAGCAAGTTCTGCGCCAACGCCAGAACCCCCACTGCACAGGGCTCTCGGTGAGCGGGGTGCTGCTGGGGAAGCAGTGCTTGCCGGGGACTGCTGAAGGAGCAGCAGTGCTGCTGGCAGGCCAGCAGCCGTCTTCCAGGTGTTGGCTCGGAACCCTTGTAAACCGGGGCTTCTGGCGATTGGCACGGCCTCTGCAATACCCCCATGGACTGCCTTGCCCAATTCAATGGAGCTGACCATGACCCTTTCCGCTGTCCTGCCCACGCCTGAGCTTGAGCAGATCTGGTTTACCCGGTGCCCGGTGCCGACCGCCTCCGGCATCGCCTACAAACTGGGGTGGTTGACCGAGGAGTTCGCCCCCGATGGCCTGCCGGTGTCCACCCTGCAGGAGGCCCGCCAGCTGGGTCGTCATCATTACGATCACGACCTGCCGGGGCTGTTTCGCGAGGGCGGTAATGTGCCGGCCCTGGCCGCCCGCGCCGCCGGTGCGCCGAGCCGCCTGATCGGCCTGACCTGGATCGAGGAATGGCAGACCATCCTGGTCCGGCCGGACTCCGGCATCACCCGCCCCGAAGACTTGCGAGGCAAGCGCCTGGCCTTGCCGGCCTGGGGCGACAACCGTCCCGGCAGCATCGCTCGGGCCATGAGCCTGCACGGCTACAAGGGCGCGCTGAGCCTGGCCGGCCTGGGCTTTGATGATGTGGAACTGGTGGAAGTGGCGTTGCAGGACCAGGAGCTGGCGGCCGATCCGCGCCAGGGCTTGCAGCGCCTGTGGTCCGGCCTGGATTACCTGGTGCGTGGCGAGGTCGACGCGGTGTACGTCAAGGGCGCCTCGGCGGCCGACGCGGCACGGCGCCTGGGGCTGGTGGTGGGCATTGACCTGGACCTGATCGCCGAGCCGCGCTACCGCATCAACAACGGCACGCCGCGGCCGATCACCGTCCACCAGAGCCTGCTGGATAACCACTTCGACCTGGTGGTGCGCTTTCTCGCGCAGACCCTCAACGCCGCCGACTGGGCGGCGAACAATCGCGACGGCCTGAACGCGATTCTCGAAGAAGAAACCCGTGCCGGCAGTGCCGGCGTGGCCGAGGCCTATCGCGGCGATTTCCACACCACCCTGGCGCCGGACCTGTCGGCCCAGCGCCTGGACTTTCTCGGTGTGCAGAAGGATTTCCTCTACCTGCACGGCTTCCTGGAACGTGATTTTACCATCGCCGACTGGGTCGACCCGCGTCCCCTGCAAGCTGCCCATGAACTGCTGGCCAAGCGCCGCGCCTGAACCTGGAGAACCCCCATGACTGCCATTGTCCACGCCCAACCGATCAGCCAAGAACTGCAGGCCTTTGTCGACAAGGTGCTGCTGGAAGCTGAAGAGGCCTTCACCGTATTCCGCGAAACCAACACCATCACCGCCAATGGCACCGTCGGCTTTATCGAGCGGGTGCCGGGTCAGGAACTACTGGTATCGGTCAACTACGGCGGCCCGTGGAATTACCGCAAGCCGCTGCAAGCCACCGTCACCGACTTTGCCGGCAATGTCATTCTCGGCAAGGGCAAGGGCGGCCTGGGACGCTACACCAAGCTGTTCCAGCAGCACGCGGATGTGACCACCGTGTCCCACGTGCATTCGCCATACCTTGGCGCCTGGGCCCAGACCCACCGCACCTTGCCGTTCCACTACGTACCGGTGCAACGCTACCAGCTGGCCCGGGAACTGCCGGTGTACATCGACCGCCGCCAGCAGGAGGTGGATTTCATCCTCGACAAGATCGCCGAAAACCCCTTCAACCTGGCGATCCTCGAAGCCAACGGCGGCTCCACCGTGTGGGGCAAGCAAGGGCTGCGGGCCACCGCGGAATTCATCCTGTTGCTGGAGGAGGGCGCACAGCTGCAATTGCTCGCGGATGCCCTCGGTGGTTCCCGCCCTTATGGTCCGGGCGTGTTGACCCAGCAGTGGAAAATGAGCGGCCTGTTCGAGCAAGCCACGGAGTTGGGCCTGGTGCCGGCTATCGACCGCCGCAACTAATTCCGCCTGCGGGGGCCGGTCAACCGGCTCCCACGGGGGTATCGCCTTACTTCAAGGACGTTTCTCATGGCTGTGAAAATTCTCTGGTACCTCACTACGCCCGACGGCCCCTATCCATGGGAACCGGAAGGACGCTGGAAAACCGATTTCCAGCATCTCAAGCAGCTTGCCGTCGCCAGCGATCGCCTGGGTTACTACGGTTCGCTGCTCGGCTCCAGCCCCAATGAAAGCCTGGCGGTGGCGGCTTCGCTGATCGACGCGACCCAGCGCCTGCGCTTTCTCGTGGCCCAGCACCCGGGCGAGCTGTCGCCGGCGGTCCTGGCCAAATGGGCACTGACCTTTGATCAGTTCTCCAACGGTCGCCTGCTGTTCAATGTGGTCAACGGCAACGATGCCGGCCTGGCGACGCTGGGCGTGCACTATCCCCATGACGAGCGTTATGCGTTCAGCCTGGAATACTGGCGGGCGTTCCAGGGGTTCTATGCCGGCGACACCCGCGGTTATGACGGCCAGTACGTCAAGCTCGCGCCACGTGCGCCGGGCGCGGCCGGCCATCCCCTGGGAGGGTGGCATCCGCCTTGCCAGAAACCCGGCATCCCACTGTGGGGCGCCGGTACGTCGGGGCCGGGCGTGGAGCATTCGGTGCAATTGCTCGACGTGTACCTGAGTTTCGCCAATACGCCACCGAAGCTGGGGGACAAGTTCCGCAAGGTCGCCGCCGAAGCGGCGAAGATCGGTCGTGAACTGACCTTCGGCACCCGCCTGCAAATCATCGTGCGCGAGACCGAGGAAGAGGCCTGGGCCCACGCCGAAAAACTGCTGCAACGCACTTCGCTGCAAACCGCGCGCAATGCCATCGAGCGCCAGTTGCCACCCGGCGTGAGCTTCGACGACTTCCACAGCGACGACCCGCAGACCCAGCGCAACGTCGAGACCATCCGCGCCGGGCGCCTGCCGACCGCGCGTGAGCTGGAGATCTACCCCAACGTCTGGCTCGGCCCCAGCCTGTTCGGTTTCAACATCCTCGGCCCCGCCGCCGGCACCTACCTGGTGGGCAGCGCCGAACAGGTCGCCGAACGCATTCGCGAGTACGAGGCCCAGGGTACCTCGGCCTTTATCCTGTCCGGTTTCCCGCTGATCGATGAAGCCCACCGCGTGGCCGATCTGTTGTTCCCGTTGCTGGAGCTGGACCATGGCTTCGATGTGCCGCGCCTGGGCGTGACGCAGAAGACCACGCAGCGCGAAGAGGCATGAATGATGAGTGACGGATTTTCCCGCCGGGCATTTCTCGGCCACGGCCTGGCCATCGGCGGCGGTCTGCTGCTCGGTGGCTGCGATAGCGGCGCGGCCACCCGGGGCGCTTCGGTGCTGGCCGGCAAGCCCGTCAGTGGCGGGCGCCTGCGCGTCGGCATTATCGATGGCGACCAATCCGGCAACCTCGATGCCCATAAACCGGTAGGCGGCGGGATCATTCGTGGCTGGGCCCTGTACAGCAAGTTCTGGGAATGGAACACCGACGTCAGCACGCGCCTGGCCCTGGCCGAATTCGCCGAGCCGAATGCCGACGCCAGCGCCTGGACCATTCGCCTCAAGCCGGGCCTGGAATTCCATCATGGCAAGAGCATCGGCGCCGATGACATGCTGTTTTCGTTGTTGCGCCTGACCGATCCCAAGCTGGCCTCACCCTTTGCCGGCCTGGTCGGCGCCATCGACCGCAATGCCTTGCGCAAGCTGGACGAGCGCACCATCGAAATCCGTTTCCAGCAGGGCCAGAGCTTTTTTCCGCTGGATGAAACCCTGATCAGCTTTGGTGGCATCGTCCCCACCGACTACGATCCGGTCAGCAATCCGGTGGGCGCCGGCCCCTACAGGCTCAAGCGCTTCGTACCCGGCCAGCGCTCGCTGTACACGCGTTTTGAGAATTACTACAAGCCCGGCCAACCCTATGCCGATGAACTGGAAATCATCGAGTTCAAGGACCAGGTGTCCCGCGTGGCCGCGTTGCGCGCCGGGCAGATCGACGTTGCCAGCGGCGTGCAGGCCGAGCACAGCGCCTTGCTCAAGGCCGATTCGCGCCTGTCGCTGTGTGTGTCGCCGAGCACCTCGTTTACCGGTTTCAACCTGAACCTGGCCAAGCCGCCGTTCGACGACGTGCGGGTGCGCCAGGCGTTTCGCCTGCTGGCGGATCGACAGGAACTGGTGGACCGTGGCCTCAACGGCTTCGGGCGCATCGCCAACGACCTGTATTCGCCCCACGATCCGACCTACAACCA
Source organism: Pseudomonas sp. Ost2 (assembly GCF_018326065.1). Lineage (NCBI taxonomy): Bacteria > Pseudomonadati > Pseudomonadota > Gammaproteobacteria > Pseudomonadales > Pseudomonadaceae > Pseudomonas > Pseudomonas sp. Ost2. The sequence goes on along the minus strand of NZ_AP021904.1, from coordinate 4,675,880 downwards.
CGCGATTGCGCAACGTCCCCATGACCTGGAGCAGGCGCGCTCGCTGCTGCGCCAGGCCGGGCAGACGGATTTGCGGGTGGAACTGACCACCACGCCCGGGCCCGGGGTCAACGCCGCGCTGGTGTTTGCCCAGCAGGCGAAAAAGGCCGGGGTCGAGGTGCGTGTCCGCCAGGTCGATGGCGCCGTATTCAATGGTCCGCAACGCGAGCAATGGCAAGTTTCGCCAGGCTCGACACCGGCACGGGGCTTTCTCGCTTCGGCGCTGCACAACGACGCGCCGCTGGCGATCTACAACCGCAGCAATTTCCATGATCCGCGCTTTGCCAGCTTGTACCGCCAGGCGCTGGCCCAACCCGACCTGGAACTGCGCAAAGGCCTGGTGCATGAGGCCCAGCAGATCCAGCACGAGCGCGGTGGTCTGCTGATCTGGGGATTCAACGATGTGCTCGACGCGGCCTCGGTGAAGGTGGGGGGCCTCGGGCCCGAGCAGACCACTTTCGCGTCCTGGCGTTTTGACGAGTTGTGGTTGAACCATGTCTGAGCCCTCGTGCAACTCCCCACGCACCCCGGCATGGCTGGCGTGGTTTATCGGGCGCCTGGGCTATGGCCTGCTCACGGCCTGGGTCATCAGCCTGGTGGTGTTTATCGCCACCCAGGCGCTGCCCTCGGACCCGGCGCGGGTGATCCTCGGCCCGGATGCGCCGTTGGCAAGCATCCTGACCCTGCAACGCCAACTGGGGCTGGACCAGCCGATCCTGTGGCAATACCTGCGCTGGCTCGGCGCCGCGTTGAGCGGCGACCTTGGCGTGTCGCTGGATTCCGGCGCACCGGTCGGCCACATCCTGTGGGGGCGTTTTGGCTATACCCTGGCTCTGTTGGCCGGGGTGATCGCCGTAGTGGTGCCGGCGGCGCTGGCACTCGGTGTGGCGCTGGCGCTACGCCGGGACAGTCGGCTGGATCGCTGGAGCCTGTCGTTGCTGATCTTTCTCAAGGCCACCCCGGGATTCCTGCTGGCGATTGGCCTGGTGTTGCTGTTTTCCATGCCGCACATGGATTTCTTGCCCGCGGTGTCGATCCTCGATCCCGACCAGGCGCTGCTGCGTCAGCTCAAGTTTCTGATACTGCCGGTATCGGCCCTGAGCCTCGGCGCATTGCCTTACCTCACGCGCATGGTGCGCGCGGCGATGATCGAGGCTCTGGAGTCCGATTATGTGATTGCCGCGCGGCTGCGCGGCATTCCCCATCGACGCATCGTGTGGGGCCACACCTTGCCCAACGCGTTGGTGCCGGCAATCCAGGGCGTGGCGCTGACCTTGCGCACGCTGATCGGCGGCGCGGTACTGGCCGAAGTGATCTTCGGCTACCCCGGTATCGGCACGGCCCTTCACGCGGCGATCCAGATGCGCGACCTGCCGATGATCCAGGCGATCGTGCTGGTGACTACCCTGGCGGTGGTGCTGATCAACCTGCTGGCCGACCTGCTCACCGTGCTGCTCACACCCAAATTGCGTACCGCGCGCCGGGTCACGATGATTCAACGCAACCGGCGGGGTATCACCCCGTGGTGGCGCCGCTCCCGAGGTGATGCATGAGTGCTCGTCGATGGTTGGCTGAACCGCAAACCCGCAAGGGCGGCTGGATTACCGTACTGGTGATTGCCTTTGCCCTGTTGGGGCCGTGGCTGGCGCCCCATGGCTCGACGGACATGGTCGGCCCGGTCTATGGCGCACCCGCGAACGGCGCATGGCTGGGTCATGATTTCCTGGGGCATGACGTGCTGTCACGGCTGCTCAGCGGCGGCTTGTCGGTGCTGTGGATGTCGGTGGCGGCGGCCAGCATCGCCCTGGCCGTGGGCAGCACGCTGGGCTTGCTGGCGGGGTTGTCGCGGCGCCGGCTGGACCAGTTGATCACCTGGTCGGCGGATGTGTCGCTGGCGTTTCCCGACCTGATCCTGGTGCTGCTGATCGTCTCCATGCTGGGGCGCGCGCCGTGGCTGATCGTGTTGACCGTCTCCATCGCGTTCATCCCCGGCGTGATCCGTCTGGCGCGGGCCAGTGCGGTAGCGGTGGCGGGGCAGGAGTTCGTCGAGGCGGCGCAGATGATGGGGTATTCGCGGCGACGCATTCTGTTCAAGGAGATCCTGCCGAACATCCTCACGCCGCTGCTGGTGCACTTCGGCAACATGCTGACCTGGGGTGTCGGAATGCTCTCCGGCCTGAGTTTTCTCGGCTACGGCGTGGCGCCGCCCACGGCGGACTGGGGCCTGATGATCAATGAAAACCAGGCCGGCCTGCTGGTGCAGCCGTGGGCCGTATTGGCGCCGGCGGTACTGATCGGCGTATTTGCCTACGGCACCAATATCCTCGCCGAAGGCATCGGCCGCAGCAGCGCACGGATGGGAGAAAAGCAGCCATGAACGCCATCACTGAAATCGATACCGGAGTGCTGGAGGTCCGTGACCTGCGTGTGGAGTTGGCGGGGCAGGTGGACGTGCTATCCGGTATCTCGTTCAACCTGCGGGCCGGGGAGATCCTTGGCCTGGTCGGAGAGTCGGGCTCGGGCAAGACCACCCTCGCGACGGCGCTGCTGGCCCACGCCCGGCGCGGTGCACGGATTGTCGGCGGTCAGGTGCGGGTGGGGGGCGAGGCGCTGTTGAGCCTCGAAGGTGAAGCCTTGCGCCGCGCCCGTGGCAGCCTGATCGGCTATGTCGCCCAGGATCCGGCCACGGCGTTGAACCCTGCGCTGCGCATCGGCAGCCTGTTGCGTGAGACCCTGGCGGTGCACTCGTTGCGAGGCGGGTATGCGGCGCAACGGCAGCGAATCGATGAAACCTTGCGCGATGTCGGTTTGCCCCATGACCGCGAGTTCCTGCGACGCTTTCCCCATCAGCTGTCCGGCGGGCAGCAGCAGCGGGTGATGCTGGCGCTGGCTTTTGTGCTGCGTCCGCGCCTGATCGTGCTGGACGAGCCGACCACCGCCCTCGACGTGAGCACCCAGGCGCATATCCTCGCCACCCTGCGTCGCCTGTGCAAAAGCCAGGGGGTGGCGGCGGTGTACGTGTCCCATGACCTGGCGGTGATCAAGGACCTGGTGGACCGGGTGATGGTGATGTATGCCGGGCGTATCGTTGAAACCGCGACACGGGATGTCCTGTTCAACCGACCCTCCCATCCCTATACCCGCGGGCTGCTGGCGGCGATTCCGGACGTCGCGGGGCGACGGGAACTGAAGGCGATTGCCGGGCATGCGCCAGCGCCGGGGCAGCGACCGCGGGGGTGTGGTTTCGGGCCGCGTTGTGAGCGGTTCGCCTCGGGTTGCTCAGCTGTCGAACCGCCATTGCATGCAATCGCCACAGGCCATGAAGTGGCGTGTTTCGCGCCCCACGACCAGCCACTACAGGCCATTGCCCTGACGCCGATTGCGCCCCTGGTCACGCAGACCGAGCCACCCCTGCTGTCCATCGATGGCTTGAACGTCGCCTACGACCGACAGGTGTTGTTCGACATCGCGTTGCAGGTACGCCCGGGCGAGTGCCTGGCGCTGGTGGGCGAGTCCGGGTCGGGCAAGACCAGCCTGGCACGCGCCGTCGCCGGTCTTGGGGAAAATGCCGAAGGCGAGTTGAGCTACGCCGGACGCCCTTTGCCGCTGCGGGCCCGCCAGCGTGATGCGAGTGCGCGCCACCAGATCCAGTACATCTTCCAGAACCCGTATCGTGCGTTGAACCCACGGCAAACGGTGTACCAGACGCTGAGTGCACCGCTGGAGCACTTCTTCGCGGTGAAAGGCGCGGCAGCGCGGGAGCGGGTCGAGGCCGTGCTCGAGCGTGTGGCGCTGCCGGCGTCGCTGGCCGATCTGTATCCCCACAGCCTGTCGGGTGGCGAACGCCAGCGCGTGGCCATCGCCCGTGCGCTGTTGTGCGAGCCGGGCTTGTTGATCTGCGATGAAATCACCTCGGCCCTGGATGTCTCGGTGCAGGCATCGATCCTGGATCTGTTGCGCCAGTTGCAACGCGAAGGGTTGACGTTGCTGTTCGTCACCCACGACCTGGGCGTGGTCCGGGCAATTGCCGACCGCGTGCTGGTGCTGAAGGCGGGCAGGGTGGTGGAGCAGGGGGCGGTGGACAGGGTGCTCGATCAGCCTCAGGCCGCGTACACGCGCACGCTGTTGGAGCATTCGCCATCGTTGGCGTGAGTCGCAGCGTTGTGCGGTGAGCGCCGGCAAGCCGGCTCCTGCAGAGGTAGCATCATGCAAATGAGTTGCGGTTCACGCATGCCACTGTAGGAGTCGGCTTGCCGGCGATGGCGTCAGATGATGCTAGGCAACTCGCGCCTGGCGCCGCCGCGCCTCCTCCCGCACCGCCGGAATGATCCAGCGTCCGTAATCCACGGTGTCATACAGTGGGTCATACCCCCGGTTCAAGAACGTCGTGACGCCCAGGTCCACATAATCCAGCAGCGCCTGGGCCACGGTTTCCGGGGTGCCGACCAGGGCCGTGGTGTCGCCGTAAGCGCCCACGGCGGTGGCGGTGGGCATCCACAGCGCACGGTCATGGCGATCGCCCAGGGCCGCGGCAGCCAGCAGGCGTTCCGAACCGGTGCCCTTGATCCGCTTCTGCCACGGACTGCCCGCCGCAAACTGCGGGTTGGCCTTGATCTGTTGCAGGATCTGCTCGGCGCGCTGCCAGGCCAGCTCCTCGGTGGCTCCGAGAATCAAGCGCACCGACAGGCTCACCCGTGGCGCTTGCACACCCGCCGCGGCGGCAGCCGCCTTGAGCTTGGCAATCTGCTCGGCCACGCCACTCAACGGCTCGCCCCACAATGCATACAGATCCGCATGCCTGACCGCGATCTGATAGGCGATATCCGAGGAACCGCCAAACGAGATCGGGATATGCGGCTGCTGCAACGGCTTGACCGGCGAAAACGCGCCCTTGATGTGGAAGTACTTGCCCTCGAAATCGAACGGTTCTTCGGCCGTCCAGGTGCGTCGCACGATTTCCAGGTATTCATCGGTGCGCCGGTAGCGCTCGGTCTTGTCCAGCAGGAAGTCGCCTTCCTGGGGCTCGGCGGTGATGCCGGTAATCGCGTGCAGGCGGATGCGTCCGCCACCGGTAGTGTGATCCAGCGTGGCGAAAGAGCGCGCAGCCACCGTCGGTGGAGTAAGGCCCGGGCGATGGGCGATCATGAAGCCCAACCGCTCGGTGTGGGCTGCCGCATAGGCGGCGATCTGCAGGCTGTCGGCGCTGCCGGGGCCACTGGCGATCAGCACGCGGTCGAAGCCGGCGTGCTCGTGGGCGCGGGCGTGGTGGCGGATAAAGTCGAGGTCGAAATCCGGGCTGCGAACGCCACGGGTTTCCGACCACTGGCGAGGGAAAATCATGCCGACAAATTCAATGGACATGGAGCGCTCCTGCTGCGGATCAGAATTGATAATCGACCTGGGCCAGCAAGGTGCGGCCAGGCATGGGTTGCAAAAAGGTGTTGGTGGAGCCGGCCAGGCCGCTGACGAAGTTCAGCTCGTTGGTCAGGTTCAGGACCCGCAGCGTGGTGCTCCACTGCGGCTGGCGGTAGTACAGGGCGAGGTCGAGGTTGTATTCATTGGGGATCTTTACCGTCTTGCTCAGGTTCAGGTACCAGTTGCTGGTCCACCAGCCTGAAAGCTCGGCGCCAAAGCCGGAATCGAAGCGGTAGTCGACATAGCCGCTGGCGGTGTACTCGGGAATCTGCACCGCGTCGTAGCGCCCGGACGGGCGCTGGTTGAGGCTGTTGTTATCGCCAAATACCGTGCCGTTGTCGGGGATGAATCCCGCCGAGGCAAACCCGGCCTGGGAAGTGAATTCGTTGTAGGCACTGAGCTTGGACAGGTTGAGGCCGCTGCGCAGGTGGTCATCGGGTTGATAACGCACGGTGGCTTCCACGCCCTTGATCAGCAGGCGCGCAATGTTGTTATTGCTGTCGGGTGCCTGGTCGCGGGCCTGCTTGAATGCCGCCAGGGTCATGAACAGCTGGTTGGGCACGGCCTCGACCTTGACCCCCACTTCATGCAGCACGCTGAGGCTCTGGAATGCCAGCGGGTTGAGCTGGTTGGCGCCACTGCCGCTGCCCCAGCCCAGGCCGTTGGAAAAGAACCCGGTATTGACCGCCAGCGAGCGGTCGAAGGTGTAATACAGGGTGGTGTTTTCGCTGGGTTTCACATAGGGGCTGACCTGGAAGGCGAACAGCCGGTAGTTGTCACTGTCCTTGCGCCGATTGCCGCCGGCGAGCACGAACGGATTGTCGATCTCGGCCTCGATCCAGCTGCGGCTGGCGCCGATGTTCAGGCCGAAATAGTCGCCGTACTTGAGGTTGTGCTGGCTGAACAGGGTCTTGGTGGTCCAGGTGCTTTCAGCGGTGTAGGGCGCCACCGACTCGGCATACAGGCCATGCCCGGCGGCATACATCGGCGGCAGGTTGAGCCAGCCGTAGTAATTGGAGTATTGCGGCACGCCCGGTTGGCCGATCCACGCCCCATTGCCGCCGGCGGGGTTGGACCCGTCCAGGCCCAGCAGGTCGCCGGGGTTCTTGCCCGAGGGATTCTGGGTCAGGTCATAGGCATTGATGGTCGAGCCGAAACTGTTGTTGGCGGCAATCGACTGATTGAACTCGCGGCGGTAGATCAGGCCGGTGTTGCTGTCGTCCCGCAGGGTCCAGCCTCCCAGTTGGGCCTGGTTGCGTGAGTGGAACTCGAAACGGTTGTCGAAGATGTTGTCTTTCGATTGCACCTGGAACGCGCCCACGGCATCGGTGATGTCCCTGGAGCGCTGGTAGAACGTGCTGTTGGCCAGGGTGATGGTCGGCGACAGGTCGACTTCGACGTGCAATTGCGTGGTAAAGCGCCGCGAACTGCTTTCATCTTCCTTGCGCTGTCCGGTCTGCGACGACAGCGACTGTTCGCCGTTGCCCGCCAGCGTCGGGTCATACACCCAGCCGCGCAGGCTGCCGGGGCTGGCCTGGGTGTTGGGCGAGGCGGTCTGGAAGCTGCCGTCGACCACCGCGTACTGGCCCTGGGCATTGCGCTGGCGTTGCACCCAGCCGAGGGTCGGCGCATCGGCGGCGCCCGAGGCCAGCACTGGCGACCACAGGGTATTGCCGTTCTGGATGATCGGCGTGGCCCGTCCGGCGTAGTACTTGCCGTGGTCCACCAGGTCCTGGGTGGCGCGGTTCCAGCCGTGGGTGATGTTGTAGTCGTAGTAGTCGTCGTAGCTGGCGTTCCAGTCGACCCGCACATTGTCGTTGCGCCAGGCCAGGGCGCCGTAGAACGCGTCGAAATTGTTGTCGACGTTGTCGTAGAAGTCCTGCTGGCGCTGCTTGGTGATGCTCAGCCGGTAGGCCAGGTTGTCACTCAGCGGGCCCGTGTTGTCGATGCTGAACTTGTTGGAACTGCGCGAGGTGCCGTCCGGGACCCACGAGCCCAGTTCGCCACTGAGCCTGGTCTTGAACTCGTTGAAATTGGGCTTTTTGCTCAGGTAGTTGACGTAGCCGCCGCTGCCGGACACTGAGCCGTAGGTCACCGAGGACGGGCCGGCAACGATATCGGCACCCTCGTAGGCGTTGAAGTTCGCCGGGTGGCGCACGCCATAGGCGCGTTGGCCATCCTGGAATATCTCGGAGCCCTGGGCGCGAAACTGTGGCGCGATGCCGGCGTTCTGGCCGCCACCGCGGGTGATGCCCGGGGCGTACTTGACCAGATCGTCGGCGCTGTGGATCGAACCGTTGGCCAGTTGTTCGGCGTTGACCTGCACCACCGACCGCGGAGTGTCGAGCACCTTGACCTCGGTACCGCCGTACACCGAAGTCGGCGGGCGCGTGGGCAGGGCGTCGTCATCCGACTCGCCGCTGCTTGCCTGCACCGTCACGGTTTGCAGTTGGGTATCGGCGGCAAAGGCCTGCAACGGCAGGCTGGTGACCAGCAGCAGGGGTAAACGCAAGGCGATAGCGCGCATGGCAGAAGCGACTCCTGTCAGGAAAGTGAGGATAAAACGGTGGAATCAGGCCGGGTCTTTGAGCCAGAGCTTCTCGAAGCGCCAGGTGCTGAACAGCGATTCTTCGGCCTGGGCTCCACCCACGCGGGTGGAAACGCCGTCGAGCAGGTTGGCGTAGCCCCAGATCAGCATGCCGCCGCGTTCGTACTGGATCTGCTGGACCTGGTGCACCAGGGCCTTGCGTTTTTCCAGGTCGGGCTGGGCCATGGCGGCGAGAAACAGTTCGCTGAATTGCGGGTCGTTGAAATGGGTCTTGTTCGAGACCGCGAACGGTGCGTCGGTGTGAATGGCGCTGGCCAGGAACGGTGCGCCAATGCTGCCGCCGGTGCTCAGGGGCCAGTCGTTTTTCAGCGGGCCCTGGAACGTGGCCAGGTCCACCTGCCTGACCTTGAGGGTCACGCCAATGCGCCTGGCCTGTTCCGCCAACACCAGCGCTGAACTCAAGCCCGGGCCCGGGGTGGTGATCAGCTCCACCTCGAGATTCTCCTGGCCGGCGTCCTTGAGCAGTTGCGCGGCACGCGCCGGGTCATGGGGACGCGGGCCGAGATCGTGGTTGAAGGTCGGGTCGCCGGGGGCATACAAGTCATTGGCCACGCGGCCCTGGCCGTTGAGGGCGCGGCGCACCAGCTCGTCGCGGTCGGCCATCAGGCGGAACGCCTCGCGCACCCGTGGGTCATTGAACGGTGGCTTGTCCAGGTTCATGTCGAACGACAGCCAGTTACCGGTGACCGATGTGATCACCTGGAGCCGTGGGTCCTTCTGCAGGATCGGCAACTGCTCGGTGGGCAGCACATTGGCCATGTCGATCTGTCCGGAGCGCAATGCGGCGAGGCGCGAGACCTGGTCTTTGAAGTCGATGATTTCCAGCTCATCGGCGTAGGGCTTGCCCTCCTTGTAGTAGTTCTCGAAGCGGGTGAACAGCGAGCGCTGGCCCGGGGTGAAACTCTTCAACTTGTAGGGACCGGCACCCACCGGGTTGCTGACCGGATGGTAGTCCACCGGTACGATGCCGCCGAAATTGACCCAGGTTTCCGCCAGCGGCATATAGCTGCGGCCGTCGCGGAAGCTCAGGCGCACGGTACGGTTGTCGAGCTTGACCAGGTTGTCGCGATCCACCCAGTGCAACAGGGCCGCGTAGGGCGAGGCCAGTTGCGGATCGGTGAGGCGGCGGATCGAGAAGATCAGGTCATCGGCGTCGATGGTCTTGCCGTTGTGGAACTCCAGGCCCGGGCGCAGGCGCAGGGTCCAGGCACTCGCGTCGGCATTCGGCTCGGCCAGCTCGGCCAGGGCCAGGCGCGGCTGCATCTGCTCGTCCCATTCCCACAACTTGCTGTACAACGCAAAGCCGCGAACGATGCCGCTGCCCACCGGTTTATGCGCATCCAGGTTGCCGCTCTGGTTGCCATCGAGGATGCCCAGGCGCAGGCGGCCGCCATAACGCGGTTGGTCGCTGGTGGCAGTTCCCGCCGGGGTATCGTTCGGGCCGCAACCGGCTAGCAACAGGCCGCCACCGACGGTCACGCTGTAGCCGAGAAAGTCCCGGCGGCTCAGCAGTATAGTCATGGCATCAGGCTCCGCCGTTGGCCGAGTGCAGCTCCCGCACGGGCTCGTGGGGGCGGCTCAGGTCGGCCCGTTCGCTGCGAAAGTGCGGCAGGATGTGCTCGCCCAGGCGATAGGCTTCTTCCAGGTGCGGGTAGCCGGCGAGGAAAAACAGGTCGATGCCGATGCTGTTGTACTCGCGAATCCGCGCCACCACGTTTTCGTAGCTGCCCACCAGCGCGCAGCCCGGCGGGATGCCGATATAGCCGAAACCGGTCCATACATTCGGGTGGATAAAGAAGTCGTCGAAGCCCTGGTCTTCGCTCTTCTGCGCAAACCCATGCTCGTAGCTCAGCTTGCGCGCGGTGCGCAGCCCGGCGTGGGCCGCCACGGCCTTGACCGCGCCACGGGCGATGCCTTCATCGAAGAAACGCTTGGCTTCGGTGCGCGCCAGCTCTTCGGTCTCGCGGGTGATCACGTCAATCGACAGGCCGAAGCGAATATCGGTACGCCCCCATTTCAGCGCGCGTTGGCGCAGGTCGGCGATCAGCGCGGCGATCTCGTCGGGGTGTTCGGCACGCATCAGGTAGAAGTCGGCGTGCTTGGCGGCAAACTCCCGCGCGGCAATCGACGAACCCGCGGTGCAGATCAACGGCAACCGGGCCTTTTTCAATGGCCCGCGCAGGCCACCACCGTCGGCCTGGTAGAATTTGCCTGCGTAATGGAAGGTCTCGTTGTACCAATAGCCCTTGACCACGTCCATGAACTCGGTGGCGCGCTCGTAGCGTTCATCGTGGTCGCTGTAGTCGCCGACCTGGCGTTGAATCGCATCCGAGCCGCCGTTGATGATGTTCCACACCAGGCGGTTGCCGGTGGCGCGCTGGTAGGTGGCCGCCTGCTGCACCGCCACCCAGGGGGTGTAGTGGTAGGGCTGGAACGCCGTGACGAACTGCAGGGTGCGGGTCTCGCGGGCCAGCAGCGAGCAGACGGTCCAGGGCTCTTCGCCGGTGGGCGCGTTGACCATCAGCGCGCCGCCGAAGTGGTTGATCTCGGCCGCCTTGGCGATCTGGCCCAGGTAGTCGATGTAGGTGAAGTGGTCGCCCACGCTGAACCCGGAAACCGCGCCGGTGCTGTTGGCGCCGCCGCGATGCCAGTCGCCACGATTGCGGGGATCGCCCGGCAGGAACTGGGTTTCGCCATGCAATGGCAGACGGGTGAAGAATTCGATGCTCATGCAAGCCTCCTGCTTATTGCGCGGTCGGGGCGCAGATCGGGGTGATCGGTTGGTCGTTGATGACTTTGTGGGCAAACGGGATCGAGTCCTTGAGCGAAGCGTTGACCGTGGCGCTGTGGCCAAGGCCCTTGTACAGGTGGCCTTCGACGATGGAACCGGCGTTGCAGGCGTCCTGCATCAGCTTGACCTGGGTCGCGGCGGCGGGGGTGGTGTCTTCGGCGCCGGTGCCGATGAAGATCGGCCTGGAGGTTTTCAAGGTCGGGTATGACACTTGCGCGAGCCACGGCGCCAGTTGCTTGCCCTTGTAGTCTTTCTTGGTGTTGGCGATGCTCAGGCCGAGGCCTTCCACGTCGCCTTCCAGGGCGAACAGGCAACTGGTACGGGCCTGCTCGAATATCGGCAGGGCCTTGTCGGTGTAGAAGTCGGCGGGGTTGATGCTCGGATCATATTGCTGGGCGGCGAGCAGGGTGTAGAAACCGTAGGCCAGGGTCGGGTCGACTTTGTTGCGCACCTCCTCGCTGGGGTTCTTCGCGTAGTCGAGGGTGTAGATCACCCCGGTACCGATACTGCCCCTGACGCCCAGGTCGGGGGCGTAGGTCGCGGCATAGGCCGCGGCGGCAAAGGCGCCGGCTCCCCCCTGGGACTGGCCGACGATCAAGACCTTGTCGGCCAGTCCGGGTACCCCGGCGACCACCGCCCTGGCGGCGTCGAGAATGCCGTAGGCTGCCATGCGGCTGTTGAGCAAAGGGTGGCCGCCGGGCACGCCCAACCCTTGATAGTCGGTGGCGACCACGGCAAAACCTTCCGCCAGCCAACGATTGAGGTAGGCCACGTCGCGGTACGAGCGACCTTGCCAGGACGGCGCGCACACGTCCGCCACGCCGACGGTGCCGTGGCCCCAGCTCACTACGGGCCAGCCGCCGGCAGGTGGCGTGCCCCTGGGCAGGAACAGCGCACCGGACACCGCAATCGGCGTCTTGTCATCGATACCATCGGTGGAGGTGTAGAGAATCCGTTGGGCGCTGGCGGCGTTCGCCAGGCTCAGGGTCTTGTCCAGCGGCTCGCTGCGCAGCAGTTTGCCGGGGGCGGCCGGAATCGCCTTTTCCCAGGTGTAGAACGCCGAGACGCGGCCGTCGCCTTGCAGCGGATCGGGCTTGGGCGCGTAGGCGTCGGCGGCGAAGGCGCTCATGGACAGGGCCAGGACACTGAGGCCGAAGACGAAGGAGTGCGGCAGTTTCATTGGCAATTTCCCTATCAAGGATTGGTGCTGACCTGGCCGCGCAGGGCCGGCCAGTAGTCGGTGAGTTTCAGGTCGATCAGGGCCTGGTTGGTAAAGCCGGTGGCCAGCGAGGGGCCGATGTCATAGGTGTCGCGAATCAGATGGTTGGCCAGGGCGTAGGCGGTGAGGGCCTGGTAGTGGGCCTTGAGTTGCGCATCGCTTTTGGGGGCCCAGCGGTCTTTCCAGGCCACCGGGTCGTTCTGGTCATCGCGGCGCAGCACGCTTTCGGCAGTGCCGGCGCGGGAGGAGAGCTGGTAGTAGGCGTCCTGGTTCTGCGGTTGCGAAATCCACCACGCGGCCTTGACCCAGGCGGTGGCGAGCAACTGGGTGATGTCCGGGTGTTGCCGCACAAAGGCTTCGGTGCCCCACAGGTCGGACACCAGGCGCCAGTCGTTGCTGCCTTGCTTGGTGGACCAGATGATCTTGCCCACGCCCTTGTCTTCCAGGGCATAGGCTTCGCTGAGCAGCACGGCCGCATCGACCTTGCCGGCCGACACGGCTGCCGCGCCGACCTGCGGGTTGAGGTTGGCGATCTTGAAGTCGTCGAGTTTCAGGCCCTTGCTCGCGAGGAAATTGCTGAACGCGAACTCCCATGGACGGCCCCGATGCAGGGCCAGGCGCTTGCCCTTGAGGTCTTCGATGCGCGTGGCACCGGAGCCTTCGGGCACCACCAGGTAGATGTTGTTGCCGCTGCCGCCGGGCACGATCAGCTTGCCCGGTACGCCGCCGGCCCCGGCGATCACCGAAGGCAGGTCGCCCCGTACGGCAAAGTCCAGGCTGTTGTTGCTGAACCCTTCGTTGATCTGCGGGCCGGCGCCAGCGTGGGGCAGGGCGATCCATTCCAGTTTGACTCCGCGCTCACGCAGTTGCGCTTCCAGCCAACCGTCTTCGATCACCCGTCCGGCAATGCCACCGAACACCGGTTTGCCGCCCTGGGTGTAGGCGACGATGGCGATCTTCACCGAGGCCGGGGCGGCCGGTTCGGCGAGTGCGGCGGTGCTGGCCAGGACGCCGAACAGGGCGGCAATGCTGTTGCGCCAGAAGTTTTTCATGGGAGGTTCCCTGCCTGTGGTGAGGTATGGGAAGGCAGAGAGCAGATTGCATGCCAGTAGCCGAGAAAACCGCTCTGGCCTTTGTATTTCCTGGGCTGTAGCAGATCGGCCGGGGCTGTCTCGCAAGGCCTGCTGCTGATGTGCAGACACGCGAGTGCTGGCCGATTGCTGCTCCAGCAGCAGCGAGCACGGAGGGTGTTGGTATATTCTTTAGTGGAATATATAAATATTAATTAATAATTAAATGGTCTAGAAAACTTCATGCACTATTGAGCACGCGCTTTTACTGCCAGGAATGCATCATGTCGCTGATCACCCATCCCAACGCCCGTGAATTGACCAAGTCGGTGCGTGCCACCGTGCTGGTCTTCAAGGACCCGCGCTCCCAGGAATTGCTCGCGCGTATCGAGCGTCTGGCCCCCAGTGAAGCCAACACCTTGATCATTGGCGAGACGGGCACGGGCAAGGAACTGGTGGCGCGGCACATCCACCATCTGAGCCGTCGCGGTCGCGAGCCTTTCGTGGCGGTGAACTGCGGTGCGTTTGCCGAAACCCTGGTGGAAAGCGAATTGTTCGGCCATGAAAAAGGTGCGTTCACCGGCGCCACCACGCACAAGGCCGGGTGGTTCGAGGCGGCTAACGGCGGCACGCTGTTCCTGGACGAAATCGGCGATCTGCCGCTGAACATGCAGGTGAAGTTGCTGCGGGTGCTGCAGGAGCGTGAAGTGGTGCGCCTGGGGTCGCGCACGCCGATTCCGATCAACGTACGGCTGGTGGCGGCCACCAACGTCAACCTGGCCGACGCGGTGGTGGCCGGGCATTTCCGGGAGGATCTGTTCTACCGCCTGCACGTCGCGACCATCCGCCTGCCGCCACTGCGCGAACGTCCGGGCGATATCCTGCCGCTGGCCGAATTCTTCCTGGAAGAACACTGCCAGCGCCTGGGCTACAACCGCGCCAGCCTGAGTATCGAAGCCGAGCGCAAAATGCTCGAGCACAGCTGGCCGGGGAATATCCGCGAGCTGGAAAACGCCATTCACCACGCCTTGCTGGTATGCCGCAATCAGCTGGTGCAACCGGCGGACCTGCACCTGGTGGACATGCGCTCCTCGGGTATTCGCCAGGATGAAGCCCATCAGGCGCCACCCGCCCTCAGCGGCCCGGTGGACCTGGAAAGCGCGCTGAATGCATTGTTCGAACAGAACATTCCCGACTTGTATGAGCACATCGAAGAAACCATCTTCCGGGCGGCCTATCGCTACTGCCACGGCAACCAGCTACAGACCGGGCGTCTGCTCAATATCAGCCGTAATATCGTGCGTGCCCGGCTGGAAAAGATCGGTGAGCTCAACAAGTCCTTGCTGGTGCCGGATTGAAAGATCCGGGATACCAGAAAGCCCGAAGGGCAGTGGCCAGAACAGAAGCTGTTCGATCAGCCGGGGCTCTGTCCTGATTGAAAAGGCCGCCAGTCGTGCTGGCGGCCGACGCTCGGATTCAATCTCGAATGCAGCGACGCCGCCTCAGCGAATACCGTCGTTGCGCAACGCTATCGGCGTGTATTCGGCCGCTACGCTCTTGAAGCCGATTTCCATGCCGTCCTTCTCTTCGTTACGCATCCCGGAGACTAGGTAGCGGCCGTTGATCAGGTCATACAAGGCCTCGACGCCCATCCACGGAATCTTCTTGTCGTACAGCGGGGTCATGAAGCCTTCCGCCGTGCGCCACAAGGTGTTGCGGGCATCGTAGTGGTCGGCCAGGGCGATCTGCCAGGTGTCCTCGTCGACGTACAGCACGCGCTTGGCGTAGATATGCCGCTGGTCAGGCTTGAGGCTGGCTTCCACCACCCACACCCGGTGCAGTTCATAGCGGGTAATATCGGAGTTGATGTGGCCCGGCTTGATCACGTCGGTGTATTTCAGTGCGGGTGATTCCAGCTGGAAGCTGTTGTAGGGGATGTAGATTTCCTTTTTGCCGAGCAGCTTCCAGTCATAGCGATCCGGCGCGCCGTTGAACATGTCCAGGTTGTCTGCCACCCGTTGTCCGTCCGAAGCAGGGTACGGACCATCGTAGGCAATCTGTGGTGCCCGGCGCACGCGGCGCTGACCTGCACTGTAGATCCAGGCCATGCGGGGTTCCTTGACCTGGTCGAGGGTTTCGTGGACCAGCACCACGTCTCCGGCCAGGCGGGCGGGGGCCGTCACCAATTGCTTGTAGTAGAACAGCACATTGCCCGGATTCTGCGGATCGAAGTCTTTCAACTGGTCGCGATAGGTGAATTGCTGCTTGAAATACACCGGGTTGAAGGTGCCGTCGGCCAGCGGCGTTGCCTGGACGTGGGTACGCCGGACACTGCCGCCGCGGTAGCGGGTGATGTGGTTCCAGATCACCTCGAGCCCGTTCTGGGGAATGGGAAAGGGCGTGGCGATTTCAAAGTCCGACAGGCCGTTGCCACCGGAGACCAGCATCGATTTCAGTGCGTTCCTGGCGATGGCCTGGTTCACGCTATCGGGCAGGGCGGCGCTGCGATGGCTGGGGAAAACCCGCATATGGAAGCTGTCCGGGTAGCGCTTGAACAAGGCCTGTTGGCCCGGCGTCAGCTTGTCCTGGTACTGGGCGACATTCTGCGGGGTGATGGTGAACAGCGGTTTCTCGCCAGCGAATGGGTCGCTGAGGTTGCCTGTGGGGCTCGCACTGCCGGCATTCTCGGGCAGGCCGCCGGTCCAGGGCGGAATGCTGCCATCGGCGTTGCCGGCTTTTTCCGCGCCGACCGGTGTCAGGCTGTTGCCCAGCTTCGCCGCCTCACTCGCCGGCACTGCCGCCTGGGTCAGGGTAGTGGCTGCCAGCAGGGTGCAGGTGGTGGCAAACAGGATCAGGTTTTTCATGGTTTTTGCTTCCACTTAGAAGGACATGCCGAAGCTCAGGGCAACGAAGTCACGGTCAATATTCACGTTGTAGGCGCCGCCGAAAAAGTCGGTGTAGGAGAGGCTGGCGGTGTAGGTATTGAGGTAGTTGGCGTCGAGCCCCAGGCTCAGGGACTTGGAGCCTTCATTGAAGCCGGGCTCGGGGCCGTAGCCCTTGACGTCGTGAGACCAGGCAACGTTGGGGTGCAGTTCCACGCCGGGAATCACCCCGTTGTAGTCCCAGATGGCGCGCACGCGGTAGCCCCAGGAAGTGCTGGTGGCGAAGCCGTCGTTGTTGCAGTTGGAGGGCGTCTGCACGTTGGTGGTGTGGGTACAGAGGCTGTTGTCCGGGTACAGCTGGCCTTGTCCGTAGGCGGTGCTGCGGCCATAGCGCAATCCGCCTTTGCCTTCCAGGCCGCCGATATGGGTGAGCCCCACTTCACCGATCAGGGTCAGGCGCTCGGCATTCATGACCTGGTCGAAGAAATGCGTGGCGGTGATCTGGGCCTGGGTGACTTCCTTGCGTCGATAGCCGGAGACATCCTGGCCATTGCCCAATGAAGCCGCACCGGACGACAGTACCGGCGTCAGCGCTGGCACACCGATGCCGGCGCTGATCAGGTCCACCGGGCTGATCTGCAGCGGCATGTTGGGCCGGTAGCTGATCTCGCCGGCCAGGGTCGTGCCGCTGGGCAGGCTGGTACTGAAACTCAGGCCGTAGAGGCGGATGTCTTCCGGGTAGTCGATGTAGTACTGCGAGGTGCCGAGTCGGTAGGCCTGCGCCAGGCTCTGGCCGGTGGGACTGGCGAGAAAGCCGCCGCAGGCGCCGGCCGGCACGCCAAGGTTGCCACACAGTTGCGGGGCAAACCCCAGGTCGGCGGCATGGGCGCTGCTGATGGCGCTGACGTAGGGTTGGCGGCTGTGGTAGTTGATGAAGTAGCCGGCAAACTCGCTGTTCAGCTCTGGCGCGAACCAGCGCAACGCCGCGCCCCACTGACCGCCGTCACGGGCATCGCGGTCGCGGGCACGGGGAATCACGACGCCTTCGTTGGACAGTTGCACGCCAAAGGGCGAAAGCCCCGCCCGCGCGGCCGCATTCTGGTCGAGTATCGGTCCCACCGGCAGGCCGTTGCAGCCGTCTGCGATCACGTCCGTCTGGGAGAAGAAAGTGCCGCAGTTGTCGATCGCGGTTTTCTGCCATTGCAGTTGGTAGAAACCTTCCGCCGAGAGGTTGTCGGTGAGGTTCTGCGACAGGTAGAACATGTTGACCGGAATCAGGCCTTCCTTGATCTCCGAACCGGGACGGCGAAAGGCCGTCACGTCTACCGGGTTGATGCTGTTGATGCCGCCCTGGATAAAGGTGCTTTCGCCCCAGCTCACCACTTGCTTGCCCAGGCGGACGGTGCCGGGCAGGTCGCCGATCAGGTAGTTGTGGTAGATGAAGGCATCGAGAAACTCGGCGCCGGAGGCCTTCGCACCTTCCTCGCGACCGTGGTCGTCGATGTCCTTGAACCGCTGGTGCTCGTCCTTGAGGGCGAAGTCATACCAGTACTTGCCGCGCACGAACACGCCGCTGTCGCCGTATTTGAGTTCAAGGTCGTGCACACCCTTGAACACCCGGCTGAAGGCGTCACCCTTCTTGAAGTTGAGCCGGCCGTCGTCGGCGCTGTGGCTGCTGAGCAGTTCCTTTTCCGGGTTGTTCAAGGACCAGCTGGAGCCCACCGAGAGGCTGGAGTCGAATTGTCCGTGAAACTCGCCGATGTCGAAATCGATCGCCAAGGCCGGTGTGCTGGCCAACGCTGCCAGACCCAGCGCGAGGGGAAGGCGAGCCTGTTGCCATGGGGGTTGTTTACGAGTCATTGCGTTCACTACCTCTTGTTGTTTTTGTGGTGCGTTACGCGTCCCTGTACGGTTTTCAAGGCGCAGCAGGTCTCGCAGGCCATGGCAGGGACATGGCCGGTTCTCGGTGCTCAGTGGGTGGTGCTCAAAGGTCAGGTTGCGGGTGGCAGTAATCGCCTCTTCGAGTCGGCGGGCAGCGGTGGGCCCGGCTTAGCCGAGCCATTCGATCTGAAAGCTGTAGCGTCCCAGCAGGGGCATCAGCCGTTCGCGATGGGCGCCGGCGGCAATGTGCGCCACCAGCCCGCGACGCGGGTCTTGCAGCACGTTCACGCTGACGTCCTGCACTCCGGCGTTGCTCGCCTCCTGGCGTACGACCCTGGCGATCTCCAGTTGCTGCAAGGCCGGTTTGAAGATCTTGCCGACCGGGGTGACCGGCAGTGCCTCGAGGATCTCGATGCGCTTGGGCACGGCCGAGCGTTCGCAAATGGCCTGTCCGGCAAACGCCAGCAAGGTCGCGGCCGTGCAGCGCTGGCCAGGCTTGAGCTGGACGTAGGCGACAGGGACTTCGCCGGAATAGGCATCGGGGCAACCGACGGCTGCAACCAGGGCGACGGCCGGATGTGCCTGCAATGCTTCTTCAATCTGTTTCGGGTCGATGTTGTGGCCGCCGCGGATGATCAGTTCCTTCTTGCGTCCGGTCAGCCAGAAATAGCCATCGGCATCCTGGCGTCCCAGGTCGCCGGTGTTCAGCCAGCGCTGACCGTCAATCTCGATCCACAAACCCTGGTTGTGCTCGGCCTGCAGATAGCCGATAAACACGTTGGGACCATGAATGGCGATCACCCCGACTTCGTCGCTCATCGCATCGCGCAGGTAGCCACCGTGTTCATCCAGTATCACCGCGCGCATGTCCTGATAGGGCAGGCGTAGGCCGATGGAGCCGATTTTCCGTTCGCCGCCCGCGGGGTTGCACGACGACACGCAGGCGCCCTCGGTAAGGCCATAGCCTTCGAGGATCGGTACGCCGATTTGTGTTTCGAAATCCTTGAACAGCTCTACCGGCATCGGTGCCGCACCACACAAGGCGCTTTGCAGGCTGCCGAGATCGTGTCCTTTCACCGGTTGTTGCAACAGCGCGGAATACACGGTGGGAACACCGGAGAAAAAGTTGATCCTGAAGTGCTCGACCATCGCCCAGAAGCCCGGGATAACCCCGGCGCCGCGGTACCCTTGAGGTGTGCCGATAACCACTTGATCGCCTTGGGTCCAAGGCATCAGGCCGGTGACCAGTTGGCCGTTGACATGGAACAGGGGCAAACCGCATAAAATCACCAGGCCGGGTTCCCGGGGTTCCATATTGCGAGCCATGGCCCATGCATTGAAGACTTCGGAGCCGTGGCTGCGCACGGCAATTTTCGGCAGACCCGTGGTCCCACCCGTGCAGAAGTAGGAAGACGGATCTTCGGCGCGAATCTGTCTGCCGCTGTTCAAGCTCCGATGTGGCTGTTTCTTCATCAGGCCGCGCAGGTCGGCGATCGCCAGATGGCGGTAGCGGGCCTTTTCCCGGCGGGCCATCCAGCGCAACGCCAGGCCCTTCAACGTGCCCACATAGGGCGCCATGCTGACCCAGATCACTTGCCTGACGCTGGGTAGCTGCTCCAGTTGCGCCGCGAGCCTGGGCCACAGATCGCTGCCGGGCGTCGGTGCCAGGGTGACCACGACCCTGGCCTTGGCGGCGCGCAGCAGGTCGCCCATCTGCGAGGCTTCCAGCAGTGGATTGACCGCCATGACGATGCCTGTCGCCTCGCCGCCCCAGATGATGAAATGGGTTTCCGGCAAGTTGGGCAGAATGAAGGCGATGACGTCATCGGGGCCCAGTCCGAGCCCGTGAAACGCATTGGCGGCACGGGTAATGTCGTTGAACAGCTCGGCGTAGCTCCAGTCGTGGGTCTGCTGGAAATGCCGTGCATCGAGAAAGAAGCGCAAGGCGGGCGCATCGGGACGATCCCTGGCACACCTCGCCAAGGCCTCATAGGTACTCGCTGCCAGTCCCTGACGATTGAGTGGGGTGCGTTCCAGCGCCTGTATATCGGCCAGGTTGGTCATCGCCATCAGGCTTGCTCCACCACGAGATTACGCTGGGTGCCCAGGTCGATCTGGCCATCGCTGCTGCGAATGCTGGCCTCGACGACATCGCCGGCCTTGAGGTACTGCGTGCGGCCTTCCTGGGCTTTCAGAAACAGTTTCCACTTCACGGCCTCCGGGAGCAGGGCGCCGATTCGCTGTTTCGCGGGCGAAGGCACGGTGAGCGCGCAACCGGCGGGGGTGCCGGTGGCAATCAGGTCGCCGGCGTTGAAGTCCTGGAGACCGGACAGCTCGCTGAGGGTTTCCGCCGGTCCGTACACCAGGTTGGCAGTGCTGTCGTTTTGTCGAACCTGTCCATTGACCGTGAGGCGCAGTTGCAGGTTTTTCAGGTGATGCATGTCGTGCGCTTCCAGCAGGCACAGGTAAGGCCCGACCGGGCCGAAGGTGCGGAAGCTTTTGCCCTTGTAGAACTGCATTTGCGGAATCTGGATATCGCGGGCCGAATAGTCATTGACCACCACCACGCCGGCGACGAATTCGTGCAGGTTCTGGTCAGTGACGGTGACCTTGCCCGTGATGGCGCGTTTGAGCACCAGGCCCAACTCGATTTCATAATCGAGAAAGCGCACGTTGCGGGGTTTGATCAGTTCACTGTCGGCGGCAACGATGCAACTGGTAGCTTTGGTGAAGATCATGTTGAAGTGCTTGGCGTCGGGGTCCATGCCTGATTCGATCATGTGCTGACGGTAGTTGGCGCCCTGGCAGACAAACTGTTGGTCGCGGGTGACTGGCGAAAGCAGCTTGACGGCGGTCAGGGGCAGATCGCCCTGGTTCATCCGGGCCAGTTCGGTGACGTTGGTGTTGTTGATGAATTCGCCGGTACTGGCGTAGTCACCGGCGATCACGGTGATCCTGGCGGCGTGAATCACGCCCCATTGCACGCGATTCTGGTATTCGAAGCGGATTACATGCACTGCCATGACAGGGGCTCCCGAGGCGTCGATCGGCTGATGCTGCATGGCATCAGATTGTTGTTGTGCTGCGTTTGAAATGGTTGCCAACGGCCTCAGCCGAACAGGCGCGCCAGGGTGACCAGCTTGCGAAAGGTCAGGTCCGGGCTGTGCCTGAGGTTGTGAATCAATGCGCGGATGGCGCGCAGGGTCATCTTCGGCTTGGTGAAGCTGCGGGGCATGCGCTCGCCCCACTGCGCCATGGCCTGGGCACTGATGCGGTGCAACTCGGTTGGCTGCTCCTGGGTGAACAGATCGCCATCGCAGTAGTGCTCATGTTTGTCGCCCCAGGGATCTTGCCAGTAGTCGAAAATCTGGCTGCCGAGAATGTGCCGGCCGATACCCCAGGCGTGCACCCAGCCCCGCTCGCGCAGGATGCGTTGGCCCATGCCGACCGCGTCCGCGTCGACCACTTCATAGGCACTGTGGCTGTAGGCGGGCATGAAGCCTTGCGCCAGGGCCAGGGTGTGATGGTCCGCCGGGGTATCGCCGAGGTCCAGGCGCATGAAGGTCACCGCCGGTGAGCCGTCAGGCAGCACCTGCACATCGCTGGGAATCAATCCGAAATGTTCCGTGTACCAGGCGCACGTCGCCTGGTAGTCGGCCACTTCCAGTACCACATGCCCCAGCTTGAGAATCTCCGGAGCGCTGGCCGGGGGGCGTTGGGTGGCGTTGATGCGCGGGAGTTGTTCGGCCACGTTGAAGGGCAGGGGAGCCCGGTGCTGCAAGGGCTTGACCGGCACTTGCCCGTGGATGGCCTCCACCACGAACCCCGACGGATCACGCAGGCGCACCCGCTCGCCGCCGCCCGGTTGTGGTTGCTCCTCAACCCCTGAAGCACCGGGCAGGCGCGCCAGCCTGAGCAGGTCTTCCCGTGTCGCCACGGCCAGTGCGAAGCCGACAAAGCGCGCTTCGTCAGCCTTCTCGATGCGGTAGCAATAAGCGGCACTGTCGGTGCCGCGCAGATACAGCGTATCGGTTGCCCGATGGCTGACGGTGAGGCCGAAATCGCGCAGGAACCGTTCCGCCTTGACCAGATCCGGGCGTTGGAAAATCAGGTAGGCAAGCCGCTGGGCCTTTACCGTCGGGTGCGGGTGGCGCGCCGGCTGCGGGGTGGCAAGGGTCAGGGTCTGGCGATTGCTCATTCTTGTTCTCCAAAGCTTTTTTCAGGCAAAAGCTGCCCGTCGCCCCTGAAAGCACAGGGGGCGGGCCCATCGGGACTCAATCGTGAATCAGCCGGAAGGCGGCAGCGGCGGCAACTCCACGGTGGCCAGCACACGGGCGTCTTCAATGCTCACGCCCAACGCCCGCAATATCAGTTCGGCCGTATCGGTGCCGGCATCCCGCCAGGTCTTCAGGCCTTCCAGCACCAGGAACATCGAACCGAGGACGCTGCTGGCAATAAACGAAATGATCGTGACCATCTGTTCCTGGCGAAAGTGGTAGCGGCCGATGCCCAAACCGTGGATCAGGTCCGGGACGGCCTGGCTGGAGAACATTTCCCGCAGAGCCAGGTTGCTCAGCGCGAAGCGACTCATGAAGGCGCCCCAGTGTGGCTCTTCATGGGTGCGACGGATAAACAGGCGGATGCCGTTGGCCAGGCGCTGCGCGGGGTCTTCAAGGCTATCGATGCTCTTTTTGACGCGCTGGTGCATGTCTGCGCTGAGCTGGCTGGCGACCTGCTCGAACAGTTTGTCCATCGTCTCGACGTTGTTGTAGATGGTGCCGCGCGCCACGCCCGCTTCCTGGGCAAGGTCGCTGATGTTGACCTGACTGATGCCTTTCTCGGCAAACAGGCGCAAGGCCGCCTGATGGATGCGTCGCTGCACCGGGTTCAATGACTCCACAAGCTCTCTCCACCATTCGAATCTGAAGCTATTGAACGTCACTGTTCAGTTTGAGTCAATCGTGTATTTCGAGGTGGAATCCTGTTTTTAACGAGATTTCTCACGTAATCCTTGATTTAGAGCGGTTATGGCTTTTTATCCTGATTTTAACCTGGGTGTTTAAGTGACAGGTTCGATTGACGAATATGAACACTGGTGTTCATTATGTTGCGTGAGTGTTTTATCGTGGGCTACCACGGCCAGGTTGCGACTGTTCTCGCCAGGAATAACAACAATGCCCCTCAAGCAAGGCCTTATCGACGTACACCATCACATCATTCCCCCCGCGTTCCGCGATGCCATCCACGAGCGGGGCATGGAGCGCCACGCCGGTGCGCTCCTGCCCGGATGGACGCCCGAACAGTCGATCGATGTCATGGACATGAATGGTATCCAGCGTGCCATTACCTCCATCTCCACACCCGGTGTGCATCTGGGCGACGGGGTGGAGCAGGCGCGGCAGCTGGCGCGGGACTGCAACGAATACGCGGCGAAGATGCGCGATGATTTCCCGGAGCGCTTCGGCAACTTTGCGGTACTGCCCATGCCGTTCACCGAAGCCGCTTGTAGCGAAGCGATCTATGCGCTGGACGTGCTCAAGGCCGAGGGCATCGTGCTATTCGGCAGCACCGACGGGGTGTTTCTGGGCGACCCGCGTCTTGACGAGCTGATGAGTGAGCTGGATCGTCGCGGCACGGTAGTGTTCGTTCACCCCAACCTGCACAGGAGCAGCGAGCAACTGGGTTTCAAGACCCCCGGTTTCCTGATCGAGTTTCTCTGCGATACCACTCGCGGGGCGGTCAATCTGATCCTGACCGGGACAATGGAGAAATACCCTCGTATTCGCTGGATCCTTGCCCACGGTGGTGGCTTCCTTCCCTATGTCGCCTGGCGTGTTTCCCTGGCCAACGCCATGCCGCAATTTCAGCAGCTGGCTCCCCAGGGCATTCTCACCTACATCCGCCGTTTCTACTTCGATACAGCGCTGTCGCCGTCGCGTTACTCGATGGCCGCGCTCAAGGAGCTGGTCGAGCCCGATCACATTCTCTTTGGCAGCGATTTTCCGTTTGCCCCGGCTCCCGCCACCAGCCTGCAATGCCAGACCCTGGAAGCAAACACCCTGTGGTCCGCCGACGAGCATTACGGAATCAATCGTGGGCATGCGCTGCGTCTGTTTCCCCAATACCGGCAGCCGGGGGAAGTCGTGCAGGCAGCGCCCATCTATGCTGGTGAATCTTTTTCCAGCCGGCTCAAACGCAGCCTGACCAGGCCGGTTGGCGCGTTGGCCGAGCGCATGCGTAATCGTTGACGGCGGCGCTTGGGGTCAGTCAACCATCCTGATAACCAGCCGAGTGCCGAGGTCGGCGCGCTTACTCGCCGGCTCGCGGCAAAGGATGGGTGGCGAGTTTTCTGGCCTTGGCCGGGGCGGCGCCCAGGGCTTTAAGCACCATCTCGGCGACTTTCTCATCATGTTGCTCGACTGCACGGCCCTCGATCGCACTGCGCATGCCTCCTGTGGCACAGGCAATGACCAGGTCCAGGGCCACGCTTTCGTCGGCAAATGACAGGTGCCCCTGTTCTGCGCCACTGCGAAGATCCGCCTGGACGTGCATCGCGAGCTTTGAGCGCAGACCTTTATCAAAGTGCACGATCCGCACCAGCGCACTGGCCCAGTCCGGGTCGGCAATCGCACGCAGGATAAACATGCGCACACCGATCGCAACGCGCTGAGCGCCGTTATCAATACCCGCGCTCAAGCGGGAAATGTCTTCGGAGAACTCGCTGGCCATGGCGATCCCCACGGCCTCCGCGACCTCTTCGCGGGTACGGAAGTAGTTATAGATGGTGCCGGTGGATACCTGCGCTTCTTCAGCCAGTTCCAGCAGGCCCGTTTCAAGCACGTCCTTGCGGGAGAATACCCGCAGCGCCGCATCCAGCAGGCCCTGGCGCGTGCGCTCCTTTTTCTTGTGGCCTCGCGTCAGGGGGACCAGGGTATCGGTGGACTGTTCGGCGTCGGCTTTTTTGCTCATTGGAATGCCTGGAGATTTATTGCGCGGCTGGATGAAAGATCAGTGATAGTAATCAGATTACCGTCAATATTGCTGATCTTTTCAATTACCCAGCAGGGCCATGCAGGCTTTTGCCAGGTCATTTGCCTGGCCCGCTGCGCCGCTATGCATCACGATCCGGTCGGGGCGAACGATCAGCAGCGAATGAGCCGGCAGGCATTTCAGCAGCTCGCCGCTCAAGTCCTCGACCCAATGAGTGTCTGAATGACCCCGTTGGCCACGCTGGACGATCTGCAGATACCCGCCACCATGAGCCTGCCATTGTTCATGGGTGGCGGGTTCAAGTTGTTGGCGCGGGTCGGTGCCGAAACCGATCAGGGTCATTTGATCGCCCAGTACATCGTCACTCAAGACGATTCCGTGGCGCGGATCGCGTACCAGGCATTGGCTCAACAGGCCGCCGACAGGAAGGGACTTCGTCCTGCACTGTTGGCTGAACAGTCCCTTCCTGAAACGGTTCTTCGGTTTGATGTCCAGCTCTTCGAACAGCCGGCGTGTGGGCGGGAACAGCGTCAGTGATTTCATCACCCCATGGATCAACAAGGCGACCAGGGCATTGCGCGGCATCACCGCACGCCCCATCAGTTTCGCCAGATCGATCATCTCCTTGGCATGGGGACGGCGTTCCTGATCATAGCTGTCGAGTATGCCGGGGGCTGCGCGGTTGTCGAGAACCCAGGCCAGTTTCCAGGCCAGGTTGCACGCGTCCCTCAGCCCGGCCACCAATCCTTGGCCGACAAAGGGTGGCGTAATGTGCGCCGCGTCGCCAATCAGAAATACCCGATCCTTTTGAAAACTTTCACAGCATCGCGCGTGGAAGCGGTACACCGCCGTGCGTTCGATACTCAAGTCGGCAGCCTTTACCCAGGGGGCCAACAGCTGCGCGATGCGATGCGGCTGCTCCATTTCCTCTCGCGTTTCCCCGGGCTGCAGCATGAACTCCCAGCGTTCCCGGCCGCCGGGCGCGGGCATGTGAGGGGTAGGGCGACGATGATCACAAAGAAACTCGACATGGTCGATCGCCTGCTCTTCGCGGCCATTGGCATCCACGATCAACCAGTCTTCGGCATAGGTCTGCCCGCTGAAATCCTGGCCAATCAGGTTGCGTACCCGTGACCCCGCACCGTCTGCGCCGATCAGGTATCTGGCGTTGACGGTAAATGTCTGGCCATCCTGATCCAGCACAAAGGCTTCCACGTGCTCGCCATGCTGCTGGACATCGAGCAACTCGTAACCCGTGCACGTGGTGATGCCGGGGTATTGCAGCAACCGGCTGCGCAACGCGTTTTCCAGGTCGGGTTGGTAAAAGGTCACCAGTTTGGGATGGCCGTCGATGCAGCCGCTGGTATTGGCGCGGCTGAACTGGCCCACCAGTGGACAGTGCATTTTGACTTCGGGAATAACCTGTTTATCGAAGGCGTCTTCAGGCAGGCCGATCAACTGCAGCATGCGCAAGGCTTCGTTATCCAGGGCAATAGCCCGTGGCATACGCAGTATCTCGTGCTGCCTGTCGATCACCAGGGCATTGACCTGATAACGCCCGAGCAGGGCCGCCAGCGCAGCACCCACCGGACCGAAGCCGACAATCAGTACGTCAGTCGAGATTGGCAGCGGGGTATTTTTATTGTTGTTTTCCATGGGAGACCGTGTGATTTCAGCGTCGTTGTGCGAGTTGCCACGATGGGCTCGTCAATTTCATGGGACAATATTCAATATTGAATAATAATTCAATATTGGATTTGTTCTCATAAAATTGCGAGTGCATGGGTTGCCCACGACCACACTGATCAGCACGGTGCCAAGGGTGTCTGTTCTTGCGGCTTTTGCATCGGTGCGGGGATAGCACCGGGAATGTCAGGGGAGGGCTTCGCCGATGATCACCATCGGGCTTCGAGGCTTCGAGGCTTCCAGGCGGGCAGCGGATACCCGCCTGGAAAACCCCGGCTCGATCCTCAGATGCCGCCCAGGCACATGTATTTGATTTCCAGATAGTCTTCGATCCCGTACCTGGAGCCTTCACGACCCAGCCCGGAAGATTTCATGCCGCCGAAAGGTGCTGTTTCGGTGGAAATGATGCCGGTGTTGATCCCGATGATTCCGTACTCCAGGGCTTCGGCCACACGGAATACCCGGGACAGGTCGCGGGCGAAGAAATAGGCCGCCAGGCCGAACTCGGTGTCGTTGGCCTGGGCCACCACGTCCGCTTCGTCGCTGAAGCGGAACAACGGGGCCAGTGGGCCAAAGGTTTCTTCCCGGGCAACCAGGGCGTCCCTGGGGACGTCCACCAGAATGGTCGGTTCGAAGTAGGTGCCACCGAGCGCGTGGGGTTGGCCGCCGGCAACTACCCGGGCGCCTTTGCCGACGGCGTCAGCGATATGTTCCTGGACTTTCAGGACCGCGTTTTCATCAATCAGCGGGCCGGTGGTCGTGCCTTCATCCAGGCCATTGCCCAGGCGTAGCCTGGCGACGGCGGCCTTCAGCTTGTCGGCGAACTCGTCGTAGACGCTGTCGTGGATATACAGGCGGTTGGCGCAGACGCAGGTCTGGCCCGCATTGCGGTATTTGGACATCAGGGCGCCTTCGACAGCGGCATCGAGGTCGGCGTCGGCGAACACGATAAACGGCGAGTTGCCGCCGAGTTCGAGGGAGACTTTCTTGATGTCCCTGGCGCATTCGGCCATCAACTGGCGGCCGATTTCGGTCGAGCCTGTGAACGACAGTTTGCGCACGATCGGGTTGCCGGTCAGTTCCGCACCGATCTGTACCGCGGATCCGGTGACGACGCTGAGGACGCCTTCGGGAATGCCCGCCCGGGTAGCCAGCTCCGCCAGTGCCAGGGCCGAGAACGGGGTCTGGCTGGCAGGCTTGATCACCATGGTGCAACCGGCAGCCAGGGCCGGGCCGACCTTGCGGGTAATCATCGCGCAAGGGAAGTTCCAGGGCGTAATGGCCGCCGTCACCCCGATGGGTTGCTTGATCACCAGTAGCCGCTTGTCCGGCTGATGGCCTGGAATGATATCGCCGTAGACGCGCTTGCCTTCTTCGGCGAACCATTCGATGAACGAGGCGGCGTAGGCGATTTCGCCCTTTGCCTCGGCCAGCGGCTTGCCCTGTTCAAGGGTCATCAGGCGGGCGAGGTCGTCCTGGTTCGCCATGATCAACTCGAACCAGCGACGCAATACCGTCGCACGGTCCTTGGCCGTCCGGGCGCGCCAGTCGGGCAGGGCTTTCTCGGCGGCTTCAATGGCGCGGCGGGTTTCCGCGGCGCCCATTTTCGGCACGCTGCCCAGGATCTCGCCCGTCGCCGGGTTGTTCACCTTGATCTGTTGGCCGTTGTCCGCATCGCTCCAGACACCGGCGATATAGGCTTGTTGGCGGAACAGACTGCTATCTCGCAAATTCAT
Source organism: Pseudomonas sp. Ost2 (assembly GCF_018326065.1). Taxonomy (NCBI): domain Bacteria; kingdom Pseudomonadati; phylum Pseudomonadota; class Gammaproteobacteria; order Pseudomonadales; family Pseudomonadaceae; genus Pseudomonas; species Pseudomonas sp. Ost2. Next base: position 4,647,563 of record NZ_AP021904.1, on the reverse strand, counting down.
ACAGGACTCCAGTGGGTAGCATGTAAGGGACGAAGGACGACTCAGACGTGCTGGCCGCCGTTGACTTCGATTTCGGCGCCATTGATGTAGGAAGCGCCGCTGGTGCAAAGGAAATGAATGAGCGACGCCACCTCTTCGGGCTTGCCGAGCCGGTGCATCGGAATGTTGCGTTCGACGATGTCCTGGGTACCCGGGGAAAGGATCGACGTATCGATTTCACCCGGGGCGATGGCGTTCACCCGGATGCCGTGCCGACCGTAGTCATAGGCCATTTCCCGGGTCAGCGCGGACAGGGCCGCCTTTGAGGTGGCGTAGGCAACCCCGGCAAAGGGATGAACCCTGGAGCCGGCAATGGAGGTGACATTGATGATGGTGCCTCGCGCCGCCTTCAGCTCTTCGAACAGGCCGCGGGCGAGCAGGGCGGTGGAAAACAGATTGACGTTGAAGACCCGCATCCAGGTCGCATAGTCGGTTTCCAGGACACCCAGTCGACCGCCCTCGGGTCCTTTGGGGCTGATCCCGGCGTTATCGACAAACGCATGCAGTTTGCCGTCGCCCAGCTTTTCCTTGATCAGGCCGATACTGGCTTCGATGCTGCCAATATCTTCCAGGTCCAGGTGGATGTGGTTTTCCTGGCCGTCCGCCCAAGGGCATTCGGCTCCCCAGCTTTGGCGAGAGGCGGTGAATACACGCCAGCCTGCCGCGTTGAAGTGTTTGACGGTGGCGTGCCCGATGCCTCGACTGGCACCTGTCAGCAGCAACGTTTTTTTCTCGCTCATGGATCGGATCCTCGAAACATCGTTGTTTTGATGCTTGATGCATCATGTTTCTAACGATGATCGCTGTCAACCGATTCTTCCCGCCTCCCACTCCTGTGCCGCGCCTTTCTGGTGCACTCATTTTGCTCGCTTTTACGCCAACTCTCCTGTGGGCCGCCGGTTGGGAAATTGGCATGCATTATGCTGCGTTCGTGAAATATAAAACATGATGCATCATGCTTCGAGGTGTGGTTAAAATGAAAACGCGCAAAACCGAGCTCCAATTCCAGAACAACAAAAAACAGGTGAAGCCATGAATACAGCCTCTCCTTATGTCCGCTTCCGAGGCGTGCAGAAGAGCTATGACGGCGAACAGTTGGTGGTCAAGAAACTCGATCTGGACATCCAGCGCGGCGAGTTCCTCACATTGCTGGGGCCTTCGGGGTCGGGGAAAACCACCAGCCTGATGATGCTGGCGGGTTTTGAAACGCCCACCGAGGGCGAGATTCTGCTCGACGGCCAGCCGTTGCATACGGTGGCGCCGCACAAGCGCGGGATCGGGATGGTCTTTCAGAATTACGCACTGTTCCCGCACATGACCGTTGCCCGCAACCTGGCGTTCCCGTTGAAGGTCAGGCGCCTGGGCCGCGCCGATATCGAGCTGAAAGTCAGGCGGGCCCTGGACATGGTCCAGCTCGGACATCTGGCCGATCGTTATCCGGCCCAGCTTTCCGGTGGGCAGCAGCAACGCATCGCGCTGGCTCGCGCGCTGGTCTTCGAGCCGAGCCTGGTGCTGATGGACGAACCCCTGGGGGCCCTGGACAAACAGCTGCGTGAACAGATGCAGCTCGAGATCCGTCGCTTGCACCGCCAGTTGGGTCTGACCGTGGTATTCGTCACCCATGACCAGGCCGAGGCGTTGACCTTGTCCGATCGCGTCGCGGTATTCAACGATGGCGTGATCCAGCAGATCGATACTCCGAAAGCGCTGTACGAGCACCCCGGCAATTCTTTCGTCGCCCATTTCATCGGTGAAAACAACGCACTGCCCGGCACGGTCATTTCCGTGTCAGGGCCGGAGTGCCGGGTGCGCCTGGCCGATGGTTCCGAGGTCGGCGCCCGCGCCACGACGGCCTTGCCGGTGGGGGCATCGACCTCGTTGTCGATTCGACCGGAACGTGTCGGGCTCGACAAGCCGTCTGCGAACAGTCTTCCCGGTCGCATCGAGGAACTGATCTACCTGGGCGATCACGTGCGGGTCAGGCTCAACGTCGCCGGCCAGAAAGAGTTCACCGCGAAAATCCCCATCGCCGAAATGCAGGACGGCTGGTCCACCGGCATTTCGCTCCCTGTCAGTTGGTTCAGCCACGACGCCAGCGCGCTGGATCCCCTGGTCGTTCATTAACGTCGGCCCTTCATTGAAAAGCATTGCCCCAAAACACTGCAGAGGAGCGTTTCCATGTTCAAGAAAATAGCGGTATTGGTGCTGATGGCTGGCGTGGCGAGCCAGGTACAGGCCCAGCAACTGACGGTGGTGTCCTTCGGCGGACTCAACAAGCAGGCCCAGGAGAAGGCGTTCTACCAACCCTTCTCCAAAGCGAACAAAGTCGATATCGAGGCCGGTGAGTTCAACGGTGAAATGGCCAAGATCAAGGCCATGGTGGAAACCGGACAGGTGGGCTGGGATGTCGTCGAAGTCGAAAGTCCCGAGTTGGTGCGCGGCTGTAGCGAAGGCCTTTTCGAACCGCTGGACTGGTCCAGGCTAGGCGATAAGAAACAGTTTGTCGATTCGGCGGTGAACGAGTGCGGAGCGGGGATTTTCATCTGGTCCACGGTACTGGCCTACGATGCGAAAAAACTGGCCAGGGCCCCCACGGGCTGGGCGGATTTCTGGGACGTGAAAACCTGGCCGGGCAAGCGCGCCCTGCGTAAATCCGCGAAGTTCACCCTGGAAATTGCCTTGCTCGCCGACGGGGTGTCGCCGGGGCAGCTGTACAACGTGCTGGCGACTCCGGAAGGTGTCGACCGGGCATTCAAGAAGCTCGATCAGATCAAGCCGAATATCCAGTGGTGGGAAGCCGGCGCGCAACCCATGCAATGGCTGGTTTCCGGCGATGTGGTCATGACCTCGGCCTACAACGGGCGAGTGACGGCGGCGCAGAAGGAAGGCCACCCGTTCTCGATCGTCTGGAATGGCAGTCTTTACGATCTCGACAGCTGGGCGATCGTCAAGGGCTCGAAGAACAAGGCCCTGGCCGAGCAATTCATTGCCTTTGCCGGCCGTCCCGAGAACCAGAAGGTATTCGCCGAGACCATCCCCTACGGCCCGACGAACACCTTGGCTATCGCGCAGATTGACGCCAAGGTCCGCCCCGATCTGCCAACCGCCCCGGAAAACCTCAAGGGTGCGCGCGGTGTGGATACCGAGTTCTGGATCGAGCACGGTGAAGAGTTGGAGCAACGCTTCAACGCCTGGGCGGCGAACTAATCAGTATCTACCGGCTTCGGTTTGCCTGAAGCCGGTTCAGCCTCACATCTGGAGACCAGCATGTCAGAAGTCAGCCTGACGGCTATCGATCACCCCACTGAAACGTCCTCCTCGCTCAAGCAGCGCTTGCTGCATGCCGAAAGTGCTTATCGCAAACGCTCGATCCTGTTGATCGCCCCCCTGCTGCTTTTTCTACTGATCAGCTTTGTTTTTCCCATTGGCAACATCCTTTGGAAGAGCCTGGATAATCCTGAGGTCGGCAAGGCCCTGCCGAATACGCTTCAGGCATTGCAACACTGGGATGGCAAGGGACTGCCGGAAGAGAAGGTCTTCGCCGCCTTGCTCGGGGATCTGGCCGAAGCCAGGGCCCAGGGGCAGATCCCCGGCCTGATCAAGCGGCTCGGGTATGAGGACGGCCGCTATCGGACCCTGCTCTCGTTGACGTTGCGCAAGTTGCCCGATCCCGGTGCCGAGTCCATCAGCCGGGCCTTGATCGCGCAATCGACGATGTGGGCAGAGCCCGGCACCTGGCGCAGTATCCAGCGTGCGGGGCGGCCGCTGACCGCTTACTACCTGTTGGCGGCATTCGACCGCCAGGTGGATGTCCAGACCGGCAATATTGTCGAGTTGCCGAAAGGGCAGGCGCTGTACCTGTCGGTGCTCTTGCGCACATTGTGGATGGCCAGCATCGTCACGCTGTTCTGTGTCTTGCTGGGCTATCCGGTGGCGTACTGGCTGGCCAGGCAGCCGAGCAGTCGCGCCAACCTGCTGCTGATCATGGTGTTGCTGCCGTTCTGGACCTCGTTGCTTGTGCGCACGGCGGGCTGGATCGTCCTGTTGCAGAACGGCGGGTTGATCAATAGCTCGCTGATCGGCCTCGGGTTGATCGAGCAGCCACTGCAACTGGTGTTCAACCGGGTCGGCGTGTACATCTCGATGACCCACATTCTCCTGCCGTTCGTGATCCTGCCGTTGTACGCGGTGATGAAGGGCATCTCGCCCAACTATGTGCGCGCGGCCGTTTCCCTGGGCGCCCATCCCTTCCGGGCGTTCTGGTCGGTGTACGTGCCGCAGACGTTTGCCGGGGTCACCGCGGGGGCGCTGCTGGTGTTCATCATGGCGATCGGTTACTACATCACGCCGGCGTTGCTGGGTGGTCCAGGCGATCAGATGCTCAGCTATTTCGTCGCGTTCTACACCAATACGACGATCAACTGGGGCATGGCGGCGGCACTGGGGAGCCAGTTGCTGATCATCGTCCTGCTGCTCTATTGGGTGTATTCGCGCATCACTCGTCCAGCCAACCCCGCCCAGCGTGCATGAGGTGTTTGATGAACCATCATTCCACATTGATCGAGCGCCTCTGGGCGCCGGTCTTCAGCCTGTTCAGTTTCAGCTTGCTGATCTTCCTGGTAGTACCGATCCTGGTGATCGTGCCGCTGTCCTTCAACGAGGGCTCGTTCCTCAGTTACCCGTTGAGCGGGTTTTCCCTGCGCTGGTACCAGGAGTTCCTCGGTTCCCAGGAGTGGATGCGGGCACTGCGCAACAGCCTGGTGATCGCGCCGGCCGCGACCTTGCTGGCGACCGCGCTGGGAACCCTGGCGGCGGTCGGGCTGGCGCGGGGGGAGTTCCGCGGCAAGGGCCTGATCATGGCGATTCTGATTTCGCCGATGATCGCGCCCGTGGTGATCATCGCTGTCGCGCTGTATTTCTTTTTTGCCCAGCTGAATCTTCTCAACAGCTACCTGGGACTGGTGCTGGCCCATGCTGCGCTCGGTGTGCCATTCGTGGTGATAACGGTCGCCGCGACGTTGCAGGGTTACGACCGCAACTTTTCCCGTGCCGCCGCCAGCCTGGGGGCGACTCCCTTCATGGCGTTTCGCAAGGTGATGCTGCCGCTGATCGCACCCGGGGTGATCAGTGGCGCCTTGTTCGCGTTCGCCACTTCCTTCGATGAGGTGGTGGTTACGCTGTTCCTGGCGAGCCCCGCGCAGCGCACCCTGCCGATGCAGATGTTCGGCGGCATTCGCGAGAACCTCAATCCGACGATTGCGGCGGCAGCGACCTTGATGGTGGTGGCTTCCGCGATCCTGCTACTGCTGATGGAGTGGTTGCGTCGGCGCAATGAAAGGCTGCGTGGGACCCGTGTCATCTGAGTGTTTGCCAGCGCTGGATTGCTGCAATAAAAAAAGGCCTGGTTCACACCAGGCCTTTTTGCTTGCCGCGTTCTGTCAGCCGTTGACCCACTTGCTGGTGTCGTCCAGGGCCATGCCGAATCGATCGAGCAGCGACCGGACTTCGCTTTCCGAGATGATCAGGGGAGGGCAGAAGGCGATGGCATCGCCCATGTTGCGGGTGATCATGCCGTGCTCCTGGGCACGTCCCGCGAGGAAGCGCCCGAGCGTCCCTGGCGTTTCCAAGGGGGCCTTGGTGGCGCGATCGGCGACCAGCTCGACAGCGGCAATCAGGCCGGCACCACGCACTTCACCCACCAGTGGGTGATCGCTGAAATCCTGCAGGCCGCGACGCAGGATTTCGCCCATGTGCGCGGCCCGGGCAACGAGGTCTTCCTCATCGATGATCTTCAGGTTTTCCAGCGCGACGGCGGCCGCGACCGGATGGCCGCCGCCGGTAAAGCCATGTCCCAGGGCGCCGAAGGCCTTGGTCTGGTCGGCGATGCCCTGGTAGACCCGATCGTTGATCAGGATGGCCGAGATCGGCTGGTAGGACGAAGAGAGCTGCTTGGACAGAATCATGATGTCCGGCTTGATGTCGTAGGTCTGGCTGCCGAACATGTTCCCGGTACGCCCAAACCCGCAAATCACCTCGTCCGCGACGACCAGGATGTCGTGCTTGCGGCACACCTTCTGGATTTTCTCCCAGTAGGTACGCGGCGGCACGATCACGCCGCCCGCGCCCATCAATGGCTCGCCGACGAAAGCAGCAATGGTTTCCGGGCCTTCGTGGACGATCAAGGCATCGAGTTCGGCCGCCAGGCGATCGGCAAACTGCTCTTCGGTTTCACCCGGCAGGGCGTTGCGGTAATGGTGTGGATTGCCCACATGCAGGAAACCCGGGAGCGGCACATCGAAGCCGCGCTGGTTGGCCGGCAGGCCGGTCAGGCTGGCGCTGGCCAGGGTAATGCCGTGATAGCCGCCGATGCGGCTGATGAATTTCTTGCGCGCCGGCTTGCCCTGGGCGTTGTTGAGGTACCAGACCAGCTTGATCACGGTGTCGTTGGCTTCCGAGCCGGAGTTGGTGAAGAACACCTTGCTCATCGGCACCGGTGCCATGTCGATCAGTTTTTCGGCCAGCTGGATGCTCGGCGAGTGCGACTTGTGGCCGAACAGGTGATAGAACGGCAGCGTCGACATCTGCTTTTCGGCAGCGGCGACCAGGCGCTTGTTGCTGAAGCCCAGCGCCGCGCTCCAAAGCCCCGCCATGGCCTCGATGTACGGCTTGCCGTCCTCGTCAAAGACGAAAACCCCTTCACCTCTCTCAATGATCAGCGGGCCGACTTCCTGGTGGGCGCGGGCATTGGTGTAGGGGTGCAGGTGGTGGAGCATATCTTTCTGGGCCAGGGTGGAGCGTGTCTTGTTCATGGTCTTCTCGCTGGTTGGGGGAACGACACATGAATCATAATGCATGATGCATCATGTTGTGTAGCTGGTTTTTTCTCCCTGAAACCGCGATGATGTGGCTTGCTGCGGTCAGGTTGTCCCCAACCTGCCAGATAGAGCCTTCCTTCACTCGGATCTGATATGAGCTACCCAATCGGCGAAATTAAACACGCGTATCTAGGCACCAGCGTTTATTCCTCGCTGCGAGAAGCATTGGTCACCGGTAGGCTCAAGCCAGACGACAAACTGCGGATTCGAGACCTGGCCACCCAGTTGGGTACCAGCGTTACGCCAGTGCGCGACGCCATCCTGCAACTCGCCAAGGAACAGGCGCTGGTCATGCGGACCCCGAAAGACATCCGCGTGCCTTCCCTGACGCGCCAGCAATACCTGGAAATCCGCTCGGTGCGCCTGGCCCTGGAAGGGCTGGCCGCGGAAGCGGCTGCCGCGATGGTCACCGATGAAGACCTGCAGCGGATCGAAGACAACATCCGGGCAAATGTCGACGCCATCCAGCGCGAGGACATGGCCGAGGCGCTGAAGCTCAACCAGGCGTTTCACTTCTTCTTTGCCGACATCGCCCAGATGCCGCTGCTGCGCGGCTTTCTCGACAGCCTGTGGATGCGCACGGGCCCGCTGCTGGCCCTGGCCTACGATCACTTTTCGGAGCGGGTCGCGATCGAACACCACTGGGAGGTGCTGGCGGCGCTCAAGGTGCGCAATGGCGCTGCCGCCAGACAGGCCATTTGCACGGATATTCTCGACGGCAACGAGATGATGCTCGAATTTATCGAGTCGCAGGTGTGAAGCGAAAAGATCGTGAATCGCTACCGAGGGTGGCTTTAGGACCGTAGGCCGGGCACCAGGTCATCACGGCTGCTGCCGCCATTTCCGGTGGCAGGCCGTTTCCATTCGTAGCATCCCCCCGATAACGCCCACCCTCCAGCCGTCCCCGCCAAAACCACTTCCCATAATGTGGCATCCGGTAACGACTCGCACCGTCCGGGTGCGATTGTTGGTCCGAAAATCGGCATTTTCCAGACAATAAAATTCAAACGAGGACGATAGATCGTGTAGTGGCACGATATTAGCTTATTGGTTAAATCATGATTGTTGAACAATCGTGAATTCCATCTGGCTGTACCCACCGAGGATACGAACATGCAAAAAGCACTGACCGGCAAGAAAACCACGCGCCACCTGGTGGGGGCGCTGGCCCTGGCTTGCGTGGCCCCGCTGCTGTCCGCGGCGGAAATCAAGGGCACGCTCAAGCAGGGCGAGCTGTCGGTCGGTTCCGACCTGACCTATCCGCCCTATACCTACCTCGAGCAAAAGCAGCCCGCCGGTTTCGACCCCGAGTTCATGCAGTTGATGGGCAAGCAACTGGGGGTGACGCCGCGTTTTCTCGATACCCGTTTCGCCAACCTGATCCTCGGCGTCAATGCCCAGCGTTTCGACGTGGTCGCCTCGGCGCTGTACGTCACCCCGGAGCGCGCCAGGCAGGTGGATTTTCTCAGTTACCTGAAGACCGGCTCTTCATTGATGGTGCTCACCGCCAGCGACTTCCGCCCGCAACGTCCGGAAGATCTCTGCGGCAAGCGCGTGGGTTCGATCAAGGGCGCGTCCTGGGTGCCCAAGCTCGCCAAGGTTTCCGCCGAGTACTGCCTGCCCGCGGGCAAGCCGGCCATCGACTCGCGTGAATTCCCGACCTCGCCGGAAGTGGCCCAGGCCCTGCTGGCCAAGGCGGTCGACGTGCAGATGGAAGACCCCGCGGTCGCCAAGATCACCGTGCAGAAGCTGCAGGGCAAGACGGTGATCAGTTCCAGCGAACTGATCTATCCGGTGGTCATCGGCCTGGCCGTGCGCAAGGACAATCCGGCGCTGCTGCAGGAACTGACCACGGCCCTCGCGCAGATCCGGCAGAACGGCAGCTACGGCCAGTTGCTGGCCCGCTACAACCTGGACGAACCGACTGCCGGGGAAATCAGCGCGGCGCTGGGCACCCCGGCGCCTTGAGACAGGGCGCCGAGAGCAAACGGTAGCGGATTCATCGATGCTTTCCCGCTTGTGGAAAGCTCACGGTAACGCGGAGTAAGTACATGCAATTCGATTGGCACTACACCTTGGGTCTGTTGTGGAGCGGCGACTTCTGGCGCGCGGTGGCGACCGTGGTCGAGCTGAGCCTGGAAACCTGGTTGCTGGGTATCGTCCTCGGCTTTTTCCTGGCCCTGGCCCGACAGTCGCAACGACGTTTGCTGCGGGATGCGGCCGGGCTGTACATCTGGTTTTTCCGCAGCCTGCCGCTGCTGGTCCTGCTGATCTTCGTCTACAACCTGCCCCAGGTGTTCCCGTCCACCAGCGTGCTGCTGTCCAACCCGTATTCGGCGGGCCTGATCGCCCTGGTCCTCAGCGAGGCGGCGTATATCGCCGAGATCCATCGCGGCGGCCTGCTGGCCGTGGCCAAGGGGCAACTGGAAGCGGGCAAGGCCCTGGGCGTCGGCTATCGTGGTGTACAGCGGCTGATCGTGGTGCCCCAGGCGCTGCGAGTCGCTTTGCCGACACTGGCGAACGAGTACATCACCATCGTCAAGCTGACGTCGTTGGTCTCGGTGATTTCCCTGTCGGAAATCCTCCTGGTGGGACAACAGCTCTATACCCAGAACTTCCTGGTCATGGAGACCATGTTCGCCGTGGCCTTCTACTACGTGCTGATCGTCACGGTGTTCAGTCGCCTGCTGCGGGTGCTGGAGAACCATCTGGACGTGACCCGGCGCAAACCGAAGGGCCTCGCGCCGGCCGAACTCGGGCAGGTGGCGACAGGACGTGCCAGCGACCAGGCCGGGCGGGGTGAGTTTGCCCTGCAGGCGCGGGGCGTACGCAAGTCCTATGGCGAACTGGAAGTGCTCAAGGGGGTCGAGCTGAATGTGCGCTGGGGCGAGGTGGTGTCGATCATCGGGCCGTCGGGCTCGGGCAAGACTACGCTGATCCGGACCATGAACGGCCTGGAAAGCCTGGACCGTGGCGAGATCATCCTGCAGGGCCAGCCCTTTCTGCGGGGTACCAAGGAGGCGCAGGGCGCCCTGGGTGACAAGGTGCATATGCGCGGCATCGTCCATGTCGGCATGGTCTTCCAGGGCTTCAACCTGTTCCCGCACAAGACCGCGCTGGAGAACGTCATGCTCGCGCCGGTCTATCACGCCCATGGCGGCGGCGATGAGCTGCGCCTGTTGAGCCTGGCGCTGTTGCGCAAGGTGGGCATGCTCGAGCATGCCGGCAAGTACCCGCACCAGCTTTCCGGTGGCCAGCAGCAGCGCGTGGCGATTGCCCGGGCATTGGCCATGCGACCTTCGGTCATGCTCTTCGACGAGCCGACGTCGGCCCTGGATCCCGAGCTGGTCGGCGATGTCCTGGCGGTGATCGAGGACCTGGCCCGCGAAGGCATGACGATGGTGATCGTGACCCATGAAATGAACTTCGCCTTCAAGCTGTCGGACCGGGTGGTGTTCATGGAGGCGGGGGAGATCATCCAGAACGCCCCGCCGCGGGAAATGCTGGAACAGCGCAGCGAGCGCATGACCAGGTTCCTCAAAGACGTACAACTGGCGTGAGCCGAGGGAGTGCAACCGTGAGTCAATCCAAGGAAAAAAGCCTGTCGCTGCCGGACCAGGTCGCCATCGAGCTGCGCGAGGACATCATCGGCGGGCGCCTGTTGCCGGGCATGCCGCTGGTGGAAAGCGAGCTGGTCAATGCCTACAACGCTTCGCGCAACACGGTACGCGAGGCCCTGCACCAGCTGGGCCGCGAAGGCCTGACCAGCTATGTGCGCAACAAGGGCGTGATGGTGCGCCGGCTGGGTGTCGACGAAGTGCGCGATATCTTCAAGGTTCGCCGCACCCTCGAACTGCAGGCCATCGCCATGAGCAAGCCGCTGCGCGAGTACCAGTCCGACCTGATGCTCGAGGCCATCGAGGCCGCCCAACTGGCCCAGGACCGCGAGAACTGGCAGGCCTTCGGTACCCACAGCCTGCGCTTCCACCAGCATATCGTCGGGCTGATGCGCAGCCCGTTGTTCGATGAATTCTTCACCCATGTGGCGGCCCAGATGCGCCTGGTGTTTTCCAACGCGCCCAGCGAGGAAACCTTCCAGAAACCCTGGCTGGAACGCGACCGGCATATTCACGACCTGCTGGGCGACGGTCGCAAGAAGGAGGCCGAAGAAGCCATGAGCAGCTACCTCAACGATTCCGAACTGGTGCTGCTGGACATCCTCAGCAGCATCCCCAAACACTGAAGAGAGGAACCACCATGTACAAGGATTATCCAGCGGCCTACCAGGTCAGCAAAGGCGCCGCCCTGCAGGTCGACAAGGCGTTCTACGACCGCGTTCGTGACAACCGGGAAGGGCGCACGCTGATCGAGCAGTTCGAAGTGCCGATCCGCACCGGTCGTGCCTGGAAGGTCAAGGCCGGTGATGTGTTTCGCGTGACGACCCCGGTCGGCCCGCAGGTCGGCGACTTCAACGTATGGAGCGCCAACGACCCCCGCGAGCGCATGTGGGCCGCCCGTACCCGCCAGTTGCAGGGCGCCCACGTCACCACCTACGACCGCTTGTGGTCGAACCTGCCGTTCCTGCGGCCGATGGTCACCATCACCGATGACAGCCTGGCCGGCTACGGCATCGACGAGCATGGCGGTCGCCTGCACGACCTGCTGGGCACCCGCTGCGATCCCTACGTGAACAAGATGCTCACCGGCGAGGACTTCCATCACCATTGCCATTCCAACCTGACCCGCGCCGTGTTGCCCCATGGCCTGACCGAGTTCGACGTGCATGACGTGCTGAACATCTTCCAGTGCACCGGCCTCAATCACGATGACATGTACTTCATGAAAGCCTGCCCGGCCAAGCAGGGCGACTACCTGGAATTCTTCGCCGAAATCGATCTGCTGTGCGCGCTGTCCACCTGCCCCGGGGGCGACCTGTCGTTGCCGATGTGGGGCCCCGACGCCGAGGATCCGTTGAAGGTCTGCCGTCCGCTGGGCGTGGAAATCTATCGTCTCGACGAATCGTTGCTGGAGGGTTGGAAACAACCCGAGCGCGCCAGCTACAACGGCAACCACGGCCTGCTGATCCCCAAGGCCGATTGGGAAAAGTAACGGCGGGGCCTGTCTCCACCCGGGGCTCACCGGCCCCGGGGGTTTTGCAGTTTGGCTGTACAGCCAGGAATCCATAACAATGACGATACCCTTACTGAATTGCGATATCGGTGAAAGCTTCGGTGCCTGGACCACGGGCTGCGACGCCGACATCATGCCCTTTATCGATTGCGCCAACATTGCCTGTGGTTTCCACGCCTCCGACCCCAGCACCATGCGCAAGACCGTGACCTTGGCGCTGGCCCACGAAGTGCGTATCGGTGCCCATCCGGCCTACCCGGACCTGGTGGGTTTCGGCCGCCGCTCCATGAACTGCTCGCCGCAGGAAGTCGAAGACCTGATGCTCTACCAGATCGGCGCACTGGACGGCATTTGTCGCGCCCAGGGGGGCCGGGTGCAGTACGTCAAGCCGCACGGCGCGCTGTACAACGACATGATGCGCGATGCCCGGCAACTGCGTGCGGTGTTCAAGGCCGTGGCCGCCTATGAGGGCGAATTGCGGTTGATGCTGATGGCCCAGCGTGACAACGGCACCGCCCTGGCCCTGAGCGCGGAATACGGTGTCCCGCTGTGGTTCGAGGCCTTTGCCGATCGCGCCTACGATCCGAGCGGGCACCTGGTTTCCCGGAGCGTGCGCGGTGCGGTTCATCATGACCCCGACACGGTGATCAACCAGGCCGTGACCCTGGCCCGTGGCGAAGACCTGATCGCCAGCGACGGCAGTGCCCTGAGCCTGCGGGTCGATACGATCTGCGTGCATGGCGACAACGACAGTTCGATCGCCGCCGTGCAGCGTATTCGCGTGGCTCTCGGGGAGTTGCGGCCGGTATGAGGATTCGCATCGAAATCGTTGCCATCGACTGCCTGATGGTCCGCCTGTTCGACGCCATCGACGAGGCGAACATGCCGTGGATGCTGGCGGCCTCGCGGCGTCTGCGCGAGCGCTTCGGCCTCGGTCTGATTGACCTGGTACCGTCCTACACCACGCTGCTGGTGCACTACGACCTGCGCCGGCTGCTGGCGGCGCAGGCCCGGCAGTTGATCGCCGAAGCGCTCGACGGTTTGCAACCGGATACCGGCGGCAGTGGTCGCAGCCACCGCCTGCCGACCTGGTACGACCCCAGGGTGGGGCCTGAGCTCAAGCGGTTGGCGCAGCGCAGCGGATTGTCCGTCGCCGAGGTGATCGAGCGTCACAGCCGCCATGAGTACCAGGTGTTTGCCTTGGGTTTTGTCCCTGGTTTTGCCTTTATGGGCCTGGTCGAGGAAAGCCTCGCCAGCCCGCGACTGAACACACCGCGCAAGCGCGTGGCGGCCGGCAGCGTCGGTATCGCCGAGCGCCAGACCGCGGCCTACCCGCAGGCCTCTCCTGGTGGCTGGAACCTGATCGGACGTACACCGGTAAAACTGTTCGACCACTCGCTGGAGGGCTACAGCCTGCTGCAACCCGGCGACCGGGTACGCTTCGAAGCTGTCTGCCATGACGAGTTCATCCGCCTGGGTGGCGACGACACACCGCTGGAGGCATTGCCATGAGTGGCTTGCGGGTAGAACGCAGTACCCCCCTGGTGCTGTTGCAGGACGCTGGCCGCTTCGGCATTCGCCAGCTTGGCGTGACCCAGGGCGGCGCCACCGATTGGATATCGATGTCCTGGGCCAACTGGCTGCTGGGCAATCCGCTGGAGGCGGCGGTGATCGAGATCACCCTCGGCGGCCTGGAACTGATCGCCGGGGAGGATGTATGCCTGGCCCTGGCGGGGGCCGACCTCGATGCCAGTCTCGACGGCCAGCCGTTGCAACCCTGGCGAAGTTTCCTCGTGCGCCGTGGCCAGCGGTTGATCTTCAGCCAGCCGATCCGGGGTGCACGCGCCTACCTGGCGGCACCGGGTGGTTTCGATGCAGCGCCTGTCATGGGCAGCAAGGCCACCGTCTGCCGGGAAGGCCTGGGTGGTCTCGACGGCTCGGGGTTGGCGCTGGCGGCGGGGGATCGGCTGGCCTGGTCCGGCACTTCGCCGCAGCCTCGGCAACTGGAGGCGCATCGAATCCCCGACCTGGGCTCGTCCAGGCCGCTGGAAACCGTGCTGGGCGCGCAGATCGCCGACTTCGCCGGGCAGAGTCTGTTCGATGCCTTCAACAGCGTCTGGCAGGTCGATTCGAGGGCTGACCGCATGGGCGTGCGCCTGCTCGGTCCGAGCTTGCATTACCAGGGCAAGGCGCTGATCTCCGAGGGCATTCCGCTGGGGGCTATCCAGGTGCCGCCAGATGGCCAGCCGATCATCCTGCTCAACGATCGCCAGACCATCGGCGGCTACCCGCGCCTGGGGGCCCTGACTCCGCGCTCGCTGGCCCGCCTGGCGCAGTGCCTGCCGGGTGACAACCTGCGTCTGTCGCCGGTGGTCCAGGAGGTTGCGCAGGAGCAGCACCTGCGCCTCCTCGCGCAATGGCATTGACGCAAGCGCCGACAACCACGTGCGTTTTTCGGGCGTGGTTGCGGCGCACCTTCATGCCGTTTTCCGCAGCCGTTCCAGGAAGTGTTCCCAGACCTGGGGGTTGAGCAGGTGAGGCGGGCGCTCGCCACGGAGCAGGGCCTGGATCTGTTGGGCGGACGAACGGGCGACGTTGCGCCGGCCACCCACGCTGACGCCGGCGGTGTGGTAGGTGGCGATCACGTTTTCCAGCGCCAGCAATGGCGCGCCGTGGGGTGGCGGTTCCACGGCCCAGACATCCAGTCCGGCACCGGACAGATGACCGTCTTTCAGCGCTTCATACAGTGCCACCTCATCGTGGATTCCGCCGCGGGCGGTGCTGATGAACACCGCTCCCGGCTTCATCGCGGCGAACTGTCTTTCGCCCATGAGATGACGGGTTGATGCGTTGAGCGGGCAGTGCAGCGAGACGTAATCCGACGCGGCCAGCAGTTGCTCGAGCGTCGCCGGTTGCGCCCCGCGTTGGCGAAGAGTGCCCTCGTCCAGGTGCGGATCATAGGCCAGCACCTGCATGCCGAAGCCTCGGGCCACCCTGGCGGTGCGCTCGCCAATCACGCCAAGGCCGATGATGCCCAGGGTCGCCCCATGGATTTCCTCGCCCATCAGTTCTTCGCGGGCGAAGCCACTGTCTGTCCGCAGTCGTCGGTTGGCGGGGATGATCCGCTTGGCCAGGGCCAGGATCAGGCCGAAGGTATGTTCGGCCACCGAGTTCGCGTTGGCCCCGGCCTGGTTGACCACGGCGATGCCGGCGCGGGTGCAGGCGCCGACATCGACGGTGTCGTAGCCCGCGCCGCCGCTGGAGACGCAGAGCAGGTCCGGGCAGCGCTCTATCAGGGCGGCGTCGGCGAACCACTGGCGCGGCAGTTCATCCTTGGCCGCGCTGACGTGGTAGGCCGCCGAGCGGGCCAGGCCTGCCCAGACGCCATCTTCGTCCGCGCGCGCCAGGCATTGCAGGCGCAATGCCGGGGTTGCCCGGATCAGTTCGTCGAAGATCGGATTGATCCACAGGTCCAGGCGGCTGACAATTTTGCTCGGTGAGCTGGACATACTCGGTCCTTTATCGGGGAGGGCCATGATTCAAAAGACCTGATGCAAAGCTCTGATGCACAGGGCTTGCTCAAGGGCGTGACAGGGCCGGTTGACGGTCCGTTATCACCTGGTCCGCCGTCGCGGCGATCGCGCTTTTCGGCCGCGGCTCGACCATGGTCAGCAGGATGATGAAGGTCAGCAGGGAACAGGCACCGAGGAAGGCGAAGACCAGGTTCCAGCTGTAGGCATCGAGCAGCACGCCGACGACAAACGGGGCGAAGGCACCGCCCAGCGAACCGCCGGTATTGACGATGGACGCGGCGAACGGGACCTTGTCCTTGACCGCCAGGCCCATGGGGTAGACCAGGAATGTCGAATAGCCGATGTTGAGCAGAATGCCGGTCAGCAGGAAGATGCCGGCCAGCAGCGCCGGATCGTCCGGCGAGTTCAGCAGCACGACCATCATCACGAGGGTCGCCAGGGCGGTGATCAGCATGGCCGGCTTGCGACGGCGGTCGAAGACCTTGTCCGAAAGCCAGCCGCCCAGCAGATTGCCGATGATCGCACCGACCCAGGGGAAGGCCGCCACGGCCCCCATCTTCAGGACGGAGTAATGCTTGACCGAGACCAGGTACGTCGGCACCCAGGTCATGATGGTGTAGGTGATGCCCACCATGAGGAAGTAACCCAGCGCGCAGGCCCAGACGTTCCATGACCTGAGGATACTGGCGTTGTCCGGCAGCAGGTCCATTTCACGGCTGCGGATAAAACGGTCCAGCCAGCTGTGGCGGGGCGCCAGGGTGGTCGCGGGCCTGGCTTGAGGCGTATCGGTTTCCTGGATGTAGCGCTTTTCGGCTTCCGAGCAGTGTTTGCTCTGGGACGGATCATCCTTGACATAGAACCACCAGAGCGCCGCGATCAGCAGGCCCGGGAAGGCAAAGAGGTAGAACACTTCCCGCCAGCCATACAGGCTGACGATCAACGCGCACAGCGGCGGGACAAAGGCGGGGGCAAACTTGATCGACGACATGAAGATGCCGGTCGCCAACCCTTTTTCCCGTGACGGGAACCAGCGATTGATGATCGAGACGATGCCGATATTGATCGGGCCCTCGGCCGCGCCCAGCAAGGCCCGGGCGAACTTCAACTGCAGCACGCTGCTGGTCATGCCGATCAATAACGTCGATAACGAAGTGAGGACCAGGGAGGCGGTCAGGAGATTGCGAATTCCGAAGCGACTGAACAAGTAACCGGCGGGAATCTGCACCACGGCATAAGTGAGATAGAACAGGCTGGCCAGCGCACCGATATCGGTATTGCTGAGACTATATTCCTGCTTGATGAAGGGCACCACGACCCCGATATTGGCCCGGTCCGCACCGGCGATCATATAGGCGAGGAAAAACAATATGGCGACTATCCAGCGGAAGCCGCCTCTCTTGGGAGGAGTAATACGAGATGCTGGCGAATTCATCGAATGACCCGGTATTTTTCTTATTTGGAAAATAAATACTAGGGTCAGCCGGGGAATATCTTTAGCGATATTTAGGACTCGAATACCATCACTTTTTTTCCGATAACGGCATGGAAAGTTTCATCCGCGGTGTGATCAGCGGGCAATCAGCAGTTTGGAAAAATCACACAGTTGCTGCGCCATCTCGGCGATCTCGGCACTCACCCCCACCCAGCGATCCGCCCGGTGCAAGGTGATGTAGGGGGCGTCCGGGAGAGCGGGCTCGCACTGCAGCTCGCACAGGTCGCCACGGTCGAGCAGGTGGGCCAGGCAATCCCTGGGCAGATAGGCGATACCAAGACCGGAGGTCGTCAGGCCGACCTGGGCGAGCAGGTTGTTGACGTTGATGGTGCGCGCGAAATCCACGCCCTGCGTGGCAAACCATCGCTGGTAGTGCAGGCCCGCCCCGGAAGACGTGCCCTGGGTCAGCAGCTTCTGGTCCGCCAGTTCCGCCAGGGACCAGACGCGGTTGCTATCGAGCAGTCGCGGCGAGCACATCCACACATTCCTGACGCTCTGCAATTCGAGACTGACAAAGCGCGGGTCGGCGTAGACCGCCGGTGCGACGATCAGATCCAGCTGGTCCTGTTCGAGCTGGCGAAACAAACCCGAGCCGACATCCACCGAGGGCTCCAGCTGCAACCTCGGGTAGACGGCATTGACGCGTTCCACCAGCGCGGGCAGCCAGGTCATTGCCGTCAGTTCGGTGACTCCCAGGCGAAAGCGGCCCACCAGCGCCGATTTGTCGCTGACCTCGCCGAGCATCTGGTCGCGCCGCATCAGCAGGTCGCTGGCGTGGGCCAGTAAAAGAGCGCCCTTTGGGGTCAGGCGCGAAGTACGCCGCGTGCGGTCGAACATGGCGACATTGAAGGTTTCTTCCAGCTCGGCGATACGCTTGGAAATCGCCGACTGGGACATGTGCAGTTTGTCTGCGGCAGCTTCGAAACTGCCGAGCTGGGATATCCAATAGAGGGCTTCCAGCTGCTTGAACGTGACCATCGACATAACCTTGTGATTACTAAAAGAGATGATAAATCATATATAAATATCGCTAAAAGTATGATTTGAGACTCACTACTATCGGTTTGTCGTGATAACAAACCCAATAAGTAGGGCATCTTATGTTACTTCCAGGCACTCGTATCAACCCCTCGGTTGCGACCGCTTCCAATTCCCTGATCGAAGCCTTTGCATCCGTGGTGACACCTCATATCAGCGATAACCTGGGCCGGCATATCGGTGCCCGCGGCCTGACGCGTTATAACCGCACGGGCAAGTTGGTGGGTACGGCGCTGACGGTCAAGACCCGTCCGGGCGACAACCTGTATATCTACAAGGCCCTGATGATGTTGAAGCCGGGCCATGTCCTGGTGATTGATGGCCAGGGCGATACCAACAATGCGGTCATCGGCGAGCTGATCAAGTTGTATGCCCTGCAACGCGGTTGTGTCGGCTTTGTCGTCGACGGTGCCATCCGTGACGTGGCGAGCTTCGAGAACACCCCCTGCTATGCCAGGGCCGTGGTGCACTGCGGGCCGTACAAGACCGGGCCGGGCGAGATCAACGTGCCGGTGTCCATCGGCGGGATGGTGATCAACCCGGGGGATATCGTGGTCGGCGACGAGGATGGACTGGTTGCCTTTTCCCGGGACGCGGCCGAGGAAGTCCTGGCCAAGGCCCGCGAACACGAAGCCCACGAAGAGCGGGTGAAGGCCGAGATCGCCACCCACGCGGTCGAGCAATCGTGGATCACCAACGCCCTTGTCAAAGCCGGCCTGATGTGAGAACAACCATGAGCACAGCACTGCTTTCCCGGCGGGTCCTGAGCATCGCGCCTTCGCCCAGTATCGCGGCCAACGCCCTGGTGGCGACATTGCGGGCGCAAGGCCGGGACATCGTCAATTTCACCGTGGGCGAGCCTGACCTCGCCACCTCGGCGCACATCGTCGAGGCGGCCCGGGCGGCGATGCTGGCGGGGGAGACCCACTACACCAATACCCTCGGCACGCCCGCGCTGCGCAAAGCCATCGTGACCAAGCTGCAGCGTGACAACGGCCTCGAATACACGGTCGATCAGGTCGTCGCGGCCGCCGGTGGCAAGCAGATCATTTTCGAAGCGCTGGCGGCGACGCTCAATCCCGAAGACGAAGTCATTGTTCATACGCCCTATTGGGTGTCGTACCCGGATATCACCAAGCTCAACGGGGGAACCCCGGTTGTCGTCGTCGGGCATGAAGGCAACGGCTTCAAGCTGACGCCGGAGGAGCTGGAAACCGCCATCACCGCGCGGACGAAGTGGCTGATCCTCAACTCCCCGAACAACCCCAGTGGCGCGGTGTATTCCCTGCAAGAGTTGCAGGCGCTGGCCCAGGTGTTGCGCAAGCACCCCCACGTACTGGTCATGGCCGATGAGATCTACGAACACTTCGTCTACACCGAGGGTGGGCATGTCTCTTTCGGCAACGCGGCGCCCGACCTGAAAGAGCGCACGCTGATCGTCAACGGCGCTTCGAAAGGTTATGCCATGACCGGTTGGCGCCTGGGCTTCGGCGCCGGCCCGACCTGGCTGATCGCAGCCATCGGCAAGCTGCTTTCGCAAAGCACCACCTGTCCCAGCTCTATCAGCCAGGCGGCTGCCGTGGCGGCATTTGCCGGCGATCAGGCACCGGTCCGCGCCATGGCAAGCCTCTACAAGGCTCGTCGCAATCTCATGCTGGATCTGCTGTCCGCCATCCCCGGCCTCAGCTGTGTCATCCCGGATGGCGCGTTCTACGTGTTTGCCAACGTGGCAGGGCTACTCGGTCGCCAGGTCCCGCAAGGATGGACACTGCGTACCGATGCCGACGTGGTTCGCTACTGGCTGGAAGAGGCCGGCGTGGCAACGGTGGTCGGCGATGCCTATGGCCTCAGCCCCTACGTGCGTCTCTCTTTCGCAAGCGGCGATAGCTTGATCCGGGAAGGTTGCGCGCGCCTTCTCAACGCCTGCCAGGCGTTACGCTGATCGGCCACCCAGAGCCGACAGTCATCAGGGGAGGGCTCTGCCTCCCCTTTGAAAACAAGATCCTGCCACTGACATTACCTGTGAGACGGACATGCATAAACCTCGTATTCCCCTGGTCGTTCAGATCCTGATCGGCCTGATCCTCGGCATTGCTGTCGGCGCGTTGCTCAATCATGCCCCCGACGCACGCCCCTGGCTTACCGAAAACCTGCTGCAGCCGGCCGGCGACCTGTTCATCAAGCTGATGAAGATGATCGTCATTCCCATCGTGTTCTGCTGCATGGTGGTTGGCGTCGCCGGCCACAGCGACCGCAAGGCGCTCGGTCGCATGGGCGTGAAAACCCTGCTGTATTTCTTCGCCGTGACCACCACCGCGATCATTGTCGGCCTGGTGATCGGCAATCTCCTGCAACCGGGTGCTGGCACCGATCTGCACAGCCTCAAGGCCGCCAGCGTCAGCCTGCCGGCCGGCACCGGACACCAGGGGGTCATGGGCCTGCTGTTGGGCATCGTGCCGGACAACATTGTCGACGCCATGGCCAAGGGCAACCTGCTGCCGGTGCTGTTCTTCGCGGTGATGTTCGGACTGGCGCTGTCCGGCTTGCCCGATGAGCGTAGAGAGCCGGTGCTGGCGGTATTCAGGGGGCTGAGCGATGCGATGTTCCGGATCACCTCGATGGTCATGGCCTACTCGCCCATCGGTGTATTCGGCATGATCGCCGTGACCGTCGCCAGCTTCGGCTTCTCCTCCCTCCTGCCGTTGGCGAAGCTGATCCTGGTCACCTACGTGGCGCTGGTCCTGTTCGCCGTGCTGGTGCTGGGCAGTATCGCGCGGATGGCCGGTGTCTCGATTTTCGGCCTGATCCGGCATATCAAGGATGAACTGGTCCTGGCGTTTTCCAGTGCCAGCTCGGCGGCGGTGATGCCACAGCTGATGGTCAAGCTGGAGAAGTTCGGCGTACCCCGGGAAGTGGTGTCCTTTGTGGTGCCGGTCGGCTACTCGTTCAACCTGGATGGGGCCTCGCTGTTCCTCGGCATCGGCACCCTGTTCGTCGCCCAGCTCTACGGGATAGAACTGAGCCTTTCCCAGCAGGCGGTCCTGGTCATCACCATGGTCCTCACCTCCAAGGGCGCGGCAGGCGTGCCCGGCTTCATGTTCGTGATCCTCTCGGCGACCCTGGCCAGCGCCGGGCTGCCGCTGGAAGGCATTGCCTTCATTGCCGGGGTCTACAGGGTCATGGACATGGGCACCACGACCCTGAACGTGCTCGGCAATGCCCTGGCTCCCCTGGTGATCGCACGCTGGGAACGGCGGGGCCTGACAGTCGAGGCGCGAGACGCAGAGTCCCGCGCTTCAGAGGCTCGGCCCGCCGATATTCAGGCCACCGGAATCAGTGGATCGGCCGATGCCAGCGCCGTCGCACGCTCGGCGGCTGGTGGATAGATCCATACCGTGTTGATACTGGTCTTGAGCTGCTTGGCTTCATCCTTGACCAGTTTCAACTGACGGTCCCAACCCTCGGTGTACACCGCGCCCCAGGTGCCCAGGTCCAGGCAGGTCACATACTTGGGCTGGCTGTACGGCTTGGCCGGTACGCCGATCAGCTCGGCGGCGACGTTGTTGCCCGCATGCCGTCCCAGCGAAATCGCATGCTGGCAGGACATCGCGGCCACGTTGCCCAGTTCGTCGGTCGCCGCATAAGCGACATCACCGGCCGCATATACGGCGTCCTGGCCGAGCACCTTGAGGTGCGGGTCGACGTACAGGCGACCCAACGGGTCGCGTTCGCCGGGAATCTGCGCGGTCAACGGGTTGGCCCGGAACCCCACGGTCCAGATCACGGTCTTCGCTTCGATGCGGCGACCATCCGCCAGGGTGACCCCGTTCGAGTCCACCGACGCCACCGAGGCATCCAGGCACCACTCGATACCCAGGTCGGCAGATGCCTGGGCAATCGACGGGCTGATGCCTTGGCCGAATGCCGCACCGATGGCATTGCCGCGATCGACAACGATGACCTGGACCTTGGCGTGTTCGCCCAACACCGCACGCAGGCGGGCCGGCATTTCGGTGGCCGTCTCGATCCCGGTGAAGCCACCGCCACAGACGATGACGGTGTTGCGCGCCGGCGACTCGGGTTGATTGCCGAGGGCCTTGAGGTGCTTCTCCAGGGTGCAGGCGGCTTCGATGGAGTCGACGTCGAAGGCATGTTCCACGCCCTCGAGCTTCGGCCGCACCACCTGGCTGCCCGTGGCCAGCACCAGGCGATCGTAGTTCAGCCCGGCCCGGGCGCCGTCGGGGCCAAGGTATTCGACACGCCGGGTGGCGGTGTCGATCCGGTCCGCCTGGCCTTCGACAAAGTGGATGCCGGTCGCGTCGAACAACGCCACCAGCGAAGCTTTCATCTCGTGTACATCGGGCTCATAAAAACGCGGGCGGATACGCAGTTCGGGTTGCGGGGCGAGGACGCTGATGCGCACATCATCGCTACGGCCATTCAGATCCAGTTGGCGCGCAGCGCTCAATGCGCTCCAGACACCGGCAAATCCCGCACCGACGATCAAGATATGTTGTTTCATCTTTTTTGTTCCTGGTTTGAATGACAGGGGACTTTTATATAAGGCACGACAGTGTTTTGAACTTGTCGCGTTGCGCGTTATGCAAGTCTGATAAAGAGTTTTTGATTAAGTGGGTAGCTCAGGTTGTTATTGATACTAGAGGCGCAAGTGTCCATGGGTAAATGACATAAAACCCTGATATTGCGCCAACGCCGGGCGGGTCGTGACCGGTGGGGGCTTGCGGGCGCCGACGGCAAGAATGTATACCCCTCCAGGCAAGCGCTGCCGATGGGCAACGTATTTCATCCGTCGAAGAGTTTTAACGAATGACCGCTCATGCCGCCGCCGAGGTGTCCAATCGCCCTCGTACCATCCTGTTCCTGGCCTATCCGGAAATGGGGCTGCTCGACCTGACGGGTGCACAAACCGTGTTCTGGGCCGCAACCAAGGCCATGGCGGAGCGGGGGCTGCCCGGTTATGAACGGCCGACGGCGAGTATGACCGGTGGGCCGATACGCACCGCGGAGGGCCTGGTCGTCGAGACCCAGGCCTTGTCCGGGTTTGCCGGCCAGGCCGTGGATACGGTTATCGTGCCGGGGGCTCCGGAAATCCTGCGGGCCCTGGAAAACTCGGGCGAGCTGATCGAGTGGATTGCGGCGGCGGCGCCCACCGTGCGCCGGACGGCGTCGGTCTGCAGCGGTGCGTTTCTCCTGGCCCAGGCGGGCCTGCTCGAGACCAAGCGCGCGGTGACCCACTGGGCGATGTGCGACATGCTCAAGTCACGCTTCTCGACGATCGAAG
The DNA here is from genome assembly GCF_018326065.1 of Pseudomonas sp. Ost2. Lineage (NCBI taxonomy): Bacteria > Pseudomonadati > Pseudomonadota > Gammaproteobacteria > Pseudomonadales > Pseudomonadaceae > Pseudomonas > Pseudomonas sp. Ost2. The sequence goes on along the minus strand of NZ_AP021904.1, from coordinate 4,624,154 downwards.
TCGACCAGGATGCGATTTTCATACAGCAGGGCGGGGTGTGGACCTCGGCCGGGGTGACCGCGGGGATCGACCTGGCGTTGGCCCTGGTCGAGGCCGATTGCGGGCGCGACGTGGCGATGCAGGTGGCGCGTGAACTGGTGGTGTTCATGAAGCGTTCCGGCGGGCAGTCACAGTTCAGCGAAATGTTGCAGGCCCAGATGCAGGACGGGGGCGCCTTTGCCGGCTTTCATGAATGGCTGGGCCGGAACCTCGGGCGCGATGACTTGAGCGTCGAAGTGCTGGCCGGCCAGGCGGGCATGAGTGCCCGCAACTTCAGCCGGGTCTACAAGCAGAAGACCGGGCGCAGTCCGGCGAAGGCCGTGGAGATTTTTCGCCTGGAAGCGGCGCGACGGTTGCTCGAGGACTCCGATCGCAACATCGACCAGATTGCCTCTGCCTGCGGTTTCGGCGACGAAGAGCGCATGCGCATGACTTTTCAACGCAATCTCGCGGTTTCCCCCCGGGATTATCGCAGCAGGTTTTCCCGGTGATCGGGCTGCTTCAGCGCCAATCAGGCAGGTCCGGCCCCGTTGCGCCTTCTCTAAGCTAAGTCCAAAACGGTATTTAAAAGATATCTTTTAGAACGTTTAATCTAGTCCGACTACGCCACTCGGCGGTCCTGGTCGGACGTTCAGTCCCTGCGTTCCTCCGCGCGCCCACGCCCGAAGAGTGGAACACCACCCTTCAGTTCGCAGGTCCACCACGCCATGAATGTCCTATCGCTGAGCCGTAAATTGATTGCCCTGCTGGGGGTTGTCGGTATTTCCCTGGGGGCCCATGCGGCCGATCTGACCATCGGCTATATCACCGGCATCGACCCCACCAAGCTGCCCATCGCCGATGGCACCTTCGACAAGGTCATTGGCGAGAAGATCAACTGGCGTCGGTTCGATGCCGGGCCGGCGGTGATTGCGGCCATGGCCTCCGGCGACCTGCAGATCGGCAACCTGGGCTCGAGCCCGTTGGCCGCGGCCGCCTCGCGCAAGTTCCCGCTGGTGGCGTTTATCGTCACCTCGCAGATCAAGGGCTCCGAGGCCCTGGTGGTGCGCGACGGCAGCGGGATCAAGAGTCCCCAGGATCTGATCGGCAAGACCATCGCCACCCCCTTCGTTTCGACTTCCCACTACAGCCTGCTGGGGGCGCTCAAGCACTGGAACCTGGACCCCGGCAAGGTGAAAGTGGTCAATCTGTCTCCGGCGGAAATCACCGCGGCCTGGAAACGCGGTGATATCGACGGCGCCTTTACCTGGTCGCCGGCACTGGGCGAAATCCGCAAGACCGGGAAGATTCTCACCGATGCCGGTGAAGTCTCGCAGTGGGGCTCGCCGACCTTCGAGGTCTGGGTGGCGCGCAAGGACTTCGCCGAAAAACACCCGGAAGTACTGAAGAAGTTCACCCAGGTCAGCCTGGCGGCGATTGCCGACTACAACGCGCACAAGGCCGAGTGGACCGCCGACTCCGAGCAGGTCAAGACCATCGCACGTTTTACCGGCGCCAATCCGGTGGATATTCCGGAACTGCTGGAAGGCTCGCATTTCCCCGGCGCCGCCGAGCAGACGTCCGCGCAGCTGCTGGGCGGCGGCACGGTCAAGGCGGTTGCGCAAACCGCCGAGTTCCTGAAGGAGCAGGGCAAGATCGAGAGCGTTCTTCCTGACTACTCGCCCTATGTCAGCGACAAATACATCGCGCAATAAGCATCCCGCCATTGACCCCTGAAGCCACTCGATCGAGTGGCTTTTTTCTGGCTGTCGTCGAGGTGCCCGCCGGCTCGGCCCATACGTACGCGGGCACATTCATTGTCGCTTCAATGGCGACGCCCGGGCGCAGGGCGCGTTATTCATGCCTGTCGCGATCATACGCATGATCCAGCCTGCGACGCAGAGTCCCTGAATTGTCGCCCCTGCGGCGACTAACAGTATCACTTCTCGTTATTTATCCAGGTGATCCGCTGCGTCATCATTCAGCCATGGACAACGAAAACCCGGCGGCAGTGACGATATCGACGAAAGAGCGGATCACCTCCGCTGACCGGGCTCATGGCGCGGGGCTCCCTTGTCGAGTGATGCAGACATCCGTGCGTTATTGGCAGGCATGGCTCAGTGAGTAAATGTTTCAGTAAGTAATTGGTTCACTGATTGAATAGTGCCGTGACGTAAATAGTGTCGTGAAGTAATCCGCGCCTTTATCAACCTGTTATCCGCCCGGCCGAAGTTCCGGGCGAGAGCCTCCTTGCGCCCGGAAAACCTGTTTTCAAGTTTTAAAGAACTGCAGAAAACCGAAGAAGTTGTTTTTCGATAACTGCGTGCACTGTTATTCAACGAGTAGGAGATAAATAAATGATCGCCCATCCCCAACGACTTTCCGTCGTGTTGAGTGCGCTCTTAGTGGCCGGCACTGCCGGGATCGCCGTGAAGTATGGCGGTCATTTTTCCCCCGTCGGCACGGCTCATGCGGCGGAGGTCGCCCAGGCCCCCAGGACCGAAGTGGACGTCGCCACCGTGGTCTTCAAGTCCGTCAGCGAGTGGCAGCCGTACTCCGGTCGTCTCGAAGCCGTCGGCAAGGTGGAGATCCGCCCGCTGGTTCCCGGCACCCTGGTTGCCGTGCATTTCAAGGATGGCGCCTTGGTCAGGAAAGGGGAACCCTTGTTCAGCATCGACCCGCGCACTTACCTGGCCGAAGTGGACCGCGCCGCGGGACAACTGGCGGCTGCCGAATCCCGCGCGCTCTACACGGCCACGGATGCCGGCCGCGCGGCACGCCTGGTCGATCAGAACGCGATTTCCAAGCGTGATTTCGATGAGAAGCAGAATGCCGCTCGGGAAGCCAGCGCCAACGTCAAGGTGGCCAGGGCCGCCCTGGATGCGGCCAGGGTCAATCTGTCCTACACCGAAATCACCGCGCCCATCACCGGCCGCGTCTCGCGCGCCGAGCTGACCGTCGGCAACGTGGTGTCGGCCGGTGCCGCGGCGCCCGTGCTGACGCGCCTGGTATCGGTGTCGCCCATCTATGCCTCGTTCGACGTCGATGAGCAGACCTACCTGCGCTATCTGAACCAGTCCTCGGCCCAGCCCGCTCCGGTGTCCCTCGGCCTGGCCAACGAAGACGGCTTTTCCCGCACGGGGGTCGTCGACTCCATCGACAACCAGTTGGACACCCAGTCCGGAACCATCCGTGTGCGCGCCCGTTTCGACAATGCCAACGGTGCGCTGCTGCCGGGTTTGTACGCACGTCTCCAGGTCGGTGGCGGCAAGCCCGCGGATGTCGTGCTGGTGGACGATTCGGCGATCGGCACCGACCAGGCGAAGAAATTCGTCCTGCTGGTGGGCGAAGGCGACAAGGTCGAGTACCGCGAAGTCACCCTGGGCAACCTGCATGAAGGCTTGCGCATCATCACCTCCGGCCTCAAAGCCGGTGATCGGGTGATCGTCAGCGGTGTGCAGCGGGTGCGTCCGAACGACAGCGTCCACGCCAACAGCGTCGACATGGCGAACATCAGCCGTGCTGCGAAGCCTGCGGCTTAACGCGAGAACCTCATCATGAATATCTCCAAGTTCTTTATCGACCGGCCGATCTTCGCCGGCGTGCTGTCGGTGGTGATCGTGCTGGCGGGGCTGATTGCCCTGACCAGACTGCCCACCGCCGAATACCCGGAAGTGGTGCCGCCTTCGGTGGTGGTTCGCGCCGAGTACCCGGGCGCCAACCCGAAAGTCATCGCCGAAACCGTGGCCTCGCCGATTGAAGAACAGATCAATGGCGTCGAGGACATGCTCTACATGCAGTCGCTGGCCAACAGCGACGGCAAGTTGACCACCACCGTGACCTTCAAGCTCGGCACCGACCCCGACAAGGCCCAGCAGTTCGTGCAGAACCGCGTGGCCCAGGCCTTGCCGCGCTTGCCGCCGGATGTGCAGCGCCTGGGCGTGACCACGGTCAAGTCGTCGCCGACCCTGACCATGGGCGTGAGCATCACCTCGCCCAACCAGCGCTACGACCTGACCTACCTGCGCAACTACGCCCTGATCAACGTCAAGGATCGCCTGGCGCGGATCCCCGGCGTGGGTGAAGTGGTGATGTGGGGCGCCGGCGACTACTCGATGCGCATCTGGCTCGATCCGCAGAAAGTGGCGCGCCTGAACCTGACCGCCACCGATGTGGTCAACGCCATCCGCGAGCAGAACGTGCAGGTGGCGGCCGGCATCGTCGGCGGTGCGCCGATGCTGACCAACGTGCCGATGCAACTGAGCGTCAATGCCCAGGGCCGCTTGAAGACCGAGCAGGAATTCCGCGACATCATTCTCAAGGCCGGCGGCGGGGCGGTGACTCACCTGTCCGACGTGGCGCGGGTCGAGATGGCGGCGTCCGAGTACACCCTGCGGGCGATGCTGGACAACAAGCCGGCCGTGCAGATGATCATCTTTCAGCAGCCCAATGCCAATTCGCTGCAGATCTCCGATGACGTGCGCAAGGTCATGGAGGAGATCAGGCAGGACATGCCCGAGGGTGTCGACTACGGCATCAAGTACGACCCGACGCAGTTCGTGCGCGACAGTATTCACGCGGTGATCCAGACCCTGCTCGAAGCCATCGCCCTGGTGGTGCTGGTGGTGATCGTGTTCCTGCAGACCTGGCGCGCCTCGCTGATCCCGTTGCTGGCGGTGCCGGTGTCGATCATCGGCACCTTTGCCTTGCTGCTGGGCTTTGGCTACACCATCAACGCCTTGTCGCTGTTCGGCATGGTCCTGGCCATCGGTATCGTGGTGGACGATGCCATCGTCGTGGTGGAGAACGTCGAGCGCAACATTGCCGACGGCCTGTCGCCGCGGGATGCGACCTATAAAGCCATGCAGGAGGTCAGCGGGCCGATCATCGCCATCGCCCTGACCCTGGTGGCGGTGTTCGTGCCGCTGGCGTTCATGTCCGGCCTGACCGGACAGTTCTACCAGCAGTTCGCGATGACCATCGCCATCTCGACGGTGATCTCGGCGTTCAACTCGCTGACCCTGTCGCCCGCTCTCTCGGCCATCCTGCTCAAGGGGCACGACGCACCGAAGGATCGCCTGACGCGGATCATGGATGCGCTGTTCGGACGCTTCTTCAAACTGTTCAACCGTGTGTTCAACCGAGGTTCGGACAGCTACGGCAATGGCGTGCGCCGCGTGGTCAACCGCAAGCTGGCGATGCTGGCGATCTACGCCATCCTGCTCGCTGGCGCGGTGTGGATGGGCAAGATTGTCCCCGGCGGTTTCGTGCCGGCGCAGGACAAGGACTATGTGGTCGCCATTGCGCAACTGCCCAGCGGTGCCACCCTGGATCGCACCGAGCAGGTCGTGCGGGAAATGGGCGATATCGCCCTGGCCATTCCCGGGGTCAAGAACCTGCCGCAGTTCCCGGGCCTGTCGGTCAGCCTGGCCAACTCGCCCAGCAGCGCGCTGGTGTTCCCGGTGCTTGAACCGTCGAAATACCGCTCCAGGGAGCAATCCGCATCGGCCATCGTGGCGCAGTTGAATGCCAGATATGCCGGGATCAAGGGCGCCGCCATCGCGGTATTCCCACCACCGCCGGTGGCCGGCCTGGGCACCGTCGGCGGCTTCAAGCTGCAGATCGAGGACCGCGGTGCCCTGGGCTATGAGGCGTTGAACAAGGCCACCCAGGACTTCCTCGCGGCCGCGGCCAAGGCCCCCGAGCTGGGCCCGGCGTTCTCCACCTTCCAGATCAACATGCCGCAGCTCAACGTCGACCTGGATCGGGTCAAGGCCAAGCAGTTGGGCGTTTCGGTGACGGATGTGTTCGACACCCTGCAGATCTACCTGGGCTCGATGTACGTCAATGACTTCAACGCCTTCGGTCGTGTGTACCAGGTGCGCGCCCAGGCCGATGCGCCGTTCCGTGCCACCGCGCAAAACATCGGCTTGCTGAAGACTCGCAATGACAAGGGCGAGATGGTGCCGCTGTCTTCGCTGATCAAAGTCACCACCACCTACGGCCCGGAAATGGTCGTGCGCTACAACGGCTACACCGCGGCGGACATCAACGGCGGTCCGGCACCGGGCTATTCGTCCGGCCAGGCCCAGGCGGCGGTCGATCGCATTGCCAGGGAAGTGTTTCCACGCGGCATCAAGTACGAGTGGACCGACCTGACCTATCAGCAGGAACTGGCGGGCAACGCGGCGCTGTGGGTATTCCCGATCAGTGTGTTGCTGGTGTTCCTGGTACTGGCGGCGCTGTATGAAAGCCTGACCTTGCCACTGGCGATCATCCTGATCGTACCGATGAGCATTCTCTCCGCCTTGCTCGGTGTATGGCTGACCAACGGCGACAACAACATCTTCACCCAGATCGGCCTGATGGTGCTGGTGGGGTTGTCGGCGAAGAACGCGATCCTGATCGTCGAGTTCGCCCGGGAACTGGAGATGCAGGGACGGACCATCGTCCAGGCGGCGGTGGAAGCCAGCCGGCTGCGGCTGCGTCCGATCCTGATGACCTCCATCGCTTTCATCATGGGCGTGGTGCCTCTGGTGTTTTCCTCCGGCGCCGGTGCCGAGATGCGCCAGGCCATGGGGGTCGCGGTGTTCTTCGGCATGCTCGGGGTGACCTTGTTCGGCCTGATGCTGACGCCGGTGTTCTACGTCTTGCTGCGCAAGCTGTCGGGTGTGGAGCACCTGGTGGACAAGCACGGCAAGCACCCGCACCCGGGCTTCGGGCTTGACGGCCATGAACCCTCGGCGCAAGCCATCCCTTCCACCCGACCTTCGGTTCGCGTGCCTGAAATCGCGTACGAGAAGTAAGGAGAACGACATGAAAGCAGTTGCCTTGAATCGCCTGTTGTTCGGCACCGTCTGGTTGGCGACCCTGCTGGCGACGGCGGGTTGCTCGCTGGCGCCGACCTACCTCAAGCCGCAGGTGTCGATGCCGCCGGCGTACAAGGAGGAAAAGACCCAGCCGCTTTTAAAGCCGGCTGAGGTCGGCAGCTGGAAAACCGCCGAGCCGTCGGAAGCCATTCCAAGGGGCGAGTGGTGGCGGGTGTTCAACGACAGCACCCTCGATCAGCTGGAAAGCCAGGCCCGCGACGCCAACCAGAACCTGGTTGCGGCGGCAGCCCGGCTGAAAGAGGCAAGGGCGCTCAACCAGTCCGCCCGTTCCGCGCTGTTCCCGACCCTGGACGCGGGTTTCGGCCCGACCCGGGAGAAGGTCTCGCCGGCCTCGCAGTTCCAGTCGGACAGCGGCCAGGGGGCCAGCCAGACGATGTGGCGCGCCCAGGCCGGGGTGTCTTACGAAGTCGACATGTTCGGCCGTGTCGCGGCGACGGTGGATGCCGCCGACGCGCAAACCCAGCGCAGCGAAGCCTTGTTCCACTCGGTGCTGCTGGCCTTGCAGGCGGATGTCGCGCAGAACTATTTCGCGTTGCGCGAGCTGGACGCGCAAGTCGAGGTCTACGACCGGGCCATCGAGTTGCGTGAGCAGGCCTTGAAACTGGTTCAGCAGCGTTACTCGACCGGCGACATCGCCGATCTGGATGTCGCCCGGGCCGAATCCGAGCTGGCGACGGCGCGTTCCGAGGGGATGACCGTGCAGCGCCTTCGCGCGACGTCGGAGCACAGCCTCGCGGTACTGCTGGGCAAGGCACCGGCAGAGTTCACCCTGGCCGCCAGGCCCCTCCAGCCGGTGAACCTGCGGATTCCCGCCGGCTTGCCGTCGTCACTGCTGGAACGGCGGCCGGACATCGCCGCGGCCGAGCGCTCCATGGCCGCGGCCAATGCCCGGATCGGCGTGGCGAAGGCGGCGTTCTTTCCGTCGTTGACCCTGACCGGCATGGCGGGTTTCGAATCGGGCTCGCTGGGCAATCTCTTCAAATGGAGCAGCCGCACCTTCCTCCTCGGGCCCCTGGCCGGGACCGCGCTCAACCTGCCGATCTTCGATGGCGGCCTGCGCAAGGGCAATCTGGCCAATGCCCGGGCGGTCTACGAGGAAGACGTGGCCAACTACCGCCAACAGGTGCTGGTGGCGTTCCGCGAAGTGGAAGACAACCTCTCCGACCTGAGGGTGCTGGAAGACCAGACCCGCACCCAGTCGCAGGCGGTGGAGGCCTCCCGGCGCGCGGCGGCATTGGCCCGGGCCCGGTACAGCGAAGGCGATGCCAGCTATCTGGCGGTCATCGATGCCGAGCGGGTGGCCTTGCAGTCACGCCGCGCGGCGGTGCAACTGGACGGTGTGCAGGCGGCCGCCACGGTCAATCTGATCCGCGCCCTGGGCGGCGGATGGGGCGATGCCGCGCCGATCCCGTTCGACACGGCGCTTTCGCAACCTTGATTGGCAGTCGGCAGCCGGATCTTCCACGGCTGCCGCGCCATTTTCCATCCCACTGACGGTGAAATCATGACCTCCATCGATCACGCGACTCAGTCGCGGGACAAGTTACTCATTCTTGCAGCCATCTGTCTTTCCGCCCTGGTGCTGCCCCTGAGTTTTACCGGCGGGGCCGTCGCCACGCCTGCCATCGGCCGCGACCTGGGCGGCAGTCCGGTGGCCCTGACCTGGATCACCAACGCCTTCATGCTGTCCTTCGGCAGCTTGCTGATGGCGGCCGGGGCGCTGGCCGATGTCTACGGGCGCAAGCGCCTGTTCACCTTCGGCATGCTGCTGTTCACCGCCGCTTCGGTGGCACAGAGCCTGGCACCCTCGGTGTTCTGGCTGGATGTCCTGCGCGCCATCCAGGGCGTTGCCGGCGCCGCGGCGCTGGCCAGCGGTTCGGCCGCTCTGGCGCAGGAGTTCGAGGGGCATGCGCGTACTCGTGCGTTCAGTATGCTTGGCACCACCTTCGGTATCGGCCTGGCGTTTGGCCCCCTGGTGGCCGGCGTGCTGATCGAAGCCTTCAGTTGGCGGGCGATCTTTGTCTTCACCGCGCTGATCGGGGTGATCGCCATGGTCTTCGGCCTGCCACGCATGCGCGAAACCCGCGATCCCGACGCCGTGGGCCTGGATTGGCCTGGCACCCTGACGTTCAGCGCGGTGCTGGCCCTGTTCACCTTTGGCGTGATCCAGGCCCCCGACAGCGGCTGGGGCAGCCCGTTGGTGGTCGGCCTGCTGGTCGCGTCGGCGGTGCTGCTGGTGGCCTTCGTGCTGATCGAGATGCACGTCAAGCGACCGATGCTGGACCTGACACTGTTCCGCTTCCCGCGTTTCGTCGGTGTGCAGATGCTGCCGATCGGCACCTGCTACTGCTACATCGTGCTGGTGGTCATGCTGCCGTTGCGCTTTATCGGCGTCGAAGGCCTGAGTGAAATCGATGCCGGCCTGCTGTTGCTGGCGCTGTCCGCACCGATGCTGGTGGTGCCGATGCTGGCCGCCTCGCTGACCCGCTTTGTCTCGGCGGGCATCCTCTCGGGCGTGGGCTTCCTGATGGCGGCCGTGGGCCTGCATTGGCTGAGCCTGTACAACGTCGGCGAGCCGAAATTCGGCCTGGTTGCCCCGATGCTGTTGATCGGCATCGGTGCCGGCCTGCCCTGGGGCCTGATGGATGGCCTGTCGGTCAGCGTCGTGCCGAAAGAGCGCGCCGGCATGGCCGCCGGGATCTTCAACACCGTGCGGGTGGCGGGCGAGGGCATTGCCCTGGCCAGCGTGGCGGCGATGCTGGCGTCGCTGTTGCACAGCAACCTGTCCGACGCCGTTCAGGTGGTGGCCGGCAGTGCCGAGGCGGCGCTGATCGCCGAAACCGCGCACCGGGTGACCACGGGCGACATGGCCCATGCGATCAATACGGTGCCGGGGCTGGCCAACGAGCGCCTGGTCGCCGGGTACGCGACGGCGTTCCAGTACCTGCTGCACATCCTGACCCTGATCACCCTGGCCTGCGCCGCCGTCGTGCTGGGCCTGTTGAGCAAGGACCGTTCGGTGGCCGATGCGGGCGTCGGTGACGCGGCCTGATTGTCGCCCACGGAACTACAGAGCATCTCTTTTTCGATTGTTTATCCACGAAGTCTGCAAGCACACACTTTATCCATCGGGCCCGATCAGGGCCCGACACCGCCAACCCACTTCAGGTAAAGCCATCATGCACAAACTCTACATCGCCAATCAGACCTGCTCCCAGACTGTCCAGATCGTTGCCAACGAACTGGGCCTGACCCCCGAGCTGATCCACTACGATGTGTTCGGCAAGAGCACCTCCAACGGTGATGACTTCAATCAGGTCAATCCACTGGGTTATGTACCGGTGCTGGTTCTCGACAACGGCCAGAACGATCAACTGTCCGAGACGGTGATCATCTCTTCCTACCTGGCCGACCAGTTTCCCGAGTCGCAACTGGCACCGGCGAGCGGCACGCTGGAGCGCGCCAAGTTCGATCAGTTGCTGAACTTCCTGGCGACCGAGATCGCCCAGAAGCATATCCCCCTGATGCGCAAGCTGCTGACCGAAGCCGGCAGCCAATGGACCCGGGACAAGCTGGTCAGCGCCTACGCGGTACTCGATACCCGCCTGGCCGATGGCCGTGCCTACCTGACCGGCGACACGTTCACCGTGGCCGATGCCTATGTGTTCGGTACCTGGTGGCATGAGCGTTCCGGCGCGCCGATCACCCATCTGAAAAACCTGATGGCGTACAAGGCCCGTATCGATGCTCGTGCCTCGGTACAGAAGGCCCTGCGGGACGAGGCCGATATCGTGGCGCTGCATGAGGAGCGCAAATCGGCCTGAGGTGACGGACGTTGTCTGGAAAGGCCGCTTGCGCGGCCTTTTTCATTGGGCGGTTTTCTGTCACGCGGGGGAGGGACTAGCGCAGGCGGTCGGCCAGGTAGTTCAGCACCGCGCGGTTCTTCGCCGGCATCCGGTGGCCCAGGGGAATCAGGGCATGCACGGGCGGGCCGGGGGTATCGGCGGCAGGCAGGACCCGCACGAGCTTGCCGCAGTCCACGTAGAGTTGCGCGACCTTGTCGAAGATTTGCGCGATACCGAGTCCGACAACGGTTGCATCGATCAGTGCCTGGCCATCCGAGACCACCAGCACCGGTGTCGGCGAAAACTCCCGGACATGACCATTGTCCGTGATCGTCCAGGGCCGCAACCGCCCGGTGAAACCACGAAAGATCACCGCCTCATGATTGGCCAGGTCCGCGGTGGTCTCTATCGGCGGGTGGCGGGCGAGGTAGTCGGGGGAGGCATACAGGCTGAGGGTGATGTTGCACAGCTTGCGCACGGTCATTTCGCTGTCCTGGGGCAACTCGCCGGCCCTGACGACGATGTCCCAGCCTTCGCCGACGGCATCGGACATGCGATCGGTCATGGACAGCTCCAGCGTCACCTGCGGATAGCGCTGGCGCAGCTCGGAGAGGGTCGGCAGGAACAACTGGCGAAAACCCGATGGGATATCCAGCCGCACCCGGCCGATGGGTTCTTCCTTGCGGGCCGCCAGCGCCTGGGCGGCATCGCGCAGGCCATCGAGGGCCGCGGTGGCGGCGCTCAGGTAGGTTTCACCGTCCTCGGTCAGGCGTACGGCGCGGGTGGTGCGCTGGAACAACTTGGTCCCGAGCCTGGCCTCCAGGCGCTGGACGGCCTTGCCGACATTGGATTTGCTGGTCGAAAGATTTTCCGCCGCGCGGGTAAAACTGCCGGTCTGGGCCACGCCGACAAAGGCGGCAATATCCGGAAATGAAGCATCGATGCGTTCCATTCACTGTCTCTCGTAGGGCGCCCGGGCATCTTGAACTGGATTATTGCAGGAATACCTGAGGTTGCACGGGGGGGCGACAGTATAGACAGGACTATCGGGTCGATTGGTGCCCTTTGGGCGACACACTGTCTCCGCGGCGACCGTCGTGCGCAGGCTCGCGGCCAATGAAAAACGCCCCGAACCTCAGGGGCCGGGGCGTTTTTCATGCAGGCGAAGGACTCAGTGCCCTGCGCTCTGGCCGCCATCGACGTGGAGAATCTCGCCGGTGACAAAACCGGCCGATTCCAGGTAGACGATCGCCTGGGCAATGTCCCTGACTTCGCCCATGTGTCCCATCGGGTGCAACTGCCCCAGCGCGGCGTGGGTTTCCTCGCCGTGCATCGGCGTCTTGATGATGCCGGGGCTGACCGCGTTGACCCGGATCCCGCGCTTGGCGTATTCGATCGCCAGGGATTTGGTCGCCGAGTTGAGGCCGCCCTTGGTCAGCGAAGCCAGCACCGAAGGCACGCCGTCGATGGCATGGTCCACCAGGCTGGTGGTGATGTTGACGATATGGCCGCCGCCTTGCTTCTCCATCTCGTTGATCGCCAACTGGGTGATGTAGAAGAAGCCATTGAGGTTGACCGCCAGCACGTTGACGTAGTCTTCGTGGGTGTAACCGGTGAACGGCTTGGCGATAAAGATCCCGGCGTTGTTGATCAGGCTGTCGATGCGACCGAAACGCGCCACGCCTTCACGGATCACTCGCTGGGCGGTGGCCGGGTCGGCGATGTCGCCGGCGATGGCGAGGATGTCCGGGTCGGTGGACGGCTGGATCGAACGGGAGGTGGCGACCACCCGGTAGTCCAGGTCACGGAAGGCCTTGACCACGGCGGCGCCGATACCTTGGGAGGCGCCGGTAATCACTACGACTTTCTTTGCATTGCTCATGATAAAAACCTCTGGGGACAGTAAGTGGGGTAGAGCGTGATCAATCAGGCTGCGGCGGATGAGATTTCCCGCAGCATCTGTTCGTAGTAAGCGACCGTTTGCGAACCGGAGACCAGGTGGCGTTCGTTGAGGATCATGGCCGGCACCGAGTTGATGCCGCGTCCGCGATAGAACGCTTGCAGTTCACGGACCTCGTCGGCGAAAGCAGCCGAATCCAGCACTTCGCGGGCAGCCGTTGCCTCCAGTCCCGCTTCGCTCGCCAGGCGCACCAGGGTCTCGCGGTCGCTCGGGTTCTGGCCGTCGCTGAAGTAGGCGCGCAGCAGCGCTCGCTTCAGTTCGATCTGCCGTCCTTGCCGCAAGGCCCAGAGCAGCAGGCGGTGGGCATCGAAGGTGTTGTAGAAGTGACTGCGTTTTTCCAGGTCGAACTGAAAGCCGATGGCCTCGCCGCGTGTCATCAACATCTGCTTGCCGGCGGCGACTTCCTCGGCGCTGCGACCGTATTTGCGCATCATGTGACGGACCGCGTTCTCGCCCTCGGCCGGCATGTCGGGGTTCAGTTCGAAGGGTTTGAACGTCAATTCCACCGCCACTTCACCGGCCAGGTTGGCGATTGCCTGTTCCAGGGCCGTTACGCCCAGGGCGCACCAGGGGCAGACCACGTCGGAGATGAAGTCGATTCTGACGGGCGCGCTCATGACGGGTTCTGCGCCAGTTGCTTGCGGTACTCGGTGGTGGTGATCCCGGCGTAGCCCCAGTTATCGGTATCGACTTCCTCGATCACGATATGGGTCAGGTCCGGGCGTTTGTGGAGGACCCGTTCCAGGGTTTCGGTGATTTCGGCAATGACCTGGGCTTTCTGCTCTGAGGTAACGCCGTCGCGGGTGATGCGTACGCTGACGAAAGGCATGACAACTCTCCAGTGGGCTGGCCATCGGCATGATGGGCAGGCAGTGGAGTCAATCTATTAGGTTGTCGGTTGCGGATAAATACGGATTCGAGAACATCATTAGTGATGTGGTGTAATGAGTTGTGCGAGGAAAGTGCCGAAGCCCGGCGCTGGCCGGGCTCCGTTGCAAAAACGCGCTCAGCGCAACGCGTGACAGAACCGCTGGATGGCTTCGCAGGCCTGGCGCAAGGAGGTGTCATCCAGCGCGTAGGCGATGCGGATATAGGGACCCAGGCCGAACGCGCTGCCGTGCACGACGGCCACATCCGCCTCGTCCAGCAGGGCGTGGGCGACGTCCTCGTCGCTGCTCAGCAGTCGTCCACCGGCGGAGGTGCGGCCGATCAGGCCGGCGCAACAGGCGAAGGCATAGAACGCGCCCGCCGGACTCACGCAGTGCAGTCCCGGTATGTCGTTGAGCAGCGCCACCATCAGGTCCCGACGACGCTGGAAAACCGCCCGGCTGTCCTGGATGAAGTCCTTGGGACCTTGCAGGGCGGCGATTGCCGCCTGCTGCGAGATCGAGCTGGCGCCCGAGGTCTGTTGCCCCTGCAGCTTCTCCATGGCCTCCAGCAACCAGCGCGGCCCCGTGGCAAAGCCGATGCGCCAGCCGGTCATGGCATAGGCCTTGGATACACCGTTCATGGTCAGGGTGCGCGCCTGCAGGCGTGGTTCCACCTGGGCCAGGGTATGGAAGGGCTGGTCGTCGAAGATCAGGTGTTCATAGATATCGTCGGCCAGGACCAGCACCTGCGGATGATCCAGCAACACATCGGCCAGGGCGCGCAGTTCATCGCGGCTGTACACCGCCCCCGTCGGGTTGGACGGCGAGTTGAGGATCAGCCAGCGGGTCCGTGGGGTGATCGCCGCCGCCAGGGCGGCCGCGGTCAGCTTGAAGCCGCTGTCGGCCGTGCAGGTGACGATCCGGTTCTCGCCGCCGCACAGTTGCACCATCTCCGGGTAGCTGACCCAGTACGGCGCCGGCACGATGACCTGGTCGCCCTCGTTGAGGGTCGCGGCCAGGGCGTTGTAGATCACCTGCTTGCCGCCGTTGCACACCAGGGTGTCCTGCCAGCCGACATCCAGGCCGTTCTCGCGGCGGAACTTGGCGGCCACTGCTTCGCGCAGCGCCCGCACCCCGGCGACCTGGGTGTAGCGGGTGTGGCCGTGCTCGATGGCGTCGATGGCCGCTGCACGGACATGGGCCGGGGTGTCGAAGTCGGGTTCGCCCGCGCACAGGGAAATGATCGTCGCACCTTGTGCCCGGCGTTCCGCGACCCGGTCGATGATCCGGTAGGTGGCCGAGGGCTGCGCGCTGGCCAGGCGTGTGTTCAGGCGTTGGCTATCGCTGCTCATGCTTTCCTCTGCAGACTGTGGTAACCCAGCGCCGCGCGGGCTTCCTTGAGGGTCTTGCCCTGGGCGATCAGGGCGCGGATCTCGGCTTCGATCGTTTCGATCCGGCGTGCGCAGGCGGCCACTTCGGCGGCGCGATCCCGCGGCACGACCACCACGCCATTGGCATCGGCGACGACGATGTCGCGGTCACAGACCCGGGCGCTGCCGATGGACACCGGCTGGTTGACCGACTGCACCTGCACCCGGTCCTTGCCGGTGCGCATGAAGCGGCCCTGGCTGAAGATCGGGTAGCCGTCCCCCAGGGCCTTGTTGACGTCGCGGCAGACGCCGTCGATAACGGTGCCGGCGATCCCGCGGGTGCCGGCGTACTGGGTCATGATGTCGCCCCAGACGGTGCAGTCGGTGCGTCCGTCGTTGTCGATGACGACGATGTCACCTGCCGCCACGTCCTCGATAAAGTCGCCCACGGTGCCCGGCGGCACGCTCGCCGAGACGTACTGCACGGTGAACGCCGGGCCGACGATGACCTTGGCGTAGTTGTCCAGGGGCGCGATGCCCAGGCATTGGCCGGGCAGGCCGAGCTTGTCCATGGCATCGGATACGCCCGGGGTGTCCAGGCCTTCGAACAGGGCCACGAGGGCCTGGTCTTCACGGTTCATCGGGTTTGCTCCACATTGATGGCTTCGAACTGGCTGTCATGCATCACCTCGGCTACCGAGCGACCACTGCGAACGGCCTCGACCATGCCGTCCTGGCGACGGGCAATGCGTTCGCCCAGGTCGAGCACCGCCTCGATACGCGGGGCGGGTACGAACACCGTGCCGCAACGGTCGGCAATGACATAGTCGTCTTCGCTGACGGCGACGCCGGCGACTTCGATGGTCACCCCGGCATCGATCTGCACCACACGGTTACGGGCACTGATCATGGTCACGCCACGACCGTAGACCGGGTAGCCGATGGCTTCGCTGCCGTCGATATCGCGACTGCAACCGTCGATCACCGTGCCGCGCACCTGCCTGGCGGACGCGGCATTGGCGAGGATGTCGCCCCAGCAGGAAATGCCTTCGATGCCACCGGCGATCACCAGTACGCGATCGTTGCTGTGGATCTGCTCGACCACGGGCGTGATCAGGTGCACGGTCGGGTTGCTGTCGGTCTTGGGCGCCAGCAGCACGGTGCTGGCGCGACCGACGATCTTCGGACAGTTCCACAGGGGCCGCAGCCCCACCGTGGCGCCGGGCAGGCCGAGGAAGTCGAGTGCATCGGACACGGTATTGGTGTCCAGCGCCGCGAGGCGCTCGAGCAAGTGTGGGTCGGTCAGGTTTTTGTTGGACATCGGAGAGCCCCTGGGGTGACGGAGATGGCCAGTGTCGGCGACCTCATTCCATAGGTATATTACTAATCACAGAAGCGTTGGATACGCTGAACCTATGGATAAGTCATGATCAATTTCCGCCTGATTCGTCATCTCTGGTTGTTCCTGGCGGTTGCCGAGGAACAGAACTTCGGCCGTGCCGCCAAGCGCCTGGGGATGTCCCAGCCGCCGCTGAGCGAGCAGATCCAGGTGCTGGAGCAGGCCCTCAAGGTCACGCTCTTCGAGCGCTCGCGGCGTGGCGCGAAACTGACCCCGGTCGGCGCCGCGATCCTGCCGGCGGTGCGCAAGTTCGCCGAGCAACTGGAGCGCCTGGAACTGGCCGTCGAGGAAGCGGTGGCGGGGCAGTCGGGCATGCTGACTATCGGTGCGATCTCGACGGCGATGTTCGATGTGCTGCCCGGCCTGATCGAACAACTGAAGAGCCGCTATCCGCACCTGACCGTGTCCGTGCGGGAAATCGACAGCGTTGAAGCGCTGCCCGCGCTGGAGTCCGGGGATATCGACCTGGCCTTTGCCCGCCTGGACGGTGATCTCGGAGCGTCGATCCAGTCGTTGCCGTTGACCGAGGATCGTCTGGTGGTGGCGCTGCCTGGCGATCATCCGCTGGCCGCGCGCTCGCGCATCAGCCTGTCGAGCCTGGCCAACGAGCCGCTGGTGATGTTTTCGCGCAAGGTCAGCCCGGTGTATTTCGACAACCTGATCGCCACTTGCCGGGCCAGCGGCTTTTCCCCGCGGGTGCTGCATGAAGTGCGTTCGGTCGCCTCGCAGATCGCCTTTGTCAGTTACGGCCAGGGCATCGCGTTGGTGCCGGCCGCGCTGAAGAAGCTCGCACCGGATAATGTGGTGTTTCGCCCCTTGAGCCAGAAGCTGCAGGTGGTCACCACGGCACTGGCCTGGAATACGCAGCGGCCCAATCCGCTGGTGGAAGAAGTGGTCGCGCACTACCGGGCCGGGGGCTGAGCGGGGCGCTGTTCCGACACTGATAGGTTTGGCGTATGGACGTCTTCGCCAAACCGTCATTTACACCTGCCGCGATCTCCCGGAAATTGCCGCCTGGGCTTTTGTTCAAGGAGCTGTTCCCGTGTCTTCACCCGAAACCTTCACTCACGCACGACTGCCCCTGACGGTCGAGGGTGTCCAGCTGAACATCGCCGCCATTCATCGCGAGGGCAGCCTGGCGCCGATCGTCTTCCTGCATGGATTTGGCTCGACCAAGGAGGACTACGCCGACATCGTGCTGCAACCCGCGTTTGCCGGTCACCCCTTTGTCGCCTATGACGCGCCGGGCTGCGGTGAGAGCCAGTGCAGCGACCTGTCGCGGATTTCCATTCCCTTCCTGCGGCAGACGGCGTTGCAGGTACTGGAGCATTTCGGCATCGAGCGGTTCCATCTGGTCGGCCACTCCATGGGCGGGCTGACCGCGCTGATGCTGGCCCATCAGTTCCCCGGGCGGGTTCTCAGCTTTGTCGATATCGAGGGCAATATCGCCCCGGAGGACTGCTTTCTCAGCCGGCAGATCGTGGATTACCCGGCGGAGGATCCCGAGGTGTTTTTCACCGCGTTCATCGAACGCGCCCGGCAGGCGCCGGCTTATGCCAGTGCGTTGTATTCGGCGAGCCTGCGCCACAAGGTACGGGCAGGGGCGGTGCGTGGCATCTTCGAATCGATGGTCGACCTTTCCGATCACGCCGACCTGATGGGCAAGTTCCTCGGGCTGGAATGCCCGCGGATGTTCATGTACGGCGAGCAGAACGCCTCGCTGTCCTATCTCGGGCATATCCAGGCCGAAGGCGTGCGGCTGGCGCCCATCGCGCAGTGCGGGCATTTCCCGATGTATTCCAATCCACCGGCGATGTGGCGGCAGATTGCCGATTTCCAGGGTGCGGGTCGCCCCGGCGGCGTCTGCGCGGGCGATTGAATCTCGCTGCCGACCGGCAATAAAAAACGCCCCGAACCTGGCAGGTCGGGGCGTTTCTGTTCAGCCGGGCATGGGCGGGGCTATCAGGCGATAGCATCCCACGCGCGGTCGCCGTGCTCGTCCTTGATACGGGTTGGCAGCCCCATGGCATCCAGCGCCTTGAGGAACGGCTCGGCCGGCAGTTCCTCGACGTTGGCCATGCGCTGCACGTCCCACTCGCCACGGGCGACCAGCAGGGCCGCGGCCACTGGCGGTACGCCGGCGGTGTAGGAGATGCCCTGGCTGTCGGTCTCGGCGTAGGCGTCCTCGTGGTCGGCCACGTTGTAGATGAACAGCTCGCGTGGCTGGCCATCCTTGCTGCCCTTGACCAGGTCGCCGATGCAGGTCTTGCCGACATAACCCGGTGCCAGCGAGGCGGGGTCCGGCAGTACGGCCTTGACCACTTTCAGCGGCACGACTTCCAGGCCTTCGGCGGTGCGGACCGGTTTCTCGGAAAGCAGGCCGAGGTTCTTCAGCACGGTGAAGACGTTGATGTAGTGCTCGCCGAAGCTCATCCAGAAGCGCACGTTGGGCACGTCGAGGTTCTTCGACAGCGAGTGCACTTCATCGTGGCCGGTCAGGTACAGGTTCTGCGCACCCACCACCGGCAGGTCGTCGGTACGCTTGACTTCGAACATGGTGTTGCTGGTCCACTGGCTGTCCTGCCAGCTCCACACCTGTCCGGTGAATTCGCGGAAATTGATCTCGGGATCGAAGTTGGTGGCGAAATACTTGCCGTGGGAACCGGCGTTGACGTCGAGGATATCGATCGAGTCAATGCGGTCGAAATACTGTTGCTGCGCCAGTGCCGCATAGGCATTGACCACACCCGGGTCGAAGCCCACGCCAAGGATGGCGGTGATGTTCTTCTGCTGGCATTCCTCGAGGTGTTTCCACTCGTAGTTGCCGTACCAGGGCGGTGTTTCACAGACCTTGCCCGGCTCTTCGTGGATGGCGGTGTCGAGGTACGCCACGCCGGTATCGATGCAGGCACGCAGCACCGACATGTTGAGGAACGCGGAGCCGACGTTGATGACGATCTGCGATCCGGTTTCGCGGATCAGCGCCTTGGTCGCTTCGACATCCAGGGCGTTCAGCGTGAAGGCCTGGATATCGGCGGGCTGTTTGAGGCTGCCCTTGGCCTTGACGCTGTCGATGATGGCCTGGCATTTGGAGATGTTGCGCGACGCGATAGCAATACGACCGAGTTCGTCGTTGTGCTGCGCGCACTTGTGGGCCACCACCTTGGCGACACCTCCTGCACCAATGATAAGTACGTTCTTCTTCAATTTTTTCATTTCTCCTCAATCCGCCAGCTTACGAAAGGCTGGACAGGTAGTCTTCGTAACCGAACTCACGAACGACCTCGACAGTACCGTCGAGTTGTTTCACTACGATGGATGGCATCTTCAAGCCGTTGAACCAGTTCTTCTTGACCATGGTGTAGCCTGCCGCGTCAACGAACGACAGCCGATCGCCGATGGACAGCGGACGATCGAAGGGGTACTCGCCGAAGATGTCTCCGGCCAGACAGGACTTGCCGCACACCATGTAGGTGTGTTCGCCGTCGCTCGGCGCCATCTTGGCGTCCAGGCGATAGATCAGCAGGTCGAGCATGTGGGCTTCGATGGAACTGTCCACCACCGCCAGGTTCTTGCCGTTGTAGAGGGTGTCGAGCACGGTGACTTCCAGAGAGGCGCTCTGGGTGATCGCCGCTTCGCCCGGCTCCAGGTAGACCTGTACGCCGTACTTCTGCGAGAACGCCTTGAGGCGCGCGCAGAACTCATCCAGGGCATAGCCTTCACCGGTGAAATGGATGCCGCCGCCAAGGCTGACCCACTCGACCTTGTGCAGCAGGTGGCCGAAGCGTTCCTCGATGGTCCCCAGCATCTGGTCGAACAGGCCGAAGTCGCCGTTCTCGCAGTTGTTGTGGAACATGAAGCCGGAGATCTGCCCGATGACCTGTTCGATCTTCGCCGGATCCCACTCGCCCAGGCGGCTGAACGGCCGTGCCGGGTCGGCCAGCAGGTAGTCGGAACTGCTCACCTGGGGGTTGACCCGCAGGCCGCGGACCTTGCCCTTGGAGGCTTCGGCAAAGCGCTGCAACTGGCCGATGGAGTTGAAGATGATCTTGTCGCAGTTCTCGAGCATCTCGCCGATCTCGTCGTCGGCCCAGGCCACGCTGTAGGCGTGGGTCTCGCCGACGAATTTCTGGCGACCGAGCTTGAGCTCGTAGAGCGACGACGACGTCGTGCCGTCCATGTATTGCTGCATCAGGTCGAACACCGACCAGGTGGCGAAGCACTTGAGCGCCAGCAGCGCCTTGGCTCCGGAGTGCTCGCGCACGTAGGCGATCTTCTGCAGGTTGACCAGCAGCTTCTGCTTGTCGATGAGGTAGTACGGCGTCTTGATCATTTCGAGGCCTCCGGCGGGGCTAGCCAAAAAAGGACGCGCATTGTGCCTTTAGTTGGCTCATATCGAAAGGTTGACGGGCGTATTTCCTACCGGCCGGCGCCCAGGGTCAGACGAAGCTGCCGATAGGCGCTCACCAGTTGCTCGAGGGAAAAGGCGAGATTGCGCCCGCTGGGATTGGGCAGGACCCACACCGAGGCGTCTGCCAGGCGCCGTGGTTGCAGCCCCCAGGCGACGTCCCGCTGGCCGGATAATCCGCAGTACCCGGCCTTGCCGAGAAAGGCCACGCAGCCGGGGGCGTAGCGGGCGATCTTGTGTTCGAAACCGGCCGCCGCCGCGCTGAATTCATCGCGGGACAACTGGTCCGCCCGCGCTGTCGGTCGCTCGACCACGGTGGTCAACCCACATCCGTACTGCAAGAGCGTGCGGTCGTTTTCCGGACGCAGTTCCTCGGGGGTGAAACCGGCCAGATGCAGCGTGCGCCAGAACCGATTGTTGCGCCCGGCGAAGTGATGTCCCTGGGCTGCCGCCATCAACCCCGGGTTGATGCCACAGAAAACCACCGCCAGTTGCCCGGCCAGAATATCTTCGAGTCCTTCAGCCACCACACACCTCACAAGCGCGGACTCATCCGCAGATGACCCTGACCGCGTTGCGCGCCAGCTCGGACAGTTCGGCCCGGGATTTACCCGCCCGGGCCCGTATCGAAATGCTGTGCATCAGGCCCGAGGCGAGCGCCGCCAGGGCCGCCGGGTCGGCATCGGCGTGCAGTTCGCCGGCCTCGATTGCCGCCCGCAGGCGGGTTTCCAGCTCGGCATCGAGGCGGCCGAGGCGGTTGGAAAGAATCTCGCGGATGGCCGGATCCTCGACCGCCTCGGTGGTTGCCGTGCCGATCATGAAGCAACCCCGTGGCTGGCCGTCACCGGAAAAGTAAATCGACAACTGCCCCTCGTAGAAACGCAGCAATGCCTCGCCGAGGGTCAGGGAGCGGTCTTTCAGCGCCTCGTCGACGGCCGCCGCGGCCATCTCCCAGTACTGTTCGAGCGCCTTGATATAGAGCGCGTGCTTGTCCCCGAAGGCGGCATACAGGCTGGGGCGGTTCATGCCCGCCGCCGTGGCGATGCTGTCCAGGGAGGCCCCGGCATAGCCGGTATTCCAGAACACCCCGAGCGCCTGTTGCAAGGCTGTCTGGGGGTCGTAGGCGCGAGGGCGGCCGCGGCCTTTTCCCTCGATGGTCTTTTTTTGTGCCATGTTGTACAAAAATCCTTGAGTGAGGGCCGGGATGGCTATATTCTTGCATTGTCGCACAAAAATCGGAATTCAGAAATTCCCGGTTCCAGGCGTGCTCCCCGGCCACAGGTAAATTCGATCATGACCAAGCAATTCGACAGTACGGCGACACACAACTTCGAGCATCCGGGGCCAGTCCAGGCGGACGCGTTCATTCGCAAGCCTCTGAAGGAAAGAGTGCGACCCCTGCTGATGGTGGGGCTGCCGGTGCTGTTCGCGGCGGTTGTCATTGCCCGTTACCTGGCGGCGGAGCCCTTCGTCTCGACCGACAACGCCTATGCCCGGGTAGCCAAGGCTTCCATCAATGCGCGGATTTCCGGACAGGTGGTTGAAATCGCGGTCGAGGACAACCAGCAGGTGCACAAGGGCCAGGTACTGTTCCGGATTAATCCGGAGCCTTTGCAGATCGCCGTCAACCGGGCAGATGCCCAACTGAGCGTGGCGCGGCTGCGCATCGCCGGGCTCAAGGCCAGCTATCGGCAGCAGCAGGCCGAGCTGCAATCGGCCCGGGAGTCGGCGAGCTTCGACGAAAAGGAGTTCGCCAGGAAGAAGGCGCTGATGGCCAGCGAGTTCGTCTCGCGCTCGCTCTACGAGCGTGCGGACACCGATCTCAAGGTCGCGCGACAACGCATAGCGTCCGTTGAACAGCAGATCGCCAATACGGTGGTGGCGCTGAACGGCAATCCGGATATCGATATCGACAGCCACCCGGCGATTCGCGAGGCCAGAGCCCAGCTCGACGAGGCACGGCTCTACCTCTCGTATGCGACGGTCTATGCGCCGGACGATGGCATCGTCGCCAAGGTCGACGACCTGCAGGTCGGCAACTATCTCAACAGCGGCGCGCCGGCCTTTGCCTTGCTCTCGGCCCGCCAGGTGTGGGTCGAGGCCAACTTCCGCGAGACCCAGCTGGCCCATATGCGTCCGGGGCAGACCGCGACCATCAGTATCGATACCTACCCGGATCATCCGTTCAAGGCCCGTGTCATCAGCATGAGTCCCGGCGCCGGCGCGGACTTCGCCCTGCTGCCGCCGGAAAACGCCACCGGCAACTGGGTCAAGGTGATCCAGCGGGTGCCGGTCCGGCTCGAACTCGATGAAGTCGATCTGCGCCTGCCGTTGTTCTCCGGCACCAGCGCCACGGTCACGGTCGATACCGGTTATCGGGCGCCCTGGTGGCAGCCGCTCAAGGGGCTGTTGACCGCGAGCCGCGGGCAATGAACGGGGCCGAGGGCGCGCGTGCGCTGAGGTTTGCCGCGCTGCTGGCGACCTATATGCAGTCTGCCAACCTGCCGCTGCCGAACGCGGTGCTGCGGTTGCTCCAGGGCAGCTTGTCGATGACCGACGACCAGGCCGGCTGGGTCTTCACCTCCTACCTGGCGGCGAGCGCCATTACCTTACCGATCGCCCAGTGGCTGGGTGGCCGTTACGGCCTGAAGCTGATGTACCAAGGCGCGCTGGCGATCTTCGCCCTGGGCCTGCTGCTCGCCACCCTGGCAACGACGCCGCTGCAGTTCGTCGGGGCGCGGGTTGTCCAGGGGCTGGCCAGTGGCGTACTGGCGCCGCTGTCGATGGCGATCGCCCTGGAGACCCTGGCGCCGGCACGGCGCGCGACCTTCGGTGCGACCTGGACCGCCATCGTGCTGCTGGGCATCGCCACCGGTCCGGGTATCGGCGGCTGGCTCGGTGAGCATTACGGCTGGCGCGCGATCTTCCATATCAGCCTGCCGCTGTCGGCGTTCATCTTCCTGGTGGTGGCGCTGTGGCTGCCGGAGAAAAAGGCCGGGACACGCCCGTCCTTTGACTTCTTCGGCTTCGCCACCTTCACCCTGGGCATGATCGGGTTGCAGATGCTGCTCGACCGGGGCGAGCGCCTGGAGTGGTTCGCCTCGCCGGAAATCTGGCTGGAAGCGCTGGCCGCCGGACTTGGGCTTTACCTGTTCGTGGTCCATGTGCTGACCGCGAAGGTGCACTTTGTCAGCAAGGGGCTGTTTCGGGATCGCAACTTCGTGTTGTCGACGGTGATGTTTTTCGCCCTGGGTTTTGTCCTGTTGTCGACCATGGCCCTGACCTCGCCGATGCTCGATGAACTGCTCGGTTATCCGCCCGACACGACCGGTAGCCTGACCCTGCCGCGAGGTATCGGCCTGGTGGGAGCCTTCCTGCTGATGAGCCGGGTTCCCGCGCACGTCGACCCGCGGGTGTGGGTGGCGGCGGGTATCGCCCTGGTGGTGTATGCCAACTGGCTGATGCTCGGCTATTCGCCGCTGATGGACAGCTGGCCGGTGGCGATTGCCGGTGCATTGCAGGGTATCGGTCTCGGGGTGTTGATGCCGGCGCTGAGCAAGATGGCGTTCAGCACGCTCGACCCGAAGCTGCGTCCGGAAGCCGCGGGGATTTTCAATCTGGTCCGGGTCTATGGCAGCACCCTCGGGGTGGCGGTGGTGCAGTTGTACTTCTTCAACAACACCCAGGCGATGCACCTGGCGCTGGCCAGCCATCTGACGGCGTATCGGCTTGCCGCGCCGATGTCGCTGCCGGCCCTGGCCGGGCTCAACGAAATGATCACCGGCCAGGCGGCGTTCATCGCCGTGATCGGCCAGTTCAAGATTTTGCTGGTGGTGATGCTGGTGGTGAGTCCGCTGGTGTTCTTTCTTCGCAAACCCGTTCCGACCAACTAGTCCCCGTGGAGTCCGGAAAATGAAATCCAGTGCGTTCGTCATCAACAGGCCGCGGTTTCCAGCGATGGTCTGGACGGTCTCGGCGCTTGCCGTGCTGTCCGCCTGTACCGTCGGCCCGGACTACGCCGCGCCAGCGCAAAGTCCGTCGCAGCATTATGACCAACAGGCCGAGCAGCGTCTGGGCGGCAAGGCTGACCAGCATATCGACCTGGGCAGGCCGCTCAAGGGTGACTGGTGGTCGGCTTTTCAATCAGCGAAGCTCGACCGGCTGGTGCGGCGCGCCGTTGCCGGCAATCTTGAGCTGGTGGCGGCTGACGCGACACTGCGGCAAGCGGCGTCCTCCGTGGCCGCAGCGGAGGGCGCGCTGTACCCGCAGGTCGATTTCGGCGCCCAGGCCGGTCGCCAGCGGGTACACACGGCAGCCGAACCTGCGGTCGCCAACTTCTATTCGGTCGGGCCGCGGGTCGGCTTCGACCTCGATGCCTTCGGTGGCAACCGGCGGCGGATCGAGCAGCAGCAGGCGTTCACCGAGCTGCAGCAGCACCGCTACGAAGCGGCCTACCTGACGCTGACGGGCGATGTCGCCAGCCAGGCGCTGCTGGTGGCTAGCGCCAACGCGCAGATGGCGGCGGTGGAGAAGCTGCTGGCCAATGACGCGAGGAATCTCGAACTGGTGCGTACGGCCCAGCTCAATGGCGCCACCACGCGGATCGACGTGTCGCTGGCCGAAACCCGGCTGGCGCAGGATCGTACGCTGTTGCCACCCCTGGCCCAGCAACGCGATGCGGCGCGGCATGCGTTGTCGATCCTGGCGGGCAAGGGGCCTGCCGACTGGATCGCCGCGGATTTCGAACTGGACGAATTTACCTTGCCGGCCAATCTGCCGGTCAGCCTGCCTTCGGAAATGGCCCGCACCCGGCCCGATATCCTGCAGGCCGAGGCCGACCTGCATATGGCCAGCGCCGCGGTGGGTATTGCGACGGCCAATCTCTATCCCCACGTGGAGCTGTCGGCCTCGCTGGCACAGGCCGCTTCCGGCAATGGCGGCGCCGCGCTCTGGGGTTTTGCAGCAGGGCTGGCGGGACCGATCTTCGACGGCGGCACCCGCGAGGCCGAACGCCAGGCTTCTATCGACGGCTACCAGGCGGCGTTGGCGGGCTACCGGCAGACGGTCATCAGTTCCTTCGGCCAGGTGGCGGACACGCTGCAGGCGATCAACCACAACGCCGAAGCCAACCTGGCGCAGACACAGGCCTTGCGCGCCGCCGAAACCAGCCTGCACCTGAACCAGCAAGCCTATGCCCAGGGCGAAAACAGCATTCTCCAGGTGCTGGAGGCCGAGCGCGCTTATGAGCAGGCGTCGCTGGGGCTGATCAGGGTGCAGACCGCGCAGTATCTCGACACGGTACGGCTGTTCGTGGCGCTTGGCGGCAACGCCGTCGGCGTGGCGGCACGGCAGGTTGCCTCCGGCGAAATCAACAGACAGACCATGGAGTAACGACATGACTTATCAAGACACCCTTCGCGATACCCGGTTTCCACTTATCTACGGCAGCGGTTCGATGCCGGCGGTGGGCTTCGGTACGCTGTTCCGCGATCTTTCGGTGACCACCGAGGCGATCAGGACCGCGCTGCAAACCGGCTTCCGGCATTTCGATTGTGCCGAGCGCTATCGCAATGAAGAGCAGGTCGGCGTGGCGCTACAGGAAGCGCTGGAGAGCGGCCTGGTCGGGCGGGAAGAGCTGTTCATCACCACCAAGCTGTGGAATACCAATCACCGGCCCGAGCGCGTCAAGCCGGCGTTCGAGGCCAGTTGCCGGCGACTGGGCGTCGACTATATCGACTGCTACCTGATCCATACGCCGTTTGCCTTTCAGGCCGGTGACGACCAGGACCCGCGGGATGCACTGGGCCAGGTCATCTACGACCAGGGCGTGACGCTGATCGAGACCTGGCGGGCTCTCGAGAACCTGATGGACGAAGGGCTGTGCCGCTCCATCGGCCTTTCGGACATCACCCTGGAAGCCCTGAAGGAAGTGGTTGCGGCGGCCCGGATAAAACCCACGGTGGTCCAGGTCGAGTCCCACCCGTACCTGCCGGAATGGGAACTGCTCGAATTCTGCCGTGAACACGGCATCATCGTGCTGGCGTTCGCCCCCCTCGGCCACGGCATGGAGCCCAATGTGCTGGAGGAACCGGTGATTACCGGGATCGCCCGGCGCGTGCGCAAAACCCCGGCACAAGTGGCCCTGGCCTGGTCGGTGCAGCGTGGCGTGGCGTTCCTGACCACCTCGGCGACACCGGGACATATCCAGGAGAATTTCGATATCGCGACCTTGCCCCACCGGGCCATGCGGGAAATCCAGGAAGAGATCACCACCCGCATACGCTTCAACTCGGTGGTGGAAACCGGCGTGCCAGGTTTTATTCCGCGCAAGCAATAATCACGAGGCTGCTCGATACACCTTGCAGGTACTGGCCAGCCGCCTCGCACATTTCCGAGCTGAACAGGACCAAGGCAGGCGGATTTTCATCATCGTCACGCAGCCTGGCCGTTTCAGGGCGGCGGCCGGTGCGCCGCCGCCCTGATCGTCAGCGCCACTCGAAGGCAGCGGGGCGTTTGGCGAGGAAGGCTTGCATGCCCTCCTGCTTGTCTTGGGTGGAAAAACACACGGCGCAGGCCTGGGCTTCGGCCTGCATGCCGGAGCTCATGTCGGTGTTTTCCACGGTCGCCAGGGTTCGCTTGATCTGCGCCAGGGCGATCGGCGCCAGGGCGGCGATCTGCGTGGCCAGGGTTTTTGCATCGTGCATCAATTCGTCAGGCGCACACAGTTGGGTGACCAGGCCGATTTCGAAGGCCCGCTGGGCGTTGAGGAACTGGCCGGTCAACACCATGTGCCGGGCTACGCCGCTGCCGACCACGCGAACCAGGCGTGGCAGGCCACCACCGCCGGTCATGATACCCAGCTTCGCTTCCGGAAAGCCGAACCGGGCCGTTTCCGAGGCGATGCGCAGGTCGCACGCCAGCGCCAGTTCCAGCCCGCCACCCAGGCACCAGCCGTTGACCGCGCAAATCACCGGTTGCGCCAGCGCCGCGAGACGATTGTTGAGGTGCAGGATGCTTTCCGACAGCGCCATCGACTGCGCGGCGGTCATGGGCGCCATGTCGCGGATGTCGGAGCCGGCGGCAAACGTCCGGGTGCCGGCGCCTGTGAGGATCACCACCCGCACGGAGCGGTTCGACTCCAGCGCGGTGACGGCCGCCAGCAGTTGCTCCCTGACGTCGGTACCGAGGGCATTGGCGGCGTCGGGCCTGTTGATCGTGAGGGTTGCGACCGGCCCGTCGATGTCCACGAGTACCACGTCGGCCTTTTCTGTCGCCACCGCTGTTGACGCGGGAGAGGCCGGGGCCTGGCTTGCTGCGGCGTGCCGTACGACGAACGCATCGGTGTGCTGGCCCAGTTCCGGGACAATGGCTGGCCGGCCTCGGACCAGGGTTGAAAAGTGTACGGGCTGTTCCGGCAGGCGCATGGCCTGCCCGCCTATCATCCCCTGGCGGAAGAGGGCGCGGGCGACGGCTTGGGGGCCGTCGACGGCACTGGCGACATCATCGATGGCCGCGCAGGGGATACCGGCTTGCTCGAGCACCTCGACGATCCGGGCGACGGGCAGCGAGCGGCTCCAGCCTTCGATGGCGTCACGCAGTTGCGCTTCATGCTGGCCGCGTCGTTCATCGCTGGCAAAGCGCGGGTCCTGCGACACGTCCGGACGGCCGATGAGCTGGGTGAATTGTTCGAACAGGTTGTTGTTGAGGATGGCGATGACCACGTTGCCATCCTGCGCCGCATAGGCACCAAATGGCGCGGAGAAGGGATGGCGATTGCCTGCCCGGGTCGGTGCCTTGCCGGAAACCAGGTAGCTGGCGGCAGCGGTGGGCATCAGCGTGAGCAGCGAGTCGAACATGGATACGTCGATCTGGCAGCCCTTGCCGGTGCCGTTGCGCTGAACCACGGCGGCCAGGATGGCCCAGGACGCGAACAGTCCGGCGGTGAGGTCGCCGAATGCCTCGCCGACAATCATCGGCGGGCCCTCCGGATCGCCGTTGATCGACATCAGCCCGGTCAATGCCTGGACGACCAGGTCGTACGCCGGTTTGCCCTGGAACGGGCTGTCCTGGCCAAAGCCGGAAATGCTGGCGAAGATCAGTTTTTCGTTCAACGGGCGCAAGGCCTCATAACCAATCCCCAGGCGCTGGGCCACGCCTGGGCGAAAGTTCTCCACGACGATGTCCGCGGTGCTGGCCAGTTGGCGCGCGGCAGCCAGGTCCTCGGCTTTTTTCAGGTCGAGGACCACGCTCTTCTTGCCCCGGTTGGCAAAGGCGAACAGGGCGCTGGAGCCCTCGACGAATGGCCCGACATGCCGGTAGTCATCACCGCCCGGCGACTCGATCTTGATCACTTCGGCACCCAGGTCGGCCAGCAGCGCCGTCGAAAAGGGACCGGATAATACGCGGGTGAAGTCGACGACTCTGAGCCCGGCAAGGGGACCTGCAGAGGTCGAATCCTGGGTGTGGCCGGAAGGTGCAGCGATGGACGACATAGGAACCTCGATCAGTGTCTGGGCGGTGATGAACGTCATTGACTCGAAGCGATGGGTTTTGCCTGAGCGTTAATTAATATACACACGTCATGACAACCTGGGCAATCATCAATTCCCTCCGAACGTCGGCTCCCGGTGACGCGAAGGTCGAACGCAGGATGCGCCTGTGGGCAAATTCATTCGTGTTAGGATTGAAGGCTCTCTATAACCGACGGGTGTTCCATTGCCTCTTCCTCTCTATCAGCAAGTTAAGGCCTACGTACTGGATGGTATTGCGAGCGGCCATTTCCGCTCGGGGGAGAAGATTCCCAGCGAGAGTGAGCTTGTGGCCGAGATGGGGGCGTCGCGCCTGACCGTCAATCGCGCGCTGCGGGAGCTGTCGGAGTCGGGAGTGCTCGACCGGATCCAGGGCGTGGGCACCTTTGTCGCGCCACCCAAGGTGGCTTCGACCTTCATCAAGCTGCACAACATTGCCGACGATATCCGCAATCGGGGGCAGATCCTGACCATCCGGGTGCACAAGCTCGAACAGGTCAAGGCCAAGGCCAGGATCATGGCCGAGATCCCCCTGGGCCAGGGGGCCGGCGCCAAGGACGTGTTCTTCCACAGTCTGCTGGTCTATTGCGCCGACGGTGTCCCCATCCAGATGGAGGACCGCTTTGTTTCGGCGCGCTTTGCCCCGCTTTACCTGGAGCAGGATTTCACCCGGCAATCGACGACCGACTACCTGCAGTCCATTGCCATGCCGACCAAGTCGGAGCATGAGATCCAGGCGACCTTGCCGAGCGGGCCTGAGTCGGCGCTGCTGGAATTGACCGTCCCCGAGGCGTTTCTGGTGCTGACGCGCAAGACCTGGGTGAACGAGGTCATGACCTCGTTCACCCGTTTTGTCCATCCCGGATCACGCCAGCGCTTCGTCGGCACGGCCCTGCTCAATGGTGCCCAGACCTGACGGAGCGGGGCGGCCGGTGTCATGCCGGCCCTGCGCTCCCCTCCTTTGCAGATAACCACCGAAACCCGGCCTTGGCGCCGGGTTTTTGTTGTCTGCTGTGCGTACCTGTGCCCTTGGCATGTCCTGCCGTCCTTCAAGCTCTTGCGAGTCTTTTCCCCGGGGTGCTTCCTGGCGTCCGATCGGCTCGGAAAAAATCCTCTCGCAAGGGGGTCGACAGCGTTCGACGTGCGAGTTAGTTTATACACGTCATGACAACTTGATGACGCAAACGAAGTGAGTCGAGCGGATTTTGATTCGACCGGGTTGGCGCACTGTTTGCAGATATAACTTCATGACATGTAATGACATTTAAATTCGTTGAGAGGTGCACCAAATGAGGATCGGATTTATCGGCGCAGGTGTGATGGGCGCTCCCATGGTGCGGCGCCTGCTTGATGCTGGCCACCAGGTACGGGTCTGGAACCGCACGCTGGCAAAGGCCGAACCGCTGGCGGCCCATGGCGCGCAGGTGGTGGAGAGTCTTGGGGACGTGGCGATCGATGTCGAGTTGCTGATTTCGGTGATCGAGAACGGCGCCGCAGTGCGTGAGGTGCTGTTTGCCCCGTCGCTGCTCGAGCGGTTGAACGCGGGCCTGGTGATCGTCGACATGAGTTCGATCGCGCCCCATGAATCCGTGGACATCAGCCAGCGCTTCCAGGCATTGGGCATTGCCTATGTGGACGCACCGATTTCCGGTGGACCTGACGGCGCGGAACTGGGCACGCTGGCCATCATGGCGGGCGGCAGCGCCGAGGCCATCGAATACGCCCGGCCGGTGCTGGAGTGCATGGGCCGGGTCACCCATGTCGGTCCCTCTGGCGCGGGGCAGACGGTCAAGCTGCTCAGCCAGACGATCGCCTCGACCGCCATCACCGCAGTCTCCGAGGTGATGGTCCTGGCGACCCGCCTGGGCCTCGAGCCGGCCCGTGTTCGCGCGGCGCTGACCGGCGGGTTTGCCGACAGCAAGATGCTGCAGATTCATGGGCGGCGCATGGAAGAACGCAACTTTGTCCCGGGCGGCCATGTACGCACCTTTCTCAAGGACCTCAACAACGCGGCGGCGATCATGTCGGCCAACGGTCTGGTACTGCCCGTAGCCGATCTTGCGCGCAGTTATTTCGCCCGGTTGGCGCAGGAAGGGCATGGCGACGATGACATCGCCTCGGTGGTGCTGATCACCGAGAAACGCAATGAGTGTGCCTGAGCACCATCGGTGAGTTGACTACCCTTGGCAATGGGATGGTGTGGTTCTGCTCCTGAATGAGGGAAAACCTGTGATTACGTTTGAGAATGTCACGAAGCAGTACATAGGCGGTGCCGTGGCGGTGGACCGGCTGTCGCTGGTCGCACCGACCGGGAAGTTGACGGTGCTGGTCGGCCCCTCCGGGTGCGGCAAGACAACGTCGCTGCGTATGGTCAATCGGCTGATCACGCCAAGTTCGGGCACCATCAGCCTGGACGGGGAACCCACTGCAAGGATGGATGTGGCGTTGCTGCGACGCAGGATCGGTTATGTCATCCAGCACGCCGGGCTGTTTCCCCACCGCACCATCGTGCAGAACATCGCCACCACGGCGCTGCTCAATGGCATCAAGCCGGCCAAGGCCCGGACCATTGCCCTGGAACTGATCGAGCGCGTCGGGCTCACCCTGGATTTCGCCGACCGTTATCCCTGGCAACTCTCCGGCGGGCAGCAACAACGCGTCGGGGTGGCCCGGGCGCTGGCCTCGGACCCGCAGTTCATGCTGATGGACGAGCCCTTCAGCGCTGTCGATCCGGTCGTGCGCCTGCAACTGCAGGATGAGTTCCTGCGTTTGCAGCGCGAGATCGGCAAGACCATCATCATGGTCACCCACGATATAGACGAAGCGCTCAAGCTCGGTGACCAGGTGGCCGTTTTCCGTACCGGCGGCGAGCTGGTCCAGGTGGCAGCGCCGCAGGAACTGCTGACCCGGCCGGCCAATGCGTTTGTCGCCGATTTCGTCGGCCGCGACCGTGGCTACCGCTCCCTTGGCTTCACGCCCATGGGCCACAACCTGCCGCTGCGTCCCGAACCGACCTTGCGGCTCGGGGAGTCTGTCCAGGCCGGGGGACCTCTTGCCGATGAGCGCTGGGTCCTGGTGGTGGATGCCGTCGGCAAACCCCTGGGCTGGGTCGATACAGCGAACCTGCGAGGCCCGGTGCAGGCGAGCGACTTGAACCTCAGCGGCACGCTGGCACCGGTCGATGGCACGCTGCGCCAGCTGTTCGACGCGACCTTGAGCGCGCCGGGGCGACGTGGTGTGGTCGTCGGGCTCGACGGCCTGCTCCTGGGGACCGTCAGCCTGAGCGATGTCGCGGCCGCGCTGGGAGCTCCCCAGGGCGCCCGGGACAGGAGCCTGTCATGAAGTTCGACTGGATACTTCAGGAGTCCGGCACGATCGCGGGCCTGTTCTGGTCGCACCTGGTCCTGTCGGTGGTGCCGGTGCTGATCGGTCTTGCCCTGGCGCTGCCATTGGGCTGGGCGGCCCAACGCAGCGGGATATTCAAGTCGGCCCTGCTCGGGGCCGCCGGGCTGCTCTACACCATCCCGGCGCTGGCGCTGTTCGTCCTGCTGCCGGGGATCATCGGCACGCGGATCCTCGACCCGCTGAACGTGGTCATTGCCCTGACGCTCTATTCACTGGCATTGCTGGTGCGCACCGTCAGCGACGGCCTCGATTCGGTCCCCGAAGAAACCCAGCAGGCCGCCGATGCCATGGGCTATCGCGCCTTGCACCGGCTGGTGGCGGTGGAACTGCCCATCGCCATCCCGGTGATCGCCGCCAACCTGCGCGTCGCGGTGGTGTCCAATGTCAGCGTGGTCTCGGTCGCGGCGCTGATCGGCACGCCGCAACTGGGCCTGCTGTTTTCACAGGGCATGCAACAGCGGTTCCTGACGCCGATCATCGTCGGCATCGTTCTCTGTTTGCTGCTGGCCGTCCTGCTTGACGGGCTGGTTATCCTGCTGGCAGCCCGCCTGACCTCCTGGCAACCGCGCAAGGTGCAATCATGATCGACTGGTTCCTTGATCCTTCGCACTGGACGGATTCCGAAGGGATCCTGGTGCGTGTTGCCGAGCATCTGTTCTACAGCGCCGTTGCGTTGTTGATCGCGGCGGTCATTGCGGTGCCGATCGGCCTGTATGTCGGGCACACCCGAAAGGGCGTGGTCTGGGTCGCGGGGTTCGCCAACATACTGCGGGCCTTGCCGAGCATCGGTCTGATCGTGTTGCTGGTGATTCTGTTCGGCCCGGTTTTCGCGTCGGACCTGGCTTTCCTGGTGCCGAGCCTCATCGTGCTGATCCTGCTGGCGGTGCCGCCGATCATGACCGGGACCTACGCCGGCATGGTCGCGGTCGACGCCGCTGTCGTCGATGCGGCACGGGGCATGGGTTATCCGCCGCTGAGCCTGCTCTGGCGGGTCGAGTTGCCGTGCGCTCTGCCGCTGATGCTCTCCGGGCTGCGGGGCGCCACGCTACAGGTGATTTCCACGGCGACCATCGCCTCGTATGTCTCACTCGGCGGCATAGGCCGGTTCATCATCGACGGGCGGGCCCAGAACGACTACGCGCAGATGGCGGCGGGGGCCTTGCTGGTCGCCGTCCTGGCGCTGGCCGTCGACCTGTTGATCGGCCTGCTGTCCTCTGTTCTGGTGTCTCCCGGGCTGACCCGCAGGATGCCGAAAAGCGCTCGACGCAGCTCCACCGGGTGACGGATCAACCCACCTACCTTCCCCTCGGATCCTTGAGAGAGTTCAGACCATGATGAAAGCAATGTTTGCCCTGGGTGTGTTCGCTGTTTCCAGTCTTCTTAGCGTCTCGGCGATGGCGGCCGACACGGCGGGCACGATGACCATCGGTTCGGCCGACTTTCCCGAAAGCCAGCTGCTCGCCACAATCTATGCAAAGGCCCTGGGTGCAAAGGGCATTGCGGTCAATACCAAGCTCAATATCGGTAGCCGGGAGGTTTACCTGCCGGCACTGCTCGATGGCTCGATCGACATGATCCCGGAGTACTCGGGCGCGACGCTCAGCTACCTGGATAAAAACGCCACCGCCCATTCGCCCCAGGACGTCGCCGAGGCGCTACGCAAGGCCCTGCCGGCGGGCATCTCGATGTTGCCACCGTCTGGCGCCCAGGACTCCGACGTGGTGGTCGTGACGAAGGCGACCGCCGACAAGTACACACTGGCGAGCATTGCCGACCTCAAGCCTGTTGCCCATCAACTGGTATTGGGCGGGCCGCCGGAGTGGAAGTCGCGCAAGGAAGGCGTGCTCGGCCTCAAGCAGGTGTACGGGCTGACCTTCAAGTCGTTCAAGACCCTGGACGTCGCCGGGCCGCTGACGCTCTCGGCCTTGCTCAACGGCCAGATCGATGCCGCCGACCTGACCTCCACCGATCCTGCGATCAAGAGCAACAACCTGGTGCCCCTGGCGGACCCCCTGAACCTCTTTCCCGCGCAGAATATCGTGCCGATTTTCGCCGCGAAAAAGATGACACCGCAGATCGAGAGCCTGTTGAACGCAGTGTCCGCCGCGTTGACGACCGAGGACCTGATTGTCATGAACGGCAACCTCAACGAACACGAGAGCATCGATGTGATTGCCGCTCGCTGGCTGGCCGCGCACAAGCTCAACTGAGGTGAGGCGGGTGCAACGCGTGGCGTTGCACCCTGAACGATCTTTCCATGAGGACACACTCTTGATCCGTCACATGACCCCCGTCACCCTGGGTGCGCAACCCACTTCCATCGAGGACATCGCCGCGATCGCCGCCGGTAGCCAGGTTGTCCTGGACTCCGACATGCTGGCGGCGATGACACGCATCCGCGACCTGATCCAGCAGGAACTGGACAGCGGCCAGGCGATCTATGGCCTGACCACCGGCGTCGGCGATCTGTATTCGGTGAAGTTGCGCCCGGACGAGATCTCACGCTCGCAGCTCAACATGCTGCGCAGCCATGCTAGTGGAGTCGGGGCGCCACACGACCACCTGGCGATCCGGGCCATCATGGCCACGATGATCCGGGCGCTGCTGCAAGGTTGCAGCGGGGTCAGCCCCGACCTCGTGCTGACCATGACCGAGATGCTCAACCGGGGTGTCACGCCCTGGTCACCGAGCGGCGGCTCGGTTGGCTATCTTATCGCCACGGCGCACATCGGCCTGGCGGTTTTTGGCCAGGGCCAGGCGTGGTACCGGGGCCAATTGCTGCCCGGTGGCGAAGCGCTTGCGCAGGCCGGCATCGCCGTACGCGAGCCGGGGCCGCGCGAGGGGCATGCGCTGCTCAGCGGCACCTACGAAATTACCGGTATCGGTGCCCTGGCCCTCGATCAGGTGGAGCGACTGGTCGAGCTGGCCGATGTGGCGGGGGCGATGAGCCTCGAGGCCCTCAAGGGCAACACCAAGGGTTATGACCCGAGGCTGCAGCGCATGCGTCCCCATGCCGGGCAGGTGGCGACGGCCGCCCGCCTGCTGAGCGTGCTGGACGCCAGCCAGATCATCGCGGCGAATGCCGATCACCGCTTGCAGGATGCCCTCAGCCTGCGCTGTATTCCGCAGGTGCACGGTGCCGTGCGCGACGCCATTGCCTACTGCCGTGGCGTGCTCGAGGTCGAGATCAACTCGGTGACGGACAACCCGGTGTTTGTCGTCGAGAACGATACGCTGGTCGCCTTGCCCGGCGGCAATGGCCACGGCGCACCGACTGCCTTGGCGCTCGATTGCCTGGCCGTGGCCATCTCCCAACTGGGCAGCATGTCCCAGGCCCGTTCGGACCGCCTGACCAACAGCTACCTCAGCGGGCTGCCGGCGTTTCTGGCCGATGGCCGTGGGTCGAACTCCGGGTTCATGATTCCGCCCTATGTGGCCGCAGCGCTGGCCGCCGATAACCGCAGCCTCGCGGCGCCGGCCAGCGTGCATAGTGTTTCGACCTGCGCGGGCCAGGAAGACCATGTGTCGATGGGCGTCACTGCCGCGTGCAAGGCGCGTACTGCGGCGAACAACACGGTGGATATTCTCAGCGTCGAGTTCATCTGCGCCGCCCAGGCCCTGGAGTTCCAGCGTCCTTTGCGGCCGGGGCGAGGGACGGGGGCGGCCTACGATCTGATCCGTACCCAGGTCCCGGCGCGTGACGCGGACCGGGACATGTACCCGGAACTGCGGGCCATTCGCGACATGATTGACGATGGTCGCCTGGCCCGCGCCATCGAAAACGCCATTGCGCCAGACCATCGCGCCCCCCGGACGTAAGGGGGCGCAGCGGTAGCGAGCGGTCCCGTGGCGAAGCAGTGGGTGAGATGGGCTTGTGCAGGTGACTGCACGGCTGTTCACCTGCGCCTTCGCCGCGCAGGTCCGGCCGCTGAAAGTCCTGGTCGGCCATGGACGGTCGACTGCTCCGCCGCACGTGCAGATCGTTGCGCCGTTCAACCTGCCTTGCTGTTAGAATTCAGCGGACACCGGAGCGCAGGATTCTATGGACAAGCATCAACTAGACAAGCTTATTGAAGCAACCTTTCAGTCGCTTACGCCAACCCTCCAGCGCGCCGCGCGCTTTGTTCTCGATCATCCCAACGACGTGGCCTTGCAGTCGATGCGTACCGTCGCCGGCATGGCCAAGCTGCAGCCGGCCTCGATGCTACGCCTGGCCCGCCAGTTGGGATTTGATGGTTATGAGCAGTTGCGGGACTGTTTTCGCGTCTGGCTGACCGAGCGCGACTCGATGTTCACCCAGCGCGCCGATGCGCTGCGCAAACGTTCGAAAGGTGACCAGAACACCGGCTTGATCAGCGAGATGCTGAGTGCCGAACAGAGTAACCTGGAAGATACGTTCAGCCCTGAGCGTTACGAGCAGATCCTCGCCGCCCACAGTCTATTGGTCAAGGCCAGGCACATCTACGTGGTCGGCCTGCGCAGCCTTTTTCCCGCCGCCTACTAT
Organism: Pseudomonas sp. Ost2; assembly: GCF_018326065.1. Taxonomy (NCBI): domain Bacteria; kingdom Pseudomonadati; phylum Pseudomonadota; class Gammaproteobacteria; order Pseudomonadales; family Pseudomonadaceae; genus Pseudomonas; species Pseudomonas sp. Ost2. The sequence goes on along the minus strand of NZ_AP021904.1, from coordinate 4,586,958 downwards.
TTCAGCTATGTCTGCGGCATGTTCCTGAACAACACCACCTTGCTCAGCGGGGTTGGCGGAGCCTTTGCCGACGAGTTGCGGCGTATTGGTCCGGATGATGCGCTGGTGGTGTTCAGCTACCACCCGTACGCGCAGGATACCTTGCGTGCGGTGCAGTTCTGCGGTGAGCACGGGGCCAGGATCGTGGCGATCACCGACAGTCCGGTCTCGCCGGTGGCCGGTCCGTCCGACGTCCTGATCGTGGTGCGCAATGCCACGCCTTCGCTGTTTCCCTCGGTGGTACCGGCGCTGGCCGTGTCCCAGACGCTGGCAGCGCTGCTGGTGGCCAACGGCAACGAAGACAGCCTTCAGCAGATCGCCAACAGCGAGGCGCAACTCAAGCGTTTTAACGTCTACGTCGAGTAAGCCCGACAAGGCACCTGCGGCGCAAGGTGCCTTGCCTGCGGCCTACGGTTGCAGCCGATTGTATTTTTTCAGGATGGCGGTCAGTTCGTCGTGGGGCAGGGCGTAGGCGGTGTAGCCATTGACGCCGATCATGTCCCGGGCTGCGACCAGTGCATTGGTAATGGCTTCTTCCGTGGCCTGCACGGTGGCATTGAACAGTGGATCGATCTTGTCGTTGGGGAACTGGGTGACCGTGACGGGCTGCTCTTGCTCGACATCGTTGATCGCCTCTCCCGTCGAGAACGACACGATGAGGTCGCCCGAGCCATTACCGGCGAACGAGCCCATGCGGGCCAGACCCATCGAGGCCCGCTTGGCGATCCGGTTCAACTGGGTGGCCAGCAGCGGTGCGTCGGTGGCGACCACGATAATGATCGAGCCCAGGTCCTTGCTCGCGGCCCCGCCATCGCCGCTTTTCTGGCAATGGGGCGTCTTGTCCGTCGCGGCAACCCCCGGCTGGAAGCAGCCCAGCCATTTTTGCGCCAGCTCCTGGCCAACCGGAGTACCGGCGATGCGCAAGGTGTCACGTTGGCCGGTGTTGCACTGCACCAGCACGCCGACGGTATAGGGCTTGCCTTCGACCTCGACCACACGCGACGAGGTGCCGATGCCGCCCTTGAAGCCGAAACAGACCATGCCGTTGCCGCCGCCGACATTGCCCTCGCGTACCGGACCGCCCTTGGCGGCCTTGATGGCACCAAGTGCATGTTCCGGTTTCACGTGCAGGCCTTCGATATCATTGAGGCGTCCGTCCCAGGTTTCCGCCACGACTGGCCAGATGGCATTACCGAAAGTGGTGGCCGACCACTCAGTGATCGCGGCATACACCGGGCCGATGGCATTGGTGTTGGAGATGCCGATGGGACCGTACACCAGGCCGAAGTCCTGCAGGTAGGACTGGCCGGTCATTTCCCCGTTGCCATTGAGATTGAAGAAACCGCCGTTCACCGCTTTCACCGTGGCCTTGCCCCGGGGCAGGACCATGGTGACGCCGGTGCGCACCGGGCCCTTGCCCTGGACCAGCTTGCCCTCGCCACTGTTGAGGGTGATCTGGCCAACTTCCACGCCGGCCACATCGGTAATCGCGTTGAGCTTGCCCGGTGTGCCTTCGAAGGGAATGCCCAGGTCGCGTGCGCGCTGGGGGTCGGCGGCAAGTGTGGCCTGGCTGCTCAGCAAGGCAGCGAATGCCAGCAGCGCGGCCTGCAGATAACGTGGTTTCATGGTTTACGCCTCTTTGTGTCGTGTGGATGGGCAGGTGGCGAGGCTTTCATCCAGGGCCACCGCCAGGGTGTCCACCGCGAAAGCCAGCTGTTCGGGAGTGCTGATGTAGGGGGGCGCGAGCAGCACGTGATCGCCGTTGAGGCCATCGACGGTGCCGCCTCCGGGGTAACAGAGCAGGCCGCGAGCCTGGGCCGCCGTCTTGATCCGGCTATGCACGCGCAGGTTTGCGGCAAAGGGTCGGTTGCCGTCGCGGTCCTGCACCAGCTCGATCGCCCAGAACAGCCCGCGCCCGCGAATATCGGCCACATGGGGGTGGTTGGCGAAGCGCTCGTCGAGCAGGCGTGCGAGCAGCTCGCCGCTGCTGCGCACCTGGGCGCAGAGGTTCTGGCCGATGATCTCCTGCTGCACCGCCAACGCCGCGGCACAGGCGATGGGGTGGCCGATGTAGGTGTGGCCGTGTTGGAAGCTGCCGCTGCCGCTGCTGATGGCGTGCACCACCCGGTCGCTGGCCATGACCGCGCCAATCGGTTGAAAACCTCCGCCCAGGCCCTTGGCCAGGACCAGCAGATCGGGCACTACGTTTTCCTGTTCGAAGGCGTGATAGGTGCCGGTACGGCCGATGCCGCACATCACCTCATCGAGAATCAGCAGCACGCCATGGCGATCACAGATTTGTCGCATGCGTTCCAGGTAGCCCGGCACCGGGGCGACGGCCCCAGAGGTCGCGCCGACGACTGTCTCGGCGACGAACGCCGCCACGCTTTGCGGTCCGAGGACGAGGAATGTCTGCTCCAGCTCCAAGCCCAGTCGGTCGACATAATCGGCGTCGCTTTCATCATTGCGCTGATAGCGAAAGGCGAAGCAGGGTGAAACCTGGGTACTCTTCATCAGCAAGGGTTCATAGAGCTTGCGCCGTGGCAGGTTGCCGCCGATGGACAGCGCGCCGAGGGTATTACCGTGATAACTCTGACGACGTGACACAAAGTGCTGACGTTGCGCCTGGCCGTTTTCGACATGGTATTGACGGGCCATTTTCAACGCGGTTTCCATGGCTTCCGAGCCACCGGAGAGGAAATACACATTGCCCAGCGTCGACGGGCTGTTGTCGGCCAGCAGGTTGGCGAGCTGCTCGGCCGGTTCGCTGCTGAAAAAACTGGTATGGGCGTATTCCAGCGTCGCCATCTGCTGCTGCATGGCGGCGATTACCCGGGGATGGGCATGACCCAGGCAGGAGACGGCGGCGCCACCGGAGCCGTCGAAATACCGACGTCCGGCAGTGTCTATCAGGTAACAGCCCTCGCCACGCACGGCGACGGGCAGGGGCAGGGCAGGGTTGCGGTGAAAAATATGCGTCATGCGGACACTTCCTTGGCGCCACCTGTCACGCAGGTGAAACGCGAGCAGTCTCAGTTGTTTGAATTTTTAGGTCGATGAAACAAATGGTTTATCTGCGGGCTCGACAAAGGCTTCCTGGCTGCGCTGGGAACTGCCCAGAAATGCCTTGAGCCGTTCGCTGCTTGGAGAGCGGAACACTTTTGCGGGCGTCCCCTGTTCTTCGATCCGACCCTGATGGAGAAAAATCACCTGGCTGGAGACGTCGCGGGCAAAACTCATTTCATGGGTGACCATGATCATCGAGCGTCCCTCACGAGCCAGGCCCTGGATCACCGCCAGCACTTCGCCGACCAGTTCCGGGTCCAGTGCCGAGGTGGGCTCGTCGAGCAGGAGCATTTGCGGCTCCACCGCCAGCGCCCTGGCAATGGCCACCCGCTGTTGCTGGCCGCCGGATAACTGCGACGGATAGCTATTGGCGAACCGGGCGGGGTCCATCTGGACCTTGTTCAGGTAGTGCAAGGCCTTTTGCGTCGCCTCGGCGCGACTGAGTTTCTGGACGCGCATGGGGGCCGCGATCACGTTTTCCAGCACGCTGAGGTGGGCCCACAGGTTGAAGCTTTGAAACACCATCGACAGCTGGGTGCGCAGATGTTGTAGCTGCTGCGTGTCTCTGGCGTGCAAGCTGCCGTCGCGGGCGCGTTTGAGGGCGATAGGCGTACCGTCCCAGATGATTTCACCGGCCTGGGGATTTTCCAGCAGATTCAGGCAACGCAGGAACGTGCTTTTGCCCGAACCGCTGGAGCCGATCAGGGTGATCACGTCACCGGCATCGGCCCTGAGGGAAACGCCTTTGAGGACCTGGTGCTGGCCGTAGCTCTTGTGGAGATCGTTGACCTGGAGTTTGCACATATCGTTAACCTTGGCAGCCATTCGTGGCCGTCTTGTCAGGGATGAGTCGAACGAGGGCGCAGGTACGCCAGCCATTTGCCCTCGGCCAGGCGAAACAGCAGGAACACCAGCGTGGTGAACACGGCATACAGCACCAGGGCGGCGATATAGGCTTCATAGGGCGAGGCATAGCGCATGCTGATCGAACGACCGACACCGGCCAGGTCGAGCAGGGTGATGCTGGAGGCCAGGGCGGTGGCGTGCAGGGTCAGGATCACCTCATTGCTGTAGGCCGGAATGGCCCGGCGCATTGCTCCCGGCAGGATGATGTGGCGCATCTGTGTCCAGCGTCCCATGCCCATGGCGCGGGCCGCTTCGATTTCGCCGTGGAAGGTCTTGCGGATGCAGCCGGCGAGGATCTCGATGGTGTACGCCGCGGTATTCAGGCTGATCGCCAGCCAGGCGCAGATATAGGCTTCGCGCAGGAAATGCCAGGCCCAGCTGGAACGGATCCAGCCGATTTCGGCGAGGCCGAAGTAGATGATATAGATCTGCACCAGCAGCGGCGTGCCGCGAAACACATAGGTAAACAACCAAACGGGCGTGCGCAGCAGGGGATTGTTCGATACCCGCAGCAGCGACAAGGGGATCGCCATCGCCAGGCCGAGGCCGAGTGAGGTGATGAACAGTTCGACGGTCAGCAGCAGGCCCGTGGTGCGGATGCCATCGCCCCACAGGAACAAGGCCAGGTTATCGAAGACGACAGACCAGTTCATAGGGTGATCTCCTTGCTGCCGGCGGCATAGTGCGCGGCGAGCAACCTCAGGCCAACTACCGAGATTGTGCTCAGCAGCAAATAAATGAGGGCGGCCACGCTCAGCAGTTCCAGGCCATGACCGGTGGCCTTGCCGGCCGAGCGCGAGAGAAAGATCAGCTCGTTGAGGCTGACCATCGAGGTGATGGCGGTGGCCTTGAGCATCACCAGCCAGTTGTTGCTGATGCCCGGCAGGGCGAAGCGCATCATCTGCGGGACGACGATATGCCACTGCACTTGCAGGCGGTTGAAACCGAAGGCTTGCGCCGACTCTGCCTGGCCCTTGTCGACCGCCAGGAACGCGCCACGAAAGGTTTCGGCGAGGTAGGCCGAATAGATTACCCCCAGGATGATCACGCTGGCGGCGAAGGCATCGATGTCGATGGCCTGGAAACCCATTCGCTGCCCCAGCAGGTTCAGCGCCGTTTGCCCGCCGTAGTAGAGAAACAGCAGCCAGACAAAGTCCGGCGCGCTGCGCATGACCGAGGTGAAGGCGGTCGCCGGCCAGGCCAGCCAGCGCTGGCTGGAGAGTTTGCCGTTGGCAACCAGCAGGCCGAAGGCCAGGGCCACGGCAAACGAGCACACACCGACCTTGAGGGTGACCAGCGCACCGAGCAGGATGCTGTCCGCGTATCCATAAAGCATGGAAGTATTCTCACTGTGCAAAGAGAGGCGTGGGCACAGGGCCCGGTGTGATCAGCGGCAACTCGCGGGCGTAGTCGTGGGGCGCCAGCCCACTGTCCAGGTAACGTGCAAACTTGTGGCCCTGGTACACCGCTGCGGCGATGGTGCCGGGCGCCTGGCTGTCGCCGACCAGGCTGACCGAACCGATACCGGCCTGTGCCAGTGCCACGCCCTGGTCGAGCAACGCCTCGTGCAGGGCATCGTCGGGCAGGCGCGCGGTGACACTGACCAGCGACTGGCATTCCAGCACCCGCGGGCGTCCGCTGATTTCACAGCGCAGGTGCAGGCTGCCGGGCTCGAAGCGGCTGATATTGTGATGGCGTACCAGTTCGACCTCCAATGTCATCAGGCGCTTGAGAATGCGGCTGGCCTCGAGGGTGTTGTCGGTCCAGCCGGCGATCTGTAGCGCCGGTGTCACCAGCGTTACCTTCAGGCCGAGCTCGACGCAGCGTTCGGCCAGGACATTGCCCATGTAGTAGTGATCGTCATCGAAAATCACCACCGGCCCGGTAGGCAGTCGCCCGCCCATCAGGTCATCGGGGGTGAGCACCTGGGGGGAGTCAAAGCCCGGGATCGCCCAGCCGTTGGCGCGGCCGACGCCGTCGCGACGCCAGTGCGAGCCGGTGGCGATCGCCACATGGCCTGCACCGAATTCGAGGATGTCGCCAGCGCTGAGCGGGCTCTGGCGGTAGATGCTGACATTGCTCATGGGCAACAATTGGCCGACCCGCCAATCGCGCACCCGGGACCATTCACGCAACCCCGGCAGGCTGGCTTCGCGTAACACCCGTCCGCCCAATTCGCTGCCGGCCTCGGCCAGGTGCACTTCATAGCCACGCCGAGCGGCGGCGAGGGCGGCTTCCAGCCCGGCGGGGCCGGCACCGACCACCAGCAGGGTGTTGTCCGAGCCACGGGGCGCGATCTTCTCCGGGTGCCAACCACGCCGCCATTCCTCACCCATGGTCGGGTTCTGCGTACAGCGCAGGTTGGAGCTCGAATAATCGCTGGACACGCAGATATTGCAGCCGATGCACTCGCGGATATCGTCGATGCGTCCTTCAGCGATCTTGTTCGGCAGGAACGGATCGGCAATGGACGGCCGCGCCGCGCCGATGAAGTCCATCACGCCACGGCGGATCTGGCTGACCATGGTGTCGGGCGAAGTGAAGCGCCCCACGCCGACCACCGGCTTGCTGGTCAGGGATTTGACGAAAGCCGTGTATTGTTCCTGATAGCCTTCCTTGCCGAAGCGCGAAGTTACGCTGTCGTTGCCCCAACTGCTGACATTGACGTCCCACAGGTCCGGTAGCTCGGCGAGCATGGCAATGATGTCGCGGCCTTCTTCGGCGCTGACAATGCCGTCCGGTCCCAGCAGTTCCTCGACGCCGAGGCGCACCGCCACCGCACAGCGATCACCCACCGCATCGCGGGTGTCCTCGATCAGCTCGCGTAGCAGGCGTACCCGATTCTCCAGGCTGCCGCCGTATTCGTCGGTGCGATCATTCTTGCGCCGCTGCAGAAAGTGCATCGGCAATCCCAGGTCGTGGGAGGCATAGACATAGACGATGTCGAAGTCCGCGCGCCGGGCACGCAAGGCTGCCTGTCGGTGCCAGTGGCGCAGTTCGCGGATATCCTGCCTGCTCATGGCCCGTGCCTGTACCGGTGCGTTATGGGTGATCGGCCGGTGGGATGGCCCGAGCGGGATTTCCCGGCTGTCATGGTTGGCACAGGACGGACCGTGGTGCATGATTTCGATGCCCGCCAGCGCACCATGGGCATGCACCGCCTCGGTCATCAGCGCCAGCGCCGCAATATCCAGGTCGCTCCACAGGCGGCCTTCGTGAAAGGGGGAGCAGTCGCTGCTGGGGTGGATTTCCACCTCTTCGGTGCAGATCACCCCCCAACCGCCTTCGGCCTTGACCCGGCGCAACTCGGCGAGACCGCGCGGTTGCGTCCAGCCCATGCCGTTGCAGTGGGGCACCTGGAAAAAACGGTTCCTGGCCGTTACCGGGCCGATCTGCAAGGGCTCGAAAAGAATGTCGAATCGTGGATCGCGAGGCACGGCAAAACCCTCCGGCTGTTCGAGCAGCCGCGTTGTCATGGTGGTTCGGACAGGCACCTGAAAGGCGCTGCCAGATCGGCAGCGCCGGGCAGGTCAGAGGATGGGGACGTCGAAGTACTTCTTGCGCAGGGTTTCGTACTGACCGTTGTCGATGATTTCCTTGAGTGCCCGGTTCATCGCCTGGCGCAGGTCATCGTCTTCCTTGCGCAGGCCGATGCCCTGGCCCGCGCCGAAATAGCGTGGATCGTTGAGTTGCTCGCCCACCAGCGTGAAGCCCTTGCCGTCCGGTTTCCGGATAAAACCTTCGAGCCCCGGGATGGTGTCCTGCAGGGTGGCGTCCAGGCGACTGTTCTTCAGGTCCATGTAGGCCTCTTCCAGGGAGGGATAGCTGACGATCTCGGCGCCACTGGCCGCGAGGACTTCCCTGGCAAATTTTTCATGGGTGGTTTCCCGTTGCACGCCGATGCGCACTCCCTTGAGTGTCGCCGGGTGGGCGGCGTCGTAGGGCGCGCCGGTCCTGGCGATCAGTTGCACCCAGGAGCTGTAGTACTTCTCGGTGAACGCGATCTTCTGCTGGCGTTCCGGGGTGATGGTCATGGAGGCGGCAATCGCATCGAACTTGTTGGCCAGCAAGGCTGGGATCATGCCGTCCCAGTCCTGCACGATCCAGGTACAACGGGCCTTCATCTGCGCACAGATGGCGTTGCCGATGTCGACGTCAAAGCCCCTTGGCTTGCCGTCCGGGCCGATCTCGTTGAAGGGGCTGTAGGCGCCTTCGGTCGCCAGGCGAATATCCTTCCAGTCCCTGGCCTGGGCGGTCAGTGCCGCCAGGCCCAGTACAACCGCCAGTACACCGTGCAACTTCTTCATGTCTGCTTTCCTCGGGGGTGACCAATATTCAGTCGTTCAGGGTTTCGGCCAGTGCGGCATCGAGCAACTCGATGGCCTCGTCGCACAGGTGCTGGTCGATCATCAGCGGTGGCATCAGGCGTACGGTGCTGACGCCACAGGTCAGCAACAGCAGGCCCTTGCGGTAGGCGTTGTGCAGCAGGCGATCGGCGAATGCCTTGGCCGGCGTGCGGGTGGCGCGGTTGGTGATCAGCTCGACGCCGATCATCAGGCCCTTGCCACGCAACTGGCCGATCACGTCCGGATAACGCGCCTGCAATTGGCCGAGACGGTCCATCAGGTATTCGCCCATTTGTGCGGCGTTTTCCATGAAGCCGTTTTCGACCAGATCCAGGGTTGCGGACGCGGCGGCGCAGCACAGTGGGTTGCCGCCGTAGGTGTTGCCGTGGGCACCGCGTTTCCATTGCTGCATGAGGGTTTTCCTGGCCGTGACCAGACCGATCGGAAGGCCGGAACCCAGGCCCTTGGCCAGGGTGATGATGTCCGGCTGCAGGCCCCAGTGTTGGCAGGCGAACATCTTGCCAGTGCGTCCGACGCCGGACTGCACCTCATCGGCGATCAGCAGGATGCCGTGACGATCGCAGAGCGCGCGCAGGCCCTCGAGGAAACCGTCCGGCGGTACCAGGTAGCCACCTTCACCCTGGATCGGTTCGAGCAGGATCGCCGCGACTTCATGGGCCGGGACATTGTTCTGGAACAACACGTTTTCCAGGTAGTCGAGCACGGCCTTGCCCTGGTCTTCGCCGGCTAGCAACGGCCGGTAGTTGTTCGGATAGGGGATATGGGTCACTCCGGGCATGCTGGGAAAGAAACCGGCCTGTTGCGTGTATTTGCTGGCGGTGAAGGCCAGCGAGCCCATGGTCCGGCCGTGGAATCCACCGAGGAAACCGATAAAGCGCGAGCGCCCGGTCACGTAGCGGGCCAGCTTGATCGCACCTTCGACGGCTTCGGTGCCGGAGTTGCAGAAAAACGTCATGGCTGGCTCGCCGAATGGCGACAGGCGATTGAGAGTTTCCGCCAGGCGCACTTGCTCTTCATGCCAGTAGTCGGATGAGATGTGCAGGAACCTGTCGGCGGCGTTCTTCACAGCTTCCACCACCTTGGGGTGACTGTGACCGGTCGAGCAGACCGCGATGCCGCTGGCGAAATCGATAAAGCGATTGCCGTCCACGTCCCAGACTTCGGCGCCACGGCCGTGACTCATCACAAACGGGTAGTCCCGTGGATAGGAAGGCGAGACCACGGCTTGGTCGCGCTCGATCATGGCGAGGGATTTCGGGCCGGGCAGGGCGGTGAGCAAATGCTTGTCGGAGGTGTTTTGCACGGACGTTTTCCTTTGTAAAAAGGTGGCAGTGGATTACTCGACGCGGGTCTGCGACTGTTCGCGCAGGTATTGGGGCAAGTAGTAGAAGGAGGCGATGGCCTTGCCGGTATTGCCCGAGCCCTTCCAGCCACCAAACGGCTGATAACCTGGCCAGGCCCCGGTCGTAGCGCCCTGGGGGCGGTTGGCATAGGTGACGCCAGCGTCGACGTGCTCGAAGAACCAGTTGGTTTCCTGGTCGTTGCCATAGAAACCGGCGGTCAACCCGTACTGGCTGGCGTTGGTCAATTGCATGGCCTGGTCGAGGTTTTTCACCCGGGCGAGCATGACGATCGGCAGGAACATCTCGACCGTCCACAGCGGATGCTCAAGCGGTGCTTCGACCAGGGTCGGCGTGCAATAGAAACCCGCGACATAGGACTCGCTTCTCAGTTGCTCGCCTCCGCTGATCAGACGGGCACCATGTTGCTGCAACTGTTCGCTGTAGGCGGCGAAGTCGTCGTAGGCCTTTCGAGTTGCCACCGGTCCCATCCAGTTGCCGGCCACGGCCGGATCACCGATGCTGATTGCCTGGATCTTCTGTGTGAGCAGGGCGATCAGCGACTCTGCAACCGGTTCCTCGACATAGAGGCGTGACAGCGCCGAACACTTTTGTCCCTGCATGCCGAAGGCCGAACGGATAATTCCCAGGGCGGCGCGCTCAAGGTCGGCATGGCGACTGACAATAACCGCATTCTTGCCACCCATCTCGGCGATACAGGGGCGAGGATAGGCCTTGTCGAGTTGCGCGCGGGCAATCCGCATACCCACCTCATAAGAGCCGGTGAAGGTGATGCCGGCGGCTTGCGGGTGGTCGACAAGGGCTTGTCCGATCACGCTGCCGCTGCCATTGAGGTAGTTGAAAACACCGTCGGGAATACCCGCATCGCGGACGCATTCGGCCAGCAAGCGACCGGACCACGGGGTTTCACTGGCCCCCTTGAGTACTACGGTGTTGCCCGTTACCAGCGCTGCGGCGGTCGGGCCGCCGGCGAGAGCGAAGGGGAAGTTGTAGGGGGCGATCACCACCCAGGCACCGTAGGGTTTGAGCACGCTGCGATTGGTGCTGATGAAGTCTTCCAGCGGATCGTTGGGTAGCGTCTGGTCGAAGCCCTGGTGCTGCTCCATCAGGTCGCAGTAATGATCGAAGAACACGGCGGTTTCCTGGACTTCACCCAGGGCTTCCATGCGGTTCTTGCCGGTTTCCAGGCTGACGGCCGCAGCGATCCGGTAGACCCGCTCTTCGATCAGGCGCGCGACCTTGCGCAGCAGTTCGATGCGCCCTTGCCAGGGCATGGAGCGCCAGGCCGGGAAGGCCTCGTGCGCCGCCTGCATGGCGGCTTCGACGTCCTCTTCGCGGGCCATGTGGAAACGTCCCAGCAACCAGTATTGGTCGATCGGGCTGCGCTTCTCGATCTTGTGCGGGCTGACGACATTCCTGCCATCGATAAACAAACCATAGTCACGACCCAGGTCATGCTTGAGCGTGGCCATTGCTCGTTCGAACTGTTCGTGCAACTCAGCGGGCGGGTTGAACATCGTGGAGTAGGTCAGCTTGAAATCGCTCATTGTTATTTTCCTCGGAGACCCGGTGGGTACAGAGATTTGGGGGTGAGACGTTGAGCGAATGATTCACTTGTATTATTTTTGTGTCAAGTAAATCACTTGGTTTATTTTGGGGTGTGCAAAGCTACGCTTGCTTTCAGGGAGGAGGTACTCTCAATTAGCATCGATCAGCCGGGCGGCAAGCTCGGGACTGAAGGTCCCGGCCGGTGGGCCTCCATGGCAGTCGCGGCCGGGTGAAGAGCTGCCATCCGAGTTGCCGGGCAGCTTTACCCAAACGGCTAGCAGCGTTTCGGTGATGGCCTGGGGTGGAAGGCCTAACGTGCGTCCGGGCGGGTTGCACCAGTCGCCGGGAATGGCGCCGTTACCATTGCGGCTGGTATCGACCAGCACCGATTTTGTGTAGCCGTGATCGGCGGACAGCCTGGCATTGATCGCGTCGGCGTACTGACGCGACTGGGTAAGGGTATAAAAATTCGAGACGTTCAGCGCAAACCCGTGCGCCATTTTCACCCCGGCCGCATCCAGGTCACGAGCCAGGGTGGCGGCAGGCTTCCAGCCCGGGTTGCCGGCGTCCAGGTAGACTCTGGCCGAAGGTGCATGCTGCTGGAATCTGGAGATCGCATGGTTGAGCAGTGCCAGACGTTCATCGCGTTTTTGCCGGGGCAGGCATTGGCTGTCCGCCAGGGCATCGGGTTCCAGGATGACGATGGCCGGCTTGTCGCCGATGCCATCGATAAAGCGGTCGATCCAGTCCCGATAAGCCGGGGCATCCACCGCACCACCCGCCGATGCGCCGCCGCTGCAGTCACGGTCGGGCAGGTTGTAGGCCACTAGGATCGGTGTCTCATGCACCTTGTCCGCAGCCGTCACATAACGGCTGACGGTGTCGCTCAGCTTCTGCGTGGCCTGGCTGGTGCCGGTCAACCACAGGGCGCTGGGGATGTTGGCAATGGCCGTACGGATCCTCGCCGCCAGTGGCGCACCAGGGTTCGCCTTGAGCCATTGCGCGGCGGTTGAGCCGGGGTTGGCGTAAAAACGCTCCTCGGCATGAGCTGCCTGCTCAAAGGCAAAGAGGAGGATGTACAGACTGAGGAGGGCGGCCTTGGGCATCTCGTGTCGATCTCTCGAGCGGGCAGAGTGCAGACGCCTGGCTTAGCGCCGCATGCTCGGTGCACGGTACAACATCGCTCCTGACATGTTCCTGAATGCGCATCTACACGGCGCTTTGGCCTACAAGATCCTGGGAAGCGTCTGCCTATCTCTTCCAACAGGTTTTGGCCGAGTATCCGAATGGTATTGCTGTCGTGCGCAGCACCTGGCCGGGAAGGCCGGCTTGACGATGACCACACTCCTTCGAGCCGATGTCTCCAGGTCGCTTGTCAATTGCAGTAGCTATCATGGAAATGTCGCTAACCTTATATGACGCACTGACGACTGCCAGTATTCCGGCGAACAAGGCCAAGGCGGTTGTAGATGCCTGGGAGGCCGATATGAAAAATCTCGCGACAAAGTCGGATTTGCTGCAAACCGAAGCACGCCTGGAAGCACGGCTGGATGCACGCTTCTCGGAGCAGGGATCAGTTGTCAGGGAACTGGGCAGCGAAATGCGGGCACAAGGTGTCGAACTGCGCGCCTTGATCAAGGAGCAGGGGGCCGATCTGCGTTCGTCCATTTCGGCATTGGAGTCGCAGAACAAGATCCTGCGGTGGCAGTTTGGCCTGATCTTCATCTGCGTCGCCGTACCGCTGCTGAAGACGAGTTTTGAGCTGCTGAGCAGGTAGGCCTGATCTTCGCGTTCTTTCATTCAAGCGCGACAAACGAAAAGCCCGCTCAATGGCGGGCTCTCGACAGATGGGCCAAATCCCTTTGGCTGACATCATTCTGATTAACGGGTATGACGATGTGGTGACAGAGTCGCAATGATTGCGTGACAGCCTCTGTGTCATCTCAAGGCTGTCGACTCGACAGCGTCAGCCTCGACCACTCGCTCCATCCGCCACCCAGCGCCGTGTACAGGTTCACCTCCGCCACCAGTTGCGCCAGCTGATCGTTGATCAGGCCTTGCTGTGAACTGAACAGCGAGCGTTGCGCATCGAGGAACACCAGGCTGCTGTCGACCCCGGTCCGATAGCGATGCTCGGCCATATCGTAATAGTCCTGTGTGGCCTTCACCAGGTCACGTTGCGCCTGGAGTTGCTCGTCGTAGGTCTGGCGTGCCGCCAGGCCGTCAGCAACTTCCTGGAAGGCAGTCTGGATCGATTTTTCGTATTGCGCGATACGGATATCCTTCTGCAGCTTCGAGTAGTCCAGGCTCGCCCGCAGGCTGCCGGTGTTGAAAATCGGCAGGTTGACCTGCGGCTGGAAGGTCCAGGATCCCGAGCCGGCCTTGAACAGTCCCGACAGTTCCTTGCTGGTGGTGCCGGCATTCGCGGTCAGGCTCACGCTCGGAAAGAACGCCGCCCGCGCCGCGCCGATATTGGCGTTGGCGGCCTTGAGCTGGTATTCGGCCTGGAGGATGTCCGGGCGCCGTTGCAGTAGATCCGAAGGCAGGCCCGCCGGCACTTGCGCCACCAGGCTATCGGCCAGCGGTCGTTCGGGCAGCGAGTCGGGCAGTGGTGCGCCGACCAGCAGTGTCAGGTTGTTCAGGTCCTGGGCGACCTGGCGCTCGTAGCGCGACAGGTTGGCGCGGGCACTTTCGACGCTGGTCCGGGCCTGGCTGACATCCAGCGCCGAGAGCTTGCCGGCATCGCGGCTGCGGGTGGTCAGGTGCAGGCTCTGTTCATAGGCGTCGAGGGTCTTGCGGGTCAATGCCAGCAATTCACGGTCAGCCAGCCAGGTCAGGTAGGCATTGGCGACATTGGCCACCAGGCTCAACTGGGTGCTGCGTCGTGCCTGTTCCGAGGAGAGGTAGGTGGCCATGGCCTGCTCGGTCAGGCTGCGCACGCGGCCGAACAAATCCAGCTCATAGGCGCTGACGCCCAGGTTCACCGAGCTGCTCGAGGTGATGACCGGCTTGCCGCCGGCCAGACTGCCCGGCACCCGCTGGCGTGAGCTGCTGCCATTGGCCGAAACCGCCGGCAGCAGGTCGGCGCGTTGGATCCGGTACTGGGCCTGGAAGGCGTCGACATTCAGGGCGGCCACCCGCAGATCGCGGTTGTTCATCAGGGCGTTTCCGATCAATTGCCGCAGCGTCGGGTCACGAAACAGGCTGCGCCAGTCCGCGCCTGGCGCAACGCTGTCTTGGGCGGTCGTCGCATAGGCCGGGCCCTGGGGATACTGCGGCGCACTGGGCGAAGCCGGTTGCTGGTAATCCGGCATCAGCGAACAACCGCCGAGCAGCAGTGCCGCGGCGACCAGGGAAAGAGGGGATTTGCTCATCGACCAGCCTCATGGAAGGGAAGGGCGGGTGGCCGTGTAACCGGCACCCGCTTGTCAGCAAGAAAGGAAGGTCTAGGCGCCGGCCATCCAGCGGGCCAGCCCATGGCGTCCGCTGACCCCGAGTTTGGCGGCCGCGCGCTTGAGATAGGTTTCGACGGAACTGTTCTTCACGCTGAGTTTCTCGGCCATCTGTGGCACCGTGCCACCCACCAGCAGCCCCAGGCAGACTTCCCGTTCCCGGCTCGACAGAATGATGTCGCCCAGAGCCAGGCGCTTGCTGAAGGCTTGCTGCAACGAGACGGGCTCCTGTTCCGCCTGAGGCCCCGGCACAGGGCTGGTGACGTTCTTCAGGACTGCCTGGCGGCTGATCTGCGCATGGCGTTCGATCAGCGGCAGCAGGGTGTCGGAGAGGTTCTTGAGAAATGACAGCTCGCTGAGGGCAAAGCCTTTTTGCGTGTGCGAACGGTAAAGCGAAATGACACAGCGACGATTGGATTTGCGCGACACCAGGTTGCACTGGTGGGCGGCGTCCCGGTTATCACGGCGGTTGACCTGCGCGTTCATCTGGATCAGGAGTGAGTCATCCATCTCGATCATCTGGCTGAGCAGTGGATGTGTATCCGGGTGCTGCGGGAGTTCGGGCGGCGCAGAGTCGTCTTTCAGGCCGGCGCAGCCCAGTGGCTCGATATCGACCACGCTGGCCTGGCGCTCGTCGAGTGTCCATTCGCTGAGGTCGATCCGCTCGACCGGTACCAGCTTATCGATCAGGTTGAGCATGTTGCTGGCAAAGTGTTCATTGCCCGTGCTTGAAATCAGTTCGCCCAATTCGAAATAGAAGCCGGGGCTTTCTACGTCTCGAATACTGCTGGTCAGATTCATTTCCTTGTCTTCCTTGATATAGACCTGTCGTCAAACGATTTGCGGCATGAAATCGGAAGCAACCAGTTCTCCTTGAACAGGATTTCTCCGGGGATTTAAGCCTATGCATTTATCCTACGTCTGTAGTGGAAAAAGGGGACATAAAAATCTATGAAGGGTGTAGGGGGTATGGGGATTTTCTGACTATATCAAACGCTTGTTCTGTGTTGGATTGTCTTAATGATATAGCTACAAATGCATGATATTAATAAATTTTATGGGTTGTATGACGGATGATTCAGTCGGTGGCAAAGGTGGTTTTTAGCGTATTTCCTACATATTTTTAAGACTTTGCTTAAGTGGCGTTTTGACGGTGGCTACAAAGATTCCGGGGGAGTGCTCAATATCGCGGGTCCTGATGAGGGAGTCGCTTGCATGAATATCCCCTGGGACAAGCCCCTCCATACAGGAGTTTTTTTTTGTCCGGGGTTTTGGTGCCATACAGCCCCGCAAGCCGGATGTTTAAATTCGCGGATAATTGTTTGAGACGGACCTTATGGAACTTTCCCGCGCTACCGACATGGAAGATACGGCTGTGACTCGAGAGGGCTTTCCCCTGACGGCCAGCCAGCGGGACATCTGGCTTGACCAGATGAGTCGGGGTGATTCTCCGTTGTACAATATCGGAGGATATGTAGAACTTAATGGGACCATTGTCCCGCAACTTGTCCAGCGTGCGGTCGAGTGCCTGGTGGCCAAACACGATGCCCTGCGCACCGTGCTGCGGGCCGGTGCCGATGGCCTGCCCGTACAGAGCTTCGCGCCGACGCTGGCCGTGTCGGTGCCGTTGTACAGCGTTGCCACCCAGGCCGATCCGCTGGCGGCCGCCCGGCGGCTGATGCAGCAGCAGATACAGCAGCCTTACGAACTGGAGGGCGGGCCGTTGTTCCGCTTCTTCCTGGTTCGGCTGGACGATACCCACAATTTGCTGGGCACCCAGGCCCACCACCTGATCCTCGACGGCTGGGGCTTCGGGCAGATGCTGGCCTCGCTGGGAGGCATCTACAGCGCGCTGGCGCGCGGCGAGGAGCCGGACCTGGTGGCACCGTCCTATATCGACTTTATCGCCGATGACCAGCAATACCGCGATTCGTCGCGCTACACCCGCGACCGTGACTACTGGCTGGCCAAGTACCGGACGCTACCGGACCCGATGCTGCTGCCGCGTTATCGCGGTCGGTGGGCCAGCGACAGCGTGGTCCAGGCCTTTCCCACATCACTGCACGAGCGGATGAAGGCCCTGGCGAGTACCTGCCAGGCCTCGGCCTTCCATGTGTTGCTGGCGGCGGTGCATCTCTGCTTCGCCGGTACTTCGCAGCGCAATGACTGGGTGCTCGGCGTACCGATCCTTAACCGTGGCAATGCCCGCTTCAAGTCGACCCTGGGACTGTTTACCCAGGTCAGCGCGCTGCGTTTCGATTTTGCCGATGGGCTGTCGTTCGGCGAACTGGTATGCGGTGTACGTGATGTCCTCAGGCAGGACCTGCGGCACCAGCGCTACCCCCTGAGCGAGATGAACCGTGCGCTGGGCCTGCTGCGCGAGGATCGCAGCCAACTGTTCGAAATATCGGTGTCCTATGAGCAGGATGACCATGATTACCGGTACGGCGAGGCGCAGGCACACACCGTGAAGGTGTCCAATCGTCACGAGTCGACACCGTTGACCCTTCATCTGCGCAGCAACCGTTATAACGACAAGGCCTGGATCCACCTCGTCTACAACGAGGCCTACTTCGAGCCCGCCGAGGTCCAGGCACTGGCCGAGCGGCTGACTTTCGTGCTCGAGCAGGGACTGGAAAACACCGTCCTGGCGCTGCGCGAGTTTGTGCTGGTCACGCCGGCCGAAACCGAGCGGTTGGCAGCGTGGAATGCCACTGAGGCGGCCCATGATCTCGAACAGACCATCCAGCAGGTGTTCGAGGCCCAGGTCCGACGCACACCGGAGGCCGTGGCTGTGGTGGCGGGCGAGCGAAGCCTGACCTATCGCCAGCTCAACGAGCGGGCCAACCAGTTGGCGCACTGCCTGCGCGAGCAGGGCGTGCAACCCGATGCGCGGGTGGCGATCTGCGTCGAGCGCGGCCTGGAACTGGTGATCGGCCTGTGGGCCATCGTCAAGGCCGGGGGCGCCTATGTGCCGCTGGATCCGGGTTATCCGCCGGAGCGCCTGGAGCACATGCTGCGCGACAGTTCGTCGGTACTGCTGCTGGTGCATGCCGCTACGCGTCACCTGCCGGGCGCGGTGACCATACCTGTGCTCGACTTCGACCATGACACCTGGCATGACCAACCGGTGAGCGAGGTGCAGGTGCCGGGACTGACCGCGTCGAACCTGGCCTATGTGATCTATACCTCGGGCTCCACCGGCACACCCAAGGGCGTGGCGCTCGAGCATCGCGGCCTGTGCAACCTGGTGCACTGGAGTTCGAAACTGTTTACCGGCGATCGCAGCGGGGCGTTGTTGCAGAAGTCCCCGTTCAGTTTCGACGGCTCGGTCTGGGAGTTCTTCTGGCCGCTGACCGTGGGCATGCGCCTGGTGCTGGCCCGTCCCGACGGGCAATGGGAATCGGCCTACCTGGCGCAAACGGTGCGTGAGCAGCAGGTCACCGTGATCAAGTTCGTGCCGGCGATGCTGCAGCAGTTCCTCGAACTGGAGGAAGTCAGCCAATGCACCAGCCTGACGGACGTGTTCTGTGGCGGCGGCGAACTGACGGCGGCCCTGGCCCACAGGGTCCGGGAGCGCCTGCCAGGGGTGCGCCTGCACAACGTCTACGGGCCGACGGAGGCGACGGTCGACAGCACGGTCTGGACCCTGGAGCCGGGTGCTGCGATACCGGATATCCAGTTGCCCATCGGCCGGCCGATCTGCAACACGCGCCTGTATGTGCTCGATGCCCAGGACCGGCCGGTCCCGATCGGTTTCAGCGGGCAATTGCACATTGGCGGGGTCGGCGTTGCCCGTGGCTACCTGGGGTTGCCGCAGTTGGTGGCCGAGCGTTTTATCGACAGTCCGTTCGTGGCCGGCGACCGCCTCTATCGCACCGGTGACCTGGTGCGTTATCGCGCCGATGGCAACCTCGAATTCCTCGGGCGCGACGACTTCCAGGTCAAGCTGCGCGGCTTTCGCCTGGAGCTTGGCGAGATCGAGGCGCGCCTTTCGGCCCATGACAGGGTCAGGGAGGCGGTGGTGCTGATGCGCGACGAGCGGCTGGTGGCCTATTTCACGCCGCGAGACCCTGCACAGGTGCCGGCCATCGAGGCGCTGCGCAACCATCTGTCGACACTGCTCCCGGACTACATGGTGCCATCGGCCTATGTGCGCCTCGACGCATGGCCACTGACTCCCAACGGCAAGCTGGACCGCCAGGCACTTCCGGCCCCCGGCATCGAGGCGGTGATCAGCCGGCGTTACGAGGCCCCGCAGGGCGCCGTGGAAATCGCCCTGGCGCAGATCTGGGCCGAGGTGCTGAAGATCGAGCGGGTGGGCCGCAACGACCATTTCTTCGAGTTGGGCGGGCATTCGCTGCTGGCCATGAAGCTTGTGGCGCGCATGCGTGAGGCGGGCCTGGAGGCCGACGCCTCGGCCATCTTCAGCGAACCCCGCCTTGCTGCCCTGGCTACCCGCACCGTCGGGCGCGTGCAAGCGCTCGAGATCCCGGCCACCACCATTCCGACGCTCAATCGCCGGCGGCGGCTCTGACTGTCGGGGCAGCCTCGCACCCCCTGAAAACGGCGGCGTTGGCCATGTCCCCGCTTCCCATGTCAGACACATCCGAATGGATGCTTTAGTTTTCAAACCAGTGAAAAAACACTGATGGCTTAGTGCCTTTATTTCCTTTTTTTGAGCAGGACGCCTCATGCGTCCTGATGACACGCAGCGCCGCCTGGTCGGCGCAAGGGCGCGAAGCACGGGCACAGCGTTGCCTTTGAAAATGGACTTTCTCGTCAACCGTTTCCGAATTTAAAAGCAGGTCTCTCATGCAGTTCAGCGAATTGATGGCAGTTATTTCCACCCATGCGATCCGTCTTCAACGCGAGGAGGACGACCTGGTTGTCCTTGGCAACGATGACGCGCTGGACGATACGCTGTGGCAACAGCTGAGTGCGCACAAGGCGCAGTTGCTCGACCTGGTGGCGCGCCATGGCGGCGACTGGCTGAGCCCGGCCCTGCGCATTACCCCGGACATGCTGCCGCTGGTGACGCTGGAGCAGGAAGCCATCGATCGTATCGTCGCCGGGATCCCCGGTGGCGCGGCCAATGTCCAGGACATCTACCCCCTGGCACCGTTGCAGGCCGGCATGCTCTACCACCACCTGGCGGCCGGGCAGGGCGATCCGTACCTGCTGCACAAGTCGTTCGTCTTCGACGATCGCGAGCGCCTTGGGGCGTTTGTCCAGGCCCTGCAATGGGTGATCGAGCGCCACGATATCCTGCGCACCTCCATCGTCTGGGAACGCCTCGACGAACCGCTGCAAGTGGTCTGGCGCCAGGCCCCGCTGGTGTGCGAGGAAGTCGCCGTGGACGCCGTCGGCGGTGAAGCCCTGGAGCAGCTGCGCGCCCACCTTGATGCCGGTGACTACCGACTGGATCTGCGTCAGGCGCCCTTGCTGCGCCTGGTATTTGCCCATGACGAGGCCCGACAGCAGGTGGTCGCGGTGCTGTTGTTCCATCACATGGCCCTCGATTACACCGGCCTGGAGGTGGTACGTCGGGAGATCCGCGCGCACCTGCTCGGGCAGGCCACCGAGGTCGGGGCCGCAGTGCCGTTTCGTGATTACCTGGCGCGGGCGCGCCTGCGCCTGGACGAGTCCGCCCACGAGGCCTTCTTTCGCGAGATGCTCGGTGATATCGACGAGCCGACCTTGCCGTTCGGTCTGCAGGATGTGCAAGGCGACGGTCGTGGCATCGAAGAGAGCCGTATCGGCTTGCCCCCTGACCTGAGCCGACGCCTGCGCCAGCAGGCGCGGCAGGCGGGGGTCAGCGTGGCCAGCGTGCTGCACCTGGCGATGGCCCAGGTGCTGGGCAAGGTCTGCGGGCGCTCGGCGGTGGTCTTCGGCACGGTGCTGCTGGGACGCATGGACGCCGGTGTCGGCGCCGAGCAGGCGCTGGGCATGTTTATCAATACCTTGCCGCTGCGGGTCGATGTCGGTAGCGAAAGCGTGCTGGCCGGCCTGCTCAAGACCCATGAGCGCCTGACCGCGCTGCTGGGGCACGAACAGGCCTCGCTGGCCCTGGCCCAGCGTTGCAGTGGCGTGAGCGCGCCGACGCCGCTGTTCAGCGCGATGCTCAACTATCGCCACAGCGACGCCGCCGAGCGGGTCGAGGTCAGCGAGCTGGCCCCGGGTATCCGCATCCTGGGGGGCGAGGACCGCACCAACTATCCGCTGACGGTCAGTGTCGATGACCTGGGCGAGGACTTCACGCTGGCGGTCAAGACCTTGCCGGCGATCGGTGCGCAGCGGGTCGGCGGTTATCTGCAGACGGCGCTCGAGGCGCTGGTCGATGCGCTGGAGCACGATCCTGTGCAGGCGCTCCAGGGCCTGTCGATCCTGCCCGTCGAGGAACGCCAGCACCTGCTGGTGGAGCTCAATGCCACCGAGGACGCTTACGATCTGGAACAACCCATCCAGGCACTCTTCGAGGCCCAGGTCCGACGCACGCCGGAGGCCGTGGCAGTGGTGGCGGGTGAACGGAGCCTGACCTATCGCCAGCTCAACGAGCAGGCCAACCAGTTGGCGCACTACCTGCGCGAGCAGGGCGTACAGCCCGATTCGCGGGTGGCGATCTGCGTCGAGCGCGGGCTTGAGCTGGTCATCGGCCTGTGGGCCATCGTCAAGGCCGGGGGCGCCTATGTGCCGCTGGACCCCGGTTATCCGCTGGAGCGCCTGGGCTACATGCTGCAGGACAGCGCGTCGGTGCTGGTGCTGGTGCATGGCGCCACCCGTGACCTGCTGGGCCCGGTGGCGGTCCCGCTGCTCGACTTCGATCGTGCCGATTGGCACGACCGCCCGCTCGCCGATACACCGGTACCGGGGCTGGGCGCGTCGAACCTGGCCTATGTGATCTACACCTCGGGCTCCACCGGCACGCCCAAGGGCGTGACCCTCGAACACCGTGGTCTGTGCAACCTGGTGCACTGGAGTTCGACACTGTTTACCGGTGATCGCCACGGCGCGTTGCTGCAAAAGGCGCCGTTCAGCTTCGACGGTTCGGTCTGGGAGTTCTTCTGGCCGCTGACCGTGGGCATGCGCCTGGTCCTGGCCCGCCCCGAAGGGCACCGCGACCCGGCCTACCTGGCGCAACTGGTGCGTGAGCAACAGATCAGCGTGATCAAGTTCGTGCCGGCGATGCTGCAACAGTTCCTCGAACTGGAGGAAGTGAGCCAATGCACCAGCCTGACGGACGTGTTCTGTGGCGGTGGCGAACTGACTGCGGCCCTGGCCCGGTCGGTGCAGAAACGCCTGCCACGGGTGCGCCTGCACAACGTCTACGGACCGACGGAGGCGACGGTCGACAGCACCGCCTGGACCCTGGAGCCCGGTGCGCCGGTGCCGGAGCCGCAACTGCCGATTGGCCGGCCGATCAGCAACACGCGCCTGTACGTGCTCGATGACCAGGACCTGCCGGTGCCCCAGGGCGTCAGTGGGCAATTGCATATCGGCGGGGTCGGCGTTGCCCGTGGCTACCTGGGGTTGCCGCAGTTGGTGGCCGAGCGTTTTATCGACAGTCCGTTCGTGGCCGGCGACCGCCTCTATCGCACCGGTGACCTGGTGCGTTATCGCGCCGATGGCAACCTCGAATTCCTCGGGCGCAACGACGACCAGGTGAAGATCCGCGGCCTGCGTATCGAGTTGGGCGAGGTGCAGTCGCGTTTAAGCGCACATCCCGCACTCAAGGATGCCGTGGTCATGGTCCGCGAGGACGAGCCGGGCGATCCGCGCCTGGTGGCCTACTACGCCGCCGAGGAGCGCCAGGCCATCGAGTCCTTGCGCGCCCATCTGCTGGAACACCTGCCGGGCTATATGCTGCCCACCGCCTTTGTCCATCTCCAGGCCCTGCCGCTGACCCCCAACGGCAAGCCGGACCGCAAGGCCCTGCCGGCCCCGGACCCGAGCGCGTGGGTACAGCGCGTCTACGAGGCGCCGCGCGGCGAGGTGGAAATCACCCTGGCGCGAATCTGGGCCGAGGTGCTCAAGGTCGAGCAGGTCGGTCGCCACGACAACTTCTTCGAACTGGGCGGTCATTCGCTGCTGGCGGTCAAGCTGATCGAACGCATGCGCCAGGTCGAGCTGAGTGCCGATGTGCGCGTGCTGTTCGGTCAACCGACCCTGGCGGCGCTGGCCGCCGGGGTTGGCGGACAGCGTGAGGTGGCGGTCCCGGCCAATCGGATTGGCGCGCATTGCCGGCGCATTACCCCGGACCTGTTGCCGCTCGTCAACCTGGACCAGGCGGCCATCGACCGTATCGTCGCCAGTGTTCCCGGCGGCGTGGCCAATGTGCAGGATATCTACCCGCTGGCGCCGTTGCAGGGCGGCATTCTCTACCACCACCTGACGACCGAGGGCGATCCCTACGTGCTGCAGGCGCAGCTCGGCTTTGCCGGCGAGGCACAGGTGCAGGCCTTTGCCAGCGCCTTGCAGGGGGTGATCGACCGGCACGACGTGCTGCGTACCAGCGTGCACTGGGAGCACCTCGACGAGCCGGTCCAGGTGGTCTGGCGCCAGGCTTCGCTGGGTGTCCAGCAGGTCGAGGTCGATCCTCGGGACGGCGATATCCTCGAGCAACTGCATCGGCGCTTCGACCCGCGTCACTACCGGCTGGACTTGGGCCAGGCACCGCTGATGCGCCTGGTGTATGCCCAGGACCCGGCCCATGACCGTTGGGTCGGGGTGCTGCTGCGTCATCACCTGGTGCTGGACCACACCTCGCTGGACGTGCTGCTGGAAGAAATGCGCGCCAGCCTGGCGGGCGAAACCGCCCCGCAAACCGAGGCGGTGCCTTACCGCAACTATGTGGCGCAGGCCCGTCTGGGTTTGGACGAGCAGGCACACGAAGCCTTTTTCCGCGAGATGCTGGCGGATATCGATGAGCCGACCTTGCCATTCGGCCTGCAGGACGTCCAGGGTGATGGGCGTGGCATCGGCGAGGCGTCGCTGGCGCTGGACCCGGCCTTGAGCCGGCGTCTGCGCGAGCAGGCGCGCCAGCAGGGGGTCAGCGCCGCCAGCCTGATGCACCTCGGCTGGGCCCAGGTACTGGGCCAGCTTGCCCGGCGTCGCGACGTGGTCTTTGGCACCGTGCTGCTGGGCCGCCTGCGGGGCGGGGAGGGCGCCGACCGGGCGCTGGGGATGTTCATCAACACCCTGCCGCTGCGGGTCGACGCCGGTCAGGTCGGGGTGCGTGACGGGCTCAAGGCCACCCATGCCCGCTTGAGCCAACTGCTGAGCCACGAGCATGCCTCGCTGGCCCTGGCACAGCGCTGCAGTGGCGTCGACGCCGCTTCGCCGCTGTTCAGCGCCTTGCTCAACTACCGACACAGTGCACCGGAGGAAGCGGTCGCCGGGCAACTGCAAATCAGTCCGGGCATCCAGGTATTGCGCAGCGAAGAGCGCAGCAACTACCCGCTGGTGCTCAGTGTCGACGATCGCGGCCGTGACTTCAGCCTCAAGGTGCTGGCCGTCGAGTCCATCGGCGCGCAACGCATCTGCGGCTACATGAACACCCTGCTGGAACAGCTGGTGCAAGCCCTGGAGCAGGCCCCGGGTAGCGCCCTGGAACAGCTGTCGATCCTGCCGGATGGCGAGCGCCGGCAACTGCTGGAGGGCTTCAACGCCAACCGGGTCGACTACCCGCGCGGGCAGACCGTGCAGGGCCTGTTCGAGGCCCAGGTGGCCCGCAATCCCGAGGCGGTCGCGGTGGTCCAGGGCGGTGAACAACTGAACTACCGTTTGCTCAACCTGCGGGCCAACCGCCTGGCCCACCACCTGCGCAAGCTGGGGGTGCAACCGGACGACCGGGTCGCGATCTGCATGCGCCGCAGTCCGCAGATGCTGGTCGGTCTGCTGGCGATCCTTAAGGCCGGCGCCGGTTATGTGCCGCTCGACCCGGCGCTGCCTGCCGAGCGCCTGGGTTACCTGATTGACGACAGTGCCCCGGTGGCGCTGTTGACGCAAGGCGAGTTACTGGCGCAACTGCCGAGGGTCAAGGTGCCCGTGGTCGACCTGGACCGCTGCACCTGGCAGGACGAATCCTCGGCCAACCCGCATGTGTCCGCGCTCGGCCCGGCGAACCTGGCCTACGTGATCTACACCTCGGGTTCCACTGGCTTGCCCAAGGGCGTGATGGTCGAACACCGGGCCCTGGAAAACCTGGTGCACTGGCATTGCGATGCCTTTGAACTGGAGCAGGGCCGCCACACCTCCAGCGTCGCCGGCGTGGGTTTCGATGCCATGGCCTGGGAGGTCTGGCCGGCGTTGTGCGTGGGCGCGACCCTGCACCTGCCGCCGGCCCTGGTCGGCAACCAGGACATCGATGCGCTGCTCGACTGGTGGTGCGCCCAGCCGCTGGCGGTCAGCTTCCTGCCGACGCCGGTGGCGGAATATGCCTTCAGCCGGCAGAGGCAACACCCGACCCTGCGCACGCTGCTGATCGGCGGCGACCGCCTGCGCCAGTTCGGCAAGGCCCCGGGGTTTGCGGTGGTCAACAACTACGGGCCGACCGAAGCGACGGTGGTCGCAACCTCCGGGGCCGTGGAGGCCGGGCAGGCCCTGCACATCGGCAAGCCGCTGGCCAATGGCCGGGTCTACCTGCTGGATGAACAACAGCGCCCGGTGCCGGTCGGCGTCGCGGGCGAGTTGTATGTGGGCGGTGCCGGTGTGGCGCGCGGCTACCTCAATCGCCCCGAACTGACGGCCGAGCGCTTCCTCGACGATCCGTTCAGCCGCGAAGCGGGAGCACGGATGTACCGCACCGGCGACCTGGCGCGCTGGCTGGCCGACGGCACGCTCGACTACCTGGGGCGCAATGACGACCAGGTGAAGATCCGGGGCATGCGCATCGAGCCGGGTGAGATCGAAACCGCACTGATGAGTCATGACCGGGTCAAGGACGCCGTGGTGCTGGTGCGCGACGGGCGCCTGGTGGCCTGGTTCACGGAGCACCATTTCGAGCATAAGCCGGTCGATATCCAGGCCCTGCGTCGCTACCTGCAGGAGCGCCTGCCGGAGTACATGGTGCCGGCCGCCTATGTGCGCCTGGAGGCGCTGCCGCTGACCGCCAACGGTAAGCTGGACCGCCGGACCTTGCCCGCACCGGAGCCGGACGCACTGCTCAGCCGCGAGTTTGAGGCACCACAGGGCGAGATCGAGATCACCCTGGCGCGGATCTGGGCCGAGCTGCTCAAGTTAGGACAGGTGGGGCGCCATGATCATTTCTTCGAGCTGGGCGGGCACTCGCTGCTGGCGGTGAGCCTGGTCGAGCGCATGCGCCAGGCAGGCCTGAGCAGCGATGTGCGCACCCTGTTCAGCCAGCCGACCCTGGCGGCGCTGGCCGCTTCGGTGGGCTCGGGCCGCGAGGTCGAGGTTCCGCCCAATGGCATCCCGGCCGATTGCCAGCGGATCACCCCGTCGATGCTGCCGCTGGTGGCGCTGGACCAGGCCGCCATCGACCGTATCGTCGCCAGCGTTCCCGGTGGTGCGGCCAATGTCCAGGACATCTACCCGCTGGCGCCCCTGCAGGAAGGCATTCTCTACCATCACCTGAGTGCCGGGCAGGGCGATCCCTACCTGCTGCAGACCCGCCTGGTATTCGATGGCCACGAGCGCCTGCAAGGCTTTGTCGCGGCGCTACAGCAGGTGATCGACCGTCACGATATCCTGCGTACCGGCGTGCTCTGGGAAGGCCTGGAGGCACCGCTGCAAGTGGTCCGGCGTGTCGCCGAACTGCCGGTGCAGGAGGTTGTGCTGGATACGGCGAACGGTGATGTGCTCGAACAACTGTGCGGGCGTTTCGATACCCGTCAGTATCGCCTGGATATCACCCGCGCGCCGCTGATCCACCTGGTCCATGCCTGGGACGCGACGCGGCAACGGGTGGTGGCCATCCTGCTGTTCCATCACCTGGCGCTGGACCATACGGCCATCGACGTCGTGGTGCGGGAAATGCGTGCCTGGGTGCTCGATCCGTCGCAACCGCAGCCGGCCTCGGTGCCTTATCGCAATTATGTCGCGCAGGCGCGGCTGGGGCTGGGGGAGGAGGAGCATGAGGCGTTCTTCCGCGCCATGCTCGGTGATATCAGCGAGCCGACGCTGCCGTTCGGCCTGCAGGATGTACGCGGCGACGGTCGCGGCATCGAGGAGGCACGCCTGCCCCTGGCGGGTGAGTTGAGCCGGCGCGTGCGCGTGCAGGCGCGTCATTTGGGGGTGAGTGCCGCCAGCCTGATGCACCTGGCCTGGGCCCAGGTACTGGGGCAGGTTTCCCAGCGCGACGACGTGGTATTCGGTACGGTGCTGATGGGGCGCCTGCAAGGGGGAGAGGGCGCGGACCGGGCTCTGGGGGTCTTTATCAATACCCTGCCGCTGCGGGTCGAAGTCGGCCAGCTATCGGCGCGGGCCGGGGTCAAGGCGATCCACGCGCGCCTGAGTGCCTTGCTCGGCCATGAGCATGCCTCGCTGGCCCTGGCCCAACGTTGCAGTGCGGTCGAGCCGGCGACGCCGCTGTTCAGCGCCTTGCTCAATTATCGTCACAGCAGCCCGGCAGCAGGGGCGCAGCAGGGTTCGCCACTGTGGCCCGGCATCGAGCAACTGGGCGGTGGCGAGCGCAGCAACTACCCGCTGACCCTGAGCGTCGACGACCTGGGCGACGACTTCCGCCTGACCGTGCTGGCGCTGCACGCCATCGGTGCACAACGCATGTGCCGCTACATGGAGACGGCGCTGGAGCAGTTGGTGCAGGCCCTGGAGCAGACACCCGAGGTCGCCCTCGACGGCCTGTCGATCCTGCCTGCGGCGGAGCGCCAGCAACTGCTGGCCGGCTTCAATGCCAGCGCTGCGGACTATCCGCGCGGGCACACCCTGCACGAGCTGTTCGAAGCCCGCGCGCAGGCGCAGCCCGAGGCCTTGGCGGTGGTCCAGGCCGGGCAGCCCCTGAGCTATGGCGAACTCAACCGGCGCGCCAACCGCTTGGCCCATCACCTGCTCACCCTGGGCGTGCAGCCGGACGACCGGGTGGCGCTCAGCGTGCTGCGCGGCCCGGACATGCTGGTGGGCCTGCTGGCCATTCTCAAGTCCGGCGCCGCCTATGTGCCGCTGGACCCGAGCCTGCCGACAGAGCGCCTGGCCTACCTGCTCGACGACAGCGCACCGCGGGCGCTGTTGACCCAGGAGAACCTCCAGGCCCGGCTGCCGGCGCTCGACGCGCCGCTTATCCTGCTGGATCGACCGACCTGGCAAGCCGCCTCGCCGGCCAATCCCCAGGTCCCGGCGTTGTCCCCGGCGCACCTGGCCTATGTGATCTATACCTCCGGTTCCACCGGCCTGCCCAAGGGCGTGATGGTCGAGCACCGCAGCGTGGAAAACCTGGTGCACTGGCACTGCACGGCCTTCGACCTGCAGCCTGGCAAGCACACCGCCAGCGTCGCCGGTTTCGGTTTCGACGCCATGGCCTGGGAGGTCTGGCCGGCGCTATGCGGCGGCGCGACCCTGCACCTGCCGCCGGGTGATCTCCACAATGAACAGATCGACGCGCTGCTCGACTGGTGGCGCGCGCAGCCGCTGGATGTCGGGTTCCTGCCCACGCCCGTGGCCGAACATGCCTTCAGCCAGGGTCTCGGCCACCCCACCTTGCGGACGCTGCTGATCGGCGGCGACCGCCTGCGCCAGTTCGGCAAGGCCCCGGGTTTTGTGGTGATCAACAACTACGGCCCGACCGAGGCCACGGTGGTCGCCACCTCCGGGCGGATGGAGGTCGGTGCGCCCTTGCATATCGGCACGCCGATGGGCAATGCCAGGGTCTATCTGCTGGACCGCCACCAGCGGCCGGTGCCGGTCGGGGTCGAGGGCGAGCTGTATGTCGGCGGGGCCGGCGTAGCGCGCGGTTACCTGAACCGCGCGGACCTGACCGCCGAGCGTTTCCTCGACGATCCGTTCAGCCCCGAGACGGGGGCACGCATGTACCGTACCGGCGACCTGGCGCGCTGGCTGGCCGATGGCACGGTCGATTACCTGGGACGCAACGACGACCAGGTGAAGATCCGTGGCCTGCGGATCGAGCCGGGCGAGATCGAAAGCGCGCTGGCCGCCCACGAATGCCTCAAGGACGTCGTGGTACTGGTCCGCGACGGGCGCCTGGTGGCCTATTTCACCGAGCATGAAAGCGCCGATATCCAGGCGCTGCGCGATGACCTGCAAGGCCGCCTGCCGGACTACATGGTGCCTTCGGCCTATGTCCGGCTGGAGGCGCTGCCGCTGACCGCCAACGGCAAGCTGGACCGCAAGGCCTTGCCCGCGCCGGACCAGGGCGCGCTGTTCAGCCGTGAATACCAGGCGCCCCAGGGTGAGGTGGAAACCACCCTGGCGCGGATCTGGGCCGAGTTGCTCAATGTCGAACAGGTGGGGCGCCATGACCACTTCTTCGAACTGGGCGGCCACTCGCTGCTGGCGGTCAGGCTGATCGAGCGCATGCGCCAGGCGGGCCTGAGTGCCGATGTGCGCGTGCTGTTCAACCAGCCGACCCTGGCGGCCCTGGCGGCGGCCATCGGCAGCGGTCGGGAAGTCGAGGTGCCGGACAACCGGGTTGCGCCCGGCTGCCAGCGCATTACCCCCGAAATGCTGTCGCTGATCGACCTGGACCAGGCGAGCATCGACCGTATCGTCGCCCGTGTTCCGGGCGGTGCCGCCAACATCCAGGAGATCTACCCGCTGGCGCCGTTGCAGGAGGGGATGCTCTATCACCACCTCAGCGCGCAGCAGGGCGATCCGTACCTGCTGCAGTCGCAGATGATCTTTGCCAGTGTCGAGCGCTTGCAGGCCTTTGCCGGTGCCCTGCAACGGGTGATCGACCGCCACGATATCCTGCGCACCGGACTGGCCTGGGAAGGCCTGGACCGGTCGGTGCAGGTGGTCCTGCGCCAGGCCGCGCTGGTGGTGCAGGAGGTGGCGCTGGACCCCGCCGAGGGCGATATCCTCGCGCAGTTGCAGGCGCGTTTCGACGCCCGCCACCACCGCATGGACATCGGCCAGGCGCCGCTGGTAAGGCTAGTGCATGCCACGGATACGCAACATCCCCGTATCGTCGCGCTCCTGCTATTCCACCATATCGTGCTCGACCATACGGCCCTGCAGGCCGTGCGTGAGGAGATGCAGGCGAGCCTGCTGGGCCTCGACGCGCCGCTGACGACTCCGGTGCCTTATCGCAACTACGTGGCCCAGGCCTGCCTGGGCGTCAGCGAGCAGGAGCATGAGGCGTTCTTTGGCGAGATGCTCGGTGATATCGTCGAGCCGACCCTGCCGTTCGGCCTGCAGGATGTGCAGGGCGACGGCCAGGCCATGGAGGAAGTCCGGCACCGCCTGCCGCTGGCCCTGAGCGGGCGCCTGCGTCATCAGGCGCGAGCCCTCGGGGTCAGTGCCGCGAGCCTGTTCCATCTGGCCTGGGCGCGGCTGCTGGCCGTGGCTTCGGGCAAGGACAGCGTGGTGTTCGGCACGGTCCTGCTGGGCCGTCTGCAGGGCGGCGAGGGCGCCGACCGGGCGCTGGGGGTCTTTATCAATACCCTGCCGCTGCGGGTCGATGTCGATGACTCGGACGTGCGCGCCGGAGTCATGGCGACCCACGCCCGGCTGACGGCGCTGCTGGGCCACGAGCATGCCTCGCTGGCCCTGGCCCAACGCTGCAGCGGGGTGGCGGCGCCGCTACCGCTGTTCAGCGCCATGCTCAACTACCGGCATGGCGACGGCGCCAGCAGCCGGCAGGACATGGCGCAGGCCTGGCAGGGTATCGAGACCCTGGCCCACGAAGGCCGCACCAACTATCCACTGACCTTGAGCGTCAATGACCTGGGCGAAGGTTTCAACCTGACCGCCCTGACGCTGGCGCAGGTGGGCGCGCAGCGCCTCTGCGACTCGATGCAGACGGTGCTCGAGTCCCTCGTCGACGCCCTGGAGCAGGCGCCGGAATGTGCCCTGAACCGCTTGCCGGTGTTGACGGCGGCGCAGCGTGAGCAACTGCTGGTGGGCTGCAACAGCCCTGAGGTCAACCACGAGCAGGCGCACACCCTGCACCAGCTGTTCGAAGGTCGGGCCCAGCGCACGCCGCAGGCGGTGGCGGTGATCGATGGCGAAAGGCAACTGACCTACGGCGAACTGAACCGCCGTGCCAATCGCCTGGCCCGCCACCTGCGCAAGCAGGGCGTACGGGCCGATGCGCGCGTGGCGATCTGTGTCGAGCGCGGGCTGTCGATGATCGTCGGCCTGCTGGCGATTCTCAAGGCCGGCGGCGCCTATGTGCCGCTGGACCCGACGTCGCCGGTGGAACGTCTCGCCTACCAGGTGCAGGACAGCCAGCCAGTGGTGGTGCTGGTCCAGGGGGCTACCCGCGAGTTGCTGGGCGCCCTGGCGGTGCCGGTACTGGACCTGGACCGCGAGAGCTGGCAGGACGAGTCCGACGAGGATCTGGTGCTGCCGGAGCTGACCCCCCGCCACCTGGCGTACGTGATCTACACCTCCGGCTCCACGGGCTTGCCCAAGGGCGTGATGATCGAACACCGCCAGGTGGTGCGATTGTTCGCGGCGACCCGACACTGGTTCGATTTCAACGAGCAGGACGTGTGGGCGCTGTTCCACTCGTTTGCCTTCGACTTCTCGGTCTGGGAAATCTGGGGCGCGCTGGTCCATGGCGCCCACCTGCTGATCGTGCCGCAAGAGGTCAGCCGCTCCCCGGACGACTTCCACGCGCTGCTGTGCACGGCGGGCGTGACCATCCTCAACCAGACGCCCAGCGCGTTCCGCCAATTGATCGTTGCCCAGGGCCAGAGCCCGCTCAAGCATTCGCTGCGCCAGGTGATCTTCGGCGGCGAGGCGCTGGACCCCACTATCCTCAAGCCCTGGTACGCGCGCGTGGCGAATGCCGGCACGCAACTGGTCAATATGTACGGCATTACCGAAACCACGGTGCATGTGACCTACCACGCGCTGATGGCAGCGGATGCACAACTGTCCGGCGTGAGCCCGATCGGCCGGCGCATCCCGGACCTGCAACTGTACCTGCTCGACGAGCGCCGTGAGCCGGTGCCGGTCAATGTCGTCGGTGAACTCTATGTCGGCGGCGCGGGGGTGGCCCGTGGTTATCTCAATCGCCCCGAACTGACGGCCGAGCGTTTTATCGCCGATCCATTCAGTGGCCGCGCCGAGGCCCGCTTGTACAAGACCGGCGACCTCGGACGCTGGTTGGCCGATGGCAGCCTGGAGTACCTGGGGCGCAACGACGACCAGGTGAAGATTCGCGGTTTCCGTATCGAACTGGGCGAGATCGAAGCCCGCCTGGCGGCCTGTGACGGCGTTCGCGAAGCCGTGGTCATTGCCCGCGAGGACGAGCCGGGCGACCAGCGCCTGGTGGCCTATATCATCGCCCATGACGGCCGCGAACCCTTGGCGGCGGACCTGCGCGGCCAACTCTTGCTGACCCTGGCGGACTACATGGTGCCGAGTGCGTTCGTGCTGCTCGAGCGTTTCCCGCTGACCACCAACGGCAAGCTGGATCGCAAGGCCTTGCCGGCGCCGGACCAGGCGGCGTTGTCCAGCCGCGCGTTCGTCGCGCCGCAAGGTGAGGTGGAGCTGGCCCTGGCGCGAATCTGGGCCGAAGTGCTCAAGGTTGAGCGGGTAGGGCGGCACGATAATTTCTTCGAGCTGGGTGGCCACTCGCTGCTGGCGGTCAAGCTGATCGAGCGCATGCGCCAGGCCGGCCTGAGCGCCGACGTGCGCGCGCTGTTCAGCCAGCCGACCCTGGCGGCATTGGCCCAGGTCCTGGGGCGTGGGCGCACGGTGAGGATTCCGGCCAACCTGATTCCAGGCGATTGCCAGCGCCTGACCCCCGAGTTGCTGTCGCTGATCGAACTGGACCAGGCGACGCTCGACCAGATCGTCGCGCGCATTCCGGGCGGCGCTGCCAACGTCCAGGATGTCTACCCGCTGGCGCCGTTGCAGGAGGGGATTCTCTACCACCATCTCAGCGCGGAGCAGGGCGACCCGTACCTGCTGCAATCGCGGATGGCCTTTGCCAGCCCCGAGCGCCTGAGCGCGTTTGTCGAGGCCTTGCAGAAGGTCATCGAACGCCACGATATCCTGCGCACCGCCGTGCACTGGCAGGGCCTGGACAGCCCGGTACAGGTGGTGCTGCGCCAGGCCGAACTGCAAATGGAACAGGTCGTCTGCGATCCGGCAGCCGGCGATGTGCTCGAACAACTGCATGCCCGCTTCGATGCGCGGCACTGGCGCATGGACCTGACCCAGGCCCCGCTGATCCGCCTGGTGCATGCCTTCGATGCCGCGCAACAACGGACGGTGGCGATCCTGTTGTTCCATCACCTGGCCCTGGACCATGCCGCCCTCGAGGTGGTGCGCCATGAAATGCAGGCCGGCCTGCTGGGCCAGGCCGAACCCGCGGGCGCGGTGATTCCGTACCGCAACTACGTGGCCCAGGCCCGCCTGGGCGTCAGCGAGCAGGAGCACGAAGCGTTCTTCCGCGACATGCTCGGTGATATCGACGAACCGACGCTGCCCTTCGGCCTGCAAGACGTGCGCGGCGATGGCAATGCGATCGAGGAAGTCGTGCAGACCCTGCCGGCCACCCTGAGCGAGCGCCTGCGGGCCCAGGCGCGGGTGCTTGGGGTCAGTGCCGCGAGCCTGTTCCACCTGGCCTGGGCGCAGGTCCTGGCCGCCACCAGCGGCAAGCAGGCGGTGGTGTTCGGCACGGTCCTGCTGGGCCGCATGCAGGGCAGCGAGGGCCTCGACCGCGCGCTGGGCATGTTTATCAATACCCTGCCGTTGCGGGTCGATATCGATGGAACGTCGGTGGCCGCCGGCGTCAGGGCGATCCACGGGCGCCTGACCACGCTGCTGGGCCATGAGCATGCCTCGCTGGCCCTGGCCCAGCGCTGCAGCGGGGTGGCGGCGCCGCTGCCGTTGTTCAGTGCGATGCTCAACTACCGCCACAGCAGCGTGCTGCAACGCCAGCCCGAGGCCGTGCAAGCCTGGCAAGGCATCGACACCCTGGCCAGCGAGGAGCGCACCAACTATCCGCTGGCCTTGAATATCGACGACCTGGGCGATGGTTTTATCCTTACCGCCATGACCGTTGCCCGGATTGGTGCGCAACGGATCTGCGATTACCTGCGCACCGCGCTGGCGTCGCTGGTCGAGGCCCTGGAGCAGGCGCCCGAGCGGGCGTTGAACCGCCTGCCGGTGTTGACGGCGCAGGAGCGCGAACACGTGCTCTTCGATCTCAACGCGACGCAGGTGAACTACAGCCTCGACCAGACCCTGCACGGCATGTTCGAGGCCCGGGTCGAGCGTACCCCGGACGCCGTGGCGGTGGTCGCAGGCGAACATCGGCTGAGCTGTCGCGAGCTGAACCGGCAGGCCAACCAGCTGGCGCACCACCTGCGCGGGCTGGGCGTTGGCCCGGATGCGCGGGTGGCGATCTGCGTCGAGCGCGGCCTGGAGATGGTCATCGGCCTGTTGGCGATTCTCAAGGCGGGCGGCGCCTATGTGCCGCTCGATCCTGCCTACCCATCGGAGCGGATCGCCTACATGCTGCAGGACAGCGCGCCGGTGGCGGTGCTGGTACAGGGCGCTACCCGCGAGTTGCTGGGTGATGTGGCCGTGCCGGTGATCGACCTGGACGTCAATACCTGGCAAGACCTGTCCGTGACCAATCCCGACCAGTCGGAACTGAGCGCGCGACACCTGGCCTATGTGATCTACACCTCGGGCTCCACCGGCCAACCCAAGGGCGTGATGAACGAACACGGCGCGGTGGTCAACCGCCTGCTGTGGATGCAGGACGAATATGGCCTGACGGCGCAGGATGCGGTGCTGCAGAAAACCCCGTTCAGCTTCGACGTGTCGGTGTGGGAGTTCTTCTGGCCGCTGTTCACTGGCGCACGCCTGGTGATGGCTCGTCCCGAGGGGCACAAGGACCCGCTCTACCTGGGTGAGGTGATCGAGGCACAGAACATCACCACCTTGCACTTTGTGCCGTCGATGCTCGATGTCTTCCTCGCTCATGGCGACACGGGGCGTTGCGCCGGAGTGAAGCGGGTAATGTGCAGCGGCGAGGCGTTGCCGGGCAGCGTGGTGCGCCGCTTCAAGACGCAGTTGCCCGAAGCCGAACTGCATAACCTCTACGGCCCGACCGAGGCGGCGGTGGATGTCACGGCGTGGAATTGCGCCGGTCCGCTCGAACAAACCCCGGATAACACGCCGATTGGCAAGCCGATTGCCAATACGCGGATGTACCTGCTCGATGGGCAAGGGCAACCGGTGCCCATGGGCGTGGTAGGCGAGCTGTATATCGGTGGGGTGCAGGTGGCGCGGGGTTACCTGCATCGTCCCGAGCTGACCGCCGAGCGTTTCCTCAAGGACCCGTTCAGCCCGTTCGACAACGCGCGGATGTACCGCACCGGCGATGTCGGGCGCTACCTGCCGGACGGCACCATCGAGTACCTGGGCCGCAACGACGATCAGGTGAAGGTTCGCGGCCTGCGTATCGAACTGGGTGAAATCCAGGCACGCCTGGTCGGGCACCCGGCCATCGACGAAGTCGTGATCGTGGCCCGCGAAGATGTGCCAGGGGACAAGCGCCTGGTGGCGTACTACACCGCCGCCGAGCGCCAGGAGATCGACAGCCTGCGCGGCCATCTGCTGGAAAACCTGCCGGACTATATGGTTCCGGCGGTGTTCGTGCATCTCGATGCCTTGCCGCTGAGCCCCAACGGCAAGCTCGATCGCAAGGCCCTGCCAGCCCCGGACTCGTCGGCCTTGTCCAGCCGCGAATACGAGGCGCCGCTGGGCGAGACCGAAATTCTGATGGCCGGGCTGTGGAGTAATCTGCTCAAGGTCGAACGGGTAGGGCGCCACGACAACTTCTTTGAACTGGGCGGGCACTCGCTGCTGGCAGTCAAGCTGATCGAGCGTATGCGCAAGGCCGGCCTCGGCGCCGATGTGCGCGTGCTGTTCGGCCAGCCGACCCTGGCGTCCCTGGCGGCTACTGTCGGTGGGCAGCGCGAGGTGGTGGTCCCGGCCAACCGCATCACGCCCGACTGCAAGCGCATCACCCCGGACCTGCTGCCGCTGGTGGACCTTGACCAGGCCGCCATCGACCGTATCGTCGCCAGCGTTCCCGGTGGTGTCGCCAATGTGCAGGATATCTACGGGCTTGCGCCGTTGCAGGCCGGCATCCTCTATCACCACCTGGCCACCCGGGAGGGCGACCCCTATGTCCTGCAGGCGCAGTTCGCGTTTGCCGGCCTGACGCAGGTCGAGGCCTTTGCTCGCGCGCTCGATGCAGTGATCGAACGTAATGACATCCTGCGCACCGCCGTGCTCTGGGAAGGCTTCGATGAACCGGTGCAAGTGGTCTGGCGCCAGGCACCGCTGATGCTGGAGCGGATCGACACGGCACCCGACGATGCCCAGGCCCTGCAATACCTGCAGGAACGCTTCGACCCGCACCAATATCGCCTGGACCTCAAGCAGGCGCCACTGATGCGCCTGGCCTATATCCGCGACGAGGTCAACGAGCGCTGGCTGGGTATCCTGCTGTTTCACCATATCCTGCTGGACCATACCGCCCTCGAGGTGTTGGTGCATGAAATGGGCATCAGCCTGGCCGGTGACAGCGGGCAACTGCCGGCCGCCGTGCAGTATCGCAACTATGTCGCCCAGGTACGCCTGGGGGCTGGTCACGAGGAACACGAAGCGTTTTTCCGTGACATGCTCGGCGATATCGAGGAACCGACCCTGGCCTTTGGCCTGCAGGAAGTCGGCGGCGATGGCAGCCATGTCATCGAGTTGCGCCAGGACCTGGACGCGGCGCTGTGCCGGCGCCTGCGCGAGCAGTCCCGCCGCCTCGGGGTCAGCAGCGCCAGCCTGATGCACCTGGCCTGGGCCCAGGTGCTGGGCCAGGTCTCGGGTCGCGAGGAGGTGGTGTTCGGCACCGTGCTGATGGGCCGGATGCAGGGTGGCGAGGGCGCCGACCGCGCACTGGGCATGTTCATCAATACCCTGCCACTGCGGGTCGACCTCGGCGCTATCGGCGTACAGGCGGCGGTGCGGGCCACCCACGGGCGGCTCTCGCAACTGCTGGGCCATGAGCATGCCTCACTGGCGCTTGCGCAACGTTGCAGTGGCGTACCGGCGGTGCTGCCGCTGTTCAGCAGCTTGCTCAATTATCGCCACAGCGCAGCGGGACAAGGCACGACCGACAATCTGGCGGTGTGGGAGGGCATTCACCTGCTCAAGTCCCGCGAGCGCAGCAACTACCCGCTGGTGCTCAATGTCGACGACCTGGGCGAAGGCTTCGCGCTGAATATCCAGGCGGTGGCGCAAGCCGATCCGCAGCGTATCGGCGATTACATGCAGCGTGCCTTGCAGAACCTGGTGGGTGCCCTGGAACAGGCGCCTACCACGGCGCTGCATGAACTGTCGGTGCTGGCACAGGAAGAGCGCGACCAGCTGTTGCAGGGTTTCAATGCCACCTGGCGCGACTATCCTGCCGAGCAGACCCTGCATGAGCGGTTCGAGGAGTGGGTACAGGCGCATCCCGAGGCGTTGGCGGCCGTGCATGGCCGCCAGTCCCTCAGCTACGGCCAGCTCAATCGCCGGGCCAACCGCCTGGCGCATCATCTGGCGGGGTTGGGCGTGCGGCCGGGTGACCCGGTAGCGACTCTGCTGCCGCGCTCGTTGGACCTGCTGGTCAGCCAACTGGCGATCAGCAAGTGCGCGGCGGTCTACGTGCCGCTGGATATCAATGCCCCGGCCGAGCGCCAGGATTTCATGCTGCGTGACAGCCAGGCCGTGGCGCTCCTGACTCATCGCGATGAAACCCTGGCCTGTACAGCCCGCCGTATCGACCTGGATAACCTGGCGCTCGAGGGCCAGCCGGAACACAACCCGGCCCTGGCGCAGCTGTCGGAGACGGTGGCGTACATCATGTACACCTCCGGCTCCACCGGTACACCGAAGGGCGTGCTGGTGCCGCACCGGGCGATC
Source organism: Pseudomonas sp. Ost2 (assembly GCF_018326065.1). Lineage (NCBI taxonomy): Bacteria > Pseudomonadati > Pseudomonadota > Gammaproteobacteria > Pseudomonadales > Pseudomonadaceae > Pseudomonas > Pseudomonas sp. Ost2. Next base: position 4,549,125 of record NZ_AP021904.1, on the reverse strand, counting down.
ACCCGGTTGGTGATCAACAATGGTTATGCCGACTTCAACGCGCACGACCGCGTGGCCTTCGCCTCGAACCCGGCGTTCGACGCCAGCACCCTGGAAGTCTGGGCCCCACTGCTCAACGGCGGGGCGGTGGTGGTGGTCGACCAGGATGTGCTGTTGTCCCGCGAGGCATTCGCCGCGCTGCTGCACGAGCAGGCGGTCAGCGTCCTGTGGATGACGGCGGGACTGTTCCATCAATACGCCGAGGGCCTGCTGGAAGCGTTCGGCAAACTGCGCTACCTGATCGTCGGCGGCGATGTGCTGGACCCGGCAGTGATCCAACGGGTGCTGCGGGAGGGGGCTCCGCAGCACCTGCTCAATGGCTACGGGCCAACCGAAGCCACCACCTTCTCGACCACCTTCGAGATCCGTGAGGCCGGCGCGGGCAGCATTCCGATCGGGCGTCCGATCGGCAACGCCCGTGCCTACGTGCTCGATGCCCGGCAGCAGCCGGTGCCGGTGGGCGTGGCGGGCGAGCTGTACATTGGTGGGGCTGGTGTGGCCAAGGGGTACCTGAACCGGCCGCAACTGACGGCCGCGGCGTTTATCGCCGACCCGTTCAATCCGCAGCCGCGCAGCCTGATGTATCGCAGCGGTGATCGGGCCTGCTGGAATAGCGACGGCACCCTGCAGTACCTGGGCCGCAACGACCACCAAGTGAAGATCCGCGGTTTCCGTATCGAGCCGGGCGAGATCGAGACCCGCCTCGGCCAGCACCCGCAGGTGCGGGATGCGGCGGTCCTGGTGCGTGAAGTGGCGCCGGGCGACAAGCGCCTGGTGGCCTACTACTGCGCCGCTGAGGCCGTGGATATCCAGGCGCTGCGCGAGTATCTGCAGGCGCGGTTGCCGGACTACATGGTGCCTTCGGCCTATGTCCGCCTGGAGGCGCTGCCGCTGACCGCCAACGGCAAGCTGGACCGCAAGGCTTTGCCGGAGCCGGACCGGGACGCGCTGCTCAGCCGTGGTTTCGAGGCCCCGCAGGGCGCGGTGGAAAACACCCTGGCAGGGATCTGGGCCGAAGTGCTGCAGGTCGCGCAGGTCGGTCGTCACGATCACTTCTTCGAGCTGGGCGGTCATTCGCTGCTGGCGGTCAAGCTGATCGAGCGCATGCGCCAGGCCGGCCTGAATGCCGATGTGCGCGTGCTGTTCAGCCAGCCGACACTGATGGCCCTGGCCGCCGCCGTCGGCAGCGGTCGGGAGATCGAGGTGCCGGCCAACCGTATTATGCCCGGTTGCCAGCGCATCACCCCCGAGCTGCTGCCCCTGGTGGAGCTGGACCAACGCGCCATCGACCTGATCGTCTCGCGCATCCCCGGCGGGACGGACGAGGTGCAGGATATCTACCCGCTGGCGCCGTTGCAGGAGGGGATTCTCTATCACCACCTCAGCGCCGAACAGGGCGACCCCTACCTGCTGCAATCGCGCCTGGCCTTCACCGGCCTGGAGCGCCTGAAGGCCTGTGCCGCTGCGTTGCAGAAGATTGTCGAGCGTCACGATATCCTGCGCACGGCGGTGCTGTGGGAGGGCCTGGAGCGTCCGGTGCAGGTGGTGCGGCGCAGCGCCGAACTGCCGGTGCTGGAAGTGGCCATCGATCCGGCGGACGGCGACGTGCTGGAGCAGTTGCAGGCGCGCTTCAATGCCCGCCACTACCGCCTGGACATTACCCGGGCGCCGCTGATGCAACTGGTCTATGCCCATGATCCGCTGCACCAGCGCGTGGTGGCGATCCTGCAGTTCCATCACCTGGCCCTCGACCATACCGCCATGGAAGTGGTGGTACGGGAGATGCGCGCCTTGCTGCTGGACCCGGCGCACGCCCTGGCTGAGGCGATGCCTTATCGCAACTACGTGGCTCAGGCCCGCCTCGGCCTGGACGAACGCCAGCACGAGGCGTTTTTCCGCGAAAGGCTGGGCGACATCGATGAGCCGACCCTGCCCTTCGGCCTGCAGGATGTGCAGGGCGACGGACGGGATATCGAGGAGGCACGCCAGCCACTGGACCAGGCCTTGAGCCGGCGTTTGCGTAAGCAGGTGCGCACCCTCGGGGTGAGCGCCGCCAGCCTGATGCACCTGGCCTGGGCCCAGGTGCTGGGCCAGGTGTCGGGGCGTGATCAAGTGGTCTTCGGCACCGTGCTGATGGGGCGCCTGCAAGGCGGCGAAGGGGCCGACCGGGCATTGGGGATGTTTATCAATACCTTGCCGCTGCGGGTCGACCTGGGCGCGACGGGCGTGCGCGCCGGTGTGCGTGCCACCCACGCGCAACTGACGGCGCTGCTGGGTCACGAGCATGCCTCGCTGGCCCTGGCCCAACGCTGCAGCGCGGTCGGCCAGTCGTCGCCGTTGTTCAGTGCCTTGCTCAACTATCGCCACAGTGCGCCGGTCGAGGACACCTCGCCCGGCAAGGCGGTCTGGGAGGGCATCGAGGTGCTGGGCGGGGAAGAGCGCAGCAACTATCCGCTGACCCTGAGTGTCGACGACCTGGGCGAGGGCTTCGGCCTCAGCGTGCTGGCCCTGTCGCCGATCGGTGCGCAGCGGGTCTGTGGCTATATGCAGCGAGCTTTGGAACAACTGGTGCAGGCCCTGGAACAGGCGCCGGAGCGCAGCCTGGATCAATTGTCGATCCTGCCCGCTGCGGAACGGCGCCAGGTGCTGGTCGACTTCAATGCCAGTGCCGTGGACTGTCCTCGCGGCCACACCGTGCATGGCCTGTTCGAGGCCCGTGCGCAGGCCATGCCCGAGGCGCTGGCGGTGGTCCAGGGCACGGCGCGACTGACCTATAGCGAGCTGGATCGACGCGCCAACCGGTTGGCCCGTCATCTGCTCAAGCTGGGCGTGCAGCCGGACACTCGCGTGGCGATTTGCGTCCGGCGCGGGCCGGACATGCTGGTGGGGCTGCTGGCGATTCTCAAGGCCGGCGCCGCCTATGTGCCGATCGATCCGGCGCTGCCGGTCGAACGCCTGCGCTACCTGCTCGATGACAGCGCACCGTTGGCGGTGCTGCTGGATGCAAGCACCCGCGACCTGCTTGGCGAGCTGGCAGTGCCGCTGCTCGACCTGGACCGGCCGCAGTGGGATGACGAAGTCGTGACCAGTCCCCGGATCGACGGGTTGCTCCCGGCGCACCTGGCCTATGTGATCTACACCTCCGGCTCCACCGGTTTGCCCAAGGGCGTGATGGTCGAGCACCGGACCCTGGAAAACCTGGTGCACTGGCACTGCGCGGCCTTCGACCTGCGCCCTGGCGGACACACCGCCAGCGTCGCCGGCTTCGGTTTCGATGCCATGGCCTGGGAGGTCTGGCCGGCGCTGTGTGGCGGCGCGACCCTGCACCTGCCGCCAACCGATCTCGGCCATGGCGACATCGCCGGCCTGCTCGACTGGTGGCAGGCGCAACCGCTGGAGGTGGGCTTTCTGCCGACACCGGTGGCCGAATACGCCTTCAGCCAGGACCTGCAGCATCCAACCCTGCGCACACTACTGATCGGCGGTGATCGCCTGCGCCAGTTCAACCGGGCGCAGCGCTTCGCGGTGATCAACAACTACGGTCCGACCGAGGCCACGGTGGTGGCGACCTCCGGGCCCATGGCGGTCGACGGGCCGTTGCATATCGGCAAGCCGATGGCCAACGCCAGGGTCTACCTGCTGGACGCGCAGCAGCGTCCGGTGCCGGTCGGTGTCGCGGGTGAGCTGTATGTCGGCGGTGCCGGCGTGGCCCGCGGTTACCTGAACCGTGCGGACCTGACCGCCGAGCGTTTCCTCGACGATCCGTTCAGCGACCTGCCGGGCGCGCGGATGTACCGCACCGGTGACCTGGCGCGCTGGTTGCCCGATGGCAATATCGACTACCTGGGGCGTAACGACGACCAGCTCAAGGTCCGTGGCATGCGTATCGAACCGGGCGAGATCGAGACGACCCTGACCCGCCATGAAAGCTTGCGCGAGGCCGTGGTGCTGATGCGCGACGGGCGCCTGGTGGCCTATTTCACCGCTCAGGGGGCGCTGGATATCGAGGACCTGCGTGCCTGGCTGCAAGCACGCCTGCCGGACCATATGGTGCCTTCGGCCTATGTCTGCCTGGAGGCGCTGCCGCTGACCGCCAACGGCAAGCTGGACCGCAAGGCCCTGCCGGCACCGGACCAGGACGCCTTGCTCAGCCGCGAGTTCGAGGCGCCGCAAGGCGCGGTCGAAGTTACCCTCGCGCGGATCTGGGCCGAGGTGCTCAAGGTAGAGCAGGTGGGGCGTCACGACAACTTCTTCGAACTGGGTGGCCATTCGCTGCTGGCGGTGGGCCTGATCGAGCGCATGCGCCAGGTCGGCCTGAGCGCCGATGTGCGGGTGCTGTTCAACCAGCCGACCCTGGCCGCCCTGGCAGCGGCGATTGGCAGCGGCCGCGAGATCGTGGTGCCGGAAAACCTGATCCCCGTCGGTTCTACGCACCTCACACCCGAGCTGCTGCCATTGATCGAACTGGACCAGGCCAGCCTCGACCGGGTGATCGCCCGCGTACCGGGCGGCGCGGCCAATGTCCAGGATATCTACCCGCTGGCGCCGTTGCAGGAGGGTATTCTCTATCACCACATCAGTGCCGGGCAGGGCGACCCGTACCTGCTGCAATCGCAGATGGCCTTCGACAGCCTGGAGCGTTTTCAACGCTTCGCCGGGGCCTTGCAACAGGTGGTCGACCGCCACGATATCCTGCGCACGGCGGTGTTCTGGGAAGGCCTGGCCAGGCCGCTGCAAGTGGTCATGCGCCAGGCATCGCTGCTGGTGCGCGAGGTGCTGCTGGACCCGGCCGAGGGTGACATCCTCGAGCAGTTGCAGGCGCGTTTCGATGCCCGCCATCACCGCCTGGACATCGGCCAGGCGCCGTTGATCCAGTTGTTCTACGCTACCGATCCCGACCGTGGGCGAGTGGTGGTGCTGGTGCTGTTCCATCACCTGGCGCTGGACCACACGGCGATGGACGTGGTCAACCAGGAGCTGTGCACCTTCCTGCTGGACCGTGCCGATACCCTGGGCGTCCCGGTGCCGTACCGCAACTACGTGGCCCAGGCGCGCCTGGGCATCAGCGAGCAGGAGCACGAGGCGTTCTTCCGCGAGATGCTGGGGGCGATCGACGAGCCGACCCTGCCGTTCGGCCTGCAGGATGTGCAGGGCGATGGCAGCGCCATCGAGGAAGTCCGGCACTTGCTGCCGGCGGCCTTGAGTCGCGAGTTGCGGGCCCGCGCCCGCACGCTTGGGGTCAGCGCCGCGAGCCTGTTCCACCTGGCCTGGGCGCAGGTCCTGGCTGCCACCAGCGGCAAGCAGGCGGTGGTGTTCGGCACGGTGCTGCTGGGCCGCATGCAGGGTGGCGCAGGGGCGGACCGGGCATTGGGGATGTTTATCAACACCTTGCCGCTGCGGGTCGATATCGACGAGACCGGCGTGCGCGTCGGGGTCAAGGCGATCCACGCACGGCTGACGGCGTTGCTGGGTCACGAGCATGCCTCGCTGGCCTTGGCCCAGCGCTGCAGCGGGGTGGCGGCGCCCGTGCCGCTGTTCAGCGCGATGCTCAATTATCGCCACAGCGCCAGCGCTCCGGTGGAGACGCAGGTGCGCGAACAGCTGCAAGGGATCGAGACCCTGGCCAGCGAGGAGCGTACCAATTATCCGCTGGCCTTGAACGTCGACGACCTGGGCGAAGGTTTCCGCCTGACCGCCATGACAGCGGCGCAGATCGGTGCGCAACGTATCTGCGAGCTGATGCAGCATGCCCTGCAATCCTTGGCCGCGGCCCTGGAGCAGGCGCCCGAGCGGGCGTTGAACTGCCTGCCGGTGCTGACGCCGCAGGAGCGTGAGCACCTGCTGTTCGATCTCAATGCCACGCAGGTGGACTACAACCTCGAGCAGACCCTGCACGGGATGTTCGAGGCGCAGGTTGAGCGCACCCCGGATGCCGTGGCGGTGGTCGCAGACCAACATCAGCTGACCTATCGTGAACTGGACCGGCGTGCCAACCAGCTGGCCCACCATCTGCGCGAGCAGGGTGTGGAACCGGATGCGCGGGTGGCGATCTGTGTCGAGCGTGGCCTGGACATGGTCATCGGTCTGCTGGGCATCCTCAAGGCAGGCGGCGCTTATGTGCCGCTCGATCCTGCCTACCCGGCGGAGCGGATCGCCTACATGTTGCAGGATAGTGCGCCGGCAGCGTTGTTGGTGCAGGGCGCTACCCGTGGGCTCCTGGGCGATGTGGCCGTGCCGGTGATCGACCTCGACCCATCCACTTGGCAGGAACAGCCGAGCGTAGGTCCGCAGGTGCCAGGACTGACGGCGCGACACCTGGCCTATGTGATCTACACCTCGGGCTCCACGGGACAACCCAAGGGCGTGATGAACGAACACGGCGCGGTGGTCAACCGCCTGCTGTGGATGCAGGACGAATATGGCCTGACGGCGCAGGATGCGGTGTTGCAGAAAACCCCGTTCAGCTTCGACGTGTCGGTGTGGGAGTTCTTCTGGCCGCTGTTTACTGGTGCACGCCTGGTGATGGCCCGTCCCGAGGGGCACAAGGACCCGCTCTACCTGGGCGAGGTGATCGAGGCACAGAACATCACCACCTTGCACTTCGTGCCGTCGATGCTCGATGTCTTCCTCGCTCATGGCGACACGGGGCGTTGCGCCGGAGTGAAGCGGGTAATGTGCAGCGGCGAGGCGTTGCCGGGCAGCGTGGTACGGCGCTTCAAGACGCAGTTGCCCAAGACCGAACTGCATAACCTCTACGGTCCGACCGAAGCGGCGGTGGACGTGACGGCGTGGAACTGCGCCGGCCCGCTCGAGCTGACCCCGGACAACACACCGATCGGCAAGCCGATTGCCAATACACGGATGTACCTGCTCGATGGACAGGGGCAGCCGGTGCCCATGGGCGTGGTGGGTGAGCTGTATATCGGTGGGGTGCAGGTGGCGCGGGGTTACCTGAATCGTCCCGAGCTGACCGCCGAGCGTTTCCTCAAGGATCCGTTCAGCCCGCTCGATAACGCGCGGATGTACCGCACCGGCGATGTCGGGCGCTACCTGGCGGACGGCACCATCGAGTACCTGGGCCGCAATGACGATCAGGTGAAGATTCGTGGCCTGCGTATCGAACTGGGTGAAATCCAGGCACGCCTGGTCCGCCATCCAGCCATCGACGAAGTCGTGATCGTGGCCCGCGAAGATGTGCCAGGGGACAAGCGCCTGGTGGCGTATTACACCGCCGCCGAGCGCCAGGAGATCGACAGCCTGCGCGGCCATCTGCTGGAAAACCTGCCGGACTATATGGTCCCGGCGGTGTTCGTGCACCTCGATGCCTTGCCGTTGAGCCCCAACGGCAAGCTCGATCGCAAGGCCCTGCCAGCCCCGGACTCGTCGGCGTTGTCCAGCCGCGAATACGAGGCGCCGCTGGGCGAGACCGAAATCCTGATGGCGCGGTTGTGGCGCGAATTGCTCAATGTCGAGCGGGTTGGGCGGCATGACAATTTCTTCGAACTGGGTGGGCACTCGCTGCTCGCCGTCAGCCTGATAGGCCGGTTGCACCAGGAAGGCATGGAAGCCGATGTGAGGGCGTTGTTCGAACAGCCGACGCTGGCCGGATACGCCGCAATGACCGAAAGAATGGAGATCGTCCTGTGAGCGTGACTGAACTGCTGGCGACATTGAAGGCAAAAGACATCCAACTGGCCGTTCGCGGTGATCAACTGGTCGTGCAGGGCAACAAGCAGGCCCTGACCGAACCTGAGGTGATTGCCCGCCTGCGCGAGCACAAGGTGCTGCTGATCGAGATGGTCCGCAGCGGCGAGTATTCGGCCACGGCGTCGGGCCAGGTCGCGGTGCCGGTCAATGTCATTACCGCGCAGGTCGCGCGGATCACCCCGGCCATGCTGCCGCTGGCGACCCTGACCCAGGAGCAGATCGACCGCATCGTTGCCAGCGTTCCCGGGGGCGTGGCCAATGTGCAGGACATCTACCCGCTGGCGCCCTTGCAGGAGGGCATCCTCTACCACCATGTCAGCGCGGGGCAGGGCGATCCCTATGTGATGCAGTCGCAGTTCGCCTTCGAGGATCGCCAGCGTCTCGAGGCGTTTGCCCAGGCCTTGCAGGCGGTGATCGATCGTCACGACATCCTGCGTACCGCCGTGCACTGGGAAGGTCTGGAGAGCCCGGTGCAGGTGGTCTGGCGCCAGGCCACGCTGGTGGTGCAGGAGGTGGCGCTCGACCCGGCGGACGGGGACGTGCTCGCGCAGTTGCACGAGCGTTTCGACGGTCGTCACTACCGGTTGGATGTCGGCCTGGCGCCGCTGATCCGCATTGTCCATGCCCGGGACGAGGTCCATGGGCGGTGGGTGGCCATGCTGCTGTTCCACCATATGGCCCTGGACCACAGTGCCCTGGAGGTGGTGCGTCATGAAATGCGGGCCTTCCTCATGGGGCTCGGCGGCCAGTTGGGTCCGGCAGTGCCGTTTCGCAACTACGTGGCCCAGGCCCGGCTCGGCACCCGCGAGGAGGAACACGAACGTTTCTTCCGCGACATGCTCGGCGATATCGAGGAACCGACGCTGCCCTTCGGCCTGCAGGATGTGCAGGGCGATGGCACCGCCATCGAGGAGTTCAGCCTGGACCTGGACCCACACCTGAGCCGTAACCTGCGCAGCCGCGCGAAGCAACTCGGGGTGAGCGCCGCCAGCCTGTTCCACCTGGCCTGGGGGCTGGTGCTCGGGCAGGTCTCGGGCAAGCGCCACGTGGTGTTCGGCACCGTGCTGATGGGGCGGATGCAGGGCGGTGGCGAGGGCGACCGGGCGCTGGGGATCTTTATCAATACCTTGCCGTTTCGCGTGGATATCGATGGGCAGGGGAGCGAAGCCCGGGTCAGGGCGACCCATGCGCGGCTGACCACCCTGCTGCGCCACGAACATGCGCCACTGGCCCTGGCCCAGCGTTGCAGCGGCGTGGCGATACCGACGCCACTGTTCAGTTCGCTGCTCAACTACCGGCATTCGGCGGCACCTGGCGCGGGCGCCGCCCCGTCGGCCTGGCAGGGCATCAGCACGCTCAGTTCCGAGGAACGCACCAATTACCCGCTGACCATGAGCATCGACGACCTGGGCGAAGATTTCCGCCTGACCCTGCTGGCCAGTACCCAGGTCGATCCTCGGCGTATTTGTGCCTACCTGCGGACCGCCCTGGAAAACCTGGTGCAGGCCCTGGAACAGGCGCCCCAAAAGGCCCTGGAGCAGTTGTCTATCCTGCCCCTGGCCGAACGGACGCTGCTGCTGGAGGACTTCAATGCCAGTGCCACCGATGCCCCTCAGGACCTCACGGTGCACCAGCGCGTCGAGGCCCAGGCGCTGGCCCAGCCCCAGGCGCTGGCGGCGGTGTGCCAGGGCCAGCAACTGACTTACGATGAGCTCAATCGCCGGGCCGATACCCTGGCCCATCATCTGTGCGAGTCGGGCGTGCAACCCGACGATCGCGTGGCCATCGTTGCCCGGCGTGGCCTCGATACCCTGGTCGGCCTGCTGGCGATCCTCAAGTCCGGCGCTGGTTACGTGCCCATCGACCCGGCCCATCCGGCCGAGCGCCTGCGTTACCTGCTCGACGACTGCGCGCCGGTGGCGGTGCTGACCCAGGACAACCTGCTGGCGCGCCTGCCGAGCCTTTCGGTGCCGGTGATCAACCTCGACAAGCCGTTCTGGCAGGAGCACGCCGTTGCCCACGGGCAGCGCCCCGAGGTGACGCCGCGACACCTGGCCTACGTGATCTACACCTCGGGCTCCACTGGGTTGCCCAAGGGGGTGATGGTCGAGCACCAGACCCTGTGCAACCTGGTGGACTGGCATTGCACGGCCTTCGACCTGCGCCAGGGCCGGCACACCTCCAGCGTCGCCGGCTTCGGCTTCGATGCGATGGCCTGGGAAGTCTGGCCGGCCCTGTGCGCCGGAGCGACGCTGCACCTGCCGGCACCCGTCGAGGGCAGCGAGGATATCGACGCACTGCTGGACTGGTGGCGCGCCCAGCCGCTGGACGTGAGTTTCCTGCCGACCCCGGTGGCCGAGCATGCGTTCAGCCAGCACCTCGACCACCCGACCCTGCGCACGCTGCTGATCGGCGGCGACCGCCTGCGCCATTTCGCCAGGAACCCGTCGTTCGAGGTGATCAACAACTACGGCCCGACCGAAGCCACGGTGGTCGCCACCTCGGGCCGGGTCGAGGCCGGGCAGCTGCTGCATATCGGCAAGCCGATGGCCAATGCACGGATCTACCTGCTGGACGAACAGCAGCGCCCGGTGCCGCTGGGCGTGGCGGGGGAACTGTATGTGGGCGGTGCCGGCGTCGCGCGGGGTTACCTGAACCGTCCCGAGCTGACCGCCGAACGCTTCCTCGACGACCCGTTCAGCCGTGCGCCGCAGGCGCGCATGTACCGCACCGGCGACCTGGCGCGCTGGTTGCCGGACGGCACTGTCGAATACCTGGGGCGCAACGACGACCAGGTGAAGATTCGTGGCGTGCGCATCGAGCTGGGCGAGATCGAGAGCCGTCTCAACCAGTTGCCGGGCATCAAGGAAACCGTGGTCCTGGCCCGCGAGGACCAGCCGGGGCAGCCACGGCTGGTGGCCTATTTTATCGAGCAGGAGCAGGTCGCGCCGCTGGAAATGGCGCAGTTGCGTGCCTGGCTGCAAGCCCACTTGCCCGACTACATGGTGCCTGCGGCCTATGTGAAGCTGGCGGCGCTGCCGCTGACCGCCAACGGCAAGCTGGACCGCAAGGCACTGCCAAGGCCCGAACTGGAGGCGCTGTTCACCCGTGAATACCAGGCGCCGCAGGGCGCGATCGAAACGACCCTGGCGCAGATCTGGAGCGAGGTGCTGCACGTCGAGCGGGTGGGGCGCCACGATCACTTCTTCGAACTGGGCGGCCACTCGTTGCTGGCCATGCGCATGGTGTCGCAGGTGCGCCAGCGCCTGGGCGTGGAACTGGCACTGGGCGAACTGTTCGCCAATGGCGAGTTGCTGGCGGTGGCCGCCGCCGTGGCCCGGGCCGGGCGCAGCCATTTGCCGCCGATTCTCGCGGTGCCGCGCGAGGAGGGCCTGGCGTTGTCCTTCGCCCAGCAGCGCCTGTGGTTCCTGGCGCAGTTGGGTACGGCGGGCGGTGCCTACAATATTCCCATCGGCCTGGGCTTGCGCGGGTCCCTGGACAGCGAGGCGTTGCAACGTGCCCTGGCACGTATCGTCGTGCGTCACGAAGTCCTGCGCAGCCATTTTGTCCTGCACGACGACGAGCCACGGGTACACATCGCACCGGCCGGCGAGGCCTTCGACCTGGTGGTCGAGGACCTGCGTGGGGACGCTGCAGCACAAAAGGTCCTGCGGGCGCGGATCCGTCACGAGCGGGTCGCGCCCTTCGACCTGCAGCGCGGGCCCCTGATTCGCGCCAGTTTGCTGCGCCTGGCCGATGAACACCATGTGCTGCTGCTGACCCTGCACCACATCGTCTCCGATGGCTGGTCGATGGGCGTGTTGACTCGCGAGGCCATGGCGCTGTACGACGCCTTCCGCCGTGGCCAGGATGACCCCTTGCCGCCGTTGGCGTTGCAGTACGGCGACTATGCCGTGTGGCAACGCCGCTGGCTGGGCGGCGAGTTGTTGCAGCAACAGGGCGCCTACTGGCAACAGGCGCTGGCCGGTGCGCCGACGTTATTGCCGCTGCCCACCGACCGACCACGACCGCCGCGCCAGGATTTCACCGGCAGCAGCGTCGGCTTCCAGCTCGACGAGCGCCTGAGTGCCGGGCTCAAGGCCCTGGGGCAACGCCATGGCACCACCGCCTACATGACCCTGATGGCGGCGTGGGCCTTGCTGCTCGGACGCCTGAGCGGGCAGACCGACGTCGTCATCGGCTCGCCGGTGGCCAATCGCGGGCGGGCGGAAATCGAGGGGCTGGTGGGGCTGTTCGTCAATACCCTGGCGGTGCGTATCGATACCGCGCTGGAGCAGAGCGTCGAGGCGCTGCTGGCGCAGGTCCGGGCGCAGACACTGGCGGCCCAGGCGCACCAGGACCTGCCGTTCGAGCAGGTGGTGGAAATCGCCCGGCCGGCCCGCAGCCTGTCCCACAGCCCGCTGTTCCAGACCATGCTGTCGTGGCAGAGCGCGCCGCCGCAGCAGCTCGCCCTGGGCGACCTGCAACTGGAAAGCCTGGGCGAGAGCGAGCACTTCGCCAAGTTCGACCTGGCGCTCAATCTCGGCGAGGTCGGGGACTGCCTGGCCGGCAACCTGACCTATGCCACGGCGCTGTTCGACCCGGCGACGGTCGAGCGTTATGTCGGCTACTTCATCTCGGTGTTGCAGCAACTGGTCGCCAATGACCAGGCGACGCTGGGCCAGGTCAACCTGCTCGACGACGCCGAACGCGAGCACCTGCTGCGCGATTTCAATGCCCACCGGGCCGATTACCCGGTCGGCCAGACCGTGCACCGGCTGTTCGAGCGGCAGGCCGAACTTGCGCCGGGTGCCGTGGCGCTGCAGATGGGTGAACGGCGCCTGGACTATGGCGAGCTCAACCGGCAGGCCAACCAACTGGCCCATTACCTGCGGGCGCAGGGCGTGCGCCCGGATTCGCGGGTGGCGATCTGCCTGGAAAACCGCCTGGACACGATGCTGGGGCTGCTGGCGATCCTCAAGGCAGGCGGCGCCTATGTGCCGCTGGACCCGACTCATCCACCGGAGCGGATGGCCTATCTGTTGCAGGACAGCGCCCCGGTGGCAGTGCTGGCCCAGGGCGCGACCCGCACGTTGCTTGGCGACACCAGCATGCCCCTGATCGACCTGGACCGGCCGATCTGGCAGGACCAGCCCCAAACCAATCCCCAGGTACAGGAACTGACGGCACAACACCTGGCCTATGTGATCTACACCTCCGGCTCCACCGGCCTGCCCAAGGGGGTGATGGTCGAGCACCACACCCTGGAAAACCTGGTTCATTGGCACTGTGCTGCCTTTGACCTGCACCAGGGCAGCCACACGTCCAGTGTCGCCGGCTTCGGCTTCGATGCCATGGCCTGGGAGGTCTGGCCGGCCTTGTGTGCCGGTGCGACCCTGCATCTGCCACCGGCCAGCCTCGGCCATGGCAACCTTGATGCGCTGCTGGACTGGTGGCACGCCCAGCCCCTGGACGTCAGTTTCCTGCCAACGCCGATCGCCGAATACGCCTTCGGCCAGGGCCTCGAACACCCGACCCTGCGCACCCTGCTGATCGGTGGCGACCGCCTGCGGCAGTTGGCCCAGCCCCCGCGTTTCGCACTGGTCAACAACTACGGGCCGACCGAGACCACGGTGGTCGCCACCTCCGGGCGCCTGGAAGCCGGGCAGGTCCTGCATATCGGCAAGCCCATCGCCAATGCCCGGGTCTACCTGCTCGACGAACAACAGCGGCCAGTGCCGGTGGGCGTGGCCGGGGAAGTGTATGTCGGTGGCGCCGGGGTGGCCCGCGGTTATCTGAACCGCCCTGAACTGAGCGCCGAACGTTTCCTCGACGATCCGTTCAGCGACACGGCGCAGGCGCGGATGTACCGCACCGGTGACCTGGCACGCTGGCTGGCCGACGGCACGCTCGACTACCTGGGGCGCAATGACGACCAGGTCAAGGTGCGCGGCGTGCGTATCGAGCCGGGCGAGATCGAGAGCCGCCTGAATCAGTTGCCGGGGGTCAAGGAAGCGGTGCTGCTGGCCCGCGAGGACGAGCCGGGGCAGGTGCGCCTGGTCGCCTATTTCACCGCCCGCGAATGGGCCGAGCCCCTGGCGATGGGCGACTGGCGTGCGCGCCTGCTCGCGCAGTTGCCGGAGTACATGGTGCCGGCGGCCTTCGTGCGGCTGGAGGCACTGCCGCTGACGGCCAATGGCAAGCTCGATCGCAAGGCCTTGCCGCGCCCGGACCGGGAGGCGCTGTTCAGCCGTGAGTACCTGGCGCCGCAAGGGCAACTGGAAACCGCCCTGGCGCGGATCTGGGCCGAGTTGCTGCAGGTCGAGCGGGTCGGTCGCCACGATCATTTCTTCGAACTGGGCGGCCACTCGCTGCTGGCCATGCGCATGGTCTCGCAGGTGCGTCTGCACCTGCAGCGGGAGTTGTCGCTGGGCGAACTGTTCGCCAATCCCGAGCTGGCGGCCGTGGCGCGGGTTCTGGAAACCGCCGGGCACAGCGCCTTGCCGGCCCTGTTGCCGGTGCCCCGCGACCAGCCGCTGCCACTGTCGTTCGCCCAGCAGCGCCTGTGGTTCCTGGCACAGATCGAGGGCGCCAATACCGCCTACAACATTCCCGTCGCCCTGCGCCTGCGTGGCCAGCTTGACGGAGTGGCGTTGCAACGGGCGCTGGCGCGGATCGTCGCGCGTCACGAAACCCTGCGCAGCCGTTTTGTCGAGCATGATGAAGTGCCCCAGGTGCTGATCGAACCGGTCGGGTCCGGGCTGGAGCTGCATATCGAGGATCTGCGCCGCCATCCCCAGGCCCGGCAGGCCCTCGAGGCGTTGATCCAGGGCGAAGCCTCGGGACCGTTCGACCTGGCGCGCGGAGCGCTGATTCGTGGGCGCCTGGTGATTCTCGGCGACGATCACCATGTGCTGCTGCTGACCCTGCACCACATCGTCTCCGACGGTTGGTCGATGGGCGTGCTGACGCGCGAACTGGCGGCGCTCTATGCGGCTTTCAGCTGTGGCGAAAGCGATCCGCTGCCGCCGCTGGCGGTGCAGTACGGCGACTTTGCCGTCTGGCAGCGGCAATGGCTGGAGGGGGAAGTGCTGGCGCGCCAGAGCGCCTATTGGCAGCAGGCCCTGGCCGGGGCGCCGGCCTTGCTCATGCTGCCTACCGATCGTGCACGCCCGGCGCAGCAGGACTTCTCCGGCAGCAGTGTCGAAGTCTGGCTGGACGAAGCCCTGACCGCAGGACTGCGGGCGTTGAGCCAGCGCCATGGCACCACGCTGTACATGACCATGATGAGCGGCTGGGCGCTGTTGTTGAGCCGTCTGTCCGGGCAGGACGAGGTGGTCATCGGCTCGCCGGTGGCCAACCGCATGAGCGCCGAGGTCGAGACGCTGATCGGGCTGTTCGTCAACACCCTGGCGGTGCGCATCGAGGTGGCCGCCGCGCCGGATATCGAGGCGTTGCTGGCCCAGGTACGCGAACGTACGCTGGCGGCTCAGGCACACCAGGATCTGCCGTTCGAACAGGTGGTGGAAATCACCCGGCCGTTGCGCAGCCTCGCCCACAGTCCGCTGTTCCAGACCCTGCTGACCTGGCAGAACAGCGAACGGGCCGAAGGGGTGCTGGGCAACCTGAAACTCGAAGGGCTCAATGAGCCCAGCCACTTCGCCAAGTTCGACCTGTCGTTGAGCCTCGGCGAAGTGCGTGACGGCATCAGCGGCACCCTGGAGTACGCCACGGCATTGTTCGACGAGGCGACGATTCAGCGTTATGCCGGGTACTTCATTCGTGTCCTGCAGGCCATGGTCGCCGATGACCAGGCGCAGTTGGAGCAGGTACGCCTGATCGATGACGCGGAGCGCGAGCATCTGCTGTTCGATCTTAATGCCACGCAGGTGGACTACCACCTCGAGCAGACCTTGCACGGGATGTTCGAAGCGCAGGTCGAGCGCACACCGGATGCGGTGGCGGTGATCGCTGGCGAGTATCAGTTGACCTATCGCGAACTGGACCGGCGTGCCAACCAGCTGGCCCACCATCTGCGCAGGCAGGGCGTCGTCCCGGATGCGCGAGTGGCAATCTGTGTCGAGCGCGGCCTGGAGATGGTCATCGGCCTGTTGGCGATTCTCAAGGCGGGCGGCGCCTATGTACCGCTCGATCCTGCCTACCCATCGGAGCGGATCACCTACATGCTGCAGGACAGCGCGCCGGTGGCGGTGCTGGTACAGGGCGCTACCCGCGAGTTGCTGGGTGATGTGGCCGTGCCGGTGGTCGATCTGGGCCTCAATGCCTGGCAAGACCTGTCCGTCACCCGTCCCGACCAATCGGAGCTGAACGCGCGACACCTCGCCTATGTGATCTACACCTCGGGCTCCACGGGGCAACCCAAGGGCGTGATGAACGAGCATGGCGCGGTGGTCAACCGCCTGCTGTGGATGCAGGACGAATATGGCCTGACGGCGCAGGATGCGGTGCTGCAGAAAACCCCGTTCAGCTTCGACGTGTCGGTCTGGGAGTTCTTCTGGCCGCTGTTCACTGGCGCACGCCTGGTGATGGCCCGTCCCGAGGGGCACAAGGACCCGCTCTACCTGGGTGAGGTGATCGAGGCACAGAACATCACCACCTTGCACTTCGTGCCGTCGATGCTCGATGTCTTCCTGGCCCATGGCGACACGGGCCGGTGCGCCGGAGTGAAGCGGGTGATCTGCAGCGGCGAGGCCTTGCCGGGCAGCGTGGTACGTCGCTTCAAGACGCAGTTGCCCAAGGCCGGACTGCATAACCTCTACGGTCCGACCGAAGCGGCCGTGGATGTCACCGCCTGGGATTGCTCGGGCTCCGTGGCCCAGACCCCGGACAACACACCGATTGGCAAGCCGATTGCCAATACGCGGATGTACCTGCTCGATGGGCAAGGGCAACCGGTGCCCATGGGCGTGGTGGGCGAGCTGTATATCGGTGGGGTGCAGGTGGCGCGGGGTTACCTGAATCGTCCCGAGCTGACCGCCGAGCGTTTCCTGGAAGATCCGTTCAGCCCGTTCGACAACGCACGGATGTACCGCACCGGTGACGTTGGGCGCTACCTGCCGGATGGCGCCATCGAGTACCTGGGGCGCAATGACGATCAGGTGAAGATTCGCGGCCTGCGTATCGAGCTGGGCGAAATCCAGGCACGCCTGGTCCGCCATCCAGCCATCGACGAAGCCGTGATCGTGGCCCGCGAGGATGTGCCAGGGGACAAGCGCCTGGTGGCGTACTACACCGGCGAAGCGCTGGCTGTCGAGGTCCTGCGCGTTCACCTGCTGGAAAACCTGCCGGACTATATGGTCCCGGCGCTGTTCGTGCACCTCGATGCCTTGCCGTTGAGCCCCAACGGCAAGATTGATCGCAAGGCGCTGCCGGCCCCGGACTCGTCGGCGTTGTCCAGCCGCGAATACGAGGCGCCGCTGGGCGACACCGAAATCCTGATGGCCGGGCTGTGGAGCGAACTGCTCAAGGTCGAGCGGGTAGGGCGCCATGACAACTTCTTCGAACTGGGTGGGCACTCGCTGCTGGCGGTCAACCTGGTCGGGCGCATGCGCCGGCTGGGCTTGTCGGCCGATGTCCGGGTACTGTTCGGGCAACCGACGCTGGCGACCTTCGCGGCGGCTGTTGGCGGCGGTCGCGAGATTGAGGTGCCGGCCAACCGCATCGCCTCGTCTAGCCTGCGGATCACCCCGCAGGACCTGCCGCTGGTGGATCTGGACCAGGATGCCATCGATTGCATCGTCGCCCGCATTCCCGGTGGTGTCGCCAATGTGCAGGATATCTACGGGCTGGCGCCGTTGCAGGCCGGTATTCTCTACCATCACCTGGCGGCCACCCAGGGCGATCCGTACGTGCTGCAGGCGCAGTTTGCCTTTGCCGACGAGGCTCGCCTGCGAGCGTTCGCCGAGGCCCTGCAACGTGTGATCCAACGCAACGATATCCTGCGCAGCGCGATGCTCTGGGACGGTCTCGAAGTGCCGGTGCAGGTGGTGTTGCGCGAAGCGCCGCTGGACATCGAGGCGCTGCTGCCCGATGCCGCGTGCGGCGATGTCCTGGACTACCTGCAGGAGCGTTTCGACCCGCGTCACTACCGCCTGGATATCACCCGGGCGCCACTGATGCGCCTGGTGCACTGCTGGGACCCGGCCCGTGGCGAGATCATCGCCCTGTTGCTGTTCCATCACCTGGTCATGGACCACGTGGCCCTGGATGTGCTGCAGCACGAGTTGCAGGCCTGCCTGCTGGGTCGGGGCGACCAGCTGGGGCCGGCAGTGCCCTATCGCAACTATGTGGCCCAGGCGAGCCTGGGCAGCGATGAGCAGGAACACGAGGCATTCTTTCGCGAAATGCTGGGCGATATCGACGAGCCGACTTTGCCGTTCGATCTGCGTGAAACGCAGGAGGACGCCAGCGAGGTCGACGAAGGCCAGCGTCCGGTCGAGCGTGACCTGAGTCGACGCCTGCGGGTTCAGGCGCGGCAGTTGGGTGTCAGCGCGGCGAGCCTCATGCACCTGGCGTTTGCCCGTGTGCTCGGGGCCTTTTCCGGCCGCGACCAGGTGGTCTTCGGCACAGTGCTGCTCGGTCGCTTGCAAGGTGGTGAGGGCGCCGAGCGGGCCCTGGGGGTGTTTATCAATACCCTGCCGCTGCGGGTCGACCTGGGCGATGAGAGCGTGCGCGATGCGTTGCTCGCCACCCATGCGCGCCTGGCCCAGTTGCTCGCCCATGAGCACGCGCCGCTGGCCCTGGTCCAGCGCTGCAGCGGCGTAGCGCCGAATACGCCGCTGTTCAGTGCCTTGTTCAACTATCGCCACGGTGCCGCAGCCACCCCGTCATCCGCGCAGAAAGCCACGGCCTGGCAGGGCATCCGCCTGCTCAAGGCCCGTGAGCGCAGCAACTACCGGTTGAGCCTGAGTGTCGATGACCTGGGCGAGGACTTCCTGCTGTCGGCCATGGCGCCACCGGGTATCGGCGCGCATCGCGTGTGCGAGGCCATGCATGTGCTGCTGGAGCAGTTGCTGGTCGCCCTGGAACAGCCGCCCGAACTGGCCATCGGCAGCCTGGCGGTGCTGGCGGACAGCGAGCGACGGCAGTTGCTGGAGACGTTCAATGCCACTGAACGCGAGTACCCCCGCGAGCGCACCGTGCATGCGTTGTTCGAAGCCCGGGCGGCTGCCCGTCCCGACGCGGTGGCAGCGGTGCACGGGGCACAGGTCGTCGCCTATGGCGAACTGAATGCCCGGGCCAACCGCCTGGCGCATTATCTGATCGCCCAGGGTGTGCAACCGGGTGACACGGTGGCGATCCTGCTGGCGCGTTCGCTGGACCTGCTGGTCAGCCAGCTGGCCATCAGCAAGTGCGCGGCGACCTATGTGCCGCTGGATATCCAGGCGCCGGCCGAGCGCCAGCTGTTCATGCTCGAGGACAGCCGTGCGGTGGCGCTGCTGACCCATGGCGGGTGTACGCTGGCGCATCCGTCGGCGCGGATCGAGCTCGATACCCTGGTGCTGGAAGGCATGTCCGAGGACAACCCGGACATCGCGCAATCGTCCGAGGCGGTGGCCTATATCATGTACACCTCCGGTTCCACCGGCACCCCCAAGGGCGTGCGGGTGCCCCATCGGGCGATCAGCCGGCTGGTGATCAACAACGGTTATGCCGACTTCAACGAGCACGACCGCGTGGTCTTCGCCTCGAACCCGGCGTTCGATGCCAGCACCATGGATGTCTGGGGCGCATGGCTCAATGGCGGGGAGGTGCTGGTGATCGATCACCAGACCCTGCTCGATCCGAGCGCTTTCGGCCAGGCCCTGAGTGCCGGTGGGGCGAGCATCCTGTTCGTCACCACGGCGCTGTTCAACCAGTATGTGCAGATGATTCCCGAGGCCCTGGCCGGGCTGCGGATTCTCCTCTGTGGTGGCGAGCGGGCCGATCCGGCGGTCTTCCGTCGCCTGCTGGCCCAGGCCCCGGCGTTGCGCCTGGTGCATTGCTACGGACCGACCGAAACCACCACCTACGCCACCACGCTGGAGGTCAAGGCGCTGGCTGCGGATGCCCAGAGCGTGTCCATCGGCGGGCCGATCTCCAACACCCGCGTCTATGTGCTTGATGCCCGCCAGCAACCGGTGCCGGTGGGCGTGACGGGGGAGATCTATATCGGTGGCGAGGGGGTGGCCAAGGGGTATCTGAACCGTCCGGGACTGACGGCCGAGAAGTTCCTCGCCGACCCGTTCAACCCACAACCGGACCGCCTGATGTACCGCACCGGCGACCTCGGGCGGTGGTCGGCACAAGGGCAACTGGAGTGTATCGGTCGCAACGACGACCAGGTGAAACTGCGCGGCTTCCGTATCGAACTGGGCGAAATCGAGACCTGCCTGGCGACGTGTCCCGGGGTCCGGGACACCTGGGTGCTGCTGCGCGAGGACGCGCCGGGCGACAAGTGCCTGGTGGCCTACTACACCGCGCAGGAGCCTTCGCCGGCGCCGACGATCGGCGAGCTGCGCGCCCATCTGCAGGGCCATCTGCCGGAGTACATGGTGCCCTCGGCCTATGTGCAACTGGCCGCGCTGCCGCTGACCGCCAACGGCAAGCGGGACCGCAAGGCCTTGCCGGTGCCGACGCCGCAGGCCTGGATCGGTCGGGTCTACGAGGCCCCCGCCAATGCCCTGGAAAGCACCCTGGCCGGGTTGTGGGCCGAGGTGCTGAAGCTGGAACGGGTGGGCCGTCACGACAGCTTCTTCGAGCTGGGCGGGCACTCGCTGCTGGCCGTACGGCTGGTCAACCTGCTGGAGCAGGCCGGCCTGCCGGTGACCCTGGCCGAGCTGTTCCAGCATGCCAGTGTCGAATCGCTGGCCACCTTGCTCGAGCAGCGCTCGCCACTGCCCGAGCGCGTGGAACCGTGGGTCGTGGTGCGCAGCACGGGGAGCCAGCCACCCTTGTTCCTGGTGCATGAATTCAGCGGCGCTGATTTGTACTTCCCGGCGCTGGGCCAGCACCTGGAGGGTGATTTCCCGATCTACGGCCTGCCCGGCGTGGCACCGGGGCAACCGCGCCTGGACACCCTGGAGTGCCTGGCGTCGCGCCTGCTGGAGGTGATCCGGACGGTGCAGCCCGAGGGCCCGTATCGCCTGGCCGGCTGGTCGTTCGGTGGGGTGCTGGCCTACGAGATCGCCCAGCAGTTGCTGGGGCAGGACCAGGTCGTGGCGTTCCTCGGCCTGATCGATACCTATGTGCCGCGCCTGACCGACCAGGGCAAGGCGCGCTGGTCCGATGAGCATGCCCATAAACGCCATCTGCTGCTGCAATGCACGGCCCTGGCGACGGTCGGGGGCAACCGGCAGGTACTGGAACAACTGGCGGTACTGGAGCAGGGCTGCGAGGCAATCGACTTCGACGACCTGCTCGAACATTGCCGGCAGCAGCAGTTGCTGCCGCAGGCGCTGGCCGATGCCAGCGTGGCGGAGCTGTGGCCGGTGCTGGATCGGGAAGTGGCCCACGGTCACGCTCTGGCCCATTACCGCTTGCATCCGATCGACCTGCCGGTGCACTTGTTCAGCGCCCGCGAGCGTCCGACCGAACTGTCCCGGCGCAGCGAATCCCATGGCTGGGCCGAGGTGCTGCCCGCCGAACGCCTGCGGCGCATCGAGGTGTCGGGGGACCATATGAGCATGATGCAGGCGCCGCATGTCCGTGAGCTGGGCCGCACCATTGCTGCGGCCATGGCCATGGCTGCCGGCACCGCGACCCGCGCGGCGCCACACCAGCCGTTGTTGACGATCCAGACCGGGCGGGCGGGACGGACGCCGATCTTCTGCGTGCCGGGGGCCGGGGACAGTGTCACCGGGTTTATCGGCCTGACCGACGCGCTGGGCGCGGACTGGCCGCTGATCGGCCTGCAGCCTCGGGGACTGGACGGTGCCGGGGCACCTCACAGCCGGGTCGAAAGCGCGGCGCGGCATTACCTGCAGGCCATCGAGCAGAGCCATCCGCACGGGCCGTTGCACCTGATTGGCCACTCCTTTGGAGGCTGGGTCGCCTTTGAAATGGCGGTCTGCCTGCAGGCCGCCGGGCGCGAGGTGGCGTCACTGACGCTGATCGACAGCGAGCCGCCTGGCGGTACCGGCGTGGTCGGCCGACCCTACACCACCACCGCAGCCCTGCAACGGCTGATCGAGGCCATGCAACTTGCCTCGGGCAAGTCGCTGGGCATCGACCCCGTGGCCTTTGCCGCGCTGGACGATACGGTGCAGCTCGAGCAGTTGCAGGCGGGCATGGTGCGGGTCGGCCTGCTGTCGGCACGCTCGGCGAAGGAGGCGATGCACGGCCCGGCCCGCACCTTCTCCACCGCCTTGCGCACCCTCTATCGACCGCAGCAGCGCTACCGGGGAGTGGCCCGCCTGGTGCTGGCGCAGGACCCGACCCTCGATAGCGTCGGCAACCAGCGTGAGCAGGAGGCGATGATCCGCGGCTGGAGCCAGCATGTCGGTGAGCTACGGACCTGGTATGGGCCGGGCAACCATTTCAGCCTGCTCAAGGCGCCGGATGTCTCCCACCTGGCGGCCTGGTGGCTGGAGGGGGTGGCGCTGGGGGAAGGGGTTTCATGAGGGACTGGCCGGGGTCCTGCGGGTTCCGGGTGTTTTCAAGGGCTCTTTTTACAGTGGGGCCCGGCCAGCGGCCGGGCTCACCCTCAACGCATTGATGGTTACTTATGGAAAAGTCGAAGTTTCGCAAGATGGGTCTGGGTGTGTTGCTGGTGGCGGTCGCCGGCTTGATTGTCTACGCGGTAAAGGCGCCCGCCGAACCGCCGCAGTACCTGACCGCCACGGTCGAGCGCGGTGATATCGAGAACGCCGTCCTGGCCACCGGCCTGCTGGAGGGCATCAGGCAGGTGGATGTCGGCGCCCAGGTCTCCGGGCAGTTGAAGTCGCTCAAGGTCAAGGTCGGCGACAAGGTCAGGAAAGGCCAGTGGCTGGCGGAAATCGATCCGCTGGTGCTGCAGAACACCCTGCGCAAGGCCCAGGTCGACGAGGAAAACCTGCAGGCGCAACGCCGTTCGACCCAGGCCCAGCTCAAGCAGACCAAGGCGGTCTACGAGCGTTACCTGGGCCTGCAGACGGATGCGGCGATCTCCCAGCAGGATTTCGAGACCGCCGAGTCCAACTATGAGGTGCAGCGCGCCAATCTGTTGTCCCTCGATGCGCAGATCAAGAGCGCGCATATCCAGATCGACACGGCCAAGGTCAACCTGGCCTATACCCGCATCGTCGCGCCGATCGACGGCGACGTGGTGGGCGTCGTCACCCAGGAGGGCCAGACCGTGATCGCCAACCAGCTGGCGCCGATCCTGCTCAAGCTGGCGGACCTGGACACCATGACCGTCAAGGCCCAGGTCTCGGAGGCCGACGTGATTCATATCAGCCCCGGCCAGGAGGTATATTTCACCATTCTCGGCGAAGCGGACAAGCGCTATTACGCCAAGCTGCGCGGCACTGAGCCGGCGCCGCAGAACTTCCTGGAAACCCAGACCGCCGGCGCCCCGAAACAGAACACGGCGGTGTTCTACAACGCGCTGTTCGATGTGCCCAACCCCGACCATCGCCTGCGCATCGCCATGACCGCCCAGGTGCGCATCGTCCTCGATACCGCCAGGGACGCCCTGAGCGTACCGGTGGCCGCCCTCGGGGCACGTAACCCCGACGGCAGTTTCCCGGTGCGGGTGCTCGACGCCAGGGGCATGGCTCTGGTGCGCAACGTGCACACGGGAATCAACAACAACGTCAAGGTACAGATCAAGGATGGCCTGCAGGAGGGTGATCGGGTGGTGATCGGCGAAGCGACGCCTGCCGTGGCGGGGGTCTGACGATGACGCAGCCACTGCTGGAACTCAAGGGCATCACCCGTCGCTTCACGGCCGGGGAGCGCGAATTCACTGCGCTCGGGAACATCGACCTGAGTATCGAGGCCGGGGAAATGGTGGCGATCACCGGCGCCTCGGGCTCGGGCAAATCGACGCTGATGAATATCCTCGGTTGCCTCGACTACGCCACTGCCGGCAGCTATCGGATCAATGGCCGCGAAACCCGCGACCTGGGCAACGAAGAGTTGGCCGAACTGCGGCGCGACTACTTCGGCTTCATCTTCCAGCGCTACCACCTGCTGCCGCACCTGAGCGCGCTGCACAACGTCGAGATGCCGGCGATCTATGCCGGCACCGGCGAATCCAAGCGCCATGAGCGGGCCCGCGAGCTGCTCGATCGCCTCGGCCTGGCCGGGCACCTGAGCCATCGGCCGAACCAACTTTCCGGCGGCCAGCAGCAGCGGGTGAGCATTGCCCGGGCGCTGATGAACGGCGGCGAGGTGATCCTCGCCGACGAACCCACCGGGGCCCTCGACACCCACAGTGGCAAGGAGGTGATGCAGATCCTGCTGGAATTGCATGCCGCCGGTCATACGGTGATCATCGTCACCCACGATGCCAAGGTGGCCGCCAATGCCGAGCGGATCATCGAAGTTCGCGATGGCGAGATCGTCAGTGATCGCGCCAACGAACGGGCGGTGAGCGCGCCGCCGCAGGTCGAGCCGGCCAGCCTGGCGTCCCGTGGCGCACGCCGGCTGGTGGCCAGCCTGGGCTTGTTCAAGGAGGCCTTCAACATGGCCTGGGTGGCGCTGATCTCCCACCGCATGCGCACCCTGTTGACCATGCTCGGCATCGTCATCGGCATCACCTCGGTGGTGTCGATCTCGGCCATCGGCGAGGGCGCCAAGCGCTATGTGCTCAAGGACATCCAGGCCATCGGCAGCAACACCATCGATATCTATCCGGGCAGCAGTTTCGGCGACAGCCGGGCCAACAGCATCGAGACCCTGGTGCCAGCCGATGTCCAGGCCCTGAGCCAGCTGTACTACGTCGACAGCGCGACCCCGGTGGTCGGGCGCAATCTGTTGCTGCGCCATGGCAATGTCGACGTCAACGCGCAGGTCAATGGTGTCAGCGACCGTTATTTCCAGGTACGCGGCATCAGGATGGAGGCGGGCATACCCTTCAGCGAGCACGATGCCCGGCGCCAGGCCCAGGTGGTGGTGATCGACCACAACACCCGGCTACGCCTGTTCGGGCCCACGGTCGACCCCCTGGGCCAGGTGATCCTGGTGGGCAACCTGCCGTGCACGGTGATTGGCGTGACGGCCGACAGCAAGAACCTCTTTGCCGCCAGCAAGCTGCTGAATGTCTGGGTGCCTTATGAAACGGCGGCGGGACGCCTGCTCGGGCAACGTCACCTGGACAGCATCACGGTGCGGATCAAGGACGGGCAGCCGAGCAAGGTGGTGGAAGACAATGTGGTCAAGCTGATGTTGCAGCGTCACGGCACCAAGGACTTTTTCACCAACAACCTCGACAGCATCATGCAGACGGTGCAGAAGACCAGCCGTTCGCTGGCGTTGCTGCTGTCGTTGATCGCGGTGATCTCGCTGGTGGTCGGTGGCATCGGCGTGATGAATATCATGTTGGTTTCGGTGACCGAACGGACCCGCGAGATCGGTATTCGCATGGCGGTGGGGGCGCGTCAGTCGGATATCCGCCAGCAGTTCCTGGTGGAAGCGGTGATGGTCTGCCTGCTTGGCGGGGCGATCGGCATTTCCCTGTCGTTCGGTATCGGTTACCTGTTTTCGCTGTTTATCAAGGAGTGGCAGATGGTGTTCTCGATAGGCGCGATCATTACCGCGTTTATCTGTTCGACCCTGATCGGTATCGTCTTCGGCTTTGTCCCGGCGCGCAACGCTTCCCGGCTGGACCCGATCGAAGCGTTGGCGCGGGACTGAGCGAATCCGTCTCGATCGATCTGTGGACGGCCCCAAGGCCTGTTGTAGGAGCCGGCTTGCCGGCTCCTACAAGGGCGGTGGTGCTAGACGACGTTGAACGGTCCCGCCGTGGCGGACATTTCTTCCGAGGCATACATCCAGCGCATCAGTGAATGCCGCCCGCTGATGCCCATCTTGATCGCCGCGCGCTTGAGGTAGCTCTCGACGGTATTGACCTTCAACTGGAACCGTTCGGCCAGCTCGGGGGCAGTGCGCCCGGCGAGCAGGCCGACACAGACTTCCATTTCGCGATTCGACAGGGTCAGCCCCGATTGTGACAGGCGATCGGCGAAACGCAGGCGCAAGGTCTGTAACCCCTGGCTTTCCAGGTTCTCCTGCGGCCCGGGTTGCTCGTCCGGCGCGGCGACCAGGGGTTGCAGGGCGCTGATGTGCTTTTCCACCATGGGCAGCAGTACGGGAGAGAAGTCCTGCAGGATGCTGCGTTCCCGGGCGGAAAAGCGCTGTGACTGGTTCGAGCGATACACGGAAATCATGTAGCTGTAGTCGTCCTTGCGCCGGGTCAGGTGCAAGGCTGACTCCTTGCCACTGGAGGCGGCGGTGAGCAGGTCGGTACGCCCTATCACCTCGTTATCGGCGTTTCTCGACGAGGCGGGGAACTCCGAGTCCGCCTGCACCTTGCGGATATGCGTGGCATCCACGGACAACTGGGTGAGGATCAGGTCGTGCAACATCCGTGGGAAACTGCGACTGCCTGTGCTGGCAATGACCTTGCCAATATGGGGGAACAGCAGTTGTGCGTTCATCATTTCATCCATGAGTTTCAGATTCTGGAACATTCGCTCTTCAGGAGAACGAGCCTGGAGCAGCGGCTTTTAACCTTAGCCGACCTGCAGGTATTCCGCTCGGGAATACACCCATGAAAATCCATGATTTTCCTTATCTGGGCGGATCTCGTAGCGTGATACCCACATCCAGAGGAGAGTTTGCCATGAACGATGCCCGTGCGTGCCTTTACGTTGATACTCAATTCACCAGTCCCTATGCCCTCTCGGTATTTGTGGCCCTGCGCGAAAAGGCTATCGACTTCGATCTGCATCCGCTGGACCTGGATTCCTCGGAGCAGCAGGCCGCGGGTTATGCCCGGCTGTCCCTGACCCGGCGCGTGCCGACTCTGGTGCTGGACGACTTTGCCCTGTCCGAGTCTTCGGCGATCACCGAGTACCTGGAGGACGTTTTCCCCAGGCCCCGCTTTATCCACGGGAGCCCCGGCAACGCGCGCGGGCCCGGCAGATCCAGGCCTGGTTGCGCAGCGACCTGCTGGCGCTGCGTCAGGAGCGCTCGACCCTGGTGGTGTTCTACGGCCAGGGTTATGGCCCGTTGTCGGCCGCCGGCGAGGGCGCCGCGGACAAGCTGATCGACGCCGCACAGGCCCTGCTGAGCGATGGTCGTGAGTATCTGTTCGGTCAATGGTCGATTGTCGACGTCGATCTGGCGCTGATGCTCAACCGCCTGTTGCTCAATGGCGATCCGCTGCCGCCGGCCCTGGCGGCCTATGCGCAACGCCAATGGCAGCGGCCTGCGGTGCAGGAGTGGGTGAATCTGGATCGCCCGGCGCTGGCATGATCGAGCGCTGTCCCGGTCAGGGTCGGGATAGCCCTTGCAGGACCCTGACGGTATCGGTTTCCGGTGAAAGGTAGTGTCTGGCGGGAATGCCAAGGGGATGTTGGCTACCTGTGGCTTCTGAAGGCATAGGCTGTATTTTCAGGAAAGAGAAATTCCGAGCTTGTTCACAAGCGCGAACATCTGAGGATCGGATTTCAGTTCTTCCAGGAATGTCTGATGCAGCTTCTCGTTTTCAATTTTTGAATTGATTGCCTTGTTTATGCTTTTCTCGTCCATAAGGCCATGCTTTTCGTAGGTGTTACGAATTTTTGTGTCCAGCAAAGAGAAGAACTCAATTGTTTCACCAGATGATAGGTTTGAAAACTTCTGGTTTTCAGGGGGTACATAAGTGGCCGGGCATCCAATCCAGGATATGCTTGTAAGGTCGTAGTAAAACTCACCCAGCCAGTTCGGCATTCCGCCCTCGGGAATCGGCGGATCCACGGCATCATCTGATGCCTGGATACCGGCAGTGCTGAGACTGACCTTGTCCGTCTTGTTTTGCGTATCCGTGAGTTCGCCGATTGAAAACGTATCCTGCTGGGCCGACCGGGAGGTTTTTGCTGTATGGGTATAAGGGTTGTACCCGGATAAAGGCAAGGCGCCATTGGTATTGATGATGTTCATATCTACTCCTGACAGTGCGGCGGTGCGGGGCACGCCGAGTGAGTTCATCTGTGTGGGGGTACAAAAGAAGCGATGTTTATATGGATAAGCTGGGTCGCTACTTTTGTAAGTAGATATTTAATATGATTTTGCAGAGGCTAATAACTGGCCGAACGGATAGGTTTTTTGTTATTTGGAAATAATGAAAATCATCCTGGCTTGCTGCTTGAATAAGTGTGGGATATCTCTGTAGTTATCGGCCTACATGGATAGGTGAGCTGGACGAGACGGGATGTTCCATTGTACCGACAGCGAGATCCGGCGACTGGCGCCGGACCCTGATTCCCTACCTGGAAAACTTCTTCGCCCCTGCCACGCACAGGATCACCGCCACGGTCACTGCCAGCATGCCCAGGCTGACCTGCTCATGCAGCAGGGTGGCGGCC
This sequence comes from Pseudomonas sp. Ost2, assembly GCF_018326065.1. Lineage (NCBI taxonomy): Bacteria > Pseudomonadati > Pseudomonadota > Gammaproteobacteria > Pseudomonadales > Pseudomonadaceae > Pseudomonas > Pseudomonas sp. Ost2. The sequence continues at coordinate 4,520,827 of NZ_AP021904.1, read as the reverse complement.
AGTGCCAGGCCGAAGAAGGGTTGCAGCAGTTGCAACTGGCCGACCGCGGCAATGCCGCCCTGGGCCAGGCCGCGGTACCAGAACACGAAGCCGATCAGCATGCTGAACAGCGAGACGTAGGCCAGGCTGGCCCACGCCGCCGGGGTGATGCCCGAGAACGACGGCGGGGTGATCAGCCATGTCAGTGGCAGCATCACCGGCAGTGACAGCACCAGCGCCCAGCAGATCACCTGCCAGCCGCCGAGGGTCCGCGAGAGCTTGGCACCTTCGGCATAACCCAGGCCGCAGACCAGAATCGCCAGCAACATCAGCAGATCACCGGCCGGCGCCGCGCTGAGCCCCTGGGACAGGGCATAACCCACCACCAGCAGGCTGCCCAGGACCGAGAACAACCAGAATACCGGGCGTGGCCGCTCGCCTCCGCGCAACACGCCAAAGGCGGCGGTAGCCAGGGGCAGCAGGCCGACGAAGACAATGGAGTGGGCCGAGGTCACATACTGCAAGGCCAGGGCGGTCAACAGCGGGAATCCGAGGACCACCCCCAGGGCGACGATCCCCAGCGATAGCCATTGACCGCGGGCAGGGCGCCGCTCCCGGAACAGCCACAGCATGCCCAGGGCCACCAGCCCGGCGATGCTGGCCCGGGCCACCGTGAGGAATACCGGACTGAACTCCAGCACCGCCAGTCGTGTGGTGGGCAGCGAGCCACTGAAGATCAGCACGCCAATAAAGCCGTTGAGCCACCCGCTGGCGGGTTTGCTGGTCGGCGGGTTTTGCAGGTTCGATGTCTGTTCCATTCAGGGCTTGCTCCGTACGGTTGGCCTGGGAGGGATTGCGCCACCGCATCAGGGGTTGCACAAAAGGCATCCTAGGGTTGAATATCATGACAATCAAAAAATTGTCATGGATACATTCGCTATGCCACGCTCACGCTACAAATCGCTGGTGGACAGCCTGGCGGCGGATATCCGCTCCGGGCGCCTGTCACCGGGTACGCGCCTGCCGCCTCATCGCCAGCTGGCCGCGAGCCACGGGCTGGCGCTGGTGACGGCCAGCCGGGTCTATGGCGAGCTGGAAGCCATGGGTCTGGTCAGTGGCGAGACGGGGCGCGGCACCTTTGTCAGGGAAACGTCGCTGCCACCGGGGCAGGGCATCGACCAGCCGGAAATCGCCGTGGGCGTGGCGGACCTCAACTTCAACTACCCGGCGCTGCCGGGCCAGTCGGAACTGCTGCGCAATGCGTTGCGGCAACTCGCGCTGTCGGGCGACCTGGAGTCCCTGTTGCGCTATCAGCCCCATGCCGGGCGCCAGCATGAACGTGCCTCGGTGGCCCGCCACCTGCAGGTGCGCGGGCTGGCGGTGACGGCCGAGCAGGTGCTGCTGGTCAGCGGTGCCCAGCATGGCCTGGCGGTGACGATGATGGCGCTGCTGCAGCCCGGCGATGTGATTGCCGCCGATGCGCTGACCTATTCCGGCTTCAAGGTGCTGGCCGAGGCCCTGCACCTGGAGATCCTGCCGATTCCGGTGCTCGATCATGGCCCCGACCTGGAGGCCCTGGATCGCCTCTGCCAGGGGCGACGCGTGCGGGCGCTGTACACCATGCCGACGTTGCACAATCCGCTGGGCTGGGTGCTGGACATGGGGCAGCGCGAGCACTTGGTGGCGATTGCCCGCCGGCACGACCTGCTGGTGATCGAGGATGCCGCCTATGCCTTCCTGGCCGAGGATCCTCCGGCGCCGTTGATCGAGTTGGCCCCCGAACGGACGGTCTATGTCTCCGGTTTTTCGAAGAATATCGCCACCGGCTTGCGGGTGGGTTTTGTCGTGGCGCCACCGGACAGGGTGGCGACCTTGCAGCGAACGATCCGGGCAACCACCTGGAATACCCCGGGCGTGATGACGGCCCTGGCCTGTGCCTGGCTCGACGATGGCACGGTCATGCGCCTGGAGGCCGAAAAGCGCGAGGACGCCCGGGCCCGACAGGCTCTGGCGGCACAGGTACTGGCGGGGCTGCCCTGTATCACTCATCCCTCGTCCTATTTCCTCTGGCTGCCGTTGTCCGAGGAGGCGCGGGCGGACCATATCACCCGCGAGTTGCTGGACCGGAACGTTTCGGTCTCGACCGCCGAGCCCTTTGCCATTTCCGCCCATGTGCCCCATGCCCTGCGTCTGGCCCTGGGGTCGGTGCAACTGGGTGCGTTGCGCGGTGCGCTGGAAAAGGTGAGGTGGGTGGTCGAGGCCTGTTCCTAGGCTGTGCAAGAAAACCGGCCGGGCGCCTGTGCTACCGTTGCCGCCCACCCCGTGACGGCTTGCGTGATGCGAGCCCGGGCAAGGACCGCCATTCGCTATGCCCGCCAACGAACATGAGCTTTACCTGCGCTTCCACACGCCTGACGCCCGGATCATCGCCCGCGATCCGTCGCCGATGCTGCCGCAGGAGCAGGCCTGGGCGCGTTATCAGGCGCGCGTTCACACCAGCGGCTGGCTGGAGTGGCTGATCCTGCCGCTGGTGATCGGGACCTGGATGCCGGCGCTGCTCCTGTGGATTGTCCTGTCGCTCTATCAATGGCTGCTGGCGCCTGATTTCGATCCTGCCCGGCATTGGCCGGTGATCGTCGCGGGGCTGGTGACCAGCACGCTGCTGCTGGTCGGCGGTTGGGTGGCCTGGAATCGACGTTGTGCCGCGCAGGATCCGCGGCTGCGTTATTGGCAGGCCATGCCCGAGACCGGCGAAGTCGAACTGGAGCAGCACCGCCTGGTATCCGCGATCAGCCTGTGGTCGAACGACTTCGATCCCGACCGGCACCAGATTCCCCAGTGGATCGATGGCCAGATCAGAGAAATGCCCGACAGCGGAATCTCGGAGTGGGTGCTGGCGCGGACGGTCGAAGGGCGCTGGCTGGTACTGCGCCAGCGCATCGCCGGGACTTTCCGTGGTTACGGCACGCAGGTACGCCCCACGGCGGACCGGCACTGGCAGTTGAGTCATGAGCTGGCGATTGTCTTTGCGCCGCGCACCAACCTGTCCCTGGGAATGCGGTTTTCCGCGGCGCCGCTGCTGGTCACCCGCACCGAGTATTGGCTGAACCCCGACGAGCTGGCGCGGCTGACCGCGGCGGCCCATCACTGGACGTTCTTTGCGCCGGACCGCTATGCCGTGGTCAATCCGGCGGAGGTGCCCTGGATCGAGGCGCTGGTGGCCCGGGCGCGGGTTTGTGCCGAAGGGCTGTCCGAGGGGCTTTTCGGCGATTGAACATTATCTGTCGGCCGAGGTGACTTTTGCCCGTGTTCAGACGCCTAAGTTATTTGTTCCAGGCTGAATAGTCCGCCGGGTTATAGCCAGGGTTGCGCTGCCTTCGAAGGTTGAATGCAGCCTGTCCGAAAGGTCAGAAAATGCCCGTGTCGCGTCTTGTCTCTGCTAGGCTCTTCCTGGAGTCATTGCGTGAGTAAAGCCGCCGCTCAGCGCCAGGGAGGGACGTTTCAGGACATCAGCCTGAGTGACGTCGACATTGCAGCTCGCTGCCTTCCACCATTCGTTCGGTTGATAGTGACCATCGAGAAACGCAAGTTCTGTTTTTCGGGCGAAAGAGGAAGATAGCGTCATACCGAACCTGCTTCTGAAGGAACCCGAGCGATGAGAATTTCGACCCTGCTGGCTTTTGTCGCCATCCTCGGCACCGGTATGACCGCGACTGTTCCCGCCTATGCCGCCAGCGGCGCGGCCGATGACCAGGCCTGCCATTTCCTGCCCGTGGCCGACAGCAGCGCCAGCCTGAAACAGGCCCGCTCCGTGGGTGTGCTCTACAGCGAAAACACCGTCAACACCCTCCAGTACCTTGAGCGCTACCACAGCGTGGCGTTGAACGGGGCGAAGAACGATGCCCTCGATTCGCGCATCAGCACGGCGTTCATCAACAGTTCCGATCCGAAACTGGCGATCGACTGGCTCACGGCTTCGTTGCAGAAACACTTCACTTCGGTGACCGTCTACGACAACCTCGACGCGGTGGTCCAGGCCCGGCCCGACGTGGTGGTGATGCTCGATACCTACAGCCGCCTGGTGACCAAGCGCAACAACCAGTTCGAAGCCCGCTTTGTCGCCAAGTTCTATGACTCGAACCTGCAGTACATCGGCAAGGCCGAAGGCGCCACCGGCAAGGAACTGCCCTCGGTCTGGGTGCGTGGCAAGGCCGCGCCGGAGATCGCCGCGCAGATCGACCAGCAGCGTGAACTGCAGGTCGATGCCCTGAAGCAGTTCGATGCCTCGCTGAAGGCGCTGGTGACCTCGGGTAATGCCGACCAGGTCGCGACCAACTGAACAGCTTCTAGCGGCGCGCCAGCTTGTACTTGACGCAATCCTCGTAAAAGCTGTGCCGGATGGCCTCGGGTTTCAGCCGCGACTTGCTGTCGTAGGTCTGTTCGGTGATACCCATGGCCATCATGCGCATCCAGTTCTTGCTGAACTTGTAGGACTGGATTTTCTGCCGCGCGGCATACAGCGAAACCCCCGACAACTTCAGCTCCTGGGCCCTGGCCGCCGTGCCGGCGCCCCAGCTGCACATGAACCGGTCATTGGACTTCAGCTCCTTGCCATCGGCGCAAAGAGCGACACCCGCCAGGGAAAACGAGATCAACGTAGCCCATACAGTGCGCATTTAAACCCAACCTAACTGTCTGAAAATAAAGTGATTCTGGCTGTTTCAAGACAGTCTGGGGGCCATCAGATTGCCTGCTGTGCGCCAGGCACCACCTGAGTTGTCGATCCCCAGCGAAGTTTTCCGGTAGTCTTTCGTCAACCTGGAGGCTACGTCGCGCCGAGCTGCTCGCCAGGCTGGTGGCCAAGGGCGGCTGATCAGGGGTAGCGGATCCCGCGCTCCTCGAAGTAACGCTCGATCCCGCCCGGGCTGCCCAGCGGCTCGGCGAGGGCAATATAGCTGTCCGGTCGCAACAGGTAGATGGCGTTACGCACCAGTCCGGCGCTTTCATGGACGGCCCGCCACTCGAAGACGTGCAGGGGCATCAGCCGTTCGCCGCACCACTGGCTCAGCACGCTGCTGGCGCTGCCGTACACGTGCACCTGCCAGCCGATGTACGTCAGGGAATCAAAGTTGTCATCCTCGGCATCCGCTGCCCAGGGCAGGCGGTCGCCGCCCTGGATCTCGCCGGCGATGCCCATGCTCAAGGGCATGCCCCGGTAGTTCAGGGTGATCTGCGACACCGTGCGAAACAGGAATTCGCGGGCCGCCTCCAGCGACGCCACCCGGGACACGACCAGGGGCGCGAGGCGTGTGCGCACCAGATTGGCGATCCAGCCATCGGCCGTGGCAAAGCTGAAGGCCCGGTCGGTGGTGGCGACCAGGCGCCGGGCAAAGCCGATGCGCTCGGTCTCGTAGGTGCCGAGCAAGCGCGCCTCGGCCTTGTTGCGCAGGACCGCCGCGAGCTTCCAGGCCAGGTTGATCGCGTCGCCGATTCCGGTATTCATGCCCTGGCCGCCGGCCGGGCTGTGCACGTGGGCGGCGTCGCCCAGAAGGAACACCCGCCCGGAACGGAAGCTGTCGGCCACCCGGTGATGCACCCGATAGCTGGAAAACCAGTTCACCTGATCGACCTCAAGCCCCATATGTTCGATGGCCCGCGAGCTGACGTCCTCGAAGCGCAGGGTATGGGATGCTTCGGCCCGTTCGTCGCGCACCGTGCCGATCAGCCGGGCACGCCCCTCGCCAGCCAGGGGGAAGACCGCGAGGAAGTCCGCGTCGTCGAGGTCCACATGCAGTTCGCCATTGATCGCCGGGCCCGAGGCCTGGACATCGGCGACATAGAAAATCTGCTGGTAGGTGCCGCCGGGATAGCCGATATCCAGGGCCTTGCGCACGGTCGAGCGGGCACCGTCGCAGCCGGCCAGGTAAGCGACCTGCAGGCTTTCCTCGGTGCCATCGGCGCCGCGCAACTGGGCGCTGACGCCATTGCCGATATCGGCGAACCCCAGCAGTTCGGTGCTGCGTTCGACCGTCACGCCAAGGGCCGCGAGCCGCTCGACCAACAGCCGCTCGTGCTGGTCCTGGGGAAAGATCTCCATGAACGAGTAGGGCGTCAGGCCCTGGCCGATGTCGGCCAGCGACAGACGGGCGGCCTGTTCGCCCTTGACCCAGAAATTGACGGCCGGCACCTTGTGGCCATGCTCGATCACGGCATCGCTGAGGTCCAGTTGCCGATACAGTTCCAGGGTGCGCGCCTGCACGGCCAGGGCACGGGAGGTGGTGCCCGGTTCGGCGGTCCTGTCGATGATCCGCACGGCAATTCCCTGTCTGCTCAGCCAGAGCGCCAGGACCAGACCGGTGGGACCGGCGCCCACGATCAGAACTTCAGCATGCTTCATATCATCTCTCTTTGAGGCGAACCCTTGAAGATTGAGTATAGGAAAGCTGCCGTGGGGCGCGGGCTGGCGCGATGAGCTGCAAAATCATTGCACTTTCCGGCGTGGCCGGGCTCGAATCATCAGGCCAATACAGGAGGGAAGACCATGCTGCTCGAAGGATCCTGCCATTGCGGTGCGGTAACGTTCAGTCTTACCAGCGCGCACCCTTATCCCTACCAGCGCTGCTATTGCTCGATCTGTCGCAAGACCCAAGGCGGTGGCGGTCATGCGATCAACCTCGGTGGCGACGCGACGACGCTGAAAGTCAGGGGGCGCCCGCACATCGCCATCTACCACGCGAAGATGAAAGGCGAGGGCGAGTCCCGCAGTCATCGCAGCAGCGCCGAGCGGCATTTCTGCAAGGAGTGCGGCAGCGCGCTGTGGTTGTTCAGCCCCGAATGGCCGGAACTGATCCACCCCTTTGCCTCGGCCATCGACACACCGCTGCCGGTGCCGCCCGAGCACACGCACCTGCTGCTGGATTCGAAGGCACCCTGGGTCGAGGTCGACGTGCGAGCAGGCGACCAGCAGTTCGAGGGTTATCCCGAGGAATCCATCGCCGAGTGGCATGAGCGGTTGGGATTGACGCGCTGACCGGACACTTTTCCCGTGGAACCGGAATGGCCTGTCCGTTCACTCACTGTGTCCGGACTATCAGCCAGGACACCCACCATGAGAAATTACCTCAACTCATTGCGCCCGAGTCAGCCAGATCCACGCCTGCAATCACGGACGAACAACAGCAACGCGGTTGCCAGGGCATCAACCTCGACCGCGGCCCAGCCGGTCAACAACCCGTCGACAAGGCACCTGCAGCATTTCGCCAAGATGACCGCGCAAAATATCAAGGCCAACGCCTTGCTCAACAGCGATAACAACGAGGTGCCGATTCATTACAAGAATCCTGGGGAAATTCTCGCGGCGATCGACCGTAATATCGAGCAGACGGCGAAGGATTGGGGCTGCTCGAAGCAGGACGTGGAAGCCATGTTGGGCAGCAGCAAGCGCTTCAATGCGCCTGTTTGCGGAGTGACCGCGAATAACGTGATGAAGCTGTTTCTGGACAGCAGCCAGCGCAGCTACAGCTTCGAACACGGCCAACCCCTGTCCTTGTCGCAGTTGAAGCAGCAACTGGCGTCATTGCCAGCAGACAGGAACTTCATTCTCCGGGTCAACGACGAGGCCATGGGGCACGCCTATGTCATCGATCTGCCGGCGAGCAACAAACCCCAGCGCGATGCCTTTCTCTATCAATCCGATCTGGGCGATGGGGCCACCCGTCCCCTGCGTCTTGAGGACTGGATGAGCCGTCAGGCCGAACGGCCCATACCGCTGGGCGAAGTTGTCCGCCATTTCGATAACATGACCGAGCGAAAAGTGGATGTGCAGCATCTCGCCAAGCTGTTCGATATTGACGGCAACCCCGCGATGCTGCGTCCGGAGCGCCTGAACAACAAGAACGGGTTCAATTTTCAGCTTGAAGAGTACAGCCTGAAAAATCTGGAAAAGAACATCAAGGCGGTGACGGCCAACTGTGCGTCATAGGACACTCGTTAAGGACGCTGGCTGAGCAAGGCACTGACGCCTTCGATTTTGCTCAGCCATGCAGCGGTTCTGGGGCATCTCCACGAAACGAGATTCATCATCCGCTCCAGGTCGGCAACCAGGCTCCTGGCAAAAATGGGCTCGTGGTGGGCAATCCGATTTCGGATTTTTCTAACGCCTTCCAATGCGTCAAAAATCATTTGTCGGCAGTGTGCGGGGCTCCTGCCGGCAGGCAGGCCAGGGAATGACGTCAGTAGGTGAGGCAACCACAAGCGATCATCAAACCTGTGCGTGAAAAGCTTGCCCCAGAATGCGAATTTCAATTCCGGGATGACTGCACCTGCGTTGCGCGAACGCGCCTTGCTCCGTGCTGACTCCATTTCCTTGCGCATACTGAATCCAGAATGGGGATCTGGCAGGCTCCGCTCAAAACTGATCGACCAGGGCCACTGGGGCCCATAAACCTGACCCAGGACTTCGGATGCCGCGTTGCGGACCGCCACTTCGCATATTTGTTGAGGGAGCATGAACGCACCGGAAATCTTCGCGTTCCATGCGTACAACGACAACGCATGCCGGGTGTTGGACGTCTTCAGCGTACGAACATAGGTGCTCAACCGTTCTTTGGAGAGCGCTGATTCGACAGCTTGAGCATCGGCGGCGCAGACGGGCACTGGGCAACTCCTTGACTTGGTCTGGCTTGGGCAATAACATTGTTCCACTTGCTCCGGGATTTGTTGGTGATTACCTCCCCCTGGAGAAACACGAAAAAGCTCATCGAAAGATGGGCTTTTTTCGTTTCTGGGCAAATGATCGCTGAAACGCTCGTTCACGGCGAAGGTGGGAGTAATTCACTTCGTTACCTGAGAGTGGGACACGCCGTTCGGACCATGGGGTGGCATCAGTCATCGGTCGCCGCAAACATCACGGCGTGCCAATCACAAGCGTCAGGTGTGAGTCTGTGCAGATGCCCCATCCAGCAGCGCATCCACCACGGTTCGTGACAAGGTCACGCAATGGATCAGCCCCATCAGCAGATCGCGCTCGAAACCACTCAGGCGCGGGCAGATTTCATCGGCGTTCAGTTCGGCGGATTTGAGCAATTGCGATACCTGGGTCAGCGCGACCCTGGCAGTGATGCCGGGTTGGACAGAGAACAGCGAGGGAGCGGACGAGGTGTTGGATTCGACGGCTTTGAATGCCGTGGCGGGCAGCGTTTCGAGAAGTATCGGCGTTTGATCGTGCGGCGGCTTTGATGGGATCTGTCCCCGCGAATCGCGCGTTACCCGGCTCGGACAGGTCGCTTTTTCCGCAACATTGGAAGTGCTGCAAGGTGGTGGGTCTGGGGTGATTTTCTTGACCATGGCGGATCTCCTAGCTCAGTTCAGTGAGGTTCATCCACACTCGCTGCGAGACAAGGGTGGCGAACTGTACGCAGGTTCGCAGACCGGTGAGCTAGGTAACCGGCAGGCCTAAGCCTCCTGCGCACAGTCCGCCATAACGCGGACATAAAAAAGCCGCTTTCGCGGCGCTGTGCGCCAGCTCACAACCGGGCTGCGAAACCCGTATCGCTGAATTTGCAGCGACCTCAGGACTCTAGCCACCACCGCAGACGCACACAATATTGTCCCATGCCGATAGCGCGTAGGAAAACGGCGTATTTCTGGAAAGCCATTTCGAGTCTTTGCCGGATGTTGCAGTTGTCTGGAAAAACTGGGAGGGCAGCTATTGGCTTAGTGCCCGCCGCCGCTAAAACCTGAGTGCAGTCCCTCCGGATTACCCTCATGAGTCCAGCCGAAGAGGCGCGCCCAAGGCCTCTTTGCCAAGCAGGCCGTGGCTCTGCCTGCCTTTACGGCGGGGGTGGGCCCGGCGTAACAAATGCGAATAGTGGCAACGACGCATCCATCGTATTCTGGAAATGTGAATGATTCGTCGCATTTCAATCATTTGCGAGCAACATCCGCCGTATTCCGGCCGTAAGCGTTCACGTCAACCAACGCGCTTAAAGACCTCCTTCAGCAGGGCCAGCCACGTGTCGCTGCCACTGAAGAGTTGCCTGGAAAAAACCATGAATCAATCTGTCAAACCTGACTTCGACGGCACGCCGTTGCTTTCATCCGTTTCTGCCGCATCTGCCCAACCGTCGGCATCTGCCACGGCCAATCCCGGTGTTTTCCTGAAGCTACTGCCGATCACCCTCGCCATTTTCATTGGCTTTCTTGTGATCGGCATGCAACTGCCCGTGCTGCCACTGCACCTGCATGACACCCTCGGCATGGGCACGCTGGTGGTGGGATTGGTGGTGGGCTCGCAGTTCGCGGCGGCGCTGTTGTCACGGGCCTGGGCCGGCAATTTTGCTGATGTGCGCGGCGCCAAGCGTGCGGTGATCAGCGGCTTTCTGGTGGCCGCCAGTTCGGGGTTGGTCTACCTGGCATCGCTGGCGTTTGTCGACATGCCCGCGGCTTCGGTCTGGATACTGCTGGCGGGGCGCATGCTGCTGGCGCTGGGCGAGAGCCTGGTGGTCACCGGTGTGCTGGGCTGGGGCATCGGGCTGGTCGGGCCGCAGAACGCGGGCAAGGTAATGTCCTGGGTCGGCATTGCCATGTTCAGTGCCTATGGGCTGGGCGCACCGCTCGGCGTAACGGTCAATGTCCAGTGGGGTTTTGCCGGTATTGCCGTGGCGACGATGCTGATTCCGTTGCTGGCGGTCGCCGTGGTCGGTGGTGTGCAGGCCGTTGCCCCTGGCGCGGCCCGACGCACACCGTTTTACACCGTGCTGGCGGCCGTGTGGAAACCGGGCCTGGGCCTGGCGTTCTCGAGCGTGGGATTTGGCCTGATCACCGCCTTTATCGCCCTGTTGTTCGCTTCCCGCCACTGGGGCAATGCCTCGCTGGCCTTCACGGTGTTCGGTGTGGCCTTTATCGGCGCGCGTATTCCCTTCGGCCACCTGCCGGACAAACTGGGAGGCGCGAGGGTGGCCCTGGTTTGCGTGGCAATCGAGGCGTTGGGCCAAGGGCTGATCTGGACGGCCGATACGGCGCTGGTTGCCTACCTGGGCGTGGCCTTGACCGGCTTTGGCTACTCGCTGGCCTTTCCAGGCTTTGGCGTCGAGGCCGTGCGCCGTGCGCCGCCTCAAGCCCGCAGCCTGGCCATGGGCGCCTATGTGGCATTTCTGGATATTTCCCTGGCCATCACCAGCCCATTGGCGGGCGCGTTGGCGGCCATGGGCGGCATGGCGTCGGTCTACCTGGCCGGTGCCGTGGCGGCGGCCTTGTCATTCTGCGTGGCGTTGAGGCTGCTGGCCGGGAACGCGAAGTGAGGAGGGGTCATGCCGATCGTTGCCGTCAATACCGTGCATATTCGCCTGAACGCCGGGGAGGGCTGTGCCCCGGATATTCTACAGGCCCTGGCCTCGAGGCTGGGTGAGTCGGAGGGCTGCCTGGGCTATGGGCTGACGCCTTGCCCGCACGATCAGCGCACCTGGATTCTGGCGGGTTATTGGGCCAGTGAGGCGCAAATGAACGCACATTTCTCCAGTGCGCAGATGATCTCGGCCATCAACCGGATGGTCGAGTCGCGGGCTTATTTGGGCTTTGCCTGTTTCTGTTTGCCGGTGGTGGGAGGGTAAAGACCGTGCCGGGTGGATTTGGCGAGAGTCGCCCGGGGGAGGGGCAACCTATTCAGTAACGGCGCATGGGCTGTGAAGTTTACCCGCCGCCTGAATCTAGGCGATACCACTTCGAAATAGCATGTAAATCATGAGCATTGTACATGCGCAAGATTAAGAACAAGGAGAGTTAATCATGATAAATGAAAGCACCCATTCTCAAGGAAAAACAACTGGACAAGTACCCGAGGGCGCTCCCGGACCGACGATTCGGCAGGGTGTTTAGGGGCGGGAAGGGGGGAACAGGCTGCTATCGACCGATTCTGTTGAAAAAGTAGCTCCCCTGGCTGGCCTCCGGCAAAATCTCAGCATTGGCCGGAGGGGATCACACAGCATGATGGGACAGTTATCGAGTGGGCAGGAGCGACTGTTTTACTCGTTCAACCTTGAAGACCACATCCCAAAAAATCATCTTCTGCGCAGCATTGATCGGTGTCTCGATCTGAGCGACCTGCGCCACTACCTCTCCGATTTCTATAGCCCAATTGGACGTCCGTCGATTGATCCTGAACTGATGATCCGCATGCTGATCGTCGGCTACTGCTACGGCATCCGCTCCGAACGGCGGTTGTGCGAAGAGGCCCATTTGAACTTGGCATATCGCTGGTTCTGCCGGTTGAGCCTTGAAGATGAAGTCCCCAACCACTCAACCTTTTCGAAAAATCGACACGGCCGTTTTCGAGAGAGTGATCTGTTTCGCTGGTTGTTCAATGAAGTGCTGCGTCGCTGCATGGACGCCGGCCTGGTCAAGGGCGAAGGCTTTGCCGTGGACGCCAGCATCATCAAAGCGGATGCGAGTCGGCAGCGCGGCGTACCGGGTGATGAACCGGTCAACTGGAGCGATCCGGCCCTGAGCACCCGCGCCGTGCGTGAGTACCTTGAAGGCCTCGATGAAGAGGCTTTGGCCGAAACGCTACCGAAGCGCCTGTCGCTGACGGATCCTCAAGCCCGCTGGACCGCTGCGCCAGGCGGCCCAGCTTTCTACGCTTACTCCACGAATTATCTGATCGATACCGACCACGGCGTGATCATGGATGTGGAACCCACACCCGCTCATCGAACCGCAGAAGTCGAGAGCACCAAGACCATGATCGATCGGGTCGAAGCGCAATTCGACATCAAGCCGGAGCGTCTCATTGGCGACACCGCTTACGGTACCGCGCCGATGCTGGCCTGGATGGTGGAGGAAAAAGACATCGAACCGCATGTGCCGGTGTGGGACAAAACCGAGCGCAAGAACGACAGTTTTTCGAGCAACGATTTCCACTGGAATGAAGAGGCTGAGGAATACCGCTGCCCGGCCGGAAACCCATTGCGCAGCGAATGGCGAGCCTTCAAGAATGAGCGTTCACATGTCACCAAAGCCAACACCATCATCTTCCGATCCCGGCAGACCGACTGCGCTACGTGTCCGATGAAAGCCAAGTGCTGCCCAAACACAGCGTTCCGCAAGATCGCTCGCAGCGTCCATGAAGCCGCTCGCGATGTGGCTCGGCGCATTGCAGCAACGCCGGCATATCAGCGGTCTCGCCACAAACGTAAAAAGGTCGAAATGTTGTTTGCCCACCTCAAGCGCATCCTGAAATTGGATCGGCTGCGGCTACGTGGCATGAGTGGCGCGACGGATGAATTCACGCTGGCCGCTGCGGTGCAGAACCTGCGACGGCTTGCCAAATTTTCATCTCAAGGGCCACCAGTCACGGGATAGGTGCGCCTGCACCAAGCAAAAAACCTCAAATTAACCCAATAACAGAGCGGCAAAGGTCATCGAAGGACCGAAAAACCACTCAATGTGGTGAGTAGGTTCTCCAGTGGTGGTCGTGCCTGAGTTCAGGCCGTTTGAAAATCCGACTTTTTCAACAGAATCGGCCGATAGCCGCCGTCCGGCTAGCGCAAGACTCAAAGGCCTCTTCGCGGGCAAGCCCGCTCCCACAAGGTCGGTGTCGGCCCAGGGATGTTTGGCAGAGGCTCCGTGGGCGCCGGCTGGCTGGCGAAAACCTCCCTCCATAACCTGAAAGCAGTCCACGCCCAGCCTGTCCGCACGCCCAATCCTCACACCATCGCCAACCGATGCTTGCGCTTGGGCGGGACGAACACCCGGTCGATGGCGTCCAGGTCGTGCTCGTCCAGCTTGAGTTCGGCCGCCGCCGCGTTGAGCCGCACATGCTCTAGGTTGACCGCCTTGGGGATCGCCAGCACGCCGTCCTGGCGCAGCACCCAGGCCAGGGCTACTTGCGCCGGCGTGGCGTTGTGCCGTTCGGCGATATGCTGGAGGGTCGAACTGTCGAGCAGGGCACCGCCCTGGCCGACCGGGCAGTAGGCCATCAGCGGCAGGTTGTGTTGCTGCCACCACGGCAGCAGGTCGAACTCGATGCCGCGCTCTTCCAGGTTGTACAGCACCTGGTTGGTGGCGCAGAACGGCGAGGCCAGTTCCTGCAGGTCCTCGACGTCGAAGTTGGATACGCCCCAGCGGCCGATCTTGCCCTGTTCGCGCAGTTGCTCGAAGGCCTCGACGGTTTCTTCCAGCGGGTACTGGCCGCGCCAGTGCAGCAGGTACAGGTCGATATGGTCAGTGCCCAGGCGTCGCAGGCTGCGTTCGCAGGCCAGGGGAATGCCCTTGCGGCTGGCGTTGTGCGGATAGACCTTGCTGACCAGGAACACCTTGTCGCGTTGCCCGGCAATGGCCTGGCCGACGACTTCCTCGGCGCCACCCTCGGCATACATTTCGGCGGTATCGATCAGGCTCATGCCCAGTTCGATCCCGGTTTGCAGGGCACGCACTTCATGGGCGCGCTGTTGCCGGTCCTCGCCCATGCGCCAGGTGCCCTGGCCAATGACGGGAACGGCCACGCCGGCCAGATCGAGCGTTCGCATTGAAGCCTCCTTGGAGTTATCCATGTGGCAGCGGCGGGCCCCCGGGGTTCCGTCGCGCAGTTCTCTGGAATCTGATTCTAGCCATGTCGGCAGCAGGGTGAGGAGGATCGGATTGCTTATTCATTTAAGGAATAAAATGATGATTATTAATTCCTTTTGAAAAATCCGATAAAGGTGCACTTTAGCTCCAGCACTGCACGATGTACGTGCCCCTTTACCAGACAGGAAGCTGCCCCATGACCATCAAAGCGATCAACGTCCGTAACCAGTTCCGTGGCGTCATCAAGGAAATCCTCATCGGTGACGTGGTCTCCGAGATCGATGTGCAAACCGCTTCGGGTATCGTCACTTCCGTCATCACCACGCGCTCGGTCCGCGACCTCGAACTGGCGGTCGGCAGCGAGGTGATCGCCTTCGTCAAATCCACAGAAGTCTCCATCGCCAAACTATGAGTACGAGCCCCGGACATCCCAGTCCGATCCTGACCCTGCCGCAGGGCGAAAAAGATCCGCTGTCGATTCGCGCCAAGGCCCTGGTGTTTGCCGACCCGCGCTCCCGGCAATTGCTCGATTACCTGCAGCGGGTCGGTCCCAGCGAAGCGCCGGTGCTGATCAATGGCGAGACCGGTACCGGCAAGGAGCTGGTGGCGCGTTATATCCATTCCTCCAGCGGTCGCAGCGGCGCCTTCGTGCCGGTGAACTGCGGGGCGATCAGCGAAACCCTCGCCGAGAGCGAGTTCTTCGGGCATGAGGCCGGGGCCTTTTCCGGGGCGGTCGGGCGGCGTGCCGGCTGGTTCGAGGAAGCCGACGGCGGCACGCTGTTTCTCGATGAGATCGGCGACCTGCCGCTACCGTTGCAGGTCAAGCTGCTGCGGGCCCTGCAGGAGCAGGAAATCGTCCGGGTCGGTTCGCGCAAGCCGATCAAGATCAATATCCGCCTGGTGACGGCGACCAACATCGACCTGGAGCAGGCGGTGGAGGCGGGGAATTTCCGCCTGGACCTGTTCTACCGGATCAATGTCGCCCAGGTCCAGGTGCTGCCGTTGCGCGAGCGTCCGCTGGACATCCTGCCGCTGGTGGAACACTTTCGCAAACTCTACAGCCTGCGCCTGAAAATCAGCGAACCGATGCTTTCCGAAGCGGCCACCCAGGCGCTGCTCGACTACCCCTGGCCGGGCAATATCCGCGAGCTGGAAAACGTCGTGCACCTGGCCCTGCTGGTGGCGGGCGACAAGCCGATCCGCCCGGAGCACCTGAAGTTCTCCGCCGGGCTCAGCGCTTCGCGGGCAAGCTCCAGTAGCAGCGTGGCGCGGGTTCCCCAGGACGTGATGCGCGAGCAGTTGCTGCGTCTGTTCGAGGTGCCGGGGGAAACCCTGCTGCACGATATCGAGGACCTGATCGTGCGCGAGGCCTTTGCCTTCTGCGGCTTCAACCAGTTGCGCACGGCCGAGTTGCTGGGGATCACCCGCAATGCCATGCGCACCTTGCTGGTCAACCATGGAATGCTCAAGGGGCGGGTTAAGTCCTGAGGTTGTTTGGTTGGGGGATAGGGGGGATGGCCGCCTTTGGCGGATCGCCGGCAACCCGGCTCCTACCGGGGGCGGTGTTGGGTTTTGGGCTGCGCCGCGCTGATCCGCCGCAGTTGCGGCAGCAGTTCGCTGCCCAGGTGAATCGCTTCCTCCAGGTGTGGAAAGCCCGACAGGATAAAACTGTCGACCCCCAGTTGGTGATATTCCTCGATCCGCTCGGCCACCTGTTCGTAGCTGCCTACCAGGGCGGTTCCCGCACCGCCCCTGACCAGACCGACACCGGCCCAGAGATTGGCCGAGACTTCCAGTTCCCGGGCCCGCCGTCCGCGTCCCTGGACCAGTTGCGTCTGGCGGGTCTGGCCGACCGACTCATAGGCCGCCATCTGTACCTGGGCGCGCTCGATGGCTTCCTTGGGGATCTCCTCCAGCAGCTTTTCGACATGGGCCCAGGCCGCATCGTCAGTAGCCGCGGCAAAGATGTGCAGGCGCAGGCCGAAGCGCAGGCTGCGGCCCTGCAACGCCGCCAGCTCGCGCATGCGCTGGATGCGCTCGGCGATCATCGCCGGCGGTTCGCACCACATCAGGTAGGTCTGCGCATGGGCCGCACCGACCTGTTCGGCCGCGGTCGAGGCCCCGCCGAAATAGATCGCCGGCGCCGAGGCATGGGGGGTGATCGGCGTCGCGCTGCTGCTACGGTAGTAACGACCGTGGAACGGCAGGCCCTTGCCGGCCCAGACCGCCTGGAACACCTGGAGGAATTCGGCGGTGCGGGCGTAGCGTTCGTCATGCTCGAGAAAGTCCCCCAGCGAGCGCTGTTCGAAACGACTGGAACCGCTGACCACATGCAAGGCCAGGCGATTTTCGCTGAGCAGTTGCAGGGTCGCGGCACGGTGCGCGGTATAGGCGGGCAGTTCGAGGCCGGGGCGCAAGGTCAGCAGGAACTTCAGCCGACGCACCTCCTGGGCCAGCACCGCGGTGATCAGCCAGGGGTCTTCGAAACCGCTGGCGGTGGGCACCATGATCGAATCGAAGCCGGCCAGTTCGGCGGCGCGGACGATCTGGCGCAGATAATCCAGGGTCGGGGCCCGTTCGCCGGCCTGCAGCAACCCGCTCTTGGGCAGGCCACTGCTGGTCAGGTGGCGGCCGTCGCCATTGGTCGGCAGGAACCAGTCGATTTCGAGCGGGGTACGAGGGTCATTGGTCATGCACGGTGCGCTCCTTGCGCAAGCCTTGGGCCGTCAGCAACGGCAGGATCTGTTCACCGAAACGCAGCACCTCGCGGACCGCCGGCTGGCCGTGGACGATCACCTGTTCCAGGCCCAGGCCATGCAACTGTTGCAGGCGGGTGGCGACCTGGTGCGGGGTGCCGACGATAAACAGCGGTTGATCGCTATGGGGCTGCCACAGGTTGGGGTGGATTTCAAAGCGCCGGGCCGGATGTCGATGACGCTTGAGCGGCAGGACCCGGGCGGAGGTTTCATGGGCCTGGAGCGGCACCTGTTCCAGGGAGGCCTCGGCGGCGTCCCAGGCCTCGTCCTCGGTGTCGCGCACGATCAGCCCGAAGCTGCTGGCAAAACCGGGTCGGCCGGCGTTGCCGCGCAGCCGCTCGATGGCCTGTTGCAGCCAGTCCGGCGACCCGGAGCGCAGCAGGCAGAAGCTGGCATGGCGAGCGATCAGTGCGGCGTCCTGGGAGTCATCCAGGACAATCGGCGGGGCCGGTAGCGGGCGGCGGGCGACCCCGGCGTTTTCCAGCTGGAAGTAGCGTCCGTCATAGTTGAACTCGGCGCTGTCGGGATGCAGCAGCGGGCCGAGGATATCCAGGTATTCGCCGATCCGCTCGTTGCGCTGGTCGCGGTTGAGCCACTCGCCGAAGGCGCTGCGCAGGCTGCCTTGCTCGCTGTCGGGCAGGTGCAGGCGCACGCGGTGGGCGCTGATCGATTGCAGGCTCTGCAAGGTGGCGGCGAGGGCGGCCGGAAGCATGACTTCCGGTGGCACGCTGACCGTCAGTTGCACCCGCCGGGTATGGGCGCAGAGCGCCGCCGCCACGCCCAGGCTGTCGGCGCAATGGGCGCCGCCGGGAATCCACAGGCCGTCGAGCCCGGCGTATTCCGCGGCCTGGGCCAGTTGCATCCATTCGCCGGGGCGCTGGGCCCACCCCGGGGTCTGGCCGGGACCGCAAAGCGGCAACTGCCAGCTGAATTCAAGTGCCATGGGGGGCCTCCGGAGAGGTTCGGGGTGGGTGGCGGTGGTGCGTCAGATACTGCGCGTTGTTGCCGATCGCCGGCAAGCCGGCTCCTACAGGGGGCGTGGCGTTCATGTGGGTTGCCAGCCGAGTGCCGGGGCGATCTCGCGGGCTAGGATCTCCAGGCGGCGGAGAATCTGCGCCTGGGTCGAGCTTTCCGCCTGGACCACGGCGATCACGTAGTCGGCATAGGGCAGCAGCGACGGGTCCTGGCGCAGGCTGGCGATCACTTCGTCCGGATGGCCGTGGTGCACGTTCATCAACCGCAGGTGTTCTTCCAGGTCGACGGCTTCGTCGATCAGCCCTTCACGCTTGAGCCGCGGGATATGCCGCTCGATATCGACCGCCAGTTCGGCCCGGGCACTGGCGCGGTCGGCGGCGGGGAAGATCGCCCGCACCACGCCGATGCGCGATGGCTTGTCTTCATGCGTCCAGGCTTGCAGATAGGCGTCGGCCAGGGGCTTCTGCACGGTCAGCGGATCATGGGTCGCCGTGCCCAGCAGCAGGCCGTTGCCCTGGCGCGCGGTGTAGGCCGCGCCTTCGAGGCTGCCATGGGAATGCCAGAGGCGGCCTGCCAGGGCAGCGGCCGGCGGCTGCAGGGTCAGGTCGCTGCTGGCATCCACCGGGCCGCCTTCGAGCAGTTGCTGCAACCGTTGCTGATGGTGGGCGAAGTCCTGTTGCCGCTGTCCGGCTTCGCGGCGGAAGGCGGCGAAGTTGTCGAGGTTGGCGCCGCCGCTGCCCAGGCCCAGTTGCAGGCGTGCGCCGCTGAGGCTGTCGAGTACGCTGGCATCCTCGGCCAGGCGTACCGGGTCTTCGAAGGGCAGGACGATGACCCCGGTGCCCAGCTCGATCCGCCGGGTACGCTCGGCCACCGCCGCCAGCAGCACCAGCGGCGAAGGCAGGCGTCCGAAACCGTTGCTCAGGTGGTGCTGGGCAATCCAGCCACCGTCGAAGCCGAGGGCTTCGGCGACCTCGAACTGCTCGATCAGGTCGCGGTAGACCTGCCGTGGATCGTCGCCGAAGGCGTGGCTGAGAAAACCCAGCTTGAAGGGTTTGGCACTGCTCATGGGCGGTGGTTCTCCAGAGGCGCTGGGCGCTCGCTGTGGGGGCGCCAACCCAGGGCGGGGGCGATCTGTTCGCGGATGATTTCCAGCGAGCGGATGGCCTCGCGCAACGGGGTATTGGCGGTTTGGACCTGGACGATCAACTGGTCGTTGGCGCTCAGTCGCGGCCCCTGGGCGAGGCCTTCGATAATTTGCTGCGGCGAGCCATGGAGCACGCCGAGGCGCCCGAGCACGCTGTTGAAGTCGTCATCGAGCCCGGCCCGGTAGACGCCGATGCTCTGCTGGCGCCGGACATAGCCGAGGATATCGCTGTGCAGCGCCGAGCCCTCGGCCGAGGCGTCCGCACCGGGGAATACCGCCTGCACCCGGGCGACCCTGGCCGGGGTGCCGTTGTCGCCGGTCCAGGCGTTTCGGTAACGTTCGACCAGTTCCACGCCGGCCTCGGCCGGCAGGTGCGGATTGGGCGCCATGATCAGCCCGTTGCCGCGGGCAGCGACCAGTTCGACCCGCGAAGTCGCTTCCCACAGTCGCCGTCCGAGTCCTTCGGCGCGGGGCAGCAGGCGCAGGCCGTCGTCGTTCAATGGGGTGTTGCCGAGGGCCGAGCGCAGGCGCTGCAGGCGTGTTTCATAGTCGCGGTGCCGTTCAGCGTGGGCGAGGCCGAAGGCGTCGTAGGTCTGCGGGTCGAAGCCGGCGCCAAGGCCCAGTTCCAGGCGCCCGTTGCTCAGCAGGTCGAGTACCGCGGCGTCCTCGGCCAGGCGCAGCGGTTCTTCCTGCGGCAGGACGATAATTCCGGTGCCCAGGGCAATGCGTCGGGTTCGCTGGGCGATGGCGGCCAGCAGGACCAGGGGCGAGGGCAGGCGCCCCTGTTCACTGGCGAAATGATGCTGGGCCACCCAGCCACTGTCGAAACCCAGTTCCTCGGCGACCCGGAACAACTCCAGGGTGTCGCGGTAGACCTGCGGGTCGAAGGTCGGGCGATAGACCCGGCTGAGAAAGCCCAGTGAGAAACCGCCGCTCATGATCGGCTGAACCGGTTGGCCGGGCGAGGCAGCCCGAGGTTTTCCCGCAGGGTACGGCCGGCGTACTCGCGACGGAACAGCCCGCGTTCCTGCAAGAGTGGAATCACCTGGTCGACAAACACCTCGATGGCGCCCGGGTAGTACGGAAAGAACACGTTGAAACCGTCGCAGGCCCGGGCCTGGAACCAGGCCTCGAAGCTGTCGGCGATATCGGCGGGCGTGCCGATCACCGGATTGCCGCCGGCCAGGTGCAGGTACAGTTGGCGGATGCTGAGGTTTTCCCTGCGGGCCAGTTCCAGCACCTTGTCCCGGCGACTGCCGCGCTGGCCCACCGGGGTATCCGGCAGCGGGCCGTCGAGATCATGGCCGCTCAGGTCGATATCGTCGCCGAGGGTGTCGGCCAGCAGGCGCAGGCCGAGTACCGGGTCGATCAGCGCCTGGAACTCTTCGAACAGCGCCTGGGCCTGTTCGCGGGTCTCGCCGATAAAGGGCGTGACGCCGGGGAGGATCTTGATATGGTCCGGATCGCGGCCGAAATCGGCGGCCCGGGCCTTGATGTCCTGGTAGAACGCCTGGGCGGCGGCCAGGTCGTGATGGGACGCGAAGATCAGTTCGGCAACGCGCGCGGCCAGGGTCTTGCCGGCTTCCGAGGCGCCGGCCTGGACCAGCACCGGATGGCCCTGGGGCGGTCGGGCGACGTTCAACGGGCCGCGTACGCGGAAGTGTTCGCCCCGATGGTTGAGCGTGTGCAGCTTGTCCGGGTCGAAGTACTGGCCGCTGCGCTTGTCGCGGACAAAGGCATCGTCGTCCCAGCTGTCCCACAGGCCCTTGACCACGTCGTGGAATTCCTCGGCGCGCTGGTAGCGGTCGCCGTGGTCGATATGGTTTTCCCGGCCGAAGTTCCAGGCCTCGTCGGAGACCACCGAGGTCACCAGGTTCCACGCCGCGCGGCCACCGGACAGGTGATCGAGGGAAGCGAACTTGCGCGCGATATGGTACGGCTCGTTGTAGCTGGTGGTGGCCGTGGCGATCAGGCCGATATGGGTGGTGACCGCCGCGAGGGCGGACATCAGGGTCAGCGGCTCGAAGTGTTCGGCGCGGGCGGTGCGGCTCAGGGCATCGTGATGATGACCCCATAGCGCGACCACGTCGGCGACGAACAGGGCGTCGAACCTGCCGCGTTCGGCGGTTTGGGCAATCGCCTTGAAGTGGTCGAAGTCCAGGCTGGCATCGGCCTGGGCCAGGGGATGACGCCAGGCGGCGACATGATGACCGCTGTTGGCGAGGAAGGCCCCCAGCTTGAGTTGATCGGTACGGCGGGTCATGGGCAGGCTCCCGGTGAGCGGGGCGGCGCCGGCGACCGGCTGGGTCGAGGGCGCCGCCAGGAGGGTCAGAAGTTGTAGGTCACGCCGGTGTACCAGTAGCCGCCGGTGGTGCCGTAGGGCGAGAAGTTGCCGTAGGGGAAGGCCCCCGAACTGCTCGGCAGCTTGGTGCGTTCCGGGTAGATGTTGAACAGGTTGTTGGCCCCGGCGGTGAGGGTGATGGCCTTGTTCAGGTGGTAGTCGATATTGAGGTCGGTGATCCAGGTCGGCGAGAAGGTGCGGTCGTAGATCGCGGCGGTGCCGTACTGGGTGTACTCGCCGTAGCGGGTCAGGTTCAGGCCGACGTCGAACTTGTCGATGCTCCAGGTGCCGCCCAGCAGCAGTTTGGACTCAGGCGTGCCGTACTTCAGGTTGCCCTGGCGCTGGCGGTCGTAGCCGCCGTCCGGGCCGAGGGCCTGCTGGGCGACGTCCGAGGCGTGGATCGAGTCGATCTCGGTGGTGTTCCAGTTGAAGCCCAGGCTGTAGCGCAGGCTGCCGTAGGCGCCGAGGTCCTGGCGGTAGTCGCCGACCAGGTCGAGGCCGCGGGTGGTGGTGTCCAGGGCGTTGGTGAAGTAGGTCACCGCCTGGTTGGTGTTGAGGCCGGCCGCGGCGAGGATCGCGTTGATCTGCGGGGTGCCGCCGAGGTAGCCGGTCTGGGCGATGCGATCCTTGATCTTGATCTGGTAGGCATCGAGAGTGATGCTGGCGTTGTCGATCGGCTGCAGGGTCAGGCCCAGGCCGAAGTTGGTCGATTTCTCCGGCTTGAGGGTGGAGGCGCCGAGGGCCTTGGCGACATCCGAGTCGACGGCGACGTTGCGGTAGTCGATCAGGTTGCCGTTGACGCTGCTCTGTGAGGTCGAGCTGTAGATCTGCTGGGCCAGCGACGGCGCGCGGAAGCCGGTGCTGAAGCTGCCGCGCACGGCGAGGATCGGCGTCAACTGGTAGCGGGTGGCGAACTTGCCGTTGGTGGTGGTGCCGGAGCCGTCGTTGTAGTGCTCGTAGCGCCCGGCGAGGTCGACATGCCATTTGTCGGTGAGGTCCTGGCCGATCTCGGCGTAGGTGGCGACGCTGGTCCGGCCTTTCTCGGCGGCGTCGGCCGGGGTGGTGCCGGCGCCGGAGATGGTCCCCGGGGCGATCGGGTTGCCGCTGGCCCCGGTGGCGAAGTTGCCGAGGGCATAGGACTCGTAGTCACCCTTGCCGATCTTGTAGTTCTCGTAGCGTTGTTCCAGGCCCCAGGAAATCTGCGTCGGCTTGGCCAGGCCGAAGTCGAAGGCGCGGGTCAGGTCGAGGTTGTTGGTCCACTGGCTGAAGGTCTTGACCCCGGTGTCGACCGACGTCGGCGAGTTCGCCCCGTAGCTCAGGTTATAGGTGTCACGCAGGGTCGCCTGAGCGTGGTCCTGGCCGTAGGTGCTGGACAGGTCGTAGTCCCAGCCGGCGACCTTGCCCTTGCCGCCGAACGCCACCTGAAAGTCGTTTTCGATAAAGCGCAGGGAGTCCTCGATACCTTCCGGGAATGGCGTGGCGATGCCGTCGAAACTGGCCGGCTGGTGGAACGCCAGGGGTTTTTCCGAGTTGCGTCGGGTGTAGGTGGAGAACGAGTACAGGGTCAGGGCGTCATCCACCGGCAGTTCGGCGTTGTAGCCGAAACTGAAGTTGCGCGACTCCGGCAGGCCGGTGCCGTAGTAGGTGTGGCGTTGGCTGGTGTTGCCGGCGCTGTCGGTATAGGGCGCGTCGTCGGAGCGGTCGGAGACGTTCTGTTTCTTCACGTCCAGAGCCAGGTTGATAAAGCCGTCGTTGGGCAGCGACAGGCCGAGGTTGCCGGTCTGCCGGGCGGTCTCGCCGTCGCCGTTCTCGAAGTTCTGGCCGTAGGTGGTGGACAGGCTGCCGCCGTGGTCGGTCTGCTTGAGCACGATGTTCACCACGCCGCCGATGGCGTCGGAACCGTACTGGGCCGAGGCCCCGTCGCGCAGTACTTCGACATGGTCGACCAGGGCGGTCGGGATCATGTCCAGGTCCACCGGCTGCGAGCCGGAGTTGAGGAAGGTGCCGTTGTTCAGCAGGGCGCTGTTATGCCGGCGCTTGCCGTTGACCAGCACCAGCACCTGGTCGCCGTTGAGGCCGCGCAGGCTGATGGGGCGCACCACCGAGGTCGAGCCGTAGCCGGAGGACGCCGGCAGGTTGAGTGACGGCAGTACCTTGCTCAGGGCGCGGGTCAGGTCGCCCTGGCCGGTGGCGAGCAACTGCTTGGAAGAAATCACATCCACCGGGGCGGTGCTTTCGGCCAGGGTCCGGGCCTGGCCGCGGTTGCCGATGACCACCACGGTGTCCAGTGGGTTGTCGCTGCCGGCGGTGTCGGCGGCGAGGGCCAGGCTGCTGTAGCTCAGGGCCTCGCAAACCGCGAGGAACAGCAGGCTGTGGGTGAAGGTGGTGCGGGCCTGGCGGCCGGCGGCGCGTGTCGAACTCATGATGTGAATCGCTCCAATGGGATCCCCGGTATGTCCCCGGTCGGGGTCAACCTTGTCGGGTAAGGCGACGGTGTCGTGGCGGGTCGTCGCAAGCGTGGTCAGTGACGGCTTGTTGCCGGACCGGCACGGTGGCCGCGGTCTCAAGCTCTGCTGCAGGCGGTAGAGCAAGGCCTGTGCCATTTATAAAAATCTTTTATAAACAATGACTTGGTTGTGTGTCTGAGCAAAATCTGGTGTTTTTCTAACAGCGCCATTCCAGGCTGTTGGTTTTTCTACAGTCGCTTCGGGGCGGGAGACGTGACAGGGGCGGGTGTTGGTTTGTCAGCAGTCGGAGGGCGAGTGTTGATTAAGCAGCAGCCGATGCCGGGTGACACCGAACAAACCGGGGGAGGACGGGCTGGCACATCACTTGCTGAAGGGTTTGCCACTCTCTTTTTCCAGGATGTTCTTATGCCGTTACCGGGGTCCCGCAATTTGTTGACCGATGTACCTGGCGTCCTCGTCGGGCACGCTACCGACCGGCGTGTCGATACGGGCGTGACGGTGATCCGTACCGACGGTGCCTGGACCGCCAGCATCGATATCCGCGGTGGCGGTCCGGGCGGTCGGGAGTCGGCGGCACTGGAACCGGAGAACATGGTCGGGCAGGTGCATGCGCTGGTGTTCGCCGGGGGCTCGGTGTTCGGCCTGGGGGCGGCGGATGCGGTAGCGGCGGCCCTGTCGCTGGAGGAAGTGGGCCTGCACCTGAAAGCCGGCGCGCCGGCGATTCCGATTGTTCCCGCTGCCGTCCTGCATGACCTGGCCAATGGCGGTGACAAGCACTGGGGGCTTGAACCGCCTTATCGCCGGCTGGGCTTCGAGGCGTTGGAAAATGCCGCCGAAGACTTTGCCCTGGGCTCGGTGGGGGCCGGTCGCGGCGCCATGGCCGGGGTGCTCAAGGGCGGCTTGGGCTCGGCCTCGCTGGCACTCGACGACGGCCTGGTGGTGGCGGCGCTGGTGGTGGCCAATCCCATCGGTTCGGTGTACATGCCGGACGGTCGGACCTTCTGGTCCTGGCCCTGGGAAATCGCCGGCGAATTCGGTGGCGTACGCCCGACGACCGTGATGGACACCAGTGACCCGATGCCCGAACTGTCGCGCCTGGACAGCATGGGACGGCTGCAGGCCGGGGCCAATACCACGCTGGTAGCGGTGGCCTGCAATGCCCGGCTGACCACGGCCGAGTGCAAGCGGGTGGCGATCATGGCCCAGGATGGCATTGCCCGGGCGGTGCGTCCGGCGCACCTGCCGTTCGATGGCGACACGGTGTTCGCCCTGGCTTCCGGCGCCTTGCCGTTGGTGGAAGGGCCGCGGCGCCAGGTGCAGATCGGCTGCATCGGCGCGGCGGCGGCCGACTGCGTGGCGCGGGCGATTGCGCGGGGGGTGTTCGAAGCCCGGCGTTGACGCGGGTGCGCCGAGCTCGTCGATGGCCGCCGGGGCGTCTGGTGGGACAGAGACGGGGGATGTCTATGCCACCCGCAACACAATCTTCCCGATATGATCGCCACCTTCCATCCGTGCATGGGCCTGGGCGGCGTCGGTGTAGGCGTAGACCTTGTCGATCATCGGCAGGCAACGCCCGGCGTTCAGTACCGGCCACACATGCTCGCGCAATTGGGCAGCGATCTCGGCTTTTTCCTCCCGGGTGCGTGAGCGCAACAAGGAGCCGGTGATAATCGCGCGCTTGGCCATGATGGTCAGCAGGTCGACGTCATTGCCCTTGGCCCCGCCGAGGAAACCCAGCATCACCAGGCGACCTTCCATGGCCAGGGCCTTGAGATTGTCGCCCAGGTACGAGCCGCCCATGATATCGAGGACTACGTTGACGCCTTTGTCGCCGGTCTTTTCGGCTATTACCCGGGCAAAATCCTGCTCGCGGTAATTGATCGGCTCGGCACCCAGGCTGGCGATGGCGGCGCATTTGTCGGGGCTGCCGGCGGTGGCGAAGGCCTCGATGCCGAATTCGCGGCACAGCATCAGTGCGGTGGTCCCGATACCGCTGGTGCCGCCGTGAATCAGCGCGCGCTGGCCTTTATGCACGCCGCCCAGGCCGAACAGGTTGGCCCAGACGGTGAAGAAGGTTTCCGGGATGGCGGCGGCCTGAATCCAGTCCATGCCTTCGGGAATCGGCAATGCCTGGCTGGCGGGCACCGTGCAGAACTGCGCGTAACCGCCGCCATTGGTCAGGGCACAGACTCTATCGCCGATGGCGTACTCGCTGACGCCATCGCCCAGCGCAGCCACTTCGCCGGCCACTTCCAGCCCCGGAATCGGGCTCATGCCGGGTTTCATCGGATACTTGCCGGCGCGCTGCAGGGCGTCCGGGCGATTGACCCCGGCGGCATGCACGCGAATCAGGATCTCGCCGGGGCCCGCCACCGGCACGTCGGCCCGGCGCGGTTGCAGGACTTCAGGGCCACCGGGGGTGGTGATTTCAATCAGGGTCATTTCCTGGGGCAGGGTCATGATCGGTACCTTATGCAGTGGGGCAGCAATGTTGGGCAACTGAAGCGGGACGGCGGTTCAACAAAGGTGTCGGCGCTGGTGGCACGATGATCGCGCCGCCGGCAATCCCGGGTGTTTTCTACTGGCGTCCAGCATATCGAGGATTAGTGATGCAATAATGCAGCGATTACACGGCACTCAGATGCATATATGCATCACGGGGGGGTGATGAACTGGGATGATGCGCGAATGTTTCTGGCGGTGTGCCGCGAGTCGACGCTGCGTGGCGCGGCTCGTGTGCTGGGGGTCGACCAGGCTACCGTGGGGCGGCGGATCAACGCCCTGGAAAAGGCCCTGGATGCGACTTTGTTCCTGCGCACCTCCGATGGCTATGCCTTGACCGCTCTCGGCGAGGCGGCCCTGCATTCGGTGGAAAAAATGGAACGCTCGGCCCAGGACCTGCAACGCCAGATCCAGGGGCAGGATGATCGCCTGTCCGGCATCGTGCGGGTCAGCACCACCGACTCGCTGGCCATCGACTTCCTGATCCCGGCCATCGCCGGCCTGCACGAAAAACACCCGGATGTACGCGTGCAACTGGACGCTTCCACCCAGTTCCTCAGCCTGGCCAGGCGCGAAACCGATATCGCCGTGCGCAATGCCCGCCCGGACAGTCCCGACCTGATCGCCCGACGCATTGCCCGCTGGCCGGTGGGGCTGTTCGCCTCCCAGGCCTATATAGACCGTCACGGCATCCCGGAACCCGGCGGCCTGTTCGAAGGACATGACCTGGTGCTGTATCAGCCCTACCTGCAAAACCAGAAGGACATGACCCTGGCATCCGAACCCCTGGGGCGCGGGCGCATAGCGACGACCCTGAGTTCCAGCCTGCTGGTGCGCCGCTCCATCGCCGCCGGTATCGGCATCGGCGAAGTCCCGGTGTACATCGGCGAAAAACATGGCCTGGTGCACCTCTGGCCGCAGCGCACGCGACCCTTGCCCTACGACGTGTGGCTGGTGACCCACGCCGATCTGCGCCACACCGCTAGGGTACGGGTGGTGATCGATGAAATCGTCGCGGGGTTTGCCGGTACCGGCGAGTAGTTCGATCGTTCCCGCGTGGTGGGACGATCGGCACCCGCGTCAGCCCGGCACGACCTGGTTGATCCGCGCCCTGGCCCGCTCGGCTTCCGAAGGCAGGCCGAGCGCGCGGTACACCCGCTCCAGATGTCGGTTGAGCGGCACATCCAGCGCATCATGGCCACGGCGCAGCTCCAGGGTCTGCTGTGCCACCAGCCAATCCTTCGAGCGCAGCCGCGCATCGAGCTCGATCTGGGCGAACAGGTCGCGCTGGGCATGGCTGCCGCCGATATCGTTGAGCCGTGGCAACACCCCGCTCAGGCGCTGTACCGCCGTTTCCCAGTCGCCACGGGCATGGGCCAGCAGGCCTTCGGCCAGGGGCAGGGTGACCTGGGCCCAGGTGGTCCGGCTGAAGGCCGGTGCGGTCAGGCCGCGCTCGCGCAAGGCCTCCAGCAACTGCTCCGCCTGCTGCTGTCCGGCCCGTGCCAGGCCGTACAGATACTGGACGCTGAGGAACGGTTGCACCGTATCGCCTGTTCGCGCTTGCAGGTAGGGCACCAGTGCCTGCCAGCGTTGCCCGACGTCGACCCCGGCCAGCTCCAGGCGGGCCAGCAGCGATACCGCGCCGACCTGGTCCTGGGAGTACTCCGGCAGGATGCCCCAGACGTGGCGGTCATAGATCTCCAGCACCCGCTGCTCCTGTCCGCGTGCCAGGTAGAACAGCGCCAGGTGCCACCAGTTATGGGTGTACATGAAGGAGTTGAGGCCTTCCCAGTGGTCTTTCACGCTTTCCAGGAAATCGATGCCTTCCTCGATCCGGCCGTGGGTCAGCAGGACGTGGGCCAGGGCGTGCTGGGCCCAGGGCTCGTCGGCTTGCAGGTGCAGCGCCTGGCGCGCGGCGGCTTCGGCCTGGTCCAGCAAGTGGCATTGTTCATAGGCGAAGGCCAGCAGGCCGTGGCTGTGGGCGATCTCCGGCGCGGCGTCACGGGCCTTGAGGGCGATGCGCAGTAACGCCGGCCAGTTGCCGCGATTGAACTCCACGTATTGGTTGAGCTTGGCGGCGAACAGGTCCCGGGGGAAACGGTCGAGCAACTGTTCGCTGAGGCCCAGTACGCGGCCCAGGTCATCGCCGATCCAGGCATTGAGGATCGCCAGGTACAGGTTTGCCCGCAGGTGGTTCGAGCCCACGGCGTCGGCCCGCTGGCGATAGCGCTCGGCGAGGACGGGGCCTTCGGGGGATTCGCTGAACATCAGCAGGATGCCCGCGAGGGCATTCGCCAGCCGCGAGTCCGGATCGGCATCGGCCGCTGCGAGAATGCCCTCGGCGCGGGGGTGATAGGCGAGAAAGCCGGAGATGAACGCGTCGATGCCGCGTCGGGTCGAGGGGAGACTGCTGTCGATGGGGTTGCCCAGGTAATCCAGTGACATAGGGTGAGGCTCGGTAGTTCGAAGACAGCGGGTATCGCAAGGGTTGTGCCAGGGCACGCAGGCTCCCGTGATCGTTCCCACGCTCTGCGTGGAAACGCCTCTCTGGACGCTCTGCGTCCGCCCTGATGACGCGCAGCAGGCGTTTGCTGCACGTGGCAACGATCAATCGCGGTTGCAGGCTGCTGCTTTTTCCACACCGGCAAACGCGGGTTGTGGTTTTTTCATCAGGCCGCCTGCCGCGCAATGTCCCGCCAGCGCCGCCGGACAGGGCCGCGAAAGCACTGGCACAGGCCTTGCTAAACCGCTTCAAAGGGCAGGTCTCGCGGTTGGCGGGCCTGCACCTGCCGAACCTTTTTGCGGAGCGCGCCATGCCTGATCTCACCCCGACCCCTTCGTCCCACGCCCGGCCCCTGCGCCGGGTGTTGCTCGGCCTCGCCGCCAGCGCGCTGATCCTGGCCGGTAGCGTACAGGCACAACCACGGGATGGCGGGGTACTGAATCTGGTGGCCCAGCCGGAACCGCCATCGCTGATGCACGGCGTGGTCTCCCATGTCTCGACCCAGTACGTCAGTGGCAAGATCCTCCAGGGCCTGCTGACCTACGACACCCAGCTCCAGCCCAAGCCGGTACTGGCCAAGAGCTGGACGATTACTCCCGATGGCCTGACCTACACCTTCGACCTGCAGGAGGGTGTGCGCTGGCACGACGGCCAGCCCTTCACCGCGGCCGACGTGGTGTTCAGCTTCCAGACCTTCTACCCGGAGGTGGACAAGCGCCTCGGCGGCGTCTTCACCGAGTATGTGGCGTCCATCGACGCCAGCGGTCCGTTGCAGGTGACCTTCCACCTGAAGAAACCTTTCGCGCCGTTGCTGTCCTCCCTGGGCAGCGGCCTGCGCCCGGTGGTGCCGAAACACCTGTACGAGGGCACCGACTTTCGTAACAATCCCTATAACCTCAAGCCTGTCGGCACCGGTCCCTTTGTCTTTCAGGAGTGGAAGCGCGGCGCCTATATCAAGCTGGGCAAGAACCCCGACTACTGGAAAAAAGGCCTGCCGCACCTCGACGGCATTGTCTTTCACGTGATTCCCGATGCTTCCTCGCGGGCCGCGGCCTTCGAGCGTGGCGACGTCCAGGTCCTGCGCAGCGGCGACGCCGATTACTCCGATCTGAAGCGCCTGGGCGGCCTGCCCGGCGTGCAGTCCTCGGAGCAGGGCTGGGAGCTGTACTCGGGCCTGGCCTTCCTGCAGATCAACACCCGCAAGCCACCGCTGAACAATCCCAAGGTCCGCCAGGCGATCCTCTATGCGCTGAACCGGCAGTTTGTCGTCGACAACATTTTCTTCGGTTCGGGCAAGGTCGCCCAGGGGCCGTTCGTCTCCAGTTCGCCGTATCACGACCCGCAACTGCCGCAGTACGGCTATGACGTGAAGAAGGCCAAGGCGCTGATCGCCGAGTCCGGCGTCGATGTCGGCGCGGTGCGTATCCGCCTGCTCAACGGCGAGAAAGGCGGTGCCTGGGAGCGCCTGGCCGAATACACCAAGCAGTCCCTGCAACCCCTGGGCTTCAAGGTGCAGGTGGTGACCTCGGATGCCGCGACCTGGTTCCAGCGGGTCAGCGACTGGGATTTCGACCTGACCTACAACTTCATCTTCCAGATCGGCGATCCCTACCTGACCACCGCCTATCTCTATCGCTCGGACTACATCCTCAAGACTTCGCCGTTCGCCAATGTCAGCGGCTACAGCAGCCCGGAGGCGGACGCCCTGTGGAACAAGGTGGCCGACACCCCGGAAGGCGAGCAGCGTCGCCAGGTCTACAGCCAGCTGGAAAACCGCCTGAACAGCGACCTGCCCATCGCGCCGATCTTCGAGATGCGCTATCCGACGCTCTACCACAGCCAGGTGAAGAATCTGCTGCAGACGGCCACCAGCCTCAACGAAGACGATGAAGGCGTCTACCTCGACGCCCCGGCACCATGAGCGGGCTGATCTTCCTCGGCGGCCGGGTGCTGCGGGCACTGTCGATGGTGCTCGGGGTGCTGGTCCTGAGTTTCCTGCTGGTGCGCCTGGCTCCCGGTGACCCGGCGTTGCTGATGGCCGGCGAGGCGGGGGTCGATGACGGGCACTACATCGAGCAGTTGCGCCAGCAGATGGGCCTGGATAAGCCCGTGGTCCAGCAACTGCTGATCTATCTCGGGCAGGTGGCGCGGCTGGACCTGGGCTACTCCTACCGCAACCAGACCTCGGTCTGGTCGCTGATCGCCGAGCGCCTGCCGGCGACGCTGGCGCTGATGGGCTCGGCGTTCCTGCTGTCGTCGCTGCTGGGAATCGCCCTCGGCGTACTGGCCGCCCGTAGCCGCGAGCAGCGGCGCTGGCTCGACCAACTGATCTCCCAGGGTGCGCTGTTGCTGTTTGCGATCCCGTCGTTCTGGCTGGCGATGCTGTTGATCCTGCTGTTTTCGGTCAGCCTCGACTGGCTGCCGGCCTTCGGCATGGAAACCGTCGCCGCGGATTTCCACGGCGGTGCCTGGTGGGCCGACCGCGCGCGGCACCTGGTGTTGCCGTGCCTGTCCCTGAGCTTTCTGTTCCTGGCGCTGTATATCCACCTGACCCGCGCCGCGACGCTGGAGGCGCTGGGCCAGGAATACGTGCGCACCGCCCGGGCGAAAGGCTTGCGACCGCGACGGATTCTCTGGGCGCATGTGCTGCGCAATGCACTGCTGCCGGTGGTGACCTTTGCCGGCCTGCAACTGGGCCAACTGGCCAGCGGGATCCTGCTGGTGGAAGTGGTCTATTCCTGGCCGGGTATCGGCCGCCTGATGTACGAGGCGCTGGCGCAACGGGACTACGGGGTATTGATGGGTGGTTTCCTGGTGATTTCGATCATGGTGGTGAGTTTCAACCTGCTGACCGATCTGGCGTGCCGCTGGCTCGATCCACGTATCGGCGCCGGAGGGCGGCACTGATGAGCCGATATCCTTTCCTGCGCCGTTTCCTGGCACAGCCTTCGGCGGTGGCCGGCGTCCTGTTCCTGCTGGTCCTCGCTGCGCTGGCTGCGGCCGCGCCGTGGCTGACCGACAGTTCGCCCTGGGACATGAACAGTGCGCCGATGCTGGCACCGTTCCAGGACCGCGCGCACTGGCTGGGCAGCGACATGCTCGGGCGCGACCTGGGCAGCGGCCTGCTGTACGGGGCACGGGTGTCCCTGGCGGTGGCCGCGCTGGCGAGCCTGGCGACATTGCTGGTCGGCGCCCTGGTCGGGGCCGTGGCCGGTTACTTCGGCGGCTGGCTCGACGGTGTGTTGATGCGTGTCGCCGAGTTTTTTCAGATCATCCCGCAACTGGTGCTGGCGGTGATCCTCGTGGCGATTCTCGAACCGTCCCTGGGCTCGATCGTCCTGGCCATTGCCCTGGTGGCCTGGCCGGCGGTGGCGCGGCTGGTGCGCAGCGAATTCCTCAGCCTGCGCCAGCGCGAGTTCGTGCAGGCGGCGCGGGTGCTCGGGCAGTCGTCGTCGGCGATCATCTTCCGGCAGATCCTGCCCAATGCCCTGGCGCCGTTGCTGGTGACCCTGACCTTTGTCATGGCCAGCGCGATCCTTACCGAAGCGGCCCTGGCTTTTCTCGGTCTCGGCGACCCCGAGGCCATGAGCTGGGGCTACATGATCAATGCCTCCCGCGGCCTGTTGCGCGATGCCTGGTGGATGAGCCTGTGGCCCGGCCTGGCGATCCTGTTCTGCGTGCTCGCGGTCAACCGTGTCGGCGAAGGCCTGCGGGTGGCGTTCGAGCCGGACCGGCAACAGGGAGCGGCGGCATGAGCCAAGACATCCATCCCTTGCTGAGCGTCGAGCACCTGCGCATTGCACTGCCTCGCGGCGCGGATCGCAGTCATGCGCTGTATGACCTGTCGTTGCAACTCGAACGCGGCGAACTGCTCTGTGTGGTGGGCGAGTCGGGGTCCGGCAAGTCGATGCTGGCCAAGGCGTTGCTGCGCCTGCTGCCGGCGTCCCTGCCGATTGAAGCGGGGCATATCCGCTGGCGCGGCGAGGACCTTGCCGGGCGTGGCGAAGAGGCCATGCGCGAGTTGCGTGGCCGGGAGATCAGCATGGTCTTCCAGGAACCCATGAGTGCCCTGAACCCGTTGCTGAGCGTGGGCCGGCAGATCGACGAAACCCTGCAGGCCCATGGCGTTGCCGCGGCCGCGACACGCCGTCAGCGGGTGATCGAGTTGCTGGGTTATGTCGGCCTGCCGGACCCGGAACGCCTGCGCCACGCCTATCCCTTCGAACTGTCCGGCGGTCAGCGCCAGCGGGTGGTGATCGCCATGGCACTGGCCTTTGATCCGGCCTTGTTGATCGCCGACGAACCGACCTCGGCTCTGGATGTCACCACGCAAGCGCAGATCCTTGAATTGCTGCGCAGGATCCAGCGCGACAAGGGCATGGCGGTACTGTTTATCACCCACGACTTTGCCGTGGTACAGGCCATCGCCGACCGGGTGCTGGTGCTGGAAAAAGGTCATCTGGTGGAGCAGGGCACCGCCCGGCAGGTCCTGCAGGCGCCGCGCCAGGACTATACCCGGCGCCTGCTGGCAGCGGCATCGGCCAGTCCGCTGGCACCGCGCCCGGCCATCGTCGATGCGCCGCTGGTGCTGGCGGCGCGACAACTGGAGAAGTCCTTCAGCGGTCGCCATGGCTGGTGGCGCCGTCGCACCCAACAGGCACTGGCCGGGCTCGATCTGCATCTGCGCGAAGGCGAGACCCTGGGGATTGTCGGCGAGTCCGGTTCCGGCAAGTCGACCCTTGGACGCTGCCTGGTGCGCCTGCTGCAGCCCGATGGCGGGCACCTGCAATGGCAGGGAAAGGACGTGGCCGATCTGTCCCAGCGGCACCTGCGCCCGTTGCGCGGGGATATCCAGATGATCTTCCAGGACCCGTTCGCCTCGCTCAATCCGCGCCAGACCATCGGCCGGATCATCATGACCGGGCCGCTGGCGCAAGGCGTCTCGGTGGCCGAGTCGGCCCGGCGGGCCCGTGAAATGCTGGAACTGGCAGGGCTGCCGGCGACGGCCTTCGAACGGTATCCCCATGAGTTTTCCGGCGGGCAACGACAGCGGATCGGCATCGCCCGGGCGCTGGCGGTGCGCCCGAAGATCCTCATCGCCGATGAATGCGTCTCGGCACTGGATGCGCTGATCCAGGTGCAGATCCTCGAACTGCTGGAGGACCTGCAACGGCGCCTGCGCCTGAGCATGGTGTTTATCACCCATGACCTGCGGGTGGCGGCGCGTCTGTGCGATCGCATCGCGGTGATGCAGGGCGGGCGGATCGTCGAACAGGGCGAGACCGCCCGGCTGTTCGCCGAGCCGCAACACCCCTATACCCGGACCCTGCTGGGCGCCTCGCCGGTTGTGGCGCCGGCGGCGAATGCCGAACCGAGCCGCGAGGGTGCCTGGTGAGCGGCGATCTATTCTCTATTTTTCTGACAGGACACTCTTGGCATGGCTGAACCCTATTCCTCTGTTGATTTACCGCGGGTGCGAGGCGAACTGCTGGAGATCCGTCCGGGGCGGCGCCTGAGCGTGGCCCACCAGCCCGGCCGGGAACGGGCCGATAGCGTGGTGTTCTTCTGCCATGGCGCGGGGGCAACAAGGACCAGTGGCGTCACCAGTGGCAGGCGCTGGGCGAGGAGGGCTACAGCCTGGTGGCGTGGGACCTGCTCGGCCATGGCGAGAGCGACAAGCCACGGCGGCCCGCGGCGTACGCCTGGGCCGAACTGGTCGCCGATTACCTGGAACTGCTGCGTCGCTTCGGCGGCCGGCGCAACCTGATCGTGGCCCACTCGTTCGGCACCGGGCTGTCCCTGAGCACCCTGTTGCAGGTGCAGTCGGTCAGCGGCGCCTTGTTGCTCGGCACACAGTTGCATCGGCCGTTGAGTCGCGGTGGGTTGATGGCGTTGCCGGCCTGGGTGCTGGAACTGATCCGGCCAGTGTTGGCCAGGGGCTTTCGCCAGCGCGCCTGGCACGGGTCCGCCGATGCGGGGCTGGTGGCCTATGAGGAAAAGCTCACCGAGCGCAACCGCCTGTATGTATTCAAGGGACTGCTGGAGGGCGTGCAATGGCCGGATGCCGGGCACCTGGCGAACCTCAGGTTGCCGGTCGAGGTGGTGGCCGGTGACAGCGACGGCCTGACCCCGGCCAGCGGTGGCGAGGCGCTGGCCGAACAGCTGCCGGACGCACGCTTCCAGGTGCTGCACGCCTGTGGGCATCAGCTGATGCTGGAGAAACCGGAAGAGGTGCTGGCGGCATTCCGGGCGTTGAGCCAGCGCCTGGGGGCGTGACGTGCAAAAAAAAGCCCGCAGTGTGGGCGGGCTGAATGGGATTCAAAAGGAGTGAGTCGAATCTAGGGGTATGGAGGTGAAAAGGGTGTGAAGGGCGTGTGACGACTTCGGAAGTCCGTGACCGAGTGGTCATTCGTCGGATCCTTGTGCCAGAGCCTGCGAATCGCTGTCAGTCGGCTACGCTCAAGGTTTTTCAGGCGTCAGCCATGGGCTGGTGGTGATGAATCTTTGCAAGGAGTGTTCGAATGAAAAAGGCATACATGGAAGATAATGGCGATGAATTCCCGATCAACAATCTGGTGCGCTGCGGGCAGACCCCGTACGTGGCCGAGTTTGGTGGCGCGGCACCGGCCGAAGAGCCTTCGAGCCGGGTCCGGACACCGGTGCCGACGGGCTTGGTGAAGTCCCCCTATTTTCCCAAGGCCAGGCCGCGCCTGAAGAAACAGGCGTAGGCGACGAGCCATCCTGCCCGGGGCAGGGTGGGCTCACCTTCGGGCTACCTCAGCATCCGGCGTCCATTCGGCACGCCGGATTTTTTATGCCTGCCGTACGGGGTTCGGATAAGCCGGGTAGGACGTTGCGTGTCAGTGATTTGCGATTTTTTATGTAAGAAATTTCCATGAATAAAACCCAATAAAATCAATGGGCTGTGTTTAATGGAGGCGTTGCGGATACAAAAAATTTCAAAACTCCCGTGTACAGGCATTCCGGGTCGGACGTATTTTCGCCTCACATTGTGCGGTCAGCGATGATAGGTCTGTAAGGGAATTCAGCCTGTCGCAAGCCCGGATACCAAGCCGGTCTTGCGCATATAACAATAGAGGGAGCTAACCCGTGAACTGCATTTTCTGTGCAATCGCCAGACAAGAAGCACCTGCCAGCATCGTCTATGAAGACGAACAGTGCCTGGCGCTGCTTTCCATCCAGCCGATCACTCCCGGTCATGTGCTGGTCATTCCCAAGGCCCACGCCACCGGCCTGGCCGATATCCCCCCGCAAACCGCAGGCCACATGATGGTGGTCGGGCAGCGTATGGCTAGCGCGTTGCGCAACAGCGGGATACTGCTGAACGAGCGCTCCTGCGAAGGCATCAATCTGCTGTTGTGCGACGGGGCCGTTGCCGGTCAGACCGTCGGTCACGCCCATTTGCATGTCCTCGCGCGCTTTGTCGGCGATGGCTTCAACCTCGCCCACGCCGATATTCCACTGGCCAGCCCGCAGTTGCTGGTCGAGCGCGCCGGCAAGATCCGTTCGGCCCTGGAACAACTCTGACGACAGCCGGCTTCGCTTGATGATCGTTCCCATGCTCTGCGTGGGAACGCAGCCCGTGACGCTCCGCGTCACAGCCAGCACGGACGCGGAGCGTCCGGTGAGGCATTCCCACGCAGAGCATGGAAACGATCAGTGATCAACTTTGCACGTTCAAGGAGGTGAACTCATGAATTGAGTCATGGGTGTTATGTCGTGTGCCTGGTCGAGCCAAATAATACAGATCATAATAACAAGGAGCGTCTTATGTCGTCATACGGGAGTAACAAGACCGAGTTGCCATTGGCAAGTATGCAGCTGGTGAAAGATGATACCGCCGGTGCAGCTATCTACAGTTTCTATGATTCGGTCCTGCACGAACACTGTCAGTCCGACAAAGTCAGTATTCGCCAGATTGTAACGCCTCAACAGTTTTCCGAGTTGTCACGGGCGCGTTATCGATTGTACGGGCAGCGCAAGGTTTATTATCGGACGCTGTTCGGCGATTCGGTCGATGAAACCGTCTGCCTCGATGAGTACGATGCCCGCTCTTATGTATTTGCCTGTTATTACGATGGCGAGATTATCGGCACCCAGCGTATTACGCCGTTTCCCCATGAGTCCGGGGAGTTTATCGATCACCAGCGTTTGCTGGCGTTCTCCGGGCCCGGTTACGAGAACGAATGCGTGGAGCTGTCGCGGTTGATTGTCGATAAACATGCCCCGGTCAGGAACGTGGTCAGCGCCCTGGCGATGACCGGTGCGTCGCTGGTGGCCCTGCTGGGCGGCTACAAGACTTTCATCACTTACGTGAAACCCCGGCTGGCGCCGAAGTTCGACAGCTCGGTGTTTGACCAGGACGGCATCCTGTTCCAGATCAAGGCCCGTGGCGATCACTACTACGCCTTGTACAAGGGCGATCTGCTGCCGTCGGTGACGCCCTTCTTCGGCCTGGAGCAATGCCCGGCGGACCTCAAGGACATCGACGGGCTGATCCGCCATACCCTCGCTGCCCGCGCGGGACGCCAGGCCCTGGCGGTCTGAAAAACATAATAAATCGACAATAACGAGGTTGATGTCAGATGGAAGCCCAGAACAAGGCCGTGGTCATCGAATTTTACGAGCGCATGTTCGGCCAGCGTGAACTCGCGGTCGCCGATACGCTGATTGCCGAAGACTATGTGCAACACAACAACGTGTTCATTCCGCCGCGCCGTGAAGGATTCAAGAGCTACTTTGCGCAGTTCTTCAAGACCTTTCCGGAGTCCGGGACCAGTATCAAGCAAGTGTGTGCCGAAGGCGATTATGTCTTCCTCTATGCGACCCATTGGGCCAAACATAGATTCTTTACCGTGAAGTACAAGGTGATCGATATCTATCGTGTGGAAAACGGTGTGCTGATGGAACACTGGGACACTATCGAGGGCGTCGGCTTCTTCTCCAAGTTCATGTACATCATCAAATCCGTGTTGCGCCTGTAAACCCGCGTTCGCGCCGGTACATAAGAAATGTCATAAACGATCTATAACACCACCAGGGAAAGAGTGAAATGACTGAGTTCAGAGATGAGTTGAAGGCTGTCTGTGATGCCGAATGGGCCAAGATCAAGGCTGGCCGCTTCTTTCAGATGATGAAGCGCCCCGAGTTGCAACGCGAGTTGTATATCAAGTCGATTGTCCAGGTGTATCACTACACCAAGAACAACGCGATCAACCAGGCCGTGGCCTGCTGGAACCAGGACCACAAGAAGGTCGGCCTGCTGCGTTTCGCCATGAAGCACGCGCTGGAAGAGCTTGGCCATGAAAACATGGCCTACAACGACCTGATCGCCATCGGCGTGGACCCGGCCGAATTCGAAAAACCGATGCTGCCGGCCACCGAGGCCTTCTACGGCTACCTGGATTATGTCTCCGTCTGCCGCGGGATCATTCCACGCCTGGGCTACAGCTTCTGGGCGGAGGACTCCTACGAGCACCTCGAGCCGATGATGGATATCTGCAAGAACAGCCTCAAGCTCACCGACAAGCAAATGACCTTCTTTGTCGCCCACGCGATCATCGATGCCAAGCACTCCGAGGAGGTCAACGCGGCCATCGACCGTTGGGTGGTCACCGATGAAGAGAAGGAGTCGGTGAAGCAGGTGGCACGGACCACCGTGTACCTGATGGGCAAGATTCTCGAGTCGGTCGCCGACGAGTTCTGACCGCGCGATGCAGCGCCTTCCCGTATCCGCATGCGCGAAGGCGTTGTCCATGGCGGGTAGGCAAAGGAAAGGACCGGTTGGCCCGGTATCCAGTGGGCCAACCCATTAGGAGGTGCCATGAGCAGCAACAGCGATATGATTACCTGGGGCATGATGATGCGCAAGATTCCCACCATTACCCGGGCGATTCCCCGGCTGGTGAAGGGCGTCAAGGTGTCCAAGCCCAAGGCCGATCAACCCTGCGGCCTGGCCTGGTCGTTCGAGCAGGCGGTGCAGCGCAACCCCGATGGCGTGGCCTTGCTCTACAAGGACAGCCGGTTCAGCTACCGGCAGGTCAACCAGTGGGCCAATCGCATTACCCACTACCTGCTGGCACGTGGCCTGAAAAAGGGCGACGTGGTCGGCATTTTCATCGAGAACCGCCCCGAGCTGCTGGTGAGCGTACTGGCGGTGAGCAAGGCCGGCGGGATCTGCGCCATGCTCAATACGTCGCAAACCAACAACGTGCTGATCCATAGCCTGAACCTGGTCAAGCCGACCGCGATCATCGTCGGTGAGGAGCTGGTCGCGGCCTACGATGGCGTACGCGACCAGGTCGCCATCGACGCGTCGAGCTGTTACTTCCTCGCCGACGCCGATACCACCCGCGACCCGGGCCAGGCGCCCGCGGGTTATGTCAACCTGGCGCGGGTCAGCGAAGAGCATCCGGTCATCAATCCGATCACCAGCCAGCAGATCTACGCCGACG
This sequence comes from Pseudomonas sp. Ost2, assembly GCF_018326065.1. Lineage (NCBI taxonomy): Bacteria > Pseudomonadati > Pseudomonadota > Gammaproteobacteria > Pseudomonadales > Pseudomonadaceae > Pseudomonas > Pseudomonas sp. Ost2. The sequence goes on along the minus strand of NZ_AP021904.1, from coordinate 4,481,122 downwards.
ATGCCTGCTTCTACATCTATACCTCGGGCACCACCGGACTGCCCAAGGCCGGGGTGTTCAAGCACGGGCGCTGGATGCGGGTCTACGGCAGCTTCGGCCTGATCGCCCTGGATATGCAGCCCGACGACATCATCTACTGCACCTTGCCGCTCTACCACGCCACCGGCCTGTGCGTGAGCTGGGGCTCAGCCCTGGCCGGCGCATCGGGCTTCGCCATCCGCCGCAAGTTCAGCGCCAGTCATTTCTGGGAAGATGCACGGCGGTTCAAGGCCACCACGCTCTGTTACGTCGGCGAACTGTGCCGCTACCTGGTCGACCGGCCGGCGGCCGCTGACGATGCCGACAACCCGGTGGTGAAGATGATCGGCAATGGCCTGCGTCCTGGCGTCTGGACCGAGTTCAAGGCGCGTTTCGCCATCGACCGGGTCTGCGAGCTGTATGCCGCGAGTGACGGCAATATCGGCTTTTCCAACATCCTCAACTTCGACAACACCATCGGTTTTGCCCTCAACGAATGGTCGCTGGTGGAGTACGACCACGATACCGGCGAGCCGCGTCGTGGCCCGGACGGTTTCATGCTGAAGGTCGGCAAGGGCGGGCAGGGCCTGCTGTTGGCCAAGATCGACGACAAGGCACCGTTCGACGGCTATACCGACCCGGAAAAGAACAAGAAGGTGGTCTTGCATGATGTGTTCGAGGTGGGCGATCGCTATTTCAATACCGGCGACCTGATCCGCGATATCGGTTTCGGCCATGCCCAGTTTGTCGATCGCCTGGGGGATACCTATCGCTGGAAAGGTGAAAACGTTTCTACCACCGAGGTCGAGAACATCCTGGTGTTGCACCCGCATATCAGCGAGGCCGTGGCCTACGGCGTGGAGATCAGGAACACCAACGGCCGTGCCGGCATGGTCGCGATCACCCCGGCGGTGCCCCAGGAGCAGCTGGATCTGGACGACCTGCTGCAGTTCGCCCGCAGCCAGATGCCGTTCTATGCGGTGCCGCTGTTTCTGCGGGTCAAGTCCTGCATGGAAACCACGGGTACCTTCAAGTACCAGAAGACCCGGTTGAAGAACGAAGCGTTCGACCCGGGCCAGGTCGGGGAAGATCCGGTCTACGCCTGGTTACCGGGTTCGGAAACCTATGTGCCGGTCACCGACGAGGTGTTGCAGGCGATTCATGGGGGGCAGTTCCGCTACTAGCCTGATGATCGTTGCCACGCCATCGTAGATCGTTCCCACGCTCCGCGTGGGAATGCCTCAACGGACGCTCTGCGTCCGCTCCTGTGACGCGGAGCGTGGGAACGAACGGCTCAGCGCTGGCGCAGGCTGTCTTCCATGCGCCGGATGCCTTCTTCCAGCAGCGCTCTGGGGCAACCGAAGTTCAGGCGGACGAACTGCCGGGCATCGTCGGCGAACTCGATGCCCGCGCTCAAGCCGACCTTGGCCTGCTCCAGGAAGAAGGTGTACGGATCCTCCAGGCCCAATGCCGTGCAATCCAGCCACGCCAGGTAGGTGCCCTGGGCCGGCTGCATGACCACCCCCGGCAAGCGGGTCTGCACGGCGTGTTGCAGGTAGTCGCGGTTGGCCTGCAGGTATTTGACCAGTTCCTCGAGCCACGGTCCGCATTCGGTGTAGGCGGTCAGCGTGGCTTCCAGGCCGAGGGTGTTGACACTGTCGACCATGCCTCCGCGGGCGGCGTTGAAGCGCTCGCGGACCGTGGCGTCCTGAATGATCGCGTAGGCGGTTTTCAACCCGGCGATGTTGTAGGCCTTGCTCGCCGACATCAGGGTGATGGTGTTCCGGGCGATCTGCGGGCTCAGCGAGGCGATCGGTACATGCCGGCGGCCGTCGAAACAGAGGTCGCCGTGGATTTCGTCGGAGACGATCAGCGCGCCCTGTTCCAGGCAGATATCGGCGATCTGTTGCAGTTCTTCCCGGGGAAAGACCTTGCCCAGCGGGTTGTGCGGGTTGCTCAGCAGCAGCGCGCCGCCGCCCTGCAAGGCGCTGTGCAGGGCGGCGAACGGGGTGATGTAGTCGCCATGGGCATCGCGATCGAACGCCAGCTCGATTTTCGGCAGGTTCCAGTGGCCCGGGGCCAGGCGCAGCGGGCGGTAGTTGGGGGTCTGCACCACGACATTCTGGCCCGGTTGCACAAAGGCGCGCAGGGCCATGTTGAAACCCGGTTCGACACCGGGCAGGAAAATCAGCTCCTGGGGCTGCACGCGCCAGGCGTACTTGGCCCAGAGGTCGGCGACGATGGCCTGGCGCAGGGCATCCTGGGCCACGCTGTAACCCAGTTGCGGGTGTTCAAGACGCTGGTGCAAGGCCTGGGTGATCGCGTTCGCGACCGGCAGGTCCATGTCTGCCACCCACATGGGCAGGACATCGGCCGGGTAACGGCTCCACTTGGTGCTGCCGGTGTTGCGGCGGTCGAGTAGCGTGTCGAAATTGAAGGTCATGCTGGTTGCACATCTCGAAAGAAATCCCCGAAGTCGTCGGGGGTTCAGGGTCTGGAAAGGCGGGTAAAGGCCGGTGGGCCCGTGGTGCGTCGTCCGGGGTGTCCAGTCTATCCGTTCGCGTCGTTCGGCGGCATTCCCGGAGCGACCGATTCCACCCGGTTGCGGCCGTTGCCCTTGGCCCGGTACAGGGCCCGGTCCGCTTCCTTGAGGGCCAGGGCGATGCTCTGGCGGTCCCGGGGCCAGTCGGTGACGCCGAGGGACACGGTGACCGGGATGCCGTTCGGGCTTTCGGTGTAGGCCATGGCCGCGCGCAACCGCTCGGCCACCTGGACGGCCTGGGCCAGGGGCGTGCCGGGCAGCAGCATCATGAACTCTTCACCGCCCTGGCGGCAGAGCACGTCGCTTTCCCGGGAATGGCGGCGCATCTGCTGGGCCAGGTGTTGCAGCACCAGGTCGCCGGCACTGTGCCCGTAGCTGTCGTTGACCTGCTTGAAGTGGTCGATATCCAGGGCCAGCACCGCGAACGGCTGGCGGCGGCTTTCCCAATCCTCGAGGATCAATTGCAGGCCGCGCCGGTTGGTCAGGCCGGTCAGCGGGTCGGTGACGTTTTCCTGGTTCAGCCGGCCGAGTTGCTGGTGCAGCGACAGCAGGGCCTTCTGCATGGCGTTTTTCAACTGGGCCGCCTCGTAGTACCAGGCCTTCACCTTGCTCACCGATTGCGCGGCCGTCGAGGAACCCCAGTACTGGGTGGAGTTGGCCAGTTGCCAGAGCGGCCGGGTGATCAGCGTCGAAACCCACCAGATCCCCAGCAGCGACAGCAGCAGCAACGGCACGGCGTAGCCGGCGACCTCCAGCATCAGCCGTTTCAGGCCCTCCAGGGTGATATCGGTGGGTCGTTGGCTGATCACCCCCCAACCGATCCGCGGCACAGGGGCGTAACCGGTGAGCATGTCGATGCCCTGGGAGTTGGTCAGGCGCAGGCTGCCGGTCTCGCCGGCGATCACCGCGTCGATCGCCGGATTGCCCTTGATCACGTCGCCGACCCGTGCGGGGTCCTGGTGATAGATCAGCCGGCCCTGGGTGTCGACCACGTAGAGGTAGGAACCGTCACGGTAATAATGCTCGCCCAGCAGCGAGTGCAGGATATTCGGTTCGTTGAGGTAGATCCCGGCGCCCAGGTAGCCCAGGTAATTGCCATCGCCATCGAAGATCGGATGGGAGATCTGGATCATCAGATGGTTGTTGGCGCCGATATAGGGCCTGGAAATATAGGGCTGGCGCAAGGCGCTGGCCTGGCGGAAGCCTTCGCTGGTGGAGAAGGCCCCGGTCAGGTTCATCGACAGCGGCGAGGAGGCGATGATCTTGCCATCGGCACGGATCACGATCACCGAGTTGAAACTGCCGGTCTGGCGACGCAGCCGGTGAACTTCCTGCCACAGCTGTTCCGGCTGGTTCCAGAGATCGGTGATCAGGCCCGCGCTGAAGGCCAGTTGCTGCTGGGTCGACTTGAGAAAGTTTTCCGTGGAACTGGCCAGTTTCAGGGCGTAGATCCGGTTGGCTTCCAGGGTCTGCGCCATCAGGAAGTTGCGCTGGGTCTGGTAGCTGGCGAAGAACAGGTTGCCGGCGGTCAGGGTGACGACGGAAAGCGACAGCAACAGGATCAATCGGCGGAGGTCGATACGTGGCATAGGGTTCTTATGAAGATAGGCGGGAGCGGTGGCCGAATGACCCTGGGTGCAATGATAGATCAGGGCAGGCACAGAAAATGAGTGGGTATTGTCTTCATCGGCAAAAAAACTTTATTCATGACGAACGTTTTTCCCGAATCGCCCCCTAATGTCCTGATTACTGGCCTAAAAAGGACAGCGGTATGACACTTTTCCTGATCATCGCCCTGGAGTTCGGTGCCATAGGGATCGCCATCTGGGCACTGGGACATTTCGACCGCCAGCCGGGCAGGCGCTGGGCAACGCGCCAGGCGAGCGTCAGCTGGAGCTACGGGCCGGAGAGGGAAGGCTCCCTCGAACTGTTCGGGGAAGCCATCCTGGTGCTGTCGCTGATGTTGCTGGCTGTGTACCTGTGCATCTGACGCGGGCGAGGTCCGCGTTGGCGCGAGGTTTCTAGGGCTTGATCAGCAGGCCCTGGCCCGTAGGCAGGCTGGCGATGGACAGATCCATTTTGGCTGCCCACTTGTCCATGCCTTCCTTCTGCGGTTGATAACCATAGTAGGCATAGTCATCCAGCAGAATGAATGCACCCGAGACCAGGCGATCCCACAGGAACTCGATCGCTGCCACTTCGGGGATGGTGCTGTTCAGGTCGATATGCAGGAAAGCAATCTTGGTCGAGTCGATTGCCGACAGGGTTTCAGGAATGCTGCCAGGGATGATTTTCGTATTGTGCCATTCAGAGAAGTTCTTCTTCACCGCGTCCAGGTTTGATGTATACACCCCCGACTCGACGAGCTCCGCACTCTTTTTGGCGACTCCCCCCGTTCTTTCTTCCTCCGATAAAAAGCGCTCATCGATTCCGGAGAATGTGTCCAGGAGATAAAACATCCTGTCCGTGTTGTTCCAGTCCAGGTCATACATGATGGCTGAACTAAGGAAACCATAATTGACGCCGCACTCGACAAAGTCACCGACATACTTTGCAGCCGACCGTGCGGCCCAGAGTCCCATGTAGACCCTCCAGTACCATTTGTAATCGGTGCCAGCGGCAGCAACGCCCCGGCCATAGGCAGCCATGAACCTGTCATCGACCATGAAGTCATGATTGTGAATCGAAAGCAGGCCATCATAACTATAGTTTCCATTGGCCTTGGCATATAAGGCCCTTGATCCCTTATACGCACGGCCTTCTTTTTTTCCATAGTGTAGAAAGTGTTGCACCGGATCCATTCCGGAAACCCTTACATCATCATGCAGCTCAAGATATTTCTCAGGAGAAAAGTCGACAGGGAGTGTCATTGCTGTTCAAAGTCCATTTGATGATAGGGCAGTGTGGTTAGTATTAAAATCATGGACATGGCATCGTCGCGATGCATGGCCAGATGCCATATGCCACACGTGTCCCTTGAGTACAACGCCCAGGATGACGCACTCGGCGTCAGGCGGTAGTCCATCCCTGGCCTGCCGGCTCGCCGAGTTTCAATAAATATGTTTCAAAAGTTTACATAGGTTAGAAAATGTAATCGGTGGTCAGGAAGCTCGACTCGCGATTGCGGATGATGTCGCTGATCAGTGCCTTGTTGTTCTCCTGGAACTTGGTCGCCACCAGCGTGCGGATCGAGAACACCCGCAAGGCGTCATGGACCGAGAGAGTGCCTTCGGCGGAGTTCTTGCGTCCGTTGAACGGGTAGGTGTCCGGGCCACGCTGGCACTGGGCATTGATATTGATCCGGCCGACCTGGTTGGCGAAAGTGTCCACCAGGCGCCCGACCTGGGTCGAATCGGTGCCGAAGAGGCTCAACTGCTGGCCGAAATCCGACTCCAGCACGTAGTCGATGACGGTTTCCAGGTCGCGGTAGGGCACGATCGGTACCACCGGTCCGAACTGTTCCTCCTGGTACACGCGCATCTGCGCATTCACCGGGTACAGCACCGCTGGGTAGAAAAACGAGGCGCGGGTCTGGCCTCCACCGGGGTTGACCACCGTTGCGCCCTTACCCAGGGCATCGGCCACCAGGCCGTTGAGGTAGTCGACCTTGCTCGCTTCCGGCAACGGCGTCAGCGACACGCCGTTTTCCCACGGCATGCCGGGAAGCAGGCTCTGCACCTTGCGGTTGAACTTCTCGATAAAACGGTCGACCACCGCCTCGTGCACGAAGAGGATCTTCAGCGCGGTGCAGCGCTGGCCGTTGAACGACAGCGAACCGGTCACACATTCGTTGACCGCGTTGTCCAGGTCCACTTCCGGCAGCACGATCCCCGGATTCTTCGCGTCGAGGCCGAGGGCCGCGCGCAGGCGGTGGGGCTTGGGATGCAGTTTCTTCAGGTCGCTGGCGGCCTTGTTGGTGCCGATAAAGGCGAAGATATCGATCTTGCCGCTGGCCATCAGGGCACTGACGGTTTCCCGGCCGCTGCCATAGATCACGTTGATCACCCCGGCCGGGAAGCTGTCGCGGAAGGCTTCCAGCAGCGGACGGATCAACAGCACGCCGAGCTTGGCCGGCTTGAACACCACGGTGTTGCCCATGATCAGCGCCGGGATCAGGGTGGTGAAGGTTTCGTTCAGGGGATAGTTGTAGGGACCCATGCACAGCGCCACGCCCATGGGTACGCGGCGGATCTGGCCGAGGGTGTCCTGCTCCAGCTCGAAGCGGCTGGAGCGTCGGTCGAGTTCCTTGAGGGCATTGATGGTGTCGACGATGTAGTCGCAGGTGCGGTCGAATTCCTTTTCGGAATCCTTGAGGTTCTTGCCGATCTCCCACATCAGCAGCTTGACCACCGCCTCGCGCTGTTCGCGCATGCGTCGCAGGAAGGCTTCGACATGCTGGATGCGTTCGGCCACGCGCATCGTCGGCCATTCGCCCTGGCCGCGGTCATAGGCGCGGACCGCGGCGTCGAGGGCGGTGAGGGCGGTGTCGGCATCGAGCAGCGGCGTGCTGCCGAGGATCACTTGTTCATCGCCGTTGGCGGTGCTCAGGTACACCGGGCTGCGGACCTGCGCCAGCGGGCCGTCCCAGCTGCGCAAGGTACCGTTGACTAGGTATTCGCGTTGCTCCAGCTGGCCTTCGAAGCGGTATTTTTCCGGAATATCCGCGGCGGCGGGAAACAGTGAATCGAGCAGCTTCTGGTCGGTCATGAGGCTATCACCCTGTCTGGTGGGAAACACGCTGAAACGCTTCAGTGCTGATCCTTGTTTTATCACGAAACAGCTTAGCCCCGTCCAGTGCAAACGACAGGATGCCGTACCCGCGGTTGATGGGCATCGGTGCAGGCCGCAGAATGGCGGCTGTTTTTCACTTTCAAGGCGACCTTCATGACGCTGACAACCCTGCTGCTGTTCCTGATCAGTTCGGCGGCGATCATCGCCATGCCTGGCCCGACGGTGTTGCTGGCCTTGCACAACGGTTCCAACCACGGCGTGCGGGCCGCGGCCTGGGGCATGGGTGGGGCGGTGCTCGCCGATGCGCTGCTGGTGACGGCCGTGGCCTGTGGCCTGGGGATCCTGCTGCAGGCCAGCGAGACGCTGTTCCAGGCGGTGAAATGGCTGGGTGCGGCTTATCTGGTCTGGCTCGGCTGGAAAATGCTGCGCTCGACCGGTTCCCTCGACGAGCTGCCGGCGGTGGATACGGCGAAGCGTTCTTCCGCGCTGTTCGTGCGCTGTTTCGTGGTGGCGCTGACCAACCCCAAGGCGCTGCTGTTCATGTCGGCGTTCCTGCCGCAGTTCATCGACAGCAGCCAACCGCAACTGCCGCAATATGCGGCTCTGGCGGCGGTGCTGACCCTGCTCAATGTCAGCATCATGCTGTTCTACGCACTCTGCGGTGCACGGCTGTTGAGTCGTTTGCAGGGCGGGCACCTGCGGGTGTTCAACCGGGTGACCGGTGGCTTGCTGATGACCCTGGGCGCGGTACTGGCGTTTTATCGGCGCGGTACGGCGTCCTGACGAGGACCTGGGCGCCAGCGCGTTTGTTGATCGCTTTCTGTAGGTTTTTTGGTACACGATTGCTGCTAAATCGTACTTTTTTCGCTTCGTCTCCCTTGGTAACAGTTTTTCACAAATGGCCTGAACGCCATCGGGTCCAACTGATCAAGGGAGAGCTTTTTCATGGTTGATATCACGCGTCGTTCGATGGTCGGGTTGATGGCGGCATTGCCATTGCTGGGTGGGGCCGGACGGGCGTTTTCAGAGGCGCGGCCCTCTGGAGCGAAGGCTTCCAGTGAGGTCTGTCTCAACTTCAACGAAAGTCCCTGGGGCCCCGCGGACGCCGCACGACGGGCGATGGAGCAGGGTATCGCCCTGTCTGGGCGTTATCCCTACCCGTTTCAATATCAGTTGATGGCACTGCTGGCCCGGCAACTGGGCGTCGCCGAGGAAAACATCGGTATCTATGCCGGTTCCAAGGTTGCCTTGCAGCAGGCGGTGCTGGCGTTTACCGGTCCGCGCAGCCTGGTCATGGCGACACCGTCCTACGAGGCGCCACGCCTGGCCGCCGAGGCCCATCGCGCGCCCGTGCATGAGGTGCCGCTCGATGCCGGACATGCCCACGATATTGACCGGATGCTCTCGGTGGACCCGCAGTCCGGGGCGATCTATATCTGCAACCCGAACAATCCGACCGGGACGCTCACGCCCATGGCGCAGATCGAACGCCTGTTGAAGGACAAGCCCGCCGGCGCCCTGGTGGTGGTGGACGAGGCGTACATTCACTATTGCGATGCGCCCAGCTGTGTCGCGCTGGTCAAGGAACACCCGGACCTGCTGGTACTGCGCACGTTCTCCAAGATCTACGGCATGGCGGGGGCACGTCTCGGGTTTGCCGTCGGGCAACCGGCGCTGCTGGAAACGCTGAATGTGCTCGGCGAGCAGAATGTGGCCGCTACATCGTCATTGATGGGGGCTATCGCCAGCCTGGAAGATCGTTCCTTGTTGGCCGAGCGCAAGCGCACCAACGCACGTATTCGTGATGAAAGCGTGGGGTGGTTCCGCGAGCGGGGCTTCGATTGCACGGCGGCCCAGGGCAATTTCTTCATGGTCAATCTGCGTCGTCCGGCCGATGTCGTTGCCCAGGGGCTGGCCCAACGAGGCGTGCGGGTCGGACGAATCTGGAATGACTGGCCGAACTGGCTGCGTATTACCGTGGGTAATGACGATGACATGCTGCGCCTGCGCAGGGCGTTCGCCGCGGTGGCGCTGCCGGCGAAACAGTGAACCGGCTCGGACCTTGTGACGGGGTTCACATTCTTTCAATCCGGCGCAGGCATGACGTGGCCCAAAGTCGTCAGGGGCCATGCAGGTTGCCGCGGCTGGTCTACTCTGAATCGGCAAGAACGGCCTGAAGCCTCCCTCAAGGACGACTGTGATGTTTCCAGTAGACAAGCTGTGCCAGACCATCGAATCCGGTTTTCTGCCGCTGTCCTGCACCTGCACGGTCAACGGCGGCGGCGCGCTGATGATCAAGATCTTCGATCCGGTTTCCGGGCGCGTGGACCTGCAGCTCAATGGTGTCTCCACCAGCAGTTTCACCAGTGTCCGTTCGGTGGCCAACTTTATCGGTGAGCTGCGCACCGAGATGAAGGCCGGGCGCCGGGCCTTTGCCGGTAGCGTGATCTAGGCACCCCCGGCATCGATCGCTTCAGAACGGCAGTTCCAGATTCGGACTCTGTGCCTTGGCACGGGGTTTCCTTGTCGTTGCCGAGCGGTTTTTCCGGGCGTTCGCCCACTGACAACCTTCCAGTTCCAGCAACAAGGCCTTGGCCTCCAGCCCGCCGGCAAAGCCGGTGAGTTCGCCCGATGCGCCGATCACCCGGTGGCAGGGCGCGACAATCGAGATCGGGTTCTTGCCGTTGGCCGCCCCGACCGCCCGCACCGCCTTGAGCGTGCTGCCGATCTGCAGGGCGATTTCGCTGTAGGTCCGGGTTTCACCGAAGGGAATGGTCAGCAGGGCCTGCCAGACCTTTTTCTGGAACTCGGTGCCGCTGAAGTCCAGCTCCAGCTCGAAGTGGTTGCGGGTCCCGGCAAAGTACTCCGCCAGTTGCCGGGCGGTGCGTATCAGCACCGGCTTTTCCGGGTCGAGGGTCATGTCGCCCAGGCGCACGCGATTCGGCTTGTCGTCTTCCCAGAGGATCGCGGCGAGCCGTTCGCCCCTGGCGACCAGCTTCAACTGACCGACAGGCGAGGGCATCAGCAGGTAGGTGTAGTTCATGGCTGAACCGGTGCCTCGCCGAGCAGTTGCCGGCCACGTTGCAGGTGTGTGGCAATCACGGTGTTCTTCAGCAGATAGGCGATGGTCATCGGCCCGACACCGCCGGGCACCGGAGTGATGGCACTGGCCACGGTACGGGCGCTGGCGTAATCGACATCGCCCACCAGGCGTGGCCCGGACTCGGTCTCGATACGGTTGATGCCGACATCGATGACCACCGCGCCGGGCTTGAGCCAGCCGGCATCGATCAGGTGCGGGCGGCCGACGGCGGCGACCACGATATCGGCCAGGCGACACAGTGCCGGGGCGTCGACGCTGCGCGAGTGGACTACGCTGACCGAGCAGTGGGCCTGCAGCAACAAGGTCGCCATCGGCTTGCCGACGATGTTCGACCGGCCGATGACCACCGCGTGCAGGCCACTCAGGTCGCCGCAGGTATCCTGCAACAGGCGCATGCAGCCGCTGGGCGTGCAGGGTGTCAGCACTTCGGCGCCCTGGACCAGCCCGCCGACGTTTTCCCGGTGAAAACCGTCGACGTCCTTGATCGGGTCGATGGCGTGAATCACCGCCTGTTCCTCGATATGCGCCGGCAATGGCAGTTGCACCAGGATGCCGTTCACCAGGGGGTCGATATTCAGTTCGCCGATCAGTTTCAGCACTTCGGCCTGGGTGGTGGTGGCCGGCAGGCGATATTCGAGCGAGCGGATACCGGCCTCTTCGGCCCGCAGCAGCTTGTTGCGCACGTAGACATGACTGGCCGGATCCTCGCCGACCAGCAGCACCGCCAGGGCCGGGACAACGGCCTGCAACGCCAGGGCCGCGACATCCGCCCGGACTTCTTCGAGCACCCGGGCGGCAATGGCCTTGCCGTCGATATCGCGGGCGAGGGGAAGGGAACTGCTCATTGAATACGTCACCGTCATCTGGATAAACAGGAGATCGATCAGGGACTTGAAGGCGTGCTCAAGCCGCTGGGCAGGGGCGGGAATATAGCATCTGCGCTCCGGCGCCCAGTGTGACATAGCGCAACACATCCGGGGGCTTGTACCTGACGGCAAGCGAAGGAATCAGCGACGAAAAACGGCTCCACTTTTTGCGGCAGGCCCTATAAAGTCCCTGCTTTTTCAGGGAAGCCGCAGGGTATTCCCGGATCGTCAGGGAGATGAGTCGTGCAGCGATTTGACCGCAGCTTTGTGCCGGTGCCGGAGGTTTTTCAAGGCCCGGATTTTGCCCCGGCGCGGCACCAGCTCAGGGAGTTTTTTCTCGCCAGCCCTGAAAAGCGCGCGCAGACCCGCCTGCCCGATAGCTTCGACAACTTCAACGAAACGTCGATCCTGCTCGGCCTGCAGCGGCTGTTTCACGGTAAATGCGCCTTCTGCGAGAGTGCCGGGCAAACCGAGCCGTATCAATTTCGCCCACCGTCCAACGCAGCACCCAGCAAAGGCCAGGATTCCGCCCACCTGTATTACGCCTGGCTGCGCCATGCTTGGGAGAATATCTATCCGATATGCGCAGCCTGCGTGCCTGACCAACCGCGTTTCTTCCCGGTCAAGGGCAAGCGCGCGCCTTTGCCCGACAAGCAGCAACTGCTGCGTTATGAGCAGGAAAACCTCGGGCTGTGGCGTGATCATCCACCCAAGGAGAAAAACCTGCTGCTGGACCCTTGCGTTGACCATGATTTCGCCAGGCATTTCGATATTGACCTCTCCTCGGGGGAACTGGTCGGACTCAGTGCCGAAGGGCTACTGACCGCCCAGCATTTCAATCTCAACCGCTCGGCGCTGTGCGCGCAGAGAGGAACGGCTCTTCATCGCTACATGAGGACGCTGATCGACAGCACCTTCGAGCAACTCATGAAGGATGATTCGCTGGCACATCCCGGTTATCTGGCCATTTTCGACTTTTCTGGAATGGAGTTTGGCGGTATCTGGTACCTGCTGTGCCGCCGACTCGTCGCGGCCCTGACGCTTTCGGGGGAAAAGCCTCTTCCGGTGTCGCGGCTCAAGATCGCCGAGAGCCTCATGGTTCTGGCCCGTGACAAGCATTTCAGTCAACGTCTCACCCGGCTGCGGGCCTGGTATACCGATGCAAGTCTCAAAAGCGTCAGGTCCGATAGCGAGTCGTTCACGGGGGCCTCGGAGCGCTTCCCCTCGTTGCTTTCGATCCAGCTCAATCATTTCAAGGGCATTGAACAGCTCAGCCTGAACCTGCCGGTTCCCGGGCATTCACAGGGTTTTTCAGGTACAGCCCCACCTTTGCAGCCGGCATTGCTGATTCTCGGCGAAAACGCCGCCGGGAAAAGTTCGCTGCTGGAGGCCACCGCCCTGGCACTGTGTACGGACAAGGCCAGGGCGGCGTTGCAACTGGATGTCAGCGCGCTACCGCTGAATCCGGAATTGATGGGCGCCGCGTCGTTGCCCCAGGCGGCCTCGGCCAGTGTGACCCTCACCTTCGAGCAGGGCGTGCGCAGGACGCTGACCATTGCCGACGGCGTCTACTCGGTCGAAGGCCCGAGCCAACTGCCGCCGGTCTTCGCCTACGGTGCCTTTCGCCAGTACCAGAAGGGCGTGCGGCGCTTCAGCGCGGCCAAGTCGATCATCAACCTGTTCCAGTCGGATGTGTTGCTGTCCAACCCCGAGAAGTGGTTGCTGAGCCTCAAGGAACCGGATTTCAAGATGGTGGTACGGGCCCTGCGGGACGTGCTGTCGATCGAAGGCGAGTTTGACGTGATGGTGCGCGACCAGGAGCGCCAGCGCTGCCTGATCGTGACCACGACCGCGGGCTGCCAGACGCGCCATGAGACGCCCCTGAGCCTGGCATCGTCGGGTTATCGGTCGATCCTGGCGATGGTCTGCGACATCATGCAGGGCCTGATGAACAGGCAGGTCAACCCGTTCTTCGACACCTTGGCCACGGCCCAGGCCATCGTGCTGATCGACGAGGTCGAGGCGCACCTGCATCCACGCTGGAAGATCCAGATCATGCGTGCCTTGCGCAGCGCGTTGCCCAAGGTCACTTTTATCGCCACCACCCACGACCCGCTGTGCCTGCGCGGCATGCAGGCCCATGAGGTGATCGTCATGCACCGGGTCGCCCGTGATTGCGATCCCCAGACCCAGTTGCCGGTCATGGTCGAGCAACTGGTCGAATTGCCCGATGTCAGCCAGTTGACCATCGAACAACTGCTGACCTCGGACTTTTTCAGCCTGACCTCTACCGACCAGCCGGGCACCGAACGCGAACTGGCGCGGTTTGCCGATATCCTCGCCGCGCGCGAGCGGAATGACCCCTTGAACGAGGCGCAACTCAAGGCCTGGGCGCGCTTCGAGCGGGATATCAGCGATGCCTTGCCGGTGGGTTCCACCGAAGTGCAACGGCTGGTGCAGGAGGCGGTGGTGGAGTACCTGAAGAACCGTCGGCAGGCGTCGAGCGCCAGGCTGGGTGAGCTGCGCAGCGCCTCCAGGCAACGTATCCTGGATATTCTGGAGTCGCTCTGAACCATGCGTGCCGTTATCCGCAAGACCGCCAAGCTGCCCGATGCCCTGTCCGGAACCGACTCGGCTGCCGCCCGTGAACTGGGCAAGTTGCAAGCTTACTTCCGCGCCCCAACGGGCAGCCCGCCGGCATTTGCGGTCTACAAGTCCGACAGTGTGAAAAAGCAGCTCGATGAGCTGTTCCATGGCAAGTGCGCCTACTGCGAAAGCTTCTTTGCCTCCACGGCGCCGGTGGATGTCGAGCATTACCGGCCCAAGGGCGCGGTGTCCGAGGAGAGCGGTCATCCGGGTTACTGGTGGCTGGCCATGGACTGGGACAACCTGCTGCCCAGTTGCATCGATTGCAACCGCAAGCGCAAGCAGGTCACGCCCAAACTGTCGGCCAAGCTGCAGACCCTGCTGGATCATCGCCAGGGTTTCAGTGACGCGAGTGTGGTACTGACGGGGAAGAAGGACAGCTTTCCGATCCTCGGCCAGCGGGCGATGGCCGAAGGCTCCGACCTGGTCGCCGAGTACCCGCTGTTGCTTGACCCTTGTCGGGACAACCCGGACGAACACCTCAGGTTTCATATCGACCGCGAGAACCTGATCGGCCTGGTCTTGCCCAGGCCGCATCCGGGCAGCGACCTGCCGTCGCTCACCGGCACGGCCATCGATAGCCTGGTCCGGGAAGCACGGGAGACGGGACTGAGCCTCAAGGGCACGGTGTCGATCCATGTCTACGGCTTGAATCGGCTCGGCCTGGTGCAGGAGCGCACGCGCTTGCTGCGGCAACTGGAGTTCCTGGAGATGCTGGCGCTGGAAATGGGCCTGATGGCCCAGGAGCTCGACCCTGATCCGGATGTACCGATCATCGATCCGCAGGACCAGGCCCGCCGGGATCGCGATGAGCGTATCGCCAAGCGCCTGCGTTTCCTGCAGGACCAGATACTCGGCGAGATGAAGGCCATGGCGCGGCCCGAAGCGCCTTACTCGGCCATGGTCCGGGCATGGATCGAAGGGTTCAAGCAGCGCCTGGGCCACTGACCCCTTCGCTTACCGGCGGTCAGGGTGCGGTCGTTCCGGCATCCGCCGCCGCCGGGCGGATCCCTTGTCGTTCCGCCACCGCCCGCAGGGTCTTGAGGCTGATCATTGGCGCATCGACGACAAACCGGTTGGCCAGCCAGGAAGGAATGTCTCCCGCCGGCTCGGCCTGCAACTGGTAGGTCACGCGGGTTTCATTTTCGCTCCTGGGCAGCATCTTCCAGGTGCCTGTCAGCTGGCGCACACGGATGAATCCCGGCACCACGGGGGTGTAGTCGGGCGCCGCGTCGAGGTGGCGGATCAGGCTGCCGTCGTCGTTGCGCTCGGTGTGCACATGCAACACCATGTCCCGCGGGCTGGCCGGCCAGGGCAGGTCCGTGGTCAGGTAGACCCACGTGTCGTCGCCATCGTTTTTCAGCAGGCGCATATCGGCGCAGGCATACAGCCACTTGCAGGCGACCCGGAGGTTTTCCTGCAGGTCGCTGAGGGTGGAGACATCGGCCTTGATATCGACCTCGCCACGAAAGCTCTGGTAATGCGAACCGGGTGCCTTGCTGAGGAAGACCTGGATACCGTCTTCCTCGTGGGCCAGTTTCCAGTCGTCGGCCGCCGCCACGGCTACCGTGTTCAGGCAGGCCGCTGCCAGGGCGATCACAGCTAACAAGCTCTTCATTCGAGTCTCCAGGACCGCACGGTGGAATGTCCGCGCCTACCGAGAGCTAACACGCTAGCACGGGGATTATTCGGTGACTCTCGAAAGTGTCGGCTCGATCAGTTGCGAGCCCAGGTTCTGCAGGCGAATCATGTCCATCAACTGGCGCAGCCCCGGTTGTGACTGGCGCTGGCTGGAGTAGTACATGTACAGCGGCGCGCCGGTACAAGACCAGTGTGGCATCACTTCGCAAAGGCGACCGTCGTGCAGTTCCGCACTGACCCGGCGTTCCAGGCAGTAGGCGATGCCGATGCCGGCGAGGGCGGCGTCGATCGAGGCCTGGGTGTCGGACGCGGTAAGCATGCCGGGCACCTCGATGCGGATCTGGCGCTCGCCGTTGCCCAGTTCCCATCTATAGGCGGTGTTGTTGCCCAGGCGCATCTTGATGCACGAATGCCGCAGCAGCTCGTCCGGCGTCTCGGGGGC
This sequence comes from Pseudomonas sp. Ost2, assembly GCF_018326065.1. NCBI lineage: Bacteria > Pseudomonadati > Pseudomonadota > Gammaproteobacteria > Pseudomonadales > Pseudomonadaceae > Pseudomonas > Pseudomonas sp. Ost2. The sequence goes on along the minus strand of NZ_AP021904.1, from coordinate 4,465,133 downwards.
CGGATGGCGGGCCAGGTAGGCGGGGGACGCGACCATCACCCAGCGCAGTTCGCCGGTCAGGGGCACCGCGATCATGTCCTGGGGCACTGTCGCGCCGTAGCGGATACCGGCGTCATAGCCTTCGGCGACGATATCCACCAGGCGGTCCTCGACCATCAGGTCCAGGTGCAACTGCGGATAGGCCTCCATGAACGGGCCGAGCACCGGGCTGATCAGCAGCTTGGCCGCGTCGCGAGGGACGTTCAGGCGCAGGCGCCCGATCGGGGCGTGGCGATACAGGTCCAGCTCGTCGAGGGCACCTTGGATGGTCTCGAAACCCTGCGCCAGTTTCTGCGCCAGCAGGGCTCCGGCGTCGGTCGGTTCCACCGAGCGGCTGTTGCGGTTGAGTAGCTTGACTCCCAGACGGGTTTCCAGATTGCGCATGGTGTGGCTCAGCGCGGAGGTGGTGACCCCCAGTTCATGGGCTGCCTGGCGAAAGCTGCGGCGACGGATGATCGCCATGAAGACATTGAGGTCCGCCAGTTCGGAGCGGTTGAATCCGGCCATCTCGAGGATTTTCCAGGGCAAGTCGGGTTAACGGGGTGTTGAGCCCTATTCAACCATGGATGACCTAGAGTAACTGACCTTTCTTCCCTTCGACTCAGACAGAGGTTTTCATGAGCATCGAACACATCAGCATTGCCGGTATCGACAAGCTGGTTTCGCGCATCGCCCTGGGCACCTGGTCCATGGGCGGCTGGATGTGGGGTGGCGCCGACGACACCGTGTCCATCCAGACCATTCGCCACGCCCTCGACAGCGGCATCAACCTGATCGATACCGCGCCGGTCTATGGCAAGGGGCATTCCGAGCTTCTGATCGGCAAGGCGTTGGCGGGTGTGCGGCACCAGGCCGTGATCGCCACCAAGGCCGGCTTGCAGTGGGACGATGGATCGGTGCGACGCAACGCCACGGCCAGACGGATTCGCCATGAGGTCGAAGACTCGCTGCGTCGCCTGGACACCGACTATATCGACTTGTACCAGATCCACTGGCCCGATCCGCTGGTGGCTCAGGAGGAAACCGCCGGAGAACTGGAAAAGCTCCGTCAGGAAGGCAAGATCCTTGCGGTCGGCGTCAGCAACTATTCGCCGGCGCAGATGGATGAGTTCCGCGAGTACACCGCCCTGGCCAGCGTGCAGCCGCCCTATAACCTGTTCGAGCGGGCGATCGACAGCGATATCCTGCCGTATGCCAGGCAGCATGAAATGGTCGTGCTGGCCTACGGTTCGTTGTGCCGGGGGCTGTTGACGGGCTCGATGAGTCCGTCGACGGCATTCGGCAGTGACGACATCCGTGGCGCCGATCCGAAATTCCGTGCTCCGCGCTTCGAACAGTACCTGGCCGCCGTGGCGGCGCTGGATCTGTTCGCCCGCGAGCGGTACGACAAATCGGTGCTGGCCCTGGCCCTGCGCTGGGTACTCGACCAGGGCCCGATCATCGCCCTGTGGGGCGCCCGCAAGCCGGAGCAACTGAAGGGCTTTGAAGAGGCATTCGGCTGGAGCCTGTCGGCCGATGACCTGAAGCAGATCGACCAGATCCTGCTCAACACCATCAAGGACCCGGTAGGCCCCGAGTTCATGGCGCCGGGCACGCGCTGAGGACAGTTGCGCGTTGCCTGTGCCGGCCTCTTCGTGGGCAAGCCCACTCCCACAGTTTTTGTGTCCTGCGCAATTGCTGTAGGCGCGCGCGTTGCCTAAGCCCACTCCCACAGTTTTTGTGCCCTGCGCAATTACCGTGGGAGCGGGCTTGCCCGCGAAAGGGCCCTTGAGTTCACCGAAGATCTCGCTGGCACGCCAAGGTCGGTCAGGCCACCGAGTACCCTCCGTCGGCCAGCAGCGCATGGCCGGAGATATAGGTGGAGTCCTCGGAGCCGAGGAATGCCACCACCGTGGCCATTTCCTCGGCGGTGCCGAAACGACCTGCTGGCGTAGCGGCGGCGAAAGCCTGCTGGGCCTCCACCGACGGCCAGATCCCGCGATGATGGAGCGGCGTCTCGATCAGCCCCGGACACAGGGCGTTGACTCGTACTCCATGCTTGAACCATTCGATGGACGCGGTCCTGGTCATGCCGACCACCGCGTGCTTGGTGGCGATGTACAGCGAAGCATTTTCAAAGCCGATCACGCCGCCCATGGAGGCGTTGTTGATGATGCTGCCAAAGCCCTGTTCAAGCATGACCCGGGCTTCGTACTTCATGCAGTTGAAGACGCCCCGCACATTGGGCTCGAAGACCAGGTCGAAGCGTTCCCCATCCTGCTCTAGCAAGGGCGCGAAGACACCTTCGGTGCCGGCATTGTTGAAAGCGATATCCAGGCGGCCATAGGTGTCCACGGCAAAGCGGACCATCGCCTCGATATCTGCTTCCCGGGTCACGTCGACAATGATCGATTCGGCCATGCCGCCGTGGGCGCGGATGATCTTCACCACTTCGTCCAGCTCGCCCTGGCGGCGGGCCGCGGCGATGACCCGGGCACCCCGTCGTGCCAGGACAATGGCGGCGGCCCGGCCGATGCCGGAACTGGCACCGGTGATCAGGGCGACTTTGCCTTCGAGTTGAAGCGGGTTGTGTGCAGTGCTCATGGCTTTCTCCGACAGTGGAAACAAGGTGTGGAGAAAGCCTACGGCTTCGAGCCCCTGGCGATAATCGGGGTAATTGTTGTTCGGCTATGAACCAGAGGTTCATAATGGATCCCTGATCCAGGGGAGATACCGCGCCGTGAATCCATCGAGTCATCCCGCCAGCGGGGTTCACCTGCCGGGCCTGATCGCCTTTGAAGCCGTTGCCCGGCACCTGAGCTTTTCCAGGGCCGCCGCCGAGTTGCAGGTGTCGCCCACGGCGATGTCCAAGACGATCAACCAACTGGAACGGCGCCTGTCCATGCGCCTGTTCAACCGCACCACCCGCAGCGTGCAGTTGACCGAGGCGGGCCAGCAGTTGCTGCAATCCCTGGCGCCGGCGCTGGAGCAGATCCGCGGGGCGGTGCTGAGCATTGCCGAGGCCACCGGCAAACCCTCCGGGCTGTTGCGGATCAACACTTCCCATGTCGGTTACGGGCGGGTGATCGAGCCCTATTTGCCGGCCTTTCTCGAGCAGTACCCGCAGATCATCGTCGATGTCGCCCTCGACAACGGTTTCAGCGATATCGTCGGCGCGGGGTTTGATGTCGGGCTGCGCCTGGGCCATGCGTTGCACAACGACATGATCGCGGTCCCGGTGGGCGGCCCGCAGCAACTGATCGTCGTGGGAGCACCCGCGTACCTGCAACGCTTCGGTACACCGGCAGCGCTGGTCGATCTGTTGCAGCACCGTTGTATCCGCCAGCGACTGGTGAGCAGCTCGCGCCTGCTGGACTGGGATTTCAGCGTCGAGGGCCGGCACACGCGGATCGAGGTCAATGGCGGGCTGATCGTCGATGAGATGCAGGCGGCGTTGTCCGCCGCACTGCGTGGCCATGGGCTGGCCTATGTCTTCGCGTCCCTGGCGGCCGGGCCGATAGCGGCTGGAGCACTGGTGCCGCTGTTCGAGCGCTGTTCGCCGGACAGCGAGATCTTTCATCTGTATTACCCCAATCGGGCACAGATGCCGGGCAAGTTGCGGGCCTTTATCGACTTTATCCAGGCGGCGAACCGGGCGACCTGAATATTGCCCGGCGGCGACAATGCTTGTAGAACGCTTGCGGCTTGTTTATCGGCAACTGGCCACTGTCACTTTGCAGGTCGCTGGCGTGCCGCCTGATTCCGCCGCGTAGCGCCGGCAGTTGCTCAGGGATTTTACGCTGGCCGAGCCGATGCTCGCCCCCCAGGCGAGTCCGCCGACCCCGACCGTTGGCACGGCCTTGGCGTAGCATGGGTCCCCGTTGACCGGGGTTTGCGGGCGCTTGCCGGAGCAGCCGGCGATTATCGAAACAACGACGGTCAGCAGGAGCAAGGGCAGGAGGCTTCGCGGGAGGTGGTTGGTCATGGCAGGTTCGATATCGAGGAGTGGGGCCCATCCATTGTCTCCCCTTATCAGGGAAGCGCAAGGCCTGCTTGAACGGATCGGCCTGTAGCCAGCGCATTGCCAGGGCCGCCGTCACTCGTGCCGCGCATGCACGGGGTCGCGCCAGATGACGGAAACGGATGATCCACGGGGCGCATTAATGGCATCATGGCGGACTGTCGAGGCGCGCGAACCTGTGCGCTTATCTTTCGAGCCTGGAGAGTTGATTAAAATGGCTGTGCAGCAAACCGTCACCGTGATCCCGCCGAATGCGTCCCTGAACGGAAAGGTGACGCCGCCCGGCTCCAAGTCGATCACCAACCGGGCTCTGCTGCTCGCGGCCCTGGCCAAGGGCACCAGCCGTCTGTCCGGCGCGCTGAAAAGCGATGACACGCGACACATGTCCAATGCCCTGCGGCAAATGGGCGTAACCATCAGCGAGCCGGACGACACGACGTTCGTGGTCACCGGCAGCGGCCAGTTGCAGGTCCCCGAGCAGCCCCTGTTCCTCGGCAATGCCGGGACCGCGGTGCGTTTCCTGACCGCCGCGGTGGGTACCGTCAATGGCACCGTGGTGCTGGACGGCGACCACTACATGCAGAAACGCCCGATCGGCCCGCTGCTCGACGCCCTGCGTCGCGGTGGCCTGGATGTCGAGAGTGCCACCGGTTGCCCACCGGTGACCGTCCGTGGCACCGGCCGGGTCCAGGCGCGCCGGTTCGAGATCGACGGTGGCCTGTCGAGCCAGTACGTGTCGGCATTGCTGATGCTGGCGGCCTGTGGCCAGGAGCCCGTGGAAGTCGCGCTGACCGGCAAGGATATCGGCGCTCGCGGTTATGTCGACCTGACCATCGCCTGCATGCGGGCCTTCGGGGCCCAGGTGGAAGTCCTCGACGAGACCCTGTGGCGTGTCTCGGCCACCGGCTACACCGCCTGTGATTATCAGGTCGAGCCGGACGCATCGGCGGCGACCTACCTGTGGGCGGCCGAGGCGCTGACCGCGGGACGGATCGACCTGGGCGTGGCGGGCGAGGACTTCACCCAGCCGGATGCCAAGGCCCTGGAAGTGATCCAGCAGTTCCCGAACATGCCGGCGGTGATCAACGGCTCGCAGATGCAGGATGCGATTCCGACCCTGGCGGTGCTGGCGGCGTTCAACCGCACGCCGGTACGTTTTGTCGAGCTGGCGAACCTGCGGGTCAAGGAGTGCGATCGGGTCCAGGCGTTGTTCGACGGCCTGAACGAAATCCGTTCCGGGCTGGCGGCGGTGGAGGGCGACGATTTGCTGGTGGCTGCCGATCCGGCGCTGGCGGGCACGACCTGCAACGCGTTGATCGATACCCACTCCGACCACCGCATTGCCATGTGCTTTGCCCTGGCGGGCCTGAAGGTCGCCGGTATTCGTATCCAGGATCCGGACTGTGTCGCCAAGACCTACCCGGACTACTGGAAGGCCCTGGCGTCGCTGGGCGTGCAATACGCTTCCTGAGGCAGGCGGCTGATCAGGCCTGGAGCAGAGCCAGGCCCTGGTCGTTGCTGTCGATCGTCACCCGGCGATAATCCTCAAGCGTCGGGTGCGGGGTTTGCAACGGGTGACCGTGGGTCGCACTGATGACCACCACCGGGATCCCGGCCGCTTCCGCGGCGCCGATGCCGGCCGGCGCATCTTCGAAAATCAGGCATTGCGCGGGGGCCACGCCCAGGCGTTGCGCGGCCAGCAGGTAGCCGTCCGGTGCCGGTTTACCACGGCTCACGTCTTCGGCGCTGATCACCAGGTCGGGCAGGGCGATGCCGGCGGCGGCCATGCGGCTCTCGGCCAGGGCGCGCGGAGCCGAGGTCACCACGGCCCAGCGGTGCGGCGGCAGGGCCTTGAGAAAAGCCAGCGCGCCGTCGATGGCGACCACGCCTTCGACGTCGTCGATCTCGGCCTGGGAGATGGCAGCGGCTTCGCGCTCGGCGTCGACTCCCGGCAGGTTCTGGCGGCGCACGGTGTCGATGCTGCGCACGCCATGGATGGTCGGCAGGAACGCCTCGACATCCAGGCCGTGACGCCTTGCCCAGTTGCTCCAGACGCGCTCGGCGGCGGCGATCGAGTTGAGCAATGTCCCGTCCATATCGAACAGAAACGCCGCGAAGCGCTGACCTTCAAACATGCCGTGTCCCCCTTCGGGTAAAGAGGCCATGCTAGCACGGGAGATGGATGATCGTTCCCACGGTCCCCGTGGGAATGTCTCTCCGGACGCTCTGCGTCCGCTGTTGTCACGCGGAGCGTCACGGGCTGCATTCCCACGCGGGGCGGGGAAACGGTCACGGATGGATATCAGTCGAAGTGGGTGCTCAGCGAGAGCGCTTCCCACTGCTTGATTTCCGCCAGATGAGCTTCGAGCTTGGCCCTGACGAACTGCACCGCATCCTGCCCGAGCAGCAGGTGTACCGGTGGCTCGGCGGACTCGACCACGGCCATCATTGCCAGCGCCGCCTTGGCCGGATCGCCGACCTGGTTGCCGCTGCGTTGCCGGCGGGTTTCGCGCAGGGCATCGAAGGATGCGTCGTAGTCGGCGATGCTGCGTTCGGCGCGAACCATCGAGCGGCCGGCCCAGTCGGTACGGAACGCTCCCGGCTCGATGGCGGTGACAAAGATGCCGAATGGCCTGACTTCCTTGCCCAGTGCTTCGGAGATACCTTCCAGGGCGAATTTGCTGCCGTGGTAGTAACCCAGGCCGGGGAAGGTGGTGATGCCGCCCATGGAGGTGACGTTGAGGATATGCCCGCGACGGCGCTCGCGCATGAACGGCAGCACCGCCTTGGTCACCGCCACCGCACCGAACACATTGACTTCGAATTGCTGGCGCAGGTCTTCCAGCGGCGACTCTTCGACCGGCCCTTCATGGCCATAGCCGGCGTTGTTTACCAGTACGTCGATCGCGCCGATCCGCGCTTCGATATCCGCCACCACCGCCGGCACGACGGCCGTGTCGGTGACGTCCAGCAACTGCCCGAACGACAGGCCCGGACGGCTGTTTTCAAAGGCCAGGCGCGCCGCTTCGTTGCGCAGGGTGCCCACCACCCGATGGCCGGCGGCGAGCAACGCTTCGGCCAGGGCCTTGCCGAAACCCGAGCTGACGCCCGTGATAAACCAGGTTTTTTGCGTGAACTGAGTCATGGTGCATCCTCCAGGGAACAGACCTGCAGTTCATCCCATCGACACTCTTCAGACAATCCACTCAATACTGGCAGGGCTATTAAGTCAGGGTTCATAATAAGCGCCGATGTCGACTATTCAATGAGGAAGGTGCCATGCGTCAGGATCAACTCGATGGGCTGGTGACCTTTGTCCATGTGGCCGAACTTTCCAGTTTCACGGCGGCGGCGACCCGCCTCGGAGTCAGTCCGTCGGCGGTCAGCCAGGTCATTCGCAATCTGGAGCAGCGCCTGGGCATCGCCTTGTTCAATCGCACCACCCGCAGCGTGGCCCTGAGCGAGGCGGGCGTGCGCTTCCTGGAGCGGGTGATGCCGGCGGTCAGGGAACTCAGCGCGGCCGCCGAGGAACTGGGTGACAGCAGCGGCCAGCCCTCGGGACTGTTGCGGTTGAATGTGCCACGGTCGGCCTACCTGACAGTATTGCAGCCGATCCTCAAGGGCTTTCTCGATGCCTATCCGGAGATCGACCTGGAGATCAGCCTGGAAAACTCCCTGGTGGATATCGTGCGCCAGGGTTATGACTGCGGTATCCGGTTTGGCGGGCATGTCGAGCAGGACATGGTGGCCGTGAGGATCGGTCCGCCGCTGGCGGTGCATGTGGTGGCGTCGCCGACCTATCTGGAGCAGCACGGTATTCCCCTGCATCCGCGGGAGCTGGTCGGGCACCCATGTTTCGGTTTCCGCCCGTCCGGCAGCGGTGTGGTTGAGCGCTGGGCCTTCGGCAAGGACGGCGAAAACCTGCAGATCGCCGTCAATGGCCGGCTGATCGTCAATGATTCCGGCGTGCTGGTGCAGTCGGCGCTGGACGGCCAGGGCATCGCCTACATGGTCAACGGCTATATCGAGCCGTTCCTGGCCGACGGTCGCCTGGTCCGGCTGCTGGCGGACTGGAGCCCGACGCTGCCCAGCTACACCCTGTACTATCCGGATCGCCGCCAGGGCACCCGCAAGCTGCGGGCGCTGATCGATTATCTGAAAGCGGTGGACTGGACACAGACCCAGGGTTGCAGCGCTCTGCTGCGGACCGATGCACGCCCGGCAGGCTGAATCCGGGTTATTTTTCAGGGGGCACTGGAATAAACCCGGCGCTCGTTCGTCGGACTCGGGCAAACCACTCTGACACAGCAGGAACGTCGCTCAGGCGCCCTGAAACCCGATCCCCTTGCGAGATGAGCCCGATGAAACTTTCCAAAGCCCGTTCCCTGTTTGCCGCCGCATCCCTGGCTTTCCTGGCCGCCGGCACTGCCAGCGCCGCCCCGGCCGCGCCGATCCACAATATCGTGCTGGTGCACGGGGCTTTCGTTACCGGCGCCGGTTGGAAACCGGTATACGACATCCTGGTCAAGGACGGTTACCACGTATCGATCGCCCAGCATCCCCTGACCGGTTTCAGCGATGACGTGACCGCGGTCAAGCGCATTCTGGCGATGCAGGACGGCCCGACCATCCTGGTCGGCCACAGCTATGGCGGTGCGGTGATTTCCGATGCCGGTACCGATGAGCATGTGGCGGGCCTGGTCTATATCGCCGCCCACGCCCTGGATATCGGTGAGACCGAGGCCGCCAACGGCAAGCTCTATCCCAACGCCACCAAGGCGGTGAAGAAGACTGCGGATGGTTTCCTCTACCTCGATCCGGCGTTCTACCCGGCCGATTTCGCCGCTGACCTGCCCAAGGCCCAGGCCGAGTTCGAAGCCAATGCCCAGGCGCTGACTTCAGCGTCGGTGTTCACCACCGCCGCCACCTCGGCTGCCTGGAAAACCAAGCCGAGCTGGTACGCGGTAGCCAAGTCGGACCGGATCATCAACCCGGACCTGGAGCGCATGTACGCCAAGCGCGCCAACAGCCACACCATTGAAATCGCCGGTGCCAGCCATGCGGTCTACGAGTCGCATCCGAAGGAAGTGGCCGCCCTGATCGAGCAGGCGGCCAAGCACGCCCTGGACGCCAAATAGGTCGTCGGGGTTGCCGGGCGAGCTAGACGAAAGCCTGTCCGGTAAACCCGCGAGGCAGGCGCTGACGACCGGGCAGGGCGGTCAGGCGCTGGACCCAGGCCGCGCGCCAGTCGTTGGCGGTGTGCTGGGTCTTGGCCTTGCGCGCCGCCCGGCGCGCGGCGTTGCGCTGGTCCTTGCGGGTGGCCTTGAAGGCGTCGGTATTGCGGCAACTGCGGCATTTCACTCGGGCCAGTTCGGTGCTGGACAACAGATTGTCGCCATGGCGACCGCAGGCCAGATGCCCGTCGGTCTTGAAGTGGGTAATCATGGTTATTCTCCTCGGGACCGCCACGGGCCCCTGTAAACGGTGGACGTGCGCACCCGGCAGATCGTTCAATTCATTTACCTGGATGTCGCCCCGGCGGCAGGTCGCTCGCGTTTTGCCTACACTGGAGATTCAACGCCCGGACGGTCCGGGCATCCTGATGCGAGGTGCGTATGGATACCCAGCCTGCTTCCCTGGTCGAGCCGTTTGCGCGGTGGCCCTTCAGTGCCATGCCCTGGCGCGAGGTGCCCGTGCCGCAGGAGGACGAACTCGGCGAAGACGACACCCCCGATGAACCCCCGCCGCAAACCTGGAAGCACCCCGACGACGGCAAGGAGATGCCGGAGCGCGACCGGGAAACACCGCTGAAACCCTGAATTCGCCGGGGCCTGCCGCTGCCCGTCCATGCGATGGGCAGCGCTGTTCCGGGGGGCTGCCTGCCCAGACCTGATCCGTGCGCAGTAGCGATCCAGAGCCTTTCTCCCTTGCTGACCGACGGCAGAGGGATCATGATCGCGGTCCCGATAGCCTTCGCCGTTCAAGGCCACTTTCAGGTAGAAAACCGATGAATCATGAAATTCGTGTCGTTGCCATTCTTCAAGCCAAACCGGGCAAGGCCCGCGAACTGGAAGCCGCGCTGAAGGCCGTCGTGGTGCCCTCGCGCGCCGAACCCGGTTGCCGTGAATACGTCCTGCATGTCGACCAGGAAAATGCCGAGCGTTTCGTTTTCGTCGAGCGCTGGACCAATATGGCCGCGATCGAACACCACCGCGATACCAAGCACTACAAGGCCCTGGGTGCTGCAGTGGCCGACCTGGTTCTGAGCCGGCAAGTCCTGCTGATGGACGAGGTTCCAGGGCAGTAACGCCGGCATGCAGGGAGGCCTCCCTGCCTCCCTGTGATCTCAGAACCGCAAGGTCGCGCCAGTGGTGAACCACTGGTCGCGATCACCGTTCAGGTGCCGCCCGACCACCAGGTCGATATCGAGCTTCTCGCCGAGATGCAGGCGCGGTCCGGCCTGCCAACCCTGGTCACCATGCTGCTGCCCGAAACGCTCGGCCACCAGCGTCAGTGAACGAGCTACGTCATATTCCACGCCGGTCCCCCAGGTCAGGGCGTGATTCTGTTCGCCATCGTCGTAGGCCTGGGTCCAGCCGCCGCTGACGGTCAGGCGTAGCGGGTCGATAGGCTGGTAGGTCAGCGGCACGTTCAGGTCGACGCCGTCGAAAGCGTGTCGACGGGCCGTGGCGAAGTGCAGCGCTGCCGACAGCGCCGCTTCCAGGCCAAGGTCGGTCCGGCTGAGCAGGGCGGTCTTGAGGTGCGGGCTGAGCAGTGTCTGGTGCTGGCCGTCGTCGCGACTGCGATTGATATCGGCACCCAGTTGCAGTCCGGGCAGGCTGTTGGGCGTGCAGTCCTGGGACAGCACGGTTTCCCCGCTCGATGCGTGGTGCCGGCCGCTCTTGTACCAGGTGTCGATATTGCATTCGCCAGGGGCGTTGATGCCGCCATCGTCGACCACATAGGAGCCACCCGCGGCCTGGGCCTTGGAGTAGATCGACAGCAGCACGAAGGTGCCGAGGGTCGCACCGACGAACAGCAGGGTGCGGCGCAGGGTGCGTTGCCGGGCGCGGGGCAGCGCCTGATAGAGGGACGTGTATTGGCCGGTGCGGGGCGGGCGCCCGCTCGGCGTGTCGCGGCGAGCATTGTGCTTTTGCATGGGAGGCTCCTTCAATCGTCGATGGGCAGGGTTTCAATGCCGATGGCCCGGGCTTGTGCCACCAGCTCTTCGGTGTCGTTGCCGCCGGGAAAGGCGAGCACCAGGTCCGGCTCGCTGTCGAGCAGCATGAACTGGTTGCGGCGGCGCTCGGCCTGCTTGCCATAGAGCTGCCAGTTGGAGGGGTAGCGCACGAGATGGGTACCGGTTTCCCGGGCCCAGTCCTCGATAGTGCTGCCCAGGTACTGGTTGCCGCCGTGGATCAATACCTCGATCCGGCGCACCTGCTGGTAGGCCTCCAGGACCTTGCGGCAACGGGTGGCGTTCATGTAGTAGCGCCCGGCGCAGATCAGGACGCGCATGGGTAGTCATCCTTGTCGCGCGGGCGGCGCAGGTCGTGGTGCACCTCGTCGCTGCCGATCCCGTCGTGACGCAGCAGTGCCGGCGCGGGATTTTCCGCCGGCTCGTTCAGGCCCGGAATGTGTTCTCCCGCGCGCTCCAGCACCGGATAGGCCAGTGCGGCGATGTGATGATGGACGCGGCGGTAGTCGCGCAGCACCCGCTGGAAAATGTCCCCGGATTCGGCCCAGGCGCTTTTGTCGGCACTCAGTTTGCGAAAGTGTTCGCGGCTGGCATTGGCCTCCAGCCGGCGGATCGAAGCCTTGCGCGCCACCAGTTGGTGAGCGGTGGTGGTGTCCTCGCGCAGGAACACGGTAATGGCCAGGTTCAGGCTTTCCAGCAACTCGTCGTGCAGCGGATAGATATGCCCCAGCTCGAATTTCGAGAAGGCTTCGCCACGTCGCCGCCGCCGGGCCGCCAGTTGCGCCAGGCTGCTGGAGAGAATGTCGCCGGCGTGCTCCAGGTTGATCACGAACATGAGGATTTCCTGGGCGCGGTCGGCGTCTTCGTCGCTCAGGCCGTCCTGGCCGATATCCGCCAGGTAGGCGCGGATGGCGGCGCTCAGCAGGTCCAGCGACTGGTCCAGTTGGCGAATCTGCTCGGCCGTGACCTCCATGGGCGTCTCGAACAGTTTCAGCACCCGTTCGAGCATCACCGAAAGCATGTCGGCCAGGCGCAAGGCTTCGCGTACGGCGTTCGACAGGCCGATATTGGCAACCTCCAGGCCGGCTTCATCGAGGTAGTGCGGCATGCCCGGATCGGCGGGTTGTTCGGGGGCGGGCAGCAGTCGGGTCAGGACCGCGGCCATCCGTTCCACGAGGCCGATAAAACCCACCGCCAGCAACCCGTTGAAGGCGATGTGCAGGTACACCACCTGATGGCCGGGCGTAACGCTTGAAGCGGCCAGGGCACTGCCCAGCCACGAGGCGAACGGCAATACCAGCAGCGCGCCGAACAGCCGCACGGCGAGGTTGCCCAGGGGCAGGCGACGGGCGATCTGGGTGCTGGCGCTCAGCACCGGCGGCAGCGCACCGCCGATGTTCACGCCCAGCACCAGGGCCAGGGTGGTCACCGGCGACATCAGGCCGGTGCCGGCCAGCGAAGCGATCAACAGGATCACCGCGACGCTGGAATGGCAGATCCAGGTCAGCAGGGCGGCGACCAGCAGGGCGATCAGGATATCGCCCTGCAGGCCCTGCATCACCGCGTGGAACACCGGGGTGCTCTCCATCTGCCCGAGGACCGCAGCCAGCAGGCTCAGGGCCAGCAGCATCAGGCCGAGGCCGATCAGCGCGCAGCCGATGCTTTCGTAGCGCGAGTCATCCCGCAGGCGGAATACCACGAAGCCGACCAGCAGGACGATGGGAATCGCCATCGAGGTATTGAAGCTCAGCAACTGCACGACCAGGGTCGAGCCGATATTGGCGCCGAGCATGACCGCCAGGGCCGGCGCCAGGCTCAGGGTGCCGGCGGCGGTAAACGAGGTGGCCATCAGGCTGACAGCGGTGCTGCTTTGCAGGATGGCGGTGATGCCGATGCCCGAGAGCAGGGCTTTCCAGCGCTTGTCCAGGTTGCGTCCCAGGCCATTGCGCAGTTGGGTGCCGAAGCCGCGCAGCAGGGCCGTGGAGATCATGTGGGTGCCCCACAGCAACAAGGCGATGGCGCCGGCGAGATTGATCAACAGAGTGGTTCCAGACATGAGGATTCTCCCAGTGCTGGTTTTTTACTTTCTGGGTGGGCGCAACAACCTCACCGAGGCGCGACTGATGGCGCTGGAAAACTCCAGCAGGTAGCGCATCTCGATACTGGTCAGCGTCCCGCGCACGTAGAGCTTTACGGTGATCCGCCTGACGACCTTGGCCGCCTTGGTCAGGCACAGCACCGACAGCGCCCGGTAGCTGTAGTCGAAGTGGGCGAACAGCTGTTTGAGGGTTTCCATGATGGGCTCCGGATGGGCGTCGACGGTGGGAGCCGGGCTTGCCCGCGAAGAGGCCCGCGAGGTCATCGATGACCTCGCGGACAAGCACCGCTCAGGTTTTCAGGACTCCATCAGAACCACTGCTTGAAGCGGCGGATGTAGAAGGTCTTCATGGTCTGGGCCACCACGCAGTACGCCAGCAGGGTGCCCACCAGCCATGGGAAGTAGGCCATCGGCAACGGCACCAGGCCGACCAGCGTGCCCAGTTGCGAGAACGGCAGGTAGATACCGATGGCCACCGCCAGGCAGGTCATGACGATGATCGGCAGTGCCGCGGTGCTCTGGAAGAACGGGATCTTCTGGGTCCGCAGCATGTGCACCACCAGCGTCTGCGAGAGCAGACCCTCGATAAACCAGCCGGACTGGAACAGTGCCTGCATTTCCACGCTGTTGGCGGCGAACACGTACCACATCAGGGCAAAGGTGGTGATGTCGAAGATCGACGAGGTCGGCCCGATCCACAGCATGAAGCGGCCGATATTCTTCGCATCCCACTTGCGCGGCTTGCGCAGGAACTCCTTGTCCATCTTGTCCCAGGGCAGGGCCAGTTGGGAGATGTCGTAGATCAGGTTCTGCAGCAGCAGGTGGATCGACAGCATCGGCAGGAACGGGATGAAGGCACTGGCCACCAGCACCGAGAACACGTTGCCGAAGTTGGAGCTGGCGGTCATGTTCAGGTACTTCATGATATTGCCGAAGGTTTCGCGGCCCTTGAGCACGCCTTCTTCCAGCACCATCAGGCTCTTTTCCAGGAGGATGATATCGGCCGATTCCTTGGCGATATCGGTGCCGCTGTCCACCGAGATACCGACGTCGGCATCGCGCAGGGCCGGGGCGTCGTTGATGCCGTCGCCGAGGAAGCCGACGGTGTGGCCGTTGGATTGCAGGGCCTTGAGCACCCGCGACTTCTGCAACGGAGTCAGCTTGGCGAACACGGTGCGTTCCTCGACCCGCAGTTTCAGGATCTCGTCGTCCATGTGCTCGATGTCCTGGCCCAGCAGCGGCAGGCCCGGCTCCAGTCCGACCTCGCGGCAGATCTTGCAGGTGACGACCGCGTTGTCGCCGGTCAGGACCTTGACGGTGACACCGATCTCGCGCAGGGCGGCAATCGCCGGGCCGGCGGTTTCCTTCGGCGGATCGAGGAAGGTCAGGAAGCCGCGGATCACCAGTTCGCGTTCATCCGCAGTCTTGTACTGGTCCTTGCTCTGGGGCTTGAGGATATCGCGGGTGGCGACCAGCAGGACGCGGAAACCGTCCTTGTTGTAGTCGTTGGCCAGCGCCAGCAGCTCCTTGCGGCGCTGCTCGTCGAGGGGCACCACGTCGTCGCCTGCCATCATATGGCTGGAGATGGCGAGCATTTCCTCGACCGCGCCCTTGCAGATCAGCAGGTGATCGCCACGGCTGTCCTTGACGATGATCGACAGGCGCCGGCGGACGAAGTCGAACGGCAGCTCATCGACCTTGCTGTAGGCGAACGGCACCTGGAACTTCGGATCCTGTTCGGAGAAGCGCAGCACCGCCTGGTCCATCAGGTTCTTCATGCCGCTCTGGTGATGGCTGTTCAGCCAGGCCAGGCCGAGGACCGCGTCGTTGCGTTGCCCGTCGGTGCCGACATGGTGCTCGAGGATGATCTTGTCCTGGGTCAGGGTGCCGGTCTTGTCGGTGCACAGCACATCCATCGAGCCGAAGTTCTGGATCGCGTTCAGACGCTTGACCACCACCTTGCGCCGGGCCATGGCCATGGCGCCCTTGGCGAGGTTGGCGCTGACGATCATCGGCAGCATTTCCGGGGTCAGGCCGACAGCCACAGCCAGAGCAAAGAGCAGAGCATCGCCCCAGTCGCCCTTGGAAAAGCCGTTGAGCAGGAACACGATCGGCACCATCACCAGCATGAAGCGGATCAGCAGCCAGCTGACACTGTTCACGCCGCGGTCGAAGGCGGTCTGCACCCGCGAACCGACGATGGCCTTGGCCAGCGAACCGAAGTAGGTGCGCGGACCGGTGGCGACCACCACGGCCTTGGCTGTGCCGCTGACCACGTTGGTGCCCATGAAGCAGATATTCTGCAGGTCCAGCAGGTTGCTCTGGTCGGTGGGATTGGCGCCGACGGACTTCTGGGCGACATCGCCGAGGGTGTCGTACTTTTCCACGGGCAAGGCTTCGCCGGTGAGCACCGCCTGGCTGATGAACAGGTCACGGGATTCGATCAGGCGGATATCCGCCGGGATCATGTCGCCGGCCGACAGGTGGACGATATCGCCGGCCACCAGTTCGCGCATCGGTACTTCGCGCAATACCGGCTTGCTGCCCATCTGGTCACGGCGCAGCACGCTGGCGGTGGTGCGGACCATGGCCTTGAGGGCTTCGGCGGACTTGGCCGACCGGTGTTCCTGCCAGAAGCGCAGGGTGCTGCTGAGGGTGACCATGGTCATGATGATGATGACCTTGGTCAGGTCGCCTTCTTCGCCGGCGCGTTCGGCCAGCCAGAAGTCGGTGAAGAAGCTGATCCCGGCGAGGATCAGCAGGACGTAGATAAAGGGATTGTTCAGGGCCTGGAGGAACTGCACCACCGCGTGGGGCGGCTTGTCGTGGGCGACCTCGTTGTAGCCTTCGCGTTGCAGGCGGCCCGAGGCGTCCAGTTCGGTGAGACCGTCGCGGGTGGCCTTGACGTTGCTCAGGGTGGTGGCCAGGCCATGCTGGGATTCGCGGGCGGCGCGCATCGACAGCCGGGCATCGTCCCTGCTGTTGTTCTGGCCGCGCCGTGGTGGAGTTTTTACGCTGTTCATGGTTATGCCCCTGTCACTTGTCCGCGACCAGGCATGGGGACGGCTCACCGGATCATGGGCGAGCGAATACCTGCCGAGTCGCGAGGGTGCGATCGATTCGAATTGAGTTCTGTCCGGATATTTAACGTTCGCTGCCCGCCCACGGAAAAACAACAGGCAGCGAACCGACTACTGGCTTCGTCCATAACAACTTTCTCTATATGTATTAATTGCCGGGCAATAGAAGTTCCGTGCACTTCAAAGTTTCGAAGTGCAAGTTCGGAAGTTGTCCATGTCAGTGCCGGTCAATCAGGCGGCACGGGCCTCGACATACAGGTTCAGGGTCTGGCCGGCGCGCTGTAGCAGCTGCGCGAGCCCCATACTCTGAGGGTCCTGGCTGTCGTCGAAGCTCCAGCGCTGTTGCAGCTGGCCGGTGGCCGGGCAGATGCGCCAGCCGATGGCCGCGCGCGGCGCAGCCTGGGCACTGGAGGAAGGGATGGCGAACAGGGCGCTGGCCCGCGGCGCGCGGGTGGGCTCGCGGGACAGCTTGACGCGCATGCTGGAGGCAAAGGCGCGAACGCCTGGCATTACAGAGGATTTGAAAGTCATAACACACCTCGCGACCGGACTGGCGCCGGCAGAGGCGAGTTACGTGGGAGCACTAGGCCCTGGCGCAGCTCACCCGACTGTGCGTCGAGTCCCGTCATTTTTTGGGTTAAGCGCCCGGTGAGCCGCGTTCGCGGTAACCGGACAGCGTCTAGATACTGTGTCCATTGGGTTCTTTTATGAGTTGAAAAAAGGCCTGAGCAGCAGGCAGGGGGAATTTACTCAGCGAGGTAGATTAAGTCAACCTCAAATGTGCTGTTTTGTTGTATTAAACTGAATGAACGCTGAAGTGAGTTGAATATTGAACTTCGAGTTGGTTGTTTGCAAAGTATGCCGGGGTTATTCGATACCTATCCATCAGTACCAACGCGACCAGTTGCCCGATCCGCCGGCTTTGTGTATTCCTGGCGCCTCCCCAGCCAAGATCGAGACCTGCCCATGCCCCGTTTCGCCGCCAACCTGAGCATGCTCTACCCGGAGCACGATTTCCTCGAGCGCTTTTCCGCCGCCGCGGCTGATGGCTTCGAGGCGGTGGAGTATCTGTTTCCCTACGACCACAGCCCGCAGGTGCTCAAGCAGCGTCTCGACGACAACGGCCTGGTCCAGGTCCTCTTCAATACCCCACCTGGCGATTGGGCGGCCGGCGAGCGCGGCACCGCATCCTTGCCGGGGCGCGAACAGGAATTCCGCGAAGGTTTTTCCCGCGCCCTGGAATACGCCGCCATTCTGGGTAACAGGCATCTGCATGTAATGGCCGGCCTGTTGCCTGCCGGAGCGAGCCGCGAGCGGCATCACGCGACCTATCTGGAGAATCTTGCCCATGCCGCGGCAGAGGCGGCCAAGGTT
The DNA here is from genome assembly GCF_018326065.1 of Pseudomonas sp. Ost2. Lineage (NCBI taxonomy): Bacteria > Pseudomonadati > Pseudomonadota > Gammaproteobacteria > Pseudomonadales > Pseudomonadaceae > Pseudomonas > Pseudomonas sp. Ost2. Next base: position 4,447,344 of record NZ_AP021904.1, on the reverse strand, counting down.
GGCGTCACCGTGCTGCTAGAGCCGATCAACACTCGCGATATGCCGGGTTTTTTGCTCAACCGCCAGGACCAGGCCCATGCTGCCCGCGAGGTCATCGGTGCAGCCAACCTGCAGGTCCAGTTCGATTGCTACCACTGCCAGATCGTCGAAGGCGACCTGGCGACCACCTTGCGTCGCGACCTGGCCCATATCGGCCATATCCAGATCGCCGGGGTACCGGATCGCCATGAGCCGGACCAGGGCGAGGTGAACTACCCGTGGCTGTTCGAATTGCTCGACCGCCTGGGCTACAGCGGCTGGATCGGCTGCGAGTACCGGCCGCGTGGCAATACCTCGGCCGGACTGCAATGGCTGCGGGACTGGCAAGCCCGAGGTTAATCCGCGGTGCCCGGCAGCGGATCGTGGCAGCAGACGCACAGCTTGTTGCCGTCAGGGTCGCGAAAGTAGGCACCGTAGTAGTTGGCGTGATAGTGCGGGCGCAAGCCGGGCGCGCCTTCACAACTGCCGCCATGTTCCAGGGCCAGTTGATGGCAGCGGTCCACCGCTTCGCGACTGGGCGCCAGCAGGCCAAGCATCTGGCCGTTGCCGGGACTGGCCGCTTTGCCATCGAAGGGCGTGCCGATAATCAGCAACGGGCGTGGCGCGTCTGGCCTGACCCAGCCTGCCCAGGGCTTGTCTGCATCGCTGAAGCGCAGCTTGAGGCCCAGTGTCTCCATCAAGGGTTGATAGAAACCGAAGGCCCGGTCGAAATCGGTAATGCCCAGGTAAACGTGTGAAAGCATTCGGCAAGACTCCAGGTGAACAGGCTCAGTCGCGCGGTTGCAGCAGCAAGGCCACCAGCGCGCTCCAGCCGGTCTGATGGGAGGCGCCCAGGCCACGCCCGGTGTCGCCATGGAAATACTCATGGAACAGCAGCAGATCGCGGCTAGCCGGATCGGCCTGCAACTGCGGGTAGGCCGCCATCGCCGGGCGCTGGCCGTCTTCGCCGCGCAGGAACAGCGAGGTCAGGCGTCGGCCGAGGCCGTCGGCGACTTCGTCCAGCGACGATAAATAGCCGGAACCGCTGGGATATTCCACTGAAAAATGATCGTCGTAGTAGCGATGGAACTCGCGCAGCGATTCGATCAGCAGGTAGTTGATCGGCATCCACAACGGCCCGCGCCAGTTGGAGTTGCCGCCGTACAGGCGCGAGTCGGATTCCGCCGGCTGGTAGCGGGCGCAGAGGGCCTTGCCGTCGAGTTGCATCGCCAGTGGTTGTTCGGCAAACGCCCGGGACAGCGAGCGGATGCCGAAGTCGGAGAGAAACTCGGCCTCATCGAGCATGCGCTTGAGCAGGTTCTTGGTGCGTTCGCCGCGCAGCAAGGCCAGTAGCAGGCGATTGCCGTCTCCGGGTTCGTTCCAGCGCGAGACCAGCGCCGCCAGGTCCGGCCGGTGGTGCATGAAACCCAGCAGCCGTTCGCGCAGGCCGGGCAGGTCCTGATGTTCACGCTGCTCCAGCACCAGCACGGCGAACAGGGGCATCAGCCCGACGATGGAGCGCAGGCGCACCGGTTCGCTGTGGCCGTCGGGGTGTTGCAGCACGTCGTAGAAGAATTCGTCCTGGCTGTCCCACAGTCCCTCGGCGCCGTCGTCGACCCGGTTGATCGCCCCGGCGATATAGAGAAAGTGCTCGAAGAATTTCACCCCGATATCCACGTACACCGGGTTGCGCCTGGCCAGTTCCAGGGCGATGCGCATCATGTCCAGGGCATAGGCGGCGACCCAGGCCGTACCGTCGGCCTGGTCGAGGGTATAGCCCGGCGGGATATCGTCGGAGCGGTTGAACAGGGCGATATTGTCCAGCCCGAGGAAACCGCCCTGGAACAGGTTGCGGCCCTCGGCGTCCTTGCGGTTGACCCACCAGGAGAAGTTCAGCAGCAGCTTGTGGAAGATCCGTTCGAGGAAGTCCATGTCGCCGCTGCCGGTCAGCTGCTTTTCCCGCTGGTAGACCCGCCATGACGCCCAGGCATTCACCGGCGGATTGGCGTCGTCGAAGCGCCACTCGTAGGCGGGCAGCTGGCCGTTGGGGTGCATGAAGCGATCCTTGACCAGGAGCAGCAGCTGGTGCTTGGCGAAGCCCGGATCGATCAGGGCGAAGGCCACCGCCTGGAAGCCCAGGTCCCAGGAGGCGTACCAGGGGTATTCCCATTTGTCCGGCATGGACACGATGTCGAAGTTCGACAGGTGCCGCCAATGGCTGTTGCGAATCTGCGGGCGCCCGGCCGGTGGTCGCGGCTGGGCCGGGTCGCCGTCGAGCCACTGGTTGACGTCGAAGTAATACAGTTGCTTGGACCACAGCAGGCCGGCCAGGGCCTGGCGCTGGACATTGCGCGCATCGGCATCGGCCAGGCCGTGCTGCAGGGCGGCATAGAAGTCATCCGTTTCCTCGCGGCGCTGCTCGAACAGGCGGCGGACATTGATTTTTTCCGCCGCGGGCGGAGCGAAGCGCAGGTAGACCGTGCGGGTTTCGCCCCCTTGCAGCTCTAGGGAGAAGTGCGCCGCCACCCGCGTTCCGCTGTCACGGCGAATGCTTTGGGCACCGTTGACCACATGATCGTTGATGCCATCCTTGAAGGGCCCGGCGGCCTGCGAGCCGTTCAGGCGACGGGTGTTGGTCTCGTTCTCGCAGAACAGCCATTCGAAAGGCGCGTCGCCCCAGGCACTGGCCTGCATAGGATCGCAGCCGGCGTGCTGGGCGCTGATCTGGTCATCCAGCAGGGTCAGGCTAGGCCGTCGGGCATGGAGACTCCAGCTCCAGTCATTGCGCGCCCACAGCTGCGGCAGCACGCGCAGGCGCGCGGGCTGGTGAAAGCGGTTCTGCACGCTGACGCGCATGACGATATCGTTCGTGCCGTGCTTGGCGTACTCCACCGTGATATCGAAATAGCGGTTGTCCTCGAAGACCCCGGTATCGAGCAGCTCGTATTCGGCATCGTCGAGGCCCCGGCGGGCGTTCTCCCTGACCAGGTCGTCATAGGGAAAGGCCGCCTGCGGGTATTTGTAGAGCATGCGCATGTAGGCATGGCTGGGTACGCCGTCGAGGTAGAAGTACAGTTCCTTGACGTCTTCGCCGTGGTTGCCTTCGGCGTTGTTCAGGCCGAACAGGCGCTCCTTGAGAATCGGGTCGCGTTCGTTCCAGAGCGCCAGGCCGAGGCACCAGTGCTGGGATTTGTCGGAGAATCCCGCGAGGCCATCCTCGCCCCAGCGATAGGCGCGACTGCGGGCATGGTCGTGGGGGAAATAGGCCCAGGCGTCGCCGTCGGCGCTGTAGTCCTCGCGGACCGTGCCCCACTGCCGTTCACTCAGGTAGGGGCCCCATTCGCGCCAGTCGGCGGCGTTTTCGCCCCTCAGGCGCTGGCCTTCAATCGTGTCGAGAAGCGTCGCAGCAGGTTTGGCCGTCATCGGGTCTTCCGTCGTTGTGGTGGGCTGCTCTTCACTGTTCTACGGCTGGCGTTGCAGGAACATCGCCAGGCCGGCTTCCTCCAGGTTCAGGTCCTTGCGCACCCGGGGGCGGGGCAGTTTCGCCAGGTCGCCGAGGACGAACGCTTCAAGGACGGCAGGATGGATATAGCACTTGCGGCAGACGGCGGGGGTATTGCCCAACTGCCTGGCGACATTTTTCACCATCTCGACGATCTGTTTTTTCGCCTCGGCTTCCGGTTCCCAGCACAACTCGCGCAAGACCGCCAGGGCCAGGGCGCTGCCGGCCCAGGTGCGAAAGTCCTTGGCAGTGAACTCGGCGCCGGTCAGTTCATGCAGGTAGGCGTTCACGTCCGATGAACTGACCGTGTGGCGTTCGCCGTGTTCATCCAGGTACTGGAACAGGTTTTGTCCGGGCAGTTCCAGGCAGCGCTTGAGTACGTTGGCCAGGCGCCGGTCCTTGAGTGTCACCTGGTGCTCGACGCCGCTCTTGCCGCGAAACTGGAAGACCATGGCGCTGCCGTTGATTTCCACGTGCCGGCTGCGCAGGGTGGTCAGGCCGTAGGAGCGGTTCTCCCGGGCGTAGCGGGTATTGCCGATGCGGATCAGCGTGGCGTCGAGCAGGCCGATCACCGTGGCCATGACCTTGTCCCGGGTGAATCCCGGTCTCGCGAGGGAGGCTTGCAGTTGCCGGCGCAACTTGGGCAGGGCGTTGCCGAACGCCAGCAGTCGCGCGTATTTGTCCTGGTCGCGGATTTCCCGCCAGCGCGGGTGATAGCGGTACTGCTTGCGACCCCTGGCATCCCGGCCGGTGGCTTGCAGATGGCCCCGCGGATCGGCGCAGATCCACACGTCGGTGTAGGCCGGCGGCACGGCCAGGGCATCGAGGCGCTTGATCTCCTGGCTGTCGCGAATGCGTTGGCCATCGGCGCCGAAGTAGGCGAACCGGCCCCGCCAGGGTTTGCGGCGAATACCCGGCAGGGTGTCGTCGACATAATGCAGGTCGGGCGGCAGGTCGACAGGCGTCGGTACATCAGTCATGGCAGGGAGTCCTTGGCGCGAAGTCAGGCCGCTATGACTGATTGACCACCGCCTGGCCCGGAGGTGCCTTCAATTCAGGCCAGGACCGCCACAGCCTTGATCTGCGCCCACAGTTGCTGACCGGCCTGCAGCTGCAACTGGTCCCGGGAAAACCGGGTGATCCGTGCCAGCAGCGGGGTTCCGCCAGCCTCCAGCCTGACCAGCACATGGGCACTGTTGTCCGCGGGAGTCTCGCCGGTGACCGTCACCGGCAGTCGATTGAGGATACTGCTGTGTTCTTCCGCCTGCCGGCTGAGGCTGACATCCCGCGCCTGGACCTTGAAACGCAAAGGCTTGCCGACGGCCAGGGGCGCATGGGCGACCCGCATGGTCAGCAGGCTGCCGGGCAACTGCAGGGTGACCAGTTGGTAATGCATGTCATAGGCACTGACCTGGCCTTCGATCACCACGCCGGCATCATCGCCGAGGGCCAGGGGCAGGTCGAGCCGCGCGAGGGTTTCGCCGATGGGGCCGCTGGCCAGGGCCTTGCCGTCGCCGAGCAGGACGATATGGTCGGCCAGGCGCGCCACTTCGTCCTGGGAATGACTGACGTAGAGCACCGGGATATCCAGTTCGTCATGCAGGCGTTCGAGGTACGGCAGGATCTCGCCCTTGCGCTTGCTGTCGAGGGCCGCCAGGGGTTCGTCCATCAGCAGCAGTTGCGGACTGGTGAGTAGCGCCCGGGCGATGCCGACACGCTGGCGTTCGCCGCCGGACAGGTGCTGCGGGTGGCGCTCCAGCAGGTGGGTGATGCCCAGCAATTCGCTGGCATGGGCCATGTCCACCCGGCGTTGGGCCCGGGGAATGCGCCGCAGGCCGAACTCCAGGTTCGCCAGCACCGAGAGATGCGGGAACAGGCTGGCTTCCTGGAACACGTAGCCCAGGGCGCGTTTGTGTGGCGGGACGAAATGCTGCCGGCTGCTGTCCTGCCAGACTTCGCCGTTGACCTGGATAAACGCCTGCAGGGCCTTTTCCAGGCCGGCGATGCAGCGCAGGCAGGTGGTCTTGCCCGAGCCGGAATGACCGTACAGCGCGGTCACGCCGCGGCCGGGCAGGTCCAGGTCGAGGTCCAGGGCGAAGCCCGTGTAGTTCAGTTGCAGGTTGACCTTGATCGAGGATGCCATGGCTCAGCTCCAGCCCATCTTGGTCTTGCGGCTCGAATACAGCGCCAGCAACACGATAAAGGAAAACACCAGCATGGCGCCGGCCAGCCAGTGGGCCTGGAGGTATTCCATGGCCTCGACGTGGTCGTAGATCTGCACCGAGACCACGCGGGTCTTGTGCGGGATATTGCCGCCGATCATCAAGACCACGCCGAACTCGCCGACGGTGTGGGCGAAACCGAGGATCGCGGCGGTGATGAAGCCCGGTCGTGCCAGGGGCAGGACCACGCTGAAGAATGTGTCCCAGGGATTGGCGCGCAGGGTTGCGGCCACTTCCAGAGGGCGGGTGCCGATGGCACTGAAAGCGTTTTGCAGCGGTTGCACCACAAAGGGCATCGAGTAGATCACCGAGCCGATCACCAGCCCGGTGAAACTGAAGGTCAGGGTACCCAGCCCGATGGACTGGGTGAACTGGCCGATAAAACCGTGGGGGCCGAAGGCCAGCAGCAGGTAGAAACCGATCACCGTCGGTGGCAGCACCAGCGGCAGGGCCACTACCGCGCCGATCGGCCCGCGCAGCCAGGAGCGGGTGCGCGCCAGCCATAACGCGATCGGCGTGCCGATCACCAGCAGGATCGCCGTGGTCAGGGTGGCCAGTTGCAGGGTCAGCCAGATCGCGGCGAAGTCGGCACTCGTCAGCGGCATGTCAGAGCTGGTAACCGTAGGACTTGATGATGGCCGCGGCTTTCGGACCTTTCAGGTAGTCGACCAGCGCCTTGGCGGCGGCATTGTCCTTGCCCTTGGTCAGGATCACCGCGTCCTGCTTGATGGCTTCGTGCATGTCGGCCGGGACGATCCATGCCGAACCGCTGGTGACCTTGCCGTCCTTGTAGATCTGCGACAGTGCGACAAAGCCCAGCTCGGCATTGCCGGTGGAGATGAACTGATAGGCCTGGGTGATGTTCTGGCCGGTGACCAGTTTGTCCTTGACCTTGTCGGTCAGGCCCAGCCTGGCCAGGACCTGGGTGGCGGCCAGGCCGTAGGGCGCGGCTTTCGGATCGGCGATGGACAGGTGCTGGTACTGGTTGTCCTTGAGCACCTGGCCCTTGGCATCGACGTAGCCGTCCTTGGCCGACCACAGCGCCAGGGTGCCGACGGCATAGGTGAAGCGCGAGCCGGCAACGATATCGCCTTCTTTTTCCAGCTTGGCCGGGGTGGTGTCGTCGGCGGCGAGGAACACTTCGAACGGCGCGCCGTTCTTGATCTGGGTGTAGAACTGGCCGGTGGCACCGTAGGCGGCGACCAGCTTGTGGCCGGTGTCTTTCTCGAAGTCGGCGGCAATCGCCTGGATCGGTGCGGTGAAGTTGGCGGCGACGGCCACCTGGACTTCAGCGGCCTGGGCCGAGGCGAAGGTGAAGAGGCCGAGCAGGGCGGCCAGGCAAGTCGGGGCAAAACGTGAGGCACGAGTGATCATGAAGCGGCTCCGTTCAAACGTTGGGGACAGGCACAGGCGCCGCTTGTTATAGGAAGTGTGCGGCGCTGAGAGGGGTGAATCGCTATATAAACAAATATATAGCGATTTCATGGCGCTGGCGAGAGTCCCCCCTTTCTTGAAAACGTCAGGTCCATTGCTGGAGCCGGCTTGCTGGCGATGCGACCGGCCAGTCGACAACCGTTGTCTGGAAACGCCATCGCCTTCTACAGGGGGAGACGATCAGCGCCCTTTCAAGAGCGCCTGGGCCTGTTCCGCCAACTGCCGGGTCAATGCCTCCGCTGGTAACTCCACGCCCAGGCGCAGGGCCTGGCCCGACCACAGGTTGCTGAAGTCCGCCTCGCCCTTGGCCCGCAGCGGCATCAGCGCGCCGCCGGCGAGGGGGAACGCCGGGGCCATGTCGCTGATCGGTCCCAGGTCGCGCATCACCCGGTTCATGATGCCGCGCGCCGGGCGGCCGGTGAACAGGTTGGTCAGGGCCGTCTCGCTGTCCTTCGCCGTACGCAGGGCCTGGTGATGGGAGGCCGAGACCTTGGCCTCGGGGGTGAACAGATAGGCCGTGCCCAGTTGCACTGCCGAGGCTCCGAGCATGAAGGCCGCGGCGATGCCACGGCCGTCGCCGATACCGCCGGCGGCAATCACCGGCACCTTCACCGCATCGGCGATCTGTGGCACCAGGGCGACGGTGCCGACCTGGGTGTTGAGGTCGTTGCTGAGGAAGATGCCGCGATGGCCGCCGGCTTCGTTGCCCATGGCGATGATCGCGTGGCAGCCGCGTTCTTCCAGCCAGCGCGCCTCGTCCACGGTGGTGGCGCAACCGATAATCGTCGCCCCGGTGGCTTTCACCCGATCGAGCAGGGCCTCGGGCGGCAGGCCGAAGTGGAAGCTGACGATCTCCGGACGTAGCTCTTCCACCAGTTGGCAGCTGGTTTCATCGAAGGGCGCGCGGCTGGAAACCGGTGTCGGTGCATTGAAGTCGACACCCAGCTCGCGGTAGTAGGGCGCCAGGCGTTCCTTCCAGCGTTTCTCACGCTCCGGGTCGGCGGCAGGTGGCTGGTGGCAGAAGAAGTTGACGTTCAACGGGGCCTGGATCGCCGCGCGAAAGGCCTGCACCTCCTGGCGGATCTGCTCCGGGGTCAGCATCGCGCAAGGCAGCGAGGCAAGGCCGCCGGCCCTGGCCACGCCCAGCATCATCGCGGCCGTGGTGGCTCCGGCCAGGGGCCCCTGGATGATCGGTAGCTGGATGCCGAACAGGTCTAGAATGCGGGTGTCAGGCCAGGTGCTCATGGCGGCTTTTCTCCGGGGCAGATAAAAGGATAACGACGAGAACAGGGCTGGTTTGTATCAGGAATGATGCGCGCAAGGCCAGTCATGATCTGTCCGGGCAGGCAAAAAGAGTGATTTGCGATGACGCTCGCGACAGAATCCGCCTAAAGTTGTCGTCGTTCAAAAATCGCCGTTCAAAAAACCGCCCAGGAGCATGATGCAGATGGATGTGAAACGCGTGGAAGTGGCTGCTTTCCAGGTGTCCGGCCCGCAGGTCCGGACCCGCAACGAGGACGAGCGGTACGCTGAGACGGCAAGGATCGGTGGGTTGTGGGGCGGTTTCTTCGCCGAAGGACTGGCCGAGCGTATCGCCAACCGCCAGCCGGATTCACCGGTGTATGGCGTCTACTCCGGCTACGAGTCGGATGCCAGCGGCTATTTCGATGTGACCGCCGCGGTCGCGGTGACGACGCCGGCCCCGGGGTATCCGACCCTTGAGGTGCAGGCCGGCCCCTATCTGGTTTTCGAAGGCCGGGGCGCCATGCCGCAGACGGTCATCGACACCTGGGGGCGGATCTGGTCCTACTTCGAGCAGCATCCCGGACAACGTCGCTTCGCTACGGATTTCGAGGTTTATACCGGGCCGGACAGCGTTGCGGTGTATATCGGGATCGTCGAGTGAGCCGACCTGCGCCTTTAGTCGCATGTATTTTATAGCCGATCGGTCTATATTGTGCCCATGACCTCGATAACTGCCGCACCGCGCAAGCCTGGCCGTCCGCCGAAAATCCCCCGGGAGCAATTGCAGACCCGCGAGATGCTGGTGCGTTGCGGCACCGAAATCCTCACCGAACAGGGTTTCATGGCCACCGGTATCGACGTCGTGCTCAAGCGGGTAGGGGTGCCCAAGGGCTCGTTCTACCACTACTTCGACAGCAAGGAAGCGTTCGGCCAGGCGGTGCTCGCCAACTACGCCGAGTACTTTGCCCGCAAGCTCGACCGCTGGCTGCTGGATACGTCACTGCCACCCTTGCAACGCCTGCGCGGCTTTGTCGACGAAGCCAAGGCCGGCATGGCGCGGCACGGGTTTCGGCGCGGTTGCCTGGTGGGCAATCTGGGCCAGGAAGTGACGCTGCTGCCGGACAGCTATCGCGAGCAACTGGACGCGGTGCTGCGCAGTTGGGAGCTGCGCCTGTCGCACTGCCTGCAGGCGGCGCAGGACGCGGGTGAACTGGCCCGCGACGCCGACTGCGCGGCCCTGGCGAATTTTTTCTGGATCGGTTGGGAGGGCGCGGTATTGCGCGCCCGGCTGGTGCGCAGCGAGGCACCCTTGGAAACCTTTATGCAGGGCTTTGCACGCTGCCTGGCGCATTGATTTTCCGGGGCTTTTTTTCGGCTATTTCTAGACGATCGGTCTAAATTGGAGGCAAGCATGTTCAGTGGCATCTTGATCGAAAAGGACGAAGACGGTTATCGGGCCAACCTGGCCTCCCTCAGCGATGAACAATTGCCGGAAGGCGATGTGACGATACGGGTTGCCTACAGCACCCTGAACTTCAAGGACGGCCTGGCGATCACCGGCGCAAGCCCGGTGGTGCGGCGCTTCCCGATGGTGCCGGGCATCGACCTGGTGGGCACGGTAGAGCACAGCAGCCATGCCGATTATCAGGCCGGCGACGCGGTGTTGCTCAATGGCTGGGGTGTCGGCGAGGGGCATTGGGGTGGACTGGCGCAGAAAGCCCGGCTCAACGGTGACTGGCTGATTCCATTGCCCCAGGGGTTCACGGCGGCACAAACCATGGCCATCGGCACGGCAGGTTTTACCGCGATGCTCAGCATCCTGGCGCTGGAGCGCAATGGCCTGACGCCGGACCAGGGCGAGGTGCTGGTGACCGGGGCCAACGGTGGCGTGGGCAGTTTCGCCGTGGCCTTGCTGGCGCGCCTGGGGTATCGGGTGCTGGCATCCACCGGGCGCACCAGCGAGCACGCCTATCTGAAGCAGCTGGGCGCCGCCGAGATCATCGACCGCGAGACGCTGTCGCAACCGGGCAAGCCGTTGGCGAAAGAGCGCTGGGTCGCGGCCATCGACTCCGTGGGCAGTCACACCCTGGCCAATGTCTGCGCCGCTACCCGGGCCAATGGCACGGTGGCTGCCTGCGGCCTGGCCCAGGGCATGGATTTCCCGGCCTCGGTGGCACCGTTCATCCTGCGTGGGGTGACGTTGGCCGGGATCAACAGCGTGACCCAGCCCAAGGCGCAGCGAATCGTCGCCTGGGATCGCCTGGCGAGGGACCTTGATCGCGAGCAGTTGGCGCTGATCAGCCAGGAAATCAGCCTGGGCGAGGCGCTGGAAGTGGCTCCACGATTGCTCGCCGGGCAGGTCAGGGGGCGGGTGGTCGTCGACGTCAACCGCTAGGGGCGACGAAAACGCTCTGCGCGATGATCATGCCGCGTTGTAAGCAGTCTCGTCGACTCACCGCTCGGCGAGTTTTCAGCCGGCCATGCGCAATGTGAAGTTGATGCGCTCGGCACCCAGTTGCGGATGCCGGCCGTCCTTGATCGGCAGCACGCCGTGAAAACGCAGGCGGTCGACGCCGCCCCAGACCACCACATCGCCGTGGAACAGCGGAACGCGCAAGGTCTTGTCGCTGCGCTCGTGGCCGCCGAACAGGAACATCGCCGGCAAACCCAGCGAGATGGAAACCACCGGGGCGCTGAAGTTCTGTTCGTTGCGGTCCTGATGCAGGGACATCTTCGCTCCCGGCACATAGCGGTTGATCAGGCAGGCATCGGGGATGAAGTGGGCAAAGCCGGCCCTCTGCGCGGCGTCGACCGCCAGCTGGCGGAATACGTCCGGCATGGCCGGCCAGGGGCGGCCGGTTTGCGGGTCGACGGCGCTGTAGCGGTAGCCGCTGCGGTCGGTGGTCCAGCCCCAGGTGCCGCAACTGCTCAGGCTGGCGGACATGGTGAAACCGCCGGGGGTGACCATCTGCCGGAACGGCGCTTCAAGCAGCACCTGTTGCAGGGCCGGGAGCAGACGCTCGACCCAGGGCAGGGCGAAGCCGCGCAGCACCCACGACTGTTCGCCGATCCGCTCGTTGCGCTCGGGTTGCTGCAGATCGTCGGCGGCAAACAGATCGAGGTTCATGGGCTGTCTCGTCAGACCCGTCGCGCGCTTACAGGGCCTTGCTGACTTTCACATCGGTGATGCTATCGTCGACTTTGCCATGAATGGCTTCCAACGCGGCGCGGGCTTCGGCCTCGGTGCCGTTTTCCAGTTGCGCGAAGTCGAAACGGCGTTCACCGTCGAGTTTGTATTTGATGACGTATTTGGTAGTCACGGTCATTCCAGTAACGAGAGAAGGTGGGCGTGTGCGCTGAATTAACGCAATTTCGAGCTGGAGCGGCGGATAATGCGGATCGAATGCGTCAGGTTCGGCTTGCGGGTGACGCTGATGGCGCGCTTGGTGACGACCGTGTCCAGGGTGATGTTCCAGAAACCGGTGCTCGGTACGGTGATCTTGGCCGGGAAGGTATCGAAGGCGCCGCCGTGGTAGGTGTGGCGACCGCCATTCTTGAAGCTGCGGAAGTTGGCGTCGTTCATCAGGCGGATGTTGCAGGTCTGGGAGCAGTCGATCACGACGATGTCGTCTTCGTTGAGGTGCTCGCGCTGGTGGATGAATTTCATGGGCGCCTCCAGAAGGCTTTTTCTACAAAATCAAAAAGATAGCATGTGGCAGAGCGGGGATAACGGCTACGATGGAGTTGTTCTCCGGGCAGACTGACAAGTTTGACGGATTACACGGCCTTGTCGCCATAGATGATCGATTTAATTCAGGTGCTTTTAATTCACGTCCCAGGGAGAAAAATCCCGCGGATGCTGTCCGAGCGTCTTTATCGGAGGTTTTTTCATGAAGTGGGGCGTTTGGGTCGCGGTCTTGGCGTTGAGTGGTTGTGCGAGTGTAAAGGACATCCAGCAGACACCACCGACGCTGAATGTGATTTCGGGCAAGAAGCCCAATGAGTATGCCCAGTGCGTGGACACGATCCTGATCAAGAGCCGGGGCCCCTCGTTGCTGACGCCGCACAAGAACGGGATCAAGATGGTAGTGCGCGATCGCCTGTCGACCTCGCCGGCGGCGCTGCTGGATATCGAGGAGCGCTCCAACGGCAGCAGCATCAAGCTCTACGAGAGCATGTCGAACAACCCGTTGCGCTCCAGCGCGGTGCTCGATGCGGCGACCCGCTGCATTTCCGGTCAGCCCTGAGGCCGGCGCCAGCCGGACCCCGGCCGGCCTGCTTCACTTGCAGACCACCACCACGGTGCGGCTCTTGAAATTGCCGACATCCACGCCCAGGGTCTTGTCGCTTTCGGCGGGCTGCGGCGTGCCGTCCGTGCCGACGATGGTGTAGCCGGTCCCGGCACAGGAGGCGTCGGCCTTCTCGTAGCACTTGGCCCAGGACATGGCCTCGCCCGAACAGTCGATCGCCAGGCCCTGCCGGCCGTTGTCCAGGTAAGTCTTGGATGCCGTGGCGCAGCCGCCCAGGGCCAGTACCGCAATCAGTGTCAGAAGTCGCTTCATGTCGTTCAGCCTTCAGTTGCCACGACGCTTGGTGGCGGGGGCAGGTGTGTCCTGGAAAACCGAGGCCACTTCAATGGCCAGTGCTTCGGTCGGGAACGGCCCTGCAATGTTCTCGCCATCGACGCCGGCGACCCACCACTGTCCGTCCTTTGCCTGGTTGATCAGGTAACCGTTCACGTTTTTTGCTGCCGACATCGATCTGTCTCGCTGGGGGTGATGGAAGGCCGGAATCATAGCGCAGATCAAGGCGCAAACCGGCATCAGCAGCTAGAATTGCTGCCTTGGAGCGTGCGTGGAAGTGTTCCGCAGTCGCCGCGGTTACCGGGCGTCGTACTATTTGCAAGTCTTGCGGAACTATCAGCGCCAGTTTTTCTCTATGTTGGCGTCAGTATGCTATCAGCGGGGCATTGTAAGGTGACCGCCGCCTGATTAGACTGCGCCGAAACTCGTACACACCGCCCTTTTTAAGGACTTATATGATCAAGAAATGCTTGTTCCCAGCAGCCGGTTACGGTACTCGCTTCCTGCCAGCGACTAAAGCCATGCCTAAAGAAATGCTGCCGGTGGTGAACAAGCCACTGATCCAGTACGGCGTCGAGGAAGCGCTGGACGCTGGCTTGAACGAGATCTCGATCGTCACCGGCCGCGGCAAGCGCGCGCTGGAAGACCATTTCGACATCAGCTACGAGTTGGAAAACCAGATCAAGGGCACCGACAAGGAAAAATACCTGGTCGGTATCCGCCGCCTGTTGGACGAGTGTTCGTTCTCCTACACCCGCCAGACCGAAATGAAGGGCCTGGGCCATGCGATCCTGACCGGCCGTCCGCTGATCGGCGACGAGCCGTTCGCCGTGGTCCTGGCGGACGACCTGTGCGTCAACCTCGAAGGCGACGGCGTGCTCAAGCAGATGGTCAAGCTGTACAAGCAGTACCGCTGCACCATCGTCGCGATCATGGAAGTCGATCCGCAGGAAACCAGCAAGTACGGTGTGATCGCCGGCGACCTGATCGGTGACGACCTGTACCGCGTACGCAACATGGTCGAGAAACCAAAACCGGAAGATGCACCGTCGAACCTGGCGATCATCGGTCGCTACATCATGACCCCGGACATCTTCACCCTGATCGAGCAGACCGAGCCGGGCAAGGGCGGCGAGATCCAGATCACCGACGCCCTGATGAAACAGGCCCAGGACGGTTGCGTGATTGCCTACAAGTTCAAGGGCAAGCGTTTCGACTGCGGTGGCGCTGAAGGCTACATCGAGGCCACCAACTTCTGCTTCGAACACTTCTACAAGACCGGCAAGGCTTACTAAGCCAGGCGGTTTCTCGATCGCTCCCACGCTCCAGCGTCGGAACGATCAGGAAGCCAGCGCTGCTTCTCCAGTAGTAAAGAAAAGCCACCTCCGGGTGGCTTTTTCATTTGGGCGCCCTTATGTAGTGTCCAGCGCTGACCCAAAGGGCTACAGCGGTTATGCTGTGTGCCTGCCGAGGAGATAGATATGGCCTACGATTTTGATCTGTTTGTAATTGGCGCCGGTTCCGGCGGTGTGCGTGCGGCGCGGTTTGCCGCCGGTTTCGGGGCGAAGGTGGCGGTGGTCGAAAGCCGCTACCTGGGCGGGACCTGTGTCAACGTCGGCTGCGTGCCGAAGAAGTTGCTGGTGTACGGTTCGCACTTCGCCGAAGACTTCGAACACGCGCAAGGCTTCGGCTGGTCCCTGGGCGAGGCGAACTTCGACTGGGCGACCCTGATTGCCAACAAGGACAAGGAAATCAACCGCCTCAACGGCATCTATCGCAACCTGCTGGCCAACAGCGGCGTTACCTTGCTGGAAGGTCATGGCAAGTTGGTCGACCCGCACCAGGTCGAGGTCAACGGCCAGCACTACAGCGCCAGGCATATCCTGATCGCCACCGGCGGCTGGCCACAGATCCCCGAGATTCCGGGGCATGAACATGCCATCGGCTCCAATGAGGCGTTTTTCCTCAAGGAACTGCCCAAGCGCATCCTGGTGGTCGGCGGCGGTTATATTGCCGTCGAGTTCGCCGGCATTTTCAATGGCCTCGGCGCCGACACCCAACTGCTGTATCGCGGCGACCTGTTCCTGCGCGGCTTCGATGGCGCGGTGCGCAGGCACCTGGCCGAAGAACTCAGCAAGCGCGGCCTGGGCCTGCAGTTCAATGCCGATATCGAGCGTATCGACAAGCTGGCCGACGGCAGCCTGAAAGCCACCCTCAAGGATGGCCGCGAGCTGGAAGCCGATTGCATTTTCTACGCCACCGGCCGACGCCCGATGCTGGACAACCTGGGCCTGGAAAACACCGGGGTGAAGCTGGACAAGAACGGCTTTATCCAGGTCGACGAGCTATACCAGACCAGCGAACCGTCGATCCTCGCCCTCGGCGATGTGATCGGGCGCGTGCAACTGACGCCGGTGGCCCTTGCCGAAGGCATGGCGGTGGCCCGGCGCCTGTTCAAGCCCGAGCAGTATCGTCCGGTCGACTACAACCTGATTCCGACCGCTGTGTTCAGCCAGCCGAATATCGGCACGGTCGGCCTGAGCGAGGAACAGGCGCGGGAGCAGGGCCATGAGGTGCAGATCTTCGAAAGCCGGTTCCGGCCGATGAAGCTGACCATGACCGAAGACCAGGAACGCACCCTGATGAAGCTGGTGGTGGATGCCCGCACCGACAAGGTCCTGGGCTGCCATATGGTCGGCCCCGACGCCGGTGAAATCATCCAGGGCCTGGCCATCGCACTGAAGGCCGGCGCCACCAAGCAGCACTTCGACGAAACCATCGGCGTCCATCCGACGGCGGCCGAAGAGTTCGTCACCATGCGTACGCCTGTCGCCAGCTGATCATGGCCCTGGCCGCGCCGCCCGATCTCACCGACACCGGTCGGCCCGTGCAGCCCCTGGCACGGACCTACCCGCGGGGCTTGTACATCGAGCCCCACGAACATGTCTGGGGGCAATTGCTGTATGCGATGTCCGGGGTCATGTGGGTCGAGACGCCCCACGAAGCCCTGGTGGTCCCGCCGCAGCGGGCGGTGTGGTTGCCGCCCGGTGTCGCCCACGGTATCCGGGTGGTGTCGGATCTGCAGATGCGCAATATCTACCTGCGTCCGGCCCTGGCCGAAACCCTGGAAAGCACGGTCCAGGTGATCGAGGTCGGTGGTTTGCTGCGCGAGCTGATCGTCCGGCTGGTGGAGCAGACCGATGACCCGCAGGGCGAATACTATGAGGCGCTGGTCAACCTGGCGTTGCTGGAGCTCAAGCGGGCACGGCGTTCCCTGCTGAAAATCCCCATGCCCTCCGACACCGACCGGCGCCTGATGAGTCTTTGCCAGGCGGTGATGGGCGCGCCGTCACTGGCGATTTCCTTCGATCAGCATGCCGAACAGGCCGGCGCCAGCGTGCGCACCCTGGCGCGCCTGTTCCAGGCGGAGCTGGGCATGGGCTTTGCCGAGTGGCGACGCCAGGTGCAACTGGCGACGGCGGTGGCGGAGTTGATCCAGGGCGCGCCGGTCAGCCGTATCGCCCGCTCGCTGGGTTACTCGCCCAGCAGTTTCAGCGACATGTTCCGCCGCGCCCTCGGCATCGCCCCGTCGCATTATCCGGTGGGCTGACGCGGCCGCCGCGATTTTGGCCGATATCCAGAAGCCCTTGACCGGCAGCCGTGGTTTGTCGGCCATAGACTGCGGGCATTCCTTTATCGAGCGCGGAGTTCGTCATGAGCTACCTGATTTCCCTCGCCATCGGCATTGTTGTCGGGCTGCTTTACGGCGGGCTCGATTTCCGTTCCCCGGCGCCACCCGCCGTGGCCCTGGTCGGTTTGCTGGGCATGCAACTGGGCGAAAAGGCCTGGCCCCTCGGCAAGCAACTGGTGGCTGGCTGGTTGTCCTGAAGAATCCCTTGTTCCCTGTCTGGATGCGTACCTTATGAAAGCCCTGCAATTTTCGAAGACCGGCGACCTTTCGGCGCTGCAACTGGTCGACCTGCCGATGCCCGTGCCTGCTGCCGGAGAAGTCCTGGTGCAGATCAAGGCGGCCGGCCTGAACCCCAGCGATGTGAAAAACGTCCTGGGACGCTTCGCCTACACCACCTTGCCCCGGGTGCCCGGACGTGACTTCGCCGGCGTGGTGGTCGAGGGCCCGCAGGCGCTGCTCGGCCAGGAAGTCTGGGGCACCGGCAAGGAGCTGGGTTTTACCGGCGACGGTTCCCATGCGCAGTACCTGACCCTGCCGGCCAGGGGCGTGGCACTCAAGCCGAGCCACTTGAGTTTTGTCCAGGCTGCCAGTCTCGGTGTGCCGTACACCACCGCCTGGGATGCCCTGGAGCGCAGCCTGGTGAAGGCCGGTACACGCCTGCTGGTGATCGGCGCCAATGGCGCGGTCGGCAGCGCGGCGATGGCCCTGGCGAAGATCCGTGGTGCCCATGCGCTGGGCGCGGTGCGGCGTCCGGAGCAGGTCAAGGCGCTGCAGGACAAGGGCTTCGAAGCCATTCAACTGGATCAGCCGGAAGCCTTGGCGGCGGCGGTCAACGGCGTGTTCCCCGGCGGTGCCGAGGTGATCTTCGACACCACCGGTTTCTGGCTGCCGGCGGCGGTCGGCGCGCTGGCGCCTTTCGGGCGGATCGCGATCATCGCCGCGCCGGTCGACGGCCATGTGCAACTGCCGGCCCTGGCCCTGTATCGCAAGGGCGGTTCGGTGGTCGGTATCAACTCCTTGCTCTATGGCACCGAGGCCTGTGCGCGGATGCTCGAACAATTCGGACGGTTCTTCGACGAAGGCCTGCTGGAGCTGCCATCGGACCTGCGGGAATCGCCGCTGGCCGAGGGCCCGGCGCGCTATGCCGAGGTCAACCAGGGCAGCGGCGACAAGGTGATCCTGCTGCCTTGAGGGCCTGATCCGGGCGGGAGCTTGCGCAAAGATCGGCGGTTTGAGCTACAACTGTCTTGCTCATTCAAGGAGACGATCCGATGTTTGCTCACTGGTCCCTGGCAGCGCTGCACCTTCTGGCCTTCGGTATCGCCCTGGCGGCGGTGTTCGGCCGTGGCGGGGCCTTGCGCCGCCTCACCGGCAGCACCCCGGCGGAACTGCGCCAGGTGTTCATCTGGGACAATCTCTGGGGCATCAGTGCCGGCATCCTGCTGGTCACCGGTGGCCTGCGGGCGTTCGGCGGTTTCGAGAAGGGAAGCGACTACTACCTGCACCAGCCGCTGTTCCATCTCAAGCTGACGCTGTTCGTGATTGTCCTGCTGTTGGAACTGGCGCCGATGATCAGTCTGATCAAATGGCGGATCGCGCAGAAGAGGGGCACGGCCATCGATATCGGCCGGGCCCGCTTGTTCGCACGCATCAGCCATATCGAAGCCCTGTTGATCATGCTGATCGTGATTGCCGCCAGCGGCATGGCCCGCGGATTCCTCGCGGGTTGACCGGGGCCCTTGTGTAGCAGCGAGCCAACTCGCGAAAGCGCTTCTTCCAGCACCGCAGGATTTGTCCGGATGGCCGCCTTCGGCGGTTCGCGGGCAAGCCCGGCTCCCACAAGAGGTGACTCAGGGTTGCAGGTGCAGGCTGGCGCGGATACCGTTGACCACCGGTTCCACGGTCTTGTAGCCGTCCGCCGAGCCGGCGTAGAGCAGGGAATAGGCCTTGCCGTCGTGGGCCGCGGCCACCAGGGTCTGGGTCATCACATGTCCACCGTTCTGGGTGATGGTACAGGTGGTTTCCACCGCCGCCAGGCCACCCAGGGTGCTGTCGTGAATGCGATTGCACACGCTCATGAAACCGCGCTCGACGAAATTCTTCTGCACCGCCTTGCGCATCTCCAGCAACACGCCGGGGAGGTTGACCTCATGGCCGGGGTTGAGCGCCGACTGGGTCAGCTCCATGACCATCATCGGGTCGCCATTGGGATCGTTCTTCACCGCGCGCTGGCGCAGTCCGCTGACGACTTCGCCCGCGGCGTTCTGCGCTGGCGGCAGGGTCTGGACTTCCCAGTCGCCGGGCCAGGTGATCATCAGGTCGTCAGCCAGGGCTGAGGAGCCACCCAGCAGCAGGAAGAGGGCGGTGAAACAGGCACGGCGTTGCACAGGGGTCATGGGAAGGCACTGACAGGAAGGCTGGGATCAATTGTTACAGTGTATCAATAGATCAGGCCGATTTGCCGATTCTTCTGCGCTTTTACCCAAGGCCGTTCCCGGATCGCGGCTCTGAGCGTTCGTTTTCGACAAAGGCTGGCTTTGCCAACCCTCGCTGTTTTCCCGGATCGGGCCCCTCGATACTCGCGTCACAAGAACGCCCGGAGGAACACACCGATCATGCAATATCTCGACCGCCGGCCGACTGCCGAACGCCCTCACGATGACCACCGGGCTCCGGCCGCCCTGTTGCAGCCGGGACTGCACGGTGCCTTTGTCCGCGAAGGTTTTGCCCGGGCACCTTTTGTCGCCCGTCATTCCGGCGCCTTGTCAGGCCTGCGCCTGGCGGCCAAGGATGTCTTCGATATCGAGGGACAACGCACCGGTGCCGGCAACCCGCGCTGGCTGGCCCAGCAGGCCCCGGCCACGACGACGGCCGTGGCGGTGCGCCTGCTGCTGGAAGCCGGGGCCGAATGGACTGGCAAGACGGTCACCGACGAACTGGCGTTCAGCCTGGCGGGGATCAACCTGCACTACGGCACACCGTGCAACCCGGCCGACCCGTCACGGATTCCCGGAGGCTCGTCGTCCGGCTCGGCAGTGGCGGTGGCCGCAGGGCTTGCGGATATCGGACTGGGCACCGATTGCGGTGGTTCCTGCCGTTTGCCGGCCAGCTACTGCGGGGTCTGGGGCATGCGCCCGACCCAGGGAAGGATTGCCACGCGCGGTTGTTTCGCCCTGGCCCACAGCTTTGACACCGTGGGCTGGTTCGCCGCCAATGGGGAGCATCTGGCGGCGGTGTTCGCGGTCCTGGCCAACGAGGCCGTGGATGAACACCCGCGAGAAAACCCGCTGTTCCTCCTGAGCGAGGATGCCCTGGCGGTGTGCGACGAGGCGGTGCAGGTGGCGTTCGGCGCCCTGGTCGAACGCCTTGGCAGCACCCTGCAACATACGCTGCTGCCATCGGCCAGCCTGACCCTGGCGGATTACGCCAGGGCCCATCGGGTCCTGCAGGGCGGTGAGATCTGGCAGCAGCACGGGGCCTGGGTCAGCGTCCACCTTGAGCAGCTCGCGGAGGATGTCCGCCAGCGTTTTCTAGCCGGTTCGCGGGTCACCGCACAACAGGTCGCCGCCGAACAGCAGGTGCGCCAGGCTGCGGCGCAGCAACTGGCACGACTTTTTGTCAATGAGTCGAGCTTCCTGCTGTTGCCCACGGTGCCGGCAGTTGCCCCGCGCCTGGACGCCAGCACCGAAGCCATGGAGCAACAGCGCCTGCGTTCCCAGCAGTTGCTGAGCCTTGCCGGCCTGGCCGGCCTGCCACAGGTCAGCCTGCCCTGGATCAGCCTCGACGGGGCTCCGTTGGGCTTGTCGGTGATCGGCCCGCGTGGCAGCGATGCGCGGGTCCTGACCGCGGCACGGTGGCTGCACCGGCACCTCTGACGCGAGCGATGCCTTGCGGATTTTCTCGGGCGGGAAAATCGCCCGATACCTTTTGTGGAGACCAATAATGAAAAGACCCTTCTACAAAGTGCTGTACATCCAGGTCCTCGCCGCGATGCTCCTGGGCATCGCCGTCGGCCACTACTGGCCAGGCCTGGCCGCCGACATGAAGCCGCTGGGCGATGCCTTCATCAAGCTGATCAAGATGGTGATCGGGCCGATCATCTTCTGTACGGTGGTCACCGGTATCGCCGGCATGGACAGCATGAAGAAGATCGGTCGGGTCGGCGGCAAGGCCTTGCTCTACTTCGAGGTGGTTT
Organism: Pseudomonas sp. Ost2; assembly: GCF_018326065.1. Taxonomy (NCBI): domain Bacteria; kingdom Pseudomonadati; phylum Pseudomonadota; class Gammaproteobacteria; order Pseudomonadales; family Pseudomonadaceae; genus Pseudomonas; species Pseudomonas sp. Ost2. Next base: position 4,426,454 of record NZ_AP021904.1, on the reverse strand, counting down.
CGACCCTGGCCCTGGTGATCGGCCTGGTGGCGACCCACTGGCTGACGCCCGGCGCCGGTTTCAACGTCGATCCGGCCAGACTCAATGCCAGCGCGGTGGCCGCCTATGCGGACAAGGCCCACGAACTGAGCACCAGCGGTTTTCTGATGAACATCATCCCGGACACCCTGGTATCGGCTTTCGCCCAGGGCGCGATCCTGCAGATCCTGCTGGTGGCGCTGCTGTTCGGTGCCGTGCTGGCAGGGTTGGGGGAGAAGGCGAGGGCGGTCAACCAGTTGATCGACGACCTGTCCAAGGTGTTGTTCGGGATTGTCGGGATCATCACCCGACTGGCTCCCATCGGTGCCTTTGGCGCCATCGCCTTCACCATCGGTACCTACGGCGTCGGCTCGTTGCTGCCGATGCTGAAGCTGATTGGTACCTTCTATATCACGGCCCTGTTTTTCGTGATCGTGGTTCTGGGGTCGATCGCTCGGTTTGTCGGCTTCAACCTGTTCCGCTTCCTGGCTTATATCAAGGAAGAACTGCTGATCGTCCTCGGCACCAGTTCCGGCGAACCGGTACTGCCGCTGATGATGACCAAGCTGGAACGCCTCGGTTGCTCGCGCTCGGTGGTCGGGTTGGTGATTCCCACCGGTTACTCTTTCAACCTCGACGGCACCAATATCTACATGACCATGTGTGTGCTGTTTATCGCCCAGGCGATGAATATCGAGATCACCTGGGCCCAGCAACTGATCTTGCTAGCGGTGGCGATGGTGACGTCCAAGGGCGCCAGCGGCGTGACCGGCGCTGCCTTTATCACCCTGGCGGCGACCCTGGCAGTGATGCCCACCGTGCCGGTATCCGGACTGGTGTTGATCCTCGGCATCAACCGCTTTCTCAGCGAAGTGGTGGCCCTGACCAATGTGATCGGCAACGGTGTGGCGACGGTGGCGGTGTCGGCCTGGGAGAAGGAACTGGATCGCGAGCGCATGCACCGGGTGCTCAATCGCCTGCCCGAGCCCATGGCGGACAAGGCGCCGGTCATTGCCAAGTGACCTCGGGTAGGGTGTGATGACCGGGCTCTTTCAACGTGGCTCGATCCTCATGCATTACGATCTGGTGGACCTCAAGGTGTTCCTCGCGGTAGCCGAGGAGGGCAACCTGACCCGCGGCGCGGCGCGCTGTCACCTGGCACCGTCTTCGGTCAGCCTGCGCCTCAAGGGCCTGGAAGACGCCATCGGCGCCGCGCTGCTGGTGCGCCAGGCCCGGGGTGTGAAGCTGACCCAGGCCGGCGTGGTGATGCTCGAACACACCCGGCGCTGCCTGGCCCAACTGGAACAGATGCACGCCGACCTGACGCCGTATGTGCAGGGCCTGACCAGCCATATCACCTTCTTTGCCAATAACAACGCCATCAGTTCCTTCCTGCCCGACGATCTGACCCGGTTCTTCGCTGCCTACCCGGCGGTGCGGATCAACCTGGAGGAGCGCATGGGCTCGGAAATCGTCGCGGCGGTGGCGGCGGGCAGGGCGGATATCGGCATCATCGCGGTGGACTCCGATCACCCGGACCTGCAGTTCGTGCCGTACCGCGAAGACCGCTTCGTGATCATCGCACCGTCGGACAGCGCTCTGGCCCGCGAGGCATCCGTGCGTTTTACCGCATGCCTGGGCCGGCCCTTCATCAGCCTGCAAAGCGGTGCCGCGCTGCATACCTACCTGATGAGCCAGGCTGCCCTGGCCGGCGGCTCGCTGGATGTCTGCGTACAGGTTTCGGGTTTCCGTTCGATCGCCCAACTGGTAGCGTCAGGCGCCGGCATCAGCATCGTGCCGTTGTCGACCCTGGCTCCCGACGATGATCGACGCCTGGCGATCATCGAGCTGCGCGAGACCTGGGCCTTGCGTCATCATCGGGTATGTTTTCGCCGGGAAGTTCTGGAAAAACACTACTTTCTGCGACAGTTGGTCGAACTGTTGCACCAGGGCTACCAGGCTCCAGGTGACCGTACAGAGGTTCCCTGAAACACCGGCACAGTCGACCGTTGCTCAGCTAACCCTTTGCTTCTTAAGCTTAATCCCGGACAATCGCGCCCCTCTTATGGCCGGGGCGCTGCCAGTGACACGTTTTTTCCGCCCCGGTCGCGTGGTAATGACCGGCTAACGGAGATTCGACCGGATGAATGACCAGGCCAACAGCGTCGACGAACGCTATGAATCGGCACCCGCTGCACTGAGCAGCTGGAGCCGTCACGACACCACCTGGATGCTGGGCCTGTTCGGCACGGCGATCGGTGCCGGGACCCTGTTCCTGCCGATCAACGCGGGGCTGGGCGGCTTCTGGCCGCTGCTGATCCTGGCGCTGCTGGCGTTCCCCATGACTTTCTACGCCCATCGCGGCCTGACCCGCTTCGTGCTCTCCGGGCGCGACGGCGCGGACATCACCGAGGTGGTGGAAGAACATTTCGGCCTCAAGGCCGGGGCGCTGATCACCTTGCTGTATTTCTTCGCGATCTTCCCGATCCTGCTGATCTACAGCGTGGCCCTGACCAACACCGTCGGCAGCTTCCTCGAACATCAGTTGCATATCACGCCGCCGCCCAGGGCGATCCTGTCCCTGGTGCTGATCCTCGGCCTGCTGGCGGTGGTGCGGTGCGGCGAGCAGGTGATCGTCAAGGCCATGAGCATGATGGTCTACCCGTTCATCGTTGCCTTGCTGTTCCTCGCGGTGTTCCTGATCCCCCACTGGAACGGCGGTATCCTCGCCACGGCCGGCAGCCTGCCGCAGCCTTCGGCACTGCTGCACACGTTGTGGCTGGCGATCCCGGTGATGGTGTTCTCGTTCAACCACTCGCCGATCATTTCCGCCTTCGCGGTGGACCAGAAGCGTCGTTATGGCGTGCATGCCGAAGCTCGTAGCGGCCAGATCCTCTCCCGGGCCCATGGCCTGATGGTGGTGATGGTGCTGTTCTTCGTGTTCAGTTGCGTGCTGACCCTGTCGCCGGCACAACTGGCCGAGGCCAAGGCACAGAACCTGTCGATCCTGTCGTACCTGGCCAACCACTTCAGCAACCCGACCATCGCCTTTGCCGCGCCGCTGATTGCCTTCGTGGCGATCGCCAAGTCGTTCCTGGGGCATTACATCGGTGCCAGCGAAGGTCTCAAGGGCCTGGTGGTGAAGAGTGGCCGCAAGCCGGGGACCAAGGCCCTGGACCGCATGACCGCGGCGTTCATGCTGGTGATCTGCTGGTTGGTGGCGACCCTGAATCCGAGCATCCTCGGCATGATCGAAACCCTCGGCGGGCCGATCATCGCGGCGCTGCTGTTCCTCATGCCGATGTATGCGATTCGTCGCGTACCCGCCATGCGCCAGTACGCCGGGCAGATGTCCAATGTGTTCGTCACCCTGGTGGGCCTGGTGGCGATTTCGGCGTTGATTTACTCGCTGTCGGCCTGAGTCGTTGTCCTTGTGGGAGCTGGCAAGTCAACTCCTGCAGGATCGTGAGCGCTCAGCCTTGGCGTAACCAGTTGATGAACTGCGCGAACAGTTCCGACTGGGAACTGATGCCCAGCTTCAGGTAGAGGTTCTTGCGGTGCATGCGCACGGTTTCTGGGGAGATATTCATTTCCCTGGCCGTGGACTTCACCGAATGGCCGCGCAGCACCATCTGCGCGGCTTCGCGCTCGCGCTCCGTCAGTACCCCGCAACCGAACCGGCTGAAGGCCGCCTGGATCCGCAGATTGACCTCGGCGTCCTGTGCCTGCCCGTCGGCCGGCTGGTCGAACAACAGGGGATTGCGTTGCAGCCCGCGGGCGGCGAACTGGCTCACCAGGGTGCGCACCATCGGTTCGACCGCCCGCAGCAGGTCCAGCTGTGAACTGCTCAGGCTGGCGGCGCCCAGGCCCTGGAACAGGCTGACGGAGATCTTGCTGTGCTCGTCGAGGTTGACGATGTAGTAGCTGTCTTCGGCGCAACCGAGCTTGAGGTAGTAGGTCTTGTAGTACTCGCTGTCGAAGAAGTCGTCCGGGGCGATTTCCTCCAGCGGATAAAAACCTTCGGCCAGGCCGTTCTCCACCGCCAGGCAGAACGGGTCGAGCAGATAACCGCCGGCGAAGTAGCGCTCGATGATCGCATCGCGAAACTCTTCCGGAATACCTTGCAGGTACAGCAACTGCGGCGGTCGATCCTTGCGCTCGAGGCTGATCATCACCGACTCGACCGGCACCAGCTCGCCGAAGGCCAGGGCCAGGTGGCGCAGGCCGTCGGGTTCGTCGAGATGGGCAAAGGCCCCCGCCAGCCCGGCATGCCAGCGATGCAGGGCCTGGAAGGACAGGCGGGTGGCGGTGTCGTCGGGTACGGGGCTCATGCCCCGCAGTCTAACCACCCGTCCCATCGGGCGCAAAGCCGCCGGCAGGACACTCATCGTCCGCCGTATTGACCGCTTTTCTGCAACTCGTCGGCCACTTCGAGGATGCACTCGCGCAGGGTCTCGACGATTTCATCGACCTGGGCCCGACTGATGATCAGCGGTGGCGACATCACGTTCAGATGCATGATCGGCCGTACCAGCAGGCCCCTGGCCTGGGCCCGCAAGTGGATCTTCTCGCCGATGTTCAGCTTGTCGGGAAACAGCTCGCGCGTCTGCTTGTCGGCGACGAACTCGACACAGGCCATCAGCTTCATGCAGCGCACGTCCCCCACCAGCGGCAGATCGCGCAGGCTGCCCAGGCGCTCCTCCAGGTAGTCACCGACCTCATCGACATGCTGCAGCAGGTTTTCCCGCTCGATGATTTCGATGTTCTTCAGGGCGGCGGTGCAGCACACCGGATGGCCGCTGTAGGTGAACCCGTGGGTGAAGCAGCGGCCCTTGCCCGGTTCGCCGATCACGTTCCAGATCCGCTCCGAGAAGATGCAGGCGCCCAGTGGCAGGTACGCCGAAGTCAGGCCCTTGGCGGTGGTGATGATGTCCGGCTGCACGCCGAAGACGTCCCAGGAGGAGAAGAACTTGCCCAGTCGGCCGAAGGAGGTCACCACTTCGTCGGCGACAAACAGGATGTCGTACTGCTGGCAGACTTCCCACATGCGCCGCAGGTAGCCCTTGGGCGGAATGATCACACCGCCGGAGCCCATGATCGGTTCGGCAAAGAACGCCGCGACCTTGTCTTCGCCGATACTGAGAATCTTGTCCTCGAACTCCGCCACGAGGAATTCGAGGAACTGCTCTTCGTCCATGCCATCGGGGGCGCGGTAGGGATTGGGGTTGGATACATGGTGGATGCGTTCGTGGGCGTAGTCGAACTCGGGCACCCGGTCGGCGGCCTTGTTGCCGATCGACATGGCCACGGTGGTGGAGCCGTGGTAGGCGTTGTAGCGGGCGATGATGTGCTTCTTCTGCGGCTTGCCCCGGCTGTTCTGGTAGAACTGCACCAGGCGATAGGCGGTGTCCACGGCGGTGGAGCCGCCGGTGGTGAGGAACACGTGGTCGAGGTCGCCGGGGGCCAGGCTGGCGAGCTTTTCGCAGAGCCGGATGGCTACCGCGTTGGACATGTCGCAGAACGGATTGGAGTAGGCCAGCTGGCGAACCTGGTCGGCAATCGCCTCGGCCATTTCCTCCCGGCCCAGGCCGATATTGGTACACCACATGCCGCCCACGGCATCGAGAAAACGATTGCCCTCGGTGTCGTAGATGTAGGCGCCGTCACCGGCGACGATATTCAGGGCTCCTTGCTCACGGTGCTCGTCGAACATGTGATAGCCGTGCATGTAGTGCGCCTTGTCCGCCTCGACCAGGCTCTGCTGGTCGAATCCGGCGAGAAATGCTTGTGTTGGAATAGCCATGGGCGTGCCCTTTTTCGAAGGTGTGGATCTTTGAGTCATACCGGGCCTACAGGCCGGTCTTTACCGTGTTCCAGACGCGGGTGATGGCCCGCATGTCCTTGGCGTCCTGGGTCTTCTGTGCAAACAGGCGCTGGCGGGTCGCGTCATCCGGGTAGATCGCCGGGTTGGCGCGCACATCGGCATTCACCCGCGGAGTCGACGCGGTGTTGCTGTTGGCGTAGTGGATGAAGTTGGTCACGTCCGCCATGACCTGGGGTTGCAGCAGGTATTCGAGGAACTTGTGCGCATTGGCGACATGGCTGGCATCGCTGGGGATGTACATATTGTCGAACCAGATCAGCGAGCCTTCCTTGGGAATGAAGTACGCCAGCTTGATTTTCAGCCCGGCCTCTTCGGCGCGGGCCTGGGCGGTGGCGGCGTCGCCGGACCAGGTCATGGCCATGCAGATGTCGCCGTTGGGCAGGCTGCTCAGGTAGTTCACCGAGTCGAATTTCTTCAGGTACGGGCGGATCGTCATCAGCAGCTTTTGCGCCGCCTCGAGGTCGTCGGGCCGGGCGCTGCGGGGATCGCGGCCGAGGTAGGTGAGGGCCAGGGGAATGACTTCGGTCGGTGCGTCGAGCAGGGTCACGCCGCAATCGGCGAAGCGTGAGACGATCTTCGGGTCGAAGAGCATGGCCAGGGAGCCGATGGGGGCGTCCGGCATGCGTTCGCGGATCTTCTCGACGTTGTAGGTCACGCCGTTGCTACCCCAGGTATAGGGCGCGGAGTAGACCACGCCGGGGTCATAGCCCTGCAGGTGCTGCAAGGTCTGCGGGTCGAGGTTTTTCCAGTCGGGCAGTTGTTGCTTGTCCAGGGGCTGGAATACCCCGGCCTTGATCAGTGGCGGCACCAGCGAGGCGTTGAGGGTCACCAGGTCGTAGCCGGAATGCCCGGTGAGCAGCTTGGCCTGCACGGTTTCGTAGGAGTCGAAGGTGTCGTAGATGACCTTGATGCCGGTGGCTTTCTCAAAGTCGGCGAGGGTGTTTTCGCCGATGTAGTCGGCCCAGTTGTAGAGGCGCAGGGTTTTCGACGCATCCACTTCTTCTGCGTGCGACGCGGAAAAAGCCGGGACAAGCAGGAGACTCAGGGTTACCACCAACGCCTTGTGCATGGCCATCTCACCTTCGGACTGGATTCGGCTCGGGAAGAGCGGGTGAGTCCACTATTCAGGCAGGGCGAAGCCGGGAACATACTCCGAATGGGTAGGTAGTCGGTTTTGGACAAGTGCTCATGGAGCGAGATGCCCTGGCTGAACGCGGGGTCCGATTCCAGGGCAGTTACAGGTGGGAGGTATTACTGGATCAGTTTCCAGTTCTTGTAGAACACCCGGCGCAGGGCAAAGACCACCCCGGCGAAACCGGCGATCACGCCCTTGAGGATGAACGGCGTGCGTGACGGGCGCACGATATCGATGAACAGGCAGTAGCGCTTGGTATCGTTCTTGTTGAACGAGGCATGCAGCAGCGTGTCATCGAAGATGAACAGCGGATCGTCGTGCCAGAAGTGTTTTTCCTTGCGGCACTGGATGTACACACCGTCATGGTGCGGGGCCGGTGCCATGTTGTAGAGCACCCGGAACATCATGCGCAGCGGACCGAAGTGGAACGAAGTCGACTGGTTGGCGTTGAACACCGAGACGCCAACGGTTTTCACATAAGGGAACTTCTGTTGCAGTTCCCGGATGTCCAGTTCGGTGTCGATCTTGCGTCCGTACCATTGGAAGAACAGCATGCCGCGCTTGTTCTGCGCCATGCGTCCGTCGAGGTAGTCGATGATCTCGTCCTTGTGGCTCATGGCCTTGTCGATGACCTGCTGCAGGTCGCGCTGGCAGTCTTCGGGCAGGTCCTGCATCCGATAGACGCCGCGGTTGCGTCGGCTCACCAGGTCGAACAGGGTATTGAACGGTGCCAGCACCCAGGTGTTGCGGCCGCTGCCGATAAAGTATTTCCTGGCCAGTTCGGCGGTGTAGATGCCATTGCGCAGGAAATCGTATATACCGCAGACCACGACCAGGGCGAGGAAACCGAAGACGGTTTTCGGGAAACAATAGATGATCAAGAGCACGCCCAGTGTCCAGAGGACCGAGACGATTTTCTTGCGGGTGGATCGAGTACTCATGACGCGCTTGCTCCTTCAGAAGCAGAATTCCACATATCAGGACTCAGCCGGCAACGTGCGGCGAAATCCCGAGAAAACCGCATCATGGTGCGCAACCGACGAGGTCGGCATGGCACCTGAGTCGGTGGGCCCGGATGGATGGAAACACAGCCCTCGATCATAAGAAGTCAGGGAGGTGAAAGGTGTAGCAAATGTTACTGTTTTGTAACGAATCTTCATAATTTATTTGACGCCACGGATATTGATTTATGCATCCAACAAGACGCGGGAGAAGGGAATGAGGTGGTTTTCGTGGGTACTGGTGCTTTTCATGGTGTCAGTGGGCGGGGTGCAGGCGGGCCAGGGGCGTGACAAGCAGCGAGGCGAGGCCGGCGAGTTCGATTACTACCTGCTGGCGTTGTCCTGGTCGCCAACGTTCTGCCTGACCCATACCGGCAACGAGCAATGCACGGGCAAGGGCTATGGGTTTGTCCTTCACGGCCTCTGGCCGCAGTACGCGCGGGGTGGTTGGCCGCAGTCCTGCGCGCCATTGACGCCGCTGTCGGCCGAGCAGCGCCAGCAGGGCCTGACGCTGTTTCCGACCGCCAGGCTGATGGAACATGAGTGGAAGAAGCACGGTACCTGCAGCGGCCTGGGCGCCACCGCCTATCTGGATACCACCGACCGGGCGTTGGGCAAGGTACGGATTCCCGAAGCGTTGCAACCCTCGACGGCGGTGCGGGAGTATTCCGCCGAGGAAATCGCCGTGTTGTTCCAGCAGAGCAACCCGGGCATGCCGAGCGATGGCGTGGCAGTGAGTTGCAGCGGTCCGCAACTGTCCGAGGTGAAGGTCTGCCTGAGCCGGGACCTGGGGTACGCGTCCTGTGGCAAGGGCGTGAAGAGCCAGTGCCGGGCCGGCAAGGTCCGCTTGCCGCCAGTTCGTTAAGGGGGGGCGGGCGTCGGTCAAGTTGCAAGATTGTTCAAGACAAGCCGCGGACGCCCTGCCAAAGTCACGCGTCTTTTCCTGAAGCGCGAGTTCTATGTCTGATCACCTTCTGCCCCGCACCGCCTTCCTGCGCGGTGCCGTGGCCATCATGCCGCTGTCCCTGGCGACGGCACCCTGGGGGCTGCTGGCCGGCTCCATGGCCATCGAGGCCAACCTGACCCCCCTGCAAGGCCAGGGCCTGTCGAGCATCGTGTTTGCCGGCGCCGCGCAACTGGTGGCCATCGGCATGCTCAAGGGCGGCGCGGGGATCTTCTCGATCCTGCTGACCACCGCGCTGCTGACCTCGCAGCACCTGTTGTACGGCATGAGCATGCGTTCGGTGATTGCCCCGCTGCCCGGTCGCTGGCGCGTCGGCCTGGGCTTCCTGCTCACCGACGAACTGTTCGCCCTGACCAGCCAGCACGACAAGCAACAGTTCGACCGCTGGTATGCGCTGGGGGTGGGGTTGACGTTCTATATCGCCTGGAACCTGTTCACCCTGGCGGGGATCGTACTGGGCCGCAGTATTCCCGGACTTGAGCACCTGGGGCTGGACTTCTCGATTGCCGCGACCTTTATCGCCCTGATCACCCCGGTGGTGCGCAGTGTGCCGACCGTGGTCTGCGTGGCCGTATCGTTGTTCTGCTCGGTGCTGTTCAGTTACTGGCAGTGGGGTTCGGCGCTGGTGCTGTCGGGACTGGCGGGGATGGCGGCGGGATTTGTCTGCAACAAGCTGTATCGGGGGCGCGAATGATGGTCTGGGCGGTAATCATCGGGATGGGGCTGCTGGTGTTCCTCAACCGCTACGTGTTTCTCGAACCCCGCCTGCCGTTGCGCCTGAGCAGCAACGCCCGGCAGTTTCTCGGCTTTGCCGTGCCGGGCATGCTCACGGCGATCTGCGGACCGATTGTGTTCATGCCCGACCGGCAACTGAACCTGCACCTCGACAACCCGTACCTGATCAGTTCCCTGGTCGCCATCGGGCTGGTGATCTACACCCGCAACACCCTGCTCAGCATGTTGCTGAGCATGGCGTTCTTTTTCCTGCTGCGCTGGTGGTTGTAGGTCGCCAAAGCGTTGTTTCAGAAGCGCTGCTTCAGAATCGAGGCTTCAGAATCGATAGTTGAGCCCCAGGGTCAGCGAGCGCTCCGGTGCCGGCTGGCGACCCCACGGGCTGGTGTCGATCCCGCGGAAGTAATACTCGCGGTTGAACAGGTTGCTGATGCCCGCCGAGGCCGTCAGCACGGTCTTGTCCTGCAGCGGGAACTGGCGCTCGATGGCGGTGTTCCAGACCCAGTAGGCTGGTAGCCGGCCCACGGAGGCGCTGGCATCCTCGGCCCCGGAGTTGGCGGCGTCGGTGTAGGCGCTGCTGACGTACAGGCCGTCGAGGCTGTAGGTCCAGCGTTCGGCGAAGTGGTAACGCCCGTCGACGCTGAACTGGTTGCGCGAGGAGAACGGCACCTCATTGCCCTTGAAGTTGCCATTGCGCTGCTTGGCGTCGAGGTAGGCGTAGCTGGCGTGCAGGTCGAGGTCGGGCAGGGCGCCCGGGGTCCAGAAGATCTCGCTCTCGATGCCCTGATGACGGGTGCTGCCGAGGTTGACGAAGCGGTCGGTGGTGGCGTCGTAGACGATCTGGTCGTCGAAGTCGATGCGGTACACGCCGAGGTCGACACGCAGGCCTTTCCACGGGGTGTAGCGCACGCCGGTCTCGTAGTTCCAGGCCAGTTCGGCGCCGACATCACCCTCCTTGACGATTTGCGTGACCTGCGGTGGGCGCAGGGATTTCTGCGCGTTGGCATACACGTACCAGTCGTCCGTGGCCTGGTAGCCGACCGTCAGGCCGGGCAACCATTCTTCCGACTTGTTGTCGTGCCGGAAGCCGGTAATGCCGTCCTTGTAGTCCATCTGCGCATTTTCATAACGCACGCCGGGGGTGATGGTCAGGCGATTGTTGAACAGGCCGATGGCGTTGCTCAGGTAGAACGCCCTGGCCTCGTCGTTGAACTGCCAGTCGCGGAACGGCGTGGTCTTGCCGGTCGCCACGCTCTGGCGATCGACCTTGTAGTCGATGTCCTCGGCGACGTAGCGGGCGCCCACCAGCCAGGTCTGGCTGAGGCTGTCGCCGTCGATGCTCAGGCTCAGGCGCGGTTCGCTGCCCCAGACCTTGAAATCCCGCGGGCCGTCCTGGCGGCTGGTGGCGGTGCCGTCCGGGGTGAAGGGCAGGCCGACGATAAAATTGCGATAGCTGTCATGGGCGAAGTTGGTCCAGCTGAACTCCACCGAATCGAACGGGCCGATGGCGCCCAGGCGCTGGGTGTAGGTACCCCAGACCCGGTCGGTATTGCCGTCGAAATGATCCAGTGGCCGGGTCGACTGACGTGGGTCGTCGCGGTAGTCCTTGACGCTCAGGGCGCCCGCCAGGTCCATGTCGGCCTCGTAGTGCTGCACGCCGAAGCTCAGCTCGCGGTCGTCGTCGATATTCCACTGGCCGCGCAGGCGGTAGTTCTGGATATCGGTGTCCGAGTGCTCCCGTCCGGCTTCGCCCGAGATCGTATTGAGGTCCAGTTGCAGGCCGAAGTTGTCGGTCAGGTAGCCGCCGGTGCCGAAGTAGGTGTCCCACAACTGGCGCCCGCCGGCGTTGAAGGTGGTGCGCTCCTGCAGGGTGTTTTCCCATTCGCGGGGAATCGGCTTGCTGATGAAGTTGATGACTCCGCCGACGTTGTTCGGCCCGTACTGCACGGCGGCACCACCGCGCACGATATCGATGCGATCGACGGTGGCCATGGTCACCGGGAACAGCGACAAGCCGGTCTGCCCGTAGGGCGCGAGGGCCAGCGGAATACCGTCGGACAGCGCCTGGATCCTCCCGCTGCGGCTTTCGTACAGGCCGCGCACGGCGATCTGCGGCAGGGCGCCGGTGCCGGTCTCGTCGAAGATCTTGACCCCGGGCACCCGTTGCAGGGCATCGTCGACCCCGCGCACGCTGGCCTTGTCCAGGTTGTCCGCGCCAACCACCGTGCGGCTGCCGGCGTAGGTCAGTACCTGCGGATCGCTGGCGCTGCCCAGCACGTCACCCTTGATCACCATGGGTGCGATATAGGACACCTCGGCCGGTTTGGCCGCCGGGGCCGGTGCAGCAGCGGCCGGGACGATGACGAAGGTCCTCTCGTCCTTGACCCGGGTTTGCAGGCCGCTGTTGTCGAGCAGTCGCGCCAGCGCTTCCTGCGGGGTGAAACTGCCCTTGAGGGCGGGTGTGGTCCGCTCCTGTGCGATGTCGCTGGCAAACAGGATCTGCACCGACGACTGGCGTGCCAGGGCATTGAGCGCCTGGTCCAGGCGCGAGCTCGGCAGGTCGAGCAGGACCTTGTCCTCGGCCTGGGCCGAGAGGGCGAACAGCAGGCTGCCGGTCAGCAGGGGCAAGGACAGTGACAGGGGCAGGCGAGCGCTGCGCAGGCGTGGCTTCATGGGCGATGTTCCTTGGAAAACAGGGGGCTTTGACTACCTGCCGTTTCTCGCCCGGAAAAACCCTACCTGCCGGCTCGATTATTTTTTTCCGCTCTTGCGGCGCACGTGCAAGGTCCCGTCGCTCTCGCTGTGCAGACTCAAGGGCAGGATGCCCGGCAGCAGGGCGAGCAGGTCCTCGACCTTGCTGCTGTCGAACACCCCGGTGATAGGCAGGCCGGCCAGGCTCGGATCGTCGAGGCGAATCGGCGCCGTGCGATAGCGCTGGATCCGTGCCAGGGCGTCGGCCAATGGCGTGCGGTCGAAGATCAGGCGGTTGTCCTTCCAGGCGATCGCCGCCTCGGCGTCCACGCCGAGCGGTTGCAGGTGTCGCCCCGGACCTGTCTCGACCTGTTGACCGGGGGCCAGTTGCACATGACGACCGTCCGCGGTATCGACGTCGACCTTGCCGCGTACCAGGGTCACGCGCGCACCCTGGTCAAGGCGATCGACACTGAACAGCGTGCCCAGCACCCGCACCCGGGTCGTGCCCGCTTCCACTTCGAAGGGCCTGAAAACGGTTTTCGAGACATCGAACAGCGCCTGGCCGGCCTGCAGTTCCACCCGTCGCGAGCGCAGGTGCCATTCGACGGTGACCCGGCTGTTGCTGTCCAGGGTCATGCGGCTGCCATCGGCTAGCGCCAGTACGCGTCGCTCGCCGACGGCGCTGGCATGGGACTCGCGGTGATAGGCCGGGTCCAGCCAGCCCAGCCCGGCGGCCAGCAGCATCGCCAACAGGGCGCCCACCACGGCCTTGCGTGGTTTGCGCGGCCTGGGCTCGGGCAGGGGAAAGCGTTTGCGCAATTCTTCGCGATGTCGCGCCAGGGCTTCTTCTTCGCGGGACGGCGGGGGCAGGGTGGTCATGATACAGGTTCCGACAGGTCGAGCCTGGCGCGGCAGGCGGCCAGGCCGAGCTTCAAGTGCTTTTCCACGGTTTTCAGGGAAATCCCCAGGCGTGTCGCGACTTCCGCCTGCGGCAACTGGTGGATCTTGTGCATCACGAAGACCATCCGGCAGCGCGGCGGCAACGCCTCGATGGCCTGGGCCAGGTACTCCAGCTCGCGCTCGGCTTCATACTGGCGAGGTGGCGACGGCGCCTCGCTGGCGGCCTCGAACGGCTCGGGCAACTCGACGATCCAGGCCTGGCGCCGCCGTTCGCTGCGGTAGCGGTCGATGGCCTGGTCGTGGGAGATCTTGCGCAGCAGCGCCAGGGGCGTGCGCACGTCCTCCGACTGGCGTTTCTCCAGCAGTTGCACGCAGACATCGTGCACCACTTCGCGGGCAAAGCCGCGATCGCCAAAGCGTCGGCGCACGTGATCGACCAGTTCGTCGTAGTGACGCACCAGGGTGCTGAGCAGGGATGGCTTGGCAGGGTCGAACGGCATGATGGACCTGGAACGAGGCAGTGCAGGCGCAAATATAAATGAGAAGCCTTTTCATTCATAGCGCAAGCCATCTCGACAGGGCCGGAGGTCATTCCGGCCGGTCAGGTCCGTGGCGGGGGTTATTTGAAGTTGGTATCGGCCACTGGCATGATCGTCGCGACCCGCCAGCCGTCGGCGCCGCGCAGCAGGGTCTGGCTGATCAGGAAGGTGTTTTTCTGCGGTGCTTCCCCGGCATGGCTGCGGGTGAAGGTCACGGGCACGAGGATCTGCGCCACGCTGTCATTGAGCTGGGTGATGCGCAACCGGCTCATGTCCGGGTCCAGTTGCCAGACGCCCTGATAGTAGTCCTTCAGGCGCTCGACCACCGCGTCCGGGCCCCAGTTCGCACCGCCCCGGGCATACCAGAGCATCTGTGGCGAATCCCAGAGCATCGCGCGGATCTGCTTGAGGTCGTGGGCGTTCTGCGCCTTGACGAAATCGGTGAAGAAACCGCGCACTTCGTCCTCGTTCGAGGCGGCGAAGGCACTGTGGCTCGAAAGGGTGAGCAGCGCACCCAGCAATAACGAGCAGGTCGCGATACGGGTGATGGAAAGCAGTTGCATGGTGTCTCCTGGCAGGCGTTCTGCGATGGCTTGTAGGGTGACTCAGCGTAATCGCCCGAAGCCCGTGAAACGTGTCGTTTAACCCTCGTTTCAGGCCATGGTTTCGCCTTGTCGGGGCTTGTCCACCTGGCGGGCATTGCGGCGCATGGCCCGTGGCGGTTCGCCGAACGCACGGACAAAGGCGCGGCGCATTCGCTCGCTGTCGCCAAATCCGGTCTGGCGGGCGATGGCTTCTATCGGGTGGCGGCCTTCCTGGATCAGCACCAGTGCCGCGTCGATACGCAGTTTTTCGATGGCCTTGGCCGGGGAGGTGCCGGTCTGCTCGCGAAAGGCCCGGCTGAACTGGCGGCTGCTCAGGTGGGCGGCCTGGGCCAGCCGCTCCAGGCTCAACTCGGTGTGCAGGTGATTTTGCGCGTAGGCCAGGGCAACCTGGATGCGATCGGAACGTTGTTCTTCCAGCAGCGCCGATGACTGTGGCTGACCACCGGCCCGGCGGCTTTGCAGGATAAAGGTCTTCGACACGGCCCGCGCCAGGTCGGCACCGAGGTCTTTCTCGACCATGGTCAGTGCCTGGTCGATACCCGCGGTCATCCCGGCCGAGGTCCACAATGAGCCGTCGACGACGAACAGGCGCTCTTCGTCCAGCCTGACCCTGGGGTAACGGGCGCGGAATTGCGGGGCGAAGAACCAGTGGGTGGTGGCCTGGCGGCCGTCGAGCAACCCGGCCTCGGCAAGAAAAAAGGTTCCCGAACAGGTGGCCGCCAGGCGCCGGCAGCTTTGCGCCGCCTGGCGCAGGTAGGCGAGCAGCGCGGACGTGAAGGGGCGTTCGTTGCCGCCGCCGATGATCACCGTATCGTATTCGTCAGCCGTGAAAGGCTCGGTCTGCACCACGATCCCCACGGAGCTGCGCACGGCACCACCGCCCTCCGATAGCAGGCGTACGTCATAGTGAGGCTTGCCGAGCAGGCTGTTGGCCGTTTCGAACACCGAGAGCGCGGAGAAGCTCATCACGCCGAAACCGGGAAAGACGATAAAACCGATACGCAGCATAGGGCTCCCGGACATCCTGAACCTGAAAGCGAATAGATTACCCTGAACATGCAAAGGTGTTGAATGAATACGCCTTGCCGACGCTTATTCCCCGGCGTGTTTCAACAGCTCCTTGCGCAACTTGCCGGGCGACAGGCCGAACAGGCTCTGGAAATGCCGGATGAAATGCGGTGCGTCGGCGAAGCCGCATTCGAAGGCGATTTCGCCGATCTGGCGATCCGAACTGACCAGCAGCCAGCGTCCATAGCGTAGCCGTACCTGGCGGTAGAACTGCGCCGGGCTGGTATCGGTTTCGGCCATGAACAACCTTTCCAGCTGGCGTTTGCTGGTGCCGACCCAGTGGGCGATCGCCTCGATCTCCAGGGGTTCGGCCATGTGCTTTTCCATCAGCATCACCGCTTCGTGCAGACGCCGGTTGGATGAACTGGCGTAGCCGAGGGCCTTGCGCCGGTCGAGGAAGCTGCCGCTGCCGCTCTTGGCCACGGTCATCTGGTGCACCACCTTGCCGGCGCGGTCCGGGCCGCAGTGCATGCCGATCAGATGCACCGCCAGTTCGATCACCGAGACGCCGCCGGCACAGGTGATGCGGTCCTTGTCGATGAGGAAGTCGTTGTGGGTGATAAACCGCAGCGTCGGGAACAGGCGCTTCCAGTCATTGGCATGGTAGGCATGTACGCAGGCGGTGCGACCTTCCATCAGTCCGTGGCGGGCCAGCACGAAGCTGCCGGTACACAGGCCGATCAGCGGCACGCCCGCCGCCGCGGCCTGGTGCAGGAACGCCGGGTAGCTCCTGGGCACATCGGCCAGGGAGTCCAGCAGGCCACCGATGACCACGATGTAGTCGAAACGTTGCGGGTCGCCCATTTCGCTGTCGATGGGCACGTCCAGCCCGCCGCTGGACACGACCCGCTGCCCCGGCGTGCCCAGCACCTTCCATTCGCAACGGATCGGTCGGCTCTGGTCGCCGGTGTCGGCGGCATGACGCAGCGCGTCGGTCAGCCCGGACAACGACAGCAGCGGAAAACGCGGCCAGAGCACGATGCCCACCGACAGTTCGGCGGTCCCGCGACGCTTGTGCGACGAGGGAGCCGATTGCTGGTCGAGTCGCGCCACCAGGCTCTGTTCGTCAGCCTGGTCCGCGGTTTCATCTGGATGTCGCAAATATTCAATCATTCGTGCAAAGCATCCAACTGGTTGAACCGCCCTCGGCCCTAGGATGGAGGCCTGCCCAACGTCCTGTCGTTCAATAAGAAAACCAACGAGGTGCATACGATGAACAAGTCTGGCATTCAACGCTTTACCGGCCTTTGCGCCGGATTGATGCTGTCCCTGCTGGCTTCGGCCCCGGTGCTCGCGCTGGATACCGTGGAGCCGGGCAGCCTGACCATCGCGTTCAGCGGCGACATGCCGGGAACCGGTTATCAAGATAGCAAGATGGTCGGCTATGACGGTGAAATCCTTCAACAAATTTCTGAGAGACTGGGGCTCAAGGTCAAGCCGGCGCTGATGGAGTGGTCGGGGACCATTGCTTCAGTGCAGGCTCGCCGCGTGGACGTGATGGCCGGGACCATGGGCTGGACCGAACAGCGCTCGAAGATCATGGCCCTGAGCGATCCGATCCACTATTTCAAGAACGGTATCACCCAGACCGGGAAGACCGACTGGAAGACCCTCAAGGACTTGCAGGGCAAGAAGGTCGGGACCATCACCGGGTTCTCCTTCATTCCTGAAATGCGCAGGATCCCCGGGCTGCAAGTGACGCTCTACGACACCTCGGACGCCGCCGTGCGCGACCTGCTGGCCGGGCGTATCGACGCGGTGATCGGTGATCCGCCGGTCATGCAATACGCCATTTCGCGCAATGCCCAATGGCACCTGCACTTCAACGCCTTTACCGACAACGATCCGGATTTCCCGCTGCTGACCGGACTGGGCCAGGTGGTGTTCGGTTTCAACAAGGACAATCCGCAGCTGCTGGCGGCGGTCAACGAACAGATCCAGACGCTCTGGAAAACCTGCGAGATGCGCAAGATCGGCGCCCGCTATGGCCTGACCCAGGATGTCTGGTTCATGCCCCAGGGCAAGGACCTTCGCCTGAGCGTCGACCGTCCGGCGGACTGGAAACTGCCTGGCTGCCAATAACAAAGCGTGGTGCGCAGGGGCGTCCTGTCGACCCTGCGCCAGACCGAGAAAAAAGCGGGTGAGCAACATGTCCGACCTGATGGAACCTGCGCTGCTGCGCGTGTGTGACCTGTACAAGCATTATGGCGACCTGGCGGTGCTCAAGGGCATCAGCCTGGAACTCAAGGCCGGGGAAACCCTGTCGCTGATCGGCCCCAGCGGCTCCGGCAAATCGACCTGCCTGCGCTGTATCAATTACCTGGAGAAACCCAGCCAGGGTGAGATCTGGCTTGGCGATGAGCTGATCGGGCAGGCCGCGGACGGCTCGCGCCGGCGCTTGCTGAGCGATCGGGAAATGGCCCCGCAACGCCTGGAGATCGCCATGGTCTTCCAGCTGTTCTACCTGTGGCCGCACTTGAACGTACGCGACAATGTCGCGCTGGGGTCGATCAAGGCCCGCGGCATGCCGCGCAAGCAGGCCTATGAACTGGCCGAGGCGATGCTGGAGAAGGTCCATCTGAGGCACAAGGCCGATGCCTATCCCGAGCAGTTGTCCGGCGGGCAGCAACAACGGGTGGCGATTGCCCGGGCGCTGGCACAGCAACCCAAGGTGATCCTGTTCGACGAGCCGACCTCGGCCCTCGACCCGGAGCTGGTGGGCGAGGTCCTGGCGGTGATCCGCGAGCTGGCCGAGGAGGGGCGGACCATGATCATGGTGACCCATGAAGTCCGCTTTGCCCGCGACGTGGCCGACCGGGTGATCTTCATGGACGGCGGTCACATCGTCGAACAGGGACCTTCGGCCCAGGTGATCGATCATCCCAGCCACGAGCGCACCCGCAGCTTCCTCGGGCGCATGGCCATGGAGAACGCTTGAATGAGCAGCCTCCAGACCTTTTTCGGGTTATTGCCCCTGCTGCTGAGCGGTGCGCTGGCGGCGCTGGAGATCGCCCTGTGCACCCTGGTGCTGGCGAGTATCGGTGGCCTGGCGCTGGCGGTATGGCTGACCTTCAGCCGTTCGCGCCTGGTGCGGGCGGGGATCGCCTGCTACATCGAGTGGATGCGCAATGTGCCGGCCCTCGCGCATCTGTTCCTGATCTATTTCGGCCTGTCGTACCTGGGGATCAATCTGCCCGCCTGGCTGGCGGCCATCGCCGGCCTGAGCCTGGTGGGCAGCGCGGTGCTCTGCGACATCTTCCGCGCCGGCCTGCAGTCGCTGCATGTCGGGCAATACGAGGCGGGCCTGGCGGTCGGCCTGACCCGTGCGCAGATCCTGGCGAGCATTCTCTTGCCGCAGTCGCTGCGCCGCTCGTTGCCGGCGTTCGCCAACTATGTCACGCAACTGATCAAGGACACGTCCATCGCCTCGGCCATCGCCGTGCCGGAGATCATGTTCCTGGCGCGCAACCTGGTGACATCGACCTTCCAGACCTCGCTGATCTACTTCGCGGTGATGTGTATCTACGCGGCGATGATCCTGCCCATCGGCCTGGGCTTTATCCGTCTTGAACGGCAGTGGGGGAGCGCACGATGATCGCCTTCTTCGCGCAATACCCCGAGTACTGGAGCGACTGGACGGCGCGCCTGCTGCAAGGGGGCGTGGTCACGGCGAAACTGTCGCTGGCCGGCTTTGCCCTGGCGGCGCTGCTCGGCAGCTTGCTGACCTGGGCCTTGCGCAGCCCGTTTGCCTGGCTGCGTCGCCCGGCGGCGTACTTCATCCAGGGCATGCGTGCGCTGCCGCTGCTGGCCTTGCTGCTGGCGCTGTATTTCTCCCTGCCGAGCCTGGGCCTGACCCTGTCCGGTTTCGCCGCCGGTGTCCTCGGACTGGGATTGCAGGGCAGCGCCTATGTCGCCGAGATCCTGCGCGGTGGCCTGGATGCCCTGCACCGCGGACAGCGCGAGTCGGCGATAGCCGTCGGCCTGACACCGTTCCAGGCCTTTACCGCGGTGATCCTGCCCCAGGCGATTCGCGGGATGCTGCCACCGTTGCTCAACGCCTATGTGTCGATCCTCAAGGACAGTTCGCTGTGCGCCCTGATCGCCACCGATGAACTGATGCTGGCCGCCCGGGCGATTGCCTCGGAGAGTTTCCTGCCGATGCATATTTTCCTGTTGGTCGGCCTGTTCTATTTCGTGATCGCGTTCCCGCTTTCCCTGCTGTCGCGTGTGCTTGAGAAGCGCTTTTCCCGTGGCCGCAAAAGCCTGAGAGGTTGACTGCATGAATTCCCTGGACCACAGCACTTTCCACAGTATCGGCCAGTTGCAGCAGGCGCTGCGCGGTGGCCGGCTGACCAGCGAGGCGCTGGTGCTCGCCCAACTGGCGCGTATCGAGCGTTTCAACGGCCAGCTCAATGCCTATGTCGAGGCCTACAGCCAGCGTGCCCTGGGCGCGGCCATCGCCGCCGATCGCCAGCGTGCCGCCGGCGTTGATCTGGGACCGTTGCACGGCATCCCGGTGGCGATCAAGGATCTGTTTGAAATCGCCGGACAGGCCATCACGGGTGGTTCGCTGGCGCGACGTCCGTGTATCTCCACGCTCACGGCAACGGCCGTGCAGCGCCTGGAACGGGCCGGCGCGATCATCCTGGGCAAGACTCATACGGTGGAGTTCGCGTTTGGCGGCTGGGGCACCAATGCGGTGATGGGCACGCCCTGGAATCCCTGGGACCGCCAGGTCCATCGGGCTCCGGGCGGCTCCAGCAGCGGCTCGGCGGTCGCGGTAGCCAGCGGCCTGGCCAGCGCTGCCCTGGGGACCGATACCGGCGGTTCGGTACGGATTCCCGCCGGCATGTGCGGCCTGGTGGGCTTGAAGACCACGCGCGGGCTGATCAGTCGCCATGGGTTGATCGAGCTGTGTCCGTCGCTGGATTCGGTGGGACCGCTCACCCACACCGTCGAAGACGCGGCGTGGATGCTCGACGCCTTGCTCGGCCCGGACCCGCTGGACCCGGTCTCGGCCCGGGCGCCGGTGTTCAGTGCCGCGGCGGGACTCGACCAGTCGGTGGCCGGCCTGCGGGTCTGGGTCTTGCCGCAGGCCGAACGTGCCGCCATTGCGCCGGATATCCTGGCGGCCTACGATCATGGCCTGGAACAACTGGCCGCCCTGGGCATGCACCTGGTGGAGCAGCCACTGCCACGCTCGCTGGAGTCGTGCATGCGGGTGGCCGGCGGACTGATGAGCGCCGAAGGATATGCCAGCCTCGGCACGCTGTTCGAACAGCCCGACCTGCGTTTCGATCCCCATGTGCAACGGCGCGTGCTGAGCGGCAAGGCCATCGACGCGGCGGCCTATATCGAGCTGCACCACCAGCGTCGTGCGGCGCGCAAGGCCATGCAGGAAGCGATGCTGAATGTCGATGCCTGTGTGTTCCCGACCAATGCCGTCGGCAGCGTACCGCTGGATCAGGTTGATGAGTACGGTACGCCACTGGCCCTGCTGGGACGTTTCGCCAACCTGCTCAACCTGTGTTCGGTGGCGCTGCCGGTGGGTTTTGACGACCAGGGCATGCCGGTGTCGATGCAGGTGGTTGGCCGGGCGTTCGCCGAGCCGCTGATCCTGCGCATCGGCCATGCCTATCAGCAGCGGACAGACTGGCACCAGATCAATCCGAGCGGCTGGGCGTTGGACAAGGAGGCGGTGTAATGGAGATTTGCGTGGTAGGCGCGGGCATCGTCGGCCTGAGCAGTGCCTGGTTCCTGCACCAGGCCGGGCATCGGGTCACGGTGGTCGACCAGGCATCCGGGCCCGGCATGGGCGCCGTAGCCGGTAACGGTGCACAGTTGAGCTACAGCTATGTGCAGCCGCTGGCCGACCCGTCGCTGTTGCCCGGTATCCCCAAGTTGCTGCTCGACCGCAGCGGTCCCTTGCGCTTCACCCCGCAATGGAGCCCGGAGCAATGGCGCTGGTGTATGGAGTTCCTGGCCGCCTGCCGGACCTCGGTCTCCCGCCAGACCACCGTGGAGCTGCTGGCGTTGGCCACCGAGAGTCGCCAGGCCCTGGATGGCTTCATGCAGGAGCAACAACTGGATTGCGATTTCACTCGAACCGGCAAGCTGGTGTTGTACCCGGATGCCGAAAGCCTGGACAAGGCGCAGCATCAACTGCGCTTCCAGGCCGGCCTGGGATCGCGACAGCAGACAGTCAGCGCCAGCGAGGCGGTGGCGATAGAGCCGGCGCTGGCCGGCTATCGGTCGGCGTTCCACGGTGCGATCCATACCGACAGCGAGTGCGCGGTGGACGGACTCAAGCTGTGTCGCGAAATGGCCCGGATCATGGCCGACGAGGGCGTGCAGTTGTTGTTCGGGCGCAAGGTCGAGGGCTTCCGGCGCCAGGGCCAACTTATCACCGCGTTGAACCTGCGCCATGTCCGCGAGGGAGCCGAAGTGCTGCACTGCGAGGCGGTGGTGCTGGCGGCAGGCGCCCACACCACCGGCTTGCTGGCGCAACTGGGCCGCCGCCTGCCAGTGTATCCGCTCAAGGGCTACAGCATCACCCTGCCGATTACCGGACACACCCGGGCACCGACGGTGAGCATCACCGATATGCGCCGCAAGACCGTGTTCGCCCGTATCGGCGATCGCCTGCGAGTCGCGGGGATGGTGGAGTTGTGTGGAATGGATGCGTCGATTCCGCCGGCGCGGATCGAGCAGTTGCAGGCCTCGACGGAGGCGCTGTTCGGTGGAGGCTGGGACATCGGGGACTGCCAGCCCTGGACCGGCTGGCGGCCGGCAACACCCACCGGCAGGCCTGTGCTTGAATGCCCCGCAGGCAGTAACCTGTACCTCAATACCGGTCATGGCGCACTGGGCATGACCCTGGCCTTTGGCAGTGCGCAGCGACTGGTACGGTTGGTCGAACACACGACCCACTGAATTTTATCCAAGGAGAACGACCGATGACGATTCAACGTTTCCAGAGCAATGCGCGGATGTCCGGTGTAGTCAGCCATGGCGGCGTGCTTTATCTGGCCGGCCAGGTTCCCGGCGACCTGCAAGGCGATATCACCTCCCAGACCCGCCAGGTGCTGGCAAAGATCGACGGGCTGCTGGCCGAGGCGGGTAGCGACAAGACCCACCTGCTCAGCGCACAGATCTGGCTCAAGCATATCGACCGCGACTTCGCCGCGATGAACGCGGTGTGGGATGCGTGGCTGCCACAAGGCGGCTCGCCGGCCCGGGCCACGGTCGAAGCCAACCTGGCGCATCCCGAGGTGCTGGTGGAGATCATGGTGATTGCGGCCAGGGCAGAGCTGATCTCGTGATCCATGACCGTACCGGGGAGTCGACCCGCTGCTGAAGAAGCAAGCTGCGGTAAACTGTTGGCAGAGGTTTATCGGTTGGCCTGTAAACCAACCGATCAAATCATTCGTGTCAACGAACGGTGCAATGGACATGGCAGTATCACAGGTACGGGAAAAGCTCATCGAAGCAGGGCTGAGCATCATCGCCACCCAGGGCTTCAATGGCACCGGAGTCCAGGAGATCGCCGACCTGGCGGGCGTCCCGAAAGGCTCTTTCTACAACTACTTCGACAGCAAGGATGCGTTTGCCGTCGAAGTGCTGGAGCGCTACTGGCAGAAGGGCCGGTACAGAGTGATCCTCAGTGACGAGTCCCTGGGCGATCCGCTGGTGCGCCTACGGCATTATTTCGAGGCGCTGGCGGCCGCCCGGGTCGATGACAGGTTCCTCTCCGGTTGCCTGATCGGCAACTTCTCTTCCGAACTCTCCGAGCAGAGCCGGCTGGTGCGTGATCGCCTGTCCGAGATATATGCCGGCTGGGCCCGCGCCCTGGAAATCTGTATCCGTGAGGCCCAGGACCTGGGCCTGGTCGGCCGCGATGTGGCGGCCGCGGAGCTGGCGTCGTTCGTCCTGAATGCCTGGCAGGGCGCGGTCCTGCGCACCAAGGTGGAAAAGGACGGGCTCGCCCTGCAGCAGTTCATGACCGTGGTTTTCAAGCGCGTCCTCGTCTGAGGGCATTTCAACCGCAGATCAGCGCAGGTTATCGGGCTTCTGAATGACCCGCTGGTTTGTATTGCTCTTGCATTGCGACAGGATCCTGTCGCAATGCAGTTAAATATATATGTAGCCGCAGTCCCACGTAATAAAGGGTCAATCCTCTCCGACGCCAGGTTTATTGCTTACAACAGCTCCGTTCGAAGTATACGAAAGTGAACGTTCTGAATGGGGGTAATCATGTAGGTGGAGACTTGATGATGGCGGACGAGAGATATGTACCAGGGCAGGTGTTTGAAATCAGACCTTTGCACATCGTGGCGGGAAGGCCACAGACCTTCGGCACTGGCGTGGGTGGAAGCTACGCAGGAGACGGCAACGGCTGGGGGCTTCAGGAGGGGCCACGACGAGGGGAGGGAGGTCCGGGCAGGATCCGTGAGGCCACACCGAATCTCCTGTCCGACCTGATGGGCGGCGAAACGGATTTTCAGTCTGTCGCCGATGAATATGACTCGCGTCTCAGAACAGTGTCGACTGATACAGAATATGAGCTTGAGCAAAAAAACAGGCCATATAGCGCTGGCAGGTGAGCGGTCAGGTTGGCGCGAAATGGGCGAGCTACCACGATGCCTTTCAGGGATTTGATTCCGGACTTTCCGGATAATCTTTCGGAGATCGCCGCATCTGTAGGCACGGTGGATCTGCCTTATCGGATTTATGGCGACCGTTCGAATTACTCGGTGATTGCCACGCCTACATAGATAAAGAGGTGTTGTGATGAGCATGGAACTTGTCATTCTTGCGAAGACATTTGTTTCTGGTGGCGTTCCGGCAGATCAGTTTGCTAAGTCTTATATGAAATCCTGGAAGAGCGAAGGCGAAAGCGGTTTTCTGCAAAAGGATGATCCTGAACTCTCGGAGTGCTGCTCGGACATCTTCATGCATGCCGACTGTTATCAGCCGGAGCCTGGTCGCGATGAATCAGAGACTGATGAAGGTGAGTTCAGGAAGCGAGTGAGGGACACCCTGGATAAATTTAAACTCATTTGAGCCACCTTTTCTATTCAGGGTTAATCAAGAGCAAGCCCCGTTATTCGAAGGGAGTAACGAGGTTTGTTCCTGATCGGCCTGCGTGTACCCTCAGCCCACCACCTCCCGCAATCGATGCCATAACATTCCCAGCGCCAACAGCGGCGAGCGCAGGGCCTTGCCGCCGGGGAAGGTCATGTGCGGTACTGCACTGAAGATATCCATGCCCTGGCTCTGGCCGGCATGGATGGCTTCGGCCAGCAGGCGGGCGGTCCAGTGGGTCACGTTGACGCCGTGACCCGAATACCCCTGGGCATAGAACACATTCGGGTGCTGCTGCAAACGTCCGACCTGGGGGAAGCGGTTGGCGGTGATGCCGATCTTGCCGCCCCATTGGTAGTCGAGACGCACATCGGCCAGTTGCGGGAATACCTTGAGCATCTTCGGTCGCATATAGGCACCGATATCCGCCGGGTCCCGTCCGGAGTAGTGGCAGGCGCCGCCGAACAACAGGCGACGGTCGGCGGAAAGGCGGTAGTAATCCAGGCCGACCTTCTGGTCGCACAGCGCCAGGTTCTGCGGGATCAGTTCGGCGGCCATTGCCGGCGTCAGCTGTTCAGTGGCGATGATGTAGCTACCGGCTGGCAGGACCTTGCCGTTCAGCCGTGGCTCAAGGTCTTCCAGATGCGCGTTGCAGGCCAGCACCAGGCTGCCGGCACGTACCGAGCCGGCGGCGCAGCGGACCTGCACGGTATCGCCGTGAACCAGTTCGAGTACCGGACTCTGCTCGAAGATCCGCACCCCCAGCGACTCCGCCACCCGGGCTTCGCCGAGCACCAGGTTGAGCGGGTGCAGGTGGCCGGAGCCCATGTCGATCAGACCACCGGCATAGGCGCTGGATGCCACCACCTGGCGCATGTCCCGTGGCTCGACAATTCGCGTCTCATGGCCGTAGCCCAGTTCCGCCAGGTGTTCCTGCTCGGCACGGAACGCTGCGAACTGCGCCGGGGTATTGGCCAGTTCGCAGAAGCCCCAGCGCAGGTCGCAGTCGATGGCGTGCTGGCTGATCCGCTCGCCGACCACCGCCACCGACTCGATGCCGGCACGTTCCAGGTAACGCACGCCATCCTCGCCGACGTACCTGGCGAAGCCGCTGACATCATGACCGATGCCACGGATCAACTGGCCGCCATTGCGTCCGCTGGCGCCCCAGCCGATGCGCCGACCTTCGAGCAGGATGACCGAAAGTCCGCGCTGGGCCAGTTCGATCGCCGTGTTGACACCGGTGAAGCCGCCTCCGATCACGCAGACGTCGGCCGTCAGCTGCGACTCGAGCCGGGGTCGATCCGGCAGCGAGTGGGCGGACGCAGCGTAATAGGAACGGGCATGTTCCATCGTGCTGTCATGGATCATTTGTTGGTCTTCACTTTGCTCCAGGAGCGGGTCATCAGGCGCATGATTTCCGGTTTCGGGGTGGTCGAGATGTACAGCTTGTCGAGAACCTCCTGCGGTGGATAGACCTCAGGATTGTTCACCAGGTCGGCATCCATGTATTGCTGGGCGGCCGGATTGGGGTTGGCATAGCCGACCGTGGCGCTGACCTTGGCGATCACCTGCGGATCCAGCAGGTAGTTGATGAAGGCGTGGGCTTCTTTCACGTTGGCGGCGTCGGCCGGGATCGCCAGCAGGTCGAACCACAGGTTGCTGCCTTCCTTGGGAATCGAGTAGGCGATATTGATGCCGTTCTTCGCTTCCTTGGCCCGGTTGGCGGCCTGGAACACGTCGCCGGAGTAACCGAAGGCGACGCAGATATCACCGTTGGCCAGGTCCGAGATGTACTTGGAGGAATGGAAGTAGGTGATGTAGGGACGCAGGGTCAGCAGCTTGGCCTCGGCTTTCTTGTAGTCCTCGGGATTGGAACTGCGCGGGTCCATGCCCATGTAGTTGAGGATTGCCGGGAACACTTCATCCGGCGAGTCCATGAACGACACGCCGCATTGGGTCAGCTTCTTCAGGTTCTCCGGCTCGAACAGCACCGCCCAGGAGTCGATATGGTCGATGCCCAGGACCTGCTTGACCTTCTCGACGTTGTAGCCGATGCCATTGGTGCCCCACAGGTAAGGCACCGAGTGCTCGTTGCCCGGATCGTTTTTCTCCAGCAGCTTGAGCAGTTTCGGATCGAGGTTCTTCCAGTTCGGCAGTTGCGAGCGGTCGAGCTTGAGGAAGGCCCCGGCCTTTACCTGGCGGGCGAGGAAGTGGTTGGAAGGCACCACCACGTCGTAGCCGGTGCGTCCGGCCAGCAACTTGCCTTCCAGGGTTTCGTTGGAGTCGAACACGTCGTAGATCACCTTGATTCCGCTCTTCGCCTGGAAGTCGGCGAGGGTGGTTTCACCGATGTAGTCGGTCCAGTTGTAGACACTGACGGTCGGTTCGGCGTGGGCCGTGGCACTGAACAGCAATGCCAGGGCGACCGGAATCGCGGATTTCAATAGACGCATATCGACACCTCGTTGAGTGGTTTTTAACGTGGGTAAAGGGTTCGGGATCAGACGCTCAGCAACAGGAACTCGCGTTCCCAGGAGCTGATCACGCGCTTGAAGTTCTCGTGTTCGGCGCGCTTGACCGCGACGTAGCCGCGCACGAACTGGGTGCCCAGGTAGCGGTCGATGGTCGGGCAATCCTCCATGTGTGCCAGGGCATCCTCGATGGTGATCGGCAAGCGCAGGTTGCGACGTTCATAGGCGCGGCCTTCCACGGGCGCGTTGGGCTCAATGCCTTCGATCATGCCCAGGTAGCCGCACAACAGGCTGGCGGCGATGGCCAGGTACGGGTTGGCGTCGGCCCCCGGCAGGCGGTTTTCCACGCGCATGGCATCGGGACTGGAAGTGGGGACGCGCAGGCCGACGGTGCGGTTTTCCTCGCCCCATTCGACGTTGACCGGTGCCGAGGTGTCCGGCAGGAAGCGGCGGAACGAGTTGACGTTGGGCGCGAACATCGGCAGGACCTTGGGGATGTACTTCTGCAGGCCGCCGATGTGGTGCAGGAACAACTCGCTTTTGGAGCCGTCTTCATTGACGAAGATCGGCTTGCCGGTGGCGATGTCGACCACGCTCTGGTGCAGGTGCATGGCGCTGCCGGGTTCGTCGGCGATGGGCTTGGCCATGAAGGTCGCGGTGACGTTGTGCTTGAGCGCCGCTTCACGCAGGGTGCGCTTGAATACGGTGATCTGGTCGGCCAGGTCGAGGGCGTCGCCATGGCGGAAGTTGATTTCCATCTGCGCCGGGCCATCTTCGTGGATCAGCGTGTCGAGATCCAGGCCTTGCAGTTCGCACCAGTCGTAGACGTCTTCGAACAGCGGATCGAATTCGTTGGCGGCATCGATGGAGAACGACTGTCGGCCGCTCTCGGCACGACCCGAACGGCCCAGTGGCGGCTTGAGCGGCAGGTCCGGGTCTTCGCAGCGCTGGGTCAGGTAGAACTCCATCTCGGGGGCGACGATGGGCTGCCAGCCCTTGTCGGTGTAGAGCTGCAGGACTTTCTTCAGGACGTTGCGCGGCGACAGCTCGACCGGGTTGCCCTGTTTGTCAAAGGTGTCGTGGATGACGATGGCGGTCGGCTCGATGGCCCATGGCACCACGTAGATCGCCGAGGCGTCGGGGCGGCAGATCATGTCGATATCGGCGGGGTCGAGCAGGTCGTAATAGACATCGTCATCGACGAAGTCCCCGGTTACCGTTTGCAGCAGCACACTTTCCGGCAGGCGCATGCCTCGTTCATGCAGGAACTTGTTGGTGGGCGCTATCTTGCCGCGAGCGATACCGGTCAGGTCGCTGACCACACACTCTACTTCGGTAATCTTGTGTTCTTTCAGCCAGGAAGACAGCTGATCGAAAGGGGCATTCATAAGGACCTCGTCGTTGGTTTTATCAACGCCAGGTTTGGCCTCCGGTTTGCCTGAAAACGGCGGGAGGCTTCCCCTGCAGCGCATTGACGACTATCTTGGGCGAGCTTTGTGGTTCCATCTATCCACTTTTTGAGCTCTAAGACGCACCAAAAAAGTGCGCGACGGTCAGCCCATGACAGAGTCAATTCCCTTGCGGGTCCAAGCGTTCAATACCGCCGACGTGGCCGAGCAGATCCGCGCGACGCCGGGTTGGGTCCAGCATTACCAGCAGATGTCGCCCGGGCATTTCGCCGGGCAGATCCGCTATCTCGACCTGCACGGCGTGGAAATCTACGAGGAGTGCATGAACACCCGCGTCGAGCAGAATTTCAGCGCGCCGACGGGCTCGCTGGCGTTCTGTTTCGATCGCAGTGACAACGCCTTGTATGTGCTCAATGGCGAAAGCCGCAATATCTGGATCACCCCGGAGAACTACCAGGAGATAGCGGTAGTGTTCGGACCGGAGTTCGTCCAGCGCCATGGCCTGGATGTCGCGAGGCTGGAGGGCCTGTTCCTGGCGCCGCTCAACGCGCAGCAGAATGCGTTGTTCTGTCGTTGGCTGAGCGGGACGTTGACGCGCCTGGCACAGACCTTCGATCCGCCGAGCCGGGAGGTCCTGACCGGGCAACTGCTGGAGGACTGCCTGTATATCCTCGATAACGCCTGTGTGCGTCTGGATCACGGCTCGCTGCAGCGTCGGGCGGAGGAGCGGGGGATCATGAAGCGTATCGGCGAATGGGCGGCCGATGCCCCCGAGGAGACTCTCAACCTGCTGGAGCTTTCCCAGGTCGCCGGGGTTTCATTGCGCCAGTTGCAGCATGCCTTCAAGGCGTTCACCGGGATGACCCCGACCCACTGGCTGCGCCTGCGCCGCCTGAACAGCGCGCGCAATGAGTTGCTGCGCAGTCGCAACCTGGAGACCACGGTTGCCGAGGTGGCGATGCATTGGTCGTTCTGGCACCTGGGGCGGTTTTCCAGCAGCTATCGGGCACTGTTCAAGGAGTTGCCGAGCGAGACCCTGAAGCGTCGGCAACTGATCCGCTAGGCGGGGATCAGAGACCGCCCAGCAAGTCATGGGCGTTGAGCAGTTCGTAGGCTATTTCCGGATGTTTTTCCAGGCCACGGCGAATCGCCGCGGGGATCGACTGGCGGGTCTTGCGACACATGCCGGGCAGTTCGTCGATATGAATGCCGATACCGCGCATGGTCCGTACTTCGTTGGGGCCCGGGGCGATGGTCACGCGAATCCCCAGTTGTTCGTACATTCGATGTTGCAGGCGTTCGAGGTCCGCCAGGCTCTTGAGGTCTTCGAGCCGGTCGAGCAGCACCTTCTCCTCCTGGCGGGTCAGGCGCAGGATTCGCAGGTCGGTGCCGGGCGTGTCCAGCAAGCGTTCCCGCTCGCAGATGCAGGCGCCGGGTGGACAGGGCTGGCGGATCGGAGGCATGGGGTTCATGGACTCCGATCATAGCTAACCGGGCCGGCTTTTGCTCATCGGCTTTGCAGCGCACTCAGCACTTCATAGGCGGCCTTGACCCGAAGCGGATTCGGGTAGTTCTTGTTGGCCAGCATCACGATGCCGATATCCTTGGCTGGTACATAGGCGACATAGGCGCCGAAGCCACTGGTCGAGCCGGTCTTGTTCACCCACCTGTCGGCGCGTGGTGCCTCTGGCGTCTTGAACCAGCTGGTTTTCTGCGGGTCAAGCATCGTGTTCGAGTTGCCTTCGGTCAGGGTATCCAGCTTGACCGGGTAGGGGTAGAGCTCCCAACCCAGGCCCTGGGTGGTGTTCCCGAACTGGTAGTAGCCGGTGTGGGTCAAGGCGATCGCCTGCTGCAACGGCGCCTCCAGCTGTTGCGGCTTCATGTTCACCTGGACGTAATGCAGCAGGTCGCTGGATGTGGTCTTGATGCCATAGGCTTCGGAGTCCATCGCACCAGGGCCGACCCTGGAAAGGGAGTCGTCTTTCTTGTAACCCTGGGCATAACGGTTCATCCGGTCCTTGGGGACCCTGACGTAGCTATCCTGGAGCCCCAGCTTGGGAAGCAGCGTCTTTTCCATCAGATCATCAAACGGCCGGCCCAGGCTTCTGGCTGCCACGTAGCCGAACAGGCCGAGGCTCGGATTCGAATACTGCCGTTGCTCGCCGGCGGGGTAAGTCGGTTTCCAGTTCTGGAAGTAGCCGAGCATCTTGTCCGAGCTGTCCGCCTCATCCGGAAATTGCAGCGGCAGGCCGCCGGGAGTGTAGGTACCCAGTTGCAGTACGCTGATCTTGTCGAAGGCACTGCCTCGCAGCTCGGGCAGGTAGTGGCTGGCGTTTTCCGAGAGCGACAGTTTGCCCTGGGCGACGGCGTAGCCGGCGAGGGTGGCGGTAAAGGTCTTGCTGACCGAACCGATCTCGAACAGGGTGTTTTCCGTCACGGCCTGCTTGCCGGCTTTCGACGCCACGCCGTAGTTAAAGTAATGTGCCTGGCCATTGACGAGTACCGCCACGGCCATGCCGGGAATGCCCTGTTCCTGCATGAGGGGACGAACCGCTGCGTCCACGACAGCCTTGAGTTCGGCAGGTGTGGCAGCGGCGGCAAGACAGTTTCCGGAGCCGAGCAGACCCAGGAGGGTGGCGAGCAATGTGCTTGTGAAAGGAATTTTCTTTGGCATGATCTGGCTACTTTCCATGAATTTCATCTTGTTTTGTTACATTTTGCCGGGCAGGCTCAAGGGCGGTCCGTCTTCGCCCTCAAGTGCCTGATGGATTGACGAACACCGCATCGAGCGGTGACAGCGGCTGCCGAGCACGAGGCGACAAGGAGGCTGGTGTGCAATGCGAGGCTCAATCTATGCGATGACCCTATCATCGGCAAACGACGAATTTTCGGATTAGCCATTAGGAAAATTAGGAGATCAAGTGTGGTTCGACCTCACCTGCCGTTGAATGCCCTGCGTGCGTTCGAAGCGTCGGCACGCCATCTGAGCTTTACCCGGGCGGCTGTCGAGCTGTGCGTGACCCAGGCGGCGGTCAGTCATCAGGTCAAGAGCCTGGAAAGTCAGTTGAAGGTCACGTTGTTCAAGCGCCTGCCCCGTGGCCTGATGCTGACCGCCGAGGGCGAAAGCCTGCTGCCGGTGGTGCGCGACTCCTTCGATCGGATCGCGCAGGCCCTGGGTCGGTTCGAGGGAGGCCATTATCGCGAGGTGCTGACAGTGGGGGCGGTCGGGACCTTTGCGGTGGGCTGGCTGTTGCCGCGCCTGGCGGATTTCCAGGCTCGCCATCCGTTTATCGACCTGCGTCTGTCGACCAACAACAACCGGGTGGACGTGGCGGCCGAAGGGCTCGACTTCGCCATTCGTTTTGGCGCGGGGGCATGGCATGGGGTCGACGCCATGCGTCTGTTGGAGGCACCACTGTCGGTGTTGTGTATTCCGGAAATTGCCCGGCAACTCCACACCCCGGCGGACGTATTGAAACAGACGCTGCTGCGTTCCTACCGTACGGACGAGTGGCCGGAATGGTTCCAGGCCGCCGGATTGCCGGGTAACAGCCTGGTCACCAACAGCATCGTCTTCGATTCTTCGCTGGCGATGATGGAGGTGGCGCTCCAGGGCGCCGGAGTGGCCCTGGCACCGAGCATGATGTTCTCCCGGCAACTGGACGCCGGTGATATCCGCCAACCCTTCGATATCGGCATCGTGACGGGTAGTTACTGGCTGACAAGGCTGCAGTCACGTCCGGAAACGTCGGCAATGGCTGCCTTTCGCAGTTGGCTCATCGAGCAACTTCAGGATTCAGGAGTGAATCAGGGCAATGGCAAACGACACCACGATTGCACAAGCGATGGCCAAATTCAGATTCATAAGTGAGCGTCCGGCAGGATAGGAGGTGGCCTATCCTGGAGGGGACTGTTGAAAATAAAAAATTCTGTTTTGCGATTTGAATGATCAATCGAAATGATGATTCAACACGTCGGGTCAGGCTGGTTCAGGGAGCCAGCAACTCGAACGCCAGCTTGAACAGCGGAATGGCGACGCAGACGATGACCAGGCCAATCTGCCAGCGCATTACATTGATCTGTGACTGCATGCCCGACATCGACAATCGCAGCTCCGCTCCCTGTTCCTGCATCGATAGGCGCAGCTCGCTGCCTTGTTCCCTGATCTGTGAACGGAGCTCGGCATTCTGTTCAAACATCAGGGTTCGCAGCTCGTTACACTGTTCCTTGATCGAGCTGCGTAGCTCATTGCCCTGCTCCTTGATCGAGTTGCGTAACTCATTGCCTTGCTCGTTGATCAGGCCACGTAGCTCGTTACACTGTTCCTTGATCGAGCTGCGTAACTCATTGCCCTGCTCGCTGATCAGACCGCGTAGTTCGTTGCTCTGCTCCTTGATCGAGTTGCGTAACTCATTGCCCTGCTCGCTGATCAGGCCGCGCAGTTCGTTGCTCTGCTCCTTGATCGAGGCGCGTAACTCATTACCTTGCTCGCTGATCAGGTTACGTAGTTCATGACTCTGCTCCTTGATCGAGCTGCGTAGCTCGTTACCCAGTTCTTTGATCGAACCGCGCAACTCATCACCCTGTTCCTTGATTGACGTCCGCAGGCGCTCTTCGGTCTGTAGCAGATCTGGCTTTGACGTAAAGTCCTGCATATCGGCCTCCCAGGCATCTACCACAGCCTTGGCTTTGTCGGTCGGAGCGTTGGTGGCGACCAGCGCATCGTATAGGCTCAGGGATAGTCTCATCGTTGCTCCTGCAATAGACGATAGCGATTCTGGTGGAATAATCGACTCAAACTTGCAGGGTCTGATAGTCAGGCTTTTCTTCAGATTTTGTAGGTAAGTCCTTAGCTTTTTGCGCGCAGTTGATCGTTTTATGTAGCCTGGCGAGACGCCCAGTCCCGTTGCCGCCGGGCCACCGCCTGGGCGGTTTCTCCCACCAGCGCCTCGTAGACCGAGGGGGCAGTGGCACCCTCGGTGCTGATCAGCAAGACCCGTGAGTGCCTATCCAGACCCACCTCGTCCTTGAGTGCCGGGGATTTGAGCAGATGGATCAGTCCGGCCAGTCCGGCCACCGCCGACTCGCCCGCTATCAGCGGGCTGTCGCGTCGACTGCCACGGGCCAGGAGGCGCATTGCGTCGACCGCTTCATCGTCTTCGATCGCCAGGAAGTGATCGATGCCCGGACGCAGGAATTTCCACGCCAGGGGAGAGGTTTCGCCACAGGCCAGTCCGGCCATTACCGAGTCCACCGAGCCCTGGGTCCGGCTGGCACGACCATTGATGGCACTCTGTAGGAGGCAGTCGGCCTGCCGCGGTTCTACCACGATCATCCGTGGCCGGGCCTGCCCGTGGTGTTCCCAGAAGTAGCTGGCGATCCCGGCGGCCAGGCCGCCGACGCCGCCTTGCAACAGCAGATGAGTAAAGGCGGGTTGTCCATGGTGCTGTTCGAGCACTTCGGCGGCAATGGTGCCGTAGCCTTGCATCACGTCGCGGGGGATATCCTCGTACCCTTCATAGGAGGTATCGGAAACCACCCACCAGCCATTGGCGGTTGCCAGCCGCGCAGCCTCTTCGACGGAGGCGTCATAGTGGCCGCTGATGCGTACGATCCGCGCGCCATAGGCGGCGATGGCGGCTTCCCGTTCGTGGCTGACATTCGCATGCAGGACGATAACGCAACGGCAGCCGATGCTTTGCGCCGCCGCCGCCAGCGCACGCCCGTGATTGCCATCGGTGGCGCTGATGACCGTGAAGTCGGCCAGTGTGTCGCGATAGTCGCCGTTGAGCAGGCGCGCCACGTCGAAGTGCCGTTGCGCAAACTGCCGAAGCAACAGGTGCAGCAGGGCGACCGGGGCACCCAGGGCCTTGAAACTGCCGAGTTCGGAGCGTGCCGATTCATCCTTCACGCACAGTTGGTCGATGCCCAGGCTGGCTGCCAGGTCCGGTAGTTCGAACAGCGGCGTCGGGCCCGGGTTCAGCCGGTTCCAGCCGGCCAGCCAGGCACGGCTCTGGTTGGCTTGCTCAATGTTGAGAATGGCCTTCAGTTCATCGGGGTAGTCCTGGCGGCAGGCATTTTCATTGGTGATCAGCATGGAATACTCCAAGGGACGGGAAGCGGGCGTGGGACTCGCGGGCGATCAGCGGCAAGTGGCGAGGCGGCGGGTCACAACGTCGAGCAACACCTCGGCGCCCTTGAGCAGTTGCCCGTCGTCGGTGTGTTCCCGTGGGTTGTGGCTGATGCCGCCTTGGCTTGGCACGAAGATCATCGCCGCCGGGGCGATACGGGCGATCATCTGGGCGTCATGTCCGGCCCCGGAAGTCATGCGCCGTGACGAGAATCCCAGGCGTCGGGCCGAGGCCTCGATTTCGTCCGCCAGTCCGGTATCGAAGACCACCGGCTGGAAGCGCACCAGTTGTTCGCACTGGATATGTACGCCTTCCTGCTCGGCGACTTGCCCGATGATCGCGTTGAGGCGTTGTTCGGCCGCTTGCAGGCGGGCCTCGTCCGGATCGCGCAGATCGACGGTGAATGTCGCCTTGCGCGGGATCACGTTGATCACATCCGGTTCGAAACGCATGCAGCCGACAGTCGCCAGGGTGGTGCCGGCCGAAGCCAGGGCGATCTCGCGCAATTGACTGACCAGGGTGCTGGCGGCCCAGCCGGCATCATGGCGCAGGTTGATCGGGGTGGTGCCGGCATGATTGGCGTTGCCCTGTACCGTGACCCGCTGCCAGGAGATGCCCTGCAGGTTCTCGACCACGCCGATCAGGGTGTTTTCCGCTTCCAGGATCGGTCCCTGTTCGATGTGCAACTCCAGGTATTCATGGGGCACGATGCTGCCCGGCTGCAACTCGCCGGCATAGCCGATACGCGCCAGCTCATCGCCGAGGCGCGTGCCGTCGGTGCCCCGGGTCGACAGTGCCACCTCGAGCGTCAGGCCACCGGCGTGCACCAGCGAACCCATCATGTCCGGCTGGTAGCGCACGCCTTCTTCATTGCTGAACGCGGCAATCACCAACGGGCGGGCGGGATGCTCGTCAGCCTCGCGAAAGGCGCGGGCCACCGCCAGGCCGGCGAGCACGCCGTAGCAGCCATCCAGCGCGCCGGCGTTGGTCACGGTGTCGATATGGGAGCCGATCATCAGCGGCGCCAGCGCGGTGCCATGCCGAGGGTTCAAGGTGCCGAAGATATTGCCGATGCGGTCGATCCGTATCTCGAGTGCCAATTCGTTCATCCACTCGACCAGTTGATCGCGCCCGGCTTTTTCCGCGTCGGTGAAGGCGATGCGTGTACGTCCTCCTGCCTCATGGTCGCGGCCGATCTCGCCAAGCACCTGGATCTGTCGCAGGAGTTCGTTGCTGTTCAGGTGCAGGGCGGTGTGGGGGACGGGATCGGTCATCGGCGACTCTCTTGTCTGGAGGTTCTGGGGGTGAATGAAATAATATCCCGCGTGATGTTGATTCTTTCCTTGAAATTCAGGCTATGGCTGATGTTTTCTTGCATCATCGAGCAAGTCTGATCAATTTTATTGCGAGGTGTTCCTTGAGCCTGGACGAGTTCGACCGCCGATTGATCGCCGCGGTCCAGGAAAATGCCGGGCTGTCCCAGAGCGAGTTGGGCGAGCGGGTCAACCTGTCGCCCGCTGCCGTCAATCGCCGGCTCAAGCGCCTGGGCCAGATCGGTGCTATCCGCAAGACCGTCGCCGTGGTCGATCCCGTCGTGCTCGGTTATCCGTTGACGATCATTGCCGAGGTCGAGGTGGAAAGTGAGCGCCTGGACCTGCTGGATGCAATGAAGCGCAGCTTTGCCGACTGTCCCCAGGTCCAGCAGTGCTACTACACGGCCGGAGAGTGGGATTTCGTCCTGATCCTGGCGGTGCGGAGCATGGAGCACTACACCGAGCTTACCCGGCGGCTGTTCTTCGAGAACAACAACGTCAAGCGCTTCAAGACGCTGGTCTCCATGAGCAGCGTCAAGGCCGGCCTGCAGGTGCCGGTCGACGAGTAGCCGTCAGGCGAACAGCCGAACGCCGCACATGCCGCAAAGAATCGCCGCGGCCAGCAACGCGCTGACTGCGGCACCACACCACCATGCGCGATTGGCGAAAGATGGCCTGGCACCATGGGCCAGCATCACCCCGCGCAGACCGCTGGCCAGGTGGGTCAGTACAAAAAACACGCCCAGCGCATAGTGGGGCACCAGGCGGATATTCCACGGGTCGTGAATCAGTCCGGTCGGTGCGCCCGTGGCGAAGGCCCAGTCGGTGGGGATGCCGAGAAAGGTCCTGGCGAAAATGAAGACCGAGTTCATGTGCCCGAGGATGAACACTGCCAGAAACAACCCCGAGGCCACCTGGAACATGCGATAGCGATCGACGCCCTGGTAGCTCCAGGTCCATGCCAGGTGCAGGCCGCTGCCGATCTGGAAGAGCATGACCAGGACCAGCAGCGGTTCTATCACGGGGGCCCGATAGACGTGGCGGCCGATCTCCATCACCGTCGCGTGAGACTCGGGGCTGACCAGTCCGAAGAGGTGGTTGAACAGATGAAACAGTACATACAGGGTCGCCAGAGAACCGGCGATACCATGGGCGACACGCAGCTTTGCGCTGGCGGGTGCGCGTACTGGTTCGTCGGCATTCCGGCTATTGTTCAGCCATGCCCCGAGCAATAGCCAGATCGGCGTCCAGAGCCATTTATCCGGCAGCGTGCTGCCTGCCATGTAGGTGAGCACGCCGAAAAATACATAGATCGTCGGCGCCGCCATCGCCAGCATCGCAAATCGCCTGGCCCGGCGCTGAATCGTCGAGGAGAGTGCCGGATGCGGGG
This sequence comes from Pseudomonas sp. Ost2, assembly GCF_018326065.1. Classification (NCBI taxonomy): domain Bacteria; kingdom Pseudomonadati; phylum Pseudomonadota; class Gammaproteobacteria; order Pseudomonadales; family Pseudomonadaceae; genus Pseudomonas; species Pseudomonas sp. Ost2. Next base: position 4,389,113 of record NZ_AP021904.1, on the reverse strand, counting down.
ATTGTCCGGCCAGCAGCAGGTTGCCCAGGGGGACCAGGAAAGCGACGAGTAGCCAGAGGGCAGCCAGACGGCTTGCGCCGGCCGACAGCGCCTGGTTGTCGCCGCCTGCCGATACCGTTCGATGAAAGGCGTCGAGTATCCACGGATAGAGCGCGGCACTCAGGGCCGGCGCCCAGACGATCAGTCGTCTGGTCCGGGTGTCTTGCCTGTCCCGGTGGGCGTGGAGCGTCTCTGAGGCAATATTGTCGGGCATGGGTTGGATCATCCATCGGCAAATAAGGTCCGGCCGGGCACGAAGCCACGGGAAAACGTCCCGGGCGGGCATGGCAGGAGTGGAACGTCGGGTGGTGCGTGAGGTACGCTGGGGCTGCTGCACCAGCGTTTGCACCGTGGCAGATCATGCAGGCAAGAGTGAGGCGTGTAAGCGGCCAATCCGTGGGTAAACGAGGAGACCAATAGGCGCGCGAAGCGTCTGGCCCGGGACGATAACGGGCATGGTCCTTGTTTCGCGGAACACTTTTCATTGACCCGGATGCCCCCGCGTCGCTCATCAGGCCCGATAATGCCGGGCTTTCCTCACTCCAGGCGTTCCCTCCCCATGTTTGAAATCGAGCCGTTCAATCCCGAGACCTATCGGCAGCAGACCCGTCGTAGCACCCTGATCATCGCGGTGCTCTTCGTCGTGCTGGCGATGCTGCTGTCCGGGCTGGCGGTCATGCTCTTCGGCACGCCCGGTGGCGACAACTTCCGCTTCAACGCCGGCGGCGTGTTCGCAGCGGTCCTGCTGATGGCGGCGCTGATGCGCCAGGTATTCTGGTCGCAGCCGTGGATGGCCGCGGCAGTCTATGGCTGGCAGCTCAAGCGCAGCCTGATGCGGATCACCAACGTCATGCACCAGGTGACCGTGCAGGTGCAAACCAATGATCCGGTGGCGATGAAGCTGCTGCGTTTCTATCACCTGGGGCTGACCCAGATGCATCAGCTGGACGGCAACTCCAGCAGCCTCAGCCAGATGGTCCATGAGATCGACCAGCACAAGGCGGCCATGGAAACGCTCGGGCTCGACCCCGAGCAACCCCGGCTGGATCCGCAATGGCTGGAAGCCGTCAGGAAAACCGCCACGCGCTAGGGTGCCAGGCGTTCGCGACCTATACTCAAGGCATTCGAAGGCGTGCGGCCGATTGTGACCGCGCCTGTTTCAGGGAGTGGCGAGCGTGAGCCGGCGTGGGTGGATCTTCGCCTTGATCGCGGTGCTGGCCGGATGCATCGGCCATGAGCGCGCCCGAGAGAATCCGGTAGCCGTCAATGTCAGCCCGCAGACCTGGCTGCAGGTCGACGTCGATCTGGTGCTCGCCTCGCAGGAGGCCACCCGTCAGGCCGAAGAGTATGCGCGCGGCGCCATGGACCATTGGCGAACGCGGGTCTACCAGCAGACCGACGAAAAATTCCTGCCCTGGTACAACAGCTACTGGACCCAGGAGTGGCTGTCGGTCAAGGTCGGCTGGTACAAGCTCAACGAGCGCGGCGAAGCTGATCCGTCGGCCAGGCGCCTGGCAGTCTACCTGCAGGATCAGTATCAACGGCGCGTGCTGGCGCCGGTCGCGGTGGAGATCGATCCGGAGGTGATCCTCGAGCAGTCGACGCAATTCTATGTGGAACTGATGGGGCGTCAGGCCGGGGCCATTGCCCAACGTCATGGCGTGCCGTCGGAGCAACTGGACCGTCACCTCCAGGCCATTCCGGCCATCACGCTGGGGCCGCCCCCGGCGCGCAATGCCTCCCTCTATCACCTGTTGCAGGCACAACCCCTGAATACATTGCCGGCCTATGCGGCATTGGCCGATAGGGTTCGCACCGCCGCCGGAGCACCGTCGGACGAGCCGGGTGTCGGCATCTCCGCGGTGGCCAGGCAGACCCGCGAAGACCTTGAGGCCCAGTTCGCCGGTCGGGGCGTGGCCGGTGCCGTCGCGGCGGCGGTAGGGCGGGTGGCCGGGGCGATGATTTCCGTTGGCGTGGCCGGTATCCGTGCGATGAGCCACGAGAGCGATCGACCCAATACCGATGCGCAGATTCGCAAAAACCTGGGAGCGGCCTTCGACCAGGCCTGGCTCAAATCGCTGAACAGCCCCGGTACGGGGGTGATGGCGGGCGTCTATTATCTATCGGGGCAGATCGAGGGGGCCCTGGCGATCACCGCCAGGGAACCGATATCCCGAGAGATATCCGGCCCCTGAACATGTGACGCAAACTCATCCCGAAGGCTTCTATTAAGGTAGAGTCGGCGCCTACGTCGATGCACATCATCAGGGATTCGAGTCTTTCATGCAGCCACGCCCGCAACGCCCCCTCTGGCAGGTCTACCTGGTTTTTCTCGCACCCATGGTGCTGTCCAACTTCCTGCAATCGTTCTCCGGCACGCTCAACAGTATCTATATCGGGCAGATGCTCGGCACCCAGGCCCTGGCGGCGGTGTCCGGCATGTTCCCGGTGGTGTTCTTTTTCATCGCCCTGATCATCGGCCTGGGGGCAGGCGCCTCGGTGCTGATCGGGCAGGCCTGGGGGGCGCGCGAGCCGGAGGCCGTCAAGGCCGTGGTCGGCACGACCCTGGCCCTCGGCGCGCTGATCGGGCTGGTAGCGGCGGTGCTCGGGAGCATCTTCGCCCGGCCTGCCTTGCAGGGGCTGGGCACACCCGCCGACGTGCTGGACGATGCCGTCCGTTATGCGCAGGTGATGATGCTGATCATGCCGCTGCTGCTGCTCTTCGTGCTGTTCACGCAGTTGCTGCGTGGAATCAGTGACACGGTATCGCCGCTGCTGGCGTTGCTGGTGTCCACCGGTGTCGGCCTGTTGCTGACCCCGGCCTTGATTCGCGGCTGGCTCGGGCTGCCGCAGATGGGCATCCAGAGCGCGGCATTGGCCGGCCTGGCGGGGACGGCCTGCGCCATGCTGTTCCTGGCCCTGCGCCTGCGCCACAAGAACAGCGTCATGGCGCCGGACCGCGCCCTGCTGGCGGCAATGCGCCTGGACCGGGCGATCCTCGGCAAGGTCCTGCGTATCGGCCTGCCGACCGGCTTGCAGATGATCGTGCTGTCGTTGTCCGAACTGGTGATCCTGTCCCTGGTCAACCAGCACGGTTCCCAGGCCACGGCGGCCTATGGCGCGGTCACGCAGATCGTCAACTACGTGCAGTTCCCGGCGCTGTCGATCGCCATCACCGCCTCGATTCTCGGGGCCCAGGCCATCGGTGCGGGGCGTCAGGAACGGATCGGCCCGATCCTGCGCACCGGCCTGCTGATCAACACCTGCCTGACCGGTGGCCTGATCGTCCTCGGCTACGGGCTTTCCCACTGGTTGCTGGGACTGTTCATCACCGACCCGGCCACCCAGGCGACTGCCGAGCACCTGCTGCATATCATGCTCTGGAGCCTGCTGGTGTTCGGCTTCCAGGCCGTGATCGGCGGCATCATGCGCGCCAGCGGCACGGTGATGGTGCCGGTGCTGATCATCATCTTCTGCATCGTCGGGATCGAGTTGCCGGTGGCCTACCTGCTCGATGCCCGCCTGGGCCTCGAAGGCGTGTGGATGGCATTCCCGGCGGCCTATATCGGCATGCTCGTACTGCAGAGCGCCTACTACCGCCTGGTATGGCGACACAAGCGGATCGAGCGCCTGATCTGAGCGCGGATGGCCCTCGTTCAAACGGTGCGTCGGACAGGGGGGAAGGCGTGACGCCTGGCCCGCCAGGCAATCAGCAGGCCCGCCAGCAGCCAGGCCACCAGCGTCCAGGGAAGGGCCGTGGCGCCCAGGGTTTCCAGGACCACGGCGCCGACGATGCCGCTGCCCGCATAGGCCAGGTTGAACACGGTGACGAGCATCGACTGGGCTTCTTCGGCACCATCGCCGGCGGCATCCGCCAGGGCGGTCTGGAGCAATGTCGGCGCGCCGCTGAAACTCAGGCCCCAGAGTGCGACGCCGATATACAGCACCGCCTGCGACGTCCCCCGCAGGCCCAGGCCCAGGGCGACCAGCGCAAAAGTCCCCAGGCTGATCACTACCAGCACGCGCAGCCACCGATCGACGAGCAGGCCGACGAGCCAGACGCCCAGCATGGCTGACAGGCCGAACACCAGCAGCACCTGTTCGAGGGCGATACCGGGGTCGACACTTTCCAGGAAGGGGGCGATGTAGGTATAGAGCGTGTAGTGCGCCATGATCCACATCCAGACCACGCACAACACGGGACGCACCCCCGGTGTGCTCAGCACCTTGCGCAGCGACGGACGGGCCACTTGCTGTTCGGCGGGCGCTTCGGGGACGCCCAGCCATACCCAGATCATCAGCAGCAGGCTCATCGCCGACAACAGGCCGAAGATCACACGCCATTCAACCAGCCTTGTCAGCCAGGCACTCAAGGGCACACCCAGGGACAGGGCCAATGGAATACCGAGCATGGCCAGGGCCAGGGCGCGACCTTGCAACGAGGTCCCGACCATCCTGCGGGCACAGCCGGCCATCAGGCTCCAGGCCATCCCGGTCGCCAGGCCAACGATAAAACGGGCCAGGAGTATCAGCCCATAGGAGCTCGACAGGGCGGTCAGCGCGTTGCAGATAAAGAACAGGGCGATGCTCAGCAGCAGGAGCGAGCGGCGCCCATGATTGCGGGTGGCAAACGTCAGGGGAATGGCCCCCAGTCCCGACCCGAGGGCACAAAGCGTCACCCACTGGCCGGCCAGCGCCTCGGACACCCGGAATCCGTCGGCAATCTGCGGCAGCAGTCCGGCGGGCACGGTTTCATTGGCGGTGGCGATAAAGCTGCTCAGTGTCAGCGCCAGCAAGCGAATGACCGGGAGTCCGCTCGCGATGTCAGGTGGGTTGGGCGACGGGAGCGTCGCGACTGTCTGTTCTTTCATGGTTCGCATGACCTTCCAGGGTGGGTTTAAAGCCTGAAAGATTGCGGAATCAGCTTGGATTTGATAATTGGCTTATGAATTGAATGACTTTCAAATCTGGATAGAAAATGGCGACTGACAGGCTTGGGGATATGCGATTGTTCGTCGAGGCCGCCGCCCAGGGCAGCCTCTCGGCAGGCGGACGGTTGTCCGGTCTGTCGCCGGCCGCCGCCAGTGCGCGTCTGATCAAGCTGGAAGCGGCATTGCAGGCCCGGCTTTTCGATCGTACGACCCGCCGCTTGCGACTGACCGAGGAGGGGCGGATCTACCTGCAACATTGCCAGGTGGCCTTGCGTGCCATCGAGGAGGGCGAGCAAGCCTTGCAGGCTGTACGCGGTGGCGTGCGAGGCAAAGTACGGCTTTCGGTGCCGGCTGATCTGGGCCGTACCCTGATCAACCAGTGGCTTGATGCATTCTGCGATCTCCATCCGCAACTGCAGATTTCACTGACCCTGTCCGACTCGGTGTCGGATCTGCTGCAGGACGACATCGATATCGCGATTCGCTTCGGACTGCCCCGGGACGGTGCGCTGGTCGCGCGACGCCTGGCGCCCAACTGGCGGGTGCTCTGTGCCTCACCCGACTACCTGGAGCGTCATGGCGAGCCGCGAACGGTGGCGGATCTGGCGGATCATCAATACATCGTGCTGGTGACCGCGGCGGGCCCGCTGAATGTGTTCCATTTTCTCGACCACGAGCAGCACTGGAACTACACCGTGCCCCTGGACCAGGCCTGGGAAACCAATGATGGCGCCCAGGCCCGGACCTGGGCGTTGGCCGGGCGGGGGATTGCGCGCAAGACCATCTGGGATGTCGCCGCCGATATTCGCGCCGGCAGACTGAAGGTCGTGCTGCCCGGTTTGAGTGTCAATGAGGCGGGGGTTCATGCGGTCTTCCACGGCAGCCGCTACATGATGCCGCGCGTACGGGTATTGCTGGACTACCTGATCGAGCGTTTTGCCGACGCGAGCGATGAGTTGCTGGGCGACATGATCGCTCCGCGCTCGACGGACGTGCCGGGGAATCAGTGGGCCGAGCGACGGGAATAAACGCCAGTCCCCGAGTGTTGTTGATTATTGAGCGGGGTATGCGCATTCTGGGTGTTCGCGGCAACGGATAAGGAGTACGGGTGATGTTGGGTGTCAGTAACTACGGGGCCTTTGTGCTCGCGTTCGTGATTCTGCTGTTGATTCCGGGGCCGGGCAATTTCGCCCTGATCACCTCGACCGGCAAGGGTGGCGTGCGTGCCGGCCTTGCGGCGACAGTTGGGGTGATCCTCGGCGACCAGGTGCTGATGTGGCTCGCGGTGGCAGGCGTGGCGTCCTTGCTCAAGGCTTATCCGGCAGCGTTTCATATCGTGCAGTGGATGGGGGGCGCGTACCTGTTCTACCTGGGCTGCCGGTTGCTGTTCGCCAGGTCTGGCGGGGCGATGCCTTTTGAAATGAAGCCTCACCAGTATCTGCGCCAAACCATGGTGATCACTTTGTTCAACCCCAAGGCGATCCTCTTTTACATGGCCTTTTTCCCGCTATTCATCGATCCGACCCAGCATCCGGGCATGCTGACCTTTGCTTTCATGGCGGTGACCGTCTCGTCCCTGACCTTCCTGTATGGCCTGATCGTGGTGCTGTTGACGCACTTCTTCGCCGAGCGGGTAAGGGCGAGCCGCAGGTTGACCACCGTGCTGGAAAAAGTGGCCGGAATGTTCCTGATCGGCTTTGGCATCCGGGTGGCGGTTCAGTAGTTCCTGCTCGACGAACGTCCCCCCGTTGCATAGGCTGACGGCTTTTTTGCAGCAGAGGGACGCGTCTTGAATCGCGACACACTTGAGCAGAACCAGATACCGGTCTATTTCGTCGCGGTGTTGATCGCGGCGTTCCTCGGGCTGACGGCGCCCCTTGTCGCCCTCGGGTTGAATGCCCTGGTGACCCCGACCATCGCGGTGCTGATGTACGCGATGTTCCTGCAGATCCCGTTTCTTGACCTGCGTCGTGGCCTGGGCGACAAGCGCTTCATGACGGCCTTGCTGCTCGCCAACTTCGTATTGATTCCTCTCCTGGTCTGGGGCCTGAGTCGAGGCCTGGCGGGGCATCCGGCGATTCTCGCGGGGGCGCTGCTGGTGCTGCTGACACCCTGTATCGACTACGTGGTGGTGTTCACCCATATCGGCAAGGGCGACTCGCGAAGAGTCCTGGCCGCCACCCCCGTCCTGTTGTTGCTTCAGTTGATCCTGTTGCCGGTGTACCTGGCTTTCATGCTGGGCAGCGAGTCCGGGGTGGTGATCTCCATCGGGCCGTTTGTCGAAGCCTTTCTCGTGCTGATCGTCGCGCCATTGCTACTGGCCGTGGGAACTTGCTCGCTGGCCCGGCGTTCGCGGATCGTCAATGCCTGGAGCGATGCCTGGGCCTGGTTGCCGGTGCCGGCCATGGCCGCCGTTCTGATGGCCGTGGTCGGTTCGCAGTTTGCCGCGGTGGTGCGCGATATCGACCGGCTTGCCCCGGTAATCCCGGTGTACATCGGCTTCATGCTGCTGGCGCCGGTCATGGGCGCACTGGCTTCGCGACTCTGCAGGTTGCCGGCAGGCAGTGCGCGGGCTGTCACCTTCAGTGCGTCGACGCGCAACTCCCTGGTGGTGTTGCCATTGGCCCTGGCACTGCCCGAGGATATCCGTGGCCTGGCCGCCGCCGCCGTGATCACCCAGACGCTGGTCGAACTGGTAGGCGAGCTGATCTATGTTCGGGTCATTCCGGTGCTGGTCTGGCGCGATCGCTTCGACGGCCCGGCGACCTGAGCCGGTCTACAGTTCCTCGATGGCCGCGCGGATCTGATTGGCGACCGGCTGTTCCAGTGTGCTGTAGAGCTGCGCCAGGACCCGGCCGCTTTTCGAACGATAGACATGGGGCCCGGCCAAGGCCTTCAAGGTTTGAAAGTGCTCCTGCAAATAATCACAGTACTCACGGGTTTCGCAGACGAAGAACTGCCCGCCCTTGGGGGCGATGCTCGGGAAGGCTACTTCCACCCGCTCCCTGTAGGTGTTCGGCAACAGGCTCAGGGGCTTGCGCTTGGGGTAGCTCACAGCGTTGAAAGGGACGCCGTTGGCTTTCAGGGCATCGAGTACCGTCTTGGCGGAGGGGGTGGCATCGCTGCCACAGGCGACCAGGGGCAGGCCGGCGATTATCAATAGAAGGGCTTTCATCCTGACATTCCTTGTTTCATCACGCTTTTCATCAGTGGCTACTGACTGAAACTGGCAGGTGGGTAGGGTGTTTTGTATCAATGATTGTGCAGGACTGTTGTTTCGAACGTTGTAAGTCGGATCGCGATATTCGACGGTTATTATCCTGAGTGTCGTCAGTAGTGTCGTATATCGGGCCTGATTGCCTAAACGGTGCCTGGGCAGTCAGGCACTGCCTCGCCCGATGAAATGTGCAAGCGTTCTGCGTATTCAGTGACGGGAACTTCTTTCGACCATCGCGACAATGGTTTCAAAGAGTTCGTCCTGCGCCTGTTCAGGGGAAATCTCACCCAATGCGGCGGCGTGGGACAGGGCTTCCGCGGCACCAAGCATCGCTCGCAGGCCGGCCCTGCCGATCTCGCCCGTGCGGCTATAAGGGGCGAGGGCGCTCCGGCACTTTTCCAGGAAAATCACTTCATAGTCCCGCTTGATCTGCTCCAGTTCCGGCGAGCTGGCCAGGGCGGCGATCACGCCGGGAATCTCCCGGCCCTGCTGCAAGACGCATTGCACATAGGCACCGGCAATCACCTGCGCAGATCCGGCCAGGCTCTGCTCGGCGGCCTGGAGTGCAGCATCCATCAGGGCGGTCTGGCGCAGGTCATAGTCCTGGTAAAGCGCCCCCAGAAGACCGGAACGGGTGGTGAAGTGATCGTAGACCACCGGCTTGGTGACTCCGGCCCGCTCGGCGAGGTGGCCCAGGGTCAGGGCATCGGTGCCTTCCTCGCGTACCACTTGCCAGGCCACATCGAGCAGCTGGCGGTGGCGATCTTCCCGGGTCAGGCGTCGCCGGGGCTGGGATTCGGAAAGCGGTTTCCTGCTGCTTGACATGCTTATATACCAAAAGTAACTTACTAATAGTAACTTGTGTCGAGCATATCAAGGTTCGCCTTTGAGCCGCAATCAACCTGCCGGAGTGTCGCCATGCATGCCCTTATCGTTGTTGCCCACCCTGAACCGCATTCCCTGAGCCACAGCCTGGCTGCACGCCTGGGGGAAGGACTGACGTCGGCAGATGCCGGTCATTCGTTTGAAATCGCCGATCTCGCGGCGGAGGGTTTTGACCCGAGGTATACCGCGGGGGACCTGGCGGTGCATCGCCAGCACGCGGCATTCCCCGCCGATGTGGCCGCCGAACACGTACGGCTTGAGCGCGCCGATGCCCTGGTGCTGGTATTCCCGGTGTACTGGTGGTCGATGCCGGGGTTGCTCAAGGGCTGGATCGACCGGGTGTTCGCCAATGGCTGGGCTTTCGATTTCAGCCTGGACGGACCGTTCGTGAAGAAGCTAGGGCGCCTGCAGGTGCATCTGGTCGGGGTCGGGGGGGCCGACCCGCAGACCTTCGAGCGCCATGGTTATGCCCATGCCATGAAGACCCAGATCGATCACGGGATCTTCGATTACTGCGGGGCGACGGTGGTGACTTCCTCGTTGCTGCTCAACTCGGAGAGCGACGATCCGCAGGCGCACCTGGACACCGCGCGGGCAATCGGCCGCGGCCTGTTTGCCGGCGCCAGCCGTCCCGATCTGACCGAAATGGCTATCTGCGGATAAAGGTATCCGGGGTTTCACCCATGCTGGACTCCGGCCCGTTTCAGCAACTGCCTGCAGCGTTCGGACAGGTGCTCGACGCGCAGATGCTTGCCGGCCTTGGCATAACGTTCGCGCAGGCTCTTCAGTGCGGCAATCGCCGAGTAGTCGACGAAGCTCAGGTGGCGGCAATCGAGCACCACTTTCTGCGGGTCGTTGGCGGGGTCGAACAGATTCTGGAACGGCGTCGTCGAGGCAAAGAACAGCGTGCCGTGCAGGCGATACAGCTTGCTGCCGTCGGCCTCTTCATGGGTGTCGGCATACAATTCGCGGGCGTGCTGCCAGGCGAAGTTGAGCGCGGCAATGAGGATCCCGCAGAGCACCGCCGTCGCCAGGTCGGTAAACACGGTGATCACGGTCACGGCAATGATCACCAGCACATCGTTCAGCGGCACCCTGTTCAGCACCCGCAGTGAAGCCCAGGCGAAGGTCTGCTGGGATACCACGAACATCACCCCGACCAGCGCGGCCAGCGGGATGCGCTCGATCAGCGGCGAAAGAAACAGCACGAACAGCAGGATCATCACCCCGGCCACCACGCCGGACAAACGACCGCGGCCGCCGGAACTGAGGTTGATCACGGTCTGGCCGATCATGGCACAGCCCCCCATGCCACCGAACACGCCGGAAACCATGTTGGCGGCTCCCAGCGCCACGCATTCGCGGTCCGGGTAGCTGCGGGTCTCGGTGATCTCGTCGGTGAGGTTGAGGGTCAGCAGGGTTTCCAGCAGGCCCACCAGCGCCATCAGCAGCGCATAGGGGGCGACGATATGCAGGGTTTCCAGGCTCCACGGAATCTGCGGCAGCGTAGGGGCGGGCAGGCCACCGGCGATATGCGCCATGTCTCCGAGGGTACGGGTCGGCAGGCCACAGAGGTAGACCAGCAGGCCGACCCCGAGGATCGCCACCAATGCCGGCGGCACCGCGCGGCTCAGGCGTGGCAGCAGGTAGACGATTGCCATGGTCAGCGCCACCAGCCCGAGCATCAGCGCCAGCGGCTCGCCGCGCAACCAGCCATCGCCGACCTTGAACTGTTCCAGTTGGGCCAGGGCAATGATGATCGCCAGGCCGTTGACGAAGCCGAGCATCACCGAATGCGGCACCATGCGCACCAGCTTGCCCAGGCGCAACAGGCCGAATACCACCATGATCAATCCGCCCAGCAGCACCGTCGCCAAGAGGTACTGCACGCCATGCTGCACCACCAGCGCGACGATCACCACGGCCATGGACCCGGCTGCTCCGGAGATCATCCCCGGGCGTCCGCCGAACAGCGCGGTCAGGGTACAGATGATAAAGGCCCCGTACAGGCCCATCAGCGGGTTGAGGTGAGCGACCAGGGCAAAGGCGATGCACTCGGGCACCAGGGCGAAGGAAGTGGTGAGTCCGGCCAGGACATCGGCGCGTAGACGGGCGGGTTTCATGGTTTACCTGAATTGGGAGCCGGCGGGGGCAAGCGAGGGCAGGGCGAAAAGGAGGGAATGGTACGGAAATACCGACGATGCGACCAGCCCGTTGGCGCGTCCCGGCAATGACAAAGCCCCTCGCGGGGCCTTGTCATTCATCGCCTTCGCATCACCCCAAGCGCTTGGTGCTCGGTCCCGCGGTTCCTTCATTGAGGCGCTTTCTCAGGGATACCACCCACCACAAGGCTCCGACACCCAGGGTGATCCCGGTGGTCAGTGCGCCGGTATGGCTTTCTTCCGGTACGCTCAGGGTGAGGATCACCGCCAGTGCCCAGAGCGCGCCCAGCAGGATCATCGGCAGCAACCAGCGACCCAGGCTGAAGACGCCCTCGGGCGCTTCCGGCATGCGCCCGTTCCTGTAGGCCAGGTAGGCGGCGATCAGGGTCAGCAGGTAGGTGCAGTAGTAGGTCAGCCCGACCATCGAATAGATCGCCGTGACAAACCCGCCGCTGGCCAGGTTGAGCAGTACCGCGATGCCGGTGATCAGTATGATCGCCGCCACCGGCGTGCCGAAATGCGGGTTGATCCGTGCCAGTACCCTGGAGCCGGGCAGCATATTGTCCCGCGACAGGGCGAAGGTCATGCGTGTCGCCACCGCCATGTTGGCGATCAGGCAGGCGAGGATCGAGGCAAAGGCGATCACGATCATCACCGTGCCGGCGGCATTGCCCAGTTGCAGGCGGACGATATTGATCACCGGATTTTCCGACTGCTTGAGCAGGTCGCCGACCGAGCCGGGAATCGCGATGCTCAGCAGGGCGAACACCACGAAACCGAGCACGCTCGATACCACCACCGCGCGGATCATCGCCCTCGGCGCTGCCCGGCGCGGGTCCCTGGTTTCCTCGGACAGGTCCGCCGCGCCTTCCCAGCCGAGCAGTACCGAGACTGGCAACAGGGTGGCCAGGGCCAGGGTGGTAAAGCTGATCTCACCGCCGCTGACCGGTGCCGCCGACGTGAGGATCGCCACGCCCTGGGTGTGCTCGAAGAAGAAAAACACTCCGAAGAACAAGGCCGCTGCCAGCAGCACGGTGCCGATGATCTCGATGATCGCACCGATGTCATTGATCCGCGTCGCCAGGCGGATGCCGCAGATATTCAGCACCCCGACCACCAGTGTCGCGCCGATGCTCAGGCCCTGGATCTGTCCCTGGGTCGGGTTGGCCCAGATCTCCGGTGCGAAGACCGTGCCGATGGCGGCCGACGTCGCGGCGGTCCCGGCGACAAAGGAGATGAAGGCCACCCAGCCGGTAAACCAGCCGAAGTGATTGCCCGCCAGGCGGCTGGACCACTGGTAGGCATAGCCGGTCAGGGGAATGCGCCCGGCCAGGTGGCAGTAGACCATGACGATGCAGCACACCAGTGGAATCACCAGCAGCCAGAGGAGGATGCCGATACCGCCGACCCGGTTGAACGGATCGGCGAACAAGGTCACCACACCGGTGTTGATCGAGACCATCGAAAAGGCCAGGGCGAAAGACGTGAAGGCACTCATGGTGCGGTGCATCTTCTGCTCGTAGCCGAGGCTGGCGAGGTCCGCGTCGTCCTGGGTCATGCCGCTGGCAGGCGGTTCGGTGCCAGCCAGCGGGCGATTGCTTTCAAGGACTGTGCTCATGACCGTTGTTCCTCGATGATACCCAGCACTTCATCCAGTACGTCGAGGGCCCTGGCCAGCAACGGACGCTCGATATCCAGGGGCGGCTTGACCTTGATCAGGTTGCCCAGCCCGGCATAGCGGCTCTCGCCGAACAGCACGCCGCGCTCGACACCCAGGCGATACACCTCGTGGGACTCGCGGCAGGCCGGCTCCTTGGTCGCCCGGTCCTTGACCAGTTCGATCGAGGCCATCAGCCCCGGGCAGCGTACATCACCGATCAGCGGGTGGCGGGTCTGCATCTCCAGCAGGCGCTCGGTGACATATTCCCCGGCCAGCCGGGCCTTCTCGCACAGATCGTCGGCGACAATCGCCTCGACCGCCGCGTAACCCGCCGCCAGCGACACCGGGAAGTGGCCGAACGTCAGCGCCTCTTCACCCTCGTCGAACCAGCGCAGGCGGTCGTCGGCAAGAATGCCGGCGAGGGGGAAACCACCGCCCACGCCCTTGCCGAAGACGATGATATCCGGCACCACATCGTAGTAGTCCGCGGCCCACATGGTGCCCATGCGGCCGAATCCGGTCTGCACTTCGTCGAAGATCAACAGCACGCCGAGGCGGTCGCAGAGCTCGCGCACGCCCTTGTAGTAGGAGCGTGGAAACTCGATATGCCCGCCGTTGCCCTGGATCGGCTCCATCATCACCGCGGCCACGGCGCCGTCGACGCCTTTGACAATAGTCTCTTCCAGCAGGCCGAGACAGAGTTGTGCCTCGAGTTCCGGATCCATGCCCAGGCGTGTACGGTAGGGGTTGGGATGCGGCACGCGGGTAAAGCGCGGCTGGATCGGCAGGAACGGGTTGTTCGGGTGCGGCCAACTGGCGCCCAAGGTCGCCAGGGAGCGGCCGTGGTAGCCGTCCTGCAGGACGATGAGGTTCTGCGCTCCGGGACGATTCTTGAAGGCCAGCTTCATCGCCATCTCGCCGGCCAGGCTGCCATGCAGGGCAAAGCCCATCTGGTTCAGCGAGGCGGGGGAGACCTCACGCAGCTTGGACACCAGCCGGGTATGGGCGGCCGAGCCGAAGTTGGGCCGGATATGGGTCATGTCCCGCAGTTGGGCAATCGCCGCCTCCACCACGCGCGGGTCGTTGGCGCCGAGGTTGTTGGACCAGGCCTGGGCCGTGCAGTCGATGTATTCCTTGCCCTGGTCATCCCAGACCAGCGAGCCACGGGCCTTGACCAGGTTGATCTTGTCGGCCGGATGGGCAACGGCGGTCGGGGCAAGGTTTGTCGGGGATTGGATCACGTCGTTCATCTGCTTATCTCTTTTGTTCGGGGCAGTGTTCGTGGTTTTGCAGTGTCTTGTTCTGGACGCTCGCCTGCATCGAGCTGGATCGATACTAGCGCCGGGGGGCGGGGCTTTAGAAAGACCGATTAGCGGCCGATTAATTGGCACAGCTTATAAGTCGTGCCATGATCGGGTGAGCTGCCGAGGGTTGTCGGGGGAGGGGAAAAATGCTGATCAACGGGGTCGATATCCGCCAGTTGCGGGCGTTTGCCATGGTGGGTGAAGAGCTGAGCTTCGTGAAAGCGGCGGCGCGCCTGCATGTGTCCCAGCCGGCACTGTCGCAGACCATCCGCCAGTTCGAGGGGCAGTTGGATGTACCGCTGTTCGAGCGCAATACCCGCAAGGTGGCCCTGACCGAAGCCGGTGAAGCGCTGCTGCCGCAGGCGCTGGAGATCCTGGAGAAACTGGCGCGGATGGCGCAGACCGCCAGCGATCATGCCGTGGGCCTGCGCGGTTCGCTCAAGGTCGGTTTTCTGATCGGTGCGGGTGTCGACCTGATGCCGCGTATTCTCAGCTCATTCGCCCGGCGCTTTCCCCAGGTCAAGGTGCTGGTCAAGGAGTTCGATTTCTCCGAGCCCCATGCCGGCATTGCCGAGGGCATGGATGTGTCGATCCTGCGACCGCCCCTGGAGTTGCCGGATGTCGAGTTGATCACCCTGGTGGAAGAGGATTGCGTGGCCTGCCTGCCGAGTACCCACCGCCTGGCCGCGGAGGCGTCGGTGAGCATCTTCGATATTCTCGACGACCCCATCGTGGCGGCGCCGGGAAGCAATATCTGGCGCAGCTACTGGACGGCGGACCAGTATCGCCAGGGTCGCAGTGCCCCGGTCATCCACGAGGCCTCGACGGTCGAGAGCGAGTTGCAGGCGGTGGCTTCGGAGCGCGGGATCAGCATCACGGCGGCGTCCACGGCGCGGTTCTATTCGCGTCCGGGTCTGTCGTTTCCGGTGATCCGCGATATGCCGCCCTGTACGGTGTGCGTGGCCTTGCCGGCCCAGGCCAGCGTGGCGGCACGCAATTTTGCCGAGCTGGCACTGGAGGTCGCCGGGCGGCAGGAGTGATTCCGCCGGCCCGTCGCGGTGCTACGCCGGCTGGAATGTCTGGCGATAGGCATAGAGGCCCGGCGAACCGCCGGTCATCACGAACAGCAGGTTGTCGCCCGGCTGGTGGCGGCCTGCGCGCAGATCGGCGAGCAAGCCGGCCAGGGCCTTGCCGGAATACACCGGGTCCACCAGCAACCCTTCGCTGCGTGCCAGCAGGCGCACGGCCTCCAGCATGGCCTCGGTCGGTGCGCCATAGGCACTGCCCAGCTGGCTGCCATCGATCCGTATCGACGCCCGTTCCAGTGGCGACTGATGTCCCAGCAGGTCCAGGGTGTCGCGGGTCAGTTGCCAGGTGCGTTCGATCGACACGGCCTCATCGGCGAGCACCGACCAGGACTTCACCACGGCCGCGCCGCGGCCCATGGCTGCGAAGCCGGCCGCCAGTCCGGCGTGGGTCCCGGCACTGCCGTTGGGCACGAACACCTCCTGGAAGCGCAACCCCAGCCCGGCTTCCTGCTGGACGATTTCTTCGGCGCAACGGGCATAGCCCAGGCTGCCCAGGGCCGTGGAGCCGCCGATCGGGATCACCAGGACCTTGCGCCCGGCTTCGCGCAGTTGCATGGCGCGCTCATTGGCAACCGCCAGTGAATCGGAGCCGGCGGGTAACAGGTGCAAGCGGGCACCGAACAACTCGTCGAGCAGCCGATTACCGTTATGTTCGTAATCGATGCCGGAAACTACGGCCGATTGCGTCAACACCAATTCGCAGGCGAGTCCCAGTCGGGCGGCGGCGGCGGCCGTCAGCCGGGCATGATTGGACTGCAGGCCGCCGACGGTGATCACGGTGTCGATCTGCTGGCGCAGGGCCTCGCCGAAATGGAATTCGAGTTTGCGCAGCTTGTTGCCGCCACCGCCGAGGGCCATGAAATCATCACGCTTGAGATACAGCCCGATGCCGCTGGCATCTGCCCCCAGGACTTGTTCAAGGCGATGGGCCCGCTGGATCGGGGTCGGACCGTCCAGCAGAGGGGCACGAGGAAAAGAGGCGAGGGTGTTGGCAAGCTCGTGGGTCATGGTCGGGCTCTCGGGGATTTGCCGTTCAGGGTAGGGCTCCATCAGGCCTTGATAAAGGCATCACGCGTTTGTTGATTGCTAACCTTGGGTTAGTAATTATCTGAACGTTCGGTGACGAACCGTTGATTGACTTGCGGTCATCGCCATGCATGATGGCGACCGTGTCCTGGCCGGCCGAGGGGGAAGTATGAGCAAGCTCAGGCAAATGGAAGTGTTCGTGGCTGTGGTCGAAGCGGGCAGCTTTGCCGATGCGGCGCCGCTGCTGGGGATGTCGGCAGTCATGGTGGGCCGGCATATCCAGCATCTGGAGCAGGCCCTCAAGGTCCGCCTGATCCAGCGCACCACCCGCCGCCAGACGGTGACCGCCGAAGGCCGGCTGTTCTACGAGGAAGCGCGGCTGGCCCTCGAACAGGTCGATGCCGCCTTTGCCCGTCTGGAGTCTTCCGGCGACCGGCCCGGCGGCCTGCTGCGGATCACCGCGCCGATGACGCTCGGAGTGGCCCTGGTGGCACCGCTGGTGGCGCAATTCATGAAGGCTTTCGAGGATATCCAGGTCGAGCTGATCCTCGGCAATGAGATCATCGACCTGCAGGAGCGAGCCTTCGACCTGGCGTTCCGGGTTTCGGAGTCGGTGGACGTCAGCCTCATGTCCGTTGCCCTGGCCCCCTACCAGATGCGGATCTGCGCATCGCCCGACTACCTGGCGCGACAGGGCACACCGCTCGAACCGGCCGATCTGTCACGCCATCGAATCCTCACCCATACCTCCTGGCACAACCGTTTTGCCTGGCCATTGACCGATGGCACGGAAGAGGTGCCGTGGCCGGAAAAGGCCGTGCTCAAGAGCAATGACGGCCAGGTGTTGCTGCAGGCGGCGCTGGCCGGCAACGGCATCCTGATGCAGCCGGATTTCCTGGTGGCCGAAGCGCTTGCCGAGGGGCGCCTGGTCCGCCTGCTGGATGCCTGTATCCCGGCGCCCAAGCCTGTGCACATGGTCTATCCGCGCTCGCGGACACCGGTGCCCAAGCTGGACGCATTCGTGGGGTTCGTGTCGCGGCATGTCTGCGCCGGACAGCCTGGTACGGCGAAAAACCGAGGAATTGGTACTAGGTGAATTGTTCTGTAGCGACTACCTTGTAAAGGCCCGCGCAGACAGGCGTCTGCGTTTCCAGCAAATAAAAACAAGAGAGTCGGCTTATGAAGTTTGAACCCCTTGCGCGCTCGCTCCTGGCGACAGCGCTGATTCTGGCTGTTTCTCCCGTCCACGCAGCTTCCCAGGCGCCGGTCGCCGGGGAAAACGGCATGGTGGTCACGGCGCAGCACCTGGCGACTCATGTCGGTGTCGATATCCTCAAGTCCGGTGGCAATGCGGTCGATGCCGCCGTTGCGGTCGGCTATGCGCTGGCGGTGGTCTACCCGGCGGCGGGCAACCTCGGTGGCGGCGGTTTCATGACCGTGCAACTGGCCGACGGCCGCAAGACCTTTCTCGATTTCCGGGAAAAAGCGCCCCTGGCCGCCACGGCCAACATGTACCTGGACAAGGACGGCAATGTCATTCCCGACCTGAGCTCAAAAGGGCATCTGGCCGTCGGCGTGCCGGGCACCGTCTCGGGCATGGAGCTGGCACTGGAAAAATACGGCACGAAAAAACGTGCCGAAGTCATCGCCCCGGCGATCAAGCTCGCCGACCAGGGCTTTGTCCTGGAGCAGGGCGATATCGACCTGTTGCACACGGCCACCGCCGAGTTCAAGAAGGACATCCACGATTCGGGCTCGATCTTCCTGAACAAGGGCGAGCCGATGCAGGTCGGCCAGAAGCTGGTGCAGAAAGACCTGGCCAGGACCCTGCGGGAGATCTCCGCCAAGGGCACCGACGGTTTCTACAAGGGCTGGGTCGCCAAGGCCATTGTCGATTCGAGCCAGGCCGGCAAGGGCATCATCACCCAGGCCGACCTCGACAAGTACAAGACCCGCGAGCTGGCACCCATCGAGTGCGATTACCGTGGCTACCATGTTGTCTCGGCGCCGCCACCCAGCTCGGGCGGCGTGGTGATCTGCGAGATCATGAATATCCTCGAAGGCTATCCGATGGACAAGCTGGGCTATCACTCCGCCCAGGGCCTGCACTACCAGATCGAGGCCATGCGTCACGCCTATGTCGATCGCAACAGCTACCTGGGCGACCCCGACTTCGTCAAGAACCCGGTGGCCCACCTGCTGGACAAGGGCTACGCCGAGAAGCTGCGGGCAGCCATCGATCCGCAGAAGGCCGGGATCTCCAAGGAGATCAATCCGGGCGTGGCGCCCCATGAAGGCAACAACACCACCCATTACTCGATCGTCGACAAATGGGGCAACGCGGTGTCGGTGACCTACACCCTCAACGACTGGTTCGGCGCGGGTGTCATGGCGAGCAAGACCGGGGTCATCCTCAATGACGAGATGGACGACTTCACCTCCAAGGTCGGCGTGCCGAACATGTACGGCCTGGTCCAGGGCGAGGCGAACGCCATTGCCCCGGGCAAGACGCCGCTGTCGTCGATGAGCCCGACCATCGTCACCAAGGACGGCAAGACCGTCATGGTGGTCGGTACGCCGGGTGGCAGCCGCATCATCACCGCGACCTTGCTGACCATCCTCAATGTCATCGACTACAAGATGAACATCCAGGAGGCGGTGGATGCGCCGCGTTTCCACCAGCAGTGGCTGCCGGAGGAAACCAATATCGAGGCCTTCGCACTGAGCCCGGACACGCAGAAGATTCTTGAAGGTTGGGGGCACAAGTTTGCCGGTCCGCAACCCTTGAATCACCTGGCGGCCATCCTGGTTGGCGCGCCTTCCCTCGACGGCAAGCCAGTAGGCAACAACCGCTTCTACGGGGCCAATGATCCGCGTCGCAACACCGGGCTGTCGCTGGGTTACTGATTGAGCCCAGGCGAGCGGCGGGGCCGGCACGTGCAATGCGTGCCTGCCCCGCGCCACCGTTCGTTCAGGGCTGAAGCCCGGGCATCTTCGGAATGTACGCCACGCTGCCATCCTCGCGGTGATGGGCAAGTCGCGCGCCATTGGTGGGCTGGCTGAGCACGACATCATGATCCACCGCGAGGCCGCTCAAGGGCACCGTATCGCCGCTCCCGAAGCTGCCGACGATCAGTGTGCGTGCCGGGTCCCAGGGGCGGCCGCTGGTCTTTTCCAGCCAGTCGATAAAGGCGTCGGTGTCGCCGTGACGCGGATAGTCCTGGGTCTCCTGCACGTAGTAGAAGGGGGCGCCCTGGTTGTCCAGGTACATCGGCAGCTTGTTGTCGACCTCGATCATGACCACCTGCCATTCATCCCAAGGCGCTCTCTGGCTCGCCTTGGCCCGTACGTCCTCGGCAAACCGTATCGTGCCGCCACCGCCATTGGCCCAGGGGTAGATCATCCCGATGACCAGCAGCAGAAGCAGCGCCGTCACTCCGAACCCCTTGGCCCAGCCCGGCCCGCTGACTTTGCCGGCGGCGCGTTTTGCGGCCATGCGCCGGGTTACCCACCAGGCCGCCAGCAACTGGGCGAACGGCACCAGGGGCAGCACGTAGTAGCTGCGCCGGCTGCCGCTGGCGGTGAAGAACACAAACAGCAGGCCCAGGCCCCAGACCAGCCAGCGGGTTTCGGGTTCGATCTGCTTCCATTGGCGCAACGCCAGCCATAACCCGAGGATCCAGCAGGGCGCCCAGGGCAGGGTGTAGGCCGGCAGATAGATCAGGTAGGTGTAGATCGGCTCCATATGATCGAAGGGGTCGAAAAAGCGTACGACGTTCTCCTTGAACACCAGCGCCAGGCCGCTTTCGCCATAGGTCGGCGAGCCGTAGAAGTGCGATAGCACGAATGGCACGGCATAGACCCCGGCGGCCACCAGCAGCGCGACGAATACCCGTGGATTGAGATGGCGTTTCCAGCGCCCCTCGACGAGCAGGTGCGGTAACAGCACCAGTCCGGGCAGGACAAAGCCGATCAGCCCCTTGAGCAGCGAGGTCAGGGCCAGTATCAGGAAAAACACCGTGTAGCGGCCCAGCCGCGTATCGTCCGGTCCGCGCCAGTACCACCAGACCGCGGCGAGCACACCGAACACCGTGAGGATATCGGCAGTCGCCACGCGGGCCCAGAACACGAAATAGAAGGTGGTCGCGAGCATCCAGCCGGCGATCAGTCCGGTGCCCTTGCGCCACAGGCGCTCGCCGATCAGGTAGATCAGCCAGACACTCAGCCACGCGGCAATCACCGAAGACAGGCGCAGCGACCAGGGCCCCAGGCCACCCGTCAAGCCGGCACTGGCGGTGATCAGCCAGTAGGAGGGCAGCGGCTTGTCGTAGTAGGGCTGGCCCTTGAGATAGGGGTCGAAATAGTTGCCTGACTGCAGCATCTGCAGGGCAATGTTCGCCCAGCGGGTTTCCGGTCCCCACAGCTCCCGCGAGCCGAGGCCCAGCAGCAGGAGCATGGCCGAGACCACCAACAGCAGTGCCAGCGCACCTTTGTCGGTTTTCCAGTAGCCGAGGCTCATGGTCGGGTCTGCGGGAAGATGATGATCTCGAGGTCACCGTCCTTGTAGCGTTTGCCATCCACGGGCAGCAGCGCGATCTCCTGCATTTCCACAACGCTGCGGACCCGCATGACCACCCCGACCGGGCCCTGCTTGCGTGCCTCGCTCATCCACTGGCCGACGCTGTCGAAGGTAACGAGGCGCCCTGCGGCGTCTGGATAATCCAGGCCGTATTTCAGTTCGCCGGCGGTATTGAACAGGTCCACCTGGGGACGTTGCAGGCGCCAGGAGAGGGCGGCTGCGGTGCCGAGTTCGTTGCTCAGCAGGCGGTTGGTCTGGCGCAGTTCGTCGATGTGTTCGGCAATGAACTGGTCGGGCATCTTGTTGTTGATCACGCTCGCCGGCATGCCGGCCGGCAACAGGGCCACCAACAGGGCGACACCCAGCGCCGGCATCGCCCACAGCGTGAGCGGTCGCAGCGCCTGCAAGGCATTGGCGATAATCCAGGCCATCAGCATGATGAACACCAGCGACAGGTTGAAGACCTCGGCGTGGCTGTTCTCGTAGAGGTAGCGGGTCGCCTGCAGCACGATCAGGCCGATCAGCGCCGCGAGCCCGAGGATCAGGTTGAGCATGCCATTGAGACGCAGCGCCCGGCCCTCGGCCCGGGCCACGCGGTCGATCAGGGCATTGCCCATCATCAGCGCCAGTGGCAGCAGACACGGCATGATGTAGGTCGGTAGCTTGCCCTTGCTGAGACTGAAGAATGCCAGCGGCAGCAGGAATGCCAGCCAGAGGAAGCCGGTGCCGGCCTGGCGTTTTTCCTGCCAGGCCTGCTTGAAGGTCGGGATCAGCATCACTGACCACGGCAGGCACGACACCACCAGCAGCGGCAGGTAGAACCACCAGGGCTGGGCGTGTTGTGCGTTGTTCCCGGCGAAGCGCTGGATATGCTCGTGCCAGAAGAAAAAGTGCCAGTAGTCAGGCTCCTGCGCGTTGACGGCCAGCACCCAGGGCAATGCGACGACAACCGCCACCACCACGGCAATCGGGCCGCACCGCAGCAATTCGCCCAGGCGGCGTTGCCAGATCATGTAGGGCAGGGCGATCAGCACCGGTAGCAACAGGGCGAGAAAGCCCTTGGTCAGGAAACCCATGCCACAGGCCAGACCCAGTACGGCCCAGGCCCAGAGTCGATGGCGACGTTCCTGGCTGTCGAACGCAAACCAGAAGGCAACCAGGCTCAGGTTCGACCACAGCGTGAACTGCGGATCGAGGTTGGCATAACCGGCCTGTCCGGCGATCAGGCCGAAACTCATGAACAGCAACGCCGAGGCGAAACTCTTGCGTGGGTCATTCCACAGGCGGCGGGCCATCAGGTACGTCAGCAGCACACTCAGCCCGGTACTGACCGCCGAGGCAACGCGGACCCCGAACAGGTTGTCACCGAAAATCGCCTGGCCGATGGCGATCATCCAGTAGCCGGCGATGGGCTTTTCGAAGTAGCGCAGACCCATGAAGTGCGGGGCGGTCCAGTTGCCGCTCAAGAGCATTTCCTGGCTGATCTGGGCATAGCGGGTTTCGTCGGGAATCCACAGGCCGTGAAACATCATCGGCAGTAGATAGAACATGCCGAAAGCCAGGATCAATACCGGTAACGACCAGCGCTTGAGTGTGGCGGGAGAGAGAGGAAAGAAGTGCGTGTTCATGAGTCGACCTTAGCGGTATATACCGCCACAAGGGTTTTAACCAAAGATGGAAATTCGGGAGCCCTGATGTTCAACGATCAAGTTGCCCGGTAATCAAATGGTTCAATGATCAAATCCGACAGAGCCTCGACGAACGCCTGCCCGCCGGCGCTCAAGTCCCTTGAAGGACTGGAGGCGGCGGCCGTGACGAGTACGGTGGATCAGGTTCCGACGGTGAGTGGCGCTTCGAACAAAGTTGTCAAAGCAGAATGCATTCAAATAACGACATCTTCCATTGTCCTGATGTTTAAAAGTGCAAAGTGCTTATTACATGCCACTCATATTTTTTTGCCGAGAACGGTTTGCCAATCTTCGGCATTCATGATTCCAAGCATGTTCAACTGGCCGTCGGCACCTACGGAAACAAGGACCGAACTGGTGTATTCACTTTTCACCGCGTGCCGGTAACCCAGTTCTTTTTCCAGGTCATCGATACAGCCGCTATGGGTCACCAGCACCAGGTTGCGATGGGCCGCCTTGTGTGCCAGAGCCTCCTCGCCCAGGGCCGGACCGCAGCTGAGCAGCCAGTCGGCGGTGATCGCGGTTTTACCGAACATCGCCTGTGCGGTCTGGGCGGTTCGGGTGGTCGGACTGCTCAGCACATCGGTATTGCCCATGCCGACGATCTGGAAGGCCTGGCCCACACCGGCCGCGGCGTGGCTGCCCAAGCGAGTGATGCCATCCTCGGGACCCAGGCACGGATTGCTCGAACGATCGCAGCGCTCGGCATGGCGCACCAGCACGATCACGTCGCCGGCTTTCCAGTGAGCGTAGACACCGGCACTGTTCATATGATTTTTGACCGCCAGGTCCAGGGGCGATTTGGGCCACAGGGCGAAGCCGGTCATGACCAAGGCCATGACCGCTACCCCGACCGCCAGGAACATGGACTTGAAGCGGGGCTTGAGGGGGCGCGGCAACACCGGTTGAAGAGCATCAGGGATAACCACACATTCACCCATTGACTGATCTGGCCATTCAGAAAGGGCGTCTGTGCAGACTCGCCCGGAAAGTGACAATCGCCGTCATGCAACTCCAGCGGATGTTGGTGACGACGATGGCAATTTACGGAGGCGCAGGTGGGAGCGAAGTGAAAGCGTTGTGAAAAATTTGGAAGTCCGCCAATCCCCAATGTTTCCGGGACGTTTTGCCTTATCCGGAAACACTTTTGCAGGGGATTGGGGCGGGAGAGGTGCCACGGAGGGACTATTCGCCGCGGATATACTGCTCCAGCTGGCGAATCAGGTCGGCCTGTTCGGCAATGGCTTCCTTGACCAGGTCGCCGATGGACAGCAAGCCGATCAGCTTGCCGCCCTCGACCACGGGCAGATGGCGCAGATGCCTGTCGGTCATGATCCCCATACAGGTCTCGACATTCTGGTGGGAGTCCACGGTGACGACCGGCGTATTCATGATCTGGCTGACCTTGGTGGCGACCGAACTGAGCCCGTGCAGGATCACCTTGCGCGCGTAGTCGCGCTCGCTGACGATACCCACCACCTCACCGCTCTCGTTGACCACCGGCAAGGCCCCGACGTTTTTCTCGGCCATCCTGATCAAGGCCTCGAACACCGTGTGATCCTGGCGGATCGTGTGGACCTCCTGGTGCTTGCTCTCCTTTTGTTTCAACAGTTCTGCGACAGTTTTCATGGGTGGCTCTCTCATGCGGTTTTCAGGCGGTTCTTTTGACACGGGCACAGTCCATCGCGACCGTTCTTACAGAATCGTAGACGGATCCCGCGAGGACGATGCAGAAAGCGGCCTGTAGACGCTGAAAAAACGTCATTGCCCGGTGTTTTGGCCGGGAAGGCCGCTTTTCACCCGATCAATACTGGGCCGAGCCCTTCAATCGACAGGCTGCAAGGGTATAAAACGATAGTGGCCTGCACCCGATGAAGTGATCGAGGCACCTTGGGCGAGCAATGCCCGGGTGCTGTCTTCATCCGCCAGCTGAAAAGCCCAAGACTGTTGTGCGTGGCGCTCGGGTCGCTGCGCTGCCACCTCTTCGATGGCTTCCAGGAAAGCGCCCATATCGGGCAGATAGGTGGCGAAGCCGTTGCCCTTGAGGGCAGTGGTCGCGATGCCGAGGCGGACACAGATCGCCGCCTTCGCCACGATATCCTCGCGATCGGCCTGGCGCGAACGCTCGATCAGTCTGGCCAGTTCCCGGTCCACCGGTTTTCCGCCGGCGATCAGTTCCGGGCCCTGTTCCCAGGACTCGGGCGGGCAGTCCTTGCGGTCGGTGCGCAAGCTGATATGCGGGTTGATCTCCGCCGGATAGATGCGGCAGACCAGTGGCCGTCGTTCGTAGATGCCGCAGCGATTGTCGGCATCGAGGTGGCGACACGGCCCGTTGTTGTACGCTGCGAACGTCACTGCCAGCCAGGCCCGGGTCGTTCCGCTGGCAACCAGCACGGAACGGCGGTGGGCGTGCTCGAACTGTTCCTCGGCAATGCCGTGACCGCTTTCCAGGAATGCCTCCAGCAGCACGATCACCGTACCGCCATCCGCTGCCCACTGGCGGGATTCGTCGAGGGTCAACGGAACGTAATGGTCATTGCAGCACTTGCCGCAACCCACGCAGGAAAATCGTGTATTGATCAACTCGCCACCTCACCCGGCTCTTTTTTGAACCGACGCGCGAGCGCCGGTCCCCGTGATTGCACGGGGTTTTGCCTGTGGAGGGGCGGGATCATGTTTTGTTACAGGTGGGCCGAAATAAACTCAGTCGGCGCTGTTCAGTTGCTTCCAGTCCAGGCCGAATCGCGCCAGGTATTTGCGCAGGCGGTCGGCGTCGTTCGGATTGGCCTTGGCCTGGCGAGAGGCATTGAACAGCTGGCGCCCGGCATTCGACAGACTGCTGGCGCGGCGGCAGACCTCGATCACGGCATTGAGCTGCAGGCGATCGAACAGGTCGACTTCACCGGCGCTCTCGCCGAGCAGGCGATCCAGGGCATCCTGGGGTTCGGCCAGGCCCCAGGCGCGGCGCAGGCGTTCGATTTCTTCCGTGACCTGGGTTTCATCGATACGACCGCTGTCGGCCAGTGTCGCCATCCGGGTAATCGAGGCCGACAGCTCGCGGAAGTTGCCCAGCCAGCTGGCTTCGCCGGAGCAGGCGAATGTCAGGTAGCGACGTCGGGCTTCAACGTTGAAGCGGGCAAAATGACCCTGTTCCCGGGCGTGGCGTTCCAGTTCGAAATCCAGGTTCGGCTCGATGTCTTCACGCCGCTCGGCAAGGCCCGGCAGGTCGAAGGTCCAGAGGTTGATGCGGGCGTACAGGTCTTCGCGAAACAGGCCCTCGGCAACCCGGCTGCGCAGGTCGCGGTGGGTGCCGGCAATGATCAGGAAGTCGCTGTCGACTTCCTTGTCGGAACCGAGGGGAAAGAAGCGTTTCTCCTCGACGGCCTTGAGCAGCATCGCCTGTTCGTCCAGGCCCAGTTCGCCGATTTCGTCGAGAAACAACAGGCCGCCGTCGGCTGCACGCAAGAGGCCTTCACGACTGTTCTGTGCGCCGGTGAACGCGCCCTTGATATGGCCGAACAGCGCCGACATGGCGCCGTCGCCGCGCAAGGTGGCGCAGTTGACCTCGACAAATCGTCCTCGGACCTGGTGTCGGTTGCGCTTGAGCTCATAAATGCGTCGGGCAAGAAAGGACTTGCCGGCGCCGGTTGGGCCGATCAGCAGCATTGGCGCGCGGGAGCGCACGGCCACCCGCTCGATTTGCTCGATGGTGCGGTTGAAGGCGGCGTTGCGGGTGGCGATCCCGGATTTGAGGAAAGCCAGGCCTTCGAGGCGCTTGTGGCTGAAACGCGTGGCGATCCGATCATAGCGCGACAGGTCGAGGTCGATCAGCGTGTGGGTGCCGATGGCTTGCCCTTCGATGTCCAGGCGCCGTGCCGGGGCGGTCTGAACCAGTCGCGCGGGCAGGTAGCGGGCTTCGGTGAGCAGGAACCAGCAGATCTGCGCGACATGGGTGCCGGTAGTGATATGCACGAGGTAGTCCTCATGCTCGGTATCGAAGCGGTAGCCGGTGGTGAAATCATGCAACGCGGCGTACACCTCCTCGAAATCCCAGGGGTTGCGCAACGTCATGGGATGCAGGCGCACTTCGGTTTCTGGTGATACCTGGCGGATATCGGCGCTGACCCGTTCGGCCAGGCTCACGTCCCGGGCATCGCTACCGTGGATCAGTTCCAGGCGGTGCACCAGCAAGTCCGGCTGCTGACACAAGCCGACGCTCGGCCGCCAGTGGCTCCAGCGGTTGGCGCCCTTGCCGACCCGGTCGAGGTTGGAGCCGATAAAGCCGATGGTGACGCAGCACTTGCTGGGCATCTTATACTCAAGGATAAAAGACGATATTTGATGATAGAAAAAATTAGCATTGTCGTCACGGATAAGATGCCATTAAAAGGCGTATAAAATAAAAAAACATATATAAAACAATTAGTTATTAGTGTTTTTTTGAGATTGATGAAAATTGGCATCCTGCCTGCAATAAGCCTGTCAGCGGGCAAGACGGCAAGGCGCAAGCAGCCAGGTACTTGTCGCCGCTCAATCAGGACAGGGCCGTGATCTCGGCCATCAGGAAATGAAGAATATGCAAGACCAGACCTACACCTTGCTCGAAGTCGCCAACGGCAAACCGATCAAACTCTGGACCCAGGGCGTGCCGGTCGAGCCCGAGGCTCGTGAGCAACTGATGAACACGGCGAAGATGCCGTTCATCTTCAAGCACATGGCGGTGATGCCGGACGTACACCTGGGCAAGGGCTCGACCATTGGCAGCGTGATTCCCACGGTGGGCGCCATCATCCCGGCGGCGGTCGGCGTGGATATCGGCTGCGGCATGATCGCCGCGTGCACCTCGCTGACCGCCAGCGACCTGCCTGACAACCTGCAGGGGCTGCGCACCGCTATCGAACGGGCAGTGCCCCATGGCCGCAGCAGTACTCGCGCTGGTCGGGACAAAGGCGCCTGGGACAATGTCCCGACTCCGGCCGATCTGGCGTGGTCGGCGCTGGAGTCACGATTCAAGGCGATCACCGACAAGTACCCGAAGCTGGAAAGGACCAACCACCGCAACCACCTGGGGACCCTGGGTTCGGGCAACCACTTCATCGAGGTTTGCCTGGATGAAGCAAACCGCGTCTGGTTCATGTTGCACAGCGGTTCGCGGGGTGTCGGCAACGCCATCGGCAACCTGTTCATCGAGCTGGCCCGGGCCGATATGCGCGAGCACATCGCCAACCTGCCGGATCGGGATCTGGCGTACTTCGAAGAGGGTAGCCAGCACTTCGACGATTACGTCCAGGCGGTCGGCTGGGCCCAGGATTTTGCCCGCCAGAACCGTGCGGTGATGATGCAGGCAGTGATCGCAGCGACACGCCAGGTGATCCGCAAGCCGTTCGACGTGGCGCTGGAGGCGGTGAACTGTCATCACAACTATGTGCAGAAGGAACGGCATTTCGGCGAGGAAGTCCTGGTGACCCGCAAGGGCGCGGTATCGGCGAAGAAGGGCGAACTGGGGATCATTCCCGGTTCCATGGGCGCCAAGAGTTTCATCGTCCGAGGATTGGGCAACGAGGAGTCGTTCTGCTCCTGCAGCCATGGCGCTGGCCGGACCATGAGCCGTACCAGGGCCAAGCAATTGTTCACCGTCGAGGACCAGATTCGCGCGACAGCCCATGTGGAGTGCCGCAAGGACGCCGCGGTGATCGACGAAATCCCGATGGCCTACAAGGATATCGATCAAGTCATGCACGCCCAGCGCGAGCTGGTGCAAGTGCTGCACACCTTGCGGCAAGTGGTGTGTGTAAAGGGGTAGGACGATGACTGAGCATGCGTTCGGGCTGAGTGTCGCGCAGCCGCAAAGAAGTGCCGCGTTGCGCGAGCGAATGAATGAGGCTGGTTGTGTATTCGAGTTTGTGGTGTCGGAGGTAGCGCCGGGAGTGTCACCGGATGAATCGTTGCATCGACACGCATTGAGGTTGCTGCATGAGCAAATCATGACGATGGCCATGGCGTGGCATCAGCAACTGATTCGGCAGCCGCAGCATAGGGATCGTGCGATACCGATCGTGACCTGGGATCTCGATCAAGCAAAGGCGGTGCAACTGGAGAAGCGATGGGTACGAAGTCTGGTGCGGGGAGGGCCCGTGGAGGAGGAGGGGCGCGGTCTGTACCAGGCCTTTTGTGATCCTCCATACGGCACAAGATTTTCCGGCGGCGAGGAGCATGCTCAAGCACTCTTTCAAGAGTGGATGGACCTGCTTGGATTCTGCGAACAGGACGATATCGTGGTGTTGAACTGGGTCGATGGCTGTCTTGCGGATCTACAGGCAAGCGTCGACAGCCCTGCCGACCGCGTGCCCTGGAGTGACTACTTTGACGCGGGTCTGGAATGGTGGGGGATCTGGTGCCTGACCGTCTGGAGTCCTGAGCGTCGTACAGTGAGTGCATTGGTGGCCAGCGCCACGGATTGAAAGGAAAGAAAATGGAATGCTCGGATCGTCACCCGCTGGACAGCGTCATGCGCGCCCGGGTGTTGGAAGAACTCGCGCGGATAGAGCGCGAGCGCAATGTGAAGGTGCTGTATGCCTGTGAGTCGGGTAGTCGTGCCTGGGGCTTTGCGTCGGCGAATAGCGATTACGATGTGCGTTTTGTCTATGTGGAAAAGCCGGACTGGTTTGTCCAGGTCAGCGACGCGCGGGATGTGATCGAGCGCCCCCTGGACGACGAACTGGATATCAGCGGATGGGAACTGCGCAAGACCCTCGGATTATTGCGCAAGTCCAACCCGACCTTGCTCGAATGGCTCGACTCGCCGCTGGTGTACCGCTGCGAAGCATCCGCGACCGCTTCGCTACGGGAGTTGGCAGAGGCGTTCTACAGTCCTCCGGCGGCACGTAATCATTACCTGTCGATGGCCAGGAAGAACTTTCGCGGCTACCTGCAGGGCGACACGGTGCGTTTCAAGAAGTACTTCTACGTGCTGCGCCCGCTACTGGCCGTGCGCTGGATCGACATGGGGCTGGGACGGCCGCCGATGACATTCGAAACCCTGCTTCAGACGGTCGACGACCCCCTGTTGCTGGCGGAGGTCGACGACCTGTTGCGGCTCAAGCGCATTGCTGATGAAGCGGCTTATGGTCCGCGGCGCCCGGCGCTGCATGGCTTCATCGAGGCGCAACTGGAACGTCCGGTGCCGGTATTGCCGCGTACGAGCGAAGACGATAGACGTCTGGACCAGTACCTGAGGGCGATGGTCCACACTTATGCATGAAGGAAGGGTATGGAAAGGGAAGTGATCGAACTGGACGGCGCGATGGGCGGCGGCCAGGTGTTGCGCAGTGGGCTCAGCCTGTCGATGGTGACGGGGCGGGCGCTGCGGATCACCAATATTCGCGGGCGGCGCAGTCGGCCCGGCTTGCTGCGCCAGCACCTGACGGCGGTGCTGGCCTCGGCCGAGGTCTGCGGGGCGCAGATGGAAGGCGCGCAACTCGGTTCGCAAAACCTGTATTTCGAACCAGGACCGATTCGTGGCGGCGACTTCCGCTTCGCCATCGGTACCGCCGGGAGCTGCACGCTGGTACTGCAGACGCTGTTGCCAGCGTTGCTCCAGGCGCCGGAGCCGAGCCGTGTGCTGATCAGCGGCGGCACCCATAACCCGTTGGCGCCGCCGTTCGAGTTTTTCGAGCGTGCTTGGTTGCCGCTATTGCGGCGAATGGGGGCGAAGGTCGAGCTGCAGCTCCTGCGTCATGGTTTTGTACCGGCCGGTGGCGGAGAGCTGGAAGCTTTTATCCAGCCCTCGATATTGCAGGTGATGGAACTGAACGAGCGCGGCGCCGTGCTTGGAAGCGAAGCTCGGGTATTGATCGGGGGGATTGATGAATCGGTCGCCGAGCGCGAACTGTCGAGGATTGGCCGGCGCCTGGATATTCCTCGCGAGTCATGCCTTACGGAGCGGGTCGATTCGGCTGCAAGTCCCGGCAACGTGCTTTTGCTGGAGTACCGTTGTGAGCAGGTAACCGAGGTGTTCAGCGCATTCGGACAAGTCAACCTGCGTGCCGAGGCCGTCGCCGATGTGGCGGCCAACGCTACCAGGCACTGGTTGAGCAGCGGTGCCGCAGTAGGCGAGCACCTGGCCGATCAATTGCTGTTGCCCATGGCATTGGCGGGCGGCGGGAGTTTTACCACGCCGGGTATGACCGAGCATCTGCACAGCAATATCCGCGTGATCGAAGCCTTCATGCCTCTCAGGATTGCCTGCGCGACGACGGCGGATGGCGTGGTGCAGGTTGAATGTAGAGCCTGATTCAGGGTTCTTGCCGGCGGCGTCGGAACTGACCCGGCGGCAGGCCCTGGGTGGCCTTGAAGCGGCGTGAGAAGTAAGCCTCGTCGGCGAATCCACACAGTTGGGCTATCTGGCTCACCGGTCGGTCGCTGTTGAGCAGGTGGGTGCGTGCCAGGTGCATGCGGCGTTCCAGGACCAGTTCCGAAAAGGTGTTGCCGGTTTCCTTGCGCAGCAGGTGAGTCAGGTAGTTGGGTGACAGAAAGGCTGCTTCGGCGGTGTCCTTGAGGTTCAGCGCCGGGTCGGCGATATGCTCGCGCAGATAGCGGGAGACCCGCGCCAGGGCATCGCGCCGGCCGCGTCGGGCGGCCTTGTTCGCCGACAGGGCGAGCAGTTCCTCGGCGTACAGGCTGCAGACCTTGCCGGTCAATTGCAGCAGGCAGCCCTTGAGGGCCTGGCGGGTGCCGAGGTCGCGCCCCTTGTCCAGTTCGCGCATTTTTTCCAGCAGGTCGAGGACTTCGGCGAAGTCATGATCGGCGAGGATGAAGTCCAGGTGTTCCTGATGCTGGAACGGCGACAGCTCCGGCAGGTCGTGGATTGAAAGGTCTTCCAGGTCCAGCGGATCGCAGTCCAGGTGAGGCAGGAAAAACGCCTGGGAAAAATTGATCAGGACAAAGTTGCCGTCTTCCGGGTGCGGGATCAGGTGCAGGCGATGGGGCAGGATGAAAGCCAGCGCCTGGTGCGGATAAGGCCGGATGGCACCACCGATGTGCTGCACGGTATCGCCGCCAAGGTTGATCTGGATCTGGAAGTAGTCATGCCGGTGCGGGGTGACGATGGCCGGGCGGGCCTGCTTGTCGCGGATATAGAAGTCCGGGCGGTCGCTGCGTTGCTGCATGCCATAGGTGCGCACACGGGAAGGGCTCGGCATCGACACGGTCCTTGATGGCTGAAACGGGATATCGCCATTCTAGGGTAATGACGACATCCCGGTCACCGATCAGCGCTGGCCGATGGTCAACTCGAAGCTGGCGATACCCTCGATCCCCGCGCTGACCCGGTCGCCCGCCACCAGTGCGCCGATGCCCGCCGGCGTGCCGGTGAAGATCAGGTCGCCGGCCTGCAGCTCGACCGAATGCGACACATGGCTGATCACGTCGCGGACCGACCAGATCTGGTCCCCCAGGTCGCCGCGCTGGCGCTCGACATCATTGACCTTCAGCCAGATGGCACCGCTGTCCGGATGGCCCAGTGTCGAGGCCCGGCGCAAGGCGGTGCAGGGGGCCGACCGGTCGAAGCCCTTGCCCCAGTCCCAGGGCCGGCCGAGTTTCTTGGCCTCGGTCTGGATGTCCCGGCGGGTCAGGTCGAGGCCGACGCCGTAGCCCCAGACATGGGCGAGTGCGTTGGCCGGGTCGATCGCCGTGCCGCCCTCGCCGATAGCCACCACCAGTTCGATTTCGTGGTGCAGTTCCCGGGTCAGGGGCGGGTAGGTGATCACGCCCGTGGCAGGCACCACCGCATCGGCGGGCTTCATGAAAAAGAACGGCGGTTCGCGGTCGGGATCATGGCCCATTTCCCGGGTATGTTCGGAGTAGTTGCGGCCGACACAGAACACCCGGCGGATCGGAAAACGTGCCGACTCGCCTTCGACGGCCAGGGATGGGATGGCGTGGGGGGCGAATACATAATCGCTCATGGTCTTTCTCCTCGTGGAAATCGGGCCGTCTTCATTGGCGAAGGCTTGCTGGCCATGGCTCAAGTCTGGAGGAGCAGGGGCGGCGGAACTTGGACAAATCCAGCAGGCTCCTGGATTTTCCAAGGCAGTGGTGCGCGGTCGAGGATCGGGACGGACTGGCAGAAACACAGAACCCGGCAATCGCCGGGTCCTGTGTGATTCATCCAGTGCGCTGCTCGCTGGCAGCGAGCTGTCAGGCGCTCTTCGCCAGGGCCTGGTGGGAAGCCCATTCGGCATTCAGTGCTTGCAGGACGCGGCCCATGAAGTCCTTGTCCGCTGCGGCTTTCTTGCCGACGTAGCCCTGGCCGCGACGGTACATCCTGAGGCAGGCGAACAGCTCGGGCCGGGCCTGGCTGAAGGCGCGCTCATCGATGTAGGGCGAGCGGGCGTCGAGCCGGACATCCCCGGCCTGGTTGATCCAGAGGATATGGTCGTCGTGGCTGTCCTTGCGCGATGCGAACAGTCGAGCCAGTTCATCGATAGTCGGTTGATTGTTCAGATTCATGTTAAAGCCCCTTTGACCACTCGTTAATCTGTCTGGTTTACGTGTGCATCGTTGCCAAGACGGCGAATTGCTGCGGTGCCCTGCGCGGACAGTGGTGTCCGTGAAGCATGGCGCCAGCCCTGGTGTGATCGTGTAGCGCGGGTGAAACCCTGCTACACGGGGTTTCAACGGCAACGTTCCAACGAGAAGAAACAGCAGCGCAATCCTTGAACGGCGCCGACGACAGTAACGAAGTCAGCCACAAGCATTTTGAGGACGTTAGGCCGGTGTTTCCCGCCCGTTGAGGCGATCACGACAGGTCAGCTTCATCAATCTGCCTTGTGGGCAGTACAGATCCGGAACAGCTCGACGGCTTGTCGAGCCTGTTGTAACAACAGCTTTTGCAGCGCTCCCGATCGGGGAGGCAGGTCCATCATGCAAGTGTGCAAAGCGGGCGTCAATCATTTTGTAGTGAATATTTTCAAGCACTACATATTGCGAATCGGCAATTTCCTACAACATTGGAAAAGGGCCAAATGGACGAAATATGACCGGCTGGTCTTGGTTTTACCGGGTTTGAGGGGATAGCCCTTGTGTTTACTGGTCAGCGCACTGTTACAGCCTGCGCAACAGAGATTTTTCGATCTGCCCATGTAAAACAGCGGGGTACTGCCCTAAGCTCGGCAGCTTCTGAAACCGTCTGCCTCAGGAAACACGATGTCCCAGCTATTTCCGACCACGCGTCTGCGTCGACTGCGCCGAAACGAAAGCCTGCGCGGCCTGTTCCAGGAAACCGAGTTCAGCCTCAACGATCTGGTCCTGCCGATTTTCGTCGAGGAGGGCATCGACGATTTCGTGCCCATCACCAGCATGCCCGGGGTGATGCGCATTCCGGAGAAGAAGCTGGCGAGCGAGATCGAGCGCTACGCCCGGGCCGGGATCAAGTCGGTGATGACGTTCGGCGTGTCCCATCATCTGGACGCAACCGGCAGCGATACCTGGAACGAGCAGGGCCTGGTGGCGCGCATGGCGCGGATCTGCAAGGACACGGCTCCGGAAATGGTGGTGATGTCCGATACCTGTTTCTGCGAGTACACCTCACACGGCCATTGCGGCGTGATGCACGGCGATGCGGTCGACAACGATGCGACCCTGGAAAACCTCGGGCGCCAGGCGGTGGTGGCGGCGCAGGCGGGGGCGGATTTCATCTCGCCGTCCGCGGCCATGGACGGCCAGGTCCGGACGATTCGTAGCGCCCTGGATGCCGCCGGCTTTATCGACACCTCGATCATGGCGTACTCGACCAAGTTCGCCTCGGCGCTCTACGGGCCGTTTCGCGAAGCCGGCGGCACAGCGCTCAAGGGCGATCGCAAGGCCTACCAGATGAACCCGATGAACCGTCGCGAAGCGGTGCGTGAGTCACTGCTGGACGAACAGGAAGGTGCCGATGCGCTAATGGTCAAGCCGGCCGGGGCCTACCTCGACATCATCCGCGATGTCCGCGAAGCCTCGCGCCTGCCGCTGGCGGCGTATCAGGTCAGTGGCGAGTACGCGATGATCAAGTTCGGCGCCCTGGCCGGGGCCATCGACGAACATCGCGTGGTTCGCGAAAGCCTCGGAGCGATCAAGCGCGCGGGCGCAGACATCATCCTGACTTACTTCGCGATGGACATCGCCCGCGACGGAATCTGAATCGCGTCGACGTTGCATCGCCGTTGCCCGGTTTGTGTGTTCACGGCAGGCGAACAATCGACAGGCCTGGTGGCGTCAGGCAAGGTGTTCCGGGCTGCGGTGGAACAGCCGGCCACTTCGCAGGTCGATAGTGGACAGCTACTCGCGCAGGCATTCACCAAGGAGTGCCTTCCGTCACCCAGCGTCCCGGGAACCCATGCCAATCATACGACTCTCCCTGATCGCCGTCCTGCTGTTGCTCGCCGGTTGTGGTTCCCGGTCTGCGCAGGAGCCCGTGCCAAGCAGCCCGGCGCAAGTGCGGGCGGATATCCTCCGACTGTTGCCGACCAGGATCGCGGACCGTGCCGGCTGGGCCGCGGATATCCAGGTCGCCTTCACCAGCCGGGGCCTGGCGCCGACCACCGAGAACCTCTGTTCGGTGCTGGCGGTGACCGAGCAGGAGTCGAATTTCCAGGTCGATCCGCCGGTACCGGGCATGGGCAGGATCGCCCGGCAGGAGATCGACCGCCGTGCGGCCAGGGTCCATGTGCCCGGCCTGCTGGTGAGCGCCGCCTTGCAGTTGAGTTCGTCCACGGGCAAGAGCTACAGCGAGCGGTTGAACAGTGCCCGTACGGAAAAGGACCTCAGCCTGATCTTCGATGACTTTATCGGCCGGGTGCCGCTGGGGCGGACCTTGTTCGGCGGTTTCAATCCGGTGCATACGGCTGGTCCCATGCAGGTCAGTATCGCCTTTGCCGAAAAGCAGGCACGGGGTTATCCCTATACCGTCGAAGGTTCTATCCGTCATGAAGTGTTCAGTCGGCGCGGTGGCATGTACTTCGGCATCGTGCATCTGCTCGATTACCCGGTCAGTTATCCCGAATCGATCTACCGCTTCGCCGATTTCAATGCCGGCCGGTATGCCAGCCGCAATGCCGCGTTCCAGAGTGCGCTCAGTCGTGCCTCGGGGATCAGGCTGGCGCTCGACGGCGACCTGATCAACCACGGCGCACTACTGCCCGGCGCCACGGAGCTGGCGGTACGCTCGCTCGGCAAACAGTTGGGCCTGCGCAATCCGAGCATTCGCAGCCAGCTGGAGCAGGGCGACAGCCTGGCGTTCGAAGGCACCGAGGTCTATGCGAAGGTCTTCGCCCTGGCGGAGAAAAATGCCGGCAAGCCACTGCCGCGCGCGGTCCTGCCGGGCATCACCCTGGAAAGCCCGAAGATCACCCGCAGCCTGACCACCGCCTGGTTCGCCAGGCGCGTCGACGAGCGCCGCCAGCGCTGCATGGCGCGGGCTTCGCAAGGCTGAAAATTCAGTATCTCGCCCAAAGAAAAAGCCCGGCTGACAAGGCCGGGCTTTTGGCTGGGTACCGCAGCGAAGCAACTCATGCACGATTCTGGATCAGACGATCGGAGCCGCCTTCGGCAACGCGGCGTTCCAGCAGGCGATCGGAACCACCTTCGGCGACACGGCGTTCGAGCAGGCGATCGGAACCGCCTTCGGCGACACGGCGTTCGAGCAGGCGATCGGAGCCACCTTCGGCGACACGGCGTTCGAGCAGGCGGTCGGAGCCACCTTCAGCGACACGGCGTTCGAGCAGACGGTCGGAACCACCTTCGGCAACGCGGCGTTCGAGCAGACGATCGGAGCCACCTTCGGCGACACGGCGTTCGAGCAGACGGTCGGAACCACCTTCGGCAACGCGGCGTTCGAGCAGACGGTCGGAGCCGCCTTCGGCAACGCGGCGTTCGAGCAGACGGTCGGAACCGCCTTCAGCGACGGCCTGCTGAGTGTGGGCGGCCAGGGGTTGAGCCGAAGTCGCGGCGAAAGCGTTGACTGCCAGTACCGAGAAGGCGAGACCGAGAAAGAGTTGGCGTTTCATGGTGGTGTGCTCCGGGTGTTATGCGTTGGGTATGGAGCAAAGGTTACGCCGCTGGATTTTTAAGAGAACTTCATTGGGTCGATGGTGACCATCGACGGCAATGATGGAGGCACCGGCATGGCAGGCATGCCGGGCGGGAAGGGAATGGGCCGGGCGCGAGGGCCTACAGGGGGGAAGTCTCCCCGTGGGCGATCAGCATCATGGTCGCCGACAGGGTATGGCCATCGGTGATCCGGCCGGCGGCGATCATCGCCTTGAGTTCCGCCAGGGTGGCGAACAGCACCTTGTCGACCTCGCCATCGGTGCTTTCCACGGCTTCGCCGTCAATGTCCACCCGGCATACGGCGACCGCGCTGGCGATCAGCGAGGTATTGCTGTGCAGCAGGCCCAGGTCCGTGACTTTCAGTGCGGGCCAGCCGGTCTCCTCCAGCAACTCGCGGGCGGCGGCATCGCTGGCGGTCTCGCCGTGGTCGATGGCACCCCGGGGGAACTCGATGGATTGCGCGCCGATGGCCCGGCGTTGCAGGACCGCCAGCATCAGGCGTCCGTCCGGCAGGACGGGTATCGCGACCACGCCGTTGACGGCCTGGGGTTCCTTGACGATGAAATAACCACGCTGCCTGACCACATCGAAGTAAGGGGTGTGCAGCAGGCATTCGGATTCGGTATCGGGCTTCATGCGGGGCGTTACTCCAGAAAACAGCGGTCGAACAGATAGAGCGCGTCGGGTTTCAGGTTTTCCAGGGTGGCTTGCGGACGGCCGCCGTCTCCCTGCTTCTTGCGCCCGGTTTCGCGCAGATGACCGGCTTCGCTCATCTTCAGCAGGCGTTGCCGGGTACTGGTCTTGAGCACCGGCCGCGCCAGCACCCGGGAAAAGATCGCGGTAGCCTCCGGGGCACTGAACTCGGGACCGAGAAACATCAGCGGCAGGCTGCTGTACAGCGACTTGGACAGCAGTCGTTCCTGTGTCGCCGCCACCAGCGCATTGTGATCGAAGGGCAGGCGCACCGAGCCGTTGGCGACGCTGTCGAGGGCGAACCAGGCCTGATGTTCGTTGAGGCCCGGCGGTTGCGCGACGATGGCCAGGTAGAAGGTCGAGGATGACCAGCAGCGTGGATCGCGAAAGGCATCGCCGACGGTACCGACCTGTTCGATCCAGGCCAGCGTTAGGTTGACCTTGTCGCTGGCCCGCAGGCGTTCCACCGCGTCATCCAGGGTCAGGTCGGGCACCGCGCCGTTGACCACCAGGCCGGGCAGGGCCCAGTGACCCTGGAAGGGCTCGGCCTCGCGTTTGTGCAGGAGGATCTGCAGGCTCTGGGAATCGCGACAGTAGAAGAGCACACACAGGTCGACGGTGTGCAGGTAATCGCTTTTCTTCGGCGCGCTGGGTGTACGGTCCGGCATATCAAGTCCTGTGTGCGGCATAGAGCCCGTAGTCTACCGGATCCATCCCCGGTGCCATCCAGTGGGCGGGCACTGTTTCACCCAGGGCCAGGCGTTCACGCAGCAAGGTGCTGCGCACTCCGGCCTGTTCCTCCACGCAGAGCACCGAAAAACGGTCGAGCAATTGCGCGCCCAGATGGAAGTCCGGCAGTTGCGCGGCGACGTCGTAGCCGACCACCAGGGCGATCCGGTGCGTCGGCAGCCCGGTCATTTGCGCCAGGGCGCAGAGCAGTTCGTAGCTGTAGATCGGCGCCTCGGTGTGTCGAGCCAGTTGTTCCTCGATCCGGCACACCGAAATCGCCGACGAGCAGTGCGGACGGACCTGGTCGACGATCCCCCGCAGCCAGCCCAGGCGCCGTTCGTAGTCGGCCATGCGCTTGCCGTGGGGATGCCTGAAGGAGGGCACCACCCATACCGAGCGGGCATGGCGGGATGCTTCGATCATCACCTGGGCATGACCGGCGTGGGGAGGATTGAAGGCGCCGCCGTAGATTGCGAGTTCGTACATGATGGGTCTCCTTTGTTTTTAAAGTACTCGTCATGTACTCGTGTTGCAAGGGGCGTTCTTTCGAATTGATTGCTTACTGGTAGAGATCGAAAAGAATTTTCGCTACGTCGCTTGATTTGAAAGTACATGACATGTACCTTTGTTTCATCGCAAAGGGAGAACCCACCATGAACGCTCAAGTGATCAAGACCGCCACCTTCGATGTCGATGCCCAGAAGGGCTTCACGCCGCTCTGCCCGGATGAACTGCCGGTGGTTGGCGGCCACCTGATCGGTGCGGAGCTGAACTTCATGGCCTCGCTGGCCGACGTCCGTGTCGGCAGCAAGGACGCCCACAGTCCCCAGGCGCCCTGGGTGGTCGACTCCCACGCACAGATGCTCAAGCCCACCGGCCTTGCGCACGCCGACCTGACCTGGGTCAGCCACTGCGTTCCCGGCACCCCGGGCTTCACGCTGCTCGATGAGCTGCCCGAGCCCCAGGACTACGACTATTTCGTCTGGAAGGGCGTGGAGCCTGCGCTGCACCCCTATGGCGCGTGCTTTCATGACCTGCAGCACAAGCTGTCCACGGGGGTGATCGAGTACCTCGATGCCCGGCAGGTCCGCCAGGTGATCGTCGGCGGGCTGGCGCTGGACTTCTGCGTCAAGACCACGGCGCTGCAACTAGCGGGGGCGGGGTTCAAGGTCATCGTCTACCTGCCGGCCTGTCGTGCCCTCAGTGCCGACGGTGCACAGCAGGCGGTCCACGACCTGCAGCAGGCACGTATCGAGGTCGTCAACAGTCGCGAACAACTGGCCCATGCGGCCGGCCACAAGGAGTAAGTCATGGAAAGTGCATTCAACCGCGAAGGCGGCATCATCCAGGGACTGCTGGACACCGACTACTACACCTTCACCATGATGCAGGGAGTGCTGCACCAGCACCCCAACGTCGAGGTGGAGTATCAGTTCATCGTGCGCTCCCGGGAAAAACTCGGCCACCTGATTCCCGAACTGCGCAACGAACTGGAGAAACTCGCCGGCCTGCAGATGCGCGAAGGCGAGCTGCGTTTCCTGTTCAACCGGCGCTTTCGCGAATACCTGACGGCAGACTTCGAGCAGTTCCTCGGCCTGTTCCGCTTCAACCTGCGCTACATCCACGTCAGTGAAGTCGATGGCCAGTTGAGCATCCGTGTCCGTGGCCCGATGTTGCACTGCATCATGTTCGAACAGCCGGTGCTGGCCCTGGTCAGCGAATTGCGCAATCGCGACAGATACCCGGACGTGGCGTTGGAAGATGTCAGCCGCAAGCTCTACCAGAAGTTCGAGTGGCTGGAGAAAAACCTCAGCCGCGAGGAACTGGCCGACCTGCGGGTCTCGGACTTCTCGACCCGTCGCCGGCTGTCCTTCCGTGCCCAGCGTGAGGTGGTGGATATCATGCGGCGCGATTTCCCCGGTGTGTTCGTCGGCACCAGCAATGCGCACCTGGCCTATGAATTCGACCTTCCGCTGATCGGCACCATGGCCCACCAATGGCTGATGGTGCACCAGCAACTGGGGCGCCTGCGGGAAAGCCAGAATGCGGCGCTGGAGAACTGGGTACGCGAATACCGCGGGCGTCTCGGCATCGCCCTGACCGACTGCATCAGCACCGATTTCTTCCTCAAGGATTTCGACCTGTATTTCGCCAAGCTCTATGACGGCCTGCGCCAGGACTCGGGCGATCCGATTGTCTGGGCC
Source organism: Pseudomonas sp. Ost2 (assembly GCF_018326065.1). Taxonomy (NCBI): domain Bacteria; kingdom Pseudomonadati; phylum Pseudomonadota; class Gammaproteobacteria; order Pseudomonadales; family Pseudomonadaceae; genus Pseudomonas; species Pseudomonas sp. Ost2. The sequence continues at coordinate 4,348,820 of NZ_AP021904.1, read as the reverse complement.
GACAAGGTATTGGCGCGTTATGCACAGTTGGGGATCGATCCGATGACCAAGGACCTGATGTTTTCCGATGGCCTGAACTTCGAGAAATGCCTGCCGATCCTGCGCCATATCCGCGGCAAGGCCCGCTTCGGTTTCGGCATGGGCACCAGCCTGGCCTGCGATGTCGATGGGGTCGAACCCTTGAGCATCGTGATGAAACTGGTGCGGGTCCACGGCGAACCGGTGGTGAAGTTTTCCGATGACCCGGTGAAGAACGTCTGTGAAGACCCGTCGTTCCTGCGTTACGCGGCGCAGGTATTCAACGTGACTGAAATCAACCAGCAACTGGAGGTGTGAGATGGGGACCACGAATCAGGATCGTATTGCCATGGCGCTGGGGGTGAACCGGCAATTGGCGCCAGGCGACGAAGCCGTCGAACTGAGCCGTCGTATCGATTTTATCAAGGCCACGTTGAAGCAGTCCGGTTGCCAGGCACTGGTGCTGGGGATCAGCGGTGGCGTCGACTCGCTGACGGCCGGGCGGCTGTGCCAGCTGGCGGTCGAGCAGTTGCGCGAGGAGGGCGGAAAGGCGCGCTTTATCGCGATGCGCCTGCCGTACCGGACCCAGGCGGATGAGGGCGATGCCCAGGCGTCCCTGGCGTTTATCCGCCCCGACCAGACCAGTACCGCGAATATCTCGGCCTGCGTGGAAGGCCTGATGGGCAGCCTTGACGTCGAGGGCCTGCAAGCAACGCCGGCGCAGGTGGATTTCGTCAAGGGCAACGTCAAGGCCAGGGCACGGATGATGACCCAGTATGCGCTCGCCAACTTCGTCAACGGGCTGGTGGTGGGCACCGATCACGCCGCCGAGGCTCTGATGGGCTTCTTCACCAAGTTCGGCGACGGTGCCTGCGACCTGGCACCCTTGTCCGGCCTGACCAAGGGCCAGGTACGGCGCCTGGCTTCGGCCCTGGGGGCACCGGAGCAACTGGTGTACAAGGCACCGACCGCCGATCTGGAGGAACTGGCGCCCGGCAAGCCGGACGAAGTCGCCTATGGCTGTACCTATGCCGAGATCGACGCCTACCTGCTGGGGCAACCGGTGTCGGCGCAGGCCAGCGCGATCATCGAGGCGGCCTACGCCCGCACGGCGCACAAGCGGGCCCTGCCGTATTCACCGGTTGCCTGATCGGTTCAAGGCCGCGATACCGGGGAGGGGCAATTGCCGGCGATCCATTCGCCGGCAAAGGCTTTGGCCACGAACCGGGTCGAGTCGGGCAGCGAGCCGTTGACGGTCGCCGAATGGTCGAGTTGCGGATACAGGTGCCATTCGATGCGGTCACCGGCGGCGCAGGCGTCCCTGACCAGCGCCTTCTGATCCGGTACGAAGACATCGCGGTCCTGGCCGCCGGTGCCGATAAAGACCGGGATGTCCGACTTCAGCGTCGGATAGGCCGCTGCCCGGGTCACCGCCGCGAAAGCCGCCCTTGGCGAACGCTTGAAGCTGTTGTCGAAGGTGAGCTGGTTCGCCATGACTTGCTGCTCGATCTCGTGCAGGCATCCGCGCTGGCTCAGTTCGTAGGTCGGGATCGCCTGTTCGCTCAGGTAGTCGCTCGGCACAAACGACGGGTCGAGCAATCTCGCCGTGTCGAGTCGCAACAGGTTGTAGGCGAAGGTCGGTACCACCGAGCCGTGGGCGTTGCTCCGCTCGCGGTCGGCGGCACGCTGGTGCACGGCGGCGTAGGGTGTGCCGGTTGCCACGACGCCGACGATATCGAGGTCCGGGGCATAGGTACTGGCGTAGACCGCCGTGGCGAATGCCGCGCGACCGCCCTGGGACTGGCCGAACACGACGACCCGGGTCGACAGTTGGAAGTCGCCGTGGGCCACGGCGCGGATACTGTCGAGGGTGTTGTAGGCCAGCGGGCGGGTCAGTCCGTAGGGATGCGGGCCGGGAGTTCCGAGGCCCTGGTAGTCGGTGGCGACGATCGCATAGCCCTGCGCCAGCCAGTGATCGAGATAGTGCCTGTCGCGCTCGCTGCGCCGGGTCAGCGACGGTGCGCAGACGTCAGCGCTGCCGACGGTGCCATGGGCCCAGGCCATCAGTGGCCAGCCACCCTTGGGCGGCGTGCCCCTGGGGATGAACAGCGCACCGGAGACAACGTTCGGCAGCGGCTTGCCGACGCCGTCGGTCGAGGTGTAGAGGATACGGATATTCTGGCCGGCTGCGGCCAGGCCCTGTTGCGGCGTCAGTGTCTCCGTGCGCAGCAACTGGCCGGGCTTGCCGGGCAGCTTGTCGGTCCACAGGTAAAACGCCGGAATGCCGGCGTCCGCCGCGACCGGCAGCGGTTCGGCCTGCACGGCGCGCAGGCCCATGCCGGCCATCACGCACAGCATGCCGAGCCATGGGTATCGGGTCCTGCTCATGGGCGTTGTCCTTGCGGCGCGTGGCGTTCAGCGTGGCGATTCGAGGGTCTTGTTCAAGGCCACGTACTGCAACAGCATGATGGTCTTGGCGTCGACGATCTCGCCGTCGCGGACGGCCTGCAGCGCGTCGTCCAGGGACAGCTCCAGGACCTCCAGGTCTTCGCCCTCGGCCTCCAGGCCGCCACCGTGGCCGACCTTGCTGTCGCCATCGTATTCGCCGAGGAAGAAATGCAGTTTCTCGGTGACCGAGCCGGGACTCATGAAGGCTTCGAAGATCTTTTGCACGTTCTGCACGCGGTAGCCGGTTTCCTCCTCGGCTTCGGCGCGGATGCGGTCTTCGGGCGAGGCGTTTTCCAGCAGGCCGGCGGCGGCTTCCACCAGCATGCCGTCGTGGCCGTTGACGAATACCGGGAAACGGAATTGCCGGGTCAGCACCACGGTCTGTTTTTCCCGGTTGAACAGCAGGATGGTCGCGCCATTGCCGCGGTCGTAGGTTTCGCGGCTCTGGCGCTGCCAGGTGCCGTCGCTGCGCAGGAAGTCGAAGGTGGTTTTCTTCAGCAGGTACCAGTCATCCGAGAGGACGGTGCTGTCGACGATGCGAACCCGGTCTTTCGTTGCAGTCATGATCCACGCCTTGTGGTGGGCAAAGCGCAGATCATACAAGGCGGATGGGGTTCTGTGGTGGCCTCTTCGCGGGCAAGCCCGCTCCCACAATGTGGCAGCGGGCTTGCCCGCGAAGACGGCCGCAAGAGCGATGCAAGCCCCAAGGGGCTCTTCATCCTGGTCAGTGTGGGAGGGGCATTCCGACGGAGGGGCCCTTGAGATCACCAGGGATGCTTCAGGCCACCGCCAGCTGCCGCTTGCGTCGTTGCGCAACCATCAGGAAGCTCAACAGTGCCAGCAGCGGCAAGGCGCTGCCCACCGCCATGATCGCCAGCCAGCCGCCTTGCTCGTACAGCGTGCTGGCCAGGGCCGAACCGATGGCGCCGCCGATAAAGATACTGGTCATGTACAGGGCGTTGAGCCGACCGCGACTGGCGGCGTCGAGGGCATAGACGGAGCGTTGGCCGAGCACCATGTTCATCTGCACCGCGAAGTCCAGCAGCACGCCGGTCAGCGCCAGGCCGATCACGCTGTAGGCCGGGTGGATCAACGCGGGAACAAAGCTCAGGGTCGCCAGCAGCATCGCCAGCCAGGAAGCCCGGTGGGTGTGTCCGGCATCCGCCAGGCGTCCGGCGATCGGTGCGGCGATCGCGCCCATCGCGCCCACCAGGGCAAACAGTGCGATTTCCGATTGCGACAGGCCATGGACCCGCGACAGCTCCAGCGGCACGGCGGTCCAGAACAGGCTGAACGTGGCGAACATCAGCCCCTGGTACAACGCCCGCTGGCGCAGCACCGGCTGCCGGCGGAACAGGTGCCCCAACGACGCCAGCAACTGGCCGTAGGTCGCGCTGTGGCTGGGCTGGCGCTTGGGCATGGTGACCAGGATCACCAGCATGATGAGCAGCATGAGCACGGCGGCGGCGATAAACACCGTGCGCCAGCCGAAGTGGTCGGCGATCACGCTGGACAGCGGTCGGGCCAGCAGGATACCCAGCAACAGGCCGCCCATGATTGCGCCGACCACCCGCCCGCGGGATTCCTCGGGCGCCAGGTGCGCGGCCAGGGGCACGAGGATCTGCACCGACACCGAACTGAAACCGATCAGCAGCGACACCACCAGGAACACGCCGGGCTGTCGGGACAGTCCGGCCGCCACCAGGCTGATCACCGAGACCAGCACGGTGCAGAGCATCAATTTGCGGTTTTCCAGCAGGTCACCCAGGGGCACCAGGAAAAACAGGCCCAGGGCATAGCCGATCTGGGTCAGGGAGACGATCAGGCTGGCGCTGTGGGCGGAGATGCCGAGGTCCGGGGCGATCAGGTCGATGATCGGCTGGGCGTAGTAGATGTTGGCGACGATGGCACCGCAGCAGAAGGCGAACAGCATCACCAGGGCACGGGTCATCACGGGCGCGGCGTGGGAGTGGGTCGGCATGGTTTCAAGGCTCTGGAACAGGTGAGGTGGGCGAGTCTAGAGATTGCCCGGCGGCGGTGTAAGGCCGTCACAGGCATAGTTGATATCAGCTCCGTTGATTATCCCGCATCCCTTTGGCGTTGGCCCGGCCGCCATCGCCGGCAAGCCGGCTCCCACAAGGATCAGGGTTCCACCGCAGGCGTATCGTCGAACCCGGCCCCTGTGGGAGCCGGCCGGCTGGCTGGCGATAGCGATCTCAGCTTCACCGCGCGACTCCGGGAGTTGTTCGAAGATGTAACAACTTGCCCGCAGCGCAGCCTCCAATCTTTTAAATCTCTTTTCCAATCAACAGCTTGCCCTCTTAATCCGCACGTCTGTGGATTTTTCCGGGAGATTGCAGTCTTACTGAACACTTGTTTAGTATCACCCCAGCGCTTCACCTCACGCTCAAAAACAATAAGACGAGGGCCCTGCATGACCTCCCATCCGACACTGCTCGACACGGTCGAGGCCGGCATTGCCCGGATTACCCTCAACCGTCCCGAGCAACGCAACGCGCTGGACATTCCCACCCTCAAGGCACTGATCGACCTGCTGGATCGCTTCGAAGCCGACCCGGCGGTCCGGGTGCTGCTGCTGACCGGCAGCGGTCGCAGCTTCTGTGCGGGAGCGGATCTGGCCGAATGGGCCGATGCCGAACGCCGCGGCATCCTCGAGACCTACGGCTGGACCGAAACCGCCCATGTCCTGATGAATCGCCTGCACGGCTTCGCCAAACCGACCATTGCCGCCATCAACGGCACGGCGGTGGGTGCCGGGATGGACCTGACGCTGTGCTGCGATTTCCGCCTGGCCGCGCAATCGGCGCGCTTCAAGGCCGGCTACACCAGCATGGCCTATTCGCCGGACGCCGGTGCCAGCTGGCACCTGCCGCGCCTGATCGGTACGGAACAGGCCAAGCGCCTGTTGTTCCTCGATGAACTATGGGGCGCCGAGCGTGCCCTGGCCACCGGCCTGGTGAGCGAGGTCTGTGCCGACGAGCAATTGGCCGCCAGCGCCACCGAGTTGGCCAGCCGCCTTGCCGCGGGCCCGACCTTCGCCTTTGCCCAGACCAAGGTGCTGATCCGCGATGGCGCCCAACGCAGCCTGGCCGAGCAGCTCCAGGCCGAACAGGCCGCCGGTCTGCTCTGCGGCCGCAGCCGCGATGGCGTCGAAGCCCTGCAAGCCGCCGTGGAAAAACGCGTCCCCCATTTTATCGGCCAGTAACCGAACAGCAGGTACCCCATGAATTTCCAACTGACCCAAGAGCAGGACATGCTGGTGGACGCGGTGCGCAGCTTCGTCGAGAAAGAGCTGCTGCCCCACGAAGAGGCCGTCGATCGTGCTGACTCGGTGCCGCCGGAGCTGGCCGCGCAGATTCGCGCCAAGGCCATTGCCGCCGGTTTCTACGCCTTCAACATGCCGGAAGAAGTCGGCGGCGGCGGCCTGGACTACCTGTCCCAGGCCTTGATCGAACGCGAGCTGTCCAAGGTGTCCTGGGCCCTGCACGTGTTTGTCGCACGGCCGTCGAAAATCCTGATGGCCTGTACCGGAGCGCAGATCGAGGACTACCTGCTGCCGTGCGTACGCGGTGAAAAGGTCGATTGTTTCGCCCTCACCGAACCCGGCGCCGGTTCCGATGCCAATGCGATCAAGACCCGCGCGGTACGCGATGGCGATGACTTCGTGATCAACGGCAGCAAGCACTTCATCAGCCATGCCGGCCATGCCGATTTCGCCATTGTCTTCGCGGTGACCGATACCTACGAGCACAACGGTCGCAAACGCAATGCCGTGACCTCGTTCCTGGTGGATCGCGACACCCCCGGCATGACCATCCGCCGTGGTCCGAAATGCGTGAGCAACCGGGGTTATCACACCAGTGAGATCTTCTTCGACGATTGCCGGGTCCCGGCGGCCAAGGTGCTCGGTGAAATCGGCAAGGGCTGGGAAGTCGCCAATGCCTGGCTGACCGCCGGGCGGGTGATGGTGGCCGCCAACTGTGTCGGCCAGGCCCAGCGCGCACTGGATGCGGCGCTGCAATGGGCCGCCGACCGCAAGCAGTTCGGCCAGCCCATCGGTACTTACCAGGGCATCTCCTTCAAGCTGGCGGACATGGCCACGGAAATCCGCGCCGCCGAACTGATGACCCTGCACACCGCCTGGAAAATGGACCAGGGCACCATGACCGACGGCGAGGCCGGCATGGCCAAGCTGTTTGCCAGCGAAGTACTGGGACGCGCCGCCGACGAAGCGGTGCAGATTTTCGGTGGCATGGGCCTGATGGACGAAGGACCGGTGGAGCGGATCTGGCGCAATGCGCGGATCGAGCGGATCTGGGAAGGCACTTCGGAAATCCAGCGCCATATCATTTCCCGCGAGCTGCTGCGGCCGCTGCTGCGCTGATCGGACCAGGAGTGCGGATTATGTCGATCAGAGACAACCTCAAGCGCTTGCTTGCGCCGCGTCACCTGGCGTTTGTCGGCGGGCGCAGCATGGCGCGGGCGCTCAAGCGCTGCGCCGACGGCGGCTTCCAGGGCCAGATGTGGCTGGTCAACCCGCAACATGCCAGCCTCGACGGGATTCCCTGCGTGGCTTCGGTGGCGGACCTGCCGTGCGCACCCGATGCGGTGTTCATCGCCACCAACCGCGAGCTGACGCTGACCTGCGTCGCCGAACTGGCGGCCAGGGGCACCGGCGGGGCGATCTGCTATGCCTCCGGTTTCGCCGAAACCGGCGCCGAGGGCCAGGCCCTGCAGGCGCAACTGCTGCAGGCGGCCGGTGAGATGGCGCTGCTCGGCCCCAACTGCTACGGCCTGCTCGACTACCTGCACAATGTCGCCCTGTGGCCGGTGGCCCATGGCGGCAAGACGGTGGAGAAGGGCGTGGCGGTGCTGACCCAGAGCGGCAACTTCGCCTACAACCTGTCCATGAGCGACCGATCCCTGCCGCTGGCCTATATGGCCTCGGTGGGCAATCAGGCCCAACTGGGTGTCGCGGAACTGATGGACGTGCTGCTCGACGAGCCACGGGTCACGGCCATCGGCCTGCACCTGGAAGGCCTGAAGAATGTCCCCGGATTTGCCCGCGCCGCCCACAAGGCCCTGGAAAAAGGTATTCCGGTGATCGCCCTGAAAACCGGCGTATCGCAGATCGGTGCCGAGCTGGCATTGAGTCACACCAGTTCCCTGGCCGGCTCCGATGCGCTGTATGACAGCCTGTTCGAACGCCTCGGGGTGATTCGTGTCAGTGGGCCGGTGAGTTTCATGGAAACCCTGAAAGCGGCGGCCTGCGGCAACCTGCCGGCGGGACCGAGCCTGACCGGGCTGGCCTGTTCGGGGGGCGACGCCGGCCTTATCGCCGACTATGCCGAACGCAATGGCCTGAGCCTGCCCAGGCTCGACGACGGCCAGCGTGCCGAACTGGCGCAGGTACTGCCCAGCTACGCCAACCTGGTCAATCCGCTGGATTTCACCACGGCGATCTGGGGCAATCGCGAAGCCCTCGAACAGATGCTCGAAACCGCCTTGCGCACGCCGGCCGATGCGGCGCTGCTGGTGCTCGACTATCCGGCGGAGTTTACCGGTGAGCGCAAGGAGTGCGACCTGCTGCTGGAGCTGTATTGCCAGTTGCTCGCGCGGCACGGCAAGACCGGATTTGTCGCCTCGGCGTTTCCCGAACTGCTGCCGGCAGTGGCCCGTGAACGCCTGCATGCCCACGGTGTGGCAGCCTTGCAAGGGGTCGAGGACGGCCTTGCGGCCTGGGGCCGGATCGCTCATTACCGCGCCCGCCGCGATGCCCTGCTGGCCGGTGGCGAGTCGGCCCTGGCGCCGATCTGCCCGCAGGAACAGGACGGCGAAGGCCGGCTGCTGGATGAGTGGCAGTCCAAGCAGGCCTTGCGGCCGTTCGGTCTGCCCTTGCCCGAAGGTCGCCTGTGCCGCCCGCAGGACGCCTTGGTCGAGGCTCGCGGCCTGGGCTATCCGCTGGTGCTCAAGGTGGTCAGTGCCGACCTGCCGCACAAGACCGAAGCCGGCGGCGTCGCCCTCAACCTGAAGGACGAGGCGGCGTTGCAGGTCGCCCTCGACACCCTGCGCGGCAACCTGGCCCGGCATGCACCGGGGCTGGTTTTCGATCAGGTGCTGCTGGAACGCATGGCCTCGCCACCCCTGGCCGAACTGATCGTGGGCATCAAGCGCGAGACCGGTTTCGGCCTGGCGCTGGTGATCGGTGCCGGGGGCATTCTGGTGGAACTGCTCAAGGACAGTCGCAGCCTGTTGTTGCCGACCACTGACCAGGCGATCCGCGAGGCGTTGCTGGGCTTGCGTTGCGCGCCGTTGCTCAACGGTTTTCGCGGGGGGCCGGCGGTGGATATGCCGGCCCTGGTCAAGGCGATTCGCGCGGTGGCGGATTACGCCTGCGAGAACGCCGAACGGTTGCTGGAGCTGGATGTGAACCCACTGCTGGTCAATGCCGAGGGAGCGGTGGCGGTGGATGCGTTGATTCGTCTGGCTTGAGACTTTGGGCGATCTTGCGCGCCTCTTCGTGGGCAAGCCCTGCTCCTGCAGTACGGCGTCGAACACAGATTTTGTAGGTTACGCCAAACCCTGTAGGAGCTGGCTTGCCAGCGATGAGGCCGGTGAGTCTTGCGCTGATCTGGCAGACGTCATCGCCAGCAAGCCAGCTCCCATAAGGACCGTAGCCATCCTCTAATACCGCGTCAGCAAACGAACCCTTTTCCCGCAACGTAACAGGGGCAACTCGATGAGCGATAATAACAACAAGATTCATCAACTCTCCCAGGGCTTCCAGCTGGAACGCCGCGACTTCCTCAAGCTCGGCGCCATGGCCGGGCTGGCCGGGGCGGCGGTGTCCATGGGCTTTCCATTGAACGCCTGGGCCGCCGAGGCCACGCCCAGGGCGGGTGGTGTCCTGCGCCTGGGGCTGGCCGGGGGCAGCACTTCCGACTCCTATGATCCGGGCTCCTGGAGCGACACCTTCACCTTCGTCGGCTTCTCCGCGGTCTACAACACCCTGGTGGAAATCGCCGTCGACGGCTCGGCCATTCCCGAACTGGCGCAGAGCTGGGAGTCTTCGCCGGATGCGCGGATCTGGACCTTCAAACTGCGCTCCGGGGTGACCTTCCATAATGGCAAGAGCCTCGGCGTGGAGGACGTGGTGGCCTCCATCGAGCACCACCTGGGCGAGAAGTCCACCTCGGCGGCCAAGACCGTGCTCGGCGAAGTGGTTTCGGTCAAGGCGGCCGGCAACGACAGCGTCGCCTTCGAACTGCGTTCGGGCAACGCCGATTTCCCCTATGTGGTCGCCGACTATCACCTGGTGATCATGCCCGCCAAGGATGGCCTGGCCGACTGGCGGGCGGGAGTCGGCACCAGCGGCTATCGGATCAAATCCTTCGAGCCGGGCGTGCGCATGGCCCTGGAGCGCAACCGCGACTACTGGAAGGCCGGTCGTGCGCACTTCGACAGCGCCGAACTGATCGGCATTTCCGATGGTGCCGCGCGGGTCAATGCGCTGATCACCGGCCAGGTCGATGTGATCAACAAGGTCGACCTGAAGACCGTCGGCCTGCTCAAGCGCAATCCGAACATGGTCATCGAGGAAACCAAGGGCGCCCAGCAATACACCTTCCCGATGCTCTGCGACAGCGACCCATTCAAGAACAACGATATCCGCCTGGCGATGAAGCACGGCATCGACCGCGAGGCGCTGCTGGCCTCGGTGCTCAAGGGCTACGGCGCGGTGGGCAACGACCATCCGATCCAGCCCGGCAGCCGCTTCCTCAATACCCAGTTGGCGCAACGCAAATACGATCCCGAGCAGGCGAAGTTCTACCTGCGCAAGGCTGGCCTGGACTCCCTCAAGGTGCGCCTGCAGGCCAGCGACGCGGCGTATTCCGGCGCGGTGGATGCCTCGGTGCTGTTCAAGGAGCAGGCGAGGGCGGCCGGCATCGATATCGACGTGGTCCGCGAGCCGGCGGACGGCTTCTTCTCCAATGTCTGGAACAAGCAGCCGTTCACCACGTCGTTCTGGTACAGCAGCCTGACCGCCGACCGCATGTTCAGCATCGGTTATGCCAAGGGCGCGGCGTGGAACGAGTCGCACTGGGACAACGGGCGCTTCAACGAACTGCTCAACCAGGCCCGCGGCGAACTCAACGAGCCCCTGCGGCGCGAGATGTACAACGAGATGCAGGCGATCTGTCGCGACGATTGCGGCGCGATCATTCCGCTGTTCGCCAGCTCCGTGGCCGCGCGCTCCAACCGCGTGGCCCATGGCGAGCTGACCGCGCCCTATGGCGAACTCGATGGCCTGCGGCTGATCGAGCGCTGGTGGCAGGCCTGAGTGGGGAGAGCAGGGCATGAAGAGCATTCTCAAGCTGCTGTCCCAGCGCCTGGCGCTGGGGCTGTTCTCGCTGTTCGCGGTGTCGGTGATCATTTTCCTGGCGGTGGGTCTGCTGCCGGGAGACATCGCCCAGGCCATGCTCGGGCAGTCGGCGACTCCGGAAACCCTGGCGGCCTTTCGCACCCAGCTGGGGCTTGACCAGCCACCGCTGTGGCGTTTCCTGCACTGGGCCGGGCATATCCTCCAGGGCGACCTGGGGGCATCGCTGGCCAACCAGCGGCCCATCGCCGAACTGGTCGGCACGCGCCTGGGCAACACCCTCTGCCTGGCCGGGCTGGCGGCGCTGTTCTCGGTGCCCCTGGCCTTGCTGCTGGGGATGCTCGCGGCGCTGTATCGCAACTCCTGGTTCGACCGGCTGCTCAATACGGTGGCCCTGAGTGCCGTGTCGTTCCCCGAGTTCTTTGTCGCCTACCTGCTGATCCTGTTGTTCTCGGTGAAGCTGGGCTGGTTGCCGAGCCTGTCGAGCCTGCCGCCGGACGCCTCCTTCGGCCTGCTGCTGGAGCGCTCGGTGCTGCCGGTGGTGACCCTGAGCCTGGTGGTGGTCGCGCAGATGATGCGCATGACCCGCGCCGCGCTGATCAACCTGCTGGCCAGTCCCTATATCGAAATGGCCCGGCTCAAGGGCATCAGCCAGGGCCGGATCATCTTCCGCCATGCCTTGCCCAATGCTCTGGCGCCGATCGTCAACGTGATCGCCCTGAACCTGGCGTACCTGGTGGTGGGCGTGGTGGTGGTCGAAGTGGTGTTTGTCTATCCCGGCCTGGGGCAGTTGCTGGTGGACTCGGTGGCCAAGCGCGATATCCCGGTGGTGCAGGCCTGTAGCCTGATCTTCGCCGCGACCTACATCGTGCTCAATACCCTGGCCGATGTGCTGTCCATCGCCAGCAACCCACGCCTGATGCATCCGAAGGGGTAATCCATGAAAGCCGTGTTCAAAGAGCTGGTTCGCGCGCCCTGGAGTGCGAAATTCGGATTCTGCGTGATTGTCCTGTATGTCCTGGTGGCGTTGCTCGCCCCGCACCTGGCGCCCCATGGCGAGACCGAGGTGGTGGGCGAGGGCTTCGCGGCCTGGGGCGCGCAGTTCCCACTGGGTACCGACAATCTCGGCCGGGACATGCTCAGCCGCCTGCTGTATGGCGCGCGCAATACCGTCGGTATCGCGTTTGTCACCACCGTGCTGGCGTTCCTCCTGGGCGGCCTGGCCGGGCTGGTCGCGGCGCTCAAGGGCGGTTGGATCGACATGGGCCTGTCGCGCTGCGTGGATATCCTGATGGCCATCCCGCAACTGATCTTCGCCTTGCTGATCCTCAGTGTGGTCGGCACCACGGCGACGTCGCTGGTGCTGGTGATCGCCTTGCTCGATTCGACGCGGGTGTTTCGCCTGGCGCGGGCAGTGGCGATGAACGTGGTGGTGCAGGACTTTGTCGAGGCTGCGCGGTTGCGCGGCGAAGGCTGGTGGTGGCTGGTACGGCGGGAAATCCTGCCCAATGCCGCCGCGCCGCTGATTGCCGAATTCGGCCTGCGCTTCTGCTTTGTCTTCCTGTTCATCAGTGCGCTGTCGTTCCTCGGCCTGGGTATCCAGCCGCCGACCGCCGACTGGGGCAGCATGGTGCGTGACAACGCCGTGCTGATCACCTTCGGCGACCTCACGCCGCTGTTGCCCGCGCTGGCCGTGGCCTTGCTCACGGTAGGGGTCAATTTTGTCGTCGACTGGATGCTCTACCGATCCAGCGGGCTCAAGGAGTGCTGAACATGAGTGAACCCAAGCGACCGCTGTTGCAGATCCGCAACCTGCAGATCGAAGGTTACTACGACGAGGCCTGGCACCGCCTGGTGCAGGGTATCGACCTGAGCCTGGCGCGGGGCGAGGTGCTGGGCCTGATCGGTGAGTCCGGCGCGGGCAAGTCGACCCTGGGCCTGGCCGCCATGGGCTATACCCGCGACGGCTGCCGGATCACCGGTGGCAGCATCGAGTTCGACGGCCAGGACCTGCTCCATTGTTCGGCCGAAACCCTGCGCAAGTTGCGCGGCCAGCGTATCGCCTATGTGGCGCAGAGCGCGGCGGCCTCGTTCAACCCGGCACATCGGCTGATCGACCAGCATGTGGAAACAGCGGTGATCAATGCCGGCATGAGCCGCGCCGAGGCCGAGGCCCAGGCCATCGAGCTGTATCGGCTGCTGCGCCTGCCCGAGCCGGAAACCATCGGCCGGCGTTATCCGCACCAGGTTTCCGGTGGCCAGTTGCAGCGGGCGATGACCGCCATGGCCATGGCCTGCCGGCCGGACCTGATCGTCTTCGACGAACCGACCACGGCCCTGGACGTGACCACCCAGATCGAAGTGCTGGCGGCGATCCGCGATGCGGTCAAGCGCCTGGGCATGGCGGCGATCTACATCACCCACGACCTGGCGGTGGTGTCGCAGATGGCCGACCGGATCATGGTGCTGCGCCATGGCAAACGGGTGGAAGAAGCACCGACGCGGCAGATGCTCAGTGCCCCGGAGCAGGCCTACACCCAGTCGCTGTGGGCGGTGCGCTGCTTCCGCACCGAGGCCAAGGCCCGACCGGGGCAGGGCGCACCCTTGCTCGAAGTGCGCAATGCCAGTGCCAGCTACAGTAGCCAGCCGGTGCTGCACGATGTCTCGCTGCAGTTGTACAAGGGCCAGACCCTGGCGGTGATCGGCGAGTCCGGCAGCGGCAAGAGCACCACCGCGCGACTGATCACCGGCTTGCTGCAACCCACCTGCGGGCAGGTGCTGTTCGACGGCGAGGTATTGCCGGCGGACTACCGGCGCCGCAGCAAGGCACAACTGCGCAGCATCCAGATGATCTACCAGATTCCCGATACGGCGCTCAACCCGCGCCAGCGCATCGTCGACATCATCGGCCGTCCGCTGGCGTTCTACCTCGGTCTCAAGGGCAAGGCCCTGCGTCAGCGGGTCGCCGAGTTGCTGGAAATGATCGAGCTGGACCCGGGCAAGTTCATGGAGCGCCTGCCGTCGGAGCTGTCCGGCGGGCAGAAGCAGCGCATCTGCATTGCCCGGGCCCTGGCCGCCGAGCCGCGGTTGATCATCTGCGACGAAGTGACTTCGGCCCTCGATCAACTGGTGGCCGAGGGCATTCTCAAATTGCTCGACCGGGTGCAGCGGCAACTGGGCGTGTCCTACCTGTTCATCACTCACGACGTGGCGACGGTACGGGCCATCGCCGATGAGGTGGTGGTGATGCAGCGCGGGAAGGTGGTCGATGCCGGCGCCCGGGACGTGATTTTCACGCCGCCACATCGCGACTACACCGGCCTGCTGTTTTCCTCGGAGCCGGAAATGGACCCGGATTGGCTGGACCGCATCCTGCGGCAGAGGGCCTCCATCGCCGCTCCGTTTGCAACACAACCCTTGTAGGAGCGGGCTTGCTGGCGATGGGGCCCGTGAGACTTGCAGCGGCTGATCGGCCGCCATCGTCAGCAAGCCGGTTCCTGCAAGGTGGTGGTGTTTTGAAGATAAGTGACTCTTTTTCGACCGTCAGGAATACCCATGAACGTATTGATCGTCCACGCTCACCCCGAACCGCAATCCTTCACCGCCGCCCTGCGCGACCAGGCAGTAACGACCCTGCAGGCCCAGGGCCATGACGTCCAGGTTTCCGACCTCTACGCCATGCACTGGAACCCGGTGGCCAGCGCCGAGGATTTCTCCGACCGGGACAACCCCGACTACCTGGTCTATGCCCTGGAACAGCGCCTGGGGGTCAAGACCCGGAGCCTGGCCGCCGACATCCAGGGGGAACTGGGCAAGCTGTTGTGGGCCGACCTGCTGATCCTCAACTTCCCGATCTACTGGTTCTCGGTGCCGGCGATCCTCAAGGGCTGGATCGACCGCGTGCTGGTGTCCGGGGTCTGCTACGGCGGCAAGCGTTTCTACGACCAGGGCGGCCTGGCCGGCAAGCAGGCGCTGGTCACCGTGACCCTCGGCGGACGTGAGCACATGTTCGGCGAAGACGCGATCCACGGGCCCCTGGAAGACATGCTGCGGCCGCTGCTGCGCGGCACCCTGGCCTATGTCGGGCTCGATGTGCTGCCGCCCTACGTGGCCTGGCACGTGCCCTATATCAGTGCCGAGGCCCGCGAACAATTCCTCGTCGGTTACCATCGGCGCCTGGAAAACCTCGACCAGGACAGCCCCCTGGTCTTCCCGCGCCTGGCACAGTTCGACGAGGCGCTGTATCCCATCCGCTGACCGCACGCTGTACAGTCAGCCATCGACGTTGAAGAGGACAGGAGCACCATGGCCGAGGAAACGCGTTTTCTGCGTATGGACCCCGAGTTGCGCAAGGCCAACCTGGTGGCGGCAACCCTGCGCTGCCTGAAGAAGTACGGCTTTGTCGGCACCTCGATCCGCAAGATCTGCGCCGAGGCCGGGGTGTCGGTGGGGCTGATCAGCCACCACTACACCGGCAAGGATGAGCTGGTGGCCGACGCCTACCTGCATATCACCGGACAGGTCATGAGCCTGCTGCGCCAGTCAGTGGCCAACGCCGGCAGTGGGGCCCGCCGGCACCTGTCGGCATTTTTCGAAGCGTCGTTTTCCGAAGGCATGCTCGATCCCGAGCTGCTGGAAGCCTGGCTGGCCTTCTGGGGCGCGGTGAAAACCGCCGACGCGATCAACCGTGCCCACGATCACTCCTATGGCGAGTACCGCACCATCATGGGCAATGCCCTGACCCTGCTGGCGGAGGAGGAGGGCTGGAGCGGTTTCGACAGCGGTCTGGCAGCCATCGGCCTGAGTGCCCTGCTCGACGGGCTGTGGCTCGAATGCGGCCTCAACCCGACCACGTTCACCCCGGCCGAGGGGGTGCAGATCTGCGAGGCCTGGGTCGATGGCCTGCAAATGGGCGGCTATCGGCGTTTCCTGCGCTGATCGCGGCTTGTTGATCAACTGTTCAGCAAGCGCTACAGTGCATCGAAAATTCCTACCGCTTCGCATAATTCCAAGAATCGGCCGCTCGCGGCACGAACAGGAGCCAGGTAATGAAGGTGATGCCGCGTGTGTTGATCGTCGAGGATGATCGGCTGGTCCGTGAACAGTGGGAGGCGTGCCTGACCCACGATGGGTATGAAGTCCACTGTGTCGACGGCGCCGAGCAGGCCGAGGCCTGCATGAGCCGTTTTCCAGTGGCCCTGGTGCTGCTCGATGGCCAGTTGCCGGGGGCGGACAGCCTGTATCTGACGCGCCAGTGGCGCGAGCGCTCGGAGGTCGGCATCATCCTTGTCGGCGAGCGCGACGATGATGCCGAACGGCTCGCCGGCCTGGAGTGCGGCGCCGACGATTACCTGATCAAGCCCTTGAACACCCGCGAACTGGTTTCCCGCGTTCGCAACCTCACGCGCCGGGTGTGTCATCTGCAATCGACCCTCTCGGCTCCCGCACAGCCTGCCGGGCATCTCAAGCATTTCGCCGACTGGACCCTGGACGCCGACCGCCGACGCCTGAAAGCCTGCGACGGCAGCGAAACCCTGCTCAGCCACGGCGAGTTCCAGTTGCTCAACGTGTTTATCCGCAACACGGGCCATACCCTCAGTCGCGACCAGTTGATGGAGCAGTTGCGCAACCGCGAATGGCTGCCCAGTGACCGCTCCATCGATGTCCTGGTCGGGCGCCTGCGGCGCAAGCTGCATGACGACCCGGCCGCGCCGGAACTGATCATGACCATCCACGGCGCGGGCTATCTGTTCACCGCGCGGACCTCAAGGGCGGCTTGAGCCAGGGCTCGGTGCATCAGAGACGAGTGGATTCGACCACGCGCGTCAACCCCACCTCCTTGACCAGCGTCTGGGTCAGGTCGTCGATGCTGGCGAACAGCCGCGCCTCGCTGAATCCCCAGCGCGGATGAACGATATAGAACTTGCCCGTGGCCCTGTCGGTCCGGATGATCGTCGTTGCCAGGGAACGATCCCTGGAACGATTGATCAGCACAGGCCCTTGTGGGCCTGTTTCGACCATGAACATGCCCGCGCGACTGAGTCGCGGATGGGTGTCGAGCCTGGGTTGGCGCAGGTAGGTGACATCGCTGAGTTCGGCCACTTGGCGCATGTTGCCTTGCTTGAGCACCCATAGCAGGTCGTCGATGCTTTTGTATTTGATACCACGGATGTTGAGAAGAGGGGCATCGACATGAAACGTCTCGTAGGGACGCCCTGAACGGTCGACAGACTGGCTGCGTACCACCGGCAGCTCCTGGGGGACTAGCAGGTCGGGGTCGATCGACTGGTGGACGATGATGTACTGATCGCCGCGTTGTTCGAGCAGGAAATCCCCTGCCTGCATCAGCAGCCCCCGGTGAGGTCTCGCGACCTGCGGCAGCGCTTGGGGCGCCACGTTCACTTCCAGCTTCGCGTCGGCTCGCACGAGCTGAATATCCCGTGCGAACTGGCCTTGAGTGAACTCTCCCGGATCACGCAGGACGCGCAGCGGCAAGGGCTGTCCGCCGACATCGACGGCACGCAGGTTGACGGCCCCCAACAGGTCGGCCAGGCCCGGGTCGCCGCGCACGGCGCTGGCATGTGAATCCTGGGTCAGGGCAACCCAGCGATGCGGGCCCTGTTGCAGTTGGTCCGTCTGGATGACTTCCCGGGCATGGTATTTCAGGGTCCTGGCCCGATCCGGGTGGTAGTTGCGTATGCCCTGGCGGTAGCTCGTGGCACAGTCGAGCGCCTGGACGCGAATGCCATGTCTTTGTGCGAGTTGAATCACCTCATGCAATGCATGCGGGCCGTCCGGGGCGATGTGCTGATCGATATCCAGCTGTCTCAGTGTGTCCCTCAGGCGTTGGGGCATGACGCCGGTACGATGGAAGTCGTTGAGGTGAACCTGGTCGAAGTCCGTCAGGAGGTTTTCCATGTACAGGGTCTTGACCTGGTGTTCGGTGGCGAACGCGCGCATGTTGTCGATCAGGAACTTGCGGCCGCCCTTTGCGTGGTAGGCCGCACTGAGGACGATACCGTTCCCGGTCCGGTAGCCACGTTCCATCAGTTGGCTCGCCAGCCCTGCGTCCAGCAGGTCGGGCGCCAGTGTCCTGGCCACGGGGGCCGGGCTTTCGGCGAAGAAACCTTGGGTGTCTTCGAGCAACCGCCGCGAGATGGCGTGCACTTGCACGGCGGCCTCGCGCTCCAGTGCGGAAGCACTCGGAATGAACCAACCGCGATCAAGCCTTCTGGTGGGCGTGCGAATCATCGCTTCGAGCAGGCTTCGGTGGGTGGCTGGGATCTCATAGCGTGCGGGGCCGACCGGCTCGGGCGCGCCCCCCACCAGACGGCCCCTGGGCCGTGGCTGCCAACCCTGGCCCACCCGTTCGAGCTCGATATCCTCCGCCCAGACGTGCTCCTTGAGCAGGTAACGCTTGCCGCCCCGGGAGCCGGTGCGGTACCAGGTGCCCTCCAGGTTCACGTACTGGTTCATGCGTGCCGTGCGGTCGACGAACAATCCGTCGCGATGGTAATTCAGTTCCGGCACGGTAGTGAGTTGATGGTCCTTGAGGTCCGCGGCTACAGACCTGAGCGATGTCGTCGGTGACGACTCGGCACTCAGCAGCAGTTGTCGGGAACCGTCCTGGCTCGCCCTCTGGGTCTTGACCAGGCGGGAAACCTTCGTCGTGGGCCATGGTCGTGCCTTGAGCAACAGGGGCTTGATCGTTTGCAGCGGCAAGGGCGCCGCGGCATCAAGGAGCGTCTGGATCAGTGCATCCGTTGCTTCCTGATGATGCCCCACGGCCAGGGCCTGGGTGACGTTGGCCAGGCCGTACAGGCCACGCAGCGCATAGATCCACAGGCTGAGCTGCAGGGGCGAGGCGCCGAGAATGACCTCAATGGTGAAGCGCCAGCTCACGTTGATCCAGTACCAGAGCGTTTCATGGTCCACTCGTTGGTTGCTGGCCCCGAGGTATTCGACGCTGCTGATCAGGTGCCGGGCCCTGGCTTCGTACAGCGTGCTGAACAGGTCGCCTTCGATGGGGAAGTAGCGGACCAGCGGGAACTGGCGCGTGAACAGCCGGGCCGGATCCCACTGTTCGTTCCGGGCGGCCCGTGCGATGCAATAGGGTTTCCACTCCGGCTGCTTGAGCAGCGCTTCGATCGCCGACAGGCCTGCCAGCTCGCGCCAGGCCTTGCCGTCGGGAGATTGCGGTGTGTAGAACAGCAGGCGACCGGCGGGATCGTCGCTGCTGATCACCAGCACCTCGTCGATACTCATGCCGTTGCGAGCCCCGTCCGTGCCGCCGAGCATCAGGTAGTTGGCCTGGACCTTGTAGCCGTCCAGCAGCGGGCGGCGCTGGGCCGACGGATGCTTGAGCAGGTGTTCGATGCGCCGGTAGCCACGTTCCAGGGCACTGCCCCTGGCGTCGAGAAAGTCCCCGCTCAGGCGTGCGACATAGGCCTGCAGTTTCATCCGCGCGCGTTGCCCTTCGATCCAGGCGGTGCGCACCGACGCCTGGTCCCGGCCGAGCAGTTTCTGTTCGAGCAGCGTCTTGTAGCTGCCGGGGGCATCCACGGCCCGGACGATAGCCCGGACCTGGCTGTCCGTCAGGCTCGACGGGGTGCCGTTCGGGTTGATGAGGATCGCCTTGAAACTGACCGTTTCGCCCAGGCGCGTGCCCTTGATGTTCTCCAGTGCCAGGGCCGTCAGCGACAGGCTGCGCGGGTGCATCCGGGTGACCGGTGGCTGGCTTTGCCAGGCCGGGCTCAGGTGGTGGGTGGTATGGGAGACATGCACCACGATGTCGTCGGGGGCGGCCTGGATCTGCGGGTAGTGCTGTTGCAGATGGCTCTTGAGCAGGCCCGCCGCATGGGCTTTCAGAGCCGGCAGATCGCTGAGCGAAGAGGGCACCGGGTTGGGTTCCAGCGTGGGGCGCCACAAGGTCGCGAGCCGGGTCTGTTCGTCCTGGCTGATGCTGTTGATCCGCTGCAGCAGGTCGCTGAACATCAGGTCGCGATTACGCCGCCTGAGGACAGGGGTGATATCCAGTGGCCCGGCCAGGCTGACGGCACTGTCCAGCTGCCGGGCGAACTCGACGACATCGTTGTGCAGGCCCGGCGCGCCTCTGACAAAGCGCCAGGTGTCGCTGAAATCCTCTTTCTGCCTGGCGAGCAATCCGTCCACCAGGAGCTGGAAGGGATCACCCTGTTCGGCCCGGTAGCTGAACGGCGCGCTGCCGTCGGCAGTGCTCGGCGGACGCCAGGTTCGCTGTCGCTGCGGCAGCAGTTCGAGCAGCGATTCGCGTTCGACCTTGTCATCGAGGCGCCGGACCAGGTTCTTTTCCAGGGCCTGCAACGACGCGAACGGCTCCAGGCCACGGCCGATCTGATAGAACAGCGCCGGCAGCTTGTGGGTGTCCCCGACGGGGCTGCGGGTGATGACCAGGCAGCCTTGCAGAATCAGGTCGGCTGGTCGCAGGGCGATGCGGTAGACGTGGATCGGTCCCTGCGCGGGGAATTTTTTCAGGCGTTGCTCATGGGTGGGCTGCTCCAGAACCCGCTCCAGGTCCTCGCGATGGCCTTTGTCCAGGCTCTGGTCCAGTTCGCGCAACTGCGCTTCCAGGCGCATCTGGGTCCGCAGGTTTTCCCGCAGCAGCGACGCGACGCTGGCCCAGAAACTGTCCAGGGCTTCGGTGAAACGCGTGTCGAAACCCAGGCCCGCGTCATCCAGGGTTTTGCCCAGGCGCCCGAGGTCCAGGCCGGCCAGTTGCTGTTCGTCGTAGACGCCGGTCGCACTGGCGTAGAGGCCGCTGGTGGCCGGGTCGAATGTTTGCGGGTTGCCAGCCAGATGCTCGACAAACACTTGCGTCAGCGTCTGCGACTGTCTGACACCGCGATAGCGCACTTGCTCGCCGCGCTCACCGCTGTCCGACAGGGGCCAGTAGAGGCTTTCCTCATAGGTGTTGAGGAAGATCGCATCGGGATCCTTCGAGGCGGCCTGGGGGAAATCACGTGCCAGTTGCCGGCTCAGCAGCAGCCCGGCGAACCAGTGGAAATTGGGTTGCTGGCGCGCCAGCATCAGGGTGCGGTCATTGGTGGCGGCCAGGGCATCGAAGGTTTCCCGCTGGCGCTGGGCGAGCAGGTCGGGGCCGGCGAAGGCACCGGGCGCGTCCTGCTGGTAGTCGTTGCCATCGGAAAGGCGGTGTAAGGGTTCCAAGGGGGAAAGTCCCAGCAAGGCGCGCAGATCGGCGCGTGAAAGAGGAGGGTGCTGGCGCAGCAGGCGCTGGATGGCTGGCCGGTCGGTCAGGCCGAGGGGCTGGCGCAGGGTGTCCGGCAGGGTTGCCAGGACCGCGGGCAGGTCGGGCTGCGCTGCCTGCTCCGGGCCTTCGGCGGCATGCAGGCTGAAACGGCCATCACGGCGCAGGATGATGTGGGTCTGTTCTGCCTGTGGCTCGCCGATGCCGGCCAGCAACGGGCCGTCCGGCGCCTGCTCGCGCAGTTCCAGGCGCACGCCGCTCGCTGGCCAGTCCGGCCAGGTGGCGAGGCTGTGCAGCAGCAGCCGCTGGGTGTCGTCGTTGTGTTGCCGGCTTTCCAGGAACAAGCCTTCATAGGCCTGGTTCAGACGTTCCTCCTGCAGATACCAGTGGGCATCCCGTGCCTGGTCCTCGCTCAGTTCGCCCTCGGACAAGGCCAGCGAATGAAGGTCGTGCCCGCTCGAGTTGGCGAGCAGTTCGTGGGCTGCCGCCCGGGACAGCCAGGGGACCTGGTCGCGCAGCAGGTTTTCCAGCGGATCGTGGGATTGCTGGCGGAAGGCGTGGAGGTTGTCGAACAGCGCCTCGCGGCGAGAGGACAATTGTGCGGCGGCCTGGCGCCTGAGTACCGACAACTGGCTGTCGAGGGTGGTGTACTGCCCGCCCAGCAATGACTCCCGCTGTTCCGTGCTCAGTTGTGGCAGGACGTGGCTCCACAGGTTGCCATCGAGTACTTGCGCCCGGCTGACCCGTATCCTCGGCAGGTCGGGCGAACGGTCGGGGCCGTATTCGGCCGCCGCCGTCTCTGCGGGCGGGTCGTACACTTGCAGCACGCTCGTCGCCGGCCAGAGCAGTTCCAGTCCGAGCAGTTGCAACTGCCAGGTCAGGCTTGTCGGCCGAGACATGGCGGGCGAGTCCTGGCTCAGCGCGTCGATGAAGTCCTGTATCTCCTGTTCCAGCTCGAAGCGCTGGCGGGTGTCGAACAGCAGCGCCGGCACCTGGCGCGATTCGCTGTAGGCGGCGCGCAGGGCGGGACTGTCGATACCGCTGGCCAGGCGGATGCAGCGGGCGGTCTCGGCGGGCAGGTCGGCGAGAAAATGCGCGATGGCGTGTTCCAGTGACACCGATGCGGCGTCGCTCGCGGGCGAATCGCTCGAGGTGATCGGGGGGCTCATGCTGAAGGTCCTTGTCGTTGCGGGAGGACCGTCATTCAACGCGCAAGCCGCAGACCGGGGGCGGTAGTTAATGCTGTGAGCGAGGATGTTCAAAGATGTAACAGGTCGGCGGACAGAGAAACCTGAGGCAGGGTTATTGTTATAAAAAACAACAGGTTGTATCGGTTTGTCGGGTTTTGTCGAGGTGTCCGGGGAGGATTGTGTCGCGCTATTGAACGAGTGTTTAATAGTGCCGGCGATCTCCCATCACCCCACCCCAACAAGACGAGGGCTAGCATGAGTTCCCAATCGACCCTGCAGGCTTCTTCCACCACGCTCACCGGCGGCCAGGCCCTGGTGCGCCTGCTGGCCCATTACGGTGTCGACACGGTGTTCGGTATTCCCGGCGTGCACACCCTGGAGCTGTATCGCGGCCTGCCCGGCAGCGGCATCCGCCATGTGCTGACCCGCCACGAGCAGGGTGCCGGTTTCATGGCCGACGGTTATGCCCGGGTCAGCGGTAAGCCCGGTGTCTGTTTCATCATCACCGGCCCTGGCGTGACCAACGCCGCCACCGCCATCGGCCAGGCCTACGCCGATTCGATTCCGCTGCTGGTGATTTCCAGTGTCAACCACACCGCCAGCCTCGGCAAGGGCTGGGGGTGCCTGCACGAGACCCAGGACCAGCGGGCGATCACCGCGCCGATCACCGCGTTTTCCGCGGTGGCCCTGAGCACCGACGACCTGCCGGAACTGGTCGCCCGCGCCTTTGCCGTGTTCGACAGCGAGCGGCCACGGCCGGTGCATATCTCGGTGCCGCTGGATGTGCTGGCCGGTGCCGTCAGCCGGGACTGGAGCGCTGAAGTGGTACGTCGCCCGGGGCGCGGGCTGCCGGGGCGCGAGGTCCTGGAAGAGGCCGCGCGGCGACTGCAACAGGCCCGGCGGCCGATGATCATTGCCGGCGGCGGTGCGCTGGCCGCCGCAGACGAGTTGCAGGCCTTGAGCGAACGCCTGGGCGCGCCCGTGTTCACCAGCGTCGCCGGTAAAGGCCTGCTGGCCCCGGACGCGCCGTTGAACGCCGGTTCCAGCCTGTGCGTCGAGCCCGGCTGGGAATTGATCGCCCAGGCCGATGTGGTCTTCGCGGTCGGCACCGAAATGGCCGATACCGATTACTGGCGGGAACGCCTGCCGCTGACCGGCGAGGTGATCCGGGTCGATATCGACTCACGCAAGTTCAACGACTTCTATCCCTGTGCCGTGGCCTTGCACGGCGATGCCCGGCAGACCCTGGCGGCCTTGTTGACGCAATTGCCGGCCCAGGTTCGCGATGCCCGGGAAGCGGTTCAGGCGGTGGCGAAGCTGAGGACGGCTGTACGCGCCGGCCATGGGGCGTTGCAGGCGATCCACCAGCAGATCCTCGACCGCATCGCGGCGGCGATGCCGGCCAACACGTTTATCAGCAGCGACATGACCCAGCTGGCCTACACCGGCAACTACGCCTTTGCCAGCCGGGCACCGCGCAGCTGGCTGCATCCCACCGGCTACGGCACCCTCGGCTACGGCTTGCCGGCGGGGATCGGCGCCAAGTTCGGCGCGCCCCGGCGGCCAGGCCTGGTACTGGTGGGCGATGGCGGTTTTCTCTACACGGTGCAGGAACTGGCCACCGCCGTTGAGGAACTGGACAGCCCGCTGGTGGTGGTGCTGTGGAACAACGATGCCCTCGGCCAGATCCGCGACGACATGCTCAGCCTGGATATCGAGCCGGTGGGCGTGTTGCCGCGCAATCCGGATTTCGCCCTGCTGGCCCGGGCGTTCGGTTGCAGTGTCTGCGAGCCGCAGAGCCTGGACGAACTGGAGCGCGATCTGCGCACGGGCTTCGCCCATGCCGGCGTCACCCTGATCGAACTCAAGCATGCCTGTGCCCGCTGATGCCTTGATGATCGTTCCCACGCTCCGCGTGGGAATGCCTCGCTGGACGCTCCGCGTCCGCTCTTGTGAGGCAGAGCGTCACGGGTTGCCTGCCCACGCAGGGCGTGGGAACGATCGGCGAATCCCGATGATGGAGAACAATAACAATGAATACCTACACCCATCTTTATATCAACGGCGACTGGGTCGTGCCCCATGGCAGCGGCGCCGCCGAAGTGATCAACCCGGCCACCGAAGCCGTGACCGGGCAGGTCCCGCTGGGCGATGAGCGCGATGTCGAGCGTGCCGTCACCGCCGCGCGCCGGGCCTTTGCCAGTTGGTCGCGTACCCCGGCCAGCGTTCGCGCCGGCTATATCCTGGCACTCGGCAGGCAGCTCAAGGCCCGCGCCGGGGAAATGGCCGCGCTGATCACTGCCGAGCTGGGCATGCCGGTGCAGTGGTGCCAGGCGGTCCAGGTCGACGGCCCGCTGGAGGGCCTGCTCAGCTATGCGCAAATCGCCACGTTGATGGAAGAGCAGCGCGAAGTCGGCAACTCCGTGGTGATCCGCGAGGCCGTGGGTGTCTGTGCCTTTATCAATCCGTGGAACTACCCGTTGCATCAACTGATCGGCAAGCTCGCGCCGGCCCTGGCGGCGGGTTGCACGGTGGTGGTCAAGCCCAGCCAGGAAACCCCGTTGCATGCCTTCCTGCTGGCCGAGATGATCGACGCCATCGGCTTGCCGCCCGGCGTCTTCAACCTGGTCAGCGGCCCCGGCGCCAAGGTCGGCGAAGCCCTGGCCCGGCATCCGGACGTGGACATGGTGTCGTTCACCGGTTCTACCGCCGCCGGCGTGCGGGTGTCGATGGCCGCCGCGCCGACGGTCAAGCGGGTTTGCCTGGAACTGGGTGGCAAGTCACCGTTCCTGATCACCGCCGATGCCGATCTCGCTGCCGCCGTGCGCCATGGCGTGCAGGACGTGATGATCAACTCCGGGCAGACCTGTACCGCCTTGACCCGCATGCTGATTCCCCGCAGTCGCTACGCCGAGGCCCTGGGACTGGCGCGGGCCGAGAGCGAAAGCCTCAAGGTCGGCGACCCGCTGGACCCGCAGAGCTTTCTCGGCCCGATGTGCTCGGCGTCCCAGCGCCGTACCGTGCTCGACTACATCCGCGTCGGCCAGCAGGAGGGTGCCCGTTTGTTGAGCGGCGGCGCCGAAGTGCCGAAGGGACTGGAACGCGGTTTCTACGTGCGGCCGACGCTGTTCGCCGAGGTCGACAACGCCATGCGCATCGCCCAGGAAGAAATCTTCGGCCCGGTGCTGTGCCTGTTGCCCTACGACGACGAGGAACAGGCCCTGCGCCTGGCCAACGAGTCGCCCTTCGGCCTGTCCAGTGCGGTCTGGGCCGGCACCCCGGCGCGGGCGTTGGAACTGGCGCGCGGACTGCGTGCCGGACAGTGCTTCGTCAACGGCGCGGCCTTCAACTACCGGGCGCCGTTCGGTGGCTACAAGCAGTCTGGCAACGGCCGTGAATGGGGCGAGGAAGGGCTGGCGGAGTTCGTCGAAACCAAGGCGATCCAGTGCTGAAAACCGGCACGACTGTCGTGAAAACGACCTGTTTGCGCTGAACGCGAAGCTGACGGATTTTTCCTATTGAACGAGTGTTCAGCTTCGTCTATGTTGGCTCCACCACCCCCGGCTGGTTGCGGGCTTGCGTTTCTTCAAATTCGAACGAGGCACTGGCATGCGGTTTTCACCTTTTGTTGAGCGGATCTCTGGTGACGGTGTGGCCGCCTGGGACATTCATCACGCGGCGTTCGAAGCCCAGCGCCGCGGCGAGGATGTGATCATCCTCAGCGTCGGCGACCCGGATTTCCCCACCCCCGATTTCATTACCGAAGCGGCCATCGAGGCTTTGCGCGAAGGCGACACCCACTACACCGAGATCGCCGGGCGCCTGGCCTTGCGCGAAGCCATCGCCGCACGCTACAGCCCGTTGTTCGACCGTCAGTTGCAGGCGGCGAATGTCATCACCGTGGCCGGGGCGCAGAACGCGTTGTTCATCACTTCCCTGTGCCTGCTCAACGCCGGTGACGAAGTGATTGCCCTGGACCCGATGTACGTGACCTATGAGGCCACCCTCAAGGCCTCCGGCGCGACCCTGGTACGGGTGCCCTGCGCGGCGGACTCGGGATTCCGCCTCGATGCCGCCTTGCTGGCCAGGGCCATCACCCCGCGCACCCGGGCGATCTTCTTCTCCAACCCGAACAATCCCACCGGTGTCGTGCTCAGTCGCGAAGAACTGCAAGCCATCGCCGACCTGGCGATTGCCCACGATCTGTGGGTGGTGGTCGATGAGGTCTATGAGAGCCTGGCGTTCGAGCGTGAGCATGTCAGCCTGGCGGCGTTGCCGGGCATGGCCGAGCGCTGCGTGACCATCGGCAGCCTGTCGAAATCCCACGCCATGACCGGTTGGCGCATTGGCTGGATCGTGGCCAATGAAACCCTGGTGGCTCATGCCGAGACCCTGGTACTGAGCATGCTCTATGGCTTGCCCGGCTTTGTCATGGAGGCCGCGCTCAAGGCGGTCCAGGCCCATGCCGAAGTGACCCGGGGCATGAGCGAGATCTATCGCCGGCGCCGCGACCTGGTGGTGCAGGGCCTGTCCGATTGTCCGGGCATCGCGGTGCTCAAGCCCGACGCCGGCATGTTCGTGCTGGTGGATGTACGCGAGACTGGCCTTACCTCCCTGGAGTTCGCCTGGCGGCTGTTCCGCGAGGCCGGCGTCTCGGTGCTCGATGCAGCGGCGTTCGGCGAGCCGGCGCAAGGTTTTGTGCGACTGTCCTTCACTCTTGGCGAGGAGCGCCTGGAGCAGGCCTGCCAGCGGATCCGCGGGTTTGTCGGGGTCCTCAACGGCGAGCCGCCACGGCCGCTGATCAGCCGTGTGACGACCCCTGGCGCGGCCGAACCTGCCGCTACCCGGACCATGATCGAGGTCGAGCGCCTGCACAAGCGCTTCGGCAATATCGAGGTGCTCAAGGGCGTGTCGCTGACCGCCCGCGAAGGCGAGGTGATCTCGCTGATCGGCGCCAGCGGTTCGGGCAAGAGCACCTTGCTGCGCTGCATCAACATGCTCGAAGTGCCGGACCAGGGCCGCATCCTGGTGGACGGCGAAAGCATTCACCTGAACTACGACCGCCCCGGCGCACCGCTGGTGGCCGATGCCAGGCAGTTGGTACGGATCCGTTCCAGCCTGGGCATGGTGTTCCAGAACTTCAACCTCTGGCCCCATCGCACGGTGCTGGAAAACCTGATCGAAGCGCCGACCCAGGTCCTGCGCGAGAGTCGTGCCGAAGCCATCGAACGGGCCGAAGCACTGCTTGAACGCGTGGGCCTCGCGGCCAAGCGCAACGAGTACCCGGCGTTTCTCTCCGGGGGACAGCAACAACGGGTAGCCATTGCCCGGGCCCTGGCCATGCGGCCCAAGGTCATGCTGTTCGATGAACCCACCTCGGCACTCGACCCAGAACTGGTCGGGGAAGTGCTGCGGGTGATCCGCTCCCTCGCCGAAGAAGGCCGGACCATGATCCTGGTGACCCACGAGATGGCCTTCGCACGCGATGTCTCTTCCAAGGTGGCCTTTCTGCATCAAGGGCTGATCGAGGAAACCGGTTCGCCGGATGAAGTGTTCGTACACCCACGCAGCGAACGTTGCCGACAATTCGTCAACGCTCATCAGACTCGCTAACGCATCATAAAAAGACGGGGCAACATCATGGGAAATCGACGTTTGGCAAACTGGTTGACGGGCGTGGTCTGTGTCCTGCTGGCCGGCATGGGCGCGGCACAGGCCGCACCCATCCGCTTCGCGGTTGCGGCCGAACCCTATCCGCCGTACACCGAGAAGCAGGCCAATGGTGAATGGAAGGGTTTCGAGGTCGACCTGATCCACAAGCTGTGCAGTGAAATGAAAGCCGAATGCGAGATCAAGGAGGTGGCCTGGGACGGAATCATCCCGTCGCTGCTGGCGAAGAAGATCGACGTGATCTTCTCCTCCATGTCGGTGACCGAGGAACGTGAGAAACAGATCGCTTTCAGCAAGGCCTATTACGATTCGGTGATCGCCATTGTCGGGCCCAAGGGCACCACGGTGAAGAAATATCCGGATGACCTCAAGGGCAAGATCATCGGCGTGCAGAACTCCACCGTAAGCGCCAGCTACCTGAAGGCCTATTACGAGAAGATCGCCGATGTGAAGTACTACGACACCCAGGACTCGGCCAACGCCGACCTGATTGCCGGGCGCATCGACCTGATGATGGCGGACGGCACGGCCATGACCGCGTTCGTCAAGACTCCGGATGCCAAGGACCTGGCCTATCTCGGCGCGGTGCCCTATGACCCGATCTTCGGCAAGGGCGTGGGTGCCGGCCTGCGCAAGGACGACACCGAGCTCAAGGCCCGCCTCGACAAGGCGATCCAGACCCTGCTGGCGAGCAAGGACTACGATGATCTCTCCCAGAGCTATTTCGGCACCAGTGTGAAACCGGCGTTCTAGCGTCCGATCGTTCCCACGTTCCAGCGTGGGAATGCCTCACAGGACGCTCCGTGTCCGCTGTGTGGCGCAGAGCATCACGGCTGCATGCCCACGCCGAGCGTGGGAACGATCAAACCGGCGTTCTAGCGTCCGATCGTTCCAACGCTCCAGCGTGGGAATGCCTCACAGGACGCTCCGCGTCCGCTGTGTGGCGCAGAGCATCACGGCTGCATGCCCACGCTGAGCGTGGGAACGATCAACCTGTAGGAGCTGGGAGCCAGCAATGTTCGAATTGATCAATTTCAGCGAACAGGGATGGGGCAATGCGCTGTTGAAAGGGCTCTGGATGACCCTGCAGATTTCCGCCGGGGCCTTTGTGGTCGGGCTGTTCATCGGGCTGGTGGTGGCGTGCCTGAAGCTCGGCGCGCCCAAGCCGGTCGCGGCGCTGATGCGCGGCTACACCACGTTGTTCCGGGCGGTTCCGGAGTTGTTGCTGATCCTCCTGCTGTACTACGTCGGTTCCATGCTGCTCAACTCGCTGATGGCGCAGTTCGGCCAGGAGGCGGTGAATGTCAGCGGCCCGCTGGCGGCGATCCTGGTGCTGGGGCTGGTCCAGGGCGCCTATGCCTCGGAGATCTTCCGGGCGGCGATCCAGGCGATCCCCTACGGCCAGATCGAGGCGGCACGGGCATTCGGCCTGAGCGGTTTCGGCCTGTTCCGGCGGGTCACGCTGCCGATCATGGCGCCCTATGCCATGGCCGGTATGGCCAACCTGTGGATCAACCTGATCAAGGACAGTGCCCTGATCAGCGTGGTCGGGACCAACGAGTTGTTGTACACCGCCAAGCAGGGCGCGGGTTCGACGCGCCACTACCTGTTGTTCTACCTCACGGCTGCCGCGCTGTATTACGCGGTGACGCTGGTGTCCAACTACCTGTCGGGACGGCTTGAGCGACGCATCCGTCGCTGGATGCCTTTGGCTGAGTGAATGAAATGATTCCAGCGTGGATACTCGAATACGCGGCGTTGTTGGGCCGCGGATTGCAAACGACCATCAGCCTCCTGCTGATCTCCAGCGTGCTGGGGTTCGGGCTGGCGGTGCTGGTGGCCCTGGCCAGGTTGTCGAAAAACCGCCTGGTCGCCAAGGCCAGCCTGTTCTACACCAGCGTGCTGCGCGGGACGCCGCTGCTGATCCAGATCTACATCTTCTACTACGGGCTGGGCAGCCTGTTCGCCCAGTTCCCGTTGATTCGCGGCAGTTTCCTCTGGCCCTACCTGCGTGACGGCTACTGGTACATCGTCTTCGCCCTGGTGTTGTCGGTGGGCGCCTATGTCGGCGAGGTGATCCGCGGTGGCCTGCTGGCAGTGCCCAAGGGCGAGATGGAAGCGGCCTCGGCCTTCGGCATGACCCCGCGCCAGTCGCTGTTGCGGGTGCGCCTGCCACGGGCCATGCGCCTGCTCTTGCCCACCCTGGCCGGGGAGACGGTGATGCTGCTCAAGTCCACGGCGCTGGCCTCGACCATTGCCGTGATCGACCTGCTGGGCGCGGCCAACGTGGTGCGGGCCCAGACCCTGCAGGTGTACCAGCCGCTGCTGCTGGTGGCCGGGGTCTATATCTGCCTGACTTTCCTGATCGAGGCACTGTTTGCCTTCGCCGAACGGCGCGGAACGCCGATGCGCAGGTCGGTGTGAGATGAGTGCGCCTCGGGTTGACCGGTCGTTGCAGGGGATTGGCCTGTGCACCCTGGGCTATGCCTTCCTGGCTCTGCAGGACGCCGCGATCAAATGGCTGGTGGCCGATTATTCGGTGGTCACCATCCTGTTCTGGCGGGGTGTCGTGGTGGTGCTCGCCTGCCTGCTGGTGGGCCGCCTGCGCCTGGTCCGGCGGGCCTGGCGTTCGCCGAGCCGGCGGCTGCTGGTGGTGCGTGGCCTGCTGTCGATCGTCGCCTGGCTGCTGTACTACACGGCGGCCCGCGACCTGACCCTGGCGGAAATGACCACCCTGTATTTCTCGGCGCCGATCATGGTCACGGTGCTGGCGGCGGTCATCCTCAAGGAGCATGCCAGCGGGTGGCAGTGGTTCACCCTGATCGTCGGTTTTGTCGGTGTGGTGATCGCCTGTCGGCCCAGCCATATGGCCGACCCCTGGCCGATTGTGCTGACCCTGCTGGCGGCCCTGTGCTGGGCCTTTACCTACATCCAGTTGCGCCAGGTGGACGAGCAGACCTCGGTGCTGGAGCAGATGCTGATCACCAACGTGGTGTTTGTCCTCTGCATGGCGCTGGCGCTGCCCTGGACCCATACCCCGGCGCCGACTCCGGCCTGGCTGGGCATGCTCGCGGCCGGGCTGGTGGGCGGGATCGGCCAGTTCCTGCTGTTCGCCAGTTTCCAGCGCGCCACGGCGACCCTGCTGGCGCCGTTCGAATACACCGGGCTGATCTGGGCGTTCCTGCTGTCGAACCTGATCTGGGGCACGCTGATGGATGTGTCGCTGATGATCGGTGCCGGGCTGATCGCGGTCAGCGGCACCCTGGCGATGATCTTCGGCCGTCACCCGTCACAGGACGTCGTCGGTGCCGAATGCTCCGTGTCGCAACCCCTTTATCCAGCAACGACAGATATGGAGGCCGTTGGCGGGGCTGAAGGTCTCGGGGTTCAGGCACCACTCGAGCCAGAGTCCGTCGAGCATCGCCGATAGGCCGATGGCGGCCAGGCGACTGTCGTGGATGGCGAAGCCCTCGGCGGCGGCCAGGTCGTCGAGTAGCTGACGGATCAGGTCGAGGTAGGCGCGATAGCTTTTTTCATGGGATTGGCTGACGTGTCCAGAGTGGCGGATCAGGCTCCAGAAGACCACCCAGACCCCGAGCAACTGCGGGTCCATGATCCGTGGCGAGAAGGAACCGACCAGGAAGGCATCGAGCTTTTCCGCGGCGCTGCCGGCCTGCCGGACTTCTTCGAGCAGGGTGCTGGTCAGTTCGCTGGCGAGCTTGTGGTAGGTGTCGGCGATCAGCGCATCGATGGTGCCGAAGTGGTGGTTGAGCAGGCCGACGGAGACTCCGGCCTCGGTGGCGATGCGCCGCACGGAAATGCCGGCATGGCCGTCCCGGGCCAGGCAGCGCAGGGCGGCGGCGATCAGCAGGTCACGGCGCTCGTCGGGTTCGGCGCGGCGAAATTTGCGGGTGTCGGTGCTCACGGGAGTCCTTGTCTGGAGTGCTCTGAAATGCCATGGCGGTATCACCGGCGCCGTCGCGGGCAAGCCCGCTCCCACGGGGGCACACAAGATCCGCGCCTGGCTCTGACCGTGTGGGAGCGGGCTTGTCCGCGAAGAGGCCCGCAAGCACGACATGAAGTGGGTGGATGTTAGTTGAACGTACGTTCAATTTCCATGGCTGGCAACAATGATTTTTAACGGTCACGACGGGAGGGCAAGGCTATGGCACGGGATATTTCGTTCAGTGTATGCAACAACAATGGCGATGCGGTGCGGGTCGGGGCCTGGCGCTTCGAGGGCGATGGCAGCGGACCGAAGGTGCACCTGCAGGCCGGGGTCCATGCCGATGAAATCGCCGGGATGCTGGTGCTGCACCTGTTGATGCAACGGCTGGCCGTCGCCGAGGCCGCGGGCCGGCTCAAGGGCAGCGTGACCGTGGTGCCCCAGGCCAATCCCCTGGGGATCGGGCAATTTCGCCAGGGGCGGATCCTCGGACGTTTCCACGATGCCACCGGGCAGAACTTCAACCGCTCGTTCGATCAGTCGGCGGCGCTGGCCCGGCCCTCGACCAATGTCCAGGAATGGCAGCAACAACTGGTGCAACTGGCGGCACCGGCGGATGTGATGCTCGACCTGCACACCGATGACGAAGCCCTGCCTTATCTCTACGTGCACCGCAGTTTCTGGCCCCGTGGCCGGGCGCTGGCGGCCGCGATGAAGATGGATGTGGCAATCATCTGGGACGAGGGCGGCGATGGCTCCTTCGAGGAAACCATCATTGCGCCCTGGCTGCGTGATGGCGACACGGCGCGGCACATGGCTGCGACCCTGGAGCTGCGCGGGCAGGGCGATGTCAGTGACCGCTTCGCCCAGCAGGACGCCGAGGGCCTGTACGCCTGGCTCTGCGGCCAGGGGGTGATCAGTGGGGAAGCGGCGGCGGACGACTGGCCGGTGGAGGCCATGGAGATGGGCCATATGGAAACCATCCTGGCCCCCCAGCCCGGTGTGCTGATCTTTGAAAAGGACCTGGGCGACCGGGTCGAGGAAGGCCAGCGTTTTGCACGGATCCTCGGGCGCCCGGGCGATCCGTCGTCGGAGGTGATCCTGTACGCGGAGCAGGCCGGGCGAATGGTGACGCGTTATCGCGATCGCCTGGTGTCCCAGGGCATGGTCGTGGCGAAGTTCACCGGTAGCCGCGTATCGCGCAACTGGAGCGGCGGCCTGCTCGATCCGAACTGAGACAGCCTGCTCATCCCGCCAGGCTCATGTCGCGCGGCATGGCCGCACGCACCAGCAGGCTGGCGTGCTGCCGTTCCATCGCCCGCACGTCTTCGGCCAAGTTATCCAGCAGGGTCCGGCCGCGGGGCGTGAAATCGCGACTGCCGGCCAGTTCCGGCAGGGCCCGGCCGAGGCCGCGCAGGCTGAACACCAGGTGTTCTTCGGCCCGTTGCATTTCACTGGCCGGGCGCTGGCGCACGTGCTCCAGGTACTTGGCCCGCATCAGTTGGGCGAAGAACGCCTGGAAGTATTCGTCCAGGGCACAGGGCCGGTTTGACCAGGGCAGGAAATACAATCCCTGCGCTGCCACCTGCGGGTCGATCACCGGGCTGACTTCCTCGATGTAATACAGCAGTTGATGGGCGGTTTCGCGCACCAGCGACTCTTCGACATCGAGGAGCGAATGGTCCTTGGCCGACAGCAGGATCGTGCCGCTGTAGCGAGCGGCCGAGCCACTGCGGAAGGTGCCGTCCGGCAGGTAGCAGATCAGCTTGACCAGATGGCGGAACTGCTCGTGGCAGCCGGGCCAGGTCATGGCGATACGGGACAGGGCGACATTCACCACATCGCTGAAGAAATGGATGGAGTAACCGCAGTCTTCGAGGTGTTGGCGCGTGGCGGCGTCTTCGGGAAAGTCGTAGCAGGGCGCGAGCACCCCGGCGATCAGCGGGTCGATATCGAACCGCTGGATGGGCGGACGGTGGGTGTAGGCATGGTCGGTGGCGGCGCGGGAAATCCGTTGCAGAATATCCGGCAGTTCCTGGAGGCCGCTCTGCAGCGGCGCAAGATCATGGCGCGAGCCATCGAGCACTTCGCGGGTCATCTGGACGACGCGCCGGGCCCAGATCTGGAACACCGACTCATTGATGATTGTCCGCCGCTGGGCCACCGGCAGCAGGATCAGGTTCGCGGTACTGGCAAAGAACTCGTCGAGTTCGGTGGAACCGGGAAACAGTCGATAAGCCTCGGCATACAAAGCGGCGAGGGTGGTGTAGCGATCCTGGCTGATCTGGTCCAGCAGGCGATAGAAACGATCCGGTGTCGAGTCGGGCAGGAATGTATTGCGCTCGAACAGATCGTCAAGTTGGGCGTTCTGGGCTGGGTGCATGATACTTGACCTTTTTATACAAGTTTCCGTGCTGGGGGATAAAGTCCATTTACAGGTCTTTGTTCAGCGTTCAGGGTATTTCGTGGAGAATTTTTATTATTGATTGAAACGCTCACGCTATAACGACCGGGTTTTGTTTTTCAATATTCATGGTTGTTTTTATAACGTTGTTTTTTATTTTAAGGACTGGGAAGTTACTGGCATGTTTTAGTGTGCGGGATAGTTCTGTAGGTCAATTCCATTATTGTTGTTTGTATTTGTTCGGCGACCTGAGCGGCGGGGGCTTTTCGCTTGGGACGCTGGGGCGCGGGAGGCCGGATTCGAGCCTCGCGACCGGTGACCGACTGGTGGTGCTTGTCAGGAAAATCCCACAAGAGTACAAATGTACTCCATGACGACTTTAAGCCCCCGCCGTTCCGCCATCCTGACCTTTATCCGCGACCGTATCGCGGAAAACGGCCAGCCCCCGAGCCTCGCCGAGATCGCCGAGGCCTTTGGTTTTGCCTCGCGCAGCGTGGCGCGCAAGCACGTGGTGGCGCTGACCGAAGCCGGTTTCATCGAGGTCAATGCCCATCAGGCACGGGGTATCCGCCTGCTGAATCAGCCCGCGCGTCCGACCCTGCTGGAAATCCCATTGCTCGGAAGGGTGGCGGCCGGCGTGCCGATCGATGTCGATGCCGAGGTCCACAGCCGCCTGTGGCTCGATCCGGGGCTGTTTTCCCGGACCCCGGATTTCCTCCTGCGGGTACAGGGCGACTCGATGGTCGGCGACGGCATCCTCGATGGCGACCTGGTGGCGGTGCGGCGCAATGTCGAAGTACGCAACGGCCAGATCGTCGTGGCCCGGCTCGACGGCGAGGTCACCATCAAGCGTTTCGAGCGCACGGCGAGCGGGGTCCGCCTGCTGGCCCGCAACCCGGCCTATGCCCCCATCGTTGTCGACCCGGAACACCAGGAACTGGCCATCGAAGGGGTGTTCTGCGGCCTGGTGAGGCAAGGTTGATGGGCGCCGTGGTTGCGCTGGACGCGCTGCTGGACGAGCGCCGGGTCTGGAAGGGCCGGCCGACGGCACAGGCACCGAGCCTGCACGCGACCGGGCATGCCGCGCTGGACGCGGTGCTGCCCGGCGGCGGTTGGCCGGAATCGGCGCTGACGGAAATCCTCATCGCCGGTGAGGGCGTGGGCGAGTTGCAACTGGTCTGGCCGACCCTGGCGCGGCTGTCGGCGAAGGGCGAACGTATCGTCCTGGTGGCTCCGCCCCATGTGCCCTATCCCCAGGCGTGGTTGAGCGCGGGCGTGGACCTGCGACAGTTGTCGGTGATCCAGGCGGCACCTCGGGACGCCTTGTGGGCGGCGGAACAGTGCCTGCGCTCCGGTAGCTGCGGGGCGGTCCTGTGCTGGCCGCAACAGGTCGATGACCGCGCCCTGCGCCGTTTGCAGGTGGCGGCGGAAACCGGCCAGACCCTGGCGTTTGCCTACCGCTCGCTGGAGGCGGCGCTCAACCCTTCGCCGGCGGCCCTGCGGCTGGCCATCGATGGCCGGCCCGCGCAACTGCGGGTGCTCAAGTGCCGTGGCGGCCTGGCCCATGCGGCGCCGATCGCCTTCAGCGCAGGGCATTGAGGTTGGCATGCGCTGGGTTTGCATCGTATTTCCGCAATTGGCCCTGGACGGTGTGCTACGGCGGACCGCCGAGCCCGATGCACCGCTGGCGCTGCTGAGCGGTTCGCCGCAACGACGGATCGTGCAGGCGGTGAACGCCTCGGCCCGGGCCCTGGGTCTGCGTCCGGGCCAGTCGCTGACCGCCGCCCATGCCCTGACCAAGGCCTTTGCCAGCGCTGAATACGACCCCGCGCAAATCGAGCAGTGGCAACAGTTGCTCGCTGCCTGGGCCTATCGCTTCAGCTCCCAGGTCAGCCTGCGTTATCCCCGTGCCCTGTTGTTCGAAATCGAGTCCAGCCTTGGCCTGTTCGGGCCCTGGCCGCGCCTGGAAGCGCGCTTGCGCGAGGAATTGACGGCGCTGGGGTTTCGTCACCGGATCGTGGTCGCGCCCCATCCGGCGGCGGCCCGGGTCCTGGCCAATGCCTACGATGGCCTGGCCCTGGCGGACGACAGCGCCTTGCGCCGGGCCCTGGGTCCGATGCCCATCGACCGGGTCGGGCTGGCGAAGGAGGCGGCCACGGCCCTGACGCGCATGGGCCTGCGCACCCTGGACCAGGTCCTGGCCTTGCCCCGGCACAGTCTGGCCCGGCGCTTCGACGCGGCATTGCTCAAGCACCTCGATACCTTGCTCGGCGAGCGACCGCTGGCCCTGGCGTTCTACCTGCCGCCGGATCGCTTCGCAGCGCGGATCGAGCTGAATTTCGACGTGACCTCGCACCAGGCGTTGCTGTTTCCCCTGCGCCGTCTGACCGGCGATCTGGCGGCGTTTCTCTGCGGGCGTGACAGCGGTGTGCAGCGTTTCGAACTGATCCTGGAGCATGCCGGGGTGGCGGACACGCGGATCAAGGTCGGCCTGCTGAGTGCCGAACGTGACCCGGCGATGCTGTTCGAACTGGCCCGCGGGCGGCTGGAGCAGGTCCAGGTGGAGTCGCCGGTGCGCGGCTTTCGTCTGGAGGCCGAAGACCTGCCGGCCTTTGTCCCGCAGCACCGCGAACTCTTCGATGAGCGCGCGCAGCAATCCTTGCCCTGGGAGCAATTGCGCGAACGCCTGCGCGCCCGGCTTGGCGACGAGGCGGTGCAGGGCCTGCGCTTCCATGCCGATCACCGCCCCGAGTGCGCCTGGCAGCCGCTGGCGGCGACCACACCGGGACCGTTGGCCGCGACCGGGCCGCTGCGTCCCGGCTGGTTGCTCAAGGAGCCGATGCCACTGCCCGAGCAGGCGGCGAGGGTCCTGCTGGGGCCGGAACGGATCGAGTCGGGCTGGTGGGACGGCGCCGATGTGCGTCGCGACTACTACCTGATCGAGACCCGGACCGGGCGACACGCCTGGGCCTATCGCCCGGTGGGTGACAGCGGCCCGTTGCTGCTGCAGGGCTGGTTCGCATGAGTGAGGCCTACGCCGAGCTGCATTGCCTGTCGAACTTCACTTTCCAGCGCGGCGCTTCCAGTGCCCGGGAGTTGTTCGAACGGGCCAGGGAGCAGGGTTATCAAGCCCTGGCGATCACCGACGAATGCACCCTGGCGGGGATCGTCCGGGCCTGGCAGGCCGCGCAGGCGTGCGAGCTGCCGTTGATCATCGGCAGCGAGTTGCAGATCGACAACGGGCCACGGGTGGTACTGCTGGTGGAGAACCTGGCGGGCTACCAGGCCCTGTGTCGACTGATCACCCTGGCCCGGCGTCGCGCGGAAAAAGGGAGCTATCGCCTGCTGCGGACGGATTTCGAAGAGGAACTGCCGGGATTGCTGGCGTTGTGGCTACCCGGACGGGGCATCGCCGAAAGCGATGGCCGCTGGTTGCGCGAACGTTTTCCCGAGCGCCTGTGGCTGGCCGTGGAACTGCATTGCGGCCAGGATGATGAGCGCTACCTGGCGCGGCTGCTGGCGGTGGCCGCCGAGCTGGCGATTCCCGCCGTGGCCAGTGGCGATGTGCATATGCATGTGCGGGCCCGTCGTGCCCTGCAGGACACCATGACCGCCATTCGCCTGCATACCCGGGTCGCCGATGCCGGGCAGCAACTGCATCCCAATGGCGAGCGCCACCTGCGCAGCCTCGAGGTCCTGCGGGGGATTTATCCGCCGGCTCTGCTGGCCGAAACCGGGGTCATTGCCCGGCGTTGCGGCTTCGACCTGGGTCAGTTGCAGTACCAGTATCCCCGTGAGCTGGTGCCGAAGGGGCAGACCCCGACCACCTGGCTGCGCCAACTGACGGAGGAGGGCATCCAGCGCCGTTGGTCCGAAGGTATCAGCGACCAGGGCCGAGCGCTGATCGAGAAAGAGCTGAAGCTGATCGCCGAACTGGAGTACGACAGTTATTTCCTCACGGTGGCGGATATCGTCCGCTTCGCCCGCGACCAGGGCATTCTCTGCCAGGGGCGCGGTTCGGCGGCGAACTCGGTGGTGTGTTATGCCCTGGGCGTCACCGAGCTGAACCCGGATCGCACCAACATGCTGTTCGAGCGCTTTCTGTCCCGTGAGCGCAACGAACCGCCGGATATCGATATCGATTTCGAACACGATCGCCGCGAAGAAGTGCTGCAATACGTGTTCCGCCGTTATGGCCGTGGCCGCGCGGCCCTGACCGCGGTGGTCAGCACCTACCATGGCGCCGGTGCGGTGCGCGATGTGGCCAAGGCCCTGGGGCTGCCGCCGGACCAGGTCAATGCCCTGGCCGATGCCTGCGGCCACTGGAGCGATGAGCCACCGGCAGCCGAGCGCCTGCGCGAAAGCGGTTTCGATCCGGACAGTCCGGTGCTGCGCCGGGTGCTGGCGCTGACCCGGCAACTGATCGGCTTTCCCCGGCACCTGTCCCAGCATCCGGGCGGTTTCGTGATTTCCGAGCGGCCCCTGGACACCCTGGTGCCGGTGGAAAACGCCGCCATGGCCGAGCGGACGATTATCCAGTGGGACAAGGATGACCTGGACAAGGTCGGGCTGCTCAAGGTCGATGTCCTCGCCCTGGGCATGCTCAGCGCGCTGCGCCGCTGCTTCGACCTGGTACAGCAGTACCGTGGCGGGCCGCGCTGGACCCTGGCGAGCATCCCGGCGGACGACCCGTCGACCTACGCGATGATCGGCCGGGCCGACACCATCGGCGTGTTCCAGATCGAGTCGCGGGCGCAGATGTCGATGCTGCCGCGCCTGAAACCGAAGAATTTCTACGACCTGGTGATCGAAGTGGCGATTGTCCGTCCGGGGCCGATCCAGGGCGGTATGGTGCATCCGTACCTGCGCCGGCGGGACGAGAAGGAGCCCACGACCTATCCGTCGCCGGAGCTCAAGGAAGTGCTGGAGCGAACCCTGGGGGTGCCGCTGTTCCAGGAACAGGTGATGCAGATCGCGGTGGTGGCGGCGAACTACACGCCGGGCGAGGCCGATCAGTTGCGCCGTTCCATGGCGGCATGGAAGCGCCATGGCGGGCTTGAGCCGCATCGCCAGCGGCTGGCCGAGGGCATGGCAAGCAATGGTTATCCGCCGGAATTCGCCGCGCAGATCTTCGAACAGATCAAGGGCTTTGGCAGTTACGGTTTTCCCGAATCCCACGCCGCCAGCTTTGCCTTGCTGACCTACGCCAGTTGCTGGCTCAAGTGCCATGAGCCGGCAGCCTTCGCCTGTGCGTTGATCAACAGCTGGCCGATGGGGTTCTACAGCCCGGACCAGATCCTCCAGGATGCCCGCCGTCACCAGTTGCAGATCCGCCCGGTGGATGTCCGCGCCAGTACCTGGGACTGTAGCCTGGAACCGGCTGAAGGTACGCAGCCGGCGTTGCGCCTGGGCCTGCGGATGATTCGCGGGTTTCGCGCGGAGGATGCGCAGCGGATCGAAGCGGCTCGCTGCCTGGGGGCTTTCGCGGATATCGCCGACCTCGGCGAGCGGGCCCGGCTCGATACCCGCGCCCAGGAACTGCTGGCCGATGCCGGCGCCTTGCGTGGCCTGGCGGGCAACCGTTATCGGGCGCGCTGGGAAGTGGCCGGGGTCGAGGTGCAACTGGGGTTGTTCGCCGGGGTGTCGAGGACCGCCGAAAGCCCGGTGGCCTTGCCGTGTCCGAGTGTCGGCGAGGACCTGCAAGCCGATTACGCCAGCCTGGGCACCACCCTCGGGCCGCATCCGCTGGCACTGTTGCGTGGGCAACTGCAGGCCCTGCGCTGTCGCAGTTCGCGGGAGTTGCAGGCGCTCGGGCACGGCCGGCCGGTGAGCATCGTCGGCCTGGTCACCGGCCGCCAGCGACCGGGCACCGCCAGTGGCGTGACCTTCGTGACTCTCGAAGACGAGTTCGGCAACGTCAATGTGGTGGTCTGGCGCGACCTGGCCGAACGCCAGCGGCAGGTGCTGGTGGGCTCACAACTGCTGAGGGTCGACGGGCGCCTGGAAACCGAAGGCGAGGTGCGCCATGTGATTGCCGGACGCCTGAGCGACCTGAGTCCGATGCTGGCGGACATTACCGTGCGCAGTCGGGACTTTCGCTGAGGCCCGGGACTCGGGGTCAGTCTTGCGGCTTGACCGTCGCGACCTCGGATGCCTTGACCCGAATCACCTTGCCGGAAATATCCTCGAACTCGTAGAAGCCATCGGCGGAGTGGGTTTTCGGGGTGTCCTTGGTCACGTACTGGGTGCCGTTCTGCAAGGTCACCACGGTGGGTGTCGAACAGCCCGCCAGGGCCAGGAAGGTGGCTGCCAGTAGCGGCAGGCCGAACAATTTCAGGTTCATGTCAGTCTCCTTGAAACAATGGTTTATTGTCCGTATGGCAAAAGTGTCGTGTCAAACGAGGTGAGCACGCTCGTTGGCTATGCCTATAATCAGGGCCCGGACGGGGGGGCTTGTCCTGACCCGTTGCCGCATTCCCTGCCGCTTGCTGGAAGCTTTCCATGACCGATCTTTCGTCGTTTGCCATCACGCAAAAATGGCCCGCTCAACATCCAGACCGTCTCCAGCTGTATTCGTTGCCTACGCCCAACGGCGTCAAGGTGTCGATCCTGCTCGAAGAGCTGGGCCTGCCCTACGAACCGCACCTGGTGAGTTTTTCCACCAATGACCAGTTGAGCCCGGAATTCATCGCGCTGAACCCCAACAACAAGATTCCGGCGATCATCGATCCGAACGGCCCCGGCGGCCAGCCGCTGCCGTTGTTCGAGTCCGGCGCGATCCTGATCTACCTGGCCGAAAAGACCGGGAAGTTCATGTCCCTGGATCCGGCCACCCGTTATGAAACCATCCAGTGGGTGATGTTCCAGATGGGC
The DNA here is from genome assembly GCF_018326065.1 of Pseudomonas sp. Ost2. NCBI lineage: Bacteria > Pseudomonadati > Pseudomonadota > Gammaproteobacteria > Pseudomonadales > Pseudomonadaceae > Pseudomonas > Pseudomonas sp. Ost2. The sequence continues at coordinate 4,307,627 of NZ_AP021904.1, read as the reverse complement.
GGGATCGGGCCGATGTTCGGCCAGCTCGGTTTCTTCAACAAGTTTGCCGGCAAGGATTACGAGGACAAGCGCCCGCGCGATCGCTATGTGGCCGAGAGCAAGCGCCTGCTGGCGGTACTCGACCAGCGCCTGGAGAGCCGTCGCTGGATCATGGGCGACGACTACAGCATCGCCGATATCGCCACCTTCCCGTGGATCCGCAACCTGATCGGTTTCTACGAGGCCGGCGACCTGGTGGGCATCCAGGACTTCACCCATGTCACCCGCGCGCTGGAGCAATTCCTTGCCCGGCCGGCGGTGGTGAAAGGGTTGACCATTCCGGGCTGACCGAGGAGTACGGGGGGCTCCGGCCTTGCTGCCGGGGCCTTGTGGCTGATTGCGCCGGGCGAATAATGAAATTTTTTTTACTTGCGAACGGCGCGAGCGCTCTCGCATCCTGAGGGGGATACCCGCCTCATTGCGCCTGTCTCCCCGACTTTCGCGCTGGTGCCGCCCGCGATCCGGCGTCCGGGCATCAGGAAACTCATCAGGAACTACTCATGTCGCTCGATCTCGATCCCCGTACCTGCGCCCTTGTGATCATCGATCTGCAGCAGGGCATCATGGCCTTGCCCGTTGCGCCCCATGCTCCGCAGGCCGTTGCCGAACGCGCGGCGCGGTTCGGCGAGCACCTGACCCAGGCCGGTGGCCTGGTGGTCGCCGTGCGCGTGGCGTTCGCCAGCGACTACGCCGACAAGCCCAACCAGCCGGTGGACATGCCGATGGCCGTGCCGCCCGGTGGCCTGCCCGAGCAGTGGGCCGTCCTCGACCCGTCGATTGCCGCCTTGAACGCCCCGGTACAGATCACCAAGCACAGCTGGAGCGCTTTCTATGGCACCGAACTGGACCTGCAACTGCGCCGTCGCGGGATCAGCACGGTGATCGTCTGCGGGATCGCCAGCAACTCCGGCGTCGAGTCCACTGCCCGCGATGCCTGGCACCACAACTATGCGGTGCTGGTGGCCGAGGATGCCTGCGCCGGCCTGGGCGAGGACACCCACAGGTTCTCCATGGAGAAGGTCATGCCGCGCATTGCCCGGGTCCGTTCGACCCAGGCGCTGATCGAGGCGCTGCCGATCCGTTGCTGATCAGCCCAGGCGCTCGGCCAGCAGTGGCAGCAACTGTTCGCAGGAGGCTTCGAACTTGAAGTCGAGCAGGTCGTCGGCGCGGGTCTTGCCCAGGTTGATGGCGATCAGCGGCTTACCACGCTCGGCGATCAGCTTGCACAGGCGGAAGGCCGAATAGGCCATCAGCGACGAACCGATCACCAGCAGGCCGGCGGCCTGTTCGGCGCTCGCCAGGGCCCGGGCGGCGGTGAGCGGGGCGACGTTTTCACCAAAGAACACCACGTCGGGTTTCAGCCGGTCGCCGCCGCATTGCGGGCAGTGGGGCACCTGGAAACGCGATTCGAAGGCGGCGTCCAGCAGGGTGTCGCCATCGGGCGCCTGGACCGCCTCGACCTGCGCCAGGTAAGGGTTCTGGGCTTCCAGGGTGAGCTGGACGGCATCGCGCTCCAGACGGTTGCCGCAATCCAGGCAGAGCACCTTGTGCAGGCTGCCATGCAACTCGATCACCTCGTGACTGCCGGCCTGGTCATGCAGGGTGTCGACATTCTGCGTGATCAGGCCGCTGAGATGGCGTTGTCCCTGCAGGCTGGCGAGGGCCCGGTGGGCGGCATTCGGCCGGGCCATGCGCACCCGTGGCCAACCGAGCATGGCCCGGGCCCAGTAACGGCGGCGGGCCTGGGGCGAGCCGAGGAACTCCTGGATCATCATCGGCGCCTTGCCACGGCGCACGCCGTCGCTGTCGCGGTAGTCCGGGATGCCGGAAGAGGTACTGATACCGGCACCGGTCAGCACCAGCAACGGTTGTTCGGCCATCAGCGGCAAAAGCGTTTCCAGGGCCGCGCTGACCTGTGGGTCGGGCATGGGAGATCTCCGCTATCGAAAGGTTGGCACGCTGGGGGCATCACGGGGATCCCGGGCCTCTGCATATGTGCAGCCCAAGGATAGCCACAGGATTTCTCCAGGAACAAGGTCGCTTTCGATCGGCACCCTTGCAGCCGCACCGCAGACACGTAGGATAGGACCTTGACGAAAGGACTCGAGGCCAGCCCCATGCCATGCAGCATCCGCCTTGCCCGTGACGAGGATGCCGAAGCCATCAGCCAGGTGATTATCCAGGCGCTACGCCAGAGCAACGCCGCGGACTACCCGGCGCAGGTGATCGCCCGGGTCGAGCTGAACTTCGGCCCGCAGGATGTGCGCAGCCTGCTGGGCATGCGCACGGTACTGGTGGCGCAGGCGGGAGAGCGGATCGTCGGTACCGCCAGTCTCGATGGCGAGGTGGTGCGCACGGTGTTCGTGGCGCCCGATCTCCAGGGCCGCGGAGTGGGCCAGGCCTTGATGGACGAGGTGGTCCGCTATGCCGTGGAAGCAGGTGTGAGCCTGTTGAAGGTGCCTTCGACCGTGACCGCCGAAGGCTTTTATGCGCGGCTGGGATTCCAGGCCGTGGGCGATACCTGGCACGGCGAGGAGCGCACCATCGTCATGGAGCGGCGGTTGGCGGCGTCCTAGGTCAGACCGGCTCAGTCATCCCGGGTCAGCACTTCCAGCAACTCGATCTCAAAGGTCAGGTCGGCGCCGGGGGCGACGCGCGAGCCCATGCCGCGTTCACCGTAGGCCAGGTGCGCCGGCACGAACAGTTGGCGCTTGCCGCCGACTTTCATGCCCATCAGGCCGATATCCCAGCCCTTGATCACCCGTCCGGTGCCGATCACGCACTGGAACGGCTTGCCACGGGAATGGGACGAATCGAACTCGCTGCCATCGGCGAGCGTGCCGCGATAGTGGGTCGTGATCAACGCGCCCTTGACCACGGCCTTGCCGTCGCCTTCCAGCAGGTCGGTCACCTGCAATTGAGTGTCTGTCATGACTTCTCCAGGGCCGGTAGCCCATGAATGATTTCCAGGTCGGGGTTTTCCAGGCGTTTCTGCGCCAGGCGCCGTTCGAAATCGCTCGCCAGCTCGGCCAGGGTCACTTGCCCGAGGCGTTGGACCAGCAGCGCCTCGGCTTCCTGCAGCACATCGGTCAGCCGCGCATTGACCGCCTGTTCCACCAGGCACTGCGGCTCTTCCTTCGCCAGGCCCATGGCGAACACCTCGGGTGCGCCGAGGGCGCGGTGGATGTCGAGCAGGGTGATTTCGCTCAGGGGCCGGGCCAGGGTCCAGCCGCCGCCGTGACCCTTTTCCGAATGCACGTAACCGTGATCGCGCAGTCCGGCCATGGTCCGGCGTACCACCACCGGATTGGTGCGCAGCATCTGCGCGATGGTCTCGGAGGTGGTGCGCTGGTCGTGCTGGTCCATGTGGATCAGTACGTGGAGCATGCGGGAAAGGCGGCTGTCGTTGCGCATGGGAGCGTTTCGCTGGGGAAAAAACACCGCGCACGTATAGCAAAAACCACCGTCTGTAACAAGACGAGTTACAGGAGTTGACGAACGCTCGTTACGTAACTTATAAAGTTTCGTGAGTTCAATCGACGAGGAGTTCTGCCCATGTCTCATTTCATCGTGGTGGTGGGGGCCAGCTTTGCCGGATTGTCGGCGGCCATGCAGCTGGCCCGGGCCCGTCAGCGGGTATTGCTGGTGGATTCGGGCCGGCCGCGTAACCGGTTCGCGACGACGGCCCACGGTTTTCTTGGCCAGGATGGCCAGTCACCCCGGGCGATTCGCGATGAGGCGCTGCGGCAACTGCTGCGTTACCCGACTGTCGAGTTCGTCGAAGGCGAGGTGGTCTCGGCCCGGCAGGTCGATAGCGGATTTGCCGTGGTGCTGGCCGATGGCCGGGAGGAGAGGGCGGCGCGGCTGGTCCTGGCCACCGGTCTGCACGACGAGTTGCCGGCGATTCCCGGCTTGCCGGAGCGTTGGGGCAAGACCGTGCTGCATTGCCCGTACTGCCATGGCTATGAAGTGCGTGACCGTACCCTGGGGGTACTGGCCACCATGCCGCTCTCCGCGCACCAGGCGAGCATGATCCCGGACTGGGGACCGACGGTGTATTTCACCCAGGGCCTCCACGAGCCGGATGCCGGGCAACTGGCCCTGCTGCAGGCGCGCGGCGTGGCGATCGAGCGGACCCCGGTGGTCGAGCTGCTCGGCCAGGCACCGGCCCTGGAGGCGGTACGCTTGAGCGACGGGCGGCTGATCGAGGTGCAGGCATTGTTCACCGGGCCGAAAACCCGGATGGCCAGCCCCTTGGCCGAGCAACTGGGTTGCCAGTTCGACGAAGGACCGAGCGGCCCTTATCTGCGGGTCGACGAACGTCAGCAGACCACGGTGCCGGGCGTGTTCGCCGCCGGCGACGCCGCCAGCCCGATGCACAATGCGACGTTCGCTTCGGCGGCCGGGGTCATGGCCGGTGTCTGTGCCCACCAGTCCTTGCTGGGCGAGGACCGCGCATAAACGCATGTAGGACATGCACGTCGTCCAGGCTGCGATTTCCTGCCCGAATAGAGTATTGTGGTTACCTGCGAAAAAAATGTCATAAGCCCGGGATATCCGGGCGGTTATCAGATGATTAGAGGGTGCCATGGGTCAGGAAAGCATTAACTGGGACAAGCTGGGTTTCGATTACATCAAGACCGACAAGCGCTATCTGTCGTATTTCCGTAACGGCGAGTGGGACAACGGTTCGCTGACCGAAGACAACGTCCTGCACATCAGCGAAGGCTCGACCGCGCTGCATTACGGCCAGCAATGTTTCGAAGGCTTGAAGGCCTACCGTTGCAAGGATGGCTCGATCAACCTGTTCCGGCCTGACCAGAACGCCGCGCGCATGCAGCGCAGCTGTACCCGCCTGCTGATGCCGGCGCCGTCGACCGAAGCCTTTATCGAAGCCTGCAAGCAGGTGGTCAAGGCCAACGAGCGCTTCATTCCTCCCTACGGCACCGGCGGTGCCCTGTACCTGCGTCCGTTCGTGATCGGCGTAGGCGACAATATCGGCGTGCGTACCGCGCCGGAGTTCATCTTCTCGGTGTTCTGCATCCCGGTGGGCCCTTACTTCAAGGGCGGCATGAAGCCGCACAACTTCGCGATTTCCAGCTATGACCGCGCGGCGCCCCAGGGTACCGGCGCGGCCAAGGTCGGTGGCAACTACGCGGCCAGCCTGATGCCGGGTGCTGAAGCCAAGAAGCGCGGCTTTGCCGACAGTATCTACCTGGACCCGTTGACTCATTCGAAGATCGAGGAAGTGGGTTCGGCCAACTTCTTCGGCATCACCGCCAACAATGAATTCGTCACGCCGAAGTCGCCTTCGGTGCTGCCAGGCATTACCCGCCTGTCGTTGATCGAGCTGGCGCAATCGCGCCTGGGCCTGAAGGTGGTCGAAGGCGACGTGCTGATCGACAAGATCGCCGATTTTACCGAAGCCGGTGCCTGCGGTACCGCCGCGGTGATCACGCCGATCGGCGGGATCGAGTACAACGGCAAGCTGCACGTGTTCCACAGCGAGACCGAAGTCGGGCCTGTGACCCAGCGCCTGTACAAGGAGCTGACGGGCGTGCAGACCGGTGACGTCGAGGCGCCGGCAGGCTGGATCGTCAAGGTCTGATCGGCTGACAGCGGCTTCAGGCAAGGCCCGGGATGAGCGATCGTCCCGGGCCTTTTGTTTGAACGATGGTCGGGGGGATATCCGGATTCAGCGTTGTGCTGCCGGCCGCCTTCGTGGGCGAGCCCGCTCCCACAGGGTTTGTGTGCGCTCCATCGGGCGTTTTACGCTAACATCGCCCACTACCCCGCAAATGCAGATAAGGACATCGCCATGGTCTCCACCCTGATCCTCCTGGCCATCATCGCCATCGTGGTCTTCTACGTCATCGGCATCTACAACAAGCTGGTGACCCTGCGTAACCGCTTCAAGAACGCCTTCGCCCAGATCGAAGTCCAGCTCAAGCGCCGCCACGACCTGATCCCCAACCTGGTGGAAACCGCCAAGGGCTACATGGCCCACGAGCGTGACACCCTGGAAGCGGTGATCAATGCGCGCAACCAGGCCGTGACCGGTCTCAAGGCCGCCGCGGCCCAGCCGGGCGACGCGGGCAGCATGGCCCGGCTGGGCAGCGCCGAAGGCCTGCTCAACAGCGCCCTGGGACGCCTGAACGTGACCCTCGAAGCCTACCCGGACCTCAAGGCTTCCGAGAACATGCAACAACTCAGCGAAGAGCTGAGCAGCACCGAGAACAAGGTGGCCTTCGCCCGCCAGGCCTTCAATGACTCGGTGATGGAATACAACACCTACAAGCAGACCTTCCCGCCGGTATTCTTCGCCGCGAAGTTTGGTCATGGGGCCGACGCCAGCCTGCTGGAGTTTGCCGACAGCGCCGAGATCCAGGCCGCCCCCAAGGTGTCGTTCTAATCAGTTTTACCCACGGACGACCCGATGAATTTCTTTGAACACCAGGACCGCGCCCGGCGTCAGACCGGACGCCTGGTCCTGCTGATGGCGCTGGCGGTCACCTGCCTGGTTGCCCTGACCAGCCTCGCCCTGACGCTGATCTGGCATTTCTATGGCGAGCCTTCGAGCCGGCGTGGCACGCCGCTGCTGGATACTTCGCTGGTCGGCGTCGTGGCGCTGGTGGTGATCGCCGTGGTGCTGGGCGGCAGCCTGTACAAGCGCGTGCAGTTGAACGCCGGCGGCAAGGTGGTCGCCGAGAGCCTGGGCGGTCGCCTGATCAACCTCTCGCCGCAGAACTTCGAGGAGCGCCGCCTGCTCAATGTCGTCGAGGAAATGGCCCTGGCCTCGGGCACGCCGGTGCCCTCGGTGTATGTCCTCGACGATATCGGCATCAACGCCTTCGCCGCCGGCCTGAGCCCCAAGGACGCGGTGATCGGCGTGACCCGCGGCGCCATCGGCCTGCTCAGCCGTGAAGAGTTGCAGGGCGTGATCGCCCATGAGTTCAGTCATATCTACAACGGCGACATGCGCCTCAACATGCGCCTGATCGCCTTGCTCCACGGCATCCTGCTGATCGGCCTGATCGGGCACTGGGTGTTGCGCAGCGATTCGAGCTCGCGCAGTTCTTCCTCGGACAGCAGCAAGGGCGTGATGCTCAAGTATGTCCTCGGCCTGACATTGCTGGTGCTCGGTTATGCCGGGACGTTTTTTGGCAATCTGATCAAGGCCGCGGTCAGTCGCCAGCGGGAGTTCCTGGCCGATGCCTCGGCGGTGCAGTTCACTCGCAACCCCGACAGTATCGGCGGGGCCCTGAAGAAGATCGGCGGCCATGCGGCCGGTTCGCAGTTGCAGGCCTCGAACGCCGCCGAATTCAGCCATCTGTATTTCGGTGCGGGGATCAAGGCGACCCTGGATGGCCTGTTCGCCACCCATCCGCCGCTGGCGGAGCGCATTCGTCGGGTTGAGCCGGGTTGGGACGGGCGCTACCCCGAGGTGGGAGCATTGCCGGTAGCCGACAGCACGGCAGCGGACCCGACCGCCCAGTGGATGCAGTCTTCCCGCTCGACTGCCGCCGCAGCCTTCAGCGGCGGCGCCGTGACCGAGTCGATCGCGGCGATCGGCGACCCGGGCCTGGCGCATCTGCAAGTGGCCCAGGACACCCTGCAGGCCTTGCCCGAGTCGCTGAAACAAGCGGCCCACAGCAGCGAAGGGGCCCAGGCCCTGGTCTACGGCCTGCTGCTGGACCCGGTGGAATTCCTGCAACAACAGCAACTCGATCTGTTGCGCAAACATCTGAGCCCGATGCTGGCGAGCCACCTCGAGTCCCTGCGCGCTCCCTTGCGTGAACTGCCCCAGGGCCAGCGGCTGGCGCTGATCGACCTGGCGATCCCGGCGCTCAAGCAACTGGGCAAGGGCGAGTTTGCCGCGGTGAAGCAGAATATGGCGTTGCTGATCCGCGCCGATGACCGCGTTGAGCTGCTGGAGTGGACGCTGCTGCGCATCGTCGAGCGCAATGTCGAAGGGCTGCGTTCGGTGACCGGCAAATACCGCATGGAGTCATTGGTCGATGAAGTGGCGGTGCTGCTGTCGTTTCTCAGCCGGGCAGGGCAGGCCGATCCCCGGCAAGCGGGCCTGGCCTATGCCCATGGCTGCACCGGGTTGCCGTTCGCCGCACCGGTGTTCGACAGCACAAGCGACCTGAAGGCGCTGGAAGCGGCCCTGCGCCGCCTCACCCAGTTGCTGCCGCTGCAGAAACCGCAGTTGCTCAAGGCCATGGCCCGCTGCATCGGCCATGACGGCCAGGTCACGGCCGCCGAAGCCGAGTTGATGCGCGCGGTGGCCGATATCCTCGATTGCCCGATGCCGCCGTTGCTGGCGGCGCAAGCGAGGCATCCATGACGGCCTTGCGGATACGTTCCGCCACTGCCGCGGACTGCGACCCCCTCAGTCACATCGCCGGCCGGACCTTTGCCCTGGCCTGTCCGGCCAGCACGCCGGCGCAGGCAATCGCCCGGCATATCGAAGAACAATTGCAGCCGGTGCATTTTCACCAGTTGCTGCAACAGCCGGGAAAAATCCTCCTGGTGCTCGAACTGGACGGCCAGTTGATCGGCTATAGCCTGCTGACTCCCGAACCCGGGCCCGTTGGTATCGATGTGGCCGATGGGGCACAGGAGTTCACGCGCTGCTACGTGGTGCCGGAACAACACGGGTCGGGCGCTGCCGGGTTCCTCATGAGCGAATCCCTGAAGCTGCTGTCGGGGCCGGTGCGCCTGAGCGTCAGCGAAGAAAACCCGCGGGCGATCCGCTTCTACGAGCGCCACGGTTTCCGCATTGTCGGCCGGACCACCTTCCAGTGCGGGGACGATGTGCAACGGGATTGGCTGATGCTTCGGAGCTGATGACGAACGATCGTTCCCACGCTCTGCGTGGGAACGCAGCCGGTGACGCTCTGCGTCACAAAGCGGATGCAGAGCGTCCAGTGAGGTGTTCCCACGCTGGCGCAAGGGAACGATCGCTGGTGTTCTCTGCATCTATAACGACTACTCATGCGTTAAACTGATCAATCAGCATCCGATGAGTAAGTCCCGTGGCCATCAACTTCGATTTGAACGACCTGCAGGCCTTTCGCGCCGTGGTCGAGCAGGGCAGTTTTCGCAAGGCGGCCCAGGCCATCAATATCTCCCAACCGGCCCTGAGCCGACGCGTGGACAAGCTCGAAGAGGCTCTCGGGGTGCGCCTGTTCGAGCGTACCACCCGCCGGGTCAGCCTGACCCAGGTCGGTCGGGCCTTCGCGCCGACGGTGGAGCGGCTGCTGGACGACCTCGATGTCGCGCTGCTGGGCATCACCGATGTGGCCTCGACCCGGCTCGGCCATGTCACCGTGGCTTGCGTACCCTCGGCCGCCTATTACTTCATGCCGAAGGTGGTGGCGCACTATCATCGGCAATACCCGAAGATCAAGGTCAAGGTCCTCGACTCCAGCGCCAACGACGTACATGCCGCCGTGCTCAGCGGCGAGGCGGATTTCGGCCTGAGCTTCACCGGCAACCTGCAACCGGAAATCGAATTCGAGTTATTGGTCGAGGAACGCTATGTCGTTGCCTGTCGCCGCGATCATCCGTTGGCCGGGCGGGCCAGTGTGACCTGGACCGAGTTGTACCAGCAGGACTACATCAGCCTCGACAAGACCTCGGGCAATCGTTTCCTGCTCGACCAGGCGCTGGTGGGTATCGAGGCGCAAAAGCCCGGAGTGTGCGAGACCCGGCATGTCACCACCATGATCGGCCTGGTGGAGGCCGGGTTGGGGATCGCGGCGGTGCCGACCATGGCGATGCCGGTGGCCGGCGAGCATCCGATTCTCACCAGCGTGCCGCTGGTCGAGCCGGAAGTGATGCGCAAGGTCGGCCTGCTCAAGCGCCGGGGCCGGGTGCTGACCCCGGCGGCGCTGGAGCTGGAGCGGCTGATCGTCGAGATGAAGGTCTCGCACGTGTAGGTGCCGGCAAGCCGGCGCCCACTTGTCAATGCGCAATGGAGTCCAGGCCGGTGGCCTTCACGGTGGCCTGGGCCGCGGGCGCGGCGAGGTAGTCCAGCAGGGCCTTGGCCTGGGCGGGATGCTCGGCGCCTACCGGAATACCGGCGGCAAACCGCGTCACCGACTGCACCGATTCCGGGATCTTGCCGACATAGGTCACCCCCGGCACCGGCAACAGTTCGCTGACCTGCTGGAAGCCCAGTTGATAGTCGCCGGTCGCGACCACCGAGGCCACCGGGATCTTCGGCACCATGGTCGCCTTGGGCTTGAGCTGCGCCTCGATGCCCAGGCGCTTGAACAACTGGTCCTGGATATACACGCCGCTGGCACTGTCGGAGTAGGCCACGGAGCTGGCCTTGAGCAGGCTGTCCTTGAGTTCCTGCTCAGTGCCGATGGCCGGCTTGGCGCTACCTTCGCGCACCACCAGGCCGATCCGCGAATCCGCCAGTTCGACCCGCGAACCGGGCACGACCTTGCCTTGCCTGATCAACTCGTCGAGGGCGTAGCCGACCATGATCAGCACATCGGCCTTTTCACCGCGTTCCAGGCGATTGGGGATGGCTTCCGGGGCCTTGCCCATGGACGGGCCGAGGATGGTGTCGAGAGTGTTGCCGGTGTCGGCGGCGAATTTCGGGCCGAGCAGCTTGTAGGCGGCGGTAAAGCCGCCGGACGTCATCACGCGGATTTCCTCGGCCTGGGCCACGCTGCCGAGGGCCAGGCTGCCGATCAGGGCGAGTTTCAGAAACACTGCTTTCATCGGATTTCTCTTATGGGTATCGAAAGGGCGGGATTGGATTCAGGACTTACAGCGCCGGCTGGAGCTGCATCCTGGCCTTGCGATAGAGAAACAGCGTCGCGCACAGCGCACAGAGCGCGGCGAAGCTCATCCAGTAGCCCGGCGCGGCCTTGTCTCCGGTGTACTGGATCAGCGCGGTGGAGATCGCCGGGGTGAAGCCACCGAATACCGCCGTGGCCAGGCTGTAGGCCAGGGAGAAACCGGCCACGCGGACTTCCGCCGGCATGATCTCGGTCAGGGCCGCGACCATCGCGCCGTTGTACATGCCGTAGAGGAACGAGAACCACAGCAGCACCAGCAGCATGCTGGTGAAGGTCGGTGCCTGGACCAGCAGCGACAAGGCCGGATAGGCCGTGGCCAGGGTCAGGCCGGACATGGTCAGCAGCACCGGACGGCGGCCGATACGGTCGGAGAGGGCACCGCCCAGGGGCAGCCAGCAGAAGTTCGAGACACCCACCAGCAAGGTCACCAGCAGGCTGTCGGCGGTGCTCAGGTGCAGCACGGTCTTGCCGAAGGTCGGCGCGTATACGGTGATCAGGTAGAAGGCGGTGGTGGTCAGCGCGACCATCAGCATCCCGGCGACCACGATCACCCAGTTCTGCGCCAGGGTGTTGAACACCTCGCGCATGCCCGGACGGTGCTTGCGCTTGGCGAACTCTTCGGTTTCCGCCAGGTTGCGCCGCAGCAGGAAGATGAACGGCACGATCATGCAGCCGACCAGGAACGGGATGCGCCAGCCCCAGTCGGCGACCGTGCTGGCCGACATCCACTGGTTCAGGCCGTAACCCAGGGCGGCGGCGATGACCACGGCGACTTGCTGGCTGCAGGACTGCCAGGCGGTGAAGAAGCCCTTGCGACCTGGCGTGGCGATTTCCGACAGATAGACCGAGACGCCGCCCAGTTCGGCACCGGCGGAGAAACCCTGGAGCAGGCGGCCGATCAGGACCAGGGCCGGGGCCAGCAGGCCGATGCTCTCGTAGCCGGGCACCAGGACGATGAGGATGGTGCCGCTGGCCATGATCGACAGGGTGACGATCAGGCCCTTGCGCCGGCCGACGTCGTCGATATAGGCACCGAGGATCACCGCGCCCAGCGGGCGCATCAGGAAGCCGGCGCCGAACACGGCGAAGGTCATCATCAGCGAGGCGAACTCACTGCTGGCGGGGAAGAAGGCGGCGGCGATATAGGTGGCGTAGAAGCCGAACAGGAAGAAGTCGAATTGTTCGAGGAAGTTACCCGAGGTAACGCGAAATACCGCGCCCGCCTTGGCACGGGCAGAACTGGCGGTCGGTGTTGAGGCGTGCATCTTGAAGGTCTCCAGCGCTTTTATGGCCTGCATCGCAGTGCAGATTTTTATTGGCGGGGATACTGGAGCAGCCTTATAGATTTGATAAGTGCATTTTTAGAATGGATTGATGCGCACGGCAAATTAATACCAAATGTTTCTGCGGCCGCCCGGCCGCGGAAAGACTACTCCCCGGGCACGAACAGTTCGCGAACCGTCTGCCGCAACCACATATGCCGCGGGTCTTTCTGGAACCGTGCATGCCAGTGCTGCTTGAGGTCGTAGCTGGGAAAGTCGACCGGCGGCTCGATGGTCCTGACCGCCGAATCCTCGGCATACAGCCGGGCCACCGTGCGCGGCAGCACCACCACCAGGTCCGAGCGCTCGATGATGGCCGAGGTGCTCATGTAGTGGGACATCTGCAGCACGATATTGCGTTCCACTCCGAGCGCCGCCAGGTGACTTTCGTACATTTCCTGGCTGCGGCTGCCGTCGCGTACCTGCAGGTGTTCGAGGGCGCAGAAGTCCTCCAGCGACAGGCGCTCGTCCTTGATCGGATGGTCGCGGCGGATCAGGCACACCAGGTCGTGGGAGAACAATCGCTGCTGGTAGATGTTCGGTGCGTCGAGGTCGGGGAAATAGCCCAGCACCATGTCCACCCGGCCTTCGCGCAGGTGTTCGGCAAGGTCCCTGGGCGACAGGCCGAAGGTGCGGATCCGCGCCTTCGGGGCGACCTTGCGCAGGTGCTCGAACAGGGTCGGCAGGAACACCACTTCGCCGATTTCGCTGAGGCAGAAGGTGAACTCGTCGCTGCTGCGGGACGGGTCGAAGGTCGGGTTGCTGAGGATATCGCGGTCGATGATATCGATCACTTCGCGGGTCCGCTCGATGATGCTCTGGGCCCGTGGCGTGGCTTCCATGCGGCTGCCGGAGCGAACGAACAGCGCATCGCCGAGGGAATGGCGCAGGCGCGAGAGGGCGGCGCTGACTGCCGGCTGGCTCATGCCCAGGTGCTGGGCGGCGATGGTGACATTGCCGGCTTCGTGGATCGCCAGCAGGACGCGAAGCAGGTTGAGGTCGGTGCGCATGCTCTATAACCAAATCAAATAGTCTGAATAAACAGAATTAGCTTCGATTATTTAAGCCGGGGCGCGAGGATTGTGTCCAGACAAAAATAATACCGAGGCATCCCTCATGATCAATCTGCATGACATCCGCTACGTGCGTCTGGGCACGGCGGATATCGACCAGGCTCGCCAGTACGCCACACAGGTGCTCGGCTTGCAGGTCGCTCGCAGCGCCAATGGGGCGGTGTACTTCCGCTCCGACAGCCGCGACCACACCCTGTGCTACTACGAGGGTGATCCCACCGAAACCACTACCGCCTTTGAAATCAACTCCAGCGCCGAACTCGACCACGCCGCGCAACTGCTGGAAGACAACGGCTTTGCCGTCCGCCATGGCAGCCGCGAAGAAGCCGAGTTGCGCGCGGTCGCCGAGCTGATTCACTTCCGCGATCCCAGCGGCAACCAGATCGAACTGGTGCTGGCGCCCCATGCCTATGGCGGACGCTATTTCCCCTCTCGGGACGCCGGGATCACCGGTTTCAGCCATATCGGCCTGCGCACCACCAACGCCAGGCGCGACGAAGCGTTCTGGACCCAGTTGGCGAATGCCCGGGTCAGCGACCGGATTGGCGATGCGCCGCTGCTGCGCATCGATGAAGTGCACCACAAGATCGCCCTGTTTCCCTCGGCGCATCCAGGGGTTCAGCACATCAATCATCAGGTCGAGACCATCGACGACGTGATGCGCGCCTATTACTTCCTGCGCGAGCGCGGCATCAAGATCCTCTTCGGACCGGGCCGGCATCCGACTTCCGGCGCGGTGTTCCTCTACTTCGAGGGGCCGGACGGCATGACCTACGAGTACTCCACCGGGGTCAGCCACATCGCCCCCGAGCAGGAGGCCACTCACCACCCACGGCAATTCCCGCTGGCCCTGAGCTCGTTCTGCGCCTGGGGCTCGAAGCCGGATATCCCGGAGTTCAAGTCATGAGCCGGCCGCCTGTCGCCACCCGCGCCCAGCAGATCGAACTGCGCATGGCCGCCCGGGCCCTGTCCCGGGCCGGCCTGGCCCATGCCTACGGGCACTGCAGCCTGCGCCTGGATGCCGGGCACTTCCTGGTCTGCGCCGCCAAGCCCATGGGCCTGATCGAGCCGGGCGAGGACGGCGTGGTGGTCGCCATCGACGCCGAACTGCCCGCCGGGGTGTTGGGGGAAGTGCGCATTCACCAGCAGATCTATCGGCGTCGGGCCGAGGTCGGCGCAGTGATCCGCAGCATGCCGGCCCAGGTGATGACCTTGTCCTGCGCCCGCCTGACCCCGCAATCGCGGCACGGCATGGGCGCGTATTTCCATTCCTCGATTCCATTGTGGGACGACCCGCAACTGCTGCGTGACGACTCCCAGGCCGCGGCCCTGGCCGAGCAACTGGCCGGCCATGCCGCGCTGGTGATGCGCGGCAACGGCGCGATCGTGGTCGGCGCTTCGCTGGTGGAGGCACTGACCCTCAACTGGTACCTGGAGGACGCCGCCCGTATCGAGCTGCAACTGCTGGCCGCAGGGCTCGCGGGGCCGCTGCTGAGTGCTGGGGAAACCGCGCGCCGGGCCACCAACTCGGGACGAATTTTCGAACGCATGTGGGACCACCTCACCGCCGGCGATGCCGAGGCGGCCGTGTACCTACAAGATGGCTTACAAGAAGGAAACTGATCATGTCCAAACTGCCTCTGCGCGAGTTTCACAATTTCATCGGCAACCAGTGGGTCGAGGGTGTGCGCACCTTCGACAACCGCAACCCGGCCGACAACAGCCTGATCGGCCCGGTGCATGAAGCCGGCCAGGCCCAGGTGGATGCGGCGGTCAAGGCTGCCCGGGCGGCATTGACCGGGCCCTGGGGCAAATTGAGCGTGGCCCAGCGCGTGGCCTTGCTGCACAAGGTCGCCGAAGGCATCGAGCGGCGTGCCGAAGAATTCATTGCCGCGGAAATCGCCGACACCGGCAAGCCCTACGGGCTGGCCAGCCACCTGGATATTCCCCGTGGCGCGGCGAACTTCAAGGTGTTCGCCGACCTGATCAAGAACGTGCCCACCGAAAGCTTCACCATGGATACCCCGGACGGCGGCAAGGCGGTCAACTACGCGGTGCGTGCGCCGAGGGGCGTGATCGCGGTGGTCTGCCCGTGGAACCTGCCGCTGCTGCTGATGACCTGGAAGGTCGGCCCGGCCCTGGCCTGTGGCAACACCGTGGTGGTCAAGCCATCGGAAGAAACCCCGGCCACCGCGACCCTGCTCGGTGAAGTGATGCGCGATGCCGGCGTGCCGGCCGGGGTCTACAACGTGGTCCATGGCTTTGGCGAGAACTCGGCCGGGGCCTTCCTGACGGCCCATCCAGAGGTCAATGGCATCACCTTTACCGGCGAAACCGGCACCGGCGAAATCATCATGAAGGCCGCGGCCAGGGGCCTGCGCCCGGTGTCGCTGGAGCTGGGCGGCAAGAACGCCGGTGTGGTCTTCGCCGATGCCGACCTGGACAAGGCGGTGGCCGGTATTGCCCGCTCGGCCTTTGAAAACAGCGGCCAGGTCTGCCTCGGCACCGAGCGTGTGTATGTCCAGCGGTCGTTGTTCGAACGCTTTGTCCAGGCGCTCAAGGCCAAGGTCGAGACCCTGCGCATCGGCGCCCCCCATGCCGAAGGCACCACCCTGGGCCCGCTGGTGTCCCTCGGGCATCGGGAAAAGGTCCTCGGCTACTACCGCCAGGCGGTGCAGGACGGCGCAACCGTGGTCAGCGGCGGCGGGATCCCGCCGATGCCGGCGGAACTGGCTGAAGGCGCCTGGATCCAGCCAACCATCTGGACCGGCCTGGCGGAAGACTCGGCGGTGATCCGCGAAGAAATCTTCGGCCCGTGCTGCCATATCGCGCCGTTCGACGATGAGGAAGAAGTGGTGCGGCTGGTCAACGCCACCCGATACGGCCTCGCCGCCAGCGTCTGGACCAGCAACCTGCAAGTCGCCCACCGCATGGGCGCGGCCCTGGATGTCGGCATCTGCTGGATCAACTCGTGGTTCCTGCGCGACCTGCGCACCGCCTTCGGCGGCGCCAAGCAGTCGGGCATCGGTCGCGAGGGGGGTGTGCACTCCCTGGAGTTCTACACCGAACTTCGCAATATCTGCGTTCGCTTGTGAGGCCGGCCATGAATTCCCTGTCTATCCAGCAACTCGGTACCGAGCTGCACCGTGCCTTGAGCGAGCGTGAGGCGATTGCCCCGCTGACCGAGCGCCATCCGCAACTGACCATCGAGGAGGCCTACCAGATCCAGCTGGCGATGATCCAGCCCCGGCTGGACGCGGGCGAGCGGGTCATCGGCAAGAAAATCGGGGTCACCAGCCAAGTGGTGATGGACATGCTCGGAGTGGACCAGCCGGACTTCGGCCATCTGCTCAGCGGCATGCTCCACGGCGATGGCGCATCCATCGCCTGCGCCGGCCTGATCGCGCCCAGGGCCGAGGGCGAAATCGCCTTCGTGCTCAAGGACGACTTGGTCGGTCCCGGAGTGACCCTGGCCGATGTGCTGCGGGCCACGGCCTATGTGATGCCCTGTTTCGAGATCGTCGACTCGCGGATTCGCGACTGGAAGATCCGTATCCAGGACACCGTCGCCGACAACGCTTCGGCCGGGGCCTTTGTCCTGGGCGATGCCGGTGTCGCGCCCCATGAGATCGACCTGGCCTGTGTCGGCATGACCCTGGAAAAGAACGGTGAAATCGTCGCCACCGGCGCCGGTGCCGCCGCGCTCGGGCACCCGGCCAATGCCGTGGTCTGGCTGGCCAACACCCTCGGACGCCTGGGCATCGGCCTCAAGCGCGGCGAGGTGATTCTCTCCGGTTCGCTGGCGGCCATGGTGCCGGTCAAGCCCGGCGACCAATTGCGCATGAGCCTCGGCGGTATCGGCTCGGCGTCCGTGCGTTTCGTATAGGGAAAAACAGATGAACCTGACAGCAGAGACCATTGCCGGCCTGGCCGAGCATCTGGAAAACGCCGAGCTGAACCGCGAAGCGGTGGCCAAGATCACTGACACCCACCCGGAGATGGACTGGGAAGACGCCTATGCGATCCAGGATGCGATCCGCCAGCGCAAGGAGGCCCGGGGTGTGCGCATCGTCGGCCTGAAAATGGGCCTGACCTCGTTTGCCAAGATGAAGCAGATGGGCGTCACCGATCCGATCCACGGCTTCCTAACCGACTACGGCTCGTGCATGGACGGGGCGGTGATCGATGTCGATTCGCTGATCCATCCCAAGGTCGAGGCGGAGATCGCCTTTGTCCTCAAGCACCCGCTCAAGGGGCCGGGTTGTCATGTCGGCGATGTGCTGGCGGCCACCGATTTCATCCTGCCGGCGGTGGAGGTGATCGACTCGCGCTACGAGAATTTCCGCTTCGACCTCAAGAGCGTGATCGCCGACAACACCTCGTCGGCACGCTTTGTCACCGGCGGCCAGTCGCGCAGTGTCAACGGCATCGACCTCAAGTGCCTGGGGGTGGTGCTGGAGAAGAACGGCGAAGTGGTCGCCACCGCGGCGGGCGCGGCGGTACTCGGACACCCGGCGCAGAGCGTGGCGATGCTCGCCAATATGCTCGCGGCCCAGGGCCGTGAGTTGCCGGCCGGCTGCTTCATCATGACCGGCGGTGTCACCGAAGCCATCGCGGTGGCCGCGGGCGACCAGATCACCGTGCGTTACCAGCACCTGGGCAGCGTCTCGATGCGCTTCCAGTCGCAATCATCCTGAGGAGTCGGACCATGCCCATCATGCAGGTTTTCCTGATCGAAGGCCGTGACGAAGAACAGAAGGCCCGCTTGATCGCGGCCTTGACCGAGGCAGCGGTGGAGTCGATCCAGGCCCCTCGCGAATCGGTGCGGGTGATCATCACCGAGATGCCCCGGACCGACTTCGGCATCGCCGGCAAGACCGCCAAGGCCCTGGGCCGCTGACCGCGAGGAACACGACATGAGCGAACACAAGAAAAAAGTCGCCATCATTGGCTCCGGCAATATCGGCACCGATCTGATGATCAAGATCCTGCGCAATGCCAGGCATCTGGAAATGGCCGTGATGGTCGGTATCGATGCGGCCTCCGACGGCCTGGCCCGGGCCCGGCGCCTGGGTGTGGCGACCACCCACGAGGGCGTCGAGGGCCTGGTGCGCATGGCCGAATTCGCCGACATCGATTTTGTCTTCGATGCCACCTCGGCCAGTGCCCACGTCAACAACGATGCACTGCTGCGCCGGCACAAACCAGGCATCCGCCTGATCGACCTGACCCCGGCGGCCATCGGTCCGTACTGCGTGCCGGTGGTGAACCTGGAAGCGAACCTGCAGGCGACCAACGTCAATATGGTCACCTGTGGCGGCCAGGCCACCATTCCCATGGTGGCGGCGGTATCGCGGGTGGCGAAGGTGCACTACGCCGAGATCATCGCTTCCATCAGCAGCAAGTCGGCCGGTCCGGGGACACGGGCCAATATCGACGAGTTCACCGAAACCACCGCCCATGCCATCCAGGCGGTCGGCGGCGCGGGGAAGGGCAAGGCGATCATCGTGCTCAATCCGGCCGAGCCGCCGCTGATGATGCGCGACACGGTCTACGTGCTGTCGCAGGCGGCCGACCAGGCTGAAGTCGAGGCGTCCATCGAGGCCATGGCCCTGGCGGTGAAGGCCTATGTGCCGGGCTATCGGCTCAAGCAGAAAGTGCAGTTCGAGGTGATTGCCGCCGAGGCACCGCTGCATATTCCGGGGCTCGGACAGTTCAGCGGCCTGAAGACCACGGTGTTTCTCGAAGTCGAAGGCGCCGCCCACTACCTGCCGACCTATGCCGGCAACCTCGACATCATGACCAGTGCCGCGTTGGCCACCGCCGAGCGCATGGCCCAGTCCATGGCCCACTGAGGAGCCTCCCATGACCTTCAATCCCGGCAAGAAACTCTATATCTCCGACGTGACCCTGCGCGACGGCAGCCACGCGGTGCGGCATCAGTATTCCATCGACAATGTGCAGGCCATCGCCCGCGCCCTGGACAAGGCCCGCGTCGACAGCATCGAGGTCGCCCACGGCGATGGCCTGCAGGGCTCCAGCTTCAACTACGGTTTTGGCGCCCACACCGACCTGGAGTGGATCGAGGCGGTCAGCGATGTGATCAGCCATGCCAAGGTCGCCACCCTGTTGCTGCCCGGCATCGGCACCGTGCATGATCTCAAGGCCGCCTACCACGCCGGGGCCCGGGTGGTGCGGGTCGCGACCCACTGTACCGAGGCGGATGTCTCGCGCCAGCACATCGAATACGCCCGCGAACTGGGCATGGACACCGTCGGCTTCCTGATGATGAGCCACCTGACCAGCCCGCAGAACCTGGCGCTGGAGGCGAAGAAAATGGAAAGCTACGGCGCCACCTGTATCTACGTGGTGGACTCCGGCGGGGCGATGAACATGCAGGATATCCGCGAGCGCTTCCGGGCGGTGAAGGCCGTGCTCAGGGCCGAAACCGAGACCGGCATGCATGCCCACCATAACCTGTCGCTCGGTGTGGCCAACTCCATCGTTGCCGTGGAGGAGGGTTGCGACCGCATCGACGCCAGCCTCGCCGGCATGGGCGCCGGCGCCGGTAACGCGCCGCTGGAGGTATTTATCGCCGCCGCCGAACGCCTCGGTTGGAACCACGGCACCGATCTCTACACCCTGATGGATGCCGCCGACGACATCGTCCGCCCCTTGCAGGACCGGCCGGTGCGGGTCGACCGCGAAACCCTGGCCCTGGGTTACGCCGGGGTCTACTCGAGCTTCCTGCGCCATGCCGAGATCGCCGCGCGACGCTACGGACTCAAGGCCGTGGACATCCTTGTCGAGCTGGGCCAGCGGCGTATGGTCGGCGGCCAGGAAGACATGATCGTCGACGTGGCACTGGACCTGCTGCAGAGGTCGAAAATCTACCCGACCTGAACGCGCTGAAACCTGTTTCACCCCACTGACAAATCCAATAACAGGGGAAACACCATGAACCACAAGACCGCCTCCATTGGCGCAATCATCGATGCCTGTGCGATATCCCGTTACCAGATCATTGTCCTGCTGCTGTGCTTCCTGGTGGTGCTGGTGGATGGTTTCGATACGGCCGTGATCGGCTATATCGCGCCGTCCCTGCGCCAGGAATGGGGACTGCAACCGAGCCAGCTGTCGCCGGCCTTCGGTGCCGGCCTGTTCGGTCTGATGTGCGGGGCCTTTCTGTTCGGTCCCATCGCCGACAAGTACGGGCGCAAGAAGGTCCTGCTGGTGTCGGTGCTGATCTTCAGCCTCGGCACCCTGGCCTCGGCCTGGGCTCATTCCATCGACAGCCTCACGGCCTTGCGCTTCCTCACCGGGATCGGCCTGGGCGGGGCGATGCCGACCTGTATCACCCTGAGTTCCGAGTATTCGCCGCTGCGCCGGCGGATGATCATGGTGACCCTCAGCTACAGCGGTTTCACCACCGGCCTGGCCCTGGGCGGGGCGGTGGCGAGCCAGATCATCCCGGCCTTCGGCTGGCGCGGCGTGCTGCTGATCGGTGGGCTCGCACCGCTGCTGTTACTGCCCGTGCTGGCCTGGTACCTGCCGGAATCGGTGCGCTACATGGCGGCGCACCCGCGTTATGCAGCGGCCTTGCGCAAGGTGGTGGAGAAGATCAGCGGGCGTCGCGACTGGGATGAGGTAACCTTCGTCGAAGACCAGCGGCCGGCGGTCGAACGTTCGCCGATCTCGCAACTCTTCATCGAAGGCCGGGCATTGCGCACGGTGCTGCTGTGGGGCACCTTCTTCTGCTCGCTGTTTGTCTTCTACCTCCTGACCAGCTGGTTGCCGAGCATCCTCAAGGACGCCGGCTACGACATCGCCAGCTCCGCGCGGATCGGTGCCATGGTGCCGCTGGGCGGAACCCTCGGGGCGATATTCATGGCGCTGCTGATGGACAGGGTCAGTCAGTACAAGGTGCTGGGTCTGGCCTACCTCGGTGCGGCGCTGGTGATCGCCCTGGTGGGCTTTGCCCTCGGCCAGGCGACCTGGCTGACCGTCGCGGTGTTCTTCGTCGGCTTTGGCGTGGCCGGTGCGCAGAACGGCCTGAACCTGCTTTCGGCAAGCATCTACCCGACCACGGCGCGGGCCACCGGCGTGAGCTGGGCCATGGCCAACGGCCGGGTCGGTTCGATCATCGGCTCGATGCTCGGCGCCTGGCTGATCGCCCAACTGGGCCAGCCCACGCTGTTCTTTATCGCCCTGGCGGTACCGGCATTGCTCGGTTCCATCGCGATCTTCTCGTTGCAGCGTTTCGCGGTACGGGAAGACCTGAGCGGCCCGCAGGTCTCCACGAGCCACTGAGGCACTGACGCCTCCCCACTGACATGACATCACCAATCCTGCCGTGCGCGGCAGGAGGGGCCGCGCTTTGCCTGAAATATGGCCATGAACACCGCTTTTTTGCAGGAGTCGGTGTTCAGGCAGGAAAAGGCAGGCGGACCTCGAGCTCCCGACAATAAAAAAACCAAGGGTGTAACTACCATGCGTCAACACAACAAGATCTCGCGTGCTTTGCAACCAACCCTGTTTGGCCTTTCGTTGCTGAGCCTGGCCGTCGCGCAGCCGGTTCGTGCCGAAGGCTTTATCGACGATGCCAAGGCCAGGCTCGACCTGCGCAACGTCTACTTCAACCAGGACAACCGCAGCGGCCCGGCGGCGCCTTCGAAGCTGGAAGAGTGGGGGCAGGGCTTTATCCTCAACTTCACTTCCGGCTACACCCAGGGACCGGTGGGCTTTGGCGTGGATGCACTGGGCATGCTCGGCGTGCGCCTGGACTCGGGGCGCGGCACCCATGGCAACCCGAACAGCGTCACCCAGGGCGGTTTCGTGTTCCCCACCGACAGCAGCGGTCGGGCGGTGGATGACTTCGCCACCCTGGGCCTGACCGGCAAGGTGCGCATCGCCAAGACCGAACTCAAGGCCGGTACCTTGCTGCCGAAGATGCCGATCCTGGTCTACAACGACGGACGCCTGTTGCCGGAAACCTTCCAGGGCGTGCAGGTGACCTCCCGGGACTTCGACCACTTCACCCTGACCGGCGGCCAGGTCAGCCAGGTCAAGAGCCGCAACTCGTCGAACAATGAGAACCTGGCGATTGCCGGAGCCGGCGGACCGGCCGGACAACGCAGCAACAAATTCAACTTTGCCGGGGTCGACTATCAGGTCGATCCGAGCCTGCTGCTGCAGTACTACTACGGCAACCTGGAGGACTTCTACCAGCAGCATTTCCTCGGGCTGGTGCATACCCGGCAACTGCCGGTGGGGAGCCTGAAGACCGACCTGCGTTTCTTCGACAGTTCGTCCGACGGCCTCAACGGCACCCGTGCCGGCCGCCAGGAGGGCTACCTGAGCAGCGGCTATCACAACAACGGCGAGGTCGATAACCGCGCCTTGGCCGGCCTGTTCACCTACAGCCTGGGCGGGCATGCGGTGAGTCTCGGCTATCAGCACCTCAACGGTTCCAGCGATTTTCCGTTTCTCAACCAGGGCGACGGCTCGGCCACCTACCTGATCACCGACCGCCAGACCGGCGCGCGCTTCCAGCGTGCGGGGGAGAACACCTGGGTCGCGCAGTATGGCTATAACTTTGCAAGCCTGGGCCTGCAGGGGTTGACCACCCAGGTGACCTACCAGCGCGGCGGGCAGATCAAGTCGGACCAGGGCGACCAGCACGAGTGGGAGCGTGACCTGATGGTCAGCTATGCGTTCCAGAGCCCGATGTTGCGTGGCTTCGGCATGCAATGGCGCAACGCGATGCTGCGCAGCACCGTCGCCAGCCAGCGTGACCTGGACGAGAACCGGGTCTACCTGACGTATACCGTGGATCTGTTCTGAGCTCTACCGCTCGTGCCCGCGCTCCGGCGTGGGCATGCAGCCCGTGACGCCCTCGTCACAAAGAGCGGACGCAGAGCCTCCAGAGAGGCGTTCCCACGCCGGAGCGTGGGAACGATCGAACGCGCCTGCGTGGGAGTGCCGGACTAGACGCTCCGCGTCGGTTTTCTGAAGAAAAAAACAAACCCGCCCAGCGCTGTGTCTTGCGCCGGATCGATGCAGATCGACTCCCGGCAACGGCATTTTCCGCCATGTATCGAGACTGAAATATTTTCCGTGCGTTCATTGACGCCATTGTTTTGTCTCTTTAGCATCGCGATGTCATTTTGATGTTACTGCTTGTTTCAAGGGATTGAACCGGCGGGCTCCACCTGTCGCCGAGAGCGGGCCAGGGGGCCGCCGTACACGATCTCCTTGCAGTTGAGCGTCTTCTCATCCTGCGTTTCATCTGATTCGAGATTCCAGACATGGACGTCCGCCAGTTCGCGCTTCTTGCGCGCCAACCTTCTGCTGCCCTGAAAAACCGTGAGCACTTCCTGGGACTGCCCAAGCGTGGCCTGGCGTTCCTGTTGGCGAACGTGATGTTCTGGCAGCCGCTGTGGGCCCAGGCGGACGGTATCGTG
The DNA here is from genome assembly GCF_018326065.1 of Pseudomonas sp. Ost2. Taxonomy (NCBI): domain Bacteria; kingdom Pseudomonadati; phylum Pseudomonadota; class Gammaproteobacteria; order Pseudomonadales; family Pseudomonadaceae; genus Pseudomonas; species Pseudomonas sp. Ost2. The sequence goes on along the minus strand of NZ_AP021904.1, from coordinate 4,283,907 downwards.
GTCAGCGCGCCGGGGACCACGCTCGGTCAGGCGGGCAATGGCGTGCCCATCGTCAATATCGCTGCACCGAATGCCAACGGGCTGTCCCACAACCAGTTCCACGACTACAACGTCGGGACCAACGGCGTCATCCTCAACAATGCCACCGACCGGACCCAGTCCACCCAACTGGGTGGGATCATCCTCGGCAACAGCAACCTCAACGGCCGGGCCGCCACCACCATCCTCAACGAAGTCAATGGCGGCAGCCCCAGCCAGTTGCGCGGCTACACCGAAGTGGCGGGGCAGTCGGCCCATGTGATCGTCGCCAACCCTTACGGCATCAGTTGCAACGGCTGCGGCTTTATCAACACGCCGCAGGCGACCCTGACCACCGGCAAGGCGGTGATCAGCAACGGCCAGGTGTCGGGTTACCAGGTCGATCAGGGCAGCGTCTCCATCGAAGGCGCCGGGCTCAACGCCAACAATATCGACCAGTTCGAAATCATCACCCGTTCGGCCCGGCTCAATGCCGAGATCCAGGCGAAGAACCTGGCGATCATTGCCGGCGCCAACGATGTCGATGCCAAGACCCTCAAGGCCACCGCCCGCACGGCCAACCCGGCCAATGCCCCGCAACTGGCCATCGACTCCTCGGCGCTGGGCGGCATGTACGCCGGGGCGATCAAGCTGGTGGGCACCGAGGCCGGTGTCGGGGTCAAGCTCGACGGCAAGATGGTCGCCAGTGGTGGCGATATCCAGCTTGATGCCAACGGCCATCTGAGCATGGTCGACACGGCGGCGACCGGTGCGGTCAACGTCAAGGCCCAGAGCCTGGAAGCCAAGGGCCCGGTCTACGCCGGCACCACCCTGGACATGCAAACCCAAGGCGACCTGAGCAGCCAGAACAACCTGGTCGCCAAGGACCGCATCACCCTGAACAGCGGCGGCCAGCTGAGCAACAACGGCATCATCGAAGCCGGTGTCAATCTCGACAACACCCGTAACAGCGAAGGCGACGTCAGCGTCACGGCGCAGAACCTCAGCAACGCCGGCAAGACCATCCTTGCCAGCCGTGACCTGTCGATTACCACCACACAAACCCTGAACAACCAGGGCGGCACCCTGAGCGGCCAGCGCCAGACCACGGTCACCGCCGGCACCCTCGACAACCAGAACAAGGGCCGGGTACTCAGTGCCGATCGCCTGAACCTGACCGCCGACAAGGCCATCAACGGCAAGGGCGGCCTGATCTCCAGCAACGGCGATCTGGTGGTCAACGTCGGCGCGCTAGGCAATCGCGGCGGGGAGATTTCCAGCCTGGCCGATGTCACCCTCAACGTCGCCACCCTGGACAACAGCGCTGGCCTGATCGCGTCCGACAAGAGCCTGAATCTCACGGCCAGTGGCGCTGCCAATAACCGTGGCGGCGCCTTGTCAGGTTCAACCCTGGTCACCCTTAAGGGCGCGAGTCTGGACAATACCCAGGGGCAGATCACCGGCGACCTGGGGTTGAGCATCGACCTCAGCGGCGCGTTGGATAACCACGGGGGAACCCTGGGTTCCGGCAAGGCCTTGAGCCTGACCGCTGCCAGCCTCGACAACCGTGCGGCAGGCACCGTGCTGGCGGCGGACGGCAATCTGACCGCTACCGTCAGCGGCGCATTTGATAACCGTGAGCAGGGCAAGCTGCGCGCCACGGGCAATATCGAGCTGAACACCGGCAGCCTGGACAACCGCGGCGGCAGCCTGGCGGGCAAGGATCACCTGACCTTGCGCGGCGCTTCGGCGGACAACCGTGGCGGCCTGATCCAGGCCGACAAGGACCTCAAGCTGCTGGTCGATCAGTTGGACAACCGCGACAAGGGCAATCTTGTCGCCAAGGCGGCCATCGGCTTCGAAGGCACTCGCCTGGACAACAGCGGCGGCCTGCTCAGCGCGGTCGGCCCGGTCAGTCTCAAGGCCAGGGAAGTTGCCAACACCCAGGGCCGCATTGCCAGCCAGGGCGACCTCGACGCCAATATCGACAGCCTGAGCCAGCAAGGTGGAGCGCTGGTGGCCCAGGGCTCCCTGCTGCTGACCGGCAAGAGCCTCGACAACCGCAATGGCGGTACGCTCGCCAGCACCCAGGGCCTGACCGTCAATGTCGAGCAGATCGACAACCGCGCCGGCGAGCTGTCCAGCACCCGCGGCAGCGTCAGTGTCAGCGGACAGCGCCTGGATAACAGCGATGGCGGCAAGCTGCTGACCGAGACCGACCTCGGCCTTGTCGTGGCGCAAGTGATCAACCAGAACAAGGGCCGACTGTTCGCCAGGGGCAGCGTCAACCTGAGCGGCACGAGCCTGGATAACAGCGGCGGGAACATCTCCGCCCTCCAGGGCCTGGATATCCGCCTTGATGGCGCGCTGCTCAACAACACCGGCCTGCTCAGCAGCGAAGGTGCCCTGGACCTCAAGGTCGGTAGCCTGGACAACACGGCCGGCAAGCTCGGCAGTGCCGCCGATCTGTCGATCGAGAGCCAGGGGGCGTTGCTCAACCAGGGCGGTTCGATCCTCTCGGACCAGGGCCTGGTACTCGTCAGCAGCAGCCTCGACAACAGCCGCAAGGGCCTGATCAGCGGCAAGGGCGCCACCCGCGTCACCACCGGCACTCTCGACAACAGTCAGGCAGGACGGCTGACCAGCGACGACCGCCTGGACCTGACGGCGACCCGGGTCAACAACGGCGCGTCCGGCCGTATCGCCAGTGCCGGGGACCTGACCGCCCGCATCACCGGCCTCGACCAGCAGGGCGGCGAACTGTTCAGCAAGACCCAGCTGAGCCTCGACCTGCACAACGGCCGTCTGGACAACAGCAATGGCCTGATCAACGGCCCGCTGCTGGTGCTCAAGAACCTCGACGAGGTGGTCAACCAGGGCGGTGAGATCTCCAGCGCCCAAGCCTTCGCCCTCATCGCGAAAAGCCTCGACAACAGCAGCGGCAAACTGCTCGGCAGCCAGGGCCTGACCCTGCGCATCGATCAGGCGCTGAGCAACATCAAGGGCCTGATTGCCGCCGCGTCGCTCGACAGCCGTAGTATCAGCCTGGACAACAGCCAGGGCCTGATCAGCAGCCGGGGTGCTATCGACCTGGGCGTGACCGGGACCTTGATCAACCAGGGCGGTACCCTGGTGGGCGATGGCGCGATCCTGTTGACGGCCAGCAGCCTGGATAACAGCAATGGCGCCATCTCCGGCAAGGCCGATGTCACGGCGAACATTGCCGTCCTGGACAACCGCAACGGCAAGCTGATCGCCAGCGGTGCACTGGCCCTGGGCGGCGCCTCCCTGGATAACCGCCAGAACGGCCTGGTAGGGGCGACAAAAGCGCTGAAACTCGATGTCGGCGCCATCGACAACCGCGGCGGCGAACTCTCCAGCAGTGCCGATATCCGCCTGACCGGCAACCGCCTGGACAATAGCGACAGCGGCAAGCTCCTTGCCGATACGACGCTGGCACTTGAAATGGCTCAGGTACTCAACCGCAACCTGGGGCTGCTCAAGGGCAAGACCGGCGTCACGCTGGACGGCCAGACCCTCGACAATACCGGCGGCCAACTGCTCAGCGACCAGGATGCTCGACTTACCCTCGGGGCTGAACTCGACAACAGCGCTGGCCTGATCAGCAGTGAAGGCCGGCTGGATGTCAGCAGCGTCGGGCTGACCAACACTGCCGGCAGCCTGTCGAGTGCCGGGGCCCTCAAGGTCAAGGCCAGCGGGGCACTGGGCAACCAGGGCGGACGCCTGGTCAGTGACAGCCGCATCGACCTGACCAGCAGCCGTCTCGACAACGCCCAGGCGGGAGTGATCAGCGGTAAAGGTGCGGTCACTGTCAGTACCGGCGCCTATGACAATCGCACCGGCAGCCTGAGCAGCAGCGACAGCCTCACCCTGACGGCGGGGCAGGTCAGCAACCAGAACGGCCGCATCGGCAGCGACAAGGCCCTGGTCGCCAGCGTCACCGGCCTGGACCAGCAGGACGGCAAGCTCTTCAGCAACACGGCACTGACCCTGGACCTGAACAATGGCCAGCTGAACAACCAGAACGGTCTGATCAACGCACCGTCACTGGTGCTCGACAACCTCAAGGGCGTGAACAACCAGGGGGGTGAAATCTCCAGTGCCCAGGCCTTCGCACTGACCGCCGACAGCCTGGATAACAGCAACGGCAAGTTGCTGAGCAACCAGGCCGTGACCTTGCAGGTCAACCAGGCGCTGGCCAACCTCAAGGGCCAGATCGCCGCCGCCGCGCTCGATATCCGCGCCGCCAGCCTCGACAACAGTGGCGGTACCGTTACCAGCCGTGGCGACCTCGACCTGACCATCCGTGGTCAACTGAGCAATCGCAGCCAGGGTCTGATCAACGCCGCGCAAGCCTTGAAGCTCAGCAGCGCCGACCTCGACAACCAGGGCGGCACCTTGCTCGGTGCCGGCGCCGTGACCCTCAACGCCATGGCCCTGAACAACAGTGGCAAGGGCCTGATCAACAGCCAGGGCGGTCTGACGATCAATGCCAGCAGCCTGGACTCCGGCAATGGCGGTGAAGTCTCGGCCAAGGGCGATATCGACCTGGCCCTCGGCGCCCTGGCCCAGAACGGTGGTCGCCTGCTCGGCGACCAGGCCATCCGCCTCGACCTGGCGGGTGGCGATCTCGACAACCGCAACGGCCTGCTCAACGCCAAGGGCCCCCTGACCCTCGATCGTCTGCGCGACCTGAGCAACCAGGGCGGTGAGCTTTCCAGCAACCAGAGCTTCAACCTCGTCGGACGTACGCTGGACAACAGCGGCGGCAAGCTGATCAGCAACAACCAGTTGGGCGTGACCGGCAGCAGCCTGATCAACCAGGGCGGCCTGATGTCCGGATGGCAGGGACTGGCCGTCAACGGCGCGAGCCTGGACAACCGCAACAGCGGCACCCTGTCCAGCCGCAACGGCAACCTGGGTGTCAACGTCAGCGGCGCATTGCTCAACAGCAATGCCGGTGCGCTGGTCAGCCAGCAGGCCTTGACCGTCAACGCCGCCAGCCTCGACAACAGCGCCGGTATTCTGTCCAGTGGCGGCGCCCAGCAGTTGACCATCAGCGGCCTGTTGAACAACGCCCAGGGCGGCTCCATCGACAGTGGTGCGGCCCTGACCCTGCAAGCCATGGCCCTGAACAACAGCGGCACCCTCAGCGCGCAGCAGAACATCGGCTTCACCGGCACCACCCTGGATAACAGCAACGGCACCCTGACCGGCAAGGGCGCGGTCAGCCTCGATCTGCTCGGTGCCCTGACCAACACCAACGGCAAGCTCGCCAGCGCCGGGCCGCTGGTGATCAGCCGCAGCAGCCAGATTAGCAACCAGGGCGGCCAACTGGTCAGCCAGGGCTTGCTGAGCTTGCTCACCGGCAGCCTGGACAACCGAAATCGCGGTACGGTCGCGGCCAATGACAATCTCGTCATCAGCAGCAGCGGCGCCGTCCAGAACAACAGCGACGGCCTGATCTACAGCCAGAACGGCGACGTCCGCCTCGGTGCCGCGAGTCTCGCCAACGGCAAGGGCTCGCTGCAAGGGCAGGGCGCGCTGAACCTGACGGTCAGCGGCGATATCGACAACCAGAGCGGCAGGCTGATTGCCCAGAATGGCGACCTGACCGTCAGCGCGGCCAACCTCGACAACCGTGGCGGCACCCTGGCCAGCGTCAAGGGCGCCCTCGAAGCCCGTATCGTCGGCGTGCTGAAAAACGGCTATGACCTGGGCAACAACCGTCAGGGCGGCATCATCCAGGCCCAGCGCCTGACCCTCGGCGCCCTGGGCGGTATCGACAACTATGGCGGGCGGATCGCGGCGCAGAGTGGCGATGCCCTGGTCACCACCGCCGACTTCGACAACCGCAATGGCGGTCTCTACGCCAAGGGCCTGGTGCAGGTCAGTGGCAACAACTTCGACAACAGCGGTGACAACGACGGACAGATCGCCGGCCAGCGCATCGACCTCAGCCTCAACGGCGCGCTGAACAATCGCCTGGGCGTGATTGAAAGCGACAGCACGCTACGCGTCCGTGCGGCCAGCCTCGACAACCAGACCGGCCAGATCCGTGCGCTGGGCACCAGCGGCAAGACCGATTTCCAGATCGGCGGCCTGTTCGACAACCGCAATGGCAAGCTGGAAACCGCCAACAGCGACCTGACCCTCAATGCCGTCGGCTTCCAGAACCTGGGCGGCAACCTGCTGCATGTGGGCAGCGGCACCTTTGATATCAGCACCGCCAATATCACCAATGCCGGCGGCAGCCTGCTGACCCGTGGCGGCCTGACCCTGACGGCGGACAGCTGGACCAACAGCAGCGTGATCCAGGCCGGGCGCCTGACGGTGAACGTCAACACCCTCAACCAGACCGCTAGCGGGCAATTGCTGGCCTCCGACAGCCTGACCGGCAACGGCGGCAACTGGAACAACGATGGGTTGATCGCCAGTGATGGCTCGGCCAACCTGACGCTCGCCGGCACCTACGGCGGCAATGGACGCTACAGCAGCGTGGGCACTCTGGGCCTGAATGCGGCACAGGTGAACCTGGGGAGCGCGACGAGCATTGCCGGTGGCGCTGATACCACGATCAGTGCCGGTGGCCTGAGCAACTACGGCCGCCTCACCTCTGCGGCTGGGCTCAGTGTTACAGCGGGCACCTTGAACAATTATGGAACCCTGGGCAGCACCGGTACGTTGAGTGTCAACACTCCTGTCCTGCTGAACGAAAAGGGCCTGATCTTCAGCGGTGGCGATAGCACACTGCAAGTCAACAGTTTCACCAACCATTCGGCCCAGGTGTACTCGCTGGGCGCCGTCAATATCGGTGGTTATGGCGGTGCGGCCCAGGCTACTCAGGTACTCAATATCTCCGGAGCGTTGGAGAGTACCGGCAAATTCACCCTCAACGCGGCAAACTTCGAGAACCGCACGGAAAGCTTCAGTGTAGGGCGTACGCTGGTCTCGGGCGCCATTGCCGTTCAGTGCCTGGACTGCTCGGGCGACCACTACGACCTCAACTATATTGCTCGGGAGGTCTTCGAAGGGCAGGACACGGACACCAGCGCCGCCGCTTCGCTCATCGCCGGCGGGGATTTCGCCTTCAAGGGCGGTAATTTCCTCAACAGCAAAAGCACTGTCAGCGCAGGCGGCAATATCACCATCCAGGCCGATAACCTGAAAAATATCGGTGCGGTCGGGGGCACCATCGAGCGTACCCGTATCTATCGAACGGGGAGGATTACCGACGGTACCGCGAACCGCTCGATGCCTTGGGTGGTCGGCTACAATCAGCGCAATAACCCTGACTTTCCGAACGTCTACTACGTCAATGCGGCCGGGGGGCTGAGCCTGGGGAGGCCCGAGTTCATCACCAGCAACGATGGTGATAGCTCGTCAACCTACCTCGGCCTGGTGAACATGGTCACGGGTGATGAAATCACCAACACCCTGATCGGCTATGGCTACAGGAGCATTCCAACCTCCCAGTATGACCGCAATAACCTGGTCGCCTTGCCGGGGCAGTTGCAGCAGTACTCGCTGACCAGTGATGTCGAAGTCTCACGGGACGGAAGCGGCACCGGTCGTAGTGCCGTCATCCAGGCGGCTGGCAAGGTTGCGATCACGGCGACCCAGAACCTGGAAAATAGCGTCATTCACCAGGATCACGCTGTTACTTCCGGGGCGAACAAAGTTCAGGCGACCCAGGTCAGCGCTGCTGGTGCACCCGTCAACATCAGGCTCAATGCTCAATTGGCACCTGATGTCGCGCAACAGCAGGTCAACCCGCTGGCACTGCCGGGCTTTAGCTTGCCAACCGGGGAGAATGGCCTGTTCCGTCTCAGCGGTCAGGCCGGCTCTGGCCGATCGATGGCGAGCACCGATCAGGGTCCACAAGCGTGGAGCATGGGCAGTGCGACGGTCACTGGCAGTCAACGGCAATCGGCTGGGGACGATGTTGCGGCGCGTAACCTCTCGTTCAGCGATTCCGCTCGGGTAGCGGCCAGCGACCTCCAGCTTGACCCGATTGCACGCCAGAGCACGAACAGCAGCATCAGTGGCAGCGTGATCAGTGTTGCAACGCCAGGAGAGGCCAGCAGTCTCCAGCTTGCGGGGCAAGGTGGCTTGGTCACGCCGGTCGGCGGTCAAGTCATCAATCGTGTGCAGGGCCTGCCGGACACCTCGGGCCGTTCCAATCCGCAGAAGTACCTGATCGAAACCAACCCGGTGCTGACCGATCTCCGGCAGTTCATGAGTTCGGACTACTTGCTGTCCAACCTCGGCTACAACCCCGATGAAAGCGCCAAGCGCCTGGGCGACGGTTTCTATGAGCAGAAGCTGATCCAGCAGGCGGTCGTGGCGCGAACCGGTCAACGTTTTATCGACGGCCAGACTTCCGACGAAGCGCTGTACAAGTACCTGATGGACAACGCCGTCAAGAGCAAGCAGCAGCTCGATCTGTCGGTGGGGGTCAGCCTGACCTCCGAGCAGGTGGCGGCGCTGACCCACGATATCGTCTGGCTCGAAGAGCACGAAGTGAATGGCGAGAAGGTCCTGGTGCCGGTGCTGTACCTGGCCCAGGCCACCAACCGCCTGGCACCGAACGGGGCGTTGATCCAGGGTTCGGACGTTACGCTGATCGCCGGCAAGGACCTGAACAACGCGGGGACGTTGCGGGCCAGCAATAATCTGTCGGCGACGGCGGGTAACGACATCGTCAACAGCGGCCTGATCGAAGCCGGTAATCGCCTGGATCTGCTGGCGGTCAACAACCTGGCCAACAAGTCCGGTGGGATCATCAGTGGGCGTGACGTCAACCTGACCACCATCAGCGGTGACGTGGTCAACGAACGGACGGTGACGACCGAAAAGGCCGGCGGCAATATCTATGACCGCCAGCGCAGCTTCCTGGATAACGCCGCTCGTATCGAGGCCGCCAACAACCTGAGCATCGATGCCGGACAGGATGTCATCAATGCGGGCAGCGTGCTGCACAGCGGCGCTGATACCGCGGTCAAGGCCGGGCGCGATATCGATATCGTGAGTACCGCGCGTATCGACAAGGATGACTACGGTCCGAAGAACAACAGCAGTTCCATTACCCAGTCTGGATCGGTCGTGGGAGCCGGTCGCGACCTCAAACTGACGGCCGCTCGAGATATATCGGTCATTGGTAGCCAGATCGATGTCCAGCGCGATATCGGCATGGCTGCCGTGGAGAACTTGACCCTCGGTTCTGCGGCTGACGAAAGCCACTCGTACTCCAAGTCGAAGAAGCTCACGACTCAGGAAGACCACGTCAAGCAGATCGCCAGCACCGTGACAGCGGGGGGAGATGTTGCTCTTACTGCTGGGAAGGACATGGCATTGGTGTCCAGTCGGATCAATGCGGGCAACGAGGCCTACCTTGTAGCAGGCGGCGATCTTGACCTGCTCGCCGCGCAGGACAGCGATTACTCGCTGTATGACAAGAAGAAAAAGGGCAGTTGGGGGAAAAAGCAGACCAAGCGTGATGAGGTCACCAAGGTCACCAATATCGGCAGCGCGATTCAGACCGGTGGTGATCTGACTCTGAAAAGTGGCGGTGATCAGCGCTATCAGGTGGCCAAGCTCGACAGCGGCAACGACCTGACCATCGACAGTGGTGGAGCTATTACTTTCGAGGGCGTCAAGGACCTCGACCAGGAGAGTCACGAGAAAAGTAACAGCAGCATGGCCTGGACGTCCATGAAGGGTAAGGGCCATACGGATGAAACCCTTCGCCAGAGCCAGATTGTTGCCAAGGGTGAACTGGCCATCAAGGCTGTTGAAGGGTTGCACATCGACGTCAAGCAGATTGACCAGAAGTCCGTCAGCCAGGCCATTGATGCGATGGTTCAGGCCGACCCGCAACTGGCTTGGCTCAAGGAGGCCGAGAAACGCGGCGATGTGGACTGGCGACAGATCAAGGAGGTGCATGACTCCTTCAAATACAGCAGCTCCAGCCTTGGACAAGGAGCGATGCTGGCGATCATCATCGTCGTCACGGTGCTGACCGCGGGAGCGGCAAGTACCCTGGCCGCCTCGGCAGGTAGTGCCGCCGGCTTCGGGGCGGGCACGACCATGGCTGCCGCGACGGCGACGACTTCGGCAGGCCTGGGCAATATCGTCGCCTCGGCCGTCATGACCTCCATGGCCAGTAGCGCCGCAGTCAGCACGATCAACAACAAAGGCAACCTGGGGGCGACGCTCAAGGACGTGACCTCCTCGGACAGTCTCAAAGGCTATGCGTTTGCCGGGATCACGGCGGGGATAGGCGCCCAGTTTGGCTTGAACTACGACCCGACCAAGCTTGGGCTCGATGCGCCAAGCTTTGCTCTCGTCGCGAAGAAAGTCGCTGCGGACTCACTGATCAAGACAGCGGTCTATGGTGGAAGCCTGGGGGACAACCTGCTCAACACGGCAATCAGTTCAGCGGTGAGCATCGGCGGCGCAGTCGGGGCGAACAAGGTCGGCGGCATGGTCCTGGCGGACGGCAGTTTGTCCAAGATCGCCTTGCACGCCGGTGTTGGTGGGCTGTTGGCGAAAGCCATGGGCGGCGATTTCCGCACTGGGGCCCTGGCGGCCGGTGCCAACGAGGCGATGGTCGATTTCCTGGCCGACAAGCTCCTGCCAAAAGGGGTTGCGGAAAACAGCCTTGAATATCAACAAGGTGTCACCCATCTGCTAGCGGCGTCGCAGTTGATCGGTGTGCTTTCGGCGGCGATCACGGGGGGCGATGCCGGTATTGCGGCATCAGTCGGATCCAATACCGTTCAAAACAATTACCTAAGCCACAGTCAGTTGGAGAGGGCGGCTAGAGAACTCAGCACCTGTTCTTCAGCAACCCCAGAGTGCGAAAAGGTCCTTGTTAAATTTAAAGAGCTCAGTAAAGAACAGGATATCGATGCGCTCAAAAACTGCCTCTTTGCGGTCGAGTTGTGTGGACCCCATTCCAGGGAGGTTCAGAATACAATGTCCGACCTCAACAAGGTTTGGGATTCCCTTGGGGATGGCACGACATACGCCAAAACTGCACTGCAGTCGCTGATCAATGAAAATCATGATTTTCAACAAATGCTTGCAATGGCCTCCGGTGGGCATACCACCGACGCCCTGGCAGGTGCTCTTCAGGCAAAGTTCAATCTTACCAACGAGCAGACTGCTGAGCTAAGGGACAGCCTGCCAATGCTGGCTCTTGCTACGGGTGCCGGAGCTGCGGTAGTTGGGAATAAAATTCTAAGCATTATCAAAGGCAGGAGTGCTGATGGGCCGACAGTTGTTTTCCGCAGTGACAACGACTTCTCTTCGCCCACAAATCAAAAGGGCAATCCCAAGGCCTACATCAATGACAACGGTGATCTGGTTCCCGCTAACGCTGAGGGTAATGGCAGTATTCAGACTCATGTCAGAGGCGGGAACTCTCAGGAGTCACCGTATATTTCCACGACTGATCCTCGAGCGGCAAATAACCCCAAGGATTATGGGGGTGACAAAATTTCGATTGATGTCAAGCAATTGCAGAAGGATATTGATGCGGGTAAATTGACTGACACCAAGATTTTCACAAACCAACAGGTCATCGATGAGCTTCAGTCCAAGCTGGATGCTGCACGTATACGCAGTTTCTCCAACCCTAGTCCGGCTAATTTAAAAGCGGTGGAAAGGGCGCAAGGAGACTTGTCGAATGTTATTCGAGATGGTGAGTGCCTGATCAAGGGATGTGTGCCAGGAAAATATATTACCCCGGTAAAAAAATAGGTTATTGGTTATGGATGCGCAAAAAAATAAATTGCTTTTTGGCATCCCGGAGGGGGCGGACTACGCCGTCGAGGCTATAGATTTGGACGCCGAGGACATTCCTTCATCAAGGGTTGATGCAGTGAGGGAGCTCTTGCGCGACTCTACCGATTCCTGGGAGCGCTTTTTGTCGGCGAAACTGCTGGCTGCCTGGGGATACGAAGAGGGGTTGATTTCCCTTGAGGCGTTTGTGGATAGGCCTGAGTCCATTGCTGGTGGCATATCCCAGAATTTGCATGGATATGATGATACGTTTAAACATATATTATTTGCGCTAAGCAATTATTATATAAAGTGTATTGAGAGCGGGCGGCGTGATGAGGCGCGATTGCAAATATTCTCGCCAATTTCCAAGGTAGTTGCTCTCGCGGGTACTGCGCCTTTTGAAGTGTCTGATATCTTTTGGTTGGTGGAGCGTGAAGGGTTTGTTGAATATGTTCCATTGTTCGAGGAGTATCTGGAGAAAATCATCGATTTTCCAGATAGATATCGATGGAGGATTCGCGATGTTATAGCGCTTTTGCTCAAGGTGGATGCTGAATTTGTGTCTTCTATCTTGCGGCGAAAAGGAAAGACGCTAGGTGATTTTGATTTTTAGGTTTGTGAGTGGATTGCCAGTTTCTGCTGCTCAGGTACAAACCGCTGCGCGATGATCCCAATAAAAGGATTGGTGGTGGGGTAACGCTCATGCGAAGCTGAACATTAAATATAAGTACAGTGATGATCTGTAATATTTTGATCGCTCCCACGCTCCAGCGTGGGTGTGTCTCACTGGACGCTCTGCGTCCGTCCTTTGTGACGCGGAGCGTCACGGGCTGCATGCCCACGCAGAGCGTGGGGACGATCGAAACTTATGTAGCGACTACGCAAACCGTCCCACCATGAACTCGATAAAACTGCTCAACTTCGGCGTCATGTGCTTGTCCGGCAGATAGACCAGGTGCAGCGGCCGGTCCAGGGTCTCGTGGTCCGGCAGCAGGTGGACCAGGCGCCCATCCTTCAGGGCGTCTTCCACCAGTGTCTGCGGGAGCAGGACGATACCGATGCCTTCCAGCGCCGCATTCATCAGGGCCGTGCCGTTGTTGGCCGACAGTTGCCCGTGCACCCGCACGCTTTCGCTGCTCACGCCACGGAACAACCATTCGCGCTGCGGCGTGGCCCGCAGGAACACCAGGCAGTTGTGCTGCTGCAGATCCGCCGGCACGCGTGGCGTGCCATGGGCCTTCAGGTATGCGGGCGAGGCGCAGGCGATGCGGCGGTTCTTGCTCAGCAGGCGTCCCACCAGTGCGCTGCTGGGCAGTTCGCCGTAGCGGAACACCACGTCGAAGCCGTCTTCCACCAGGTCCACCACCCGGTCGTTGAACTGCAATTCGATATCCACTTCCGGGTAGGTCTTGAGGTAGGCGGCGATTGCCGGGATCAACCGGTCCGAGGCCAGGGTCGCCGAGGCACTGACCCGCAGGCGGCCGCGGGGATGGGCACGTTGTTCGCGGGCGACCAGTTCGGCGTGTTCGATCTGTCCGAGGATTGCCAGGCATTGGCTGTAGTAGCCCTGGCCGATCTCGGTCAGGCTCTGGCGGCGGGTGGTGCGGTGCAGCAGGCGGGTGCCCAGGTGTTTCTCCAGGCCCTGGATATGATTGCCGACCATGGTCGAGGAAATCCCGATGGACTGCGCCGCCGCGCTGAAACTGCCGTGATCGACGACCTTGACGAAGACCTTCATGCTTGCCAGAACGTCCATTGCCAACCTTTTATTGGGAGTGATCCAAGAAGTCGCTAGTTTATCAAGTGAGGCTAGGGGATCACCATGGGCAGCGACACCAGCCGGACCTGTGCTCGCTGTCGTACAGCCGCGGTTCAGCAAAACGTCGTCATCGGTATTTGGCAAAAAGTTATGATCCGCTCTGTGCAGCGGGTTTCGGGGGTGTGCGATCAGCGGGTTATCGGGAATTTTCAGGCCGCGTCTATCGCGTCAGGTCAGTGGCATGTTGGCGATCCTGATCTCCATCGCCCTGGCTTCACTGGACACCGCCATCGCCAACACGGCGCTGCCGGCCATCGCCACCAGCCTGCACACCACGCCGGCCGCCTCGGTGTGGATCATCAACGCCTACCAGCTGTCGGCGGTCGCGACCATCCTCGCCTTCGCCTCGTTCGGTGGCGTGGTCGGGCATCGCAAGATCTATCTGTTCGGCCTGGTGCTGTTCACGGTGTCTTCGGCGCTGTGCGCGATGTCGACCACCCTGACCCAGCTGACCATGGCCCGCGTCCTCCAGGGCGTCGGGGCGAGCGCGATCATGAGCGTCAACGCGGCGCTGATCTTCAGCCTGTTCCCGCCGGAAAAGCTCGGCAAGGGCATGGGCCTCAATGCGCTGGTGGTGGGCATGTCGTTCGCCGCCGGACCAACCGTGGCCTCGCTGATCCTGTCCGTGGCCAATTGGCCGTGGCTGTTCGGGGTGAACATCCCCATCGGCCTGATCGCCCTGGCGATGGCCATTCCTTCGCTGCCCCACACGCCGCCCAACGGCCAGCGCTTTGCCTGGATCACGGCCGGCCTGAGCATCGTCACCTTTGGCTCGCTGATCTATGCCTTGGGGGAGGGCGCGCAGTTTGCGGGCACCTTGCCTATCTGCCTGGCGTTGCTGGTGTGCCTGACGGCGGGTTTTGTGATGATCCGCCGTGAAGCCGGGCATCCGGCACCGATGTTCCCCATCGATCTGCTCAAGCGCCCGATGTTCGCATTGTCGGCGCTGACGGCGGTCTGTTCCTTTGCCACCCAGGGCCTGGCCTTTGTCTCGCTGCCATTCTTTTTCGAAACGGTGCTGGGCCGCGACCCGGTGCAGACCGGCTACCTGATGACGCCCTGGTCGGTGGTGGTGGCCTTGATCGCGCCCTTTGCCGGACGGCTATCGGACCGTTACCCACCAGGCCTGCTCGGCGGTATCGGCTTGGGGGTGCTGGCCCTGGGCATGTTGTCCCTGGCCTTGCTGCCCAGCGATCCGAGCGCGCTGGATATCGGCATCCGCATGGTGATCTGCGGCCTGGGCTTCGGTTTTTTCCAGTCGCCGAACCAGAAGGCCCTGATGACCAGCGCCCCGCGGGAACGCAGCAGCGGTGCCAGCGGCATGATTGCCACCGCGCGCCTGATCGGCCAGTCGACCGGTGCCGCGCTGGTGGCGTTGAGTTTCGGTTTGTCGGCCACACATGGACCGGTCATTGCGCTGTACATCGGCGCGGGGTTTGCAACAGCCGCTTGCCTGGCCAGCTTCTCGCGGCTGGTGGCGCGCAACGAGGTCTGATGCATCGATTGAGGTGGATGGCCGCCCGCGGCGGTTCGTTGGCAAGCCAACTCCCACAATAATCGAGCAGACTCATCATGTGTGGATAAGGCTCGATCCTGTGGGAGCGGGCTTGCCCGCGAAGCTTCTGGCATGCTCGCGGGCCTCGTCGTTGACAAGCGAGGCACGGATTTCTATCGCACTTAGGGGTGCAACTGCTCCAGCAGATATTCAATCAGCAGGCGCTGGGGCTGGGACTGTGTCCTGTCGGCGCTCACCAGCGCCAGCTCCGAGGCCGGCGGTAGACCGAAACCTTCGGTGCTGGACAGCTCGCGATGGCCGGCCAGTACCGCCGTGCGCGGCAACAGGCTGATCCCCAGATTGGCCGATACCGCTGCCTGGATACCCGCCAGGCTCTGACTGGAGAATGCGATCCGCCACGCTCGCCCCTGGCTTTCCAGGGTGTGGATCAGCCGGTTGCGGTAGATACAGCCCTGGGCGTAAACCACCAGGGGCAGCGGTGTCTGGTACACATCGACCTGCGTGCCGCTGACCCACACCAGTTCCTCCGGCCAACTGGCGAGCGCCGTGCCTTCGCCGGCATTGCGCTTGATCAGTGCCAGGTCGAGGTCGTCGTTGGCCAGGCGGCTTTTCAGGTCCAGGCTCAGGCCATTGACGGTATCGAGACGAATCCGTGGATGGCGGCCGGCAAAGCCCGAGAGCAACTGCATCATGCGCTGCACATCGAAATCCTCCGGCACACCCAGGCGCACCAGGCCGGCACCATCCCCCGACTGCATCACTGCCTGGGCCTCGCTCGCCAGCAGCACCAGGCGCCGGGCATAGCTCATCAGGCGTTCGCCATCCTCGGTCAGTTGCACTTCCTTGCACGCCCGATGGCGGACCAGCAGGGCGCGCCCGACCTGGTCTTCCAGCTTGCGAATCTGCTGGCTGACCGTGGACTGGGTGCGATTGACCCGCTCGCCGCCCTTGGTGAAGCCGCCGGCATCGATCACGCAAACGAAGGTCTTGAGCAGGTCGAGGTCGTACATGGCTATACATTTGTAAATGGAATTAAGATTGGATAATAATTTAATTTTCCAATTCATGGCAGGGGTTATAGGCTCAAAGCGTCAATTCGATGGAATCACCGCTATGTCCCTGACCCACACGCCACGCCCGCTCTGGCTGACCTTCGACTGCTACGGCACCCTGATCCAGTGGGACGAGGGCTTGCTGGCCCATGTCCACGCATTGCTTGAAGCCAAGGGCCAGTCGGGTATCGACCCGGACGAGTTCATCCGTATCTACGATCACCACGAACACCGCCTGGAACAGGAGCCGCCCCATCGCTCGTTCAAGGAGGTTTCCCGCCAGTCCCTGCGCCTGGTGCTGGAAGACCTGGACCTGGGCTACCAGGACCGCGATTCGGAGCAGCTCAACGCGCGGATCTCCGCCATGCCGCCGTTTCCCGAAGTGGTGCCGACCCTGGGCTGGCTGAAGGCCCAGGGGTTTCGCATCGCCATCGTCTCCAATACCGATGACGACATCATCGCCGGCAATGTGGCGCAACTGAACGGGCATATCGACCGAGTGATCACCGCCCAGCAGGCCGGGGCCTACAAGCCCGACCTGCAACTGTTCCGTCATGCCCATCAGCAACTCGGGGTGAGCAAGGAAGAGGTGCTGCATATCTGCGCCAGTCCGCACCTGGATCATGCCGCGGCCCGGGACATGGGCTTTCGCTGCGTATGGATCGACCGTGGCACCCGGCGCCGACTGCTGGCCGACTACACCCCCGACGCGATCCTGCCGGACCTGGCGGGGCTGAAAGAGTTGTTCACTTCCCTGGATTGGGTCTGACGCCATGGCTCATCAACTGCAAGACATCGTTCCCGGTTGCGCCGATCACGGCGATCTCGACAGCCCGGCGATCCGCCAGGCCCGTATCGACCTGGCTGCCTGCCTGCGCATGGCGGCTCGGCTCGGGCTGGCCGAGGGCATCTGCAATCACTTTTCGGCGCTGGTGCCGGGAGAGCCGGGACTGTTCCTGGTCAATCCCTATGGCCTGGCCTTTGCCGAGGTCACGGCGTCGAGCCTGCTGATCTGTGATTTTCAGGGCAATGTCCTGGCCGGTGACGGTCAGCCGGAAGCCACGGCGTTCTATATCCATGCCCGTTTGCACCGGGCCAACCCGAAGGCCGTCGCGGCCTTTCACACCCACATGCCCAATGCCACGGCCCTGGCCATGTGCGAGGGCGAGCCGTTGTTGTATGCCGGACAGACGGCCCTGAAGTTCTATGGTCGAGTGGCGGTGGACGAACACTTCAACGGCCTGGCCCTGGACAGCCGCGAAGGCGATCGTATCGCCGCGGCCATGGGCGAGGCGGCGGTGCTGTTCATGAAAAACCATGGGGTGATGGTGATCGGGGCCAGCATCGCCGAAGCCTGGGACGATCTCTATTACCTGGAGCGCGCCGCCGAAGTGCAGATCCGGGCGCTGAGCACGGGGCGCAAGTTGCAGGCCATTGCCCCCGGGATCATTGCGGCGACGGCGCGACAGATGCGGGTCGGCGAGGCGGACAGCGCCCGCAGCCATCTGGAGAGTGTGAAACGCCGCCTGATCACTGGGGAAGCGGATTTCCTCGACTGAAAGACAGCGCTGTCCGAAAGCGTGACGAATGGTCTATCCTCGCGCTTTCGGCCTCGTGCCGTTGGACAAAGAGGAAACGATGGGCAGGGACTACCTGGCGTTTTTCGCTTCGCTGTTTCTTTCACGACTGGCTGACCAGATCCTGTTGTTCATCGTCCCGCTGCTGGTGTTCCAGACCACCAACAGTGCCTCCTGGGCCGGCCTGGCGTTTTTCGTCGAGGCGTTGCCGCGCTTCCTGGCGTTCCCGGTCTGCGGGGCCCTCTGCGACCGTTTTTCGCCCGTGCGCATCCTGCACATCAGCCAGGTCTACCGGGCACTGGCCTGTGTGGTCGCCGTCGCCTGTCATGGGCTGTTCGACGGTATCTACTGGCTGGTGGCACTCTCGGCCCTGTGCGGGGTGCTGACCACCCAGGGCATCATGGCCCGCGAAGTGCTGCTGCCGCATATCTTCGCCCGTTACAGCTATACCAGGACCTTGTCCTATTCGCAGATCGCCGACCAGAGCGGCCTCGTGCTCGGGCCCTTGCTGGCGGCGCTGCTGCTGGAGGCCATGGCCTGGCCCTGGGTGGTGCTCGGCGTGGCGGGATTGTTCGTGCTGGCCGACCTGGCGATGCGGGCCTGGCAGCGCAGCAGCGTGATCAGCCTGGAAACCTTCGAGCAGCATCCGGGGCTCTGGCTGCAACCGCTGCGCATCGCCTTCGGCCATATCCGCGCATTGGCGCCGTTGCGCAAGATCATCTGCCTGGCGGTCGGGGTCAACCTGATCATCGGCGTGACCCTGGCCACCTCGGCGGCGCTGGTGATTGGCGTCCACGAACAGGGCAAGGACTATTACGCCGGGCTGCAGGCGGTCGGGGCCGGGGTGACCATCGCGATCCTGTTCCTGCTGGCACGGCTCAGCCTGCCGTTGCGGCTGCTCGGTGGACTGTCCTATGGGTTGATCCTGCTCGGTGCCTTTGTCACCGCGTGTAGTCCTTCGACGGCGGGCTATGTCGTCGGCTTCCTGCTGATCGTCGGCTTCGACAAGATGTTCAATGTCTATATGCGCAGTGTCCGCCAGCAGGTGATTCCGGTGCAGGACTTCGGCAAGACGGTGGGGGTGATCACCTTGCTCAACAACCTGTCGCAACCTTTGGCCGGTTTGCTGGTGGGGGTGTTGGCCGGCTCCCTGGGTACCCAGGGGGTGATCCTGGTACTGGCCGTCGCCAGTGCGCTGATCGGGGCCGGGGTGGTTTTGCGCAGACCAGCCGTCTGACGGCGATCACCCGGTGCCGGAGGGTGATCCTTCTATTGCGCGGCCTGTGGGAAAACATCAACACAAACGTCATCAAACCGTGACTTCACGGTCATGTTCTGTTCGCAGGACCGCAACACGCGCGCTCTAACGTCTGGTCATCCCAATGCGGCCATGGACGGCCTCTATAACCAGACAGAGAGCTCCCATGACCGTAGCCATCCATGTCGATCGTTTGAACAAGACCTTTTCGCGCAAGACCGCCCTGGTCGATCTCGAATTGTCCATCCAGACCGGCGAGATGGTCGCGCTGATCGGCGCTTCCGGGTCCGGCAAGTCGACCCTGTTACGCCACCTCGCCGGCCTTGCCGTGTGCGACCGCGACAACGGTGGGCGGGTCCGGGTGCTGGGGCGCGACGTGCAGTCCAGCGGCCGGCTCAACGGCAACGTGCGCCGTCTGCGGGCCGACATCGGTTATATCTTCCAGCAGTTCAACCTTGTCAACCGGCTGAGTGTTCTAGACAACGTACTTCTCGGTTGTCTAGGTCGCATGCCGCGCTTTCGCGGCAATTTCGGCCTGTTCAACGCCGAGGAGCGACATCGGGCCCATGAGTCCCTGGAGCGCGTCGGCCTGCTCGACCTGGCCGGCCAGCGTGCCTCGACCCTGTCCGGCGGCCAGCAGCAACGGGTCGCCATTGCCCGCACCCTGACCCAGCGCGCCGACGTGATCCTGGCCGACGAGCCGATCGCCTCCCTCGATCCGGAGTCGGCGCGCAAGGTCATGGAAATCCTCGCCGACATCAACCGCCGCGACGGCAAGACCGTCGTGGTGACCCTGCATCAAGTGGATTACGCCGTTCGCTATTGCCCCCGCGCCGTGGCGCTCAAGGGCGGCCGGATCCACTACGACGGCGCCGCTTCGGAACTGACCGGGCCGCTGCTCAACGGCCTGTATGGCGCCGACCTGGACACCAGCCTGATGTTTTCCGATCAGGCCCGGCGCATGGACAACGCGCCCCGGCTGGTCCTGGCCTGAACCCAGACAACCTCTCGAACCCTTAACGCACCTGCAGGAATCCATTCCATGTTGAACCGTATCGGTCGCGTCTTCGCGTCTGCCGCTCTGCTGGCAAGCTGCGTCCTGGGCACCGCCCAGGCACAGGAACAAGTCATCAACTTCGGTCTCATGTCCACCGAGTCGTCGCAGAACCTCAAGAGTGTCTGGCAGCCGTTCCTCGACGACATGTCGAAGAAAACCGGCCTCACCGTCAAAGCCACCTTTGCTTCCGACTACGCCGGCCTGATCCAGGGGATGCGCTTCAACAAGGTGGACGTGGCGTGGCTCGGCAACAAGGGCGCGATGGAAGCCGTGGACCGCTCCAACGGAGAGATCTTCGCCCAGACCGCTGCGGCCAATGGCAATCCGGGTTACTGGAGCGTGCTGATCGTGCGCAAGGACAGCCCGATCAACTCCGTTGCCGACATGCTCAAGAACGCCAAGAGCCTGACCTTCGGCAACGGCGACCCGAACTCCACCTCCGGCTATCTGGTACCCGGCTATTACGTGTTCGCCAAGAACCATGTCGATGCCGCCACCGCGTTCAAGCGCACCCTCAACTCCAGCCATGAAGTGAACGCCTTGAGCGTTGCCAAGGGCCAGATCGACGTCGCCACCTTCAACACCGAAAGCTGGGACCGCCTGCAAGTGACCCAGCCGGAAAACGCCGCGCTGCTCAAGGAAATCTGGCGCTCGCCGCTGATCCCGGCCGACCCGATGGTATGGAACAAGAACCTGTCGGACGCCAACAAGGCCAAGATCCGCGAGTTCTTCGCCACCTATGGCGATACGCCGGAAGAGAAGGCGGTGCTGACCAACATGCAGTTGGGCAAGTTTCTCAAGTCCAGCGACGACCAGCTGCTGACCATCCGCCAGCTCGAACTGTTCAAGCAGCGCACCGAAGTGAGCGCCAGCACCACCCTGAGCGCCGAGGAAAAAACCACTCGCCTGAAAGACATCGATGCCGGCCTTGCGAAGTTGCAGGACCGCATCAGCGAACTGGACAAGCAGACCGCCGCCAAGGCGGGTTGAGGCACCGGGCCGCGCTGCCCGGGTCGTACCCGCCAGGCAGCGCGTCATCCTCCGTCGACGAGAGCCGCTCATGAATACTCACGCTGCACACGCCGATATTGTCGGCAAACGTTCCTGGAGCCGTTACATCGGCTGGGCCCTGGTACTGGCGATGTTCGCCTGGGCCTGGCATGGCGCGGAAATGAACCCGCTGCAGCTGTACCGCGATTCGGGAAACATGGCGACCTTCGCCGCCGACTTCTTCCCGCCGGACTTCCACGAATGGCGCTCGTACCTCAAGGAAATGATCGTCACCGTGCATATCGCCCTCTGGGGCACGCTGCTGGCGATTGTCTGCTCGGTGCCGCTGGGCATTCTCTGCGCCGACAACATCACCCCCTGGTGGATTCACCAGCCACTGCGCCGGGTCATGGACTCGTTCCGCTCGATCAACGAAATGGTGTTCGCCATGTTGTTCGTGGTGGCGGTCGGCCTGGGGCCGTTCGCCGGTGTCCTGGCGCTGTGGATCAGCACCACCGGGGTTCTCGCCAAGCTGTTCGCCGAAGCGGTCGAGGCGATTGATCCGGGGCCCGTGGAAGGTGTGCGTGCCACCGGTGCCAGTGCCTTGCAGGAAGTGATCTACGGAGTGATCCCGCAGGTCATGCCGCTGTGGATCTCCTACGCGCTGTACCGCTTCGAGTCCAACGTGCGTTCCGCCACGGTGGTGGGGATGGTCGGTGCCGGCGGTATCGGCGTGATCCTCTGGGAAAACATCCGCGCCTTCCAGTTCGTCCAGACCTGCGCGGTGCTGCTGGTGATCATCTTCGTGGTGAGCGTGATCGACATCCTGTCGCAACGCCTGCGCAAACAATTCATCTGATCGGAGAGGGTGCCTGAGGGCGCTTTTTTTAGCCATGACATTGTCTAGACAAGTAGAGCCGATATACCGCGAGCTGGCCGACACGCTGCGCCGCGAGCTGTCCGGTTACCGCGCGGGGGACTACCTGCCGCCGGAAGTCCAGCTGGCCTCGCGCTTCTCGGTGAACCGCCACACCATCCGCCGCGCCATCGACGAACTGGTGGCCGAGGGCTGCCTGCTGCGCCTGCAGGGCAAGGGCACCCAGGTGCTGGAACGTCCGCTGATCTACCCGATGGCGGCGGACAGCGCCTACAGCCAGTCGCTGTCGGCCCAGGGCGTCGGCGTCCAGGCGCTGCTGCTGCGCCGCCGGCACTGCCCGGCGAGCCGCGAGGACGCCCGCCACCTGGAGTTGCAGGAGCAGGCACCGCTGATCGAGCTGCAGACCCTGCGCCTGCTCGACGAACAACCGGTGAGCCTGATCCGTCACCGCTACTGCGCCAGCCGCGCGCGCTGGCTGGACCCTTACAACGGCGGTTCGCTGCGGCAGTTCTTCGCCGACCGCAAGCTGCCCCTGACCCGCACCTTCAGCCTGATCGGCGCGCGCCTGCCCAGCCGCGACGAGGCCGGCCTGTTGCTGATGCCCCGGCATATGCCGGTGCTGACGGTGCTGACCGTTTCCCGTGACCCCGCCGGACGGCCGGTGGAGCTGGCGCTGTCCACCAGCCGCTCGGACCGCTTTCAGTACCAGGTCGTGACCTGATGGAGAACCTCAAGATGACTGCTCCCGAAACACACGCTGCACGGCAACGCTGGATCGGCGTCCTGGCCCGCGCCCAGGGCGTCGAGCTGCACGCCCATGAAGAGGCCCTGCGCGACACTGACTACCAGCTGATCCGCGCCCCGGAAGTCGGCATGACCCTGGTGCGTGGCCGCATGGGCGGCACCGGTGCGCCCTTCAACGTCGGCGAAATGACCGTCACCCGCTGCGTGGTGCGCCTGGCCGATGGTCGGGTCGGCTACAGCTACCTGGCCGGACGCGACAAGCGGCATGCCGAGCTGGCCGCATTGGCCGACGCCCATCTGCAAGGCAGCCAGCAGGCGCGCTGGCTCAGTGAACTGATCGAACCCCTGGCCCATGCCGAGGCCCTGCGTCGGGCCGCGAAAGCCGCCGATACCGCCGCGACCAAGGTCGAGTTCTTCACCCTGGTGCGAGGAGAAAACTGATGAGTGCAAGTCTTCTGCAAGGCGCTTTCGCCGACCCGGTGCTGGATGCCCAGCGCAGTTTCCGCGCGGCCCTCGACGCCTTGGCCAATCCCGGCGTGGCCCAGGCCATGCCCACGCTGCCGAGCCTCGACGGCCTGGCGCCGGCGACCTACGCGCTGTGCCTGGCGCTGCTCGACGGCGATACCCCGCTGTGGCTGGCGCCGTCCTTCGATACCCCGCTGATCCGCGCCAACCTGGCGTTCCATTGTGGCTGCCCGCTGACCCATCAACGCGAGGAGGCGCGCTTTGCCCTGCTCGCGGCCGAGGATCTGCATGACCTCGCCGGCTTCGACCTGGGCAACGAACGTTACCCGGACCAGTCCTGCACCTTGCTGGTCCAGTTGCCGCAACTGGAGAGCGGGCGCTCCCTGGCCTGGCGTGGTCCGGGTATCCGCGACGAACAGCGGGTCGGCCTGCCGCTGGCCGCGGCGTTCTGGCACCAGCGCGAACGCCACAGTGCGTTTCCCCGTGGGCTGGATGTGTTTTTCCTGGCCGCCGGCGACGTGCTCGGCCTGCCGCGCAGTACCCGTGTCAGCCACCTGTCCGAGGAGCTTGCCTGATGTATGTAGCCGTCAAGGGTGGCGAGAGAGCCATCGACAATGCCCACCGCCTGCTGGCGAAAAAACGCCGTGGCGACACCGCCATCGCCGAACTCGACGTCGAGCAGGTCCGCCAGCAACTGCCGCTGGCGGTGGCCCGGGTGATGACCGAGGGCTCGCTGTACGACGAACAACTGGCCGCGCTGGCGATCAAGCAGGCGGCGGGGGACCTGGTGGAAGCGATCTTCCTGCTGCGGGCCTACCGCACGACGCTGCCGCGCTTCAATGACAGCCTGCCCATCGATACCTCGGACATGCAGCTTGACCGGCGCCTGTCGGCGACCTTCAAGGACGTACCGGGCGGTCAGCTGCTCGGCCCGACCTTCGACTACACCCACCGCCTGCTGGATTTCGCGCTGCTGGCCGAGGGCGAGCATCCGGGGCCGCAGGTGGCAGAGGACGCCGGCCTGGCGCCGTGTCCGCGAGTCCTGGAACTGCTGGCCAGGGAAGGGCTGATCAAGTCCGAAAGCGACCAGGGTGCCGCGGTCGACGATATCACCCGCAAACCCCTGGAGTACCCGGCCACGCGTGCCGAGCGCCTGCAGGCACTGGCCCGTGGCGATGAAGGTTTCCTGCTGGCCCTGGGGTATTCGACCCAGCGCGGCTACGGACGCAATCACCCCTTTGCCGGGGAGATCCGTATCGGCGCGGTGGAAGTCTGGATCGAACCGGCGGAACTGGGTTTCCCGATCGCCATCGGCTCGATCGAAGTGACCGAGTGCGAGATGGTCAACCAGTTCGTCGGCTCGAAAACCGAGCCGGCGCAGTTTACCCGTGGCTATGGCCTGGCCTTCGGTCATGCCGAGCGCAAGGCCATGGGCATGGCCCTGATCGACCGCTCGCTACGGGCCGAGGAATTCAATGAAGAGGTGGTGTCACCGGCCCAGCAGGAAGAGTTCGTGCTGGCCCACTGTGACAACGTCGAGGCCGCCGGCTTCGTCTCGCACCTCAAGCTGCCGCACTACGTCGACTTCCAGTCCGAACTGGAACTGATCCGCAAACTGCGCAACCCCGAGGAGAACCGTTGATGAACGGCCAGACCCCGATTCGCGACGAGGCCTACAACTTCGCCTACCTCGACGAACAGACCAAACGCATGATCCGTCGCGGCCTGCTCAAGGCCGTGGCGATTCCCGGCTACCAGGTGCCGTTCGGTGGCCGCGAGATGCCGCTGCCCTACGGCTGGGGCACCGGCGGCATGCAGCTGACCGCGGCGATCCTCGGTGCCGACGACGTGCTCAAGGTCATCGACCAGGGCGCCGACGACACCACCAACGCGGTGTCGATCCGCCGTTTCTTCGCCCGTACCGCCGGTGTCGCCACCACCGAACGCACGCCCGAGGCGACGTTGATCCAGACCCGTCACCGGATTCCGGAAATCGCCCTGCGCGAAGGCCAGATCATGGTCTACCAGGTGCCCAATCCCGAGCCGCTGCGGTTTATCGAACCGTCGGAAACCGAGACCCGGACCATGCATGCCCTCAACGACTACGGGGTCATGCACGTCAAGCTGTACGAGGACATCGCCACCTACGGGCATATCGAGACCAGCTACGCCTACCCGGTGACGGTCGACGACCGCTATGTGATGGACCCGTCGCCGATTCCCAAGTTCGACAACCCGAAACTCGACATGAGTCCGGCGCTGATGCTGTTCGGCGCCGGGCGCGAGAAGCGCCTGTATGCAGTGCCGCCGTACACCCGCGTGACCAGCCTCGACTTCGAGGATCACCCCTTCGAGGTCCAGCGTTGGGAACAGAGCTGCGCGATCTGCGGCAGCCACGATTCGTTCCTCGACGAGTTGATCGTCGACGACGCCGGCACCCAGCAGTTTGTCTGCTCGGACACCGATTACTGCGCCCAGCGCGTCAGCGAACAGGAGCAAGGCCAATGAACGCCGCCTTACTGAACCCGGCCGTGCAGGCACGCCGCAACGAACGCGCCAAGCCCTTGCTGCAAGTGCGTGGCCTGGGCAAGTTGTATGGCCCGGAGAAGGGCTGCCAGGACGTCAGCTTCGACCTCTATCCCGGCGAAGTGCTGGGTATCGTCGGCGAGTCCGGCTCGGGCAAGTCGACCCTGCTGTCGCTGCTCAGCGGCCGCTGCCCGCCGGACAGCGGGGCGATCGCCTACCGCGACAAGCAGGACCGCTGGCTGGACCTCTACAGCGCCAGCGAGGCCGAGCGCCGCACGCTGCTGCGCACCGAATGGGGTTTCGTCGAGCAGAACCCCCGCGACGGCCTGCGCATGGGGGTTTCCGCCGGGGCCAATATCGGCGAGCGGCTGATGGCCCAGGGCATCCGCAATTATGCGCAACTGCGCGCCGCCGGGCTGGACTGGCTGAGCCAGGTGGAGATCGATCCGCTGCGTATCGACGACCTGCCACGGACCTTTTCCGGCGGCATGCAGCAGCGCCTGCAGATCGCCCGCAACCTGGTCTCGGGGCCGCGCCTGGTGTTCATGGACGAGCCTACCGGCGGCCTCGACGTGTCGGTGCAGGCACGCCTGCTCGATTTGCTGCGCGGCCTGGTGCGCGAGCTGGACCTGGCGGTGGTGATCGTCACCCATGACCTGGCCGTGGCCCGCCTGCTGGCGGACCGGCTGATGGTCATGCGCCGCTCGCGAGTGGTCGAGTCGGGGCTCACCGACCAGATCCTCGACGATCCCCAGGATGCCTACTCGCAACTGCTGGTGTCTTCCGTCCTGCAACCCTGATTCGCGTTCCGCCTGAGGTGTCTCCGATGACAACGCTGCTCGAGGTCCGCGACCTCTCGAAAACCTTCACCCTGCACCAGCAACACGGTGTGGTGCTCAATGTGCTGGACGGCCTGGCCTTCAGCGTCGATGCCGGCGAGTGCCTGGTACTCCACGGCCAGTCCGGCGCCGGCAAAAGTACCTTGCTGCGCACCCTGTATGGCAACTACCTGCCGGCCGGCGGCAGCATCCGCGTGCGCCATGCCGGCGACTGGCTGGAACTGGTCGGCGCCGAACCGCGGGAACTGCTGGACGTGCGCCAGCGCACCCTGGGTTATGTCAGCCAGTTCCTGCGGGTGATCCCACGGGTCGCCTGCCTGGACGTGGTCATGGAGCCGGCCCTGGCCCGTGGCTGGGAGCGCGGCGTTGCCCAGGCCCGCGCCGAAGCGTTGCTGAGCCGCCTGAATATCCCGCGGCGGCTCTGGCAACTGGCGCCGGGGACCTTCTCCGGCGGCGAGCAGCAGCGGGTCAACATCGCCCGGGGCTTCATGGTGGATTGGCCGCTGATGCTGCTCGACGAACCGACGGCGTCCCTCGACGACGCCAATCGCCAGGTGGTGCTGGAACTGATCGGCGAGGCGAAAGCCGCCGGTACCGCGCTGATCGGCATTTTCCACGACCGCGCCGCCCGCGAGGCGGTTGCCGATCGCCATCTCGACATGACCCCGACTGCCTCGATGCCCAAGGAAGCCACGCCATGCTGAACGAACAGATTCTCAGCAACGCCCGACTGGTCCTCGCCGACCAGGAAATCACCGGCACCCTGGTCCTGCGCGACGGCCTGATCGCCGAGATCGGCGAGGGCCGCAGCCAGTTGCCCCAGGCCCAGGACCTGCAGGGCGACTACCTGCTGCCGGGGTTGATCGAGCTGCACACCGACAACCTGGAAAAGCACATGACCCCGCGTCCCGGCGTGGATTGGCCGTCGGTATCGGCGGTACTCAGCCATGACGCGCAGATCATCGCGGCGGGGATCACCACGGTGTTCGACGCCTTGTCCATCGGTGACGTCAACCCCAAGGGCAAGCGCATGCAGCAACTGCCGGGCATGCTCGATGCCATCGCCACCGCCAGCGCCGCCGGCCTGACCCGCGCCGAGCACCGCCTGCACCTGCGCTGCGAGGTCTGCCACCCCGAGACCCTGGCGGTGTTCCGCGACCTGGTGGAAAACCCGCTGGTGCAACTGGTCTCGGTCATGGACCATTCGCCGGGCCAGCGCCAGTTCGCCCTGGAGTCCAAGTACCGCGAGTACTATATGGGCAAGTACCACCTGAGCGACCAGCAGATGGACGAGTTCATCGTCCTGCAGATCGCCAACTCGGCGCAGTACAGCAACCGTTATCGTGGCGCGATTGTCGAGGATTGCCTGGCCCGTGGCCTGTCGGTGGCCAGCCATGACGACGCGACCCTGGCCCATGTCGAGGAATCGGCGGCGTTCGGCATGAGCATCGCCGAGTTTCCCACCACGATGGAGGCGGCCAATGCCTGCAACCGCTTGGGCATGGCCGTGCTGATGGGCGCGCCGAACGTGGTGCGCGGCGGCTCGCATTCGGGCAACGTGGCGGCGGCGGCACTGGCAAAAGACGGGTTATTGGATATCCTGTCCAGCGATTACTATCCGGCCAGCCTGTTGCAGGCGGCCTTTCTGCTGGCCGCCCAGGACAACGACTGCGACCTGCCACGGACCGTGGCCATGGTCAGCCGGGCCCCGGCCCGCGCGGCGGGACTCGACGACCGCGGGGAAATCCGCGTCGGCCTGCGTGCCGACGTGATCCATGCCCGCAACCAGGGTGGCCTGCCGGTGATCCAGCAAGTGTGGCGACAAGCGAAGAGGGTGTTCTGATGGCGGGCAGGTTGATCTATCTCATCGGGCCTTCGGGCTCCGGCAAGGACAGCCTGCTCGATGCCGCCCGCGAACCTCTGGCGCAACGGGGCTGCCGCATCGTGCGGCGGGTCATCACCCGTTCCGCCGAGGCGGTCGGCGAGGCCGCCCATGGCGTCAGCGCCGAGCAGTTCGCGGCGATGCAGGTGCAGGGGGCCTTTGCCTTGAGCTGGAAGGCCAACGGGCTGTTCTACGGGATTCCCCGGGAGATCGACCAGTGGCTGGAGGAAGGCCAGGATGTGCTGGTCAACGGCTCGCGCGGCTACCTGCCCCAGGCCCGCGAGCGTTATCCCGACCTGCTGGTGGTGCTGCTGACGGTGGAGCAGTCGGTATTGCGCGAGCGGCTGCTGGCCCGGGGCCGCGAGTCGTTGCCGGAGATCGAGGCGCGGCTGGCGCGCAACGCCGACTTCACCCTCGGGGCCGGCGTGCTGGCTGCGGATGATCCGTCGCTGGTGCTGCTCGACAACTCCGGGCCGATCCGCCAGACCGTGACCCGGTTGTTTGCCCTGATCGGCAAGGAGTGATCATGCGCCTGACCTTGCTCGGCACCGGCGATGCTCGCCAGGTGCCGGTGTATGGCTGCGACTGCCGGGCCTGCGTCGCGGCCCGCCAACAGCCGGCGCTGCGGCGCCTGCCCTGCAGCGCCCTGGTGGAATGCGGCGACCAGCGCTGGCTGATCGACAGCGGCCTGCCGGACCTCACCGAGCGTTTTGCGCCGCGCAGTTTCAGCGGCATCCTGCAGACCCATTACCACGCTGATCACGCCCAGGGCCTGCTGCATCTGCGCTGGGGCCAGGGCCTGGTGATCCCGGTGCACGGCCCGGCCGATCCGGAAGGGCTGTCGGACCTCTACAAGCATCCGGGGATTCTCGATTTCAGCCAGCCGTTCGCCGCCTTCGAAACCCGCCAGTTGGGGGCGCTGGGCGTCACGGCGCTACCGTTGGTGCATTCCAGGCCGACCCTGGGTTATCTGCTGGAAGGCGAGGGCCGCCGCATTGCCTATCTCACCGACACTGTTGGCCTGCCCGCCGAGACCGAGGTCTTCCTGCAGGCGCGACCGCTGGATCTGCTGGTGCTGGACTGCTCGATGCCGCCGCAGCCCCAGGCCCCGCGCAATCACAACGACCTGAACCTGGCGCTGGCGACGATTGCGACGTTGAACCCGGCGCAGGCGGTGCTGACCCATGTCGGCCACACGCTGGATGCCTGGCTGCTGGATCACGCCGGGACGTTGCCGGCCTCGGTGCTGGTCGCCAGGGATGGCATGACGCTGTAGGCGTCGTTGACCAGGACTTCGCGGAAGGTCGCCACCAGTGGTCGCAGGTTGATCCGATGCCAGGCGGCCCACAGCGGGGTGGTATAGAACAGCCACGGCAGTTCCCGCAGCACCACGCCTTGCGGGGCGTTGTGGCGCAGGCTCCGCTGGATCATCGTCAGGCCCAGGCCCGCCGCCACCAGGCCGAGGGCGGTCAGCGGCTCGCTGGCTTCCAGGCGGATATCCGGGTTGAAACCGGCCTTGATGCAGGCCGAGACGAAGTCATCCTGCTTACCCGCATTTTGCCGATGTTGCACGGCAATCCATTCCTGGCCGGGGAAATCCTCCGGACGCAGTTCGTCGAGCAGGGCCAGCGGGTGCTGTTCAGGCAGGGCCAGCAGCATCGGGTCGTCCAGCACCCGGGCGCTGTTCAGGTCGGGGTCGTCCGCCACCGGCGGTTCGCTGGCCAGGGCAATATCCAGGCTGCGCTGGCGCAGGCCCTCCAATTGTTCCGCCGAGTTCAGGCTGTACAGCGCGATATGCACCCCGGGCCGGGCCGTGCGCAGGGTCCGCAAGGCATCCGGCAGCACCCCCGAGTGCATGGCGTTCTCGATATAGCCGATGCACAGGCCGCCTTCTTCCCCCCGACCCAGGCGCCGCCCCAGGGACTCCAGGCGGTTGGCGTGGGTCAGGAAGGCGCGGGTCTCGGCGAGGAAGGTCTGGCCGTCGACGGTCAGGCGAATGCGCTGCTGGCTGCGCTCGAACAGCGTCAGCCCGAGGCGTTCCTCCAGCTGGGCGATCTGCCGGCTGAGGGGCGATTGCGAGATGTGCAGACGCTCTGCGGCGCGGCCGACGTGCTCTTCTTCGGCGACCACGACGAAGTAGCGGAGTTGGCGTAGATCGATCATGTCAGACCTCGAAGGACTCAAGTGGCGCAAATTATGTCTTGGACGGTCAAAAGTTCGCAACCTAGTATTTGTCCCGACACCGCGATCGATGCCGCCCCTCGCGAACAAGCTGGCACCTGCTGAGGGCAAGGCGTGATCCCTTTTATCGAGCTTGAAGGAGTCCATTCATGAGTATCAGAGACAAACTGCAAGGTCCCCTGGGTTTTGGTACCGCCCCGCTGGGCAACATGTTCCGGGCCATTCCCGAGGACGAAGCGCTCGCCACCGTCGACGCCGCCTGGGAGCAGGGTGTGCGTTACTTCGACACCGCGCCGTTCTACGGTTCCGGGTTGTCGGAGATCCGCCTCGGCGAGGCCCTGGCCAGGCATCCGCGGGACCAGTATGTGCTGAGCAGCAAGGTCGGCCGGGTGATCCTCGACGAAGTCGAAGACGTCGCTGCCCGTGATCTGGGCGAGAAGGCCGGGGTGTTCGCCCATGGCCGGCCGAACAAGATCGTCAACGACTACTCCGCCGATGCCACGCTGCGTTCCATCGAGGACAGCCTCAAGCGCCTGCGCACCGATCGCCTGGATATCGTCTGGGTTCACGATATCGCCCAGGACTTCTATGGCGACGAATGGCTGGAATACTTCAACGTGGCCCGCAAGGGCGCATTCCGGGTGCTGAGCCGGCTGCGCGAAGAAGGCGTGATCAAGGCTTGGGGCCTGGGGGTGAACAAGGTCGAGCCGTGCGAGCTGACCCTGCAACTGGCCGAGGCGCAGCCGGACGGTTTCCTGCTCGCCGGCCGCTACACCCTGCTGGACCATGAGCGTGCCTTGCAGCGGCTGATGCCGGAAGCGGCGGCGCAGAACGTCGATATCGTCGTCGGCGGTCCCTACAGCTCCGGTGTGCTGGCCGGAGGCACGAATTTCGAATACCAGCCGGCGTCGCCGCAGATTCTGGCTAAAGTTGAACGGATCAAGGCAATTGCCCGGGACTTCGGCGTGGACATCAAGGCTGCGGCGTTGCAGTTCTCCCTGGCCAACCCGGCAGTGGCGGCGGTGATTCCCGGGTCGAGCCGGCCAGGGCGGATTGTCGAGGATGTGGCGGCGTTGCAGGTGAAGATCCCGGCCGAATTCTGGCAGGCCCTGCGCAGCGCGGGGCTGGTGGCGGGTAACGCGCCGTTGCCGCTGAGCTGACAGCACGGGAAAGCCCTGATGATCGTGAGGATCGTTCCCACGCTCCGCGTGGGAATGCCTCTAGGGACGCTCCGCGTCCGCTCTTGTGACGCAGAGCGTCACGGGCTGCATGCCCACGCGGAGCGTGGGAACGATCGGTAACCTGTGAAGCTTGCAGCGGTTTCACGGGTCTCTTCGCCGGCAAGCCGGGCTCCTACAGGGGCCGTGTCCGGCTTGATACCGCTTTATTCATTCAATCGAGGTTCTCATGCAGATCAATCTTTCCAACAAGGTCGCCATTGTCAGCGGCTCCACCGCCGGTATCGGCCTGGGCATCGGCAAGGGCCTGGCGGGCGCCGGCGCGACAGTGGTGATCGTCGGCCGCCAGCAGGCCAAGGTCGACGAGGCCATCGCGGTCATTCTCGCCGCGCATCCCGAGGCCAAGGTCCGCGGCCTGGCCGCCGACCTCGGCACGGCCGCCGGCGCCGAGGCGCTGTTCCGGGCCGAGCCGGACGCCGACATCCTGGTCAACAACCTGGGGATCTTCAACGATGTCGATTTCTTCGACACCCCGGATGAAGAGTGGACGCGTTTCTACGAGGTCAATGTGATCTCCGGCGTACGCCTGTCGCGGCACTACACCCCGGCGATGGTCAAGCGCGGCTGGGGACGGGTGCTGTTCGTCTCCTCCGAATCGGGTATCGCCACTCCCGCCGATATGATCAACTACGGTGTCACCAAAAGCGCCAACCTGGCCGTCTCCCATGGCCTGGCCAAGCGCCTGGCGGGCAGTGGCGTGACGGTCAACGCGATCCTCCCCGGGCCGACCTTTACCGACGGCCTGGAAGAGATGCTCAAGGACGCTACCGCCGCGTCGGGGCGCAGTGCCCGGGAAGAGGCCGACGTTTTCGTCAAGGCCGCCCGGCCGACTTCTATCATCCAGCGGGCAGCGGATGTCGAGGAAGTGGCCAACCTGGCCGTGTACCTCGCGTCACCGCTGTCTTCCGCCACCACCGGCGCCGCGCTGCGGGTCGACGGTGGTGTTGTCGATAGCCTGGCTATCTGAGGTTTTTCCGGAGAATTTTCATGGCTGCAACATCCGTTACGATTGAAATCCCCGCGACACCCGAGCAGGTCTGGCAATTGATGGGCGGCTTCGATTCGCTGCCCGACTGGCTGCCGTTCATTCCCCGCAGCAGCCTGAGCGAAGGCGGGCGGCTGCGGACCCTGCAGACCGCCGATGGCGGCACCGTGGTCGAGCGCCTGGAAGCCTTCGACAACCGGGCCCGGCGCTACAGCTATTCCATCGAGCAGGCGCCGTTCCCCGCCACCGACTACCTGGCGACCCTGCAGGTCCGCGAGGGCAGTACCCCACAGACGGCCATTGTCGAATGGGCCGGTATCTTCACCCCGGTCGGGGTCAGCGAAGAGGAAGTGGTGGCGCTGTTCCACGGCATCTACAGCGGTGGCCTGGCGGCACTGAAAGCCAACTTCCCCGATTGATCGACGGTGCAAAAACGTCCGCACTGGCCTATAACGGCAGTCATCGTGAAGCCCGATCCGGCGATTCGCCGGTCGGGCTTTGTCTTGAGTGAGGTTATCGATGTTGCGTATTCGCGGGCTGAGTAAAGCCTATGCCACCGCCCAGGGGCCGTTGGCCGTGCTGCAGGGCGTCGACCTGGAGCTGGAGCAGGGGGCGAGCCTGGCCCTGATGGGCGAGTCCGGCAGTGGCAAGAGCACCTTGCTGCACCTGGTGGCCGGGCTGGATCGGGCCGATGCCGGTGCGATCGAGATCGCCGGGCGCGATCTGTGCCAGTTGAACGAAGTCCAGCTGGCGAGCTGGCGGCGCCACGACATCGGCCTGATCTTCCAGCAGTTCAACCTGATTCCCAGCCTGACCGTGGCCGACAACCTGGCCTTCCAGGCGCGTCTGGCCGGCCGGCACGATCCGCGCTGGCAGGACGAACTGGTGGAACGTCTCGGCCTGGCGCAGACCCTGTCGCGCTACCCCGAGCAACTGTCCGGCGGCCAGCAACAGCGGGTGGCCCTGGGACGGGCGTTGGCGGCGAAGCCACCGCTGATACTCGCCGACGAACCCACAGGCAGCCTCGACGAGAGCACCAGCGACGAAGTGCTGGGGCTGTTGCTGGACCTGTTGGCCGACAACGGCACCAGCCTGCTGATGGTCACCCACAGCGAGCGCATGGCCAGCCGGCTGCAACGCCGGGTGCGCCTGCACAGCGGCCGCCTGAGCGAGCTGTCGGGGGCATGAGGAGCTTCTATTGGGCCTTGCGCGCGTTGCTCAGCCACTGGTGGCGCCATCGGGTGCAGTTGTGCAGCGTGCTGGCCGGACTGTGGCTGGCGACGGCGTTACTGACCGGCGTGCAGGCCCTCAACAGCCAGGCCCGGGAGAGTTATGCGCGGGCCAGCCAGTTGATCGGCGGGACGGCGCCTTATCGTCTGGTCAGCCGTGATGGCGGGCGCTTCGAGCAGCAGTTGTTTGTCCGGTTGCGTTTGGCGGGCTGGCCGGTTTCGCCGCTGTTGCAAGGCCGGCTGGAGCTGGAAGATCCCCGCCATCCCGGGCATGTCCAGCGCCTGCAGGTGCTGGGCATCGATCCGGTCAGCCTGCCCCAGGGCAGCACCCT
Organism: Pseudomonas sp. Ost2; assembly: GCF_018326065.1. Taxonomy (NCBI): domain Bacteria; kingdom Pseudomonadati; phylum Pseudomonadota; class Gammaproteobacteria; order Pseudomonadales; family Pseudomonadaceae; genus Pseudomonas; species Pseudomonas sp. Ost2. Next base: position 4,249,511 of record NZ_AP021904.1, on the reverse strand, counting down.
GGCCGGTCAGGCGGTGGACAGCGGGCAGCTGCTGGCGTTTATCGGCGTGCCCGGACAAACCTGGGTCGCGCCCGATACCTTGCAGCGCCTGGGCTTGAAGGTCGGCGAGCGTCCCCGTGATCCCGAGGGGCAGTTACTGCCGCCGTTGGCCTTGCGGCCGCAACTGCCGCCGGGCCTGTTGCTGATGGATATCGGTGCCGCGCAACGGGTACTGAAGGCGCCGGAGCAACTCTCGCAGTTGTTGCTGGCGACGGATTTCGCTCGCGGTGAACCGGCCTTGCCGGCGGATCTGGCGAGCCGCCTGCGGTTGCAGGCGCCGGGTGATGAAAGTGACTTGGCGCGCCTGACCGAGAGCTTTCATCTCAATCTCAGCGCACTGGGATTCCTGGCGTTTATCGTCGGACTGTTTATCGTCCACGGCGCTATCGGCCTGGCCCTGGAGCAGCGTCGCGGCCTGCTGCGCACCCTGCGTTCGTGTGGCGTCAGCGCCCGCTGCCTGCTCAGTGCCTTGACCGTGGAACTGCTGGGATTCGCCCTGGTCGGCGGTGTGCTTGGCGTGGTCAGTGGCTATGGCCTGGCGAGCCTGCTGTTGCCGGATGTGGCGGCCAGTCTGCGCGGCCTTTATGGCGCCGAAGTGGCGGGCAGCCTGAACCTGCCGCCGAGCGACTGGTTGGCGGGCCTGGGCCTGTCCCTGGGCGGTGCCTTGCTCGCGGGGGCCGGCAGTGTCTGGCGCGCCGCGCGCCTGCCGTTGCTGGCGCTGGCCCAGGCCGAAGCCTGGCGGTCGGCACAGGCCCGGCGCCTGCGCCAGCAGGCCTGGCTGGCCGGGTTGCTGGCAATGGTGGTGCTGGCCTGTATTGCCTGGGGTGACAGCCTGGCCAGCGGCTTTGTCCTGATGGCCGCGTTGTTGATGGCGGCGGCCTTGCTGCTGCCGGTGTGCCTGAACGCCATTCTCGGCAGCGTGCTGCCGGCCTGTCGCCGGCCCTTGAGCCAGTGGTTTGTCGCCGACAGCCGCCAGCAATTGCCGGCCCTGAGCCTGGCGCTGATGGCGTTGCTGCTGGCCTTGGCCGCGAACATCGGCGTGGGCAGCATGACCTCGGGGTTTCGCCAGACCTTCACCAGCTGGCTCGACCAGCGTTTGGCCGCGCAGTTGTATATCACCCCGCAAGGACCCGAGCAGGACGCGCAACTGGAGCGCTGGCTGGCCGAGCGTCGCGACGTTCAGGCGCTGCTGCCCGGCTGGGACGTCGAGATCAGCCTGCAGGGCTGGCCGATCCAGGTGCGCGGGATACCCGATGTGCCCATCTATCGCCAGCACTGGCCTTTGCTGGAGGCGCGTGACGATGCCTGGCAGCGTTGGGCGGCGGGCGAGGGTGTGATGATCAGCGAGCAACTGGCGCGGCACCTCAAGCTGGCGCTCGGCCAGCCCCTGGTGCTGCCGACCCCGAGGGGCGACTGGTCGCTGCCGGTGCTGGCCGTGTATGCCGACTATGGCAACCCCAAGGGCCATCTGCTGCTCGAAGGCCGGGCGTTGCAGGCCTATTGGCCGGGGCTGCGACCGAGTCGCTACAGCTTGCTGGCAGAGCCCGAGGCCGTGGCGCCGCTCAAGCGCGAGTTGCAGCAGGCCTTCCACTTCGACGAGACCCATCTGATCGACCAGAGCGAACTCAAGGATGCCGCCGGCAAGGTCTTCGAACGCACCTTCGCGGCGACCGCGGCCCTCAACAGCCTGACCCTGGGCGTGGCCGGCGTGGCGTTGTTCATCAGCCTGCTGAGCCTGAGCGAAAGTCGCCTGGGGCAACTGGCGCCGCTGTGGGCGTTGGGCGTCGCCCGCCGGCAGCTGTTGTTGCTGAGCCTGGGGCAGACCCTGCTGCTGGCCTCGATCACCTTGCTGCTGGCGATTCCCCTGGGGCTGGCGCTGGCCTGGTGCCTGGTGGCGGTGGTGAATGTCCAGGCGTTCGGTTGGCGCCTGCCGATGCAGGTCTTTCCCTGGCAGTTGCTGCAACTGTCGGTGCTGGCGCTGCTGGTGACCCTGGTTGCTGCCGCCTGGCCCCTGTGGAAACTGCTGCGGGTGCGGCCGGTGGAATTGTTGAGGACCTTTGCCAATGAACGCTAGGGGTCTGTTGCCACTGTTGTTCGGCCTGTTGCTGGGGGCCTGCGATCAGGCACCGCCGGCCGGGTCCGAAGGCTTTGCCGGGCTCGGTGCGACCGCCGCCGGGTATGCCCAGGTGGTGCCCGGTCAACCGCTGGTGTTTCCCCGTGATCACGGTGCGCACGGCGACTACCGCATCGAGTGGTGGTATGTCACCGCCAATCTCGAGGATGCCGAGGGCCATTCCTACGGCGTGCAATGGACCCTGTTCCGCAATGCCTTGCAGGTGCCCGGCCAGTTGACCGGCTGGAGCGAACCGACCTTGTGGATGGGTCATGCGGCCCTGACCAGCGAGCACGGCCATCACTACGCCCAGGCTCTGGCCCGGGGCGGGGTAGGTACCGCCGGGGTGGAGGCCGAGCCCTTGAAAGCCTGGATCGACGACTGGCAGTTTCACGCTCTGTCCCCGGCCAACCAGGGCCTGGGCGATATGCAGATGACGGCCCGTGGCAGTGACTTCGCCTACCGGCTGAACCTGCGCAGCGAGCGCCCATTGGTCTTGCAGGGCGATCACGGCTACAGCCTCAAGTCCGGCAAGGGACAGGCGTCGTGGTACTACAGCCAACCGTATTTCCAGGTGAGCGGCAGCCTGCAGGTCGACGGCCGTGAAGTCCGGGTGAAGGGGCAGGCCTGGCTCGACCGCGAATGGAGCAGCCAGCCGCTGGCCGCCGACCAGTCGGGCTGGGACTGGTTCTCCCTGCACCTGGCCGATGGTGCCAAAGTCATGCTGTTCCAGGTCCGGCAGACGGACGGCCAGCGCTACCGTGCCGGCACCTGGATCAGTGCCGATGGCCAGGCCCAGGCATTGCGGGGCGACGAGATCATCCTGACGCCGGGACGGATCGCCGAGGTGGCCGGACGCCGTTTACCGGTGGAGTGGCGACTGGAGATCCCGGGCAAACAGTTGCGCATCGACACCCGTCCTCTGCGGGACGATGCCTGGATGGGCACCGCGTTTCCCTACTGGGAAGGTCCGATCAGTTTCACCGGCAGCCAGACGGGCGTGGGGTATCTGGAAATGACCGGGTATTGAGGGGCCAAACAGCCGGAAAGGCCGGCAAACGAGCGAGAGATGCCGTGACAACGTGCTCTTCTGGTGGAAAAACCGGATAATGCCGGCCAAATTATTTAGCTCGTTATAGTGGTAATTCCCGCATGGAAATCAAGGTTAATTTTCTCGACAACCTTCGACTTGAAGCCAAGTTCGATGACTTCACGGTGGTGGCCGATCAACCTATCCGCTATAAGGGCGACGGCTCGGCCCCGGGTCCGTTCGATTATTTCCTGGCTTCTTCGGCGTTGTGCGCCGCCTATTTCGTCAAGCTGTACTGCCAGACGCGCAATATTCCCACCGAGAACATCCGCCTCTCGCAGAACAACATCGTCGATCCGGAAAACCGCTACAACCAGATCTTCAAGATCCAGGTCGAGTTGCCGGCGGATATCTCGGCCAAGGACCGCCAGGGCATCCTGCGTTCCATCGACCGTTGCACGGTGAAAAAGGTGGTGCAGACCGGCCCCGAGTTCGTGATCGAGGAAGTGGACAACCTCGACGCCGATGCCCAGGCGTTGCTGATGCTCAACTCCGACGCCGAGGCGCTGACCTACATCGCTGGCAAGGACCTGCCGCTGGAGCAGACCATCGCCAACATGTCCGGCCTCCTGGCGGACCTGGGCATGAAGATCGAGATCGCTTCGTGGCGCAATATCGTGCCCAACGTCTGGTCGCTGCATATTCGCGATGCCCACTCGCCGATGTGCTTCACCAACGGCAAGGGCTCGACCAAGGAAGGCGCGCTGGCGTCGGCGCTGGGCGAGTTTATCGAGCGGCTCAACTGCAACTTCTTCTACAACGATCAGTTCTGGGGCGAAGACATCGCCAACGCGGCGTTTGTGCACTACCCGAACGAGCGCTGGTTCAAGCCCGGTCGTAAAGACGCGCTGCCGACCGAGATCCTCGACGAGTACTGCCTGAAGATCTACAACCCCGATGGCGAACTGCGCGGCTCGCACCTGTACGACACCAACTCCGGCAATACCGAGCGCGGCATCTGCTCGTTGCCCTATGTGCGCCAGTCGGACGGCGAAGTGGTGTACTTCCCGTCCAACCTGATCGAGAACCTGTTCCTCAGCAATGGCATGAGTGCCGGCAATACCCTGGCCGAAGCGCAGGTGCAGTGCCTGTCGGAAATCTTCGAGCGGGCGGTGAAACGCGAAATCCTCGAAGGTGAAATGGCCCTGCCGGATGTGCCGCAGGAGGTGCTGGCGAAGTACCCTGGCATCCTGGCCGGCATCCAGGGCCTGGAAGAGCAGGGCTTCCCGGTGCTGGTCAAGGATGCGTCGCTGGGTGGTGAATTCCCGGTGATGTGCGTGACCTTGATGAACCCACGGACCGGCGGTGTATTTGCCTCGTTCGGCGCGCATCCGAGCTTCGAGGTGGCGCTGGAACGCAGTCTGACCGAGTTGCTCCAGGGCCGCAGTTTCGAAGGCCTGAACGATCTGCCGCAGCCGACCTTCGAAGGCCACGCGGTGACCGAGCCGAACAACTTCGTCGAGCACTTTATCGACTCCAGCGGCGTGGTGTCGTGGCGCTTCTTCAGCGCCAGGTCCGATTACGAGTTTGTCGAATGGGACTTCTCCGGCCAGGGTGAAGACTCCAATGCCGAAGAGGCCGCAACGCTGTTCGGCATCCTCGAAGCAATGGGCAAGGAAGTGTACATGGCGGTGTACGACGACCTCGGTGCAACGGCCTGCCGCATCCTGGTACCGGACTATTCGGAGATCTATCCGGTCGACGACCTGATCTGGGACAACACCAACAAGGCCCTGTTCTTCCGCGAGGATATCCTCAACCTGCACAGCCTGGACGATGACGGCCTGCAAGCGCTGGTCGGGCTGCTGGAAGAGAGCGAGCTGGACGACTACACCGACATCACCACCCTGATCGGCATCGAGTTCGACGACAACACCGCCTGGGGCCAGTTGACCATCCTGGAGTTGAAGCTGCTGATCCATCTCGCCTTGCAGCATTACGACGAGGCGAAGGAGCTGGTGGAAACCTTCCTGCAGTACAACGACAACACCGTCGAGCGCGGGCTGTTTTACCAGGCCGTGAATGCGGTGCTGGAAATGCACCTGGACGAGGATCTGCAGCTGGAAGACTACGAAGCCAACTTCCGTCGCATGTTCGGCAACGAGCGTATGGACACGGTGATCGGCTCGGTGAACGGCAGTGTGCGCTTCCATGGCCTGACGCCGACCAGTATGAAACTGGAAGGGCTCGACCGGCATCAGCGGCTGATCGACAGCTACAAGAAACTGCACGCGGCGCGGGCCCGGGCGGCGGGTCTGGCGAGCTGACAGCGCTGACAAGAAAAGCACCTGCGGGTGCTTTTTTTGTGTCTGGCGTCTTCAGATGAGAAACGTTGTGAATTGTTGTGAAGGCGCCGAGGAGTGGCCATTGGCCCATGCTACCGTCTGTGACTCGTGATCGTCATTGCGGCGATATCAGTCATTCCATCGAGGGAGCAGCGCCGATGTCTACTACCGTATCACCCGCTGGTAGCGGGCCGAGCAGTCCGAAAGCGTCAAGTTCCGTGTTTGACAGCACGCTGGACACGGCCAAGTCCAGCCAGGTCATTGCCGACTACATGCGCAAGAATGGCAAGTCGGCGATCACCAAGCAGGAGCTTTCTCAACTGGCCAACGACACCTCGGGCAAGGTTCCCGCCAACGTCTCCGAAGCGGCCAAGTACATGGAGCGCCATCCCGACGTCTTTACCGCCATCGAAACCCATGACGTGGCCGGGGCCGACAACCTGTCCGGCGTCTGGAACTTCGACTGGGCCGCCAACGGTGGGCTCAAGGGCACGGCGACCGACGCCATCGCCAAGATGCAGGACACCTTCGATATGGCGATCGCCAAGTCGGCGAAAATCACCGAACTCAGCACGGCCAAAAAGGCTGAGCTGGATGCGACCAAGCAACGGCCCAGTAACTGAGTCCTGGCTTGCTGCGCTGATCGTTCCCACGCTCCGCGTGGTAACGCAACCCGTGACGCTCTGCGTCACATCACACATACCGGCAAAAGAAACGGGAAGCCTTTACCGATCGTTCCCACGCTCTGCGTGGGAATGCAGCCCGTGACGCTCTGCGTCACCTCACACATACCGGCAAAAAGAACGGGAAGCCTTTGCCGATCGTTCCCACGCTCCGCGTGGGAATGCAGCCCGTGACGCTCAGCGTCACATCACAGATGCCGGCAAAAGAAACGGGAAGCCTTTGCCGATTGTTCCCACGCTCCGCGTGGGAATGCAGCCCGTGACGCTCTGCGTCACATCACACATGTCGGCAAAAGAAACGGGAAGCCTTGCTTCCCGTTCATCCCTGAGCGCTGTCAGCCACCGATGCTGGCGGGCTGCTTATCCAGCACCGCATCGATCCACACCTGCGCCATCTCGATCAAATGCACCACACCCATCGCCACCTTGCGGTTTGCCCCGGTCTGGTTGTCGGCGTTTTCATAGGCGGTGGCCGCGGCGGATTGCAGGAGTGAATAGGCGTTTACCAGGGCGTCTTCCTGGGTTGCCAGGGCGGAGAGCTGATTGGAGGGTGGTGTGATAGGTACGGGTTTCGATATGGCCTTCGGCCCGAGGTTGTAGTGGGAGAGGGCGCGGTCGGCAAGCCGAGCGTCGATGTTGGTGCTGGGCGTTGCAGGCGGGTTGGGGGTGGGTTTGAACATGGTTTCGATACTCCTAGTGCAAGTTAAGGAGCCGTCACCATCGCTACCAAACGATTCAGGGGTGGCGGCCGTACGCAGGTTGGTAGACCGGTGCACTAGGAACCCGGCGCGTCCGAGGACGCCCTGCGCACGGCCACCATAAAGCCTAGGCCGAAAAAAAGCGCCTTGCTCAAGGTGGCGCTTTGCGCCTAGTTACACCGAGGGCTACCAAACCCTGTCACTGATGTGCAGTGACGAGTCGAAGCCTAGCGGTGTGATCAGGCGCAAACAAGCGCTCGGGATTTTCTAGGAAATTTCAGGCGAGGGAAAGGGAGTTGTCTTGCGGTTTCGCGAATTGGGGAGCAGGAATGGGCGTTCTCAAGCCCCGATTTCGGCCAAGAGCAGACTCTAATGAACTTTCTTCATTATCCCAAACCGGCCGTTCGCAGCGCCTATGAAACCCTGGGCGATTCAGGTTGACGGCCTATCGCGATAAGGACACCGTAGCATGACATTTTGCGAATGAGTCAGACGGAACTCATTCGCCGACACAAGATAAGTTTAGCTCTCGATCGTTGCGAGTCTCCCGTAATAATACGATACCGCAGGATCACGCTCGGGGATGGTCTCAGGCATGCCGAGGGTCTGGAATTTCTTAACAGCTTCAAGCTCTGGTTTCTGATCGTCGCGCAGCCTCCAGTAGAGAGAGCTATATTTGAACAGCTGAAGCAGGTTGATATAGTCGTTATTTTGCTCGAAAGCTGCCCAGAGGATACGATGACATTTCGAATGAAGACTCGTTAAGTTGTCGTGATACAGATGATGGTAGATGCTGATTAGCGCGGAGATTTCCACGGGTTCGAGTAACCCACGGACTTTCAGTAGTGAATCTGCGTAGCCTAGTGTCGCCCGGATTTGATTGTATAGATCCTTATTCTCGTGACAGTACTCGACAAGCTCCTTAAGCATGTCGACCTTCGCAGAGTCTTCCTCGATCTCATCGGCGCGATCTAGCTCGATGTTGGAATACAGCGTGCTGGCTTTGCTCTTTGCTTTCGCCTGGATCTTTGAAATCTCAGCTTCTTTGGTTGCTAGATCACCGTGTTTGAGTGCGATGTGGGAGGCTTGCATCGCGACGCTGCCCTTTGTCACTTTTTGTGCTTGGGTAGCGTACTCCAGCGCTCGGGTGTGGTCTTTTCTCGACGAATAGATCATCGCAATCTGTAGCTTGATCGAACCTACCAGCTTGGGCTGTTTAATGTGGTCTAGGCAGTCCAGTAACATCTGTAGTGCTTCGTCTTTGGTGGCTTTGTCACCGACCATCCGTATTGATTGCGCGCACAGGTAAATGAAGAACCAATACTTTTCGTCTTTATCCCGGCTTCCAAGTGTCGACTTTAGTGCGATGTATAAATCCTGCACAACCTTGTAATAAGATTTTTTACTTACTGTTGCGCTGAATTGCGACGCCAGTTCCATCCCAACGGCCCGCCACCTTTCGTTGGTCCTACTTTCCGCAAAGATTTCAACTATGAAGTATTTGGCGTTATTGATCTCCGACGATTTCTCGCTGATGTCGTTAGCCTTAAAAACGTGGTGAAGCTTCGGCTCCTGAGTTTCCCAATCGTCACCGAAATAAAGCTGGTAGGCCTGTGTCTTGATTTTCGCGATTTCTTTGGGCTTAGTCTCCTGGGCGAGCCACTGCCTCACAGGGCGTGTGACAATGAGCCGTTTTTTAGACCCTCTAGTACCGGTGTGACCGAAGCTATCCTGATCCTCTACGTAAATGAACCCCTCGCGTTGAAGGATTACCACGTGATCAATCGTATATTTCTTCGATTTGTCAACGCGTTTGATATTGTCTAGGTATTCGCCGTAGGGGAACGCGGAAAGGCTTTTGAGCAGCGAAAACGCATAGCGCTTTTCGATTTCCTTCGCTGCCGACAGCGCTTTGATGGAATCACCGAAGCGACCTGTCAGGTTGATCCGTGAGCTGCCACGTTCACTAATAATTTCTTCCAAAGAGGCGACCACTAGCTTTTCAAGCGCCACCTTGATAATCCGAGGGACGCCGTTGGTGTGTTCAAAAAGCTGATTGAAATCATCGTTACCCAGACCGCCTTGATAGAGGGGATGTGATTCAATATACGCTCTAGTATCAGCACCATCCAGAGCCGTTAGTTCCAGCGCCTCATTTCTCCAAACAGGCAGATTACGGCTCGTCAGAATCACCCGCAAATTCGGGCAAAAGGACGTCAGAATGTCCGTTAGGCTGAGCAGATCAGTGTGAAGGCTTTCCTTGTCTTGACAAGTGTCAAGCGGAACGTCTCGGAGTATCAGGTAAGAATTGTCGATGAGCGATAAGCTGCTACAGAAAGACTCGAACGAAGCGCCCAGAAGCTCTTCAATCTGACTATAAAAGGACGCTTTGTCGGTGTAGTTGCTAATATTGACCGAATAGACTTTGTTGGTGTTGTTCGATACCCGCGCGATTAGCGCCGACATAAATTCGTCTTCACCCATTCCCCAGTCAGCCGCCAACCACAAGCGTCTATGAAGCTTAAGGATCTGCTCAGCCTGAAATGACTGAGCATGCCTGACACCGTGAGCTTGAGGGGCTGGGGGTAGAGGGTTGTGAATACCATCCAGAGCAGCGGTCTTTTGTCCTTGCTCCATGCGCTGAATAGTGGGGCTACCTAGCAGGTCTGGGTACGCCTCAGGGTTCTGACTTATAACTTCGCGGAACAGTCCATCAAGAAACGGGCCCAAAGAAGCATTGTCTGTACCGAAGCCGATTGGTTCTACGATATTTTTCCATGCCGGGTCCGTTTTACGGGCAGTTACATCTGAGTCTTTGACCAAAGCAAAAGTTGAGAGCTGGGTAGTTTTAAGTTCTTCTCTCAGCCAGCTCAGTGTTTTGTCGAAATTGGGATCTTCAAATGTGCCACCGCAACCTACAAATACCAAATTTTCAAAAACTGTCAGATGCTGTTGGAAGAAGTTGCGGGTGCTGCTTTGTATAGTGGTTCGATAATCTTGGCTGCTCAGGATGCAGGTGTCGGGTTTCTTCCAGTGGCCATGCAGATGGAGAATTCCTTTACGCTCGCCTTTGAACCACTCGATGACTTCGTCTGACTCAGTCAAGTACACGGGCGAGAGATTGGTGACATTCTCTAGCAGTGAGTCATAGTTGAGAGTGCAAATTTTTACGCCTGCGTCTGCCAAAGCCTTGACGGTATTGGCAAGTGCCTGATTGTGAACTTGAACCTCACCGAACTCTTTTTTCAGCCACTTGGTGTAATCGAAACCATCACCGTCGGACAGGCGATCCGAAAGGAAACCTGCCACATGCAATATCTCGGAGGTGTTCGGTGATCCGTCCAAAAGCGTAAGCCAGGTGTCCGCCTTGGACTGTGGGATTTTCCCAATCTCGACTGCGTAAAGAAACCCGGATCGAATCAGCCCAGTCCAGGCGAGCTGAGAGTAATTTCCATTGGTCAACCCCATACTCATGCCTGTGCCGACAACAAGTATGGTGTCTTTGCTCGGCTTGATGCGATTGCTTGCGTGTTCCAGATCGACAGCTGTGTTGTTCATATCCATTGTCAAAGCTTCCAAGTGGAAATGCTGAGGTGCTCACGTAGCAGAGCTGGGCGCAGCAGTGCTTTTTAGCATTAAGTGGTGAAGTTGACGCTTATCATTTATAGGGCGCGCATGAGCGATATCAGAAAATTTTCCAGTCGATATGGCACCAATTCAGATTTTATAGATTAAGAAATCCCGTCGGCACGCTGATGCTCAAGTGAAATCATGAGCTTCTGTTGACCTTCGTTACCTCGGCAGACGCAAATCAGCGCCCTACTTGATGGGGCCTCGATCGCGTAGGAAGCGTAGACGGGCTTGGTAAGCATAGCCATTGGAGGGGTGAACTAATTTCCGCCACCGTCTGAAGCTACGTCCGCTCATGGCCGATTGCTGCCGGTTACGACCGATAGAAAACAGCCAGAGATCCCCTGGTATGGCTATCGCGTGTCGGTCGCGCTGGGAGTCCAGTCCTCGTAGAGGTTGCATCTTGAGCCAGCCTCGTGCGGCATACATCGAGGTGAAGTCGAGCGCCTGTGCATCCGCCGAGGTGGCGATGGCGCTCGTCGGGATAGAGACCGACACCGGAGACGCCGTACGTGCCGGCCACGCCAGGCGCTTCCTCATGGAGAGGCATGACGTCATGACTTTCCAGGGCCGCACTCTTGATGGCTCTACCGCTTGAGCCCGCAGTTCGAAGAAGCCTTATACTGGCGGTCCGCAGCAAGACTTCATCGCGAATACGGCGAATGGAAAAGGACCTGCATTCACTGAGCAAGAGAGCGATCCCATGTTATCTGCACAACAGGCCTGCACTATCGTGCTCGCCCTATACGACGGCGTTCTCAGGGATGGGGAACCTGAGCGTTTTGTCATTCAGTCTTGTGAGCTGTCCGCGAATGGCGACTATTGGGTGGTTCGTAGCAATAGCGAAGATTGTGTCGTGCGCGGTATGACGGAATATTGCTACGTCGGCGTCGACGCCCACTTGGTCGACGTCATTAGCGGAGCGATTGAGACGGTCGCCAGTGGTGGCAGTGTTGAGGAATACCTGCAAGACCTGTATGACCTGCGTGCGGCGGCAGGTCATTTGTATGTGCTGACCCCAGCATTTTTCGTCGACGATAAACCCGCGATGATCAACTTGCGGCAAAAACTGGCGCGCACCTATCCGCAAACGCTGACTCTGCTTTCAGGAGAGCGCCGGCAATGGCTCACCGGTAGGCGCAGGCACCTTCAAGATGCACAGCGACTGCTGGCGGACCACGGGGTAGCGACAAATGTCGAACTGTTACCCGACGCGGCTGGAGCGATATGCATAGGGGTCGAACATTGGCACATCGATGCCGTGCTCAAGGCCATTCGCAACAGACTGCTCTAAACGCCCGGTGTTCTCAATCGGCCTCGTCACTGCCTGACGAAGACAGCTTGGCATGCTATATCAGCTGCTACGCTTTTCAGCGTGCCAACACTCTGCAGCGACCCATTACAAAGGTGCATCATCATGACGACCCAACCCCATTCGGCTGGCTGGCGTTTCAAGCTGGGTATCGTGATTCTTTGTCTCATGCTGGGATCGTGGCTGATGGTTCCACTGGTGGCTGCCTTGGGTATGTCGGGGTCAAGAATTGCCGCGCTGACGGGTATCCTGTTTATCAGTAACAAGGTCCTGCTGATCCTGGTTATCGCTGTCATGGGCAAGGCCGGGTTCCAGCAGTTGAAGCGCAGCGTGTTCGGCTACGTGACGTCACTGGCACCGAGCCTGGACACTGAAGTTGGCCCGGTGCGGCATCGCATCGGTCTCGTCATGTTTTGCCTGCCGCTGATCGCGGCCCTTCTTGAACCCTACGTCGATATTATCTGGCCGGGGCTGCGGCCAAACCTCTGGCAGTTTCAGCTGTTGGGCGATCTCATGCTGATCGGCAGTTTTTTTGTGCTGGGGGGCAATTTCTGGGACAAGGTGCGAGCCTTGTTCATTCGCACCGCGCGAGTGGCCACTACCGAAGCGGCGTGACCTGCCTCCTGGCAAGCGTGGTCCATGGCGAGGCCGTGACCCAGAAAGTCTGGTTCAATATTTGAGTCTGGTATCATTCCAGCCTCTGCAAACCGAGTAGAAATACATGAATCGCCGTAAAAAAATAAAGCAGCTTCTGGATGCTCACGCCAAAAAGGCCAGTGCCAAGCTGGCACCGAAGAACAAGCCTAAATACATCAGCAAGGCTGATCGCTTGAAACTGGATGCTGAGTCCAGTCAGGACTCGATCATTTCCTCTGAAAGCTGATCCATGTATTTCAAGCGCCATCGCTCACTGAGCACTGATATCGCTGACCACGCAGAACTCAATCCACCGCAATCAAACTGTCCTTGCACTCCAGAATCAACCGCGCTCCGGCCCGGTCACTGGTACCGATCTCCAGGCTGAAGCCGTGCAGGTTGATGATCGCCGCGACAATCGATAACCCGAGGCCAAAGCCGCTGTGCTGGCTACCGTCGTCGCAGCGATAGAAGCGCTGGAACACCGCGTCGCGCTCGGATGGCGGTATGCCGGGACCCGAGTCCATCACTTCGATCCGCGTACTGCCGCCGTCATTGGCCGCCAGCAACACCACTTCACCGCCCGGTGGCGTGAACTTGATCGAGTTGCTGAGCAGGTTCGCCAGTGCCTCGAACAGCAGGGCGCGGTCGCCGGTGATAAACGGCAGCGCCTCCGGCAGGTCCAGGCGCATGCTGATTTCCGCCTCTTCGGCCAGTGGCAGGTAGAAGTCGTACAACTCGCGTAGCAAAGGCAACGGGTCGAGCACGACAAAACCCGAGCGGCGTTGATGGTCTTCCAGCTCGGAAATCCGCAACAGTCCCTTGAAGCGGGCCATCAGGGTGTCGGTTTCGGCGATCACGCCGTCCAGTTGCAGGGCCTCGGGCGAGTCTTCCGGGGCCTGTTGCTGGATGCGGTAGAGCTGGGCACGCAGGCGGGTGAGGGGCGTGCGCAGGTCGTGGGCGATGTTGTCGCAGACGCCCTTGACCTCGTTCATCAGCCGTTCGATACGATCGAGCATGGCGTTGACGATGGCCGCCAGCATGTCCAGCTCGTCCCGTCGGTTGGACAGCGGCAGGCGATGACCGAGGTCGCCGGCGACGATGGCCTCGGCGCTGGCCTGGATCGCCCGGATCCGGCGGATCGGTTGCCGCCTGAGCAGGTGCCAGCCGGCCACGCCGGGCAGGATGGTCAGCGACACCGCCCAGAACAGCGCGTGCAGGATGATCCGGGTCACGCCGAACAACGAGCCGTTGTCGCGCACCAGCAGCAACCAGCTGCCGTCATGGGTCTGGGTGGCGACGGCGTCGCAGCTGTCCTGGGGCAGGTTGGGGTCGTCGGAGTCGATGCAGTTGGCCAGTTCGTGGATGCGGCCGTCCATGATCAGGTCCGGTGGCATTTCCAGGATTGGCCCGCTGAGGTGCATTTTCTGCGCATTGAACAGGCCGTAGGCGTCCACGCCACGCATGTCGAAGGTCATGCTGGTGGTCAGGGCGTCGACCAACTGCTGGCCCTGGAAGCGTGAGAACAGATGCTGGCGCTGCATCAGCGAATGCCGCGCCAGGGTGTTGAGGTAGCCGGAAACCTCGTAGTAGAGCACGCCCATCAGGCTGCAGCTCCAGGCCACGAAGAGAAAACTGTACAGCGCCAGCATACGGCTGGTGGATGAGCGCCAGCCCTTAGAGGGGTTCGGCAATGACATAACCCGAGCCTCGCACGGTGCGGATCAGTGGCGCCAGGCCCGGACCGTCGATTTTCTTGCGCAGGCGACCGATATGCACGTCAATGAGGTTGGTGCCCGGGTCGAAATGATAACCCCAGACTTCCTCGAAGATCATCATCCGCGACAGGATCTGCCCGGTGTTGCGCATCAGGAATTCCAGCAGCTTGTACTCGGTGGGCAGCAGGCTCAGCAGTTGCTCGGCCCGGGAGGCTTCGCGGCTGATCAGGTTGAGTTCCAGGTCGGCGACCCGCAGCGAGGTTTCGAATTCCCGCGCCGGGCTCTTGCGCCGCAGCAGTACTTCCACCCGCGCGGCCATTTCGTCCGAGGCGAACGGCTTGGTCAGGTAGTCGTCGCCGCCGGCCCGCAGTCCGCGGACGCGCTCGTCGACATCGGACAGGGCGCTGATCATCAGGATCGGCGTGGCGACGCCGATGGTCCGCAGGGTCGTGACGATGGCCAGGCCGTCGAGCTCCGGCAGCATGCGATCGAGGGTGATCAGGTCATAGTCGCCGCTCACGGCGCGCACCAGGCCCTCACGGCCATTGTCCACCCAATCCACTTCAAGCCCGTGGCTGCTCAGCTCGGCCACGATTTCCTTGGCGGTTACAGCATCATCTTCGATGGTCAGGATGCGGGTCATTGCAGTTGCCTCGTACGAACCTTCACAGCAGGTGTGGGATTTTGCCAAGAAAGAGGTGAAGACTTTCTGAATAAATCTTCATGTCGGTCCTGGCGGTCGCTAAGGGGGCGCCCCGAAATCGGATCAGGGCTAGAAACATCTAGCCACACCTTTGCTGAATGGAGGCTGTCGTCAAGTTTTGCAAAGCCATTGCGAACGTTCATCAGGATTTGGTATCTGTTTGTCGGTAGCCGCGTTTGCTCGCCGTCATGAGCGAATGCTTCTTTAGTCCGGTGCCGTGCAGCCGCCAGGCATCCGGAATGTCCCCAGTACAGGTCTCTTTATGCATCGCCGCAATCTCCTGAAAGCTTCCATGGCCCTGGCGGCCTATACCGGCCTGTCGGCCAGCGGTTTGTTCGCGGCCCGGGCGCTTGCCGCCACCGCGGACGGTGACATCGAACACTTTGATTTCGAGGCGTTGCAGACCCACGCGAAGAAACTCGCGAGCAATCCTTATGTCAGCACCCGGCAGGTGCTGCCGCCGACCCTGGCGAACATGACCCCGCAGCAGTTCAATGCCATCCAGTACGACGCGAAGCATTCGTTGTGGAACGAACTCAAGGGCCAGTTGGACGTGCAGTTCTTCCACGTCGGCATGGGTTTCAAGCAACCGGTGCGCATGTACAGCGTCGATGCCCAGACCCGCCAGGCGCGGGAGGTGCACTTCCGTCCGCCGCTGTTCAACTACGCCAACAGTGGTGTCGATCAGTCCCAGCTCAAGGGCGACCTGGGTTTCTCCGGCTTCAAGCTGTTCAAGGCCCCGGAGATCGACAAGCACGATATCCTCTCGTTTCTCGGCGCCAGCTATTTCCGCGCGGTGGACAAGACCGGCCAGTACGGCCTCTCGGCCCGCGGACTGGCCATTGATACCTATGCGCAGAAGCGCGAGGAGTTCCCGGACTTCACCAAGTTCTGGTTCGAGACGCCGGGCAAGGAAAGCACCCGCTTCGTGGTCTATGCCCTGCTCGATTCGCCGAGCGCCACCGGTGCCTATCGGTTTGATATCGATTGCCAGGCCGAACAGGTGGTGATGGCGGTCGATGCCCATGTCAACGCCCGGGTCGCCATCGAGCAACTGGGTATCGCGCCGATGACCAGCATGTTCAGTTGCGGCACCCACGAGCGGCGCATGTGCGACACCATCCACCCGCAGATCCACGATTCCGACCGCCTGGCGATGTGGCGAGGCAATGGCGAGTGGATCTGCCGACCGCTGAACAACCCGGCGAAACTGCAGTTCAATGCCTTCGCCGACAAGGACCCGAAGGGATTCGGCCTGGTGCAGACCGACCATGAGTTCGCCAGCTACCAGGACACGGTCGACTGGTACAGTCGTCGGCCGAGCCTGTGGGTCGAGCCGACCACCCCCTGGGGCGAGGGCTCGGTGGACCTGCTGGAGATCCCGACCACGGGCGAGACCCTGGACAATATCGTCGCCTTCTGGACGCCGAAGCAGCCGGTCAAGGCCGGCGATTCGCTGAACTACGGCTACAAATTGTACTGGAGTGCCTTGCCGCCGGTGGGCACGCCCCTGGCGCGGGTGCATGCGACCCGTTCGGGCATGGGGGGCTTTATCGAGGGCTGGGCGCCGGGCGAGCATTATCCGGAGGTCTGGGCGCGGCGCTTTGCCGTGGATTTCAACGGTGGCGGGCTGGAGCGGTTGCCGGAGGGCACCGGGATCGAGCCGGTGGTCACTACGTCGAATGGGCAGGTGAAGGATTTCAATGTCCTCAAGCTGGACGAGATCGGCGGTTATCGCGTGACGTTCGACTGGTTCCCGACCAATGACAGCGTCGATCCGGTGGAGCTGCGGCTGTTTATCCGCACCCAGGACCGGACGCTGAGCGAGACCTGGTTGTATCAGTATTTCCCGCCGGCACCGGATAAGCGCCGTTATCCCTGAAGGACGCCAGGCATCCCTTGAACAAGGGGGTGCCTGTTAGGGCCCTTTCGCGGGCAAGCCCGCTCCCTCAGGGGCCTGCGCAACTCGGTCCATGTGGGAGCGGGCTTGCCCGCGAAGAGGCCATCGAACTCACTGCACGTCCGGCACCAGTACCGGATCGGCCCGGTAGAGGTCCGGATCCATGCGCTTGAGGTTCTCCACCTTCGGCATGTCGTTGATGGCGATATACGGCGCATACGGGTGCAGCGTCAGGTAGTTCTGGTGATAGCCCTCGGCCGGGTAGAAGACCTTGTTGTCCTCGATCCGGGTGACAATCGCCGACGGAAACACCTTGGCCGCGTTCAACTGCTCGATATACGCCTGGGCGACCTTTTCCTGGTCGGCATTCACCGGGAAGATCGCCGAACGGTATTGCGTGCCGCTGTCCGGGCCCTGGCGATTGAGTTCGGTCGGGTCATGGGCCACCGAGAAGAACACCTGCAACAGCTTGCCGTAGCTGATCTGGCCCGGATCGTAGGTGATCTGTACCGACTCGGCATGGCCGGTGGTGCCTTCGCCGACATCCTCGTAATGCGCGGTGCCCGCCGCGCCGCCGGTATAGCCGGAGACCACGTTCTGCACTCCGCGCACATGCTGGAACACCCCCTGGACGCCCCAGAAACAGCCGCCAGCAAACACCGCCGTGGCCTGGCCGGCCTTTGCCGGTTCATCCAACGCGGGCGGGGCGATCTGCACTGCGGTCTCGGCGGCCCCGGCAAAACGCTGGATCATCAGCACCGACAGCGCCACGCCGGCAATCCCGGCGATCATCAGCAGCGGCGACCTGGGTTTCTTCTGACTCACGGACTTGTTCATGCTGTTTATCCTCTTGGCTATCAACCGAAGGTGAAGGCGTAGGCCTGGACACCCGGGTCAAGAAACTCGATGGAGAAGGTGTGGTCGCCGATATCGCCGGCCTGGCGCACCAGTTGGTAGAGGCGCTGCTCGGTCACGCTGCCCGCGCCGTTGGCGTCGGTGTCGGTGCCGTGGTTGGCGCCGGGGGCCTTGCCGTCGATCAGCACCTTGAAGCGCACCGGCTTGCCGTCGCTCGCCGGGCCGAGCACAAGGTGCAGGTCACGGGCGTGGAAGCGGTAGATGACCTTGCCCGAGGCCTGGTTGAGGGCGGCCTGTTCCGAGTGAACGGTCCAGTTGCCTTCCAGGCCCCACTGGTTCAGGGCCGGTTGCTGCGGCGCGGCATAGTTCTTCGGCTTGTCGGCGACCTGCTCGCCAGGGGAGGCGAAGTTCTCGGCGCGGTCATAACCGACGTAGGTTTCCGGCGACTTCACTTCCGACTCGTCGGCGGCCTGCATCACGCCCTGGGCCTGGGTGCTGACCATGCCGCCGGAGACGTTCTTGTTACCGGCTTCGGCCAGCAGTTGCTGGATGACCTGCTCGGAGCCGGCATAGTCGCCTTCGCCGAAGTGGTGGTAGCGCACGCGACCCTGGGCGTCGACAAAGTAATGCGCTGGCCAGTACTGGTTGTTGAACCCGCGCCAGATCGCGTAGTTGTTGTCGATGGCTACCGGGTACTGGATGCCCAGCTTGGCGACGGCCTGGCGCACGTTGTCGATATCTCGCTCGAAGGCGAACTCCGGGGCGTGCACGCCGATCACCACCAGACCCTGGTCGTGGTACTTCTGTGCCCAGGCGTTGACGTAGGGCAGGCTGCGCAGGCAGTTGATGCAGGAGTAGGTCCAGAAGTCGATCAGCACCACCTTGCCCTTGAGGTCGGCGGCGCTCAGCGGGGCCGAGTTGAGCCACTGCACGGCGCCCGAAAGGTCGGGCAGGGTGCCTTCCACCGGCAGGGCGCGTTCGTTGCCGCCGGTCTTGGCGGCCATCGCCATCATGCTGCCGCCGGGTTGGTCGCTGTTGACCGCGGCCATCATCGCGCCGCCTTGCGCCGGGGCGTCCTTCTGCACGACCGGGGTCAAGGTGTCGAGCAACTTCTGTTCGATACCGGAGGTGGCGACCGTGGAAACCTTGGTCAGCAGGCCGGTGTCCAGGCCCAGGGCAATCGCCACCACGCCGGCCAGCATCGCCGCGCCCAGGCCCCGGCGCAGCCATTCGCCGGTGCCGAGGTTGCGTTTCATCGCCGTGAACAGCCGGCCACCCACCAGCAGCGCGCCGGCCAGCGACGTGGCGGCACCGGCGGCATAGGCCAGCAGCAACAGCGTGGTGCCGATATTGGCGCCTTGCAGCGCGGCACCGGTGAGGATCAGGCCGAGGATCGGTCCGGCGCAGGGTGCCCACAGCAGGCCGGTGGCGATCCCCAGCAGGAAGGACGACTTGACGCTTGGCTGGCCGCTGCCGTCCTGGGCCGAACGCGACAGGCGATCACCGGCCGATACCAGTGGCTGGGCCAGGCGATCGGCGAGATGCGGGAACAGCAGGGTAATGGCGAAGAACGCCATCAGCGCCATGGCCAGCCAACGACCGTACTGGTTGGCCTGGACCACCCAGCCACCGCCGACGGCCGCCAGGGTGGCGACCAGGGCGAAGGTCAGGGCCATGCCGCAAAGCAGGGGCAGGCCGCTGCGGCGGAACGGTTCGCCGGAGCGGGCGAAGACAAACGGCAGCACCGGCAGGATGCACGGGCTGAGGATGGTCAGCAGACCGCCCAGGTACGCCAGGACAAGTAGAAACATGGTTGCAGATCCTTGTGATAAATCGTGATGGAGCGGTCAGGCGGCACTCGGGGCGAAGGTCATGGCCACGCCGTTCATGCAGTAGCGCAATCCGGTCGGCCGCGGGCCATCGGGGAACACATGGCCCAGGTGTCCGCCGCAGCGGTGGCAGTGCACTTCGGTGCGGGAAACCCCCAGCGACGTGTCGCGGCGGGTCGCCACGGCGCTTTCCAGCGGCGCGGTGAAGCTCGGCCAGCCGGTGTGGCTGTCGAACTTGGCGGCGGAGGAGAACAGCGTCAGCTGGCAGCCGGCACAGGCAAACACGCCGTCGCGGTGCTCGTCGTTGAGGGGGCTGCTGTAAGGTCGCTCGGTGCCTTCATGGCGCAGTACCTGGTACTGGTTGGCGTCCAGCAGCGTGCGCCATTCGGCATCGCTGTGGGTGACTTCGAAGGTCTCGTCCGGGGTGGCGGGGGCAGCATTTGCACCCAGGGTGGCGGCCACGGCGCGCCAGTCGACGAAGCCGGCGGCAAGCAGGGCGGCGGCACTGGAGAAAAGAAAGCGTCTTCTGGAGGACATGGCGTCACTTCCACGGCAATTGATCAGGCTTGCAGTGTCGGCGGGTAACGGTCGCCAAATCCTCCCGTAAAGTTAAATTAATTGTGAATATTTCCGCGTACCGATCCGGCACAATGAATCAGGCTTTGCTGGCCGTGCCGGCCCCGGATTTTCTTGCAGGAACGCTGCCCATGGATTCACCCAAACGCATACTGATCGTCGAGGATGACCTGCACCTGGCCGGGCTGTTGAGCCTGCACCTGCGTGACGAAGGTTATGAGGTCACCCATTGCGCCGACGGCAACCTGGGGCTGGCACAACTGGAAAAGGGCTCGTGGGATGCCCTGATCCTCGACCTGATGCTGCCGGGCGTCGACGGCCTGGAGATCTGTCGCCAGGCGCGGGCCATGGCGCGCTATACACCGATCATCATCACCAGCGCCCGTTCCAGTGAAATGCACCGGGTGCTCGGTCTCGAACTGGGCGCCGACGATTACCTCGCCAAGCCGTTTTCCATGCTCGAGCTGGCGGCGCGGGTCAAGGCGCTGCTGCGTCGGGTCGATGCCCTGGCCAAGAGCCTCAAGGTCGATGCCGGCAGTCTCGAACTCAACGGCCTGAGCCTCGATCCGCTGACCCGCCAGGCCGAGGTCAACGGCCAGTACCTGGAACTGACGCCGAGGGAATTCGACCTGCTGCACTTCTTCATGAAGAACCCCGGCACGGTCTACTCGCGCATGGACCTGCTGAACCAGGTCTGGGGCTACCAGCACGATGGCTACGAACACACGGTCAACACCCATATCAATCGCCTGCGGGCGAAGATCGAGGTCGACCCGGCGCAACCCGAGCGGATTCTCACGGTCTGGGGCCGGGGTTATCGCTTCGCCCCTTCGGGACGTGCCGAATGAACCTGACCCTGTCCCAGCGCTTGTCCGTGGTCTTTTCGATCCTGTTGCTGGCCTGCTGCGGCGCGTCGGTATGGTTGCAGGTACGGGCCAGCGACATGCACGAGAAGGAAGTGGTGCAGGGGTTGTCCCGCGACCTGGCCCGCAGCATCGCCCTGGAAAACCGCCTGGTGGGCACCGAAGGCCTGACCATGGAGGGGGTGCGGGCGCTGTTCGGCCAGTTGATGAACGTCAATCCGAGCGTCGAGGTCTATCTGCTCGACCCGAGCGGACGGATCACCGGCGATGCGGCGCCGCAGGGGCATCTCAAGCGCGACCATGTCGACCTGCGGCCGATCCGGCGCCTGCTCGAGGACCAGCCCTTGCCGATCCTCGGTGACGATCCGCGCAGCAATGACGGGCGCAAGGTGTTCAGTGCCGCCGCGTTGCAGGGCGGCGGCAAGGACCTGGGCTATCTCTACGTGGTGCTGCAGGGCGAGGAGCATGACCGCCTGGCCGCGCGGGTCTCGGCCAGTTCGGTGCTGCGGACCACCTTGTGGGCCATGACCCTGGTGGCGTTGCTCGGGCTGATCGCCGGCCTGATCGCTTTCCGCCTGATCACCCGGCCATTGCGCCGCCTGACCGACACCATGCGCGATTTCGACACCGACGTGCCGCCGGCCCGTTTGCCGGCGCTGTCGACCGCGGGGTTTGGCAGCCGTGACGAAATCGAAGTGCTGGAAGCCAGCTTTGCGCAAATGGCCACGCGTATCGGCGAGCAATGGCGGACCCTGACCCAGCTCGACCAGGACCGCCGCGAGTTGGTGGCGAATATCTCCCATGACCTGCGCACGCCGCTGGCCTCGCTGCACGGCTACCTGGAAACCCTCTCGCTCAAGGACGGGGTGCTGGCGGCCGACGAGCGCCGGCGTTACCTGGGGATCGCCTTGGCCCAGAGCAACAAGGTTGGCAAACTGGCCCAGGCGTTGTTCGAGCTGGCGCGCCTGGAGCACGGCGCGGTGCGCCTGGAACGCGAGGACTTTTCCCTCAGCGACCTGATCCAGGACGTGTTCCAGAAGTTCGAGCTGATGGCCGAGACCCGCCAGTCGAAACTGCTGGCGGTACTGCCGCGGGGCGCATCGATGGTGACCGCCGACCTGGGCATGATCGAGCGGGTGCTGACCAACCTGATCGACAATGCGCTGCGCCATACCCCCGAAGGCGGAACCATCGAGGTGGCGCTGGTGCATGAGGCGGGGAAAGTGCAGGTGACGGTCAGCGATACCGGGCCGGGGATTCCGGCCAAGCTGCTGGAAAACCTCTTTCGCCGTCCCTTCAACCATGACGGCGACCGCCGCTCCGGCGGCCTCGGGTTATTGATCGTGCGCCGCATCCTGCAACTGCATGACAGCCAGATCCGTCTGCTGTCGATCCCGGAGAAGGGCGCGGTGTTCTATTTCGAGCTGACGGCGGCAGGCGACTGATTCAGCCGTTGGCCGGCAGCAGGGCGGCGCGAGTGGCTTCGAGGATTTCATCGGAGATCGCCTGGCCACGGGTCGAACGCGCCAGGGCCAGGGCACCGACCAGCAAGGAGTATTGCACCAGGGCGGCTTTGCGCGCCTCGGGCTCGGCGCTGTCGAGCAAGGCGGCGTAGGCACTCAGGAGTTTTTCCAGGCCCTCGACGTAACTTTGGCGCACGGCGCTGTCGGCGTCTTCGTGGGCCAGGTCGCCGCAGAAGGCCACCACCGGGCAGCCTTCGCCGGGGTTGTCGCGGTGGGCCGTGCTCAGGTAATGCTCGACAATGGCCTGGCGTGCCGCCTCCGGGCTGAGGGCTTCGGCCGTACGCTGCTGCCAGCGTTCGGTCGATTGCGCGAAGCTGCGCGCACAGGCTTCGGCCGCCAGGGCCTCCTTGGAATCGAAGTGACCATAGAAGCCGCCATGGGTCAGCCCGGCCGCGCCCATGACCTCGATCACGCTCAGGCCCTTGAGGCCACGCTCACGGAACAGCCGCGCGGCGGCATCCGTGATGATTTCGCGGTTGAGTTCGGCCTGTTTGCGCGAGACGCGAGGCATGAGGGCTCCTGTTAATAGATTCACGTAAACATCTATTCTATTCTATCACAGGCAGCCAAGCTGCTGGTCTTCATAGACTTTCGGGAAGGGCGTCTGCCGTTTTCGGGTCGAGGGGCAGGGTGGCGGCGATATTCAGTTCTTCTTCCAGGAAGCGCTGCAAGGCCCGGACCGCGGCCGCCTGGGCCGCGGGAACACGACGCACGTAAAGACCGAAATCGACGGTTGGCGCCGGCGGCAGGCCATCGAGGGGACCCAGTACACGCATGCTCTGCGGGTGGACATTGCTTTCCAGCAGCACGGCGATGCCCAGGCCGGCCTCGACCGCCGACTGCACCGCCGGCAGGCTGGTGCTGCTGCACACCACGCGCCAGGCGATACCGGCCTGTTTCAGCGTCTGCGCGACCCGCGGTTGCCACAGGCAGGTGCCACCGAAGGTCACCAGCGGCACGATCCGGCTGGACAGGTCGGGGTCCAGCACCAGGCCACGGGCGCCGACCCAGAACAACGGCTGGTTCCAGCTCACCTGGGGTTGGGCGTCGATGCCCTGGGAGTCGCCGATGACGATATCCAGCGCACCGTCCAGCAGCCTGGCGGACATTGCCGCGCTGCTGTCGATGGTGATCTCCAGGGTGATATGCGGGTACGCCGCGGAAAACCGATGCAAGGCCCGCGGCAGGCTGCCCACTGCAATGTCCTCCAGCAGGCCGAGGCGCACCGTTCCCGCCACCTGGCTGATGGACAGCGCCCGCCGCGCATCGGCACCGGCGCCGAGAATGCCGTGGGCGTAGGGCAGCAGCAGATGACCGGCCTCGGTCAGGCGCAGGCCGCGCGGGGAGCGGTCGAACAGGCGTCGCTCCAGGTCCTCTTCCAGACGGCGCAGTTGCATGCTCACGGCGGCCTGGGTCCGGGCCAGGCGCTGGGCGGCGGTGCCGACCGCCCCGGTTTCGGCGACAGTGACAAAGGTTCGCAACAGGTTGCTGTCGAGGTCGCGCATTATCAATATCCGTTAAGTGGGGATAAGAAATATCAGCTTATTTGAAGTCCGGGTGACTGGCTAGGATGGCCTGACGTTCACCGGAGGTTTTGTCATGCAGGAAAATACCGTCGTGCTCCCCGTGGCCGCCGCACCGCGGACACCCCGTCGGGCGTTGTTGCTGGCGGCGTCGTTGTGCGTGCTGTCGATGTGTCTGGTCCAGTTCGGTGCCGCCTTGTCGTCACCGACCATGGACACCTACGGCTCCCTCAGCACCACCTGGCTGCGCCTGTGCTGGGCCGCGACCCTTCTGATGCTGGTGGTGCGGCCTCCACTGCGCACCTATTCCCTGTCGCGCTGGGGGGCCGCGGCCAGCCTGGGCCTGGCGATGGCGGTGATGACCAGCTGCTTTTTCGCATCAATCCAGCGCATTCCCCTGGGACTGGCAATCGCCATCGAGTTTCTGGGCCCGCTGCTGCTGGCGAGCCTGGCCATACGCCGCTGGCGGGCGCTGATCTGGCCGCTGCTGGCGATGGCCGGTGTGCTGCTGCTGGCGCGCAACGACCAGGGCTGGATCGGCGAACCGCTGGGACTGGCCCTGGCGTTCGGCTCGGCAGCCGGCTGGGGCGCCTATATCCTGCTGATGAAGCGGGTCGGCACGCTGTTTCCGGGGTTTGAAGGCTTGTCGGTGTCGTTGCTCGCGGCGGCAGTGATAACCGCGCCCCTGGGATTGTGGCAAAGCGGCGGGCACCTGCCGTGGTTGCAGCTCGCCAGTTGCGCCGGGCTCGCGCTGTTCGTGCCGTTGCTGCCCTACGGCCTGGAGATGATCGCCCTGCGGCGGATGCCGGCGTCTTCGTTCGGCATCCTGATGAGCGTCGAGCCGGCGGTCGGCGCCCTGGCCGGTTACATGGTACTGAGCCAGCCGATGGTGCCGCTGCAGTTTGCCGGCACCGCGCTGGTGGTCAGCGCCAGTCTCGGGGTACTGATGGTGCCTTGAGTCGTATCAGGCCGGCGCGGTGGGCCTGGCGGTGACGGCGGGCGGCAGCAGGACAGCGTAGTGCCGGTCGGTCGTCTGGGCGACGGCATGGCCATGCCGGGCGATACGATCGAACACCTCGGGTTCGAGGCGATCCAGGCTGGTGGCGAAGCTCGCGGCAAATGCCGCGTCGCTGCCGGCCGGAGCCTCGATCAGCGCGCTGGCGATGCCCAGGTAGCCGCCGCGTCCCGGCGCCTGGTTGAGGTATTCGACAAAGGTTCGCGTGCGCAGGGCCCGCGACTGGTCGGACATGATGTCCGACAGGCGCTTGAGTCGCCAGGGGCTGAGCATGCCGGCCTGGAACCCGGGCTTGAGCGGGGCACCGGCATCGGACACGACAATGGGGTATTCGTAGCGCTTGCTGCGTCCGGTGGCAGCGTCGAAGAACGGCTCCAGGCCGAGGTTGTCATAGACCCCGCCGTCATACAGGTGCAGCGTGGGGAAAGGCAATGTCGCCTCGACCGCGCTGTCGAGCGGCGCATTCCAGCCCCGTTGCATCCATTTGAAACGACGACTGTCGAGGGCCAGCGGACCGATGCCACCGGGGAACGCCGCCGACACTGACAGGGCCTTGGCGAGGGGAACGCCGAGGGTGCTGGCATAGCCGATGGAGTAGTCACCCATATTGCTCCGCTTGAAGCGAAAGCGCTTGCCGTTCTCGGCGGTGGTGCCATTGATCGACCAGTCCGGCCTCGCACCGATGTCCGCCAGCAGGCCATTCACGCCCCATTCGTTGCGCAAGCCCAGCTCCAGCAGATTGGCCCGGGACATGATGAAGCGCCAGTTCAGCGGGTTGAGCAGCTGGCGCAGGGCGCTCCAGAGCAGGCTGCGCGAGCAGAGCTGGTGGCGCAGGCGCGGATAGATCTTCTCCAGGAAGTCCACCGAAGCGGGCCATTGCCCGCCGTTCTCATGCAGCATCAGGCCCACCAGCAGGCTACCGCCGGAGACGGTCGAGAGCTGGCTGACCCGTTCCAGGGCTTCTTGCTCGGCCAGGTACTTGAGCACGCCCAGATGAAACACCATGGCCCGGACACCGCCGCCGGACAGGGCTAGGGCGAAATCCGGAGATTGACCGATCGAGACTGCAGGAGAATCCATTTTTCCTCTCTATATGGGGGCGATACGGGATATGGCTTTTCGATATTAACTATTTTATCGGGGAATCGTTGCGCGCAGTGTGTCGGCACCCGGTCTTTCGGCCGGGTGCTGCTGGAGCGGTGTCAGCGGGTTTTGTAGGAACCCTCTGAATTGCCGGTCGGGGCACCAGAGGGCATGAACTTGTCGCGGTCCGGGGATCTTATGACGAACCCCGGGCGATCTCACTTTTTATCGGCGTGGGAGCCGCAGCAGGCAGATTGCCCGGCATGTTCATAGCGGTCATGGTGCCTGACCCAGTTCATGGTCCCGGTTTCGTTACGGCCCTTGGGCATCAGGTCGAGGAAGTTGTAGGTGCCCACCAGGATGTCCAGGCCCCGTGCATAGGTCGAATAAGTATGGAAAATCTCACCCTCGGGGTTGCGGTAGAACACGCTGAGGCCGGGCAACTCCTCCTCGCTGCTGTCGATCAGTTCGTAGTTGTACCGGGTCTTGCCGGCCGCTTTTTCCGCCGGCGAAGGACTGACACCGAAGTCATGGTTGAAATCGCTGCCGGCCGACGACAACCAGTCGAAGTGCCAGCCCATGCGCTGCTTGAAGGCCTGGAACTGCGCCCACGGGGCGTGGGATACGGCGACAAACGAGACGTCATGATGGGCCAGGTGCAGGTTCGCGCCGTCGAAGTGATCGGCGAGGAACGAGCAGCCCGTGCAACCTTCCGTCCAGCCGTCGGCGAACATGAAGTGGTAGACGATCAACTGGCTGTTGTCGCCGAACAGATCGGCCAGTCGTTGCCGACCGTGGGGGCCCTCGAAGTGGTAGTCCTTGTCGATCCGTACCCAGGGCAGGGCGCGGCGTTCGGCGCTGAGCTGGTCGCGCTGGTGGCTGAAGGCCTTTTCACGGGCCAGATGCTGCTGGCGTGCAGCCAGCCATTCCTGGCGCGATACCACGGGATGCTGTTCAACAGTGCGCTCGTTCATCACGAGATCTCCTTGACGGCGTCGCCGCCCGGCGGGTTTGTCGAGTGGCGGATGGGGTACTTCTATGCTTAGTCGATTGACCGCGAGCGTTCTCGACACTCTCCCCCGGCAAACGGAAAAAACGGACCGGCGGCCCGGCGGAAAAATAATTTCAGCGCGGTGTCGATTACGCCGATGGCCGTTCGATTAACCCGTAGAACCGCCAGCGGGGCGGTTCACCCACTATCAGGAGAAAAGACCATGCGATTTATGGTGATCGTCAAGGCCACCCCGGAATCGGAAGCCGGGCAAATGCCCAGTGAAGAACTGCTGGCCGCCATGGGCGCCTACAATGAAGAGCTGGTCAAGGCCGGCGTGATGCTCGCCGGCGAGGGCCTGCACCCCAGCGCCAAGGGGGCCCGCGTGCAGTTCTCCGGCACGCACCGCAGCGTTGTCGACGGGCCCTTTATCGAAACCAAGGAGCTGATCGCCGGCTTCTGGATTTTCCAGGTGCAGTCGTTGCAGGAAGCCATCGACTGGGTCAAGCGCTGTCCCAACCCGATGGCCGGCGACAGCGAAATCGAAATCCGCCAGATCTTCGAGGCCGAGGATTTTGGCGAGGCCTTTACCCCCGAGTTGCGCGAGCAGGAAGAACGCCTGCGGACGCAGATGTCCGGTCAATCGTGAAACCTGACAACAGGAGATCCACCATGAGAATCATTCCCTACCTGACCTTCAACGGCCACTGCAAGGAAGCCTTTGCGTTGTACAAGAAGGTGCTCGGTGGCGAGGTGTTTTCCATGTCCTTTGCCGAGGCGCCTGCCGAGGTGGGCATGCCCAAGGATGCGAACCTGATCCTGCACGCCTGCCTGACCGTGGGCGGCTTCAGCCTGATGGCCTCCGATTGCCCGCCGGGCCAGCCATACCACAAGCCACAGGGCGTGTCGGTGTCGCTGAATGTCGACAGCGCAGCCGAGGCCCGGCGCTTGTTCGATGGCTTGAGCACGGGCGGCAAGGTCTTCATGCCACTGGAGAAAACCTTCTGGGCGGAAAGCTTCGCCATGTTCGAAGACCGTTTCGGCATTGCCTGGATGGTCAATTACGAGGGGAAGAAGTAGTCCGCTAACGCAGGCCGGACTGTCCGGCCTTGCGTCGTTCCTCCCCGGTCGGGCTGCCGATATCGATCAGGCGGCGCTCGACCAGCACATTCAGCAAGGCTTCGCGCGAGGGCGTGTCCAGTTGGTGGGCGCGCTCCTTGAGTTCCAGCAGGATCGGGCTGGACCAGGTGCGGTAGGTGCGTTCGGCGATACGTACGGGGGTCATCAATGTCTCCCTGAGCAATAGGCCCGATGACCAAGCCGGACCGGTTCCATGAGCGCAAAAGCCTAGTAGATAAAAGCGGCTGCCGCTAACCGTCTTGTTAGAACATGTTGCTATGTGCAAAGACGGTTGCGGGGGGAGGGCCGGCGGATAAAAACAGATCGGTCGCCAACCTGTTTCCCGACTGACGAACGACGCCTTGCCGATGACACTGCTGCCCTGACCTTCACTCATCAGGAGTATGCGATGTCCAGCTTTTCCCCTCTCGAAATCGGCCCGCTACGCAGCGCCATGAGCTTTACGCTGCACACCTGGCATGCGACTCAGGTCTGGCAAGGCCGGCCCGCGAGCGAAGAGAAAAAACGCATCATGGGCCTTGTCGGATTTCTCGGCCTGATCAGCAGGGTCGCGCGCGGCGCGGCCCTGGATGATCCTTATTCCGACTTCTGGATCATCCGTCTTCAGGAAAAACTGCAAGGCTCGAAAGCCGAACTGGCGCAGATCCGGGAACAACTGGAGCCACTCATGAGCCGCTTGCCCGCGGAGATCAGCCTCGGCGAAAACCTCAGCATCCAGCCTGTCACCTTGCCGCTGGTCGTCAGGTCCCGGTTGGGTTTCCTGGCAGTGTATCTGTTGATCGATTACGACAGCATCGTTCGCCAACTGCTGCTGGCCCATAGAACGGCATTGATCGACCGGCGCACCATGGAGCGCTGGATCAGCGCCAGTGGGCAGGTGTTTCGCAGCCTTTTCGGATTGGCTCGCCAGTACCGGTTTTCCGGGGCGACGCGCGCGGATTTCATTGTTGGCAACGCCGTGGCGCGTGAGGCCGAGGAACGTTTCGGCGAGCTGCCGGCGGACGTTCTCGAAGGAACGCGGCGCTCGGAGTTCGCGCCCAGGATCATCCTGCCGCGCAGCGACGGCGAGGTCCGGCAAGGGGTTGCCGAAGAGGCTGGCGGCTGGGGTTAGTCCGTGGCGAGTAACGCGTTCAATGCCTGGGCCGGTGGCGCGCCGCCGGTCTTGATGGTCTTGGTGACGATATAGGTGAAGTAGCGCTCGATGCCCAGGTCTTCCAGCAACAACTGATCGATGAAGCGCTGGTACTGATCGATGTCCGCGGCCTGGATCATGGCGATGTAGTCGACGCCGCCACCAGTGGCATAACAGAACTGCACTTCCCTGGCATCGCTCATCCGTTGCTCGAAGCGGCGCATGTCCTGGGCCGTGTGCCGGGCCAGGGTGATTTCCACCAGCAGTTGCTGGCTCTTGAACACCTGGTTCCAATCGATCAGGGCGCGGTAGCCCTTTACCAGGCCGGCGCTCTCCAGCTTGCGCACACGCTCCCAGGCCGGTGTTACCGAGAGGTTGATCGCCTCGGCGAGGTTCGACTTGGTGATGCGCCCGTCCTCCGAGAGGATGCGCAGGATATTCAGGTCATAACGGTCAAGCTTGTGCATCAGTAACGAACTCCGCAGGCGACATGTGCAGGCGCGAGCAGGCTCGCGAAGGACGGGTAGACGATGCATTCATCCGGGATGGACACGTTATCGTTGCCGACCTTCGCGAGCAAGCGCGCCTGCGGGGAGCAGGTCTCAACCGAGGACTTCACCGGCGACCTGATCGATCGCCTGCCGTGTGATGTCGACGATCAGGTCCGCCTCCTGCTCGGTCAGGATCAGCGGCGGGGCGAAGCCGAGGATATCGCCGTGAGGCATGGCCCGGGCGATCATGCCGCGTTCGAGGCAGGCGGCCGAGACTTTCGGACCGACTTTCAAGGCGGCGTCAAACGGCGTGCGTTGCTCACGGTCGGCCATGAATTCGACAGCGGCAAGCATGCCATCGCCACGCACTTCGCCCACCAGCGGGTGACCTTCCAGGGTTTCGCGCAAACGGCGGTTGAGGTAGCCGCCGACCTGCTCGGCATTGGCCGTGAGGTTCTCGCGTTCGAGGATATCGAGGTTGGCCAGGGCCGCCGCCGCGCAGATCGGATGACCGGAGTAGGTCCAGCCGTGGCCCATGGCGCCTTCCCGGGTCGAGGCCGTTTCAATCACGCTCCACACCTTCTCGCCGATGATTACCGCCGACAGCGGCGCATAGGCGCTGGTCAGGCCCTTGGCGGTGGTGATCAGGTCCGGACGCATGCCATAGCGCTGGCTGCCCATCTTCGAACCCAGGCGACCAAAGGCACAGACCACTTCGTCGGCGATCAGCAGCACGTCGTACTTGTTCAGCACGGCCTGGATCGCGGCCCAGTAACCGGCCGGGGGCACGACGATGCCACCGGTGCCCATCACCGGTTCGCCAATGAACGCGGCGACGGTATCGGGGCCTTCGGCGAGGATCATTTTCTCCAGCTCGTCGGCGCAGTAGCGGACAAAGGCCGCTTCATCCATGCCGGTCGGTGCCTTGCGGTACCAGTGCGGGCAGACGGTGTGGCTGATGCCTTGTTCCGGCAGGTCGAAATGTTGGTGGAACGCAGCCAGCCCGGTGAGGCTGCCGGTCATGATGCCCGAGCCGTGATAGCCACGATCCCGGGAAATGATTTTCTTCTTCCGCGGGCGGCCCAGCACATTGTTGTAGTAGCGCACCAGCTTGATCTGTGTTTCGTTGGCATCGGAGCCGGACAGGCCGTAGTAGACCTTTTTCATACCTTCGGGCGCCCAGTCCATGATGCGACTCGACAGCTCGATGATGGCCTCGGTCGAGTGGCCGACATAGGTGTGGTAGTAGGCCAGTTCCTTGGCCTGTTTGTAGATGGCGTCGGCGACTTCGGTGCGGCCATAGCCGATGTTCACGCAATACAGCCCGGCAAAGGCATCGATGAATTCCCGCCCTTCGTGGTCACGGATACGGATACCCGCGGCACTCTTGATGATGCGTCCCTTGAGCGCGCCACTGGCGTGGTCATGGGCGTGGGTCGAGGGGTGCATGAAGTAGGCACGGTCTTGTTCGAACAGCGCTTCGGGTGTCGGGTTCATGGTGGCTCTCCTTGGAATCAGCCTTGGTGGTGCAGGCAAAAATATTTGGTTTCGACAAAGGCTTCGAAGCCCTCGGTGCCGCCTTCACGGCCCAGCCCCGAGGCCTTCATGCCGCCGAAGGGGATGGGGTGGCCGGTGAACTTCACGCCGTTGACCGCGACCATGGCGTGGTCGAGGCGGCGGATCAGCGGGTAGATCAGGTCCAGGCGGTTGGAGCAGACATAGGCGGCCAGGCCGTATTCGGTGTCGTTGGCCATTTCGATGGCCTGTTCGAGGGTGTCGAAGGGCATCACCCCGGCGATGGGAGCGAAGTTTTCTTCGCGGTAGATGCGCATCTGCGGTGTGACGTCGGCCAACACTGTCGGCTGGTAGAACAGTCCGCCGAGGGCGTGCGCCTCACCGCCGGCCAGGCGTTGCGCGCCGAGGTGCAAGGCGTCGGCCACGCGTTCGGCGGTTGCGTCGAACGCGGCCTGGTGCATCAACGGACCGACGTCGACGGCCTGCTCCTGGTCGCCCAGCAGGGCCGGTCCGACACGCAGTGCACGCACGGCCGCGGCGAAGCGGTCGAGGAAGGCCGGGTAGAGGGAGCGCTCGACCATGATGCGGTTGGCCGCGCAACAGTCCTGGCCGGAGGTCTGGAACTTGGCTTCTACCGCGACCCTCACCGCCAGTTCCAGGTCGGCATCGGCGCAGACAATGAAGGGCGCGTTGCCGCCCAGTTCCAGTGAAACCTTCTTCACATCCCGTGCCGCCGCCTGCAGGACCAGTTTGCCGACCCGGGTCGAGCCGGTGAAGCTGACCGCGCGCACGCGGCTGTCCTGCACCAGGGTCTGCATGGTCATTTGCGGCTCGCCCAGCACCACGTTGAACACCCCTGCGGGGAAACCGGCTTCTTCCGCCAGCTGGGCGAGGGCAAAGGCCGAATACGGCGTTTCATGGGCCGGCTTGATCACCACCGTGCAACCGGCGGCAAGTGCGGCGGCGGCCTTGCGGGTGATCATCGCCGAGGGGAAATTCCAGGGGGTCAGCAGCGCGCAGACACCCACCGGTTCCTTGACCGTGCCCAGGTGGGCGCCGGGGATATGGCTGGGGATGTTCTGCCCATAGAGGCGCCGGGCTTCCTCGGCGAACCAGGGAATGAAACTGGCGGCATAGGCGATCTCGCCGCGGGACTCGGCCAGGGACTTGCCTTGTTCCAGGCTGAGAATGCGCGCGAGGTCCTCCTGATGCTCCAGGATCAACGCCGCCCAGCGCCGCAGGACAGTGGCGCGGGCATCGAGGCTCAGTTCACGCCAACTGGCGAACGCCCGATGCGCGGCCTCCACCGCCGCGACAATCTGAGGTTTTTCCAGCATCGGCACATGGCCGATCAACTGCTGGTTCGCCGGATCATGCACGGCGATGGTGCTGGCACTGTCGCTGTGGATCCAGTGCCCGTCGACGTAGCACAGGGCCTTGAACAGCAGCGGATGTTTATAGGTCATGGTGTTCACTCCGGATCGTCTGAGTGGAACCAATGCTAGGGCAGGGTGCTGCACGGGATTGGCGGTTTGGAGGGGGTGGGACAGTGGGTTTTTTCTGATTGCGGACCGTCAAACAGGGGTTTCTCTGGTGAAGATAAATACGTCCCGTGCGGAGGCCGGCTTTTGATCGTTCCCACGCTCTGCGTGGGAATGCCGCCCCGGACGCTCCGCGTCCAGTAGTCGGCGCAAGGCTCGATGCCTGTGCAACGCGACGCGGAGCGTCATCGGATGCGTTCCCACGCGGAGCGTGGGAACGATCGGTCAGGTCACTTGACCGCTTTCGCCGTGGCGATCCAGCCATCGAACGTGGCCTTGTTTTCACTCATCCAGTCATCCGCCAGCTTGCGAATATTGCGTTCGCTCGAACCGTCCTGGCTGATGGTCTTTTCCCAGTAGCTCCAGGTCGCCTGGGAGAAGGCCATCTGCTCCACCAGCGTCTTGATCGCCGGGTTGGCGGCGATGAATTTCTTGTTGCCGATCGCGTACCAGTTCCAGGCCGCCATCGCCATGCGGCACGGATCGGCGCCACCGGCACAGCCGGCCACGCCCGGGG
Organism: Pseudomonas sp. Ost2; assembly: GCF_018326065.1. Classification (NCBI taxonomy): domain Bacteria; kingdom Pseudomonadati; phylum Pseudomonadota; class Gammaproteobacteria; order Pseudomonadales; family Pseudomonadaceae; genus Pseudomonas; species Pseudomonas sp. Ost2. The sequence goes on along the minus strand of NZ_AP021904.1, from coordinate 4,216,110 downwards.
TCAGCGCCGAGACCGCGCTCGGGACATTGCCCGGCAAGGCGTCGAACGGCGTCGGCAACCACACCACGTCCTTGCCCGGCACCATGGTGTTGGTCATCCAGGACGGTGCCCAGGCATAGAAGAACACCGGCTCGCCGCGCTTGAGGCGGGCGACGTTTTCGAACATCAGCGCTTCATACTTGCCGCGTACCGGGTTGACCGTGTCCTTGAGGCCGAACTTGTCGAGCTGGTAGTCGACCACATCCCCGCAGCCCCAGCCCGGATCGCAACTGATCAGGCTGGCCTTGCCGTTCTTGCCGAAGAGCCCGGCGATCTTCGGGTCCTTCATTTGTTCCAGGCTGGTGATCCCGTAGACGTCGGCGGTTTTCTTGTCGATCATGTAGCCGTTGTAGCCCGCGCCGGTAATGAAGCCTGTGCCGACCACCTCGGTGCGGTCCTTGACCTTGTCAAAGCTGGGTTGCAGTTGCGGCAGGGTCACGTCCATCGACAGGTCCAGGTCGCCCTGGGCCGCCGCCGGGAAAAACAGCGTGGTGTTGACGGTGCTCAACTTGGTGTCGTAGCCCAGGCGCTTGCTGGCCTCGATGGCGATTTTCGTCAGGACATAGTTGCCGCCGGTGCTTTCCGATTGCACGAAGCGGATGGTCTTGCCGTTGCCCGGCAGGTCGTCGGCCAGCACCGAGGTGCAGGCCAGCCCGGCCAGGGACAACGCGGTTGCAAATCCAAGCAAGGCTTTGAATGGACGCATCATGATTTCCTCTTTTTTTCTCGTTATGGTTAAGGGGTGGCAGTGAAGAAAAGGCTCGACAACTGGCATTCATGATTGTTGTTGGGGATGCTTCCTAGGCATTCAGCGGACGCGGGTTGAACAGGCGCTTGAACAGCGACTTGCGCTTGCGTACCGACGGCTGCGCCAGTTTCTGGGTGATCCGGTCGAGCATCATCGCCAGCAGCACGATGGCGATACCGCCTACCGCGGCGCGGCCCACGTCCATCCGCCCGAGACCTTGCAAGACCACCAGGCCCAGGCCCTCGGCGCCGATCATCGCCACCACCACCGACATCACCATGGCGGTCAGCACGGTCTGGTTGAGGCCGCCGAGAATGGTCGGTATCGCCAGCGGCAACTGGATTTCCCAGAGCAACTGGCGGCTGTCGGCACCGAAGGCGTGGCCGGCTTCGACGAGTTCGGTTTCCACCATGCGGATGCCCAGGTAGGTGAAGCGGATCAGGGGCGGACAGGCGGAGATCACCACCGCGACTTCACCCGACACGGTGCCCACGCCGAACAGCATCACCACCGGCACCAGGTACACGAAGGTCGGCGTGGTCTGCATGATGTCGAGGATCGGCCGCATGATCTGCCAGACCCGTTCGCTGCGGGCGCACCACACCCCCACGGGAATCCCGACGAGCATGCAGATGACAATCGCCGTGGTGATCAGCGACAAGGTGGTCATGGCCTCGTCCCACACCCCCAGCGCGGCGATGGCCACCAGGGCGACGGCGCTGAACAGGGCCACGCCCAGGCTCGCGGCGCGGTAGGCGATGAGGAACATCAGCAGCACCATCACCGGGAACGGGATGGCATGGATCAGTGAGTCGCTCAGCGCCAGCAGGTGTTCCACCGGCCAGCGGATGGCGAGGAATATCGGCCGCAGGTGAATGCCCAGCCACTCGACGCCCTGGCTGATCCACTGGTCCACGGGAAAAACGGCAAGGTCTTCTGAACTAAGCATGCTGGGCAACCTCCGCAGCGTTGGCGCGAGGGGGCGGGACGCTGGCAATGCAATCAAGGATATGGGCGCTGTTCAGGGTGCCGACAAACAGCCCCTCGCCATCGACCACGGCTATCGGCAGGCCCGGCTTGAGCAGGCGCGCCACTTCCACCAGCTTGGCGTTGGCCGGCACGCTGACAAACTGGGTCGACAGGCGTTGCAGGGCATCGCTGCCGCCGCCAACGGCCAGCAGCGCCGCGGCATCGAGCACGCCCACCGGCTTGCCGCCGGTGTTGAGGACAAAGGCACCGGCGTTGTCATTGCCGACCACGCGGGTATCGCCCTGGACCAGCAAGGTGTCGGCGACCTGCATGACCGAGCGCGCGTCGAACAGGCGCGAGCGGTCCACCTCGCGGGTGAACGAGGCGACATAGTCGCTGCCGGGGTCCATGACGATTTCCTGGGGCGTGCCCTCGCGCACCACCTGGCCGTCGGCCATGATCGCGATACGGGTGCCCAGCTTCAGGGCCTCCTGGAAATCGTGGGTGATGAACAGGATGGTTTTTTTCAGGGTGCGTTGCAGGCGCAGCAATTCGTCCTGCATTTCCGTGCGGATCAACGGGTCGAGGGCGCTGAAGGCCTCGTCCATGATCAGCACGTCGGCATCGGTGGCCAGGGCCCGGGCCAGGCCGACCCGCTGGCGCATGCCGCCGGACAGTTCATGGGGGTGGTGCTCGGCCCACTTGGCCAGGCCGACGATGGCCAGGACTTCCTCGGCGCGCTTGCGGCGTTCGGCGGCACCGACGCCACGCAACTTGAGGCCGAACTCGGTGTTTTCGATCACGGTCTTGTTCGGCAGCAGGGCGAAATGCTGGAACACCATGGAGATGCGCGTGCGGCGCACCTCGCGCAAGTCGCTTTCGTTCAAGGCCACCAGGTCCGTGCCGTCCAGCAGGATCCTGCCCGCGGTCGGTTCGTTCAAACGGTTGATGCAACGGGCCAGGGTGGATTTTCCCGAGCCGGACAAACCCATGATCATGTAGATCGCGCCACTGGGAATGGACAGCGATACGTTGTTCAGGCCGACCACGGTGGCGGTCTCGGCCAGGATCCGGTCTTTGCTGGCCCCGGCGGTCAAGAGCTGCATGGCTCTGTCGGGGGTCGAGGAGAAGACCTTGTAGAGGTTCTCAATCTTCAGTCGTTCGCTCACCAATTGCCTCCAATTGTTGTTTTGCAATCTGCGGAAAACTTCATCAATAGAAATTTTTGGGCTACTGGCAGTCAAAGGTCCTTCGGTGTCGCGGGCGCAAGGGTGCAGTCTCAAAAATTTCTTGTTGTTGTGCGAGGGCACTTACAGCATGAGCGGTGTGGCGAGTGCAAGGGTGAGACGTCAGCCGGTAGTGGATTGCGTCGGGTCCATGCTTTCCCGCGCCTTGCGGGCGACGCGGAAGGCTTCGACACCCGCCGGCACGCCGCAGTACACCGCGATCTGGACCAGGGCGGCGCGCAGTTCCTCGTCCGTGAGACCGTTGCGGATCGCGCCGCAGAAGTGCGTGCCGAACTCGTCCATCCGGCCCAGCGCTGCGAGCATGCCGAGGTTCAGCAGGCTGCGTTGCTTGAGGTCGAGGGACTCGTCGGTCCAGACCATGCCCCAGCAGTATTCGTTGAGCACGGCCTGGAACGGCCGCGAGAAATCGTCGGCCTTGCCCAGCGCCTGGTCGACGTAGGCATTGCCCAGGACCTGGCGGCGAACTGTTTCGCCTTGAGCCTGCAGTGACTTATCCATGGTGTACCTCCGAATCGGAAAGAAATTCGCGCATGAGCGTTGCCACCTGTTCCGGGGCCTCGATCAGAATGCAGTGGCGCAACCCCGGCAGGATCTTCAACTGCGAGCCCCGGATGCGTTCGTGCATGAAGGCCGCCATCCTCGGGTTCGAGCCGGCATCCTCGGCGCCGGTGGCGATCAGTGTCGGGCAGCGAATCTGCTGGAGCTGGTCGCCGAAGTCCGACTCCGCCAGCACCCGATACGCCGCGGCGTAACAGCCGGGATCGTTAGCGGCGTTCTGTTGCCGCAGCCGGCTGACGGCCTGCGGGTGGCGGGCCTGGAAATCCTCGGTCAGCCAGCGTGACAGCGACGCTTCGTAATGGGCCACGGGCTCGCCGGCCTGCAGGGCCGCCAGGCGCGCCTGCACCCGTTCGCGTTCCTCGGCGTTGCGTCCGGCGACCGTCGACAGCAATACCAGGCGCCGGACCCGCGCCGGGTGGGTCAGGGCCATGCGCTGGGCGATCAGTCCGCCCAGCGAGAAGCCGGCGAGGTCGAAGTCCTTGAAGCCGACATGATCGGCCAGGGCCAGGGCTTCGCCCACCAGGTGATCGATTTCATAGCGGCCCGGCGTACGGGATGACTGGCCGTGGCCGCGCAGGTCGAAGGTCAGGAGGGTGAACTGCTCTTGCAGGCGGTCCACCACCTCGCCCCAGGCCTCCAGGCTGGAGCCGACGCCATGGATGCACAGCAGCGGAAGCGGCCCCTGGCCGTCGAGGCGATAGTTGAGCGTGACATTGGCCACGCTGAAGCGTTGTGCTTCGCTCATGGCGGTCACTCCGTGGCCTTGTCGCGGCGTTTGGCGCGCTCACGCTCGGCGAACACCGGCATCACCTCGTCGATAAACAGGCGCAGGGTCTGCTTCTGCAGCTCGAACGGCAGGTTGAAGGTCAGGCCCAGGCAATACTGGTCGACGCCGGCGGCTTCGTAGTCGAGCAGCTTCTCGATGATTTCCTCAGGGGTGCCGAACATCAGGTTGCGCCGCAGGTTCTCCGGGTTGTAGTTGTCCTTGCCCCGGACACTTTCAAAGGACACCGGCTCGGGGAAGCCGTTGTGCACGGTGCCGATGTTCTGCATCAGGTTCTCGAAGGCCCGGCCGAAGTCCATGCTGTGCCTGACCGGCAGTTCCCAGTCTTGCGCCCTGGCGTACACGCAGGTACGGCGCTGCATCATGAAACGCGGACGCGGCACATGGGGATTGTCGGCGACGGCCTTGTTGAATTTCTCACCCAGCACGGCGATTTCAGCCGCCGGCAGCGAGAGCGGGGTGGAGAGGATGTTGGCGCCGATGCCCACCGCCCAGTCGAAGGTGCCCGGGTCCCGCGCGGCCACCCAGATACGCGGGTGATCCTTCTGCAACGGCTTGGGCACGGCCGCCGTCCGCGGGAATTTCCAGTAGTGGCCATCATGGGCGTAATCCCCGGCCCAGAGCTTCTGTACCGCCGGCACCAGTTCCTTCATGTAGCCGACGCCTTCCTGCTGCTGCAGGCCGGGGGTCATGCGATCGAACTCGTACTGGTAGGAGCCGCGGGCGATGCCGAACTCCAGGCGGCCCTTGGTCAGGTGGTCGCACAACGCGGCTTCGCCGGCCAGGCGGATCGGATGCCAGTAGGCGGCCGCCAGGGTCGCGGTACCCAGGCGAATGCGCTGGGTGTGCTGGGCCAGCCATACCAGGGTCTGGAACGGGTTGGGCGCGATGGTGCATTCGAGGGTGTGGTGCTCCGAGGTCCACAGGGTTTCGAAGCCGCCTTCATCGGCGATTTGCGCCAGTTCCAGCAGGTTGGCCATGACGGTCTGCATGGGCACGTCGGGGGAGAAGCGTTCCATGCTCAGGGATACGGCAAATTTCATGAGGTGCTCCTTGGATAATCAGCGCAGGCGGATGACAAACGGGTCCTGCATCTCGCCGGAGTAATCGATGACCACGTTTTTGGCCCGGGAAAACTCACGCATCACGTCAAAGCCGCCGCGACGGCCATAACCGCTCTGCTTGAAGCCGCCATTGGCGGACATGTAGGCGGAACTGCGGTAGGTGTTGATCCACACCGTGCCGGCGTCGATACGGTTGGCGAAGCGCATGGCGCGGTCGATGTTCTGGGTCCAGATGCCCGAGGCGAGGCCGTAGTGGGTGTCGTTGGCCAGGCCGATCATCTGTTCTTCCGAAGTGAAGGGCATGACGCCGATTACCGGCCCGAACAACTCGTCACGCATGAACGGCATGTCGTTGCTGGCGTTGGTCATCACCGTCGGTTCGAAATACCAGCCTTCGGCCAGGTGCGAGCTGCTCGGGCGCTTGCCGCCGATGGCCGCCCGGGCACCCTGTTGCACGCCGCTGGCGATGTAGCCTTCGATTTTCTGCAACTGGGCCTGCAAGGCCAGCGGGCCGATATCGGTGTGTTCTTCCATGGGATGGCCGACGGTGATGTTCCCGGTGCGGGCCACCAGGGCCTCGACGAAACGGTCGTAGATCGCTGCCTCGACGAAGCAGCGCGAACCGGCGACGCAGCTTTGCCCGGCGGCGGCGAAGATACCGGAGACCACGCCGTTGACGGCTTTGTCGATGTCGACGTCGGCGAACACCACGTGGGGTGATTTGCCGCCCAGTTCCATCTGGCACGGCACCAGGTTGTTCGCCGCGTTGCCGGCGATGCGCCGGCCGGTGTCGGTGCTGCCGGTGAACACGTATTTGGCGATGTCCGGATGACGGGTCAGGGCATCACCGGTCACCGGACCGTTGCCAGTGATGACGTTGACCACGCCGGCGGGGAAGCCGGCCTCGATGATCAGTTCGGCCAGGGCCAGGGTGGAGGCACTGGCATGCTCGGATGGCTTGATCACCACGGTGTTGCCGATGGCCAGGCAGGGCGCCAGGGTGCCGGTGAGCAGCATCAGCGGCGAGTTCCACGGGGTGATCATGCCGATCACGCCCAGGGGCTCGCGGGTGCTGTAGTTGAGCTGGTTGAGCTTGTTGACCGGAATGGTTTCGCCCTGCAGCTTGTCGGCCATGCCGGCGAAGTAGGTGTAGGCGTCGGGCAGGGCACTCATCTGCGCCTGCATTTCCCGCAGCAGCTTGCCGTTGTCGCGGGTTTCCAGCAGGGCCAGTTCCTCGGCGTGTTCGGCCACCAGTTGTGCCAGGCGATAGAGCAGTTTGCCCCGGGCGGTGGGTGTCTGGTTGCGCCATTGCGGATCATGGAAGGCGCGCTGGGCCGAAGCGACCGCGCGCTCGACGTCACTGGCGTCGGCCTGGGCGAACTGGTACCAGGAGCGGCCGGTGGTGGGGTCGAAGCTGTCGATGTAGGTGTCGCTGGCGGGCGCGACGAAGCGGCCGTCGATAAACAGGTTGAGGCGATTGCCCTCGAGGGCGCTGACCGTGGTTTTCATGCGAGTGTCCTGTAGGTGCGTGTCAAAGGGATTCGGGCGCCAGCGCGGCGTTCTCGAGCATCGCTATCCGCCCGCTGGCGGCGGAACCGGTGTAGATGCCGAACTGCTGGTTCTGGCGCTCGCGGGCATAGCGGCGGACCACCGAACGCAGCTCGTTGACCGGCATCAGTTCGATGGGCAGTTCGTCCAGCGGGAAGAAGCGCAGGGTGTCGGGCAGCTCGGTATCCAGCGCTCCGAGCTGGGCGCGGTAGATCAGGTAGCCGGGGTCGGTATCGTCGACATCGAAGGCCGAGTACAGGAAGGTCGACTCCAGTTCCACCGGCAGGGAGCAGTGCCCGGCATCGATAAAACCCTTGCGCTTGCCGGCCACGGGCAAGGTCCAGCCGCCCTGGCCGTCGGCGCGGAACAGGATCGCGTCACCGGCTTCGATCAGGTAGCCGATGATCATCTTGTGGGAGTCCAGCCAGCTGGCCGGCAGCGGGTCCTGGATGTTCGCGTAGCGGCCCCGGCAGAAACACAGCGGCAGCTTGGGGCTGGTGCCGAACGCACGGACCTGGCCGATCAGCACCAGGTGGTCGCCGGCTTCAATGCGCTGGTCCACGGTGCAGTCGAACCAGGTCAGGCTGTCGGTGAGGATCGGCGCGCCGGTATGGACCGTGTCGTGATTGACGGTCTGGAACTTGTCCGGCGACTTCGAGGCGAAGGTCCCGGAAACGTCCACTTGCCCTTCATGCAGCAAGTTGACGGCGAAATGTTCGGTGCTGGCGAACGCGGTGTAGCTGGCCGCCGATTTGCCGACGCACACCAGCAGCAACGGCGGGTCGAGGGAGACCGAGGTGAACGAATTGGCCGTCATGCCCCGGGGATTGCCATCGGCGTCATGGGTGGTGATGACGGTGACTCCGGTCACGAAGGTGCCGAAGGCCTGGCGCAGGGCGCCGGGATCGACGGCTGCGGCGTTGGCGTTGACCATGGTGCTCGGCATCGCAGTGCTCCTGTGTGCAAGGGCATGTTCTTGTGGTGTGAAGCAAGCCTACGGGGAAGGAAAACCGCGGGCTTGCGTCGATCAAGAGGAAGCTGTGTGGTTTTTTTGCTGCGATTGCGAGGGACGATCAGTCCCTGGGCTGTTCCGCTTCCATCTCCGCCATGTCCTGATAGCGGTCGGCGATCCGTGGGTGCGCCCGCGAGCCATCGGAGGCGCCGATAGCGATCAGCACTTCATCCGGGCCCGGCGCATCGGCGATCTGGAAATTGGCGGTGAGGAAGTGCGAGCGCTTGCCGGTTTCGCTTTTGTGCACCATCGGCAGGGCAAGCAGGGCGCCCGGCGCATTGCGGGTGTTGGTGAAGCTGAGGTAGGCCGTGCCTTGCACCGCTTCGCGGAACAGGTTGCCGAAGCGCAGGGTGTGGATCAGCCCCGAGGCGTGCTCGATCTCGCCGTTGACCCCGACGGCAGCGGCCTTGCCAAAGGCCTCGACCTTGTCGCCCGGCATCAGGGCGGTCAGGCGACGGGTCATCTCGTACCCCAGGCCCGGGGCCAGGCGCAGGATTTCCGGCCGCAGGTTTTCGACGAAGCCCTGGCCGGCCCAGGGGTTTTTCAGCACCGCGGCGACAACGATCAGGGTGATCGGTTGGCCGGCGTCCTTGCCGCCCTCGATATAGGTTTCCTCGATAAAGGTGCAGTACTTCCTGACGCCCAGATTTTCCAGATTCATGATGACTCATCGCCCTTGTGGCTGTTGGTTTTGCCCAAGGCTATGGGCAAAGGCAAAACCCGTCTTCCTTGGTTACGCAGTACAAATACGCTGGACATTGCTCTTGACCGGAGCAAGTATCAGGCGGGCCGGGCAGGCAACTTGACTGCCATGTCCTCCATGTCCAGGTGAATGCCTTGAATCGAGAAATGCAGATACTCTCGTTGCGCGATGTCGCCAGCCAGATCAACTCCGGTGGTGATCTGCAGTCGATGCTGCATCAGCTGGTCTACGCCAGTTGCCGGCACACCCACTGGACCATGAGTTCGATCATGGCCATTGATATGGAGGCCGGTTTCGGCCATGTGATTGCCCGTCATGACCCGACGCTGGTGCAGCGGCCACTGGTGGATTGCTGGGAGTTGTCGTCGAGCCCGGTGATGACCGCCTTGCAGCGCAACGAGCCGGTATTCATCCGTGATGTGCGCGAATGCGAGTACCCCGGCTATCGCCGTGAATCCGTGGAGCGCGACTACCGCACGGTGATGGTGATGCCCATGAACTGCACCGATTTCGACGGTCGCCCCATGGTGCTCAGTGTCATTTCCCGCACGATCATGGATGTCTCGGAAGAGGATCGGGTATTCCTTGGCATGATCATTCACCTCGGTGCCATTGCCGTGGAGCGCCAGCGCCAGCTGGAAGCCGAGCGCCGGGCCGCCGAGCGCATGCAGCAGGCCTTGCATGTGCACACGACCTTGCTGGAACACGTACTGGACGGTGGTTCGGTGACGTCGCTGTCGCTGATGGTCGGCGATCAGTTGCCCAATCCGGTGATCGCCGTCGACTTCACCGCCAACCAGGTGGTGGCCGGGCGCTCCCCGGACACCATGCTGTTCGATGACAGCGCCTGGCAGGCGGCCGCTGCCGGGGTACTGAGCGTGCAGATTTCCAGGGCGGCCCAGGAAAGCCTGCGCAGCGCGCTGAGGAACACGGTGAATCTGTTTCTCGACGACGGCCGGCGCCAGTTCACCCTGCGGGCACAGATCGAACCGCTGATGGTCGATCACGAACTGGTGGGGGCACTGGTGCTGTTCCCGGTGGCGCTGCCGATGAACGAACTGGACCTGCTGATGCTGGAAAGTGCCAAGTTCGCCTTGAGCGTGCAGATGATGCGCAGCTTTATCCGGTTTCGCTTCGAAACCCGGACCCAGACCGAACTGCTGTTCGAAGTCCTCGAAGGCCGCTGGCGCGACGCCGACGACATCCTGCAACGGGCCCGACGCCTGGGCATCCATTTCCACAGCGCGCAGCAGATGATCATCGTCGATTACGGCGGCAAGGCCCGCGAGTCGAAGAACCTGCATCACAACGTCGCGCGTATCCTGGCGCGGGCATCGATCCAGGCCACGGTGATCATCGTCGACAACGGCCTGGTGTGCCTGGTGCCCTCGGAGGGCGAGAAGGGCCGCGAGCGTCTGGTCAAGGTCAAGCGCCAGATTGCCGATGACCTGGCGCACTACCTGGGCGGCGAGCCGATCCTGCTGGCCAGTGGCGTGTGCCGGGCGCTCGGCGACTACCCCGCCGCCTGGGAGCGCTGCCGGCGGTTGATCGACATCGCCCGTTCGTTCGGTCGCAGCGGCCCGATTTCCGATCAGGACTTCGGGCCGATTCCCATTTTCGTGGCGGCGGTGGGTGGGGAGGATATCCGCACCTTCGTCAACGAAAGCGTCGGCGCCATGCTGGCCCACGACCGCAAGCACCACACGCCTTACCTGGAAACACTGACGGCCTATCTGCGCGAGAGCTGCCGCAGCCAGGCGTGCGCCGATGCAATGGGGGTCCATGTGACGACGCTGAGGTATCGGTTGTCGCGGATCCAGGAGCTGTTCGGCATCGACGTGGAGACGCCGGAGCGACGGTTTGCCACGGAGTTGGCGATTCATTTGCAGCGGGTGATCGATAGCTAGGATGCCTGCCCGGACTGTTGTCCCGGTGCGGATTGATACTGATTAGAGCAACCGGCGACCAAGACTGGTAAAATCCGTTAGCTTCCTAAATATCAAACTGCCTATCTGTAAATGAGACATCGATAATGAGTAATGAACTGAGCGAGGAGGAGATGCGCCTGGCGCTGTTTGGTACCTCCAGCCCAAACGCCGAACCGGTACCGATCCCCGCGCCACCGCCTGAGCCGACGTTTGTCCCGGCTCCGTCAGCAGCCCCCAGGCGTCGTCCTGTCGCCAAGGCGCTCTCGCCGAAATTGAGGGTCACGTTGCACGCTACGCGGGAGTTTGAAGGCGAGATCGAGGTGCTCACTTATGACGCCAATACCCTGAGCACCTTCGTTGCGGAACAGGAAGCCAAGAACGAAGCGAAAAAGAAGAAGTTCCGCTACTTCGATGTGGTGTCGGTCAAACCCATCTAGTAGCGGAAGGCTTCAGCGCGTGCGCCGATGACCAGTGAGTGCCGTAGCTGTCACTGGCCATCCAGGAGGCGAGGCAGCCCCAGCGGATTGCTGTCGCGCAGGGCCTCGGGCAGGAGCTCATCGGGAAATCCCTGGTAGCACACCGGCCGCAGGAAGCGCTCGATGGAGGTCATGCCGACGGACGTGAAGCGGCTGTCCGAGGTGGCCGGATAGGGACCGCCATGGATCGCCGCGAATGACACTTCCTGGGGATGGGCAAAGGCATTGACGACGATACGCCCGGTGCGTCTCTCCAGGATCGGCAGCAGGCGCCGGGCCGTCGGCAGGTCATCGGCCTCCAGGTGAATGGCGGCGCTGAGTTGGCCGCGCAGCGAGCGGGCGACCGCAAGCAGTTGCTCTTCATCCCGGACCCTGACCAGCAATGCCGCCGGGCCGAACACTTCTTGCGACAGTGCTGTTTCACGCAGGAACTGCTCGCCATCCACTTCCAGCAGCATCGATTGCCCATCGACCGCGGCTTCAGATGCCCGTCCATGGGCGATGGCGGCCGCACCGGCGTTTTGCACGCTTGCCAAGGATTTCATATAGGCCCCATGGATGCCGGGGGTGAGCATGGTCCGCGCCGCCGCCTGTGCCACGCGCTCGATCATCGCCGTGCGCAGCGGCTCGAAGCCGGGGCCGTCAATGGCAATGAGGAGGGCGGGTTTCAGGCAGGCCTGGCCGACATTGACCAGCATGCGCTCGACGAAACCATCACCGATGCCTGCGCCTTTGCTGGCGAGGGTGTGCGCAAGGACGAAGGTGGGATTGACGCTGGTCATTTCGGTGAATACCGGGATAGGGTCGGGGCGTTGCTGGGCCCGGCGATAGAGCGCCATGCCGCCCTGTTCCGAACCGGTGAAGGTGACGGCCTTGACCAGTGGGTGATCGACCAGCGCCTCACCAAGGGTGTTGCCTTCGCCGCGTACCATTGAAAATACGCCCAGGTGCAGGCCGTGTTCTTGCACCGCCTTGCGAATCGCCCTGGCCTGAATCTCCGAGGCTCCGGGATGGGCGTTATGGGCCTTCAGGATGACCGGCGCGCCCGCCGCCAGGGCGGACGCGGTGTCACCGCCGGCAATCGAGTAGGCAATCGGAAAGTTGCTGGCGCCGAAGATGGCGACCGGGCCGATCGCCATTTTCTGTAGCCGGTGGTCCATGCGGGGGCGCGGCTGACGATCAGGTTGCTCAGGGTCGATGGACAACTGCAGGAAACGCCCTTTGCGCACGACGTCGGCGAACTGACGGAACTGGGTCGCCGCCTTGGCCGCTTCACCTTCGAGCTGGGCCTGGGGGATGCCGGTTTCGAGCGCTGCCCTGGCAGCCAGTTCCAGGCGGACAGCGTCGAGGTTGTCGGCGATGCTTTCCAGGAACGCGGCCCGCCGGGAGAGCGGGGTATGGCTGTAGCTGTCGAATGCCTCGTCGGCGAGAACGGCAGCGGCATCGACGGCAGCTGCGTCGCCCAACGCAAAAGCGGGTTCTATCGTCTGGTTGGTCGCCGGGTTGAGGGCCTTCATGGTCGCCTCGGGGATGGAGAGATCACCTGCGCCGATAAAGAGCTTGCCAGTCAATTGCATTTACTTGCCCTCCAGCGTGGCGATGAGCTCGCCAGTGGCGACGATCGAATGGGCAAATGTCGGGCCGTTGAGTTCGTGCGCGGCGTGCATCATTTCCGATTTGAGCGCTGCGGTGGCGTCCCGTACCAGGGTGACGTGGTAGCCCAGTTCCACCGCGTAGCGGGCGGTCGCCTCGATGCAGGTGTTGGCCAGCAGGCCGACGATGATCACGTGGGTGATGCCCTGCTGCTTGAGGCGGAAATCCAGGTCGGTATTGGCGAATCCGCTGGAGCCCCAGTGTTCCTGAACGACGATGTCACCGTCCTTCGGCGCGAAATCGGGGTGCCATTCCCCACCCCATTCCCCGCGTGCGAAGTGATGCAGATGCATGACCTTGCATTGGGTCGGACTCGGATGGTCCCAGCTCTCGTAGTCGCCTTTTTCCCAGCGGCGGTGCGGTACAATCACCACCTGGATGCCCTGGGCCCGTACGGTCCGGTCAAGGGCGCGCAGGTTGTCGAGCAGGTGAACCTCGTTGGCGACGGGTTCGATGAAGGGGTAGACCTTGCCGCCTTCGGAGAGAAAGTCATTGTAGGGATCGACCAGCAGATAGGCGGTCCGATCGATAGGGTAGGTGATAGTCGACATAGGGGATCTCCAGCGTTTTTTGGATAGCCAGGGCAGCGGGGGTTGCCTTGGTATTACGTTACTATGATAATCATAGTATCTACTGAGAGGCAAGGTGGTATGTCGGTGAAAGAAAGCGCGCCTGAGACGTTGTGCCCGATCGCGCGGGCTGAGGAAATTATAGGTGGCCGCTGGACGCTGCTGGTTTTGCGCGAGCTGTTCATGGGCAATCGTCGCTTCGACGAGATCCAGATCCAGACGGGCGGAACGCCGCAGATGATTGCCGGTCGCCTGAAAAGCCTGGAGGCTGACGGACTGGTTGAGCGGCGCCCCTACAGCGAGCGTCCGCTGCGCCACGAATACCACCTGACGCCAAAAGGCGAGGCGTTCTATTCCGTGGTCCTGGCGCTACGGGCGTGGGGCGAGACCTGGTGCAAATCGGAAGAGGAAGAATTGGCGGTGCGCTATACGCACAAACTCTGCGGCCAGCCAGCGGGCCTGGGGCCGCTTTGCGAGCATTGCGCGCAACCGCTGCGTCGGGAAGAGTTGATCAGCGAGCCCGGCGCGGCCTATGCCATGGAGCGCAAGGTGCGGCGTGAGGTGTCGAAAGGGAATTGAAACGAATAGTCAGCCCAGGTGCTTTATCAGTGAGACGATGAAATACAGGGCCAGCGCCGTACCGGCTCCCAACCCGAACGACAGCCATACCTTGTAAGGGCTGGAGGGGGGTCTATGTCTCATTTCCTTGTGGAACGCGGCTACATCGGCGCGTAGCTGTATCAGGTCTTCAGACAGGCTTTGGGATACATCGGTTGGTCGTAGAGGCATGGTGACCGTCCTTTTTCAAGGTGATGGGCCGGGGATGGTTGTCCCATCATGTAGCCCTTCGAATAACTGTAATTGATATCAGCGAAGGCACAATCCGGCGACTACCTCTCCATGAATGTGAGAAGTGCGACCAACGCGGTAATCAGGCCTGCCCCAACGACAAAGGGGTAAAGCATTGCTTCAAGCTTTATTTTCTCCTTCTCGATGTCCAGCTTGCGCGCCTCTGCCATGAGCTTGTGGCTCTCCACCGAAAGATTTTCCAGTTCGAGGTGCTCGCGATCTTCTCTCAACATGAAGCTATCCGTCGGCGGGGCAGAGGTGCGTGTTTATGGTGCTGACAGGCAGATTTTGTACCCTTGGGGTACATTTTTGAAGCTCGGCGATGTTTCAACGCATGACTATTTCGATGTGCTGTCGAGGTTCAAGTGCTCAGCAATGGTCCTACTCGATGATCGGAAAGTTCGACAGGTATCTGATGGCTTTGCTGGATTGCTTTGATAGTGTGAGAATTCTCAATCTTGATTTTTTATGCGCACCTTCAATTGAATCGTGATTTTCAATTGAAGGTGCGCGTTTTGTGAAGTCTTTTTGCCAACCTACAGATTTTTTATATTAGGTGTGTGGTTGGGTGATGGGTTTTATGATCGGGTTGCCGCAGGCCGGGCAAATATTTTTTTCCCAGGCAAATTTCATATTGGGAGTTATTTCAAATGTGCACGATGGGCAAGGAAACATTTCACCACCTTTCAGTTTTCTTGTCTTGATGAGCTTGCATGGGTCGTAGATGTATCGACGAACTCTATTGTGAATGTCTTCATATTTTGTTATGAATTGGAATTTTTTATCTTTTTGGTGGTGATCGTACGTGCACGAATAACTTAAAGCGAATATTGAAAGTTTGTTAGAGATTGAGCTTTCTTTCGCGCTGACTCTGTCTGTGCGTTTGTGCAGTAGTCGCTGGTAAATTAGCTCTGAAAAGTCATTTTCTGCGAGAGCGGAATGATTTTCTGGGCACTCCTCAATTGCAATATGACTTGTTTTGTTTTTTATGGCGAAATCCTCCAGATCTCTCCATGCAGACATAGCGTGTGAGCTTGATTCAAAATTTAGTAGTTTTTTCTCTCCGTCTGATTTGATAGCGCCTTTTATCATTGAGGCTGAAACATACTGGAATGCACCACCTCTTTTTAGAGGCATATTTCTGTACGTTACAAAGTCATTCCATGCATGTACTAGGATCGTGCCGAAGTCTCTTGGGTTTCCCATTGATCCCATTATTAGTAGTTCAAAATTTTTCCTGTTGTTGATGAGGACGGAGTTTGATATGTCGCGCCTTGAAAGATGGTGTTGAAGTCTTTTATCTATGAAGTCCTGAAAGTATTTTATACAAGATTGCTGGTCGGTTTCGTAAATCAGCGATTCATCTAAGTCGATCCGGTGTTGCAAGTCGTTGCCTACCGATAGTGGGTGCAGGCTACCTCGGTATGGGACATATGCTATCCAGAAGTAAATCGGATTGTCGATGATTTTATTTATGTACGTTGCTAGATGTTTTTGAGAGCTTCCGTCGTAATAGAGTTTTTCCCATTCATCCACATAGAATGTTATTGATTTTATTTTTAGCTTGCTGATAATTTCTTTAAGAGTTGTGGAGACGTGTGCGATATCTAGAAAGCTTATATATTTTGATGATTGTTCTTTGTCTATGCTTTTTTCTTCAATTTGTTTCTTTTTTGCTGCGAGGTTGAAAGACGAAGTGCTGATGCCTACCGAGGCTGACATTTCTTCGAATGCTTCTATAAGTTCTTTGAGCTGAGAGTTTATTTTTTGCTCTCCGGCTTCGTAATTTTCGATGATTCTTGTTCCAGACAAAAGTGCTGTCTGTTTTGATATTAAGATGTCGATTGTATCGATGATTCTATTTGAGGCGGTTGCAGGCGTTAATGTGTCTAGGATTTTATCCCAGAAACCTTTTTTAGATGCATTTACAAGGATTTTCTGCAGGTGCTCGATTATGCTTGTTAGGAGAAAGCTGGAGAATAGTCTGTTAAATATTTCTTGAGTGCAGTTTTCGGGAGTGGTTAGTTTTTTTGAGTTTAAATAAATGGCGAAATGGCCATTTTTTAATATATCTTGATTTATTTTGTGCCTTGCAAGCAGTAGGAGGTGTGTTTTTCCCGTACCTCTAAGCCCTTGTAGTACGCCGCTAGATGAGCCGGTATGAGATATTAATTTGTTAAGATTGTCCTTTATGTCGACGTGTGTTTCTGCGAGTTCAATGATTTTTTCGGCGGATGCCTCCAGCCCTAAATCGAAATCGGCCCTCAAGTCGGAAAAGGATTGTGTTATTTTTTTTACCAGCTCTGGATCTTTGACGATGTCACGGAGTTTTGTTTTTTGAGCTCTCATGGAAATCCTTAATTTAAAATACAATCCGAATGGGCGGTTGGATTTATACTCCCGACATCCGTGTTAGTCAGGTGATTGTCTCATGGCGTTGCGCCATCATCAATCCCGGTTTAACGCATCTCTCAGCTGATGCTCGATCACACGTGATTGAAGACGGTCCTTGCTTTTTTCAGGCCCGCGGAGCGGATCAGTAGTGCTTGGGTTGGACCCGTGATAGGCGATAGTTTGAGGTAGTCATTCATCATCATCGCACCCATGTTTAGTACGCTGAGTGGCACTGTGTCACGAGCGTATTCGATTTTCTGCTGTGGGTCTTTCAGGATCATCCGGATCGCTCATTCTTTTATCTCGGCATTCCACAAGTGCGAGGTTTCGATCTTGAACTGATTCGTTGATGCCGAGGTTTAGGTGTAGAATTCGTTGCACAGGATGTAGCAAAATTTTCAACGGGCGTGTTCGACGCTAGACGTAGTTGGCACTATAGTTTGCCGATTATAGCTATAACGAGCTTGAAGTGAGCCATGACACATACCGAAGTGGTACGTACCCGAATTGACAGTGAATTGAAAGCAAATGCCACGGAAATCCTCGATGGGATGGGCATGACGGTTTCTCAGGCAATGCGTATGCTTTTGGTTCAGATCGTTCAGGATAAGGAGCTTCCCTCCAAGGTGAAGGCTCCTAACGCCAAGACGCGGGCGGTGATGGAGGCCACTGATCGCGGCGAAAACCTTTGTGAGTACGAAAGCACAGATGCTTTGCACACGGATCTGGGGATCTGACGCTGGAAGGGCGCCTTGTGGTTAATGCCGAACAGTCAAGGAAATGAGACCTTGAATATGCCACGTAGCCTGTAGGAGCCGGCGTCCCGGCTTGCCCGCGAAGCTTTTAGCGGTCTTGAGGGCCTCTTCGCTGCGATGGGGCGTCCCGACAAGCCAGGCTCCTACGGGGGGGCGTGTCAGCCTCACGGTGCGACTCCTGTCTGTTCCAGCGTCGCCTCGGCGTTATCGAGCAGAATAGGGCCGCCTGTCAACAAAAAGCCCTGAACAGGTTCAGGGCTTTCAGTTTTCCGGACTATTCGTGCAGGACGAAGATCAATCCCAGCTCAACGCGCCGCCAGTCTGGTACTCGATCACGCGGGTCTCGAAGAAGTTCTTCTCTTTCTTCAGGTCCATGATCTCGCTCATCCAGGGGAACGGGTTGGTGGTCCCCGGGTACTCTTCCTTCAGGCCGATCTGCGACAGGCGACGGTTGGCGATGAACTTGAGGTAGTCCTCCATCATCGCCGCGTTCATGCCCAGTACGCCTCGGGGCATGGTGTCACGGGCGTATTCGATTTCCAGCTGGGTGCCCTGCAGGATCATCTGCGTGGCTTCTTCCTTCATCTCGGTATCCCACAGGTGCGGGTTCTCGATCTTGATCTGGTTGATCACATCGATGCCGAAGTTCAGGTGCATGGATTCGTCGCGCAGGATGTACTGGAACTGCTCGGCGACGCCGGTCATCTTGTTGCGCCGACCCATGGACAGGATCTGGGTGAAGCCGCAGTAGAAGAAGATGCCTTCCAGCACGCAGTAGTAGGCGATCAGGTTGCGCAGCAGTTCCTTGTCGGTGTCGACGGTGCCGGTCTCGAACTTCGGATCGGAGATCGAGCGGGTGTACTTCAGGCCCCAGGCGGCCTTTTTCGCCACCGAAGGGATCTCGTGGTACATGTTGAAGATCTCGCCTTCATCCATGGCCAGCGATTCGATGCAGTACTGGTAGGCGTGGGTGTGGATCGCCTCTTCGAAGGCCTGGCGCAGGATGTACTGGCGGCACTCGGGGTTGGTGATCAGGCGGTAGACGGCCAGCACCAGGTTGTTCGCCACCAGGGAGTCGGCGGTGGAGAAGAAGCCGAGGTTGCGCATGACGATGCGGCGCTCGTCGTCGGTCAGGCCTTCCGGGTTTTTCCACAGAGAGATGTCGGCGGTCATGTTGACCTCTTGCGGCATCCAGTGGTTGGCACAACCGTCGAGGTATTTCTGCCAGGCCCAGTCGTACTTGAAGGGGACGAGCTGGTTGAGGTCGGCGCGGCAGTTGATCATGCGCTTTTCATCGACTGCGACACGGGCCGAGGCGCCTTCGAGTTCGGCCAGGCCTTCGGCAACGTCGAGGGCGTCGAGAGCAGCCTTGGCACGGGCGATGGCGGCCGAATCGGACGCGGTCACGGCACGGGCCTCGAGGGCGGCGGCACCACCGGCGCTGTCCAGGCGGTCCATGTAGGCTTCGGCGGCATGGCCGGCGTTGGCGCCCTTGATCGCTACTTCGCCTTCTTCCTTGTCGAATTCGTCCCAGCTGAGCATCGGATATTCCTTGTATGGGGTGTTTGTAGGCCTGATTCACTGCCGTTCTGTCAGGCAGGTAGACGCGCGTTTGCAACTCCCGGTCAACAGGATTCACAGCACAAGCAGGCATCGGAAAACCCTGGTTTTCCAGGGGGATGAGAGGTGCCGTAGGAGAAGCATGGCACATCATGTAGTGTTTTTCTTTGGTGTTGGCACACTATATGGTGGTTTTTTCAGAGGGTCAATCCGGGAAAAGGCAACAGTGCTGTTTCGTCGCAGTTCCCTCGGCCAGTCGTTCAGAAGGCGGCTCTCAGGCGTCGGGTCTTGAACACGCGCAGGTAGATCGTGAGGTTGAGCAGTAACACCAGGGCGCCCAGGCCCAGTTGCAGGGTGGGGGTCAGCCCGGCGGGATAAATCAGCGGAATCAGGTAGTGCTCGATAAACCCCTCGCCATAACCGCCTTGTCCGGCGGCCTGGCGAAAGAGGTTTTCCCAGCGGGTCAGCGGGCACTCCAGATGCAGGACTTCGACCGCCACGCCCCAGGTGGCGGCGGGCAGGTGCAACCAGATCAACCAGCGCCACCTGAGCACCAGCAGCCCGCCAAACAGCACGAACAGGATGAACAGCAGGTGAAACGACACCAGCCCGTCGGCCGCTATCCGGTAGAACATCGCGATTCCCTCTGCTGATCCATGGTGTCAGTCCGGACATCCTACCCGGGTGGCTGCCTCGGCCTCTACCGGGAAGAATGCCTGAGTGCCGCCAGGATCTCCCGCAGGCGCCGCGTGGTGCTTTCGCCGCTGGCCTGCATGGGCGCGCGCAGTTCGTCGCGGATCAGTCCCTGCAGGGCCAGGGCGGCTTTCACCGGGCCGGGGTTGGGCTCGACGAACAGGGCCTGGATCAGCGGTGTCAGGCGGAAAAACGTCGTTCTGGCGGCAGTGAGTTGCTGCTCCCGCAGCTGACGATACAACTGCACGAACAGCTCGGGATGGACATGGGCCGAGGCGGCAATCACCCCGGTAGCCCCGAGGCACAGGGCGTTGAAGATCTGGTTGTCCTCGCCACACAAGACATCGACCTGGCCGCTGGCCAGCAGTGCCAGGGTGTTGTTCAGGTTGCCGCCACAGTCCTTGATGGCGACGATATTCTCGTGGGCGACGATATTCAGCAGGGTCGCCTGCTCGAAGCTCACCCCGGTGCGATAGGGAATGTCGTAGAGAATGACCGGCACGCTGGAGGCGTCGGCGACCGTCTTGAAAAACGCTTCCAGACCGGCCTGGGAGGGGCGGATGTAGTAGGGCGCCGGCACCAGCAGGCCGGCCAGGGGACGCTTGAGTATCTCGCTCTGGAACTGCAGCAGTTCGGTCAGGTTGTTGCCCGCCAGGCCCATCACCACCTGCTGCGGTGGGACCCGTTCCAGCACTGCGTCGAGCACCGCCAGTTGTTCATGCTTGCCCAGCGCGGCGGCTTCCCCGGTGGTGCCGCAGACCACGATACCGTCGACACCGCTTTCCAGCAGATGGCCGACCAGGCGGCGCAGGCCGACGAAGTCGATGGCCTGGTTGATAAATGGCGTGACGATGGGAACCCAGATACCTTGAAACGATGACATGCACTTTCTCCTGATGGTTGACCGTTTCGTCACCGTCAGAAGCGTAGAAGGAAGTTGGGAGGAGGGAGGGTGATCCGTCGCGCTCAATGTCCTGTCAGCTCATCTGACGGGACAGCGCGCCCCGGTCACATGAGCGACTGTTTCTTCGATTTAGGGGCAAACGCAACGCACACCGATGCCTTGGCATTCAAGCCAATCGCGACAGTGATGAGGTTGAGCGTTGCGGACATATCTGTTTACACCCTGGATCAGGCCTCCAGTTTTAAAAGCTGGCGCCAGGTTTGTCAATCTTCGACAGGTTTTCTTCTGCCTCGGCACCCAGGTGGCCTTGCATCAGCTCCTGGACCTGCTCGGCCGAGTCCCCCAGCAGCATCTTGTGAGCTTCGGCGGCCGAGAAGGCGGCGCGCTCGAACATCACCTGCTCATGGGCGCGTACCGCGGCTTTCCAGTCCTCGTCGTCCAGCAGCGCTTCAGCCAGGTCCACCGCGTCGCGCAAGGCCAGGTTGGCGCCTTCGCCGGCGGGCGGCATCAGGTGCGCGGCATCGCCCAGCAAGGTGACGCCATCCCGGTGCGCCCAGCGATGGCCGACCGGCAGGATGTGAATCGGCCAGGGTCTGACCGGCTCTTGCGCGACCTGGAGCAGTTGCAGCAATGAAGCGTCCCAGCCGTCGAAGTCGTGGAGCAGGTCGGCTTTGGTTTTTTCCCCATGATGGGTTGCCTGCTGGTGCAAGGCTGCATACACGCGGATATGGGCGTTGGCATTGCGTTGCGCGAAGATCGTCTGCTGCCCGCCCTTGGCCACCAGCATGCCGTGCCCGACCTTTTGTGCGACGTCGGGATACCGGGTATCGGCGTCGGGAATCGACAGCTCATGCAAGGTCAGTCCGGTGAAGTCGGGCACTGCCGCCGAAACCAGTGGGCGTACCCGGGACCAGGCTCCGTCAGCGCCGACCACCAGCTCGAAGCGCTGCCTCAGGCCGTTGTCAAAGCGCAGTTCGGTGTAGCCATCGCCCTGTTGCTCCGCGTCCCTGAGGGTATGGCCCCAGCGCAGGGCGTCTTCCGGGATCGACTCCAGCAGCAGTTCCCTGAGCTGGCCACGATCGATCTCCGGACGGTCGCCGCTGGCAGCATCGGGTTTTTCCAGCAACAGCGCACCGTGCTTGTCGAACAGGCGAAATCCCTGGTCCTCGTAGCGGGCAAACTGCAGGAACACCTCGAACAGGCCGCCACGGCGGAGCGCGTACTGGCCGGTCTCCACGTGCAAATCGAGCATGCCGCCCTGGGGGCGGTGCGAGGCGGATTCGTCACGGTCGAAAATCAGAAAGGGCACGTCCTTGAGATACAGCATCCGAGCCAGCATCAAGCCGCCGAGACCGGCGCCGACGATGGCGATACGCGGATTCGATACCATGGTGTCATTCCGGAGCGTTATTTGTCATAGGCACCTATGATGTATTAGCATAGGTGCCTATGACAAGGGGTCGAAACATGAATGATGTGGATCTGTATCAGGTGCCTTCTTTCCTGATCAAGCGCGTGTCGCAGGAACTGATTCGTCAGGCTGAAATACGCTTGCGGCCTTTGGCCATCGGCATGGCCAGCATGCCGGTGCTGGGCGCGTTGAAGCGGGGAGAGGCGCGGACCCAGGCCGAGCTCGCGCGGTTGATGCAGGTCGAGCAGCCGTCCATGGCCCAGACCCTGGCCCGTCTGGAGCGTGACGGCCTGATTCGGCGCAGGCCCGATCCGCAGCACAAGCGTATTCAGATCGTCGAACTGACTGAACTGGGGCTGGCCCGGATACCGCAGGCCAAGGACATCCTTTGCGACGGCAACGACAAGGCGCTGGTGGGTTTCAGTGCCGAAGAGGTGGCGTTGTTCGTGGACTTCCTGCAGCGGGCCAATGCCAATCTGCGCAAGGAAGACTGAGGCTCGAGAACCGGCGACGAGGGCGTTAAGTCGTGCGTCGGCTCTTCGATCGTCATCGTCGGCAAGCCGGTTCCTACAGGGTTGGCTTCCAGGGTTGGGCAAGGGTATGGAATGCCTGTTCCTCCAGGCTTGCCTGAATCGCCGCCGCCAACTGCCGGACCGCTGCCGCTGGTTCCTCCACGGCACGATGCAAGACATAACCCAGGCTCGGCACCTCCGGTAGTCCCTGCAGCACCGCCAGCTGGGCGGGCAGGCCGATGCGGGTGCGCAGGGTGATGCCCAGGCCGGCCGTGACCGCTGCCCAGATCCCGCCGACGCTCGGGCTGGTCAGTGCCACCCGCCAGGGGATGCGTGCCTGGTCCAGCGCCAGGGTGGCGGCGCTGCGCAGCACGCAGGGTGCTTCGAACATCACCAGGGGCAGCGGCGTGCTGTCCTGGTCCGTGGAAAAGGGCATGTCCCTCGGGCCGATCCATTGCATCGGCGTCATGCCGATCCGCCTGGAGTAGGGCGTGTCGGCCGCTGTTTCCCAGGCCAGCGCGAGATCCAGCTGACCGCGCTCGATCAGCCCCAGCAGCTCGGCATTGCGGCCGATCCGTACTTCAAGGCTGATCCGCGGATGAGCCCTGGCGAAACGCCGCAGGATCTCACTGAGCAGATGCTCGCCGAAGTCCTCTTGCAGGCCCAGGCGCACGCAACCTTCGACCTGGGCTTCGTGCAGGCTTGCGAAGATCTCGTCGTTGAGTTCCAGCAAACGCCGGGCGTGGCTGAGCAGGGCTTCACCCTGGGGCGTCAGCACCAGCCCGCGTCCGGATTTCGCCAGCACTGCGCTGCCCACCTGTTCTTCGAGTTTCTTCAACTGGGCACTGACCGCCGAGGTCGAGCGGCCAAGCCGTTCGGCGGCCTTGGCGAAGCTGTTGAACTCGATGCCGGTGACAAAAGTGCGCAGGACATCAAGGTCGAAGGTCGGACGGCGCATGCTTTGAATGTCCATTAAATCGGGATGATGGGTTCTGTTTAATCTGATATTCGGAACGATCCTCGCTTGTTAATTTCTCTCCGTCAACCCGATCAGCGGAGCTGTCTGTCATGCCTTTCACCCGTATTTCACTGCACCGGGGCAAGTCGCCCGAGTACCTGAAACAGCTTTCCCAAAGTGTCCACGATGCCCTGGTGGAGCGTTTCGAGGTGCCGCCCGCCGATCGCTTCCAGGTCATTCACCAGCATGAGGTGGGAGAGCTGATCTTCGACCCACACTACCTTGGCGGTCCGCGCAGCCAGGACTATGTGCTGATCGCCATTACCGCCGGCCGACAGCGGCAGACTTCGGTCAAGCAGGCGTTCTACCGCACGCTGGTGGAGCGTCTGCAAGCGGCGCCGGGGCTGGACCCGGAGGATGTGATGGTGGTGATCACCACCACCGCTTCGGATGACTGGTCGTTTGCCGGCGGTCGGGGCAATTGAACACATTTCCTGGATGGGCGTTGCCTGTGTGGGAGGGGGCTTGCCCCCGAAGAGGCCCGCAAGATCGCTGAAATCTTCGTCGCACTGCCGCTCGGACCAAGCCCGCTCCTGCAAGCTGTTCAGCACTCGGTGGTTGCAGCCTGGATGACCATTTCACGAAAACGCTGCAACACTGACGAGCTGTCACCCACGCGGGTCGCCAGGTGCAAGGGCGCAATCAGCCCCGGGCACTCCGTCAGGACGCGATAGGCGATACCGTCGCCCCGCAGGCGCTGCATCGAGGCCGGTACGATCGATACGCCGAGTCCCGCCGCCACCAGGCTCAGGGTCGCGGCCATGCGCGGTGCTTCCTGGATCACCCGCGGGCTGAAGCCGGCTTCGCGGCACGCCACCAGGATGGCGTCATAGAGGCCCAGGCCGACCCGGCGCCGATACAGGACAAAGGCTTCGCCGGCGAGGGCGGACAAGGGCAGGGCGGTTGCGCTGTCCCGGGCCAGGGGATGATCCATCGGCAGCGCCAGCAGCATCGGTTCGATCAGGATCGGTTCGGCCTGCAGGGTCGGCGTGCCGCTCAATGGCGAACGCACGAAGGCCGCATCCAGTCGCTCGTGTACCAGGGCGTCCATCAGCTCGCCGGTACCGGCTTCTTCCAGGGCCACCGAGACGCCGGAAAAGGTTTCGCGAAAGTGCCGCAGCACCCCCGGTACAAACGGATGCAAGGCCGCCGAACTGGTGAAGCCGACGCCGAGCCGCCCCTGTTCGCCACGGGCGGCGCGGCGCACCACTTCGGTCACGCCCTCGGCCCTGGCCAGCACGGCGCGGGCCTCCTCCAGCAGCGCCAGGCCGGCGGTGGTCGGGCGCACGCCGCGGGGAAGGCGCTCCATCAGCGCCACGCCCATTTCGGCTTCGAGCTTCTGCAACAGGCGGGTAAGCGGCGGTTGCTGCATATGCAGACGCTCCGCCGCCCGGGTGATATGTCCTTCCTCGGCGATCACGACAAACGCGTGCAAACGACGCAGCTCAAGCATTTCAATACCTTTGGAGTATGGCAGCTTGTCATTATTGGCATTTGTCATCATGGTTTGCAAAACCTACGCTGTGCTCACTCCCACACACAAGAGGAAGCGTGATGACCTGGTCAGCCAAGCAATATTCGACCTTTGAAGCAGAACGAACCCGTCCCGTCCGTGATCTGGTGACTGCCATCCCGACGCGTTCGGTGCAGGTGGCCGTCGATCTGGGTTGCGGTCCGGGCAATTCCACCGAGGTCCTGGCCCAGCGTTTCAGCGAGGCACGGGTTACTGGCATGGACAGTTCCGATGACATGCTGGTCAGTGCCCGGGAGCGTTTGCCCGCGCTGAATTTCGAACTGGCGGATATCGCGACCTGGAACCCGGACCAGGCTTTCGATGTGATCCTGGCCAATGCCTCGCTGCAATGGCTGCCGAATCACGCCACCCTTTACCCCCATCTGGTGAGCAAGCTGGTCGCCGGTGGCAGTCTGGCGGTGCAGACCCCGGACAATATGCAGGAGCCGTCCCACCGGCTGGCCCGCGAAGTGGCCGCGGACGGGCCGTGGGCAGCCAGGATCGGGACGGTGCGCCATCCACCACGGCACGACGCGACGTTCTACTATGAGCTGCTGCGGCCGCACTGCACGACGGTGGATGTCTGGCGCACCACGTATCACCATCCACTGGCGGGTGGGCATGCGGCGGTGGTCGAATGGTTCAAGGGCTCCGCCTTGCGACCTTACCTGGCACCGCTCGACGAGGCGGAAAAGGCCGCTTACCTGCAACGTTACCTGGCGGCGATCAGTGAGGCTTATCCGGCGCTGGCCGACGGTACGGTGCTGTTGCCGTTCCCTCGGTTGTTCGTGGTCGCGACCCGTTGAGCATCGATTGCGGAAAAAGTCGCGAATAAAAATCACGAGTGAGTTGTTCTCCTTCCAGACGCCGCCACACTGACCGCGATCCTGACAAGTGGAACTCTCACTCATGCACGACACCGTCCCGATGCAACTCGCTCACAAGCGCAGCCATGGTCCTTCAGGGGCTGTCCGGGTGCTGGCCATCCTGGGGCTGCTGCTCTGTGGGTTCATTACCGGCACCACCTGCGCGGCGGATGCCGCGCCCAATCTGCTGACAGCCGGTGATGCCACGGTGCTCTCGGTGCGGGGTGAAGGCGTGCAGCTCTACAACTGCGCCGCGGACACCTCGGGCAAACTCACCTGGCAGTTTCGCGAACCTCTCGCCACCCTGATCTTCAACGGCAAGACCGTCGGACGGCACTTCGCCGGGCCGACCTGGGAGTTTGCCGACCGCAGCGCGGTGGTCGCCAAGGTGGTGTCCCAGCAACCTGGCGCGACGAAGAAAGACCTGGCGCTGCTCAAGCTGGAGGTGGTCGATCACCAGGGCAGCGGTGCCTTGTCGAAAGTGGTCTCGGTCCAGCGCCTCAACACCCGTGGCGGAGTCTTCTCCGGGGCCTGCACCCAGGCCGGGGCTATCCATGTCGAACCCTACAGCGCGGACTACCTGTTTACCGCCGAATAACCCTTACCGCTGAATAGCCGTGGTCCGCGCCGCTCAGGCACGGGCCGGCAAAACACCCCCTTTGTTCAATCCCCACATGCGGGCCCAGGCCTGTGTGCGGGCAACGCTGTGCCCAAAAAACACTTGACCGACACACCAGGAGCTTTCACATGATCAATCGTCTTCTCGTTGCCACGACCGTGACCCTGCTGGGCAGCCTGGCCGCCCAGGCCGCCGATCTGCCGACCTCGGCCCCGTCTAGCCATGCATCGTCCAACGCTGCCGTGGACTGGACCGGTTTCTACGGCGGCGTCAACGCAGGCGCCGGTTTCGGCGGCGACACCAGCGTGCACACCAAGGGGCAGGCGGCACCGAACATCGCCAATATTGCCGGTGGTGCCCGTCCGGGCTCGGTGGACCTGGATCGCAACGGTTTTGTCGGTGGCGCGCAACTGGGCTACAACTACCAATTCGGCCAGTGGGTGGCCGGTGTCGAGACCGACCTGTCCTATACCGACCTGAATGACAGCCGCAATATCGGCACCCGCCAGTTGAACACCGGCGCCGCGCTGAACAACAAGTTCGAATCGAAGATCAAGTACCTCGGTACCCTGCGTGGGCGTTTCGGCTATGCCTTCGACCGTACCCTGGTCTACGGCACCGCCGGTCTGGCCTATGGCGAAACCAGCCAGAGCGTCGATATGTTCGGTCCGACCGGCAACACCCAGTTCAGCGGCAGCCAGAGCCGGTTCAAGGTCGGCTACACCGTCGGTGCCGGTATCGAGCAGATGCTGACCAGCCAGCTGTCGCTCAAGACCGAATACCTCTACTACGACCTGGGTGAAGACAAGCTCAACGTCAAGGTCATCCCGGGCAGCGGTGGTGCCGGCACCGGTTATGATTCCAGGTTCAAGAACGACGGACAGATGCTGCGAGTGGGCTTGAACTACCGCTTCTGATCCCCGCGAGTGCGTTCGTGCTGCGGCCCGCCCTGGCAACAAGGCGGGCCGTTGTCGCACAAGATCCTCGCAACGGCGTTGCCCGTCGTGTCAGGATTGACCACTACCATTGGCAAGCAAAGGCAGTGCATGGACACGATTTCCCCGGGCCTGATGGTCGACGAGTCGGGTATCACCCGATGCCTCTGGCGTTCTTCCATGCCGGAGTATGTCCATTACCACGATGCGGAGTGGGGGCGTCCCGTCACCGACGATATTCGCCTGTTCGAGAAAATCTGCCTGGAAGGTTTCCAGGCGGGCATGGCCTGGATCACCATTCTGCGCAAGCGCGAGAACTTCCGTGAAGCCTTCGAGGGATTCGATTTCCGGCGTGTGGCCCGCTACACCGACGCCGACGTGGCCCGGCTGATGGATAACCCCGGTATCGTGCGCAATCGCAGCAAGATCCTTTCGGTTCTCAACAATGCCCGCCGCGCCTGCGAACTGGTGGAGGAGAGCGGGTCGCTGGCGGCCTGGATGTGGTCGTTCGAGCCTTCGGCGGATGAGCGGCCCGCCGTGGTGGACTTCGACTACTGGAAGGCCAACCCGACGTCGCCGGCCTCCGTCCGCTTGTCCAGGGCCCTGAAGCAACGCGGCTGGACCTTTGTCGGCCCAACCACGATATATGCCCTGATGCAGGCCACGGGCATGGTCAACGACCACCTCGCCGACTGTGCCTGCCGGGCTGAAATCGAGCAACTGCGCCAGGGCCTGAGGCGTCCCTGAGTCAGGCGTGGCGCAGCAGGTATTCGCTCAGTGCCTGGCGGGTCAGGTCGTTCAATGTCAGTTTCTGGCGCGTGGCGCTGAGGGCGGCGGCCAGGTGCAGGTCATGGCCGACACGGACGTTGAACGAACCCTTGCACGGTACTTCGGGAGACTGCTTGAGGCGCTGGCAGTTGTCGAGATAGTCCTCCACCGCCTCCTTGAAGGCTGTTTCCAGCTCCGCCACGGTCTGCCCCTCATAGCTCACCAGCGCCCGGATGAACTGAAGTTTGCCGAACAGGCAGTTGTCCTCGACGCTGGCTTCGATGGAGCCGAAATAGCCCTTGTAGTGCATCTGATTGGTCACGGAATCAGTCCTCCTGAGCGTAGATGGTCGATCACCTGACGCCTGATATAGGTTCTCAGCTCATTGCCTGGATGAGGTTTATGCAGGCTGATCGCTGCAAGCGGATCGCCGTTGTCGAACTTGACCCGGCTGCCTGAACCTTCAAGCCGGCGGTAGCCGAAATGGCCCAGCAGCGTGACCAGTTCCGGCCATGTGAAGGCCATCCATGGGTTGAGCAGTTTTGCGAGCAGCTTTTCATTCCTGGACACCGGGCCTCCTGCCTGCAACTAAATATAGTTGCACTGATGTTGAGGGTCAAGAATGAGTGGGTTTGCCCAGGCGATCAAGAGGGGATCAGGCGCTGTTTACGTTTCCTACAGGCCTTGAGGAAAGGGTGCTGCGAGCGTTCGCGGGGATGGGGAGCTGGCGGCTGGAGCAGCCGCCAGAATGATCCTGGCGGATCAGCCGATTTCAGGTAACGACCCGATAGCAAGGCTCGTAGGCTGCGCCGCCCGGCAGTTTCATCCGGTGTTGTGCGACGAAGGCCTGGAGCAGTTTATCCAGCGGCCGCATGACTTCGGCATCGCCGTGGATTTCGTATGGGCCGTGTTCCTCGATCAGGCGAATGCCCTTGTCCTTGACGTTGCCGGCGACGATCCCGGAAAACGCCCGGCGCAGGTTGGCCGCCAACTGGTGCGCCGGCTGGTTGCGGTTCAGTTTCAGGCTGGCCATGTTGGCGTGGGTCGGGTCGAACGGACGCTGGAAACCCTCGTCGATCTTCAACAGCCAGTTGAAGTGAAAGGCGTCGTTGCGTTCCCGGCGGAACTGCTTGACGGCCTTGAGGCCCAGGGCCATCTGCCGGGCGACCTGGGCCGGATCGTCGATGATGATCTGGTAGTGCTGGTGCGCCGCTTCGCCCAGGGTGGCGCCGACAAAGGCGTGCAGTTGCTGCAGGTAGGCTTCCGCGCTTTTCGGTCCGGTGAGGATCACCGGGAACGGCAGGTCACGGTTGTCCGGGTGCATCAGGATGCCCAGCAGGTAGAGGAATTCCTCGGCCGTACCGGCACCGCCCGGGAAGATGATGATGCCATGGCCGACCCGCACGAACGCCTCCAGGCGCTTCTCGATGTCGGGCATGATCACCAGTTCGTTGACGATCGGATTCGGCGCCTCGGCGGCGATGATGCCCGGTTCGGTCAGGCCCAGGTAGCGGCCGGTGGTGATGCGTTGCTTGGCGTGGGAAATGGTCGCGCCCTTCATCGGTCCCTTCATCACGCCGGGACCGCAGCCGGTGCAGATGTCCAGGCTGCGCAGGCCCAGTTCGTGACCGACTTTCTTGGTGTACTGGTACTCCTCGCTGCTGATCGAATGACCGCCCCAGCACACCACCATCTTCGGCTCCAGGCCGGGACGCAGGGTGCGGGCGTTGCGCAGCAGGTGGAAGACGTAGTCGGTGATGCCCTGGGAACTGTCCAGGTCGATGCGCTGGCTCTCCAGCTCGTTCTCGGTGTAGACGATATCGCGCAGGGCGCTGAAGAGCATTTCCCGGGTGCTGGCGATCATCTCGCCGTCGACGAAGGCATCGGCCGGGGCGTTCAGCAGCTCCAGGCGTACGCCGCGGTCCTGCTGGTGAATGCGGATCTCGAAATCCTTGTAGGCTTCGAGGATGGTCTTGGCGTTGTCGACATGCGCGCCGGTATTGAGGATGGCCAGGGCGCACTGGCGGAACAAGGTGTAGATGCTGCCGGAGCCGGCCTCGCTCAGTTGTTGCACTTCACGTTGGGAAAGGGTTTCAAGGCTGCCCTTGGGGCTGACCGAAGCATTGATTACGGATCGTTGGGTCATTCTCTATTCCATGAAAGCGACGCGGCCGGGCGACAAGGTGCCGGCGGCATCAGAAAGGCCGGCGTCGACCGTGGTCGTGCGCCAGGGGTGAGGCAAGGCGCGATCATGCGCTGCGTTGTACCGCCACGCACTTGATCTCCGCCAGCAGGCCGGGGTGTGCCAGTTCCGCGACGCCGATGGACGTCCAGGCACAGTGCCCGCGTGGAAACACACGATTCTTGACCTCGCGAAAGACTGCCATGTGCTGGCTCATATTGACATGATAGGTGGTCATCTCGACCACGTCGTCAAATGTACAGCCGCCGGCGGCGAGGACCAGGCGCAGGTTTTCCCAGCAGGCGACGAACTGCGCCTCGGGATCGGCGATCACTTCCAGTTGTGCGGTACGGCCCACCTGGCCGGCACAGTACAGCGTCGCCCCGACCTTGACGGCGGGCGCGTAGCCGGCGCGTTCGACGATCGGACGCATGGATTCTGGAATGATGATCTCGCGGTCTGTCATGGGGCGTTTTCCTGATAATGCTGGAAGCGGGCACTCAAAAAGTGCCCTAGCATAGCTAAATCAGGCGCCCAGGTGTGCCTCGCCGGTCCGAGACACGCCGTCGCGGGAACGGTCAGTGCTGAGCCGTCCCCAGTTGCAGTTCCGCGCACAGGCCGCCGCCTTCGCGGTTGCTCAGGGTCAGCGCACCGCCGAGGGCGACCGCCAGTTGCTGGGCGATTGCCAGCCCCAGGCCGGTGCCGCCGGTGCTGCGATTGCGCGAGCTTTCCACACGGTAGAAAGGCTTGAGCACTTCCTGCAGTTCGTCCTCGGCAATTCCCGGACCGCGGTCGAGCACCAGGATCGACAGGCCCTGGTTGTCCTTCGAAGTCACCACCAGTTGGGCGGAACCGGCGAACTTCAGGGCGTTGTCCACCAGGTTGACCAGCACCCGGCGCAGGGCATGGGGGCGAATGTCGATCAGCGCGCCGTTCTTGCCTATCAATTCCACTGCCTGCCCGGTGTCCTGGTAGTCGAATACCAGGCTGTCGAGGAAAGAATCCAGGTCGATACGGCAACTGACTTCGGTGGCGCCGTGCACGCTGCGGGCATAGGCGACGCCTTCGCGCACCAGGTGTTCGATTTCACCCAGGTCCTGCCAGAGCTTGTCCTTTTCCGTGGACTCGTCCATGAACTCGGCGCGCAGTTTCATGCGGGTGATGGGGGTCTGCAGGTCATGGGAAATCGCCGCCAGCAGTTGCATGCGTTCCTTGAGGTAGTCGGCGATTCGTTTTTGCATGGCGTTGAACGCGGCGGCGGCATGGGCGACCTCGGAAGGGCCGGCTTCGTCCAGGTGCACGCCGTGGGTATTGGGGTCGAGGTTTTCCACGGCCTGGGCCAGGCGGGTCAGCGGACGCACGGCGATGCGTACGGCGAGCCAGGTGCAGGCGAGCATCAGCAGCAATTGCCCGAGCAGGACCACCGGTAGCCAGGGCAGCATGGGCATGATCGCCGGCCGTACGTCGATGGTCACCGGACTGCCATCCTTGAGCGTCAGGTGCGCCTGGAAGTGTTTCTGCGGGCCGGGATATCGTTGAAGGTCACCGGGTAGTCCGGGCCCAGGGCGTCCTCGATCGAGGGCACGGCAACCGGCAGGTCGCCTGCGCTCATGGGCACGCCCTGGGTTCCTTCGTCCAGCAGGTAGCTGTAGTTGTGCCGCGCCAGGCGGGGCAGCCAGCTGTCGCGCTCCACCGCCGGCAGGCGCTCGAGAATGGCGATGGATGTCGACACATCGGTTTCCAGATTGCCGAGCATGGCGTTCTTCGCGCTTTCGTAGCGCTCATAGGCTTGTGCGGCGAAGGACAGCGCCTGGGCCAGGATCAGGCAGATCAGGAAAATCAGCGACAGCCGCGACGCCAGTGTTCGCGGCCAGTGCAGGACGCGTTTCATGACTCGGCACCGAGGATTTCCACCGGCAGGGAGAACACATAGCCTTCGCTGCGCACGGTCTTGATATAGGCCGGTTCCCGCGCATCATCCAGCAGGCGCTGGCGCAGGCGGCTGACCAGCAGGTCGATGGAGCGGTCGAACAGGTCGGCGTCACGGCCCTGGGTCAGGTTGAGCAACTGGTCGCGATTGAGCACCCGCTGCGGGTGGTCGAGAAACACCCGCAACAGGCGATACTCGGCGCCGCTGAGGGCCACCAGGGTGCCGTCCTCGTCCAGCAGGTGACGGGCTGTGGTGTCCAGTTTCCAGCGGCCGAAGCCCAGCAGGCGACCGCTTTCGGTCACCACCAGGTTGGGCGGCAGCATCCGTGTGCGGCGCAGCACGGCATTGATCCGGGCCAGCAGTTCGCGGGCGGCGAACGGCTTGACCAGGTAGTCGTCGGCCCCCATTTCCAGGCCGATGATGCGGTCGGTCTCATCGTTGCGAGCGGTCAGCATCAGGACCGGGGTGGTCTTGTGCTTGCCGGCGCGCAGCTCACGGCACAGCAGCAGGCCGTCGTCGCCGGGCATCATGATGTCCAGCACGATCAGGTCGACCGGGGTGGTTTCGAGAAAGGCGCGCATCTGCCGGCCGTCGGCGACGACGGTGGTGCGCAGGCCGTTTTTCTTCAGGTAGTTGCCCACCAGCTCCCTGATCTCCCGGTCATCGTCCACGATCAGAATGTGATCGACATGTTCCATCGTTTCAACCTCTGTCAAAAATGAGTCATGGCCCAGTCTAACCGGGGCCGTGGTGCTTGCCTGCGGTGCTTTGTATTGCAGTGTATCTGGTGGGCGGCGGATACATGGATATTCAAAAAAGCCGGCTCAGGGACGGATTCGCTGCCCATCCTCGGCGAAATCCAGCGGGCCGCGATAGTTCTGGCGAATGGAGCGGCTGGCGGCGTCACGGAACTCGTCGGTGTCGTTGGGCAGGTGGCTGAGCAGCAGGTGCGTTATCCCGGCCAGATGGCTGATCCTGCCGATATCGACGGGGGCGCTGTGCAGGGTGTAGAGAATCGGCGGGGCGCTGGGCGGGTCGAGCACCGGATCGTTGAACACCAGCAGTTGCGAGCCCTTGGCGATGCGGGCCAGCGCGGCATGGCCGTGGGTGTCGATATCGCCGCTGAACGTGATGCTCTTGCCCTTGTAGTCGACCCGGTAGATCACGGCTGGCGCGTCGCCGTGATGGCCGATCGTTGCGCTGATCAGCAGGCCGTCCTGGTCGAGGATGACCTGGGGTGTATCGTCGTCGGTACTGGTCGGGGCGGACAGGTCGGTGACGTCGAAATTGACATGCCCGGCAAAATCCTCCAGGTAACTGAAGGCGCCGAAGGTACCGAAGAGCAGGTCGACAAACTGGCTGGTGGCGGGGAAGCGCGCGCCGGGCTTGCCGTTGCCGGCGGTGGTGGGTGTACTGGCGCCGGGGCCGAAGATCCGGAAGTCGATATCGGTGCGAGTGCTCACGGCGCGGGCCTTGATGATGCCCGGCAGCTCGGCGGCGTGATCGACGTGCAGGTGGGTCAGCAGCACGATATCCAGCTTGCGCAGGTCGAGCCTGGCCTCGCCGATCCGGGCGAAGGTGCCGGGGCCGGCATCCACCAGGATGCGTGGCGTGCCATCCAGCAGCAGGGCATAACCCGCGCCTGCCCGGCCGTTGGCACCGGGGCCGCCGGAACCCAGTACCAGCATTTCCAGCGCGGCGGGGGCGGGTGTTTCCTGTGCGGCCAGCAGGCCGCCGCTGCCCAGTAGCAGGCTGAGCAGGGTCGCGCCCAGCAGCAGGTTTTTCGGGAAAGGCATTGTCTGATTCCTTGCGTCGATCATGTCGGTGATGCAGTTCACCGCAGTCATGTATCCAGGATATTTCCAGCGCGCATGTTGTTCGCCGTACTTTTTTCGTTGGTGTGTATCGCTGTGTATCCCAGGCGGCTCCAGACACTTGAGGTTTAACAGCCACCGGTTCGCGACACACTCGGGATACCTGCCGGGCATTCAATGGGCCCCATCGAGACAACAGCGCTCGGCCCACTGAATCCAACTACCGACGGGAGTCCCTCATGAACACCAAAGTCATCTACGCCGCCTGCCTGTTTGCCGCCCTGAACATCTGCACCCTGTCTGCCCGGGCCGAAGCCCAGGTGCAGCCGCAAACCTACAGCTACGGCACTCACCTGGATGTACGCAAGGTGCTGTCCCTGACCCAGGAAGCCGGTCCGGAATGCGGCGTGGTCAATGCCCAGATGAGCTACCTCGACTCCCAGGGCCAGCCGCACATCCTCGACTACCGCAAGTTTTCCGATATCTGCCACGAAGGGGGATAAGCCTTGCGTCGTTTTGCCTTTGCCCTGTTTTGCCTTCTATTCCTGATACGAGAGTGCATGCCATGAACCCCATTAAAACCTACCTGAGCGCGATTGCTTTCTCCCTGGCCGGTGCCGCGGTGCACGCCGATGCCGCTACCGAAAAGCGCCAATGCCCGGACGGCGTATGTTTCCAGCTGACACCCGTGGCCGCCCAGCCGTCTGCGCCCTTGCTGGGCGAGAACGGTTCCAGCCGTACGCCGCAAGGCCGTTATCTGGAGGAACAACAGACCAGTGCCCAGGCCTGAACGGCTCCCGCTGACCCAGCGTCCCGGCCCGAGTGCCGGGCGCCCGGGTCGCCGGCCAAGGCTAACGGACAAAAGATAGCGCCCAAGTCTCAATATCGTGCTTTCCCGCGCCAGCCCCGTTCCCTGCCTTTGTGCGGGGCGTTAGGCTGCGCCGCTATATACATGACCCTATAGCGGTGGAGCGACAGCATGAGCAAGCATCTGTGGAAAATGGCCCTGGGCGGATTGGCGTTGTCGATGTCCCTGGTCGTCCAGGCAGCCGAGACCCTGCACGTCACCTATGCCGGCTCCATGGGCGTGGTCATGGACAAGTCCCTGGGGCCGGCGTTTGCCCGGCAGCACCAGCTGACTTACCAGGGGCAGGGCGAGGGCGCCTATGGCCTGGCGCGCATGCTCGCCTCGAAAAAGGTGGTGGCGGATGTGTTCGTCTCGATCACCCCGGGGCCCATCGAGATTCTTCGCCAGGCCGGGCTGGTGGATGAGGCGGTGCCGGTGGCCAGCACACGCATGGTGATCGCCTATAACCCCAGGAGTTCGTTCGCCAAGGCGTTAGAGGCGAGCAAGGCGGCGAATGCCGAGCAATCCTGGTGGCAGGTGCTGCAGCAGCCGGGGCTGCGTTTTGGCCGGACCGACGCGGCGACCGATCCCCAAGGCCAGAACATCGTGTTCGCCATGCAACTGGCGGAAAAATACTACCGGCAGCCGGGCCTGGCGCAGCGGGTGCTCGGCGATGTACAGAACCCGGCCCAGGTGTTTGGCGAAGGTGGCTTGCTGACGCGCCTGGAGGCCGGGCAGGTCGACGCGGCTTCGGGCTACGAGAGTGCGACCTTGTCGGCGGGCCTGCCCTATGTGGCGTTGCCGGACGAGATCAACCTGAGCAACCCGGCGTTCGCCAAGGACTGGTATGACACGGTCAGCCTCAGTCTCAAGGACAAGGCCGGCAAGGATCAGGTCCTGCGTCCGCAACCGCTGGTGTTCTACGCGGCGGTCCTGAAGAATGCGCCGAATCCCGCGCAGGCCAAGGCCTTTGTCGCTTTCATGCAGTCGGCCGAAGGCCAGGCGCTGTTTGCCCATGATGGTTATGGCCGGCCCAAGGGCGATGCGCTGGTCAATTGACGATGTCGATCCTGGGCCTGCGGCTGTCGACCTGGCTGTGCGTGCCGGCGGTCCTGCTGCTGGGCCTGCCGTTTCTGGCGCTGGTACGGGAAACCGCCTGGAGTCATCTGCAACTCGCCTATGGCGACTGGAGTGCGCTGGGTGTGTCGCTGGGGCTGAGTCTGGTATCCAGCGCATTGATCGTGCTGCTGGGCCTGCCCCTGGCCCACTGGCTGGCGCGGACCCGCTCGGCGTTCAAGCGGGGTGTGGAATCATTGGTGCTGATGGCGCTGCTGACCCCGCCGCTGGCCATGGGCATCCTGCTGGTCTCGGCCTATGGGCCCTATGGCACCCTCGGCGGGCCGCTGGCGCGACTGGGCGTATCGCTGACCAACAATGCACCGGCGTTTATCCTGGCCCAGTTGTATGGCGGCCTGTCCTATTTTGTCCTGGCGGCCCGTGGGGCGTTCGAGGCGGTGCCGTTGTCCCTGGAAGAGGCCGCGCGTGGCCTGGGTTGCTCCAGTGTCCAGGTGC
Organism: Pseudomonas sp. Ost2; assembly: GCF_018326065.1. Taxonomy (NCBI): domain Bacteria; kingdom Pseudomonadati; phylum Pseudomonadota; class Gammaproteobacteria; order Pseudomonadales; family Pseudomonadaceae; genus Pseudomonas; species Pseudomonas sp. Ost2. The sequence continues at coordinate 4,179,670 of NZ_AP021904.1, read as the reverse complement.
TGTGGCGCGTTACCTTGCCTCTGGCGGCGCGGGCGCTGGCCGCCGGGCTGGCGATTGTCTGGGTCCGGGTGATCGGCGAGTTCGGCATCGTCATGGTCTTTGCCTATTTCCCCCAGGGCATTCCGGTCAAACTGTTCGTCAACCTGCAGAACGACGGGGTCGACGCGGTCTATGCCTTGCTCTGGTTGCTGCTGCTGGTGACCTTGCCGTTTCCGCTGTGGTGCCTGTCGGCGTTTGGTCGGACGACCAGAGGGTAGCGCGGGCAAATGTTGTTATTTGCATGGCAACCAGGAATAGCGTCCACGACAAGTTCCTTGAATTGATCAAGTTATGAATTATTGTTTCCGGTTAAAAAAAGCTACTGCACCAGGTACAGTAGCTAAAGTCTTAACCAAAGGATGATGAAGAAGAGTATGGCCCAATAACTGTTCCAGCAACGCACCGGAAAATAATTGAGGCATAACTTTGCCATCGGCGAGAACAGTACCACTGTCGTTCGATGATCGCTTATCACCCGTATCAATAGTCACTATTGATACAAACCTGCCGGATTGTATCGGCGCTCATGCTAAAAAATCGCCACTCGGGGAGCACCCGATACAACAAGAAGGGCATGAGCCTGTCATTGCGTCGTGACCATCGAGCACGACATCGCTGTATTAGCTCGCCTGCCATTACCCGGTTTCCTTCGACCATCCGCCCGGACCCGCAACCTTCTTGCGCAGCCCACGGTTGGCGCTGGATGCCTTATTGATAGAACCAAGGGGAAGTGTAATGAGGAGCGCAATCAAGTCGGCAAAATGGAACCTGGTCACACTGGCGGTTTCACTGGGGCTGAGCCAGATGGCGAGCGCCGCCGCGGTCAGCGATCAGGCCGATAGCAAGGGGTTGGTGGAAGACAGCAGCCTCAATCTTCATCTCAAGAACTACTACTACAACAGCGATCGCAAGAACGGCAACGCGGACCGCAAGGACTGGACCCAGGGCGTGCTCGGCAACTTCAGTTCCGGCTTCACCCAGGGCACGGTCGGCTTTGGCGTGGACGCCTACGGCTTCTGGGGCATCAAGCTCGACGGGGGCGCCGGGACCTCTGGCACGGGCAACCTGCCGGTACGACGCGACGGTTCGCCGGAAGATGACTACAGTACGGCGGGTGGCGCACTCAAGGTGCGGATCTCCAAGACCGAATTGCGTTTCGGCGACCTGCAACCCACCGCGCCGGTGTTCGCCGCCGGCGGCACGCGCCTGATGCCGCAGACCGCCACCGGCTTCAACCTGCTGAGCAGCGAGATCGCCGGGCTGGACCTGGATGCCGGGCACTTCACCGGAGGCAATGGTCCGGTCACCACCAACCACGACCATGACCTGTTTGCTTCCTACGCCAATATAGCCGCCAAGAGCATCGATTATGTCGGCGGCAAGTACACGGTCAATGACAATCTGCTGTTCAGTCTCTACGGCTCCGAACTGGAAGATATCTGGCGCCAGTACTACGCGAACGCCAACTACACCCTGCCATTCTCCGAAGGCAACTCGCTGAACTTCGATTTCAATATCTACCGCACCAATGACGAAGGCCAGGCCAAGGCCGGCAGTATCAATAACACTACTTGGTCGCTGGCGGCCGCTTATACTTTCCTGACGGCCCATACAGTGACCGTGGCCTATCAGAAAGTGCATGGCAATACACCTTTCGATTATGTGGCCTTTGGCACTAACGGCCCTGGCGATACGGGCGATTCGATCTTCCTTGCCAACTCCGTGCAGTATTCGGACTTCAACGGTCCGGGGGAAAAGTCCTGGCAGGGACGTTATGACCTGAACATGGCCAGCTACGGTGTGCCGGGCCTGAGTTTCATGGTCCGTTATGTCTACGGCGATGATATCGACGGTACGAAGATGGCCGCCGACAGCCCGTATCGCAACTACCAGTACGGTGAGGACGGCAGCCATCACGAAACCAACCTGGAAGCCAAGTACATCGTCCAGGCCGGGCCGCTCAAGGATCTCTCGGTGCGCATGCGCCAGGCCTGGCATACCGCCAATAACGACCAGGCCGAGGGCGACGTGAAGGAGTTCCGCCTGATCCTCGACTATCCGATCTCCATTCTGTGATGGATTGACGGGCGCGCACCGCTCGCGCGCCCGACACGTCCCTGCAGGAGCCGGCTTGCCGGCGATGAGGCCCTTGAATTCCGTATCGTTCTTGCGGCCGCCATCGCCGGCAAGCCGGCTCCTACATGTTCTGCATTCCAGGCATGCCCATCAGTCGCTGAAATTGCCGTACTCGGCACCCATCCGGCCGTTGCGCTTGACCCGGTACAGCAGTTCGTCGACCTTCTCGACAAAGCTCAGTGCCGCCTCATCGACCGCGGGGCGGATGGTGCCCACCCCGAGGCTGAGGCTCAACAGCCCGGAAACCGCTGACTTCTCGTGCTCGATCTGCTGCTGGCGCACCAGTTGCAGGCATTTCTCCGCCACTTGCCGGGCCTTGTCCGCTGGCGTTTCCGGCAACAGCCAGATGAACTCCTCGCCGCCGATCCGGGCAATGAAGTCCCGTGGTCGATTGGTCGCCAGGGACAGTGTCTGTGCCACCTGGCGCAGGGCTTCGTCACCCTTGATATGCCCGTAGTGGTCGTTGTACTGCTTGAAGAAATCGATATCGAGGATGATCAGCGACAGCGGCAACTGGTTGTTCTGGGCATACTCCCACTCGCGGGCGAGCACGGTGTCGAACATGCGGCGGTTGGCGATGCCGGTCAGGCCGTCCTGGAACGAGTATTCCTCCAGTTGCTTCTGCAGGCGGATCAGGTGTTCCTCGGTCTTCTTGCGCTCGCTGATATCGAACATGAAGCCGATCAGCGCCTCGACTTCGCCGTCCTTGCGCACCACATGCACCACGTCACGGATCCACACGTAGTCGCCGCCGCTGGTCAGCGCGCGATAATCGGCCTCGTGGTCGACGCCGGCCTTGGATTGCGACACACAGAAGTTCACCACGTATTCGCGATCATCCGGGTGCATGCGCGCCACCCAGTCATCGACCCCGACCCAGCTGTCCGGGGTCCAGCCCAGCAAGGTCTCGATCTGCGGGCCGATATAGCTGAAGGTCATGGTCCGCCAGTCGATTCGCCAGGGAATCGCCTTGGTGGATTCAAGCAGGGTCTTGTACACGTCACTATCGGTTTCGGCGGAAGGCGTGGCGCTCATGGTCGGGTCAGGCTTCGCTGGCGGAGATGGGCGCTAGAATGTTGCGCACACGGCGCGGAATCAAGATCCAGGCGATGCAAGGCAAGGGATTTTGCTTTCCCCGCGCGGGCCTGTGTTGTAAAAGCAGTGACGCATCGGCTTTTTGAACGTCTATGACTAGAATCCGCGACGCTGCAATCGTCAGTGTCGATATCGGCCTAAGAGAAAAGGGGACCTTATGATCATCAAACCACGCGTTCGTGGCTTTATCTGTGTGACCACCCATCCGGTGGGCTGCGAAGCCAACGTCAAGCAACAGATTGACTACGTCACCCAGCAAGGCCCGGTCAATGATGGACCGAAGAACGTCCTGGTGCTCGGCGCCTCCACCGGCTATGGCCTGGCCGCACGCATTACCGCCGCGTTCGGTTGCGGCGCCAAGACCCTCGGGGTGTTCTTCGAGCGTGAAGGCGATGAAGGCAAGCTCGGCACCGCCGGCTGGTACAACAGCGCGGCGTTCCACAAGTTCGCCGACGCCGAGGGCCTGTACGCCAAGAGTATCAATGGCGACGCCTTCTCTGACGAGGTCAAGCGCCTGACCATCGAAACCATCAAGCGCGACCTGGGCAAGATCGACCTGGTGGTCTACAGCCTGGCGGCACCACGCCGTACCGACCCGAAGACCGGCGAAGTCTACAGCTCGACACTCAAGCCGATCGGCAAGTCGATCACCCAGCGTGGCCTGAACACTGACAAGGAAGTGGTTGTCGAGACCACCCTGGAGCAGGCGACCCAGGAAGAAATCGACGGCACCGTCAAGGTCATGGGTGGCGAAGACTGGCAACTGTGGATCGATGCCCTGGACGAAGCCGACGTGCTGGCTGACGGCGCAAAAACCACCGCCTTCACCTACCTGGGCGAAAAGCTGACCCACGACATCTACTGGAACGGTTCCATTGGCGCGGCCAAGAAGGACCTGGACCAGAAGGTCCTGAAGATTCGCGAGCGTCTGGCGGCCAAGGGCGGCGACGCACGGGTATCGGTACTCAAGGCCGTGGTGACCCAGGCCAGCTCGGCGATCCCGATCATGCCGCTGTACCTGTCGCTGCTGTTCAAGGTGATGAAGGAGCAGGGCGTCCACGAAGGCTGCATCGAGCAGGTCTATGGCCTGTACAAGGACAGCCTGTACTCGCCGACGCCGATTCTCGACGAAGACGGTCGCCTGCGTGCCGACTACAAGGAACTGGCGCCTGAAGTGCAGGATCTGGTCGGCAAGCTGTGGGACCAGGTGACCACCGAAAACCTCAATGAACTGACCGACTTCGCCGGCTACAAGGCCGAGTTCCTGCGTCTGTTCGGCTTCGGTATCGAAGGCGTGGACTACGAGGCGGACACCAGCCCGGACGTGGCTATCCCCAACGTGATCCAGGCTTGAGAAAGGCCTGCGGGGCGGACTTGAGTTCGCCCCGCAGGAGGTTGTGGCGTCAGTCCTGGCGTCTCAGATCCACAGGTCGTTGACAGCAGTGCGCTCGCCGCCCTCGGTCCCGGTGTTCAATACGCCACGAGGTTCCACCAGTAGCATCTTCACTTCCTTTTCCGCGTAAGGCTTGTGCTCGACGCCCTTGGGCACTACCACCATCTCTCCCTGTCCCAGGGTTACCTGGCCGTCGCGAAAATCGATGCGCAGTACGCCTTCCAGCACGATAAAGGTTTCATCGGTCTCGGCATGGGCATGCCAGAGAAAGTCCCCCTCGATCTTCACCACCTTGAACTGATAGTCGTTCATTTCGGCGACGACCCTGGGCTGCCATTGATCAGTGAACAGGCCAAGTTTTTCGGCGAAGTTGACGGGTAAGAGTGTCTGCGGGGTATTCATGGGACCGGCCTCCGGGGAAATCACGAACCGCCAGCCTAGCGCCGTCCACCCGGGGATTATTGTACGATCGTGCAACGCCTCAGCGGCGTGGGTTGCCGGCCAGTCGCTGCATTTTCTGCCAGTGTCCCGGGGCCAGGCCGAAGGTGGTACGGAACTGGCGGGTCATGTGGCTCTGGTCGGTGAACCCGGCCATCAGCGCGGCCTCGCTCAGCGAGTGGCCCTGCACCAGCAGCGAACGGACCAGGTCCAGCCGGCGCATGCTCAGGTAGCGATAGGGGCTGGTGCCGAACAGCAGGCGGAAGTCGCGGCACAGGTTCCAGCGGTCGCGACCGCTGTGCTCGGCCAGTTCATCGAGGGTTACGGTGCGGTCCAGCGCGCTGTGAATGAACTCGCGGGCCCGCTCCGCCGCCTGGTAGTCGAAGCTGCGACGTTTGCCCGGCGCACCGCAGACCGCGTTCAGGGCCTGGGCCAGGTCGAAGATCGCATCCTGTTCTTCCAGCGGGTCGAGGGCGTTGTCCATGCTCTGCAGCAAGGCTTCGGTGGCGACCCGCAGACGCGGATCGGCACTCAGCCCGCCGGGCACGAAGGGCAGGGGCTGGCCGCCGAGGGCCGACTGGATCAGCGAAGGCTGCAGGTAGATCATCCGGTACTTGAAGCCGTCGCGGGTTCCGGCCTCGCCGTCGTGCACCTCGTCCGGGTGCAGCACCATGGTGCCGCCGGGCAGGCTGTGACGCTGGCTGCCGCGATACTTGAAACTCTGCACGCCGCTCAGGGTGCGGCCGATGGCGTAGGTGTCGTGGCGGTGGAGCGTGAAGCCGTGCCCGGAAAAGAACGCTTCGAAGCGTTCCATCTGGTTGGACTGCGGTGCGCGCTGCACCCAGTCGACATTCGGCGTTTGCTTGCCCATGGCCCTGCCTGCCCTTTTCCTGACCGAGATACGCGGCACCGGCCTGGCCGAATGTCCGCGTCCTCGGATAGTAAAGGAAAATGCCGGGCTCTGCTTGGCGCCAAGCTCCAGTGCCGCCCTCTAGTCCCGCAGGCGCACCACCCCCTCGATCTCGACTGCCGCGCCACCGGGCAGGGAATGCACGCCGATGGCCGAACGGGCGTGCCGGCCGCGCTCGCCGAATACCTGGGTCAGCACCTCGGAAGCGGCATTGATCACGTCGGACTGGGCACCGAACTCGGCCTGGGCACGCACGTAACCGGTGATCCGCACCACCTGCCCGACCCGTTCCAGGTCACCGTCACAGGCCGCCGCGACAATCGACAGGAAGTTCGCCAGGCACAGGCGCGCGGCTTCCCGGGCCTGCTCGATCGACAGTTGCTGGCCGACGATCCCGGTATGGCGGATTTCCTCGTTGTAGCGCGGCACCTGGCCGGACACCCACAGCAGGTTGCCGTCGCGCAGGCCCAGCTGGAAGTGCAGGGGGGCCACGAAACGCTGCGGCGGATCGGGGTAGAGTGCCTCCAGCCGGGCCTTGAACGGCGGCAGGAGGTCACTGAACGGCAGCCACTGGGGCTTCGGATCAGGCGCCATGAACGTCTCCCGCCGGCTGTTGCTCGGTGGCAAAGGCGCTGTAGCCGCCGACAAAACAGCCGGTCGGTGTGGTGCCGCCGTGGCCCAGGTCGAAGCGTACGTAGATATCCGAAGGACGCCCCATGGCGCGGCCCTGATGCACCAGGATCGGCGTTTCACCGGCCTCGATCATCCCGTACTCCAGCAGGCCGAAGGCCAGGGCCGTCGCGGCGATGCCGGTGGCGGCGTCTTCGGGGTAACCCGAGGCCTTGGGGAACTGGCGGCTGTCGAACTGGCGCTCGACGCCAGGGTGCGGGCAGAACAGGTAGAAACCGGTGGAGTCCAGCAGCTCGCACAAGGCTTCGATCCGTGGCGAGTCGGGCCGGGCGGCGTCCAGCAACTCGGGGCTTCTCACCGGAATCAGGGTCTTGACCCGGCTGGTGGCGGCGTTGAGGAACGGCAGATCGAGGATATCGGCGGGCTGCAGGCCGATGGCTTCAATGATCTGCCCGCGCAGCTCCGGACGCTTCAGCGTTTCCACGGTGCCCAGGGGCTGGGAAATCTCGATAAACGGGTCTTCGAGTCCGCCGTCCTGGACATGGGCGGTCACGGTGCCGCTGAGGGTCTCGATGGACAGCCGGCTGCGGTCCAGCTTGCCGAGCTTGTGCAGCAGCCAGACCGTGCCGATGGTGGCGTGGCCGCACATGTTCATTTCGTGCAGCGGGACGAAAAAGCGGAAGCGGTAGTCGTTGGCGCCGGGTTGTTCGGGGTTGAACGCAAAACCGCTTTCATGACCGTAGGCGCGGGCGATGGCGGTCATCTGCTCGGCCGCGAGGCCTTCGGCATCGACGACGATGGGCGCCGGGTTGCCGCCGCCGCGCTTGGACTTGAACACTTCTACAACCTGTACATCACTCATACCAGACCTCGAAAGACGGGAGACGAGGTCGATTGTGGCAATGGCGCCGGGACGGCTCTAGGTCGATCGGGTCGACGATGCGGACATTTGGGCCATGCCTCAATGAGGCTTGCGCAGGTCGCTGGGCACCCGCCCCAGGTAACGCTTGAACAGGCGGGCCAGGTAGGAGGGTGAATCGATGCCTACCGCCAGGCTGACTTCCAGGATCGACAGCGAGGTGCTGGAAATCAGCCGGGCGGCGGTCTCCACCCGCGTGCGGTTGGTGAAGTCCACCAGGGTTTCCTCGGCAAAGGCCTTGAACAGACGGGTCAGGTGGCGGCGCGACAAGTGGAACTGGTAGCCGATGGTGTCGACATCGAGGTTGTCCTGCAGGTGATCGCGCACGTACATCTGGATGTCGCGCACCAGCAAGGCGTTGCGATGGCTCTCGGTGCCTTGCAGCGTCGGCTGCTGGCGCGCGATCAGTCGTGCGCACTCCTCGAACAGCAGGTGATTGAGATGCGGCAACTGGCGATTGAAGGCTTCGGCGGACGAGGCCCGGGCGAGCTGGTCGTGCAGGCGCAGGATGCTGTCCAGTGCTTCGCTGCCCTGCCAGATCCCGGAGCGCGTGGCCTGGGTGGCGAAGCGGTCGTAGCCGGCGAGCTGCCCATGGTGGGCGATGTAGTTCGAGTCGATATACAGCGTGATGTGCCTTTCCCGGCCGGGGGCGGCCTGGGTCGAGTGGGCGAAGTCCGCCGGCACCAGGGAAAACGCCTGGCGCGAGACGTGCACCGCGTTGCTCGTGCTTTCGGTGGACAGGAACAACCCGCCCTGACGCGGCAACAGCAGCATATGACAGTCGTGGGCGTGCCAGTCCTGGGCATAGCCGGTGCTTTCGCTGATCTCGAAACGGAACACATCGGGCGACATGCCGCTGAGCTTGGGCGATAAATGGGCCATGGGATTGACCTCCAGGGTGGTCATTCAGGGGGATCGCGTCATCGTTCACGTCCATCGCCAGCAAGCCGGCTCCTACAGGCTGGCGTTCCACCACGAAGATAGTGTCGTGCGCAAAACTTGCAGGAGCCAGCAAGCCGGCTCCTACAGGCTGGCGTTCCACTACGAAGATAGTGTCGTGCGCAAAACTTGTAGGAGCCGGCTTGCTGGCGATAGGGCCCGCCAGAACACCGAAGGCCTCTGTGGCGAGCCTAGTCTATCCGTTAACGCACCGGGACAAACGCCTGCTCGTCGTCTGGTTGTGGCTTCGACAGCGATTTCCAGTAGCGCTCGCCAACGGCATCGTCGTACATGCCTTCCCAGCGGGCCACCACCAGCACCGCCAGGGCATTGCCGACGATGTTCAGGGCGGTGCGGGCCATGTCCATGATCCGGTCGACACCGGCGATAAAGGCCAGTCCTTCCAGGGGAATCCCGACGCTGCCCAGCGTCGCCAGCAGCACCACGAAGGATACCCCCGGCACCCCGGCAATACCCTTGGACGTGACCATCAGCGTCAGCACCAGGGTGACCTGTTGCCCCAGGGACAAGTCGATGCCGTACAACTGCGCGATAAAGACCGCCGCGATGCTCTGGTACAGGGTCGAACCGTCGAGGTTGAACGAGTAGCCGGTCGGCACCACGAAGCGGCTGATGGCTCGCGGTGCACCGTAGGCTTCCATCTTCTCGATGATCCGTGGCAACACGGTTTCCGAACTGGCGGTGGAATAGCCGAGGATCATCTCGGCCTTGAGGATCCGCATCAGCTTGAATACCGAGAAGCCGCAGGCGCGGGCCACCAGGCCGAACACCACCACGCCAAAAAAGGCGATGGCGGCATAGACCAGACTGACCAGGCGCGCCAGCGGCCACAGCGAGGCGAAGCCGAAGTTGGCGACCGTCACCGAAATCAGCGCGAACACCCCCAGCGGGGCATAACGCATGATCATGTGGGTGACCTTGAACATGCTCTGGGACACCCCTTCCAGCACACTCACCAGCGGCAGGCGCAACTCGTCCTTGAGGCTCGACAGGCCCAGGCCGAACATCACCGAGAAAAAGATGATCGGCAACATGTCGCCGCGCACGATGGCCGCGAAGACATTGGACGGCACCAGGTTCAGCAGGGTGGTGATAAAGGCGTGGTTTGCCTGGACCTCGTTGGTGGTCTTCTCGTACTGCGAGATATCGGTGGTGCCCAGCAGGCTCATGTCGATGCCATGGCCCGGCTGGAACAGGTTGGCCAGGACCAGCCCGACAATGATCGCCAGGGTGGTGATGATCTCGAAATAGACCATGGTCTTGAAGCCGATGCGTCCGAGCTTCTTGCCGTCGCCGACCCCGGCGATGCCGACGATCAGCGAGGAAATGACGATCGGGATGACGATCATCTTGATCAGGCGGATAAACAGGTCGCCCGCCGGTTGCAGGATCGTGCCGATCCACCAGGTCTTGTCGCTGCCTGCGTGATGGAGTAGCGCGCCGACGGCGATGCCCAGGATCAGACCGATCACGATCTGCCAGGCGAGGCTCAGTTTTGCCTTGGTCATAGTAGGTGGGTTCCCATGTTGTTAGATGTAGATGCGGGGCGCCGGGGTGAGCAGAGGCTCGCCGCTTGTGCCGTGCAGCGGTAGCGCAGTTCGATGTTGAGCTTCGGATCGGCACTCATGGATGCCGATCGGGCCGGCCATGCTCACGATTGGGCCATGGCTCGTACGGGCTGAGCGACGGCGGCTCTGTTAGACTCGGTGAATTTGAGATCGCGAGGTGTACCGATGAGCGAACCGATTCGCCTGACCCAGTACAGCCACGGCGCAGGCTGTGGTTGCAAGATTTCGCCCCAGGTGCTGGAAGTGATCCTCGCCGGCAGTGGCGCCCAGAACCTGGACCCGAAGCTCTGGGTCGGCAACGCCTCCCGCGACGACGCGGCGGTGTATGCCATTGATGAGGAACGTGGGGTGGTCTCGACCACCGACTTTTTCATGCCGATCGTCGACGATCCCTTCGATTTCGGTCGGATTGCCGCCACCAATGCCATCAGCGACATCTACGCCATGGGCGGCGACCCGCTGATGGCCATCGCCATTCTCGGCTGGCCGGTGAATGTCCTGGCGCCGGAAATCGCCCGTGAAGTGATCCGTGGCGGCCGCGCCGTCTGCGACGCCGCCGGTATCCCGCTGGCCGGCGGGCACTCGATCGATGCCCCCGAGCCGATCTTCGGCCTGGCCGTCACCGGCCTGGTGGACAAGCGCCATATGAAGCGCAACGACACCGCCACCGCCGGTTGCACCCTGTACCTGACCAAGCCCCTGGGCATCGGCGTGCTGACCACCGCGGAAAAGAAGGGCAAGCTGCGCAACGAGGACGTCGGCGTGGCCCGCGACTGGATGTGCACCCTGAACAAGCCTGGCAGCCGCTTCGGCAAGCTGGCGGGCGTGACCGCGATGACCGATGTCACCGGCTTCGGCCTGTTGGGGCATCTGGTGGAGATGGCCGACGGCAGCGGTCTCACCGCGCGCATCGTGTATGAACAGGTGCCGCGCCTGCCGGCGGTGGAGTACTACCTGGACCAGGGTTGCGTGCCCGGCGGTACGCTGCGCAATTTCGACAGCTATGCGAGCAAGGTCGGCCCCCTGCGCGAACTGCACAAGCGCGTGCTGTGCGACCCGCAGACCAGCGGCGGCCTGCTGGTGGCGGTCACGACCGAAGGCCAGGCGGAGTTTCTTGCCGTCGCCGCCGAACTGGGCCTGGCCCTGGAGCCCATCGGCCAGTTGGTGGAGCGACAGAGCCACGCGGTAGAGGTGCTCTGATGTCCGGCGATATCACCGACTACCGCGAACTGTTTCTCAACGATGTGCCGATGATGGACACCCGGGCCCCGGTCGAATTCGCCAAGGGCTCCTTTCCCGGCGTGATCAACCTGCCGCTGATGACCGACCTGGAACGCCAGCGGGTCGGCACCTGCTACAAGCAGCACGGCCAGCAGGCGGCCATTGTCCTCGGTCACCAGCTGGTGTCCGGCGATATCAAGGCGGACCGGCTGCAGGCCTGGGCCGATTTCACCCGGGCCCATCCCGATGGCGTGCTGTATTGCTTCCGTGGCGGCCTGCGCTCGCAGATCGTCCAGCAATGGCTCAAGGAAGCCGGGATCGACTATCCGCGTGTGACCGGCGGCTACAAGGCCATGCGTACCTTCCTGCTGCAGAGTATCGAGCAGGCGGTGGCGCAAGCCGACTTCCTGCTGTTGGGCGGCATGACCGGGACCGGCAAGACCGATGTGATCGTCCAGTTGGACAACAGCCTGGACCTGGAGGGACACGCCAATCATCGCGGTTCCAGTTTCGGCAAGCGCGCCACCGGGCAGCCATCCAATATCGACTTCGAAAACCGCCTGGCCGTGGACCTGCTGAAGAAGCGTGCCCGGGGTATCGGGCAGTTCGTGCTGGAAGACGAGAGCCGCATGGTCGGACGTTGTGCCTTGCCGCTGGCGCTGTACCAGGGCATGCAGCAGTTCTCCATGGTCTGGCTCGAAGACACCCTGGAAAGCCGGGTCGAGCGGATCCTGCGCGACTATGTGGTGCAGCTCTGCGCGGAATTTGTCGAGGTGCATGGGGAGCAGGGGTTCAAGCTGTTCGCCGAGCGGTTGCTGGCGAGCCTCGACAACATCCACAAGCGCCTGGGCGGCGAGCGTCATCAGCGCATGCGCGGGTTGATGGCCGATGCCCTGGCGGAGCAGGAGCGCAGCGGCAGTGTCGACCTGCACCGCGCCTGGATCCAGGGCCTGCTCAACGAATACTACGACCCGATGTATGCCTTCCAGCGGGAAAGCAAAGGTGCGCGCATCGAGTTTGCCGGCGAGCAGGCGGCGGTGCTGGAGTACCTCAGCGCCCGTCGGCGCACCTGAGAGTCTGAAGATGCCGCCTATGGGAACGGGCTTGTGTCGGAGCAGAACCTGTGGGAGCGGGCTTGCCCGCGAAGAGGGCCTGGAGGCCGCCAGAAGCTTCGCGGGCAGGCACCGCTCCCATACGGGGCCTCGGTGGGTCTAGAGAATCACCACCGCCACCAGGCCGCTGACGACCCCCACCAGCATGGTCAGCACGGCCACGGTAACCAGGACCCGGGCATCGAAGTCCTTGCGCAGCATCAGCAGCGACGGCAGGCTGATGCTCGGCAGGGTCATCAGCAGCGCGACAGCGGGGGCGGTGCCCAGGCCCAGGGTCATCATGGTCTGCACGATAGGGATTTCCGCTGCCGTCGGAATCACGAACAATGTCCCGATGATCGCCAGCGGCACCAGCCACAGCAGGCTGTTGCCCATCGCCCCGTCGACATGGGGAAACAGCCAGACCCGTGCCGCGCCCAGCAGCAGGACCGCCAGGATATAGATCGGAATGGTGCTCCAGAACAATTGCCAGAGGGTCTTGCCCCAGCGGGCGAAGAAGCCCCGGGTGTCCGCGTTGCTGGCTTCGGCCACCGCTTCCACGGCCGGTTCGGGCAGGGTTTGCGGGCGCGAAATGCGCTGGGCGATCAGTGATACCACGAGCACCAGCACCAGGCCGGCCACCAGGCGGATCGCACTGAAGCCCCAGCCCAGTACAAAGCCCATGAACACCAACGTGGCCGGGTTGAGCACCGGGTTGGCGATCCAGAATGCCAGTGCCGCGCCGACCGAGACATTCTGCCGGCGCATCCCCGCGGCCACCGGGGCCGCGCAGCACGAGCACATCATGCCGGGCAGGGCGAACAGCCCGCCGCGCAGGGTCGAACCGAAGCCGGCGCGACCGAACAGGCGCAGCAGCCAGTCCTTGGGAATCAGCACCTGCAGCAACGAGCCGAGGATCACCGCCAGGACCGCGGCTTTCCAGATCGCCAGGAAATACACCTGGGCATAGGCCAGCGCGGCGGCGACCGGCGAGGCCGGATTGTCATTGATGATCGACGCGCCGATGCTGTGGCTGTCGGCGGCGACAAAGGCCTTGGCGTAATAGGGCGACCACTTGACGTAGTACAGGCCGATGGCGGCGATGGCGAGAAACAGCAACGGTTTCCACCAGAGCGACCAACCCCGGGCAGGGGTGGTGGAGGTAAGTGAAGTCATGGGGCGCGGTGTCCGGAAGCGAGTGAAGGATGATGGGTGAATGATAACCCAGGCCCTGGCCTTCGCCACGTCATTCCCCGCCGAAAGCCTTGTAGGAGCGGGCTTGCCGGCTTGACACCGTGGGAGCGGGCTTGCCCGCGAAGCTTTTGAGCGGACGCGAAGCGTCCCATAAGGCATGCCCACGCCGGAGCATGGCCACGATCAAAACCTGTGCGGGATCAGGTCATCGGTGGCAGGCGCCGCTTGACCGGGGTTTTCTTGACGATGGCGGTGTTGGTCTCGGCATGGCTGTTGAGGCGGTCGAGCAGGGTATCCAGCTGTTCCATGTCACGCACATGCAGGCGGGCGATAAAGCAGTCGTCGCCGGTGACCTTGTCGCATTCGGTGAATTCCGGGATGGCCTGGATCTGTCGCTCCACCACCTGCAACTGCCCGGGCAGCGGCCGGATACGCACGATGGCCTGCAACAGGTAACCGAAGGACTTGGGCTCGACTTCGACGGTGTAGCCCCTGATCACCCCGCGTTCCTCCAGGCGACGCAGGCGTTCGGCGACGCTGGGCGAGGACAGCCCGCTGATCTGCGCCAGGGCCTTGAGGGAGCGCCGCGAGTCTTCCATCAGCGCCGTGAGCAAGAGTTGGTCAATCGCGTCAGTCATACTGACCTCGTAAGGTGATATGAAGATTCTGCCTTGATAAAAAAGGCAAGTTCGATATTCAGCCTGTCATAGACGCTGGAGAAGCGCCAGGCCCGCTTGGCATACTTTTGTCATCTGCCAAGGAGTCGAATCATGCATCAATCACTGCATCGCGGGTCGCTGGAAATGGTCGCGGCCATGTTGATCTCGGGAACCATCGGCTGGTTCGTGCTGGTGTCCGGCCAGCCGGTACTGGACGTGGTGTTCTGGCGTTGCCTGTTCGGCGCGCTGACCCTGCTGGCGATCTGCGCCGCCATGGGCTTTTTGCGGCCGGGCATGCTGACCCGGACCACCTTCCTGCTGGCGGTGCTCAGCGGGGTGGCGATCGTCGGCAACTGGGTGCTGTTGTTCGCTTCCTACTCGCGGGCCTCGATTGCCATCGGCACGGCGGTCTACAACGTCCAGCCCTTCATGCTGGTGGGGCTGGCCGCGCTGTTTCTCGGCGAGAAGATCACCGTGCAGAAACTGTTCTGGCTGACCCTGGCCTTTGCCGGAATGCTGGCGATTGTCAGTGCCCATGGGCAACAGGGGGAAAGTGGCGGCGACTACCTGCTGGGCATCGGCATGGCCCTGGGGGCGGCGCTGTTGTATGCATTTGCCGCGCTGATCATCAAGCGCCTGGCGGGGACGCCGCCGCATCTGATCGCACTGATCCAGGTCTGTACCGGCGTGCTGTTGCTGGCGCCATGGGCGAATGTGTCAGGACTGCCGGCGCAGGCCAGTGCCTGGGGTAGCCTGCTGACCCTGGGTATCGTCCATACCGGCGTGATGTATGTGCTGTTGTATGGGGCGATCCAGAAGTTGCCGACGGCCCTGACCGGAGCGCTGTCGTTCATCTATCCGATTGCGGCGATCTTCGTCGACTGGTTCGCCTTCGGCCATCGCCTGGAGCTGTTGCAGTGGCTCGGCGTGATCGCGATCCTGCTGGCGGCCGCGGGAATGCAACAGGGCTGGACGCCCTGGGCACGCCGGGTTGCAGCGCGCGGATAATGATCGTTCCCACTGATCGTACTGATCGTTCCCACGCTCCGCGTGGGAATGCAGCCCGTGACGCTCTGCGTCACAAGAGCGGACGCAGAGCGTCCGCAAAGGCATTCCCCCGCTGGAGCGTGGGAACGATCATGCCCCTGAATCAGTTGCGATAACGCGCCGCCGGCAGCACCTGCATGTAGTTCGGCAACATCGCCAGGCGCGCGGCTTCCAGGGCTTGCCACTGGCCTTCATCCGGCAGTGGCGGAATGGTCACGGTTTCGCGGCGATCAAAGCCCACCAGCGCCGCATCCACCAGGTCATCGACCTCCATCACGGCTGACAGATCCTCGACCCGCTTGCCGGAACGCTCCCAGATCTCGGTGCGGGTGGCCGACGGCAACACCGCCTGCACATACAGCCCCTGGGCGCCCAGTTCGATATTCAGCCCCTGGCTGAGGAACAGCACGAAGGCCTTGGTCGCCCCGTAGACCGTCAACTGGATTTCCGGGGCCAGGCCGACCACCGACGCCACGTTGATGATCGAGCCGCCACCGGCCTTGACCAGGCGTGGGGTGATGGCGCTGGTCAGACGGGCGAGGGCGGTGATGTTGAGGTTGATGATCTGGCTCACCACGTCCGGCGTCTGCTCGATAAAGGTACCGGTGCCGTTCATGCCGGCGTTGTTGATCAGGATACCGATGCTGGCATCGTCCTTGACCCGTGTTTCGATGCGGGCCAGGTCGTTGGCATCGGTCAGGTCGGCCTGCAGCACGTCCACCGTCACGCCGGTTTCGCCGCGCAGGCGCTCGGCCAGCACATCCATGCGGGCCTTGTCCCGGGCAACCAGGACCAGATTGTGTCCACGCTTGGCGAAACGGTCGGCATAGACGGCGCCGATACCGGTGGAGGCGCCTGTGATCAGGACGGCAGGTTTGACGGTCATGGCAAGTAATCCTCGTTGCGTTGATTTAATCATGATGTATGTCATGTTTAGTAAATATGATCGCTGTCATGTATACTGTCAAGCCTATCAGCGGAGGTTCGGATGAAAGTCAGTCGCGAGCAGGTTGCGCAAAACCGCGTGAATATCCTCGAGGCCGCCAGCCGGCTGTTTCGGGCCCACGGCTATGAGGCGGTCACGGTTGCGCAGGTGATGAAGGCCGCGGGCTTGACCCATGGTGGTTTCTACGGGTATTTCGCCTCGAAGGACGATCTGGTGGCCCAGTCCCTGGCCCATGTGTTTTCCACGGCGCCGCCGGCGGGAGCCGATGTGGCGGCTTATGTCACGCAGTACCTGAGTACCGCGCACCGCGAAGACTGTGCCGGCGGTTGTCCGATGGCCGGCCTGGCCTCGGAAACCAGCCGCCAGGCCCCCGAGGCGCGGGCGCAGATGAGCAGCAGCATCCGGCGCCAGATCGCCCGCCTGAGCGAAGGCTTGCCCGGTGCCACCGCCGGGGAAAAACGCCGCGCCGCCACCGGCAACTGGGCGGCGATGGTCGGTGCCATGGTGCTGGCGCGGGTGTGTGACGATCCGCTGATGGCCGATGAACTACTCAAGGACACCCGCGACTGGTTGCTGGAGAAAGACCGGCCCGCCTGACGGCTCAGGCGCCGGGTTGCGGCTCGCAGGCCAGCGCCTGGCGCACGCAGCATCGGGCGAGCAGGGTGGTCGGGTCGATCAGGCTGACCACGCCGCTGTCCAGGGCAAACCGCTCGGCATGGGGCAGGATCAGGGGCAGTTCGGTGCACCCGAGGATCAGCACCGATGCCCCGGCCTGGCACAAATGGTCGGCGGCTTCGAGCAACTGCTCGCGGCAAAGGCCGTCGGTGTACCCGGCCTTGACGCCCCGTTCGCCATAGATGGCCGCCATGACCAGCGCCTGCACCGCCGGTTCGGGCTCGATCAGCCGCAGTCCCAGCTGCTGCGCAACCTCATGGTAGACACGACTCTGCAGGGTGCCCGAAGTGGCGAGCAAGCCGACGATTTTCCCCGCGCCATGCCGATCGGCGATATGGCGGACGGTCTCGCTGAGCATATTGATGATCGGCGTGCGCAGGTAAGGCTGGATGCGCTCGACAAAGGCATGGGCGGTGTTGCAGGGAATGGCGATGGCGTGGGCGCCTTCCTGCTCCAGGCGTTTGCAGGTGGCGTACAGCGCCATGCTCGGGTCGGTGGCCTGGTGCAGCAGGTTGGCGGTGCGGTCGGGAATCTGCGGGTTCTGCTCGACCACCATCCTGATATGGTCCTGATCCTTGTCCGCCGGTGTGTGCCGGATCACCTTGGCCATGAAGTCGACCGTCGCCGCCGGGCCGACACCGCCGACGATGCCCAGCTTGAACCGCGGCGGCGGACGCTGGTCGCTGGCCCGGGTCGCGTAGTCGGCGTAGAGCTGGTTGGCATCGAGCAACGGAACGCCGCGGCGTTGCAGATCGAGGCTGACCAGCGACAGCTCGGTCATGCCTGGCAGGATCAGCGCCACGTCCTGCTCCAGCAGTTCCAGGCAGGCCTGGTGCAGGTGTTCCAGGGGCGGTCCGTCGAAACAGCCATCCTTGATCCCGTCGACACCGTACATGGCGTCCATCAGGCGGGCCTGAGTGGCATCGCCGGGATAGACCAGTTCATGGTCGGCGCCGAAGTAGCGCTCGAACAACCCGCCATGGCGCACATAGTCCGAGGTCAGCACGCCCAGCCGGCTGCCCCGGGGCAATGTCCGCTCGACCTGCTGGCGCAACGCGCCGAGCAGGTCGAATACCGGGATGTCCAGCTCGGCCTGGATCTCCTCGCGAAAGGTATGGCTGGCAAAGCACGGCAGCAGAATGGCATCGGCACCGCCACTCTCCAGGGACTGGCACATCTGGAACGCATAGAACTTGCGTGAGCTCATGCTGGCGTCGCGGTCCAGTGGCAGCAGCACATCCTTGAATGGGTGTTGCTCGAACAGAAAGTGATAGCGGCCCTGATCGGCCAGTACCGAACGGCTCCTGATCAGCTTGAAGAACAGGTCGCCTCCGGCCAGCGAGCCGAGGCCCCCGACGATGCCGAAGGTCTTGCCGGGTGTGCTGGGGTTGTTTGCTTTCATGATGACCAGACTCAAGCCAGGGACGATACGGTGGGTGCGCTGCGAACGGGGGCATCGGCGGGCGTGTCCGTTTGCACACCGTCTTCCATCTTCGCCACCACGGCGGTGGCGATGCTGTTGCCGACGATGTTGGTCGCGGTACGGCCCATGTCGAGGAACTGGTCGATGCCGATGATTAGCAACAGGCCGGCCTCGGGCAGGTTGAACATCGGCAGGGTCGCGGCAACCACCACTACCGAGGCCCGGGCCACGCCGGCCATGCCCTTGCTGGTGACCATCAGGGTCAACAGGATCAGTGCCTGCTGGGTGAAGCTCAGGTCGATGTTGTAGGCCTGGGCGATAAACATGATCGCGAAGGCCTGGTACATCATCGAACCGTCGAGGTTGAACGAATAACCCAGGGGCAATACAAAGCTGGAGACGCGCTTGGGCGTGCCGAATTTCTCCAGGGCCTCGATGGTCTTGGGATAGGCCGATTCGCTGCTGGCGGTGGAGAAGGCCAGCAAGACCGGTTCGCGGATCAGCTTGCCCAGGCGCCATACCGAACGGCCGAGGAACAGGTAGCCGGCGCCGAACAGCAGGGCCCAGAGCAGCAGGATGCCGAGGTAGAACTCACCGATCAGCTTGCCGTAGTCCAGCAACAGGCCAAGACCCTCGGTGGTGATTGCGGCGGCGATGGCGCAGAACACGCCGATGGGCGCGAAACACATCACATAGTCGGTGATGCGGAACATGATTTTCGCCAGTTCATCCACCAGGTTGCCGATGCCGCTGTAGCCCTGTTTCTTGAGGAAGGACAGGGCAAAGCCGAAGAACAGCGAGAAGATCACGATCTGCAGGATCTCGTTGTTGGCCATGGCTTCGGCGATGCTGCGGGGAAACACGTGGCCGATAAAGGTCTTGAGGCTGAAGTCGCCGATATTCACCGGTACCGCGGCCGCGCCGGCCTGTACTTGCAGGTTGAGGCCCGCACCGGGCTGGAACAGATTCACCAGCAACATGCCGATCAGCAGGGACAGCACCGAGGCGCTGACAAACCAGGTCATCGCCTTCAGGCCGATCCGGCCCACGGAGCGCGAGCTGCCCATGCTGGCGATCCCACCCACCAGGGTGGCGAATACCAGCGGGGCGATGATCATCTTGATCATGCGCAGGAAGATATCGGTCACCAGGCTGAAATAGCCGGCCAGTTCCCTGGCGGCCCTGGCGTCGCCGGCGTAGCGGTGGCACGCCCAGCCCACCAGGATGCCGAGGACAATCGCCAGAGCGATTTGTTTTGGAAGTCGTTTGCTGTTCACAGGAACACCCTCAAGGACAGATCGTTGTTTTTTTCATCACGTGGCGACACGTTGGATGGGGTTTCAGCAGGGGCAAGTCGAAGCAGCGGCCGCTTGTTCTTGTCGTGTGTGGCAAGGGCCGATGTCGCCAGTCTATGAGCGACCGCGGGACTCGATGATGAGTAAATGCCATACACTCATGCGTAATCGGAATAGTTTGCCGGCGCTGATTGCCCGACACTGGCGCCTGTCTCCGACTACCCGTCCTCATCATCGCCCAATAGCCATTGTCGGGAGCCACCATGCAGATCAAGTGGATAGACGACATCCTCGCGGTTGCCGAACTGAAGAACTTTTCCCGCGCGGCTGAAGTGCGCTGCATCACCCAGTCAGCGCTGTCGCGGCGGATTCGTTCCCTGGAGGAGTGGGTCGGGGTGGAACTGGTGGATCGCGGCACCTATCCGGTGCAACTGACCCCGGCGGGCCGGACTTTTTGCGAGCAGGGCCGGGAAACCCTCGCCGACCTCATGGAACTGCGCTCGACCCTGCGCCATGGCGACCGCATGCCCGGACGGTCGATCCAGGTCGCGGCCGGGCACAGCCTGTCGATGACCTTCCTGCCCAAGTGGCTGATGCGCTTCCAGCGCGGCAACGCCGGCTTCAATGCCCGGGTCGTGGCGGCCAATATCCATGACGCGGTCATCGCGCTGGCGGAAGGCGGCTGCGACCTGATGATCGGGTATCACCATCCCCAGGCACCGATCCTGCTCGACCCGGAGAAGTTCATCAGCCTGACCCTCGGGCATGACTCGTTCATCCCGGTGTCGGCGCCGGACAAGCGCGGGGCGCCGCTGTATGCCTTGCCCGGCAAGAAGAGCGCACCGTTGCCTTACCTGGCCTACACCGCCACGACCTTTCTCGGGCGGGTGGTGGAGGTGATCCTGAAAAACGCCGACAGCCCCTGCGAACTGAACCGCTGCTATGAAGCCGACATGGCCATGCTGCTGATGAAGATGGCCCAGGAAGGCTACGGCATCACCTGGCTGCCCGAGAGTGCGGTGCTCGACGAGTTGCACAAGGGCACGCTGGTCCGCGCCGGCGGCCCGGCCTGGAGCGCCGACCTGGAAATCCGTTCCTATTGTTCGGTGGCCAATGCCAACCCGACCATGCGCGAGTTGTGGAAATCCCTGGAGGCCGAGCGGCGCCCGATCTGAACGCGCTCGCCCGTTGCCGCGCGCAAGCCTCAGATCGTCTCGGTTTCCCTGAACGAAAGCGGGCTGCCCAGGGTGTAGCGAGCGATTTCATCCTTGCGCATGAACTTCACCCCATGATGACTGTTGGCGTATTTCAGGAACTCATCCCAGACCCTGACCATCTGGGGTGAGCCGCTGATGCGGTCGTGGGCGCTGATGGACATCATCCGACGGCGCGTGCTGCCTTCTTCGTAAAGCTGGTCGAAGTCGAGCTTGACCTGTTCCAGGAACTGGCTCGGCGAGTAGTTGCGACCTTCGATCAGGAGGATGTCGTTGTTGCGCAGGGTATAGGGCACCACCACGAAATCCTTGTCGTTCACGGGCTCTATAAAGGGTTCGTCGCGACTGAGATCGTCGATATGGTAGAGGTAGCCGAGTTCCTGGAGCAGCGCCAGGGTGTTCGGGCCGCGTCGCAGCCAGTTGCAGTTGTAGCCGACGGGTTTCTGGCCGGTGACCTCTTCGATCATGTCCCGCGCCTGTTGCAGGAACAGTCGCTCTTCGTCACGGCTCATGGCGTATTGCGAACTCCAGCGTGGCCCGTGCCCCGCCGCTTCGTGACCGCGCCTGACGATCTCCCGGGCCAGTTCGGGATGATGTCGGGCGGCCTCGCCGATCATGTGGCAGGTGACCTTGACCCCATGACGATCCCAGAGGTCCAGCATCCGTGGGATACCCTCCCGGTAGCCGTAGGCGAACCAGGTATTGGTGGCTGCGTCCGAGGGGACGCTGTCGGGAAAGTCGACATGGGGGAAGGGGCTGTCAGTGCCTTTGGGCGGTTGGCCACCGGCTTCGAACTGCATGGACACCGACACCACCAGGCGGGCATCGGCGGGCCAGAACCGGCCTTCGCCGCTTCGCGCCTTGCCGGCGGCGGTGCTGCCCGTCGCCGCCATTGCCGGAGATATCAACGTGCCGGCCGCGAGAATGGCCGCCCCGGCCCCGGCCTGCTGGATGAAGGTCCGCCGCTGGGGATTTTCGGGCAGGTGCTGGGCGTCGGTGGTCGAGTCGTTCGGTTTCATGGGGTTGCCTCGGGGTTGGGCGTGACAAGGCACTGTCACGACATCGGTTTGAATGCTGGGGTGCGTGCGGGCCTGTTGTTCGCGCCGTGGCCCAGCGTCAGCAGCCCCGCCAGCAGGGCCGTGACACTCAGGAACACGATGGCGGTGCCGGTGTGTTGGCTCCGGTCGATCAGCCAGCCCATGACGCTGGGGCCGACAAACCCGGAAAGGTTGCCGACGGAGTTGATGAACGCGATGCCGGCTGCGGCCGCCACACCGTTCAGGCGTTGGGTGGGCAGGTTCCAGAACAGCGGCAATGCGGACAGGATGCCTGCGCTGGCCAGCGTCAGGCCGAACAGCGACAGGACCATCTGCTGGTCGCTCAGGACCGTGACGAGAAAGCCCGCGCTGGCGACCAATGCCGCGAGTCCCACATGCAGGCCCCAGCGGCGGGTCCTGTCGGCACTGCGTGCCACCAGGTTCATCGCCACTGCCGCGCATAGGTAGGGGATTGCCGATAGCCAGCCGATGGTCAGCGTGTCATTGACGCCAGCGCCCTTGATGATCGTGGGCAGCCAGAAATTGATCCCGTACAACCCCATCAGCAGCAGAAAATAGATCAGCGAAAACATCAGGGTGATGGGGTTGAGCAGTTCCTTGAAGCGATGGGTATGTGGTTGGCGGTCGGGCGTGGCCAGGTCGTTCAGCAGCAGGGCTTTTTCCTCACTCGACAACCAGGCGGCCTGCTTGGGCGTGCTTGGCAGCAGCCAGTAGACCAGGCCCGCCACCAGTACCGATGGCAGCCCCTCGACCAGGAACATCCAGCGCCAGCCTGCCAGGCTGTGGGCTCCGTCCGTCACCGACATGATCCAACCCGAGACCGGGCCACTGATCACTCCCGCCAGCGCGCTGGCTGTCATGAACAGGGTGGTCATGCGGCCACGCCGCTGTGCCGGAAACCAATAGGTCAGGTACAGGATCACCCCAGGAAAGAAACCGGCCTCGGCCACACCGAGAAAGAAACGCTGGAGATAGAAAGCTGTCGGTGTCTGGATAAACATGGCAGCGGCCGAGACCAGTCCCCAGGTCAGCATGATGCGGGCGATCCATCCCCGCGCGCCCAGGCGGTGCAACAGCAGATTGCTCGGCACTTCGAAGAGGAAGTAACCGAGGAAAAAAATCCCGGCGCCGAGTCCATAGGCACTGGCACTGAGTTGCAGGTCGGTCGCCATCTGCAATTTTGCCGTGCCGACGTTGACCCGATCGAGAAACGCCAGGACCTGGGCCAGCAGCAACACCGGCATCAAGCGCCAGGTGATACGCAGGTACACCGGGTCCAGTCGCCGGGACGGCTCGCTGGGAGGCAAGACGGTATCCGGGCTGCCGTCTTGGGGTGGGAGCAAGGGATCGCTGGAGAATGACGAATTATTCGAGTTGTATGTCATGACGACTTTCCAAGAGGGGGGTAGGTCAGGAAATCGGCGCGGCGTTGAATGTCAGGCCGCTCTGTTGTCGCGAATCGGTTTTCAGGTAGGAAGAGCGCTCGGCACTTTCGATGAATACGCAGCATTGCCACCAGAAAGGGCTATCGAATGCGTTGATCGCCGCCACCAGGCGGTCGTGGATGATCTGCGCCATTTGCCGCTGGACTTCCCTGGGGCGGGGGTTGGTGGTGATCAGCCTGGCAATCACGAATTCCGCGTGCGGATCGTTGCCGGCCAGTGCCGCGTGGCAGGCATGAACGCGACTCTTGAAATCGCCCAACTGCGCATGGCCGGTCGCGGCGAGGTCGATATGGATCGTGTGCATGATCTGCATGAAATCCAGGCGGCTTAAAAGTCCGGCCGTGCTTTCAACGACGATGTGGGGCATGGCGACTTTCTCTCGAACGGCAGGTGAGGCTTCATTTAAGCAAGCGTGCACCGCATAATAAAATTATGTCTGTCTTGCTGAAATATAAGGCTGCCTTATGAATACCGCCGCTATCGACCTTCGCCTGCTGCGCAGTTTTATTGCCACCGCCCGCCTGGGCAGCGTGACCCGGGCCGCCGACCTGCTGCATCTGACCCAGCCGGCGCTGTCGCAGCATCTACGTGAATTGAGGGGCTTGATGGGCGTGCAGCTGCTGGATC
This sequence comes from Pseudomonas sp. Ost2, assembly GCF_018326065.1. Lineage (NCBI taxonomy): Bacteria > Pseudomonadati > Pseudomonadota > Gammaproteobacteria > Pseudomonadales > Pseudomonadaceae > Pseudomonas > Pseudomonas sp. Ost2. The sequence continues at coordinate 4,155,687 of NZ_AP021904.1, read as the reverse complement.
GGGTCGGGCGCGGCGTGGCCCTGACGCCGGCGGGTATCGAGCTGTTTGGCCTGGTGGAGCCGTTGCTCGAGGATCTGGACACGGCCCTGGCTTCGGTGCACGGGTTATCGAGGGAAGTGAAGGGACGGTTGCGGATCGGGGCCATCGACACCTACTCACGGGCGCTGGTGATTCCGGCGGTCGCCGAACTGCTGGTCGCTCACCCGGAACTGAAAGTCTCGATTGAAGAAATGCCCGCTGCGCAGATCGACAGGGCGCTGATTGAAAACGAGATCGACATTGGTCTGGCGTTTTCCAACCTGTCCAGTCCCGACATCAACCAGTGCACGCTGTTCGAAGAGGTCCTGGCGCTGATCCGCCTGCGCGCGGATGACGACAGTGGCGGTGCGCGCGTTTCGATGCAAGAGTTGGCAGGCATGCGGTTGGCCTTGCTCAATCGCAACTTTGCCATGCGACGGCAAATCGACTCGGCGTTCTCGCGAGCCGGACTGCCGTTGGATGTACGTGTAGAAGCGGCCAACGTCGATTCACTGGTGCGACTGGTTGACCGAGGCGATTGGGCGATCATTGCCAGTCCGCTGGCCATCGATGACGTCGAGCGATTTGAGGTGCGGCAAATCGACCACGGCGACCTGAGTCGTATCGCGGCATTGCGCTGGCGCCGCGGTCGCTCTTTCTCCGCCGCCACTCTGGCGTTCAATCACGTGCTGATGGGGCGACTCCAGCGATTGCCAGGCATCCGCTTGTCCGATGAGGCGCAAGCGATGTCGCAAGCCTGATGCGCCTTGTTCAGTCTCGACAGTGGCCGGGACGCGGTCGTCAGTTGCCGATCAGGTAGAGGCAGATCGACAGGGTCACCAGCGATCCCAGGGTGGAAATCAGGATCGCGCTCGACACCACCGAGGCTTCGCGCTTGTAGTACTCGGCCAGCATGAACGGCCCGGTGCCGGTGGGCAGGGCGCTCAGCAGCAGGGCCGAATTGGCCCACAGCGGTGGCAGGTGGAAAACCTTGAAGGCAAGGAACCAGGTCAGCAGCGGGTGGGCGATCAGCTTGATCAGCACCAGCAGTGTCACGCCCTGACGCGGGCCCTGTTGCTTGTGGGCGAGGAACAGCCCGAGGGAAATCAGCGCGCACGGAATGGTCGCGGCGCCCAGCAGGCCGAGGAACTTCTCGAACGGTGCCGGCAACGGCGCACCGCCCCAGGCCCACAGCGCGCCGAGCAGCGGCGACACCACCAGCGGGTTTTTCGCCAGGGCCAGCAGTACCTTGAAGATGATCCGATGCACCTGGCGCTCGGTCTGCAGGCCGATCTCGATACACACCAGGGCCAGTCCGAACAGCACGCAGACCACCAGCAGGGAGGCGATCAATGCCGGTTCCAGGCCATTCTGACCCAGCACCATCACGCACAGCGGAATGCCGATATAGCCGGTATTGGCATAGGACGCACTGAGGGCGTCGATGCTCGCATCGGCGAAATGCCCGGCCTTGCGCCAGCGCAGCAACAGGGTCAGGACAAACATCGCCAGCGTACTGAGAGTGAATGCGAGGACAAAACCCGGGTGCCAGATCTGCTCCCAGGTGGCCGTTGCCGTGGCCTTGAACAGCAAAGCCGGTAGGCACAGCCAGACCACCATGCGATTGATCTCGGAGGCTGCGTTGGGCCCCAGGCGATTGGTGCGACGGCAGATGAAACCGACCAGGATCAGGGCAAAGATGGGCAGCAGAACGCTTAATACGGAAGACATTGAAGCGGGAGCCTTGGACATGCGCGGGTGGGTGGGGAAGGGTAAAGGGGGAAATCGTTAGCTTGCAATCTTTATCCGCGATGTTTCATGAGAAAGCGACCCGGCGCAATCGCGGTTCCCGGGCCGGTCGCGCCGGGTCGGCGGCGCGACCTTGTCGTGTCAACGGGCTTCGCGGTCCAGCAACTGCCGCTTGCGTTCCACCCCCCAGCGATAACCGGACAACTCGCCATCGCTGCGCACCACCCGATGGCAGGGGATCGCCACCGCCAGGTTGTTGGCGCCGCAGGCCTGGGCCACGGCGCGAAAGGAGGTCGGCGCGCCGATCATCCGGGCGATCTCGGCATAACTCGCGGTACTGCCCACCGGAATGCTGCGCAATGCCTGCCAGACCCGTTCCTGGAAGGCTGTGCCGCGCAGGTCCAGTGGCAGGTCGAGGCCGATGGCTGGCGCCTCGATAAAGCCCACCACCTTGGCCACCAGTTGCTCGAACTCGCTGTCGCCGCCGATGAAATGGGCCTGGGGGAACTTGTCCTGCAGATCCCTGGCCAGAGCATCCGGATCATCGCCGAGGAGGATCGCGCAAACGCCGCGTTCGCTCTGTGCCACCAGGATCGCGCCGAGGGAGCACTGGCCGATGGCAAAGCGGATGGCGGTATTGGCGCCGCCGGCGCGGTAGTCGGAGGGTTTCATGCCGAGCACGCCGTTGGAAGCTTCGTAGAAACGGCTGCTGGCATTGAAGCCGGCCTCGTACAGGGCCTCGGTGACCGAACCGCCGCGGGCCAGTTGCGCCCGCAGCTTGCCAGCCCGGTGGGCCGCTGCGTAGGCCTTGGGCGTCAGGCCGGTGACCGACTTGAACACCCGGTGGAAGTGAAACGGACTCAGGCCCAGTTGTTCCGCCAGGGGATTGAGCGAAGGCGTGCTGTCCGACGCCTCGATCAACTGGCAGGCACGGGTCACCAGGGCCACGTGCTGCTCATTGGCCGAGGTCTGGTCGGCGGCGGCGCGGCGGCTGGGCCGGTAGCCGGCGGCCTCGGCCTGCTCGGCCGTGTCGAAGAATTCGACATTCTCCGGCCGGGGCCGGCGGGCGCCACTGCTGGGCCGGCAATACACGCCCGTGGTGCGCACGCCATAGACAAAGTCGCCATCGGCACTGGCGTCGCGCGTCAGCACGGCCTGCCAGCGTGGATCGCGTTCCACCGGGGTTGCCTGGATCGAAGTATTCATGGTGCTCTCCTATCGGAAGATTCAGTTCTCGCTCAGCTTAAGGGCGCTACGAGACCGGAAAACTCCGAGTCTTGCGGTTGAATTCTACTGTTTGTGAGCAGGATGTCAGGTGGCGTCATGAAAGATGATGCCCAGGGTATGCCGTCGACCCGTGTGCACGCGGCTGACACCATGGCGCATGTTGACCCGATAGGAACCGCGACTGCCCTGCACCGGTCGTTGCGACACGGCAAAGATCAGTGCGTCGCCCTGTTTCAGCGGTGCCACCTGTGGGCGGCTCTGCATGCGCGGACGTTGTTCGGTCAGGACGAACTCGCCGCCACTGAAGTCATCTCCCGGACGCGACAGCAGTATCGCCACCTGCAAGGGAAACACCTGCTCGCCATACAGGTCCTGATGCAGGCAGTTGTAGTCCCCGGCGTCATATTGCAGCAGTAGCGGTGTAGGACGTTGCTGGCCGGCTTCATGGCAATGCTGGAGCAGCGCCGGGTGGGTCACGGGAAAGATAGTGGCGACCTGCATGCGCTGGTTCCAGTCATTGGCGATCAGCGCCAGCGGCGGATAAAGCGCCGTGCGCAGTTGCTGCACGGGGTCCGGCAACGGGTAGGCGAAATACTGGTATTCACCCTGGCCGAAACCGTGGCGGGCCATGACTACCCGCGAACGAAATACCTCCTTGCGCGGGTAAAGGGCCGCCAGTTCCTGGCATTCTTCGGGACTGAGCAGGCTGGGCAGCAGCGCGTTGCCTTGCTGGTCCAGGTCGTCGCGGATCGCCTGCCAATCCAGGGCGCGTATTCGGCTGTGCATGATGAGGTGGCCTCGAACTGTCTGCGGAACCGGCAGTCTGGCGAGCTGACGGGGCGCGAACACTCCGACTCTTGCGGTCGAATGGGCAGGAGTGGGCCAGTTATAGGGAAAGATACTACGTGCTATTCGGAAACTGTCTATAAACCTGTCATTTCTGACAGTAGATCGACTTGTAACTCGTGACCAAGATATTCAGTAACTATCTCTCGGGCACAATAACAAGGAGCACTGTCATGCAAGATGAACATACCCCAGATGATCGTGAAAACCCTGAGCAGGCAATTCAGGGCGCCCCAGGGTCGCCTGTAAAAATCCAGCAGGGCGTCTACAAGATTTACACCCATTTAAGTGGCAGCAAGCTAGTTAGCATGTCTTTGAGCGGAAACGACCCGGATTCTCGTAATGTCAGGTTGTATCAGGATAGCAGCGCTGCGGAGTCCACCTGGAGTATCAGCCCCCTGAGCAACGATGCCTATTTGATGCGCAACGGAAAAATGCCTCAGTTGGCGATCCGCCAGGTCAGCGGAAATAATATATATGCTGAATATCAGGCATCCCCCATCAGTTTTTCTGCCTTTTATTGGTTTTTCAAGAATGCGGGTAATGGTTATATGTATATCGAAAATAGATCCTATGGCCATGTAATGGAGGTGAAAGGGTCGAATACGGCCGATAATACCGACATTATCGGCTGGCCCTATGCTGGAACGGCAAGCCAGAAGTTCAGGTTGGTAAAAATCGGAGATCTTTAACGTCATGTTGACGCTGTGGTGGTGACGCAGGGATATCGGCGCAAGATGAATGTCAGGGCGTCTGGATCGAGGGGGGCTGTGCTTCCCCGGCGCGCTCGCCTAGGATGCTCGCTCTGTACCCTTGCCAGGAATCCTCGTCCATGTCCGCCGCCCATCGTCTTGCCGTGCCGTTGTCCAAAGCCTACCGCCTGCTCAATCACGGCCCGACCGTACTGGTCAGCGCCGCCCACGACGGCCAGCGCAATATCATGGCGGCCGCCTGGGCCATGCCGCTGGATTTCGAGCCACCGAAGATCGCGGTGGTGGTCGACAAATCGACCTGGACCCGACGCCTGCTGGAAGCTTCGGGAACCTTCGTGGTGAACGTGCCCTGTGTCGCCCAGGCCGATATCGTTCAGACCGTGGGCACCACTTCCGGCCTTGAGCTGACCCAGAGTCACAGTCGCGACAAGTTCGATGCCTACGGCCTGGAAACCTTTACCGGCGAGAAAATCGCTGCACCGATGCTGGAGGGCTGCGTGGCCTGGCTGGAGTGCCGGTTGTTGCCGGAGCCACGCAACCATGAACAGTACGACCTGTTCCTCGCCGAAGTGATCGCGGCCCAGGCCGACTCACGGGTGTTCAGCGAGGGCCGTTGGCATTTCGAAGGGCATGACGCCTTGCGGACCTTGCACCATGTCGCCGGCGGACATTTCCTGAAGATCGGCGACGCGGTGGACGGCGAGTTGCTGCAATCCTGATTCAGCGATTGGCCATCAGGTGGGCGCCGAACAGCAGGTAGCAGGTGCCGGCGAAGCGGTCCAGACCCTTGCGGCAGCGACTGTAGAACGCCGACATACGCGTGCTGGCAAACACCAGGGCGACGCTGCAATACCAGCAGAAGGACAGGCTCGCCATGGTCGCGACGGCCATCGCCAGCAACGGCGCCGGGGGGGAGCTGGGCATGGTGGTGGCGAAGATCGTCGCGACGAACAGCGCCGACTTGGGGTTGGTCATGTTGCCCAGCAGACCGCGCATGTAGGCGTAACCCAGGCTGCGGCGCGGTTCGCCGAGGGTCGGTTGCTGCCCGGCCACGGTCGGTTGCCGGCGCAGGAACAGCTTCACGCCGAGATAGACCAGGTAAGCGCCGCCGGCGATCTTCAGGATCAGGTACAGGGCCGGCGCCGCGGTAAACAACGACTTGATACCCAGGCCACCGGCCAGCCCCCAGAGCACCGTGCCGGTGGCGACGCCAAGGGCACAGGCCACGCCATGCTTGCGCGAATTGCCGGCGGCGAGCTGGGCGGTGGTGAAGAAGTTCGGGCCGGGCGTCACCACGGCGACCGCCCAGAGCAGGGCGAGGGAAATCAGGGGGCCGGCATACATCAGGTGCTGGGTATCCATGGGGTAGGGATCTCGGTGCTGTTCAAGATTTTTGCGCCCGCCCGAAGCGTTCGCGATAAACCGATGGGGGCAGGCCCACCACGCTGCGAAAGGCCACGCGGAAACTCTCGACGGAGCGATAACCGCATCGCTCGGCGATACGATCGCTGCTTTCGTCGCCACTTTCCAGCAATTCCCGGGCCCTGGCCAGCCGTTCCTGCTGCAGCCAGGTCTTTGGGGTGATGCCAGTGGCTTCGCTGAAGCGGCGCAGGAAGGTGCGTTCGCTCATGGCCGCCTGGCTGGCGAGCTGGCGCACTTCCAGTGGTTCATGCAGACGTTCGCGGGCCCACTGCATGATCAACGACAGATCATTGCGCGGGGTCCGGCCGACCGGCGCGGGAATGAACTGCGCCTGGCCTCCGCTGCGCTGGGGCGACATCACCAGGCGCCGGGCCACGGTATTGGCCACCTGGGTGCCGAAATCCCGGGCCACCAGGTGCAGGCAGGCGTCGATACCGGCCGCGCTGCCGGCCGAGGTGATGACCTGCCCGGCATCGACGTAAAGCACGTCGGGATTCACTTCGATGGCGGGGAAGCGCTCGGCGAGCTCCTGCGTGTATCGCCAGTGGGTGGTCGCCTGGCGGCCATTCAACAACCCGGCGGCGGCCAGCACGAAGACCCCGGAACAGATCGAGACGATCCGCGTGCCACGGGCATGGGCCCGTTGCAGGGCTTCGAGCAGTGCGGCCGGCGGCGGCTCGCTGCGGCTGCGCCAGCCGGGCACGATCAGCGTGCGGGCATCTTCCAGCGTTTCCAGGCCGCCATCGGCGAGCACCTGGATGCCGCCCATGGCGCGCATCGGGCCGGGGTCGACACCGACGATCCGGTGCTCATACCAGGGGAAGTCGAACTCCGGACGCGGCAGGCCGAAGATCTCCACGGCGATACCGAATTCGAAGGTGCAGAGGCCATCGTAGGCCAGGATCGCAACCAGACCGGGGAAAACAGGCATTTGGCGGAAACTTACCAGTGAGTGTCTTGTCCGCCACTGTAGCGATAACACCGGGCTGGATAAAGTGTTTCCACACCCACCGATTGAAAAGGTTCACACCATGACCAGCCTGGTTCGCAGTATCCCCGCGGCGCCTTCGGCGATTGCCCTGATGCATTTCAGCAGTCGCCTGACGTTCGAAACCGATTGCTCTGACGTACAGGCCAGCCAGCAAGGCGGCGAGGTCGATTTTGTCCTGGTGGATGTGCGCGGCGAAGCCGCCTTCGCCCGTGGGCATGTGCCGGGGGCGATCAATATCCCGCACCGGCTGATGACCGCCGGGTTCCTCGCGCACTATCCGAAAGGCACCCTGTTCGTGGTGTATTGCGCGGGGCCTCATTGCAACGGCGCCCAGCGTGCGGCGCTGAAGCTGGCCGCGCTGGAGTATTCCGTGAAAGAGATGATCGGCGGGCTGACCGGTTGGCTGGACGAGGGCTTTGCCCTGGCGGGAGAAGCGCCGGCGCAACCCCGGGACGGGATTGCCTGCGCCTGTTGAGGTCGTCCGCAGGCAGATCCCCAGATGCTCTGCCGTGTACCCGGCATGGGTGATGGGCGTTCCCACGCCGCGAACGTGGGAACGCTCAACTCAGGCGTCCGGTTGCCAGCCACCTCCCAGCGCCGCCATCAACCCCACGCTGGCCTGCAACTGCCGGGTCTGCAAGGCCTGTAACTGCCGCTGCGCCTGCAAGGCGGCGGTCTGCGCGGTGACCACGTCGAGGTAGTTCACGGCTCCGGCCTGGTAGCTGTTCATCGCCAGGGTCTGGGTATGCTGCGCGGCGTTCACGGCGGCCTGTTCATCCTGCGCCTCCTGTTGCAGGTCGCGCAGTTGCGCCAGGTTGTCCTCGACTTCCCGCACGGCCCGCAGCACATGGCTGCGGTACTGCGCCGAAGCTTCCTCGAACTCGGCCCTGGCCTGCTGTTCCTGGGCATCGAGCCGACCGCCGTCAAAGATCGGCAGGTTGACCAGCGGCCCCAGCGCCCAATAGCGATTGCCGGCCGAGAGCAGGTTGCCGACCCCCTGGGTCTGTCCGCCGAGCAGGCCGGTCAGGCTGAAGTCCGGGTACCAGGCTGCCTTGGCCACGCCGATCCCGGCGTTGGCGGCAAACACCCGGCGCTCGGCGGCGGCGATATCCGCACGGCGTTGCAGCAGGTTACTGGGCAAGGCAGCCGGCACTTTGGGAATCGCCAGGATCTGCACGGTCGGCGCCAGTTGGAAATCGCTCGCCGACTCACCCACCAATTCGGCAATCGCATGCTCGGCCAGGTTGCGCTGACCGCGCACTTCATCCAGCTGGGCCTCGGCCTCGGCCAGTTGGCTCTGGGCGCGGGTCAGGTCCAGTTCGGACGCGATCTTGCCTTCATACCGGTCACGGGTCAGTTGCAGGGCCTGGCTGTAGTCGTCCAGCGAACTGGAGAGAATCCGGCTCTGGGCATCCAGGCCGTTGAGTTGGATATACAAGGTCGCCAGTTGCTGTTGCAGGCTCAGTCGGGCCACCGCCAGGTCGTCGCCCGAAGCCTGGGCCTGGGCATCGCCGGCGGCGACCTGATTGCGGATCCGGCCCCACAGGTCGAGGTCGAAGTTCAGGGCGAAACCCGCCGTGTTGCTGTTGTACACCGACGGCTGGGTACTGCCGCGCAGCGGTCGCGTGTCCGACTGTCGCTGGCGTTCGGGTTGCGCGCTGGCGGTGATCTGCGGGAACAGCCCGGCATGCAACTGGCTGGCGAAGGCCTGGGCGCCGTCATAGTGGGCGAGGGCGGCGGCGAGGTCCGGGTTGGCCTTGAGCAGCCTCTGTTGCAGGTCGTTCAGGTGCTCATCCTGGAACAGCAGCCACCATTGCCCGGACAACTGATTGCCGGGCCTGGCCAGGTGCCACGGGCCGTCGCTGGTCTGCTCGCGGTAGTGCTCCGGCAGGTCGATCCGCGGTGGCTTGTAGGTCGGCGCCAGCGAGCAGCCCTGCAAGCTGGCGATCAACAGCAGCCAGGCGCTGCGCTTAAGCCTTGGGGACATGCTGGCCTCCGGCGTCGGCAAGCTTGACCTGGTCGCCTTCGCGCAACGCATCCGGCGGGTTGTCGATCACGGTATCGGCCGGCTTCAGCCCCTGGTCGATCACTAGCCGTTCACCGAGGTCGAGGCCGATATGGATATCACGCAGGTGCACATGCTGCTGCGTGTCCATGACCGCCACCTGGGTACCGGCGGATCGAAAGATCAGGGCGCTGGCGGGGATGCTCACCCCATGGGTGTCGGCGGGGATCGGGATGGTTGCCTCGGCGTAGTCGCCGGGCAGCAGGGCGTTGTCCGGGTTGTCGGCGACGAACTGCGCCAGCAGGGTGCCGGAGCGCGAATCGACGGCGGTCGAGTTGCCCACCAGGCGCGCGGTAAAAGTCTTGCCCGGATGCTCCGGCACGCTCAACCGCACCTGCAGGCCGGGACGGATCACGCTGGCGTAGTTCTGCGGGATCGGCACGTAGAGACGCAACTGGTGGGTGTCGGCGATATCGAACAGTTCCGGGTCGCTGTCACTGTCGGCCTTGATCAACTGGCCGATATCGGTGTTGCGCGCGGTAATGGTGCCGGCAAACGGCGCGCGGATGGTCTTGTAGGCCTCCAGCGCCGACAGTCGAGCGTAGTCGGCCTGGGCAGCTTCGGCATTGGCCTGGGCGGCCGCAGCGTTGGAGCTCTTCTCATCGGCTTCCTGTTGCGAGACCGAGTGGGTGCTCACCAGGTTTTTCCAACGGGTCGCGGTGGTTTGCGCCAGGCGCGCATTGGCCTGTTCCTGGAGCATATGGGCATGGGCCTGGGCGACCTGCTGGTCGAGGTCCGGGCTGTCGATCCGGGCCAGCACCTGGCCGGCCTGGACCTGGCTGCCGATATCGCTGTTCCACTCCTTCAGGTAACCGCTGACCCGTGCATGGATCGGTGCCTTGCTCCAGGCCTCGAGGTGGGCGGGCAAGCGCAGGGTGTCGCCGGCGGCGTTCTGCCTGGGCTGGAACACACTGACCAGGGGCACTGCGGCGGTTTCGGTCCAGGCGGTCACCGCCTGTTCATGGCGGGTTCGCGCGGCAATCCCGTTGGCCACCAGCAGGGCGGCCAGGGTCAGGCCGCCAACGCCCATGTAGAGCAGGCGTTTGCCTGAGGGTTTGCGATCAGTCATGGGTACTTTCTCCAGCAACGGCGCGAGTAGGGTGACGTCCGTGCACCAGGCTGAACACCACGGGGACGAACAATAGAGTGGCAGTGGTCGCCAGGATCAGACCGCCGATCACGGCTCGTCCGAGGGGGGCGTTCTGTTCTTCGGAAATGGCCAGCGGCAACATGCCGATGATCATCGCCAGGGCGGTCATGCACACCGGGCGGAAACGGGTATAGCCGGCTTCCAGCGCGGCCTTGAGGGCATCGCCGTGCTCGGCCAGGCGTTCGCGACAGAAACTCACCACCAGGATCGAGTTGGCGGTGGCCACGCCCATGCACAGGATGGCCCCGGTCAATGCCGGGACCGACAGCGAGGTGCCGCTGAGGAACAGCATCCAGACGATCCCGGCCAGGGCCGCGGGCAGGGCGGTGATGATCACGAACGGGTCGACCCAGGACTGGAAGTTGACCACGATCAGCAGGTAGATCAGCACCACGGCGCCGAGCAGGCCGAAGCTCAGGCCACTGAAGGCTTCATGCAGGGCATCGATCTGGCCATGCAGGCTGACAATCGCGCCCTTGGGCCGGAGCGACGAGGCATCGTCGAGGATCTTCTGAATGTCATGGGCCACCGAGCCGAGGTCGCGTTCCTGGACGCTGGCGTAGATATCCAGGGTCGGCTGGATGTTGTAGTGGGTGACCACCGCCGGGCTCTGCACCCGGCTGATGGTTGCCAGGCCGCCGAGGATCTGCGACTGGCCGTTACTGCCGGTGACCGGCAAGGCTTCCAGCGACGGCAGGCTGTCGAGACGGTATTGCGGGGTGGCCGCGACCACGCCGTAGGACACGCCGTTGGCCGGGTTGAGCCAGAAGGTCGGCGCTACCTGGGAACTGCCGGCCAGGGAGGCGACCATGCTGTTGGTCACGTCACGCTCGGTGATGCCCAGGCCCTTGGCGCGCATCCGGTCGACCTTGACCTGCAACGATGGATAACCCACCGACTGCTGGATTCGCAGGTCGGCGATGCCCGGCACATGTTGCAGGCGTCGTTGCAGTTCGAGGGCGAACACGCGGTTCTCCTCGGCACTGCGTCCGGAGATCTTCACATCCAGCGGCGCCGGGGCACCGAAGTTGAGGATCTGGCTGCTGATGTCTGCCGGGAGGAAGGCGAAGTGGCTGCCGGGGAAGCTTTCCGGCAGGGCGCTGCGCAGTTTCTTCACGTAGTCGGCGGTCGGCTGGTGGTCCGCCTTGAGGGTGACCTGGATATCGCCGTCCTGCGGGCCGATGGTGCCGCTGCTGCTATAGGCCATGTCGATGCCGCTCAGCGGGATACCGATGTTGTCGACGATATTGTCCAGTTCCTCGGCGGGAATGATCTCGCGGATGCGTGCTTCGATGCGGTCGAAGGCCGCCGCGCTTTCCTCGATCCGCGTGCCCAGCGGCAGGCGCACATGCAAGGCCAGGGCGCCGGCGTCGGTGGCCGGGAAGAAGTCCTGGCCCAGGCTCGGCAACAAGGCGAAGGACGCCAGCACGCAGGCCAGGAAACCCAGCAGGAAACGTTTGCGGCAGCCCAGGGCGAGGGTCAGCAGGCCATGATAGACGTCCCGCACGCTGGAGAAGCCGCGTTCGAAACCCTGCTGGAAATTCAATACGCCCTGCAGCAGCGCATTGCGCGGGCGGGCGTGCTGCTCGCCTTCGTGATGGTTGATGAATTCATCCTCGGGATGATGGCCGGCACCGCCTTCGACGACATGGGGCTTGAGCAGGAACATCGCCAGGGTCGGGACCAGGGTCCGCGAGAGGATGAAAGAGGAGGCCATGGCGAAGATCACCGCCAGGGCCATCGGCCGGAACAGGAAGCCGGCAATGCCCTGGAGCATGAACATCGGCACGAACACGATGCAGATACACAGCAGCGAGACAAAGGCCGGGCCGACGATCTGCCTGGCGCCGTCGAGGATCGCGTCCTTCACCGCCTTGCCTTGTTCCAGGTGCCAGTTGATGTTCTCGATAGTCACCGTGGCATCGTCCACCAGGATCCCCACCGCCAGCGCCAGCCCGCCCAGGGTCATGACGTTGAGGGTCTGGCCGGTGGCCGCGAGCAGGGCGATGGCCGAGAGCACCGCCAGGGGAATCGAGGCGGCGATGATCAGGGTCGAGCGCCAGCTGCCGAGGAACAGCAGGATCATCGCACTGGTCAGCAGGGCGGCGATGATCCCTTCGCGGGCGACGCTGCCCACCGACTGCTTGACGAACACCGAGGCGTCGCCCAGCAGCGAGGTCTTGAGTTCCGGCGGCAGGGTTTCGTTGATCAGCGGCAGCATGTTGCGGATGCCGTCGACGATCGACAGGGTGGAGATATTGCCGTTCTTCATCGCCGGCATCAGTACTGCGCGGCGACCATCGACCCGCACGATATTGGTCTGCGGCGGCGAGCCGTCACGCACGTGGGCGACCTGGCCGATGGTGATCAGGGCGCCGTCGACGGTCTTGATCGGCAGGTCGTTGAGTTCTTCGATGACTTTCGGGCTGTTGTTCAGCAGCACCGTGTATTCGTAGGGGCCGAGTTTGGCGGTGCCCACCGGAATGATCTGGTTCTGCGCCGCCAGGGCATTGCCCACGTCCTGGGCCGACAGACCCTTGGCGGCCAGCGCCTGGGGATCGAGGTCAAGGGTGATCTGGCGTTGCTTGCCGCCCATCGGCGTGGGTATCGCCAGGCCGGGAACGGCGGTCAGCGGCAGACGGATGTTGTTCTGTACCAGGTCGCGGATCTTCGCTTCCGACAGGGTCGGGCTGGAAAACGCCATCTGCAGGATCGGCACCGTCGAGGCGCTGTAGTTGAGGATCAGCGGCGGGGTGATACCCGGTGGCATCTGTTTCAGCACGGTCTGCGAGACCGCCGTCACCTGGGCGTTGGCGGTGCGGATGTCCACTCCCGGTTGAAAGAAGATCTTGACGATGCCCATGCCGGGCAGCGATTGCGACTCGATATGTTCGATGTCGTTGACCGTGGTGCTCAGGGAGCGTTCGTAGGTGTAGATCACCCGGCCGGCCATGTCCTCGGGGGACAGGCCGTTGTACTGCCAGACCACCGCGACCACCGGGATGCCGATGTCGGGAAACACGTCGGTGGGGGTACGCAGGGCCGCCAGTGGCCCGATGATGCAGATGAAAATCGCCAACACGATAAATGTGTACGGCTTGAGCAATGCGGTCTTTACCAGCCCGAGCATGCGTTGAACCTCCGGAGAGTGGAATTGCAGACCCCGGCAGTCTTGCCGCTGGAACTTAACGTTTGGCTTTCACCAACATGAAGGATCTTTTAGATAAGGACTGAAATTCCCTTCATCTCTATTCATTTGTTCAAAACGCTCTGCCTCGCCACTCTTGACCTCGATTCGACGGCTGGTCCGTCCACGAAAACAACAGATCAATGTGAGAGGAATTCATACGATGACACTTAAGCCGCTGATGCTGATCCCGACCCTCGGCCTGGTTTGCCTGCTGTCCGCCTGTGCCGGTCCCGTTCCCAAGGCCGACCCGAGCCAGGCCTGGATCGGCCTGCAGGGCGAGTCCAGCGACGACTTGCTGGCCGAGCGTGTGGATGGCAAGCGTGTGGATGATGGCCGCTACTTCGAAGTGACACCGGGCAAGCACAACCTGGAAGTGACCCTGATCCAGGGCGCCAACGGTGACGACGACCAGCCCGAGTGTTCCGGGCATGTGGTGTACGACCAGTTCAAGGCGGGTCGGCAGTACCACCTGGTGGAGTCGGGCTCGGGCACCGATGTCGGCGCGGTGCTGATGAATGACCACGGCAAGCAAGTGGCCGAGTCCCATCTCTTCTCCTGTATCTGAGCAACGAATTTTCCATTCGAGGTAATGCGTCATGACACTCAAACCCCTGATGTTGCTGCCAACCCTGGGTCTGGCTTTTCTCCTGTCGGCCTGTGCCGGCCCCATGCCCAAGGCCGATCCGAACCAGGCCTGGATCGGGCTGCAGCAGGAGACACCGAATGATCTGCTGGCGGAAAAGGTCGATGGCAAGTCGATCGATGACGGGCGCTTTTTCGAGGTGAGTCCGGGGGCGCACAAGCTCGATGTGATGCTGGTGGAAATCCCCACGGGCGACGCCAACCAGGAAGACTGCTCGGGGCAGGTGTCCTATAACCAGTTCAAGGCCGGTGAGCACTACAAACTGGTGGAATCAAGTCTGGGCCAGGAAGTCAGCGCACGGCTGATGGATTCCCATGGCAAGGAAGTGGCGGACACCGGCGACTTCCAGTGCATGCCGGGCTGAGGTCGTCGGGCGCCTGATGTGCCGCGGGGACCGCCGGTCTGGTTCATGGGCGCGCTCAAGGCAGATTGACATCACCTGATCTACTGTTGCTCTCGGGCCAGCCAGTCCCCGGCCCGATGGAGGTTCAGGGAGATCGATCATGGCACATGTACGTCGCGATGTATGGAAGCTGGAGCCGGGCTGGAACGACACCTTGTTGTGGTATGCCCGTGCGGTTGAAGCACTGCGTAAAAAACCGATCACCGATCCTGCCAGCTGGCTGTTCCTGGCGGCGATACATGGCATTACCCGGCCGCTCTGGGAAAATGCCGGTTATGTGACCGCGCAGACGCCGTTTCCGCCGCCAGCGCAGCAGAAGCTCTACTGGAACCAGTGCCAGCATCAGAACTGGTACTTCTTTCCCTGGCACCGAGGGTACCTCGGTGCGTTCGAGCAGATCGTGCGCGCCACTATCGTTGATCTCGGAGGCCCGCCAGGCTGGTCGCTACCTTACTGGAACTACAACGGCAGTACCCAGGCACAGGAGTTGCCGAAGTGCTTTGCACAGCAGAACTGGCCGGACGGTGCGCATAATCCGTTGTATGTCGAGCGTCGTTATGGGTTGAACAAGACCCCGATTGTCATCCCTGCGCAGTACATCCGGCTGAAAGCACTGCGCGATCACACCTTTGCCGGCTCTGAAACCGGCGTTCCTCCCGGTTTTGGTGGGCCGGAATCGCTCTTTATCCAGCATGGCGTCGCCAACGGACTGCTCGAGTCCGAGCCCCATAACAACGTCCACGGTGTCGTGGGCGGCAGTTCAGGCAAAACCAGTGGTTTGATGAGCAATCCCAATACCGCGGCGCTGGACCCGATTTTCTGGTTGCACCACGCCAATATCGATCGTCTCTGGGAGGTCTGGCTCAAAGCCTATGGTGGTAATCACAACCCCCCGAATCCGGACTGGGTGGACGGTCCCCTGGATGCCGGACCACCGTTCATCATGCCGCAGGCCGGTGGCGCCGCGCCCTGGAAATACAAGGTGCGCGATGTATTGGATACACGTGTGCCCAAGTTGGACTACACCTATGAAGACACGACCGCGCCGCAGGATAAACACCCCCTGCTCCAGCGCCGTCTGTTGAATCTTGGAGCCATAATCGCAGCGCCGATCCCGGAGGTGCTGATGACCCGTGATACCGATGTCGAACTGATCGGTGCCAATTCCTCGGTGCTCAACCTCTCGGGCGGCAGCGTCGACACCTCCGTGCACCTGGACAAACCAGGCTCGCAGAAAGTGCTGAACAGCCTGAGATCGGTCGCGAATTTTTCCCTGGCGGTTCCGACGTTGCCGGATCGGGTGTTCCTGAACCTGGAGCATATCCGCGGCAACAAGGATTCGGCGCTGTTTGAGGTCTACGTCAATCTCGCTCCGGAGGCCGTTCCCGACGAGCATCCGGAGTTGCATGTCGGGACGATCTCGCTCTTCGGTGTCGAGCAGGCCAGCCAGGCCGATGGTCACCATGCTGGCAATGGTGTCAGCCAGGTATTGGATATCACTGAAGTGGTGGATGCCCTGCATCTCGGCGGAATCCAGGACCTGAGCAAGCTGAATGTACGTTTTGTGCCCGTCACGCCTGTCGGTCCCGACGACAAGATCACGATCGGTCGAGTGAGTCTCTACCGTCAAGGCGATTGAGCATGGGACGGTATCTGCTGCTTTTCCTGACCCGGGGCAGCCGGCCGTGGCTGATAGTGATCAGCCTGGCCGGTTGGGGCTGGCTGGTGGGGGGCGTACAGAGGCTTTCGGTCCCGGCGTTCTGCGGGACCTGGCCTACCCTGGGTTATGCAGCAAGCTGGCAAGGTATTGAACAGGCGCTGCTGTTCAACCCGCCAGGGCAACTGCTGGGCGGCTGGAGCCTGATGCTGGTGGCGATGATGCCCTTGTTGATGGTGCATCCGCTGGAGTATCTATGGCGGACCAGTCTGTCGAGAAAGCGCTGGCAGGCGCTGGGCCTGTTCGTGATCGGTTTCGGCAGCGTCTGGGTCCTGGCGGGGGTGGGGCTGTTGAGCCTGGTGGTGAGCGTGCGGGTGCTGCTGGGTATCGAGCCCTCAGGCGTTTTTCTGCTTGGTTTGTCGATCTGCCTGTTATGGCAGGCCTCTCCCGTCAAGCAGCACAGCCTGAATCGTTGCCATCATCAACCCCGCATTTCGGCCTTCGGTTTTGGTTTCGTCACGGACTGCCTGAGGTTCGGAGTTGTCAGTGGTGTCTGGTGTGTGAGTTCGTGCTGGGCGTTGATGCTGCTGCCGATGTTGATGGAACAAGGGCATCTGGTCTTGATGGCGTTCGTCATGGTCTGGATGCTGCTGGAGCGTTTCCTGAGAAATCGACCTCCACACTGGCGCTGGCCTTTTCTGGCCGAGATCGATGCGTTGAGGGCGCGAGCGTTGAAGCAGAGATGATATCGTAAGGCCATCTATTGCACGGATGCGCCGCCATGAACTGTCCTTCTCGTTCCCGAATGTTTTCCCGACTGCGTCACCTGACCCTGGTAGCGCTGCTGCTGGGCAGCAGCGCCGTGCTGGCCGCCAATACACCCTGTTCCGGCAGCAAGGGCGGGATCGCCGGGTGCGATGGCGAGACCTTCCTGTGCAATGACGGCTCGATCAGTGGCTCGAAGAAGAACTGCTCGGCGGTGCTGGGTATCCGCGAGGACGCCCGGCCGGCGCGCCCGCAGGGCTTGCTGCAGGGCGCCGAGGGTTGCCAGTGTGGCAGCGGCAGTTACTGCACCGGGCCCCGGGGTGGGGTCTATTGCCTGACGCCCGGTGGCAGTAAAAGCTACAAGCGCAAATAGTCAGTAGGGCGCGGCACTGATGGTCGCGTTGCGCCAGGCGGTCTGCAGTTGTTCATTCAGCAGGGGCGGAACGCTTTTCCCCGGCTGCTTCTCCAGGCTGAGTTTCAAGCCATTGAGCGAACGACCGCTGAGACGATTGCCCGCCAGGTCCTCGCGGAACACCCGCTCCGCGTCGGCATACTGGCCCTGGTCGAGCAATGCGTAGCCGAGGGATTCACGCAGGGTGTAGTACCAGTCCGGTGGCTCGTTGTAGCTGAGGTTGTCCTGGATCTCGACGGCCTTGCGCCAGGCGTCGATCACCTGGGCCTTGTTGTCCCCCTGCAGGGCCTTGAGGTCGGTGAGCAGCGCCTGTGGCGAATCCTTGGTGAACACTTGCACGGCGGCCTCCTTGAGCGCCATCAGGTCCAGCTTGCCCTGGCTGCTGTCCTGGGCCTTGTTCAGAAGGATCAGGTCGGCAATGCGAAACAGCTCGATGGCCTTGTTGCTGCCGTAGTTCAAGTCCGGGGTGTCCTTGAGGCTGGCATTGACCGCCTGCCAGTAACCCTTGAGCGCGTCGCGCGCGGCGGCGGTGTCGAGCCCCGGCTTCGCCACTTGCCGATAGGCTTCGGCATAGGCGGCCATGGCCTGGGTGTAGGGATTGGTCAAGGCTTTCCAGGACGTCTTGCTGTCCTTGTTGGCCGCGGTACAGGTGTCGTTGATGGTCTGCAGGCCGGCCTTGATCTTCGGCTCGATACGCTGCAGCGTGTCCCAGTCCTGGAAGCGCACGGCGAAGTAATAGGGCACCGCATAGAAGTAGTCGGACTTGACGCGGATCTCATCGGGATACTGTTTGCAGAGGAAATCCAGCGCCGCGTAGCGGGTGGTGTTTTCCACCAGTTCCTCGGCCATGTTCATGGCTTCGTTCTGCCGGCCTTCGATGGACAGGGTCCAGACCAGGAAGTGGATGTTGTGCCCCAGGTAATGCAGCGGGTAGGGGCTCTGCGGGTTGACCTGGTGGGTGTAGGCACGGTCCACCGAGACCGCGGTGTAGTTGGCGACGCTGGCCAGGGCATTGTTGCCGGTGCGCTGGTAGATGTGCGAGGCCATGTGCACCAGGTGGCCGATCGCCGGGTTCTGGTCGCGGAAGCGGTCGGCCATGGGCAGGCCGCTGGTGGGGAAGGGCGACTCTTCTATGGCATGGATATAGAAGTGGTTGGCGCCGGTATGGAACTGGTCCTGCACCAGTACCCGGTTGAGCACCTGCAAGGCCTCGTAGGCCGCGGGAGTGGGACGCACTTCATCGGAGATCGCTTCGGCGCCTTGCCACCATTTCCACGGGGTGAGGTTGAGCAGGGCGTCGGCATACAGCGTGGCGGCGTCGAGATCGTCGAAATAGGTCTGCGACAGGTTCTTCATGGCATCGGCATAGCGCTGGTTGCCTTCCTTGCTCAGGAATACCTTGCCGTCCCTGGCCGTGTACAGGGTCAGGAAGGCATCGGCGTAGTCGACCTCGCGCTGCAATTGCCGGTCGCTGAAACGCTCTTTGCCGGCCGGGTCCTTGAGGCGGGCCCTGGCGTTGTCCCGGGCGATCTGCGCCGAGCGATAGGCCAGGCGATCGCAGCCGGTGGTGGCATCGCTGTTGATATTGGAGTTGGCCGACAAGGCGATCCCCCAGTAGGGCATCGCCGCGCCTTCGTCGAAGCGACTGGCCTGGTAGAAGGCCCGAATGGCTTCGGAAAAGTTGAAACCATATTGCAAGGCAATGCCCTGGCTGTAGAACGCCTCGACCTGGTCGGCGTCCTTGAAGCTGACCAACGGATAACGGGTGCCGCCCAGGCCCGAGAGCAGGTGATCCTTGGCGGTGTCCTGCTCGCTGACACACTCGTGCAGCACATCGAGGTAGGGTTCGTCCGGCGTCGCCGGGATGAAGCTTTTCGGTTCTGCGGGGGCCTCATGACCCAGGGTGTGGGCCTGGGCCGTGCCGGCCAGCAGGAGCAGGGCCATCAGTGGCGGGTGGATCAGGTTGCGGACGTCCATGCAGCAATTACTCCGAACGGGGTGTCAGTTGTGTATGCAGAGGGTTGCCGGCCTCTTCGCTGGCAAGCCAGCTCCCACCAGTGCCCGGTTGTACGGGCTCGGACACTGTGGGAGCGGGCTTGCCCGCGAAAGGGCCCGCAAGGTGGACACTGTCTAACCGGCCAGACGGGCAATCTGCGGCGCCAGGTCCTTCTGTGGAATGACTACCTGTACCAGCACGGTCTTGCGGTTGTCGAGCAGCTTCGGCAACAACTCGTCCAGCTCGCCCTGGGTCGAGATCCGATGGCCCTCGGCGCCGAATCCCTTGGCCAGCGCCAGGTAGTCCCAGGTCGGCAGGATATCGAACGGGGCGAACTCGCCGTCCTCCTTGAACGCATCGATATTCACGAATGCCTGTTCGATGGCATAGACCTCATTGCTCATGACAAACACCACGGCATTCACCTGGTTGCGCACCAGGGTCGAGAGCGACTGGCACATCATCATGAAGCCGCCGTCACCGGCCACCACGAACGGCCGGCGGCCGCTGCCCATGGCCACGCCCAGCGCACAACCGGTCTCATGGCCGAGGGAGCCCCAGATCGCATCGGCGACAAAGCTGTCCCGGGGCATGTCCATCAGGTTGCTGGCGGCATAGAGCGACGAACTCTCGCCGAGGATCAGGCTGCCGTTTTTCCACCAGCCATGGGCACGGGCGAAGCCGTCCAGGGTTTCGAGAAAGCGCGTGTAGCCCAGCAGCGGGTCATCGCCGTGGGCGGCTTTCAACAAGGATGGCACGGGCTCACGGAGCACGGGTGGTTGCGGGAACTCGTCATCCAGGCCCAGGGCCCGGGTCAGGGCCGTCAGGTACTGGGGCAGCGGCACATGGGGGTAGTACTGCAAGCCGGTACGGGCCAATTGGGTATTGACCAGCGTGATCTTGTCGAACTTGTTGTCCAGCAGTTGCAGGTAGTCGTCGGTGAAAATCACCCCCAGGGCGAGGATGCAGTCGGTCTGCTCCATCAGGGCCTGGGTCTGCGGCAGTGACGCCGTGCCGGCATAGGTGCCGATGAATTGCGGATGGCTTTCGTCGAGAACGGTCTTGGCTTCCAGCGACGTGGTAAACGGCAGGCCGCTGGCTTCGATCAGGTGCAGGGCCTGTTGCTGCAGGCCGAAGCGAGCGATCTCGATGCCGAGCATGATGATCGGTTTGCCGGCTGCCCGCAGGCGTTCCACCGAGGTTTCCACGGCGGCTTTCAGGGACGTCTCGTTGCACCGCGTCGGTAGCGGCAGCAGGCTGCCGACCGGGCGCTCGCAACAGCCGCCCCAGACATCCTGCCAGGCTTCCAGGTAGACCGGCCGCCGCTCGCTGATGGCGGCGACCAGGGCCTTGTCGATCAGGGCCGGGGCGGTCTTTCTGTCACTGAGCAACTCGCAGGCGACGGTGATGTTTTCGAAGACCTTGCGCCCCACCTCGAGATCGCCGGTGGAGTGATGGAACAGGACATCCTCGGACCAGATCCGCTGGCGATTCTTCGCATTGGGGCTGGCGCTGATCACCACCACCGGGTTGCGTTCCACATAGGCGCCGGCAATGGCGTTCACTGCACTGAACGTGCCGACGCCATACTGCAGCGAGACTGCGCCAATCCCCGTGTAGCGGGCATAGCCATCGGCGGCATAGGCGGCGCTCATTTCATTGATTTCGCCCACGGGGTGGATATCCGGATCGCGCTCCAGGGCATCCATGAATTTCGAGACATAGTCGCCCGGCACCTGGAAGACCTTGTCCACCCCCAGTTCCTTGAGGCGGGCCAGCAGGTAGTCGGCGACGCTGAAATCATCAGTCTTTTCCATGATCGATCCCCTTGTACGCGAACTCGGTCACGTCATTGAGCGTCTTCGCGCAATCCTTGCAGGGCGGACGGTGGTCCGGGTCGAGGTTGCAGCCATCGGGTGTCGGCACCGGCAGCAGGGCATAGTCCTTGGGCAGCCAGGCCGGACGCTTGAGACCGAAGAAATCCTGCAGCGTCGATTCGGCCACGGTGACCGCGCCTTCGACCCAGCCCTGGCCGATGGAATAGGCTTCGCCGACGATATAGATCTGCTGTTGTTCCACCGGGTGGCGCATGCGACAGATGATCCGGTCGATCCGGTAGTTGGCCTTCCACTCGTGCCAGCCGCCGCCATACGGATCGCTGTCCCAGGCGTGGTAGACCGCCGAATAGGGCCGCGGCAGCTCGACCTGGTCGTGGACCTGGGTCACCTGCATCTGCGCGACGCGGACCATTTCGTCGCTGACCGGGAACTGGGTCCTGGGCACCACGGGTTCGGCCTTGAGCTTGCCGGCCAGGCTGGCCGGAGTGAAGCCGACAAAGGGGGCGCCATCCTCCAGGCCTTTCCAGAACGGTACGGTCCCGATGTCGTTGTAGGAGGCCATCAGCAGCGAGTTGAGCGTGTGCTCGCCGCCTTTCTGCTCGCACTCGGTGCCCATATAGTAGATCTGCCGCACCGGCAGGTCGGTGACCGAACGCCCGGCCACCAGGCCGAGGGCGCGCCACCAGGGTTGTTCGTAGGCCAGGAACAGCTTGAAGGCCGATTGCACCAGCACCGAGCCGAGGTTTTCCTTGAGCCACGGGTCGCTGAAGAAGGGCGAGTCGATCAACTCCAGTGCGCGGCGCGGCATGGCGAGGATGATTTTCTTCGCCTTGACCACCTGGCCGCCGCTGCTGTCGCGAGTGGCACCGTCGACGCTGACGGTGTTCTGGAAATGCAGGCGATAGGGGAATTCGGCGTCCTTGGCGTAGAGGATACTGGCCAGGCGCTGGTTCATCTGCACCCGCTGCTGGCCCGGCAGCTTGCCCGGCAGTTTGGCGAACTTGGCAGCGAGGGTCAGCGGCAGGCTCTGGAACCCCTTGGTCAGGGTCAGGAACTCGGTGGTGTCGCTGTATTCGGTGGCCGGCAACTGGGTCACGGCGCTGGCATTGGCGACGTTGGCGTCATAACCGCCGGCGTCCTTCATGAACTGGTAGCCCTCGTTGCTCATCACCCGGTAAAGCAGGTCCCAGAAGCCGTACTTCCAGATCTCCTTGCCGAACACCTTGACCTGCATCTGCTGGCAGAGGCTGAGCTTGTCGAAACCGGGATAGACGTAGTTCATCACCTTGACCTGCAGGTCCTCGGGGCAGAAGCCGCGCTCCGACCAGGCCAGGTCATAGGGGATTTTTTCCGGCGCCTCGACGAAGTCGCGATAACGGAAACGCTTGCCCCGCAGGTAGAACAGGTTGTTCTTCGAATACACCGGCTTGGGCGCGCCCATGGGGAAGTCCTGGCTTGGCAGCTTGAGGTGCTTGACCAGGTTGTCCACCAGTACGTGGCCGTCCTTGCCGGGGATGTAACGCATGCCGCCGACCTCGGCGACCACGTTCGGCAGGCCCGGTAGATTGATGCTGAAGAGCCGGCCGCCGATGCGGTCGCTGTATTCGAACAGGGCAATGTCCTGCGTATCGCCATGGGTCTGTTGCAGACGCCAGGCGCTGTAGGTGCCTGACACTCCGCCGCCGATCACGGCAACGTCCAGTTCCAGTTCTTGCGACTTCATGACGAACTCCATTTCGGGAAGGAGAGGGACCGCGTTTTCCGGTCGCGACCTAGTATCGTCGAGTTTTGGCGGAATGCCAGTTTGCCATCATCGGGGTTTCGAGGCGGCGGGTGACCTGTCCGTCGATGGACGAAAAAAGGCTGGGAGAGAGAGGGGAATCAGGTCCTTTCGATGCGTTGAAAGGACCTTTGCAGCCGTTACGCCTGGGGCTGGCGCCGGTCGCTGCGGTAAACCCGCAGGCAGACGCCGGTGGCGACCAGTACCGGCAGGATCAGCGCCCACAAGCCACAGGCCAGGTAGAGCAGGGCCGCACCGATACAGCCGAAGGCAAAACCCAGCAGGGTGGTGCAGATCGGCTTGAGGCGTTGCTTGATGACGAGCCGCTGGGCGTCATCATGCTCGGTCCACAGGGCGAACACATCGACGGCGAACTGGGTGACATTGCCGGTCATCAATGTGGTCGGTGGCGTGCCTTTCATGTGCTGGCGAGAAATGGCGTTCTGGATCGCCATGGCGGTGACCCCGGCCATGCCGGTGACCAGCGCCGTGGCGCTGTCGCCATCGGTAAACGGCCCCCAGACAATCGCCAGCAGGGCAAAGGCCGCAAGCATCAGGGTGTGGGCGATCAGCAACAGGCGCAGCGGTACCCATCCGCGCCGATGGATCGCCACGGCGGCCAGGTGGGTCAGTCCCACCACCAGGACGAACACTGGCAGGGCGATCAGCTTGGGCAAGGCGCCGGAAGTGCCATGGACGATACTCACTCCCAGGGTCACGAAGTTGCCGGTGACATGGGCGGTAAACAGACCCTGCAGGGCGAGGAAGCCCAGGGTGTCGACAAAGCCGCCGTTGAAACTGAGGGCCGGGCCCACACTGGGGTGCAAGGGGGATTCCATGGCCTGTCCTCGGGTTTGGGTGACGCAGGATTGATCGGGGTTGCCGGGTGGCAGCAGACGGTAACTCGCCGCTGGTCGTCGATCAAGGTAGAGTCCGGCTCCTGTGTCGTTGCCACTTCGAGGCCCGTGAATGACTGCCGTGTGTTTTGCTCCCTGCCACTCCTTGGCCGGGCGCTTGCTGGAACTGTTGCCCGTGGTCCAGGGGGACGGTTCCCATGACCTGTCGCATATCCATCGGGTATGGAAAAACGTCTGTGCGATCCAGCGCGAGGAAGGCGGTGACCTGGACATCCTGATCGCCGCGACGCTGTTGCATGATTGCGTGGCGGTGGAGAAGGACTCGCCGCTGCGGGCCCGTGCTTCGCGCCTGTCGGCGGAAAAAGCCTCGACCCTGTTGACGCAACTGGACTGGCCGGAACCGAAGATAGCCGCCACCGCCCATGCCATCGAAGCCCACAGCTTCTCGGCGGCGATCGCCCCGACCACCCTCGAAGCCCGGATCCTGCAGGATGCCGACCGACTGGACGCGCTTGGCATGATCGGCGTGGCGCGCTGTTTCCATGTCGGCGGGCGCCTTGGGCTCAGCCTGTACGATCCGGCGGATCCGCTGGCGCAACACCGTGGGTATGACGATCAACGCTTCAGCCTCGATCATTTCCAGACCAAGCTGCTGCACCTGGCCTCGGGTTTCCAGACCGCCACGGGGGCACGCTTGGCGGCGATCAGGCATGAGCGTCTGCAGCGTTTCATGGAAGATTTCATGGAAGAAATAGGCGTGTGAACTGCCTGGCGCTATGAAAATTCGCTACGCTCGATGGCCACAGCAAACGGCTCAAGG
The DNA here is from genome assembly GCF_018326065.1 of Pseudomonas sp. Ost2. Lineage (NCBI taxonomy): Bacteria > Pseudomonadati > Pseudomonadota > Gammaproteobacteria > Pseudomonadales > Pseudomonadaceae > Pseudomonas > Pseudomonas sp. Ost2. Next base: position 4,131,145 of record NZ_AP021904.1, on the reverse strand, counting down.
ATGTGATTCATGCGCGTACTGCAAACCAACGCCCAGGACGATTTCCGGGTCAAGGCGTATGCCGGCACCAGCGGGGTGCTGCTGGCAATGGACCTGGCGGAGTCGAAGCGGGCTGGCCTGCTGGGTTTTGCCATCGAGCGCCAGGTGGGGACCAAGCCCTGGCTGTTTCTCTTCAACAGCCTGACCTTTCCCGGCAAGGAGCACACCTTTCCCCAGTACCACGCCACCCCCAGCGATCTGGCGCCGTTGCAGAAATTCCGCTGGGCCGACTACAACGTCGAGCCCGGCACCACCTGCAATTACCGCGTGCACCTGGCCTACGGCACGCCCGATGCGCCACAACTGGGCGAGTCGCTGGCGGTCACGGTAACCACCGACAACGGCCTGCCGAAAAACCAGCGGGTGATCTTCAATCGCGCGGTGGCGGCGAGCCAGGGTTTCGAACGCAAGTTTCCCGACCTGGACAAGCAGCTCACCACCCAGAAAGACCTGCCCATCGAGGCCTGGCCCGACGCCGCGCGCCTGTGGCTGGAGAATGGCCTGCTGGAAGAACTGCTCGGTTTTATCGCCCGGGCCACGGATGCACAGTGGGGGCTGGATATCGCCATCTACGAGTACCAGTTGAAGGCGATTGTCGATGCCGTCAACGCCGCCCAACAGCGCGGCGCGCGGATCCGTGTGCTGTACCACGCCAAGGTCGGTGACGACGACACCACCCTGAACGAACAGAACCTGGCGGCGATTCCCGCCGAGGGCAAGCGCGGGCGGGTGACCAGCAATATCTTCCACGACAAGTTCATCGTCCTCAGCCAGCGCGATGCCGCCGGCGAGTATCGGCCCGAAGCGGTACTGTGCGGCAGTACCAACTTCACCGCCAATGGCGTCTACCGCCAGGCCAACGTTGTGCACATACTCGACGACAGTCGCCTGGCCGGCGAGTACATCCAGGTCTTCGAACAGATCTGGGCGGCGCCGGCGAATGTGGCGGCGACCCGCAAGTGGATTACCCAGAACAATCCGATGGACCCGGCCCAACCCTTGTTCGCCGGGTTTTCCCCGCGCACCGGCCAGGGCGACCTGAAGGAATTCGAGCAGATCATCACCGCGGCGCGCAAGGACCTGCTGTTCGCCACGGCCTTCGCTTTGCCCCAGCAGATTCTCGATGCCTTGCTCGGCCAGCCCCATGACGATGTCTTGCGTTATGGTCTGCAGAACACTGCCAGCAGTATTTCCGGCATCCACGCCGACCGCACCGACGACTTTGTCGCCACGGCGCTGCTCAATACCGGCCTGGAAGGCTGGATCAAGGAAGGGCTCAACGGTCAGAAGGGTCGGCTGCTGGTGCACACCAAGGCCATCGTCACCGACTTCACCACCGACTCGCCGACCATCATCAGCGGCAGCCACAACCTCAGCGTCGGCGCCAGTGACGGCAATGACGAGAATTTCCTGGTGATACGTGGCGATGTCGACCTGGCGGACCGTTATGGCCTGGAGATCCTGCGTTTCTACGAGCATTACCGGTTTCGCTATTACGCGAAGAAACTGGCGCTCAAGCAGGTCCAGCCCCTGTCGCCGGATAACAGCTGGAGCGATGGGTACTACAAGGACGGGGATTTGAAGATGCTGTCGCGGTTGCGGTTTGCGGGGCGTTGAAATCCCGTCCGGCAAGCCGGGTACAAGGCCTTGATAAAGCTGCGTTACCTGTGGGAGCCGGCTTGCCGGCGATAGCGTTCTTTATCGGCGCTGCAAGGCTTGCTGGCCCCATCGCTGGCAAGCCAGCTCCTACAAGGTTCCAGGCTAGACCACAGTCCGTGGTGAGCCCCCATCCTGTGGGAGCCGGCTTGCCGGCGATAGCGTCTGCTCGGGCGCTGCAAGGCTTGCTGGCCCCATCGCTGGCAAGCCAGCTCCTACAAGGTTCCAGGCTGGACCACAGTCCGTGGTGAGCCCCCATCCTGTGGGAGCCGGCTTGCCGGCGATAGCGTCTGCTCGGGCGCTGCAAGGCTTGCTGGCCCCATCGCTGGCAAGCCAGCTCCTACAAGGTTCCAGGCTAGACCACAGTCCGTGGTGAGCCCCCATCCTGTGGGAGCCGGCTTGCCGGCGATAGCGTCTGATCGGGCGATGCAAGGCTCACGGGCCTCATCGCCAGCAAGCCGGCTCCTGCAGGGGCACTTGGTCAGGAGGCCAGATGCTTCATCGCCGCCCGATACTGCCGGGTCCGCCGTCCGATAAACAACCGATCCAGCACCAAAGCCCACACCGCCGAAACCTCGGGCTGCGGACGGCGACCCTTGCTCAGGCGTTTCAACTGGAACTTGACCACCGCCATGCTCGCCAGCGAGGCCAGCGGTTTTTGCTTCCAGCGGATCGGCTGCAACTGCGGATGGGTGTCACGGCCTTCGCGCCAGTGCCGGGGCAGGTGCGGTTCCAGCGCCAGGGCGGTACCGATACCGGCCATGGCGATGCCGCTGTCCAGCACCTGCTCGACAACGGGCAGGCGGCGGATGCCGCCGGTGACCATCACTGGCATCGTCGCCACCTTCGCCAGTTCGCCGGCCATTTCCATGAAGTAGGCTTCCCGCGCCAGCGTCCGGCCATCCCGGGCTTCGCCTTGCATGGCCGGGGCCTCGTAGCTGCCGCCGGAGAGTTCGACCAGGTCCACCGGCAGCTCATTGAGCCATTCGATCACCTGGCGCGCATCGTCGGCATCGAAGCCGCCGCGCTGGAAGTCCGCCGAGTTGAGCTTGACCGCCACACAGAAGGTCGGCGCAACCTCGGCCCGAACGGCCTTGACCACCGACAATAGCAACCGGGCGCGGTTTTCCAGGGAGCCGCCCCAGCGATCGGTACGTTGATTGCTCAGCGGCGAGAGGAACTGGCTCAGCAGATAGCCGTGGGCCGCATGAATCTGCACGCCGGTAAAACCCGCCTGTTCGGCAAGCCGGGCGCTGCGGGCAAAGCGTCCGATGACGTCCTCGATATCCGCTTCACTCATGGGGCGCGGCTCGGCGAACATCTTCGAGAATCCACCCAGCTCCAGCGGAACCGCCGAGGGAGCCCAGGCGATCTGGCCGAGATTGGCCATGGTCTGGCGCCCGGGATGGTTGATCTGCATCCAGAACTGCGCGCCCTTGGCCCGGCCGATCTCAGCCCACTGGCGGAACTTGCGCAGATGCCGCTCATCTTCCAGCACCACGCCGCCGGGGCCGGTCATGGCGCGCCGGTCGATCATCACGTTGCCGGTCAGCAGCAGTCCGGGCTCGCCATCGGCCCAGGCGCGGTAGAGTTCCATCAGGTGTGACGAAGGAGCGTTGTCCAGGTCGGCCATGTTCTCTTCCATGGCAGCCTTGGCAATGCGATTCGGGATCTGTACGCCGTTGGGTAGCGGCAATGCTTGGAAGGGTGACATGCTTGACTCCGGGGTAGTGGGGAGTTCAGGCTAAGCTTAAAGTAAACTTTAATGTCAAGCCCCGATACGAGGATTTCCATGAAGATCGGTGAACTGGCTCAACGCAGTGGCCTGGCGGCCTCGAAGATCAGGTTCTATGAAGCCCAGGGCCTGATCCGCAAGGTGCATCGCCAGGCCAATGGCTATCGGGAGTATCCGTCTGAGGTGTTGCAGACCTTGTCGATCATCCAGTGCGCCCAGCAGGCTGGCTTCAGCCTGGAGGAGCTGCGGGCGCTGGTGCCGGCTTCCGAACCGGGAGTCTGGGATCATGCGGAAATGATCGAGAGCCTGGAACGCAAGATCGCTCAGATCGAGGCCATGCAGGCCCGTCTGGCCCAGAGCAAGCTGCAACTGCTCGGGGTGGTGAACAGTATCAGGAGCAAGCCGGCGGACATGCCGTGCGCGGAAAACGCCGAGCGCTTGATGGCGTCGCTGAATGTGCCGCAGGTAAACGCCAAGGGGCGCGGCGTCGAGCAGTAGCTCGTCGAACCGCGCCTCTCCCTCAGCGCGCCGGGGTTATTCCCTGGCCAGGGAAAATGGTTGCGCTCCGGGGAGCGGATTGCGCATCAATGTACCCACCACCAGCGCGCCGAACAGCGCCAGCAGACCCGCGACCCAGAGCACCGTGCCAAAGCCGCCGACGAAAGCCTGGCGGGCCAGTGGCTGCACCACGGCGCGTGCCGACTCCGGCAGTACGGCCATCGCCGCCGGCATATCGCCGGCCACCACCCGCGAAGCAATGGCCTGGGCCTGATCGCGCCACGGTGCGGCCTGCGCGCCGAGACTGGCCTGGAGCAGGTCCTGGGTATGGCCGGCGAGCAACGCACCGAACACGCCGATGGCCAGCATGATCGCGCTGAAGCGCATGGTGGTGCTCATGCCCGAGGCCATGCCGGCGCGCTCCCGGGGGACGCAGGCCATGATGTTTTTCTGGGTATCGCCATTGAGCAGTCCGGCACCGGCGCCCGTCACGGCAATCGCCAGGCCGAAGGCCAGGTAGCCGCCGCTGCTGACCGCCCAGGCACTGAGCAGATTACCGCAGCCGACCAGGGTCAGCCCGCTGGCCATCACGGTCGCGGGCTCCAGGCGCGAGGCCAGTCGCACGCCGATACGCGGGCAGATCAGCATGGTCAGGGCAAAGGGCAGCATGCCCAGGCCAGAGGCGATGGCCGACAGGCCCAGGCCGTTCTGCAGGTAGAACGGCAGCAGCGTCATCATCACCTGGGCGCAGCCGGCGTAGGCGAACATCCCCAGCAAGGCCCCGATAAAGCGCGGATGACGGAACAACTGCAAGTCGACCATGGGGCGTTGCTGCACCCGCTCGACCACCACGAACACACCGAGCAAAGCGACCCCTCCCAGCAGTCGGGCGTAGGTCAGCGGATGGCTCCAGCCAATCTGGTTCGCTTCGATCAGGCCCCAGATCAGGCACAGCAGCGCGCCGCTGAAGGCCAGGCTGCCCCAGGGATCGAGACGGGCCGACTGGCTGTCGCGGGACTCGGGTACCGCATGCCGGACCATCGCCATCAGCAGCAGGCCGATGGGCAGGTTGATAAAGAAGATCCAGCGCCAGCCCAGGTACTGGGTGATCAGTCCACCAACCGTTGGCGCGGCGGTCATCGCCACGCCCATACAGGCGCCCCAGAAGGCCCAGGCCTTGGCCCGCTCGACTTCATCGTGGAAAGTGTGGCCGATGGAGGCGAGGGCGGAAGTCAGCAGCAGCGCGGCCCCGACGCCCTTGATCGCCCGGGCGATATCGAGGAACAGGCTGCTGGGCGCGGCGCCGCAACTGAGGGAGGCGAGAATGAACAGGCTCAGGCCCCAGAGCAGGGTATTCTTGCGGCCGAAGCGGTCGGCGATGCTGCCGGCGGGCAGCAGCAGGGCGGCGAACGCCAGCATATAGGCGCTGACCACCCACTCGATATCGGCAAAGTTCGCCACTAGGTCACGGGCGATGCTCGGCAGGGTGACGGCGACGATATTGGTGTCGAGGACAATCAGCGAGCAGACGCCGGACGCCGTCAGCAGCGTCAGGCGCGGGCTGACCCGGCTCATGGGCGTACCTGCGCCGGCAGCCTGGTCGTGGCTGTCCCGACCTGACGGCGGTCCGGTTGCCGCCCGAAGATTGCCTCGGGGGCAACGATGGGCGTCGGACCAGCCGCCTCGACCAACGGTATGCCCGAACAGGTACAAGGCAACGGCGCAAGGAATTTGACGGACATGCTCAAGGCTCTCTACTGTGACGGTAAGACAGCTTAACGCGGGGTCGGCCCGGCTTTGTTAGGCCAGCCTTGGCACTTCATTACCTTTGAGCTAATGCCCGTATGGAGATCCGTCATTTCCGTTATTTCCTGGCCGTTGCCCAGCAGCGCAATTTCACCCGCGCGGCGGAACAGCTGGATATCGCCCCGCCAACCCTGAGCCGGCAGATCCAGGACATGGAAAATGCCCTGGGCACCCGGTTGTTCCTGCGGGGGCAGCGCGAGGTCAGCCTGACCGAGGCGGGCGCGGCGCTGCTGCCGGAGGCCGAGGCGACCGTGCGCCAGTTCGAGCATGCGCAGCGCAATGCCCAGCGGGCCGGGCGCGGCGAGATCGGTCATATCGAACTGCGCTATGTCGCCGGGGCGGTGTATTCCGGGGTGTTGCAGCGCCAGGTCAAGGCCTTTGTCCGGGCCTTTACCGATGTCAGCCTCAATGTGCGGGAAACCCCCATGGCGACATTGCCCGGGCTGATCGCCGAAGGACGTTTCGATATCGGTTACGTGCGCTCGCCGATGTCCCTGCCCGAGGGCGTGGACGCCGTGCGTCTGAATACCGAGGGCTTTGTGCTGGCGATGGCCGACGACAGCTGGTTGTGCCGCCTGAAAAATATCGGCGCCGAGCACCTGCAGAACGAGACCTTCGTGCTGCCGGAGCAGATCAGCGGTACCCTGCAGGTCGCCGCCCAGGGCGGTTACGCGCCGAAGCTGGGGCCGCAGCCCGGCGGGCTGGTGGCGGTGATCGCCGCGATATCCCTGGGCCAGGGTGTGGCGGTGGTGCCGGAATCGGTGATCGGCCATATCAACCTGCCGAATGTGGTCTATCGGCCCATCGAGGGTTGCCAGGCCACGTCCTGGTTGTCGCTGATCCATCGCCGCTTCGAGAAGGCACCGGCCGTGGCCTGCTACATCGAGCGGGTCAAACGTGAATTCCCGGAGAGGCAGCATGATTAATCCCGCGCATTTCGACCTGCAGTCCCTGCGGGTATTCCTGCTGGCCGCCGAGCACGGCAGCCTGACCAAGGCGGCCGAACACGCCAACATGACCCTGTCGGCCCTGAGCAAGCGGATCGCCGAACTGGAGCGCACCACCGACTGCCCGTTGTTTACCCGTTTGCCCCGGGGGCTGGAGCTGACCTCGGCGGGGCACGGATTGCTGGTCCATGTGCGCAGCATTCTCGACGGAGTCAACCGCATGGCCGTGGAGGTCGGCGATTTCGCCGTCGGCGTGCGCGGGCATATCAAGGTCTGGGCCAACACCTCCGCGGTGGTGCAGTTCCTGCCCCAGGACCTGGCCCGGTTCCTGTCCCACAACCGGCAGGTGCGCATCAGCCTGGAGGAAGCGCTGAGCGAGGCGACCATCGACGCGGTGGAAACCGGCCGGGCCGATATCGGCGTGTTTGCCGACAATGTCCCGTCCCCGGGGCTGGAGACCTTTGCCTACCGCACCGACCAGTTGGTGCTGCTGGTGCCCTCGGCTCATCCGCTGGCCGGCCTGGACAGCATCGCCTTCGTCGACACCCTGGACTTCGACTATGTAGCGCTGAACCAGGGCAGTTCATTGCTGCGCCGGATTACCGATGCGGCCCATCGGGCGAGCAGGGTGCTCAACGTGCGAATCCAGGTCAGCAGCTTCGACGGCATCTGCCGGATGATCGAGGCCGGGTTGGGCATCGGCATCCTGCCCCGGGCCGCGGTGCGTGCCGAACTGCTGGGCGCGGGTTTGCACGCGATCGAATTGAGCGATGCCTGGGCGCGACGGACCTTGTACCTGGGGGTGAAGTCCCGGGCCGGTCTGGCGCCGGAGGCCCTGCGCCTGTTCGAGTTCCTGCGCACACCGCCATAGCGGGTGGCCGATGACCCTTTCCTGAATGGAAAGGGTCATGGATCAATCACGGATTTTCATGTCGCCTGTCCCCGCTGACAATCGCCCTCACTTCTTCAGGAACAGGTTAAAGGGGGCGCCATGCAAAAGCCGTTGCAGGGGATCCGGGTGATCGAACTCGGGCAACTGATCGCCGGGCCGTTCGCCGCCAGGATACTCGGCGAGTTCGGTGCCGAGGTGATCAAGATCGAACCGCCGGTCACCGGCGATCCCCTGCGCAAATGGCGCCTGCTGCACGACGGCACTTCGGTGTGGTGGGCCGCGCAATCGCGCAACAAACGCTCGCTGACCCTCGATCTGCGCCAGCCCGAGGGCCAGGAACTGGTCCGGCGCCTGATCGCCGACGCCGATGTCCTGATCGAGAACTTTCGCCCCGGCACCCTGGAAGGCTGGGGGCTCGGCTGGGATGCGCTACATGCCTTGAACCCGCGCCTGGTGATGCTGCGGGTCTCCGGCTACGGCCAGACCGGACCTTATCGCGACCGTCCCGGCTTCGGCGTGATCGGTGAAGCCATGGGCGGCTTGCGCCATTTGTCCGGCGAGCCGGGGCGGACCCCGGTGCGGGTGGGCGTCTCCATCGGCGATTCACTGGCGGCGCTGCACGGAGTGATCGGTATCCTGCTGGCCTTGCGTCACCGCGATCAGCAGGACGGGGAAGGGCAACAGATCGACGTCGCCCTCTACGAGTCGGTGTTCAACATGATGGAAAGCCTGTTGCCGGAATACTCGGTGTTCAACGCCGTGCGCGAACCGGCCGGCAGCAGCCTGCCGGGGATCGCGCCGACCAACGCCTATCGTTGTCGCGATGGCGGGTTTGCGCTGATCGCCGGCAATGGCGACAGCATTTACCAGCGGTTGATGGAGGTGATCCGGCGTCCCGACCTGGCCGCCGATCCGCGCTTGGCGCAGAACGACGGTCGTGTACTTCACGTGGAACGCATCGATACGGCGATCTCCCAATGGACCGCGCGACTGCCCCTCGACGAGGTGCTGTCGATTCTCACCGAGGCACGGATTCCCGCCGGCAAGATCTACAACGCCGCCGACATCGCCCAGGATCCGCATTATCGGGCGCGGAACATGCTGCTCGACAGCCACCTCGATGACGGCACGCCGGTGACCCTGCCGGGCATCGTGCCCAAGCTCAGCCTTACGCCGGGGGAGGTCAGCCGTCCGGCACCGAGACTCGGCGAGCACACCACGCAGATTCTCGACGCACTCGGCATCGAACCGGACCGGCAGGCCGACTGGCGCCAGCGCGGTATCATCTGATCACAAGGAGCCCCATCCCATGCATCCGCAACGCCTGTACTTGCAGGAGGTCGCGCCCCGCGACGGCTTCCAGAACGAAGCCCGCTTCATCGACACCGCCGACAAGATCGCCCTGGTCGACGCCCTGGGCCTGTGTGGCTACGCCAAGATCGAAGTCACCTCGTTCACCTCGCCCAAGGCCATACCGGTGTTGCGCGACGCCGAGGCGCTGATGGCCGGTATCCAGCGCCGGCCCGGGGTCGAATACACCGTGCTGGTGCCCAATGTGCGGGGCGCCGAGCGGGCCCTGGCGTGCGCCATCGACGAGGCCAACCTGGTGATGTCGGTGAGCGAGGCGCATAACCGTTCGAACCTGCGCATGAGTCGCGAGCAGTCTTTCAGCCAGTTGTGCGAAGTGGTCCAGGTGATCGGCGCGGGGCCGGTGGCGGTCAATGTGTCGTTGTCGACGGTCTTCGGCTGCCCGATGCAGGGCGATATCGAGATCGACGAGGTGCTGCGCTGGGTCGAACGTTTTGCCCGTCTCGGAGTGCGTGGCGTGACGCTCTGCGACACCACGGGCATGGCCTATCCGAGCCAGGTCGAGGCGCTGTGCCGGGTGGTGCGCGAGCGTTTTTCCGACCTGCAGCTGACCCTGCATTTCCACAACACCCGGGGCATGGCCCAGGCCAACGCCCTGGCGGCGATTGCGGCCGGTATCGACCGCTTCGATGCATCCCTCGGCGGCCTTGGCGGTTGTCCCTATGCCCCGGGGGCCAGCGGCAATGTCTGTACCGAGGACCTGGCGCACATGCTGCAACTGATGGGCTTCGACACCGGTCTCGACCTGGACCGGGTCCTGGCGGCCGCGGCCCGTCTGCCCGGACTGGTGGGTCATGAAGTTCCCAGTCAGATACTCAAGGCTGGCAAGCGCCTGGACCTGCATCCGATTCCGGCCCACGTCGCCAGCCTCGATAAACAACTGCCTTCCAACCGCCTTCAGGAGTTGAACCCATGATCGACCATCTCGACCACCTGGTGCTGACCACCATCGATCCCGTTGCCGCCGAGGACTTCTATGTCCGGGTATTGGGCATGCAGTTGGAAACCTTCGCCGGAGGACGCAAGGCGTTCCGCTTCGGTAACCAGAAGATCAACCTGCATGTGCGTGGCCATGAGTTCGAGCCCAAGGCCCACCTGCCGGTACCGGGTGCGCTGGACCTGTGCTTTATCGCCGCGATTCCCCTGGAGGCGGTGATCGAACGGTTGCGCCAGGCCGACTGGCCGATCATCGAGGGGCCGGTGATGCGCACGGGCGCCACCGCGCCGATACGCTCGGTGTATGTACGCGATCCGGACCTGAACCTGATCGAGATTTCCGAACTGGCCGGGGAGAGTGACGCCCGATGAACATCGTCTTTCTCGACAGTGCCAGCTTGCCGTCGAGTATCGCTCGTCCGGCCTGGGTCACCTCCTGGATCGATCGGCCCGATACCGCCCCGGACCTCCTGGCGCGGGTGGCGGCCGACGCCGAAATACTGATTACCAACAAGGTCCGTCTGGGCGCCGCGGAACTGGAGCGCCTGCCGAAGCTGCGCTTTATCTGTGTCGCCGCGACCGGCTATGACTGTATCGACCTGGCGGCCTGTCGGGATCGTGGCGTGATGGTCTCCAATGTGCCGGCCTATTCGGCGCAGAGTGTCGCCGAGGCGGTGATTGCCTCGATATTCGCCCTGCGTCGACAGCTGTTCGCCTACCGTGAGGCGGCCCTGCGGCAATGGCCGGAGTCCCGTCACTTCTGCGTGCACGACCAGTCGGTCCTGGATGTGCGTGGCAGTGTGCTGGGCGTCGTCGGCAAGGGCGGCATCGGTTCGTTGACCGCACGTATCGCCGAGGCGGTGGGCATGCGCGTGATCTTTGCCGAGCATCGTGGCGCGAGCCAGGTCCGCCAGGGCTATCTACCGTTCGAGGCGGTGCTGGAGCAAAGCGATGTGATTTCCCTGCATTGCCCGCTGACCGAGCACACCCGCCATCTGATCGGGGCCGCCGAACTGCGGCAGATGAAACCCACGGCCTTGCTGATCAATACCGCACGAGGGCCGTTGGTGGACGAAGCGGCACTGCTGGAAAGCTTGCGCAGCGGCCGGTTGGGCGGTGCGGCGCTGGATGTGCTGGCGGTCGAACCGCCGGAGGCCAATCATGCGCTGCTCGCCTGCCGGCACCCGAACCTGATCATCACCCCTCATGTCGCCTGGGCCAGCCAGAGCAGTCTGCGACGCCTGGCCCAGGCGATTGTCGCCAACCTGGAAGCCTTCCAGGCGGGAGCGCCGATCAACCGAGTGGCCTGAGTGGCCCGGCGGCACCCGTCTTCAAAACAATAACAAGCGTGCTCCCTACGGGGTTGGCCGATTCAGGGCCCGGCCCCCTGCTGCCCGGGGAACGCCCATGCTGACGAGGACCTACCATGACAAAAACAATCGCTCCCTCGCTGACTGCCGCCACACCCCGTCGACTCCGCTGGCTGTCGATCCTGCGTCATCTCTATGTGCAGGTGCTCGTCGCCATTGTCCTGGGTATCCTCTTCGGGCACTTCTATCCGCAATTGGGGGCCGACATGAAACCCCTGGGCGACTCGTTCATCAAGCTGATCAAGATGCTGATCGCGCCGATCATTTTCTGCACCGTGGTCAGTGGGATCGCCAGCATGCAGAGTCTCAAGCGCATCGGTCGGGTCGGGTTCAAGTCACTGCTGTACTTCGAAGTACTGACGACCCTGGCCCTGGTGGTCGGCCTGATAGGTGTCAACCTGCTCAAGCCCGGTGTCGGCCTGCATATCGATCCGGCCAGTCTCGATGTCCATGCCATCGAGTCCTACAGCAAGGTGGCCCATGAACAATCCGTGGTGGGCTTTCTCACCCACATCATCCCTGCCACGGTGTTCGGTGCCTTTGCCGAGGGTGACATCCTGCAAGTGCTATTCATCTCGATCCTCTTCGCCTTTGCCCTGCAGATGCTGGGGGCAGCCGGCAAGCCTGTGCTGGAGTTGATCGACCTGATCGCCCAGGCGTTCTTTCGCATGGTCAGGATCGTGATGTATGTCTCGCCATTGGGAGCCTTCGGCGGTATGGCGTTTACCATCGGCCAGTATGGGGTTGGTTCCCTCGGCCACTACGGCAGCTTGCTGCTCTGCTATTACCTGACGGCTCTGTTTTTCGTGTTCGTGATTCTGAATCTCGTCGCGCGACTCGCCGGCTTCAGCCTCTGGAGTTTCCTGAAGTACATTCGCGACGAGTTGTTCCTGGTGCTGGGCACCTCTTCATCGGAGTCGGCGTTGCCACGTCTGATGGGCAAGCTGGAACGCCTGGGCTGTGAGAAGTCAGTGGTGGGCCTGGTGGTGCCGTCGGGCTACTGCTTCAACCTGGATGGCAGTTGCATCAACATGACGGTGCTGGCGATCTTCATTGCTCAGGCCCTGGACATCCAGTTGTCCCTCGGGCAGCAGGTCACGCTGTTGCTGATCCTGTTGTTGACCTCCAAGGGCGCGGCCAGCGTCACCGGTGGCGCGTTTATCACGCTGGCGGCGACCCTCGGCAGCCTGGGGGTGATCCCGGCGGCGGGGTTGGTGCTGGTATTGGGGATCTACCGGTTCATTTCCGAAGGTGGCGCGCTGATCAATGTGATAGGTAATGGCATTGCGACTTTGTTTATCGCCAGGTGGGAAGGCGCTCTGGATAAGCAACAGCTGGCCTCGGAGTTGTGCAAGGGAGCGCCCCACGAGGTGGATGCACAGCCTTGACCGAATCGTCCAAGGGCGGTCCCGCGACCACCCGGTCCACGAAAGCCGGGTGGTCGAGCACGGCTCAGGGTTCCAGTACGACTTTCAGGGAGCGATCGCCGCGCTCCATCACCGCGAAGGCATCCATGAAGTCCGCCAGGGCGAACTTGTGGGTCACCACGTCGCGCATGTCGATCTTGCGTTGGCCGATAAAGTCGATGGCCCGCGGGTACATGTAGGGCCCCAGGTGCGAGCCGAGCACATCCAGTTCCTTGCGGTCGCCGATGATCGACCAGTCCACCGTGGCCTCGTCGTTGAACACGCTGAATTCGACGAAGCGTCCGAGCTTGCGCAGCATCGCCAGGCCCTGGTTGACCGCCTTGTGATGGCCGGTGGCTTCGATATAGATATCGCAGCCGTAGCCGTCGGTAATGGCGCGGATCTTTTCCAGGACGTCCTCACGGGCCGGGTTCCACACTTCGTCGGCGCCCATGCGCAAGGCCAGTTCGGCGCGTTCGGGCTTCATGTCGAGGACGATCAGGCGCTTGGGGTTGCGCAGACGCACCGCGCCGATGATGCCCAGGCCGAGGGTCCCGGCACCGGCCACGACGACGATATCGTCGAAACCGACATCCGCACGATCGGCGGCATGCAGCGAACAGGCGAGGGGTTCGATCAGGATCGCCTCGTCCGGCGGGATGCTGTCCGGCACCTTGTGCACGATGCCTTCCCTGGTGAAGATCATGTACTGGGCCATGGCGCCCTGGACGTTGTTCTGGAAACCGTACAGGTCGTGTTTCTGGCACATCCAGTACTGGCCGTGGTTGCAGAAGCGGCAGCCCCAGCACGGCACGATCTGTTCGGAAATCACCCGGTCGCCGATCTTCACGCCACGTTTTTCCGCACCCGGGCCGAGGGCGACCACGCGGCAGACGAACTCATGGCCGGGGATCATCGGCGGCTTGACGTAGCGCGGTTGTTCGGCGTCGCCCCAGAACGACGGCGCGCCGCGAAAGGTCTTGATGTCGCCCATGCAGATGCCGCACAGCTCGACCTTGGTGAGAATCTCGTCGGGGCCGGGTGTCGGCACCGCGACTTCTTCCAGGCGGTAGTCCTCGGGGCCGTAGCAGACCACGGCCTGCATGGTGGCGGGGATGACCGGCTGGTCGTGGCGGGAAGGTTGCTCGATAACACGGGTCATGGCAGTGGACCTCGGAAAACGCGGGGTGACGGCGTGCGGCAGTGGTCGATCGGCCGATATGCACGGGCGATCACCGGCGCCGCGACGCGGGGGTGGCACCAGCCCGGTGACTGCGCGGGGCTGGGCTCGGTGGTTCCTGATGGCTCGGGGCTACTTGGCGGTGCCGGAAACCTGCAGGTACAGCGCGTCGGCATTGGCGTTGGTGACCGGCACCCATGGCAGGATGTAGGTCTTGTCGGTGCCGTCACCCCACTTCAGGTCCTTGGCGTAGCGCTGCCAGATCACTGACTGCGGCTTGTAGTCCTTGCCGACGAGGGTTCGCAGGGCCACGTCGAGAGCGCCCTGAGACTGCGCCTGGGCATCCTGCAGGAAGGTGGTGACTTCGTCTTTCTTCGCCGCCTGGATGGCATCGGGCATGCCGTCGATCGCGGTGATGGGGACGTCGTTTGGCGACAGGCCACGGGATTTCACCGCTTGCAGGGCACCCAGGGCCATGTCGTCGTTCTGCGCGATGATGCCGGAGATGCCGCCGTTGGGGTGGGCGTTGAGCCAGTCCTCGGTCAACGAAAGGGCTTCGGCGCGCGACCAGTTGGCGGTCTTCATCTCGATGACCTTGATGCCCGGGTTCTTCAGCAACACTTCGACTTCGCCCTTTTGCCGATCGATCTGCGCCGACTGGCCGATCGGGCCCTGGATGATCACCACGTTACCCTTGCCCTTGAGCTTGTCGACCATGGCCTGGGCCTGGAGGCGCCCGCCCTCGATATCGTCGTTGCCGATGTAGGGAACATTGGCGCTGGCGACCTTGGTGTTGGAGGCGATCACCGGCACGTCGCTTTCCTGGGCGCGGGCCACGGTGGCAACCCCGGCCTTGGTGTCGATCGGCACGAAGATGATCGCGTCGTAGTGCTGGGTGACCATGGTCTCGATCTGGTTGTTCTGGGTCAGGGCGTCGTAGTTGCCGTCGAACACGGTGATCTGCACCGTGCCGTCCTTGACCGCCGGGTGCTCCTTCAATTCGCGGACCCAGTTCTGCATGAACTGACCCTTGAGGCCATAGACGGCGGCACCGATCTTGTAGGTCTTGCCCTGGGCGAAGCTGACGCTGCTGGCGAGCAGGGAGACGGCCAGCAGGGCGAGTACTGTTTTACCTGACTTCATGGAGAACACCTTTATTGTTGTTGTCGTTCGTTTTTGGCGAAGGCAAATGGCGGGTCAGCGTTTTCTCTTGCTGTGAAATTCCTGTGGGTCGCAGCGTCATGTCTCGCTGTGAATCTATGTGTATCAAATGAAATTCTGATCAGTCAATGGGTTTTTGTTCAAAAAATTATGAAGGGCTGCCAAAGGCGGTATGTCGATGGTTTGCCCTGTTTTCTAGTGGCTAAAGCAAATCATGCTTGACAGTAGGGGGTGTAATGCCTGAGAAATGACTGATCAAATTCTCATATGAAGATCATATGATCAGTTTTTGCCTCATCACGGCAGCGGAGTGAAACGCCATGAATACAGCATTCTCGGTGGCCATCGGGTGTGACGAAGCGGGTTATGAGCTCAAGGAGGTGCTCAAGCGGTATATCGAGACCCTGGGGCATCCGGTTGAAGACTTCGGCACCCATTCGCTCGACCCGGTGCTCTATCCGGACATCGCCCTGGCCGTGGCCAATGCGATCAAGGGCGGCGCCCATCGACTGGGAGTGCTGGTCTGTGGCACGGGAATCGGCATGGCCATTTCCGCCAACAAGGTGTTCGGAATCCGCGCGGCCCAGGCCCATGACACCTATTCCGCCGAGCGCGCGCGCAAGAGCAACGATGCGCAGATCCTGTCCATCGGCGCGCGGGTGGTGGGCGCCGAGCTGGCCAAGAGCGTGGTCAAGTCGTTCCTGGAATCGGAGTTCGAGGCGGCGCGGTCCGGAGCCAAGGTCGAGCGCATCAATGCCATCGAGCGCGACGGGCACCCCTAGCCGGCATTCCCCGGCCTGCGGGCTCGCACCGGATGATGCAGCACGTCGCAGCGAATTTCTAAACCCGTGCGTTCGTAAATGAAGCAGGTACAATCCGGGGTTTTAACGGGCTGATATGCCGTCCGGTCCGCTGCTCCAGAGAATTTCGATGCTCATTGGTAGTTATTCCCCCGCGCTGGTCTTCATCTCGCTCTGTGTGGCGATCCTGGCCTCCTATACCGCCCTGGACCTGACCGGGCGCATTGCCACCGCCCGTGGCCGCGCCGTCTATCTGTGGATGGCCGGCGGCGCCCTGGCGATGGGCGTCGGGGTCTGGTCGATGCACTTCATCGGCATGCTCGCATTCCGCCTGCCGATCGAGCTCGGCTACGACGCGCCGCTCACCGCGCTGTCGCTGCTGATCGCGATCCTGTCCTGCGGTTTTGCCCTGTGGCTGGTCAGCCAGCCGCGCCTGCCGTTGTGGCAGCTGGCATTTGGCGCGCTGGTCATGGGTGCCGGTATCAGTGCCATGCATTACTGCGGCATGGCGGCATTGAAGATGCAGCCCGGCATCGACTACGACCCGACCCTGTTCAGTGCGTCGCTGGTGATTGCGGTGGTGGCCTCCGCGGCGGCACTGTGGATTGCCTTCCACCTGCGGCACAACACTCCCCATGTACGCCTGGCGCGCAGCGGGGCGGCGGTGGTCATGGGGATTGCGATTGTCGGCATGCATTACACCGGCATGGCGGCGGCGAATTTCGCCGAAGGCAGCTTCTGTGGCGCGGCTGCCAGCGGCCTGGCGCTGAAGGGCCTGGACCTGCTGGTGTTGGTGACCAGTCTGGCGGTGCTGTCGATCGCCTTGTTGACCTCGATCCTCGATGCCCGGCTGGAGGCGCGCACCGCCGATCTGGCCGATTCGCTGACCCTGGCCAACCAGGAACTGACCCAGTTGGCGCTGCATGACACCCTGACCGGCCTGCCGAACCGGGTGTTGCTGGCGGACCGCATCGACCAGGCGATGCACAAGGTGAGCGCCGATGGCGGCTGTTTTGCCCTGATGTTTATCGACCTGGATGGCTTCAAGCCGGTGAACGATGCCTTCGGCCACCACATGGGCGATCAGTTGTTGCGTGAAGTCGCGCTGCGCCTGCGTGAGGACCTGCGGACCCAGGACACCCTGGCGCGGATCGGCGGCGATGAATTCGTCCTGCTGGCGCAGCTGGCGGAACCGGACGATGCGCTGCAGGTGGCGTCACGCCAGGTCAATCTGCTGTCCCAGGCGTTCCGGGTATCCGGTCATGACCTGCAGATCTCCGCCAGCATCGGCATCGTGATGTACCCCGGCAACGGCCAGACCGCCGAAGAATTGCTGATGAACGCCGACGCGGCGATGTATCACGCCAAGGGCGCGGGCAAGAACGGCCACAGTTTCTTCGATGCCTCGATGAACGGTAATGCACGCAAGCAACTGCAATTGCTCCAGGATCTGCGCCAGGCGCTGGAGTGCGATCAGTTCCGCCTGCACTACCAACCCAAGTTCGATGCGCGGGGCGGCTTGCCCATCGGTGCCGAAGCCCTGTTGCGCTGGGAGCATCCCGAGCAGGGCCTGTTGCCACCCGACACCTTTATCACCCTGGCGGAAAAGAGTGGCCTGATCATCCCCATCGGCGAGTGGGTGTTGAACGAGGCTTGCCGGCAGATGCGGCTCTGGTACGAACAGGGCTACCAGCACTGGCGTATCGCGGTGAACCTCTCGGCCTTGCAGTTCTGTCATGGCGGCCTGGTCGCCAGCGTTGCCGGCGCCCTGGAGCGGCACCGGTTGCCGGCCAACAGCCTGACCCTGGAAATCACCGAAACCACCGCCATGAGCGATGCCGACGCGAGCATGACGGTGTTGCAGCAACTGTCGGACATGGGCGTGGACCTGTCCATCGATGACTTCGGCACTGGCTATTCGAGCCTGATGTACCTCAAGCGGCTGCCGGCCAACGAGCTGAAGATCGACCGCGGTTTTGTCCGCGACCTGGAGCACGACACCGACGACGCGGCGATCGTTTCGGCGATTGTCGCGCTGGGTCAGGCGCTGGGCTTGCGGATTGTCGCCGAAGGTGTCGAGACCGACATGCAGCAGGACTTCCTGACCCGGCTGGGCTGCGATTCCCTGCAGGGTTATCTGCTGGGGCACCCGTTGCCGGCCGATCGCTTCATGGCGGATATCAGCCGGGCCGAGCAGCAGAAGGTGCTGGGTTAATGACCGCTGACCAGCGGCGCCTCGCCGCCAAGGCTGCTGCCGGTTTTCGTGCGCATCAGGGTCGCGGCGATGCCGGCGCCCAGCGCGGAAAACAGCGCGCCCGCCAGGAAGGCTGCCTGATAGCCGTCATTGAGGGCATCCAGGGGCGGCAACCCGGCACTCAGGTGCAAGTGGGTGCGCGCCGCCGCGAGACTGGCGAGCGCGGCCAGGCCCAGTGCGCCGCCCATCATGAACGCGGTATTGACCACTCCGGACGCCAGGCCTGATTCGGATGGCGCGACATCGTTCATCGCTGCCAGCAGCAGCGGGTTGAACGCAATGCCGGCCCCCAGCCCCAGCAGCACCATGCCCGGCAGGATATGGTGCATGAAGGTGCCGTTCACAGGCGCCTGGGCAAACAGCAGCAGGCCGATGGTCGCCAGTGCCAGCCCTGCCGCGAGGGGCAGGCGGATACCGAAGCGCATCACCAGCCTGGCCGAGATACCCAGCGAGAAAACCGCCATGATCAGGTTCGCCGGCAGGAAGGCCAGGCCGACTTCCAGCGGCGTGTAGCCCAGCACCAGTTGCATGTACAAGGCCGAGAGGAAGAACCAGGCAAACATCGCCGCGGCCCAGAGCACGCCGACGACATTGGCGATGGCCAGGTTGCGCAGGCGAAACAGGCGCAACGGCATCAGCGGCACCCTGACCCGGGTTTCGATCACCAGGAAGGCCACCAGCAGGCCGGCGGCCAGGACCAGTTGCCCGACGGTGCGGGTCGAGCCCCAGCCCATCTCGTTGCCATTGACGATGGCGTACACCGCCAGCATCAGCGCGGCGGTCACCGTCAGGGCGCCGGCCACGTCGAGGTCGCGGGAGGGATGTTCGTTGAGGGTTTTCGACAGCAGGCGCAGGGACAGCAGGATCACCGCCACGCCGATCGGCAGGTTGACCAGGAAAATCCAGTGCCAGCTCAAGGTACTGGTCAGGACCCCGCCGAGCATCGCGCCCAGGCTGCCGCCGCCGGCACAGACAAAACCATAGACACCCATGGCCTTGGCGCGGTCGGCCGGTTCGCTGAACAGGTCCATGATCAGCGACAGGGCCACGGCGGTGACCACGGCAGCGGCCAGGCCCTGGAAGGCGCGGGCCCAGACCAGCACCGCCTGGGTCTGGGCGATGCCGCAGGCCAGGGAGGCCAGGGTGAAGAAGCCGATCCCCAGCAGGAACAGCCGGCGATGCCCGTACAGGTCGCCCAGGCGTCCTCCGAGCAGCAGGAAGCCGCCGAAGGTCAGCATATAGGCGTTCACCACCCAGGCCAGGGAGGTTTCGGAAAACTGCAGGTCGGTCTTGATCGACGGCAGGGCGACGTTGACGATGGTGGTGTCGAGCACAATCATCAGGACCCCGAGGCACAGCACGATCAGGGCGATCCAGCGTTGTCGGGCGTCGTGGGCAGGGGTATCGGGGGCAGTCATGATGATCTCTCACTGGGGCAGGCGCGAGAGTGTAGGCACCCGCGGGTGCCGGGCTCAATGGTGAGATTGTAGTGGGGTTGTGAAGGGTTGTTGCAAGGATGTAAGCGCATCACCCGGGGGCGTCAGTGCAAGGATCTGCCGATGACGCCGGGGTGAGTTCATCAGCGTTGTCCGGCCAGCCTGTCCGCCAGGGCATGCGCCTGTTCCGCGCCCGCGCGGCGTGATGCTTCATCCATGTCCTGGCCGAGCAGGGTCTTTTCGACCGTCACCGAATGCACCTCGGTAATCCCGACGAATTGCAGCCATGCCTCGACATAGGGTTTCTGGAAATCGAAGCGTTCGGCGGGGGTGGCCGATTGCGCGGAAAAGTCCAGGCCGCGGGCGTAGGTGACCACGGCGATCCTGCCGCCGAGCAGGCCTTCGAGCCCGCGCTCGGGACCGAATTCGAACAGGATGCCCTTGTGGGACACCAGGTCGATAAAGTGCTTGAGCTTGTAGGGAATGCCGAAATTCCACAGCGGCACCGACAATACGATCAGATCGGCCTTGAGCAGGGGCGCGCCGAGTGCCTCCAGTCGTTGCCACGCTTCGGCCTGTTCCGGGCTCAGGGCGAGGCCGGCAAGGGCGGCGTACTTGGCGTCCATGGCGGGCTGGTCGAGGTCCGGCAACGGCTCGCTCCACAGGTCCAGGGTCATCACTTCGGTTGCGGGGCGGTGGTGCCGGTAGCGTTCGATAAAGCCGTGGGCCGCTTCGAGGGAGGCGGAGCGGTGTTTGCGCGGCGAGCATTCGATATGCAGCAGGGTGGTCATGACGGCCTCGGTTCGGTGGGAGGAGGCGGACATTGCAACATAGTTGTTTTCATTCTATAAATCGTAAATATATGAATGATTGATCACAGTTATCACTATGTTTGACCCCTTGCTGTTGCGCACCTTCGTCGCCGTGGTGGATGAAGGCGGTTTCACCCGCGCCGCGGAGAAGCTGCACCTGACCCAGTCGGCGGTCAGCGGGCACCTGCGTCGCCTGGAAGGCCAGGTCGGCAAGCCTCTGCTCAAGCGCACCACCCGTTCCCAGCAGATGACCGGGGAGGGGGAGCGGCTGATGACCTATGCGCGGAGCATTCTTTCCCTCAATCGCGATGCCTGGGCCGAACTCACGCGCTCGCCGTTCCAGGGCCGGGTGCGGATTGGCGTCTCGGAAGATTTTGCCGAACCCCGGTTGTTGCGCGCGGTGCAGGAGTTTGCCGCGCAGTACCCGGGCATCGACATCGAAGTGCAGGTGAATATTCCGGGCACGCTACTGGGGCTGATGGCGCAGGGGGAGCTGGAGCTGGTCATCGGCTCCTTGTGCGAAACCCGCCAGGCCGGGCAACTGCTCTGGCAGGAACCCCTGGTCTGGGCCGCTTCCGCCCAGGCGTCGACGACCTTGCCCACGCCCTTGCCGCTGGCGCTGTTCCCCGAGCCCTGTCCGTATCGCGAGGTGGCGCTGACCCGGCTGGCCCAGGCCGGCATCGCCCAGCGCACCGCGATGCTCTGCACCAGCAACAATGCCTTGCGCGCCGCTGCCGTATCGGGATTCGCCGTGGCCCCGATGGCCTTGAGCCAACTCGGTCCGGGCTTGTCGATACTGGGCCCCGAATCAGGACTGCCGGCGTTGCCTGACGCGGAGTTTCGCCTGTTCGCCTCGCCGCAGGCCGATCAGGCCATTATCGCGGCCCTCGGCGAAGTGATCGTGGCGTACTGCACGGCACGACGGAGCTGATCGGGGCAGGTGGGACTCAACGCGGGTCGTGAAACATCGGCAGCACGTGTTCCGCCAGTTCCTCGATCACCTCGTCCAGGGGGCGTTCGCTGTAGCGCAGATGCAGTCCGACATGCTGCACGCCGACCTCGCGCAGTGCCTGCAATTCATCGATCAGGGCCAGTCGTCCGGCGCGCCCGCCAAACCGCAGGCGCTGCATCGGCGCGTGGGGATTGGCCGCCAGGTCGAGGTGGAAGAAGGTGACATAGGGTTTGTCGTCGCCGACTTCGCGCCACAGGCCGACGCGCCGACGATGGTCTTCCGGGGTGCCCGGGTAGCTCAGCCAGCCGTCCATATGCTCGCCGATCCAGGCCGGCGATTGCTGGCCGAGACCCGCCACCAGCAGCGGCAGGGCTTGCTCGGGTCGTGGCAGCAATTGTGCACCCTCGGGCAGGCGTTCCCGGCCCTGGCTGCGGAGCAGTTCGACGGTGTCGCGGAACGATTCGCCACGCTGCTGGTAATCGACACCGAACAGCGGGTATTCCATCGGCCGGTCGCCGCTGGCGACACCCAGCAACAAGCGGCCGCCGCTCAGGTGGTCGATGCTGTTGGCGGCCTTGAGGGTCAGCCAGGGCTGGCGCAGCGGCAGGACCACGGCGGCGGTGCCGAGCATGATCTTGTCGGTGATGCCGGCCAGGTAGCCGAGGTAGGAGAAGGTTTCGAAAACCTGGGCCGCGTCGCCGAAATTCGGGTCGTAGACCGGCACGTCGCGTACCCACAGGGCGCGGAAGCCGGCCTGGTCCGCCGCACGGGCGAGCTGGGCATGGAGGGCCAGGTCGGGAACGCCGAAGGGGCGTTGCTGTTCGTTGCGCGAGCGCTGGCCGTGACTGGACCAGTCATTGTCCAGGGGCAGTTCGAGACCGATGGAGAATTGCTGGCTGCCGAGCAGTCGTTGAAAGCGAGGTTGCATGACACGGGCCTGTAGGTGACTGGAGATGACAGCCAGTATCACAGGGCTCGTTTGTGAGAAAAATGCAGGAACAGGAACAACGCTTTTGCGTTCAGGGCAAAGCACCATAGATCGTTCCCACGCTCCGCGTGGTAACGCAGCCCGTGACGCTCTGCGTCACAAGAGCGGACGCAAAGCGTGCACAAAGGTATTCCCACGCGGAGCGTGGGAACGATCATCAGTGGCAGGGATTACCTGGAGAGCAGGGCTTCCAGTTTTTCCTGGTCGCGGGCGAACTGGCGAATGCCTTCGGCCAGTTTCTCGGTGGCCATGGCGTCTTCGTTGGAGGCCCAGCGGAATTGCGCCTCGCTCAGGTTCAGGCGCGCTTCGCCGGCATTGCCCGGAGCCAGCTTGCGGGCCAGGGTGCCCTGGTCCTGGGCCAGCTTCTCCAGCAGGTCCGGGCTGATGGTCAGGCGGTCGCAACCGGCCAGTTGTTCGATCTGGTTGATATTGCGGAAGCTGGCGCCCATGACCACGGTCTTGTAGTCATTGGACTTGTAGTAGTTGTAGATGCGGGTCACCGACTGCACGCCCGGATCGTCGGCACCGGTGTATTCGTTGCCGGTGGACTTCTTGTACCAGTCGTAGATGCGGCCCACGAACGGCGAGATCAGGAACACCCCGGCATCGGCGCAGGCGGCGGCCTGGGCGAAGGAGAACAGCAGGGTCAGGTTGGTCTGGATACCGGCCTTTTCCAGTTTCTCGGCGGCACGGATGCCTTCCCAGGTGGACGCCAGCTTGATCAGCACGCGGTCACGGCCGACGCCGGCCTTGTCATACAGCTCGATCAGCTGGTTGGCCTTGCTCAGCAGGGCGGCTTCGTCGAACGACAGGCGGGCATCGACCTCGGTGGAGATGCGCCCCGGAATCGCCTTCAGGATGCCGCTGCCGACCGACACGGCAAAGTGATCGCAGGCCAGGCCGACATCGCCCTTGGCGTGGGCCACGGCGCTTTTCAGCAGCTCGGCGTAACCCGGCAGCGCCGCGGCCTTGAGCAGCAGGGACGGGTTGGTGGTGGCGTCGACCGGCTTGAGGCGGGTGATGGCGTCGAGGTCGCCGGTGTCCGCGACCACGGTGGTGAACTGCTTGAGTTGTTCCAGCTTCGAAGTCATGAGCGTCTCTGTCGGGAAGGGCGTGGATCAATGCACTGATTGAGTGCCTGTGGCGTAAAAAGTTCTGTCGGGGGAATATCCCAAGAATGCCGCCGAACGCAGGTGTTGTGCAACCCAAAACGTCGGACAATTCATGCGGGCGTCGTCGGCATCAGGGTCGCGATCAGGGCCCGGATGGTGCCGGGCAGGGCCTCCAGTTCACGCACCAGAATGCTGCGTTCGCGGATCGCCCAGGGTTCGTCGAGGGCCACTGTCACCAGTTGCATGGTCCGGCTGTGCCGCAGGGCGGCGGACTCGGGAATGATGCCGATGCCCACGCCGGCCTCGACCATCCGGCAGATCGCTTCGAAGCTGGAGACCTGGATCCGCAGCGACAGCGTCTTGCCCAGTCGCTCGACGTGTTCGCGCAGGAAACTCAGCAGGGTGCTGCCTTCATGCAGGCCGATATGCTGGTAGGCCAGGGTCTTGCCCAGTGTCACCGATTGCTGGGTCGCCAGCGGATGATCCACCGGCACGATCAGCACCAGGCGGTCGGTGCTGAAATGCATCACCTGCAAGCCGCTGGCCTCCACGGGGCCGGCGATGATGCCCATGTCGCTGGTGCCGTCGAGCACGCCGCGCACGATATCCCGCGACAGGCGCTCCTGCAGGTCCACCGTCACCCCGGGGCGTTTCGAGAGGAACCCGGCGAGCACCTCCGGCAGGAATTCGGTGACCGCCGTGGTGTTGGCGAAGATCCGGATATGTCCGGCGGAATCGCCGCCATAGCTGGTGAACTCGCTTTTCAGGTAGTCGACCTGGCGCATGATCAGCCGCGCATGTTGCAGCAGCCGCTGGCCCGCCGGGGTCACTTCGACGCCGCGACTGTCGCGGTACAGCAGGCGGGTGTCGAGCTGCGCTTCCAGGGCCTTGATCCGCGCGCTGGCGGCGGCCGGCGAAAGAAAGGCACGCCTGGCGCCCTGGGTCAGGCTCGGCGATTCGGCGATATGGATGAAGAGACGCAAATCCGCCAGGTCGAAATGCATGGGCGACTCCAGTCAACGGCTAGGCGTTCAGCATAACTGAACGCCGGCTTATTGAAATGCAAATTCTCGGAACGGCGATCAACTTGCATCATCGGCACACAACGACAATCGGTAAGGGGAAACCTTCCAATGAGTGTGACGGATCTGAGTGCCTGGCTGGGACGGACCGAAGAAGCCCACGACCAACTGAGTCGCAACCTGCTCAAGCGGATTGCCGCGACCTTTGGTGAAAGCGCGCCTTCCCACGGCGAAGCCCTGCCGCCGCTCTGGCAGTGGTGCTTTTTCCAGGATCCGGTGGCCGAGAGCCAGTTGGGCGGCGACGGTCACCCGGCCCGCGGTGGCTTCCTGCCGCCGGCGGACAATCGCAACCGCATGTGGGCCGGTGGTCGCCTGGAGTTCTTCCACGACCTGCGCGCCGGTCACGATGCTACCCGGGTCTCGACCATCACCCGGATCGAGGAAAAGCAGGGACGTACCGGTTCGCTGCTGTTCGTCACCGTGCAGCATGAGTATTCCCAGGATGGCCGGCTGGCGATCCGCGAGGAACAGGACATCGTCTACCGCGAACCCACGCCGCCCAAGCAGGGCAGCGGCGAGGCGCTGGTCGAAGGCGAGTGGCGCGAAGCCATCGAGCCGACACCGACCCTGCTGTTCCGCTACAGCGCCGTGACCTTCAACGGCCATCGCATCCACTACGACTACCCCTACGTCACCGCCACCGAAGGTTATCCGGGCCTGGTGGTACACGGGCCGATGATCGCCACCCTGAACCTGCGGGCCTTCTGCCAGGCCCATCCCGAGGCGAACCTGCGGCGCTTCGCCTATCGCGGCTTGCGCCCCCTGATCGCTCCGCAGCCCTTCGAGGTCGGCGGGCGGATCGTCAGCCCCGGCGTCGCCGAACTCTGGGCCGGCAATGCCGGCGGTATCGCCCAGCGCGCCGAAGTGCACTTCGACTGACAAGAAAAAGGACATCCACCGATGAATCCGAATCACAACGAAGAACTCAATGCCATCCGCGAGGGCGTGCGCGCCCTGTGCGCCGAATTCGATGCCGCCTACTGGCGCAGGATTGATGAAGAGAAGGGGTTTCCCGAAGCCTTCGTCAAGGCCCTGACCGACGCCGGCTGGCTGTCGGCAATGATTCCCGAAGAGTACGGCGGCTCCGGCCTGGGCCTGGCCGAAGCCTCGGTGATCCTCGAGGAAGTCAACCGCTGCGGCGGCAACTCCGGCACCGTGCACGGCCAGATGTACAACATGTTCACCCTGTTGCGCCACGGCAGCGAGGCACAGAAACGTTTCTACCTGCCGAAGCTGGCCAGCGGCGAGTTGCGCCTGCAATCGATGGGGGTGACCGAGCCGACCACGGGCACCGACACCACCAAGATCAAGACCACCGCGATCAAGCGCGGCGACAAGTACGTGATCAACGGCCAGAAGGTATGGATCTCGCGGATCCAGCACTCCGACCTGATGATCCTGCTGGCCCGCACCACGCCCCTGGCCGAGGTCAAGAAGAAGTCCGAAGGCATGTCGATCTTCCTCGTCGACCTGCGCGAAGCCATCGGCAACGGCCTGACCGTGCAGCCGATCGCCAACATGGTCAACCACGAGACCAACGAACTGTTCTTCGACAACCTCGAACTGCCGGCCGACAGCCTGATCGGCGAGGAAGGCAAGGGCTTCAAGTACATCCTCGACGGCCTCAATGCCGAGCGCACGCTGATTGCCGCCGAATGCATCGGCGACGGTCGCTGGTTTATCGAGAAGGCCAGCGCCTATGCCCGCGACCGCGTGGTGTTCGGCCGGCCCATCGGCCAGAACCAGGGCGTGCAGTTCCCGATTGCCGAGGCGCATATCGAGATCGAGGCCGCCGACCTGATGCGCTGGCGCGCCTGCGAGGAGTACGACTCGGGCCAGAACGCCGGGGCCAGCGCCAACATGGCCAAGTACCTGGCGGCCAAGGCCTCCTGGGAAGCCGCCAATGCCTGCCTGCAGACCCACGGCGGTTTCGGCTTCGCCTGCGAGTACGACGTCGAGCGCAAATTCCGCGAGACCCGCCTGTACCAGGTGGCGCCGATCTCCACCAACCTGATCCTGTCCTACGTGGCCGAGCACCTGCTTGAACTGCCACGCAGCTTCTGAGGAGCACGCCATGAGCCATACCCGAGTCCTGGCCGCCTTCCTCGCCGAGCTGCGTTACGAGCAGGTGCCCGAGGCCGTGTTCGAGCGCACTGAAGACCTGTTCCTCGACTGGCTGGCCTCGGCCCTGGCCAGCCAGGGCGCCCATCCGATCCCGCTGTTCGAGGCCTATGCGCGCAAGATGGGCCCGGTCTGCGGTCCGGCGCGGATCCTGGTCAACGGCCAGAGCAGTTCGGCGTACTTCGCCGCCCTGGTCAATGCCGCCTCGTCCCATCTGGTGGAGCAGGACGACCTGCACAACAGCTCCGTGCTGCACCCGGCCACCGTGGTCTTCCCGGCCGCCCTGGCGGCAGCCCAGGACCTTGGCAAGTCCGGTCGCGAACTGCTGCTGGCATCGGTTGCCGGCTACGAGGCGGGGATTCGCATCGGCGAGTTCCTGGGGCGTTCCCACTACCGGATCTTCCACACCACGGCCACCGTTGGCACCCTGGCAGCCGCCGTGGCCGTGGGCAAGCTGATGGACTTCGACGAGGAACAATTCATCAACCTGCTCGGCAGCGCCGGCACCCAGGCCGCCGGGCTCTGGGAGTTCCTGCGCGATGCCGCCGACTCCAAGCAACTGCACACCGCCAAGGCCGCCGCCGATGGCCTGCTGGCCGCCTACCTGACCGCGGACGGCCTGACCGGTGCGCGCAATATCCTCGAAGGCGACCAGGGCATGGCCGCCGGGATGTCCAGCGATGCCGACCCGACCCGGTTGTCCGACCGCCTGGGCAGTCGCTGGGCGCTGGTGGAAACCTCGTTCAAGTTCCACGCTTCCTGCCGCCATACCCATCCGGCCGCCGATGCGCTGCTGGACCTGATGTGGCAGCAAGGCCTGGAGCACCAGCAGATCCGGCACGTGGAAACCCGCGTGCACCAGGGCGCCATCGACGTCCTGGGACGGGTCAAGGTGCCGCAGACCGTGCACCAGGCCAAGTTCTCCATGGGCACCGTGCTCGGCCTGATCGCCGTGCATGGCAAGGCCGGCTTGCCGGAATTCCACCAGTTGTCCCTGACCGATCCGGCTGTCTCGGCCTTTCGCGACAAGGTCAGCATGACGCTCGACCCCGAGGTCGACGGTGCCTATCCCCAGCGCTGGTTGGGCCGGGTGCGGGTCACCACGATCGACGGCCGCACGCTGCACGGGGCGATCGACGAACCCAAGGGCGATCCGGGCAACAGCCTGTCGCGGACCGAACTGGAAGACAAGTTCCGCCGCCTGCTGCAGTTCTCCGGCGCGCGCACACCCGAGCAGGGCGAAGCCCTGATCCGCCAGGTCTGGGACCTGCGCAACACCACTGATCTGAAGGAGCTGCGCTGATGAACACGGCAGCAGGCAACACCCCGGCCCCCCGTCCGCTGGACGGCATCACCGTCATCAGCCTGGAACATGCCATCGCCGCGCCGTTCTGTACCCGGCAACTGGCGGACCTCGGTGCGCGGGTGGTGAAGATCGAACGTCCCGGCAGCGGTGACTTCGCCCGTGGCTACGACCAGCGGGTGCGCGGCCTGGCCTCGCATTTCGTCTGGACCAACCGCTCGAAGGAAAGCCTGACCCTGGATCTCAAGCAGGACCAGGCCGGCGACATTCTCGAAGACCTGCTGGGCCAGGCCGACGTGCTGGTACAGAACCTCGCACCGGGGGCGGCCGCGCGCATGGGCCTGTCCTTCGAGGCGCTGCACGAGCGTTTTCCGCGGCTGATCGTCTGCGATATCTCCGGTTATGGCGAAGGCGGTCCCTATGAAAAGAAAAAGGCCTACGACCTGCTGATCCAGAGCGAAGGCGGCTTCCTGTCGGTGACCGGCGGTCCGGGTGACGACCAACTGGCCAAGGCCGGCTGCTCCATCGCCGATATCGCCGCCGGCATGTATGCCTACAGCGGCATCCTCTCGGCGCTGTTGCTGCGGGGCAAGACCGGAGAGGGCAGTCGGGTCGACGTC
Source organism: Pseudomonas sp. Ost2 (assembly GCF_018326065.1). NCBI lineage: Bacteria > Pseudomonadati > Pseudomonadota > Gammaproteobacteria > Pseudomonadales > Pseudomonadaceae > Pseudomonas > Pseudomonas sp. Ost2. The sequence continues at coordinate 4,102,671 of NZ_AP021904.1, read as the reverse complement.
AGCATGCTGGAAAGCCTGGTGGAGTGGATGGGCTACCCGATGTACTACGCCTTCGATGGCGCGGCGCAGCCACCACGGGCCGGCGCGGCGCATTCGACGATCTATCCCTACGGCCCGTTCCCGGCGGGCGATGGCGGCACGGTGATGCTCGGCCTGCAGAACGAGCGCGAATGGGCGGCGTTCTGCGACAAGGTGCTGCTGATGCCGGAACTGGCGGTGGATGAGCGCTTCTCGGCCAACTTCAAGCGCTCGGCCAATCGTGAAGTGCTGCGCCAGATCATCGTCGACAGCTTTGCCCGGCTCAGCGTCGAGCAACTGATCGCCCGGCTGGAAGAGGCGCAGATCGCCAATGCCCGGGTCAACGACATGCAAGGCGTATGGGATCACCCGCAGCTCAAGGCGCGCGATGGCTGGCGTGAAGTCGACAGCCCTTCGGGGAAACTGCCGTCGCTGCTGCCGCCGGCGCGCAATGCCGCCTTCGTGCCGCGGATGGACGCGGTGCCGGGGCTGGGCCAGCACACCGAGGCGATTCTCGGCGAACTGGGTTTCTCCGCCGAGGCGGTGGAGCAGTTGCGGGCGGGTGGGGTGGTCTGATTGATGTGCTGCTCTCACTGGCCTCTTCGCGGGCGAGCCCGGCTCCCACAGGTTTTATGCCGTTCGCAGGATTTGAGTCCGACTCGAACCTTGTAGGCGCCGGGCCTGCCCGCGAAGAACGATAACGCGGCCTCCCGGATACCCCGCACAACCGAACAACAAGGACCATGACATGTCTTCATCCATTGCCCGCTCCGCGCTTTTCGTGCCCGGCAGCCGTCCCGAGCGTTTTGCCAAGGCCCTGGCCAGTGGCGCCGATGCGGTGATCGTCGACTTCGAGGATGCCGTCGAGGAACCGCTCAAGCGCATCGCCCGCGATCACCTCGGGCAGTTCCTCACGGCCAACCCCCAGGCCCGGGTCCTGGTGCGCGTGAATGCTCCGGATCATGCCGAACACAGGGCCGACCTGGCCTTCTGCAAACAGCATCCCGGTGTGGCCGGCGTGCTGCTGCCCAAGGTGGAAAGCGCCGCCCAGGTCCAGGCCGTGGCAGATACCGGCAAGGCGGTCTGGCCGATCATCGAAAGCGCCCGTGGACTGTTGGCCCTGGCGCAGATCGCCGCGGCACCAGGGGTCGAGCGCCTGTCCTTCGGCGGTCTCGACCTGGCCCTGGACCTCAACCTGAGCAGCGGTTCGGCCGCCGCGCAATTCGCCCTCGACCAGGCGCGCATGGCGCTGATCGTCCACTCGCGGGTCGCTGGCCTGGTGGCGCCGCTGGACGGCGTGCATCCGGCGATCGATGATCCCGAGGGCCTGCGCCAGTCGATTCGTCACGCCTACGAGATGGGTTTTGCCGGGGCCTTGTGCATTCATCCCCGCCAGGTCCCGGTGATTCATGCCGCCCTGGCCCCCAGCGCCGAGGACCTGGCCTGGGCGCAACGGGTGGTGGATGCCGGCAGTCACGGCGCCGGCGCCTATCAGGTCGACGGGCAGATGGTCGACGCGCCGGTGCTGCTGCGGGCGCGTCGTTTGCTGGCGTTCGTCTGAACCGAACGCAGGTACTCAAAATTCGAAATTCACTACACGCATTGCTTTAGGCAACCTGCCTGACAACACAACAATAAGAAGGTGATTTCCATGCTCAAGCTGACCCGGGCGCTGTTCTGCGCCGCCACCTTGATCACCGCCAGCCTCGCGCAGGCGGCCGATCCCATCGTTATCAAGTTCGCCCATGTGGTTGCGGAAAACACCCCGAAGGGGCAGGGCGCGCTGCTGTTCAAGAAGCTCGCCGAAGAACGCCTGCCGGGTCGGGTCAAGGTCGAGGTCTACCCGAACTCCTCGTTGTTCGGCGACGGCAAGGAAATGGAGGCCCTGCTGCTCGGCGACGTGCAGATGCTGGCACCGTCCCTGGCCAAGTTCGAGCAGTACACCAAGCAGGTGCAGATCTATGACCTGCCGTTCCTGTTCAACGACCTGGCCGCCGTCGACCGCTTCCAGGCCGCCCAGGGCAAGGCGCTGCTGACCTCGATGACGGACAAGGGCATTCTCGGCCTGGCCTATTGGCACAACGGTCTCAAGCAACTGTCGGCGAACAAGGCGCTGCGGGTGCCGGGCGATGCCCGTGGCCTGAAGTTCCGCGTGCAGGCTTCCAGCGTGCTCGAAGAGCAGTTCAAGGCGATCCGCGCCAACCCGCGCAAGATGAGCTTCGCCGAGGTCTACCAGGGCCTGCAGACCGGTACCGTCAACGGCACCGAGAACACCTGGTCGAACTATGAGAGCCAGAAGGTCAACGAAGTGCAGAAGTACTTCACCGAGACCAACCACGGCCTGATCGACTACATGGTGATCACCAACAGCAAGTTCTGGGACGGCCTGCCACCGGATGTCCGCGGCGTGCTGGAAAAGACCATGGCTGAAGTCACCGTCGAGGTGAACAAGCAGGCCGAAGAACTGAACCAGACCGCCCGGCAGAAAATCATCGACTCCAAGACCAGCGAGATCATTCCGCTGACAGCGCAGGAGCGCGGGCAATGGCGCGAAGCGATGAAACCGGTGTGGAAGAAGTTCGAGGGTGAAATCGGTGCCGACCTGATCAATGCGGCGGACAAGTCCAACCAGCCTTGATACGCAGTTGCGAACACCGAATACCTGCAGGAGCCGGCTTGCCGGCGATGGCGGCCGATCATGGGCCGCAAGGCTCACGGGCCCCATCGCCGGCAAGCCGGCTCCCACAAGGGATCGTGTCCGGCCTTGATTGATCGGCATCGCGGCTCACGCCCGGTACCTCCTTTTCTCTCTCGCGGAGTCCTGTCCATGCAAGCGCAATCCTTGCGACGCATCTGGGAACATTTCGAGGAAGGCCTGATCGCCTTTCTCCTGGCCGCCATGACGTTGGTGACTTTCGTCTACGTGATGGCCAACAACGTCTACACCCTGTTCTTCAGCCTGGCCGACCGCTGGGCCTGGAGCAGCGGCTTCTTCAACACCCTGGGCGACGCGACCATGACCGTGGCCCAGGACATGACCTGGAGCGTGGCGCTGACCAAGGCCATGTTCGGCTGGCTGATCTTCTTCGGTATCTCCTATGGCGTGCGCACCGCCGGTCACCTCGGCGTGGATGCGCTGGTCAAGCTCACCCCGCGCCCGGTGCAACGCTACCTGGCGCTGCTGGCCTGCACCTGCTGCCTGGCTTACGCCGGGTTGTTCATGGTGGCCAGCTACAAGTGGCTGAGCGCGGTCCTCACTGCCGGTATCGGTGCCGAGGACCTCGATCAGTTCGGGGTCAAGGTCGGCTACATCGTGGTGATCGTGCCCATCGGCTTTGCCCTGGTGCTGATCCGCTACCTGGAAATCTTCTATCGCATCTTTACCCGTCGCCAGAGCGGTCTCGGCCTGGCCGATGAAGCCGGCGAAGCCAGCAAGCTTGCCGGCGAGCACAAGGAGCAGCACTGATGGCCGTACTCTGTCTGTTCCTGCTGTTGTTCACCTTCATGTTCCTCGGGGTGCCCATCGCGATTTCCCTGGGCCTGTCCGGGGCGGTATCGATCCTGATCTTCAGCCAGGACTCCCTCAGTTCCCTGGCGATCAAGCTGTTCGAAACCTCCGACGCCTACACCTTCCTGGCGATTCCGTTCTTCCTGCTGTCCGGGGCCTTCATGACCACCGGCGGCGTGGCCAAGCGCCTGATCGATTTTGCCAACGCCTGCGTCGGGCATATTCGCGGCGGCCTGGCGATTGCCGCGGTGCTGGCGTGCATGCTGTTCGCGGCCTTGTCCGGTTCGTCGCCGGCGACCGTGGCGGCGGTGGGGTCGATTGCCGTGGCGGGCATGGTGCGTTCCGGTTACCCGAAGGAATTCGGCGCCGGGATCATCTGCAACGCCGGCACCCTGGGTATCCTGATTCCGCCGTCGATCGTGATGGTGGTGTACTCGGCGGCGACCGAAACCTCGGTGGGCAAGCTGTTCATGGCCGGGGTGATTCCCGGGCTGCTGCTGGGCCTGATGCTGATGGTCGCGATCTATATCGTCGCGCGCATCAAGAAGCTGCCGGCGCAACCGCGGGCGACCTTCCGTGAATGGCTGTCGGCGGCGCGCCGGGCGTTCTGGGGCCTGCTGTTGCTGGTGATCATCCTGGGCGGGATCTACAGCGGCCTGTTCACCCCGACCGAAGCGGCGGCAGTGGCGGCGGTGTATTCGGCGTTTGTCGCGCTGTTCATCTACAAGGACATGAAGATCCGCGATTGCCCGAAAGTGCTGATGGAGTCCGGTCGCCTGGCGATCATGCTGATGTTCATCATCGCCAACGCGATCCTCTTCGCCCACGTGCTGACCACCGAGCAGATCCCGCAACAGATCACCAACTGGGTGATCTCCGAAGGCCTGACGCCCATCGGCTTCCTGCTGATGGTCAACGTCGTGCTGCTGGTGGCGGGCAGCTTCATGGAGCCGTCGGCCATCGTGCTGATCCTTGCGCCGATCTTCTTCCCGATCGCCATGAAGCTGGGCATCGACCCGATCCACCTGGGCATCGTCATGGTGGTCAACATGGAGATCGGCCTGGTGCATCCACCGGTGGGCCTGAACCTGTTCGTGACCTCGGCGGTGACCGGCCTGACCCTCGGCCAGACCATCCGCGCGGCGCTGCCGTGGCTGATGATCCTGCTGGCGTTCCTGATCCTGGTGACCTACGTGCCGATCATCTCGCTGGCCCTGCCGCACTGGTTGGGGATGCCGTGAGAGAGTCGCGCTTTATCGGCTGATCGAAACCGCCGCCAGCAGAGTGCCAGGCTCTGCTGGCGGCGATTTTGCCTGGTATGCCGACAGGCATGGCGCAAGGTTGCGTTTTGCGACAGCTGTATTACCGGGCTTTCGGAGTTACCCGGTGATTTCGAAATTGTTGATCCTTACCTGATAATGAAAGGAATCAACCGTTTCGGTATCGAAGATCAAGTCGCCCGAGATGTAGGGCCTCGAGTCGTTTTCCCTGATGGTCAATCTGGCGCGTTCGGCCCGGTAGATCAGCTCGGGAAAACCTGGCTGCACCATCATGTAGTAGATGTGATCCACTTCGTCGCCGGGAAACTCATACTCACCCGGTGGCAGTTGTCCGTTGCCGAGTGTGAAGCTTACCGAGTGCCGGACACCCCCCTCCAGCATGACGCCGAGGATGCGTGTTCCTTGCGTGTCGCGAAAGACATCGTCAGCGACAAAGTTCTTTTCGTCGCTTACAAACAGATTTTCGATCACCCCGATCATGACGCCTTCTGCCTTGGCGGAGCCCTTTTTGTGCTTGGCGTTCTGGAAGTCAGACATGTCGTTTCACCCTTCAATTGAAATATTGATGATGTTGATGCCCGGCTCATGTCTGAAGAACGGCGAAGTGTTTTTTCTGCTTCGAGCCGAGAAGCCCAGCTTCTTCCCGTTCCGGCGCAAGGGCTACTGTCAGAAATGACAGTTCAAAAGGCCGCCGGTCGGAAACCGGCCGGGCTCCACGGGTCAAACGCTTGGCGAGAGCGGCGTGTCGTCGACCTTGTGGCGGCGTTCGGCATGGGACAGCCTCCAGCGGATCAGTTCGTCCGCTCCCGGGCCTGCCTCGATAGCCAGGTCCCTGGGGCTGATGGGCTCGCCGGTATCCTGGTCGATGAAACTCCACCCCACATCGCCCCCGGTCTTTCGATTCACGACCTTCAGCGGCGGTGTCGAAGCGCCCGAGACTCCCAGGCGATCGCCGATCTGCGCGAGTATCGGCAGGATCACGGCGATCTGCCGGCCCTTTGCGGTCAGCAGATATTCGAAGCGCTCGGGATTCGTCTGGTAACGCTGCCGCTCGACCAGATCGTGAGCCTCAAGGTGCTTGAGGCGGTCGCTGAGCGTCGCGTTGGTCACGCCGGATGACTGGCGAAAGTCGTCATAGCGGCTGAGACCGAGAACCAGATCGCGCAGGATGAGCAGGCCCCAGCGATCACCGATCGCGGCCATCACGCCGGCGATCGGACATACCATTCCGTCGAAACCTTTCGAACGCATAAGTCATTTCCTCGGGGGGCAGGGGAGGTTCGGTGCATCACTCTCTTCATAAGAGTCTAACTGATTCGCGGTGCCGACACAGGCATGCCGGCCCAGGACGTGGATCGTGTTCGAGTTTCTTCGAGCAGAAAGGGTGCTTGTTCATCTAGTAACTCTTATTATAAGATCGACTTGGGCCGTTACCGATGAAACCCTCGCCGCGAATGCCCGGATGCCCCTTTTCGTCATGTTCAAGGAGATATCGATGCCTTCCCAAACCCCTTCCAGGATCTTTGTTGTCGGCGGTACCGGTGCCCAGGGCTTGCCTGTCATCCGTGCCCTGGTCGCCGACGGTAAGTACACCGTCCGGGCCCTCAGTCGCGATGCCAACTCGCGTCGGGCCAAGGCCTTGCTCGCGCTGGGTAATGTTTCGATCCTCGAGGGCACGTTTGCCGATGAGGCCACCCTGCGGGAAGGCTTTCGCGGGTGCGACGGCGCCTATATCAACATCGACGGGTTCAACACCGGCGAGAAGACCGAGATCTACTGGGCCATCCGCAGCTATGAGATCGCCATCGAAGAAGGCGTCCGCTTCTTCGTCTACGGCAATCTCGACTACGCGCTCAAGAAGGCCGGTTATGACTCCAGGTTCCGGACCGGTCACTACGACGGCAAGGGGCGAATCGGTGAGTGGATCCTGTTCCAGAACCAGCTCAACAGGGACCGGATGGGGGCGGCCGTGTTCACCACGGGGCCCTACATGGAAATGGCGATCTCGGCGATGACACCCATGACGCCTTCGGTAGAAGACGGTGTGGTGACCTGGCGGGTGCCGCTCGGCACCGGTGCCATACCCCATGTAGCACTCGAGGACTGCGGGTATTACGCCCGCTGGTTGTTCGACAATCAGCAGCGGGCGAACGGCATGAACCTGGAGGTTGCCATCGAACATGTCGACTATCACGCCCTGGCCGCGGCGTTCGAGAAGGTCACCGGGCATCCGGCGCGCTACATCGACACGGAGCTGGAAACCTACTGGAACGGTCCGCTGAAGATGGCCGCCCAGTTGCCTGCCGGTTACAACGCCGATCCCAACGACAAAAGCACCATGAGTTTCCGCGACAACTTCACCGGCTTCTGGAATGTCTGGAAGCATGGAATCGTCGAGCGCGACTACGCGCTGCTGGATGAAATCCATCCCAACCGCATCAAGAGCGTCGAGCAATGGCTCCAGCGCGAAGATCAGGCGGGCAGGGCTTTGGGCAAGGGCGGCCTCTGGGAACGGCTCCAGCCGGAAAACCTGTACACCGCGCCACCGCTGCTCAAGCTGGCCGAGGACAAGCGGCAGGGTCGCTTGTAATCGCCGGATTCGGTCGCGGCGGCCGAACGGGTAGAGTCATAGTGACCTCTTTGCGTGTCTTTATGACTATGCTTTGGTTGTGGTCAAATTGACTTGTATGCCTATAACTGTTTGATTTTAATTGATTATATGGCTGGCACGATTCGTGATGCAGTTCAGGTGTCACTGAACTGCACCGGGAGTGCCATGTCATGTTCGCCTTTCTCGAATCCCCGCTGAATGTCCTGCACCTGTCCACTCGTATCCTTGTCCTCGGGCTGCTCCTCTTAAGCCTGGGCATCTATGGTGCCTACCTCTACGACGGTCATCTCGGCCTGCCGGTGCTGGTGTCGATGCACGCCATGGTGATTCTCGGCCCGACCCTGTTGAAGATCGGCTATGTGATGCGCCTGCTCGCCCAGCGCCAGTTGGGTCTTGCCGGCCAGCGGCTGCAAATGGCATGAAGTCGCTACCGCTCTGGAGCCTGGGCTTTCGACCATTCTTTCTCGGTGGGGCGCTGTTCGCCTGTATCGCCCTGGCGGGCTGGGGTGTCTGGCTGTACGGCGGTTTCGGCGACTGGCAGCCGTTCGCCGGCGGACTGGCCTGGCACCGGCACGAGATGCCGTTCGGTTTCGCCAGCGCGCTGATTGCGGGCTTTCTGCTGACCGCCGTGCCCAACTGGACCGGAGGCCCCGGTACCCATGGCTGGCCGTTGATCGGCTTGTTCGCGCTCTGGTCGTTGGCGCGTATCACCTGGTGGTTGCCGCTGCCCGGTACCTGGGTGATTGCCCTGCAACTGCCGTTCCTGCCCATGCTGGCCTGGTTGCTCGGGCAGCAGTTGCTGGCGGCGAAGAAGCGCAACAACTATCCCATTGTCGCGGTGCTGGGCTTGTTGGCTGTCTGTCAGGGACTGACGCTGTGGGGCATCGTGCAGCAGGACGACGGCTTGCAGCGTCGTGGGGTACTGGCCGGAATATGGTTGGTTGCCGCCCTGATGAGCGTGATCGGCGGGCGGGTCATACCGTTCTTCATCCAGCGCGGGCTCGGTAGCAGCGTGCCGTTCGTGGCCCTGGCCCATGAGGACAAGGTGCTGTTGTTCGGCACGTTGCTGGTGGCCTTGTTGACGGCCTGTGGTCTCGGCGAGTCTGCCCATCCATGGTTGGCGGCGCTCTACCTGCCGTTGGCTGGGTTGCATGGCCTGCGCCTGTGGCGCTGGCATGATCGCGGACTCTGGCGGGTGCCGCTGCTCTGGTCGCTGTACCTGGCCTATGGCTGGCTGTTGATGGCCACGCTGGGCATGGCCGCCTGGCATCTGGGCTTGCTGGTGCAACAGAGCCTGGTCAGTCATGGCCTGGCGGTTGGCGGTATCGGTGGGATGATCCTGGCGATGATCGCCCGGGTCAGCCTGGGGCATACCGGACGTGCCCTGCAGCCGCCTCGGGCGCTGGGCTGGGCATTTGCCGCGTTGCAACTGGGGGCGCTGTGCCGCATTGTCCTGGTGCCGTTCCTCGATCTCGGCCTGGGGATCGCCGCAGCGCTCTGGAGCCTGTCGTTCGCGCTGTTCCTGATCCATTACACGGGCATGCTGCTGCAGCCACGGATCGCGTCCCGGGCGTAGCGCCACGCCGGCACTTCAACGGGCTCGAAATGCCGGCAGGACCTAACCTATAGGACGGCGGGCATCCTCAAGCTACGTTGTTGCGCAACTGCTGGGCAATCTTTTCTACACTGGCGGCGTACTCGTCGGCCTTGATCACCCGGCCATAGGAGTCCGTCGCGCCCGGCTTCCAGTTATCACCGCCGTTGTACTTCTGCAGTTGGGAGGTCGTGTCGCCCCCTTTGCTGCCCATGATCAGCGCGGCCATTGCCACCTGATCCGACTGGCTGCCATGGTTGTAGGCGTGCCCGGTCTTTTCCTGGAACTGGCTGGCGTAGGCGGCCCGTGTGCTCGGTTCCACCTGCATGACGCCGTCGCCGCCGCTGGGGCCGGAAAGATCCTTGCCGAAGTTGCTTTCCTGCTTCGACTGCGCCGCCAGCACGTAGGGATCGACGCCGAATTTCTTGCCGGACTCCACGCAATCTTTCCAGAGGCTCTGGGGCATGCCTTTGGGGGCGTTGCCGACATCGGCCGTACTGGCGGCGCCGTCGGCACCTTGCGCTTTCTGCGGGCTGTTGCCGGGTTGAGCCGCGAGGTTCTGCGGCGCGGGCGAAGCGCCGCTGCCTGATGGACGGCTGTTGCCGGCTCCGGCAGCGCCCCCGGCTTTGTCCGAGTCGCTGTCGCTATCGTCCGCGTTGCTACCGCCCATCATTTTCATCAAGGCTTGCAACAGGGACTGCAGCAGCTTGATGACTTCGTCCATGCCACCGGCTTCGCCCTCGTTGCCGGGCGATTGCACCGAGCGGTTATGGGCTGCCGAGGCGTGTGAGGCGTCATGTGTGCCCTCGATTCGCGACGAGGGCGGGGCAAAGTTCACCGCACCACCGTTGCCACTGCCGAACAGCAAGGAGGCGGCAAGGTTGTTCTGTCCGTTGTGGCCAGCCGTTGCGGAGTGTTCGTGTGGCGTGAGGTTCTGCGGAATGAACGCAGATCCTCCATTTACGGATAACGACATATGTGTGCTCCCTTGTTATCGCAGTGGTGAGATACCCGTCACGCAAGCGGATCTGAAAGGCTCATCGGAACGAGGTCAGAGCCTGTAGAAATACCGCTTGCGTATCGGTGAGTGGTCGGGAGCGTGAATCAGGTTCCTTACTGATTCAGCGGAATCAGCACCGCGTCCTTCTCGTCCATGAACATGAACACCAGCAACCTGGCGGGCTTCTTGTCGCTGGCGTTCTTCGATACCAGGTGTTCGGAGCCGGCCGGTTCGTACCAGGATTGCCCGGCCTTGTAGGTGATCGCCTGTTCACCCTTGACCTGGGAGGTGATCTCGCCTTCCAGCACATAGGCCATGGCCGTGCCCTGGTGCTTGTGGGCAATCGAGGACTGTCCCGGCAGGTAGTCGACCGTCAGCATCATGGCTTTCTTGCCCGGCGCATTGAGCAGCGGGTGTTCCTGCAGCACGGTGATCTTTTCCTGACTGGAACCGGCTTCATGGGCAAAGGCGCCGGTGCTGGCGAGCAGGGTCGCGGCGATCAGGGTCGAGGTGACGAACTTCAGGGTTTTCATGATGTGTTCTCGCGTGGGAAGTGAATGCTGGAGCGCTCATGACCTGAGCGCTCGGAAATCAGGCACTCGGAAATCAAGCGCTCAGTGCTGGAAATCGATGCCGCAAGCCAGGCTGCCCAGCAGGTCGATAAAGCCCTGCAACGCCGGCAACTGGAAATGCGCTTGCAGCGCCGCGGGAGAGTGCCAGTGCCCGGTCACGGTCCAGTCGCCCGCCTCAGCGCCGCACACCACCGAATAGTCCAGGCAGCCGGGTGCCGAGCGCAGTGTTTCGACCAGGGCGTTCAACTGCTGTCCGAGCGCTTCGCTATGCCCCGGGACCGCCTTGAACCGGACAATGTTGATCACGTGAGCGGGCATTCTGGATTCTCCTGTGTGACGGCCGACCCGACGGCAGGGCGGTGTCGACAAAGAGTAGGGCGCGGGGCCGGCCGGACCTATAGCCAATTCCCGGCAAATCCCACGGGCCAATCCGGAGGCGCAGTTGGCCTCCGCAAAAAAGCCGGGATTGGCTATCCGTCATTTGGCGTCCGGGCCTTAGGCTGGGCGTCACTGAATCACGTCAACGAACCACGAGGGAGTCGCGCCTTGGAGCCACGCCTGGATTTCTATACCGCGTCACCCCAGGCTCTCAAGGGGTTGCTGTTGCTGGAAGAGGCCACCTTCGGCCTGTCCATCGAAAAGCCGCTGCTGGACCTGGTGAAGCTGCGGGTCTCGCAACTCAACCATTGCGCGTTCTGCGCCGACCTGCACAGCCAGGAGGCCCGCGGCGGGGGCGAGAGCGAACGGCGCCTGTACGGCATCCCGGCCTGGCGCGACTCGCCGCTGTACAGCGCCCGCGAGCAGGCCGCGCTGGCCTGGAGCGAGGCCCTGACCCTGCTGGCCCACGATCCGGTCAGTGACGAGTTGTATGCCCAGGCCCGCCTGCAGTTCAGCGAGCGCGAACTGGTGGACCTGAGCATGGCGATTGCCGCGATCAATTGCTGGAACCGCCTGGCCGTGGCGTTTCGCCAACCGCTGGCGGTCTGAAGTCACCTTCTTCTCTTACATCTGTACCAAAGAGGTTATCTGCAATGAAACTGATGCACGTCGACGCCAGCGCGAAAGGTGAATGGTCCAACTCCCGGGCGTTGTCCCGGCACTTTATCGAGCAGTTGCGCGAGCTGGGGGTCGAGCTGGAAGTCGATTACCTGGACCTGAGCGTCGAAACCCCGCCCCATGTCACCGAGGCATTCGCGGTGGCGACCTATACCCATCCGCAGGCTCGCACGGAGGCGATGAAGCAGACGCTGGCGTCCTCCGATGCCCTGTGCAAGCGGGTCATGGCGGCCGATGCTTGTCTGTTCGCGATGCCGATGTACAACTGGTCGATGCCTTCGACCTTCAAGGCCTTTATCGACAGCATCACCCGTACCGAACTGACCTACCTGAATACCCCGGAAGGCATCGTCGGCCAGTTGACCCGGCAGAAGGTGCTGTTCCTGACCAGTCGCGGCGCCGACCTGCGGCCGGGCAATCCCATGGCCTGGATGGATGCGCTGACCCCGGCGCTGAAAGCGGCGTTTGCCTTTATCGGTGTGCGGGACCCGCAGTTCGTCGACGCGCAGCCATTGCAGTTTTCCGATGCCGAGGCTCGTCTTGAAGCCCTGGAGCGGGCCAAGGCAGAGCTGGCGGTCGTGGCCCGGCAGTGGGCGCTGCAGGCCGCCTGATCAGGTCGCCGGGCCTACTGCCCCGATGGCGGCCGCTGTGGCTTTACCGAGGTACCGAAGGTATTGCCCATGCGGATACTGGTCGCCGCCGGGGTGGCCAGGCCGACCTGGTTCGGCGCTTTTTTGCTGATGCCGGCCTTCAGGGCTTCCTGGTTTTTCTGATTGGCTTCGGCACTCTCCGGGCTGCTCATCTGCTGACTCAGGCAGTTGTAGTCCGGCGCCTTGTAGCCACCGACACTGACTTCGACGCAGCCGACCGGCGTGGCCTCCGCGGCCTGGCCCGGGCCGGATACACCGGCGGCGAGCAGAAGGATGCAGGCACAACTCGACAGGTACTTCATAAGGCCCTCCTGGCCGACCCCGAAGTGGGGTCCTGGAGCCCTGAGTCTAGTGCAAAGGCCGCACCGGTTGGGTGATGGTTTTTTTGCAGTAGCCGAATGCCAGATAGCCTGTCCAGGCCCTGCCGATGACACCGGCTCCACGGCCGGTTTCCGATCAAAGGTCCTTCGAACTGTCATTTCTGACAGTAGGCATCACTCTCCAGGTAGGTAGAGACTGATTTATCGGTCCGACGTGCAAAGTCGTGGGCTCTTTCCCCTGCACATCAGCCAGGACTGAAAATCCGCATTTTCACGATTTAAACGCAAGGGTGAATCCACATGGCAGACATCGAGGATTTTGAAACGGGAGAAAGCGCGGCGAATACACCGCAGGCAACCACCGGGGAACTGGTCGGTACGCTCACCTCCTTGGGCATCAGCCTGGATTTTGAGACCACGTCAATGTATCGGGGCACAGTCGTATCGGGCGGCACTCGCGTACTGGTGGATATCGGTGACGCGGGTACGGGTAGGCGTAAACTGGAATTCACCCTGTCTGAAGCGGACCTGCCGTCGGGCACCTACCCCCTTCCCAGCGAAAAAATAAAAAACGTCCTCTACGCAACGCAACCGAATAATGAAGGTGCAATCAAGACCTACCCCGTCAAGAGTGGCGAGTTCGTACTGGTCAATCGCGCGCCAGAATTGTACCTGGCGGGCCACTTCAGATTTGAAACCCATCCAGTCGAAAACCTGGCCTATCGGGTTGCGGTTCATCGATTTGAAATCAAGGGACAAAATTGACGATACATCCACCAGGCATCGGCAGGGGCAGTAACCTCGGCACTTTGCCGTGCTTCGGATATCGGCAAACCGCAACGGCCACCCGAGACGCCGTAACAACAGGTTCATAAACAGCCCTCAGGATAGCGGTTTTGAGGGACACGTCAGCAGTGCAGGGACTTCGATCCGTGGCCATGCGTCTGTCGTTTTTTCGCTTGAGCCTGGTGACCGTCGTCCTGGCCTGGCTGGTCGGTGGCGGGTTGTCCGCCTGCCTGGCCGCCGAGCCGCTCATGGTCGATCCCCAGGCCCGCGTCGAACTGGATATTGCCGCCCAGGACCTGGCTGGCGCACTGGATTCCTTCAGTCGCCAGACCGGGATGGCAGTGCTGGTGGATCGCGACCTGACCCGCGCACGGCGTTCGCTGGCGGTTCACGGGCGTTATCGCGCCAGCGAGGCCTTGAGCCTGTTGCTCACCGGCAGCGGACTGATGGCGCGTTATGCCCGGGCCGATGCCTTTACCTTGCAGGTGGCGCAGGTCAGCGATGTACCGTCGCCCCGGGATCCTGGCGGCAGCAAGGGAGCGGCACTGGCCAGCAGTTATGCCCGGGCGATCCAGCTGGCGATTGAGCAGGCGCTGTGTGCCTTGCCGTTGACCCGGCCGGGGACCTACCGGGCGGTGTTGCAGGTGTGGATCGGCCAGGGCGGCGAGTTGCAGCACAGCCGCCTGGTCAGTTCGACCGGAGATGTTCAGCGCGACGGGGCGCTGGTGGAGCGCTTGCGCACGGTCCGGGTAGAGCGTCCGGCACCGTCGTCGCTGCGCCAGCCCGTGACCCTACTTTTAATGCCGGATTCAGCAGGAACAAGCATGGATTGCACAGAACGCAAAGGAGCCGCCGGAGTATGAAGAATATCGGGCACAGTCCGATGGTCCGGTTGTTCCTGACCTCCTACGACGACTTCAAGGTGCGCCTGCGGCGCCGCCTGGGTTCGGAGGATCTGGCCAATGACGTCCTGCATGAAACCTACCTGCGGGTCGACCGCATGGAGGCACCGCTGAACCTGACCCAACCCAATGCCTATTTGTACCGCATGGCCCTGAATATCGCCGCGGACCGGCGCCAGGCCGATGCCCGGTTGCTGACCGGCGAGGAAGTGGAGGAACTGTTGCAGCTCAGCGACGAAGCCCTCGACCCGGAGCGGGTGGTGGGGGGCCAGAAGGAAATCCAGTCGCTGCTCAAGGCCTTGTATGAATTGCCCCCGCGGCGCCGGCGGATCTTTATCGCCGCCCGCCTGGAAGAGGCGCCGCACCTGGAGATCTCCCAGCGTTTCGGCATCTCCACGCGCATGGTCGAGAAGGAGTTGAAGGCCGCGCTGGGCCATTGCGCGGCCCGCCTGGAAAGAAAAGTGATTCAGCGGTTCGGTCCCGGGGCGGGAAAACCGTCTTAGTAATACATCAGCGAAATCTTCGTGAGTACCTGTGCGCTTGAACACGACTTCCATCACCGAATTGCCGGGCGGCCAGACCGCCCGATTGCAGAGCGAAGCCCAGGATTGGCTGATTCTTCTGACCTCCGGCCAGGCCACCGGCGCCGATGCGCGCGCCCTGCGCCAATGGTGCGAACAAAGCCCCGAGCATGCCCGGGCCTTTGAACAGGCCAAGGTGTTGTGGCAGTCCCTCAAGCCGGCCCTCGAACAGTTGCAGCATCCGCCGCGGGCCCGACATTTCGGGCGCCGGGCGTTTCTCGGCGGGGCGATTGCCGCGTCGGCGGCTTTTTTCCTGGTGCGCGCCACGGTGCCGGGCGGTTTCTCCGGCCTGGGCGCCGACTACACCACCGAGGTCGGCGAGCAACGGCGGGTCGACCTGGCCGATGGCATCAGCCTGGAGCTCAATACCCAGACCCGGATCAATCGCCTGCCTTCGGTCAACGGTGACTCGCAGATCGAACTGGTCAGCGGTGAAGTGGAAGTGCTGGCGCGGACCCAGGCGCCGGTCAAGGTCCAGGCCGGCAGCGGCCTGCTGACGGCGGAACGGGCGCGGTTCAACCTGCGCAATCTCGACCAGAGCGTCTGCGTCACCTGTATCGAAGGCCTGTTGACGGTCGACGTGCAGGGGCGCCGGTTCCGTCTGGAGAGCGGTCGCCAACTGGTGTACGACGCCCATCAGGTCGGCGAGCTGCAGAATGCCGATCCGTCGGCGGTGATCGCCTGGCGCAACAAGATGCTGGTGTTCAACGACGCTACCCTGGCCAGCGTGATCAGCGAGATCAACCGCTACCGGCCGGGCATGCTGGTGTTGCTCAACAGCGAGCTGGGCAAGCGCAAGGTGCAGGCGCGTTTCAGTCTCGATCAACTGGCGGGCGTGGCCTTGCTGATCCGCGATGCCTACGGTGCCAAGTGCACCGAATTGCCGGGCGGGGTGGTGTTGCTCAGTTGATGTTCTTGTAGTGCCTGTGGGGCCTCTTCGCGGGCAAGCCCGCTCCCACGGTTAAAACTCCCATTGCGGGGGCTCGCGCCCCTGAAAATCCCTGATTCACCCGTGTTCCCTTGTGGGAGCGGGCTTGCCCGCGAAAGGGCTCTCAAGGTTTGCCACCCATTCCCGAGTTTACTCCAGCGGCCCCAGCACCTGCCGATAGCGCTCCAGCCCTTGCGGTGTATTGCGCACCAGGCTGATCTCCAGTCCCGTCGGGTTGTCCTGCTGAGTGCCGGTCAGTCGCCGCCAGCCCTTGCCGGGCTGCCATACCCGCAGTTCCATCGACGTCACCTGCTCCAGTACCGCCACGCCGTCCTTGGGCGCCGGCAACGGGAAGCGCGTACGGGCAGGCGCCACCGCTCGATACAGCGTGCCGCCTTGCAACCACCAGCGCACCCGCTGCAGGCTGCCGTCCTGTTCCGCGGCCGTGCGAATCAGGTCGAGGCGAAAGCCCTTGCCCTCCGGGCTGCGTACCGTCAGGGCTGCGGGTGCCTGCGACGGTGGCGGCTCCTTGTCGGCAATCGGCGGTTCCACCAGTTCGATACCGGCACGCAAGGCCACGTCACGCTCCAGTTGGCCCAGCGCCGCCAGCAGTTGACGGGTCTGTCCGGCGCTGGCCTTGAGGTGTTCGTCGGCGCGATTGACGCTGTCCAGGCCACGCCAGGCAATGATGCTGACCACCGCCATGAGCATGATCGCGATCATCACTTCGATCAGGGTAAAGCCGGCCTGGCGCTTCATTGCACGCGAATCTCGCCATTGGCAGCGCGCACCACGCCGATGCTGTGCTGGCCGTCGGAAAGCGAGACGCGTAGCGGTGGTGCGATCCATTCGGCGTCCAGCACCAGGCTCTTGCCACGGTCGAGTTGCACCTGCATCGGTGTGCTTTGCCAGCGGGTCGGGCGCAGTTGCGGGTCGCCGTTGAATTGTTCGAGGCCGCCCTGGATATCCGCGCGACTGAAGCGATAGCCCCTGGCGTCGCTCAGCCAGCGGATCGGCCGACCATCGGCGCGGGCTTCGGCCTGGGCCACCTGCAGGGCCTGGGCCAGGCGCTCGGCGTCCTTGCGCAGCAATTGCAGCGGATCGGGCTTGATGCTCAGGCTGATGGCCGCGCTGGCGATGCCGATGATCACCAGCACGACCATCAGTTCGATCAGGGTAAAACCCGCCTGGGCAGGGTATGGGGCATCCATTCGACAAGGCTCCTTGAGTCTCCTTGCATGCTGCGCGGCAAAGATGATGGGCGTGTGAAATAAAAACGTGAGAATTGCCTGTTAGGCTGAAAAGGTTTCGGATCACCCACGGAAAAGGAGCCTCGACGATGCAATGGACCCCGCGTTTTTCCCAGCCCCAGATTGTCCAATCGGTGGGCCTGCTCGCGGCCCTGGCGGGCGCGGTGGTCTGGACGACGCTGCTGCTGACCCCGGCCGTGTCCCAGGTGCCCGAGGGCCAGTCGCCGGGCGCGGTCGCGCGCAGTGACAATCCGGCGCTGCAGTGGTTTTCCAATCAGCCGGCGCAGCTCGATATCAAGGTTTCCGGAGTGATGGCCGGCGTGCGCGGCGCGGTGGCGATTCTCAGCCTGAACGACGGTCCGCCCCGCAGCTTTCTGGCCGGCGAGCGCCTGGGGCAGGGGGTGAAGCTGCTGGCAATCGAGGGCGACGGCATTCTGATCGAGCGTGGCACGGAAAAACTGCACCTGACCGTGACCCGTCTCAGCGAGGCGCCGTTCCTGCCGAAACTGACCCGACCCTGAGGTCCGACACCGCCGGCGGCGGACTCAACAGGGTCTCCAGCCGCGCCAGCGGCGGCGCCTCGTGGCGTCGATCGAGCACCAGGACCTCGACCCTGAACAGCCGCGGACCGTCCCCCGGCCCGATGGTCTGGTCGCAGCGCAGGGCCATGCGGCCCTGATCGCATTCAAAGGATTTGCGCCCAAGGGGCAGGCGGCCCTCCAGGCGTAGCTCGGCCAGGCGACTCTGTGCCGCCAGCAGGGCCATGGAACGGTCGCGCAACAGGCCGTTGCTCTGGGTCATCAGACCGGCCACGCGGATCGCCGCGGCCATCGCCACGGCAATGATTGCCAGGGCCACTAGCACTTCGATCAGGGTAAAGCCGCGTTGGCGGGAAGGGCGTTGCATGGGCGTCTCGGAACGGGAAACCGAGGCAGGAGCCTATCGCGCTTGTTTGACCGCTTGCTGACCAAAGCTCCCGAGCTTTTTCTCCCGGGGCTGTCTGCGGGCGTAGGTCGTGCTGCGCTGAGTGGATCTGCATGGGAATGGTGGCCTGTGTGGGAGCGGAGCTTGCCCACGAAGAAAGCGATATGGAGAACCTGGGGCACCGCGTTGCCCCATTCGCGGGCAAGCCCGCTCCCACAGATCCAGAGGCCCACAGACCCACCTGGCCCGGTACAGAAACCAAGGCCCTGTTCACCCGAGGATTTTCAATACCAGTGACATATCTTCTTGCAACAATCCGCCGCGAATCGAATCAAGCCAAGGATTGTCGAGATGGATATCGCGCGCATCAATTCCCGTTCCAGCACTCGTCGGGCACAGCAGGGATTCACGCTGATCGAGATCATGGTGGTGGTGGTGATCCTCGGGATTCTCGCCGCCATGGTTGTACCCAAGGTCCTCGATCGTCCCGACCAGGCCCGGGCCACCGCGGCCAGGCAGGACATCGGCGGATTGATGCAGGCGCTCAAGCTCTATCGCCTCGATCACGGCGGCTATCCGAGCCAGAATCAGGGCTTGAAGATCCTCGCCGATCGTCCGGCGAACGCCAAGGACAGCAACTGGCGTTCCTACCTGGAGCGCCTGCCCAACGATCCGTGGGGGCGTCCTTACCAGTACCTCAATCCCGGCGCCAATGGCGAAGTCGACGTGTTTTCCCTGGGTGCCGACGGCAAGCCGGACGGTGACGGGGTCAATGCCGATATCGGCTCCTGGCAACTGTAGCGCCAGCCATGAACGCCTATTCGCTGACAGCGGCGAAGCAACAGGGCATGGCGATCATCAGCGCCTTGCTGATCGCCGCCGTGGTGGCGGTGATCGCCGGCGGCATGCTCACCCGCGAGACGGTCTTTACCCGTGGCCTGGAGGCCGAGCAACTGCGGGTCCAGGGCTCCTGGCAGTTGCGCGGCGGCCTTGAGCTCAGTCGCCAATTGTTGTGGGAAGCCCGCCAGCGCGATCCGTTGACCCATCTGGCGCAAGCCTGGGCCCAACCCTTCGTCGCCTCGCCATCGGGCGAGCGTGGCAGCCAGTTCGACGGCCGCCTGGAGGACGAGCAGGGCAAGTTCAACCTGCGCAACCTGGTGCAGGACGAGCGGGTCGACGCCGAACAGATGCAGGGCTTTGCCCGCCTGTGCGAGTTGCTCGGCGTCAAGGCGGCGGTGGGCCAGCGTATCGCCCAGCGGGTGATCGCCTCCTATCCACGGGTGTCGGACCCCGACCGCGTGCCGGCGACGACCGTGCGCGGCAGTTTCGACAGCGGCCGGCTGACCTCGCCCGGAGCCGCCCTCAAGCCACTGCCGGCGACCCGGCCGATGCTGCGCAGCCTGCAGGACCTCAGGAGCGTCGAGGGTGTGGATGAGCAGACCCTGGCCTTGCTCGCGCCCCATGTGACCATTCTGCCGGCCAACACCTGGGTCAACGGCAATACCGCGACCGCCGAGGTGCTGGCGTCCCAGGTCCCGGGACTGTCACCGCAACGTGCCCGTGGCCTGATCAACGAGCGCGATGCGGGGCAGTGGTTCATCAACCGCGGCGACTTCGTCAATCGCCTGCGCATGCCGCAACTGATCGTCACCGATATCAAGGTCGGGATCACCAGCGACTGGTTCCTGCTCACCGGGCAATCGCGTGGCGAGCGGCGTCGCGTCAGCCTGGCGGCGCTGTTGCACCGCAGCCAGGAGCAGATGCCCCAGGTGATCTGGTCGCGGGTGGGCGTATGACGTTGCTCCGCGTGGCGCTGTCGCCCTTGGACAGCCTGGGCCTCGACAGTCCGCTGGCCTTTGCCCGGCTGGATCGCCAGGGCCAGGTCGAAGCAACCGGCGAGGCCAGCCTGGCGCACCTGGCCCAGGCGCATAAAGGCCTGGCCGTGGAGTGTTACCTGCATCCACGGGACAGCCTGCTGGCCAGTCTCGAACTGCCGGTCCTGGCGCCGGCGAAGGTTCGCGCGGCGGTCGACTGTGCTGCCCAGGCGTTGATCCTCGGCGGCTGCGAGTCGATGCATATCGTCCATGGCCCACGGGACACCGAGGGCCAGGTCCAGATCGCCTGGCTGCAACGCGCTGCGCTGGAACGCTTCGGCGCGTTGTTGCGACAGGCCGGGATCAAGCTGCGCGGCCTGTATCCGGCCGCCGGTTGCCTGCCGGTGATTGCCGGCGAGCCGGTGGTGGAGGCCCTGGATGAACACCTGCTGATCCGCCTGGGCACCGACCGGGCCGAGGTGCATCCGGATATCGATCAGGCGCTGGCGCAACTGCTCGGACGGGGCGAGGTGCTGCACTGGCTGGGCGAGCCGCCGCTGAGCCATGCCCTGGTCCAGGCATTGCCCGCCAATCGGCGCTGGAGCGGCCCGACACCGACCTGGGGCTTGCACGGCGCGTTGCGTCAGCCGGGAGCCGAAGGCGGTCACTGGGGCCGGGCGCTGGCCTGCTGTGCGCTGGCCGTGGTGGTCTGGGCGGTGGGCCTGAACCTCTATGCGGCGCGGCAGGTCGAGCAGGGCCAGCAGCTCAAGTCGTGGATGGTGCAGCGGGTCAAGCAGGCCTTTCCGGCGCTGCCGATGGTGCTCAATCCCCTGCAGCAGGCCCGTCAGCAACTGACCCAGCGGCAGACGGCCGGTGACGGCGACAGCGATTTCTCCCGACTGGTCCAGCAGGCCGGCCTGGCCATGCCGTTCATGGTCGGTGGCGTGCAAAGCCTGGTGTTCGACAACGGTGAACTGCACCTCAATACCCTGCCGGACATGCGCAAGCCGGGCAACGGCGGTACCTGGCAGGCCACGCTGGTCCAGGCTGGCGTGCTGTCCACGCCGGCGCCCGAAGGCTGGACCCTCAGGGTCCAGGCCGAACCGATACAACCGGTGGCGGAGGCGGAAAATGAATAACCCCTGGTTGAACCGGTACCGGGCCCGCTGGCAGGTCCTGGCAAGTCAGGCACAGGCGTACTGGAGCGGCCTGGCGTTGCGGGAAAAACGCCTGGTCAGCGGCATGGCCCTCGGTGTCTCGGCGCTGTTCGTCTGGTTGGTACTGATCCAGCCGCCGCTGAAGAAAATCGATTTCTGGGCGCTGGAAACTCCCAGGCTGCGCACCCAGGCCCAGACCCTCGACAGCTTGCTGCAAGGCCTCGCGATGCCGGGCGTCGACGGTGTCGAGCCGGGCCTGCGCGCCAGCCTCGAAGCCAGCGGGCTGGCCGGGCATTACCAATTGCAGGGCAGTGCCGAAGGCTGGCTGCTGACCTTTGACGACGCCCCGGCCGATGCGCTGGTGGGCTGGCTGCTGGGCAACCCCCGTTCTTTCACCCTGGAAGTGGTCGAGGCCCGTCTGCAACGCACGGGTACGACCGAACCCGATGGCTCGGCCGGCCGATTGTCCGGAACCGTTCGCATGGATCAGGCGCGTGGCGCTAAGGAAGCTTCATGAAGTGGTCAGGTTCTTTGTATGGGTTGCGTTGCCGGCAAGCGGCGGCCCCGTGGTTGCTGCTGGCGTTGACGGCGTGCAGCAGCGGCACGACACCGCAGGCTCCGCTGCTGGTGGAAAGCGAGCTGGGCCGGCCACTGGGCTCGACGGTCAAGAGCGGCGACGCCGTGGCGGATCGGCAGCGGGTCCAGGCCCAGGTCGAACAGCAACGGCGCGTGCAACATCCGCTGAACACCACGGGGAAAGGCAAGGGTGCTGCCGGTAAAAGCCTGCCGGCGAGCAATCCCCTGGGTGACCAGCCCGTGCAACTGAATTTTGTCGACGCCGATATCCAGGCGGTGGTCCGCGCCTTGTCGCGCTCCACCGGCCGGCAGTTCCTGGTCGATCCGCGGGTCAAGGGCAACCTGACCCTGGTTTCCGAGGGCGAAGTGCCGGCCCACCGGGCCTATGACATGTTGCTGGCGGCCTTGCGCATGCAGGGTTTCAGCGTGGTCGATGTCGGCGGTGTCAGCCAGGTGGTGCCGGAAGCGGACGCCAAGCTGCTCGGCGGACCGATCTACAGTGCCGATCGCCCGGCGGAAAACGGCATGCTGACCCGCACCTTCCGCCTGCAATACGAGAATGCGGTCAACCTGATCCCGGTGCTGCGGCCGATCGTTTCGCCGAACAACCCGATCAATGCCTATCCGGGCAACAACACCGTGGTCATCACCGACTATGCGGAGAACCTGCAACGGGTGGCGAGCCTGATCGCCAGCATCGATACGCCGAGCGCCATCGACACCGACGTGGTGACCATCCAGAACGGCATCGCCAGCGATATCGCCAGCATGGTCGCCGAGCTGCTGGAGAACCCGGGCAACGACCCGACCCAGAAGATCAGCGTGCTCGGCGATCCGCGCTCCAACTCGATCATCATCCGCGCCAGCAGCCCGGAGCGTACGCAACTGGCGCGGGAGTTGATCTACAAGCTCGACAATGCCCAGAGCAATCCGAGCAACCTGCATGTGGTGTACCTGCGCAACGCCCAGGCCGGCAAGCTGGCCCAGGCCCTGCGCGGCCTGCTCACCGGTGAAAGCGACAGCGGCGAAGGGCAGGGCGACCCGACCCGGGCGATGCTCAGTGGTGGCGGGAGCAACAGCAGCAGTCAGAACAACCAGAACAGCAGCCAGGCCAATGGCAGCACCCAGGGCAGCACCGCCACCAGCGGCAGCAGCGGCTCGGTCTACGGCCAGGGCGCCCGCTCCGGCGCCAGCCAGGCCGGTGGCGCGGCCGCGTCCGGCGAGCAGAACGTGGCGTTTTCCGCCGGTGGTGTGACCATCCAGGCCGATGCCACCACCAACACCTTGCTGATCTCCGCACCGGAGCCGTTGTACCGCAACCTGCGCGAGGTCATCGACCTGCTCGACCAGCGTCGCGCCCAGGTGGTGATCGAAAGCCTGATCGTCGAAGTCAGCGAAGACGACGCCAATGAGTTCGGCGTGCAATGGCAGAGCGGCAACCTCGGTGGCAACGGTGTGATCGGTGGCGTCAACCTCGGCGGCACCGGGCTGGTCACCACCGCCAAGAACAGCATCGATGCCTTGCCCCAGGGCCTGAGTGTCGGCGTGGTCCGCGGCGCCGTGGACATTCCCGGGATCGGCCGGGTGATGGACCTCAAGGTGCTGGCCAAGGCCCTGAAAAGCAAGGGCGGCTCCAATGTGCTGTCAACGCCGAACCTGCTGACCCTGGACAACGAAGTAGCGAGCATCTTCGTCGGCCAGACCATTCCCTTTGTCAGCGGCCAGTACGTGACCAACGGCAGCAACTCGAGCAACAACCCATTCCAGACCATCCAGCGCGAGGAAGTCGGTCTCAAGCTCAATGTCCGGCCGCAGATCTCCGAGGGCGGCACGGTCAAGCTGGACATCTACCAGGAAGTCAGCAGCGTCGATGATCGCGCCACCGCGACGGCCGCCGGCACCGTGACCAACAAGCGCGCGATCGACACCAGCATCCTGCTCGACGACGGGCAGATCATGGTCCTCGGCGGCCTGTTGCAGGACGGCTACACCCAGAGCAACGACGGCGTGCCGTTCCTGTCGGACATCCCCGGCATCGGCGCGCTGTTTCGCCACGAACGACGTACCACCAACAAGACCAACCTGATGGTGTTCCTGCGGCCCTACATCATTCGCGATGGTGCAGCGGGGCGGGCGATCACCTTGAATCGCTACGACTTTATCCGCCGCGCCCAGGGCAGCCTGCAGCCGGGTCGCAACTGGGCCATGCCGGACATGCAGGCGCCGCAGTTGCCGAATGCCGCCGAGGCGATCCCCGGTTCGCAGCCGTCGCCCGTGCCGCAGACGCCACGGGCGCCGATCCGCGCGGTGCCGGTGTTGCTCAATGACAGGTCGCAGCCATGAAACCCTGTGGGAGCGGGCTTGCCCGCGAACGGGACCTCGAGGACGCCAGAAGCTTCGCGGGCAAGCCCGCTCCCACAGGTAGGGCGCAAGCGGCGCGAAGGGAGTGTTCACCATGAGCGCGTTGCCGTATGCCTGGGCCAAGGCGCAGCGGGTGGTGTTGTGCGACGGTGTGCTGAGTGCCTGTCCCTCGACACCGGGCTGGGCCATCAGCGAGGTGCGCCGCCAGTTCGGTCCGGCGCGCCTGGAGCGGGTGCGCGACGAAGAACTCGATGGCCTGCTCGCCAGCGCCTACGCCGATACCGGCAGCGCGGCGGCGGTGGTCGGCGCGGCGGAAAACGAGGTGGACCTCGACCGGCTGATGCAGGACATTCCGGAAATCACCGACCTGCTGGACACCCAGGACGGCGCGCCGGTGATCCGCATGATCAATGCCTTGCTGACCCAGGCGGCACGGGACGAGGCCAGCGACATCCATATCGAGCCGTTCGAGACCCATTCGGTGGTGCGCTACCGGGTCGACGGCACGCTGCGCGACGTGGTGTCGCCACGCAAGGCGCTGCATGGCGCGCTGGTGTCGCGGATCAAGATCATGGCGCAGTTGGACATCGCCGAAAAACGCCTGCCCCAGGACGGTCGGATTGCCCTGCGGGTGGCCGGGCGTCCGATCGATATTCGCGTCTCCACCGTGCCCACCGGGCATGGCGAGCGGGTGGTGATGCGGCTGCTGGACAAGCAGGCCGGGCGCCTGCAACTGGAAACCCTGGGCATGGACCCCGACGTGCTGGCCCGGCTCGATCACCTGATCCGCCAGCCCCACGGCATCGTCCTGGTCACCGGTCCCACGGGCAGCGGCAAGACCACCAGCCTCTATGCCGCGCTGGCCCGGCTCGACGCCAGTACCAGCAATATCCTCACCGTCGAGGATCCGGTGGAATACGACCTGCCGGGCATCAGCCAGATCCAGGTCAACGCCAAGATCGACATGACCTTTGCCCTGGCCCTGCGGGCGATCCTGCGCCAGGACCCTGACATCATCATGATCGGCGAGATCCGCGACCTGGAAACCGCGCAGATCGCCGTGCAGGCCTCGCTCACCGGTCACCTGGTGCTGGCGACGCTGCACACCAATGACGCGGTGTCGGCGGTCAACCGCCTGATCGACATGGGCGTGGAGCCGTTCCTGCTGGCGTCGTCGATGCTCGGGGTACTGGCCCAGCGGCTGGTGCGACGGCTGTGCCAGCACTGTCGCGAGGAGGACCCGGCCACGCCGGGCACCTGGCGTCCGGTGGGCTGCAGCGCCTGCAATCACACCGGCTACAGCGGCCGTACCGGCATCCACGAACTGTTCTGCATCGACGATGACGTCCGCACCCTGATCCACCAGGGAGCCGGGGAACAGGCCCTGCGCCTGGCCGCTCGCGCGGCCGGCATGCTGAGCATGCGCGAGGACGGTGAACGCTGGGTGCGCAGCGGTGCCACGGCGCCGGAAGAAATCCTTCGCGTGACACGGGACGCCTGATGAATCGCTATCGCTTCGAAGCCGCCGACGCTCTCGGCAAGATCGAATCCGGCCATCTGGAGGCGGACAGCCAGAGTGCGGCGATGGGCGTGCTGCGCAGTCGCGGCCTGACCGCCTTGTCGGTCAAGGCCGACGGGGGCGAGAGTGGCGGGGCGGGCGGCGGTCTGTTCAGCGCCAAGCTGTCGGACAACGACCTGGCCTGGGCCACCCGCCAGCTGGCGAGCCTGCTGGGTGCCAGCCTGCCACTGGAGGCGGCGCTGAGCGCCACGGTGGAACAGGCCGAACGCAAGCATATCGCCCAGACCCTGAGCGCGGTGCGCGCCGATGTCCGGGGCGGCATGCGCCTGGCCGAAGCCCTGGCCAAGCGCCCCAGGGACTTTCCGGAGATCTACCGGGCGCTGATAGCCGCGGGCGAGGAGTCCGGCGACCTGGCCCAGGTCATGGAGCGACTGGCCGACTACATCGAGGAACGCAACAACCTGCGGGGCAAGATCCTCACCGCCTTTATCTATCCGGGCGTGGTCGGGCTGGTGTCGGTGGCCATCGTGATCTTCCTGCTCAGCTATGTGGTGCCGCAGGTGGTCAGCGCGTTTTCCCAGGCGCGCCAGGATCTGCCGGGGCTGACCCTGGTGATGCTCAACGCCAGTGACTTCATCCGCGCCTGGGGCTGGCTCTGTTTCAGCGTCATGGCCGGTGGTTTCTGGGGTTGGCGCCTGTACCTGCGCAAACCCGCGGCACGTCTGGGCTGGCACAGCCGGATCCTGCGCCTGCCGCTGATCGGGCGTTTTGTGCTGGGACTCAATACCGCCCGGTTCGCCTCGACCCTGGCGATTCTCGGCGGTGCCGGGGTGCCGTTGCTGCGGGCATTGGAAGCGGCGCGGCAGACGGTGTCGAACGATCGCCTGAGCCTGAGTGTGAGCGAGGCCACGGCGCGGGTCAGGGAAGGGGTGAACCTGGCAGCGGCGCTGAAGGTCGAGAAGGTCTTTCCGCCGGTATTGATCCACCTGATTGCCAGTGGCGAGAAAACCGGTTCGTTGCCGCCGATGCTGGAACGCGCGGCACAGACCCTGTCACGGGACATCGAGCGGCGGGCCATGGGCATGACCGCGCTGCTCGAACCGCTGATGATCGTGGTGATGGGCGGGGTGGTGCTGGTGATCGTGATGGCGGTATTGCTGCCGATCATCGAGATCAACCAGCTGGTGCAATAGCCGAGACAGGAGTGTTGCCTGTGCCGGCCTCTTCGCTGGCAAGCCAGCTCCCACAAGTGTCCGAGTCGAAGACAAATGAGGTGCACGACCCGATTTCCTGTGAGAGCTGGCTTGTGCCAGCTCCCATAAGTGCCCGAGTCGGACACAAACAATGGGCACGACCCGATTCCCTGTGGGAGCTGGCTTGCCAGCGAAGGGGCCCTCGGGATCACTCCCTGATCAAGGCTCCTTGCACTTGACCAGCTTCATCACCACCACAAAGAACACCGGCACGAACACCACGGCCAGGGTCGCGCTGATCATCCCGCCGATCACCCCGGTACCGATGGCCTGCTGGCTCGCCGAGCTGGCCCCGGTGGCGATCGCCAGGGGCACCACGCCGAGAATGAACGCCAGCGAGGTCATGATGATCGGCCGCAAGCGCAGCCGCGCGGCCTGTACCGTCGCGTCCAGCAGGTCATGGCCTTCGTCGTACAGGCTCTTGGCGAACTCGATGATCAGGATCGCATTCTTCGCCGACAGACCGATGATAGTGATCAAGCCGACCTTGAAGAACACATCGTTGGGCATCCCGCGCAAGGTCACCGCCAGCACCGCGCCGAGCACGCCCAGCGGCACCACCAGCAGCACCGAGGTCGGAATCGACCAGCTCTCGTACAGCGCCGCCAGGCAGAGGAACACCACCAGCAGCGACAGGCCGAGCAGGATCGGTGCCTGGGAGCCGGACAAGCGCTCCTGCAACGACAGCCCGGTCCATTCCAGGCCCAGGCCCGCCGGCAGTTGCGTCACCAGGCGCTGCATTTCCTCCATGGCCTGGCCGGTGCTGTAGCCGGGCGCCGACTCGCCGGAAATGGCAATCGCCGGGTAGCCGTTGTAGCGGGTCAACTGCGCCGGGCCCTGGGTCCAGCGGGCTTCGACAAAGGCCGACAGCGGGACCATCTTGCCGTTGCTGTTGCGCACATGGATCTTCAGCAGGTCCGCGACCTGAGCGCGCTGGTCGCCCTCGGCCTGGATCACCACCCGTTGCATGCGTCCCTGGTTGGGGAAGTCGTTGATATACGACGAACCCACCGCGGTGGAGAGGATATTGCCGATATCGGCAAACGACACGCCCAGGGCGTTGGCCTGCTTGCGGTCGACTTCCAGCTGCACCTGCGGCGCCTCGGCCAGGGCGCTTTCGCGGACATTGGCCAGTACCTTGCTCTTTGCCGCCGCCGCCAGCAGCTCGGTACGGGCCTGCATCAAGGCTTCGTGGCCGACGCCGCCACGGTCCTGCAGGCGGAACTCGAATCCGCTGGAGGTGCCCAGGCCATCCACCGGTGGCGGCAGGATGGCGTAGGCCACCGCATCCTTGAGGTCGCCGAAGGCGATATTCGCCCGTTCGGCGATGGCCGCCGCCGAGTCCTGGGCACTGCGCTGCGACCAGTCCTTGAGCGTGGTGAAGGCCAGCGCGGCGTTCTGGCCGCTGCCGGAGAAGCTGAAACCGAGGATCATCGTGGTATCGCCGACACCGGGCTCCGTGGCGTTATTGGCCTCGATCTGTTCCACCACCTTGACCGTGCGGTTCTTGCTCGCCCCAGGCGGCAGCTGGATATCGGTGATGGTGTAGCCCTGGTCTTCCACCGGCAGGAACGAGGCCGGCAGGCGGCTGAACAGCAGGCCGAGGACCACCACCAGCACGCCGTAGAGCAGCAGGTAGCGGCCGCTGCGTTTCAGGGCCTGGACCACCCAGCGTTCGTAGCCGGCGCTCATCTGTTCGAAGCGGCGGTTGAACCAGCCGAAGAAGCCGCCCTTGGCATGGTGTTCGCCCTTGGCGATCGGCTTGAGCAGGGTGGCGCACAGGGCGGGCGTCAGGGTCAGGGCGAGGAACGCCGAGAACAGGATCGAGGTCGCCATGGACAACGAGAACTGCTGGTAGATCACGCCCACCGAGCCCTGCATGAACGCCATGGGAATGAACACCGCCACCAGCACCAGGGTGATGCCGATGATCGCGCCGCTGATCTGGCCCATGGCCTTGCGCGTCGCTTCCTTCGGCGACAGGCCTTCATTGACCATGATCCGCTCGACGTTCTCCACCACCACGATGGCGTCGTCCACCAGGATACCGATGGCCAGCACCATGCCGAACATGGTCAGCACGTTGATCGAGAACCCCAGGGCCAGCATGGTGGCAAAGGTCCCCATCAGCGCCACCGGCACCACCAGCGTCGGAATCAGCGTGTAGCGGATGTTCTGCAGGAACAGGAACATCACCGCGAACACCAGCAGCATCGCTTCGCCGAGGGTGTAGACCACCTTGGTGATCGAGACCTTGACGAACGGCGAGGTGTCGTAGGGGATCTTGTATTCCACGTTCGCCGGGAAGTAGCGCGACAGCTCATCCATCTTCGCCCGTACCAGCGTCGCGGTCTTCAGGGCATTGGCGCCGGGGGCCAGTTGCACGCTGAAGGCGGTCGACGGCTTGCCGTTCAGGCGCGTCGAGTACTGGTATTCCTGACTGCCGACCTCGACCCGGGCGACATCGCCGATACGTACGCTGGAGCCGTCCGGATTGGCCCGCAGGACAATGTCGGCGAATTCCTGGGGCGTCGACAGCTGGCCCTTGACCAGCACCGCCGCGGTGATTTCCTGGGTCGACGGTCCCGGCAGGTCGCCGATGCTGCCGGCCGAGACCTGGGCGTTCTGCGCGGCCACGGCGGCGCTGACATCGGCGGCGGTGAGGTTGAAACCCACCAGCTTCTGCGGATCGATCCAGATCCGCAGGGCGCGCTCGGCACCGTACAGCTGAGCCTTGCCGACACCGTCGAGGCGCTTGATCTCGTTCATCACGTTGCGCGCCAGGTAGTCGCTGAGCGCGGTGTCGTCGTACTGGCCGTCATTGGAGGTGAGGGTCGCCAGCAGCAGGAAGCCGGCGGAGACCTTCTCCACCTGCAGGCCTTGCTGGGTGACGGCGGCGGGCAGGCGTGGCTCCACCGCCTTGAGGCGGTTCTGCACGTCGACCTGGGCCATCTCCGGGTTGGTCCCGGGCTGGAAGGTCGCGGTGATGGTGGCGCTGCCCAGGCTGCTCTGGGATTCGAAATACAGCAGGTGGTCGGCACCGTTGAGTTCCTGCTCGATCAGGCTGACCACGCTTTCGTCGAGGGTCTGTGCCGAGGCGCCGGGATACACCGCGTAGATTTCCACCTTGGGCGGGGCGACGTTGGGGTACTGCGCCACCGGCAATTGCGGGATGGCGAGGACACCGGCGAGGAGAATAAACAGCGCGACCACCCAGGCGAAGATCGGGCGGTCGATAAAGAAGTGCGGCATGCTCACTGTCCTTTGGACTGGGCAAGGGAAACAGGGCTGTCATCGACCTGCACCAGCTCGCCGGGACGGGCGTGCTGCAGGCCTTCGACGACGATGCGGTCGCCGGGCTTGAGGCCGTCGTTGACGATCCAGCGGTCGTTCTGCACCGCGCCGAGGCTGACCGGGTGCTGGCTCACGCGCTGTTCGGCGTCCACCAGCAGCACCTGGGGAATCCCCGCGCTGTCGCGCAGGATCGCCCGTTGCGGCACGCTGATGCCTTCGCGGTTGAAGGCCTGCTCGACCTTGACCCGCACGAAGCTGCCCGGCAGCAGGTCGAGGTCCGGGTTGGGGAACTCGCTGCGCAGGATGATCTGCCCGGTGCTCGGGTCGACGCTGATATCGGTGAACAGCAGCTTGCCCGGCAGCGGGTAGGCGCTGCCGTCGTCCTGGATCAGCGTGGCCTTGGCCTGGTTCTGCCCGACCTGTTGCAACTGGCCGGCGCGGAAGGCCCGGCGCAGGTCGTTCAACTCGCGGGTGGACTGGGTCAGGTCGGCGTGGATCGGGTTCAGTTGCTGAATCAGGGCCAGGGCGGTGGTTTCGTTCTGGCCGACCAGCGCACCCTCGGTGACCAGCGCCCGGCCGATGCGCCCGGAGATCGGCGCGATGACGGTGGCGTAGCCCAGGTTGAGCTTCGCCCGCTGTACCGCGGCCTGGTTGGCGGCGACATCGGCGGCGCTCTGGCGCGCGGCGGCCTGGGCGTTGTCGTAGTCCTGGCGGCTGATGGCGTTGCTGTCCACCAGTTCGCGGTAGCGCTGGTGCTGCAGTTTCGCCTGGAACGCATTGGCCTCGGCTTTCTGCAGGCTGGCGACGGCGCTGTCGAGGTCGGCCTTGAACGGTGCCGGATCGATCAGGAACAGCACATCGCCCTGCTTGACGTCGCTGCCTTCGTGGAACAGGCGCTTGAGCACCACGCCGGCGACCCGCGCGCGGACTTCGGCGATCCGTGGCGCGGCAATGCGCCCGCTCAGTTCGCTGCTGATCGACAGGGCTTGGGTCCGGATGGTCTCGATCCGGACCTTGGGCGCGGGCGGGGCCTCGGGCGGACCCGCGGACTTGTCACAGGCGCTCAACGCCAGGGCCAGGGCCGACAGGCAGAGCGGGGCAAACAGCTTCTTCAACATAATCGAGTCCCAGTAATGACCCGGGCATGCTAAGGGTGGCTGTCAAGCGGTGCTGTGAAGCTATGTAGGTCGTTGGTGAAAAAGTGTGAAGCTTGTGCTCGCGCACGCGAAAGGGCGTATATCCTTCACGGTTTTCCACCTACCTGTAGTTATTTATGCCGACGATTCTCCTGGTCGAAGACGACACCGCACTTTCCGAACTGATCGCCAGCTACCTGGAGCGCAACGGCTATCAGGTCAATGTGCTGGCCCGTGGCGACCAGGTGCGCGAGCGGGCCCGGCAGAATCCGCCGGACCTGGTGATCCTCGACCTGATGCTGCCGGGCCTCGACGGTTTGCAGGTGTGCCGCCTGTTGCGGGCCGATTCGGCGACGCTGCCGATCCTCATGCTCACCGCCCGTGACGACAGCCACGACCAGGTGCTGGGCCTGGAAATGGGCGCCGACGACTACGTGACCAAGCCCTGCGAGCCGCGGGTGCTGCTGGCCCGGGTGCGGACCCTGTTGCGCCGCAGCAGCCTCAGCGAGCCGCAGGTGGCCAGCGACCAGATCCTGATGGGCAACCTGTGCATCGACCTGTCCGAGCGCACCGTGACCTGGCGCGAGCAGCCGGTGGAACTGTCCAGCGGCGAATACAACCTGCTGGTGGTGCTGGCCCGGCATGCCGGCGAGGTGCTCAGCCGCGACCAGATCCTGCAGCGCCTGCGCGGCATCGAGTTCAACGGCACCGACCGCTCGGTGGACGTGGCGATCTCCAAGCTGCGGCGCAAGTTCGACGACCATGCCGGCGAGGCGCGCAAGATCAAGACCGTGTGGGGCAAGGGCTACCTGTTCAGCCGTTCCGAGTGGGAATGCTGAGTCGATGCTGAAGATTCTGATCCGCCTCTACCTGGTGACCATCGTGACCTTCAGCGCGGCGATCTACCTGGTGCCCGACCTGGTGATCGGGCTCTTTCGCGAGCGCTTCATGAGCTACAACATCGACCAGTCCCGGGGCATGCAGGGGCTGTTGGTCAAGCAGTTCCACGAGGTGCCCAACGGCCAGTGGCCGGCCCTGGCGATCGAGCTGGACAAGCGTTTCGCGCCGCTGCGGGTGGCGCTGATCCGTATCGACGACATCAGCTTCAGCGAGCCCGAGCAGAAGCGCCTGCGCCGCGGCGAGAACGTGATCCGCCTGGGCGACTGGGGAGCGCCGAACCTGGTGGCCTCGCCGCTGGACGGGCAACTGGCGGTGGAACTGGTGGTGCCGCCCGATCCGCTGGACGTGAACCTGTTGTACTGGAGCATGAACGTGCTGATCGGCGCGGCGTTGCTGGCCTGCCTGCTGTTCTGGCTGCGCCCGCACTGGCGCGACCTGGAACGCCTCAAGCAGACCGCCCGGCGCATCGGCCAGGGCCAGTTGAGCGAACGCACGCATATTTCGCCGCGCTCCAATATCGGCGAGCTGGCGTCGGTCTTCGACACCATGGCCGGCGATATCGAATGCCTGCTCAACCAGCAGCGCGACCTGCTCAATGCCGTCTCCCATGAACTGCGCACGCCCCTGACCCGGCTGGATTTCGGCCTGGCCCTGGCGCTGTCGGATGACTTGCCGCAGCCTTCGCGCGAGCGCCTGCAAGGGCTGGTGGGACATATCCGCGAACTGGACGAGCTGGTGCTGGAACTGCTGTCCTACAGTCGGCTGCAGAACCCGGGGCGGGCGCCGGAGCGGGTGATGGTGTCGCTCGACGAGTTTGTCGACAGCATCCTCGGCAGTTTCGACGAAGAACTGGAGGCTCCGGACATCGTTATCGATGTGCTGATGCACGGCTCCCTGGAACGCTTTTCCCTCGATCCGCGACTGACCGCGCGGGCCGTGCAGAACCTGTTGCGCAATGCCACCCGGTATTGCGAGCGGCGGATCCAGATCGGTATCCGCGCCAATGCCGAAGGCTGCGAACTGTGGGTCGACGACGATGGCATCGGCATTCCCGAGCAGGAGCGCGAGCGGGTCTTCGAGCCGTTCTACCGCCTGGATCGCAGCCGTGACCGTTCCACCGGCGGCTTTGGCCTGGGGTTGGCCATCAGCCGCCGGGCGGCCGAGGCCCAGGGCGGGACCCTGACCGCCGAACCCTCGCCGCTGGGCGGCGCGCGTTTCCGCCTCTGGTTGCCGGCGGTCTGAAGTCGTTGGCAACCTCAAGCCCGCCTTCGGGGGCAAGCCCCCTCCCACAAGGTTGAGTGGCTACATGGAAGGGAGGCAGTCTCCTGCCACAAGGTTGAGTGGCTATGTGGAAGGGAGACAGTCTCCTGCCACAAGGTTGAGTGGCTATGTGGAAGGGAGGCAGTCTCCTGCCACAAGGTTGAGTGGCTATGTGGAAGGGAGGCAGTCTCCTGCCACAAGGTTGAGTAGCCATGTGGAAGAAGCCCCCTCCCAAAAGGTTGATCGGATACTGTGGGAGGGGGCTTGCCCCCGAAGAGGCCCTGGAGGGCGGCATCCATCTTCCTAGAGCCCCTGGCTGGCGCGGATCAGGTCATAGGCCCGGCGCACCAGCGGATTGACCGTGTTGGGCCGGATCCACAGGTGATAGGTGACGTCCGGCAGCCGCGGCAGGCCGTCATTCTCCCCCAGCACGCGCATATCCGGGCCCAGCAGCTCCATGCTGCGGGGCGTCACTCCGAGGCCGGCACGAATCGCCGCCTTGATGCCGATCAGGTTTGACGCCAGGTACGCCTGGCGCCAGGCGATGCCCTCCCGCTCCAGCGCCTCCATGGCATAACGCCGATAGATGCTCGGTTCCTCCACCAGGATCAACGGCAGCGGCTCGCTGGGCACATGGATGTACTGTGCCGAACAGATCCACCACACCGGCGAGGTGCGCAGGGCAAAGCCTTGCAGGCGCGAGTCCTCGCGGGTGGAGATGACCATGTCGATCTTGCCCCGGTGCAGGTCGTCCATCAGGTAGGGGCTGCGTCCCACATCGATTTCCAGGCGCAGCCGTGGCGCCGAGCGGGCGATGTGGCTGAGGATCGGCGGCAGGATGGTGTCGGCGATATCGTGGGGCGAGCCGATGCGCAGCACGCCGCTCAGGTGGCTTTCGTGCAGCGAGTTCAGGGCTTCATCGTTCAGCGAGAGCATCTGCCGGGCATGGCGCAGCAGTTGCCGGCCGGGCTCGGTGAGCTGTTTCTGCCGGCCCTGTTTCTGGAACAGACTGACCCCGACCTGATGTTCCAGGCGTTGCATCTGCTGGGTCACCGACGATTGGGTACGGGCCAGGTGCTGGCCGGCTTCGGCAAAACTGTGATGGTCAACCACCGCGACGAAGGTGCGCAGCAGTTCCAGGTCCAGGGTCGGGGAGGGCATGGCGGCTCGAATTCATATCAAGGGCGATCCTCAATAGATTACGGATTCTTATGTATTTGGCGAGAGGAAATTACAGGTGGCTTGAAAAGTCCCAGTAAACAGGGGTTATGCCGTTTTTCTCAAAAGCTAATAACCAGAAAGTTATAACAATATTAGATATTTGCATTTCCGTTCCGGTGGAGCGCTCCCTAGCATGCGGGCAAAGAGGTCGGGAGACGCCGATCGCCACCGAGGGGATATTCATGCAGTTCACGCGCACATCGATCCAACGTTTCCTACCCGCCGTGCTCGGAACGGTGCTCGCCTTGGGCGCGGCCGGTGCCGCCCAGGCCGATGCCACCCTCGACAAGATCCAGCAGCGGCACAAGCTGGTGGTCGGCGTGCTGCTGTCCGGCGGGCCGTTCGGTTCCATCGACCCTGCAACCCAGGACCCCAAGGGCCTCAACGTCGACCTGGCCAATGCCCTGGGCAAGGACCTCGATGTGGCGGTGGAGCTGGTCGCGGTATTGCCGGCCAACCGGGTGCAATTCCTGCAACAGGGCAAGGTCGACCTGCTGATCGCCAATATGGAGTGGACCGCCGAGCGCGACACCCTGCTGGGGCATGTGCCGACGCCGTTCTACAAGGTCGGTGGCACCGCGGCAGTGCCGAAGGACAGCAAGATCACCCGCTGGGAAGACCTCAAGGGCCAGCCGGTGTGCACCTCCCAGGGCAGCAGCTACGTCAAGCCGCTGAGCGAACTGGGTGCCGACCTCAAGGCCTTCAAGAGTTCGTCGGAATCCCTGCTGGCGCTGCGTGGCAACAACTGCGTGGCGGCGGTCCATGACGCGACGCTGATCAATCCGTTGCTCGCCGGCAACCCGGAGTGGAAGGACTACCGTGCCCTGACGCCGGAACTCAACCCGGCGCCGTCGGTGATCTGGACCCGTCTCGGCGAAACCGACACCCAGAAGCGCCTCGATAGCGTGGTCCAGGGATGGCATCGCAGTGGCTGGCTGATCGAGGCCGAGAGCCGCAATCACATCACCCCGGCATCGCCTGCGCTGGTTGAATTGCATAACCAGTTCAAGGGCTGACCCTTACCTCACTTCGATCGTTCCCACGCGCAGCAACGGCGCGCAGCCCCTGAGGCCCGGCGTCACAACAAGGACGCAGAGCGTCCAGTGAGGCATTCCCACGCAGAGCGTGGGAACGATCATCAAGGAATATTCCACATGTTCAGATACCTCCCCGTCGCCCTGGCCCTCCTGACCGGCCTGGCCCACGCCGATGCCACCCTGGACAAGATCCAGCAGCGCCACAAGATCAGTGTCGGCGTGATCCTCAGTGGTCCGCCGTTCGGCACCATCGACCCGGCCACCGGTGCCCACCAGGGCTATAACGTCGAACTCGCCAAGGGCCTCGCCGAACGCCTCGGCGTCGAGCTGGAAACCGTCTCGGTGCTGGCGCCCAACCGCGTGCAGTTCCTGCAGCAGGGCAAGGTCGATGTGCTGATCGCCAATATGCAGTTGACCGAAGAACGCGCCGAGATCCTCGACTACGTGCCGACCCCCTACGAGGAAGTCGGCGGCGCCGCGCTGATCCGCAAGGGCGCCGGTATCAGCCGTTGGGAAGACCTCAAGGGCAAGCCGGTCTGCGTTTCCCAGGGCAGCAACTTCATCAAGCCGCTGCAGGAAACCTATGGCGCGCAGATCAAGGCCTTCCGCAGCCAGTCCGAATCGCTGCTGTCGCTGCGCGGCAACGGCTGCGTGGCGGCTGTGCACGTCAGCCCGACCATGCACAGCCTGCTCGACGAAGCGGAGTGGAGCGGCTATGAGATCCCCTTGCCCGACGACCTGATCCCGTCGCCGTCGGTGATCTGGGTGCGCAAGGGCGAGAAGGACACCCAGGCCCGTCTCGACGCCATCGTGCGTGACTGGCACCGCAGCGGCTGGCTGATCGAGCTGGGCAAGCGTACCGGCATGCCGCCGTCCCAGGCCCTGCTCAAGCTGCATGAGCAATACCGTGGCGCAGCACCCCTGGCGGCCGCGCAATGAGTGCTTTGTTCACGCAGTTGCAGCAATTGCTGGGCGCCGCCCATGTCCATGAGGGTGCCGACGCGGCCGCTTGGCTGAGCGACAAGCACCGGGTCTACCACGGCAAGGTGGTCGCCGTGGTGCATCCGGCCAGCACCGAGGAAGTCGCCGCGCTGGTCCGCGTCTGTGCCCACCATGGCGCGCCGCTGGTGGTGCAGGGCGGCAATACCGGCCTGATGGGCGCGGCCACCCCGGATGACAGCGGTCGCAGCGTGCTGGTACGGCTGGACCGGATGAACCGCATCCGCCAGATCGACACCGACAATGACACCTTCACCGTCGAGGCCGGCTGCATCCTGCAGAACCTGCAGGACGCCGCGCGCCAGGCCGGACGCCTGTTTCCCCTGAGCCTGGGGGCCGAGGGCAGTTGCACCATCGGCGGCAACCTCGGCACCAATGCCGGCGGCACCGGCGTGTTGCGTTATGGCAATACCCGCGAGCTGACCCTCGGCCTGGAAGTAGTCACCGCCGACGGTGAAATCTGGAACGGCCTGCGCGGCTTGCGCAAGGACAATACCGGCTACGATCTGCGCGACCTGTTCGTCGGCAGCGAAGGCACCCTGGGCATCATCACCGCCGCGACCCTCAAGCTGTTTCCCCTGCCCAGGGCCCAGAGCACAGCGTTGCTGGCATTCGATTCGCTGGAGCAGGCGGTCGGTTTCCTGTCCCATGCCCGAGGCGGGTTCGGCGCCGACCTGACGGCTTTCGAACTGATGTCCGCGGCTTGCCTGGTATTGCTGCGCGAGCAGTTCCCGGACGGCCCGCAGCCGTTTGCCGGGGCCGCACAGCCCTGGTACGCCTTGCTTGAACTCTCCGACAACCACAGCGCCGAACATGCCCGCGAGTCGTTCGAACGGGTGCTGGGCGAAGCGTTCGAGGCGGGCCTGCTGGCCAATGCGCTGATCGCCGAAAGCCTCGCCCAGAGCGACGCGCTGTGGCAGCTGCGGGAGAACATGAGCGAAGCCCAGGCCCGCGAAGGGCGCAACATGAAGCACGATATTTCGCTGCCGATCTCGCGGATCGCCGAGTTTGTCAGCCGCACCGATGTCTTGCTGCAAGAACACTTCCCCGGCGTGCGCAACCTGACCTTCGGCCACCTGGGCGACGGCAACCTGCACTACAACGTCGCGGCGCCCATCGGCCAGTCGGTCGAGGCGCACATGGCCAACTATGGCGCCTTGAGCGCCCTGGTCCATCGCAATACCCACGCCTTCGGCGGTTCCATCAGCGCCGAGCACGGCATCGGCCAGCGCAAGCGCGCGTTGCTTGCCGAGGTCAAGAGCCCGGTGGAGCTGGACCTGATGCGCCGGATCAAACAGGCCCTCGATCCTCGCGGGCTGCTCAACCCAGGCAAGGTGCTGCCATGACCGTTCAACTTTCCCGGCGGGTGCAGAAAGTCTCGCTGTCGGCCAATGCCGCCGCCAAGTCCCAGGCCACTGCACTGCGCGAGGCCGGACGGGACATTCTCGACCTGACCACCGGCGAGCCGGATTTCGACACCCCTGAACACATCAAGCAGGCGGCCTACGCGGCCATCGCCGGCGGCGCCACCAAATACACCGCCACCCCGGGCGTGCGGGCCCTGCGCGAAGCGGTGCAACGCAAGCTCAAGGGCGAAAACCGGCTGGACTATCCGTTGTCCGGCATCGTCATCGCCAATGGCGCGAAACAGATCATCTTCAATGCCTTCGCCGCGACCCTTGACGAAGGCGACGAGGTGCTGGTGCCGGTGCCGTACTGGCCGTCGTTTCCCGACAGTGTGCGGATCAACGGCGGCGAGCCGGTGTTCGTGCAGTCGGGCCTGGAGCAGGGCTGCAAGCTGCAACCGGCGCAACTGGAGGCGCTGATCGGCGAGCGCACCCGCTGGCTGATCCTCAACAGTCCGGGCAACCCCAGTGGCGCGGTGTACAGCGCGGCCGAGCTGCTGGCCCTGGCCGAGGTGCTGCGTCGCCATCCCAAGGTGCTGGTACTGCTGGACGAGCTCTACGAACATATCCGCTTCGACGGCCAGTCGCCGCTCAACCTGCTGAATGTCGCGCCGGACCTGCAGGAGCGCTGCCTGCTGGTGGGCGGGGTATCCAAGACCTACGCCATGACCGGCTGGCGCATCGGCTTCGGTGCCGGTCCGCAGGTGCTGACCAGTGCCATGGCGGTCGTGCAGTCGCAGTCGGCGTCCGGAGCCTCGTCGGTCAGCCAGGCCGCGGCCCTGGCCGCCTATGAAGGTGGCCTGGCGTTTCTGCAACCGCAGGTGGCGGCCTATCGCGAGCGTCGCGACCTGCTGTTGGCGGCGCTGAAGGACGTTAACGGCCTGGAAGTGCTGACCCCCGAGGGCGGTTTCTTTGTCTTTGTCCGCTGTGCCGGGCTGATCGGTCGGCGGCGTCCGGACGGGCGCCTGATCGGCAGCGACAATGACCTGGTGGATTACCTGCTGGAAGAGGGCGTGGCCGGTGTCGCGGGTAGCGCCTATGGTTTGTCGCCATGGTTCCGCCTGTCGATCGCCACCGCCACCGACAGTGTCCGCGAGGCCGGCCGGCGTATCGCCGCGGCCTGTGCCAGGCTGGTCGAGGACCACGGCTGATGGAAAGCTTTGTGCAATGGGCGGCGCACCTGGGCCTCAACTACCGGTTCCTGCTGGATGCCTATCAGCGTGGCAGCCTGGTCGACGGCGCCTGGACCACCATCCTCCTGT
The DNA here is from genome assembly GCF_018326065.1 of Pseudomonas sp. Ost2. Lineage (NCBI taxonomy): Bacteria > Pseudomonadati > Pseudomonadota > Gammaproteobacteria > Pseudomonadales > Pseudomonadaceae > Pseudomonas > Pseudomonas sp. Ost2. The sequence goes on along the minus strand of NZ_AP021904.1, from coordinate 4,063,496 downwards.
GCCTGCTGACCATTGTCGGCAGCCTCCTGGCGGGACTGGCCCTGGCGGCGATGCTCACCAGCGGCAACAACTGGCTGGCGCGCCCGGCGCGGGTGTTTGTCGAAGTGACCCGCAACACGCCGACGCTGGTACAGCTGTACTGTGCGTTCCTGGTGCTGAACATGCTGCTGACCCAGGCCGTCGGCGCGGCCAACCCGCTGACGCCGTTCGCCTGGGTGGTGATCGTGATTTCCCTGCACAAGGGCGCGTTTCACGCCGAAGCGCTGCGGGCCGGGATCGAGGCGGTACCGGCGGTGACCCTGGAGGCCGCCAGTTCCCTGGCCTTCAGCAGCCGCCAGTTGCTGTGGAACGTGCAACTGCCGCTGGCCTTGCGCTTTGCCTTGCCGTCCCTGGTCAACAACCTGATCGACCTGGTGAAGATGACTGCCGTGGCCTCGGCCATCGCCGTCGGTGATATCACCTACGCCTCGATCATGATCTGGACCCAGAGCGACAACGTGCTGGAGCTGATGATCCTGATCCTGAGCTTCTTCGGCCTGCTGAGTTTTATCGTCAACTGTGTCGGCCGCTATCTCGAAGCGCGCCTGAGGATGCCCGGCTATGGCCATTGAATTGCCGGTTATCGAATCGCTGCTGCGCTGGTCCCCGGCGTTGGCGGTGGGCTTTGGCCAGAATATCCTGATCAGCCTGCTGGCGATCGCCATCGGCTCGCTCCTGGGCCTGCTGATCGGCGCCCTGGGCCTGTCGCCACTGCGCCTGTTGCGCTTGCCGGCGCGGCTGTGGGTGCAGGTGTTCCGCAACGCGCCGTGGCTGGTACTGATCTACTTCACCACTTATGTATTCCCGTTCGAAATCCATGTCGGCAGCCACTACCTGCCGTTTCCCGACTGGCTGAAAGTCACCATCGGCCTGGCCTTGCCGGCCAGTGCCAACGTCGCCGAGATCTTTCGCGGGGCGATCGGCTCGATTCCCGCCACCCAGTGGGAAGCCGCGCGTTCCCTGGCCTTCAGTCGCGGCCAGCTGTTTCGCTCGATCATCCTGCCGCAGTGCTTCAAGCGCATGCTGCCACCGTGGATGAACCTCTATGCGGTGATCACCATGGGCACCGCCCTGGCGTCGCTGGTGGGCGTGCATGACCTGATCGACACCGCGCAGATCGCCAGCAACACCGTCAACCGCACCGGATTCACCGTCCTGATCTACTTCAGCGTACTGGCGTTGTTCTTCGCCTATTGCTACCCGATTTCCCGTCTGACCCAACGCCTGGAGCGACGTTATGCCTTCTACTGAAACGCTCGTCAGCCTGCGCGACCTGCACCTGTCGTTCGGTGCCAACCCGGTGCTCAAGGGCATCGACCTGGATGTCCAGCGCGGCCAGGCGGTATCGATCATCGGCCCGTCCGGCTCGGGCAAGTCGACCATCCTGCGGTGCATCACCGGGTTGCTCAAGCCCCAGCGCGGCAGCATCCGTGTCGGCAGCACCGAGGTGCACCAGTTGCAGCGCGAGGCCGAACTGATCGAGCTGCGCAAGCGGGTCGGCTTCGTGTTCCAGCAATACAACCTGTTCCCGCACCTGTCGGTCCTGGAAAACCTGCTGATCGCTCCGTGCAAGGTGCTCGGGCGCAGCCGCGCGGACGCCGAGCAGCAAGCCCGGCAGCTGCTGGCCAAGGTGCGCATGGAGCACAAGGCCGAGGCCTTTCCCGGCCAGCTGTCCGGCGGCCAGCAGCAACGGGTGGCGATTGCCCGGGCGCTGGCGATGCGTCCGGAACTGATCCTGTTCGACGAAGTGACCTCGGCCCTCGATCCGGAAACCGTCGGCGAAGTGCTGACAGTGATTCGCGAACTGACCGAGGAGGGCATGACCTGCGTACTGGTGACCCACGAAATGCGTTTCGCCGAGGACATCAGCGACGTGGTGTATTTCACCGAGAACGGCCGGATCGTCGAGTCCGGCAGTGCCTACCAGATTTTCCAGGAGCCGCAGAGCGAACGCACCCGCGAGTTCCTCCGGCATGCCCTGGGCGACGCCAACCGCCGCCCGGTGCAGGCCGACCCGTTCCGGCTGAGCAATATCAGTCCCTTTAGCCTGTCCATCTGACCGTGATTCACCTGATAAGGAGCCTGCCCATGAGCACCACCGAACGCGCCAACGTGATCGAATCTTTCCTGGTGAAGATCCGCGCCATCCATCAGCGCGGCGTCGATCGCGCGGCCCTGGAGCACATCGTCGCCTTGCTGGAAGAGCTGGCCGAGCGCCGCGACCTGTTCAACTTCGAGTATTTTCCGGCACCTGTGGCGGGCGAGGGCAACACCGCCTTCCGCTACCGCCTGAACGATGACGGCGAGACCCCGACCCTGTACCTCAACTCGTTGCTGCCGGGCAAGAACACCATCGCCCACAACCACGAGACCTGGGCGGTGATCAGCGCCATCGAAGGCCAGGAACTGAACCGCGTGTACACCCGCAGCGACGATGGCTCCGACCCGAAGCGCGCGGTACTGGCGCTCGAACGTGAAGTGGTGGTGCAGCCCGGCACCTCGATCGCCTTCCTCGGCGAAGACCTGCACAGCATCCGCGTCGATGGCGAACAGGCCACCTTGCACTTCCACCTCTACGGTCGTCCGCTGGAGTCCCTCGAAGGCCGCTACGGCGTGCAGGACGATGGCACCGTCCTGAACTACAACAAGTCGCAGATGGCGCCTTCGATCAAGGCCTACGCATGATCGACTTCCACTACTGGCCGACGGCCAATGGCTTGAAGGTCGGCATCCTGCTTGAGGAACTGGGGCTGGAGTATCGCCTGCAGGCGGTGAATATCCGCACCGGGCAGCAGCGTGACGCGGCTTTCCAGCAGATCAGCGCCAATGGCCGGATCCCGGCGATTGTCGACCATGCCCCGAACACCGGCAGCGAACCGCTGAGCCTGTTCGAATCCGGGGCTATCCTCACTTACCTGGCGGACAAGAGCGGGCGCTTCGTGCCGGCGGCCGGCAGTGTCGAGCGCCAGCGGGTGCAGGAGTGGCTGTTCTGGCAGGTCGGGCATATCACGCCGTACCTGAGCCAGTGGCAACTGTTCCGGGAAAAGGCCCCCGAGCCGATTCCCTTTGCCCTCGACCTGTTGCAGGGCGAGGCCACCCGTTTGTATGAGGTGCTGGAGCGGCGTCTGTCCCAACGGACGTTCGTGGCCGGTGACTACAGCATCGCCGACATGGCGATCTTTCCGTGGATCCAGCCGCAACGCCAGGGTTTCGACTTGCTCGACTACCCGGCGATCAGTGCCTGGCGCGAGCGGATCAAGGCCCGTCCGGCCGTGCAGCGGGCCTATGCCCGCGGCCGCGAGCTGGCACCGGCTGAACGTTCACTGGTGCTGGAATGACTTCTTTATCCCGAGGCGAGGCTTTCGTGAGCACAACCATTACCCCGGCACAGTTGCAGACGTGGCTGTTCGATGGCCGGGAAATCGCCCTGTTCGACATTCGCGAGCACGGGCAATACGGCTCGGCGCACCTGTTCCACGGCGTGCACCTGCCCTATAGCCGCCTGGAGCTGGAAGCCCGGCGCCTGGCGCCGAATCCGGCGGTACGCCTGGTGGTCTACGACCAGGACGGCGGCGATCTGTCATTGCGGGCCGCCCGGCGGCTGGCCGAACTCGGCTACAGCCAGGTGCACCGCCTCGAAGGTGGCGCCGAGGGTTGGCAGGCTGCCGGTCTGCAGCTGTTCGCCGGCGTCCATGTGCCGTCCAAGGCCTTTGGCGAGCTGGTGGAGGAAGCCTGTCACACACCGCATATCAGTGCCGGCGAGCTGGCGGCCTGGCAGGCCGAGGGCAAGCCTCTGGTGCTGCTCGACGGTCGGCCGTTCGACGAATACCGCAAGATGACCATTCCCGGTTCGATCTGCTGCCCGAACGGTGAGCTGGGCTATCGCCTGCACGACCTGGTGCCGGATGAGTCGACGCCGGTGGTGATCAACTGCGCCGGGCGTACCCGCAGCATTATCGGCGCGCAGACCCTGATCAATCTGGGGGTGAAGAACCCGGTCTATGCCCTGGAGAACGGTACCCAGGGCTGGTTTCTCGCCGACCTGCAACTGGAGCACGGCAGCAGCCGGCGTTATCGCGACGAGGTGGCGCCGACCGGGCTGGAGCAGCAGCGCGAAGCGGCCCGGCAACTGGCGCGGCGTGCCGGCGTGCCCAGCGTCAGCGCGGCGCAGGTCAGTGCCTGGGCCGCAAGCGGCGAGGGCAGCCTGTTTCTCTGCGACGTGCGCAGTGCCGAGGAGTTCGCCCTGGGCAGCCTGCCCGGTGCGCAACACACTCCCGGCGGTCAGTTGATCCAGGCCACCGACCTGTATATCGGCGTGCGCAAGGCGCGGGTGGTGGTGTTCGACGGCGATGGCGTGCGTGCACCGATCGTGGCCAGCTGGTTGCGCCAGTTGGGTCACGATGCGCGAGTCCTCGACGAAGGCCTGCACAGCGGCCTGCATTTGCCGGTGGCGACCTTGCCGGCATTCTCCGAACTGCCCGCCATCGACGCGGCGAGCCTGGCGCGGGCCTTGGCCGAAGACAGCGTGGCGCTGATCGACCTGCGTCCGGGCATGACCTTCCGCAAGAGCCATCTGGCCGGTTCGCAATGGTCAATCCGCTCGCTGCTGGCGGCGCAAGTGGCCGCCGAGACACGGCCGCTGGTGCTGGTCGCTGACGATCTGGCGGTGGCGCAACTGGCGTTGCTGGAATTGCCGCCGGCTCAGAGCGCCCAGGCCCGTGTGCTGTCGGGAGATATCCAGTCCTGGCAGGACAACGGCCTGAAGCTGATCACCGATGCGTCGGCCTTGCCGGATGAGCAGTGCATCGACTTCCTGTTCTTCACCCATGACCGTCACTCCGGCAACAAGGACGCGGCGCGCCAGTACCTGGCCTGGGAAACCGGCCTGCTGGGGCAGATGACCGAGGCCGAGATCGCCAGCCTGAGTCCATTGGCACCGGCCAGCGCGCCGGTCGATGTGCGCACCCGCCTGGTCCACGCCGCGCGGACCCGCGAGGGTAGCGGGGCGCGGGCGGTGAATGTGCCGGTGACGCGTCTGAGCACGGTGCTGTTCGACAACCTGGCGCAGATGCGCGACGCCCGTACCCGACGCGACAGCGAGCGGGTGCTGAGCTACGGCGCCCGTGGCAATCCGACGGCCTTTGCCCTGGAAGACCTGGTGACCGAGCTGGAAGGCGGTTATCGCACGCGGCTGTTCGGCACCGGCCTGGCGGCGGTGGCGCAGACGCTGCTGGCGTACCTGCGCCCGGGCGATCATGTACTGATCACCGATGGCGTGTACGGACCGGTACGCCGGCTGGCGAAAGAGTTTCTCGCGCCGTTCGGCATCGAGGTCGAGTATTTCCCGGCGGATGGCCGGGATCTCGAATCCCGGTTGCGGGCGACGACACGGATGGTCTACTGCGAGGTGCCGGGTTCGCTGCTGTATGAGTTGAGCGATCTGCCGGCGATCGTCGCCTTGTGCAAGCCGCGCGATATCCTGGTGGCGGTCGACAACACCTGGGGTTCGGCGTACCAGTACCGGCCGCTGGCACTGGGCGCGGATATCTCGATCATGGCCCTGACCAAGTACCTGGCCGGCCACAGCGATGTGGTGATGGGCAGCGTCTGCACCAACGAGGCCGCCTGGCAACCGTTGGCGCGCATGAGCGACAGCTTTGGCAACACGGTCAGTCCCGACGATGCTTTCCTGGTGCTGCGCGGTGCGCGGACCCTGGCGGCGCGGTTGGAAGTGCACCAGCGCCAGGGCCTGGAAATCGCCCGCTGGTTGCAGGCACAACCGCAGGTCCGGCAGGTCTTTCATCCGGCGTTGCCGGAGCATCCGGGGCATGAGGTGTGGCAGCGCGATTTCACCGGCAGCAACGGACTGGTGTCGTTCGAGTTCGCCGAGGCCGATCCGCAGCAGGCCGAGCGCTTTATCGGCGCCTTGAACCTGTTCGGGCTGGGGGCGTCGTGGGGCGGCTATGAAAGCCTGGTGACGCTGGCCGACCTGGAAGATCGCGAGTTCCCGGTACCGTCGCGCAACCCGGTGATCCGCCTGCATATCGGCCTGGAGGCCGTGGCGTCGTTGATCGAGGATCTGCAACGCGGATTTGCCGCGCTCTGAGTCGGGGGGCAGGCAACCTTTTGCGCATTCAGGTAACGACCCGAAAGTCCGGATGGCGAGTCGTGACGGTCATTCAACGCCGTGAGGGGTTGGCTAGCTGTCAGCAATGACAGTGGCGACGAGTGGTTGAGGTTGCCTGGCGCGGGGCTGATACCAAAAAGGGGAGCGGGGCTCCCCTTTTTACAAGGTTTTAAATCCGTTTCAAAAGAGTCACGGATGGTTTGTCAATTATATTCAGTTATGCAAAATGCTCCCCACGAGCTGGCAGATGTCGGGCTGCAGGAAACATTTCCAGTGGTCGATGAGTAGATCAGATTCTGGCCCAGGCTACAGCCGGCGCCTGAGGTGTCGCACCAATATGCATTCTGCAGTAAATTACTCCGTGGAAATGGGCTGGTGTAATACCTTTTCAATAAGTCCATATCACTCTGAGGTAAATTGCTTCCTCTCCTGTTGATTCTCCAGGTATTCGCTTCATAAGATGCCAGTCGTGAGTTGTTGATATTCAATTCCCACACATTGCTGACCGTCACGTCATATCCCAGGGTTTGCCCGGTCCGTTCGTCCCGGACGGTGATCCGTGCACTGCCGTTTCTCAGGCCTACGACTTTGCCTGTTTCCGATACGGGGGCGATGCTGATGTTGTTCGAGCTGTAGGTGTATGAGCCGGAACCTGCCGTCGGGGTGCGGGTAGCCGTGTTGTTGAGAAAATCGTTTCCGGTCTGCGGCCAACCGAGGCTGGTACGGATGGCTTTCCCATTCAGAACCATCGGTGAGGTGTTCATGGCCAGGGGCGGGTGTAATTGCACCGTAAAAGTCCTGATATCCGATGAAAGTGTCCCACCCACTATTTTAGCGACAAGATCGTATTTCTTTTCCGATAAGTTATGGATATGGTCGCTCCAGGCGTTGGAACCGTTGACACCGGTGCTCAAGAGGATATCCCCACCATTTCGTACTTCTATCGTGGAGTTGGGCGTTGCGGTGCCAGAGAGTGTCAGGCTCGTCTGGTTCGTGGTGCCATTGTGGGGGACTGAAAGTCCTGAGGAAGTATGTACGCCGGTGATATTCGGTTTCACCTCGTCGGTGACGTTAAAGGTGCGTACGTTCGAAAAAACCGTGGAGGGGTGATAGAGCGACCGGACATAAAACCTTCTTTCACCGGTTGGTCGGGTGGATGTGGTGAAGGTCCATATACCCGAGGCGTTGGCAGCCGCGGTGCCCAGGACTTGAGCTGAGGGGCCGTTGCCGTCTTCGATCTGGACGCGTTGAAGATTGCTGGCGACCCCTGTCAGGGTGAAAACCCTTTCCCGGGTAGTAGTCCCTTGCTCGACTTCAGCCCCCTTGGGATCTTTCACGGAAGTCAAGCTAGGGGCCACCAGCGCCGTGACGGTAAAGGTGCGCGGCGGCGTGGACACCGGGTTGCTGTCATAGACGCCGCGCGCGTTGATGCTGTAGGCCTTGTTCGTCACCGTCAATGCGGATGAGGTCCAGACACCGCTGCCGTTGGCGTTGGCGGTGCCCATCACGTTATTGACGTCTCGAATTTGCACTTGTTGCCCATTGGGGGCGGTGCCTGTGACCGTCACTGTTGTGGTGACCACCGTGGAGCCATTGGTGATTTCACCGTTAGCGGCGTTCTTGACGGAGGTGATGGTCGGGGCCTCTACCTGCACCGCGTTACGGACGATATAGCTGCGCACCGGGAAAGTCAGCGCATCGGCTTCATTCGAGCCGCCGCCAAAGACGACCTTGAACGTGACGCGCAATTTGCTGCCATGCGCCAGAGCTCGCAACCATGTCGCGTAGTCGGGATTGCTGGTAATGACCCGGGTCAGGAATTTCTGACCGAATTCCGCGGCACTGATCGGCGAAGCGGTCCAGATCGGTAACCGATTGAGCGTGCCATCCGGGTTGTCGCTTTCCAGGGCCAGCCAGACCCGGTCACCCTGGCGATAGAACGGCCAGGCATCGACCCGGAACGTCACGGTGCCGTTGACATCCACCTGGCCTGAGCCAGCCTCCAGTATCTGCAAGGGCGGCAGTCCTGAGCCCGGTAGGCTTTGGAGGGTCAGGTTCAGCGGAGCCGAAGGCGTGGTGGTACCGGCGCGGGTCATGGCGTAGCTGACTTCCACCTGCTTGCCGATATTGATCGCGACGGTCGTGTCCGGGACGTCAAAGTCGACGTATTGCTGGCTCTCGTTCCCCGGCTTGGGAACAATGTCCGGGCTGCCTATCGATCCCGCAACCCCTTTCCAGAATGCCTGGATATTGTCTGAGTTCTTCATGCCGTCATAGCGAACCCGTATTGTCGCCCCGTGCTGGGCATGGATCGGGTTGAGCAGATGACCACCCGGCTCGGTGGTTTCCAGGACATGGGGCATCGGCAGGTCCAGCGCACCGCCGACCTTCATGATGAAGGGATGGGAAAAACGGGGCCGTGCGCCAGCCCGGGCGAGGGTGTAGTACAGGTGCATCGAGCGGTCGAGGTTGGGCAGGATGTACTCGCGCTTGAGGGTGAAGGGCAGGTCCCGACCGACCCAGGTCGCGGTGACAGGGAAGACGAATACCGGCGCGCTGCCCCCGGCGACGCTGCCCTCGGCGTGGAGGTTGATGATGTCGTTCTCGATGATGTCCACGTTCGCCTTGACCAGTACCCTGGCATCGAACGGCGACACCTCGGGGTCGAAAATGTGATCGGGCGGTGGCGCCTCATCCACCTCTACCGGCGGCAGCGAAGCCTGGGGCTGGCCGACATCGAGCAGCAGGTCCTCGGAAGGGAATTTCCCCCTCTCGTTTTCCACCCAGTAGTAGAGGCGCAAGGTCCCGCCTTCGAGCCGGGCGATATCGCCATTGGGGCCGTTCTGCAAGTGGAAGACGATATCGCCGGTGCCGGCGATATCGTCGACTTCCTTGTAGTACGACCGGCCATTGGCATAGGTGCCGTCGAGTACCAGGATGACCCGGTCGAAAGGATCCTGGCCCACATATTCCTTGATATTGACGATCAGGAAGGCGATATCCGGCGGTAATACATCGCCGGGCGCGCCCTCGACCGTGGGGGCGGGCAGGCCGGTACCGACCTGGGTGCCGGTGATATAGACGATGACGCTACGCGACCCGCGCTCCGGCGCGGAGGGGCGGATACGTTTATAGGAAATCTGTACCCGGCCCTTGATCAGCGACCTGATCTCGGCGTTGTCCCAGGGAATTCTCGCGCTGCGTCCCACTTCGTTGGCCGCGACGGGATGATCGATATAGCGGATGACAGGCAGCCCCGTCGAAGTCTTGCTATTGAGCTTTATCTGGATCGTATCGCCAACCGCGAAATCATCCCGGTGCACCACCACGACGATGGTGGCATCCGCTCCTTCGAGGGCATCGGCATCGAGTTCATTGTGCTCGTCTGACTCTTCCACATAAGGCTCGTAGAGCAAGGGCTCGGCCTGATCGTCCAGACGCACTTCAAGTAGCTGCGCCGGTGACCAGCCATCGGAGTAGTTGCCGACCTCGTCGACCACCTCGTATTCACAGACATGCTCGCCGCTGCCGATCTTTTGCCAGTCGCCGGTGTTGACCCGGAGGGTGATCGGGTCGGTGCTTTCGAATTCGCCCTCGGTGACCCGGTGCTCGATGATATAGCCGCCGATGCTCAGGCGGATGCGATCTCGTACGGCGCGGTTTATGTCCGTCGCCGGGGGACTGATTGCAGGATAGAAGTCGATGCGGACCGGTACCGGAGCCTCGATATCACCCTCGCCGACCCCAAAATCGATCAGGTCCTGGGGAAAGACCGGCATGGCCAGGTTTTCGTTGTAGTAGGTACTGGCGATGGGGTTGCGGCCACCGGGGGAGACGGTATCGACCTTGAGGCGAAAGCGCGCGGTTTCATCGTCGTTGCCACTCACCCGGGTCAGGTGAAAGAACACCGGATCGGCAGGGCCGTCGGGCAGGCGTGCGCGGGGGATGAACAGTGATATCTGCGCGTTGTTGGCGGCCTCGATATCGCTGACGGTATGAAAGGCCACAGGAGTGACGGTGTCACGGCAGAACAACTCGATAAAGTCGTTTTCGGCCATGGGCCGGTAGGGCAGCAGGATGCACTGCAGACCCTTGTCCCGGTGGGCATCGAGGGCCGCCCGGTTGATGCCGCCGTCGAAGCCGACCACGGGCGCGGTCATGTTGGGGATGTAGAGATCGAGCTCGTTGAAGGGCACGGGGGTGATAGGTTCTGGCTGGCTCAGATCGAAGGTGCGCACGGGCAGCGGGTTGTCGGCGAGGCGTGTGGGATCGAGGCTGTCGTTCATGGTCGGGGTTCCTGACAGGTCACGGAAAAAGGCGACCCGAAAGCCCGGATGGCGAGTCGTAAAGACCATTCAACGCCGGGAGGCAGTGGCTGGCTAGCTGTCAGAAATGACAGTGGCGACGAGTGGTCAGCCCTCGGTGGAAGGTGCGCACAAAGCCTCGACAGTACGACGAGTCAGGGGGCGCGGGTTTCAACGGCAGCCGTGTGCTGCTGCCGTTCGCGTTCGCCAAGGCCAGCCCCTTGGTCTTGAGCCTGATCGGGCTGTGGTCAGTGTGAGCGGCGCTGTCCCAGCAGGCGCTTGACGCCTTCGAGCACCAGTACCACCACCGCCAGCCAGATCGGGATATAGGTCAGCCATTCCCCCGCGCGGATGCTTTCGCCCAGCAGCAGGGCGACGATCACCAGCAACACCGGTTCGACATACCCCAGCAGGCCGAACAAGCCGAACGCCAGCAAGCGGCTTGCCAGCAGGTAGCAGATCAATGCCGCCGCACTGATCACTCCCAGCAACGGAATCAGCACGTACAGCGAAGGTCGTCGGTCGAGCACGGCAAAACCCTGTTCGCCGTGCTGCACGAACCACCAGGCCACCGGCAACAGCAACGCCATGTCGAGCCACAGCCCGCCCAGGTTGTCGGTGCCGTTGCGCCGGCGCAGCACGAAGTACACCGGATAACCGAGGGCCACCAGCAAGGTGGTCCAGGAGAAACTGCCCACCTGGTACAACTCGTTGAGTACGCCGCAGAGGGCCAGCAGGGCGGCGATGGTCTGTAGCCGCGAGAGCTTTTCGCCGTAGACGATACGCCCGGTCAGGACCATGGTCAGGGGCAGCAGGAAGTAACCGAGGGACACGTCCAGGCTGTGGCCGTTGAGCGGCGCCCAGAGGAATATCCACAACTGTACGCCGAGCATCGCCGAGGACAGCAGCAACTTGGCCAGCAGCATCGGCTGCTGGCGAATGCGGATGAAGATCGCCGGCACCAGTTTCCAGTCACCGGACAGCAGCATGAACACCGTCATGCAGGGCACGGTCAGCAGCATGCGCCAGCCGAAGATGTCCTCGCCGTTCAGGGGCTCGAGCAAGGACGTGTAGAAATACATGATGGCGAACAGGCAGGACGCCAATACCGATAGAACAATGCCTCTGGACACAACAGCCTCACGGGTGGGCGAACATGGGTTTCTTATAGTCGACAGCTTGATACTTTGTAGCGGTCGAGGCAAACCGGCCGGCCATTTTCCAGGCGCGGCCAGGGATCGGCGTCGCTTTCAGTGTGAAGGCGTGTCGCCCGTCTTGTGCTGACGGAACACCAGGGCCTTCAAGCCGCTTTCGACATCGCTGTCGGGAAACTCCGGCGGGTTGTCCAGGCGCTGTTCGAAGCGCAGGCTCGGCGCCTCGCGGGTGACGCCGTCGATCAGGAAGTCCGAACCCGTGGACGGGTCGTTCATGCAGGCCAGAACCGTGCCCTGGGCCGTCAGCAGTTCCGGCAGGCGACGCAGGACCCGCTGGTAATCCTTGCTCAGCAGGAAGCTGCCTTTCTGGAACGAGGGTGGATCGATGATCACCAGGTCATAAGGCCCGCTGTTGATCACTTTGCCCCAGGACTTGAACAGGTCGTGGCCGAGAAAGCTCACCTTGCCCAGGTCGTGGCCGTTCAGGCGATGATTGTCGCGGCCACGGCTGAGGGCTGCGCGGGACATGTCCAGGTTCACCACATGCTGCGCGCCGCCGGCGATGGCCGCCACCGAGAAGCCGCAGGTGTAGGCGAACAGGTTGAGCACGCGCTTGCCCCCGGCATTGGCCCGCACCCAGTCGCGGCCGTAACGCATGTCGAGGAACAGGCCGTTGTTCTGCTTCTTGCCCAGGTCCACCCGATAGCGCAGGCCGCCTTCGGTCAGGGTCCATTCGTCGATGGCTTCGCCGAGCAGCCATTCGGCCGGGCTCAATGGCAAGTAGCGGTGTTGCAGCAGCAGGGTATGGGCGCCACTGCCGGTCCAGGCCGCGGACTGGCTCAGTTCGCCCAGCACACGCTTGAGTTCCGCCAACTGCTCGGGCTCCGGTTCCTTGAACAGCGAAACCATGACCACGCCCTGAAGCCAGTCCACCGTCAGTTGCTCCAGTCCCGGCCAGCAGCGTCCGCGCCCGTGGAACAGGCGCCGGGTTTCGGCCGGGGCCGCCGCCAGGGCGTCGAGCAGGTGAGCGTGGAGGGTGGAAAGGGCTTGGGGATTCATCGGGCAGGGTCGGCAATCTGAAAGGGCCAGTATTTTAACCCCATTCCCGCGAAAAAACGGCATCGAGGAATCGCTGTCATTTGCCTGCGGTAGATGGTAAAAGCCCCTCCGAGCCCCGATCCAGAGGGCTTTTTCGTTAGTTTCCGGCCATCCAATTCGAAGATTTCAAGCATGCACCCAGGCAAGATCGCAGTGGGGTTGTCAGCCCTTTTGTTGTTCACCAGCGGCACGGCGCAAGCGCGCAGCCTGCTGGATCTCATCGCTCCACCGGCCCAGCACGAGAAACAGGCACACCGTTCCGGCTCCATCAGCCAGGACGCGGCGCTCGACCTGTATTCCAGCCAGGAGCGCCAGCCCTCGTTCGACGGTTGTGCGCAGTTGTTCCCGAACGCCAGGCCGATCAATACCGGCAGCGTGCCGGCGACCATGAAGCCCCTGGCCCTGTGTTCCGACAACTTTGCCGTGCTCTATTCGCAAACCAGCAAGACCCCGCTGGTGGTGGTCGAACGCCTGAGTTCGGCGCAACTGAAGGACGCCAAGGGCGAGGAGCGCACCAACCAGTTCTACCCGGACCCGCGTATTCCCAAGGGCGGCCGGGCCGAACTGAGTGACTATCGTGGCCAGCATCCGGCGGTGGACCGCGGGCATCAGTCGCCGGCGGCCGATGCGCCGAGCCCCAATGCCATGGCCCAGTCCTTCGCGTTGTCGAACATGGTGCCGCAGGACCCGACCAACAACCGCAAGATCTGGAGCAAGGTCGAGGCGGATGTGCGCAAATTCGCCATGCGCGCCAATGGTAATGTCTATGTGTTTACCGGCCCGTTGTTCGACGAGGGCCACGGCACCATCGGCGACAACCGGGTCTGGGTGCCGACCCGACTGTTCAAGCTGGTCTATGACAGTGCGTCCGGGCGGGCCTGGGCCTATGTGCTGCCGAACGCCGAAACCGCCATCGAGCGGCCGATGGACTACGCCACCTTCGTCAAGACCACCGGCCTGCGGCTGCTGGACAGCCTGCCGGTGTCGGGTTCGCTGGCCAAGGGGTAGTCGGTGCCGGGTGGGTGCCCGGCCACCCGTTGCTTACAGAGGAGGGCGTTTCGATGTTGCGCACCAACCTGAATGAAATCCTGATCTTCATGGCGGTGGTCGATGCCGGCAGCTTCGTCGGTGGCGGGCAGGCGATGGGGCTGACCCGTTCGGCGGCCGGCAAGGCCGTGACGCGCCTCGAGGAAACCCTCGGTGTGCGCCTGCTCAACCGCACCACCCGGACGCTGAGCCTGACCGAGGAAGGGCGGGTCTTCTACGAGCAGGGCTTGCAGATACTCGCGGCGGTCGATAACGCCCAGACCAGCGTCGGCGGGGCGACGGGCACGCCACGGGGCCTGTTGCGCCTGACCGTACCCGATGCCTTTGGCCGGCTGGTGCTGCTGCCGTTGTTGCAGCAGTACCTGGAGCAATGGCCCGAGGTGCAGGTCGAGGTGAGCTTCAGCGATCGCATGGCCGATATTGTCGAGGAGGGCTTCGACCTGGCGGTACGGGTCGGCGGTGCCAACCTGGACCGGCAACTGGTGTCACGGGTGGTTACCCGCTACAAGGCCGTGCTGTGCGCCGCACCGGGCTATATCGCCAGGCACGGACAGCCGTCGCACATCGATTCGCTGGTCGGCCACGACTGCCTGTTCTTCAGCAGCCGCACGCGCAAGCAAAGCTGGCGCCTGCGGGACAGCGACGGTACCTGGGTCAAGGCCCAGGGCCGCAGCCGCATGCGCCTGGACAGCGCCGAGGCGCTACGTGAAGCCGCCCTCGCCGGATTGGGTATTGCCCAACTGCCGGATTTCCTGGTGGCCGCGGACCTGGCGTCGGGACGCCTGGTGCCGGTGTTGCCGGCGGTGGATGCCGGCGAGGTCGAGATCCTGGTGATTTACCCGACCAGACGTTTCCTCGAACCGCGTGTGCGGCGCTTTATCGACCTGATGGTGGACAAGCTGGGCAACTGACCGTGGGCCGTGCACCTAGACGTTGTGATTGTCCGAGCGGGTAAACGAGTAGCGGTCGATATCCTGGCGCAGTTGCCAGCCCTGGCTGTGCCAATACTCGGCGGCGCTGGTGTTGGTCTTGATCACATCGAGATGGCACTTGAGGATGCCGTGGGACTCCAGTGTCGACAGGCAGCGCTGCACCAGGGCATTGGCGATGCCCTGGCGGCGGTGACGCGGCAGTACCACCAGGTGCTGCAGGTAGCCCCGGCGCCCGTCATGGCCGGACATGATGCAGCCAGCGGGTTCGCCGTCGATTTCAGCAACAAAACTCATCCCGGGATTACGTTCCAGGTAGCGGGCGGTCGACTCGCGGGAGTCCGCCTCGCGCAGGGAAATGCCGGGGGTACTGCGCATCAGGTCGATGACGGCCGGGTAATCGTCCAGGGTCATGGTACGGATAGTGAACATCGGAGGGGGCCTGGTGGGGTTGAGGGTCCGGCCTGGCAGCCTAGCAGAAGCGCTATGACGGTTGTTGTGCCGAACATGAATCTTGCGGGGCCGCAGGCGGTTCTGCTTGTGTTGCCGGCACGCCAGCGGGGAGACTGCTGCCATGAGTCGGCAGTGGTGAACATGCTGCCGCGAATCCAGCCCCGGAGAAGCCTTGATGCTCTTGATCCTTGCCCTCATCGCTCTGGCCGTTGCCTGGGCGTGGTGGACCTATCCCCGTGTAGGAGGGCTGCTGTTCGACCTGATTACCGCGATCGAGGCGCGGCTTTCACGCCTGACACAGATCCCGGTGTCGATCGACTCGATGACCCTGGCGACCTTCCAGGGCGGCACCCCGGGCAATACGGCGCCCTTGCTGTTGATCCACGGCTTCAGTGCCGACAAGAACCTGTGGATCCGCTTCGCCCGCGGTTTTGTCGCCGACCACCAGGTAATCATTCCCGACCTGGCCGGCCACGGCAAAAGCGGCTTCAAGGCCGGCGGCGACTACAGTATCGCCGCCCAGGCAAAGCGCATGGTCGAAATGCTGGACGCCTGCGGGATCGACCAGGTGCATGCGGTCGGCAGCTCCATGGGCGCGTATGTCGCTACCTGGCTGGCGGCGCATTACCCGCAGCGGGTGCTGTCCCTGGCGTTGATGGGGCCGGTGGGGGTCAACCTGCCGCAGCCCAATGAAGTGGAAGAGCTGGTCAAGCAGGGTCGCAACCCGTTCCTGATCCGCTCGCGGGCGGAGTTCGACCGTTTCTTCGCCATGACCATGGCTTCGCCGCCGTGGATTCCGGGGTGTTGCTGGCGTCGGAGGCGCAGCTCTATATGGATCGACGCAGCGAGCTGGCGGAAATCTTCGATGACTTCCATGACAGCCCGCGCATGGAGCCCTGGTTGGGCCATATCCAGGTGCCGACCCTCCTGCTATGGGGACGCGAGGACCGCATGGTGCCGCTGGCCAGCGCACAGACCTGGATCGCCGGGATTCCCCATGCCCGCCTGGAGTGCTGGGACGGCGTGGGCCATCTGCCGATGGTCGAGCGCACGGAGCAGACGGTGGCACAGTACCGTCAGTTCCTCGGCGAGGCGCGGTCGGTCTGAGCCATGGCGCTCAGGCTCCCTGCGCCCAGCTGCGCAGTGCCTCGATAGCGGACGCAGAGCGTCCCATGATGCATGCCCACGCAGAGCGTGGGAACGATCACGTGGGGGCGATCATCGTTTCGGGGCGTACCCACTGGTTGTATTCCTGCGCCGTCATGAAGCCCAACCGCACGGCAGCCTCCCTCGGCGTCAGCCCTTCCTCGGCGGCCTTTCGCGTGATCCGCGCCACCTTGTCATAACCCAGCACCGGGTTGAGTGCCGTTGCCAGCAGCAACGAGCTGTCGACATTGCCGGCCAGCCGTTCACGATCGACTTCCAGGCCCTTGATCAGTTTCTCGGTGAAGATACTGACACTGTTGGACAGCACGTCGATGGACTGCAGCAGGTTGTGGATCAACACCGGCTTGGCCACATTCAGTTCGAAGGTGCTCGAGGCGCCGGCAATGGTGATGGTGGTGTGGTTGCCCATGACCTGCATGGCCGCCTGGACCAGCACTTCGGCGATGGTCGGGTTGCGCTTGCCGGGCATGATCGAGGAGGTGAGGCCGTCGTCAGGCACCAGCAGTTCGCCGAATCCGCAGCGCGGACCGGAACCCAGCAGACGGATATCGTTGGCGATTTTCGTCAGGGACACGGCCAGCACATTCAAGGCCCCGGAGACTTCCACCAGCGCATCATGGGTGCCCATGCCCTCGAACTTGCACGGGTTCGGCTCGAACTGCTCAGCGCTTATTTCGCTCAATGCCTTGCAGAACGCCACATCGAAACCGACCGGGGTATTGAGCCCGGTGCCGACGGCGGTGCCACCCTGGGGCAGGCTGCGCAACCTGGGCAGGCAGGCTTCGACGCGGGCGATGCCATGGCCGATCTGCCGGGCGAAGCTGTCGAAGGCCTGGCCCTGGCTCATGGGCACCGCATCCATCAGGTGGGTACGGCCGATCTTCAGCACGTCACGCCAGGCCACGGCCTTTTCGTCCAGTCCGTCACGCAGGCTCGCCAGCGCCGGCAGCAGGCGGCCGCGCAGTTCCAGCAGGGTGGTCAGGTGCATGATGGTCGGGAAGCTGTCGTTGGAGGACTGCGAGCGGTTCACGTGGTCATTGGGGTGCACCGGGGACTTGCTGCCGAGGGCGTTGCCCAGTATCTCGTTGGCCCGATTGGCAATGACCTCGTTGGCGTTCATGTTGGTCTGGGTGCCCGACCCGGTCTGCCAGATAGACAACGGGAAGTGCTCGTCGAACCGGCCATCGATCAGTTCTCCGGCCGCCTGCTCGATGGCCGCCGCCATGTCGGCCGGGAGCGCGCCGAGTTGCACGTTGGCGCGCAGGGCGGCCAGTTTCTGCTGGCCGAAGGCGCGTACCAGACACGCTGGAAACTGCTCCCTGCCGCTGCCGAAAACGGCCAGGGCGCGTTGGGTCTGGGCGCCCCAGTAACGGTCGGCGGGGATGGATACGGGCCCGAACGCGTCGTGTTCGATGCGCATGCTGGACATGAAGATGACTCCGGGAAAAGGGTTTCGAAGGAGATCGCGCGGGCCGAACCGACCCGCGCCGCAAAAGGTCAGAGCGCGGCGCCGGGCGCTCGGCCGAGGGTGCGCTCATACTCGACCTGGGCCGCCTGCTCGGAGAACTCGCCGGACCATTTCGACACCACCACCGTCGCCACGCTGTTGCCGATGGTGTTACAGGTGGCGATGGCCATGGACATGAAGCGATACACGCCGAACAGCAACGCCAGGCCTTCCACCGGCAGCACGCCGATGGCGGTCACCGTGGCCGCGAACACCACGAAGCTGCCGCCCGAGACCGCCGCCGCGCCCTTGGAGGTCAGCAGCATGATGGCGATGACGCCCAACTGTTGTTCCCAGCTCATGGGTACGCCATAGGCGTTGGCGATAAACAGCACGCTCAGGGACATGTAGATCGAGGTGCCGTCGAGGTTGAAGGCGTAGCCGGTGGGCAGCACCAGGCCGACGCTCTGCTTGGAGCAGCCGAACTTCTCCAGTTTCTGCAGCAGTCGCGGCAAGGCGCTTTCCGAGGAGGCGGTGCCGAGGACGATGAAGATCTCGTCCTTGATGTACTGGAGGAAACGCCACAGGCTGAACCCCCACAGGCGACACACCAGCCCCAGTACCACGAAGATGAAGAACAGGATCGCCACGTAGAACATCAGCACCAGGTTCGCCAGCGACATCAGCACTGCCGTGCCGTTGCTGCCCACGGCGTAGGCCACCGAGCCGAAGGCCCCGAGCGGGGCGAACTTCATGATCAGGTTGATGAACTCGAAGAAGCATTCGGAGATCCGGCTCAGGCCGTCCTCGATCACGGCACGGCGTTCGGTCTTGAGCGCCAGCAAGGCGAAACCGAACAGCACCGAGATCACCAGTACCTGCAACAGCTGACCACCGGCAAAGGCGCCGACGAAGTTGTCGGGGAAGATCTCGTAGATGAATTCCAGGGTCGATGCCGGGGCATGGCCTTTGGCGACGGCCGCCGAGGCCGCGGCGGCGGTGGCCGTGCTGGGATGGGCGTTGTGCATGCCCGCGCCGATCTCCAGCAGGTTGCCCCACAGCAGTCCGATGGCCAGGGCCACGGTCGACACCACCTCGAAGTAGATCAGCGCCCGCAGGCCGACCTTGCCGACCCGCTTGATATCACCGGCCGAGGCGATACCGTGGCCCACGGTGAAGAATACCAGCGGGGCCACGGCGGTCTTGATCAGCTTGAGGAAGATATCGCCGAGGATCTTGAACTTGGCGGCCAGCTCCGGGGCGAGGAAGCCGAAGGCGATACCCAGGGCCATGGCGGCGACGACCTGGAAGGTCAGGTCCTTGTAGAACGGTTTTTTGCTCAGAGTAGTCATGTCGCGATCTCATTGTTGTTATTGGCGAGAGTCGGGGCGGGGGCTCGCTCGTCATGAGCCCCTGACGATCAGCGTCTGACGGAGCCTTCGCGCGCCAGGGCGATATCCACCATCCGTGGGGCCAGGCCCAGGTAGTTGGCCGGATCGGTCAGGCGCTTGAGTTCCTCGATGTCCAGCTGCGCGGTGGCTTCGCCCTGGGCGAGCAGCGCATCGAGCAGGCTGGTGCCCTGGTCGTTGGCCAGGCGGCAGGCGGCATAGACCACGTCGTGGGCGACCTGGCGTCCGAGTGCCGGGGCCATGCCCATCATCACGGCTTCGGCGACGATCAGGCCCTGAGTCATGTCGAGGTTCTTGCGCATGCGCTCGGTGCGCACTTCCAGTCCCGCGAGCATGAACCGGGCCTGGCCGAGGGAGGCGGCGCTCAGGGCGAAGGCTTCCGGAATGGCGATCCACTCCGCCTGCCAGGGACCGGTGGAGCGCTCGAAGTCCTGGATCATCGCGTCGAGCATCAGGCCCGCGTGCTGGCGCACGCCCTTGGCGGCGGCGTACATCAGCTCGCAGGAAATCGGGTTGCGTTTCTGCGGCATGGTGCTGCTGGCGCCGCGACCCTTGACGAAGGGTTCGTACACTTCACCCAGCTCGCTGGTCATCATCATCATGACGTCGAGGGCGATCTTGCCCAGGGACCCGGTGACCAGGCCGAGGAAGTTCAGGGTTTCGGCCAGGCCGTCGCGGGCCACGTGCCAGGTGGCCTGCGGGATTCCCAGACCGAGCTCGGCCATCAATGCGTGCTGGACGTCCAGGCCCTTGTCGCCCAGCGAGGCGAGGGTGCCCGCGGCGCCGGCGAACTGGCCGATTTCCACCCGTGGACGCAGCTCCACCAGGCGTTCGGCATGGCGGTCGAACATGCTCAGCCAGACCGCGCACTTGTAGCCGAAGGTGATCGGCAGGGCATGTTGCAGGTGGGTACGGCCGGCCATGGGCGTGTCGCGATAACGCAGCGCCAGTTCGGCCAGCAGTCCGCGCACCGCCTGGATATCGCGCTCGACGATAGCCAGGGCGGCGCGGACTTGCAGGACCACGGCGGTGTCCATGATGTCCTGGGTGGTGGCGCCCCAATGCACGTAGCGACCGGCGTCGCCGCAGATCTTCGACAGTTGCTCCACCAGCGGCAGGATCGGGTAGCCGACGATCTCGGTCTCGTGCTGCATCAGGGCCAGGTCGAGGGCGTCGTAGGTGGAGAGGGCGGCGATCTGTTCGGCGGCCTCGGCGGGAATCACTCCACAGCGAGCTTCGGCTCGGGCCAGGGCGACTTCCACTTCGATGTAGCGTTCGATCAGTGCGCGATCAGAGAACACACCGCGCATTTCGGCCGTGCCGAACATGTCGCGAAAGAGGGCGGAATCAAAGACGGTACTCGACATGGCGGCAATCCTGATTTGTATGTTTTATTAAGTACATATATATTATGTCCGTACATTATGATTGCCTGACTGCTGATACACTGTCAACTCGATAGCGAGGTACCAATGGAAGGCGTGAATCAGAGGCGTTATGCGGTGGTGGCCCGGGATCTGATCGACGGTATCGGCAATGGCCGTTACCCCGTCGGCTCGTTGCTGCCGACAGAGTTCGAGCTCTGTGCGCTGTATCAGGTGAGCCGGCAGACGGTGCGCGCGGCCATCGATCAGTTGCAGGGGCAGGGCATGGTGTCCCGGCGCAAGCGGGTGGGGACGCGGGTGGAGGCGGCATCGCCCCAGGGCGGTTATTCCCAGGCCCTGGCCTCGGTGGCCGACCTGGTGCAGGTGGCGGAAACCCATGTCCGGGATATCCAGGATGTCCGGCACTTCGTCGCCGATATCGCGCTGGCGCGGCGACTGGGCCTGGAGCCGGGCGGGCACTATTTCTGTGTGTCGAGCATCAAGGTCGACAACAGCGAGGCCCATGCGCCGCTGTGCTGGACCGACGTCTATGCCGAGCAGGCCTTCGCCGAAGTGATCCCCCAGGCCAGGGAACATCCCGACGAGCTGATCGCCGCGCTGATCGGCAAGGCGTTCGCACGGCAGATCGATGTGGTCGACCAGCAAGTGCGACCGGTGCAGTTGGGCGCCGAGCTGGCGGGCAGCCTCAAGGCCCAGGCGGGCTCCCTCGGGCTGAACATCATTCGCCAGTACCGGGACCAGGACGGGGCGCTGATTGCCGTGTCCGAGACGGTCTATCCCAGCGATCGTTTCACCCTGGTCATGCAGATGAAGCGCGACCGGGTGTAAATATTTTCCAGAGGGGGCGAATAAAACGCCGGGTGATGTGTTTGCCGTATGTGGCGCCTGCCTGCGCCACCTCGATACGGCCACTTAACCTGAAAACAGAGAGCTTCCCATGCTGAAGAAAATCACCCTCGCTGCTGCTGTCGCCATGACCTGTCTTTCCGGCGTGGCCTTTGCCGATGCACCGGCCAAGGTCGCCGACACCGCAGCGGGCAAGGTTCTGGTCGATGCCAAGGGCATGACCCTGTACACCTTCTCCAAGGACAGCGCGGGCAAGTCCGCCTGCAACGGTCCTTGCGCGAGCAACTGGCCGCCGCTGCCAGCCGCTGCCGGTGCCAAGGCCTCCGATGGCTACAGCATTGTCACCCGTGATGACGGCAGCCAGCAGTGGGCCTACAAGAACATGCCGCTGTACAGCTGGGTCAAGGACAGCAAACCGGGCGACACCAGTGGTGACGGCGTCAACCAGGTCTGGCATGTCGCCAAGCCCTGATTGAAGGGTGTGCCGGGCCCGCAAGTCGTCATCGTGCGGGCCCGGCGGCACGCTCACTCGGTTTGCAGCAGCAGGGTCACGTCGATGGTGGGGTCACCCATCAGCTTCTGCGGAAACCGGTCGCCGACGAAGTCCTGGTTCACCGGTTCCACCCAGACACTGAGCTTGCCACCCTGCACCGTGGCCAACGGCAGTTCGAAGTCGAAATGGGCCAGGGCATTGGCCACGCAATTGGCACAGGTCTGGGCTTCCTCCGGCTGAAACAAGGCCTTGGAGGCGATGGTCTTGCCGTCTTTCTGCAAGTGCACCGAGAAGCTGCCCGGAATTTTCAGGCGGTTGATGCCGCTGACCCGCACATTGACCCGATCGGCCGCGACGGTGAAACGTTTTGACGCGGGCAACGTGCGCTGAGTCTTGGTCAGGAAAGCCACCTTCGACGCCACCGCCGGTGAGTGGTAGTCGATGTCGAGCTGAGCCACCGAATCGATGATCGTCACGGTGTTCAGTTTCGGCGGATCGTTGGTGAACGGGTTAAGCAACTGCAGCGCCGGAACGGTGAAAATCTGGTAGCTGACCGGGTCGGTCGCTTCGTTGATGGTGGTGAGCAGGCCATGCAGGTCGGTGGCCTCCATCTTCTTCTGCCATTCCCAGAACAGCCGGTCCCAGTTGCAATGGAAGAACCAGAACACCGGGTCGAAGGCCGCTATCCCCTGGTCCTGCATGGTCGGGCCGATCGAGTTGTGGCCGGCGTCGTGGGCGGCAATGATGGTGTTGTAGGCGGCGCCGGACCAGAAGCCGTGGAAGTCTTCCCAGTCGGTCTTGCTCATGGCGCGGTTGACGTCGCCAGTAACGTCATACGTCACAAGATTCCGGGCAATCTCGTCATAGGCGAATCGCTGGGTGGTGTAGCCCTGCGGGTATTTGGGGCTGGCGTCCTTCTGCAGCACATAGCGGTCGAAGGGGGCGCTCTTGAGCACGTCGGGAAAGGGCGTGGTGATATCCCAGTACGGCAGGGTCACGTTCTCGCAACCGGGTATCGACCTCATGGCATTTTCGAAGCTGACCAGATAGGCCCGGTGCCAGGGGTTGTAGCCCGGGACATGGTGCATGCAATAGGTGTTGGGCGCCGGAAACCAGTGGTAGGCGGCCTGGACGAAAAAGCTGTTGGGGTCGCTGGGGTCCTTGGCGACCATGGCGGAAAACGCCTTCTTGAGCAGGTCGAGTTCCTTGCTGGATAACGTGGTGATGTCCTTGCGGATCCGACCGGCCGGAGCCGCGGCGCTCAACCAGGCGCGGGCGGTGAAGTTCGTCACGCCGGACTTCGCCGGAGGCGTGCCTTTCGGGTAACCGTTGTTCATCCAGTTGAGAAAGGTACCGACCCAGTCGGCGGGCCAGGGATTGTGCGGTGGCATGTTGCCGCCGGCGACCTGCTGGTAGATGTCGCCGGCATGGGTCATCACGGCGTCGTAGCTGGCGAGGTCGAGGCCTTGCGCGGCCATATGGTTCCTGTCTACCGAGGTAAACATATCGCGGATCTGCCCGTACCAGGTCGGGTTCGCGATCGGGGCGGTCTTGGTGGTCGATGGCATGTCCAACTCCTTGTCGTCAACAGCATTCGGGCGCTCCCGTGGCACGAATCCCGGAGGCCAGTGCCCTGGCGATCCGGGAGTGGGGAGCGCAGAGGGTGTCTAGCCAGCCTTGACGCTGATGAACGAGGCCACCAACCCCGCTGGTGCGCCATCATGCGGCTTCACGCGGATGACCGAGCCGGTGATGGCCGCGACCTGGTTCACGCCATTCGGCCAGTGTTCGGTCAGCGAGCCGTCATAGTCGTAGAAGTAATCTTTCGTCGCGGTGCCGGGGCGTCCGCTGCCCTGGATATGCACGTGGGCGGCCACATTGCCGTGGGCCGGGGTGATGACGCCTTTCAGGTCCATGGCGTCGGTGCCGAAGCTGAGGACGCCGATAAAGGTATTGTCGGCGGTGTTCTCCACGTTCCACACGCCTTCGGCGAACAGCAACTTGATGAGTTTGGCCGGGTCGCCGTCGGTGAGCGCCGGGTTGTTGAGGAAGCTTCTGTAGGTCCATTTTCCAGCAAAGGGATTGCTCATGCGTGACATCTCCTTATCAGTGCTACGGTTTGTCCGGGTGTTGATGCGCGGTGTGCTTCATGCCGGCCATCCCGATGCCGCCGCCGGCGGCACTGAGGTCCGGGACGATCTGGATGTTGGTCATCATGCCGCCGTCCTCGTGGTCGAGGATGTGGCAGTGGATGACGAACTCGCCGATATAGCGGTCGTAGTGGGTGCGTACCAGAACCTGATAGTCGTTCTGGACGAAGATGGTGTCCTTGAACTCGTGCCACATGCCGCAGTACTGGTTCTGCAGGCCCAGTTCGTCGGCGGGCACCAGGCATTCGCCGTTGGGGCCGAAGATGCTCCTGGCCGTCTCGCCGGGCTTGCCGTAGAGCACATCCATCACCTGGAACGGGTTCACATGAATATGGAAGATATGGGGCTCACCCCCTGAGGTCAGCTTCCAATCGTCCGTGGTGTTGACCTGGCGGGTGAAGTCGATGCGATCCGGATCATAGGATTTGTGGTTGATGTAGAAACCAAATGCTCCGGTCCATGGATCGCCCGGCTTGGCCGGTGGTGTGGCAGCCGGCGACGGTGGCGAGGGCGGGTTGCCGATGAAGAAATGGGCGAGTTGCAGCTCTTTGTCGGGCGTCTCGTCCTTGAGGTCCGGCATCCCGCGCCAGGGCGACAGGTTGCCGCTACGCAGGCCTTCCAGGGCGGCGGCGGGAAGATCCTTGTCGGCCTTGTTGGCGTCGTAGAGCGCCTGCTGGATGTACGCCTGGGGATCGCTCGTCACGACCTTGCCACCTTTGACCACGACCGTCGCCAGCAACTGGGTTTCGTTCGGCCCCTGGCCGCCCGGGCCCTTGCCAGGGCCACCGGCATTGGCGCGCTCGGCGGGGGTCGCCGCCTGGTTCAGCACACAGTAGGTGCCCTCGCGGGGAAACATCAGCAGGACATCGCTGCGGTAGCCCGGCTGCAGGAAGTTGCTGCCGATGCCGCCGCTCACGCTTTTCCTGTTCACGCCGATGGGGCGGATCGAGGTACGGGTAAGTCCATCGGCGGCGATTTCGAACTGCGGCACCAGTTCGACGGGCGCCTTGCTGTCCGCAACGGTAATCGGACAGAGATCGGCAATCCGCTGTGCCTGTTCTTTCGGGGTGCCGACCAGGGGAGCCAGGGCGTTTGCGAGCTTGGCCTTCGGGCTGGTGGTGTCGAGGGGGACGATCTGCAGGTTCACCGTGTCGTGGATGCCGCCGTGAATGAAGCGCCAGTGCACTATCTCGCCGGCCTGGATGTTTTTCCCGGCAGATGTCTGCGTGATGGTCGGCTGCACCACACCGTTGATGCTGGTGAATCGCCCGCTGTTGTCCCACACGGTGGGTGAGGAGAGCTGCGCGTCGAAGTTCTCTATCACGCCGGTTTTCCCGTTGGGGCAGATCCAGGTGCCGAGTTCATCCTGGATAATGTTTCCCTGGTCATCGAAGCAGGCATAGGGGATCTGCTGGAACAGCAGCACCTGCTCGGGAATGGGCTGGCCTGCCGCATCCTTGAGAATGGTATCGATGTCTCCCGGCTTGCCTCCGGTGTAGGGGCGGTCGCCGCGAATGATCAGGGGGCCGGCAGCGCCGCTGGCGACTTGCAGCGCGGTGGAACCGTGGCGGTGGGCGTGGTACCAGAACGTGCCGGAAGGGTGGTCGGTGGGGATATTGATCTCGTACTCGAAACGGGTTTGCGGGCCGATATTGAGCAGCACGTTGTCGCTGTTGCCCGCCGGCGAGACGTGCAGCCCGTGATAATGCAGGTTGATGGTGTTGAAACAGCCCGGCGAGCCATCCGCCGGATCGCCGCCGTTCGGACAGCTGGGATCGTCCTTGGTCAATTGGTTGTCCAGGTGCACGCGCAAGGTATTGCCCGGCCGCACGTCGATCTGTGGGCCGCCCAGGCAGCCGCCGTAGGAGCGCAGCTTGACGGTGTCTTTCGCGCCGCCGGGATTGTTCGGGTTGTTGATCTGGTTCTCGCGCTTCTGCACTTGCAGGTTCAGCTCGACGGTCTGGCCATCGCGGGTGATATCGCCCGCCGGGTTGCACCCTGTGCCCGCCAGTTCCAGTTCGGTGGTCTTCAGGGGGCCCGGCGCCCCTTTTTCAAGGAGCCTGGGCGGTGTGAGGAAGGCTTGGGACGTCAGGTCGGCGAGTGCCGCCGAAGAGCTTGCACACACCAACAGTCCAGCCAGGACCCTGCGAAGTGAAGCCATGTTGTTCTCCCTGCGCCAATGCGCGAGTAACGGCGACGACCATCGCGGCCGCGTGTCCCTTGATCATTCGAGTGTTATCGGAGCCGACATCAGGTTCCGGATTACCAGCGGTTCACGGGGCGTGGCCTCTGCGTCGGAGGACCTGGGCGATGGTTCCGGCCATGCCGGAAATATCACAGCGGCTGGCGTCCCCAGGGGTGTAGACCGGCGGTTCGGCAACCGAGGGATCGCCGCTGTTGAAGGGCGGGCAGGGGTTGTACTGGATGTTCAGCTGGACCTTTTGCGCCACGGTGTCGCTGGAAATTTTCGCGATGATTTCCAGCGCCTCGTCGAGTCCCGACGAAATGCCGCCACCGGTGATGCGCTGCCTGTCGCGCTTGTAACGCGGATAGCCGGGCACCACCTCGATCTCCGGGAACAGTTTCAGGCAGGCGATAAAGGCCCAGTGGGTGGTGGCCTGGTAGCCATCGAGCAGTCCCGCGGCGGCGGCCAGCAGGGCGCCTTCGCAGACCGAGGCGGCCAACTGCGCGGCCTGGCCCTGGCGCAGCAGCCAGTCCATGCGCGGTTGATCGAGCATCAGGCGTTGCAAGTCCCGGGGATCGCCGCCGGGAATCCATAGCAGGTCGATCTGTTCGTGGGTATCGACGAAACTCGGCAAGTTGCCGCCCAGGGTCAGGCCATCGCGAGTCGTGATGGCCGGCCCGTCGAGGGAGACCAGCCGCACCTCTCGGGGCGGTGTATCGGGCAGTTGCGGTTCGAGCAGAGCCATCCAGTTGAACAGCTCATAGGGCACGGAGACGTCGAGCAGATCGACGCCGTTATAGACCGGGATTGCGATCAGGTACCGTCCTGGTACTGGCATGGCTCCCTCCTTGGGGAACACCGCGCGGCGAACGCATGGGCGTCGTCAGGGTGAACTTCCTGCTGATCAGCGAGGCGGTTTCCGGGATGGGCAAGCCGCAGGCCTTGCTGCCGGGATCAATATCCTGGGGGGCAGCGGCTGGAGCATAGTCGGTGGCCTATCGAGTGCAAGGCGTTTCGTCGGCAGCCGCCGAGTGGTAGGCCGTCGAGGTTGTCGCCGGTTTGCGGTCTGTCGGTGGGCGATGAGGCGCAGGGGCATCGCTCGTTTATCGCCACTGGCGTGAAGCCGACCACGGGCCCTGGGTCATCAGTCCGGGGCAGAAGGGCGCCGCTGCTTGCCGAAATGGATCGACAGGTAGGTCCCGATCGCCAGTGCTCCCGCCATCAGCGCGATAAACGCCGGGTCGTCACCGATCGTCACCGGTTGCCTCGACAACAGCACCAGACCCACCAGCAGGTTGAACATGCCCCAGAGAAAGTTCACCAGCGGCGAGGAGGGACCTTTCCCGCGCGGCCTGGCAAAGGGCGTGGGGAAGATTTCACCGCGCAATCCGGCGGCGAGGTGTGGCAGGGCGTTGCAGATGAATACGCCGGCAAGGAATGCTGGAATGTACATGGATCACCTTCCGTAACGAGAGTAGGTAGCGACTGGGTTTTCAGGTATCCACACGACTGCCTGGCGGGGCGAGGCGTCGGGAGATAAACGCTGCCATCGCCGGACCCGCCAGCAACACGACGGCAAAGCGGGCCATCTGCATGGTCATGACAAAAGGCATGTCGACCTGGCTGGAGGCGGCGATGATCGCGACGGAATCGGCGCCGCCGGGGCTGGTGGCCAGGTAGGCGGTGAGAGGATCGATACCGGCGGCAAAGACGAACACCGCAGCCAGGGCGGCACAGGCGGCGATCAATGCGAGGGTGCTGGCGAGAATCGCCGGAAAGGCCTTCAGGGCATATTTCACCAGGGGCCGGGTGAAGGGCATGCCGATCCGCCAGCCGATCACGGCATAACCGAGTGCCAGCAGCCAGTGCGGCATCTCCAGGGTGATCAAACCGAAGTGGGTGAGGGCAATTGCGCCCAGCAGCGGCACCAGCAGCGAGGCGACCGGGATCTTGCTCAGGCGCGCCACCAGCGGGCCGGCGGCTACCAGTGCCAGAGTCTGGGCCAGCGCCAGCCAGTCGATGGCCGGGAACCAGATGAGGGTGTGCACCGCATGCACCACGCCGGCACCGGTGAAATGGGTAATCAGCGTGGCGATCACTGCGACCAGGATCACCCGTGTGTACTGCATGCAGGCGACCAGTTGCGCGTCGGCGCCGGCATTCTCGGCCATCAGGATCATCACCGTGGCGGCCCCCGGGCTCAGGCCCCAGATGGCGGTGGTCCCCGGCAGCACCCGCAGTCGGGTCAGCAGCCAGCCCAGCGCGGCGCTGATGGCGATCACCGCCAGTACACCGACGATAAACAACGGCCAGTTGCCGATGGCCGCGCCGGACAGCGACTGCACCAGGGTTTTCCCGATCATGCAACCCAGGATGCCTTGGGCGAAGGCCGAGGCTGACCGGGCAATCCGTACCCGGTTCTCGATAAAGGTGATCGCCACGATGATTGCGCCAAGCATCGGTCCCAGCAGCAGTGCCGCCGGAATACCGCTCCAGGTCAGGAACATGGCCAGCAACGCCGACAATCCCAGCAATACCGCCCACTGCCAGACCGAGACGTACTTGCCGGCTCCGGCACTGGCGGCATGATTATCCGCGTTGGACATGATAGGCCCCTTGATTGAGCCGGCGTGGTTGCCGGGCGTTGCTTCGGGTTGGAGGAGTGCTAATATGAGAGGATATCCTCTATTAAGATAGTGAAGGGCATCCTCTCATATGTCAACAAAACCACCCGCCAAGGGCCAGGAGCCACAGCGTGCCCGGGGGCACTTGCGCGTGGCGGCGATCCTCGAGGCCGGCGTCGAACTGTTCACGCAGAAGGGTTTCGACGCGACGACCATGACCGAGATCGCTGCCCGCTCGGGAACGGCGATCGCCTCGCTGTACCGGTTCTTTCCGACCAAGCAAGCCGTTGCCGAAGCGCTGTTGCTGAACTATGTCGAGCACGCCCTGACGTCCCTTGAAGCGCTGGCCATGCAGGCACGCGAAATGACCCCGGACGAACTGGCGACGGCGTTTATCGATTTCAGCCTCGGCTTGCAGTCCCAGCGTCGCTTCGCCATCAACCTGGCCGATATCGGCGGGGCCAGTGACAGCGAGCGCCAGCGTTTTCGCAAGGCCATGCTGGAAGGGATCGAGGCGGTGGTACGCGAGGTGCTCCCGGCCCTGTCCGCCGCCAGGTTGAAGGCCGTGGCCGGGACGCTGCTGATCCAGTTCAAGGGGGTGGGTCTGATCAGTCAGGAAGCGCCGGCCCGGCAGCGGGTGTTGTTGGCGGAAGCCCGGGAGATGCTGCGGCTTTATCTGCTGTCGCTGGTTGGATAAGGGCCCGCGCTATATCGGTTTGTCATCGGCGTCGACCTGGTTGATGCGGTTGTACAGGTTTTGCAGATAGGCAAAGTCGGCGGAAAACAGCTCTTCGATCACCCTGGTATTGATCATCTCGAGACTGCCCAGCCGCACGATCACCCGCGACAGCACGATGATCGGCAGGTAGGCCGGGTTGGCCTGGACCCGGTGGTCTTTCAGCGGCAGGATTTCATCGCCTGCCGTGGCCAGGCGCATGACACCGTTCTTGTGCAGATTGCCGTCGCCGTCGCGGTAGCCGATGGGCAGGGTGAATTCCACTTCGGTGGTGATGATGCTCATGCGGGAAGCTCCTGTCGGGATATGCGGGTCATGTATAGCCAAGGTTGTTCAGGGCGTCGAGTGCGGTGATTGATTCAGTGCGTTGGCTGGAGTCGAATCGGATACGCGCCAGAAGTTGCTGACCTTACCCGTTTGCGCCCTGATCCGTTGGAATGCAGGTTGACTACCCGGCAGTGACGGTCATGCCGCCGTCGACCATGACCACAGAGCCGACCATGAAGCTGGCGCGATCCGATGCGATAAAGGCGACCACCTCGGCGATTTCCCCGGGTTGTGCCGCGCGGCCGATCGGCGCGGCTTCGCCGTGTTTGGCAAGGAAGGCCGGGCCGTCATCGACGACATCGTTGAGGATGTTGGTCACCACGTCACCGACGCCGATGGCGTTGACCCGAATGCCATGTTCGATGACTTCCAGGGCCAGGGTTCGGGTCAATTGGGCGAGTGCGCCCTTGGAGGCCGTATAGGCCGCGATGGTCGGGAAGGCGAAATAGGATGCATAAGACGCGATGTTGACGATCGCCCCGGATTGGTTGGGCATCATCGCCTTGACCGCTTCGCGGCTGTGCAGGAACGCCGCCGTGACATTGACCGCCTGAATGCGCTCCCAGTCTTCACGGGTCATGTCGATGACGAGTTTGTTGAGGATGATGCCGGCGTTGTTGACCAGAATGTCCAGCCGGCCGAACTGCTCGACGGCCAGGGCGACGGCACGCTCGGCGGCGCCGTCCCGGGTGATGTCGGCAACCAGTGGCACCAGGCCCGGGAGGGCGAGTTCCTCGACCGCGGGGTTCAGGTCCTCGGCAATCACTTTCGCGCCACGGGCGTGCAGCAACAGTGCGATGGCCCTGCCGATCCCGCTGGCGGCACCGGTCACCAGGGCGACTTTGCCTTCCACTTCCCGAGGCATGTTGTGCTTGATATCGATCATGCTGTTCTCCAGCGTTGTGATCCGGCGAGATATTCACCCGATCGGCACCTGCAAGGTGCTGTCGTCAGCGACAGGCCTACTGTCTCGCAACGCTGGAGAGGGGGCTTTCGCCGACTTGCCGAGACTGTCGGGGTTTTGCGCCGGATGTCGTTGGGGGGACGCTTGTCCCTCGCTTGTCGATTGGCGAAAGCCCCATACTGTCTGTCCAATCACATGGATCGGCATGTGCAACGAGGGCAGGCTCTGATGGTGCAAGCCAGGCGACAAGGCACGACACAGACTGCGACTCCCTGTGCGGATCAACGCATTACCGGGGAGTCGATGCGCGACTATCTGCCGGGAGAGTCCAGGGATCAGCCGTCGCGACCACAGATCCAGGACGTTGTGATACAGCTGTTCAGCCATCACAGCATCGTCGAGCCCATTCTGGTGCCCGCCGTAGTTGAGCCGTTGCTGGTGCTTGTTCTTGCCGGGGCGGCGAGGGTGGAGGAGCGCGCCTTCGGCGGGGACTGGGACGTGGCTGAAGTCAGTGCCGGCGACTTTTTCCTCACCAGTTCGGCTGAACCTTATGAGATGCGCTGGCAGACCCTGGGCGGCGATACATTCGAAGTCATGCACCTGTACCTGGGATTGCCGCTGATCGACCATGCCGCGCGCGAGTTGTTGGGAGAACGGGCTGCTCCCGTGGCCTTTCGCGATCTATCGGGTGCACGAGACGCTCGCGTGGCGTTTGTCATGGAACAGCTGCGCACCGAACTGGTAGATGAGCGTTCACCGAGCCCACTGTTCGCCCAGAGCCTGGCACAGGCATTGGCTGTCCATCTGGTGCGTACTTATCTCGTTGCGCGTCGTCCGGGGCGGCGTGTGAACGCGTTGCAGGCTTACAAGTTGCGCCGGGTCATCGACGCGATGAACGCGCAGTTGGCTGACGACTTCAGCCTGGCCCGACTGGCGGGGCTTGCCGAACTCAGCGCGTACCACTTCAGCCGAATGTTCAAACGTGCGACGGGGCTGTCGCCTTCGCAGTACTTCATCCGCCTGCGCATGGCCCGTGCAAGGCATCTGTTGCTCGAGACCCACCGCAGCGTCATCGATGTAGGGCTGGAGGTCGGCTATTCCAGCCCCAGTCATTTTTCGCAGGTGTTTCGCCGCGAAGCAGGCGTCACGCCCAGCGAGTTTCGCCAGGCTTGAAGCCGATTGGTCGAGAGCTGTCGTGATTCTGCCATCGCCGTCGCGGAGGCAGAACTCAATGGTCGTCTGCATCCGGCTTGTAGCCGTTCACGACGATCTCCGCGATTTCTGGCTGTGCCAGGTATCCCGTATGGGCTACCAGTGGGTTCTCCAGAAGCCCAAACCAGGTCCGGGCATTCGAGACCACGACGTCCACGGTGGCATAGGCTGGCCGTCGTGGTGAGTTTCGAAGCGAATAGGAAAGAAGATCGTTGGGATCTGACAGGAAAACCACCAGCGGCGTATTGCTTTTCAGGTCGGTGCCTTCAGTGGTCAGTCTCATCCGCGGTGCATAGGTACTGAGAAGTCTGGCCAGTGAATCGTCGGCCACTGGCTGCTGCCTCACGTTCAGATCGCCGGCCTCTTCGAGTGTTTGATCGGCAAGTTGCAGGATGGGGATCTGGTTGGCCGACATGAAGATACTCTGCACGCGTGTGAAAAGCGCTTCAGCTGCGGCGTTATCTGCTCCGCCATGGGCCCTGAGGGCGTCGATGGCATCGAACCCCACTTTGCTACCCAGGCTTGAAGTGAAGATGACGAGTGGCGTGTGGCGGGCAGCGACTTCAGTTCTCAGTTCATCATGCTTGCGGGTGTGTTTGCCGGGCACTGCAGCAGCCAGGATTGCTTCCTGGACTTGCAGGCTGATGCCTTCACGGGCACGCCCCTGATAGGCCACGGCATCTGCCAGGCAGTCGTCCATCAACCGGTCCTTGCCCAGGCGATTGACCAGTGCGCGGGTCTCTTTGAAGTCGGGTGAGGTGATCTCCTTGGGCAAAAAGTCAGGCTTGTCAGAGCCACGGCCGCACACGCCGGTTTTATTCGATTGGTCATAGCACAACTGGGCCTTGAGGGGCGTCAGCACCGGTGACCACACCAGGGCGGCGATATTGACCGTTCCCTCGCTGAGGTTGAGGGACCGTTTGTAGATCAGGGCATCCGATGCTTCTACCTGGGTAGGGGCGATGGATTCAACAGGAGCGGCGCCCAACTGTTCCGAAAGGGCGTTGATGGACTCTATCGCCCAGGATGAATCGTGGGTGCACATGCCATGGACGGCGATAATGTCCATCTCCGGCCGGTCTTTATGCTGGCTGGCCAGAATTTGCTTGATGCCCTGAATACTGGGTTTTGAGTCGTCGTGGGTGAGCAATATCGGATGTTTATAGGGAGTCGTGCAGCCCATCAGGCACATCGCAGAGGTCATTCCCCATACCGTGGTTGAGAGCCAAGAATGATGTGCCATAGCAGCCTCCGATCCGTGGTCATGGTGTTCGTTCGAGTTTAGTTGCAACTGGCCATCTCTCCAGGGCGCAGATCTTCTTTTTTCAATGTGAAACACGACCTTGAAAAATCAGTTGGTTATAGCGGAGCAGAAAAGAGGGGAGGCGGTGTCGCGGGTCATTTGTCTTTGTGGACGATGGGTTATCTTCTGATTGTTCTAGTTCACTGTGGTGTAGGCAGCTCAGAAACTTTGGTCAACATCTCGCCTGGTGCCAAAGGGCACACATTGGGTAGTCGCCTGGCTGCTGCACGATGAATCAACCTGAGTTCTCAAGAAATCTTCGTTTGTTACATCATGGCATTTGGCTATTGATCTACGCTCTCGGAAGGCATCGACCAGGAGAGTAGTGTTCCTGCCTTGCCTCATACCGGTTTGTCGTGCTGATGAGCAGGCTGGGTTCATTCGAACACCTGTCAGTCAGTGGCGCTGGCGCTAATGAAGCAGGTCAAATCTCAAGGAGCGATTCGATGCCTCAAAGAATATCCATCGATAAAAATGTCATGGCTCTGATAATGGATGGCGTTGATTTTGACACGGTGTCCATTTTTTATATTGTCGGGCATGGGACAAAAATTGATAAAAGATTCATTGCCGACATGAGTGTGTATTTTCCATGGGGAATAGACAACTATGGATGGTATGAGTCGGATACTGGTTTTCCACTACTCGAGATTTACAACTGCTACCGCCGACGCGGCCAAATGGGGCGTACGCCTAGCTCTAGCTACGATATCCAGAAAGTGGCGACTCCCTCCAAAGGGGCTTCCAATGAAACGCCATTGCTCTCCACGCGAAAGAGTGTAATCCCTGATATCAGCCTGACGCCAAAGGACCTCAACGTGGCGTTCTGCGAAAGAATGCTGGCCAAGTATTACCTTGATGGCGGCGGTTTGGACGATGTGGGGATTGTGTGCCTGACTGGAGATAAAAAATTAAGCGAGGTATTGAGTAGCCTGAACAAGGCTCCACATGGGGGGCAGTATTCTGATTTATTGGTGATTTGCCTGTGTTGCAGTGTCGCGCGTGGAGACGAGCACAACGCTGACAGTAGAGCGCAAGGGTATTCCCAGCTGCTGTGAGACGTAAGTGTCCGGTTGCGTCGTGAATGTAGGCAGCCCTCCCAGTGCGCTTGAAGGGTCAGCGCACTGAGGGAAAACCGCTCTCTGGACTGGCAAAGAGGTTACTCGGCAAAGCTGAACTCAATCTGCTGAAGGGTTATTGCCGAGCTTCTGCTGCGGGGTTGAGGGCGACGCTGTGGCATCGGTGGTTCCTCGTTGAACGGGATCTGCAGTTTCTTGAGTACGCCCGACTCTGCCAACTCGGCGGCTTCCCGTTCCATGCGACTGGCCAACATCTTGATGGACTGTCCGGTCTCTGCCCCCAGTGTGATAGCGACCAATGTCAGCGGGCTCACGTTGAGGGGGACACTCAGGGCGCTGATCATCTCCATCGTCGGACAGCACTGGCCACGTTCCAACTTCGAGATGTAGGTCCGACTGCTGACCTCGGCGAGATTCTTCTGTGAAAGACCTCGAGCGGCGCGCATGGCTTTGAGCACGGTGGCAAAGGCTGTTTTGAGCGACATAAAACGTTCCTGACAGTGGTGCACTTCTGTACCCATCGGGCGACTTGTCCAGATGTAAATCGACGTTCCAGAGCCGTGAGGCTACCACAGCACCGGGCGTCGTTGTCTCATGGTTTCAGGACATCATGATTTTCCTCTAGGCGGCAATGGAAATACGCCAGGCCGACTTGTGAGAGGGGTTGTCGGCTCTAAGCTCCTGCGGGTCCTTAGATAATCGCACTGGTTGGCCTTGGATCCACTAGAGAACGGTGGGGGGCTTGGGCTGCTTGCCTTCGAACGTACCCTAATCTCTTTTTGCAACTGGCGATTATCAATTTTTTGAAGAAACTAAATCGCTCCCAAGCGTGCTTTTTCTCGTAAAAATAAACATTCAAGCTGCTGGGCAAATTATGTATGAGCGGGTTACATATCAGCCATCTAGAGGCCAGCTATGCCAAAATTAAATGCAACGAACAGCGCACGGATCGCTAACGGTGCAGCCCTTGCGACTCCGTTTTTCGATCACGGGACGCCCAAACGCCGCACGGTCCGGTTGGGGGTTACGGATTTATCGTTTCATCGAGCAACCGCGGCACTCGTTGCGGTGGTTTTACAGCAGATGGGGTTTACGGTAAAACGCAGCTTCGCCTTGCATGAGGCCAATTTCGAACAACTCCGTACAGGGGAGATCGATATGGTCGCCTCCGCGTGGATACCCTCAAGTCATGGGATCTACAAGGCGCGGGTGGAGGAGGTGGTTTTGACCCGCGAACTCGGTCTTCACTATCAGCCATACGCACTGTGGGGAGTACCGGATTACGTTCCACAGGAAGAGCTTTCAACGATTGAGGATCTGCTCAAGCCGCAGGTTCTTGCTCGCATCTGTACCACTATCCAGGGCATTGGTCCTGGTGCGGGTATTACTCGATTTTCCCTGCGAATGATGGATGACTACGGCTTGAAAGCCGCGGGCTATTCGTTCCGCACGGGTACGCAGGACGAATGCATTGCGGCATTTGAAGACTTGGTGGATGCGCAACGCTGGGGGGTAGTACCTCTTTGGCAGCCCCAATTCCTCCACCATCGCCATCGGATCCGCGATCTCAAAGATCCCAAGGGGCTGCTGGGCGAAATTGATAAGGCGGTTTTATTGGCGCGTACTGATCGCCTGGACATCTTTACCGATGCTGAGCTTGACGTGCTGGACAATATCCGTCTCTCCAACGTCATTGTTGCAGAACTCGATTACGCCATTAACCGTCAGGGAAAAAGCCCCGATCAGGCTGCCCACGACTGGTTGGAGGCGCACCCTGAAGCACTCCTTAAATGGAAAGCCCCTTTGTTCTAAAAGGTAATAACTTCCCGTTTTCCAAGTCCTTCAAGGCCCAAGTCATTCAAGAGTGTGCCCAGCCCGGCACTTCGATTGCCAACATCGCGCTCGGCCATTGCCTCAACGCGAACCTCGTCCACAAATGGATTCAGCTGCATGCGCAGAACAGCCTGGCGCAGCCACCTGCATTTGCTCCGTTAGCCATGCCGCTGTGAACCACTGGAAAAACAAGGTCATGCCACCGACTCAGACAGGAACCTAGTCTCTGGGCAGCCGCCGGGAGCACACTGGCGGGTGCTGAGCCCCTAGGAGAAGTGCGTGACCAACATCTCTCGAACCGCGCTGACCAGCGGCGCCTCACCAGGGCGCGGCGGTAACAGGCTGAACTCAACATCGGGCAGCGCCGGAAGCGATTGAGTCGACCGGTAGACTTCGGCTCCAGCAGGCACCGCTGAGCTGTTCAGGCACGCCACTCCCAGCCCTGCCATCAGCGCCGATTGCAGGCCCCCGACACCCGACGCTGAATGCGCAATGACATACGGTATCCCACGCGCATCCAGTAGATCGATGGTGAATCGCTGCAAACTACAATCCTGGGGAAGCACCACCAACGGCAGCGGCGCCAGGTGCTCGCGCTGCGCGTCAAACCCACTGAGTGCCACCCACCGCAGGGCCTCTCGTCGCACGGGGATGCCTTCGGGAAGGCTGCGCCCGTCAAGGATGCGCATCGACAGGCCGATATCGAATTCGCCGCTGTTGGAGCCATTTTCGATTTGCAGGCTTTTGCGCACCGAAACATGCAACCGAAGCTGCGGATAGCGCGTGCGCAACCCCTTCAACATACCAGCGATGGCGCTCGGCAAAAAATAGTCGGTGATGGCCAGGCGCAGTTCCCCGGTCAGGGTCACACCGCGCATGTCCTCCAGCACACAATCACTCAAAGCGAGCAATTCAAGCGCATGTACCAACAACCGCTCTCCGGCGGGTGTGGGACTCACGCCTTTTTTCCCGCGCTCCAGCAGCGTCACACCGGTAAATGTTTCCAGCTTGCGAAGTTGTTCACTGAGTGCTGACTGCGAGCGGCATAGCTTGGGTGCGGCCGCCGACAGGCTGCCGCACTCCAGGATCGTGACGAAGGAGCGCAGTTGCTCGAGATCAAACGGGCGCATATCTATCCTGCGTTTTTTCCGATAGATACCATTATATCTTCCCGTTTTTCAGAACTGGATAATTTTTTTACTCTGGCGCCTCACCCTATCCTTACGAGGAATTCCCCATGCCAGGCATCACCCTGAAAATCTCCGGCGAGCGCAATCCCGAGCTTGTCCGCCAACTCGTCCCGCAGCTCACCGCGCTGACGTGCGAAGTGCTTGAGAAGCGTCCGGAACAGACCTTGCTGATTCTCGATTTTGTGCCTCATGAGCAGTGGTTCATTCATGACCGCTCGCTGGCCGAACATGGACGTAATGCATTCCGCCTGGAAGTGACCGTCACCGATGAGACCAACACCAAAGCGCAAAAAGCGCGCTTCCATCGTGAAGCCTACGTGCTATTAGCCGAGTTGATAGGCAACCTGCATCCGCACTCCAATGTGCACATCATCGACTGCCGAGCCAGTGCCTATGGTTATGAAGGGGTTACCCAGGAGTACCGATATCAGCATGCTTAAGAGCAGGCGTTG
This sequence comes from Pseudomonas sp. Ost2, assembly GCF_018326065.1. Lineage (NCBI taxonomy): Bacteria > Pseudomonadati > Pseudomonadota > Gammaproteobacteria > Pseudomonadales > Pseudomonadaceae > Pseudomonas > Pseudomonas sp. Ost2. Next base: position 4,025,603 of record NZ_AP021904.1, on the reverse strand, counting down.
TATGCGGACGCTGGATACACCGGTGTCGAGAAGCGTGAAGAGCACGAAAATCTTAATGTGATCTGGCAAGTGGCGGCTCGCTGCAGCACTTACTCCAAGCTGAATAAACGCGGCGTGCTCTACAAGGCCAATCGCAGATGGGTGCTGCTCCATGGTTTGACGTGCGATAGCCGATTCGGCTGTGCCCGGGGAGGGCACAGCAATGGTAATGCAGCACAGTCAGATGTTGCGCACCGGTTTGTGAGCAAGGATGTATTTTTCTGACGTTCAACAACCGCACTGAATGGAGTGAGTGAGCTGATATACGAAGTCGATAGTGATAGGCCGGATACTCGCTTCATCGACTAAAAACTGTTGGTCATTCCAAAAAACGGGAAGCGAGGCTTCCCGTTTGTGCTTCTGGCGCGTCAACCTCTGACGCGGGCTTCCTGCATATCCAGCACTGAATCTATCTTCTGCTGCGCCAACTCGATCAAGTGCACCACACCCATCGCGACCTTGCGATTCGTGCCGGTCTGGTTGTCGGCGTTTTCATAGGCCGTAGCCGCTGCCGATTGCAGAATCGAGTAGGCATCGAGCAGGATGGTTTCCCGGTCCTTGGGCAGAGGCAAGTTCTCCAGCAGCACGGAGACAGGGAGAGGCTTCGAACCTGCCTTGGGCCCAAGGTCATAGTGTGATAACGCCCGGTCGGCGATACGAGAGTCGATGTTTACGGCGTTGGGTGATGCAGGCGGATTGGGAGTAGGTTTGAACGCGATTCGATAACTCCAAGTGCTTGGGAGGTTATCATCATCGCTGCGAAACGAGGGTGGCTTTGCAGCGCGAGGTCCGGCCACAACAGCACTCCTTGTCCGCTATGGATCAAAACGATCAGTAAATCGTCGACATCTCAGCGCAAGGTGGGATACCGGGACGCTTACACTGGGGCGCCAAGATTGGCTCTTACTCGGGCGTTGCGCAGCGGCAAACTTGCTGCCGCGCTAATGAGCCTGATTCAGTCGGCCAAGCTTAGTAGGCATGACCCGTATGACTACTTGAAGGGCGTTCTGGAGCGACTGCCAACGCAGCGCGCGATTGAAGTCGTTGAGTGATGCCCGCTCGCTTAAGGGGAGCAGGCGTAGACTCAGTCGTTAGGGAGTTTAGCGACAACCTTGATCTCAACATCGAAACCGTACAGCCAAGTGACCCCTACCGCCGTTACGGTGGGGAAAGGCGCCTCGCCCCAATACTCCGGCACGACCTCCCACACCTGTTCGAAAATCTTCTGCGGCTCAACCATGAAGATGGTAACGTCTTGGACATCATCAAAGCTGCAACCTGCTGAGGCCAGCACCGCGTTGAGATTCTCGAAAGCGCGTCGAACTTGTGCTTTGAGCTCTGGCTCTGGTGACCCATCTTCACGGCTGCCCACTTGCCCGGAAACGAAGAGCAAGCCATTGGCACGTACCGCAGCTGAATAACGGTTGCGCTCGTAAAGGGCCTGACGGCGGGCGGGGAATACAACATCTCGTTGGTTCATCAGAAAACTCCAGCAGTTGGGAAACGACATGAACACTTTACGGAGCTTGCTCGGGTGCAATAAACAGGTAATGCTGGCCATCACTGTTTGTAATATCCAAACAATATGGAGCCCCCATGGATCGTTTCGATGCCATGCAAGCCTTCGCGCGGGTGGTAGAAACCGGCAGCTTTACTCGGGCCGCCCACACTTTGCATATGAGCAAAACCACAGTGAGCCAACTTGTCCAGCAACTGGAGGCGCGCTTGCGCGTGAAGCTGCTCAATCGCACCACGCGCAAGGTGAAAATGACCGCCGATGGCACCGTCTACTACGAGCGGGTGCAATTCTTGTTGGCGGCGCTAGATGATGCTGAAACCGCGCTATCCAGTGCCGCAACTGCGCCGCGTGGGCGCTTGCGGGTGGATGTGCCCAGTCCGCTGGCCCGGTTGCTACTGATTCCGGCGCTACCGGCATTCCATGAGCTCTACCCGGATATCCAGCTAGATCTGGGCGTGAGCGACCGTCATGTGAGCCTGATAGATGAGAGCGTCGATTGTGTGATTCGCGGCGGAGAGATCACCGACACCTCCCTGGTCGCGCGGCACATCGGCGACCTGCTGCTGGGAGTGTACGCAGCACCCTCATACCTGGCTCTCTATGGCGTGCCGGCACATCCACGCGAATTGCAGGAAGGCGAGCATCGTGTCGTGGGGTATCGATGGGCGCGAACAGGCAAAGCGCTCCCTTACACCTTGCGGCGCATGGGCGAACAGCTGGAAGTGCACGGCCGACATGTGCTGGCCGTAGACGATGGCAATGCCTATCTAGCAGCCGGACAGGCTGGCCTGGGGGTACTATGGCTACCGCGATATATGGCTTTGCAACCAGTGGCGAGTGGCGAACTTGTGCCGCTGTTCGAGGATTGGGACATCGCGTCGATGCCGCTATATATGGCATATGCACCGAACCGCCATGTTAGCCGAAAATTACGTGTGTTCATGGACTGGGTAATGGAGTTGATGATCAAGCATGGGCCGGAGATTGCTCCGCCCACGCGCTGACACTCCATAGATCTCTGACACCGCCGCGCCTGGTTGCAGTGTAGTGGTCCAATGAAACCGGCCACCCATTCAGGCGAAAATACTCGCCAGATAGAGGTGTCTGATGACCAAGCAATGTCGTTCCTTTTCCGCTGAATTCAAACGCGAGGCCGCAGGCCTCGTGCTCGATCAAGGCTATAGCCATATCGAAGCCAGCCGCCCCCTCAGAACTGTGGGTTTGTGAGCAGTGACCTAAGCCTGTATCTGAAGCACGGGCTCAATATCCGCCAGTACCCATGATCGTTCGAAATAAGGTTCGAGTGGGCCGAAGAGGCGAAAGTAGGTGTACCAGGACTTGGCCGGTGTCGTCGGAATCCAGTTTCTTTCATAGCCGGCCGGCGCAGTAGGGCCAAGGATGATGTCTATGGACCCATCGGGGTTCTTGAGCAGGTCCTGGCGTGAAGAACGATCGGCGATCTCCCGGGTGTTTCCAATCAGGCCGCGCGTCCGAGTGTCGTACAGCGTGACGGACCAGAACAGTTTTGCCGGGACGTGCGCCGGTACCCGCAGGCGATAGGTTCTGCCGCCGTCGAACGCTGCTCCTGATTTGTCCTGATAAGCGGCGAGGTACGCGGAGCCCACCCCTGGCGTCTGGGTGAGGACTGCGGCCGATGTCCCGGTGACTTCGTAAAAGAATGCCGTCCGTTCCTCCAGCAGCGCTCCTGTGGGCCCGTCTTGCTCATTGTCGTAATGGGGGGCGATGAGGTACTCCCAGCGAGTGTCCTCTCGATAGTGGATACCGGCCAGGCGCTTGCTGAAAGCTGTCACCTTGGCCATGGCCTCGCCCATCGATGCGGCTTTTTCCAGGATAAGCCGCTGGCGTTCGTCCGGCGCAAAGACGCGGTTCATTTCGATACCCAGAGGTCTGAGCATGGCCGCGAAGAAGCGGTCGCGTTCCTCCACGGGCTCGTCCCGCAGCGCGTTCGTCAGTCTGGACCAGTAAGCAATGCCGCCAGGATGGGCCATGCTGGTGAGTTCGCCTTCAGGCTTGAAACGCAGCAGGCGTGCGGACTGCGGCACCTGGCCGCTGTTGCAGAAGGCCACTTTCGTGGTTGAGAACACCGTCGCCACCTTGTCGGGGTCGGTATCCAGACCACGGCAGAACATCATTACCTTGCAGGTGCGTGAGTGCAGGATATGTGCGTCGGCAGGAACGGCAGCGGGAGCAACATGGCCCGGCCCGACCAGGACATACACCGCGCCGTTGCCAGCATCCGGGCCGGTCATGCCGACATCGGTCAGTGGGCGATCCCACCAGTCAATCAGCGAGCCCGCCGTGGCGCCGGGCGGGTAATGAAGCATCATCGGCCCGTGGGACAGATCGAAGTAGGCGAAGACATAGGGGGTTGTGACGTTCGAGCCCAGCATCACGCTGACCTCACGATAACCATGGACGAGCACAAGATCACCGCTCTGGGCGTCTGCATTGTCGACGAGCATTTGACGCGCGCTCTCCATGCCGACGATGGGCACGCTCCACAGGTAGCACTGGGTGGCCCGTTGGAAATCCATCTCGTCGTACAGGTGCTCAACGGCATCGGGTGTCGGCATGTCGAGGTTGAATGTCATAAACTCATCTCGAGTCTTCAGATGGTCTTCGATGTGGGTTGCATGCTCGGCGCCCATCGTGGTTCTGATGGCGCTCAGGACAGCCAAGCCAGCCGTCATTTTTAACGCGTCTCTTCTGTTGATCGACATTACCCAATCTCTATTTTTCAAACTGGATAAAATCCTAGCATTGGCCTGTTGCCACCCTTGTGGCAACAGTGTCGATAACCCGTGTCAGCGCGGGTTCATGTTCAGCGCAGTCATCGCGTATAAGGAGTGTCATGCGTCGAGCAGATCGTTTATTTCAGGTCATCCAGATATTGCGCAGGCGAGGAACGGTAACGGCTGCGGGCATCGCCGAAGAGCTTGAGGTGTCGCGCCGAACCGTCTATCGGGATATCCAGGACATGATGGCCAATGGTGTGCCTATCGTGGGCGAAGCCGGCATCGGTTTCGCGTTGCGCGCTGGGTATGATTTGCCGCCGTTGATGTTCAACGAGCAGGAGCTGGAAGCGTTGGTGCTGGGCGCTCGAATTCTCCAATCCTGTGCGGACCCGCAATTGGGAAGGGCTGCGGACGACGTGATCGCCAAGATACGCGCAGTATTGCCACAGAAGTTGCGGCCGCATATCGACGCGCTGTCGTTGTGGGCGCCTGGCGATCCTCAACAGGAATCGATTTCCATCGACCGTGCGGCGCTGAGAGCGGCCATTCGATACCAGCGCAAGATCAACTTCGCTTACATCGATCTGCAAGACGTCGCTTCTGTTCGCACCGTTCGCCCGCTCATCATGGCCTTCTATGGTCCCGTTTGGCTGTTGGCGGCCTGGTGTGAAATGAGGGACGCATTCAGGGTGTTCCGCCTGGATCGCATGACCGAGATGTCAGTGCTCGATGAGCCATTCCGACAAGAGCGCGGAAAAACGGCGGCCGACTTCCTCAAGCAAGACGCCGGGTACAAGCATCAGTGAGGCCACAGGGAGGCACCGTCATGTCCAGTTCTCGCCAATATCTGAATTTTGTCCTGGAACAACTGGAGCCTCTGGGCTCGGTGGCCAGCAAGCGCATGTTTGGATGCATGGGCATTTACCTGAACGGCCTGATGTTCGCACTCATTGATGGCGACGACGGTGTGTATGTCAAATCCGACGCCGACAGCGTAGGTTTTTTCGAGGCCGCGCAGTGTTATCCCTTTACCTATCAGTCACGCGGTCGCGAGGTGGCTTTGTCGTATTGGTCCATTCCCCATAGTGCGCTGGATGACCGCGATGAGCTGCTGCTGTGGGCGCGGCGCGGCGTGGAGGCTGCGCTCCGTGCCTCACAGAAAGGTCGCCTTTCAGGCAGCTGATACGCCTGCCGTCAACTACGCTCCACTCGACAGGGCGCCCCGGGGCGTCACCATGGACGCTGTTGGGGAGGGAGTTCAATGTGCAGTTGGGGGCTTAACGAAGTCAGGGTCGCGGTGCTGGATGTCATTGATACCTACGTCAATGACCTTTGCACGTGTGCTCCGGCGCAGGGTGGCACTCTCCTGTATCCGGGCTCGGGCGCTGACATCGCCAACGCATTGTTCTCCTCAGCCAGCCGGATCGACACTTTTGTCTTTGTGGACAATTGGCAAGGTGGCGGCGGTGTCGAGGTCGCGTTTGAGAAAATTGCTGAAGCCTTGCGCAAAGCCATCCCTGATGATGCTACTCCCGAACCGCTTGCCGCTGAGGATGTGCGGGCGTTCGCAACCCAGATCAATATCGCCTCTGCCTGTCCGATGCTGGCCTTCCAGTTCATGTTCAAGGGCAGGGCCAGGCGGCTGCTGTTCTTGCGAACCTCGTTGGAACGCTTCTTTACCGACAATGGCGGCTTTCGATGCCATGTGGTTTTCGTCAAGGACCTGGGCGGAACCACCTCCACGGTCTCCTGCGAGATGGCGCTACCGTGCCTGCATCTGCACGGACTGTTCGTAACCAACGAAACCATTCTGCACATTCAACTGTATGGTCTCAGACGACTGGTCAGTCTGGTCGGGGTCGGGTATGGGGATACGGTCGTGGCGCATAAAGTGCGCGATTTGGATGTGGGTATTCTTCAGGGCGTGAGTGAATTCGCTGATCAACTCAAGCGCGCCGCCGATGCGTTTTTTGCGGAGTATGAGGACACCTATGACTTTCTTTCCCTGAATTATGGGGCGGTTCAGCCTCATGAGGTCAAGATCCTTGCCGACGGTATGGCACGAATAAGACCCCTGCTGACACCCTACGGGTTGACACCTGACGAGCAGTTCGAGATCTGCAAGAGCGTGCTCCAGGCCGGCACCTGGGTGCCTCAATGGGATCATGACATTCCCGCCTACCTGGCTGCGTGGCAGTTACAGCATATGCAGGCGCACACGGCCATGCTCCTGAACCGACCACGCCCACCTGGACGCCCTCGTACGATCAAGCCGAGTTTTCACTAGGTCGTCTCCCATTGTAGAACGCGGTGAGACAGTTTCCTTGCTCACGGATAGACCGGGGGAGGGGCGCGATTACCGGCTGCTCGGCGCCAGGGCGCGCCCAGCGTTGGGCGATAAGCAAAACGGGAAGCCAGGCCTCCCGTTCGGTGCAGTACCTTGTCAGCCGTTGGCGCTGACGCTCAACTCATTGAGCATCGCATCCATTCTCAGCTGTGCCAGCTCAATCAGGTGCACCACACCCATCGCCACCTTGCGATTTGGACCGGTCTGGTTGTCGGTGTTTTCATAGGCCGTGGCCGCTGCCGATTGCAGAATCGAGTAGACGTCGAGCAGGGTGGTTTCTCGGTTCCTGGGCAGAGGCAAATCCTCAAGCAGCACGGTGACAGGGGCGGGGTTCGAACCTGTCCGGGGGCCGAGGACGTAGTGAGACAAGATGGGCCGTATAGTGGCACGATGTTGTAGCGGGCGATGGGCTCATTGTCCTAGCTGCTGATGACGTCCTGTTCAAGCTGACGCAGGTAACTATGCACTGGCACAACGTAAGCCGTCGCACATCCTTACCGCCTTTGTCTGTCTCAGGCCCCTTCAATCCAATTCGTTTGATGTATTGCTGATGCTGCTAGGGTTTGGTGAGCAGGTAATAGGAGTGGAACTCGTCGTTGGGGTTTGATCATCTGAGAGTAGGCGTTTGGAAAGCTTGACTGCTGTAAGCTGCCAAAATATGAATAGTACGCATAGGCCGAAGCATATAAGTCCTGCCAACCCCATCAGCGCTCCAATTTTCTTCTGTGAGTCTATGGCTTCGGTTAAGTACTCATCAGCGAATCCTAAAACCAAGCCACATATTACGTCTTTGTCCCAGCTATTTTCAATTGGTGTAGAATCTTGGAGATACCGACAGTCGCCCTGCTGGATTTTCCAGGGATTCCCTCGCAGCAGAGCCGGGAAATCGTATCGCGGGCTAAAAGCCTCATTCTTGCCGACCCAGAATTCTGTCCCGGTTGCGGTGACGGTCAGCAAGGCGTAACCAGGCTTTTGAATAAATACACTCATCGAAATAAGATATAATCCAATCAATATGAAGCAGCTTCGAGAAAGCCAGAGTTGTGCTCTGCCTGGAAGGTCGAATTTCAGTTGATTGGCTTTGAAGTACCAGCCTGCGTGACGTAGCTCTGCAAACTCAAAATCGTTGTCGTGTAGCCACTCATGTAGTCTTGATTTGGCTTTCACTGAGTTCAGTCGAAAACCCGTTTTTAGGTTAAATTTGTTGAGGTCTAGATAATCATCTGCGACTTTCTGATCTTTCGGGTTTGTATATTTTCCTTCCAGCCCGAGCCATTTCAGTATCTGATGAAAAATGAAAAAAAATGATCTCGTTCGATAGTAAACGATAGATACGACCACTAGGCCGCAGACTATGGGCCATAGCTTATAAAGCACATCGAGCAAATGCATGGCAGCGGTGAAAGTTTGGTCGGTCAAGGTGGAGTAGCTCTGAGAGGAAGAAGGCTAGCATCCTACAGTCCCTGATTAACTACGTCATTTAGAGCAATAACCTTGTTCTCTGCCTTGTATGTCCCGCGAGTTCAGGTCATCGCCAAACGCTACGAGCGTGGCAGCGTGGTGTTGACCAGCAACTTGCCGTTCAGCCAGCGGACAACGACGTTTGCCGATGACTCGACCCTGACCGCAGCGCGGCTGGATCGGTTTCTGCACCAGGGGGTGCGAACAAAAAACGGAGACTGCCGATTGATGTTGCACCTAGAGGGCTTGAGCCAAGCCGAATGCTCTCGTAGGGTTGGGTCGAGATGCTTCCAGCCAATGAAAACCCCGCGTGTGGGCGGGGTAGGGTGAGCAACGATCGAGATGTCTAGTTGACGGCCAGCGGGACGTTGAGCAGGTCAGTTGTATGGGCCGGTTGCAGCATGTCACCGCTGGCTGGCGGGTTGAACGCCGCCATGCTGTTGACCAATAGCTGCGTTTGCTGCTCCAGAGCCGGGTCGACCGTACTGGTAGTCGGCTTTTCAGAAACCGCCGAAGCTGGTTTGCTGTAGCGGAAATAGACATCCGCGATCTCCTGGGTTTCACCTGATTCCAAGGTGTATTCGGAGATCCACTTGATGGTGTTGCCGCTCTTGTCAGGTCGATAGACGCTCTCAACCTTATCGAGTGAGATTGACTTGATACCTGCCTCCTGCAAGCTCATCAATTCGTCTGCGTCGGACACGGTGTTCTGGTTCTTGTCTTGCCAGACCAGCAATTTGTCATATAACGCATCGGCTGAATCGATGCGTCCGTCACCGTTGGAGTCGAGTCGGCGCAGCGCAGTGAAACCATCTTCCATCGGCCCGCCGAACAGCTCACTTCCATCGTCAATGATACCGTTGCCATTGCGGTCAAGGGCCAGGAACCCGCTATTGCGGTCCAGCCAACCATGGTAAGCGCCTTTTTCTCCCGGGATAAACTCGAAGCCTTTGATGCCATCGAATATCGAGCGGGTTTCGATGCCTTTGCCACTGAGGTCAAACGCCAGCGGCGTCAATTCGGCAAAAGCCTCGTCAGCAGTCTGCGCCGCTTCCACGGCCTTGTTGGAGATCGCGGAGGCTTGACCGCCCAGCGCCTCGTTGGCCCGGCCGAAATTGCTGTTGATGAAAGCCTCCATGCTGTTGGCCGAGTCGATCAGGCGGGTCATTTTTTCATTAAAAGCGCTTTGCCAACTGGCGCCCGAAAGATCAAGGCCACCGCTGTTAAAGGCATAGTCCTGAAGTGCGCCGTAGCCTCCGTCCCAGCCGAGCATGCCGTTGCCGTCGCGATAGAGGAAACCATTGCCGGGCTTGACCAGGCTGGACAACGAGAAGTTGAATTCGTTGATTTCCTTTTGCATTTGCTCGAGGAAGCCGCGCTCCAGGCCTCGCTCATAGTTGTTGAGGAACTGCTGCGTGTCAGCCTCGAGCGGATAGCCGTCATACACACCGTTAACGTAAGTAGGGTCAAGTACCAGTGCGTCTGGATATTGGCCGGCGACGAAGGTTTCTGGCAACTCAATCACGCCAGAAGGGAGCTGAGAGGACAACGTTTGTGCCGCGTCCTTGGCCCAACCATAAGCGCCTTCAAGCAACGTACCGCCGACATAGGCCGCTCCCAAGAAAGCAGCCCCCAGCGCCAGTGTCCCCATGATAGGGAAGGCGGAGGCCAGTGCACCGACTGCCAGAGCACGAGTCACACTGCCGATAATGAAGCTGTCCAGCGCGGCGATACCACCAGCACCGCCTAGCATGCCCGCGGCAACTTCAGCGGCGCTGTCGAGCATTTTCAGGAAGTCATCTGAAGTGGCTTCAAGCTTCGCCATATCGGATAACACAGAGCTGATGTCACCCGAATGAGAGAGTGCTTCACCCAGTAGTTTCGCTTTCGCGTTCGGGCTGTTTTCCAGGGCTTTCCCCAGCGCGCCCATGAGGTCCGAGATTGACTTGGCTTGTTCGATTTGGTCGGGTGTGAAGCTCACGGTGTACTCCTTGTACTCATCCATGCGCAGGATGGTGCGCGCTCGTGATACGAAATTCGTCACGACGTCTCAGATGCCAAGCCAGATCCTCTGCAGATGCAGTCAGCGTCGGAAGGAACAGCGGCGAAAAGCGTGCATATATGCCAAGATGATGGCATATTGTCAATAATGATTATCGTTACGGAGGCGCGAGAGGGTTTTGTTGGCGTGGTCTAATACGGCGCAATTACTGTGGGCCAGGAGCTACGCTGGTGATTGAAAATTACAGCACAAGGGATTCAGGGATGGCAGTGAAAGCATTGGTGTACGGTTGGGGCACCTACCTGGTTGTGTCGTGGTTGACCAGCCTTGGCATTTTTTACAGTGATATTGCACTCAGCAGCGATCTACATCGCTGGCTGCCTGTGATCGCGCGGGCCGAAGACTATTTCATCGCGCAGGGTCAACTCGATTTCCTGAAGAAAACCGCCTGGATTTATGAAAAGGATCTCGTGCTGCTGGCACTTATGCTGATCTGGGGAGGGCTGTTTTGTCGGTTCTCGCTACGCATGAGCTTTCTTGGTTTCTTCAGGGTGGACAACTACAAGAAAAGCTACCTTGGGCTGCTCATGGTACTGGGGGCTGCCTATGTGATCAGCGCCGCTATCCTGGGGCCGGATATCGAGCAATCCACTCGAGGTGTTTTCAGCAACAAGCTGTACCGCTTCAGTGTCCTGTTTGGGGCGTTCCACCACACGCTGCTGCTGCCCACGCTGTTGCCATTGGTGGCTGTGAGCATCTCCGGCTTCCTTGAGCCCCTCAAGGCACCTACGGCTGCGTTGCGTCACTGAAGCATTCTGCGCACCCACCAAACAGCTCCAGGGCGCACCCGAAACAGCCCAGTCACAACGCCGAGCTGCGAGTGAGGATTTGTAGAGCGTTCAGCAAAACGGGAAGCGAGGCTTCCCGTTTGTGCTTCTGGCGCATCAACCTCTGACGCGGGCTTCCTGCATATCCAGCACTGAATCTATCTTCTGCTGCGCCAACTCGATCAGGTGCACCACACCCATCGCGACCTTGCGATTCGTGCCGGTCTGGTTGTCGGCGTTTTCATAGGCCGTGGCTGCCGCGGACTGCAGAATCGAGTAGACGTCGAGCAGGATGGTTTCCCGATCCCTGGGCAGAGGCAAGTCCTCCAGCAGCACGGTGACAGGGAGGGACTTCGAACCAGCCTTGGGTCCAAGGTCATAGTTGGACAACGCCAGCTCTCTGCTGAAAAATCCGTCTCTTATCGAGAAAAGTCCTATGGATGCTTTTACTGGCCGCCTGCAAAGCTGAATCGTGCGTCGGCTGACTGGGCCGTGCCGAGCGCGAAAACTCAACTGCGAGGTCAGAAGCATGGTTGCTGAAGCAAGGAAGAAAGGACTCATCTACCGTTTGGGCTATGGGGTTGGTTGGCTTTCTCGTCGTTATTTCGGGTACGAGAAAGTGCTTCTGGGATGGATGACGAGGAAAGGCATGCCCGCTGTTTTTGCGGGCATGCTGGGGTGGTGTGTGAGGTTGGGGTTGATAGGTGGTTTTTTGTATCTGGCGTTCTGGGTTGCGGTTATTGCGATGGGGCTGTTTTTCTTGACGATAATCCCGGTAAGCAATTTGAATTCTGACGGAAAAATAGTTGCCTCTGACGGCGATAAGCTGTGCCCCGATCCTTATTCATTGGAAAATATGAACAATCCAGCTTTTTATCATGATCTCTGGGAATAGGCCGTCTATTTTCTTAGAGGGCCTTTCAGTTGGCTAGTTATTAAGCTTGCTCCGCTACCTCCTTGTTGCTTGGCGTTGTTGGTTCCTTCTGACAGTCCTTGGAGAACTGTTCCTACGCGGATTCCTGCCCAAGTTAATGAAGCCAACCAAAATGTCGGCAGAATGATGAATAGCATGCCCATCACAAAATTCAACAACATATCAGCCTGTGTGTTGTTCATCCCGAGCAGCAGGTTCAGGTTCGAATGCGGCGAGTCCCATCCATAAAGCGCATCGAGAATGGTGGTGTCGAGCCAGCGGGCAAGCTGAAACCAGAAGTCCACAAAGATGATCGCGAACTGCACCACTGAAACGGTGATGGTTGCCTTCAAATCGTAGGTGCTGAACATCAGCACCAGGGGAATGCAGATCACCAGCGCCATCTTCAGCGCCGCTGTCACCATCGGCAACGCCTGGCGCATGACATCCATGGCCGGAAAGTAGGCCGCTGTACCCACGGTGAGGCCGACAGCCCCCGTCACGCGGCTCACGTCGTTGAACATCGAACCGCCGACCTGTCCGCCATAATCGCTGTAGGCCCGGCCCTGTGTCATGGTCTGGCTGCTCGGCGAGACGATCTGCCGAACGATCGCGTCGTTCACTTCCTCCTGGCTGACAAAGTTTGCCCATCGCGCGAAGCGCTCGATCAGGCTGCTTTCCACCTCGGCCAGCAAGCGTGAGCGCAGCCCTTTGTCCCCATCGTTCCACCACTGATTGCAGGTCGGGTACCCACCACCGTTTGCCACCTGGGCCAGGCCCATGTCCCGATCAGGATCATAGGGCCATTCGCTCCGCGGCGACCTGGAGTGATAGGTGTCGTAGTACCCGGACTGCTCCCTGAAGTACCTGGAGCCGATCCAGTTGATGTCGTGGGTTTGCTCCAGGCTCAGGGTGGGTCGATTCATGAACAGCTTCGCCCGCGAGTAGCCGTAGCAATCGTTGGTGAAATCGGCGACCTCCTGACCCAGCAAGGGATCGTGCAGGCGAGTGTTGTATACCTGCATGCGCATCTGCCGTAGATCGGTCCCACAGGGGATGGCGGCCACGGCGGCGCCGGTCACGGCCTTGGACATCGAGTGCACGAAGAACCACCAGACCGGCACCAGCGCCGTCTGACCATTCAGTGTGGTGAAGGATCGTCCCCAGCCGGTGTCCTGGGGAATAGGCTGAAGAACCTGGCATTGTTCCGAGCGACTTTGATCGAACTGCAGGGTGCCGAGATCCAGGTGGATGAAGGGAATCCCGGCGAACATGATCACCGCCGTCGCCAGCCATAGACGGGTTTCGATGCTGGCGCTGGCCGCCAGCACACTGTTGCCATCGGGTCCTTTCTCACGTCCCTTGAACCACTCCTGAAGCACGATGACCATAAACGGCAGTGCGAACAGGCCGGAGTCCGTGAGCACCTCCCAGATTCCGTTGCCGACCAGCCAACCCACCAGCGTCAGGTAATACTCCAGGTAATCATTGGCGTAGAGCGTCATGTCAGGCTCCCCAGCGCGCATACGCCCGTAGCAGTTCCATCAGCAGCACCAGCAGGGCCAGGCCCTTGGCGGATCGTACAAGCCCCTGGGCAAGTGCAGGTCGGTCGACCAGCAGCCGTTTTCTGAAGCGCAGGCAGCCCCAGACCAGCAGGCTGTACAACAGGGCTCTCCAGGTCACGAAATACCAGTAGGTGTCCTCTCTCCAGGCCTGCCAGGCGGGTAGTCCCTGCATGATGTGGATACCGCCGATGTTGAACACAGCAGCAATGAAGATGACCAGCAAGGTGACCGCAATCGGCCCCGTAGGCAGTCGTTTTGAGCCTCGTGGGGAGGTGCTTTCATCGGGATAATGATTGAGGCGGGGGGGATCATTGCGAGAGAAGTGCATGGTGAGGCTCCTGAGAAAGAAGCCTCGAATCCTCCTCAAGACGTCGCGGGATCACAGCCGGAAAACTGATATGCGAAGGGAGTCTTTGCTTATGGTGATGGCGCAAGAGTTGGTTTAGCTTCTGCGCTGATCCCGCCTGCCGGCCGAGGGACGATCCGCCCGGCCTCTGGAGAAAACCCCGAGGGCGCCGATAGCGTTTCGTCCAGATCGACCGAGCCACTGATTCATGAACCTCACCGACGCTGTCCTCATCCTGCTACTGGCCGCCCGTATCCACGGTACGGACGAAGCCGTGCGGGCCTCCGCCAAGAGCTGCGTGAAGAGGCTGCCGCGGGGCAGCGCGACCTGATCTACAACGTGATCAACAGCCGCAGCCCCATGGAACTGGTGGCCTTTCTGGCTGAAAATCTCAGTGACTGAACTGTTCTACAGTACAGAGGAAAGTCCAACCAACGGAATAAAAAGAGAGGGACCATGACCATTTTTAACGTGAACTTCGCTGTCGACGACATGGAAGGCCGGACTGTATTGGTCTTCCTCAAGCCGCAACAACCGCAGCGCGACTACCAGATTCATGCTTGGCAGGTACTGGAGGGGGCGCCGGGCGCTACCGAATCGTTCAACTACGAGGCGATCATCGAAACCGATGTGACTACATTCGGCGGAAGGGATGACAAGAGGATTGTCTCGGAGCGCCGGGTTATGACTCCTGGCGCGCTGTTGCAGGCGATCAGTCCGAACGGACTGTCGCCGCTTTTGCAACCGGCCCCGACCTCGCTGGCGATGGAGAAATTGACCCCCCAGCAGTGCGGGGTAATCAACAAGACCAACCCCTACTTCCAGTTTGACTGCAACTGGTACGTCAACGGAAGCCCGGTGGTGACCATGCCCAAGGTGGATGTGATGATGACAGTGAGCTTCGAATACTTGCCGAACTTCTACTTCATGGTGGCGACACCACCGAGGGTTGGGCAGACCTATATCATGCAGAACTTCTCTGATACGACCCAGTACGTCCTACCCATCACCGCCACGGAGGTGGATGTCATCCTGACCCGGGAGAATGGCCTGTGGCGTTTTGACTTCCTGGCCAAATGATCCTGGCGCACGGCGGCGCTTGGTTGCTGCCGTGCGTTTCTTCGAGGGCACGGGAAAAAGAGGCTGCGTCAGCATTTTCTGCGAGATGCCGGGCAGGTCCCGCTTCCACTGCAAGGTGCGCAGGGAGGGATCGGCATAGAGCCTGGTCGTGCAGGGCGGCCTTGCGTACCCCCTGCGGTAATAGCCTCAACCGGCAGTCGTGTGGGGACGATGCAGGCGCTGGTCCTTTCGGTCGAGCGACACCAGCCAGGCCAATGGCAACTGGGCAATGATCACTGTCACGACGCCCGCCCAAGGGGTAAGGGCGATTTGCCCGTGATCGACCAGGGCACTACCGCTGGTTTCTCCCAGGGCAATGCCCAGGTTGAAGGCCGAAATGTTCAGTGCCGAGGCGAAGGCCACCGCCTGCGGGGTGTAGCGCTCGGCGGTCGCCAGCATGCCGGCCTGGGCCGCAGGGGAGAGGCCGAACGCCAACGCCCCCCAGAAAAACAGCATGACCACCGTTGGCAACTGATAGGGCAGGAGCAGCGCAAGCGCGGCCAGCACCAGTGTCAGCAGCATGAAGATCGTTCGCAGCGCCGCTTGCCAACCCATCGAACTGGCGAGTCGACCCCCGGCGAGATTGCCCGCCAGGGTCGCCAGGCCGAAGACGATCAACAGGAGGCTGGCGCTCGCGCTGGAGAAGCCACTGATGCCTGTGAGGAGGGGCGTAATGAAGGTGAAGGCGGCAAAGCTTGAGCCGAAACCCAGTACTGTCACGGCCATCATTGCCAGAATCGCCGGATGCCTGAGTGCCGCCCATTGAGCGCTCGCTTTGCCCGACGATGGCGTCGGTGCAGGGGGGAGCCACCGGGCGGTCGCCATCCAGGCCAATGCGGCCAACAGCGCCACCGCATAAAACGGCAACCGCCAGCCCAGCGCATTGCCCAGGAAGCTGCCAATCGGTACACCGATGACCATCGCCAGTGTCAGGCCGGCGAACATCACCGCGATGGCTTTGCTGGCCTGCCCCTTCGGTGCCAGGCTGGCGGCAACGGTGGCGCCGATGGCGAAAAAACTGCCATGGGCGAGCGCGGTGATGAGGCGTCCAGCCAGTAACGAGGGGTAATCGGTGGAGAGCGCAGCCATCAGGTTCCCGCCCAGAAACACGGCCACCAGGGTCAGCAGTACCGGCTTGCGCGGCAGGCGGGCCAGAGCCAGGACGGTGAGGGGTGTACCGAGCGCCAGCGCCAAGGCATACAGCCCCACCAGGCTTCCAGCGCGCGCCAGGGGAATGTCCAGGTCAGAGGCGATCGCCGGGAGAATGCCGACGACAATGAACTCGGCCATGCCAATGGCGAAGGCCGTCACCGCCAGCGCCAGCACGCCTGGATGAATACGTGGCGTGGTTCGGTTCATGGACGACCTGCCGCCTGCAGGGCGATCCACTGATCGGCCTCAACGGTGGCTCCCGCAACGCCCACGGCACCGATGACCTTGCCGTGCTCATCGCACAGCACCACGCCGCCACCGAAGCTGATCAGCCCGCCATTCGTGGCCTCCAGCGAGTAAATGGCGCCACCGGGTTGTGCTTCGGCACCGAGTTGGGCGCTGTCGGTACGAAACAATGCCGCGGTGCGCGCTTTCTTGAGCGAGACATCGATGGCGCCGGGCACCGCCTCATCCATGCGGATAAAGTGACGTAGAAGCCCGGCATCGTCCACGACGCTGATGCAGACGGCGAAACCTTGATCGCTCGCCAATGCTTTTGCACGATTGATGACTTGCTGGGACAGTTGCTCAAACATTCGCAAATTCCTTTGAATCAAACGACAGAATCCAGATGATCCCGGCGATTGCTTTTCAAGGGAACACGGTCACACCCACTGGCGGCTAAAGTTTGAGCATGTCGAACATTTTCCTCATGGCGAGGGTCGCCAGCTTGCGCAGCTCTGCTTCGGGCAAGCGTGGCGCAGGGGCGGCGACACCCAGTGCCGCGACTACGCGACCTTGCAAGCGCAAGGGCAGCGCCACGCAGTTCAAGCCTGGCTCGGCCTCTTCGAGATCGAGCGCGTAACCCTCGCGGACGATGCCGCCCAACTCGGTCTCCAGTTCCGCGGGCAGCAGATCCGATCGGCGCAGGCTGCGGCGCAGGTCCTCGTCGAACGCCAGGAATACCTTGCCGATGGCCGAAGTGGTGAGTCCCGCGCGACGCCCTCGTGGACTGGCGACGCGCAAGGTACCGCTGCCCTCCAGGGCATCCATATACAGGTACTCGCGCGTACCGCAGGGCACCGCCAGAAAACACGTTTCGCCACTGAGTTCGGCCAGCGCACGCAATGCGGGGGCAAAGGTTTCACGCAGCATCGCATCCGTGTCGTTCAACGGCTGGGCGATCTCACGCAAGCGCAACCCCAGGGCGTAGTGGGTGCCGCGGCGGGAAATGTAGCCTATGGCGGCCAGGGTATTGAGCAAACCGTGCAAGGTGCTCTTGTGCAAACCGGATTGCATCGCAAGGTCCACCAACCGGATTTCGCCCCCTGCCGCCGCGAGGGTTTCAAGGATCATCATCGCGCGCTCGACGGACTGTATGCCTTTGTTCTCGTTAATCATGTGAGGAAGGTTCGTTGAAATAAGGCCGTAGCGAAGGCCAGCAAACCGCCGAAGCGTTTGGTGGCTTTGGTTTTTTACGGGTGAAATGATTGCATCGTTTAGTTTTGTTAATCGATCGTCAGCGATTTTATATCAATTGATTGATGTGTGGGGTCGCTGAATAATCGGAGGGGCAATGCAGTCAGTACATTGAAACGTTGTGCCAGTGAAGTTGATAAAACATTCTATTGAACAATGTCAATTGTTCAAGGGGGTTATTTGTCTTCAAATCAAGAGAGTACTTTATGAGCAGGTACTTGAATGTATGGCGGACGCGACAAACAGACTTACTGCGTGATTAGAATAATGATAAGGGTAAGTTGGATGATAGCCACTCAATCAGGTTTCATGAACGCGCTGAATACGACTCGCTTGGAAAGCCTGCTATCTGCCTTTGGCGGTTGGCTCAGGGCGATTGTTTTTGTCGTTGTGCTTGCGATTTTCTCAGTGCCTGTATCTGCTACGGAAAGGGTCGTGCGGGTGTACGGGTGGGCGGAATACATCGGTCTGAAGACCCTGAAGGATTTTGAAGCGCAAACCGGGATCCGGGTCCAGTACGACGTCTTCGACAGTGCCGATATTCTAGAGGCAAAGCTGCTGGCCGGACGCAGTGGCTATGATGTCGTGGTTCCCGGCATCGCCATGCTGGACCGCTTGTTGAAAGCAAACGCACTTCAGCCCAGCGGCCTGCAACAGATGGATCGATTGAGTGAACTTGATCCTGTGCTGCTGTCACAACTGGCGGCGCTGGACAAAGGCAATGTCTACGCGGTCCCCTATACCTGGGGCACCACAGGCCTGGCGATCAACCGCAAGGAAATCGAGAAGCGTATTGCCGATGCCCCCCTGGACAGTTTTGATCTGCTGTTCAAGCCACAGTTCGCGAGCAAACTGAAGGACTGCGGCATTTCGATCCTCGACGCTCCCCAGGAAGTGATCAGTATCGCCTTGAACTATCTGGGAAAACCGCCACATAGCCAGGCCCCGGCAGACCTGAAGGCTGTCCAGCTACTACTGGATCAGCTACGACCATCGGTCCGCTACATTGGCTCGGGTACCCAACCCAGTGATCTGGCCAACGGCGATCTGTGTGTGGCGCTTACCTACAGCGGTGATGCCGTCCTGGCCGAGGCCATGGCTGAAGGCGCAAAGTCATCCGCCAGGGTGGAGTACGTCTCTCCCAAAGAAGGTACGCTCACCTGGATTGATACACTGGCCATCCCGGTCGATGCACCGCATCCCGAAGAGGCCAAACTCTTTATCGAGTTCATTACGCGCGCGCAATCACTTGCAGAACTCACGAACAACTTCTTCTTTGCCAACGCCAACACTGCCGCGACCCGGTATGTCGACAAGAACATCGCTGAAAACCTGGCCATCTATCCCTTGGCCGCCGTGCGCGACAAGCTCTTTGCGGAGGAGCCGATGACGTTACGACTCATGCGTGAGCGCACTCGGATCTGGTCCTCGTTCCGGACCCAGCGTTGACGGGAAAGAGAAAAGGCGCTGTTGATCGACATCAGAGTGTGCCGTCTGGACCCAGGGTCAACTGGCCGGGGCCTGGGTCCGACTGGCTGTCCGTGCTTTCAGCGGTTGGGATTTGCCGCGTACAGGCACACCATCTCCATCGCGATCGCCGCCCCGGCCAGCGCGGTGATCTCGGCGTGATCGTAGGGAGGCGCTACCTCGACGATATCCATGCCGATCAGGTTGATGCCTTGCAACCCACGCAGAATTTCGAAGGCCTGGTGCGTGGAAAGACCGCCACAGACCGGAGTACCTGTTCCCGGTGCAAACGCCGGGTCCAGGCAATCGATATCAAAGGTCAGGTAGACGGGGTGATTTCCAACGCGCGCGCAGATGGCGGTGGCAATCTCAGAGGGCGACAGCGTGTGTACCTGGCGCGCATTGATGACTTGGAACCCCATCGGTTCATCGTTGCTGACACGAAGTCCGATCTGCGTGGAACGGGAGGGATCAACCAGCCCTTCGCGCACCGCGTGGTAGAACATCGAGCCGTGATCGATACGCTTGTTGACGCCGTCTGACTCGGTGTCGTGATGCGCATCAAAATGGATCAGGGACAACGGCCCGTGCCTGGCCGCATGGGCTTGCAAAAGCGGGTAGGTGATGAAGTGGTCTCCACCCAACGTCAGCATGCCCGCACCCGCGGCGAGGATATGCTCCGCGTGGGCCCTGATGTCTTCCGGTGTGTCTTGCGGGGTGCCGTAGTCAAAATCGCAATCGCCATAGTCGATACAGGCCAGGACATCGAAAGGGTCGACTTTCCAGGGCCAATGGCGCGCCCATGCAGACTGGACCGAGGCCTGGCGAATTGCACGGGGGCCAAACCGACTGCCTGGCCGATTACTCGTGGCGGTATCGAAGGGAACGCCGGAGACGACGAGGTCGACGCCGGACAAGTCTTTGCTGTAACGGCGCCGCATGAAGCTGGTGATACCGCCGAATGTACTTTCCGCGTGGGTTCCATAGAGGCTTGCGCGGGTGATGGCCTGATCAATGACGGGGTGTTCCATGGACGTACCTTCCTGAGGGGTGGGGTCATTCAGGACTACGATTGTTGAACGCCGTATGATTGATAGTAAATTGATATAAAGTGTTGGAAAAATCGATAAAAAAACTAAACGGTAAGCTCATGAACCTTCCTCCACTCAAGGCGCTGCGCGTATTTGAATGTGTGGCCAGACTGGGTCATGTCGGCGCCGCCGCCGCTGAACTGCATGTCACCCCCGGTGCTGTCAGCCAGCAGTTACGGGCACTGACCGATGCCCTGGGAACAAAGCTGCTGGTCAAGCAAGGTCGGTCATTGGTACTGACTCCAAGGGGGTTGGCACTTCAGCAGGCGGTGGCCCGCGGACTGACCGAGTTCGCCGAGGGTGTTCGTCTGGCTAGTGACCCTGCGCATTCCCTGCCTGCGCCTGCCGTCTTGACGGTATCGACCGAGCCGATCTTCGGGGCTTCCTGGCTGATGCCCAAACTGTTTGCCTTCAGGGCGGAACACCCGCAGATCCGCCTGAGGCTTCTCGCCGCCGATGGCCTGACAAACGTGGATTGGAAGAGGGCAGACGTCGCCATTCTTTACGGCGCGCCCCCTTGGGAAGGGTTCTGGTGGAGGCCCCTGATCAACCTCCATATGTTCCCGGTCTGCTGCCCACAACTGCTGCATGGACGCAATGGGCTGAAGCATCCCGCAGACCTCATGCACCACCGTCTCTTGCACGAGGACGATGGTTCCCAGTGGCGCCGCTGGCTGGTTGAGGCGCGTATACCGTACCCGGGTGATGCGGATGTGCACCTGGAGGACTTCGGCATGGCGTTGCAGGCGGCCAGGGACGGTTTCGGCGTTGCCCTGAGCGATGAAATCTGCTCGTCGCGGGATCTGCGCGACGGCACGCTCGTGCAGCCTTTTGCGCTCAAGGTGCCGACCGCAATGGACTACTTTTGCGTCTGCAACGAAGAGCGCAGCGCTGAGCCCGAAGTCATGCTGTTCATCGACTGGATCGTCAATCAGGCTCGAAACGTTTGAGTGTTTCATAGCGCTGCTCCACCGCGCATGCCTGCTTCCTTTTCCCTGACAGGCCTGCCAGCCAGGCCACGACCGCACCGCTGGCCGTCGAGATGACGTCGCGCGGCATCCGTGCGGATTTGCGCAAGTCAGCTTTCGTCTTTGGTAATTGTTGCTGCGCAGCCGACTCCCTATCTTGAATCGATGTAAATGCCCGGCATGCATCGGGTATTGCTCAAGAGCTCCGTCCTACAAGAAGCGTTTTCGCTACCTGCCAATAAAAAACGAGCCTGGGATGAATCATGAAACTCTACGAACTTTTCGGTTATGACCGCCACGGTGTTGTCAGCGAACTCGATACCGCGCTCAGTAAAGGAAAACTCAATACCAAGGACGTCAGCTTTTCTGCTTTGGGCTTCAACGCGCCGGCCTGGGTGGCCGCATCCTCGATGTCGATCCTCTATTCGATCTCCGGCCATCAAGCGCCCCTGGCGATCCTGATCGCCTTCTTCTTTCCCATGCTGGTACTGGCCGTGTGCATGGTGTCGCTGACACGCCAGGCACCGTCGGCGGGGGGCATCTTCACCTTCTGCTCGCGCTTTTTGCACCCGGACGTCGGCTGTATCCTGGGCTGGACCTACGCCGTCGCCTGCATTGCCGTCACGCCGATGTGCGCGCTGATCGGCTCCGAATACATCCAGGCGCTGATTCCTTCGCTGGCCGGCGAGCTCAACGCGAAGATCATCGGTACGTTGCTGATCGCGACCTTCTTCGCGGTGTCGGTGCGCGGGGTCGGAGTGACCGCGAAGCTCGCCAGTACCTTTCTGGTTTTCGAGATAGCCGTGGTCGCCGGCCTCGGTTTCATGGGGTTGATCCATCCCCAGGTCGAGAACCTGTCCTTTGCCTCGATGTATTCGCTGCAAGGCGCCGGCGGTCTGGCGGCGATCGGCCCGGGCGTGCTGTTTGGCGTGTGGATGCTGGCGAACTTCGATTCGGCCATCAACTACATCGAAGAGGCGCGTGTGCCGGTGCGTACCGTGCAGCGCTCGCTGCTGATCGTCCTGACCTCGGCGTTCGTGATCTACAGCCTGGCGGCCATCGGCTGGCAGTACGCGGTTCCGGTGGAGCAATTGGCCGCGATTGTTGAAAACGGCAACGGCGGGCCCATCGCCGCGGTCGCCAATGTCTACCTGCCACCGGCCATGGCCTGGCTGGCGCTGTTCGTGGTGATTACCTCGGCCTGTGCCGGCCTGCAGATTTCGTCCAATTCATCGGCGCGCACGCTGTATCGGATGAGCGAAGAGGGTCATCTTCCCGGTACGTTGCGCGCGGTCAACCGCTTCAAGGCGCCGTGGTTCACCCTGGGCCTGGTGTCGCTTGCCGGTATCGCCCTGGTCTGGTGGAAGCCGCTGGACAAGATCGTCTGGTATTACGACGTGGTCACCATCACCCTGGTGATGTCCTACATTTCGGCGCTGGCGGCCTTCATGGTCATGACCTGGAAACAGCACAAGGCGCCCACCGCAATCCTGCTTTCGATCCCCGCGTTGCTGGCGCTGTTTGTGCTCGCCTATATCGGCTACACCGCCGGGGCCAATCCCGTGTCCCCGGAAGATCTCCATACCGCCTGGTACCTGGGTGCGCTGTCACTGGTGACCGGCGTGCTGATCGTGGTCTCGGGCAAGCGCCGCCGCAAAGTGGCCGGAGCGATACCGGCGAAGGCGTGAAGCCGTTCCCTGAGCTTTCCCTTTCTTATCGCCCATTCATCTGCTGACAACCAGGAGCAATATTGATGGCCAATGATTTTCCGCAACCTCTGGACGCTGCCGTCATCCCCCGTTTTGCCGGTATGCCGAGCTTTATGCGCTTGCCGATATTCACCGACCCGGCCGACGTGCAGATCGCCTTGCTGGGCATCCCCTGGGATGGCGGCACCACCAACCGCGCAGGCGCCCGGCATGGTCCGCGGGAGGTGCGCAACCAGTCGAGCATGATGCGCAAGGTGCACCACGTCAGTCATATTGCCCCCTATGACCTGGTGCGGGTTGGCGACCTGGGGGATGCGCCGGTCAATCCCATTGATCTGCTCGACTCGCTCAAGCGTATCGAAGCGTTCTATCGGCAGGTCCATGAGGTCGGCACCGTGCCGCTGTCCGTCGGTGGCGATCATCTGGTGACGTTGCCGATCTTCCGCGCCATCGCCCGGGACCGGCCGATCGGCATGGTCCATTTTGACGCTCACTCCGACACCAATGACCGTTATTTCGGCGACAACCTCTACACTCACGGCACGCCGTTTCGCCGTGCGATCGAGGAAGGGCTGCTGGACCCCAAGCGCACGGTGCAGATTGGTATCCGCGGTTCGATCTATTCCGCAGAAGACGAAGATTTCGCCAGGGACTGCGGCATCCGGGTGATCCACATGGAGGAGTTCGCCGACATCGGCGTTGCCGCAACCATTGCCGAGGCGCGGCGCATCGTGGGTGACGAGCCCACCTATGTCACCTTCGATGTCGATGTGCTGGACCCGGCCTTTGCCCCGGGGACGGGCACCCCCGAGATCGGTGGCGTCACCACCTTGCAGGCGCAGCAACTGATTCGAGGCCTGCAAGGCCTGAACCTGGTCGGTGCCGATGTCGTGGAAGTGTCGCCGCCCTTTGACGTGGGCGGGGCCACGGCGCTGGTGGGGGCAACCATGATGTTCGAGTTGCTGTGCATTCTCGCCGACTCGATCAAGCGTCGCTCGTAGAAGGAATCGCATCGATGATCGCCTGGCCTGAGAACAAACGCTTCGCCGTGACCTTGAGTTTCGACCTGGATGCAGAAAGCGCCTGGGAACCATCCAGCCTGTCCGGGCGCCGGCTCTCCCTGCTGTCGATGGGGGCCTATGGCCGCCGTGTCGGAGTGCCGCGCCTATTGGAGCTGCTTGCCCGCTACGGTATCCGCGCGCAGTTTTATATTCCCGCCCGAGTGGCCGAGATCGACCCCGAGGGGGTGCGCAGCATTGCCGCTGCCGGGCACGGGATTGGCTGCCATGGCTACTTCCATGAGCGTGTCGACGAGCAGACGCCCGAGCAGAACCTGCAGATTCTCAAAGACTCCAAGGCCCTCCTGGAAGCCACCATCGACCGTCCGGTCACCCATTACCGCGCCCCCTTGTGGGAGCTGACTCCGGACGTCGTCGATTCACTTCTCGCCCTGGGTTTCCACAGTGACAGCAGCCTGATGGGCGATGACCGGCCGTATCGTGTCGGCAGTCCTGAAAAGAGCCTGCTGGAGCTGCCCGTCAGTTGGCTGCTGGACGATTGGGAGCAGTTCGCCTACTCGGCGGAGCCGGCGGTGGGCAGTGTGATCGAAGACCCGGACAAGGTCTTGCGACTCTGGTCGGCGGAGCTGGAAGGCATGCGTCACTACGCCAGCCATTTCATTCTGACCATGCACCCGCAACTGATCGGTCGCGCCTCGCGCATCGCGATGCTGGAGCGTCTGATCCAGCAGATTCAGCGTTATGACGATGCCTGGATCTGTACGCCTGATGATGTCTACGCTCGCTGGCAGGCGGGCGACTTGGTGCTGCCGCTGTACCCTTACTGAGGACGGATCATGAACATACTGGTAACCGGGGCCAACGGGTTTCTTGGTCAGGAAGTGGTGCGTCAGTTACTGGCCCGGGGAGACGAGGTGGTGGGCTACGACCGCAGCCTGGTGTGCGCCATCGAGCACGCGGCGTATCGCTACGTGCAAGGTGACCTGGCCGACCTGGCGAGTTTGCTGGAGAGCTGCCGCAGCCGCCCGGTCGACGTGATCATTCATACCGCGGCGATCTCGCACCCGGTGGACTCGCGGCGCATTCCGCTGCAAACGGTGCTGACCAATGCCCTGGGCACCACCCATGTCTTCGAATGCGCCCGGCTCAGCGGTATTGCCCGGGTGGTCAATCTCAGTTCCGAATGCGCCTACGGACCCAATCGGGAAATGGACGTGATCGACGAGCGCGCGCCCCTTGAGCCGACCACGCCGTATGGCTGTACCAAGGTGTTCACCGAAAAGCTCGGCCAGGTCTACAGCGACCTGTATCAGGTCAGCGTGGTGTCGCTGCGTCCGGGCTGGATCTACGGTCCCGGGCAGTTCATGCAGTGCTACCTCAAGAGCATGCTCAGAAGCGCGATCGACAACGAGCCGTGGCATGAGGAGGAAGGTGGCGATTACCGCTTTCAGTACGTGCACGTGGTGGACGTCGCCCACGCCTGTGTCCTGGCGGCCAATGTTCAGGAAGAGCGCTTGCAGCAACGGGTGTTCAATGTGACGGCCGGCGAGCAGGACAGTTACCGGGCCGTCGCGGCACGGATTCGCAAGGTCTACCCCCAGGCCCAACTCAGCATCGGCCCCGGTAGCTTGAGCGTGCTCGATGACAATGCGCGCTTCGATATTTCGGCGGCGGGTGGGCAACTGGGCTACCGCCCCCGGTTCTCCCTGGAGGAAGGCATTGCCATGTATGCGCAGTGGCTGGAACAGCATCCCTACTAATGGCCTGAAAGCCGAGGTGATTGATGAAAACCTATCTGGTAACCGGTGCTGCACAAGGCATCGGCCGCGCGGTCGCGCTTGCGCTCGGTGAACAGGGCAGTCTTGCCGTGCTTAACGACCTGCAGGAAAGTCCGGCGCTGCTGGCCCTGGCTGATGAGCTGAAGGCGCGAGGGGTGGAGGTGCGTCTTGCCCTGGGCGATGTGTCGGATCCGGCAACGGCGGAACGTGCATTTTCCGGTCTGCAACGCCTGGATGTGCTGGTCAACAACGCGGGGTTCTTGCAGGAAGCGCCGCTGAGCGAGCTCAGCTTCGAGGCCTGGGACCGGATGATCCGCGTGCATCTGTATGGGGCGTTCCTGTTCTGCAAACCGGCGGCGGTCCTGATGATCCACCAGGGCAGCGGCGCTATCGTCAATATCGCCTCCGATCTCGGGCAACTCGGGTGCGCCAATCTCTGCCATTACTCGGCTGCGAAAGGTGGAATCATTGCCCTGACCAAATCGCTGGCGCGAGAGTTGGCGGCCCATGGTATACGGGTAAATGGTGTTGCCCCCGGCGGCACGTTGACACCGATGGTCGAACGCCTGGGCGAGGCTTATATTCGCGAGGAAGCGTTACGTTACCCGATGCTGCGACTGGGCACGGCACAGGAAATCGCCGCCGCGGTGATCTTCCTGGCCTCGGCGCAGGCCAGTTTCATGACCGGGCAGATTCTGGGGGTCAATGGCGGCGGTGTAATGAACGGCTGATTGTGCTCGTACGCAAAAACACGAGGAGAGGGCGGCATGCTGGTGAACCTGACGGATGTGGATCTGCGCATGCTGCGGATTTTCTGCGCGATCGTGGATGCCGGTGGTTTTACGGCGGCGCAGGTCCCGTTGAACACCAGTCTGTCGCGTCTCAGCGTGCTTGTTCGCGACCTTGAGGTCAGGCTTGGCTACTCGTTGTGCAAACGCGGGAAAAGCGGTTTCCAGTTGACCGAAGAAGGTGAAGAAACCTACGCGGCAGCGCAGGAACTGTTCGCCAATATCGGCCATTTCCGCCAGCGCACGGCGGTGCTCAGCGGGCGCCATCGGGAGTTGTTGCGCATCGGCACGGTCGACAGCCTGATTACCCTCGAACACAGTCCGGTACCGGCGGCCATTGCCCAGTTGCGTGCGGGGCATCCCGGCGTTCATATCGATTTGCAGGTCATGCGGCCCGACGAGCTTGAACAGGCGGTCCTCGAAGAGCGCATCCAGGTGGCCGTCGGTGCCTTTCACCACCGCTTGTCCGGGCTTCACTACCAGGCGTTGTTTGAAGAGGAACAGCATCTGTATTGCGGTCGCGGCCATCCGTTTTTCCAGCGGTCCGATCAGGATCTGACGTATGAAGAGCTGAGCGCGGCGGATTATGTCGACCGAGGCTATGTCGCCGAGAACAAACGGCCGTGCGAGCTCCGGTTCGCCAGCGCGGTCAGCGCTTTTTCGATGGAGGCTATCGCACTGCTGATTTTTTCCGATACCTACATCGGTTACTTGCCCACGCACTACGCAGCGAGCTGGGTCGAGCGAGGCCGGCTGCGATCGATCATGCCGCAGCGCCTAGCT
Organism: Pseudomonas sp. Ost2; assembly: GCF_018326065.1. NCBI lineage: Bacteria > Pseudomonadati > Pseudomonadota > Gammaproteobacteria > Pseudomonadales > Pseudomonadaceae > Pseudomonas > Pseudomonas sp. Ost2. The sequence continues at coordinate 3,998,475 of NZ_AP021904.1, read as the reverse complement.
TATCGCTCGGCCTTTCATTGCATCACCCGCCAAGGGGTTGAGCAGAAGAGTACGGTAAGCCGCTTTCTCGACAGGCTCACCGCCCATGCCAGGCTGCATCTGCCTTAGACTCCAGGTGCAGGGCAGGGTGGAAGTCGCGCAGCATCGTGAAAAAAACCGGACTGATAACACTGGCTTAATGCAGGTTTGGCGATATGGCCTTCACTCAACACCCTTGATGGGGTATGGGTGATGTCTGTCCATGACGTTGAACGGCCTTTTGCGAGATTGCCCGGCACTCCATGAAGCGTTATCTGCGGTTTTGTCTCCTGCTCGTGATCAGCTTGGCGCTCCCCCTCAGCGGGATGGCGGGCGTTCGCGTATCGGCAGAACCGTGCCCGATGGAGATGGCGGGCAAGACGACGATGGATGGCATGGGCCCGGACTGCTGTCAGGAGGCGAAGAACGGCGCCATCGAGCACGGCAAGTTGTGCAAGCCCGGCCAGGAGTGCAAGACCGCAAGCATGCTGCAAGTCTCGGTGATCAAGCCGCCGATCAGCTTATCCCTCCCTGCCGTCATTTCCTTCTCCAGCGATTTGCTGCCCCTGCAGACCCCGTCCGGGGTGTGGCGCCCGCCACGGGTTTGATTCCTGTCTCTCATTGAGCCTCATGCCGCGTTTGCGCAAGAGGACTGTTGCGCCTGTCTTTTGGCTCGCGCAATGGAAGAACACAGGAACAACAAATTGCCGAACCTACCTGTTTTGAAGGAAAAACCGATGAAACGTACTCTGATTACCGTTGTAACCGCCATGGCCGTGCTCTCTTTGAATGCCTATGCGGAAGAGATGAATATGGGCGGAGAGTCGATGCAAACCATGACCAGGAACCGGGCGCCCAATCAGGTGGCCGTGGCCAAGGCAGAAGGTGTGATCAAGGCGATAGATGCCGAAAAGCACACGGTGACCATTGCCCACGGCGCCATCGCGTCCATCCAATGGCCGGCCATGACCATGGCGTTTTCTGCGACACCGGCGCAACTGGCGGGACTTCGCAAAGACGACCCTGTCACCTTCAGCTTCGGTCTCTCGGGCACTGTGGCAAAGATCGAGTCCATTGAAAAAATGAAGTAACGCGGGGAGGGGCTACCGGCTCGATGAGTCGGGTCGGTAGCCCATGCTAAATCAAACCGCTATCGCCTTGCTCACGGGGCCGAAGGCGCTTCAGACCTGAAACCTGGCACGGCTTGTCAGTGCAATGTCCTCAAATACCGACTAGTGTTCGCAAGTTCCCGGAGCACAGGATTCTGTCGGCTGGTGGCGTTAACGGACGGAGCCTTTCCTGACCTGGGACCACACCCTTATTTGCGCAATTGGAGAGCGACAGACATGGCAAGGTCGTACAGCTTGAGCCTGAAAAATAACTCCAGCAGGGCATGGACCTTTTATGTTTACCAGGTGCAGCCCAACGCAGGGATCGATAATGTTTTTCCCCTGGCCTGGCTCGCCAGCCCCTACAGCATAGCGCCAAGTGCGCAGATCACTTTCAACTGGAACACGGACTACGGTTTCATATGGGATGAGGTCGGGGTGGTCATGCCGGGGGTGACGTTCTCGGCCTCCGAATGCGTTCCGGGCGGGCTGCTGGAAAACAACACCATCAAGTTCAGTTGCAGCAACAATACGCCCAGATTTGAGGCGGCACTCACGGGCAACCCTGCCGGCTCACTGGTCATCAGTACCGACCAGACGGTGCCCAACCAGGTATTTTCCGTCGGTATCAGCATGAGCGGCGCCGGGACCTTCGTCACGCAAGCCGGCCCGAATCTGACCTCTGTCTTCACGCCGCCGTCGACACCGCGCTACTGGGTTGCCGCCGGGACAGGTGTGCACGCCGGAACTGTCCTGGATGCCACAGACGTCAATCAGAGTTTCGAAGTGATCTTCCCGGTCAACGTCTATGAAGTGGCGTTGAGCCTGGGGATGGACAACGTCTGGCGGCAAGGTTGAACGGTGCGCCGAGGGTCACTTGCAAGAGCGCGGATCCCGCGGGTATCGGATTGGCGCCGGCCCCAAGCATCATCATGCCGCGAGTGATGTGAACCGTAAAAGCACCAACGGGAAGCGAGGCTTCCCGTTGGTGCTCATGGCGCGTCCACCGCGATCCCTCGCTCGACTTGGATATATATTTTTAGAATATCAATAGATTTCAATATTCTTTTCAGGACTTACAAAACGCCGCTACGCTCGCTGCCATTCCCCAACATCGCAGCATCCTCCACAGGTCGATCCCTCATGACAGCGTTTCGCTTTGCACCGACAGTACGCAAGCCTGGTCATGGACGTTCCTTGCGCATGGCTTTGGCGCTCACCACTCTTCTGACTCCCTTCCTGACGCAGGCGGCGACGCTGGACGAGGTCAAGCAACGCGGCTACCTGTCGGTGGCCACGGAAGATGAATTCCGTCCCTTCGAGTTTGTGGACAACGGCAAGCCCACAGGCTTCGATAACGAACTGGTGCAAAAGCTCAAGGCCGCCGGGCCGCTGGATGTACACCAGCAGATCATGCCGTTCACCGGGCTGCTGGCGGGTGTGGTCAGTGGCAAGTACGACGCCGCCATCACCGGTTTGCTGATCACCCGTGAACGCCAGCAGTCGCTGGATTTCACCACGCCGATTGCCGAAGCCACGGTGTTTTACCTCAAGCGCCAGGGCGATGACCGGATCAAAAGCGTCGCCGATCTCAATGGCCTGACCTTGGGCATCCAGGCGGGCAGTGCGATGTATCAGCGCTTGCCGGAGCTGGAAAAACTGCTGGCGGCCAGCGGTGGCAAACTGGGCAAGATCGTGCAGTACACCTCGTACCCCGAGGCGTACCAGGACCTCGCGTTGGGCCGTACCGACTACGTGGTCAACAACATCGTGGGCCTGAACGCCTTGCTCAAGGAAAAGCCTGGTGTGTTCGAACTGGGCCAGGCGGTGTCGAGCAAGACCTACGTGGCCTGGGGTGTGGCCAAGGGTAATCAGAGCGTGCTCGACTACCTCAACAACTTCCTCGACCAGGAACGCAAGAACGGCGATATCGCGCAACTCCAGCAGAAGTGGTTTGGCACGGTATTCCCTGAACCGCCAGCGCATTTCGTCTCCGAATACTGATTGAGTCCACATGAACTTCACTCAATGGGGCCTGGAGCCAGGCCCCTTGTTGATGGGGGCGCTGGTGACCCTGGGACTGACGGCGGTATCGATCGCCCTCGGCCAGGTGGTCGGCCTGGTTCTGGCGCTGTTGCGGCGCCAGCGATGGCCGTTGCTCGGTCCGCTGCTGGCGGCGTATATCAGCGTGCTGCGCGCCACACCGTTGCTGACCCTGGCGCTGGCCGTGTTCTTCATCACCCCGGCGTTGGGGTATGACATCTCGGCACCGGCGGCAGCGGTCCTTGCCATGACCCTCAACACCTCGGCGTTCAACTGCGAAATCTGGCGCGGTGGCTTTGCGCAGTTTCCCCGCGATCAACTCGATGCCGCCAAGGCCGGTGGCATGGGTGCGGCATTGCGTCTTCGGCGCATCGTGCTGCCACAGGTCGGACGCCAGGTGTTGCCGCTGCTGGTGAACGAGATGACGATCCTGATCAAGAACAGCCCCGCGGTGGCGGTGATCGGCATTGTCGAGCTGACCCGCACTGCGGTACGCATCGGTGCCAATACCTACCGGCCGTTGCCTCCCTTGATTGCGGCGCTGCTGCTGTACATCGTGATCATCTGGCTGGTGGTGGCGGCGCAGCGTTATCTTGAACGTCACTACAAGGCGCGCCTCGCATGATCGCCCATGAGTTTGCGGTGGTCTGGGAGCACCTGGGCGACTTGCTCGAAGGGGCCGGACTGACGGTGGCGTTGTCAGTAGTGGCGGGGGCCTTGTCGTTGCTGGCCGGCTGTGGCCTGACCTTGCTGCTGATGGGCCGTCAGCATTGGCTGGCGTCGGTGTTGCGCGGCTTTATCGAGTTGATGCGCTGCACGCCGTTCCTGTTGCTGGCGTACCTGGTTTACTACGGCCTGCCATCCTTCGGGCTGCGCCTGGGCAACATCCAGTCCGGGTTGCTGGCGTTGTTGCTGTACCACAGCGCCTATATCGCCGAGATTCTGCGCGCCGGCTGGCTGGCGCGACCCCGTGAAGAGATCGAGGCCGGGTTGGCGTTCGGCTTTCGCGGTGTGCTGCTGGCGCGGCGGCTGATCCTGCCGAACCTGTGGACCAGCAGTGCGCCGGCCCTGGGCAACCAGATGATCCAGGTGGTCAAGGACACCTCGTTCCTGACCATCATCGCCGTGCCCGAGCTGACCTCGGCGGCCAACAGCCTGCAATCGAACTACTACATTCCCTTCGCCGCGTTGTTCTCGGCGGTGTTTTTCTACTGGTTGATCTGCGTTGTCATCGAGCTGGGCGTTTCGATGCTGCGGCGCAAGGCGGAGCGTTATCAATGACTTCCTTGAATAACCCCACTCCCGTTGCCTTGCAGGTGGCGGGGCTGAACAAAAGCTTCGCTGGGCGCCCGGTACTGCAGGGCATCGACCTGCACGTGGCGGTGGGTGAGACCGTATGCCTGCTCGGTCCTTCCGGTGCCGGCAAATCGACCCTGCTGCGCTGCCTGAACTGGCTGGAGGTGCCCGATAACGGCAGCATCCATGTCGCCGGCCAGCGCATTGGCTTCAATGAAGACGGCAGCAAGATGTCGGAACGCAATATCGCCAGTATCCGCACCCGAACCGGCATGGTGTTCCAGAATTTTGCCCTGTGGCCGCACTTGACGGTGCTGCAGAACATCATGGAGGCACCGCTGCACGTACAGCGCCGTCCCAGGCTGGAAGTACAGGCCGAAGCCCTCGAACTGCTGGCCAGGGTCGGCCTGAGCGACAAGGCGGATGTCTACCCGGCCACCCTGTCCGGGGGGCAGAAACAGCGGGTGGGGATAGCCCGTGCATTGGCCAGTCGCCCGCAATTGCTGTTGTTCGACGAGCCCACCAGCGCCCTCGACCCCGAGCGCGTCAGCGAGGTGCTGGCGATCATGCAGTCCCTGGCCCAGGCGGGCATGACCATGATCGTGGTCACCCATGAAATGGAATTCGCCCGGCGCAGCGCCGATCGTATCGTGTTCATGGACCATGGACGGATTGTCGAGACCGCTACCCCGGACGCGTTTTTCAGTGCGCCACAAACCCGTCGGGCGCAGGAGTTTCTGTCCCACCAGCATCGCCCGGAGGCGGTTGCCCAACATGTCTGAAGCTCACGCCAATGCGTTGGCCGTGCAACGTATTCTCGCCACCGAGCCGGTGCTGGTCGGGTCTGAACCGGCATCCTCGGCCCTGGGTCTCGAAACCGGCCACCTGGGGCATGCCGGCCCACCGTTTGCACATGCCGGGGAGATTCCGGCGGTGGTGCTCAACGCCCTGGCCGGTGCGACCTTGCACGAGGGCTGGGCGGGTGACGTCGATAGCGCCAGGCGGCTGATTCTCGACGGCGAAATCACCCTGCATGCCAACCACGATCTCGGCACCGTTTCGCCCATGGCCGGCGTGGTGCGTCCCGGTCAGTTGCTGATGCGCATCGAGAACCGCGCGGGCAGCGAGGTGGTGCATGCCACCCTCGCCGAGTCCGGGCGCCGGGCGTTGCGCTTTGGTTGCTACGATGGCGTGGTCGCCGAGCAACTCGATTACCTGGATCGGGTGATCGGTCCGAGTATCATCAAGGCGTTGCCCGCTGGAGGATTATCGCTGTTGCCGCTGATTGCCCAGGGCATCGCATTGGGGGATGACACCCATCAACGCAATGTCGGCGCGATGTACGCCTTCGCGGCTCAGTTGCCGGGCCTCGAAGCCGAAAGCCGGCAATGGCTGCTGGGCAACCCGCAGCACTTTCTGAACTATGCCATGGCGGCAGCCAAGCTGGCCCTGGACCGGGCCAGCGGCATCGCGGGTTCGTCGATCATCACGGCGATTGCGCGAAATGGCGTGCACTGTGGCGTGCGCATCGCCGGGGCAGGGCAGCGCTGGTTCACCCATGCAGCCAGCGAGCCGCAGGGGTATTTTTTTCCACCGCACCGGCCCCGCGACGGCCAGCCCGACCTGGGCGACAGCGCCATCGTCGAAGCCTACGGACTGGGCGGTACCATCGCCCATGCCGCCCCCGAACTGGCGCGCTTGATGGGCCAGGACTGGGTACAGGCCCGGGACTGCGGGCGACGCATGCGCCAGCTGTTTGTCGGCCAGCACCCACTGCTAGCCCCGGCGCTGGCCGGTCCTGAGGGCGTGGGGACGGGGCTGGATGCCCGGGCGGTGGTCGCGGCGGCGGAGCCCATCCGGATTCATACCGGCATCGCCCACCGCGACGGCGTAACGGGCTGGATTGGCATCGGCGTGGCACTGGCGCCGGTGGAATGCTTTCAGGCCGCGCTAGAGGCGCTCTGACTTTTTTGCTTGAGGACCCTACGAATGACCCAGGACACGCTGCACCACTTTGTGCCCAATGCCAGCCCACCGCCGCCCTCGGCGATGTATTCCCATGCGGTCCAGGCCGACGGCTGGCTGTACGTCACCGGGCAATTGCCCACCGACCCTGACGACCCCACCGCCGAGCTGCGAGAGGGGATCGAGGCGCAGGCGCAACTGTGTTTCGAGAACCTGCGCCGCATCGTCGATCATGCCGGTTACAGCCTGGATGACACGCTGTTCGTGCGCATCTACCTGAGCGACTACGACAACGACTTCGCGGCGTTCAACCGGGTGTACGTGGAGCATTTCAATAATCCGCAAAAACTACCGTCACGCACCACCGTGGGTGTCACCCGGTTGGGACGCAAGGCGCTGGTAGAGATTGATCTGGTGTGTTTCAACCGCAAGCACAAGACGGTTTGACCTGGGCTACAGTTCGCAAGCGCTGTCCGTTATGAGCTTTTGTACCTGAATCCCGGCAGCGCCGGCCCGCGTCGCTTCAAGTTGCCGGTCACACTGGCGTTGCTCGAGGTGCTTGAAACTGCCCTCGAGCCTCGCCTGATCCTCTTGGTCCCGTGACAGCGGCCCATCAGGACCGTCGCTCATGCGCCTCAGGCGGACTGTGGTGGATTGAAATAGGCCGCATCGGCCTGCGACAGGGTGGACTTGATGAACCGGGTGCCTTCGTCCACCAGGACTTCGAGCGAACCATTGTTCAGGCCGTCGAACACGACCTGCGCGACCACTTGCGGATCGGTTTTCGGTACGTCGAAGCCTTTTGTCAGATCCGTGTCCACGAAGCCCACATGCACGGCGACGACCTGGGTATTTTGCGCACTCAGCTCCAGACGCAATGCGTTGGTCACGCTCCACGCCGCCGACTTGGACGCCGCATAGGCCGCCAGCATCGGCGGGCTCAACCAGGTGACATCCGACAACACATTGATCATTGCACCGCCGCCATTGCTCGACAGAATCGGGGCGAAGGCTTGCGCGGTGCGAACGATGCCGAAGGTGTTGGTATCCATCAGGTGTCGGGATAGTTCGATCATGTTCGCCCCCAACGCACCGTCCTGAAGGATGGCGATGCCGGCGTTGTTGATCAGTACGGTCGTGTCCTGGCATCGCTCGGCAGCGGCAAGGACCGACGCTTCATCGGTGACATCGATCTGCACTGGAACAATACCGGGGACATTGAATCCTTCGACGTTGCGAACGCCGGCATAGACTTTGGACGCACCTTGAGCCAACGCGACCTTGGCAAAGGCCAGGCCGAGTCCGCGGCTGGCGCCGGTCACAAAAACAACGGATCCTGCGATATTCATTGAATGCTCCTTTGTTTCAGAAAGGTCGTGGCATTTGCCCCGACCGGAAGGGCTAAATGCTCGCGACCCGTGGAAGGTAGGGAGCGATCTCGTTCGCGGATTTGACTGGAGGATCCAGGCGGGTATTGGTTGTCGAGCCACCGATGTAGCGTTCCGTGATTTTCCAGCCGTCGTGAGTACGGCGCAGGCGGTCCATCATGGGCGAGTAGAGCCAGATGGCGGGCAGATCGTCGGGACTGTTCATGACATGGCCAGCTTGAAGCGCGGCAGCGGACTCGGGGGAGGCGTAGCGCACCAGCAGGTTCTGATAGCGCACCACCACGCCGTCCTCGTCCTGATCGACGATGTGGTTGGTGGCATGACGACTCACTCCAGGGATCAGGTAGGGGTAGTCATGGGCGAAGAAATGCCTCATTTCCTCATGCCCGCTGATCGTGCCATGAAAATGATAAGCCACTGCATCAGGCAGAAACGCATCGAGCATGGACTCCACGTCCCAGGTTTCGAACCACCAGTTCACCCGGTTCACAAAATCGATGGCGCTGATTCTATCGGCGGGGTCAACACCCGCACCCGTCCCAACTCTTGGAAAAGCCTTCATCTTCAGTCTCCTCAGTAACAGATGATCATGTGTGCAATTACACACATTGATTGAAAAAAAACCTCAGGTGTCAGGTATGACCGCCAACAACGACGCTCGAATGGATATGGCCCGATCCGCTCCGACCTGCGCCTCAAGCTCTTGCTGAGCCAAATGCCAGTAGGGTTCCGCTTCCTTGAGTCTGGCTTGCCCCTCGGAAGAGAGCGATAACCGTAATGCCGAGCGTGGCCCCTCTGCGCGACTGTGTATGAAGTCTGCGGTCTGGAGTGGCTTGAGTGCCCTTACCAACGTGGTTCGCTCCATCACCATGATTTCGGTGAGCTCCGAGATTGAGATGTCCGGATGTTCGGCCAGCATTGCAAGCAGCGAAAATTGCGACACCGACAGATGCGCCGCCGCCATGTGTCGGTCGTAGAGACGAGTGAGGTATCTCGCATTGCGCCGTGCGGCAAGGCAATGGCAAAGATCTGGGCCGGTAATTTTATTCATGACGAACATAATATGTGTATATGCACATCAGTCAATCGATCTTTGATTTTTTTCTGCGTCCCGCAGCAGGATTCAGCACCTCGATAACCTGCCGATGCTGAACCTGCACATGGGCGAGGAGGGAAATGCGGTATCGCGTCGGCCCATGCCAGTCAGGTTGACCGGCATGGACCACCAGGTTCTTTACGTCCCCGTCTGGCGACGAGGTGCTGTTTCAGGCGCCTGGAACGCTTGCAGTCACTCCGGCCAGATCCTGGCCCGGGCCGGCTGGCGGTCGAGAGGGTATTTGTAGTCCTTGGTGTCCGAGGCCTCTATTTTGAAGTGGCTCAACGCACTGGCAACCCAGGCTGCGGAGAGGTCGTGATTGGCGAGTTTCTCTTTGCTGCAGAAGGTCATGCGGGTCGATTTCTGCAGAAACGATTGGTATCCCTTGGGCATTTCAATACTCCTTTCGGATAGGGGTCAGATCACACGGCTGACGTTAATGGGCGACCAGCGCATTTCCGTGTCCCTGGAACGGTACTCCGCCACTTTCACGCGCCGATCTTCAAAGGCGCGCAGGTCCCAGTTGGGGTTGTAAGACAGGCACAAAATGTAGGGGTAGCGCAGGTCCCACAGGTTGATGTCGAGATTGGGAGCGTAGGGCCGCAGCACGGCTTCCCTCTCCAGGGCCGAGCCGCCGCTGTCCCATTGCAGGACGCCGCAGGTCTGGGCGTTGATCAAATAGGAGGGGTGCATGTCGTATTTTGGCCCCGCCGGCTGCGCGTACCACAGCGCCTTGGCGGCATCGCCCGCGCTATCGTCCTCGAGTATCACGCGCTCCGGGACACGGGGATCGGCGGCCATCTGCCAGGTGTTCCAGTGATGGCTGCGGAACTTCAGGAAGGGGATGGCTTCCCCCTTGAAGATGTCATTGCAAGTGAACTTCGCCGTGCCGTCTTCAGTGGTGTAGATGTCAGCGAAAATCTCGAGCTCTGGCCGCAGCGTGCGCTGCGGATCGCCGAAGCCGATCACGTAGACATCCCCACCCTTGTCCTGTGAGGTGCCGCTGCCGTAGCCGATCAGCCCGTAGCTGACGCCGGCATAGGGGCACGGCACGCAGCGCAGGGAATCATCGCGCCAGCGATGCAGTGTCGCCTCCGAGCCGCCGCATTTGTTCTTCAGGAATGCGATGATGTGATCCGGCGGGCTGTAGCGGCTTTCCCGCGGCCAGAACTCCGTCGCCAGCAGTACGATGGCGCGTTCGAGTCCCATGGCTTCGACACCTGACTTGAACCCGTTCCAGAACTGGCTGATGTCGGCGGCGGCACTACCGATAGCGGGGGCCGGGAAATGCTCTTCGCGTCCTTCCAGCGTCTTGCGGTCAATCACGCGCACCTTGATACCGGGCCCGCCGGCGGCATCGCTTTTCAGCTCTCGCCGTGCCGTGTTGCCAACGACGAGGCTGCTGTGGACCCAGGTCGAATGGACGTTCAGATAGCGGCCCATGTAATGATCGAGGGCCGTCTGCGCGGCGATGCGTCGTTTGTCGTCGGCAATGAAGGCGTGGACAGGCTTGAATTCGCGCCCCACGACGACCGGCTTTTTCCCGACGGAGGTGATCCACTGGTTGGTCTTGTCGTCATATTTCTTCGGCTTTGTGAAGATGACGCCGGAGAAGATGTTGTTGTCGCCGCCCTCGGTGGTGACCGAGGCGTCGCGGCTTTCCATGTACTGCTTGCGCTCGACCGTATCATCGATCGAACCGTCAGCCGTGAAGAAGGTGCCGTACTCGGCCTCCAGTTCGATCTTGATCTTTTCGAGCTCCGTCACCTTGGATTTCTGCACCAGGGTCTGGAAGTACAGATTGCCGCCCAGGGTGATCGAGGTCACCACATCGGTGCCGAACAGGTCGAAGAACCGATAGAACTTATGCGCCTCCTCGTGGCTGAACGCCGTGGGCAGGCGTTCGACTTCTGCGTTGAACTTGGGCGAGAGCACCGCGGCCGAAACCGCATCGAGCTTCGCGCCGCCGAAGACCAGACGCAGGGTCCGTACGGCGGCCGTGTTGTCTTGATGGGAGGTGTATTTCTTTTCGAAGTTGAGGTGAAATTCGGCGGAGAACTCACCATAGCTGGCCGTGGTATTGAATTCGGCCTTTGTGGTGTGGCGATAATCCAGAATCGATCTGAAGAACGATGAGTAATCTTCGCGTCGTGTATCCGCGTGCCGCTGGATGCCTGTGCCGGAGGCAGGGTCAAAAACGCGCTCATCCGGTGCCCGGGCTGCGCTGAGGCGGTTTCGACCGTAGCCGAGATCGCCGTTGTGGTCCGCGGATTTGATGACGTGGGTTATGTCCATTTCGCCATTCATGGTTTGCTCCTGCCCAATAGTGGGTGGGTAGATAATTGCGTTATTGAGTGTGTTCTTGGCCTTATCGGGGCGAGCCAATATGGGGCTGCGTCGCTGATGGCGACAGGCCACAGGGGTATCAGTTCGGGATCAGTTCGGTATCAGAGGTTTCGCGCCGATCTGCTGGCCCGGGGAGGCGCTGTGACAATCCCGGCCCGCGCCTGGAGAAAACCATCGAGGTGCCGATACACTCTCGTCCAGATCGACCGAGCCACTGATTCATGAACCTCACCGACGCTGTCCTCATCCTGCTGCTGGCCGCCCGTATCCACGGTACGGACGAAGCCGTGCGGGCCTCCGCCAAGAGCTGTGTGAAGAAACTGCCGCGGGGCAAGCGCGACCTGATCTACAACGTGATCAACAGCCGCAGCCCCATGGAACTGGTGGCCTTCCTGGCTGAAAACCTCCAGGACTGAAAGCGCTCGCTGCTTGACCCGGGGATATTCCTGGATGAGTGACAGCTGCAGTCATCCGAGGAAAAGACGGGCAGCCGAAACAGATGGGCGTTTCTGTTCCGGACATCGAGCCAGGGTAAATGGCTCCATGAAATGCATCGGAAGTGGATCTTCTTGTCGATCCATTCAACTCATATAGTCGCTCTGTGTCCTGAGCAGTGAGTGGCGGTTGTGATTGCCACTCAAGGTGCCAGGAGTTCCCACTTCACGGAAAGCCGATATATGAATTATAAAAAGTGCTCTATTGGCGTTGGGGCGTCCGCACTTTTGGTGTTGTCAGTCCTGCGTTTATCCGGCTACCAACCGCCTACTCGGGAAGACTTCATAAAGTACCCGTCTCTGCGACAAAAATGGTCGACGGTATGTGACCGGCGCAGCAACCTCGCAGAAGTCAATGCTGAAGGTTGCAAGCATTTGCATGAATGGCAGGCCGCCAACGAATTCCCTGTCCTGGATAATCTGATGAATCAAAATCTGGGTAAGTAGTCCACAGCACAAAGCTCGATATTTTTCTGGTGCGCCATCAGGGGCATGCACGCCCTCCGTGGCGTTGCCGCATCCACAGGACCGCGATACTGCATTCAGTCTCGCTGGCCACTGACAGGCGCTGTTCTGGATCAGCTGTATTGGCCGGTCGAACCGCCAGCGAGTTCGGGCATCCTGGCGCGGGTGATCTGGAACGCAATTGCCAGCCAGATGAACCACCCCGGCATGACCATCAAGGCAATACGGGTGTCAGGTCTCAACGCCAGCAGGCACAGGACAAAACCCAGGAACGCCAGGGAGAACCAGGCCATCGGCACGCCACCCGGCATCTTGTAGGTCGATTGCGCATGCAGGTCGGGCCGGCGTTTGCGATAGGCGATGTACGACGCGAGGATGGTCGACCACGTGAAGATCACCAGGATCGCCGACACGGTAGATACGATGGTGAACGCGGTCATGACTTCCGGAACGATGAACAGCAACAGCACGCCCACCAGCATCAACAACGTAGTGAACCCCAGGCTCAGCAGAGGCACGCTATTTCCCGACAGTCGCCGAAAAGCCCCCGGCGCATTGTTGTGGCTGGCCAGTCCGAACAGCATGCGGCTGGAGGAAAAGACGCCACTGTTGGCCGATGAGGCGGCAGATGTCAGCACCACAAAGTTGACGATACCGGCAGCCGCGGGAAACCCGGCAACCAGGAACAGTTCGACGAAGGGGCTCTTGCTGGGCGACACCTGTTGCCAAGACGTCACGGCAATGATGCAGGCCAGTGCCAGTACATAAAACAGGATGATTCTCAGCGGAATCGAGTTGATGGCTTTGGGCAGGGTCTTCTCGGGGGCGCGGGTCTCGGCGGCTGCGGTGCCGATCAGTTCGGTGCCGGCAAAGGAGAAGATGGCCATCTGGAAACCGGCAAAGAAACCGAACAGACCGTTGGGGAAGGCTGCCTGTTTATCCAGCAGGTGGTTCAGGGATGCAGTGACGCCGCTGGGGGAGACGAAGGAACTGGCAATCAGCACCATGCTGACGCCGATCAGGGTGACGACCGCGATGATCTTGATGATCGCGAACCAGAATTCCACTTCACCGAAAAGCCTGACGGTCAGCACGTTCAAGGCGAACAGCGTCAGGAGCATCGCGATGGCCGGGATCCAGGCGGGTACATCGGGGAACCAGTACTGGAAGAATCCACCGACCACCACCGCATCGCCCACCACGGCGACGCTCCAGCTCAGCCAGTACGACCAGCCGAGGAAAAATGCCGCTCTTGGGCCGAGGTAGGCACCGGCAAAATCCGCGAAGCTTTTGAAGTTCAAATTGGAGAGCAACAGTTCGCCCATGGCCCGCATGACGAAGTAGACGAACAGACCGATGATCATGTAGATGAGGATGATCGACGTGCCGGAGAGGGCGATGATCTTCCCGGAACCCATGAACAGACCGGTGCCGATGGCGCCTCCGATGGCCATCAACTGAATGTGACGATTGCTGAGCGTGCGCTGCAGCGCGGGCTGTTCAACCCGCCCGGAAGAAGTCGATTTCATTGCAAACCCTCTTGATTTTATGTTTTCGAGTTTTGGCAGAAAAGTGGATGTCCAGCGTTCTTGTCAGAGATGCAACGGCTACTGACGGTGATGGTTGCTGCACGGCGAGCCGCCCCTCGGCGCTGGGCTCGGAAGCTCTCACCGGTGGCGATCAACTGACGGTGCGCAGGCGTGAAGGAACCTCGGGGTGCTGGTCGAGCAACTGGTAGAGGTTTTTGATGTTGGCCGGCGTCGGCACCAGATGGATGCGCTCACCGATGGCATGCTCGCGCGCCAGGTCGTGTACGTAGCGCAGTGACGAAAAGTCTTCCAGGGCAAACCCCACCGAATCGAAAACGGTGACCTGAGCGTCGTTTTCGCGGCCCGGGACTTCGCCCTGAACAATCCGGAAGAACTCGACGACGGGAGAGTCGGGCTCCAGTTGTTGAATATCGCCTTCAATCCGGGTTTGAGATTCAAATTCGACGATGACCCGGGCCTTGCGCAGGATGTCGGCATGCAGTTCGGTTTTCCCCGGGCAGTCACCGCCGACGGCGTTGATGTGCATGCCGGGCTCGATCATCTCGGGCGTCAGAATCGTCGCATAGGCCTTGTCCGCCGTGACCGTGGTGACGATGTGCGCGCCCTTGACCGCTTCCTGTACCGAGTCGGCCAGGATCACCTCGATGGCCGGGAATGCCGACAGGTTGTGCTTGAGCTTGAGTGAAGCGTCACGATCGATATCGAAAATGCGGATCTCCCTGATGGAGAGCATTTCATGGAAGGCGAGGGCCTGAAATTCGCTCTGGGCACCATTGCCGATGATTGCCATGGTGCTGGCCCCCGGCCGCGCCAGGGACTGTGCGACCAGGGCGGAGGTCGCCGCGGTGCGTAAGGCCGTGGTCAGGGTCAGTTCGCTGAGCAGGGTGGGATAGCCACTGTGGACATCGGCCAGGACACCGAAGGCCATGACCGTCAGCAGGTCGCTTTGACCGTTGTCCGGGTGACCGTTCACGTACTTGAACGAGTATTGCCGACCATCGTCGGTCGGCATCAACTCAATCACGCCGTTGGCCGAATGATTGGCGGTGCGAGGCGACTTATCAAACTGCGCCCAGCGTGAGTAGTCGGCGTGGATATAGGTGGCCATCTCGCGGATGGCCCGGCGGATTCCGACGCTGGCGAACAGGCGCGCGGCATGATCGACATCGATAAAAAGAGTCATGTTCTTATTCTCCGGTTCAGGGGGTGAAACGCTGCGACTCAGGCGATGGCTCAGGCGCGCTTGCTTTCGTAGCCATGCAGCACGTTGACCGCGTTGATCCCGATCTCATCGACCATGTAGCCGCCTTCCATCACGAACAGGGTGGGGCAGCCCACACCCGCTATCAGTTCGCCGATACCGATGAAGTCGTCGCTTTCCAGCAGGAAGTGGCTGATGGGGTCGTCCTTGAACGTGTCGACGCCCAGTGAAATGACCAGCACTTCAGGGGCGAATTGCTGGAGTTTCTTGCAGGCGTGGAGCAAGGCGTCGCGGTAGCTTTCCCAGGTGGTGTTCCTGGGCAACGGATAGTTCAGGTTGTAACCTTCGCCGTGGCCTGTGCCGACTTCGTGGCTGTAGCCCGAGTAGTACGGATAGGACACTGACGGTTCACCGTGCAGCGAGACAAACATGACGTCGCTGCGTCCGTAGAAAATGTTCTGCGTGCCGTTGCCATGATGAAAGTCGACGTCCAGTACCGCGACACGCCGGGCGCCTCGGGTAATGGCCTGCTGTGCGGCAATGGCGGCGTTGTTCAGGTAGCAGTAGCCGCCCATGTATTCACGCGCGGCGTGATGACCGGGCGGGCGGCACAGGGCGAAGGCGCTGTCGTGGCCTTCATCGATCAGGGCCAGGCCGGTGAGGGCGATATCGGCACTGGTTTTTACCGCTTGCCACGTCGTGGCGGTAATGGGCGAGCCGGCGTCCATGGCATAGAAACCGAGCTTGCCGTCGATGAACGTCGGCACCTGCTCGTTGGCCAGATCCCGCACTGGCCAAACCAGTGGCAGGGCGTCATGAGTCCGGCCGATGGCACACCATTCTGTCCAGGCGCTTTCCAGAAAGCTGACGTAGCGCTCGCTGTGCGCGTTGACATAACACGCGCGGTCGAACGCACGCGGCTCGACGATCTGACCAAGGCCTACCTGCTTGACTCGGTCATGGACAGTGTCGGCGCGGCTGGGCTGTTCGAACGACGGCTTGAGCGCGCCATCCTTCAATTCGGTGCCGTGATGCAAGCGGTGTGAATCACTGAAAACTGTAAACATTCTGCGCATCCGTTAATGTAGGCCGGTGCAAATATTTTGTTCCGGTCCGGGTGCGATTTCTTTGCTTTATGTTCGTGGTTTTCCAGGTTTTTCGGGCTTTTTTACCCAGGAGTGGTGCAATGCAGAAAAAAATATCCAGGCGTATCAGTCTCGACGAGACCGACCTGGCGATACTCACGTTGCTGCAGGAGGATGCGAGCATTTCCAACGCCGAGCTCAGCGAGCGCTTGTCGTTGAGCCTGACGCCTTGCTGGCGGCGGCGTAAGAGAATGGAAGAGGCGGGCGTCATCAAGGGCTACCAGGCCAACCTCGATCGACGCATGCTGGGGTTGGATATCATGGCGTTCGTGCACATCCGCTTCTCCACCCACGCCGATCATGCTCCGGACGCCTTCGAGGCGGTGATCGCGCAGTTGCCCGAAGTGTTGTCCTGCCACAAGATCACCGGGGATGCCGATTATGTGCTGCAAGTGTTGGCAGAGGATCTTGATAGTTACAGTGACTTTATCGAGCAGGTGCTCAGGCGCCAGATGGGCATTGCATCCATCCAGTCCAGCCTGGCCCTGCGCGAGGTCAAGGCCAGCAGCCGTATTGCGATACCCACGCCAGGCAAGGACTGAGGGGCAGGGCGATGCTGATGAACCGCCAGAGCGGTATCATGGTGGGAGGGGGCCACTGCCTGCACACGGGTGCCAGACAGTGATGGGGCCTTTCAGCGTCTCACTCACCATGGATCATACAAGGCATGCCTGACACGAGTCTGTTGAACGATTTCGCAACTTTGTTTGCCTACAGCTGGTACCGCGACTTTCCCATGGATGGCTATAGCCGCGACATGGGCTCGACTTCTGATTGGAATATCCATACCGGCTATACCGTGCGGCGAGTCGCTGATCTGATGGGGTATTTCGCTCACTTCGAGTCCAGCAACCGCACCGATGCGGTGATACGCGACACACTGCGAGCCGCTGTGGTTTTTGCCGAGTGGGAGTGGTTGAGCCCCTGTGAAAATAGAATCAATGAGCCGAAGAAACTCTCCGACGCCGCCATGACAGAAAACCCCCGGTTCTGTTTCCTGTTCAGCTATGCGCCGACGGGGACTATCGAAAGACAGTTGGACTACATTTCAGGACACTGGCAAGCAGACGTGCCGTTGCTGGTATCGCTGGTTGAGTTCGAGGGCACTAGCAAGCGATTCTTCAAGGGCATGTCCATGCATCGCCTGCACGACGGTACCTGGCAGTTGCTGCGCGAACAGCGAGCCCTGGCGTGGGATGTGCCAGGTACGCGCTGGGCCTAGGCCGAGGCTACATCGATCCTATTACCACCAGGCACGAACTTCTTCATCGTACAGGGATTTCTTGATGGACCATTCCAGCGGCGCTCAGTTCGAAGATCTTGTCGATCTATTTCGCCAAGCTATCAGTAAGGATAGCCAAAGCTTGAAGCGGGTACTCGCTGACACCGCAGTTGGGAGTGAACCTGTCGTTACCAACAAATATAAAGTGCAAGGCGCGAGCTTCAAAAAAGGCAAGGCTGTGGGTGCACCGACCGAGAAGAAAAAACCTCGCGGGTTTGCCCGTTTCGATGAACTGCCTCATGAGCGAGTGTTGCAGCAGATCATAGAAGATGACCCTGTATTGCTGCACACTCCGAAGCTTTATCTGGGTGGGGTATTTCTTGACTCCATCATCAGCCAGCGACCATTGCCCAACGGCCTTATTCCAGACTTTATGTACCTGACCTGCTCAGGTAACACCCTGAAATTGACACTGGTTGAGATAGAACGGTCTTCACACAGTGTGTTTGGCAATAGTTTTTCTCAGCGCTCCAGACTGAAGGCCGGCGCGCAGAAAGCCCTCGATCAAGTGCTGGAATGGAAAACCTATCTGGCGAGCGTCCATGCGCGCAAGGCTCTATTGGCACTGCTCAGTCCGCTGTTTGAAAAATACCCCCTGCAGGTATTTGATAATAACGGTGATGTGCGTGACTGCATTGTTTTTGATGTCGACTATTTGCTGGTGGTTGGCAACGAGATGCCCTTGCACGAACAGCATTGGCAATTGATTGATAGGGTTTACGCTGAGCATGGAATTATTTTATTGACCTATCCAATGATGATCGAGCAGGTGGAGGGTAATCCTAGACAAAAAAATACTCTCAAGATCACCCTTCGAAAGGTCGAGGCTTTAAGTTTGCATGCGCCTGCTATGTTGCAGGCCAAGCTGCCGGCTCTGGTGGATGTTTTTGATCCGATGCAAGCGCAGGCTTTTGATCCTCATGGGATAAAACTGGGTGGTTTGGGTCATAAATTCGTTAACCAGGACTGCACGCAATTCATCGTCCATCCGTTGCGTCGACTTGGTGTGTTTCAGCGAGCACGAGCCCGTTGCGAGTACCCGGGTTGTGATGAAAGATATGATCCGAAGGATAATAATTCTCTAGTGATGCGCAGCTTCTACAATGCACACTGTGGTAAAGACCTGGCTTTGCTGTTCACCGAGAATAATACCGGCCTGCTCTGCAGGACACATGCTGAATTTATTGCCAAATCACCTCTGACAAGCCCAAAAACACCTCATGGCTACGAGGCTTGCATCAATTTGGCGCCACGTTACGATCATGCTGTAGACCAGCTATGGAACCAGTTTGAGCTTAATGAGACGTTGGGCTGCACTCAGGAAATATCGCAAGCAATGGGTTTGGTCGGGCATCCTGATACTCATATGCGGCGTGATATCGAAACGTTGATATGCTTATTGCCTTCGCTAGAGTATCGGGCGCGGAATACACTGCTGAATATTATTAATGATTGGCTACCCTATGTGCTTCGTAGCCATGATATCTATATTTCCAATTTTCGTGGGAGCCGTTATCTACACGCTCAACATGAAACCCTTCCCGATTATCAGCAACTTCTGCGGATGAAGCAGATCAGGCTTTTGCAGGATGTCAAAGGGAATTCATGGTGGTTTCCCAGTCTGTTTGGTGATGCGGCAATGCGCCATCTTTATGATCGCTATCCAGATCATTATAGCTTTGCACTGACTGCGCTATTTAAAATGGATGCGGAAAACTTGCAGCGTTATGCTGATAAAGCAAAGACGTCTTGCTGAGGTGCCGGATCGCCGTACCGGCAGGTTGAGCCTTACCGGCCCGACCTTTTGTCGCTTCCGGGCCTGACAAGTGATGTATCGCTGTCCCGAGTGCAAAAGTGGGGCTTCACTGATAGAGACAGCGCCCGGCTTTCCCCCTCACGATCAGACGCTGCCCTCACGGCGAGCAGACGACGATGAACAATGAGCAGGCGATACCCGCGACGCGCGGCGTCACGGTGGAGTTACTGACAATGGTTGACCTGGGGCCCGAGATCGAAGGCATGGACGGGCGCCAGTTGCGCATGCGCAAGGTGACCATCGAGCCGGGAGGAGTCTTCGGGCCCGTCCATGATCACAAGGACCGGCCCGGCACCGTCTACATCCTGCAAGGCACGCTCACCGATCATCGCGATGGCATCGCCACGGACTACGGCCCGGGCGTGGGTTGGCCCGAGGACAGGCACACCACGCACTGGCTCGAAAACCGCGGAACCGTCACTGCGGTGGAGATCTCGGTAGATATCGTCAGGCTGGGGTAAGTCCTGCTGCCGCTGCTCAAGCCTGTGCAGCGGCCCCCAGCATCTTGCGCAGCCAGCAGTGGGCAGCGTCCTTGTCGAAGCGTGAGTGCCAGGTGGCATACAGGTTGTAGCGCCGCACCTGCACGGGCAGGGGGAATGACTCCAGGGTTTCGGCATAGCGTGCCAGGAACTGTGCTGGCAAGGTGCAGACCAGGTCGGTCGCCTGCAACATCACCGGCACCAGGCTGTAGTACTGCACGGAAACGCCCACACGCCGGCTGAGGCCTTGTTCCGACAGCGCGTCATCCACGAATCCGTGAAAGCCGCCACCGTCGCCCGACACGATCACGTGTTCGAGCTGCGTGTATTCCGCCAGCGACGGCGGGTGGGTGCCACGGGAGTGACCGATGCGTTGCGCCATCCGGAATTCCTCTTCCAGCAACGATTGCTGAGAGGCTTTGGCGACGGCGTCCCTGGAGGTCAGGGCCACGTCGATTTCTCCGTTTTCCAGTTGTTCGGCCAGCTTGCTCTTGTCGAGGCCGCGAAACGCAAAACGAATGTCCGCACAACCCGCCTCACGGGTCAACTGGATCAAGCGCGGACCGATGATGGCGCCGGCATTGTCGTTGGCGGCAATCGAAAATGTCCGCTGCGCGGTGTGGGGATCGAACTCGGGCGTATGGTTGATCACGTCTTCCAGCGCTTGTAACGCCAGGCGCAAAGGCTCCTGCAAGCGGGCGCCATGAGGGGTGAGGATCATGCCTTTGCCCGAGAGCGCCGGGGTGAGCAGGGGGTCGCCAAACAGGTCGCGCAGTCGCGACAGTTGGGCCGAGAGCGCCGGTTGGCTGATGGCCAGGCGAGCCGCCGCGCGAGTGACATTGCGTTCGTCCAGCAGGGTACTGAGGGAGGCCAGCAACGCCAGGTTATGACCGGTGATATTCATCGTGCTTATGCCTCGTATCCTGAGAGTCGATTTCACCAACAAGGGGCGGCTATATAACATTTTCCCCAATCGACCGGTAACGGCTTGGAGAATCAACCGCATGCATACCTACCCATTTGGCAACGTTTCGGTGACTCGGGTGACCGAGCAGCGTGGCCCCGGATTTACGCCACAGGTGTTGTACCCCGACTGGGACTCCCTGGAGCTGGAACGGCACCGAACCTTGATGGTGCCGGACTGCTTCGATCCCGTGTTGAACCGCTTTATCGCCAGTATTCACACCTGGGTGGTCAAGACACCACACCACACGATCCTGATCGACAGCTGTGCCGGCAACCACAAGGAGCGGCCCGGCATGCCGCGCTTTCATCAGCAGGAACTGCCGTTCCTGGAGCGACTGGCCGAAGCCGGCGTGACGCCCGAGTCGGTGGATTACGTGATGTGCACCCACCTGCACGCCGACCACTGCGGCTGGAATACCCGGCTGGTGGACGGACGCTGGGTGCCGACCTTCCCCAATGCGAAGTACGTTTTTTCCAGGGCCGAACATGAATACTGGCTCAACCAGATAGGCCAGGAGGGCTTCAACGCGAATGTGTTCGAAGACAGCGTGCTACCCGTGATAGGCAAGGGCCAGGCGCTGATCGTCGATAACGAAGGCCTGATCAGCGACACGTTGCTGATTCACCCGACGCCGGGACACAGCGTCGGCCACCTGGCCATCGAGTTGTTGCATCACACCCAGGGCGGGCTGTTCAGCGGCGACATCATGCACCAGCCCCTGCAGGTGTTTCGGCCCGAGTGGAACAGCTGCTTTTGCAGCCACCCGGAACAGGCCCGGGCCTCACGCCGCTGGCTGCTGGAACAGGCGGCAGAACGTGGCTTGACGGTGTTCACCAGCCACTTCGCCCACACCTCCGCCGGTCTTGTGAGCGAGGCGGGCGGTCAGTTTGACTGGCGGTTTATCTGAATCCACGGGAGAGCTTTTGAATGTCCACCATCATCTGCAGCGAATTCAGGATTCCCAGCGATACGCCCGGGATCGAGCTGTATGTACGCAATAAACATCGAGCGGACAGGGAGACCTGGACGGGTGAGAAAACCGTGCTGTTCGTGGCCGGCTCGACTTACCCGGCCTCCAGCACCTTTGACCTGCCGCTTGACGGCCTGTCATGGATGGACCAACTGGCCCAACAGGGTTATGACACCTATCTGGTCGATGTCCGCGGGTATGGCCGCTCAAGCAAACCGCCGGAAATGTTGCAGCCGGCAGAGCACAATCCGCCGGTGGTGCGTGCTCCCGTCGCCACCCGCGATGTGGCCACTGCCGCGGCATTCGTGCGCCAGCGTCGCGGCGTCAGTCGCATCAACCTGATCGGCTGGTCGTGGGGCACATCGCTGATGGCGAGGTACACCGCCGAGCACAATGATGCCGTGGTCAAGTTGGTATTGGTCGCGCCACAGTGGACTCGTGATACGCCGAGCCTGGCAGACAGCGGCGGCACGCTGGGCGCCTACCGCGTAGTGAAACGCACCGATGCCAAGGCCCGCTGGCTCAATGGCGTACCGGCCGAACGACAGACAGCGGTGCTGCCCGAGGCCTGGTTCGAAGCCTGGGCCGACGCGACATTCGGGCCAGGTGAAAGCCAACTCGATGCACCCAATGGCACCGTGCAGGACACCCGGGAATTCTGGGCGGCCGGCCGGTCCCTTTATGATCCTTCACTGATCCGTGTACCGGTGCTTATCGTGCACGCAGACGGCGATCGTGACTGCCCGCTGGAGCTGTCTCGTGCGGTGTTTTCGAAGCTGACCAATGCCGCCTACCGACGCTGGGTGGAGATCGGCGAGGGTACGCACAGCGTGTTCATGGAACGCAACCGCTGGCAAGTGATCGGGGCCGTGCAGGGGTTCCTTGATGAGCGCGCCCCGTATTGAGTCAGGGGCCGTTCATTGCCCAGGTGGTGTTTCTGGGCAGCGGATAATTCAGGTTGTAGCCTTCGCCGTGGTCTGTGCCGACTTCGTGGCTGTAGCCCGAGTAGCCCACACTGGCTCGAAAACCGTGGAACCGTCATCGCGGTGGAGATCTCGGTGGATATCGTCAGGCTGGGGTAAGTCCCGCTGTCGCTGCTCAAGCCTGCGCAGCGGGACAGGCCAATATATAGCCTTTCAGTATTAATCAGCAAAAAAAACATAAAATTGATTCTATTAAAAACTTGAAAACCCTGAAGTTGCCAACTAGATTTTCGCCTTGGCAATGTAAATGTCTGATTTTTCCTACGTCGTCTGGTCAGCAGTAACCAAGTAGCGAAGACACAACGGATGGAGTCTTCATTATGGCAGGGTTACTTGTTCGGGGCCCAATCCGCCCGCAAAAAAGCTGCGCCGCCTCCTCAAAAAAACAGTGCCCCACCAAAAGGCCAGTCGCATCGAGCGTTTTCGAACTGCATTCTCGAAGGCGCAGGTCGTTTGTTTCTGCAACAACGCTCCTTTGGCAAATACCCTTCTCAAGGTTTGTGGATCAACGCCTGTTGCGGCCGCCTGCGTCCCCGGCGCCGTGGCGGGTAACGCTTCAGTCCGGACACGAACCTGAGCAGAATACCCATGAGGAAATAATCCAGTGAACAAACAGACTGCAAGAACACTCGTCGATGAGTTTCACCCGCCTTATAGAGTCATACAGGGGGCGAACATCAATCCCTACCAGGAAAGAGTTGTATGTGCCTATAGCGATAGTCCTGAAAATTGGCGAAAAGCAATTGGCAACGCCTTATGGTTCCAGTTCGGTGTCTATGATGACCCACGCTCTGCGCAGCCGGTCACACTTGATGAATCTGGTATTCGTTACTTCGAAAGGCAACTGAAACTGGCTGGCCTTGAACAAGGCGGCAACCAAGAAATCAAGCGTATTCTCGATGTTGGCTGTGGCTGGGGTTCGGTCCTGAAGTATCTGGCCGAATATTTTCCTGATTGCCCACATCTGGATGGCATCAATATCAGCGGGCGTCAGCTGGAGCACGCAGCAAAACTCCATATGGAGCACGGCCTGTCAGATCGTATTAACTTGTACCAGTGCAATGCCCAAGATATTGACTTGTTGCCCGCGGCAGATGAGCCCTATGATTTGGTAGTCATACGCGGGGTGATATCACACTTTCCTGATGATTTGTATAAAACAGTAATGGAAAAACTATGGCGGCGCGTCGCCACAGGTGGCACGATTGTTATTTCTGAAAATCTCTACAGTGGAGAGCTTGAAAGGTATACATCCGACATCCCTGATACCATTGACAGACTGGCCTGTAAATACCGGAAAACTCCTGAATATTTTTTAAGTGTAATAAAGCAAAGCGGATTTTCCACCCAGGACATGCGTGTCTTGCCGAGCAATGCCGACGCAATACGTTGGTTGCTTGCCATAAGGTCGAATATAGAAAGAAATTTTCCGAGCGGTGTCACCGGTGCGCTGGAAGAGTTACGTGTAATGTGCGAAAGCTTGGCGGTCGCGATAGTCAAGAATAAATTTTCTGTTTATAGCGCAATATTGAAGCGTTGCTGAGTTGTTGTATCAGTCATCCAGGAAAGTGTGATTGTCGTGAGGGATAAGTCCATGAGTGATTCATCTAATTTTGTGCATGCTCTAACCAATCTGCCAAAGCCTGGAGATAAAATATATCACCCTGATTTCAATTTGACGCTACAGCCTATGTGGCATCCGGATCACGAGGAGACGAACAGGCAGGTCGCGCTCACTGACAGCCCCTATATCCTGGCTCACTATGGTAGCCAGAAGGCAGTTGACCATTATTTATCCATGGAGATGACTGCCTATGGCGGCCTCGCCTATCCACACACTAAAAAGGACAGGATCTATAACTTGGAAAGAATGATGAGCATCACGACGCTCATTGATGACACCACTACAAATCCCGGAATACTCGCAGATCAACAGCGGCAGGCCGAGCTTCGCCAGCACTATTGCGATGCGATAGCAGGTATCAGGCCTCCTGAAGCGTTCCCAATTGCCCAGCTATTGTATGAGGGTTTGCTTCCCATCAAGCAGCAACTGTCTTCGACGCCACGAGTATGGAGGCGATTGGAAGAGTCATTGAACACCTTGATCGCCAGGCAAACCAACTCCCTGGCTTTGGAAATGGACACGCTGACCTTTGAGCGCTACCTGGAGCTACGGCGCGTGGATAATTATGGAGAGTGGGCTGCCATGATGACTGAATATGCGATTGATGTGGATATGACTGACACCTTGGCTGCCGATGAGTCGCTCGTTGCCGTAAGAACAGCTGCTATCGACTCGATCACGTTGGTGAACGATCCTTATTCGTTTCGAAAAGAAATACACATCGCCGATTCTGTCAACTCCGTCTGGCTGTTTATGCGCTTGGAAGGGATCACTCTCCAGCAAGCACTCGATAAATTAGCCGGCATCGTACTGGAAAATGAGAAGAAACTTATTGCCTCTCGCGACAAGGTCCTTGCCGGACCGCTCGGAGAGCGCAACGACGTACGTGAATACCTTACGGAACTGGAACATCTCTGCTCGGGAAATGCGGAGTTCCATGCGGTCAGCACGCGTTACCACGGAAGTGATTTCAAAGGTAAACGATTTATCTGCGGGGAAGTGACCATCAAACCATTGCCCTCTACCGATGAGATCGCCGCTGCGGATATTGCAGAAAAGCAGGCCGGCCGCATGAAGTGATTGTCACCAGGACTGCTATCAACCTCGAGGGTAGATGTCATGTACGCTCCGGATCACACCAACGAAACCGATCTCTCATCATTTCCTTATCCAGACGGCTGGTTTGTGATTGCCACCACTGATGAGCTCAAGCCTGGTGCAGTCATTACCAAACCTTTCATGGGGCGGGATGTTGTGCTCTATAGAACAAATTCTGGTGTCTTGTGCGCTGTTGGCCCCTATTGCCCTCATCTGGGTGCGCATCTCGGCGATGGCAAGGTAGAAGGCGAGGATATTGTTTGCCCTTATCATAAATTCGCCTTTGCGCCCGATGGTCGCTGCGTGCGTACTGGCTGCGGCGACAAGCCCCCACAAGCCCGGTTGGAGAACAGACACGTAAGGGATTGGAATGGCTTCATTGCTGTTTGGCAAAGTGCACACGGGCTGCCTCCGGAGTGGGAACTACCAGAGTTCGACTGGACGGGTTACGGCCCGGCGATAAAAGGCCTGCGTACCCACCCCGGCAGTCTTCAGAATGCGACCGAAAATGCCTTTGACACTGCTCACCAGCACACGCTGCATCGCTGGGAGAGCAACACCGTGTCGCAACAGCCGACAGCCAATGGCCATCGCATGGATATGCTTACTCGCTTAACCGCAAGAGGGCTTCCGGTCATCCTGGATTTCAAGTTGTACGGCCTCGGCTTGATGCGTGTGGAAATGAGCCTGAAGCGTGCCGACGTGCGCGCTACATTCCTGGTGGTGCCCGCCCAGATTGGTCCTTTGAAATGGACATATCGGGAAAGCATGAGGCTGCGTATCGCTTGGCTTGTGAAATGGCCGGCGTTTTTACAGAAACTTGTATACGGAGTGTTCTCTGTTGCTCTTTTCCATCTTTGGTATCTCCCACAGCTGAAACAAGACATGGATATCTGGGAAAAACGAAATTACCCCCTATACCCGAAGCCATCAGCTACCGATGCGCCGCTACTCACATATCGTCGTTGGGCGGCACAATTCTATCCGGTGGAAAAAAGTAAACGTTCCGCCAGCCCTGAAGCCGGAAGATTCGGAGCGGATATCTCTGATGCGAATATCCATTGCGGTAACCAACGCATCGGTAATTGAACCCTATGGCAGGTGATCGGGGCCGTGCAGGCGCTCCTTGATGAGCGCGCCCCGTATTGAGTCAGGGGCCGTTCATTGCTCCAGCCAATCGGCATAAAGACTCGGGAATTTCCGGCTGACCCAGTCGATAAACGCCTGCACTTGGGGGGCAAGATGCGAGCGGCTTGGATACAGCAGCGACACGGGGCGTGGCCGTGGCCTGAATGACTTGAGCACTTCGACCAGTGACCCATCGGCCAGACAGCTGTCCAGCGTGATGCCGGGCGCCTGCAGGATACCGAATCCCGCGACGCCGGATTGGACGTAGGCGTTGGACTCGTTGACGATGATGCCGCGTCGATTGACGTAGCTCCTTTCGGTTCCCTCCTGCAGGAAATGCCACGGCAGCGGTCGATGGTTTTGTCCGGAGAGAAAACTGACACCGCGGTGAGCACCCAAGTCATCCGGTGTCTGTGGGCTGCCAAACGCCTGCAGGTAGGAAGGTGCGGCACACGTCACCATGGTGGCCAAGCCTATGCGCCGCGCGATCAGGCTTGAATCCGGAAGTTCGCCGATACGCAGCACACAATCCACGCCTTCGGCCACCAGGTCCACGGTTCTGTCGGTGACACCCAGGGTCATTTCGATATCCGGATGGCGGTGGGTGAACTCCTGCAAGCTGGCGATGAAGGCGGGCCGGGAAAAGGCGCTGGGAATGTCGACGCGCAACTTGCCGCGCATGGAGGCGCCGGTCAGATCGAACATGGAGGTGGCGGCGGCGACATTGCCAAGGATGTCTTTCACCCGCTCGTAGAACTGTTCCCCCTCGGTGGTCAACCTCACTCGCCGCGTCGTGCGCTGGAAAAGCCTGACGCCCAGCGAGGCCTCCAGTTCCTGAATGGCCCTGGTGACCTGGGGCCGCCCCAACTGAATGGAATCCGCCGCTTTGGTGAAACTGCCCAGCTCGGCTACCCGGGCAAATACCTGCATTGACTGGAACAGTTCCATGGCGCCTCGGACGGGTTGCTTGTTGCCAATCATCATCTCCATCCGAAGATGATTGTTGCTCAATAGCATAACAGTCTCGTCATGGCCGACGCATTTATCGAGTCCGGTAGTGGGTAAACAATGGCGGCATTCCACCAGATCCCTGGTGTCCTTCGGAGAAACACAATGAAAGCCTGGCTTCTCAACGATTTCGGACTCGACAACCTGATCCTCGGCGAAACCCCCGCACCAGTACCCCAGGCCGGGGAGCTGCTGGTGAAGGTCGGTGCGGTTTCGCTGAACTTCCGTGACAAGGCAATCGTCGATGGCATCTACGAGCCGCACAAGGTGCCGAAACCGCTGATACCCGTGAGCGACGTAGCGGGCAGCGTCGTGGCGGTAGGCGAAGGCGTCGACCGATTCAAGATCGGCGACCGCGTCAACTCGCATCTCTATTCGCGGTGGCTGGACGGTGCGCCAGGCCCGGACGAACCCGACTATTGCTTCGGCTCGCCGCTGCCCGGTGGCCTTGCCGAGTACATGATCATCCATCAGGAAAGCGCCGTGCGCGCGCCTGACAACCTGTCCGACGAAGAGGCTTCGACACTGCCTATCGCGGCACTGACGGCCTGGTACTCGCTGGTGGATTTCGGGCAGATCAAGCCGGGTGAAAGCGTGCTCGTGCAGGGCACCGGCGGCGTCTCGATCTTCGCCGTGCAACTCGCCACGGCGCTGGGTGCCAAGGTCATCGTCACGTCGAGCCGCGATGAAAACCTGGAGGCCGTGAAGAAGCTCGGTGCGGTCGCGGGTGTGAACTACCGAACCCACGAAAAATGGGCGGAAGAAGTCCTGAAACTCACGGACGGCAAGGGCGTGGATCTGCTTCTGGATGTCGCCGGCGGCAATGGTCTCAACCAGTCGATCGCCGCAACGAAAGCCGCCGGCAAGATCGCCCAGATCGGCTTTCTGACCGGACAAACGACAGCGTTGAGCCTGATGCCCCTGATCTTCCGTCAGACGACTCTGCGGGGTATCGCCGTGGCTCCGCGCTCATCCTTTGATCGCATGAATGCGTTCCTCGAGAAAAACCGGATTCGTCCTGTCATTGACCATGTCTATTCATTCGAAGAGGCACGCCAGGCCTATGAGCACCTGGGCAAGGGCGCATTCGGCAAGGTGGTCATCAAGGTTTCGTAGCGAAAAACAATAGCAGGGTGCTGGTAATGCCCGAGGGCGTGAAATGATCACGCGCCTCGGTCAAGCCAGAGGGGCGTCAGGAAGAGGCCCATCGGCAAGCAGCTGAAGATGCTCACTCCCCTAGTTCAAAACGATCTTAGGCGCTCTTATATGTGGAGTATAATTATATGTGCCGACATCTCGCCAAGTGTTTTGAGATCAAGCGGTCAGGCTATTTCTTTATTCTCTGATCATCACATTTTGCATGAGTATTTTGGCTGACTCCTGTTTTTCAGGAGTCGAAATGCTTTCGGATATTCAGCTACGTCATCTTGTTGAGTCTTCTTTCCTCCCTCTTTCCTCCCTCTTTCTTGCCGATGCCAGATCGACTCTTCCCGGTCTCTGACCGTGAGAATAGTCGACCCTGATTCCGGTCGGATTGAGTTGTTGGTCAGTGTGGGGTTCGTGGCTGAGCTCATTGGTGTGAGAGAAATCGGAAAGCTGGTTGAGGAAATCAAGGAAGATTTGAGATTGACTCACGAGCGGGCTGATCTTTGCCCTGAATATATAAAGTCTAACGGTACTGATTCTGTATGAGCGATGAGCAACGACAGCAGGCGATGGCAAATTGGCGAAGGTTATTGACACAACCCCGAGCTCTTATGAATGCCGAAGAGCGTTATGACGCATTACTACGAGCGGCCGACGCGATGGAACTTGCGCAGCTCATTAGCAGCGATGAGTGGCGTAGATTGATACAGGAGGCCGGAGCGGCGTTCAGGGAGGGGTAGGATGGATTCGAGTTCGGGTAAACAGGCCGAACTGGCATGTTGCAGTATAGAACCGCAGGGACCGTGCTCACTCATGCCTGTGCTGGGGCAGGTAGGGCAGCAGACGATCGGTTTCCTGCCTGACCACCGCATAGCATTCGCAACTCAGTTGCTCGAGCTTGGGACGATCGATCACCTTGATGTGCCCACGGCTGTATTCAATGACTCCCTGGCGCTGCAATTTGCCGGCGGCCTCGGTGACACCTTCGCGACGCACGCCCAGCATGTTGGCGATCAACTCCTGGGTCATGGTCAGTGTGTTACCGGGCAGGCGGTCCAACGACAGCAATAACCAGCGGCAGAGCTGTTGATCGATCGAATGATGTCGGTTACACACAGCGGTCTGGGCCATCTGGGTAATCAGCGACTGGGTGTAGCGCAGCATCAGCAACAGCAACTCGCCGTGACGATTGAATTCGTCCTTGAGTCGCTGTCCGGGAAGACGAAACGCGTTTCCGGCACTTTGCACAACGGCCCGGCTTGGTGTGCTTTCACCGCCCATGAAGACGGCAACACCGACCAGGCCTTCATTGCCCACCACCGAGATTTCCGCCGAAGCGCCGCTTTCCATGACGTAGAGCAGCGAAACGATGCTGTCGATGGGGAAATAGACGTGACGCAAGGTGTCTCCCGACTCATAGAGCACCTCTCCGAGAGGGAGATGCACCGGCTCAAGATCGGGTACAAGGCGATTCTGGACGGCCTCGGAGAGCGCTGCCAGCAGAAGGTTATGTTGTGGCTTGGGTACAACGACCATTTAAAAAGCCACCATCGACTGAATGAACCAACGTCCGACGAGCATAGTTTAGAAAGGCTCGTTCCGTACGTGATCGCTCAGAACGGGCCGCTCAACTCGCGGGGGAACATACACTGCGGGACTGCAAAACTGGACCAGGACCTGGTGTTCGCCACCGTCGTCCTGCAACGCCAGCCTGGCATCGGCCTGTGTTTGGCCGTTGAGGCTGAGGCTGCTTGCCCCGGTGTCCTGCCTGCGGACCTCAATGTGGTAGAGCGTCGTGCCGAACCGGTACTGCAAGGTGTAGCCGGGCCATGCCGACGGCAGTACAGGCTCGATACGCAATTGCTGGCTTGTGCGCACCAGTCCCAGCAGTGACTCGACGATCAGCCGGTACATCCAGCCCGCCGCACCAGTATACCAGCTCCATCCACCTCGACCGACATGGGGGGCGGTGCCATAGACATCAGCGGCCATCACATAGGGTTCGACCTTGTAGGTGTTGATTTGAGCGGCGCTTCGGCGGTTGACCGGGTTGATCATGCCCAGCAACTCCCAGGCCTTGCCGGCGTCTCCCAGGCGTGCAAAGGCCATGCTAGCCCACACCGCAGCGTGCGTGTATTGGCCGCCGTTCTCGCGGATCCCGGGAACGTAGCCCTTGATGTATCCGGGGTCGAGCCCGCCCTTGTCGAAGGGAGGGTCCAGCAACAGCACCACCCCCGTGTCACGTTTGACCAGATAGTGGTTGAGGGCGGCAATCGCCGCGTGTTGCCGAGACGTGTCGGTGGCACCGCAGAGCACCGACCAGCTTTGGGCGATGGAGTCGATCCGGCATTCGTCATTGCTGCTCGAACCCAGGACCTGGCCATCGTCGAAGTACGCGCGACGGTACCAGGCGCCATCCCAGCCCTGACTGTCCAGGTTCGCCGCGAGAATGGCCGCATGCTCCCGGCAACGACGGGAAAAATCGGCATCCTCGTGGATCCGTGCCGTCTCGGCAAATTGCTGCAGCACCTCGCAACAGAAGAACCCCAGCCAGACACTTTCCCCCAAGCCTTTTTCCCCGACACGATTGAGGCCGTCGTTCCAGTCGCCTGTGCCGATCAGGGGCAGGCCGTGAGCGCCACGTCCGAGGCTCTTTTCGATGGCTTGCACACAGTGCTGGTAGAGGCTCCCCCTGAGTGGAGAGCTGCCTGGCAAATCGTAGTAGGACTCTTCACCAGGATTCAGTGCCCGGCCTTCGAGGTAGCCGATGCTCTCATCAAGCACACCGTTGTCCCCGGTGATCAGGACATAACGACTGGTTGCCAGTGCCAGCCACAGGAAATCGTCGGAGCAGGCCGTGCGTACCCCGCGATTGTGCGGTGGGTGCCACCAGTGCTGAACATCGCCTTCGGGGTATTGATGAGCGGCGCAGAGCAGCAGATGCCGGCGTGCCGCCGCCGGGTCCGCATGGATCATCGCCATACTGTCCTGCAACTGGTCGCGAAAGCCGATGGCGCCGCCGGACTGGTAGTAACCACTGCGTGCCTGAAACCGGCAGGCGATCACTTGGTACATCAGCCACCCGTTGACCAGGACATCGATGCCCGGATCCGGTGTCTGGATCTGGATGACCTCCAGGGTCTTGCGCCAATGCGTGATCACGGCGTCCAGTTCGTTGACCGCAGCCCTCAGGCCACGGTACTTCTGCACCAGTCGGGAGGCCGACTTTTCGTCCTGTTCGGCTCCCAGGCGGAAGACCACCTCCTGGGTTTCCCCGTCCGCCAACGCCAACCCTGCCTGAATCGCCCCGCAGGGATCAAAACCACCGCCACAGCGTCCGGACAGGCGCGCCCGTTTCAAGCCGGCAGGTGCGCTCAGTGTGCCGTTGCGTCCAATAAACTCCGCGCGGTCGGCAGTAAAACTGCTCTGTGGCGAATCGCAGTCAAGAAACGCCACTCGACTGGAAAAATCGATGGAATAAGCGTTGCGGGCAAGAAGGGCACCGCTGAAAGGATCCATTTCGGTCGCTACGTGCATCGCCGACTTGCTGCGCAGGTCCCCGAGCACCCATTCCACGTAACACGTCGCCGATATCCTGCGTGGCCGGCCACTGGTGTTGCGAATTTTCAGTCGCGAGAACTTTATCGGTGCATCCAGCGCCACATAGACCCACAACTCGGAGCAGATGCCGTCTTCCTCGTGTTCGAAAACGCTGTAGCCAAAGCCGTGCCGGGTGCGATAAGCGCCTCGGCCGGGGCAGGGCAGTGACGTCGCCGACCAGAAGTGCCCGGTTTCTTCGTCGCGCAGGTAGAGGGCTTCGCCGCTGGCGTCGGTGACCGGGTCGTTGTTCCAGGGAGTCAGGCGATATTCGTGGGCGTTTTCGCTCCAGGTGTAGGCGCTGCCACTTTCGGAGATCACCGTGCCGAACTGACTGTTGGCCAACACGTTGGCCCAGGGGGCGGGTGTCGGTTTGCCGGGCAGCAACGTCATCACGTACTCATTTCCTTCGGGGGAGAACCCGCCGTAGGGCGTGCGCAGGATCAACGAATCGTCTGTCGGATCCGCCTCGGCTGAAGGTGGGGGCGCGATCCGTGGCAGCCGAGGCTCGAGTTGAGGCAGCAGGGGATCTGCGTGGCGGCGCTGGACCTGTTCGACCAGGCTGCCCTTGTCGTCGTTCAGCACCAGCCGGGCAACCGAGAGCATCAAGGTGCGGTCTTCGCTGGACAACTGTTGAGCCGGTCGCACGAAAACTCCCCCAGGGCGATCAACCAGGCTCGCTTCGCTGCCGGAGGTCACCAGCCCCATGATCAGGTCCTGCAGTTGCTGACGGTACCCCACCTGGTCTTCATTCCATATCACCAGGTCTACTGCCAGGCCTTTCTGCCGCCAATAGGCGTGCGCCTTGATCAACTGGTGTACCAGCTCGATGTTGGCCAATTCCGAGATCTGCAGCAGGACAATCGGCAGGTCGCCGGAAATGGCTTGCCCCCACAGCCCGGACTGACTCCGGCGATTGGCGAGCAGTACCGTGCTTTGCGCCCGCAACGAAGGGCTGGCGTAAATGACCGACGCGGCCATCTGCTCGAACAGGCGAGCATCGGCAAGGGTGGCATTCAACTGTCGCAACAGCACCTGGCTGTGGGTCCAGGCCAGGTCAAAGACCCGATCCGCCAGGTGCCGGTCACGGTATTTGTTGATCAACTGCACACAGTGCTCGCGGCTGTCGGCCACCCCGGTCACCAGATCGATGGTTGCGGTCTGGCCCGGTTCCAGGCTGATGCGACAGCGAATGGCGACGATGGGATCGAGCACCGATCCGGCCGTGCCGGAAAGCTGCGGCACCGCGGGCTCCATGACCGCGGGCCGAACCACCGACCGGCCTCGGCCGATAAAGCGGGCACGGTCGGTTTCGTAGGAAATCTCATCGATGTCCGCGCCATGGGCTGCCAGCAGATGGCACATCCAGGGGGTGGATTCCTGGGTGGAGCGTGGGCGGCGCGTACACAGGATGGCCTGTAGCGGTTGCAACAGTTCTGTCTGCACGAACAGGTTGCTGAAGGCCGGATGCACGGCATCACTGATGGCGGGTGCCAGCACCACCTCGGCATAGCTGGTGAGCTCGATGCTGCGACGTACCCGTGCACGGTTGGTGATGTGCAGTCGCCGCAACTCGATATCGTCCTCGGGTGACACGACGATTTCGGTATGGCTGTCGAAGTCCTGCTCACGCACCCTGAATTCGGCGCGGGCATCGGTGAAAATCGCTTCCTGGCTCTGTGTCCTGCTCAGGCTCGGCTGATGGGCCGCCGACCAGAACACGTTATTCTCGACATTGCGCAGGTAACAGAACATCCCCCAGTTGTCACAGGTCACATCCTCGTGCCAACGGGTAATGGACAGCTCGTTGCATCGGCTGTAACCGCCGCCGCCACTGCTGACCATCACATGGTAGCGGCCGTTGGACAGCAACTGCACGGCTGGGCGCTTGCGATCGAGGTCGGTGAAGACCCGCAGCTTGGTTTCATTGATGCGTGCCGCTTCATCGGCCGCCGGCGCATTGGAAGCGTGCAGGTACTGGGCGGCGGTTTTCGGTACCCGTTCCTGAAGGAGCAGGGCCGTGGCCTGGAACTGTGGATCGGATTCAAAGCGGCGCTGCATGGGTCTATCGAGCAACACACTGGTCAAGGCCAGCAGGCTCATGCCCTGATGGTGGGCCATGAAGGACTGGACGATAGCAAAGTCCTGTCCGCGTGGCAGGCGTGCTTCGGTGAAGTCGACCGCCTCATGCAGGCCAAAGCGTCCGGTCAGGCCCAGTTCGGTGAGCCGTTGCAGGTTCCGGCAGGCCGCGATGGGGTCGACCATCAACGCCAGCACCGTGGCATAGGGGGCAACCACCGAATCTTCACCCAGGCCGCGCTTGAGTCCCAGTCCCGGCACCCCGAAGGCCCGGTACTGGTAGTTGAAATGAGCGTCGAGCGTGTTGTAGCCCGACTCGGATACGCCCCAGGGAATGCCCTGGTGATGGCCGTGCTGGATCTGCAAGGCCACTGCTGCACGGCAGGTCTGGTCGAGTAGCGTGCCCTCATAATTGGGCATCACCAGCATGGGCATCAAATACTCGAACATCGACCCGGACCAGGACAGGAGCACGGGTACGCCACCGTTGCTGGTGAGCAGGCGACCCAGGGTAAACCAGCCTTCTTGTGGGATCTGCCCTTGGGCGATGGCAACGAAATTGGTCAGCCGTACTTCCGAGGCCAGCAAGTCGTAATAGCCCGTATCGAGCCTGTGTTCATCGACGTTGTAGCCGATGACGAACAGATCACGGCGCGTGTCGTAGAGGAAACGGAAGTCCATGTCCGCCATCTGCGCGGCGCTCTCGGCCAGCCGTGTCAACGTGGCGATACGTGCCGCCGCCAGAGAGCGTACCGCGCCGACCTGATTGCGCTGTTCGGGTAGCCACCGCGTCACGTCGAGTTGGGCCAGTTCGTCCAGGCTGTTCTTCGCCAGGCAGTCATTTGCCTGGGTGTCGGGAAGCTCGAAGCGCCGACTCTCGGCGAGCAGGTCCACGCATTGGGCGAGCGTCGCCTCATACCAGAACTCGCACTCATCGGTGGTCACCGAGCGCGGTGTGGCAACCACCTCGATGATCTGTTCCAGCGTTTCCTGCAGCAGGCTGCGTAACTGCTCTGGATGGGCCGTCGCCCGCGCCATGGTCAACAGGGTGTGTTCCCTCAGGGTGTTGACCGAAGGATCATCGAGTCCGGCGTTGACCAGGGTGTCTTGCAGTACCTCCAGGGTATCGTTCAGGCCATTGAACAGCCGCTGGTGAAGCAGCGGCGCACCGAGCAGTTCCAACAACCCCGGGCGTAGCGTCAGCAGCAGTGCTGCCAGGTTGCCGCTATCGACGGTCGAGACGTACAGCGCTGGCAGGGGCTTCAATGTCTGGGTGTCGTACCAGTTGTAGAAGTGCCGCTGATAACGCTCCAGGCCGCTCATGGTGCTCAGTGACTGCTCCAGCCGCTCAAGCAGTCGGGTGCAGCTCAGGTAGCCGAAGTCGTGGGCCGCCAGATGGGACAGCAACGCCATGCCCATGTTCGTTGGTGAGGTGCGGTGGGCAATGAGAAAACGTGGCGCCTCCTGAATGTTGTCAGGTGGCAGCCAGTTGTCCGCCGGACCGACGTATTGATCGAAGAACGCCCAGGTTCTGCGGGCCAAAGCACGTAGCAGGCGCAACTGCTGATGCGAAGGTTGCAGCTGTGCACGGGACGACGGGCGGCTGATCCACCAGGCCACGGCCGGACCTGCTAGCCAGGCGAGGATAAAGGGCGCCGCCAGGGCGAGTGTCGTCGGCGTCATCAGCAAGAAGACCAGGAGTCCGATCGCGAACACCGGCGCAATCCACATTTCCCGATAAAGATCCTGCAAGCGGTTTTGACCGTTGCGCTCGACCTCGCGGGATGGCTGCCATTGCAACAGCCTGCGTTGGCTGACGGTCATGCGCCATAGGGTGCGCGCCACGGCATCCAGGCTGTAGAAAGCCTCGAAGGGCAGCCAGAGCAGGGGTAGCAGGGCTCGGGTCAGATGTTGGCCGCAGAGCCTCATGGCCGCTATCAGATGCTGTTCCACTGGCACATCGACGGTTTTATTGATCAGCTCTCGCAGCGAACTCGACAGCGGTTGAATCAGAACAAGCATCAACAGGGCCAGTGTCCAGGACAGCGGTTGAGTCGAGCCGGACCAGCCCCATAGCAGCAGGGTGAGTAAGGCGGCCGGCTCCAGGCTGCGCCGCAGGTTGTCAAAGATCTTCCAGCGCGCTACCGCACACAGGCGATTGCGCTCGTTCCCACCGGGGGCCTTCGGGGTCCAGGGCATCAGCCAGGGCAACAATTGCCAGTCGCCGCGAATCCAGCGATGGCGGCGTTTGACGTCGGCGGTGTAACGGGCCGGGTACTCCTCGAACAGTTGCACATCACTGAGCAATCCCGAGCGGGCATAACACCCCTCGATCAAGTCGTGGCTGAGGATATGGTTATCCGGGAAGCGATCCTGCAGCGCATGCTCGAAAGCATCGACGGCATAGATGCCTTTGCCGATGAATGAACCGTGCAGAAAGAGGTCCTGATAGACGTCTGAAACCGCACGGGTATAGGGATCGACCCCGGCTTCGCTGCCGAACAGGCGGGCATAGGGGGAACGGGCGGTACTCGGCAGGCTGATGCCGACCCGAGGCTGGAGAATCGCATAACCACTGACAATGTGTCCGTCCCGCGAGTCGAACCGCGGATGGTTCAGCGGATGCTCCATCGCACCGACGCATTGGCGGGCGACATCACGAGGCAGCTGGGTGTCGGTATCGAGCGTGATCACGTAGCGTACCGATTGCAGGACCTGGATATCACCGACGATCAGGGAAAACCGGTCGCGACCATGGCCGCGCAGCAAAGCATTGAGTTCCGCGAGTTTGCCGCGCTTGCGCTCGTGTCCCATCCAGACCTGATCGACGCTGTTCCAGCGCCTGGGGCGGTGGAGCAGAAAGAACCTGTCTTCATCGGGATGCGGGTATTTGCGGTTCAGCGCCTCGATCAAGCCCTGGGCCTGGTCGAGGAGCGCATCGTCCTGGGGGGTTGTCTGCGTCGTGCAATCCATGAAGTCTGTCAGCAGCGCAAAATGCAGATGGGCGTCGCGGTTGGCCAGGAAGCGCACCTCCAGGTTGTCCACCAGTTCGTCGATATCGCCGGCGCTGGCTATCAGGGTGGGAATGACCACCAACGTACGTGCCCGTGCAGGAATACCCGTGCTGTAGTCCAGCCGGGGCAGAACGCTGGGGCGCAAGGTGAGTGTGATCCAGGCGTTGACCAGGTCGATTGCCAGTCGACTGCAGATCAGCAGGACGGGCAGGGCCAGCAACGCCAGTGCGTAACCGGGCAGGTGATCGCGATACAGCTCCGTGAAGAACGGCCAGGCCAACAGTGCGCTCACCGCGGCGACCGGTCCGAGGAAAAAGGTCAGCGGTGCACTGAGCAGCCATCGTTGGCAGCGCACGCTCCAAGGCATGCTGGCGCCGATGTGCCGCTCCAGAGTCTCGAGCCCCGGCCCGACCAGGTAGTACCCCACATGGCCGGCGACGTCATCCTGAAGCGGCGGCAAGGCACGTTCGCGGGTCAGGGCGATGGCCGCCTGGGCAATACTTTCCTGTGTCTGGTCAGCCCTTTTGGCCAGGCGTTCGATGACATGCCGGTAGTGGTCGCGGGTCGGGAAATCCATTTGCGGATACACACCGCAAGGGTCAGTGAGCAGGTGCTGCTCCACATGACTCAGGCTTTCGACGAATGCCTTCCAATCGGTCGCGGCGAGCAATCGCAAGCTGGTGATGCTGTTGCTGATCGACACCTGGTCCGCTGCCTGTTGCTGGGCATCGACCTGCACCTGGCGCTCAATGTTAAGTCCCGACTCGCCGAGCATCTGCTCGACCCAGGCCAATGGCAGGATCAGCGCAGCGTTCTGCCCCTGTAGGCGGCGTGCCAGTTCGGCAACGAAGGGAGACGTCATGGGCGGGGCGGAACGGGCCATGTCCGCCACGGTCAGCACGACACTCTTGGCATCGCGCTCGGCAGTCTCGATCAGGTGATCGGCCCAGTCATTGGCCAGGTTGCGGTCCACCCAGTTGGCCATCAGCCGTGAAGCCACCCGTCGCAGGTTTTCGATCAGTGCCAGGCGCAGCATGATCGGGATGGCCCAGAGTTCGCCGAGGGTCAGGGGGGTGACCTGCTGATAACAGCCGACGAACCGGCTCAGGCTCTCGGCATCGACACGCCCGTCGCCGTGGGAGATGGTTTCCAGGGCGATATCGTAGACCCGTGGCAGGCCGGCCGACGGGCCCGCGGCCAGGCACGGCAGCTCGCGGCTGTAACCGCGCGGCAGGTGAGTCTTGGTGGTGCGTATCTGCTCTTCCACCAGGTAGTAATTGTCCAGCAACCATTCTGCCGCCGGTGTGGCTCTGCGAGTGGATGCGGGGGCCGTGGTGAGTGCTCGGCAACTGCTGGCCAGGGTGGCTTCGTTGTCGGCCAGTCGAGCGAGCAGGGCGTCTTTCGATGAACGCCGGTTGAGATGGTGTTGTTGGGCGAGCAGGGTGCCATGACTGGCCATCTGTTCGGCGCTGAACAGCTCCGAGCGCAACAGTGGCTCGTAGGCGAAGGTACGGCGGGACTCGATCCAGTGTTGCAGGCGAACGGCAGGGAAGCGCCACAACTGAAGCAGTCGCATGGGCCAATGACTGTCCATGATTTCCTTGGCATGACATGCCCTAGACAAATGCTGATTAGCCAAGGGCAGGCAGGCATCGCCGGCCATGGGGTGGTCAGGCGAAAGCTCTCAATGATGGGCTTGGGCGCAGGCTTCAAGTGTCGTCGTTGAGGCAGGCGGATGTCTGTGCGCTAGCGAACATAAGAGCTCAGCGTCCGCAGGGCCGTCAGGACGATTCAGAGGCCGAATTAACGCTCGACGGCCATGAGCGCTCGCCGGAACATCGCCACCAGTGGCTTGGGGTCGTCCTTGCGCCAGATGGCATGGACCCTGACCTGTGACGGGTACCAGGGCAGTTCGCGAAAGATGACGCTGTCGACCAGGCAATCCCTGAGACTCGCCTGGACAAAGGTAATGCCCAACCCCGAGGCCACCAGCCGCAAGGCGGCCAGCAGGTCATCGGCTTCGACCTGGATGTCGGGCAAGAAACCGCACGCCGAGCAGTTCTCGAGAAAACGCTGGCGGGCCGCCGGGTTTTTCGCGCCGGCCAAGGCCACCCAGCGCTGGCCGTTCAAGTCCTGGGGTTCGAGGTTCGCTTGCGCGGCCAACGGGTGTCGTTTGCCCAGGGCCAGCAACAAGGCTTCGGTCGAGATCGCCATCGACGCTATGTCCGCGCGCTCAGGCACTGAATACACCAATCCGAAATCGAGGGTTCGGCCCAGCAGGGCCTCGGCCTGCTCCGCGGAGCTCAGGGGATGGAGTTCGAAGGTGGCGCCAGGGTGGCCTGATTGCAGGCCGGCCAGGGCCTGCGGCAATACACTGGAGTGCATGGCGGCCTCAACATAGCCCACGGCGATATGGCCGGTCTGGCCAAGGGCAATTCTGCGTGCCGTCGCTTCGACTTCAGAGGCATGGGCGACCAGGCTGTAGGCCTCTTGCAGGAAAAGCCGTCCTTCGTCGGTCAGGCGCATTCGCTGGCGCGTGCGTTCGAACAATTTCAGGCCCAACTGTGCTTCCAACTGCATGATTTGCCGACTCAACGGCGACTGCGAGATATGCAGGTGACTGGCGGCCTGCCCGACATTTTCGGTTTCCGCGACAGCGATAAAAGCAGTCAGTAAACGAATATCCAGGGTCATGTAAATCTTGTCTCAAGTCATGCAGAACGCGTCTTGGACCAGAGTAATGTTTTTTGCAACTATCGGTGAGCGATTTAAACCACCGACATCTTGAAGGAAACAGACATGCAGTTCATCACGCTGTCACGCCGTGTCTCGGAACGTTTTTCCGATGCGGACTTCGCCCCCCATCTCGAGGCCGAAGCACAGCAGGCCCGGGCGCTGTATCTGGAGGGTTTCATCCGCACCATCTGGCACCGTGGCGATATGGGCGGCGCTTGCCTGTTGGTGGAAGCCGAGAACGAAGCCGCCGTTCGGGAAAAGCTGGCAACCCTGCCGCTGGTCAATTCCGGGATGCTGGAAGTCATGTCGGTCGTACCGTTGAAGCCCTACGCGGGATTTGGCCCGAGAACCCGGTAACCGCTCTTCGCCCGATATTAGTTCGTACCAAGCCCGAGGAGGCACTCGATGCAATTCGTCAAACTAGGTAAGACAGGACTGGATGTATCGCGCATTTGTCTTGGTTGCATGACCTTCGGCGATGCCGGGTCCGGCACCCATTCCTGGACACTGGACGAAGGGGCGAGCCGGCCCATCTTCAAACATGCCGTGGACCGGGGCATCAACTTCTTCGATACGGCAAACAGCTATTCGGCGGGAACCTCGGAAATCATCGTCGGCAAGCTGCTCAAGGCGTTCACCCGTCGCGATGAAACCGTTGTCGCGACCAAGGTGTTCTACCCGCCCAACATGGGCCAGGGCTCGGACAGACCCAACGACAAGGGCCTTTCCCGCAAGGCGATCCTGTCGAGTATTGACGCGAGCTTGACCCGCCTGGGGTTGGACTACGTGGATCTCTATCAGATCCATCGCTGGGATTACACCACGCCGATCGAAGAGACCATGGAGGCGCTGCACGATGTGGTGAAAGCCGGCAAGGCCCGCTACATCGGCGCCTCGTCCATGTTTGCCTGGCAGTTCGCCAAGGCCCAGGAGGTTGCCAGGCGCAACAACTGGAGCCGGTTCGTCTCCATGCAGAACTATCTCAACCTGATTTATCGGGAAGAGGAGCGGGAGATGATCCCGCTTTGCATGGATCAGGGGATTGCCCTGATGCCCTGGAGCCCGCTGGCACGAGGGCGACTGACCCGGCCTCATGGGCAAGAGACCGAACGGAGCAGAACCGACGTCTTTGGCAAGTCAGTGCTGGACAAGACCGACCTGGTCGACAGCAAAGTCATCGGCGTCGTGCAGGAGATTGCCCGGGAGCGCGGGGTGTCGATGGCCCAGATCGCCATGGCCTGGGTACTGGGCCATCGCGGGGCACCCACCCCCATCGTGGGCGCGTCGAAGGCCGCCCAGATCGACGATGCGGTGGCGGCGCTCGATATCGTGCTGTCGCAAGAGGAGAGGGCGCGAATGGAGCACTTCTACGTTCCTCATGCGGTGACCGGGTTCGTTTGAGAAAACGATAGCGTCCT
Source organism: Pseudomonas sp. Ost2 (assembly GCF_018326065.1). Classification (NCBI taxonomy): domain Bacteria; kingdom Pseudomonadati; phylum Pseudomonadota; class Gammaproteobacteria; order Pseudomonadales; family Pseudomonadaceae; genus Pseudomonas; species Pseudomonas sp. Ost2. The sequence goes on along the minus strand of NZ_AP021904.1, from coordinate 3,957,014 downwards.
TGCACGGCACTCCGGCGCTCATACCCCCTGATGGCAGATGACTTTCGTTACGTCATCGGGGCAACGAACGGCTCATGCAACGTCGGAGTGCTGCCGGTCGCCGCCGCTTGCAGCCACTCTCGCAGTGCACGAATCTTAGGCAACTGCGCCCGGTGCGCCGGGTAAATCAAGAAGTAGGAAATACCCTGGTTGAGCTCGATATCGAACGGCGCGACCAGTACGCCATCGTTCAGGCTTTCGCGCACCAGATTCAGATCCCCCAGTGCCACGCCGTGTCCCCGCGTCGCGGCCGACAGCGCAAGATCCAGGGTGTCGAACGATTGCCCCCGATGGGCCGCCACGCCCTCCACGCCAGCCGCTTCCAGCCAGCGACTCCACCCCTGGACGGGAAAGCAATGCAGCAGCGGCAAGTGCTTCAGGTCGGCGGGCACGGCCAGGCGTTTGCCCAGTTCCGCCGAGCAGACCGGCGTCAGGCGCTCTGGCATCAAGGGGATGGCCTCGACATCCTGCCAATCCCCGCGACCCTGAATGATCGCGGCATCCACGTCGCTGTCCTCGAACCGCGGCTCCCACGCATCGTAGGTCGTCACCCGCACATCCATGTCCGGCATCACCGCGCGCAACCCCGGCAAGAGGGGAAGGAACCAGCGCGTCGCCAGGGTGGGCGGCATTCGCAGGGTCAGTACCTGGCCGGCGTTGCGCAGGCTGTTGCACAGGGTGGTCAGGCGCGCGAAGGCGTCTTCGACCACGGGCAGCAGCGCTTCGGCTTCAGGCGTCAGCCGCAGGCCGGTCTTGTGGCGGATGAACAGCACGACGCCCAGGTGTTCCTCGAGCTGTTGCACCTGGCGGCTGATCGCACTCTGGGTGACGAACAGCGCCTTGGCGGCGCGACTGAAGGTGCCGCAACGAGCTGCCGCGGCAAACACTTCCAGGGCGTGCATGGGCGGCAGGCGACGGTTGAAGACGGGACTGTCCAATACATGATCTGAAAGCATGGATCGCATGAGAATTTACCGCGTTTACTCTTGTATCTGCGCAGCTTAGCTTAGTTGGGTCGACTCACATAACGCTGTTTATCGCATGGATAGCCTGGTGAGTCCGCTTCTCTTTTCATTCCCTGGAGCCGCTACGCGATGAAGATCAAAAGCATCAAGGCCACGCCCATCAACCTGCCGCTGGACGCACCCTACGTCTGGGTTTTCGGTGAGCTGCCAGGCTTTTCCACGACCATTGTCGAAGTCGAAACCGAAGACGGCCTGGTCGGTCTGGGCGAGGCACCTTCCTGGCAGGCCGCGGCGATCATTCGCGATCAGATCGCACCGAAACTGATGGGTCATGATGCCTTTGATATCGCCGGTGCCGAGTTCCTCTGCCTGCCTTACTTCGCGGGTGTCCAGAGCATCAACGACAACGCCCGGATCACTGCCTTCGGTGCCGTGGAAATGGCCCTGTGGGACCTGCGCGGCAAGGCCTGGAAGCAGCCGCTGTACCAGTTGCTGGGCGGTGCGGTGCGCAAGGACATTCCCTTCACCGACTACTTCTCCCTGCGCAACGATGGCCCGTTGCAAAGGGATGGAAGCCGGGTGCGCGGCGAGCAGACCCCGGAGGCGGTGGCCGACTACTGCGTGATGCTCAACGAGACCTACGGCACGACGTTTTTCGAGGGCAAGTTCTCCACCCATGACCCGAAAGTCTCCCTGCGCATGCTGGAGCTGATTCGTCAGCGCCTGGGGGATGACGTGATGCTGCGCATCGATTCGAACCAGGCCTACTCGCTGGCCACGGCGCGCCGGCTGATCCGTCCCCTGGAAGAACTGGGCGTGCGCAACTGGGAGGACCCGGTCTCGACCCTCGACGAAATGATCGAGCTGCGCCGCCATTGCTCGATTCCGTTTTCCACCCATAACACCGACATCGCCCGGGCGATGGTGCACAAGGTGCCCGATGCGATTGTCGGCAACCCGGCGGTCCTTGGTGGTATCGGCCGACTGCTGCGCTTCATCGGCGCCTGCGAGCACGCCGGCATCGACTTCTGGTGCTACAGCGGCGATTCGGGGGTGGGCAGCGCGGTGTACCTGCATCTGTGCGCCGCATTGGGCTGGATTCGCGAGCCGAATCAGTCGCTGTTCCGCATGCAGGTGACCGACGTGATCGAAGAGGGGCCGTTCGTGCCACGCAACAACACCGTACGCGTGCCAGAAGGCCATGGGCTGGGTGTGACGCTGTCCCAGGAGCGCCTGGCGCACGGCCATAAACATTTCCTCGAACACGGTCCGATGAACAAATACCACGACCCGGAAAAGCCCGGCACCTTCCGCCGCCTGCCGCTCGTTTGATCTTTTTTGCGAGGTATCGCCATGCATCAGAATGTGATTGATCGTGCTTATGCGCTGCTGTCCGAGCGTCGCCCTGACTGGGGGCTGGAGCAGCCTTTCTATGTGGACCGGGATTTCTTCGAACTGGAAATGCAGGTGTTTTTCCGTCGCCAGTGGCTGTTCGCGGCCATGACCTGCGAGATCCCCAGGCCGGGTGACTGGCTGCGGGTGGAAGTGGGGCGTGACTCGGTGATTGTCATTCGGGGCAAGGACGGCGAGGTGAAGGCATTTCATAACACCTGCCGCCATCGTGGTTCACGGATATGCCTGGAGGAGCGCGGCAGTACCAAGCGACTGGTCTGCCCCTATCACCAATGGTCCTACGACCTGGACGGGCAACTGATCGGCACGCGCCTGATGGGCGATGATTTCGACCGTGGCGACTTCCAGCTGGCGCCGGTGGCGGTGGGCGTTGCCGGTGGCTACATCTTCATCAATTTCGCGGATGAGCCGAGCGACTTCGAGCCGTTTCGCCAGGACGTCGAACCCTACCTGCTGCCGCACGGCCTGGACGATGCCAAGGTGGCCTGCACCCAGACACTGGTGGAAAAGGCCAACTGGAAGCTGGTGATCGAGAACAACCGCGAGTGCTACCACTGTGTCGGTTCACACCCGGAGCTGATGCACATCATCACCGAGTTCGACGATCCGAACGACCCGCGCATCAGGCCCGAATACAAGGCGTTGGTCGAGCGCAAGGCGGCGGACTGGGACCGCCTGGGTATTGCTCATGCCCATACCCAGGGTAACGACCGCTACCGCGCCGTGCGCCTGCCTTTCACCGATGGTCGTGTGTCGATGACGGCCGACGGCAAACCGGGATGCTCGCGCCTGCTGGGCGACCTGACCGACCCTGACCTGGGCTCGGTGCGCCTGATGAGCCTGCCCAACACCTGGAACCATATCCAGGCAGACCACGCCGTGACCTTCCGCGTGCTGCCGATCGGCCCGGAAGAAACCTTGGTGACCACTCACTGGCTGGTGCACAAGGATGCCCGCGAGGGCGTGGATTATCAGGTCGATCGGCTCAGGGAAATCTGGGCCGTGACCAATGACCAGGACCGTCTTCTGGCCGAAAACAACCACCTGGGGATTCGTGGCAGTGCCTATCGCCCCGGTCCGTACTCCGAGTTGATCGAAGGCGGTACACGCGACTTCATCCGCTGGTACGCCGAGCAGTTCCTGGCCGAGCTGGCACCGCTGGCTCAAACGCAACTTATTCATCGGGAGAGTGCAGCATGACCCCTACGTTGATTGTCAGCCTGGCTGATATCGAAAACCGTGCCACCGCCGCGCTGGTTGCCAGCCATGTCAGCCCCGGCAATGCGCGGGCGGTGGCGCGCTCGATTGCCTTTGCCGAGCGTGACGGGCAGCAGATAGTCGGCTTGTCCTACCTGCCTACCTATTGCGACCACGCCGCGTGCGGCAAGGTTGATGGCAGTGCGCTACCGAGTGTCGAGGCGCTGACGCCCTCGCTGATTCGCGTCGATGCCCGCACCGGTTTCGCCCACCCGGCGTTGGCGGCGGGTATGCCCTTGCTAGTCGAGTCCGCACGGCGCCAGGGTATCGCGGCGCTGGCGGTAGGGCAGTCCTACGCCTGCGGTTCGCTGGGTTATTTTGTCGAAGCATTGGCCGAGCAGGGGCTGGTCGCCCTGATGGTTGCCAACGCCTCGCCGTCGATTGCCCCCCATGGCGGCAAGCGCGCATTTTTCGGGACCAACCCGTTGGCCTTTGCGACCCCGCGGGAAGGGCGCCCGCCACTGGTGATCGATCAATCCTCAAGTGTGGTGGCCAAGGTGGCGGTGATTGATGCGCACCGCCGGGGTGTCGCGTTGCCGGCTGGCTGGGCATTGGATGCCGAGGGGCGACCGACCACCGATGCGGCGGCGGCAATGGCCGGTAGCCTGAGCCCGATCGGCGGGTACAAAGGCGCCAGCCTGGCCTTGCTGATCGACATCCTGGCCGGTGGATTGAGCGGTTCCAACTTTTCCTTCGAGGCGTCTTCTTTCGGTGATTGCGACGGTGGGCCGCCACGCACCGGGCAACTGGTGATCGCTTTTGATCCCGCGGTCTTCGGTGGGGCGGCTTTCGTGGCGCGTACCGAAGCCCTGTTCAGTGCGCTGCAGGCCGAACCCCAGGTACGCCTGCCCGGTGAGCGTCGACTGCAAGCTCGCCAACACAACGAAAATGGCATCGAAGTGCCTGTTGAACTCTGGGAATTGATCGGCCGGTATGCCGACCAGGGATCGCCCGTTGCGCGTGCAGGAGGTGCCCGATGAGCCTGGTTCTGCTTGACCAGCCCTTGAGCGTCGCGCAGGTGGCCGAGATTGCCACCCGGCAAGCGGTACTGGAGTTGTCGAATGCCGCCAGAACGCGTATCGACAACGCCCATGCCATCGTGCGCAGCGTGGTGAACAACAACCTGCGGGCCTACGGGGTCAATACCGGCGTCGGTGCACTGTCCGATACGGTGGTGCCGCCCGCGCAGCAGAAGGCCTTGTCGCGCAATATCCTGATGAGTCACGCCGTGGGGGTTGGCAGGCCACTGGGTGTCAGTGAAACACGGGCGATCATGGTCGCCGCCATCAACAACTATGCGCACGGATATTCCGGCTTGCGGCTGGCGGTGGTCGAGCGTCTGGTCCTGCTGCTCAACGCCGGTTGCACCCCGCAAGTACCGCGTCACGGCTCGGTCGGCTACATCAGTCACATGGCGCATATCGGCTTGCTGTTGATCGGTCAGGGCCAATGCGTGCTGGATGGTGCGCGGATGTCCGCCGCGGTCGCGCTCGATCGACTGGGGGTCAAGCCCCTGGTACTGGAAGCGAAGGAGGGCTTGTGTCTGGTGAACGGTTCGCCCTGTGTCACGGGATTGGGCAGTTTGCTGTTGGAGCGCACGCGTCGACTGTTGACCTGGGCGGATACCGTGGCCGCGCTCAGCTTCGAGACCCAGCGTTGCCAGATCCGCGCCTTGCACCCTGTATCCATGGCCTTGCGCCAATCGCCGGGACTGATGCAGGTCAGCCAGCGGCTGACCACCTTGCTCGCCGGTTCGGGCATTCTGCTGGCCGCCACCGGACGCAAGACGCAGGACCCCTTGAGCCTGCGCAGCATTCCGCACGTCCATGGCGCGGTGCATGACGTGTGGGCCCAGGCGCTGACGGTGGTCGAGCGTGAATTGGCCAGCGTCACCGACAATCCGGTGGTTTGCGGCAGCCCCGAAGCACCCGAGATCTACTCCCAGGCCCATGCCGTGGGGGCGGGCATTGGCCTGGCCATGGACCAGATCGCCATTGCGGCGGCGCAACTGGGGGCCATCTGCGAGCGGCGGATCGATCGCATGGTGAATCCGCTGGTGAGCGGCCTGTCGCCTTTCCTGGCGGGCAGCAGCGGAGAGGAATCGGGGTTCATGATCGCGCAATACACCGCCGCGTCGCTGGTGGCCCAGAATCGCCGCCTTGCCGCCCCGGCCAGTCTCGATGGGGGTGTCACTTCCGGATTGCAGGAAGACATCCTGTGCCACCCGACGCCGGCCGCGCTGAAAGCCCACAAGATCCTCGACAACCTCGAAAGCCTGTTGGCCATTGAACTGCTGGCGGCCTGCCAAAGCTATGACCTCCTGGAGCCAGACCTGAAACCGGCGCCCGCGACGCTGGCCATTTATCAGGCGGTGCGCACACGCGTGACGCGCTACGCCGATGACCGTCCGCTGGGCGAAGACGTTGCCACGATCAGTCGACTCATTGCCCGCTACAGCCCCGACGACACGCTGTTTCTTTGCCGGGTGCAATGAACACGGGTCAGAGAACCCCGCAGAAGGCCAAGCCGATAGGAGAGGGCATTGATGTTTGAAGTCATCGTCGTAGAAAAACGCCAGGAGGCCGAAGGTGTTTGCAGTTTCGAGTTGCGTCGTGAAGACGGGCAGCCCTTGCCAGACTTCACGGCGGGCGCGCACATCGATGTGTGCGTGAGTGCCGGGATCACCCGCCAGTACTCCCTGTGCAACAGCCCGTTGGAGCGTGATCGCTATTTGATCGGTGTGTTGCATGAACCGATGTCACGAGGCGGATCGCGTGGCATGCACGAGGGGATTGGCGTGGGGGATCGGCTGTCGATCAGTGCGCCGAGAAACCACTTCCCGCTCACCGCGGGCGCGCGTAAATCAGTGCTGCTGGGCGGTGGTATCGGCATTACGCCGATGCTGGCGATGGCATTTCAGCTTGCCCATCTGGAGGCTGAGTTCGAACTGCATTACTGCGTACGTGAGCCTCGACGCGCGGCATTCCTGCAGCAGATTGCCGCGTCCGCTTTTGCCAGAAGCGTGCATCTGCACTTCGACAGTGGTGAGCGGGATCAATGGCTGGACGTCAACCAGGTGCTGGCTGCGCCCCAGGCTGATACGCACCTGTACGTCTGCGGACCGAAGGGTTTCATGGACCATGTGATAAACACCGCGCACCGCCTGGGTTGGCCGACCGAGCAGATTCACCGGGAGTATTTTGCGGCGCCGGTCGTGGCGCACGCTGTCGATCAGGCCTTCGAAGTCGAGCTGGCGGAATCGGGGTTGGTGCTCCAGGTGCCGGCGGACAAGAGCGTGCTTGAAGTGCTGTGTGCCTCTGGCATCGAATTGCCTGCTTCGTGCCGGCAAGGGGTCTGCGGTGCCTGCATGACACCGGTCATTGACGGCGTTCCGGATCACCGGGATGTCTTCATGAGCGATAAGGAGCATGCGTTGAACGACCAGTTCACGCCGTGTTGTTCGCGCTCGAAAACCCCACGACTGGTGCTGGCGCTTTAGCAGGCCGACGTTCTGCGGCCTAGCGTCCGGCCAGCCGGTGGAGTAACGGCAACAAGATCGCCCATATCAAGGCCAGCAGCATCGCACTGGGCCACACCCCGAACGGCAGGCCGATGCCTGCCAGTTTGGCGCCAGCCAGATAGGACAGCGGCCCGGCACAGGCGCCCAACAGGCTGCCCAGCCACCAGGGGCGGGCGGTCCACCTCAGGCTGTGACGCAAGGTACTGGCAAACAGCAGCCAAAGGATGGCCAACCAGAGGGGTAGCACCACCTGGGAACCGGGGAAATCAAACAGCCCAAGGTGCAGCAGGGCGCTGTCCAGGACCCAGCCGCAGGTCGCCACTTGCAACAACAGGCGCCACTCGTTGCGGTCGTCGGCAATCCACAGCAGATGGGCAGCCAGGCAGGCCATGGCAATCAAAAGCAGCCACGGCCGTTGCGCGCCCAGCACGCAGGCAAACCAGCCGAGCTGGAACAATCCGGCGTTCAGCAACAGCCGCCCCTGCTTGCTCACACCGAAAGACCGCGGGCTACAAAGCCGATGCCGCAGTGATCGCAGTAAAAGCCCTCCACCAGTTGTTGCAATGGGGGCTCTTTCAGCAGCTCTGGTTTGCACTCATCAACAGCCAACTGATCCACACGTCGAAAGCCTGCCTTCTCCTCGCCGTTGAAACGCTTCCTGGGGCTGGCCGCGCCGATCAGCATTTTCTTCTCCCGGACGTGTTGGGCAGATCCACAGCGTGGGCATTCTTCAGGATGGTGCGGCATAAGATGACTCGACTCGAGGCGGTAGTGGTTTTATGCCGGAGCAGGCGATGCTTTGCCATACCCATCATCCGAGGGTGTTGGCGGTGCTTTCGGCCGCGATGCCCGAAACCGGCTCGGATTGGCCCCAAACACTCTCAGCATCAACCGCCGCAAGGCAGTCGCGTCTTCATAACCCACGTGCGCCGCGACTTGCTCGATGGTCATCCGGCTGCTCTCGATCAATTGCCGGGCGCGGTTGAGTCGTACGCTCTGCAGGAGCGCCAGGGTGCTCTTGCCCGTGGCGGCCTGGACGTGGCGGGAGAGGGTGCGCGTGGACATCGCCAGTTCATCCGCCAGCTCCACCACGCTGGGCAGGTCCGGCAGGGCCGATTCGATGCGCTGTGTCAGGCGGGTCACCAGGTCATTGCCGTTGGACAGCATCATCGGGACGATAAATGGCGACTGGGCCTGGCGCCCGTCGATCAGCAGCAGCCGACTCACCTCATCGGCCAGCGGCGCACCAAACCGCGAGCGCAGCAGGTGGAGCATCAGGTCTGTCTGTGCAAAGGCCGCGCCCGCCGTGGTCACCGGGCCGTCGGTGCACACCATGCGGTCGGCGTCGACCACACAGTGCGACTCCAGTCGGCGCAACTCGCCGGCCAGCCACCAGGAGGTTGTCGCCCGACGCCCGGCCAGCAACTGGGCCGCCTGCAGCAGGAACACCCCGGTGCACGATGCCGCGAACGAACCCCCGTGCGCGCCGTGGGCCCGAATGGCCTGGATCGCCTGTTGCGCATCGGCGCTCGCCATTCTTGCGTCGATGTCCCCGGAGCTCTCAAGCCCCAGGCCCGGAATGATCCAGGTGGACTGATCGTCGGCGGTGCTGTCGGGCAGCATTGTGGTTTCGAGGCTCAGGCCGCCACTCAAGGCCACCGACTTCCCGTCGGGGGAAACGATGCGCCAGGTGGGACGCGCCGCCTTCAGGCGCGGCGCCACTGCAACCGCGGCACCGAGGATATCCAGGGTGGCCGCCACGCTGCTGGCGTAGCTGCCGGGCAGGACCAGGAGGGTGAAATCATGCATTGTCATAAACCGCCGTAAAGGTGTCATAACGGACACTGGCAGCCTACAGGTTTGCGCCGCCTAATGCATGGCCTCTCATCCACTGGAGCCGTCCATGCCTAATATCCTGTTGAAAATCCCCAAGGGCGCTTTTCCCGGCGCAGCCCGTACCAACCTGGTGCGTGGCATCAACGAAGCCGCCGCCATTGCCGAACGGATTCCGGCGGATCCCGCCAAGCGTTTCTTGTGCTGGATCGTTATCGAGGAGGTCGAGCCGGGCAACTGGACCTGCGGCTCGGTCGACATGACCGCGCAGTTGGTACCGTGCATTGCCAGGGTTCATGTGCCGGCCGGCGTCCTCGACGAAACGTCGAGGGGCCGTTATGTTGAGTTGATACAGCAGGCTTTCATCGCGGCACAGCCCGCCGATGATCCGCGACGACTGATGACGTCGGTGATGCTGCACGAGGTGGCCGACGGAGCCTGGGGCGCCAACGGCGCGATCTGGAACCTGCCGGCCTTCGCCAGGGCGGCAGGTTTCGAGCACCTGCAGCACCTGGTGACGGGGCAGGGCTGACGCAGCAGGAAAACCCGGGCGTTACAGCGAAAAGCGCGCCAGCATCCCATCCAGCTCCGCCGCCAGACGCCCCAGTTCCTGGCTGGCGGTGCTGGTCTGGGCGGCGCCGCTGGCCGTCTGCATGGACAGATCACGAATCAGCACCAGGTTGCGGTCCACTTCACGGGCCACCTGGGCCTGCTGCTCGGCAGCGGTGGCGATCACCTGGTTGCGCTCGTCAATGCCGGCCACCGAGCGGGAAATGCTCCCCAGCACGTCCTTCGCCACCTGCGCCCGTTCACGCGTGCGGCCTGCCTGGGCGGCGCTTTCGGCCAGGGCCTGGACGGTCTGGCCGGTGCCCAGGTGAATACCGTCCATCATCTGCTCGATCTCCCGCGTCGAGGCATCGGTACGGTGCGCCAGGCCGCGCACTTCATCGGCCACCACGGCAAAACCGCGCCCCGCGTCACCGGCCCGGGCCGCTTCGATGGCGGCATTGAGGGCCAGCAGGTTGGTCTGCGCGGCCACGCTGCGGATTACCTCCAGCACCTTGCTGATGCCCTGGGTCTCCGTCGCCAGGGCCTGGGCACGCAGGCTGGCCTGTTCGACCTGATCGGCCAGGGCGCCGATGTCGGTCATGGTTTCGTCCAGTTGTTGCTGGCCCTCGCGCACGGCGGTGCTTGAGTCGCGCGACTCGGTGGAGGTTTCCAGGGCGTTGCGGGCCACTTCCTCGACCACCTGGCTCATCTGCGTGACCGCCGTGGCGGCCTGTTCGATCTCGCCGCATTGCTGCTGCAAGTCCTGGGCGCTGTCATGCATGATCGCGCCCATCTCCTGGGTTGCCGCATTCAGGCGGCCAACGGCGCCACCGATCTGCTGGATCACCGCGTGCAGCTGGTCGCGCATATGCCCGAGCATCTGCAGCAGTTGCGCCACTTCGTCCTGGCCATGGGCGACCACCACCTGACTGAGATCGCCGGCGGCGACGGTCTTGGCTACCTGCAAGGCCTGGCGGAGCGGCCGGGTGATGCTCACGCTCAGTCGCCAGGCCTGCAACAGCATCAGGGCCAGCGCCACGCCAATGACGATGGGCAGCAACAACTGCACCTGATGGAAGGTGCTGGCGGTGCTTTCCAGGGCCTGGGCGGTGGTCTGCTTGTTCAGTTCACGGAGCAACTGCACCTGCATGTCCATCAGCGAACCCTGGTTGGACAGGTCGTTGTTGGAGAGGGTGGTGGCCTCGCTGATCTTCTTCTGTTCGACCAGATCGACGGCCTGCCTGAACAGCGTGACAAACTGCTGCGCGGCGTCCTGCAGCAACTTGATCGAGTCCCGCTCCGTGCCTTCCGGGACCTTGGCCAGGTACTCGGTGAACCCCTGATCCACCTCGGCGCTGAGCTGTTGCAGGTTGATCTTGCGGTTGACCAGTTCGGCCGGGTCGTTGGCATACACCAGCAACAGCGCGGCCTCGGTGCGCATCTTGGCCAGGTCGATGGCGATGGCGTCGGCCTGGGCGATACTCGACAGCGGTCCTTGCTCGATCAACTCGCCCTCATGGCGAATATGCTGCATCGCCACCAGGCACAATCCGCCGATGGCGGCCAGCAACAGGGCGCACAGGCCGAAACTGGCCAGCAGGCGCTTGCCGATGCTCAGGCGACGCAGCAGGGCGGGGCGGTGGGACGGCTTGCGGAGAAAGGAAAAACGAAGGTTCACGGGCGCGGGCTCTTATGAGAACTACGCCAGCGGTTGTAGCAGGGCTGCGTGATGGCTTTATGTCATTAATGTGGATGTAGAAAATTTAATGTTTGGTGTCTGGTAATGAGTGCCATGGCTGGGGGGAGGGCTAGTGTTGTTGGGAGTCGGTGGCAGGGGGCTGTGTCCAGCCGAGCGGGCGATTCAGTCTGGCGAAGGCATTGGGCAAAGGTCTGCTTTCGGCCGATTCTGTTGAAAAAGTCGGATTTTCAAACGGCCTGAACTCAGGCACGACCACCACTGGAGAACCTACTCACCACATTGAGTGGTTTTTCGGTCCTTCGATGACCTTTGCCGCTCTGTTATTGGGTTAATTTGAGGTTTTTTGCTTGGTGCAGGCGCACCTATCCCGTGACTGGTGGCCCTTGAGATGAAAATTTGGCAAGCCGTCGCAGGTTCTGCACCGCAGCGGCCAGCGTGAATTCATCCGTCGCGCCACTCATGCCACGTAGCCGCAGCCGATCCAATTTCAGGATGCGCTTGAGGTGGGCAAACAACATTTCGACCTTTTTACGTTTGTGGCGAGACCGCTGATATGCCGGCGTTGCTGCAATGCGCCGAGCCACATCGCGAGCGGCTTCATGGACGCTGCGAGCGATCTTGCGGAACGCTGTGTTTGGGCAGCACTTGGCTTTCATCGGACACGTAGCGCAGTCGGTCTGCCGGGATCGGAAGATGATGGTGTTGGCTTTGGTGACATGTGAACGCTCATTCTTGAAGGCTCGCCATTCGCTGCGCAATGGGTTTCCGGCCGGGCAGCGGTATTCCTCAGCCTCTTCATTCCAGTGGAAATCGTTGCTCGAAAAACTGTCGTTCTTGCGCTCGGTTTTGTCCCACACCGGCACATGCGGTTCGATGTCTTTTTCCTCCACCATCCAGGCCAGCATCGGCGCGGTACCGTAAGCGGTGTCGCCAATGAGACGCTCCGGCTTGATGTCGAATTGCGCTTCGACCCGATCGATCATGGTCTTGGTGCTCTCGACTTCTGCGGTTCGATGAGCGGGTGTGGGTTCCACATCCATGATCACGCCGTGGTCGGTATCGATCAGATAATTCGTGGAGTAAGCGTAGAAAGCTGGGCCGCCTGGCGCAGCGGTCCAGCGGGCTTGAGGATCCGTCAGCGACAGGCGCTTCGGTAGCGTTTCGGCCAAAGCCTCTTCATCGAGGCCTTCAAGGTACTCACGCACGGCGCGGGTGCTCAGGGCCGGATCGCTCCAGTTGACCGGTTCATCACCCGGTACGCCGCGCTGCCGACTCGCATCCGCTTTGATGATGCTGGCGTCCACGGCAAAGCCTTCGCCCTTGACCAGGCCGGCGTCCATGCAGCGACGCAGCACTTCATTGAACAACCAGCGAAACAGATCACTCTCTCGAAAACGGCCGTGTCGATTTTTCGAAAAGGTTGAGTGGTTGGGGACTTCATCTTCAAGGCTCAACCGGCAGAACCAGCGATATGCCAAGTTCAAATGGGCCTCTTCGCACAACCGCCGTTCGGAGCGGATGCCGTAGCAGTAGCCGACGATCAGCATGCGGATCATCAGTTCAGGATCAATCGACGGACGTCCAATTGGGCTATAGAAATCGGAGAGGTAGTGGCGCAGGTCGCTCAGATCGAGACACCGATCAATGCTGCGCAGAAGATGATTTTTTGGGATGTGGTCTTCAAGGTTGAACGAGTAAAACAGTCGCTCCTGCCCACTCGATAACTGTCCCATCATGCTGTGTGATCCCCTCCGGCCAATGCTGAGATTTTGCCGGAGGCCAGCCAGGGGAGCTACTTTTTCAACAGAATCGGCCGGTTGCTGCCGCTGGAAGGGATGCTCCACAGCACCTGTTTTGTATGGGCCAGCCATTGCGGCCGGCCCGTAACTGCCTAGGCTAGACCTTTTGGCCGGACAATATTCTCTGATTCAGATCATCAACCACCGCCTTACCCATTTCGCAAAGGTAATGAGACGCCCAGGCATAACGCTCTCCATCTTTTTCCATGGCAGCGTCCAGGGCCAGATGCTTGGCGCAGTAAAACAGGTTGGAGGCGTGCTCCATGGCGTCCTTGATCGGGATATCGGCGTTGACCCGAAACAACTGCTGATCACCCGCGCCGCAGGAGGCAAAGGTAATGACGCCGAGGGTCTTGATGGGAGGATGGTCGGTCATTGGAAGCCTCCAGAAGTGGTGGAGGCAGAACGAGCATTGGTGCGAAACAACGAGAAAATACAAACTTCCATGGCATGACTCCTGATTTCAAGGAGCTGCAACAGTTCGTTTCCAGGCGAAGGGTGGCAGCTGTACGCGGGCTGGAAACCGGGAAATCAGGACCCCGGCAGACCCGAAGGCCTCCCGCGCACAGCCGCCATGACAGATTAGCGGGCACAAAAAAACGCCTGCAATCGTAATCTATGGAGGCGTCGAGCGCCTGATTTCTTGCCGGGTTTCCAGGCCCGGTCGCTGAATGAGCAGCGACATCCGAAGCCTAGTGCCCAGGCTGAACAGCGACAAGGCCAGGATTATTACCGATTGTGGCGACAGAATTTCATTGGCGTAAAGCATCCTGGCGCTATGAGTCAGATGGCTTTTTTTCCGCCATTTCCTCCGCGGACGAAGAGGAAACCGGATTAGGGAGCAGCGTCTGATCCGCCTCTTCACCGGAACCGATTTCGCTGTACTCCTTGCGCAACTCACGCAGCTCGCGGTTCTCCAGTTTGTCGAGGCACAAGGCGGCGTTTTGCGCGTCCTTGGTCACTCGCAGCAGCTCATCTATCTTGATATGCAGAATGTCATTGTCACGGTTCTGGGTGTTCTGGATCAGGAAAACCATCAGAAAGGTGATGATGGTGGTCGAGGTGTTGATGATCAGCTGCCACGTATCGTTGTAGTGGAAATAGGGGCCCGTGGCGGCCCAGATGATGATCAGCACCACGGCGATCATGAAGGTCTTCGAGTTCCCCGCCCATTTTGAAAGCTGTTGGCAAAACTTGGCGAATTTCATGATGGGATTCCTTGTTGTGTGTCCAGATATGGACATCAACTCATTCGTGAAATTCTTTGTTACATCCTGCCGCGTGCGGTCATTTTCTGGCGCTTGTCCGATGGGTACCGAGAGCTCGGCACGCGGCCGGGCTCTCGGTGGGTTGCACGCATCAGGCGGCTATCTGTGCGGCATTCAGCTCTTTCTTGTGCTGCGCCTTCATGGCCTCCATCTGCTCGCCCAGGGCATCCAGGGTTTTCTTGCCCAGCAGTTTTTTCGCTTGGGGAAACATCTCGGTTTCCTCCTCTTCAATATGGTGCTCCAGCAATTCCTTGACCACCTTGGCCCGGCCGGCGAACTCGGGGCTGCTGGGGTCAGTGGTCTTGAGGTCGGGCAGTACCAGCGAGTCAACCGTACGATGCTCTTCCTTGGCTTCGTAATACATTTCATCCTGCTCTTTGCCACCGGCTTTCTTGAACGCCGGATAGAGGATTTCTTCTTCCAGGCGGGTATGGATGGAGATTTCCATTTCGAGCTTTGCTACCAGGTCCATGCGCTTTTTCAAGGCCCGGTCGGTGGACTCACTCAGTTGCGCCAGAATGGCTTTTACACGTTCGTGATCGGATTTCAGAAGGTCGATGGCGTTCATTGTTATTGCCTCTGCTGTCACGGAAGGGCACGGGCAGCTCGATGGCTGCGCCGCTGTGTTCTCCCGTTGAAGGCAGCACTACTCGTGCCAGGCCATCGGGCCGAGATTTACCTTGTTTATCAAGGGTCTGAAAAAGACGTGGATGGAAGATGTCATGCAGACTGCACGGCCTGCGTCACCAGGCATTGCAAATCAGCAAGTCGATACGCGTCTGCGGCCCTGTCCGGCGAGGAGGGCGTTTCAAGCAGGAATCCGCATCCACACGATAGCGGCCCTCTTTATAGATGTTGAAGTCATCCCGGGTGGCGGCCTGTATTCCGGGGGTTCCGGATGCTGGCGCTCTCGTCTGTGGCGTACCCATATCGTCACTTCCCTGTATGGCTTCATGAGAAGCAGTTCGTCCTTGTAAGCACGGATCGATAAGTCAGGCCCTGGATTTACTCGCGGTTTCAATAAGTGGAGGGTTGAATAACAGGCACTTTCAACTGTCTCAACAGAGCTTGTTGAGAGGGATCTTGAAATCACGTGGGTTCTTGATAGCAGTGGCTGAATGCCGTTTCAAGAATTGCTTGGACCGAGTAGTGTACACAGCTGCCATCAAGCAGTGGGTTGGAAAAGCATCCACGATTCAAATTGCATTTGAATGGGTAGTTTTATACAAAATGTTTCCATACTCCCTATTGGCCCCCGTTCTCCTGCATCTTTCGCCATGAACCTTGTCTTTCAGTCATACCGACTGGGTTGACGCTGGGATAGTGTCAAATTATATTGCGCCATCATTTTGGCATTAGCTGGATCTCGAGGGATTGAACATGTCTCCGCTCGCCTTTGGAGCGAGATTACGGCTTGTGTTGTGGTCTGTTTTTTCCTGAGTGTCGTTCAAGCTGCTTCCCTTGATAACCCTGGTATCTGCGCTCTTATTCGCGATCACCAGAATCGCTTCCTCGAAGAACAACACCGTCGTCTCGACGATAACGTCAAACAGCCAGGGCGCATAACCTGCGACTCTGGAGAGTTGTTTGCTCGCGGACAGCATAAGGCTGCCACCGTTACTTTCGCCCATTCCCGGGAAAGACCGGGCACGATCATCGAGTGTGAAGTGCCGATCTGTTTTTTCCTGGATTTCTTTCTTTAATTTTCCGCTGCATCTGATTCGAGATTTTCTGACATGGACGTTCGCCACTTCGCCTTCCTTGCGCGCCAACCTTCTGCTGCCCTGAAAACCCGCGGGCACTTCCTGGGACTGCCCAAGCGTGGCCTGGCGTTCCTGTTGGCGAACGTGATGTTCTGGCAGCCGTTGTGGGCGCAGGCGGACGGGATCGTGGTCAGCGCGCCGGGGACGACCCTGGGCCAGGCGGGCAATGGCGTGCCCATCGTCAATATCGCCGCGCCCAACGGCAGTGGCCTGTCGCACAACCAGTTCAAGGACTACAACGTTGGCGCCAACGGGGTCATCCTCAACAACTCGACGAATCGGACCGAGTCCACGCAACTGGGCGGGATCATCCTCGGCAACAGCAACCTCAACGGCCGTGCCGCCACCACCATCCTCAACGAAGTCAACGGCGGCAGCCCCAGCCAACTGCGTGGCTACACCGAAGTGGCGGGGCAGTCGGCCCATGTGATCGTCGCCAACCCCTATGGCATCAGTTGCAGCGGCTGCGGCTTTATCAACACGCCGCAGGCAACGCTCACCACCGGTAAACCGGTGATCACCAACGGCCAGGTGTCGGGTTATCAGGTCGATCAGGGCAGCGTCTCTATCGAAGGCGCCGGGCTCAACGCCAACAATATCGACCAGTTCGAAATCATCACCCGTTCGGCCCGGCTCAATGCCGAGATCCAGGCGAAGAACCTGGCGATCATTGCCGGCGCCAACGATGTCGATGCCAAGACCCTCAAGGCCACCGCCCGCACGGCCAATCCCGCCAATGCCCCGCAACTGGCGATCGATTCCTCGGCGCTGGGCGGCATGTACGCCGGGGCGATCAAGCTGGTGGGCACCGAAGCCGGTGTCGGGGTCAAGCTCGACGGCAAGATGGTCGCCAGCGGTGGCGATATCCAGCTCGATGCCAACGGCCATTTGAGCTTGGCGCAAACCACGGCGGCGGGGGCGGTTGCCGTCAAAGCCGAGAGCCTGGATGCTCAAGGTGCTGTGTACGCTGGAACCCATGCCGAGGCAACGATCAAGGGGCCGATCACCAACCAGCGTTCCATTGCTGCGCGCGACAGCGTGGTGCTGACGACCGACGGCCAGCTCAATAACCTCGGCATCATCGCCGCCGGGGTCAACGCCGATAATACCCGCAACCAGGAAGGCGACGTGTCGCTGACCGCCGGGAGTATCGACAACCGTGGGCAGAGCGTGATTGCCAGTCGTGACCTGACAGTCACCACCAGCCAGACGCTGGATAACCGCTCCGGAACGTTGACGGCGAAGAACACCCTGACCCTCACGGCCCAGGACCTGGATAACCGTGCCGGTATCGTCGCCAGCGAGGGTGAGTTGAAAGCGGTTGTCGCGGCAACGCTCGACAATCGTGAAAAAGGTACGATTGCCAGTGATGCCAAGCAGACGTTGGCGGCGGCAAGCCTGAAGAATACCGACGGTGTTATCAGCAGCAAAAACAGCCTCAAGCTGGAAGTGGCCGGCCTCGATAATCAGAGCGGGAAGATTGCTTCCGACGGTGCGCTGACCCTGAAGGGCAATAACGTCGAAAACGGCAAGGGACAAATCACCAGCCAGAGCGACATCGTTGTCACGGCAAATACCTTCAAGCAACAGGGCGGCAAGCTGGTCGGCCAGGGAAAGTTGACCCTTACGGCGGACAATATCGATAACAGCCGCGACGGCTACATGGCTTCGGCCAATGCCATGAGCCTGACTGTCTATCAGCGCCTGATCAATACCGAGAAAGGCCTGATCAGTACGCAGGAAGGCCTGACGATCAACGGCGGCGGCCTCGATAACTCGACGGGTAGCCTGATCAGTCAGACCGGTCTTTCGGTCACACTCAATGACGACCTGATCAACCAGGACGGCAGCATCATCACCCAGGCGGGAAATCTTGAAGTCGAATCGCGTCATCTCGATAACCGTGGGGGTGTGCTGGCGAGCGTGGGCGGATGGCTGAAAGCCACGCTGGGCGCCGTACTGGACAACGGTACGTCACTCAGCGGCAGCGGCGAGGAAGGCCTGATTCAGGCGCAGTCCATCAACCTCGGGGCCGAACAGCAGGTACTGAACAACGGCGGGCAAGTTTCAGCCTTGTCGGGCGATGTCGCGATTACCACCACCACCCTTGAAAACCGCAACGGCTCCTTGCTCGCCAAGCAGAGCCTGACTGTTCATTCCCAAGGCCTGGATAACAGCCGTGGGCGGGTTGCTGCTGACATTATCGACTTCGGGCTCACTGGGGCTCTTAACAACCAGACCGGTCTGGTGGAGGGCAGCAATGGCCTGTTGATTCGAGCGACGTCCATTGATAACCAGGGTGGCAAGTTGCGCTCTCTGGGCACGCTGGGTTTTGCGACGCTGACCATTGATCAACTGCTGGACAACCAGCGCGGGACCATCGAAGCCGCCAACCACGACGTCTCCCTGCGCATGGCCAGCTTCAGGAACGCTGACGGTAATGTTCGCCACGTCGGTGCTGGCACCTTCGATGTCGAGCTGGCGAAATTCAGCAATGTCGCGGGCAGCCTGATGACTTCAGGCACATTGACCGTGGATGGAGCCAACTGGGACAACAGCTCGGATATTCAGGCGGATATCCTGAATCTGAACGTTGCGCGCCTGAGCCAGACCGCCAATGGCAAACTGGTTGCAGCCCAGAACCTGATTGCCAAGGGCGGCACCTGGACCAACGCAGGCACAATCAGTAGCGACGGCGCTCTTGAGATGAAACTGGACGGAGCCTACGTCGGGAGCGCAAGCAGCCGGGTTGGTAGTGTCGGTCAATTCGACTTGAGCGCTGCCAGCATTGTGGTCTCGAGCGACTCCCGATTGACGGGTGGTGGCGCGACGACCGTGACCAGCCTCGGTACCTTGAACAATGCCGGACGCATCACCGGTGCTGGCAAGTTCTCCCTGGCGGCTGCCAGTCTGAACAACACCGGCACGCTCGGCGGTGCCGGATCCGTCGAATTGATGGCTGACGATGCGCGCAATGATCGCGGTCTGATCTTCAGCGGCGCGGACATGGCGTTGCGTTTCAAGAGCCTGACCAACTACTACGCGGACATCTATAGCCTGGGTGGGTTGAGCCTGAGCGCACGCGATGGCATTGCCCGTAGCGTGGTGCTGGAGAACATCTCCGGCACGATCGAGTCCGCCACCGATATGTCGCTGCGCAGCGACGTCCTGATCAACCGCAAGGATGTCTTCCGTACCACCGATGAGTTGGTGTCGGGATCGATCAGCGTGACCTGTCACGACTGCAGTGGTGACCACCACAACGTCGATTACGTTGCCCAGGAGTCCTACAAGAGTGTCGTGTTGGCGGATTCGGCGGCGGGTTCCATTCAGAGTGGGGGCAAGCTGAGAATCGAAGGCTCCACCGTTGCCAACCAGTACAGCGTGATGGCTTCGGGTGCCGATCTGCTGATCGTGGCGGACAGCTTCACCAACAAGGGAGCCTCGTCCGGCTCCAGCGTACGGACCCGCACCTGGAACACCGGCCGAGTGACTGACGGCACGGATGAGCGTTTCCGGGCCAACTACATCTATCCCTACAACGCCCAGCCCAACCCGAAGGTACTGCCTGTCGGGGCGCTCAACTCGTTCAATCTGATCGGCGACATCACGACCGTGACGCCAGGCGCTCCCATGGCAGCGGCGGTGCTTCAGGCCGGTGGAAATATCAGCATCCAGGCCACGCGGCAGCTGGAAAACAGCAGCATTGTGCAGTTTATGCCCCCGATGCCAGGAGCTGAAAAAACAACCGGAACGGGAGTTGTGGCTGGCGCTCGGCCGGCCGTCGTCGTGCTCAACCCGCAACTGCCGCCGGATCTGGCGCAGCAGCAGGTCAACCCGACTACCATGCCCGGTTTCACGTTGCCCAGTGGGCAGAACGGCTTGTTCCGGGTGGTCGACAGCGCTGGCGCGGCACAGGGTAGCCATGACCAGAGTCAGGCTAACGTTCAGGGTTCTGGAGCCAGCCGGGTCATCGTGGGGCCCAAGTACCTGATCGAAACCAATCCCGTGCTGACCGATCTCAAGCAGTTCATGAGTTCGGACTACCTGTTGGGCAATCTGGGCTATGACCCTGATACCAGTTGGAAGCGACTTGGCGACGGTTTGTACGAGCAGCGTCTGATTCAGCAGGCTGTGGTCGCACGTACCGGCCAACGTTTTCTCGGCGGCCAGACCACGGATGAGGGCATGTTCAAGTACCTTATGAACAACGCCATCGCCAGCAAGGATCAGTTGAATCTGTCTGTTGGTGTAACGCTGACTCCGCAGCAGGTCGCTGCGCTGACCCATGACATCGTGTGGATGGAAGACCAGATCATCAACGGTGAGCAGGTGCTGGTGCCGGTGCTGTATCTGGCCCAGGCCAATAACCGCCTGATGGCCGATGGAGCGCTGATCCAGGGCAAGGATGTCACGCTTATTTCGGGGGCCGACCTGAAGAACTCCGGGACGTTACGAGCCAGCGAAGGGCTTGGAATGATGGCGGGAGGTGATCTGGTCAACCGTCGTCTGGTTGAGGCGGGGCAGAAGCTCAGCGCGGTGGCGGGCAAAGACCTGATCAATGTGCAGGGCGGTATTCTCAAGGGTAACGACGTTGAGTTGACCACCTTGCTGGGTGATATCCGTAACGAGCGGACGGTCTCGGTCGTGGAAACCAGCGGGAAGGGATTCAGCTCGAAGACCTCGATTGTCGACAGCGCAGCCCGTATCGAGGCTGGCAATAACCTGACGGTGCACGCTGCAGGCGACTTGCTGAACGTCGGCGCCGTGATGACCGCCGGCAAGCATGCCGATTTGAGCGCGGGAAAGGACATCGTCATCTCCGCCGCTCGTGAAGAAAATGGCTCGATGCGCCAGGACAAGCGCCATTTCTGGGAACAGAGCCAGACCGTTCAACATGCCAGCGAGATCAAGGTGGGCGGTGATCTGGCGGTCACGGCCGCGAATGACCTGACCATTGTCGCCAGTCATCTGGAAGCCAAAGGGGATATCGATCTCTTGGGCAAGGACGTGACCCTCATGTCCGCAGCCAACGAGGAAGCCAGCGAATATCGCTACAAACGTAGCGGTAAGAAGGTCAGCAACGAAGAGGAGCACGTCCGGCAGCAAGCAACGACCCTCAAAGCGGGCGGCGATGTCTATATCTCTGCGTCCCACGATCTGGCGATGATCTCCAGCAAGATTGCTGCCGGGAATGAGGCTTATCTGGTCGCGGGTAATCAGTTGAGCCTGCTGGCCGAGCAGGACCGAGATTACTCCCTGCACGACATGAAGAAAAAGGGGAGTTGGGGCAGCAAGGCGACCAAGCGCGACGAGGTGACAAAAGTCACCCATGTCGGGAGTGAGATCACAACCGGTGGAGACCTGATACTCAAGAGTGGTGACGATCAGCGTTATCAGGTGGCCAAGCTCAACAGTGGACGTGACCTGATCCTGGATAGCGGTGGCGCCATCACCTTTGAAGGGGTGAAGGATCTCGAACAGGAGAGTCACGAGAAGAGCAAGAGCAGCCTGGCCTGGAACTCGATGAAGGGCAAAGGGCATACCGACGAAACCTTGCGTCAGACTCAGATGGCAGCCTCTGGCGAGATCATCATCAAGGCCGTTGATGGCCTTAAGATCGACGTCAAACAGGTCAACCAGCAATCGGTCAGCCAGACCATCGATGCCATGGTGAAGGCCGACCCACAACTCGCCTGGCTCAAAGACGCCGAGCAACGTGGCGACGTGGACTGGCGGCAAGTGAAGGAGGTGCATGACTCCTTCAAGTACAGCAACTCCAGCCTCGGCCAGGGGGCGATGCTGGCAATCATCATCATTGTGACGGTATTGACGGCAGGCGCGGCCAGCGCGGCGATCGGCTCTGCGGCGGGCGCGACCGCGGGCACGGGGGCGACTTCGGCCATGGCGGCGGCGACCACCACCGAGGCTGTTGCAGCCGGGGCTCAATACGTGGCCGCAGGCTGGGGTAATGCCATGGCCACGGCGGCCGTCACGTCGATAGCAAGTACGGGCGCAGTCAGCCTGATCAATAACAAAGGCAACCTGGGCTCGACTTTCAAGGACACTTTTAGCAGCAACAGTTTGAAAAATGCGGCCATTGGCGGCTTTACCGCCGGCGCATTGAGTTATGTCGATCATAACTGGTTCCAGGGCCCGACCTCGGCCAGCGGTAGCAGCGGTCAGGTAACCAAGGCCGGGCCTGTCCAGAACCCTGGTTACTCTGAAGAGCTGTTGAGTTGGGATAAAGCCCAGCAGACGGTGCTGCGTGGCGGTACACATGCGGTCATCAGCAGTGGGATCTCCACCGCCATCAACGGCGGCAGCCTGAAAGATAACCTTGGATCGGCCCTCGTCTCTGAAGGCTTTGACATGACGGCGGCCTACGGAAACAAAAAGATCGGTGATCTGGCTGACTACCTGAACGTGAGTCCAGGGTCTGCTCAGAAGATTCTGATGCATGCCATTTTGGGTGGTGCGCTTTCGGTCGCCAGAGGAGGGGACTTCAACACGGGCGCGTTGGCAGGGGCTGCCGCTGAAGGCCTGACGGCGATTGCCACGGAGAACCTGGGCAAGTACCTGGACTCCAGATTCGCGACTGAGGACGACTTCAAAGTCGCGACCGCGCAGGTCATTGGCATCATGGCCGCTGCTGCGGGTAATGGCGACCCTGATATCGCGTCCTGGGTGGCGGGCAATGCCGAGAGGTATAACGCCCGACTGCATCGTGAGGCTTCCGAACGGTTGGCTAGGGGCCTCGATAGCATTCATGCGGAAGGTCGATACCTTGACGTGCAACCGGAAGATGTTCTGGTTGATCTACAGAAAATCGTGGATGGCGAAAAAGACCCATCGAAGCTGAATCCGCGTGTCGTTCAGTTCCTGAACGAGTACCCTCCCGCCATGCTGCGTGACACCTTTTTCGAGCCGACCGAAAAAGAACGGTTGGCAATGCTCGGAATTGAGATTTTCTTCCCCTCTCCCGCAGGCAAGGCAAATGCTGTCAAGGGGGCCGCCACTGCTGGTGAGAAACTCACCAAGGAAGCGCTTGAACATCTTGATAAGAAGTTCGGCGAGGCTCTGGCTAATTCGGGAAGGAAGCTTGCTGAGCCGGTCTATAAGACTAACTCAGAAGCAGCACAAGCAGCAAAGGCTCTAGGCTTCAGGAAGGTTAATGAGACAGTTCATGGACAAACTGTTTTCAAAAAGGGTAATTTCTACATCACTCGAGATGTAGATGGGCATATTGGTGGGGCTTGGAAAATGGCGAAGTCTATTGAGGATCTTGCATCGAAGACTGGTCGTGCCGGCACTTTTGATGCTAGTTTGAGGAAAATTGGTGATTGAAATGGATGATGTGGAGAAAAACCCAAGTTGGGTCACTCGTGGGAAAACAATCCGTGAGTTGATTGAGGAGCTTCAGACATTTGATGATCTGGACATTCCTGTTGAAATATCTGTTGACGGTGGTGACACACAAAAACCGATAAGCCTCGTTATTCGTTCGGACGGGGTTTGTGTATTGTTGAACTGCGAAGAGTAATCTGTGTTTTGAGGCATGGAAGGAGTCTTCATCGGTTTTTTCTGAATTTTTATTGGGTAAGCTTTGGGGGGTACAGGCCTATGGAAAAAACGGCTCGTACCCTACCCGAAAGCCTGGGAGTTAAATGTCCGCCTGATGGGAATTCTTGGGAAGGGTCTGAAATACTCACCGATTTTTGATGCTTTCAGTTTTTATTGATTCGGGCACCTGGCTGCCTCCGTCTTTCATGAGTTGTTTTCGGGAGTTCGTCTGCTATCGTTAAAATATTGGGGGGGTAATCTTCTGCCTGCACAAAAAATGCTTGCACTCCTGAATCGAGAAAAGGAATTGATTGCAACAGAGTCTGATGCTAAAAATTTTTCCAGAATCCTGACGGATGATCTGCGCAAAGTACTTTCTGATACTTGATATGGTTGTCAGTCTGGATGACCAGCCACGCTACATGCTGATGGCATGGAACGCCGAGGTGGCTGAACTGGCGATCCGACCTGGTGCGTCTCACGTTCAAAACTCCAGCATGTTCGCTGAGCTCGAAGGCATAAGCATTGTTGATAATGTTTTGTTCCTTGAGGGGTATTTTGGGGACATGGCTATTGAGGTCACAACAGTTTTGGTCGAAAGGCTGACATAGAAGAACACCCGAAATGTTTGATTTCTCGAAAGTGTTCTGCGGTCATCGCGTGAGACTCGCGCACTTTGTTTAGACCGGAAGAGCGAGCCGATATTCCTCTTCCCGGTCTTTCACCGAAACACCTTCAGCCAGAAACCCACAGCGCGCCAGGACTTTTTGCGAGCCGATGTTTTCCTTGTACACCGTGGCCACCAACTGCGTCAGTTGCCAATGGGTCTGTGCCACATGGATCAGATGCTTCAGCGCCAGGGTGGCCAGGCCTTGTCCGCACGCCTGCTGATCGATCCGATAGCCGACCTCTGCCGAGCCCTTGGGTGAGTGGATGCTTTTCAGGTTCGCCCGACCGACGATTCTCGCGCTGGCGTCTTCGATGACAAAGGGATGCCAGGTCCCGGCGGCGAAACCGGACAAGTAGGATTCGATATGATCGGCGACACCCTGCAA
This sequence comes from Pseudomonas sp. Ost2, assembly GCF_018326065.1. Lineage (NCBI taxonomy): Bacteria > Pseudomonadati > Pseudomonadota > Gammaproteobacteria > Pseudomonadales > Pseudomonadaceae > Pseudomonas > Pseudomonas sp. Ost2. Next base: position 3,932,291 of record NZ_AP021904.1, on the reverse strand, counting down.
GGAGTAAAACGAAGGGGCGCGGGGTTCAATCTGCGATTCGAACCATTCACGGTTGCGCGATTCGAATGCCAGCAAGGCTTCAACGTCCGTGCTCTCCAGTTTGCGAACGCTGAACGGTTTCACTGGATATCTCTCCCTGACTGCAAAATATCCTGGTTTTGTATCCCTCCTGATGGGGTGTCTGCAAGCGCCGAGTGCGCAGCGAGGTCCGCTGCACACTCGGGTGAGGCTTACTTCGCCTGGGTCTGGACCACGACGCCAGGCTGGTCAGGCTTGCCGGCCGCGATCACCAGGTAGCGATTCTGCTCCGGTGCATCGTTCTGCACGATCTGGCGGATAGGCCCGATTGCATTGACGATGGCCGAGCCCGCCGGGTTGCTCATAAAGGCCGCCAGGGGTTGCAAGGTGCCGCTGCCATCGGGTTTGTCGGCCAAGGCCAGCAGGTAGGGCTGCTTCGCTTCCAACCCGGTCACGGCGGCTTGCAGCACCTGCGTCAGGCCCTGGTTGAACAGCGTCACGCTGGTCGGTGCCGGATCGACCGATTTACCGGTGGCCTGCAGGGTCAGGTGGACCGCTTGCCCGGCCACGCCCAGGGGCTTGAGGTTGTCGGTGCCCGGACCCTGGGTGACCGCGTTGGGTACGTAGGCGATGGCCTGTGGTGCCTGGCCGATGGGGATGGTGGCGATGACCTGGTTGCTCAGGGTGTCGATCACCGCGAAGGCGTCGGCATTCTCCAGGCCGACGTAGACCCGGCTGCCATCACCGGACGGCCAGATGCCGTGGGGCAGGTTGCCGACGGCAATCGTCGCGACCTTCTCGAAGGTGTCGGTACGATAGACCTGCACCTGGTTCAAGCCGCCGACGGTGATATAGGCAAACGAGCCGTTGGCGTTGTTGACCAGGTTGACGTGGTTGGCGATCGGGCCGATGTCCAGGGTCTTGAGCAGCTTGAACGGCGGCGTGGCCTCGAACACCTGGGCCTTGCCCACGTCCTTCAGGGTGAACCAGACCTGCTTGCCATCGGCGGAGGCGGCGATGTTCGGGCAGAACGGACTGGCTTGCGCGACATGGCCGACGATCTTGTGGTCGGCCACGGAAATCACCACGGTTTCCGGATTGAACGAGGAGCAGACGTAGCCGTACTTGCCGTCCGGGGAAAAGATCTGCATGCCCGGGCCTGCCGGGGTCTTGATGCGGGTTTTTTCCTGGTAGGTATGGGCATCGATCACCGAGACATAGTCTTCGCCACGCACGGTCACCCAGACTTCCTTGCCGTTGGGCGTGAAGAAGGCTTCGTGGGGCGCGCGACCGACGTAGGTCTTGTGCTTGACGGTGTTGGTTTCGGTATCGATGAAGGACACCGAGTTGGTGCCGATGGACACCGCCGCCAGGGTCTTGTGATCCGGCGAGAAGCCCAGGCCATGCACCAGCACTTCACCACGGTACAGCGGGCTCAGGTTGCCCGGTTGCGGGTCGCCCAGGGCAATCACCCCGAGCAGCTTGTTGTCGACCGGATCGGTCACCGACACGGTGTTGGAAAACTGTTCCGCCGCATACAGGCGGTCCTGGTGCGAGATGGGAATGTCCTTGGCCGAGGCCTTGCCGGGAATCTGCCCGGCGAAGCTGGCGGCGCTACCAGACAACAGGGCCAGGGTCAGCAGGGTCAGGGGGAATGTTGTTATCTTCATGAAATGCATCCTTCTTTTTGTAAAGTCAGGCGTGTGTCGATCAGGGTTGGGTTGCGCTGGAAATCTGCGCGGGGATCTGTGTGGGTGCGGCGGTGGAGGGCGGTAGCGGGGCGCCGATGGCCAGTTGCATGGCGGCGATTTCCTGCTGCTGTTCGACGATGATTTCCTGGGCCAGGCGCTTGAGCTGCTCGTTGTGGCCGTACTTGAGCAGGGTCATGGCCATGTCAATGGCACCCTGATGGTGGGGACTCATCATGGCGACAAAGTCGCGGTCGATGTCGCCGGTGGGCTTGGTGTCCATGCCAGCCATCATCTTGGCCATGGCGGCATCGTTTTCGCTGAGGAAGGGCGCTTCGGCGCTGGATGGGCCGGACATTCCCGTATGGTCCTGGCCGTCGTGGGCCATGGCTGAAGACGTCACGGCAATCAGGGCAAGCATCGCGAGGTCGCGTAGCGGGTGAGGCGTGAATATCGGCATGAGCGTTTCCTGTGGTTGGACCCACAGGCAGGACGCTTGGTGAGAGGGGTTATTCCATTGGGACCGGTATTTAATTTCGCGGTGAGGCTTCAGTTGGAGAGACTGATCCGTGGGGGAATACGGGAACTACGCCGATGTGCGCCACGGCACACAGGCGTTTGTTGACTTAGATGAAAGGGCATCTATATTCATGATGTCAGGACGCAATCACAGGCCGCCGGCATGGATGGATATGGTTCTCGTAAATGTGGATTGCGTCTGAGGTGCCGTCTTCATGACCGGTGGCCTGGAGCCCTGTTCTGTGCAGCCTTTCTAACTGTTTGCGGGAGCCTGCCTGCATTTGCTGAACACGGTTCCGACCTTGTCGGTGCAGTGGATAAAGACAAACCGGTCACTTTCACACTACCGTCCCAGACACTTAAAAACGATGACATTCAGATTTTCCATGGTGCGCCGGCCCAGAAGGGAGACTGGCGCTCTATCGCGATCAGTCAAACCGACAACGCGGGCGTAAAGTCAACCTGTACCGCGACCTTTATCGGGCAGCATGTGCTGCTGACAGCCGCACATTGTGTAGTAGTAGGCGCAAATAATTTTGCCTCGCCCATTACCATTGGCCCCTTCAAATACCGATGCACTGTGGATCGGGCTTATCTGTCGACGACAATTTTGTCCAGCGTTCGTCATCCTGCGGACTATGCCCTTTGCGTTGCCGAGCCTTATTCAGGCCCGACACCGTCCGACTTCAAGCACTTGCGCTGGGATTCCCTGGATCTACGAGCGGTTGCCAGGAACGATCGATTGCTGGTCGCCGGCTTCGGTTGTGTTTCATGGACGTTTAACCCCTCTACAGGAAACATCACCGTTCATCCGGTCGAAAAAAAGCTGGTCGTCGGTGATTTCAAGGTGGCCGATCTGGAGGAGGACTCATTCTCCAGTGAGTCGGATGGTAAGACCCAGAGCGCGTTGTGTTCTGGTGATTCCGGCGGACCCGCGTTCAATGGCGTGAGTGTCATGAACCCGGATGGTGCGCGCACCATCCGCGGTATTGCCTCTAGAAAAGTCGTAGAAGATAACAAAGTGGTCTCGCATTTCGCGTCGCTGTCGACATCCCGTTTTCGTCGGTTCCTGACGTGCTGGAAAGGGGACAATCCGGATGCGTATCTGATGATTCAGACGTCTGACGGAAAACCTCTGGAGGGCCAGGCATGCGCTGCCGGCACTTGGTGACAGCCCTCTATACCTTGATGATGCTAACTGTTTCGTCAGGGACTCAAGCGAATTCACCGTCAGTCGATCCGGCAGAAGCCTCCTCGACGTTTCGGGCAACCCGTCTGGAGTTGCCTGAAGCGCTGATCAACTATGTCGCGACTCATGCCCAACCCAGGCAACTGGATCGCGCGACCTACCCGGCTGCCCACCACGTCAGCGCACAGAGCATCATTGAGATGATTTGTGGCAAAAGTCAGGCCGAATATGAGGCTGTCTGGCGAAAGCAGAATCACTTGGCGAATACGTTCGACATGAGCAGGCCTATTGGGGAGAAAGTGTATGGGCTGAGCTGGCCTGCTTGTTTCTACATCAGTGAAGGGGCAGGTGAATTCACCGTCAAGCCTGACCTTCCTCTCGGCAAGACGTTTCTCGAACAGACAGGCCGGGCAGGTACTGAGGCCGAAATGCGAGAATATTTCCAACTGAGCAACGTGAATGACGTAAAGCCGGGGCGCAAAGTGCCCTTGTCGTTCGCTACTCAGCCCGTGACATTCACCCCCACGGTCGATAAGGCTGTTTTCGACCTTAAGGTTGCTGCTCTGGCGGTCAAGCCAAACGGAGTCACAAAGACGGCCGCATTGATGGTCGGCGCTAAACCCCAGGTTTTCGATGAGATCGTTACGGCTGTGAATGATTCAGGGGAAACGCCCCCTGATTGTCTTGGGAATTTCTCCGCGCCTTTCGATGCTGCTCGTATTCGCCACGTGCTATCGATGTTGCGCCGGGACTACAAAAGTACCCGGAAAGAGGTGACGGTCATGGTTCTGGACAACGGCTTCAGCGCCGCGCACATGGAGCACGGCCAACTCTCCTTCGCCAGCAAATTTCCCAAGCAGCTATTCAAATTAAGCAGCAAGCCTGGACAGGAAGAGGCTCTGGAAAGCCCTGTGTTCATTTCCGATAGCGTATCCCTGGAGCCGTTGATCAGCTTGGATACGGTTCAAGAGCCGCGCTACATCGCGGGACACGGTACGCACGTGGTTGGAACCATCATGGGCGGACAATGGATGGATCCGGCGCTTTCACTTTTTGCAGTCGATGACGAACAAAGCTGGCTTCACCTGCGAATTATTCCCTTGTCCGCCGGCAGGAAACGGATTTCCCGCATGGCTGTTAACGAGGCCATGCTTCGGGTGGGGCTGAGTCGTCCTGAGATAGTCAACATGAGTGTTCGTTACGGATTGGGCCTGGACTTGAAACTGACACGAGTCATTACCGATAACCCGGACATTCTGTTTATTGTGGCTGCGGGTAACGATGCCCGTGACGTTATCGGGAGGCGGGGCAATGAACGCACACTCATGCCCGCCAGCTTGGGTGGAAATAGCAACGAGAACGTGATTTCCGTGGCCGCCGAGAATGGTAGCGGCTACCTGACCCCATTCAGCAACTACAGCGCCACACGGGTCGATATCGCTGCTCTGGGCTGTAATGTTGCCTCCTGGCTGGACGGTGAACAGGTGGACCTGCTCAGTGGCACATCGCAGGCAACCGGCATGGTGAGTTTTGTCGCGACCTTGTTGGCGCGTTACGGACTGGACGCAATCAGCATAAAGCGTCGTTTGCTCACCAGCGGAGACATTCTTGAAGGAATGCTCTCGCTCAATCAGGGAAAACTGCAAGCGCTCGGCATGAGTGACAAGCAATCCTTGCAGATCTATTCGCGGTCCCGGATCAATATCGAAAAGTCGCTGCTGTTTCATAAAGACTATGTGCGCATCCTGGCCAAGGACAGCGACAAGGTTGGTTCACCGCGCAGAATGGTGGAGCTGTTAGGCAACCTGCAAGTACAGGGCGCCATCGAATGCAGTGCTCCAACGGATGGGCAGCATGTGTTCGCGCTCAAACGCAGTGCTTCGGGAGGGCTCTGGTGCTTCCCCCACGATGAACTCAAACCTTACTTGGCATCACCCGGTGATGACTTCCAGATGGTTCTCGAAATCCAGGATGAACTCACTTCGGCGACTGGCGAAGCACCTGTTTACGTGAAGGGACAAACTGTTGCGGTCGCACTTGATGAGCTGCAGGAGTTCATTCGCTCGGATACATACATGCAAGAGATCCAGGGGGAACAATAATAATGCGCCATCTCAGTACTGTCATAGCTGTTGCGGCATGCATCGTGACCGCCGGTTGCACTACGTTTCTTCAATCGCGCAAACCCGCCGAGACGGGTATCACGCAAGGTGCGATCTATCACTTGCCTGAGCTTCATTACGATGTCGAGGTCAAGCGTACCCTGACCCGATGTCCTGAACTTCCGGATCAGCACCATCCCCAGCCGGCCGGGAAGATCGAGTTTCAGGTCAGTGCGACGGCTACACCACGCACCGTCGCCGGTCCGGAAGTGGTGATCGATTATGAGTCACTCTCGGCGTTCACCAAAACCACCGATTTCAGCCTGGAGCGATATCCCAGCGGTATTCTCAAGTCGTTCAACGCTACGGTGGATGATCGGACAGCCGATGTCGCCCAGCAAGCATTCAAGGCCATCGTCAGTGTGGGCAAGATTGCGATTGGTTTGCCGAATTTTAGCGGGGTATCGGAAGGCGGGGCCCCTACTTATTATTTCCTGGCATGCAGTGCTGAGGCCAGAGACACACTGGGGGCTATACCGGATCTGCGTAAATCCGTCAGAAGTCAGGACGCCGAGCTGAAAAAGGCAACTAAAGCGCTTGCCGATTTCGAGGCGGCCCACCCCGAGTCGCCACGAGAGGCCGGCGTGGAGGCACAGGCAGCGGCATATAGACGCAGCAAGTTGCAAGCCCAGGAGGCCCTGGAAGCTGCAAACGAAGAGCTTGCCAAGAGCCTGAGCGAGATCACCGTTATATCCCGGTTCACCTATGTCCCGGGACAGAGTTCGCCCGGTCAGAACGTTTTGGCCTCTCAGCGCAAGGCGAGGTTTCAGGCATGTGCAGGACAACCCAAAAGTCCGCCACCGGTCGAGCCAGAGGTCAACGGTATCTATAGCAGCCTTGCGGATGAGGTCGTGGGGACGACGTCACCTGAGTCGATTGTGCAATTACGCGCCCTCCACATCGATAAAAATCAGAACGGTCGCTGGTTGATTCACACCCTGGGTCCTGATCTGATGCTCGATTGTGATGATTCAATCGTAAGCAAGGCACGCTGGAGTGATGCCAACGGGAAACCGAAGAGTGAAGATGTCGAAGATGCCATCGCCAGTGCCAGGGCGACCTGGGCGGCAGGCTATGGAAATGCTCTGAAGGAGATCGAGGAGACCACCAAGCGTCTACAAGTGACCGGAGTTCTTGTAACGACTCATTCACTGTCTCCTGCGCATACATCGATCATTCCCGGGGCTAGTGAGCAGTGCGTTGCCACGGGGGATCGGCAATGCGGAATTCTCTATAGGACCAAGATGCCGGGTCGGTTACGCATCTGTCGCTTCATCTCGGAAGGGGAAGATATTGCCAACCCTGAGCAATGTCATGGCCTGAGTAGCAGTGATCCCGCGGTGTTGTTTACTGATGAGCGTTCTATTCCACAGTTGGGGCATCTGGCGTCGTTGGGCTTGCGTAATGGTCCCTTCACCAACAACGAGCTTTCGGCGTCGTTCAGCGAGGACGGTACCTTGATTAAAATGGGGTACAAAAAACCGCGTGCCGAAGCGGTTGCTCTCGGTGAAACAATCAATGCCGGAATCGACTCATTGACTGCACTGAAGCTCTATTCGAATGGAAAAGAGCTGCGGGATCTGGGGGATCAAAAGGCACTCAACGATGCGCAGGTTGCTCTGCTCAACTCACAGAAAGCCCTTGTGCAGCCAAGAGAAATAACCTCGCTTGAAAACCAGGCCGGTCTGGTCAAGGCACAAAGTGCGTTGATTGATGCACAGATTCAATTGCGCAAGAAACAGGCGGAATTGGATGCTCTGAACGAATCAGTCGTGGATGATGGGTCATAGGGGAACCACCATCCTTCGCCTACGCCCGCGTTAAAGGCAGTATTGGCGGCGGCATCATTACCTGGGCCGACCACAGTCACTTGTTGAGCCAATACGAATCCATCAAGCGCCGCGGCAAGCACCAGGCCCACCGAAGACTAGGACCGGGGAGTCAACAATCCTGCCGTCTCCCCACCGTCCACGGTGAGTGTCGTGCCGTTCACGTAGCTGGAAGCGGGTGACAGCAGCCAGTAGATGGCCTCGGCCACCTCTTGCGGACTGGCGAGGCGCCCCTCGGGGATTCGGGCTGTCAGGGCGGCCAGCCGCGGGGCGTCGTTGACCACCTTGTCCATCATGCGGGTGGCGATCTGGCCCGGGCAGACGGCGTTGAAGCGTACCTGCCCGCCATATTCCAGGGCCAGGGCCTGGGTCAGCCCGAGGAGGGCGGCCTTGCTCGCACAGTAGGTGGCCAACCCTTGTTCGCCGGTCTTGCCGGCGATCGAGGAAACGTTCACCACCGCGCCTTTGCCTGCTATCAGCCCCGGCAGCGCATGCTTGGTGTAGAAGAATACCGAACGGGTGTTGACCGCGAACAGCGTGTCCCACTCCTGCTGCGTGGTTTCGACAAAGGCCTTGCGTCCGGACATGCCGGCATTGTTGACCAGCCCGGAGAGCTTTCCGTCACTCAGTTGCAGGGCGGTGGCGACGACGTTCTGGCAATCGCTTTCGCTCAGCACATCCCCGGCCACGAAGGTACAGCCGGGCAGGCTGGCGGCCAGTTGCTCGCCGGATGCCTGGTCGCGCCCGCTGAAGACCACCGGATGGCCGAGGCCGGCGAGTTTGGCCACGGTCGCGGCGCCGATGCCTTGGGTCCCGCCTGTGACGATATACATAGGGTTGCTCCTGTTCTGGATGGGGCTGGGTTACGCCGCCGGTTGTTTGAGGGTTCTGCTCGAACGCAGGGAAAGCCAGGTGGTGGTCAGCAAACCTGCGAGGCCGACTACCAGCAGGAACGATGACATCGCGACAATCGACGGATCGATGGTGTCACGAATGCCGTCGAACATCTGCCGTGGCAAGGTGCGTTGGCCGGGGCCGCCGATAAACAGCACGACGACGATTTCATCGAACGAGGTCATGAAGGCGAAGAGGGCGCCGGAGACCACGCCGGGGGCAATGATCGGCAAGGCGATGGTGACGAACGCCCGAACCGGCGCCGCGCCCGACATCGCCGCCGCGCGCAGCAGGCTCATGTCCAGGCCCTGCAGGCTGGCGGCGACGTTGATCAGGACAAAGGGCGTGGCGAGCACGGTATGGGCGAGGATCATTCCGCTGAGGGTGCCGGTCAGGCCCAGTTGGCCGAACAGGAAGTACATGCCCAGGCCGGAAATCACCGGTGGAATGATCATGGGGGAAATCAGCAGCACCAGCAGGTTGGTCGCGCCCGGCAGGTTGCGACGGGCGAACGCGAGCGCAGCCAATGTCCCCAGCAGGGTCGCCAGCGCGGTCGCGGCGACTCCGACGACCAGGCTGTTGCGCAGCGCCTGCATCCACGGTCCGGCACTGAAGACTTTTTCGTACCAGCGCAGGGACAGGCCCGGCAGCGGATAAGACAGGAACGTGCCGCTGCTGAAGGAAATGGGCACCACCGCCAGCAAGGGCATGATCATGAACACGATCATGGCGATGCCGAAGAGGCGCAGCAGGTTGCGGCTGATGAAACAGAGGGTGAAATGATTCATGGACGTTCCCCGATTACCTGATCCCGGCGATCTGGCGGATACCCACCAGTCGGGCCGCGAGCAGATAGATAGCCATTACACAGAGTATCAACACCAGGCCCAGCGCCGAGGCCATCCCCCAGTTCACGGTGGTGTTGGTATAGAAGGCGATGAAGTAGCCCAGCATCTGTTCGCGCGCGCTGCCGACCAGGGTCGGCGTGACGTAGTAGCCCGCCGCGACGATAAAGGTCAGCAGGGTGCCGGAGCCGATTCCGGTCAGCGTCATGGGCAGGTAGACGTGGAAGAAGCCCCGCACCGGATGAGCCCCCAGGGAGCCCGAGGCGCGCATGTAGTGCGCCGGAATGCCTTTCATCACGCTGTACAGCGGCAGTACGGTGAAGGGCAGCAGGATATGCACCATCACGATGTAGACCCCCAGCGCGTCGAAGATCATCGGTAGCGGATGATCGATCAGGCCCAGGTTCATCAGGAAGGTGTTGACGATGCCTTTCTCTTGCAGCACCACAATCCAGGCGGTGGTCCTGGCCAGCAGGGACGTCCAGAACGGCAGCATGACCGCCAGGATCAGCACCATCTGGAAGGGCCGCGATGCCTTGACCAGCAGCACGGCAAATGGAAACCCCAGCACCAGGCACAACAGCGAGACCACGAAGGCGATCTTCAGTGTCTTGAAGGTGAGGTCCAGGTACACCCGCTTGTCCGGCTCGACCCGCTGGATACCGTGGGCGGTGCGCTCCAGATCCAGGGCGCTGAGCAAGTAGTAGGCGGTATAGGCCGGGGAGGCCCGTTCGAAGGCATCCCACAGTTCGGGCGTGGCCCAACGCGGGTCGATGGCGGTCAGGCGGGCACGTGCGGAGTCGCCGGCGACGGGCTGTTGATTGGCCGGCCACTGGTAGCGGCGGGCGGTGGTGGTGATGAGAAAACGATAACCGCTGTTTTCGTAGTTCATGCGCCGGGCGGCTTCGCCGACCGCACCCAGGTTCTCGACATGGACAAGATCCTGTTCCAGGGCCGCAAACACGGCGTCACCGGGTACGCTCAGGGGGTCGCTGCGTTTTTCCTGGTCCAGCGCCTGTACGGTCCGGGGAAAGGCCTGGACCATCTCGGGATTGCTGACCGCGCGATAGAGCATCATCCCGATGGGCAGGACAAAGAACACCGCGGTGTAGATCAGTAGGGGTAAAAGCAGCATCACGGAAACCAGTCGTTTTTGCCGACTCGACTTCTGATGCGCGCTTGCAAGTGAATCCAGCGCCATGGCGGACATATCGACAGACCTCGAAATTCTCTGTCGGCGGCTTCGTCACGCACGAAGCCGCCGTTCAAGCAGGGGGTGACTTACTTCGCCGCCCAGTTGGTGAAGCGGGCCATCAGGTCTTCTTCGTAATTGACCCAGAACGGGGTATTGAGCAACAACGCGTGTTCCAGGTTGGCCGGGGCGGTGGGCAGGCTGCCCAGGGTCTGCTTGTCCAGTGCCGCCTGGGCCTTGTCGTTGACGATGCCGTACGGAATGGCCTGGGCAAAGGCGCCCTGCGCCTTGGGACTGAGCATGTAGTCGAGTATCGAGTAGCTCTCCTTGAGGTTGGGCGTGCCCTTGATGATCGTCCAGTAATCCATGCTGTAGAGCTGCTGGTTCCAGATCAGCGGGAAGTGCGCGCCCTGCTGGTTGGCGATGGCGATCCGGCCGTTGTAGGCGGCGGTCACCGCGACACTGCCGGATGACAGCCATTCAAGCGGCTGGGCGCCGGTTTCCCACCATTGGATGTAGGGCTTGATCTCATCCAGCTTGGCGAATGCGCGATCCTGCCCGGCCTTGGTGGCCAGTACGCTGTAGACCTCGGCAGGCTTGACGCCATCGGCCATCAGGGCGATTTCCAGGGTCATCCGTGCCTGTTTGCGCAGGCCACGCTTGCCTGGCCATTTCTTCACGTTCCAGAAATCCGCCCAGGTTTGCGGACCGTCGCTGGCGAATTTCCGGTTGTCATAGGTCATGACTTCCGACCAGACGATAGCGCCCACGCCGCAGGGCGCGAACTTGTCCGGCGGGATATCCGCCGCGCTGCTCAGCTTGCTCTGGTCGAGGGGCTCCAGCAGGCCTTGCTCACAGGCCAGGGCCATCTCGTTTTCGTCCATCTGCACCACGTCCCACGTCGGGTTGCCGGCCTGGACCATGGCTTTCTGTTTGGCGATGCCGCCGTCGTAGGTGTCCTGCACCACAGGCTTGCCGCTTTGCGCGGCATAGGGCTTGAAATAGGCCTTGTCGAAGGCTTCCTGGGTGGCACCGCCGAATCCCACCACCGTCAGGTCGCGGGCCAGGGTGGCCTCGCTGGTGAGAAAGGTCGCGGCGCAAATCGAACATACAAGGACGGTACGGCTGAATATCGAGGACATGTCTGTCCCTCCTGCTGTTTGAGGATGTAAGGGATTAGCCAGGTTCAAACGGGGCAGTAGCGAACTAAACGGTGTCGGAAGTGGTTTGCATGGTTGCCTCTCGGGTCATTGTTATTTTCGAGACTTTGGGTTTGGGGGCGTGCGCGGGATCAGGTCAGTTCGAATAGATGGGCGTCTTCGGTACTCCAGTCAAAGCCAGTGATCTGGCCGGGTTGCAGTTGTTTGGAAGCGAGATTGTTGGCGACTTTCACAATCAGCGGCTGCTGGTTGTCCAGGCGCAGATGCACCCGCAGGTGATCGCCCAGATAGACGCTGTCGGTCACGGTGGCTTGCCAGGGCATGGCCGCGGCGGGGCCCAGGCGGATGTTCTCGGGGCGGATGACCAGTTCCACGCGCTCCGGCCGGCGACCGTTCAGGGCTTTCGCCGAGCCGCTGACCTGCAGGCCGTTCTCCAGGGTCACCTGGCAGACCTGGTTGTCGAGGCTGCGGGCGGTTCCGACCAGGACGTTGTTTTCGCCGATGAAGTTGGCGACATAGGCGTTTTCCGGATGTTCGTACAGGGCGGTCGGCGAGCCGATCTGCGCGATATCGCCCTGGTGGAAGACGGCCACCCGATCCGACATGGTCAGCGCTTCGCTCTGGTCGTGGGTCACGTAGACGATGGTGACGCCCAGGGACTTGTGCAGTTGCTTGATCTCGTACTGCATGTGCTCGCGCAGGTTCTTGTCCAGGGCGCCGAGGGGTTCGTCCATCAGGATGATTTCCGGTTCGAAGACCATGGCCCTGGCCAGCGCCACGCGTTGTTGCTGGCCGCCGGAGAGTTCGGTGATGCGCCGCTGCTGCATGCCATGCAGTTGCACCATGTCGATGGCGCGCTTGACCTTGGCTTGCAGGTCGCTGCGGTTCAGGCCGCGCATCCTCAGCGGGTAGGCCAGGTTTTCTTCGACGCTCATATGGGGGAACAGGGCGTAGTTCTGGAACACCATGCCCATGCCGCGTTGATGGGCCGGCTTTTTCTGGATCGGCGTGCCGCCCATGCGGATTTCGCCACGGGTCGGGGTTTCGAAACCGGCGAGCATCATCAGCGTCGTGGTCTTGCCGGAGCCCGAGGCGCCCAGCAAGGTCAGGAACTCGCCACGACTGATGCCCAGGTTGAGGTCCTTGATGACCAGGGACTTGCCGTCATAGCTTTTCTGCACGCCCTTGAATTCGATCAGCGGTTCGGTGGTATGAGGTACATCGGCCTTGGCGTTCATCACAGCGACAACCCGTTGGCGACAGCGACGACATCCAGCGCGCGGGTCAGGCGTGCCACCAGTTCGACAATTTCCTCGGCTTCGATGATGAAGGGCGGGGCCAGGGCAATCGAGTCGCCCATGTTGCGCACGATCAGTCCCTGTTCGCGGGTGGCCCGTTCGACCTGGGCGCCTATGTTGACGGAGGCGGCGAAGGAGGCGCGGGTGTGTTGGTCGGCGACCAGTTCCAGCCCGGCCACCAGGCCGATTCCACGGATTTCACCGATCAGCGGGTGCTGTAGCAGCGGTGCCAACTGCTGGTGCAGGACGCGCCCCATCTCCCGGGTGTGCTGCGGCAGGTCCATTTCCTGATAGATCGTCAGGGTTTCCAGGGCTACTGCCGCTGCCACCGGGTGCCCGGAATAGGTGAAACCATGGCCGAAGCCGCCCAGTTGCTGGCTCTGTTCCTCGACGGCCTGGTAGACGTGGCCCGCGACGACGACGCAGGAGATGGGCTGATAACCGGACGACAGGCTTTTGGCACAGGCCATCATGTCGGGGGCGAACCCCAGGGTCTGATGGCCGAACCACTGCCCCGTACGCCCGAAGCCGCAGATGATTTCGTCGGCCAGGAACAGGATGTCGTGCTTTTTCAGCAGGGCCTGCACGCCGGCGAAATAACCGGGTGGCGGCACGATCACTCCGCCGGCGCCCATGACCGGCTCGGAAATGAAGGCGGCAATGTTTTCCGGGCCAGCGGCTTCGATGCGCTGTTCCAGTTCCAGCAGCAAGCGTTGGGTGAACTGCGCTTCGCTTTCACCCTCGACCCCGTGGCGATAGAAATGCGGGCACTGCACGTGCAGCACGCTGTTTTCCAGGGGCAGGCCGAAGGCTGCGTGCATGTTGGGCAGCCCGGACAGGCTGGCCCCCATGACCGTCGATCCGTGGAAACCCTTTTGATGGGCAATGATCAGGCGCTTGCGGCTATTGCCCCGTGCGCGGTGGTAGGCCCAGGCCAGCTTGATCATCGAGTCGTTGGCTTCCGAGCCCGAACAGGCAAAGAACACCTTGGGCTGTTCGAAGGGAACCAGGCCGGCGATACGTTCGGCCAGCTGCGCGACCACGTTCGGCACCCGGTGGTTGAAGGTGTGGTAGTAGGGCAGGACTTCCATCTGTCGCTGTGCCGCCCGCACCAGCCGCGCATTGGAGAATCCAAGCCCGGCACACCAGAGTCCCGACATCCCTTCGATGTAGTCGCGGCCCTGTTCATCGATCACATGAATCCCTGATCCACGCTCGATAACCAGTGGGCCTTGTTGCTGATGCGCCCGCAGATTGGTCTGCGAATGCAGGTGGAAGCGCACGTCCGTGCGGGCCAGTTCGGTTAGGGGGAGGGTGGTTTCCTGCATCATGACAAGCCTCGTTTGGCGTTACTGATCACTTATAACTTATATGATTGGCACTGAAATGGATGTCGCGCAAGCCCTCGGCGAGAAAAAATAAAAACGCCAGGCGGTGGTTGATTCTACAAAATATAACTTATAAGTTGTAAGAAGAAGGCCATTTCAGGCCTCGATCAACCCACTCAGGAGTGCCCTCATGCCCGCTGCAAATCTTGCGGTTCGTGATCCCGTAACGCCGTTGACGCCCGAGCAGATTGCTCACTTGAAGGAGCGCGCATTGTTCGTGCGCCTGGAAACGGTGCGGCTGATTTCCATCGCCAAGGTCGGCCACTACACCTCGGTGTTTTCCTGTGCCGAGATTTTTTCCGCGCTGTACTACGACGCCATGCGCCTCAAGCGCGGCGAGCCGAAATGGCCTGAGCGGGACCGCTTCCTGATGGGCAAGGGCCACGCTGCCGTGGGGCTCTACCCGTTGCTGGCCGACTGGGATTTCTTCGACAAGTCCTGGCTCGATGACTACACCCGGCTGGGCAGTCCGCTGGGAGATCACCCGGACATGCGCAAGGTGCCGGGCGTGGATTTCAGTTCCGGCTCCATCGGTCACGCCTTGTCTGGCGGTCTGGGCATGGCCCTGGGTGGACGGCTGCGGGGCAGGGCATTCGATGTCTATGTGTTGCTGGGCGACGGCGAGATGCAGGAGGGGCAGGTCTGGGAGGCCGCCCTGGCCGCCGCGCACCACAAGACCGGCAACCTGATCGCCATTGTCGACCGCAACGGCTATCAGCTCGATGGCAAGGTCGATGACGTGGTCGGCATCGAACCGCTCGCCGACAAATGGCGGGCGTTTGGCTGGGACGTGCGCGAGGTGGACGGCCATGACGTCGCCGCCGTTGCCCTGCTGTTGCGCGAACTGAAGGCCGAGCCTGAACGCGAGCGCCCCGTCTGCGTGATCGCGCTGACATCCAAGGGCAAAGGCGTGGAGTACATGGAAACCGAACCCGGATGGCACCTGGGCTGGCTCGCGCCAGAAGATGAAGCGCTTGCCATCGAAGAAATCAAAGCCAAAGGAGGTGTCCAATGAGTGCGCCCATCAACCCCAACAGTTGGCAATACCGCCAACTGAACGCAATCAATCCGGGGCTCAACTACCTTTCCGAAGGCCTGATCGATCTGGTTGCCCAAGGGCATGCGATTGCCGTCGGCACGGCGGATCTCCAGTACTCCAACGGCCTCAACCGGTTTGTCGAGAAGCACCCGGAACTGTTCATCCAGTTCGGTATCGCCGAGCAGAACATGGTGTCCGCCGCGGCGGGGATCGCCACCACCGACACCATGCCGTTCGTGGCCACCTTCGCGTCGTTCCTGGCGTTGTTGTGCTGCGAGCAGATCCGCATGGATGTCGCTTATTCGGCCCTGCCGGTGCGCCTGATCGGTCACCACGCCGGCATCAGCCTCGGTTTCTACGGCACCTCGCACCACGCGACGGAAGACATCGCGATCATGCGCAGCATCGCCGACCTGACGGTGGTCGCGCCGGCCGATGGCCCGCAGTTGGCCGCGGCGATCCGTGCCTCGATTGATCATCCGCAGCCGATCTATTTCCGCATAGGCCGTGGTCAGGAACCCAACGTCTATCCGGACGATGTCACTTTCGAGTTCGGCAAAGCCATCGTTCATTCCACCGGTCGCGACGTGACCCTGATTGCCACCGGCTCCATGCTTCACCCCACGCTGCAGGCCGCCAAGGCGCTGACGGCGAGTGGCGTTTCCGTCGGGGTCATCGACATGCACACGCTCAAGCCGATCGACCGGGACGCCATCTTGAGCGCTGCCGAAGGCTCGAACCTGCTGATCACGGTCGAGGAACACAATGTGATCGGCGGATTGGGTGGTGCTGTCGCGGAAGTGCTGACGGAGGAAGGGGCCGGGGTCCGTCTGGTGCGCCACGGTATTTATGACGAATACAGTTTGATCGCACCGCCGACGCACCTTTATCGGCACTACCGCCTGGACGCCACCGGCATCGAGGGCGTCGCGCGTGAAGCGCTGGCGAAAGTGAAGAGCGCAGGGGGCCGTCATGTCGGTTAATCAATCGTTGTATGCCCGTGCGGAAAAAGTGCTGCCCGGAGGGCATCTGAGTCCAAGCCGCAAGCTGGGCCAGCCCTATGCATTTGTGCGGGCCGAAGGTGCCTATCTGTTTGACGCCGACGGCCAGCGCCATACCGATTTCCACTGCGGGTTCGGTGCCCACGTTCTCGGGCATGGGCACCCGGCGATTCGCGAGCGTGTGTATGAGGTCACGCAGCGTATCGACCTGATCGGCGCGGGGATCACCGACCTTGAAGTCGAGGTGGCCGAGGCCCTGGTCCGCTACATCCCCTGCGCCGAACAGATTGCCTTCTGCAACAGCGGTTCCGAGGCGACCTACCATGCTTTGCGGCTTGCGCGAGCGGCCACGGGCAGAAAGCGCATCATCAAGTTCCAGGGCGGTTATCACGGCTGGCACGACTACGTGGCGATGAACGGCCAGACCGCCAGGGAACGGATCGGCCAGTTCGATCCCATGTCCGACGGGATCCTGCAGGCCGCCGCCGACTTCACCACGGTCCTGCCGTACAACGACGCCGAGGCGGTCGAGCGGTTTCTCAAGGCCCACCCCGGGGAGGTGGCCGCCATCATCGTCGAGCCTATCGCTCACAACATGGGCTCGGTAGCGGCCACGGACGCCTTCCTCAAGGATCTGCGCAGGCTGACCACGGATCATGGCGTGGTCCTCGTTTTCGACGAGGTCATCACCGGTTTTCGTCATGCGCTGGGCGGTTATCAGTCGATCGTCGGGGTCACGCCCGACCTGGCGACCTTTGGCAAAGCCGCCTCGTCGGGGTATCCGGTCGGCTTTATCGCCGGCAAGCGCGAACTGATGCACCTGATCGGCGAGAGCGGCGCCAGGGGCGTGTTCATGGGCGGCACCTGCAACGGCACGCCATCGACGCTGGCCGCGGTCCAAGCGACCCTCGAGGAGTTGGCGCGTCCGGGAACCTATGAAAAGCTGTTTGCCCTGGGCGACTACATGCGCGCGCAGTTGAACGCCATCGTGCAACGGCTGGGCATTCCCGCGCAGAGCGCCGGTTATGGTTCGGCCTGGCTGCTGTATTTTTTCGAAGGGCCCTACAGTCAGTACACCGACCTGCTGCGCAACGACGACAGGCGCGACATGGCGTTTCGTCGGCGCCTGATCGAGCGGCACCACATCTTTCAGCCGCTGCAACTCAAGCGCCTGTATCTCTCGACGGCACACACCCGCGAGATCCTCGATGAGTCGCTGGATGTGATCGAGAGTGTCCTGGCCTCGTTGGCCTGACCGTTGCTTCGGCGAGGCGGCACGTGCGCGAAACACGGCGCATTTGTTGCCTCGTCTCTGGCAGGACTGCATGGCTTATATGTTATAAGTGGTGTCTTATCGCGACCCAAGACCGCAGCTATCAGGAGTCAAGTGTGCAGATTCAACCCTTGGAGCAAGGCAATCTTTCAGCCCGGGCCTACTACTCGCTACGTGAAGGCTTGATCGCCGGAAATTTCCAACCGGGGGAACGGTTGGTCATGCAGGACCTGGCCGAGCGACTGGGTACCAGTGTCACGCCCGTCAGGGAAGCCTGCCTGCGCCTGGTCAGCGAGCGCGGCCTGGAACTACGCTCCGGCCGGTTCGCGACAGTGCCGGCGCTGACTCGCGAGCGCTACCTGGAAGTGCGTACCATCCGTATCGCCCTGGAAGGGCTGGCGGCGGAAATGGCCACCCAGCATGTCACCGAGGCCGACCTGCAGAAGCTCGCGCAACTGCACAGTCTGTTCGAAGAGGCCGACCGCAAGAACGACGGTCTCGCGGCGATGCATCACAACCGCGAGTTCCACTTCACCCTGTATCGCCTGTCCGGAATGGACATGCTCACCGCCCAGATCGAAGGGCTGTGGGTTTCCATGGGGCCGATACTGAATCTGTTCTACATCTTCGGCCACAACTCCTACATCGGTGCCGACGAGCACCTGGTGCTGATGGAAGCGCTGCGGGACAAGAAACCGGCCAAGGCCCGCAAGGCCATTGCCGATGACATCTTGCGGGGCGGGGTCAGCATCTTGAAGTTCATTGATGAAAAGGAAAAAAGACCGGCCTGACCTTACAAGGCATTGGTTTGCGCCTTTGCACAGGCGACGGCTTTCGGCTTGCGCATCAGCAGCGGGCCGAATGTCGCCAGCAGGCCGAGCATGATCAACGGGAAGAACATCAACCGACCCAGGCCAAGATGGCTGACGATCAGGGTGATCACCGCAGGCCCCACCAGCATCCCGGAAAAGCCGATGCAGTTGACGATGCCGATGTTGCGCCCGGCATGCTGGGGATCCCTGCGCCCGGCGGCGGAGATCATCAGCGGGGCAATGCAGGAAAGACCCAGGCCAAACAGGGCGAAGCCGATAATGCCGGTCGTGGCGCTGCCGCCGACGAGGGTGATGATCATGCCGAGGACGCACAGCGTTCCGCAGGCGAAAACCACTTGCGCATTGCCGAACGCCGCCGCCAGCCGGTCACCGAAAAGACGCCCGACAAAGGCGGCGCCGACGAAGATGGAGACAGCCATGCCCGCCGTGGAAGTGGTCGTCGAGAACTCGCGGCGAATGTATTCCTGACCCCAGTCGGCAATGGCGTTCTCGCCCATCATGCTGCCCAGCAGCAGCGTGCCGAGGGCGATCATGACCAGCAGGGTCCTGGTCGAGGGCCCTTTGCCGGACTCATCGGCCACCCCGGCGTTGTGCCATTCGGCGGCCTGCGGGTCGGGCACATCATGCTTGCCCAGCAGCCAGCGACTCAATACACATCCCAGCACCAGCATGGCGATGCCCAGCAAGGTGTAGGGGACTTGTACGCTGTCGGTGTAGAAACCGGTCAACCCACTGCAGGCCATGCCCAGCAGGAAGCCGCCCAATGAATAGAACGCGTGGAAACCGGACATGATCGAGCGTTGGTAAAACCGCTCGACCTGCACGCCATGGGCATTCAGGGCGGTGTCCAGGGCGCCTCGCAACAGCCCGAGCAGCGTGCCGAAACACAGGGCGAACCAGAAGCCGTTGACATACCCCAGCGGGATGATCGAAAGGGGATAGGCCAGGGCGCCCACGGTGATGACCGGTTTGGCGCCAAAGGTGTCGAGCAGGCGGCCCACCAGCAGGGCGCCGGCCGCGGAACCGACGCCGACGCCCAGGGCGATCAGGCCGAAGTCGCTGTCACCCAGTTCCCCGGTGAGCCCCAGCTGGGCCCGGAATACGCTCACGCCCGTGGACCAGATGTACATCATGGCGCCGATCATCATGAAACCGAGAAACGTGGCGATACGTGCCTTGCGGATACGCGGGGGAACGGCGGTCTTCTGGATACGGTTTATCACGCTGCAGGGTCCCTTTTATTGTTGTTGGGTGATGATGCGATTGCAGGTTTGTCATTAAAGTTATACGAATAACCTTTCGAAAAGTAAAACGTGTGGATCATGACCTGTCAACGCTTTTTGGACGGCCTGCATAACCTCTGCACTGGGCTATTGGCCTAATGAATCGTTTTGAGTTATACGTATAACTCAAGTCGTTCAAGCGCAGGGGGTTGCGTGTCATCTCAAGAATTGGTTGTCCCGTGCGCCACGCCGCATATGTCGGCCTACCGGCTGACGTTTCTGATATCGGGTCTGTGCATGGGCGCCTGGGCGCCACTGGTGCCCTATGCGCGCAGCCGCGCCGGGGTCGATGATGGCGCGCTGGGCATCCTGTTGCTGTGCCTGGGCCTGGGCTCGCTGGTGATGATGCCGCTGGCCGGCATCCTCAACGCACGCAGGGGTTGCCGCTTCACCATGCACGTCGGCATCGCCCTGGTGCTGCTGACGTTGCCCATCCTCGCCACGATCGATTCATTCGTCGGCCTGATGTTCGCCCTGACAGTGTTCGGTGCCGGCTGTGGCGCGGTCGACGTGACAATGAATGTCCAGGGAGTGATGGTCGAGCGCGCCACTGGTCGCACTTTGATGTCGGGCTTTCATGGCTTGTTCAGCCTGGGCACGATTGTCAGTGCGGCGGGAATCACCGCCTTGCTCTGGCTGGGCGCCACGCCATTGCAGGCCAGCGCCGCAGTGATGGCGGCACTGGCGGCCTTTGTCCTGACCTGCGGGCGGCAAATGCTCGGGCACAGTGGCGACGAGGGCGGTCCGGCTTTTCTCAGGCCCAGCGCGAAAGTCCTGGTGCTGGGGGTGTTGTGCCTGTTCGCCTTTCTGGCGGAGGGCGCGATTCTCGACTGGAGCGCGGTGTTTCTCACCCAGGTGCGCGGCGTCGAACATTCCATTGGCGGCCTCGGCTACGCGGTCTTTGCCGTGATGATGGCACTGGGGCGCTTGAATGGTGACCGCATCCTGCTCAGGCTCGGTCCGCGGACGGTGCTGGTCGGCGGCGGCCTGATCGTGATCCTCGGGTTCCTGGTGGTGGTGCTGGCGCCGAACTGGCTGGTCAACCTGGTGGGGTTCGCGGTCATCGGCACCGGCCTTGCCAACATCGCGCCGGTCTACCTGTCCCTGGCCGGCGCGCAACGGACGATGCCGGGCGAGTTGGCCATTGCCGCCGCCACCAGCCTCGGCTACCTCGGCATCCTCATGGGGCCGGCGGTCATCGGCCTGTTCGCCCACGCGACCAACCTGTCCTGGGCGCTGCTGGCCGTGGCCTCGTTGATGTTCGCTATCATGGGCAGTGCCACGCGACTGGTTCCGAAGGGTTCCCCGCAGCGGTTACACTGAGCGCAGTTACAGTTCAAGGACCTCGTCAGAGGTATTCAGAGAGAGTGGGAAGCAAGCGATGGCAGCCGTTTCAATGAAAGACGTAGCACTGGCGGCAGGGGTGTCCCAGCCTGCGGTGTCCTACGCCTACAATCGCCCCTCGAAGTTGTCCCCGGCGCAACGCGAGCACATCCTCCAGGTCGCCGCGTCACTCGGCTACCCGGGCCCGAATGTCCTCGGGCGCAGCCTGCGCTCGGGCAAGATCGGGGCCATCGGGCTGATGATGATGGACAAGTTGTCCCTGGCGTTTGCCGACCCGTGCACCATCGCCCTGTTGCGGGGTATCAGCGAAGTGGGGGAGCTGGAGAACGTCGCGCTGACGTTGTTCCCCCTCAACAACAACCGCCTGGTCGGGCGTGCCCAGGCCGCCAGTCACAGCAGCCTGGCGCTGCGCGGTCTGGTGGACGGGCTGATCATCTCGACCCTGCCCGATGATCATCCGGCGGTGCTGGCGGTGGTGAAGCAGAGTATTCCGTTCGTGGTGATCGACTCGCCGCTGGTGGAGAATTCGTTTTTTGTCGGCATCGACGATCGCGGCGCGGCCCGCACTCAGATGCAACACCTGCTGGACCTGGGCCATCGCAAGATCGGCGTCATCATCGATCGCCTCAATCCGGACGGTTATCGCGGCCCTATCGATCGGCAACGCTTCAAGAGCGCCAGCGAGCGTATTGTCCGCGAACGTCTCACCGGTTATGTGGAGGCAGCCAGCGCCGCCGGGCTGGCTTTCGAGGACCTGAGCGTGATCGAGGCCGGTGGGCTGGATTCGACATCGGGGCAGACGGCGGCCTTCACGCTGCTGACGTCCAACGACGTCACCGCGGTGGTCGCCTGTTCGGATGTCATGGCGATCGCCTGCATGAAGACGGCCCACGCCCTCAATCGGCCGGTCCCGCAGACGCTTTCGGTGATCGGTTTCGACGATATTCCCGAAGCGGTGCAGCTTGGCCTGACCACCATCGCCCAGCCCATGGTGGAGAAGGGCCTCCACGCCGCCCGGCTGTTGACCGAGCAATTGAATGCGCCGGCCGATGCACCGCTGCAACCGCAGCAGAAGATATTCGCCACCCGCCTGGTGGTGCGCACGTCGACCCTCAGCGTGCAGCCGTCCGGCGCCTGAGCCCTGAAAGCGGCGGTGTGAAGTTCACACCGCCTTTTCCTATTGCCCTGTCTTGAAATGCGCCGCCACCCTCAGGGCATTGGCGGCGATGGTCAGCGCCGGGTTGACCGCCGCGGATGACGGGAAGAACGAGCTGTCCACCACCCAGGCGTTGTCCAGGTCATGCAACTTGCAGTTCAGGTCCAGTACGCTGGTGGCCGGGTCGCGGCCCATGACGGCGGTGCCGCATTGGTGCGAGTTGGTGGCGATGCCCATGCGTGCCTTCAGGATCACCGGGTAACCCGCCGCGCGCATGATCTTGCTGGTCTTGTCGACCAGGCCTTCATGCGCCAGCAGGTTGTTCGGCGTCCAGTGGACCTTGATCGCGCCGCGCGCCTTGTCGTAGGTGACGCGGTTGTCCGGGGTCGGCAGATCCTCCGAGGTCAGGTACAGGTCGACGCTGTGGTCGGTGATGTAGCGTGAGGCGAACCTGGGCAGCCAGGGGCGCATCGCGGTGATCATCGGCTCGCGGATCTTCCCCAGCATCTGCACGTTACCCAGGGGGAACGCATTGTGAGGGCTGGCGCTGTACCAGTCGTTGATGGCCAGGGTCTTCTGGAAGGTCACCTTGTTCTTGCGCCGCGGGTCCACCGCGAGCATGAAGGTGCTGTTGTGGACCATGTAGTTGCGGCCCAGTTGCCCGGAGCTGTTGCCCAGGCCATCCGGATGCCTGGCGTTGGCCGACTTGAACAACAGCGCGGCACTGTTCACCGCACCGCACGCCAGGACAAAGCGCCTGGCGCGCAAGGTCACCTCGCGGCCATCCATCACCCCTTGTGCCTCGGTGACGGTCCGGCCATCGGCGCTGGTATTCAACTGCCTGATCGTGGTGCGCGTCATCAGTCGGATGCTTGCACCCGCTAACGCGGGCCTCAGGGCCGACACTTCGGCATCGGCCTTGGCCTCCACCAGGCAGGGGTAGCCGTCGCAGGTGGAGCACAGCACGCAGCCACCGCCATCGCCATGGTCCACCGCCGCTGGCATCACGAAGGGCTTGAGCCCCGAGCGCCGCATGCTCTGCTCCAGCGCGAGCAGGGCCGGGTCGTGTCGCAGCGCCGGTTGCGGGTAGGGGCCCGAACGCCAGGGTTCGCTGGGGTCGATGCCGGCCTGGCCGTGGACGCGGTAAAGCCTTTCCGCTTCGGCGTACCAGGGTTCGAACTCGGCGTAACTGATGGGCCATGCCGGGGACACGCCCTCGGCGTGCTGGATTTCGCCAAAGTCCGCCTCGCGAAATCGCGGCAGCATGGCGCCGTAGAACTTGGTATTGCCGCCGACGTAGTAGAACACGCCCGGCGAAAATGCCTGGTTGTCCCGGTCCAGCCAGGGCTCGGCGTTGCGGTAACGGCCTTGGCCGAACACCGATTCGGCGCTCCAGTTTTGGATCTCGCGGGGCAGGAAGTCACCTCGCTCGACCACCACGACGTCCAGCCCGCTATCGCGCAGGGCATGGGCGAACGTCGAACCGCCCATGCCCGAGCCGATAATCACCACATCACAATTGACCGTGCCATCTGCATCAGGTGTCACCACGTCGAGGGCGCGGGGCGCCCTCGTTTGTGGCTTCAGCTCTGCATGATGCGAAATCAATGCATCACTCATTTGAGCCGCTCCAGCGCTTACAGGTGTTGTTCGGAGTTGCGGATTTCCCAGTATTCATCCTGGCGTTCGTCGGTGATGTACTCCGGAATCGGGAAGTCCCACCAGCCGGGCACCCAAGGGCCTGCGGCATCGCGGTCGGTCGGGACTTCGATCAGCACGGGCACGTTGAGGTCCAGGGCTTCCTGCAGGATCGGCTCGAGGTCTTCCGGGCGCTCCACACGGTAGGACTTGAGGCCGAAGGCTTCGCCCACCGCCTTGAAGTCCGGGCTGTAGGGCGTACCGTCCGGGTGGTTGAACTCGGTGCCGATATGGCGACTGGTCTGCTTGCGCTGGCCACCGCGGATCGACATGTAGCCGGCGTTGTTCTGGATCATGAACACCACCGGGATGTTGTTGGTCACGCAGATCGCGATTTCCTGGGAAGTCATCAGGAAGTCACCGTCGCCCAGGATGCACACCACCGGCTGATCCGGCGCGGCCAGCTTGGCGCCGATGGCGGCGGGCACGGCCCAGCCCATGGAGGAGAAACCGCCGGAAGTCAGGTGCGTGCGCGGGGTGTACACCGGGAAGGTCTGCTTGACCGCGCCCTGGGTGTTGCCGGAACCGACGACCACGATGGTGTCGCGGGGGAAGACCTTGCGCAGCGCGCCCAGCGGGCGTTGCGAGGTAAACGGGAAACGCTCGGAATCGCGTCGGCCCGCCAGCTTGGTTTCCCATTCGTCCTGGTAGCCACGCAGATCGCTCAGGTACGCCTCGCGTTCGACGGTCTGGCCTTTCAGGCCTTCGACGATAGCGGCCAGGGCATACCTGGCATCGGCGCAGATACCGACGGTCACCGGGTAGTTCTTGCCGATTTCGTGGGGGTCGATGTCGATGTGGATCAGCTTCGACGGCGGAATGGCAAAGGTCACGCCCTTGGCATAACTGGACGACGACCAGTCGGTGAAGCGACAGCCCACGGCGATGATCACATCGGCGGTGGAGGCGACCTTGTTGCCGCACAGGGTGCCGGTCTGGCCGACGCTGCCGGCGAACAACGGATGATCTTCCGGGAAGCCGCTCTTGCCGTTCCAGGTGGTGACCACCGGGATTTTCCAGGCTTCGGCAAGGGCGAACACTTCGGCGCTGGCTTCGCCGGTGATGACACCACCACCGATGACCAGTACCGGGCGCTGGCAGGCCTGCAGCTCTTGCACCGCCCGTGCCGTGGCGGCCGGGTCGGGGAAGCATTTGCCGATGGGAGTACGCTCTTCCAGGGCGTGGAGGGTCACCTCCGCGGCCTCGGCCTGGACATCCATCGGGATTTCCAGATGGACCGGACCGGGACGGCCGGTGACCATCGCGCTCCAGGCCCGGTGCATCATGAACGGCAGTTCTTCGACGCGGGTCGCCACCCAATGGCGCTTGGTCACGGCTTCGGCGATTTTCGGGAAGTCGTTATCGGTGTAGCGCTCCAGCTCCTGCAGCAAACCGTGGCCGCGCATGTGGGTGGGTGGCCCGCCGGTGATCAGCATCAGGCTGGTGGAGTCGGTGAACGCCGTGGCCATGCCGATCACTGTGTTGGCCGCACCGGCACCGATGGAGGTGACGGCCGCCATCGGCTTGCCGCACACCCGGTAGTAGCCGTCGGCGAGGTGTACCGCGCTCTGTTCATGGAAGACCTGGATGAACTTGAGCTTCGAGTCTTCCTCGAGGAAGGCATCGGTGAGGGTCCAGATACCGTGGCCAGGGATACCGGCGACGTATTCGACACCATAGTTTTTCAGGGTTTGCGCCACGATCTGGCTGCCGGTCAATTTGGTCATGACAGGACTCCTTGGGTTGATGAAGTCGGGTGGGATGCATTGGGGATGTCAGTGCCGGCGGCGCGTCCGCGGGTCGCCCAGTTCAGGCCCTGCTTGGTCAGGCGGCGGATATTCGGGTCGGCCAGGTTGCTGGTGTCGTGCCCGATGGAGTGATAGAACACCCGGCCTTCGCCCCACTGGCGCACCCAGGCCACGGGGCTGCGGTGGCCCTCCAGCCAGGGGAACGGGTTGCCGTCGAAGGTGGTTTCGGCTAGCACGTGGATGTTCGGATCGACCTGCATGTAGTACTGCTCGGAACGCACCTCGAAGTCCTCGACGCCTTGAGTGACCTCATGGCTGCGATCGATGAAGTTGACCTGGTACGGATGGGGAAAGCCTTCGCCCATCGGATGCTCGAGAAACGAGCCGCCCAGGACCCAGTGGTACTTGAGGCTGGCGCGAAAGGCCGCGCCCGCACCGTGCCAACCCACCAGCCCGGTGCCGCTCTCGATCGCCTGGAGCAGGCGGTTTTCCTGGGAGGCGGTCAGCGTCTCGGTGGTGACGGCGTTGTTCCAGCCGATCACGATCAGGTCATAACCGGTCAAGTCCCTGTCCAGGGTGAAGATATCGGTCGACTCCTCGACCTCGAAATCCAGCTCCTGGAAAACGGTCCGTGCCCATGCCGCGATTTCATAGGGGTAATGGCCGGGCCAGCCACCGAACAAATACAAGACTCGACTCACGGTTGGTCACCTCTTCAAGTGGGTGTGATTATTAGGTTATACGTATAACTGTTTATTTAAACTATCACTCCGAATTTCTAAGTCAATGGCTCTTGCATATTTTTCGTGAAGGCACCGTTCTGTGCTACGAATAGCCCTGTTTGCTGGGGTTTAGCACTAAATAAGGGCGGGGGATCATGCCGCTGGCATGGGGAGCCTGGCGTTTTTAAAAGAAAAAGTTATACGAATAACTTATTGGTCATTGGATGTGCTTCAACTGTGCGTCTGTGCTGCGTCAGGTTGCGTCATCAATAAGAGCGCTGCGAAATTGCCCGGGGCAGGGGGGTGGGAAAAGATGATCGCTGACGCCGAGTGCGTCTGGCATGCACTCAGAACCACCTGGAGTACGTTGATGATTCGCTATCTGAAAAAAAGCAAACCGGTCGAAGCCCAAGCCGAGATCGCCGCCCAAGTCCGCGATACCGTTGAGCAGATCATCGCCGACGTCGCCCGCAACGGTGACGCCGCCGTGCGTGAGTACTCGCGCAAGTTCGATAAGTGGTCGCCGGTGTCCTTTCGATTGACCGACGAAGAAATCGCGGCGTGTGTAGCGAGTCTGTCCGAACAGGAAATCGGCGATATCACCTTTGCCCAGGCCCAGGTACGCCGTTTTGCCGAAGTGCAGAAGGCATCCATGCATGATGTCGAGGTCGAAACCCTGCCAGGTGTGATCCTCGGGCACCGCAATATTCCGGTGAACTCGGTGGCCTGCTATATCCCGGGCGGCAAGTATCCGTTGCTGGCGTCGGCGCATATGAGCGTGCTGACGGCCAAGGTGGCGGGGGTGAAGCGCGTGGTTGCCGCGGCGCCGCCCTTCGATGGCAAGCCCCATCCGGCCATCGTGACCGCCATGTACCTGGCCGGTGCCGATGAAATCTATTGCGTGGGCGGTGTACAGGCGATTGCCGCGTTTGCCCTGGGCACCGACACCTTCAAACCGGTGGACATGATCGTCGGCCCGGGCAACGCCTATGTCGCCGAAGCCAAGCGGCAACTGTTCGGCAAGATCGGCATCGACCTGATCGCCGGCCCTACCGAGACCCTGGTGATCGCCGATGACAGCAGCGATGTCGAAATCATCGCCGCCGACCTGCTGGGCCAGGCCGAGCACGGTATCAACTCGCCCGCGGTGTTTCTCACCAACAGCGCCGGGCTGGCGGAAACCCTGCCGGCGGAAATCGAACGCCAACTGACCCTCCTGTCCACTGCGCCCGTGGCCTCGGTCGCCTGGCGTGACTACGGCGAGATCATTCTCTGCGACACCGTCGACGAGCTGGTGCAGGAAGCCGACCGCATAGCCTCCGAGCATGTGCAGGTGATGACCGAGGACCCGTTGTACTTCCTCGAGCACATGACCAACTACGGCGCGCTGTTCCTCGGCGAGCGTACCAACGTCTCCTACGGCGACAAGGTCATCGGCACCAACCACACCCTGCCCACCACCGGAACCGCGCGCTACACCGGCGGCCTGTGGGTCGGCAAGTTCATCAAGACCTGCACCTATCAGCGTGTGCTGACGGATGAAGCTTCGGTGCTGGTGGGCGAGTACTGCTCGCGCCTGTGCGGCATGGAAGGTTTCGCCGGGCACAAGGAGCAGGCCGATATCCGCATTCGTCGCTACCGGAAACCCGCTTGAGGCTTGTCACTCGGTAGCACCAGGCTCCCCACTTCGGGGAGCTTTTTTTTGCCTTCGGGAATACACGAAACGCCGGCGCAAAAAAACGCCGGATCATGCTCTCATCAAAGAGGTCATGAGCCAGCGTCAGGGAGAGGTTCGCAAACTTGTCGTTCAGCGCCTGGTCATTCAGGCCGGGATCACCACGAAGCTCTCGGGTTTGCAGGTCAGTGCCACATCCGTGCCCGGCGGCAGGGCATGGCTGCCGGGTGTCGGCAGTTGCTGGCACTTGAGGTCCAGGGTGCCGCCGGCCACCGCGACGCGGTAGATCACCCGGTTGCCGATGAAGGAGGTGTCCTTGACCTTGCCGGCGAAGGCACCGTTGGCCAGGGCCTCACCCAGCGCCGGCTCCAGGCCGATGGTTTCCGGACGGATCGAGACATTCACCGGTCCGGCCCCCACGCCGCTCTTGGCCGCATGGGCGTAGCGCCCGAACGGCAGCTCCACATAGCCGTCACGGCTGTCGCCGAGGCCGTAGGTGCCATTGATGATATTGGTATCGCCGAAGAACTTCGCGGCGAACAACGTACGGGGCGACCAGTACATCTCCTGCGGCCCGCCGATCTGTTCGATACCGCCCTTGTTCAGCAGCACCACGCGGTCGGACAGGATCATCGCTTCGTCCTGATCGTGGGTGACATAGACAAAAGTGGTCGAGGTCTCTTCGTGGATCCGCTTGATCTCGTTGAGCATATGGTGGCGAATCTTCAGGTCCAGGGCCGCCAGCGGTTCGTCCAGCAGCAGTACCGCCGGACGATTCACCAGGGCGCGGGCCAGGGCCACGCGCTGCGCCTGCCCGCCGCTGAGTTCGGAGATCCAGCGGTTCTTGAAGCTGTCCAGTTGCACCAGCTCCAGGGCCTTGGTCACTTCACGCTTGATTTCGTCCTTGGGCTTCTTCTTCAGGCGCAGGCCGAAGGCCACGTTGTCGAATACATCCAGGTGCGGGAACAGCGCATATTTCTGGAACACCATGTTCACCGGACGATGTTCGGGTGCCAGGGCCGTGGAATCCTTGCCATCGATCACCACCTTGCCGGTGGTCGGTTCCTCGAAGCCGGCGATGATGCGCATCAGGGTGGTCTTGCCGCAGCCGCTGGGGCCGAGCAGGGTCAGGATTTCATTGCGCTTGACCGTCAGGTCGACTTTGCCCAGGGCGGTCAGGTTGCCGTAGCTCTTGGAGATTCCGGTCAGTTCAATACTGTTGGTCATGGCGATTACTCTGCAATTTCAGCACGTTCAAGTTCAAGGCGGCGACGACGCAGGGTCATGACCAGGCCGGCGATGGCGATGATGGCGATGGTCACGACCAGCATGAACACCGAGGCGGCATTGATGGTGGGGCTGACTGCGCGACGCATCATCGAAAGAATCATCAGCGGCAGGGTGGTGTCGCTGCCGGTGACGAAGACGGTGATCAGGAACTCGTCCATGGACAGGGCCACGGCCAGGATCGCGGCACCGGCGATGGTCGGACCGATGATCGGCAGCGTCACCAGCCAGAATGCCTTGAGGGGCGAGGCACCGAGGTCGCGCGCGGCCTCTTCGAACGACAGGTCGAAGTACTCCAGTCGCGAACGCACCGACTCGACGAAAAACGGAAAGGTGAACAGCGTGTGGCCGATGATCACCGTCAGCAGTGAACGGGGCAGGCCGACCAGCGAGAAGAAAATCACCAGGGCAATGCCCAGGAACAAACCGGGCAGGGCGATGGGGGCGAAGTTCATGAAGGCGAACACGGCCTTCACGCGCCCTTTCATGCGCATCAGCGCCAGTGCCGAGAACGTGCCCAGCAACGTGGTGAGGATGGCCGAACCGGCGGCCACGATGGCGCTGTTGGTCAGGGCCGTCATGAAGTCCGAACTGTTGAACAGCGCCTCGTACCATTGGGTGGAGAAGCCTTCGAACGGGAACGACAGCGATGCGGACGAGTGAAAGCTGAACAACGCGATAATCGCGATGGGGGCGTAGAGAAACAACATGTAGACGTAAGTGAATAGCCGGATCATGGCAGGTTACCTTTTTTGTGGACGGCCATCAGTCGTGGTAGCGCTTGCCGGGTGCCAGGTTTGCAGCGCGCAATACGCCCAGCAACAGCGCGTACACCAGCATGAAGACGATCAGCAGCAGATAGGCCATCGCCGCCCCCAGCGGCCAGTTGCCGACCGAGCGGAACTGGTTGGCGATCACCAGGCCGGTGGTCATCGCATCCCGGCCCCCGAGCAATTGCGGGGTGACGTAGTCACTGGCGGCCAGGACGAAGGTGAACATGAACGAGCTGACGATGCTCTTGTGCGCCATCGGCATGATCACCCGCCACAGGATGGTGGTGCCGCCGGCGCCCAGGTCGGCGGCGGCTTCCAGGTAGTCGCGCTTGATGTCGCGCAGGCCCGATACCAGCAACAACAGGGTAAAGGGCAGCATGATGTGCACCAGGGTCAGCACCACCGAGAACTTGCTGAACACCAGCCATTCCAGTGGCTGGTCGATCAGGCCGAAGTGCTGCAGGGTGGAGTTGATCACGCCGTTGGTGCCCAGGATCGAGCGCCAGGCATAGACCCGCACCAGGTAGCTGGAGAACCACGACACCAGGGCCAGGTACAGCACGGCGTTGGAGCGTGTGCGGTAGACGATGTAGTAGGCCACCGGCGCACTGATCACCGTCGACAGCAGGGCGGTCCAGAAGCCGTTTTGCAGGGCGATCCAGAGTGATTCATAGAAGCCGCTGGCATTCAGCGCCTTGGCATAGTTGGCCAGGGTGGCGGCGGGTTCCATGCTGAAGGTCTTGGCCGTCCAGAAGCTGGCGATCAGCAGCAGCACCGATGGAATGAGAAAGAACACCACCAGGAAGAACAGCGGAGGCGATGCCAGCCAGTATCCGCTGAGGGTTTTCCGGTCGATTTTCACGCGTTTGCCAGCTTTCGCATCCCGGTCGTCCAGGGTGATGGGCTCGCTGTTGTTGACTACGGTCATGATGAGTTGCCTGTGCTTTTTTTTCGATGACGTGGCGCTTGGGTCAGAGAGCGCGTGTTCGTGGACACGCCCCCCTGCGACGGCTTGCCAAACGCTTTAGAACGAGCCTTTGAAGTTCGCCCACTGGTCGATCCATTCGGCGTAGGTCACGTACTGGTCGGAACTCAGCGGCGGTTGGCCGTAGAGTTTGGATTTCTCGAAGAAGCTATCCAGGTGCTCGTAGTCGAAGGTGTTCCTCAAGTCGCTGGGCAGCAGGGGAATGGCCTTGGGGTTGACCACGCCGGAGAACATGGTGGTCGCCATCTTGGCCTGGGTTTCAGCTTCCAGGGTCTTGTTGATGAACTCCAGGGCCAGGGGTATGTCCTTGGCGGTCTTGGGAATGAACAGGGCGTCGCACCAGAGCGCAGCGCCTTCCTGGGGGACGGAGAGGGCGGTGGTGATGCCACGCTTGATGGTTTCACTCGGGGTGTTGGCAGAGGCCGAGAACACGACGTCCACTTCGCCCGAGACCAGCAGGGACACGGCGTCGCCCGAGGAGGCGGCGAACACGCGGCACTGATCACGGTAAGGCTTGAGTTTCTCGAAGGCGTCGTTGAACTCGGCATGGGTCAGGTTCGGGTATTTGTCGGCGTAGCCGCCAATGGCTGCGATCAGGGACCAGTTCGAGGTGCCGTCGTCGACGAAGGTCAGCCGGCCCTTGAGTTTCGGGTCCAGCAGATCCTTGTACTCGGCAGGTTTGCTCACTTTCCCGGGGTTGTAGACGATGGTGTTCATCCCCCACAGCAGCGGGATGCCCCACTGCTTGCCATCCCAGTACCAGCGGCTGCCCTTGTAGAACAGTGGCAGGGTATTGTCGGCCGAGTAGTTGGGGATCTTCGCGGTGTCGATGGCCTTGAGCAGGCCCATCTCCTTGTAGATCTTCTCGTAGCCCAGTGCGTACATGGTCAGGTCGAGCTGCACCGGATCGGTGCCGGCCAGCCGTGCGGTAATGTCGTCCTGGTTGCTGGCGTAGCTGGAGCGGACGGTGACGCCACGCTGCTTGCGCCAATCGGCCAGTTCCGCTTCGCCGGTTTCACCTTCCCAGCCGAGGATTTCCAGGTGGCCTGTGCTCGCGGCGAAGGCGCTGGGCACGAACGATCCGATATACAAGCCCGCGGCAGAGGCGGCGGCGCCCAGCAGGAACGAGCGCCGTTTCAAGCTGATGGAGTTGAGGTCAATGCCGGTCAAACCATAACCCGTCTCTGTTTCTTTTTTCATTTCGAGTTCCTGCCTAGGGTGGTTGTGTGCAAACGTTGAG
The DNA here is from genome assembly GCF_018326065.1 of Pseudomonas sp. Ost2. Classification (NCBI taxonomy): domain Bacteria; kingdom Pseudomonadati; phylum Pseudomonadota; class Gammaproteobacteria; order Pseudomonadales; family Pseudomonadaceae; genus Pseudomonas; species Pseudomonas sp. Ost2. The sequence continues at coordinate 3,900,052 of NZ_AP021904.1, read as the reverse complement.
CGACTGGCAAGGCGAGCGCCCGGCGGTGGTCGCCGGACGTCTCCCTTTTCCTGCAGTCAGTTGGATCGGCAGTGTTATGACCAGCATTGATTCCCTGCAGCTGGAGAGGTTGGTAAGGCCTCTACTGGACCGATTGACTCTTCCCTGGCTGGGCGACGCGCGCTTTTCCCGGTTTACGGGATAAGGCCTGGAGGCGGCGCGCCCAGCGCTTGATAGACTCGGCTTTTTGTTTTCATGGATCGAGTATTGGCCGGGCAGGCAAGGCACTCAATTTCGCAGCCCTTTTAAAAGCGACGCACTCTGACGCATCAAAGTGACCTAATCGGCGCAGGCGGCTCTCTTGAGGATAGTTCTCACCCTGGCCGGCGCCGGGGGCGATCATTTGCGTCAACCTGCGTCTCTTTTGCGTGCGCTGCGAAATTGAGCCGGGCCCTGGCTGGGCGAATACTCCAGGGGTGATCCTCGGGCGAGGCGCGGCGCATTCGCGCCGACGCCCGCGCCTGTTTGACTGGAGTATTGCGTGAAGCTCACTGGTGGCCAGATTGTTGCGAAAGCGTTGAAAGCGAACGGTGTCGACTATGTGGCCGGGATACCGGGCGACGGTTCATGGGCGCTGGTGGAAGCCTTGCTGGCGCCGGGGACGGATATTCCGTTCATCCACGTCATGCAGGAGCACAGCGCGGTGCACCTTGCCGACGGTTACTTTCGCGCGTGCGGGCGGCCCATGGCCGTGGTGCTGGCCGGCGCGCTGGGTATTTCCAAGGCCCTGGGCGCCGTGGCGGCCGCGCGCGAGCAGTCCTCGGCGCTGCTGGTGATCAGTGGTGGCCGTGGCGAAGCGGTGACGGGCGGCGTCACCCGGGAGCAGGTGGCGGTGTCCGCGATCGAGCAACTGCCCCAGGCCCTGCGCCAGGCCTTCGATACCATGTTCAGCGGGCGCGTCGGCCCGGTCAGTCTGGCGATTGAAAACGCCGTGCAGAACGCCGCGATCGATGCCAGCCTGCCGCCGGCCACCCTGCGCGCGGAACCGCCGGTGATCCCACGCAGGAAAGCCGTGTTGCGCGATGAGCGAACGTCGCGTTCGGTCCTGGAAAAAGACGCGATCCTGGTGGTCGGGGCAGGGCGTATCCAGGCCCGGGTCGGCGCGATGTTCCCGGTCCACTATCCCCACAGTCACTTGTGCGCCGGTCCCCTGGGCACCCTGGGCTGGGCCGTCCCCGCAGCGATCGGGGCGAAGCTCGCCATGCCGGCCCGCCAGGTAGTGTGCGCGGTGGGCAATGGCGATCTGTTGCAGTCGATGCAGGAGATGGCCGTGTGTGTGATGCACAGCATTCCGGTGGTGTTCCTGGTCTTCAACAACAGTGCCGACGGTCCCGTGGGCGGCAGGCAGGCCTCGCCTGTCGAGCAGCATCGGGCCGGTGAGTTCAACTTGCCGGACGGCAAGCCATACGCCCCGGATTTCGCCGGCATCGCCCGCAACTTCGGCCTTGAAGCCTGGCGGGTCGAGCACGCTTCACAGCTCAATCCCACCCTGGTCAAGGCACTGAACAGCAAGGGGCCCTCGCTGGTCGAGGTGATGGTGGTGCGCGAGGGCCACGACGCGCCCCTGCCGGCTCAGTCCTGACCGCCCCAGACGATGGTGGCGTTGTCGCCGGTCATGTATTCGCGCACCTCCAGGGGAATCGACTGGTCGCTGGGCAGCACCACGGTAGCGTTGCGCAAGTGATGCTTGCGGATCTTGCCCTTGTCCACGAGCCCCAAGGCCATGCGGGTGGAGAAGGGCTGGCGGAACGAGGACGAGGCCACGCCGGTGACCAGCCCGTAGAGGAAGCGGATCGGCCGGCGATGCTGGGGCGTCAGGATCGAGAAGGTCATCTCGTTGCGTTGCTTGCCCTCGAAGTCGACCATGAACAGGCGGTCGCCAAGCAGCAGGCAAAACCCGTGGTAGGTGAAGGAGTAGCCGATCTTGCCGCTGCCATCGCGCAACGGAAAACGTTCGATCGTGACATATTGCACCATCGAGTCGGCGCGATACAGGCAGGTGACCGAACGCAGGATCCGGCCCTTGTAGATCGATGAGTTGTGGTAGCGGTAATAGACGCCCAGATAGTCTTCGAGCAAGTCCGCCGACTGCTTGGCCAGCGGCAGGAAATGATTGAACTGCTCCGAGGCGCGCAAGTCCGTCGGCAATTCGTTTTCATAACCTTCATAGAACTTCTTGAACTCGGCGGGCGGGCGAAAAAGATCTTCCGCTTCCATCATGAAATAACGGCCGATCTTCTGCAGGATCTTCTGTGAAGGCACGTGCTGGCCCACCAGGTACTTATTGAACTGCTGGCGGTTCACATCAACTTTTCGACACATATCGGCAACCGACCGGCAGGACTCGACGAGCGTACTCAGGTTCTTTTGCACATTGGCTTGCAAGTCGCTGCGTACCTGCTGGCGCTCAGGGTGCGAAGTGGCGGCCGCTAACGACATGGTGGGGGTCTCTCCTCGACTGGGCATGATTCTCTCGACGGGTCGGCTCGGTTAAGACGCAAGTTATGAAAGTTATAGCTCAGTTATCGAATAACCTTTTGCTTAACCGACATAACCTCTTCAAGCATTTGAATGTCCTGGTATTGGATAAAGCATGTTCCATGCCGCTTTGTTCGATTGAAACGGGGCGCTTCATGAATAAATGCCTGCGTCAGATTGTAAGCGGTTTGTATCGTCCTGCGGCATTGGCAATCTGCGCGAAGTTGCCGCGCCAGGGCGAAAAAACTTTTATTTATTGATGATTGGGTTACGCCTGAGGTGAGTGGGTAACACATTGAATTTGCGCGGGTAACACTGCTTGGCGGCGCGGGGTGCTTCAGTTCGCGTCAGGTATCGATCGGGTGCGAAATGGAGAAAGAAAACACCCCCCGTGATACTCGGTGGCAGGCTCTCCCTAACGCTGCTGAGGAAAAACAATGTCAAGCGAACTGCATCGCGCCGCGTATTCGGTGCTGCTTCCCGCATTCGGGGATCTGCGACTGGACGACAATCTGCGCCGGTACCTGAGCCGGGGCGGTGTCTCCCTGTTGTTGGGTGAAACCCGGGAAGAATATGTCGGCCGCGACATGAGCGCGGAGCGCAAGGCCAGCGAGTCCCGTGCCGATTTTATCGATATCGTGCGGGAGGCCACGGCAATTGCCGGTGCGCCGCTACTGATCGCGGTGGACCAGGAACTGGGCGGCATCGAACGCCTGCACCAATTGGTGCCCGCCGTCGCTTCCCGGGCACAGCTGCGGAGCCTCGCTGCCGGGGAAATCGAGCAGCGCTGTTTCGAGATGGCCAGCGCGGCCCGCGACCTGGGCGTCAATCTGTTCCTGGCGCCCATCGTCGATGTGGTCACCGGGGCCAACCCGTGGTTGCTCAACCGACACCTGGGAGCCGATCCGGTTGAGGTCAGCCGGGTGTCCTGTGCCTTTATCCGTGGCGTGCAACGGGCAGGTGTCATTGCCACGGCCAAGCATTTTCCCGGACACCCTGTCACCGAGCAGGACCCGGCCATTGCCGAGGCCACGGTGCCGGGACCGCTGGAATTGCTCCATGACAACCTCGACGTCTTCAAGACGGTCATCGCCAGTGGCGTGAAAGCCGTTATGCCCGGGCCGGCAGTGATCCCGTCCATCGACCCCGATCACTCCGCCTCGACCTCGTCCAGGGTGATCGCGGTGCTGCGCGATACCCTCGGCTTCAAGGGCCTGATCATTTCCGACGACCTGGACGCGGTGTCCATCCTGCGGGGCAACGGCATCACCGAGACCGCCGTCGCGTCGCTGCTGGCCGGGGCGCATTTGCTGCTCGTCTCCAGTGAGTCGGGCCTGGAAGCCATCGCCGAGGCCATTGTTGCCGCCGTGCATGAGGGCACGCTGGAGCGCCAGGTGTTGCTGGACGCTGCCGCCAGGGTTCGCCAACTGGCCATCGCCACTCACGCTGCCGACACCCGCGATGCTGACAGCGACGGAGCGGGCCATGAACAGCAATGAACGCAAGGCCTACGGCGTCCTGTTTCCGGTAGTACTGGATCTGCGGATGACGGATGACGTGCGCCGCTTTCTCGGCGAGGGCGGGCGTAGCCTGTTGTTTGGCGAGACTGCCCAGGAGTATGTCAGCGGAAAAATGAGCGCGGACCGCCTGCAGTCGGAAACCCTGGATAAATGGCAGCGCTTCACCGGCACGGCCACCGAGCTGGCTGGGCCACTGCTGCTGGCCGCCGATGCCGATATCTCCGCTGTTCACCGCTTGCAGGGGATCACCCCGGCGTTGCCCGAGCCGGACGTGGCTCGGGCCATGGACAGCGCCGAGCTGGAGGAGGCTTGCTTTCAGGTCGCGACGGCGGTGCGCAATACCGGCGTGAACCTGCTGCTGTCACCGACCGCCGATGTGGTCGGCGGTACCAATGTCTGGCTGGCGGGCCGTACGTTATCCGACGATGTCCCGCAGGCCGCGGCGATGGTGGCGGCCTATGTCCGGGGTGTGCGCCGGGCCGGGCTGGCGAGCACGCTCAAGCACTTTCCCGGGCATCCGGTGTTGTTGCGGCAGCCGGCGACGGAAGAAGCGCTGGTCGGCGAGTCCATGGCGCAACTGCGTCGTTACTGGCCGGCCTTTCAGGCCGGGATCGACGCCGGGGCGGATGCGGTGATGATGGGGCCGGCGATATTTGCCGCCTGCACCCCGCCGGTGGCCGCATCGGTTTCACCCGAACTGATCGGTGTGTTGCGCCAGGAGTTGGGTTTCAAGGGGCTGGTCATGACCATCGACCTGGACCATCGCTCCACCCAGGGGCAGTTGTCCCTCGGCGAGGTGGCCGTGGCGGCGTTGAAGGCCGGGGCGGACCTGCTGCTGATTTCCGCCGGGGCGATGCCGCAGATGGCGCAGGTCGTGCGGACGATTGTCGCGGCCGTCGCCGACGGCTCCTTGTCGCAGGAGCGCCTGGATGCCGCGGCGCGGACAGTCTCCGGCTTGGCCAATCGCCTGCCGCTCGGCGCCAGATGATCCTGCCTGACGCAGCTTCTGCGTCAGGTTGCGGCGTATTTGGCGGGACTGCGAAATCTCCAGGTGGACCTCATCTCCCTACAATCAACGGCAATGGTAGGAGTGTCATATGACAACCCAGAACAACATCCTGACCCTGCATTCCACCGTCGCGAAACACTCGACCCTGGCCATGGATATCGACATCGCACAGACGGTGGGTTTCGACGCGCTGGAAATCAACAGCAGCAAACTGGAAGCGTATCTGCAGGCCGGTTATACCGAGTCGCAGCTTCAGGAAGTACTCAGGCACGTCCGGGTGCCCGGCATCGGTTACCTGCGCGATATCGAACGCCAGGGCGCCGAGCGCGATGAACTGATGAAGGAAGCTGAGCGGCTGTTTCAACTGGCCAACCTGGCGGGGGCCAAGGGCGTGCAGGTGCTTACCGGTCCCATCAATGTCCAGGCGGTGCTTGATTTCCAGCGGTTTGGCAAGAGCGCCCATTACTCGGGCCTGCTGGGATTCGATCAGGCCGAGCAGTACGCCTTGACCGCGAAAAACCTCGCCGCCCTGGCCGACCTGGCCGGGCAATACAATCTGCTGCTCTACCTGGAAGCCTTGTCCTGGACGCCTCTCAACAGCCTGGAGCATCAACTGCGGCTGATTGATCGCACCGGGCGCGGCAACGTCAGGATGGTGATCGACTACTGGCATTGCTTTACCTCGGGCGTCACCCCCAATGACGTCGCCAGGATGAACAAGGACGTGATCTACGGCGTGCATGTCTGCGATTCGTTGCCCTTCGAGGGCGGCATTCCCAATGAAGAAGTCCTCAGGGATGTTCCCACGGGCAGCGGGGTCCTGGATCTGGCCGAATGGACCTCGGCGGTCAAGGCCACCGGTTACGTCGGCTGGTGGAGCTGTGAGTTGTTCTGCAAGAAGCAGCAGCAACAGAACAGCTATGCCGTCGCCCGGGAGCTGAAGGCGCTGCTGACCCGCCTGGTGCTTTGATCGGACGGGTTGATCGGTCAGGTTTCAACATTCGGCTCAATACTAAAAAGATCTGAGGTCGTCATGGTGGATTTCATCGTAATCGGGGGCGGCTCCACGGGCTGCACGATCGCATCGCGTCTGAGCGAGGACGCGGCGGCATCCGTTGTCCTTTTCGAGGAGGGGCCTCGCGATCGCAGCCCCTATATCCATATTCCCGGGGCCTACTACAAGACCGCCCAGGGCCCGTTGCTCAAACGCTATGCCTGGGAGCCCACCGCGGACCAGCAGCGCAGCGAAACGCCGACCATGGTCCAGGCCAGCGTGCTGGGTGGAGGCAGTTCGGTCAACGCCATGATCTATATCCGCGGCGTGCCCGCCGACTATGATGGCTGGGCGGAGCAGGGCGCTGCCGGCTGGTCTTACAACGACGTGCTGCCTTACTTCAAGAAGGCCGAGGACAACGAGCGTTTCTGCAATGACGTGCATGGCGTCGGCGGGCCGCTGGGGGTGTCCGATCCGATCAATATCCACCCGCTGACCAAAGTCTGGCTGCGGGCCTGCCAGCAGTACGGGCTGCCCTACAACGAAGATTTCAACTCGGGCACGCCCGAGGGCTGCGGGTTGTACCAGATCACCGCCAAAAACGGTTTTCGCAGCAGCGCGGCGGTGGCCTACCTGGCACCGGCCAGGCGGCGGGGGAATCTCACGGTCAAGACCGGTTGCCGGGTGATCCGCATTCTGATGCAGGGCAACAAGGCCGTCGGCGTCGAGTACATCGAGAAGGGCGTGCGCCAGGTGATGCATGCCGACAAGGAGATCGTGCTGTCCTCCGGCGCGATCAACTCTCCGCGGTTGTTGATGTTGTCCGGTATCGGGCCCGCGGCGCAGTTGCAAGAGCATGGCATCCAGGTAATCCAGGATTTGCCTGGCGTGGGGCAGAACCTGCAGGACCATATCGAAGTGTCGCTGGTCTATGAACTGACCGGTCCCCACAGCTATGACAAGTACAAGAAGCCGTTCTGGAAAATGCTCGCGGGGTTGCAGTACGCGCTGTTCAGGCAGGGCCCGGCCGCCTCCAACCTGATCGAGGGCGGGGCCTTCTGGTGGGGCGACAAGGCCGCCAGCCATCCCGATATCCAGTACTTCATGGTGGTGGGCGCCGGCATCGAGGAGGGGGTGGAGTCCGTGCCCGGCGGCAATGGTTGCACCCTCAACCTGGGGCAGATCCGGCCACGGTCCAGAGGTCATGTCGGGCTGTATTCGGCCGATCCGATGTCGCCACCGCGCATCGTGCCCAACTATTTTTCCGACCCCTACGACATTGAAAGCCTGGTGGATGGCTGTCTCGTGGGCGACGAGATCATGGCCCAGGCGGCCTTCAAGCCCTATGTGGCCCGGCGTCATGTGCCGGACTCCGGCATCCGTTCGCGCGAAGCCATGAAGCAGTTCTGCCATCGGGAAGCCCACGCCGCGCTACACCCTTCGGGGACCTGCCGCATGGGCGTGGATGAGCTGGCTGTGGTCGGGCCCGACCTCAAGGTGCATGGCATCGACGGGCTGCGGGTAGCCGATGCGTCGATCATGCCGACGCTGATCTCGGGCAACCCCAACTCGGTGTGCATCATGATCGGCGAAAAAGCGGCGGACCTGATCAGAGGTGCCCGCTAGGTCATCCCGTTGCGCTGGTGGTGATAGCGGCCTGATATGGCTTTATCGACGGCCAATGGCTTGCGCGCAGTATGATGCATGCGCAGCCATGGCCGTCGACATATTGGTCAAGCCATGCTTTCCAGCCCATCGCGAGGTCGCCCATGCGTGATTTTTATCCCGAAATTACTCCCTACAAAAGCTATCACCTGCCCGTGGATGCCCTGCATCGGCTCTATGTCGAAGAAGTCGGTAACCCCGACGGACAGCCTGTCGTGTTTTTGCATGGCGGTCCGGGAGCAGGTGTGGCGCCGACGGCCCGGCGTTTTTTCGACCCCGAGCGCTACCGGGTCATCCTCTTCGATCAGCGCGGTGCAGGTCAGTCGTTGCCGCCCGCGGAGTTGACCGATAACACGACCTGGCACCTGGTCGCCGACATCGAGGCCCTGCGCACGCATCTGGGGATTGAGCGCTGGATTGTCTTTGGCGGTTCCTGGGGTTCGACCCTGGCGCTGACCTATGCGCAGACGCACCCCGAGCGAGTCGCCAGCCTGGTGTTGCGCGGCATTTTCCTGGCGCGGCAGGAGGAAGTGAACTGGTTGAATGAAATGGATTCCGGTGCTGCCTGGGTATTTCCCGAGCGCTGGGCGCGATACCGGGATTTCATCCCTGCGCAGGAGCGGGGCAATATGGTCGAGGCCTACTGGCGTCGGCTGGACAGCCCGGACGCGGCGGTGCGCCTGGAAGCTGCCCTGGCGTGGGGGAACTGGGAAGGCGGCATCATGACCCTGGTGCACGAGCCCGACGGCGCGGGGTTGTTCGAGACACCCGAGATAGCCATCAGCATCGCCCGGGCCGAGGCGCATTATTTCCGCAACCGGTTCTTTTTGGAGCCTGGTCAGTTACTCGCCAACGTCGACCGCATCAGGCACATCCCGGCGGTGATCGTGCATGGTCGATACGATCTCATATGCCCGGTGAAGAGTGCCTATGACCTGGCCTGCGCATGGCCGCAGGCGCAGTTGAGGATCGTACAGGCCGGACATACCGCGAATGATCCGGAGATAAGGTCCGCGCTGATCGAGGCGATGGACAGCCAGCCGGTCTGATTCAGGGGCGAGCAGCACCTGCCGTGCGCTCAGCCCCGATCCAGATAGTCCCGTGGCGACTCGCCCAGTATGCGCTTGAACATGGCCGAGAAAGCGCTCGGGCTGGCAAACCCCAGGCTGTCGGCGATGCGATTGATGGGCTCGCCGGCCTCGAGCATGATGAGGGCCTGGGCCAGGCGCACTTGCTGTACCCATTGGCGGTAGGTGATCCCGGTTTCCTTGATGAAGAGTCGGATCAGGGTTCGAGTGCTCGCCCCGACCACTTCGGACCATTGCTCGATGGTTTGGGGCATGGCCGGGGACTCGAGGATCTGCTGGCAGATCGAGACCAGGCGGCGGTCCTGCGGCCAGGGAATTTCCAGCGGGACGGTTCGCGAGTGTTCGAGCTTGTGCAGGATCAGCGCGACCAGGCTTGTGTTGTGCACATCGTCCGGATAAACCATGGGTTGCTCGGCCAGCGCCAGTATCAGCTCGCGCAACAGCGTATCGACCTCGATCACCTTGACCCGCGTACCCAATTGGTCGGCCTGGCTGCGTTCGATGTAGAGGGTGCGCATCCGCGTGTCGGTGAGCATGATCTGGTCATGCACGATACCCGCCGGAATCCATAACCCCCGCTGCGGTGGAATGGACCAGATGCCATTGCCGCTGGCGACCCGCATCAAACCTTCGCTCGCGTAGAGAAACTGCCCCCTCGGGTGGCTGTGCGGCGCGTTGTAGCTGCCCGCCTTCTGGTCTCGGGAGAAGGCGGTGATCAGCCGTGGCACGTCTTGGTAGTCGTTGTAGTCGTCGCTTTTGCCGTGTGCGTTGAGGGTGTCACTTTGGCGACGAATCTTGGCATTCATGAAAAACCGTCCAGTCCTGGGGCGAGCTTAGTATTTGCCACACAAATGCACTCAGCGAAAGAGCCCCGGGGGTATCACGTGTCAGTCCAAGTCAATCGAAAATCGAAGGCCGTTGCATCGGTAGCGGGCCTGGGCCTGTTCATCATGGCCCTGGCCCTGCGGCCAGGTATTGTCTCGGTCGGTCCGCTGGTTCACGCCATTCAGGTCGAGTTTGCCCTGCGTCATGCCCAGGCGGCGTTGCTCACCGCGATACCGGATGTGTGCATGGGGTTCTTCGCGATCTTTATCCCGCGCATCGGTCGTCGCTTCGGCAACGATCGCGTGATTCTTTTCTCCCTGGTACTGCTCGGATTGGCGCTGGTGCTGCGGGCACTGGCGGGCTCGTCGAGCAGTCTCCTGCTGTCGACCTTCCTGGTGGGCGTCGGGGTCGCTATCTCGGGACCGCTTATCGGTGGCTGGATCAAGAGCCACTTTGCGAGCCGGGCAGCATTGCTGATGGGCATCTATGCCGCCGGGCTGGGTGTCGGTGCCACGATGGCGGCCGTAGGCAGCGAGTACGTGGCGCTCGCCGAGGGTGGCTGGCGCCTGGCGGCGGGTGTCTGGGCGATCCTCTGTGTGTTCGCCATTGTCAGTTGGCAACGGCTGGCCTCGATCTTTCCCTCCCGGCCTCACGCTGAACGCGCTTCGACAGCCGTTGTCAGCCAGTCTCCGGCCCGTACTGGTCGGGCCTGGTTGATCGCGGTGTACTTCGGCTTGAGCCAGTTTGTGTGCTACGCCTGCTTTGCCTGGGTGGGTGAAAGCAGTCGGGAGCTGGCGATCAACAGCCTGGGCCCCGGTAGCAACCTGGGCCTGTTCACCGCCATTGTCGCGGCCAGCAGCCTCGTGTCGGGGATCATGACCCGCAACACGCCGGATCGTCGCGGGTGGCTGACCGGGGCCGCGGTCCTGTCCACGGTGGGGGCGGCGTTGCTCTGGCTGTCACCGCACGCACTGGGTGCGATACCGGTGATGGTCATCGCGTTGGGGCAGGGCACGTGTTTCTCCCTGGCCATGACGCTGCCGCTGGACAACACCACTTCCCAGGAAGAGGCCAGCCAGTGGACGGCCTTCATGCTGTTTGTCGGCTACCTCACGGCAGCGCTGGGGCCCTTTGCCTTTGGCTTCCTGCGTGACCGGACAGGCACCTTCGAAGCCTCCTATGGCGTGCTCGTGGCCGCGTCCCTGGCGCTGCTGCTCCTGACACCCATGCTCAAACCACGCGCACAGGAGGCGAACAGTCGTCAGGGCGCAGTGCTTCGCACGCAGTAGGGATCTGACGCGGCTTCGCAGAGCTGAGGGGTGGTTCCTTCGCCTGGGTTGGGAGAGGCTCATACATTCCTGACGAGCAGCAGGTCAGTTTTGTCCAATAGGCTTGTCTGAGTATCTGCGCCATGCTGTTTGCAGGTGCCGGGAGGAGGGACTCATCCGCAGGCGTTGGCAGCATCACGAATCGGAGACAGCATGACCCAGTCAATCACCACCACAGGCAGTTGCCGTTGCGGGGCAGTCGCTTTCGAACTGCGCGCCGAGCCGATCATTACCACTGCCTGTCATTGCACGGGCTGCCAGAAGATGACGGCCAGCGCGTTCTCCCTCACTGCGCTGGTGTTGGCGGAGCATTTTGTGCTCACCCGGGGCACCCCGGTGACCGGCGGTTTGCGAGGCGCGACACGACATCTGTTTTGCCCCGATTGCCTGACCTGGGTGTTCACCCGCCCCGACGGCAACGATGCGGTGATCGGTGTGCGCAGTACCTTGCTGGAAAACCCCGAGCGCTTCAGGCCATTCATGGAAACCTGGACGAGCGAAAAACTGTCGTGGGCCGCCACCGGGGCGGCTCACAGTTTCGAGCGATTTCCCGAGCCCCATGAGTACGCGGCGTTGGCCGAAAAATACAGTCAGCATTGAGCTGGCGGCAGGCTGCGCCACCCTCGCGTCTCCCCATACCGGCCCTGGATATCTAGACCTGCGCCGCACCGCCATCGACGAACAGCTCGCTACCGTTGACGTACGAGCTTTCGTCCGAGGCCAGGAACAGTGCCGCGTTCGCGGACTCTTCGGCTTCCGCCAGGCGCCCCAGGGGGGTGGTGGTTTCGACAAATCGGACCATTTCCCGATGCGCTTCGTCATTGTCTGCCAGTGCGTGCCAGCCGGGAGTCGAGGTAGCGCCGGGCACCAGCACGTTGACGCGGATCTTGCGTGGCGCCAGGTCCAGTATCCAACTACGGGCGAAGTTGCGGATGGCTGCCTTGGAGGCGCTGTAGACACTGAACGCAGGCGTGCCGGTGATTTGCGTGGTTGAGCCCGTGAGGATGACCGAAGCGCCATCCTTGAGTAGCGGCAGGGCCTTTTGCACGGTGAACAGGGTGCCTTTGACGTTGGTGGCGAAGGTGGCATCGAACTGTGCTTCGGTGATCTCACCCAGGGGGGCGAAACTACCACCGCCAGCATTGGCGAACAGGATATCGATCAACCCGGCTTCCTGTTTGACGATGTCGAAAAGGCGATCCAGGTCGGCAAGGCTCGATACGTCAGCCTGGATACCCCGGGCATTTGCGCCGACTTGCGCGACCGCCGCATCCAGTTCTTTCTGCCGACGGCCACACATGAATACCGTCGCGCCTTCTGCCGCAAAACGCTTGGCGCTGGCCAGGCCGATACCGCTGTTGGCGCCGGTGATGACCGCGACTTTTCCTGCGAGCTTGCTCATGTTTTTTCTCCCGGTGGGTAGGTTCGGGATGAGTGTGCATGGATACATTCTGATATGGTAGTACCTACCAAAAGGTGCGTAGGCAGAAAAATTCATGAGCACGACTGAACGTGATTGCGGGTTGGAAGTGGCCCTGGCTGTGATCGGTGGCAAGTGGAAGCCGATCGTGTTGTTCCACCTGAACGGTGGGCCTCGACGCTATGGCGAGTTGAAGCGACTGGTGACCGGGATCAGCGAAAAGGTGCTGATTCAACAACTGCGCGAACTGGCTCGCGACGGGATCATTGTGCGTCGTGACTATCAGGAGGTTCCGCCCAGAGTGGATTACGAGATGACGGCGTTTGGTCAATCCCTGGCGGCGGCGTTGGTGCCGTTGTGTGAGTGGGGCAGTGCCAATCGCGCAAGAGTCCGTGAATTACTCGATAGCGTTCTTCCCTGAAGGGTTCCGTCCGTGACACGCAGGTGCCGACGCTGTCGACGGGTACTTCGCGGGCTTGATGGCCGTCGATTGAAATGCGTTGACAGTATTCGATGGACCTGTGTAATTTGATTTCACAGGTCGCCTTTTCTTTTCAAGAGATCGCAGACCCTCAGCAATAGTGCTGAGTACATACCGGCTATAGAAGCCCCTGATTTGCGTTAACAGCGCATTCGGGGGCTTTTTTTTTTGGAAAAATTTTATATGTCGACCTTGCAACCCTCCGATTCACCCCAGGAATTTCCCGGCCTCAGCGTGGCCGCCGTGCAAATGGAGCCCCGCGTGGGCTGCAAGGCGCACAACCTGGAAGTGTCATTGCGCCTGATCGATGAGGCGGCGAGCGCCGGTGCGCGGGTCGTTGTCTTGCCTGAACTGGCCAGCAGCGGTTACGTCTTTTCCAGTCGCGAAGAAGCGTTCGACCTGGCGGAGCCGGTACCGGCAGGAGCCAGCACCCAGGCCTGGGCAGACATCGCCCGGCAACGCGATATCTACGTGATCGCCGGCCTTGTGGAACGCTTGGGCAACAAACTCTACAACTCCGCCGTGATGGTCGGGCCGCAAGGTTACGTCGGCACTTATCGCAAGCTCCATCTGTGGGGCGACGAACACCTGTACTTCGAGGCCGGGGATCTTGGCCTGCCGGTTTTCCATACGCCCTTTGGCCGCCTGGCGATGATCATCTGTTATGACGGCTGGTTCCCCGAAGTCTATCGACTGCTGGCCATGCAAGGCGCGGATATCGTCTGCATGCCCACCAACTGGGTGCCCATGGCGGGGCAGCGCGATGACGCCATGATCATGGCCAATACCCTGGCCATGGCCAATGCTCACGCCAACAGCCTGAACATTATCTGCGCCAACCGCGTGGGCACCGAACGGGGCCAGCGCTTTATCGGCAACAGTCTCATCGTCGGGGCCGACGGTTGGCCATTGACCGACCCGGGCAGTGCGGACCAGCAGCAAATACTCTACGCCGAGATCAATCTCAAGGCGTCCCGCCAATCCCGGCACCTGACCCTGTTCAACACGGTCCTGCGTGACCGACGCAGCGACATCTACGACCCCATGCTCGGCACGGGCTGGCAACTCCCTCGCTACTAACCCCTACCTACAATAAAAATCAACCGAGGATATTCAGATGAAATCCACTCAGTCGCTCATCCGCATCGCTGTTCTGGCCGCCACTGCGTTGCTGACAGCCCAGGGCCAGGCCGCAGAGCCTGTCAAGATAGGTGTGGCAGTCGGGCTGTCAGGCGCCAACAGCGTCGTGGCGCCTGCCGTCGTGCAGTCCTCGCAGCTCGCCGTTGAGCAGATCAATGCCAGCGGAGGAATACTCGGCCGTCCCGTGCAATTGGAGATTGTCGATGATGCGTCCGGTGCCATCGGGGCGCAGAAGGCTTTCGATACGCTGGTCCTGGAAAAGAAAGTCGACGCAATCATCGCGATGGAAAATAGCGCTGCGCGCAATGCCGCGTTGCCGATCGTTTCCCGCGGTCGCGTGCCATACATCTACACCTCGTTCTATGAGGGGCGTTCCTGCAACAAGTGGATGTATGTCAACGGCTGGGTGCCGGAGCAGCAGGTAGCGCCGGTGGTGGATTACTTCAGCCAGAAGCTCGGCGCGAAAAACTACTTCCTGGTGGGCAATGACTACGCCTTCGGCCGCGGCATGCTCAAGTTCACCAAGGCCTATATCGAGCAGCACGGTGGCAAGGTCATCGGCGAAGAATACCTGCCGATGGATGGCAGTGACTGGACCGCGGTCATTTCCAAGATCCGCTCGCTGCAACCTGATGCCCTGATCAGTGCCACGGCCGGTGGCGCGCCGAACGTGTCGCTGGCCAAACAGCTCAAGGCGGCTGCCTTGACGCTGCCCTACGGCAACCTGGCCATCGACGAAGGCACGGGCAAGACCATGGGCGACGTCGCGACGGGCATGTATATGTCGGCCTCGTACCTGACCAGTATCGACACGCCGGAAAACAAGAAATTCCTCGCGGACCTGGGGCAGAAATTCGCCGGCAACCTGTCGACGCCCAACGAGCTTTCCGAACCGCAATACGAAGCGTTTTTCCTCTACAAGGCCGCGGTTGAGAAAGCCGGTTCCACCGACTCCGCCGCGGTCGTCGAGGCGCTGAAGGAGGTATCGGTGGTCGGGCCCCGTGGCGTCGTGCGGATGAACGCCAGCCGTCATACCCCGCTGGCGATGCGCCTGGGCCAGATCCAGGCCGATGGCTCGATTCGCATCCTGGCAACCCAGGAGGGTGTCAGTCCGGGTGACCAATGTCCGGGCCTGAAATGATCAAGGGCCTGATCACCAGGCATTGCTTCGCGTTGCATTCTCCCCGGAGGGAGACGTCATGGTTCTGATGCTCGATATAACAACAACTATCGCCATGCTGTTCATTGTGACAGCCGGCCTGATGATGATTTTCGGCATCATGAAAATCGTCAATTTTGCCCACGGTGCGTTACTGACCATGGGCGGCTATGCGGCTTTTGTCGTCACTCAACTGGGCTGGAGCCCCTGGCTGGGTTGGCCGTTGGCCCTGGCGACCGGGATGCTGGTCGGCGCGGTCATCGAATACCTGATTGTCCGGCCACTGTACAAGCGGCCCCTGGACGCCATCCTGGCAACCTGGGGCCTGGGTATCGTCATCGGTCAATTGATCATCATCGGCTTCGGTCGGGATGTGAAATTCGCGGACGTGCCGCTGACAGGCACCTGGTCGTTCGGTGGCACGCAATACTCCTCGTATCGGTTGCTGCTGATTCCCCTGGCACTGGGTTTGTGCGCACTGCTGACGGCGCTGCTCAACGGCACGCGTTTCGGGGTCAAGACCCGGGCAGTGATCATGAACGAGGAACTGGCCAGTGGCCTGGGCATTCACGCCGGGCGCATACGTTTCATCACGTTCAGCCTGGGGGCGGGCCTGGGTACCCTGGCCGGTGCCCTGATCAGTCCGCTGTCGAGCATCGATCCGGGCATGGGCATCACCTGGCTGGTGTCCGCCTTCATGCTGGTCATGGTCTCCGGGCATTCGATGCTCAGCCTGATTGCTACCTGTGCGGTCTTCGGGGCGTGCCAGGTCATCGTCAGCACCTACGCCAGCCCGGTACTCGGCGGGCTGACGATTGCCGTACTGGCGGCCTTGACCTTGCGTATTCGTCCAAAGGGGTTCGCACATGACTAACACCACGTTGCAGGCGGCGAATCGCCCATCCACGCGATCCGTTCGCCAGGGGGCATGGGGACGCTCAGGTGCATTGGCCCTGGTCGGTCTCGTATTGCTGGCCGTGGGTCCCTGGATTTTCGACAGCTACGTCCTCAACCTGCTGATCAAGGCCTTTCTGTTTGCGATCGTGGTCATCACGGTGGATGTGCTGTGGGGCTATACCGGCTACCTGACCTTCGGCCAGTCGGCATTCTTCGGCATCGGGGCCTATGCCGCGGGGCTGGTGTTCACGCACTTCGGTTTTTCGCCCGGCACCATTGCCATCGCCATCGGGCTGGCGATTGTCGTCCCCATGGCGGTGGCCGGCCTGGTCGGCTGGTTGTCGTTCTACCGGGGGGCATCGCCGTTCTTTGCCACGGTGATTTCCCTGGTGTTGCCCATCGTCATGACGCAGTTGCTGCTTTCCGGCGGCGAGTGGACCGGTTCCAGTTCGGGGCTGACCGGCTATGACACCTTCGATCTGTCGCTGCCGGCCTGGTACTGGATCGCCGGTGGCGGTGCCGCGCTGACCGGTATCGTCGCCTGGCTCTTCGTGCGCAGTGACGCGGGGCGGGTGCTGGCGTCGATACGTGACAACGAATCCAGGTGTGCGTACCTGGGCATCAATGTCCCGTCCATCAAGATCGTTCTGCTGATCGTGACGGCTGCGATCAGCGGGATCGCCGGCTTTGGCTACGGCGCCTTCAGCGGCGTGGTGGCCCCCGAGTTATCCGGTTTCGTCCTGGGCACCGAGCTGATCATCTGGGTCGCGCTGGGCGGGCGCGGGACATTGTGGGGACCCATGGCGGGGGCGATCCTGATCAACGTCGCCACGGCCTACCTGGGCAGTCGGATGCCGTTCCTGTGGCAGTTGATCCTCGGCCTGTCCTTTGTGCTGGTGATCGTCCTGCTCCCGCAGGGCATCGTCCCGGTATTGCTCAAGCCCTTCGGCTTCGGCGCTCGTGCGCGGCAGGCCCCCACGCTGGTCGAGCGCGCCACCCGAGAGGCGCCCGGGTCGGGCGGTGCTCCCGCCCTGGTCATGGACGAAGTCACCAAGAGCTATGGTTCGCTCAAGGTATTGCAAGGCATCAATCTCACGGCGCAGGCCGGTGACCTGGTCGGCCTGATCGGACCCAATGGTGCCGGCAAGACCACCCTGATGCGTTGCATGAGCGACGGCGCCGATCGTACTTCGGGGACGGTGCATCTGTGTGGCAACGATATCCGCCGGCTTCCGGCCGAGGCCTGCGTCCGTTTCGGCCTCGGGCGCAAGTTCCAGAATGCCAATATCTTCGAGTCGCTGACCGTGGCCGAGTGCCTGCGCATGGCGAGCCTCCTTCACGGGCGCCCCTTGTTGTTCCGTCGGGCCGATACCCTGGCCTTGCCGTCCTATGCCCTCGATGTCCTGCGGGTCACCGGGCTGGATACCCTGCTCGACGTGGTCGCGCGCGATTTGTCCCACGGCGAGCAGCAGGCGCTGGAGCTGGCCATGGTGCTGGCCCTTGAGCCGCGCATCGTGCTTCTCGACGAGCCGACCGCGGGACTGACGAAGACCGAGCGCACGCAAATCGGTGTCGTGCTGTCCTTGCTCGCCAACCGCTACAAGTTGTGTTGCCTGCTGGTTGAACACGACCTGGATTTCGTCGAACAGATCGCTACCCGGATCGTGGTCTTGCACCAGGGGAGGATGGTCATGCAGGGGACTTTCGAGGAAGTCGTCAACTCCGAGCTGGTCAAGACGATCTATGCCGGATCCGCAATCGTCCCACGGGAGGTCGTATGAACGGTGCTACGTTGGAACTCGATGCGGTCACCAGTGGCTACAGGGCTTCGGTGGTCATCCGCGATTTGTCGTTCAAGGTCCGCGCCGGCGAAGCTGTGGCCTTGCTCGGCAAGAACGGCATGGGCAAGACGACATTGCTCAAGACCATCATGGGCTACCTGCCGAAGCAGCAGGGCACCGTGCGGATCAATGATGGCGACATCACCGGGTTGTCGCCGCATCATGTCGCCCGGGTCGGCGTGGCCTATGCCGCCCAGGAAAAGGCCCTGTTCACCGAACTGAGCATCCGCGACAACCTGCGCATGGGGCTCGACAAGGATTCGTTGTTCGATGAGCGCTTCGCGGCGATCGAGCCGGTGTTCCCGGTGTTCAAGGACCGCTTGAAGCAGTACGCCGGCACACTGTCGGGCGGCGAGCAGAAAATGCTCCTGGTGGCGCGGGCCCTGATGATGCGTCCCGCGATTATTTTGCTGGACGAAATCACCGAGGGCCTGCAGCCTTCGGTGATTGAGCGGATTGCCGTGGCCCTGGTGCACGAGCGAGAGGCTCATGGCACGACCCTGCTGCTGATCGAGCAGAATGTGCCGTTCGCCTTGAAGGTCGCGGATCGCTACCTTGTACTCAAGCAAGGTGAAATCGAGGAGGAGGGCGATGCCAATGCGCCGGGTGCCACCGAAGCCATTTTCAACCATCTGAGGGTGTGACGCTCATGGTCCTGTCAAGTTCTGGCGAGCTGCCGGCGTGCCTGTTCATCGCCACGGGCGGCACCATCGCCATGCAAGTCGACCCTTCGACGTCGGCGCCCATTCCGGCGTTGTCAGGCAGCGACTTGCTCAAGGCGGTGCCTGAGCTGGCGACGATGGCGCGACTGGAAGTCAACAACCTGTCCAATGTGCCGTCAGTCGAAATGGGGCCGCTGCGTTGGCGGCGGCTGCATCGGGAGATCGAGGCCGCGCTGGCGCGCGAGGCGATCGTCGGGGTACTGGTATCCCATGGCACCGATACCCTGGAAGAGACCGCCTGGTTTCTCGACCTGACCTTGACGTCCGACAAGCCGGTGGTGCTTATCGGTGCCCAGCGCAATGCCTCCGAGGCCGACTTCGACGGACCGCGCAACCTGAAGAGCGGCACACGGGTATGCATTGCGCCTGAATCAACGGGCAAGGGCGTGATGGTCGTCCTCAACGATCAGATCAATGCCGCCCGGGAGGTCAGCAAGACCCACACCTCGGACGTCGAGTCATTCAATTCCGGCGACGCCGGCCTGCTCGGAAGGGTGGACGGCGATCGTGTCACCTTTTATCGCACCTCCTGCCGCCGGCAGTCTCTGCCGCTGGGGGATGCCGAGCTGCCGCGGGTCGATATCGTGCCGATGTACGCCGGCGCGGACGGGGCGCTGCTCGGCGCCGCCGTGCAGGCGGGTGCCCGGGGCCTGGTCATCCAGGCCCTGGGGGCGGGCAATGTGAATGCCGCGATGTATGCCGCCATTCTCGAAGCCATCGCAGCGGGCATCGCGGTTATCATCGCCAGCCGTGTGCCGCGCGGGCGGGTAAGGCCCATATATGGCTTTACAGGGGGCGGTGTGACGCTGAAAGAGGCCGGTGTGATCTTCGCCAATGACCTCAGCCCGCAGAAAGCCAGGATCCTGTTGATGCTGGCTATGCAGGTCCCCCGGTCTTCGACCGAACTACAAGCCATTTTTGATCGATAGGTGAGCGCCATGCCCAGCACCAGGACAGCAGTCACCAGGGATCAGGGATGGCCGGTTGGCATCTTGTACTCGCGCTCGGGGGCTACCGCGGTCACCGAATCCGAGCATTTTTTCGGCACCGCGCTGGCCATCGAGGAAATCAATGCGCTCGGTGGCGTGCTGAATCTGCCGTTGATCCCCACCGCGTATGACCCCAAGGGATCACCGGAGGAGTACCGGCGCCTGACGGGCAAACTGCTCATCGAAGACGAGATCAACGTCATTTTCGGCTGCTCCCGTTCCTCCAGCCGCAAGGCCGTGTTGCCGCTGGTCGAGCGCCATAATGCATTGCTCTGGTATTGCTCCTTCTATGAAGGCTTCGAATACTCGCCGAACATCATCTACACCGGCGCCGTGCCCAATCAGAACAGCATCCAGCTCGCCGCCTACCTGTTGCAGAACAAGGGCACCCGGTTCTTTCTGGTGGGCGCAGACTATATCTATCCGCGCGAATCCAATCGCATCATGAGGGACGTGGTTGAACAATACGGCGGTGAAATCGTCGATGAGGTCTACCTGCCCATCGACGCGGGGCTGGAGCAGCTCAAGGACGTCCTCAACGAAATCCGCGACGCGCAGCCGGATGTGGTGTTCTCGACCCTGGTCGGGCAGTCGGCCCGTTCTTTCTACCAGCACTATGGCGAGCATGGACTGGATCCGAAGAAGATCCCCATCGCCAGCCTGTCCATGGCCGAGGAAGAAATCCGCCTGATCGGCCCGCCGTTGTGCGAGGGCCACATCACGGCGGCGACCTATTTCGGTTCGTTGCCCAACGACAGTAATCAACGCTTCATCGAACTGTGGCGCCAGCGCTTCGGCGACCGCCCGACCAGCACCTGGTCGGAAATGGCGTATTCTCAGGTCCACTTGTTTGCACGGGCCCTGGAGCGCGCCGGCAGCCTGGACCGGCGCAAACTGGTCGATGCCGTGCACAAGGTCAAGTTCGCCTCCCCGGAAGGACCGATCACCATTGATGCTGAAAACAACCATTGCGCCCTGACTCCCCGGATCGGTATCTGTCGCAGTGACGGACAGTTCGACGTCGTATGGGAAGGTTCAGGCCCGGTGAAACCCGATCCTTACCTCTCCACTTTCGGCTTCTCCGAGTTTTGGTTGAGGTAACGCCATGAGTTCCAGTCTTCGCCGTCTCTATGAAGATCTGCGCAGTATCTGCGTTGCCCTCGTCTATCCGCCCGGGGACGACCGCGATATTGTCATGCAGCAGTTGAAACGCATTGGTTGCCGGGTCAAGGTCGTATGGCCATTTCCCTCGGAGCCGCCCGCGGACGTCGATGTCATTCTCTTTCAGATCATGCAGGAGCTGGAAGGCAACCGGATCTGGTCGGGCGCCTCGGTCAATGCGGCGCTGATCGCCCTCAGCGACTACGAAAGCCCGACCATCCTCAAGTTGCTCCTCGATACCCGTGCTCACGGGGTGATTTCGAAACCCTTTCGTTCATCCGGGATTCTCAGCACGCTGGTGCTGGCGAGGGCTTCGTACAGCTACCAGGAAAAGTTGCAGGGCAAGATCGACAAGCTTGAACTGACGATCAAGTCGCGTCGGCAGATTGAAAAGGCCATTCGGGTGCTGGTCGAACGCCAGAATCTGACCGAGACACAGGCCTACGAACATATGCGCTCACGGGCCACCAGCCTGCATGTCACGGTCGCCGAGGTCTCCGGGATGATCATCGAGGCCCATGAGGCCATGGAGCGGCTGGGATTGAAGCCTTGACCAGGGGACGTTGCGGCACCGCCGGCAACAGCCGGCGGTCAGGGCAATACGGATAGATGCTGCCAGTCGTTCAACCCAGGCGCATGGACAGCTCGACATCCTCGGCGAACGGCACGGACAGATACCCCGCCCCAGGCGCACGCACCCGCTCCAGGTACTCGGGGCTGTAGTCGGCGTTATCGGCAATGATCAACGCCCCGGGTTTCAGGCGGCTCTCCAGCAGGTTCAGGATGTCCGGATACAGCGCCTTGGCGCCATCGAGCAGGACCAGGTCGATGCTGTCGGGAAGGTCCCTGGCCAGGGTCTGCAGGGCGTCCCCCACGCGAATCTCCACCAGGTCGAGCAACTCGCCGGCCTCCAGGTTCGCGCGCGCTCGCTCCACCTTGGACGGTTCGAACTCGCTGGTGATCAGCCGACCACCGCCGTTGTCGCGCAGTGCCGCGGCCAGGTGCAGGGTGGAGATACCGAACGAGGTGCCGAATTCGACGATGTTCCGGGCATTGCAACCGCGGGCCAGCATGTAGAGCAGGGTGCCGGTCTCCCGGGAAACGGCCAGCGGGAATTCCTTCAGTTGCGTATAGAGGTCCAGGTATTCGGTCTTGCTGCGCATCAGGCGCGTGCGCTCTTCATTCGAGATATCCGAGAAGACGCTGCTGGTCATCGGCGACTGCGTCTGGGCGAACAGGCGATCCAGCAGGGGCGCGAGAGGCGCGCGGGTCAGGGTGGTCATGGGGGTTTCCTTGGCAAGTCGGTGAGGGGTTATAATGCGAACAAACCTTCATGTTTTCTATTCGCATTGCGAGCCTTGCCCATGACCGAGCGCCCAACCCCGCAGATTGCCTCACGTAAACAGCCACGGCAGGTTCGTTCCAATGACCTGGTCACGGCCATTCTGGAGGCGGCTGTTCAGGTTTTGGCGAAGGAGGGCATGCGCCGTTTTACCACTACGCGGGTGGCCGAGCGGGCCGGCGTCAGTGTCGGTTCGGTGTACCAGTATTTTCCGAACAAGGCGGCGATCCTCTTTCGCCTGCAGAGCGATGAATGGCGCCAGACCAGCGATATGCTGGGCAGCATTCTTGAAGATTCGCGGCACCCGCCATTGGCGAGGCTGCGCAGGCTGGTCCATGTGTTCATCCAGTCCGAGTGCGACGAGGCCGAGGTCCGTGTCGCCCTCAATGATGCGGCGCCGCTGTATCGCGATGCACCCGAGGCCCGGGAGGTCAGGGCCCGCGGGCGCGGTATTTTCCAGGTTTTCATGCACGAGGTGCTGCCCGGTGCCTCGCCGACGACACGGGCGTTGGCTTGCGACCTGATCACCACGACCCTCAGCTCGGTGGGCAAGTCCTTTTCGGAAACCCCGCGCACCGGCGCTGAAATCGAGGCTTATGCCGAGGCCATGGCGGATATGTTTTGTGCCTATCTCGATCGACTCGAGGGTGCCTGAAGCCCTCAGCGCGACAGTTGCTCCATCAACAGGATCACGGCGATCAGGACCATGATCGCCCCCGACAGGCGGCTGACCCTCCTGGCGGCGACGGGACGTGCCTGCAGCACCACGCGGGAGCCGAATCCCACCAGCAGATAGATCACCGCGCAACTGAAGGTGTGCAGCAGCCCCAGCGCCATGATCTGCAGCGGCACCGGCCAGGCGGCGCTCGGATCGGTGAATTGCGGCAGCAAGGCCAGGAACAGCAGGAAGACCTTGGGATTGAGGCCGCTGACGCAGGCGCCCTTGACGGTCCAGCGCGCCCAGGAGCCCGACACCTGGCCCTCTGCGGCACTGGGCACGGAAGGATGCAGGAGCATGTTGATGCCCAGCCAGAGCAGATAACCGGCTCCGGCGACGGTCAGCACGGACAGGGCGACAGGATGGTTGGCCACCAGCCCTCCGACACCGGCGGCCACGATCAGCGTCGCCAGCAGATGCCCGATCAACAGACCGGCCACGGCGGGCATCACCACACGACCGAACAACCCCGCCGATATCGCATAGGCCCAATCCGCCCCCGGGGTGACCACGAACAGAAACGACACCGCCCAGAAGGCGGCCAGAACACTGGGAGTCATGTTCGCCTACCTGTGAGAATTGCGTGGGGTGGATTGCCGATGACAGTCGGGCAGTGTTTTCAAGCCATTGTTGCAGGCACTTTCAGGGGGGATTCGCATGGTTCTTTCTCGTGGATGGCGGGAAGGCAGCTCGTCTGATTCAACCCGCGCGGGTGGCCGGGAAGCTCTGAAACCCACGAAAAGAATAATTAAAGTCGGTTAGAATATTTTCTCTATTATTCCAATGTGCCTGACGGTTTTGGGGAGATTTTTCCGAGTGGACAGGATTGACCAGAAGATTCTTGCCGAGCTGCAAATGGACGGGCGCCTGTCGGTGACCGAGTTGGCCGATCGGGTTGGCCTGAGCCTGTCGCCGTGTCATCGGCGGGTGCGGGCCCTGGAGGAGTCGGGGGTGATCCTGGGGTATCGCGCGCAGCTGGATCCACGCGCGCTGGGCCTGAATTTCTCGGCGATGGTCTTCGTGACCCTGCGTGAAGGCGACCACCGGGCAGTGGAGGCCTTCGAACAGGCGTTGACCCAGATACCGCAGATCGTCGAAGCGCAACGGCTGTTTGGCGAGCCGGACTTTCTGCTCCATGTCATCACCCGGGACCTGCCGGCATTCCAGGTGCTTTATGACGAGCGCCTGTCGAGGCTTCCGAATGTCCAGCGCCTGACATCGACCCTGGTGATGAAGAACGTGATTCAGGATCGCTCGTTGCCTTTGTAACCGGCCACTCGCATTGTGGCCGGATTCGTTCTTCTCAGGCTGCCTGGTCCAAAGTCCTCTCACACACCTCATCATCGCTATCGTCCTCGACCGAGCCGCGATCGAGGAACAGGAATACCACGGCGGCCGTCAGTACGGTGATGGCGGTCAATACCAGCAGCAGGGTACTGAAAGCGGCACTGTAGCCCTGGGCCAATGCGGTGCGTCCGGCGGCGGGCAGCAGGTGTTCGGCGCCGCTCAGGTCGCCGGTCGCCAGGTGTTGCGCGGCGGCGACGATATTCGGCAGGGCGTCGGCAGGCAGCGCGGCCAGGTTGCCGGCCGTGAAGGCCGAGAGCAATGCGGTCACCACGGCAATCGCCACGCCTTCACCGGCCACGCGTGTGGTGCTGAAAATGCCGGTGGCCATGCCTGCGCGTTCCTTGGGCACCACACTGACCGCCATGCCATCCATCAAGCCCCAGGGCAGGCTGATGCCGACACCGATCACCAGCATCGGCCAGGCCAACTGCCAGGCGCCGCTGCCCACCGGGACGTGACTCAGCCAATACAGTCCCGCCGCACAGACCAGCAAGCCGCTGCCGCACAAGGTGGAGGGCGACAGCCAGCGGGTCAGGTAACCGGCGACAATCGGCAACACCAGCAGTGGCGCCGACAGGGCGATCAGCAACCAGCCGGCGGCGATTTCGCTCATGCCTTCGATGCCGACGAAGCGGATCGGCAGCAGGATCAGCAGCACCACAAAGGAGTAGGCCGGGGCCGCCGCCAGCAGTTGCACGCCGACAAAACGCGGGAAACGGAACAGCGACAGGTCGAGCATCGGTTGCGCGACACGCTGCTCGATCAGCACAAAGGCGACAAAGGACAGCAACGCGACGACGAACAGGCCCAGTGACAGCGGGTCGGTCCAGCCGCTTTCCGGCACCTTGAGGATGGCGAAGGTGAAGATGCCCAGCGCCCAGGTGAAGGTTATCGCCCCCGGCCAATCGATCCCGGCGGCCTCTGGATTGCGTGACTCTTGCATGCAGCGCGCGGCCAGGACCAGCGAGATGGCTGCCAGCACAGTGATCAGCAGGAAGATCAGGTGCCAGTCGAAGGCCTCGATGATCGCCCCGGCCAGCACAGGGCCGAAGGCCAGGCCGATACCGAAGCTGGCACCGACGAAACTGAAGGCCCGGATGCGTCCCGGCCCGTCGAACACCTGCGCCAGCGCCGACATGCCGCCGGAGAAAGCGGCCGCCGCGGCCAGGCCCTGGGCTGCCCGCAGTATGTCGAACACCACCAGGTCGGGGGCGAAGGGCAGTGCCGCCGCGAGCACGGCAAAGGCGCTGGCGCCGCCGATAAAGACCTTCTTGCGGCCATAGCTGTCGGCCAGGGCGCCGGCGAGCATCAGGCAACTGCCGAAGGTCAGCATGAAGGCGTTGGTGACCCAGCTCAGTTCCATGGGCGAGCCGCCGAAGGCCCGGCCTATGGCCGGCAGGGCCACGGCGGCAGCGGTGAAGTTGAAGGGCATGGTGATGGCCGTGATGCACACGGCCAGCAAGATCAGGCGTTGTTGCAGAAGCGGAGTGGACATCGGTCGAGATCCTTGCGTCGGGCGAGTACCGCACCCGGGAAGTGAGCGTGACAGCGCCGACGATCCGGTGGTTTACCGGGGCCGGCAGAACATGCAAGGATCTTAAAGAGCGAGTAATCGAGTTAAAAACGGTAAATATTCCGCCTATATCGGAATAAAAGGATCGAATGGGAGACGCAGGTGGATCGACTCAGTGGCTTGATGCCCTTTATCCGAACGGCAGAGTTGGGCAGTTTCGTTGCCGCGGGCAGGGCGCTGGGACTGTCGGCGTCGGCGGTCGGCAAGGGGGTGACCCGGCTCGAGCAACAATTGGGTGTGCGGCTGTTCCAGCGCTCGACCCGCAGCCTCAGCCTGACCGACGAGGGGCGGGTGTTCCAGGAGCGTTGCCGGCGCATTCTCGATGACCTGGACGACGCCCAGGCGACCCTGTCGCAGTCCACGGAGGTTCCCCGCGGGCGCTTGCGGATCAGCATGCCGGCGGCCAGCTATGCGTTGTTCGAATCGGTGCTGATCGCGTTCATGGAACTGTATCCCGATATCGAACTGGACCTCGACTTCAGCGACAAGCTGGTGGACCTGATCGAGGAAGGCGTGGACATCGCCATTCGCAGCGGCGAACTGCCGGACTCGCGTTTGATGCGCCGCACCTTGCCCGGCGTGCAACCGGTGCTGTGCGCCGCGCCGTCCTACCTGGAGCGTCACGGCACGCCACTGACACCGGCTGACCTGGACGATCACCTGGCGGTGCGTTTCCGCTACTTCAAGAATGGCAAGCTGCTGGATTTCCCCCTGCTGCGCGAGGAAGGCACGCGCGAGCCGCGGACCCGCACGGTGATGGTCAGCAACAACATGGAAATGGTCCGGGGGGCGCTGCTCAAAGGCTTCGGCCTGGGGACCATCCCCGACTTCCTGGCCCGCGAAGCATTGGCTGATGGCTCGCTGCGCTGCCTGCTGCATGGTTATCTGATCCCACCGGACACCATGAACATCGTCTGGCCCTCGAGCCGCCAGTTGTCGCGCAAGATTCGCGTGTTTGTCGACTTCATGTGCGAGCGCCTGGAACAGGAGGCTGCACAGTTACGGGCGACCATCGAGCAGGAATGTCTTTACTCGCTCAGGAGCGCCAGCGAGCTGGCCCGTTAGGGCCGATGCGTACCTGCGCGCCACGTCAGGACAGGCAGACGGGCATCGGGCGTCCATGGACGGGCGGAGTGAGCAGGTGCCGGGCCGGAGTGTCCAGGTGCTTGAAGTAGTCCACGGCGAAATCGACGAACAACTTCACCCGGCGCGGGAGCTTCTTGCCGCCTTCGGTGAGCAGGTGGAACTCGGTGGTCGGACACTGGTAATCCTCCAGCACCGCCACCAGGCGGTTTGACTGGATATCCTCGGCCACTTCCCAGGCCGACTTCCAGATGACGCCCAGGCCTTGCACCGCCCACTGGCGCAGGGTGAAGCCGTCATTGGCCAGGCGATTGCCCTTGACCTGCACCGTGGTGGCGGCGCCTTTCTCGAAGAAGCGCCAGCGATCCAGGGCGAAGTCGGCGCGCAGTTGCACTAGGCAATTGTGTTCCAGCAGGTCCTCGGGAGTACGCGGGGTGCCGAAACGCGCCAGGTACGCCGGAGAGCAACAGACCATCTGCCGGTCGAACCCCAGGGGGCGGGCGATCAGCGAGCTGTCCGGCAGGTCGCCGAAGCGAATGGCGATATCCGAGCCCGACTCGACAAAGTCCAGCAGCCGGTCGGTGAAGAACAGGCGAATGCTGACATTGGGGTTCTCGCCGATAAAGGCGTCGACCAACTGGCTGATCCGCTGGCGGCCCAGGTCGGTGGGGCAGGTCAGGCCGATGGTGCCCAGCAGGTCGCTATGGCCGCTCTTGATGATGCTGTCGAGGGCATCGACCTCTTCGAGGATCTTCAGCGCATTCTCGAACAGGAGCTGCCCCTCGGGCGTGGGGCTCAGGCAACGGGTATTGCGCTTGAGCAGGCGCAGCCCATAAAACTCTTCCATGGCCTTGAGTCGACCGCTCATGGCGGCAGGCGACAGGCCCATCTGCCGACCCGCGGTGGAAAGGGAGCCTGTCTGCACCACCAGGCGAAACAGTCGCATGTCCTGCAAGCGATCAACCATGACTGAATCCACTGCTCGATGAATGTTTCTTGTTGTGGATGAAGTATCGGCTGTTTATTCAAGTGACGCTATTGTCTTTATGTTGTCCGAATAAATCGTATTTGTTGCGCGGCCCCGTGAAATGGGCTGTCTGGGCATTGGTGAATGTAATTCAAATGTGTTTTTTGTTGGCTTCACCTTTCGCTGAAGTTGAAAAGTCAATTTTTCAAAGATGAATAGAAAAGCACGGCTGATTGTTAATAATGGAGACCCGGGCTGATGACAAAAACATAAGAAAGAGGGTTTATGTATGCGTGTGCATTATCAGGAAGTCGCCCATTCGGCCAACCTGGCGGGCGAGTTCAAATCGGCCATGGGGCGCTTCGCCGCGTCGATCACCCTGGTCACCACGATCGATGCCGAAGGGCTGCCCCACGGCCTCGCCGCCACGGCGTTTTCCTCGGTGTCCATGGATCCGGCCTCGGCGCTGATCTGTGTCAATCGCAACGCCAGTGCCTCGCCGATCATCAAGCGTTCCGGGCTGTTCTGCGTGAACATGCTGCAAAGCCAGCATGAACCGATCTGCCGGATCTTCAGCCAGCCCGACTTGCGCGAACGGCGCTTTGTCGAGGGTGAATGGAAGACCGGTATCCATGGTATCCGCTATCTGGCCGACGCCCAGGCGGCGATCTTCTGCGAAGTGGTGCGGGAAATCGAACACGGCACTCATACGGTGATGATCGGCAATGTCATCGATGTCATGACCCAGCCATTGGAACAACCGCTGCTGTATATGGGCGGACGCTATCGGGAGTTGCGCGGTTAGTTGTCAGAATGATGCTCGATCTTATAACAATCAAATAATAAGCGGATGTGGGTATGAATAATCAGTTGCTGGCGAAAACACGCCTTGGCGGTGTGCTGCCCAAGTGGATCGGTGTGGACAGCAGTGTCGCCGGCCCCTTGCTCGGACTGTTGTTGTTATGCGTGGTGTTGACGGTCTTCACAGACAACTTCCTGAGTGTGAGCAACCTGCTCAATGTACTGGACCAGGTCACGGTGCTCGGCATCATGGCCCTGGGCATGACCCTGGTGATCCTCATCGGCGGTATCGACCTGTCGGTGGGCGCGGTGCTGGCGGTGGCGATCATGGTCATGAGCTGGCTCGGCCAGGCTCTCGGCGTGCCGATGTGGCTGGCGATGCTCGCGGCCCTGGTGGTCGGCGCGGCTTGCGGCGCCACCACCGCGTTGCTGGTGGTAAGAGCCGGGCTGCCGTCGTTTATCGCGACGCTGGCGATGATGTCGGTGGCCCGCGGCCTGGCCTATATGGTCACCGATGGCGCCCAGGTCAGTGGTTTTCCCGAATGGTTCAGCAATCTCTCGGTGATCCGCTATGGCGGCGTGCTGTCGCTGACGGTGCTGTGTTTCCTGCTGCTGGCCCTGTTGTTCTGGTTCGTGCTGCGTTTCACCGTGGCCGGCCGCAGCCTCTACGCCATCGGCGGCAGCGCCAAGGTGGCGCGACTCGCGGGCATCCGGGTCAAGGGCTACACCAGCGCCGTGTACATCCTCTCCGGCATCTGCGCGGCACTGGGCGGAATCATCATGACCTCGCGCCTGGACACTGCCGGCGCCGGTGCGGGCGTCGGCTATGAGCTGGACGTGATCGCCGCCGTGGTGATCGGCGGCGGCAGCCTCAAGGGCGGCGCGGGCAGCGTGGTCGGGACCCTGGTCGGGGTGCTGATCATCGGCGTGCTGCGCAACGGCCTGAACCTGGCGGGCATTTCACCCTTTGTGCAGCAGGTGGTGATCGGCGCGGTGATCGCCTTCGCGGTGATGCTCGACCTGCTCAAGCGCAAGGGCGATTGAGGCGATGTCGCCGCTCTTCCCGATTTTCTCCAGAGCCGATAACAAGAAGGATAAAGACATGAATCGTTCCGCGTTTGTGCTGCGTTCCCTGTGGTTGCCGCTGTTCGCCTGCCTGCTGTCCAGTGGCGCTCACGCCCAGGGCAAGGCCGTGGACCAGATCACCGTGGGGATGTCGATCCCGAGCCTGCAATGGGTGTTCTACCTGATGGTGCGTGACGGCGTGATGGAGCAGGCCAGCGGTATGGGGATCAAGAAGGTGCTGGTCTCCGATGCCCAGGCCGATCCGGCGCGGCAGGTCAGCCAGATCCAGGACATGCTCAGCAAGGGTATCGATGTGCTGCTGTACACCGCCACCGGCAGCGCCGCCTCGGCCGTACCGGTACGCCTGGCGCGGCAACAGGGCGTGCCGGTGGTGTGCGTCGACAACTTTCCGAAAAACGTCGAGTGCGATGCCTATATCTCCACCGACAACCTCGCGGCGTCCGGCGAACTGGCCCGGCAGATGATCAAGCTCACCGGTGGCAAGGCACAGATCGGCCTGCTCCAGGGCACCCTCGGCGACTCCACCGAAGTCACCCGTGCCAAGGGCCTCGACGCGGTGCTGACGCAGGCGCCGCAGATGAAGATCGTCGACAGCAAGCCCACCGACTGGCTGCAGGACAACGGCTTCAAGGTGGCCCAGGACATGTTGCAGAAGAATCCACGGATCGACGTGTTCCTCGGCCGTTCCGATGCCCCGGCCCTCGGCGCCGCCCAGGCGGTCAAGGTCGCCAATATCGATCACAAGATCTGGGTGTTCGGTTATGACGGCCTGCCTTCGGCCCTGGAAGCGGTGCGCGACGGCAAGATGGACCTGACCATCACCCAGCAGGCGGTGGAGATGGGGCGCACCGCGCTGCGCACCGCCGTGGATCTGCAGCAGGGCAAGAGCGTGGAGAAAACCCAGTTGCTGCCGGCCTTTGTCACCACCCGTGAAAACGCGGCCGCCTTTCTTGAAAAGCACCCTTGAACTGCCGGAGGAGAGCTTGTGATGCACGCGATCGAGCCTTCGGGCCAAGCCGTTCAGGAGCCGCTGTTCAGGGCCTGCAACATCGGCAAGTCATTTCATGGGGTGCGGGTGCTGGAAGACATCAGCCTCGCTATCGGTTACGGCGAAGTGGTCGCTCTGCTGGGGGAGAACGGGGCCGGCAAATCGACCTTTTCCTCCATCGTCGCCGGCGCCCAGGGACCGTCGAAGGGCAGCATGTTCCTCGCTGGCCAACCCTATGCCCCGGGTGGGCCGGCCGAGGCCATGGCGCTGGGGGTCAATATGATCCACCAGGAGATCCACCTGTTGCCGGAACTCAGCGTGGCGGAGAACGTGTTTCTCGGCCACCTGCCGACCCGTGGCGGGCTGGTCGACCGTGGGCACATGTACCGCGAGACGGAAAAGCAGCTGCAACGCCTGGGCCTGGATATTTCCCCGGATACCCTGGTCGGCCAGCTGAAGATTGCCGCGCAGCAACTGGTGGAAATCGCCCGGGCGCTGACCTTGAACTCGCGCCTGCTGATTCTCGACGAGCCGACCGCGGCCCTGGGCAAGGAGGAAACCGACCTGCTGTTCCGGCAGATCGAGACGCTCAAGGGCCAGGGCGTGTCGTTTATCTATATCAGCCACCGCATGGATGAAATCGCCCGGATCGCCGACAAGGTGGTGGTCATGCGCGACGGCTGCCTGATCGCCCGTCATGACAGCGGCGCGGCGGATGTCGGCCTGCTGGTCTCGCAGATGGTCGGGCGTTCCATCGAGCGGCTGTTTCCGGCGCTGCCCGAGCCGACGGAAGAGCTGGTGCTGCGGGTCGAGCGGCTGTCGGACCGGGCAGGGCGCTTCGCCGATATTTCGTTCGCGGTACGTGCCGGGGAGATCTTCGGGATTGCCGGTATCGTCGGGGCCGGGCGCACGGAGGTGGTCCAGGCGATTGCCGGACTGAGCCCACTGGCCGCCGGCAGTGTCCGGGTCGCTGAGCAGGTCTTGCCGGGCAACGATGTGGCGGCGGCAATCCGCGCCGGGGTGGTGCTGATTCCCGAGGACCGCAAGGCCGAAGGCGTGGTGCTTGGCCAGACCATCGCCGAGAACCTGGCCTACTGCAACCTGGACCGCCTCAGTGCCTGTGGGGTCATGGACAACGGTCGGGTCATGGCCTTTGCCCTGGAGCGAATTGCCGCCCTGGGTATAAAGGGCCAGGCACGGCAGACCCTGGACAAACTCTCGGGCGGCAACCAGCAGAAGGTGGTGATCGCCAAGTGGGTGGCGCGGGGTCCGAAGGTGATCATTCTCGACGAGCCGACCCGGGGCATCGACATGGGCGCCCGCGCGGCGATCTATGAACTGATCGTCGCACTGGCGAGAACCGGCGTGTCGGTGATCGTGGTCAGTTCCGACCTGGACGAAGTGATCGGCCTGTCCCATCGGGTCATGGTCA
This sequence comes from Pseudomonas sp. Ost2, assembly GCF_018326065.1. Classification (NCBI taxonomy): domain Bacteria; kingdom Pseudomonadati; phylum Pseudomonadota; class Gammaproteobacteria; order Pseudomonadales; family Pseudomonadaceae; genus Pseudomonas; species Pseudomonas sp. Ost2. Next base: position 3,867,959 of record NZ_AP021904.1, on the reverse strand, counting down.
TGGCCCGCGGGCGTGCCCAGGGTGTCCTGCAGGGCCGACAGATCGCCCCCGACCGCATCATGACCCTGGCCACCGCCTAGAGGAGGTTTCAGCATGTCCCATCCTTATCAAGCCTTGCCTTACCCGCCCTTCGCCGAGCTGCTCGATCTGCGCGGCAAGACCGCGGTGGTCACTGGCGGCAGCAACGGTATCGGCTTTGCCATCAGCCGGCGCCTGGCCGAAGCCGGGGCCAGCGTGCTGATCGGCAGCCTGGCGCCCGAGCGCAGCGAAGAGCTGACGGAGGCGGGCCTGGCGGTGTCGTTCATGGCCTGCGACGTGCGCTACCCGCACGATATCCAGCGCCTGGCCGATGCCGCGGTCGAGCGCTACGGCAGCCTGGATATCTGGGTGAACAACGCCGGTATCTACCCGCTCAGGAACATCGACGAGATCGACGTGACCTTCTGGGACCAGTTGCAGGCGATCAATACCCGTGCGGTGTTCCAGGGCGCGCAGGCGGCACAGCGGCAGATGCGCAAGCAGGCGAGGGGCGGCAGCATCATCAACCTGTCCTCGATCTGCGGCCATCGACCCATGGCCAATCACTGCGCCTATGACACGTCCAAGGGCGCGGTACTGGCCATGACCCGCAGCCTGGCGAAGGACCTCAGTGCGTTCGGCATCCGGGTCAATTCATTGTCGCCGGGGCTGACCGCCACGCCTGGCAACCTGGAGCCGGAACTGCTGGAACAGCATCGGCAGAACAACGTCCTGGGGAACATTCCCCTGGGGCGTCCGGCCGAGCCTTTCGAGATCGCCAATGCGGCGCTGTTCCTCGCGTCGCCCATGGCGTCGTACCTGACCGGAGTCGACCTGCTGGTCGACGGCGGGTGGCTGCTGCACGGCAGTTGACCGCCCCGCAAGCATGGCGGTGCGACACCTGAGGCCGTCGCGCCAGCCCCGATTCGCTTCATTGCTTGAACACCGCGCCGGGCGGTGCGGGGCTTTGCATGCCCGCAAAACCGTCCCGGTGTGAAAAACGTCATGGCGCGAACCCCGGTTCGTCCCGTGGCGCTCATTGAAAACCGCAGGAGAACGACATGAAACTTGCCATGTTCATGCAGCCGCTACACCACAAGGGCTGGGACTATCACGAGATGTACGACCAGGATATCGCCTGCGCCGTGCATGCCGACGCCGTCGGTTTCGACGAGCTGTGGGTGGGCGAGCACACCTCGCAGCGCACGGAGCCGGTGACCAACGCCCTGCAGTTCCTTTCCACCCTGATTCCGCTGACCCGGCGCATGAAGCTGTGCACCGGCGTGCTGAATCTGCCGCATCACTTCCCGGCACGCATCGCTGCTGATGCCGCGATGTTCGACCACATGGCCAAGGGGCGTTTCATCATGGGCATCGGCCCGGGCGGCCTGGCCTCGGACTTCGAGGTCTTCGGCAGCAACGGCAAGGACCGTGGGCAGATGATGGTCGAATGCTACGAGATGATCCGGGCCATCTGGGGCAGCAACGCGCCATATGCGTTTACCGGCGAACACTTCCAGGTCAGCCTCAAGGATTCGGTGAACCATGAACTGGAAATCGGTTACATGCCGACGCCATTCCAGAAGCCCTTCCCGCGGGTCGCCACTACCGCCATGAGCCCGTTCTCCAGCACCGCGAAGCTGGCCGGAAGCAAGGACTGGGACCTGATGTCGGCCAACTTCAACCCCACGGCCACCGTCGCTTCGCATTGGCAGGCCTACTGCAAGGGGGCCGAGGAGGCCGGGGTCAAGGCCGATGCCAACAACTGGCGGGTGGCGCGCTCGGTGTTCGTCGCCGACTCCCAGGCCCAGGCCGAAGACTACCTGGCCCAGGACAGCTGCACCCTGCGCCGCTACTTCGACTACATGATCGATAACCTGTCGAGCAACAACTACACGAAGATCTTCAAGACCCGCCCGGACATGACCGACGAGGAAGTGACGGTGGATCACTGCATCCGCGAGATGGTGATCTACGGCGACGTGAACTCGGTCACCGAGCAACTGGTGGCGTTCAGCGAGCAGACCGGGCCGTTCGGCACCTTGATGACCACTTTCCACGAGTGGGATGACGAGGCGCTGTGGCGGCGCTCGATGGAACTGACGGCGCAGCAGGTCATGCAGCGCCTGAACGACTACATGACCCCGCGCCTGAAAGCGCAGTAACCGGCCGGCTGCCGGAGTCCGTGTGCGGCCGCGCGCCTGAGCGCCGCGGCCGATTTTTCCGTGATATGTCTGGACACTACCCATGACTGATTTGACAAGACAAGGCCTCGACCCGCGGCCATCGTCCGTGCAGGACGACGCGGCTTTCCAACTGACCGCGCAGGAACTGGCCCGCTTGCGGGACAAGGCGCAATTCATTCGCCTGGAAACCATCCGCCTGATCGAGATCGCCAAGGTCGGCCACTACACCTCGGTGTTTTCCGCCGCCGAGCTGTTCGCCGCGCTGTATTACGACGTGATGGACCTGCGCCATGGCGAACCGAAATGGCCGGATCGCGACCGCTTCATGATGGGCAAGGGCCACGCCGCCGTCGGGCTGTTCCCGGTGCTGGTGGAGTGGGGCTTCTTCGACAAGTCGATCCTCGATAACTACACCCGCCTGGGCAATCCCCTGGGCGACCACCCGGACATGCGCAAGGTGCCGGGCGTGGATTTTTCTTCCGGTTCCATCGGCCATGCCTTGTCCGGTGGCCTGGGCATGGCCCTGGCCGGGCGCATGCTGGGCCAGTCGTTCAACACCTTCGTCATGCTCGGCGACGGCGAGATGCAGGAAGGGCAGGTCTGGGAGGCGGCCCTGGGCGCGGCCCACCACAAGGTCCACAACCTGTTCGCGATCATCGACCGCAACGGCTTCCAGCTCGACGGCAGCGTCGACGACGTGATCGGCATCGAGCCGCTGGCGGACAAGTGGATCGCCTTCGGCTGGGAAACCCATGTGGTGGACGGCCATGACCTGGCGACCCTGACCCCGCTGTTGCGCCGGCTGAAAGCCGACACCCAGCGTACCCGACCGGTATGCATCATCGCCAATACGGTCAAGGGCAAGGGCGTGTCCTACATGGAAACCGAGCCGGGCTGGCACCTGGGCTATCTCGATCCCGAAGATGCACAACGTGCCGTCGAAGAAATCAAAAGCAAGGTCATCTAAGCCATGAACAACGCACCTCAGTCGAGCAACTCCTGGCAGTACCGTGAACTCAACGAGCAGACCCCCAGCCTCAATGCCTTGTCCGATGCGCTGATCGAACTGCTCGATCAGGGCCATCCGGTGGTCGCCGGTACCGCCGACCTGCAGTACTCCAACGGCTTGTCGAAATTCGCCGGACTGCACCCCGAACGTTTCGTCCAGTTCGGCATTTCCGAGCAGAACATGGTCTCGGCGGCGGCGGGGATGGCAGCGGTCGGCATGCAGCCGTTTGTCGCCACCTTCGCTTCGTTCCTGCCGTTGCTGTGCTGCGAGCAGATTCGCATGGACGTCGCCTATTCGGCGCTGCCGGTGCGCCTGATCGGCCACCATGCGGGGATTTCCCTGGGCTTCTATGGCACCTCCCACCACGCCACCGAAGACCTGGCGATCATGCGTGCGATCGCCGATCTCACTATCGTCGCGCCAGCCGATGGCAACCAGCTCAAGGCGGCAATCCTGGCCTCGGTGCATCATCCGCAGCCGATCTACTTCCGCATCCAGCGCGGGCGCGACCCCGTGGTGTACGAAGAAGTGCCTGCGTTCGTCTTCGGCAAGGCCACGGTGCACCTCACCGGTGCCGAGCTGACCATCATCGCCACCGGTTCCACCGTGCACCCGGCGCTGGAAGCGGCGCGGGCACTGAATACGGCGGGGCGTTCGGTTGGCGTGATCGACATGACCACCATCAAGCCGCTGGACCGCGAGGCGGTATTGACCGCGGCGCGCAACAGCCGGGCAATTCTCACCGTCGAGGAACACAACATCATCGGCGGGCTGGGTGGGGCGGTGTGCGAGGTGATTGCCGAGGAGGGCATCGGCGTCAAGGTGCGCCGTCACGGGATCTACGACGAGTACAGCCTGATCGCGCCGCCGACGCACCTGTACCGGCACTATCGCCTGGACGCGGCGGGTATCGAGAGCGTGGCGCGGGAAGTGCTGGGCTGATCATCCGATCGTTCCCACGCCGCGGCGTGGGAACGATCACCTCAATACGGCCGGGGGTTTACCACTGCACGTCCGTGCTTTCGATCCACTCCAGGATCGATTCGCGCTTGGGCTGCCAGCCGAGCAATACCCGCGCATTCACCGCCCGCACACGACTGTTGGAACCGATGGCGAAGCGCGCCCAGTCACCCAGTTGGGCAATGGCCTCGTCGGCCGGCCAGCTCTGGATCCGTCCGCCATAACCCAGGGCCTTGCTGATGGCCGTGGCGATCTCGATAAACGAGGCCTCGCCGTTTTCCGCGAAGAACAGCGAAGCCGAGGGTGCCTTTTCGATCGCCAGGCGATAGAGCTCGGCCAGGTCCTCGATATGCACGTTGGACCAGCGATGCAGCCCGGCGCCCATGTAGGCGCCGGCACCATATTCACGGGACTTGGCATAGAGCTTGGGCAACTGGTCGCTCTTGACCGGCAGCCCGAGGGACTCGCCATAGATCATGGTCGGGCAGAACACGATGCTGCGAATACCGTCCTCGACGCCGGCGCGCCGTACCAACTGGTTGATTTCGACCCGGTCCTTGCGGATGTCCATCGGCGTGAACGGTGTTTCATCGGTAAAAATCTCGGCGCGCTCGTAGGCGCCCCGGGCATCGTCACCCACCACGCTGGAACCCGAGGTGTGCAGCAGGACCTTGCCGCTGCCGCGCAGGGCGTCGATAAAGGTCTGTACCGACCCCAGGTGGTCGGAGTTGGCGGCGTTGACCACCACATCGGCGGCACGCGCCTGCTCGGTGAGGATAAAGGCATCGTCCAGGGTGCCGAGCACGGGGGTGATACCGAGTTCCAGCAGGGCGTTGCGCTGATCCGGATTGCGCAGCAGCCCGCTGACCTGATGGCCGGCCTTGACCAGGTAGCTGGCCACCGAGCCGCCGATATAGCCGGTCGCGCCGGTAACGAAAATTTTCACTGAGATGTCCTCTTCTTGTCGTGGGGCCTGGCGCGGGAAAAAAGCGCAGGCGCAGGTATTCCAGGTGCTGGAATCCATTCACGATACGATCCACCCCAGGTATGAGCTAGACTGCTGAAACTCCAATCATCTGTGAACTCGATTCATGCTCAATATCAAAGACATCAATCGCTCCGGCGAAATGGAAGTGTTCACCCGGGTGGTTGCGGCCGGCACCTTTTCCGAGGCAGCCCGCCAGCTGGACATGTCGCCTTCGGCGGTGAGCAAGTTGATCGCCCGCCTGGAGCAACGGCTCGGCGCGCGCCTGCTGCATCGCTCGACCCGGCGCCTGGAGCTCACCGCCGAGGGCGAGCGTTTCAACAGCGAGTGCCTGCGCATTCTCGAGCAGATCGATAACGCCGAGCGCGACGTGGCGAATGTCACCCGGCCCAGCGGGCTGATCCAGGTCAACGCCAACCTGCCGTTCGGCCTGCATTGCCTGTTGCCGTTGCTGCCGGACTTCCTCGCCGCCTATCCGGACATCACCCTCAATGTCGAACTGACCGATACCGTGGTCGACCTGCTAGAACGTCGCGCGGATGTGGCGATCCGCACCGGACCGATGAAGGAGTCGAGCCTGGTCCAGCGCCGGCTCGGCGAAAGCCGTCTGATCACCGTGGCGGCGCCGAGCTATATCGCCCGTTTCGGCAAGCCCGAGTCACTGGAGGCGTTGCATGGGCACAACCGCCTCAGCTTCGGTTTCCACCGCTACTCCCAGGCCTGGGTGTTTCGCGGCGACGAGGGCCAGCGCATCGAGATCGAGCCCCAGGGCAATATCCTCCTCAGCGACGGCGAGAGCATGCGCCAGTCGGCACTGGCCGGACTGGGTATCGCCCGGCTGGCCAACTTCCATATCGGCGCCGATATCGAGGCCGGGCGCCTGGTGCCGTTACTGGAAACCTGGGACAGCGGGGAAAGCGAGGCGATCCACGCGGTCTTCATCGGCCCCGGACGGCAACTGCCCCATCGGGTGCGGGTGTTTATCGACTTCCTGCTGGAACGGATCGCCCCGCGCCTGTCCCAGGACTGAGCGGGCAACGCGGTTTTGCAAAAAGGCTTAATTCAGTCTTCGACAATTCTTGAAAATCCTTCGCCCGGGCCTGGGGCATGATGATCCGCACAAGAACAACCCAGGCGGATTTCATGGATTATCAACTGACCGGCAAGACGGCGCTGATCACCGGCGGCGCCACGGGGATCGGCAAGGCCATCGCCCACGGCTTCCTGCTTGAAGGGGCCAACGTAGTCATCAGCGGTCTGCTGGAAGAAGAGGTCACCCAGGCCCTCGAAGAACTGGGGCCGCGCAGCAAGGGGCTGGCCGGCGACCTGACCCAGGCCGGCGTGCCCGAGCGACTGGTGGCCCTGGCCCGGGAGTTCGGGCCCATCGACTTCCTGATCAACAACGTCGGTATCTTCGAGGTACGGGATTTTTTCGACACCGATGATGCCCGCTGGCTGCACTACTTCAACGTCAATGTCATGAGCGGCGTGCGCATGAGCCGCCTGGTGATGAACGACATGCTCAGCCGCGGCGAGGGTTCGGTGGTGTTCATCAGCAGTGAGTCGGCGGTCAAGCCGCAACCCTGGATGGTTCACTACGGCGCGATGAAAGCCTGCCTGCTGGGCTTGTCCCGGGCCCTGGCCGAACTGACCAGGGGCACGGCGGTGCGGGTCAATTCGATATTACCGGGCCCGACCGCCACCGAGGCGGTGCGTCGTTATCACCGGGAGATTGCCGAAGAGAAGGGGATCAGCCCGCAACAGGTGGTGGCCGACTACTTCGACGAAACCGAGCCGACGTCGCTGATCCGGCGGATGATCGAGCCCGAGGAAGTCGCCCGCAGCGTTCTGCACCTGGCGGCCTCGCCGGCGCTCAATGGCATGGCGATGCGCGTGGAAGGCGGGACCATTCGCTCGATTCTCTGACGGTCGCGCGGGGTTCAGGCTCTGCCGAGCAGGGCCTGGGCGAAGTCGTCCGAGGAAATGAAGTCCATGGTCTTGCGCAACTGGAGGGTTTCCTCCGCGCCGAAGGCCTGTTCGAAGCGGCTCGACATCTGCCGGGAGACCAGCAGCGCCTCTTCGTACTTGCGTCGGCCTTCCTCGGTCAGCAGCACGCGACGACCGCGGCGGTCGAGTTCATCCACCTGCAACAGCACCAAGCCGTCGCGCACCAGCGGCTTGAGGGTATGACCCAGCGCCGACAGGTCCATGACCAGGGACTGGGCCAGATCGCGCATGCGCGGTTCGTCGGAGCGGGCGATATGCGACAGCAGGGAGTACTGGGTGGCTTTCAGGCCGCAGGGTGCGAACGCCTCGTCGTAGATTTGCCCCAGGCGCCGGGACGCGCGGCGTACGGCACCGTTCGCGCAACTGCTGGCCTGTGGGCTGTCGGGACCGGGTGGTGCACATTTCAAGGGCTGATCACTCTCTTAAGGCTGGGTCGATGGGGTAATTATGCCTGCGACCGTCTCGAGAACAAGGTCTTTCATTCCCGAGGCGGCGATCTGGCCGATCACGTAATGATTCCATAATCCATGGATGCTTAAAGATCACTGCACAGATGACGGAAGGGCTCCTTCACCTCTGACACTGGATCTTCGACTGCGTTCTGCAAGAAATATACTTGCGTATGCCACTAAAATCTATATCGTGGCATATGCCTCTTTATGACCAGGATGTCAGTGCTGTTTGCCCGGGTTGAGGAGGGCGCGGGACGGGAGTAGAGCGCCGTATGAAGCGCCCCGCGAGCCTGCGTCATGCGCCTTCTTCACTGTCCAACCCCTTGTCTGGATCACCTCCATGCTGAGCCTTGTGCGCATTGCTTTGCGGCGCCCCTATACCTTTGTTGTACTGGCAATCCTCATCCTGATCGTCGGACCGCTCGCGGCCTGGCGCACGCCCACCGATATCTTTCCGGAAATCCGCATACCGGTGATCGCCGTGATCTGGCAGTACACCGGCTTGCCGCCGGACCAGATGGCCGGTCGGATCACTTCGCCTTTCGAACGGGTGCTGACCACCACGGTCAACGACATCCGCCATATCGAGGCGCAGTCGATGACCGGCTACGGGATCGTCAAGGTGTTCTTCCAGCCCGGGGTCAATATCAGTACCGCCAACGCGCAACTGACTTCGGTGTCCCAGGCCATCCTGCGCAACCTGCCGCCGGGCACGGTGCCGCCGCTGATCCTCAACTACAGCGCCTCGACGGTGCCGATCGTGCAATTGGCGCTGTCGGGCAATGGTTTCAGCGAGCAGAAACTGGGCGACCTGGGCCTCAACACCGTGCGATTGATGCTGACCACGGTTCCCGGCGCGGCCGTGCCTTACCCGTTCGGCGGCAAGAGCCGCCAGGTGCAGATCGACCTGGACTCGGCGCGGATGCAGGCGCGGGGGCTTTCGGCGCAGGATGTCGCCACGGCCCTGGCGACGCAGAACGTGATCACCCCGGTGGGCACGCAGAAGATCGGCAGCTATGAATACACGCTGCAACTGAACAACTCGCCCACGGATTTCCATGATCTGGAGAACCTGCCGATCAAGACCGCCGATGGCACCACGGTGCTGATTCGTGACGTGGCGACGGTGCGTGACGGCAACCCGCCGCAGAGCAACATCGTCCACGTCAACGGCAACCGGTCGGTGCTGATTCCGGTGCTCAAGACCGGTTCGGCCTCGACCCTCGGGGTGATCGCCGGGATCAAGGACAAGCTGGCCGACAACAAGGCCGCCTTGCCGCCGAACCTGAATATCGACCTGATCGGCGACCAGTCGCTGTTCGTCCGTTCGGCCATCAGCGGCGTGGCCCGCGAGGGCCTGATCGCGGCGGCGCTGACCAGCCTGATGATCCTGCTGTTCCTCGGCAGCTGGCGCTCGACGGTGATTATCGCGGTGTCGATTCCACTGGCGATCCTGTCGTCGATTGTCACCTTGTCGGTGCTCGGCGAGACCCTGAACATCATGACCCTGGGCGGCCTGGCGCTGGCGGTGGGGATCCTGGTGGACGATGCCACGGTGACCATCGAGAACATCAACTGGCACCTGGAGCAGGGCAAGCCGGTGGAGCAGGCGATACTCGACGGGGCCGCGCAGATCGTCACGCCGGCCTTTGTCTCGCTGCTGTGTATCTGCATCGTGTTCGTGCCGATGTTCTTCCTCGACGGTGTCGCACGGTTCCTCTTCGTGCCGATGGCCGAGGCGGTGATCTTTGCCATGATCGCCTCGTTCATCCTGTCGCGGACCCTGGTGCCGACCATGGCCAACTACCTGCTCAAGCCCCATGTCCACGGGGATGACGGGCAGCCGCACGTGGCCCCCTCGAACAATCCGCTGGTGCGTTTCCAGCGCGGCTTCGAGGCGTGTTTCGAAACCCTGCGCGGGCATTACCACGGCGTACTGGACAGCGCCTTGCACCATCGACGCGTGGTCGTGATCGCGATGCTGGCTTTTGTGCTCGCCTCGTTCGCGCTGGTGCCGCTGCTGGGGCGCAACTTCTTCCCCGAGGTCGACTCCGGGCAGATCCTGCTGCATGTGCGGGCACCGGTGGGCACGCGGGTGGAGAGTACCGCGCAGCTGATCGCCGAGGTCGAGAAGTCGATCCGCTCGGTGATCGAGCCGGACCAGCTGGCGGCGCTGGTGGACAATATCGGCCTGTCCATCAGCGGCATCAACACCGCCTATAACAACACCGGTACGGTCGGCTCCCAGGACAGCGATATCCAGATCAGCCTGAAGGAAGGCCACAAGCCGACGGCCGACTATGTGCGTGAGTTGCGCGAGGTGCTGCCGCGGGAATTCCCCAATGCGGTGTTCTCGTACCCAGCCTCGGACATTGTCGGGCAGATCCTCAACTTCGGCTCCTCGGCACCGGTCAACGTACAGATCGCCGGCAACAACCTGGCGGCCAACTTCAGCTATGCCAGCCGCCTGCTGCGGGAAATCCGCCGGGTGCCCGGCGTGGTGGATGCACGGATCCAGCAGTCGCAGCAACTACCGACCTTCAAGATCGATGTCGACCGCACCCGGGCGCAACTGGTCGGCCTGACCGAGCGCGATGTCACCAACAGCCTGGTGGTCAACCTGGCCGGCTCCAGCCAGGTAGCGCCGACATTCTGGCTCAACAACGCCAACGGCGTGTCCTACCCGATCGTGTTGCAGACCCCGCAGTACAGCCTCGACAGCCTGGCCGCCTTGCACAACCTGCCACTGAGCGGCAGCGCCGGCGCGGCGTCCGACCAGACGCTGGGCGCCCTGGCGTCGATCCAGCGCAGCCATGGCAACTCGGTGGTGACCCAGTCGGATATCCAGCCGGTCGTGGAGATCCTCACGTCGATCCAGGGCCGTGACCTCGGTGGCGTGGCCGCCGATATCCAGAAGATCCTTGCGGCGCATGCCGGCGATGTTCCAACCGGTTCCAAGGTGCAGTTGCAGGGACAGGTGCAGACCATGAACGCGGCCTTCGGCGGGCTGCTGTTCGGCCTGCTGGGCGCCGTGGTGCTGATCTACCTGCTGATCGTGGTCAACTTCCAGTCCTGGAGCGACCCGTTCGTGATCATCACCGCGTTGCCGGCGGCCCTGGCCGGGATTGTCTGGATGCTGTTCATCACCCATACGCCCTTGTCGGTGCCGGCCTTGACCGGGGCGATCATGTGCATGGGGGTAGCCACCGCCAACGCGATCCTGGTGGTGAGCTTCTGCCGCGAGCGCCTGGCGGTCCACGGCGATCCGGTGAAGGCCGCCCTGGAAGCCGGCTTTACCCGCCTGCGGCCGGTGATGATGACCGCCATCTCGATGATCATCGGCATGGCGCCCATGGCCCTGAGCCTGGGCGAGGGCGGTGAACAGAACGCCCCCTTGGGCCGCGCGGTGATCGGCGGCCTGGGTTTCGCCACCATTGCCACATTGTTCCTGGTTCCACTGATTTTCAGTCTTGTGCACGGGCGTCGCCAGCACGCCACGCTTACGACCACCGTCACTCAAGGGGTTTGACATGTCCATCGACACCATCGTATCCAACCAGGGCCCGCGTCGGCGCTCGTCCCGTGGCCTGGTTGCACTCCTGCTGGGACTGGCCTTGCTGGTCGCCATCGTGGGCTTCGGCATCGTGGTGCGCGCCACCGAATCCCGCGACCTGAAGACCTGGACCAACACCCAGGCGCTGCCCAGCGTCAATCTGGTGACTCCGGGCGTGCAGCCCCAGGGACCGGTGCTGAACCTGCCGGGGCGACTGGAGGCCTATTCGCGGGCCTCGATCTTTGCCCGGGTCAACGGGTACCTGAAGTCCTGGAAAGTGGACATCGGCAGCCACGTCAAGTCCGGGCAACTGCTGGCCGAGATCGACACCCCTGAACTCGACCAGCAATTGCTGCAGGCCCGCGCCGACCTGGCTTCGGCCCAGGCCAATGCCACCCTGGCCGAAACCACGGCCAAGCGCTGGCAGGCGATGCTGGCTTCCGACTCGGTGTCGCGCCAGGATGTCGATGAGCGCACCAGTGACCTGACGGCCAAGCTGGCGAAGGTCAAGGCGGCCCAGGCCAATGTCGATCAACTGGTCGCGACCAGGGGCTTCCAGCGCCTGACCGCGCCGTTCGAGGGGGTGGTCACGGCACGCTCCACCGACGTCGGCGCCCTGATCAGCGCCGGCGGCAGTGCCGGGCGCGAGCTGTTCGCGGTATCGGATGTCAGCCGCCTGCGGGTTTATGTGCAGGTACCGCAGACCTTCTCGCCACAGATCCGCGTCGGTACCACGGCCCGGCTCACGGTGCCCGAGTACCGCCAGGAGGCGTTTACCGCCAAGGTGATCGCCACCGCCGACGCGGTGACGGCGGCGTCCGGCAGTACCCTGGTGCAACTGTTGGTGGACAACCCGGGCGGTCGCCTGCTGCCGGGTGGTTATACCAGCGTGCAGTTCGACCTGCCGGTGCAGGCCGATGTGCTGCGCCTGCCGGCCAGCGCCCTGGTGTTCGACGACCACGGCATGCGCGTGGCGACCCTGGATGCGAACAACCATGTGCTGTTCAAGACCGTCAGCATCGCCCGTGACTTTGGCGACACGGTGGAGATCGGCAGCGGCCTGGTGGCCAGTGACCGGGTGATCGATACGCCGCCCGATGGCCTGGCCGACAACGATGCGGTGCAAGTGGCCTACAACCCGGAGGTCAAACCCCATGGCTAAGTCCCGTGCGCTGTGGTCATCGAGCCTGTGGCTGCTGGCGAGTCTCGGCCTGGGCGCCTGCTCGCTGGCGCCGGAGTTGAAAGTGCCCGCCACTCCGGTGCCCGGACAGTTTCACGATCAGGCGCCCTGGACGCTGGCGACGCCCGACGACCAGGCCAGTCGTGAAGACTGGTGGCGGATCTACAAGGATCCGCAACTGGATGCGATGCAGCAACAACTGCTGAAGAACAACCCCGACCTGAGCGCTGCGCTGGCCCACTACCTCCAGGCCCAGGCGTTTGTCGCCCAGGCCCGCTCCGGACTGTTTCCGACCATCGAGGGCATTGGCAGTGGCCAGCGCCTGCGGCAGTCGGACACGCGGCCGTTGCGTTCGAGCACCTCGCCGGACGTCTACAACTCCGCGACCCTGGGTATCGAGGTGGATTATGAGGTCGATCTCTGGGGCCGCGTGCGCGACACGGTCGCCGCCGGCAACAGCGAGGCGCTGGCCGCCAAGGCCGACCTGGCTTCGGTGCGCCTGAGCCTGCAGGCCCAGTTGGCGGACAGCTATATCCGCCTGCGCGGGCTCGACTGGCAGGACCAGTTGCTGCATGAAACCAGCGACGCCTATGCCAAGGCCTTGAGCCTGACCGAAGGCCTGCACGGCGGCGGTATCGTCTCCGGCCTGGACGTGGCGAGGGCGCGTACCCAGTTGTCGACGGTGAAGTCGCAGTTGACCCAGAACCTCGCCCAGCGGGCACTGATCGAACATGCCATCGCCGCGATGCTCGGTGAGTCGGCGTCGACCTACGCCATTGCCCCGAGCACCGCGCCTATCGCCCTGCCTGGCATACCGACGGGCGTGCCCTCGACACTGTTGCAGCGCCGCCCGGATATCGCCGCCGCCGAACGCCGGATCGCCGCGGCCAACGCACGGATCGGCGTGGCCCGCGCGGCCTGGTTCCCGGCCATTACCCTGAGTGCCCAAGGCGGCTACCAGAGCGACGAGTTCGCGCGCCTGCTGACCGCGCCGAACCTGTTCTGGGCCATCGGCCCCTCGCTGGTGACGACCCTGTTCGACGGCGGTGCGCGCCAGGCCCAGGTGGATATCGCCAGGGCGGCCACCGACGAGGCCGCCGCCAAGTATCGTGGGGTGGTGCTCGGCGCGTTCGAGCAGGTCGAGAACAATCTCTCGTTGATCGCCGGCCTGGGTAGCGCGCTGGACGACCAGCGCGACGCCGCCGCGGCCGCGCAGTACGCCCAGGACCTGTCCCTGGCACGCTATCGCCAGGGCGCTGTCGGATACCTTGACGTTGTCACCGCACAAGTCGCTTCGCTGCAGGCACAACGTTCGGTGCTCGAGTTGCAGACCCAGCAGTTGAGTGCCAACGTGGGCCTGATCAAGGCGCTGGGCGGCGGTTGGAACATCGCCCGGTTGAACGGTACAGCCGATGTCGCCGCCAATCGGGCCAGCGCAGTCGATACCGCAGTCATCCATTGAAACCAAGGAGTATTGAGCATGACCCACTCATCGGATTACCAGCCACCCAAGGTCTGGACCTGGATTACGGAGAACGGCGGGAAGTTTGCCAATATCAACCGGCCCATCGCCGGGGCAACCCATGACAAGGAGTTGCCGATCGGACGTCATCCGTTGCAACTGTATTCCCTGGCAACGCCCAACGGCCAGAAGATCACCATTCTGCTGGAGGAGCTCCTGGCCCTTGGTCACCAGGGCGCGGAATACGATGCCTGGTTGATCCGTATCGGCGACGGTGATCAGTTCGGCAGCGGTTTCGTGGACGTCAATCCGAACTCCAAGATTCCTGCGCTGATGGACCACAGCGGGCCGAAACCGATCCGGATCTTCGAGTCGGGGGCGATTCTGCAATACCTGGCCGAGAAATTCGGCGCGTTCCTGCCGACCGAGCCCGCTGCACGCGCCGAATGCCTGTCCTGGCTGTTCTGGCAGATGGGCAGCGCGCCGTATCTGGGTGGGGGCTTCGGGCATTTCTACGCCTATGCGCCGACAAAGATCGAGTACGCGATCGACCGCTTTGCCATGGAAACCAAACGCCAGCTCGATGTGCTCGACAAGCGCCTGGCCGTCAGCGAATACATTGCCGGCGACGAGTACACCATCGCCGACATGGCGATCTGGCCCTGGTACGGTGGCCTGGCGAAGGGGCGGCTCTATGAGGCGGCGGAGTTCCTGTCGGTGCAGGATTACCGGCATGTCCAGCGTTGGGCCGATGCCATCGACGCACGTCCCGCGGTGCAGCGCGGACGGATGGTCAACCGTGTATCCGGGGAGCCTTCCAGCCAATTGCGTGAGCGTCATGACGCCAGCGATTTCGCGACGCGCACCGAAGACAAACTGGCCGCGGCGAGTCAGTGACACGATAGGGCGATAAAGAAAACCCCTTGCTCGCCCGGACAGGCGAGCAAGGGGTCGAGCAGCCTCAGTGAAGCTGGGGTATGGGTGTATCAGCGCCTACCGCCTCATGCCTGAGCATGATTTTCAGCGCTATCGGCGTCTCTTCGTCGTGGACGACGAGTAAACGCAGATCCAGCCAGGTGGCACCCGACTGGCATGTCCAGGGGGCAAAGTGGTCAAGACTGAAGTCAAAGTACGGGGGTACCTCGACCCAGGTCTTGAACACGATTGCGCTGTAAGCCGCGTGCAGCACCGAACTCAGGCGAAAGCCATGTTTGGCGATGCTCGGCTGTCGATCAATGTCTACAGCTTCACTCCAGACATCGGCGGTGATAACAATCGGCAACTTGAGCAGTTCCAGTTGCTGTTGGGTACAAGCACTTGGTTTCATGGTTCTCTCCTGCAAGATGGAGCGCGGAGAGACACCGCACCCATACGGGGAGTGTTCCCCGCGCGGGTTGAAACGGTTTTGTAGCGAAACGCCTATCCTGTCCGGGCCCTACGGACTGCCGATCGATTGAAGCCGGTCGGCAGGCCAGCGGGGCTTCGGGTCAGAACATGTATTGAGCAAGGATGTGGTCGAAGCCGATCTTGAGGAGCGGAAAGAGCACACTTGCGACAACGATTCCCAGTTGCCAATAGACGAATCTGTTTTTCGACTTCAAGTCCTTGATGGAGGACTCGAGCAACGTGCTTTTTTCGTCGGTCAGGCTCTCCTGTTTCTTCATGGCGGCATGCAGGCTGTTGCCTTTTTTATCGATTGCGGAAAACACCTCGTCGCTCTGTTTTTCCACCAGCAACCGAAGGTCTTCGACCTGGTGGGTGATAGCGCGACTCAAGATGGCTATCTGCTCACTTTGCCGTTCGAGCAGGTTATGGAGTTGTGCGGTCTGTTCTTCGAACTGACTTCGAACCCCCCTGATCGAACCGCGCATCTCGCCGGCCACGTCCGAGATGGATTTTTTCAACTGGTTTTCGGTTCGCGCCAGATCGGGTTTCAGGGCAAGAATCTGCACGTCTTCCCGACAAGCCTCGGTAACGGCCCTGGCTTTCTCCGGTGGAACCCTGAGGGCTATCAGCGCGTCGTACAGCGACATTTTCAGGCTCATGGTGTCTCCTCGATCAAATGATTGACGGAGACACCCCCTGACGGCTGGTCTCCGTCAGGGTTGGCGTGGTGCATTCGGTCGGCGAGGGTGTCGACGACTGTTCGCGCTTGCGAATGCTGGGCGAACTTCGGGCGATCAATGCGCAATAAGCGCACCGTGGCCTTGAAGATCGCGACCACTTGGGCTGGTGCTGTCGATGACAGCTGACCAGATCAGATCATCCCTCCAGAGCGGCTGGACCGGCTAGTCAGCCACTTCCTTTCCTGGCATGGGAAAAGGCGTTCGGGGGCCTTTGCGTTCGATCAGGGCCTGTTTCTCAGGGAATCAGGCCGGCCATCCGATACGAGCCGATCAGCTGGTCATAGATCGCGATGTCGTTGCGTCCCCTCGACACCAGTTGTGCCCCCTGGATCGCGGCAAAGATCGACAGCGCCTGCTGCCTGAGGGCTTCGGGTTGCGCATCCGCCTGTTTCAAGGCCAGCACCCGGGCCAGCCAGGCGATGTTGGCGTCCGTGAAGGCCTTCACTTCGACCTGCACTTCCGGCGGCAGGTCGTGGTGTTCGGCAGCCAGGATGCCGCACAGGCACATGCGGTTGCCGTTCTCCAGGGCGGCACGAAACACCGCCGTGTAGTTCTTCAGGACCGAGGAGGGATCCTGGGACGCCGCCAGGAACTGTTCGAAAAAGCCCAGGGCGTCTTCGGTATAACGCCGGGCCAGTGCGGCGCCCAGGTCGCCCTTGGTGGGGAAGTGGTAGTGGATGCTGGCACTCTTGATGCCGACGTCCTTGGCCAGTTCGCGAAAGCTCAAGGCGTTGTAGCCGCGAGCCTGTACCACCGCGCGCGCAGCTTGCAGGATGGTTTGTCGGGTGTCTGTGCTCATGAAAATTTCGCCTACCTATCGATAGATATACGTTGACAAGGGTATGCCGTTGCTCTCATTGTCTACCTTCCGATAGGTAGATGGCAATGGAGTCAAGAATGAAGATTTACGATATGCCCGGTTTTCCCAGCCCGTTGCGTGTTCGTGTGGCCCTGGCCGAGAAAGGCCTGGCCTCGCGGGTCGAGTTCGTCCGCGTCGACGTGCCGGCCGCCGAGCACAAGCAGAGGGCCTTCCTGGAGAAGAACCCCACCGGCACGGTGCCGGTACTGGAGCTGGATGACGGCACCTGCCTGGCCGAATGCACGGCCATTACCGAGTACCTCGACAACCTCGACGGCAAGCCCACGCTCACCGGCACGACGCCGAAGGAGAAGGGCGTGATCCACATGATGCAGAAACGTGCCGACGACCAGTTGATCGACGCCATCGGTATCTACTTTCATCACGCCACCGAGGGGCTCGGGCCGCAGTTGAAACCCTACAAGAGCCCCGAGTGGCAGGAGCGGGCGGTCTGGGGAGAAAGGAATCGCGAGAAGGCACTCAACGGCATGCGCTATTTCGACCAGGTCCTGCAGACCCGGCCGTACGTGGCTGGCGATCAATTCTCGATGGCGGATATCACCGTCTGGGCGGGCCTGGTCTTTGCCGGTTTTGCCCAGATTGCGATCCCGGAGGAATGCACGGCGCTGGCGGCCTGGAACGCCAGGGTCAGTGAGCGTCCCAGCGTGAAAAACCCGGCCTGATCGCGTCTGCGGTAAAGACGTTTACCCGGCACCGAGCAACTCGGTGCCGGTTTCGGCGCTGGACAGTCCCTGTCCGCCAGCCAGCACCCGCTCGACATACTGCGCCGGTGTGCTTCCGAGCAAACTGCGGAACATGTAGATAAAGGCACTCGAACTGCGATAACCCAGGGCCTGGGCCACTTCGTTGATCGACACGCCTTCCACCAGCCGGCAGATCGCCTCGTCGACCCGCACCTGCAAGCGCCAGTGGTGAAAGGTCACGCCGGTTTCTTCCTTCATCCGCCGCGCCAGGGTTCGTGAACTGGCACCGATGCGCTCACCCCATTCTTCCAGGGTGTCGTTGTTGTCCGGACTTTGCAGGATGGCATCGCAGACCCGCCGCAACCGGCGATCCAGCGGCATCGGCAGGTTGTTGTTCTGTCGGGAGGCCTGGCCCAACAGATGAATCAGCAATCCTGAAGCCTGTTGGCGGGGTTGTTCGGCCAGGATCGGGTTGTCGTTGAGCATCAGGATCAGTTCGCGCATCAACGGCGTCATGGTCAGCACACAGCATTCATCCCAGCGCCACGGCACTGCGTGGGGCTCCAGATACACCGAGCGCATCGAGATTTCCCCGACCATCCGTACTTCATGGGTCACCCCCGCCGGTATCCACAGCGCCCGCATGGGGGCCAGGGTCCAGGCTCCGGTTTCGGTGGTCACCCGCATCAGTCCCCGTGGCGAATACATCAGTTGGATCCGGGCGTGGGAGTGGGGCTGCTGCCTGGCCCCCGAGGCATAGTCATAGGCCCTGACCACCAGCGGCGGGGCGTCCTCGGGAAATTCTCGGTAGGGGGTAATGGCTGCTTTTGGGGCGGGATGGTCGTGAGCGGCAGAAAAGCGCCAATTCTGTCCTTTCATCGATACAAGTTGTCCTGAAGCCAAGTAAACAGACTGGCAAAATTAATGCAAACCAATCGCATTTACAACCATCAGAGCCATTGATTCTCATGAGCAGAAGTATGATTGAACGCTTTGCACACGTTCCCTCGCCTTGCCGGCTGACGTTTAACCACCTTCTGTTTGCTCCCCTGGCGCTGGCTGCGGCAGTGGCGCAGGCTCAATCGTCTTCGGAGACGGTCTTGCCGCAAACCCAGATCGTCGGTGACCAGATTACACAGAATGCCGCCGTGACTGAAGGCACCGACAGCTACAAAGCGTCCCTGGTGACGGTTGGCAAGGTGCCGGTGCAGCCCAAGGACCTGCCGGGTTCGGTCTCGGTGATCACCCGCCAGCGCATGGACGACCAGGCTATGACCACGGTGGACGACGCCCTGCGCAATACACCGGGAATCACTGCCGTGACCTATGGTGACGGCACGAGCTATTTCCAATCCCGCGGCTATGCCGCCGAGGTGCAGTTCGATGGCCTGCCGGCCAACAACGGCCTGCAGTATCTGCCACAGTTCGACCTCGCGATGTACGACCGGGTCGAGGTCCTGCGCGGTCCCGCCGGGCTTCTGCAAGGCTTCGGGAACCCGGGTGGCACGGTCAACCTGGTGCGCAAGCGTCCCCAGGATGTGTTCGGCCTGACTGGCGCGGTATCGGCCGGTTCCTGGGATACCTACCGGACCGAATGGGACGTCACCGGCCCGCTGACCGACAGCGGCAACATCAAGGGGCGCCTGGGTTTCAGCGGGCGGGATGAACGGGGCTTTCAGGATGACGGCAAGACCGGCCAGGGTCTGATCTACGGCTCGCTGGCCTTTGACCTGGATCCGGACACCGAGCTGACGGTCGGCATGGCCCAGCAGAAAATCAACCTGAATGGCGTGGACTACGGCTTGTCGACGTTCACCAACGGCCGCTTTGTCGATTCGAAACGTTCGGGTTTCTACGGCACCGACTGGAGTTATGCCGACACCGACATGACCGAAATTTATGCCGATCTGGTGCATCGCTTCGGCAACGGCTGGCAGAACCGCACGGCGATCAACTACCGGACTTCGGAGGTGAGTTCTAAGTACGGCTACATCGATGGCCAGGTCAATCCCGATCGTTCGGCCGACTACTGGTTGCAGCGTCAGCAGGACCGTTATCGCTGGGTTGGCGTCGACTCCTATGTCAACGGGCCATTCGAGCTGTTCGGTCGCACCCATGAACTGATGCTCGGGGTCAATTATGCCCAGAGTCACCAGCACAGCCTGTCGGGCGGCACCAGTGGCGGGGTGGTCGACATCGACAACATCAATGTGCCCAACACTGATATTCCCTACAGCTTTGGTACCACCTCCGACACCAGCCAGTATGGCGTCTATGGACAGGTCACCTTCAAGCCGGTGGACGACTTGTCGCTGATCCTCGGCGGCCGCCAGAACCACTATGAAAGCTCGCGGCAGAACCTGCTACCTTCGAACGGAGCGACGGTCAACGATCCTGACCAGAACAAGTTCACCCCCTATGCGGGGTGGTCTACGGCGTGAATTCCTGGCTGTCGGCGTACGCCAGCTACTCGGACATCTTCACTCCGTCGCAGGCCTTCCAGACCACCGCCAGCGGCAGCGTGCTCAAGCCGCGCACCGGTCATCAGGCCGAAGTCGGGCTCAAGGGCGATTTCCTCGATGGCCGCCTCGACGCCTCGCTGGCCGTGTTCCAGATCGACGACCAGAACCGTCCGGTGGCCGACGACGCCAACCCCGGTCGTTGGCTGGCCCAGGGCAAGGCCCGCAGCAGCGGCTTCGAGGCGCAAGTCACCGGCAAGATCCTGCCGAACTGGGATGTACAGGCCGGCTATACCTACCTGCAGACCAAGCTGCTGGGATCGGCAGCCAGCGATGGCAGCATCCAGGACCCGGAAGAACCCAAGCACATGCTCAAGCTCTGGAACACCTATCACTTCGAGGGTGACGCCCTGAACAACTGGCGTGTCGGCGGCGGCGTTCGTGCCCAGAGCCGTACCACCCGCAATGAAGTCAGCTACCAGGGCGGTTACGCGGTGGTGGATGGCCTGATCGGCTACAAGATCGACGAGCATCTGGACCTGGCCCTCAACATGAACAACCTGCTGGACCGTACCTACTATGCGCGGGTGCCTTCAAGCTACTACGGGCTGTATGGCGATCCACGCAACGCGACGCTGACCTTGCGAGTGAAGTACTGATCACCGATGACTTCGACCAGACAAACCAACCCCTCGATTCCTGGCCAGGACACCCGGCCAGGAGATTCCAGCACGCCCTTCGCGCTGTTGCTGGGCATGCTCCACGGCGCACGCAGTTGGCTTGTGCTGGCGGCCGTGGCGAGCTTGCTCAGCGGTTTCGGCAGCGCTGCCATGGTAGCGTTGATCAACCAGGCACTGTCGGTCGAGGGCGATGAGCTGGGTGCCCTCGGCCTGCGCTTCATGCTGCTGGGGATCGGCGTGCTGCTGCTGCGCCTGTTGTCGCAGACCCTGTTCCTGTACCTCGGGCAACGGGCCAAGGCCAGCGTGCGCTTGCGCACCATCGGGCATATCGCCAACGCCTCCTATGCCCACCTGGAGCGCTATGGCGGCGGGCGGCCCCTGGCGATCCTGACCGGAGACCTGGATACGCTGGTGGTACTGTTCATTAATCTGCCGACCATCATGATGCAGAGCACGGTGATCATCGGCTGCCTGACCTACCTGGGCTGGCTGTCCTGGCAGATCCTGCTGTTCGCGCTGGTGGCCATCGCCATCGGCGCGGTGGGTTTCCTGTTGGTCAACAGCCGGGCCTTGGAGCATCTGCGCGGTTCGCGGCAGCGCGAGGACGATCTGATCCAGCAATTTCGCGCCCTGTTCGACGGTGCCAAGGAACTCAAGCTGCACCGCTCCCGCCGTCGCACCTTTATCGACGACACGCTGGCGCCGCATATCGAGTCGGTGCGGGTGCAACGTACCCTGGGCTATGTGCTGTTCAGCGCCGCGTCGAGCTGGGGCAACCTGGTCCTGTTCGCCTTTGTCGGCCTGACGCTGTTCGTGCTGTCACGCACCTATGACGTCGACCATCAGGTGATGTCCGGCTACGCGATGATCTTCCTCTACATGATCCTGCCGATCGAGGGCCTGCTGGCGGCCCTGCCGACCCTGGGCTCGGCGCGCATCGCCCTGGAGCGGATCGCCCGCCTGGAGGCGCAACTGCCGGCCGAGATCGCGGGCGAGCAGGGGGAGGACAGCGGCTTTCGGTCCATCGAGTTGCGTGGTCTGAGCCACCGTTACTTTCGAGAGAAGGAAAACAGCTACTTCATGCTCGGTCCCATCGATCTGCGGTTCTCGCCGGGGGAAATCACCTACCTGATCGGAGGTAACGGCAGCGGCAAGACCACCCTGGCCAAGCTGCTGGTGGGCCTGTATGAAGGCGAGGGCGGTAGCGTGCTGCTGGACGGTGAACCGGTTGAGGCGGCGACGCGCGATGCCTACCGACAGCGCTTTTCCACGGTATTCAGCGATTTCTTCCTGTTCGATACCCTGTTGGGGGTGATGCCACCCCATCTGGAGCCCCAGGCCCGGACGCTGCTCAAGTCGCTGCAACTGGAGCACAAGGTGAGCATCGAGGACGGTGCCTTTACCACCCTCAATCTGTCCCAGGGCCAGCGCAAGCGCCTGGCCTTGCTGGTGGCGTTGCTCGAAGACCGAGCCTTCTACGTCTTCGACGAATGGGCGGCCGACCAGGATCCGGCCTTCAAGGAGGTGTTCTACAAGAGCCTGCTGCCGGACCTGAAGGCCCGTGGCAAGGCGGTGTTGGTGATCACCCACGATGATCGTTATTTCTCCCTGGCCGACCGCTGCATCAAGCTCGACACCGGCCAGATCGTTGCCGATGTGCCGGGTGCCGTCAGTGCAGAGGAGCTTCGATGAGTATGCTTGAGTCCAATCCCATCGTCGGGGCCTGCGGGTCGCTCCAGGAGCCCGATCTGTTCCGCCTGGATGGCGTCAGTGTGAAGGTGGGGGCCCGGACCCTGTTGCAGCCCATGGACCTGCGCCTCGGGGAAGGCCGTATCTATGGCCTGATCGGTCATAACGGCTCCGGCAAGTCGACCTTGCTCAAGTTGCTGGCCCGCCAGCAGTCGGCCAGTACCGGTTCGTTGCAACTGGGCGACAAACCGCTGCATGGCTGGTCGTCACGAGCCTTTGCCCGGCAGATCGGCTATCTGCCCCAGCAGCCGCCCGAAGTCGATGGGCTGCTGGTGCGGGAACTGGTGGCGTTGGGGCGGCATCCCTGGCATGGCGCCCTCGGCCGGTTTGGCGCCGAGGATCGGGACCAGGTCGAGCAGGCGATGCTCGCCACCGATGTCGCGCAATATGCCGAGCGTCCCGTCGACAGCCTCTCCGGTGGCGAACGCCAGCGGGCGTGGATTGCCATGCTGGTGGCGCAGAACTGTCGCTGCATGCTGCTCGACGAGCCGACCTCGGCCCTCGATATCGGCCATCAACTGGCGGTGCTCGAACTGCTCCGCAATCTCTGCGGGCAGCGCGGCATGGGCGCGGTGATCATCCTGCACGACGTCAACATGGCCGCACGTTTCTGTGATGAGGTCATCGCCCTGCGTGAAGGTTGTCTGCAATTGCAGATCCAGGCGCGTGAGATGCTCCAGGAGGCGCATCTCGAGCGCGTCTACGGCGTGCCGATGGGGGTGGTGGCCGATCCAGCCAGCGGGCGCCTGATAGGTTTTGCGCGATGAGTGCGCGGCTCAGTCGTCGGCGCATCCTGCAGTGGCTGGCCGGCGCGCCTCCGGCACTGTGGATGAGTCGTTCGTGGACTTCACCATCGACCTTCACGCCTTCAAGGATCATTCCGCTGAGCTGGGAACTGAGCGAAACGTTGCTGGCGCTGGGGCATGCTCCCGTCGCCTTGCCGCTGCCCGACTGGTACACCCGGACCATCGTCGAGCCGCCGTTACCCGCCGGGGTGATCGATATCGGCCTGCTATACCAGCCCAACTTCGAGCTGCTCCAGCAACTGCGGCCCGACCTGCTGATCCTGACACCCGGGCATATCGGCTTGAAACCGATGCTCGAGCGCCTGGCGCCGACGGTCACGTTGGGCGGCTACATGAGCGCCCCGCAACCTTATCCGGCCTTGCAGCAGGAGACTCGGCAGATGGCCCGGGTGCTCGATTGCCCGGTGCGCGCCGAGGCCCTGCTTGCCGAGACCGAGGAGGTCTTCGCAGCGGTGCGTCAGCTCCTGGCCGAGCAGCCTGGCATTAACGCACGGCCGACCCTCGTGGCCGATGCGGTGGATGAGTATCACCTGCGGGTGTACGGCGCCGGCAGTCTGTTCGATGCGGTACTGGCGAGGATTGGCGTAAGCAATGCGGCCCATCCCGTCGATGCCGCGCCAGGTGGCTGGGTCAGCAATTCGGCGGGATATGCCCTGGTGCCCCTGCAACGTCTTGCCGGTGTTCCCGAGGCCAACCTGCTGCTGGTCGGGCCGGTGGCGCCAAACGTACAGGCGGCTCTGCGACGTAGCCCGGTCTGGCAAGCCATGCCTTGTGTTCGCGAGGGTCGTGTGGCGCGCCTGCCAGTGATCGCACCCTATGGCGGCCTGACGTCGCTGCAACGCTTCGCCCGTGCGGTGGAGGCGGCCCTGTCTCGAACGGCCCATCAGGAGCCTGCCAGTGTCTAGTGTTCGTCTACTTTTCGTCCCTCGAGGCTGCCTGTTGCTGGTGGTCGGCCTGTTGGCGGTGGCGGCGATCCTGGCTGTCCTGCAAGCGCAGGCGATGCTGGGGGGCCGGCCGTGGTTGCCGGCGTTGCTGAGCCCGAACCCTGCTGATCTGTCCCAGGTGTTGCTGCATGAGTCGCTGTTGCCCCGTGTGGCAATGGCGCTGCTGTGTGGCGCCGCACTGGGCCTGGCCGGCACGCTGATCCAGCAGGTGCTGCGCAACCCGCTGGCCGAGCCGATGACCTTGGGCATCTTCCCTGGAGCCTATCTGGCCTTGACGCTCTACACCCTCTATGCGCCCGAGAGCTGGGCCGCTGGCCGCGAGCTGGTGGCCCTCGGTGGTGGCGCCCTGGCGGTGCTGGTGGTGTTGGCGCTGGCCTGGCCTCAGCGATTGTCGCCGATGGCGGTGATTCTGTCGGGAATGGTGGTCAATCTCTACTGCGGGGCGGTCAGCCTGGCGATCGCGCTGGTGCACTTCGATTTTCTGCTCGGGCTGCAGATCTGGGGTGGTGGTGCGCTGGAGCAGGCCGGCTGGCAGCCCAGCCGGCACCTGGCGAGCGGCGTGTTGGCTTGCGCGTGGGCGGTGTGGAGCATACGGCGCCCGCTGGCGCTGCTCGACAGCGGGGAAAGCACCGCCCGCAGCCTCGGCGCGAAGGTCGAGCGGACACGACTGATCGCACTGCTGGTGGCGGTGGTCCTGACGGCCCTGGTGGTGGCCCAGGTGGGGGTGATCGGTTTTCTCGGCCTGGCGGCCCCGGCCATGGCGCGCCTGCTCGGTGCACGCACCCTGTACCAGCGCCTGTGGTGGTCGAGTGCTATTGGCGCGGCTATCTTGTGGGCCACCGACCAGATTGTCCTGCTGCTGTCGACCGCAGACTCGCTCTCGGCCCACCTGATTCCGACCGGCACCGTTACCTCGTTACTGGGCGTGCCACTGCTGCTTGTCATGCTGCCTCGCTTGCGTAGCGGTGGGGCCGCTCACTGGAAACCGGGCTGGCCGACTGGTAGGGGGCTGACGCGGGGGCGCTGCTGGGGCCTGGTGACGCTGTTGCTGGCCGGCCTGTTTCTGTCGTTTGCCGTGTCCCAGGGGCTGGATGGCTGGCATCTCGCAGGCCCGACCCAGGTGCAGGCGCTGCTGTTCTGGCAGTTGCCCCATAGCGTGATCGCAGCCGCGTCCGGGGGGCTGTTGGCGTTGGCCGGCACCTTGCTGCAACGGGCCACGGCCAACCCGATGGCCAGTCCCGATCTGCTCGGGGTCAGCTCCGGCGGAGCCTTGGGGATAGTCGTGGTGGTCTTCATGGTGAGCCAGCCGTCACCGGCCATTCTTTTCGGCGCGTGCCTGGCGGGCTCGCTGCTCGCCCTGGGTGGGTTGCTCTGGCTGGGACGTGGTGCCTTTACTCCACAACGCCTGTTGCTGATCGGTGTCGCGGTGAGTGCCTGGTTCCAGGCGATGGTCAGTGCCACCCTGGCCAGCGGCGATCCTCGTGCGGCCTTGATGCTGCAACTGGTGACGGGTTCGATCTACTACATTCCCTCGGCCCTGGCCTGGGCCGCCGCCATGCTGTTGCTGCTCGGCCTATGCCTGGCGCCGCTGTTCTCGCGCTGGCTCAAGGCGTTTTCGCTGGGAGAGGGCGCGGCAGCGAGTGTCGGCGTTCCGGTGAGCCGTGCGCGTCTGCTGATCCTGCTGTTCGCCGGGGTATTGACCACCATGGCGACCCTGCTGGTCGGACCACTGTCCTTTATCGGCCTGCTGGCCCCGCATATCGCACGGCTGGTCGGCGCTCGTCAGCCGTTGCAACAACTATGGGTGGCAGCGGCATCTGGCGTGATCCTGATGATCGTCGCGGAATGGCTGGGCAGGCAGCTGATCTTCCCCCAGCAAATGCCTGCCGGGCTGACAGCCACTCTGTTGGGTGGGCCGTACCTGGTGCTGCTGATGCTCTATCGGCGCAAGGCCTGACGCTCAGGACTGCGCAGGCAGGGCGGCTCGGGCCTGGTCGAGTGCCGCCTCGACCTCCAGGAGCTTGAGTTCCAGCGCCTTGCTGGCCGTGCGCTGTGCATCGCTCGTCTGCTGAAGCGCGTCCGTGGCCTGTTGCGCCACCCGCAGGCGCTCCTGGAGGAGGGTGCGTTCGCTTTCCAGCTGGATCGCGCGATCCAGCAGCTGTTCCTCGCGGCTGGCAGCTTTGTGCAGTTGTTCCTGCGACTGCTTCACTTCTTTCATCAGCCCACGGCTTTCCGCCAGCAGACGCTCGTTGTCGCGGTGCAACTGGGTGATTTCATCCTGGCGTACCAGCGCGCTCTGCTGGGCCTGGCGCAATTCCATCTGTACCTGTTGCAGCTGACCCTCATGGCGACGCTGCTCCTGCTCGCGCTGCTCCCTGGCGGCACTGCGGAAGTGTTCCAGGGCGTCACGGGCATGCTGGTGCTTGTCTTCCAGCGAGCGGATCTGTTCTTCCTTGTCCTTGAGACGCAGCTCGTTGTCGCTGAGGGCCTGGCTCAAGCCGGCATTGCGGGTCTGTTCGGTCTGCAGCATGGAGCGGGTGGTCAGCAGGTCCTGGGATTCCTGCTCCAGGGCCGCCGCCTGGACCTCGAGCTGCTGCTGCAACTGCTCCAGCTTCTGTGTCGCCTCCGCCTGTCGCACCTGCCATTGGGCCTGCTGTTCCTGCCACTGCGCCTCGGCCCGTTCCAGCGGTTCCCGGGCCTGTTCCTGCAGGCGCTGGGCGAGGCGGGAGACCAGCGCGGCGAGCTCTTCCTCGAGATCTTCCTGGGGCACCGCCAGGCGCTGGTCGCTTTCGGTCAGCTCCTTCAGATAGCGATGGATGGTGGTTTTCGAACCCGTATTGCCCATTTCGATACGTACCGCATCGATGCTGGGGTTTTCGCCACGGGCGAGGATCGCCAATCGTGCGGTTTGCACCACCGCCTTGTTCACGCCGCCGCGAGCCATGTCTTCTCCTACGATTTCGTACTGTGGTATGTAGCCTGTATTTACATAGCATATCACTAAAAACGAATAAGCCAATATCGAAGGTTTTTGACATGGGATATACTAGTATTACCCCTTGTGAGAAGCGGTTTTCAGTTTTTCCCCTGTTTTTTGCGTACACCTGTCGGGATATCTGCCCATGAGCGAGCTGGATCGCTATCTGCACGCCGCCACGCGGGACAACACCCGCCGCAGCTACCGGGCGGCCATCGAGCACTTCGAAGTGAGCTGGGGCGGGTTCCTGCCGGCCACCGGCGACAGTGTGGCGCGCTACCTGGTGGCCCACGCCGGGTTGCTTTCGATCAATACCCTCAAGCTGCGCCTTTCGGCCCTGGCCCAATGGCATGCCAGCCAGGGTTTTGCCGACCCGACCAAGGCGCCGGTGGTGCGCAAGGTGTTCAAGGGCATTCGCGCCCTGCATCCGGTGCAGGAAAAACAGGCCGCCCCCTTGCAGTTGCAACATCTGGAACAGGTGATCGCTTCACTGGAGGGCGAGGCCCAGGCCGCGCTGGCGCAACAGGATCGGCCACGCCTGCTGCGCGCGCGGCGCGATGCGGCGCTGATCCTGCTGGGCTTCTGGCGTGGTTTTCGCAGCGATGAGCTGTGCCGGCTGGAGATCGAGCACGTGCTGGCGCAGTCGGGTACCGGGATTACCCTGTACCTGCCACGCAGCAAGAGCGACCGGGACAACCTCGGGCGCACCTACCAGACCCCGGCGCTGCAGCGGCTTTGCCCGGTGCAGGCGTATATCGAGTGGATCAACTGCGCGGCGCTGGTCCGTGGCCCGGTGTTTCGTGGGATTGATCGCTGGGGCAACCTGGGCGAGGAGGGCCTGCACGCCAATAGCGTCATTCCTTTATTGCGCCAGGCGCTGGAGCGCGCGGGTATCGCTGCCGAGCACTACACCAGCCATTCCTTGCGTCGGGGCTTCGCCACCTGGGCTCATCGCAGTGGCTGGGACCTCAAGTCGCTGATGAGTTATGTCGGCTGGAAAGACCTGAAATCCGCCATGCGCTACGTCGAGGCCAGCCCGTTTGCCGGCATGGGCCTGCTCGATGAAAAGCCGGTCCGGCAGGGATCATAAGATTTCTTCTATTAATACAGTGGGCTTATAGCGAAAACCAATCGCGAGCATCAGCTTTGCCAATGAGCCAGAACGCAAAAGAATGGCTAGGATTCTCCCATCAACTTCTTAACCCCTGACGGAGAGTCAACGATGCCTATCATCAACAGCCAAGTTAAACCGTTCAAAGCAACCGCTTACAAAAACGGCAATTTCGTCGAAGTGTCGGACGCTGACCTGAAAGGCAAATGGTCGGTAGTGTTCTTCTACCCAGCCGACTTCACCTTCGTCTGCCCGACCGAACTGGAAGACCTGGCTGACAACTACGATGCGTTCCAGAAACTGGGCGTGGAAATCTACAGCGTGTCGACCGACACCCACTTTGCCCACGCTGCCTGGCACAACACTTCGCCAGCCATCGGCAAGATCCAGTACACCATGATCGGCGACCCGACCCTGACCATCTCCCGCAACTTCGACGTGCTGATCGAAGAAGCCGGTCTGGCCGACCGTGGCACCTTCGTGATCAACCCTGAAGGCCAGATCAAGATCGTTGAACTCAACGATGGCGGCGTAGGCCGTGACGCTTCCGAGCTGCTGCGCAAGATCAAGGCCGCTCAGTACGTTGCTGCCCACCCGGGCGAAGTCTGCCCAGCCAAGTGGCAGGAAGGCGAGGCCACCCTGGCTCCGTCCCTGGACCTGGTCGGCAAAATTTAAGCCTGTGAGTCAGCCAAGGGCGGTCATCCGCACTTCATAAGTCAGCCGCACCGCCCAATAACGCCCGGGTGGTAATCACCTGGGCGTTGTTATTTCTACCGTATTGAAAAAGGGAAATCGCCCGCATGTTGGACGCCAATCTTAAAGCCCAGTTGAAGTCGTACCTGGAACGGGTTACGCAACCGATCGAGATCGTCGCCTCCCTCGATGACGGCGCGAAATCTCAGGAAATGCTCGCGCTGCTCAAAGACGTCGCCAGTCTTTCCACTCAGATCACCTTGCTGGACAACGGCACCGATGCGCGCAAGCCATCGTTCTCGTTGAATCGCCCGGGAGCCGATATCAGCCTGCGTTTCGCCGGCATCCCGATGGGCCATGAATTCACTTCGCTGGTGCTGGCCCTGCTGCAAGTCGGCGGCCACCCATCGAAGGCCAGTGTCGAAGTGATCGAACAGATCCGCTCGCTCAAGGGCGAGTTCAACTTCGAGACTTATTTCTCGCTGTCCTGCCAGAACTGCCCGGACGTGGTCCAGGCGCTGAACCTGATGGCGGTACTGAACCCGAACATCCGTCACGTCGCCATCGACGGCGCGCTGTTCCAGGACGAAGTCAACGATCGCAAGATCATGGCCGTACCGAGTATCTACCTCAACGGCGTGAACTTCGGCCAGGGCCGCATGGGCCTCGAGGAAATCCTCGGCAAGCTCGATACCGGCGCCATCGAGAAACAGGCGGAAAAACTCAACGCCAAGGATGCCTTTGACGTCCTGGTGGTCGGTGGTGGCCCGGCGGGTGCCGCGGCAGCGATCTATGCCGCCCGCAAAGGCATCCGTACCGGTGTCGCGGCCGAGCGTTTTGGTGGCCAGGTACTGGACACCATGGCCATCGAGAACTTCATCTCGGTCCAGGAAACCGAAGGGCCAAAGCTGGCCAGCGCCCTGGAAGAGCACGTCCGCCAGTACGACGTCGACATCATGAACCTGCAACGCGCCAGTGCCCTGGTGCCGGCGAAGAATGCCGGCGAGCTGCACGAGGTGCGCTTCGAAAGCGGTGCCAGCCTCAAGGCCAGGACCGTGATCCTCGCCACCGGTGCCCGCTGGCGTGAAATGGGCGTGCCGGGTGAGCAGGAATACAAGGCCAAGGGCGTGTGCTTCTGCCCACACTGTGATGGCCCGCTGTTCAAGGGCAAGCGTGTCGCGGTGATCGGTGGCGGCAACTCCGGTGTCGAGGCGGCCATCGACCTGGCCGGTATCGTCAGCCACGTGACCCTGCTGGAGTTCGACAGCAAGCTGCGCGCCGACGCCGTTCTGCAACGCAAGCTGTACAGCCTGCCGAACGTCAACGTCATCACCAGTGCGCTGACCAGTGAAGTCAAGGGCGATGGTCAGAAGGTCACCGGCCTGGTCTACAAGGACCGCGATTCGGGCGAGTTCAACACCATCGACCTGGAAGGCATCTTCGTGCAGATCGGTCTGCTGCCGAACACCGACTGGCTCAAGGGCAGTGTCGAGTTGTCGCCACGGGGCGAGATCATTGTCGATGCACGCGGTGAAACCTCGCTGCCGGGTATCTTCGCTGCCGGTGACGTCACCACGGTGCCGTACAAGCAGATCGTGATCGCGGTAGGAGAGGGCGCCAAGGCTTCGCTGAGTGCCTTCGATCACCTGATCCGCACCTCCGCTCCAGCTTGATTCATCAGACTTGATCGTTCCCACGCTCTGCGTGGGAATGCCTTCCTGGACGCTCTGCGTCCGCTCTTGTGACGCAGAGCGTCACGGGCTGCATTCCCACGGGGACCGTGGGAACGATCATCAGATCATCAAAAAAGCCCCATGGATCGACGATCCATGGGGCTTTTGCGTTTCAGGAGCGAGAGTCAGGCGTCTTGCAGCGGCGCCGGCTGGATGATCTCTACCCAGTAGGCATCCGGATCCTTCACGAAGGCCAGGCTTTTCATGCGGCCGTCGCTCAGGCGTTTCTGGAATTCCACGCCCAGGGTTTCGAAGCGCTCGCAGGCGGCACGGATATCCGGCACCGAGATGCAGATATGGCCGAAGCCCCGCGGATCGGTATTGCCGTTGTGGTAGGCAAAATCAGGGTCATTCTCGGTGCCGTGGTTGTGGGTCAGTTCCAGGATGCCGGGAATCGACTTCATCCATTGCGTGCGCTGCGCCGCATCGGCCGGGATCTGCGACTTGTCCACCAGGGCAAGGAAATACAGGCTGAACTCGGCTTCCGGGAAATCACGTTTCTCCACCAGGGAAAAACCCAGTACGCGGGTGTAGAAGTCCAGGGACTTGGTAGCGTCCTTGACGCGCAGCATGGTGTGGTTGAACACGAAGCCCTGGGTGGCGGTGTCGGGTTGGGCGGTAACGCCGGGGAAGGTGTTCAGGTCGTGCAGGCTCATAGGCCCTCCGCGAAGGTGATGAAGGCGGTCGATCGATGAGGCGCCAGCACAGGCTGGCCGGTCTCTGACCTTGTGGGACACAGGATGATACGGAAAGTGCGATCGCGCTCCAAATCCTGTGGCTCGATTCTAGGCATTCGGGCCGGCGCAGAGGTAATAGCGGGGTACTTCAGAGGGGGGGGTAATGAGTTATATGAAGTGCGGGCAGATAAACATCAAGGCATAAAGAAGCCCGCCGAAGCGGGCATTGGGGCGCTAATCCTTTAGCAGCCTTCATCCTGTAAGAGTCGATGTGAAAAAAACGTGAAGGCTTCGAACGGGTATCTTTTATCCGACCGGCGTCGTGGCTGACGGTGAAGGACGGACCTGTGCGGGATTTTTTACAGTGTCTGCTTCGAATGGAAATAACTGACAGCGTGCAAGGAATATGCGGTACTTAATGGCCAGTTGTCATTAGTTACGCGGGAGATGAAAGTAGCAACACGATGGAACTCCGGCGGACGCAACCTGTCCTCGCACATGTTTACGGTGATGTTGGCGCGGGACACACTTTGAAAGAGTCGCGCGAAGGTATGGCTTGTTAATCCTGTTTCGTTTTGTTCCTTCATAAAAAAACCCTGCGTTTGCAGGGTTTTTAGTGGAGGGGGAAAGAAGTTAACCGCGCAGCCAGGAGTCCACGGTGGCGGCACCGTATTGTTCTTTCCAGGCTTTGAGCCCACGGTGATTACCGCCCTTGGTTTCGATCAGTTCTCCCGTATGAGGGTTCTGATAGACCTTGACCACGCGAGCACGGCGCTGCTTAGGCGCATGGGCGGCCTTGGCGCTGGAGGCCTGGGGATCGAGGATGGCGTTGACCTCCCGCAGGCTCTTGCCATAGGTCTTCATCAGGTCTTTGAGTTTTTTCTCGAACTCGATTTCCTTCTTGAGCCCGGCATCGTTTTTCAGGGCTTCCAGCTGAGCGAGTTGTTCTTGAAGGGCTTTTTCTGCGGCGCGAAATTCAGCGAGTCTGGACAAGATTTTTACTCCAATAGTCTATTCGGTTGCCATGAACCTATAACAAAGAGACAAGCCGTCGCTTACAGTCGATCCCACCAGACACTGTCCACAGTGCCCTGAATACGCTGGGTCATTATGTATAAACCCGAGGCTTTCCCGTCAATTTACTGCTGGCAGGAAAAAGTGTAGTAGTTATCGGCTCAGGAGTAAATCATAGAGCGAAAGTAGTACCGCGAAAGTACTGGAGTTACCGTCGCGGTGTTTTGCATGGCCGACTAATCGGCGCGTTGCTGCTTGAGACTGTTGAGAAAGTCGGCGGCCGGCAACGGTTTTCCAAACAGATAGCCCTGCAGGAAGTCGACCCCGCGCGAAGCCAGGTAATCACGTTGCTCCACGGTTTCCACGCCTTCGGCAACGATGCCCAGTTCGAGCTTGCCGCTCAACTCGATAATACTGTCCAGGATATGCCGCGACAGTGCGTCGTGACCGATCATGGCGACGAAACTCTGGTCGATCTTCAGGTAGTCGACATTGAACTTGCGCAGATAATTCAGGCTGGAGTGCCCGGTGCCGAAGTCATCGATGGCGACCATCACGCCCAACCCGCGCAACTGTTCGAACAGTTGGTGGGTAATGGCGCTGGGTTCGATCAACTCCCGTTCGGTCAGTTCCAGCACCAGCCTGACCTGCCCTGGAGCGAAGGCGGCGAGAAACTGCCGGCAGTCCTCCACCAGTTCCAGGTCATGGCAATGGCTGCCGGTAATGTTCACGCCGACGTGAAAGCCGGGCTCGAAGGTGTCCGAGTGCGGGGCGAGGAGGGTAGCGGTCTGCTGCAATAGCGAACGGGTCATGGGCACGATCAGGCCGGTATGCTCGGCGAAGGGAATGAACAGATCCGGGCGCACCAGGCCTTCGCGGGGATGATTCCAGCGCATCAACACTTCCAGGCCGGACCATTTCAAGCTGTCGCTGTGTACCACGGGCTGGAAATACGGAATGAACTCCCGGGCTTCGAGTGCCCGCTGCAACTCATGGCTCGGTGCGCCGGAGCGTTTCTGCAGCCAGCGTGTGGTAAGGCCGGCCAAGGCGCCGAATACCAGGAGCAGGGCCAGCAGTTCCGGATATTCCTTGCCGACGTAGCGCCAGGTTTCACCCTCGGGAAAGCCCGCGCTGACGCTGAACGGAAAGCGCGTGGAGCGCAGGGTGGTAGGGGCAACGGCGAAGGAGGGCGCCTTGCCGGCGAGTACCTGGCCCTGGCCGGAGGTCCAGACATTGCCGACCTGCAGGACCAGGCCGGCCTCGCGGCCGATCAGGCGCAACAGATTGCCCAGGTGGTAACCGTCGATACTGACCATCGCCGCACCGTTGCCTTGCTGCAGGCGAAGGACCAGCAGCGACGACTTGGGCGTGACCGGATTGCCATCCATCAACCAGAGCCGGCCACCGACATAATCGCTCGGATTGACCACCTCCTGGTAAGGGCCGAACAACGAGGTGCAATACAGGTTGTTGTCCCAGGCCAGGTTGGCGGCGCGCACGAACGGGCGGCGGGTCACTTGCTCGCGCAGGGCCAGCTCGACCTCGGCGCAGGGCCGCCCCGCCAGCGGCACGATGGCATGGGCCGACAACTCGGCATTGTCGAGCATCAGTTCGAACTGTTTCAGGGCTTCGTCGGCGGTTTCCCGGCTATGGGCGTTCAAGGCCCGGTCGGCCTGCCAGTGAAGGATGGCGATGCCCGAGAGGATGGGCAGCAGGCCGATCAACAGGCTCAGCCCGTAACGGGCAGACCAGGAGCGAGAACCCTTGACGGTCAGTGGCATTCGGGAAACCTGTGTGGGCAGGGAGCGGTAGACGGATGATAGTTGGCGGTTGTGGCGTGCGTATGCTCAGCGGTAATCGAAACCGGTCGCCAGATCGATGAATGCCTGGGTCGCTGGCGAAACCTCGCGGCGGTCGAGCACGGCGATACCGATTTTGCGCTTGACCGGCGGTGACAACGGTCGGCTGATATAGCCCGGGGCCGGGTGCTCGGGCAACGATTGTTCGGCGATGACCGTCAGGCCCTCGCCGCGGGCCACGGTCGACAGGATGCTGAGCAACTGCGCGGTGCGGTAACGCACATCCGGCACCAGGCGCTGGGCCGCGAACAACCTGGAGACCAGTTCACCGGAGCCGGCACCGGTGAGAATGAAGGGTTCCCCGCAGAGATCCTGCAACTCGACCGACGCCTTCTGGCCGAGCGGATGGCCTGTCGGCAGCAGCGCGACCATCTGGTCTTCCACCAGGGCGAAGGTATCGAAGCGTTCCTCGGGCAGGACCACGAAACCGATATCGATGCGTCGATCCTCCAGCCACTCCAGCACTTGCCGGTCCGGCCCCTCGTCGACATGCACCTGGATCCCCGGGTGCTCGCGCCGGTAGCGTTCGAGGAGCGCCGGCAGCAGCTTGCTGGAGGCGGTCGGGCCAAAGGAACCGATGCGCAGGGTGCCGCTTTTCATGCCGCGGGCATCGGCGGCTTCCTGTTTCAGGGTGTCGGCCAGGCCCAGCATGGCGCGGGCCCGTTGCAGCAGGCGGGCGCCGATATCGGTCAGTTCGACCTTGTGCTGATGGCGGCGGATCAGTTCCACCCCCAATTCCTGCTCCAGCCCCTTGATCGCGTGGGATACCGCGGACTGGCTGATCCCCAGCCGCTGGGCCGCGGTGGTGAAGCCTTGCAGCTCGGCGACCAGGGAAAACACTTCCAGTTGGGTCAGTGTCATGAGTGTTTACTCATTTTACGATGATCGAGGATAAATAAAATAATAGGCGCAGGTTAGCAACAGGTCGGGCCAACGCCCAGGAGAAAACATGCATACCCAGGCACCTGCCTTCAGCCCCAGTCATGATCTGTGGGTGTATTTCAAGCTCGCCGGGGTCTCGATGATCTGGGGCGGGACTTTTGTCGCCGGGCGTTTCCTTTCCGCCGATATCGCGCCGTTGCTGCTGGCGAGCCTGCGCTTCCTGCTGGCCAGCCTGATCCTGCTGGTGTTTATCGCGGTGGCCCGGATTCCGCTGGTGCTGCCCGACAGAAAGCAGTTCGCCCAACTGGCGGTGCTGGGCCTGTTCGGTATCTTTCTCTACAACCTGTGCTTCTTCTACGGCCTGCACTACATCAATGCCTCGCGGGCATCGCTGATCGTGGTGTTGAACCCGGCGGTGTTCGGGCTGGCCTCGTGGCTGTTCTTCAAGGAGCGCCTGGGGCCCCTGAAAATCCTCGGCATCCTGGTCTGCATGGGCGGAGCGGGGCTGGTGATCGTCAGCGGCAACCGCAACCTGTTCGAAGGCGCGAGCCAGGCCTGGATCGGCGACCTGCTGATCTTCGGTTGCGTGCTGTCCTGGGCGGTCTACTCGCTGTTTTCGCGCCACCTGACGCGGGCCCTCGGACCGCTGACCACCGTGACGTATTCGATCTGGCTCGGCACGGCGATGCTCTGGCTGGCGACCTGGCTGCGCGGGGAGGCGAGCCTTGACGTGATCGACGCCTTGACTGCGCCCCAACTGCTGAGCCTGGTCTACCTCGGCGGCCTGGGTTCGGCCCTGGCCTATATCTGGTATTACGACGGTATCCAGCGTATCGGCGCGACACGCGCCGGTGTATTCATCGGCCTCAATCCGCTGACTGCGGTGATCTGCGGCGCACTCTTGCTGGGGGAGCAGTTGACGTCGATCATGTGCCTGGGCGGTGTGCTGATCATGGCCGGTA
Source organism: Pseudomonas sp. Ost2 (assembly GCF_018326065.1). Classification (NCBI taxonomy): domain Bacteria; kingdom Pseudomonadati; phylum Pseudomonadota; class Gammaproteobacteria; order Pseudomonadales; family Pseudomonadaceae; genus Pseudomonas; species Pseudomonas sp. Ost2. The sequence continues at coordinate 3,831,912 of NZ_AP021904.1, read as the reverse complement.
TCTACCTGTGCAACCGGCCGGCGCGGCTGTTGCCCAAACGGTAATGCAAAAGGGATACGGACAAAACGGTTTACGCCATGTAGAATCAATTTACGCCTATAAGAATAAAGTCTCATGAAGCTACTTGGGTTCCAACTGATCTACGGCGACTTTCTTGCCCGCAGCGTGCGGGGAATTTCCTGTGCGCCACCCGCCAGCGTCCGCATCGACAGCAACTAACCGACCGTTACTTGATTGATATGATGAGGCGCCACCATGGCAGATATCTTCGAAAACCCAATGGGCCTGATGGGCTTTGAATTCATCGAATTCGCATCGCCGACCCCGAACACCCTGGAGCCGATCTTCGAGATCATGGGCTTCACCAAGGTCGCGACCCACCGTTCCAAGAACGTGCACCTGTACCGTCAGGGCGCGATCAACCTGATCCTCAACAACGAACCCCACAGCGTGGCCTCGTACTTCGCAGCCGAGCACGGCCCGTCGGTCTGCGGCATGGCTTTCCGTGTGCAGAACGCCCAGAAAGCCTATGCCCGTGCCCTGGAGCTGGGTGCCCAGCCGATCCATATCGCCACCGGTCCGATGGAACTGAACCTGCCGGCGATCAAGGGTATCGGCGGCGCGCCGCTGTACCTGATCGACCGTTATGGCGAAGGCAGCTCGATCTATGACATCGACTTCGTCTACCTCGAGGGCGTCGACCGTCACCCACAGGGCGCGGGCCTGAAGATCATCGACCACCTGACCCACAACGTCTATCGCGGGCGCATGGCCTACTGGGCGAAGTTCTACGAGACGCTGTTCAACTTCCGCGAGATCCGCTACTTCGACATCAAGGGCGAATACACCGGCCTGACCTCCAAGGCCATGACCGCCCCGGACGGCATGATCCGTATCCCGCTGAACGAGGAATCGTCCAAGGGCGCCGGGCAGATCGAAGAGTTCCTGATGCAGTTCAACGGCGAGGGCATCCAGCACGTGGCGTTCCTCACCGACGACCTGGTCAAGACCTGGGACCAGTTGAAGAAGATCGGCATGCGCTTCATGACTGCGCCGCCCGACACCTACTACGAGATGCTCGAAGGCCGTCTGCCCAACCATGGCGAGCCGGTCGGGGAACTGCAATCGCGCGGCATCCTGCTCGACGGCTCCTCGCAAGAGGGCGACAAGCGACTGCTGCTGCAGATCTTCTCGGAAACCCTGATGGGCCCGGTGTTCTTCGAGTTCATCCAGCGCAAGGGCGACGATGGCTTCGGCGAAGGCAACTTCAAGGCGCTGTTCGAGTCCATCGAGCGTGACCAGGTCCGTCGTGGCGTGCTCGCGACCGAGTGACGTCCGACACGATCCCTGTGGGAGTCGGGCTTGCCCGCGAAGCTTTTAGCGCCTTCAAGGCCCTCTTCGCGGGCAAGCCCGCTCCCACACAAGCCAGGCCCACACACCCGCGCTTTCGCCGGGTCTTGCCGGGTCTTGCAAGCGTTTTCAGCCAAACAACCCCGCCGCGATATTGATCGAAAACCCCAGGATCGCCGTGTTGAACAGGAAACCGATCAGCGACTGCGCCAGCACCACCTTGCGCAACGCCTTGGTCGCGACCCCGACATCCGACGTCTGCACCGCCACGCTGATGGTGAACGAGAAGTACAGGAAGTCCCAGTAGTCCGGATGCTGCTCGCCATCGGCAAAGCGCAGCGGCGGGTCCTTCTCCTCGGACAGATAAAACTGCCGCGCATAGTGCACGCTGAAAATCACCCCGATCAGCAACCATGAACCCAGTACCGTCAATCCGGTAAAGGCGTAGCGCAGGGCCCTGGCATGGCTGTCCAGATCCTTGCTGCCGGCCAGCTCGAAAGTGATCGCCGCCAGGCTGGCAATCGCCGCGATGGACACCATCAACAGCACCAGGCCGGCATTTTCATCCTCGCGTTCGACAAAGCGCTGCACATCCTCGGGCCTGGCCATCACCGTCAACCACATCATCAGTGCCAGGTAAGCCCAGACGCCGGCATTCCAGCCGACCAGGATCTTGTTCAGCAGCGGACTGACCGGGGCGAGTACACCCACGGCGAGGCCGAGGAGGGCGGCGATGGTCAGGCGCGGATGGGTGCGGGCTAAATGGGGCATAAAGGCTCGTGTTCGAAAAATATTCATGCACCTTAGCATGTGGCCCCGGCAGAACTCGGGTTCCTCGTTCTGTCATATCCGCTCAAGGGCCGCCCGTGTCTTGCCGCCTGTAGCGACGGGCTCTTTGCCACTCCCGTAAAACCCCCGCCATTACGGGGTGAAAGTGCTGCGAACACCCGAGAATTTATTTGAAAATCAATGAGATTCACCCGAGGTTTTTTCCCTGATCTGTCACCGGAAATTGAGAACTTCTGTCCCATGGCCTCAGCCCACAAGTCGTCTGGAACCAAGGCGACGCATCGAGTGCCATGGCGTCACGAACGAGCAAACAACTCAACGTACGAACACGACGAAAGGAGATTCTTCATGTTTAAGCGCACTCTGATGGCCGCCTCCCTGGCTGTTGCTGCACTGGCTTCGGCCCAATCGATGGCCGCCGTAGTGGGTGGCGGCGCCACTCTGCCAGAAGGCCTGTACAACGACTCGGCATTCCGTCCTTCGACCTTCGACGTTTACGTCGGTGTGGGTAGCGGCGCGGGCAAGTCGGCCTTCCTGAAAAACGACGCCACTCAATTCGGCAAGGCCGCTGGCGTGCCAGTCAGCTACGCCGGTAGCGACTCGATCCTCAGCAGCGGTACTTCCACCGCCGAGCTCGAAACCTACAACACCGCTCACAACACCGCTGGTCTTCCTAACGCCGCCAACTGGGGTCCGCTGATCCAGATTCCATCGGTGGGCACTTCGGTCACCATCCCTTACAACAAGTCGGGTATCACCAACCTTGACCTGACCAGCGCCCAACTGTGCCAGGCTTTCTCCGGCCAGGCCGCTACCTGGGGTGCTCTGCTCGGCACTACCGACACCACGCCAATCGTCGTGGTCTACCGTTCCGGTAGCAGCGGTACTTCCGAAGTACTGTCGCGTCACCTGAACAGCCAGTGCCCAACCCTGTTCACCACCAGCAGCACCTTCACTACCGCTCAGACTGGCGCAGAACCAGCCAACTGGATCGCGGTAGCGACCAGCGGCGACATGGCGTCCACCGTAGCCGCCACTCCAGGCGCCATCGGTTATGTCGGTCCGGACAGCGTCGATGCCACCAACAATGCCGTGGTCGCCAAGGTCAACGGCCTGCTGCCAACCGTTGGCAACGTCACCACTGCCCTGAGCGCCATCGCTCCTCCTACCGGTACTGCCCGCAACAACCCTGCCAACTGGGCGCCTGTGTTGGCTAACCCGGCCACTGGCTACAGCCTGGTTGCCTACACCTTCCTGGATATCGGTCAGTGCTACCGTGATGCTGCGGTCACCACTTCGGTGCGTGATTTCATGACCAAGCACTACGGCGCGATCTCGAACAACGACTCGATCATCACCGCCCACAAGTTCATTCCATTGAGCGGTACCTGGAAATCCGCAATTCGCGGTGCCTTCCTGACTTCCAACAGCCTGGCAGTCGGCGACACCAGCGTCTGCAACGGCATCGGCCGTCCGCTGTAACCTTCGGGTTTCATCGGTTTTCACCCGGAACCGGCGGTAGCCCAAGGCTATCGCCGGTTCTTCCATCAGGGGTGTTTTCATTTCCGGACCGGAGCCTGTCAGTGCCGGTCAATCGATCTGGCCCCGCCATTCACGTTTTCGTGAACTTTCCATGACAAGCGTTCGGTCCCGCCCCTCGCCAACCGCCTTCTTCTTATTAGCCGTCCCTGCGTCCCGGGTGCCGGTGTTCAGCAATTTCCGTGCAACAGGAAAAGGAACAGTCGTGATGCGTCTCCTCAAAAACCAATCCGAAGCGTTTTCCGGCAACACGGGCACCGGTCCCTGGCACCTCAAGCCGCTGGCCCAGGCCATTGCGCTGCTGCTGGTCGCCGGTGGCGCCCAGGCGCAGCCGCTGGCATTCAGTTCGAATTGGTTCGCGGCCAAGGGCGCGGCCCAGGCCTCGGGCGCGGCGCGGCCCGGGGTGACGCCAGGCTCGCCACCGCCGCTGGCGCAACAGCAACGGGCCAACCAGGTCCTGCAACGCTCCCTGAGCAACCTCAACAACACCGTGGCGGCCATCGCCGCCCAGCAGGCGGCGCAGGCTGCCGGCCGCTCGGCCGCGCTGATCGCGCCGCAGACCATCCACAACGGCCTGGGCGGCAACGGCCTGAACTTCGTGATCGGGCCGGACGGCAAGCCGCTGTTCGTCAACGCCGAAGCACCGGTGCAGACCGATAGCAACGGCAAGACCAATGTGTCGATCAAGCAGACCGCCGACAAGGCAATCCTCAACTGGGAAACCTTCAACATCGGTCGCGATACCACCCTGGAATTCCAGCAGAACGCCGATTGGGCGGTGCTGAACAAGGTCAACAACGCCACTGCGCCGAGCCAGATCCAGGGCCAGATCAAGGGCGCCGGCACCGTGATGGTACTCAACCAGAATGGCGTCATCTTCAGTGGCAGCAGCCAGGTCAACGTGCGCAACCTGGTGGTGGCGGCCACCACCATGAAGGACGAGGATTTCCGCGACCATGGCCTGTACAACGGCACCCAGCCGGTATTCACCGGCGCCGCGGGCAAGGTCGAGGTGCAAAGCGGGGCTCGGATCGAAACCCATGCCCCGGCATCCTCCACGGCAGGTGGCGGCTATGTGTTGTTGCTGGGTTCGGAAGTCGAGAACGCCGGCACCATCAGCACGCAGAAGGGCCAGACACTGATGGCCGCCGGCGACAGCTTCGTGATCCGCAAGGGCTATTCCACCGACGGCAATCCCAACTCGACCACCCGTGGCAACGAGGTCAGCGTTATCCGCGACAACGCCAGCGCCGCCGGCAAGGTCACCAACAGCGGCATCGTCATGGCTGCCACCGGCGATATCACCCTGGCCGGTCACGAAGTCATGCAGAACGGCGTGCTGCTCGCCAGTACCTCGGTCGACACCCGTGGCACCCTGCACCTCAATGCCACCGGCAACGGCGCCAGCGTGGTCCTCGGTGAGGGCAGCACCAGCGCGATCCTGATCGATAACAGCAGCGCCCTGAACAGCCAGCTCTCCGGACAGACCGGACCGATCACCAACGCTACCGACAACATCGTCGGCGCCGGCAACGACCGTCGGGCACTGTCACGGGTCGAGGTCAACAGCGACGGTACCGTCGATTTTCGCAATGGCTCCATCACCCTCGCCACCGGCGGCCAGGTGATGGTCAATGCCGGCCAGCGCAGCCTCGTGCGCGACGGCGCGACCATCGATGTGTCGGGGGCTGTCGGCGTGCAGGTGGCGATGGAAGCCAACAGCATCAAGGTCAATATCCAGGGTAACGAACAGCGTGATGCCGCGGTCAACCGTGATGGTGGCAAGCTCAACAGCACGGATGTCTGGGTCGATGTCCGCGACCTGGTGTTTGTCCCGGCGGGCACCAACGGCTACCCCGCCGACCGCTGGTACACCGCCGGTGGCCTGCTGGAAGTCAGTGGTTACCTCGGCACCCAGGCCCACAGCATCGGCGAGTGGATGGCCCAGGGTGGCGTGGTCAACTTCACCGGCAACGATGTGGTGACCCAGGCCGGCTCGCAGATCAACGTGTCGGGTGGCACCCTGGATGTGCAGGGCGGAATGATCAAGCAAAGCTGGCTCAAGGGCGCCAACGGTCGCCTGTACGAAATCTCCAGCGCCCCCGGCGATATCCTCTACACCGGCATCTACAAGGGGTATGAGTCCACCAGTACCCGCTGGGGCCAGACCGAATACTTCTACAACCCGTTGCTGGCACCTCGCGAGCGTTATGAAAGCGGCTATGTCGTCGGTCGCGATGCCGGCAGCCTGGTGATCGGCACCCGCAATGCGGTGCTCGAGGGCAATGTCGTCGGCGACACCTTCCAGGGCGATCGCCAGACCCGCGCGCCCCAGGCCGGCCTGGATGGCTACAACCAGTCGCAAAAGGCCGCGGCACGCGGCGCGCAGCTGGTCGTCGGCAACTACGTGCCGTATTACGTCAAGTCCAGCGGACTGCTGCAATACGCATTGGGCGCCGATGCCAACACCCTGAAGAATGTGGTGCTGAACCAGAGCAGCGAGCAGATCGCCGCCGGACTGGACCTGAACACCGCCTTGCCCACGGATCGCCAGGGCACGCTGATGCTCAATACCGACCGCCTCAATGGCTTCAACCTGGGCGCCCTGAAGGTCGCGGCCACCGGCAATATCACCGTCGACAGCGCGGTGCAGGTCGGCAATGGCGGGAATATCACCCTGTTCGGTCCTCAGGTCGACGTGAACGCCAACCTCACCGCACGCGCGGGAACCATTCAGGTCGGCAACGTGCTGCAGCAGTTCGGCAGCAACGGGCTGGCTGACAGCACGCTCGGCGGCGCGGGCCGGGTAACGGTAGGGCAGGGAGTGAAACTCGATGCCCGTGGCCTGTGGACCAACCAGATGCTGGAGACCGGCAATAACAGCGGCCTGGCCTATCTGAACGGCGGCACCATCTCGCTGCGTAGCAGCGGTGACCTGACCCTCGGCACTGACAGCGTGGTCGATGTCTCTTCAGGTGGCGCCCTGTTGTTCAAGAACCGGCAGCAGGGCGGCAAGGGCGGTGACGTGACCTTGGCGGCCAATGCCAATGTCTCCACCGGCACCGGCAAGCTGACCCTGGGCGGCGAGATTCGCGGCCAGGGTGTGAACGGTGGCGGGACCCTGTCGATGCAGGCCGGCAAGGTCCTGATCAGTGACTCGGCGACCGGCGCCCCCGCCGATACCCTGCTGCTCAATGGCGGGTTCTTCAACAAGGGCTTCTCCGCCTATGACATCAAGGGTAACCAGGGCTTGATCGTTGCCGATGGCACCCAGGTCGATGTCAGCATGCCGGTGTACCGTTTTGGCGAGCAGGCGCTGGTGACGCCTGGCGGCGGGGATCCGTCCGCGGCGCTGGAAACCTGGACGCCGCCGGTCTATCAGGAAGATGCGATCAAGGGTGTGCTGACCCAGCGCAAGGGGGCCAGCCTGAGCCTGCAAGCCGGTACGTTCCAATCCACCGCGGCGGATATGGCCACGGTCGAGGCCGTGATCGGCAAGGGCGCGGTAATCAATGTCGATCCCGGCCAATCCATTGCCGTGCGCAGCATCGGCCAGTTGACGGTGGACGGCCGGCTCAATGCCTGGGGCGGGAACATCACCCTGGGGCAGGTGGCGCAATCCGGCACGACGACGGAAGTCCCCAATGCCGCCGGCCATGGTCGCTCGATCTGGATCGGCGAACAGGCCGTGCTGGATGTGGCGGCCCGCGCAGTCACCGCCGTCGACGTGAGGGGCAACCGCTACGGGCAGGTACGTCGTGGCGGCAGTATCGTGATCGGAGGTGAAATCGATCATGCAACGGGCCAGGCCAGTGCCGCCGATCTGTTCGTGGTTATCCGCGAAGGCGCGACCCTCGATGCCTCGGGGGCACAGGCCACGCTGGATATTCCGGGGCAGGGCGCCATTCAGGTCGCCAGCGATGGCGGCAGCATCTCCATCGCTTCGCGTAACGGTGTCTATCTGGACGGTGACATGTTTGCCCGGGCAGGGGGTGTAGGGGCCGCGGGCGGCAGTCTCGCCGTGGCGCTGGAGTCGAACAGTTACCTGTTGCCAGCGGCGGATCGGGTCCTGCAATTACGTGAACTGATCATCAGCCAGCATCGCGATGCCAGCCTGTTGCCGCTCGGCAGCGATGCGGGCTCGGTCGCCGACAGCCTGGCGTACGGTCATGGCCGGCTGGCGGCCGATCAGGTCCGCGATGGCGGTTTTGGCAACCTGGCCTTGCTCAGCAACGGCGTGCTTAGCTTTGACGGTGATGTGAACCTGGCCTTGAACCAGAGCCTGTCGCTGTATTCCGGCGCCCTGGGCCTGGCCGAATCCTCGGCGGCGAATGCGCGGATCCAGCTGTCCGCGGCCTATGTCCGCCTGGCCGGGTTGGCGCCCATGGGCAAAGATTTCCATACCTCGCCAACCTTGCGTACTGGTACTTCCACGCAAGCCACCCAGGGCGTATTCGAGGTACAAAGCCAACTGCTGGATGTCCGCGATCAGGTTCGCTTCGGCGCCCGGGGCACCATTGCTCAACAGGCAGGCAGCCTGACCCTGGACCGCCGTGGCTTCGAGCAGGTGAACCTGCGCAGCGAAGGCGATATGCGCTTGCTCGCCAGCACCGGCACCATCCCGACGACCTCCCTGATCACCCCCGCGGCGCTCGGTCTGATCGCTGCGCAGATTTACCCGGATACCAATGCCCAGGCGCTGATTTCCGCCAGGCGCGTGGATATCGGGCGTACCACGGCGACCACGCCACGCGTACCTTATTCGGCATTCGGCCGCTTGAACGTCGAGGCGGACCTGATCAACCAGGGCGGTGTCCTGCGGGCGCCACTGGGGTCGCTGATTCTCGGCCGCAGCGACGCCGGTCCGGGTAATCCTGCCGCCACGGCTGAGGTCAACCTGTTGTCCGGCAGCCTGACCTCGGTCAGCGGCAAGGGCCTGATCATGCCCTATGGCGGTACGGTCGACGGTATCACCTACCTGTACAACGGTGTGCCCCTGGACAAGTCGCTGTTGAGCAATGAAGACGGCAAGGTCCCGCGCGGTATCGAAATGCGCGGCCAATCGGTGGCGGTGGACGAGGGCGCGGTGGTCGATGTCTCCGGCGGCGGCGACCTCACCGGTGCCGGCTTTATCTCCGGGCGCGGCGGTTCCACCGATGCGCGTTTCAACCCGCTGGTGCAGTTCAATGCCGATGGCAGTTTCACCTTGCCGGGCCTATCGACCAATCCGATCTATGCAATTATCCCCGGAGTCCAGGCCGGCTATGCCCCTGGCGGCTCATCGGACCCGGTAGTGGGCCGGCAGATCACCATTGGCGCTGGCGTGCCCGGCCTGCCGGCGGGTATCTACACCTTGCTGCCGTCGTCCTATGCGCTGTTGCCGGGAGCATTCCGGGTCGAGATCAATGGCCTCTCCGGGCAGGGCGGTGCCTTGGGCGCGCAGGCCATGCGCAATGGCTCCTGGTCGACCTCCGGGTCGCTGTCCATCGCCGGCACCGGCATTCGCGACAGCCTCTCCAGCCAGGTGATCGTGACTTCCGCCGATGTGCTGCGACGCTATTCCCAGTACAACGAAACCAGCCTCAGCAGTTTTATCCTGGCCGATGCCGCCAAGCTTGGCGTGCCACCGATTCTGATGGCCCGCGACGCCAAGGCCTTCGACCTCAAGTTGGACCTCAATACTACCGGGCGTCCCAGCTTCAGTTTCTCCGGCCAGTTGCTGGCCGAGCGGGGCGCCGGAGGCAATGGCAGCACGACTGCGATCACGACAACCCAGGGTGGAATCGAGGTGGTGGCCAAAGGCACGGCTGCAACACCGGGGTTCGTTGGCGTTACGCTGGAAGATGCCGACCTGAATGCCATTGGCTCCAAAAGCCTGGCACTGGGCGGGGCGGCGACGGCTGTGTATGGACAGGGTGGCAACTACCTGACCTTCAAGAACGGCAGTAACGTGACTTTACGCAGCGGTGCGGGGCTGGTCGGGCCTGAAGTTTTCCTGCTGGGTAATGTCCTGGTAGAACAGGGAGCCAGCATCAGCACCCTGGGCCAAGGGGCGGCTGCCCGTCAGGGCGCGGGCTACATCTATGCGCCCGGGACCGTCAGCGTGTTGGCCGTATCGAATGATCGTCTGAATGTGCTCGCTCCTGAAGCCGGGGGCAGTGGCAGTATTCGTGTCGTCGGCTGCGACACCACGTGCACCGGCACTACCAGCCTGTATTCCGAAGGCACCATCGTCATGGCGACCAACAACACCTTCGCCCTGGACGAGTCCGTGCGCTACGGAACCCGCCACCTGACCCTGGCGGTGGGCGCGATCAATGCCGGCAGTGCCCAGTCACTGGCCGACATGGCCGCCAACAACGCCTTGCCCAGCGGCCTGACGCTTAACCAGAGCGTGCTCGACCGCCTGTTGCGTGGAGATACCAGCACCGGCGCCCCGGCCCTGGAAACCCTGGAACTGAGTGCCCGCGATGCCTTCAACTTCTACGGCGACGTGGTCCTCGACACCTACGACAGTGTGACCGGCCAATCGCGGCTCAAGGAGCTGGTGCTGACCACGCCGGCCATCTATGGCGCCGGCACCAGTGCCAACAACGCGACCATCCGCACCGCCGACCTGATCTGGAACGGTGCCCAGGGCAAGCCCGGCACGGTGGTCAACGGCGGCGCGGGGACCGGCAGCGGCAATCTGAATATCCAGGCCGAACGCATCGAGTTCGGCTATGGGCCCAACACCCAGCCCGGCACGCTGCCGTCCTACGATCGCCTGGCCCTGGGCTTCGCCAATGTCAACCTGAGTGCCAGCGACCGCATCACCGCCAACCACAAGGGCAGCCTGGCGGTGTACCAGAGCCAGGGCGCCTATGTGGAGGGCAAGGGCTACAGCTACAGCGGCGGCAACCTGAATATGCTGACGCCGCTGCTGACCGGCGAGGCTGGCTCGGTCAACAAGATCACCGCCGGCGGAGCGATCCGGATGTCGGCGCCGGCGGGCTCGACTCCTGGCGATGCCACCCTGGGCTCGGGGACCCTTGGCGCCGAGCTGGCGTTGTCGGGCAAGAGCATCGTGCTCGACACCCGGATCGCCTTGCCCAGCGGCAAGCTGACCCTCGACGCCGAGGGCGACCTGACCCTCACTGACGCGGCGCGGATCGATATGTCCGGGCGCAAGGTCAGCCTCAACGATGTCGACAAGTACAGCTGGGGGGGTGACGCGACCCTGCAAAGCCGTACCGGCAGCATCCGCCAGGCCGCGGGTTCGGTGATCGACCTGCGGGCCGTCAACAACCAGGCCGGCACGCTCAAGGTCGTGGCACTGGATCCTTCGGCCGGCCTGGTGGACCTGCAGGGGCAGATCCTCGGCAGCAGCAGCGGCTACTACGACGCTGGCGGCACCCTGGTGCCTTACAAGTCCGGTGGCGTGGATATCCGCGCCCAGCGCCTGGGCCTCACCGGCACCCTGGACAGCCAGTTCGCCGCCCTCAACCAGCGTCTCAACGACGGCCAGGTGTTCGGCTCGCGCAGCTTCCAGCTCAAGCAGGGCGACCTGAATATCGGCAGCGATATCAAGGCAGGAGATGTCAACGTCTCCGTCGATAACGGCCGCCTCACCGTCAGCGGTACCATCGACGCCAGCGGCGAGCGGGTGGGCAGCATCCGCCTGGCCGGCAAGAATGGCCTGACCCTGGATGGCAACGCGGTGCTCGACGCCCATGGCAGCGTGCTGCGGGTTGACAGTTACGGCAAGATCATCGATTCGCCCAACCGCGCCATTGTCGAGCTGAGCTCCGGCGACGGCACCCTGACCCTCGCCAGTGGGGCGCGCATCGACCTGCGTCACGGCACCGCGGCCAAGCCGGGACAGGGCGATGGCCAGGCCCGTGGCACCCTGGAACTCAATGCGCCGCGTATCGGCAGCGATGGCCGACCGACCTCGGCCGATGGCAGTCAGGGCCAGGATGCGGCGACCCATGGCGATATCGCCATCGACGCCCGCACCGGGCTGATCATCCAGGGCGCCAAGTCCATCGCCCTCAATGCGGTTCAGCGCTACACCGATGCGAAGGATGGCGTCGATCCGGCGGTCAGCGGTCGTCCTTATCAATACATCGATCAGGACTACCTGGACCAGAAAGACAAGGAGAGCGCCAAGTTCATCGAAAACGCTCTGGCCAACAACACTTTGCTCAACGACAAACTGGCGGGCCTGCACAACGCGACCTATGACGACGTCTTCCACCTGCGTCCGGGTGTCGAGGTCGTCGCCAAGGGCGACCTGGTGGTCCAGGGCGACCTCGACCTGTCCGGCTACCGCTACGCCAGCCTGCGCGCCGGTGAAGCAGGAGCACTGGTCATGCGGGCCGGTGGCGACCTGGATATCTACGGCAGCATCAACGACGGCTTTGCCCCACCGCCGAAAACCCAGGACGACACTGGCTGGCTGTTGACCGAAGGCAAGCAGATGTTCGGCGGCGATGTGGTCCTGCCCAAGGGCGGTATCGTGTTGCAGCAGGACACGGCATTCCCGGCGGGCAAGGTGCTCAACTACGATCTGCCGATCCAGGCGCTGACCGTGGCGGCGGGCACCGTGCTGCCGGCCACCGGCACCCTGGGGGCCGATATCAGCCTGCCGGCTGGCACGGTGCTGTCGGGGGCGATCTACAACGCCAACGGCACGCTGGCTTATGCGGCGGGTACGCTGCTCGATCAGCCGCTGGTGGTTGTCGCGGGCATGAAACTGGGGGCGGGCACCCGGCTGGCCGGCAATACCGCGCTCGGCGCCATGACCTGGCCGGCCGGCGTGCCGTTGCCAAGTCGGCCGCAGGCTTCGATCAACGACAGCAACCCCAATGTCGTCATGCTGGCGGGCTCGATCACCTTGCTCAAGGGCTCGGTGATTCCGTCCATGACCGATCTCAAGCTGGGTGGGAAGTCGATTGACCTGCGTGACGGCGCCCAGGGCAGCAACTGGGCGGTGGCGCAGATGTTGCCGGAAGGTTCGCAGTCCTGGTCGATTCGTCTGGTGGCGGGTGCCGATACCGCAGCGGCGGATACACGATTGACCGATCCGTATGCCGAGCACGGGACTATCCGGCTGGCCGACACCCACTATGGCATGACCGCCGTTCCTGCCGCAGGCGCATTGGTCTGGACCAAGGAAGGCTCGCTGGATATCTACGGTGACGAGAGCATGGTCGGCAAGCCGATCGATTTTGATCTCATCGGTTGGCCGACCATGTGTCAGGACTCGCCGAGTTTTTGTGCCGTCCCCCCGCCTGTCTATCTCTGGACCAGGGAAGGTTCGCTGGATATCTATGGCGACGAAAGCATGGTGGGCCAACCGATCGATTTCGCGCTCATTGGTTGGCCAACCATGTGCGAGGACTCACCGGGCTTCTGTAAGGCGCAGGCATCCGACTATACCCTTGAGCCGAGCAAGGCGAACTTCAGTGTCCTGCGCACTGGCACCGGGGATCTGGAGTTGCTGAGCGCGGGCAACCTGAATATGAACTCTCTGTATGGTGTCTACACGGCGGGCTCATCGACGCCTGTCAGTGCCGAGTTCAATCGACCCAGGGGACGCAATGGCACTCTTCTACCCGACCAGTTGGGCGGTTACGAGTCACTGGTCGACGGCGGTACGGGCAGTCTCTATCGGGCCTGGTATCCAGACCACGGCGGCAATCTGCTGCTGAGTGTGGGGGGGAATCTGACAGGTGATGCCCTGGCCATGCGGGAGAAACAAAGCGGTGATCCCGCACAATTACCGAGCGCGGCGCTGGGTAACTGGCTCTGGCGCCAGGGCAGTGGCACTCCCCTGGCCGGGGGGGACAATATCCCGACGGCCTGGTGGATCAACTTCGGTACCTACACCAGTCTCAACTCGGGCAGTGCGCTGACCGGCTTTACCGGCTTCGGCACGCTCGGCGGTGGTAATGTCGATGTTCGTGTAGGAGGGGACGCCGGCACCCTGGTGCAAATGGGTGACTCCGTTTCCGGTAACCAGAGTGCCGCGCTTCGCAGCCAGGGGTTGATACTGGCCGTTGGGAGTACGGGGCGTGTGGGTGCCGATGGCCAGCTTATGCTGACCGGAGGCGGGGATTTGAATCTCCAGGTCGGTGGTGGTGTGAACCCGACCCTGGCCGCCCGGAACCCGCTGGACAAGAACGGCAATCCCCTGGCGCCGATCCATGACTTGCAGGGGGCCTTGATCAACCTGCGTGGCAACCTTCAGGTACAAGCCGGTGCGCTGGGTGGAATTGATCTGCACTATGGGGCTGTGTCTGTCGATCACGACAAGACCGACACCCGCTCCTTTGATCCTTACACGGCCTCTCTGGCCAGTTCCACCGGCGGTCTGGTGCTGATTCCCGGCGACGCCACGATCAGTCTTTCGACGCGTGGCGATCTGGTCGTGGGCGGCGCCACTGATCCGGGCCGAGTATCACTGCCAAACAGTGTTGCGCTCGACCTGAATCCCGCTGCTGCTACCCCCAATCCATTTTCGGGCATGGGCTACAGCTGGTTCTCGCTCTGGACCGATCACACGGCCATTGACCTGTTCTCGGCAGGTGGCAACCTCACGCCCAGTACCCAACTGGGGGAGATCAAGACCTCCGGCACGGCTGCGCTTGAAGGACGCAACAGCTCAGCCACCGACGGTCGCTTTGTCTATCCCTCGATCCTGCGTGCGGTGGCAGCCAACGGTAGTTTCTACTACGGCCCGTCGGCGCTCTACAGCGCGAGCAACCTGGCGAACGCCAACAATTACTCACTGCTGCTGGCACCATCGGCCAATGGGCAGCTCGAATTCCTCGCGGCTGATTCGTTGTACGGTGGCGGATATGCGATCAACCAGTCCGGTGCGGCAGCCAGCGCCATCGCCACGCCGTTCAAGCCGGCTTTCATTGCTTATGACGCCGGCGGCAACAAGGTGATCGATAATCAGGGCGGCACCGCTATTGTCGCAGATCCCTTGGCCGTGGGTGGGCGCTACCCGTTGTTCGCCTTCGGCGCGGATACCGCCTCGACCCGCAGCAATGTCCTGCCTGCACGGTTCTATGCCCGGGACGGCGATATCGTCGGCTTGCGCACCGGTGAAATCCTTTCCTTCGCCAATGGCAGCACCTGGTACGAAAGCGCGGGTCCGGTACGGATCATGGCCGGGCGCGATATCGTCAGCAGCGGGAAGGCTGCTGGCGGTTCGAGCATACCGACCGATCAGGGACTGGCGGCCGGGGAGACCAGCGGCAACCTGTTCGCCCACAACGACCCGACCGATATCTCCGTGATCCAGGCGGGTCGCGACCTGCTGTACAGCGCATTCAACGTCGCCGGCCCCGGCACCCTGGAGGTCACTGCCGGGCGCAATATCCTGATGGAGGACAAGGTCAGCATCACCAGCCTGGGCGCCGTGGTACCCGGCGATTCACGACCCGGGGCGGACATCGTGCTGCAGGCCGGTGCGGGCAGCAACGGGGCGGACTATGCGCGTTTCATCGCGGCCTACCTGGATCCGGCCAACCTCGCTCAGCCGGGCGAATCCTTGTCCGGTCAGGGAGCCAAGGTGGCCAAGACCTATGAAGCGCAACTGGTTGCCTGGCTGGCCGGGCGCTATGGCTTCAGCGGCGATGTCGCACAGGCACGGGCCTACTACGCGGCCCTGGCGCCGGAGCAGCAACGGGTCTTTGCCCGCGAGGTGTATTTCGCTGAGCTCAAGGCCGGCGGCCGCGAATACAACCAGGTCGGCGGGCCGCGTGAGGGCAGTTACCTGCGCGGCCGCGAAGCGATTGCCGCGCTGTTCCCGGAAACCGATGTGGCAGGCAACCCGATTGGTTACCAGGGCGATATCACGCTGTTCGGTGGCTCCGGAGTACACACCAACTTCGGTGGTTCGATCCAGATGCTGACGCCGGGCGGAAAGCAGGTGTTCGGTATCGAGGGGGCCGCGCCACCGTCCACGGCGGGGGTCATCACCCAGGGTTCGGGGGATATCCAGCTGTATTCCCAGGGCAGCATCCTGCTCGGCCAGAGCCGGATCATGACCACCTTCGGCGGTTCGATCATGGGCTGGTCGGCGCAGGGCGATATCAACGCCGGACGCGGCTCCAAGACCACCGTGGTGTACACGCCGCCCAAGCGCGTCTATGACGACTGGGGCAATGTCAGCCTGTCCCCGGCGGTGCCGAGTACCGGTGCCGGTATCGCCACCCTGAACCCGATTCCTGAAGTGAAGCCAGGCGATATCGACCTGATCGCACCGCTGGGCACCATCGATGCGGGCGAGGCGGGGATCCGGGTTTCGGGCAACGTCAACATCGCCGCCCTGCATGTGGTGAACGCGGCGAACATCCAGGTCCAGGGTAAATCCTCGGGCGTGCCGGTGGTGGCGTCGGTCAATACCGGGGCGATCACCTCGGCCAGCGCGGCGGCAAGCTCGGCGACCCAGGCGGCGGACGACGTGGCGCGGCAGCAGCAGGCCAATGCCCGGCAGAACCAGCCTTCGGTATTCACCGTGCAGGTATTGAGCTTCGGCCAGGAACGCCTGGAACCTTCACGCGACGGTGCCAGCCGCTCGCCGGCCTACAACCCCGACAGCCCCGTGCAAGTGCTGGGCGCCGGTCCCCTGGACGAGCAGGCGCGCCAGCGTCTGACCGCAGAGGAGCGGGGCAACCTGACCTTGTAATCACCCGGTGTTTCACCCCAGGGGCGGCCGTGATGGCCGCCCTTTTTTTTGCCCGGCAGCCCGTCGTGGAATGAAGCTTTTATGACAAAAGTTCGGTAGCACAAGGCCAGCCCCGTCATGGATATGTGAAGTGTGCAAGGTGCCGCAAGGCAACGATTCCTGAGGATGACGGGAAGGCGGGGAGATCGAGGTGGGGACTATGGAACGTTACTCGAAAGTGGGCATGCAGGAGCTGGATCAGCGTTTGTCGAAGATCGTCGAAGCGGCGCGCAAGAAGCCGGTGTCGGTCTACCGCTACGGTGCGCCATGGGTCTGGATCGTCTCGCAGGAGGACTGGCAGGGCGCCTTGAAGGAGGTCTCCAGCTACATCCCGCCGGGACATTCGCTGGTGCTGCTGCGCCCGCAGATCGATGACCTGCTGGACGACCACCGTGAGGTCCTGCTGGCGCTCAATGCCGACTCCAGGATGCTCATCGCGCCGCAGACGGTCATGCACATCCTCCTGCTGCAACTGCTGTATTCGGTGCCCAGCGAGCAGCAGTTGTACGAGCAGCTCAATTACAACCTGCTGTTCCGCTGGTTCGTCGGCCTGGACCTGAACCAGAAGGTCTGGAACTTCAACATCCTCAGCAAGGACATCGCCACGCTGCTGGACAACCCGCAGGCGGTGACGCTGATCCAGAAAATCATCGGCGAGGTGTTCTGTGGCGCGTTGCTGCAGATGCCGGAGTTCTCCCTGAACTTTGCCCTGTTGCACACCTGGCTGGCCAGGCACGCGGTCACGGCGCTGTCGAGCAATTGATCGAACAAGCGACGGGAAACACCGTCGCGACGGTTTCGAGTTGATTCGAGACCTTTCTGAATTTAGGGGGCGGTGTGGAGCATCTGTTCTTCAAAGAGGCGCGAGCGATAAACGCCGGGCGCTGGCTGCCGGTGTGCGCGGGATTGGCCCTGGCACTGCTGGGACGGCCATTGCTGGCCGAGGAAGCCGCCGCGCGCCTGGTGGATGTCAACGAATACGTCGTGCGTGGCAATACCGTGCTCGATGCCCGGGATATCGAGGAAGCGGTGTACCCGTTTCTCGGCCCGCAGAAGGCACTGAGCGATATCGAAGGCGCGCGGGATGCCCTGCAGAAAATCTATCAGGCCAAGGGCTATCAGTCGGTCTTCGTCGAATTGCCCGAGCAGAAGGTCGAGGAAGGCATCGTCTTCCTGCAGGTCAGCGAGACCAAGGTCGGACGGGTGCGCGTGGTCGGCGCCAGGCACTATTCCCCGGTCGAGATCCGCGATGACGTGCCGGCCCTGAAGGAGGGCGAGGTGCCCAATTTCGCCAACGTCCAGGGCGAGCTGGCGGCGTTGAACAAGACCGCGGGACGGCAGGTCATGCCCCTGGTTCGCGAGGGCCAGCGGCCGGGCACCATGGACGTCGACCTGCAAGTGGAAGACAAGAACCCCAGGCACGCCAGCGTGGGCCTGAACAACGACTACAGCGCCGACACCAAGGAGCTGCGGGCGGTCACTTCGCTGGGCTACGACAATCTCTGGCAACTGGGCCACAGTGTCTCCCTGACCTATTTCACCGCACCGGAAGACCAGGACAACGCCAAGGTCTGGTCAGGGTCCTATACCGCGCCGCTCAGTGATCGCTGGTCGGTGCAGCTCTCCGGCTACCAGTCCGACAGCAACGTCGCGACCATCGGAGGCAGCAACGTCCTCGGCAAGGGCCACTCCTACGGGATTTCCGGGATCTACAGCCTGCCGGCAGCGGACGCCTGGGCCAACTCGTTTTCCCTGGGCGTGGACTTCAAGGACTTCGAGGAGCAACTCAAGTTCGGTGGCAGCAGCGACACCGTGCCGCTCAAGTATGCCCCGATCACCCTGGGCTACAACGGCTATCGCTATACCGAGAGTTCCCAGTTGGGCCTGGGCCTGAGCCTGGTGGCCGGTACCCGGGCGTTCTTCGGCTATGGCAGCGACGGTCAGGAATTCGGCCGCAAACGCTACAAGGCCAGCCCCAGTTTCACCGTGCTCAAGGGCGACCTGAATTACACCTGGAACTTCCTCGGCGACTGGCAGAGCGCTTCGAAAGCCTCGTTCCAACTGACCTCCAGCCCACTGGTTTCCAACGAGCAGATGTCCGCCGGCGGTGCCACCTCGGTACGCGGCTACCTGGCCGCCGAGCGCACCGGTGACGAAGGCTACCTGCTTTCCCAGGAGCTGCGCACCCCCTCGCTGGCCAAGTTCCTCGGCAGTTATGTCCAGGAGTGGCGCTTCTATGTCTTCGCCGAAGGCGCCCAGCTGTACCTGCGTGAACCGCTGATCGAACAGGAGTCGGACTACAGCCTCGCCAGCGTCGGCCTGGGCACCCGCGCCAGCCTGGTCGACTGGCTGTCCGGCAGCCTCGACTGGGGCTACCCGCTGCTGGACGGACCGAACACCAAGAAACAGGACCCACGTTTGCACTTCAGCCTGCAAGCCACTTTCTGAACCCATAAAAAGGAGCATTTTTCATGCAGCGCCTGATGACTTTCCTGTTGATCTGCCTGGGCTTCGTGCTCCCGGCCACCGCCCAGGCCTGGTGGCAGGATGACTGGCACTACCGCAAGCAGATCACCGTCGACACCACGCCCCAGGGCGCGGCCATCAACGATGCCCTGGGCCGCACCAGCCTGCTGGTGCGCCTGCACACCGGCAACTTTACCTTCGACGGTGTCAAGGAAGACGGTTCGGACCTGCGCTTTGTCGCTGCCGACGACAAGACCGTGCTCAATTACCAGATCGAAAGCTTCGATCCGCTGATGGGCATGGCGCTGATCTGGGTCGATGTCCCGAAGATCGACGGCGGCCAGCGCCAGGACATCTGGATGTACTACGGTAACCAGAAGGCCCCGGCCACCAGCAACGGGCAACTGGCGTTCGAGCCGAACTACACCGCCGTCTACCACTTCGACGGTGCGGTCGCCACGCCGCCCAGGGATGCCACGGCGTTTTCCAACAACGCCCAGAACGCCACGGGCAGCCGTATCGACGGCGTGATCGGCGCGGCGTTGCAGTTCGGCGGCCAGCCGCTGATGCTGCCGGCCAGTCCGTCGCTGCAATATGCCGCGGGCGGTGCCTTCAGCCTGAGTGCCTGGGTTCGCCTGGACCAGGCTTCGGGTGAGCAATTGCTGATGGCTCGTCGCGAAGGCGCCCATGCCTTCCTGCTCGGCACCAGCCAGGGCACGCCGTTCGTGGAGATCAACGGCCAGCGCGCGGTATCGACCCAGGCGCTGAATCCGGGGCAGTGGCAACACCTGGCACTGACCGCTCAAGGCAGCAAGGTCTCGCTGTTCGTCAACGGTCGCGAAACCGCGACCCTGGCCCAGGAAGTGCCGGCCTTCAACTCGCTGATCGCCATCGGTGGCGACGTTCCGCCGGTGGCGGCCGCCGACCCGGCAGCACCGGCTTCGAGCGCCTTCCAGGCCTTCAACGGCGCTATCGACGAACTGCGCCTGTCCAAGGTCGTGCGTCCCGCCGCCGCGCTGCTGGCCGATGCCACGGCCCAGGGCGCCGAATCGAAACTGGTGGCCTACGGCGCCGACGAAGAACAGTCGGGCTTCGGCTTCGGCAGCCTCGGCTTCCTGCTCAAGGCGGTGCCGGTGGACGCCTGGGTGATCATCGCCGTACTGGTGCTGATGATGATCCAGTCGTGGTTCATCATGATCCGCAAGAACCGCGCCTTGGGTCGCGTCAGCCGGGCCAACGAAGCGTTTCGCGAGCAGTTCGGGCAGATCGGCACGCGCCTGGAGATGTTCGCCGACGACCAGGACCTGGCCCGGCGCCTGGAGCACTCGTCGCTGTGGCGCCTGTACCTGGTGGCGGTCAAGGAAATCCGCACCCGTCGCGCCCAGGGCGCCGATACCTCGTCGGTCTCGGCGGCCACCATCGAGGCCATCCGCTGCTCGATGGACGGCGTGCGCACCCGGGAAAACCAGCAACTGAGCTCGAAACTCTCGACCCTGTCCAACGCCATCGCCGGCGGTCCGTACATCGGCCTGCTGGGGACCGTGCTGGGGATCATGGTGGTGTTCCTCGGCACGGCCATGGCCGGTGACGTGAACATCAATGCCATTGCCCCGGGCATGGCGGCAGCCTTGCTGGCCACGGCCATGGGCCTGTTCGTCGCGATCCCGGCGCTGTTTGGCTACAACCGCCTGATCACCCGCAACAAGGAAGTCAGTGCCGACATGCGCGTGTTCGTCGATGAGTTCATCACGCGCCTGGCGGAAATGCATGGCGAGGGCCAGTCCCACGACAACGCTCGCGGGCGCGCCGCGCATGCCGATCATCACGTCGCCGACATGTTGTCGGTCTGAGGGGAACTGCCATGGCTTCCGTAAACACCTCCCATGACGACGATGACGATGCCGCCGTCGACAGCATCAACATCACGCCCCTGGTGGACGTGCTGATGGTGGTACTGGTGATGTTCATCCTCACCGCCACGGCCCAGGTCTCGGGGATCCAGATCCATCTGCCCAAGGCCAGTGCCTCGGTGTCGTTGTCCGAGGCCAAGACCAAGGCCATCTCGGTCAACGATGGCGGCCAGGTGTTCCTCGACGCCTACCCGGTGACGCTGCCGGAGCTGGAGGAGCGCCTGCGCATCGAGAAGGCGCAGAGCCCGGACTTCCCGATCATCGTGCGTGGCGACGCCACGGTGCAGTACCAGAAAGTGATCGAAGTGCTCGACCTGCTGCGACGCCTGGAGCTGTCCCAGGTCGGGCTGGTCACCGGCAAACCGAACCAGGGCTGACCATGACCGCCAAATTACCGATCAGCCCCGATCCCGTGAAGAAGTCGCCCTTGCGCCTGGTGAAGTGGGGCGCCGGGTTGCTGCTGGGCGCCGCCGCCGCGTGGTTCCTGTGGCAGTGGGCCCACGACATGAGCGGGGTCCGTCGCGAAGCGCCGAAGGTGCCGATGATCATCCCGTTGCCGCCTCCGCC
Organism: Pseudomonas sp. Ost2; assembly: GCF_018326065.1. Lineage (NCBI taxonomy): Bacteria > Pseudomonadati > Pseudomonadota > Gammaproteobacteria > Pseudomonadales > Pseudomonadaceae > Pseudomonas > Pseudomonas sp. Ost2. Next base: position 3,810,567 of record NZ_AP021904.1, on the reverse strand, counting down.
ACCACCGCCGCCTCCCGAGCCGGAAAAGCCCAAGGAGCCCGAGACGCCGGTGGAAGAGAAGGTCCCCGAGCCGACACCCGAGCCCGAAGAGGTCAAGCCCCAGGAGGAAGCCCCGCCATCGCCGGCGGACGACCTGGCGAACCCGATGCAGATCGATGGCGATGCCCAGGCCGGCGGCGACGCTTTCAACATCGGCGCGGGCAAGGGTGGTGGCATGGCGGGCGCGGGCGGTGGGCGGCTGGGCAACGGCACCTACAGCCAGTTCCTGGCGTACACCTTTCAGCGCGTGCTCAAGGAGAACCCGGAACTGCGCAACCTGGCGTTTTCGCTGCAGACCGATGTCTGGCTCAGCGCCGCCGGAGATATCACCCGGGTCGAGCTGGTCAAGTCCAGCGGCGATCCCAGGCTCGACACACAGGTGCTGGCCGCGTTGCGCGCCGCTCCTCGATTAAACGAACGGCCGCCGGCCTCGATGACCTTGCCGGTGCGCATTTCCCTGCAAGGCCGCCGTCCCGGCTAGCCCCATACATGTGCAGTCTTGTCTAAGGAGTTCAGTGCAAATGGTTTCCAATGTGAATCGATTGAGCCTGGCGGTCGGCCTGGTCATCGCGACCCTGGTCGGACAGGCGACGGCCCAGACCGCGCCTTCGGAGAACGCCACGATCAATCTGATCCGGCTGCTGGTGCAGCAGGGCGTGCTGAAAAAGGAGCAGGCCGACGGCCTGATCGCCCAGGCCGAGAAGGAAGCGGTCCAGGCACGCCAGGCCAACGCCGTCGCAGCCAGCGCACCGGCGGCAACGCCGGGTGAGGTGCGGGTGCAATACGTCCCGGCGATCGTCCGCGACCAGATCCGCGACCAGGTCAAGGCCGAAGTCATGGCCACCGCCAAGCAGGAGAACTGGGCGCAACCGAATACCTTCCCGGACTGGGTGTCGCGGATCAGTTTCGACGGTGATATCCGCCTGCGCGACGAGTCGCGCTATTACGCCGGTGGCAATGACAACGATGCGAACGGCAGCTCGGGCATCAACAGCAAGGAAATCATCGATTTCGCCAAGCTCAACGCCAACGGTCCCTATGACGTCAACCCACAGAGTTCCACCGGCCTGCCGCCATTGCTCAATACCCGTGAAGACCGCGAGAACCTGTTCCGGATCAGAGCCCGGCTGGGCATGAAAGCAGTGATTTCCCCGGAGTGGATGGCCGGCGTGCGGATCGGCACCGGTTCGGACAACAATCCGGTGTCCACCACCCAGACCCTGGGCGGCGGCTTTGCCAAGAAGGATATCTGGCTCGACCAGGGTTATCTGACCTGGAAGCCCTACGACTATGTGAGCATCACCGGCGGGCGGATGGCCAACCCGTTCTTCTCCACCGACATGTTGTACTCCACCGACCTGAACTTCGACGGCATCGCCGCCGTCTTCGACCGCAAGCTGAACGCCGATTGGGGCCTGTTCGGTACGGTTGGCGCGTTCCCGGTGGAATACAGCAACGATACCTTCACCAGCAATGGTTCGGACAAGCAGGCCAGCGACAACAAATGGCTGTATGGCGGCCAGATCGGCGCCAACTGGCAGTTCAGCCAGCACAACCGGCTCAAGGGGGCGCTGGCCTACTACCGCTTCGACAATATCGAAGGCAAGCGTTCCAGCCCCTGCGAGCCCTGGAATGGCGATCCCGGCTGCGACACCGACGGCACGCGCTCGGCGTTCATGCAGAAAGGCAACACGGTGTTCCTGCTGCGCAATATCACTCCGGACCCGACGAACCCGGCCAAGACCCCGCAACCGCAATTCGTCGGCCTGGCTTCGGAGTTCAACCTGATCGACCTGAACCTGGTGCTCGACAGCGAACTGCCGGAAGACTTCAAGCTGCGCAGCCACGTCAACTACGTGCATAACCTGGGCTACGACGAAGGCGAGATGACCAAGCGCTCCGAAGGCCAGATCGTCAATAACCTGGACAACGACGGCAAGGTGGAAAGCGGCGCCAACGCAATGATGGTGCAGTTCACCCTCGGCAACGCGCTGGAACTCAAGCGCAAGGGCGACTGGAATGTCTTCGGTGGCTACAAGTACATCCAGCCGGACGCCTTGCCGGACGGTTTCAACGATTCCTCGTTCCACCTCGGCGGCACCAACGCCAAGGGTTTCTTCCTCGGCGCCAACTACGGCCTGGACAAGAACGTGATCGCCACCGCGCGCTGGCTCAATTCGGAGACGGTGTATGGCGCGCCATTCGATATCGATGTCATGCAGCTTGAAATCAACACGCGCTTCTAAGCGCGAGGGAGGTCCCATGAACATGCGAGCCCAGGTGCGCTGGTCGACGTTGTTGCTGGCGGTCGGCGTGGCACTGGCCAACGGCGCCAGTGCCGAAGGCATGGAAGAGCGCCTGCGCACCCAGTTGCGCAGCACCACCCAGCAATTGCAGGCGCTGCAAAGCGAACAGGCCCAGGCCAGCGCCGCGCGGCTGGCCGCGGAAAACCAGGCCAAGGCGGCCCAGGCGCAAATCAAGCAGTTGACCGCCGAACTGGCCAAGGCCAAGGGCCTGAGCGAACAGCTGGTCGGCCAGCAACAGGCCCTGCAAAGCCAGGCCCAGGCCTTTTCGGTGGCCGCCAACGAGCAGTTGGGCAAGTTCAAGAAGGCCTATGACGACCTGCTGGTGATGGCCAAGGCCAAGGAGGCCGAGCGCGCCCGATTACAGGGACAACTGAGCGAGCGTGACACACAAGTGCAGCAATGTTCGGCCAAGAATCAACAGATGTACGGGATCGCCAAGGAGATCCTCGCCGCCTACGAAAAAATCGACGTGGCCGAGGTGATGAAAATCCGCCAGCCCTTCGCCGGCAGCGCCCGGGTCAAGTTCGAGGAAATGGCCCAGGCCTTCGGCGATGACCTCTACAAGAACCAGTTCGATGCGAGCCACGCATCTCTCAATCAATGATCGACAAGGAAGCACATTTCATGAGCGAACAACTGATCGAACACGTCACCCCGGACAGCCTGACCGAGCTGCTGCAAGGCGCCGGCTACCGCGTCAACCGCACCGACCAGAACGGTATCGTGCAACTGCTCAGTGCCAGCCAGGGCATCGGCTACGCCGTGCGTTTCGGTAACCTGGCGGCACAAGAGGGCAACTATGTCGACTTCACCTACAGCTGCGCGCTGCGGGTCCAGGGTGAGCTGCCGGCCGGACTGGCGGAACTGTGGAACGCGTCGCGGCGTTTTGCCCGCTTGTCCGTGCAGGGCGAGTTCCTGGTGATGGAGATGGACGTGGTGGTGGCCGCGGGTGTCAGCGTGAACTACCTGCGTGGCAACCTGGAACTATGGGATCGCCTGCTGCAGGAGTTCATCGTCTACCTGCGCGAGTACAGCCAGCATGCCGCGCAGTTGCAGGCACAACCGCAAGCTTCGGTTGAACCGGCGGCACACGAGGAGGAGGCGGCCCTGTGAAAAAAAGCAACCTGTTGGCCGGCGCGGGTGCGCTGGCCGTGCTGGTCGGGGCGGTCGCCCTGGCCATGCGCCCGGGTAACGATCCGGTGGCGGCGGTACAGCCGACGCCCTCCGTCGTGCAGCTGGCGGCGAGTGGCCCGGCCGTCGCGCGCCTGGGTAACCAGCAAGTGGCGCCCGAGGAACTGAAGGCGCTGTTCGCGACCCTGCCGCCGGAATCGCGTGAGCAACTGCGGGGTAATCGTGCAGCGCTGGAGAGCTGGATCCGTAGTCGCCTGGCCGAGAAGGCGGTGCTCGAACAGGCCGATGCCCAGGGCTGGCGCCAGCGTCCGAAGATCGAACAGCAGACCCGCGCCGCTACCGAACAGATCGTCTTTCGCAATTACCTGGCGTCGGTCAGCCAGGTGCCGGCGGACTATCCGAGCGACGAGGAATTGCAGCAGGCCTACGAGAGCGGCAAATCGGCCTGGCAGACGCCGCCCTTGTATCGGGTCAGCCAGATCTTCCTGGCAGTGCCCGACCCGCAGTCGCTGGAAAGCGTGCGCAAGCAGGCCGTTGACCTGAGTCGTCGCGCCCAGGCCGCACCGGCCGAATTTGCCGCGTTGGCGACCCAGTATTCCCAGGACCGCGATACCGCCAGGCGTGGCGGCGACTCGGGCCTGCAGCCTTTGCAGCAACTGGTGCCGGAAATACGCGGGGCGTTGTCGCGGCTGAAGGTTGGCGCGGTGGCGGACCCGGTGCAGAGCCCGGCGGGTTTCCATATCGTCAAGCTCACCGAGTTGCAGCCGTTGCGTACGGCGACCCTCGACGAACTGCGCGACCGCCTGCGTGACGCCTTGCGCAGCCAGCGCCAGGAACAGATTGCCAAGGCGTACCTGGAGGGCATGTTCAATACCGCGACCCTGAGCATCGACGGCGCGGTCCTCAATCAGGTGCTGGAAGAGAAACGCTGACAAGAAACTGCCAATGGATGGTTGGGCGCCGTCAGGCGCCGACAGGGAGTCTGAATGATGTCATTGAATGAATCCGCCCAGCGCATGGGCGTCATGGAGTACCACGGCGCGACCGAACCTCGCGACTCATGGTTGACGCTGGCCGAACGGATCGAAGCGGAAACCGCGCAGTTCTTCCTGGCCAGCGCCCGTTGCGGCTGCTTCATGCAGGCGGCGCGCAGCCTGAATATCAAATCGACCCAGTTGCGCAAACAGTTGGGCTTGCTCGAAGAGCAGCTCGGTCGTCCGCTGTTCGTGTACCAGGGCAGCGCGCTGATTCTCAGTCGCGAAGGCCAGCAGTTGCAGGCGCAACTGATTGCCCTGGCCCATGAACGGCGCCTGCCGATCGTGGAACAACCGCTGGTGCGCCTGGCGATTGCCGAATCGATCCTGCACGACATCCTGGGCCGTGACCTGATCGGTCTGCTGCGGCGCAATGCCAGTGTGCGGCTGGAAATCATCCCGGTGGACAGCGCCTTGTCCTTGCAGGCCCTGAGCGCCGACGTGGTGGTCTGGCTGGCGGGCGTCGATTCACCGTGGCCGGGACCGAGCTTCGACATCAGCGAACCACGGCCCCTGGCGCGACTGGACTATCTGCCGCATATCGCCAAGCGTTACTCGCGGGTAGCGGTGCGCCCGGACTCCCTGGACGACCTGAAGGACTACATGCTCGTGCAATGGCAGCACGACCGGCAGATCGAGGGTTTCCAGCCGTGGAACAGCCTGGTCGAACAGCGCCTGGCGGGGGTGGTGCAAGTGCATTCCTACGAACTGATGCTGGAGATGATCCGTTGCAGCGCCTGTATCGGCCTGCTGCCGCGTTACATCACCCGCTTCGACCGCGGGCTGGCGGCGCTGCCCGGCTTGTTCGACGAGAGCATGCAGCGCCGCGCCTGGCTGGCCATCCAGCGCGAAGCCGGGGGCCGGGAGGAGGTGCAGATGATTGTCGAGCTGATCCTGCACACCTTCAAGGAACGGCGAGAGTGGTTTGAGTAGCACCCGCCGATCGTTCCCACGTCGAGGCGTCTGAGCGCCCGCGTGGGAATACCTCCCAGGACACTCCGCGTCCGCTTTCCTGACTCCGTGCAGTCACGGACTGCATCCGTCTTGCCCGCTCATCCTTGCCGATTTCGGTCTCGTCAGCCAAAATATTGGCTTATTCATGAGTCTCGCCGGAAATTTCATAAATCTCGACATATTGTTGACGCTGGCTCCGCAATATCACACTATGTCTTCGTTGATTGCTTGATTTTACTCATGTTTTTTTGACGCCAGCGTTCTGAAGACTCTCCATGAAAAGGCGGTACAGCCTGTGAAGGAGGGTGGGTACTACAGGGAAGGTCAGTGATTGCGGCTTATTGCCATGCCTTATTCCCCGGGAGTGCTAGCTTCAAACGCTGGGATTGCGGTGTTTTTTCTTTTGGGATGATCTATGTCTGCCGAACGGATACTGGTAACTGGGGGCGCTGGCTTCATTGGTTCGCATCTTGTGGATGCGCTGCTGGCCAAGGGGCATGCCGTTCGGGTCCTGGACGATCTCTCCACCGGCAAGGTGAGCAACCTGCCGATGGACAATGCCTCCCTCAAGCTGGTGGTCGGCGATGTCGCCGATGCCGCCACTCTGGCTGAAGCCATGCAGGGTTGCAGCGCGGTGGTGCACCTGGCCGCCGTCGCTTCGGTGCAGGCCTCGGTCGAAGACCCGGTACGCACCCATCAGAGCAATTTCATCGGCACCCTGCGGGTGTGCGAGGCGATGATCGCCGCCGGTATCCGTCGGGTGGTGTTTGCCTCCAGTGCCGCGGTGTACGGCAACAACGGGGAGGGCACGCCGATCGGGGAAGACACGGCCAAATCCCCCCTGACACCCTATGCGGCGGATAAGCTCGCCAGCGAGTACTACCTGGATTTCTATCGGCGCCAGCATGGCCTGGAGCCGGTGATCCTGCGCTTCTTCAATATCTTCGGCCCCCGCCAGGACCCGTCGTCGCCGTACTCCGGGGTGATCAGCATTTTCAGCGAGCGGGCAAAAAACGCGCAGCCCATCACCGTCTTCGGCGATGGCGGACAGACCCGCGATTTCGTCTATGTCGAAGACCTGGTGAAGATCCTGGTCCAGGGCCTCGAACGCCCGCAGCCGACTCCGGATGCCACCAACGTCGGCCTCAGTGGGGTAACCACCCTCAATGATCTGATTGCCGCCCTGGAGCAGATCGCCGGCAAGCCGTTGACGGTGAGCCATGCGCCTGCCCGCTCCGGGGACATTCGCCATTCCAGGGCCGACAACCGCCGCCTGTGCGAGCGTTTCGACCTGGGCACGCCGACCGCCATGGCCGAAGGTCTGGCGCGACTTTACCGCAGTCTCTAGTTCTATCGCCTTGCAGGCGCCCCGTTCGCGGGGTGTCGGTAGTCTGATGTTGTGCGGATTGATCTACTGAAGAGTAAGTTATGGAAATCGAGTTTCGCAGGGCGCGTGTCTGCCGTATCTGTAAAGCCGTACGGCGGCTGTTCACCGCGCTGGCATTGTGTGCGACCCATTCGGTCGTACAGGCCGCACCGCCGGCGCCTGCCAGCGTCGGGTTCTGGTACGCCGAGCAGCCACCGCTCGAGGAACTGGCGCAGTTCGAATGGGCCGTGGTCGAACCCGGCCATATGAGCAGCGGTGATGTCGCCACCTTGCGTAAACTCGGCAGCCAGCCGTTTGCCTACCTGTCGGTGGGCGAGTTCGACGGCGACCGTGCGGCCCTGGACAAGGAAGCCCTGAGCCAGGGCGCAAGCAGCACCCGCAACAAGGCCTGGGACAGCCAGGTCATGGACATCGCCACGCCAGCCTGGCGCGAGCACCTGTTCAAGCGCGCCAAGGCCTTGCAGGAGCAGGGCTATGCCGGCCTGTTCCTCGATACCCTCGACAGTTTCCAACTGCTCCCTGAAGCCAGCCGCGAACCGCAACGCAAGGCGCTGGCATCCTTTCTGCGGGAACTGCACAGCCGTCAGCCGGACCTGAAGCTGTTCTTCAACCGGGGTTTCGAAGTGCTGGGTGAACTGGATGGCGTGGCCGCGGCCGTCGCCGTCGAATCGATCCATGCCGGCTGGGATGCCGCGGCCAAGCGCTATCGGCCGGTGTCCGAATCCGACCGCAACTGGCTGGAGGGCGAACTCAAGCCGCTGCGTGCACGCAATATCCCGCTGGTGGCCATCGACTACCTGCCGCCCAACCGTCGCGAAGAAGCACGCAAGCTGGTGCGCCAGTTGAGCCAGGAAGGTTTTATCCCGGTGGTCACCACGCCGGAGCTCAATGCCCTGAGCCTGAGCAGCGTGGAAGTACAGCCGCGTCGCATCGCCATGCTCTACGACCCCCGCGAAGGCGAACTCTACGACCACGCCGGGCACCGGATGCTCGGCGGCCTGCTGGAGTACCTTGGTTATCGGGTGGATTACCTGCCGGTCGACGACAGCCTGCCGTCCTACGGCTTCGCCGGCCTGTACGCCGGAGTGGTGGTGTGGATGACCAGCGGTCCGCCCCAGGACAGCCGCGCCTTTTATAGCTGGATCGGCAAGCGCCTGGACGAGCAGGTGCCCCTGGCGATCATGGCCGGCCTGCCGATCGAGGATCGCGCGCTGCTCAAGCGCCTGGGCCTGAACCTGTCGGCGCCGGGGGCTCGCGATGGGCTGCATGTGCTGAGCCAGGACAAGGCGCTGATCGGCGCCTTCGAGGCGCCGGTAGTGGCGCGCAGCCGTGAACTGACCCGGGTGACGCTGCTGCCCGACGGACCGAAACCGGCCTTGCTGCTGGGCGACGACAAGGGCGGCAAGTTCGCTCCGGTGGTCACCGGCAACTGGGGCGGCATGGCCCTGGCACCTTATGTCGTGGAAGCCAACGTCGAACGTACCCGCTGGATTCTCGATCCGTTCGCCTTTATCCAGAAAGCCCTGCGCCTGCCGGTCCAGCCGCGCCCGGACACCACCACCGAGAACGGCCGGCGGATCGCCACGGTGCATATCGACGGCGACGGTTTCCCGTCCCACGCCGAAGTCCGTGGTACACCGTATTCCGGACGCCAGGTGCTGGACGACTATATTCGTCCCAACCCGTTCCTGACGTCGGTGTCGATCATCGAAGGCGAGGTCGGGCCCAAGGGCATGTCGCCGTTCCTGGCCAAGGAGCTGGAGCCGATCGCCCAGGAGATCTTTGCCGATCCCAAGGTCGAGGTCGCCAGCCACACCTACAGCCATCCGTTCTACATGCAGCCGGACAAGGCCAGGCAGGACGAGGACTTCCACGCCGAATACGGCCTGCGCCTGAATATCCCGGGCTACAAGACCCTCGACTACAAGCGCGAGATCTTCGGCTCACGGGACTACATCAACAGCCGCCTGACCACCGCGAAGAAGCCGGTGAAGATGATCTTCTGGCCGGGCGATGCGTTGCCGAGCGCCGAGACCATCAAGATGGCCTACGACGCCGGGCTGAAGAACGTCAATGGCGGGCAGACCATCCTGACCAGGGCCAATCCGTCGCTGACCGGCCTCTATCCGTTGCTGCGTCCCACCGAAGGCGGCTTGCAGTACTACGCGCCGGTGATCAACGAGAATATGTACACCAACCTGTGGAAGGGCCCGTACTACGGTTTCCGCGATGTGATCGACACCTTCGAGCTGACCGACAGCCCACGGCGCCTGCGCGGTATCCACCTGTACTACCACTTCTATTCGGGCACCAAGCAGGCCTCGATCAAGGCCATGACCGATATCTACCAGTTCATGCGCGGCCAGCAACCGCTGTCGTTGTGGATGAGCGATTACCTGGATCGGGTCCACGGCCTGTACCAGGCCAGCCTGGCCCGCACCGTCAATGGCGACTGGCAGGTTCGTGGCCTGGATGGCTTGCGTACCCTGCGCCTGGATCCTGCGCTCGGTTGGCCGGACCTCGCTCGCTCCCAGGGTGTGGCCGGTGTCCGCGATCTGCCACAGGGCCGTTATGTGGCGCTGAGCAGCGACCATCCGCTGTTGGCCCTGCGACCTGAGCGTGACCCACGTCCGGCGCTGGAGCTGGCGAATATTCCGTTGCGGGACTGGCGTTATGTCAATGAGCGACAGGTGACGTTCTCCTTCGCCGGTGAGTTCAACCTGGAGTTTTCGGTGCGCTCGGCCAGTACCTGCCGGGTCGAAGTCCAGGGCCAGCGCTACGTCGGCAAGTCCGAACAGGGCCTGTGGCATTTCCAACTTCCAATGAAGCAGGTGAGTGATGCCCAACTCCTCTGCAACTAAGGCCAAAAGCGCGCGGCTGCTCAATCCCTGGGCGCTGCTACTGGTGGCGATCGCTGTCGGCGTGTTGCTGTGGGCGACCTTCCGCAACGAGGACGCATTCCGTCCCAAGGGCGGCCAGCCGGACGAGGTATCGGCCAGCTATGCCGAGGTGCTGTTGGCGGCGCATCCGGAAAACAGCGAATTGCGCACCCAGTTGCTCGACCTGCTGATCCAGCTGGGCGATTACCCGCGGGCGGAAAAACATCTGCTCGACTGGCCGCAGGCCGATCCGACGCTGAAGAACTATTACCGCTTGCAGCTCGATGCCCTGGCCCTGAACAACAGCACCGACAGCGCCGCGTTGCAGGCCCTGGCCGCGCGCTTCAAGGCCTTTGACTACAAGCCATTGCCGACACCGCAACTCGAGCGTCTGCCCGCGCTGGCCCTGAGTGCCCAGGCCCCGGGCCTGGCGGCCGATGCCTATGTCGAACTGGCCCGGCGCGATCCCAAGCAACGCGACAAATGGCTGGCCGAAGCGGGGAAATGGTACCTGGCCAGCGAGCAGCCAGGCCGGGCTGCCGATCTCTATGTGCAATTGCTGGAGGGTAGCCAGAAACCGGAAGAGCGCCGGCAGTTCCTCGAGGAAGCCTTCAAGGGCCTGGTGGCGGCGGACCGTGGCGATCAGGCCGCCGAATTGCTGGGCAAGGAATTGCTGGCGCATCCCGAGAGCGATTTCAATCCGGTCCTGCTTGACCAGGGCGTCGATGTGGCAGTGGCCCACAACCGCGTCGACCTGGCCGAACAGTTCTTTACCGCATGGCGCAAGTTGCAGCCCGACAGCCCGGAAATCCTGGCCAAGGAATTCAAGCAGCGCCTGGCGTTCGGCGACCTCGAGGGCGCCCACACCGTGGGCTTGCAACTGCTCGAACAGCGTCCTGAAGACCCGCTGCTGCTGGAGCAGATGGCGCATATCGCCGAATGGCAGGGCGATTCGGCATCGGCCCTGGGCTACTGGATCAGCCTCAGCAAGCTGCGCGACAACCCGGCCGAGTTCGAACACACCTGGCGCCTGGCGATGCAGACCTACGACTTCGACCGGGGTATTCCTGTCCTGGCGGGGATCATGCACAAGCGCGCCTTGACCGATGTCGAGCTCGATGCCCTGGTCTATGCCGAGGAATCGCGGGGTACGCCCGAGCAGGCGGAAAAGTGGCTGCGCGGCTATGTCGCCAAGTACCCGAAACACCGCCTGGCCTGGGTCCGCCTGTTGCAGAACCTGGAAAACACCGAGCAGTACCCGGAGCGCCTGCAGGTCTGGAACAACTTTGCCAAGCGTTATCCGTTGAGCAGCACCGAGCGCGTGGACTGGGCCAACAACCACCTCAAGCTGTTCGACAGCCAGTCGGCCTGGAAGGTGATCACCGCGGTCGATGGCAACAAGATCAACGATATCAATTATTGGCAGTCCCGCGCCGCGCTGGCCTGGGACCTGGAATTGGACGAAGAACTGCGGGTCGCGCTGGAGAAGATGCTGGCGATCAAAGGCTCGCTCAATCTCGGCGACGAGAGCGAGCTGATTGCCCTCTATCGTACCCGCGATCCACGCAAGGCCCTGCAGTTGACGGTCGACAGCTGGCGCCAGGGTCACAACCCGCAGCGCCTGGTGGCAGCCTTGCAACTGGCCCAGGAGCTGCAGGACTGGCCGCTGGTGATCGACCTGCTCAAGGAGGCCGAAGCGTACCCGGATGCCTCCGATCGTTCCCAGGTGCTGGCCGCCCGTGGCGCGCTGGCGGTGCAGCAGGGGCAGACCGACGAGGCGCTGCGTCTGTATCGCCTGGGGTTGAGCCGTTTCCCGGATGACAACACGTTCCGCGAACGCCTGATGTGGCTGTATGTCGACCTCGGTCGCACCCGTGAGATCAAGCCGCTGCTGCAGCAATGGCGAGCCCTGGCGCGCAGTGACAGCACCCTGTGGCTGCCGTTTGCCGCCGCCAGCCAGTTGGTCGGGCGCAACAGCGAGGCCCTGGCCTGGTACCGCCTGTACCTGCAGGCCAACCCCCAGGACTGGATGGTCCAGGCGGCCTACGCCGATGCCCTGGAAGGTGCCGGCTACGCCGATTCGGCCCAGCGCCTGCGGCTCAAGCTCAATCGTGAGGTGACGCCGGAGCTGATTCGCGCGACGCCGCAGGGCTACTCGACCTGGTTGCGCCTGCTGGCCAGCAGCTACTCGTCGCGCAAGGCGCAGAACAAGGCGATGCAATGGCTGGACGGCTCCAAGCCGATGCTGCAACTGTGGTTCGATCAGTTGCTGGCGCGGCTGGATGATATCAACCAGTCGGCTCAGAAGGACGACTGGTTGGCCTGGGCCCGCAGCCGTGGCCTGAAGATCAACAGTTACGAGCAGATCCAGGAAGCCTTGCGCGGCAGCAATCGCCAGGCCCTGGAACGCCTGGTGGCCAGCGGCGACCTCGATCCGGCGCAGCAGGTCGAGGCTCTTAACAGTCTTGGTCGTGGCGCAGAAGCGCTGGCCGTGGGCTTGTCGGCGCTGGGTGACGAGCAGCCGCCGGCGATCCGCGAGCAACTGCGTCGCCAGGCCATCGAGATGACCGAGCGAACCCCGCAGGGCATGCTGTTCTCGTGGCAGCGGCAGGACTATGGCGGACTGGTGTTCAACGGTCCGCGCCTGACCACCGCGCGCTACCTGAACGACAACTGGTACGCCAAGCTAGTGCTGGAGCAGGGCCAATACAGTGGCGATACCCTGGACTCATCACGCCTGGGCAGCGAGACCAATACCGAGCTGACCTTGCAGCGGCAACTGGAGAATGGCAACTACAAGCTGATCTTCGACAGCAGCCTGCGCAAGGACGATGACCGCAACGGCCTCGGGGTCAGCCGCACCTGGCAGGTGGACAGCGGCAACGAACTGGATGTCGGCGCCGACTGGCACCGCAAGAACGAGGACACCGGGCTGATGCGCGCCTTCGGTCGCCAGGACGACGTCTGGGTGGGCGGGCGGCATCGCTACTCGGCTCGTGACCAGCTGTCGTGGAGCCTGGCCCAGCGCTCGTTCTCGACTCGCGGCGGCGATGACCTGGGCAACGGCCAGGCGCTGAAGATCGAGTTCGATCACACCTTGCAGTTCGAGGGGCCGAACTGGGAACTGCGCAGCGGTATCGACTATCAGCAGAACAGCCTGAACAACCGCTCGTTGCCCAACCTGGCCAATACCCTGGGCGGCGCGATCGACCTGGTCGGGGTCGAGCTCGACGACCCGAGCGAGATCACCAGCCAGACCCTGCTGCAGAAACGCTACGGCCAGCTGTTCTTCGGCAGCTCGTGGCGACGGGGTTTCCCGGGGGCACTGAACCGCACACGCGGGCAGTACACCTGGCTGGTGGATGTCAGCTCGGGCTGGCAGTGGACCGACAACACGATCAACTATGCCATCAGTACCGGGGTCGGTACCGAGGTGCTGGGAGATGACGAATTGGCAGTGACCTTCGGCTACCAGTCGGCGCCGGAAGGTGGCACGGGCAAGTCCGGCGGTACCGCAGGTGTCAGTTACAGCGTGCGTTTCGGACGCTGATCATGGAATTCAAAGAGGAGTTAACCTTATGCAATCCATTCGTTGCGTGAGTCTGGCGATGGTCGCGGTATTGATGGCCGGCTGCAGCAGCTTTACCGGTCAAAGCAGCCCGCAATTGTCCAGCAAGGCCCGGTGGGGCGTGTTGCCGCTGGTCAACTATTCGCAGACGCCCCAGGCCGGCGAGCGCAGTGAGCAGATCCTGCTCAGCGTGCTGAGCAGCCGTGGCCTGCAACCGCAGGTCTATGCCGGCGCGCCGGGGCAGGGCGAACAGGCGTTGCTCGACGACAACGAGCGCCTGGCCGGGGCGATGGACTGGGCCCGTGAGCAGAAGCTCGACTACGTGGTCTCCGGCAGCGTCGAGGAGTGGCAGTACAAGAATGGCCTGGATGGCGAACCGGCGGTGGGCATCAGCCTGCGGGTGGTCGAGGCCGGCACCGGCAAGGTGCTCTGGAGCAACAGCGGTGCCCGTGCCGGCTGGTCCCGCGAAAGCCTGGCCGGCGCGGCTCAGAAGGTCCTCGACAAACTTGTCGGCGGCCTGCGGATCGAGTGACTGCGATGAACTCTCCCCACATGGACTACGTACTGGCGCCCCGCGCCAGCGGTCCGGCGTCATGGCTGGAAACCTTCCTGGTGACCGCGCTGGTCATCGGCTTCGGTCTCTGGTTGACGCCGGAGGACCCGCTGCAGGTACAGGGTGAATTTCCCTGGTCGGTGCTGGCACCGCTGTTGCTGGGTGTGCGCTACGGTTTTGTCCGTGGCCTGATCAGCGCCAGCCTGCTGGTGGCGGCATTCTTCGTCCTGCGCCAGGCGGGGCTGGAAGGCTATGCGCAGGTTGCGCCGTCCTACATTGTCGGGGTGCTGGTCTGCGGCATGCTCGTGGGCGAAGTGCGCGACCTGTGGGAACGGCGGCTGCTGCGCTTGCAGATGGCCAACGAGTATCGCCAGTACCGGCTCGACGACTTCACCCGGGCACACCAGATCCTGCGGGTGTCCCACGATCGCCTGGAGCAGCGTCTGGCCGGTAGCGACCAGAGCCTGCGCAGTTCGCTGCTGGGCCTGCGGGACCGCTTGCGCGCGGCGCCCAATGGCGATGACTCGCTGATCCTGCTGGCCGAGCCGGTACTGACCCTGCTCGGCCAGTACGGCTCGCTGCGGGTGGCCGGGCTGTACCGGGTGGAGCAGGCGCGCGGCACCGCGCCGGTGCTGACCCTGCTGGCGGCCACCGGGACCATGGGCCCGCTGGACAGCAAGGACCTGCTGGTGCGCCTGTGCCTCGAACGCGAGGAACTGGTGAGCGTGCGTGAAGAGCTGATCGATGCCGGCGGCCAGGCCGCGGTGTCGTCATTGCAGGCCTGTATACCGCTGGTGGATACCCACGGCCGGATGCTGGCGATTCTCGCCGTGCGCCAGATGCCGTTCTTTGCCTTCCAGGAGCGCACCCTCAGCCTGCTGGCCTTGCTCGCCGGGCATATCGCCGACTTGCTGCATTACGATCCGCAGGTCCTGCAACTGGAGAGTGCCGACGCCCAGCACTTCACCCGCCAGCTCAAGCGCTCGCTGGTGGATGTCGAGCGCCATGGTCTGTCCGGCTGCCTCTATGCGTTCGAGCTGACCCAGCCCAACGATGAACTGGCCCGGTTGTTCGAGCGCAGCCAGCGTGGTCTCGACCTGCACCTGACCCTGGTCAACGACCGCGGGCATGCGCTGTTGCTGGTGCTGCTGCCGCTGACCAGTGCCGAGGGCGCCGAAGGCTATATGGCCCGTCTGGGCAAGCTGATCCACGAGCATTTCGGCATGACCGTCGACCTCGCCGGCCTGGGGGTGAACGTGCTGCCTTACGATCTGGAGTCGGCCCGGCAACGGGACGGCTTGCGCAACTTCCTGCATAACGAGTGTGGCCTGAATGTTCAGCAAGTGGCTGTTTAGCGGGGCGCTGTTTTTCGAGGCGGGGAGCTGGGCCAGTCTGACGGCACAGCTGCCCGACCTGCAGATCGCGCTCCTGTACGCAATGACCCACGGCATCGCCTGCGGCCTGCTGACGGCGGCGGTGTGGCTGTTGTTGCCGGCGCGCTATCGCAGGCCGTTGCCGTGGAGCCCGCTGTTCATTTTCAGCCTGGCGTTCTTTGTGCCGTTGATCGGCGCTGTCGGGGTGATCGCGGCGATCTTTCCGGCGCTGTACCTGCCCCGCAAGCGCGAAACGCAGATGTGGCAGGCAGTGGGGATTCCCGACCTGCCGTTTCGTGCGCAGACCCAGTTGCACTCGCCGACCTTTGGCGACAGCGGCCTGCAGGATGTGCTGCGTCATGCTCCCGACCCGGACCAGCGCCTGGCGGCATTGCTCGCCACCCGGCGCATGCCGGGCAAGGAGGCGGTGCCGATTCTCAAGCTGGCCCTGGGCGATCCGAGCGATGACGTGCGCCTGTTGGCTTACTCGATGCTGGACAAGCAGGAAAGCGATATCAACCAGCGGATCCAGTCTTCCCTGGAACAGTTGGCCGGTGCCTCGGCGCAGAAGGCCGGTGCCTTGCACGGCACATTGGCCCGCTGGTACTGGGAACTGGCCTACCTGGGCCTGGCCCAGGGCAGTGTCCAGCAGCACGTGCTCGGCCAGGCGGGGGAGCATGCCGAACTGGCGCTGAAAGCGGGCGAGGGTGGCGAGCTGCTGTTGCTGGCGGGGCGCATCGCCCTGGAGCGCGGCGATATCGGCAAGGCGCGGCTGCATATGCACCAGGCCCAGGAAGCGGGGATGGACCCGGCCAAGGTCATCCCGTTCCGTGCCGAAATCGCCTTTGAGACCGGGCGCTATGCCGAGATTCCCGGACTGCTGAAAAGCCTGCCGCGGGAGATGCAACAACGTCCGCCCTTTGCCGGGCTGGTAAGGACCTGGACATGAAAAAGCCCGTTGAGCCGATCCCCATGGCCGATGTCTGCCTGTTGCTCGAAGGCACCTGGCCCTATGTGCGCGGCGGTGTGTCCGGCTGGATCCACCAGATGATCCTCGGGCTGCCGCAACTGACCTTTTCCGTACTGTTCATCGGCGGCCAGCGCGAGGCCTACGGCCAGCGCCGCTACGAGATTCCGCCCAACGTGGTGCATATCGAAGAGGTGTACCTGGAGGAAGCCTGGCGCAACCCCAAGCACAAGCGTATCGCCCACACCGCTTCCCTCGAGGAACTGAGCAACCTCTACCGCTACCTGCACAATCCGGAGAAGCCCGCGGCCGAGCTGGGTTTTGGCGTGCTCGATGCCCTGGCCCAGGGCAGGATCACCCTGGACGACGTGCTCTACAGTCGCCCCAGTTGGGAGGCGCTGACCGAAGGCTACGAGCAGCATTGCGCCGATCCGTCCTTCGTCAACTACTTCTGGACCCTGCGAACCATGCAGTCGCCGCTGCTGATGCTGGCCGACGCCGCCCGGCGGATGCCGCGGGCGCGGGTGCTGCATTCGATTTCCACCGGCTATGCCGGGCTGGTGGGCTGCATCCTCAAGCAGTTGTGGGGCTGCCAGTTCCTGCTCAGCGAGCATGGTATCTACACCAAGGAGCGCAAGATCGACCTGGCCCAGGCCAGCTGGATCGCCGAGAGCAGCAACCAGGCGCTCAACGACAGCATGGACGCGGGCTCCGGCTATATCCGCATGCTCTGGGTACGTTTCTTCGAACGCATCGGCCATCTGGTGTACGAGAGTGCCGACCAGATCATTGCCCTGTACGACGGCAACCGCCAACGGCAGATCAAGGATGGTGCGCCGGTCGAGCGAACCCGGGTGATTCCCAACGGGATCAACCTGGAACTCTGGACCCAGGCCCTCAATGCGCGGGCCGAGGGGATCGCGCCGGTGGTCGGCCTGATCGGTCGTGTGGTGCCGATCAAGGATGTGAAGACTTTCCTGCGGGCCATGCGCGGAGTGGTCAGCGTCATGCCCCAGGTCGAGGGCTGGATCGTCGGGCCGGAAGAGGAAGACCCCGAGTACGTCGCCGAATGTCGCAGCCTGGTGGCGAGCCTGGGGCTGGAGAAAAAGGTGCTGTTCCTCGGTTTCCAGAAGATCCAGGAGATCCTGCCGCAACTGGGCCTGATGGTGTTGACCTCCATCAGCGAGGCGCAGCCCCTGGTGATCCTCGAAGCCTGGGCCGCCGGCACCCCGGTGGTCAGCAGCGACGTCGGTTCCTGCCGCGAGCTGATCGAGGGCGGCGAAGCGGCCGACCGCGATCTCGGCCTGGCCGGGGAGGTGGTGGCCATCGCCGATCCGCAGGCCACATCCCAGGCGATCATCGACCTGCTGCGCAGCCCCGAACGCTGGAAGTCCGCCCAGGCGGCGGGCCTGTTGCGGGTCCATCGTTACTACAGCGAGACCTTGATGATCGACCGTTATCGCACGCTTTATCAGACGGCCATGGGCACGGCACAAAGGGAGATCGGATAAATGGCCGGCATCGGTTTCGAACTGCGCAAGATTCTCTCGCGCGACTCCTACACGGCGACGCTGCACGCCTATGTCTATGCAGGCCTGATCAGTTCCGGGCCCTGGGTCCTGTCGATTCTGAGCGTGATGCTGGTGGGGATCATCAGCCTCGGCCTGGTGGTCCCGGAAGTGCTGATCCGTCAGTTCCTGATCACCGTGACCTATCTGATGGCAACGTCGCTGATCCTCACCGGCGGTTTGCAGCTGTTCTTCACCCGCTTCGTCTCCGACCGCCTGTTCGAACGCAGGTACGAACAGATCCTGCCGAACCTGGTGGGGGTGCTGTTGCTGGTGACCCTGGGTTCCGGGCTGCTGGGCATCATCCTGCTGACCACGCTGTTCGACCAGCCGCTGGTTTACCGGCTGTTGACCCTGGCCAATTTCGTCGTGCTGTGCAACCTCTGGCTGGTGATCATCTTCCTTTCCGGGATGAAGGCCTATAACCGCATCCTGCTGGTGATGCTGGTGGGCTATGCGCTGATGGTCGGCAGTGCGTTCTTCCTGCGCTACATGGGCATGGAAGGGCTGCTGCTGGCGCTGTTGCTGGGCCACAGTACGCTGCTGTTCCTGTTTCTCTACGATATCCTGCGCGAATACCGGGCCGAGAAACTGGTGGCCTTCGACTTCCTCGACCGGCGCCAGGTGTTTGTCAGCCTGCTGCTTACCGGGCTCTGCTACAACCTGGGGATCTGGATCGACAAGTTCATCTTCTGGTTCAACCCGGAAACGTCGAGCCAGGTGATCGGGCCGATGCGCGCCTCGATTCTCTACGACTTGCCGATCTTCCTCGCCTACCTGGCGATCATTCCCGGCATGGCGGTGTTCCTGGTCCGGATCGAAACCGACTTTGCCGAATGGTACGACCGCCTGTTCCGTGCGGTACGCGACGGCGAGACCCTGCAGCATATCGGCTCGCTGAAGGCCGAGATGACCTTCTCGATCCGCCAGGGCCTGCTGGAAATCTGCAAGGTCCAGGGCCTGACCGTGGTCCTGCTGTTTCTCTTCGGTCCACGCCTGCTGGAATGGCTGGGGATGTCGAGCTACTACCTGCCGCTGTTCTATATCGACCTGATCGGCGTGAGCATCCAGGTGGTGTTCATGGCGATCCTCAACGTGTTTTTCTACCTCGACAAACGGGCGATCGTGCTGGAACTGTGCCTGTTGTTCGTGGCGCTCAACGCGGCGTTGACCCTGCTCAGCCTGTACCTGGGCCCGAGTTTCTTCGGCTACGGCTTCACCTTTTCGCTGCTGGTTTGCGTACTGCTGGGGCTGGCGCGGTTGTCGACCGCGCTGGATGACCTGGAATACGAGACTTTCATGCTGTCACGCTGATTGCCCTGTCTGATCGTTCCCACGCGCCAGCGTGGGAACGCCTCCCTGGACGCTCTGCGTCCGTTCTTGTGACGCAGAGCGTGGGAACGATCCCGCAATCCTGGGTGCAGGCTTTGCCAGCCTGTCGCCAATCCCTCTACACTGGCTGGCCTTGTTGTTTTTATGGATGAAAAAACGATGCCTGCCGACACCCCCTCCATCGTGATCGAGCGTTTTCGTGAAGCCCATCTCGAAGGCATCACCGCGCTCTACAACGAGCCCGCCGTTTGCCGCCAGGTGCTGCAGATGCCGTTCCAGTCCGTCGAGGTCTGGCGTCAGCGCCTGATCCAGCGTCAGGACAACGAACGCCTGCTTTCGCTGGTGGCGTTGCATGAGGGCGTGGTGATCGGCAGTTGCTCGCTGGAGCAATACGCCCGCGTGCGACGTAGCCATGCCGGCACCGTCGCGATGGGCGTTGCCACCGCCTGGCAGGGCAAGGGCGTCGGTTCGCAACTGCTGGCAGCGGTGCTGGAGGTGGCGGACAACTGGATGAACCTGCAGCGCGTCGAGCTCTGCGTGTATGCCGATAACGCAGCGGCCCAGGGCCTGTACCGCAAGTTCGGCTTCGAGGACGAAGGCGTGATGCGTGACTACGCGATTCGCGACGGCCGATTGGTGGACACCCTGAATATGGCGCGCTTGCGCCGGCGGGGTTGATAGACAACCTCTGTGGGAGTAGGTGAGGGACATGTTGGACAGGTTTCATGTAGAAGAGGTTTTATGTAGAAGAGGTTCTATGTGGGAGCGGGCTTGCCCGCGAAGCTTTTCAGCGCTCTTGAGGACGCCTTCGCGGGCAAGCCCGCTCCCACAATGATCCAATCCCACAGTAATCCATCGTCACAGTGACCCGCTCCCACACAGGGCCATTCCCATACAAGCGCTCTTTCACACAAACCCGTGCCGACAAAAACCTGCTGTCACAACACCGTCTGCGGCCAGCCACCACCGAGAGCCTTGTACAACTGCACCAGATCGGTCGACACCTTGGTCGAACTGTCGGCCAGGGCGCTCTGGGTGGCGATCAACGCGCGCTGTACCCCGAGCACATTGATAAAGTCGATGGCGCCTTCCTTGTAGCGTTGCCGGGCGCTGTCCAGGGCGATGCGGTTCTGCCTCACGGCTTCCTCCAGCGAGGCATGATGGCGCTGTTCGGCGCTGTAGTCGGTCAGGGCATTGTCCACTTCGTGCCAGGCCCCGAGCACCGTGCGCTGGTAGTTCAGCGCCGCTTCCTGCTGCTGGTGTTCACGCAGTTCGAGGGTCCCGGTCAGGCGACCGCCCTGGAAGATCGGCAGGTAGAGGCTGGGGCCGAAGTTCCACTGTCGTGAGCCCCAACTGCCGATGTCCGAACCTTCCAGGGTCTGGAAGCCGAAACTGCCGCCGAGGCTGACCCGCGGATAGAAGTCGGCCTTTGCCACGCCGATGGCGGCGGTGGCCCGGTGCAGGGTGGCTTCGGCCTGCTGGATGTCCGGGCGGCGTTGCGCCAGTTCCGAGGGTAGGCCGACCGGTACCCGGGTCGGTGGCAGCGGAATCGCTGCCGCCGGCGACAGTCGTGCGCTGAGGCTGCGCGGTTGTTCGCCGAGCAGGTAGCTCAGGGCATTGATCAGCCGGGCCTGTTGCGCTTCCAGCAGGGGCAGGCGGGCTTCGATATCGGCGACCTGGGCGGCGGCGTTGGCGGTGTCGAGCCGGGTGGTGACACCGTTGTCGTAGCGGGTCTGGGTCAGGTCGCGGCTTTGCCGGGCGATATCGAGGTTCTGCCGGGCGACCTCCAGGCGTGCCTGGGTGCCGCGCAGGCGCAGGTAGTCGTCGGCGGTCTCGGCGGCGACGCTGAGCAACACGCCGTTGCGCTGGGCCTGGCTGAGGTCGACCGCCGCATCGGCGCTTTCCAGGCCGCGCCGCACATGGCCCCACAGATCGACTTCCCAACTGGCCTCCAGGCCCAGGGTCCACAGATCGAAGGGCGACCGACCATTGTTGTTCGACGCATCCAGCAGGCCGGTGGCGCTGTTGCGTTCACGCTGGTAACTGCCGGAAGCGGAGACACCGGGCAACTGTTCGCCACCGGCGACTTGCCGGGCCGCGCGGCTTTGCAGCAGGCGCTCATTGGCGGTGCGCACATCGAAGTTGGCGCGCGCAGAGCGTTCGACCAACTCTGACAGCAGCGGGTCGTCGAACTGCCGCCACCAGTTCACGTCGATGGCCTGGGCCGCCGCATTGCTGCGTACGTCCTGCGGCGCGACGCTCCAGGCGTCGGGCAGTTCGGCACGGGGCGTGGTGAAGTCCGGGCCGACACTGCAGGCGCCGAGCCCGGCGAAGGCCAGCAGGCAAAAATAGCCACGCATGCTATCGGCTCCCCTCAGTGATGACCCGGGCGATCACCGACATGCCCACGCGCAAGTCGTCCAGGCCCGACTGGTCGTGGTCGAAGACGATTTTCACCGGGATCCGTTGCACCACCTTGGTGAAGTTGCCGGTGGCGTTGTCCGGGGCAATCGCGGAAAAGCTCAGCCCGGTGGCCGGGGCCAGACTGTCGATATGGCCGCGATAGGTGCGGTCGGGGAAACTGTCGATACTGATGTCCACCGCCTGGTCGGGGCGCATATGGGCCAACTGGGTCTCGCGGAAGTTGGCGACGACATAGGCGTCGCTGACCGGGACCACGGCCATCACCGCCTTGCCCGGGGCGACATAGGCCCCGACCCGGACGCTGCGCTGGCCGATCAGTCCGTCGCGGGGAGCGACCACATGGGTGTAGGAGACATTCAGATCGGCCTGGACCAGTGTCGCATGCGCCTGCTGCACCGCCGCCTCGGCCATTTCCAGGCGAGCCTTGAGCACCTCCCGGTTCTTCTGCTGTTCCAGCGTGGCCGCCGCGTCATGGTCGCGCGCCGCTTGCCAGCGGGCCAGATCGGCGTCGGCCTTTTGCTGTTCTTCACGGGTTCCCGCGCCAGCACTGGAGAGGTTGCGGTAACGCTGCGCATTGGCCTCGGCAAAGCGCAGGGACGCCGCCGTCGAGCGCAGGGTCGCGTCGGCCTGGGTGATCAGCGTGGCCTGGCGCTCCAGTTCCGCGGCGAGGTTCTTCACCTGGGCCTGGGCGGCGTTGACCGCGGCGATGGCGGCAGCCTGGGCGGCCTGGTAATCGCGGGCGTCGATTTCCAGGAGCAACTGGCCGGCCTTGACCGGTTGGTTGTCGGCCACCGCCACCTTGCTCACCACCCCGGCGATTTGCGGGGCGATCAGCACCGAGTCGGCGCTGACACGGGCGTCGTCGGTGCTTTGTGCACCATCGCTGTGGAACAGGTGATAGCCGGTATACACCACGGCCAGGAGCACGGCGCCCCCGACCAGGCTGAGAGAGAGTCTGGGTTTCATGGCATTTTCGGTGGTTGAGGTGGGAAGGGCCGGGTCGGCAGGGTCAGCAGGAGAATCGCCAGGATCGCGATCAGCCCGATGATTGCCAGGAAGGCATCGCTGAAGCTCAAGATGAAGGCTTGTTCACGCAGGCGGCCGGCCATGGCCGCGATCGGTTGTTCTTCCAGCAGCGGGGCCAGGGCCTGCTGGCTGGAGGCCCACTGGTCCACCAGGACATTGGAGTGCCGGTGCTGGCGGGCGGTGATGAAGTTTTCCAGCAGTACCGCGCCGATCACCGAGGCCAGGCCGCGAATCGAATTGACCATGGCCGAGGCGAAGGGACCTTCCATGGGCTGGATCACCCCGGTGGCGGTCATCAGCAGGGGGACGACGATCATCGGCTGGCCGAAGGTCTGCAACAGTTGCAGCCCATAGAAATCCTCGCGTACCCAGGCGCTGGTCAGGTACGAGCCCCCGAGACAGGCGAGTGTCATCAGGACCAGGCCACAGGCGATCACGTAGCGCGAGTCGACCCAGTTGCGGTTGATCACGGTTGCCACCAGCGGTGCCAGCAGCAGTTGCGGCAGGGCGATCAGCAGCGCCAGGGGCATGGTCTGGGCGGCGCGATAATCCTGGATGTGGCCCAGGTAGTTGGCGGGCAGCGCGACCCCCGACATCGACACCATCACGAACAGTGCCAGGGTAGCGATGCCATAGGCGAAGTTGCGGCGCTCGAGCAGTTGCACCTTGAACAGCGGCAGCGGATGGAACCACTCATTGAGCAGGAACAGCGGCAGGCAGATGGCCGCTCCGCCCAGCAGCAGGCAGATCAGTGGCGACTCCAGCCAGTCCAGGCGTTCACCCTGCATCAGGCCGATCACCAGCATCGTCAGGCCACCGCAGCCGAGCAACGCGCCACGCCAATCGGCCTGCCTGAAACGCTCCAGGCGCAGCGGGTCCTGCGGAATGCCGTAGGCGATAAAGGCGGTGGCGAGCAGACCGAAGGGGGCGATCTGCCAGAACACCAGGCGCCAGTCGAGGTTTTCGGTCCAGGCGGCGGCCAGGGGCAGGGAGATATTCGGGCCGAAGGTCGCGGTCATCGCGTAGGCCGACAGCCCGTACAACTTGTAGTGCCACGGCAGGAATCGCAGGGCCACGGTCATCAGCAGCGGCGGCAGGGCGCCGCCCGCCAGGCCTTGCAACACCCGCAGCAGCAACAGCACGTCGAGGTTGGGCGCCAGCGGGCACAGCACACCGAAGAAGCTGAAGGCCAGGGTCATGGCCATGGCGAAGCGCCGCAGGGAAAAGGTCACTGCCAGCCAGGGTGCGATCAGCATCGCCGAGACCTCCGCGGCTGCATACAATGCGCTGATCCATGTGCCCTCGTCATGGCCGATGCCGAACACGCCCAGCACATCCGCGAGGGCGAGTTCGGTGACCCGATCGTTGATACCCGAGGTCAAGGCCGCAATCAGTACGCCCACCAGCCCGATGATCAGGCGCCGGTCGAACGGTACTGCCGCGGGTGGCGGGGGAAGGGGGGACACCATGCACGCAAATCCTGTGAGAGGCGGTTGCGTGAAAACGTGACCGCTGCCAATAATTCGGTACACTGTATCATTCAGTGGTACAGAGGAGCAATATCCATGTCAGTGCCTGAAACTGAACGCGGCAGCATCCAGGTCATCGCCCGAGCGGCGGCGATCCTGCGCTGCCTGGAAAACGAACCGGGTGGCCTGAGCCTGGGAGCGATCGCCAAGCGCATCGACTTGCCGCGCTCGACGGTCCAGCGCCTGGTGGACGCGCTGGCCCTGGAGCAGTTGCTGGAAATCCAGGGACCGGCCGGCGTACGGCTGGGGCCGGCCCTGATGCGCCTGGCCTCCCACAGCCATGTCGATGTGACACAAAAGGCCCGGCCTTATCTGGAGCAGTTATCCCGTGAAACCGGAGAGACCGTGGTCCTGTTGCATGCCAGCGGCGCCGAGTTGCTGATCCTGCAGATGGCCGTGTCGAACCAGCCGTTGCGGGTGGTGCCGGATGCCAGCTCGTTCCTGACCATGCATGCGACCTCGGGGGGCAAGGTGCTGCTGGCGCGCATGAGCGACGAGGCGGTGACGCAACTGTTGGGGAAAAATCTCAAGAGTCTGACGCCGAGGACCCAGACCCACCTGCCGGACCTGCTGGCGGAACTGGCGCATGTGCGGCGCACGGGCGTGGCGTTCGACGCCGACGGGCATATGCCGGGCGTCAGTGCGATGGGCGTCGAGCTGGTGATCGACCAGACGGCCTACGCCTTGTGCGTGGTGGCGCCGTCGGTGCGTCTTGAAGGCGCGCGCGATGAGGTGCGCGAGTGTCTGCTGGCTACGCAGAAGTCCATGCTGAAGGCTTTTGACAGCGTCAGATAAGCCGCCCCGCGGGGGCTTCGATCGTTCCCGCGCAGAGCGTGGGAACGATCAGGGACGCTGCGTGGGCGGGCCCACTCCTGAAAGCGCTGGTATCAGTTATTGAAATCGCAGGCTTGCGACATCTTGCGATAGGTAACGTCCTCGATCTTCCCGGCCTTGTCGACAAACTTCATATCGGCGTTGATCACTTTGCAGACCGAAGTGGGCTGTTCGGTCATGGAGATCAGCTTGTCGATGTTCAGTGGCATGCCGTAGTGATAGGGCACTGCCTGGGGCGCGGCGCTGGTGTCGGCCTGGGCCACGCCGGCAACGGCGGTCAGGGCCAGGGCACTGGTCATCAGCAGGGTACGAAGTTTCATGATGTATCTCCGAAGCAGGCTTGAGGTTCCGTTCAACACCCGATGCGTTGAACATGCCGCGGAGGGCGACAGAAGGGCTCTGCGCTGACGCGGTCGATTTCACTTTCCATCGCCGGGATTAACCCTGAATTAAGTGTAGGGCTTTTTATTAGGTAGCTAACGGAATCGGCAAGTGGCCAATCGCCATTGATCGGAATACCAAAGGATTCATACGAAAGTTAATGTCAAAAACATGCCGCTCATTGCTAGAATTCGCCAATGCCTGCCAATAGGGTCAAAAAAACGGCAGACCCCGGCGAAATTCAATTCAGGTGATCAGCGTGGCTAGAGGATTCGTACTATACATGGCCGGGATGGCAGCGGTTCTGCTGGTGTTTGCCGTGTTGCTGGTGATGGTGCTGCGTTGAAGCACCGGCAATCCGCTCCCTTGCAGAACGTCTTGCCCCAGTGAGTGCTCAATTCGGCTGAGGTTGTTTCGGTGCCGGTGCAATGCCGGCCAGCTTGAGAACGCCTTCAACGCCGGGTGCGCGCGCAAAGCGCTTCGAACCCTCCTGTCCCGACCTGTAACCCTCCCTCGCCACCCAGGGGCGCCCGCCCCGAAATCACCCACCTGCGCACTGCTTTGGGGCCTTTGCACCCACTGTCACGTTGCCTTCCGTAGCACTGTGCTTTGCCACCTCCCGTAACAGTGTTTTCCTGGAAAATTCTATCTCTTTGATTCGTATGGACTTTTTTGTATGGCTAGGTGATGTCAGGTTCCTGTGGCACACTTTCTGCTCTCTATTCCGTTGTTACATACTAAGTTCCGGTATAACGGAACACACATCATCGGAGTGCAACGTCATGCATCGCGTACCTTCCTTGTTCAAAGCGTGTGCTTTTCTTTTTGCCGCCACGGCGGTCGTGGCCGGGGCCGCCCAGGCCGCCGACAGCAAGCTCGACAGCGTGCTCAAGCGCGGTCACCTGATCGTCGGCACCGGCAGCACCAACGCGCCGTGGCACTTCCAGGGTGCGGATGGCAAGTTGCAGGGCTTCGATATCGATATCGGCGCGATGATCGCCAAGGGCCTGTTCAATGATGCGAGCAAGGTCGAGTACGTGGTGCAGTCTTCCGACGCACGGATTCCCAACCTGCTGACCGACAAGGTCGACATCAGTTGCCAGTTCATCACCGTGACCGCCAGCCGCGCCCAGCAGGTGGCGTTCACCCTGCCGTACTACCGCGAGGGCGTTGGCCTGCTGCTGCCCGTCAACAGCAAGTACAAGGAAATCGATGACCTGAAGGCCGCCGGCGACAAGGTCACCGTGGCCGTGCTGCAGAACGTGTATGCCGAAGAACTGGTGCACCAGGCGCTGCCACAGGCCAAGGTCGACCAGTACGACAGCGTCGACCTGATGTACCAGGCCGTGAACTCCGGTCGTGCCGACACCGCCGCCACCGACCAGTCCTCGGTCAAGTACCTGATGGTGCAGAACCCTGGCCGCTACCGCAGCCCGGCCTACGCCTGGAGCCCGCAAACCTACGCCTGCGCGGTCAAGCGCGGCGACCAGGACTGGCTGAACTTCGTCAACACCGCCCTGCATGAGTCCATGACCGGCGTCGAGTTCCCGACCTATGCGGCGTCCTTCAAGAAATGGTTCGGCGTGGACCTGCCGTCCCCGGAGATCGGTTTCCCCGTCGAATTCAAGTGATCCGTCAAGGGCAGGGCGCCGCTGGCGGCGCCTTGTCGAAGGTACTCTGAACCATGAACTATCAGTTGAACTTTGCCGCCGTCTGGCGCGATTTCCCCAGCTTGCTGGCAGGGCTCGGCCTGGGCCTGGAACTGGCCCTGCTGTCGATTGCCATCGGCTGCGTGATCGGCCTGATGATGGCGTTTGCCTTGCTCAGCAGGCATCGCGCATTGCGGGTGGTGGCTTCGGTGTATGTCACGGTGATCCGTAACACGCCGATCCTGGTGCTGATCCTGTTGATCTACTTCGCCATGCCCAGCCTGGGCATCCGGCTGGACAAGATCCCCTCGTTCATCATCACCCTGTCGTTGTACGCCGGTGCCTACCTGACCGAAGTGTTCCGTTCCGGTCTGCTGAGCATTCCCAAGGGCCAGCGCGAGGCCGGGCTGGCGATCGGCCTCGGCGAATGGCAGGTGCGGGCCTACGTGACCGTCCCGGTGATGTTGCGCAACGTGTTGCCGGCGCTGTCCAACAACTTCATCTCGCTGTTCAAGGACACCTCCCTGGCCGCGGCCATCGCCGTGCCGGAGCTGACCTATTACGCCCGCAAGATCAACGTGGAGAGCTACCGGGTGATCGAAACCTGGATGGTCACCACCGCGCTCTACGTGGTTGCCTGTTACCTCATTGCCATGATGCTGCGTTACCTCGAACAGCGTCTGGCGATTCGCCGCTAGGAGTCTCCCATGTACGAATCCCCAAGCTGGCTGCATGAGTTGTGGGTCGCCCGGGACACCCTGTGGCAGGGCTTTCTGACCAGCGTGCAGTGTTCGGCCCTGGCCATTGTCTGCGGCACGCTGATCGGTATCGTCGCCGGGCTGGTGCTGACCTACGGCAGGTTCTGGATGCGCGTGCCGTTCCGCCTGTATGTCGACCTGATCCGCGGCACCCCGGTGTTTGTCCTGGTGCTGGCCTGCTTCTACATGGCCCCGGCGCTGGGCTGGCAGATCAGTGCGTTCCAGGCCGGTGCCCTGGGCCTGACGCTGTTCTGCGGCTCCCACGTCGCGGAAATCGTCCGGGGTTCGCTGCAGGCGATCCCCCGTGGCCAGCTGGAAGCGGGCAAGGCCATCGGCCTGACCTTCTACCAGTCCCTCGGCTACGTGCTGCTGCCCCAGGCACTGCGGCAGATCCTGCCGACCTGGGTCAACTCGTCGACCGAGATCGTCAAGGCCTCGACCCTGCTGTCGGTGATCGGTGTCGCCGAGTTGCTGCTCAGCACCCAGCAGGTGATCGCGCGGACCTTCATGACCCTGGAGTTCTACCTGTTCGCAGGGTTCTTGTTCTTCATCATCAACTACGCCATCGAACTGCTCGGTCGGCATATTGAAAAGCGGGTGGCGTTGCCATGATTCCGACTACCAGTCAAAACGACAAGCAAGCGCTGCTCAGCATTCGCGGCCTGCACAAACAGTACGGCCAGGTCGAAGTGCTCAAGGGCGTCGACCTGGAAATGCAGCGTGGCAACGTGGTCACGCTGATCGGCTCCAGCGGCTCGGGCAAGACCACGCTGTTGCGCTGCGTGAACCTGCTGGAAGAGTTCCAGGGCGGGCAGATCACCCTCGATGGCGAGTCCATCGGCTACAGCGAAGTCAACGGCAAGCGCGTTCGCCACCCGGAAAAAGTCATCGCCCAGCATCGGGCCATGACCGGCATGGCGTTCCAGCAGTTCAACCTGTTCCCGCACCTGACCGCCTTGCAGAACGTCACCCTGGGCCTGCTCAAGGTGAAAAAGCTGCCCAAGGACCAGGCCGTCGCCCTGGCAGAAAAATGGCTGGACCGGGTCGGCCTGCTACAGCGCCGCGATCACTTCCCGGGGCAGTTGTCCGGTGGCCAGCAGCAGCGCGTCGCGATTGCCCGGGCCATTGCGATGAACCCGAGCCTGATGCTGTTCGACGAAGTGACCTCGGCCCTCGATCCGGAACTGGTCGGCGAAGTGCTGGCGGTGATCAAGGGCCTGGCCGAGGAGGGCATGACCATGTTGCTGGTCACCCACGAGATGCGCTTTGCCTTCGAAGTCTCGGACAAGATCGTTTTCATGAACCAGGGGCGCATTGAAGAACAGGGACCACCCAAAGAACTGTTCGAGCGTCCGCAATCGCCGCGTCTCGCGGAGTTCCTCAAGAACACGCGTTTTTAACTTTCATTCAAGGAGAACATCATGAGCATTACTCGTTACGGCACCGGCAGCACCGCGGGTGGCGGTCAGCCTCGTCCTTTCGCCCGTGCCGTCGAAGCCGATGGTTGGCTGCATGTGTCCGGCCAGGTACCGGCACTCAATGGTGAAATCATTGTCGGCGGTATCGTCGAGCAGACGCACCAGACCATGAAGAACCTGATCGCGATTCTCGAAGAAGCCGGTTATGGCCTGGAAGACGTGGTGCGCGCCGGCGTCTGGCTGGAAGATCCACGGGATTTCTGGAGCTTCAACAAGGTCTTTTCCGAGTACTTCAAGCCTGAACACGCCCCCGCGCGGGCCTGTGTGCAGGCAAACATGATGGTCGACTGCAAGGTCGAGATCGACTGCATCGCGTACAAGAAGAAGTGATCGCCTGAGGGCCGCGAAAGCGGCCTAACGGTCGGCGCGGGACAATGGGTAAACTCCCCGGCAATTTTTCAATGGGATTGCACTGACATGACCGAAGACACCATCAAGCGCCGGGCAAAAGGGTTGGACCGGGCGTTCGATATCCTCGATTACCTCAAGGAAATCGGCCAGCCATTGCGCCCCAACGATATCGCCAGCGGCATCGGCAGCCCCAAGTCCACGGTCTACGAACTGGTGGCGTCGCTGCTGGAGCGACGGATCCTGGAAACCGTCGGCAAGGAGGGGCATGTCTACCTGGGCCGCCAGCTGTATTTCCTCGGCCAGGCCCACCTGCGTCATTTCGATCTCAGTCGCGAGGCCGATCACGCCCTGCAGGAAATCGTCAGCCAGACCCACGAAACCGCACAGATGTGCCTGCTCAACGGGCGCAAGTACACCGTGGCGCTGATGAAGGAGGGCGAGCGGCATTTCCGTATCTCCTCGGATATCGGTGAAAACGCGCCGATTCCGTGGACCGCGTCCGGGCGCCTGCTGCTGGCGCACCTGAGCGACCAGGAAATCATCGACCTGATCGACCACGACGACTTTATCCTGCCGGACGGCCAGCGCCTGCCACTGGAGGTGTTCCTCGGGGAAATCCGCCAGGCCGGTATCGACGGGTTCTTTTCCTTCGATAGCGTCGCCGACACCTTTACCCACTGTTTCGCCGCGCCCGTCAAGGACGAGCGCGGCATCTGCATCGCGACCCTGTGTATCGTCGCGCCACGGGCCGATGCGAAGAAAAACTACAACGACTATCGCCGGGTGCTGATCGACAGCGCGAACAACCTGGCCCGTCGTATCAACGAATAGCCGCGGCTGCGGCCGTGCCTGTCAAGGAGTCTGAAATGCCTGTTGCCATGAACATTCCCGCCGTGGAGAAAGGCGCGGCCGCCGTCGGTGCCCAACTGGTCCGTGACGTCAGCCTGCCGGCCCTGGTGCTGCACCGCGAAGCGCTGGAACACAATATCCGCTGGATGCAGGACTTCGTCAGCCGCAGCGGTGCCGAACTGGCGCCCCACGGCAAGACCAGCATGGTCCCGGCACTGTTTCAGCGTCAGTTGGCCCAGGGCGCCTGGGGCCTGACCCTGGCCACTGCGGTACAGACCCGCGCCGCCTATGCCGCCGGTGTGCGGCGGGTGCTGATGGCCAACCAGCTGGTCGGTACGGCGAACATGGCGTTGATCGCCGAGTTGCTGGCCGATCCGCAGTTCGAGTTCCACTGCATGGTCGATCATCCGGACAATGTCGCGGCCCTGGGCGAGTTCTTCGCCGGGCGCGGCCTGCGGCTCAATGTGATGATCGAATATGGCGTGGTCGGCGGGCGTTGCGGCTGCCGCAGCGAACAGGAAGTGCTGGACCTGGCCAAGGCGATCAAGGCCCAGCCGGCCCTGGCGCTGACCGGTATCGAAGGTTATGAGGGGGTGATCCACGGCGACGAGGCCGTCAGCGGCATCCGCGCCTTCGCCGGCTCGCTGGTGCGCCTGGCGGTGCATTTGCAGAACAGCGGTTCGTTCGATATCGGCAAGCCGATCATCACGGCCTCGGGTTCGGCCTGGTACGACCTTATCGCCGAAGAGTTCGAGGCCCAGGATGCCGACGGGCGTTTCCTCAGCGTGCTGCGCCCCGGCAGCTACGTGGCCCACGATCATGGCATCTACAAGGAAGCCCAGTGCTGTGTGCTGCATCGTCGCGGCGACCTCGGCGAAGGTCTGCGTCCGGCACTGGAAGTCTGGGCCCATGTGCAGTCGATGCCCGAGCCGGGTTTCGCGGTGATCGCCCTGGGCAAGCGCGATGTGGCGTTCGACGCCGGCCTGCCGGTGCCGTTGCTGCGCTACAAGGCTGGCGTGGTGCCGGCAGCGGGCGAGGACGTCAGTGCCTGCAAGGTCACGGCGGTGATGGACCAGCATGCCTTCATGACCGTGGCGCCAGGCTGCGAGCTGCGGGTCGGGGATATCGTCTCGTTCGGCACCTCCCACCCGTGCCTGACCTTCGACAAGTGGCGCGTCGGCTGCATTGTCGATGAGCAACTGAGCGTGATCGAGACCTTCGACACCTGTTTCTGAAGGGATAGCGCTTTCGCGGGCAAGCCCGCTCGCACAAGGCTCGACACTTGTGGGGGCGGGCTTGCCGGACTGCCGCGAAGAGCCCCGCCCCGATACCGCGAGATTATTTCGAATGACCACCCTGAACCTGCCACCACCGCGCATCGCCCTGATCGGCGAATGCATGATCGAACTGCAACAACACGCCGATGGCAGCCTGCAGCAGAGCTTCGGCGGCGACACCCTGAACACCGCGGTCTATCTCAGCCGTGAACTGGCCGGCCGCGGCTCGGTGGACTACGTCACGGCCCTGGGGGACGACAGCTTCAGCGACGCCATGTGCCAGATCTGGGCCGAAGAGGGGATCGGCCTGGACAAGGTCCAGCGCCTGCCCGGACGGTTGCCCGGCCTCTACTGCATCCAGACCGACGCCCGTGGCGAACGCCGTTTCCTCTACTGGCGCAACGAGGCGGCGGTCCGCGATTGCTTCACCACGTCGGCGGCGGTGCCGATCCTCGCGGCGCTGCCGGACTACGATGTGCTGTATTTCAGCGGCATCACCCTGGCGGTGCTCGGCGAGCTTGGCCGGGAGAAGCTGATTGCGGTGCTGCAGGAGGCTCGTCGTGGCGACACCCGGGTCGTCTTCGACAACAACTATCGGCCGCGTCTCTGGACGGGTGTCGAGCAGGCACGCGCGGCTTATCGTTCGATCCTGCCGTATGTCGACCTGGCCTTGCTGACCCTGGAAGACGAGCAGGCACTGTTCGACCATGCCGACGGCACGGCGGTATTCAGTGCCTACGAGCAGATCGGCACGTCGGAAGTGGTGCTCAAGCGCGGTGCCGAGAGTTGCCTGATCCGCTGTGACGGCGAGGCGTTCGAAGTGCCCGCGCAAAAGGTCGAGACCGTGGTGGACACCACGGCGGCCGGGGACTCGTTCAGTGCCGGCTATCTCGCCAGTCGCCTGACCGGCGGCGATCCGCAGCAGGCCGCGCTGGCCGGGCATCGGCTGGCGAGCCGGGTGATCCAGGTGCGCGGGGCGTTGATTCCCCGAAGTTGAGTGTCGTTCTTGCGGGCCTCTTCGCGGCGATGCGGCGTCCCGACAAGCCCGGCTCCCACGGATCGTAGTCGTGTGGGAGCCGGGCTTGCCCGCGTAGAACGATGACGCGGTTCTGCGCTTCAGTCGCGGTAGAACACCTGCACCAGGTGATAACCGAACTTGCTCTTGATCGGTCCGTGTACGGTACGCAACGGCTTCTTGAAGATCACCTGGTCAATCGCGCCGACCATCTGCCCCGGGCGGACTTCCCCCAGGTCGCCGCCGCGCTTGCCCGAAGGGCAGGTGGAGTATTTCTTGGCCAGGACATCGAACGCTTCGCCCCTGGCGATGCGCTGCTTGAGCTGTTCGGCTTCCTCGGCGGTCTTGACCAGGATATGACGGGCTTGGGCTTTCATTGACGGGTTACCTTGAAACGGTGGGGCGGACGACAGGGCGCGCGATTATGCCTGAAGATCAGTCCGCGTGGCCGATCATGTCGCGCACCCGGTTGGCCAGCAGATCCAGGGTAAAGGGCTTGGCGATCAGGTCCATGCCTTCTTCGAGAAAACCCTGGCGCTCGGCGGCTTTCTCCGCATAACCGGTCATGAACAGCACCTTGAGTCCCGGCCGGTGCTGGCGGGCGATCTCGGCCAGCTGCCGACCGTTCATCCCCGGCAGGCCGACATCGGTCACCAGCAGGTCGATGCGCAGCGACGACTCCAGCAACGGCAGGGCGGTGCGCGCATCGGCGGCCGGATGGACGGTGTAGCCCAGTTCGTCCAGCACGTTGAGCACCAGCATGCGCACCGCCGGATCGTCCTCCACCACCATCACCGATTCGTCGGCGGCGGCCGTCGGCGATTGCGGGTGGTCGGGCGCGGGTAGCGCTTCGTCGGCCATGGCGTGGAAACGCGGCAGGTAAAGACGCACGCAGGTGCCGGCACCGGGCTCGCTTTGCAGCGTGACATGGCCGCCGGATTGCTGGGCAAAACCATAGATCATCGACAGCCCCAGGCCGGTACCCTGGCCGATGGGCTTGGTGGTGAAGAACGGATCGAAGGCCTTGGCCAGGATCAGCGGACTCATGCCGGTGCCGTTGTCGCTGACGCCGATCATCACGTAATCCCCGGCCTTGACCGACTCCAGGGTGCTGATATCACTGCCGTCGAGGTAGCTGTTGGCCGTCTCGATCAACAGCGTGCCGCCGTCTGGCATCGCATCGCGGGCATTGATCACCAGGTTGAGCAGGGCGCTTTCCAACTGCCCGGTATCGGTGTTCACCGGCCAGATATCCTGGCCCAGGCGGACCTGCAGTTCGATATGGGCGCCCTTGGTGCGGCTGAACAGTTCTTCCAGCGAGTGCACCAGCTGGTTCGGGTCGATGCGCTTGCGGTCCAGCGATTGCCGGCGGGAGAAGGCCAGCAGGCGGTGGGTCAGGGCCGCCGCGCGCTGGGCCGAACTGACCGCGGCATCGGCAAACCGGCCGATCTCGGTACTGCGCCCGGCGGCGATGTAGCGCTGCATCAGGTCAAGGCTGCCGATGATCCCGGTCAGCATATTGTTGAAGTCGTGGGCGATGCCGCCGGTCAGCTGGCCGACCGCTTCCATCTTCTGGGCATGGCGCAGGGCATCTTCGGCGCGCTCGCGCTCGAACATTTCGTTCTGCAGGCGCTGGTTCGACTCGGCCAGCGCCTGGGTGCGCTGGGCCACGCGCTCTTCGAGGGTTTCATTGAGGTTGCGCAGGGCCTCTTCGGTCTGTTTGCGCTCGGTTTCGTCGCTGACGAAGATATAGAAACCGTTGACCGCTCCGTCCTGGCCATAACGTGGCAGGTAGCGCATCGCCGCATGCCGGTCGCGGCCGTCGCGGTGCGGGCTGTCGACGCTGAAACTGCAAGCCTTGCCCGCCAGCGCGCCGGCGATATGCTCGGCGCGCTGGGCGTAGGCGTGCTCGCCGAGCACTTCGCGCAGGGTCTTGCCGTAGAGTTCCTGGGGCGTCTTGCCGAACCAGTCGAGATAGGCGCTGTTGTTCAGGCGAAAGCGTTCCTCGCGGTCGACATAGCCGATCAGCGCCGGCACGGCATTGATCACCAGTTGCAGCTCGGTCTGGCTCTGGCGCAGGGCCTGTTCGCTGTGCTTGCGCTCGGTGATGTCCAGGGCCGCGCCGACAAAGCGCTGGGCCCGGCCGTGGGGGCCCTGGTAGCAACGGCCACGGGCGAACACCCAGCGTATCTGGCCGTTGGTCTGGACCCGGTATTCCTCGGCGTGCTCGGTGTTGTTCTCCAGGCAATGCTTGATGCCGCGGGCCACCAGGCCACGGTCTTCCGGGTGAACGCTCTCCATGTACACGCTGAGGGGTGTCTGCGCCGCCAGTGCCGGGTCGACGCCGTGCAGCCGGGCAAATCGCGCATCGGTGACGAAGCGATCCTGGTCGATATCCCAGTCCCAGGTGCCGAGGGTGCCGGTGGCGGCCATCGCCAGTTGCAGGCGCTCCTCGCTGTCCTGCTGGGCCTTGATGCTGGCTTCGGAGCGCTGTTGCAGTTCGAGGGCCAGGCGCCTGCGTTCGTTGGTTTCGATCGCGGTGACCAGGATGCCGGCAACCTCGCCCTGTTCATCGCGCACCGGGCTGTAGGTCAGGTCCAGCCAGAGGTCGATTCTCACCCCGCCGTGGTGCACGCCGAAATGCTGCTCCGGCAGGCTGCGGGTCTGGCCTTCCAGCACGGCCTGGAAGATCGGCGCGTTGAAATCCTGGTAATCCGGCCAGGTGTCGTCTGCCGGCCGGCCGAATGCCAGTGGGTGGCGGTCGCCGATCAGGCGCCCGAAGCCGTCGTTGTAGATCTGTACCAGCCGTGCGCCCCAGAGCAGCAGCATCGGCATGGGCGAATGGGTGACGATATCCGCTGCGGTACGCAGGCTCTGGGGCCAGCCATCGATGGCGCCCAGGGGGCCGTGGGACCAGTCCTGGTGGCCCATGAGAGTGGCGACGTCGTTGTCGGGGATCGATCCGTTCATAAACCTGCCTTGAAGGTGAAGCTTTGAGTTGCGCGGCGGCTTATTATCCCGCCAAGCTGTAGACCATTGCCAATTCGAAATGACACCGGATTAATTGTTCAAACCTCAATTGACTGTATTGCGGACACCTTTGCCATGGAAATCCACGCGTTATTGAAAACCCTGGCCGCCCAGGACGGTTCGGACCTGTACCTGTCGACCGGGGCGCCACCGTGTGCCAAGTTCAACGGCGTGCTCAAGCCATTGGGCACCGAAGCCCTCAAGGCCGGGGAGGTGGCGCTGATCGCCGACGGTATCATGGACGCCGAGCAGCGCCAGCAGTTCGAGCGGGAATTGGAGATGAACCTGGCGATGTCATTGCCGGGTGTCGGGCGTTTCCGGGTCAATATCTTCAAGCAGCGCAACGAGGTCTCGATTGTCGCCCGTAACATCAAGCTGGAGATTCCCCGCTTCGAGGACCTCAAGCTGCCGCCGATCCTGCTGGAAACCATCATGGAGAAGCGTGGCCTGGTGCTGTTCGTCGGCGCCACGGGCTCAGGCAAGTCCACCTCCCTGGCGGCCCTGATCGACTACCGCAACCGCCACAGCAGCGGCCATATCATCACCATCGAGGACCCGGTGGAGTATATCCATCGGCACAAGAAGTCGATCATCAACCAGCGTGAAGTGGGGGTCGACACCCGCAGCTTCCATGCGGCACTGAAAAACACCCTGCGCCAGGCTCCGGATGTGATCCTGATCGGCGAGATCCGTGATCGCGAAACCATGGAGCATGCCCTGGCCTTTGCCGACACCGGGCACCTGGCGATTTCCACCCTGCATGCCAACAACGCCAACCAGGCACTGGACCGGATCATCAATTTCTTTCCGGAAGACCGTCGCCCGCAACTGCTCAACGACCTGGGCAACAACCTGCAGGCCTTTGTCTCGCAACGACTGGTGCGCACCACCGACGGCAAGCGCCGGGCGGCGGTGGAGGTGATGCTGGGCACGCCGACGATTCGCGATTTCATCAAGCGCAACGAGTTTTCCGAGCTCAAGGGCATCATGGAGAAGTCCGAGATCAGCGGCATGCAGACCTTCGACACGGCCTTGTTCCACCTGGTGGTGGAAGGCGCGATCGACGAAGAGGAAGCGCTGAAGAATGCCGACTCGGTGAACAACCTGCGCCTGCGCCTGAAGTTGCATCAGGACAACGGCGCGCTCGCCCAGCAGAACACACCGCCCGCACCGCCGGTGGCGGCACGGGAGCTGGATGTGAAGGATTGGGGCCTGGTGGACGATGGCGAACGCGGTCCGGGTTGAACGACCAGGCGTCGCTCAGTGGGGCGCCAGCGGTGCCATGAGTTTTCACAGCGCCGTCTGTCGATTTTTGCCGGTCAGGCCACCTGATGCCGATACGGCAGGTCCGGGCCGGTGCGGCTGCAGGTGATTGCCGCGGCGCTGACGGCGAAGTCCAGCATGCCGTCGATCTGGGCCTTGTCAAGGCGTTCCAGGCCTTCCACCGAGTCCAGTCGCTGCTCGGTCAACCAGGCGATCAAGGCGGCCTGGAAGGTGTCGCCGGCACCGACGGTATCGGCCGTGACGACTTCGCGCGCCGGTACCGACCAGTGGCCATGGCGGCGGCTGAACACACTGGCGCCCTGGGTGCCACGGGTCAGGAAGACCACCTGGCAGCGCTGGGCCAGCCATTCCTCGGCAACGCTGCGCGGGTCGCGATCGGGGTAGAGCAGGCCCAGGTCCTCGTCGCTGACCTTGATCATGTCGGCATGTTCGGCCAGTTCCGCGATGCGCTGGCGCCACAGTTCGATATTCGGCTCAGGGTTGAGGCGCACATTGGGGTCGAGGGTGATCAGCCGGCGACCGCTTTCCCGGCGTACCAGGCTCAGCAGGGTATCGGCGATCGGCTGCACCACCAGCGAGAACGAGCCGACATGCAGGCCACGCACCTCGTCGCCGAGCCTGGGCAGGTGCCCCGGCAGCAACTGGCGGTCGGCACAGCCTTCGCCGCGAAAGCTGTAATGGGGCGAACCGTCGGCACCCACGGCGACCATCGCCAGAGTGGTGGGAGCATCGAAGTCCAGCAGGTAATCGGCGCGCACGCCTTCTTCGCGCAGGACCTGTTGCAGGCGGCGCCCCAGGTAATCGGTGGACAGCCCGGCCAGCAGCGCCGAGTCGACGCCCAGGCGGCGCAGGCCGACCGCGACGTTGAACGGCGAACCCCCGGCGATCGCCTTGAAGTTCACTTTCGATGTCTGCCCGCTTGCGTCGGGCTCACTGAAAAAATCAAACAGTGCTTCACCACAGACCAGATACATGGATGCTTACTCTTGAATGGCCGCGACCTGTTGGCGGTAGCGGTGATAAATCGGTTGATAGGCGCTGACATTGGCCGGGATCGGCCGGGTTTCGCTGACGGCATCCAGGCTGACACAACGCTCGCACAGCTCGGCCAGGCTGTGAATCGCCCCGGACTCGCACCAGGCGGCCTGGATCGCCGCACCGAGGGCGGCGGCTTCGCCCTGTTCGGTACAGACCACCGGGGTGTCCATGATATCGGCGACCATCTGTCGCCATACCGCGCTTTTCGCACCGCCGCCGGTCAGGCGGATACCGTGGCTCTGCAGGCCGTTGCCGCGCAGCAGGTCAAGGCCGTAGCGCAGGCCGAACGTGGTGCCTTCGACCACGGCCCGGCACAGGTTGGCCTGGGTCAGGTTGGTCAGGGTCAGGCCGAGCAGGCTGCCGGTGGCCTGGGGCAGGGCGGGCACCCGTTCGCCATTGAGGAACGGCAGCATGCTGACACCGTCGGCGCCGATGGGAGCCTCGCGCACCCGGGCATTGAAGTCATCGAGCCCGAGATCGAACAGTTCGCGCACCGCGCCGGTGGCGTTGGTCAGGTTCATGGTGCAGATCAACGGCAGCCAGCCGCCGCTGGAAGAGCAGAAGGCCGCGACCGAGGCGTCGGGGCTGATCAGCGGTTGTTCGGCGTAGGCGTACACGGTGCCGGAGGAACCCAGGCTCATGGTGATCACGCCCGGGTGGATATTGCCGGTGCCGATGGCGCCCATCATGTTGTCGCCGCCGCCGCTGGACACCAGGGCGTCGGGGTTGATCCCCAGTTGCCGGGCGATTTCGGGCAGTACCCGACCGACCGGCTGGTGGGCTTCCAGCAGCTCTGGCAAGGCCGCTTGCAGGCGCCCGCTGGGGTCGATGTCGCGCAACAGTTGCAGGTCCCAGCTGCGCTTGCGCACGTCGAAGTAGCCACTGCCCGAGGCGTCGCCGTATTCCGCGCAGGCACGACCGGTCAGCCAGTAGTTGAGGTAGTCGTGGGGCAGCAGGATATGGGCGATCCGGGCAAACAGCTCGGGATGCTGTTCCCGGGTCCAGAGTAGCTTGGACACGGTGTAGCCGGGAGCGATCACCAGGCCCAGGCGTTCGAGCGAACCGGCTTCGCCGCCCAGGTGTTCCAGCAGGCGCTGGTTTTCCGGGGTGGTTTCGGTGTCGCACCAGAGCTTGGCCGGGCGCAGGACCTGGCCTTGCTCGTCGAGCAGCACCAGGCCGTGCTGCTGGCCGGAAACACCGATGCCGAGGATGGCCTGGCCGTCGACCCCGGCGGCCTGCAATGCCTGGCGGGTGGCCAGGACAAAGGCCTCCAGCCATTGGCCGGTGTCCTGTTCGCGGCGGCCATTGGCACCGCTGATCATGTCGTGGGGGGCCGAGCCCTGGCCGAGCACCTGGCCGCTGACGATGTCGAGGACAATCGCCTTGGTGCCCTGGGTGCCGCAATCGATGCCGAGGTAGAGTTTCTGGTTCATGGAAGTACCTGGTGGTTGTGACTCGGTCATTCAATCCCGTTTGGCCAGCATACGCTCCAGTGTCTTGCTCACGCCCACTTCCCGCAAGCTGTTGAAGCAGTTTTCGAAGGCGGCGACAAACGCCGCCGACCGGGGAATGGCCGTACCGAAGATTTCTTCCACCGCCAGCAGGCGCTGGACGATCAGGCTGTCATCGGCCACCAGCGCCTGGCAGAACTCGGCCCGCGGGTCGGGAATGCGGTAGGTCGTGCCGTTTTCATCGACGCCCTTGAGGTACAGGGCCCAGGCCGCCACCACCAGCGCCGCGCGTTCGGTTTCGCGACCGTCGGCGATCAGCCGGTTGATGGTCGGGATGGTGAACTTGGGAAACTTCGACGAACCGTCGGAACAGACCCGTTCCAGCTGATCGGCAATCGCCTGGTTGGAGAAACGCTCGACCAGGGTGTTCTTGTAGTCGGTCAGGTCGATTCCCGGCACCGGCGCCAGTTGCGGGGTCACGTCCAGGTCCATATAGGCCCGCATGTAGGCCACGAACAACGGATCGTTCATGGTTTCGTGGACGAAGCGGTAGCCCTTGAGGAAGCCCAGGTAGGTGAGGGCCAGGTGGCTGCCGTTGAGCAGCTTGATCTTCATCTCTTCGTAGGGGGTGACGTCGTCGGTGAACTGGACGCCGACCTTCTCCCAGGCCGGCCGGCCGTTGCCGAACTTGTCTTCCAGGACCCACTGCACAAAGGGTTCGCAGACCACCGGCCAGGCGTCGTCGATACCATGCTCGTCATGCAGTTGCAGGCGATGGGCGGCACTGGTCATCGGGGTGATGCGATCGACCATGGCGTTGGGGAAGCTGACATGCCCGGCGATCCAGTCGTGCAGGTCGGCGTCGCGCAGGGCGGCGAAGGCCAGCAGTGCCTTGCGGGTTACCGCGCCGTTGTGCGGCAGGTTATCGCAAGACATCAGGGTGAAGGCCGGGATGCCGCTGGCGCGACGCCTGGCCAGGGCCGCGCAGAGGAAGCCGAAGACAGTCTGTGGCGCGTCAGGATGGCGCAGGTCGTGCTGGATCTGCGGCAGGTGGCTCATGAACTCGCCGTTGCTGTCGTCGATGCAATAGCCGCCTTCGGTGATGGTCAGGGACACGATGCGGATCTGCGGCGAGGCCAGTTTGTCGATCAGCGCCTGGGCGTCGTCCTGGGCCAGCAGCATGCCGCTGATGGAGGCGATCACGCGGGTCTCGGTGTCGTTGCCGTCCCCCAGTTCATAAAGCGTGTAGAGATAGTCCTGGGCCGCCAGGGCATCGCGTACGCCCTGGTCTTCCTTGCGCAGGCCGACGCCGCAGATGCTCCAGTCCAGGCCTTCGCCGAGGTTCATCAGGGCATCGGTGTAATAGGCCTGGTGGGCACGGTGAAAGCCGCCGACGCCGATATGGGCGATGCCTTGCCGGGTGTTGGCCGCCGCGTACTGCGGCAGCGCCACTTCAGGAGCCAGGTTGTGCAGGTTCTGTTTGTTCAGGTTCATTGCAAAGTGCTCTCGTCAATCAGGCGGCAGCGCGCAGCGGGCGGGCGACCGCTACACCGTCGGCATCGAATAGGTGGCAGTGGGTGCTGTCCAGGTGCAGGTTGAGCGTTTCGCCGTACTGGCTGGCCAGGTCGCCGCGGATACGCATGGTCAGCGGCTCGCCGGAGCGGGTCACGACGTGGCAGAAGGTGTCGCTGCCCAGGCGCTCGCCGACATCGGCGGTGACTTGCAGGGTGCAGTCCCCGGGTTTGGCGATTTCCAGGTGTTCCGGGCGGATGCCCAGGGTCACCGGGCTGCCGACGCTGAGGCTGGCGCCGCTGTGAGGCAGACTGATACGGGTGCCGGCCTCCAGTTCGACTTCACAGCCCTGGCCGTCGACGCGGCTGACCTTGCCCTTGAGGAAGCCCATCTTCGGTGTGCCGAGGAAGCCGGCGACAAACAGGTTGGCCGGGGAGTGATAGAGCTCCAGGGGCGAGCCGACCTGCTCGACGCGACCGCTGTTGAGGACCACCACCTTGTCGGCCAGGGTCATGGCTTCGACCTGGTCGTGGGTCACGTAGATCATGGTCGCCTGCAGTTCCTTGTGCAGCCGCGCCAGTTCCAGGCGCATCTGCACCCGCAGGGCGGCGTCGAGGTTGGACAGCGGTTCGTCGAACAGGAAGATCTTCGGATTGCGCACGATCGCCCGACCGATGGCGACCCGCTGGCGCTGGCCGCCGGAAAGTTGCTTGGGCTTGCGTTCGAGCAACGGGCCGAGTTCGAGGATGCGTGCGGCCTCGTTGACCTTGCGTTCGACCTCGGCCTTGGCCACGCCGGCCAGGTCGAGGGCGAAGGACATGTTCTTGCGCACGCTCATGTGCGGGTACAGGGCGTAGGTCTGGAACACCATCGCCAGGTCGCGCTTGGCCGGGCTGACTTCGGTAATGTCGCGGCCGTCCAGTTCGATGGTGCCGGAGGTGACTTCCTCGAGCCCGGCGATCAATCGCAGCAGGGTGGACTTGCCGCAGCCGGACGGACCGACGAAGACCACGAACTCGCGGTCACGGACCTCCAGGTCGATGCCCTTGATGATGGAAAAGCCTTCGAAGCCTTTTTGCAGATTCTTGATTTTCAGGTTGGCCATGGTGAGGCTCCTCTTGAATTGTGGGAGCCGGCTTGCCGGCGATGAGGCCCTTGGGCCTGGCGGCGACCATTCGGTCGTCATCGCTGGCAAGCCAGCTCCTACAGGGGTTCTGTGGTGTTCAAAAATGCCGGTCTATTTCACGGCGCCGAAGGACAGGCCGCGTACCAGTTGTTTCTGGCTGATCCAGCCGAAGATCAGGATCGGTGCGCAGGCCAGGGTCGAGACGGCGGACAGCTTGGCCCAGAACAAGCCCTCGGGGCTGGAGTAGGACGCGATCAACGCCGTCAGCGGCGCGGCACTGGAGGAAGTCAGGTTCAGCGACCAGAACGCCTCGTTCCAGCACAGGATCAGCGACAGCAGCATGGTCGAGGCGAGCCCGCCCTTGCTGATGGGCAGCAGCACCCGGACCATTTCCTGCAGCAGCGTGGCGCCATCGAGGCGGGCGGCTTCGAGGATGTCCT
This sequence comes from Pseudomonas sp. Ost2, assembly GCF_018326065.1. Lineage (NCBI taxonomy): Bacteria > Pseudomonadati > Pseudomonadota > Gammaproteobacteria > Pseudomonadales > Pseudomonadaceae > Pseudomonas > Pseudomonas sp. Ost2. Next base: position 3,768,024 of record NZ_AP021904.1, on the reverse strand, counting down.
TGGGGATGTCCTTGAAGTAGGTGTACACCATCCAGACCACGATCGGCAGGTTGATCAGGGTGTAGATCACGATCAGCGCGATGCGTGTATCGAGCAGGCCGAAGGACTTGGCCAGCAGGTAGATCGGCATCAGCACGCCCACCGGCGGCAGCATCTTGGTGGAGAGCATCCACAGCAGGGTGCGCTTGGTCCGCTGGGTTTCGTAGAACGCCATGGAGTAGGCCGCCGGTACGGCGATCAGCATGCACAGCAGCGTGGCGCTGAAGGAGATCACCACCGAGTTCCAGGCGAAGTGAAAGTAGTCGCTGCGTTCCTGGATATGCAGGTAGTTCTCCAGCGTCGGGGTGAAGAAGAACTGCGGCGGCGTGGCGAATGCATCGATCTCGGTCTTGAAGCTGGTCAGCACCATCCAGAAGATCGGGAAGAAGATCAGGATCGCGATGGCCCAGGCCAGGATGCCGAGCAGCACGCTTTGCAGGCGACGGGATTGTTTGAGTGTGAGGGTCATGGCGCGGGCCTCAAGGCTTGTCTGTCAGGTTTTTGCCGATCATCCGCACCAGGATGATCGCGGCGATATTGGCGATGATCACGGCGATCAGGCCGCCGGCCGAGGCCATGCCGACATCGAACTGCACCAGGGCCTGGTTGTAGATCAGGTACGCCAGGTTGGTCGAGGCATAACCCGGACCGCCGTTGGTGGTGGTGAAGATTTCGGCGAATACCGAGAGCAGGAAGATGGTTTCGATCATCACCACCACGGCAATCGGCCGGGCCAGGTGCGGCAGGGTCAGGTGCCAGAAGATCGCCACGGGACCGGCACCGTCCAGGCGCGCGGCTTCCTTCTGTTCCTGGTCCAGGGACTGCATGGCGGTCATCAGGATCAGGATGGCGAAGGGCAACCACTGCCAGGAGACAATGATGATGATCGACAGCAGCGGGTAATGGGCCAGCCAGTCCACCGGCTGGGCGCCGAACAGGCGCCAGAGAGCGGCGAGAATCCCCGAGACCGGGTGGAATATCAGGTTTTTCCAGATCAGCGCGCCGACCGTGGGCATGATGAAGAACGGCGAGATCAGCAGGACCCGGACGATGCCGCGACCGAGGAATTCGCTGGCTTCCAGCAGGGCCGAGATCAGCACGCCGAACACCACGCTGATCAGCAGCACGCTGCCCACCAGCAACAGGGTGTTGGTGGCGCCGGGCAGGAAGCCCGAGTCGGTGAGGAAGTAGGTGTAGTTCTCCAGGCCGACAAACTGGTTTTCGCCCGGATAGAGCAGGTTGTAGCGGATCAGCGAAAAGTAAACGGTCATGCCCAGGGGCACGATCATCCACAGCAGCAACAGGCCGACTGATGGTGAGACCAGGAACCAGCCGGGATTGCGCAGACGGCTTTTGCGCAACGGCTGGGGTATATCCATATGGGCTTTGGCAGTGGAGGTATTCATGGTGTTCAAAACCGATTAGGTGCAAGGAGCGGGCAATCTGTAGGAGCTGGCTTGTCGGAACGCCGCATCGCAGCGATAGCGACCGAACGGTTGCCGCAAGGCTCAAGGGCCTCATCGCCGGCAAGCCGGCTCCTACAGGGGACGGTGTGTCCCTGTTACTTCGGATAACCCGCGCGTTTCATTTCACGCTCGGTGAAGGTCTGGGCATCGGCCAGGGCCTTGTCGACCGTGGTCTGGCCGGTCAGTGCGGCGGAGAACTGCTTGCCGACCTGGGTACCGACAGCCTGGAACTCGGGAATGGTCACCAACTGGATCCCGACATAAGGCACGGGCTTGGCGCTCGGGTCTTTCGGGTTGGCGGCTTTCAGCGATTCCAGGGTGATCCTGGCGAACGGCGCGGCCTTCATGTAGGCCTCGCTGTAGGTCGAGGTCCGGGTGCCCGGCGGTACGTTGGCGATACCGTCTTCCTTGGCGACCAGTGCCCCGTATTCCCTGGAGGTGGCCCAGCTGCTGAACGTCTTCGCCGCGTCCTTGGCCTTGGAACTGGTGGGGATCGCCAGGGCCCAGGAGTAGAGCCAGGCCGAACCCTTCTCGGTGACTTGGTGCGGTGCGTAGGTAAAGCCGACGTGATCGCTGACCTTGCTCTGGGTCTTGTCGGTGACGAAGGAGCCGGCCACGCTGGCATCGACCCACATGGCGCACTTGCCGCTGTTGAACAGCGCCAGGTTTTCGTTGAAACCGTTGCTCGAAGCACCGGGCGGGCCGGACTTCTTCATGGTCTCGACGTAGAAGTTCAAGGCGTTCTTCCACTCGGGACCGTTGAATTCCGGTTGCCATTTCTCATCGAACCAGCGCGCACCATAGGCGTTGGCGACGGTGGTGATCAGCGCCATGTTCTCGCCCCAGCCGGCCTTGCCGCGCAGGCAGATGCCGTACTGCTCCTTCTCGGGATGGTTGAGCTTGGCGGCGAACTCGCCGATCTGTTCCCAGGTCGGCCGCTCGGGCATGGTCAGCCCGGCGTCCTTGAACAGATCGGTGCGGTAGTAGGTCATGGAGCTTTCGGCGTAGAACGGTAGGGCGAACAGGGTGCCCTTGACCGACAGGCCGTCACGGACCGACGGGAAGACGTCGTCGATATCGTAGGCGGCGGGGAGGTTGGTCATGGGCTCCAGCCAGCCCTTGGCGCCCCAGAGCGCGGCTTCGTACATGCCGATGGTCAGCACGTCGAACTGGCCGCCCTGGGTGGCGATATCGGTGGTCAGGCGCTGGCGCAGGACGTTTTCTTCCAGGACCACCCAGTTCAGCTTGATATCCGGATGCTCGGCCTCGAAGGTCTTCGAGAGCTTCTGCATGCGAATCATGTCGCTGTTGTTGACGGTGGCGATGGTCAGGGTCTGGGCGCCGAAACTGACGCCACTGATGGTCAGGCAGGTAGAGACGAGCAGAGCTTTTGCAATGGCTTTCATCGAACACTCCTCTTCTTGCGCGCAGTGGCGGTCGAAGGTCGGTTTATTGTTTTTGTGTCTTCCGGTGTCCAGGAAGAATCTGCAGATGATTACAGCCCTCAATCGTCGTGCTGACAAATCCTTGACGACACTTCAATCGATACTTTTTTGCACTGAGGCGGAATGTCGCAGGCCGGCGAAACAGTGGTTCGGGAGGGGATAGCCCGCAATCGGGGCTCGGAGAAGGGGTAAATCAGTACAGGTTTCACGGCAAAAAAGCGTCAGCCGCGCGTTCCCCGAGCGCCGATCGTTCCCACGCGGAGCGTGGGAACGATGGGGGTTGCCTAGCCGAGGTTCTGCTCGGTCAGGCGCTGCACCACCAGGCGTCGATAATGCGAGGGGGTCATGCCCTTGAGCTGCTGGAAGCGCCGGTTGAAGTTGGAAATATTGTTGAAACCGGACTCGAAACACACATCGGTCACCGGTTTGTCGCCGTCGGCCAGCAGTTCGCAGGACTTGCTGATCCGCAGGCGATTGACGAACTCGACGAAACAGCGCCCGGTGGCCTGCTTGAACACCCGGGAAAAATAGGTGGGCTTCATCCCCAGGTACTCGGCGACCTCTTCCAGCGGCAGTTCCCGGGCATAGTGGGCAAAGATGTAGTCCACGGCGCGGTTGGTGCGGTCGATATTGTTCTCGTCGGCCAGTTGCGGGGTGGTGGCACCGGAAAGCAACTGGTAGTCGGTGCAGCCGCTGAGCAGTTCCAGGAGGATCAGGAAGTGCCCCAGGCGCGTCACGCCCTGGGCGTCGGCGATACGCTGCATCAGCTGCGTGGCCTGGCGGATGGTGTCCTTGCAGCGGAATTCGATGCCGTACTGGGCCCGTTCGAGCAACGGCGCCAGGGTTTTCAGTTCGGCAAAGATCTGGTGTCCTTCCTCGAACAGCTCCTCGGTGAAGTTCACCAGCATGTCGCGCTTGGGCACCACTTCGTCCTCGGCCACCTGGCTGATCCAGTTGTGGGGGAGGTTGGGGCCGGTCAGGAACAGGCTCTGCGGGTAGAAATTGCCGATATAGTCACCAATGAAGACCTTGCCGGAGCTGGCGACGATCAGGTGCAGTTCGTATTCCTTGTGGAAATGCCAACGCACCAGCGGGCAGGGAAAACCATGCTGGCGATAGATGATGGACAGGCCATTATGGTCGTCCATCAGTTCATAGGAAGGATCGGTGACGCGGGCTGTTCGGGTCATTGGAGGCGCTTTTATTGTTATCGCTGTCCGATAATGCCTCCTTCACGAGCCGGCTGCCAGCCTTGTGCGGACGGTCGCAGCGGAGCGGACCGACGGCCATGGCCTTGCGGCCCTTTATTCAGGAGCAAAACAGTGAAGACCGTTCTATTGATTGGAATCGGTTCCGGTCATCCGGAGCAGATCACCGTGCAGGCCATCAAGGCCCTGAACCGGGCCTCGGTCTTTTTCCTGCTGGACAAAGGCGAGGCCAAGGATGAGCTGGTGCGTCTGCGCAAGGAAATCTGCCAGCGTTATATCGAGCAGCCGGGTTATCGCCTGGTGCAGGTCAGCGATCCGGTCCGCGAAGATGCCGAGGCGTCGTATCGGGCCGGTGTCGAGCGTTGGCATGAACAGCGCGCCGAACTGTTTGCCCGGTTGATCGACGAAGAACTGGCCGAGAACGAGTGCGGTGCCTTTCTGGTCTGGGGCGAGCCGGGCTTGTATGACAGTACCCTGCGCATCCTCGATCGGGTCGTGGCCCTGGGCGGTCCGGCGTTCGACGTCGAGGTGATTCCCGGTATCAGCAGCGTGCAGGCCCTGGCGGCGCGCCATCGGATTCCCCTGAACCGCATCGGCGAACCGATCCGCATCACCACGGGACGACGCCTGGAAGCCGCCGACCTGGACAACGTGGTGGTGATGCTCGATGCGCATTGCGCGTTTGGTCAGTTCGCCGACCAGGCGCTGGAGATCTATTGGGGGGCGTACCTGGGGACCGAGGATGAACTGCTGGTAAGCGGCAAGCTGCATGAGGTGCAGGGGCAGATTCGCGAACTGCGCGAGGCCGCCCGGCTGCGCAAGGGCTGGATCATGGACACTTATCTGCTGCGACGGCCCCTGAATCCGGGCTAGTAAGTACTCCGGCATTGATCGGGCGGTTTTCCTGTATCTCTACGAGACGGTTCTTACAGAGGAAGGCAAGCGGTGTCGTTTAGTGTCCGCTGCATTCGAAAATCGCCCGTGAGACCCCTATAACGCCATGAGCACCGTACCCGGTATTGATCGACTTCAATGGCTGCCCCTGATGCTTGTCCTGGGGTTGGTCAGCTTGCCTGCGCTCGGGCAACCGCTGGTTGCGTTGTCCTACAGCGGCGGGGTGTTCAACATCGACCCGGCCACCCTGGAAACGACCTTGCTCCTGGACAATGGCGAAGTCTCGACCCTCAGTGCCCCGGCATTCCCCGAAACCGCCAGGGCCAGCGACCTGGCGGGCCGGCGCTGGCGTATTCGCAACGGCCGCGAGCGGTTCCAGGTCGAGGTCGGGATCGAGCAGGACGCCTTGCGCCTGTCGATACGGGCCGAGCAGCCGGGCCGGCTGGATTGGCCCAGACCCGTGGAAGCAAAGGCCATCGAGGCCCATGCCATACCGTTCGGCGAAGGCAGCTATATTCCTGGCGACGACCGGCAATGGCTGGACTGGCTGGTACGGCGCTATGAGCCCGATGCGCTGAACGGGCGGCTGTCGATGCCGTTCTGGACCGAACTGCGCGCGGATCATTCGGTGACCTGGCTGGTGCAAACCCCGTTCGATACCCGCTTTAGCGTGATCGAGCAGGATGAACGGCCGCTGCCCCGACTCAGCCATCAGTTCAACCGGCTGGCCGAGGGCGCGGCGTATACCGTCAACGTGGCGATCGGTCCACGGGATCCGCTGTACGGTGCGCGTTTCTATCGCCAGTGGCTGCTGGAGCACGACCGCTTCGTTTCGTTGAAACGGAAAATCGAGCGCCAGCCCCAGGTCGCCAGGCTGGGCGGCGCCCCGCATATCTACCTGTGGGGCGCCGGCCCCTTGAAAGCCGGAGATATCGCCGACTGGCCGGCGTTCCTCAAGTTCTTTGCCGCGCGCCGGGCCGATCCCCGGCATCTGGCCTCGCGGTTGTGGGAAGCCTTCGATCCGCAGGCGCGGGAAAGTTTTGTCGCGGCGCTGCTGGAGGCCGAGGCGGGGGACGCCGACGTGTCGACCTTCGGCAGGATCGAGGTGACCCGGGCACTGAACAGCGCATTGCAGCATGCGCTGCCGCCGGTACCGGTCGAGCCGTTGCCGGGCAATCACGATCCGGCGGCCAGCGTCGCCTGGGGGCATACGGTCCGCGAGCAACTGGTCGAAGCCTTCGGCCCGTGGCTGGTGGCGCCGCGCCGCTGGGGTGGCGGTCTGTCGCTCGACACCGTGGCCGCGCTGCAGCAAGCCGGCCTGACCAAGGCCTGGCTCGGTGCGGATGACTGGCGTGACGCCATGTGGCATCCCGAAGCGGTGGAAGCGGCGAAGGCCTCGGGTTATCTGGTGGCCGTCTACGACAGCTATGGCAGCGCGCACCCTTCGAACCTACGGGCGACCTGGGCCACGGCACAAATGGGCGATGAGCTGGCGGCAGCCGGTTATCGCGACAGCAAGGGCGACAAGGTGCGCGGCTTCAGTGGCCGGGGCGTCTATGTCAACGCCAGGCTGGTCGAACCCTACGCACAACGGCGGATCTCCGCGGTGGCGCGGGCGGCACGTCTCAACAGCTATTTCCTCGATGTCGATGCGGCCGGCCCCGAACTCAAGGACTACACCCCCGGTCGGGAAACCAGTGAACGCGAAGACGCCGAAGCCCGGACCCGCCGGCTGTTGTATCCAGCCCGGGCGCTGGACCTGGTCACGGGTAGCGAAGGCGGGCTGGCATCCTACGCGGCAAATATTGCCTACAGCCATGGCATCGCGACCCAGCCGTTTGCCTGGATGGACCCGGATATCGGCAAGAACAAGCAGTCGGCCTATTACCGCGGCGGCTACTGGCCGCCGGAAACGCCGGCCCTGTACTTCAAACCCGTGCCCCTCAAGCCCTCGCTTGCCCGTTTCGTGACTTCCGCGCAGTTCCGGCTGCCGCTGTATCAACTGGTGCTCCACGACAGCCTGGTCAGCACGCACCACTGGGAATACAGCTCGTTGAAGTTTTCCAGCGAGCGCGAGCACACGGCATTGCTGCAACTGCTGTACATGGTGCCGCCGCTGTATCACCTCAATGATCGGGTGCTGGCGCGCGACCTGCCGTTCATCAGCGCCTATGACCGGGTATTTCGGCCCTTGCACGAACGCCTCTTCGTCGAACGCATGAGCGATTTCCAGGTGTTGTCGGCCGATCGCCAGTTGCAACGTTCGGTGTTCGCCGACGGCACCCTGATCACCGTGAACTTCAGCCAGAAAAGCCTGCGTTCGCCGGAAGGACGGCGACTGCCGCCACGTTCGGCGCTGATCCTGGTGCCGGACCAGGAACCGCAATTGATCGAGATCGCCCGGCTCTTCGCCGAGACGTGATGACGGATATGGCCTTCAGATCGTGCGGTTTTTCGCTTCGATCCACTGGGCCATGTACTGGGTGCTCTTGTGGTGATGATGACGCAGCATCGCGCCGGTGAAATTATCGCGGCGATGCCGGACCAGTTGTTGCCGGCACTGTTCGATACGCGCCACCAGGGCCGGACCGTGGACGCGCCGGTCGTAACGGGCGGCCAGCAGGGCCTTGCCGTCGGCCTGGGCCTGCTGCCATGAAGACGGATCCTGGTACAACCGGACCGCTGCCTGTGCCAGGGCCTCGGCGCTGGTCGCGACAGCGCCGGGCCAGGGCAGGTCACCGTGCATCGCCTCGGCGCCAATCGGCGTGGTGACGTTCGGCGTGCCGCAGAGCATGGCATCGGCGAGCTTGCCCTTGATGCCGGCGCCAAAGCGCAACGGCGCCAGGCAGATGCGCGCGGCACTCATCACCTGCAGGGCATCCTCGGCCCAGTTCATCACATGAAAGCCTTGGGCGGGGTTGTGCAGCGCCGTTGCCTTGGGCGGCGTGTAGGCACCGTAGACATGCAACTGCGCGCCGGGCAATTGCTGGCGGATCAACGGCCAGAGGGTGGTTTTCATCCAGAGCACCGCGTCCCAGTTCGGCGCATGGCGGAAGTTGCCGATGCTGAGAAAATGCGCTCGATCCTCGAAGGGGGTGAACGCCACGGGCTGCTCGACCATCAGCGGGCACCAGTGCAGCAGGGCCGCTGGCAACCTGAACTGCTCGGTCAGCAGCCTGATCTCGACATCGGAAATCATCAGGCTCAGGTCCGAGCGATAGATCGCGGCGATCTCCCGTTGGGCCAGGTCGGTATCGCTCATCTGCCGGAACACTTCGTCCAGGTCGGGGGCGAACAGCGCCGTGAAATCGTTCGGGTCCGGATCGGCCTTCAGGCGTTCCCTGAGCTGCTGCTGGCGCGCATCGCGCAGGCTTTGCAGGTCCGAGGTCTCCAGCACGCGCAGGGCGCTGGGGCAATGTTTCTCGACCCGCCAGCCGAACTGCTCTTCCATCATGAAGCGGTCGAACAGCACCACATCCGGCTGCAACTCGCGGATAAAACCGTCGAAACTGCTGTTGTTGAGTTCGATGGCCTGTTCGGCGATGCCCAGGCCTTGCAGGTCGGCCTTGTGTTCGCCGACGCTGGCGGGGCTGGCGAAGGTGATGCGCCAGCCGGCTTCGAGGAAGCTTTCGAGGATCTGCATCATGTGCCCGCCGGCGGCCGAGGAACGGGGTTCGGGCCAGACATAACCGATAACCAGGACGTGGGTGGTGTCGGTGGCACTCATGGGCAGCAATTCCTTGAAGCGGGCAGGGCAGGAGAAGGGGCGCAATTAAACCACAGCGGCTGCCGAGATTGACCTGTTCCCATGCACTGCGTAGCCTTGCACGTTCGAGGTTCTTCGGCATCCGGCCGAAGCTAAGAAGGGAACGCGGTATGCCGCGGCTGCCCCCGCAACTGTGAGCGGTTTGACAGTCTTGCATGGCCACTGCCCCCGGGCGGGAAGGCGCGAGACCCGGTGATCGGAGTATTCCGTACGCCCGACCGCAAGCCAGGAGACCTGCCTCGTGACAGATTCTGACAGGGACTATAAGAAACTGGCCGAGCGGCGATCAGGCAAGGCAGAACCAGGCGAGCAAGCGGAGTGTAGGGGCCTACATGAGCATTGCGAGCCTGTTTTTAACGCAGCATGATCGTCGCGCAGGCAGTTGCAGATAGTCCCGTAACCGGGCGGGGTGATCCGGAGACGAACTTTCCCGTGCCCTTCAGGGCGGCGGCTTTCGTCCCGTATGCCCGCTACTTTTGCCAAAGGGCATCCGATGAAAACACTGGCCAAACTTCCCGTCACCATCGTTACCGGCTTTCTCGGCTCGGGCAAGACCACCTTGCTGCGCCATATGCTGGACAACGCCCAGGGTCGCCGTATCGCGGTGATCGTCAACGAGTTCGGCGAACTCGGTATCGATGGCGAGATCCTCAAGCAGTGCTCCATCGGCTGCACCGAGGAGGAAGCCAACGGCCGTGTCTATGAACTGGCCAACGGCTGCCTGTGCTGCACCGTGCAGGAAGAGTTCTTCCCGGTGATGCGCGAGCTGGTGGCACGTCGCGGCGACCTCGACCATATCCTCATCGAAACCTCCGGCCTGGCACTGCCCAAGCCGCTGGTCCAGGCGTTCCAGTGGCCGGAAATCCGCAGTGCCTGCACCGTCGACGCGGTGATCACCGTGGTCGACAGCCCGGCCGTGGCCGCCGGTACCTTTGCCGCGTTCCCGGACCAGGTGGATGCCCAGCGCAAGCTTGACCCGAACCTGGACCATGAGTCGCCGCTGCACGAACTATTCGCCGACCAACTGTCCAGCGCCGACCTGGTGATCCTCAACAAGGCCGACCTGATCAGCCCCGAAGACCTGGCCAAGGTCCGCCTGGAAGTGGCCGAAGAGCTGCCGCCGGCGGTGAAGGTCATCGAAGCCAGCAGCGGTCGCCTGCCGCTGGACGTGTTGCTGGGGCTGGGCGCCGGTTCCGAGGAACATATCGACGGTCGTCACAGTCACCACGATCATCACCACGACGGTGACGACCACGATGACCACGACCACGATGCCTTTGATTCGATCTCCATCGAGCTGCCGCAAGCCGACGAAAGCCTGCTGCTCGATGCCCTGACCCAGTTGGTGGTGCAACATGGCATCCTGCGCATCAAGGGCTTCGCCGCGATCCCGAACAAGCCGATGCGCCTGCTGATCCAGGGCGTGGGCACGCGCTTCGACAAACACTTCGATCGCGCCTGGGGCGCCGACGAGCCGCGGGTCACCCGCCTGGTGCTGATCGGCCAGGAACTGGATGCCGCGCTGCTCGAATCGACCCTGCGCGCCGCACTGACGGCCTGACCCCATGCATCTGCTCAGGACCCAGCCCGGCGGCTTCGTGTCGGACGACAATATCGCCGACCTTGGACAAACCCCCGCCGAGCTGGTGATCCTGTGCAGCGGCGATTCCAGCCTGGCGTTGCTCGCCGAAGCGGCGCGGCAATTGCCGGACGACTACCCCAGCCTGCGTCTGGCCAACCCGATGCAGGTGCAGAATCATGCCTCGGTAGATCTCTATGTCGACCAGGTCTTGCAGCACGCCAAGGTCATCCTGCTGTCACTGCACGGCGGCATCGGCTATTGGCGTTATGGCATCGAGCGCCTGGTGCAACTGGCCGAGCGCGACGTGACGCTGATCCTGGTACCGGGCGACGACCGCCCCGACCCGGAACTGAGCGACCTGAGCAACGTCCCGGCGGTACAGGGTGAACGCCTCTGGCACTTCCTGCGCCAGGGCGGCCTGGGCAACGCCTTGCAGTTGTACCGCTGCCTGGCCAGTACCTGGCTGGGGCGCGACTACCCCTGGCAGGAACCGCGGACATTGCCGCGCACGGCGATCTACCACCCGCGGGTGGGCGACGCGCAACTGGCGGACTGGCGCGCCGATTGGCAGGCCGGTCTGCCGGTGGCGGCAGTGTTGTTCTATCGCTCGCATCTGCAGGCGGCCAACACCGCCTTTATCGATGTGTTCTACCAGCGCTTGCAGAACGCCGGCCTGAACCCGTTGCCGATTGCCGTGGCGAGTCTCAAGGAGCCCGCTTGCCTGGCCGTGGTCGAGGACTGGCTGGACGAGGTCGCGGCGGCGGTGATCCTCAATACCACCGGATTCGCCCAGTCGAGCCCCGAAGCTCCGCACCTGCGTCCGTTTCGCCGCGATATCCCGGTGATCCAGGCGATCTGCGCCCAGGACAACGAGCCCGGCTGGCAGGCCAGCGAGCAGGGGCTGGGACCACGGGACCTGGCGATGCATATCGCCTTGCCGGAGCTGGACGGACGGATCATCAGCCGGCCCATCAGCTTCAAGGGCCTGGCCTGGCGCAGCGAGCGCAGCCAGAGCGATGTGGTCTGCTACCGGCCGCAGCCCGAACGCATGGACTTTGTCGCCGAACTGGCGCGCCGCTGGGTCGAACTGGCGCAAGTCGCCAATGGCGACAAGCGCATCGCGTTGATCCTGGCCAACTATCCGACCCGCGACGGGCGCATCGGTAACGGCGTCGGTCTCGATACGCCGGCGGCGGCGCTGAATATCCTGCGGGCGTTGCAGGCCCAGGGCTATCCGTTGAACGATGAGTTGCCCGCCAGCGGCACCGGGCTGATCCAGGCCTTGCTCGGCGGGGTCAGCAACGACCTCGACAGCCTCGACCTGCGGCCCTGCCACCAGAGCCTGGCGCTGGCGGACTACCAGGCGCTGTTCGAGCGCCTGCCCGAAGCCAATCGCCAGGCCGTGCTGGACCGCTGGGGGGACGCGCAAAACGATCCGATGTTTCGCGGCGGGCGGATGATGGTGGCCGGGCTGCGTTTCGGCCTGACCTTTGTCGGCATCCAGCCGGCCCGGGGTTACCAGGTCGATGCCAGTGCGGTGTACCACGACCCCGACCTGGTGCCGCCCCACGGTTACCTGGCGTTCTATTTCTGGTTGCGTCACGTCTATGGTGCCCACGGCGTGATCCATGTCGGCAAGCACGGCAACCTGGAATGGTTGCCGGGCAAGGGCGTCGGCCTGTCGGAAAACTGCTGGCCGGATGCGCTGCTGGGACCGTTGCCGAATATCTACCCGTTTATCGTCAACGATCCGGGCGAGGGCGCCCAGGCCAAGCGTCGCACCCAGGCAGTGATCATCGACCACCTGATGCCGCCGTTGACCCGGGCCGAAACCTACGGGCCGTTGCGTGACCTGGAACTGCTGGCCGACGAGTACTACGAAGCGCAGTTGCTCGATCCACGCCGCGCCCGGGAGTTGCAGCGGGATATTCTCAAACTGGTCCGCGAGACCCGCATCGACCGCGAACTGCAACTGGATGCAGGGCTCGACAGCGAAGCCGACGCGGCGATCTGGCTGCCGCGCCTGGACACCTACCTCTGCGACTTGAAGGAGTCGCAGATTCGCGATGGCCTGCATGTCTTCGGCGAATCGCCGGACGGGCGCCTGCGCATCGATACCCTGCTGGCGCTGCTGCGGATTCCCCGTGGCGATGGCCGGGGCGCCCAATCGAGCCTGCTGCGAGCACTGGCCAAGGCCTTCGAGCTGGGCTTCGACCCGCTTGATTGTGCCCTGGCCGAGCCCTGGACCGGCAGCCGCCCCCAGGCCTTGCAGGCGCTCAGCGAGCAAGCCTGGCGTACGGCCGGCGACAGCCGCGAGCGCCTGGAACTGTATGCTGCGCAACTGATCGAGCAGTCCCTGGAAGGATCGGCTGTCGTGCCGGATACGCCACCCTGGGCCGATGTACGCAGCATTATCGAGGGCTTGTTGAGCACCGTCGCGCCGCGCCTGGATGCTTGCGGTCCGGCCGAGATGCAAGGACTGCTGGCGGCCCTGCAGGGGCGCTTCGTGCCGGCCGGGCCCAGCGGCGCGCCGAGTCGCGGGCGCCTCGACGTACTGCCCACCGGGCGTAATTTCTTTTCCGTGGATGTGCGCAACCTGCCGACCACCACGGCCTGGCGGATCGGCTTCCAATCGGCCAACCTGATTCTCGAACGGCACCTGCAGGACCACGGCGATCACCTGCGCCAGCTCGGCCTGTCGGTCTGGGGCACGGCGACCATGCGCACCGGTGGCGACGATATCGCCCAGGCAATGGCGTTGATGGGCGTGCGTCCGGTCTGGGCCACGGGCAGCCAGCGGGTCGATGACTTCGAGATCCTGCCGCTGAGCCTGCTGGACCGCCCGCGGGTGGACGTCACCCTGCGGGTCTCGGGGTTCTTCCGCGATGCCTTCGCCAACCTGATCCGCCTGTTCGACGCGGCGGTACAGGCAGTGGCGGCACTGGACGAGCCCGCGGACATGAACCCGCTGGCGGCCAAGGTGCGCCACGAACGCGAGCAACTGCAGGCCGAGGGGCTCGATGCGCAGCAGGCTGCGCGCCAGGCCGGCTGGCGGATCTTCGGCGCCAAGCCGGGGGCCTATGGCGCCGGTGTGCAGAACGCCATCGATGGGCGCTTGTGGCAAAGCCGCGACGACCTCGCCGAGGTCTACCTGAACTGGGGGGGCTACGCCTACGGCGGCACCGACGAAGGCACGGCCGCCAGGGACCTGTTTGCCCGCCGCCTGAGCCAGGTGCAGGCGGTGCTGCAGAATCAGGACAACCGCGAGCACGACCTGCTCGATTCCAACGATTACTACCAGTTCCAGGGTGGCATGCTGGCGGCCGTGGAAAGCCTCAGTGGCGAAAGCGCGGCCAGCTACCATGGCGACCACAGCCAGCCGGACCTGCCGAAGGTGCGCACCCTCAAGGAAGAGCTGAACCGGGTGATCCGTTCCCGGGCAGCCAATCCGAAGTGGATTGACGGGGTCAAGCGCCACGGTTACAAGGGCGCCTTCGAGCTGGCGGCGACGGTCGACAACCTGTTTGCCTTCGATGCCACGACGCATTTGATCGACGACCACCAGTACGCCTTGCTGGCCGATGCCTATCTGCTCGATGCCGATACCCGCGAGTTTGTCCGCGAGCACAATCCCCATGCCTTGCGGGATATGACCGAGCGCATGCTGGAGGCCCAGCAGCGTGGCTTGTGGAGTGAGCCGGGGGACTATCGCGAGGCCCTGGAAAACCTGCTGCTGGATATAGAAGAAGATTCCTGAGGTATATGGACAATGAGTGACTCCCCGCATTTCCCGCTGTCGGCGGTGGTCGGTGCCGATGCGCTGAAGCTGGCGCTGTGCCTGACCGCCATCGATCCGAAGATCGGTGGCGTGCTGATCGAGGGGCCGCGCGGCATGGCCAAGTCGACCCTGGCCCGGGGGCTGGCGGATCTGCTCGCCAGCGGGCAGTTCGTCACCCTGCCGCTCGGCGCCACCGAGGAGCGCCTGGTCGGCACCCTTGACCTGGATGCGGCCCTGGGCGAAGGCCGGGCGCAGTTTTCCCCGGGCGTGCTGGCCAAGGCCGATGGCGGTGTGTTGTACGTCGACGAGGTCAACCTGCTGGCTGATCATCTGGTGGACCTGCTGCTCGATGTGGCGGCCAGCGGTACCAACCTGGTCGAGCGCGACGGTATTTCCCATCGGCACGCGGCGCGTTTCGTGCTGATCGGCACCATGAACCCGGAAGAGGGCGAGTTGCGTCCACAACTGCTCGATCGCTTCGGCCTGAACGTGGCGCTGAGCGGTCAGCCGCTGCCCGGCGAGCGCGGGCAGATCATTCGGCGCCGGCTGGACTTCGACAACGATCCCGAGGCGTTCTGCGAGCAGTGGGAGCAACAGCAACAGGCGCTGCGCCAGCGTTGTGAACAGGCGCGGGCCTTGTTGCCGGCCATTGCCCTGGATGACCAGGCCCTGGCCGAGATCACCGAGCGCTGTTTTGCCGCCGGGGTCGATGGCCTGCGGGCCGATCTGGTCTGGCTGCGGGCGGCGCGCGCCCACGCCGCCTGGCGCGGTGGGCAACGGATTGCCGAAGAGGATATCGAAGCGGTCGCCGAGTTTGCCCTGCGTCATCGGCGCCGGGAAAGCCCACCGTCGACACCGGCATCGAACCCCGCCGGCGCTGCGCAAGGCGAATCGAGCCCGGCCCGGGGCCAGGGTCAATGGGGCGAGTTGCCCGCCCAGGTACTGCCGGTGGGGGCTCGTCGGGAAATCCCGAGCTGGCCAAAAAAGCCTTAGGCATTCGCCCTCGACCGACGCCGGGGGCGAATGCCAGGGCTGGTGCGGGCCGGGTGCCGAAAGGACGCCAGGGCGCGGCAAGGGCCGGGGAAGACGGGGCGATCAGTTGGGTCGAGACCTTGCTGGGCGGCCGGCCACGAGTGCGACGTGACTTGCGTTTCCGTCCGCGCAGCAGCTCGCCCCATGAATTGTGGCTGGTGATTGTCGATGCCTCGGCGTCCATCCGCCGGCACCAGGCCCTGAGCGATGCCAAGGGCCTGCTGGCGCAACTGTTCGACGATGCCTATCGCCAGCGCGCGCGCCTGGCGTTATTGACCGCCAGCGGTCAGCGACCGCAGTGGCAGATCCAGGGCCTGAAGGCGTCCAGTGGCTTGCGCGGCTGGCTGGAGGCCCTGGGAGCGGGTGGCGGCACACCCTTGCTGGCGGCCTTGCAGGAGGCGGGCGAGTGGTTGGCACTGCGGCAAAAGCGCTTTGCCCTGGAGCAGCAACGGGTGCTGGTGCTGACCGACGGCCGCCTCAAGGCCTGGACGGCCCCGGCGCCGTTCAACTGCCCGACCCTGCTGATCGACCTGGAAAAAGCGCCGATCCGCCTGGGCAGGGCGCGGCAGCTGGCCATTGAGCTCGCGGCCGACTACCGGCATATCGAGTCCCTGGGGCTGCCATCGAACAGCTGAAACGCCACTTCAGGATGCCCGTCGCCGGGAACGATCAGACTACCGCGATCTCCACCGCATCGCCGACCCAGCGCACCGGCCACACCCGTAGTTGCTGCTCCGGGTACTCCAGGCACATGCCATCCTCGAGATTGAAATGCTGCTTGTACAACGGCGAGGCGATCACCGGCTGGCCCTTGATACTGCCGACGATGCCGCGACCGATCACATTCGCCCCGGACAGCGGGTCGCGGTTGTCGATGGCATACAGGGTGCGGCCCTGCGCCTCGTCGGGCAGGTAGAACAGGGCCACCTGGGCGCAATGGAACCAGACCACCACGCCGGAATTTTCCACCAGGTCCTCGCGGCGGCAGACCGCCTGCCACTGGAAGTCGTTGGCAAAGCTGTGTTGTGCTGTCGGCTGGCCCATCAGACCACCTCCTCATGAGCGGGAATCAGGTTGAGTTCATGTGCGCGCACCGGCCGGCGCTGCTCGCGTTCCTTGACGAAGTGGATGTCCGGATCGCCGCGCTGGTCGTTGACGAAGGTGCGGAAGCGCTTGAGTTTTTCCGGGTCGCTGACCGCGTTGGCCCACTCGCATTCGTAGCGGTCGACCACCAGTTGCAGCTGGCTTTCCAGCTCGGCGGCCAGGCCCAGGCTGTCGTCGATGATCACCGCCTTGAGGAAATCGAGGCCGCCTTCCAGGTTTTCGCGCCAGACCGAGGTCCGTTGCAGGCGGTCGGCAGTGCGGATGTAGAACATCAGGAAACGGTCGACGTAGCGGATCAGGGTCTCGTCATCGAGGTCGGTGGCGAACAGTTCGGCGTGGCGCGGGCGCATGCCACCGTTGCCGCAAACGTACAGGTTCCAGCCTTTCTCGGTGGCGATCACGCCGATGTCCTTGCTCTGGGCCTCGGCGCATTCGCGGGTGCAGCCGGACACCGCCAGCTTGAACTTGTGCGGCGCGCGCAGGCCCTTGTAGCGATTTTCCAGGAGCAGGGCCATGGCCACGCTGTCCTGCACGCCATAGCGGCACCAGGTGCTGCCGACGCAGGATTTCACCGTGCGCAGGGATTTGCCGTAGCCGTGGCCGGTTTCGAAGCCGGCGTCGATCAGCTCGCCCCAGATCTGCGGCAGCTCATGCAACTGGGCGCCGAACAGATCGATGCGCTGGCCGCCGGTAATCTTGGTGTAGAGGTCGTATTTCTTCGCCACGGCGCCGAGGGCGATCAGTTTGTCCGGGGTGATTTCGCCGGCGGCGATGCGCGGGATGATCGAATAGGTGCCGTTCTTCTGCATGTTGGCCATGAAGGTGTCATTGGTGTCCTGCAGCGGCACCAGCGCCTTGTCCATGATTGGCCGGTTCCAGCACGACGCGAGGATCGAGCCCACCGCCGGCTTGCAGATATCGCAACCGGTGTGGCCCTTGCCATGCTGGGCGAGCAGGGCTTCGAAGGTTTCGATCCGGCCCACCCGCACCAGGGCGTAGAGTTCCTGGCGGGTGTAGGCGAAGTGTTCGCAGAGGCTCTTGTCCACCGCCACGCCACGGGCGATCAGCTCATGCTCGAAGACCTGCTTGAGCAAGGCGCTGCAACCGCCGCAGCCGGTGGCCGCCTTGGTCTGCGCCTTGAGGGCCGACAGATCGCTGCAACCGGCGTCCACCGCACAGCAGATCGCACCCTTGGTGACGTTGTGGCAGGAACAGATGGTCGCGCTGTCGGGCAGTGCATCGGCACCCAGGGCCGGCGCGCCTTCGCCCACGGGCAGGATCAGGCCGGCGGGGTCCTGGGGCAGGGCAATGGCGTTCTGCACGTACTGCAACAGGGTGTCGTAGTAACTGTTGTCACCCACCAGTACCGCACCGATGACTTTCTTGCCCTCGGCATCGACCACCAGGCGCCGGTAACTGGCATTGGCCTCGTCGATAAAGCGATAGCTGCGCGCGCCGGGCGTCGCACCGTGGGCGTCGCCGATGGAGCCGACATCGACGCCGAGCAGCTTGAGCTTGGTCGACATGTCGGCACCGTTGAAGGTGTCGAAGGTTTCTCCGGCCAGGCGTGCGGCGACATTGCGCGCCATGCTGTAGCCCGGTGCCACGAGGCCGAAGACGCTGCCGTTCCACGAAGCGCATTCACCGATGGCAGAGATGGCCGGATCGCTGGTCTGGCAGTGCGAGTCGACGACGATGCCGCCCCGCGGGGCGATCTCCAGGCCGCTGTTGCGTCCCAGCAGGTCCTGCGGGCGAATCCCCGCGGAGAACACGATCAGATCGGTTTCGAGAAATTCACCACCGTCGAAATTCATCCGATAGCGATAGTCCTCGCCAGCCACGATTTCCTGGGTCGCGCGGGACAGATGGACGCCGACGCCAAGGCCTTCGATCCGGGCCTTGAGCGCGGCGCCGCCGTCATGGTCCAGCTGCACCGGCATCAGCCGGGGGGCGAACTCCACCACATGGGCTTCGAGGCCGAGGGACTTGAGGGCGTTGGCCGCCTCCAGTCCCAGCAGGCCGCCGCCGACCACCACGCCACGACGGGCATCGCTGGCCGCGGCGCGGATCGCATCGAGATCGTCGAGGGTCCGGTAGACCAGGCGGGCCGCCCCTTCGGAGCCGGGAATCGGCGGCACGAAGGGGTAGGAACCGGTGGCGAGAATCAGTTGGTCGTAGGCCTGGCGTCCGGAGCGGGTGACGATCTCCTGGTGCTCCCGGTCGATTTCGAGGACTTCGGCCCCCAGGTGCAGGTTGACCCCGTGGCGCTCGTACAACCCCGGTTCGCCCAGGGCGAGGGCATGGGCATCCTTGCCGGCAAAATACTCGGAGAGGTGCACGCGGTCATAGGCCGCTTGCCATTCCTCGCCATAGACATGCAGCTCGAAGTGCATCAGGGCACCGCGTTCGATCAGTTGTTCGACGCAGTGATGCCCGACCATGCCATTGCCAACGATCACCAGTTTCTTGCGGCGTTCGACATTCACGATAGCGTTCATGGAAGTTCCTCGGATCACGGCCAATCACGGCTGGCCCAGCAGAAAAAAAAGCAAAAAAAACGCCTGGAGCCGAAGCTCCAGGCGCCTTTGCCTGGTGTTTGTTCCTGTTCTGTGAGTGATCGCCGTTGACCACCTGAACGGTCTGCCTGGTCATTCATGGCAGAGAGTAACGGGATAAAAGCAGGGAGCGTGCCAAGTGCCGGTTTGCCGGGTTACTTCAGTAGCGGCGCCGGGCTCGGGTTGAAAAGTGAACCTTGTTGGTGCGTATTTCGCTCGGGTCGCCAGTTATGGGGCGTCCTTGCGGCCGCTTTCGCGGGCAAGCCCGCTCCCACAGGGTTGGCGTCGTACACAACATTCAGTTTCAACGCGAGCAAGCATTCAATACACATCCCGCACATAACGCTTGTCCGCCGCCAGGGCGCTGACATAGGCCACGGCCTCGTCGGCATCCAGTCCGCCATGGCTGCGTACCACCTGCTTGAGTGCCGCGTCGACATCCCGCGCCATGCGGCTGGCATCGCCGCAGACATAAAAGCCCGCGCCTTCCTCCAGCCAGGCCCAGAGCTGCGCGCCTTGCTCGATCATGCGTTGCTGCACGTAGATCTTCTGCGCCTGGTCCCGGGAGAACGCGGTATCGAGCCGTTGCAGATGGCCTTGCTCAAGCCATGCTTCCAGTTCCTCGCGGTAATAGAAGTCGCTGGCGGCATGCTGTTCGCCGAAGAACAGCCAGTTCTTGCCCGTGGCGCCGATGGCCTGGCGCTCCTGCAGAAAGGCGCGGAACGGTGCCACGCCAGTGCCCGGACCGACCATGATCATCGGCGCCCGGGGATCGGCGGGCGGGCGGAAGTTGGCCGACTTCTGGACGAAGATCGGCACCTCCAGGCCCTCGGCGCGGTCGGCGAGAAACCCCGAGCAACTGCCGGAACGCGACTGTCCGGCATGTTCGTAGCGTACGGTGGAAACCGTCAGATGGACTTCGCCGGGATGCACCTTGGGGCTCGATGAAATGGAGTACAGCCTGGGTTGCAGGGGTTTCAGGCAATCCACCAGTTCCTGCGGCCCGAGGTCGACCTGCAACTCGCGCAGCAGGTCCGCCGGTTGCCGGCCCCAGAGCCAGTCCTTGAGTTCGGTCTTGTGTTCGTCGGCCAGCAGGCGCTTGAGTTGCGCACTGCCGGAACGCTGAAACACCAGTTGCAGCAGCGCCGGACTGATCCGGCCGATTTCCAGATGGCGACTCAGGGCCTCTTCCAGTGGCATCGGGGTTTGGTCCTTGATGGTCACCACGGCGTCGGCCCGGGCTGCCAGGCAGGTCATCAGCTGTTCCACCTGTCGCGGGCAATGGCTGGGCCAGACGCCCAGGGCATCGCCGGCCTGGTAGTCGAGGCCGCTGTCGCCAAGGTCGAAGATGAACTGGCGGGTCTCCTTGCCGGCCTCGGGGCCGCTGAGCAGGCGGTTGTGTTTCAGGCGTGCGGCCAGGGGTTGCTGGCGACTGTAGCGAGTCGGGGCGGGCACTGCCGCGGGTTTTTCGGACAGCGCCGAGTCGAGCTTCTCCAGCCAGGCGCCGGCCGGCTCCTGGTAGTCCGGCTCGCAATCGACCCGAGGGGCCAGGCGCTGCGCCCCGAGGCTGTGCAGACGTTCATCGAGCTTGCGGCCGAAACCGCAGAACTGGTCATAACTGGAATCACCGAAGGCCAGCACGGCAAAACGCAGGTTCGCCAGGCTCGGGGCGTTGTCCGCCGCCAGGGCCTGCCAGAAGGCATGGGCATTGTCCGGCGGATCGCCGTCGCCAAAGGTGCTGGTCAGCAGCAACGCACGACCGGTCTGGCTCAGCTCCTGGGCCTGGATACTGTCCATCGATGCCAGCCGGACCCGATGACCTTTCTGTTGCAGGCGCTCGGCGGCTGACTTGGCGAAGGCCTCGACCGTACCGGTCTGGGATGACCAGAGCAGCAGCAAGGGTGGCTCTTCGGCTGC
The DNA here is from genome assembly GCF_018326065.1 of Pseudomonas sp. Ost2. Classification (NCBI taxonomy): domain Bacteria; kingdom Pseudomonadati; phylum Pseudomonadota; class Gammaproteobacteria; order Pseudomonadales; family Pseudomonadaceae; genus Pseudomonas; species Pseudomonas sp. Ost2. Next base: position 3,747,238 of record NZ_AP021904.1, on the reverse strand, counting down.
TGGAGAACTCGCCGTGACCTGTTCCTGGGGCGGCTCATGACGGGCGAACAGGCCGGCGAGGATGCCTTCGAGGATCAGCCGATTGCCCGGCTGCAACGGCGCATTGGCCGGCAGCGCCGGCACGCCGGCGACGGCCTGACTGCTGCGCAGTCCCAACAGGAAGCCTTGCAGGTAGAGATTCTCGCTGGGAGCCAGTTGAATACTGGGCGGCGTGTCGAGCCCGAGGATCCGGGCCAGGGCTTGGGTCTGCATCGTGTGCGGGGCCTCCGTGCGCGAGGGCAAGGGCAGGGGATCAGGCTGGGATGTCTCGACCCGGCTCAGGGTCACGGCGCTGAACTTGAATTCCGGTTGCAGGGAAATCGGGTCCACGGCATCGCTGGTGACGGCATTGATCGCCAGGTCCTCGCCGTAGACATCGTTCCAGTGGAAGGGCGCGAAGCAGTTGCCGGGCAACACCCGTTCGCTGATCTGTGCCGGCAATACCGCGCGACCACGGGCCGAACGGATTTCGACAGCGTCCTTTGCCGCGATCCCCAGGCGTGCCGCATCGAGCGGGTTGAGCTCGACACAGGGGCCGGGATTGAGTTTGTTCAGGGTCGCGACCTTGCCGGTCTTGGTCAGGGTGTGCCATTGGTGTTGCAAGCGCCCGGTGTTGAGGACCATCGGGAAGCGGTCGCCGGGCTGATCGGCCGCCGGCTGCCAGGGGCGGGCGAAAAACATCGCCTTGCCGCTCGCGGTGGGGAACAGCAGGCGCGGGAAACTGCCATCGGCGGCCGGCTGGCGGGCTTTGCCGAGGCCGTCGTTCAGATAGCGGATCGGGTTGCGGTCGTGTAGCTGATCCGGTCCGCAGGGCCACTGCAACGGGGTCTGCTCCAGTCGTTCGTAACTGACGCCCCGCAGGTCGTAGCCGGTCTTCGGGTTCCAGGCCCGCTTGATCTCCTCGAACACCTCGGCGGCGCTGGCGTAGCTGAACGCGTCGGCATAACCCATTTCACAGGCTACCCTGGCGATGATCTGCCAATCGGGCAGGGCCTGGCCCGGGGCGTCCACGGCCTTGCGCATCAGGGTCAGGTTGCGCTCGGAATTGATCATCACCCCCTGGGCCTCGGCCCATAAGGCCGCCGGCAACAGGATGTCGGCGTAGCCATTGGTCTCGGTATCGAGAAAGGCATCCTGGGCAATCACCAGCTCGGCGGCCTGGAGTCCGGCGATCACTTTCTGCCGATTGGGCAGCGAGGCCACCGGATTGGTGCAGATGATCCAGCAGGCCTTGACCTTGCCGGCCTGCATGTCCTCGAACAGCGCGACGCTGCCGCCGCCCACCGTCTGGCTCAGGCTGCCACGGGGGATCTGCCAGAGGTCTTCGATGAAATCGCGGTCGGCGGCCACCAGCGCCGAACGCTGGCCGGGCAAGCCGGGGCCCATGTAGCCCATTTCCCGGCCGCCCATGGCGTTCGGCTGGCCGGTCAGGGAGAACGGGCCGCTGCCCGGGCGGCAGATCGCCCCGGTGGCCAGGTGCAGGTTGCACAGCGCATTGGTGTGCCAGGTGCCATGGGTGCTCTGGTTCAGGCCCATGGTCCAGCAACTCATCCACTCGGCGGCTTCGCCGATCCACTGCGCGGCCTGGCGGATCTGCGCCTCGGGCAGGCCGGTCAGCGTCGCGACCCGTGCCGGGCCGTAGTCCTCGAGAAAGTCCGGGAGGGCTTCCCAGCCCTCGGTAAAGGCCTCGATAAACGCCGGGGCGGTGTGGCCGTTTTTCAGCAGCAGGTGCAACAGGCCGTTGAGCAATGCCAGGTCGCTGCCCGGCCTGATCTGCAGGAACAGGTCGGCCTTGTCGGCGGTGGCGTTGCGCCGCGGGTCGACGACGATCAGGCGTGCCCCGGACTTGAGGCGATCCATCAGGCGCAGGAACAGGATCGGATGACAATCGGCCATGTTCGCGCCGATGACGAAGAACAGATTGGCCTTGTCGAAATCCTGGTAGGAGCCCGGCGGGCCATCGGCTCCCAGCGACAGTTTGTAGCCGGCCCCGGCGCTGGCCATGCACAGGCGCGAGTTGGACTCGATCATATTGGTCCGGACAAACCCCTTGGCCAGTTTGTTGGCCAGGTACTGGGCTTCCAGGGACATCTGCCCGGAGACATAGAAGGACAACGCGTCGGGGCCGTGTTCCTCGAGGATGGCCTTGAGCCGGCGGGCGGTTTCGCTGATGGCCTGGTCCATGCCCACCTGGCCCGGGTCGCGTTTGCGTTCGTGGCGGACAAAGGCCTGCTCCATCCGCCCGGAATGGTTCAGCGGCTGGGCGCAGGTGCTGCCCTTGGTGCAAAGACGCCCGAAGTTGGTCGGATGTTGCTTGTCGCCGCTGACCTTGATCACCTGATTGTCGCGGACCTCCATGACGATGCCGCAGCCGACACCGCAATAAGGACACACGCTGCGCACGGTGGTATGGGTCATGGTTTCCCCCAGCAGTTCCCGGAAATGAAAAAGGCGCTGTGTCGCACTCCGTCGAAACGGGGCAACACGGCGCCTTTGTCGTGAAATCAGCCGTCAGCGTTGACGGTGGTTGTTCCGATGACTGCAAGGCTCGCGCCAAGTGGTCGGTGCCCGCGGCGAGCAGGCGGGTTCTTCGCGGGCAAGCCCGCTCCCACAGGGACCTCGCTGCCTTTGTGGGAGCGGGCTTGCCCGCGAATGGCCGCCGCGCCGTCCTGCTCAAGTTGCACCGTGGACGACTGCGCAACTTGGTATCCGCCCCAGCTTGGGGCAGAAAACTCAGCGCCGGGCGGAAAACACCTCGCCGATGCTGCGGCGTTTCGCCTGGGCTTCACAGGTGATGATCAACTGCTCCAAGTCCTCGGGGGTGACATCGATGAACTCTTGCATCTGCGCCAGGGCGTGTTCCAGGTCGGCGCGGGTGATGCCCGGTGGCTCGCCGGGTACATGGCTGGCGATAAAGGTGCCCGGCGGCTCGACATGCACCTTGGGATAACGCACCCGGGTCAGGTTGTTGTAGCCGATGGCAATCAGCAACAGGCACAGCGCCGAGAGCATCACCGGTTCCAGGACCTGCCAGCCCAGCGCCACGGTGTCCGGGTCGGCGATCACCATCAGCAGGGCCAGGGCCCCGGCTGGCGGATGCAAGCAACGCAGCAGGCACATCGCGAGCAAGGCGAGGCCCACCGCCAGGCTGGCGCTGCCCAGGCCGCGATCGAGGAAATGCACCACCAGCAGCGACACCAGCGTGGCGCAGCCGTAGCTGCCGATGATCGACCAGGGCTGGGCGAGGGCGCCCGAGGACACGGCGAACAACAGCACTGCCGAGGCGCCCAGCGGGCCGATCAGGTGCAGGGCCACCGGCAGGCCGAACAGCTGGGCACAGGCCCAGACACTGAACAGCGTGCCGAGGGAGACGCCGATGGCGGCACGGCTCCATTCGCTGGGGCGGGTGTTGAGGGCGGCGGGCAACAGGCGGCGTGACCAGCGGGCAAACATGGCGAGAACGGTCCACTTCAGGTTCGACGGAAAAAAAGAAGGGCTTGTGCGCCTGGCGCAAAGCCCTTTCAAAGTTCCAACATTTGGGGGAGGAACCAGCACAGTGTGCCGCGCCGGCGAACCGCTGGCTAATTCATAATAATGCGCCTTAAGTGCATTATTTTTGCAGTGAAGGGATGCCGCGACCGGCGAGGAAGCACAGGCAGCCGCCCAGTGCCGTGAGGCCGCTGAGCACATAGAACATGGTGGTGGCCGGCGTGTTGATCAGCAGGTAGCCGCAGATCACCGGGCTCAGGGCGCCGCCCAGGGCAGCGAGGTTCTGCGCGCCGAGGTAACTGCCGCGCAGGTTTTCCGGGGCGATGGTATCGATGAACAGATACTCCGCCGGGTAGATGATCATTTCGCCGAGGGTGAAGATGAACATCGCGATGCACCAGGACACCAGGTTGGTGGCGTAGCTGAAACCGATCAGGCCGACGATGAAGAAGGTGGTGCCGACGCCGATCCAGTAGCGCAGTTGCTCGCGCTTGAGAAAGCGGCCGATCTGGTATTGCAGCAGGATCACGCTGATGGCGTTGCAGGCGAGGATCGCCGACATGGTGGTCAGGGCATCCTGGTTGCTGTGGGTCACCAGCAGGAACTGCGACAGGTACAAGGTGTAGCGCCCGTGGACGATAGTGTTGAGCAGGCTGCCGCAGGTGAACATGATCAGCGTGCGGTCGCCGCGCAGGGTCGACAGGGTGCCGAGAAAGCTCGCCGGCTTGCCGATCAGGGCCTGGGCGTGGGGGGCGATGCCGAACATCAGGAACATGCTGGAGAAGGCGATCCCGGCGGCGATCAGGAACGGTGCCTGCGGCTGGACCCCGGCGATGACCACGCCGAGCATGGGGCCGGTGGCGTAGCCGACATTGGTCAGGGTGTAGCGCAACGAGAACACCTTGGCCCGCTGCCCCATGGGCAGGTTTTCGCTGATGATCGCCTTGGAACCGATCAGGAACAGCGCCGAGGCGGTTTCGGTGATGATCAGGGTCAGGGTGGTCAGGTACAGGTCCTGGGCAAAGGTCAGCAGGGTGAAGCCGATGGCGCTGGAGAGCATGGCCAGGATCAGCAGCCGGCGCTTCTCCAGGCGGTCGATGACATAACCGCCGTAGAGCGACATCAGGGTTGCGATAAAGACCGCGATGCCCAGCAGCAGGCCGACATCCTGCTGGTTCAGGCCCAGCTTGCGGCTGAGGAACAGGGTCAGCAGCGGGCTGGTGATCGCGCGGCTGACGACGATGGTCACGGAGCAGATCATCAGCCGGCGGATAACGAGGGAGTAGTTGGCCACGGTGGTGCTTATGTCCTTGTTTGATTGTGTCGTCTTGCACGGCCCTTGCAGGAGCCGGCGTGCCGGCGATGGCGACCGATCAGGCCATGCAAGGCTCACGGGCCCATCGCCGGCACGCCGGCTCCCACAATGTCCGCGTTTCCTCAGGCCGCATCGTGCTCCATCAGGAGGCTGACCGACTCCAGTTCTTCCAGTCGCCCCACCTGTTCCAGCAGGGCTTCGGCCCGTGCCCTGGGCATCGTCCGGGTTGCCAGGCTGAAAAACTTGTCCTGCAAGCCGGCGTCGCTCAGCGGATTGCCCGGCGCGCCCAGGGGCACCTCGACACAGATCCGCGCCTCGCGCCCGTCGGTGGTGCGCAGCCGCACCCAGGGTTCGCCGGCGTCGGACAGTTGCGGGTCGACCTCCAGGTGGATCCGCGACATCCAGCGGGCGATGTCCGGCGAGCGGCGGTTTTCCTCGGCATAGGCTTCCAGGCGCACATGCCCGAATGCCAGGCGCGCCGCCAGGGCGTAGGGCAGGCTCATCTGCGCGCCGGCCAGCGAACGGGCGTCGCGTGCGCCGCACATGTTCTCCAGGAAGCCGCACAGCGACACCTCGACGCTCTCGACTTGCCGGGCCTCGACCTGCAATTGATCCAGCAGCAGCCCGACCGCATCGATGGCCGAATGGGTACCCCGGCACGAGGCATAAGGCTTGATCGAACAGCGCGCGAGTTTCCAGACCTGGCCCAGGCCGTCCTCCAGCGCCGCGGGCCGTGCCTGTTCCCCGGCCAGGGTCTGCAGGAAACCACCCCAGACATCGTCGAACACCTGGCCGGGTCCGCTGATACCCTCGCGGGCGAAACGCGCCGCCAGCAACCCGCCTTCGGCGGCGCGTCCGCTGTGCAGGCGCTTGCTTTGCGAGCCGTCGTGGATAAACGCCCAGAGTCCGCCGCTGAAACTGGCGGCGATGCCCAGCGCCGACGTCATCTGTGCGGCGTCCAGGCCGAAAAGCCGACCGCAGGCCGCGGCCGCGCCGAACACCCCGCAGGTCGCGGTGGAGTGCCAGCCGGCACCGTTGTGCTGCTCGTAGCCGCCGCAGGCCTCCAGTACCCGGCGGCCGACTTCGTAGCCGATCACCACGGCACAGATCAGTTCCTTGCCGCTGACGGGCTCGCTACAGCCACTGACGGCCGCCATCACCGCCGGCAACACCACAGCGCCGGAATGGTCGCAGCCACCGGTATCGTCCAGTTCCAGGGCATGGGCGGCGATGCCGTTGAGCAGCGCGGCCTGGCTGGCCTGGGTACGCAAGCCGGTGCCCCAGATTGGCGCGGGGCCATCAGGCGCCAGGTCCAGGGCGCGCCGGACGCCGAGCGCGACTTCGCTGTCGGCCCCGGCGAGGGCCGCGCCGAAGGTGTCGAGGATATGCCGTTTGGCTTGTTCGACCAGGGCGGCGGGCAGGTCTTCGAAACGGCTTTCAACACAAAAGCGCACCAGGCGCTGTAAGCGTTCACTCATGGTGGGAGGTCCTGGGCGGGTAGGTTCGGTAGTGCCGCTCGTAGACCGCGGCCGGGTGGTCCTCTGTCATCGGTGCGGCGCTCCCGGCCCACCACTGGGCGACCTCTTCGGCACTGGCAATCCACACATCTTCGTGCCGTTGGATGCTCTGGAGCAGTTCGCGCAGCACGCCGATACGACCCGGGGTGGCGATGATTTCCGGGTGCAGGCGCAGCACGTAGCACAGACCGAAACGGTGGAAACCGGCAAAGTCCATCTGCATGTTGCCCAGGGTATGGCTGTAGGAGGCGATCCTTGATTGCGCTGGCGGCACGGCGGGACTGAGGTTGAAGGCGAAGTAGGGTTCGTCTTCCAGCTCATAGTGCAACGGCAGTTCGATCAACCGGGGGGCGGTGGGGTGGGCGAACGGCAGATCGTCGCCGCGCCATGACGACGACCAGCGGATCCCCTGTTCCTGCAGAGCCTCGGTAAAACCCGGGAGCCAGTTGCCGGCGGGAATCCGGAAGCCTCGCGGCCGTTGGCCGGTCAATGTCGCCAGGGTCTCGCAACCCCGGACCAGCGCCGCCTTCTGCTGGTCCAGGCTGAGCAGGTCGTAGTTCTGGTGGCGATAGCCGGCGCAGGCGATCTCATGGCCGCCGGCGAGGATCGCCTGGATATGCGCCGGGTTTTCCTCGGCAACGATACCGGGAATGCACCAGCTGCTGCGTACCTGTAACTCGTCGAACAGCCCGAGCAGACGCTCGACCCCGCGCTGGCTGCCATAGCGCCAGACCGACAGGGTCTTGTCGCGCCCGGCCACCTGCGGGGCCTGGGTGAGGATGCCGTGGATATCGTTGTAGTCGACGGTGATCACCACCGCGCTGTGATACGGCGCGGGCCAGGGGCTCTTGAACACGGGCCTTGGCACTGGCGTGCGTTGGAACTCAGCCATGATGATGCTCCTTGAGCCACCACTGGGCGACCTCGCGGCAGGTGGCAAACCAGACGTCATCGCGCTGGCGCATATGTTCGAACAGCCGCTCGAGCAACAACAGGCGCCCTGGCTTGCCGGTGATCTTGGGGTGGAACAGGGTGGTCAGGCACAGGCCCTCGTCCGCGGCGCCGTCGAACTCGCGGCACCAGTTGTCGAGGGTCAGCTCGTAGCTGGCGGTGCGATCCAGCCCGGACGGGAAGTCCGGCCCGCGGGTGTAGGCGATGGAGGCGTAGTCATCCATTTCCCAGCGACCGGGGATCTCCACCAGCGGCTGGCGGTGGCCGGGGACATTGACCAGGTACGGCCGATCATCCCCGCGCATGCTGCTGGAATAGGTCACGCCGGCTTCCACCAGCATCGCCGGGGTTTCGGCATGCCAGTCGCCGGACGGCGTGCGAAAGCCCTCGGCGCGGATATTCAGGTGTTGCCAGAACACCTCGCGGCATTTCTTCATCACGTCCTTCTGCTGGTCCAGCGAAAGGGCGTAAAAGGATTCGTGTTTGTAGCCGTGGTAGGCCACCTCATGTCCGCGCTCGATGATCGCCTGGCATTGGCGCGGCCAGTTTTCCACGACCCAGGCCGGGACGAAGAAAGTGGTCGGCAGGCGAAACTCTTCCAGCAGGTCCAGCAGCCGCGGCAGGGCCCGGTACGGGCCGTAGCCGCCAAAGCCGAAGTACTCGGGCTTGTGCCAGATCGAGTCGTCGAGCATGGCATCGCCGGTGGGCCCGTCGAGGTCGAAGGCCAGGGCCAGGCAGGCTTTATGCCCGCCCGGCCAGGTCGGTGTCGGGGACATGGGTGGCTATTCCTTCTCTACACCAGCGGTTACTGGCCTTTGTTGATGGAAACGGTGTCGATCGCGCCCACCGTCAGTTCCCATTTCTTCAGGATGGCCTGGTAGCTGCCGTCGGCGATCATGCCCTGCAGGGCGGCCTGGATGGCGTCACGCAGTTCCTGGTTTTCCTTGCTCACGCCGATCCCGGTGAATTGCACGGTCATCGGCGTACCGATGATCTTGAAGGTGTTCTTTTCCTGGGTCGCCAGGTACGGCAGGGTCTCGCTGCCTTGCACGGCGGCGTTGATGCGGCTCTGGCGCAGTTGCGCGCGGGCGTCGGCCGAACCTTCGGTGCCGATGACCTTGATCTGCTTGTCAGCCGGGCAGTGGGCGCTGCTCCAGGCGGCGATTTCCGCCGGGAAGGTGGTACGCCGACTGGTACCGACGGTCTTGCCGCAGATATCGGTCATCTGGTTGATGTCCTTGTTCTTCTCCAGGGTGTAGAACTGCGAACCGCTGGTGAAGTAGTCGACGAAATCCACGGCCTTCTGGCGCTCGGCGGTGTCGGTCATGCCCGACAGCACGATGTCCACGCGCTTGGTGGTCAGGGCGTTGACCATCTGCTCGAAGGAGGTTTCCTGCCATTGCATCTTCACGCCCAGGCGCTCGGCCAGGGCGTTGCCCAGTTCGTAGTCGACACCGGTGAGTTCGTTGGTGGCCGGGTCCTTGAAGTCCATCGGCGGGTAGTTGGGCATGATCGCCGCGGTGATAAAGCCCTTGGCCTTGATGCTGGCGGGCAACTCGGCGGCCCAGGTGAAGCTGGAAGCCATCAGGCCGGCGAGTACTGCTGGGATTACGTAATTCTTCATGGTCGTTCTCTTATGAGTGTTGTGAGGTCCAGGTGAACCTAGGTTCGAACGGCAGAAATGAAGCTTTGGGTGCGAGGGTTCTGTGGGTTTATTAGTATTTCTTCGGGGCTTCCTTCCTCCACGATCTGCCCGCCGTCCATGAACACCATGCGGTTCGAGACTTCGCGTGCGAAGCCCAGCTCATGGGTGACGACGATCATGGTCATGCCGGTGCGCGCCAGATCGCGCATCACCGACAGCACCTCACCGACCAGTTCCGGGTCGAGTGCCGAAGTGGGTTCATCGAACAGCATCAGCTTGGGTCGCATCGCCAGGGCCCGGGCGATGGCCACCCGTTGCTGCTGGCCGCCGGACAGCTCGATGGGGTAGCTGTTGCGCTTGTCGGCCAGGCCGACCCGGGCCAGCAGCTCCAGGGCTTCCTCGACGGACTCCTTGGGCGAACGCTTGAGGACCTGGACCGGGCCTTCGATGATGTTTTCCAGCACGGTCATGTGCGGGAACAGGTTGAAGCGCTGGAACACCATGCCGGTGGCCAGGCGCTGGCGGGCGATCTGCGCTTCGTTGAGCTCGTGCAGCTTGTTGCCGGCAATGCGGTAGCCGACCAGCTCGCCGTCGACCCAGAGGCCGCCCTTGTCGATCTTCTCCAACTGGTTGACGCAGCGCAGCAGGGTGCTCTTGCCGGAGCCGGACGGGCCGATGATGCACAGCACTTCGCCTTGTTCGACTTCGATGCTGACGTCCTTGAGGGCGTGGAACGAGTCGTAGTATTTGTTCAGGCTCACGGCCTTGACGATGCTTCTCATGTTCGAATTCTCCAGGACGCTTACGAACGCTTGCCGGCGCCGCGGGCGAATCGGCGTTCCAGACGGCTTTGACCAAAGGACAGGACGGTGATGGCGAGCAGGTACCAGATACCGGCGACCATCAGCAGCTCCATCACGCGGGCGTTGGCGTAGTAGATGTTCTGGGCGTTGTAGAGCAGCTCCGAATACTGGATCACGCTCGCCAGGCTGGTCGCCTTGACCATGCTGATGAATTCGTTGCCCACCGGCGGAATGATGATGCGCATGGCCTGGGGCAGGATGATCCGGCGCAGGGCCTGCAGGCGTGGCATGCCGATGGACTTGGCCGCTTCATACTGGCCGGTGTCCACCGACAGCAGGCCGGCACGCACCACTTCGGCGGTATAGGCACCCTGGTTGATGCTCAGGCCCAGGAGCGCCGCGACGAACGGGGTCATCAGACTCACGGTGTCGAGCTGGAACAGTCCGGGAATCCCGACGGTGGGGAAGATCAGCGCCAGGTTGAACCACAGCAGCAACTGGAGGATCAGCGGGGTGCCGCGGAACAGCCAGGTGTAGGTGATCGCCACGTAGCGCAGGATCGGGTTGCTCGACATGCGCATGATCGCGGTGATCACGCCGAAGACAATGCCCAGGATCATCGCGAGGACGGCCATGATCAGCGTATTCAGCAGGCCGGTCAGGATTGACTTGGCAGTGAAGAACTGACCGATATAGGCCCATTCGATCTGGCCATTGGCGAAGGCGCGGGCCAGTCCGACGAGGGCGATGACGATCACCGTGGCGAAGAATATCCGCCCGTAGTAACGCCGGGGCACGTGCTCGTACTGGGTAATGTCGAACTGGTTCTCGGCCTGCTTGCGCTCGGCGAGGAGGCGTTCTGCCTGGGTCTGGCTCATGGTGTTTCTCCATGTGGGAGCGGGCTTGCCCGTGAAGGCGATCTCGGGATCGCCAGAAGCTTCGCGGGCAAGCCCGCCCCCACAGTGTCATGTGTTTCTACAGTGTTGTCTGTGTTCCCACAGCGTTATAGGGCGCGGCTCAATGCATTCAGAGACGAAAACCGTTGTATTCGGCGGCCCATTGCTGCTGGGCTGCCAGGGCGCTTTTCAACCGGGCGATCTGCTCGCGAACCTGTTGCGGCGCGGTGCCGCCCCAGCCGCTGCGGGCATTGATGGCGGCTTCGAGGGTCAGGCTGTCGCGTACCCCAGCGGTCAGGCGGCTGTCGACCTCGGCCAGCAGGGCCGGACTGGCATCCCAGAGTTCGATATCGCGGGCTTCGCAGGCCTTGACCAGCGCCCCGGTGATTTCATGGGCCTCCTTGAACGGTACGCCACGCACCGCCAGCCAGTCGGCGACCTCGGTGGCAAGGGTGAAGCCCAGGGGCGCCTGGCGCCGTAGTTCCTCGACATTGACGGTCATGGTCGCGACCATCCCGGCCATGGCCGGCAGCACCAGCAACAGGGTATCGACGCTGTCGAGCACGCCGTTCTTGTCCTCGCTGAGGTCACGGTTGTAGGACAGCGGCAGGGACTTGAGGGTCGACAGCAGGCCGGTCAGGTTGCCGATCAGGCGACCGGCCTTGCCCCGCGCCAGCTCGGCGATATCCGGGTTCTTTTTCTGCGGCATGATCGAGCTGCCGGTGGCATAGGCGTCGTCCAGGACGACCCAGCGGAACTGGCGCGACGACCATAGGCAGAATTCTTCGGCCAGGCGCGAGATGTTGATCCCGAGCATGCTGGCGACAAACAGGAATTCGGCGACGTGGTCACGGCTGGCGACGGCATCGATGGAGTTCTCGCACACGCCGTTGTAACCCATTTCCAGGGCCGACTGTTGCGGCTGGCGGGCGATGGCGGAACCGGCCATGGCGGCGGCGCCCAGGGGCGACAGTGCGGTGCGGGCATCCCAGTCCACCAGGCGCTGGACATCGCGCAGCATGGCTTGCGCATGGGCCAGCAGGTGGTGGGCGAACACGATGGGTTGAGCCTGCTGCAGGTGGGTGAAACCCGGGCAGATGCTCTCGACATGCTGTTCGGCCTGTTCCACCAGGGCCTGTTGCAGCGCCAGGACTTCCACCGCCAGGGTGCGCACATGATCACGCAGGAACAGCCGCAGGTCGTTGGCGGTCTGGTCGTTGCGCGAGCGTCCGGCGCGCAGCTTGCCGCCGAGGGCGCCGAGGCGTTCGGTCAGCAGCCGTTCGATAAAGGTATGCACGTCTTCATCGTCGAGGGTCGGCGCGATGCGGCCGGCCTGGAAATCCTCGCCGATGACATTCAGCGCCTCGACCATGGTCCGGGTTTCCTGCTCGTCGAGCAGGCCGGCGCGTTGCAATTCATGAGCGTGGGCCCGGGAGCCGGCAAGGTCGTAGGGCGTCAGGCGGAAGTAGCGCTCCGGGCAACGCGACAGGGCGGCCAGGGCGGCGGACGGACCGCTTTTGAAGCGGGCTCCCCAGAGACGATCGGTGGCTTGGGTCATTGTTGTTTTCCTCACGCAGATTGATGTTCAAGGCAGGACCGCAACAGGCGTTCAGGCGGGGCGAGGCCAGCCGGAAGCGGGATGGGTCGTGCAGTTTTCAGGAGGGCAGTTGCAAGTGAAGGGAACTGATCGAAGTGTCAGTTTTTAAACGCGTACAATCAGCGAGTTGTCGCTGATTTGCAGTAATTGATTGTGGTTGCCAAGCCTTGTTTTCTGTGTTCATTATTATTGACCGGCTATGTTCTTGTTGTGGGACAAATCCTGGTGAATAGGCGGTTTGAGGTCAATAAGCATTATGGAAACCCAACTTTCCACTTCTGGAAACCCATCGGCAAAACCCGGCCAGAGAGCGCCGCTGGCCCTCAGCGGGCTGGATTTCAAATTGCTCAAGGTGTTCAAGGCCGTGGTCGAGGCCGGCGGCTTCAGTGCGGCCCAGAATGAGCTAAATGTGGGGCTCGCGGCCATCAGCAAGCAGATTTCCGACCTGGAGATCCGTATAGGCATGCGCCTCTGCACGCGTGGTCGGGAAGGTTTCTGCCTGACCGAAGAGGGTAGCCTGGTGTATCAGGCATCCATCGAGTTATTTGCGTCGGTGGACAAGTTTCGCGATCGGCTTAGTTCGGCGCAGAATGAACTGGTGGGTGATCTTAGTGTTGGCGTCGTGGATAACACTATTTCCGATCTTAATTCACCGTTAGTTGCCGCGCTGCGGATCATCAATGATGAATCTCCGAAAGTAAGGTTTCGCCTGCATGCGGCACAATTGGATGAAGTAGAGCGTGGCGTGGTTGAAGGGCGATTTGTCGCCGGCATCGTGCCTGTGTATCAGAAGAGAGAGGAGTTCGACTACTTCTCCCTATATGAAGAACTGTCCGAGGCTTACTGCGGTGTCGGCCATCCGTTGTTCGATCTCGACGACGCCTTGATCGACCGGGATGTACTGCGCAACCACGCGTTCGTCAATCATCGTTATGCCATTCACCGGGACAAGCTCGACTTTGTCGGCCACGACAGTTATTCGGCCTCCGCGTCCCAGGTCGAAGCCGTGGCGATGTTGATCCAGACCGGGCGTTTTGTCGGCTTCCTGCCACGGCACTACGCCGCTCCACTGGTCAGCCGTGGGCAGTTGCGGGCCCTGCGGCCGGAAACCATCCGTTTCAATACCTCATTCAACCTGATCCTGCGCCACAACACGGCGCGCGGCCCCTTGATCAAGGCTTTCGCCCAGGCCCTGGGCGTTGATCTCAAGGCGCCGGTCTAGCTGGCGCCACGGGCTGAACAGCGAGTTGCCGGGGCTTTCGCGAACCTGTTTGCCAAGGATGCGTTCATGCACTTCATTGTCGAACAGCAGTCCTTCGATGACGCGGCGGTAGCCCGGATCATCGGCCAGGGGGCCCTTGAATGCCACCAGCGCATCGCGCAGTTCCATCAGGCCGTTCAATACGGGTGGCGTGATGCCTGCTGAAAGCGGCAATCCGGCCGTTAGTTGCACTGGCGAAGTGGGACAGGCCGAGTCCCGCGGGTGGTTTTTCTTGCACATGGACGGTTCCTTGCCAACTGCGGCGGCATCGGGTCAAAGGGGGGCGGGCGTGTCACGACGGAACGGGAAGTGGCGTGCGCCCGGCAGCGCAAACTCACGTTTCAAGTTCGAACAGTCGACGGATTTATTGTAAGTCAGCGGTCCGCCTGGGGTTGGCTGGGCGGGGCTTTTAGTGCCCGTCATATTTACGGGTTTATACGTAGGAACTTTCTAGTTTTTTGCTGGAGTGTAGGTTTAAGCCCGGCTGGAAAGTGGGAAACCGTGTAGTCGAAAAAGGAATGCTCTGTGGCGACGGAGTTTCGAGTCAGTACTCCAAACATGGACTGTCGGAATAATCCTCGATGGGCACTACCAATGCTGATATTTCAAACCGAAAGCCTCGGGTAATGCCTTGTTACCAGAGGCTTTTTTGCCGCTGGCGAGTCGTCAGTCCTCGAACCCGGCCTGTTCGTGGATTTCATCCATTTTCAATTCCAGCCGGTAGGCCACGGCGATGAACAGCGCCTGGCACAGGCACAGCGTGGCGCTCAGGGAGCGGAAGGCGAAGGAACTGCCCTCATTGACCAGCAACACCGTATTGGCCCGCTTGGCCAGGGGCGACAGATTGCTGTCGGTGATGATCAGGGTCTTGGCCTGGTGGTGCTGGGCAATGCGCAGGCAGTGCTGGGTTTCCTTGCCGTAGGGCGTGAAGCTGATGGCGATCACCAGGTCGTTGGCCCGCACGCTGCGCATCTGCTCGCGATAGCTGCCGCCCAGCCCGGACACCAGGTGGATGCGTTTGTTGGTGTGCTGCAGGTTGTAGACCAGGTAGTCGGCCACGGCGAACGAGCGGCGCACGCCGACCACATAGATATTGTCGGCGTTGACCACCAGGTCCACGGCCTTTTCGAAGGCTTCGTCATCGAGCTCCAGGCCCAGCCGCTCGATCCCCGACAGCGTGGCGTTGACGCACTCGCGCGCCAGGTCGCCGCCGCTGGCTTTCTGCGACTTGTTGGCGATCATGCTGCGGATGCGTTGCTGATAGTTCTGTACCGGCGTGGTCTTGTGGGTGTAGGCCTCGCGGAACAGCGTCTGCATCTCGCTGAAACCGCTGAAGCCGAAGCGCTGGGAGAAGCGCACGATGGCCGAGGGATGCACTTCGCATTCGCGGGCGATATCGCTGATCCGATCGACCATGATCCGGTCGCTCTGCTGGCTCATGTAGCTGGCGATGCGCTTGAGCTGGCGGGGCAGGTCCTCGTATTCCTCGGTGATCAGCTGCAACAGGCGTTCGGCATTGATCGGGGGGCTGGGGAGGTCGCCGACAGGCGAGGTCGAAGCCGGCTGATCGGTGCGGGACATAGTGAATCCTTCTGGCTTGTTCTTTTAGGGCGCGGGCGATTGTCCGGCCGGCCCCTGACAATAGGTTGGCTTGCGCAGTCTACAGGGTAGGCGGAAAAAAAAGCGTCGCCATGGGGACCGGCGGCCGGGCTGAATCGATGCACCCTGCCTGGAGAGACTCTATCGGAGTTTATTGGAAAAAATATTCCACGTAAAAAATATATAGAAAAAATATTGATCGGCCTCGCCAGACGTTTTAGTCTGCATCCACCAAGCGTGTGCCTCGCCGCTCGGGCGAGGGGCGCCGACTGAATAAAAATAACAGGAGCCAGCATGGGCCAGACTCGTTTTGCCACTGGGCGTCAATTGGATCTGATCTGCCTCGGACGCCTGGGCGTCGACCTCTATGCTCAGCAGGTCGGTGCGCGACTGGAGGATGTGAGCAGCTTCGCCAAGTACCTCGGCGGCTCTTCCGCCAACATTGCCTTCGGTACCGCCCGCCTGGGACTCAAGTCGGCCATGTTGAGCCGGGTCGGTGACGATCACATGGGTCGCTTCCTCCTGGAATCCCTGGCCCGCGAGGGCTGCGATGTCAGTGGCATCACCGTCGATCCGCAACGCCTGACCGCCATGGTCCTGCTCGGTCTCAAGGACCGCGAAACCTTTCCCCTGGTGTTCTACCGGGAAAACTGCGCCGATATGGCGCTGCGTGCCGAAGACATTGATGAAGACTTTATCGCTTCGAGCCGATCCCTGCTGATCACCGGCACGCATTTCTCCACCGAAGGCGTCTACCAGGCGAGCATCCGGGCCCTGGACCATGCCGAGAAGCATCAGGTCAGGCGCGTGCTCGATATCGACTACCGGCCGGTGCTCTGGGGCCTGGCCGGCAGGGCCGACGGCGAAACCCGCTTTGTCGCCGACCAGCAGGTCAGTGCCCATGTGCAGAAGATCCTGCCGCGCTTCGACCTGATCGTCGGGACCGAAGAAGAGTTCCTCATCGCCGGCGGCTCGACCGACTTGCTCGCGGCCCTGCGCCGGGTGCGCGAACTGACGGCCGCGACCCTGGTGGTCAAGCTCGGCCCGCAGGGTTGCACGGTGATTCACGGGGCGATCCCGCAACGGCTGGAGGACGGGGCGATCCATCCGGGCGTGCGGGTTGAAGTGCTGAATGTGCTGGGCGCCGGCGATGCCTTCATGGCCGGCTTCCTCAGTGGCTGGCTGGACGGCGCCGACGATGAACACTGCTGCCGCCTGGCCAATGCCTGCGGGGGCCTGGTGGTTTCCCGGCACGCCTGTGCCCCGGCCATGCCGACCCGGGCCGAACTGGACTACCTGTTCAGCAGCCCGGTGCCGATCACCCGGCCCGACCAGGACGTGCTGCTGCAACGCCTGCATCAGGTCAGCGTGCCGCGCAAAGCCTGGAAGCAGTTGTTCATCTTCGCCTTCGATCATCGCGGACAACTGGTGGAACTGGCGCAGCAGGGCGGGCGCGATCCGGCCTGCATCAGCCATCTCAAGCTACTGTTCATCAAGGCCGTGGAACGGGTCGAGGCCGACCTGCAACGCCAGGGCGTGGCCGCGGATATCGGCCTGCTGGCGGATCAGCGCTTCGGCCAGGACGCCCTGAACGCCGCGACCGGCCGCGGCTGGTGGGTCGCGCGCCCGGTGGAAGTCCAGGGTTCGCGGCCGCTGGCGTTCGAACACGGGCGCTCCATTGGCAGCAACCTGATCGGCTGGCCCCGGGAACAGATCATCAAGTGCCTGGTGCAATACCATCCCGATGACGAACCGATGCTGCGCCTGGAACAGGAGGCGCAGATCCTCGGTCTGTACCAGGCGTCCCAGGTCAGTGGGCATGAGCTGCTGCTGGAGATCATTCCGCCCAAGGATCACCCTTCGCCCCATCCCGACGTGCTCTATCGTGCGCTCAAGCGCCTGTACAACCTGGGCATTTTCCCGGCCTGGTGGAAGATCGAGGCACAGAGCGCGCAAGAGTGGCAGCGCCTCGATGCCCTGATCCAGGAGCGTGACCCGTATTGTCGCGGCGTGGTCCTGCTCGGCCTCAATGCGCCGGCCGACGCCCTTGCCGAGGGCTTTCGCCAGGCCGGGCGCAGCAGCACCTGTCGCGGCTTCGCGGTCGGTCGTACGATCCACCATGAACCGAGTCGGGCCTGGTTGGCGGGGGAAATCGACGACGAAGGACTGATTCGCGCGGTGCAGGCGATTTTCGTGCAGTTGATCGATGCCTGGCGTGAGGCCAGGGCCAGTTGACTGCAGGAAAAACAGTCGTGATCGTTCCCACGCTCCGCGTGGCAATGTAGGTCGCGACGCTGGACGCGGAGCGTCCATGGCGGCATTCCCACGCGGAGCGTGGGAACGATCAACCGCCAACAGTTTCTCGGCGACAAGCCCGCTCCCACAGAGTGTTGAACAACAAGAAAAGGTGCAGTCCATGCCCGCTATCCGTATTGGCATCAACCCGATTTCCTGGAGCAATGACGACTTGCCTTCCCTCGGCGGCGAAACGCCCCTGAGCACCGCCTTGAGCGAAGGCCAGGCCATCGGCTACGAGGGCTTCGAACTCAACGGCAAGTTTCCCAAGGATGCCAAGGGAGTCGGCGATGTCCTGCGTCCTTATGGCCTGGCTCTGGTCTCGGGCTGGTACTCCAGCCGTCTGGCCCGGCGTTCCGCCGCCGAGGAAATCGACGCCATCGCCAGCCATGTCGAGTTGCTGGCACAGAACGGCGCCAAGGTGCTGGTCTACGGTGAAGTCGCCGACTCGATCCAGGGCCAGCGCATCCGCCTGGTCGAACGGCCCCGCTTTCACACTGAACAGGCCTGGCAGGTCTACGCCGACAAACTCACCGAACTGGCGCGGTTCACCTTGTCCCGGGGCGTACGCCTGGCCTACCACCATCACATGGGCGCCTATGTCGAGTCGCCGACGGACATCGATACCCTGATGCGCCTGACCGGCCCGGAAGTCGGCCTGCTGTTCGATTCGGGGCACTGCTACATGGGCGGTGGCGAGCCGCTGGATGTCCTGCGCAAGCATATCGGGCGCATCTGCCACGTGCATTTCAAGGATGTGCGCAAGCCGGTGGTGCAACTGGCGCGCAACCAACTCTGGAGTTTCCCGGACTGCATCATCAACGGCACCTTCACCGTGCCGGGCGACGGCGATATCGATTTTGCCGCGTTGCTCGATGTGTTGCTGGCCGCCGGTTACGAGGGCTGGCTGGTGGTCGAGGCGGAGCAGGACCCGGCGGTGGCGCCGAGCTACGCCTACGCGAAAAAAGGCTATGACACTCTGCGGGCACTGCTCAACGAGAGGATCGCGCCATGAACCTGCTGGTCAAGAGTTCACCCCGTGGCCAGCAGATGGTCGCATTGCCCGCCGGGACCCTGGAGTACGTGGGGTTTGCCGCCTACCGCCTGAGCCTGGGCGAGAGCCTGCCGGTCAGTGCCGATGACCGCGAGCTGTGTCTGGTGCTGCTGGCCGGCCGGGTCGATATCAAGGGCGAGACGCCGGGGCAGGGCGCCTTTCACTGGGACAATATCGGTGAGCGGCACTCGGTCTTCGAGGACAAGTCGCCCTATGCCGTGTACCTGCCGCCCCGCAGTCAGGCGCGGGTCACGGCCCTGAGCGATGTGCAGATCGCCGTCTGCGCGGCACCGGGCGCCGCGTCCGCGACACTGCCGGCCCGCCTGATCCGTCCCGAAGGGATGAAGCGCAGCGTGCGCGGCAAGGGCGCCAATACCCGGTATGTCTGCGACATCCTGCCGGACAGCGAGCCGGCCCATTCGCTGCTGGTGGTCGAGGTGCGCACGCCGTCGGGACATTCCTCCAGCTACCCGCCGCACAAGCACGACACCGACGACCTGCCGCACCAGAGTTTCCTGGAGGAAACCTACTACCACCAGATCAACCCGCCCCAGGGTTTTGTCTTCCAGCGGGTCTACACCGACGACCGCAGTCTCGACCAGGCCATGGCCGTGGAAAACAGCGACCTGGTGGTGGTGCCCAAGGGCTATCACCCGGTCAGCGTGCCGTACGGCTACGAGTCCTACTACCTGAACGTGATGGCCGGGCCCAAGCGGGTCTGGCAGTTCCACAACGATCCGCAACACGCCTGGCTGATGGATCTCTGACGAATTCCAGCCCTTGCCCACGGAGAACGACAATAATGCGCCAGCCCCTGCGTTTCGCCCTGAATCGTATGGTTGCCCCACGTCTTGCCCTGGCGGACTTCATTGCCCTGGCGGTGAGCCTCCAGGCGGATGCCATCGAGATCCGCAACGATCTCGCGGGCATCGAGATCGAGGACGGCAGTTCGCCCCGTGACATTCGCCACCTGTGCGCCGCCGGCGGGCTGCGGGTGCTGTCCATCAATGCCCTGTATCCCTTTGACGTATGGAATGACCAGCGCCGCGAACAGGCCGTCCGGCTGGCGAGTTATGCCCGCGACTGCGGCGCCGAGGCGCTGGTGATGTGTCCGTTGAACGACCGCGCCGACCCCCGCGGCGGCGCCGAACGCACCACGGGCTTGCGCACGGCCCTGAGTGAACTGGCGCCGATCCTGCGCGAACACGGCATTCTCGGTTTTATCGAGCCCCTGGGGTTCGAGGAATGCTCGCTGCGGCGCAAACGCCAGGCCGTGGATGCCATCAAGGCCGTTGGCGGGCTGGACGTGTTCCGCCTGGTGCACGACACCTTTCATCACCATCTGGCGGGTGAGGAGGAGTTTTTTCCCGAATTGACCGGCCTGGTGCATATCTCTGGCGTGGAAGACGCCCAGGCGCCGCTGGCGACCCTTCGCGATGGCCATCGGGTCCTGGTGGGCGAGGCGGATATCCTCGGCAACGCCGCGCAGATCCGCCATCTGCTCGCCCATGGCTACAGCGGGCACCTGTCCTTCGAACCGTTCGCCGAGAGCGTCCACGGCCTGGAGGATATCCGCCAGGCCCTGGGCGCGAGCATGGATCATCTGAACAGCAAGGTGGCTGCATGAGCACGACACGACTGACCATGGCCCAGGCCCTGGTGAAATTCCTCGATAACCAGTATGTCGAGGTCGACGGGGTGCAGAGCAAGTTCGTCGCCGGGGTCTTCACCATTTTCGGCCACGGCAATGTCCTCGGCCTGGGCCAGGCGCTGGAACAGGACAGCGGCGAACTGCTGGTGCACCAGGGCCGCAACGAGCAGGGCATGGCCCACGCCGCCATCGGTTTCGCCAAGCAGCATCTGCGGCGCCGGATCTACGCCTGCACATCGTCCGTCGGCCCGGGGGCGGCGAACATGCTGACCGCGGCCGCCACGGCCACCGCCAACCGTATTCCGCTGTTGCTGCTGCCGGGGGACGTCTATGCCAGCCGCCAGCCCGACCCGGTGTTGCAGCAGATCGAACAGTTCCACGACCTGAGCATCAGCACCAACGATGCCTTCAAGGCGGTGAGCAAGTACTGGGACCGCATCAACCGGCCCGAACAACTGATGAGCGCGGCGATCCAGGCCATGCGGGTGCTGACCGATCCGGCCGAAACCGGCGCGGTGACCCTGGCCTTGCCCCAGGATGTACAGGCCGAGGCCTATGACTACCCGGACTATTTCCTGCGCAAGCGCGTGCATCGCATCGATCGTCGGCCCGCCACCGACGCCATGCTCGACGACGCCGTGGCGCTGCTCAAGGGCAAGCGCACACCCTTGATCATCTGCGGCGGTGGGGTTCGTTATTCCGGCGCCGGTGCGACCTTGCAGGCCTTTGCCGAGCGCTTCGACATTCCCTTCGCCGAAACCCAGGCCGGCAAGAGCGCGATCGTCTCGGCGCATCCGCTGAATGTCGGCGGCATCGGCGAGACCGGTTGCCTGGCGGCCAACCTGCTGGCCCGGGACGCCGATCTGATCATCGGCATCGGGACCCGCTACAGCGACTTCACCACTTCGTCGAAATGGCTGTTCCAGCACCCGCAGGTGGAATTCCTCAACCTCAATATCAGCCCCTGCGATGCCGTGAAACTCGATGGCGTGCAACTGCTGGCCGATGCCCGCTGCGGCCTGCAGGCACTCACCGCGGCCCTGGCCGACTCGGGCTACCGCTCCGCCTGGGGCGATCGGCCGCAGCAGGCCAGGGCCCGGCTCGACGAGGAAATCGAACGGGTCTACCAGATCGACTACCAGGCCGCGGACTTTGTCCCAGAAGTCAACGACCACACGGACCCGGCGGTGCTGCGCGAGTTCATCGAGCTGACCGGCTCCTGCCTGACCCAGAGCCGGGTGCTCGGTGTCCTCAACGAAACCCTGGCCGACGACGCGGTGATCGTCGCCGCGGCCGGCAGCCTGCCGGGCGACCTGCAACGGGCGTGGCGCAGCAAGGGGGTCGATACCTACCACGTCGAATACGGCTATTCGTGCATGGGCTACGAGATCAATGCCGCACTGGGGGTGAAGCTCGCCGAGCCGGCACGCGAGGTCTACGCTCTGGTCGGTGACGGCTCCTACCTGATGCTGCATTCGGAGCTGGCGACCTCGATCCAGGAACGACGCAAGATCAATGTGATCCTGCTCGACAACATGAGTTTCGGTTGCATCAACAACCTGCAGATGGGCAACGGCATGGACAGCTTCGGCACCGAGTTCCGCTACCGCAACCCGCAGACCGGACGGCTCGACGGTGGTTTCGTGCCGGTGGACTTCGCCATGAGCGCCGCGGCCTATGGCTGCAAGAGCTACAAGGTCAGCACCCTCGAACAGTTGCACGCGGCCCTGGCCGATGCACGATTGCAGACGGTATCGACGCTGATCGATATCAAGGTCCTGCCCAAGACCATGATCCATTCGTACCTGTCCTGGTGGCGGGTCGGCGTGGCGCAGGTGTCGACCGGCGAACGCACCGCCGCCGTGGTGGAAAAGCTCAATGCCCAACTGGCGAAAGCCCGGCAGTACTGATTGCAGACCCTCAACAAGACTATAAACGGGAGTACTTCTATGTCGTCCTTGAAGCTTGGCGTGATCGGTACCGGCGCCATCGGCCGTGATCATATCCGTCGCTGCAGCCAGGCCTTGCTGGGCAGCCAGGTGGTGGCGGTCACCGATATCAACCTGGAACAGGCGGCCAGGGTGGTGGCCGAGCTCGACCTGGTCGCCGAGGTCTATCCCGATGGTCACGCGCTGATCCAGGCCGCGGAGGTCGAGGCGGTGCTGGTGACTTCCTGGGGGCCGAGCCACGAGGAATTTGTCCTGGCGGCGATTGCCGCCGGCAAGCCGGTGTTCTGCGAAAAACCCCTGGCGGTGACCGCCGCCGGCTGCCGCAGGATCGTCGAAGCCGAGGTGGCCCATGGCAAGCGCCTGGTCCAAGTCGGTTTCATGCGTCCCTACGACCAGGGCTACCAGGCCCTCAAGGCGGTGATCGACAGCGGCCAGATCGGCGAACCGCTGATGCTGCACTGCGCCCACCGCAACCCGACCGTGGGTGAGAACTACAAGACCGACATGGCGATCACCGACACCCTGATCCATGAGCTGGATGTGCTGCGCTGGCTGCTGGCCGATGACTATGTCTCGGTGCAGGTGGTGTTCCCGCGCAAGTCGCCCAAGGCCTTCCCTCATCTCAAGGATCCGCAGATCGTCCTGCTGGAGACGGCGCGTGGTACGCGGATCGATGTCGAGGTCTTCGTCAACTGCCAGTACGGCTATGACATCCAGTGCGAAGTGGTCGGGGAAACCGGTATCGCCCGGTTGCCGGAGCCGTCCCAGGTGCAGTTGCGCAGTCAGGCCAAGCTGTCCAACGCCATCCTGATGGACTGGAAGGATCGTTTTATCGCCGCCTATGACGTCGAGTTGCAGGCGTTCATCGATGGGGTGCGGGCCGGACAGGTCGGCGGGCCGTCGGCCTGGGACGGTTTTGCCGCGGCGGTGGCGGCGGATGCCTGTATCGAGGCGCAGAAGAGCGGGGCGATCGTGCGGATCGGTTTGCCGCCACGGCCGGCGTTCTATCACTGATTTGCCTCAGCGGGACCGGCCTCTTCGCGGGCAAGTCCGCTCCCACAAGGTGTGTGTGGATTCGACCAGACCACTGTGGGAGCGGGCTTGCCCGCGAAGAGCTCGTCACAGTCACCCTGGAAACGGGAGCCATCCGCGTCCCTTCATGCAAAGGAGCCAGGTCATGCGCATAGGATTGGTCGGCTACGGCCATGGCGGCCGTTATTTCCATGGACCGCTGCTGGCCAGCCTGGCGGGGGCGACCTTTGTCGGCGTGGTCAGTCGCGATGCCGGGCGGCGCCGTCAGCTGGCCGCCGATCATCCCGGCCTGCCGGCGTTCGACAGCCTGGCGCAGTTGGTCGAGGCCGGCGTCGACATCGCGGTGATCTGCACGCCACTCGCCGGTCGCCGGGAGCTGATCCTCGAAGCCATCGCGCGCGGCATCGGTGTGGTCAGCGACAAGCCTTTCGCGGTCGATGCCCGTGAGGCCGAGGAACTGATCCGGGCGGCACGGGACAAGGGCGTACTGCTCAGCGTCTACCAGAACCGCCGTTGGGACTCCGATTTCCTGACCGTGCGCAAACTGATCGCCGCCAACGCCCTGGGCCGGATCAGCCGTTTCGAATCGCGCATGGAGCGTTATGCCCCGGCTACCGTGGGCGACCCGGGCGGCGGGGGATCCTTCGAGATTTCGGCAGTCACCTGGTGGACCAGGCGCTGCAACTGTTCGGCCCGGTGGCGCGGGTCTACGCCGAAGTGGATTTTCTCGCGGCCCACGCAGGACTCGACGATGATTTTTTCCTTTCGCTGACCCATCGCAACGGCGTGGTTTCGCATCTGTGGGGCAATGCCGTGCAGAACCTGCCGGGGCCGCGTTTCCGGGTCACCGGCGAGTCCGGCAGCTACAGCGTCGACGGCCTGGATGTGCAGAGCGAGGCGGTGCTGGGCGGGCGTTCGCCGAAGACCGAGGGCGAACGCTGGGGTGTGGAGGAGCACCGCAACTGGGGCTGGTTCGAGCGGGGCAGTGAGCGCGAGAAGGTGCCGTCGGAGCGGGGCAACTGGCCGCAGTTCTACCGTCAGCTCCAGGAGGCGGTGGCCGGACGCGGGCCGGTGCCGGTGTTGCCGCGGGAGGCGCTGGAAACCACCCGTGTGCTGGATGCCGCGCGACTCAGCGCGCAAGAGGCGAGGGTGGTGCGGTTGGATTAGCAGTGCCTGCACTGGCGTCTTCGCGGGCAAGCCCGCTCCGACAAAGGCGTGTGTGTTCGACAAGCCCCCGTGGGAGCGGGCTTGCCCGCGAAGAGGCAGGACCTGCCAGCCCTTTACTGCCGGCTTCGACTCACTCCACCAGCCGCACAAACCCCGGCTGCAGGCCAAACACCTCGACACCTTCCTGGGTCGCCTGTCCGGTGGTGATCGGCAGGCGCTTGACCGGCTGGTCCACCGCCTCGCGATAATCCACCAGCAGCCCCTTGTCGGTGCGCTGGATCGCCGCCGCCGGGAGGATGATCGCCTGGTCGTTGCGGTAGGTGATGATGGTCAGGCGCGCACTCATTCCCAGGCGCACCCGCTGCAATTGCTCGCGGGTCAGCTTGGGCACCGACAGGGTCACCGGGAACTGCGCGCTGCCCCCCGGCGAGTCGTTGGGCAGGGCCAGGCTGCTGACGATATCGACCGAACCGTTGAGCCGTTCGCCATCGAAACCGTCACCGAGGATCTCCACGCTCTGGCCCTGGTGCAACTGGTTG
This sequence comes from Pseudomonas sp. Ost2, assembly GCF_018326065.1. Lineage (NCBI taxonomy): Bacteria > Pseudomonadati > Pseudomonadota > Gammaproteobacteria > Pseudomonadales > Pseudomonadaceae > Pseudomonas > Pseudomonas sp. Ost2. Next base: position 3,722,439 of record NZ_AP021904.1, on the reverse strand, counting down.
ATGTCCAGTTCCGAGACCTTGCTGACGATCTTCAGCTGTTCGATATTCGCCAGGCCGAACAGCACCTGCCCCTGGCTGACCCGGCTGCCGGCCTGGACCGGTCCGGCGTTGTTGGCGGTGGAGTTCTGCGTACTGTTGGCACCCGGTGGCGGCACGACGATGCCGGCAAACGGCGCGAGCACGTTCTTGCCTTCGAGGAGCTTCTGCAACGCCTCGTATTTCACCGTGGCATTGGTCAGTTCCATATCGGCGATCTGTCGGTATTCGCCCTTGCCCTGGTCCAGCGCCTGCTGCAGATCGCCCTCGGCGGCCACCAGGTCGAGGCGCTGGGTCTGCAACTGCTGTTGCAGGTCGTCGAGTTCGTTGCGCGGGATGATGCCGCGCTGGAACAGGTTCTGGCTTTCGCGCAGCTTGCGTTCCGAATTGCTCACCGCCATCTGCGAGGTCCGCAGCGAACGCCGGGCCCGGGCCACCTGCTGGCCGTTGCTCCAATCCTGCAGTTCCTGCACCGCGCGCCGGGCCTTGAGCTGGGCCGAAAGGGCATCGCGCAGCTGGATTTCCAGCAGTCCCGGGTCCATCTGCAGCAGGCTCTGCCCGGCGTCCACCCGTTGCCCCTGTTCCACCAGGACGGCACGCACATTGCCCTCGAACGGCGCGGTCAGGGTGATGGTCTTCTGCGGCTCGATCTTGCCCACCAGGCCGATCTGGTGCACCAGCGGCGAAGCCTGCACCGCGATCCAGCGGCCATCCTTGGGCTGGTCGGCGGCCGGCGCGCGCAAGGTGGTCACGACGACCCCGGCCACCGCCAGCACGAGCAGCAGCCCGGCGCCTTGCAACCAGCGCTTGCGCCGGACCTGCTTGTCAGTAGTCATTGAGTGCAATGTCCCAGCTCTCCAGAGTCATGCCCAGGGTCAGATCCAGTTGGGTCTGGGCGTTCAGATAAGCGATCAGCGCATTGAGGCGGGCGTTCTCGGCGTTGCGCAAATCGCCCTCGTAGCTCAGCACCTGGAAGTTGCTCGACCGTCCGGCACTGAGTTTTTCCCGCTCGATGTCCAGCTTGCGCCTGGACAGTTCCTCGGCGCGCTGGGCGATCTCGTACTGGCGCCAGCGGGTGCCGAGGTCGCGCACCACGTCGCTGACGCTGCGTTCCAGGGCCTGGCGGGCATCGGCGAGGATGATTTCCTGGTTCTCCACATCGACCCGCGCATGCACTTCGGCCTGGCGGGTGCTGAGGTCGCCGATGGGAATCTGTACCTGGACCCCGGCATAACTGTCCCAGCGCCGCGAACCGCCGTTGCTGGTGTCGTTGTCAAAGCGGTCGCGGATCTGGTTGGCACCGGCCACCAGCGAGACGTCCCAACGGCCCTGGTCCTTGGCGATCACCAGATTGAGGTCGGCCTGCTGGCTGCCGAGCAGGGTGGCCAGGTACTCCGGCTGCTGGACCTGGGCCACCCGCAGGGCATCGCGCTTGTCGATATTGACCCGCGAGGCTTCCAGCGCCTCGGTGGCCCGGATCGGTGTCGACAGGTCCAGGGCGAGCAGGCGCAGCAGCGTCAGGCGATTGATGTCCACCTGGTTGCGGGCTTCCTCCACCCCCAGTTCCTGGGAGGCGATATCGGCTTCGGTCTGGACGATTTCGAACTCGGCCATGCGTCCGGCCGCGATCAGCGCCTTGTTCACCTCGAGCAGGGCATTGGCGCGCTTGAGGGCTTCCTGGGTAATGGTCAGTTGTTCCTGGGACCGGAGCATTTCCCGGTAGGCGGTGATGATATCGCTGATGGTCTGGGCCACGTTGGTCTTGAGGTTGAGCCGGTTGACCTGCTCCGAGATGCGCGCCAGGCGGAGCGGGGCGGTGGTCACGTCCCAGCCCGCGCCACGCAGCAACGGCTGGATGATCGCCAGGTTGAGGCCGTCGCTGCGGTAGCGCCCGGCGACATCGGCATTGCTCAACTGCTGGGTCCAGGCCATGCTCAGGCGGGTCCCGTACTCGCCCAGCAGGCTGGTGGTCGGTGCCAGGGAGGCATTGCGCGTGTTGTCCTGGGAACCCTTGTTCACCCGGTATTCGCTGGCGAGCAGCAGCTTGGGGTTGAAGGCATCCTCGGAGACCCGCAGGTCGAACTTCTGCGCGACCCGCTGCAGATAGGCGCTGCGGATACCCCGGTTGTTGCGCAGGCCCAGGTAGACCGCATCGCCCAGGGTCAGGTTGGTCATCTGTTCGCTCAGCAGCACGCTGCGCGGCTGCTCATTGCGCAGGGTCGGCGCCGAGGGGCGGCCGACCAGTTCGCCGGCGGCGGCGAACTGGCAACTGAGCAGGCAAAGCAGGGTGGCCATCCATGGCTGCGGTCTATTCATCGCGCAGGGCCTCCACCGGTTGCAGGCGCGAGGCGGAGATGGCGGGGTAGAGGCCGAAGAACAATCCCACCAGCAGGGTACTGCCAACCCCCAGGGGCAGCGAGGCGGCGGACAGCGAGAACTGCCAGTCGGACATCCGTGCATACAGGTACGCGGCACTCACCCCCAGCACCGCGCCGGACACCGCGCCCACCGCCGTCAGGGTCACGGCTTCGAGCAGGAACAGGTTCCGGATATCCCGGCGCCGGGCGCCCAGGGCCATGCGGATACCGATCTCGCGGCGACGTTCGGAAACGTTCATCAACATGACATTCATCACCCCCACACCCCCTCCCACCAGCGAAATCCCCCCCAGGGCCAGCAACAGGTAACCGAAGGTGCGGCTCTGCCGGGTCATGCCATCGATCATCTGTTGCGGTATCTGCACTTCGACTTCACGTCCACGCAGGCTGCTTTTCAGCGCCTGGGTCAGGTCCCGGGCGACGGTTTCCATGTCCTGGTCGGGCGCGGCCCGGGCGATCACGCTGCTGATCTGCGGCGAGGCGGTGATCCGGCGCATGCCGGTCAGCGGCACGAAGAGCGAGTCATCGGTCTGTACCGGAATCAGGATCGCCGGCGGCTGGCTCTGCAGGATGCCGATCACCTGGAACAGGTAGTCGTTGATGCGGATGCGGTCGCCGGGACGCAATGGCGCGGCGGCGCTGCCCAGGGCACGGGCGACCTTGTCGCCGACCACCACATAGGTTTCGCCCTGGTCGAAGTCGGAGATAAAGCGGCCTTCGCGCAGCTTCAGGCGCATGGCCCCGGCCAACTGCTCGGTACTGCCGACCCAGCTGGCATTGGTGTTGCGGCCCTGGAACAGCACCGGGCCGCTGGAGATCGCGATCGGCGCCAGGTACAGCACCGCCGGCAGCAGCGCCTGCAGGCGCGCGGTGTCGAGGGTCGCCGGCATCGGTTCACGGACCGTGGCGTCGCCGGGGAACTGCACCGTCATGGTGTCGGTGCCCATGTCCTTGAAGATCGCCGCGGCTTCCTGCGCGGCGTTGTGGCCGATATTGATCAGCGCGACCACCGACGAACTGCCGATGACGATGCCCAGCAACGCCAGCATCGAACGCTTGCCCAGGGTCCGCAGGCTGACAAAGGCTTCGTGCAGCAGCTGGCTGGCACTCTGCTCGACCCGCAGGTTCATGCCGGGCAGGCCTCATGCACCACACCGTTGTGGACCCGGATCTGGCGGTGCAGGCGTTCGGCGATATGTGGGTCGTGGGTGACGATGATCAGCGTCACCTGGCGGACACGATTGAGCTCCAGCAGCAGGTCCATGATCTCCCGGGCGGTACTGCTGTCGAGGTTGCCGGTGGGTTCGTCGGCGAGGATCACCGAGGGTTCGCCGACCAGCGCCCGGGCAATGGCGACCCGCTGGCGCTGGCCGCCGGAGAGATCGGCGGGACGGTGGTGGGCACGGTCGCCGAGGCCGACCTGGGCAAGCATCTTGCGCGCCCTTTCCAGTGATTCGCCCCGGGGTACGCCGCGATAGCTCAAGGGCAGGGCGACGTTATCGAGGGCGTCCAGGCGTGGCAGCAGGTTGAAGCTCTGGAACACGAAGCCGATCTGCTGGTTGCGGATGGCCGCCAGCTGGTCCGGGCTGGCCTTGAAGATATCGTGTCCGGCGAAATGGTAGTGACCGCTGTTGGGCAGGTCGAGCAGGCCGAGGATATTGAGCAGGGTGCTTTTACCGGAGCCAGAGGCCCCGAGGATGGCGCAGCTTTCGCCGACCTCGATGGACAGCGAGACATCCTTGAGAATGGTCAGCGGTTGCTCGGCGAGGCGATAGCTCTTGCCGATGCCTTGCAGGGAAATGAAACCTTTGTGAACAATCGATTCAGTCATCGCTGATAGCGCCGGCAGGCTCGTCCATGATCCGGCCACGACCCTGGTGCGCTTCAGGCATCCAGGCGTGTTGCGGGGCAGGGGTAGGCACAGGTTTTGTTTTCTTATTTTAAAAAAATTGTTTGAATAGTAACCGTGATCCCTATCCTACGCCAGCCGTCTAGCGCAGGGAATACGCAGAGTTTTGCCGGCGATCTTGTGACAAGAAGAAACATATTCGCCTCGCCCCCGATCGGAAAAATCGTGAGTCTTCAACTAGCTTGCGCGAGGGTGACACCGCCTTGAGAGGCTTGCTTTCAGCGGCTTTCGCAGGTATAAAAAATCAAATTTATTTTTAAAACGCTGTTCGTTCGGTCAGATTTCTTCTCGCAAAGGCTCCTCACTTATGGTCGCAAAGAAACTCAGCGCTCCCAATGTCACCAAGACTCGCTTGCTGGATGCCACGGAGGCACTGTTTACCAAGTACGGCTATGACGCCGTGCTCTTGCGCCAGATCACCGAACGAGCCCAGGTCAACCTGGCCGCCGTGAACTACCACTTCGGGGACAAGGACTCCCTGATGACCGCACTGCTGATGCAACGCCTGGGTCCCCTCAACGAACAGCGCCTGGAACTGCTCGCCAAATGCGAGGAGCAGAGCGACGGCCCGCTGGACTGCGAAACCCTGCTCGGCGTGCTGTTCGCCCCGGCCATGGGCCTGGAGCGCGCCGGTTCCGGCGAGGAAGGCCGGTCCTTCGTGCGTTTCCTCGGGCGGGTCTACAGCGACACGTCGCCGTTTATCCAGGAATACCTGAAGGAACATTACCAGCCGGTGTTCGAGCGCTTCTTCAATGCCTTCGCCCTGGCCTTGCCGGATATGCCGCGCAATGAAGTGGGGGTGCGCCTGCAATTTGCCCTCAAGGCCATCTCCGGGGTGATCGCCGGGACCGAGCTGCGTTTCCTGATGCAGGCGATGAGCCTCGGCAGGCCGGCCACCGATGCTGAAGTCATGGCCAAGCTGATCAGTCTGGTGTCGGCCGCGATTCATGCGCCGATGCAGGATCACAAGGCCGCCAGTGCCCTGGAGCGGGTACTGGAAACCCAGCACGAGATTCGCCAGGGCAATAACCAGGCGAATGCAAAGTTGGCGATCAAGTAACTAACCGCTTTCCGGCAAAACCGATGACACAGCCAACAGTTTTGTTGGCTGTGTCACAAAAGCCGGAATGTGTGGATTGACATCAAACAAGTCTTTTTAAACCGGCGCTTGCCGGTTTATTCCCTCCGCTGCAAATCAGTCCTGCCTCGAATGATTATTTCCGATAATGAGTAGTCGCGCCGGTTGCATATCCGGATATGCACTTGTGCGCTGCCACTAGTTGTCTGTGAAGTATTGGCTTCCCACAAGTTTTCACAAGCTTTCACAGCCGCTGGCAATTTCACCTGAGTAGTATGCAACGCATGCAGACCAACGGGGCCAGGTTCAGGAGAAGGCCATCCTCGTTCGTGATTACCGGCAGTTTGCATAGCTTTCAGTTTGCAATCGTGCAGCTGAAGAACTTCTGATCGAGACTAGGAGATATCAAATGAGCGACGTCCCACCAGTAAGCTCCGGCAACGCAGACGCAGCAATCGCCAAGATGCAAGCAACTTTCGATATGGCAATCGAGAAGTCTGCAAAGATCACTGAATTGTCCACTGCCAAAAAAGCAGAACTCGACGCCACCAAACAGCGTCCGTCCAACTGAGTTGGCTCGCGAGCGGCGCCCGGCGCCGCTCGCCTGTTCAAAGCAACAGTCACAACAGTACTTAACTTACACCTTATCTCATGTGAATGGTCCTCGGCGCCGACCTCAGGTCGACCGCAGACGGTTCACTGTTTCTGATCGGTGCATTCGCTACATGGCCCGCTGCGGTTGGCGGAGTTGATGGTGGTAAGTCCAGTCATGACAGCCCTGATATCCCGACCTTCGAGCGCTGCCAGCGGTTTGCCGCTTCTGAGCATCACCCAAGGGGTGCATCAGGGGGTATCGCTGGTCCTGGAAGCACCGACCTACCTGATCGGCTGCGCCGTGCCGGCCGACCTGATCCTGCGCGATACGGGGATTGCCGCCGAGCATCTGCGCCTGCGTTTCGACGGTGTCCATGTCGCCATCGAGGCTCTGGGCGGTGACATAAAGGTCATCGGCGATAGCGCCCGCAGCGTGACGGTCCCCCGCGGCAATGGCCATCGTACGCGACTGCCGCTGCGAATCCTCCTTGAAACCGTCGAGTTGCGGCTGGCCGTCGATGGCGAGCCCCTGCCGGCGCCGACTGCACGCGCACCGATTGCCGGCGCGGCGACCAGGGGCAGGGGCGGGGGCAGCGGCTGGCGCTGGGCCGCCCTGGGCTTCCTGGCGGCGTGCGCCACCACGGCCTTTGCCCTGCGCAACGAGCCGCAACCCGTTGTCGATTCGATCAGCGTGGTCGATCCCGTGGCTCTCGCCGCCGGCCAGCCCACGGCGACCCTGGCCGAGGCCAGGGGTTATCTCGACAACGGCCTGCGCGCAGCCCGCCTGAACGGTATCACCGTGCAGCTCAAGGATGAGCAGTTGCTGGTCCAGGGATCGTATGACGCCTCGCAGAAAGCGCAATGGCTCGCATTACAGAAGGGCTTCGACAGCCGTTATGGCCGTACCTTCGTCCTGCACCAGAACGTCAGCGTGCGCGACAGCGTGGCGACACCGCGGGTGCGTTTCCAGGCCGTCTGGTTCGGCGCCAATCCCTATGTGGTCAACGATTCCGGAAAACGCCTCTATCCCGGTGCGGCGCTGGCGGACAACTGGGTGATCGAGCGGATTGAAAACAACGAGGTTGTCCTCGCCCGTGGCGAAGAACGCTTCACCTTCACCTTATGACCTGCGCCACCCGAAGGAAGCGTGAACGATGAGAGTTGTCGATCGTCCGTCAGTGCCACTGACCGACAAAACCGCCCCGATCCAGAGCGTCAACGCGGTCAGCCCGCGGCAGGCGGCGAGCTTCGAAGCGGTCCTGCGCAAGCGCGAGGTGCGTGCCCGCCAGGCGCTGCGCGGGCAGACCAGCGAAGCGGACGCGGCGGCGAGCGTCAGCCCCGAGCTGTTCGGCAACGGTCGCTCGCTGGAAATTCTCGAACGGGTGCTCGAACAGATTCTCCCGGCCCTGGATTTCGAACCGCAGGTGCGGGAGATGGCCGAGGACTTTATCCGCGAGGAAATCGAAACCCGCCAGCAACTCGAACAACAGCGCGCCGAGGTGCAGGTGTCATGAGCCGTGAAGACGAAGACCTGGCCGCGCTGCTCAAGAGCATGGGCGAGTTGTACCGGCGCAACGGCCAGACCCAGCGTGCCCTGGTGATGCTGCTGATCGCGGTGCAGGTCACACCGGGTGACAGCGAATTGCTGCGCAATCTGGCCATGGCCTTCACCGACAGCGGCGATGGCGTGCGGGCCCTGGCGGCGCTGGACCGTCTGCGCGATCTCGAAGGCGAGTCCCGCGGCGAATTGCTGCTGCGCAGCCGGGCGCTCTGGGTGGTCGGCAACGAAGACGATGCGCGCCTGTGTTTCAAACGTTACCTGGCGGCGCGGAGGGCCGAACAATGAACTTCAGCCAGCAACTCAACAACCTGGCCCGGCGCGCTTCCCAGCGCAGCGACGTGATCATTGTCGCGTTCATGCTGATGGCCATTGTGATGATGATCATCCCGCTGCCCACTTACATGGTGGACATGCTGATCGCGCTGAACATCGCCCTGAGCATCCTGATCCTGATCGTCGCGTTCTACATTTCCCATTCGGTGGAATTTTCCGCGCTGCCGCCGCTGATCCTGCTCAGCACGCTGTTCCGCCTGTCGCTGTCGATCACCACCACGCGCCTGATCCTGCTGGACGGCAACGCCGGGCATATCGTCAAGGCTTTCGGCGACTTCGTGATCGCCGGGCAAGTGGTGGTCGGCCTGGTGGTGTTCCTGATCATCACCGTGGCGCAGTTTGTCGTCATCACCAAGGGCGCCGAACGGGTGGCCGAGGTGGCGGCGCGTTTTACCCTGGACGCGATGCCCGGCAAGCAGATGAGCATCGACAACGACCTGCGCAACGGCGATATCGACCAGGCCGAGGCACGCCGCCGGCGCTCGCGGCTGGAGCGGGAAAGCCAGATGTTCGGCGCGATGGACGGCGCGATGAAATTCGTCAAGGGCGATGCCATTGCCGGCCTGGTGATCCTCCTGGTCAACCTGCTGGGCGGGATGCTCATCGGCATGCTCGAACGCGGCATGAGCTTCGCCAGCGCCGTGCACACCTATTCCTTGCTGACCGTGGGCGACGGCCTGATCGCGCAGATCCCGGCGCTGTTGATCTCCGTAGCCGCCGGCACCGTGGTGACCCGGGTCAACAGCGATGGCGTGCAGGGCGACCTCGGCACCGAGATTCTCCGGCAACTGGGCGCCAGCCAGCGGGCGCTGATCCTGACCGCGTTGATCCTGGCCGGGGTCAGCCTGTTGCCGGGCTTCCCCTCGGCGATCTTTATCGGCCTGGCGCTGATCATCGGCGGCGTGGTGTTCGGCCTGCATCGCCGTGAACGCGCGGGAGCTGCCCAGCCGGTCGAGGAACCGGTCGAAACCATCAGCGAGGAACACGTCGAAACGTCACTGGAGCCCGTGCCTGAAGCGGTGCCCGACAGCCGCGTCCTGCTGGTGCTGGGATCGGCCCTGGCCGAAGTCTCGTCGCTGCATTCGTTGCGCCAGAAGATCGAAGCCCTGTGCCATGAGATTCGCGCCGACCTGGGCGTGGAGATCCCGCTCCCCGGGGTGTATGTCGACAGAGCCTTGGGCGCCGAGCACTTCCGCATCGAATTCGAAGGCGTCCCGGTCAGCGAGGGCGCGATTCCCGCCGGGCGCTTGCTGCTACAGGACGATTCGGTCCACCTGAACCTCCTGGAAATTCCCGGCCTGGAAGCCGATTCGCCGCTGTCCCAGCGTCCGGCGCAGTGGGTCGAAGCGAGCCACGAAGAGAGCCTGCGCAGCTCCGGCAGCGCTTTCCTGTTTCCCGACGAAATCCTGCGCGCGGTACTCGAACGCAGCCTGCGGCGTTATGCCGGGGATTTCCTCGGCATCCAGGAAACCCGCCAACTGCTCGGGCGCCTGGAGTCCGGCTACGGCGAACTGGTCAAGGAGGCCTTGCGCGTGGTGCCGTTGCAGCGCATGGCCGAAACCCTGCGCCACGTGGTCGCCGAAGGTGTCTCGATCCGCAACCAGCGGGCGCTGATGGAAGCCATGGTGGAGTGGGGCGCCCGTGAAAACGACGCCGCCCGGCTGGGCGAGCACATGCGCGCGGCCCTGGCCCGGCAGATCTGTCACCAGTACGCCGACCGCAACCGGGTCATCAGTGCCTTTGTCCTCTCGCCGCAGCTGGAAGAACAGCTGCGCGCCGCCCTGCGACGGCCGGAGCCGGCGCGGGAACTGGTGCCGGAAGAGGTCAATCGTGCGCTGATCAGCCAGTTGCGCCAGGCCTGCGACAAGCTCCCGGCCAACAACCGCACGGTTTTGCTGGTCCACGCCGACCTGCGCCGGGGCATGCGCCGCCTGGTTCAACGGGCGGAAGTCGAACTGCCGGTGCTGTCGTTCCGCGAACTGACCACCGAATACAACCTGCAGGCCCTGGTCACCCTCGGCCTGCCCGATGCCGCTTATCGCCGGACCACCGCCGGCGCCTCGGTCACTTCTTTGGCGAACGCTTCATGAGACGATTCCCCCAGCTCTGGTTTCTCCTTCTGATCCTGCTTGCCCCCGGCCTGCAAGCGGCACAGGACATCGCCACGGGCAGCCGTGGCAACCTCGACCTGGCGGCCGGGGAAGGGCGCATCCTGCATTTCAGCGCGCCGGTGGATTCGGTGATGGTCGCCGACCCGGCGGTAGCCAACGTACAGGTGGTGTCGCCCGGGCAGATCTACGTATTCGGCAAGGCCATCGGCCAGACCAGCCTGATCACCCTGGACGGCGCCGGCAAGGAACTGGCGTCGCTGAACCTGGCGATCAGCGCCGGCAGCCAGGCCGTCGCGCAACCCTTGCGCGAGCTGCACCCCGCCAGTAGCGCGCGGATCAGCGGCAGCGGCAACCGGATGCTGGCCCAGGGCAGTGTCGGCAGCGTTGCCGAGGCCGCCGACCTGAACGCCTTGCTCGATCCCCACGGGCAGAGTTTCCAGAGCAGCGTCAACGGCGCCACCTATCCGGGCTCGGCCCAGGTCAATATCCGCGTGCGTTTCGCCGAGGTCTCGCGCTCCGAACTGCTGAGCTACGGGGTCAACTGGAATGCACTGTTCAACAACGGCACCTTTTCCTTCGGCCTGATTACCGGCGGCTCGCTGGCGGCCAATGCGGTAGCCGGTTCGAGCAACGTGATCAGCGCCGGCCTGAACTCCGGCAACGTGAACATCGACGCGATGCTCGAAGCCCTGCAAAGCAACGGCATCCTGGAAATCCTCGCCGAACCGAATATCACCGCCATGACCGGCCAGACCGCCAGCTTCCTCGCCGGTGGCGAAGTACCGGTGCCGGTGCCGGTCAGCCGCGACCTGGTGGGGATCGAATACAAATCGTTCGGTGTGTCGCTGCAGTTCAACCCGACGCTGCTGCCCAACGGCCGGATCGCCCTGCAGGTGCGTCCCGAGGTCAGCAGCCTGATGGACAGCAACCCGGTCACCATTTCCGGGATCCAGGTGCCGTCCTTCCGGGTTCGCCGTGCCGATACCCGGGTCGAGGTCGGCAGCGGCCAGACCTTCGCCATCGCCGGCCTGTTCCAGCGCGAGACCAGCCAGAACGTCGACAAGCTGCCGATGCTTGGCGAACTGCCAGTGCTGGGCAACCTGTTCCGTTCCAAGCGTTTCCAGCGCAACGAAACCGAGCTGGTGATCCTGATCACCCCGTACCTGGTGGAACCGGTGCGCGGCCGCACCCTGGCGACACCCCTGGACGGCATGCCGGGCAGTACCACCACGGCCTCCGCCGGACCGCGCAGCGGTGGCGCGTTCGGCTTCTACATGAACTGATCCGGGAGCCGAGACCATGAAAAGCCTGTCGTTGATTTCCGCCCTGACATCACTGGTGCTGCTGAGCGCCTGCAAGACCCATCTCGAACCGGTGGCCTATTCCCCGGATTACCTCAGTGCCCGCGATGCCGGCGGGCGCGCCGGGCTGATCCCGGTGGAGTGCCAGAAACCGCCACTGACCAATCGCGAAGTGGTGGGCGACGAGCCGGACCTGAGCTCGACCTTGCCCCTGGGCTGCGCCAATAACCTGAACCTGTTGCAGATGGTCGAGCAGCGCCAGGATCTGGTCCGGGGCCGCGACACCGGTCCGACCATGGCCGCGCCGGTAGGCCGGGCGGCACGGATCTATATCGACGGACAGGACCGGCAGAAGCAGGAACGCCGCGAAGCGGCGCAGGAAGCTCAGACCAGCACGGGGGCCGCTCGATGAGCAAGAGCGTAACCCAGGGGGACGGATCAGTGACTGTCCACCAACCCCAGTTCCCGCGCCTGGGCGGCTGGATCGGCGATGGCCTTGATGCGTCGGGCTTCGACCAGCAGCCGTTGCTGCTCGGCCGGCGCGATATCGTCCAGCGCCAGCGTGCTCAACTGCGCCTCATGCCCGGCCAGTACCAGGATCAGCAGTTCGTTGCGCTGGTGCCGGGGCTGCGCCCGGGGCGACTGGCTGACCTGACGAATACTGCCCAGGGCCTGATCGGCCTTGCCACCCAGGGCATAAGCCAGGGCCAGGTTGCACTGGGTATCCAGATCGGTGGGGGCCAGGCCCAGGCTCTTGCTGAAAGCCGCCTGGGCGTCGCCGGTCTGGCCGCGCAGTACCTGGGCGATACCCAGCCGGTTGTAGGCCTGCGGCGTGTTCAGCTCGCTCGCCGCCTGAGTCAGGGAAACCGCTGCACGGTCGAGCTTGCCTTCGCGCAGTTGCGCAGTCCCCAGGCCCAGCAGCGCCGTGGGGTCGTCACGCTTGAGCTCCAGGCCCTGCTGGAACGCGCGTTCGGCACCCCGGGCGTCGCCGCTGTCGAGGCGCGCCTGACCGAGCTTCTGCCAGGCCTCGATACCGGCCCCCGGTTGCGCCGCGGCCTTTTCATACAGCGCCGCCGCCGTGCCCGGATCGCCGCGCCCGTTGACGTCGTTGGCCAGACGCATGAACCGCTGGTAGCTGTCGCTGCCACTCGCTCCGTCGGGGGCGCCGGCACAGGACACCAGCAACAGACTGCTCAACAGCAACAGGGCGGACGGGAAGGGCTTGGGCAAGACTGGAACTCCTCAGGCAAGGGGGAACACATGACAGCTTGGACAGCGAGTGTGACACCCGAAAGTCATTTTATCGACCCTGAAATGCGGCCCGGCTGCTTTATGTCCAGGCTGCCGGAAAACGTCTTCGGGAGTCCGTGCCATGACTGATTCGCTGCGGTTCCTGATGACCGTGCTGGTGCTGTTGGTCAGCTTGTCCTGCGGGCTTGCCCGGGCGGCGGACGAGCCGGCCTGGTACGCCCGGCCCTATGCCTATGTCTTGATCGAGCAGGACGTACGCGGCGCGCTGGAAGAGTTCGGGCACAACCTCGACCTTGTGGTGGTGATGTCCGACAAGGTCCGCGGCAAGGCCCGCAACCATGTGCGGGCCAGGACCGCCGGCGAGTTTCTCGACCTGGTCACCGACGCCAACGGCCTGACCTGGTTCTTCGACGGCAACGTGCTCTCTATCAGCACCGACGAAGAAACCGCCACCCGCCTGTTCAAGACCCGTGGCGTGGGCCGCGAGCAACTGCAGGCCTACCTGGACGATCTCGATGTGTTCGGCGAACACCTGTCGACGCACCCCGGGCCGGTGGACGACGAACTGTTCGTCTCTGGGCCCCCGGCCTATCTCGCCCTGATCCAGCAACACCTTGACCTGCAGCGTCCCGCCGCCGTGCCCGTGGTGGCCCGGGAGCGAGGCGTGCGGGTCTTTCGTGGCAACACGGTCAGCACCGAGTGACCCTGCAATCCCTGAACCCCCAGGCAATCCCACTTGAAGGAGATACATCATGGCAGTCAATCCAATCGAAGGCGGCGGCACCCCTCCAGTCGATGCCAAGAGCAAGTTCGACGCGGCGGTCGACAAGGCCGCCGACAGCAGCAGCGATGACCAGAAGATCACCGACTTCATGGTCCAGGGCGCCATCCAGATCGGCGGGCAATTCATCATCATGCCGCGCCTCAACGAGCTGCTCAACGACGCCATGGCGGACGACGACGGCGACGAATGATCCAGGCTCCGGCCTCCAACCCACCTGAGGTGACACCATGACAGTGAGTCTAGCGGCGACAACAGCGACAGCGGCGGCGCCGCCTGCCGGAGGGCAGGGTGGCCTCGAGGCTTCGCAGAACCTGTTCGAGCATATGGCCAACAGCGCCAGGAGCGGCATGCCCGAAGGGGCGAGCCCGCACCAGATCGGCAGCAACCTGATGGAGCGCCTGAACGGTTTCATCGACCGCTCGCGGACCTTTACCGAACGGGCCGATGCCCTGGGCAACGGTCCGCCGGCGAGCAACCCGCCGGTGGCCGGCCCCGGTTCCGCCAGTCCCAGCGCCGCCAGCGGCAGTACGGCCAGCGGCGCCGAACCGCCGAAAAAGGTCACCGACCAGCACCTGGATCAGGTCGTGCACTCCCTCAGCCGGATGTTCGACTACTCCATCGAAACCCAAATGGTGGTTCGTGGCGCCACGCAGATCTCCGGCGCCGCCAATACCCTGTTGCGAGGGCAATAAACCGATGTCCAGAGCCCAGCGCATGTCGCGCTTCGTCATCGTCCTGGTCACCGCCTGCCTGCTTCAGGCCTGTGACATGGACCTCTACAGCAACCTCGGCGAGCGCGAGGCCAACGCGATGGTCGCGGTGCTGCTGCGCGACGGCGTCCCGGCCAGCCGCAAGGTCCAGGATGACGGCCGCATCACCGTGGTGGTGGCCAAGGATCGCTTCGCCCAGGCCATGGCGCTGCTCGATGCCGCCGGCCTGCCGCAGCAGAACTTCTCCAACATGGGCGAGGTGTTCAAGGGCAACGGCCTGGTGTCGTCGCCGGTCCAGGAGCGGGCGCAGATGGTCTATGCCCTGAGCGAGGAACTGTCGCACTCGGTGTCGCAGATCGACGGCATTCTTTCGGCCCGGGTGCATGTGGTGCTGCCGGACAACGACCTGCTCAAACGGGTGATTTCCCCTTCATCGGCCTCGGTGCTGGTGCGTTACGACCCCGGCGTGGCTATCGATCCGCTGATTCCGCAGATCAAGACCCTGGTGGCGAACGGCATTTCCGGGCTGAGCTATGACGGTGTCTCGGTAACCGCGATCAAGGCTGCCGCCGTGCCCGGCAAGGGCCAGGGACAGCCGCCACTGGCGCGTTTCATGGGCCTGTGGATCGTCGCCGACAACCTCGCCTGGGCCTGGCTGCTGTTCGGCGGATTGCTGCTGGCGATTGCCGGGCTGGCCGCCGGGCTGTTGTGGCGTCTGCGTCAGCAACGCGGCGCGGTCGCCTTGTACCCGCTGAAGGAAAACCCATGAATTCGTCTTCGGATCTGCTCGAACGCTGGCAGCGATTGACGGCGCACCCGCTGACCTTTATCGGCCCTGACAGCCTGGCCGAGTGTTTCTCAGGTGCGGTTCCGGCCGGGCAACTGGAGGCCCTGCGCAACCTCTCGCGCTTCGAGGGCCGGCTGCTGCGCCTGCTGCGCGAGCGTTTCGAATTGTCGCCCTGGGCCGAAGTGCCGGAGCCCGACCCTGCGGACCTGCCGGTATTGCTCCTGAGTCCCCCGGCGTTTTCCCGCCTGACCAGGCTCTGCGGGGCGATCTGGCATGGCGCGACCCTGCGCCGGGAAATTCGCGGCGAAGTGCTCGGCGAATTGCACCAGCGCCTCGGCGCCGAGGTGTTCGCCCAGGCCCTGAGCCTGCCGGCCCTGGCCGGTGCCGCCGACCTGCTGCGCGACCCCGCCGAGCTGGTGGCAGCCATCGAGCGTGACGGCCAGACCTGCGTCGCCGCCTGGCTGCACCTGCAACCCGAATCGCTCAAGGGCTGGTTGAGCCTGCGCCTGGACAGCCCGCGGTTCGACCAGGCACGCCTGAGCCGGGATATCGAAATCGTGCGCTGCGCGGCCGCACTGCTGTCCGCCGAAGAAGCCCCAGACAAGGAGAGCCGCGATGAGTGAACTGCCGAGCCGCCCGGGCGGGCGCATCCTGCGAGCCAGCGAAGCCGATGCCTGGCGCGATGGCTTCGCCTTTCTCGAAGCCGCCCGCGAGGAAGCCCTGGCGATCCGCAACGACAGCCAGCAGTGGCTGGCCGAAGCCCGGGCCGAAGGCTTCGCCAGCGCCGAGCAGGAAGGGGCGCAACAGGCGGCGCTTCTGCTTCAGGACACCGCCCGACAGGTCGATGCCTACCTCAACGGGTTGGAAAGCGCATTGGCCGACCTGGCGTTGAACATTGCCCGTGAAGTGATGGACGAAATGGACGCCGGCGAACGCATCCTGCGCTGTACCCGCAAGGCCATGGGCGCCTTTCGCCAGGACCAGGCGCTGACCCTGTACGTGCCGCGCGCCCATCTCGACGGAGTGCGCCAGGCCCTGGCGGCCGACCCGCTGCCGACGCCGGGCGTGACCGTGGAGGCCGATGAGCAACTGGCGGCCCATCAGGCGCGCCTGAGCAGTCCGGTCGGCTCGGTGGAACTGGGCCTTGACGCGCAACTGGCCGGCTTGCGCCGGGGCCTGTTGCCCCAGGCCGAAGAGGTCCGCTCATGAGCAGCCCGGGCGTGGCCCTCGACAACCTGTTGCCGCGTCTGCAATCGCGCCTGTCCGCTGCCCGCCCACGACCGGTCAAGGGCACCATCCGCAGTATTCGCGGGGTGCTGCTGCGGGCCAGTGTCGCCGGGGTGCGCATCGGTGAATTGTGTCGACTGCGCGATCCCGGCAGCGGCCGCAGCCTGGCGGCGGAAGTCATCGGTTTCGACGATGACGAAGCGATCCTGTCGCCGATCGGCTCGATGGAGGGGCTGTCGACCCATACCGAAATCACCGCCACCGGCGAATCCCTCGGCGTGGTGGTCGGCGATGGCCAGCTGGGCCGGGTCATCAGTCCCATGGGCGACTTCCTCGATGCCGAGGGCGAGTTGCCCGGCGGCCTGTTCGAGACCTACCCGTTGCACGCCGAGCCGCCTGCGCCGTTTACCCGACAACTGATCGTGCGGCCGATGTTCCTTGGCGTGCGCTCGATCGACGGTTTGCTGACCCTGGCCCAGGGCCAGCGCATCGGCATTTTCGGCGAGCCGGGAGTGGGCAAGTCCTCGCTGCTGGCCAGCATCATTCGCAACAGCGAGGCCGATGTGATCGTGATCGGCCTGATCGGCGAACGCGGTCGCGAGGTCCGCGAGTTACTCGACGTGCAACTCGATGCCAAGGCCCGGGCGCGGACCGTGGCGGTGGTGGCGACGTCCGACCGGCCGGCGGCCGAACGGGTCCGCGCGGCGTTCGTCGCCACGGCCCTGGCCGAGTATCACCGTGACCAGGGGCGCAATGTCCTGTTGCTGATGGACAGCCTGACCCGTTTTGCCCGGGCCCAGCGCGAAATCGGCCTGGCGGTGGGCGAACCGCCGACCCGCCGGGGTTATCCGCCATCGTTCTTTTCCACCTTGCCGCGCCTGCTGGAGCGCGCCGGACCGGCGCCGCGCGGTAGCATCACGGCGCTGTACACGGTGCTCACCGAAGGCGATGCAGCCACCGACCCGGTTGCCGAAGAGGCCCGCTCGATCCTCGACGGCCACATTGTCCTGAGTGCCGAGCTGGCGCAACGCAACTACTTCCCGGCGGTGGATGTACTGCGCAGCCGCAGCCGCCTGATGGAGCAGGTGGCGAGTGAAGAACACCGTCGCCTGGCGATGCGGGTCCGCGAACTGATGGCCCGTCATGCCGAAATCGAAATGTTGATCCGCATCGGCGAATACGCCAGCGGCAGCGACCCCCTGGCGGATGAAGCGATTGCCCGGCACGCGGACATCGAGGACTTCCTGCGCCAGGGCCCCCACGAACCCAGCAGTCAGGCCGAAACCCTTCATCGCCTGCACCAGGTACTGTCATGAAAACCAAAACCTTGCAGAGTCTGCAGAGCCTTCGGGTCCTGCGTGAACAACGCGCCGCCACCGCCCTGGTGGCCCAGCAGCAACGGGTCCGGGAAACCGGCAGCGAACGCGACCAGGCCAGGGAACGCTTGCGCGAGCACCGCGAATCCATCGCCCGCGAAGCCGAAGCGATCTATGCCTCGCTCGAAGGTGGCCTGTCGGTGGCCAGCTGGCAGGCCGCCCAGGCCCGCCTGCAGGATCTGGCCGAGGGCCAGGAGGTGCTGGAAGAGCAGGTCGGCGAGGTGTCGCAGAAGCTGCAGGTCGAAGAACTGCACCGCGATGCCTGCCAGCGCGAGCGCCTGATGCGCCAGCGTCAGTCCGAGGCCTGGCAGAGCCTGGTGGAACGTCGCGAACGGGTCGAGCGCGGTACCCGCGAAACCCGTGAAGAGTCGGATCTGGCGCGGCCTGCCGTGGGCTCCGGTTCATGACTTGCAAGGAGCCCGGACCCTGGCCCGAGGCCCGTCCGGTCAAACCCCTGGTCGACAGCCTGGAAGCGGTCGACCCGGTGCTGGTCAAGCTCAACAATCGCCTGCATCAGCGGCGTCGGCCCTGGGTCGGTGAGCTGGCCGGCCAGGCGCTGGCGGTGGAGTGGGCCAGCCCCGGCGGCGCCCTGCAAGGCAGCAGGGAAGTGTTGCTGACCCTGGGGCAGGAGCCGCTGCGCCTGCTGGTGCCGGCCCAGCCCCTCGACAGCCTGCTCGGCGATCTGCTGGGCCAGGCCCCGACCAGCAGCCTCGACCCGCTGGCCCTGACCCTGTTGACGGAAATGGCCCTGCTGGAACTGATCGAGCCGCTCGAGGCACGGCTGCGCAAGACGCTGCAGGTCGCCGTGCGTTCGCGTTTGCCGCAGCACCCGAATTTTGTCGTGAGCCTGACGGTCAGCATTCGCCTGGGCGCTGCCCCGGCTTTTCCGGTGGTCCTGGAAATGACCCCGATTTCCGCGCATTGGGTCGCCTCGCTGCTGGAGGAACACCTGGCGAAACAGGCCGACCCGCTGCCCCAACTGCGCCTGGACGGCCGTATCGAAGCCGGCCATGCGCCCTTGAGCCTGAGTGACCTGCGCAGCCTGCGTCCGGGCGACGTGGTGATGCTCGACTACCTCCCGGCCGACCAGTTGCGCCTGACCCTGGCCGAACGCCTGCAAGCCCGTGGCCGCAGCGACGGCAGCCATTTCTGTTTGATCGAAGCGCCGCAACCGGTGCCCCCTGACATGGAGAATGCAATGAGTGATGTCGACAGCAATGCCAGCCTGGACAGTCAACTGGACGACCTGCCCCTGAAACTGGTGTGCCAGGCCGGCAGCGTCGAGGTGTCGCTGGCGCAGTTGCGCGAACTGGGTGCCGGCAGCCTGCTGTTGCTGACCCCGCAATTGCAGGACGGCGTCGAACTGCTGGTCAACGGCCGCAAGCTGGGCCAGGGGCAACTGGTGCGCATCGGCGACGGCCTGGGCGTACGGGTCCTGAGTTTTGCCACGCCATGACCGGCTACCAGCCCAATCTGATCGAGATCATCCTGGTCGTCGCCACCATCGGGCTGATCCCGCTGGCGGTGGTGACCCTGACCGGCTTCATGAAGATCTCGGTGGTACTGTTCCTGATCCGCAACGCCCTCGGTGTGCAGCAGACGCCGCCGAACCTGGTGCTGTACGGCATCGCCCTGATTCTCTCGGTGTACGTCACCACGCCGCTGATCGGCGACATGTACCGCCAGGTCGAAGGGCACAGCATCAACCTGGAGCACGTCGAGGACGTCAAGGCCCTCGGCGATGCCCTGCGGCCGCCGCTACAGGCGCACCTGGCGCGGTTCGCCAATGTCCAGGAACGCGGTTTCTTCGTCCAGGCCACCGAGACCATCTGGTCGCCGGAGGCCCGTGAGCAATTGCGCGACGACGACCTGGTGGTGCTGATTCCGGCCTTTGTCAGCTCCGAGCTGACCCGCGCCTTCGAGATCGGCTTCCTGTTGTATATCCCGTTCCTGGTGGTAGACCTGCTGGTGGCCAATGTGCTGATGGCCATGGGCATGTCGATGGTTTCGCCGACGCTGATCTCGATTCCGCTGAAAATCTTCCTGTTCGTCGCATTGAGCGGTTGGTCACGCTTGATGCACGGCCTGATCCTCAGTTACGGGAGCTGACCCATGGGCCAGGACGTATTTCTCGGCCTGATGAAACAGGCATTGATGACCGTGTTGCTGCTGTCGGCACCGGCACTCGGGGTGGCGATCATCATCGGCCTGAGTGTCGGGCTGTTCCAGGCACTGACCCAGATCCAGGACCAGACCTTGCCCCAGGTGGTCAAGCTGGTGGCGGTGTTGCTGGTGATCGTGTTTGTCGGGCCGTTGCTGGCCGGGCAGGTGATGGAGCTGGGCAACCAGGTGCTGGACAACTTCCCGCTCTGGACCCGGTGAGCGGCATGGAAGCCAACCTTGCCAGTGCCTTTGTCGAAGTCGCTTACCCGGTGATCACCTCGGCGGCCCTGGCGGTATGCCGGGCCACCGGACTGGTGCTGATCACCCCGGCGTTCAACCGCCTGGGCCTGACGGGCATGATCCGTGGCTGTGTCGCCGTGGCGATCTCGATCCCGATGTTCCTGCCGGCGTTCGAGGCCCTGACCTCCATGGGCGAACATGGCAGCCTGTTCCTGGTGGGCCTGATGCTCAAGGAATTGCTGATCGGCCTGACCATCGGCCTGCTGTTCGGTATCCCGTTCTGGGCCGCCGAGGTCGCCGGCGAGCTGATCGACCTGCAGCGCGGCTCGACCATGGCCCAGTTGGTGGACCCGCTCTCGGTGG
Organism: Pseudomonas sp. Ost2; assembly: GCF_018326065.1. Lineage (NCBI taxonomy): Bacteria > Pseudomonadati > Pseudomonadota > Gammaproteobacteria > Pseudomonadales > Pseudomonadaceae > Pseudomonas > Pseudomonas sp. Ost2. Next base: position 3,702,237 of record NZ_AP021904.1, on the reverse strand, counting down.
GTGAAGCCAGCGTGATGGCGACCTTGCTGACGGTGATGATGATCACCCTGTTCTTCATGTCCGGCGGCTTTATCCTGATGGTCGACGGTTACTACCACAGCTATCAGTTGTGGCCGGTGACCGCCTTCACGCCGCTGTTCGCCAGTCAGGCGCTGCTGGCGGTGCTGTCGATCCTCGACCAGGTGATGCGGATCGGCGTGATGATGATCTCGCCGCTGGTGATTTCCCTGCTGGTGGCCGACATGATGCTGGCGTTCCTTTCGCGGATGGCGCCGAACCTGCATATCTTCGACCTGGCGTTGTCGGTGAAGAACCTGGTGTTCTCGGTACTGATGGTCATCTACATCAGCTTCCTGATTCCGCTGATGCTCGATCAGCTGGCGGAGTTCCGGGGGGCTTTCGAGGTGCTCAAGACCTTGAGCGGAGTGACGCCGTGAGCGAGACCAGCGAGGAGAAGTCGCAACCGGCCTCGGACAAGAAACTCCAGGACGCGCGCAAGAAAGGCCAGGTCGCCAAGAGCCAGGACCTGGTCTCGGCGATGGTGATTCTCTGCGCCTCGCTGTATATCTCGGCGACCATTGCCCGGGTCCAGGGCCAGGTCACAGCGTTGATCGACCTGACCACCCAGGTCTACATCGAACCGTTCAATACCGTCTGGCCGCGCCTGCTCGATACCGCGCAACAGCTGTGGCTGTCGGTGACCCTGCCGCTGGTGGCGGTGACGGTGGGGGCGGTGGTGCTGACCAACGTGGTGACCATGCGCGGCTTCATCTTCTCGGTCGAGCCGTTGAAGCCGGATTTCAAGCGCATCAACCCGGCGGAGGGTTTCAAGCGGGTGTTCGCGGTGCGCAACCTGGTGGAGTTCCTCAAGGCGCTGGTCAAGGTCGGCCTGCTGGGGCTGGCGTTCTACGTGGTCGGGCGGCATGCCTTGCAGGCGCTGATGGATTCCTCGCGCTGTGGCGCCGGCTGTATCGAGGCCACGTTCTACCTGATGCTCAAGCCGCTGGTGTTCACCGTGGTCGCCACCTACCTGGTGATGGGCGCGGTGGACGTGATGATGCAGCGCTGGTTGTTCGGTCGCGACATGAAGATGACCAAGAGCGAAAGCAAGCGCGAGCGCAAGGATGTCGACGGCGATCCGCTGATCAAGGGCGAGCGGCGGCGCCAGCGCCAGGAAATGCAGGCCATGGCCGGCAAGCTGGGGCTGGGGCAGGCGTCATTGATGATCGGCACCGGCGATGGCTGGCTGGTGGGCGTGCGTTATGTCCGCGGCGAGACGCCGGTACCGGTGGTGGTGGCACGGGCCGCGCCGGAGGAGGCGGCGCAGATGCTGGAAGAGGCGAGCCTGTTGAATATTCCCCAGGCCGTGGATGTGGAGTTGGCTGCAGCGATTGCCCGGCGCTCGGTGGTCGGCGAGCCGATTCCGGAGAACACCTTCCAGGCCGTGGCGCTGTTGCTGGTGAATGCACGCCTGATCTGAGAGGTCGGCGGGGTTGTCGATGCCGCCTTCGCTGGCAAGCCAGCTCCCACAAGGCGTGTGTCGTACGCAGAAATCCTGTTCGACACGGCCCCTGTGGGAGCTGGCTTGCCAGCGAAGAGGCCATCAGCCTCGCTACACATCCCGCCTACACATGACTGCTGCAACCCCACAAGGTGTGTGTCGTACGCAGAAGTCCTGTTCGACACGGCCCCTGTAGGAGCTGGCTTGCCAGCGAAGAGGCCATCAGCCTCACTGCACATCACTGACCTGAATCAGCTCCCCAGCGGCTTGTCGACATCGTGATAGGTGCCATAGCCGTCGGTGGTCCGCCAGATCACTTTGTGATCGTCATCGATCCACTCCGAGTCGCGGGTCGAGTACTTGAAGTCCTCCGAGCGCCGGTTGTTGCCATCGCCGATATAGTCCGGGTGATAGGGCTTGTCCTTGATCGTCGAGTGATGGGCCCATTCTTCCCCACGGAAATCGAACACGCTCTGGTTGGTCGGCGCATCGCGCTGGCCCCAGTCCGACAGGTAGGTCTGCAACCAGACATAGGCCTCGTCGCCGCCGGGCTTGAGCAGGCCGTCATCCTTGAAGTCCTTGATCTGGTCCCAGTTCTGCATCGACAGCTTGTGCAGCTTGTGTTCCTTGATCGAGCCGAGGATCACCCCCACCAGCGACAGCGCGCCGCTGAACAGGAAACCGGCCGGCCCGAGCCCGCCGATCACCCGCCCGACCGTGCCGAACAGACCGGTCACCCCGGCAATCGAACCCACCAGGCCACTGACACCGCCGGCCACGCCAAGGGCGCCCTGGGCGATCTTGATATCGTCCTTCTCGCGCACGCCGTCGCGAATGGTCAGGGCCCCGCTGGTAATGCCGAGCACGCTGCCGACCACGTCCGCCGTGGCCCCGATGATCTTGATCGCGCTGCCGGCGATACGCTGCCAGCGTGCCGGCTCCTTGATATTGATGCCGCGCTTCTCCACGCCGCTGATAATGCCGTCCCTGACCTTGTCGATATTGTCGTCGCTGAACAGCCCGGCCCCCTTGTTCAGCGCCTTGCCGGCATTCTTGGCGTCGCCATCGAGCATCGAATTGTCGATGGTGTCGAAGATCTTCGACTGGATGTCCTCGCGCTTGAGGTGATCCTTGAGCTTCTCGGCCGCCGCGGCCTTCTGTTCCGGGGTCAGGGCACTGGTGGTGCCGTCGATGCCCGGAACATCGCTGGTCTTGGGTTTCCAGATATCCGGCAGGGACTTGTCCAGGCCGAGCATCTGGCTGGCTTCGGTGCCCGTGAGCTTGTCGTAGATGTTGCCGCCGAGCTTGGCGAAATGGCTGCCGGTACCGAGGAAACCGATGAAGTCACCGGCTATCGCCAGCCGCTGTTGCGGCGTGGCGCCCAGGGTATCGCCCTTGATCAGTTGGTAGACTGCGCGGGCGCCGCTGATGGTGCCGCCGATGGAGCCGAGGATGCCGGCACTGTTGAGGGTGCCCAGGTGTTCGCGAAAGGCCGACTTCTTCGTCGCATCCATCGGCGAGTTGTCGACCACCTTGCTGATGTCCTCGGTGGTGATCTTGCCGTTCTTCTGCCAGATGTCCCCCAGCTCGGTGGCCGCCTTGCCGAAATCACGGGCCGAATCCTTGTCCTTGAGCAGGACTTCCTGGACGAACTTCTCGTAGGTGTTGAGGCCGTTGCGCGGGATATCCACGCCGGTGGTCTTGAGCACGCTGATGGTGGTCAGCGCGACGTCGCGGGTCGCCTGTGCCGTGGCCTCGTCGGAAATCAGGCTGGGGTCCTTCATCAGCTTGTCGATTTCCAGGGTATAACTGTCGACCTGCAGGTCCTTGAGGAACTGATCGGCCCTGGCCGGATCGATGTCCGCCAGGCCCTGGTAGGCCGAACGGATTTCCTCGCCGGCCAGTTCCGTCTTGCCGTCCTTCTGCAGGTCGGCGATGTAGTTGATGAAGTTCTCCGACGAGGTGCTGTCGATCAGCTTCTGGCGGGTTTCGTCGACCTTGGCCTGGCCACCGTCGACCTTGCCCAGGGCCGCGTCGTGATGGGACTTGAGGTCGGCCTGGATGCCCTGGTCGGTGAGCAGGGTGGCGATCTGTTCGTCGATGGCCTTGACGTCGAAAATATTCTCGCGCACGTCGCGGGAGGTGACACCGATGGCGTCCTGGGCATTGCCGAAGTTGCCGAAGCCATGTTCGGGAATGATCGACATGCCGTTGTCGGCCATGTTCTTGGCATCCAGCGCACGGATGAACTTGGCGCGAGGGTCCTCCTTGCCGATGCTGCCGTCTTTCATGCCGGCCCGGTAGTCGTCCACCAGGCTCTTCATGGTCAGGTCCTGCACCGACAGCGGGTTGCCGTCGTCGCCTTTCTCGGTGGTTGCCAGGCCGTCGACGGTGACGTCCTTGAGCGGCGGCAGGCCATGGTCGGTGCGCAACTTGTCGATATCGGTTGTCTGTGCGGCGATATCGTCGCGATAGCCCGAGATCTGGTCGAACATCTGCGGGTTGCTTTCCTGGGATACGACGATCTTCTGCTCGTCGGCGCCGGGCTTGTGGTAGGTGAAGGCGATCAGCCCGGGACCGTAATCACCGGCACCGCCGACGCTCATGATGTCCTCGGTGGACGGCAGGTAGTCGTCGGGGCCGGCGAGGGTGTAGCCGTCGCCCCTGGCCTTCTCGATACCGGCCAGGGTCTGGCCTTTCTCGCTGTACTGGGTAAAGCGGGTGGGGGTGATGTCCTTGCTGACGGTGACGACCTTGTCATCGTTGAGGGTGACCTTGAGCACGCCGTCCGCCGGACTTTCCACTTTCTTGATATCGGTGAGCTTCGCGGCGTCGCCGTCTTCACGCACCAGCCCCTGGTTCGGGTCGGCCAGCGCGCCCTTGATCAGGTCGCCGGCCGGCGTGCCTTCGGTGGCGGCCAGGCCGTGCAGCAGGTTGTAGTCGGCCGGGTTCGCCGCGCCGCTCATCATGTACTTATGCCCGGCATCTTCGAAGAAGATCACGCCGGTCTCGGGGGCCTGGGAGTCGACCTTCAAGTGGTCGCCCTTGAAGTCGCCCGGCAGGCTGCTGATTTCCTCGTAGCCCTTGGCCTTGCCTTCGGCCAGGGTGTCCTTGACCTTGCCGATGGCCGTGTAGGTCTCGAAGGCATCGGGGGTGATGCCTTCGGCCACCACCTGCACCCGGCCGTCCTTGAGAGTGACCTCCAGGACGCCCTCGGCAGCGGGCTCCACCGCTTCGATCGCGTCGAAGCCGATCCCGGCCTCGTCCTTGCGCAGCAGTTGCTTGTCGGGATCGGAGAAGCTTTCGGCGATGACCTTGTAGGCCGGTGTGCCCTGGGCGGCGTTGACGGTGTGCAGGAAGTCGTAGAGCTGGGTGCCGTGGTCCGGGCCCTGGCCGGGGCGTTCGGTGACGGCATGGCCGAAACGCAGGTTGTCGGTGATGTCGTAGCCGCCCTGGGCCTCTGCCGCGGCGGACTGGCTGATCCTGTACTTGTTGCCCTCATGCTCGAAGTAGATCACCCCGGCCGTGGCGTCCTCGGAAACGATCTTCAGTTTGCTGAAATCCAGGGGCTCGGGCAGGGCGGTAATGTCCGTGTACTGTTTGGCCTGTTCGTCACTGAGTTTTTCAGTGGAGGGTTTTTCCGTGGCCGGTTTGCCCGGCACCGGCTTGTGCTCGGCGGCGAGGACCTTGAAGTGCTTCTGCGGACCTTCGTCCGGGGCCTCGCCGGCGTTGCGTGCCAGGTTCTTAACCTTGTCGACCAGGCTGTCGAAGACACTGGGGGTTCTTGAGGAGGATTCGGCGGGAACCGTCGAGGGCTTGTCGAGTTTGATCATGGCGAAGTCCGTGCTAGAGAGGTCCGAGGCAGTTGGCGTTCCAGAAGGGGGCTTCTGGTCGGGGGCGCACAGTCGGCCCACGGCAGGGCCTGGCGGAGGTCCGCGGGGTTGCTGCTCCTGGGCGCAGGCGTGCTGCTTCGGCGATGGTAGGTGCTGGAGGAGCCGGCGGGCGGGTTTCTTGGCAACTTCTCACAACGTTTCACGGCTGTGAAATACGCCTGTCAAGAAACCCTGGGCGCAGGACGGATGAAGGGAGATCCGTGGTGGCTTCTTCGCGGGCAAGCCCGCTCCCACAGGCAGTCCGCGCTTAACTTGTGGGAGCGGGCTTGCCCGCGAAAGGCCCCTTGAGACCAGGCCTCAGTAATTGGCCAGACGCAGACGCGGTTCGTCGAGTTGCGCCAGGTCGAGATTGATCCGCGCGATCCAGAACCGCGCGCCCTGCCGGGTCGCCTCGGCGAGCGCCTGGTACAGCAACGAATGGGCCAGGGCGTTGGCGGTGGCGCTGTTCTGCGCCGCGCACAGGCGGGCCTTGAGCCGCAGCAGTTCCGGCAGATACCAGCGCTCGTGACGCCCCTGGGTCAGTTGCAGGGTTTCCTCCAGCACTTCGAGCCCGGCGTTGCCCAGGCCGATGGCAGCCAGGCCAAGGGCGTATTCGCCCTGGAAAAAGCTGAACAACGGGCTGTCCGCCTGCAGGCGCAGCAAGCGCAGTGCTTCGCCGAGCTGGCGCACACCGCGTTCCGGGTGGTCCTGGCGAATCAGCAGGACGCTTTCGAAACAGTCGCCGAACAGCCGCCAGATATGCAGGTCGTGCTGGGTCGTGCTGTCCTGCAGCAGACTCAGGTAGCAGGCGGCGCTGGGCAGGTTGTCGGTCAGCAGGGCAATCGGCAGGGTGCTCATGCAGAGGGTGTACCAGAGCGTCGCCGGATGATTGAGTTTCAAGGCCTTTTCGACATTGCTGTCGATGGTGAACAACGCCTCGTCGACCTGGCCCTCGAGCAGCGAGACGTTGGCCTTCAGGCAATAAGCGGCGATGCGCTGGTCGAAATGCGCTTCGATGACGTCCGAATGCGAGGCGCAGGGCGCACTGATCGCCTCGTCGATATTCTGCCGCGCACCGGGCAGGTCGGCCATGTAGAACAACGCCGTGGCGCGCATGCGCTTGCCCAGCAACGGATAGTCGACGACCCGCTCCTGTTCCGCCAGCAGGTTGTAGCGTTCCGCCAGCTCCAGCGCCTCGCGGTACTGGTTGGCGGCGCAGCGATCGGACCACAATCCCCACAGAGCCTTGAGCTTGTGCTCGGTGTCGCCGAGGACCAGGGCGTCCTCGCGTACCCGCCGCCAGGCCTCGCGCACCGGTTCGCCGGCGCCGTAGGTGAGCATCAGCACGGTGGCCAGCGCGGTCATCAGTTGCATCCGGCGACGAATCGCCAGGTCGTCGGCCCCGGCGTTTTCCTCCAGGCCGCGCTCGACCTGGACCCGACACTCATTGAGCAGGCCCAGGCGCAACCACAGGGGCACCGCCACCAGCGTGATTTCAACGGCCAGCAGGTGCTCGGCAGCGCCGTGGGCCCAGTCGAGGGCACTGCGCAACGCGTTGATTTCCGGACCGTACAGGGCAATCCAGGCGGCGGGTGAAAGGCTATCGAGCTTCTGCCCGGCCTCGGCCAGCAGTTGCCGGGTAAAGAGCGCGTGGCGCTTGTGCACCTGCCTGGCCTCGTCATGTTCGGCAAGCTTCTCCAGCGCATAGACCCGCGTGGTTTCCAGCAGGCGGTAACGCTTGACGGCTTCATCTTCGCGGGCACTGAGCAGGGATTTGTCCATCAGGCTTTCCAGCAGCGGCAGGGCGTTGTGCGCTTCCAGTCCTTGCTGGCCGATCACCGCCCGCACCGCCGCGAGGGTGAAGGCGCCGGTAAACACGGCCAGTTGCCGCAACATGCCTTGTTCGGCCGCGCTGAGAATCGAATAGGTCCAGTCCAGCGCGGCACTGAGGCTGCGGTGGCGGGGCATGGCGGTGCGGCGGCCGGTCATCAGCAGGCGGAAACTGCCGTCGAGCAGGTTCACCAGGTCCGGGATGCCAAAGGCCCGGACCCGCGCGGCGGCGATCTCGATCGCCAGCGGGCTGCTGTCGAGTTTGCGGCAGATGGCGCACACCGCCGCGACGTCGGCATCGTTGAGGACGAAGCCGGGATCGTGGGCCTGGACCCGCTCGACAAACAGCTGGATCGCCGGGTAGGCCAGGGCCTGCGCGGCATCCAGGTCGCTGTCCGGCGCCGGCAGCGGCAGCGAGTCGAGAACCTGCACCGATTCCCCGGTAGCCCGCAGGGGCTCGCGGCTGGTGGTCAGCACGCAGCAGTGGGGCGCCTGACGCAACAGCAGTTCGATCAGCCCGGCAACGGTTTCCAGGACGTGCTCGCAGTTGTCGAAGACCAGCAACAGGCGACTGCTGTTCAGGGCACTGACCACGCCCTGCAGCGGGTCCTCGGCCATCGCGTTGAGGTGCAGGGCCGAGGCCAGCATGCCGGGAATCAGGTGCGGCGCGGTCACCGGCGCCAGGTCGATGAAGCAGCTGCCCTGGGGGAACTCGTCGGCCAGGGCATTGGCTACGGCCAGGGCGACGGTGGTCTTGCCGATGCCGCCGGGGCCGGTCAGGGTCACGAAACGCCGGCTGACCACCTGGGCGCAGAGCTCGCGGATCATCTCGTCGCGACCGATGACCGGCGTCATCAACCCGGGCAGTTCGGATTTCACTTCCGATTTCGCTTCGACCACTGTGGGACTGTCGTCGACGCCGGTGTGCCGGCTGCCGCCATACTGGGTAATGGGCGCGACAAACCGATACCCGCGACCCGGCACCGTCGAGATATAGCCGAAGTTGCCGTCATCGCCGAGGGCGCGCCGCAGGGCGACGATCTGTGCTCGCAGGTTGCATTCCTCGACGACCATCTTCGGCCAGGCGAACGCGATCAGCTCGGTCTTCTCCAGCAACTCTCCCGCTCGCTCGACCATGGCGATCAGCAAGGCCAGGGCCCGGCTGCCCAGGGTGACCGGCTCGCCATCTTTCAACAGCAGATGCTGTCGCGCCAGCAAGGTGAAGGGACCGAAACAGATCGCTCCTTGCTGTTGCACGTGGCTGAGGGGAATGACGTCCATGTTTACAGGGCTGCTGTTGCTCAACTTCATGTGGGCACCGTTTATTGAGTTTTTCGGCAATCAGGCGCTTGCCTTTGTTGGTACTTGGCATGGTGTACAGGGCGCAGGACACGCCCAAGAGTCAGCTCAGCAGGCTTCATTTATATGAATGTGTTCATGCTACGCAGGCGCATGGAGCCGCTGAGGCGGATCGATCGGCTAGACGGGCGGACGGCCCGACGAAGGCGAATCGTTGCCGCAGGATCGGCGCGGCAGGCGGGGTGGAGAGGCCACAAACCTGCGAGAGGCGGGCGGCTGCAACAAGGAAACGGACAGGTGGCGTATTACTGGAATCAGTGTGCTCATCGTCTTACCCTCCATGGGCGGATCCAGTTCGTCGAGGCCGGTTTTCGACCTTTGCCGGGGCAGTGCCAGGGTGGCAACAACGGGATCGCCGTGAGATGTTGGACCATTAGGAGTCATGATCAACACCTTCGTTCCGCACAATCAATCGGCTTTTCCAGTTCTGCTGAAGCAGTCGGCCGAGGGCTTGCAACGGAGTTTTTTGTTTGGGTTGGAAGAAAGCAGGTTGTGTGCCATTGCGTAAAAACATGTATCAAAAAAGTAACAATATGAAATTTAAAGTAATAGTTTCACGGGTGTGAAGCGTTGAATATTTTTTCGTTCGGGAGTCCGAATCGAACAAATGATTCGTGTTCGGAAAACCGACTGCCTGATGGACAACAACCTTCGAAAACGGTTGCCAGGCCGCCCGGCGGCCCGCGGAACAAGATGTCGGGTTTGTGAGCCGTGTCTCATTCGGATTCGCGGGTCGCAGGCAGCAACCGATCAGGCGAGCGGTTTTTTCAGCTCAGGGGAACACCTTCAATTCCTGGAAATTGCGTCCGACAAAGGTCAGCATATTTTCCGAACCACTGGTCCAGAAGTCGTAGTTGTGCTCACCGGGACGGGTCGAGAAGCGATTGGGCACCCCCAGCTTGTTCATTTCCGCATGCAGGACGCTGTTGCCGGTGAAGAACCGGTCGTCGGTGCCGCAGTCCAGGTAGTAGCGGGTCTTCCTGATGTCCTCGACCGGCAGGGTCTTGAGCAGGTTCAGCGCGTTGTAGGCCAGGTAGTGCGGGTTGATGCGTGCCTGGCCTTGCAGACCGACGCCCCAGCCATGGCCGTAGCGCCGTTCGTAACCGGCGGTGTCCATGTCGATGATCTGCTCGTCGGTGCGTAGCGCCGCACTCATCACGGCGACGGCACCAAAGCTGTCGGGATGCTTGAAGGCATAGATCAGCGAGCCGAAGCCACCCATGGACAGGCCGCCGATGGCGCGGAAGCGTTTCTCCTTGAGCACCCGGTATTTCTTCTCGATATCGGGCATGAACTCGTTGAAGAACATGTCCTCCCAGCGAAACTGCCCGTCGGCGTCGTTCATGTAGAAGGTGGCGTACTGGTTGGCCTCGTTGCGCAAGGCATCCGGGGTGACCACGATCATTGCCGGGATCTTGCCCGCGCGGATCAGCCGATCCAGCAGGTTGCCCAGGTTGTCCTGCATGAACCAGTCGTTGTAGCGCCCGTCATCGCCGCCGTGCAGCAGGTAGAGGATCGGGTAGGAACGCGTCGACTGCTGGTAGTCCGGTGGCAGGTAGACGGTGTATTTGACGTCCTTGGAAAGGATCTTGCTCTTGATCGATGAGGTGTCATCGATGGTGCCCATGTCCGCCCGGGCCGGTGCGATACCGCACAGCAGCAACAGGCTCAGGAGCAGGCCGGCCAGTACGGCCTTGGCCGGCGTGCGGGGGCGGGAGTTTTCGTCGAACCACGCAAGTTGCATAACACGCTCTCCGTTCAAGGGAATGACGGCAACGATGGGTCTCGTGCCGCTGGCAGGGGTCGCAGGTTCCACGCCAGTGTCGGATCGCGCTGTGGGGATAAACGATGTCGGTGCCGCGTTCGGTCAATCGGCAAAGCCCCCGGGCGGCCAGCGGGCGGCAGGGAGTGGGCGAAGGCTTGCCGGGCCGTTCCGGCATTCGGTCAGGTCGCCGGCCACGACGGGCCGGGCAGGGCACCGGCAATACGCCGGCGTTGCCCGGAGCTGCGCCATTGTGTAGCAAGGTAGCAGCTCTTGGCCTCGACGGCTCCGGGCCGCATCCCGTCGCTCAGGCCACGGCACGACCTGTGGTGGCGTCCCTGGCCGCACCGGGCTGGCCGATCAGCAGGTCTTCGAAGAAGCCGCCAACCGGTTCGGTGGGATGGCTCAGCTGGATTTCCAGGACCCAGACCATTTCGCTGGGGACGATCTCGATATCCGCCAGGTTGGCCGGGCCGTGCAAGGCATGGGGAAAGTCGGACAACCGATGGCCGGCGATATTGCGTTCCAGCACCCAGCCCCTGGCGGCCGCGTTGGCTTCGGCGAAGTCATACAGGCCGCGACCGCTGAGGCCATTGCACCAGGCCTCGCGGCTCTCCTCGAAGACCTCGTGCAAGGCTTGCACGCAGGCCTGGTGCAACGGGTGCTCACCGAAGACAAAGGTGTCGCCGTAGTCGCCTTCGTAACCGTCCCAGACCGGACCGAGGTCGACCACGGCGATATCGCTCGCTTGCAGGCGGCGTTGCAGGTCGACGCCCTTGCGCGGGACATGCACGGTGTCCGGACCAAAACGCACGTAGGTCGGGTGCCAGGTATGGGAGGCGCCCATGGCCTGCAGGTGCTGGTTGGCCATTTCCAGGGCTTCGGCGGTGGTCATGCCGACCCTGAGCTTGCTGGCGATCTGCGCCAGGGCCCGCATCGACTGTGCACGGGCGGCGAGCATACCGTCCAGCGAGTAACGCGGGCCGACCTTTTCCCAGACCGGGTCCAGCGGCTTGAGCAGGCGGACATTGCCCAGGCTGCCGCTGGGCACGAAGGCCTCGGCGACAAAACGCTGCTCCGGCAAGCCGGCGGCCAGGCACTGTCCGCGCACGTCGGCGATCATCCGGCTGTTGCCGCAGGCGTAGACCTGGGCGTCCGCCCAGCGATGGGGGTGCTGCAGGGCCGCTTCCTGCAAGCGGGCCTGCGTCGACAGTACCGGGAACCAGCGCAGCCGCGGCTGGGCGGCACAGGCGGCATCGAGGAATTCCCGATCATAGAAGTCCGCCACTTGGGCACCGCCCCAGTACAGGCTGACGTCGGCACCTTCGGCCAGGGCCATCAGCAGCAGTGGCTTGATCCCGGCGTAGCCGGTGCCGGTGGCGAACAGCAGCACCGGGCGTTCACCGTCGGGTTGCCAGGTACAGGCGCCGAACGGGCCTTCCAGGTTCAAGCGCTGGCCACCTTGCAGGGCCTCGAGGATGCCCTCGGAAAACACCCCGCCGGGCACCCGGCGAATATGGAAGACCAGTCGGCCCTGCTCCAGTTGCGGCAGGTTGGCCACGGAAAAGCAGCGGCTGTCGCCGTCGGCCAGGCGGAACTTGAAATACTGGCCGGCCCGTACCTGCAGATCGTCGGTTTCGGGCTGCAGCACCAATTCGACGATATCGTCGCTCAGTGCCCGCTTGCCGGCGACCACGGCACTGATTTCCAGGGTCGGCGTGTCCAGCGACCAGCCAGGGATCGCCAGGCGCATATCGGCACAGGCATGGCTCTGGCACAGCAGCATTTCATCCGCGGCCAGCGGGTAGGAGGGCGCCGGTTCGTTCGCACCGAGCATCTTGCCCCGGTGCTGGCCGTCGAGCACCTTGACCTTGCAGGAGCCGCAGGCACCACGGCGACAGGAGAACGGCACCGGCAAGCCGCTGGCGAGCATGGCATCGAGCAGCAACTCGTCGCCGGCACTGAAGGTTTTGCCCGAAGGCGACAGCTCGATGACATGGCGATGTTCGTTCATAAGGACCTCGGCGCGGATAAGGTCCTCATTGTTGCGATAGACTAGGACCATGAGAACCTCCAGTTTTGGATAATTCAGATGGTCCAGCTACGTAAATGGCGCCCCTTGCTCAACCTCGATGCCAGCCAGGGCCAGGCGTCCTACCGCAAGATTGTCGAAGGCCTGGTCACGGCAATCCGCGAGGGGCGGCTGGCCCCCGGCAGCCTCTTGCCGGGCACCCGGGAAATGGCGCAACTGCTCGACGTCAACCGCAAGACAGTGATCCTCGCCTATGAGGAGGCCATCACCAAGGGCTGGCTGGTCAGCGAGACGCGCCGGGGCACTTTCGTCAACACGCAGCTGGAAACCCCGCCGTCGAGTCGCGACGTGCCGCAGGATTTCGTCCCGCGCCTGCTCTCGGAGCCGACGGTGCCGTACCTGACCCCGGGCCCGCGGGACAGGGCGATGCAACGGTTGCCCGAGGCCCTGTTCTTCGACAATGGCGCCTCCGATCATCGATTGCTGCCCCAGGCGGTGCTACATCGCTATTATCGCAATTCTCTACGCGACACCTTTACCTCCAACACCGTACGCCATGGCAGCGAGGGCACCGGTTACCTGTTGCGCGCGGCATTGGCCGATATGCTGCGCAACAATCGCGGCCTGTCGGTGACGGCGGAGAATATCTGCCTGACCCAGGGTGTGCAGATGTCGCTGTACCTGGCGGCCAGTGCATTGATCAAGCCGGGTGACGTGGTAGTGGTGGAGCGCCTGAGTTATCCGCCGGCCTGGGCGATCTTCCGGGCCCTGGGGGCACGACTGGTTACCGTCGATATCGACGACGAAGGCTGCCAGGTCGAGCAGCTCGACGGCCTGTGCCAACTGCACCGGGTCCGGATGATCTACCTGACACCCCATCACCAGTTCCCGACCACGGTCAGCCTGCGCGCCGAGCGTCGACAGAAGCTGTTGGCCCTGGCCCAGCGCCACGATTTCTGTGTGATCGAGGAAGACTACGATCATGAGTACCATTTCGAGGGCCGGCCCTACCTGCCGCTCGCCAGCGATACCCGGCAACGCCATGTGATCTATATCGGTTCGCTGTCCAAGCCCCTGGGCTCGACCTTTCGCTGCAGCTACGTGGTGGCGCCGGTCAATGTGATCGAGGTGCTCAACCGCAGCGCCACCCTGATCCTGTCCCAGGGCGATGCGGTGATGCAGAAGATGCTCGCCGACCTGATCAATGACGGCGAACTGAAGAAGCACCTGCGGCGGGTCTCGAAGACCTATCGCCAGCGCCGCGAAACCTTGCAGGAATGCCTGGCGGCAGCGTTTGGCGAGCGTATCGCCATCCGTAAACCGGAAGGTGGGCTGGCGCTGTGGGTCGGTTTTGACAAGAGCCTTGATGTCGACCGGCTGGTGGTGGACGCCCTGGAACACAACCTGGTGGTGCGCAGCGGTCGCCTGTTTTCACCGATGGACCAGCCGGAGAATGCCTTGCGCCTGGGGTTCGCCTCGTTGAACCAGGATGAAATCCACCGGGCCGTGCAACGCCTGGCACAGGCTGGCAGGGGGGCGTCGGGATGACCGCGCCGAGACCAGGCCCTGGCCGCCGCTCCAAAGGAAGGGCGGCCAGATCACCTCAAGGTCAAGGTTGCAGCAGGATCGCTTCGGCCAGGTCCTGGTCACTGGCCCGCAGGCCCGGATGTTCCTGGCGGATCTGCTTCAGGGCCGCTTCCAGGTAGGCACCGCGAATCGCGCCGCCGCTGGCAATGAAGCTGGAGGCGTCATCGTGGGAAGGCGCCACCATCTTCTTGTCCTTCTTGAAGGTGGAATAGAGCGAGGCGGACACCCCGGCCGAGGTCGCCACATCGCCCGCATCGACCCCGGCCACGGCATAGCCGGCGGGGAGCAAGAGGGCAACGGAAAGAACCAGCACTGCGCTACGCATGATCCTGCACTCCTGAAAAGAGGGAGGTTTCCCTCAGTAGAGCGTAGTTGCTGGCCACTGGCGGGGGTTGCCCGCTTATCGGACACGGCCCGTCAGGGTTGCAGGGATTTCCAGGCGGCCTCGGCCAGTTCACTGCGGTAGGTTCGCGGGGAGCTCTGCACGCGCCCGGCCAGCCAGGCCCGGCAGTAGTTCTCCGCCGGGCCGACAATCAGCGACAGCAGCAGCTCCCTCGGCACGCCGCTGACCTCATCCGCGTCGCGGGTGGCGCCCAGCCAGTCGCGCAATTGCCGGTTGCGGGCCTTGTTACGGGTAGCCAGCTCCTCGGCGAAAGGGCCCTTGCTCACGACAAAGCGTGCCTGGAACTGAAAACGCGCCCACTGCGGCTGTTCGTCGACCCAGTCCACATAGCTGTAGACCAGTCCCTGCAGCACTTCCTTCAGTGTCCGGGCCTCGGCCAGGAAGGTTTCGCGCAGCCGCGCCTGGTCTTCCAGCGCGGTGAAGAACAGCGCGGCCACCAGTCCTTCCTTGTTGCCGAAATGGTGGTAGATCGCACCCACGCTGGTATCGCAGGCGGCACGGATGGTTTCGATGGTGCTGGCTTCGATGCCCTGTTCGTTGAAGCACGACAGGGCCTGGCGCAGGATCGCCCGTTTCAGTTCGGCCCTGCGGCCCGGGTAGCAGCGTTCCAGCAGATCGGGGTTTTCCATGGGCAATAACCTGACCGTTCGCAAAGGGGCCCCTGGGCCCGGTTCAAGAATGGCCTAGCTTGACAGTTTTTCCGCTAACAGAATATTGTTCTTTTACAGAATATTATTCTTTAAAGCCATTCACCCACCAAGAAGGTCACAAAATGAGCCAGTTCCTGAGCATGTTCACCGCTGCCGGTCCGGAAAAATTCAGCCAGATGGCCTGTCAGATGGCACCGTACTTCAGCACCATCAATCCCTTGATCAGCGAGTTGCGTGCCGGACATTCGGTGGTGCAGGTGCCGTTCCGCCGGGAAATCACCAACCACCTGGGCACGGTCCACGCCATTGCCCTGTGCAACGCCGCCGAACTGGCGGCTGGGGTGATGACCGATGTGTCGATTCCCGAAGGCGCGCGCTGGATTCCCAAGGGCATGAGCGTCGAATACCTGGCCAAGGCCAAGACCGACGTGCGCACTGTCGCCGACGGCAGCGCGGTGGACTGGCAAACGCCGGGGGACAAGGTGGTGGCCGTCGAGACGTTCGACGAGGCGGGCGTGAAGGTGTTTGCCGCGCAGATCACCATGAACGTCAAGCTGGCCTGAGCCTGTCGCGGTGTCGAAGGGTACATGGGCAGCGCCCGTGCTCATGTGCCATTTTGTCGCACCAACCGACGCAGGCCGGGTGACAGTGTTAAATTGCCTGCCCATGACCTCCTTTCTTCCCCATCGAACCTTCAGGCGCCACGCCGGAGCCTGGCTGAGCCTGCTCGCCATGCTGCTGGTGTTCGCCGGGCCGTTGATCGGGCAGGGGGCGGGCCAGGCCCATGGCCCGCAGGTGGACCTGAGCGATATCTGCGGCGATCTGCCAGAGGGCTACGTCGCCGGCGCCGACCTGGCGTCCCAACGCAGTACCGATCCGGCCCCCCACCATATCCAGCTCTGGGAAAAGTGCGGCTACTGCTCGCTGCTGTTCCAGCATCCGGCGCTGGCTGACTCCCATGCCACCCTGGGTTACCTGGGCATCCGACCGATCAGCTTCCCGGCCCTGACATTCACTGCGCAACAGGCCGCCGCGCCGATCTTTCCAGGCTCCCGCTCCCGGGCGCCACCGCAGTTGCGCGCCTGACCTTCATTGCCAATCGCTGTCGGCGCCCGACCTCGAACGCTCCTCGCCGGAGTTCCCGCGTCACGACAGCTTGCGTTGCATACCTGCGTTACAAAAAGGCTACCTAGAGGGCCCTTTACATGAATGAGTTACTGACTCGCCGCCAGGTCGTTGCCGGCCTCGGGCTCCTGAGTCTTGGATTGCTGGCCGGTTGCGACAGCTCGCCCAAACTGTCGTACAAGTACGGCAAGGACCTGGGCGACGAAATCCTCGGGCGCAAGTTCAAGCTCAAGGACACCCAGGGCAACGTCACCATGCTCGGCAGCTTCGGCGGGATGATGCCGATGATCTTCTTCGGCTTCACCCAGTGTCCCGCCGTGTGTCCCACGGCACTGGCCCGTGCCGCCCGCGCCAAAAAACTGATGGGCCCCGATGGCGACCGCTTGCAGGTGGTGTTCATCACCGTCGATCCGGAGCGCGACACCCCCCAGGTGCTCGACGCCTACGTCAAGGCCTTCGACCCGAGCTTCGTCGCCCTGTACGGCACCCTGGAGGAAACCGCGCAGACGGCCAAGGAGTTCAAGGTGTTCTACGAGAAGATCCCTGCGGGCTCGACCTACACCATGTCCCATACCGCTACCAGCTTTGTCTACGACACCCGCGGCCAACTGCGCCTGGGGCTGTCGCCGTCGTTGTCGGCCCAGCAATGCGCGGACGACCTGCTCACGGTCATGTCAGTCTGCTGACCGACTCTAGAATCATTCGAGATATTGAAATGAACTCTTTGAAATATATTGCTTTTTCCATTCTTGGAACGCTCAGCCTGCACGCTTCCGCGCAGACCCTGGTGGAAGATGCCTGGGTCCGTGCCACGGTGCCGGGACAACCTTCCACCGGTGCGTTCATGCGCATTACCTCGACCGAGGGCGGCAAGTTGCTCGAGGCCAGGTCGCCAGTGGCCAAGACCGTGCAGATCCATGAATCCAAGATGCAGAACGACATCATGAGCATGGAGCCGGTGGACTCGGTAGCGCTGCCGGCAGGCAAGGCGGTCAGCATCGACCCAGAGGGCTATCACGTGATGCTGATCGACCTGGTCGGGCAGGTGAAGGAGGGCGACAGTGTCCCGCTGACCCTGGTGGTGGAGAACGCCAAGGGGGTCAAGGAGTCGGTCGAGGTCAAGGCCACCGCCCGTGCGCTCAACGAAATGCCCATGCATGATCATGGTGATATGCACTGAGGCTTTCTGCCCTGTGGGAGCCGGCTTGCCGGCGAAGAGGCCCTAGGGTCTTGCGGCGTCTATCCCGGCGCTTTCGCCGGCAAGCCGGCTCCCACAACTGAATCGCCCCTCGTCGCGTTCATGTTGTATCACAGTGTGTACAGATAACCCTTTGATACACCATGCAACTTATCGGGCGATCCGGGACACTTCCCGGATACATTCCCGCGCTTAACTGCTCCCGTTCAAGGCCCCGAGTTTCCTCGGGCTTTCCCGTCATGCGGAGTGCAGTCCATGTTCAAACAAGCCCAAGCCAGCCTGCGGACCCTGCGCCAGATCGCGCGCTCGATGGTCGGCGTGCCGGATTACGATGCCTATGTCGCCCTGATGGCGAGCCGACACCCGGAACAGCCGGTGATGAGCTACGAGGTGTTTTTCCGCGAGCGCCAGGAAGCGCGCTACAACAGCCGCAAGTGCACGACACGTTGCTGCTGAAACGGCGCACCAACCTTCAGCGGGCAAACGGGAAACGATGATATGAAATGGCTTTATGCAGGTTTGTTGGGCGCTGGCATGGCGTTGTCGGTGGGCATCGTGCTGGCGACGCCGGGTTCGTCCGGTGAAGCCGCCCAGGAAAACGCCTCGCCCATCTATGGCGTGACCATCCCTGACGGCTATCGCCAGTGGGAGCTGGTGGCACCGTCGCTGCAAGGTCCGCCGCTGAACGAACTGCGCGTGATACTCGGCAACCCCACGGCGCTCAAGGCCTACCGGACGAACGATACCTTGCCGTTTCCGGACGGCACCGTGCTCGCCAAGCTGGCCTGGAAGCATATGCAATCGGCGGAAGCCGCGGCTGCCCTGGTGCCGGGAGAGGCGACCACCGTGCAATTCATGGTCAAGGACTCGAAGAAATATGCCAGCACCGGCGGCTGGGGTTTTGGCCGTTTCATCAACGGCAAGCCGGCGGACGTGACCCAGCATGAAACCTGCTTTGCCTGCCATCAGGCGCTGGTAAAGGACCGGGACTACGTCTTCACCCGACTGGCCCGGTAACGCTTCCGATCTTGTGACGCGGAGCGTCACTGGCTGCATTCCCACGCAGAGCGTGGGAACGATCGGCGCCTGCTCTCCATCGATCGCTCCCACGCTCCGCGTCCGCCTCCCTGACGAGGAGCCCCAGCCCGTCCAACGCCCCTCAGCAAAAAATCCCTGATCGATCGTTCCCACGCTCCGCGTCCGCTTCCCTGACACGGAGCGCCAGCCCGTCCGCAACGGCTCTCAGCAAAAAAATCCCCTGATGAAACGTTTAACCTTTGATGAAATCGCCTGCGCAAGCGCTTGCGTAAACAATTTTATCTGATTACATTTTATTTCAATCAGGTCGGCCAGGGCATGTTCCCCGGTATGGCTCAGGTATAAAAATAAAAATTCCGGGTGTAAAAATGGATCTCTTGCTGGATCAGGTATTACGCTTTTTTTGCCGTTCTCCTCAGCCGCCCGCGCTGACCGTCGCCGCGAGGGCCTGTCCATGAGCCCTGCCGCAATCCCTGTTCCGCTGCTCGAAATGCACGGTATCTCCAAGACCTTCAACGGCCTGCGCGTACTGAAAAACGTCGGCCTGAAAGTCTATGCCGGGGAAATCCACGCGCTGATGGGGGAAAACGGTGCCGGCAAGTCGACGCTGATGAAGATTCTCTCCGGCGCCTACCAGGCCGATGCCGGCGGTGAAATCCGCATCGGCGGCCAGGTCATCGCCAGCTTCGATCCGAGCACGGCCAAGACCCATGGCATTGCCGTGATCTACCAGGAACTGAGCCTGTGCCCGAACCTGAGCGTGGCCGAGAACATCTATCTCGGCCGCGAGCTACGCCACGGCTGGACCATCGACCGCAAGGCGATGGAAGCCGGTTGCGTCGAAGTGCTGGCCCGTCTCGGTGCCGAGTTCAAGGCCGCGACCCTGGTCAGCAGCTTGTCCATCGCCGAACGCCAACTGGTGGAAATCGCCCGGGCCCTGCATGCCCACGCCCGGATCCTGGTGATGGACGAACCGACCACGCCGCTGTCCTCCCGGGAAACCGACCGCCTGTTCGCGCTGATCAAGCAATTGCGCGAACAGGGCCTGGCAATCATCTATATCAGCCATCGCATGGCCGAAATCTACGAACTGTCGGACCGCGTCTCGGTGCTGCGTGACGGCGAGTACGTCGGCATGCTGGAGCGCGACGGGCTGTCGGCGGAAACCCTGGTCAAGATGATGGTCGGTCGCGACCTGTCGGGTTTCTACAAGAAGGAGCACGCGGCCTACGCCCCCGGAGACGTGGTCATGCGGGTGCGCGACATGGCGGACGGCAAGCGCGTACAGCCATGCAGCTTCGACCTGCATGCCGGCGAGGTGCTGGGGATTGCCGGACTGGTGGGGGCAGGGCGCACCGAACTGGCCCGGCTGATCTTCGCCGCCGATCCGCGCCTTGCCGGCACCCTCGAAGTCGCGGGACGGCCGGTAACGCCCTTGCGCCACCCGACGGATGCGATCCGTGCCGGCGTGGTCTACCTCACCGAGGACCGCAAGGCCCAGGGCCTGTTCCTCGACATGAGCGTGAACGACAACATCAATGTCTGTGCCTGCGTCCCCGATGCCCATGCCGGTGGCGTGCTCGACCGCGCCAGCGCGGCACGGCGCGCGGTGGCCGCGATCAAGTCGCTGTCGATCCGGGTCGCCTCGGGCAAGGTCAGTGTCGGCGCCCTGTCCGGCGGCAACCAGCAGAAGGTATTGCTGGCGCGCCTGCTGGAGGTCAAGCCCCATGTGCTGATCCTCGACGAGCCCACCCGGGGCGTGGATATCGGCTCGAAATCGGAGATCTACCGGATCATCAACGAACTGGCCAAGGCCGGCGTCGGCATCCTGGTGATCTCCAGCGAACTGCCGGAAATCATCGGCACCTGTGACCGCGTAATGATCATGCGTGAAGGCCGGCTGGTGGCCGAAGTGGGTGGCACGTCGGGTCGGGAAATATCCCAGGAAGCCATTATCGAACTGGCCACCGGTGGCGAGCAGGTGGCCGCCCATGGCTGACTCCGGCAATCCGCAACGGCCCATCCCTCAACAGAAAACCGTGGAGACGAACACTATGGCGCTGACCGTAGGCAATCCGCTGCAAACGATCGGCAAGGGGGAGCGCATGCGTGAATTGATGCGCACGGTGGGCATGCTGCCGGTACTGATCCTGCTGCTGCTGGGTTTCGCCCTGGCCAGCGAAAACTTCATGACCGTGCAGAACCTGTCGATCATCACCCAGCAGGCCTCGGTCAATGTGGTGCTGGCCGCCGGCATGACCTTTGTCATCCTGACCGCCGGCATCGACCTGTCGGTGGGCTCGATTCTCGCCGCTTCGGCGGTGGTGGCCCTGCAGGCCTCGTTGTCGCCGCAGTTCGGCATGCTCGGGATCCTCGCCGGGATCGGCTGCGGCCTGTTGCTGGGGCTGGTCAACGGCGGGTTGATCGCCTTCATGCGCCTGCCGCCATTCATCGTCACCCTCGGTGCCCTGACCGCCATGCGTGGCCTGGCCCGGCTGCTGGCCGACGACAAGACCGTGTTCAACCCCGACCTGCCATTCGCCTTTATCGGCAACGACTCGATCCTCGGCGTGCCCTGGCTGGTGGTGATCGCGGTGTGCGTGGTCGGGCTGTCGTGGTTCATCCTGCGCCGCACGGTGATCGGCGTGCAGATCTATTCAGTGGGCGGCAACCCGGAAGCGGCCCGGCTGTCCGGGATCAAGGTGTGGAAAGTGCTGCTGTTCGTCTATGCCCTCTCCGGTGCCCTGGCGGGACTGGGCGCGGTGATGAGCGCCTCGCGCCTGTTCGCCGCCAACGGCCTGCAACTGGGGCAATCCTACGAACTCGATGCGATTGCCGCGGTGATCCTCGGCGGCACCAGCTTTACCGGCGGCGTCGGCACCATCGGCGGCACCCTGATCGGTGCGCTGATCATCGCCGTGCTGACCAATGGCCTGGTGCTGCTCGGCGTCTCCGATATCTGGCAGTACATCATCAAGGGCATCGTCATCATCGGCGCGGTGGCCCTGGATCGCTATCGCCAGTCCGGAGCCCGTACCTGACGGGCCTCACGAATACCGACGTACAGACGCTTCAACAATAATCACAAGAGAGCAATCATGAACTTCAAACGCATGTTTCCCGCTGTCCTGTCCCTGAGCCTGGCCGCGTTGCTGTCCCAGGGCGCCTGTGCCCGTGAACTGAAATCGGTGGGCATCAGCCTCGGTTCGCTCGGCAATCCGTACTTCGTGACCCTGGCCGACGGTGCCAAGGCCCGGGCGCTGGAGCTGAACCCGAATGTCAAGGTCACCTCGGTGTCGGCCGACTATGACCTGAGCAAGCAATTCACCCAGATCGACAACTTCATCTCCGCCGGCGTCGACCTGATCCTGCTGAACGCGGTCGATCCGGCGGCCATCGAGTCGGCCATCAAGAAAGCCCGCAAGGCCGGGATAGTCGTGGTCGCCGTGGACGTCAACGCCCGGGGCGTGAATGCCACGGTGCAGACCGACAACGTCGAGGCCGGCAAGCTGGCTTGCCAGTTCATCGTCGACAAGCTGGCCGGCAAGGGCAATGTGATCATCCAGAACGGTCCGCAGGTGACGGCGGTCACCGACCGCGTCAGTGGCTGCAAGGCCGCGCTGGCCGCGGCACCGGGGATCAAGGTGCTGTCCGATGACCAGGACGGCAAGGGTTCCCGTGAAGGCGGCCTGAACGCCATGCAGGGCTACCTGACGCGCTTCCCGAAAATCGACGGTCTGTTCGCCATCAATGACCCGCAGGCCATCGGCAGCGACCTGGCCGCCAGGCAACTGAAGCGCAGCGGCATCATCATCACCTCGGTGGACGGCGCGCCGGATATCGAGAACGCGCTGAAGACCGAGACCTCGATCCAGGCCTCCGCCAGCCAGGATCCCTGGGCCATGGCCCAGACCGCGGTGACTATCGGCAACGATCTGCTCAATGACAAGCCACCGGCCCAGGAAGTGACCCAACTGACGCCGAAGCTGATCACCCGCGACAATGTCGGTTCCTACACCGGCTGGTCCAGCAAGCATTGAGTCGATAAGGGGAGGGAGGCAGCAACGTGGTGACCATGGATGACGTGGCGAAGATCGCCAGGGTCTCGACCTCGACCGTCTCGCATGTGCTCAACGGCACGCGCAAGGTCAGCCCGGCGACGGTGCGGGCGGTCGAACTGGCGATCGAGCAACTGGGCTATATCCCGAACACGCTGGCCCGCTCGCTGGCGCGTTCGCGAACCCATACCATCGGCGTGGCGATCTCGGCGCTGTCCAACCATTACTTCAGCGAAACGGTGCACGCGATTGAAACCGAGTGCGCCAAGCACGGCATCATGATGCTGTTCGTCGATACCCATGACGATCCCGAACAGGAACTGCGGGTGGTCAAGGCGCTGCATCATCGACGGGTCGATGGCATCCTGCTGGCGCCGTCGAGCGGTTCACGGGAACTGGCTCTCAACTACCTGCTGGAAAACGAGATTCCGGCGGTCCTGGTCGACCGCCTGGTCACCGCGGGCTTCGACCAGGTCGGCGTGGAAAACCGGCGCTCGACCGAGGAACTGGTGAGGCACCTGATCGACCATGGACATCGACGCATCGGCTTCATTGCCGGTCGCCCGGGCTTCAGCACCACGGACGAGCGGGTCGAAGGCTACCAGGCGGCGCTGGACAAGGCCGGACTGCCCTTTGATCGCGCCTTGCTGGTCAACGGCGGTTCGGACAGCGAACCGGCGCGCCTGGCCACCGCGCAACTGCTGGCCCTGCAATCGCCACCGACGGCGATCATGGCCGCCAACAACCTGATGACCCTGGGTGCCATGCACGCCTTGCGTGATGCCCAGGTCGAAGTACCCGGACAGATGGCCCTGGTCGGCTTCGACGATTTCGACTGGGCGGACTTCTTCGTCCCGCGCCTGACCCTGATCGCCCAACCGGTCAAGGCCCTCGGGGCCGAGGCCGTCAACCTGTTGCTCAAGCGCATTGAAGCCCCCGAGGCGCAACGGCAGACCGTACACCTGGCCCCGACCCTGCGGATTCGCAACTCATGTGGCTGCCCATAGGCGGCCCGCTGGATGGAAGTGAATGTAGATGAGCAGTCCCGTCTCCCTCGGCATCGACCTCGGCACCTCGGAACTCAAGGCCATCCTGCTGGATGGCGACGGCAGCGTACTGGGCCATGCCGGTGTCCGCCTGACGGTGGCGCGCCGGCAGGGCGGCTGGTCCGAGCAGGACCCGCGGGACTGGTGGCAGGCCTGCCTGGCGGCCCTGGCACAACTGCGCCAGGCCCAGCCCGACGCCTATGGCCGCGTCCGCTGCATCGGCCTGTCGGGACAGATGCATGGCGCGGTGCTGCTGGGCGACGACGACCGCGTGCTGTACCCGGCGATCCTCTGGGATGACTCGCGGGCCATGGCCCAGGCCGAAAGCCTGGGCCGCGACTACCCGGAGTTTGCCGAAGTCACCGGCAGCCTGCCGATGGCCGGCCTGACGGCGCCGAAACTGCTCTGGCTGCAACAACACGAGCCGCGGGTATTCCAGGCGATCGATTGTGTCCTGTCGCCCAAGGACTACCTGCGCCTGTGCCTGAGCGGCGAACGCATCAGCGATGTCTCGGATGCCGCCGGCACCTTGTGGCTGGATGTCGCCCGCCGCGACTGGTACGCGCCGATGCTCCGCGCCACCGGGCTTGAACCGGGGCAGATGCCGCGACTGGTCGAGGGGCCGGCGGCCTGCACCGTACTGAACGCACCGGCGGCGTTGCAGATCGGCTTGCCGGCCGGGTTGGTGATCGCCGGAGGCGGCGGCGACAACCCGGTCTCGGCGGTCGGCATCGGCGCAGTCAACGCGGGCGATGCCTTTGTCACCCTCGGCACCAGCGCCGCCATCGTCGCGATCACCGACCACGCGGCGGGCAATCCCGCCAGTGCGGTCCACAGTTTCTGCCATGCCTTGCCGCAACGCTGGTACACCATGGGCGCGATGCTCGCCGGGGCCAGTTGCCTGCGCTGGGTCACGCGCCTGCTGGGCTTTGCCGATGAGGCCGCGCTGTTGCAGCAGATCCAGGCAACCCTGCCCATGGATCGGCCGGTGCCGCCCGACAACCCGCTGTTCCTGCCTTACCTGGCCGGCGAACGCACGCCCCATGACGACCCGTTGCTGCGCGGCGGCTTCATGGGCCTGGGCCATGACTGCGTGCCGGCGATGCTCGGCTATGCAGTGCTCGAAGGGGTCGGCTTTGGCCTGCTGGATGCGATGAACGCCGTGCTGTCGGCCGGTGCGACCGTGGAGCGTTGCGCGCTGGTCGGGGGTGGGGCACGAAGCGAGTACTGGGCCCAGTTGCTGGCCAATATCCTCGAACGGGAAATATTCACCCTGCAGGGCAGTGAACTCAGCGCCTGCATCGGGGCCGCCAAACTCGGTTTCCTGGCCATAGGGCAGGGCGCCGAACTGTCGCAGGCGGGACTGCCGGTCAAGGCCCGCTACTTCCCCGACGCAGGCCAACGATCGGTCCTGCAGAGCCGTTATCGAAAATTCCGGGGGTTGCTCCCGGCGGCCAAAACACTGCACGGGCAAATGTAACTTTATATTCCCAGGCAGTGAAAATCATGGTTATTATCCACCCGCGCCGAGGGCCACAATCCCTGCCGGCGTAAAGGACTGCCACAGGTCGCCACAGACCGGGCAGTCGCAGCCGATCGGGTCGACCCTAGCGCTGTCATCCCCGCGCAGGTTCGTCGCCAATCGTTGATCCTCCAATGGAATGAGAGGCTTGAATTGGTCAGAGAACCGGACACCGCGCTTATCCAGCAACTGTTCGAATCCCAGGTACTGCGTGATCCCTCGGCCCCGGCGCTGGGTTTCATGGGCCAGGTCCTGAGCTACGACCAACTCAATACCCGGGCCAACCGCCTGGCGCACCATCTGCGCTCACTCGGCGTCGGGCCCGACACACGGGTCGCCGTGTGCCTGGAGCGCTCGCCGCAGATGCTGGTCGGCGTGCTGGCAGTGCTCAAGGCCGGCGGCGCCTACGTCCCCCTCGATCCCGCTTATCCCGCGCAACGCCTGGCGCACATGCTCGCCGATTGCGCGCCGCGACTGCTCTTGACCCACGCGACGGCCCTGGAGTCCCTGGCGGCAGCACCCACGGCCCTGGAGCTGGCAGTGCTGGATCTGCGGGACGAATCCGCCTGGACCGATTGCCCGACGGACAACCCACTTGCCGAAACCCTCGGCCTGCATGATCGCCACCTGGCTTATGTGATCTACACCTCCGGTTCCACCGGCACGCCCAAGGGCGTGATGGTCGAGCATCGCGGGCTGGTCAACCTGGCCCGGGTCCAGGGCCCGCTCTTCGCGGTCGGCCCCGGATCCCGCGTGCTGCAATTCGCCTCGTTCAGTTTCGATGCCTCTGTGTTCGAATGGGTCATGGCCCTGACCCACGGCGCCTGCCTGGAAATCGCCGAACCCGGCACCTTGCTGCTGGGCGACAGCCTGGCGAGCCTGCTGCGCGAGCGCCATATCAGCCACGCGACCCTGCCACCGCTGGTACTCGCCGGGCTGGGCGAACCGGGCGCATTGCCGGCGCTGACCACGCTGGTATTGGCCGGCGAATCGCCGAACCCGGCACTGGCGGCGAGCTGGGCGGCGGGGCGGCGCCTGTTCAATGCCTACGGGCCGACCGAAACAACCATCTGGGCCACGGTGTATCGTTGCGATGAACAGCACGACCCTGATTGCCCGGTGCCCATCGGCGAACCAATCGACCGGGCCAGTGTTGTCCTGCTGGACGAGTCGGGCGTTCCGGTGCGCATGGGCGAAGTCGGCGAGCTGTTTATCGGCGGCATCGGCGTGGCGCGGGGCTACCTGAACCGCGCCGAATTGAGCGCCGAGCGATTTGTCGACAGCCCCTTCGTGGCGGGCGAACGCCTGTACCGCACCGGCGATCTCGCCCGCTTCGACGCCGACGGCCAATTGCTGTTTCTCGGGCGCTGCGATTTCCAGGTCAAGGTCCGCGGATTCCGCATCGAGCCCGGTGAGATCGAAGCCTGCCTGGAGCGTCTGCCGGGAGTCGAAGAAGCCCTGGTGATCGCCCGCGAGGACACGCCCGGTGAACGCCGGCTGGTGGCCTACTACCTGGCGGACAGCGAGATCAGCCCACGCCGGTTGCGTGAGCACGCCCGCCGGACATTGCCCGCACATATGTTGCCGGCGGCCTGCGTGCGCCTGCGGCAGTGGCCGCTGAACAGCAACGGCAAGCTGGATCGCCAGGCGCTGCCGGTGCCGGATGCCGCGGCGTTGATCAGCAGCGCATACGTGCCACCGCGGAGCGAGCTGGAACAATGGCTGGCCGATATCTGGGCCGAGGTGCTGAAGGTCGAGCGGGTCGGGCGCGAGGACAATTTCCTCGCCCTCGGCGGTGATTCCCTCAGCGCCCTGCAGATCAGCGTGCGGGTTCGCGAGCAGGGCGGGCGCATCCTGCCGCTCAAGAGCCTGTTTCTCGAAAGCACGCTGCACCAGGTGGCACAGCGGCTGAGTGAGCCGATGACGGAGAGTGCGCCGCAAGCGCCGGCCACTGTCGGGGCCTCGCCGATCGCACCGTTGTCCTACCAGCAGAGTGGCGTCTGGTGGTTGAACAAGGTGTCCGATGCCCGTGCCTATCACGCCCAGAGCGTGATCAGTATCCAGGGCCACATCGAGGTGGCGCTGCTGCAGCGCTGCCTGGACGAGATCGTCGCCCGCCACGAGATTTTCCGCACCACCTTTCACGCCGATGGTGAAGGCGTGCCGTACCAGCGCATCCATGAGCAGGCGCGTGCCGCGCTGACCTGCATCGATATTCCCGCGGACGACGAGCCGGCCTTCAACGCCCGGGTCAGCGCAGAGGTACAGCGCGACATCGACGTGGCGAGCCTGCCGCTGGTGCGCTGGCTGTTGGTCAGGCGTGGCGTCGATTCCTACGCGCTGGTGCATATCGAACACCATTTCGTCCACGACGGCTGGAGCGCGAACCTTTTTCTCGAGGAACTGCTGCACCTCTATCAGTTTCATCACGGCGAGCGCCAGGACCCGTTGCCCCCACCGGGCGCGCAATACGGCGACTATGCCCGCTGGCAACAGAGCGCGGCGGCCGAGGCCGAGTACGACCGGCAGTTGCTGTTCTGGAAGGAGCAACTGCGCGACGCCCCCTTTACCTTGCCGTTGCCGACCGACTTTCCCCGCCCGGCCCAACGCAGCGGCCGCGGCCGGCAACTGCGCTGCGAGCTGCCCGCCGCCCTGGCCGCGAAACTGCGCCAGTTCAGCGAGGCCGAAGGGGTCACGGTCTTCACCACCTTGTTCACAGTGTTCCAACTCTGGCTGGGACGGCGCTGCGGCATCGAGGACTTCCTGGTCGGCTCGGCGGTGGCCAACCGCAAATCGGTGGCCCATGAACGCTGCCTGGGGATGTTCGTCAACAGCGTGGTGATTCGCGCCGATCTCAGCGGCGCGCCGAGCTTTCGCCAACTGCTGCGGCGCACCGCCGAGCGTGCGCTGGATGTCTACGACCACGAAAGCCTGCCCTTCGAAAGGCTGGTGCGCGAGTTCCAGCCCAGCCGCTCGCTGTCGCGCAACCCGCTGTTCCAGGTGGCCTTCAGTTTCCACAACTCGCAGACCCCAGCGCTCAAGGGCCCGGGATTCGATCTCTCGCTGTTCGAGGCCTACAGCAACCAGACCGCGAAGTTCGACCTGGAGGTGGTGCTGATTCCCCGGGGTACCCGGACCGGCAACTCCAACAATCCGGACACGCTGTCACTGCTGTGGAACTACTCGGTCGATCTGTTCAAGGAAGACACCATGACCCGTCTGCGCGACAACTACCTCGATCTGCTCGGACAGTGCCTGGAAGCACCCGAGCGTCATCTCGACAGTGACTCGGTGATCGGTGTCGAGGAACGCCATCGCCTGTTGGAAGAATGGAACAGGGTGACTCCGCCGAGTGAACCGCCGCGTTGTCTGCAGCAGTTGTTCGAAGAACAGGTGGCGCGCGATCCCTGGGCTCCGGCGGTCAGTTGCGAAGGCCAGACCCTCGGCTACCGCGAGTTGAATGCCCGGGCCAACCGACTGGCGCGGCATCTGCGTACCCTCGGCGTCGGTCCCGATGTGTTGGTGGGCCTGTGTGTCGAACGCTCCCTGGACATGCTGGTGGGACTGCTGGCGATCCTCAAGGCCGGTGGCGCCTATGTGCCGCTGGACCCGGTCTACCCGAGCGAGCGCCTGCACCTGTTGCTCGCCGACAGCACGCCGACGGTGGTCCTGACCCATGCGCCAGCCCGGCCCAGCCTGACGGCCGCCTGCAAGGGGCTGGCGAACAAGCCACGGCTGCTGGACCTGGAGGCCGACGCCGCGCGTTGGGCCGAGCGTCCCGACGACAATCTCGACCCGCGGGAAACGGGCGTGACCGCGAACCACCTGGCCTATGTCATCTACACCTCCGGCTCCACCGGCACGCCCAAGGGCGTGATGATCGAGCATGCCCAGGTGGCCCGGCTGTTCACCAGCACTGCCGCGCAGTTCCATTTCGACAGCGACGATGTCTGGACCCTGTTCCATTCCTTCGCCTTCGACTTCTCGGTCTGGGAAATCTGGGGGGCGCTGCTCCATGGTGGACGCCTGGTGATTGTCCCGAGCCTGACCAGCCGGACCCCGGCGGACTTCTACCAGTTGCTCTGCGAGCAAGGTGTGACGGTCCTCAACCAGACTCCGAGTGCCTTCCGCAGCCTGCTCGGCGCCCAGGCCCGCAGCACGGCGGCTCATAGCCTGCGCTACGTGGTGTTCGGTGGCGAGGCGCTGGAAACCACCGCGCTCAAGCCGTGGTTCGCCGACCCGCGCAACAGCGACACGCAACTGGTCAACATGTACGGCATCACCGAAATCACCGTGCACGCGACCTATCTGGCCCTGCGCGCCGAAGATGCCGAGCAGCCCGGTGCCAGCCCCATCGGCCGGCCGCTGGCAGACCTGCGTTGCTACCTGCTCGATCCTGCCGGGCAGTTGCTGCCGGTCGGTGCCGAAGGCGAGATCCATATCGGCGGGGCCGGGGTCGCCCGGGGCTACCTGAACCGCGAAACCCTGACGGCCGAACGCTTTGTCGACAATCCCTTTGTCGCCGGCGATCGCCTGTACCGCACCGGCGACCTGGCCCGCTATCGGCCCGACGGCAGCCTGGAGTTCCTCGGGCGCAACGATTTCCAGGTGAAGATCCGCGGTTTCCGTATCGAGCTGGGGGAAATCGAGGCCTGCCTGGGCCGTTGCGTCGGTGTGCGCGAAGCGGTGGTCATCGCCCGCGAGGACCAGCCGGGAGAGCCGCGCCTGGTGGCCTACTACACGGCCGCCGAAGGGGCCGTGCCCAGCGTCCGCGAACTGCGCGCGCAACTGGCGGCGGCGCTGCCGGAGCATATGGTGCCGGCCGCCTATGTCGGTCTGGAGGCATTGCCGCTGACCGCCAACGGCAAGCTCGATCGCCGGGCGTTGCCGGCGCCTGATGACAGCGCCTTCGGCACCCGGCCGTTCAGCCCCGCGCAGGGGCCGGTGGAAATCGCCCTGGCCGAGGCCTGGGCCCATGTGCTCGGGCGCGAACGGATCGGCCGCGACGACAATTTCTTTGCCCTCGGCGGCCATTCGCTGTCGGCCCTGCGGGTGCTCGAACGCCTGCGCCGCCAGGGCATCGAACTGGATGCCCGGCTGATGTTCAGTGCGCCGGTGCTGCGCGAGCTGGCCGCCGGGGTCGAAGTGGCCGAAGTCGCGGCGCCGATCCCGGCCAACGGCATTGTCCAGGGCCTGCCGATCACGCCCGAGCGCTTGCCGCTGGCGACACTGGACCAGGCGCAGATCGATGCGATTGTCGCCACGGTGCCCGGTGGCTCCGACAATGTGCAGGATATCTATCCGCTGTCGCCGTTGCAGGAGGGCATGCTGTTCCACCACCTGATGGCGCGCAATGGCGACCCCTATCTGCTCTGGAGCCTGATGAGCTTCAGCGACCGGGCGACCCTGGAGCGCTATGTCCAGGCCCTGGAAACGGTGATCGGGCGCCATGACATCCTGCGCACCTCGATCTTCTGGGACGACCTGGAACAGCCGGTACAGGTGGTCTGGCGCCAGATCGGCACACTGGTCGAGGAACTGCGGCTGGATCCGGCCGGCGGCGATATCGCCGGACAACTGCGTCAGCGCTTCGATCCCCGGCATTATCGCCTGCCCCTGGACCGGGCACCGCTGATGCGCATGATGGTCGCCCGGGACGACGCCAACGACCGCTGGCTGGGCCTGCGCCTGTTCCATCACATCATCGACGACAACACGTCGCTGAAACAGCTGAACGCCGAGGTCGAGGCGGTCCTGGGCGGTAACGCCGACAGCCTGTTGCCGGCCTTGCCTTATCGCAACTTCATTGCACAACGGGTGAAGGGCGGCGACCAGGAGGCCCAGGAGCAGTTTTTCCGCGGCATGCTGGCCGGCGTCAGCGAGCCCTCCGCACCCTTCGGCCTGCTCGATATCCAGGGTGACGGCAGCGGCATCGGCGAAGCCCGGCTGCAGTTGGCCGGCGATCTCGGCCAGCGCCTGCGCCAGGCCGCCCAGGCCTTGGGCGTGAGCCCGGCCAGCCTGTTCCATGTCGCCTGGGGGCAGGTGGTGGCCCATACCTCCGGACGCCACGACGTGGTGTTCGGCACGGTGCTGTTCGGGCGCCTGTACGGCGGCGAGGGGGCC
Source organism: Pseudomonas sp. Ost2 (assembly GCF_018326065.1). Taxonomy (NCBI): domain Bacteria; kingdom Pseudomonadati; phylum Pseudomonadota; class Gammaproteobacteria; order Pseudomonadales; family Pseudomonadaceae; genus Pseudomonas; species Pseudomonas sp. Ost2. The sequence goes on along the minus strand of NZ_AP021904.1, from coordinate 3,671,131 downwards.
GAACGCATTCTCGGCCCGTTCATCAATACCTTGCCGATCCGCATCGATCTCGCCGCCGAAGGCGTGGCGGCCTGTGTCCGGCGCACCCATCGGCTGCTGACCCGACTGTTCGAGCACGAACACGCCTCGCTGGCGCTGGCCCAGCGCTGCAGTGGCATCGCCTCGCCAACACCGCTGTTCACCACCTTGCTCAACTACCGGCACAGCGAGCGGGCCACCGAAGGCGGCGACTCGACCTCCGGTGCCTGGAAGGGCATCGAGGTACTGGGCGGCGAAGAGCGCACCAACTATCCCCTGGTGCTGGCCGTGGACGACAGCGGCGAGGGCTTCCGGATCGGCGCCCAGGTCTGTGCGGCCCTGGATGCACAACGCACCTGCGCGATGATGCAACGAGCCCTGGAAAGCCTGGTCGCCGCCCTGGAACAGGCACCGCAGGGCGCGGTCGAGCGCCTGGATATCCTGCCGGCGAACGAGCGCCGGTTGTTGCTGGAGGAGTGGAATCCGCCAAGCCGCGTGGTCGCGGACCACCGCTGCCTGCACCAGGGTTTCGAGCGTCAGGCCGCCATCCAGCCCGAGGCCCCGGCGGTCAGCTTCGAGGGCGCGACCCTCGGCTATGGCGAGCTCAATGCCCGGGCCAACCGCCTGGCCCATTATCTGCGCGGGCGCGGCGTCGGGCCCGAGGTGCGGGTCGGCCTGTGTGTCGAACGTTCACTGGACATGCTCGTGGGCCTGCTGGCGATCCTCAAGGCCGGCGGTGCCTATGTGCCGCTGGACCCGGCGTACCCCGGCGAACGGCTCAAGCACTTGCTGACCGACAGCGGCGTGCCGCTGGTGCTGCGGCACAAGGCGACCCGCAGCGTGCTGGAGGACGCCGTGCAAGGACTGGCGGCGGTCCCCGAGTGCATCGACCTGGACCACGCGCAGGCCTGGGCCGGGTGCCCGACGGATAACCTCGAGGCCCAACAGATGGGCCTCAGTGCGAGCAACCTGGCCTATGTCATCTATACCTCGGGCTCCACCGGCACACCGAAGGGGGTGATGATCGAGCACAGGCATGTCGCCCGCCTGTTTGCCAGCACCGCCGGGGCATTCGCCTTCAACCGCGATGATGTCTGGACATTGTTCCATTCCTTTGCCTTCGACTTCTCGGTCTGGGAAATCTGGGGTGCGCTGCTCCACGGTGGGCGCCTGGTGATCGTGCCGGGCCTGACCAGTCGCAATCCGCAGGACTTCTACCAGTTGCTCTGCGAACAGCAGGTGACCGTGCTCAACCAGACGCCCAGCGCCTTCCGTGGCCTGATCGATGCCCAGGCCCGCGGCCCGGCCACCCACAGCCTGCGCTGCGTGGTGTTCGGCGGCGAAGCACTGGAACCGGCATCACTCAAGCCCTGGTATGCCGACCCGCGCAACAGCGATACGCAACTGGTCAATATGTACGGCATCACCGAAATTACCGTGCATGCCACCTACCTGGCGCTACGCCCCGAAGATGCCGAACGCTCCGGCGCCAGCCCCATCGGCCGACCGCTGGCGGACCTGCGCTGCTATCTGCTCGACAACCTGGGGCAACTGGTGCCGGTCGGCGTCGCCGGTGAAATCCATATCGGCGGGGCCGGGGTCGCCCGTGGCTACCTGAATCGCGCCGCCCTGACCGCCGAGCGCTTTATCGACAATCCCTTTGTCGTCGGCGAGCGCCTGTACCGTACCGGCGATATGGCCCGCTACCGGGCCGACGGCAGCCTGGAGTTCCTCGGGCGCAACGACTTCCAGGTGAAGATCCGTGGCTTTCGCATCGAACCGGGTGAAATCGAAGCCTGCCTGCGAGATTGCGCCGGCGTGCGCGAGGCCGTGGTCATCGCCCGCGAAGACCAGCCGGGTGAGGTACGCCTGGTGGCTTACTACAGCGAGGCGGAAAACACGCCGGTCGACGTCGCCGCGCTGCGTGAACATGTGGTGGCGCGCTTGCCCGGCCATCTGGTGCCGGCCGCCTACGTCCGCCTGGACATGCTGCCACTGACCGCCAACGGCAAGCTCGACCGCCAGGCCTTGCCGGTGCCGGGCACAGGCGCGTTCGCCGGGCAGGGGTTTGTCGCCCCGAGCACACCGATCGAAGCGGCGCTGGCCCGGATCTGGTGCGAGGTGCTGCGCTGCGAGCGGGTCGGCCTGACCGACAACTTCTTCCATCTCGGCGGCCATTCGCTGCTGGCGACCCGCATCGTGGCGCGGATCGAAGACCTGCTGGGCATCGACTTGCCGATGCGGGTGCTGTTCGACCATCCGACGATCGAAGCGGTGCTCGACCACCTCTTCACCCAGGCGCAGGAAACCCGCGCCTCACCCTGAAAGCCGGCGACCGGCCCGGCCCTGGTGGCCGGGCACCGATGCCCGGGGCAGACGCCCCGCAGCCCTACAAAAATAATGCAGTCATGGACGGTAGCCCTCAATGTTCGACAAGACCTCGTTGCGTGAAATGACGCCGGCGCAGTTCGCCGCCTTGCACAAACGTCCGAAAATCACCCCGATGGAGCGCTCGAGCGTGCCGCCGGCGGCGTCCTTCGCGCAACGCCGGCTGTGGTTTCTCGCCCAGTTGGCCGGTGGCGGCGACGCCTATCACATCCCCCTCGGCCTGCAACTGCGGGGTCCCCTGGACCGCACGGCACTGAAGCGGGCGCTGGATCGGCTGGTGGCCCGTCACGAATCGCTGCGCACCACCTTCGCCGCCCACGATGACGAGGTGGTGCAGGTGATCGCCGAGGCCGGACGGGGTTTCGACTGGCAGGTCCACGAACTCGCCGGCCATCCCGAGACCGGGGCCCGGGTCGCGGCATTGGCTCGTGAAGAGGCGGATGCGCCTTTCGATCTGAAGCAGGGGCCGTTGTTTCGCGGACGCCTGCTGGTGGTTGGCGAGCAGGAACACGTGTTGCTGCTGACCTTGCACCACATCATCTGCGATGGCTGGTCGATGGCGGTCCTGACCCGGGAACTGGGCGCACTGTACGACGCCTTCCGCCAGGACCTCGACGATCCGCTGTCGGCACCGGCCCTGCAATATGCCGACTACGCCGAATGGCAGCGCCGCTGGCTCGCCGAGAGCCCCCAGGCCGACCACGGCGCCTACTGGCGCGACACCCTGGCCGGGGCACCCACCTTGCTGGAACTGCCCGCCGACCGGCCACGCCCGGCATTGCAGGCGTATCAGGGCGGTTTCGAACCGCTGGTGCTGGACGCCACCCTGACCACACAACTCAAGGCCCTGAGCCTGCGCCATGGCAGCACGTTGTTCATGACTCTGCTGGCCGGCTGGGCCGTGGTGCTGGCACGTCTCTCCGGACAGGACGAGGTGCTGATCGGCACGCCGACCGCCAACCGTACGCGCCGGGAGACCGAGGACCTGATCGGCTTCTTCGTCAATACCCTGGTGTTGCGCCTGTCGGTGGCCGATTCTCCGACGGTGAGCCAGTTGCTGGAACACAGTCGCGCGGTGACCCTCGGCGCCCAGGAACATCAGGAACTGCCGTTCGAACAGGTGGTGGAGCAGCTCAATCCGACCCGCAGCCAGGCCTACAGTCCGTTGTTCCAGGTGATGTTCGCCTGGGAAAACACCGAGCCGGGCGCGCTGCGACTGGGCGGGCTGGAAACCCGGCCACTGCGCAGCGGTCATCAGGCGGCCAAGTTCGACCTGACCCTGGTCCTGGCCGAGCAGGATGGCGTGATCAGCGGCGGCCTGGAATATGCCAGCGCGCTGTTCGATGCGGCGACCGTGACGCGTTTCGCCGGTTACCTGCGCCGGGTACTGGTCGGCATGGTGGTGAACCCGCAGCGGCCGGTGGCGGAGCTGGAGTTGCTGGATGGCCAGGAGCGCGACAGCCTGGTGCTGGACTGGAACCGTACCGAACGGGCATTCGACGGCAATCGTTGCGTGCATGAGCTGTTCGAGGCCCAGGTGCGCCGCGACCCCCGAGCCGTGGCCGTGCGTTGCGGCGACGACAGCCTCGATTATGGCGAACTGAATGCCCGGGCCAATCGCCTGGCCCATGAACTGCGTGCCCTGGGCGTCGGCCCGGACGTGCGGGTCGGCCTGTGCCTGGAGCGCACCCTAGACATGCCGCTCGCCGTGCTGGCGGTACTCAAGGCCGGGGGTGCCTATGTGCCGCTGGACCCGGGCTACCCGCTGCCGCGCCTGGCGCATATGTTGAGCGACAGCGCACCTGCCGTGGTCCTGACCCATGGCCCGGCCCGCACAGCGTTGCTCGCCGCCCTCGACGGGATGGCGAGCAAGCCGGCGCTGCTCGATCTGCAACAGGACGCGCCGCGCTGGGCCGGTCGCCCGGAACACGATCCCGAGCCGCGGGCGCTGCAACTGACTTCGCGACACCTGGCCTACGTGATCTACACCTCGGGCTCCACCGGCCAGCCCAAGGGCGTGATGGTCGAACACCGCGGCCTGCTGGCGGTCAGTGCAGCCTGGGAAGGCCTGTACCGGCTGCGGCCGGGGCTGCGACACCTGCAGATGGCGGGGTTTTCCTTCGACGTGTTCAGTGCCGACCTGATCCGCGCCCTGGGTTTCGGCGGCGAACTGGTGCTGTGCCCGCGCCAGGCATTGATGGACCCGCCGGCCCTGTACCGGCTGCTGCGGGACAGCCAGATCGATTTCGCCGACTTCGTCCCGGCGGTGCTCAATCCATTGCTGGCCTGGGCCGAGGACAGCGGCCAGGGTTTGTCCTTCCTCGACACCGTGGTCTGCGGCTCGGATACCTGGACCGCCCATAGCGCCCGCCAACTGCGCCAGTGCTGCGGCGAGCGGGTGCGGATCGTCCATGCCTACGGCGTGACCGAAGCCAGCATCGACAGTACCTGCTTCGAACTGGCGGCCCAGCCGTCGCTCGACAGCAGCCTGCCGATCGGCCGGCCGCTGGCCAATACCCGCGTCTACCTGCTGGACGCCGCCGGCGCCCCGGTACCGATCGGTGTTGCCGGCGAACTGTATATCGGTGGCACCGGCATTGCCCGTGGCTACCTGAACCAGGCGCAACTGAGCGCCGAACGTTTTGTCGACAACCCCTTCGTTGCCGGCGAACGTCTGTACCGTACCGGCGACCTGGCCCGCTATCGGGCCGATGGCAACCTGGAATTTATCGGCCGCAACGACTCCCAGGCCAAGCTGCGCGGCCTGCGCCTGGAACTGGGCGAAATCGAAGCGCGCCTGGCCCAGGTCGCGGGCGTGCGCGACAGCCTGGTCCTGCTGCGCAGGGACAGCCCTGGCGAGCCGCGGCTGGTGGCCTATTACCGCGAGGTCGGCGAACGGCGCCTCGGCCCTGGCGAGTTGCGCGCGCAATTGGCCCTGAGCCTGCCGGACTACATGGTGCCGAGCGCCTTCGTACGCCTCGAAGCCTTGCCCTTGACCGCCAACGGCAAACTGGACCGCAGCGCGTTGCCAGCACCGGATGCCATGGCCTTCGACCAGCAACACTATGCAGCGCCGCAAGGAGCGCTGGAAACCGAGCTGGCGCGGATCTGGAGCGAAGTCCTGGGTATCGAGCGGGTAGGGCGTGACGACGGCTTCTTTGCCCTGGGCGGTCATTCCCTGCTGGTCATCCAGGTCATTGCGCGGATCCGCCGCAACCTCGACCTGGAAATCGCCGCCTCGGTCCTGTTCGCCACCCCGCAACTGAAACACTTCGCCCTGCGCCTGGGCGATGCCCGGGAGGCTGCGCACACGCCGATCGAGCGGGTCGAGCGCGGCGCCACGCAAACGTTGTCGTTCGCCCAGCAGCGCCTGTGGTTCCTGGCGCAGATGGACGGCGGCAGCGCCGCCTACCATATGCCGCTGAACCTGCGCCTGCGCGGCCGCCTGCAGGTGCCGGCGCTGGAACGCAGCCTCAATCAACTGGTAGCGCGCCATGAAGCGCTGCGCACCACTTTTATCAGCGTCGAGGGCGAGCCACGCCAGGTGATTGCCCCTCCCGGACAGGGCCTGAAGCTTGAGCGACTGACGCTCGACGGCGCCGATCCTGCCGGGGAGCGCCTGGCCCGCCTGGTGGACGAGGAGGGTGCCCGGGCGTTCGACCTGGAGCGCGGGCCGCTGATGCGCGCCTGCCTGGTGCGCCTGGACGAGGACGACCAGCTGTTGCTGCTGACCTTGCACCATATCGTCTCGGACGGCTGGTCGATGGGTGTGCTGACCCGCGAGCTGGAGCAGTTGTACACGGCGGCACTGCAGGACCGCGACGACCCGTTGCCGGAACTGGCCCTGCAATACGCCGATTACTCGGCCTGGCAACGTCGCTGGCTGACCGGCGAGGTGCTGGAGCGGCAGAGCCGCTACTGGCGTGAAACCCTGGCGGGTGCCCCGGTGCTGCTGGAGCTGCCGGCGGATCACCCGCGTCCGGCGGTGCAGGATTATCGTGGCGGCGTGGTGCCGCTGGTACTAGACGAGGAACTGACCCGGGGCCTCAAGGCCCTGAGCCGGCAGCAGGGCACGACCCTGTTCATGACCCTGCTGGCCGGCTGGGCGCTGGTGCTGGCACGCCTGTCGGGACAGGCCGAAGTGGTGATCGGCGTGCCTTCGGCGAACCGCCCGAACAGCGAGCTGGAGGCGTTGATCGGTTTCTTCGTCAACACCCTGGCCCTGCGCCTGAACGTGTCCGACAACCCCAGCGTCGGCCAGTGGCTGCAGCAGGCGCGCACGGTGGCGTTGCAGGCCCAGGAACATCAGGACCTGCCGTTCGAGCAGGTGGTAGAATTGCTCAATCCGCCGCGCAGCCTGGCCCACAGCCCGCTGTTCCAGGTGCTGTTCGCCTGGGAGCAGGTGCAGCATGCGCAATGGGCACTGCCGGGGCTTGAAATCGAGCCGGTGGCGAGCCGACAGACTGTCGCCAAGTTCGACCTGCAACTGGCCCTGAGCGAACGTGACGGACAGATCGTCGGTGGCCTGGAGTACGCCTCGGGGCTGTTCGACGCGGCCACGGTCGCCGGTTTTGGCGAATACCTGCGTCGGATCCTGGCGCAGATGGTCGCCGACAGCGCACAAGCGGTCGCCAGTCTCGATCTGCTGAGCCCGGAGCAACACCGGCAACTGCGCGAACAATGGCAGCGCAGCGACTCCGCGCGGGTCCCGCAAAGTGGTTTCCTCGCCCGTTTCGAGGCCCGGGTGGCGGCGACGCCGCAGGCCGCGGCGCTGTATTGGAACGCGGCGGAGCAGAGCTACGCCGAGCTGAACGCGGCGGCCAACCGCCTGGCGCATTTCCTGCGCGGGCAGGGCATCGGTCCCGAGGATCGGGTCGGCCTGAGCCTGGAGCGCTCGCCACAGATGATCATCGGCCTGCTGGCGATCCTCAAGGCGGGGGCCGCCTATGTGCCGTTCGACCCGGCCTATCCGGTCGAACGGCTGGCCTATATGTTCAGCGACGCGGCGCCCAGCCTGCTGCTGACCAGCGCGCAACAGCGGGACAAACTGCCGGCCAGCGCCGCGGCTTTGCCGTTGTATTGCCTGGACAGCGACCAAGCACGCTGGGCGAGCCAGCCGAGCGACAACCCCGTCGTCGCGATCAAGCCGACCCACCTGGCCTATGTGCTCTACACCTCCGGTTCCAGCGGTCGGCCCAAGGGCGTGGCGCATACCCACCAGGCCCTGGATAACCTGATCGACTGGCAACTGACCGAGGCCACGGGCGAAGCGCCGGTCCCGCAACGGGTACTGCAATTCGCCTCGCTGAACTTCGATGTGTCGTTCCAGGAAATCTTCAGCACCCTGTGCCAGGGCGGTTGCCTGGTGCTGCTGAGCGAAGAGCAGCGCAAGGACCTCGCCACCCTGCGTCCGACCCTGGTGGCGGCCGGCGTGCAACGGGCCTTCCTGCCGTTCGCGGTGTTGCAGCAGGTCGCCAGCCTGACGCCGGCCGACGCGCCGATGCCGCCAGGCGGCTGCGATATCATCACCGCCGGCGAAGCCCTGCGCATCAACGACGAGTTGCGCGCCTTTGTCCTGGGCCTTGGCGGCACCCACCTGTACAACCAGTACGGGCCGACCGAGACCCATGTGGTCAGCCAGTTCCGCCTGGCCTGCGCCGAGGCCGACGACTGGCCCGAGGCGCCGCCCATCGGCCGGCCGATCAACAATGCCCGGCTGTACGTCCTGGACGAGGCGCTGAACCCGGTGCCGGTCGGCGTGGCGGGCGAGCTGTACATTGCCGGTGCCTGCCTGGCGCGGGGCTACCTGAACCAGCCGGGACTGACTGCCGAGCGCTTCCTGCCCGATCCGTTCAGCCGCGAGCCGGGGGCGCGCATGTACCGCAGCGGCGACCAGGCGCGACTGCTGGCCGATGGCAATGTGCAGTACCTGGGACGCATCGACCAGCAGGTCAAGCTGCGCGGTTTCCGCGTCGAACTCGGGGAAATCGACAGCCTGCTGCACCAGCAGCCGGGCGTGCTGGAAGCCGCGGTGCTGCTGCGCGAGGATGCACCGGGAGACCCACGCCTGGTGGCCTACATCGTCGGCCCGGCGAGTGTCGATACAGTGCGCGACGCACTGCGCCGGCATCTGCCCGAGTATATGATCCCGAGCGCCTGGGTGACCTTGGCGCAACTGCCGCTGACCGGCAACGGCAAACTCGACCGCCGAGCCTTGCCGGCGCCGGAACGGCTGTCCGGCAGCGACTATGTGGCACCGCTGGCGGAGGATGAAATCCAGCTGACGGCGATCTGGGCCGAAGTCCTGCGCTGCGAGCGGGTCGGCCTGCGGGACAACTTCTTCGACCTCGGCGGGCATTCGCTGCTGGCCACCCGGCTGGTCTACGCGATCAACCAGCGGATGGCGGCGCAACTGTCCCTGAGCAGCCTGTTCAAGACACCGACGCCGGGTGAGCTGATCGCCGCGGTCCGCGCCAGCCGTGACGAGCGCATAGAGGCCGAGCCGGCCTTCAGCGTGATCGAGCCGGACCTCGCTGGCCGCCATCAGCCGTTTCCCCTCACCGATATCCAGCAGGCCTACTGGTTCGGCCGCGAGGCCACGGTCAGCCTGGGCGGCGTCAGCGCCCACGGCTACGAGGAACTGCGCATCCGCGATTTCGATAGCGCCCGCTTCGAGCAGGCGCTGAACCGGATGATCGAACGCCATGACATGTTGCGTGCGGTGTTTCTCAGCGACGGCACCCAGCAGGTACTGGCGCAGGTGCCGGTCTACCGCCTGCCCAGCCTCGACCTGCGCGGCCTGGAAGCCGAGGTGGCGCGCCAGGCCCTGGCGGACAACCGCCAGCGCCTGTCCCACCAGGTGCTGGAAGCCAGTCGCTGGCCGCTGTTCGAGTTCAGCCTGACCTTGCTCGACGATGGCATCAGCCATCTGCATATCAGCCTCGATGCGCTGATCGTCGATGCCGCCAGCAGCCAGATCCTCGCCCGCGAACTGATGGCCTGCTACATCGAGCCGCAACGGGCGCTGCCGGTGCCGCGCCTGGGCTTTCGCGACTATGTGCTGGCCGAACACCAACTGCGTGGCGGCGTGCGTTATGAACGGGCGCTGGCGTACTGGCGCGAACGCGTCGGCGACCTCGCGCCGGCCCCGGACCTGCCGCTGGTGCGCCAGCCGGAAAGCCTTGCGGCGCCGCACTTCACCCGGCGTGACCGGCAATTGCCGGCCGAGCACTGGGCAGGACTGAAAGCCCTGGCCAAGCAGTTTGCCGTGACGCCTTCGGTGGTATTGCTGACCGCCTTCTGCGAGGTCCTGGCGCTGTGGAGTCGCCAGCCGCGCTTCACCCTCAGCCTGCCGTTGTTCAATCGCCTGCCACTGCACCCGGATGTCGACGGCATCATCGGCGACTTCACCTCGCTGGTGCTGCTGGAAGTACGCATCGACGGCAACCAGGGCTTCACCGAGAAGGCCCGGGCGATCCAGCAACAACTCTGGCAGGACATCGACCACGCGGTGGTCAGTGGCGTGCGGGTCCTGCGCGAACTGTCCCAGGCCCGTGGCGTCCAGCAGACGGCGATTCCCATCGTGTTCAACAGCACCCTGTCGGAAGGTGCCGCGCAACAGGCCGAATACAACCTGGCGGATGCCCTGCAAGCCGAGAACGTGCACAGTATCACCCAGACCCCGCAAGTGTGGATCGACCATACCTTGCTGGAGCTGGAGGGGCGCCTGCTGTTCAACTGGGACAGCATCGACGAACTGTTTCCCGAAGGCCTGATCGGACAGATGTTCGACGCCTACAATGAACTGCTCGATCGCCTGCTCGATCCCCGGGCCTGGACCGCGAGCACCCCGCAGTTGCTGCCTCGGGCCTGCCTGCCGGCACCGCTGCCGGCCCCGGCCGCGGCGCCGCTGATGCATGAGCTGTTCGAGCGCCAGGCGCTGGCGACACCGACCGCGACGGCGCTGATCGCGCCAGGGCGGCAGATGAGCTACGGACAGTTGCGGCAACAGGCGCGCCAGCTCGGTGCCCGTTTGCAGGCGCGCGGCGTGGTGCCCAACCAACTGGTCGCGGTGATGATGGAGCGGGGCTGGGAGCAGGTGGTGGCGACCCTGGCGATTCTGTATGCCGGCGGCGCCTACCTGCCCATCGACCCGGCGCTGCCGGAACAGCGGGTGCGGCATATCCTCGAACGGGCCGAAGCCCGCTGGGTGCTGACCCAGCCCGGCCTGGAGGTGGGCGGCGAATGGTCGTCGCAAGTGGCGATCATCGCCGTGAGCGACATCGACGAAAGCAACACTGACAAGAACATCGGCCCCGAGTTGCAAGCGGTGGCGACGGGGCCCGGCGACCTGGCCTATGTCATCTACACCTCGGGCTCCACCGGCCTGCCCAAGGGCGTGGTCATCGATCACGCCGGGGCGGTGAACACCCTGCTGGATATCAACCGGCGCTTTGCCGTGGGCCCGCGGGACCGGGTCCTGGCGGTGTCGTCACTGAGTTTCGACCTGTCGGTGTATGACTTCTTCGGCACCCTGGCGGCGGGCGCGGCGGTGGTGCTGCTGGATCACCGCCAGGCCCTCGATCCGCTGCATTGGCGCGAACTGATCGAGCGCCACCGGGTCAGCCTGTGGAACTCGGTGCCGGCCTTGCTCGGGCTGTTGCTGGAGTCGGTGGAAAACCAGGGCGGCACGCTGCCGGCCAGCCTGCGCCTGGCGATGCTGTCCGGCGACTGGATTGCCCTGAACCTGGCCGACCGGGCGCGGGCGTTGCAGCCGGCCATCGAAGTGATCAGCCTGGGTGGCGCCACCGAGGCGTCGATCTGGTCGATCTGCTACCCGATCGGCGAGGTCGACCCCGACTGGCGCAGCATTCCCTATGGCAAGGCCCTGGATCACCAGCGTTTCCATGTCCTCGACGAGGCGCTGCAACAGCGCCCGACCTGGGTGCCTGGGCAGTTGTATATCGGTGGTGTCGGCCTGGCAAAAGGCTACTGGCGCGACGAGGTACAGAGCGCCGCCAGCTTCTTCGCCCATCCGCTGACCGGCGAACGCCTGTATCGCACCGGCGACCTCGGGCGCCTGCTACCGGACGGGAATATCGAATTCCTCGGGCGCGAGGACAATCAGGTCAAGGTCCAGGGCTATCGCATCGAACTGGGCGAAATCGAAGCCGTGCTCAACCGCCATCCCGGCGTGCACAGCGCGGTGGTGCGCATCCTCGGCCAGCAGCACGGCGAAAAGCGCCTGGCGGCCTATCTGATCAAGAGCGATACCCAGCTGCAGGTCGGGGATTTCTCCCTCTACCTGGCGGACAAGCTGCCGGCCTACATGGTGCCGACATCCTTCACTTTCCTGGAAAACTGGCCGCTTTCGGCCAACGGCAAGGTCGACAAGAGCCGCCTGCCGGAACCCCGGGTAAACGAGGACAGCGGCCCCGTGCTGGAGCCGCGAGGTCCGCGGGAAGAGCGCCTGGTGGCGATCGTCGAGGCACTGCTCAAGCACGACGGGATTGGAGGCCACGCCAATCTGCTGAGCCTGGGCGCCACCTCCATCGATATCGTCAGGATCAGCAACGCCTTGTCCGCCGAGTTGCAGTTCCGCCCGCACCTGGCGCAACTGCTGGCCCAGCCGACCCTGGCCAACCTGCTGGAACTGTACCGGCGCAGCCTGGAGCACCAGGCACTGGTCAGCCGTGTCCAGCCAGCGGTCGTGCAGACCGTCGAGGTGATCGAAGACCCGCAACTGCGCCAGCAGTTCAAGGCCGACGAGCATGGCCGGCGGCGCTTTTCCCGGCCGTTGCCGGCGGTGGCCCTGGCGTTGCCCGAGGACAGCGGATTCAGCCAACGCTTCAGCGACTGCCGTTCGGTGCGCCGCTACGACCCGCAACCGATCCCGACCGCGGCATTCGCCCACTGGCTGGCCGGACTGTCGCGTGGGCAACTGGACGGCGAAGTGAAGTACCAGTTCCCCTCGGCCGGCGGGCTCTATCCGCTGCAGGCCTATCTGTATATCAAGCCGACGCGGATCCACGGTGTGCCCGGCGGCGCCTTCTACTACGACCCGGTACGGCACCAGTTGCAAGCGCTCGGCGAAACCTCGCGGCTGGACCCCGACACCTACGACTACTTCGTCAACCGCCCGGTGTATGAAGACGCCGCGTTCGCACTGTTCCTGATCGCCGACCTGGCGGCCATCCGCCCGCTCTACGGCGAGCGCAGCCGGGATTTCTGCCATATCGAGGCCGGCGCCATGGCGCAGCTGCTGACCATGACGGCGGCAGAGCAGGGCCTGGGCCTGTGCGGCATGGGCTCGATCGACGAACAGTCGCTGCCGGCGCTGTTCGACCTGGGGCCAAGTCATCAGTTGGTCTATTCGATGGTCGGCGGCCTGCGGGCTGCCGGCGAGCAACGCAACAGCCGGGTGGAGGCCTTCGCCACAGCCCGCACGGATGACGACAGCGACATGGAGGAGATCGAAGTATGAATGCCCATCAGTTGCTGGACCTGTTCAGTCGTCATGGCGTGAGCCTGGAGGTCGATGGCGACAAGCTGCGCTGCAAGGCGCCCAAGGGGTTCCTCGGCGAGGACCTGCTGCAGGCACTCAAGCAGCACAAGCAGGCGCTGATCGCGTTGCTGGGCGCAGGCGACAGCATTGCCCCGCGGGCAGAGGGCCTGACGCCGCTGCCGCTGTCGTTTTCCCAGCGACAGCTGTGGTTTCTCGACCAGCTGGAGCCGGGCAATCCGTTCTACAACATCCCCAACGCGGTAATGCTCCGGGGCCGGCTCGAGGTCGCCGTGCTGGAGCGGGCGCTGAACGAGCTGGTACGGCGCCACGAGGTCTTGCGTACAACCTTCGCCCATGTCGACGGCGAGCCGTGCCAGGTGGTGCATCCGCACCAGCCCGTGGCGCTACCGGTCAGCGACCTGCGCGGCCTGTCGCCCGAGGAGCGCGAAGCGCAGGTGCGGGAACGGCTGGCCGGGGATGCCCGTGGCGCCTTCGACCTGGCCCGCGGGCCACTGCTGCGGGCCTCGCTGCTGCAACTGGCGGACGAGGAATACCTGTGGCTGTACAACCTGCACCACATCATCGCCGATGGCTGGTCGATGGCTATCGTGCTGCGCGAAGTGGTGACCCTCTACGGCGATTACCTCAAGGGCCGGTCGTCGAGCCTGGCACCCTTGCCGGTGCAGTACGCCGATTACGCCTGCTGGCAACAACGGCAACTCGGTGGCGAGGCCTTGCAGGAGCAACTGGACTACTGGCGCCGGACCCTGGCCGATGCGCCGCCGTTGCTGACCCTGCCCACCGATCGGCCGCGGCCACGGGTGCAGGGCTATGCCGGCGCGACCTGCCACAGCCGCATCGACGGCGCCACCCTGCGCGGATTGCAGGACCTGGCGCGACAGACCCAGGGCTCGCTGTTCAACGTCCTGATGGCGACCCTGGCGGTATTGCTGTGGCGCCACAGCGGCCAGCAGGACGTGTCCATCGGTACGCCGTTCGCCAACCGCGGGCGGGCGGAAATCGAGCCGCTGATCGGCCATTTCGTCAATACCCTGGTGATCCGCAACCGCCTGGAACCGGGGCAGACCTTCGCCGAACTGCTGCGCGAAACCCGTGTGCGCATGCTTGAAGTCCATGCCCATCAGGACGTGCCATTCGAGCGGGTGGTCGAGGCGGTCAACCCGCAACGCGATACCGCCTATTCGCCGCTGTTCCAGGTGATGCTGGTGTTGCAGAACACGCCGGGCGCGGCCGTCGAGATGCCGGGATTGAGCCTGGCGCCCCATGGCACCAGCAGCGCCACGGCCAAGTTCGACCTGGCGTTCGAGCTGGTGGAGCAGGGCAACGGCCTGCAACTGACGGTGGAGTACAACACCGACCTGTTCGATGCCGCCACCGTGGAGCGCCTGGCGGGTCACTACCGGCGCCTGCTCGAACAGATCGCCGAGGATGCCAAGCAACCGATTGGTGCCCTGGACCTGCTGAGCGAGGCCGAGCGCCAGCAGATCGTCGTCGACTGGAATCGCAGCGCGCCCCTGGCCCAGGTCCCCGGTTGCGTCCATCACCTGATCGAGGCCCGGGCGGCGAGTGCGCCACGGGATGGCGCGGTGCTGTTCGAGTCCACCACCCTCGACCATGGCGAACTCAACCGCCGCGCCAACCGCCTGGCCCATCATTTGCGCAGCCTCGGCGTGGGGCCGGACGTGCGCGTCGCGGTCTGCCTGGAACGCTCGCTGGAACTGCCGGTGGCGATTCTCGCCGTGTTCAAGGCCGGGGGCGCCTATGTGCCGCTGGATCCGACCTATCCGGTCGGGCGCCTGGGCCACATGCTGGCGGACAGCGCGCCGCTGGTGGCGCTGGTCCACGGCTCGACCCGTGACCTGCTGCGTGCCGCCTTCGCCGAGGCGGGTCGCGAAGTACCGGTGTTCGACCTCGACAGCGACGCGCCGATCTGGGCCGGGCAGCCCGCGCACAATCCCGATCCAGGCGCGGTCGGCCTGACCCCCGAGCACCTGGCCTACGTGATCTACACCTCCGGCACCACCGGCCTGCCCAAGGGCGCCATGGTTGCCCATCGCGGCTTGAGCAACCTGTTGCTGTGGTGTTCGCAGGTCTGTGGCGAGGGGGCGGATTCGGCGATGCTGCAGAAGATCCCGTTCGGTTTCGACGCCTCGGCCTGGGAACTGCTCTGGCCGCTGGCCGCGGGCGGACGGCTGGTGCTGGCGCGCCCCGGCGGGCATCTCGAGCCGGCCTACCTGGTCCGGCTGGCGCGGGAGCAGCGGATCAGCGCGCTGGTGTTCGTGCCGGCGATGCTGCAACTGTTCCTCGATATCGATGAAGTCGGCGATTGTGTCGACCTGCGCGATGTGTTCTGCGGCGGCGGCGAGCTGACCCCGTCGATTGCCCGGCGTTTCCAGCAGGTCTTGCCCCACGCGCGGCTGCACAATGTCTACGGTCCCACCGAAACCACGGTGATCAACAGCCTCTGGACCCTGGAGCCCGGTGCCGAGGTGCCGGCACGGCAACTGCCCATCGGGCGGCCCATTGCCCAGGCCCGCCTGTATGTGCTCGACGACCACGATGCACCGGTGCCGGTGGGCGTCAGCGGCCACCTGCACATTGGCGGGGTAGGCGTGGCCCGGGGTTACCTGGGACTGGAGTCGTTGACGAAGGAGCGTTTTATCGCCAGCCCGTTCGTGCCCGGCGAACGCCTGTACCGCAGCGGCGACCTGGCGCGTTATCGCCCGGACGGCCAGCTGGAATTCCTCGGCCGTAATGATTTCCAGGTCAAGCTGCGTGGCGTGAGGCTGGAACTTGGCGAGATCGAGGCACGACTCGAAGCCTTTCCCGGCCTGCGCCGCGCGGTGGTGCTGATGGTCGGCGACACCGCGCAGAACCAGCGGCTGGTGGCCTGTTGCAGCGTGTCGATGAGCGCGCGTCCCGAAGAGGCCGCGGTGCATGCGCACCTGGCCGGCACCTTGCCCAGCCAGGTCATGCCGGCCGCCTACCTGTGGCTGGAAGAACTGCCGCTGACCGCCAATGCCAAGATCGACCGCGACGCGCTGCGGGCTCTGGCCGACCAGGACCTGGTCAGCCGCCAGGTCAACCTGTCCAGCCCGCGCGACCATATCGAACTCAAGCTCTATCAGATCTGGAAGGGCCTGCTGCTGGCCCCGCAGATCGGCATCCGCGACAACTTCTTCAATGTCGGCGGCACCTCCATCGCGGCGATCAAGATGGCCCACCAGGTCGGCCAGGCCTTCGGCATCGAGTTGCCGATCCGCGTGGTGATCGGCCATCCGAGCATCGAGGCGCTGGGTGGCTGGATCCGCTCGGGGGCCAACCCGGCAGCGGCCCGGAGCAACCTGATCGAGTTCCGTCGGGGTGACGGCCAACGCAATGTGGTGTGCATCCATCCCGCCGGCGGCACGGCGTTCTGCTACCTGTCGCTGGCCAAGGTCCTCGCGGAGTCGGTGGGGGTCTATGGCGTGCAGTCGCCGGGGCTCAATCCCGGCGAGGCCGCCGAACCGACGGTCGAGGCCATGGCCGCGGCCTATCTGCGCCTGATCGAACCGCTGGTCACGCAACCGCTGGTTCTCACCGGGCTGTCGTTCGGCGGGCTGGTGGCCTACGAAATGGCCCGGCGCCTGACAGCGGCGGGACATCGGCAGGTCACCGTGGTGCTGCTCGATACCCAGGGCTCGGACAATGCCGCCTACCGGCAGCAGATGGCCCCGGTGGACATGGCCGAGTTCCGCGACAAGCTGGTGCGCTTCAACGGCATGTACCCCGGCATCGAGGACGCCCAGGTCGAACGCTATTTCCATATCTACAACCACAACCGCATGGCCGTGGCGAACTACGTCTGCCAACCCAGGGCCGGGCGGGTGGTGCTGATCCAGGCACGCGAGGGTTTCAGCCGTGCCCAGCTCCATGGACTGCGCGGTTTCTGGCGCCGCCGGGCTGGCGATGGCTACCTGGCGAAGCTGGTCAACGGCGGTCACTGGGACATGCTGGAGACCGTGGAAATGCGCCGTGTCGCCAGGACCCTCGAACAGGAACTGAAGCGGTTCGATGGCCCGGGGCGGGCATCCGCGGCGACCTTGCCGGCTGAATCTTTGACGCAGGAGGCGTAATGGACATTCTTCAGCAAGAGAGTGCTCGGCCAGGCAGGGTGCAGCACACCGCCCCGGCGACCCTGCTCGGGCGTTTTGCCCAACAGGTGGCGGCATCGCCCCAGGCCCTGGCGGTGATCGACCGGCAGATACAATTAAGCTACAGCGAACTGGCAGCCGCCAGCGAACGGATCGCCCAGGGCTTGCTGGCGCGTGGCGTGCGCCCCGGACAGCCCCTGGCGCTGTGCATGCCGAGGTCCTGGCGCTGGCTGGCGGCGCTGCTCGGTGCCTTGAAGGCCGGGGCCGTGGTGGTGCCGCTGGACCGTGCCAGTCCTGCGTCACGGCGGCTGCGGATGCTGGAGGACGGCGCCTGCGTCGGGCTCCTGGTGGACGAGCCTTTCGCCGATCTGCCAGCCAGCCCGTGGCAAGCCGAAGTAGCGGCCTTGCTGGACACCCCGGCGCCGGGCACACTGCCACTCGCCAGGACGCCTGCCGAGGTGAGCTTCCTGTTCTACACCTCGGGCTCCACCGGGACGCCCAAGGCGGTGGAAGTCGGTGAGCGCGGGATCTTGCGCCTGGTGCAGCCCGGCGGCTACATCGAGATCGGGCCTGGCGAACGCTTTGCCTGCCTGTCCAACCCGGCCTTCGATGCCATCAGCTTCGAACTCTGGGCACCGCTGCTCAATGGCGGCACCTGCGTGATGATCGCCGATGACGAACTGCTCGATGCGCGGCGCCTGGCCCAGGTGCTGGAGACGCAGGCGGTGGCGACACTGTTCATGACGGTGTCGCTGTTCAACACCCTGAGCCAGGAATATCCGCGCTGTTTCGCCAGCCTGCGCCAGGTGCTGATCGGTGGCGAGCAGATCAGCGCCGTGGCGGTTCGCGACTGGTACCGGGCCAACCCGCACAGCGCCTGCCGCATCTTCAATGTCTATGGGCCGACCGAGTGCACCACGTTCGCCTTGTGCCAGCCAATCGCCCGCGACTTCGAAGGGACCTCGGTGCCAATCGGTCGCCCCTTGCCCGACACCGGGGTACGGATTCTCGACGAGCAGCAACGGCCGGTCGCCCCGGGAACGGTGGGCGAGCTGTACCTGACGGGCAGCGGCGTGGCCCGCGGCTACCGCCAGCGGCCCGAGGAGACGGCGCGCTGTTTTGTCACCTTGCCCGGCGCCGATGGCCAGCCATTGCTGCATTACCGCAGCGGCGACCGGGTCCGCGAGAACGAAGCGGGCCTGATCGAGTACATCGGCCGCGTCGACCGTCAGGTCAAGGTACGTGGTTTCCGTATCGAACCCGGTGAGGTCGAACAACGCATCCTCGAATATCCCGGCGTGGCCCAGGCCTATGTCTGCACCCGTCGCCAGGCCGCCGAGGACCACCAGTTGCTGGCCTTTATCGTGCCCCGCGACGAACTGGACCCTGCCGGGTTCGACGCCCACCTGCGGGCGCAACTGCCGACCTACATGCGTCCGCAGCAGCTGTTTCTGCTCGAACGCCTGCCGCTGACCGCCAATGGCAAGGTCGACCGTGCGCGTTTGCTGGAGCAGGGTGGTCAGCCATGGCGGGCGTCACAGGCCACGGCCGGCGAGGAAACACCAGCGCTGTCATGGTTGCTGGAGCAGGCGCGGACACTGTTGGGCCAACCGCGATTGGGCGCCGAGGACGATTGGTTGCGCAGCGGCGGCGACTCGCTCAAGGCCCTGCGCCTGCGTTCGGCGGTACGCCGCCGGTGGCAGGTGGAGCTGAGCATGGCGCAGTTGCTGGAGGAAAACTTCACCGGCCTGGCCGAGCTCCTGGTCAGTTCGCGGGCGCATCCCGCGCTGTATCCGCCGGCGCCAGCGCCGAGCACCTCGCGACGCCTGCCGGCGACCGCCGAACAACGCCGGTTGTGGTTGTTGCAGCAGCGCGAGCCGACGTCCACCGCCTATAACGTGCCGCTGGTGCTGTGGCTGCCAGCCAGCGTCGAACTGGCGGCCCTGGGCACGGCCCTGGAGCAACTGGTGGCACGTCACCCGGCATTGCGCACGGCATTCGAGTCCGGGTCGGACGGGCTCGACCAGGTGGTCGCCGCACAGGGAACGAACTGCCAGACCTTTGCCCGCGGCCAGTTCACCGAAGACAACTGGCAGGCGTTCGCCGCGCTGGTATTTGCCACGCCGTTCGACCTGGGCAGCCCCACGCTGTTCCAGTCCTGGCTGTTGCCATTCGCCGATGGCAGCGCGCGACTGCTTCTGCACCTGCACCACAGCGTGGTCGATGGCTGGTCGCTGAACCTGCTGTTCGACGATCTGCAGATGCTCTACACCGACATTCTCCAGGGGCGCACCACGGGCGACCGGGACAATCGCCTGACACCGCTGGAATTCGGCCAGTGGCAGGGCCAATGGAGCGTTGCGCCGCACTACCGCCAGCAACGTCGCACCCTGGCACAGTTCCATCGCGAACAGCCGGAACCATCGCCTGGGTTGCTGCCACAGCGCAACGGCGGCGGGGCCGGGGCCCGGCAATATCGCCAGGCGCTGGAAGCGGCGCAATGCCTGGCGCTCGAACGCTTCTGCGGGCAACAACGACTGACACGCTTCGAAGTGTTGTTCAGTGTATTCGCCTGGACCCTGCACGCCCTGACCGGTCTGTCGCGTCCACGCATCGCCAGCCCGGTGTCCAACCGGCCGCTGGCCGAGTTCGAAGAAGCGGTGGGCATGTTCGCCAACACCGTGCTGATCCCGACGGCCGTCGACGGCACTCGCGCCCTGGACGAACTGTTGCGTGAACAGACCGATATCGTGCGCCAGGTGCTGGCGTATCAGGATGTGGCGCTGGCGGATGTGGTGGAAGACCTGCGCCTCTCGGGCAGCCAGACGCTGTTCGACTTCATGTTCGTGCTGGAGAACACCGATTTTTCGAAACTCGAGGGTTTCCAGGCCCGCCTGGAATTCACCGGGCCGTTGCAGGCCAAGTGCCCGCTGACCCTGTCGCTGGTGGACAGTGCAGAAGGCCTGGCGGGCTGGTGGGAATACCAGTGCGATTATTTCACCGAGGCGCAGATGCAGACGGCCGCCGGGCTGTTCCGTGGCGCACTGGATCGGCTGTTGCAGGCACCGACCGAGCCCCTCGATTCGCTGCTGTTGCCCTATCGCCGCAGTTTGCCGGCGGCCAGCCAGGGTGGAGCGGGGCAGCCGCCTTTCGCCACCCTGGCGGACTGGTTCGAGTACCAGGTGCAATGCACGCCCGACGCCACGGCACTGGTGGCGGGTGAACAGCGGCTGAGCTATGGCCACCTGAACGAACGGGCCGACACCCTGGCGGCCACCCTGCGCGAGGATCCGGCACTGCCTGCGCTGGGCCTCGCGCCCGGGCCGGTGGTGCTGTTCCTCGATACTTCGGTGGAACATATCGTTGCCTTGCTGGCCCTGGCCAAGCTCAACCTCACCGCGGTGCCGCTCGACCCCGGCTACCCCCAGGCGGTGTTGCGCCAGGTGCTGGGGCAGTGTGGCGCCCACTGCCTGTTGTTCAGCCGTGCGACCGAAACGGCCCTCGAGCGCCTCGGCGAACACGGCATCGCTCGCCACCGGGTGCGGCTCGATGCCCCGACACGTCCCTTTGCCCGCACGCCACATCGGGGCGAACGGCCGTTGTACATGCTGTTCACTTCCGGTTCGACCGGCACGCCGAAGGGCGTCCAGGTCGCGGACCGTACGCTGTGCAACCTCTTGCAGTGGCAACGCGACGAGGGCGGGCTGGCGGCCCGGGCACGGACCCTGCAATTCTCCATGCTGTCGTTCGACGTCTCGTTCCAGGAGATTTTCAGCACCCTGTGCGGTGGTGGTTGCTACCACCTGATCAGCCCCGGCTGGCGCCAGGATGCACCGGCATTGCTGGACTACCTGCTGGACGCCGGCATCGAGCGCCTGTTCCTGCCCTGCGTGGCCCTGCAGCACCTGGCCGAAACCGCCGTGAGCCGGGGGCTCTATCCGAGCCGCCTGCGCGAAGTGGTCACGGCGGGGGAACAACTGCTGTGCACCGAGGCGCTGCGACAATGGTTCGCCGGCATGCCCCAGGCGAGCCTGTTCAATCACTACGGACCGACCGAGACTCATGTGGTGAGCGGCCTGCGCCTGGCGGGAGCACCACGGGAGTGGCCGCTGCGCGCGCCCATTGGCCGGGCGGTGAGCAATGCCTGCCTGCTGCTGGTGGATGAACACGACCGGCCGTTGCCAGCGGGCGCGACGGGCCACCTGCTGGTGGCGGGGCCGATGGTTGCCCGCTGCTACCTGGGCGATCCGCGGTTGAACGCCAGCCGTTTCGTCGAACTGCCCGATGCCACGGGAGCCCCGCGCCTGTTCTACCGCACCGGTGACCTGGCCCGGGTCGATGCCTCGGGGTGCCTGCATTACCTGGGGCGCGACGACCATCAGATCAAATTGAGCGGTCATCGCCTGGAGCTCGGGCAGATCGAAGCGACGCTGATGCAGGTCCCCGAGGTGACGGGCGCCATCGTCACCCTCGAAGCCGAACCGCCGCGCCTGGTCGCCTACCTGCAAGTGGACGGGATGGCACCCGCTGCCGAGGCGCTGGACCGTCGGCTGGCCCGTGAACTGCCGGCCCATGTGCGTATCGACAGCTATCGACGCCTCGACCAATGGCCGCGCACGCCCAGCGGCAAGATCGACCGCAAGGCCCTGCAAGGCCTCGGCGAGCGGCTGGAACGCCAGGCCATGGTCGCAGCCGAAGCCTCGTCGAACCCGCTGGAGCAGCGTCTCGGCGAGCTGTTCGAAGCGGTGATCGGTCGGCCGATCAGCCCGGACCAGACATTCTTCGAGGCCGGTGCCACCAGCCTCGGGCTGATGCGCCTGCATGCCCGCTATAACCAGGAAGCGGAGCTGCAAGTGACCATGGCCGAGCTGTTCGAGCAGGTCACCCCGCGTCGACTGGCGGCCCATCTGGCGACAGCACCGGCCAGCAGGGTCGAACCCCTGCGCGGGCGCGACAACGGCCATTCGCCCATGGCGGTGATCGGCATGGCGGTCAATGTCGCCGGGGCCGTGGATCTGCGGGCCTTCTGGTCGATGGTCGAGACGGGCGCCTCGGGCATCGAGCGCTTCGACGCCGAAGCCGGACGGGTCGGCGCCCGCAGCCAACTGGCGGGGATGTTCGATTTCGATCCCGAGTACTTCGGCATCAGCCGCCAGGAAGCACGGCTGATGGACCCGCAACAGCGCCACCTGCTGATGGCCTGCGTACAGGCCCTGGAGCATGCGGCGATCGTTCCGGCGGCGGACGGCCCACGGATCGGCCTGATCGCCAGTTGTGGCGAAACCACCTACTTCCAGCAACTGCTGCGCCAGGCCGATGCGAGCGAACTGCCGGATACCTTCCAGATGGCCCTGCATCACGACAAGGATTTCCTCGCGACCAAGGCCGCCTATCACCTGGATCTCGGCGGCCCGGCCATGAGTGTGCAGGCCGCCTGCGGCAGTTCGCTGATCGCCGTGCACCTGGCGGCGGCGCTGCTCAGGCAGGGCGACGCCGATGTGATGCTGGCCGCCGGGGTGCTGGTGGACCCGACCCTGACGCAAGGCTATCGCTACCGACCGCAACATATCTTCTCCCGCGATGGCCTGTGCCGTCCCTTCAGCGACGATGCCAGCGGCACCCTCGGCGCCAGTGGCTACGGCGTGGTGGTACTCAAGCCCCTGGACCGGGCACAACGGGACGGCGACCGGATCTACGGGGTCATCGAGGCTTCGGCGCTGAACAACGATGGGCACGACAAGATGAGCTATACCGCGCCATCGGTGGCGGGCCAGAGCGCGGTGATTCGCGAAGCGCTGGACAAGGCCGGGCTGCGCGGCGCCGATATCGGCTATGTCGAGGCCCATGGCACCGGCACGCTGCTGGGCGATCCGATCGAGGTCGCGGCGCTGGGCAAGGCCTTCGGCGAGGCACCGGCGAACAGTTGCGCCCTGGCCTCGGTGAAAAGCCAGATCGGCCACCTGGGCGCCGCGGCCGGCGTGGTAGGTCTGATCCGCGCGACACTGGCGGTGTACCACGGCGTGTTGCCGGCGAACCTGGGGTTCAACCGGATCAACCCGCAGATCGACCTGCAACACACGCCGTTCCATATTCCCACCGAGCCGCGGCCCTGGCCCGAGGGCCGACGCCGCCTGGCGGGAGTCAGCAGCTTCGGCATCGGTGGCACCAATGCCCATGTGATTGTCGGCGCGGCGCCCGTGGCCGAGCCGGCGGCGGCGCCCGGCATCCCGTGCCTGCTGCTCAGCGCCCGGAGTCGCAGCGCACTGCTGCGCAACATGGCGACGATCAAGGCGTACCTGGACCAGTTCCCACATCGCCTTGAGGCGGTGTTGCGCTACCTGCAATCGGGGCGCCGCCAGCACCGTTGGCGCTACGGCGTGGCGTGTCGAGCGGGGGAACCGTGGGTGGCGGACGAAACGTCGATCCGCGAAGTGCCGCTGTCGACCCGGCGCTGGCCGGCCCATGGCGCGACGCCCGGGGAGATCCTGCAAGCCTGGTACGACGGCGCCCGGATCGACTGGCCGAAACGTTCGGCGCCACCGCCCTGGGACCTCGGGCCATCGGCATTCGATCTGGAAACCTGCCGATTCCCGCTGTCGGCACAGGGTCCGGCCCCGATCCCTGATACCCCGCCGGAGCCAGCCCGCACCCCCTTGCCGGAGTGGTTCCACCAGCGCCAGTGGCTGCGGGTGCGCCGCTTGGGCAGCACGCCGGCCGATAGGCGCCGCGAGACCCTGGTGGTCTGTGCCAACGAGGCCCTGGACAACACCTTGCTCGATGCACTGGGCAGCGTTTATCGGCGAGTGGTCCAGGTGCGTGCCGGCAATGGCTCGCGGCGCCTGGGGCCGGACCGTTTTGAACTGGACCCGAGTGATCCGCAGGCGCTGCTGCCGCTGCTGGCGGATGTCGTCGAGCCGCAAGTGACCGAACTGGATTGGCTGCACGCCTTGCCGTTGTCGGTCGGCGGCGCGGTGAACGAACAGAGCCTGGCGGCGGCCCAGTGGGCCTGTCTGGACACCCTGGCGGCCTTGATGCAGGCCTGGGGCGACTCACGCCCGACAAGATTGCGCCTGTGGCTGCTGTCCTGGCAGGCCTGCGCGGTCGAAGGCGAGGTACAGCGACCGGAACTCGGCGCCCTGGCCGGGGCCTGCGAAGTGCTGCCGCAGGAATATCCGCTGCGCTGCCACTGGCTGGACCTGCCCTCGGCACACTGGGCGAGCCAGGCCGACCGGCTGGCGGCGCTACTCAGCGATCCGGCGGCATTGCCCCGGCGCCTGGCGATTCGCGGCGACTACCTGTGGCAACCGCGGCTGATCGCCAGCCCGGCACCGTCGGCCCCGGAAACTTCGGCCTTGCTGCCCTTGACCGGGACCTTCCTGGTCCTTGGCGGGAGCGGTGGAATCGGCAGCAGCCTCTGCGAACACCTGCTGCAAGCGCCAGGGCGGCGGATGGTGCTGATCTCGCGCCGGGGCGAACTGCCAGCGAACCTGCTGGCCTACCGTGAGCGTATCGACAACCTGCAGGCCGATATCGCCGATCTGGCCCGCTGGCCGGCGGTACTCGAACAGCTCGCCGAGCGTCATGGCGAACTGGCCGGGGTCATTCATGCGGCGGGCGTCGGTGCCGGCGGCCTGGTCCGCCATCGCGATGCGCGGCAGATGGATTCGGCCATGGCCGCCAAGACCCTGGGCATGCTGGCGGTGGAAGCGCTGATCGCGCGGCTCGCTCCGGGCTTTGTCCTGTACTGCTCGTCGATGTCGGCGGTGTTCGGCGGTGCGGGGCATCTGGACTATGCCGCCGCCAGTGGCGTGCTGGATGGCTTTGCCCATTACCGTGCGCAGGCGGGACGCTGCGTGCGCCTGGGCCTCAACTGGGATATCTGGCGCGACCGCGGCATGGCCACGGCCGTCACCTCCAGCGACGAAGCCCATCAACGTCACCTGGCGCTCGGCCTGTCGGTCGAAGAGGGCGCCCGGGTGTTCGACCTGGCCCTGGCGATGCAACTGCCGCAGTGCCTGGTGTCGACCACCTCGATCGTGGCGTCGCGGGCCTTTTACCCGCGTCGCCACGGCGCTGGCGCGACCGTGGCCAAGAGTGCCGCCGCCGGCGTCGACCCGGCCGGGCACCTGCGCGCTTGCCTGTGCCAATGGCTCGGCCTGGAAACCTTGCCCGACGATGCCTCGCTGTACGAACTGGGCGCGGACTCGCTGACCTTGCTCGACCTGATCGACGAGGTGCAGTCGGGACTGGGCGTCGGCCTGCAACTGTCGCAGTTCAGCCACAAGGTCAGCCTGCGGGAAGTCCTGGCGCTGATCGATGCCGCCGGGGCTGGGGCTGGGGCCAGCGTCAGCGACTGGGCCGGCGCGGTGCAACTGGATATCTGGAGTCCCGGTGCCGGCCGGGAATGGCTGTGCCTGGTGCATCCGGTCGGGGGCGACGTGCAGGCCTATCGCGAACTGGTGGCGGCATTGCCCGAGACCCTGGGGGTCTGCGTGATCGCCGACCCGGCGTTGCAGCATCTGGGGCTGCCGCCGATCAGTCTCGCGCAACGGGCCGCCTGCTACCTGGAGTCCTTGCAGGCGCGTTTCCCGCGCCAGTCCTTTGGCTGGCGGCTGGCCGGCTGGTCCTTCGGTGCGTGGGTCGCCCAGGCCATGTGCGCGGCGGCGGGTCAGATGGGCCTGGCGCCACCCCGGCTGTATCTGATAGACCCGCCGGCACCGGACGCGGGCGTCGAACTGGCGCGAATGGATGAGCGGCAGATCGAGGCGGTGTTCCAGCGCGAATTCGCCCAACGCTGGCCCGAGGCGGACGCACGGGGGTTGTCCGAGGAAATGCAGGGTTACCTGCAACGGCTGACCACCTGCTGCAAACACAACATGAGCAGCATGGCGACGTTCACGCCGCCGGCCTTGGCGGACACCCCGGCCCGGCTGTTTATCGCCAGCCAGGCCAATCCCTACGGCGTCGGCCGGGGCTGGCAGGCCGACGAGTTACAGCGGGCCTGGCAAGGGTTGCTGCCTCATCTGCTGGAATGGCGGGTGCTGGACACCGATCACTACGGCATCGTCGGCGGACGCTGGGCCCGGCTGATTGCCGAGGTCATCGGCAGCGACGGGCAAGGAGAACGGCATGCACCTTGAAGCACAACCCGACTGGCTGCGGGTGCTGGTCCCGGTGCTGCTCGCCGGACAACCCGCGGACTGGGTGCAACGCTGGCGCAACGACTTGCAGGCGGCGCTGACCCACCTTGGCGGCCCGGTACCGTTTGCGCGGGTCCATGCCTGGCAGGCCGAGGTGGTACTGCCACGGTTGCCTGAATGCATCGAGGATAGCGATCACGCGAGCGTGGCGGCCCTGCAGCAATTGCATCGGCGCGCCGCCCTCGGAGTCAACGGTCGTCGCGGGGAATGGCTGGCGGCGCTCAAGCCGCTGCTGCCGGCCCTGTATCGGCGGGCTTTTCCCTATGCCACGGGTTATGCCCGGGCCCATGCGTTGGCCCTGGAGTACGCCACGGCGCCGGCCAACACCGCCATGATCGCCGAGCATTTCGGCGATGCCCGGGGCTACGCCGACTACTACGCCGAACTCAGCACCGAAGCCAACGCGGCGGCTTTCGCCGATGCCAACAGCCGGGCCTACGCCCACATGGCCGCGGGCATCTTCGCCGATAACGATGCCGCCGGTTATGCCGGGATCTGCGTCGGCGCCACCCGTGTCTGGGCCCTGGCCTGTGCCGGCAGTGGCGAGCAGGACCGCGAGTGCCGGCGGCGGATGTTGCGGGACCTGGCAGAAGGTTTGATAAATTCTTAAAAAAGGTGAGGGAACATGGATCATTGGGCATTGAAGGCAGTCGAGAAAATCGCCGGCGAACCTCGGGCGCCGTACCAGCACATCACGGTTGATCGCCTGACGCCGATCATCGGTGCGCATATCGGTGGCGTGGATCTGTCCCGGGAGCTGACGCCCGGGCAACTGGCGGAGATTCGCCGGGCCTTTCTGGAGAACCATGTGCTGGTGTTTCGCGACCAGCACCTGAGCGTCGAGCAGCACAAGGCCTTTGGCCGGTTGTTCGGGGAATTGCGGGCCTTGCCGCTGGAAGATATCGATGGCGACGACCCGGAACTGGTGGTGATCCGCGCCACCGCGCAGTCGCGCTTCGTCGCCGGGGAAGCCTGGCATACCGACGGCACCGCCGACCTGGCGCCGTCGCTGGGCTCGATGCTGTATATCAAGGAAACCCCGGCGATCGGCACCGGTGGCGATACCCTGTTCGCCAATATGCACCTGGCCCTGGAAATGCTGTCACCGGCCCTGCAGGATTTTCTGCAAGGCCTGACGGCGGTCCATGACGGGGCGATTCCCTGGAAGGGCTACCAGGCGCCCGCCGACCTGCCCAAAAGCGAGCATCCGGTGGTGGTGCGGCATCCGCAGACCGGGCGCAAGACCCTGTTCGTCAATTCCGGCTTCACCTCGCATATCACCCAGTTGTCCGAGGCTGAAAGCCAGGCGCTGCTGAAGCTGCTGTTCGACCTGGTGGCACGGGAGCCGATCCTGACCTGCCGGGTACGCTGGGAGCCCAATACCCTGGTGTTCTGGGACAACCGCTGCACCCAGCACCACGCGGTCTGGGATTATTTCCCGCACTCGCGTTATGGCGAGCGGGTGACCATTCTTGGCGAGCAGCCCCAGGCGTGAGGCTCTCTACGAAAACTACCTGCGCGACGATCATGCTGCGTTAAAAACAGGCTCGCAATGCTCATGTAGGTCCCTACACTCCGCTTGCTCGCCTGTTTTTGCCTTGCCTGATCGCCGCTCGGCGAGTTTTCGTACGGAGCCTAGAGGCGTTCGAGCAGCGCGTCGACGATCAGCCCGCCAAAGGCGAGGTTGCCATGCAGGGGGTCGTCGATTTCGCAGTAGCGCGGGTGTTGCCAGCCGTCCTCGCCGGTCGCGATGCTGCGCACGTCGATCAGCTCGATGCCCAGCGCCTGGAGCCGGCGAATCAACACCGCCTGCGCCGCCGGGAACACCCGCGCATCGGAAAACTCCGGGACGCGCTGTGGCGGCAGGACGACCAGCACCCTGAGCCCCAGGGCCAGAGCCCGTTCGTAGAACGCCAGGGCATGGCGACTCATGGCGTCGATGATCGACTCGAACAACGCCCCGGACAGAAAGCCCGGATCGAATTCGCCGTGTTCATCCTGGTAGCAGTGCCAGTTCGGGCGACTGGCGAGGAAATGCACACTCATGCCCAGCGTGCTCACCAGCGGCACCGACAGTTGGCCCAGGTGCGCAACACCCGCCAGTGCCAGGGCCTGGCGATAGCGCTGGTCCATCTCCGGATCGCGAAACCCCAGGTCATCCGCCGAGGCCACGAAGAAGTCGACATTGAAATCCCGCCCGGCCCCCAGCGGTCCGCCGCTGAACGGCAGTGCGCGGGCCTGCGCGGCCTTGCCGATCGGACCGCTGTTGGAGTCACCCAGCAGCAGGAACCTGGGGCTGGGCGTAGTAGTCGAGTACGGCGTCTTCACAAACAAGGTCCTCGCTGGGCAAGTGGGCAATGGCCGTGCCGGGCGCCGCGGCAGACGCCGGTTTCGGCTCGAGCGCGGCAAAAAACTGCTGCATGACGAAGGCCACGCCCTCGGGCGTGACCTCGCGCTGGTTGTCCTGGTAGAAGGCGGCCTTGAACGGCGTGCCGGTGATGATCTCGTAGGACGGGAAATAGTCGACATCGCGCTGCTCTTCACAGAGCTGGCCGGCGACGGCGCGCAGCACCGACTTGGAATAGGTGGTGGCCGTCAGCACGTGCTGGCCGGTGGCCGTGGCGGTCAGCGGCACCGGCGAGACCGTCAGCAGCAGACGGATACCCGGATTCACCGAGCGCAGCAGTTCAAGCGCCGTGGTCATTTCGCGGTAGCTGTCGAGAAAGCCGAAATTGCGCAAGGCATGGGTTTGCGGATCGAAGGTGCCGTGCAAGGTGCCGGGGCAGAGCGGGTATACCAGCGAAGTGTGCCGATCGACCCAGGCCTCGGTCAGGCCCAGGGTGAAGACAAACACTTTGGCCCGCCGGATCGCCGCCTTGATGGCCGCCAGTGTGGTCCGGCGGGCGTCCCGCAAGGCTTCCAGGCTCGCATAGCCGGCAGGCTCGACGGCGGGGCGCATGGGGTCGAAGAAGCGCCCGTCGCGGCTCCAGACCTGCTCGGGCATCACCCGGTCCAGCAAGGCCCACTCCAGCCACTGGCGTAACATCGCCGGGGTATAGAGGTTGCCGGTGCGCAGGGAGAACACGCCATAGTGGCGGGCCTTGCACTCGGCCTCCGACAGGCCCGCCGGCGCCGGTTCGCTATCGATCCAGTTCATGGCGCGGGCGACCATTGCCCGGCCGATATGCTGGGCGAAGCAGGAGCCGGCGGTGACGATGGCGTCGTCGCGCTCGATGGCGAATTCCGGCAGCCACAGCTCGCTCATCGACAAGGCCGTCCGTTGTGCGACGGCGCTGCGCCAGAACGAACGTGGCGCCAGCAGTTGGTAAGGATTCATCCCTGGATCACTCCGAGTTCGACCTGACAAAGGGTGAAGACCCGCGAGTCCTGCACGGCATAGGCCACGCGCAGGGGCAGGTCGCGAGGCAGCACGCTGTGCAGCGTGTCGCGGCTGGCGAACAGCAGGTGGCCGGGCCCCGCGGCGACACAGGCCACCTCATGGAAATCGATAAAACGCCGGACCCTGGGATACAGCGCCTTGTAGATCGCTTCCTTGGCGGAAAACATCAGGGTAAAGGCCCCGGCCGCGTCGAGGAGAGATTCGAGCACGGCCATTTCCTCGCGACTGGCAATCTGTCGCTGGACATCCTCGGGTTCCGGCTCGCCCGCCAGGTGCTCGACATCGATGCCGGGCAGGTAGCCCGACTGGCTGTCGCCGACGATCGCCAGGGCATAACCGCCGGCATGGGACAGACTGCCGACCAGCCCTGACGGCCAGATCGGCGCACGGTCGGCGCCGCTGGGAATATCGCTGTAGCGGCCGTGCAGGGCGTGCTCCGCGCGGCGTGCGCAGTAACGCCCGGCCAGATATTCCGCCTGGCGGACGGGCACCGCACTGACCAGGGCCTGCGGCAGTTCGAGGCGACCGAACCGGCCGGCGTCGTAGGCCGACACGGCGCCCTGGCCGTATTCGAAGCGGCAGGCGTGCAGTTGCGCGCCCGCGATCACCGGTAGCGGCGGCGCGGCGACATCGATGCACACCAGGCTCATACCGCGGGCTCCGGCACCGCGACCGGCTGGCCCACCGCCAGCGCCCGATAACCCAGCAGGCCGATGGGCAGGCAGGCCAGGGCCAGCGCGGAAAACAGCACGACGCCGCCAAAGTGGTTGATCACCAGCGCGCCGAGCAGTGGGGCCAGCGCCGAACCGAGGCCGGCCAGCATGGAGATGCCGATAAAGCTGCCGCGCATGCCCGGTGGCGCGAGGCGGTCGATCAGGGTGGCGAACAGCGGCATCACGATGATCTCGGCCAGGGTCGCGAAACCGATGGCCAACACCCAGCCGTACCACAGGGCGGCGCTGTTGAGGGCGATGATGGCGTGGCCGACCATCAGGCAGGCAAGGGCGAGGACATAGGCGCGCTTGTCCGCCAGGTCGATCAGCCAGCCCATCAGGAACAGGTGGAACACCAGCACCACCGAGGCGTTGGTCACGTTCATCATGGCGATCAGGCCGTTGATGTCCTCGACCTTGAGTTCCAGCAGGTAGAAGGTCAGCGATTCATCGATCTGGGCATAGACCAGCACCAGGAAGAAGTTGGCGACGATGATCGTCAGGAACAGCCGGCTGCCGAGGATCGCCCGCAGGACTTGCCGCAAGGGCGGCGGCACCGATTCGGCAGCGGCCAGGTGCGGCGACTGCAGCCGATAGCGCGCCGCGCCGGCGATGGTCAGCGCCAGCAGGCCGTAGGCACAGGCGGCGATGGGAAACACTGCGTCGCTCTCGCGATTGGCGAACCACATGCCGATCAGCGGCCCGCTGGCGGCCGCGCAATTGACCACGTAATAACGGATATGGAAGAGAAAGGTGCGCTCGTCGTCGGTGGCCACGGTGTCGCTCAGCAGCACTCGCAGCAGCGGTTCGAGAATGCTGTGGGCCATCGCCATGCCGATGATCGCGGCAAAGTAGCTGGTCTGTCCGGGCAGCAGTCCCATCAGCAGGAAGCAGGTGGCGCCGAGAACGCAGCCGAAGACCATCAGGTTGCGGGCGTTGAAGGTATCGCCGAGAAAACCGGCCAGGGGCGACAGGGCGATGGAGACCAGGGCACCCAGGGCCAGTTGTGCGCCGATATCGGTGATCGGCGTACCGAAGCGCTTGTTCATCGCCACGACGATAAAGGGCCAGATCATGAACGAAGCGATGCGCGATACGCCGATGCCGAGCAGCAGCCAGCGGGTCGGAACGGGGAGAGCCCACAAGGCCTTCCATGGGGCGGGTCGCTGGCGCAGATCCATCTGGCTCATATCGAAGCTTGCTCATCCATGAACAGGTACCCGACACCGGGGAATCGGGTCGGGTGGGGCCTGCTCATTGAAGAGGGCTACGAGTCGATATGCAAGCCTTGCGGGCGTTGCCGACGACTTTATTTATGCCCGGGACGAGAACGGCCGTCCTGGCCGTTCGCTCAGTGTGGCGCGCGAGGGATGGTCTTGAGCAGATCGGCGGGGCTGATATGGCCGACCACCGCGCTGCCCGGTTGCGGCAGGTCGAGGATATGCCCCTTGATCTTGCCGACCACATGCATTTCGCAAGGCTTGCAGTCGAACTTCAACGTCAGCACTTCGTCCCCGTGGATCAACTGCATCGGCGCGACCTTGGTGCGCACGCCGGTGACGCCCTTGGCCTGTTTCGGACACAGGTTGAAGGAGAAACGTAGGCAGTGCTTGGTGATCATCACCGGTACTTCGCCGGTTTCCTCGTGGGCCTCGAAGGCTGCGTCGATCAGCTTGACGCCGTGACGGTGGTAGAAGTCGCGGGCCTTCTGGTTGTAGACGTTGGCCAGGAACGACAGGTGCGATTCCGGGTACACCGGCGGCGGACTGGTCTCGGCCTTGCGTCCGCCACGGGGGTGAGCGGCGATACGCGCGGTGGTCAGGGCTTCAATCACTTCGCGGCGCAAGGTCTTGAGCTGCGAGTTGGGAATGAAGAACGCCTGGGGTGCATCCAGTTCGATGGCCGTGGCGTGGTACTGGGTGGTGCCCAGTTGGCCGAGCAGGTCGTGCAGTTGCTCCAGGGCCTGTTCCGGCTTGTTGGCCACGCCGAACGGCCCGTCCAGGGCGACGCTGGCGCTGATGCCTTCCTCGCTGGTGGCGGTCAGTTCCAGGCGGTCCTCGCGCAGGCGGGCCAGCCAGGAAAGACCGACGCGACGCTCGGCGGAGTTCTTCAGCAGGGCCTGCTGCCAGTTGTGGTCGAGGTTGCGGTTCAACGGATGGTTCGGCCGCAGGCTGTGCAGGCCGGCCGGCATTTCGTTGGGTTCGACGCGGTAGCGATAGCGTTTCTCGCCATCCTCTTCGAATTCGCCCCTGGGTTCTGCGATATTGGCGCGGAAACCCACCACTTCGCGCTTGACCAGCACGTTGAGGCCGTCACCGTTGGACAGCGGCTCGAAGGTCACCACCTGCAGGTCACGCTTGCCGGCTTTCTCCACCACGCCGACCGGCAGGCCGGTGAAAGTCGGGGTGTCGAAGGCGCCGATATCGATCTTGCGGTCGCTGACGAAGTAGTCGGTGCTGCCGCGGTGGAAGGTCTTTTCCGGATCCGGCAGGAAGAAATGCGCGGTACGTCCGCTGGAAGCACGGGCCAGGTCCGGGCGGTCCTCGAGGATTTCGTCGAGGCGCTGGCGGTAGTAGGCGGTGATGTTCTTCACATAGCCCATGTCCTTGTAGCGGCCCTCGATCTTGAACGAGCGCACACCGGCATCGACCAGGGCGCGCAGGTTGGCGCTCTGGTTGTTGTCCTTCATCGACAGCAGGTGTTTTTCAAAGGCGACCACGCGACCCTGGTCGTCCTTGAGGGTATAGGGCAGGCGGCAGGCCTGGGAGCAGTCGCCACGGTTGGCGCTGCGGCCATTCTGCGCATGGGAGATAT
The DNA here is from genome assembly GCF_018326065.1 of Pseudomonas sp. Ost2. Lineage (NCBI taxonomy): Bacteria > Pseudomonadati > Pseudomonadota > Gammaproteobacteria > Pseudomonadales > Pseudomonadaceae > Pseudomonas > Pseudomonas sp. Ost2. The sequence continues at coordinate 3,637,940 of NZ_AP021904.1, read as the reverse complement.
TGCACTGGCCGGAAAACGCCACGCACAACGCGCCGTGGATGAAGAACTCGATGGCCGCGTCGGTCTCGTCGGCAATCGCGCGGATCTCCTGCAGGTTCAGCTCGCGGGCCAGCACCAGTTGGGAAAAGCCGGCCTGGTCGAGAAATTTGGCCCGGGCCAGGGTGCGGATATCGGTCTGGGTGCTGGCATGCAGCTCGATAGGCGGGATATCCAGCTCCATCACCCCCAGGTCCTGGACGATCAGCGCATCGACGCCGGCATCGTGGAGCTGGTGGATCAGCTTGCGGGCCGGCTCCAGCTCGTTGTCGTGCAGGATGGTGTTGATGGTGGTGAAGACCCGGGCGTGGTAACGCCGGGCGAACTCCACCAACTGGGCGATATCGCTCACTTCGTTGCAGGCGTTGTGGCGGGCGCCGAAGCTCGGGCCGCCGATGTACACGGCATCGGCGCCGTGCAGGATGGCCTCGCGGGCAATCGCCACATCGCGGGCAGGGCTGAGCAATTCCAGGTGATGCTTGGGTAGGGACATGTTTTTTTAGTCAGGCTTCACGGTCAAGGCGGGCATTGTAGCGGCGAAACGGCCTGGCGGCACTTATTGCTGCCGGGTGGCGGCTGGGAGCGAGCGGACTTGTGGGAGCGGGGGTGTCGGGGCGCCGCGAAGCCGCGAGGCTTTTTGGCGCTCTCAAGGGCCTCTTCGCGGGCAAGCCCGCTCCCACAGAAGCCTCTTTCACACACAGGCCTGCTCACACACAGGCCGGGTCCCACACAAGCCACTTCACACACGGGCCCATTTTCGTGCAGGCCTGCTCCCACATATTTGGGTCCAGGTTGTTTCTAGGCCTTTGCGGCCATCGCGGTGACTTCCACTTTCATGCCTTCGACGCCGAGCGCCGCCACGCCAACGGCGGCGCGCACCGGCCAGGGCTTGGCGAAAAAGCGCTTGTAGACCTCGTTGAAAGCCGGCCGGTCAGCGATATCGGTGAGGTAGATGGTCAGGTGCAAGACCCGATCCAGCGAACTGCCGGCCTTTTCCAGCGCGACCTTGAGCGCCTGCAGGGTGCATTCGCTCTGCCGGCTGATATCGCCCAGCTCCAGGCTGCCATCGGCGCGGGTGGGGATCTGGGTGGAGACCAGCAGGCCGCCGAAACCGGCGACGTCGGATGAGATGGAGTCCGCGCCGGGATCGGGAATGAAGGTGATGTCTTGGTTTGCCATGGGGATCTCTTGTTCGACGGAGTATTCAGCAAGGCCGGCAGTATAAGCCCACGGCGAAATATCGCATCCCCGACGAGCGGCTTTGCACACTGGAAAATAGCGACTTGCATAATGCAAGTCGCTATGAAATATTATGAGTGTAATTTTTATCGCCCGCAGCGGAGGCGATCATGAAAAGAGCCAGCTTTCACCCGATGCCTTGTCCTGTTGCCCGAGCCCTGGAGCAGTTGGGGGATGGCTGGAGCCTGTTGATCCTGCGCGACGCCTTTTATGGGCTGCGCCGTTTCGATGATTTCCTCAACAGCCTGGGCATTGCCACCAACACCCTGACCCGGCGTCTGAACGACCTGGTACTCGGCGGCCTGCTGGAACGGCGCCCTTACCAGGACAAGCCGCCACGTTACGAATACCACCTCACCGAGGCCGGTCGCGATCTGCGGCCGGTGATCCTGACCCTCATGGCCTGGGGGGCGAAGCATGCCAAAGGTTCGCGCAGGGTCTACCTGGCCGATGAGGCCACCGGCCAACCGGTGGACCTGGCACTGATGGATGCCAATACCGGCAAGCGCATCACCCGCGAAGGTCACCGGGTCCATGTCACCGCGGACGCCGACGAGCTGAGCCAGTGGCGCGTGCGAACCGGCCAGGCCCAACCGCTGGACGACACCCTGGTCAGTCCGTTCCCCAATTAATCTGTTTGCAGAGGTCACTCACCATGGACGCTCAAGTCCGCGTTGCACCCGGCCAAGTTACACCCGCTCAAGAAGCGGCCGCCGTCGCTCCAGCCGCCCCGGCCAGCAGGAAAAAGCTCGTGCGCCTGGCCGTGCTCGCCCTGGCCGTCGCCGGCGCGGCGGCCTACGGCAGTCACTGGTGGTTGGCCGGGCGGTTTATCGAAGACACCGACGATGCTTATATCGGTGCCGAGGTCACGGTGATCAGCGCCAAGGTGCCGGGCTATATCACCGAGGTGGCGGTGGTCGACAACCAGTTCGTCAAGGCCGGCGACCTGCTGGCGCGGATCGATGTCCGTGACTATCGCACCGCGCTGGCCAAGGCCGAGGGTGCCGTGGCCGCACAACGGGCGAGCCTGGCCAACCTGGCGGCCACCGAGCAATTGCAGCAGGCGCTGATCAGCCAGGCCGGCTCGCAGATCGATGCCAGCGAGGCCGAAGCCCAGCGGGCCCATGACGATCATGCGCGCTACCAGACCCTGGTGCGCAGCCAGGCGGTTTCCGTCGAAAGCGCCCAGCGCGCCGACGCCACCTGGAAGACCGCCCAGGCCGAACGGTCCCACGCCCAGGCGGGGTTGCTGGCGGCCCGTCGGCAACTGGCGGTGATCGATACCCAGCGGCAACAGGCCCAGGCCATGCTCGAACAGGCCCAGGCCGAACGCGACCAGGCGCGATTGAACCTGGGCTACACCGAGTTGCGCGCCCCGGTGGACGGTTATGTCGGCAACCGCCGGGCCAAGGTCGGGGCCTATGCCGCCGCCGGCAGCCAGTTGATCTCGGTGGTCCCGGCCCATGGCCTGTGGGTCGACGCCAACTTCAAGGAAGACCAGTTGGCCCGCATGCAGGTCGGCCAGGCGGTCAGCGTCAAGGCCGATATCCTGCCGGGCCGGGAATTCCACGGCCATATCGACAGCCTGGCGCCGGCCACCGGCGCACAATTCAGTGTGCTGCCGCCGGAGAACGCCACCGGCAACTTCACCAAGATCGTCCAGCGCGTGCCGGTGCGGATTCGTCTGGATGGCGAGGATGCCGACTTCGGCGCCTTGCGCCCCGGCCTGTCGGTCATGACCGAAGTGAATACCCGCGACAAGCCCGAGCCGATGGCCGCCGTTGCCCAGGCCGGCCGGCCATGAGCAGCGAGCTGCCGACGCTGACCACCCGGCAGAAGGTCGCGGCCTTCGCCTGCATGTGTGTCGGCATGTTCATCGCGCTGATCGACATCCAGATCGTTTCCGCCTCGTTGAAGGACATCGGCGGCGGCCTTTCGGCCGGCGCGGACGACACCGCCTGGGTGCAGACAGCCTACCTGATCGCGGAGATCATCGTCATCCCGCTGTCGGGCTGGCTGTCGCGGGTCATGAGCACCCGCTGGCTGTTCGCCGCGTCCGCCGCGGGCTTCACCCTGACCAGCCTGTTGTGTGCCATGGCCTGGAATATCCAGAGCATGATCGCCTTTCGGGCATTGCAGGGTTTCCTGGGCGGTTCGATGATTCCGCTGGTGTTCACCACGGCCTTTATCTACTTCAGCGGCAAGCAGCGGATCATCGCCGCCTCGACCATCGGCGCGATCGCCTCGCTGGCCCCGACCCTCGGCCCGGCGGTGGGCGGCCTGATCACCGATATATCCTCCTGGCACTGGCTGTTCTACATCAACCTGGTGCCCGGCCTGTTCGTCACCCTGGCCGTGCCGATGCTGGTCAAGGTCGACAAGCCGAATCCGGCGCTGCTCAAGGGCGCCGACTACATCGGCATCGTGCTGATGGCGGTGTTCCTCGGCTGCCTGGAATACACCCTGGAGGAGGGACCGCGCTGGAACTGGTTCAGTGACAGCACCATCACCACCACCGCCTGGGTGGCCGCGGTGAGCGGGGCGCTGTTCATCTGGCGCTGCCTGGAGATCGAGGAACCGATTGTCGACCTGCGTGCCCTGGGCGATCGCAACTTCGCCCTGGGTTGCCTGTTCTCGTTCATTACCGGCATCGGCATCTTCGCCACCATCTACCTGACGCCGCTGTTTCTCGGCCGGGTGCGCGGCTACGGCGCGTTCGACATCGGCCTGGCGGTGTTTTCCACGGGCATCTTCCAACTGCTGGCAATTCCGGTGTACGCCTTCCTGGCCAACCGCATCGACCTGCGCTGGATCCTGATGATCGGCTTGGCCCTGTTCGGCCTGTCGATGTGGAACTTTGCGCCGATCACCCATGACTGGGGCGCCAAGGAGCTGTTGCTGCCGCAGGCGATACGCGGGTTTGCCCAACAGCTGACGGTGGCCCCGACCGTGACCCTGACCCTGGGCGCCCTGGCGCCGGCCCGGCTGAAACTCGCCTCGGGGCTGTTCAACCTGATGCGCAACCTGGGCGGGGCCATTGGTATCGCGGCCTGTGCCACGGTACTCAACGACCGCACCAACCTGCATTTCCTGCGCCTGGCGGAACACCTGAACATTCGCAATGAAAGCATGAACCTCTGGCTCGAACAGTTGAGCGACAACGCCCAGGTGCTGGGCCAGAACAGCCTCGATGCCAGCCAGATCGCCTTGCGCCAACTGTGGGCGCTGACCTGGCGCGAAGCGCAGACGCTGACCTACGCCGATGCCTTCCTGGTGATCATGGTCTGCTTTGTCTTCGCGACGGCGCTGGTGCCGCTGATGCGCAAGGTCCAGTCGCCGAAACAGCCATCGGCAGACGCCCATTGAGCCTGGAGGAGGGCGACGGGCCGGCTCAGTCGCCCTTGCGGCAGGCCACATGGATAAACGGCAGGCTGCCAGCGCCTGCCGGCTCGTCGATTTCGCCGAACCCTGCCAGCCCGTAGGCACCGAACTCGCGCTCGACCGACGCGGCGTCGTAGAAAAACATCGGCAGTCCGGGCGCTCTTTCGTAGCAGTCCTCTGCCAACAGCCGGCCCTGGCCGTACATCGGCGCCTTCTTCGAGATCACGGTGAAAATCATCTGTCCGCCCGCTGCCAGTTGTCGGTAGCAGTCCCGCAGCAGCTTGGCGCGCCCGGCAACATCGAGCAGATAGATCAACCCGTAACAGAAGATGCCGTCGTACTGCCGACTGTCGTACGGCATGTCGGTGACCGAGCCCTGGTGAATGGGAATCTGCAGGCCCAGTTGCGAGCGGGCGAGGGCGATGGCCGTATCGGAGATCTCGATGCCGGTGACGGACATGCCCCGGTCAAGAAACACCCCGGCGTTCCGGCCGTAGCCGATGCCGGGGATCAACACATCCCTGACGCCGGCGCGCACGAAGCTGTCCCTGGCGAGGAGGGCCGACGCGGTCGGCTCGAAGCCCCACATCAGCTGGTTTTCGGTAAAGGCGTTTTCCCAGAATTCGGTCATGGCGGTTCGGCTATCTGGCATTTGACGTAACTTAAACTATTACGTGAGTTTGCGAGCGTCAATCATCTTGCGCTGAGCGGGCCGGCTCTGATGTCGATCAGCCAGGGAACCGGAATCCTGAAAACGCCACGTAACCTGTAGGGGCAGGGTTTGCCAAGCCCACTCACCCCATAGGTCGCCAGGCTCAAGATCGGGGTTAAACAAAGGGCATTTTGCCATGATTAAAAAATTTCAAAATATGTCGACTGGACGGTTGATTTAACTCGTACAGACGAGTAGGTTTATTACGAAATGTTGCCTACAAAGCTCTTCAAAACAAGATCCCGCAAAGGATAAAGAGCATGAGCCCTGATGAACTATCCGTACGTCTGCGCCTGAGCCGAAAAGACCCGACTGTCGAGCGATGTTGTCACATCCGCTGAGTTGAGTTTCTCCCTGTATTAACGCCAATGCCCGAGGCGGGCAGGTATCTGCCTGCGATAAACTTCTGGAGAAGGCCGATGGCATTTAGATGTCATTGAGTGAACAACTTGATGCGTCTCCACGTCCGTACCTGATTTGAAGCTAGCCGTTCTGAGTGCGTGAGAATCAACATATCAATATTGGTTGAGGGATCTGCCATGCCTGCTGGAGCCATATTTATATCATTTGATGCTGTTGCGGTATCCGGTATTACAGTCGAAGCCTTGAAACTCGCCAAAACCCTGCTGCGTAACGAAGTGACTTCCTATCTTGACCTTGGTTATGACATCAAGATCGACAAAGGCAACTTCAACAAACCATACGATTATGAAAAAGGCATCTACCAGGATATTTTCACCCTGGTTCGTGTCGACGCCATCGATAGCGTTCCCCATTACACGGTCGATTTCATAGAACACTCCCACGCCGTGCTGATCGGACAAAAGACCGCGGCTTCCCCGGAGGAAAAACAACGCCTGCTGAGCGCCATTCGCGAGTCGTCACAGGTGCTGGCCCGACGGATTGTCGAGCTCTGGGAGAAGCTGGATATCCGTTATGTGATCGTTGAAAACGCCACCCTCCCGGAAAACATCATCTACACCCAGGCCCTGTACCTGGCCATCGAGGCCTATGGCGACAAGCACGACATGGGCAGTTTTGTCATCTGGCGCGATCATGACCTGATGTGGAGCAGCGAAAAGACCGTGATGAAATACGGTCCGGAGCCTTATCCCCACGCCATCAAGCCGGTGCAGTCGCGCTATATCAGCTACGTCACCCTCAACAACCACCTCAAGCGCAAGCTCGAGGCATGGTGTGACCATGAGGTCGAGGTCCAGGTGCGCAAGAACACCTACGACTTCAGCGGCCAGGGCCGCTACACCAACATCAAGGAGAGCCTGGATATCCGCGACAGCGATATCCTGATTGCCCGCACCACCCGCATCATTCCGCAAAAGCGCCAGGACCGGGACATCTACCTGGTTTACCGGCTGAACCAGTTGTTTGCGCAAAACGGCAGCCGCCGAAAAGTCTATCTCGCGGTGGCGGGCGATCCCGACGAGCACCCCGACTACTTTGCAGCCTTGAATGCAATGGTCAAGGAATTGCAAATCGAGCCGTTTATCAAGTTTGTTGGTTCGTTGTCCCATGACTATATGCCGTCGAATGACAACACCACGACCATTGAAGACCTGTATTACTCCTGCGACCTGGTTTCCTTTCTCACTTCCTGGGGTTACGACAGTTACGGAAATCCGGTAGGGGAAGCGATCAGCAGCCAGCGCTGCTATATCGCCAGCAACTATGAATATTATCAGGAGGTGTACGGCCAGCATGGATTTGAAGCGCCGATCATGGCGATCTCGGAAGATCGCGATGGGTTGCCCGATGACGACTTCATCAATGATGTCTACCGACTGTTAAACAACAAGGCACTGATGGAACAAGTGGCTCGCAAAAACTTTTCCATTGGCCAGCGGGTGCTCTCCAACAATGTAATGGGCATGCTTGACTTGAGTTCTTCCGGAGGAATTATGCGTGATGCCGTTTTTGTTTCGGTGGTACTGCCGCTGTATAACGAAAGTGATCGTATCGACAGTGTGCTGGACTCCCTGTTCAATCAGAAAACACAGGGTGAACTGATTACCCATTCCACCTACGAGCTGATTATTGTCGATAACAACTCGACAGATGACTCCGTGGAAAAGATCAATCGTTTCAAGGCCGACAATCCGTCCCTGGATATCCACGTTATCCAGGAACGCATCCAGGGCGTTTCGTCCGCCAGGAAGCGTGGCATGGATTACGCCTCCGTGCGCTCGAAACAACGCGACATCCGCCTGGGTGTCGAAAGCAGGCATTACATCGCTTCCGCCGATGCCGACTGCACCGTGGACCCGTATTGGCTGCACGCCCTGATTACCCGGATGCTGGAGGAAAACGGCGATCTGGGCACCTGCAATTACTATTACAACGAAGCCTCCTTCGACAAACGCCCGAACCTGCTCAACGAAATCCAGAAGACCCTGCGCTGTCGCGAGGTGTCGTTTTCACTGTTTGGCGGTTTCCCGGACGGCAAGGGCTTTGCCGTCGAGCGCACGCTCTACGACAGGGTCGGCGGCATCGAGATCTTCTACCAGCTGGACAATGACCGCTTTGTCGAGCACCTCTCCGACGACTGGGATTTCGGCATCCGGGTGATCGCCTGGGGTGGCAAGCCGGTCTACGCCCACGAATCGCGGATCGAGATCAACAGCCGGCGGGTGGATACCATCCTCGACGAAGTGATCACCGGCAACGCCTACGGCCAGGACGGGATCATCATCATGAAGGATGTGCGTCCGGACGTGGAGGAACAGATCCCGACGCTGCGCGACACCACGCCCGAGCAGTCACGGCAGGCCTGGGAGTATTCGATCAAGGACTACGTGCCCAAGAACATCGTGCTGCCAGCGCTGCTCAACCCGCAGATCCTCATGGAAAACCCGGCGGTCCGCGAGTTCTTCGGCGGGCCGGTGGCGGATCGCATGTACCAGCGCATCCATGAGATCAAGCATCAGTCGCGGGTGATCGACTTCAAGCCGATCCACGCCTACAAGACCCCGTCCTATCGCCTGTATTTCGAATTCCGCGAGGAAATCTTCAGTGCCCTGCGGCGCGCCGTTGGCGAGGACATCGGCTTCCCGCCGCCCTTGCCGAAGTGTTTCGACACGGTCAAGCCCGAGGATTTCGAGCGCTTTGTCTACTACTTCGCCGAGGACCGCGAGTCCGGTGCCGCCCACAACTACTTTGCCAATGGAGGGGTATTCTGATGAACAACGAAGCCTTGGGTTCACTCAACGATATCGACCCGAACTATCCGGTACCACGGGTCTACGACTTCCTCGCGCGCCCGGACAACAGCGCCTTCCTGGACTATGTGTTCAACGATCCGTTCGGCTGCCATGTGTTTCCCGGCGATATCGCCGATTATCCGCTGCCGTCCTTTTTCGCCGACATGGACCGTGAAATCGCCGAGGCCAGGCAGATCCACCTGTGGGCCTATATTCCCACCTGTCGCTACCGCTGCCACTTCTGCCAGTACCCGACGGTGATCCTCAATCCCAAGGCCGCCTCGTCCCAGGTGGTGTTCCGCGAACTGGTGGACTACAACATCAAGGAAGCCACGATGTGGCTGCAGAAAGTCCCCAGCCTGGCCCAGGCCGAGGTCGGCGAATTCAATATCTTCGGCGGCACGCCGTCGCTGTTGCCGGAGCCGGAACTGCGCCGCCTGATGGCGTTCTATCACAGCCACTTCAACTTCTCGGCGGCCACCATGCGCTTCGAAGGGGAGCCGGGCACCCTCAACAAACCCTACCTGCACCTGTTGAAGGAACTGGGTTTCACCAAGATCAGCTTCGGCACCCAGTCCTTCAATGACCGCATCATCTCGGCCTGCGGGCGCATGCATTCTGCCGACGAGTGCGAGGAAACCATCCATCACGCCCGGGAAATCGGCCTCGACTGGGTCAGCGTCGACCTGATCTACGGCATGCTCGGCCAGACTGTCGACGATGTGAAATACGACATGGAAAAGACCCTGGAGCTGGAGCTTTCCCATGTGGTCATCGCCAAACTGCACATGGAAGAGTTCATGAAAAGCCGCACCGGGGTTTCCGGGGAGAAACAGAGCCATTGGCAGCGCAAGGGCCTGATCAGTATCAACGACATGACCTTCCCCGGGCTGGGCAAGCAGTACCAGATGCGCGAACTGGTCGAGCAGTACCTGTCGGCCGGCTACGGCGAACATCCGACCATGTACTTCCACCAGAACCATCGCCAGCCGGAGAAATGGAAGGGGCTGATCACCGACCTCGACAAGCAGTACCCGGAAGTCGCGATAGGCCTCGGCGGCAGCTCGAAATGCACCCGCGCCGAAGCCATCAATATCACCGGCTACAACAAGTACAAGCAGGCCCTCGACGAGGACCGCCTGCCCATCGACGCCAGCCGTGGCGTCTCGCCGCTGCAGCGGGAAGTCAACGCGTTCAAGATGGCGCTGTCGACGCTGGTCCCGGTGGATGACCAGGTGTTCCGCCAGCGTTTCGAGGGCCGCAGCCTGTTCGAGAACCCGATCATCAGCCGCACGCTCGACACCCTGGTGGAGAAAGGGCTGGTCACCGTCGACGGCGAGCGGGTCAGCCTGACTCCCAACGGCGTGACGCTGGTCGAAGCCGTGATCAATACCCAGTTCGTCACGCCGCAAGCCTGAGGAGGGCCACCGATGGAACAGCAAGCCACTTCATCCGCGCCGGTCTTCAGCCTGTACTACATCGCGATCGATACCGAAGCCGGGGTAACGGCGCAGCAGTTCGAAACCTTCGTGCGTCACAAAGGCGTGCACATTCCCAGCTATCCGGGCTGGAGCTGGACCCTGTTGCGCGGCTTGCGGGGCGAGCGGGCAGGGCAGTACCTGATGCTCTTCGAGATCGCTAGCGCCGAGCAGCGCGATCGCTACCAGGCCGCGGACGGCAACAAGACCGAACTGGCCCGGCAATTCTGGCGCGAGCATCCCGAGGCGGCGGACATCCTTGGCGAATGGAAACGCTACGGCACCTTCAGTGAACTGCCGACCCTGTACACCGACTACCAGCTCCTGGCGCAGAACAGCAAGAGCACCGTGCCCCATGGCCCGCGTTACCAGGAGCGGGAGGGCGGGGAGCCGGTGGCGCGGGTGATCGGCATCCACAATCTCGCGCTACGCCCGGATGTCCGCGCCGAAACCTTCGAGACATTCATTGCCCGCAACCACCATCGCATCGAGGATTACCCCGACTGGAAATTCCATCTGCTCAAGGGCGAGCGCGGCAATCGCCTGGACCAGTACGTGGTGATGATGGAGATCGCCAGCCTGGCGGCGCTCGATGTGTTCTACCCGGAGCTGGATATCGCCACCGATGAGGCGGCGAAATTCGCCCGGGCCCACCGCGACACCAAGCAGATGTACGAGGAATGGAAGCAACTGGCCTCGTTCTCCGGTTCGCCGCAGATCTACACCGACTATCTGTCGGTGGCGCAAAGCCAGAGGTGACCGGCCTGTGAATACCCATGTACTGCACCCGCAGCGCGTTGCGAACCTGCGTCAGCAACAGGCCACGCGCGGCATCTTTTTCGTGGCCGGGCTGGGCATGGCGTCCTGGGCGCCGCTGATTCCATTCGTCAAATCCCGCCTGGCCATCGATGACGGCACCCTGGGCCTGCTGCTGTTCTGCATTGCCGCGGGCTCGATGCTGGTGATGCCGTTTGCCGGCCGGGCCATCGCCAGGCTCGGTTGTCGCACGCTGATCCTGGCCTGCGCAGCCGTGTTCTGCCTGATCCTGCCGTTCATGATGTACGCCACTTCCGCCGTGGCGATTGGCGGCGCCTTGCTGGTCTTTGGCGCGGTGAACGGCCTGCTGGACGTGTCGATGAACGCCCAGGCGGTGATTGTCGAGCGCGACAGCGGACAGGCGCGGATGTCGGGGTTTCACGGTTTCTACAGCATCGGCAGTGTCGCCGGGGCAGGGGGCGTCAGCCTGTTGTTGTGGGCGGGGCTTGGGCCATTGCAGGCGATTTCGCTGGTCGCGGTGCTGATCGCGCTGGTGGTGACGCAGGCTTCGGCTCATCTGCTGGCCAGGCGCCCCCAGGAAAGCGCCGAGTCCGGCGGCCCGCTGCAGGCGCTCGCGCATCCCGCAATCCTGTTGATTGCGCTGCTGTGCTTTTTCATCTTCATGGTCGAGGGCGCGATGCTGGACTGGTCGGCCGTGTTCCTGCACACCGAACGCAGCATGGAAAAGAGTCATGCCGGTTTTGGCTACACCCTTTACTCCATCGCCGTCGCACTGGGCCGCTTGTACGGCGACCGCCTGGTCAACGCCTGCGGTCGCCAGCGCATGCTGATGCTCGGCAGCGCGTGCGCGGCGGCCGGGTTGCTGCTGATCGTCCTGGTCGACCTGCCGGGCATCGCCCTTGCCGGATTCATCCTGACCGGTATCGGCCTGTCCAATATCGTCCCGATCCTGTTCACCGCGGCCGGTAACCGGCCCGAGGTGCCATCGAGCTTCGCGCTGTCGGCAGTCACCCTGGTCGGCTACACGGGCCTGTTGAGCGGCCCGGCGCTGATCGGCTTTGTCGCCCACCACTCGAGCCTGAGCACGGCGTTCAGCGCGGCGGTGGTGATCATGCTGCTGGTCTGTTGCAGCGCCCGGCGCCTTACCCGCTAAGGCCCTGACGGGGTCGGCCCCACGGCCAGCCCCCTTTGTTCCGTCCCGACGTTATCATTCAATGGAGTGCTTATGAGTCAATTATCCGGTCCGGTTTTCAGCCTGCACTACATCGGCCTGAACCTGAAGAAAGGCGTCACGGCCGCACACTTCGAAAACTTCGTACGCGAACGCGGCGTGGGCATCCCGGCCTATCCGGGTTGGCGCTGGACCTTGCTCAAAGGCTTGCGCGGCGAGAGGGAAAACCAGTACCTGATGCTGTTCGAAGCGCCCAGCGCGCAGCAGTACGCCCACTACATCGACCGCAACGGCGACCAGACCGCCCATGCACGGGACTTCTGGCAGGAACATCCGCAGGTGCAGGCCCTGATTGCCGAGTGGAAAACCTTTTCCACCTTCGCCGAGCTGCCGACCATTTTCTCCACCTATTCACTGCTGGCCGAGAATACCAACAGCTCGCTGGCGGAGGGTCCGAACTACCAGGCCGGCGCGGGCCGCAAGCCCGTGGCGCGCGTGGTGGGCATCCACAACCTGGCCCTGCGTTCCGGCGTGAGCGCGCAAACCTTCGAGGACTTCATCACCCGCAATATCCATCGCGTGGAAGATTATCCGGGCTGGAAGTTTCATATGCTCAAGGGGCAGGGCGGCAACCGTCTCGACCAATATGCGGTGATGCTGGAAATCGAAAGCCTGGAGTCGCTGAACTCCTTCCACCCCGAACTGGATGTGTCGACGGACAAGGCCCTGACATTTGTCCGCGAGCACCCGGAGAGCGAGCGCATGTACGAGGAGTGGCGGCAGTTGGCGTCTTTCTCCGGAGCGCCGCAGGTCTATACCGATTACATTACTATCGCCGGCAGTGGCAGCTGACGGGGGCGTCAGGCTCTCATACGTTGCTCAACGACACGCAACACATCACAACCATCCTGCAGCAATAACGCAGCCACACCGGAAATGCGCATCAGATCTATCCCATCCGAGTGATGGCTGCTCATGCACGACACACTGTCCAGCATATCCCGTGCAGACGTAATGCGTTGGGCGGCACAGGCCAGCAAATCAGGCAGTGGGGCCTGTCGGTCAATGAAGAGGACAGTGTGTTCAGTGGGCTTGGATGAATCGAGAGGAATGTAGTCCATGGGTGACGCTCCTTGACACTTAGGGAGGCTGCCACCATTCGCGGCCAAGCGAATGTAAGGGTGGCAACTGTACGCGGGTTGGCCGACCGATCCCTAAGTTCCGGCACACCCGAAGGTGTCCCACGCACAGCCGCCATAAGAATATGCGGGCGCAAAAAAAGCGCCTGCCTTCAGATGGTGAGCGCTTGTGCGCTTAGGGATCGGACGACCAAGCGTGTCACTTCATACTGAGCGGTACGCGCTTCACAGAAATACAAGTTGTGCAGATGTATGTGGTCCACGGGGTGAACGATAAAGCGGTTGACATGAAACACAATGCCCCAATGTCCCTGGTAGCGATACCGCTCAATATCCATATGGGTTTCCTTGGTAGTCGATAGGCCACGCTGCTTGTTTTGCAGCCTCAAGGAACAAACGCTATAGGAATCAATGACTGTCAAAAACGAGACTCATCCGACATATCTGTGGGACTTTTGCCTGTTTGCTGGCTGAAACAACTGCATAGCCCCTTGTCGGGGCTGACATCTCTTTGAATATCTATCTGACGGGATGCTGCGCGGCATTGCATACACTCAGAAAGGCACTGCCCATCGCCGTCATTCGCACATCGCTGTAGGCCAACTGCTGAGTTCCCACATGGGCTACGGCTTGCGCGTAGTCGAAGCTGATCAACTGTTCCAGCGTATCGACTTCGGCGGGTTCCCTGATCTCGTTTTTGCCCTGGGCGATTTCATTCAGGAGACTGCAGAAAGCGGTGTCTTGTTTGCTCACGGTCAAGCCTCTTCCCGGTTGTATTACGCTGAGCCACGCCTGCGCGCCGGCTTCCCTGGAGAGAGGTTAGACAGGCTCCCGCGAACGTGCCAGCAGGCCCCTGGAAAGCATCACTCCTGGTGATAGCACCCGATAACGCTGCCCTCGGCCAGACGGGTATAGGCTGAGCCTCCAATGACCGTCCATTGATGAGCACTCTATGCCACTGATTGCGTATGAAGATCTTCAGGCTCAAGACATCCCCACATGCCTCGGTCGCTTGCGGGTACGCAGTGTCGGGCAGGGCGAGGCGATCGTGTTCTGGTCCAGCCTGCTGATGAGCGGCCGTATGTGGATGGCCCAGGTGCACCACTTCAGCCAGAGCCATCGGGTCATCCTGATCGACCCGCCGGGCCACGGTGACAGTGAAAAGCTGACGCGGGCCTTCACCTTCGCCGAATGCGCGCAGAGCGTTGTCCAGGTGCTCGACGGCCTGGGCATCGCGAAAGCCCATTTCGTCGGCAACTCGTGGGGCGGCATGATCGGAGGCACGCTTGCGGCAATGCACCCCGGCAGAGTCGGTGCCGTTATATTGATGAACTGCACCGCATCAGCGGCGGGCTGGCGGCATCGCCTGGAGTTTCCGTTGCTGGCTCGGGTGATCCGGCTGTTGGGCGGATTTCGCGGCGTCATGGTCGGCGTTGCAACGCGGGCGTTTGTCGGTCCCACCAGTGAGAAGCAACGGCCGCAGGTCATCAGCCAGATCCACCAGGCATTGAGTCAGTGCGATGTCGACTCGATCGCCTGGGCGGTCGCCAGCGTGGTTCCCGATCGACCGGATCAGCGCACACTCATGGCAGCCGTCACATCGCCGGTTCTGGTGGTGGCGGGGAGAGAAGATCGTACATTCGCCGTCAGCGAAACCCGAGCCATGGCACAAGCCATTCCGGGCGCTGAATTTGTCGTGATTGAACGAACCGCGCACCTGGCGGCGCTGGAGAATCCGACGGAGGTCAATCCGCTGATCGATCGATTCCTGAAGGGCGCCAAACTGGCGGCAGGCATGCCCGGCTGACGAACAGGGGGGCGGACCGGCGATAGCGCAGCCGTGTCCGCCGGGTGCAACGCTTTAGACGACTTCGTCGATCAGCGAGGTTTTTTTCGGGGTTTCCACTACCGGTGGAGTCACCGGATTCTTCAATTGGTCCCGCAGCTTTTGCAGTGCTTCTTTCTGGGCATCGGTCAAAGGTGGCGGCGGGGTGCTGGAAGGGGGGAGCGTAATCGGCGACCGATTGCCGTCAGTGTTCAGGATGGGCAGGGGGCTGTTGGTGATTTGCATGTCACTGCTTCCATGAGTGAGGGTTGAATCCAGGCTATCGACTGTTTTCCGGCGAGCTTTAGAGCTTATGCTCCAATCCGTTGAAGACAGCGCCCAATCAACTGAGCGCCGTACGGACCTCACGCAGGATTTCTTCGGCCAACTCCGGATCGTCCACCGCGCGGGCCAGGATGATGGCCCCCACCATGCTGGAAACCTGATGAATGGCCTGGCGACGGGCGTGGCGCTTTTTCGCCTTGGCGAAGGGCAGCGTCATACTCTCGAGAACACGCTTGATATGGCGAGTGAAGGTAGGGCGAACCAACGGCTCTTTGGCAATTTCCGATCCCAGAGCGGCCATCAGGCAACCATTGCCCATGTCGTCGCGATGCGCCTCGCTCAGATACTCCTGGATGTAATGCTGCATGAGCTCAGTCGACTCTTGCGCGGCTTGCAGCGGGGCAAGGGTTCTGGCTGAGGCGTCACACAAACTCTTCGCGATCAGATCGTCCTTTGACTCGAAGTGGTTATAGAACGCGCCATGGGTCAGCCCCGTGGCCTTCATGATTTCACTGAGGCTGACACCAGAAAACCCCCGTTCGCGAAACAGGATCGATGCCTGCTGCAAAATCCTCCGGTGCTTTTCTGCTGTTTCTTCAGCGGGGTAGCGCATGGTGGTCCCGTAGATCCAATAAAGACTGAAGGGAAGAGTGTACCCATCGGGATGAGTCAGCGGAAGCATGACGACCATCATGCCAGAGTCCATGAGCGTGTCGGGCTGGAACAGCCGGATGGCCGTCCCAGCCCGATTTCCGGTGTCGGTGTCAGCTCAACACATCACGATGTTCCGCGATGAATTCAGCAGGGGTCTGCAGGGGACCACCGATGATCTGCGTGCCGATGTCATCCAGGCCTTCCAGACGTTTTTCCTGCTGGTCGACTTTCACCGCGGTGAAGTGGGTCACGTAGGCCGGATCGGCGTCCAGGCCCAGGGTTTTGACAAACTCTTGCGGTGAAACCTGCTGGAAACGTACCTCTTTACCCAGGGTGTCCGCCAGGACGCCGGCCAGTTCCTTATGGCTGTACTCGATGGGCCCGTTCAGCACGTAGGCCTTGTTCGCATGAGGCTCGGGATTGGTCAGGACGCCGGCAATGATTTTTGCGATATCGCGAGTGGCGATAGGCGCAAAGCGGCTGTCCGCGTCGAACGGGGTCAGGTACACGCCGGCGCGGATCAGTGGCGCAATGTAGAGCATCCACTGGGCAAAAAACGTGACACGCAGGTGGGTGGTCGGCACGCCGGACCAGCTGAAGACCTGCTCCGACAGCCAGTGATTGAGGGTCGTCTGGCTGCGGGCATCAGGGCGCGATTGCTTGTGGGACATGTTGGCGATGATCTTCACGCCTTCTTCCTTCGCGGCTTGGGCGAAGATGGCAGCCGCTTCCACCAGGCCATTGCCCAGGGGGTAGACGAAGTAGGCACCGTCGACACCTTTCATGGCCGGGCGCAGTTCCTTCAGTTTCAGCGCATCGCCAACAAAGATGGTTGCCCCCAGATCCCTCAGTTTCTGCGAGCGCTCATCTTCACGATGAACAAAGGCATTCACGCGATGGCCGTTTTCAAGCAGATATTTGACCGTGGGAGCACCAGTGGCGCCGGTGGCACCTGTTACCAGATAGGTGTTCATGAGTTTCTCCTGAAGCATCAGACAAAAGGGGGTGGAAACCTGTCAACGCATCCATGATGGCCATCATGTTATGTAGCGATGAAGCATGACGATCATCATGCTTCGAGACAAAGCATGATGACCATCATGTTTGATGTCAATCCCTCGATGCGAACAGTCCTGGGACAGACCCAAATGCGCAGGGTTGACTACCAGCCTACTAGAAGGTAGGTTTACTGAATGAACAATCGATCCAGCACCTATCATGAAATCCTCCACTGCGCCCGTACGCTGATCATTACCGGCGGCTACAGTGGTTTCAGCTACGCGGACATCTCCGAATCCGTGGGAATCCGCAAGGCCAGCATCCACCATCATTTCGCCACGAAAGTGGACCTGGTCCTCGCGCTGGTGGCGCAGTATCGCGAAGAGGCCGAAGCCGGCATCGCCGCGCTGGAACGGCATTTCCCCAATCCCGTGGACCAGCTGCGTGCCTATAACGATTATTGGCTGGGCTGCATCGACGATGCGGCGAAGGGCTTTTGCGTGTGCGCCTTGCTGGCAAGCCAGATGCCGGTCCTGCCCCAGGAAGTGGCGCTGGCGGTGAGGGCTCATTTTCGCTCGCTTTCTGCCTGGCTGACGTCCGTCATGGAGCGCGGAGCCAAGCAGGGCACCCTGGCGCTGTCCTGCGACGCCCGCGCCGAAGCCGAGACCTTCATGGCCACGGTGCATGGCGCCATGCTGTCCGCTCGCGCCTATGGCGATCCCAAGATGTTCGGGGCAATCACCCGGCCACTTATCGAAAGGCTGGTCATCACGCAGTAAAGAGGAGGGCGCCGGGCACCGTCCGTTCGTCCACTGGCGGCTTGCAAAATAACCTACCAACTAGTAGGTTGTTTTAGGTGAAGAGGCACAGCATCCAACAGGCCGGCGTCTCCGAACCGACCGCTCCATGAGGAGAGCCGCACGCGGCAAAAATTTTTCACCGAGCAACCTACCAACTAGTTGGTAGCCAACTTAAGCACCGAATTTCGCCATTAGCGCGGTCCGAGTATTCAGAAGGAGTCAATGTCCCATGCCTCATCCCATTTCTTTCCTGGGCGCCTGCCATACCGCCATCAGCCTGGTGCCATTGGTCGCAGGGCTCTACAGCTATGTCCGCTACCAGAAAATCGAACCCTCCACCCGCTCCGCCAAGGTGTACCTCATTGGCCTGGCCGTGTCGGTAGTGACATCGTTCGGCCTATCCAGCACCGGTGGCTTCAATGCCGGCCATGCCCTGGGCATCCTGGCGTTGCTGGCGATATCCGGTGCCCTGGTGATTCCACGGATACGCCTGCTGGGACGTGCGCGGCCCTATCTGTCGCAGTTTGGGTTCACGTTCAGTTTCTTTCTGCTGCTGGTCCCGGGGATCAATGAGACGCTGACCCGCTTGCCTGCCGCTCACCCGCTGGCGGATGGCCCTCAATCCCCCCTGGTGCAGGGCGCATTGGCGGCGTGGCTGGGCATTTTTGTCGTGGGTGCCGCGCTGCAGTTCTGGTGGATTCGTTCCCAGCGCGGGAAGATGCAGGCGGCCTGAGGTGGGCGAGGGCGGCGGTGTTCGTCACACCGCCGCCGTTTCACGCGCCTGATGGGGGGCGGTGAGCCGATGGCTGGATATTGGGCCCCAAGGCCCATGTAATTTTTGAAATCTCCTCCGCCAGGGTATTGGACAGTTCCACCCAATCGAAGGCGTCCCGCAAGCCGGGTGGGTTTTGCTGACTCAGCCCAAGAGAGTCGTCAGAAAGTAATTGTCTGGCAGGCCCTGGACTCAGAAACGGAAAGCCTGTCGACCAATCAGCTTCCACTCACCGTGCTGTTTTTTCCAGATCTGGAAGTTTTCGATTTCGGTGGGCACCAGCACGCCACTGTTGATGGCCTGAGCCGAGAAATGGTTGCGCACCAGGGCCACGTCACCATTCATGGTGATGGTCTGGTTGAGCATCTTCAGTTCCTTGAAACCGCTTCTGCCGGTCTCGATGTCGGCGATAAATTCCTGCTTATCCTGGATCTTTCCGCTGGAGTGTCCATAGGTCAGCTTGTCATCCGCCAGCGCTTGCAGCTTGGGAATGTCCTTGTGCCACATGGCCTGGGTCAACTGGTCCACGGCTGCCGCTACGTCTTTTTCGCCTGGCGCCGATGCGGCCGCCGCGTAACCGCTCAAGAGACACAAAAAACCAATAACCAGCTTGACGTTCTTCATCATGTTTCCTTGTTGTTGTGGGTGTTCGGATAGGAGGAAGGGCTGGACACCGAAGCGTCGTAGGTTGTCGTACAACGATTTGACGATTATCAAAACATCCTCCGATCCTTGTCAACACTCGGAAACGCAAAAGCTGCCGGCCTGTAAAGGCGATTCAGAGTCTTCAGGAGATTGAGCCGAGGGCCGGACGAGGACGGCATTTTTTGTCGGCCATCACAAATGCAGCCTCTTTTGATTTGTTGTACGATGACGTATAAGTAATGATTCCAAACCCAAAAATAATAAAGTGACGCCATGAATCTGAACGAACCCATCAACGCGCAACGCGTCAGCCAGACCGTCGGCAGATACCGCTGGACCATCTGCGCCCTGTTGTTCTTTGCCACCACCATCAATTACCTCGACCGCCAGGTGCTGAGCCTGCTGGCACCAGACCTGTCCAGGCAATTCGGTTGGAGCAATACCGACTACGCCAATATCGCCGCTGTCTTCCAGTTCGTGTATGCGATTTCCATGCTGTTCGCCGGTCGTGTGGTCGACAAGATCGGCTCCAAGGCAGGTTTCATCGTGGCGATTTGCATCTGGTCGAGCGGGGCGGTGATGCATGCCGTTTCCGTACCGGTGGGTGAGGGGATCGCCGCTGTCTGTACCGCGTTCGGTGTGGCCGCCATCCCGGTCTCGATCGCCGGCTTCATGCTGGCGCGCGCTGTACTGGCGATCGGTGAGTCGGGCAATTTCCCGACCGCGATCAAGGTCACCGCCGAATACTTCCCGAAGAAAGAGCGCTCCCTGGCCACCGGGATCTTCAACTCCGGCGCCAATATCGGCGCGATCCTGGCGCCGATCTGCGTGCCCCTGATCGCCGGCCTGTGGGGTTGGGAAGCCGCCTTTATCGTGATCGGCATGCTGGGCTTCATCTGGATGGCCTTCTGGATCGCGCTGTACAAGAAACCGGAGCTGCAAAAACGCCTGTCCGCACAGGAGCTGAGCTACATCCGCATGGATCAGGAGGTGCCGCTGGTTGCCAGCACACAACCATCGGCGCCCGTCGGCAAGGTCTCGTGGTTCCAGTTGCTGAAGTACCGCCAGACCTGGGCGTTCGCCTTTGGCAAATTCATGACCGATGGCGTGTGGTGGTTTTTCCTGTTCTGGCTGCCGACCTACCTGTCGGAGCAATACGGCATGAAGGGCGCGGCGATTGTGATGCCGTTGACGGTGCTGTACAGCATGACCATGGTGGGCAGTATTGGCGGTGGCTGGTTCCCCAGCTATTTCATGGCGCGGGGCGATGCGCCTTATGACGGGCGGATGAAAGCCATGCTGGTGATCGCGCTCTTTCCGTTGGTGGTGCTGCTGGCGCAGCCGTTCGGCCACATCAGTTTCTGGGTGCCGGTGGTGCTGATCGGCATCGGCGCCTCGGCGCATCAGGCCTGGTCGGCGAATATCTTCACCACTGTCTCGGACATGTTTCCGAAAAAAGCCGTTGGCTCCGTGGTTGGCATCGGCGGCATGGCGGGGGGCTTTGGCGGGGTCGTGCTGACCAAGATCGGCGGCTGGGTGTTCGACCACTACAAGCTGGTTGGCGATATCCGCACCGGCTACATGATCATGTTTGCCGCCTGCGCACTGGCCTACCTGGTGGCCTGGAGCGTGATGAAGACACTGGTGCCGCGGCACAAGGAAATCACCGACTTGTAGGTGACCACCTCATCCCTCGGGCAGCAGGCGGACCCGCGCTGAAAAAGCACTGCCCGCCTGCCGCAAAGGCGGGCGGGCCTGAACTGGCCACGCCTGCAATTGGCATACGTGGCGGCAGCGAGCTACAGTGGCATTTCCTGGCTAGCGTGGTATGTCCTGCCTGATGGAAGCGGGTATTACAGACATGGAGGTGCGTATTGCAAGTGCAAGCTGAGCGGCTGGAAATCCTCGTCGTGGATGACCAGGAGGAAAACCTGGCGGAGATGCAGGAGCTGCTGGAAGAGCTCGACCGGACAGTGCACTGCGCCGACTCCGGGGCCAAGGCGCTGGCGTGCATGACCACCGGCAAAATCGGCCTGGTGCTGATGGATGTACAGATGCCCGGCATGGATGGCTTCGCGGTCGCACGCAGAATGCGTGACGATCCCACTACCCGATTCACGCCGATCATCTTCATCTCGGGCCTGCGCCAGACCGATGATGTGCTCAACCAGGGTTACGCCGCCGGCGCCGTGGACTTCATGACCAAGCCGGTGCACCCGACGATGCTGCTGCACAAGGCTCGGGTGCTGCTCGAACACGATCACTACCGGCGCGGGCTGTTGCAGACCACGCAACAACTGGAACAGCAGCGTTCTTTCAACGCGTCGATCCTGAACAATACCGCCGAAGGCATCCTGGTGGTGGGCAGCGATGGCCGCATCCGCTTTGCCAATCCGGCGATCACCCGCATGCTCGGTTGTTCCGAGAGTGAATTGCAGGGCAGCGAGTTGATCGCCTGGGTTGAATCGCCCCATGAGGACACCTGGCAAGACTCGGTATGGCTGGAGTACTTTCACAGTGGCGAAACCCTTCGCCTGCATGACGCCAACCTGCGCAACCGCGAAGGCCAGACGATCCCGGTGGCCTTGTCCTGCTCGCCACTGCTTGAAGAGCAGGACGCCATGACGCTGCTGGCTCTGGACATGTCATCGGTGCGCGAGCTGCATCGCCAGCTCGAAATCATGACGATCACCGATGCCCTGACCGGGCTGCTCAACCGTAGGGGGTTCCTGCAGGCGCTGCAGGCCGCCATCGCCCGCAACCAGCGCACCGGCAGGATGAGCGCGTTGCTGTACCTGGACCTGGACGGTTTCAAGCAGATCAACGACAAGTTCGGCCATGACCGCGGCGATGAGGCGCTGCGCTGGGTCAGCGGCCAGTTGAAAGGGTGTCTGAGGCCTTACGACCGACTGGCCAGGATTGGTGGCGATGAGTTCACCATCATTATCGAAGGCATCGACAGCCCGGATGACGCGGCCGCGGTGGCCGACAAGTTGATAGCGCAGGTGGGCGCCGACCATGAGAACTTCCTCCTGGGAGCCAGTATCGGCATCGCCTGCTTGCCCACCAGTGGGACGACGGTGGAAGAGCTGATGCGTGCGGCTGATGGGGCAATGTATGAGGCCAAGCATCGCGGGAAGGGGCAATATCGGTTTGCGGCGGGTCAGCAGGGTGTTGCCGCAGGTCGTAATTGACTAAACCTTCGTGGTGCCGCGCAGTCACTCTTGCAAGGAGAGCGGCAAGGTGAGGGCGCCCATGTTCGGCGCTCACTGCGCCGGGTCTGAAGCAGACTTGTTTTCCTCCGCAACCAATACCTCGATGCTGTAATCCTTCAATGGAATGACCTTGGGCCGACCATTTTCATAAATGGCCAGCCTGGTGCCTGAAGCCGTTATCAGAAAACCCGACGCGATCA
This sequence comes from Pseudomonas sp. Ost2, assembly GCF_018326065.1. Classification (NCBI taxonomy): domain Bacteria; kingdom Pseudomonadati; phylum Pseudomonadota; class Gammaproteobacteria; order Pseudomonadales; family Pseudomonadaceae; genus Pseudomonas; species Pseudomonas sp. Ost2. The sequence continues at coordinate 3,615,397 of NZ_AP021904.1, read as the reverse complement.
CTTTTTCACCCTCCTTGACCACATAACAATGCGTTTTCGCCTGTTCTGAAAGGTCGCATCCTTTGGCAAATATCTCCCGTTCACGCTTCAGGGTTTGATCGGCACCGTAATTGCCGATGATCGCGGGCAAGATAATGATAGGAAGGATGATGAGCGGTATCAGCATCAATACCGTCGTGACTGCCGTGGAAAGCACAACAAGGCCACTGGTAAGGGCCACATAACGGTTCCGAGTATATCGCTCGACCGCCAGCTGTACCCGAGTACTGGACTGGAGTTTTTTGATGATCACCAGCTCAAGACTGAACCCCAGGATAATGCCAATGATAGTGAGCCAGACCAACGGATTGCGCACGAACCCGCTCCAGCTCCTGAGCGTCTCGATCAGAGCCACGTAGGCGTAAACGAAATAGTCCCGGGCTTCAGCCTCGAACAGTCCAGGTGGCACGTTCAGGCCACGCAGGTAATCCTGCCAGTAGATCAGTCCGGTGACGTAGGGCGCTGCATAGCCGATGAAGCCAAGAAAAGGCAAAGCGAGTACCCAGGGAAATCGCGCAGCGGTTTTGGCGGCAAAGGCAGGTGCAGTTGCGTCGATCTTTTCTTCAGCGCTCATTGGAGTCCTTTCGCTACGGTCCATGTGTTCATGGGGGTTCCTTGGCAGTGGAGCAATCATATTCGAGCACGGCTGCCGAGTTAAATGGCTTTTTGATATCACTCGCGCTTAGGGTCACATTTCGGTTGCACCGACTGCATTCCCATGCCTATCATTCACTGTCGTTGCAAATTCAACGACCGGGCTTGGTCGCCCGATCACCTCAATGCGCACAAGCGCCACCATCCGAATGCGGGCGTTTTTTTTCGCCTCGAATTTCGTGTTATGGCGGCTGTGCGCGGGACACCTTCGGGTGTGCTGGGAGTCATTGAGGCCCGGTCGACCAACCTGCGTACAGCTGCCCCCCCCTTTGCTTGGTCGCAGAACGTGGCAGCTCCAGACCTCAATGGAGTTTCACATGACCTACCAGCCTCTTACCCCGACCTGCACCAATCACCATATCCTGCTGATCAACTCCCGTGCGTCCGTGCTGGATCTGCATGCCTACGGCAGTGAGCGACTGCGGGCAGGCAAGGACATGATCGACAGCTTGTCCTGCATGAACCTGAGCAAGATTGATGACGAAGACCTGACCCACTTTATCCAGGGCGCGGCGCTGTTGCTGCGTGATGGGTACGATATTTGGAAGGTGATTGAGGTTAGGGCGTTGGAGGCGGATCGGGAGGGGGACTTGCCGGTTGGTATAGCCTGAAGAAACGAGCGCTTGACATTTTCAAGCGCTAACCCGTCCGCTAAACAGCTCGCCCTCATGCATCAAAGCTTTACGGCTGGCGAAGCAAAAAGCATCAGACCCAGGGCAGCAGCGAGCGTGAGCAATCGCTGACCGACGAAAATGCCGGACTCAAGCGCTTGTTGGCCGACCAGGCAGAAGGGTAGGCTATCGTAAAAAGACCGCCGCGTACTTTGCCAAGAGCTTCAAGTGAAGTACGCCTTCATGCGGGCCTAGTCCTAGGCATGAGTCGCGTGTTGAGGCTCTGCCAACTGCTGCGTGTTAAAGTCTGGGAACGGTTTACCTGAGAATTGCAGACGCATTTACCGCTTTTGGGAGAACAGGGGATGCATGATGACTTGGAGGCAGGAGTCTGGCGTGATGCAGCCGCCTTCTATGACTCTTCGCTTGAACTGGTTTTACGCGAGGTGCTCGAACACCATCGAGTCCGACTCGCAAGCTCAGCAGTCAGCCCCGACATCAAAGGATGATAACTTGGAAACTTCAGAACATTTACTGAGCGACTGGCAGATAGATTTCGTTAATAGGTTTGCTGCTTCGACTGCTCCCAAGAATGCACTAATTGCAGGAGTTGGTCAGGGCAAGAGTGTGGCTACCATCCATGCAGCCATTGCGAAACTAAACAGCGGCCAGGCTAAAAAAGTGGCTTTTCTTTCTGACATGCAAGCTATTGCGACGGATTGGATTTACCGAGCAAACTCAGGGCCAATTACCATTGATCGAGCTTCACCATCCTCATTCAGCGATTCGAGCAATGGAGCGGCACTGACGTTCCGTTTATTGGAACAGCGCGCTATTCATGACTCATTGATTGATCACGCATCAACAGGAGATCTGCTTGTGATTGTCGACGAAGCAGATCGCTATTTAAATCAGGCAGCCGAAGTGGCCGACAGAGTGTTGGAGTCAAATCCAAAAAATCAGATTTTATTCATTTCAAGAACACCGCTTGCAGGTCAATCTGAAACTTGGAAATATCAACTGGAGAATAAACACCGCTTCGACAGAGAGTACATTTTAGAGCCCAAAACGCTAATACTTCCGAGCACTCAGATTTTATTAGCACAGCATTCACCGAGCCTAACCCTGCTAGCCGAGCTACATAGACGAACACGATCGCTAGATGAACTAGGCTGGCGCGAGTTCGAGATCTTGATTTCTGAGCTTTTGGCGTCCGATGGGTATGAGATCGAACTGATGTCCGGCACCAAGGACGGAGGTGTAGATATTGTCGCCGTCAAGGATCTCGGTGAAACTGGCATGTTTAAGGCGCTCTGGCAGGCTAAAAAGAATCGCACATCCAGAAAAGTCGGTATTCCGACCATTCGAGAGCTAGCTGATGTGCGAAATCAACATCAAGCCAGCAAAGGAATTATTGTCACCACGAGCTTCCTTACCCGAGGAGCCTTGGAACGTGTAGAGCGTGAGCGGTTTATCTTGGGCAAGGTCGACAACGATGACCTGAAGGCCTGGATTGAAAGAAAACTTTATGAGTAGCGTTCAGGGAGTGGTCGGCACTAAATCGCGCTTCGGTGGAAGAGCAGCGAGACCAGGATTTGAGCCGCCACGAATCCCAGGTCTATCAGATGCAGCAAGAGGTAACCGTCCTGCAGCAGACACTGATGGTCAAGCAAGAGGAGATCTCACGCCTGATCAGGGTGAAAATCGCCAGCATGCCGGAGAAGCCTCGCAACATCGTGAGGCCGTAGAAACGCTGCGTGGTGACCTCGGCATTGCCAAGGCCGCGACTGCTCGAGCGGGTTGATACAGAAGCTTGCCAATGTACAAACCGACCTCGAAAAAATGGGCGACGGATCCTAGTAGAGTCGCGCCATGGGCATTCGCCTCTTCTTACGGTTCCAGACTGAGTAGTTGCGCCGTGTCGACTGCTGCTTGGAGATCAAGATGGCTCGAGGCAAACGACTTCATTAGGAGCGAGCGAGGAAGGGCCCAATCCCATTTCTCTCGGATCATGTTTTCGACATTTTCCAAGATGGGCTCTACATCTGAGATGTCCATTTGACCGACCACACGCAACGCTCGCAACGTGTCCTCCCCACCGAATGCAACTTCTAGGAATAGCCCGGTGTTTTCACACTGAATGCCCACATGCCTGAGCAACAAGGCCAGCGCATCGTTGGTGTAGTCTCCTCGCCAGGTCGCCACGTGGCTTACGCTGGCAGAGCCAACAATCGCCGTGCCACCCAAGCCGAGGGCACGGAAGTTACTCCGAGCCTCCTCCAGTAGACCTTGGGCGTGTTTGTCCAGGAAGGGACAAGATGTGGTTTCCATCAACACGTTTCGCATTTCAAGCCTGACACGATCATCCACCTGCGCACCGAGCCCATCAAACTGAGGCGGCTCGCCGCCCCGCGCCGGTGTGACTACGATCACCTTCGCTTCAAGGTCGACATCTTGAACCTGCCAACGTCTCCCGCCGAAGATGATGCGCTGTCCCTTGGTCAGGGGTTTGCTGACGGGCAGCGAGCCAAGTGGCTTACCATCCCGGAGCAAACGAAACTCTTCATCGCTTGTGAAGGCGGTGTAGAACTCATAGTGGTTGATCAACCGCTCCCCGAGTTCGCCTGGTAGCAGAAGTCCTGAGCTGTCCTGGACGATCAATTCCTTCTCACCCATACCCTTGAGCAAAGATAGGAAATCAGGCTTGGTGACGCTCGCAAAACTGCCGCTTGCGATGAGACTTCCCCATAATTGCGCCGCAGAAGCTCCGCCGAGCTGAGCAATTGAAGACAGGCACTGTTGCACCAGCGTCGAGGCGTGTAGCCCTGCCGACCGGGGCGGCTCAAACCATCCACTGATCAGCAAGCGGATCATAGCGACCGTTTGGACAAGGCCCTCACGTAACTGATCAGAGAGATCCGACTTATCCGTTAAGGGGCGCTCTCGGCAGTACGCCCTAAGCATCGCAGGCTCACCGGCTCGACGACCCGAGCGGCCAAGCCGTTGCCTAAGACTCGCCACAGAGGGTGGACAGCCGATCTGTGCGACCGTCCTGATGTTACCGATGTCGATACCCAGCTCGAGGGTAGTAGTGCAGACGGCAGAAGCTGGTGGATCTCCCGCTTTCAACGCCCGCTCGGCATCCTGGCGCAGTTCCTTGGACAAACTACCGTGGTGCGGCCAGAACTCGTTTGGTACCCCATCGTTCTCGCACAGTGAGCGCAGACGGTCGGCAAACCATTCAACTTCTTGGCGCCTATTGGGGAAGATCAGGTTGTTGTGCCCCCTCAGCACCTTGTACAGGTGGCCAGCAATTGCCACCTTGGTGCCAGAAATCTCCTCCTGTTCGGCGTCTTCATTCGCTGACGCTTTTCCAGGGTATTCCGCCACTATCTGCTGCATCGGCTGTTCAATGTAGCCGCGTACCTGCACCTGGAGCTCCTGGCCAGAGGATTTCGACTCGATGACGGTGATGTCATCGGGGCGAACAGGCCTCAGGAATTTTCGGGCCAGTGACATCTCACCAAGCGTTGCAGAAAGCCCTACACGAGGCAGGTCTTTGCCTACGACAATCTCAACTCGTTGCATGAGCGATTGCAGTTGCTTACCGCGCTCACTGCCAATGAAGGCATGAAGCTCATCGACGACTATGTAGCGCAGGTTCTGAAAAGCGCCAGGTAAACTCGAGCCTCTGTTTACGAAGAGGGCCTCGAGGGACTCCGGTGTGATCAGCAAGATGCCCTCAGGCGATTTCAGAAACCGTTGTTTCTTGCTTGCGGCCACATCACCATGCCAAGCAACGACGGGCAGTTCGAGCCTCTCACATAGCCGGCTAAGCCTGTCCCACTGGTCGTTGATCAGTGCTTTGAGCGGGCTGATATACAGCACCGCGCCGGCGTGCTCACTGTCGTTGAGCAGGTTGGTCAGGATGGGTAGGAATGCGGCCTCTGTTTTACCTGCGGCGGTGGACGCTGCAATGATCACATCACGATCAGCGCCCACCAAAGCCGGTACCGCCCACTCCTGGGCATCACGTAGCGACGTCCACCCCTGCGACCAGACCCACTGCTGAACCTCGGGATGAAGACGCTCGAACGAGGAGGAGTCAGAGCTTGAAGCTGGCGAGCTCATCGTCGGCCTCGACTTCAAGATCTTGTTGCCCACCCTCATCCTTGGACAGCTCCACGGCTCCCAGCAAGTTTCGCCAATCCGCGGTAGGGTTTTGCTCAATTACTGCTAGCAGGTTGATGAAGGCTGTAATGGTCGTGCGCGGCGTCCGGAAGTACGCCTCGCCCAAGCGCTGGTTGCAGTGCGCCATAAAAGCGGGGATAGCTTCGTCCGGCAGTAAGAATTTCTCAGGCTCGCCGTAGGCATAGACATTACGAAGTTTCTGCAGCAGCACGTAGAAGTCTTCAGGGGTCAGGCTGCTGAGCCGAATGACAGGCCCAGAAAGGTCGACCAAGCCGGACTTCGCAAAGCTGTTTTCCGCGAGGCGCGATTGCAGGGCAGGGTAGCTGTAGAGCCCCCGACGAGTATCCATCAAAAACTCTGGTGTGCCACCCAGGACAAAGCCCAGGCCTTCAGCGGAGCCCTGCAACGAATCGTTCAGAATGCGCAGAATCTGTTCGTAGTTGGCGTTGCGGGCCTGGGTGTTCGCCAGTTTGTACAGGTTGACCAATTCATCCAGGCAAACCATAAGTCCGCCGAAGCCGGCCAGCCGCACAAACCGTGAGAGCAATTTCAACTGATCGTATACAGAAGCATCGTCGACGATCGTACGCACACCCAGTGCAGCCCGAGCATCGGTCTTGGTGGAAAATTCTCCACGCAGCCAACGGATGGCGTCAGCCTTGAGCTGCTCGTTGCCTTCCTCGAAGCCGCGGCAGTAGGCAGCAATGACGTCGGCAAAGTCATACCCGTTGACCATCTCGGTGAGCTCTGCCAGGTACTCACGAATGACCACCTCGCTCTCGACACCTTTGGCCTTGGCTTCCATTTTAGCCTGTGAGATGAATTTCTCGACGATACCCTGGAGCGCACCGCCATCGGGTTTGGTACGCGTGGCCATGTTTTTGGCTAGCTCCGAGTAAAGTGAGCGCGCCTGACCGCCCGAGGCGTGAAGCCGGCGGTCTGGATTCAAATCGGCGTGCATGGTGACGAGCTTGCGCTCCATGGCGATGCCGCGCACGAGGTTGAGGAAGAAGGTTTTGCCTGCACCGTACTCGCCAACGACGACACGGAATGCAGAGCCGCCATCCGCGAGACGATCCACATCCTTGAGCAGTGAGTCGAGTTCTCCCGCCCGACCTACCTGGATCAAATGCTGCCCAACACGGGGCACAACACCTGCACGCAGCGATTGAATGACCGCGTCGCGATCCTTGGCTCGTATCTTACTCATAGGGCTAATTCATCCAGAATGTCGGGGTTGATTTCGATAGGATCATCGCCTTCGGTCACGGGCATGTCGAACAGCTCAAATGCTGTGTCGTTGATCCGTTCCAAGGCGCCATCCAACATCAGTTCCATATCACTGGCCGCGTCTTCCAGCTCGGCACGGCTCCACTCAGGCCGCGAAACCAGAAGTCGGAGAAACGCGGAATGCTCGACGTCTAAGCCGTGTAGGGTAGCAAGCTGTTCGGCGGTACTGCCTTCCTGCAGCTGGGGCGACTCGGACTCCAGGGCGTTAGGTGTTTCAGTGGGCGCTTCCTCACTGAAGACGCTGGCCAGTAACGCCGAGACTTCTGCGGTTTCTTGTTGCAGACGAGCAACCTTGTTCATGTCCAGCGCAAAGCCTGAGCCAGCGTTTTCTGATGCCTGAGCCGCTGTGCCCGGTGCGGCAGTCGCAGTTATTGCCTCCACTACATGAGAAGGGCGAACGGCTGCACTATGGAGGTCGCTGTAGACGAACTGCGGATCGAGAGCGAGCGATTTGTACACGCGCTCAAGTAGCTTCACTTCCTGTGGAGTCACCTCACCATCCGCATGAGCCAGGTGTGCCAGGAAGCTAGCAATTTTTCGTTTGGCCTCGAGGGGCAGCGGCTCAAGTTTCTTCTTGAGGCTTGCCAGCGTGGGCGGTTGCTTCAGCTGAATTTGGAGGTGCGCTTTCAGGCGTTTGCGATGCGCGACGCAAAGGTGATCCCATGAGTCAATGTGGCCTGACAGCAAACTTACCTCTTCCAGTGAGGTGTCACCGTCTGCTGCAGCGACTGCACTGGCCAGGTCTAGAGTCACTGCTGCAGCGCTGTAGGCATCGGTAGAGCGAAGAGTGCCTTCGTCAGAGTCCGCGGCAAACAGCGCGATGGTGTCTTCTGCCTTAGGCGTACGGCTGCCAGAAAGGACATCGGGCTCCAATCCGATCCGCTTGCTTTCCAACGCCCGGGCGAGCGCAATCACTTTGTCGCGGGAAAGTGCGCCGGCGGATTTGAATCGACCTGCCAACTCCCCGAAGCTCATGCATATAGTTTCGCCACCGACGCGTTGCTCCAACTGTTCGAGTTCAGCTTTTGCTTCAGCAGGCCAGAGTTCTGTTGGCAACTGCAGGATGGCTTCCAGGCTATCTCCAGCGTCTGGGTTGCGCCCCAGATACCGACTGTAAGCGTCGAGTACGGTGGTGCATTCTTCGACAATAACCTGCAGCTTGTTACGCGTTCCCGAGGTTGCCGCGACGTCGGGGAGGTCGCCTACGGCCGCTGCCGGAATGCTCAGTCCGGAAGAAGCGGGGCGATAGGCAATCTTCAGCTTGGTCTTGTTCTGGGGAAGCGCAATGCCGTTGGGATAGCGTTTTGCAAATTCGTTTTTGAAGAGTACTGCGAATTGCTCAGGGCACCGAGTCACAGGTGTACGCCTGGAAATGTTTGGCTCAGCGAGCGCCCAGGCCAATGCCCAGTGCGGAGGGAGTGGATACTTGTCCACGGCCATCTGGCCCAGCGCAACGCGCAGTGACATGGGCAGCTCATACCCATCTGCGGCACTGGCAGCGGGCTCACTCATGTAGCTTTGAGGTTGAACAGAACCCGCGTCGATATGGGAGAGGAAGCGGGTAGCGTAGCCGTGGAAAGAATTGTTGTCGCCGTAGAGACCAAGCAAGCGCTCCACCTCGGCCTTGATGGCTGGGATCTCTGCTTTGGCCTGAAGGTCAGTCGGTGCATCGACCAGCGCGCGGCGTTCAAGTCCGTAGAAAAACAGGAACACATAACCTGCATCGGCAGGCTGGCGGCGACCGCCTGCCAACCATTGCAGATACGCTCGCCGCGCCTCGGGCGTGATGCTTCGGTAGCTTGGCCAATAAGGCATCTGCCGCTCGGTGAGACTCATAGGTGAGCGCGCGACTCGAAGCGTGGCATCGATCAAGGACGGTTCAGATTGGCCGAATTGTGTCGCTCGCTCGGTGATGTAGAGCATTCCGCCGGGGATGGCCAGCCCAGCGACGTTCATGGACTCACCTTCAGCCAGCCAACGAACCCCCATGGGCTTGGCACTTGGCATTGGGATGGCATAGCTCTGACTGTCGCTGGACGAACCGACCTGAACGGTATGAAAGTCGCGCTCGCGGGTACTGGTGCTGAGCTGGACGGTTACAGTGGGGGAGGTTGTTTGTCGAGAAAGCGCAGAGATTTCGGCGGCAATATCATCTTCAGGAACGTAAGGCTTTGCTTGGGTAGCGCGTCTGACAGCCCATACCAGTACGCCTATGCCCAAGATAACCCCAAGAGCAATCCACACCTGTTTAGGAATTTGTGCCAAGAGGGCAACGACGAATAACAAGGCGTATAGAGCGATCAGCCCACCGCCGCTCCCTTTGCGCTTCCGTGGCATAATAAGTGTTCCGTACAGTTGGTAATGGCCAAATGGCATTCTTACGGATTTTTCGAGGGCGGCCAAGCTGAAAAGACGAAAGGAGCGCTCGGAAAAATTGCTGAGCAGAATCATGTAGCCGATGGGCGAGGCCGTCCATGCCCGGCCTGGGTCGACAGCATGGTAAATAAAACTTGGCGTCTTTGGCGGGTTATACCGCCATCAATTTGAGCTGCACTTATACTTACAACGATGGGCCGATTGGGGCGATGCGCCGGCCCAATAAGGACATGACCCGTTGAGAGAGTGGACGTCAGAAGCGGCTTTGTCGAATCAGTGGCTTAGGCGGCTCATGAACATCTGTGACGTAATCTTTAATTTAACATAATATACATTATGCGTAGTCACAGATACCCACACACCAGCCACCCCAGACAGGATTTCAAGCCTGGTCACCCCTTATGGACAACCATGCTGCGCCCAGCCTCAATGCGCTGTTCATTCGCCCTGGCTTGAACTGGATGCATCTTCATCCGACCCCGAGTCATCGTCATCGAAATCCTGCTCGATCGCATTGTCTGGTTTTTCCCACACCGGGAGTCGGCTCTGCACGGTGCTACGGTTGGTGCAGGACGAACCCAGGTCGGTCAGCGTCCAGCGCAACCGTCCGTTCTTTCCCTGGTTCCCGGTCAGGACGCTGAGCGTGTCATTCACGGCCTGATCCACAGGAACTACCGTGATCTCAACCTTGCCAGCCCATCTCCAGTTGATCTGACCGATGGCGACCCAGATTCCACCTTTGGGGCGATACATCAGGAACATCGAGTAAAGTTCGTCCGCGCTGGCTGTGGTGAAATATGGCTCCCTCGTTATCCCGCCAGCATGAAACTGCCCACGACGGCCCAGCTTCGACCCCGGGGAGTCTTCGGTCTCCAGATTGATCTGGCCGGCGACTGTCGGTTGTTCGCCATAATCCGTACCACCGCATCTGTGCCTGTAACAAAGCGCCTGGTCCAGCGCGGGCTTGTCGTATTCATAGACTTCGCTACGACCTGTCGCGGTATTGCTTTTTTGCCGATTGGCTTCGAATGTCTGCAACATTTTGATCTTTCCATCGAAAACAACCGGCGCGCCACCAAAGTTCACCCTGGCCTTGAACGCTATACCGGGTTTCCCGGTGCCGTTTCCGAGTTCGAACAGGAGCGTATCCTCGTCTCGGTCCTGGGCCCTCATTCCTCCTGCGGAGCTGACACTCAGCGCAGTTGATCCGATGACGGCACGCATTCTCACATCAGGTTCATGAACCCAGTAGACCAGAGACACCGTCTCGTTTTGGCCGGCGATGCGAACATACAAGGTAACGGCCACGCGCCCGCTGTTACTCCAGAAGAACGACAATACCTGCTCGCCTTCTTGTGGCGCGCTTTCATGGTCGGCCTGGACGATGGTGGCGTCATCCCTTGTCTGTCTATAGTCCTTTACGCATACCGGAGAGCCCGCTCTGTCCTGGGGTGAAAAGACAACCTGTACCCTGGATACGGTTCCTGCCGTCGAAGAAAACGTCAGGCGCTCGCGAGCGCCGATCTTTGCATGCTGAACTTCACCGATATCAATTACCTGAGAGTCACGCATAATCGATACAGTCATGGATACGTCCCTATAGCCGCCAGCAAGTTGAAAATATCGCTTGTGGGATATGAGGTTAGTATCGAAGCAATGCCACTTCAAACTCACTCGCAAAATAACTCAACTAAATAGACATTTAGTTGAGTTAATATATTAGATAAAGCTCAGGCCAAGAGCCCTCACTATCACGTGCTACTCCATGAGCTGGCGCCCGCTTTCGCATTGTGGGTCAGGTTGCCAGTCGATAGGTCGACTGCACCAGGCCCGAGGCAAAATAGCGGCTGGAGACCAACTGCAGGTCGATATCCTGCCGAAGGCTACCGAACAATGGCCTCCCCGCGCCGATCAGGACAGGAACGGTGGTGATCACCATATCCGTAACCAACCCCTCGCGCAGGAACGATTGCACCACTTGTCCGCCATCGACATAGACCCGGCGCACGCCTTGACTCGCCAGTTCCTCCATCGTGGCCCTGGGGGACAGGTTGGAAAAACGCAGCTTGCCCCTGAGCGATTCAGGCACTGGCGAACCGGCCAGCTGTCCAGACAGCACCACCACTGGCCGGTCGTAGAACCATGTGTCTAAGGTCATTACCTTCTCGTAGCTTCCCCGCCCCATCACGATCACGTCCTTGTCGGCGATGAAGTCCGAGTAGCCATGGTCCTCGGTCTGATCATCGCGCGACAAAAGCCAGTCGATATCTCCGTCGGGCCGAGCAATGAAACCATCCAGGCTGGTGGCGATGAAAACATGTGCGGTGATCATCAGGTTCTCCTTGGGAAAGCGTCGTGGTTCGACACGTGATGATAAACGGAACAAGGCCCGCAAAAGACTTTCTTCGATGACATAAACCCTCCCGCCAGGCAGTTTTCCGCTGATCCAAACCTGTAGAAATGCTCTGTCCCAGCCCTCTTCCCCCCCTCACAAACAAATCACAACCAGCTGATTTCAAAGGATTTACAAGAAAATCCAGGACATCGCCAGGGGATCAATACGCGAGTCCGCATGGATTACAACTTTGTCATTGTTCTGTTCGTCGGCTGTTTGAGTTGCCTTGTTACCTTGAACCCACTGCCAGACAACAGGCAGCCCACTTCAGACAGAGAGATATCGCCATGAAACTGTTCCTGCTCGGATTCGCCGCCCTCCTCGCCACCGGCTCGGCCTTTGCCGCTACCACCGACGCTGCCCCGGTCATTCATGACAAGACCGGCTTCTACGTCGACCTGGACGTGGCGAAAGTCATCTCCACCACGGACCTCTCGGACCAGTGCGGCGTGATTCCGGCGCGTCTCGATTACCTCGATCATCAAGGTCGGGAACATGTGCTGGACTATCAGGTGCAAGGTCACTGCTCGAACGAAAACTGATTGGCCGCCTGATGAATATCAGAGAGCAGTCGAGGCGCAATCGAGCCGATGATCGGGCTACACTTGCGCCACCTGCTCAAGGCCATCCGGTCCGCCTTTCATGGATCGGGCACCCGCAAAGAACCTAGGTAATCCCCATGAACATCCTTGTAGTGGAAGACGAGCCCAAGGCGGGCAACTACTTGCTCAATGGCCTGCAAGAGCAAGGGTATTCCGTCAGCCTGGCCCGCGATGGCGTCGATGGGCTGCACCAGGCCCTGGAAACGTCCTTCGATGTCATCGTGCTGGATGTGATGATGCCGAGGATGGACGGCTGGGAAGTCCTGCGCCGCCTGCGCAAGGAAGCCGACACGCCGGTGCTGTTCCTGACCGCGCGGGATGATATCGCCGACCGTATCAAGGGCCTGGAACTGGGGGCCGATGACTATCTGATCAAGCCGTTTTCCTTCGCCGAGCTGGTCGCACGCCTGCGTACCCTGACCCGTCGGGGGCCGACTCGCGAAGAAGAGCAACTGCAGATCGACGACCTGCAGATCGATGTGATCAAGCGCCGCGTCACCCGCGCCGGCGTGCGGGTGACACTGACCAACAAGGAATTTGCCCTGCTGCATCTGTTCGCCACGCATGAAGGTCAGGTGCTGTCGCGTTCGTTGATCGCCTCCAGGGTCTGGGACATGAACTTCGACAGCGACACCAACGTGGTGGACGTGGCCGTGCGCCGCCTGCGCCTGAAAATCGACGACCCTTTCCAGGTCAAGCTGATCCACAGTGTGCGTGGCATCGGCTACCGCTTTGATACGCAACCATGAGCCGACGCCATTACTCCCTGACGCTGCGCCTGGCCCTGGTGTTTGTCCTGCTGGCCTTCGCCGTGCTGGCAACCACCGGCGTAGCCCTGTACCGCGAACTCGAGCGCGAACTGATACGCCGCGACGACTCGACCCTGGTCTATCGCATCGACCAGTTGCGCAACTTTCTCAACGACAGCAACACGCTGGAGCTGATCAGGACCAAGCCCGTGCTGTTCCAGAACATGCTGGGCAACCGCGAGTCCGTGCTGATGATCGGCGAGTCGGGGCAAGAACCCCTGCTGGAGGTCAACCCCGCGGATATCGAGATTCCCGACCTCACGCCAGTGACTATCAACCATTCCCTGGCGTTGACCGATGTCCAGCATCTGCCCGGCGTGAACGGCGCGCCCTTCTCCGCCATCTCCGCGAACATTGATTCGGGCAAGCTGAAGGTGACCATTGGCCGGCTGATGACCGAACGTACGGCCGTGCTCGCCAGCTATCGCCTGAGCGTCTACGTGCTGGCCAGCCTCGCGGCGATCGTCCTGGCACTGATCGGCTATGTGGTGGTGCACCGTGGCCTCTTGCCCCTCAGGCGCCTGGCGCATCATGCCCACGGTATCGGCATCGGCAACCTGACCGAACGCCTGGACGGCCAGGGTGCGCCCAAGGAGTTGCTGCCGATGATCGACTCTTTCAACACCATGCTCGAGCGCCTGGCCACGGGCTTTGCACAACTGAGCCAGGTTTCCACCGACATGGCCCATGAACTGCGCACGCCGATCAACAACCTGCTGGGTGAAACCCAGGTCGCCATGCAGCAGAACCGCAGCGTCGAACACTACCAGCAGTTGCTCGCCTCCAATGTCGAAGAGCTCGAACGCCTGGCACGCATGCTCGACAACATGCTGTTCCTCGCGCGTACCGACCCGGGCAGCGCCCGTGACCAGCGCCAGGAACTGAATGCCGCCGACGAGCTGGAGCGCGTGGCCGATTACTTTGAAGGGCTGGCGGCGGATGCCGATATCAGCATCCGCGCCGAGGGCGAAGGCCTGATCTGGGCCGAGCCGATGCTGTTGCGCCGGGCCCTGGCCAACCTGTGCGCCAATGCGATCAAGTACGGCGCTGCCGATTCCGAGCTGTTGATCCAGGCCGTACCGTCCGCGGACGGCATCAAGCTGCGTGTGCGCAACCAGGGGCCGACCATCCCGGCGGAACACCTGCCGAGACTGTTCGAACGCTTCTACCGGGTGGATCAGTCACGCGAGCGCTCGGCCCAGTCCAACGGCCTGGGGCTTTCGATCGTGGCGACCATCATGCAGTTGCACAGCGGTCGCTACAGCGTCACCAGCGAAAACGGCGTGACCTGCTTCGAGCTGTTTTTCCCCAGGCGGGAACAGTGAGCACTCATGAAACTAAAACCACGGGCGACAAGTCATTAGCACTGCCGAGGTTGATCCCATTCCGGTGACCTCCAGTAGTGAGATAGCTGCCCGTGGTCACTCGACGTCATGATTTTTCCCTGGACGGCCTGAACTTCTTTCTCGCCGATGTCCGCGACGGGCTCGGCCCCTACCTGGCGATCTACCTGCTGGCGGTTCACCATTGGGAGCCCGCCAGCATCGGCCTGGTCATGACACTCGCAGGGATCGCCGCACTCGTCACCCAGACACCCGCCGGGGCGCTGATCGACAGGACGCGCCGCAAACGGGCGATTATCGCGATGGCGGCGTTGCTGGTGACGGGCAGTTGCCTGCTGCTGCCGTTCGTGACTTCATTCACGCTCGTGGCCCTGACCCAGACCGTCAGCGCCGTCGCCGCGTCGGTCTTCGCCCCCGCCATAGCCGCCATCTCGCTGGGTATCACCGGTCCCCGGGCCTTCACCCGTCGAACCGGGCGCAATGAAACCTTCAACCACGCCGGCAATGCCTGCGCCGCGCTGCTGGCCGGCGGATTTGCCTATCTGTTCGGCCCGGTCGCGGTGTTCTACCTGATGGCGACCATGGCCCTCGGCAGTGTGATCGCCATCGCTTGCGTCCCGGAAAAGGCGATCGACCACGATCTCGCACGGGGCTTCGACCCGGGCGACGCCGTGCAGGGCAAGGTCCCCTCGGGCTGGTCGGTGTTGCTCACCAACCAGCCGCTGCTGGTATTCGCCGTGTGCTGCGCGTTGTTCCATCTGGCGAATGCCGCGATGCTGACGCTGGTGAGCCAGCAACTGGCCCAGGTCAACCTGCAGATGGCGACGCCACTGACCTCCGCCTGCATTGTCGCGGCACAGGTGGTGATGATTCCCGCCGCGCTGCTGGTCGGGGCCAAGGCCGACCTGTGGGGGCGTAAACCTTTGCTCCTGGCGGGTTTCCTGATCCTGCCGCTGCGGGGGGTACTCTATACCCTGTCCAGCGATCCCTATTGGCTGGTCGCCGTGCAGATGCTCGACGGTGTCGGCGCGGGCATTTTCGGCGCGCTGTTCCCCGTGGTGGTCAAGGACCTCACCCACGGCACCGGACACTTCAATATCAGTCTCGGCGCCCTCTCGACCGTGTTCGGCCTGGGGGCGGCATTAAGCAATGGCCTGGCGGGGCTGGTGGTTCAGCAGGCCGGCTACAGCGCGGCGTTTCTGACCCTTGCAGGCATTGCCGCCGCGGCCCTGGTCCTGCTGCTGGTGGCCATGCCCGAGACCCTGGCGCCTGCCGGTGACAACCCGACGCCAGACGCCGCCGTCACTCCAAGCCCTGGGTGATCTGGGAAATAAAGCGGCGAATCCACTCATGTTGCGGTTTTTCCTGCTTGGCGATATCCCAGACCATGAAGCATCTGAACGAGGGCACCGCCAGGGGAACCGGGCACAGGGTCAACGCCATGTGCTGGGAAAAGGTCCGGGCCGCGAAGGTCGGGATCGTCGCCACCACGTCGCTGCTCAACAGGGTGGTGAGTGCCCCCGCGAAATGGGTAAAAGATGCGGTCACCTTGCGCGTGTGTCCCGCTTTCTCGAAAAGATCATCGATAAAACCACGCCGCCCATCGAAGCAGATCCGCACATGCTCGGCGGCAAAGTAGTCCTCCAGGCTCAACGGCTCCGCTTCTCCGGCTCCCGGCCGGTACAGGCAGGAATAGGACGACGAGAACAATACCTGCGACGAGTAGTTCGTACTGAAATCCTTCGGCTCGCTGCAAATGACCAGGTCCATCGCCGGATCATGCAGGGCGTTTTTCCAGAGCGAGCTGTTGGTCTGGTGAAACGCAAAGCGGATGCCCAGGCGCTCACGGGAAACCGCCTCCACCAGCCTGGGCGCCAGAAATGCCTCCAGGTCGTCGGACATGGCCAGGTTGAAAACGTAGTGCGACTCCTGGGGCGAGAACGCTGCGTCCGCCCCCAGCAGCGCCGACACCGTGGACAGGGCCTCCGCAATCATCGGTGCGATTTCCAGCGCCCTGCGGGTCGGCTGCATGCCGGAGCTTGTCCTTACGAACAACTCGTCCCCGAACTGCTCGCGAAGTCGGCGCAAGGCCGAGCTGACCGCGCCCTGCGTCACGTGAAGCACCGCCGAGGCCCGCGTCGCGCTGCGCTCCGTCATCAGACAATGGAATGTCAGCAGCAGATTCAGATCGGTGCGCGAGATATTACGTACGTTAATCCTGCTCATATTTTCTAATCGTTTGCCCCAGGTACCGAGCCATTTCTAGGATGCCGCCACAAGAACACAAAACCAACCCAAGGGGCAGCCTTATGAGCGTGGCACAGGATTCACCAAAAAGGGGATTTACCCCTTCCCGGACAGCGCATGTCGACATGCGTAAACGAGCCGTCGCGGTGGGCATCGGCAACTTCATGGAATGGTTCGACTTCGCGATCTACGGTTATTTCGCCGCGGTGATCGGCGCGCTGTTTTTTCCGTCCGCCGTTGCCGGGGTCTCCCTGCTGTCATCGCTGGCAGTATTTGCCGTCGGTTTTCTCTCTCGTCCCCTCGGCGCCCTGGTCCTGGGGCCCCTGGGCGACAGGCTCGGTCGGCGGGCGGTACTGATCGTGACCGTTTTCGGAATGGGTGTCTGCACCACGCTGATCGGCTTGCTGCCGACCTATGACGCCATCGGCATAGCCGCCCCTATCCTGCTGATCGTCCTGCGCTTCATCCAGGGGATGATGGTTGGCGGCGAATGGTCGAGCGCGGGGATCTACATCGTCGAGAGCGCCGCGCCCAATCGCCGGGCCACCGCGGCCAGCGTCATCACCGGAACCGCCGGGCTCGCCTTTCTGTTCGGCACCTTCACCGCCGCCCTGTTGTCATCGGGCCTGAGCGACGATCAATTGACCGCCTGGGGCTGGCGAATTCCCTTTGTCGCCTCCATCGTCATGACGGGCGTGGCCGTCTTCATTCGGCGCAAGCTCGGGGATACTCCCGTTTACGAAGAACTGGTGAAGCAGCGGGAGTCCATGACCCTGGCCGAGCCACTTCCCGCCGCCAAACGCCGGGCATTCATCACCACCTTCGCGTTCTCGGCGCTGTTTGGCGTGTCGCTCTACTACTTCATCACCTACGCAAACAATCACCTGGTCACCGCGGTGGGCTTGCCCAAGAGCAAGGCCCTGTGGCTGTGCAGCATTGCGCTGGTGGTCTACTGCATCGTCAACCCGCTGATCGGACGCCTGAGCGATGCGATTGGTCGCCGCCCATTGTTGCTGTTCGCGGCAGCCGCGCTGACCGTCATGGCCTATCCGATCTTCTGGATGCTCAACAGCGGCAACACCGCCCTGATTATCGCCGCCCTGCTCATCTTCGGCGTGCTGGTCGCCATCACCGCGGTCATGGACGTTGTACTGCTGGTGGAAGTATTCCCGGCGTCGATTCGCTCCACCGGCGCAGCACTGGGCCATAACCTCGCGCTGGCCACGCTGGCAGGCCCCGGGCCGTTTATTGCCGCCGCACTGATCAAGGCCACCGGCGATACCAATATCCCGGCACTGTACCTGGCAGGGGTGTCTGCAATCTGCTTCGTGGTGCTGCTGAGCATTCTTCCGGAAACCAAAGACAACAACATTTCCCAGTACTAAGGAGAGCATATGACTCGTGTAGCGGTAATTCAGGCCTCTTCCATTCCTTTCGCCCCGGTGGCCAGCGTTGAGAAGGCCTGTGACATATTGCATCGCGTGGCCCGAGAGGGCGCACAACTGGCGGTGTTTCCCGAGGCGTTTATCGGTGGCTACCCCAAGGGGCAAAGCTTTGGCAGCGTCGTAGGCAACCGCAGTTCCGAAGGGCGGGATCTGTATAACGAGTACTTCGAGGGCGCGGTGGCGCTGGACGGGCCGGAACTGGCGGTACTGTCGAACTGTGCCGATGAATTGAACATCATCGTGGTCATGGGAATCATCGAGCGTCATGGACGAACGCTCTATTGCACCGCGGTCACGTTCGTCCCCGGCAAAGGCATCGCCGGTTATCACCGCAAGCTGATGCCCACGGGCCAGGAAAGAATCATCTGGGGCTTTGGCGACGGTTCGACAATCGAGGCGGTCCCCACCGACATCGGCGTCATCGGCAGTGTGATCTGCTGGGAAAACTACATGCCCGCCTTCCGCCAGGCCATGTACGCCCAGGGCGTGCAACTCTACTGCGCGCCGACCGCCGACGATCGCAAGAGCTGGGCCAGCTCGATGATCCATATCGCGCTCGAAGGCAGGACCTTTGTCCTGTCCGCCTGCCAGGCCATCAAGCTGGAAGACTACCCGCAAAGCTACCAGCGGGCTTTCGACCTGGACGTCCATCCCGGCGACTACATCATGCATGGCGGCAGCATGATCATCAGTCCCATGGGTGAGGTACTGGCCGGTCCCGTGCATGATTGCGAAACGGAAATCTATGCCGACCTCGACCTGGCGGCGCTCAACAGGTCCAACCTGGACTTCGATGCCTGCGGACACTATTCGCGCCCGGACATCTTTGAGGTGAACGTGAACACCCGGGCAATGAACCCCGTGAACTTCAACCAGGGTCGCGGGACACGCCCTTGATCGGGGGCCCCTGACGTTTTCCAGGCAGTAAAAAACCGGCTTCATCCGCCGGTTTTTTACGGGTTGGTTGCCCGCTGAATATCGTCGACGAGCGTCAACAACAGCGGGTCTGTCCCTTCCCTCCCCCGTACCGCGCCTCCTGGCGCTCGCGGAAAAACGCCTCGTAGCTCAT
This sequence comes from Pseudomonas sp. Ost2, assembly GCF_018326065.1. Classification (NCBI taxonomy): domain Bacteria; kingdom Pseudomonadati; phylum Pseudomonadota; class Gammaproteobacteria; order Pseudomonadales; family Pseudomonadaceae; genus Pseudomonas; species Pseudomonas sp. Ost2. The sequence continues at coordinate 3,596,326 of NZ_AP021904.1, read as the reverse complement.
CAGCGGCTTGTCCGGGTGCCTGCTCTGCATGTGCTCGACGTAGGTGTCGTAGTCCGGCATGCCCACCATCAGCCGCGCGGCCTGACCGAGGTATTTGCCGAGACGGCTCAGGTCATTGAACATGACCGCACTCCTCTATCAAGCCTGCCATTACAGAGCATCAGGCAGCGCCTGGAACGGAGCTTCCTTGTCCGTACGTTCCTTGGTGCCCCAGGCGGCGATGCCGACCTTGAGGGCAAAGAACAGGATGCTGAACACCACCAGCAGGAACAGCGCGGTCAGCGTGGCGTTGGTGTAGGCGTTGTAGATCACGTGCTGCATCTGTGTGATGTCCTTGGCCGGGGCAATCACTTGTCCGGCGTCCAGCGCGACACTGTATTTCTTCGCCAGGGCGAGGAAACCGATGGCCGGGCTCGGGTCGAACAGCTTGATAAAGCCCGCGGTGGTGGTGCAGATCAGCAGCCAGATGGCCGGCAGCATGGTGACCCAGACGTAGCGCTGGCGCTTCATCTTGATCAGTACGACGGTCGCCAGCATCAGCGCGATCCCGGCCAGCATCTGGTTGGAGATGCCGAACAGCGGCCACAGGGTGTTGATGCCGCCCAGCGGATCGATCACGCCCTGGTACAGCAGGTAGCCCCACATGGCCACGCAACCGGCGGTGGCGATCAGGTTGGCGGTCCAGGATTCGGTGCGCTTGAGCGACGGCACGAAGGAACCCAGCAGGTCCTGCAGCATGAAGCGACCGGCACGGGTGCCCGCATCGACGGCCGTCAGGATGAACAGGGCTTCGAACAGGATCGCGAAGTGGTACCAGAACGCCATGGTGTTTTCACCCGGCAGGACATGGTGGAGGATCTGCGCGATACCCACCGCCAGGGTCGGCGCGCCGCCGGCACGGGCAAGGATGGTGGTTTCACCGATGTCCTTGGCCACCGCCTGGAGCGCGTCCGGGGTAATGGCAAAGCCCCAACTGCTGACGGTATGGGCCACCGAGACCGCGTCGCTGCCGACCAGGGCGGCCGGGCTGTTCATGGCGAAATAGACACCCGGTTCGATCACCGAGGCGGCAACGATCGCCATGATCGCCACGAAGGACTCGGTCAGCATGCCGCCGTAGCCGATATAACGGGCATGACCTTCACTAGCCAGCAGCTTGGGGGTGGTGCCGGAGGCAATCAGCGCGTGGAAGCCGGACACCGCGCCACAGGCGATGGTGATGAACAGGAACGGGAACAGGCCGCCTTTCCAGACCGGGCCGGTGCCGTCGGTGAACTGGGTCAGCGCGGGCATTTTCAGCTCGGGCATGGTGATCAGGATACCGATCGCCAGGGCCACGATGGTGCCGATCTTGAGGAAGGTCGACAGGTAGTCCCGTGGTGCCAGGATCAGCCACACCGGCAGCACCGCGGCGACGAAACCGTAACCGATGAGCATCCAGGTGATCTGGATACCGGTGAAGGTAAACACCTTGGCCCAGGCCGGATCGGCCGCGATCAGCCCGCCGACCCAGATCGAACCCAGCAGCAGGGCCACGCCCACCAGGGAAATTTCGCCGATGCGCCCCGGACGGATATAGCGCATGTAGACGCCCATGAACATCGCGATCGGGATGGTCGCCATCACGGTGAAGGTGCCCCACGGACTCTCGGCCAGGGCCTTGACCACGATCAGCGCCAGCACCGCGAGGATGATGATCATGATCAGGAAGCAGCCGAACAGGGCGATGGTCCCGGGAATGCGGCCCATTTCCTCACGGACCATATCGCCCAGGGAGCGGCCGTTGCGCCGCGTGGACATGAATAGCACCATGAAGTCCTGGACCGCGCCGGCCAGCACCACCCCGGCAATCAGCCAGAGCGTACCGGGCAGGTAGCCCATCTGCGCCGCCAGTACCGGGCCGACCAGCGGGCCAGCACCGGCAATCGCGGCGAAGTGGTGACCGAAGAGTACGTGCTTGTTGGTCGGCACGAAGTCCAGGCCGTCATTGTTGAGCACGGCAGGCGTGGCCCGATGAACGTCGAGCTGCATCACCTTGTCGGCGATGAACAGGCTGTAGTAACGGTATGCGACGAGGTAGATAGCGACTGCGGCGACTACGATCCAGAGGGCGTTGATGGCTTCGCCGCGGCGCAGGGCCACGACACTCAGCGCAAACGCTCCCAGGACAGCCACGGCAAACCAGGCGAGGTGTTTAGCCAGACGGGTCATTGCGTGTCTCCTGCCGACAGTCGGTGACTGCGGCGGTAATTTTTTATAATTGTGTCCGCGGTGCGGAGCTGGCCCAATATCCGCGTGTGCCGTCCACAAATAAATCCGCAGGACTACGTACGCACGCTCTACGTAGTACTACTTAGGTTGACTCCAGGAGCAGAAATGCAGCTCAAGCACAAAATCGTCGCCCTCGGGATCCTGCCGCTGGTGCTGGCGATCGCCGTTATCTGCGGGCTGGTGATTTCCCTGAACCGGCAACTGGGCGACCAGCAGGCGCAACTGATCGAAGACAGCATCCTGGCCAGCAAGCGCGCCGAGTTGAAGAACTACGTGGCCATGGCGCAGAGCCTGATCGCGCCGATGTACGACAACGGCAAGGGCGACGCCAAGGCGCAGCAGCAGGTACTCGAAGAGCTGCGCAAGCTCAGCTTCGGCATCAATGGCTACTTCTTCGTCTACGACCACGAGGGCCGCAGCCTGATGCATGCGCGGCAATCGGAACTGGTGGGTCAGTACCTCTGGGACATGAAGGACCCCCACGGCCTGCCGGTGATCCAGGCCCTGCTCAAGAGCGCGGAATCCGGAGAAGGTTTCCAGCGCTATGCCTGGAACAAGCCCTCCTCCGGCCAGGTCACCGACAAACTGGCCTATGTGGTCATGCTCGATCGCTGGGGCTGGATGCTCGGCACCGGTATCTATCTGGAAGATGTCGAGCGCGCGACCCAGCAGGCCCGCGACGAGGTGGCGCAGGGCATTCGCACCACCATGCTGGCGATCGCCGCCGTGGCCCTGGTGGCGGTGCTGATTGTCTTCGCCGGTGGCATGACCCTGAATGTCAGCGAACATCGCCTGGCCGACAAGAAACTGCAACGCCTGACCCAGCGTATCGTCAGCCTGCAGGAGGAAGAGCGCTCGCGGGTGTCCCGCGAACTCCACGACGGTATCAGTCAGTTGCTGGTGTCGATCAAGTTCAAGTTCGAGCTGGCCAGCCATGTGCTCGACCGGCAGGAGCACGCCAAGGGCCTGGGGATCCTGAAAGAAGCCACCGAGCGCCTGGGTGAAGCCATTGGCGAGGTGCGCAGCCTGTCCCATGACCTGCGTTCGTCGTTGCTCGACACCCTCGGCCTGTCGGCGGCCATCGGCCAGCTCGCGGCGGAATTCGAGCAGCGCAGCGGGCTGCGGGTGAACTACAACGACAATGAATTCGACTGCCACCTGGTCGATGGCGCGGCCGTTTCGCTGTTTCGCATCGTGCAGGAAGGCCTGACCAATATCGAACGACATGCCCAGGCGAGGAACGTTTCGATTACCCTGCACGGGTCCGAGGAGTCCATACGCCTGACCATGGTCGATGACGGCGTCGGTTTCAACGTCGCCCAGGTCGAGCGCAGCCAGGCCGGTATCGGCTTGCGTAATATGCGTGAACGCGTCGAACATTTCGGCGGCCGCTTCGATCTGGTCTCGGTGCCCGGACGCAGCGAGCTGGATGTGCTGCTGCCGATGAAGATGCCGGGCACGGAACGCTGAGCCCCCATAACAACGAGAGTGAATAGCTGCGATGAACCTGCCCTGCCCGATCCGCGTCGCCCTGGTCGACGATCACTCACTGGTGCGCGACGGCATCAAGGCGCTGTTGTCGGTCATGGAGCCGCTGGAAGTGGTGGGCGAAGCCGAGAGTGGCGCCGATGCCCTGGAGATGGTCGGGCGTTGCCAGCCGGACCTGTTGCTGGTGGACATCGGCCTGAGGGACATGAACGGGCTGGAACTGACCCGCGTCCTGCGCAGCCGCTATCCGCTGCTCAAGGTGCTGATCCTGAGCATGTACGACAATTACGAGTATGTGAGCGAGTCCGTGCGTGCGGGCGCCAGCGGCTATGTCCTGAAGAACTCGCCGTCGCGGGAAATCATTGCCGCCATCGAAGCGATCACCAGTGGCGGCACCTTCTACAGCGCGCAAATCGCCCAGCGGCTGATTGCCGACAAAGGCACGGACAACGAACTGACGCCACGGGAGAGCCAGGTCCTGCAGAAAATGGCCCAGGGCCTGAACAACAAGGAAATGGCCCGGCAACTGGATATCAGCGTGCGGACGGTGGAAACCCACCGCCTGAGCATCCGCCGCAAGCTCAACATCGACAAACCCGCGGCCCTGGTCAAGTACGCCATCGATCACGGGATCATCTGAAGTCCCGCGGCCCCGGCACAACCGTTACAGGCACTCCTGCGCGGCGCGTTCGAACCTTGAAGGCTCGAAGGTCGACGCCAGCAGCTGGCGCTCATAGATGAACACCTTGCCGCCGCTCGGAGCCTTGTAGGCTTCGAGCACGTTGTCTGCCGCGAACTTGCTGGCGACAACGATCTTGTAGTGCCGCTGGGTCTGCGACACGGTGGTATTGAAGGCGTTTTTCTGCAGCTTCGGCACGACGCACTCCGTGTACTGCTCCGGCGTCTTGCTGGTCTGCAGGGTCAGGGTCGGGTCGTTGGGTGCCGAAGCACACGCCGAGAGCAGCAACGAGGCCAGGGCCAGGACAGGGAGAGATAGAAAGCGCATGGGCGGATCCTGAAAAAAGACAATGTTTCGTTTTGATGAAGGCGATTGTCCGGATTTCCAGGAAAAACAGAACTTGCGATGTTCGATGGTGACTATCACCGGAACCGATAGTGTCGATGCCCTGCCGCCATCGGCCCCTGCGCAGTCATCGGTCGACGGTTTTTTTCATGATGTTCAGCAAGTTGAACAAACGATCAGTGGTGACTACACTCGGGGGCTTGCCTGGAGACTCATATGTCCGAACTGCCTGTATCCGAGCTACGCCCCCACTACTCGAGCCCCGATGCCCGCGACCTGATCCTCGATGCGGCCTTGAAGATCTTTTCGGTCTCGGGTTTCGAAGGCGCCTCGATTCGCCAGGTAGCCCTGGCCGCCAAGGTTTCCCCGCCGCTGATCCATCATCACTTCAAGGACAAGGAAACCCTCTGGGAGCAGGTCGGCGAACGCGTCACCGCGGACTTCCAGGCCTGGTTCAAGGATTTGTCGTTGACGGACTGCGTGGTCGATAAACAGACGATCCCGACCCTGGTCGGTGCCTACATGGCCTACTGGAAATCCCACCCCAGCGCCCTGCGCTTCCAGTTGTGGCGGGTCATGGGCACGCAGGACCAGGAGCGTAAAAGACGCTCCGAGCAACTCAACAGCCTGTTCGTGCCGATTTTCGCCAGGGCTCGCGAGGCCGGCCATATCCGCGACGACATCCCGCCCGGCCAGGCGATGATCACCGTGGGCGGACTGATCCAGTACTGGCTGCACAGCCAGATCGAAGCCCAGGACGCCATTGCCGTGGGCGGACACAGCGTGCCGGATGACCAGTCCTTCCTGGCCTATGTCCTGAGCCTGATCATCCGTCCCGCGTGAGTCTCTTCAACCCGTCAGGTACTGCTCACGCAAGCGCTCCCTGAGCCCGCGCTTGCTGATCTTGCCCACCGCGGTGGCCGGAAACACATCGATAAAGCAGTATTGATCCGGCCATTTGAAGCTCGCCAGTCCCTGTTGCCGCAGGAAGTCGCTGATGCCCCGAGGCTCCAGCGGCTGGCGCAGGATGACGAACGCGCAGCTCTTTTCCCCGAGGAATTCGTCCGGCAGGCCGACCACCGCCGCGTCGTAGATCATCGGGTGGCTGAGCAACAGCCCCTCGACCTCATCCACCGCGATCTTCTCCCCGCCCCGATTGATCTGCTCCTTTTCCCGCCCGCACAGGCTCAGGTAACCCTCGGCGTCATAGCGGGCCAGATCGCCGGTGCGATAGAAACCGTCAGCGCGGAACGCATGGCGATTATGTTCGGGCGCACCATAGTAACCACGCAACGTATAGGGTCCGCGCACCAGCAGATGGCCCTTTTCACCGGCCGGCAGCGGTCGATCCTCATCATCGACGATCAGCACTTCATCGGCCGGCGATAAAGGCCGCCCCTGGGTGGTACAGATGCGATGCGGGGAATCATCGAGACCGGTAAAGCTCAGCAGTCCCTCGGCCATGCCAAAGACCTGCTGCAGGCGACAGCCGAATGTCGGTTCGACGCGTCGGGCGACGTCCTCGGCAAAGGACGCCCCGCCGACTTGCAGCACCCGCAGGGAGTCAAGCGTGGGAGCCAGGGCCTGGGCCGCTTCGAGCCACAGCAGCACCAGGGTCGGCACCAGGGAGACGTGGGTCACGGCGTGCTCTTCGATCAGATCGAAACAGTCGAGCGGGCCCGGATCCCGGGCAATCACCACACAGCCGCCGACACTCAGGGTGCCGATAAATCCCGGTGACGCCATGGGGAAGTTGTGGGCCATGGGCAACACCGCGAGATGGCGCGAATCCGCGTCCAGGCCGCTGACCTGGGCACTGGCCCGGGCGTTGTACAGGTAGTCGTTATGCCGCCGTGGAATCAGCTTGGGGATACCCGTGGTGCCGCCGGACAGCTGGAAGCAGGCAATATCATCCGGACTCGGCTGGGGAATGTTCGCCGCGCCCTGCCCGGCCTGGATGTCCTGCCAGGATTCCTCGGGGGCTACCGCGACCACCAGTCGCAGAGAGGACGAGCCGGTCCGGATGCGCTCGACGATCGCGAGGTTGTCGCTGTCGAGGGGATACTGCGGATGAAACCAGGCCACGGCATCGGTCAGGCCGACGAACTGGCTGATTTCCCGTTCGCCGTGGGCCGGCAAAGCCATCACCGGGACCACCCCCAGCCGGAACAGGGCAAAGACCAGCTCGACAAAGGCGGCCTGGTTGTTCAACTGGACAATCGCCACCTGTCCCGGGCGCAGGCCACGGCCCCAGAGCGCTGTCGCCAGGCGCTCCACGCCCTCGTGCAGTTGCCGGTAGCTGAGGCGGCGTTCGCCATCGATCAGGGCCAGGCGCGAGCCATTGCGGTCGGCCTGGAGTTGCAGCATCTGCCCCAGGCTCAATTCCTGCCAGTACGGCAGGCGCCGGTATTCACTGGCCAGGCCAGCAGGAGGCGCGACGCAATGCGCGCTCAGGTCACTCAGGTTATGGTGCATGCTTGAAATCCCTTTCGATGGATTGATGTCCTGTCAGGCTTGCAGCAACGATGCCTCGACCAGGTTCTCGCTCAGGCCCGGCGCCAGGGCGTCGAGCATGGTCTTCAATTTGACGCAGGTTTCGCGGTACTCCAGCTCCGGCTCGGAACCGGCCACCAGGCCACAGCCGGCAAACGCCCAGGCTTGCTCACCGCAGACCAGCGCCGAACGCAGGGCCACGGCAAACTCGCCATCGCCCTCGCTGTCCAGCCACCCCACCGGCGCGGCGTACCAGCCGCGATGCAGACTCTCGTGCCGACGTATCCAGCGGATCGCCGCCTGGCGGTCCAACCCGCCCACTGCCGGCGTCGGATGCAGGGCCTCGACCAGCGCAAGCAGGGGCACGCCGGGCAGCAAGCGACCACGGATCGGTGTCATCAGGTGCTGGATGTGCGCCAGTCGATGGACCGCCGGCACCGCCGGGACGTCCAGGCTGGCGGTGAACCGGCCCAGATCGCTGCGCAGGGTTTCCACCACCAGGGCATGTTCGTGACGATCCTTGGCACTGGCCAGCAGCCGATCGTGATTGGCCCGGTCGCTTTGCGCGCAGGTTCCCCGCGGAATGCTTCCCGCCAGGGCCGTGGTGCGCAATTGCCCGGCCTGCTGGAGAACCAGGCGCTCCGGCGTGGCGCCGAGGAAACAGCTGTCGCCCCGGCGCAACGCGAACAGATAGGCCGTCGGATTGCCCTGGGCCAGGGCCTGCAACACCGCCGGCAAGCTGAATGGCGTATCGGCCTCAACCTTCACCTCCCGCGCCAGGACCACTTTGCGCAGTTCACCGGCTTCGATGGCCGCCACCGCATCGGCAACCCGGGCTTTCCAGTGTTCGGCGGGCAGGCTTTCCTCGACGCGCGGGCGTCGCCCCGGCTGCAACGGCGTGACCGTGCCGCCCTCCTCGGATTCGCGCCAATGACTCACGTCGTCCAGCAGTTGCTGGCACAGCGCCGTGCAGTCGGTCTGTGCGGTGACCAGGGTGCAGAGCATCAGGTGCTCTCCCTGCCGGCTCAGGCGCGGCAGGACAAAGGCGCCTTCGGCAAATGCCTGCCATTGCCGGGAACACGGGTTTTCCCGGTCGAAGGTACGCCCGCCGAACAGCCGTGGTCGTTGCGTTCCAACCATCACCGCCCCGGCGATCCAGTGTTGCCAGGTCTCTTGCAGTTCCACCAGCGACTGGCCGGAGTGCAGCTCCAGTTCCAGGGCGCTGCCAACGCCAACGGTCGCCGGCCCCGACTCGGCAAACTGCCAGAGCACGGCCTGATCGAAGCCCTGGGCCGCGGCGAACGCGCGCAGGCCGTCGCACGGCAGCCAGGCGCAACTGAAACAGGCCAGCACCGCTGGCTCGCCATGAACCGCGCGTTGCCGGGCCAGTTCCAGGCAGTCGAGCAACGCGCCACGATCGACGAGCGGGTTCATGCTTGCACCCGTTCAGGGTAAGTGACGCGCCAGTGCTGGATCTGCTGCTGGATATTCCAGTGAATCACCTGCTCGTAGAGTTTTTCGATAAAGGCCACTTCCAGGCCCGCCGCTGCCGCCCATTCACGACGCTCGGCGAGCATCGCGGTGACCCGCTCCGGGGCCGGGATACTCTGTTCATCCGGCTTGAAACGCGCTGCCGCCTTCACGTAGCGCAGCCGTTGCTGGAGGATTTCGAGGAACTGGCGGTCGAGCGAGTCGATACCGCCGCGGATGTCATTCAGGTTCTGGCAGGCTTCAGGTGCTTTAACAGTCGGCATGATGTTGATCTCTGTTGAAGATGAGCGTTGCATGAAGTGGGGGTCAGGCGCTGATCGGGCCGACCGGCCCGGCCAGGAGCGGCGCCAGGCTGGCGGCAAATGCGCCAGGCTGTTGCAGCAGGTGGAAATGCCCGCCGGGCTGTTGCCGGAGTTCGTCGATGCTCGTCCAGTCCTGCCATCGCTGCAGGTCGGCCAGCGGCACGTGCTGGTCGTCCTGTCCGTGCCACAGGCTGACGGCACACGTCAGGGGGGTCGCCGGGCGGGCGTAGTAGGTCTCGGCCAGGGCGAAGTCGGCGCGCAGGATCGGCAGGAACAGCTCCCGTGCCTCGACATCACGCAGCAGTCGCGGATCAATGCCGCCCAGCTCCAGCAGTGCCGAGACAAAATCCTCGTCCGAACAACCGGCCAGCGGTCGATGGGCGGCCCGGTGCGGTGCGCGCACCGACGACAGCAGCAAGCGTGCCGGCGGACGGCCCTGCGCACAGAGCAGTCCAGCCAGCGCATGAGCGACGAAGCCACCCATGCTGTGCCCCAGCAATACCAGTGCCTGGTCACGGGGAATGGCCGTCAGCGCCTCTTCGGCCAGGTCGGCGATCGCCGTCGGCAGAGGCTCGGACATCCGCCGCCCACGCCCGGGATAAAGCATCGCGCAGACCTGCACACGCCGCCCCAGATGCTCGGCCAATGGCCGGTAGGCCGCCGGCTGTCCACCGGCGTGGGGAAAAATCAGCAGATGCACGGGGCTGAGCGACTGGCCACCCAGCGCTTCGAAAGTCAGACTCATGAGGTTTCTCCGGATCAGTCGCGTGACAGTGCGAGCAACGTCTCACCGATGACGGCCAGTGACTCCGGGTCGCTCAACAACTCCCAGTGCAATGTCCACAGCACCTGTGGCCTCGGCGCCTGGTCCAGCAGCACCTGCCAGTCCCGCAGCGGTTCCGCCCAGCACTGCGGACTGGCCGCGCTTTGCAGGATGTGCACGGGGGCGGCCAGACGCGGAGCCTGATAACGTCCCAGGCCGGCGTGCAGCGTGCGACAGCGCTGCACCAGGCTGTCGAATGCCGGCAGCTCGAGGCCCGGGGGAATCCGCCCGGCCTGGCGCGCCTGCTGGTACAACGCCTGTTCGGGCATCGGTGCCAGGCCGAAGAAACGCGCCGGCTGCACCTCGCCATCCTCCTCGAAACAGCTTCCGGACAGTGGATCGAGCAACATCAGCCCCGCCACCGGTTGACCGCCGCGTTCCATCTCCGCCGCCAGCGCCGTGGCCAGCTTCGCCGCCACCGACCAACCCAGCAGCAGGAACGGCCCGGGCAGTGCCTTGAGCGTCTCGATGAAGTCGTGCAGCGCCATGGGCAAGTCACTGCCGCAACGGCCGCCAGGGTCCCGCAGGCCGACCAGGGTCAACTGTCCGTCCAGGCGCGCGGCCAGTTGGCGGTAGGCTTCGCACTCGCCATCGGCGGTGGGCAGGCAGACCACATTGACGCCACCCACCGGGCGATTGAGCATCACCAGCGGCTGTTCACCCCGGGGCTGCCCCAGCACGGCGACAAAATCCTGCAGTTGCGGGTGCTGGAACAGATCCCGCAGATGAACCACACAGCCCAGTTGCTGACGCAAGGACGCCATCAGGCGCGTGGCCAGCAGGCTGTCGCCGCCCAGGGCAAAGAAATCGCAGCGACGCCCCACCCGCTCGCGCTTGAGCAACTGCGCCCAAAGATCGGCCACCTGGGTTTCCAGTCCGGGCCGGGGCGGCTCGTAGTCGCGGGCATCGCTCTTCTCTCCGAGCATCAGGCCAGGCAAGCGTCCACGGTCGACCTTGCCATTGCCGCTCAACGGCAGGCGCCGCAAGGTGACCCAGTGCCCCGGCAGCATGTAGTCGGGCAAGTGTCGCGCCAGTTGCCGGCGCAGCCGCTCGCTATCGAGCTGGCCGCTCGGCTCGAGGTTCTGGGCCAGCAGCACATGCTGGGCAATCACGGCCGCCGCGCTGCCCGCCTCGGGGAACACCTGTCGGCGGGCGAACCCGCTGCCCTGCAACTCGGCGTCCCATTGCGGCAATGACAGGAACGGCAGATTGTTTTCGACACGCCAGTCGTCGTAGTCACTCATGCCTTCGATAAAACCGATGCTGACCATCTGCAGGCGACAGTTACGCGTCGCTTCGATCACCAGCAACTGCCCGCCGGGCCGCAGGATCTGGCGCAACGACGCCAGGGTGTTGGCCAGGTTGCGCGCATCGTGCAAGACATTGACCGCGACGATCAGGTCCTGGGAGCCCAGGCGCACGCCCTGGGGCTCGGGCTCGTCGTTGATATCGAAGTGGGCGTAATCGATGAAATCCCACCGTGCGAAGCGTTGCCGGGCACGTTCGAGGAAGAAGTCCGACAGATCGGTAAAGCGGTAACGCACATCGTGACCTTCCAGGGCCGCGAACAACGACTCGCTGGTGCCGCCGGTACCGGCGCCGACTTCGAGGATATTCAGGGTGCAAGTGCTGTTGGCCGCCAGGTGCGCCACCAGTTGCGCGGCAATCCGGTTGAGGAAGGCATTGACCGGATTGAATCGGTAGATACCTTCGGCGACCTGGGTGGAGCCGTCCGGAAAGTAGATTTCCAGCGGGTCGAGGGTCCCGCGAAACAGCGCCAGGTGGCCGTCGATGCTGCGGCGGATATAGGCCAGTACCTGCTCCGCATGGTCGCCGAGCATGGTGATATCGGCGAGGTCGGCCCAGGCTGACTCGAACGCTTGCACGCCCAACGCCCGCCGCGCGGTGTACGCCCCCTCTCCAGCCGGTTGCAGAAAACCGTCGGCGGCCAGGGTTTCCAACCATTGCCCCAGCAGCTTGGCATAACGCGGCAAGGCCTGCAGGCGTTCCTGGATGACCGCACGACTGTGGGTCATGCCTTCTTCGGTGAACAGTCCGGCTTCGGCCAGGGTCTTGGCCATGCCGAGCGCGGCCAGTTGTTCGATGTCGTGCCAGAAAGCATTGAAGCGTTGCAGGTCAAGCTCGGCCAACGCCTCGACGACTTCGCCCTGACCGGCCTCGACAGTGGCGTACCAACGGCTGTCGATATCCGCGGGCACTTCCCGCAGGCAGCCGACAGAATCCCGGCCCTCCCGCAGCAACGCCTGGTCCAGGGTTACATAAGCCACCAGTTGACGGCTGCCGGCGCTGTCTTCCTGGACATCCACCGCGCTGCCACGAATCCCGGGCTGGCGGGCGAGTACCGACTCGATCTCGCCCAACTCGATACGGTGACCCTTGATCTTGACCTGGAAGTCCTTGCGCCCGAGAAACTCCAGGCGGGCACCCGCGGTGTAACGCGCCAGGTCACCGGTGCGATAGAAACGCGCGCCGCCTTGCGGGTCGCGACTGAATTGCAGCGCCGTGCGCTCGGGGTTGTTCCAGTAGCCCTGGGCGACGCCGACACCACCGATGTACAGGTCGCCCTTGACGCCTTCCGGGCAGTCACGCCCCTGGCTGTCGAGCACCCGATAATACTGATTGGTCAGGGGATAGCCGTAGGGGATCGAGGCCCAGCACGGGTCCACCTGCCGAACTTCAAACCAGTTGGACCAGATCGACGCCTCGGTGGCACCGCCCAGCGCCACCAGGGTCAGTTGCGGGCCGCAGGCACTGGCCCGGGCCGGCAGATCCAGGGGCACCCAGTCGCCGGACAGCAAGGCCAGGCGCAGGGCGGCCGGCAAGCGCTCGCCCTGCCCCTGCAATTCGGTCAGCAGCATGTCGAACAAGGCCGGCACCGAGTTCCACAGGGTCACGCCATGGCGTTGCAGGCTGGCGATCCAGTGGCGGGGTTCGCGCAGGCTGTCGGCCGCGGGCAGCACCAGGGCGGCCCCCGCCGCCAGGGCCCCGAAAATGTCGTAGACCGACAGGTCGAAGCTCAGGGAGGACAGGCAGAAGATCCGATCACGGGACTCGACCTGCCAGCGGCGGTTGATGTCCAGCACGGTATTCAAGGCCCCGCGATGATCGATCATCACCCCCTTGGGCTGGCCGGTGGAACCCGAGGTATAGATGATATAGGCCAGTTCCTCGTCGCGGCCCAGGCCCACCTCGGGCGACAACCCGGCGGCTGCGCGGGTCGACAGGTCCACCGCGACGGTCGGGAACGGCCAGTCGCGCTCAGGGCCATTGCGCTCGATCAGCACGGCACGGGCGGAACAGTCCTGGTAGATCAGGCGTAGCCGCTCCAGCGGGCCATCGGCCGCCACCGGCACATACACGCCACCGGCCAGCAGTACCGCCAGGGTCGCGGCGATCTGTGCCGGCCCCTTGTCCAGGCAGACCATGACTCGGTCCCCGGCCACCACCCCGGCCGCCACCAGATGGCTGGCGATGTGCGAGGCCACTTCGAACAGTTCAGCGTGGCTCAGGCACACCGAATCGCCGAGCAGCGCCGGCGCTTCTGGCGTCTCCCTCACCCAGCGCAGCCAGGGCTGGTACAGCACGCCCCGCGGTACTTCGGTGGCGGTGGCGTTGACCTGCTCGCGCTCGAGCAACTGGCGCGGCGGCAACGGCAAGGGCAACGGTTGCTCCCAGTCCTGCGCGCACAGCCATTCGATGGCCTGGCGATAACAGGCGAACATCTCGTCCAGCAGCCCTTCGGGAAACAGTTCGTCGACCGCGTCCCAGTTCAGCATCAGGCCGTCCGCCAGCGGGTAGGTCTGGTGATCGAGCCACACTTGCGGCGTCTGCGAGACCGACCAGCCGAGGTCGCCCAGTTCCTCGCGAAACAGCGGCGCCGGCATCGGTTTGTCCAGGTTGCAGGCGAAGACCACGGGAGCACTGCGCCGGGTTTCATGGGCCATTTCCCGCAGGACTTCCAGCCCGGACCAGGCGTTGTGCTGCAAGTCGCTGTGCAGTTGCCGTTGCAGGCGGCGAGCCTGTTCGACAAAACCCAGGGGCTGGCTGACATCCACTTCCAGCAGGGTCAGGTTGGTGAAGTCGGCGATCATGTGCGCCACATCCGGCGCCTGCTCCTGGCGATCGAACAACGGCAGGTTCAGGACAAAATGGCCGTCGCCGCTCCAGCGACCCAGGACCTGGGCGAAAGCACTGGCCAGGACGCTGGCAACGGTGAGGCCGGCCTCGCGGCTTTGCCGTTGCAGCTTGGCCAGGGAGGCGTTATCCAGGGTAAAGGCGCGACGCACGAAGCGCGTCCGCGTCAACTGTTCCGGCTGGCGGGCCAGGGGCAGCGCGGGACCGCCCGGCAGATCGGCGATGCGCTGGCGCCAGTAGTCCCGTGACGAAGCCAGGGCCGCGGCACGCTGTTGCTCATCGACCTTCAGGTAGTCGGCAAAACCAGTATGCAGCGTCGGCAGTGCCTCGCCGCGACCGACGTAGAACATCGCCAGGTCGTGGAGGAAAATCTCGAAACTCAGGACATCGGCGACCAGCAGGTCGAGGTTCAGGTGAATACGACTGCGCCCTTCGCCCCACAGGCTCAGTTGCAGGTCACAGACCTCGCCCTCCTCGACTCGCAACCGACGGTGCGACAGGCGCTCACGCAGGGCGTGCAGGCCTTGCGCGGTGGTTGCCTGATCAGCGTCACGCCAATCATGCCGGACCAACCCGGCCCAGGGACTGCGAGGCAAGACCTGCTGTTCGCCGCTGGCCAGGAAGCGGGCCCGCAGCATCGGGTGGCGCTGCAACAGCTGGAACATCGCTTGTTCCAGGCGCTGGGCATCGACTCCGCAACCGTCGAACTCCGCATACAGGTGGCAACCCACGCCGCCGAGGCTCTGGTCATCCTGGCGACCGATCCAGTACGCCTGTTGTACCGGCGTCAGGCCAAAGGCCGCGCCAGGCTCTGCCTTTGCCACCGAAGCCAAGGGCGCGCGTGGCTTGCCCGGTTTTGCTTGCGCGGCCCAGGCCTCAAGGGTCGGTTGTTCAAGCAGGCGGCCCAATCCCGGCAACTTGATGCCCCTGGCGGCCATCCGGGTCTGCAGGCGCATCAGCTTGATCGACTCGAGACCGTATTCGATCAGCGAGCGTTGCGGGTCCAGGTCCTCGACACCGAGGTCGAGCAGGCCGGCCACTTCCTGGCTCAGTTGCTCGAATAATGACGTCGCGCCATCGGCATCGACGGATGGGAACTCTCGCTTGGCATATGTCACTTTGAAACCTCCTGTTATCAAGTCAGTCAAGTGCCGTTGAATAGCGTTCAGCTGCCGTCGGGGGGCTCCCGCAAGGTGCGACCCAGCACGCTCACGGCCAGCGGCAATGCCAGCAGGCCGAGGCCATAGAACACCGGCCAGCCCAGGCGGGTCAGGCCTTGCATCAGTGTCATCAGGACGATCAGCGCGATCAGGCGGCTGATGCCGTAGAGCGCGGCATAGTCGGTGGCGGCCTGGCGGCTGTTGGCCCAGCCGAGGATCACCGCGCAGATCACCACGTACAGGCCGCTGACCCCGAGGTTGATGCTGATGGCTCCCAGCAAGGCGACTTCATGCCGGCTTTGCCAGGACCCCAGCAACAGCAGGACCACGGCCAGCATGCCGAGGACGCAGAACGTCGCGAGGCAGGTACGGGTGCCCAGTTGCCGCAGCATCCACGGCGCCAGCACGGCGGCAAGCAGGCCGCACAGCGGCGCCAACAACCCGACCACCGAGCCGACGGTTTCCAGGGGCACGCCCAGATCGATCAGCATCACGCGGTTGAGGCTGAACAGGCTGATCAATACGCTCGACACCAGCGACAGCAGCAACAGGCGTCGGCGCATCATCGGTTGCGCAAGGGCGCGCAGCAGGCTGGCGGAAGGTTCGGACTGATGCCCCTGGCTGGCAGTGGGACGCCAGCGCAGGATCGGCAAGGTGGTCAGCACCAGCAGTCCGGCCACGGCGAGAAAAATGCTCTGCCAACCCAGACGCTCGAAGAGCATCACGAATACCCCGCCGCCGGTCATTGCACCGATGCTCAACGCACCGACCTTCATCGCCCCGGCCAGGGCCCGGCTATTGGCCGGCGTGGTTTCGGTCACCAGGGCGTCGAGGGCCAGGTCCATGGTCGCGGCGGCAAAGGCCACCACCAGGCCAACGGCGAGCAACGCCACCGGCGGCAGATGTTCGCCGACGCCGATCACCACCACGGCGATGATCGCCAGCCCCTGCATGGTCAGGATCCAGCCGGTACGGTGCTCATGCCAGGGCCAGCGCCAGCGATCCACCCAGGGCGCCCAGAGAAAGGTCATGCCAAAGGGCAACAGCAGCAGGAACAGCCAGCCCATCCTTCCCAGGTCCAGCCCCTGGGCCCGCAGCAAGGGAGGCAGGCCGCCCTGGACGAGGCCGAAGAGAATGCCGAAGGCCAGGTACAACAAGCCGATTCGCGGCAGCAGGCGCCAGTACTCGCGATGACCGGCCAGCTTGCCGACCGCCACGGGGGTGAGTTCTTCAGACATCGTCATTGCCCTCAGAAATTCGCCGTCAGGCCGACGCCGACGGTTCGTCCGGTGCCGATCTTCACCGCCTGGACGGTCGGGCTGTAGTAGGCCCCCATGGCTTCGTAGCGGCGGTCGAACAGGTTGTTGCCGAACAGATAGACGCCGTAGTCCTTGTTCTGCCAGCCGACGCGGGCATTGGTCAGGTCGTAGGAGCCGAGGTAGAAGGAGTTGGCGACGTCCGCCGCGCGCTTGTCGAGGTAGTGATAGTCCACGCTGCCATAGAGTTCGCCGCTCAGCGGTACACCCCATTGTTCGGCCGGCACCCGGTAGTCGAGCCCCAGGTTGGCCGAATATTCCGGCACATTGGGCACCTGGTTGCCGCTCGTGGCGCCACGGGTCAAGGCCGTGACCGAGGCCTGGACGTTCTTCAGTTCGGCGTGGGTATAACCGGCGCCGGCATTCACGCTCAGACGCTCGGTCAGCTTGAGCCGCGCCTCCAGTTCGGCACCCGCCGAGTCATAGTCCACGGTCACCGGTTGGTAGTTGACCCCGTTGTAGACGTACAGATGACCGTCCTTGACGTCGTTGTAGAACAACGCGCCGTTGACCGACAGCCGATCCTCCCACCACAGGCTCTTGAACCCCAGCTCGTAGGTCCAGCTTTTCGATGCCTCGAAGGACTGCTCGTCGCGACCAAAGGGGATGTTCGAGGAATTCCAGGAATAGTCCGCTCCCACCACGCCGCGACCGACGCTGACATAGGTCATGAAACTGTCGGACCAGTCGTAACTGAGGCTGCCACGGCCGGTCAGGAAGTTATCCGACATCGAGGCATTCTGGCGGTACTGGCTGACGGTACCCAGGTCGCCACCGCTGTAGCGATAGGAGGCCTCTTTGCCCTCGTGGGTGCCGCGCAGGCCGAGGGTCGCCTTGAGACGCTCGGTCAGCGGCACCGTCGCCTCGCCGAACAGCGAATAGCTGTCGGTGCTGAAGTCGTTTTTCTGCTGGCCGCTGAACACGGCGAAACGCGGCTGGGTAAAGGCTTCGCCGTCGGTATGGGCGGTGAATTGCGAATGCCAGAGGTTGACCCCGGTCACCCACTGCACATAGCTGTCTTCCAGCGAAGCGAGGCGGAATTCCTGCAGGTAGGCGATATCGCGCAAGGTGCCGCGGTAACGATCGGTATCGCCGTTGAAGGCCGCTTGCGGGAGACCGGTCAGCGCCGAATACAGCACGCTGTCGACCATGTCCATGCGCTGGCGGAAAGTCGAATACTGGATGCTCGACAATGACGTCAACTGTGCCCAGTCCAGATCGTGGGTCACCCGCAGATTGACCGCCGAGCTTTCCCGGCTGAAGTCATTGCGCGGATTCAGGCCGCTGTCCGGCGTACGTCCGCTGCGCAGGATGAAACGCGGGGCGTCATCGTCGTTCTGATTGTAGGAAAAGGTCAGCAATGCGCGCGTGTCGTCGTTGGGCACGAACAGCAGCGAACCACGCAGGGCACTGATCTGGCTCGCCCCATCCTTACCGCCGGACGCGCGATTGGCGATGTCGCCGCCCTGCTCGCTGTAGCGCATCGCCAGGCGGCCGGCAACGTTATCGCTCAAGGCCTCGTTACTGATCAGTTCGCCCAGGGCGTACCCGCGACTGCCACCTTCGACCCGAACCGACCCCTCGTGCTCGAAGGACGGGCGATTGGGCACCACGTTGATCGCGCCACCCTGGGTATTGCGCCCGTACAGGGTGCCTTGCGGACCGCGCAATACCTCGACCCGTTCGATATCGAGCAGGGCCGGTGGCACGCCATAGGCGGATACTGGCACTTCGTCGACGTTGAACACGATGGAGGTGTCATCGGCCGACAACGGCGAAAACGAGCCGACCCCACGGATATTGCCGGAGTTGCTGTACTGGCCGCCGGACTCCATGTAGTTGAAGTTGGGCACCTGCCGCGCCAGATCGGCATTGCTCGACGCCGGGGCGATGCTCCTGGCCTGTTCCGGCGTGATCACGCTCATGCTGACCGGGACCTGCTGCTCGGTTTCCTCGCGCTTGCGGGCGGTCACGGTGATGCTTTGCAATTCCAGGGTGGCTTGCGGGGGCTCCTCGGCCATCGCCGACGACCCGCCCAGGCCCGGGCTCAAAATGGCGCCATAGACCAGGCCCAGAGCGGTTCTACCCTTTAACGACTGCCACATTGCACCGCTTCCTCCCTGAATCGTTGATCGTGATTTTTACGAATAAGATGCAATACTATTTACAGGCTGAACGAATAGTCAATACGCTGAACATATAAATAATACCGATTGCAAACAACACCCATGCAGCACGAGGTGTGCACGTCCGTCAGGTCGTGGCCGGGAATAAAGGGGCGGGATGAAGGCCTGTCAGCGTTTCGGCTGGCCGAGGAGCTCGCACAGGCGGCTCATGCACACCGAGCCGACCACCGCGAGAATGATCGGCACCAGGAAGTCATGGTCGATGCGGGTGAATTCGGCCACCAGCACAATGGCGGTGAGCGGCATGCTCATGGACGCGGCAAGGAACGCCGCTGCCCCGACGATGGCGAAGGCCCCCAGCGGAATGCCGGGCCAGGCCAGGCTCCACAAGCCGCCGAGAATGATCGCCAGCAGTGCGCCGATAGCCAGTCCGGGGGTGAGCAGGCCGCCTTCGGCACCGGCCCGCAGGCTGCTGCTGGTGATCAGCACCTTGACCACCAGCAACAGCGCAGCCAGCCCTATCGTCAACTCACTGTCGAAGCCCAGCTGTGCCGGACCCTTGCCGTTACCGAGCACCTGGGGCAGATAGATCGCGATACAGCCGATCAGGGTGAAGTTGATCAACGACAGTACCGGCAAGCGCCAACCACGGGCCGCCGTCGCCCGTGCCCGCCCGGTCAGGCGCACGAAACCGTGGGCGGCGAGGCCGAGCAACGGCCCGGCGATCAGCGACCAGGCCAGCAATCCCGGGGTCAGCGGCAACGCCGGTACCACGTACTGCGCCTGTGCGCCGAGGCCGATCCAGGCGACACCGGCGCCGATCGCCGAGGTCGCCAGGGCCATGATCGCCGCCGGCCAGCTGAAGCTTGCGAGCAGCACTTCAAGAACGAAGACCGCCCCACCCAGCGGCACGTTGTACACCGCTGCCAGCCCGGCTCCGGCACCACAGGCGATCATCAGCCGGTGGCTATCGGCCGGCAGCCGGGCCTTGCGCGATAGC
Source organism: Pseudomonas sp. Ost2 (assembly GCF_018326065.1). Classification (NCBI taxonomy): domain Bacteria; kingdom Pseudomonadati; phylum Pseudomonadota; class Gammaproteobacteria; order Pseudomonadales; family Pseudomonadaceae; genus Pseudomonas; species Pseudomonas sp. Ost2. Next base: position 3,576,677 of record NZ_AP021904.1, on the reverse strand, counting down.
CAGGCCCCCACCAGCGCACCGACTTCCCGGGGCGCGACCTCCCGCCCCAGGGGCGAGCCCAGGGCCACGGTGATGATTTGCAGAAGCGCGTGGGCCAGCGTGGTGTTCACCGGCATATCCGGTGCGGCCGGGGCAACCGCCCGCTTGATGCTCACCAGGGGGAGACCGAAACGATAGACCGCCCACCAGCCCAGGCCGGCGACCAGCCCGCAAAGCGCCAGTACCAGCACCCGTCGCTCGGGGGAGGCGCTGCTCACGCCGATCAGGAAGGTTTCATGGCTGGTCAGGCTGTCCTGGCCATAGCCATACGCCATGTGCTGGATCCCGTGCAGCAACATCGCCAGCAGCATGCCGCCCAGGCCGGCGCCGATCCCCGTGAGGACCACCACGCAACCGAGGGTCATGAGCTGGCGTGTTCTTGAGAGCGGTTGCAGCGCCAGGGTGTGGTCCGGCAAGGCCATTCGAAACTCCGCGTAGTCAGGTGCGCAAGAGCCGGATGGCCGCAAGACGCTCGCCCGTGAGTATGTAACCTGGGCGCTGGTCTGCAAATCCCGCGCACCTTTTGCGTCAGGCGCGGTTCAGGAAAGAGGAAAAACGTCACTGCAAACGGACAATGGCGGGCTCTGTCGAGATTGTTTCCGCAAAAGATCGATCGTTCCCACGCAGAGCATGGGAACGATCAGCCGTCAGATGACACCGCAAGCCATGCGCGCGCCGCCACCGCCCAGGGGCATCGGCATATCCATGTGGTTGTCGCCGCCTTCATGGAACATCAGGGCGTGGCCCTTGATCTGCGAGATCTTCTGCAGGCGCGGCGCCAGAACCGGATAGTTCGCGACCCCCTCGGCAGTCACGTACAACGCCGGCAGATCGCCCAGGTGCCCCTTGCCGTACGGCCCCAGGTGCTTGCCGGTCTTTTCCGGATCGAAATGACCGCCGGCAGCCAGCCCGGCGACCTTGACGCCGTCCTTCACTCCGGCCTCGCAACTGCCGTTTTCATGCACGTGGAAGCCATGGATACCGGCCGGCAAGCCCTTGAGGTTGGGGGTGAACAGCAGGCCGTATTCGGTCTCGCTGATGGTGACACTGCCAATGGCCACCGGGGCCTTGTCGGCACTCACCAGGTTCATCGGGACTTCAAGGGTAGCGGCCTGGGCATAGTTGAACGCAAGTGCACCTGCAAGGGCCAACCAACGATATGACTTCATACATGCTCCGAATTATCCAGGGGACAGTATCTATATACTGGGGCGGTAACTTGCCTGTCGTGCGCCAATTGCGCCCGGCACCAAGGGTTACTGCGCTGGCATACTAATACGGCGGAACTATCGGAGTGATTGAAAATACCCATGAAACTCATAGTTATTTTCCGTCGAATAAAAGTCCGGCGACAGGTGTTATATATCTCCAGGGATATTATCAGGCACTAGAGAAGTTGCTGATTATCTAGGCCGCCCGATTACTTCGATACATGAAGAACAATGCCAGTGCCAGGCACAACATCGCCAGGATCCGTCCGCTGGACAACTCGATGGCCGGGTTGCCCAGCCAGCCGAAGTTGTCGATCAGCATGCCCATGCCCAACTGCCCGACAATCACCGCCACGGTGGCCACCGCCGTACCGACCCGGGGCACCGCACCGACCATCACCATCATGTACACCACTCCGAACAGCGCGCCGGCCAGTTGCCACTTGGGCACTTGCAACAGGCTCATGGGTTGTTCCGGCTCGAAGAACAGAATCAACAGCCCGGTGACGACCGCCCCGACCACAAAGGTCAGCAAGCTGCTGCGCAAGACTCCGACCGCCTGCCCCAGGCGCCCGTTGATCGCCGCCTGGATACTCAACACCGCGCCGGCCACCACGACCAGCACCAACAGAAATACCTGACTCATCATCAACCTCGCGCAATCAGTACAAGAGCCGCCACGATCAGCAGCAGGGCCATCCAGCGTTCGATATTGACCCGCTTGCGCGGGGTGCCGAACCAGCCGAAATGGTCGATCAGCACGCTTTTGCCGACCTGGCCGGAAAGAATCGCGATCATCGTCATGGCAATGCCGATATAGGGGGTGGCCAGGGTCAGCACCACCACGTACAGCGGGCCGAGAAAGCCGCCGAGCAGTTGCCAGCGCGGCAGATGCGCCAGCGCCGGGCCCTGCTGCGGGCCGCTGAACAGCAACAGCAGGAACAGGATCGCGCTGCCGACACCGAAAATGCTCAGGGTCGCCCAGAGATGGCCGACCTGCTGCCCGAGGGGACCGAGCAACCCGGCCTCCACCGACAAGCCCATGCCGGCGAGGATCACCAGCGGAAGAAGTAACAGTCTCATGTGGATCTACACCTTTCGTTCATAAACACGGCGCCAGGCGACATGCCGGTCCGATGCGGTGCAGTATGGGTTGATCATTCGTTGCGTAAAATGGGAGTATGAACAAAGTACTTTTGCGAAAACCGCACAGCACGGAGTGACTATGCAAGGCTTCAACGAATTGGGTTTCAAGGCCCTGCGCCTGTTCGTGGCGGTACTCGACCAGGGCAGTTTTTCCGAGGTCGCCCGGCGCGAGGGCATCGCCCCCTCCTCCGTCTCCCGGCAGATCCAGCTGATGGAGCAGGCGCTGCACCAGCAACTGCTCTACCGCCATACCCGCGCCGTGACGGCCACCGACGCCGGGCGGCTGCTGGCCCATCACGCCCGGCGGGTACTAGACCAGCTGGAGGAAGCCGAGCAAGCCCTGCAGGAGCAGGACAGCGAGCCCAGCGGACTGGTACGGATCAATGCCCCGGTGGTGTTCGGCCAACGTCATCTGTCGCCCTGGCTCGGGCAGTTGTGCGAGCGTTATCCGAAACTGGAACTCGACCTGCAGCAGACCGACAGCTATGTCGACCCCTTGCAGGCCGGCGCCGACCTGCTGTTTCGCGTCGGTGTGATGAATGATTCGAGCATGCAGGCGCGGATCCTCGCGCCCCAGCACTACCGCCTGGCCGCGAGCCCGGCGTACCTGGCGCGGCACGGCACGCCCCGGCATCCCGATGAGCTCGCCGGTCATCATTGCCTGGTCTACAAGGGCGACCATGGCCTGCAGCGCTGGTTCTTCCGCCAGGGAACGGACAACTGGACGCCCTATTCGGTCAAGGGCCGCCTCACCGGCAACCACGCCGAGACCCTGACCGAAGCCGCCGAACTGGGCATGGGCCTGGTGATGTTCCCCTCCTGGCTGATCGGCGAAGCCCTGCACAAGGGCACGCTGCTGCAGGTCATGGGCGACTTCCAGGTGGCCACCAGCCTTGAACAGCAACAGATCGCGGCGCTCTGGCCGGGCAGCCGGCGCCTGTCATTGAAGGTACGGACGGTGATCGATTTCTTTGTCGAGCGATTCGGACCAACGCCCTATTGGGATCAGCCACCTGTTGCCACGGGCCAGCGGTCCTAGCCGGGATTTGCCGCAGAGCGGGACAAGGCGTTGCACGCCAGTTCATCGCGCAGCTCGTCAATCAGGCGCAATACGTCTTCGCGCTGTTGCAGATCGCTGAGGGCAATGCCCGCCACCATCAGGTCGACCCGACCGGTTTCGCGGTCATAGACCCGGACGCTCAGCGAGGCGTCATCCAGCACGCACTCACAGGCCAGGGGCGCAAAGCCCCTTTCGATCAGAGCGCGTAGATCCATCAGAGAAAACACCGGCGATGTCCTGTACCAGGGTTGGCTGCGAAGCGGGCGACCCGCCCACTTCGTCAGGACACCATGCTAGGAACACCGGGGCGCCGGAATAAACCCGAATATGCACTGGTGGCACTGGTGCATTTGCACCCCTCAGCCCTTCGACCGGTTGACGAACAGTCCACGCTCGCGAGCCCAGACAATCGCCTCGCTGCGGCTGTGCACGGCAAGCTTGGAATACACCGTCGCCACATGATTGCGCACGGTATTGGGCGCCAGTTTCAGGCGCGCGGCGATTTCCTTGTCGGCCAGGCCTTCGCAGATCAGTTCCAGCACATCGCGCTCGCGGGGCGTGAGGTCGGTAAAGGCAACACCCGGCAGGTTCGGCAGGCTGACGTTCTTGACCGTCGCCAGCTTCTCGATCAGTTTCTGGCTGAACCAGGACGCATCCTGCATCGCCGCCTCGATGGCCGCCACCAGCTCCAGTTCGGAGCGCTTGCGCTCGGTGATATTCATCAGCACCAGCAGATAGCACGGCACGTCCTGGATCAGCACGCTGTCGGCAGACAGGGCGCAATCGATCAGTTCATGGTCCTTGCGGCGGATCTTCAGGTCGAGGTTCTCCAGGGTGCCGGCTGACGCCAGGGCGGCAAATACCCGCTCACAGACCTTGTCGTCCTCGAAAAAACCGGCCTCTTCGACTGTCTGCCCCAACAGCTCCGGGGCCAGGTAGCCACAGGTGTTGAGGAAGGCCTCGTTGACGTCCAGCAGTTGCCGGCTGGCGGCGACACAGACCAGGGTCGGCACCGGTGTCAGGCGAAACGCCTTGGCAAAGCGCTCTTCGCTCTGGCGCAGGGCGATTTCGATCTTGCGCCGCGGCTCCAGGTCCATGAAGGAGAACAGCATGCAGTCCTGCTCGTTGATATCCAGCGGCTGGCCGGCGACGATCACCAGCTTGCTGCCGCCCTCCGCCAGCTTCAATTCGGCCTGCATCTGCGGGATGGTCGCGCCCTCCCCCAGCCGCTGGATCGCCAGTTCGCGGCGCTCGGCATTCTCGAGAACATCCAGCTCGTAGACCGAACGCCCGATCACCTGTTCGCGGGTATAGCCGGTCATCTCGAGGAAACCCTGGTTGACCTTGATATAGCGCAGGTCGCTGAGACGGCAGATCACCGCCGGCGCCGGGTTGGCGCCGAAAGCCTTTTCGAAGCGCTGCTCGGCGCTGGCCAGTTCGGTCGCGTCACTGATGATCAGCACCAGGGATTCCGGTTCGCCATTGCGATCGGTGAGGATCATGCTGCGGATGTCATGGACCCAGGTGCGCTCCGGATCGGCCTTGGGCGTCACTTCGACCAGCACATCGCTGAAGGTCTCGCCGTTGGCAACCCGGGCAATGGGATAGCTGTCGGCGTCCAGGGAATGGTGGTTGCGGTAACGCAGGGCGAAGCGTTCGCGGTACTGCGCGGCATTCGCCCCCAGCTCGCCGACTTCATTGACGCCGTGCATGGCCAGGGCGGCCTCATTGGCCCAGAGAATGCTCTGGTCGACCTCGATCAGGATCACTCCGTCGGACAGCCCGGCGATGATCTGCTGCAGTTGGCGGCGGTTGGTTTCGGTGGCGAGGACAGCCTGGCTCATCGTTTCTCCCGAGGTCTTTGACGGCGTGGCGGCCGGAGGTTTATCCGACCAATGCGACATCTGACCCCGGGCGTTTGCGCAAGTGCAGTCGAAGGCCGATCGTTCCCGCGCTGACTTGATCGTTCCCACGCTCCGGCAGAGCGTCACGGGCTGAATGCCCACGCAGGGCGTGGGAACGATCGGTGGTCCTCTCCAGCTCAGGGTTTCAGCGAGGCACTGATCCAGTTCGCCAGGTCCTTGACCTCGGGACCGCTGATGGTATGCCCGACGCCCGGATAGGAATGAAACTGCGGCTCGATGGACAGGCCCTTGAGGAACGCCAGGGCGTCGGTCGCGCCGGCGTAGGGAACCTGAGGATCGGCGGTGCCGTGGCCGATAAACACGCTCAGGGGCCGGTAGCTCGACGCTGACCCGACCTGGGTCCTGACCACCGGCAACACCCGCCCGCTCAACGCGGCGATACCGCGCAGCACTTCGGGATGCCGCAGTGCGACCTCGTAGGTCATCATCGCGCCCTGGCTGAAGCCCACCAGGAATACCTTGTCCGGCTGGGTGTGATACTTCTCGGTGACCCGCCGGATAAAGTCGGTCACGGCCTCGGCACTGAGTTTCAGGTCTTCGCTGTTGCCGTCGTACTGCGCCACGTCGGTACGCTTGTGAAACCACTGGTAGCTGCCCAGATCCAGCTCCAGGCGGCCGCGCACCGACAGCACGGTGTAGTTGGCCGGCAGGTCGTCCTTGATGCCGAACAGGTCCTCTTCGTTGCTGCCGTAGCCATGGAGGAAAATCACCAGCGGCTGGTCGTGGGTATCGGGGCTGGCCTGTTCGAGGTAGGTCAGCGGCATATCCGCGAGCAGCGCGGGTTGCGCCTGTGCCAGGGAGCAGGTCAGCAGCAATGCAAGGGCCAGGGGTCTGAACATGTTCCGTCCTTTCGGCTAATCGGTCTGCGGGAGCGCCGGAGCTTAACACTGCTGCCGGAGGTTCTTCACAGCAGGAAGCGGTCGGTGACATTGCGCCGTTCGTTGTCGTCACGCATGTCGTAGCCCGCCGTGGTGGCGATATTGGCGTGATGCGCCAGTTTCTGGGCAATCGACACGTCATGCTCCTCGATCACCCGGGTGATGAAGGAACGCCGGAAGTCATGGGGCATGATCTCGACGCCCACCTGCCGCCCGCGCTGTTTGGCAATGAAATAGATCGCATGTTTGCTCAGGCGTTCACGGGTGATGTGATGGCCGCGGCGGATGCGGTTGAACAGGAAGCCATCGTCGGCGACCCCGTCAGGCAATTGCTCGCGGCGAAACTTCAGCCAGGTGTCGAGCTTGTCGAAAGCCCAGGCCGGGGCGAACTTGATCAGTTCCCGGTTGCCCTTGCCCATGACCCGCAGGCTGCGCTCGGCCATATCGACCTGGTGCAGTTCGATATTCACCGATTCGGATTTGCGCATGCCGGTGCCATAGAGGATCGCGATGATCGCCGCGTCGCGCAGGCCCTGGGGTCGTGGATCGGCGGCGCAGACCTCCATCAGGTCGCGGATCAGTGTGCGTCGCAGATTACGCCCCGGGCTCAGGCGCGAACCACCAGCCGCCTTGACCGCACGGATTTTCATCAGTTGCTCGGGGGTGATCAGGTCCTGCTGCCAGGCCTGGTTCATCACCCCGCGGATGGCGTTGACGTACAGCGACGAGGTATTGGGAGCAAAGCCGTCTTCGCGCAAGGCCGCCACCAGCGCGGTGATATGCGCCGGTTGCAGTTGATGCCAGGGAATCTCGTCGATCGGCGTATCGTCCAGGCCCAGGCGATCCGCCGCATCCTGCAGCACATAACGCATGGTCTGCCGACTGGAAGGCGCCAGCCGTGCCAGGTACAGCGTGACCGGAGGGTTGACCTCGGCCAGTGGGCTGGCGGGCGCAATCGGTGGTGGAGAAGACAAGACCTTCGCTCAGGCGGAACAGGAAGTCATCACTATAACGCACTGTATGGTTATACAGGAAACCTATATCGATGTAGGCGACGCCTTCGCGGGCAAGCCCGCTCCTACAGGGTGGGAGCGGGCTTGCCCGCGAAGAGGGCCTTCCAAACGCAACAAAAGGTAATTCAGGATTCGGGAACACCCTTCTCCCACTCCGGCCAGTTGCCGAGGATCGCCTGCACCAGCGGGTTGCCCGCGCGGTAGAGGTTTTCCAGGGCCGGGGCAAAACCACCCTGCTCGGCGTACTTGAGCAGGTTGTCGACGTCGCTGTAACCCGGGTAGCCCCGGTCGAAGTTCGACCCCGCCCGCACCACCGCCAGGCGGTTGATATCCACCCGTCCGGCCCGGGACGCCCGCAGCAGGGCTTCGTAGGTGGAGTTGTCTTCCTGCTGGGTGGTGAAGTAGCTGCCCTGGTTGTCGGTCAGCAACCGGGTCCAGGTTTCCGCCCGCTCGCCCAGGCGTGTCCCGGAGAACCAGGTGCTGCTCGACGCGGTATCGCCACGGGTCACCACCGGTGGCTGGTTGGCCGGCGCCCATGGGTACTTCGCCCGCCATGCCGCCGACTCCTCGCTCTCGCTCAGCACCACATGCCGGGACAAGGCGAACGCCCTGGCCTGCAACGCCGGATTGAGTTCGAAGACTTCGGTCTGGTAGTCCAGCGGCGGTTTCTCGTCCGGCCCCTGGGTGTTGATGCCGATATAGCCGGTCGGCCAATGCTCCGGCGCATCCCGCGAGTCTAGCCCCCACTGGGTGCCGAACTCCACCAGGTAGCGCGCCCAGGCGGCTGTGCCGAGGGTGCCGCGGTGCGGATTGATCCCGGCGATGCCGGCGACCAGGAAATAGGTCTGGCGCAGGTCGAACTGTGTCGACAGCGCCAGGGCCAGCACCGACGCCGCGGCATTCGTCTGGCCCATGCCGGTCACCAGCAGGCAGGTATCCCGGTCGTTGCAGAGGATGTTCGGGTATTGCGCGCTGAGCCCCGGTACCGGGATTTCACGATCCAGCGCCAGGCGCTCGATCCAGGTCTGGGCCTCGGGCGCGAACATGGTGATCAGCATGACCTTGGGCTTGATCGGCGCCTCGGCGGTGGACGACATCATCGAGCGCATTGAGCCTCCGTTGAAAGGATTACGAGTTTCATGCGCAACATGATACCTGCCACACCGTCGGCGCCGATAACTGATGTCGAAGGTTTTGATCGTTCCCACGCACCACGTGGGAATGCAGCCCGTGACGCTCCACGTCACTTGTAGAGCGGACGCGGAGCGTCCAGTGAGGCGTTCCCACGCGGGAGCATGGGAACGATCATTTGAGGGTTATTTGATCGTTCCCACGCTCAGCGTGGGAATGCAGCCCGTGACGCTCCACGTCACTTGTAGAGCGGACGCGGAGCGTCCAGTGAGGCGTTCCCACGCGGGAGCATGGGAACGATCATTTGAGGGTTATTTGATCGTTCCCACGCTCAGCGTGGGAATGCAGCCCGTGACGCTCCGCGTCACTTGTAGAGCGGACGCGGAGCGTCCAGTGAGGCGTTCCCACGCGGGAGCGTGGGAACGATCATTCGGGGGTTATTGAGGGGCTAGTTGCCGCACGATCTTGTCCTTCACCAGCAGGCGCTTCTCCTTGAGTTTCTTCAGTTCATCATCCGCCGCCAGGGCCGATTCGGCTGCCAGTACCCGTTTGTCGATGTCTTCATAGTCGTTGAGTAGCTGATTGAGCTTGTTGTCCTGCGCCCTGCGCTCCTTGACCTGCTCCCGGGTCAATTTCAGGTCTGCGAACAAATCGTGCTTAACCGGCATATCGTCACCTCTGCGGCTGATGGCTGTTCGGGGCGTTACCTTTAAGCAATAGCACGCCCCGGAGCCGATTGCCTCACCGCGCGGCCTTGCGGCGACGAATCCACAGCCACGCCACACCGCCCAGCGCCACCAGGGCGGCCACCAGCAACACCGCCTTGTAGGGGCGCAGGGCCGAACGCACGCTGTTCAATGGCTGGGTCAGGTAGCGCTTGTTGGCCTTGTCGAACTTCGGTTCCTGGCACTGTTGGCCGAAATTCGCCGCCCAGCTGACATACGCTCCCTGCTCGACATAACGCTGGTAGTAGCGGATTTCCTCGTCGCTACCGGCGACCCAGCCGGCGGCCTTGCAGAGCACCGCGGCAAAGGCCTGGCTGCTGCGGGGCAACTGGTCGGCGGCCTGGTTCGCCAGGTCGGCTGCGATCCAGCGATAGTGATAACGCTGGTTGGGCCTGGCCTCACTGCCCTGCTGGCGCTGCACCTCGGCCGCTTCCAGGAACGGTCCCGGCTTCACCTCCACGGTGCCCAGGCTGTAGCCACCACCCAGCCAGCGATAGTCCGGCGACATCTCGTAACCGAGGATTTCCATCCCCGACTTGCGCGCCAGGCTCGCCGCGGCGAACAGCGATTCGGCCCTCCCGGTGGCGGTCCAGCGCGATGCGGCGTCCTGGCGGTCCTTGCCATAGGCCTGGGCAGCGGCCTGCAGTTCCGGGCTGTCGAAATAGGCCGGCGCCTCGGCGTAGCGACCTTCACGCAACAACCGTCGTCCCAGCAGTTCACGCAACTGCGCCGCCACCGGGCGACGGACATAATTGTCCTTGTCTTCGGCCTTGGCCGGCGGCGGTGCCGGTACATGGGCATCGACATAACCCTTGAGCTCATCGAGGGTCAAGACCCGCTCGGCCACCGTGGCCGCATCGGGCCAGTAGATGTCCTGGCTACGGTAGAGCTGGTCGAAGGCCTGCAGGTAGTCACCGCGATCCAGGGCCAGGATCGCGCTTTCGCCCTCAACCCGGCAGCCGGGCTGGACGCTTTCGAAGGACCAGTCGGCGTTGCGTCGTGGCCCCCAGACCTCGTCCTTGGGAAAGGCCGCCGCGGCCTTGGCATAGGCGGCCGCTGCCTGGACCTTGTCACCCTCGCGCAAGGCCAGCTTGGCCCTTACCCACCAGGCCAGGCCGCCATCACCGGCATGCTCCAGGTAGGCCTTGGCGGCGACGAAGTCGCCTTTCTGGTAACTCAGGGCCGCCAGGCGATCGGCATTGTCGAAACTGTCGCCGACACTCGCCAGCAGCAACTGGGTCAGGCGTTGCTCCTGCGCCGGCTGCTCGTCGAAGAACCAGCCGACGCGACTCAACAAATAGGCGGTGAACAGCTTCTGCACCGTCGGATGCTTCAATTGCGCCTGCAACTGCTCGTCCGGCAGCGCGACCAGTTCCGCGGCCACCTGCTTGAGCGAGGTATAGCCCGAACCGGAACCCAGGCGGCTCTGGCTGGCGTACAGCTGCACGGCGCTGTCCCAGTCACCGTTGAGCTTGGCCAGCCGGGCTTCCTCGCCGAGGCTGGCGACACCCAGTTCCAGGGGATCGCTGAAATCCCCGGCACTCAATTGCCGCGCCTGCTGGAAGGCCAGCCGCGCCTGGGCCTGCAACACGGAAGCGCTCGCCTCGGGGTCGGCACTGGCCTCGGTGCCGAGGGCCACCAGGGCGCGGCCCAGGGAATAGGCCGCCCAGGTGCTGCGCAGTTTGCGCTGTTCGGCCGGCAGCGCGAGGACCTTGCGGAAATACTCCGCCGCCAGGGCCTGGTTGCCGGCGTCGAAGGCCACCGCGCCGGCGATGTACAGGCGCAACTCGTCAGGCAGGTCCGCCCCCTGGGCCTCCACCTGCTGCGGATCCGGCAAGGTGCGCAGTTGCGCCACCTTGGCCCGCAGGTTCTCCGGCAGCTCGCCGGCCTCGACCTTGTCGCGCTGCTCGCGATAGGGCCGGGTGTTGTCGTCACTGTCCCAGTAGGGACTCAGCGTGGCATCGGTGACGGTCTTGAGGCCGGCAATGGCCTGGCCGAGGCGGTTCACTTCAAAGGCGAAGTTGGTTTCCGGCAGTTCCGCCAGGGATTGCGCGCGGTCGTCGAGCAGACGCAACGGGAAGTCCGGACCGCAGGCCAGCGCCGATCCGAGCGGCAGGCTGAGGGACAGGCACAGCAGGTGCCGGGGCCAGTTACGGGTAGACATTCCAAGCTCCTTGATCGATTCGGGTACAGCGCGCCCAACCGAGCACGCGTTGGCCGCCAGCGGCAATGCGCGCGCTGGACCGGCGGGTAAAAACCAGATGTCGTGGCGTTTGCTGCAAGGTATAGCCGTTGAGCCCGTCGGCGCCATCACATTGCTCGGCCGTCAGTTCGACGCGCTCGGGTAGCGCCCGGTCGAGATTGCCGACGTTGTCCAGGCGTATGTCGTAGAGGCCGTCACGGGCGGACAGTTCAACCCGCCACTGACTTTCCAGGGCCTCACCGCGCGCCACCGCCCGCAAGGTGCCGAGGCTCCAGGCGCGACGATCGCCGGGCAGCGGCAGGCGAAACCAGATCAGCCCGGCCAGGTGCGCGGGTGGCTTTTCCCGCAATTGCCCGGCCAGGGTCGCCAGTTGCCGTGGATCGGCCAACAGCTCGCGGCGCTCGCCGCCACGGTTCAGCGGCGCTTCGCTTTCCACCACGGGCGCGCCTCCGGTATCCGGCAACAGGGCCACGCCATAGGCCGGCAGCGCCAGGTAGAAGGGTTTGTCGCTGATCCGCCCCCAACGCTCGGCCCAGTCCCTGGCCTGCCCGGCATTGAACAGGCCCAGGCGTGGGTTACTGACGGCGTGAACCTGCAACACACTGCTGTCGACCGCCTGCAACAAGGCCGGCAGTTGCGGACTGTCGAGCCAGGCCGGCAAGGCGGTGATGCTCAGTTTCAACGAAGGCGGCAGCTGGCCGCGCAGCTTCAGCAGGAAGTCGGTATATCCCGGCAGGCGCGCACTGCCGCTGTCGTGGTCGATTTCCAGACCCGCCGGCAGCACGCCGGCGGCCTGCCAGTCAGCCAGCAGTTGCGCGATCTGCGTGCGCGCCATGTCCGCATCGAGGCTCGGTAACTGGCCGTCAAGGCGCACCACCGCGATCACCGGACGGCCATCGGCCTTGAGCTGCGCGAGGTTGACCCGTGCCCTGCTCCACCCGGCCTGGGGCTGGGCCTGCAACGCCAGCACCCGCAGGGTCGAGAAGTCCGCCCGGCTCTGGGCCAGGGCTTGCTCGTGGGCAGGCCGCCACTGGCGTTGCCAGACATACAGTTGCTGGTCGAGGGGCGCTGGCGGCTCGGGCTGGCAGCCGACCAGCAGTCCCGGCACCAGGCAGACAATCAGCCAGCGAAAATACGACGTGACAGGCATACAGTCCTTTGTCGGGCGCATTCGGGCGCCGTTTCGAGGCGCGATATTACCTCAACGCCGCCCACCCCGGCCGCTCATTTCTCCTGCCAGCCACCGCCCAGGCTCTGGATCAGCGCGACGCTGCCCTGGGTCAACTGGCCCTGGGTATCGCGCCAGGTCTGTTCGGTCTGCAACAGGATCAACTGCTGGGTCAGCACGCCTTGCAGGCTGACGGTGCCGGCCTTCTGTTGCGCCTGCTGGCTGCCGAACAGTTGCCGGTTGCGCTGGTAGATCTGCTGGTAGGCCTCGGCCTGGGTCTGCAGGTGGTTGAGCGTCGAGAGGTTGTCCTCGACATTCTGCAGGGCACCCAGCACCGTGCCGCGATAGTTGGCGACTTCCTGGTCGTAGCCGGCCTCGGCCTCGCTCACGGCGGCCTGGCGCGCACCGCCGTCGAACAGGGTTTCGGCCAGGGCCGGGCCGACGCTCCAGATCCGGTTCGGCACGGAAAACAGACCGCCCAGGGCGCTGCCGCGGAAGCCGACCTGGGCCGTCAGGTCGAGATTGGGATAGAACGCCGCCTCGGCGACACCGATCTTCGCGTTGGCCGCGGCCGCCGCGCGCTCGGCGGCCACCACATCCGGGCGCCGCTGCAACAGCCCGGAGGGCAGGCTCAGGGGCGTTGCCGGCAGTGCAAAGGCAAAGCGGTCAAGCGGCGCCAGGCTGAACTGCGCCGGCGCCACGCCCACCAGCACCGCCAGGGCGTGTTCGAACTGTTCGCGGGAGCGCTGCGCGGTCTGCAAGGCGGCCACCACGCTGGTCAGCTGGTCCTGGGCCACCAGCAACTGGTCGTTGGAGGCGGTGCCCTGGGTGTATTCGGTCTGGATCATCGCCAGCAACTGCTGGTTGATCCGTTGCTGCTGTTCCAGCAAGCCGATATCGATATCCAGTTGGCGGATACCGAAGTAGTTGCTGGCGACACTGCCGCCGATGGACAGGCGCACCCCGGCCAGTTGCGCATCGGACGCCTGGGCCGAAGCCTGGCTCGATTCGATGCCGCGTCGTACCTGGCCCCACAGGTCCGGCTCCCAGCTGGCACCGAGGGTGGCGCTGACACTCTGCTCGACGGCACCACTGGAAACGCCCGACGTACCTCCGCTGCCTGAACTGCCGCCCACCCCACGGGAACCGGACAACCCGGCACTGAGGGTCGGCCACAATCCCGCCCGGCTGGAAGCGACCTGGGCCTGGGCCAGGCGATAGGCCGCCTCGGCGGCGACAATCGACTGGTTGGCCTTGGCCGCGCGAGTCATCAGGTCATTGAGCATCGGGTCGTGATAGTCCAGCCACCACTGGCTGTCCAGCGCACCCTGGGGATTGGCCGCCGCCCGCTGCCATTGCGTGCCTTCCTTGAAAGCCTGCGGCAGTTCGATCGGCGGTTGCCGGTAATCCGGCCCGACCATGCAACCTCCCAGGCCCAGGGTGAGCAACAGGACCAGCCAGGGCGCGCGTTGACCCGTCATCATGATTCAAGACTCCTTGCCGCGCCGGCGCAGCCGCTCGGAAGCGTTGTCCAGCCACAGGTAGATGACCGGCGTGGTGTACAGCGTCAGCAACTGGCTGAGCAGCAACCCGCCGATAATGGAAATCCCCAGGGGCCGGCGCAGTTCCGAGCCGTAGCCGCTGCCCAGCACCAGGGGCAAGGCGCCGAGGATGGCCGCCAGGGTGGTCATCATGATCGGCCGGAAACGGATCAGGCATGCCCGGTGAATCGCCTCGCGGGCACTGAGGCCGTGCCGGACCCGCTCGGTAATGGCGAAGTCGATCATCATGATCGCGTTCTTCTTGACGATGCCGATCAGCAGGATCACCCCCACCAGGGCGATGATCGACAGCTCGGTGCCGGTCAGCAGCAAGGCGATCAGCGCACCGACGCCGGCCGAAGGCAGGGTCGAGAGAATGGTCAGCGGATGCATCAGGTTCTCGTAGAGGATGCCCAGCACGATGTACACCGACAGCAACGCCGCGACGATCAGCAACGGCTCGCTGGCCACCGACGACTGGAACACCTGGGCCGTGCCGGCGAACTGGCCGACCACGCTGGCGGGCATGCGCAGTTGCGCCACGGCGTTCTCCACCAGGGCGGTGGCCTCGCCGATGGAAACGCCGGGAGCCAGGTTGAACGAGGCCGTCACCGCCGGGAAAGTGCCCTGGTGGGCAATGGAAATCGCCGTGCGCTGGATACCGGTATCCGCCAGCGCCGACAGCGGCACCAGGGTCGGGCTGACGCTGGCCAGCGGTGTCGCCGTGACGCTCTTGCCGCTGCTCGCCGGCCCGGTCGGTACATAGATCGACTTGAGTGCCTGTGGATCGGTCCAGTATGGCGGCGCCACTTCCATCACCACATGATACTGGTTGGCTGCCTTGTAGATGGTCGAGACCTGGCGCTGGCCGAAGGCGTCGTAGAGGGTCTGGTCGATATTGCTGATATTGACCCCCAGCCGCGCCGCGGTATCGCGGTTGATATGGATATTCGCCAGCAGGCTGTTGTCCTGCTGGTCGGTGTTGATATCGGTCAGTTGCGGCAAGGTGTGCAGCACCGCGACGACCTTGGGCACCCACTCGTCGAGGCTTTCCTGGTCATCGGCGGTCAGGGTGTACTGGTACTGCGCCCCGCTCTGCCGGCCACCGACGGTGATGTCCTGGGCCGATTGCAGGTACAGGCGGGTGCCCGGCAGGTCGCCGAGGGCCTTGCGAATCTGCGCGATGACCTGGTCGGCGCGGTCCTGGCGCTCGCCGACCGGCTTGAGCGCGATAAACAGCTGGCCGCTGTTGATCGCCCCGCCACCGCCGCCACCGCCACCGATAAAACCGCCGACGGTCTGCACGTTCGGGTTGTGCGAGGCGGTCTGGTTGATCTTGCTGAAGGCCGCCTGCATCGCATCGTAGGAAATGCTCTGGGGAGCAATGATGCTGCCTTGCAGGCGTCCGGTGTCTTCCTGGGGAAAGAAGCCCTTGGGCACCAGCACGTAGAGCACGCCCGCGAGGACGATCACCAGCACCGTCAGCGCGCCCATCAGGGCCGAATGCCCGACCACCCAGCCCAGGGTCCGGCTGTAGAAGCGGTGGAAACCCGAATCCGGGTAGTCATGTCGGGCGTCCGAGGCCTGTTTCGGTCGCAGCAGCACACTGGACAGCATCGGCGTCACGGTCAGGGAGATCAGCATGGAAATCAGGATCGCCACCGACAGCGTGATGGAAAACTCGCGGAACAGGCGGCCGACAATCCCGCCCATCATCAGCAACGGGATGAACACCGCGATCAGCGAGACGCTGATGCTCAGCACCGTGAAACTGACCTCCCGGGCGCCGGTCAGCGCCGCCTGCAGGCGGCTTTCACCGCGTTCCAGGTGGCGCATGATGTTTTCCACGATGACGATCGCATCGTCGACCACGAAACCGGTGGAAATGGTCAGCGCCATCAGCGACAGGTTGTTCAGGCTGTAGCCGAGGAAATACATGGCGGCGAAGGTGCCGAGCAACGACAGCGGCACGACAATGGCCGGCACCAGGGTGCTGCGCCAGTCGCGAAAGAAACCGAAGGTCACCAAAGTCACCAGGAAGATCGAGGCCAGCAGGCTGATTTCCACATCGTGCAATGAAGCGCGGATGGTGGTGGTCCGATCCAGCAGGATGTTCAGCCGGATCGAGGCCGGGATCGAGTCCTGCAGGAACGGCAGCGCGGCCTTGACCGCATCCACCGTCTCGATGACGTTGGCCCCCGGCTGCTTGAACACCACCAGCAATACCGCCGGCCGGCCGTTGGACAGGCCGAAGTTGCGCAGGTCCTCGACGTCCTCGTGGACATAACCGAGGTCGGCGATATGCACCACGTCGCCGTTGTTCTGCCTGACCACCAGCGGCGCGTAGTCCTCGGGCTTGAACAGCATGTCGTTGGCGCCGATGCCATAGGACTGGTTGCCGATGTCCAGCGCGCCCTTGGGCAGGTTCGAGTTTGACGCCGTGATCGCCCCGCGCACCTGCTCCAGGCTGACGCCGTAATGGTTGAGGCGGTCCGGGTTGAGTTCGATGCGCACCGCCGGCAGCGCCCCGCCACCGACGGTGACGTCGCCGACGCCGCTGGTCTGCAGCAGTTTCTGCTCCAGCAGGGTCGAGGCCACGTCATACATCTGGCCCGGGGTCGCACTGTCGGAGGTCAGGCTGACGATCATGATCGGCGAGTCGGCCGGATTGACCTTGCGATAGGTCGGATTCCCCGACAGATCGCTGGGCAGGCTGCTGCGCGCGGCATTGATGGCGGCCTGGACGTCGCGGGCGGCCCCGTCGATATCGCGGCTCAGGTCGAATTGCAGGTTGATGCGGGTCGAGCCGAGGTTGCTCGACGAGGTCATCTGGGTCACCCCGGCGATCTGCCCGAACTGCCGTTCCAGCGGGGTCGCCACCGAAGTGGCCACCGTATTCGGATCGGCCCCGGGCAGCGAGGCACGGACGCTGATGGTCGGGAAGTCGACTTCCGGCAACGGCGCCACCGGCAGCGACAGGAAGGCCAGCCCGCCGAACAACGCCAGGCCGACCGCCAGCAAGGTGGTGGCAATCGGTCGCTGGATAAAGGGCGCGCTGATATTCATGGCGGTCAGCCCTCGACTACAGGCTGGCGCTTGCCGAAACGCCGTTCCAGCTGGTTCATCGCCAGGAAAATCACCGGCGTCGAAAACAGCGTCAGCAACTGGCTGAGCAGCAGCCCGCCGATGATCGCGATGCCCAGCGGATGGCGCAGTTCCGAACCGATGCCGCTACCCAGGGCCAGCGGCACCGCGCCGAACAGCGATGCCATGGAGGTCATCAGGATCGGCCGGAAGCGCAGTTCCGCCGCCTGGCGAATCGCCGCCACCGGGTCCAGTCCGTCCTTGCGCTGCAACTCCAGGGCGAAGTCGACCATCATGATGCCGTTCTTCATGACGATACCGATCAGCAGGACGATGCCGATCAGGCCGATGATGTCGAACTGGGTGCCCGTCACCAGCAGGGCCAGCAAGGCACCCAGGGCCGCCGAAAGCAGGGTCGAGAGGATCGTCACAGGGTGCACGAAGCTTTCGTAGAGTATGCCCAGCATCAGGTAGACCACGACAATCGCCGCCAGCACCAGGAACACCTGGTTCGACAGCGAGGACTGGAAGGTCGCCGCCGCGCCTTCGAGATTGGCCTGGACCGTTACGGGCAGGCCGACATCCTGTTCGATCCGCGCCAGGCGCGTCACCGCCGCGCCCAGGGTCTGTCCGGGAGCCAGGTTGAACGAAATGTCGGCATAGGGGAACTGGCCCAGCCGGTTGATGGTGATCGGCGTGCGGATCACCTGCTGGGTGGCCATGCTCGCCAGGGGCGCGACCGCGCCACTGCTGGTGGTGACATACAGCCCGGTCAGCAGGTCGGCGAGATTGCGCGGCGGCCGGTCGCTGGCCATCACCACATGGTACTGGTTGAGCTGGGTGTAGATGGTCGAGACCTGGCGTTGGCCGAAGGCGTCATACAGCACATCGTCGATGGCCTGCGGTGTCACCCCCAGCCGCGAGGCCGTGGCGCGGTCGATGCTGATCTGGATCTGGTTGCCGAACTGCAGCGCCTGGCTTTGCACATCGCTGAACAGCGGGTCCTTGCCGATGGCCGCCAGCAGCCTGGCGGTCCACTCCTCCAGCACCTGCGGGTCGGTGGCCTGCAGGCCAAGGCGATAGCTGGTGGTCGATACCGTCGCATCGAGGGTCAGATCCTGCACGCTGTGCAGGTACAGGCGTACCCCGGAATCGTCGGCATTGGCGTCGGACAGTCGGCGGATCACCGCCGCCGCGCTGTCGCGCTGGTCGCGGTCCTTGAGATTGATCAGCAGGTTGCCCTGGTTGATGGTCGGGTTGGTCTGGTCGATGCCGACAAAGGACGACAGGCTCGCCACCGCCGGGTCCTTGAGGATGCGCGCGGCCAGCTTCTGCTGCTGCGCCTGCATCTGCTGGAACGACACGGTCGGCGAACCCTGGGAAATCCCCTGGATCAGCCCGGTGTCCTGCTCGGGGAAAAAGCCCTTGGGCATGATCACGATGATCAGCAAGGTCAGCAACGCGGTAAACACGATGGACAGCAGGGTCAGGGTGCGGTGCAGCAATACCCAGTCCAGGCCGCGGACGTAATAGCCATTGATCCGGTCGAAAAAGTCCGGGCGGCGTTCTCCCGGGTGGTTGCGCAGCATGCGCGAACACATCATTGGCGTCAGGGTCAGGGAAATCACCGCGGAGATCACGATGGTCACCGCCACCGTCATGGCAAATTCGCGAAACAGCCGGCCGACCACATCGCCCATGAACAGCAGCGGGATCATCACCGCGATCAGCGCCACCGACAGCGAGACGATGGTGAAGCCGATCTGCGCCGAGCCCTTGAGCGCCGCCTGCAACGGCGTGTCGCCCGCCTCCAGGTAACGGGTGATGTTCTCGATCATGACGATGGCGTCGTCGACCACGAAGCCGATGGCGATGGTCAGCGCCATCAGCGTCAGATTGTTCAGGGAAAAGCCCAGCGCGTAGGCCACCGCCAGGGTGCCGACCAGGGTCAGGGGCACGGTGACGGCGGGAATCACCGTGGCCGGGACATTGCGCAGGAACAGGAAGATCACCAGCACCACCAGGACCACCGCGACCGCCAGCTCGTACTGGACATCGGTGACCGAGGCGCGAATGGTCTGGGTACGGTCGGTCAGCACGCTGACTTTCAACGTGCCTGGCAGGCTGGCACGCAGCTTGGGCAGCAGTTGCTGGACCCGGTCGACCACCTGGATCACGTTGGCCCCCGGCTGGCGCTGGATGTTCAGCACGATCGACGGTGTGGCGTCGGTCCAGGCCGCCTGCCGGGGATTTTCCGCGCCCTGGACCGAACGGGCGATCTGTGCCAGGCGGATCGGCGCGCCGTTCTTGTAGCCGATCACCAGGTCGCGGTACTCGTCGGCTGACTGCAACTGGTCGTTGGCACCGATGGAGTACGCCTGGAACTTGCCGTCGATATTGCCCTTGGCCTGGTTGACGTTGGCCGTGCCGAGTGAACTGCGCAGGTCCTCCAGCGACAGGCCGAGGCTATTGAGCGCCGAGGTATTGGCCTCGATCCGCACCGCCGGGCGCTGGCCGCCGCTGATGGTGACCAGGCCGACGCCGGAGATCTGCGAAATCTTCTGGGCCAGGCGGGTATCGGCCAGGTCCTCGATCCTGGTCAGCGGCAGCACGTCGGAGGTCAGCGACAGTGTCAGGACCGGGGCATCGGCCGGATTGACCTTGCTGTACACCGGTGGATACGGCAGGTTGGCCGGCAGGAAGGTGCCGGCGGCGTTGATCGAGGCCTGCACTTCCTGCTCGGCGATATCCAGCGACAGCGCCAGGTCGAATTGCAGGGTAATCACCGAAGCCCCGTCGGAGCTGGTGGAGCTCATCGACTTGAGGCCGGGCATTTCGCCGAACTGGCGCTCCAGCGGTGCGGTGATCGAGGAACTGATCACGTCCGGGCTGGCGCCCGGGTACTGGGTGAAGACCTGGATGGTCGGGTAGTCGACTTCCGGCAGCGCCGAGACCGACAGGAAGTGGTAGCCGAGCAGCCCGATGAGGAAAACGGCGACCATCAGCAGCGTGGTCGCGATGGGGCGTTCGATAAAGGGACGTGAGATGTTCATGGGCAAACCCTCACTGGCCGATCACCTTCACCGTGGAGCCGTTGTCCAGTTTGTCCGCGCCTTCGGTAATCACCTGCTCGCCGGCTTTCACGCCGTTTTCCAGGACCGCCGTGAGGTCGCCACTGATCGGCCCGCTCTTGATCGTGCGCAGGCTGGCCTTGTTGCCCTGCACCACAAAGACGAAATCGCCCTTGCTGCCGTGCTGGATCGCCAGGGTCGGCACCACCGCCACCTGTCGCAGGGTGTCGGCCTTGAGCCGGGCATTGACGAACTGGTTGGGAAACAGCGCGTGCCCCGCATCGTCGAACTGCGCCTTGACCCTGACGGTACCGGTGCTGGTATCGACCTGGTTGTCCAGGGCCAGCAAGGTGCCGCTGGCCAGCAGGTCGTGCTTGTTGCGGTCGTAGGCCAGTACCTGGACCGTGCCCTTGGCCATGGCCTGGTCGATGGCGCCAAGATCGTCCTCGGGCACCGCGAAGACCACCGTCGCCGGGTTCATCTGGGTGATCACGGCAATACCCGTGGTGCTGCCGGCGGTGACGAAGTTGCCGGGGTCCACCAGGCGCAGGCCGACGATGCCGTCGACCGGCGAGGTGATGGTGCAGTAGCCCAGTTGCACTTGCAGGTTCTGCACCGCGCCGTCATCCGCGGCCACCGTGCCCTGCTGCTCCCGGACCGTGGCGACCTGGGTATCGAGGGTCTGCTGGCTGACCGAGCCGACCTTGATCAGTTCGCGAAAACGCGCCAGGTCACGCTGGGCGTTGACCAGTACCGCCTGATCGTGGTCCAGGACACCCCTGGCCTGCGCCAACTGGGCCTTGAGCGCGCGATCGTCGATGCGGGCCACGACCTGGCCCCTGGTCACCCGCTGGCCCTCCTTGAAGTCCGCCGAGGCGAGGATGCCGGATACCTGGCTGACCACCGTCACACTGCGCGTCGGCGTCACCGTGCCCAGGGCGTCGATATACACCGGGACGTCCATCAGCTTGACGGCGACGGCCGTCACCGGATCGCCCAGCGACGGAGGTTTGCCCCTGGGCGTGTGCAAACCGTGATAAAGCGCCCAACCGCCAGCCAGGAGCGCGAGCGCCACGACGACCAGCAAAATCCAGGTTCCCTTGCTGCTCTTCACTCTTGTCTCCCCGGGGGCCTCGCTGGCGCGTGCGCAGCGGACACCGCCCCGATGCACTGAAGGTTAGTCTGCTATCGAGGTTGCACCCATGAACCTGAACGGCAGCTTTCTGCCGGCGATGGGGATCGTGAAACTCTTGTCAGTCAAGGAAGTGACGAACGGCCAGGCCGAATGTCCGTCTCCCCTTGCGCTTGGGCAGGCGCGATCTACTGTCTAAGGGTACGGTTACAAGACAACCCAAATTCCCCCCACGTATTCTGGTCTGCAGTTCCGTCCAGTGACAAAGACATCATGGAGTCCGCGTCATGGAAGAAACCCTCATTCTGGTCGATGAGGATGATTGCGAAACCGGCAGTGCGCACAAGCTGTTCATCCACCAACAAGGCTTGCGACATCGGGCCTTCTCGATCTTCATCTTCGACGGCTACGACCGCTTGTTGCTGCAGCAACGGGCCCTCGGCAAATACCATTCGCAAGGCCTGTGGACCAACACCTGCTGCGGCCATCCGCGCGTCGGCGAACAGACCCATGCCGCCGCGCAGCGACGTCTGTTCGAGGAAATGGGCCTGGCCTGCCCACTGAAGAAAGTGGCGTCCCTGCTCTATCGGGAACAGGTCTCGAACGATCTGATCGAACATGAATTCGACCATCTGTTCGTCGGCATCAGCGATGCCCTGCCCGTAGCCAATCCCGATGAAGCCCTGTCCTGGGAGTGGATGACCCTCTCCGAGATTCCGCATTGCATTGCCGCCGCCCCGGAGCGGTACACGGTCTGGTTCCGCAGGATCTTCGACACCTACACCCTCGCGAGTCTGCGCACCTGGCAAAAGCTGGCGGTCACGCTCCCCTCGACCAGTCATCTGGCACTCTAGAGATCCCGTTCATGAAACGTTACGCGCACGACGCGTGGGCGACCTTGTTGCCGATCGCGCCCACCCCGGGTATTGCCGGGGCGCCCCAGGGACGGAGGAACACGACATGTTCGAGCTACTGAACACCATCGACAGCCCGGACGATTTGCGGGCACTGCATCCCAGGGCGCTGTCGACAGTCGCCGATGAGCTGCGAGCCTTTATCCTGCACAGCGTTTCACGAACCGGCGGGCATCTGTCGGCCAACCTGGGCACCGTGGAACTGGCCATTGCCCTGCACTATGTGTTCGATACCCCCCATGACCGGATCGTCTGGGATGTCGGGCACCAGTCCTACCCGCACAAGATCCTCACCGGGCGCCGCGAGGCCATGGCTGGCATTCGCCAACTGGGCGGGATATCCGGTTTTCCCCGACGCCAGGAGTCCGAGTACGACACCTTCGGCACCGCTCACTCCAGCACTTCGATTTCCGCGGCCCTGGGCATGGTCCTGGGGGCGCGCAACAAAGGCGAGCACCGGCATGGCATCGCGGTCATCGGCGACGGCGCCCTGAGCGGCGGCATGGCCTACGAGGCCATGAACAACGCCGGCCTGCATCAGGACCTGCCGTTCCTGGTGATCCTCAACGACAACGATATGTCGATCTCCCCCGCCGTCGGCGCGTTGCGCCACTACCTGGGAAGACTCACCGCCCATCGCTGCACGCCTTCGGCCAGGGCCGCCATCAAGCGCATCCTGCGCGAGGAAACGGCGGCAGGCGAAGGCTCCGTCCCCGCATTCGCAGCACAGCTCACCGGGCAGAAATTGTCGGCGACGCTGTTCGAAGCCCTGGGCTTCCATTACACCGGTCCCGTCGACGGGCATGATCTGGGCGAGCTGATTCCGGCGTTGCAGGCCCTGAAAAGCCGGCGCGGCCCGCAGTTGCTGCATATCGTCACCGAGAAGGGCCATGGCTACAGCCCGGCGGCCCTCGATCCGGTGCTGTATCACGGGCCCGGGAAATTCAATCCGGAACAGGGTATCCAGCCCGTGGCAGCCGGCCGGCAGAGCTACACCCAGGTCTTTGGCAACTGGCTGTGCGATGAGGCCGCGCTCGACCCGCGCGTCGTCGCGATTACCCCGGCCATGCGTGAAGGTTCGGGCCTGGTGGAGTTCGAACGGCGTTTCCCCGACCGCTACTTCGATGTCGGGATCGCCGAGCAGCACGCCCTGACCTTTGCCGCGGGCCTTGCCACCGAGGGCCTGAAGCCGGTGGTCGCCATCTACTCGACCTTCCTCCAGCGCGCCTATGACCAGTTGATCCACGATATCGCCATCCAGAACCTGCCGGTGCTGCTCGCCATCGACCGTGCCGGCATTGTCGGGGCGGACGGTGCCACCCACACCGGGGCGTTCGATATCGCCTACCTGCGCTGCGTGCCCAACCTGGTCATCATGGCGCCGGCGGACGAAAACGAATGCCGGCAGATGCTGCACACCGCCCTGCTGCAGAACGGCCCGGTGGCAGTGCGTTATCCTCGCGGCGCCGGCAACGGCACTCCACCGCAGGTCGAGTTGCACACGCTGCCCCTGGGTCGCGGTGAAATCCGTCGCCAGTCTGCGCAAACCCAGGGTCTGCGAATCGCCATCCTCGCCTTCGGCTCCATGCTGCTGCCCAGTCTCGAGGCCGCCGAGGTCCTGGATGCGACGGTGGCGAACATGCGTTACGTCAAACCCCTGGATGTCGACCTGATAGAAGCCCTGGCCTGCAACCACGATGTGCTGGTGACGGTTGAAGAAGGCTGTGTGAAGGGCGGCGCCGGTGCCGCGTGCCTGGAACATCTGGCCGTTTCGATGTTTTCCAACCAGGTCCTGCAACTGGGGTTCGACGATCAGTTCATCGAGCATGGCGCACCGGAGCAACTGCTGAGTGCCTGCGGCCTGGATGCGGGAGGAATTGTCGCGGCTATCCGGGTTTTCTCCGGGCAGGTGGCCCTGGTGCGCGGCGAGTCCCGTCGACAGCTGATGACAGGAGGTCGCCGGTGAACGTCATCCTGGCCCAACCCCGGGGCTTTTGCGCCGGCGTGGTACGGGCGATCGAGATCGTCGAGCTGGCGCTGGAACAGTATGGCGCCCCGGTCTATGTGCGACATGAGATCGTCCACAACCGTCATGTGGTCGACAACCTCAAGGCCAGGGGAGCGATCTTCGTCGACGAGCTGGATGAAATACCGGTCGACGCCATCACCGTGTTCAGCGCCCATGGCGTGGCCAGGGTCGTCGAAGATGCCGCGCGCCAGCGTCAGTTGCGGGTCCTCGACGCCACCTGCCCGCTGGTCACCAAGGTGCATCACCAGGGCCGCCAGTATGCCGCCAGAGGCTATCAGGTGATCCTGGTCGGTGAAGCCGGGCATCCCGAGGTGGTCGGCATTCTCGGGCAGATTCCCGCGCCGGTGGTGGTCGTGCGTGATGTGGCGCAGGTGCGGGACCTGGACTTTCCGGCACAGACGCCAATGGCCTATATCACCCAGACCACCCTCAGCGTCGATGACACCCGCGCCGTGGTCCAGGCCCTGCAACGGCGCTACCCGGGCATCGTCGGCCCGGATACCCGCGATATCTGCTACGCCGTGCAGAACCGCCAGAGCGCCTTGCGCAGTCTCAGCCAGGGTGTCGACCTGGTGCTGGTGGTGGGCGCGGCGAACAGCGCCAATACCGTGACCTTGCACACGCTTGCCGGTGAGACCGGCGTGCCGGCCTACCGGGTGGCCGATGGCAGCGAACTGGACCGGCAGTGGTTTCGCGAAATCGAGACCGTCGGGATCACCGCAGGGGCCTCGACGCCCGAGGCGCTGGTCGAGGACGTGATTGCCGCCCTCGGCAAGCTGGCACCGCTGACGATCGCTACCCTGCCCGGCCGCGAGGAACGGGTGCAATTCAATCTGCCGGACGGGCTGATCGCCCGCAGCCGCTAAACCATCGGGGCATAGGAGCCGACATGATCCCTGCATTCGATCGACCACCGATTCACCTGCCCTTTGCCTCGCGGATCAACCCGCATCTGGACCCTGCCAGCCGAGCCTCCGATACCTGGCTGGAGTCGATGGGCCTGATCGACCCCGCGACACGCCAGGTACTGGACAGCGGGCGCTTCGGCGAACTGAACGCCAGGGTTTTCCCTGATGTGGATGCCACCGGGCTGGAACACATGATCAGTCTGATGAGCTGGCTTTTCCTGCTCGACGATGCCCTCGACCAGGGGGAACTGAACCATCATGTGATCGCGACCGAGGCCCTGCTGGAACGCCTGTTTTCGCAGCTGGCGCAAGACCCGCTGGCGCCCGCCGCCAAACCGGGCCTGGAGCTGGCCGGGTGCGCCCTGATCGGCTCGATCCGGCGCGGCCTGAGTACCGCCGGGCAGCGACGTTTCCTCGGCGAGATCCGGGCCTACTTCGATGCGGTCCTGAAAGAAGTCGAGATCCGCGCCGCTGGCGAGGTGCCAGACCTGCTGGCCTTCGCCCTGGTCCGGCGCTATACCGGCGCCAGCCAGTTGATGTTCAGCGCCGGCGAATATGCCAACCATGCCGAATTGCCCGAGGCCTTCTGCCGTACCCGGCCTTTCCAAGCCTTGCAACAGAGCACCAGCGACGTGCTGGTCCTGGTCAATGATATTTTTTCCTATGCCAAGGAAAGCCGTTTCGATGAAATCAAC
Source organism: Pseudomonas sp. Ost2 (assembly GCF_018326065.1). Lineage (NCBI taxonomy): Bacteria > Pseudomonadati > Pseudomonadota > Gammaproteobacteria > Pseudomonadales > Pseudomonadaceae > Pseudomonas > Pseudomonas sp. Ost2. The sequence continues at coordinate 3,550,804 of NZ_AP021904.1, read as the reverse complement.
AATTATGTGGTGGTCTGCCGGCATCACCTGGGCCTGTCGGTCCGCGAGGCCATGGCGTTCGTCAATGGCCTGGTGACTTCCCGTGTCCGGACGTTCGAGCAGGCGCGGGAACGGCTGCCAGCGTTTCTCGATCAGCAGCGCCATACCGATCTCGAACGCCAGGCGATCGAGTGTTATGCCGATACGCTGGAAAGCTGGATGAGCGGCAATCTCGACTGGTCACTGGAAGTTCCCCGCTACAACGCCCCGTGCTTCACCGAGGAGGCTCGTCGATGAATCCCCTGATCACCCGCCGCCAGACCCGCCAGGTCGTCATCGGACCGGTCAGCCTGGGCAGCGCCAGCCCGATCGTGGTCCAGGCCATGACCAATACCGATACCGCCGATGCCCGGGCCACCGCCGCCCAGGTCGAACAGTTGGCCCTGGCCGGCGCCGAACTCGTGCGCATCACAGTGAACGGCCATGAAGCGGCGTCCCAGGTGGCGAAGATCCGCGATTTGCTCGATGCCCGGCAGATCGGGGTGCCGCTGGTGGGTGACTTTCATTTCAACGGCCACCGCCTGCTGGCAACCTATCCCGAGTGCGCGCAAGCCCTGGACAAGTACCGGATCAACCCCGGCAATGTCGGCAAGGGCGCCCGTCGCGACGAGCAGTTCTGCGAGATGATCGAAATCGCCTGCCGCTACGACAAACCGGTGCGCATCGGGGTCAACTGGGGCAGTCTCGATCCGGACCTGCTGGCGCGCATGATGGACAGCAATGCGGCACTGGCCGAACCGCTGGCCGCCGACGCGGTGATGCGCGAAGCGCTGGTGGTGTCGGCGCTGGAGAATGCGCAACGGGCCATTGCCGTCGGCCTGCCGGCGGAGCGGATCGTGCTGTCGGCCAAGGTCAGCCATGTCCAGGACCTGATTGCCGTGTACCGCGACCTCGCCGCCCGTTGCGACTTCCCCCTGCACCTGGGCCTGACCGAAGCCGGCATGGGCTCGAAGGGGATCGTCGCCTCCTCCACCGCCCTGGCGGTGCTGCTCCAGGAAGGCATCGGCGACACGCTGCGGATTTCCCTCACCCCCGAACCCGGCGGGGACCGCACCCGCGAGGTGCAGGTCGCCCAGCAGATCCTGCAGACCATGGGCTTACGGGCGTTCACCCCGACCGTAGTCGCCTGTCCCGGCTGTGGGCGCACCACCAGTGATTTCTTCCAGCGGCTGGCTCAACAGATCGAACATCATCTGGTAACGCAGATGCCCCTCTGGAAATCCCGATTCCACGGGGTCGAGCAGATGCATGTCGCCGTCATGGGCTGCGTAGTGAACGGTCCGGGCGAAAGCCGCCTGGCGGATATCGGCGTCTCGCTGCCCGGTGCCGGAGAACACCCTTCGGCTCCCGTCTACATTGACGGCGAACGCGTGTTGACACTCAAGGGGCCAGGTATCGCCCAGGACTTCATCCAACTGCTTGAGGCCTATGTCGCTGCTCGCTATGGCCGGCAGGAGTCTGCACGGCGACAGCTGGACGAACTCCTGGCGCATCTGGGCAGAGTACGTGTGCTGTGAATCACCGCACGACCGGGACCCTCACCATGCCAGGCTCACGCTCGACATTACCGCGACACCTGCAGCAGGTGATCGAGACCCTTCCCCACGACGAAGTGCGGGTCAATCCCCATGCGCCTTTGGCTGAGGTCGAGGCCCTGCGCTGGGTGCAGCGTTTCCGCCTGGCCAGGGGGGATGAAGCACTCGAGCGCTTCAAGCGGATCAAGTGCGGCGCATTCGCCGGGCATACCTATCCCCACGCTCCGCCAGAAAAGGTAATCCTGGGTGCGGAATTGATCGGCTGGTTATTTCTCTTCGACGACCAATATGGCGAGGGCCAGGAGGCCATCACGATGGCACGGGTTTTCGACAGTTGCATGGAAACCCTCAGGACCGGGCAACCGCCTCTCCTTGAGCCTTTGCCATTCCACGGCGCATTGGCGGACCTGAACGCACGTTTTTCAGCACTGGGCCAACCTCTTTGGCAAAGGCTGTTCGCGCAGAGCATGGGGGCCTATTTCAGCGGTTGCCTGTTTGAACTGCCCTACCGCCAATCGGGGCTCTGCCCGACCCTGGACGCTTATATCCGACTACGCACCTGGTCCATCGGCGCACTCCCGGTGTTTGATCTGATCCTGCTGGAAATGAACCCTCTGCCCTTGCCGCTTCGCGCGCCGCTGATCGCGTTCCGCGAACACTGCGCACAACTGACCGCTTGGGTCAACGATCTGCACTCGTACACCAAGGAGACCGCCAGTCACGACCCGCTGAATCTGGTGGCGGTGCTCCAGCAGGAACGGCAGCTGCTCCTGGAGGATGCGTTCCTCGCCGCGGTCGATCTGTATCGACAAGGCCTGGCGACCATGTCCGACCTGGCTCGGAGCATCCAGGCTTCGCCTCATTGCACCCCGCAGGAAAAGACCCTGGTCCAAGGCACCATCGACTGGGTGCATGGCAATACCGCCTGGACCCGCCTATCCGGCCGTTACTATCCCAAGGCCATCAGGAGTCCTGATCATGCCGCAACGTCTTGCACTCCTGGGAGCCACCGGCTCCATCGGCGACAGTACCCTGGACCTGGTGGCGCGGCATCCCGAGCACTTTTCCGTGTTCGCCCTGACCGCGCATCACAATATCGACAAGCTGTGCCGGCTGTGCCTGGCCTTCAGGCCCGAGGTCGCCGTCGTTGCCGATGAAGCCGCGGCCGCGCGCCTGTCGGCGTGGCTGCTGGCGCTGGGGCAGGACACCGAGGTGCTGCATGGGCCGCAGGCGCTGGTCGACGTGGCCCGGGCCAGCCAATGCGACACCGTGGTCGCAGCCATTGTCGGTGGCGCCGGGTTGGCCCCGACGCTGGCCGCCGCCAAGGCCGGCAAGCGCATCCTCCTGGCCAACAAGGAAGCACTGGTGATGTCCGGCGCGCTGTTGATGGCGAGTGTCGCCGCGTCGACAGCGCAACTGCTGCCGGTCGACAGCGAACACAATGCCATCTTCCAATGCCTGTCGAGCCACCCCGAAGTCCGTCCCGAACGCCTGATCCTCACCGCTTCCGGCGGGCCTTTCCTGACCCGGCCGCTGGAAACCCTGGACAGCGTCACCCCCGACCAGGCCTGCGCCCATCCGAAGTGGCGCATGGGGCGCAAGATCTCGGTGGACTGCGCGACCATGATGAACAAGGGGCTGGAGGTGATCGAGGCACGCTGGCTGTTCGCTATGCCCGCCGAGCGGATCGAGGTGCTGATTCATCCGCAAAGCATCGTGCACTCGATGGTGGTGTATGCCGACCAGTCGGTACTGGCGCAACTGGGCAATCCCGATATGCGCACGCCTATCGCCCAGGCCCTGGCCTATCCACGGCGTATCGACTCCGGCGTCGACCCGCTGGACCTGACGCGTTGCGAGCCGCTGGTCTTTGCCCGCCCGGACCTGGTGCGATTCCCCTGCCTGCGCCTGGCCCTGGAGGTGGCGCGGGACGGTTGTGCACTCAGCGTGGTGCTCAATGCCGCCAATGAAGTGGCGGTGGCGGCTTTTCTCGCGGGTGCGCTGACCTTCAACGATATCACCCGCGTGGTCTCGCAAACCCTGGAACAGACCGCCTCGGTGGCCTGCGACAGCCTCGAGGCCATCGAGGACACCGACCGTCAGGCACGTGCCCGCGCGACGCAGCTGTCAGGCCTGCCACCAGCGCGGTAACAACTGGCGGACCCCGGCCTCGGCGAAACGGTCGTCGATCAGCATCACCACGCCGCGATCCTGCTGGCTGCGGATAACCCGCCCCGCCGCCTGCACGACTTTCTGCAGCCCGGGGTACAGGTAGGTGTAGTCATACCCGGAGCCGAACAGCGCCGCCATGCGCTGCTTGATCTGTTCATTGACCGGATTCAGTTGCGGCAGGCCCAGGGTCGCGATAAAGGCGCCGATCAGGCGCTGTCCGGGCAAGTCGATGCCCTCGCCGAAGGCCCCGCCCAGTACCGCGAAGCCGATGCCCTGGCTGTGCTCGGTGAATTGTTCGAGAAAGGCCTGGCGCTGGCCCTCCTCCATGCGCCGTTCCTGTTGCCAGAGCGGAATTCGCGGGTGCCGCTCGGCCAGCAACTGCACCACCTGCTGCAGGTAGTCGAAGCTGCTGAAGAACGCCAGGTAGTTACCGGGGCGCTGCGCGAACTGCCCGGCCAGCAACTCGACGATGGGCGCCAGGGAGGCCTGGCGATGGACGAAGCGCGTGGATATCTCGCTGACGACCCGCAGTTCAAGCTGGTCGCGCCGGAACGGTGACTCGACATCGATCCATGCGGTATCGGCCGGCAGCCCCAGCAGGTCGGCGTAATAATGCCTGGGGCTCAGGGTCGCGGAAAACAGCACGCTGCTGCGGGCGGCAGTCAGCCGTGGGCGGATGAAGGCGGCCGGCACGACATTGCGCAGGCACAGCTGCGACAGGCGTCGCCGGCCGTGCTCACGCAGGCTGATATCGAAAATGAAATGCTCGTCGAACAGCTCCCCGACCCGGGTGAATTGCAGGAGGTCGAAGTAGAACGCCTGGAGTTCGGCATCCACCCCTTGCGGGTGTTCGTTGAGGTAGTCGCCCATGGCCGAGATACACAGGGACATCGCCTGCAGCAGCCGGGTCGGAGCCTGGGCACTGGCCTGGTAGGTCGCGACCTGCTCCTTGTGCAGGGCATTCCACTCGCGGTTGAGCCGTTGCAGCGATTTCTTCAGGGGCTCCGGCGCGTTCTGACGCAACTGGCCGAGGTGGTACTGGTCCAGGCTGGCGCTGTACATCTGACGCCCGCGCTCCACCAGGTTGTGCGCCTCGTCCACCAGCGTCGCCACCCGCCACTGGTTGGCCTGGGCCAGGCCGAACAGCAGTGCGCTGAAGTCGAAGTAGTAGTTGTAGTCGGCGACCACCCAGTCGGCCCAGCGCGCCATTTCCTGGCTCAGGTAATACGGGCAGATGCCGTGGGCCAGGGCGATCTCCCGCAGGGCCTGGCGATCGAGCAGCGCCACGGCGGCCGCGGCCTGGCGCGCGGCCGGCAAACGATCGTAGAAACCCCGCGCCAGTGGGCAGGCATCACCATGACAGGCCTTGTCCGGATGTTCGCAGGCCTTGTCCCGGGCCACCAGTTCCAGCACCCGCAGCGGCAGGCCGGGACTGCTGTCGTGCAGGACCCGCGCCGCATCGAGGGCAAGCTGGCGCCCCGGGGTCTTGGCCGTCAGGAAAAACACCTTGTCCAGTTGCTGTGGCGCCAGGGCCTTGAGCATGGGAAACAGCGTGCCGATGGTCTTGCCGATACCGGTCGGGGCCTGGGCCATCAGGCAGCGACCGGTGCTCACCGCCTTGTACACCGTTTCCGCCAGGCTGCGCTGGCCGGGGCGGAAATCGCCATGGGGGAACACCAGCGCCTGCGCCGCCTGGTCACGGGCACTGCGATGGGCCGTTTCCTGGTCGGCCCAGTGCAGGAACAGCGAGCACTGTCGCTCGAAAAAGACCTTGAGGTCAGCCGCCGTCCAGGTTTCGCGCAGCAGGGTCTCCTTTTCGCTGAGAATGTCGAAATACACCAGCGCCAGGTTGATTTCGGCCAACTGCAGGTGCTCGCAGGCCAGCCAGCCGTAGATCCGCGCCTGTGCCCAGTGCAACTGGCGATGGTTGGCCGGCTGGCTGGCGAGATCGCCGCGATAGGTCTTGATTTCCTCCAGCTGGTTTTGCGTCGGCTCATAGCCATCGGCCCGACCCCTGACCCGCAGACCCAGGTAATGCCCTTCCAGCGCCAGTTCGGCCCGATAGCCCTCGCTGCGGCGCGCAGCCACGGTGCGATGCCCGACGATGCCCTCCAGGGCGGTCGGCGACGGGGTGAAGCGCAGGTCCAGGTCGCCGGTCTTGGCGGTGAATTCGCACAGGGCGCGCACGGCAACGCTGTAGCTCAAGTGACCGGCTCCGACCATTGCACATGGCACACGGCGACCGGCATCTGGTGCTGGTGGCAGAATTCCAGCCAGCGCAGCTGGTTGTCCTGCAGGCGATCGCCCGGCCCTTTCACCTCGATCATCCGATAGGTCTTCTGCGCCGGCCAGAACTGGATCAGGTCGGGCATGCCGGCACGGTTGGCCCTGATATCCAGCAGCAGGCGTTCGAACCAGTGTTTCAGGTGAATCGCCGGCAGGCATTCCAGGGCCTGCTCCAGCAACTCCCCGGTCAGCACGTTCCAGAAGACAAAGGGCGATTGCAGCCCCCATTTGGCGACAAAGGTGCTGCGAATGGTCTGTTTGTAGCGCTGGTCCGTCAGTTGCTCCAGGCATTGGGCAAACAGCTCGGCCCGGCGCTGGTGGAAATCTTCGCTGTGCAGGTCGGCCGGCCCGCTCTGGAACGGATGGAAAAACGCGCCCGGCAGCGGCGCGAAGATCGCCGGCCAGCACAGCAGGCCGAACAATGAGTTGATCAGGGTATTTTCCACGAAGTACACCGGTGCCTGCGCTTCGTGCAGGTGCCGGGCCACCCGCTGCTCGACCGATTCATCCGGTTCATGGACCAGGCTGAAATCCAGCCGTGTCACCGGCGTCGGCGCCTGGCGCGCCAGCGCCGGCAGCCCGAGCCGGCGTCGCAGCCGTGGCAGGATCCGTTGCAGGTGCTGTTGTTCCTCGGCACTTTCCGGCGCCGCCTCGGCCGCGCCGGCCAGCGCCATGGCCTGCTCATGCTCGCCGAGGCGTTCCAGCACCCGGATGCTGCGCAGGCGCGCGCCGGGGTACTGGCACCCGCCGTAGATCGCCAGGGCGCCGGACAGATCCTCCAGGCGCTCGCTGTATTGTCCCAGCTGAAACAGCAGCTTGCCCCGCCGCCGCTCCAGCCAGGGGTTGTCGGTCTGCAACTGCCGGATATGCGCCAGCACCCGGGGAATCTCCACTCCCGCCTCCAGGGCCTCGCGGGCCGTATGCAGGTGCAGGTAGCCGTCCACGTCGGCACGGCTGCGCAAGCCACGGGACTCGGCGCAGAACTCGACCTTTTCATAGCTGAAGATGCCCAGGTCGGCCAGCACGAATTCCGACCAGTCCTGATAGAGATTGCCGAAGAACATCAGCCGCAGGCGGTCGCACAGCGCCATGACCTGCAGGCTGTAGAGCCGGTCGGGGAGTTGCGGGCACCATTGGGCGAACGACCGTTGCTCGTCGGCGAACCGCGCGGCAAGGGCCTCCCGCAGGTCACCCTTCCTGGCCTTGGGTTGCGTGATGACGGTCGCGAAGGCCTGCACGACCTCGGCCTTCTGCAGTACCGCGAACAAGGCGTCCAGCGTCAACGGGCTATCGTCGCGGACCCAACCCAGGGCCAGCAGGGGCAACACCGCCGCGTCGCTGCCGCCGATTTCCCCATAGTTCAGCTTGCTGGCGCGAAAGTGCTCGCCCTTGCGCATCACCATGCGCACCAACAGGGCCCGGGAAGCCTTGGGCAAGCGCGAGAACTCGTCGATGAACGCCTGCTCCTGCTCGCTCAGCAGGTCGGCATAACGCTGGGCCAGCCAGTCGAGCACACGCTGGAAGTTGTTCAGGTAATAAAACGGATCGTCGAGGGGCTGAGTTGTCACGGGCGGGAAGGACCACGGTTATCGAATGCTGGTTATGCATACAGATAACAGCCCTCCCCGCGCCTGGCAAACACAATTGGACAAAAGGCCTGTCGGGCGTCTAGGTCAGGAGCTCGACTCCAGGCGCAAGGCATCGGCCAACGTCCCCAGGGCCTGCTCCAGATGGCGATGACCGTTGGAAGTGGTGCTCAGGCGCAGGCAATCGCGGTGCAGCCCGTGCAGGCTGAACAATTCGCCGGGGGCCATGACGATCTTCTGCTCCAGCAAGCGCTCGAACACCTTGCGCATGTCCGTCGAGCGCGTGGCCCGGGCCCAGACGGTCGCACCGCCCTGGGGCGGGATGAAGTCCAGGCTGTCGGCCAGGCGCTCGCGCAACAGCTGGCTGACCTGCAGCATGCGTTCGTTGAGCAACCGCCGCAGCGTGGCCAGGTGCTGGTCGATACGCCCGCTGCTGTACAAGCGGGCAATCGCCTTCTGCCGCGTCGGCGACATGCGGAACGAGCGCAGCAGGAAATGCCGCTGCAACTCAACGCCGAGATGCCGGGACAACAGGTAGCCGAATGGCGCTTCGCACCCCATGAAGCGCTCGAAACTGGCGAACACCAGCAGGCGATCCGGGTCGACCAGATCACGCATGCACACGCCCCCGGCCTGGAAGGCCAGTTCGCCATGGCTGTCGTTCTCCAGCAGCCAGACACCGAAATGCTCCAGCAACCGGGCGATCTGCTGGCGCTGCTCCAGGGGCATCAGGCTGCCGTGGGGCATATTGATCCGCGAAGACATCAGCAGCAGCTTGACCGACTGCGTGCGCAGCAGGTGTTCAAGTCCCGCCAGGTCAAAGGCGCCCTGCCCATCCAGGGGCAATTCGATCACATTCACCCCGCCGGCCTGCAACAACCGCAGGATCACCCAGTCGCAAGGCGATTCCACCAGTACCGTCGCCTGCTTCAGGGACAGCGCCGCCATCAGGGTTTCCAGCACACTGCGCAGGTCGGCGCCGATATAGACGTCGTCGGCATGCCAGTAGCGCTGCGCCGAGGTGGTGTAGCGCACCGCCAGTGCCGTGCGCAGTTCCAGCTCGCCAAACGGCTGGAACTGCGGCTGCTGCTGTCGGGGATACTGGCGCACCAGTTCCCGTTCCAGCAGCAACAGCGGATTGTCCAGCGACAACAGCAAGGCCGGTTCATCGCTGCCCAGCACCAGCGTGCCGGGGCGACGCGAATGCACATACATCTGCTCCAGCAGGTCGGCACCGCCGCTGACGAACGCGTTGCTGGAAACCGGCAGCGCGTAATAGCCCGACTTGGCCTGGGAATAGACCCGGCCCTCCTTCTCCAGCAAGGAGTAGGCGTACTGGATGGTCGAAATCGACACGTTCAGCCGTTCGGCCAGGTGCCGCAACGAGGGCAGCTTGACCCGGGCATCGGTTTCCACCTCGTTGATCAGGCTGACCAGGTAGCGGTAGACCGACTGATAGGCGAAGTCCGAGTGCTTGCGTCCTCTGACCGTTCGTGGAACCGCGCCGGGCTCGGTGGGGGTCGAACCGGGTTCGGAAGTTTCTGAAGCTATCAATACCAATCCTTTTAACGTCCCGACAGGACTTCTTTGCAGACTTCACCGTTGTCGGGATTGATGATGTCAACCCGGTGTTTATCCGGATCGCTGGCCCGCACCCGGGCAATCAGCGAGACAGCGGTGCTGAAATCGACCCGGGGCTTCTGATAGAGGTCCTGCAGCAGTTCGAGTGTCAGGCCGCTGACGTCGGTCAGCCACTGCTCGATCTGTTCGTTGCCCGGTTGCGCCGACAAGACCCGGTGCAGGTCGGGCAAAGCCACCAGCATGCCCGGATGGCAGTGGCGCAGGAAAAGCTCCAGGCCACGCCCCTGGTTGACGAACGGCGCGAACAGCAGGCAGATCAGTTGTTCTTCGCGCAGGCCATAGGCTTCCTGGGCGTACACCCCGGCCAGGGCCCTGCGGTTGAGGAGTTTTTCCGGGGTGTCGTAGGCGGCCATGGCCTGCTCGATCAGGCGCGCCGACATGAGTTTCTTGCGCATCATCACCACGGCCAGTTGCAGGTACTCGGTGATGCCCGCCTGGTAGCTCAGGCCCCGGACGTATTGCGCCTGCAAGCCGCGCATATGCGCCATGAGCAAGGGGTTGGCGCAATCCGACTCGCTGAAGTGGAAGGCCAGGTCGTCGAAGCGGAAACCGAGGAATTCGGTCAGCAACGGCCAGCGTTGCTCGATGTTGCTGCCCACCAGGTCATAGACGCTCAGCAGCATCGGCGTGCTGGCGTGGCCGATGGCCGGTCCCGGCGGTTGCGCCGGGGTATCGCCGTAAAGCTCGCGATAATATTCCAGGCTCAGCTCGTTGCAGGTCCGCACGGCCTCGTCGAACTCCAGTGGCCCCGCGCCCTGGCGGTTGCGGTCGGGACGTTCGGTCGAGCGCAGCAGCCAGGTCAGGTACTGCTTCTGCTCCCGGGGCGGGTCGCCGATGACCAGCGCACTGATGCCCTTGTCCCAGGCACTGGCACGCTCATGGAAATCGGCCATCGACAGGTAGCAGCTGTTGCAGAACGTCGCCCGGCCATCCCCTGCCGTCAGGTGACCGTTCATCAGCAGGTTGCGCCGGTTGAGGTCGCAGTTGAGATCGGACATCGGCGTGCGATGGTGAAACGGGCGGACATGTTTATTGTCCACCATCAGCAGTTCCACGCGCGGGTCGTCATAGACGAACAGCGCGCAGTAGCCGCGATGGATATTGTTCATGACGGTGGCGGTCACGCCGGCGTGACGCAGGGTGGCGATACGCAGGTTGAACGTGGCCGGCGAACGCCCGGCGATGCTCAACTGGGCGGCACGCAGGAAAGCCAGCGTATAACTGCTGTCCTTGCCGCCACCATGGGGCACCATGACCTTGAACTCACCGATACGCTCGATGCCGCCCGCGGCCACGATCAAGCGCTGGATCAACAACTGCAGTGCGATACGTTCGGCACGGCTGAAGTAACTCATCAACCGCTGTAGAACCTGTTGATATACATAGTTCATTGCCTGCTCGTGAATAGAGCTCATAGCCTTTACACCTGGATTGGGTTCAGTGTCGGGCAACCGGCGCTCGTCATTATCAACGCGTGCTATGTTCAGGAGCGTATTCGCCGTCCGCTATCGAACAGGTCGAACCACAACAAGAGTATTACCCCAGACCTGTAACATCCACAGCAAGGATAGGTGAGTGTGACCTGAGTCACTGATTGCCGGTCAACTTTGGGAGATCCTTGCGGCGATAAGAACTTCCTAGGAATGTTCTTACACTTACCTACAACTATTGATCACACAAACAAATTCAATGAGAAAGAGCCCCTCACCGTGAGCCCCCTTGTTTGCGCCAACTCCCCGCGAACGCCCTGACTGAAGCTTGTGCAACTGCATCGCACCGGTACAACAACTGAAACTCGACCATGACTCATTCCTTGAGCTGAAAGTTACCCGTTAATTATCAGTGCTTACAGGGCGATTAACAGATACAGAATTTGGAAAAAAACCGGTTCAGTTGGTGAAAGACTCAATTTCCACCGGCAACTTTCGTACAAAAAGTTCAATAATTTGTTGGACAAAATAAAAAGCCCCGTATCAGTCGACTGATACGGGGCTTGATGATTGCGCGGGTTGAATCAGGCGGGATCGACCTGCAATGCCACCCGTCCACGGCATGGACAAGCGTCCATGTAACGATGCGCCTCGACAAACTCGTCGAAAGGAAAAGCGCGGATTTCCAGCGGCGGCAGGACACGGTCCGCCGTCAATTGGTTGATGTCCCGCAGTGCCCGTTGCACCGCTGCCTCGTCCTGGACAATGCCCAGTTCCGGCTTGCCGGTGAAGTTGCCGATGCAGTGCACGAAGAACTGGATGTTCTTCTGGAACGCCGCACAAGCCGGGAATGGCGTCTGGTTGCCACCCTGCAGGCCATAGAGCACCAGGCTGCCACGCGGCGCCAGGACATCGCCGAGCATCGACATCTGCGGCCCGCCGAGGCCGTCGAAGACCATGTCGACGCCACGACCGTCGGTGTACTTGTTGATCTGCATGAGCAGGTCCTGCTCTTCGGTGACGATGACTTTCTCGGCACCCAGGGCAATCAGGAAATCACGCTCTTCGGCAGTCTTGGTCGCGGCGATCACTTTCACGCCCAGGGCCTTGCCCAGTTGCACGAAGGACGGCCCGGCGCAATGGCTGGCGTCGGTGATCAGGGCAAACTGCCCCGGCTTGACCCGCGCCAGGTCGACATAGGCAAAATAGGCGATCAGCAACGGCGTGTAGTGGACACTGGCCTGGACCGGCGTCAGGACATCCGGGTAGCGGGTCAGAGCCGAACGCGGCAGGACGATCAGTTCACCGTATACCGGGTAGTCGTTGGGGCTCTGTGCCGGGAAGCTGGCGACCTTGTCACCGATCGACAGATCGTCCACGCCATCACCGACGGCCGTGACCACACCGGCCATTTCATGACCGATACCGGCCGGCAGGCGGGCATGGGACGACGCCAGGTTCTGCCGCCAGAGGACGTCATACCAGCTGATGCCAATCGCTTCGACACGCACCTGCACTTCGCCCGGTGCAGGCAGAGTGGCCGTATGCTCTTCGCATTTGAGCACCTCGGCCGGACCAAACTTGTGAAAACGGATCGTGCGTGACATCGCAAACCTCGCCAAATGAACCTCTAATGACACGAACTCTATCCGGGCTTTCCCCTGAAGACTATCCGTGCCCATTAATAGTCGACATGCCTGTCATTGATTGGGGGGGCATTGTACACAATGTCGGCAAGCGGGGCTGAAGACGGCAGGAAAGGCGGTTTTTTCCCGCAGGAAAAAAACCGGACCCCGGGTTTCCGCGGCTGCCATGGCCCTGACTCATAAAAGGAAAGTTCATTTTTCCAGTGCGAATCAGGCGCCTTTGCCCGTAAGATTCACCTCATTCGTTATTGACCGACCTGTGAAGCGAGCCCGATGAACCGTAACGACCTGCGCCGCGTCGATCTGAACCTGCTGATTGTCTTCGAAACCCTGATGCACGAACGGAGCGTAACCCGGGCGGCGGAAAAGCTGTTCCTCGGTCAGCCGGCCATCAGTGCGGCCTTGTCGCGCCTGCGCAGCCTGTTCGATGACCCGCTGTTCGTGCGCACCGGCCGCAGCATGGAGCCTTCGGCCCGCGCCGTGGAGATCTTCGCCCTGCTCTCGCCGGCACTGGATTCGATTTCCACCGCGGTAAGCCGCGCCTCCGAGTTCGACCCGGCGACCAGTACCTCGGTGTTTCGCATCGGCCTGTCCGACGACGTCGAGTTCGCCCTGCTGCCGCAGTTGCTCAAGCGCCTGCGGGCCGAGGCCCCGGGCATCGTGCTGGTGATCCGTCGCGTCAACTACCTGCTGATCCCGGCCAAGCTGGGTTCCGGCGAGATCTCCATCGGGGTCTGCTACACCACCGACCTGCCGGCCAACGCCAAGCGCAAGGTGCTGCGGCGCAGCTCGCCGAAACTGCTGCGCGCCGACAGCATGCCCGGCCCGCTGTCGCTGGACGACTTCTGTGCGCGGCCCCATGCGCTGGTATCCTTTGCCGGCGACCTGAGCGGCTTTATCGATACCGAACTGGAAAAACTCGGGCGCAAGCGGCATGTGGTGCTCGCGGTCCCGCAATTCAACGGCCTGAGCACCCTGATCAGCGGCACCGATATCGTCGCCACCGTGCCGGACTACACTGCCGACGCCCTGACCGCCGCTGGCGGGGTGCGCGCCGAGGACCCGCCGTTGCCGGTGCAGAGTTTCGAACTGCACATGGCCTGGCGCGGCTCCCAGGACAACGACCCGGGCGAACGCTGGTTGCGCTCGCGGATCCAGATGTTCTGCGGGGATCCGGACAGTCTCTGACGATAAGGTGCTCGCCCCCCATGGAGGATACGCATGACGATTCGCGCAGTGGTTTTCGATTTCGGCGGTGTCTTGTTCGACTGGAGTCCGCAGCACCTGTATCGCCAGCTGATCGCCGATGAACAGGAAAGGCAGTGGTTCCTGGACAATATCTGCACCCAGGAATGGAATACCGAGCAAGACGCCGGCCGCACGCTGGCCGAAGCCACCCGCACCCTGATTGCCCGACACCCGCGACACGAACCCCTGATCCGGGCCTATTACGACCGCTGGCACGAGATGTTGCGCGGGCCGCTGCCCGGCGGCGTGGCTATCCTGGAAGCGTTGCATGAAGCGCGCATGCCGTTGTTCGGCCTGACCAACTGGTCGGCGGAAACCTTTCCCTATGCCCGCGCCAACTATCCCTTCCTGCAGTGCTTCCGTGACATCGTGGTGTCGGGCGAAGTGAAGCAGATCAAGCCCGACGCGCGGATCTACCAGCTGAGCCTGGGCCAGGTTCGCGCGCATCTGCCGGATATCCAGCCGCGAGAGCTGGTGTTTATCGACGATGTCGCGACCAACGTCGAGGCCGCCATCGCCCTCGGTTGGCAAGGTATTCATCACGTGTCCGCAGACGCCACGCAACAGCGCCTGCGTGAACTGGGCGTGCAGTTCTGAAGCGATCCGTCAGGAGACACTGCCGATAAACGGCAATGCCAGATACAGCTTGATCACGATGGCATTGGCGATATCGATAAAAAACGCCCCGACCATGGGCACCACCAGGAAGGCGATCCGCGACGGGCCGTAGCGCTGGGTCACCGCCTGCATGTTGGCGATCGCCGTGGGCGTTGCCCCCAGGCCGAAGCCGCAGTGCCCGGCGGCCAGGGCCACGGCATCGTAGTTGCGGCCCATCACGCGGAAGGTGACGAAGATGGCGAACAGCGCCATCAGTACCGCCTGGGCCGTCAGCAGGATAAAGATCGGCAAGGCCAGCGCCGCCAGGTCCCAGAGTTTCAGCGACATCAGCGCAATGGCCAGGAACAGCGACAGGCTGACATTGCCCAGCACCGATACCTCGCGCTCGAAGACCTCATGCCAGCCCAGCGCCGACAGACCGTTGCGCAAGACCACGCCGACAAACAGCACACAGACGAACGTCGGCAACTCCAGGGCCGTGCCCTTGATCAGATCGCTGAGGAAGGTGCCGGCCAACAGGCTGATGGCAATCAACGCCAGTGTCTCTATAAAGGAGCCCGGCGTGATCATCCGCTCGCGCTCGGGCTGCTCGAAGCCCTTCGGCACGCCCAGGACCACGTTTTCCTGGGCCACCCCCTGGGTCTTTACGCGCTTGAGCAGCAACCTGGCCACCGGTCCCCCGATCAGGCCACCCAAGACCAGGCCGAAGGTCGCCGAGGCCATGGCCAGCTCCGCGGCGGACATCACGCGGTATTGCTCGGCGAACACCGAGCTCCAGGCCGCGCCGGTGCCGTGACCACCCGACAAGGTGATGGAACCGGCCAGCAAGCCCATCAGCGGATCCAGGCCGAGCGCGGCGGCCAGTGACACGCCCAGGGCGTTCTGCACCACCAGCAAGCCGACGACCACCAACAGGAAAGTCCCGAGCACCCGCCCGCCTTTCTTCAGGCTGGTGAAGTCGGCGTTCAACCCGATAGTAGCGAAGAAAGCCAGCATCAACGGAGCCTGCATCGAGGTCTCGAAGCCTACCTTGAAGTCGAACGCTACCCGCAGGAGCAACAGCAACAGCGCCACCACCAGGCCGCCGGCAACGGGTTCGGGAATGTTGTAGGTGCGCAGAAAACCGACGCGGCTACAGAGTCCACGGCCCAGCAGCAACACCAGGGAAGCGGCCACCAGCGTGCCGTAGAAGTCGAGTTGAACCATTATGGAGAATCCTCGGTAATTATTTTTGTCTGCCCCTGCCGCGGGCAAAGTCGGGCCCTCCCGACAACTCGCGTGTCGGGGTCTGAATCAGCATTTCCGTGTGGCTGAATTGTACTGAGCCGTATTGCCAGCGATGTAGGCCGTGTTCCCATCCATCATCGGATAATTCTGAATATTCGGATCGGCCGGCGTAGGATCAGCGCCGTGACGCGCTGTTGCATTCCCGGCAACAGTGATTTGCGCTTTCTGTAATGGATAGGCTGCTAACGGAAGGCGCATGCTAGTGGGCTGGATTCGGTTTGATATCATTCCGGATGATAGTTACCTTCGCTTCATTCGATTCGTGTGCGATCAACGCCCACAGCATGATCCGCCCATCTCAATAGATTGGCGGACTCCCCCCATGGAACAGTCACTTAAACTTTTGCGCTTCCCCCTGGCTGCCCTGGCAGTCGTCGTGATGAGTGCCTGCGGCAAAGCGCCCGTGGCGGCAGGTGGTGCGATGCCGGCAACCAAGGTCAGCGTGGCCAAGGTCATCGAACAGCCCGTCAATGAATGGGACGAGTTCACCGGGCGCCTCGAAGCCCCGGAAACCGTGGAAATCCGCCCGCGGGTTTCCGGCCAGATCGATCAGGTGGCCTTCACCGAAGGTGCGCTGGTCAAGAAAGGCGACCTGCTGTTCCAGATCGACCCCCGCCCCTACCAGGCTGAAGTCCATCGCCTGGAAGCCCAACTGCAGCAGACCCGCGCCACTGCCAGCCGTACCGCCAACGAGGCCGAGCGTGGCAAGCGCCTGCTGACCAGCAACGCGATTTCCGCCGAACTGGCCGACACCCGCACCAGCACCGCCCAGGAATCCAAGGCCGCGGTCGATGCGACCCAGGCGCAACTGGACCTGGCTCGCCTGAACCTGAGCTTCACCCGCGTCACCGCGCCCATCAGCGGCCGTGTCAGCCGTGCCGAAATAACCGCCGGCAACATCGTCACCGCCGATGTCACGCCGTTGACCAGCGTGGTTTCCACCGACAAGGTCTACGCCTACTTCGACGCCGACGAGCGGGTCTACCTCAAGTACACCCAGCTCGCTCGCCAGGGCAAGCGCGGCGCCACCACCCCGGTCTACCTCGGTCTGTCCAACGAAACCGGCAACCCGCACCTGGGCCAGATGAACTTCGTCGACAACCAGGTCAACCCGCGCACCGGCACCATCCGCGGTCGCGCCGTGTTCGACAACACCGACGGCAGCTTCACCCCCGGCCTGTACGCCCGCCTGAAGCTGGTCGGCAGCGGCACCTACGCCGCCGTGCTGATCAACGACGAAGCGGTCGGTACCGACCTGGGCAAGAAGTTCGTGCTGGTGATGGACGCCGACAAGAAGACCGCCTACCGCTCGGTCGAGCTGGGCCCGAAAATCGAAGGTCTGCGGATCGTGCGCAGCGGCCTGAACAAGGATGACACCGTCATCGTCAAAGGCCTGCAACGCGTGCGTCCGGGCTCGCCGGTGGATCCTGAAGTGATCCCGATGGCCAGCAAGGAAACCCTCGCCGCTCTGGCAGAACAACGACAAGCCCTGGAAGCCAGCAACCTGCAGCAGGTTGCGCCGGCCAAAGGCGCTCCGGCCCAGGCTAACAAGCTGGCCGCAGCGACTCCACGCGGTTAAGGGATACACACGATGAATTTTTCCCAGTTCTTCATATCAAGACCGATCTTCGCAGCGGTACTCTCGCTGCTGATCCTGATCGCCGGTGCGATCTCGCTGTTCCAGTTGCCGATCAGCGAATACCCGGAAGTGGTTCCGCCGACCGTGGTGGTACGCGCCAACTTCCCCGGCGCCAACCCCAAGGTCATCGGTGAAACCGTGGCCGCGCCCCTGGAACAGGCCATCACCGGCGTCGAGAACATGCTCTACATGTCCTCGCAGTCCACCGCCGACGGCAAGCTGACCCTGACCATCACCTTCGCCCTGGGCACCGACCTGGACAACGCGCAGGTGCAGGTGCAGAACCGCGTGACCCGGACCGAGCCGAAACTGCCGGTCGAAGTGACCCGTATCGGTATCACCGTCGACAAGGCCTCGCCCGACCTGACCATGGTTGTGCACTTGACCTCGCCGGACAAGCGCTACGACATGCTCTACCTGTCCAACTACGCCTTGCTCAATATCAAGGATGAGCTGGCCCGCCTGGGCGGTGTCGGTGACGTGCAGCTGTTCGGCATGGGCGACTACTCCCTGCGGGTATGGCTCGATCCGAACAAGACCGCCTCGCGCAACCTGACCGCCACCGATGTGGTCAACGCCATTCGCGAGCAGAACCGCCAGGTCGCGGCCGGTCAACTGGGCGCGCCTCCGGCGCCTACCGCCACCAGCTTCCAGATGTCGATCAACGCCCAGGGCCGCCTGGTCTCCGAGGAAGAGTTCGAGAACATCGTGATCCGTGTCGGCGACGACGGCGAAATCACCCGTCTCAAGGACATCGCCCGGGTCGAGCTCGGCTCCAGCCAGTACGCCCTGCGCTCGCTGCTGAACAACCAGCCGGCGGTGGCGATCCCGATCTTCCAGCGTCCAGGCTCCAACGCCATCGAGATTTCCAACGAAGTGCGCGCCAAGATGGCCGAGCTGAAGAAGGACTTCCCCGAAGGCATGGACTTCAGCATCGTCTACGACCCGACCATCTTCGTGCGCGGCTCCATCGAAGCGGTGGTGCACACCCTGTTCGAAGCCCTGATCCTCGTGGTCCTGGTGGTGATCCTGTTCCTGCAGACCTGGCGTGCCTCGATCATTCCGCTGGTCGCCGTACCGGTATCGCTGATCGGTACCTTCGCCATCATGCACATGTTCGGCTTCTCGCTTAACGCGCTGTCGCTGTTCGGCCTGGTACTGGCGATCGGTATCGTGGTGGACGACGCCATCGTGGTGGTGGAAAACGTCGAGCGGAACATCGGCCTGGGCCTCAGCCCGATCGAAGCCACCAAGCGTGCCATGCGTGAAGTGACCGGCCCCATCATCGCCACGGCACTGGTGCTCTGTGCGGTGTTTATCCCGGCGGCCTTCATCTCCGGCCTGACCGGCCAGTTCTACAAGCAGTTCGCCCTGACCATCGCCATCTCGACCGTGATCTCGGCGTTCAACTCCCTGACCCTGTCGCCGGCCCTGGCCGCGGTATTGCTCAAGGACCACCACGCCCCGAAAGATCGCTTCTCGAAGGTTCTCGACGCGCTGCTGGGTGGCTGGTTGTTCCGTCCGTTCAACCGCTTCTTCGACAAGGCCAGCCATGGTTATGTCGGCGCCGTGACCCGTGTCATCCGGGTCAGCGGCGTCGCCCTGGTGCTGTATGCGGGCCTGATGGTCCTGACCTGGCTCGGCTTCTCCAGCACCCCGACCGGCTTCGTGCCAGGCCAGGACAAGCAGTACCTGGTGGCCTTCGCCCAACTGCCGGACGCGGCCAGCCTGGACCGTACCGAAGACGTGATCAAGCGCATGTCCGACCTGGCCCTGAAACAGCCTGGCGTGGAAAGCGCGGTGGCCTTCCCCGGCTTGTCGATCAACGGTTTCACCAACAGCCCGAACGCCGGCATCGTGTTCGTCACCCTCAAGCCGTTCGACGAGCGCAAGGACCCGAGTGAATCGGCCGGCGCCATCGCCGGTGCCTTGAACGGCAAGTTCGCCGGGATCCAGGAAGCCTACATGGCGATCTTCCCGCCACCGCCGGTACAAGGCCTGGGCACCATCGGCGGGTTCCGACTGCAGATCGAAGACCGGGGCAACCTGGGCTATGAAGAGCTGTACAAGGAAACGATGAACATCATCACCAAGAGCCGCAGCGTGCCGGAGCTGGCCGGGTTGTTCACCAGCTACACCGTCAACGTGCCGCAGGTGGATGCCGCCATCGACCGCGAAAAGGCCAAGACCCACGGCGTGGCCGTCAGTGACATCTTCGACACCCTGCAGGTCTACCTGGGTTCGCTGTATGCCAACGACTTCAACCGCTTCGGTCGTACCTATCAGGTCAACGTCCAGGCCGAACAGCAGTTCCGCCTCGAGTCCGACCAGATCGGCCAGCTGAAAGTACGCAACAACAAGGGCGAGATGATCCCGCTGGCGACCTTCATCAAGGTCAGCGACACCTCCGGGCCGGACCGCGTGATGCACTACAACGGCTTCATCACCGCCGAAATCAACGGCGCCGCGGCACCGGGCTACAGCTCCGGCCAGGCCCAGGCGGCCATCGAGAAACTGCTGAAGGACGAACTGCCCAACGGCATGACCTACGAGTGGACCGACCTGACCTACCAGCAGATCCTCTCGGGCAATACCGCACTGCTGGTGTTCCCGCTCTGCGTACTGCTGGCGTTCCTGGTACTGGCGGCACTGTATGAAAGCTGGAGCCTGCCGCTGGCGGTGATCCTGATCGTACCGATGACCCTGCTGTCGGCGATTGCCGGGGTGATTGCCTCCGGTGGCGACAACAACATCTTCACCCAGATCGGCTTGATCGTACTGGTGGGCCTGGCGTGCAAGAACGCGATCCTGATCGTCGAGTTCGCCAAGGACAAGCAGGAAGAAGGCCTCGATCCGCTGAGCGCGGTACTGGAAGCCTGCCGCCTGCGTCTGCGGCCGATCCTGATGACCTCCGTCGCGTTCATCATGGGTGTGGTACCCCTGGTGTTCTCCAGCGGTGCCGGTGCCGAGATGCGTCATGCCATGGGTGTGGCGGTGTTCTCCGGGATGCTCGGCGTGACCTTCTTCGGTCTGCTGCTGACCCCTGTGTTCTATGTATTGATCCGCCGCTCTGTCGAGCGTAGTGAAGCTCGCAAGGCAGCCCGGGCCCTCAAGCTGGAGGCGCAACAATGAGCAGTATGAAGGCCTTTCTCCCGAGCCTGCTGGTACTGGCGCTGAGCGCCTGTGCCGTCGGCCCGGACTACAAGACCCCTGACACGGCGGCGGCGAACATCACCGCCGCCACCGATGGCAGCGCCGGCCAGAAGAATTTCGACCGCGCCCGCTTCGAAGGTATCTGGTGGCAGCAGTTCGACGATCCGACCCTCAACAAGCTGGTGACCCAGTCCCTGGCCGGCAACCGTGAGTTGCGCGTCGCCTTCGCCCGCCTGAAAGCGGCGCGGGCGATCCGCGATGACGTCAGCGATGACGCCATGCCGACCATCACCAGCCGTGCCAGTGCCGATCTGGGCAAGGGCCAGGTACCGGGCCAGACCGAGAGCCGGGTCAATAGCGAACGCTATGACCTGGGCCTGGACATGGCCTGGGAGGTCGACCTGTTCGGCCGTATCCAGCGCAGCCTGGAAGCCGCCGACGCCGACCAGCAGTCGGCCGAAGCCGATCTGTACCAGTTGCAGGTGACCATGATTGCCGAGCTGGTGGATGCCTACGGGCAACTGCGCGGTGCGCAATTGCGGGAAAAGATCGCCCTGGCCAACCTGAAGAACCAGCAGGAATCCAAGGGCATCACCGAAAGCCTGCGTGACGCAGGGGTCGGCGACCAGCTCGATGTGGTCCGTGCCGATGCCCGCCTCGCGGCGGTCGAAGCCAGCGTGCCGCAACTGCAGGCCGAACAGGTCCGCGAGCGCAATCGCATCGCTACCCTGCTCGGCGAGCGCCCGGATACGCTGTCGGTGGACTTGAGTCCGAAGGACCTGCCGGCGATCTCCAAGGCCCTGGCCATCGGCAATCCGGGTGAGCTGCTGCAACGCCGTCCGGATATCCTCAGCGCCGAGCGCAAGCTGGCCGCCGCCACCGCGCGGATCGGCGTGGCCAAGGCCGACCTGTTCCCACGGGTCAGCCTCAGCGGCTTCCTCGGCTTTACCGCCGGACGGGGTTCGCAGATCGGCTCTTCGGCCGCCAATGCCTGGGCCCTTGGCCCGAGCATCACCTGGCCGGCGTTCAACCTGGGCAGCGTGCGGGCCCGCCTGCGCGGCGCCAATGCCGAAGCCGAAGGCGCCCTGGCTACCTACGAGCAGCAAGTGCTGCTGGCCCTGGAAGAATCGCAGAACGCCTTCAGTGACTACGGCAAGCGTCAGCAACGCCTGATCTCGCTGATCCGCCAGAGCGAGTCGAGCCGCACCGCCGCCGACCTGGCCGCGATCCGCTACCGCGAAGGCACCGTGGACTTCCTGGTACTGCTCGATGCCCAGCGCGAACGCCTGGCCGCCGAAGACAGCCAGGCCCAGGCCGAGACCGACCTGTATCGCGGCATCGTCGCGATCTACAAGGCCCTGGGTGGCGGCTACGCGCCGCAGACCGTCGCCAGTAACTGATTCAAACTCTCCTGGTTGGATGCCCCTCCAACCGCTTCGGCCCCGCGCCCCTTCGGTCGCGGGGCTTTTTTTCGTCCACAAATAACACCCGGCGATAGTGTTACAAGATATTTCATCAGCTTCGAAATGCTCTAAGGAACTGTCATTTCTGACAGTTACCGGCGCGATGAACCGAGGGGTACGGTAAGGACGCGCATAGATCGTGCGCGCACACTCATCATCGCAAGGAGAAGCGTTATGAAACTCCCCTCTCGTCTTGTTACCTCACTCGGCTTGGTGGTCGCGAGTGTCAACCTCGCGACAGTGGTCCAGGCTGCCACCTGGAACGATAACGCCAGCAATTCCACTGTTCTCAGCAGCCGCTTCACCGCGGGCAACGATTATCATTATTTTGTGGGCAAATCCATGTCGGTGGGTTTTTTCGAGTCAGCGCTGGTGGACACTCTGTCTGGCGGGGCAACGGCTCTCCCGCCCTTGTTCACCTCCGCCAGTGGAGACCCGGGAGCCTGTGCCGCCGGTGCAATCAGCAATGCCCCAGCAAGCACGGCCGTGATCGTCGGTACCTGTGAAGACAGTCTCGAAGTGAACCAGGCGGTCAAATGGTCGGTCAACAATCTCACCGCGCCCCCTCAGCAACTGCAACCGCTGCCCCTGCTCGCCGGCCTGCGCCTGGTACCCGACGTGCAGACCGAGGCGGCGGCCGTCAACCTCGCGGGTGTCGTGGCGGGCATCAGTATCAGCCCCACCGGTGAAGCCACGCCGGTGGTGTGGAGTTCCACCGGGGCCGCGAACAGCCTGCTGCCACCGCTGCTCGGCTCGGTCAGCAACTGCAGTCCGGCGGACATCAGTGATGCGGCAACGCCAGCGATTATCGGCAATTGTCCGGCCGGTACAGGTGGTTCGGGGAAAAACCGCGCCGTGCTCTGGGCCAATGCCAGCTCCGGCTATACCGTGCTGCCTGTGCCCAGTGGGGCCAGCTACTGCGTCGCCAGTGAAATCAATCTGAGCGGAAAAATCCTCGGTACCTGTTATTACGTACCCGATACCTATAAAACCGTGCAGTGGCCGGCCGGCGGTGCCAGCGCGCCGACGGTGATGCTGACCATCAACGGCAACACCTCGCTGCGTAACTCCGGGGTCGCCATGAATGCGTCAGGGCAGATCGCCGGCAACCGGCTGAAATCCGGCGGCTTTACCACCGGGTTCTTCTGGGACCCCGCCACCGGTACCAACGGGATTCCGGTCCCACTCCTGGCCGGTAGCGCCAGAGCCACCGCCAAGGCCATCTCCGACAACGGCATCATCGTCGGTTGCGGTGAAGTGGCGGGCGTCAGCGAAGCCTTCACTTACCACAGCTCCGGCGGCACCCTCCTGGCAATCAGCCCCCTGGGAGCCGGTGGCAACGACTGTGCCGACGCCATTTCTCCCAATGGGGCCTATACCGCCGGCGTCAGCGAAGACGCCAGCGTCAGCGAGCAGGACGATGGGGTTATTTTCAACAACTAGCACAAAAGCCGTTCTGGCTTCCATCGAAGCGCATCGGCTTGATCCGGAGGAATACTGAAATGACTGCTATCGCTCTTTGCCCGTCGGACTGTTCCCGTCACGCCAGGGCGTTGCGTACCCGGCCCCGCAAAAGGGGATTTGCCGTGGCCATGCTGATCGCGATGGGCGTAGCCTGCCCGCTGATCGCCACCTCCAGCCACGCCGCGCCCCTTTGCCGGTACACCTGTAGCACCAACGTTGCCGTCAGGCCCACCGGTTATTCCGCGGGCTTCCATGCCGGCTACACCGCGGGACAGGTGGACGGCTATGCAGCCGGGCGCAATACCTATGCCGCCGGCTACGCGGCGGGCTACAACTACGGCTTCGCCGTCGGTTACAACCGCGGCCAGAACGCCAACACGCCACCTTACGGCCAGATGCGTTACTGAAATCGATCAGGTGGTCGCGACATCCTTGCCGGACTCCCACCGAGCAGCCCCGAGCGCCTTTGGCCTCGGGGCTTTTTCCATCGGCGGCTTGGCCTTTTCGGGGCATCTCGGGATATGCTCGCGTCCAGGGGACCAGCCTGATGGCCATATGCCCCATCAAGACTGAAAGTCTAAAGGGGTTGGACAATGTCACAGTCAGTCTTCAAGTTGTTCCTGACCAATCGCCTGGCGGCGCTGGCCGGCGCCGACTCGTTGCGGGCCATTCGCGAAGGGCTGCTCTGGCTGTTGCCGTGCCTGCTGGTTTCGGCCGCCTTCCTCGTGCTGTCGGTGTGTGCCCGGCTGCTGGGCGCGCCGGATGAGCTGGTGGACTTCCTCGCCGGGCTGCACGAGAAGATCAGCGGCACCCTGCCCCTGCTGGTCGCCGCCTCGATCGGCTACATGCTCGCGATCCGCTACCGCTTGCCGCAGGTGCCGGTGGCGTTCCTGTGCCTGACCCATGTGGTGATCGCGATCTACCTGCTGCAGGACTATCCCCGCGCCGCCGCGACGCTGGTGCTGTTTATCGCCATCGCCTCGCCGCTGGTCAACGTGCCGATCATTGCCCGGCTCTACCGCCAGCCCTGGCTGCGGCTGGTACGGGAAAACGTGGTCGGCTACAACGTGCGCGACAGCATCAATGTGGTGATTCCGGGTCTGTTGACCGCGGCGATGCTGGTGATGGTGCTGTCGCTGCTGCTGGAGATCCCCAGCGTCGCCCAGATGCAGGTGCCCTTCGACCTGACGGCACTCGACCATCCCTATGGCTATGGGCTGCTGATCAGCGCGACCAACTCGATGCTGTGGTTCTTCGGCATCCACGGCGCCCATGCCATGCAGCCGCTGTTCGACGTCCTTGACCTGGCGGTGACGGTCAACCAGCTCAACGTCGCCGCCGCCGAGCCGGCCCGCTATGCGCTCAACAGCGGCCTGCTGGGTTGCTTCGCCTTCACCGGCGGCTCCGGCGCCTCGCTGTCGCTGATCGTTGCCATCCTGCTGTTTTCCCGCGACCGCTCCCTGCGCCTGCTGGCCCTGGCCGCGACGCCGTTGTCGCTGTTCAATGTCAACGAGATCCTGCTGTTCGGGCTGCCGATCATTCTCAACCCAAGGCTGTTCCTGCCCTTTCTCATCGCGCCCATGCTCAATACCGTGCTGGCGGTGGCGGCCGTGCAGGCCGGCTGGGTCGCGCCGGTGGTGACCGGCATGCCGCTGACTTCGCCGGTGCTGCTCAATGCCTACCTGAGCACCAACGGCGACTGGGCGGCCGTGGTCCTGCAACTGGTACTCGTCGCCGTCGGCTGCCTGGTGTACGCGCCGTATGTGATTGCCCTGCATCGCCAACAGGCCGAAGAGCAGAACATCTACATCAGGTCCTTCGACACTACCTTTCGCAGCCTCGAGGAAAAGGGTCGGCTGTTCGAGCTCGACCCGGTGGTCGCCGCGCACCGCAACGAGGCCCGGCGCACCGAGGAGCTGGAACGTATCCGGCTCATCAGCGAATACGAATTCCACCTGGAATTCCAGCCGCAGATATCCAAGGTGAGCGGCCTGTGCATCGGTTGCGAGGCCTTGATGCGTGCCCGTGACAAGGACGGCCGTGCCCAGCAGCCCTGGGAATTTCTCAGATGGCTGGCCCAGGCCAACCTGATGGCCGATGTCGACCTGTGGGTCGCCTCCCAGGCGCTGGAGCAATATCGGCGCTGGCAGAAGATCGGCTTCGAACTGCCGATGACCATCAACGTCACGGCCGCGACCCTGAGCACGCCCGAGCACGGCGAACGCCTGCTGGAGATTCTCGCCCAGGCCCACGGGCGGATTTCCGTCGAGTTGACCGAGGATGCGCTGGTCGGCGACGTGCAGTTGATCCACCGCCTGATCGAAGGCCTGCACGGCTTCGGCGCCAAACTGTACATCGACGATTTCGGCACCGGCTATTCGGCCCTGAGCTACCTGCACCAGTTCAGGATCGATGGCATCAAGATCGACCGCAGCTTTGTCGTCGCCCACCGTCATGCCAATGGCGCACGGGTCCTGAGCGGCATGCTGCGGCTGTGCGAAACCCTCGACCTCGACATCATCGTCGAAGGCGTGGAAACCCGGGAGCAGTACGACGCCTTGCAGTCCTCCCGCGAACTGGTGATCCAGGGCTGGTATTTCAGCAAGGCGATCAGCGCGACACAGATGCCGGCATTTGTTCTGCAGCGCCAGGAACTGGCTGCCGGCGAACGGCTGTTGATATTGCCGAACAACGCATGAGCGCCTCGATGATAGACAGCCTCGATCAAGTTGTCGGGCAGAGCGATTGGACAAACAGGCCGGCGGCTTCTAGTCTGGCCCGGCGTAACCCCCGCGCTGCTGCCAGTCCCTTCCCATGATCGTGCGTCCCAAGCCGAACCTGATCGGCATCCTGTTTTCCCTGAAAGGCTCGATTGCCAAGCGGATTGCCCTGCGCAGCCTGCTGGTGACATTGCTGGCCTCGGTCATCGTGCTCGTGGAAACCTGGCACCCGGCCTACTTTTCCAAGGTCAACGCCACGCCATTCACCCTGCTCGGGCTGTCGCTGTCGATCTTCATGAGCTTTCGCAACAACGCCTGCTACGACCGCTGGTGGGAAGGCCGCAAGCAACTGGGGCAGATGATCATCGAGGTGCGCTCGCTGATCCGCGAAAGCCAGGTGTTCACCGACACCGCCGAGCGCCAGGCCCTGCTGCGCGACCTCTGCGGCTTTGCCCATGGTCTGATCGCCCGCCTGCGCCTGGAAGACGAGCACGCCGCCGTGCGCGAGTGGGCCATGCAGCCGCCGCCGCAGAACCATCCGAATATCACCGACCACCTCTTGCAGCAAATCGGTGCGCGCTGCTCGCGCCTGGCGCAACAGGGTCAGCTCGGCGAATGGCGCTATACGGTTTTTGCCGCCCGGCTGGCCAGCCTGAGCCAGGTCCAGGCCAGTTGCGAGCGGATCAAGCACACTCCGCTGCCCTTCCCCTATACCCTGTTGCTGCACCGCACCATCTATCTGTTCTGCATCCTGCTGCCATTCGCCATGGCCGAACCCCTGGGCTGGTTGACGCCGGTGTTTACCGCGATTGTCAGCTACACCTTTTTCGGCCTCGACGAGATCGGCGACGACCTCGAGGACCCGTTCGGTTTCGACGAGAACGACCTGCCGTGCAATGCACTGCTGCGCACGGTCGAGCGGGAGATTCTCGCCAGCCTCGGCGAAACCGAGCTGCCACCGCCCCTGGAACCCATCGAGTACGTGCTCAACTGATCGCGGGTTTGACTCCGAAGCGCTCCTGGCCGAAGCTGGCGGCTCTGGGAAAAGCCTGCCAGCTCACGGACACTGCATGACCAAGCCCCGCCGTTACCTGATCATCAGCCTGCTTGTCTTCCTGATCCTGGGCCTTGCCTGGCACTGGATGCGCAGTCCGACCGCGGTGCCCGCGAAAACCCCGCATGTCAATTACGGCCGCGCCCTGGAACAGGCGCACAACGGCCAGCCGGGCGCCGCGCGGGTTCTCTACCAGCAACTGGCGCGCACCGACCTGTCGGATATCCGCCGGGCCGCGCTGCATGCCGAATTGCCCAACTATCCCAGCCCCCAGGCATTGAAACTGGCCGACGCGGATTTGCAGAGCCCTTCGGCGCTGGTCCGCGAGGCGGCGATCCAGAGCATCGTCGGCCTGGTGCCGGGGGCGCAGCGCAGCCTGTTGCTCGGGCCGGTGCTGGAGGACAGCGAGCAGGAGGTACGCTTTGCCGCGGCCAACGCCATGCTCGGTTTATCACCGGACGACCAGGGCCTGTATTTCGGCCCGCTGCAACAGGTGGTCGACGAATATGAACGCACCCTCAAGGCCCAGCCGGAGAGTGCCGATGCCCAGTTCCAACTGGCCCGCCTGTACCTGCACGAAGGGCAACTGGACGAGGCCCAGCAGTCGCTCGAACGCATGTCGCAGCTGGAACCGAACAACCTCAGGGCAGTGGTCGCGCGCGTCGAACTGCTGGACAAGCGCGGCCAGCCGGACCAGGCCCGACAACTGCTGGCCCGGCAACTGGAGGTGCAGCCACAGTCGGCCTATCTGCAACATGCCCTGGGCATCTGGCTGCTGCACCATGGCCAGACCGAGTATGCCCTGCTGGGCCTGGCCAAGGCCGTGGAGCTGGAACCGGACAACACCGAATACCGCTACAAGCTCGCCACCACCCTGCACGACCTGCACCAGCTCGAAGCGGCCCAGCGCCAGCTCGAAGAGCTGGTCCAGCGCCATCCGGCGAACCGCAAGGCCCGCGTGCTGCTGATCAGCTACTGGAAGGAAAGCGGTCAGTTGCAGAACGTGCAGATCCTGCTGGCGCAGCTGGAACAGCAGAATCCCGACGATCCCGCCCTGCAACAGGGACTGTGAAGCGCCAGGAAAAAGACTGAACACCTCGTGAATCCGAAGGTCAAGTGAACAGACGGCGTCAAAAGGTCACGCGCCTGGACACCGCCACCTCCCAGTCACATGAGGCGATTCCTTGACTACATCAGTAGCGTCGATCACGACCAAAGCCGCCACCGGCGTCGAAGGCCTGGATGATATCCTGTCCGGCGGCCTGTCCCGCGGGCATGTCTTCCTGCTCGAAGGCGAACCCGGCACCGGCAAGACTACCGTGGCCCTGCACTTCCTTCTCGCCGGTGCGAGAGCCGACGAACGCTCGTTGTATATCACCCTGTCGGAAACCGAGCGCGAACTGCGCCAGGGCGCCCGCTCCCATGGCTGGACGCTGGACGAAAACATCGAGATTTTCGAGCTGACACCACCGGAAAGCCTGCTCAACGCCGACCATCAGCAAAGCCTGCTGTATTCCTCGGACCTGGAACTGGGCGAGGCCACCCGGCAGATATTCGAAGTGGTCGAACGGGTCAAGCCGACCCGCGTGGTCCTCGACAGCCTCTCCGAAATCCGCCTGCTGGCGCAGAGTTCGCTGCGTTACCGCCGGCAGATCCTGGCGATCAAGCACTACTTCGTGCGGTATGACGCCACGGTCCTGCTGCTCGACGACCTGACCACCGAGTCTCTCGACAAGACCGTGCACAGCGTCGCCCACGGCGTTATCCGCCTCGAGGAACTGACCCCCAACTACGGTGCCGAGCGGCGCCGCGTCCGGGTGGTCAAGTACCGGGGCCAGAAGTACCGCGGCGGCTATCACGACTTCACCATCAGCGGCGATGGCGTGCATGTGTTTCCCCGCCTGGTGGCGGCCGAACATCGCGGCCAGTACGTGCGCCGGCAACTCACCAGCGGTATCGCCGAGATGGATGCATTGCTCGGCGGCGGCATCGAAACCGGTTCCAGCACCCTGATCCTCGGCCCCGCCGGTACCGGCAAGTCGCTGATCGCCATGCTCTTCGCCGCCGCGGCGGTGGCCCGCGGGGAAAAGGCCGCGCTGTTCATTTTCGACGAGGAACTGGGCCTGCTGTTCGAGCGCATGAAGAATATCGGCATCGACCTCCAGGCCCTGCGCGAGACCGGCAACCTGTGGATCGACCAGGTCGATGCCGCCGAGCTCTCTCCCGGCGAGTTCTCCCACCGGGTGCGGCGCTGCGTGGATGAGCGCGGCATCAAGACCGTGGTGATCGACAGTATCAACGGCTACCAGGCCGCCATGCCGGAAGAGAACGCGCTGATCCTGCACATGCATGAACTGCTGCTGTACCTCAACCGCCAGGGCGCCGCGACCTTCATGACCGTCGCCCAGCACGGACTGGTCGGCGACATGCAGGCACCGGTGGATATCACCTACCTGGCCGATACCGTGATCCTGCTGCGTTACTTCGAGGCCCTGGGCAAGGTTCGCCGGGCCATCTCGATCATCAAGAAGCGCACCGGAGCCCATGAATCGACCATCCGCGAGTACCGCATCAGTGACCGTGGCATGACCATCGGCGAGCCCCTGGAAGCCTTCCAGGGCGTGTTGCGCGGCGTGCCCACCTATCTGGGTGAGGGCCTGCCGTTGCTCAAGGACGGAGGCTTGTGACCCTGCCGGACGCAGTTTCCGAACGAGCGATCATCCTGGCACCCTGGGGTCGCGACGGCCAGATCGCGCGGATGATTCTCGCCGAGGCCGGCTTCCCCGGCGTGATCGCCACGAGCCTGGCGACCTTGTGTGGCGAGCTGGAGCGTGGCGCCGGCCTGTTGATCGTGGCGGCCGAGGCCCTGCACGAGACGGACATGGAGCCACTGTTGCAGCACCTGCAGGAACAACCGGCGTGGTCGGACCTGCCCATTGTGCTGATGACCCATCACGGCGGCCCTGATCGGTCGCCCTCTTCCCGTCTCGGCGCGCAACTGGGCAACGTCAGCTTCCTGGAACGCCCCTTTCACCCGGTGACGCTGATCAGCCTGGTGACCTCGGCCATTCGTGGGCGCCGCCGACAGTACGAGGCCCGTGACCGGCTGATCGACCTGAGCCAGAGCGAACGGCGCCTCAAGGACACCCTGGAGACCCTGGAACAGCAGGTCGAGGAGCGCACCGCCCAACTGCGCCATAACGAAGAAGCGTTGCGCCAGTCGCAGAAGATGGAGGCGGTCGGCCAGTTGACCGGCGGCATCGCCCACGACTTCAACAATATGCTGACCGGCATCATCGGCAGCCTCGAACTGCTCAAGCGGCGCCTGGCCCGCGGGCGCCTGGAAGATCTCGACAGCCTGATCGACCTCGGCGTGACCTCGGCCAACCGCGCCGCCGGCCTGACCCACCGCTTGCTGGCGTTCTCCCGACGCCAGTCACTGGATTCCAAGCCGGTGAACATGAACGAACTGGTCAGGTCCATGGGCGAGCTGCTGCATCGCAGCCTCAATGAAAGCATCGACCTGCAGATGGTCCTCGGCGAACCGCTGTGGACCGCCGAAGCGGACCCCAATCAACTGGAAAGCGCCCTGCTCAACCTGGTGCTCAATGCCCGCGACGCCATGCCCGATGGCGGGCACCTGCAGGTGGTCACCTTCAACCAGACACTGGACCCGGTCTTCACCGAAACCGAGGGCCACCTGGCGCCGGGGGACTATGTCGTGCTGCAGGTCCGCGACAGCGGCTGCGGCATGCCGGAGAGCGTGATCAGCCGGGCATTCGACCCGTTCTTCACGACCAAGCCCATCGGCCAGGGGACCGGTCTCGGCCTGTCGATGATCTACGGGTTCAGCAAGCAATCCCACGGCCATGTGTCCATCGACAGCACGCCGGGCCAGGGCACTTCGGTCAACCTCTACCTGCCCCGCTACCAGGGCAGCGCGGCGGCCCAGGACGACGCGGTGCACCTGTTGCAGGCAGCGCACGCCGAAGACGGCGAAACCGTGCTGATCGTCGAGGACGACCCGGCGGTACGGGTATTGGTCTGCGAGGTGCTGAGCGAACTGGGCTATGCCTTCGTCGAAGCCGCGAGTGCCGACAGCGCCATGCCGATTCTCGACTCCGGCCAGCGCATCGACCTGCTGATCAGCGACGTCGGCCTGCCAGGCATGAACGGCCGGCAACTGGCGGAGATCGGCCGGCAATTGCGGCCCGGGCTCAAGGTGCTGTTCATCACCGGTTATGCCGAACATGCCGCGGTGCGGGGCGGTTTTCTCGACCCCGGCATGCAGATGATCACCAAGCCCTTCACCTTCGATCTGCTGACCGCCCGGGTGCGGGAGATGATCAATGCCTGACGGCCTCTGCGGGAGCGGAGTTCAGGCCAGCAGGCGCTGGATCTGCTCCTGTAGCTTGTCGAGGTCGAAGGGCTTGGCCAGGATCGGCGCGGTCCGGGTGATCGGGCTGTCCGTCTCGAGAATCTCCGCCGGATAGCCGCTGATGAAAATCACCTTCAGGTCCGGGCGCAGCTTGACCGCCGGCTCCGCGATATCGACCCCGGAAACCCCGCCGGGCAGGCGGAAGTCCGTCACCATCAGGTCCAGGTTGGGCTTGGTCGCGAGGATCTTGAACGCTTCCTCGCCGTTCGCCGCCTGCAGGACCCGATAGCCCTCGCCGGCCAGATAGTGCGACAACACCAGCAGGATCGAGGGCTCGTCCTCGACGATCAGGACGACGTCTTGTGCATCTTCACTCATGGAAAGCCTTCATTCTCAAGATTGCTGCCAATACGACCATCCCCCCGCCGAGAGGTTGCGTCGCTCTACGGGTTTTCCTGCAACGGCAGACAGACACAGAAGGTGGCGCCTTCGCCAAGGGTGCTCCGCAGCTTGATGGTACCGCCATGGGCGTTGACGATCTGTTCGGAAATAAACAGGCCCAGCCCGAGACCGGCGGCCACATGGCTGGCCGAAACCCGCTCGAACTGCTGGAAGATGCGTTTCTGGTTGTCCTCGCTGATACCGATGCCATGGTCGCGCACTTCAACCCGCGCCTCGCCATCCTGTGCGTAGACCCGTACATCGATCGGGCTTTTCGCGCCGTAGCGCAAGGCATTGGTCAACAGGTTGGAGATCACCTGTTCGATACGGAACTCGTCCCAGCAGCCTACTATCGGCTCCGCGGCCTGGAAGTTGAGGGTCGACTCGGCGGCCTCCACCTGGGGTGCGAAGCCTTCGAGCAACTTGGCGACCAGTTGGGAAAGATCGAAGCGGCTGGGACGGATCGACAGCTTGCCGGTGCGGATGCGTGACACATCGAGCATGTCCTCGATCAGCCGGATCAGGCTCTTGATCTGTCGCTCGTCGCGCTCGACCATGGCGTGCATCTTGTCCAGGCTGAAGGCGGCCGCGTTGTCCTTGGCCAGGTGCATCTTGCGCAACTGGGTTTCGAGGATCAGCCCATTGAGCGGCGTGCGCACCTCATGGGACACGATCGACATGAAGTCATCGCGCATGCGGATCGCGTGCCGCAGCTCTTCCTGGGTCGCCCGCAGCTCCTTGAGCAGCGCCTCCTGTTCGTGGCGGCTCTGCTCCAGGGCCTCGACCTGCTGCTTCATGGCCTTGCTCTGGCGATACAGCTCGACGAAGACATTGACCTTGCTCTTCACCGCATGGGTGTCGAGGGGCTTGTAGAGAAAATCCACCGCGCCGCTTTCATAGCCCTTGAAGGCATAGTTGAGCTCACGCCCGGCGGCACTGACAAAAACGATGGGAATGCTCCGGGTCTTCTCGGTGCCGCGCATCAGTTCGGCCAGCTCGAAGCCATTCATGCCCGGCATCTGCACGTCGAGAATGGCCATGGCGAACTCGTGCTGCAACAGCAGCGACAGCGCCTCATCGGCCGACAGGGCCTTGTAGACGATGCGGTCCTCGCGCTTGATCAGCGCTTCCAGCGCCAGCAGATTTTCCGGCAGATCGTCGACGATCAGCAGTTTGGCCTGGATAGTAGTTAGCATGCGATTCGTTCCAGCTCGACAAGCAGACGGCCGATGCCGCGCAAAGGGAGAATATAGTCAGGTTCGTGCAAGGCCAAGGCGGCTTCGGGCATGGTCGCCACCCGCGCTTCGTGCGGGTCCTGCACCACGGTCAGGCCACCCCGAGCCTTGACCAGGGCCAACCCGCGGGCGCCGTCATGGTTGGCGCCGGTCAGCAGCACCGCCATCAGGCGCGCTTCATAGGCATCGGCGCAGGACTCGAACAGGTAATCGATGGAGGGGCGCGAGTGGTGCACGCGCTCCTCGCGACTGAAGGAAAAACTGCGGTCGCGCTCCACCGACAGATGATAACCGGGCGCGGCGAAATACAGGGTTCCCGGACTCACCGGCTCCTTGTCGTCAGCCTCCTTGACCGGCAGCCGCAGGCGCCGGGAGAAAACCTCGGCCAGTTGGCTGCGACGCTGCTCGGGCATATGCAGCACGACAATGATCGGCAGGCCGAAACCGGCCGGCAGCTCACCGAACACGGTCAGCAGGGCCTCGACGCCGCCGGCCGAAGCGCCGACCGCAATGGCGTCGACACGCTGTCGCTGGGTGAACTCAAGGGCCAGTTCGTTCATAGCTTGCGATAGATCCGCTCTTGCTTGATCAGGGGTTCGAACTGCTTGCCAAAGGGCGAGAAATCCAGGGTTTCCTTGCTGCCAAGCACCAGGAAACCACGATGGCAGAGCGACTCATGGAACAAACCAAAGGCACGATCCTGAAGCTTTTTATTGAAGTAAATCAATACGTTACGACATGAAATTAATTGAGTTTCAGAGAATACGCTGTCGGTGGCCAAGCTGTGATCGGCAAAGGTCACGTTCTCACGCAGGGTCTTGTCGAAAATCGCATAGCCATAGGCTGCCGTGTAGTACTCGGAAAACTCCCGCTGGCCGCCGGCCTGCAGGTAGTTCTGGGTATAGGCACGCACGTTGTCCAGGGAAAAGATGCCTTGCTTGGCCTTTTCCAGGGAGCTGGGGTTGATATCGGTGGCGTAGATGATCGTGCGCTCCAGCAAGCCCTCTTCCCGCAGCAGGATCGCCATGGAGTAGACCTCCTCGCCCGTGCTGCAACCGGCGATCCAGATCTTGATCGATGGATAGGTCTTGAGCAGCGGCACCACTTCCTGGCGAATGGCCAGGAAGTGGCTGGGATCGCGGAACATCTCGCTGACCGGTATGGTCAGGAACTGCAGCAGTTGCATGAACGCCGTCGGATCGTGCAGCACCCGTTCCTGCAGGGCGGAGATGGTCGCGCAGTCGAATTGGCGCAGGGCATGGTTGACCCGGCGCTTGATCGACGCGCCGGAATAGTCGCGAAAGTCATAGCTGTATTTGAGGTAGATAGCCTCGATCAACAGACGCAGTTCGATATCGAAGTTTTGCTCCACTAGATCCTTTCCATTTTCGGCAGCCACACGCGAATCAGCGAGAACAGGCGATCCAGGTCGATGGGCTTGGCCAGGTAATCGTTGGAGCCGGCCTGCAGGCAGCGCTCCTGATCGTCCTTCATGGCCTTGGCCGTGATCGCGATGATCGGCAGCTTGCGCCAGCGCGGTTCCTTGCGGATTTCCACGGTCGCTTCGTAGCCATCCATTTCCGGCATCATCACATCCATCAGTACCAGGTCGATGTCATCGACTTCGTTGAGTTTTTCAATCGCCTCGCGGCCGTTACGGCCGATCTCGACGATCGCGCCCTTGTGCTCCAGGGCACTGGTCAGGGCGAAGATATTGCGCACGTCATCGTCCACCAGCAGGATCTTGCGACCCTCGAAGACCTTGTCGCGGCTGCGGGCGGTCTTGAGCATGCGCTGACGTTCATGGGACAACTGCGATTCGACTTTGTGCAGAAACAATGTCACTTCATCGAGCAGGCGCTCGGGCGAACGGGCGCCCTTGATGATGATCGAACGCGAATACTTGCGCAGGTCGGCCTCTTCGTCGCGGGTCAGGTTGCGCCCGGTATAGACGATCACCGGCGGAAACGAACGGATGTCTTCGGTGGACATGCGCTTGAGCAACTCGTTGCCGAGCATGTCCGGCAGCTTGAGGTCGATGATCATGCAGTCGTAGACGTTCTCGCGCAGCAGCTCCAGCGCATCCTGGGCCAGGCCTACCGCGGTGATCTCGATATCCTCGTCACCGATCAGCCGCGCGATGCTGTCGCGTTGCAGGTCATCGTCTTCGACCAGCAGCACACGCTTGACCTTCTGGGTCAGCTTGGCTTCGAGCCGGGAGAAAATCTCCTTGAGTTCGTCGCGGGTGGTCGGCTTGACCGCGTACCCCATGGCCCCCATGTGCATGGCGGCTTCGACGCGGTCCTCGACGGAGATCACGTGCACCGGGATATGCCGGGTCGCCGCCTGTTCCTTGAGGCGTTGCAGCACGGTCAGGCCGGAATGATCGGGCAGGCGCATGTCCAGCAGGATCGCGTCCGGGATGAACTGGGCCGCCAGGGAGAAACCTTCATCGGCGCCATGGGCGACCAGGCACTGGTAGCCCAGCTCATGGGCCAGGTCGTAGAGAATCTGGGCAAAGCTCTGCTCATCCTCGATCACCAGGATGCAGCGCGTGCCGAACGGCGCCTTGTCACGATCGTCGGCAAACCGCGCAACCGGGGCTTCAATCGCCACGGGAGGCTCGCTGCGCACGCTGGCGACCATGACCGACGGCACATGCACCGGGGCCTGGACCACCGGGGTCCCCTCATCGGCTTCGACATAACGTTCCGGCAGTGCCAGGGTGAACACACTGCCCTGTCCCGGCTCGCTGGCGACGCTGATGGAACCGCCGAGCAAGGCGGCCAGGTCGCGGGAAATCGACAAGCCCAGGCCGGTGCCGCCATAACGGCGATTGGTGGTGCCATCGGCCTGGCGGAACGCTTCGAAGATGCTTTCATGCTGCTCGGGGGCAATGCCGATTCCGGAGTCGCGCACGGTAAAGGCAACCCCCACGCCCGGCTGGCGCGAGACACTCAGGCTGACCAGGCCTTTTTCGGTGAACTTCACCGCATTCGACAGCAGGTTCTTCAGCACCTGCTCCAGGCGCTGGCGGTCGGTGAACAACATCACCGGGGCGCCATCCTGGATCTCCACGGTGAAATCCAGTTGCTTTTCACCGGCCAACGGCTGGAACAGGTCGCGCAGCCCCTCCACCAGGCGCGCCACACTGGTGTTTTCCGGGCGCACTTCAAGCTTGCCGGCCTCGACCTTGGAAATGTCGAGAATGTCGTTGATCAGATTCAACAGATCGTTGCCGGCGGAATAGATCGACTCGGCGAACTTGACCTGTTCGTCGGTGAGATTGTCCTGGGGGTTCTCCGCCAGCAGCTTGGCCAGGATCAACGAGCTGTTGAGCGGCGTACGCAACTCATGGGACATGTTGGCGAGGAATTCGGACTTGTACTTGCTCGACCGCTGCAACTCCTCGGCACGCTCTTCCAGCTGGGCCTGGGCCTGGTTCAACTCGCCGTTCTTGCGGTCCATGGCGTCGCGCTGCTCGGCCAGGGCCAGGGCCTGCTCGGCCAGTTGCTCGTTGGTCTGCTCCAGTTCGGTCTGCTGGGTCTCCAGGTGAACCTGGGACTCCTTGAGCACCCGTGACTGTTCCTCCAGTTCTTCGTTGGCGGTCTTCAGTTCTTCCTGCTGGACCTGCAACTCTTCGTTGAGCTGCTGGGTCTCGGCCAGGACTTCCTGCAGGCGCTGGCGGTAGCGGGCCGCTTCGATGGAGGTGCCGATATTGTCGGCGATCAGGTCTAGCAGCTCGATGTCACGCTCGTTGAGCCCCCGCAGGAAACCCAGTTCGATCACGCCGTTGACCCGTTCGTCGTTGGTGGTCGGCACCACCAGTACGCTGCGCGGCGAGCCCTCGCCGAGTCCGGAGCTGACCTTGAAGTAATCGCCCGACACTTCGTCAAGGCGGATCAACTGCCCCTGGGTCGCGGCCTGGCCGACAATCCCCTCGTCGGTGAAGATTTCCTGTTCCTGTTGTTCCTGTTCGCGAGAGAAACCATAACTGGCCACGCGCCGCAGGCCACCATGGTCTTCGCGCACATAGAGCGCGGCCACAGCGGTCCCCAGGTACTGCGCGCAGAACTGCAGGATATTGCGTCCCAGCAGGTTGAGGCTCAGTTGGCCAAGCACCTGCTCGGCCAGTTCGGTCTGGCCGCTGCGCAGCCATGCCTGTTTCTCGAGGCGCTCGGCACTCCTTAGTTGTGACGCGAGGTTTTTGCTGTAACTATCTGAAAGACTTAATAAATCTTTTCGACCGACATAAGCAAGCAAGGCACTCAAGCCCAGTACGAAGACGAGGTAGAGGCCAATGGTCCAGAGGGTGGTGCGACTGACATCCTCGTTGCGCGTAAGGCGCAACTGCTGCTCGGTAGCGACGGCACTGTCATATTCGTTGCGAATCTCGTCGCTCAGGCGCTTGCCGCGCCCGGCCTGTACCGCGCCCCGATAGTCACCGTTGGAACGCTGCAGGTCGATCATCGACTGCGCGTATTCGGTCCAGGCCCCTTGCAGCGCCTCGATGCGCCGGAACCGGTCGACCTGCTGGGGG
Source organism: Pseudomonas sp. Ost2 (assembly GCF_018326065.1). Classification (NCBI taxonomy): domain Bacteria; kingdom Pseudomonadati; phylum Pseudomonadota; class Gammaproteobacteria; order Pseudomonadales; family Pseudomonadaceae; genus Pseudomonas; species Pseudomonas sp. Ost2. Next base: position 3,513,229 of record NZ_AP021904.1, on the reverse strand, counting down.
TTGTCCGCCACCAACTGCTGCAGTCCGCGCAGCTCGGCGATGATCTTCGGCTTGGCGACCTCATAGGGATCGAGGAAATGCTCATCGCCGGTGATCAGGAACCCGCGCATGCCGGTTTCCAGGTCGACGGACAGCTTCATCGCTTCGTTGGTGGTGTTGATCACCCGATCGGTGTGTTCGACCCACTGGATCACCGAGAGCAGATAGGTGATCAATGAGATGAAAAACACCGCACTGAGTACACCGACACCCAGCGGCAGGCTGACGTTGCGACTCAGGAGTTTGCGAAAGCTCTGCTCATCAACCGAAGACGGTGAATTCATTTCGGGCCTCGGACGAAGTGTTGAAAACAAAGGAGTTTGCCGTAATTCCGCGGAAAAGATCTATTTTTCTCACAGCGTAGAAGGCAATTTCAGACCTCGCACTGCCCTCTACCAAGGAGAACCGCTATCCTGGCTACTTTGTACAGCCGTCTTTTTTTGTACAACGGCGGGAACTTGTGCGGATCGGCGGCTTACTGATGCAAGAGGCGAGCATTTTTCACCCTCCTGCCCGCCTTCATTTTTTTGGGAAGCCCACTATGTGCGCAGCAAACTCCACCATCCTCGTTGTCGAGGACGACACCATTGTCCGCATGCTGATTGTCGATGTGCTGGAGGAACTGGAGTTCAAGGTGCTGGAAGCCAGCAGCAGCGACCTCGCGCTGCAGATCATCAACGACACCGCCTTGCCGATCGACCTGCTGATGACGGATGTCGGGCTGCCCGGCATGGATGGCCGTGAACTGGCGGCAGCGGCGCGCGAGGTCCGGCCGGGGTTGCCCATCCTGTTTGCCAGCGGCTACGCCGAAAGCATCGAGGTGCCGGCCGGCATGCACCTGATCGGCAAGCCGTTCTCCATCGACCAATTGAGAAATAAAATTAAAAATATTATCCAATAAATTGATTTTGTTAGATTTTTTATTCTAGAAATCACTTTAAGTTCCGTTTTCCACGTCACTCGGCCTGCACCGGCGCGCCCCTTGGCCGCATCGGGTTTTATTGACGTACCGGGTAATCGCATGCTTTCCTACCCGCCTTGTTCTGGGTGCCCTTCACAGGGTGAAACGGGAAACCGGTGCGTCGGCCGATCTTTATCGAGCCTGGCAAATCCGGTGCTGCCCCCGCAACGGTAAGCGAGAGAAGCGTCAGATCCACTGTGCCGCCAGCGGCATGGGAAGGCGACGCTTGAAGGTCCGAGCCCTGCTCGAATCCCTCGCAAGCCCGGAGACCGGCCCGGAAATATCGAATAACAAACCTGCGGTGGGCAGGCGCTGTTGAAACCTCCGGGCACCCGCTCGCCGAGGTTTTTTCGCGCTTGGCCGCCTGCTGACATTTCAGAGGGAAGGGCCATGTCGATCACCACCACCAGCCACTCGAGCGCTGCCACAGCCACCCAGAGCCAACGTATCGTCGCCGCCATCGGCGCCAGCATACTCGGCGCACTGCTGGTCTATTTCGCCGGTTTCTCGCATATCGAAGCGGTCCACAACGCCGCCCACGATACCCGTCACAGCTCTGCCTTCCCGTGCCACTGAGCCCTGGCCCGACCATAGCCCGACTATAAGAGAGTACCGACATGATCAAGCGTATCGCCCAGACCGCCGGCTTCACCGGCTTGCTGGCGGCGTTGCTGCTGACCCTGCTGCAAAGCTTCTGGGTCGCCCCGCTGATTCTCCAGGCCGAGACCTACGAGAAAGCACCCGCCAGCGAAGCCCATGAACATACCGACGCCGCCATGGCCGGCCATACCCATGATGAGGAAGCCTGGGAGCCGGAAGACGGCTGGCAGCGTGTGCTCTCCACCACTGGCGGCAATCTGGTGGTCGCCGTCGGCTTCGCCCTGATGCTGGCGGGCCTCTATACCCTGCGCGCACCGAACCGCACTTCCCAGGGCCTGCTCTGGGGCCTGGCCGGTTACGCGACCTTCTGCCTGGCGCCCACCCTCGGCCTGCCGCCGGAACTGCCCGGCACCGCCGCGGCGGACCTGCTGCAGCGGCAGATCTGGTGGGTCGGCACCGCCGCTTCCACTGCTGTCGCCATTGCCCTGGTGGTTTTCGGCAAGCACTGGGCGCTCAAACTGCTGGGCGTGGCGATTGTCGTGGTGCCCCATGTGATCGGCGCCCCGCAGCCGGAAGTTCACTCCAGCCTCGCGCCCGAAGAACTGGAAGCGCAGTTCAAGATCGCCTCGCAACTGACCAACGCGGCGTTCTGGCTGGCCCTGGGCCTGATCAGCGCCTGGTTGTTCCGCCGCAAGACCGAAGACCATTACCCGGCATGAGTGCAACCGGGACGACGCCAACCCTCGCGGTTGGTTTCGGCTGCCGGCAAGGCTGCAGCGCCGCGACCTTGCTGGCATTGCTCGAACAATCGCTGCTGGCCCACCAGATCGACCTCCAGGCGATCAAGGGGTTGGCAAGCATTGATGGCAAGCGGCATGAGCCGGGCCTGCGCGAACTGGCGCAACGCCTCAACCTGCCGTTGCTGTTCTTCAGCGCCGATGAGCTGGCACCTTATGAACCACGGCTGAGCCATCGCTCCAGCCTGGCCTTCGAACGGACCGGCTGCCATGGCGTCGCCGAAAGCGCCGCGCTGGCCCTCGCCGAGCAACTGGGACAAGCCACCGCGAGCCTGCTGATTTCCCGCCGGAAACATCCGCTGGCGACCTTTGCACTGGCCTGGACCGGGCAAAACCCTCGATAATCCCCTTCTCCTGCATGAACGCTGTTCATGTGAAGCCTTGCGCAGCCCCGTTCAGAGAGTGTCATGACCGTCTATTTCATCGGTGCCGGCCCCGGCGATCCGGAACTCATTACCGTCAAGGGCCAACGCCTGATCCATCGCTGCCCGGTGATCATCTACGCCGGCTCGCTGGTGCCCGAAGCCGTGCTGGAAGGCCATAGCGCCACGCAGGTGGTCAACAGCGCCGAACTGCACCTGGAACAGATCATCGACCTGATCAAGGCGGCCGACGCCCTGGGCCAGGATGTCGCCCGGGTGCACTCGGGCGACCCCTCGCTGTATGGCGCCATCGGCGAGCAGATCCGTCACCTGCGCGAGCTGGGCATTGCCTATGAAATCATTCCCGGGGTGACCGCGACGGCCGCCTGCGCGGCGCTGCTCGGTGTCGAACTGACGCTGCCGGATGTTTCCCAGAGCGTGATCCTTACCCGTTATGCCGACAAGACCGCCATGCCGGCCGGCGAAGAACTGGGCAGCCTGGCCCGGCATGGGGCAACCATGGCGATTCACCTGGGGGTCAATCACCTGGCCAGGATCATCGAGGAACTACTCCCGCATTACGGCGCGGACTGTCCGATAGCGGTGATCCATCGCGCCACCTGGCCCGACCAGGACTGGGTTCAAGGCACGCTGACGGATATCCTGGCCAAGGTCGAGGCCAAGGGCTTTCGCCGCACGGCGCTGATCCTGGTGGGGCGCGTGCTGGCCAGCGACCACTTCAGCGAGTCTTCGCTGTATCGTGCCGGTCATGCCCATCTTTACCGGCCTTGATGACCAGGAGGAAACCGATGTCCGAACAGCTGTTTTCCGGTGCCAAGCTGGCGCTGATCTGTGGCGACCAGTTGCTGACCTACCTGCGCGACATGAAGGACAGCATCCCCTACCCCGGACACTGGGATTTTGCCGGCGGCGGTCGCGAAGGCGATGAAACCCCGAGCGAATGCGCCCTGCGGGAGCTGGACGAAGAGTTTTCCCTGCGTATCGGCGCCGAGCGCATCGAATGGGCGCGACGCTATCCCAGCGTCACCCAGCCCGATACCCAGTCGTGGTTTCTGGTCGGGCAACTGCAACGGGCGGAAATCGAGGCGATCCGCTTTGGTGACGAAGGCCAGTACTGGCGGATGATGTCGATCGCCGAATACCTGGAGCACCCGCTGGGCGTGCCTTATCTGCAGGAGCGACTGCGCCATTATCTGCAGAGCCGTGTGGTGGCTTGACAGTTTTGGCGGCAGGACGGGCCTCTTCACGGGCAAGCCCGCTCCCACAGTGCTGTGGTGTACGGCAGATTGATGAGCGACCACTGATTGTGGGAGCCGGGCTTGCCCGCGAAGGCGCCGGAGCGGTCGCAATCGATCACGCAAAAAAAACGGTGCTCACGGGCACCGTTTTCTGTTCAACCGGACGCAGCGAACGCCCTGCTACCGGACTCAGTAGTAGGCGTTTTCTTTCTGCGTATGGTCGGTCACGTCGCGTACGCCCTTGAGCTCGGGAATACGTTCGAGCAAGGTCCGCTCGATGCCTTCCTTCAGGGTCACGTCGGCCTGGCCGCAGCCCTGGCAACCACCACCGAACTGCAGCACGGCGATACCGTCCTCGACCACGTCGATCAGGCTGACCTGGCCGCCATGACTGGCCAGACCCGGATTGATCTCGGTCTGCAGGTAGTAGTTGATACGCTCGTTGACCGGGCTGTCGGCGTTGACCATCGGCACCTTGGCGTTCGGCGCCTTGATGGTCAGCTGGCCGCCCATGCGGTCGGTGGCATAGTCGACCACCGCATCGTCGAGAAAGGCTTCGCTGAAGGAATCGATCCAGGCGGTGAAGCTTTTCAGCCCCAGCGCGGTGTCTTCAGGCTTTTCCTCACCCGGCTTGCAGTAGGCAATGCAGGTTTCGGCGTACTGGGTACCCGGCTGGGTAATGAAAACGCGGATGCCGATCCCCGGGGTGTTCTGCTTCGACAGCAGATCAGCCAGATAATCGTGGGCGGCATCGGTAATGGTTATGGCGCTCATGGAATCTCCTCACAGACTTGCCGCCAGTTTACGCCAATCGGGCCGCCGGACAAAGTCCTAGTATTTTTGTCGGGAAAGAAGCCGCCACCACGGGCGCAGCCACGCCCTTGCGGTGCGCGGCGATCCCCGCCCCTCAGAGATTCTCGTAGCGATTCATGTCCAGCACCCCGGCATTGATCGGGTCGGTTTCCTGCAGGTAGGTGGTCAGGTCATGGAAATACTGCCAGAACTGCGGATGGCTGCGGCGAATCCCCCAGCGCTGGACGATCTGCTCGAACCCGGCGGCATCCTTGACCTGCTCCATCGCAGCGACAAACGCCGGCACCTGCTCGGCGGGGATATTGAACATGAAGTTGGGATAACTGCTGAGGATCCCGGGGTAGAGGGTCACGGTGTCCAGGCCGGGCTGATAGCGGTAGGCCTCGCCGAGCATGAAGGCCACGTTGCTGTGGGCACGGTTGCGCAGCAGGCTGTAGACCTCGCGCTTGCCGTCGCGGGTCTCGATACGCAGCATCGTCGCTTCCGGCAACTGGTCGATGACCTTGAGCCCGGCCGCCGGGCGCGAGGTCAGGCGGCTCAGGGACTGTTCGGCCTCCTGCAATGCCGGGGCGATATTGGGCCGCGAACAATAGGCGCCGTCACAGCGGTTGATCGGGTCGGGGTGGGCATTGAGATCACCGTAGCGGGCCAGCAACTGCCTGGCGAAATCGAGTTTCGGGTCCTTTTCATCGAGTTTCAGGGCGCTGGGTTTGTCGTCGTCGATGTTCTCGTAGTCCAGCCACATCTTGAGCTTGCCGCTGTTCTGGTACCAGTCGTCGAGATAGGCATCGCGAGAGTCCGCCGGCATCAGGCGCAGGAAGTTCTGCTCGGCGCCATTGCGGATCAGGTCGAAGTACAGCCGGGTCTGCGCCTGGTGCGAGACATTGCCGAACACGTCGAAGTTGACCGCCAGCTGGTAATAGGTGCGCTCCAGCAACGGGTAGTCGAACAGCCACATCGTCTGCGGCACCTCGCCGATCAGCCCCTTGCTGACGGTGGCGCTGTCGAAGTGGCGGAAGATGCTCAGCAAGGCGTTGTCATTGCCGGCCCACAGGCTCGACCAGCTGGGCGCCGGCGCGGCGGCGTAGGCCTCGGTACGCAGGGCTTCGTATTCGTTGCGCTTGTCGCGATAGGCCAGCCACAGGCTCAGCACGCTGCCGACATCGTCGTTCTGTCCGGGCATCGCCAGCAGTGGCGTGGCCGCGCCACGATAGCTCGGGTCGGTGATATAGAGGTCGTGCTCGGGCGCCTGGAACAACGCCCAGAAGTTGTCGCGAATCACATCGGTCGCGATCTGCCCGCGACAGACCGGCCCACGGATAAAGGTATCGACGAAGTACTCGGCGTTATCGAGCATGAACTGGTAGCGCGCCGCCGCCGGAATCGCCTCGAAGGTCTCGAACGGGTTGGCCCGACGCTGCGGGCCGTAGCCCGGCAAGGCCGTGACCTGCCAGTTGCCGCTGTAGAACAGCGTCTTGATCCGGGCCATCTTCGCCGCGCTCAGGCCGTAGGTGATATGGGTCTTGTAGACGATCACCCCCTGCACCGGCCATAACCGGTAATACACCTGGGTGCCCGGATCATCGTTGGGTCGCCGGGTATTGATCAGGTCGATCGGCTGGCCGCTCGGCGTGCGTGAACGCACCCACTGGAAAAAGTGCCCCGGCTCGCCGCCTTCGAAATAGATATGGGCCAGGAACCAGTGCTCATAGAGCCAGCGCGCCACCAGGCTTTCCCGGGCACCCGGCGCATTGAGCAGGTTTTCCCATTGGGCGATCTGCAGCGACTCCCTGGCACTCGGCGCCAAGGCCTGGGCATCCATCGGCGCACCGGCGGCCAGCCAGCGTTGCAGGGTCTGGTACTGCTGGTCGGTCAGGCCGGTCACGGCCAGGGGCATGCCTTCTTTCGGATGGGCACCGGCGTACGCGTCGAACTCAGCGGGCAACGGGCACATATTCTCGCGATTGAGGCCCAGTACGATATCTTCCGGCAGCCTGGCGTTGGGTTGCAACGGTGTCCGGTGGCCCAGCTCGAGCATGCGCGCCATCAGGGCCGCCTGGCTGCCCTGGGCATCCAGCACCGAATAGAACTTCTTCTGTCGCCAGGCAAGCGGGGTCTGGGCGTCGATGTACAGGCGGGTCGGATGCGAGGCCTTGCTGCGGTCGCCGTTGTAGACCGGGATCTTCGACGCGCCGCGTGCCGCTCCCTCGGCACTGCCCAGGTTGAGCTGGCAGGCCGCGTCGTAGCAGGCATGGCAGGCCACGCACTTCTCGGTAAAGATCGGCTGGATGTCGCGAGTATAGGAAAGGGCCGGGGCCGGGCTCTGCGCCTGAGTGACACTGCTGAGCAACAGCAGTAGGAAAGCGCTGATAAAGCGGTACGACATGGCCCTGATCCTGAAAATAAAAACGCACTGATTCTACAGGGTCATCGCCGTTTAAACATGAGCGATATTCATGCAAAACCCTGTCATGCTCTAAAAGCGCACAGGTTTGCTATTATCGCGCCTCTTCTGTGTCCGTCTTTCCAGGTAGTCCCATGTCCGATCGCAGTGTTCGCCTACACGCTCTCCAGCAAGCCCTCAAAGAACGCATCCTGATTCTTGACGGCGGCATGGGCACGATGATCCAGAGCTACAAGCTCGAAGAGCAGGATTATCGCGGCAAACGCTTCGCTGACTGGCCCAGCGACGTCAAGGGCAACAACGACCTGCTGGTCATCACCCGTCCGGATGTGATCGGCGGCATCGAAAAGGCCTACCTGGACGCCGGCGCCGACATTCTGGAAACCAACACCTTCAACGCCACGCGCATTTCCATGGCCGACTACGGCATGGAAGACCTGGCCTACGAATTGAACGTCGAAGGCGCACGGCTGGCGCGCAAGATCGCCGACGCCAAGACCCTGGAAAACCCGGCCAAGCCGCGCTTCGTCGCCGGTGTACTCGGCCCGACCAGCCGCACCTGCTCGTTGTCGCCGGACGTGAACAACCCCGGCTACCGCAACGTGACCTTCGATGAACTGGTGGAAAACTACACCGAGGCCGCCCGCGGCCTGATCGAAGGCGGCGTCGACCTGATCCTGATCGAGACCATCTTCGACACCCTCAACGCCAAGGCGGCGATCTTCGCCGTGCAAGGCGTTTTCGAGGAACAGGGCTTCGAACTGCCGATCATGATTTCCGGGACCATCACCGACGCCTCCGGCCGTACCCTGTCGGGGCAGACCACCGAAGCCTTCTGGAACTCCGTGGCCCATGCCAAGCCGATCTCGGTCGGCCTGAACTGCGCCCTGGGTGCCAGCGAATTGCGGCCGTACCTGGAAGAACTGTCGAACAAGGCCAGCACCCACGTCTCCGCGCACCCCAATGCCGGCCTGCCGAACGAATTCGGCGAGTACGACGAGTTGCCGGAACAAACCGCCAAGGTCATCGAGGAATTCGCCCAGAGCGGCTTCCTGAACATCGTCGGCGGCTGCTGCGGGACCACCCCCGGGCATATCGCGGCCATCGCCAAGGCCGTTGCCGGCTACGCACCGCGGGTCATCCCGGACATCCCCAAGGCCTGCCGCCTGTCCGGCCTGGAACCGTTCACCATCGACCGCCAGTCGTTGTTCGTCAACGTCGGCGAGCGGACCAACATCACCGGTTCCGCGCGCTTCGCCCGGCTGATCCGCGAGGACAACTACACCGAAGCCCTGGAAGTCGCCCTGCAGCAGGTGGAAGCCGGCGCCCAGGTGATCGACATCAACATGGACGAAGGGATGCTCGATTCGAAGAAGGCCATGGTGACCTTCCTCAATCTGATCGCCGGTGAACCGGATATCTCCCGCGTACCGATCATGATCGACTCCTCCAAGTGGGAAGTGATCGAAGCCGGCCTCAAGTGCATCCAGGGCAAGGGCATCGTCAACTCCATCAGCATGAAGGAAGGCGTCGAGCAGTTCATCCACCATGCCAGGCTGTGCAAGCGCTACGGCGCCGCCGTGGTGGTGATGGCCTTCGACGAAGCCGGCCAGGCCGATACCGAGGCGCGCAAGAAGGAAATCTGCAAGCGCTCCTACGACATCCTGGTCAACGAAGTCGGCTTCCCGCCGGAAGACATCATCTTCGACCCGAACATCTTCGCGGTTGCCACCGGTATCGAAGAGCACAACAACTACGCCGTCGATTTCATCAATGCCTGCGCCTATATCCGTGACGAGCTGCCCTATGCGCTGACCAGCGGCGGCGTGTCCAACGTGTCCTTCTCGTTCCGCGGCAACAACCCGGTGCGCGAGGCGATCCACTCGGTGTTCCTGCTGTATGCGATCCGCAACGGCCTGACCATGGGGATCGTCAACGCCGGCCAGCTGGAGATCTACGACCAGATTCCGGCGGAACTGCGTGATGCCGTCGAGGACGTGATCCTCAACCGCACCCCGGAAGGCACCGACGCCCTCCTCGCCATCGCCGACAAGTACAAGGGCGACGGCAGCGTCAAGGAAGCCGAGACCGAGGAATGGCGCGGCTGGCCCGTCAACAAGCGCCTGGAACACGCGCTGGTCAAGGGCATCACCACCCATATCGTCGAAGACACCGAAGAGTCGCGCCAGTCGTTCGCCCGCCCGATCGAAGTGATCGAAGGTCCGCTGATGTCCGGCATGAACATCGTCGGCGACCTGTTCGGCGCCGGGAAAATGTTCCTGCCCCAGGTGGTGAAGTCCGCCCGGGTGATGAAACAGGCCGTGGCCCACCTGATTCCGTTCATCGAACTGGAAAAAGGCGACAAGCCGGAAGCCAAGGGCAAGATCCTCATGGCCACGGTCAAGGGCGACGTCCACGATATCGGCAAGAACATCGTCGGCGTGGTGCTGGGCTGCAACGGCTACGATATCGTCGACCTCGGCGTGATGGTGCCGGCGGAGAAGATCCTGCAGGTGGCCAAGGAGCAGAAATGCGACATCATCGGCCTCTCCGGGCTGATCACCCCGTCGCTGGACGAAATGGTCCACGTCGCCCGGGAAATGCAGCGCCAGGACTTCCACCTGCCGCTGATGATCGGCGGCGCGACGACCTCCAAGGCCCACACGGCGGTGAAGATCGAACCGCGCTACAGCAACGATGCGGTGGTCTATGTCACCGACGCCTCCCGCGCCGTGGGCGTGGCGACGCAGTTGCTGTCCAAGGAACTCAAGGCCGGCTTCGTGCAGAAGACCCGCGAGGAATACATCGAGGTCCGCGAGCGCACCGCCAACCGCAGTGCCCGCACCGAGCGCCTGAGCTACGCCGCGTCGATCGCCAAGAAGCCGCAGTTCGACTGGAGCAGCTACCAGCCGGTGCAACCGACCTTCACCGGCGCCCGGGTGCTGGACAATATCGACCTCAAGGTCCTCGCCGAATACATCGACTGGACACCGTTCTTCATCTCCTGGGACCTGGCTGGCAAGTTCCCGCGCATTCTCGAGGACGAAGTGGTCGGCGAAGCCGCCACCGCGCTCTATGCCGATGCCCGGGAAATGCTCGACAAGCTGATCAACGAGAAACTGATCAGTGCCCGCGCGGTGTTCGGCTTCTGGCCCGCCAACCAGGTGCAGGACGATGACCTGGAACTCTATGGCGAAGACGGCCAGCCCATTGCCAGGCTGCATCACCTGCGCCAGCAGATCATCAAGACCGACGGCAAGCCGAACTTCTCCCTGGCCGACTTCGTCGCGCCGAAAGACAGCGGCATCACCGACTACGTGGGGGGCTTCATCACCACCGCCGGGATCGGCGCCGAGGAAGTCGCCAAGGCCTACCAGGACAAGGGCGACGACTACAACTCGATCATGGTCAAGGCCCTGGCCGACCGCCTGGCCGAGGCCTGCGCCGAATGGCTGCACCAGCAGGTCCGCAAGCAATACTGGGGTTATGCCAGGGACGAAGCGCTGGACAACGAGGCGCTGATCAAGGAGCAGTACAGCGGTATCCGCCCGGCTCCCGGCTATCCGGCCTGCCCGGACCACACCGAGAAAAGCACGTTGTTCGCCCTGCTGGACCCGGACGCCAGCGAAGGCAAGGCCGGCAAGAGCGGCGTGTTCCTCACCGAGCACTATGCGATGTTCCCGGCGGCGGCGGTCAGCGGCTGGTACTTCGCCCATCCGCAGGCGCAGTATTTCGCCGTGGGCAAGGTCGACAAGGACCAGGTGGAAAGCTACACCGCGCGCAAGGGCCAGGACCTGAGCGTCAGTGAGCGCTGGTTGGCGCCCAACCTCGGCTACGACAACTGAGTCCACCGGGGATCGTCTATGCTCTCCACACACAGACCTGTGTGGAGGGCTTTATGGACGACCCGATCGACAACAAACCCCCGACCTTCTGGCAGATGCTGCACAGCGTGATGGCGGCTGCCTTCGGCGTGCAAAGCGGGAGAAACCGCGCCCGCGATTTCACCCACGGCAAGCCGAGTCATTTCGTCATCCTGGGCATCCTGTTCACCGCTGTGTTCGCGCTGACGCTGTTCGGCATCGTCAAACTGGTGCTGCTCTTCGCCGGCGTCTGACAACGTGCTCCCTGGCAACCGCCGGACCTACAGCCAGCATAGGATATTTTCAGGGCAGCACGGTCTTCAGCGAAAAGGGATAACGGTAGTTGTCCGCCTGGCCGTGGGCGCTCAGTTTCCTGAAATTGACGTGGTAGTCATCCGCGGCGCCAAGGTTCAGCAGGCGCTTGGCCTGTGCCTTGTCGATCAGTTCAAACACCTGTATCTGACGCTCCCGCCCACCGTGACGAGCGAAGTCGATGCCGTCGGCATCGTCGCGCAGCAGCACCATCGCCCAGCCACCCAGGGTGAAATGCCCGGCCAGCAGCACGCTCAGGCGTCCGTCGATGCGTGCCTGGAGAATCTGCGGCGAACTGTTGACCGCACTGAACAGGACATCCCGCCCCGGCTGACGCCCGGCCTTTTCAAAGGCCTCCATGGCACCCAGGGCCATCTCGTCATTGGCGGACCAGACCAGCGAGGCCTGCGGATAGCGGCGAATCATCTGCCCGGCCTGATCGAAGGCCCGCTGGCGGCTCCACTCGCCATACACCAGTTGCCGCAAACGGACCTCGGGATGCTCGGCCAAGGCCCGGCGCATGCCTTTCTCGCGCAGTTGCGAGGCCGGGGTCAGCTTCATCCCGGCAAAGGCCAGCAGCTCGATGGGTTGGCCGGGGGCCTGCAAGGTGCGCAGGCGGATCAGTTCCTGCAGCATCAGGTAACCGCCCTCTTCATCATTCTGCACCATGCTGCCCAGCAATTCCGGAGCAGCGCCCAGGTGCTGGCTCTGCTCGCGCGTCAATGCATTGTTGACCAGGAACAGCTTCACCCCACTGCCCTGGGCCATGCGCATGATCTGCGGCGCGATGTACTGTTCGTTGACGAACAGCAAGTAATCGGGCCGCTGCGCGGCTTGCAGGATGTCGTGGGCCTGGGCGATGCTGGTCTGCGGGTCGCGCTCGGCATAGCGCACTTCCAGCTGCAGGCCGAGATTGCGCGCAGCCGCCTGCATGAAGTCGCTGTAGCTGCGCCAGAAGGGCTCGGAGGAGTAGCCGGGGTTGAGAAATACCACGGTGGTGGCCTGGGCCACGGCCCAGAACGGCAGGCTCAGGATCAACAGCCCCTTGCAGAGAGTCTTCAGCATGTCACCGCGCCCCGGAAATAAGCGGCGCATGATAGCAAGCAAAGTACCTGGAGACCGAGACAGATCGTCGAAACTGTCCGACGATTCGTGCCAGAAAGGGAGGTCGCGCAGACACGAATGCCCTCCCCTGTGGAAGCGGGCTTGCTCAAGACAGGCGTCAACGATAACCCCAGGCCCCAGCAGACAGACGGCACCCTTGTGTTTATCGCCGGAACGCCACCGGAAACAAGCTCGCTTCCACAGTGACGGCTGATTGCGTTTCAGTGCGGCGGCAGGGAATGCCGCGCTATTTGTGGCTGACCCAGAACACCGCGGTGCCTACCACCAGGATGATCAGAAACAGGATCGCCCAGGCATCGACCGTACTGTCGCTTTTCCTTGCTTTGGTTGAATTGCCCATCGCATCGCCTCTTGTCGGTTTTATCGGTGATTGCTCGAAGACTCATCGATAGTTAAGACGACAATTGCCCCTATCACAACCAAGGTCTTTGCCGAACAACGCTGCTTATCGATTCTGGTTATGTTCATATTCAAAAACATCACTTTTGCGCATAAATGCAAACTGCTATCTTGCGCCGGCTCCTTGCAGGAGTGCGCGGCCGTGCGCGCGGAATTGTTCAGGTAACGTGACTGCGCTTGTGCCTTCGCGGGACCTATAAAAGCCTGAAAACAGGATCAATATGTACGTATACGACGAGTACGATCAGCGGATCATCGAGGACCGCGTCAAGCAGTTCCGTGATCAGACCCGACGCTATCTGGCAGGTGAACTGAGCGAAGAAGAGTTCCGCCCTCTGCGCCTGCAAAATGGCCTTTATATCCAGCGTTTCGCCCCGATGCTGCGGGTAGCCGTGCCCTACGGTCAGCTGACATCGCGCCAGACGCGAATGATGGCCAAGATCGCCCGCGACTATGACAAGGGCTATGCCCATATCAGCACCCGGCAGAACGTCCAGTTCAACTGGCCGGCGCTGGAAGACATCCCCGATATCCTCGCCGAGCTGGCCACTGTGCAGATGCACGCGATCCAGACCAGCGGTAACTGCCTGCGCAACGTCACCACCGACCAGTTTGCCGGGGTCGCCGCCGATGAGCTGGTCGATCCGCGCCCGTGGTGCGAGATCGTTCGCCAGTGGACCACCTTCCACCCGGAATTCGCCTACCTGCCGCGCAAGTTCAAGATTGCGATCAACGGTTCGACCTCCGACCGTGCCGCCATCGAAGTCCACGACATCGGCCTGGAGCCGCTGTACAACGCCGCCGGCGAGCTGGGTTTCCGCGTGCTGGTCGGCGGTGGCCTGGGCCGTACCCCGGTGGTCGGCGCCTTTATCAACGAGTTCCTGCCGTGGCAGGACCTGTTGAGCTATCTCGATGCCATCCTGCGGGTCTACAACCGCTACGGTCGTCGTGACAACAAGTACAAGGCGCGGATCAAGATCCTGGTCAAGGCCCTGACCCCCGAGGTCTTCGCCGAGAAGGTCGAGGCCGAGATGGCCCACCTGCGCGGCGGCCAGACCACCCTGACCGAAGCCGAAGTGCAGCGCGTCGCCAGGCACTTCGTCGATCCGGACTACAAGGCGCTGGACGACCAGGCGGCACAACTCGCCGAGCTGGACCGCCAGCACCCCGGCTTCGCCCGCTGGCGCACCCGCAATACCCTGGCCCACAAGAAGCCCGGTTATATCGCCGTGACCCTGTCGCTCAAGCCCACCGGCGTCGCTCCGGGCGATGTCACCGACAAGCAGTTCGAGGCCATTTCCGACCTCGCCGACCGCTATAGCTTCGGCCAGCTGCGGACGTCCCACGAGCAGAACATCATTCTTGCCGATGTCGAGCAGAGCCAGCTGTTCACCCTCTGGGGCGAACTGCGCGAGCACGGTTTCGCCACGCCGAACATCGGCCTGCTGACCGATATCATCTGCTGCCCGGGCGGCGACTTCTGCTCCCTGGCCAACGCCAAGTCGATTCCGATCGCCGAAGCCATCCAGCGCCGTTTCGACGACCTGGACTATCTGTTCGACATCGGCGAGCTGGACCTGAACATCTCCGGTTGCATGAACGCCTGCGGCCACCACCACGTGGGCCATATCGGCATTCTCGGGGTGGACAAGAAAGGCGAAGAGTTCTACCAGGTGTCCCTGGGCGGCAGCGCCAGCCGCGACGCCAGCCTGGGCAAGATCCTCGGCCCGTCCTTCGCCCAGGACGACATGCCCGACGTGATCTCGAAGCTGATCGACGTGTACGTGGAACAACGTACCGAAGACGAGCGCTTCATCGACACCTATCAACGTATCGGCATCGACCTCTTCAAGGAACGCGTCTATGCAGCGAATCATTAAGAACAACGAGGTCATCGACGAAACCTGGCACCTGCTGCCCAAGGACGCGACCCTCGACGGCATTACCAACTGCGACGACCTGATCGTGCCGCTGGCCCTGTGGCGCGAGCACGCCCACGCCCTCAAGGCCCGCGACGGCGGCCTGGGCGTGTGGCTGGACGCCGATGAGGAAGCCGAGGAAATCGGCGATGACCTGCAGCATTTCCAGGTGATTGCGCTGAACTTCCCGGCCTTCACCGACGGCCGCAACTACTCCAATGCCCGCCTGCTGCGTGACCGCTACGGTTACAAGGGCGAATTGCGGGCCATTGGCGATGTCCTGCGCGACCAGTTGTTCTACCTGCGCCGCTGCGGCTTTGATGCCTATGCCCTGCGAGCCGACAAGGACCCCTACGAAGCCCTCGAAAGCCTCAAGGACTTCTCGGTGACCTACCAGGCCGCCACCGACGAACCGCTGCCGCTGTTCCGTCGTCGCTGAACCCGCTCGACCCGGGCGTCCATCCGGCGCCCGGGCCGGTGCTCATGAGTCCAGTTCCTCTTCTGGAATCCTCTCCAGCGTTTCCCGGGTCAGCGCCAGCGCCTCGCTGGCCTGCGCCTCTCGCCAGGCCTTGAGCTCATCGCCCATCTGCGCCTCCAGTTCGATATCGATGAACTCATGCCATTGCGGGCTGCTTCGGCTGGTACGCCGGGCGTCCAGCGCGGAGACAACGGCCTGGTACTGCTCATCGATGTCCTTGAACCGCGCAGGGTTATGCTCCTTCAGGTAGTCGACCCAGAACTCGCGATCCGCCAGGGCCTTTGCATACGCCGGGCTTTCTTCCCGAGCCAGCACCCTGGAACAGGCCGCGTCCAGGTTCTGCTTCGTCACCCGGGCCAATTCGGTAAAGGTCATGTGCCCGGGCTGGCCCGGCAAATCCAGTCGCTCCCTCAAGCCAATGCGATAGGCCAGCCTCACCTCCGCCGGATCGACCTGGGCCGCGTTCGAGACCTTCAGCCGTGCCTCGATATCCGCCTGGGCCAGGGCCTCGACCTCGTCCAGGCGCCACAAGCCCCGGGCCAGCTTCAGCAGATTCCGCTCGGTCACGGCCGGAGTGCCTGCGGCCATTGCCCTCGCCTGATGGACCAGGACCCTGACCTCCATGTCGCTGAACACCAGCTCCGCGCCATCGGAGCAGGTCTGCGGGTGGGAGGCCGAGACAAACAGCTCTTCGCGCAGTTCACTGTATTGACTGGCCGCATCCACCACCTGCCAGACACGCAGGCTCAGATCCTCGCGGGCCTCGCGGTATTCGGCGGTGACACTCAGGTCCGCCAGCAGCTTGAAGAAGTCTTCGGAGCCTTGCTGGCGGTGCAGCAATTGCCATTGCTGCTCCTTGAGGTTCTTCTGCTCAACCGATATCGCCTCCAGCCAGTGGTCGCACTCGCGCAGCGACGGCGTCCGGCGCACGGCATGAGGGCGCGGTCGGCCCGGGATATCGATGCCGAAGTTGATGCCGGTTTCACGCTGGTAACGTTGCAATCGCTGCATGCCCTCGGCCGAAAGCGCCGGATTTTCGTGCAGATAGGTAACCCGGTTGATGGCGGCGGGCCAGGAGTAGACCTCCTCAGGGATCGTCGAAATACGATTGTTGCGCAGGTCCAGGCGTTGCAGGTTACGCAGCGCCGCTCCCCCGGATGGCCAGCGATCCAGTTCGGCATGACGCAGCAACAGGGTCTCCAGCTCGCTCATCCGGCTGATATCGGGCGGCAGGAGCAACGGGTTGTCCGAGAGGTTGAGGAACTTCAGCCGGGTCAGGCCCGCCAGCACCGCGGATGCCTGGGCGTTCAGCACGATCTGGTTGCCTGGCAGGTGCAGGTGGGCCAACTCGGACATGCTCTCCAGTTCCACCGGCAGGCTGCTCAGATGGTTGAAGCCCATGGACAGCCAGCGCAACTGCCGGAAGCGCGACAGGAACGACACCTCAGTGCTGGCAAGGGCCATGTCGTTCATGAACAGAAAGCCCACATGACTGAAGTTGGCAGTGATCGCCGGCAAGTCGCCGACACGCATGCCCAACAGGTCCAGTTCGTAGAAATTCTGCCCGCCCAACAGGTGGCGGTTGGACTGTTTCCGCCAGCAGGCGAGGATCGCGTCGGCTACCCGCTGTTTGTTGTCGAGGGCCACGGGAGCGACTTGCAAGGTGCCCCGGACACGCCTCCAGGTCTGGCGCTGCACCCATTTATCCAGCGTGGCGAACAGCGCTTCATACTCCTCGCGCAGGCGTTCGAGCTCCACCAGGCAGGCCGATTCGGGCAAGTGCAGAGAAGTGAGAAAACTCCCCACTTCTTCCGAGGAAAACCCCGGATACAGGTCACGCACGCGCCCGATCAATCGCTCGGAATAGCCGAGGATCCTGCTGCCATCGCTCATCGGGTAGCCGATACGCCCCGAGGCCAGGCGCATCGGGGGCCTGAACCAGCGGCTGAACGGTGCCAGCCCCAGCGTCTCCTGCGCGGCATAAGGATCCAGGTAAATCTGGGCGACAATCTGCTCCTTGAGCCAGCCCCCCCGCTTCGCGCCGCTGAGGCCCAGGGCAATGCGATCAGGCTCCGCCAAGGTCCGTACCATGGCATCGAAGATGTTGTACGCACTCCCCAGGAACGTTCCCGAGTGATCGAAGGCGTTGTATTCCCGTCCGACCTTGAGGATCACCCGGGGCGTGACGATGTCCGGATCCCCCACCCTTTCGAGGGTCTCGCTGGTGAAGCGCTGTTTGCGCAAATCGATACGCAGCCCCCTGGCCGGCCAACCCGGCAATCTCCCGAGCGTATGCAGCGCGAGGCGGTCCGCCTGGGCGTATTGCGGAGCCTGCAGGTACCAGCTCTCGCACACACGGTTGAGCTTCAACTGCTTGAGATACCAGCGGATTTCCTCCGAGAACCGCAGCGGCACGCGTTCGTTCAAGAGGTCGAGTTCGGCGCTGTTGGCATGGGCGATCAGCTCCCGGGCGGCACTGCCGGGCAAGCCGGGAAACACCCCGAGAATGCGCTTGACCCGTGTGTCGTCGGTTTTTTCGCTCGCCGCATACAGCTCGTCGAACAACCATTGCCGCCGCTGCCCGGCCCATTGCCGCAGGTGCTGGTTCAAGACCCGGACCCGCGCGCCATTGTCCGTCAGCTCGGCGCCGAGCAACTGGTAGCGCTCGGACTCGCTCAGCATGTGCAGCGTCGACCTGAGCAGGTCACCATTCTTGAGCTGTGACTCGATGATCTGCAGCGAGGAAAACTGTTCGGAGGTCCGCCGACCGTATTCCTCCATGATGCCCCCCAGGTCGTTGAGCACCTGGATGACACGGTTTTCCGGCCAGTCGGGCAGCGATGTCAGCACCCGCAGGCGCAGATCACCCTGCTCCACCGTGCGTGAAATGGCATCGGGCACCTCACCGATAAAATCGCTGATGGCCTGGTCGATCCTGAAGCGCTTGATGGTATCGAGCAGCAGCGCGGGCACCGGCTGATTGTCCGTCAGGGCCTTGCGCAGCACGCTCTCCTGGGCGGAACACAACTGCCGGATCTGCAGGCGCACGTGGTCGCCGAGGCCGACCATGGGCTCGCCGAGGCGGCGGAACAGTTGCTCCACGGGCCAGTCCGCCACCCGTTCGTAAATCGTCCGCCAGGACCCCGTGCGATTGAAGCGCAGTGGCACGGCATGGAACTGCCCGCCTCCTGGATGTTCAATCTGCCATTGCAGGCGAGCGCGGTCATACCGCACGGCATAGAGCTTTTCCGCCAGCGGCAGATAGAGGTTGTCCTGGTACGGATACAGGCCCATCTCATTGGCCTGGAGGTCATCCGGAAGACGGACATCACGTTCATAGGGCTCAAGGTCGGCCTTCCACAACCGGCGCCCGCCCTCCGGCGCCTCAACGGGGATCAGGGAGTCGACCGAGGGCGGGGCCAGGCTCCTGAACACGGCCTTGCCGCCCTTCATGACCGCGGCCCCCGCCGCCAGTACGGCGATGTCCTCCACCACCCCCAGCAGATAGCCGAGGGCCTCGCGCTTTTCCCCGATCCGCCAGGCTGAAAAGCCGTCATAGACTTCCACGACCATCTTCACCACGGCCGCCGCCAGGATGATTTCGCCGATCACCGGCACGAACGACAAGGCCAGGGTCAGCAGGCTCAGGCCGGCTTCGCGGTATGCGTCCAGGCGCGCCTGGCGCACCCGGGCGTCGACGTCGGCCGTGGGAACCGCCAGATGTCGGGCGTGCGCCTTGATCTGCTGGTAGCGCTGTTGCTGGAAGCTCGCGAACAGGTCGCCGTCGATGGGTATTTCGCTTAACGGGATATATTGGAAAATCGCCGGCAGGGGTGGCCACTGGCGGTCCTGGGAAAGCAGCGTGGCCTTGAGGGTGCCAAAGAACCGCAGCCGGTATTTCTCGGGGATGAAGCGGGCGAAAAACTGCTGGTAGGACGGATCCCGGAGTTTCAGGGTCAGATCGTGCTCAAAGAGGACAAAGTGGCTGTAGCGCTTCAATGGCCCGCGCGGATCATCCGGGATATAGGCAATGCAGGGCAACGTCGAGCCCTCGATCAGCTGCGCGCCGATGACTACCCAGCCGCTCAACTCGATATCGAACATCTTCATCCGACTGCAATGAATCAGTTCGCCCCCCAGCTTCAGGCCCTTCTGCCCCTTGACCAGCCCCCCGAGCAAACCGTAGGTCGACGCGGTGATCTCTCCCTTCATGTAGGCGATATCGGCGGTCACCGCCAGTGTCTGCTTGTCATACTCGGCAAAATGCTGCTTTACCGAGGAAGCACCGTTGGCCGACGACTCGGGAGGGTTGAACACACTGTCGATATGCGTCTGATACAAGGCGCCCAGGTCCAGGTTCCGACAAAGCCAGGCAAAATCCTCGGGCGCCAGGGACCGTTTCCTGCCAGCAGCCTGCCCCGGGAACTGGATAATGGCCTTGCCTTCCAGCGCACCCCGCTCGGCCTCGCCGGCCTCGAAGTTCTGCAAGGCCGCCTCCAGCAGGGTCTGGCTGTGGGTAAAGCTGAAGAGCTTGTCTTCGAAGATACTGGACAGGTAGGTCGCATCGACCCTGACAAACCGCACGTCCTGCAAGTCGTGGTCGCCGTTGACCTGTCGCTCCAGCGCCTGGGCCAGACGGGGCATGCAGAACGCGTCGATCTTCTGCAACTGCGCCATGATCCGCTGGATTTCGTGCCGCGACGTCTCCAGGGCCAGCAGGTGCTCGCGAAACAACAGGCGTATTTCCGGAGCCGCCTGATAGAGCCAGCGGGGAATCTTCTCCTTGATCATATCGAAATGAATGCCCGCCGCGGCAGGGGCCGGGCCGGGCTCGATGACATCTGTTTCTTCCATGGCAATCAACCTGGATATCCATTAGAGACTCCAGCGTATTGATCGCCTGGCGGGAAAGGGGGGTACTTATAGCTGGTGCGACGGCTTCCATCGGTGCGTACCGCTGGAAGCCGACAAGCCGGGTTCTACCAGAAACGCTGCTGGGTCAGTCGGTTCCAGGCGTTGAGCAGCACACGGTCGATCGAGCCGCTGGCGGCCAACCCGACACGCTCCTGCAGGCTCTTGCGTTCGGCGTAGTGCAGGTGGAACAGCTCGGCGGCCTTGGCGCGCTCGGCCAGGTACTCGTCGCTGGTGCGCAGTTCGTCGACCAGTTGCTTGTCCAGCGCGGCAATACCCAGCCAGACCTCACCGGTGGCCACGTCATCGATGGCCAGCTGCGGGCGGTAACGGGAGACGAAGTTCTTGAACAGCTGGTGGGTGATATCCAGGTCTTCCTGGAACTTCTCCCGGCCCTTGTCGGTGTTCTCGCCGAACACTGTCAAGGTGCGCTTGTATTCACCGGCGGTCAGCACTTCGAAGTCGATATCGTGCTTCTTCAGCAGCTTGTTGACGTTGGGCAGCTGTGCCACCACGCCGATGGAGCCCAGCACGGCAAAGGGCGCGCTGATGATCTTCTCGCCGATGCAGGCCATCATGTAGCCGCCGCTGGCCGCGACCTTGTCGATGCATACCGTCAGGGGCACCCCGGCCTGGCGGATACGCGCCAGTTGCGAGGATGCCAGCCCGTAGCTGTGAACCATGCCGCCGCCGCTTTCCAGGCGCAGCACCACTTCGTCCCGTGGCGTGGCCAGGGTCAGCAGGGCCGTGATTTCGTGGCGCAGGCTTTCAGTCGCCGAAGCCTTGATATCGCCGTCGAAGTCCAGCACGAACACTCGCGGCCTGGCCTCCGGCTGTTTCTTCTGTTTCTTGTCGTCCTTGCCCTGCTGCTTGCGCAGTGCCTTGAGCTGGTCCTTGTCGAGCAGGGTCTGCTCCAGGCGCTCGCGCAGGCCCTTGTAGAAATCGTTGAGCTTGCTGACCTGCAACTGGCCGGCGGACTTGCGCCGCCCCTTGCTGCGCAATGAAGCCGCGACGACCAGCACCACGACTATGGCGATGACCAGGGTGACGGTTTTAGCCAGAAAACTTGCGTACTCTGCAAGAAACTCCACGGTGACTCCTTAAAAACGAGGCGACCCCCGGCTTTGGGGGCATGACACTTCAAGCATACCGTCGGGACCGCCGTGCGGCCAGCCGCCGTCATGCCGGGAAACAAGTCTCTAACAAACATTTCAAACGAGCGTATGTTTTTTCATTGACAGGCTTCCGGCATCCTCATAACCTCGCCAGAACTTCAACGTACCGGGACGACGCGGACGTGGGCAGTATCTACCTGATTCGACATGGCCAGGCCTCCTTTGGTGCCGACGACTACGATGTGCTGTCGCCGATCGGCGTGCGCCAGGCACAGGTCCTCGGCCAGCACCTGGCTGAACTGGGCCTGAGCTTCGACCGCTGCCTGGCCGGCGACCTGCGTCGCCAGCAGGACACCGCGACCCTGGCCCTGGAACAGTTCGCCACTGTCGGCGTGCCGGTACCGCCGCTGGAGATCGACCCGGCCTTCAACGAATTCGATGCCGACGCGGTGATCCGCGCCCTGCTCCCCGGCCTGCTGCCGGACGAACCCGAAGCCCTGCATATCCTGCGCAACGCGGCGCAGAACCGTGGCGAATTCCAACGTATCTTCGCCCTGATCATCGAGCGCTGGCTCGACGGCAGCCACGACCCTTCCGGCCTGGAAAGCTGGCTGGAGTTCGTCGACCGTGTCCAGGGTGGCCTGCAACGGATCCTCGACAGCGCCGACAATACCCGCAAGATCGCCGTATTCACCTCGGGCGGCACCATCACCGCCCTGCTCCACCTGATCACCCGGATGCCCGCGCGACAGGCGTTCGAGCTGAACTGGCAAATCGTCAACACCTCGCTCAACCAGCTCAAGTTCCGTGGTCGCGAGGTGGCCCTGGCTTCCTTCAACAGTCAAACCCACTTGCAACTGCTGAAGGCGCCGGAACTCATCACCTTCCGTTGAGAACCGGCCAACCGTGACCCTTGGGGTCGCTGTAATCACCCATAAAAGGATCGAACCATGACTTCTGTAGCCGATGCCGTACAAGCAATGAAAGCCAAATTCAACCCAGCCGCCGCTGCCGGCCTGGACCTGGTGTTCGGTTTCCGTATCGACGACACCAAGAACTTCTCGCTGGTGGTCAAGGACAGCACCTGCGAACTGCTGGAAGGCGAAAACCCGGACGCACAAGTGACCCTGGTGATGGACGGCGAGACCCTCGAAGGCATCGTCAGCGGCGAAACCGACGGCATGCAGGCCTTCATGGGCGGCAAGCTGCGCGCCGAAGGCGACATGATGCTGGCCATGAAACTGAGCGAGCTGTTCCCCTCCTGATAGGCCCATTGCAGGAGCGGGCTTGCCAGCGATAGCGACCTGACAGCCGACATCTTCGTCGCCTGAAACACCGCCATCGCCGGCAAGCCGGCTCCTACAGGGTATTCGACTCAGCCAGCCCTCACTTGCTGGCGACCTTGTCATCCTTCTTCACGGTCTCTTCCAACGAGAAACGGCCCAGCGGGTTCTGCTGGAAGTTCTCGATGTTCTTGCGCGAGATGTTGATGTACGGGCTGTAATACAGGTCGATCCAGTTGACATCGGCCTTGGCCATCTTCTGCAGGTCGATGTACATCTGCTTGCGCTTGACCGGATCGCTCTCGACACGGGCCGCCGCCACCAGCTCCTTGACCTTCTCGTTCCGGTAGCCGGTCATGTAGTTGTTGTTGGTGTCGTGACCGAGGACGAAGGTGGTCTTCTGGTCGGCGTCGAGAATGTCGTTGGTCCAGTACATCACCGACAGGTCGTAGGCGCCGTCGATCAGCATCTGCCAGCTCTGCGTCGGGTCGACTTTCTGCAGGTTGGCGGTGACCCCGACCTTGGCCAGTTGCTGCTGGACCATCACGGCGATCTGCTCGTCCGCCTCGTTACCGGCATTGACCACATAGTTCAGCTTGAGGTTCGAAGCCCCGGCTTCGCTCAGCAGCTTTTTGGCTTTCTCCGGATCGTAGGGGCGTTGCAGGTTGTCCGCGTAGTGGTACTGGCCGCCCTTGGGAATGTAGGAGTAGGCCACGACGCCCTTGCCGAAGGTGACGGTGTCCACCAGCGACTTCTTGTCGATCGCATAGTCCAGGGCCTCGCGCACCTGCGGCTTGGCCAGTTCGCCATGGGCGTGGTTGATCAGCAGGTGGTCTTCGCGGGTCGAAGGGTCGAGGTGCACCACCAGGTTCTTGTCTTTCTGCAAGGTATCGACCCGCGAGAACGGCACGAAGATCGCCGAGTCCAGCTCGCCGGCCTGGACCTTGAGCATCCGCGTGTTGTCATCCGGGATGGAAATCCACTCCACGCCATCCAGGCTGACGCTGCCGGCCTGCCAGAAGTCCGGGTTCTTCTCCAGGACCACGCGATCGCCGCGAATCCACTCCTTGACGGTAAAGGCTCCGGACACCACCGGTTTCTCGGCGTAGGCATCCTCGCCCATCTTCTCGATGGCCTTTTGCGACAGCACCGAGGCGGTCGGCGAGGCCAGTTGCGAAACGAACGGCACCGACGGGGTCTTGAGGGTCACCACCAGGGTCTGCGGGTCCCTGGCTTCGGCCTTGTCGATCAGCTTGTAGGAGTCGCTCCACAGCGACGCCTTGTTGTCGCGGATGCGCAACAGACTGAAGGCCGCGTCGCTGGCGGTGATCGCCGAACCGTCGGAGAACTTCGCCGGGCGCAGCTTGAAGGTGTAGGTCAGGCCGTCGGGCGAGGTCGTCCAGCTTTCAGCCAGGCCGGGCTCCAGCTGGGTGCCGGCCTTGTCGACGCGCACCAGGGTGTCGTAGACATTGGCGAACACCCAGGTATCGCGGTTCTGCGCACTCTTGATCGGGTCGAAGGTGGTGCTATCTTCCCGGCAACCAATGGTCAGCACGCCCGCGGCTTGCGCCACGCCCGCCGCCAACGAGCAGACGGCCAGGGCGGCCGCGCTCAACAGTTTCAAATGCCTGGATCTCATGCGTATAACTCCCTGTTAATCGATGGTGGGTTTGGGGTTTGCGACAGCGGTTCTTCGAGCACGCAGCTGTAGCGCTGGTGCGCGAGGTAATGGGTCGGCGGCGGTGTCTCGGCACAGCCGGGCCGGGCGAGACGGCAACGCGGGTGAAAGGCGCAGCCGCTCGGTGCGTTCAGCGGGCTCGGCGGTTCGCCGGGCAAGGGTTCGGAAGGCAGCCGACGATCCGGGTCGATATCCGGGATCGAACTGATCAGGGCCGCCGTATAGGGATGGCGCGGGGCGCTGAAGACCGCCTCGACGCTGCCTTCTTCGACGATCTGCCCCAGGTACATCACCGCCACCCGGTCGCACAGGCGCCGGACGATGGCCAGGTCATGGGCGATGAACAGGATCGACAGGTTCAGGCGCTGGCGCAGTTCCAGCAGCAGGTTGATGATCTGGCCCTGGATCGACACATCGAGCGCCGCCACGCATTCGTCGGCAACGATCAGCCGCGGTTCCACCGCCAGAGCCCGGGCGATGCCCACCCGCTGGCACTGGCCGCCACTGAGGCTGCCCGGCTTGCGTCCGGCCAGTTCCGGGCGCAGCCCGACCAGGGTCAGCAATTCCTCGACCCGTGCCGGAATCATCCCGGCACTCACCTTGCGTTGCACCCGTAGCACTTCGGCAAGGGTTTCGCCGATGCTCAGGCGTGGATTGAGCGCGGCATAGGGATCCTGGAAGATCATCGCGGTTTCGCGGCGCAGGCGTTCCAGCTCGATCCCGTGCCCCTGGGCGACATCCACGCCATCGAACAGGACCTGGCCGGCGGCGATATCGTTGAGCCGCAGGATGGCCCGGCCAAAGCTGCTCTTGCCGCTGCCGGACTCGCCGACCAGGCCCAGGGTTTCCCCGGCGCCCAGGCTCAGGGAAACGCCGTTGACCGCCCTCACCCATTGCCGGTTCATCCCCAGGAAACCGCTGCCTTGTGCGGCGAAGCGCACCTGCAGGTCCTTGACTTCAAGCAGGTTCATGACTGGCCTCCCAGCGCCAAGGGGTAATGACAGGCCACCCGCTGTCCCTGTCCCTGCTCGATGGCCCGCAGTTCAGGCAACACGTCGCCGCACTGCGGGCCCAGGTGCTGGCAACGCGGGTTGAAACGACAGCCGGTCGGCAAGGCGTTGAGCAGGGGCGGCTGGCCGCCGATGGTCCGCAGCGGCTCCTGGCCGGCGCCGCCAGCCGGCTGGCACGCCACCAGGCCGGCGGTATAGGGATGGCGCGGCCGCGCCAGCAGATCGCGCTTGCTGCCGTGCTCGCACAGGCGACCGGCATACATCACGGCAATCGAATCGCAGGTCTGCGCGACGACGCCCAGGTCATGGGTGATCATGATCAATGACAGCCCGCGCTGGTCCCGCAGGTCGAGCAACAGCCGCAGGATCTGCGCCTGTACCGTCACGTCGAGGGCGGTGGTCGGCTCGTCGGCGATCAGCACCCTGGGCTCGCAGCCCAGGGCCACGGCGATCATCGCCCGCTGACGCATGCCACCGGAGAATTCGTGGGGATAGTTGTCGACGCGACGCTGCGGGTCGGGAATACCGACCTGGCGCAGGACCTCGATCGCCTGTGCGCGCGCCTCGCGGCGCGAGCACTGCTGATGCTGGCGGATACCCTCGCCGATCTGCTCGCCGATGCGCATCAGCGGGTCAAGGTGACTGCTGGGGTTCTGAAACACCATGCCGATCTGGCGTCCGCGCATCGCCCGCATGCCGGTCTCGTCCAGCGCCAGCAGGTTCTGCCCGGCCAGGTGCACGGCGCCGCCCTCGACACTGAGCCCGGTGAACGGCAGCAGGCGCATCAGGCCGCGGCAGGCCAGGGTCTTGCCCGAACCGCTTTCCCCTACCAGGCCGAGGATTTCCCCTTCCATCAGGTCGAAGGACAGGCGATCGACCAGGGTCAGCGGGGTCGGGCCATTATGGGCCAGCACACTCAGGTCGCGGACCTGCAACACCGGCGAGCTCATGTGCGCTCTCCCATGGCTTCGGCGACACCGTCGGCCAGCAGGCTGAACCCCATGGCCAGGGTGACGATGGCGATGCCCGGGAAGGTGCAGATCCACCAGGCGCTGGTAATCAGGCTCTGCCCTTCGGCGACCATGGTGCCCCATTCCGCCGTCGGCGGTTGCACGCCCAGCCCCAGGTAGCTCACGGCGGCGCCATTGAGCAGCACCAGCACCGCATCGGACATGGCGAAGACCACCGAGCTGAACAACGCGTTGGGCAGCAGGTGCCGGAACAGGATGCGTCCATGGCCGAAGCCGAGGCTTTTCGCCGCCAGGGCGAAGTCGCTTTCCTTGAGGATCAGGATCTGCGAGCGGATCAACCGCGCGTAGGACACCCAGCCGACCAGGGCCATGGCGATATAGAAGCTGGTCAGCCCCGGGCCGAGAATCGCCATGATCGCCAGCATCAGCACCAGGAACGGAAAGGCCAGCACAATATCGATCAGGCGCATGCAGAGGGTATCGAAACGTCCGCCGATATAACCGGACAAGGCACCGACCACGGTGCCGATGAGGAACGGGAAAATCACCCCCAGTACCGACAACTGCAAGTCGACCCGGGCCCCCCAGATCACCCGCGACAGCACGTCCCGGCCAAAGTGATCGGTGCCGAAGGGATGGGCCGCGCTCGGCGCCAGCAAGCGCACATCGGTGTTTTGCAGGATCGGATCGTAGGGCGCGATCCACGGGGCGAAGAGCGCCAGCACCAGCCAGCCGCCGAGAATCGCCAGGCCGAGATACATCGCCAGCCGGCCGTTGCCCAGTCGCAGGCTGAGGGCATTGCGCCGCACCACCAGGGTCCCTGCGCTGCTCATCGGACTTTCACCCGCGGATCGATCGCCACGGTGGCCACGTCGGCGAGGAAGTTCACCGCCACCGTCGCCAGGGCCAGGACCATCGCCACCCCCTGCACCACCATGTAGTCACGACCGAAGATCCCGCGCACCAGCAACTGGCCGATGCCCGGAATGGCGAACAGGCTTTCGATCACCACCGTGCTGCTGATCAGCCAGCCGATATTCACGGCCAGCAGGTTGACCGTGGGCACCAGGGAATTGGGCAGCACATGCCGGCGCAGGATCGCTCCGTCGGACAGGCCCCGCGCCCTGGCGGCGGTGACATGATCGGCCTGCAACTCCACCAGCATGCTCGCCCGCAGGTTGCGGATCAGCACCGAGGACAGCGCCAGGGCTATGGTCAGGCACGGCAGCGCCAGGTGGTGCAGTTTGTCCAGCCAGTCACGGCCGTAGCCGGTCACCGGAAACCAGCCCAGTTGCACGCTGAATACCAGGATCAGCATGATGCCCAGCCAGAATGCCGGGACGCCGAGGCCACTGGTGGTGAACACCCGCACCAGGTTGTCGATCCAGCCGCCCTTGTGCCGGGCGGCCAGGGTAGCCAGCGGGATCGCGATCAGCAGTGCCAGCACGACGCTGCCCAGGACCAGGGTCAGCGTCGGCTCGATACGGGTGACGATCAGCTTCAGGGTATCGACCCGGTACTGGATCGATTGGCCCAGGTCGCCTTGC
Source organism: Pseudomonas sp. Ost2 (assembly GCF_018326065.1). Classification (NCBI taxonomy): domain Bacteria; kingdom Pseudomonadati; phylum Pseudomonadota; class Gammaproteobacteria; order Pseudomonadales; family Pseudomonadaceae; genus Pseudomonas; species Pseudomonas sp. Ost2. The sequence goes on along the minus strand of NZ_AP021904.1, from coordinate 3,485,383 downwards.
AGCAGGTTCTTGAGGAAATAGAAGTACTGCATCGGCAGCGGCTGGTCGAGACCGAACTGGGCGCGGATATTGGCCAGCGCCTCCGGCGTGGTGCGCGAGCCCAGCAGTGCCCGCGCCGGATCGCCGGGAATCGAGCGGATCAGGACGAAGGTCACCAGGCTGATGCCGAACAGCACCGGCAGCAATTGCAGCGGCCGGGTCAGGATAAAGCGGTAGCGCTGCAGGTTCATGCAGCGCCCCGATGACGCTGGAGGAAGTCGAGCAGCACCGGGAAGTAGGCCTCGGGTTCCTCGTAGAACGGCATATGGCTGCTGTTGGGGAACACATGCAGCTCGACATCCTGGAGCGCGCGTTTCATCCGATAGGCACAGGCCGGGGTCAGTTCGTCGTGCTGGCCGGTGGTGATCAGCACCGGCATCGTGAAGTCGGCCATCTGCTCGATGCGGTTCCAGTCCTTGAGATTGCCGACATAGAGGAACTCGTTGGGGCCCTGCATGGCCTCGTACGGCCCCATGTTCCAGTCGTCCAGCGAACGCCTGACCGGTGCCGGCCATTCGTCGAGGCGGCACACATGCCGATAGTTGAGCAAGGTGATCGCCGCCTGGTACTGCGGGTGATCCAGGGTGCCCATGGCCTCATGGCGCTGCATCATCGCCACGGTCTCGCTGCCCAGGGCCCCACGCAGACGCTCGAGTTCCCCGGTCAGGTGCGGGATATCGCCGACAGTGTTTTCCAGAACCAGGGTCTTGAGGTGCTGCGGATGATGGATCGCGTACTCGATGGCCAGCCAGCCACCCCAGGAATGGCCGAGCATATGCACCCGCCCCAGTTCCAGGGCCTGGCGTACATGCTCGACTTCGGCGACGTAACGGGTGATATCCCACAATGCCGGGTCGCTGGGGCGGTCGGACGCGCCGGTACCCAACTGGTCGAACGCCACCACCCGCAAGCCCTTTTCCTTCAGCCAGCCATGGGCATCGCGCAGGTAGTCGCATGGCAGGCCAGGGCCGCCGTTGAGGCACAAGAGCACCTCATCGCCACTGCCGTAGCTGTAGACCACTATGCTGTGGCCATCGACTTCAAGGGTGTAACGCTGATCCGGTTGCAGTTCGTACCACATTGCCACTCTCCCTGTTGCAGACTCTTGTAGCCTGTCGGCTTCACCCTAGCGGGGAATTTCCGAGCCCATAAGCTAGCAATTCTTATAGGTTTGGTCTGGCTGTCCCTCGCCGCGGCGTGGCATTCTACTTGCTTGATTTCAGGATTGAAATTTATTCAGGAGAGGAAAGGATGCAGGTCAAATTCTCTGAGGTCGATACCCGCCGCTTGTCCGGGAACAACATGGACGAGCTGATGGACAACGCGCTGATACTCGCGGGTCACCTGGGATTCGATGCCCTGGTGTACGACTACACACCGGTGCCGCTGGACCATGACGGCAGCATGATCACCCCATCCGTGCTCAAGGTCCGCAACACCCCGGCGGACTGGCACTCGCTTTGGTGCGAGCACGGCTTCTACCAGATAGACCCCGTGCAATACCTGGCGCTGGGCACCGTCGCGCCCTTTGTCTGGTCCTATCAGCCCAAGGCCGAAACCGCCCTGCAAAAGGTCATCGACCAGCGCCATTCCCCCGTGACCAGCTACCTGCACGACCGGCAGATGACCTGCGGCGTCAGCGTGCCGATCCACCTGCCGAAGGGTGGCTTCGCCTCGTTGACCGGGCTGCGTACGGGCAACGGTAAATATGTCCTAAAGGATGCGCGACAAACCCTTACGGATTTCAGCGTCATTTCCCACGCACTACAGGAAGCCGCCTACCCTTTATTCAGCCCTGAAATGCGCGTATATCCGCATATTCGCCTGACCCGGCGTGAGCGCGAATGCCTGCAATGGGCGGCCGAGGGCCTCACCGCCAAGGAAATCGCCGAGCACCTGCACCGTTCCCTGGCTACGGTGACCCTGCACCTGGCCTCCGCCATGCACAAGTTGGGGGCAAAAAACCGCGTGCAGGCGGTATTGCGGGCGGTGCACTACCGGTTGCTCGACAGCTGACCCGGCAAAAACCTATCAATTCACCTAGTTATGCCGGCGGAAAAGTTTCGCTATCGTGCCCTGAATCGTGCATTCAGGGAGTCTGAAGAAATGGAATTCAACGAAATACGCGAAGGCTTTGCGCACTTCGGCCCGTACCAGACCTGGTACCGTGTCACCGGCGACCTGGCCAACGGTCGTACGCCCCTGGTGATCCTCCACGGCGGCCCGGGCTGTACCCATGACTATGTCGACGCCTTCAAGGACATCGCCGCCAGCGGCCACGCAGTGGTCCACTACGACCAGCTGGGCAACGGCAAGTCGACCCACCTGCCCCACCAGGATCCGTCCTTCTGGACCGTCCAGCTGTTCCTCGATGAACTGGACAACCTGCTCGACCACCTGGGCATCCGCCAGCACTACGTACTGCTCGGTCAATCCTGGGGCGGCATGCTCGCCAGCGAACACGCGGTGCGCCAGCCGGCGGGACTCAAGGCGATGATCCTCGCCAACTCGCCGTCGTGCATGCGCACCTGGGTCAGCGAAGCCAATCGCCTGCGCGAGCAGTTGCCCGCGGCCGTCCAGCAGGCCCTGCTCAAGCACGAGCAGGCCGGCACCTACAACGACCCGAAATACGTCGAAGCGTCACGGGCGTTCTATGATCGCCATGTCTGCCGCATCACTCCCTGGCCGGATGAAGTGGCCCGCACCTTCGCCCAGGTCGATGCCGACCCCACCGTCTATCACACCATGAGCGGCCCGACCGAGTTCCACGTCATCGGCTCGCTGAAGGACTGGACCATCATCGACCGCCTGCACCTGGTGAAAGTCCCGACCCTGGTGATCTCCGGGCGCCATGACGAAGCCACCGAAGCGGTGGTCCGGCCCTATGTCGAGAAGATCGCCGGCGCGCGCTGGGCGCTGTTCGAAGACTCCAGCCACATGCCCCATGTCGAAGAGCGCCAGGCCTGCATGGGCACGGTTGTACAATTCCTCGACGAAAGCCTCTAGAGCGTACCTTCCCGCCCTGCCGCCGACAGAACTGCCCGGTCTGATCCAGACCGGGCTTTTTCGGCTACCCTGGATTTCTGCTCGCGCATCAGGAACGCTGATTATCCTGCAACACGCAGACCTATAAGGCCGGGTCTTGCTTGTGACCCTGCCGGGCGAGCATTAGATTAGCCAATAATCTCTGGCCTCCAGAATAAGCAGAAGGGATAAGCATGGCGCTTACTGACCAGTCCACCCGTATCCGGGCAGGCGAAGAACTCGATGCCGGCCTGATCGATCCGTACCTCAAGGCGCATATTCCAGGCCTCAGCGGCCTGCCGAGCATCAGCCAGTTCCCTGGCGGTGCCTCGAACCTGACCTACCTGATCCAGTACCCCGAGCAGGAGTTCGTCCTGCGGCGTCCGCCGTTCGGCCACAAGGCCAAGTCGGCCCACGACATGGGACGCGAATTCCGCATTCTCAACCAGCTCAAGGACGGATTTCCGTACTGTCCGAAAGCCTATGCCCATTGCACCGACGAGAGCGTGATCGGCGCCGAGTTCTATGTGATGGAACGGGTCAAGGGCATCATCCTGCGTTCCGACCTGCCGCCGGAGCTGGGCCTCGATGCCGCCCAGACCGAGACCCTGTGCAAGAGCTTTATCGATCGCCTGGTGGAACTGCACCGCGTCGACTACAACGCCTGCGGCCTGGCCGACCTGGGCAAGCCCGAGGGTTATGTCGCCCGGCAGATCCGCGGCTGGAGCGAACGTTATGAAAAGGCCCTGACCCCGGACGCCCCGAGCTGGGAAACGGTCAAGGCCTGGCTGAACGACAAGATGCCCGCCGACCATCCGACCTCGAGCATCGTTCACAACGACTATCGTTTCGACAACGTGATCCTCGACCCGCAGAACCCGATGCAGATCATCGGCGTGCTCGACTGGGAACTGACCACCCTCGGCAACCCGCTGATGGACCTGGGCAATACCCTCGCCTACTGGATCGAGGCCGGCGACCCGGCACCGGTGCAACTGATGCGCCGTCAGCCCAGCCATGCACCGGGCATGCTCAGCCGCCGCCAGTTCGTCGACTACTACGCCGAGCGCTCGGGCCTGTCGATCGACAACTTCGACTTCTACTACACCTACGGCCTGTTCCGCCTGGCCGGTATCGTGCAGCAGATCTACTACCGTTTCTTCCACGGCCAGACCCAGGACAAACGCTTTGCGCAGTTCATTCACATGAACAAGCTGCTGGAGCAGATGAGCCTGCAAGTCATCCATAAATCCAGCCTCTGACCGCGACCACAACAAGGGAAAAACCATGTCCAAGACTCAGTTGTTCGACCTCGACGGCAAGATTGCCTTTGTCTCCGGCGCCAGCCGTGGCATCGGTGAAGCCATCGCCCGGCTGCTGGCCCAGCAAGGCGCCCATGTGATTGTCTCGAGCCGCAAGCTCGACGGCTGCCAGCACGTCGCCGACGCGATCGTCGCCGACGGGGGCAAGGCCACCGCCATTGCCTGTCATATCGGCGAAATGGAGCAGATCACCCAGGTCTTCGCCGCCATCCGCGAGCAGTTCGGACGCCTGGACATCCTGGTCAACAACGCCGCCACCAACCCGCAGTTCTGCAACGTGCTGGACACCGACCTGAGCGCCTTCCAGAAGACCGTCGACGTGAATATCCGCGGTTATTTCTTCATGTCGGTGGAGGCCGGCAAGCTGATGCGTGACAACGGTGGCGGCAGCATCATCAACGTGGCCTCGATCAACGGCATTTCCCCCGGGGTGTTCCAGGGCATCTATTCGGTGACCAAGGCCGCCGTGATCAACATGACCAAGGTCTTCGCCAAGGAATGCGCGCAGTTCGGCATTCGTTGCAACGCCCTGCTGCCAGGCCTGACCGACACCAAGTTCGCCTCAGCCTTGGTCAAGAACGACGCGATCCTCAAGACCGCGTTGCAACAGATCCCGCTCAAGCGCGTGGCCGAGCCGAGCGAGATGGCCGGTGCGGTGCTGTACCTGGCCAGCGACGCATCGAGCTACACCACTGGCGTTTCGCTGAATGTGGACGGTGGTTTCCTGTCCTGAACCTTCCTGTCCTGAATCAGGCACATGCACATCGAGGCAGCCCACGGGCTGCCTTTTTTATTGGCGGGCCGATCCATGGGGACTGAGGTTTTTATGAGGTAAAAATGAGGTTTTATCGTTTGAGTCGCGTGAATTTTTATTCCATAAATAGCCCTCCAGACAATAACCATCAAAGGGCTTGGCAATGCGCGAACTCGGCGTAGGACTGATCGGTACCGGATTCATGGGACGCGCCCACGCGCTGGCCTTTCGTAATGTCAGCGCGGCCTTCGAACTGCCGGTGCGCCTGCGCCTGAGCACCCTCGCCGACGCCGATGCCCAGCGGGCCGTGTCCTGTGCCAGGGCCTGGGGCTTCGAACGCGGTCACGGCGACTGGCAGCGCCTGATCGACGACCCCGAGGTGCAACTGGTGGCGATCACCACCCCCAACCACCTGCACTTCCCCATGGCCATGGCCGCGCTGGCCGCGGGCAAGCCGGTGTATTGCGAAAAGCCCCTGGCGGTCAGCCTCGACCAGGCCAGCCAGATGCGCCAGGCCGCCCGCGATGCCGGTGTGGTGACGCGGGTCGGCTACAACTACCAGCACAACCCGATGATTGTCCTCGCACGAGAGATGATCCGCAGCGGTGAGCTGGGCGAGATCATCAGCCTCCAGGGCGAGTTTAGCGAAGACTTCATGGCCGATCCTGCCGCGCCCTGGTCCTGGCGCTGCGACCCGCAACACGCCGGTGGCGCACTGGCCGACCTCGGCAGCCACCTGTTGGCGCTGTCGCGTTATCTGTTGGGAGATATCACTGCCGTCTGTGCCGACAGCCAGACCGTCCACGCCCGGCGTCCGGCCAGTGCCGGCAGCGGCGAACAGCGCCTGATCGCCGTCGATGACCAGACCCACGCCCTGCTGCGCTTCGCCAATGGCGCCCGCGGCACCTTCAGCAGCAGCTGGCTCAAGCACGGCTACAAGAATCACCTGAGTGTCGAGATCAGCGGCACTCGCGGCACCCTGGCATTCGATCAGGAACGCCTGAACGAACTGCGCCTGTGTCGCGCCGGCCAGGGCGGTTTCCAGCGCCTGCTGGCCGGACCGAACCTGCCGGGCTATGCCGCGTTCAGCCCGGCGGCCGGGCATCAGTTGGGCTACAACGAGCTGAAGACCCTGGAAGTCCATGCCCTGGTCCAGGCGCTGGCAGGACAAGGTCAGCAAGGCCCCGACTTCGAAGAGGCCTGGCAGGTGGAAAGGCTGGCTGCGGCAATTCGTCTCGCCGCCCATGAAAGGCGCTGGGTGAATATCGACGAATTGTAGCCGGCCCGCCTGTGCCAGGCGGGTTTCAGCGGCTGCCGAAAGGGGAACAGGGGAACGGGCAAGTGCAGGCGTGGCTTTGTCACCGTTCGTCGGGCCTGATAGAGTCCGCCGCCATGAAACTCGCCCGTACCGATCGCTCACTCATTGCCTGGATGCTTTATTGCTGCGTCCTGTTCAATGTGTTCGCCTGCAGCATCGGTCACGGACAGATGGTCGGCCAGCAGCTCAATGGCATCGGCGGCCAGTTCTGCTCCATCGACCCGCGCACCCAGGCGCCGCTCTCCGGCAGTTCCACCGATGAGCAGTTGCCGACCCTGGCCAAGGCCTTCGGCTGCCCGCTGTGCTCCAGCGGCGGCATGGGACCGGCGCTCAACTCCAGCCTGACCCTGGCGATTCTCCCGGAACAGCACAGCCCGCCCCTGACCCGGGTCGCCAACGAGCAGATTCCCACCCGTTTCACCTGGCCCTCGGCCAATCCGCGCGCGCCACCGCTCGCCTGAGTCATTCCGCCTGTCCCGATCAGCCCACCCGCCCGACGCCCAACCGTGTCGTATCGGCGTGCGCTGGATATTCGCCATGACTTCAGGATTGCACCATGAACCATCTCTCCCTGCTCGCGGGCCTGCTCGGCTGCCTGTCCGCCACGGCCTCGGCGCAAGATGCGCTTGAGCTCGCTCCCGTCACCATCGAAGGCGAACACCTCGCCGACCCCGGCCTGGACCTCGATGCTCCACTCGGCACCGGCTCGCGCCTGGGCCTGAGCCTGCGGGAAACCCCGGCCTCGGTCAGCGTCGCCAACCGCGACAGCATCGAACGCCACGGCGCCCGCAACTTCCAGGACGCGGCCAACAGCCTGCCGGGGGTCAACGCCAGTGCCCCGCTCGGCTTCGGCGGCTTTGTTTCCTACCGGGGTTTTACCAGCGGCCAGGTCAGCCAGATGTTCAACGGCATCGTGGTCCCGACCGGCCTGGCGCGGCCGGTGGATGCCTGGATCTATGACCGGGTGGAACTGGTCGGCGGCCCCTCTTCGCTGCTCAATGGCGCCGGCTCCGTCGGCGGCTCGCTGAACTACATCACCAAGCTGGCCGACCGCCAGGAACAGGCCGCCGAGGGGCGGATCAGCTATGGCAGCAACGATACGAGTGAAACGTCCTTCGGCTTCAACCATGCCCTGAACGCTCCGGGCGCGGACGTGCAGCACTATGCCCGGCTGGATGTCAGCCACAACGCCAGCAACGGCTATATCGACCGCAACCAGCGCGATGCCTGGAGCGCGGCGTTTTCCCTGCTCAGCGACCTCACGCCGGACCTTTCCCATACCCTGGCCCTGGAGTACCAGGACGAAGTGGTCGACAGCCCGTACTGGGGCACACCGGTGCTCAATCCCAAGGTCGGCGAGCTGAAGATCGACAACCACAACCGCTTCAACAATTACAACGTCGCCGACGGCCAGTACGTGCAACGCACACGCTGGCTGCGCTCGATCATCGACTACCGCATCAATGACAGCACCAGCCTGCACAACACCCTCTATCACCTGGATACCGAGCGCGATTACCGCGATCTGGAAACCTACCAGTACAACGCCGGCAATACCGCGGTAAACCGCTCCACCGCCTACCTGGTGCGCCATTCCGGCACGCAGGATGGCAACCAGTTCGAGGTGCGTCACCAGTCCACCCTGCTGGGCCTGGACAGCCGCTGGGCCGGCGGCTTCGAGTACCGGGTCAACAGCACCACCAACCACCCCCTCAACGTCACGGGAGCGAGCACGGTGGACCCGGACAACTTCGATCCCGGGCATTTCTATGACATCCCCGGTACCCGCCCGGGCTTTGTCAGCGACAAGACCAACGAAGTCACCACCCGCGCCCTGTTCGTCGAAAACCAGCTGATGCTGACCGACAAGCTGGCCCTGCTGACGGGGCTGCGCTACGACGCGATCGACCTGGACGTGACCAATCATCGCCAGGTGACCGCGAGCAACCCGCGCCACCTCAAGCGCAGCTGGGAACCGATCACCGGGCGGGCCGGCCTGACCTGGCAGTTCATCCCCTCGGCCAATGTCTACGCGCAGTACAGCACCGCCGCCGAGCAGCCCAGCGGCACGCAGAACTTCGAGGTGTCCACTGGCAAGCAATGGGAGGTGGGCAGCAAGTTCAATTATCTGCAGGGGCGCGGCTCGGCCACCGTCGCCGCCTACCGGATCGAGCGCAAGGACTTCGCCATCACCGACCCGCTGGATCCGACCAACACCCTGCCAGTGGGACAGCAATCCTCGAAGGGCATCGAGTTGGCCAGTTCGCTGAAGATCACGTCGAAGCTGCTGGCCGAAGGCAACTTCGCCTGGGTCGATGCGCAATACGATGAGTTCAACGAGAAGAACGCCGCCGGGGTCGTGGTCTCACGCAAGGGCAATACGCCCACCAACGTGCCGGCGCGGGTCGCCAACCTGTGGCTGACCTATGATTTCGATCCGCGCTGGCAAGGTGGCGTCGATGCCCGTTACGTCGCCTCGGTGTATGCCGACAGCGCCAACACCCAGTGGGTCCCGGCGTACACCCTGTATGGCACGTTCCTGAGCTACAAGGTCGATAGCCACACCTCGGTGACCGGCCGGGTACGCAACCTGACCAACCAGACCTACGCCGAGTTCGCCCACGTCTCCCCGGCGTATTACCTGGGGGCGCCAAGGACCTTCGAGCTGGCGGTGCAGACGCGGTTCTGAATCACGGACGCTGATCGTTCCCCAGCTCTGCGTCACAAGAGTGGACGCGGAGCGTCCCGGGAGGCGTTTCTACGCAGAGCATGGGAACGCTCGCTTACTGCAAACTGCTACTGACCTTGTCGGCCACATCCTTGGGCACCCAGGCCTGCCAGACCTGCGGATGCTCCTTGAGAAAGGTCCGGGCCACCTGGGCGGGCGGTTGGCGCTCGTCACTCATCTTTGCCAGCGCCTGGTTGAGGAGATCGATCGGCAGGTCGACCTTGGCAAAGAATGCCACCACTTGCGGATGCTGCGCCTTGAACGGCGTCGATACGCCAATACTCAGCTTCGAAGCCAGGGAACGGGTCGGCTGGGGATTGGGGTTGTCGGCATCGGTCAGGGTCTTCCAGGCCTCGGCGTCAAACGCCGGCTCCTGCAACTGCACCAGCTTGAACTTGCCCAGCAACGGCGTCGGCGACCAGTAATAGAACAGGATCGGCTTGCCACGACGAATCGACGAGGTGATCTCGGCATCCAGCGCCGCGCCGGAACCGCTGCGAAAGTTCACATAGCTGTCGCTCAGGCCATAGGCCTTGAGCTTCTGCTTGTTGACGATCTCGGAGGTCCAGCCGATCGGGCTGTTGAGGAAACGCCCCTTGTCAGGCGACTCGGGATCCTGGAACACGTCCTTGTAGCGCTTGAGGTCTGCGACACTGCGCAGGTCCGGCGCCAGGGGCTTGATCCCCCGCGCGGGATCGCCCTTGATCACATACTCCGGCACCCACCAGCCCTCGGTGGCGCCCTTGACGGTATCGCCCACCGCCATCACTTCGCCTGCCGCCTCGGCCTTGACCCAGACAGGGCTACGCCCGGCCCACTCCTCGCCGATCACCTGGATGTCGTTTTTCGCCAGGGCGGTCTCCAGGGTCACGGTGGTGCCCGGCAGCATATCCGTCGGCAACCCATAGCCGTTCTCGACGATATAGCGCAGCAGTTCGGTAATCAGGCTGCCGCTTTCCCAGTTCAAGTCGGCAAAATGGATCGGCGACGGCGCGGCCTGGGCCGGCAGCGGCGCGATAGTGACGCAGAATACAGCCAGGGCGCCGGCCAGCCGCGCGCGAAATCCTTTCATGGGTCTACCTCAGTCGCTGGATACCTTTCGACGGAGAGCCGAAAGTCTCTGAATAATCAGTCAACAGACTTTAGTAGAGGTTCCAGGCTCGGCGAGTGATGATTTATTCCACGCCCCGCGTATGAAGTTACTGCAACTCTAGCAGGACCCTGCCGACACTCATGACTTACTCGCTGGCCTTGAAGGTCAACTCGCCCTTGCGCCACTTCGCGGCCTTCTTGGTCACATCCTTGAGGGTCTTGGTCAGGCCTTCCTGCAACTGTTCGTGGGCGGCGAAGACCATGACGACGGTATGGCCTTCCTTGAACAGGATCGCGTGCCCCAGTTCCGTGGTGACATAGGCATAGTCGCCCAGGCCATAGACCGTCAGCTTGATTTCACGAAACTTGATATCGAACTTCCCGCCTTCGCGGCTGGGCAATACCGCCGCCCGGAAGTGGTCGCCGACTTTCAGTTCAAGACGCTGCTTGTCATCGACGACCAATGCGGCTTCGGTGTCGATTTCGGCGATATAGATGCCTTCGGCGGTTTGTTCGGTGATGTAGACAAAACGTGATTGGAACTGCTTGACCAGTTTGGCCCGCAGATCGCCCAGTACAAACAACGCATGCATATCGAGATTGCTGACTGCCAACGAAAAACCCTCAAACCCAAAAATGAAGCCGCCCCGCCAGGGACCGGGCAGCACAAGACATTCGGCGACTGCCGACGATGACTCACTGAAAACCCTGATGACTGCAAGCCGGCCTCGCGCAGACGCCTCGGGGGAACACAGGAAGACTAAAGGATCCAAAACCCCATGACTTCTGCGAACAATCACCAGAGCGTGAAGGAAAACACCGTGTATCACTGACTCCAGGAAGTGAGACAGGGAAGTTACGGGGAACCCCTTCCTGAAAAAGCGTAGTTTCCGACGTGCAAGTTGAAAAAACACCCCGAATGAAACAAATGCCGGGGCACTGGCCGATTCTAGAACACGTCGGCCCGTCACGGCTAATCAAACCACCGCCATCGGGTATCAGACAAGACAAAAAGTACTGATCGCTGTCGGGTTTGGCCTTTACCCGCTCAAGTTGCGGGGAAGAAACCCGGCCTTGCCGGCCCTTCACGGCGTGACCTGTCGATGACAGCCCGTCCGGCGGCAACAACTGCCATACTGCGCGCACAACACGAACGACTTCCGTTCACGCGCGCGCACCGCACGTTTTTAGCAGCAGAACCACCTCCAAGGGAAGGCCATACGTGACGGAATTTGATATCGGCGAGTTTTTCATCCGGGGCGAAGCCAGAGAGATCGAAGGCGAGTTCCAGGCAGTCATCGTCATGCGGGCCAAGCCGCCACTGACCACCCTCACCCACCATCAGGTCGAAAAGGATCGCTGGTTCAAGACCTCCGAACTGGCCGCCAGCGCTGCCAGGGAGGCCGCCAGGGCATTGAAGGCCGCTGTCGATGGCGGCGCGCTGAACAACTGAGCATCGCGCCAGGGACACGGCTCAAGGATAAGGTAACGGCGCCGATACACTGGCAAGAATTCATTCAAGGCCATCGACCATGATCAACCTGAATTCACTCTCGGTGCCAATGCCCGCGCTGACCAGCCGAAGTGATGAGACCGATGCTTCGGATAGCGCCCTTTCCATCCGCACCCTGCTGGGTGAAGATCCGGACAGCGACTCCAGCCCATCGCTGGTCGGCCAGAGCATGGCCGGCAACGAACTGGCGGCGAAGAACCGCATCAAGCAGCTCAAGAGACAACTCGAGCAATTGCAGCAGAAACTGCGCATGGCCAATGCCCGCCTGGCCGCGATCAAGAATGGTCGTTATCGCAGCGAGGCGGCACGCAATGCGGCAGCCTTGCCGGCCCGTGCCGAGGTCATGGCCCTCAACAGCGCATTGAGCAGCACCAGCACCGCCCTGTTCATGGCGGAAAAAATCCTTTCCGGGATCGTCAACATTACCGCCTGAAGCCCACCTGGGGCACTGCGCCTGGCCCGTAACGCCGGCGCCCGGTCCAATGCCTGATCCAATGCCCGGACGCCGCCCATCAGCGCCGGCGTGCGCCCTGGGGTGCGCTTTCCGGCTTGTAGCCCAGGCGCAGGCCACCCCAGTGCCGGCCCTTGACCATGATCGGCACCGACAGGTCATGCATCAGTTCGCCGGTATCGCGGGTATAGGTCTGCAACAGCACCGGTTGCTGGTGGCTGCCACAGCGAATGCCGGTGCGGTCATCGAACTTGCGCTTGGTGCGGTTCTGCAGGGTGTCCTTCGCCACATCACCCGTCAACGGCTGGGAAAACGCCTGGTTGTGGGTGGGCACGTACCCCTGGGGCGTGCAGGCAATGGCAAACACCAGGCCCTCGTGACGGCTCAGCAGCGGCTCCTGGATCGCCGGCAGCACCTGGTCGGTGTAGCGGTCGAAGCGGGTCTGGAATTTCGGCGGCGAGGTGTTGGCGATCGCCTGATAGTTGCGGTCGAACAGATCGTCGAGACTGACCCGGTTCTGTTCGATATCCGCCTCGAAGCGCGCGGCGATCTGCCCGGCGCCTTCGCGAGCCAGGTCATAGACACGCTGGTGATAGTCGTCCAGGCCGACTTCGGCCAGGCGCTCGCTGATGGTTTCCGCCTGCCCTTCCATCTGCACGGCCGCTTCGGCGAGGCTGCGGGTCTGCTGGTCGCTGACCGCCAGGTCGCTGCGCATCTGCTCCACCGCGGTAAACAGGCTGCCCAGTTGCTCGCGATTGTTCTGCGCGCCACGGGCGATTTCGCTGACCTGGCTTTCGACACCGGCCGCCAGGCGGGCAATATTTTCCAGGTGCTGGCCGGTATGTTCGACCTGCTCGACGCCGCCGTCGAGGTCCATGGACAGTTGCCGGATCTGCTCCACCACCTGGGCGGTGCGTTGCTGGATATCGGCGACCATCACCCCGACCTCGTCGGTGGCTGTCGCGGTACGGCCGGCCAGGCCACGGACCTCATCGGCGACCACGGCAAAGCCACGGCCATGTTCCCCGGCGCGCGCGGCCTCGATGGCGGCATTGAGTGCCAGCAGGTTGGTCTGGCTGGCGATCGCCTGGATCACCAGGGTCACTCGCTGGATTTCCTCGCTGCGCAGGCTCAGGGCTTCGATCAGCTCCCGGCTGGCGCTGGCGCGCTGGCTGAGCTGGTGCATGCGGCTGATCGACTCCGACAGCACCGCGTGACCTTCGGCACTGCTCTGGCGCGCTTCGCTGGCAGAGCCGAGCGCTTGCTGGCTGAGCAGCGAAGTGGCTTGTTCGGTGTCGATCATCACTTCGGCGCTGCTGACGATCTGCGCCGCGGCGCCGAGTTGCGACTGCAGCTTGCCGGCCAGTTGCTTGACCGCAAAGGCCACCCCGGCGGCGGACAAGGCGTTATGACTGGTCGCGTAGGACAGATCCCGGGTCAGCTCGCTCAACGCGCTGTTGTCGGGGCCGGCGGCAACCGGCGCCTGGCGCACCTTGAACCGTGGCAGCCAGACCAGCAGCAGCGCCAGCGGCAGGCAGGCGACCAGGGGCCAGCCGGCATAGCTCATGGCCGCCAGCAGCAACGCCAGCCCGACACTTTGTATCAGCGGTATCAACCAACGCGAGGGGGACTGCGACTGCGCTTCCGATTGCGCCGAGACCCCGGACAGAATTCCTTCTCCAGACATGTGCGTTACCCACTTTCAGCTTCTAGTTGTTTTCCTGCATTAAACGCCACTACAAGGCCATTAGCCATGGTCCGTTAGTTGTAATCGGCAGGAGATCGAGAAGGCCGGGGGCACACGGGGGGGATATCAGGAGAGGTTCAACGATCGGCCCCACGCGGGGCGTGGGACCGATCCATCGACAAGGGCAGGATCAGGCCTGGCGCTGGTGCTTGTCGATCTGCTCGTGGCGCTCTTGGGCTTCGATGCAGTACTTGGTGGTCGGGCTGATCAACAGGCGCTTGAGGCCGATCGGATCGCCACTGTCGTCACACCAGCCGAAGGAGTCTTCGCGAATGCGGTCCAGGGCCTGTTCCAGTTGCGGCAGCATGCGCTGGTCGCGGTCAATCGCATTCACCAGCCAGGTGCGCTCTTCTTCAACGGACGCGGCGTCGGCCGGGTCTGCCGGAGTATCGAGGCTTTCGATGGCAATACGGTTCTGCTCGATACGCTCGTGGGTTTCGACTTTCATTGCCTGCAGCAGCTCGGTGAAGAAAGCCAGTTGCTCGGCGTTCATGTAGTCGTCCGCCGGCATGGCCAGCAACTTTTCCTTTGTCATTGATTTCTCTATAGAAAATACGTGCATTAAGGCGAATTAGGGAGCGTCCTGCACACCTGAGGGGATGCACAGAAAGGCGCCGTCCATTCCAAGCGCCACCCGGCACTCAATTTACGAGGGGCGGCAGTCTAAGGCCGAGTTATCGAGTCAGCAACTGAAATGACAGCAAAATCGTCCGATAGCCCCGGGCAAGCGCCCTGGCGCCCTTCCCATGGGCGCGTATCGGAGTGTGTTTATAACAAGAAATTCCGTTCTGTGCCCGCATTCAGGGGACAAACGGCAAAACCGGAGGGAATGGGACCGTCCGCAACGCCATATTGAGCCTTGTGGGAGGGGGCTTGCCCCCGAAGCTTTCGGAGGCCTCTCGGGCCCCTTCGTGGGCAAGCCCACTCCCACAAGGTCGCCTCTCCCGCCCCCTCTCCCCCAACCTCTCCTTGAGGACTCAGCGCTTGAGCTTGCGCTTGTTGCGGTATTGGTCGATGACCACGGCGATGACGATGATCAGGCCCTTGATGATGTCCTGGATATAGGCATCGACCCCGACAAAGGTAAAACCGCTGGCCATGACCCCGAGGATCAGTGCACCGATCACCGTGCCGGTAATGCGCCCGACCCCGCCGGCCAGGCTGGTGCCGCCGATGACCGCCGCCGCGATCGCGTCCAGCTCATAGGACATGCCCATCCCCGCCTGCCCGGTCGCCGCCCGCGCCGAAGCCACCACGCCGGCCAGCCCGGCGAGCAGCCCGGCAATGCTGTAGACGATCACCAAGTGACGCTTGACGTTGATCCCCGAGGTGCGGGCCGCCTGCATGTTGCCACCGATGGCGTAGGTGTACTTGCCGTACTTGGTGTAGCGCAGGGCGACATGGAAGATCACCGCCACCACCAGGAAGATGATCACCGGCATCGCCCCGTGACCGATCGCCGTGTAGGAGTCCGAGAGCATGCTCACCGGCTGCCCTTCGGTGTAGTAGCGAGCCAGGCCACGGGCCGAGACCATCATGCCGAGGGTCGCGATAAAGGGCGGGATCCCGGTCACGGCGATGATGCTGCCGTTGATCGCCCCCGCCAGCAGCCCGACCCCCAGCCCGGCCACCACCGGTATCCACACCGGCAGGTCGGTCAGCGAAGGAAACACCGCCCGGGAAAAGTCCGAGGTCTGCGCCAGGCTGGCGGCAATCATCGCCGACAACGCCAGCACCGAGCCGGACGACAGGTCGATGCCAGTGGTGATGATGACCTGGGTCACGCCGATGGCCAGCAGGCCGATCACCGACACTTGCAGGATCATCAGCACCAGGCGCTGGGAATTCATCAGGAAGCTCTGGTCGCGAACGATCCAGCCGAACAGCTCGAAGACCAGGCCGATACCGATCAGCACCAGGAAGATGCTCAATTCGGTCGGCAACCGTCGACGATGCTTGATCGGTGCCAGGGCGGGCTTGTTGTCCGCCGGTTTGTTTTCCAGGACTGCACTCATGACCGCTTATCCTCTCTTGCCACCGACAGGCGCCGGCACGCGGCGCCCGCCTTGATATAGTCAGTGAACCGCCGGGATCCCCGACGCCAGTTGCATCACGCGCTCCGACGTGGCCTCGCCGCGGTCCAGGGTGCCCATCAGGTCGCCTTCGTGCATGACCATCACCCGGTCGCTCATGCCCAGCACTTCCGGCAGTTCCGAAGAAATCATGATCACCGCCATGCCTTCGCTGGCGAGGTAGGCGATCAGGCGATAGATCTCGGCCTTGGCCCCGACATCGATGCCACGGGTCGGCTCATCGAGGATCAGCAGCCGCGGGTTGGTCATCAGCCAGCGGGCGAGCAAGGCCTTCTGCTGGTTGCCGCCGGATAGGGTATCGATGCACTGCTCCAGGGACGGGGTCTTGACCCGCAGCTTCTTGCACATGTCCTCGCACAGGGCGCGCAGGGCCTTCTGCTGGATGAAACCGTTGCCGACGTAGTGCGGCAGCACGGCCATTTCCATGTTCTCCAGTACCGACAGGCAGGGAAACAGGCCGCTGAGCTTGCGGTCCTCGGTCAACAGCGCAAAGCCCTTCTCGATCGCCAGGTGCGGATCGCTGACCCGCAGCGGCTTGCCGTCCAGGCGGATCTCGCCGCCGCTGGCCGGGGTGATGCCGAACAGGGTTTCCGCGACATTGGTCCGTCCCGAGCCCATGAGCCCGGCGATCCCGAGGATTTCCCCGGCATGCAGGTCGAACGACACGCCCTGGAAGACCCCGTCCAGGCGCAGGTCCCGCACCGACAGCAGCAAGTCGCCGATGGGCTTCTCGCGAACCGGGAACAGCTGGTTCAACTCACGCCCGACCATCATCGAGATCAGGCTGTCGCCATCCATGCTGTCGGCCCGTTGCAGGCCGATGTACTGGCCGTCGCGAAACACCGCGACTTCATCGGCGATGCTGAAGACTTCGTTCATCTTGTGGGTGATATAGACGATGCCCTTACCCTGGGCCTTGAGGTCGGCGATGATCGAGAACAGGTGCGCGACCTCCTTCTCGGTGATGGCCGAGGTGGGCTCATCCATGATCAGCACATCCGAATCGTAGGACACCGCCTTGGCGATCTCGACCATCTGCCGTTCGGCGATACTCAGGTTGCCCACCAGTTCCTCGGGGTGGAGGTTGATTCGCAAGCGTTCGAGCAGCCGCGCAGTGCAACGGTGCATCTCGCGGTGATCGATCATGTGGAAACCGTTGAGCTGCTCGCGACCGATCCAGATGTTCTCGGCGATGCTCATGTGCGGCATCAGGTTGAGTTCCTGGTGGATCATCGCAATTCCCGACTGCAACGCCGCCAGGGGGCTGTCGAAGGTCACCGGCTTGCCCCGCAGGCGGAGCTCGCCGGCGTCCGGCTGGTAGATGCCGGCGATGATCTTCATCAGGGTCGATTTGCCGGCGCCGTTCTCGCCCATCAGCGCCAGGACCGAGCCCGGACGGACCCGCAGTTGTACATTGGACAGGGCAATCACACCGGGAAAGCCCTTGCTGACGTTGACCACTTCCAGCAGGTAGGGCGAGTCGGCAAGGCGCGTGTCGACGGAGGACGCAAGGGACGCCTGTGGCGTGGACGCAGCAGTCGCGCTGGCGAGCATGGTCGGGTACTCCTCGGCTCGGGGTGGGCAAGGCGCCATCGGCACCCTGCCGGCTTGTTGTTATTGGAGCGCAGCCTATTTGAAATCCTTGACGTTCTGCGGGGTGATCAACTTGTACGGTACCCAGACCGCGGCTTCGACCGGCTCCTTCTTGATCATCTTCACCGCGGTGTCGATGGAACCATCGGCCTGGCCCTTGGCATCCTGGAATACCGAGACGGTCATATCGCCTTTCTCCACGGCCCGCAAGCCATCCGGCGTGCCATCGACCCCGGCGATCAGCACAGTGCCCTTCTTCACCCCGGCCTGGTTCAAAGCCATGGACGCGCCGATGGCCATTTCATCGTTGTTGGCGACCACCGCATCGAACTTGCGGCCCTGGGTCAGCCAGTCATTGGTCAGGGTCATGCCCTTGTCGCGCAACCAGGTGCCGGTCTGCTCCTGGTCGATCTTGATGTTCGGGTACTTGGCCAGGACCTCCTTGACGCCCTTGGTGCGGTTGGTGGTGGAATTGTTGGCCAGGTCGCCCAGCAGGATCACGATATCGCCCTTGCCGCCCAGCTTGTCGGCCAGGTACTGCATCTGCATCTGGCCGGCCTCGAGGTCGTTGGAAGCGACGGTGACCACGCCCTTGGGCAGGTTCAGGTCATCGGGACGGCGGTTGACGTAGACCAGCGGGATACCGGCCTTGACCGCGGCCTCGGTGATTTTCTTCGTGGCGGCGGTATCCACCGGGTTGACGACAATGGCGTCGACCTTCTGGCTGATGAAGCTTTCCACCTGGCTCAACTGCTTGACCACGTCGCTGCGGGCGTCTTCGAACTGCAACTTGACGCCATCGGGCATCGACTTGGCCTTCTTGTCCATGTTCTCGCGCAGGTAGGTCAGCCAGGTGTCGTCGAACTGCGACATGCTGACACCGATCTTCAGGTCGGCCATGGCCGCGCCACTGGCGAACATCAGGGGCAGTGACAGCGAAAACGCCAGCGAAGCGAAACGGATCTTGGTGTTCATGAATATTCTGTCTCCACAATTCTTGTTGGTTTTATGGGCGAAGCCTTTCAGAGCACTCTATTGCAGGGCATCAGGCCGCCGGCAGGCGCACGATCGGCGCACCGCCGATGCAGCACACGACGACGCCCTTGCGTTCAACGCACAGCAGCTTGAAGATCGAGAGAAGGAAAACGGGAATGCGGGCGCGAGGCAGGTCGCGTTGCGGGTGAAGCGATGCACGTGAAACACGGAGCGCAGGAGTGAAGGTTTTCATCGACGGCACCTGTTGTTTTTGTTGGTCCGTGCGCGCTGTATTCAAGGAGCAGAATCGTCGCGGCACGGTAAGTCGGCAACCTGGAAACGACTTTATTGGAAAATAATTTCCATATCAACAGATTTTAGAATTATTTATTCTGCAAGAACCGGGAGGGATAAACGAAAAAACAAAGGCGCCGGTCCAGGGCGCCTTGATCAAGAACGAGGGGCTGTGCGAAAACCTGCCTACTCCCGCAAGGCCCGGCGCAATACCTTGCCCACGGTGGTCTTGGGCAGTTCCTCGACGCGGAACTCGACAATCCTCGGCACCTTGTACCCGGTCAGGTACTCCCGGCAATGCGCCAGCAGCTGCATCTCCGTCAGCCCCGGATCCTTGCGCACGACAAAGATCTTCACCCGCTCCCCGGTCACCTGGTCCGGCACGCCGATCGCCGCCACTTCCGCTACGCCGGGATGCAGGGCCACCACATCCTCGATCTCGTTCGGGTAAACGTTGAAACCGGACACCAGGATCATGTCCTTCTTGCGATCCACCAGGCGGATAAATCCCTGCTCGTTCATCACCCCGATATCCCCGGTCGACAACCAGCCCGCGGCGTCCAGCACCTTCGCGGTCTCTTCCGGGCGCTTCCAGTAGCCTTTCATGACCTGCGGCCCGCGCACCTGCAACTCGCCCTCCTCGCCGATTGCCGCCAGCGAACCGTCCTCACGGGCGAACCGCACCCAGGTCGAAGGCAACGGTACGCCGATGGTCCCGCTGAAATCGCCCTCGCGCATGCGCTTGATATCGATGGGGCTGATGCTCACCACCGGTGAGCACTCCGTCAGCCCGTAGCCCTCGATGATCGGCACCCCGGTCACTTCCTTCCAGCGCCGTGCCACCGCCGTATGGGTGGCCATCCCGCCGGCGATCGCCAGCTTCAGGTCGGAAAAATCCCGTCTACGGAACTCCTCGTTTTCCAGCAGTCCGTTGAACAAGGTGTTGACCCCGACGATCCCGCTGAACTTCTCCTTGCGCAGGATCATCTGCACGCGCTTCACGTCCCGCGGGTTGGCGATCAGGATATTGCGCCCGCCCAGGCACATGAACATCAGGCAGTTCACCGTCAGCGACAGCACGTGGTACAGCGGCAACAGGGTCACGTTGGTTTCCTGCTGGTTCTCGTCCAGCTGGTCGCCCACCCAGGCCTTGGCCTGCATCAGGTTGGCGAGGATGTTGCGGTGGGTCAGCATTGCCCCCTTGGCATCGCCTGTGGTGCCGCCGGTGTATTGCAGGAAGGCGATATCATCGTGGGCCAGCGCGACATCCCTGGCCTTCAGGTTCCTCGCCTGTTTCATCATCGCCGGGAAACGGATCGAGCCCGGCAGGTGGAAGCGCGGCACCTGCTTCTGCACATGGCGCAGGACGAAATTCAGCGCCGCGCCCTTGAGTGTCCCCACCAGGTCGCCGATCGCCGCCACCACGATGTTCTTCAGCGCGCTGCCCGCCATGGCCTGTTCCAGGGTATGGGCAAAGTTCTCGAAGATGACCACGGTCTCGGCACCGCTGTCCTTGAGCAGGTGCTTGAGTTCATGGGCGGTGTACAGCGGGTTGACGTTGACCACCACCGCGCCGACCAGCAGGGTGCCGAACAGGCAGATCGGGTATTGCAGGCAGTTGGGCATCATCAGCGCCACGCGGTCGCCCTTCTGCACACCCCGCGATTGCAGCCAGCCGGCAAAGGCAAAGACCTGTCGCTCCCACTCGTCATAGCCCATTTCGGTGCCGATACTGACGTAGGCCACCCGTTGGCGGTACTTCTCCACGTGTTCGAGAAACACCTCGCGCAGCGACGGGTAGCGGTCGATCTCGGCCTCGACATCCGCCGGCACGCCGGGATGGTAGGCGCTCAACCAGACACGTTCGATGGCAGGCAGGTTCGCGACACTCATGGCAGTCTCTCCTTGTTGTTGTTTTATTTTTCGACAATGGCGGTCACGCCCAACCCGCCGGCGGCACACACGGAAATCAGCCCACGGCCCCCGCCCTTTTCGGCGATGGCCTTGGCCAGGCTGGCCAGCAGCCGTGCGCCAGTGGCGGCGAATGGATGCCCGCAACCCAGCGAGCCGCCATTGACATTGAGCCTGTTGCGCTCGATGGCCCCCAGCGGCGCGTCCAGCCCGAGGCGCTCGCGGCAATAGTCCGGGTCTTCCCAGGCCTTGAGCGTGCACAGCACCTGCGCGGCAAAGGCCTCGTGGATTTCATAGAAATCGAAGTCCTGCAGGCCCAGCCCTTCGCGGGCCAGCATCCTGGGCACGGCGTAGGCCGGCGCCATCAGCAGCCCTTCGCTGCCATCGACAAAATTCACCGCCGCCGTTTCACCGGTGCGCAGATAGGCCAGCACCGGCAGATTGTGCGCCGCCGCCCATTCCTCGCTGGCCAGCAGCACCACCGAGGCGCCATCGGTCAACGGTGTCGAGTTGCCGGCGGTCAGGGTGCCATTGCGCCGGTCATACGCCGGCCCCAGCCCCGCCAGTTTTTCCAGGCTGGCATCGGCCCGCAGGTTGTTGTCGCGCCGGAGTCCGCGATAGGGAGTGATGAGGTCGTCGAAAAAACCGCGCTGGTAGGCTGCGTGCAACAACCGGTGACTGTTGAGGGCCAGCTCATCCTGGGCCAGACGCCTGATCTGCCAGCGCTTGGCCATTTCCTCGCAGTGCTCGCCCATGGACAAGCCCGTGCGCGGTTCGCCATTGCGTGGCAGCAGTGGCTTGAAGAACATGGAAGGACGCACGCCGAGCAGGCTGCGCAGCTTGCCCGCGACACCCTTGTGGCGATTAGCCTCGAGGAGGATCCGACGCAGCGACTCGTTGATCCCGATGGGCGCGTCCGAGGTGGTGTCGGCGCCCCCGGCGATCCCCACCTCGATCTGCCCCAGGGCAATCTTGTTGGCCACCAGCAGCGCCGCTTCGAGGCCGGTGCCACAGGCCTGCTGGATGTCATAGGCAGGCGTCTGCGGCGACAAGGTGGTGGACAGCAAGGTCTCGCGGACCAGGTTGAAGTCGCGTGAATGCTTGATCACCGCACCGGCGGCGAACTCCCCCAGGCGCTGGTCATGCAGGCCGTAGCGGTCCACCAGGCCCTGCAGGGCGGCCACCAGCAGGTCCTGGTTGCTGTCATGGGCGTAGACCGTATTGGAGCGGGCGAAGGGAATGCGGTTTCCGCCGAGAATGGCCACCCGGCGTGCCGGGGCCGGATTGAAGCTGTACTCACTCATGAACAGGTTCCTTCGGTTCGAGCGCCGTGGATCAGCACGCCGCGCATATGCGGCTTGTCCCCCGCCGCCGTGCGCACTTCGAATGTGTGGCGGGCACCCGCGGCTGGCGCCTGCCACAGGGTCGCACTGCCGGGCAGGAAAATCGGCAGCTTGAACTCGCAATCGAGCTCCGCCGCCGCCAGTGCGTAGGGTGGCTGCTGTGCCGCCAGGGCCCGGCCCAGGGTCCACATGCCATGGGCAATCGGTCGTTTGAAACCGAACAGGCGCGCCCCCGGCCAGGACGTATGGATCGGGTTGTGATCCCCCGAGACCCGCGCGAACCGTCGCCCCAGGTCCGTCGGCAAGGACCAGCGCTGGGTACGCAGCAGCGCCGGTTCGAGCAGTTCCGCCGCGCCTTGCCAGGGCTCGCCGACCGGTGCGGCCACCCCACGACGCAGATACAGGCTCTCGCTTTCCCAGACCAGGCTGCCGGCACCATGGGCCTGGGTCACGATCAGCAGCGCCTGGCCCTTGGGATGCGCCACCCAACGCTCACAGTGCACCTGCAGGCGCAGGGCCTGGCCCTCTTCCAGCCGGCGGTATTGGCGGATCCGGTTGGCCAGGTGCACCATGCCGCTGGCCGGCCAGGGAAAGGCCGGGCTGGTCAGCAACAACAGGTGCAAGGGAAACGCCAGGGTATGCACGAACGACAGCGGCACCCCGTGCTCACGGCGAAAGCCACAGGCCCGGGCATAACGCTCGATGTCCGCCGCCCGCAGTTCCACCGCGGGACGCACCAGCCGCTCCGTCGGCAAGCGTGGCAGTGCCTCGGCCTTGGGTTTGCGCAAGCTGCGCAGCCCACGCCACAGAAGCCGGGTGGTGGAAGGCGGCGGCTCGATGATACGAATAGTCGAATCCGGGTTCATCGCTCAGGCCCCCAACAGACTTTGCCCGCAGACACGGACCACCTGGGCGTTGATTCCGCCGGACGCCGGATGGGCCAGCCAGGCGATGGTCTGTGCCACGTCCTCGGCCTGCCCGCCCTGGGCCAGCGAATTCATCCGCCGGCCCGCCTCGCGAATCAGCAAGGGGATCTTCGCGGTCATCTGGGTTTCGATAAACCCCGGTGCCACGCCGTTGACCGTTACCTGCTGGCGCGCCGCCAACGGTGCCAGGCTCTGCACCAGGCCGATGACCCCGGCCTTGGACGTCGCATAGTTGCTTTGTCCCAGGTTGCCGGCGATCCCGGAAATCGACGAGACGCAGACGATCCGCCCGCCGGGCTTGAGCCCCTGGCCTTCGAGCAACGCCGTGCTCAGCCGCAACGGCGCCTCAAGGTTGACCGCCATGACCTTGCGCCAGGCGGCCTCGGTCATCTTGGCCAGGGTCTTGTCCTGGGTGATGCCGGCGTTATGCACGACGATATCGAACGCACCCTGCTCGCCGACAAAGGCCAGCAAGCGCTCGACGGCCTGGGGTGCGGTGATATCCAGCGGCAGCGCACTGCCCTGGAGCGAACCGGCGACTTGCTGCAACTCGGCCTCCACCGCGGGGATATCCAGGCAGATCACCTCGGCCCCGTCGGCGGCCAGTACCTGGGCGATGGCCAGGCCGATGCCGCGGCAGGCGCCGGTGACCAGCGCCCGGCGCCCCGTCAGCGGCCGATCCCAGTCGATGGCCCTGGGCACATCCACCGGTTCGACAATCCGCACCACCTGCCCGGAGACATAAGCGGAGCGCCGTGACAGGAAGAAGCGCAGGCTGCTGTCCATTTCCGTTTCGGCACCGGGCTCCACGTACAGCAACTGGGCCGTGATCGCCCGCCGCAGTTCCTTGCCGAGGGAGCGCACAAAGCCCTCCAGCGCCCGCTGGGCCACGGCCTGGGCCAGCTCCTTGCAGTGTTCCGGCGCGGTCCCCAGCACCAGCACCCGCCCGTGGTGGCTCAGGCGCCGTACGTTGGCATGGAAGAACCGGTACAACTCGTCCAGTTGCGCGATATCGGCGAGGCCGCTGGCATCGAACACCAGGCCCTGGACCTTGACCGTGGACGGCGCATCGATACTCGCCGCCGCGGCCACCACGGTCTCGGTGGCGGCGAAGATCCGCTGCAACTCGCCGAGCAGCCGCCCCTGGGGCGCGGCAGCCAGCACCAGCGGATTGAGGCTGTTGCCCGCCTGCCCCTGACGGTAGCGCTGCAGCGGCAGTGGTTGCGGCAAGCCGACCGACTGGGCCAGGCGTCGGCCCCAGGATGAATTGACAAAGGAAAGGTAACCGTCAGACATGAAAGAATTCCGCTAGAGGCCAGAGAAGGATCAATACGCACTGTCGTCGGCGACAACGGTGTCCACGCTGACTGGCGGACGCCGCCTGGTCGCGGGCTTGCCGGCTTGGTCGAGGTGCGCGTGGCGCCGCTGCAAGGCTTCCAGCAGGCCGAAGTCCTGCGGAAAATCGTCGACCTGGATCGCGTGGTCGCCGTACTCGACATAACGCCCGAGCAACTGGTCCTCTTCCGCGCTGATCAATTGCAGCTCCAGGGCCTTGGCCCGCCAGGCCACAAAGGCTTCGCGGGAAATCGGCAGCGGCGCGATCTCGCCCTGGCGGATCGCCGGCTTGAGCCGCGCCTCGATCAGCTCCACTTGCGGCAGCAGCCGGAACGCCAGCTCGCCATAGGCCAGCTTGTCGATGTCCGGGTGCGGGATATAGGAGTCGGCCAGCAGCCGGTCGCGGGTTGCGCCGGGGACCTGGACCAGGTCGGCGACTTCCCCGAGCAGGCGGTCGGACGGCTTGCGCAACGCGATGCCAAAGGGAAAGCCCAGGCCCCGAATCACCCGCGCGGCGGCTTTCGACGGGTAGTTGTCGAGGACTTCGTCGAGAGCTTCATGGGCCCGCAGCAAGGCGTCCTGGGCCGCCCAGTGCACCAGCGGCAGATCCGCCTGGGGACGCCCGTCATCTTCGAAACGCTTGAGCACGCAGGACAGGATATACAGTTGCGAGAGGATGTCGCCGAGCCGACCGGTGATGCTTTCCTTGCGTTTCAGGGCACCGCCGAGCACGCCCATGGAAATGTCGGAAGCCAGGGCCAGCACCACCGACAGCCGGTTGATCTGCCGGTAGTAGGACGCCAGGGCCTTGTCGGTGCCGACGGGAGCCTTGAGCAGGCGTCCGCCGGTCAGGCCATGCACCGCCGCGCGCACGGTGTTGGCCACGACAAAGCCGATATGTCCGAACATCGCCCTGTCGAAGGCTTCCAGTCCGGCGCGCCCAGGCTCGCGCGCGGCTTCCATTTCGCGGAACACATAGGGATGGCAACGAATCAGTCCCTGCCCGAAGATGATCAGGCAGCGGGTCATGATATTCGCCCCTTCCACGGTGATGGCGATCGGGCTTTGCTGATAGGCCCGCGCGAGGAAATTGTTCGGACCCATGCAGATGCCCTTGCCGGCGACGATATCCATGCCGTCGTTGACCACCGCCCGAGCCCGCTCGGTGACATGGTACTTGGCGATGGCCGAGATCACCGAGGGCTTTTCCCCGGCGTCCAGGGACGCCACGGAAACCTTGCGCACCGCATCACAGGCATAGAGGTGCCCGGCCATGCGGGCCAGGGGCGCCTGGACGCCTTCGAACTTGCCGATGGGCAGGCCGAACTGCTTGCGCATCGCCGCATAGGCCGTGGTGCCGCGCACGGCGACCTTGGCCAGGCCGACGTTGGCCGATGGCAACGAGATCGCCCGTCCGGCCGCCAGGCACTCCATCAGCATGCGCCAGCCGTTGCCGACCTGGTCGCGCCCGCCGATTACCCAGTCCAGGGGGATGAACACATCCTTGCCCTGGGTCGGGCCGTTCTGGAACACCGCGTTGAGCGGCCAGTGCCGGCGTCCGGTCTGCACGCCTTCATGGCGGGTGGGAATCAAGGCACAGGTGATGCCCAGGCTGCCCTTGCGGCCCAGCAGGCCCTCGGGGTCTTCGGCGCGGAACGCCAGGCCGAGCACGGTGGCGATCGGGCCCAGGGTGATATAGCGCTTGTCCCAGGTGACGCGGAACCCCAGCACTTCCTCGCCTTCGAACAGCCCCTTGCAGACCACGCCGACATCGGGAATGGCCCCGGCGTCGGAGCCGGCATAAGGGCTGGTCAGGGCGAAACAGGGAATGTCCTCGCCCCGCGCCAGGCGCGGCAGGTAGTGCTCGCGCTGGGCCTCGGTGCCGTAGTGCAGCAAGAGTTCGGCCGGCCCCAGGGAGTTGGGCACCATCACCGAAATCGCCGCGGCCGAGCAGCGGGTCGACAGCTTCATCACCACCTGGGAATGGGCATAGTGGGAGAACCCCTTGCCGCCGTATTGCCGGGGAATGATCATGCCGAGGAAACCGGCCTCCCGGGTGTATTGCCAGGCCTGGGGCGACAGGTCCTGCCAGACCTGGGTGGTTTCCCAGTCGTTGGCCATGTCGCAGAGGGTTTCGACTTCGTTATCGAGGAACGCTTGTTCCTCCTGGCTCAGGCTGGCCGGAGCGGCCTGCAACAGCCGCTCCCAGCGCGGCTTGCCGCTGAACAGTTCGGCGTCCCACCAGACGGTACCCGACTCGATGGCCGCGCGCTCGGTGTCGGACATGGCCGGCATGATCCGACGGAACAGCACCAGGGCCCTGCGAGTGAGCAAGTATCGGCGCAAGGGTTTGATGGCCAGGAGCAACGCCGGCAACAGCACCAGGATCGCAGTCACCAGCGCCCCCAGCGGCCCGACCACGTTGAACAGATAACCGCCCGCCAGCCAGAGCAGCCCTGCACCCAGCCAGAACAGTGCAGCAGCTTGCCGGTACGCGAGTACGAGGATGACAACGAGCCCTGCCAATAACCAGACCATCATGGAATACCTCTCCTTAATGCATGCGAGACAACCAACGAGAGCGGGATTGCCCCCTCCTCGAAGACCACCTTACAAATGAAAGAAACTCGTTTCAAATTTTATTTTTAAATATTTATTTACATCTAAGGCAAAAAATTAGGCTGAACAACGTCAGCCTCAGGAAAAGGAAAGTGGGTAGAAAAACGTTGATGCCCTACGGCGGCGATGCCCGGAAGGACAACCAGAAGCCCCCGACATCACCGCGGTGCAAGGCGTGCAAGCACGCCAGCCTATCGTTAGAAGCGGTAGGTCGCCGACAGACTGACCACTTCACCTTTGCTGTCGACCTTGCCATCCAGGCTCGCACCGCCAAGGCGGTCCTGGTTGACGGTCTTGAGCTTGACCTGTTCGACGAACTGCCGGGAGTAGGCGCCGTCAATGCTCAGCCCCGGAATGGCCCTGATGTCATAGCCGAAGCCCAGCGAGGCAAACCAGCGGTCGCCATCGGGAATGCGCGGGTCACGGGTCGAGTTGCGGGTTGGCGTCTGGTCACGCGCGACCCCGGCTCGCACGGTGAAATCGTCGGTGAGCTTGTAGTCACCGCCCAGCGAGAGCATCCAGGCATTCTTGTAGTTGTAAGGAATGGCGACGATGGTGTTGCCGTCGGACTTCAGCGTCAGGTTCTTGAAGGATGACCACTCCGTCCAGTTGGCGCTGACCCCCAGGGTGAAGCGATCAGTGAACTGATGTACCCAATCGAGTGCCGCGGTGGCGGGAATATCCAACTGGGTGGAAGCGTTGGCACCATCGGGAAACAGCTTAAGCCCCGGATAGGCAAACTCGACCAGGGTCTGGCCATCGGGACCGAAGGGCTGGGTCATGAGCGCCCTCGAACCCTCATCCGCATAGATATTGTATTTCCCCTCCATCTTGTTTTTGATCTTGGCATGATAGTTCAGGCCGACGGTGTCCATTTCAGTCGGTTTCCAGACCACCCCGGTAAACCAACCGACCGAAGTATTGTCGACCTTCACCCGTATCAGGGAAGTCCCGACACCGGCTGGAAGTTGTGCTCCACCAAAGTTTGGAGAGAGCGCAGCAGCCGCCAGGAGGTCGACGTTCTGGCTGACAAAGCCACTGCTGTGCTGGACGATGATGCCACCGCCCAGGGAAAACTGGTCGTTGACTTTGAACGAGAGAGATCCGGTCAACCCAACGGTTTCGATTTTGGTATCAACCGCGAAATCGCGGCCTTTCCAGTCCTGGTCCCAGGTACTTTTCATCCCTTGGGGTACAACCTGGCTCAAGCCGAAACTGATGCGGTCGTTGACCGGCATTACCAGAAAACCGGTCGGTAACCAGGCAGTGAACCCTGCCTCACCACCATTACCGGTTCTTTCAGTAGAGGTGGGTGCCCCGGTATTCGGGTCGAAAATCGTGTCGGAGGTAGGCTGGCCTGCATAGTCCTTGGCCGTGCCTTTGTATTTGATATTGATGCGAGCGTAATCCACGGTCTGCTGCACAACCGTCTGATCGATAAACGCCATCGCTGCCGGGTTGTTGAAGGCTGCCGACGGATCATTCTTGAACAGCGAGCCACCACCAAAGGCCCGCCCCCAGCCAGGGGCACCGTAAGTCGGGGTCTGGAAACCACCCGCCTGCACCGATCCGGTCGACATCAATCCACCCAGCAACGCCAACCCGATAGCAACTTGCAATTGTTGTTTCTTATTATTCATGCCCCACTCCTTATTATTATCTACCACGCGCCACCGCGGCGTTTGTTCTAAACGGGCGCCTTTTGCAAGGCGCCCGTCTTTCAGCGGGTGATCAGCCCTTAACGGAGAGCGCGCCTCAAGGCGTAATGGAAATCGCTGGTGCGCTGACCGACAGCGTGGTCACGGTGCAACTGCCGCTCAGAGCCTGGGCCGAAGGGGTGCTCAACACACCACCGGAGGTGGCAGGTGCTGCCGCAGGTGCCCAGGCCACGTTGATGGTGCTCGGACCGCAGTTGGTCGAAGGAATCGACGTGATGGTGTAGCCCACATTGCTGATGGTGCCGGTAGTGGTGGTGGAAGCGGTGATTACCCAGCCTGGGGATGGGAGATTCTTGAAGTTGGGCAGTGCGCACAGACCACCGCCAGCCGTGGTGCTGAAGGAGGTGATCGTGGCGACGCCACCCGAAACGGTACCGCTGGCGGTCACTGGGCAGGTCACTGGCGCCTGGAACGACGAAGGCGATTTCACCGTGATCGAGCCGGTGGCGCTGAACGAACCATCCGAATTGCTGCTGACGATAGTTGCCGCGTTTGCCATGGATGCCGCGCCCAAGCAGACAGCGATGGCGGTTGCAGACACGAGAGTTTTGATGCCTTTCATTGTTGTTTTTCCTCACATGTATGGCGATTCATTTCGCCGGGGTTAATGGCCTTTTGAGACGACACGGAGTACCTCAACTGCGACCGAGCTTCCCTTTCCAGCCAAACTTTCATGATTCCTTGTCCTGCTTGAACAGCCGCGACTCAGGGCACGACCCGGAAGGTCGGCGGCATCTGGATCGAAACCGTCTTGATGGTGCAGCCACCGTCCAGCGCGACATTGGCCGCCTGGAGTTTTCCGGTGCTGTTGCTCCAGGTGCCTTCGGCCGTGGTCGGCCCGCAATCGCCGCCCACCAGGGGCGCGTGCACCGTGACCTGGATGCCCGACATCGCCCCGCTGGTTTCATCCTTGGCGATCAGCTTCCAGGGCAGATGAGTGGCCTCGACCTGACCGCACTTCAGGCCGCCGTCGAATCCCACCTTCTCGACACTGACATAGCTGCCGTCGGCGCTGATCCGGCCACTGACCTCGATGGTGCAATCGGCATTGATGATGCTCTTGGCAAAACTGATGGGGCCCTTGGCGGTGAACTCGCTATTGGCCGGTTCGATACGCGCCGCGGCAAACGCCGGCGCCACCTGGGACAACCCCAGGAGCGCGGCAACTATCCGAACGGTTAACAGAACTTTCTGCATGGTTGACGTCCTTCTCGTTACTTATTGTTTTTATGGGTCAACTTTCCATTTCAACGGCTCTTGGCAAGACCGGCATCGGTAAAAATCGGCGTGCCGGTCCCCGTCATGCGCACTTTTATTCGTGGGCATGCGGTGCAACGGTGCAACTCAATCGGTGTGACGACTACCGTACTGCTGGAGCAACTGCTTGCGTTTCGACGGTTGCAGGTTGGCCAGGCGAACATCTCCCGAGTAATGCTTCAGCACCCGATGATCCATCAGCCGCCGCCACAGGAATGGCACGTAGGCCCAGACAATCATGCTGGCGTAGCCGTAAGGCAGTTGCGGCGACTCATCGAAATGGCGCAGCGCCTGATAACTGCGGGTCGGATAAGCATGGTGATCGGAGTGTCGCTGCAACTGGAACAGGAAGATGTTGGTGACGATACGGTTACTGTTCCAGGAGTGCCGTGGCGAACAGCGTTCGTAACGACCGTTGGGCAACTTCTGGCGCAACAGGCCGTAATGTTCGACATAGTTCACCACTTCAAGTAACGAGAACCCGTAGATGCCCTGGATCACCAGGAACGGAATCACCGTCGCACCCAGCCAGACAATCAACCCGCCCCACAGCACCACACTGAACAACCAGGCCGTCAGCACGGTGTTTTTCCAATGCAGGGTCGGCAGGCCCTGCTTGTGCAGGCGCTCGCGTTCCAGATGCCAGGCCGAACGCAGGCTGAACCAGACAGAGCGCGGCAGGAAGCTCCAGAAGCTCTCGCCCAGGCGCGAGCTGGCAGGATCCTCCGGCGTTGCCACCCGCACGTGGTGACCACGGTTGTGTTCGACGAAGAAGTGCCCGTAGAAAGTCGGCGCCAGGGCCAGCTTCGCCAGGAACTGCTCCAGGGGCTTGGTCTTGTGTCCCAGTTCATGGGCGATATTGATCGCGATGCCGGTCGCCGCGCCGGTGGACATGGCCATGCCCAGGTAGGTGAACCAGCCGACACTGCCATGCACCTGGGCCCGCTCGGTGATAAAGCCCGCCAGGCCGGCGAGACCGCCTTGCAGGTGCCAGGCCTCGCTCAGTCGCAGCAGGCCGCCGCCGATGATCCAGTCGATGCCGCCGACCGCCATCCAGGCCGTGCTGATCACCGACAGGCACATCAGCGCGACGCAGGCGTAGATGATCCAGCGGTAATAGGTCTGCTTTTCAAGATCCGGAACGATGGTTTCCGGTGGATTGCTGCGGTCCTCGCCGAGCAGGCCGTCGATCATCGGGATCAGCCCGAAGATCACCAGCACCCCGCTCCACCACAAGGACTGCACGCCGGTGATGATGGCGAAGATCCCGGACAGCAGTGGCGTGGCCATGGGCAAGGTGCCCAGCCACCACAGATGGCGCTTGCCGTCGGTCCAGATACCCGGTGCCGCCAGCGTGGAGTTCATGGCAGCCTCCGCAGGGCCGTTACAGACAGGGCAGCTACGGACAGGGCCGCGAAGAACGGCGCCATTACGGAAGTCGAACGCTGCCCGGAGCAGCGGGCAGGGGCAAAGAGATAAAATGCTTCAAAAGGCGTTATTTTCATTATTCTAATCGCTCAATTGCATTTTTAAAAAAAACATTCAAAACATTTTTTTAAATAAATAGCCCGAATTCGATAGCTCGTCAACTATTTTTTTGGATCCATTTTGAATGTCGTTCGTGAAGCCGTCCGGCGCTACTGCAGAACTGCCTTCAGGAAGGCGTTGCCGCCGCGATTGCGGGCTGTGGGGTGCTGTCTGGTTGCGCGCCTACCCGGGCGGCGATGGTGCGAATCATGGCGACCAACGGCTCGACCGCCGTGATCGGCAGCATGTGCCCTCGCCCCTCGAGAATTTCCAGCTGGATGCCTGGCACCAGCGCCGCCATCGACTCACCATGCCGGCGATAATCCAGCACCTCATCCCGGGAGCCGTAGATCAGGCCTACCGGTAGCCTGAGTTGCCCATAGCGCTTGAGCATCTTCGGCAGATCGTCATTGACCGTGGCGATTTCGCTGGAGGCGCAATAGAAGTTGCCGGAGCGCATGCCGAGCAGCCCGCCGCCGCGCTCGGCGAAGTCATCCGGCGGCGGATCAGGGGCGAATACCGCCTTCAACAGGCTGCCACGTCCCAGCATGGCCATCGGCGCGGCCAGGGTCAGGGCGACCCAGCGTCGGATGAAGTCGGGCCTGACCCCCAGGGACATGAACACCAGGGGCAACATGCGCTGTGGATGCGTCAGGGGCGCCACCAGGACCAGTCCGGACACCTGCTGCGGATGATCGAGGGTCAGCGACAGGGCCAGTGCGCCCCCCAGGGAGTGCCCGACGATCAATGGCCGTTCCAGGTGCAGGGTGCGAATCAGTTCGGCGATCAGGCTGGCCTGCGCCGCGATGCCCACTCCCGCGCCCTTCGAACGGGTCGAATAACCGGAACCGGGGCGATCCAGGGTGATCACCCGGAACTGCTCGCGCAATCGCGGCGACAGTGAATGGGTCAGGTTTCGCCCGCACCCGGACAAACCGTGGATCAGTACCAGCACCGGCCCCCTGCCCTCATCCACGTAATGAATGAGTTCGCCGCCGACTTCGAGAAAGCGACCGTTGGCCGGCACCGCGCTCTCGATCCGGCGATTGATCCGGGCACTGATGGCCCAGAGCCCGGCACTGACCAGTAAAAAAGCAACAAGCGCTACGGCCCATCCCATCACGTCAGCCCTCTGCATCCCTGCGGCCCGGCATGAAGCCGGAATTGGCTCCTGTCGTGGCGATATCTCCCGACGCCGGATAACGCCTCCCATCGGTCCGATGGGTCAGCCAATCCGTACAGACCACTAGCGTAGGCGATATTTTCAGGTAGATTATTTAAATTAATTTTTAAAACAATTAATTTAATTATGCAATGCTGAGGTTTCATCCAGCGACGAAACTGAATGCCAGGCGTCGCCACAATCGAGGTACACACCATGAATGCGTACTCGTCACCCCCGCAGGCTGCGAATCCGTGGATATCGCCATCATCGGCTCCGGTTTCGCCGGGCTTTGCATGGCCATCAAGCTCAAGCAGGCCGGAATGGCCGACTTCTTTATCGCCGAACGGGCCGGTTCGCTCGGCGGCACCTGGCGCGACAATCATTACCCCGGCTGCGCCTGCGACGTGCAGTCCCACGTCTACTCCTTTTCCTTCGCGCCCAATCCGGACTGGAGTCGGCAATTCGCGCCCCAGGCGGAGATACGTGCCTATCTGGAGCGCTGCGCCCGGGATTTCGGGCTCGAACCGCACCTGCGCTATAACATGGGGCTGGACAAAGCCGTGTTCGACGAGGCGCGGCAGCGCTGGCACCTGCGCTTCTGCGACGGCCGCGAAGTCAGCGCCCGGGTGCTCGTCTCCGGCATGGGCGGGCTGTCGCGTCCGGCACTTCCGGACATCCCGGGACTGGAGCAGTTCGCCGGCAAAAGCTTTCACTCCCAGCACTGGGATCATCAGTAT
The DNA here is from genome assembly GCF_018326065.1 of Pseudomonas sp. Ost2. NCBI lineage: Bacteria > Pseudomonadati > Pseudomonadota > Gammaproteobacteria > Pseudomonadales > Pseudomonadaceae > Pseudomonas > Pseudomonas sp. Ost2. Next base: position 3,451,902 of record NZ_AP021904.1, on the reverse strand, counting down.
CCCCTGGAAGGCAAGCGTGTCGCGGTGATCGGCACCGGCGCCAGCGCCATCCAGTTCGTGCCGCAGATCGCCCCGCGGGTGGCGCACCTCACGCTGTTCCAGCGCACGCCGCCGTGGATCCTGCCCAAGCCCGACCGCGAGCTGTCGCGCGCCGAGCGCTGGCTGTTCAAGCACCTGCCCTTCACCCAGCGCCTGGCTCGCTCGGCCATCTACTGGATGCTCGAAAGCCGGGTCATCGCCTTTGCCCACCAGCCGAAACTGATGAAGGTGGTGCAGAAAATCGCCCTGCGGCATCTGCACAAGCAAGTCGCGGCGCCGACCCTGCGCGCCACCCTGACCCCCGACTACACCATCGGCTGCAAGCGCATCCTGATCTCCAATGACTATTACCCGTCGCTGACCCGCAGCCATGTGAAAGTGGTGAGCCAGGACGTGCTGCGGGTCGAAGCCGATGCCGTGGTGACCGCCGACGGCGTGCGCCATCCCGTGGACTGCCTGATCTACGGTACCGGCTTCCAGGCTACCGAGCCCCTGCCCCGTGGCCTGCTGATCGGTCGCCAGGGCGTCGATATCCTGGATACCTGGGCCGATGGCGCCCATGCGTACCTGGGGACCTGCCTGCCCGGCTACCCGAACTTCTTCATGATCATCGGCCCGAACACCGGCCTGGGCCACAACTCGATGATCCTGATGATCGAAGCCCAGGTCGACTACATCCTCCAGGCCCTGAAACAGATGCGCGACCGGCGGATCGACGCGCTGGAGGTCAAGCCGCAGGTTGAAAGCCAGTACAACGGCCGACTGCAGCAGCAGCTCAAGCGGGCGATCTGGTCCACCGGCGGCTGCCGCAGCTGGTACCTGGACCCGCGCACCGGCAAGAACACCACGCTGTGGCCGGGCTCCACCTGGCGCTTCCGGCAAGTCACCCGGAGTTTCGAACTCAGGGACTACCTCACCTCGGGAGCACTCCACCCGCCCGCCGCCGCGGCCACCTCGACCGCAACCGCCATCGAACCCGCACGAGGCAGTCACTCATGAAGACATTCGACGCCAAGGTCGCCGCCATCACCGGCGCCGGTTCCGGCATGGGCCGCGCCCTGGCCATTGCCCTGGCCCGCGAGGGCTGTCACCTGGCGCTGGCGGACAAGAACGCCCAGGGACTGGAGCAGACCCAGGCCCTCGCCCGGGCCGCCGCGCTATTGCCGCTGCGCATCACCTCGCAGGTCCTGGATGTAGCCGATCGCGTGGCCATGTTCGACTGGGCCGCCGCGACCGCTGCCGAACACGGCGGCATCAACCTGATCTTCAACAACGCCGGCGTGGCGCTGTCGAGCACCATCGAAGGCATGAGCCTGGAAGACCTGGAGTGGATCATCGGCATCAACTTCTGGGGCGTGGTCCACGGCACCCAGGCGTTCCTGCCCTACCTCAAGCAGTCCGGCGACGGGCACATCATCAATACCTCGAGCGTGTTCGGGCTGTTCGCCCAACCGGGCATGAGCGGCTACAACGCGAGCAAATTCGCGGTTCGCGGCTTTACCGAGGCGTTGCGCCAGGAACTCGACCTGATGGGGTACGGGGTCTCGGCCACCAGCGTCCATCCGGGCGGTATCCGCACGGACATCGCCCGCTCGACGCGGATCAGCGACAACGTCAAGGGTCTGTTGATCGACAACGAGCAACAGGCCCGGGCGGATTTCGAGAAGCTGTTCATCACCAGCCCCGAACAGGCTGCCCGGGTGATCCTGCAAGGGGTGCGCAAGAACCGCCGGCGCGTGCTGGTCGGACGTGACGCCCACGCGCTGGATCTGTTCGTGCGCCTGCTGCCCGGCGCCTACCAAGCCCTGGTGGTGTGGATCACCCGGCGCCTGTCGCCCCTGGGCAGGCACAAGAACAAGACCGCGGCCTACGACGCCAAGGACTCGGGCGGGATCTGAACGCCCCCAACCGCAATTCCAGGAGTGCCAGCCATGCTGCCGATCCGTCGCGACATCCACCCCGAACTGCCTGCCGAACGCATCAAGGACTGGCATGCCGAGGGGCCCTGGGTCACCCATTTCTTCAATGCCCTGTCCCTGCTGTTTCCCTCTGGCGAACTGTTCTTCATGGACAGCGTGCGCCATTACCGTGACCAGGTGCACGACCCCGAATTACGCCAGGCGATCCAGGGTTTCATTGGTCAGGAAGCCATGCACAGCCGCGAACATGTGCGCTACAACGACCTGCTGCAAGCCGCCGGCCTGCCCGCGCACAAGCTGGACCGGCGCCTGCGGTTCATCCTCGACTTCCAGAAAAAACACTTTGCGCCGTCCTTCAACCTGGCGATCACCATTGCCCTGGAACACTACACGGCGATGCTGGCCGACCTGCTGTTACGCGATCCCAGCCGCTTCGGCGATTCCGTCGAGGGTTATCGGCAGATGTGGACCTGGCACGCCCTGGAGGAAACCGAGCACAAATCGGTGGCCTTCGATGTCTGGAACAGCGTGATCAAGCCAGGGCCGAAACGCTACCTGTTGCGCACCGGGGCCATGCTCTCGACCACGCTGCTGTTCTGGCTGGTGGTGTTCGACTTCCATGTGCGCCTGCTGATCGCCGACCGCAAGGCCGGTCATCACTGGCAAGGGTTGTGGCGCATGGTCAAGTACCTGTTCGGCTGGCGCGGAGTGTTTCCACGAATCGCCCTGCCGTGGCTGGATTACTTCAAGCCCGGCTTCCATCCCTGGGACCATGACAACCGGGCCCAGCTGGAGCGGATCGACGGCCTGATGGAGGCGATCAACCGAACGGCCGCGAAATAACCCGCCCGCCACGGCAGAGCGCTCAGAACGCGTCGTCCTCGACCGCCTTCAACTCGCTGCGGGTATCGATGCTCACCACCACCGACATGCCCGGCCTCAACCGCCGGGCGTCTTCCTGGCCGGGATCGACGGTGATCCGTACCGGCACCCGCTGGGCGATCTTGACGAAGTTGCCGGTGGCGTTGTCCGCCTGCAACAGGCTGAACTCGGATCCGGTGGCCGGCGCGATGCGCTGGACCCGCCCGGTAAAGCGGCGGTGATTGAGCGAATCGACGGTAAAGCTCGCGGCCTGCCCCTCGCGCACATCGGCCATCTGCGTCTCTTTCATATTGGCGATGATCCACTGCCGGTCCGGCACCAGGGCCATCAGTTGCGCACCGGAGTTGACATAGGCCCCCAGCCGCACGCCGATCTGCCCCAGTTGCCCATCGCGCGGGGCAATAATGCGCGTGTTGGACAGGTCGATGCGCGCCAGCTCGACCGCGGCCTCGGCACTGGCCACCGCCGCCTCCAGGGAACCTCGATTGACGATCACCGTCTGCAGGTCCTGCCGGGAAATCTCCAGCGCGGCCTGGGCCTGGGCGATTGCCGCCTGGGTCTGGGCATTGTCGGCGCGGGTCACATCGAGTTCGCGGCGGGAAACCGAGCCATCGGCGATCAACGCCTGGTTGCGCTCCAGGTCCGCGGCACTCTTGCGGGCCTGGGCCTTGCTGTTGTCGAGCGCGGCCTGGCGCTGGGCGATGGTCGCCTCGGCACTGCGCCGCTGCTGCTGGTTGTTCGCCAGGGCGGCTTTCTGCACCGCCAACTGGGCCTGCGCCTGATCCAGGTGCTGCTTGTAGATCCGGTCATCCAGGCGCACCAGCAGATCACCGGCCTTGACGAACTGGAAGTCCTGCACCGGCACTTCGAACACATAACCGCTCAATTGTGGCCCGATCAGCGTGACCTGCCCGCGCACCAGGGCGTTCTCGGTGCTTTCGATGGCGCTGCTGAACGGCGGCAACTGCCAGGCATAGAGCACGATCAGCACGCCGACGATGGCAATCGCGGCAAACCCCAGTGACGAGATGATCCGCACCCGCAGCGAACGCGGTTCGGTCGATGAAGCCCCTGGCGGCGTGACGCCTTCGGGAGTGGCAGCAATGGCGTTGGTGGTGGTTGCAGGTTCAGTCATTGTGAGGTGGCACCGCTGCTGGAGGTGGAAGGTGGGACGTTATTACGGGCGATCCGCCGCGTGGTACTCATCAACCACAGGCTGCGGGCAAAGATCCACAACATGGTGAGCACGGCGATCACGGCAATCAACATGAACACATCGTTATAGGCCAGGACGTTGGCCTCACGGGTCGCCGCCGTGGCCAGGGCGCGCATGCCCTGGGTGGTGCGCAGGGACGGATCGAAGATAGTCGAGGCATAGCCGGCGGCGGAGCCCTGCACCCGCGCGGCCACCAGCGGGTCAAGCAGGGTCAGGTGCTCGACGATGTTGCTGGAATGGATTTTCTCGCGCACCACCTGGAAAGTCCCGAGCAATGCCGAGCCGATCAGGCCGCCAAGATTGTTGCAGATCCCGAAGAGCACCGAGAAGCTCACCAGGTTGCGTGGATTGGTGATGACGTTGCGGGTGCCCAGGGCCATGGTCGGCCCGAGGAAGAAGGTTCCGCCGAACGCCAGCAGGAACTGGCTGAAATACATGTTGGCCGGGCGGGTCAGGTTGTTCGAGAAGCTGTCCATGGAGGAACCGACCGCCATCAGCGCCAGGGAAATGATCAACGGCATGAACAGATGATCGGGATGGATGGTCAGCGCGCTGACCGCCAGTCCGGCGATGCTCCCCACCAGCATCACCAGATACAGGCTGCGCATCTGCTCGCTGCCCATGTTCAACGCCTGCAGGAACCCCACCGCGCCGGTGGACTGCTCCGACAACACCATGCGGATCAGGATCACCGCCAGCCCCAGGCGAATCATCGCCCCGCTGCCGAGCCAGCGGGTCATCAGCATCGGGTTGCTGCGGTTATGCTCGATGGCCAGCCCGGCCAGGATCAGGATGATCGAACCGGCCGAGGCGATGCCGATCCAGGGCGCCTCCAGCCACCAGTCGATGCGTCCGAGGGACAGCACCGCACACAGCAGGGCCACACCGCTGGCGAGCACCGCGAAGGTGAGGAAATCCAGCTTTTCAAAGGTCTTGAAGCGATCTCCCGGCGGCAGCTTGAGCAGAAACACGCACCCCAGCGCCGCCAGCGCCAGGCCCAGTTCGAACAGATAGAGCCCGCGCCACTCGGCGATCTGCAACAGGTCCTCGGAAAACAGCCGTGCCAGGGGCAAGGCCAGTTGCGAGGTGCCCAGGCCCAGCACCAGGGCCTTGAGCCGCCACTTCGCCGGAAACGCCTGGATCATGTAGTACAGGCCGAGCGAGCTGAGCGCCGCGCCGACCATGCCGTGGGCCGCCCGCACGGCAATCGCCGAACTGAGGTCGTTGACGAACAGGTGGCCGAAGGTCACCAGGGCATAGAGCACCAGGAACACCTCGGTAAACGCCCGCAGGCCGAACTGCTGGCGAAACTTCACCAGCAGCAGGTTCATCGAGACATTGGTCATCACGTAGGCCGCCGGTAGCCAGGCCATTTCCGCGGTGGTGGCCCCCAGCGCCCCCTGCAGATAAGGCAGGTTGGCAATCACCAGGGAGTTGCCCAGCCCACCGGTCAACGCCACCAGCAGCCCGACCAGCGCATAGGCCCAGCGCTTGCGGGTCGAATGCAACGGGGTCGACGGTGAGCCAGGCAGGCTGGGGCGCTCGTGGGGCTGCCAGTTACGCGGCGTGTACTGGTTCACCATTTCCTGAATAAACCCTGTCTATATGTCAAAAAGGACACGTTGTTGATCCATCTTTCATAGGCTTTTCACATTTCTACGTTTAACGTAGACGCTGTCCACGCCCCTACATCAGGGATTTGATGAAAAATCATGCACATAACGCTGCTACACACCTTTACCTTTGACGATTTTAGGCTTTAATCGCCGTATGTCAGTTCATGTATTCGGTATTCTCCCACGGGTTTGTCCCGTGTCGGCCGCCGTGACTGGCACAGGTCGATTTGCGCGTATACAAATCCGACCTGCCACACGATGACACAGATCATCGTCTGCACTACTGAAACCATTCTGGAAAGAAGCCTTTGAAACCTTATCCAATCCAGCGCGTCTCGATCGTCATACCGGTCTACAACGAAGAGCAGAGCCTGCCCGAGCTGTTGCGTCGTACCGAAGCGGCGTGTGCACAACTGAGCCAGGACGTCGAAATCATCCTGGTCGACGACGGCAGCCGCGATCGTTCCGCCGACATTCTCCAGGAAGCCGCCGAACGCGAAGGCAGCCCGGTGGTTGCCGTGATCCTGAATCGCAACTATGGCCAGCATGCCGCGATCATGGCCGGTTTCGAACAATCCACCGGCGACGTGGTGATCACCCTGGACGCCGACCTGCAGAACCCGCCGGAAGAGATTCCGCGCCTGGTGGAACAGGCCGCGCTGGGTTACGACGTGGTCGGTACCGTGCGCAACAACCGCCAGGACTCGGCCCTGCGCCGCTGGCCGTCGCGCCTGATCAATCTGGCCGTGCAGCGCTCCACCGGCGTGGCCATGAGCGACTACGGCTGCATGCTGCGCGCCTACCGCCGCAGCATCGTCGACGCCATGCTCGCCTGCCGCGAGCGCAGCACCTTTATCCCGATCCTGGCCAACAGTTTCGCCCGCCACACCACCGAGGTGCTGGTGCAGCACGCCGAGCGCGAGCACGGCGACTCGAAATACAGCCCGATGCGCCTGATCAACCTGATGTTCGACCTGGTCACCTGCATGACCACCACGCCCCTGCGGCTGTTGAGCATCATCGGCTTCAGCATGGCCGGTCTCGGTGCGCTGTTCGCGCTGATGCTGATCGTCCTGCGCCTGATCTTCGGCGCCGCCTGGGCCGGCGACGGTACCTTCGTCCTGTTCGCCGTGCTGTTCGTGTTCACCGGTGGCCAGTTCATCGGCATGGGCCTGCTGGGCGAGTACCTGGGCCGCATGTACAGCGATGTCCGCGCCCGCCCACGCTTCTTCATCGAAAAAGTAGTGCGCAGCCAGCCCTCTTCCAGCAGCGCCCCTACTGAAACCTCTTCTACTACTACCTCCAATCAGGTCGCATCATGAATCCGAAAGCTGTCGTCTTCGCCTATCACGATATCGGTTGCGCAGGCATCGAAGCCCTGCTGAACGCAGGTTATGAAATTGCCGCTGTGTTTACCCATGCCGACGACCCGAAGGAAAACGCCTTCTACGGTTCCGTTGCCCAACTGTGCGCACTCAAGGGTATCCCGGTCCATGCACCGGAAGACGCCAACCACCCACTGTGGATCGAGCGCATCGCCAAACTGAGCCCGGACTTCATCTTCTCCTTCTACTATCGCAACCTGCTCAGCGAAGAGCTGCTGGCCACCGCCCGGAACGGTGCGTTCAACCTGCACGGCTCGTTGCTGCCACGTTATCGCGGCCGCGCTCCGGCCAACTGGGTGCTGGTCAACGGCGAAACCGAAACCGGCGTGACCCTGCACCGCATGGTCAAGCGTGCCGATGCCGGTGGCATCCTGGCGCAGAACCGTGTCGCCATCGAGCGTTCCGATACCGCCCTGAGCCTGCACGCCAAGCTGCGTGACAGCGCCGCCAACCTGCTGCGCGATGCCCTGCCACAACTGGCCCAGGGCAAGCTGAGCGAAACCGCCCAGGACGAATCCAAGGCCACCTACTTCGGTCGTCGTACCCCGGCCGACGGCAAACTGGTCTGGAGCAAACCTGCCGAAGAGCTGTTCAACCTCGTTCGCGCGGTCACCAAGCCGTATCCGGGCGCGTTCTGCGCCGTGGGCGAGCACAAGCTGATCGTCTGGGGCGCCGATGTCGTCAAGGGCAACGAAGGCCTGGCGCCAGGTCGCGTGATCAGCGTCGACCCGCTGCGTATCGCCTGTGGTGAAGACTCGCTGGTGATCAACGCCGGCCAGCGCAACGAAAACGGCCTGTTCCTCAGCGGCCCGCAACTGGCCAACGAGCTGGGCCTGGTCGACGGTTCCGTGCTGCGTGGTGCCGAATCGGGCCGCAAGCCACGTCGTACCCGCGTACTGATCCTGGGCGTCAACGGCTTTATCGGCAACCACCTGTCCGAGCGCCTGCTGCGTGACGACAAGTACGATGTCTACGGCCTGGACATCGGTTCCGATGCCATCGAACGCCTGCGCAGCCATCCGAACTTCCACTTCGTCGAAGGCGATATCAGCATCCACTCCGAGTGGATCGAATATCACATCAAGAAGTGCGATGTAGTCCTGCCGCTGGTGGCTATCGCCACGCCGATCGAATACACCCGCAACCCGCTGCGCGTATTCGAACTGGACTTCGAGGAAAACCTCAAGCTGGTCCGCTACTGCGTCAAGTACAACAAGCGCGTGATCTTCCCGTCGACCTCCGAAGTCTATGGCATGTGCCAGGACAAGAACTTCGACGAAGACACCTCGAACCTGATCGTTGGCCCGATCAACAAGCAACGCTGGATCTACTCGGTTTCCAAGCAACTGCTGGACCGCGTGATCTGGGCCTACGGTGCCAAGGGCCTGAACTTCACCCTGTTCCGTCCGTTCAACTGGATGGGCCCGCGCCTGGACCGCCTGGACTCGGCGCGTATCGGCAGCTCCCGTGCCATCACCCAGCTGATCCTGAACCTGGTGGAAGGCACGCCGATCCGCCTGTTCGACGGCGGCGAGCAGAAACGCTGCTTCACCGACATCGCCGACGGCATCGAGGCCCTGGCCCGCATCGTCGACAACGAGAACGACAGCTGCAACGGCCAGGTCATCAACATCGGTAACCCGGACAACGAAGCCAGCATCCGCCAGCTGGGCGAAGAGCTGCTGCGCCAGTTCGAAGCCCACCCGCTGCGCGGCAACTTCCCTCCGTTCGCCGGTTTCCGCGACGTGGAGAGCAAGGCGTTCTACGGCGCCGGCTATCAGGACGTCGAGCACCGCAAGCCAAGCATCGAAAACGCCAAGCGCCTGCTGAACTGGGTGCCGACCGTCGAGATGAGCGAAACCATCGGCAACACCCTGGATTTCTTCCTGCGTGAAGCCATGCTCGAAATCGCGGACAAGCGCTGATGCAGGCTGGACTTCGCATCGATGTGGACACCTATCGCGGCACCCGTGAAGGTGTGCCGCGGTTGCTGGAACTGCTCGACGAGGCCCAGGTCAAGGCGACCTTCTTCTTCAGTGTCGGACCGGACAACATGGGGCGCCACTTGTGGCGCCTCATCAAGCCGCAGTTCTTCCTGAAGATGATGCGCTCCAAGGCTGCCAGCCTCTACGGCTGGGACATCTTGCTGGCCGGCACCGCCTGGCCGGGCAAGCCGATCGGTCGGGACCTGGGGCATCTGATGCGCCAGACCCTGGCCGCCGGCCATGAAGTCGGCCTGCACGCCTGGGATCACCATGGCTGGCAGGCCAATGCCGGACGCTGGAGCGAGGCCGAACTGATCGAACAGATCCGTCGCGGCGTCGATTGCCTGAGCGATATCACCGGGCAAGCCGTCGAATGTTCGGCCACCGCCGGTTGGCGGGCGGACGAGCGCGTCGTGCAAGCCAAGGAGCATTTCGGCTTTCGCTACAACAGCGATTGCCGGGGGCACGGTCTGTTTCTGCCAAGGTTGGCGGATGGCAGCCCGGGCACTCCACAGATACCCGTGGACCTGCCGACCTTCGACGAAGTCGTGGGCGCGGACCTGGCCGCGAAAGATTTCAACGCGTTCATTCTCGACCGGTTCAGCCCGGCACGACTGAACGTCTACACCATTCACGCAGAAGTAGAAGGGATTCTGATGGCAAACGATTTCCGTCAGCTACTGGCTCAAGCCAGCGCACGTAATATTGAGTTCCAACCCCTGGTCAACCTGCTGCCGGCACAGCTGGACAGATTGCCCGAGGGCCAACTGGTGCGTGGCACCCTCAGTGGCCGTGAAGGCTGGCTGGGGGTACAGCAGGGATGACCAGACGCTGGGCTTTGCCACTGCTGTTCCTCGCTTTCCTGTTGTTTTATCTGGCGCCGCTGGCCACCAACGGCATGTGGATCCCGGATGAAACCCGCTACGCCCAGATCGGCCAGGAAATGCTCCTGCGTGGTCACTGGGCCGCGCCGCACTTCATGGAACTGCGCTACTTCGAGAAACCGATCGCCGGCTACTGGATGATCGCTCTCGGCCAGGCGATCTTCGGCCATAACTTCTTCGGCGTGCGCTTCGCCTCGGCGTTGAGCACCGGCCTGAGCGTGCTGCTGGTCTATCTGCTGGCCGGACGGCTGTGGAACGATCCGCGCAAGAGCTTCGCCGCTGCCGCGCTGTTCATGAGCTTCGGCCTGATCGCCGGACAGGCCGGCTACGCCAACCTCGATCCGCAGTTCACCTTCTGGGTCAACCTGAGCTTCGTCGCCCTGTGGTTCGCCATCGACAGCACTACAAAAAAAGCCCGCCTGCTGTCCTGGGCCGCGCTGGGCTTCGCCTGTGGCTGGGGCTTCATGACCAAGGGTTTCCTGGCGTTGCTGCTGCCGGTGCTGATCGCCCTGCCCTACATGATCTGGCAAAAGCGCTTTCGCGAGCTGGTGGGCTACGGCCTGGTCGCGGTGCTCGTGGCGGCGGTGGTCAGCCTGCCCTGGGTAATTGCCGTGCACCTGCAGGAACCGGACTACTGGCGGTTCTTCTTCTGGCACGAGCATATCCGTCGCTTTGCCGCCGAGGATGCCCAGCACGACCGTCCCTGGTGGTTCTATCTGCCACTGATCGTGGTCTCCAGCCTGCCTTGGGCGGCCTATTTCCCGGTCGCCCTCAAGGACGCCTGGAAAGCCCGCGGCCAGCGGATCACCGTGTTCCTGTTGCTGTGGCTGTTCCTGCCGCTGGCGTTCTTCAGCCTGAGCCGCGGCAAGCTGCCGACCTACATCATGCCGTGCCTGATGCCCCTGGCGCTGCTCATGGGTCACTCGTTGATGGAGCGCATCACCCGCGCCGAAACCTCGGTCCCACGCTTCAACAGCCTGCTCAACCTGGTCCTGGGCCTGCTCGCCGCCGCCGCGCTGGTGTTCTTCCAGTTGAAGAAGCCGTTCTACGACAACGAGCCCTTCCACCTGGGCCTGCTGTGCCTGATGATCGTCGGCTGGATCGTGCTCAACGCCCTGTCGCTGATCAAGCCGCTGCGGTGGTGGGCCCTGCCGGCACTGGGCATGGGACTGCTGGTGGCCCTGGTCCCGGCGGCCATGCCCAAAGTGGTCGTGCACAACAAGATGCCGGACCAGTTCATCGCCGAGCATGTGCAGGAACTGAGCAAGAGCAAGCGCCTGCTGAGCAACGACCTGGGGGCCGCTTCCGCCCTCGCCTGGCGCCTGAAGCGTAGCGATATCACCCTCTACAACACCCAGGGCGAATTGAAGTACGGCCTCGGTTACCCGGAAGCCGCCGAACGCACCCGGGACATGACCCAGATCCAGTCCTGGATGGACGATGCCCGCCGTGAAGGCCAGGTCGGCGTGGTGATGCGCGTCAAGGACGAGGAAGAACTGCGTGAAATCGATATGTTGCCCAAGGATTACACCCGTTACGAGGAAGGCAATATCGTGATCCTGATTTTCCCGCAGAGCGCCCCATGACCCTGATCCTTCTCCTCGGCGCCTGCCTGCTGACGTGCCTGGGCCAGGTGGCCCAGAAGTTCGCCGTCGAAGGCTGGCGCGAGACCTCCATGGGCATGTTCGAAAAGCTGCGTTCGCCCTGGTTGTGGCTGGCCCTGGCCAGCCTCGGCCTCGGCCTGCTGGTGTGGTTGCTGGTGCTGCAGCGGCTGGAGGTCGGGATTGCCTATCCGATGCTCAGCCTGAATTTCGTCCTGATCACCCTGGTGGCGCACTACCTGTTCAAGGAATCGATCGACCGCCGTCATTGGCTCGGCGTGGTCCTGATCATTGCCGGCGTGGTACTGCTGGGGCTGCATCTATGAACCTGTTCCGTGGCTTCACTTTCGCCGGCGCCAGCGTCCTGCTGGTCAGCAGTGCCCAGTTGGGCATGCGCTGGAGCATGACCCGCCTGCCCGAGCCGAGCCAGTGGCTGGATGCGTTGACCACCGGCGACGTCTCCCTGGTGGCGCTGGCCGTGGTCGGCGCGGCGATCCTCGCCTACGCCCTGTCGATGCTCTGCTGGCTCGCCGCCTTGCGCGACCTGCCGCTGGGCCGCGCCTACTCGCTGCTCAGTGTCAGCTATGCGCTGGTCTACCTGCTGGCGGCCAGCCTGCCGTTCTTCCACGAAAGCTTCAGCCTTTCCAAGACACTGGGGGTGGCACTGGTCATCCTGGGTGTTCTCACGATCAATTCTCCACGTATACCCCGTCCTAGGGACTCCGTATGAAAATCAGCGTAATTGGTAGCGGTTATGTAGGCCTGGTACAGGCGACTGTCCTGGCCGAAGTCGGTCACGATGTCGTGTGCATGGACGTTGACCAGAACAAGATCGACTTGCTGCGCAAGGGCCATATTCCGATCTTCGAACCAGGGCTGGAGACCATGGTCAAGAGCAACCTGGAAAGTGGCCGCCTGCACTTCACCAGCGATGAGAAACTGGCCATCGAGCACGGCCAGGTACTGTTTATCGCCGTCGGCACGCCCTCGGACGAGGACGGTTCGGCCGATCTCAAGTACGTCCTGTCGGTGGGTGACGCCGTGGTCCGCCATCGCTTCGAACCGCTGATTCTCGTGGAAAAATCCACCGTGCCGGTAGGCACCGGCGACACCCTGCGCGCGCATATCGAAACCGCCTTGCACAAAGCCGGCCGCGCGCTGGAGTTCGATATCGTCTCCAACCCGGAATTCCTCAAGGAAGGTTCGGCGGTGGAAGACTGCCGGCGTCCGGACCGCATCATCATCGGCTGCGAGCGTGAAGAAGTCCGTGAAGTGATGCGCGACCTCTACGCGCCGTTCAACCGCAACCATGACCGCATCATGTTCATGGACCTGCGCAGCGCCGAACTGACCAAGTACGCCGCCAACTGCATGCTGGCGACCAAGATCAGCTTTATCAACCAGATCGCCGAACTGGCCGAACACCTGGGCGCGGACATCGAAGCCGTGCGCATGGGCATCGGTGCCGACCAGCGGATCGGCTACCACTTCATTTATCCGGGCTGCGGCTACGGTGGCTCGTGCTTCCCCAAGGACATGCGCGCCCTGATCCACAGTGCCCAGGCGGCCAACTGCTCCAGCGACCTGCTGCAGGCGGTGGAAGCCATCAACGAACGGCAGAAACACAAGCTGTTCGACCGCATCAATGCGTTCTACAAGGGCGACCTCAAGGGCAAGACCTTCGCGCTCTGGGGCCTGGCCTTCAAGCCCAACACCGACGACATGCGCGACGCGCCGAGCCGTGTGCTGATGGAAGCCCTGTGGGCGGCCGGCGCCCAGGTACGGGCCTTCGACCCGGAAGCCATGCAGGAAACCCAGCGCCTGTACCCGGATGAGCCGGGCCTGTCGCTGATGGGCACGCCGGAAGCGGCCCTGGTCGGCGCCGATGCCTTGATCGTCTGCACCGAATGGCAGCAGTTCAAGGCCCCGGACTTCGAACGGATCCAGCAGCGCCTCAAGGCCCCGGTGATCTTCGACGGCCGCAACCTGTACGACGCCAATCGCATGCAGCGCAAGGGCTTTACCTACTTCGCCATCGGTCGCGGCGCGTCCCTCGATCTGCCGGTGACCCGTCACGGCCAGGGCTGATTCATTGATCAAGGCAATTTGATCGCTCCCACGCTCCGCGTGGGAATGCCCCTCGGGACGCCCCGCGTTGATCGTTCCCACGCTCCGCGTGGGAATGCCTATCGGGACGCTCTGCGTCCGCTTTGTGACGCAAGGCGTCACGGACTGCATGCCCACGCAGGGTGTGGGAACAATCCTTGGACAAGGACCTCACTGTGACATTGCTCCCCGCCTCTCGCCACACCCTGAATCGCCACTCCCTCGGCCTGGGCCTGATCGCCCTGCTGCTGTTCCTCGCCGGAGTCCACCAGCAGGCCGCCATCGGTTTCGATTCGCGCTTCGTGCTGTTCGCCCAGGAAATGCTCCGTCACGGTCCGGGATTCTTTCCCACCACCTACGGCGAACCCTATCCCGACTACTCGGCCTTCTCGACTTTCCTGGTCTGGCTGTTCGCCCTGCCCTTCGGTACGGTCAACGCCCTCGCGGCCTGGCTGCCCAGTGCCTTGGCGGCGGCCTGGATCGTGGTGCTGATGTACCGGCTGGTCGCACCCTATTCACCACGCTGGGCGCTGCTGAGCATCGCCCTGCTGTTGCTGAGCAACACCTTTATCACCGAAACCCGTGCTGTCTCGCTGGACCTGATGCTGGCCGCGGTCGGCTTCTCGGTGTTCTATCTGGGCTACGCCGCCGAGCATTTCGCCGCGCCCAAACGGACTGCCTGGATCCTCGCGCTGCTGGTGCTGGGCTTCGCCATTCGCGGCCCCATCGGCCTGGTGATCCCCACCGGCATGCTGTGCAGCTTCTATCTGCTGGGCGGCCACTGGCGGCGTTTCCTGGTCTTCGGCCTGCAAGCCCTGGCCCTGCTGGTCGCCTGCATCGGCCTGCTGCTCTGGCTGGCCTGGCTCGACGGCGGCAGCGTCTTCCTCGCGGAAGTGATCCGCATGCAGTTCACCGGACGCATGGACGGCAGTGAAGGTTCCAGCGATGTCCTGTATTACTTCAGCAGCTCGTTCGGCAATTACGCGCTGGCCTATCCGCTGGCGGTACTGGTGGTCGCCGCCTTGCTGGCAAACCGTCGCCAGCCGCGCGGCGCGGCCCTGCAACTGGTGCTGTACTGCCTAGCCGCCGGGCTGATCGTGATGCTCGGCCTGTCCGTGCCGCAGGCGAAGAAGGCCCGATACATCCTGCCGATGCTGCCGATGATCGCCATTGTCGCGGCGTTCCCCTTCCAGGTGACCCAGGGCCGGCTGTTCGCCTGGTTGCGGGGCCTGACCCAGGGAATCTGGCTGATCCTGCCGGGCCTGCTGATCGCCGGGATGATCATGCTGCACCGACGTTTTCCCCAGGAGCTGCCGACACTGGGGGCCGCCCCCTGGCTGCTGGGCGTCTTGCAGGCGGTCGCCGTGGCCTTGCTGTTCAAGGCCCGCTGGCGCGCCCTGGGCCTGGCCGGTTGTGCGGTACTGGCCATGTGGATCGGCTACATTCTGATTGTCGAGCCGGTGCAACGCACCGCCTACGACACCCGCACCTTCACCCGTGCCGCCCAGCAGTTGATCCATCAGGATCCGGCCCCCGTGGTCCTGCACGCCATGGGCAAGGATGCGAAGGCGATCAAGTTCATGGTCAATCTCGACGAAGACCTCCAGCCAGTGTTCACCGGCACCGCCGAACAGCTCCAGGCCTTGACCGGCCCGGCATGGCTGGTGATGGACAAGCAGGATTTCCAGAAGCTGCAGGGTTCGCCGATCGGCGCCCTGGTGCCAGTACTCGGGGGGCGCTTCGACAAGAACGATTTCGTGCTGTTGAAACGGCCCTAGGTGGGCCGCTCCCAAGACCTCCCCGCTCCCCGTGGGAGCCGGGCTTGCCCGCGAACCGCCAGCGGCGGCCATTCACCGACATTGGCGGCGCGCAGGCCGACGCCTTCGCGAGCAAGCTCGCTCCCACAGGGTGATCGCTCACACCCAACTCCCAATGGGCGCCACGGACCGTGGGAGCACCCGGGCTTCTCTAGGCGATCACCACGCTCGCGCCTTTGAGCGTATCCAGACCGACCCCGACCAGGGTCACCGAATCCGCGCCGAAGCTCAACACCGTGTCCTGCCCGACCACCCTGGCATGATCAAGGATGTTGTGCCCCTGTGAGTCGGCATAACCCATGAACACCAGCTTGTCGGACGCCTGGAAGCCGGTCACGCGATCCTGGCCGAAGGCGCCGTTGAAGAGGAAGGTGTTACCGCCGCCCCTGGCATCCATCAGGTCATTGCCGGCGCCACCGATAAACAGGTTCCCGCCCTTCACCGCGCCGATCAGGTGATCGTTGCCGTCGTTGCCCAGCAACCATTCGCCCGGGGCCTTCGCCGTCAGGGTGTCCGCCCCGCTGCCGCCGACCTGCGAACTGACATACGCGCCATCGGACAGGCTCTGGTTGCCGACCTTGTGGGCCACGTCCCGGGTCAGGAACACCAGGTGCGGTTCACTGCTGATCAGGGTGCCGATATCCTTGGCGATGGTGATCCCGCCCTGGGCATCACGAATATACAAGGTCCCCTGGCCGTCATTGGCGATATCGACGCTGCCCAGCGACTTTTGCAAATCGAGGGTGTTGTTGCCCTGGCCGCCAAGAATGATGTTGTAGCCGCCTTCATCGCGGAAGGTGTCGTTGCCGCCACCGCCCTCCAGATAGTCGTTGCCCCGTCCGCCCTTGAGCAGGTCGCTGGCCTCGCTGCCGATGATAAAGGTCGCCCCGCTGTGGGTTTCGGCATTGCGATTGAGGTCCTGGACCCAGGTCTTCTCACGCGCCGGATCGGACAGGTTGGCGACGATGATGGTCGAATCCTTGCTGGTCAGGTCATAGAACTTCGAGTGGAGGATGCGATTCATGCCGTCGCCATAGGCGGTCGGCAGATGGGATATCCAGGTGGCGACATTGCCGATGGAAAACGGCAGGACGTTCCAGGCATCGGAGGCATAGTGGTCGTTGAAACTGACGATATTGTTGGTGGCCGACGCCTTGTTGGCATCGTGTACCCCGAGGGTCGCCGGAGTCAGGCTGGAGCCGTTGAGGGCACGGAACACCGGATCGTTTTCATAGCCGATATTCAGCACCTGGGTGCCCGCGCCGCTCTGGGTCGGCGAGGCGAAGGCGATGTAGTTGGCCTCCTTGTAGAAACCGCCCCAGTGGTCCTTGCTCAGGTCCGCCATGCTGTTGACCGCCAGGCCGCCGAGGCTGTGGCCGCTGACCAGTACATCCTTGCCGGCCAGGCCGTTGGCCACGGCGAAGGCGGCGACGCTCTTGAGCAGGCCCTCGAAGGCATTGGCGCTGTAGTTCCTGGCGTAATCCTTGGGACCGATGGCCGCCAGCAGGTCATTGATCGCGTCACCGATGGTGTCGCTGATCACCGTCTCCCGCGGCCCGCTGGTACCGCGGAAGGAGATGCCGATGGAGGTCAGGTGGCCGCTGGCGTCGTATTTGCCGAGGACTTCCGCCTGGCCGGTGGTGTAGCCGGCTTTTTCACCGAAGAAGGTACCCCGGCCATCGGTCTTGCCGTCGTAGCCCAGTTGCGTGGCGCTGATCGGCGTCCAGCCGGCCGCCTTCACCGCCGCCAGCGCGGCCTTTTCCGAATCGGGGTTCCAGGGAACCCCGGGGATGACCCCCTGCGCATCGGTGCCGCCGATCAGCGCCTTGACCAGGGTCGCCGGCAGTCCGAGGCCGAAGCCATTCTGCTGGTAACCCACGGCAAAGCCGTTGTCGAGGTTGTGATAGGAGTACAAGGTGATCGCCATCGCGTCGGAATACAGCGCTTTGGAGACCTCGGAACCCGCGTTTTTATAGTCAAAAACACCCATGGTATTGCCTCTCTGTTGTTGAAATTGTCGAGAAAGCGTTGTCGGCGGCGCATCCTGCAACCGCGGGAGCAGCACCCGGGGTGCTGCTCCTGTGCATCAGGTCAGACCACGATATCCGTGACCGCGGCGCGGCCCACCGTCGTGATCAGGAAATCCGCCTTTCCGGTTCCGCCGAAATCGATCGCCAGGCTTCCCAGGCCGGTGTCCGTGGCGAAAGCCAACAGTGCATCGCCCGCCTTGCCGGTGAACGCATCGACGAAATTCAGTGCCTTTCCCCCGGTGATCGCGGACAGGTCGATCATGTCCTCGCCACTGGTAAAATCCATGATCCGGGCGCTCGCATCAGGCGCGGAATCCGCCACCTGGATAAACATGAAGGTGTCCTCGCCGGCCCCGCCCCAGAACCGATCGCCGCCCCCGCCACCGTGGAGGATGTCGTCGCCGGCGCCCCCCTTGAGGTCGTTGGCCACCGCGTTACCGATCAGCAGGTCATCGCCGGAACCGCCAATGGCGTTCTCCACGGTGACGCCCCCGGCAATGGAAACGTTGCCCACTAGGCCCGCGACATCGGAGAAAGACAGCTCGTTGAGATTGATCTTCTGGTCCTGGTAGAAACCGGAAAAATCCAGCGTATCGTTGCCGCCGGCATCCCAGACCGCGAACAACGGCCTGTCCGCGGCAGAGGCAAGACTCAGGAAGTCACGACCGGTATTGGAATTGAACCCATAGGTCGTGTCATCGACCCGGGTAGTCATATTGGCCCCGTAGAGCATCTGGATAGCGGTGATATCGTCCAGCAGGGGCCCGGACGAATGCGTGCGCAGGTGATCCTCGGGATAAAAATAGTTCAGATAGGCCTCGCGGACAGCCGCGATGGGTGCGCCCAACAGCAAGCCGAGCGGTGAATAGTTCTCCAGCAGGTACGCCGAATGATCCTCACTGAAATCATGTCCGGAGTAATCTTCGCCCCAGTAGCTCATGACACTATGAGCAGCGGTATCCTGCACATAGCCTGCATCGTCCTGATAAGTCGGCGATGCAGAGGTGCTGGCCTGATAATCACCGGGATGTTCAAGCCCAAGTGCATGCCCCGTTTCGTGAGTCAATGTCAGCCGGGCATAATTATTGAGATCGGGTGCCTTGTTGATACCGTACGTGGCGTTGATTTTTGTCCAGACATAGGCCGACTGATTGCCATACCCAAAGAAGTTCTGATTGAAGGCAGCTTCACCGTCGTCGTCATGGTTGACCCGATAGTTGCCAAAATACAGAAGACCGTCGTAGCTGCCCGAATAACCTTCCTGAAAGCTCACATTCGCCACGTCCGACCAGGATTGCAGGGCTGACCTGGTTTGCTCCTGCTGTTGCGCATTGAAGGGGGTAAACCCGTCAAGATCGAACAGGCTGGCGAATCTCGGTCCGTATACAGGCCCCAGGAATTCATAGGTGATGTTGACCTTGCCATCGCCATCCAGATCCTGAAAGGCTTTTGCCCCAGCCGTCAGCGCCGCTGCCGCCTGGTCGTTCGAATAGGAGGGCTTTTGCTGATGGAACAGCTCCATATTACGATCGGACACCTTCTTGAAATGGTTGGCATACTTGTAGGCAAAGCTTGTTTGAGCAGGCGTGTTAGTTGTCAGCATGATGAAATCCTTTTTCACAAAGCAAACCGATAGAGCACTTGGGCCGCGTAAAAGCGGCGCGCATATTCAATGATTTGCACCGTGAAAAGTCCTGTCGAAAGCGCTCATCAAGACCCTCGTCCCACAAAAGCCTCATCGACCCTGGCCAGGTCGGTTTCGCGCAAGGTGCCGGCGTAGTAATGCAGCCTGGTCCACGCCATCAGGTAGTCGTAACGCGCCTGCGCCAGGTCCCGCCGGGTGCTGTAGAGCTGCTGTTCGGCATTCAGCGCGTCGAGGTTGACCCGCTCGCCGCCGAGGATGCTCTGCCGGGTCGAGACCACCAGGGCCTCGGCCGAGGCCAGCGCCTTCTGGTAGGCGCGCAGCTTGCTCACCCCCGACAGGCACGCGCTGTACTGCCGGCGCAGCTCGATCAGGGTCTCGCGGGTCTTGCCGTCGAGTTCGTATTCGGCCTGCTCCAGGTTGGCGCTGGCCTGGCGCACCGACGCCGACACCCCGCCGCCGGCAAACAACGGCACGTTCACCTCGATGCCGATGGTGTTGGTGTCGTAACGCTGGTTGTAGGTGTTGCCGCTGTCGGACTCGCTCTTGCGCACGCTGGCGTAGGCGTTGACCTTGGGCAGGTGCCCGGCGCGATTGCGCTCGACTTCGTAGCGCGCCACCTCCAGGGCCTGGCGCTGGGACGCCAGGGTCGGATTGTTGCTCAACGCCAGTTCGTGCCAGCTGTCGAAATTCGCCGGTTCCAGGGGGAAAGACTGGAATACCGGGCTCAGGGGCGCCAGTTCGGTCACATTGACCGCCGGCACGCCGATCAGCGCACCCAGCTCACGCAGGGCCGCATCCTGGACGTCGCGCGCCTCGATTTCCTCGGCGGTGGCCAGCTCGTACCGCGACTCGGCCTCAAGGATATCGGTGCGGGTGCCCTCGCCCTGGCGAAACAGATGCTCGTTCTGCTGGAACTGCTGCTCGAAGGCTTTCTTCTTGGCCCGGGCGATCTCGATCTGGTCCTCGGCAAACAACGCCTGGGTGTAATAGGTCAGCACGCGTACCAGCAACTCCTGGCTCTTGCCGCGAAAGGTCTCGTCGGCAAACAAGGCCTGGGCGACACCCTTGCGGTAGTTGGCGTAGGCCTCGTAGTCGATCAGGGGCTGTTGCAGCATCAGCGTCGAACCGGAGCTGGTGTAGCGCCGGTCGTCATGACTGTTGCCGCGCTCGTTGAGGTAGGTCGCCCGGGAGTCGTTGCGGCCCTGATTGTAGTTGTAGGACAGCCGCGGCAGCAGGCCCGCGCGGCCGATATCGCGGTTCTCCTGGCCGGCATCGCGCTCCTTCAGCGCGCCGAGAAACACCGGATCATTACGTAACGCCTGCTCGTAGACCTGGAACGGCCCCATGGCCTGACAATCGAGGGAAACGGACAACAGCAGGGCCACGGCCACGCACAGCGGTTTTTTCATCAGGCGGAACATCCTATTCCTCGGTCAACGCAGAACCCGCGCGGTCCAGCAGGGGTTTGAACAGATAGTTGAGCAGCGAGCGCTCACCGGTACGCACGAACATTTCGGCGGGCATGCCCGGCTTGATCACCAGCCCGTTGAGTTTCTCCAGGGCCTGGTCGCTGACCGAACTGCGCAGCACGTAGTACGGCGCCCCGGTCTTCTCGTCGAGCAACTGGTCGGCGGAGATCAGGCTGACGGCCCCGGCGACCCGTGGCGTGCGGTTCTGGTTGAAGGCGGTGAAGAGAATGTCCACCGGCAATGCGCTACCCACCTTGTCCACCAGGTGCACCGGCAGGTGCCCTTCCACTTCCAGGCGCTCGCCCTGCGGCACGATTTCCAGCAGGGTCTCGCCGGCCCGGACCACCGCGCCCTCGGTGTGCACACCGAGGTTGACCGCGATGCCCTCGGCCGGCGCGCTGATTTCACTGTGCTGCAGGTCGAAGCGGGCTGAAGTCAGTTGCTGCTCCAGGGTCAGGGTTTTCAGCTGGGCATCGGCCAACTGGCTGCGCACCTCCTTCTGGTACTCCTCGGCGTGCTGCGCCAGCTTGAGTCGCGACTCGAGGATCCCCTGCTCGACCCGACCGCTTTCGCCGGTGTTCTGCGCCAGGTCCTGTTGCACCTGGGATAGCTGGCGCTCGTACTCCATCAACCGGTTGCTGGGGATATAGCCCTTGTCCGCCAGGGGCTTGAGGTTTTCCAACTGACGACGCAGGGAATCGGCACGGGCAGTCATGTCGGCACGGGCCCGGCGCATGCCGGCCAGTTGCGCGGTGGCCCCCTCGATCCCCGCGCGGATGCCGGCCTGCTCGCGGGCAAAGGCTTCGCGACGGCTACTGAACAACTGCCGCTGGCCTTCGAGCACCAGGCTCAGCTGCGGATCGGGATCGCCGCTCAGTTCCACCGGGAAATGCACCTGCGCCAGATTGTCCCGTTCGCTCTGCCAGCGCGCCTGACTGGCCCAGGCCATGCGGTACTGCGCCCGCAGGGACTGGACATCGGCCGAGCGCTGGGTCTGGTCGAGGCGAAACAGCGGCTGCCCCTGGTGCACCCGTTGTCCTTCACGCACCAGGATCCGCTCGACCACGCCGCCGCCCAGCGACTGCACGGCCTTGCGCTTGCCGGAAACCATCACGGTGCCCTGCACCGCGATGCCCTGGTCCAGCGGCGCGAGGGCCGCCCAGGCAAAAAAGCCGCCGGCGCCCAGCAGCGCCAGCCACCAGCCGGCCCGGGCAAAAAACCGTGCGTCCCGCTCGGGACGCTCCAGGGTGTCGTCGTGCTGCATCAGGCTGTCCGGGCTCATGCTCCGCTACTCCGTGTCGGCGCGCTGTATTGTCGGCTCAGGGTCAGCCCGGCCGGTGCCGGGGACACTTCACGAACCGGTTGCGGGGCTGTTTGGGGAGCTTGAGGGGTAGCGGCCTGCGCGGTGGCGGACAGCGCCTTGAGCACCTCGGCACCGGGTCCGAAGGCCTGCATCCGCCCCTCGTTGAGCACCAGCAGCTTGTCCGCCTGGACCAGCGAAGTGGAACGGTGGGTCACCAGGATCACGCTGCTGCCCTGGGCCTTCAATTGCGCGATGGCGGCGGTCAGGGCCGCCTCGCCCACGGCATCGAGGTTGGAGTTCGGCTCATCGAGGACCACCAGCCGCGGGCCGCCATACAGTGCCCGGGCCAGTGCCACCCGCTGTTTCTGTCCGCCGGACAGACCGCTGCCATCGTCGCCGAGCACGGTGTCATAGCCCTGGGGCAGGCGCAGGATAAGGTCGTGCACCCCGGCCTGGACCGCCGCCGCGACCACCTTCTGCGGATCGGCATCGCTGAAGCGGGCGATATTCTCGGCGACCGTGCCACTGAACAGTTCGATCGACTGCGGCAGATAACCGATATGCGGGCCGAGTTCGTTGCGGTCCCAGCGATGGATATCCGCCCCGTCCAGGCGCACCACTCCGCCCAGGGTCGGCCAGACGCCGACCAGCACCCGTACCAGAGTCGACTTGCCGGAGCCCGAGGAACCGAGGACGCCGAGCACTTCGCCGGCCTCCAGACGGAAACTCACCTGGTGCAAGGTCGCCCCGCGCCTGCCCGGCGGCCCGGCGCTGACCTGCTCGAACGCCACCTGCCCCCGAGGCTCGGGCAGGCTCATGGGCGATGCACCTTCGGGAAACTCGCGCAGCAGATCGTCCAGGCGCCGATAGGCCAGCTTGGCCGCACTCCACTGCTTCCATACGGCGATCAACTGATCGATCGGGCTCAGTACCCGGCCCATCAGGATCGAACCGGCGATCATCATCCCGGCGCTCATATCGCCCTTGATCACCAGCAGCGCCCCGAGACCCAGCACCAGCGATTGCAGGCACAGGCGCAGGGACTTGCTCAACGAAGCGACGATTGCCCCGGTGTCGCTGGCCTGGTTCTGCCGGGCGAGAAAGCGCGAATGGATCTGGAACCAGCGCTTGCGCAGGGCGCCGAGCATGCCCATGGCCTGGATGGTCTCGGCGTTGTGCAGGTGGCTGGTGGCCAACTGGCTGGATTTCTGCGAGTAGCCGCTGGCTTCGCCCAATGGCTTTTTGGTCAGCGACTCGTTGAGACAGGCCAGTGCGATCAACAGCAGCGCGCCAACGCTGGCGAAGACCCCGAGCCAGGGGTTGAACAGGAAGATCACCAGCAGGTAGATCGGAAACCAGGGGGCATCGAAGAACGCGAACAACGCCGGTCCCGTGAGAAACTGGCGGATATGGGTCAGGTCGCCCAGCGCCTGGCCGGCGTGGCCTTCGCCACGAAACAGGTTGCGCTCGAACGCCGCCTGGTAGACCCGCAGGTTGAAGCGGCGCTCCAGCGCGCTGCCGATGCGGATCACGATAAAGCTGCGGATCGTTTCCAGCAGCCCGATAAAGGCAAAGAACCCGACCACCATCAGCGTCAGCATCACCAGGGTGGTTTCATTCTGCGAGGTCAGCACCCGGTCATAGACCTGGAGCATGTAGATCGAAGGAACCAGCATCAGCAGGTTGATCAGGGCGGTGAAACAACCGACGCTGACCAGAATGCCCTTGTAGTCACCGAGCACTCGGACCAGTGGTGTGCCGGGCGTCATTTTCAACACTTTCATTTATCTTCCCTGATGTATTTACAGTTACCAACGGCCTGATCGGCCGTGCACCACGGTATTTCCGAAGAGCATCTTCAGAAGCCATGAGGGCGAAACAATTTGAAATAGAGCAACGGATAGCGGCGCGAATTAAACAGGTCGCGCCGAAGAGCGACTATAAGATTGCGCCCATCTTCCGGACCGTCCGACAGGGGTTCATGGTCATTGCACCTGAACATCGCCGATGAATAATCCGATGATTCTTTTCTTATATTGACTGACATGACTTCACAGCAGAACAGTTCCTTGTTCCCGCCTTGTTTTCCGACAACTTCCCTCTATCCCGGCGCAGTACGCAAGATCGTCGGCACTCGGACCGATCAGGGTTGCAGTCGCTCCAGCACCAGGACAACGCCACTCGCCAGGCGCGCCTGGTACAGGTCGTTCCCCTGCCGGTTCAGGTGCACGATACCGCTGCCCTCGACGCCATACAGCCAGAGACCATCGGGGGTCGGTTCCCAGCGCGCGGGACGCTCGCCAAGCCAGCCGGCCACGCACTCGAGGTCACCACCCAGGCTCGGCGCCTGGACCGCCAGCACCAGCTCGCAGGCCTGGGCGCGATCGTCCTCGCGATACAACCGCCAGCTCCCGGCCAGGGTTTCGGGACTGGGAAGAATCAAGCTTCGTGCCATGCAAAGTGCTCCAGATGCCATCAGCAATGCGGCCATCAGCCACGTCATGAATACACGGGGGAAAAGTCTGTCGATCATGGGCCCTCGCAACAAGACCGGGAAGCAGCGCTTGCGCGCTGCTCGTGAACATCGACTCAGGCCACGATATCCGTGACTGCCGCCTGCCCCACCGTGGTGACCAGGAAATCAGCCACGCCATGCCCGGAGAAGTCGATCGCCAGGGTGCCCAGGTTGGTGCCCGAGGCATAGGTCAGCACCGCATCGCCGGCATGCCCGGTGAAGGCATTGACGAAGTTCAGCGCCGAACCGTGGGTGATCCCCGACAGATCGATCTTGTCCTGGCCGCTGACAAAATCCATGATCCGGTCGGCAGCCTGCGGTTTCGAGTCGGAAACGGCCGCGAACACAAAGGTGTCGTTGCCCGCACCACCCCACAGTTTGTCCGCACCACCGGCGCCGTAGAGGATGTCGTTGCCGGCACCGCCACGCAGTTCGTTCGCCCCGTCGTTGCCTATCAGCAGGTCGTTGCCCGAACCGCCGATGGCATTCTCCACCGTGACGCCCTGGGCAATGGAGACGTTGCCGACCATGCCACCCACGTCGGAGAACGAACCGGCATGCAGGTTGATCTTCTGGTTCTGAGTGAAACCGGAGAAGTCCAGGGTGTCGTTGCCGCCCCCGTCCCAGACCGAGAACACCAGCTTGTCCGAGGACGAAGTGGCGCTCAGGTAGTCGCGACCGGCATTGGCGTTGAAACCGTAGGTGGTATCACCGGCACGGGTGCTGTAGTTGGCGCCGTAGAGCTTCTGGATCGCCGCGATATCGTCCATCAACGGGCCGGATGAGTAGGCCTCGACACCGCCCTTGCTGAAGTTCTGGCTGGTGTTGCTTTCGCTCCAGTAGCTCATGACGCTGTAGCCGCGGGTGTCCTGCCCGTAGGAGGCGTCATTGTAGGTCGGGTTGCCTTCGCCGGCGTTGTAGTCGCCGGGATGGGACAGGCCCAGGGTATGGCCGATCTCGTGGGTCAGGGTCTGGCGCCCGTAGTTGTTCAGGCCCGGTGTCTTGTTGACGTTGTAGCCGCTACCGGTCAGGTACCAGGACTGGCCGTCGTAGCCAGGCTCGGTGCCCGGCAGGAAGGCGAACGCTGCCGCGCCTTCCTGGCCGCCGCTGTAGTTACCGAAGGTCATGTGACCATCGCCGCCCCTCGCTGCCTCGGTGAAGGTCACGTTGGCGACGTCTGCCCAGGATTGCATGGCAAGGACCGCCTGTGACTTCTGCAACGCACTGAACTGGCTGAAACCGGTAACCCCCAGACCGCTGAAGTTCGAGGTCGGCGATGTCAGGAAGGTATAGGTCAGTTCGATCTTGCCGCTGCCGTTCAGATCGTGCCAGGCGGCACCGTCACGCAGCAATTGCGTGGCGGCCTGATCGACGGAGTAGGAGGGTTTGCCATTGACCGTGAGGTTGCCGCCACGATCATATTGATGGCTGAAGCTATCGATCTGGTTAAAGGCGGAACTTGTCCCGTTGGCCGCCAGTGCCGATTCCGAAGAAACAATAGCTTTCGCTTTGACTTTCGACATAAACACACTTCCTTGTTTGCAAGTGAAACAGTTTTTGTCCGATAGCGACAATCCCTTGGCGAGATCATCCTATCACTCGCCCTTTTTGAAGGCAGCGAGAAACTGACACATTTTGAAATCAATCGTCCAGCGCTTTTTTTGATATCAAAGTGCTGTTTTTCGGAAAGATCCCGCAAACATTGCTTATGCACCTGAAAGTTTTTTCTGACAGTTTTATTCCTCGCCAACAAGCAGACTTTCAGGAATATTCAAGCTGGAAAAACGCATAAGCGAAGTGCATCAATAAATGACCGACCAGTCATCCATGACTGCCTGGTTTTTATTGTCGCCCGCTCGTTCTTAGTGCATCCAGGGCAACTTCGCCCGTCAGAGCCGGAACCCGCACGCCGTCCGCGGTGGTCATGTCTTCGCCGGCGAGCAAGGCGTTGATGATCGCCTCCTCCACCGCTTCGGCCGCCGCGAGGAACAAGGGCGAGATATGGTCGTTGTTGACCATCGTCAGCGGGCTGCTGAACGGCAGGTCCTTGCGACCGTAGTCCGCCGGCGCGATCTGCTCGTTGCCGGTGGCGAAGGCAAGGAAGATATCGCCGCTGGAATCCTCGGTCCCGCCCCCAGTGCGAGCGATCCCGATCGACGCCCGTTGCGCCAGACGCTGGCATTGATGCGGCAGCAACGGTGCGTCGGTGGCGATGACCACCACGATCGAGCCCATGCCCGGAGTGCCACGCCGGGCGAAAGGCGAAGGGATGCCGGTCAACTGGCGCCCCACGGGATAACCGTCGATGCGCAGTTCCTGGCGTTTGCCATGATTGGCCTGGACCAGCGCGCCGACGGTCCAGCCCCCCTGTTCCGCCGGCAAGCGCCGTGACGAGGTGCCGATACCGCCCTTGAACTCATGGCAGATCATCCCGGTACCGCCGCCCACCGCGCCTTCGCGAACCGCCCCGGAGCGGGCATCCGCCAGGGCTTCCTCGACCTGGGCGGGACCGACGTGCTGGCCCCAGATATCGTTGAGCACCCCGTCATAGGTTTCCATCACCACCGGCATGCACCAGTACACCGCGGGGTCCTTGAGGCTGTCGCGCTCCTGCGCCACCAGGGCATCGCGAACCACCCCGACGCTGTGGGTGTTGGTGATCGCGATCGGCGTGGTCAGCAACCCGGCTTCGCGAACCCACTCCAGGCCCGTGGCATCGCCATTGCCATTGAGCACATGGCAGCCGGCGAAACAGGGCTGCTGACGCGCGGCAACGGCGCGTGGCTGGATCACCGTCACCCCGGTGCGCACCTGCTTGCCATCGATTTCGGCCTTGAGGGTACTGTGGCCGACCCGGACTCCGGGGACATCGGTAATGGCATTGAGTGGGCCGGGGGTACCCAGGCCCAGAGTGATACCCCATTCACGTGCGCGCATAACAACTCCAGATAAGCAAAATCGGTTACAGACAGGATTCGACGCCAGGTCGACCACAGTGGCACAGAAACGTCGCCCTATCTGCCTATAGTGCTATCAGACCACGATGTCGCCCAGGGTGATCTGGCCTACCGCCGTGATCAGGACATCGGCACGACCATTGCCGCTGATGTCGATGGCAAGGTGGCTGTCGCCAGTGGCTTGGGCATAATTCAGGAGCGCTTCGCCCGCGACACCCGTGAAGCTCTCGACGATGTTCAGCCCGACGCCACGGGTGATGCCGGAGAGATCGATCTTGTCCTCGCCGCTGACAAAATCCATGATCCGGTCGGCAGCCTCCGGCGCCGAGTCGGAAGCGACCATGAATACGAAGGTGTCGTTGCCCGCATCGCCCCACAGCCTGTCCGCACCGCCCGCGCCATACAGGACGTCGTTGCCGGCACCGCCCCGCAGTTCGTTGGCCACGGCGTTGCCGATCAGCAGGTCGTTACCCGAACCGCCGATGGCATTCTCCACCGTGACGCCCTGGGCAATCGAGACGTTACCGACCATGCCGCCCACATCGGAGAACGCGCCCGTGTGCAGGTTGATCTTCTGGTTCTGGGTGAAGCCGGAAAAATCCAGGGTGTCATTGCCGCCACCGTCCCAGACGCAGAACACCAGGGCATCCCACGATTGAAAGGCACTGAGGAAGTCCCGCCCGGTGTTGGAGTTGAAGCCATAGGTCGTATCGTCGGAACGGGTGCTCCAGTTGGCGCCATAGAGCTTCTGGATGGCCGCGATATCGTCCATCAACGGGGCGGAGGCGTAGAAGGCCGCGTCATTGCGGGTGAAGTCCTGGCCGCTGGCGGTTTCGCTCCAGTAGCTCATCACGCTGTAACCCAGGGTGTCCTGCGCATAGGTGGCATTGCTCGCGTAGCTCGCCCCCGCACCGTTGTAGTTGCCGGGATGTGGCAAGCCGAGGACATGCCCGATTTCATGGGTCAGGGTCTGCCGGCCATTGTTGTTGAGCCCCGGACTCTTGTTGTCCTCGTAACCGTCGGCGATGCTGTACCAGGACTGCCCGCCCAATCCCGATATGTCTCCTGGCCGGATGGTCTGGGCCGCTCCGCCTCCCACCTTGTAGTCGCCAAAGGTGATATGGCCATCGCCGCCGTGCGGCGCTTCGGAAAACGAGATATGGGCGGCGTCCGCCCAGGATTGCATGGCCAGCACCGCCTGGGCTTTCTGCAAGGGACTGAACGCCTGGAGCCCGGCGAGCCCCAGCGCATAGTAATCATCATTGGACAACAGCTGCGATGCGTTGGGGAAGCTGTAGGTCAGCTCTATCTTCCCGTTCCCGTCGGTATCTGCCCAGGGCGTCGAGCCGTTCGACAGATTTGTCGCGGCCTGTTCCACCGAGTAGGACGGCTTTCCATTGGCTGTCACGCCCCCGGCGCGCTCGGACTTTGCACTGAACTCACGAACGAGCGGAAGCAGAAGCTGATGGCTGCTTTCAACATGACCTACCTGCGGATTGACGACTTCAATGACTTTCGACACTTTCATACCCTATCAATGGAGGAATCCGGGAACTTGAAACGTTTCCTCAGACACCCCATTGAACGCCGCCACGGGTCCGCGGGCTTTTAAATACCGCCCGACACCCTCCTCCTTCCCGGCCCGCGAGCGGATTACCCCTTCGTTGCACAGATCTTCTAGACTTGGTCCTGGAAACCGGCGCTAACTGTCACCCTGCACTAATGCCCAACACCCCCAGGTACAGCATGTCCAGCAACGCCGACAACTGGATCGACCTGACTCAGGATCAGGACACCGGTATCGAAACCCTCCGCGCCCATTTCAAGGGGCACGCCTACGACGCCCATTGGCATGACAGCTACCTGGTGGGGGTCACCGAACAGGGCGTGCAGCAATTCAACTGCCAACGGACCCGCTACCACAGCGTGCCGGGCAATGTGTTCCTGCTCGAACCGGGCGAGATCCACGACGGCGATGCCCCCACCGAAGGCGGCTTCACCTACCGCACGCTCTACCTCGATCCCCACTGGCTGGAACGGGAGCTGAGCGCGCTGTTCGAAGAAGCGCCGGCCAACAGCCAACTGTCCTTTGCCACGCCACTGGCAACCGGCGACAGCCGCCTGGCCCAGGCCACCAGCGCCGCCTTCGAGGCGATCCACAGCCAGGAACTGCGCATCGTCCGGCAAAGTGCCCTGGACCAGATGTTCGACGCTCTCACCCGCCATCTGCACTGGCGTACCCGCTATCGCGAAGACCCGCGCCTGCCGCGGGTGGCGCAGCTCGCCCGGGAATACCTGCATGCCCACCTGCAGCATGACCTGAGCCTCGACGACCTGGCGGCGGTGACCGGGGTCGATCGTTTTCGCCTGACCCGTGCCTTCAAATCGGCCTATGGCCTGCCGCCGCACGCCTACCTGGTGCAACTGCGCCTGGCCAAGGCGCGGCAGATGCTGGCTCGCGGCGAACAACCGGCAACGGTGGCCATGGCCCTCGGTTTCGCCGACCAGAGCCACCTCGGGCGCTGGTTCCTGCGGGCCTATGGCCTGACCCCGGCAGCCTACCGCAAGCGTTGCTCAAATCTTCCAGACGCCTGAAGCGGCAGCCGCGAAGATCGTCCCATCGATCTCTACGCGGAGCCCCTGCCCATGTTGTCCACCTTTCCGAGCCTGCTGCCCTTCCTGCTCTTTGCCTTTGTCGCCTCCATCACCCCGGGACCGACCAATATCCTCGTACTGAGCAACAGTGCCCGCTACGGCCTGGTCGCGGCGCTGCCGATCATTCTCGGTGCCTGCGCCGCAGCCGCGCTGATCGTGCTGCTGGTGGGCAGCGGCGTCGGCCAGTCGCTGACCGGCATGCCCCTGGTGCAGGTCGCCATGCAATGGCTGGGCATCGCCTGGCTGAGCTACCTCGCCTGGCAGATTTTCAGCGCCCCGGCGAGCGTCATCGACGGTGGAGCGGAACCGGCAAGGCGCCTCGGACTGCTGGGTGCGGCCAGCCTGCAACTGATCAACCCCAAGGTGTGGATGATGGCCCTGGCGGTGGTCGGGGTGTTCGCCGGCAGCGGCGCCGAACGCCAGGCCCATGTGCTGTCGCTGTCCCTGGTGTTCTTCCTGGTGTCGCTGCCCTGCATGGGCCTGTGGGCCGTGCTGGGGGTCGGCTCGGCCCGGCTGTTTCGCTCGCCCCTGGCGATGCGGCGTTTCAACCGCTGCATGGCGTTGCTGTTGCTGGTTTCAGCCTGGCTGAGCCTGTGGGTATGACTTGCTGATATAACGGCAGGGAGTCGCTGCAGTGCAAAAGCCGGTCGCCCTGGTGCGCTTTTGCCAGCTAACGGCTGCGTAACGTGGCCGGACGGTGCATGAAGACACCGGCCTCGACAATAAACGACCTGCCGCGAGACCTTCCAACATGAAAAGACTGTTCACCAGCTGTCTGTTCCTCTGCGGTACCGCACTCCTGAGCAACCCGGCATTCGCCAGCGACGACGCCTCCTGCAAGAGCGTGCGCATGGGTGTCGTCAACTGGACCGACGTCATCGCCACCAGCGGCATGGCGGACGTACTGCTCAACGGCCTGGGCTATGAAAGCAAGCAGACCAGTGCCGTGCAGCAGATCATCTTTGCCGGTATCCGCGACAAGCGCCTGGATATCTTCCTCGGCTACTGGAAGCCGGCGATGGACAAGAATATCGAGCCGTTCGTGGCCGCCAACCAGGTCAAGGTCATGGCCAAGCCGAGTCTGGCCGACGCCCAGGCGACCCTGGCCGTCCCGCAGTATGTCGCCGACGCCGGACTGAAGACCTTTGCCGATATCGCCAAGTTCAAGGACCAGCTCAAGGGCACCATCTACGGGATCGAACCGGGCAGCGGCGCCAACACCACCATCAAGACTATGATCGACACCGATCACTTCGGCCTCAAGGGATTCAAGCTGGTCGAGTCCGGTGAAGCCGGGATGCTCGCGGCGGTACAGCGGGCCGTCAATCGCAAGGAGTTCGTGGTCTTCGTCGGCTGGACGCCGCACCCGATGAACATCAACATGAAGATCGCCTACCTGACCGGCAGCGAAGATGTCTACGGTCCCAACGAAGGCGCCGCGACAGTCTCCACCGTCACCGCCCCGGACTACGCCGAGCGCTGCCCGAACGTGAACAAGTTGCTGGAAAACCTGACCTTCACCGCCGCCCAGGAAAGCCAGTTGATGGTGCCGATCATGGAGCGCCAGACACCCCAGGACGTGGCGAAGAAATGGCTGCGTGATCACCCCGAGGATCTGCAGCGCTGGCTGGCCGGTGTCACCAGCATCGACGGCAAGGATGGCGTGGCGACCGTGCAGGCCAGCTTGAAATAACCATCGGCACGGACATTGTGGGAGCGGGCTTGCCCGCGAATGAGGACCTTGAGACTTGCAGCGCCCCTGAGGGCCTCTTCGCGGGCAAGCCAGCTCCCACAGGGCCGGTTGGCTGAGCAAAGGATTACAACCCGGCACGGACATTGTGGGAGCGGGCTTGCCCGCGAAGAGGACCTTGAGACTTGCAAGGCCCATGATGGCCTCTTCGCTGGCAAGCCAGCTCCCACAGGGCCGTTGGCTCAGCACAGGATTACAAGCCGGCACGGACATTGTGGGAGCGGGCTCGCCCGCGAAGAGGACCTTGAGACTTGCAGCGCCCATGATGGCCTCTTCGCTGGCAAGCCAGCTCCCACAGGGCCGGTTGGCTGAGCACAGGATTACAACCCGGCACGGACATTGTGGGAGCGGGCTTGCCCGCGAAGAGGACCTTGAGACTTGCAGCGCCCATGATGCCTCTTCGCTGGCAAGCCAGCTCCCACAAGGACAGTTGACTGAGCACAGGATTACAGCCCGGCACGGACATTGTGGGAGCGGGCTTGCCCGCGAAGAGGACCTTGAGGTTGCTGGAGCTTCGCGGGCCAGCCCGCTCCTGCATGAACCGCACGCCTACAGGCTTCGCGTCCTGTAACCATGGAACCCCAATGAGCAACTACCCTCTTTCTCCCGAACTGAGCGCCTTTGTCGACAAGACCCTCGGCTTCGGTTACCCGGACAGCAGCATCCAGGGCCTGCGCATCGGCTACAGCGAGATGTGCAAGGCCTTTACCCCTCCACGCCCGGCCGACATCGCGGTCAGCGAGCAGCGGATCGCCGGGGTGCCCGTGCGCCAGTACCGGCCCACCTCCCCTCGTCCAGCAGACGGCTGGCCTTGCGTGGTCTATCTGCACGGTGGTGGCTGGGTGGTGGGCGATCTCGACTCCCATGATTTCATCACCGCCGAACTGGCATCGCTGCTCAAGGCCGTGGTGGTCGCGGTCGACTACCGGCTGGCACCGGAACAGCCCTTTCCGGCAGCCTTCGACGATTGCCTGGCCGTCTGGCGCAGCTTGCGCAACGACGCCGAAGACTGGCAACTGGACCGCAACCGCCTGGCGATTGCCGGCGACAGCGCCGGCGGCAACCTCGCCGCGGCCGTGTGCCTGGCCTTGCGCGATGCCGGGGAGCCCCAGCCGCTGGTACAGGCCCTGATCTACCCGGGGCTGGGCGGTGATGACGGCCTGCCTTCACGCAGCGAGTGCGCAGATGCGCCGTTGCTCAGCGCCAGCGACGTGCATTGCTACCACACGCTGTACCTGCCGGGCCCGGGCAAACCCTCGGCCTATGCCATGCCCTTGCAGGCCACGGATTTCCACGGCCTGGCCCCGGCCTTTATTGCCGTGGCGCAATACGATCCGCTGCGGGATGACGGGGTGTGTTATTTCGAGCGGTTGAAGCAGGCCGGCGGCACCGCCAGCCTGCATCTGGGCCTGGGACTGGTCCATGGCTGCCTGCGGGCACGGGGAATGGCCCAGGAAGTGGATCTGCTGTACGAGAAGCTGCTGGCGCAGCTGCGGCGCTATCTGAGCCTTTAGCGCACGCAGGGCGAGGATGGGATCGTTCCTACGCTCTGCGTCACGGATCAACGCTGCGCGGGCAAGCCCGCTCCCACAAGAGCGTGGGAACGGTCCATCATCCGGCGCTTAGATAACGAAACGCGCCACCATCGCATTCAGGTCCACCGCCAGGCGTGACAGCTCATGGCTGGCCGCACTGGTCTGGTTGGCCCCGGCAGCCGACTGGGTCGCCAGGTCGCGGATATTCACCAGGTTGCGATCGACTTCCCGGGAGACTTGCGCCTGCTCTTCCGAAGCACTGGCGATCACCAGGTTGCGCTCGTTGATCAGGTTGATCGAGTGGGTGATCTGTTCCAGGGCGACACCGGCGGCGCGGGCCATTTCCAGAGTGGTCTGGGTCCGCTGGTTGCTCTGCTGCATCGATTGCACCGCCTCGCCGGTGCCGTTCTGGATCCCCGCCACCATCTGTTCGATTTCCCGGGTCGACTGCTGGGTACGATGGGCCAGGGCCCGGACTTCGTCGGCAACCACGGCGAAGCCACGACCGGCCTCACCGGCACGGGCCGCTTCGATGGCGGCGTTGAGCGCCAGCAGGTTGGTCTGCTCGGCAATCGCCCGAATCACGTCCAGTACCTGGCCGATATCCCGCCCCTGCGTCGCCAGGCCTTCGATCAGCACGGAAGTGTTCTGCACGTCCTGGGTCATGGCCTGGATCGCGCCGACGGTTTCCACCACCCGGTCGCGGCCTTCGCGCGCCGCCAGGTTGGATTGCTGGGACGCCTCGGACGTCGAGACCGCATTGCGCGCCACTTCTTCAACGGCACTGGTCATTTCGTTGACCGCGGTGGCCGCCTGTTCGATTTCGTTGTTCTGCTGCTGCAAGCCCCTGGAGGCCTCTTCAGTCACCGCACTGAGTTCTTCCGCCGCGGAGGCAAGCTGGGTGGCCGAGCCGGA
Organism: Pseudomonas sp. Ost2; assembly: GCF_018326065.1. Classification (NCBI taxonomy): domain Bacteria; kingdom Pseudomonadati; phylum Pseudomonadota; class Gammaproteobacteria; order Pseudomonadales; family Pseudomonadaceae; genus Pseudomonas; species Pseudomonas sp. Ost2. The sequence goes on along the minus strand of NZ_AP021904.1, from coordinate 3,417,678 downwards.
AATCTGTTCGATGGTCTTGCGCAGGCTGCCCTGCATGGCCGCCAACGCCGTGAGCAAACGCGCCGGTTCGTCCTTGCCGTCCACCTCGATCGGCTTGGTCAGGTTGCCGCCGGCAATGCTCTCGGCCGCGGCCAACGCCCTGTTCAAGGGAGTGACGATGCTGCGGGTCAGCAGCCAGGCGAGCAGCACGGTCATCAATGCCGCGACGACCGAGACACTGATAATGCCCAGGCTTGCGTTGTCATACTGCTGGCCGGCTTCTGCCGAGGCAGCCTTGGCCCCGGCCTTGTTGATGTCCATCAACTGGTTGAGCTGCGCGCCCATCAGATCGGTGCCGGCCTTGATCTGGTTGTTGATCAGGTTGCGCATGTCATCGATCCTGTTCTGCCGCGACAGTTCGAGCATCTGCCCCTGGTCCCTGAGATAGGTATCGAGCGTGGCGGCGAACTCCTTGTACTTGGCCAGCTCCTCACCCGCGGAAGGCAAATCGGCATAACTCTTCTGATCCTTGCGGATCTTGTCCGTGAGGAAGGCGATACGGGTGTCGGCTTCCTGCAAGGCCGCGGGCTCGCGATTGATCAGCACGCGAAACGACAGGATGCGCAAGCGTAGGACCCCTTCGATCACATTGCTCAGATAGCCGACGCTCGGCAACTGGTTGGTGTTCATATCGACCGAGGCCTGACGGATGACCGTCATGCGCGTTTGTGCAAACACCCCCAACACCACCACCAGCAATGCGATAAAGGCAAAACCGAGAAAGGCCCGAGGGGCGATATTCATATTACGTAGGGACATGGGAAGCTCTCTCTGAACATTGGGGGCTGCTAGCGTCCATGCCATCTGTCCACCAGGTGGGAACACGACGATGCTCCGCCCGGCGGTTAACGCCACGTCTGTGAAAAGCGCGCGGGCTTATACCAGTATCGGCAGGACTTTATGTTTTATTCAGGCAGAGAGGTAAAAATAATTCAAATAATTACAAGTAGTTGAGAAGTTATCTCTATGACGCCAAAAAGATGGCTATTTAATATTAGTCAACCGTTTCAGCAGCGCAACTCTATAACGCATCAAACACTGTTATGGATCCAATAAATGCACCGCCAATAAAAAAGCGGGAACGGATCCAGTCCGCTCCCGCCCTTTTAGGCAATGACCCGATACCGCGATAATTATTCGCCGGTCTTGATCTTGTTCCACAACCGGGTACGGATCCGGTCGATATTCAGCGGCATGGCCTCCAGCGCAAACAGCTTGCCCATCATCTCCGGGCTCGGATACACCTTGGTATCCGCCTTGAGCGCCGGGTCCACCAGGCTGTCGGCCGCCGAGTTGCCGTTGGCGTACTTCACATAGTTGCTGATACCGGCCATGACCTCCGGACGCAGCAAGTAGTTCATGAAGGCATAACCGGCCTTTTCATCCGGTGCATCGGCGGGCATGGCCACCATGTCGAACCAGATGGCCGCGCCTTCCCTGGGAATCGAATAACCGATATTCACGCCATTCCTGGCCTCCGTGGCACGACTGGCGGCCTGCAGGATATCGCCGGAGAAACCCACGGCGACGCAGATATCGCCATTGGCCAGGTCCGAGGTGTATTTGGATGAATGGAAGTACGCCACATAGGGCCGCACTTTCATCAACAGATCCTCGGCCTTCTTGTAGTCCGCCGCGTTCTTGCTGTGGTGCGGCAGGCCCAGGTAATTAAGCGCCGCCGGCAGCAACTCGGGACCATTGTCGAGAATCGCCACGCCACACTTCTGCAACTTCTTCATGTTCTCGGGCTTGAAGATCAGGTCCCAGGAGTCCACCGGCGCATTGTCCCCCAGCACCGCCTTGACCTTGTCGATGTTGTAGCCGATGCCGGTACTGCCCCACAGGTAAGGGAAACCATGTTCGTTGCCCGGGTCGTTGACCTGCAGCGCCTTGAGCAAAGCCGGATTGAGATTCTTCCAGTTCGGCAACTGGCTCTTGTCGAGCTTCTTCAGCGCACCGCCCTGGATCTGCCGGGCCATGAAGTGGTTGGAAGGAAACACCACGTCGTAACCCGATTTGCCGGTCATCAACTTGCCGTCCAGGGTCTCGTTGCTGTCATAGACGTCATAGCTGAAACCAATCCCGGTTTCAGTCTGGAAGTTCTTGGTGGTGTCCGGGGCGATATAGTCCGACCAGTTGTAGATCTTGACGGTTTCGCCCGCCTGGGCGAGGGACGCCACCAGCATCAAGGGAGCAATGGACATGCGGATCATGAGTGGATTCCTGTGTATGGTTTTTTTGTTGGCAGGCTCAAGTGATCAGGGATCAGAAAATCAGGACGTAAGTCTTGCGCACGGTTTCCTGGATATCCCAGATTCCGGTGCTGTTTGCCGGCAACATCAGTGCATCGCCGGCTTCTATGTGCAGGGTTTCGCCGTTGTCCGGGGTGAAGGTGCAGCGGCCCTGGATAAAGTGACAGAACTCCTGGGCGACGATCTGCCGCCGCCAGCGCCCCGGGGTGCACTCCCAGATGCCGGTCTCGACACCGTCGTTGCGTTCGACACAGGTCACCGACGCCACGGAAACCTGCTCGCTGAGGGGCACCGCGACCGGGTTGGAGACTTCGAGGGTGGCCGTGGCGGTGTTCTTGAATTGCGTAATGCTCATGGGATCAGTCCTGCGGGTGGATGACCCGGCGCAGCCGCGCCGGTTATTTCATGAAACCTTCCATGAACCCGGCCACGCCGCTGGCCAGCTTGCGACGCCACGGCGGGGTGTTGGGGTTGGCCAGGGTCTGGTCTTCATGGACAAAGCTGCGAATGATCGCGTTGTAGCCCAGCCAGCGGCAGGGCTCGGGTTCCCAGGCCTTCAGCGCCGCCAGGCCGCCCTGCGGGATCACCCAGGGCTGGTGGACCCGCGGGGTATCCCGCTGCAGGATCAGGTCGGCCAGGGTGCGCCCGCCCAGGTGACTGGCGCCGACGCCCTCGCCGCCGTAACCGCCGGCCAGGGCGATACCGCTGGCGCGGTCGCAGAGCATGTGCGGCTGGAAACGCCGCGACATACCGAGGTTGCCGCCCCAGGCGTGGGTGATACGGACTTTTTTCAACTGCGGGAACAGTTCGCCGAACAGATAGCGGCGCAGTTCGATTTCCTGCTCGGTCAGGTTGAAGTCATGCCGTAGCTGGCCGGCGAAGCGATACCCGCCACGGGCACCGAACACCAGGCGATTATCGGCGGAGCGCTGGCCGTAGGTGACCTGGCGACTGCTTTCGCTGAACGCCTGGCCCTGGCTCAGGCCGATTTCGTCCCAGGTCGCCGCCGACAGCGGCTCGGTCGCCACCAGCAGACTCTGTACCGGCAACTGGTAGCGCCCCAGGGGTGGCAAGGTCACCGAGTAGCCTTCGACCGCCGGCACCACCCAGTGGCTGCGGACCTGGGCCCTGGCTGTGCGCAGGCCGCCGGAACGCCAATCGGTCACCGGGCTGTTTTCATAGATCGGCACGCCAAGGCGCTCCACCGCCCGGGCCAGCCCGCGCACCAGCCTGGCCGGCTGCACGGTGGCGATATGCGGCGCGAAGATCCCGCCGTAAGGTCGGGCAACACGGATCTGCCGGGCCAGTTGCTCGGGGCTCAGCCAGGCATAGTCGGACTCGTTGAGGCCCTGCTTGTACAACTTGTCCAGATAGGCGCGCAGGCTGTGTTCCTGCTCGGGGTAACGCGCGGCGCAGTAAAGCACTCCGCCCTTGCGATAATCGCAGTCGATGCCCTCCTGATCGAGGACACTCTTCACCTCGTCGGGAATGCCGTGCAGCAGATCGAAGGAAGCCCGGCGCTGTTCCGGTGACAGGCCGGCGAGCAGTCGATCCTCGCCCAGCAGGTTGCCCATCACCCAGCCACCGTTGCGCCCGGAAGCACCAAAGCCGGCGGTCTGCGCCTCGACGATCACCACCTTCAGCTCAGGCGCCTGGCGCTTGAGGTAATAGGCGGTCCACAGCCCCGTGTAACCGGCGCCGATAATCGCCACGTCGACGTCCAGGTCCTGTTCCAGGCTGGCCCGCGGCGTCAGCGGCTCATCGAGCTGATCCATCCATAAACTGATATTTCGCCACACCGGCATTCCAGACTCCACAACCTGTAACAGATAGTGGTGATCCTAGTACCGCTGCTCAGAAGGTGTCTTGCGCGCGTGCACGCAGAGAAATTTGCCGGGCATAGGCCTTGGGCGACAGGCCCGTGTGCTCGCGAAAGCACTTGTAGAAGGCCGAGAGAGAATTGAACCCGGCGGCAAAGGCCAGTTCGTCGATACGCGCCGGCTGCTCCGCCTTGTCCAGCGCCGCCAGCAGATGTTGCAGTCGCGCCTGGTTCACATAGCGATAGAAACTCTGGCCGAGCACCTGGTTGAGCAGGTAGGAAATCTGGTTGCGGCTGTAGCCGCACTCCTTCGCCACCCGTTGCAGGTCCAGTTCGGGATCGAGGTAGGCTTGCTGGCGCTCGAAGTACTGCTGCAGATCGTCGGCCATGAAGCTCAGTTGCCGTGGCGACAGCCCCAGGCGGCTGACCGCCGGCCGCAGCACGCCGGTCGCCGAACGGGCAGGCTGCTCATGCACCAGGGAAGCGTATTCGTTGACCCGCCAGATCAGCCCGTCACGCACGGTGATCGCCTCGCTGGAGCGAAACGACACCAGTCCCTCGCCGCCGCGCAGGGTGATCTTGTATTGAATGAAGGCCGTGTTGCCGTCCAGGCGGATACGGTCGCTGTGTTCCAGTGCCTCGTCGGACTCCCGGGGCATGCTGACCCGCACGTATTCACGCAGGTCCGCCAGGCCCAGCAGGCGGTTCTGGAAGAAGTCGTGGTACTGGATGTCCGGATGATAGAGGGCCATGACCCCGTCCAGGTCACGGTGTTTCCAGCACAGGTGGTAACGCAGGACAGTTTCGCCGGTGGCCCGGGTCTGGGCGGGGCCGTCATCGTCTTCGGACATGGAGCGCTCAAATGAGGGTGAGTTATGACACAGATCAAATTACACGAAAACAATCGCCGAACGGCCTGAAAAAACTCTCCTGTCCGTTGCGAACGAGTGCTATTTTTAGCACTCGGCCAGGTCGGACCATGAGGTCCTTCCGTTCCTACCCGCGAGCAAAAGGAAGCGCTCAATGAAACAGGTGGGCACCATGAGCAAAATCTTCAGCAAGGTCACCTTCCCCAATGCCTGCCAATTGATGCGCTGGCATTTTCACCCCTTGGGTTTCGAAGCCACCATGGACGCACCGGGCAGCCTGATCGCCCGTCTGTTCGACCGGGCCAGTGGCGAAACCCTGATCGCCATTGCCGGGATCCCCTGCGCCACGGTGATGAATGCCGCCGATGTGGAACGCATCATCGAGGCGGTCGAGGCCGAACTCGAGTCCTTTGTGCCCCCGCAGAGCCTGAAGGCGCTGGCCTGAAGCCATGATCTGCAAAGGGACCATGGGGACTGGCGTGGGAATTGGTGACAACTCTTCCCCATTCATGACCTGACGCGCAAATCGGCAAAGAACGCCTTGCCTCCGGCAATCCGATCGGATGCCTTGGGCGCGTTCGCCGCCTGGGCATCCTGCCCATCCAGATACCAATAGCAGTGCTTCACCGCCCGGGTGATCCCGACATAGGCCAGGCGCAGGATCTCGTCTTTCTGCGCGTTGTCGTACGGCTCGGCATCGCCATCCCTGCCCAGTCCCGCCATCCGGTAAACCTGGTTCTTGTAGGGTGAGCGGGTCAGGTGCAGGCAATCGCCGAGCAGGAACACCGCATCGGCTTGCAGGCCCTTGGAGCTGTGATAGGTCAACTGCTTGAGCCGGCGCTGCTCGAAAGGCAAGCTAGAATCAACATTAACTGTTGACTGAATATGCTCTTCAATCAATAACTTATCGCTACTTTTTCGAAATAGCATCAAGATACTGTCGCCATTCCGATAGTGCTCTGCCAGGCGCCGGCCCAGCGCCGCATCGTCCCGATCGAGGATATTCACCGGCAACACGTCCTTCGACGCTCCCGCAGCCCTGGCCTTTTTCCCGGCGATGGCCGGGGCCGCCCGCACGATATGTTCGGCCGCGTCGATGATGTGCTGGTGACTGCGGTAGTTGTCGCTGAGCATCACCCGGGTGGTCGCCGGCGACGGAAACTCCTTGCCGAACTCCATGAAGTACTTGGGCGAGCTGCCCCGCCAGCCATAGATCGACTGCCAGTCATCGCCCACGCACAGCAGGGATGAATGCTGCGCCCCACGCCCGACATGCAGGGCCGGGCCGCGTCGACGGATCTCCCGCAGGCTGGCCCGCAGCCAGGAGACGATCTGCGGTGAAACATCCTGGAACTCGTCGATCATCAGGTGCGACAACGGTCGCAGCAGCTCGTCGCTGAGCAAGGCCTGGTTTTCCGGGCTGTTCTCGCCGAACAGCGAGAACATCCGGTTATAGGTCATGATCGGCGGCGATTGCGCAAGCAGATGCGCCTCCAGGGCCTTCCAGAACAGACTCAGGGCTTCGAAGAAGAACCGGTCCGGGTCATCCTGGGCAAAACTCATCTGCCCCACAGCAACATTGACGTCCAGGCCAAGGTTCTCGATAAACCCGGCTGCCATGACAAAACAATCGAGCAAAGGCGCCGAGGCAAGCTCACCCTTGACCTTGTAATCGAAACCGGGACCGGCCGTGGCATCGCCACCCAGGGAGGACAAAACCCGCTTGGCCGACTCGTAACTATCAAGCCATATCAATGGCTTACGACAGAAAGCTTGAAACAGGGTGCGCTTCACCGCCCACTCCGCGCGCACCGTCAGGCGTGAGCCCGGACGCGTGATCTGCGGACTTTCCCGCGGATCGAAACCCAGGACCACCCAGGCATCCAGCTCCGGGATATAGCCATGGCAATGAAAGGGCGAGCCGTTGATATCGACCGTCTCGCGATTCGGCTCGATCCCTTCGATCGGCCAGGCACCGGCGCGAAACCACAGGTCCTCGACGGTATCGCACAGCTCCTCGTCGCGCCTGGAGGCGAGCTCGGTCACCGCCATGCGCTTCTGTACATCCGGGTGATCCTGCTCCAGTTCCTTGAGTTGCAATGCTTGCTTATACAGCGGCACCAGGATTTCGCGAAAACGGGGTTCATCGCGATACAACCGGTGGTAGCAGGCATTGAGCTGCTGGCGCTGGGCGTCATTGATCCGCAGGTCGAAGGGATTGCTGTCGGCACCCTCGTCCTCGAACAGCGTGCGCGCACTGAGGTTCTCGAACGCCTGCAACTGGGCAAAACCCGGCAGGCTGCGGACCATCGGCAGGATCCGCGAATGAAAGGTGCGCACCACGTCCCGGGCCTCCCTGAGGCTGAGGGAACGCCCCCATAACGCAAAGACCTCGATCAGCTTGGCAATGAAGTCCTTGCGTGACTCACGGGTAAAGGTCACCACGGTCAGCGAATCGAGTTCGAACCCCAGGTAGTGGGTCAGCAAGAGAATACGCAGGACCAGTGACGTCGATTTCCCCGCGCCGGCCCCGGCGATCACCGAAGTTGACGGCGTGTCGCTGAAGATCATCTTCCATTGCGCCGTGCTCGGCTGCGCATGGGCCGGCAACAGGCGGGCAACGTCCGCCTTGATGAGCTTCTTCAGCTCAGCCCCCAGCGGCAGGCGCCAGTCGTCGAACAGGTTGCCGTCGACCCCGGGCGCGCGGTGTTCCGCAGGACGCGTATCGCGGATCAGCAGCACCTGCCGCCCCTCTTCCAGGCCGTCGGCGCGCCCTTCCTGGTAACCGTATTCCACGCCGGCACTGTGGCCGCTACGGAAGCCATCCGCCTGCCCCTGCAACCAGGACGCCACGTGCTGCGCCCGCAGCCGGCTCAGGCCGCTGCCCAGCAGGCGGGCCATCAGGCGCTTGAGCAGCGGCAACTGGGCCAGGGAGGAAAGTTCGGCGGGCGGTTCGGGGGTGTATGACGACACGCTGACTCCAGGTCTGAGGCTGTCCGGACGGGAGGCCTATGGTCGCTCCATTACGCCTGGAGTTCTAGTCAATTGCTTGTCTATCAGCTGTTTAGGCGACGAATTGAAAGTGGAGACATCATTGGAGGCACGGAAACACATCAACCATATCGATTGTTTTGAAGCATTATTTACGCTTTTTATCGATATTGGTTTGATCGATCATAGGACCATCATCAACCGGTCACCGTCCTGCCCTGGCCCGTGCCAGCCCACGACGAACCTGAACAGGAGAAGACTCATGCTGCAACTCAGGCCCTTCAACACCCTGGGCGGCGCTCACCACGGCTGGCTAGATGCGCACCACCACTTTTCGTTCGCCGAATACCATGATCCGCAGCGCATGAACTGGGGCAACCTGCGGGTCTGGAACGACGACGTGATCGCCCCTGGCACCGGTTTTCCGCAACACCCGCACCGGGACATGGAAATCATCACCTATGTCCGCGAAGGTGCCATCAGCCACGAGGACAACCTTGGCAACAAGGGTCGCACCGAAGCCGGCGATGTCCAGGTGATGAGCGCCGGCACCGGGATCGCCCACAGCGAGTACAACCTGGAATCGACGCCCACCAGGATCTTCCAGATCTGGATCATCCCCAACGAAGCCGGCTCGGCTCCCTCCTGGGGTGCCAAGCCGTTTCCCAAGGGCGAGCGTGGCGAAGGTTTCGTCACCCTCGCCAGTGGTAAGGCCGGCGATGACCAGAGCCTGCGGATTCGTGCCGATGCCCGTCTGGTCGCCGCCAACCTGAAGGCCGGTGAAAGCGCCGAATACCGCCTGGACGGCAAGCGCCGCGCCTACCTGGTGCCGGCCACCGGGGTGATCGAGGTCAATGGCCTGCGCGCCGAAGCACGTGACGGCGTGGCCGTGGCCGAGGAAGAGGTGCTGCGGATCACCGCCGTGCAGGACAGCGAGATCATTCTGGTGGACCTGGCGTAGAAGCCCTGATCGTTCCCACGCTCCAGCGTGGGAATGCCTCATCGGAGGCTCTGTGTCCGCTTTGTGACGCAGAGCGTCACGGGCTGCATGCCCACGCAGAGCGTGGGAACGATCAAAAAAAGGGGTGGACGACGCAGGTCGCTCACCCCTTTTGCATGGCCGATCAAGCCTGGATCAGTTGGCGGAAATAGCTCCATCCACCAGCACCTGGGCCTCTGCCACCAGGCGCTTGAGGTGATCGTCGCCGATAAAGCTCTCGGCGTAGATCTTGTAGATATCCTCGGTACCCGAAGGCCGCGCGGCGAACCAGCCGTTCTCGGTCATGACCTTCAGCCCGCCGATCGCCTGATCGTTACCCGGCGCATGGCTGAGAATCTGTTGAATCGCTTCGCCGGCCAGTTGCGTCGAGGTCACCTGCTCCGGCGACAGCTTGCTCAGCAGCGCCTTCTGCGCCGGCGTCGCCTTGGCATCGACGCGCACGGAGAACGGTTCGCCCAGTTCGTCGGTCAGGCCACGGTAGATCTGGCTCGGGTCGCGCCCGGTACGCGAGGTCATTTCCGCCGCCAGCAGCGCCGGAATCAGGCCGTCCTTGTCGGTGGACCAGACGCTGCCATCCTTGCGCAGGAACGACGCCCCGGCACTCTCCTCGCCACCAAAGCCGAGGGAGCCGTCGAACAGGCCGTCGGCAAACCACTTGAAGCCCACCGGCACTTCGTACAGGCGCCGCCCCAGGCGTGCCGCCACGCGGTCGATCAGACCGCTGCTGACCACGGTCTTGCCGACCGCGGCATCGCTGCGCCACTGCGGACGATTCTGGAACAGGTAGTCGATGGACACCGCCAGGTAGCTGTTCGGCGCCAGCAGGCCACCGGACGGAGTGACGATACCGTGGCGGTCATGGTCCGGATCGCAGGCGAAGGCCACGTCGAAACGCTCCTTCAGGCCGATCAGGCCCTGCATCGCATGGCTGGAGGACGGGTCCATGCGGATCTTGCCGTCCCAGTCTACGCACATGAAACGGAAGGTCGGGTCGACCTCGGTATTCACCACCTCCAGGTTCAACCGGTAGTGATCGGCGATCGCCGACCAGTAGCGCACGCCGGCACCCCCCAGGGGATCGACGCCCAGGCGCAGGTTGGCGCCACGGATGACGTCCATGTCGATGACATTGACCAGGTCGGCGACATAGCTGTTGAGGTAGTCATGACGGTGCGTGGTGTCGGCCTTGAGCGCCTTCTCGTAGCTGATGCGCTGCACGCCGGCCAGCTGGTTGCCCAGCAGTTCGTTGGCCTTGGCTTCGATCCACTTGGTGATGTGGGTATCGGCGGGACCGCCATTGGGCGGGTTGTACTTGAAGCCACCGCTTTCCGGCGGGTTGTGGGACGGGGTGATCACCACGCCATCCGCCAGGCCGGAAGTACGGCCACGGTTGTAGCAGATGATGGCATGGGACACCGCCGGCGTCGGCGTGTATTCATCCCCCTGGGCAATCATGGTGTGCACGCCGTTGGCGGCAAAGACTTCCAGGGCACTGGCACCGGCCGGGGTGGACAGCGCATGGGTGTCGATACCGACGAACAACGGACCATCGATCCCCTGGGACTGGCGGTACAGGCAGATGGCCTGGCTGATGGCCAGGACGTGCCATTCATTGAAACTCAGCTCGAACGAACTGCCCCGATGCCCGGAGGTGCCGAAGGCGACACGCTGGGTGGAGATCGCTGCATCGGGCTGGCCGGTGTAATAGGCCGATACCAGTCGCGGGATATCTACCAGCAGCTGTGCCGGTGCCGGTTTGCCCGCAAAAGGACTGAGTGTCATGCAAAACCTCTGGAAATCAAGAGTACGAGGGGGAAAGCGCGCAGTTTACTGGCAGTTCGACACTGGCGTTAAGGTATCTATCCCATGGCGGGAAAGATTTTCTGCAGGCGACGCCCCCGGTCTGCCGGGGGCGTCGGCAAAGAAGAAGATGAAGTCAGCCGGGGTGTTTCAACGAGCCCGCGCCCGTGCCTCGCCGTAATGACCGTCCTGGCCATGTTCAAGGTCGTAGCGCAGTTCGGCGATCAGTTCGGAAATGGCCCGATTGCTGTCCAGCTTCGAGGCGCAGATCCCGGTCACCACCAGGTCCACCCGTTCGGATTTCTTGTCGAACACTTTCACGGTCAGGGACTCATCGGCCCCCAGGGTGCATTGGCAGCGCATCGGCAGGAAACTGCTTTCAATGATGTTGCGTAACTCCAGCGTTGATAGCGATAGCATGGCGACTCTCTCCGTTCTATGAGGCTGCCAGATTTTATTGTGGCAACGGCCAGTGGCCGTCTTACAACCCACGATTGGCCCGCTCCGCCCTATCCTGGACAACGAAACCACCTTCAAGACTAGGCCGTTTTTTTCCGGCTGTTAAGGTTATTCGTCCGACAATCGGGCCGGTGGGTTTCTTTCCAATACAGCAGGAAACATGCCCGTCGAGATGAATAATTGTTTGCTGGAAAAACAATGACTTTGACCCACTAATAGCAAAGTGACGCTATGCAGAATGCAAGAAAAGTGCTTTGGCATAGTGCAATTTGCCCTTATCTTGGCAACTTGATCGGGGCACCCGGACAGAAACCACCGCAGCCCTCCGGCATACTGCCCGGACTGCGCCACTCACACGAGGGATAGCTCCCTCCTGACAGGGCAAGAGAGCTCATGAATTCGACGACTATCGCCGCCACATTCCTGCTGGCCTTGACCACTGCCGCCAGCGCGGTCGCCGCCGACAAATCGGACCTGGCCCCCTTCCCGAAAGCGGAAGACGGCTTCACCCGCACGGTCATCCGGGTACCGAAGATGACCAAGGACTCCGATCACCGGGTGGAAATCATCGCCGGCAAGACCCTGCCCGTCGACTGCAACCAGAAACGCCTGGGCGGCAATCTCGACGAGAAGAACCTGGAAGGCTGGAGCTACTCCTACTACCGCCTGGAAAGCGTCAGCGGACCGGTATCCACGCTGATGGCCTGCCCGCCCGGCGCCAAGGCCAAGAAAGACTTTGTCCCGGTGATCGGCACCGGCTACATGCTGCGCTACAACAGCAAGCTGCCGCTGGTGATCTACGCCCCGGACGACGTGGAAATCCGCTACCGCATCTGGACCCCGTCCAAGCTGACCAAGAAAGCCGTCAGTGAATAACCGCCGGGGAATGCCTGCATGATCACCTGCCACGTCAAGTACGTCATTGATCCATATCAACTGGCCGACTTCGAAGCCTATTCCAAGGCCTGGATCCGTATCGTCGAACGCCTGGGCGGTACTCATCACGGCTACTTCCTGCCCTCGGAGGGCGCGAGCAATATCGCCTACTGCCTGTTCAGCTTCGCCTCCCTGGCCGACTACGAAAGCTACCGCCATATCGCCCTGACCGACCCCGAAAGCGCCGCCCTGGTGGCTTCGGTGGTGGAGAAGAAGTTCATCCTCAGCTACGAGCGCAGCTTCATGCGCCCGTTGCTGCCCTGACCGGCACCGCTCAGCTCAGCGCTACCCGCGGCTCGCAATGGGCCGCGCGTTCCGCGACATGACGCAGGCTGTCGAAGTTGATATTGGCGCCGGAGTTGATCGCCACCAGCGTCTGGCCCGTGAGCCGATTGAGCGTCACATACTTCCTGATACCCGCCACCGCCAATGCCCCCGAGGGCTCGGTGATGGACCGGGTATCGTCGTAGATATCGCGGATGGCACCGCACAGTTCGTCGTTGCTGACGGTGATGACTTCATCGACATGCCGGCGGCAGACCTCGAACCCATGCGCACCGATCTGCGCGACCGCCACGCCATCGGCGAAAGTCCCGACCCGGGGCAGGACCACCCGCTCCCCTGCCTGCAACGCCAGTTGAAGGCAGTTGGAGTGCTCCGACTCGACGCCGATGATCCGCACCTGCGGGCGCAGGTATTTGACGTAGGCGGCGATCCCGGCGATCAGGCCGCCACCGCCGACCGGGACGAAGATCGCATCCAGCGCCCCCTGGTGCTGGTTGAGCAACTCCATCGCCACCGTACCCTGGCCGGCAATCACCTCGGGATCGTCGAACGGCGAGACAAAGGTGCAGCCGCGCTCCTGTGCCAGGTTCAAGGCATGGGCCAGGGCGAAAGGAAAGCTCTCGCCGTGCAGGACCGCGATGGCATCGCGGCTGCGTACACCCTTCACCTTGAGTTCGGGGGTACTGGTGGGCATGACGATGGTTGCCTGGATACCCAGTGTCCGCGCCGCCAGCGCCACACCCTGGGCATGGTTGCCCGCCGAGGCGGTGATCACGCCACAACGGCGCTGGGCTTCGTCGAGCTGCACCAGTTTGTTGTAGGCACCGCGGATCTTGAAGGAAAAGGTCGGTTGCAGGTCTTCGCGCTTGAGCAGGATCTGATTGCCCAGCGCCAGGGACAACGCCGGGGCCGGCTGCAACGGCGTACGGATCGCCAGGTCGTAGACCGGGGCAGCAAGAATCTTGCGCACATAGCTGCCCAGCAACAGGGATTCGCTACTCGGTGATTCTCTACTCGATAGTTGACTGGCGGTGTCGGTGCTCATGGGACTCTCCGGGTGATCGCTTGGCCTCGGAGACAGAAACAACAAACCCGCCTCGGAGGCGGGTTTGGGTAACAGATACAGGTCAGCCCGCCAGATAAGGAATGGCGGTAATAATGCTTGGCTGAGGAACAACGTGGGTGCGGGTCATGGGTCGAAATTAGCCGGGAGCGCCGGGCAAGTCAATGGGGAGCGCCGACGCCTGCTTGCCTGGAATATATGAAACATATACGATTCATATATTACCAATCCGAGAGAAGCCCATGGGTATCGTCAAGATCTCCGATGAACTGCACGAACAACTGCGCATGGCCAGTGCCGCCATGGATCGCTCGATCAACGCCCAGGCCGAGTTCTGGATCAAGCTGGGCCTGCTGGCCGAGCTCAATCCACAGCTGGGCTACAACGATCTGGTCAACCGCCTGCTGCTGAACCGGGACGACCTGATCCGAGGGCGCAGTTGATGGCGGTCGGCCTGATCAAGACACCCGCCGAACTGGCGCTGATGCGTGAGGCCGGGCGCCTGCTGGCCCAGGTGTTCAACATGCTCGACGGTCTGGTGGCTCCGGGCCTGTCGACCCTGGAGCTGGATCGCCGGGTCGAGGCCTTTATCCGCCAGGAACTGCTGGCCCGTCCGGCCAGCAAGGGCCAGTACGACTACCCCTACTCCATCAATACGTCGATCAACGAGGTGGTCTGCCACGGCATGCCCGATGCCCGGGCAATCCTGGCGCAAGGCGATATCGTCAATATCGACATCACCCTGGAAAAGAACGGTTTTATCGCCGACTCCAGCAAGATGTACCTGATCGGTGAAGTCAGCGCCAAGGCCCGGCGCCTGGTGGACAAGACGTTCGAAGCGCTCTGGGCAGGTATCGGCGTGGTCAGGCCAGGGGCCCGGCTGGGGGATATCGGCCACGCGATCCAGAAACACGCCGAAGCCAATGGCTACAGCGTGGTCCGCGAGTATTGCGGGCATGGTATCGGCCGGCAGATGCACGAGGAACCGCAGGTCCTGCATTTCGGCCGGCCGGGCACCGGGCTGGTGTTGCGCGAAGGCATGGTCTTCACCATCGAGCCGATGCTCAACCAGGGCAGTGCCCGGGTGCGCGACCTGAAGGACGGCTGGACCGTGGTGACCCGGGACGGCAGCCTTTCCGCGCAATGGGAACACACCGTGGCCGTCACCGCTGATGGCTTCGAAGTCCTGACCCTGCAACCCGCTCCCACCCCACCCTTGTAGGAGCCGAGCTTGCTCGCGAACCGGCGAAGACGGCCACTCACTTCCATCTTGCGGCGCGCGCGCAGCCGTATTCGCGAGCAAGCGCGGCTCCTGCAGGGATCGGCGGCTCAGGTGGCCCGGTCGGTGTTCCCGGCCATCCGCTTGAGCCCGAGCACCATCAGCCCGGCTCCGGCAAGCATCGCCGCCAGGAACAACGGATAGGACACCCACCACGGCGTACCGGCGGTCATCATGCTGTATTCGGACATGCCGCCGATGCTGGCAATCAGGTTGAGCGGCAGGAACACCACGTTGATCAGCGTCAGCTTGCGCAACAGGCCGTTGGTGCTGTTGTTCATGAGGTTGCCACGGGCATCGATCAGAGCGGAGAACACGTTGGAATAGATCTCCGCCTGCTTGTAGCACTGGTTGTTCTCGATGATCAGGTCGTCGATCAGGCCGATCGCCTGCTCGCTGAAGGCTTCCTTCTGGGCGTGGTTGCGCAGCCGCGTCAACACCGCGCCATTGCTGTGCAGGGCGTTGATGTAATAGATCAGGCTTTCGCTGAGGTTGAACATCTGGATCAGATGACGGTTTTCCATCGACGCATAGAATTTCTGCTGCAGCTCGCGGGCGACCATCTTGATCACCTTCAGGTGCCCGAGGTAGTGATGGATATTGTTGAAGAGCATCTCCAGCAGCACATCGAGCGGTGTGTGCAGGGCCTTGCGGGTACCGAGGCTGTCGAGTTGGGCATCGTCGGTGGCGATCACCAGCAGGCGGTCGGCGCAGAACAGCAGGCCGCAGGACGACACCTCGAAGGACAGGCTGCCGGCCCCCGAGTAATTCAGCGGCCGCTTCCAGATCAGAAACAGGTTGTCGGGGTGGAACTCGATGCGCGACACCTCGTCCGGGTCGAGGGCCGAGGCCAGGGCGTGTTCGTCGAGCTTGAAATGGCTGTGCAACAGATCCCGTTCCGCCGCGTCGGGATTGCTGAACAGCATCACCCCGGCATCCAGGCGCTCGACCGCGCGTAGCGCGCCATGCTGCAACTCGAAACTCTTGATCATCGCCCCCCCTCTACCAGGCCTGGCCGCGACGCTTGAGCTCCAGGCGCCGGACAAACTCCTCGAGCACCAGCCCATACAGGTCGTCCTGCAGGTAGGCGTCCTCGATCCCGGCATCCATGTTCGGGTTGTCGTTGACTTCAATCACCACCACCTTGTCGCCGGACTGCTTGAGATCCACCCCATACAGCCCGTCGCCGATCAGGTTGGCGGTCTTCACGGCCAGTTCGACCACCGCGCGCGGTGCTTCGTGAACCGCCAGGGTCCGGCATTCACCGTTGACATCCTGGCCCTTGGCCTTGTGGTTGTAGATCTGCCAGTGGCCCTTGGACATGAAGTACTGGCAGGCGAAGATCGGCTTGCGGTTGAGCACCCCGATGCGCCAGTCGTATTCGGTGTAGAAGAACTCCTGGGCCAGCAACAGTACCGAGTGCTCGAACAGTTCGGCGGTGGCTTCCAGCAGCGCCTGCTGGCTTTCGACCTTGATCACGCCACGGGAAAAACAGCCGTCGGGGATCTTCAGCACCAGCGGGAAGCCCAGGCGGTCGCCGACCCGCTCGAAGTCTTCCGGTCGTTCCTTGTAGAGAATCTCGGTGGCCGGCATGCCCAGCTTGTGACTCTTGAGCAGGTCGGTCAGGTAGACCTTGTTGGTGCAGCGCAGGATCGACGCCGGATCGTCCATCACCACCAGCCCCTCGCTCTCGGCCTTCTTGGCGAAACGGTAGGTGTGGTTGTCGACGCTGGTGGTCTCGCGGATCAGCAGCGCATCGTATTCGGCGATCCGTCCATAGTCCTTCTTCTCGATCAGCTCGACGTCAATGCCCAAGCCCTTGCCGACCCGGATAAAACTCTCCAGCGCCTTGGCATTCGAAGGGGGCAGCGCTTCCTGGGGGTCGTGCAGGATCGCCAGGTCATAACGGGCCAGGCGACGCGAACGTGGCACCCGCCAGATCTTGCGACTGAAACTGTCGAGGGACTGGGCGAAGTGATCTTCCTGGTCTTCGCGCAACTTGTGCAAAGTTCCAGCCTTGACGCCTTCGATATGCCAACTGTTACTCTTCTTGAACTCCACCAGCAATATCGGGCAGGGAAACACTTCAAACAGCTGCCGGGCAAGTTCCTGCAATGGCTCGATAACAGTAGTGCCAAAGTAAAGGGTCAGGGTAAACCCCTCGGTGTCCCGATAAAGATGATCGCCAAGAGCCTTGCCCAGGGTCTTGTCGAGGTCATCCAGGGCCAGCCCGTACAGCGCCTTGCGCGTCAGTTCGCTGATGGTCCGGACCGAGGGAATGACCTTGTGCCCACGGGCCTCGGCCAGCAGTGAACAGTAGTAGCCATGCCCCAGGTACTTGTAGCTGCGGCACAGGTTGATCACCTGCACGCGCTTGCCCGGCTCATTGACACGGGACTGCTCCAGGTACTCCTGCGCGGTGACGATATCCTCGCTGGGAAAGTACGACGCCCAGTCTTCCTTGCGCTCGACAATAATAACCAACTGACTGCCTGGATTGCTCGTCGGAGATAAATAAGTTGCCGTGGATATTGCTGTCGGCAAACTTTGCCCGGATACTTCGCGCCAATGACCTTGTACCGCTGACATAGAGATCGATCCGTTGAACAAGATGCTTTCTATTAAGCACGAAGTTTTCAGAAAGTCCCGTTCCGTTACGCAACTTTTACGGTGGTTATATGGATCTCGTCTTTCGCCTTGCGACAACCGATGACCTGGCTGCACTGCTGCAGCTGGAAGAGCATTGTTTCACCACCGACCGCCTGACCGCCCGCAGCTTCCACTGGATGGTCAGTCGGGCCCACGCCCGGCTGATCGTCGCCCAGCAGGCCGACGGGCAACTGGCCGGCTATGCCCTGGTGCTGTTTCACCGCGGCACTTCGCTGGCACGCCTGTATTCGATTGCCATCGCGCCCCACGCACGTGGCATCGGCCTCGGTAAACAGCTGCTGCAACGCAGCGAAGCCTGTGCCCTGGAACATGACTGCGCGTACCTGCGCCTGGAGGTACGCACCGACAACCACGCGGCCATCGCCCTCTACGAACACAACGGCTATCGCCGCTTCGGCCTGATCAACGACTACTACGAAGACCATGCCGATGCCCTGCGCCTGGAAAAACGCATCCTGCAGCATCACGCCAATCGTGAGGCGCAGGTGCCCTACTACGCCCAGACCACCGAGTTCACCTGCGGCCCGGCCTGCCTGCTGATGGCCATGGGCGCGTTGCAGGCGAAACGCCAGGCCTCGCGACGGGAAGAAGTACAGATCTGGCGCGAAGCAACCACCGTGTTCATGACCTCCGGGCACGGTGGCTGCAGCCCCCAGGGCCTGGCGCTGGCCGCCTGGCGACGGGGCTTCGGGGTGCGCCTGCAAGTGAGTATCAGCGGTCCGCTGCTGCTCAATGGTGTCCGTAACGAGCATAAAAAAGCCGTCATGCGCCTGGTGCATGACGGCTTCGAAGAAGAGTTGCGCCAGACCGATGTCGAGCAGGTGCTCGGAGGCGCCCTGGATCTGCCGCGCCTGCTGGCGGCCGGCGGCCAGCCGCTGGTGCTGATCAGCAGCTACCGCCTGACTCGCTCCAAGGCGCCGCACTGGGTGATCGTGACCGATTGCGACGAGGAATTCGTCTACCTGCACGACCCGGATGTCGACCACAGCCAGCACCGGCAGCCGCTGGACTGCCAGCATCTGCCGGTCAGCCACGGCGAATTCGACAAGATGAGCGCCTTCGGCAACAGCAAGCTGCGGGCGGCGGTGATCCTCTACTCCAGGCCCACCTTGTAGAGCGCGCCGTTCTCGGCATCGGTCAGCACATACAGGTAGCCGTCCGGCCCCTGGCGGACATCGCGAATCCGCGACTTCAGTTCGCCCAGCAGGCGCTCTTCATGGATGACCTTGTCGCCATCGAATTGCAGGCGGATCAGCTCCTGGGCGACCAGTGCACCGATAAACAGGTTGTGCCGCCATTTCGGGAAGCGATCGGCATCATAGAACGCCATGCCGCTGAGGCCGGGGGATTTTTCCCAGACATGATGGGGCGACACGGTGCCTTTCACCGTCTTGCCCTGGGCCTCGGGGATCGGTTGCAGCGAATAGTTGATGCCATGGGTTGCCAGCGGCCAACCGTAGTTCTTGCCGCGCTCGATGATATTGATCTCGTCACCGCCCCGCGGCCCATGCTCGTGGGTCCACAAGGTCCCGGTCCAGGGATTGAGCGCCGCTCCCTGCTGGTTGCGATGGCCGTAGGACCAGATCTCCGGGCGCACGCCCTGCTGGCCGACAAAGGGATTGTCGTCGGGCACCCGGCCGTCAGGAAAGATCCGCACCACCTTGCCTTGCAGCTTGTCGAGATCCTGGGCGGTCGGCCGTTCGTTGTTCTCGCCCAGGGCGATGAACAGGTAGCCGTCGCGGTCGAACACCAGGCGCGAGCCGAAGTGATTGCCCACCGACAGCTTCGGCTCCTGGCGGAAGATCACCTTGAAATCGGTCAATTGCCCGAGGTCGGCCGACAGCTGTCCGCGCCCCACCGCCGTACCGGCCTTGCCGCCCTCGCCCCCGCCTTCCGCATAGGAGAGGTAGACCAGGCGATCTTCCTTGAACGATGGCGACAGCACCACATCGAGCAAGCCGCCCTGGCCCTTGGCCCAGACCTGGGGCACACCGCCCAGCGGTGCCGACAGCTTGCCGTCGGGGCTCACCACCCGCAGGTTGCCCGGACGCTCGGTCACCAGCATGCCCTGCCTGTCGGGCAGGAACGCCAGGGCCCAGGGGTGCTTGAGCCCGTCGACGATTTCGCTGACGGCCACCGGCCCCGATTCGGATTGGAAGGTCTGCACAGCCGTATTGGCCGCCAGCGCGGGGAGGCTCATCAATGAGCCGGTGCACAAAGTCGCCAGGAGTGTTTTCAGCAACATGGGCATTTCCTTATGGAGGGAGAAAAAAACACTGCCGCCCACCCGCCTCAGCGACGCTGGTTCGGATCGGCACGGGTCCCGGGCTGGATCGGCACCGCCATCGGCGCCTGCTGGTCACGCGGGTAACCATTGCGGATCGCCCCGTTCTCGATCGTCGAAGGGCGCGGCGTCGGTTGGGTACCGGGGCCGCGTACAGGCGGCGTGGCTGACTCGGAGCCTTGCCGGCTGTTGGGATTGGCGCGGCGAATCGGGCTGTTATAGGGGTTGTCGCTGTTGGGCAGGTTCTGCGCCAGCAGCAAGGTGGCAGGCGGTGCCGGATCCGCCACCGCGCCGTCGGCGGGGATGGCGACGACCAGCAGGCCGATGACCAGCAAGGGGGTCAGACCGAAGACAAGTCTGTTCATGACGCCTCTCTCGAAGGATGAATTCATTATTGGCTGCAAACAGCCCATCAAGAATTGGATAACACCCTACGCCCGAGGTTCGCGCCACGGAAAAATTTCATATGACAGAATGCTTCAACAAATCGGCGGCAACATCGCGAAAAAGCAGGCCTGGCGGTGTCCCGACGAAAAAAGCACTGGACCAAACCTCTCACATTACGCCTGTTTTGCCACGGGCATAACCTGTCAACTTTGACAGTTATGCGCAGGTCTTTTTTACGTTATAACCCCCCACAAACACCCATGTTGAGCGCGTAGGGCCCTCAACATGCGCCGTGGTGGCTACGCCCTATCCTTGAAAAAAGGATAAATGCGATGCCTTATTTCCTGTTTCGCCCTCTCTGCGTTGTATTTCTCTTCCTCCTGACCCTGCAAGGCGCTCGCGCCGCCTGCACCTTCGCTCCTCCCACCGCCGGCAACGATGACTACACCTGCGACAGCGGAACAGCCACGACACTCGTCGACAACGCCGGCAACAACAGCCTGACGATGCCCACCGGCGGCACCGGCAGCATCACCGGCCCCGTGGTCTTCGGCACGGGCGACGATCGGGTCGTCATCGGTGGTGGCACGATCCACGGTGATGTCGATGAAGGCAGTGGAACCGACAATTTCACCATGACCGGCGGACAGATCCAGTCGCTGCACCAGGGGGACGGCCTGGACACCTTCGAGATGAGCGGCGGGGTCATCGTCGATGAGTTCGAGGATGGCGACAGGGCTCACATGACGGGCGGGTCCATCGGGCGCGTCGACATGAAACTGGACGACAACCTGTTCGACATGGAAGGCGGCACTATCGTCGGCAACCTGGTGACCGGCTTCGGCAAGGACACCATCCTCGTCAAGGGCGGAACCATCGGCGGCAACATCAGTGTCAGCGGTGGCGACGATCAGATCCTGGTCAGCGACGGGACAATAAACGGTGAAATCCGCATGAGCGCCGGCGCGGACTTCTTCAACTGGCGCAACGCCGGCATCATCCGCGGGGCCATCCTGATGGGGCTCGACAATGACCGGGCGCTGCTCGACGGTCTCTCGGATGCGACCCTCTCCTCCACCCCCTCGGTGGATGGCGGAGAAGGCACCGACCAGTTGACGTTCCAGGCCAGTACGCCGATCAATGGCGCGCGCTACGTCAACTGGGAAACGGTGAGCCTTACCCAGGGCAGCCAGATGACCCTCAATGACAGCCTGGTCCTGGGAGACACCGGCACCGGTACGGGCACTCTGGATATCGATGCCAGCAGCAGCCTCAGTTCCCACAGCGGCGTGCTCAGGGCCTTCACCGCCGGGCAGAATGTCACCCTGACCAACGCCGGTACGATCAACCTCACCAGCGGCGGCGCGCAGGCCGACGACCGTTTCACGGTGGTCGGCAACTATGTCGGCAACAGCGGCCACCTGAAGCTGCACAGTATCCTCGCTGGCGATGACTCACCCTCCGACCGGCTGGTGGTGTCCCAGGGTACGCTGTCCGGCACGACCGCCATCGAGGTCAGCAACCTCGGCGGCGGCGGTGCCGAGACCCTGCAGAACGGTATCCAGGTGGTCGAGGCCAACCAGGGCGCCACCAGCAGCGCCAATGCCTTCAGCATGGCAAGCCCGGCATCCGCCGGTGCCTTCGACTACTACCTGTTCAAGGGCGGGGTCACCGCCGGCACGGAAAACAACTGGTACCTGCGCTCCGCCGTGACCGGGCCGAGCCCGGAAGGGCCGGTCACGCCGCTGCCGACCCCGGTCTTCCCCGGCCTGCCGACGCCCGAACCCGGAGAAACCATTCCCTTCTACCGTCCCGAGGTGCCGATCGACGCAGTCGTCACCCCGGCCGCCGCGCTGCTCGCGCAGACCACGCTGGGCACTTTCCATGAGCGCCAGGGCGAGCAGGACCTGTTGCGCGAAACCGGCGACCTGCCGGCCGGCTGGGCGCGCACCTTCGCCAGCCGTTCGCGGCAGAGCTGGTCGGGGGATGTAAACCCGAGCCTCGACAGCACCATCTGGGGCTTCCAGGCCGGTCACGACCTCTTCGGGTCGACCAGCGCGGACGGCTACCGGCAACATGCCGGGCTGTTCGTCAGCCATGCCCGCCTGGACGGTGACGTACGGGGTTTCACCGGGGGATTCCAGGATCACGAAGCCGGCGACCTGCGCCTCAACGGCGACAGCCTGGGCGCCTACTGGACCTTGATCGGCCCCACCGACTGGTATGTCGACACCGTCGCCATGGGCACGCGCTACAACGGCAAGGCCCGCTCCGACCGTGGCGTCAAACTCGACCTCAAGGGGCATGCCGTGACGCTCTCCGTGGAAAGTGGCTATCCGCTGCCGATGTCCGAGCGCTGGGTCATCGAGCCCCAGGTCCAGTTGATCGGCCAGAAGGTCTCGATGGACAACGATGACGACGGCATCTCGCGGGTCGGCTTCGACACCCAGGAATACCTGAAGGGCCGCGTTGGCGTGCGCGCCAAAGGTTCGTACGTCGCCGGCGAGGTACCCCTCGAACCCTATGTACGCGGCAATCTCTGGCACGACTTCAAGGGACGCGATACCGCCACCTTCGACGGTTACCCGATCAAGACCGACCATACCGGCAGCACCCTGGACTTCGGTGCCGGCGTGGTGGCGAAACTGAGCCGCGATGTCCGCCTCTACGCCAGCCTCGACTACGGCAGCAATATCGATGCCCGCCAGCAGGAAGCCGTCTCCGCGACTATCGGTGTGCGCATGAGCTGGTAACCCGCGTGCCTCACCGCACGCAGGCGCTGTCACCAACGCAGAAAACCCCGGCGGTGCCGGGGTTCAAGCGCGTCAACGCATCGGTTATCGGCTGTTTTTCGCCGGCCGCACCTTGTGCATCGGCAGCGACACCACATAGGCCATGGCTTCTTCCCGGGTGCCGAACGAACTCAACCGATCCGCCTGGGTGCGCACCTTCCAGGGGCCGCCGCTGGCGTGGATTACTTCATAGCCGTTGACATGCATCTTCGAGAGCAGAGAAACGCTCATAGCCACCTCCCTTCACGTAGAGATATCCGAGGATTGCCGCCCCACCATACACCCGGTCGAGGCCGATTGACCGGCCGTACGTCGCCGGACGCCCCGCCGGCTACCCACCACCAGACCCGAAAACCGCGTGCCCAGCCGCGCCATCGCGCACAAAAGCGCCGAATCAACGATCAGCCGCCATATAACTGTCGTCTCGCGTATGCGACAATAGGCGAAATGTCTGGCACCCACCCCGCATTCACATCACGGCAACTCGGCCCTCACGTGCGTAGCTTGCTGTCGACTTATGCCCGCTGGATAACCTCACGCTCCGGTTGGAGCGAGCTGGAAACGTTGCAAACGGGTATCGAACGGGTATCTGCAGCCTCCGGCCACAGTTCAGTTATTGATAGGTAAGCTCCTTGATCTCCACAGCTAACATCACCATGCAGTTCGGCGCCAAGCCGCTCTTCGAGAACGTTTCGGTCAAATTCGGCAGTGGTAACCGCTACGGCCTGATCGGCGCCAACGGGTGCGGCAAGTCCACGTTCATGAAAATCCTCGGCGGCGACCTCGAGCCGTCCGGCGGCCAGGTCATGCTGGAGCCGAACGTGCGCCTGGGTAAACTGCGCCAGGATCAGTTCGCCTACGAAGAATTCAGCGTGATCGACACCGTGATCATGGGTCACGAAGAGCTGTGGAAGGTCAAGGCCGAGCGCGACCGCATCTACTCGCTGCCGGAAATGACCGAAGAAGACG
This sequence comes from Pseudomonas sp. Ost2, assembly GCF_018326065.1. Lineage (NCBI taxonomy): Bacteria > Pseudomonadati > Pseudomonadota > Gammaproteobacteria > Pseudomonadales > Pseudomonadaceae > Pseudomonas > Pseudomonas sp. Ost2. The sequence goes on along the minus strand of NZ_AP021904.1, from coordinate 3,393,784 downwards.
GCATGGCCGTGGCCGAGCTGGAAACCGAGTTCGCCGAGATGGACGGCTACACCGCCGAATCCCGTGCCGGCGAACTGCTGCTGGGCCTGGGCATCGGCATCGAGCAGCACTTCGGCCCGATGAGCGAAGTGTCCCCGGGCTGGAAGCTGCGGGTACTGCTGGCCCAGGCGCTGTTCTCTGATCCGGAAGTGCTGCTCCTCGACGAGCCGACCAACCACCTGGACATCAACACCATCCGCTGGCTGGAAAACATCCTGACCCAGCGCTCCAGCCTGATGATCATCATCTCTCACGACCGTCACTTCCTGAACAGCGTGTGCACCCACATGGCTGACCTGGATTACGGCGAGCTGCGCCTGTTCCCGGGCAACTACGACGAGTACATGACCGTGGCGACCCAGTCGCGCGAGCAACTGCTGTCGGACAACGCCAAGAAGAAGGCGCAGATTTCCGAGCTGCAATCGTTCGTCAGCCGCTTCTCGGCCAACGCCTCGAAAGCCAAGCAGGCCACTTCCCGCGCCAAGCAGATCGACAAGATCCAGCTGGCCGAGGTCAAGCCATCGAGCCGCGTCAGCCCGTTCATCCGCTTCGAACAGACCAAGAAGCTGCACCGCCAGGCGGTCATCGTCGAGCATATGGCCAAGGGCTTTGACGGCGTCACGCTGTTCAAGGACTTCAGCTTCACCGTCGAAGCCGGCGAGCGCGTGGCGATCATCGGCCCGAACGGCATCGGCAAGACCACTCTGCTGCGCACCCTGGTCAACGAACTGACCCCGGATGCCGGCACGGTGAAATGGACCGACGCCGCCGAGCTGGGCTACTACGCCCAGGACCACGCCCATGACTTCGAAGACGACGTCAACCTGTTCGACTGGATGGGCCAGTGGACCCAGGGTGGCGAGCAACTGGTACGCGGCACCCTCGGCCGCATGCTGTTCTCCAACGACGAGATCCTCAAGTCGGTCAAGGTGATTTCCGGTGGCGAGCAAGGCCGCATGCTGTTCGGCAAGCTGATCCTGCAAAAACCCAACGTGCTGGTGATGGACGAACCGACCAACCACCTGGACATGGAATCCATCGAGGCGCTCAACCTGGCGCTGGAAAACTACCCGGGCACGCTGATCTTCGTCAGCCACGACCGCGAGTTCGTCTCGTCCCTGGCCACCCGCATCATCGAGCTGAGCCCGAGCGGCGTGATCGACTTCAGCGGCACCTATGACGACTACCTGCGTAGCCAGGGCGTGGTCTTCTAACCCCGCCTCCCTGTAGGAGCCGGCTTGCTGGCGATGGCGTCCGGACGGACGATGCAAGGCATTGAGGCCTCATCGCTGGCCAGCCAGCTCCTACAGGGATCGTGCTGAACCTCCAGCTTCGCAGATCCAGAAAAATTAGTTAGCCTGCTTTCTTTTATCTCGCCACCCCGCCATGATGAAGCTCTCCAACCGCCCGCCCGCGAACGAGCCCTCATGTCCGCCCAGCAACCTCCCCGCCAGCCCGGCAACCTGACTGTCACCCTGCAAATCGTTTCCATCGTCTTCTACACGTTTATCGCCTTTCTCTGCATCGGCCTGCCGATCGCGGTCTTGCCCGGCTATGTGCATGAACAACTGGGCTTCAGCGCGGTGATCGCCGGACTGACCATCGGCTCGCAGTACCTGGCCACACTCCTCAGCCGCCCCATGGCCGGGCGCATGGCCGACAGCATCGGCACCAAGCGTTCGATCATCTATGGCCTGTCGGGGATTTTCCTCAGCGGCGGACTGACCCTGCTGTCGACCCTGGTGCAACACCTGCCCCTGCTGAGCCTGGGTATCCTGATTGCCGGACGCCTGCTGCTGGGGGTCGCCCAGGGCCTGATCGGCGTGGGCACCATCAGCTGGGGGATTGGCCAGGTCGGCGCCGACCAGACCGCCCGGGTGATTTCCTGGAACGGTATCGCCTCCTATGGCGCCATCGCCATCGGTGCGCCACTGGGTGTGCTGATGGTCGCCGAACATGGCTTCGCCAGCCTTGGCATCGCCCTGTCGACGCTGGCCGCCGGCGCCCTGCTGCTGATCCGCAACAAACCCTCGGTGCCGGTGGTGCGCGGCGAGCGCCTGCCCTTCTGGGCGGTGTTCGGACGCATTGCGCCCTATGGCGCGAGCCTGACCCTGGCGTCCATCGGCTACGGCACCCTGACCACCTTTATCACCCTGTTCTACATCAGTCGCGGCTGGACCGGCGCGGCCTATTGCCTGACGGTCTTCGGCACCTGCTTCATCCTCGCGCGGTTGTTCTTCATCGGCAGCATCAACCGCTTCGGCGGCTTCAAGGTGGCGATCGCCTGCATGAGCATCGAAACCCTGGGCCTGGCCCTGCTCTGGCTGTCGCCGTCCACCGCGGTGGCCCTGACCGGGGCCGGGCTGGCCGGATTCGGCCTGTCGCTGGTCTACCCGGCCATTGGCGTGGAAGCCATCCGCCAGGTGCCGAACTCCAGTCGTGGTGCGGGATTGAGCGCCTATGCGGTGTTTTTCGACCTGGCGCTGGCCATCGCCGGCCCGGTGATGGGGGCGGTGGCGCTGAACCTGGGCTATGCGTGGATTTTCTTCACCGCGGCGCTGCTGTCGATCACCGGCCTGTCCGTCACCGTGCTGCTGGCGCGTCGCCCGACAGCACGCTGAGTCACTGGTCGGCGGTCTGCATACCGCCGCGGTTCGGCACGCTGAGGGTCTTGCTGAAGAAGCGTCCGGCCTCGGAGATCAGGTCGCGATGGATATCCACGCGGTTGACCCCTTCCGGATCGGTGCACAGGCCCGGCGTGGCCTTGAGCTGCTCTTCGCTGCAGGGTGCCATGAACACGAAGTGCCCGGCCCCGGCGATCATCTTGAACTGCGGTGCCACCGGCAGCTTGCGCGCCAGGGCCGCGGCATTCTTGTCGGGGAACACCAGCTTGTCGCCGTCGCCGCTGTACATCAGCACCGGCACATGCACATCGGCCAGGGTGTGGCGCCCGAACATCAGCCCCAGGGGCGCCATCAGCATCAATGCATGGACGCGCGGATCGGAAACCGGCTGCAGGTCGTCGCGATCGACGATCAGCTCACCCTTGGTGTTGCAGGCGTCCTTGTCCTCCGGACGCTCCTGGCAATAGCGCCGCAGGCGATCCAGGTTCGGTTGCGCACCGGAAAGAATCAGCGCGGTCTCGCCGCCGGCGGAATAACCGATCACCCCGACCTGCTCCGCCTCGACGTAAGGCGACAGCATCGGGTCGCCGAGGGTGGCGGTGATGGCTTCGGAAATCTGCATCGGCCGACCATAGAGGTTGCTCAAGGTCCCCAGGCGGCTGTGATCCTTGTAGTTGTCGCCCGGATGCAGCACTGCCACGACGATAAAGCCCTTGCGCGCCAGCGAGGTCGCCAGGTCATGCAGGGCCAGCGGCGTACCGGTATTGCCATGGGACAGCATCAGCAGCGGATAGCGGCCGATGGCGATGCGCGAGTCTTCGCTGGCCTGGATGGTGTAGCCGCCGATCTTGCTCGGCTGTTCGCGCCCGGTGGACGGATAGAAGGCAATCGCCTTCATCGGCTGCAGATCCAGCGGATCAAGAAACGTCAGGCGATGGAAACCCACGCTCCAATGAGCCGGGGGGGCTGCCTGCACCGTCATGAGGCTGCCGGACAAACAGATCAGTAACACTGCACAAAGACGCATCATGGGGATGCCCACCTTTGCTGCGTAATTAGCACACCAATTTCTCTGCCATTCCCTGAAACTGAAGCTCCACTTGAGACTTCGACTGACTGTTCGAGGTTTTTCAGAGCGCCTATGCCGAAGAGCAATCATCAGATTGCATAAGTCGCGCCAAACCATGATCACCAGACGCAAAAAACTCCGTACCTGATCATTCACATGATCAGAGTACAGAGTTTAGTGTTTGTTACCGGAAGTTTCTTGCCCGTTTACAAAAGCTTTACGCGGCGGCGAACAACGTGTCGTTGATCAGTGCCTGGGCGTCGCTCATGGCCTTGGCGCGAACCTCTTCACCGTAGCCCAGGCCGTGGGCGCGGACGAATTCGATGTCGGTGATGCCGAGGAAACCGAACAGCACCTTCAGGTAGTCTTCGTGAGCCACACCGGTCGGCTGGCCGACGTGCAGGCCACCGGAAGTCGACACGATCACCAGCTTCTTGCCACCGGCCAGGCCTTCAGGGCCGTTTTCGGTGTAGCGGAAGGTCTTGCCGGCGACGGCGATGCGATCGATCCAGGCCTTGAGCTGGGTCGGGATGGTGAAGTTGTACATCGGCGCGGCGATCACGATGGCGTCGGCGGCGAGGAATTCCTCGATGGTCGAAACGCTGAGCTCGGCTTCATGGCGCTGGGCCGCGTCACGCAGCTCGGCGGCGGTGCCACCAGCGACCAGGGTCAGGCTGGAAAAGTGGCTGATGGCGTCGTTGGCCAGGTCACGGTAAGTCACCACGCTCGAAGGCTCGGCGGCCTGCCACGCTTCAACCACGCGACGGCTCAGCTGGCGCGAGGCCGAGTTGTCACCGAGGATGCTGGAATCGATATGCAAGAGTTTCATGTGGGATCTCCAAGTGAGGATCGCCACCCGGCGATCAAGTTGAGATAATCCTACTTGTGAAACCAATGGCTGATTAGTCGGCTAAAATGCGATAGTTTGTCCCACTCATAGAACAACCGAGTAACGATCATGCAGGACCTCAACGATCTCTACTACTTCGCCAAGGTGGTGGAAGCCGGTGGCTTCGCCGCCGCCGGGCGTTTGCTGGGGATTCCCAAGTCGCGCCTGTCGCGACGCATCGCCGAACTCGAGGACCGTCTCGGCGCACGCCTGCTGCAACGCACCACGCGGCAATTGAAACTGACCGCCGTCGGCGAACGCTACCTGCGCCATTGCCAGGCGATGCTGCTGGAGGCGGAAATGGCTGACGAGGCCGTGGCCAGCATGTCCAGCGAACCCCGCGGGCGGCTGCGGGTATCGTGCCCGGTGGGACTGGCCCAGGAATTCATGCCGTGGGTGATTTCCAGCTTCCTGGCGGCGCACCCGCTGGTCCAGCTGGAAGTGTTGATGGTCAACCGCCGCGTCGACCTGGTCACCGAAGGTATCGATGTGGCCCTGCGGGTTCGCGAACACGGCGACGAAGACCCGTTGCTGGTGACCCGGCGGCTGCGCCAGGCACAGACCTTCATGCTGGCGACGCCGGCCTTCCTCCAGGAACACCCGGTCAACAGCCTGGAGGATCTCAAGGACGCGCCGATTCTCGGCGCCCTCGAGGCGGACCGGCTGGTCCACCTGAGCCTGCTGGACGAGGATGGGCACAAACGCGAGTTGAGCCTCGAAGCCCGTCTGGGGGTGGACGACTTTGTCGTGCGCAAGGCCTGCGCACTCGCCGGCCTGGGCTTTACCGTACTGCCCATGTTGTACTGCGAGGAAGAGCTGGCCAATGGTACGTTTGTGCGGATCCTGCCCCAGTGGTCGTTGCCCGGCGGCTGGTTGCAGGCGGTCTACCCCCATCGACGCGGGGTATTGCCGGCCGTGCGGGCCTGGATCGATCACCTGGCCGAAGTATTCAAAGGATGCGGAGACAAGACCCTGTGAAAGAAGCAACGATGAACGCGGAGGCAGTGGCGCGTTTCTGCCTTGAGCTGCCCGGAGCCCGGGAGGACTACAAATGGGGCGGCGTACGGGTGTTTTCCATTGCCGGGACCAAGATGTTCGCGCTGCTCAACCTGAGCGGCGACACCCTGTCATTCAAGGTCGACAAGGACCTGTTCCTCGGCCATATCGACCGTCCGGGCATCCGCCCCGCACCTTATCTGGCCCGTGCCTACTGGATCACCATGACGGCGCCCTACCCCCTGGGCACCGGGGAACTGCAGGAACTGCTCAAGCGCTCCCATCAACTGGTGGTCGGCAAGCTGCCCAAACGCACCCAGGTCGGCCTGCTGCTCTAGGCCTGGCGCTATAGAAAGGACAAGTGGGCCAGGCTGGCGCCAAGAAACAGCTGGTCGATCCAGAACACCTGGTGCAGCAGCACGATGGCCCAGAACACCAGTTGGAAGGACAGCTTGCGGGTCTTGTGCCGGAAGGCCTGCTGGGCGATCAGCGCTCCCGGCCAACCACCCAGCAACTCGACGCCGTGCAGGACCTTCTCCGGCGTGCGCCAAGTGTCGTTGCGCGCCTTGCGCTTGTCGCTCCAGTAGAGGAAGAACGCCAGCAGGCTCGCGACGCCATAGCCCCACAGTGGCCAGGAAACACCACCGGACAGCCACATCTTCAGCGCGCCGAAGCCCGGCAGCACGCAGAGCACCAGCCAGATCGCCCATTTGAGCCTGAGGTGCTGCAGGCGGCCAGCGGACGCCGGACGGTTGCGTTCCGGAGTTTGCGGGCCCTTCATCCTTTGGTCGACCAGTCGACCCAGCCGAACTGCCAGGTGGCCAGGATCACCAGGCCGAACACGATCCGATACCAGGCGAACGCCGCGTAGCTGTGGCTGGCGATGAATTTCAGCAGGCCACGCACGGCGATCATCGCGAACACGAAGGACGTCACGAAGCCCACGGCGAATACCGGCAGGTCGGCCATCTGGAACTGGTGGCGGAAGCCATAGCCGGAATACACCGCGGCGGCGACCATGGTCGGCATCGCCAGGAAGAACGAGAACTCGGTGGCGGTCTTGCGCGACAGGCCGAACAACAGGCCGCCGATAATCGTCGCACCCGAGCGCGAAGTACCGGGAATCATCGCCAGGCACTGGGCGAAACCGACTTTCAAGGCATCTTTCCAGGTGATTTCATCGACGGTCTCGGCACGCACCACATGCTCCCGGCGCTCGGCCCAGAGAATGACCAGGCCGCCGACCACCAGCGCCGTGGCGACGGTAATCGGGTTGAACAGATAGGTGGCGATGACCTCCTTGAACAGCACCCCGAGAACCACCGCCGGCATGAATGCCACCAGCAGGTTGACGGTGAAGCGTTGTGCCGTGCGCTGGCTCGGCAGATCGCGCACCACGGTGAAAATCTTCTGGCGAAACTCCCAGACCACCGCCAGGATCGCCGCGAGCTGAATAATGATATTGAAGGCAATCGCCCGCTCACCGCCAAAACCGAGCAGATCCGCCACGATGATCTGGTGTCCGGTGCTGGAAATCGGCAGGAATTCGGTCAAGCCCTCGACAATACCCAGTATCAACGCCTGTGCGGCGGTCCAAAGATCCATCATTCCCCCTCAAGGCCCGCCCCTGCGGGTCCTTACAAAAATCGAAAGCCGCGGATCGGCCACTGGCGTCATTCCGCGTCGAGCCTGTCTCACCACCTGTCGCCAAACCGTGAAAAATGCCTGAAAAATCAGACATGAACTCAGGTTTGCCGGTTTCGGGCCGAAATCCTATCAGACATGCCTGTTTGTCGCTGCCCCGATAGTAGCCATAAGCAGGCTGGGCACCGCGGGGAAAACCTGCTGGTATGGACCCCGCGATGACACAACAACAAGAAAAGGGAATGGTGGTCTTATGAAAAGCTTGCGCAGTGTGTCGATCAGTCGACGCTTGTGGCTCATCCTGATTGTGGCGGTGGTGATGCTGCTGACCCTGGGCCTGTTGATGCTCAAGCAGATCCACGACGACCTTTATCACGCCAAGGCGCAGAAGACCCAGCATGTGGTCCAGACCGCCAGCGGGATCCTCGATTATTTCCACGGCCTGGAAACGGCCGGCACCCTGACCCGCGAGGCGGCGCAGAAACAGGCGTTGAGCGCGGTACGGGGGCTGCGTTATGACCAGAATGACTATTTCTGGATCAATGACCTGCGGCCGGTGATGGTCATGCACCCGGCCAATCCCAAGCTCGAAGGCCAGGACCTGTCCGGGATCAAGGACCCCGACGGTTATGCGCTGTTCAACGAGATGGTCATCCTCGCCAAGGCCAAGGGCGCCGGCATGATCGACTATCGCTGGCCGAAACCGGGGGCCAGTGCCCCGGTGGAGAAGACCTCCTACGTGCAGCTGTTCCAGCCCTGGGGCTGGATCATCGGCTCCGGCGTCTATATCGATGACATGCAGGCCGAATTCTACGGCCAGGTCCGCAACGCCTCGCTGATCGGCATCGCCATTGCCGCGCTCATGGCCCTGCTGGTGCTGTTGATCGGTCGCAGTATCGTGCGCCCGTTGCAGGAAACCGTGGATGCCATGGCCAATATCGCCAGCGGCGAAAGCGACCTGACCCGCAGCCTCGATACCCACGGCCAGGACGAAGTGACCCAGCTGGCCCGACACTTCAATGCCTTTACCAGCAAGTTGCGCGGCGTCGTCAGCCAGTTGCAGGACTCGGCCGGCGCCCTCGGGCAGTCCTCCAGCGACCTGGGCAACAATGCGGTCCAGGCCCAGGCGCGCAGCCAGCAGCAATCGCAGCAGATGGAGATGGTCGCGACAGCGATCAACGAAGTCACCTATGGCGTCCAGGATGTCGCCAAGAACGCCGAACAGGCCGCCAGCGAAATGCGTGACGCCGAGGCCCAGGCCCGCCAGGGCCAGTTGAATATCGATAACAGCCTGCAACAGATCGATCACCTGTCCGTCACCATCGACCAGGCGGTCGAGGTGATCCGGACCCTCGCCGCCGAGAGCACGCAGATCGGCAGCGTCCTGGAAGTGATCCGCTCCATCGCCGAGCAGACCAATCTGCTGGCGCTGAACGCCGCCATCGAGGCGGCCCGCGCCGGTGAACAGGGTCGCGGCTTCGCCGTGGTGGCCGACGAAGTACGCCTGCTGGCCCAGCGGACACAGAAGTCCACGGCGGAGATCCAGTCGATGATCGAGCGCCTGCAGAACCATTCCGAAGCGGCGGTCAAGGTGATCGGCGACAGCAGTCGCGCCTCGCAACTGACCATCGAGCAAGCCGGGCTGGCGGGAGAAAGCCTGAACGCCATCGGCCAGGCCCTGCGCAACCTCAACGGCCTCAATGCCTCGATTGCCAGTGCCACCCTGCAGCAGGCCCATGTGGTCGAGGACATCAACCAGAACGTCACCGAGGCCGCGGGACTGTCCCACAGCACAGCGCTGGCCGCCGAGCAGTCGAGTGTCGACAGCAGCCAGCTCAAGGCCCTGAGCGAACAGCTCAACGGCCTGCTGAGGCAGTTCCGGATCTGATTCCTCTCGGGCAAGTCCCTGATGGCTTCCATGCACCTGTACGGAAGCCATCAACCCACTCCCCACTCCACTTCCCACTCCCTTCCCCACGACAGTCTGGTTACAATCCGCCCCCTCTTTTTCGATTCAAAGGAATCCCCATGTCCGGGCTTGAACTGTTTGCCGCCGCGCTCGGCGTGATCGCCGTCTGGCTGACGGTCAAGCAGAACCCCTGGTGCTGGCCGATCGGCCTGGTCATGGTGTTGCTCTACAGCTGGATCTTCTTCGACGTGAAGCTGTATTCGGACATGCTGCTGCAAGTGGTCTACGCGGTGCTGCAGCTCTACGGCTGGTGGCAATGGACCCGTGGTGGCGCGGTCCGCCATGGCCGCCAGGTCACCACTCTGGGCGTGCAGCCCCTGCTCGCGGGGCTCGCCGCCGGTGCCCTGGGCAGCCTGCTGCTGGGCGCCGCCATGGCCCACTGGACCGACGCCGCGCAACCCTGGCTGGATGCCGCGCTGACCGCCTTCAGCCTGGTGGCACAGCTCTGGATGGCGCAGAAGCGTATCCAGTGCTGGCCGCTGTGGATCGCGGTCGACGTGATCTTCGTCGGCCTGTTCATCTATAAGGACCTGTACCTGACCGCCGCGCTCTATGCCCTGTTCACCCTGCTGGCCGTGCAGGGCTGGCGTGAATGGCGGACCGACCCGGCGCTGCGGGCATGAAGGTGGTGGTCCTGGCCGGCCCCGAGTCCAGCGGCAAAAGCTGGCTGTCGGGCGAGTTGCAGGCACGCTTTGGCGGCCTGCTGGTGGGCGAGTACGTGCGTCACTTCATCGACCTGCACCAGCGCGACACCTGCCTGGCCGATATCCCCGAGATCGCTCGCGGACAACTGGACTGGGAAGATGCAGCGCGTGCCCGGCAGCCAGCGCTGCTGATTCTCGACACCCACCTGCTGAGCAATATCCTCTGGAGCCGGGCCTTGTTCGGCGATTGCCCGGCGTGGCTGGAACCGGCCCTGCTGGCCCGGCAGTATGACCTTCATCTGCTGCTCAGCCCCGATGGCGTGGCCTGGACCGACGACGGCCAGCGCTGCCAACCGCGGCTGGACGAACGTCGCGACTTCTTCGCCGCCAGCCTGGCGTGGCTGACAGAACACCAGCAGGCGGTCCGGGTGATCGACGGCGATTGGCAACAGCGACGCCAGCAGGCAATGGCCGCGGTCGAACAGCTCCTGGGAAGCCACGGAAAAACCACGCCGGAAAGCTGAAAAGCCCCTGTTCAGGTAGCCGGGTGTCCGCTCATGAAACACCTGGCCGCGCCGCAAGCGACCAGAATCAACACTTGCGGGCCGGTACCGGATGAACTGTAAAGCGGCTGATACAGCTCTCCCCCGGCCCCGGAATACGGGGCCGCGCCCACCTTCCTCGCTCACCCGGCCCTCGACCTGTCTCACCCTTGAAACAGGTCAAGCCATGCCTCGTTCAAGAAACTGCCCAACCCGTTGTTTTATAAATAAAAACAAAAAGCGGCACAGCTTCTGCTCTTTCCTTCACAACGCTGAACAGGGCCAGCGCACTGAAGAAGGAAAGCCACCGTGGGGACTCTTACAACAACAGGTTTTACCCGCACCTTGCTGATCGGCTGCGCTCTCGGTTCGCTGCTCAGCCTCACAGCCCAGGCCGATGGTAATGGCGTGATCGTACTCAACCGTACCGTTCAGCCTCAAAGCTATGGCCGCCCCGCTCTTCAGCCTGATCCCAACCCGACCACCGTCAACGCCAATCCTTCCGGGCGCATCAACTCACTGACCAACAACATGGAACTGAGCGACGGCGATATCGCCGGCATCAGCACCGGCTCCACGGTCACCCGGGTGATCACCGTTCATACCAACAACATGCCAGGCCTGAACAACCCCAACGGTCTGCCCGGCATGGCCGCCGGACATGGCGGCGGCAGCGGCGCCAGCATCGCCAACACCGTCAATCGCGGCCTGTCAGCCGGCATGGGCGCACTCAACGCCATCGGCAAGGGGCAATGACATGAATCGTTCAGTACTTTTCCTCGCCATGTTCAGCAGCTTCGCAGCCTTCGCCGACACCAGCGTGGCCACCAGCGACAACGCCGTGATCGACAACTCCGGCCAGCAGTACAAGGGCAGCATCATGGTCAACCAGGCCGCCGGCGACCAGCAGCAGCAGATCAACAGCCGCGCCATCGCCATTGGCACCAACGCCAGTGCCTCGACCTCCCTGACCCAGAAGATCAACACCGGGGCCAGCACGGCGATCAACGCCAAGGCGGCCATCCAGGGCAACTCTTTCAGCAATGGCACCGGCATGGTGGGCGTCAACCAGTCCGCCGGGGCCAACAACCAGATGATCAACGCCGTGCGCCTCAGCATCAGTGCTGCGCCGCAAAGCGTCGATGACAGCGCTCTGTCGCAACAGAACGTGGCGCTGTTACCAAACTCGGGCTCACCCTCCACCCAAGGCAGTCGCCAGGTCGTTACCAGCGACCAGGCCTTCACCGGCAGCCGGGGTGTGATTCAGGTGAACCAGAGCGCAGGGGTGGGGAACCGCATGGCTAACACCCTGAGTATCCGGGTCGCTGACTGACCCGAGCAGTGCAATTAGAAAGTACCAACACTTAACCAACTAATAAGCACGGAGATACACCATGAAACCTACAATGGCTCTTAAACCACTGGTGTTTGCACTGGCCGCCGTCATGGCAATGGCTGCACAGGCAGGCGGAAACGACAACCACGGCCATGGTCATGGCAATGGCCATGGGCCTAAAGGTCCTGACCTCGGCACCCTGCTGCAAATCACCGCCGGCGCCGGCGCCGCAGTGATCGATACCCAGTACAGCCACAACAACACCGTGAGCAACCAGGGTACCGTCAACAACGGCAGCGTGAACGGCTCGCTGAACAATGACAGCGGCAACATGGGCGCCAACGTTGCAGCCGGCGACGGCAACCAACAAGACAACGCCGCCGCACTGGCCACCGCCGACGAAAGCTTCATCTTCGGCACCGCCGTATCCGCCACCAGCGCGACTCAGACCAACCAGTACAACACTGTTCACAACTACTCCACGCAAAACAATGCGTCGATGAACGGCTCCGGCAACGACGGCTCCGGCAACATCGGGGTCAACGTCGCCGCCGGCAACTTCAACCAACAGAAAAACAACCTGGCCATTGCCGTATCCGGCGGGCGCGTAGCCACCGCCGCCGCCGCGGCCAACCAGACCTCCAACAACCTGAACGTCGACAACAACGGCTTCGTGACCTACAAAAAAGACACCCTTACCGGCACCTTTACCGCAGCTGGTGTCTTCGTTGCCTCGGGTACCGCAACCACCAAAGACGACGACCACCACGGTGGCAACGGCGGTGGCTATGGCCATGACAACAAAGGTGGCAAAGGCGACAAAGGTGACAAGTCCAAATTCGAAGCCGTGGGTGTCTTCGGTCTGGCCGGCGTCACCACCCAGCAAGTGCTGACTCCAGATGGCTGGAAAAACCCAGTGGTCAACAATGCCAGCATGAACAACTCGATGAACCACTTCTCCGGCAACGGCGGCGTGAACATCTCGGCTGGTGTGGGCAACCAACAAAGCAACTCCCTGTCCATTGCTGCCGGTTGCAAAGCCTGCATGTAATCGCGACAGAACTGAGAGCCCCGGAAACGGGGCTCTTTTTTCCGCATCAGAAGGCCTATCGACCATGCGTATTCTTACTCTTGCTCTGATGTTGTGCCTCTGCGGCCTGACCGAAGCCGCCACCATGGCGGTCCCCGGCCTTCCCGGCGCAGGCGTTTTCTACAAGCATGTGCAAAGCATTCGCGAACGGCGCTTTGCCGACCTGGTCGAGCAGAAAACCGATTTCAGCTGCGGCGCCGCCGCACTGGCAACGATCCTGCGTCAGGCCTACTGGATGGACGTCAACGAAGAACAGATCATCAAAGGCATGCTGACCACCTCCGACCAGGAACTGGTCAAGAAGCAAGGGTTCTCCATGCTGGACATGAAGCGCTACGTCGAAAGCATCGGCATGCGCGCCCGCGGCTACCGGATTCCGGCTGACAGCCTGCCGAGCGTGACCATTCCGGTGGTGGTGCTGATGGATATTCGTGGCTACAAGCATTTCGTCGTGATGCAACGCGCGGACAAGGACTGGGTGTACATCGGTGACCCGGTACTCGGCCACAAGCGCTACGCCGCGGCAGACTTCGAAAAGGGCTGGAATGGCATTGTCTTCGCCATCGTCGGCCCGGGTTATGACAAGACCAACGCCTTGTTGGACCCGCCGGCCCCGCTCACGGCGAAAAACAAGCTGGACACCTTCAACCCGGTCAAAGATGCGGAGTTGATGGACTTCGGCTTTATCCAGAGCGATTTCTTCTGAGGTGCAATAACGATAAGGAGCAGGAAGCTCCGGGAGCAACAGATGAAAACTCCACAATGGCTGGTAGTGAGTTGTCTGGCAGTCGCCTGTTTACCCGCGCACGCGGCGTTACCCTTCAAGCCTGTCGAAATAAAAGATCAGGAACTGTCCGAACTGCGTGGCCGTTATGTCATGCCCGGACGCATCATCAGCTTCGGTATCGTGATGGAAAGCAGTTGGAAGAACGCCAGCGGCGATGTCATTGGCGCAACCACTTCACTGCAGATCCAGCAATCAACGGTCAAACCGCAGTTCTATGTCACCACCTACAGCGTCCAGGGCAACGGTACCAGCCCCACTCAAGGTTCGGGCACGGTCATCGGTGGAGCAGGTTTCAATACCTCCGCGGGCGTCACCCAGGTAGTGCGCGCCGCCGGCGATGGCAACAGCGCCTATAACAACGTCGCGATCAATGTCAGCGAAGCCAACCAAGCCCCCATCAGCGGCCAGCAGGTCGGACAGATCCTCAACAGCGGCGGCAGCATCACCGGCTCCAGCGCCGCTGGCAACGTCACGGTTTCCGCCGTCTCCGGCGGTATTCAGATGGCCATCGCGGCCAGCAACAACCAGGGTAACTCATTGCAGCAGATCGCCCAGGGCGGTGTGCTGCAATCCACCGCGCTATTGGGTGGCGGCAACCTGGTCAACAGCATGACCCAGCTCAATGTGGTGCTGCAAAACAACCTGGCGACCGTAGGTGCACTCGACTGCAACCTGACTCAGCTTAAAGGACTACGCAATATGGGATTCTGAACTACGCTCACCCTCGACCATTGGAAGTTAGTAAGGGACGGCTTATTTCATGCGATCGTTTTCTCTGCGCGCAGCAATATGTGTGGGCACCTTATTTCCGGCAGCGATGTTGCAAGCAGCGCCCGATGCCGAAGTAGAGGCCTTAAAACAAGAACTTCTGGAGCTGAAACAACGTTACGTTCAACAGCAACAGGCCCTCTCGGTGCTGGAGCAGCGGGTTCGACAGGTTGAAGACCAACCGCCGGCACCGCAACCCAAGCGCCTGGTCAAGTCCCCGGCGGACTTGAGAAAGGGTCAGGCGGTGGCGGGGGCCAGCGCAAATGCTTCCGGGGCGGCGGCAGGAACCTCCGGGGCCTCTTATGGCCAGTCGCTCAAGGATGATTCGGCACCGGCGCAGAGTGTCTCCGACCTCTATAACGAAGCCAGCGGCTTCTTCGGCAACGGCAAGTTCAGTTTCGAGACGGGTATCACTTACTCGCGCTACGACACCAGACAACTGACGCTTAACGGTTTCCTCGCCCTGGATTCGATCTTTCTCGGCACTATCAACCTCGATCGGATCAAGGCCGACACCTGGACCCTCGATCTGACCGCTCGCTACAACTATGAAAACCGTTGGCAGTTCGACATTAACGCGCCGGTCGTCTATCGCGAATCGACTTATCAATCCGGGGGTGGCAACGGTGGCAGCGCAGCATCGACCGTGGAAGACACCGTCACCCGCGATCCGATCCTGGGTGATGTCAACTTCGGGGTGGCCTACAAGTTCCTCGATGAAACCGAAAGCCTGCCGGATGCGGTTGTCAGCGTCAGGCTCAAGGCACCTACCGGCAAGGACCCCTTCGGTATCAAGTTTGTCCAGTCACCCAAAAGCAGCAGTCTGGTCGTACCTGAAGACCTGCCGACCGGTAACGGTGTGTGGGCCCTCACCACGGGGCTTTCGCTGGTCAAGACGTTCGACCCGGCCGTGCTGTTCGGGACCCTGGCCTATACCCACAACTTCGAGGATTCCTTCAGCGATATCAGTGCCCAGCAAGGGGCCACGCAGCCGGGCAAGGTCAGTATCGGCGACAGCTTCCAGATCGGCGCCGGCGTGGCCTTTGCGCTGAACGAAAAAATGAGTATGTCGTTCTCCGTTTCGGATCTGGTCCAGCGCAAGAGCCGGCTCAAGCCTGATGGCCAGGATTGGCAGAGTGTTGTCGGCAGCGACGCCAACGCCGGTTACTTCAACGTCGGCATGACCATCGCCGCCACGCCGAACCTGACCATCGTGCCGCAACTGTCCCTGGGGATGACGCCCGATGCCCCGGATTTCACCTTCAGCCTGAAATTCCCCTACTACTTCTGACCCCCTGTCCATGGAAAAGGCCCGCAGCGTGCAAGCGCTGCGGGCCTGTGGGAGCGGCTTGCCCCGGAAGCGCCCGGAGTCCTAGCGGATCTGGTGCTTGTGCAGCAAACGGTAGAAAGTCGGCCGGGAAACCCCCAGCACCCGCGCAGCCACGCTCATATTGTCGCTGTGGCGATTGAGCACATCGCACAGGGCCTGGCGCTCGGCCTGATAGACATAATCCTCCAGGGTCCCCATCGGTGCGTTCGCGCAAGGCTCGCTGACCAGCCCGAGATCACGGGCCTCGATCTGCCGCCCTTCGGCCAGTACCAGCCCACGCCGGACCCGGTTGGCCAGTTCGCGGACATTGCCCGGCCAGCCGTGACTGCCCATGGCAACCAGGGCCTCTTCGCTGAAACTGCGTGGGCGCCGTCCGGTTTCCTGGCTGTAGAAATGGGAAAAATGGTTGGCCAGCATCCCCACATCGCCGTGCCGGTCACGCAACGGTGCCGTGACCACCTGCAGCACGTTCAGTCGATAGTAGAGGTCTTCGCGAAAACGCCCGGTGCAGATCGCGGCCTCGAGGTCGACGTGGGTGGCCGCCAAAACCCGCACATCCACCGGGATCACCTGGCTGCCACCGACCCGCTCGATATGTTTCTCCTGGAGGAAACGCAGCAGATTGGCCTGCAACTCCAGCGGCAGGTCGCCGATCTCATCAAGAAACAGGGTGCCGCCATGGGCCTGCTCGATCCGCCCGACCTTGCGCTGGTGCGCGCCGGTAAACGCGCCCTTCTCATGCCCGAACAGCTCGGACTGGATCAGATGCTCGGGAATCGCCCCGCAATTGATCGCCACGAAGGGCTTGGCATGGCGCTGGGACTGGCGGTGCAAGGTGCGGGCGACCAGTTCCTTGCCGGTGCCGCTTTCGCCGCGGATCAATACTGGCGACTCGGTCGGCGCCAGTTTGCCGAGCAACTTTCGCAGTTCGCGGATCGAACGGCTGTCACCCAGCAATTCGTGTTCCGGCTGGTCGACATGAATGGAGCCTTGTCCACGCAGGCGCGCCATGCCGAAGGCGCGACCCAATGTCACCTGTACGCGGGAAACATCGAAGGGCAAAGTATGAAAGTCGAAGAACCACTCGCAGACAAAGTCACCGACATTCTGCAAACGCAGCACTTCCTGGCTGAGTACCGCGATCCATTCGGTGCCGCTGCGACTGATCAGCTCCTTGACCGCCTCGGGGCGCTCCAGGTGAAACGGTTGCAGGCGCAACAGGCCGACATCGCAGGAACGATCGGCGGCAGCCTCGAGATTGCAGCTGTCGACGTCCCAACCGACGCTGCGCAGGCCGGGAAGCAACTGGTGACAGTCGTCACAGGGATCGACGACAAGGAGACGTCTGAGCGGTGCGGCTTCTTGCATGACTGTTCCCTGGCGCCGGAATTATAAAATTTTATTAGAAACAGTAATTTGGCAAACCTGGCTGTAACACTAGCAAGAACTTGACGCAGACTTGTACCGTTTGATTATAAGGTCGATAACCAACTGCCCATGGCGTACATAACCGGGACAGCGGTTTTGTATCCCCGGCCGCGCAATAGAGCGTTATCGAATTATATGAACAAAAATGAAAAAAACTTTATTTCTTGTGTGACCTGATGCCCCTCAGCGGACATCAGTACAAGTAACCAGCCGCGACGGTGCGCCCAACCGACGGCTTACAACATCATTATCGGGCAACCTTGAGAGAAGACCCCATGAACGCCCCGCTCCGTTTCAACGAAGCACTCCTGATGGCCGGCAACGCATTCAAACCTTTCCAGTGCGTGGCCTGGACGGCACAAGACAAAGGCGACCTGAGCCTGACGGTGATCGATCGCACCAACAACAGCATCGGTCGCCAGCAGATCTCCTGCAGCGACTATTCGGACCCGGCGCAGCTGAAATCCCTGCTGGAGCAGGCCCGTGCCGAACTGAGCGAAAAAGGCTACGACCTGCAGCCGTGGACCATGTCCGCCTGAGCAACCCGTCGTTCAGGGTGATCGTTCCCGCACTCGCGCCGGGAACGATCAGCACCTGATCCGGATTATTTGCTGGCGCTCAGATCGGTATTGCCGTCCCAGCCACCACCCAGCGCGGCAATCAGCTGCACGCTGGCGATCAGGCGGCTTTGCAACAGGCTCAGTACGCTGCGCTCGTTGCTCAGGGCGGTGGTCTGCACCGTGACCACATCCAGGTAGGCAATCAGCCCGGCCTTGTACTGGTTGTCGGTCAGGCGCAACGATTCGCGGGCCGCATCCAGAGCCTGCTGGCGGACCGCCGCCTCGTCCTCCATGACCTTGAGCTGTACCAGGTAGTTTTCCACCTCGCGGAAACCATCGAGCACGGTCTGGCGATACTTGGCGACGGTCTGGTCATACACCGCCTCGGTGCGCTCGACTTCCGCCGAGCGCTGCCCGCCATCGAACAGGGTCATCGCCAGTTTCGGCCCCACCGACCAGAAACGGTTCGGCAGGCTGATCCAGTCGGCATAGGTACTGCTGCTGTAGCCACCGGACAGGCTCAGGCTCAGATCCGGGTAGTACGCTGCCTTTGCCACGCCGATCTTGGCGTTGGCGGCAATCACCGAGCGTTCCGCCGAGGCGATATCGGGGCGTCGCTCCAGCAGTTGCGAAGGCAGGCTCAACGGAATCCGTGGCAACCCCGGTATGTCGTTGGTGGCCGCCAGCTTGAACTCGGCCGGCGGCTGGCCCGTCAGGACGGCAATCGCATTTTCGAACTGGGCGCGCTGCCAGATCAGATCGATCAGGTCGCCCTGGGTACTTTTCAGCTGGGTCTGCGCCTGGGCGATCGCCGCCTTGCCGGAAACCCCGAAACGGTACTGGCTCTCCGTGTTTTTCAGCGAGCGCTCGTAGGCCTGGACCGTGGCTTCGAGCAAGCGTTTCTGCTCATCGATCACCCGCAATTGCAGGTAGTTCTGCACCAGCTCCGACTGCTGGCTCAAGCGCATGGCCGCGAGGTCGGCGAAACTCGCCTGGGCGCTGGCCTGGTCAGCTTCCAGGCCGCGGCGCAGCTTGCCCCAGACATCCGCCTCCCAACTGACTCCGAGCTGGGCGTTGTAGGTATCGCGAATCCCGCTCGCCGAACTGCTCAGGCTCGAGTTGCTGCTGCCGGTGCCCTGGCTGGAGCGGGTCTTGCCGGCGCTCAGGTCGACACTCGGAAAGAACGCCCCGCGCGAACTGCGCACCAGGGCCTGGGCCTGACGAAATTGCGCCTCGGACTGGGCCACGGTCTGGTTGCTGCTGTTGAGCTTCTCCACCAGTTCGTTGAGGGTGCGGTCGCCATACAACTCCCACCAGGCACCACGGGCCAGCGAATCGCTGGGCTGGGCCTGGCGCCAGCCGGCGGCTTCCTTGTACTGCGCCGGGGTCTCGGCGTCCGGGCGTTTGTAGTCCGGGCCGACGGCGCAGGCGCTGAGCAGCAGCCCGCACAAGGCCAGGCTCAGCAGGCGCGAGCCACGCGCCGTCTCCAGACGTTGGGCAGCCAGTACGGGCGCATTGCAGTGTGAACGGTCTGTCATAGCGGAGTTTCCAGAGCACCATCGGTACGTACGCCGCGCCAGGCGTTGAAGCGATGGCGCAGGCGGTCGAGATAAAGGTAAACCACCGGAGTGGTGTAAAGCGTCAGGATCTGGCTGAAGATCAACCCGCCGATGATGGTCAGGCCCAGCGGCTGGCGCATTTCCGCGCCTTCGGCGCTGCTGAGCAGCAACGGCAGCGCACCGAGGATCGCCGCCAGGGTGGTCATCAGGATCGGCCGCAGGCGCAACAGGCAGGCAGCGCGGATCGAAGCCAGCGGTTCCAGGCCGGAATGGCGCTCCAGTTGCAGGGCCAGGTCGATCATCAGGATCGCGTTTTTCTTCACCACCCCGATCAGCAGGAACAGCCCGAGCAGGGAAATCAGGCTGAACTCGCCCCCCAGCAGGTAGATGCTGAGCAAGGCGCCGACACCTGCCGAAGGCAAGGTCGAGAGAATGGTCAGGGGATGGATGTAGCTCTCGTAGAGAATCCCCAGCACCAGGTAGACCGCCACCAGCGCCCCGAGAATCATGAACGGCTGGCTTTTCTGGGTCGCGGCGAAGGCGTCGCTGGTCCCGGCCATCTTGGCGATCACCGATTCCGGCAGGCCGACCTTGGCGACCGCCCGCTCGATCGCGGCGGTGCCCTGCTCCACCGTCACCCCGGGCGCCATGTCGAACGACAGGCTTTCCGAGGCGAACTGGCCTTCATGGTCGACCCGGTCGTCCTGCAGGCTGTTCTCGTAATGGGCGATGGCCGAGAGCGGTATGCGCTGCCCGTCGCTGCCGATCACCTTGACCTGGTTCAGGGTTTCCGGGTCCTGGGCATATTTCGGGTTGACCTCCATCACCACCTGGTACTGGTTCAGGCTGTCATAGATGGTGGAGATCTGCCGCTGGCTATAGGCGTTGTTCAGCACCGCCGTGACCATGTCCATATCCACCCCCAGGCGCTTGGCGGTGTCGCGGTCGACCACCAGGGTGGTCTGCTGGGCGCCACGGCCCTCCCGGGCATCGATGGCGGTGAGTTCCGGCAGGGCCTTGAACGCGGCGACCACCTTCGGATACCACTCGCGCAAGGCCGCCAGGTCGTCGCTCTGCAGGATGTAGGAATACTGCGAGGTGGTCTGTTCACGACCACCGCCGAACTGCAGGTCCTGGTCGGCCATCAGCATCAGCCGCGCACCGGGGACCTTGGGCATTTCGGTGCGCAGGCGCTCGATGACCTTCTGCGCCGAGACATCGCGTTCCTTGATCGGCTTGAGCCGCACCAGCATGAAGGCGTTGTTGGTGCCGTTGTTGCCGCCGATGAAGCCGGCCACGCTCTCCACCGCCGGATCGGCCAGGACCGCCTTGCGGAAGATTTCCATCTTCGGCTGCATGATGCCGAACGACAGCCCGTCGTCGCCACGCACGAAACCGATCAGTTGTCCGGTGTCCTGCTGCGGCATGAAGGTTTTCGGCACCACCACGTACAGGGCGACATTGACCCCGATGGTGACGAACAGGCTGAGCAGGGTCAGGCGCCGGTGACGCAGCACCCAGTCGAGGCTGACGGCATAGCCGGCGACCATCCGTTCGTTGACCTTCTCGCTCCAGCGCTGCAGGCGGGTCTGCCGGCCCTGGGCATGGGACTTGAGCCAGCGGGCACAGAGCATCGGGGTCAGGGTCAGGGAAACCACCAGCGACACCACGATGGACGCCGCCAGGGTGATGGAAAACTCGCGGAACAGGCTCTCGATGATCCCGCCCATGAACAGGATCGACAGGAACACCGCCACCAGCGACACGTTCATCGACAGCAGGGTGAAACCGACTTCCCTGGCCCCCAGGTACGCCGCCTTCATCGGCGCGACACCCTCGTCGATATGCCGGGAGATGTTCTCCAGCACCACGATCGCATCGTCCACCACCAACCCGGTGGCGAGGATCAGCGCCATCAACGACAGATTGTTCAGGGAGAACCCGTAGAGGTACATGACGGCGAACGTGCCCACCAACGACACCGGCACCGCCAGGGTCGGGATCAGCGAGGCGCGGAAGTTGCCGAGGAACAGATAGACCACCAGTACCACCAGGGCCACGGCGATCAGCAGGGTCATCTCGGCTTCATGCAGGGTCGCCTTGATCACCGGCGAGCGGTCCATGGCCAGGTTCAGCTTGACGCTGGCCGGCAACACCGCCTGCAGGGCCGGCAACTGGGCCTTGATCTCGTTGACCGTCTGGATGATGTTGGCCCCCGCCTGGCGGTTGATCACCAGCAGCACGGCCGCGTCATTGTTGAAGAAACCGCTGTTGTAGCGGTCCTCGACACTGTCGTTGATCTTCGCCACGTCGCCCAGGCGCAGTGCCGCGCCGTTCTGGTAGTGGATGATCAGCGGTTCGTAGTCCTTGGCCTTCTCCAACTGGTCGTTGGCCTGCACCTGCCAGTTGCGCTGGTCGTCCTCCAGCGAGCCCTTGGGCCGGCGCACGTTGGCGTTGGCGATGGTGGTACGCACATCGTCCAGGGCCACGCCGTACTGGTTCAGGGCCTGGGGTTCGAGCTCGATGCGCACCGCCGGCAGCGAGCTGCCGCCGATCTGCACTTCGCCCACACCCGGCACCTGGGACAGGCTCTGGGACAGGATGGTCGAGGCCAGGTCGTAGAGCTGGCCCTTCTGCAACACATCGGAGGTCAGCGACAGCACCATGATCGGCGCCTGGGACGGGTTGACCTTCTTGTAGGTCGGCATGCTGCGCATGCCGCTGGGCAACAGGTTGCGCGAGGCGTTGATGGCCGCCTGCACCTCCCGTGCCGCGCCGTTGATATCGCGATCGAGATCGAACTGCAGGATCACCCGGGTCGAACCCTGGCTGGACCGGCTGCTCATGGTGTTGACCCCGGGGATCACCCCGAACGAGCGCTCCAGCGGCGTGGCGACGGTCGAGGCCATGACTTCCGGACTCGCCCCGGGCAGGCTGGCCTGGACCACGATCACCGGGAAGTCCATCTGCGGCAGCGGCGACACCGGCAACAGGCCGAAGCTCACGCCACCGAGCAGGACAATCGCCAGGCTCAGCAGCATGGTCGCTACCGGCCGGCGGATAAAGGGGCCGGAGAGGTTCATGTGTCCGCCTGCTCCAGGCGGCTGGGGTGCCGGCCCCAACGCCGTCCGAGACGGTCGAAGAACAGGTAGATCACTGGCGTGGTGAACAAGGTCAGTACCTGGCTGACCAGCAGGCCGCCGACCATCACCAGGCCCAGGGGCTGGCGCAGCTCGGCGCCGGAACCGGTCGCCAGCATCAGCGGCACGGCGCCGAACAGCGCTGCCAGGGTGGTCATCAGGATCGGCCGGAAGCGCAGCAGCGCCGCCTGGTAGATCGCCTGCTCGGGCGGCATGCCCTGGTTGCGTTCGGCGTCGAGGGCGAAGTCGATCATCATGATCGCGTTCTTCTTGACGATGCCGATCAGCAGGATGATCCCGATGATCGCGATCATGCCCAGGTCATTGCCCGTCAGGATCAGCGCCAGCAAGGCACCGACCGCGGCCGATGGCAAGGTCGAGAGGATGGTGACCGGATGGATATAGCTCTCGTAGAGCACCCCGAGCACGATGTACATGGTCACCACCGCCGCCAGGATCAGCAGCAAGGTACTCGACAGCGACGCCTGGAAAGCCTCGGCGGCGCCCTGGAACTGGGTCTGCACGCCCACCGGCATGCCGATTTCCTGCTTCACCTGGTCGATGATCTCGACCCCCTTGCCCAGGGCGATGCCCGGCGCCAGGTTGAACGACATCATCACCGCCGGGAACTGGCCGATATGGGTGATTGCCAACTGTGCCTGGCGTTCCTCGACACGGGCCAGGCTCGACAGGCGTACCTGGCCGCCACTGGTGGTCTTCACGTGGATCTGGTCCAGGGCCGCCGGGCCGATCTTTTCCCCGGCCTGGGCCTGCAGCACGACGCGGTACTGGCTGGCCTGGGTGTAGATGGTGGAAATCTGCCGCTGGCCGAACCCGTCATACAGTGCATCGGTGATATCGGCGACCGATACCCCGAGTCGCGAAGCGGCGTCCCGGTCGATCACCAGGTACACCTGCAGCCCCTTGTCCTGCAGGTCGCTGGCGACATCGGTCAGCTCGGGACGCTGGGCCAGGGCCTCGACCAGCTTGCCGCTCCATTCGGCCAGCAACTCGGCATCCGGGGACGACATGCTGAACTGGTACTGGGTGCGACTGACCCGGTCCTCGATGGTCAGGTCCTGCACCGGCTGCATGTACAGGCGGATGCCCACCAGCTTGTCCAGGTCAGGCTGCAGGCGGGCGATCACCTGCGTGGCACTCAGGTCGCGCTCGCGATGGGGCTTGAGGTTGATCAGCAGGCGTCCGCTGTTCAGCGTGGCGTTGTCGCCGTCGACACCGATATAGGACGACAGGCTTTCCACCGCCGGATCGGCGAGGATCACCTTGGCCAGTTCCTGCTGGCGCTGGCTCATGGCCGCGAACGACACCGACTGCGGCGCCTCGGAAATGCCCTGGATCACCCCGGTGTCCTGCACCGGGAAAAAGCCCTTGGGCACCGCCAGGTAGAGGAACACGGTCAGCGCCAGGGTGCCGACGGCCACCAGCAGGGTCAGCGGCTGGTGCTTGAGTACCCATTGCAACTTGCGCCCGTAGGACTCGATCAGCCAGTCGATCCAGGCGCCGCTGGCACGGTAGAACCGCCCCTGCTCCGCTTCCTTGGGTTCGCGCTTGAGCAAGCGCGCGCACATCATCGGGGTCAGGGTCAGGGACACCACCAGGGAAATCAGGATCGCCACCGCCAGGGTAATGGCGAATTCGCGGAACAGCCGCCCCACCACATCGGCCATGAACAGCAGCGGGATCAGCACCGCGATCAGCGACAGGGTCAGCGACACCAGGGTGAAGCCGATCTGTCTGGCGCCCTTGAGCGCCGCCTGCATCGGACTGTCGCCTTCCTCGATGAAGCGCGAGATGTTTTCCAGCATGACGATGGCATCGTCGACCACGAAACCGGTGGCGATGGTCAGGGCCATCAGGGTCAGGTTATTGACCGAGAAGCCCGCCAGGTACATCACGCCGAAGGTCCCGATCAGCGACAACGGCACGGCCACCGAAGGAATGATGGTGGCGCTGGCCCGGCGCAGGAACAGGAATGTCACCATTACCACCAGGGCGATGGCGATCAGCAGTTCGTGCTGCACATCGGTGACCGAGGCCCGGATGGTCTGGGTACGGTCGGTGAGCACGGTGACATCGATACCGGCCGGCAGGTTGTCGGTGATGCTCGGCAGCAGCGCCTTGATGCGGTCGACCACCTCGATCACGTTGGCCCCCGGCTGGCGCTGGATATTCAGCAGCACCGCCTGGTTTTCATTGGCCCAGGCCGCCAGGCGTTCGTTTTCCGCACCGTCGACGATCTGCGCCACATCCTTCAGGCGCAGTGGCGCGCCATTCTTGTAGGCGAGGATCAGCTCGGCGTATTCCTTGGGCGAACGCAACTGGTCGTTGGCATCGAGCATCGACACCCGGGTCGGGCCGTCGAAGTTGCCCTTGGGCTGGTTGACGTTGGAGGCGCCGATCAGGGTACGCACATCGGACAGGTTCAGGCTGTTGGCCGCCAGGGCCTCGGGGTTGACCTTGATCCGCACCGCCTGGCGCTGGCCGCCGGCGATGCTGACCATGCCGACACCGCTGATCTGGGCGATCTTCTGCGCCATGCGGGTGTCGACCAGGTCATTGAGCTTGGGCAGCAACATGGTCTTGGAGGTGATCGCCAGGGTCAGCACCGGGGTGTCCGCCGGGTTGACCTTGTTGTACACCGGCGGTGCCGGCAAGTCCTTGGGCAGCAGGTTGGTCGCGGCATTGATCGCCGCCTGGACCTGCTGCTCGGCGACATCCATGTTGATGTCGAGATTGAAGCGCAGGGTCAGCACGGACGCGCCGCCGGAGCTGGTGGACGCCATCTGCGTCAGCCCCGGCATCTGCCCGAACTGGCGCTCCAGCGGCGCGGTCACCGCACTGGTCATCACATCCGGGCTGGCGCCCGGGTACAGGGTCATGACGCGAATCGTCGGGTAGTCGACCTGCGGCAGCGCCGAGACCGGCAACAGGCGGTAGGCGATCACCCCGGCCAGGACGATCGCCAGCATGCTCAGGGTGGTCGCTACCGGGCGGAGGATAAACAGCCGCGAGAGATTCATGCGCCGACCTTTTTCGCCTTGCCGGCGCCAGCCGAAGCGTCATCGCCCTTGGATTTCGAGCCGTGCAGGTGTTCGGCAGGCGTGCCCGGCACCTCCTGGCTGTCGTTGACCACCTCCACTTCGCCGCCGTCCTTGAGGCGATCGGTGCCTTCGAGGACCACGCGGTCGCCGGCAGCCAGGCCTTCGGTGACCACCGTGACGTTGCCGTCGCTGGCGCCGACTTTCAGCGGCCGGATCTTGACCTTCTTGTCACCGTCCATGGCGTAGACGAAGGTACCGTCGTTGCCGAACTGGATTGCCGCGCTCGGCGCCAGCACCACGTTCTTCAGGGTGTCGGCGAGCAGGCGCACATTGACGAACTGGTTGGGGAACAGCGTCTGCTCCTTGTTCTCGTAGAGCGCCTTGAACTTCAGGGTGCCGGTGGTGATGTCGATCTGGTTGTCCAGGCTCTGCAACACGCCGGTGGCCTGCAGCTTCACGTCGCCGCGATCCCAGGCTTCGGCGGGCAGGTGCGCGCCGCTGCGAAAACGCGGCAAGACGACTGCCAGGTTGTTTTCCGGCAGGGTGAACGCCACGCTGATCGGCTGGGTCTGGGTGATCACCGCCAGCGCCTGGCTGTCATTGGCCGCCAGCAGGTTGCCGACATCCAGTTGGCGCAGGCCCAGGCGCCCGGCGATCGGGGCGCGGATCTTGGTGAACTCCAGGTTCAGCTTGGCCGCGTCGACCGCCCCCTGGTTGTTCTTGACCGTGCCCTGGTACTGCAGCACCGTCGCCTCGGCGGTGTCCAGGGTCTGCTTGGCGATGCTGTCCTCGGCATACAGGCCGCGATAGCGTTGCAGGTCGACCTGGGCATTCTTCAGTTGCGCCTGGCTCTGCAACAAGGTGCCCTGGGCCTGCAGCAAGGCGCTTTCGTAGTTGCGCGGGTCGATCTCGGCCAATACATCGCCGGCCTTGACCATCTGCCCTTCCTGGAAGTTGATCTTGACCAGTTGCCCTGCCACCTGCGTGCGCACATTGACCGTATTGAGCGCGGTCACCGTGCCCAGCGCCTTGTAGTAGAGCGGGAAGTCGCCGACGGTGGCCGGGGCCACGCGCACGGGTACCGGCCCGGTCGCGGCGCCGAAACCGGGGCGCATCATGCCGCTCTTGCCGGTACGCCCGGCGGGCTTGTGTTCGGTCTTGTGGTCACCGGTCGGCCAGAAATGCCAGCACAGCGCTGCGATGATCAGCAGGGTCAGCAGGCCGAACAGCCAGCGACGGGATTTGCGAGGAGCAGAGGATTGCATGGAATGATCAACCATTATGTGCGAGAGCTTCTTCCCTAGGAGGCTGAAAGATAAGCACTCAAGTGTTTCAAGCAAAGCGCCTTTACCGGCAATTTACCTTCGCATGACGTTCTTCAGCCTTCGACTAAGGCACTGAAGCACAAATAAAAACGGCCTGGACAGAGGCAGGCCGTCAATAATTGTAAAGGCGCTTACCGCAATGCCGCGAGAGCCGCGGCGTAGTCGGGTTCCTGGCCGATATCGGCGACCAGTTCGCTGTGCAGCACCTGGTCCTGTTCGTCGAGGACCAGCACTGCCCTGGCGGTCAGGCCGGCGAGCGGACCATCGGCGATGGCCACGCCGTAATTTTCCCTGAATTCACCGCCACGCAGGGTCGACAGGTTGAGCACCTGGTCCAGGCCTTCCGCGCCGCAGAAACGCGCCTGGGCAAACGGCAGATCGGCGGAGATGCACAGCACCACGGTATTGGCCAGTTCATTGGCCCGGGCATTGAAGGCCCGCACCGATCTGGCACAGGTGGGGGTATCGACGCTCGGGAAGATATTCAGCACTTTGCGCTTGCCGGCGAAGTTGCCCAGGGTGACATCCGCCAGGTCCTTGTCCACCAGGGAAAATGCCGGCGCCCGGGTCCCGGGAAGTGGCAGTTCACCGTCGACCCGGACCACCACGCCCCTGCGCGTCACTTGTGCCATGAACTGAATCCCCCTGAACGGTGTATGAAATAAAGTCGAAGTTAACCACGATACGGTGCGGCGACCTATGTGCAAACACAATTTGTCACACCAGCAGCCGGGCGGACTTGCCCGAAAAGCCCGAGACAGAGCGCCGCACAACGAAAAACGGCCTGGACAAAGCCAGGCCGTCGGGCATCACCGCCGCCGTTACTTCAGAACAGCCAGGGCTGCTTCGTAGTTGGGCTCTTCGGCGATTTCCTTGACCAGTTCGCTGTGCAGGACGTTGTCGTTTTCATCCAGGACCACGACAGCACGAGCGGTCAGGCCGGCCAGCGGACCTTCAGCGATAGCCACGCCGTAGTTCTCGATGAACTCGCGACCACGCAGGGTCGACAGGTTCTGTACGTTTTCCAGGCCTTCGGCGCCGCAGAAACGTGCCTGGGCGAACGGCAGGTCAGCCGAGATGCACAGCACCACGGTGTTGGCCAGGTCGTTGGCCTGGGCGTTGAACTTGCGCACGGAAGTGGCGCAGGTCGGGGTATCGACGCTCGGGAAAATGTTCAGCACTTTGCGCTTGCCGGCAAAGCTGCTCAGGGTGACGTCGGCCAGGCCGCCGCTGACCAGGGAAAAGGCTGGCGCCTTGGAGCCGACTTGTGGCAGTTGACCGTTGACTTGAACCGGATTGCCTTTGAGGGTGACTTGAGCCATGAACGAAATCCTTCCAGACGTTTTTTTGAAGAGGCCGAAGTTAAACACGAAAGTGCCGGGCGACCTATGGGGACGCACAAATTGTCATACGATGCCTTGTTCGGCAAACCTGAAAAACAGCTTTTCAGTGTAGGAACGGGCGCGAAACACCGCCACCCTTCTCTGCGCCGGCAAAACTCGATACAGATCGACCTCTGCTCTGAAAAAACCTATCAGAATCCAGCTCATTCAATGCCAATCGGCGAAATATCTGATCCGTATGAATGAGCTTTTTCTGAGTCTGTTTTGTCCCGTCCTCCATTCCTACAGTTCACGGCATGCCAGGCCAGGGTGGCCTGGCGCGATTTTGCAACCGTGGAAGACTTGACCATGAGCACAGCACCAAACGGACAGGCCTACAACTACAAGGTGGTCCGGCAATTCGTCGTGGCAACGGTATTCTGGGGCGTGATCGGCATGGCAATGGGCGTGCTGATCGCCTCGCAACTGGTCTGGCCGGAAATGAACCTGGACCTGCCCTGGACCACCTTCGGCCGCCTGCGACCGTTGCACACCAGCCTGGTGATCTTCGGTTTCGCCGGCAGCGCCCAGTTCGCCGCCAGCTACTACACCGTGCAACGTACCTGTCAGGTGCGGCTGTACAGCGACGCCCTGGCGGCGTTCACGTTCTGGGGCTGGCAATCGGTGATCGTGGTGATGTTCATCAGCCTGCCGCTGGGCTATACCACTACCAAGGAATATGCCGAAATCGAATTCAGCGGCGCGGTGTGGATGACCGTGGTCTGGATCGCCTACGCCATCGTGTTCTTCACCACCGTGGTACGACGCAAGACCCGGCATATCTATGTCGGCAACTGGTTCTTCGGAGCCTTTATCCTGGTGATCGCCATGCTGCACGTGGTCAATCACCTGTCGATCCCGGTGAGCTGGCTCAAGTCCTATCCGGTCTACTCCGGCGCGACGGATGCCATGGTGCAGTGGTGGTACGGGCACAACGCGGTGGGTTTCTTCCTGACCACCGGTTTCCTCGGGATGATGTACTACTTCGTGCCCAAGCAGGTCGGGCGTCCGGTGTATTCCTATCGGCTGTCCATCGTCCACTTCTGGGCGCTGATCACCCTGTATATCTGGGCCGGCCCCCACCACCTGCACTACACCGCCCTGCCGGACTGGGCGCAGTCGCTGGGCATGGCCATGTCGCTGATCCTGCTGGCGCCGAGCTGGGGCGGCATGATCAACGGCATGATGACCCTCTCGGGCGCCTGGCATAAGCTGCGCACCGATCCGATCCTGCGTTTCCTGGTGCTGTCCCTGGCGTTCTACGGCATGTCGACCTTCGAAGGACCGATGATGGCGATCAAGACCGTCAACGCCCTGTCCCACTACACCGACTGGACCATCGGCCATGTGCACGCCGGCGCCCTCGGCTGGGTGGCGATGATTACCTTCGGCTCGCTGTATCACATGATCCCCAAGGTCTTCGGGCGCGAGCAGATGTACAGCGTCGGCCTGATGAACCTGCATTTCTGGCTGGCGACCATCGGCACCGTCCTCTATATCGCCTCGATGTGGGTCAACGGCATCACCCAGGGACTGATGTGGCGCGCGGTCAACGAGGACGGCACCCTCACCTACTCCTTCGTCGAGGCGCTGCAGGCCAGCCATCCCGGCTTTATCGTGCGATTTGCCGGAGGGGTATTCTTTCTCAGCGGCATGCTGCTGATGGCCTACAACACCTGGCGCACCGTGCGGGTGGCGGATGCCGCCGTGGCCCGGCAAGCAGCGCAGATCGCCTGAACGCACCGGCCATGGAACGCAGGGTGGCCTGTAGCCGGCCACCCGCCTGCTCACACGCGTTCGCGGGGGATCAGGCTCTGCAATTGCACGGCGAGGAAATCGGCATCGAATGCGAAGATGTCCGGGTCTTTCAGGCCATTGGTCTTGCGCCACTGCCAGTCCCCGGTACCCGGCACGCCCACCAGTGAAACGCTGCCATGGCGTGCCGCTGTCAAGCCCACCACCGCCAGGGAAATCGCACCACCGGCGCCCATCACTTCCGGGACGAACTCCACCGGTTTGCCGGCGATATGAATGCTCAGTTTCTGCGTCTTGAAGGTCGAGGTTTCCACCGCGACGCCAGGGCCGAAGGCCACGTAATCCTCGCGCCGCACTTCCAGCAGGCCCGGTGCCTTGACCGGCTCCAGCCAGCGCTCGATATGATCGAACAGCTCGACGATCCGCGCCGTCCAGTGGGCCGACTGGCTGTCGAACAGTTGCTGCTTGTGCGCTTCGCTCTCGGCGTAGTGCCGAAGCATTTCCCCCAGTTGCCGTACATCGTCCATTGAACTGCTCCTCGGGTGAACCTGAATCGAAGCCACGATCATGGCAGATCGCATCCGGGGGCGTACGACTAACTCATGCAGAGCTTTTGCAAGAGAGTCGCCTGCGGTACTCGCCGGGTGTCACGCCCATCACCTTGCGAAAGGCGCTACCCAGGTGCGACTGATGGGCGAAGCCGCAGTCCAGGGCGATCTCCGCCAGTGCCAGGTCGGAGTTCTCGATCAGTTGTCGCGCAGCCTGAACCCGGACCTCAAGCAGGTAGGCATGGGGAGTCATGCCGATGGCACGGGTGAAATCCCGCAGGAAACGCAGTTCCGACTGCCCTTGTTCGGCCGCCAGCCGCGCCAGGCTCAAGGGCTGCGCAAAGGCTTCGGCAAAGCGTTGCAGGATCGGCCCGAAATCACCTGATCGACGGATCGAAACCGGAGCCGTGTCACACAGCCCGACAAAGTCCAGTGCAGCGGCTTCCAGGGCCAGCGGATCGGTGTGCGGATCCAGCAGCAAGCGGCGCAGTTGCCGTCCGCAGGACAGGCCCCGGGCATGACCGGGAATCTCCAGGCGGCGCTGCGTCGGGGCCTGTTCATCCTCGAGCCGCCAGCGCGCCAGCAGGTATTCGCCGCCCCTGGCCGATTCGGAAAACACCTCGACGCCGGGCGGCGTCAGTGCCAGGGTGCCGGGCCAGGTGTCGAAATCCATACGCCGGTCGGAATTGATCGCGTGCACGCCCTGCTGGTGTTCCAGGGCAATGCCCAGGGTCTGCCATTGCACCGGGTCGCGGCCGCTGTAGGCCGAGCGCGGCAGCAACTGCAGGCACAGCCGCCCGTCCAGCAGATGCCGGGGAGGAACTGGAAGCACTGCAGGCCGTTGCCCCGGCATATGAAATTTCCTGATAGATGGGAACTGATGCAGCCGCGCAGACTGCGCAAGGCACCCTTTATCGACACCTTTTATCGACAGGAGCACCACATGCGTACCATCGGCCTTATCGGCGGCATGAGCTGGGAATCCAGCGCCGAGTACTACCGGATCATCAACCAGCAGGTCCGCGCGCGGCTCGGCCCGTTGCGCTCGGCGTCGCTGCTAATGTACAGCGTCGACTTCGGACCTGTCGAACAGGCCCAGCACGCCGGGCGCTGGGACGATGCCGGGCTGATCCTGCAGGACGCCGCGCGGCGCCTGCAGGCCGGTGGCGCCGAGTGCGTGGTGCTCTGCACCAACACCATGCATCGGGTCGCGGAGCAGATCCAGGCCGCGGTAGACATCCCCTTCCTGCATATCGCCGAGCCGGCCGGACACGCCGCCCTCGCGGCCGGGGCACGGACCGTGGGGCTGCTCGGCACCGCGTTCACCATGGAGCAGGACTTTCTCAAGCAGCGCCTGATCGCCCAGGGCCTGGAGGTGCTGGTGCCTGAAGCCGACGAGCGCCAGGCCGTGCACCGGATCATCTACGATGAACTCTGCGTCGGCATCATCAGCGAACATTCGCGCCAGGTGTACCGGCAAGTGATCGCCGGACTGGCCGCCCGCGGCGCCCAGGCGGTGATTCTCGGGTGCACGGAAATCAGCCTGCTGATCAAGCCGGAGCACAGCGACCTGCCGTTGCTCGACACCACCGAGTTGCATGCACTCGCGGCGGTCGATTTCGCCCTGAGCACCTGATATCGCCCCCATGGCGGATGCACCTTGCCAGAGCCGGCTTGCTGGCGATCGCGACGCATCCGTCAGCACGGATGTCGACCGGCAGATCGCTATCGCCAGCAAGCCGGCTCCCACGGGGACCCCGCCAGACGCCTGTCTTGCGCAGACCGGAATCCCGCTGATCGTTCCCCCGCTCTGCGTGGGAACGCCCTTCTGGACGCTCTGCGTCCGGGCAGCCCCCTGCCGTTCAGCCCAGGTTCAGCTATTGTCAATGAAAGCTGTTTAGTAATGAGTATCATTATGTTACAAATTACCATCCACTTTGTAACGGACGCGATTGCCGAATGCTGGTTCCCTTTCTGATCATGTTGCGCGAAGGCATCGAAGCCGCGCTCATCGTTGGCATCATTGCCAGCTACCTCAAGCAGACCGGCCGCGGCCAGTGGATGCCCGCCGTCTGGATCGGGGTCTTTCTCGCCGCCGCCCTCGCCCTGCTGGTCGGTGGCGGCCTGGAACTGATGAGCGCCGAGTTCCCGCAGAAACAACAGGAACTCTTCGAAGGCATCGTCGGCCTGATCGCCGTCGGCATCCTCAGCTCGATGGTGTTCTGGATGCGCAAGGTCGCCCGGTCCATCAAGCATTCCCTGCATGTATCCCTCGATCACGCCCTGGCCGGCTCCAGGCACCAGGTCTGGGCGCTGATTGCCATGGTGTTCTTCGCCGTGGCCCGGGAAGGCCTGGAAACCGTGTTTTTCCTGCTGGCGGTGTTCCAGCAGAGCGAAGGCCCGGGCGCGCCGATCGGTGCCCTGCTCGGCCTGATCCTGGCGATTTTCGTCGGCTTCGCCATCTACACCGGCAGCATGCGCCTGAACCTGAGCCTGTTCTTCCGCTGGACCGGCCTGTTCATCCTCGTGGTCGCCGCCGGCATCCTGGCCAATTCGGTACAGGCACTGCATGAAGCCGGGATGTGGAACCACCTGCAAGCCGTGGTCTTCGATATCAGTGCCACGCTGCCAATGGACGGCCCGACCGGTTCGGTGCTGGCCGGCATGTTCGGCTACCAGGATGCCCCGACCGTCAGTGTCGTAGGCGCCTACCTGCTATACCTGGTGATCGCGCTGGTGATGTTTTTCATCCCGGCCGCGCCACCGGCAACCAAGCAAACCTCTTCCGTTCCCAACCAGTAAGGTTACCCATGTCCAACCCTGCAACTGGCAAACCGCCCCAGGCCTTGCGCTGGGCGGTAGCCGGCTCGGTGATCGTGATGATCGCGGCCGGTGGACTGTTCTACTACGCCTCGCAACTGGCAGCGAGCAAACGCCAGGGTCATCACAACGAAATCACCGTCAGCATCCTGGCCCATAGCTGTGAACCGAATGCACTGACCGTTCCAGCCGGGCTGAACAGCTTCCGTATCCTCAACAAGTCGGATCGCGCAGTGGAGTGGGAAATCCTCGACGGCGTGCTGGTGGTCGAAGAACGCGAGAACATCGCCCCCGGCCTGAGCCAGGTGATCAACGCCAATCTCGCCCCCGGCGACTACGCGATTACCTGCGGCCTGCTGAGCAATCCCCGTGGCACGCTGCACGTGACCCCGACCGCTGCCTCTGACGCGGCCGCCCAGGCGCGTCCGTCGATGACCGCTTTTATCGGACCGCTGTCGGAGTTCCGCGTCTACCTGAGCACCCAGGGCAGCGCCCTGATCAAGGCGGTCGACGCCCTGCAACAGGCCATCGCCGCCGGCGACCTGAGCCAGGCCCAGGCGCTGTATGTGCCGGCCCGCGCCGCCTATCAGCGCCTGGCACCGGCCGCCCAGCGCTTTTCCGAACTGGACAACGGTATCAACGCCCGCGCCGACTACTACGAAAAGCGCGAGCAGGACCCTGGCTTCGGCGGCTTCCACCGCATCGAATACGGCCTGTTCCAGCAACGCAACCTCGATGGTCTGATGCCCACCGTGCAGCGTCTGCAGGCCGATGTGATCAGCCTCAAGCAACAGTTGCTGGCCCAGTCGCTGCCCCCGGAACAGTTGGTCAGTATCGTCGCCCGCAGCATGCACAGCATCGCCGAGACCCGCGGCAGCAGCGGCGAGGAAGAACGCTACAGCCATGTCGACCTGAATGGTTTCGCCGCCAACCTGCAAGCCACGCGCAAGGTCATCGACCTGCTGCGGCCGTTGCTGGCGAAGTCGGCCGCCGACCTGCTGCCCAAGCTCGACAACGCCGCCGTTGCCCTGGATGCCGAATTCAACGGCCTGCGCACCGCCGACGGCTATGTCGCCTATGACACCGTCAGCGCCGAACAGCGCAAGCAGCTTGCCGACAAGGCCAAGGTCCTGGCCGATGCACTCGATGGAATCGATCCCGCCCTTGGCCTTTCCGGCCTGTAATCAGCAGACGACCCGAACATGAGCGATTCATCACAGCGTAACAACGAGTTTTCCGCCGACCGCCGCCGCGTTCTGCTGGGCATGGGCGTAGCCGGCGCGGCCATTGCCGGCAGCGCCCTGAGTTGTCCGGCCATGGCGGCGTCACAGGGCCAGGCCGGTCAAGCCCAAGTAGCTCAAGCCCAGGTAACCCAGGCTCCGAGCAGCGACAAGACCCAGGACCGCCACGATTTCCATGGTCAGCACCAGACCGGCATCGTCACGCCGCGTCCGGCAGCCGGCATGATCGTCGCCTTCGACGTCCTCGCCAGCGACCGCAAGGACCTCGAGCGCCTGTTCCGCACCCTCAACCAGCGCATCGCCTTCCTGATGACCGGCGGCGCGGTGAAGCAGGTCGACCCGAAGCTGCCACCGGTGGACTCCGGGATCCTCGGCCCGGTCGTCACCCCGGACAACCTGACCATCACCGTCTCCGTCGGCGACTCGCTGTTCGATGAGCGTTTCGGCCTGGAGGCCGCCAAGCCCAAGCGCCTGAGCCGGATGGTCGGTTTCTCCAACGACGCCCTGCAGCCGGACCTGTGCCACGGCGACCTGAGCATCCAGTTCTGCTCCAACACCCCGGACACCAACATCCACGCCCTGCGCGATATCGTCAAGAACACCCCGGACCTGCTGCTGGTGCGCTGGAAGCAGGAAGGCTCGGTACCGCCCCAGGCCCCGGCCAAGCCCGGCGAACCGGCCCAGAGCGCACGCAACTTCCTCGGTTTCCGTGATGGTTCGGCCAACCCGGACTCCAACGACGGCAGCGCCATGGACCGTATCGTCTGGGTCCAGCCCGGCAGCGACGAACCGGCCTGGGCCGCCCACGGCAGTTACCAGGCGGTACGGATCATCCGCAACCTGGTGGAACGCTGGGACCGCACTCCGCTGCAGGAGCAGGAAAGCATCATCGGCCGGGTCAAGAGCTCGGGCGCGCCCATGGACGGCCAGAAAGAAACCCAGGTACCGGACTACGCCAAGGATCCCGAAGGCAAGCTGACCAAGCTCGATGCCCATATCCGCCTGGCCAACCCGCGTACTGCCGAAACCCAGCGCAACCTGATCCTGCGCCGGCCGTTCAACTACTCCAACGGCGTGAGCAAGAACGGCCAGCTGGAAATGGGCTTGCTGTTCATCTGCTACCAGGCCGACCTGGAGCAAGGTTTCATCGCGGTCCAGACACGACTCAACGGTGAGCCCCTGGAGGAATATCTCAAGCCGATCGGCGGCGGTTATTTCTTCACCTTGCCGGGAGTCACCGGCGATCAGGATTTCATCGGTCGCTCGCTGCTATCTGCAACACCACAAAAAACCACTGCTTAACCCTTAACTCACGGAAACGTCCCATGAAGAAGTCGCCTCTTGCTTTGTTGTTGGCCGTCGGCCTGCTGCACACTCCGCTCTCGGCTTTTGCGGCCACTGCGCCCCTGGACCTGGTGGGGCCGGTTTCGGACTACAAGATTTACGTGACTGAACAGCTCGACGAGCTGGCCAGCAAGACCCAGCAGTTCACCGACGCCGTGAAGAAAGGCGACCTGGCCACCGCCAGGAAGCTCTACGCACCGACCCGCGTCCACTACGAGTCGATCGAGCCGATCGCCGAGCTGTTCAGCGACCTCGACGCCGCCATCGACTCCCGTGTCGACGACCACGAGAAAGGTGTCAAGGCCGAAGACTTCACCGGTTTCCACCGCCTGGAGTACAGCCTGTTCTCCGAAAACTCCACCCAGGGCCTGGGTGACCTGGCCGATGGCCTGGACAAGAACGTCAAGGACCTGCAGGCCCGCGTCGCCGGCCTGACCTTCCCGCCGGAGAAAGTCGTCGGTGGCGCCGCCGCCCTGCTCGAAGAAGTGGCCGCGACCAAGATTTCCGGTGAAGAAGACCGCTACAGCCACACCGACCTGTACGACTTCCAGGGCAACATCGACGGCGCGAAGAAAATCGTCGACCTGTTCCGTCCGCAGATCGAGAAGCAGGACAAGGCCTTCGCCGCCAAAGTCGACAAGAACTTTGCCGCTGTGAACAAGATCCTGGCCAAGTACAAGACCAAGGACGGCGGTTTCGAGACCTATGACAAGGTCAAGGACGCTGACCGCAAGGCCCTGGTGGGTCCGGTCAACACCCTGGCCGAAGACCTGTCGACCCTGCGCGGCAAGCTGGGCCTGAACTAAGGCTCATGTGACCTCCAGGCGATGCAATGTCGCCTGGAAGGCCACGCTGTGCAGGAACTGGCTTCCAGCGACAACGGCCTCGAGCCTTGCATCGCCGGCAAGCCAGCTCCTACAAGGAGCCGCCTCAAAGCATCCGATACAGCAGTCGCTCGATCTTCACCCGACTGACCCGCCGCAGGAACTTGCTCACCGCCTCCGGGTATTCCACCAGGGTATCCAGCTCCTTGAAGCTGTCGATACGCCGCGTGTTCTCGAAAATCAGCTCCAGCTCCCGGGCCCTTGGCTCCAGCAGTTCGCTGCGCGGATCGTCGATCAGCAAGGCGTTTTCCAGGTCCAGGCGGAAGGCCCGTGGATTGAGATTGTTGCCGGTCAGCAAGGTATAGCGCTGGTCGATCCACATGCCCTTGAGGTGGTAGGTATTGTCACCGTCACGCCACAGGTGCAGGTTCAGCAGGCCACTGTCGATGGCCGCCTGATGACGCTTGGCGAAGCGCCGCAGGCTGATCTCGTACAGGTACGGCAGAGCGGCGATGACCTTGAACGGCTGGCTCGGCGGGATATAGAAGTCGTTGGCGGTCTTGTCGCCGACGATGATATCGATCTTCACCCCTCGTTCCAGGGCCCGGTTGATCTCCCGGGTCACCGCCAGCGGCAGGTTGAAGTACGGCGTGCAGATGGTCAGTTGCTGCTGGCTGGCGGCGATCAGTTCGCAGATCACCCGGCTCAGCGGGTTGTTCTTGCCCAGGCCCAGCAGCGGGCTGACCGACAGGCTGAAACTCGGTTCGGCGCCGGCCTGAGTGTCGTACTGGGCCTTTTTCAGGCGACTGCGCAGATCGCCGATACCGCCGCGCAGGCTGCGGGTGCTCGGCAGGCTCGGCAGGTCCAGGCGGCAGACCGCATGGGAAGCCAGCAACTCCTTGCGAATCAGCCCCT
This sequence comes from Pseudomonas sp. Ost2, assembly GCF_018326065.1. Taxonomy (NCBI): domain Bacteria; kingdom Pseudomonadati; phylum Pseudomonadota; class Gammaproteobacteria; order Pseudomonadales; family Pseudomonadaceae; genus Pseudomonas; species Pseudomonas sp. Ost2. The sequence goes on along the minus strand of NZ_AP021904.1, from coordinate 3,356,154 downwards.
GCATCGAATCGGCCAGGGCGCGGTTTTGCAGCAGGTGATAGCGGTCGAAGCGGTACTTGTCGAACTTGTGCAGGTAGACGTTGTTCAGGCTCGCGCCGCTGTAGATCACGCAATCATCGATCACGAAACCCTTGAGGTGGAGCACGCCGAACAACTCGCGGGTCTGCACCGGCACGCCGTAGATCGGTACTTCGGTGGTGTGGTCGCGGGTCTGCGCCTGGTACCAGGCGCTGTTGCCCGGCTGCTTGCCCGCGCCGATCAGGCCACGCTGGGCGCGCAGCCAGTCGACCACGACGACGATCTCCAGCGCCGGATGGGCCGATTTGGCCGCATGCAGCGCATCGAGAATCTCCTGCCCCGCCTCGTCTTCCTGCAGGTACAACGCTACCAGGGTGATGCGTTGCCGTGCCCCGGCGATCTTCTCCAGCAGGCAGCGACGGAACTCGGCGGCCGACGGCAGGATGGTCAAGGCATCGGCAGTCAACGGGAAACTGCGCAGTTTGGGCAACAGGGAGCGTTTGAAGAGCGACGGCATAGGGCTCGCTAAGGGTCGAATGCGAAGGACTCGAGAGCTTACACCATGCATCGCTTTTTGCGCTCGCCTTCCAGGAGGGCGTTGCTGCCAACCTCGAGATATTCAGCCCATTGCCCTGATAGGCAAAAACAAATTCCGACTGGCCCTTGTAACAGGCTACAAGTTGGCCCATCTAATGGCTCTCTGATATCAATCCTGCGTTTACGCTAAGGAAACCTGAAATGACCCGCTCTCTGACAATCGCCAAACGCCTTGGATTGGGGTTTGGGCTGGTACTTTCGCTGTTGATTCTGGTAACCCTGATCGGGGTCAATCGCGTGGGGTTGATCGACTCGACCCTGACCAACGTCAGCGACGACAGCGCGGTCAAGCAACGCTACGCCATCAACTTCCGCGGCAGTGTGCATGATCGCGCCATCGCCATTCGCGATGCGGTGCTGGTCCGCGACGGCGCTGGCCTGGACACCCACCTGCGCAACATCGAACGGCTGAACGCCGATTACCAGGCCTCGGCCCAGCCGATGGATGCGATCTTCTCCCACATGGGGGCCTCCGATGCCGAACGGCGCCTGCTCGATGACATCAAGAGCAGCGAGCGCGCTAGCCAGGCCCTGACCGCCCGCCTGATCGAGCTGCGCAAGCAGGGCGACATGGACAAGGCCCAGGCTTTCCTGCTGTCCGACATTTCCCCGGCCTACAAGGAATGGCTCAAACGCATCAATGCACTGATCGACTGGGAGGAAGCCTCGATCGGCACGCAACTGGCCGACGTGCGCGCCACCGCCAGCCACTTCGCCACCCTGATGCTGCTGGCCACCTCCATCGCCGTGCTGCTCAGCGTACTGGTCTCGGTGCTGATCATCCGCAACCTCAAGTCGACCCTCGGCGCGGAACCGGAAGCGGTCGCCGACTCGATCCGCCAGCTGGCCAACGGCCAACTCGACGGGGTGATCGATACCCGCTACCCGGACAGCGTCATGGGCGCCCTGAAGACCAGCAACCGCCACCTGGCCGAAACCATCACCCAGGTACGAGCGGTGGCCCACGACCTGATGGGCTCGTCCACGCAACTGCTGGCCAGTTCCGACAGCAACAGCGAGCAGATGCGCGTACAGGCCGGGGAAACCCAGCGCATGGCCACCGCCATCAACCAGATGGCGGCCACGGTCCACGAAATCGCCGGCTACGCGCAGAAAGCCGCGCTGGCCAGCAACGCCGCCGACCAGGCGGTGGAAAGCGGCAAGCAGATGGTGCAGACCACCTCCAGCGAGATGCAGCGCCTGTCCCTGGTGCTCGACGGCGCAGCCGAGTCGGTGGACCAGGTGTCCCACGACAGCCAGGCCATCGAAAACGTGGTGGCGGTGATCAATTCGATTGCCGAACGCACCAACCTGCTGGCCCTCAACGCCGCCATCGAGGCCGCCCGCGCCGGCGAGGCAGGACGCGGCTTTGCCGTGGTGGCGGACGAAGTGCGTTCCCTGGCGACCCGTACCCAGGATTCGACCCGGGAAATCCGCGAAATGGTCGCCCAGTTGCAGTCCGGTGCCGGCAAGACCGCCGAGATCATGCGCAACAGCCGCGAAATGGCCCAGCAGACCGTCGAACGCACCCGTGTCGCCGAAGGCGCGTTGATCCGGATCCGCGAGGAAGTCGGCGCGATCAACGACATGAACGCACAGATCGCCAGCGCCTCCACCCAGCAAGGCGTCGCGGCCCAGGAAGTGAACCAGAACATCAACCGCATCCACGATGCGGCCATGGAGACTTCGGTCGGCTCCAACCAGGTGGCCCTCTCCAGCCGCGAACTCTCGGTACTGGCCGACAGCCTGACGCAGAAAGTCAGCTTCTTCAAAGTCTGATCTCCCCGCCATCACGGTTGCCAGGGACGGCAACGCAGCTCCCGACGGTTTATTTCGAGAACAGGGATTGACCATGGAGAACGATCGTTCTACCATCTCTCCCATGAACGAAAATATTCCGAATCAAACCCGCGACACCCTTCTGGATACCGCCGAGCGGTTGATCTACCAAAGTGGCATCCATGCCACCGGGATCGACCTGTTGGTGAAGACTTCCGGCGTGGCGCGCAAAAGTATCTACAAGTACTTCGGCACCAAGGATCACCTGACCGTCGAGGCCTTGCGCCGGCGGGACGTGCGCTGGATGCAGTGGTACCGCCGCGAAGTCGACAAGGCCGCCACCAGCGGTGAACGTCTGCTCAACCTGTTCAGTGTCCTGACGGGCTGGTTCACCTCCGAAGGCTTCCGTGGCTGCGCCTTCATCAATACTGCGGGCGAGACCGGCGATCCACAGGATCCGGTGCGTCTGCTGGCCAAGGAACATAAACAGAAACTGCTCGACTATCTCGTCGAGCTCTGTGAAGCACATGGCATCGACGACAAAGAAGCAGTTGCCCGGCAATTGCTGATATTGATCGACGGAGCCATTACCGTTGCACTGGTCATGGGCGACCACGGTGCAGCCGATAATGCGCAATGCATGGCGCGGAAGTTATTGGCGCTCTGACGGCGTCATGCCCCGGGAATAACCGCTCAATCTGGATGACGACTTCCCGGGCGTGACACCTTTCGCTTGAACACAGCGCGACAACTGGTCTGAACTCAACCTCATTGGAGACATTGAAATGTCATCTAACGCAGACGCTCGCCCGCCACTTCCGCCTTTCACCCGTGAATCGGCGATTCAGAAAGTTCGCCTCGCCGAAGACGGCTGGAACTCCCGCGACCCGGAACGGGTGTCCCTGGCCTATACCCTGGACACCAAATGGCGCAACCGCGCCGAGTTCGCCAACAACCGCGAAGAAGCCAAGGCCTTCCTCAGCCGCAAATGGGCCAAGGAGCTCGATTACCGGCTGATCAAGGAGCTCTGGGCCTTTACCGACAACCGTATCGCGGTGCGTTACGCCTATGAATGGCATGACGATTCGGGCAACTGGTTCCGTTCCTATGGCAACGAAAACTGGGAATTCGATGAGAACGGCCTGATGGCCCATCGTTTTGCCTGCGTCAACGACCTGCCGATCAAGGCCGAGGAGCGCAAGTTCCACTGGCCGCTGGGACGTCGTCCCGATGATCATCCGAGCCTGTCGGACCTGGGCCTGTAACCGCCTTTCCCACGGCTATCACCGATCGTTCCCACGCTCCGCGTGGGAATGTCTCCGTGGACGCTCTGCGTCCGCTTTGTGACGCAGAGCGTCGCCGAACGGGGTAAGGACCTCAGGGCTTGAAATTATTTCGCCCACGAATGAATAAACTCCAGATATCGCGTGTTCAATCCACAACGCCACCGAGGATTGTCCATGCACACCGTCTCCCTGCCCCCGGGCAACACGCCCACGCACCGCCATGACCGCCTGACCATCGGCCTGCACTGGCTGACCGCGGTACTGGTGATCTATCTCTTCGCCAGCTCGCAGATCTGGGCCCAGCTGGAGCGCGGCACGCCATGGCGCAAAGGCCTGCAGTCGTTGCATATCTCCTGCGGGATCCTGCTGGCGCTGATCGTCATCGCCCGGATCCTCTGGCGTCTGTTCGCCGCACGCCGCCTGCCGGCATTGCATCGCGGCGCCATGAATACCCTGGCCAAACTCGCCCATCTGGCGCTTTATGGATTGCTGCTGGCACAGATCGGCCTGGGTTTCGCCTTTCGCTGGGCCCAGGGCGAGCCCTTCAGTTTCTTCGGCCTGGTGGACATTCCGACGCTGGTCAGCCTCGACCGTTCGCTGCGCCCGGTACTGGCCGGCCTGCACGAACAGGTGGCCTGGGTTATCGTGATCCTGGCCGGCCTGCACGCGATCATGGCCCTGGTGCATCACTACGGCCTGGGCGACGACACCCTGCGGCGCATGCTGCCGGGTGGCCGCCTGAAATAATTTTCAGATCCACCGAATAAAACCCGACGCCCAGGCGTTCTCCTTGTTGCAGACCCCGGAGCAGTACCCATGAGCCTTCGTAAAAGCACTTTCGCCGTTCCCTTCCTGATTGCCAGTTGCCTGGCGGCTTCGCTGTCGAGCAGCCTGGCGTTCGCCTCCGGCGAAGAACCGGCAACGCCGCCGAAAAAGTGCACCGAGCAGCAAATCTGGAACCCGAGAGAAAACAAGTGCGAGCCCAAGGTGAGCAGCACCGCCACCGACGACGAACGCGCCGACTACGCCTACGTCCTGGCCAAGGACAAGCAGTACCAGGCAGCGCTGGACGTACTCGACACCCTGAAGGACCAGAATACCGCCAAGGCCCTGAACTATCGTGGCTACGCCACCCGCAAGCTGGGTCGCACCGACGAGGGCATCGGCTATTACTTGCAAGCCGTGGAACTCGATCCAAACTATGCCCAGGTCCGTGAATACCTGGGCGAAGCCTACGTGATCAAGGGCCGCCTGGACCTCGCCCAGGAGCAGTTGCAGACCATCAAGTCGCTCTGCGGCACCCAGTGCGAAGAATATGAAGACCTGGCAGACGCCATCGCCCATCCTACCCAGAGCTGATAATCGATAGACGCGGAGGTTGCCATCGCCAGCGACAAGGAAATACGAGCCGAGTTGGGCCAGCACCTGGCACGCTTGTGGCGTTATGCCCTGGTGTTGTCCCGACAACGACATATCGCCGAGGACCTGGTGCAGGCCACCTGTGTCCGGGCGCTGGAGCGTGGCGACCAGTTCGTCGCGGGCACCCGCATGGATCGCTGGCTGTTGAGCATCCTGCATTCGATCTGGCTCAACGAGGTCCGCTCCCAGCGCGTGCGCCGGGGCCAGGGACAGGTCGATGCCGACGAGGTGCTGTCCTTCGACGGCGAGCAGGTGGTGCAGACCCATGTGCTCGCCTCGCAGGTCATCAAGCGCGTCGATGCCCTGCCCGAAGCGCAACGCGAAACCGTGTTCCTGGCCTATGTCGAAGGCCTGTCATACAAGGAAGTGGCCCATGTTCTTGAGGTGCCGATCGGCACGGTCATGAGCCGGCTCGCCGCCGCGCGCATGAAACTGGCGGAGCACCCGCCCCTGCGTGCCGTGCCCACCTCAACCAGCGGAGAACGGCGATGACTGATCAGCTTTCTCACTACACGCCTTCCGATGAACTTCTGGTGGCCTTTCTCGATGACGAACTGGATATCGAGGAACGCACGCGCGTGGAAATCGCCATCGCCGAAAACGAGGCCGTCGCCGAGCGCATCGAATGGCTGATCCGCAGTGACCTGCCGTTCCAGGACGCCTATGGCGAACTGCTCGAACAGGCTCCCCTGGCCAGGCTCGAAGCCATGCTCGACTCACTGCCGTCGGAACGCGCCAGGCCGCCCATGAGCCGACGCAGCTTCCTCGCGGTCGCCGCCAGCTTCATGGTGGCCGGGATCGCCGCCGACCGGCTGTTCCAGGTCTGGCAGGCGCCGGCACCACAGAGCGAAGTCAGCTGGCGCAGCGTGGTGGCCGACTATATGACGCTCTATACCACGCAGACCCTGGACAACCTGCCGGGCGACGAAGCCTCGCAGCGGGCGCAGTTGCAGAACCTCGACAAAGGCCTGGGACTGGCCCTGGAGCCCAGCCAGGTAGCCTTGCCCGGACCGCAGCTCAAGCGCGTGCAGATGCTGGAATACGAGCATGTGCCGATTGCCCAGATGGCCTACCTCGATCCGCAGCACGGCCCCCTGGCGCTGTGCATCACCCGTTCGAAGAACGGCGTGAAGCCGGTGACCGAGGAAGTCCGGCACGGGATGAACGTAGTGTTCTGGGCTGGAAAGACCCATGCCTACATGCTGATCGGACGCAACTCCGCCGTCGAGCTGCAAGCCATGGCGAATGTGCTGCGCGAGCGTTTCGCTACCTAACCTGCGCCAGGTCGGGCAGCAGCCGTTTCACCCGGGAACAGCTACCCGGGGGAAACGGCGACCGGCCAATCACCTACCCTGCCCGGCGCCGAGTGCTGACAACACGGCGCACCTCCTGCGCAAGCCGGAAGAACTAGAGTCATCCTTGTATGCTTTACCCCGTGAAATCCAGCATCCGAGGACATTTGAATGCCCCACACTGACAGCCTGTTGCCCCTGAACGACCCACGTTGCGCGCTGATCGTGATCGACGTGCAGAACGACTTTATTCCCGGCGGCCAGCTGGCCGTTGCCGGTGGCGACGAAATCGTGCCGCTGATCAGCCGCCTGGCGAGCCGTTTTCGCAATGTCATCATCGCCCAGGACTGGCACCCCGCCGGTCATGCCTCGTTCGCCAGCAGCCATCCGGGGCGCGTGCCGTTCGACACCGTGCAACTGGCCTATGGCACCCAGGTGCTGTGGCCCGACCATTGCCTGCAAGGCAGCCGTGGCGCCGAACTGCATGCCGACCTGCACCTGCCCCATGCCCGCCTGGTGATACGCAAGGGCTGCAACCCGGGCATCGACAGCTACTCGGCGTTTGTCGAGGCCGACCGCAAGACCCCTACCGGCCTGGCCGGATACCTCAAGGAATGCGGGATCGAGACGGTGTACCTGACCGGCCTGGCCCTGGACTACTGCGTCGCCTGGTCCGCGCTGGACGCCAGGGCGGCAGGCTTCACCACCTTCCTGATTCCCGACGCCTGCCGTGCCATCGACATGGACGGCTCATTGCAACGGGCCATGGAAGAGATGGAAGTGGCTGGCGTCCGGTTCATCGACTCATTGAGCCTGGAGGCACTGAATCAGCAGTGCTGAGCCCACTGTCGACTGCCTGCGCCTGCTGCACCACGGCATAGACGCTCAACTCACTGAGAGTGACCTTGGACAGGACCTCCTGCGGTAACGCCAGCAAGGCCTGATGGGCCTCGTGCTTCAGGCGGGCAAACAGCAGGTCCTGGTCCCCGGCCCGGAAACGCCGGATAAAGTCCTGCAGCGCCTCGAGGCTGGTGCCATCCAGGTCAGGGGACTCTTCCAGGCTGAGGATCACCGCCCTTACCCCCGGCCCCTGCTGTCGGGCCAGGCGCTGGACACTGCCGAGAATGCGCTCGGCATTGGCGAAGAACAACGGCTCCCCCGGCCGCAGGATCAGCAGCCCCGGCACCTCGCGGGCCTGCGGGTGCAGCTGGCAATCGACAAAGTCATGGCCGTCAGCCAGGTGCCCCAGTACCTGGACCGCCGCCGAGGACATCTGCCGCAGCATCAGCAGCAGGCTGATCGCCACCGCCGCCAGCAAGCCGTCCAGTACCCCGAGCAACAGGACCGCGCCTACCGCGCAGATCGCCAGGAATCGATCGCGGCGCCAGGCGAAGTAACGCTGCAAGGGTTCCAGGCTGACCGCCCGGGTCAAAGCATGAATGACAATCGCCGCCAGCACCGGCTCCGGGGTCAACGCGATCAACGGCAGCAGCGTCGAGACAATAAGCAGCACCACCAGCGCGGCGACCACTCCGGCACAGCGTGACGTCGCCCCCGCGGCCTCATTGGCCGAAGTCGCCGAATACCCGGCACCGGCCGGCATGCCATGAAACAGCCCGGACAACAGGTTGGCACCGCCCAGCACCAGCAGGTCGCGATTGGAACTCACCCGGTCGCCATGCTTGAGGGCGAAGGCGCTGATGGAGCCATAGGATTCGGCATACAGGATCATTACCAGGGCAAAGCCCAGCTCCACCAGCTTCAACCAGTCGGAGAAGCCCAGGCGTGGCAGCGACGGCACTGCCAATTGCAGGTCGATGACACCGATCAGGCCGACCCCATGGCTCGGCAGGTCCAGCCATTCGCCCGCGGCGACACCCAGCATCACCACCAGCAGGCCCCCCGGCAGGCGTCGGAAACGCCCGAAAATCCACAGCAGCACCAACGCCACGCCGGCTACTGCCGCGCCGGCCCAGTTCCATCGGGGCAATTGCCCGAGCAGTTCGGGAATGAAGCGGATCAGGTCACCGTGCTCCGGATGGACGTCGACGATGCTTGCCACCTGCTTGAGGATGATGGTCACCGCAAGGCCGAAGGCAAAGCCGCGCAACACCGGCTTGGCGATAAACGAGGTCACGCTGCCCAGCTTGAACAGCCCGGCAAGCAGGAACATCAGGCCGGTGATCAGCACCAGGCCGATGGCCATGGTCAGGCGCAGGGCGATGTCCGTTCCGGCCACCGACAGCGTCGCCGCGGCCAGTACCGCGGCGGACGACGAGGTGGCCGAGACGATCGCAAAGCGACTGGTACCGAACAGCCCGTAGCAGAGCAGCCCGGCGAAGAGCGCGATCACCCCGGCCTGGGGCGGCAGATTGGCGATGGTCGAATAGGCCACCGCCTCGGGCAGCAGCAGGCCGGCGATCGACAGGCCGGCGATCAGGTCAGCCCCGCTACGACGAGGCTGGGCGGAAGGTGCAGCGGTATTGCCGGGTGAAGGTTCACGCATCGATGGGCCGGTCCGTCCTGGCAGGTAGCGGGCATCCTGGCTTCGCGCCAGTTGCAGGGCGGTCTCACGCTCCTTGTGCGCAAGCTTAGCGCTGAATCGTCCGGCAGACACTATCTCGCCACAAGGAAGAGGGTGTCGCTCAGCGCGCTGCCGCCAGCTTCCACACCCGGGCGATATCCCGCGCCCGCGCCGACAGCAGGGACGCGGCCTCGGCACACGCCTGTTCCAGGCTCATCGGTCCGGACGCCAGGGCAAACGCCGCATCGACACCGTGCTGGTACATCTGCTCATAGCCTTCGCCCAAGGTGCCGGCCAGCACGATCACCGGCACGCCATGCTGCCGGGCAATCCGCGCCACGCCAAAGGGCGTCTTGCCACGCAGCGTCTGGGCATCGAAGCGCCCTTCGCCGGTGATCACCAGATCAGCACCTTGCACCGCCTGCGCCAGGCCCACCAGTTCGGCGACCACTTCCACCCCCGGGCGGAACTGCGCGGCGAGGAAGGCCTTGGCGGCGAAGCCCAGGCCCCCTGCCGCACCGCTGCCGGGCTCGTCGCGGACATCATCGGGCAGTACCTCGGCGCACAGGTCGGCAAAATGCCCGAGGGCGGCATCCAGCTCGCGGACCTGGGCCGGTGTCGCGCCTTTCTGCGGGCCGAAGATCGCCGAAGCCCCGTGCTCGCCGCACAGCGGGTTATTCACGTCGGCGGCGATTTCGAAACGCACTTCGGCCAGGCGCGGGTCCAGCCCGGCCTGCTCGATACGCTGCAGTTGCGCCAGGGCCCGGCCGCCTCGCGCCAGCGCCTGTCCCCGGGCGTCGAACAAGCCCAGGCCCAATGCCTGCAAGGCACCGGCACCGGCGTCGTTGGTGGCGCTGCCGCCGATGGCCAGGATAATCCGCCGGGCCCCGGCATCGAGGGCCGCGCCAATCAGCTGGCCGGTGCCGAAGGTACTGCTGATGCAGGCATCCCGTTGGCCGGGCGGCACCAGTTGCAGGCCGCTGGCCTCGGCCATCTCGATAATCGCGGTGTGGCTGTCCGGCAACCAGCCCCAATGGGCCTGCACCGGCGTGCCCAGGGGCCCCTGGACCGTCGCGTCATGCCGCTCGCCATTGCAGGCCGCCAGCACCGACGCCACCGTCCCCTCGCCACCATCGGCCATCGGGCACTGGATCAGTTGTGCCTGCGGCAGGACTTCGGCCAGCCCTTCGGCAATGGCCTTGGCCACGGCGTCGGCACTCAGGCTGTCCTTGAAGGAGTCAGGGGCGATGATGATTTTCATGGGGGCGTTCTCCGGTTCTTATGGCGTCCATGCTGCCAGTTGAAACAGGGAATGACGCCTGTCTGCTGCACAAGCATTGGCGGGCTTTATTGTTCATTTCTACAAACCCGGCTCGTCGTGCGGCAGCAACTGCACGCCCAGGTACAACGCCAGCATCCCGTCCAGGCGTAACGGATCGACGCCGCTGAGTTCGGCGATACGCTCCATGCGATAGCGCAGGCTGTTGCGATGGATGCCCAGGGCTTCGGCGCAGGCATGACTCTGGCCATCGTGCTCGCACCAACTGCGCAAGGTCGAGAGCAACTGGCCGTTGCCATCTTTGGCGATCACCCTGCGCAAGGGCTTGAGCAGTTCCTCCAGGGCATCGTCGTCACGATGCCGCCAGAGCATCACCGGCAGACGATAGCGGTTGAGCTGCAACACGCGGGTCAGCGGCACCACATCGCGACCGTAGGCCAGCAGGTCGCTGACCCGCCGATAACAACGGCGCAATCCCGCCAGGCCATCGGCCTGTCCGCCCTGGGCGAGTCGCAGGACTTTCCAGCCCTGGCCGTCGAGCTTCTCCAGCAACCGCAGCTCATCCAGTGCCACCGTCGCCGGACGGCACCAGAGCAATGACGACTCCGAGGCACTGACACACCAACTGTCGGGGTATCGCGACTGCAGCCAGGTAATCAACGCGTCGACGTTCTGCCCCGGCTCCAGTTCGAACAGGCACGGAATGCGCGGCAACTGCGGCTTGAGCCCCATCTGCCGGGCTTCGTCGACCAGCCGCGGCGAATCCCCGGCATCGCCCAGGAGCAGGGCCAGCAGGTCATCGCTGCGCTGGCGCCGCCATTGCTGCTCGGCCTGCTGATGGCGCTGGCCCACCAGCATTTCGGCGGTCATGCGTACCAGCTCGGCATAGGTGCGCAACTGATCCGGGTCGCCGGTGATACCCAGCACGCCGATCAGCCGCTGATCGTGCAGCAGCGGCAGATTGATCCCCGGTTGCACGCCCTTGAGGTGCTTGGCCGTCTGTACATCGATCTCCACCACCCGCCCATTGGCCAGTACCAGCTGTGCCCCTTCGTGCCGGGTGTTGACCCGCTCCTTCTCGCCACTGCCGAGAATCAGGCCCTGGCTGTCCATGACATTCACGTTGTAGGGCAGGATCGCCATCGTGCGGTCGACGATATCCTGCGCGAGGTCATGGTCCAGTTCGAACATGGGGAGCGGGTCCTTGGTCTAGATTGTTCAGTGGCACAGGGTACACCGGCAAACCCTGTGCACCGGCACAAAGACAGCAGGCCCCGGGGTGGCCGAGACTCACAGGGCGATCAACGTTACCCTTGCATCGCAAAAAATCATAATAAAGAGAGACCGCCATGTCACAGAGCGCCGCGTTGCCCCAGGCCACCGCTGACTTGAAAAATGCCGTATACAAGCGCATCACCCTGCGCCTGATCCCCTTCATCTTCATCTGCTACCTGTTCAACTACCTCGACCGGGTCAACGTTGGATTCGCCAAGCTGCAGATGCTCGACGCCCTCAAATTCAGTGAAACCGTCTACGGCCTCGGGGCCGGGATCTTCTTTATCGGCTACGTGCTGTGCGGCGTACCGAGCAACCTGGCCCTGAACCGCTTCGGTCCACGGCGCTGGATCGCACTGATGATGATCACCTGGGGCCTGTTGTCGACCTGCCTGCTGTTCGTCACCACGCCAACCCAGTTCTACACCCTGCGACTGTTCACCGGTGCCGCGGAAGCCGGGTTCTTCCCGGGCGTGGTGCTGTACCTCTCGCAGTGGTTCCCGAGCTTCCGGCGCGGTCGCATCATGGCCCTGTTCATGTCGGCGATCCCGGTTTCCGGCCTGCTCGGCAGCCCGTTTTCCGGCTGGATCCTCAACCACTTCGCCGCCGGCCAGGGCGGCCTCGCCGGCTGGCAGTGGATGTTCCTGCTGCAGGGCATCCCCACCGTACTGCTGGGTGTCGCGGCGTTCTTCCTGCTGGCGGACAAGTTCGCCAACGCCAGGTGGCTGACCGCCGAAGAGCGCGCGGTGCTCGAAGCCGACCAGGCGATCGATGCCGCCAACAAGCCGAAAACCGTCAGCGACTCCCTCGGCGAGGTGTTCAAGAACCCGGCCATCTGGGCGTTCGGCCTGATCTATTTCTGCATCCAGAGCGGCGTCTACGCCATCAACTTCTGGCTGCCGTCGATCATCAAGAACCTCGGTTTCAGCGACAACCTGGTGATCGGCTGGCTCAGCGCGATTCCTTACCTTTTGGCGGCGGTGTTCATGCTGCTGGTGGGACGCTCCGCCGACCTGCGCAAGGAGCGTCGCTGGCACCTGGTGGTGCCGATGCTGATGGGCGCCATCGGCCTGCTGATCGCGGTCAACTTCGCCACCCACCCGGCCATCGCCATTCTCGGCCTGACCATCGCCACCATGGGCGCCCTCACCGGCCTGCCGATGTTCTGGCCGGTGCCGACCGCCCTGCTCAGTGCCGGTGCCGCCGCCGGCGGGCTGGCCTTGATCAACTCGATGGGCCAGATGGCCGGTTTCCTCAGCCCGTACCTGGTCGGCTGGGTCAAGGATGCCAGCGGCTCCACCGACGCCGCGCTGTATGTCTTGGCGGCCGTGATCGTCGGCGGCAGCCTGCTGGCCCTGCGCATGACCCGCGGCCTGCGCGCCCAGTAATCCCCACGCCATGAAAAGGACCTGGTAACCGGCATCGCCCGTTATCAGGTCCACGCACCGTCAGATATTGGCAAGATAATTGAGGGATTGCCCGGCGACGGGCTTCTGGTATCTGATTGAGACTTTTCCGTCAGCGCAAAAGGACGACAATCATGAGTTATCGCACCCTCGGCCAGTCCGGGCTCAAGGTTTCCACGCTGACCCTGGGCAGCATGATGTTCGGCGAACAGACCGATACCGAAACCTCCCTGCGGATCATCGACAAGGCCTGGGACCAGGGCGTCAATTTCATCGACACCGCGGACGTCTACAACGCCGGGCGTTCGGAGGAAATCGTCGGTGAAGGGGTGGCCCGCCACCGGCACGACTGGATCATCGCCTCCAAGGTCGCCATCGGCCCGGCGGATGGCGTACCGAACCGCAGCGGCCTGAGCCGCAAACACATCTTCAATGCCATCGAGGCCAGCCTCACCCGCCTCGGCACCGATTACCTGGATATCTACTACCTGCACCGCGAGGACCACAATACCCCGCTGGAGGTCACCGTATCGGCCATCGGCGACCTGCTGCGCCAGGGCAAGATCCGCCATTGGGGCCTGTCGAACTATCGCGGTTGGCGCATCGCCGAAGTGATCCGCGTGGCCGAACGGCTCGGGGTCGACCGGCCGGTGATCAGCCAGCCGCTGTACAACATCGTCAACCGCCAGGCCGAGACCGAGCAGATCACCGCCGCCGCGGCCTACGGTCTCGGCGTGGTGCCCTACAGCCCGCTGGCCCGTGGCGTGCTCAGCGGCAAGTACGCGCCGGATGTCGCGCCGGACGCCAACAGCCGCGCCGGCCGCCAGGACAAACGGATCCTGGAAACCGAATGGCGACCGGAGTCCCTGCGCATCGCCCAGCAGATCCAGCAATACACCCAGGGCCGCGGCGTGGGCATTGTCGAATTCGCCATCGCCTGGGTCCTGAACAACGCGGCGGTCAGCTCGGCGATTGTCGGTCCGCGCACCGAAGCACAGTGGGACAGCTACACCAAGGCGCTGGCGGTACAGATCAGCGCCGAGGATGAAGCCTTTATCGATTCGCTGGTGACGCCGGGGCATGCCTCGACGCCGGGCTTCAACGATGTCAGCCACTTCGTTTCCGGACGCAAGCCGCTGAATCAGTAACCTGTCCGGGCGAGCCGGCTACTGGGAAGTCGGCATCGCGAATTCGGCCCCCTTGGCGATGCTGTTCGGCCAGCGCTGCATGATCGATTTCTGCCTGGTGTAGAAGCGCACGCCTTCTTCACCATAGGCATGCATGTCACCGAACAGCGAACGCTTCCAGCCACCGAACCCGTGCCAGGCCATGGGCACGGGAATCGGCACGTTGATGCCGACCATGCCGACCTGGATCCGCCGGGCGAACTCGCGGGCGACATGACCGTCGCGGGTATAGCAGGCCGTGCCGTTGCCAAACTCGTGGGCATTGATCAGTTCCACCGCGTCGGCAAAGTCCTTCACCCGTACACAGGCGAGCACCGGGCCGAAGATTTCCTCCCGGTAGATCTTCATCTCGGGTGTGACGTGATCGAACACGGTGCCGCCGAGCCAGAAACCGTTTTCACAGTTGTCTCCGGCTTGCCGGCCATCAAAGCCACGACCGTCGACCAGCAACTGCGCACCTTCCCGGATGCCCTGCTCGATGTAGCCGGTGATACGCTCGCGCGCCACCTGCGAGACGATCGGCCCCATTTCGGCGGCCAGGTTCATGCCATCGAGGATCTTCAGCGTCTCCGTGCGCTCGACCAGTCGCGGCATCAGCCTGTCGGCAACATCTCCCACCAGCACGGCGACCGAGATGGCCATGCAGCGCTCCCCTGCCGAACCGAACGCCGCGCCCATGAGCGCATCGATGACCTGGTCGATATCGGCGTCGGGCATGACCACCATGTGGTTTTTCGCGCCGCCCAGGGCCTGGACACGCTTGCCGTGGCGCGCGCCGGTCTCGTAGATATGGTTGGCGATCGGCGTCGAGCCGACGAAGCTCACGGCCCTGACTTCCGGATGCTCCAGCAGCGCGTCCACCGCTTCCTTGTCGCCCTGCACCACGTTGAACACGCCGTCCGGCAGCCCGGCCTCCTTGAACAGTTCGGCGATCAGCAAGGCCGGTGTGGGATCGATGGGGCTGGGCTTGAGGACAAAGGTATTGCCGCAGGCAATGGCCACCGGGAACATCCACATGGGCACCATCACCGGGAAGTTGAAGGGCGTTATGCCTGCAACCACGCCCAGGGGCTGGCGCACGGTCCAGTTATCGATGTTGGTGGAGACCTGCTCGGAGTAATCGCCCTTGAGCAGTTGAGGGATGCCACAGGCGAACTCGACCACTTCGATACCGCGGGTGACTTCACCCTGGGCATCGGTGAAAACCTTGCCGTGTTCGGCGGTGATCATCCGGGCCAGCGTGTCGCGGTTCTTGTTGAGCAGGTCGAGAAACTTGAACATGATCCGCGAACGACGCAGGGCCGGCAGGTTCGACCAGGCCGCAAACGCAGCGGCCGCGGACCGCACCGCGGCATCGACCTCTTGCGACGAGGCCAGGGCCACCCTGCCGGTCACCGATCCGGTGGCGGGGTTGGTGACGTTTTGCGTGCGCCCGGAAGTACCTGGCATCACGCGACCATGAATGTAATGGGCGATATCGGCTGGCTGATTGCTCATGACGGGAGTCCCCTGTGTGGTGGTTTCTTGTTGGAAACAGCGAGGCGGTCTTCCGGCGAAACGCCCGGTCAATGGCGACCCGGTTCGTCGGAGTGCCCCGCGAAGACAACATAGGAGCCACGCCAGATCATGTAAAATGATGATTAATGATTCATTCGATCACTTATCATGAAGTTTCTGGCCCAGCCATTTCGCCCTTTCGGCCAACCGTCGCTGCCAGTCCCCGGCCAGCCCGGGAATCGCGGCCAACGCCAGCAACTCCTCTATCAGCGGCCGATGAGACAGTTGCACTTCCCAGAACCTGTCGATGGAAAACCGATCCGTTTGCCGCTGCACAAGTTCGATCACGTCGCCTTCGCGGATAATCCCGGGTTCGAGCACCCGGTAATACCAGCCGGTAATTCGCTCATGGGCCACAAACATCGACATCTGTTCGACGCCAAAACGATGATTGATCTTCCAGCACGGACTGCGCGGTTGCGACACCTGCAAGACTGCACCGCCCATCTGGAAAACATCGCCGATATGCACATTTCTTTCGCTCAGTTCCACCGCACAGATGTTTTCTCCCAGACTGCCGGGATTCAACTCCTCCACACTTTGCGGATAAGCCAGTGCCAATCGTGCATAGTTTTCCATCGCATATTGATGAACGGCCTTTTCCGGCCCGCCATGCACCCGGGTATCCGCGTGCTCGTCACCCACGATGCCCTGGATATCCACGCGGACCGGGCCCGTCACTCTTCGTTTGAAGATTCCGCTGCGCTGCCCTTCGGGCTGTAAAGTCCCTGTTCCGCCGGCAAAGATACTTTCGATTTTCGAAGTCAGTTTCATCTTTTAACTGCCCGCCTCGCCCCTGTTTTCCGGCACTTTACTAATCACCATCAATCTAGTAAATTGATGGATAGTGATGACATCCATCACTTCTAATAATAGGTGACATTACTTATGGAAATGCGCCAGCTGAAGATTTTCTGTGCGGTTGCGGAGCTTGGCAGTTTTACCGCGGCGGCAATCAACGTGAATACCGTCCAGTCCAATGTCACCATGCGGGTGAAAGAACTTGAAACCGAACTTAATCGGGATCTGTTCATTCGCAAGAAAAGTGGTGTAGTCCTGACTTCAGCCGGTGAAACATTCCTCGGTTATGCCCGACGCATATTGCAACTCACGGATGAAAGTCGCAGCGCCCTGATGGATACCGGCGTGCCGAGCGGAATGCTGCGACTGGGATCGATGGAGACCACCGCGGCGATCCGCCTGCCGCAAGTCCTGACCCGCTACCGCGAGCGTTTTCCCGAGGTACGGCTTTCCCTGCTGACCGGCACAACCGCCGAGCTGATCAAGGCCATCGAGACCCATCGGCTCGACGGCGCTTTCGTTGGCGGGTTCCACCAGAATTCGGCCCTGGCACAGGACGTCGCATTCGAAGAGGAACTGGTGCTGGTCAGTAGCAGCCACTTCGACTCGCTGGCAACGCTGATCGAACAGATGCCCCAGCAAACCGTGCTGGTTTTCCGCACCGGCTGTTTCTATCGCTCGACCCTGGAGAACTGGTTCTATCAGGTCGGCCTGGTGCCCAACCAGATCATGGAGCTGGGCACACTCGACGGCATCCTCTCATGCGTGGCGGCGGGCATGGGCGTGACCCTCCTGCCCAGGGCCATCGCCGAGAGCTGCAGCGTGCGGCATGCCATTCACTGCCACACGCTGCCGGCCGAATTCGCCAACGTCTCGACGGTCTTCATCCGTCGCAGCGATACCATGCTCACCTCTGCCCTGAGCGCCTTTATCGAACTGGCGCAGGAGCACATCAACCGGCCAACGATTCAGTAAGCCTGACCGGCGCCTGATCAGCGGGCGCCAGCCCCTCGACCAGCACGGCCATGCGATCCGCCGCGGGCCCGACACGATGGATTTTCCCCACCCCCTGGCCGGCATACAGCGATAGCTTCCTGGCCATGCGTGGCGGATCGATCTTGCGGGCGCCCCCGCCCATCAGGCGCAACGGATTCCATTTGTCACGATTGGCAATGACCCGGTGCGGTGTCCCGTACGTCCAGCCAAAGGAATAGCCGGTGCGGTACTCGGTATCATCCGCGGTCGCCTCGACAATCTTCTGCTTGTAGAGCTCATGGGCATTGGACTCGTTACAGGCGACAAAAGCCGTGCCGACGACAACCCCCGCCGCGCCCAGCGAGAGCATGGCGCGGACATCCTCGCCGGTGACGATCCCCCGGCGGCCAGTACCGGCCGCCCCTGCGCGACGGCAACCAGCGCCGGCAACAGCGACATGATCCCGATCGTGCCCCGATTCAGGTGCCCGCCGCTTTCGCTGCCCTGTGCCACGATGATGTCAGCCCCTTGCTCGATGGCCTGCCTGGCCAGCGCTATCGAGCCCACCTGCACCATCACCCGCATCCCGGCGGCCTTCGCCCGGGGGATCATATCGGCGGCGTAATCCTCGGCATAAAACAGCGACAGCAGCCGGGGCCTTTCCTGCAGGAGCACCTGGAACTGCGCTTCGAATACGTCGGGGCCACCAAACTGCGGGACGAGATTGACGCCAAAAGGCCGGTCGGTCAGTGCGCGTGTCTCGTGGATCCAGCGACGCAGGACCGATGGCGCCAGCCTGAGCCCGCCAAGAACCCCCATCCCGCCGGCGTTCGCCACCGAGGCAACCAGTTCGGGGCCGGAAATGGCCGCCATGCCACCGAGAAAGATCGGATAACGAACGCCGCAGAGTTGGGTGATTGCATTGCCGGAAAAATCAAAGTCGACTTTATTCATGATTCACAACTCCACCTTTTTTCCAAGCATCCGCTTCAGCGTATTGTTTTTCAGCTGGATGTGATTCTTGACCGCGCCGAAGACATGCAATGCCAGGCCCGCAAGAAACGCCGACGCGCCGATATTGAAGAGCACATCGATGACATGCCTGACTTCTTCATTGACGGGAATAAGTGCGGGAATCGAGAAGCCTCCAGGCAAACCGACAACTTCTCCCGCCGCTGATCGACTTGCCCAGACGGCGATCGGCAACAACACCATCGCCAGGGCCAGCGCGACGGCCACCGATCGACTGATGATCAACTCGATGGGATTGGGTGTACCCGTGGGCAGAGGATGATAGGAAGTGATTCTGGCCCAGAAGCGATAGAGCGATACCAGGAAAAGAACCAGGCCCAGCAGGTTCTGAACCCGGACAAGTTCCACTTGCAGCGCACTGTCGGATACCCGGGAAATGGTCAGGCCCAGGCACAGGATCAACAGCAGCGCTACCGCCACCACCCAGTGCAGAACGATTGTAATGGGCGAAAACCTCAAGCCATTGTCGCGCAATTGCATGACCGACTCCTTATTGTCAGTTGTATGGATAACCCACAGGCGGTCCGGATAACGGCCCAAACCGCCTGGTCCGTGCCTTAGTGGCTGACTGCCCTGGTTGCGCCGATGCCGGTCTGGGCGCGAACCACCTGATCGTCGAACAGCCCCCGCTCGATGACGGCCCCGGCACTGCGATCGGTGACCGAGCCGAACCAGGTGAAGAAGAACGCGACGTTCATGGAAATGATCGCGGGATAGTCGAAGGGGAAGATCGCCGTGGGATTGCCCAGCACCTTGACCCAGACCGCCGGAGACAGGATCACCAGCCCGACCGCGCTCACCAGGCCGGCCAATCCGCCCATCAGCGCACCACGCGTCGTCAGGCCCCGCCAATACATCGAAAGCACCAGGATCGGGAAGTTGACCGACGCCGCCACCCCAAAGGTCAGGGCGACCAGGAAGGCGATATTCTGGTCCTTGAAAACGATGCCCAGCACCACCGCAACGATGCCGATGCACACGGAGGCGATCCGCGAAACGCGTCGTTCATCGACGGCATCCGCGCGGTTGTTCTTGAACACCATGACATACAGGTCGTGGGAGATCGCCGAAGTGCCGGCCATCGTGAGCCCGGACACCACCGCCAGGATCGTGGCGAAGGCCACGGCAGAGATGAAACCGAGCAGCAGGTCGCCCCCCACCGCCCTGGCCAGGTGCATCACCGGCATGTTTCCGCCGCCGATGAGTTTCCCGGCCAGGTTGCCGTTCTCGAAGAAAGCCGGATCCTGGCCGACGATCACGATGGCAGACAACCCCAGCAACGCCACGATCACGTAGAAGAAACCGATGAAACCCGTGGCGACAAACACCGACTTGCGCGCCTCCTTGGCATCCGGAACGGTGAAGAAACGCATGAGGATATGCGGCAGGCCGGCTGTGCCGAAGACCAGTCCGACCGCCAGGGAAACGAGCGCGAGGGGATCCGCGACCAGTTTGCTGGGCAACAGGATGTGCTCCCCCTCGCGATGAGCGGCAACAGCTTGCTGGAACAGCGTTTCCAGGGAAAATCCGAACCGGCTCAACGCCAGGCCCGCCAGCACGACCCCGCCCAACAGCAGCAGCCCGGCCTTGACGATCTGCACCCAGGTGGTGGCGACCATGCCGCCAAAGGTGACGTACACCGCCATCAGCAAGCCGACGGCGATGACCGCATAGTTATAGGGAAGACCGAAGAGCAACTGGATCAGTTGCCCGGCCCCGACCATCTGCACCACCAGGTAAAAGCACACCACGGTCAGCGAACCAAAGGCCGTCAACGTGCGGATGCGTCGCTGATCCAGCCGGAAGGAGGCAATGTCGGCAATGGTGATGCGCCCCAGGTTCCTGATGCGCTCGGCAAACAGAAACAGCAGCAGCGGCCAGGCCACGAAGAAACTGATGGAGTAGATCAGACCATCAAAGCCGTTGAAGTAGATCATGCTGGTGACCCCCAGCAACGCCGCCGCCGACATGTAGTCACCGGCCAGCGCCAGGCCGTTCTGGAACCCGGTGATGCCGCCACCGGCGTTATAGAAGTCATCCATGGACCGGGTCTTGGTTGACGCCCAGTAGGTGATCCCCAGCGTCGCGACGACGAAGACCAGGAACATCGCAATGGCGGTGAGGTTGACCGGCTGCCTGTCGACGCCCTGCAACGCGTCCGCCGCATGGGCATTGCCCGCCGCGCACAGAAAGCTCATCAGGCCGAGAGACTGCAAGAGGCGGCTCATTGCTCGGCTCCCTGGCGAATCTCGGCGGTCAGCTCGTCGAACTCGCCATTGGCCCGCAGGATATAGAGGCCCGTCAGCAACCAGGCCCCCACGATAAACGCCAATCCGAGCGGCCAACCAATGTTGATGATGCTGGTAGCGGAAATCTTCCTTGCGAGAAGTTGTGGCATAAAAGCCGCCACGAGGATGAACAGACAAAAGGGGACGAGCGTGGCCGTCGTGAGAGAAACCAGGAACTTTCGCCGCCGTGATACCAAATCCTTGTAACGAGGGTGGTTCCGAATTCTTATTGATTCAGTCTGGATATTCACGTTGACTCCGGGGTGCTGTGGGAAGTTATTGTTCCGCAGCCTCGGACTCGATGGCTCGATCCGCCACTGGCTACGGTTTATCTGCCCGCTCAACATAGGACCCGGCGGCAAATCATGTAAAATGATTATTCATGATGGCTTTGATCGTTTTCAGTGAAACAGAACTTGAAAGTTCCGTGATTGCTTACACCAAGTATCAACTCATGTTTCCGCGCCAACATTTATCCAGATTCCAGCCATCAATATAATTTGCCCATGAAAACGCCTGCGCTGTTGCGGTGACCGTTTTATTCATGAGGTAGATCTGCATGGCGCGTACCCTCGATATTCTGCAATCGGCCTTGTCCGCCTTCCCCCGCGTGACGCTGCTCGATGGCCCCACCCCGATTCAGAAGCTTTCACGGCTGAGTGCGATGCCGGCGCTCAAGGGCTGCAATCTCTATGTAAAACGCGATGACCTGATGGGCCTCGGCGGTGGCGGCAACAAGCTGCGCAAACTCGAATTCCTGCTGGGACAGGCGCTTGCGCAAGACGCCGACACGCTGATCACCTGGGGCGGGCCGCAATCCAATAACGCCAGGCTCACCGCGGCGGTCGCCGCCCGCCATGGACTGCATTGCGTATTGATCCTGAGCCCCTCCCAGGTTCGCGGGGATGACGATTACCAACTCAATGGAAACGTGCTGCTGAACGATCTCTTTGGCGCGACTGTCCAGCCTCTGCCCGCAGGCGCGACACCTGCAACCCATGCCCGGGAACTCGCCGAACAACTCCGGCGCCAAGGCAGAAAACCCTTCCTCATGCCCCTCGGCGGCTCCAGTCCCGTGGGCTGTCTCGGCTACGCCGCAGGCGCGGCCGAACTGCTCGCGCAGAGCCATGCATTCGGGGTCGAGTTTGACCAGATCGTTGTCCCCAACGGCAGCAGCGGCACCCATGCCGGTCTGCTGGCGGGTCTTGTCGTCGCCGCCTCGCCGATCCGCGTGAAGGGATACTCGGTGCTGGGTACCGCGGAACAATCGCGCGAGACGACCCTGGAGAAAACCCGCCAGGTGCTCGAACTGCTCGACAGCGATGCCGATCTGCCCCACGACGCGATTCATATCGATGACTCGCAAAGAGGCGCCTCATACGGCGCCCCGACCCAGGCGA
Source organism: Pseudomonas sp. Ost2 (assembly GCF_018326065.1). NCBI lineage: Bacteria > Pseudomonadati > Pseudomonadota > Gammaproteobacteria > Pseudomonadales > Pseudomonadaceae > Pseudomonas > Pseudomonas sp. Ost2. The sequence continues at coordinate 3,334,039 of NZ_AP021904.1, read as the reverse complement.
TGCAGGCGGCAACCCGGACCCTGGCGACCCGGGAAGGCTTGCTGGTCGATCCGGTTTATGGCGGCAAGGCATTCGCCGGACTGCTGCAATCGGTCGCCGACGGCGAGCATTCGCCGGGCAGCAATATCCTGTTCATCATGACCGGCGGCATACCGGGCATTTTCGCCTACCGCACAGCCTACGGCTGACCCACGGCGTTCCTCGGCGGTAAAGTCCCGGTCTGCGGTGCTGGATAAATTCTGCCGAAAGCGCCATCCTGCGCGCCTTTTTCCAGCGCGGCGCCGGCTTTACCGCGCCCGACACGCCAAGGACACGCCCCATGCACGACCTGCCACTGAACGACGCCGACTTCGAATTTATCGAGGACACCCTGCTCAAGTACGGCGACGATCACAGCGTACTCAATCCTTCCGAGCTCGACGGCTACCTCACCGCGCTGGTCTCCGGCCCGACCCGGGTGGATATCGCCGAATGGTTCCCGGCCATCTGGGGTGGGCAGAACCCGGCCTGGGAGAGTCCACAGGAGTGCAAGCAGTTCATCGACCTGAGCGTGCGCCACATGAATGCCCGGGCCACCCAACTGGCGACAGATGCCGCAGCCTTCAAGGCCCGCTTCGAAGAAACCGAACACCAGGGGCAACCGCTGGTCCTGGCCGAAGAGTGGTGCTTCGGCTACCTGCGCGGCATCGGGGTCAGCCAATGGCCCGAATTGCCGGCCGCCCAGGCACAGTGGCTGGACGCGATCAGTTTCTGCGCGGAACAGGATAATTTCGAACTGCCGGCCAACTTCGATGTGCCGCTGCACCGCCAGCGCGTTGCCGCGATCGAACCGGCAGCACGCGGACTGCATGACTACTGGGCCGGGCGGCGCTGAGCAGATTTCTTCACCCATACTGGCCGCCGGCCAGCGGACAGCCTGCAGGTGCCCTCAGGCATTCTTTTTCTGCAGGCTTCTCATTTGCAGTTTCGCCCTCTGAACGGCGGCCATCTTCTCTGGCCGCTTCATGCGCTTCCATTTGCGGATGTCGTCCTTGGTGCGGCCACAGCTGACGCACAGCTCGCCGCTGAGCTGGCACACTGAAATACAGGGATTATCGATCTCCTTGGCCATGCCTTAGCCTCGCCCGGGACGCTTGCGCGCCAGGCGCGGCCGCCAGTTTCCGGGATTGTCGCGCGGGCAGGCTGCAGTCAGGGTGGCGACCATCAGCCCCTCGGTACGGGCCTGGTCGCGTTTACTCGGCAACATCGATGAATCCTTGTGGCGAACGACATCAAAACGCCCATCATACGCTACCGACAATCGTCATGGCGCCACGCCACCTGTGGAATGCCTTGCTACGCCATTTCCAAATATCAAAACCACGTAGATCGCAACAATCCCACCATTACTAAATATTTCTTCATGTCATCAGAAAGAAATATTTCAGGCATTAAATCGCTATCAGTCTGACTTATGAACCCTTTCACCCAACCCTGTGCATCGAGGTATTGCCGTGATTTTGCTGACAAAAAAACGCCTGTCGGTCCTGCTGGCTTCTCTCTGCCTGAGCGGCGTTGCTCATGCCACCGACGTGACCGGTGCCGGCTCCAGCTTCGTCTTTCCGGTGCTGTCCAAATGGTCCCAGGACTACAGCAAGACCTCCAGCAACCGCATCAACTACCAGTCCATCGGCTCCGGTGGCGGTATCGCCCAGATCAAGGCCGCGACCGTGGACTTCGGCGCTTCCGACGCCCCCCTGTCGGCTGACGAACTCAAGGCCGGTGGCCTGGGCCAGTTCCCCAGCGTGATCGGCGGCATCGTGCCGGTGATGAACATCGAAGGCGTCGCTGCCGGCCAACTCAAGCTCGACGGCGAAACCCTGGCGAAGATCTTCCTGGGCACCATCAGTTCCTGGAACGACCCGGCCATCGTCGCCCTCAACCCGGGCCTGAAACTGCCTGACGCGAAGATCACCGTCGTGCACCGCTCCGATGGCTCGGGCACTTCGTTCAACTTCACCAACTACCTGGACAAAGCCAGCGCCGACTGGAAAGCCAAGATCGGCTTCGGCACCACCGTGCCTTGGCCGGTCGGTGTGGGTGGCAAGGGCAACGAGGGTGTCTCGGCCTACGTGAAGCAGATCAAGAACTCGATCGGCTACGTCGAATACGCCTACGCCCTGCAGAACAAGATGACCCACGCGCAGTTGAAGAACGCCTCCGGCAAGTTCGTCCAGCCTAACGCCAAGGCCTTCCAGGCCGCCGCCGATACCGCCGACTGGTCCAGCGCCAAGGACTTCAACCTGATCATGACCAACGCTCCGGGCGACGCCGCATGGCCGATCACCGCGACCACCTGGATCATCATGTACAAGCAGCCGAAGAATGCCGAGCAGAGCGCGGCCGCCTTCAACTTCTTCAAGTGGTCCCTCGAAAACGGCCAGCAACAAGCGGCCTCGCTGGACTACGTAGCCCTGCCCGATTCGCTGGTCAAGCGCATCGAAGGCTACTGGAAATCCGACTTCACCCATTGATCCAGCCCGCCTGAAACCTCTCGTCGTCCGGCCGCCAGCGGTCGGATGACGGGACTTGAGCAGAGTAATAATGAACGACACCGTCCAGCCCCTGGCCCTGTCCACCTACAGCAGCGATACGGCCAGTGATGGCCGGGCCGCCCGCGACCAGCGTCATGACCTGTGGTTCAAGCGAACCATGTTCGGCGCCGCCATGCTGGTGCTGGTACTCCTGGCAAGCATCGCGGCTTCGACCCTGTGGGGCGGCAGCCTCGCCTTCAAGACCTTTGGTCTCGACTTCCTGACCAGCACCGAATGGGATGCGGTCAATAATCACTTTGGCGCGCTGGTGCCGATCTACGGCACCCTCGTGACCTCTTTCCTGGCCTTGCTGATCGCGGTGCCCGTCAGCTTCGGCATCGCGATATTCCTCACCGAAGTTGCGCCGCCCTGGCTGCGCATGCCCGTGGCCTCCGCCGTCGAGCTGCTGGCCGGGATTCCCTCGATCATCTACGGCATGTGGGGTCTGTTCGTGTTCGGCCCGTTCATGGCCGATCACCTGTCGCCGTGGATCAATGACTACCTCGGCGCCTTGCCGGGCATCGGCCCGCTGTTCCAGGGCCCGCCCCTGGGCATCGGCATGCTGACCGCCGGCATCGTCCTGGCGATCATGATCATGCCCTTCATCACCTCGGTGATGCATGAGGTGTTTCGCAGCGTTCCCACCACCCTCAAGGAGTCCGCTTATGCCCTGGGCGGCACCACCTGGGAAGTGGTCTGGGACATCGTCCTGCCGTACACCCGCTCGGCGGTGGTCGGCGGGGTGTTCCTCGGCCTCGGCCGGGCCCTGGGCGAAACCATGGCGGTGACCTTCGTACTGGGCAATGCCCAACAGTTCTCGGCCTCGCTGCTGATGCCGAGCAGTTCCATCGCCTCGATCATCGCCAACGAATTCAGCGAAGCCTATACCGACCTGCATCGCTCGGCGCTGATCGCCCTGGGCTTCCTGCTGTTCATCGTCACTTTTATCGTCCTGGCATTAGCGCGACTGATGCTCATGCGACTCTCACGCAAGGAAGGTCTATGACGGGCAATGAGCGTCTTTACCGGGCCCGCGCCTTCAAGAACCGTCTGGCGATGGTCCTGAGCTGCGGCGCCACGCTGTTCGGCCTGACCTGGCTGGTGTGGATCCTGCTGACCACCATCATCAATGGCTTCCAGGCCCTCAACCTGCGTCTGTTCACCGATATGACACCACCACCGGGCAGCGAAGGCGGCCTGGCGAATGCCTTCTACGGCAGTGCCCTGATGTCGGCGATCGCCCTGCTGATCGGCACCCCGATCGGCCTGATGGCCGGGGTCTGGCTGGCCGAGTTCGCCCGGCACTCGCGCCTGGGCAGCATCGTGCGTTTCATCAACGACATCCTGCTCTCGGCGCCGTCGATCGTACTCGGCCTGTTCGTCTACACCGCGGTGATCCTGCCGTTGAACCTGCTGACCAACCACCAGGTCGGTTTCTCCGCCATTGCCGGGGCCCTGACCCTCGCCCTGCTGGTGATTCCGGTCGTGGTGCGGACCACCGACGAAATGCTCCAGCTGCAACCCTCGACCATGCGCGAGGCGGCCCTGGCCCTGGGCGTACCGCAGTGGAAACTGACCCTGCAGATCGTCCTGCGCGCGGCCAAGGCCGGCGTCGTCACCGGGGTGCTGCTGGCCCTGGCGCGCATCACCGGCGAAACCGCCCCGCTGCTGTTCACCGCCTTCGGCAACCAGTTCTGGAGCAGCAACCTGCTCAAGCCGATCGCCAGCGTGCCGGTGGTGATCTTCCAGTACGCCATGAGCCCGTTCGAAGACTGGCACTCCCTCGCCTGGGCCGGCGCCCTGGTGCTGACCCTGTTCGTACTGCTGCTCAGTTTGCTTTCCCGATTGATCCTTTTGCGCAATAGGCTGACCTGATGAAGACCCGTGACCTTGCCAGCGAGAACACCAAGATCCGTGTTCGTGGCCTGGAGTTTTTCTACAACAACCAGCGGTCGCTGAAGTCCATCGACATGGATATCCCGGAGAAACGCATCACGGCGATCATCGGGCCTTCCGGTTGTGGCAAATCGACCCTGCTGCGGGTGTTCAACCGTATCTACGCGATGTACCCGAAGCAGGAAGCGCGCGGCGAAGTGCTGCTCAACGGCGAGAACATCCTCGCCCCCGGCTATTCGATGAACCGCCTGCGCAGCCATGTCGGCATGGTGTTCCAGAAGCCGGTGCCGTTTCCGATGTCGATCTACGAAAACATCGCCTACGCCGTGCGCCACCACGAAAAGCTGTCGCGCCACGAAATGGATGAGCGGGTCGAACAGGCCCTGCACGGCGCGGCGCTGTGGAACGAGGTCAAGGACAAGCTCAAGCAGAGCGCGCAAGGTCTCTCCGGCGGCCAGCAACAGCGCCTGTGCATCGCCCGCACCATCGCCCTGCGCCCGCAGGTGCTGCTGCTGGACGAACCGACCTCGGCCCTCGACCCGATTTCCACCGGGCGCATCGAGCAACTGATCACCGAGTTGAAAGAGCAGTACACGGTGATCATCGTCACCCACAACATGCAGCAGGCAGCCCGGGTATCGGACTACACGGCGTTCATGTTCATGGGCGAACTGATCGAGCATGACGAGACCGATTCGATCTTCACCCACCCGAAAATGAAACAGACCGAAGACTACATCACCGGACGGTTTGGATAATCGGTCGTTCTCACATTCGAAATAAAAATGGCACATGGATAAAGAATAATTCGGCCACCGACAACTCCAGACCATTGCCCTCTGAGGGCAATGGTTGCATCTGAGTAAAATCAAACATATGAATAATCTATGTAACCATCAGATTGGCAATTGGGGTTGTTGACTCGAACACAGCCAGGATCAGAAAGCCTCCGGCGTACTGAGGCGCTGTAAACTCATATTCGCCGTTGCCTAGAGGGACAACGGGTACAGTTTCATACTTGTCGTTCGCTTGAAACCTCAACCCAGTGAGGCCGCGAAGATGCGGACTGCTGACTTTGGCTCGACTGCCGGCGGCAGGTCTTGGTGGATCAAAGGTTAGTGTTGGAGCGATTTGTTCTGATTTACTCATGACATGAATCTCCATTGATTTTTTTAAATTCGACTTTCTGTTGCTCAGCACGATGCCACCGATCCAGTTCATAGCAACTGGCCAGATATCAATCCACTTTCGCATTTCCAAGTATCTTGAGAGGGGCACCTGTATTGAGGCTATGCTATAAATACCAGGGTGACTACTGTCAGAAATGACAGGTCTGTATAAGTGGAAACTTTAAAAGTTGCTCAACACTCGCATGTTCGCAACGGCCAAAGGCTGCTTTAATGAGTCCATTCCAGGCCCAGTCGATTCGCGCCGCGAGGCGGCGCGGATCGGTTCCTCGATCCACTCGAAAGGTAGCGCACCGATGGCACGTCTCACCGCGAAGGACTTTGCCCCTGAACTGCTCGAACTCTACGATTACTACGTCCACGGCAGGATCAATCGCCGGGAGTTTCTCGACCGCGCGGCAAAATTCACCCTTGGCGGCATGGCGGCCGCCAGTGTGCTGGCGGCGCTGAGCCCGGACTATGCGCTGGCCGAGCAGGTGCCGTTTACCGATCCGGATATCGTCGCCGAATACATCACCTACCCGTCGCCCAAGGGCCACCAGCAGGTCCGCGCCTATATGGTCCGGCCGGCCAAGGCCACGGGCAAGGTACCGGCGGTGGTGGTGGTGCATGAGAATCGCGGACTCAACCCCTATATCGAGGACGTCGCCCGGCGTGTCGCCAAGGCCGGCTTCGTCGCCCTGGCGCCCGATGGCCTGTCATCGGTCGGTGGCTATCCCGGCAACGACGAGAAAGGCGTGGCCCTGCAAAAGAGCGTCGACCCCGAGAAACTCATGAACGACTTCTTCGCCGCCATCGAGTGGTTGATGAGCCATGGCGCGACCACCGGCAAAGTCGGGATCACCGGGTTCTGCTACGGCGGCGGGGTTGCCAATGCGGCGGCCGTGGCCTATCCCGAGCTGAGTGCGGCGGTGCCCTTCTATGGCCGTCAGCCCAAGGCCGAGGACGTGCCCAGGATCAAGGCGCCGCTGTTGCTGCACTACGCCGAATTGGACAAGGGCATCACCGACGGCTGGCCGGCCTACGAACAGGCCCTGAAGGCCGCCGGCAAGACCTATGAAGTGCATATCTACCAGGGAGTCAATCACGGTTTCCACAACGACTCGACCCCCCGCTACGACGAAGCGGCGGCCAAGCTCGCGTGGGACAGGACAGTGGCGTGGTTCCGTCGCTACCTGGCTTGAGGCGCCGGCCGCTCAGCCGGCGCGCGCCTGATCAAAGACGAAAGCGATCCACCGATTGCGAAAGCTGCCCGGCCAGGGCGGACAGCTGATCGGTGGTCGCGGCGGTCTCGCCGATCACCCGGCTGTTGCCCACCGACATATCGGCAATCATTTCCACCTGATGGGCAATTTCATTGCTGGCCAGGCTCTGCTCGCCAATCGTGCGGGAGATATCGTTGACCAGTTGGCTGGTATTGAGCGTGGCGTCGAGGATCTCGCGGATGGCGCGTTCGACATCGGCGGTCACGGCCATGCCCCGGTCGACCTGGGCAACACCCGCCTCCATGCTGGTGACCGCCTCGCGCGTGCTTTGCTGGATGCGTGCGACCATGCTGGCGATTTCCTGGGTTGAAGCGCTGGTGCGCCCGGCCAGGCTGCGCACCTCGTCGGCGACCACGGCGAAGCCGCGACCCTGTTCACCGGCCCGGGCGGCCTCGATGGCGGCGTTGAGCGCCAGCAGGTTGGTCTGGTCGGCAATGCCCTTGATCACCTGGATAATGCTGAAAATCCCCTCGGACTCCTTGTCCAACGTACGGATCACCTGGGCCGACTGCTGCGCCGAACGGGCAATCTCGTCCATGTCGCTGACCACCTGGTGAATCACCCGGCCACCGTCCTTGGCCAGCGCCTCGGCCTGGTTGGCCATGCCCAGGGCCCGCTCGGCATGGCGGGTAATCTCTTCGATACTCGCGGTCATCTCACTGGCCGCCGCCGCCATGGTGCTGGCCGCATCGCTTTGCTGCTGGCTGCTGCCCGCCACCTGGTGGCAGCCATTACTCAGTTGCTGGCTCATGCCGCTGACGCCATGGGCGTTGCCGCGGACCACCTCGATCATGCTGCGCAGGTCCCGCTGCATGGTCGCCAGGCTGCGAATCAGCAGGCTGGCTTCGTCCCGTTGCCGGGGTTCGACAATGGCTTCGCTGAGGTCGCCATGGGCAATCCGCTCGGCAATCCGGCTGGCGGACTGCAACGGCCCCATGATGCTGCGAATGACCCAGTAACCCTGGACAAGCAGCAACAGCAAACCAGCGACCAGGACACCGGCGAGGGTGAGGTTGGCGTGGCTGATCGTCCGCTGGGTGCCCTCCCCGGTCGATTGCGCATTCGACTCGATCAGGCCGCTGAGGCTGGACATCTCGTCCTCCAGCTGGCTGAACGCCGCGTTGAACGAAGCCAGTTGCTGCTGGGCGCTCTGCGGGTTGTCGAGCGCCAGCCCGACGATATGCTCGGCGGCATTGATATAGGTTTCAAGGCTCGGCTTGATCTTGTTCAGAGCCGCCTTTAGGCTGTCGTTGACCGGCAGCTTGAGGTTTTCGTCGAGCACTTCGCGAAAATGCGTGGCGTGCTCGGCGATGGAACTGCGCACCTCGGCCTTGCTACTGGTGCTTTTTTCCAATCCGACGAGCATCGCCGACAGGACATCGGCACGCAGGGCGTCATGCATCATGTCGCCTTCGAGGTGATTGCGCAGGGCCGTCATGCTGACCTGGCTGTCATCCGTCGCGCTCGCCATCCGCACATTGCCCAGGTAGCTGGCCAGGCTCATGACCAGCACGGTGAGCAGGCTGGTGCCGATCAGCAGGAACAAGCGCAATTTTATGGACATGGTAAAACTCTCCGTGAGGCAACCCACCAGCGACGGGCGCCGACTACCTGCGTGAAAAGGTTATCGGCCCCGCCTGTCGCTTATTTAAGCCTATTTCCACGGATTGGCCGCCGTTATCGAGGCGGCGGAAGTCATTTCGCCTTGTCGTCCCGGGGTTTGTAGAACAGGAACTTGTCGGTCTCGGCGGTCTTGATGTACTGCTTGACCCAGTCCGGGGTCACGCTGCGGTCATGAAAGTACATGGCGCCGTGGGTGCGATCCTTGAGTTGCTGGTTGAGGGCCTTGCGCGCGATTTCCTTGGCGACCGTGTAGCGGTCCTCCTCCTGCACCTCGTCCGAACGCCCGTCGCACCACCAGGAAAACTGGCAGGCTTTCTTCTCGGAACCCTGCTTGACCACCTCGCAGATCGTCGCGGGAAAGCCTTCATGGCCCAGGCGGTTCAACACCACGCTGGCGACCGCTTCCATATCGGCCGGCTGACCGCCCTTGGCTTCCCAGTAGATGGTCCGCGACAGGCAGGTAATGGTGTCGGCCACCGCCGCGTCGCCCGCCGGGTCCACGACTTGCGCCTCGACCTTGGTCAGGGTCGGCGCCTTGGGCTCTGCCGCCGGGCTCTCCTTGTCGGCAGCTTTCTGCTCCAGGACCTGCGCCTTGTCGATGGCGACTTCCGGTTTCGGTTCCGGCTCGGCCGCGATGGCCGATCCCGTGGCAAGAGCCGTCGCGAGACAGCCGGCAATCCAGATAGGGCGCATGGTCCGATCCTGTTGAATGAACCCTGCCCAGGGAGTGTCACCGCGCCGCGGCCGGGCAGATTATCCGAGGCTGGCTGGCCGATTTGACCTCGGCGCGGACAAATCATTCCCCGCTCCGCCCGAGATAAAAGGCCTTGCCTGCCATGGGGCACTATCGCGCATCATGTGCGCAGTCCGTTCGAGGGAAATATCCATGCGCGTCCTGTTTTCCACCCTGCGTTCTGCCGTACCGCTTGCCGGCCTCGTGCTTGGCCTGACCCTGGGCCTGACGCTGAGCAACAGCGCCCTGGCCAGCGAAGAAACGCAACTGCTGCAGTCGATCAACAGCTACCGTGGCCAGGTGCAACGCTGCGGCAACCAGGCCTCCCTGGAGTTGCCCCCGCTGGCCGCCGACCCGCGCCTGGTCCTGCCGCCCGACAACGCCGGCGACCTGCAACAGGCGCTGGCGCGGGCCGCGTACCCGATGGTCAATGTGCAGGCAATCAGCCTGTCCGGGCCCCGCGATGCCAGCGCGGCCATGAAGGCGGTGCAGGAAAGCTTCTGCCGGGTGGTACTGGACCCGCAATTCGTCGATATCGGTGTCAGTCGCCAGGGCAACGAGTGGCGGATCGTCCTCGCCCGCCCGCTGCTGACCGCCCGCCTCGGCGATACCCAGGCCGAAGGCCAGAAGCTGCTGGAGCTGATCAACAGTGCCCGCGCCCAGCCGCGCCAATGTGGCGCCCAGGCCTTCGCCGCGACCACGCCGCTGGTGTGGAATGCACTGCTGGCAACGGCCGCCGAAAGCCATAGCCGCAACATGGCCAACAACAACTTCTTCGATCACCAGGATCGCGACGGCCATACCCCGGGCGACCGGGCCGAACTGGCGGGCTATATCGCCCAGCGGATCGGCGAGAACATCGCCGCCGGACAGGACAGCGGGCGCAAGGTGGTCGACGGCTGGCTCGCCAGTCCCGGCCACTGCGCCAACCTGATGAATCCGCAATTCCACGACCTGGGCGCCGCCTACGCGGTCGACCCGAAGAGTGACTCGGGGATCTACTGGACCAGCCTGTTCGGCAGCCAGTAGACCCGCGGCCTAGCCAAGACGCTCCAGCACCAGGGCGCTGGCCTGGCGTGTCATCTGGTCGAGGTGGCGGTCGCGCTTTTTCTCCGCCTCCGCCATCGCTTTCCGGCCGTGCTGCTGCAACAGGTAGGCATGGATCTGCCGCACCTCCAGGGTGTTGTAGATCGGTGCCACATCAAGCACCGCCACCAGCCCGTCGGTGCCGTGGTCGCGGGTGTTCATCACCACCTGCGGTCCGCGCGCGGCCAGGACCTGGAAACCCATCGCCTCGAAATACGGCACCTTGCCCGCGGCGCAGGCCAGTTCGGCATGGGGATAATGGCCGACCATCCGCCGCAACATCGCCCGGGCGATACCGCGTCGACGCCGGTCGGCCTGCACTGCCATGTAGGCCACGGCACAGGCCTCGGCATCGTCCCTGACCGGCAGGTACAGCAGGAAACCGAGCACCCGCGACGGGTCCTCGTCATCCAGCGCCACGATCAACTCCGCCGGAATCCCCTTCGACCCGTCCATCGCCTCCAGATAGAGATGCACTTCGTAGCCGACCCCGTATTGATACAGGTTGTACAGCGGGTTGCTCGGCGTCAGGGCGACCATGCTGATATCGGTGAAGTAATCCACCACCATCTGCAGGATCTGGCTCTTGATCGATTCGGGCGGCGGGGTTTGCAGGCGGGTAAGCGTGTACATCGACAATCGGGCTCCGGGCAAAGGCGTGTCCGGGCGGAAGGGTCGAGGCCCGGACGCGGGCATTGTAGCGCGTCCTGAGCCAGGGCATTGACGCGGCGGCAAACCGCCTGGAAAACAGCATATCCAGAAAGTATCAGGATTGGCTTTTCAGGATATTTTTATTATGGAAACCCGCCTGCTAGCATCGGTTCCACAACAACAAAGAACCGCTGCATTGCGAAGGTTTGCCAGACTTATGCCCACTCGCCTCACGCCCCTGCTACGCGTCCTCGTGCCCGCTGTCGCCATTGCCGGCACCTTGTTGACCGGTGGTTGCGCCTCCCCGGAGACCGGGCAGAGCAACCGCTCCCAGCAAACGATCCAGATCGGCCCCCAGGGCGCCCGTTATCCGTTCGTGGTCTTTGCCAATCACGACCTGCAGGCATCCGAAGCGCAGATCGAACAGGCGGTGGTGATCCTTCACGGGGTCAAGCGCAACGCCGATACCTACTTCGCCACCGGCCGCAAGCTGCTCAAGCTGGCGCAACTGCCGAACCGGCAGACCTTGCTGCTGGCCCCCAACTTCCTCACCGAAGCCGATCGCCGCGCCAGCAATGACCTGCCCCTGTGGCGCAAGGACAACTGGATGCAGGGGGAACCCTCGGGCTTCGGCCTCGGCGGTGTCAGCTCGTTCCAGGCGCTGGACGATGTGGTGCGCTACCTGGCCGATCGCCAACGTTTCCCGGCGCTCAAGCGCATCACCCTGATCGGCCACTCCGCCGGTGCCCAGTTGATGCAGCGCTATGCCGTGCTCAATCCCCAGGACGAAGGCCTGCGCCAATCCGGCATTGCTATCCGTTACGTGATTTCCAGCCCGTCCACCTATGTCTATTTCGACGCCAACCGGCCCCAGACCCAGGGCTTCGCCCCGGTCGTGTCGATCATGTGCCCCAGCTACAACCGCTATCGCTACGGGATCGACGCCGCCCCCGCCTACCTGCAGGTCCAGCACCTGAGCGCCGAGCAGCTGTTCCGCCGCTACGCCGGTCGCGACGTCACCTACCTGGTGGGCTCGAAGGACAATGACCCGGCCAACCGGATCATGGACAAATCCTGCGGCGCCGGCATGCAGGGCGCGACCCGGGTCGAGCGGCAACTCAACTACCTGGCCTACGAGCGCTTTCTCGGCCAGCACTGGAACATCGCCGTGCAGCATCCGCAATTCCAGGTGCCGGGCATCGGTCACAGCGCCAACGGCCTGTACACCTCGCCCCTGACCGCCGAGCGACTGTTTCCGGCGCGCTAGGGAGCGGGCGGCAGGGCCGCCCCCGTTCCCCTGAACATCCCGTTATCTCCCAAAACAATTAAAAAATCCGGGAACCACCCTCATCATGAAACGGATACGTGCTTCTGCCCCTGCGCAGCCGATCTGCCGTGGTCGTCATCTGACGCTGCTGGCCGCCACCCTGCTCACGCTCCATGCCCAGGCCGAGACGCTGCCCTCGTCCGGCACCCTGTTCGATGCCAACCGCTCGCAGCTCAGCCCTTCCGAGCGCGTTCCCGCGCCGGCCCGGCAGCGTGCGCAGATCGAGGCGCCGGCCACGGAGCCGAATCGCCCCGCCGCGGCGGCCTCCAGCCTGAAGGTCAAGGTCAGCCATTTCACCCTGAGCGGCAACCAGGCATTCAGCGATGCGCAGTTGCAGGCGCAACTGAAACCCTTCCTGAACCGGGAACTGGACCTCGACGGCCTGCGCGACGCTGCCGCCAGCATCACTGCCCTATACCGCGAAAACGGTTACCTGGTGGCCCGCGCCTACCTGCCGCCACAGAATATCCAGGCCGGCAGCGTAGCCCTCGCCGTGCGCGAAGGCGTGATCGGCCGGGTCCGCGCCGAACCGGCGCCCGATGTCCGCCTGAGCGCCGGTATGCAGCAACGCTTTGTCGACGACCTGGTACCCGGCACCGTGATCCGTGAAGCCGATCTGGAACGGGTGCTGTTGCGCCTGTCGGATATCGCCGGGGTCTCGGTGCGGGCGGTCCTCGCCCCATCGGCCCAACCGGGGGCCGCCGACATCGTGCTGAAGATCACCGAGATGACCGCCTGGACCACCCGTGCCAGCATCGACAACTACGGCAACTACTACACCGGCGCGAACCGGATCTCGACCAGCGTCAGCCTCAACGATGCCCTCGGCCTGGGCGAAAGCCTGTCCCTCAATACCCAGAACTCCCTGGAAGGCCTGAGCATCCGCAGCATCGGCTATCTGCAACCGCTGGGGGCCAGTGGCGTCTCCCTCGGGCTCAACCATGCCACCCTGGACTACCAGATCGGCAAGGAACTCAAGGACGCCCAGGCCAGCGGCTCGGCGGATATCGACACGATCTACCTGACCAGCTCGTTGCTGCGTAGCCGCAACAGCAATATCAACCTGTCCCTGGCGGACGAATGGCGGCGCTTCGAAGACCGCACGGCGGCGACCCAGGTCAGCAAATCAGCCAATTTCCGCAGCATCACCCTCTACGGCGACTGGCGCGACGGCTGGCTGGGCAGCAACCTGTGGAGCCTGCGCTACGGCCGCGGCACCCTGGACAAGGACACCGCCGCCGACGCTGCCCTCGACCGGGTCACGGCCCGTGCCGCCGGCGACTACACCAAGGCCAATGTGTCCTTCAGCCGCCTGCAGCAACTGGGCAACGGCTTCTCCCTGCTCGGCTCGATCACCGGGCAATACGCCGACAAGAACCTCGACGCGTCGGAAAAGCTCAGCCTCGGCGGTCCCGACGGCGTACGCGCCTACCCGGTGGGCGAAGCCGCCGGTGACGAAGGCGTGCTCGGCCGCCTGGAACTGCGCAAGTACCTGGGCCGCTTCGCCGATTCGCAGGTCGAAGCCGCGCTGTTCGCCGACGCCGGCCGGGTCACGGTGAACAAGCAGCCCTGGGACAACAGCGAAAACCAGCTCAGCCGCTATGGCTACGGTGTCGGCCTGAACGTCTACCACAAGGACCTGGTGATGAACGCCAGTCTGGCGTTTTCCCCCGGTGCCACGCCCACCGCCGACCCGCATGAGGCACGACGTTTCTGGCTGTCGATTTCCGGTTCGCCCCAGGCCTTTGTCGGCCTGGCCAGCGATATCGGCGGCAAGGGCGAGGATTTCGAAGAACCCTCGACCGACTTCATCCTCTACGGCTCCGTCGGCCTCGTGCCCGAATACGTCGACCGCCATGGCGCCGCCCCGGCGGCTGCGGCTGACCAGAACAAACTGGCCACCGCCAACGGTCGCAACATGGCGAGCTTCACCCGCGTGCGCGACAACGTCTCCTATATCGGCGCCCACAGCGGGATTCCCCTGGCCTACGACTGGGACTTCCTCTGGCAGCTGGAATATGGCCTGTCGCTGAACTATGCCGACCACAGCGACGTGTCCGTGCCGGACGACAGTTCTTCCCACAACCAGTTGCGCAATACCGGCGTGGCCCTGGCCAACCCGGACAGCGGCACCTTCCTCTACGGCATCTGGGACATGCCGATGAAGGAAAGCATGACCGGCCTCGACCCTTTTCACGGCCGGACCAGTGCCGCTCACTACAACATCATCGGTTCGCCCGGCTTCAGCACCAGCATCACCCGCAACAGCGGCCCGGTGGGCACCGCCTCGGAATCGAACAACGACGACGCCGCGTTCAACCGTCGCCAGTCCGGCGTATTCGCCTACTGGACACCCCAGTGGCATGGCCTGCAGATGAAACTGGCGTATTCCAACAACGGTGAAAAAGCCGCGCCGGACGTGGACGAAGGCTACATCTACGGCGGCAGCCTGACCTACGAGAACGCCGGTTTCACGGCCATCGCCGCCTATGAAAAACACGTCAACTACTTCGGTATCGCCAGCATCGGACGCAATGCCCGGGGCGTGGGCAGCAATACCCATGTGACCGCCAACACCTCGTCCGACGACTTCAGCCTGCGCTATGGCCTGGCCTACGACTTCGGGGCGACCAAGGTCTCGCTGATCGCCGACGACCTGTCCTACTCCGAGGATGGCGTGGTCAATACCAGCAACACCTCCAGCGATGTGTCGCGCTATCGCCGCCAGGCCTGGATGGTGGGCCTGACCCATGACGTGACCCGGCAACTGCAGTTGCGCGCCAGCTACGCCAAGGCCCTGCCGGGCGAGTGCACGATGATTTCCGGGAATAACCGCGAATGCTCCACCGCCGGCATGGGCGCCACCCAGTACGCCGTCGGTTTCTCCTACAAGCTGAACAAGCAGACCGAGCTGTTCAGCCAGTACGTGCTGCTGCAGAACAACTCGCTGGCCAACTACAACTTCGCGATTTCCGGAGTCTATGCGGCCAGCGGTTATTCCCCGGGTACCGGGACCACGATCAGTGCCCTGGGCACCGGCATCAACTATTCATTCTGAGGAGGCGACCATGAAGACGCACAAGACCCCAGGAATGACCCGCCCGGTGCTCAACCCACTGAGCTGGGCGATCTTTGCCGCCGTCTACAGCCTGGTGCCCCTGTCGGCCTGGGCGCTGGACCCCAACGCGCTGCCGAGCAACGGTCATATCACCGCCGGCAGTGGCAGTATCAGCAGCAGCGGCAATGTGCTCAACGTCAACCAGAGCAGCGATCGCCTGTCCACCACCTGGGACACCTTCAATATCGGCAGCGCCGCCCAGGTCAATTTCTACCAGCCCGGCGCGTCGTCGGTGGCGTTGAACCGCGTGCTGTCCAGCGACGCCTCGCAGATCTTCGGCAAGCTCAACGCCAATGGCCAGGTGTTCCTGATCAACCCCTCCGGCGTGTTGTTCGGCGCCGGCTCGGCGGTGAATGTCGGGGGCCTGGTGGCCAGTACCCTGAACCTGTCCGACGCCAACTTCATGGCCGGCAAGAACCTCTTCGAAGGTAACGCCGGCAGTGGCACGGTGATCAACCAGGGCCAGATCAAGGCCGCCGACGGTGGCTACGTCGCCCTGCTCGGGGCCCAGGTACGCAACGAAGGCACGGTGGTCGCCAGGCTCGGTTCGGTGATGCTCGGCGCCGGGGAAAAAGTCACCCTGGACTTCAACGGCGACGGCCTGATCAACATGGCCGTGGACAACCCGGCGCTCAACGCCAGCGTGATCAACAGCGGCGCACTGCAAGCCAACGGCGGCCGGGTGATGCTCTCGGCCAGGGCCAGCAACTCGATGCTCAACGAGGTGGTGAACAACAGCGGCGTCATCGAAGCCACCAGCCTGCAGCAGCGCAATGGCACGATCATCCTCGACGGCGGCGACAGTGGCGTCGTGGCCAACAGCGGCAGCCTCGACGTGTCCGGGCGCAACCCGGGGCAAACCGGCGGCAACGTGACCCTGACCGGCCAGTATGTCGGCCTGTACGACGGCGCCCGTATCGACGCCTCGGGGGCTGCCGGCGGCGGCCAGGTGCTGGTCGGTGGTGATTTCCAGGGCACCGGCCCGCTGCACCAGGCCGACGCCACCTACATGGATGGCAATGCCAGCATTCATGCCGATGCCTTGAACAGCGGCGACGGCGGCAAGGTGATCCTCTGGTCGAAGGACAGCACCCGCTTCTACGGCAATATCAGTGTCACCGGCGCCGGCCAGGCCGGCAAAGGTGGCCTGGCGGAAACCTCGGGGCATGCCCTGGACGCCTTTGGCGTGGTCAACCTCAGCGCCGCATCCGGCATCGGCGGCACCTGGCTGATCGATCCGTTCAATATCAATATCACCAGCGGCGCCAGCTCCGGAGCCACCAGCAGCAACCCGTTCACCTCCAGCGGCTCGGCCAGCTCCAACCTGAGCTCGGCCACTCTCAATGCATCGCTCTCGGAAGGCGCGAACATCCTCGTCTACACCACGTCGGTGGGCGGCACGTCCGGCGATATCAACGTGCTGGACAACGTCAAGGCGGTCGGCAACGCGAGCCTGACCCTGCAGGCCCATCGCAATATCGTGATGACCAACACCAGCATCAGCAACGCCAGCGGCAAGACGCTGAACGTCTCGCTGCTGTCGAACTTCAACAACAGCGGCAACGGCTCGGTGCAACTGAGCAACGCCAGCATCCGCACCAACGGTGGCAACCTGACCATCAGCGGCGCGGCCTCGCCCACCGGGTCCTTTGCCAGCACCAACGTCAGCAACGGCTTCGGTGTGTCGCTGAACAACAGCCAACTGCTCACCAGCGGCGGCGACATCCTGATCCGCGGCGCCACCTCCTCGACCCTGGCCAGCGGTTCCACCGCCGGTGCGGTACAGATCGGCGGCGCCAGCCTGCTGGACGCGGGCGGCGGCAGCATCGCCATCGTCGCCAACCAGGCCAGCACCAGCGGCACCGGCGATGCCTTCGTGCTCACCGGCGGCAGCCAGATCGTCACCAGCGGCGCCGGCTCGATCCGTATCGACAGCAGCAACCTGGGCAGCGGCAACGGCACACGGATCTTCAGCACCAGCAACACCATCGCCGCCACCGGCTCGGGCAATATCACCCTCAACGGCAGCGCGACATCCGGCCAGGGCGTGCTGATCTGCTCGACAGCCGCTGGCTCCACCCAGAACGTCCGGGTCGGCAGCGGCACCCTGACGGTCAATGGCAGCAGCACCAGCGGGCGCGGGGTCAACCTGTCGGCCTCCGGCAATGGCGTGGTGAACCTCCAGGCCACGGCCGGCGGCAAGCTGCTGGTCAGCGGTGACAGCGGCGGCTCCTATGGCACGATCCTCAACGCCACGGGGATCGGCTCTTCGATCAACCTGCTGAGCGACGGCGATATCAGCCTGTCGGGCAACACTTCCGGCGGCACCACGCCGGCATTGGCCCTGGTCAGCTCCGGCAGCGGCAGTGCCGCCACGCCGGGCTCGCGGATCAATATCGGCAGCAGCGCCGGCAACGTCACGCTGTCGGCCAACAGCACGGTGATCAACAACACCAGTGGCTCGTTCCGGGCGATCTTCTTCGATGCCAGCGGTGCCTATGGGGCGATCAACGTCAGCACGCAAAGCGGCCGGTTGACCCTGGACGGCACCAGCGCCTCGGGACGCGGCATCGATCTCGCCCCCTCAGGCAGTAACGCCAGCGTCAACCTCTCGACCACCACTGGCGATCTGCTGCTCAGCGGCAACAGCACCAACAGCTTTGGCGGCTACGGGATCTTCTTCAACTCCACGGGCGCTTCCCAGGGCGTCAACGTCTCCACCACCACGGGCAATATCACCCTGCGCGGCGACTCGGTGGGCACCTCGGACGCCATCGCGCTGGGCGGCAGCGGGATCGCCTCGACCAACAGCATCACCTCGCAGAGCGGCAACATCAGCCTGCTCGGCAACTTCCACTCACCCAACAGCGGCGAGCTGGATCACGGCATCGCCATCCTCAGCGTGACCAACATCATCCAGACCCACGGCAACGGTAATATCACCCTCGACGGCCGTGCCGCCGACCAGGGCAACGGCATCGATTTCTACGGCAACGGCCGGGCGCTGGTCAGCGTCGACGACGGCCAACTGACCCTGCGCGGCAGCAGCGGCTACGCCGACGGCATCGGCATGGCCACCGGCATCAACCGGATCCAGGCCACCGGCAGCGGCTCGGTGGCGCTGACCGGCAGTTCCACCTACGGCAACGGCATCAGCCTCTATCCCTCCGGCAACGCCAGCTCGGCGACCCTGTCGACCGTCAGCGGCGACCTGACCCTGACCGGCACCAGCGGCGCCGCGGGCAAGGCCGGGATCCTCATCCGCGCCGCATCGGCGGGTCCGGCCAACGGCGTGAGCCTGCTCTCGGGCAGCGGCAACCTGCGCCTCAACGGGCGTACCGACGGCAGCAACTCGGGCATTGCCATCGTCGGCAATAGCAACAGTGCCTACACCCTGATGCAGACCGGCGGCAGCGGCCAACTGAGCCTCGACGGCTACAGCGCCGGCGGCTACGCCCTGAGCTTCGATGGCGGCAACAACAGCCTGCTGGCCGCCGACGGCGGCGTGCTGGTCAGCACCGAATCACCCGCCGGACGCTTTATCAGCCATACCACCGACGTCACCACCTTTGCCGCCAGCGGCAGCGGCGCCGTGGTGTTCCGCCAGGGCGGCACGATCAGCAACCGCCTGACCGACCCGACGACCGCCTCCGCCAGCGATGCCATGCAAAGAACCATGAACGATGGCTTCTGGGCCCGTCCGCTACAGGACAACAGCCGCCTGACGCCCCTCGATGGCCTGCGTGACCGCCCCGGCATCGACCTGGCCAGCTTCGACCAGACCTCTGTTTCCAATCCATTCGACAACCGTGTAGAGAGACCCCACGACCATGAAGAACCTTAAGCCGACCTGCCCTCCGTTTCGTCTCAGCCGGCTGGCCCTCGGACCGTTGCTGATGCTGGCCATGGGCGCGGCGAATGCCGCCGACGCCAAGGAGCCCCATGACTATTTCTATTTCCTGGGGGAAATGAACAAGGCTTCGACCGTGATGGTGATCGACAACAAGATCGTCCCGCCCGACCTGGGCAAGAAGATCGTCTCGGCCGTCGAGCAGGTCATCAATGAAGGCAACCGGCCGGGGGCCGAGCGGCCGGCCGACTACCTGAAGTACGAGCCGCTGATCCTCGCCATCGCCGGTCCCGACGGTTCGCGCATGCACTCCGGACGCAGCCGCCAGGACATCCTGTCCACCACCCGGCGCCTGATGCAGCGCGAGCGTGTGTTGAGCCTGCTGGACTCGATGAACAAGTCCAAGGCCGTGTTCCTCAAGCTGGCCGCGGAGAACCGCGATACCCTGGTCCCGGCCTACACCAACGGCGTCCAGGCCCAGCCGACCACCTACGCCCACTACCTGCTGGCCTTCAGCGCCGTGTTCGACCGCGATGCCGAGCGCCTGCGCCAGGCCTATGCCCGTCTCAACCTCAGCCCACTGGGCTCGGGAGCCCTGGGCACGTCGAGCTTCCCGGTCGACCGCAAGCAACTGGCCGAACTGCTGGGCTTCGACGGTCCCGTGGAAAACTCCTATGACGCCGCGCAACTGGGCGCCCTGGACACCGGCATGGAGCTGACCGGCATCTGCAGCAATGCCGCGACCACCATCGGCAGCCTGGTGCAGGACATGCACACCCAGTACCACCAGCCCTACCCGTGGATCATGATCACCGAAGGCCGCCTGACCGGTACCAGCAGCATCATGCCGCAGAAGCGCAACCCCTACGGCCTGAACCTGCTGCGCCTGCAGGCCAGCGATGTGGTCGGCGGCGCCATGACCTACCAGTTCGAAGCGCACAACGTGACCCCGGGCATGCCGGACTACAAGCGCGACCAGGTGGAAAAGACCCTGGACCTCACCGCCAGCTCGTTCCAGATGCTCGCCGACCTGATGAGCAACCTGCAGATCGACAAGGATCGGGCCCTCCAGGAAATCGACGCCGACTACTCCACCACCACGGAACTGGCAGACGTCCTGCAGCGCGACTCCAATGTGCCGTTCCGCGTCGGCCATCACTTCGCCTCGGACCTGGTGACCTACGGGCGCACCAACAAGATGAAACCGGCGGACATCCCCTTCGCCGAGGTCCAGAAGATCTACGGCGAAGCGCTGAAGGCCTTCGATATGCAGAATGTGCAGTTCCCGCTGACCCAGGCGCAATTCCGCAAATCCCTGACCGCGCAGAACATGATCGAGTCGAGCAAGGGACTCGGCGGCCCGCAGCGTGCCGAAGTGGATCGGATGCTGGCGGCGGAACAGGCCAGCCTCGGCGTCGACGAAAACTGGGTCAAGGAGCAGAAGCAGAAACTGGCGACGGCTTCGGCTAATCTGGACAAGGCGTTTTTTGCGCTGGGCCGTTAAGAGTGGATCGCGGCGCGGGCAGGTTCGGGGGATGATCCTCGAACTTGCCGGCGCCCTTGGGGGTCCTGGACCATGCAACAGGTGCCTCCACATAAATCCCGTGGGAGCGGGCTTGCCCGCGAAGGGCCCCCAAGGAGTCCTGGACCATGCAACAGGTGCCTCCACATAAATCCCGTAGGAGCGGGCTTGCCCGCGAAGAGGCCCCCGCAGCCACCACAGCACCGGCAAATACACGCTCTTTCACCAAAGGCCCATTCGATGCCCGAAGACAACTATTCGCTGGAGCACTTCGAGTTCCTCTGCTACTCCCGCAACCATGAAGCCGCGGCGCGCGAGCTGGTGCGCCTGCTGCTGTTGATCGACCGCCACTACGGCAAACTTTCCAATACCTTTTCCCTGGCGGTATCGCCGGCCCTGCCCGCCGCGGAACTGGAGGCCCACGCCCTGACCCGACTGACCAGCGCCATCTCCGCGCTGTTCTCCGACCCCGGCTTTCGCATCAGCCCGGATGGCTTCGGCCAGTTGATCCATTTCCAGCGCTGGCTGTCGTCACTGTTCGCCGCCAGCGCCTTCGTCAACGCCGACCACCTGCTGCAATCGTTGAATACCCTGGGGCCGACGGCCGAGGACTTCCAGGTCAGCAGCACCGACCTGGTGAAGTTCTGCGTGCTCTACTCGGCGGAATCGGAAGTGCCGCTGGATGTCGAACTGCTCTGGCGGCAGAACCGCGATATCGCCGCGGCGTTGTTCATGGCCTTGCTCTCCCCCCGACTGATCGGCACCCAGGCCGCCCACTCCAAGCGCGAGGCCCTGCTGGCCTGGCTGCCCCGCCGGCTGGAGGAAATCGACAGCCTGGACACCCTGCCCGTGGGCATCCTGCACGATGCCTACATGCACTGCAGCTACGCCGACCTGCCCCAGCGCCATGACATCAAGGCCTCGATCAACCGCCTGGTGGAACGCAAGCTCGCCGCCGCGGATATCCTCGACCTGCCGACCGCGGCGCCACGTCCCGCCACCTCCGGCAAACCGGTGATGCTGGTCCTGCTCGAATGGTTTTCCGCCGGACACTCGATCTATCGCACCCACTCCAGGACCCTGGAAGCCGCCCGCGCGGATTTCCAGCTGGTCGCCATCGGCTACCAGGCCAATGTCGACGATGCCGGCCGCGAGGTCTTCGAGCACTTTGTCGCCTTCGACGAGCCTGACGACCTCTATGCCTGCCTGCGCCAGCTCAGGAACGTCGCGCAGGCATGGGCGCCGCAGGTGTTCTACATGCCCAGCGTCGGCATGTTCCCGATCACCCTGTTCGCCAGCAACCTGCGCCTGGCGCCGTTGCAGGTCGCCGCCCTCGGGCATCCGGCGACCACCCGCTCGCGGCATATCGACTACATCAGTGTCGAAGAAGATTTCATCGGCGACCCGGCCTGCTTCAGCGAACGGCTGTTGCGCCTGCCCGCCGACGGCCAGCCGTATCGCCCATCGGCCCATGCGGTGCCGCTGCCCAAGCGTCAACGCCAGGACTCGCCGCTGGTGCATATCGCCATCGCGGCGACTACGATGAAGCTCAACCCGCGCTTTCTCCTGGCCTGCCAGAAGATCGTCGAGCTGACGCCGCGACTCCATGGTCGCGAAGTGCGCCTGCACTTCCTGATCGGCCAGGCCCAGGGCCTGCTCTATCCGCAGGTGCTCCGGCTGATCCAGCGCTACGTGCCGCAGGCGGTGGTGTATGCCCACCAGCCGTACCAGGACTACCTGGCGATCTTCAACCAGTGCGACCTGTTCCTCAGCCCCCTGCCCTTCGGCAATACCAACGGCATCATCGACGCCCTGACCGTGGGTCTGCCCGGGATCTGCAAGACCGGGCCGGAAGTGTTCGAGCATATCGACGAGGGCTTGTTCCGCCGGGTCGGCCTGCCGGACTGGACCATCACCCATACCCTGGAAGAGTACATCCGCGCCGCCTGCCGCCTGGCCGGCAACTTTGCCGAGCGCGAGGCGCTCTATCGCCAGCTGGAGCGCCCCGAAGCGCTGCAGAGGCTGTTCAGCGGCCGCCCGCAGGCGCTCAGTCAGGCGCTGTCGGCCCTGCTGAAAACGGCGCCTTGAGTTCACGCCGCAGCACCTCGCGATCAAGGGCGTTATCCCAGCGGGCAATGGCCACGCAGGCCACGCAGTTGCCGATGGCGTTGGTCAGCGAGCGGCATTTCATCAGCCGCTCGACGCCCAGCAGCAGGACCACGCCTTCGGTGGGCAGGAACGGCAGCGCACCGAGGGTGGCGGTCAGGGCGACAAAGGCCGAACCGGTCACGCTGGTGGCGCCCTTGGAAGTCAGCGAGGCCACCAGCACCAGCATCACCAGTTGGGCCAGGCTCAAGGGAATCTCCTGGACCTGGGCCAGGAAGATCACCGCCACCGCCAGGTACAGGTTGGTGCCGTTGAGGTTGAACGAATACCCCGCCGGCATGACCAGTCGCACCACCGCCGGCGAACAGCCCAGACGCTCCATCCTGGCGATCAGGCCCGGCAGCGCGGCAATCGACGAGGTGGTGAACAGCACCAGTGCCAGCTCGTCCTTCACATACAGCAGCAGACGCCAGAGACTGACGCCCGCGAGCTGGCTGACCAGTCCCAGGACCAGCACGATAAAGACCACGCTGGCCAGGTACAGGGTGGCGACGAACTTGAGCAACGGCACCATCGAGCCGACCCCGTACCGGCCGATGGTGAAAGCGATGGCGCCGAAGGCCGCCAGGGGCGCCAGCTTGAGAATCAGGTTCATCAGGCCGAACAACAGTTCGAGCAACAGCTCGATCATCTGCCGTACCGGTGCCCCGCGCTCGCCGCTCCAGGCCAGGGCGATGCCGAACATCAGGGCGAGCAACAGCACCTGCTGGATATTGCCCTGGGCGAAGGCGCCGAAAAAACTGCCCGGGATGGTTGCCAGCGTGGCCTCGGAGAACTGCCACTGCCGCCACTGGGCGAGGAAATACTCGCTCGACGAGGTCAGGCTCGACAGTTCGTCCAGGGGAAATCCCGGCCCCAGATCGTTGCCCGGATGCAGCAACAACGCCGCCGCGACGCCGATCAGCAGCGACAACAGGGTCATCAGGGCAAAAAACAGCAAGGCCTTGCCGCCGATCTTGGCCGCTTCGGCCTGGCTGCGCATGCCGGCGATACCCGAGACCACCAGGGCGAACACCAGCAGGCTGATGGGCATGCCGATCAATCGGACGAAACCGTCGCTGAGGGGTTTCATTTCCACCGCCAGCGCCGGATGCCAACGCCCGAGGGCGATGCCGCAGGCGACCGCGATCAGAATCTGTACCACGCCCCGCTTGAAGAACCCCAACCCCATCCGCCGCACCGTCGCCTGTCGATCCTCGCCCATGGTACTGGCATACGGGCCAGCACTCACGCCCGATTTAGCACATGGCCGCACGACAGGCCTGCCGCTACAATCGAGGCGGTTCGAAGGTACTGGCAACAACAGCCCCTCACACTAAAAGAAGCCCCATGGAACTCCGACACCTGCGTTACTTCCTGATGGTCGCCGAAGAACTGCATTTCACCCGTGCCGCCGCACGCCTGAACATGCAGCAGCCGCCCCTGAGCAACCAGATCCGCCTGCTGGAAAAGGAACTGGGCTTCGACCTGTTCAAGCGGCATCCCAAGGGCGTCGACCTGACCGCCGGCGGGCAGGTCTTCCTGCAAGAAGCCCGGGCCATTCTCAATCGGGTCGACGAGGGTTCGAAACGCGCGGCACGGGCAGCCCAGGGCCTGGAGGGCAAGCTGTCGATCGGCTTCACCAGCTCGGCGGCCGCCCACCCGCTGATTCCCGGGATGATCCGCGCCTATCGCGGGCTCTACCCCAACGTCGAGCTGCTGCTCAGCGAGGGCAATGCCGGGGAACTGACCGACGAAGTGAACCTGGGGCGCATGGACCTGGGCATCCTGCGCGCACCGGTGAGCCGCCCCCGGGGCGTGACCCTGTACCGGTTGCTCAACGAAGAAATGCTGCTGGTACTGCCGGTGGGACACCGCCTGCTGCCGGCGGACGTCCTGGTCAACGGCCTGAGCCCGGACGAAATCGACGCCATGCCGGTGATTGCCATCGGCGACCTGGCCGACGAGTCGTTTATCCTGGTGCGTCGCCACGGCGCGCCGGGCATGTACGCCAAACTGGTGGAGGCTTGCGAGCGCGCCGGCTTCACCCCGAAGATCGCCTTCGAAATCGAGCGCATGCTGACCAACATCAACCTGGTGGCCGCCGGTGCCGGAATCTCGGTGGTACCGGCGTCCATGCGCAGTTTTCATCGCCACAGCGTCGTCTACTGCCGGATCGGCGAAGCCAGTCCACGGCTGGTGGCACCGATCACCCTGATCGTGCGGACGGAGGACCAGGACCCGACCCGGCAGAACTTCATCGAGCTGGCCCAGGACCTGGGGCGACAGTTCCGCCGCGAACAGCTCCCCCGCCCCTGAGTCGCCCTACAGCGTCAGGAACAACGCCGACGTCCAGACCCGCGACTGATCGCGCTGCCGCGCACAGATGAACAAGGGATGCTCGCGGCCCGGTTCCAGTTGCAGCCCCGCCAGATCGATACGCCCTTGCAATTCGCGGGGCAGCGGCGCGGCGGTGGTCCGCTCCAGGGAAACCTTCAGTTCGGCCCCCGGCAACTCCTCGATCACCTGCGACTGGGCCAGCAGCGTTTCCCCGGACACCTGGATCAGTACCGAAGGCGCGTGCACATAAGGCTGCGGCTCGGACGGGTCGCCGACCTTGATGTAGTTGTCGATGCGACTGCGGATCTCCAGTGTCGCACCGGCCAGTTGCGACAAGTCGATTTCCAGGCTGTCGGTATCGCCGTTGGTATCGGTGCGAAAGGCCAGGACCGTCGCGTCCTTGCGCCACACCGTCTGCTCCGGATGATCGAGCCCCAGGGCGCGAAAGCCGTTGATGACCGCCCCGGTGATGCGGATTTCGCCGCTCCAGTAGGCACCCCGGTAGCGATCCTTGATCCGCGCGCCGCCCAGGCGCAGGCGAATGCGCTGGTCGGAAAAGCCCAGTTCCTGGTGCAGGTTGCGTGACCAGATCAACTGCTCGCCATCGAACAGGTCGACCTGCTCCCAGCCCGCCTCACCCAGCAGGCGGTAGTCGAGCAGCGCATCGGCCGGAGCCTTGAACACCTCGCCCATGAAGTTCTCGCCCTGGCGCAGGCTGGCAAACGAGCGCTCGCCGGTGGTGGCAAAGGTCCGCCGGGCGCGCAGCGCCTTGCCGACACTGGCACGGTCGAAACGCTCGGCGAGCACGCCGGTCAGGCCACCGCGGGAACCGAACACCGCGGTGGCCGGGACCCCGCCACCGCAGCGCCCCTGATGCTCGTCGCTGTTGGCCGCCGCACCGACCCGATAACCCCGCTGCAACGCCTCGGCATATACCCAGTGGAATTGCCCCCAGGCCGAGCCGACTTCGATCAGCCGCTCCAGCTCCGGATGGTGCCAGTCGAGGTTGCAGCGGCGCCCCCCGACATGGGGCATCATCAGGTGGCCTTCGGGGTCCTTGGCATAGGCGGCGTAGAGTTCGTCCACCGGCCAGGCGCCCGGCTTGATGGTGCCGGCGGTGAACTCGTTCCATTCGAAGGAGCGCACCAGCCGCCCCTGGTTGTCGAAGGGGAATTCAGGCTTGCGGTCGTGCAGGAACACCACGTTGCGGTCGCCTCCGGCGCAGGAGTTGCCGCACCATTCGGTCCCCGGATAGCAGACAAAGCGACCCGTTTCGTTGAGTTCGTGAATCAGCCTCACTGCCTGGTCCCAGCGCTGCTCGGTGATATTGAAGTCATTGGCGGTGTAGCCGAGCACGTCGAGCCCGGCGACATCGCGGCCGTAGCTGAGGTTGTAGAGCGTGTCATTGGTGCCCACGGTGTCATCGGAATGCACATGCAGGTCGGCATACAGCGGACGCAATGCGCTGCCGGCCGGATCGACCGTGACAAAGGCCTGGGCCCCACGAACAAAAGGGGCATGCACCGCGGCCGACAATCGCCACTCACCCACCGCCTCGAACGCCACGCCCTGCAACCGGGCAATCGCCCAGCCTTCGCTCGCCAGGCGGAACGCTTGCTGGCGCTGCTCGCCGTCCGGACCGCTCAGGGTCAGCAGGCCATCGAGCGGCAAGCCACGGCAGGTATTGCCCCAGGCATCGTCGACCCGCAGCAACACGTCGAACGCCTCACCGGCGCCGACCAGCCGCGGCACGATCAGTTGTACGCCATGGGCCGGCCCCGGGACGATATCCAGCAACGGGTCGCCCGGCACCTCGGCAAACTTCGAACTGCCCAGCGGGTCGATGAACAGGCGAAAACGGAAGTCCTTCTCGACGAAGCTCTGCACCCGCGTGCCGGCCCCGCCCTGGCGGCGATCGCCGAGGCGGATGATGACCCGGTCGCCGGGGTTCAGGTAGCCGTCGACGATATCGATGATGATCGCCTTCTGGAACGGCCGCTCGTGGCCCTTCTGGTCGAAGCGCACCTTCAGGTGCTGCACCGTGGCCCGGCTCTGGCCCGGCACCAGCTCGCCGGCCTGGTACTCGGCGCTGACGTAGTTGGGGCCGGCCGGATTCGAGGTCTGGAACAAGGCCCAGTCGGAGTAGAACTTGAAGGCCAGCTTCAGCCAGGCGCCGTCGGCCAGGCCGCTGCCGCCGACCTCGTAGACCAGGGTGATCTCGTCCCACTGGCCGGCCATCAGGGTGTTGCGGTCACAGCTGACATGACCCAGGAACGGGCGCTGCTTATTGCGTTCATACAGGCCTTGCGGGGCAATGTAATGCCCGGCTTCGCGGGGATCGAAAACGTTGTTCACATGACACCTCGTACGGGTCTTCGCGGAATCTTCAATAGGGACTGGCACGCTCTATTGCACGCGCCATTTCTGGTAGTGACGCTCGATGCGCCGGAACACGAAACTCTCCATCAGCCAGGCGATCAGGCCGATCAGCACGATGCCCAGCAGCACCTGGCTGCTGTTGCCGATCTGCCCGCCGGTGGCAACCATCCAGCCGATCCCCTGGGAGGTGCCGATCATTTCCGCCGCCACCAGCGCCCGCCAGCCCTGGCTGAAACCGATACGCAGGGCGGCCGTGACAAACGGCAGCGACGCCGGCAGGTAGACATGGGCGAGCAGTTGCCAGGGATTGGCCCCCAGGGTGCGTGCCGCGCGGACTTCGCCGCCGCGAATGCTCTGCACGCCCTCCTGGATGGTCACGGCCATGGGAAACACCGCGGCGATAAAGATCACCAGGACGATGGACACATAGCCCAGGCCGAAAATGATCATGATCAGCGGTGCCCAGGCGATGGGCGGGATCGCCATGAACAGGCTGTTGAGCGGCGATATGAAGTCGCGAAAACGCGAAGACAGACCGCCCGCCGTACCCAGCAGGACCGCGACCAGCACCGCGGCACAGAACCCGCCCAACTCTTCGAGCACACTGGCCCGCAGGTGCTGCCACAACGAACCGTCGCCCAGCCAGCGCAACGTTTCGCGGGCCACGTCCCAGGGCTGCGGCAGGATGTAGGTGGGAAAACGGCTGGCCAGGGCCACCCAGATCAACAGCAGGACGGGCAGCGAAGCCCAGCCCCAATTCGGTTTTGGCAAGGACATGACAGACTCAGCGCGAGGCTTTTTCCAGGTAGGTGGTGTCGACGATCTGCTCGGTCTTGAGCGGTGCATCGATAAAGCCCAGGTCAAGGGAGTAGTTCATCAGGCGCTGGATAAAGCGGATATCGGCGTCCTGCAGATCCGCCGACCAGCCGAGCCGGCTGCGGGCCTGGGCAACGATGGTTTCCGGGGCGATGGTGCTGCCGTCCGGGCCCTGCACCGCTTCGAGCTTGAACGCCTCGGCGATGATCCGGTTCGACTCGGCCGGATGCTCGTTGAGAAAGGCAATTGCCTTGCGATGGGCCCGTAGCAGCCTGACCACATCGTCAGGGCGTTCCTGCAGGGTTTTCGGCAAGGCGATCACCACGTACCAGGGGTATTCGGGCAAGGCCTGGTTGACATCGAACAGCACCCGGCTCGAACCGCGCAGCAGCGACTGGCTGACGAAGGGCTCCCAGGAAAAGGCCGCGTCGACGATGCCACGCTCAAGGGCGGCATTCATGTTGCCCGGCGGCATGTCGATGATGTTCAGGTCGGCATCGGGATTCAGGCCGGCCTTTTCCTTGAGCACATAGCCCCTGAGCAGCACGTCCATGCCGCTGCCCTTCTTGACCCCGGCGAGCTTCTTGCCCTTGAGTCCGGCCAGGGAGGTGATCGGGCTCTTGCTGTCGACGATCACCGCCGCCTGGCCGTAGTTGACCTTGGCCAGGATGCGGCTCTGCAAGCCGCGGGAGAACCACTGGTACACCGGGGGCGTGCCGACGTAGGCGACATCCAGCTCACCGGCCGCCAGGGCCTGCTGGATCACCGGCCCGTCACCGAGGGCCCTGAGGTCCACCGTCAGGCCTTCCTCGCGGTAGTAACCCTGCCTGTCCGCGATCAGCGCCGGCGCATTGGCCATGGCAAACACATAGCCCACCCGCAACGGCCGGCTCTCATCGGCAACGGCCGACAGACTGCCGGCCACGGCGACCACGGACAATGAAAGGGCAAGCAGGGTACGTTTGATCATTGGATCGACTCGATTTCAGGGGAGAGGGAAACAGCGGGGCAAACACGGGCCTCGGACAGCGCCATGACCTGGGAAATACGCTCCATCAGCTCATTGCGGTAATCGAGGAAAGCCGGCAGCCGACGAGTGTTGCGATTGGAGCGCGGGCGCGGCAGGTCGATCCGCAGTTCGCTGTGGATGCCGCCGGGGGCGATATTCAGGACAATCACCCGGTCCGCGAGGAACACCGCCTCGTCGATATCATGGGTAATGAACAACACCGTCTGGCCCAGTTCGGCCCAGATCCGCAGGGTTTCCTCGTTCATGCTGTTGCGACTGATCGCATCCAGCGCGGCGAAGGGTTCGTCCATCAGCAGGACCTCCGGCTCCAGCGCCAGGGTGCGGGCCAGCGAAACGCGCTGCTGCATGCCGCCGGACAACTGATGGGGCAAGCGCTGGGCGGCCTGCTCCAGGCCGACCAGGCGCAGGTACTGCATGGCCTGTTCGCGCTGCCGCGCCTCGCTGGTATCACCGGCCATGCGCAAGCCGAAGCGGACATTCTCCAGGGCGGTCAGCCAGGGAAACAGTTGCGGCGCCTGGAACACATAGCCGAGTTCCGAACGCTCCGGGTGCACCGTGGTCTGGTTCAGGCTGATCTGCCCCGCCTGCGGCCGGACAAAACCCGACAACAGGTTGAGCAAGGTGGTCTTGCCGCAGCCGGAAGGCCCGAGGATCGCGACGAACTCGCCAGGGGCGGCACTCAGGCTGAAGGAGGAAAACACCCGATGACCGTTGGGATAGCTGAAACTGATGTCATCGACCATCAGCGCCGCGGCCGACCGCGGGGCACAAGGAAAGAGTTCTGGCATGGCAAGTGTCGTCAGGTCGTTTACAATGGGAATGCCTGACATAATACGTATTAATACAAGTCATCCCAATAACCTGTTTTTATAACCTTAGAAGCGAAGTCTCGGTCCTCGCTTCTCCGGCCATGGAATCACTCAGTGTCTACGTCCATTCTTCGCGACAGCACGACCTCGCTCTACGAACAGATCGCCCACCAGCTACTCGGGGAGATCCAGCGCGGCGACTACGAACCCAGCGGCAAGCTGCCCTCGGAGGCCGAACTGGGCCAGCGCTTCGCGGTGAGTCGCGTGACCATCCGCCTGGCCGTGGGCAAACTCAGCGACGATGGCGTGGTGGAACGCAAACAGGGCAAGGGCACTTTCGTCGCGGCCAAGCAGGTGCGACATGGCCTCGATGCCCTGCGCAGCTTTCATGAAGCCCTGCTGCTGCAAGGACTGAAGCCGAGCATGCGGGTTCTCGACCATCACCTGCAGGCGGTTCCCGAGGCGTTGCGCGGGCTGTTCGGCGCGGCACAGGATTGCCTGCTGCTGGAACGCCTGCACTTTGTCGACGACGAACCCATTGCCCTGGGTCGCAGCCACCTGCCCGCCGAACTGGCAAGCGTGGTCTGGAGCGAGGTCGAGCACCGGCCGATCTACTCGATCCTCGAGTCGATCACCGGCTCGCCGGTGAGCCGTGCCGACATGGCGATCCGCGCCCAGGAGGCCGACAGGCACCTGGCCAATGCGCTGCACGTCAAACGCGGCGCGGCACTGCTGGTGATGGAGCGCACCTCGTATTTCGCCGATGGTCGCTGCTGTGACCGCACGACCTTTTTCATTCGCCCGGAGCGCTACGCGTTTGTCCTCAGCGGCGTGTTCAAGTCCAGCCCGGGCGCCTGATCACGACAACCCGCCAGGTCCGCTCCCGGGCCTGGCGACAGGCTTTCGACGGAGCCGCGCACTAAGACCCAAAAAGAATTAATAAATAAAAAATCAGTATTTATCGTTATTAAAACAACCACGTACTCTCCCCTCATACCGACACTGGAGAGTCCCCATGCATCCGACCGATACCGTTATCGACCTCGCCCGCTATCGCAAACGCAAGCAGGCGCAGCAACTGGCCCGGACCCTGTGGGAAATGTATGCACGCAATGCCGGCTACCAGGCGTTCCAGTGGGTGCAGAGCGCCCGTGCCACCGAGCCCCGTCACGCGTGAATGCGCAGGAGCCCTCGCGGTTTCTGGCGAGCGCCGACGAACCGCCGCTGGACCTGAACAACCTGCAGGCGCTTGAAGAAGATCCGATCTGCGCACGGGTCGCCCAGAACCTGCAACGCCTGCGCGGCAAGCATCATCTGTCCCTCGATGCCCTCGCCCGTCAATGCGGGGTCAGCCGGGCGATGCTGGCGCAGATCGAGTCCGGCCGCAGCGTGCCGTCGATCAAGGTACTGTGCAAGATTGCCAAGGGCCTGAAGGTATCCGTCGCGGCCTTTCTCGAACATCGTGCCTTCGAGGGCGTGGCGGTCCTGTCGGCGAACAAGAGCAAGCGCCTGGTCAGTGCCAACGGCGCCTTTGTCAGCCGCGCCCTGTTCCCGTTCGATGTCGCCCGCCAATCGGAATTCTACGAACTGCGCCTGAGCCCGCTGGGCGAGGACGAGTCCGAGGGACATGGCCCCGGAGTCCAGGAAAACCTGGTGGTGGCCCAGGGTGTACTGGAGATCAGTGTCAATGACCAACGCTACCTGCTGTCCACCGGCGACTCGATTCTGTTCTACGCCGACCAGCCGCACCGCTATCGCAACCCCGCCGACAGCGAAGCCGTGGCGTACCTGGTGGTGACCTACCCCGAACGCCTCGACTGACCCACCGGCAGCCACGAAAAAGCCCGGCGAGGATCACTCCAGCCGGGCTTTTTTTACTGCCGCGATCGATCAGCAGGTGCAGCACATCATCGGCATGCCGTTGCAGCTCATCATCATCGGCATGCTGCAGTCGTTCATCAGCTTCATCATCAGGGCGCAGCAGCTTTTCATCATGTCCATGTTCATGCCGGCCATCGGCATGATCTTGCACTGCATGCCGTCGGCCAGCATCGAGCATTCCATCACGCATTTCATCGACGGCATCGGCATGCCCATCATCGGCATCGGCATCATGCTGCCCATCATCGGCATGGCCATGGCCGCCTGGGACATGCACATCATGCTCATGTTGGCGCAATGCATCATCATCGGCATGCCGCAGTCCATCATCATCTGCATCATTTGCGCGCTGTTCTTGAACATGGCCATGTCCATGCCCGCCGCCGGCATCATCTTGCACAGCATGCCGTCGCCCATCATTTCGCAGCTCATGGTCGCCATCATCATCGGCATCCCCATGGCCGGCATCATCGGCATGGTGTTCATCGGCATTTGCATCTGCATGGCATTCATCATGGTGAAACTCCCTGATAGTTCGATAGTTGGACGAAGCTGATGGGGCGGATTCTAGGGAATGCCAGGCGCACGGCAAGACGGCGATCCAGCAGCCGGAACGGATGTCGGAGCGAGTTTTATGCTGCCCTTTGCGGGCCGATATCCGTCCTGGCGGTCATATCGCTTTCAAAGCAGACAGACAGGCAGTTTCAACGGCGGATTACCCGCTTTGGATATGCCCGTACGAGCTATTCAAATAGCCGAAGGAAATAATCAATCTAAACAGCTCGAACTTTTCCGGTTTCCTCAGCGCCGATCGGCCAGGGAACGCACCAGTCGATCCCCGAGGCTTTGCACACCCTGCACCAGAATCACCAGGACGATCACCGTGGCGACCATCACCTCGTTGTTGAAACGCTGATAGCCATAGCGGATGGCCAGGTCCCCCAGGCCGCCCCCGCCGATCACTCCGGCCATGGAGGAGAAGCCGATCAGCATCACCAGGGTCAGGGTAACGCCCGCCAGCAAGGCCGGCAGCGACTCGGGCAACAGGACCTTGAAAATCACATGGCGGATATCGCCGCCCATGGACAGGATGGCCTCGATCCGCCCCTTGTCGACCTCATCCAGGGCGTTTTCCACGATACGGGCGAAGAATGGAAAGGCGCCGATGGTGATCGGCACCACGGCGGCGGTGCTACCCAGGGTGGTGCCGACAATCAGTCGGGTCAGCGGGATCAGGGCGATCAGCATCACCACGAATGGCAACGACCGCCCGAGGTTGACCAGCGCGCTCAGGCCGCCATGCAGGCGCGGCAGCGGGTACAGGCCATGGCGACGGCTGATGAACAGCAGGACCCCGAGGGGCAGGCCGATCAACAAGGTGAAGAGCCCCGCCAGCAGCACCATGTACAGGGTCTCGCCGGTGGCGTTGAGCAACAGCTGGAAAATCTCGTTCCAATCGATGGTCCGGGTCATAACTGGGCCAACCTCAAGCGTGGGATGCGCACCTCATCGTCGAAGCGCGGCTGCGGGGCCGGTAGCAGCGAGCGCCCCAGGGCCGAGTCCGGATCGGCCAGCAAACGCGCCAGCGTACCGGACTCCAGCAGCCGTCCCTGGGCCAGGGAAGCGGCGTGGTCGCAGATCGATCGGATGACATCCAGCTCATGGGTGATCAGCACGATGGTCAGCCCCAACCGGCGATTGATATCGCGCAGCAATTCGAGAATCGACGCCGTGGTTTCCGGATCGAGGGCACTGGTGGCCTCATCCGAAAGCAGATAGGCCGGGCGTGCCGCCAGGGCCCGGGCAATGCCGACCCGCTGTTTCTGCCCGCCGGACAGTTGCGAGGGAAAGGCCTCGGCCTTGTCCGCCAGGCCCACCAGTTCCAGCAGCTCGCAAACCCGAGCCTGCCGTTCAGCCTTGCCGGTGCCGGCGATTTCCAGCGGCACGGCGATATTGTCGAAGACATTGCGCGAGTGCAGCAGGTTGAAGCCCTGGAAAATCATGCCGATACGTTGGCGCTGGCTGCGCAGGTCCCGATCGGACAGGGTCGTCAGGTCCTGGCCGTCGACCACCACGCGCCCGGCGCTGGGGCGTTCGAGCAGATTGAGGCAACGCAGCAAGGTCGACTTGCCGGCACCGCTGCGACCGACGATGCCGTAGATCGCCCCGTCGGGGATGTCCAGGGACACCCGGTCCAGTACCGGCGCCCCTTCGCCATAGCGCTTGCTCAACTGCTCGACGCGGATCATGGCTTGCGGTCCGCGACGGTCACCGGAATCACCGAGCCCGAATAGGTATCGGTGATGAATTTCGCCACCTGGGGTGAGTTGAGGTCCTTGGCCAGTTGCCTGATCCGTGGGTCATCCTGCAACTTCGGCGTCGTCACCAGGATATTCGCGTAGGGATTGTCGACGGCCTTTTCCAGGCCAAGGGCGTCCCTGGCTGGCGACAGGCCTGCCTCCAGCGCGTAGTTGCCGTTGATCACCGCCAGGTCGACATCGTCCAGGGCGCGGGGCAATTGCGGCGATTCAATCTCGAGAATCTTCAGCTGTTTCGGGTTCTCGGCAATGTCCCTGGGCGTTGCCTGGTCGGTGGCCGGGTTGTTGAAGCCGGGCTTGAGCTTGATCAGGCCGTTATCCTGCAGCAGGTACAGGGCACGACTGAGATTGGTGACATTGTTCGGCAGCGCGACGGTGCCCTTTTGCGGCACCTGGTCGAAGCTTTTATGTCGGTGCGAGTAGATTCCCAGCGGCTCGATATGCACGGTCGCCGCCACCGCGAACTTCTGGCCGAGGGCCTGTTCCTGGGAATTGAGGTACGGCAGGTGCTGGAAGTAGTTGGCGTCGACGTCGCCATGGGCCAGCAGTTCGTTGGAGTTCACGCCGTTGGGAATCTCGATGACCTTGAGGTTCAGTTGCGGATCGATTTTCTGTACATAAGCGAGGATCTGCGCGTGGGGGACCGGGTCCGCCGCCACTCGCAACGGTTCCGTGGCCAGGGCGCCGAAGGAAGCGAACAGGCCCGCCACGACCGCCAGGGTCAATCCGGTTTTTTTCGACATGCTGGTAATCCTTGAGCTGATGACAGGGTCAGGCGCTGACGGCCCTGGGGGCCAACACCTTGGGCGTGGGGGCATCGGCGTAGAAACGCCGGGCGACATCGGGGTGCGAACGCAGGCGACCCTTGAGGTAGTTCCAGCCGACATCACGCAACAACGGGTTGTCGGGATCGCTGGCCGGGCCCCGTGCCTCGCGCAGCAGCGCGGTCGGCAAGGGATACAGCGGCACCACCGCATCCAGTTGCGCACCGAGGAAGAAGGCAATCGACAGGCGCTCGCTTCCGGCCGGCGGTGACTGCACGCGATGCACCGTGGCCCGCAGATAACCGTTGGTGGCCAGTTCGAGCAATTCGCCGATATTCACCACCAGCGTGTTTTCCCGGGGCAGCGCATCGATCCAGCGGCCCTCCTCGATCTCCACTTGCAGGCCAGCCTGCCGGTCCTGCAGGAGGAAACTGAGGAACCCGGAATCCTTGTGGGCACCGACGCCCTGGTTGCTTTCGTGCGCGGTACGACCGGGGTAGCGGATCAGCTTGATATGTTCATTGGGCTTGTCGCCGTAAAGCGGATCGAACGCCCCTTCCGACAATGACAGCGCCTGGGCAAAGGCCCGCAACAGGCGCAGCGACATCCGGGTCATGGCCTGCTGCCAGTCGAGCAACAGCGGCTTGAGCTGGGGCAGCGCCGCCGGCCACAGGTTCGGCCCTTGCAGGCGGGCCCAGGTCGGCGTGTGTTCATCCAATGCCAGGGCTTCGCGTTCGGCGCCGATATCGAACTGTTCGCGCAGATCCGGTTGACCGCGGGTGATCTCCGAGGCCGCGCGGTTGTAGCCGCGAAAGTGCGGTGAATGGATCATGCCGACGGCCTGTTTGTCCGCGTCGGGCAAGGCAAAGAACTGCCGGGCATGCTCCTGGACCTGCTTGAGCAGATCGCTGTCGATGCCGTGTCCGGTCAGGTAGAAAAATCCGACATCGCGTGCGGCGTGACGCAGTGCGTCGAGAAAGTCCTGGCGCTGCCCGGCGCTGCCATCGAGCGCTGAAAGGTCCAGGAGCGGCAACGCGGTGATATCCAGCGGCTGCGGCATGGTTCACTCCCTGTGGTCTGCAAACATTCGTCCTGATATCCGACACCCCGCCGCGAAGACTTGGGCAAGGCGTTGAAATCCCGTTGCCGACAAAACTATCCGATCTTAAAAAACCGCAATAAATATCTTTTTCGCATTAGCTTAGGTTCACCCGACTTGCCCGTTGCCGGCACGGAAACGGCCTGCCGCTACCGCCCCCACCGCGTCCAAAGGCTCTGGAATGCCGGTTGTAGAGAGCGCCCGAAAAAACCACTTATTCACAAAAAGAATAAAATCATTCTTTTATATTCTTTTGTCGTTTATTCATCGTGCTGCAAGACTCGGCGCCAGAATCATCCATCAAGTGTTGAGATCACCATGAAAAAATTGACTGCCCTCACTGCCCTCACTCTCGCCGTTCTCTCGGGCCTGGCCCATGCCGACCGCCTGGAAGACATCAAGAAATCCGGCGTCCTGCGCGTCGCCTCGTTCGACAGCAACCCGCCTTTCGGCTTCATCGATGCCAAGAGCAAACAGATCGAAGGCCTGGATGTCGACTACGCCAAGGCCATTGCCGACAAGC
Organism: Pseudomonas sp. Ost2; assembly: GCF_018326065.1. Taxonomy (NCBI): domain Bacteria; kingdom Pseudomonadati; phylum Pseudomonadota; class Gammaproteobacteria; order Pseudomonadales; family Pseudomonadaceae; genus Pseudomonas; species Pseudomonas sp. Ost2. The sequence goes on along the minus strand of NZ_AP021904.1, from coordinate 3,297,104 downwards.
TCGGGGTCAAGCTCCAGTTGCAACCGACCAACCCGGCCAACCGGGTGCCACTGCTGGTGGCCAACAAGGTCGACCTGGTCCTGGCCAACTTCACCATCACTCCGGAGCGCGCCCAGCAGGTCAACTTCAGCATTCCCTACTTCAGCTCCGGCCAGCAGTTCCTCATCAAGAAAGGCACCCTCAAGTCCCAGGACGAGCTGAACAAATGGCGCGTGGGCGTGGACAAGGGCACCGTCAACGAAGGCGTGCTGCGCGAGAAATTCCCGGGAGCCAAGGTGGTCGCTTATGACGACACCCCTTTCGCTTTCACCGCCCTGCGCAACGGTAACGTCCAGGCGATCACCCAGGACGGTCCGAAGCTGATCGGCCTGCTGGCCAACGTACCGGACAAGGACAAGTACGAAGTTCCACCCTTCACCATCTCCAATGACCTGATCGGCGTCGGCCTGCCCAAGGGCGAGACCGCCTTGACCGAGCTGGTCAACCAGACGCTGGTGGAGCTGGAAAGCAAGGGCCAGGCCCAGAAGATCTACGACGCCTGGTTCGGCCCGGATACCAAGACCCCGCTGGCCCGCCTGTACAAGATCGGCGACAAGAGCTGATCGCCCTCCCCGCCGTACACCCACAGCCCGCGCGGTTCTCCGCGCGGGCTCTTTGTATTCTGGATGGACACCGTGATCGATGTTTGGTGAATTGCTCGGCCCGCAATACCTGAAATGGCTGTTCGATGGATTTGTCCTGACCGTGGCGTTGTCGGCCGTGGTCTGCCTGGTCGCCACCGGGCTGGGTTTCCTGGTCTGTCTGGCGCGTCTCGGCCGCTCGCGGCTGATCGCCTGGCCGGCGCGCGCCTACCTGGCGTTGTTTCGCAATACGCCGCTGCTGGTGCAATTGTTCTTCTGGTATTTCGGCGTCAGCGCCCTGTTGCCCGAAGACCTGATGAGCTGGCTGAACCTGCCCCACGAAGCGACCGTGGCCGGCGTGGACATCAGCTGGCCGTCGTTTGAATTCATCGCCGGTTTCTGGGGACTGACCCTGTATACCTCGGCATTCATCGCCGAAGAGTTTCGGGCCGGCGTCGCTTCGGTACGCCCGCAGCAGCGCGAAGCGGGTATTGCCCTGGGCCTGCGGCCGGCCCAGGTGTGGCGTTATGTGGTACTGCCGCAAGCCTTGCGCACGGCGCTCGGTCCCTTGCTGGGGCAGTACATGAACGCACTGAAGAACTCCTCGCTGACCATGGCCATCGGCCTCGCCGAGCTGTCCTATGCCTCGCGCCAGGTGGAGACCGAGACCTTCAAGACCTTCCAGGCCTTTGGTTTCGCCACCCTGTTGTACATCCTCGGCATCGCGCTGATCGAAACGGCCGGACAATGGATCCGCCAGACCAGGCGCTATCGTCAGGGAGCGGCATGAGCCATGGACTTTTCCGTTATCAGCGACAACCTCGACTACTTCCTGATCGGCGCCTACCCGGAAGGCCCCCTCGGCGGCGCGGCGCTGACCCTGCTGCTGAGCGTGCTGTCCGGCACCGCCGCCGCGATCTTCGGCCTGGTGCTGGGCATCGCCCTGAGCACCCTCAAGGGCTGGCCGCGGGGGATACTGATCACCGTGCTGGGTTTCCTGCGGGCGATCCCGGTACTGATGCTGATCTTCTGGAGTTACTTCCTGCTGCCGATCGTCTTCCATGTGGACATACCGGCGCTGTTCACCGTGGTCTGCGCCCTGTCGCTGATCGGCGGTGCGTACCTGGCGTACTCGGTCCACGCCGGTATCCAGAGCCTGCCGGTCGGCCAGTGGGCGGCAGCCCGTGCCCTGGGCATGCGTCCCGTCCAGGTCATGCGGCTGATCATCCTGCCCCAGGCCCTGCCGATCATGCTGCCATCGTTCCTCAACCAGTGGATCTCACTGATCAAGGACACCTCGCTGGCTTATGTGATCGGCGTGGGGGAACTGTCCTTCGTGGCCACCCAGGTCAGCAACCGGGTGATGGTCCATCCCACGGAGATTTTCCTGTTCGTGGCGCTGGTCTACTTCCTGATCTGCTCCAGTCTCGATCTGCTGGCCGGTTTCGCCACCCGCAAACAGCAGGTGAAACGCAGCTGACTCGAGTGTTCCCGGAGCGCAGCCCGGGAACGATCACCCCTTGCCCTGTTGTGTAGCCGGCGACTCCCGGGCCGGCTCCTTGGGACCGATCAAGCACCAGAGCAACAGGCCCAGCAGCGGCACATAGATGATCACGACGATCCAGAGTCCCTTGGTGCCTGCCCCCTGCCCACTTCTCCAGACACTCCTGATGGCCCACAACTCGACCAGCAGCAACACCACCGCCAGGGCGATCCAGACATATTCGATTTGCATGGTTTTCCTCCCGTATGTCCTGCGTTAGGTAGGAGGCGCTGGCGAGGGTTCATTAGTTTTTTGTCCGATATCGGGCGCGTCCTGGGTATTCAGGAACTGCGTCAGCGACGCTCCCAGCTCGTCGAACACCCGTGCGATGCGCTGGACCCGCCGCATGTCCTGGTGCATGGCGATCCACACATCCACCAAAAAATCCACCTGTGCGGGCAGTACACGCACCAGGCCATGACGCCGCGCCAGCTGGCTGGAACAGACGCCGATCCCCAGTCCCGCACGCAATGCCGCCAGTTGCGCAAGGTGGTCGTCGGTGCGAATCAGCGTGCGCGCCGGCATGCAGTCGAAACCACGTTCACGCAGAAACTGCAGCTCCACCAGATTGCGATCCGGTCCGATCAGCGGGTAGTGATCCAGCTGCGCGATGCTCTGCGGAGTGCCCTGCTCGGCCAGCAGTTCGGCGGTGGCATACAGGCCGACCCGCAGGTCGCCGACCTTGCGCGTGACCACGGCGGCCTCGGTCGGACGGCGGATACGCACCGCCACATCGGCCTCCTGCCGGGACAGGGCCTGCAAGCGGTTCGACACGCTGAGCTCAACGGCCAGTTGCGGATGGGCCTGCCGCAGCGTGCGCAACATCGGCGGCAGGACCTCGACGCCCAGCAGCTTGCTGCTGGTCAGGCGCACCGTGCCACCCGTCACGTCGGCATCCGCCGACGCCGCGCGGTTGAAGGCGTTGGCCGCCATGGCCATCGCCTCGACATGGCCGATCAGGTCCTTGGCCATGTCCGTCGGCAACAGCCCGGCCGGCGAGCGGATAAACAGGCTGACACCGACGCTCTGCTCCAGCGCCTCGATCCGCCGCCGGGCGGTGGCCTGCGCGATCCCCAGCAAACGAGCCGCTCCTGACAGACTGCCGGTTCGCAATACCGCCAGAAAGGCCCGCTGGGTTTCCCACTGTAGTTGAGGCGTGTTCATACATTTCCTGTGAGCCGCTGGGCAATTTTGGCTGATTTTCTTTCGTGAGGCGCGGCCTCATGCTGGTCAAGCATATCCCACGGGGCTTATACCCCGGCGCTGATGCCTCGTCTGCAACCTGAATACTGAAGGAGTTTCCCCATGTCCCTCGCTGGCCATTGCCGCTGTCGCGCCGTGAGCTATACCCTGGCTGCCGATACTCCACTGGCGGTCTACGCCTGTCATTGCCGTGATTGCCAGACCTGGAGCGGCAGTGCCTTTGCCCTGCACGCGCTGCTGCCGGGAGATGCCCTGCACTTCAGCGGCCCGCTCGACGAATATGCCTATGACAGCAACGACGTGCACTCGCGCCACTACCTCTGCGGCGTGTGCCATACCCGCCTCTACAACACCACCAGCGCTGCACCGGGCCTGCACGTATTGCGCGCCGGCACACTGGACAACAGCCCCGCCCTGCAGCCCGTGGCGCATATCTGGGTGCAGCACAAGCAAGCCTGGCTGACGCTGCCCGAGGGCATTCCGAGTTGGCCCGACAGCCCCACGCCAGAGGCATTTGCAGCAGCGCTGAGCCAGTAACGGGCATGCCCGCCTTGTGTGGTTGAACGATCCGCAACGGGAAAGGGTGATCGAGCGGGAATAAATGGGCTGGGCCGCGTATTTCCTTGTCCAGGCAGCACGCCGCCCTTTCAGCCCTGCCAGCCCAATCCCAGCGCCTTGTGCAACGAGGCAAAGTCCTTGAGCAGTTCGCTGTCGCCACTGACGCGGTTCTGCTCGGCATCGAAGCGCGTGCGCTCGGCATTCAGCCAGTCCAGGGTACTGGCGGTGCCGGCGTCGTAGCGTTCGCGGGTCAGGCTGGCCGCACGGGCGGAGGATGCTTCGATGTCCCGGAGCAGCACCACGTTTTCACGCTGATGACCGTAACGGGCCAAAGCCACATCGGCGTCCCGCAGCGCACCGAGGACCACGCCACGGTAATGCGCGCGGGCTTCGTCGAGGCCACCTTCGGCACTGTCCACATTGGCCGCCACGCGACCGAAGTCCAGGGCATTCCAGGTCAATCGCGGGACCAGCAGCCAGGTGGCGCTGTCCTTGCGCATCAGGTGCGAAGGCTCGGCGGCGCTGAAGCTCAGATCGCCGGTCAGCGACAGCTTGGGAAACCAGTCGGCCTTTTTCTCGCCGACCTGGGCGCTGCTGGACGCCAGTTGCCGCTCGGCGACGCGGATGTCCGGGCGGGACTTGATCAGCGCCGCCGGATCGGCCACCGGCACGCTCGCGGGGATACTGGGAAGCCCGCGCGGCTGGCCGAGGCGGCTGTCCAGCTCGCCCGGCTCGAGGTCACAGAGCACCGCCAGTTGATCCAGCGACTCGATGATCTGCGCCTGCAACGGCAGGCGCTGGGCACGGGTGGTCTGCCACTGGGTGGTGACCTGTTCCAGTTGCAACTGCGAAGCCACGCCACGGCTGCGGCGCTGCTGGGTCAAGTCGACCACTTGCGCCTCCAGGCTGGCCGAGGCGTCGACCAGGGCCAGGCGGGTTTGCTGGTCGCGCAGGCCGACATAGGCCTGCACGACTTCCGCAGCCAGTTGCACCTGGGCATCGGCCAGGGACTCGGCCGACGCGTCGGCGCTGGCCGAGGCCGCCTCGATGGCGCGACGCGTACCGCCGAACATGTCCACTTCCCAGCTGGCATCGAAGTCCGTCAGGTACAACGACAGCGGCCCACGCCCGCCCCCACTCTCCTGCCCCGTCAGGCCGGACAGATCGGGGGAACGCAAGCGGACCGCGGTGGCATTGGCACTCAGCTTCGGTTGCCCGGCCGCCTGCTGGCCGTGCAACCCGGCCCGAGCCTGGCGCAGACGTGCCTGGGCGACGTGGATATCCGAACTGTCGTTGAGCGCGGTTTCCACCAGGCTGTCCAACTGCGCATCCCCGAGGGTACGCCACCAGTGGGCGACAGCCGGAGCCGTGGCGGCACCTGGATCCGCATGGGCGAAACGCCCGGCCGCCTGGGTCTTTTCCGCCACCGCGGGCGCACCGTGGTAATCGGGGCCGACGGTGCAACCGGCAAGCAGGCCCATGACCAGGGCCGAAATCAGGGTTTTGTCGATCATCGTGCGGGGCTCACCGGAAGAGGTGGTTTCTTGAGGAAAAGGGCCAGGGGAATACACAGCGCCAAGGCGATACCCAGCAGGTAGAAACAGTCGCTGAAGGTGATCACCGAGGCTTGCAGGGCAATATCGCGACTCAACTGGCCGACCGTCTGCACTTGCGCCAGGGCCTGGTCACCGGTCTGGCCCATGAACGCCGCGGCCTGTGCCGCCATATGGTCCTGGCCCAGGGTGCTGTTGGCCGTCAGCGATTCGCGGATCATCGCGTCGTGATAGCTGTTGCGCCGATCGATCAGCACACCGGTCAGGGCCAGGCCGATGGAGCCACCGATATTGCGCGACATGTTGTAGAGCCCGGCCGCCTCGCCCTTTTCGTGGACCTGCACCGCCGCCATGCTGAGCTGGTTGAGCGGCATCATCGCCAGTATCTGGGCGAAACCGCGTACCAGTTGCGACGCATCGAAATCATGACCGACGCTGTCGGCCGTCAGGTTCAGGCTCATCATGCAACTGATCACGAACAGCACCAGGCCGGTGCCGACCAGCCAGCGACTGTCATACCGCTGCATCAGCCGGGGCAGGAACGGCATCAGCAGAAAGGCCGGTATGCCGGACAGCAGCATGATCGAGCCGGACTGCTGGGCGTTGTAGCCGGAGATGCTGCCGAGAAACTGCGGCAACAGGTAGGAAACGCCATAGACCGCCGCCCCCACCGTCGACACGATCAGGATCACGCTGGCATAACGCGGGTTGCGCATCAGTTCGAGCTTGACGATCGGCTTGGCCGCACTGAACTGGCCGAAGGCGACCAGGACAAAGCCCAGCAGCATCAGCAGGCTCAGGCCGACGATCAACGAGGACTCGAACCAGTGTTCACGCTGGCCCTCCTCGAGGATCACCGTCAGCGCGCTCAAGCCCAGGGCCAGGCCGAGAATACCCAGCCAGTCGGCCTTGATGAACTGCTGGAAGTCGGCTTTTTCCGGGCGGATGCCGGTCCACAGCAAGGTGACCAGGGCCAGGCTGATGGGCAGGTTGAGAAAAAAGCACCAGCGCCAGCTGGCGTTCTCGGTCAGCCAGCCACCGAGCACCGGCCCCAGCAACGGTCCCAGCAGTACGATCAGGCCGAACATGGACATGCCGATCGCCATCTGGTGCCTGGGCAGGCGCGTACCGATGATGGTCTGCGCCGTGGGAATCATCGCGCCCCCGGCAAAGCCCTGGCCGACGCGCGCGAGAATCATGCCCGTGAGGCTGGTGGACATGCCGCAGAAAAATGAAAACAGCGTGAAGGTCATCGCCGTGCCCATGAGGAACCGGCGCAGGCCAAAGACCCGGGTCAACCAGGCCGCCAGCGGGATCATGACGATCTCCGACATCAGGTAGCCGGTGGAGATCCAGGTGCCCTCCGTGCCCGAGGCACCGATCTGGCCCTGGATCTGCGGCAGGGCCGAGTTGGTGATGGAAATATCCAGCGTGGCCAGCAAGGCGCCCAGGGCACCGGCTGCGACCGCGATCCAGTCGGTCACCGAGGCATTGGCCTCCAGGGCCGGCTCGGGCGTGGCCGCGACCGTCGCGCTGTCAGCCATGGTGGCGGGTGTCCACGTCGACGGTCACCGACAGGCCCGGCATCAGCACGGCACGCGCCGAATCCGGGACATCCATCTGGATCCGCACCGGGACCCGCTGCACGATCTTGGTGAAGTTGCCCGTGGCGTTCTGTGCCGGCAACAGCGCGAACTGCGAACCGGTGCCGGGCGAAAGACTGTCGATATGACCGCTCAGGTCTTCGCCACCCAGGGCGTCAACGTGAACCGTGACCGCCTGGCCGGGTTGCATATGGTGAATCTGGGTTTCCTTGAAATTGGCCGTCAGGTACAGCGCCTGCACCGGCACCACGGTCAGCAGGCGCGTACCGGGCTGGGTGAACTGACCGACCCGTACACTGCGATCGGCCACCCGGCCGGACAGGGTGCTGACGACGGTGGTGTCATCCAGGTCCAGCTGCGATTGCCGGGCACTGGCCTGGGCCACCGCCAGTTGGGCGCGGGTCTGCTGCAACTGCGCCTTGAGTGTTCCGATGCGGGTTTCGGCCGCCTGCAACGAGGCCTGGTGCGCGACCAGGCCGGTGCTGGCCTGGGCCAGTTGATTGTTGAGATCGGCCAGGTGCTCTTCGGTCTCGGCCCCGGAGCGGGCCAATGGCGCATAGCGCTTGACCTGGGTCTGGGCGTGTCGCAGGTCGGCGTTGGCACCCTCGAGCTGGGCACGGACCTGGGCAATGCTCGCCGCCTGCTCCACCAGTTCGGCCTCGGCCCTGGCCACATCGGCCTGACGCGAGGCCACGGTGGCCTGGGCCTCGTCCAGCGCCGCCTGATACTTGCGGTTGTCCAGGCGTACCAGCGGCTGGCCGACGCTGACGGTTTCGTTGTCGCTGACCAGTACCTGGGCGACATAACCGCCGACCTTGGGCGCCACGGTCATGCTGTCGGCCTGCAGGTAAGCGTCATCGGTGGTTTCGACAAAACGCCCGCTGAACCACCAGTGCGCGCCCCAGCCGAGCAGCGCCGCCACCGCGAGCACAGCGAGTCCGATCAAGGCCCGTGGTGGCTTGGCCCGGCGCCCGGGAGGATTGTTTTCAGACACGGGTTCGAGGCGGTCAAGCTGACCGATAGGTTGATCGACGGACATGCCGCGCTCCAAAATATTCCAGTTGGTAAAAAATGCGGCGATGGCGAATTTATGTCAAGTGATATAATTTGTCCGGGCACTCTTTTTTCAGGCGTACCCATGGCACGACATCGACCAGCAAAGGAAGGCGGCTACCAGCGCGGGGAAGACACCCGCCTGCGGATTATCGAGGCCGCCGTGGACCAGTTCGCCACCCACGGCTTCGAAAGCGCATCGACGCGCCAGATCGCAGCGGCCGCGGGGGTCAATGCGCCGGCGTTGCAATACTATTTCGACAACAAGGAAGGGGTTTACCTGGCGTGCGTCGAGCACATCCTCGCGCAGCTCTGGGCACAACTGACGGACGAGGTTTCGGCCGCCGAGGAAGCGCTGGAAGATCCCCACGCCGACGACCGTACCTTGATCGAGCGTTACCTGGATGTTCTCGGCGTCTTCCTGTCGTTCATTCTCGAGACCCCGGAATCCGCCGACTGGCGTCGCTTCATGGCCTGCGAGCAGGCCGGCATGGGCCCGCCGTCGGCCGCCACGCTGATGGAGCAAGGCCTCAACCAGCGCCTCTCGCACGTTACCCGCTCCATCGTCGCCCGCCTGACCGGGCGACCCGTCGATGACGAAATCACGATAATCCGGACGATGGCCTTCAACAGCCAGAGCATCGTCTTTCGCGTGAAGCGGGCGCCCATTCTGCGGGCCCTGGGTTGGGACACCATCGACCAGCAACGCATGGAAACCGTGCGCGAGGTGATGCTTTCACAGAATCGCCTGACGCTGCTGGCACTGGTCCACGAGCGCGACGCGCTGGAGTGATCTTCACTTCACCCACCGTGGCCCATTGCTGGTGGTGTTCAAGCGAACTCGACAGACACCTCCGACCAGAGGCTGACCAGGCGCCCACGCTGCCTGAAGAACTCGATCTCGCGCTGAATCCCCGAACTGAGTTCCCAGCCTGGCAGGTCGAGGACGATCAACTCCCCCATCATCTCCATGAACAGCGCATCCACCGGAGCCCACAGCTTGCCGATCGCCTGGCTGTCCTTGCCGACAAACGCCAGGTTGATCGGATGGGACATGGACACCTGGCTGAATACCGCGTGCCCGGCTTCGATGATCTGGGCGGCGACCCGGTTGCACTGGATAAAACGCTCATGAACCACGGTGGCCTCGGCATGGCTGTACGGACAGGCCAGGAAAATCTTGCGCATGAAAAATCTCTCGTCTGATGGATGAATGGCTGAAGCAAGGTGTCGGTAGAACAGGCTTCAGCGACCGGATAGCCATCACATCCCATGCCATTTCTTGGTTTTCATGTTGATTTGAAAGACACTCCCACTTAAATTGGTCACTTTCATCGACACACCTGTCGACGCGAACCCGCAGGCCGGAGCCAGCGTAGCGTGGAGACGATTGTGCATTTCCCCGTTCCCGTGCCGCCGCTCGGCGCCCCTTGCCACAGGCCTTTCCGGAGGCTGGCCGGCAACGTGTGCAGCGGTAACAACCCGCGCCCATTCAGGTAGCAACCGGAGCCCGCCATGCGCCCCAACGAAAGACGACAACACATCCTCGAACTGCTGCGCCAGCGCGAACGGATTTCCGTGGATGAGCTGGCCAGGACGCTGCACACCTCCCAGGAAACCATTCGCCGTGACCTCACCGAACTGGCGGAAAATGGCCAGGTCACCAAGTTCCATGGCGGCGCTTCCCTGCCCCCCAGCGGTGAACACGAAAACGCCTTCCAGACCCGCATGAACGAGTTCTCCCAGGAGAAGCGCGCGGTAGCCCGCTACGCCGCCGGGCTCTATGCCCCGGGCGACAGCATCCTGATCGATACCGGCACCACCACGCTGTTCTTCGCCAGGGAGCTGGCCCGCCTGAACCGCATCACCGTGATCACCAACTCGTTGCTGATCGCCGAGGCCATGGGCGTCAGTGGCAATCGGGTATTCATGATCGGCGGCGAATTCCGTCCCGAATCCAACCAGAACAGCGGCTCCCTGGCGCTGGAACAGATCGCCCGCTTCAACGCCGAACATGCGGTAGTGACCATCGGCGCCCTGAGTGCCGACGGTGCCTTTGACTTTTCCATCGAGGAAGCCGAGATCGCCCGCGCCATGATTGCCCGGGCGCGCTACCTCACGGTGATTGCCGACTCGTCGAAACTGGGCCGTCGCGCCCTGTTCCAGGTGTTCCCGCTGGAGCGCATCGACCGGTTGATCATTGACCGCAAGCCGGTCGGCGAATTGGGCGAAGCCCTGGCCAGGGCCCAGGTGGAAGTTCACGAAGCACCGCTGTTGCAGCGCACGGAATGGATCTGAAAGTCTGCATCGATCCCTCTTGTCCCCTGTCCTGTATATGGGCACAAGAGGGATCGGGCAGCTTTATCGCGGTCAGCCGAATCCGTGGGTCTGACAATGCCAGTCCCGGAATGACAACTTCACGTATTGACGGTTTCAACTAACCTGGGGCGAGAAACAGCAAGTCCGACTGGTCTCGTTCAATGCAGGGGCGGCATCCGCTCCAACTGTCTGCGACGGGTCATCCATACAATCGCAAAGATCACCGCGCCCACCGCCATCGACGCCAGCACATACATCTGTGCCACGCGGAAGTCGCTCGGAATGATGAACACGCACAACTCCACAGCGAGCCAGACGCAGGCCCCGATCACCACCGGCCATTCCCACTTGCCCAGGGTGAAATCATCGGCGTGATGGACATGCTTGTGCCGTGTGGCGATATACAGGATCACTGTCCCGCTGTAGAGCAAGGCCGGGAACAGGGTGGCGGCGCCCAGCATCTCGGTCAGGGCATCGGGGCTGTTGTAGAAGCTCAGGACCACCAGCACGCTGACCAGCGTGACAAACACCGTCGCCCACGACGGCCCGCCCGTGGCGCGCGGCACCCGGCTCAACTGCTCGGAAAACGGCAGGCGGCCATCGCGGGCCATGGAGTGCACCAGACGGCTGTTGCTGGTCATGATCACCAGGCCGCAGGCGAAGATGGCCACGCAGACCACCACCAGGATCAGCTTGCTCATGGTCTCGCCAAGGGTGACACGGATCACGTCCGCCACCGGTGCCGAGCTCTTGGTCAGCTCGGCGACCTGGTCACCCAGGCCCATGCTGATCACGATCAGGAAGAAGGTGCCCATCACGCCACTGATCAGCACCGCGTTGGCCATGGCCCGCGGCACCACCTGCTTGGGATTGTGGGTCTCCTCGGCCATGTTCGCCGCCGCTTCCCAACCCACCAGGGTAAAGGCACCGAGCAGCCCGGAAAGCATGAACGGACCCAGCCAGCCGTAATAGTGGTCGCTATGGACGATACCGGTGGAGAACAGATTCGACAGGTTGCCCTTGCCGAAAAAGCTCACCGCCACGCCGATGCCGACGATCAGGCCGATCACCGCGATCACCTCGGCGGCCACCGCCATGTTGTTGATCCTGGTCAGCAGCGGTGTCGACCAGATGATCAGCGCGCCCTGGATCAGGAACACCACCGCCGCCGTCAAGGCTCCGGCCTGTGGCGTGTAATCGAGCCCCAGCAAGGGGAACAGCGCCACCTGCGCCAGCCCATAGTCCACCGCCACGGCCACCATCATGGTGAACGCAAAACTGGCCCAACCGAACCACCAGCCCACCACCGGATTGACCAGGCGACTGGCCCACTGGTAACTGAACCCCGACAACGGGATCTTGCTCGCCAGCAGGCCGAATACCAGCGCCACCAGCAAGGTGCCCAGGGTCACGATGGGCCAGGTCCAGATGCCGATGGGCCCGCTGGAAACCAGGACCGAGCCATAGGTTGAAAACAACCCGGTGGTGATCGAGATAAACGAGAACGCCACGGCAAAGGATTCAAACTTGCCCAGCGAACGTTCGAACTGCGCCTGATAGCCGGCGCCTGATTCCAGTGAATGGGTCGCCCCAGCGGCCACAGCTTCCTGTGACCTTGATATAAAGTCAGACATTGGAGTGTCTCCTCAAAGTGTCTTATTGATGTACTCCGCCCTGTTCGACAGGCCGTTCGTATAACGCGGCAGTTGCTCGACAGGAGCTGAAACAGACGACGCACTTCGCATGCCATTATCTTTTTTGTTGTGGTTTTGCCTCTTTCAAAACAACGATGTGGTCACTTACTTGTGGGAGATCTCCATGAGTACGGGCAGCACTTTCCTGGGCAACCTGCCTGCGCAGGTCGCCAGGGGGCTTGTGGTTCACTCAGCGCCAGTTACGACAGCGACTGACCGCGTCGGCAAAGGTCTCGCGCCAGGCCAGCGCGGTGTCGACGCCAACCCTGGGGTGAAACTCGGTACAGGTGTTGCGCGGCGCAACCAGTTCGCGGCCGAGGCCACGGGCCGCCAATGCCGCGCAGCCGAACGCGGTCAGCTCATCGAAGCGCTGGGTGACGATGCACCGCTGCAGGGCATCGGCGAGGAACTGGGCAAAATAGGGGCTGCGGGCCAGGCCGCCGTCGATGGACAGGCGATCGGTGACATTGAGGAAGCCGTCCATCGCACTGATCACCTCGACACTGCGCAAGGCCACGCCTTCCAGCAGCGCCTGGCACATATCCTGGCGTGACGTCCCGGCGTTCATGCCGATCCATTGCGCCGCGGCACTGCGATCCCAATGCGGGCAGGCCAGGCCGGACAATGCCGGAACAAACGCCAGTTGCCGGGAAATCGCCGGCGGCCGGTCAAAGCCCGCCAGCTCGGAAAAGTCCTCGAACAGACCCAGGCGCCCTGCCCACTCGACCGCCGCGCTGGCGTCATAGACGCCACCGTCCATGGCATACACCGGCTTGCCGTCGATCTGCCAGGCAATGGTCGCCAGCAGGCCTTTTTCCGGCGCGCGAATGATCTGTTCACCGGTCACGGTCAGGGCGAACGCCCCGGTGCCGAAGGTGATTTTCGCGTCGCCCGATTGCCGGCAGCCGTGCCCGTACAACGAGGCCTGCTGGTCCACCACCGAAGCAGTCACCGGCGTGTTGCCGATCTCGCCGAACGAGCCGACCGTGTCGCGGATCGGCGGCAGGGTTTCCATCGGCACGCCGAACAAGGCACAGAGCTGCGGGTCCCATTGCCCGCTCGCCAGGTTCATCAACGAGGTGCGCGACGCGGTGGTGACATCCGTGGCGAAGACCCCGGTCAGACGGTCGAGAAAATAGGCGTCCGTGGTGCCCAGGCGCAAACGCCCGGCCGCCAGCGCCTGCTGGGCGGCCGGCAGGTGCGTGAGGATCCAGCCCAGCTTGCTCGCGGAAAAATACGGATCCAGCGGCAACCCGGCACGCTCCAGGGTCAACGCCTCGCCCCCCTCGCGGCGCAACCGTTCGATCTGCGCCGAGGTGCGGTTGTCCTGCCAGACGATCACCGGTGACAGCGGCTGTCCACTGAGGGCATCCCAGGCCAGGCAGCTTTCGCCCTGGTTCGCCAGGCCGATGGCGTCCACCGGACCGGTGGCCTCCAGGCAGCGTTCGATATTGGCCAGCAACTCCAGCGGGTCATGTTCGACCCAGCCCGGTTGCGGATGATGTTGCTGGTGGCGCAGCGACAGGAGGATGTCGGCGGCACCATTCTGGTTGACCACCAGCACGCGGGTGCTGGTGGTTCCCTGGTCCAGGGCGGCAATTCGCATTGTCATGCTTTCCTCGGTAATGCGTTCAATCATGATCGACGACATCGACGTCCAGGTGCTGGACGCCCGTCGGCCACTTCAAGTGAGCAATCGGAATCAGTACCCGACGCTCGGGCAAACTGGTCAATGAACGGGCCCAGATTTCCTTGCCATCGGCCAGCACCCGCAAGCGCCCCTGCGCCGCCTGGCTGACCCGCAACTGCAAATACTTGAGCCCGCGGGTGGTGCCGGTCGCCAGGCGTTGCGGCACGCAGAGCTTGAGCGGGCCGTGCACGACAATCGCCACCGAACCTCCGGGAACCGGTAGCTCGCCCCGCAAATCCCTGGCCAGCAGTTCGGCAACCCGTCGGCCTTCCCGGTATGACCAACCGGCGGTTTCAATCGGACGCAGCAGGTTGCCGGCGGCGAAATAGGCCGGGTCGGAACAGCGGGCAAACTGGTCGATCACCGGCCCGCCGCTGCTGCGATCGAGCTTGAGATGACTCAGGCGCACCAGGCTCGCTTCCGGCACAAAGGCACCGGTCAGCAGGACACCGTCACAGGCAAAGGTCCGAACGCTGCCGTCGGCCAGTTCCACCCGCGCCGACTCCACGCGTCCGGTGCCCTGGATATCCAGCAGCCGCGCGCCGAAATGCATCGGTACAGCGCACAGCAGAGGGAACAACGACAGCGGCCAGCGTGCCGTTGCCCGGCTATTGGCCTCGATCATCGCCACTGGCCGGATCCCGGCACGGCGACAACTGAGCACCGCCGACAGGCTGACCAGTTCGGTACCGATGATCAGCGGACGTTCGAACGGCTTGAGCTGCTCCAGGTAGAGGTAGGACTGCAGGGCGCCGGTGTTGATCACCCCCAACGGCCGGTCACCACCAAGCAGACGGGCCGAGCGCGGCGTCTCCCGGGCGCCGGTGGCCAGCAGCACGCGGCGGGCCTGGAGGCGCAGGGAACCCTGCGGGCTGACGATCTCCAGCAAACCACCGTGTCCCAACCGCGTCACCGTGTGCTTGAGACGGATCTCGACACCGGCCGCCAGTGCCTCGCGGATATTGCGCCGGGCGTAATCCGGTCCGGACAGGATCCGGCCGTACTCCCGCAGACCGAAGGGCGGATGCCCGCAGTGTCGCGGAATGCCCCCGGCCTCGGCTTCGCGCTCGATGATCACCACGCGCTGGACGCCACGGCGCTTCAAGGCCACCGCCGCCGCAAGCCCCGACGGCCCGCTGCCGATGATCGCGACATCGACCGTTTCAGTCTCACTGAACATGAATGCAACTCCCCGTGGACAGTGGCACGGCGAGTCGACCCTCGCTCAATTGCGCCACCCGTGCCGAACAATAGAATCCCTGGCAACGCCCCATGCAGGCTCGTGTGCGGCGCTTCAACCCGCCCAGGTCGCCAGGCGGCAGGAGGCTGTTCAGGGCCGTGGTGATTTCCCGGGCGGTGACCAGTTCGCAATGACAGACCATCTCGCCATAGCCGGGGCTCTGGTAGTCCCGCGGCAGGTGTTCCGCCAGGTTCGGCAGCCGCGGCCAGAGCATGGTCGCGGGTGGGCGATGGGAATGTGTGCTGCCATACAGTTCGAAGACATGCCGGGCTATACCCAGCGCGGCGGTCAGGCCGGTGGAACGGATCCCGCCGACGGTAATCCAGTTGCGTTCGGCCACCTGGCGAATGCGGTATTCCTTCTTGTCGCTGGCCGGGCGCAGGCCGGCATAAGTGGCGGTCACCGGCATGCCGGCCAGCGCCGGAATCCGCTCGACCGCCGCCGCGACCAGTTCCGCCAGCATCAGCCCGTCGAGGCCGGCATGGATACGGTCGTCCTGCTCCTCGGCGGTCGGCCCCACCAGCAGGTTGCCGAAGACCGTGCGGGTCAGCACGATGCCCTTGGTCCGTTCGTTGGGGACCGGCAGGACGATGGTCTGCAGCAATCGCGCGGCGGCCTTGTCGAAGACCACGAACTGGCCCTTGCGCGGATGGATGCTGAAATGACTCTCCCCCAGCAGGCGCTCTTCCAGGCAGTCGCCGAACAGGCCCGCGCAATTGATGACAGACGTTGCCCGCACAGGCCCGCGACTGGTCTGCAGTTGCCAGGCCAGGCCGTCGAAGTCGCCACCTTGGACCTCGGTCCCCAGAACCACCTTGGCGCCGTGCAACAGGGCCTGTTGCAGGTAACCCAGGGGGGCCGACCAGGGATCGATGAGGAACTCCCCCGGCACCTGCACGGCACCGAGCGCCTTGTGCGACAGCTCGGGCTCCAGTTGGCGGATCCGTGCCGGCTCCAGCAACTCCACATCATCGACGCCATTGTCCCGCGCCTGCCGGGCAATGCCGTCGAGCTTGCCCAGGTCATCCGCGGTCCAGGCCACGACCATGGCGCCGGTCCTGAGCACAGGCAGGTTCATCTGCTGGTGGATATCGAGGTACTCGCGGTAACCGGCCTGCATGCAGGCCAGTTCGAGGCTGTCGCGGGGCGCGTCGAACCCGGTGTGCAGGATCGCGCTGTTACCTTTGCTGGCCCCCGACAGAATATCGCTGGCCTTTTCCAGCAACAGTACCCGGGCCCCTCCAGGGCGAATCGGCGAGCCATGGCACACCCCACCACGCCGCCACCGATCACCGCGACGTCGTAGGTATCTGCCTTGCTCGGGAATGCATCAATCATTGTCTTGACCTGTCTCGTAATGCGGCATCTTCAATGAGCAAAACAGGTGCAGTGACTATGCCACCCTCCGTTTTCTTGTGGTTTTGTGGAAAGCAGGCGGTTTTATTCGGGCATCCCTGTGCCGCTGGAGAGATCAGTTCTTCATGCATTGAAAAAATCGGGGGCGATAACAATCGGTCAAAACCACTTGTTTCGGCTGTTTCTTCCTTTATAGGCAGGATGACCTGAACTCATCGAACGCCCTTTCTGTGGCTGTTTCGCTCGATGAAAGCTATTCGGGCAGTTCTTTTTATGGTCAATCATTTCAACAACCCAGTCACTTATCAGTCACCTGCTACGTTGTTACCCAAAAATGCACAGCGTTGTTACGAGCGCACCCATCCAGTGCGATTTCGTCTGCATACCCTCGAACGGCAAAGGTTTGTCGGTATCCAAGCTGCGGTTTCAGGACGGCGGCATCCACACACCTTCGAGCATGGCCTGTTCGGTTGATCGGTCATATCACAGCCAATCAATGACCGAATCAGGCAAAAGATAGCGGCAATTCAACGCCGTAAAAAAACACTGGCACAGTCCCTGCGATTTCCCCCTCCGCGAACAACAAACAGGAGGAACCACCATGCGCAACTTTGCAATCATCGAAGCCCCCTCGGTCCTGGGGCATATCTCGACCCACCTGGGCGTCGCCCATATGCCCGAGGCACTGCTCAATGCCGGTCTGGCCAAGCGCCTGAATGCCCGCCTCGCCGGCCGGGTCGAGTCGCCGCCGTGGCGGATCGAGCGTGATCCGCAAACCCAGATCATGAACCCCCATGCCATCAACGAGTATTCGATCACCCTGGCCGATGCGGTTGGCAAGGTGATGGACAATGGCGAGTTCCCGGTGGTGATCGGTGGCGACTGTTCGATCCTGCTCGGCACCATGCTCGCACTCAAGCGTCGCGGTCGTTATGGCGTGCTGTACCTGGACGGCCATGCCGACTTCTATGAAGCGGACAACAACCCGATCGCCGGGGCGGCCTCGGCCAGCGACCTGGGTTATGCCACCGGTCGCGGCCCGGCGGTGGTTGCCGATATCGAAGGCCAGCGGCCTTTGCTGCGCGACGAGGATGTCGTACTGTTCGGTTATCGTGACGGAGCGATCCAGGCGCGCAATCGCGGCCAGCAGTTGCCCAGGGACCTGATGGCGCTGAACCGCCAGGAAGTACGCATTCTCGGCACCGAGAACGCCGCCGAGGAAGCCGTGGCCCACCTGACCCGCGAAGACGGACCGGAAGGCTTCTGGATTCACGTCGACGTCGATGTGCTGGACCAGGGCATCATGTGGGCCGTGGACCATCCGCAACCGGACGGTTTCTCCTGGGAGGACCTGGGCACCACCCTGCGCACGGCCATGAGTTCACCCAGGGCCATCGGCATCCAGTTCACCATCTACAACCCCGAGATGGACCCGGGTGGCTTGAGCGGTCGCGGGCTGGCCGCGACCATTGGCAAGGCCCTCGGCCAGTTCGCCAACCGCTGACGCCCTGTACGGCAGAGGCGGTGGCATGGGCCGGGTCGCAGATCACAGGACAACACCATGACCACCGCCGACCGCAGCAATACCGTGCACTACTGGCGCTCGCCGATCCTGCCGGGCGCCGACATGCTCACGGCCCAGTACCATGACCAGCGCTTCGCCCGCCATTGGCACGATGCCTATACCCTGTCGGTGATCGAAGACGGCGCCCAGCGCTATGACTATCGCGGCTGTCGATGCGTGGCCGAGGCCGGCGCCGTGCCGGTACTCAATCCTGGCGAGGTGCACACCGGTTCCGCCGCCACCGAATCCGGCTGGCGTTATCGGGTGTTCTACCTGCCCGTCCCCTTCGTGCAATCGGTCATGGACGCCGTGGCCGGGCGTACGACGCCTCTCCCCTGGTTTCGCGAAGACATCATTCGCGATCCCGACCTCACCCTGCTGATGGGCGCGGCACACCGCGCCCTGCAGGCCAACGTCGATCCGCTGCAGGCCGAGCACCAGTTGCTCCAGGCGATCTCCACCCTGCTGCTGCGGCATGCCGGACAACGCCCGGTGCTACCGCACCTGCCGCGCGACGGGCAGCGTGTGGCCGCCATGCAGCAGCGTCTGCTGCAAGACCTGACCGAACCGGTGTCCTTGAGCGAGCTGGCCCGGGAAGTCGGCTTGTCGACCTTTCATGCCGCCCGCCTGTTCACCCGGGCAACCGGCCTGGCACCCCATGCCTGGCGCAATCAGATCCGCCTCAACCGGGCGCTGGAAGGCTTGCGCAAGGGCATCGCCGCCACCGACGTGGCGACCGACAGCGGCTTTGCCGACCTGAGCCATTTCACCCGGCATTTCAAGAAAGCCTTTGGTGTGCCGCCCGGGCGCTGGCGCTGAAGTATTTTTTTCATAATCGCAAGAACGTTCAATCCCACGGCTCGCCCGCTCCCTAGCATTTCGTCAAGACAGGCCATCACGCACAGCCTTCGTGCATGACCTCGATCCCTCACACGAAAGCTTGGAGAACGCGGCGTGAACAGCCCCCGAACAGCCCATTGGCAAACCACCTTGCTGGACCCGGCCCCCCAGGCCCCGAGCGGCTTCAAGTCCCTGAGCACACCGACGTACCGCGGCTCGACCACGCTCTTTGACCGCGCCCGCGATGTCCGCGACGACTGGTGCCCCGAACGCGTGCCCTATGCCTACGGCTTGCACGGCACCCCGACCACACTGGAACTGGCCAGACGCATTGCCGCACTCGAAGGTGCCAACCACTGCTTCATCACGCCTGGCGGCCAGGCCGCGCTGGCCCTGATCTACTTCGCCTTCTGCAAGAGCGGCGATCATGTCCTGGTGCCGGAAAGCGCCTATGGCCCGAACAACGACCTGGCCCGCGACCTGCTCGCCCGCCTCGGCATCGAAGTACAGCCCTACGATCCGCTGATCGGCGCCGATATCGCCGGCCTGCTGCGCGCCAATACCGCGCTGGTGTGGTGCGAAAGCCCGGGCTCGGCAACCATGGAAGTCCAGGACATCCCGGCCATCGTCGCCGCGGCCCGGCAAGTGGGGGCCGTGGTCGCGCTGGACAACACCTACTCGGCCGGGGTGCTGTTCGACGCATTCGGGCACGGCGTGGATGTCTCCACCCAGGCCCTGACCAAATACATCGGCGGTCACAGCGACCTGTTGCTGGGCTCCGTCAGCACTTGCAGCCCCGAGCACTACCAGGCCCTCGGCAATGCCCGTTCGCTGCTCGGCCTCGCCGCCTCCCCCGA
Organism: Pseudomonas sp. Ost2; assembly: GCF_018326065.1. NCBI lineage: Bacteria > Pseudomonadati > Pseudomonadota > Gammaproteobacteria > Pseudomonadales > Pseudomonadaceae > Pseudomonas > Pseudomonas sp. Ost2. The sequence goes on along the minus strand of NZ_AP021904.1, from coordinate 3,277,410 downwards.
CGACTGCAGCCTGGCCCTGCGTGGCCTGCAAACCCTGGCCGTGCGCCTGAGCCATCTGGAGCAGGCCACCCTCGCCGTCGCCCGTTGGCTGGGCACCCGCCCGGAAGTCGAGCGGGTCCTGCACCCGGCCCTTCCCGACTGCCCCGGACATGAACTCTGGAAACGCGACTTCAGCGGCTCCAGCAGCGTGTTCTCGGTGGTATTCAACGAAGCCTTCAGCGGCGAACGTCTGCTGGATTTCATCGATCAATTGCGCCTGTTCCACATCGGCTACAGCTGGGGTGGCGTGACCAGCCTGGTGGCACCGCACTTCAACCTGCGACGCGAACACCGCACCTACGGCGAACGACTCGTCCGTTTCAACATCGGCCTGGAAGCCATTGACGACCTGATCGCAGACCTGGAACAGGCATTCGCGACGCTGCACCTCTGATAGCTGCCATTTGACCCGACCCCAAGGCGCTTTCCGGCCCGCATTCGCTGGCCGGACCCACGGCGCCCGTACAAGAAAAACACCTCAGGAGGTTTGAATGAACACGTTGAAATCCACCCTCGGCGCCCTGGTCGCCGCCTCGATACTCGGCACCTGCGGACTGGCCCAGGCGGGGGCGACCCTCGATGCGATCCAGAAGAAAGGTTTCCTGCAATGCGGCGTCTCCGACGGCATTCCCGGATTCTCGGTGCCCGACAAGAACGGCAAGCAGACCGGCCTCGATGTCGACTTCTGCCATGCTCTCGCCGCCGCCGTGTTCGGCGACGCGGCGAAAGTGAAGTTCACCCAGCTCAACGGCAAGGAACGCCTGGCCGCCCTGCAATCGGGCGAGATCGACGTGCTGTCGCGCAGCACCACCTGGACCAGTTCCCGTGACAGCGCCATGGGCCTGGTGTTTACCGGCGTGTCCTATTACGACGGCGCGGGCTTCATGGTGAACAAGAAGCTCGGCGTCACCAGCGCCAGCCAGCTCGACGGTGCGGCCCTGTGCATCCAGGCCGGGACCACCACCGAGCTGAACGCCTCGGACTTCTTTCGCAGCCATGGCCTGAAATACACCCCGATCACCTTCGACACCTCCGACGAAACCGCCAAGGCCCTGGAGGCCGGGCGCTGCGATGTGATCACCGCCGACAAATCCCAGCTCAACGCCCAGCGCAGCCAACTGACCACGCCGGCCGACTACGTGATCCTGCCGGAAACCATCTCCAAGGAGCCCCTCGGCCCCTCGGTGCGCAAGGGCGATGAAGACTGGTTCAGCATCGTGCGCTGGACCCTGTTCGCCATGCTCAATGCCGAGGAAGCCGGTGTCACCTCGAAGAATGTCGAACAGGAAGCCAGGTCCACTAAAAATCCGGATGTGGCCCGCCTGCTCGGTGCCGATGGCGAGTACGGCAAGGACCTCAAGCTACGCAAGGACTGGGTGGTACAGATCGTCAAGCAGGTGGGCAACTACGGCGAGGTCTTCGAACGCAATTTCGGCAAGGCTACGCCGCTGGCCATCGACCGCGGCTTGAACGCCCTGTGGAACAACGGCGGCATCCAATACGCCCCGCCAGTGCGCTGATCGAATCAGCGCCTGGCGAGCCTATACTTCTTGCCGTTAATCGGCCTGGAGCTCTGCTTCTGATGGGAAGTCGAGCACGATACCGAGCTTGGAAAGCTGCTCCGTTGTCATGCTGTACGTCGGGCTTTCTTTACCGAGCAAACGATCCAACGCCTGGAGGCGAGCAGTATAGGCCGGCTTGATTTCATCGGGGACGTAATGGAAGCCACCTTTGGCATAGTCGCGAAGTATTTCTTTGCCGACGTCTTTGTGTAGTTGCTCGACACCGTCCTTCGGAAAAACAAGTCCGAAGTCCACAGGAACGATGTCCCCCTTCTCGGTCTTGATAAAGTTCGAAGGGTGGGCATCGCCCATCATGAAGCCTTTGTCGTACAGGCCTTTCACCACTTGGCGCGTTTCCGATGAGTTGGGAGACTTTCCTTGCACAAATGGCATTCGTATACAGTTGCCAGCACGCGTGGCTACCGCGGACTCACCTGCTGTCTGCCAGTAGCTGTTGCACATATCGACTTCATGCCGCGCCGCCCCCGGATTGAACGGTGTCACTTCCTTGATGATCATGTCGCCGCTACGGTACACCCGCCCTCTTGATCCCTGCCCTATCAGTTGAGGCTTGTTGTTGTCGTGCCTATCCAAAGAAGTTGTTCCTGGCGCCTGTCGCTCCAGCACATGCCGCTGGCCGTGCTGGAGCATCTGCTTCTGGCCGGTCTTGCGCTCGCTGAGGGGGATCGGCGAAACCGGAATACCTGTAGCGCCGACAGGGTGTGAATCGGCTTTCTTGCGCAGAGCAAGGCCTGTCCTGTGCAGCTTGCAAGGGTGTGGATCATTTTTCACTCTTGATACATTGGCGAAACCCTTCCGCGGACCATGGTTTTCCTTTTGTTTTTCCGCAGCGTTTTGCAGAGAAGTTGCATAGCCGATTATTTTCTTGATATCGCTGAACATGCAGTACTCACAATTGAAAGAGGTTGTATCGGCGCCATGAAAATACAAAGTCCGATATCCCTCTTGCAGAAAGCGCCAATGGCCTGGCCCGTTTCCCGCACAGGCAAGTGACTTTTCGTGAACGTGGTCCAGCCCGTCACGGGCAATATTTTCTTTGGGGAAAGAAAGGAATATCTGCCTCGCCAGCCGCCCGCGTCGGCGTCACCCTTTGTGCCGCAAGCCCACTTACTCCAGAGGTTATCGGCATGCTCAACGGTAAAACCGCATTGATCACCGGCGGCTCGTCAGGCATCGGCCTGGCGACCGCACGCCTGATGCTCGCCCATGGCGCCCGCGTCGCCATCACCGGCCAGGACCCCGAACACTTGCAGGCAGCGCTCGGGTCGCTGGGCCCAGACGCCCTGGCGATCCGCGCCGATGTTCGGCGCAAGGCCGACATGCAGTCGGTGGGTACACAGATCGAGCAGGCGTTCGGCAGCCTCGACATCCTGTTCGCCAATGCCGGCGTTGCCTATGGCACACCGCTGGCGAGCACCGACGAGGCAATGATCGACCAGTTGCTGGCGGTCAATGTGAAGGGGGTCTATTTCACCGTGCAGTCCCTGGTACCGCTGATGCCCAAGGGCAGCTCGATCATTCTCAACACCTCCTGGCTCAACCAGATCGGCGCCCCCGGACGCTCGCTGCTGTCAGCTTCCAAGGCCGCGGTCCGCTCTTTTGCCCGCACCCTGTCCGCCGAACTGCTGGACCGGCAGATCCGCGTCAATGCCGTCAGCCCCGGTTCCATAGCGACCCCGCTGCATCGCCAGGCCGGGCAGACGGAACAGGAGTTCGAGGCCTATGCGACAAAGGTCGGCGGCCAGGTGCCCGTCGGCCGCATGGGACTGCCGGAGGAAATCGCCGAGGCGGTCTGTTTCCTCGCCAGCGACCGTTCGCGCTATATGCTCGGCGCAGAGATCGTCGTCGACGGCGGCCGGGCGGAGTTGTAGTCCATGGGGCAAGCCAGGCTCAAGCGTCGATACCTGGGGATACCTGCCCGAGTAGCCAGTCGCGAAACGCCTGGATCTTCGCCAACCCCTCCACTTCCGGGCGATAGACGATGTAATAGGCGAACGCCAGCGGATGGCTGGCCTCGCCAAAGGGACGGATCAGCCGCCCCGCCGCCAGGTCCTCGCGCAACATCACGCTGCGCCCCAGGGCCAGTCCCTGTCCGTCGATGGCGGCCTGCAGGACCGCCGCCGAATTGTTGATGCGCAGCCCGTGCTCGGCATTGATATCGCCGTATCCCGACGCATCGAGCCAGGTGCGCCATGTCGGATAGGCCGGGTCGCCGGCCATCGACAGGTCGTGGATCAGCGTCGCCTCGGCCAGGCGTCGCGGCGGTAACAGTCCGGCTTCCAGCAACGGATAGCCGGGCGCGCACACCGGGTACATCTCTTCGTCCATCAGTTTGATCGCGGTCAGCCCGGGCCAGCGCCCGGTGCCATAACGAACGCCGATATCCATGCCTTCGGCGATGAAGTCCACGGGGCGCAGGTTGGTGTCCAGCAGCACATCGGTCTGCGGGTAGGCCAGCTGGAAACCCTCGATACGCGGCAACAGCCACTTGGCGGCAAACGCCGGGCTCACCGTCACCGTAAGGCAGGCGCTGAGGGAGCCCTCTTTCAAACGCGCCAGGCCGACGCCCAGGCGCTCGAAGCCCTCGCGAATATCCGGCAACGCCTTGCGCGCGACATCGGTCAGCACCAGGCGTGCCGAACCGCTCGAGGCGCGATTGAACAGCGCCACGCCCAGCCAGGACTCCAGGGTTCGTACCTGCTGTCCCACCGCGGCGGAGGTGACATGCAGTTCGGCGGCGGCCGCCGAAAAGCTCTGGTGCCGGGCCGCCGCTTCAAAGGCCCGGAGTGCGTTGAGGTAGGCAGGAGCGCTCATAGGATAAAGATTTTCTTTAATGGCTGAAAAAAACTTCTGGTTTGTGAGTGCTGTCGGCAAAGCGAAGAATAGCCACCAGGCCAAGGCATCTCGGCAACCAGGTGCAAGAGTAGAACGGTCAAGGCTATTCCACCAACCCAGCACGGGGCAACAACATGAAAAGATTTTCTTCCAAAGTAGCCATTATCACCGGTGGCGGTTCAGGCATCGGGAAAGAAGTCGCCCGACGCCTGGTGGCCGAAGGCGCCAGCGTGGTGATCGGCGGCCGTGACGCGGCGAAACTGGAACAGGCCGCGGCACAGATCGATCCTACCGGCAAACAAGTACGCTACCTCGCCGGCGATATCGCCAGGCCCGCCACCGCCAGGGACCTGGTCGAGCTGGCGAGCGCCGAGTTCGGCGGCGTCGATATCCTGATCAACAACGCCGGCGTGTTCAATCCCAAGCCCTTCCTGGAACTGGACGAGCAGGAATACGACGGTTTCGTCGACATCATCCTCAAGGGCAAATTCTTCATGGCCCAGGCCGCGGCCAAGGCGATGCAGCAGCGTGGCGGTGGCGCCATCGTGCAGACCGGTTCGCTGTGGGCCCTGCAAGCCATCGGCGCAACCCCCTCGGCCGCCTATTCGGCAGCCAATGCCGGTGTCCATGCCCTGACCCGCAACCTGGCCATCGAGCTGGCGTCGTCGAACATCCGTATCAACACCGTGGCCCCTGCCGTGGTAGAGACGCCGGTGTACAACACCTTCATGGACAACGAGCAGGTCAAGGCCGTGCTCCCGACCTTCAACGCCTTCCACCCGCTGGGCCGCAACGGCCAGCCAGGGGATGTCGCCGAGGCGATCCTGTTCATGGCCTCCGAGCAGGCGTCGTGGATTACCGGCACCGTGCTGCCAGTCGATGGCGGCGTCACTGCCGGCCGTATCTGAGCCAGGCACCTGAACCAACGACCAGAACAACGGGAGAACACCATGCTCGACTGGAATGAATACCGCGAAACCCTGCTGGGCCGCGTGGGCGACCTGGCGAAACTGTCCCCCGATACTGTGCGCGGCCTGCAGGTGCTGGATGGCGCCGGCGCGAAGACCGGTCACCTGGACGCCAAGACCCACGAACTGATCGCCCTGGCCGTGGCCGTGACCACCCGCTGCGACGGCTGCATCGCCGTGCATACCAGGGCGGCGGTCAAGCATGGCGCTTCCCGCGAGGAGATCGCCGAGGCCCTGGGCGTAGCCATCGCGCTCAATGCCGGTGCGGCGGTGACCTACTCCGCCCGGGTGCTCGACGCCTACGCGGCCCTGGAAAACAGCTGACGGCAGCCTGCCGACACCCGCCCGTATCGCCCCGGCATCATGGGGCCATGCGGGCTTTCTGGTTCTTGACCCGGAGCAGCGCAATGAACAGCGGCAAGGTGGCGATTATCGGCGGTGGCCTGGGCGGCCTGTATACGGCTTATCGATTAGCGCGAATGAAGGGGACGACTCGGCATTGCGCCATGTCCTTTAGGCGATACTCATGGACTTATTGGCGTTAGTCGGCAATCGTCAGACAGGTTAAAGTCCGTGTCATGTTTCTTGCTCCCGGACAACCCAGCCGATGACCCGCCCTCGTTTCCTCCCCGACAACTTCACCCTGACCCTGGTCAGCGTGGTGATTCTCGCCAGCCTCCTGCCCGCCAGCGGCCAGGTCGCCGTCGGTTTCGGCTGGCTGACCAATATCGCCATCGCCCTGCTGTTCTTCCTGCACGGTGCCAAGCTGTCGCGCGAATCGATCATCGCCGGTGCCGGCCACTGGCGCCTGCACCTGCTGGTGTTCGGCCTGACCTTTGTCCTGTTCCCGCTGCTGGGCCTGGCGCTCAAGCCGCTGCTGTCGCCGCTGATCGGCGACAAGCTGTACATGGGCATGCTCTACCTCTGCGCCCTGCCGGCCACGGTGCAGTCGGCAATCGCCTTTACCTCCCTGGCCCGGGGCAACGTACCGGCGGCGATCTGCAGCGCGGCGGCGTCGAGCCTGTTCGGCATCTTCCTCACGCCGTTGCTGGTGACCCTGCTGCTGAATGTCCATGGCGACGGCGGCTCGACCCTCGATGCGATCCTGAAGATCAGCGTGCAACTGCTGCTGCCGTTCATTGCCGGACAGATCGCCCGGCGCTGGATCGGCGCCTGGGTGGGACGCAACAAGAGCTGGCTGAAATTCGTTGACCAGGGTTCGATCCTGCTGGTGGTCTACAGCGCCTTCAGCGAGGCGGTGAACGAAGGCATCTGGCATCAGATCCCGCTCTGGGACCTGGGCGGTCTGGTGGTGGTCTGCGGTGTGATACTGGCCCTGGTGCTGCTGGCGTCCACCGTGCTGGGCAAGGCCTTCGGCTTCGACCAGGAAGACCGTATCACCATCCTCTTCTGCGGTTCGAAGAAAAGCCTGGCCACCGGCGTGCCGATGGCCCAGGTGCTGTTCGCCGGCAGCACCATCGGCGTGCTGATCCTGCCACTGATGCTGTTCCACCAGATCCAACTGATGGTCTGTGCGGTGCTGGCGCAGCGCTATGCCAAGCGTCCGGAGTCGGTCAGCGAACTGATGGGCCAGGTCGATCCCTGACGCCTGGCAACCGCCATAAAGCCCGACCGAATGGCCGGGCCCGGGTGGAACGGCGCGATCAGGCCGCCCCGGCCTCTTGCCTGAGGCTGTTCATGTCGATCACGAAGCGGTATTTCACATCGCCCTTGAGCATGCGCTCGTAGGCCTGGTTGATGTCCTGGATAGCGATCATCTCGATATCCGAGACAATCCCGTGGCGGGCACAGAAGTCCAGCATGTCCTGGGTTTCACGGACCCCGCCGATCAGCGAGCCGGCCAGGCTGCGGCGCTTGAAGATCAGGTTGAAGACCGTCGGTGACGGATGCGGGCTGTCCGGGGCGCCGACCAGGGTCATGGTGCCGTCACGCTTGAGCAGCGCGAGAAAGGCGTCCAGGTTGTGCGGCGCGGCCACGGTATTAAGGATGAAGTCCAGGGAATTGGCGACCTTGGCCATCTCGTCCGGGTTCTTCGATACCACCACTTCATCGGCGCCCAGGCGCAGGCCGTCTTCGCGCTTGTTCGGCGATGTGGTGAACAGCACCACGTAGGCGCCCATGGCGTGGGCGATCTTCACCGCCATATGTCCCAGGCCGCCCAGCCCTACCACCCCAACCCTCTTGCCGGGGCCGACTTTCCAGTGGTGCAGCGGCGAATAGGTGGTGATACCGGCACACAGCAGCGGTGCGACAGCGGCCAGACTGGCATCGCCATGGGAGATGCGCAGGACGAACTTCTCCTTCACCACGATGTTGTCCGAGTAACCACCAAAGGTGTTTTCCCCACCGAACACCGGGCCGTTGTAGGTGCCGGTAAAGCCGTTCTCGCAATATTGCTCCTCGCCTTCCGCGCAGGACGCACAGTGCTGGCAACTGTCGACCATGCAGCCGACACCCGCCAGGTCGCCGACCTTGAACCCGCGCACGTTGGCGCCCACGGCCGTTACGCGGCCGACGATTTCATGCCCCGGCACCGAGGGGTACAGGGTGTTGTTCCACTCGTTGCGCACCGTGTGCAGGTCGGAATGGCAAACGCCGCAATAGAGGATATCGATCTGTACGTCATCCGCGCCCGGCGCGCGACGTTCGAAGGTGAATGGCTTGAGCGAATCCTTCGGGTCCTGAGCGGCGTAGCTGTAAGTCTTGACCATCGCGATCACCTCTTGATTCAGACGTTGAACAGGAGTTGACCAGCATAGACGCTGGACCGTTCAGGTGAATTTGCCGCGCGCCAAGGCCACGACCAATCGGACCGTCGGTCGCCCTGGCGCGCGGCAGGTAAGCCCGCGATGGCCGCTTTCCAGCAGCTCTCCCGGGACATACCGGCCTATTCCTCGAAGATCGCCACCGCCCGCACGAAGCCGGCCGAGGCATGCCTGATCTTGTACGGGAAGCAGGACACTTCGAAGCCATGGGCCGGCAGGGACTCCAGGTTGGCCAGTTTCTCCATCTGCCCGTAGCCGATCTCGCGCCCGGCCTTGTGCCCTTCCCAGATGATCGAACTGTCGCCGCTGGCGGCAAAGCGTGCACGGGTATGGCTGAAAGGTGCATCCCAGCTCCAGGCATCGGTGCCCACCACGCGGACACCGCGTTCGAGCAGGTACAAGGTCCCCTCGCGCCCGATGCCGACGCCCGCCTCCAGGTAACCGGGCTGGCCGAACAACGCCCCGGCCCGGGTATTCACCAGGACGATATCCAGCGGCTGCAGGACGTAATCGATACGCGCCAGTTCCGCCTCTATCTGCGCGGCGCTGACCACATCGCCGTCCGGCAGGTGCCGGAAGTCCAGTTTCACCCCGGGACGCAGGCACCATTCCAGTGGCAGCTCATCGATACCGTACGCGGGTTTGCCGCCATCGGTGGTCGAGGCGTAGTGCCAGGGCGCGTCCATATGCGTGCCACTGTGGGTGGTGATGGTCAGGCGCTCGGCGGCCCAGGCTTCCTGTCCCGGTAGCTCTTCGAGACGCAGGCCGGGAAACATCGCCAGCAGTTCCGGGGCGCCGGCCTGGTGATCGGTGTATTCGATCTTCGGCAACAACGGCGGCGGATCCGTATAGGGATTGTTTTCCAGGGTCACCGAGAGGTCGACCAGACGTCGTTTACGCGGTGTCATGGCCGCACCTCCCCGGCCGGCAAGGTGGCGTCGACGATACGCTGGTCGATGGCACCGAACACCGAGTCGCCGGCACGGTCGTAAGCCTCGATGCGGATACGCTCGCCAAAGCGCATGAAACCTGTCTGCGCCTGCCCCTGTTCGATCATCTCGATGGCGCGGCGCTCCGAGATACAGGCCGAACCGACCGCCCGGTCGACGTTGGATACCGTACCGGAACCGATGATGGTGCCGGCTCGCAGACGCCGGGTCCGCGCCGCATGGGCGATCAGATCGGCGAAGCTGAAACTCATCTCGGCACCGTCCGGCTGGCCGAACCATTTCTGGTTCCAGGTCACCGTCAGCGGCAGGCACACCCGCCCGTCGCGCCAGGCACTGCCCAGTTCCTGCGGGGTCACGGCCACCGGCGAAAAACTCGAGGAAGGCTTGGCCTGGAAAAAGCCGAAACCGGTGCTGACTTCGTGCTGGAGAAAGCCGCGCAGACTGACATCGTTGACCAGCATAATCAGTCGTACATGTTGCAAGGCCTCATCGACCGGGCAGCCCATGGGGACCTCGTCGACAATGACCGCGAACTCTCCCTCGAAATCGATGCCGTGGGCCATGTCCGGCAGCGGGACATCGTCGCAAGGGCCGAGAAAATCGTCACTGGCGCCCTGGTACATCAGGGGAATGCGTTCGTCGGCCAACGGTGGCAGGTTGAAAGCCTTCTGCAGCAGATGGGCATGATTGAGAAACGCCGAGCCATCACACCACTGATAGGCACGAGGCAAGGGCGCGCTGACCTGCCTGGGGTCGAACGCAAGGCACTCGGGCGCCTCGCCCCGGTTCAGCGCCTGATATTGCCGGCCCAGGACCGGCGCTGCCTCGTCCCAGTTTTCCAGCGCCTGCTGCAAGGTGCCGAAGCCTTGGGCAAGCACCGCCTGGCGCAGATCCCTGGAGACGACCAGCAACTGGCCGTCCCGACTACCATTGTTCAAGGTAGCGAGTTTCATGGAGCAATCCTCGATGGAGTGAAAAGGCTGGATGCAACAGCCCGCCTCCGGTCCGCCGGACGCGGGCGACAAAAACTCAGTGCAGGGCCATGTCGTCCGGCACCTGGATCGGGTCCAGCAGCCGCAGGCCGGCCAGGAAGGGCGCGATCAAGGCAAAGGCCGCCGCCAGCAACAGCCCCCAGCCGATCATCGCCACCGCACCCACCCGCCCATCGGCCAGGCCGGTCAGGGACATGACCAGCAAGGGACTGACAAACTGCCCGCCGAAAAACCCCGCATTGAACAGGCCGGTGCCCTTGCCCCGGTGTTCGAAACTCAAGGTCGACAGCGCCCAGCTGAGTACCGTGGGCAGCGCCAGGCCACCGCCCAGGCCGTTGATCAGTACGGCAATCACCACGGTGCGGTAGTCCACGGCATTGACCAGCAGCAACAGGCCGACCGCGGAAATCAGGAAGGCCAGGGCCAACAGCATGCCCGGTCCGAAACGGCTCAGACGGCGAAAGCACAGGGCACCGACAAACACCGCCGAATGGCCAAGGCCGATCGCCATGCCGATGCGTTGCGGCGAGTCGATCCCGATATGCTCCAGGAGAAACCCGGTCTGGACCGGTACGATGAAGAAGCCCAGCGAGGCCAGCAGGGTCATCAGGCAGATCACCGACAGCGAACGCCACGGGAAACCCTCGCCTTGTGGCCCGGGCCGGACCTGTGCGGCCTCGGTCCGAGCCTGCAGAGGCGCCCTCAACGCCAGGTGCATCAGGGGCGCCAGCAACAGGCCGACGATGTACACCGCAAAGGGTACGCGCCAGCCGTGCTCGCCGATAAGGCCGCCGAGCATGAAAAAGGCGGTGGCCGACAAGGACGTGACAATGGTCTGCCAGGAGAGCAGTTGCACCCGCTCACGGCCGTCGTAGTAGTCGCCGATCAGCGCCGTGCAGCAGGTCATGATCGCTGCCTCCGCCAGTCCCAGTCCCGCCCGGCTGAGCAGGATCGCATCAAGGTCGTCGAGCAGCATGGGCAACGGACCGCAGATGCCATACAGCAGCATCGCCAGTACCAGCAGGCGCTTGCGTCCGAGGCGGTCGGAAACCCACCCGGCGAACGGTGAAAACAGCGCGATCATCAGGGCCGGCAAGGTCAGCACGATCGGCACCAGCACGCCGACATTGACGTTACCGGCAAAATGCCCGGCGATACGCGGCAGCACCGGCGCGATCAGCACGCCACCCAGCACCGGCAGGCAACTGCCGAGCAGCAGCAACACGCCCGATCCGGTCCGGCGTGGAACGGCTTGCGACGAGAGCAGACTCATAGGTTTTTTCCTGTTGTTGTTATCGATGAATCGGACAAAGGCCGTGGTAACAGAAAGTGCGCCAGCGCCGGCAGCAGCACCAGCGCGCCAATCATGTTCAGCAGGAACATGAAGGCCAGCAGAATGCCCATGTCCGCCTGGAACTTGATCGGGGAAAAGGCCCAGGTCGCCACGCCGACCGCCAGGGTCACGCCCGTCAGCATCACCACTTTGCCGGTGAACAGCAGCGCGTGGTAGTAGGCCAGGGACAGGCTCTCGCCGGCCCGCTGGCGCGCCAGCAGGATGCTCATGACATACAACGCGTAATCCACGCCGATGCCCACGCCGAGGGCGATCACCGGCAAGGTGGCGACCTTGACACCGATGCCCAGCCAGACCATCAGGGCCTCGCAGAGAATCGACGTGAGGGCCAGTGGCAGGATCACGCAGACCACCGCCCGCAGCGAACGGAAGGTCAGCAGGCAGAGCAGGATCACCGCGCCATAGACCCACAACAGCATGTCGTGGTTGGCCTGCCTGACGACGATATTGGTGGCCGCCTCGATACCGGCGTTGCCGGCGGCCAGCAGGAAGCGGACCTGCGCGTCGTTGTTGGCCTGGGCGAAGGCCTCTACCTCGTTCACCAGCCGGGTCAGCGTCACGGCCTTGTGATCGCTCAGGTAGGTGTACAGCGTGAGGGTATTGCAGCTCTGGTTGAACAGTTCCCGCGGCGCCCGCCCGGTGATGGAGTTGAGCAGCGCCTGGTTGCGGGTCAGGTCATACCATTTCGGATTGCCCTCGCTCATGCCCACCAGCAGGCTGCGATTGAGACTGGCCAGCGAAGCCGTCGACTCCACGCCAGGCAACTGGCGCAGACGCCACTCCAGGGCGTCGAGGCGCATCAGGGCCGCGTAGTCGGAACAGGTGCCGTCGGGCGTGCGCACGATCACCGCGAACACATCGCTGCTGGCGCCGTAATGGGCGACCATGAAGCCGTTGTCGCGGTTATAGCGCGAATCCGCTCGCAGTTCGGGGGCCCCGGCATCGAGGTCGCCGACCTGCAGTTGCAGGCTGACCCAGTAGCCGCCAACGGCCAGCAGCCCGCTGACCAGCAGTGTCGCCGTCGCCCAGCGACGCCGGGTAAAGCGATCGAGGAACGCCCACAGCGGCTGCTTGCGCCCCTGCTCCGCCAGCGCTTCACTGCGCAGGCTGCGGGCCGCGGCGCGGGGACTGACACCGCAGTAGCTGAGCAGGATCGGCAACAGGATCAGGTTGGTGAACACCAGCACCGCGACACCGATGCTGGCGATCAGCGCCAGGTCCTGGATGACCTTGATATCGATCAGCATCAACACCGCGAAGCCCACGGCATCGCACAGCAGCGCCGTGAGTCCGGCCAGGAACAGCCGGCGAAAGGTGAACCGCGCCGCCACCTGCCGATGCATGCCGCGTCCGATATCCTGCATGATGCCGTTCATCTTCTGCGCGCCGTGGCTCATGCCGATGGCCAGGACCAGGAACGGCACCAGCACCGAGTAGGGATCAAGCTCGAATCCCAGCAAGGCCACCAATCCCAGTTGCCAGGCCACCGCCACCAGCGAACAGCTCATCACCAGCAACGTGCTGCGCAGGCAGCGGGTAAACCCGTAGAGCATCGCCGTGGCGATCAGGATAGCAATGGCGAAGTACAACAGGACCTGTTGCAACCCCTCCATAAGGTCGCCCACCACCTTGACGAAACCGGTGATATGGATCTGCAGGCCCTGGGCCTGGAACTCGCCGCGCAATTGCTCCAGCTGCCGGGAGAGCGCGGCATAGTCCAGGGCCTTGCCGGTGTTCGGATCGCTCTCCATCAGCGGCACGAAGATCAGGCTGGAGCGTGCATCCAGGGCGATGGTCTGGCCGATCTCCCCGGAGCGCGCGGCATTGCGGCGTACGTTTTCCAGGCTGGCCGCCGAACCGTCGTAGTCGTCGGGAATCACTCGTCCGCCTTCCACGCCCTCCTCGGTCACGGCCATCCAGCGCATATTGGGGGTCCACAAGGACTTCATGAAGGGCCGGTCGACGCCGGGCAACAGGAACACCTTGTCGTTGAGGCGTGCCAGCAGATCCAGGTAATGCGCGTCGTAGATGGAATCGCCCGGGGCTTCGACGGCGATGCGCACGGCGTTGCCCAGTCCGGTGAGCTCCTGCTGATTGGCGAGGTAATTGGCAATATAGGGGTGACCCGTGGGAATCATCTTGTCGAAACTGGCGTTGAGCCCGAGGCGGCTGCTGGCGGCCCCCAGCCCCAGGGTCAGCAGCAGGCACAGCCACAGCACCAGGCCACGGTGATTGAACAGCGCACGCTCGATCAGCGAGCCGGAGCGGCTGTCGAAGGTCGCCAGATCATGCTCGGCGGCGCTGAGGCCTGCGACGGGTTTGGAAAGACACGTCATTGCAATTTCACCTGTTCCAGTCGTTTGATACCCCGGGCCCCGACCACGACCCAACGGCCGTCCGGCGCACGGGTCAAGGACGCGACAGCCATGCCCGCCGACGGCGACTGCTCATGCAGCGGCCCGCCTCCTGTAGCGGACAGCAGGCGTCCGGACTGATCGGCCAGCACCACGCCGCCGCTCTCCAGCGACCGCGCCGCCACCAGGCTGCTGCCGAAAGGGTTATCCAACGGCGTCCAGTGCTGTCCCTGGTCGCTGCTGCGCCAGGCGTTGCCGCGCAGGCCGGCCGCCAGCACATCGCCGTCGGCGGCCAGGTTCAAGGTGAAAAAGCTGCCCTCATAGGGGCTGGGCAAGCGCACGAAATGCGCCCCGGCGTCTTCCGACATCAGCACCAGGCCTTGCTCACCGGCGAGATAGATACGCCGGCCCTGGCCGGCAATCGCATACAGATGATTGCCCGCCGGGTTATCCAGGCGATCGACCCAGGACTGCCACGTGACGCCGCCATCCACGGTATGCAGGATCAACCCGAAGGCACCGACCACAGTGCCCTGCCGTTCATCACTGAAATGCACCGCCAGCAACGGTTTGTCGGCACCCTCGGCGACAAGACCCCGGGCCACCTTGAGTTGCCGCTGGTACTGCGGGGTGTCGCCCGACGGGTCCGCCACGGCATCGAGCACCCGTTGCGCAGCCGCATTGCCGTCCAGTTGCACGCTCCAGCTTTCGCCGCCATCGGCGCTATGCAGCACCATCCCCGCATGCCCCACCGCCCAGCCCTGCTCTGCCGTCGGAAAACTCACCGCGGTCAGGCTGACGCTCGTCGGGACGGCCGCCTGGCGCCAGTGCTGGCCGCTGTCATCGGAGAGCAGGATCAGACCGTGCTCGCCCACGGCCACCAGGCGCTGTCCGGCCCGGGCGATATCGATCAGCACCGCCCGGGTCGGTGCACTCACCGACAGGGCCGGGCGCAACAGCACATCGCTGACCGGTGCTTCGCCGGCCCGGGCGGCCAGGCTGATGCCCAACATCCCCAGCGCCAGCCAATGGAAAGGCCCGGTCATCAGCGCACACCGTCGGCCGCCAGGCCGTCCGGGCTGAAGTCGCTGTCGGGAAACGGCTTGACCACTTCGTCATGCACGCGCTTTTCCGTGACCACGTTGTGCGCCATCCAGGCTCCGGTCTGCAGGTCGTACTGACCGTAGAGACCGCGCACCAGCCCCGGCAATTCCGGCATCAGGTAAGGCAGTTGAAAGTAGGTGCGCCAGAGCTTCTGGTTGGCATCCCAGCTGTCGCCCAGCACTGCCATCCAGGTGTCTTCGTCCACATAGAAACGCCGCTTGGGCATGCTGTGACGCTTGCCGGCCACCAGGTTGCCCTCCACCACCCAGACGCGGTGCAGCTCCCAGCGCATGTAGTCGGGATTGAGAAAACGCTCGCCGAGAATCGCCTCGTCCCGCGTCGGTTGCAGGATCATGTTGCTGTTGTAGGGAATCAGCATTTCCTGCTTGCCGACGATCTTCCAGTCGTAGCGATCCAGCGGTCCGGTGAACACCGAGACCTCGTCGAAGTTGGCCACGCCGGAACTGGTCGGGGTCGGCGTGTCATAGGACGACACCGGCAGTTTACGCACCCGCCGCTGGCCCGCCAGGTAGACCCAGGATTGCGGTCCGCCACTGGCATAATCCAGCGGTTCGCGCCCCAGCAACGCCTCGCCCGCCCGCTGCGGTGGCCCGAGGTTGACCAGCCGGGTCATCCAGTAGACGCCCTTGTATTCGGATTTGCCGTTCTCGAAGTAATACGGCATTTCCCGTTGCGCCTGGACGGTGCTGGACAGGATGCGCTGGCCGCTGGCGGTGATGACGTAGACGTTGTAGTCGTTCTTCCAGGCGACTCCGCGCCAGCTCAGGTGATGGTTCCAGATCACCTCGGCGCCGGACTTGGGAATCGGGAACGGGATCCCGCCGCTGGCACCTTCCAGGGTATTGCCTTCATGGGTCAGATGGGCGCTGGTGGCATTCTTCAGGGTATTGTCGTAGACCCACTGCGGCGCCGCCGCCGTGCGCCGGGAAGGATAGACGTCGATCCGGTAGTTGGGGTACTTGGCGAACAGGGCTTTCTGCCCATCGCTGAGCTTGTCGGCGTACTGTGCCAGGTTCTGCGCGGTCACCGAATACATGCGCTTGTCGCTGGCGAAATAGTCCGGGATCCGCGGCCCCGGGCTGATACCGGCCGGGACCTGGTTGAAGCCGTGGTCCCAGGCCGGAATGCTGCCATCGGCATTGCCGGCACGCTCACCGCCCAGGGGCGTCAGGCTGGACCTGAGCAACTGGGCCTCAGTATCGCTGGCCGCCCAGGACGCGGGCGCGACGGCCAGCAGCAGGCCCGACAGCAGCCACGGATGCAAGGAATCGAGTTTCATGAAACGCACCTCTGGTTATTGTTGTTCTGGAGCAGTCGTTCAAAACGAACGCTGGACGGTGAACGCGAGAAAGTCCCGGTCCTTGAGCGGCTGTCCATAGGTGTTGGCGTTGTTCGCGTCGAGAAAGTTGTCGCTGCCGCCGATGTAGTGCGTGTAGTTGAGGCCGGCCTTCCAGGTCTGCAGGTATTCCAGTTGCAGACCGATGCTCAGGTCGCCGCCCTTGTCGCCCACGCCATTGTTGAACTTGCTGATCACCGACGAACGCCCCTTGGGGTTGTAGCCCAGCCCCAGCGGCACACTCAGGTCGACACCGGGATAGACCTGGAAGAAGTTCGGCGTGAAGCTCATGCGCAGGCCCCAGGCATCGCGCTCGCTGTTGGGGTCCAGCGCGGCGGCATTCCTGGTGATGCTGGTGCGCCGATGCCAGGCCACTTCGCCGGCCAGGCTGGCCGAGTCCCAGAAGCCGTTGCTGTTGAACGAGTAGAGGCTCGAGAGTTGCGCATGCAGCGAGTTGCCCACGGCATACAGGGCGTGGCTGTCGTTGTCGCCAAGGCCGCCCGGGTTGGCCTGCGACAGGCTGACCAGCGGTGTATTGCGACGCACCGAGACTTCGCCGGCGACGTTGGCATCGCCGACCGAGGTGCTGAAGCTGGCGCCAAAGGCACTGATCCCTTCGGCGTATACCAGCTGGTACTCACCCAATTGGCCGGTCAGCACGTTCGGTCCGCCACTGTTGGCGCGGGTATAGAGCATCGGGTCCTTGGCGTGATAGCGGATCGCGTACAGGCCAAAATCGGTGTTCCAGTCTTCGGGCGAAAAACGCAGTGACAGCCCGTACTGGCCGCGATCGCTGGCCTTGATGTCCTTGCCGTGGAAGAACGCCAGGGGCTGCCGGTTGGGACCGATGGGCCCGCCGACGATCAGCCGCTCGCCACCTTCGCCGACCACGTCCGAGGTCGAGAAGTAACTGCCCACGGCGGGGATACGGTTCTCTTCCCATTCGAACTGGTAGTAGGCCGCCACGGAAACATTGGGCCGCAACTGGATCTGCCCGGAGAACTGGTTGACCGGGCGGATCAGTTCCTTGAAGGGGGTATTGGGCACCGAGGTGGCCTTGATGATGTCCACCGGTGCCTGCCCGCCGGCGATGCCATTGGCGCCGAAGAACAGGCTCTCGCCCCACAGCACCGTGTGCCGTCCGAGCCGGAAGCTGCCGGGCAGTTCGCCCAGGTTGCCCTTGCCGAAGACAAAGGCATCGAGAATCTCGGCGTCGCTGCCATGCAAGGTGCGGGTGTCATCGGTAAAACGGTCGTAGGCGACCGAGCGCTGGTTGGCGGTGGCCGGCGAATCGTTGTCGTTGCGCCCTTCGTAGACGCTGTCATACCAACCGGCACCGCTGATGCGCGCACCGAAATTGTTGTAGCGCGCATCGAATTCGGACAGCACGTTAAGGCGATTGGAAATCAGGCCCTTGTTGAAGTTGCGGTCGCTGTCGTCCTGGTTGACCGACCCGACCAGCTTGCTGTCACGCTCCTTCAGGCGCCAGGCGGCGTTGTACTTGAGGGTGTTGTCCCAGCGCAGATGCAGGTCGGAATCACCGGTATCGATCTCAAACGCCGTCGCATGGGGCGCGACACTGATGGCGGCGAACGCCGCAGCCATGGCAGCCAGCTGCCGGGGCGGCCGAGCGCCCGTCAAACTCTTGCGGTTCATCATGCCAACCTCTGACTTGTTATTTTTGTCGTGAAAGGTCTTTGCGAACCTGCATTCCCTGCAGTTCTCGAGGCGATGATAGGGAGCGCGGAGGAATCCGAACAATCGATTATCGGGATGCCATCCATCTAAAAAAAGTGATACAAAGCGGCGTGTTCAAGCGGAGGAATACCGATGCGCTTTCATCACCTGGACCTGAACCTGCTGGTGGTTCTCGATACCCTGCTCACCGAACAGAACATCACCCGCGCGGCCTCGCGCCTGAATGTCAGCCAGTCGGCCGCCAGCGGCCTGCTGGCACGGCTGCGGGAGTATTTCGACGATGAGTTGCTGGTCCAGGTGGGACGCAAGATGCTGCCGACGCCCCTGGCCCAGGGACTGGCCGAACCGGTGCGGCGGGTGCTGCTGGATATCCAGTCGAGCATCGTCAACAAACCCGAATTCGATCCGTTGACCTGCAAGCGGCATTTCAAGCTCATCGCCACCGACTTTGTCACCACGGTGATCCTCAGCCCGCTGGCGCAGCGTCTGCAACAGCGCGCGCCGCACATCTCCATCGACATCCAGCCGGCCGCCGACAACTACAACCAGATGCTGACCCAGGGCGAAGTCGACTTCGTGATCATGCCGGACCTCTATCTGTCGGACCTGCACGCCAAGGAACTGCTGTTCGAAGATGACTACCAGTGCGTGGTCTGGCGCGACAACCCGCTGGTGGGCGAGACATTGAGCCTGGAGCAGTACCTGCAGCTGGGCCATGTCGCCGTCAACTTCGGCAACAACCGCGAGCCGAGCCTGGGAGAACGGACCCTGCTGCGCTACGGCAAGGCCCGCCGGGTGGAACTGACCACCAGCAGTTTCAATACCGTGCCGCACCTGTTGGTGGGGACCCACCGCATTGCGGTGATGCACCGGAGCCTGGCGACCCTGTACGCCGGTTTCCTGCCCCTGAAAATACTGCCGCTGCCCTTCGAATTCCCGTCCCTGCGCGAATTCACCTTGTGGAACAAGATCCTCGACAACGATCCGGCCCACCGCTGGATGCGCTACCTGCTCCAGGAAGTGGCCGCGCAATATTTCCAGTCCGTGACGCCGGGGCTAGGCGAGAGCCGGCCAGTGTAAAGATTGCCTCGATATCCCGGGCGATGACTCAGCGCAGACTCACCTGACGCACGAGAAGGCAACCCTGCGGCAAACGGCTCGCGAAAGGAAGTTGCCGGTCACGATCAGCACCGTGGCGCCGTGGTGCCGAGGTGGACCTGCTACTGCGGCAGCGCGACACCTGACAATTCAGCGCAGGCCGAGAGAAAGCGCTCCTGCACCTTGAAATCCTGGGCCGCTTTCATCGCCGTGGCGGGTCGCTGGTGGTAGAAATAGCCACCGGTCACCTGGGTCTCGGGTTCAATGCCGGCGGCCAGCCAGGCTTGCGTGCGCGGCGCCAGGTCGAGGTCATCCGGGGCATCGGGCCCGCCCATCTTCGTCGGGACCCAGCCAGGCTCGAGGCTGTTGGACAGCACATCGGGCCAGCGGCGGGCCACCGCGAGGGCCAGCAACACGTTGTGCAGCTTGGAGTCGGAATACGCCTGGGTGCCGTTCCACGGGCGCTTCTTCCAGGTCAGGTCCTTCAGCGACGGGTCGCCACAGCAATGCAGCCGCGAACTGACATAGACCAGTCGCTCCGGGCGATTCACCAGTGCCGTCAGGATGTAGGGGGCCAGTGCGTTGATCGCGAAGACATGCGGCAGACCGTCGACGGTGGCAAGGCGCCTGGGCTCCTGGTAGCCGACCGCGGCGTTATGGATGATGGCGTCGAAGTCTCCGAGTGCATTGATACGCCCGGCCAATGCCTTGGTTTCGGCGATGCTCGACAGGTCGGCGCAGAGTACCGTTTCGGCACCCGGCACCTGTGCCAGGGCATGTGTCCCACGCGCCTCGTTGCGAGCGTGCAGCACGACCCTGTGGCCCTGCTCCACAAGCAATCGTGCGGCCATCTGGCCGAGTCCGTCGGAAGAACCGGTGATCAGGATGCGTGCCATGTTCATTACTCCTCTGTGTACGAATTCAGCAGTGTTCCGGTGCGGGGCAGCGGTACAGGAGCAATTCTGGAGTTCCGGTCATGGACTTGCGATAGCATGAAAGACATATTACTGATGCTGGCGAGTCACCAATGATTACCGGGCAAACAGCTTGACCACGCTGGTCATGTTGAGCTCACCCAGGCCTTGTTGACTGGCCGAGCTGAACACCTGGCGCGCCGCCTCGATGGTCGGCGCAGCCGCCGCGCCGCCCGCCGCGCTCACCGCGTAGCCAAAGTCCTTTTCGATCAGGGCCACCGGGAACTGCGGCGCGAAATTGCCGGCCGTCATCGACGCCGCGCTGCGTTGGGACGCGATGCTGGAGACAGACGTGGCGCCGACCGCCTCGAACGCCTTGCCCAGGTCCACGCCATGGGCGCCAAGGATGCCGAAGAGCTCGGCCAGGGTGGTCACTTGCACGCCGAGCAGCGCATTGGTCGCCAGCTTGACCAGCGCGCCGGCACCCAGTGCACCGACATGATGAATCGAAGAACCCATGGCCTGCAGGACTTCCCGGGCAGCCTCAACCGCGGCGGCTTCGCCACCGACCAGAAACACCAATTGCCCGGCCTCGGCCTGGGGACGCGAACCGGAGACCGGCGCATCGATCAGCGACAATCCCCTGGCCCGTGCCGCCTGCCCCAGGTCCAGCACCCACTCGTGGGAAACCGTGGAGCTTTCAATGGCGATGCTCGAAGCGTTCATCCCGGCAAACGCCCCGTGTTGCGGGTGCAGCCAGACATCACCCGATGCCGCGTCATCGCGCACCATGCTCAGGACGATGGCGGCGCCCGTCGCGGCCTCTTTCGGCGTCGCGGCAAAAGATGCGCCGGCCGCGACCAGTTCTTCGGCCGCCTTCTCGGTGCGGTTCCAGACGGTGACGGTGTGCCCGGCCCGCAGGAGGTTCAACGCCATGCGCGAGCCCATGGCCCCAAGGCCCAATACAGCGATAGTGGTCATTACCTGATCTCCGATGTTTGCTGGACGCCAGTTCCCTGGAGCCTCTGCATCAGTACGGTTGAAGTTTCCCGGATATGGTGGGTGATCAACTCGACGGCGGCGTTCGCATCCTTGGCCAACGCGGCATCGCGCAGCGCCTGGTGTTCACCGTCGAGGTTCCTGGAGGCGGCCGTCATGGCCACCGACAACGCCCGATAACGCGAATATTGCTCGAACAGCATGGTGCGCATGCGCAGCAGCCAGATGTTGGGACAGGCGCTGACCAGGGCCTCATGAAACGTCTTGTGGACGTCGTGCCAGGCCCTGGCGTCGTAGTGACTGCCGGAGTCGGGACCGGCCGCCCTGGAGAGTCCGTGGTAAGCCGACACCAACCGTGTCTCCCAGGCGACATCGCCGTTTTCGATGGAGTGGCGCAGGCAGCTGCCCTCCATCTCGATGCGCGCCTGTGTCAGGTCGGCCAGATCGTCAAGGGAGACCGGCGCAATGCGAAAGCCCTTTTGTGGCTCCGCGATCACCAGTTCCTCGGCGGTCAACCGCGACAGCGCCTCGCGCACCGCGCCACCGCTGGCCTGGTAGTGCTCGGCCAGTTCCTTGACGTTCACCCGGTTGCCCGGCTGCAGCACGCAGGACAAGACGTCCTTGCGCAGCTGTTCGTAAGTCGCCTGGGTCAGGCTTTTCGCTGGGCTTTCTACAGACATGGAACCTGGGCTCTCGACGAGTGGGCAATCTTCTTTATTGCATAAAATATATTTTTATCCATAAACTGGATTTTAGCAAGCACCCGTCACCCCACCCTGCAACTGACAGTCGAGGTAATTCATGAAGCTTTGCCGTTTTGGCCTGCCCGGCCAGGAGCGTCCCGGCCTGATAGACGCCGAGGGACGCATCCGCGATCTCTCGGCGCATGTCGTCGATATCGACCCCGCGGTACTTTCCCCGCAATCACTGGAGGCCCTCGCCAGGCTGGATATCAGCGCATTGCCACTGGTGGAGCCGGGTGTCCGTTATGCAACCCCCGTGGCCCAGGTGCGCAAATTCATCGCCATCGGGCTGAACTACCGCGATCACGCCGAGGAAGCGGGCATGGCGATCCCCGCCGAACCGATCATCTTTCACAAGGCCATCAGTTGCCTCAGCGGGCCGAATGACGACATCGTCCAGCCGCCCCACTCCACCCAACTGGACTGGGAACTCGAATTGGGCGTGGTCATCGGCAGCGAAGCCCGCTATGTATCCGAGACCGAGGCGCTGGACCATGTGGCCGGCTACTGCGTGGTCAATGACGTTTCCGAGCGGGCCTTCCAGCTGCAATCCACGCAGTGGGACAAGGGCAAGGGTTGCGATACCTTCGGTCCGGTCGGTCCCTGGCTGGTGACCCGCGATGAAATTGCCGATCCCCAGGATCTGCGCATGGGGCTTGAGCTCAACGGCGAGCGGCGCCAGACCGGTCATTCGAAAACCATGATCTTCAGCGTCGCGCAGATCGTCTCCTACTGCAGCCGCTACATGACCTTGCAGCCCGGCGACGTGATCTGCACCGGCACACCGCCCGGCGTGGCCATGGGCATGAAACCCGAGCCCCGCTGGCTGCAACCCGGTGATGAACTGCACCTCTGGATCGAAGGGCTGGGCGAGCAACGTCAGCGCGTGGTTCGCGCCTGATCCGGCAGTCGCCCGCCGGCCCCGCAAACGCTGGACAGTTTTCCTCTGAAATGGCTGTATTGCACAACCATTTCAGAGGAGACCGTCAGATGAGCAGCGATCCATCCCTGGTCACAACGATCCGGCCCACCGCTGGATGCGCTACCTGCTCCAGGAAGTGGCCACGCGATATTTCCAGTCCGTGACACCGGCACCTACACCATCGGCACCGCAATGAGCAGGATCGCGCTGCCGTGGGTCGCCGTCGAGGCCACGACCCCGTAACGCATGCGCACCAGCGCGCAGGCCAGCCCTTCGAGCAGGGTAAAGAGCAGTACCGGCCAGCCGAGCCGGGTGACGGTCAGGGCGAGGAACGAATGGCAGGCCGAGAACGCCACGGCACTGATCAGCGCCGCTCGCAACGCCGTCACATGCTGTTCGAGATAGCCCTGCAGAAAACCGCGAAACAGCACTTCTTCCAGGGCGTTGGCCCCATAGGCCAGCACCGCCATGCCGATCAGCCAGTGCCAGTAACCCGGGATCGCCACGGCTTCGATCTCCTGGTAGAAGCGCAGCGGCAAGCCGATCAGGCAGCCGGCCGCGATCCCCACAGCCAGGCCTGCGGCTCGATTGCCCTTGAAGACCACCAGCAGTCGCCACAGCTCGGGCGCCAGACGCGCGAGCAGGCCAACCAGCCCCAGCGACAAGGCCCCCAGCACCACCAGTACCCACGGATTGGCGATAAATCCGATCTGCAAGCCGGCGCTGAGCGACCACAGGCCCAGCGGCGTCATCGCATCGCGCATCAACACGAAGGCCAGCAGCAGGACCACGATACGCAGGCCCGGCAGGCTCCCGGGTATCAGGCCGAACCAGAGGCCACAGAGAACCAGGCCCGGAATCAGGTAGATCCCATAGTCGAGCAGTACGGCAAGACCCTCGTAGAACATTCGGCTATCCCTGGCGTCGGTGTTGGGCGAGAGCCCGCCAGTGTAAACGATTGCCTCGATGCGCGACGCTGCCGCCACTCCCCCCGCCTGCCCCGGTAACGCTGGACAGCTTTTCTCCGAAATGGTTGTATTGCACAACCATTTAAGAGGAGGCCGTCAGATGAGCAGCGATCCATCCCTGGTCGAAGCGATTCGCTCCGCCTCGCGGACCATGGTCCGCGAGTTGGGCTTCATGCGGGCCACCTTGGCCGGCACCGACTATTCGGCATCGGCGGTCCATGCGCTGCTGGAGATCGAGGCTGCCGGCGCGATGACCGCGGCCCGGCTGGTCCAGGTGCTGGGCCTGGAGAAATCCAGTGTCAGTCGGATGATGGGCAAGCTCATCGACGCCGGCGAACTGCGGGAAGCCGTCAGTGACGAAGATGCCCGCGCCAAGCAACTGTTGCTGACCGGGCAAGGCCGGCAGACCGTCGCCCATATCCACCGCCATGGTCGCCAGCAGGTCATGTCGGCACTGGAGCACCTGAACCCGTCAGAGCAGCAAGCCGTCGCCCAGGGCCTGGCGGCCTACGCCCGGGCGCTCGGCGCATTCCGCCTGGACAACGGCGGGGCCGCGCCCCGTCCAATCACCCTCAGCTCGGGCTACAGGCCGGGCCTGCTGGGACGCGTGGCTGAAATGCATGCGGCCTTCTACTCCCGACATTCCGGCTTCGGGCAGTTCTTCGAAAGCCAGGTCGCCCAGGGCGTTGCCGAGTTTGCCGGGCGCCTGGAGCAGCCCTGCAACGAAGTGTGGGTGGCCCTGCACAACGAACGTATCGTCGGCTCGATCGCCATTGACGGGCAGGACCTCGGCAACAACGAAGCCCACCTGCGCTGGTTTATCCTGGACGACGGCTGCCGGGGCAGCGGGATCGGCCGGCAGTTGCTCGGTGAAGCCCTGGCCTTCTGCGACCGCTTCGGTTTCGCCGCCACCCGCCTCTGGACGTTCAAGGGCCTCGATGCCGCACGACGGCTCTACGAAGCCCATGGCTTCCAACTGACCCAGGAAGAACCGGGCAGCCAGTGGGGAAGCACGGTCACCGAACAGCAGTTCACCCGCTACCCGATCCCAGTAGCATCCCGATAGCGCCCGGCCCTGCGAAAATTCCGCTCCAGGGCTTACAATCGAGGGACTTCACCGCACACCAGACAGGCTAGTCCGTATATGGCGCTCGACCCTCCCACGTTGTTGACCCTCTCGATCGCCCTGGCCGCCGCCGCCGCGCTGTACCTGGCCATCGAATGGCGCAGCATTCGTGAACCCTCGCTGTTGTTCTGGAGTGCCGGGTTTGCAACGATCACCGTGGGATCGACCCTCGCCCTGCTGCGCGGCAGCGGCCTCCTGCTGATCGGCATCTGGTTCGCCAACGGCCTGCTGGTGATCGCCCACGGGCTCTTCCTGATGGGGGTCGCACGCTTTACGCAAGCACGCCTGTCCCGTGCCTGGTACCTGGTCTTCGCTGTCTGGCTGGCCCTGCTGTTGTTGCCGGAAGAGCCGTCCTGGTCGAAAGTCATGTTGCTGGTCAACTCGCTGCTGGTCGCGCTGTTGACGCTCAGGGCCAGCTTCCTGCTGCGCCCCCATGGCCGATCCCTGAGCGTGGGGGCGGTCCAACTGCGTTATGTCCTGCTGGTTCATGGGCTGTTCTATCTCGCCAAGGCGATCTCGGCGGTCATTCCGGGCACCCTGATCGATCTGGCCGCCTTCCGGGGCGAGATCATCCAGATTTCGCTGGTCGAGGGGGCGATGGCGATCATGCTGATTGCGCTGTCGATGACCGGCACCGAGCGTTACCGGCGGGAGAAGCGCATCGCGCGACTGGCGGCCCGTGACCCGTTGACCGCGCTGTACAACCGCCGCGCCCTCGAAGTGCGCGCACCGCGCCTGCTGAATGAGGTATCCGGGGCTCGGCCGGGCGCCTTGCTGCTGATCGATATCGACAACTTCAAGCTGGTCAACGACCTGTATGGCCATACCGCGGGCGACCGACTGCTGGTCACGCTGAGCGAGATGATTCTTTCGGCGTTGCCCGACGGTGCGCTGGCGGCGCGCCTGGGCGGTGACGAATTCGTCATCCTGCTGGGCAACGCCTCGAATGAACGCATCGTCGAACTGGGCAGCAGGCTGCGGGAGCAGTTCCACCAGACAGCCTCACAGACCTTCGCCACGCCCGCGGCGGTCACCCTGAGCATCGGCGCCAACCTGTTCGACCAGCCGCCCGCCAGCCTGACGGCCCTGATCGAGCAAAGCGACGCTGCGCTCTATGAATCCAAGCGTGGCGGCCGTGACCGCATTCGCCTGGTCGACCAGACGCTGGCGAGCAGCGGATTGCTGCGCACGCTCTGACTCGCTGCCAGCGGGAAGGGCTGCGCCGGCTCTGCGTCCTGCGAATGCGCGTCAGGCAAAACGCGCCTGGTCAAGGTCCGCGATCAGCCCCGGGCCCGTCGGATGCCAGTCCAGGCGGCTTTGTGTCAGGACGCTGGACGCTGGCATATCCAGGCCGACGAACATCTCCAGCCAGCCAAAATGCGTCACCGCCTCCAGGGCCGTGATCGACACCACCGGCACCTTCAGACCCCGGCCAATCGACTCGGCTATTTCGCGGCTGCTGACCCCTTCTTCGCCGACAGCGTGATAACGCGCGCCCGGCTCGCCTTTCTCCAGGGCCAGCCGGTAAAGGCGCGCCACATCCAGGAGATGACAGGCCGCCCAGCGGTTGCGCCCCGCTTCCACATAGGCCGAGACGCCCTTTTCGCGAGCGACGGCAACAAGGGGGGTGATCAACCCCTGCCGGAATGGATTGTGGACCTGCGGCAAGCGCACCACCGAGATATTGAGACCGGCGTCCAACAGCACATTTACAGTCAGTTCGGACCCGGTGCGCGGATTGGCGTGGCGGGTATTGCAGACGTCCTCGGTCGCCAGTTGACCGGGCGCAGCACTGCCCAGCGATGCCACGGAGGTGATGATCAGGGGACGGTCGGAACCGGACAGGGCCGAGCCCAGGGCCTCGATCGCTCGCCGGTCCTTGGCGCAATTGGCGGCAAACCTCGAAAAATCGTGATCGAACGCCGCATGAATCACGCCATCGGCTTCAGCGGCACCGGCACGTAGGCTCTCGGGGTCCTCCAGATCACCACGGTGCACCTGGGCCCCCGCCTCGATAAGCGCTTGTGCCCCGGCCTCCGAACGGGCCATGCCCGTGACCTCGTGCCCGGCCCGGATCAATTCGGGGACAAGGGCCGAACCGATAAAGCCGGTCGCACCGGTGAGAAATATTCGCATGACAGCTCTCCTGGGTGGTTTCCCATTCACTATCGGAGCATTCTTTATCCCGTTAAAGTAGTGACGTTATCCTATTAAAATGACTAACAGGTTCCCCGATGCCCGTCAGTGCAAGCAGTTCTCTCGGCGAATTCCTGAGAAACCGGCGAACCCGCCTCGATCCGGCAAGCCTGGGATACTCCGGACGCAGGCGCACTCCCGGACTGCGAAGGGAAGAAGTTGCCCAGCGCGCCAACATCAGCCCGACCTGGTACACCTGGCTGGAGCAAGGCCGTGGTGGCGCACCATCCGCCGCCGTGCTGAACCGGATATCCGGGGCCCTGATGCTGACGGATTCGGAACGCGAGCACCTGTTCATGCTGGCGCTGGGACGACTGCCCGAAGTTCGCTATACACCCGTCGAGGGTATCAATCCCAGGCTTCAGCGCCTGCTCGATGCATTTCCCGCCAGCCCGGCGATCATAAAGAGCGCCACCTGGGATGTGATCGCCTGGAACCGTGCCGCCGCCGTCGTGCTGACCGACTACGGCACGCTACCCGTCGGCCAGCGCAATATCCTGCGGTTCCTGTTTTGCAATCCGGCAGTGCGCGCCAAACAGCATGACTGGGCGAGCGTCGCCCGTTTCGTAGTGGGTGCGTTCAGGGCGGATGTGGCGCGAGCCGGGCTGGCCTCCGAGGCCGGTGAACTGGTGGACGAGCTTTGCAGTATCAGTGCGGAGTTCGCCGACCTGTGGCATCACCACGAGGTGCATGGTCACGGCGACGCAGAAACCGTCAAGCGCCTGCTGCACCCTGAGTTGGGACCGATCGAGCTGGAGTACTCGGCGTTTTCCATCGATGGCCGGCCGGACCTGGGAATGATCGTCTACACCCCAGTCGATCGCACGACGGCCGAAAAGATCATGGGGCTGATCGACCGGGCCCGGACAAACTGAAACAGCATCGTCACGACCGTGACCTTGAGTGTTGCAGGCACTCATTGCCCGCATCCGGTTGCGGCCGGGGCGATACCGACCTATGTTCCAAGCGACAGGTTTTCTGCAACCTGCTCCCCTCATCCGCTGTCCATCCACTACGAACTTCCCGTAATGAGGTGACCCCATGCCGAACAACTCCCGCCCCGCCGTCCTCGAACTGATCGGCAATACGCCGCTGGTACGCGTCAGCCGTTTCGATACCGGTCCGTGCACGTTGTTCCTCAAGCTCGAATCCCAGAATCCCGGCGGCTCGATCAAGGATCGTATCGGCCTGGCGATGATCGACGCCGCCGAACGCGATGGCCGCCTGCGCCCCGGCGCGACCATTGTCGAAGCCACCGCCGGCAACACCGGCCTGGGCCTGGCGCTGGTCGGCCGGGCCAAGGGCTACCGGGTGGTGCTGGTGGTCCCGGACAAGATGTCCACCGAGAAAGTCCTGCACCTCAAGGCCATGGGCGCCGAGGTGCATATCACCCGCTCCGATGTCGGCAAGGGCCATCCCGAGTACTACCAGGATGTCGCCGCCCGCCTGGCCAGGGAGATTCCCGATGCGTTCTTCGCCGACCAGTTCAACAACCCGGCCAATCCCCTGGCCCACGAAACCAGTACAGGCCCCGAAATCTGGGCACAGACCCAGCACGATGTCGACGCCATCGTCGTCGGGGTCGGCTCGGCCGGCACCCTGACCGGGTTGACCCGCTTCTTCAAGCGCGTACAGCCCGACCTGGCCATGGTCCTGGCCGATCCGCTCGGTTCGGTGATGGCCGAATACAGCCGCAGCGGCGTCATCGGTAGCGCGGGTTCCTGGGCCGTGGAAGGCATCGGCGAGGACTTCATTCCATCGATCGCCGACCTGTCCAGCGTGCGCCAGGCCTACTCGATCAGCGATGAAGAAAGCTTCGACCATGCCCGCCAGTTGCTGCGCGCCGAAGGCATCCTCGGCGGCTCGTCCACCGGCACCCTGCTGGCCGCGGCACTGCGCTACTGTCGCGAGCAGACCGAGCCCAAGCGCGTCGTGACCTTTGTCTGCGACACCGGCACCCGTTATCTGTCCAAGGTCTACAACGACCAGTGGATGAACGATCAGGGACTGCTGCAGTACAAACGCTACGGCGACCTGCGCGACCTGATCGCCCGACGCTTCGAGGACGGCCGGGTGATCAGCGTGGGACCGGACGATACCCTGCTCACCGCCTTCCAGCGCATGCGCCTGGCGGATGTCTCGCAATTGCCGGTACTGGTGGACGGCCAACAACTGGTGGGCGTGATCGACGAATCGGATATCCTGCTGGGCATGCATGACGATGCGACACACTTTCGTCTGAGCGTGTCCAGCGTCATGACCAACAAACTGCAAACCCTGGCCCCCGCCGCCAGCCTCGCCGAACTGCAGGCCGAGCTGGCCCGCGGGCTGGTGGCGATCATTGCCGACGCGTCGGGCTTCCATGGCCTGATCACCCGCGTCGACCTGCTCAATCACTTACGGAGATCCCTTGCATGAGTCAGCACGACAAGTCCGCCGCACCCCGCGCCTTCGCTACCCGGGTCATCCACGCCGGGCAGTCGCCGGACCCGACCACCGGGGCGCTGATGCCGCCGATCTATGCCAACTCCACCTATCTGCAAGACAGCCCTGGCGTGCACAAGGGCTTCGACTACGGGCGCTCCCACAACCCGACGCGCTTCGCCCTGGAGCGCTGCGTGGCCGACCTCGAAGGCGGCAGCCAGGCCTTCGCCTTCGCCTCCGGCCTCGCAGCGATTTCCACGGTGCTCGAACTGCTCGACGCGGGTGCCCATGTGGTCTCCGGCAACGACCTCTACGGCGGCACCTTCCGCCTGTTCGACAAGGTGCGCCAGCGTAGCGCCGGGCATCGTTTCAGCTTCGTCGACCTGACCGACCTGGCTGCCTTCGAGGCGGCGCTGCGGGACGATACGCGGATGGTCTGGGTCGAAACGCCGAGCAACCCCCTGCTGAGCCTCACCGACCTGGCCGCCATCGCCCGCCTCTGTCGCGACCGCGGCATCATCTGTGTCGCCGACAATACCTTTGCCAGCCCCTGGATCCAGCGCCCGCTGGAGTTGGGTTTCGATATCGTGGTGCATTCGACGACCAAGTACCTGAACGGCCACTCGGACGTGATCGGCGGCATCGCGGTAGTCGGGCACAATGCCGAACTCGCCGAGCGCCTGGGGTTCCTGCAGAACTCGGTAGGCGCCATTGCCGGGCCATTCGATGCCTTCCTTACCCTGCGCGGCGTGAAGACCCTGTCGTTGCGCATGGAACGCCATTGCAGCAACGCCCTGGAGCTGGCGACCTGGCTGGAGCGCCAGCCACAGGTGGCGCGGGTCTATTACCCCGGCCTGGCGTCGCACCCGCAGCATGAACTGGCACGCCGGCAGATGCGTGGCTTCGGCGGGATGATTTCCGTCGACCTGAAGAGCGATCTGGCCGGCGCCAGGCGCTTCCTCGAAAGCGTGCAGATCTTCGCCCTGGCCGAGAGCCTGGGCGGCGTGGAAAGCCTGATCGAACACCCGGCGATCATGACCCACGCCACCATTCCGGCGCAGACCCGCGCGCAACTCGGTATCGGCGATGCCCTGGTGCGCCTGTCGGTGGGTGTCGAGGATGTCGAGGACCTGCGGGCCGACCTGGCACAGGCGCTGGCCCGGATCTGAGCCCCGCCAGGCCGCCCTGCCGGCAGGGCGGCCGTCGCAAAAACGGGACGGCCAGGCGTCGTCGGCTAGACTCCACGTGTCCCCCCCTCTCGTGGAGAACCCGGATGATCAGCAAAAACACGATTTGTCTCTGGTACGACGGCGCTGCCCTGGAGGCCGCGACTTTCTACGCCGGGACCTTCCCGGACAGCGCGGTGAAAGCCGTCCACCGAGCCCCCGGCGACTACCCCGCCGGCAAACAGGGCGATGTCCTGACCGTCGAGTTCACGGTGCTGGGTATCCCGTGCCTCGGCCTGAACGGCGGGCCGGCGTTCAAGCACAGCGAAGCGTTCTCGTTCCAGGTGGCCACCGACGACCAGGCCGAAACGGACCGCTTGTGGAACGCCATTGTCGGCAACGGTGGCCAGGAAAGCGCCTGTGGCTGGTGCAAGGACAAGTGGGGTCTGTCATGGCAGATCACCCCTCGCGTGCTGACGGCGGCGGTCACCCACCCCGACCCGGCGACCGCCAAGCGTGCCTTCGACGCCATGATGGGCATGGGCAAGATCGATATCGCGAAGATCGAAGCGGCGCTCAAGGGGTGACCGTCGTGGTCTGGGGCCGGGGCGCCTGGGCAATAACGGCAGCATCCGGACGCCGGGTTCTCACCTGCATATGACAACAACCCGATCCGTACCCATACTATGCCGGGACCAGGTCCCCTTACCTCAAAAGCCCGCCGCCAAGGAAGCTCAATTGCACGACTCAAGCTATCTGGAAACTCTGCGCGCCCGCTTCAATTGCGCAGAGAAACTCGACTATGTCTTTTTCTGGGGACACCAACAAAGCAAGAGTGGCATCACCGCTTCCTGCTTCAGCCAGTGGTATCCAGCCGAGTTCATCGTCGACGGGCAACGCTACCTGACGGCCGAACATTTCATGATGGCCGAAAAGGCGGCCCTGTTCGGCGATGAGGAGATCCGTGCCCAGGTCCTCCTGGCGCCCACCCCCAATGCCGCCAAGGCGCTGGGCCGCAACGTTCGCGGCTTCAACGAGGAAGTCTGGCTGCAACAGCGCTATGCAATCGTCGTCCGCGCCAACCAGGCCAAGTTCACCCAGAACCCGGAGCTGGGGGCGTTTCTCGAGCAGACCGGCTCCGCGATCATTGTCGAGGCCAGTCCGGTCGATCGCATCTGGGGGATCGGGCTCGCCCAGGACGACGAAAACGTGAACAACCCCAATCTGTGGCAAGGCCTGAATCTGCTGGGGTTCGCGTTGATGCAGGTGCGCGACGCACGCTGACGCTGTCCATGGGCAGTCGGAGACGACAAAGCCCGGCCATACCCCGAGCATCGGCACCAGACGAGTCACCGGCTCTGTATCACAGTGTGTCTGAACCACCTTGCGATACCGGGGCTTTCATCCGGCCCCGGATTGGACACAGGCCAGATACTTCACGGCGTTCAAATGCAGGCAAGGTTTGAAGGGGTCGATCCGAACCCCTGGCCGAGACTTGCAACGGAGACGTCACCATGAAGATGGCACTGCACAACCACCCGACCGATAAATCCCGCCGCCGTCTGGCCGGTTCGTCGATCCTTGCCCTCGCCCTGCTCGGCACGTTCGGCGTGGCCCACGCACAAACGAGCGACGCCGTCCAGCCAACCGCCCCCCGTGCTGGCACCACCCATGCCGCCCCCTCTCCATTCGGCCCGCTGAAACACGTCAACGCCGGGCTGCTGGACGTGGCCTACGCCGAGACGGGTCCGGCCAACGGCCCGGTGGTGATCCTCCTGCACGGCTGGCCCTATGACATCCACAGCTATGACGAAGTCGCGCCCCTGCTGGCGGCAAAGGGTTATCGGGTGCTGATGCCGTATGCCCGTGGTTATGGCGATACCCACTTCCTCTCCGACAAGACCCTGCGCAACGGCCAGCCGGCCGCGCTGGCCAGTGACGTCATCGATTTCATGGACGCCTTGAAAATCAAGCAGGCCGTGCTCGGTGGTTATGACTGGGGCGCACGCTCGGCCGACATCGTCTCGGCACTGTGGCCTGAACGGGTCAAGGCGCTGGTCTCGGTCAGCGGCTACCTGATCGGCAACCAGGCGGCCGGCAAGAACCCGCTGCCGCCCAAGGCCGAGTTGCAATGGTGGTATCAGTTCTACTTCGCCACCGACCGCGGCCGTGCCGGGTACGAAAAGAACACCCACGACTTCGCCAAGCTGATCTGGCAACTGGCTTCGCCGAAATGGGCGTTCGATGACGCGACCTACGACCGCAGCGCCAAGGCCCTGGACAACCCCGACCACGTCGATATCACGGTCTTCAACTACCGCTGGCGCCTGGGCCTGGTCCAGGGCGAGAGCCGCTACGATGTCCTGGAGCAGAAACTGGCGACGGCACCGTCCATCGGCGTGCCAACCATCACCCTCGAAGGCGATGCCAACGGCGCACCGCACCCGCCCCCGAGGACTACGCCAAGCGTTTCACCGGCAAATACGAGTTCCGCCTGATCAGCGGCGGCATCGGCCACAACCTGCCGCAGGAAGCACCGCAGGCGTTTGCCAAGGCCGTGATCGACGCGGATCATCTCTGACGCCCATGTGATCCGCTCCGTGATCCCTCAGCTTGCGGCACCGCCAGACCGGACGGCACACCCGCCGTCCGGTTTCGTTGCAGCTTGCGGGGTTGCCGGGTCACAGGTGGATGGCCGGACCTCTTTGAGCCGCAGACAGGGATTGTCCTGCGGCAACTCGCTGAACAGCCATGAGGGATCGATCAGCAGATAGCCGTTGAGACGCCTGGTCCTGCGCGGCTCCTGCATCTCGCAAGCCCAGATATTCAGGCCATCCGCTCGCTTGCGGTGCAGCTCCAGCCTTTCGAAACAACGCTGGATCCACTGCCAGTCCCCCACGCCCTGCTCCTTGGCTATTCGCCCGACGTCCGGATGCTCCCGGGCATAGCGCTGAAAGATCTTCGGTGTCACCAGCAAGGCCGTGCCGGCCACGCCGTGGACCTTGGCGTTGGCCTCGTTGACGGCAATCGCCCCGCTCTGCACGCCTTGGCGAAGCCACGTCATGAAGACCTGCCCCAGGTCCTCGTCGCTCACTCCCTCATCGGTCGATTCCAGGCGAGGCAAACGCTCGGGAGGCGCCGGCGGCCTCGGCACCGCCGGCTCCCGGGCAGGCGTCACGGTCTGCTCCAGGGCGCGCGAGGCCTGGTCGGCCTGGACGAGTATCTCCGAGAGAACGCCCGCCTCTTCGCAATGCCCGCTCAGGGCATGGATCAGCGCGGCCAGGGGTTCGGGGTAGGCGCTCAACCAGTCGAGGATCGTGACGGGCAGCACCTGCGCATACAGCAGCGCCGTCGCCGCACCGTGGAGCATCTGTGAGTGCGCCTTCGAATACCTGAAACGATACTCACGCCGGATGGGACCATTCCAGGGATGCCACACCGCCCCATCCGCCAGATGCACTTCCATGTCGACGACGATCCTGCCGATGTCGTGCAGCAGCGCCACATACGCGATGCTGGCGCTCCAGGCTTCGGCTTGCAGCGCCTGGGTTTGCGGATCGGCCCCCACCGGCAACAGATGCGACTGGCGGATCTTCAGGGCATAGGCCATGGTTTCCAGGCCGTGATCGAGCATCCCGCCCAGGTAGGCATGGTGGCGGCTTTGCGAGGCCGGTAATTGCTGGACCAGCTCGGCATAGCGCTCGATGGGGCGCAGGTAGAGATCGGCAAACTGATTGCGCGACAACGAGGTGCGCTGCCAGATGTGCTCCAGCAACTGGCGTCGGCGAGGCGTTGACAACAAATCGGCGGCCGGCTTCGGCACAAGATGGCCAGGCGTGGAGATGGCCCCGGAAGTGGCCGCCTTTTTCGACTTCGATCGCCAGAACATTCGGCGCGTTATCCCTGTTGGAGAACCAACCCGTCTTTTGCCCCTAAGCAGGGCCGGATTCCAGGGTAAAACAGATCTCCGCCGGCGTGGTTTATCAGCGCTGGGCAAGCGAACGGCACCACGCCAGGGTCTGCCTCAAGCCTCCGGGGTCGATAGATCGGCAACTGGCGGCGTGTCCTTGGGCATGACCTGCGCCAGGGCCTCGCGCAATTGCAACTGGTTATAGGGCTTGAGGATCCGTGGCAGTTGCAGCGCCATGCCCTCCAGGTGCTGGGCATATCCGGTGACCAGGATGATCGGCAGCGCGGGATACAACTGGCGCACCGCCTCGGCCAACTGCGCCCCATCCATCTGCGGCATGGCCACGTCGGTGATCATCAGGTCGATATCCGGGTGTTGCCCGAAGCACTGCAGCGCCTGGACACCGGAAACTGCACAGATCACCCGGTGCCCCAGATCCTCCAGTAGCAGCATGGTGCTGTTGAGGACCAGACTGTCATCGTCGACCACCAGGACCGTCAGGGACTTGAACACAGGGCCGTGCGGTTTCTCGGGCAGCAATGGCAGCCGCGTGATGCCATCGGTCGCCATCGGCAACCAGAGTTCGGCAGTGGTGCCCTGGCCCTTGCTGCTCTTGAGCACCAGCCGCCCGCCCAGTTGCTCCGCCAGGCCGTGGACCATCGACAGTCCCAGGCCGGTCCCCTTGCCCACCCCCTTGGTGGTGAAGAACGGATCGGCCGCGTAGGCCAGGGTCTGCTCATCCATGCCTTCGCCATCATCGATCACCGACAGGCACACGTAGTCATCGTGGGGCAGCGTACCGGTCCTGCCGCGTACCTCGGCGTTGATCCGGATAGTGCCGCCCGCCGGCATCGCATCGCGGGAATTGCTCACCAGGTTGAGCAATGCCAGCTCCAGCTGGTTGACATCGACATCCACCGCCGGCAGTTGCTCGGGCAGTCGGGCCTGAACCACCACCTGCGGCCCCACCGAACTGCATAACAGTTCGAGGAGATTGGCCACCAGTTGCGGCAGGTGCACGGCCTCGGTCTTGAGTTCCTGACGCCGGGCGAAGGCCAGCATGCGCTGGGTCAACGAGACGCCACGGGCAGTGCCGAGCAACGCGTTGTCCACCAGCCGCGAGAGTTTCGGATCGCCATCGACACGCTTGTGCAACAGTTCGAGGTTGCCCTGGATGACGGTCAGCAAGTTGTTGAAGTCATGGGCGATACCGCCGCTGAGTTGGCCGATGGCCTGGAGCTTTTGCGACTGGAACAGCGCCTCGCGCGCCAGTTCCAGCTTTTTCTGCGCCTCGACCGACTCACTGATATCGCGGGTGATTTTGGCAAAGCCGATGATCTCGCCGGTATCGGCGCGGATCGGGTCGAGTATCACATGGGCCAGGAACCGCGAACCGTCCTTGCGGACCCGCCAGCCCTGCTTCTCGAACCGCCCTTCGCTCGCGGCGATATCCAGGGCCCGCCGGGGCTCGCCGTTGGCGCGATCCTGCTCGGTGTAGAACAGCGAGAAATTCTGGCCGATGACTTCCTGCGGCGTATACCCCTTGATGCGCTGCGCGCCGAGATTCCAACTGCTGACCCGCCCTTCGCGGTCAAGCATGTAGATGGCGTAGTCGGTAACGCTTTGCACCAGCAGGCGAAATTGCTGCTCGCTCTGTTTCAGGCTTTGCTCGGCGAGCTTGTGGTCGGTCAGGTCGCGGGTGATTTTCGCGAAGCCCAGCAGGCCGCCCCGTGGATCGCGAATCGGATCGATCACCACATGGCACCAGAAGCGTGTGCCGTCCTTGCGGACCCGCCAGCCCTCGCCTTCGAATCGACCCTCACGCAGGGCAGTGTCCAGGGCCCGCGCGGGAAGTCCGTCGCGGCGGTCTTCAGGGGTGTAGAAGCAGGAGAAATGCGCACCGAGGATTTCCGTCTCCTGATACCCCTTGAAGCGCCTGGCCCCACTGTTCCAACTGACGATAATGCCCTGGGGATCGATCATGTAGATCGCATAGTCGATCACCGCATCGACCAGCAGACGGAAACGATTATCATCGAACTCGTTTCGAAACGCAGGTTGATCGGACATGGGGGGCTCCGCCGTTATTTTCCGATACATTACACCGGCCCCGCCGACCTGGCCTAAAAAACCGCATCGGCCTCACAGCCGGACAAGATGCCACCGCGCCGGCCTGCTCCTGAAAATGCCGCCCTCTGCGATCCAGTTTCCTTGCGGCACCCACCGCCCCGATTTGCCACCGTGTCCTTATCACTGCGTGAGGACACCTGGATGTTTTGCTTTCCTACCCGGCCATTGGTCGTCGCTGTAACACTCGCTTTTCCGTTGACCGCCGTGCTGTCGGGCTGCGCATCGCCCGAGATCCCGGATGCCCGGCCCGCACCGGAGGTGTCCGAGGAGCGGGTGTTGCGCGCCGAGAGTGCGGGCTTGTTGCGTATCGACCGCTATACCCTGGCCGACACGAGGCCACGCAGCGATCAGCTGGATCTGCTGAGCCAGGTCATCGATATCCGCATCCCCGAGGGGGCGAAGCCGACGGTCCAGGAAGCCATGGGCCATGTGCTGCGCCAGTCGGGATATGGGTTGTGCCCGGCACCCGCGGGGGGCGCCGGCGATATCCGGGTGTTGTATGCCCATCCGCTGCCCGCCGCGCATTACCGGCTGGGGCCGGTCACGGTGCGCAATGCCCTGCTGACATTGGCGGGCCCGGCCTGGCGACTGGAGGTGGACGAGTACGCCCGCCGGATCTGCTTTGTACGCCTGACACGCTTGCCGACAAGCGCGATGCCCTTGTCCGCGGCGTTACCGGCGGGAGATCGATAATGGCGCGCCCTTGCCGAAACGCACTTGTTCAAGGCGCGACCCTGGCCCTGCTGGCGGGCATCGCGCTGTATCTGGGCGGCAAGCTCTCGACACTGTCGACAGAGGTGCATTCGCGCCCCTCGGCCGATCATCTGGAAAGCCTGCAGCAGCAGTTGCAAACGGTCGACGCCGAACTGGAGGCCTTGCGGCAATCGAGCGGTGCGCTCCAGGCAGAGTCCCGACGCGCTGAACAGGCCCTCCTCAAGCGCCTCGGCGCACTGGAGACGGGCAACCGCTCCGTCGATACCCTGGCCTCGGGCCTGGCCGCGCTGGGCGCCCGGATGGAAAACAGCGAAGGCACCCTGCTGACGCTCAAGGCCCGCCTGGAAAGCCGCCCGGTGGCTTCCGCTCCCGCCCTCGCCACAGCGTCAGTGACATCGGACGGTGGCGAACCCGTAGCCCGCTCGAAGGCCAGGCCACGCGCAAGGAAAACCACCGCTGCCGTACAACCACCCTTCACCATCGTGGGCCTCGAGTCGCGTGGGGGCGAATCCTTCCTGGCGGTGGCGCCCAGCGGGCAGCCGCAGCTTGCCGCCATCGAGCTGCTGCGGCCGGGCATGGCGTTTTCGGGCTGGCGCCTGAATGCTCTGGAGTCGGGCAAAGCCCAATGGCGCCGGCCTGACGGCAGTTCCCTGAGCGTCTCGATCCAATGAGGGCCACAGCATGAACGTGAACACTTTCGTGGTTGTATTGAGCGCAGCCTATCTATTGCTACTGCCCGTGGCACAGGCCGAGACACGGGAACGGCAGGCCGTCGAAAGCGACCGTCACCAGGCAAGCGAGGTACGCCAGCTGGAACTGGAACGGGCTGCCGACTGGGGACTCAAGCAGGAGGAATGGCAGCGTTTCCGCCGCGTGATGGAGGGCCCCCTGGGCATCTACTCGCCCAACCTCGACCCGCTGACCGCGCTGGGCATCGAAGCGCGGGACAGCACCGAACAGCAGCGCTATGCCGAGTTGCAGGTACAGGCCGAGGTGACGCGACTGCAAAAGCTGATGGCCTACCAGAACGCCTACGATCAGGCCTACAAGCGTCTTTACCCCGACCAGTTGCCGGTCAACCTGATCGCTGCCAACCCGCCGCCACTGATGTCGCCCGTCGTGCCGGCGGGACGACTGGCGGTGTTCGTCACCACGGACTGTTGGGGCTGTGTCGAGCGCGTCCGCCAGCTTCAGCACGACCGGCAGGCTTTCGATCTGTACCTGGTCGACAGTCGAGGCAATGACGCGCTCATCCGCGAATGGGCGAGAACGGCCGGGATTGAACCACACAAGGTGCGCCTGCGGGAGATCACCCTCAACCACGATGCCGGACACTGGCAGCGCCAGGGCGACAACGGGACATTTCCGGCCGTCATGCAGGCCGTCAATGGCCGATGGCAGCGGCGATGAACCCTGGTCGCCTGGTCTTGCTCGGCGCCCTGGCGGGCGGCTGCCTGCTGGCGTTGCCGGTGACCGCCGCGTCGTTGCCCCCCCTGGCCTACCGGTGGGCCACCCAGGGCACGCCGGTACCACCGCAAGTGCTGTACGCATTGGCCCTGCAGGAAAGCGGCGCCTCGCTGCGGGGTCGCTTGCGACCCTGGCCCTGGACCCTGAATGTGGCCGGCCTGCCCTATCGCTATGCCGACCGGCAATCGGCCTGCCACGCCCTGCTCCGGGCCATCGACCAGGTCGGGGCGAAGCGGGTCGATGCCGGCCTGGGGCAGATCAACCTGGGCTGGAATGGCGAGCATTTCGCTCATCCCTGCGAGGCACTGGACCCCTACCGCAACCTGAGCGTCGCCACCGCACTGCTGCTTGAGCACAAGACCGCGGAGATCGACTGGGTAACGGCGGCCGGCCGTTATCACCGTCCTGCTGGCGGCGCACCCGCCGAACGCTATCGCAAAACCTTTGCCCGTCATCTGGCCCGAGTCACCCTCGGCGCCGTTCAAGGAAGATATACACCATGAAATCCCCCATCTGGTGAGCGCCATGGCGCTGCTGCTGGCCCATGGCACACAGGCCGGGCTGAAGGTTGTCGAAGACCTGGGCGCAGACTCTGCCCTGCCCTATTACCGCTCGCTCAATCCGTCGCCGTCCGCTCTGTCGGCAAAGGCGATGGCGCTACCGCCCGTTCGCCTGGCGGCCTATGGCGAGGCGGACATGCTGCCGGTGCAGTCCGAATCCCTGGTCCCCGGGCACATCGATCCTCGCGTGCACCACGTACCCGGATTGCAGCCGGTTTTCCTGGTGGGCGATGACGAGCTGTCACGACGCTGGTTGCAGCAGCGGGCAGCGGTACTGCGTGATCTCGGCGCCGTCGGCCTGGTCGTCAGCGTGCAGCGGCTACAGGCACTCGCCGAGCTGCGCCAGTTGGGCGCGGGCCTGACGATGGTGCCGGCCGCGGCGGATGACCTGGCACGCCGGCTGGGGCTCGAACACTACCCCGTGCTGGTGACCGCCACCGGTATCGAGCAATAGCCATGACCCACTCCCATACCATCGAAGCGTTGCTGCGTCCGGCCGTGGAGCTGTACACCGTGGCAGTCTGCGTGGCCGGCGCCGGCCTGGGCCTGCTCGCGCCCTGGTCGCTGGCGTTGACACCCCTGTTCGGGGCGGTGGCCTCCCTGTTCTTTCTCCTGTTCGGCTGGATTCGCCTGCGCCAGGCATTGCTGGTGTTGCGCTATCGCCGCAATATCCGCCGGCTGCCACGCTATGTGATGACCAGCAGGAAGGTGCCCGTCAGCAATCGGCGACTGTTTATCGGCAGCGGTTTCAAGTGGGAACAGCGGCACACCCAGCGTCTGCTGCAGACCTACCGGCCGGAGTTCCGTCGCTACGTGGAACCGCCTGCCTTGTTCCAGCAGGTCCGCAGGCTGGAAGAACGCCTGGAAAAAGCCCCCTTCCCGCTGAGCCTGATCCCCGCCGTCAGCGCCTGGGACAGCCCGCTCAACCCGTTCCGCCCATTGCCGCCGGTAGGCGGTTCGCCCCGGCTGCATGGGGTCGAGCCCAATGAAGTCGAGGTCTCGCTGCCGCTCGGCGAGCGCGTCGGTCACAGCCTTGTGCTCGGCACGACCCGGGTCGGCAAAACCCGGCTGGCGGAGCTGTTCATCACCCAGGATATCCGTCGTAGGAGGGACGCCGGCGATCGCTGTCACTTCGAACCGGTGATCGTCTTCGACCCCAAGGGCGACGCCGACCTGCTCAAGCGCATGTATGTCGAAGCCCAGCGGGCCGGGCGTGGCGACGAGTTTTATGTGTTCCACCTGGGGTGGCCGGACTTTTCCGCACGCTACAACGCCGTTGGGCGTTTCGGGCGTATCTCCGAAGTCGCCAGCCGGATCTCCGGGCAGCTCTCGGGTGAAGGCAGCAGCGCCGCCTTTCGCGAGTTCGCCTGGCGCTTCGTCAACATCATCGCGCGGGCGCTGGTGGCCCTGGGGGTGCGCCCGGACTACCTGAAGATCCAGCGACACGTGATCAATATCGACGCCCTGTTCATCGAGTACAGCGGGCACTACTTTGCCCAGCGTGATCCCGGGGCCTGGGACATCATCGCGACCCTCGAAGCCAGCCTCAACGACAAGAACACGCCCCACAACATGCGCGGCCGACAGAAACGGGTGACGGCGATTGACCAGTACCTTTCCCGCATACGGGTGGCCGATCCGGTGCTGGACGGGCTGCGTTCGGCCGTGCGCTACGACAAGACCTACTTCGACAAGATCGTCGCCTCGCTCCTGCCCCTGCTGGAAAAACTCACCACCGGGCGCATGGCGGAACTGATCTCGCCCGACTACAGCGACCTTGACGATCCCAGGCCGATTTTCGACTGGATGCAGGTCATTCGGAAGCGGGCGATCGTCTATGTCGGGCTCGATGCCCTGTCCGACCCGGAAGTGGCGGCGGCAGTGGGCAATTCGATGTTTTCCGACCTGGTGTCCGTGGCCGGCCATCTCTACAAGTTCGGCCTCGACGATGGCCTGCCGGACAGCGCCCGGGAACAGAAAACCCCGATCAACCTGCATGCCGACGAATTCAACGAACTGATGGGCGACGAGTTCATCCCGATGATCAACAAGGGCGGTGGCGCGGGCATCCAGGTCACCGCCTACACCCAGACCATCAGCGACATCGAGGCCAGGATCGGCAACCGGGCCAAGGCCGGCCAGGTGGTGGGCAACTTCAACAACCTCTTCATGTTGCGGGTGCGGGAAACCGCCACCGCCGAGTTGCTGACCCGCCAGTTGCCCAAGGTCGACGTGTACTCGACCACGCTGGTCAGCGGCGCCACTGACAGCTCCGACCCGGCGGGCGGCACCGACTTCACCAGCAATACCCAGGACCGGGTCAGTTCCACCAGTGTCCCGCTGATCGAGCCCGCCCACATTGTCAGCCTGCCCAAGGGACAAGCCTTCGCCCTGATCGAAGGTGGCAACCTGTGGAAGATTCGCATGCCCCTGCCGGCCCCGGACCCCGATGAACACATGCCCGGAGATCTGCAAGCCCTCGCTGCGAACATGCGCCAGCGTTATGTCGATGGCGGTGGCGAATGGTGGGCCACCACCGGCACACAGGACGTGGGAGCGCCATTGCCGGTGGATCTGCCGGACGATTTCCTCACTGCCCATTGAAGGGAACGACAACATGGCGACCACCGGCGAAACCGCAAGAAACCAGCAGGTCTATCGAGAAAAAGGCCTGTTCGGCACACTCCTCGGGCTCCCCTTCAGCCTGCTCGGCATCCTGCTGGCGGCGCTGTTTTTCAGCGTGGCGAGCGAGTGGCTCGGCCTGTTCTTTTTCTGGCCGGACGAGGGCTGGCACCACTCGCGGGACATGTTGAACAGTGAGCTGGCCTGGATCTCGACCGGCTTCAACCAGAGCTGGCTGCTCGATCAGCCGGAACAGAACGCCCGCCGGATCATCGCCCTGGCTTACGAGTGGGGCTTCGAGAAGACCGGACTGATCAACGGCATCAACCTGCCGGCAGAGTCCCCGCGGATGAACGAACACCGCGGTACGGGATTGCAGTACTACCTGGGACAGGCCCGGGTACGCACGCAGGACTATGGATTGGCGGCGGTCTATGCCGTGCTGACCTTTCTCGCGCGGATACTGATCCTGCTGCTGACCCTTCCGCTGATGCTGATGGCGATCTTCACTGGCGTGGTGGATGGCCTGGTGCGCAGGGATCTGCGCCGGTTCGGTGCCGGCCGGGAATCGGGGTTCATCTACCACCGGGCGAAGATGTTGATCACCCCCCTGGCGGTCGCGCCCTGGATCCTCTATCCGGCGCTGCCCATGAGCGTAAACCCGTTATTGATCCTGTTGCCCGCTGCGGCCGCCCTGGGCCTGGTAGTGAGCATTTCGGTCGGCAGCTTCAAGAAATACCTGTGATGGGCCTGAGCGTAAAACCCACCGCGTCCAATCCTGTTTTCCGGCTGCCATCGCCCTCTTCCTGCGGCACGCTCGTTGAACTTTCTTCGAGCGGATCGCCTTTATGCCTATTGCCTTGAGACCCCTTCGATATACCGCGTTGGCAGCGAGCCTCGGCATTCCCCTGGCACTGGCCGAGCCAACGGCCCATGAACGCACGCACCTGGCCGGACTGCTGCGCCAGCTCGACGCCGCCAGCCGGCAGGCGAACGCCAGCGCTGCTCTGCCGAGGGATGAACAGGCGCGCTTCAGCTTCGACTACCGCCGTCTCTCTGCCGACCTGGAACTGGTACGCCAAGGCATCGAAGGCTATCTCAGCCCGTCCCGGGCCCAGCCCCGCGCCCTGCCCGAGCTGACCGGTCACTACACCCGTTCCAGCGGGGTTGCGCCATGAGCATGAGTGCATCGCAGCTCTCGGCTTTTCAGGCCATGGGCGGCTTTACCCCCCAGCAGAGCACCGGATTGCTGACTGGCCTGGTGCTGGCCATCGCGCTGATCTTCGCCGCCTGGGCCCTGGTCAGCGGCTACCGCGGCTGGGCCGGCGGACAACTGTCCCAGGGCAAGTTCGCCAGCCTGGCGACCAAGGTGGCGCTGATCTACATCCTGCTCACCCTGCTCTTGCTGCACTGATTATTTCCCGTTTCACACACCGCCATTGGAGGCACCCGATGAACATCCTTTCCCTCTTCAAACAGCTCGTCCGCCCGCTTTCGCGAGTGGCGCCCGCCGCCGGCGCATGGTCGGCAACGCCGGTGTCCGCCGCCCTGCCCGAGATGGAGGCGCCCAGCCGCGGCGAAGGCAACGGCATCATCCAGACCCTGCAGAATCACGGCTACGACATCGTCGCCCTGATCGCCCTGGCCATCGCCGCCGCCGCGTTCTGCGGCGTCGCCTATCACGCCTACTGCTGTTACTCCGAGGTGCAGAACGGCAAGAAGACCTGGGGGCAGTTCGGCCTGACCTGCGGCGTGGGTGCCCTGTTGCTGGTGATCATCATCTGGTTGTTGACCAAGGGCACGGAAGTACTGTGAGGATGATCCAGCGATGAATCACGACCCGGATCACTTCCTGGCCGACGGCACCATCCGCTTCCTGCCGTCGCGTCTCAATCACCAGCCGGTCATCGTGCTGGGCCTCACCGCCGATGAAATGTGGCTCACCGTCACCGTGGCGGCGCTGGCGGGCACCTGCCTGGGCAGCGCGGCAGCGGCGCTGTCGCAGAGCATTGCCCTGGTCCCCTCGGGGATCGTACTCTGCATCGGCCTGGGCCTGTTCGTTGGCGGCAACCTGCTGCGTCGTCACAAGCGCGGCAAGCCCCAGACCTGGTTGTATCGGCACCTGCAATGGCAACTGGCGACCCACTGGCCGCTGCTGGGCTCCTGGATCGGCGCGGCCGGCCTGGTGACGCGCGACGGTCTCTGGAGCACACGCCGGAGCCCGCGCCCATGAGCCGCTTCAAGAATGAAATCGCCCGGCTGGAGTCCCATGTCAAGACGCTGCGCGCCGGCTGCGGGCTGCTGTTCGGCACCGCGCTGCTCATGGGGCTGGGATGGTGGGAGGCGCCACGGAACCTGACCATCAATATTCCGCCCGACCTGCGCTCGGGCAGCACCCGCAAGTGGTGGGAGGTCCCGCCGGAGTCGGTCTATACCTTCGGTTTCTACATCTTTCAACAGCTCAACCGCTGGCCCGTCGATGGCGAAAAGGACTACCCCCGGGCCATCCACAAACTCTCCGCGTACCTGACACCCGCCTGCAAGTCCCAACTGGAAAGCGACTTCCAGCAACGCCAGATCGCCGGCGAACTGCGCAGTCGCACCCGGGGCGTCTTCGAGATCCCCGAAAGGGACTACACCCAGGCGCCAGAGCTGCGGGTCAAGGTCCAGGGCCGGGACCAATGGCTGCTGAACCTCGACCT
Source organism: Pseudomonas sp. Ost2 (assembly GCF_018326065.1). Lineage (NCBI taxonomy): Bacteria > Pseudomonadati > Pseudomonadota > Gammaproteobacteria > Pseudomonadales > Pseudomonadaceae > Pseudomonas > Pseudomonas sp. Ost2. The sequence continues at coordinate 3,232,729 of NZ_AP021904.1, read as the reverse complement.
CGCCACTGAGGAGTTCTACGGATCGGAGCGGGTCAAGCAGGCCTTCGTGCGTTATCCCCTCAAGGTGGTGCGCCGGGACGTCGACCCGGAGAAGAACCCCTTCGGCATGGCCCTGGACTGCTACGACGGTGTGCCGCAACGCATTGCCACCTCCTCGCGGCCCGCCGGCGACCCCGCTTCTCCCGCGCAAGGAGATGACTGATGCCCCGGTTGAAAACCATGCTCGCCCTCATGCCGGCCTTCTGGCTGGGCTGCGGCGCGGTCCAGGCCGTCGAATTGATGACCTGGGAACGCCTGCCACTGGCTGTCCCGCTGCAGGTCGGCCAGGAACGGATCCTGTTCATCGACCAGAATGTCAGGGTCGGTGTCCCGCGCTCACTGGGCGACAAGCTGCGTATCCAGAGTACCGGCGGTACCCTCTACCTGCGCGCCAATGCGCCGATCGAACCCACCCGCCTGCAACTGCAGGACGTGCAGACCGGTGAAATCATACTGATCGACGTCGCGGCACGGGCTGCCCAGGCCGCTACCGCCCTCGAACCCATCCGGATCGTCAAGGGTCCCGGCAGGCCCAGACGCTACGCCGACACTGTGGCAACGACTTCATCGAACAACAATGTGCCGACAGCGCCGGGCGCCCCAGTCGCACAGCCAGGCGGCTCAAGGGAAACACCGATACCGGTGGTCCTGACCCGCTACGCCGCACAAAGCCTTTATGCCCCGCTGCGCACCATCGAGCCTTTGCCCGACGTGATCGCGCTGAAGGCAACGCGTGACCTGGATCTCTCGGACCTGATGCCCGGCCAGCCGCTGACGGCCCGTCTGCTGGGTGCCTGGCAACTGGACGACTACATCGTCAGTGCGGTCAGCTTGCAGAACCTCTCGCAGCGGATACTCAACCTCGACCCACGCGAGTTGCAGGGCGACTTCACCAGCGCCGCCTTCCAGCACCCTTACCTGGGCCCGGCACACCAGGCCAGCGATACCACCGTGGCTTACCTGGTCACCCGCGGTCGCGGCCTGGCGCAGTCACTGTTGCCCAACCTGAGCCCGGTGGATGCCGGTCGTCCTCTTTCCCTCGCGGATGGGGGTGACCATGCACAGTAGCGGCCTGCTCAAATGGCTGATCCTGCCGTTGGTGCTGTTGGTGTTCTTCGCAGTGATCAAGGCCTGCTCCAGCAAGGACGCCTCCGGCGCGAACCCCGAGCACGGCGGCCATCGCCTGACCGCGGAGGAAATGAAGCAACTGGGCATCGACGGTGATACCCCCCATGACACGGTTGCCACGCTGGTGGCCCAGACCAAGGCCATGCGCGAGGAATTGAAAGCCCTGCTCTCTGAAAACAAGGATCAACAGCAGGAAAACACCCGCCTGCGACGTCGTGACAGCGAGATCGACCAGCGTATCCAGCAAATTATCGGCGCCGAACTGGAGAAGGCGCAGCACAAGGCCCCAACCGGGCTGAGCGCCCAGGAGACGCAAAGCCTGCTGGACGATCTCCAGCAGAAACTGTCGATGCAATTCACCGCCAGCCGCGGGGCGGACCTGCCCATTGGCCTGGGACTCGAGCCCGGCGACGAGGGGCAGTTCGCCGGCGGCGACGATGAGCTGGTCTGGACCGAACCCCAGGACGCGACCGCCGTCGATGCCCGGGGCAAACCCCTGCCCGCCGGTTCCGGCAAACCGGCACAGGGCCTGAGCTTCCCTACGGATTTCAGTGAAGGGGCAGCCCAGCGCAAGCTCGACGCCAGCGCGGTGGACAGTCGACCGAAGACTGAAGACAAGGCCCCCGCCAGGCCCGTCTATACCCTGCCGGAGAACAGCACCCTGACCGGTTCCATCGCCATGACCGCGCTGATCGGTCGGGTGCCGGTGGACGGCGTGGTCAACGATCCCTACCCGTTCAAGGTGCTGATCGGCCCGGACAACCTCACCGCCAATGGCATCGACCTGCCGGATGTCGCGGGAGCGGTGATCAGCGGCACTGCCGCCGGAGACTGGACCCTCTCCTGTGTGCGCGGGCAGATCGTCAGCCTGACCTTTGTCTTCAACGACGGACGCATCCGTACACTGCCCGCGCCGAAGAAACTCACCGGTCGCCAGGGCAACAGTCAGACAGCCAGCACCTCGACCGGCAGGATCCAGGGCGGCATCGGCTGGCTCAGCGACCCGTACGGCGTGCCCTGCATCGCCGGCGAGCGGCGCTCGAACACCCAGCAATACCTGGGCACCAAAAGCCTGATCACCGCCGCGGGGGCCGGCGTGGCCAAGCTGCTCGAGGCCGACAAGGCCGACGCCAGTACCGTGCTCACGCCCGGCGGAGCGACCGTGGGCGCCGGGCCCTCGGCGCTCAACAGCATCCTCTCGGGAGGCGTGAAAGATATCGGTGACTGGGTCAACAAGCTCTATGGACAGGCCTTTGCCGCCGTCTACGTGCAACCCGGCGCCCAGGTGGCCGTGCATCTGGACCGGCAACTGGAGATCGATTACGAAACCCTCGGCCGCCAGGTGCGGCATGTCGCTGGAGGAACCCATGCGTCTACCCTCGATTGACCCACTGCCCTGCCTGCTGTCGGGCGCCCTGCTGATCGCCGGCTGCAGTACCGACAAGGACCACCTGCTGCCCCATGGCCCGCAGACCATGGCGGATATCTGGAACCGGCAATCCGCCCAGGGCGCCCGCGGCCCCGGCAATAATCCGCTGCAAGAGGTGCGTCTGGCCCTGCGCCGGCCTCTCGCCGACGGCGCCTCCGAGCAACCGGCCTACACCCGCACCGCCCGCAACGAGATACACAGTCAGTTCAGGCGCCTGCCCAACCCGGACCTGGTGATGTACGTCTTTCCCCACCTGGCAGGCTCCGATCCGGTACCGGTGCCCGGCTACAGCACGGTCTTTCCGTTCTACCAGCGGGTGCAGTACGCCCTGCCCGGCGAGCGGACGGAGGATTACTGATGAAACCCCACGAGAACCCACGCAAGCGTCCCGCCACCGTGGCCGATGAACAGGCGCTCTATGCAGCGACACCCAGCTTCGTCGATTTGCTGCCATGGGTGGAGTTCCTGCCCGACTCGCAATGCCTGTTGCTGGAGGACGGCGAGTCGGTGGCGGCGTTCTTCGAGCTGACGCCCATCGGCACCGAGGGTCGCGAAGCGAGCTGGCTGCGCACGGTCCGCGACGCCCTGGAAAATGCCTTGCAGGACAGTTTCGACGAGCTGGAGGAACAACCCTGGGTGCTGCAGCTCTATGCCCAGGACGAGACCGACTGGGGCGGCTATCTGCACAGCCTCGGCGACTATGTGCAACCCCGCGCCCGGGGTTCGGCGTTCACCGAGTGCTACCTGCGGATGTTTCAACAGCACCTCGAGGCCCTGTCGCAACCCGGCGGGCTCTTTGAAGACACCGTGGTGACCCAGCTGCCCTGGCGCGGGCAAAGCCGCAAGGTGCGGCTGGTGGTGTACCGCCGCGGCAAAGGCACGCCGCCCCAGCGTGGCCAGACCAGCGAAGAGGCCCTCAACAGCCTCTGTGAGCGCCTGAGCGGTGGGTTGGGCAACGCCGGCGTGAAGACACGGCGCCTGGACGGTGCGCAGATCCACCGCTGGCTGCTGCGCTGGTTCAACCCCGCCCCGAAACTGCTGGGCAATAGCCCGCAGCAGCGCCAGGACTTCTACCGGCTGGCGGACTATCCGCCGGACGCCGCCGACGAGGAACTGCCACTGGCCAGCGGCAGCGACTTCGCCCAGCGCCTGTTCTTCGAGCAGCCGCGCTCGGATGTGCAACAGGGACTCTGGTACCTCGACGACATGCCCCATCGCGTGGTGGTGCTCGATCGCCTGCGCTCCCCGCCCATGACCGGTCACCTGACCGGCGAAACCACCAAGGGCGGCGATGCCATCAATGCCCTCTTCGACCAGATGCCCGAAGACACGGTGCTCTGCATCACCCTGGTGATCACCCCGCAGGACACCCTGGAGGCGCACCTCAACCACCTGGCGAAAAAATCCGTCGGCGACACCCTGGCGTCCGAGCAGACCCGCGACGATGTGCAGCAGGCCCGCGCGCATCTTGGCAGCGCGCACAAGCTGTACCGGGGCGCGGTGGCCTTCTACCTGCGCGGTCGCGACATCAGGGAGCTCGACAGCCGTACCTTGCAGCTCAACAACGTGATGCTCAATGCCGGATTGCAGCCGGTGCGCGACGAGCATGAAGTCGCCCCGCTCAACAGCTACCTGCGCTGGCTGCCCTGCGTGTTCAACCCGGGCATGCGCCAGAGCGAGTGGTACACCCAGCTGATGTTCGCCCAGCACGTGGCCAACCTGGCGCCGATCTGGGGGCGCAGCGAAGGCACCGGGCATCCCGGCTTTACCTTCTTCAATCGCGGTGGCGGCCCGTTGACCTTCGATCCCCTCAACCGCCTGGACCGCCAGATGAACGCCCACCTGTTTCTCTTCGGGCCGACCGGTGCCGGCAAGTCGGCCACCCTCAACAACCTGCTCAACCAGGTCGTGGCGATGTATCGCCCCCGGCTGTTCATCGCCGAGGCCGGCAACAGCTTCGGCCTGTTTGCCGACTTTGCCCGGCGCCTGGGCCTGACAGTCAACCGGGTCAAGCTCGCGCCCGGCTCCGGTGTCAGCCTGGCGCCCTTCGCCGATGCCTGTCGACTGGTGAACAGCCCCGCGCAGGTCCTGACCCTGGATGCAGACGACCTCGATGACAACGACAGCCCGCAAGAGGACGAACGCGATGTACTGGGAGAGCTGGAGATCACCGCGCGCCTGATGATCACCGGTGGCGAGGAAAAGGAAGAACAGCGCCTGACCCGCGCCGACCGCAGCCTGATCCGCCAAAGCATCATCAACGCCGCGCACGACTGCGTGAACCGGGACAGGACCGTCCTCACCCAGGACGTTCGCGACGCCCTTCGTGCCATGGGCCATGACACCGACCTGCCGGAGCAACGACGCCTGCGCCTGCTGGAAATGGCCGACGCCATGGACATGTTCTGCCAGGGCGCCGACGGCGACCTGTTCAACAGCGACGGCACGCCCTGGCCGGAGGCCGATATCACCCTGGTGGACCTGGCGACCTACGCCCGCGAGGGCTACAACGCACAGCTCTCCATCGCCTACATCTCGCTGATCAATACCGTGAACAACATCGCCGAGCGGGACCAGATGCTCGGTCGGCCGATCATCAACGTCACCGACGAGGGGCACATCATCACCAAGAATCCGTTGCTGTCGCCCTACGTGGTGAAGATCACCAAGATGTGGCGCAAGCTCGGTGCCTGGTTCTGGCTCGCCACCCAGAACGTCGACGACCTGCCCAGGGCCGCGGAGCCGATGCTGAACATGATCGAATGGTGGATCTGCCTGAACATGCCGCCGGACGAAGTCAACAAGATCGCGCGGTTCCGCGCGCTCACCGATGCCCAGAAGACGCTGATGCTGTCCGCCCGGAAGGAGTCCGGGAAATTCACCGAGGGGGTGATTCTGTCCAAGTCCATGGAGGTGCTGTTTCGCGCGGTACCGCCCAGTCTCTACCTGACCATGGCCATGACCGAGCCGGAGGAAAAGGCCGAGCGGTTCGAATTGATGAAGGCCCGGGGCATCAGTGAACTGGAGGCGGCGATGGAGGTGGCGCGGCGGATCGATGGCAAACGCGGGATTTCCACCGCCACGCTCGACAGTACCCGCGAATGACGACCGCGATCCGTGCTAGACCGGCAACACCACCACGGCCGCCAACCCACCGCCCTGGCGATTGGTCAGCGTCAGCGTGCCGCCATGCTCCAGCACGATCGCCCGCGCGGTCGAGAGTCCCAGGCCAACCCCTCCGGTGCTTTTGTTGCGCGAGCCTTCCAGGCGGAAGAACGGCAGGAACACCTGCTCATGCAAGTCGACGGGAATCCCCGGGCCGCGGTCGAGCACGCGGATGATCACGTCGTGCGGGTGTTGCTGCAACTCGATCAGCGGCTCGTGGCCGTAGTGAATGGCGTTGTCCATCAGGTTGGTCATCACCCGCTTGAGCCCCAGCGGACGACCGAAGTACACCAGTCGCGGCGGGCCGTTGAAGTGGATGTCGATGGACTGGTCGCGGTAGTCATCCACCAGCGTCTGCAGCAGTTCCGCCAGGTCCAGCTGGGTTCCCTGCTCCAGGCGCGCATCATCGCGGAAGAACGCCAGGGCCGTGTTGATCATCGCCTGCATCTCGTCGACATCGCGGAACAGACGCTGCTGCTGCTCGACATCCTCGATGAATTCCCCCCGCAGGCGCAGGCGGGTCAAGGGTGCGCGCAGGTCATGGGAAATCGCCGCGAGCATCTGGGTGCGATCCTGGATGAAGTGTCGCAGTTGCGCCTGCATGCCATTGAAGGCCAGGATCGCCTGGCGGATTTCATGGGGGCCGACCGGCTCGATGGCCGGGGCCCGGAAATCCGCGCCAAAACGCCGGACACCCTGGGCAAAATCTTCCAGGGGCCGGGCCAGGCGCCGCGTGGCGATCAGGGTGACCAGGGCGGTGGACACCAGCACCAGGAGCAGGATGACCAGGCTGCGCGGCCCCTCCGCCATGCCCCAGCTGCGCGACGGTGCGGTGAACAGCAGCCAGGAGTGATCGACCAGTTCCACCAACAGCGCATAGTGCCCACCAGGGCCCGACCAGTCGGAGGGCTCGTAGGCCTCCATGTGCCGTGGCGGCCCCTTGAGCGTACGTTTGAAAATCTTCTCGGAACTGAAGCCGGCATCGGCGAGCACCGGCACATCAATCGTCTTGCGATCAGGCAACCAGACGACCTTGAAGTCGGCATCGTCCACCGCCTGGGTCAGGCGCAGCCGCTGGTCCGCGGCGGTCGCCTCGGTCACCTGGACAACCACGGCCACCTTGTCCAGCAAGCCGGTTTCGCTCAACGGCGGGCGCGCCCAGACGCCCGCCAGCTGGACAAACAGCGCGTTGAAGGCCAGCGCGGTGAACATGGCGATCAGAATGGTCAGGGCAATCCAGCGGGCCACGGTATCGCGGCGATGACGGCCGCTCATGAGCGGGTCACGCTGACAGTGAACTGGTAGCCGCCATTGCGCACGGTGCGAATCATCTCCGGACGCTTGGTGTCGAACTCCAGCTTGCGCCGCAGGCGGCTGACCTGGACGTCGATGCTGCGATCGAACGCGTCATGGCTATGGCCGCGCGCCAGGTTCAGCAACTGCTCGCGGGTCAGGACGCGCTGGGGGTGTTCGACGAAGACCAGCAGCAGATCGAACTCCCCGGACGACAACGGGATCATCACCTGGTCCGGCGAGCGCAATTCGCGGCGCGTCAGGTCCAGCTGCCAGCCGGCGAAACGAATCAACGGCCGCGAAGCATCGCCAATGGGCGGCCGGCTTTCTCCGGCCCGGCGCAACACCGCCCGTACCCGGGCCAGCAACTCGCGGGCATCGAAGGGTTTGCTCAGGTAGTCATCGGCGCCCATTTCCAGGCCCACCACGCGATCGCTGAGTTCGCCCATGGCGGTCAGCATGATCACCGGCGTCGCGTACTGCTGGCGCAGGCGTTGGCAGAGCAACAGGCCGTTGTCCCCGGGCAGCATCAGGTCGAGGATGATCAGGTCAGCGGGGTTCAGCGCCATGGCCGCCCACAGCTGCGCTCCGTTGGCCGCGGTCTCGACCGCATAGCCATGTTGCAGAAAGAATTTCTTCAGCAGCGCGAGGACTTCAAGGTCATCGTCCACGATTAAAAGATGGCTCACCGGCGGGTATCACTTGGTTTTGTCGATGCGCCATCTAAAACCATTCGACGCGGCCCGTCATATATTTCAATCATGCAATAAAGCGTCAATGGCGCAATAAAGCAGACATCTTCGGGCAAGGGAGCAATGCCAGCATCGGCCTCCCTTTTCCGGAGACTGGACTGTACCTATGCGCTCGCTGACGTATTCCCCGACCCTGGCTCGCCATGCCGCGCTGCTGTTGACCCTATCCTACCTGGCCGGCTGCACGAGCCCCCCGGCCAGGCCCGGCGAGACACAGTGCGCACCGGCTTCCGCCGCGGTGTACGACCCGGCCGAACCGCTCAATCGTGGCGTGTTCGCGTTCAACCGTGCCGTCGACGACTACGCCCTGGCCCCCGTGGCACGCGGTTATCGGCGCCTGCCGGAGTTCTTCCAGCAGGGCGTGCACAACTTCGCCAGCAACTTCAGCGAGCCCAAGGTGTTTATCAACGATCTGCTGCAGGGCAATCCACGCCGCTCCATCAACACCCTGGGGCGCTTCGCGGTGAACACCACGGTGGGCATCGTCGGCCTGATCGACGTGTCCGATCCAATCGGTATCCCCCGGCACACCGCCGACTTCGGCCAGACCTTTGGTGTGTGGGGGATCGGCAACGGCCCCATCGTCGAGCTGCCGTTGCTGGGCACGGGCAACAGCCGCGATGCCGCCGGGAAAGTACTGAGCTTCCTGGTCGCACCACTGGGGGACAGCGATACCGTGCAGACCCTCGGCACCATCAACCTGGTGGGCGGCACCGTGGATACCCGCGCCTCGCTGTTGCCGCTCACCGACAGCCTGCAGCGCCTGCCGGACTACTACGGCGCCCTGCGTAATGTGGTGGCCGAACACCGGGCTGCGTTTGTGCTGGAAGGCAAGGAAGGCGCCACCACGCCTCACGCAAGCCATTGTCCGGGAACCGATGAGTTCTGAGTCCGCCTGCCGACGGGGCTGTCGCACCAGTCGAGTGCGACCCGCCCCAACTCGGAGCGAACGCCGGGAATGGCGCCAGGGCAAAACGGCAGGGTCCCTCCCCGACAGACCCGTTCTATCCCCGCTCCGGCCGCGAATGAAACAAAAGATACCGATCTGGCACGCCTCTGGCATTACTCCGGATGTGCAGGAGTAGCGCGAGCCAAGTGCACCACAATTTGCGCAACACAATAGTTGGCTAGGGTTCCGGCTCGCTGCAAGGCGAGTGACTGGTCCGAGAGCCAACGACCTCCAGTTGAGGTTACACGGCGGGATAAAAGCCCGGGAGACAGACCACCCATCGATACGGGTGTCGCGCTGCTCCCTGTCCGTCCACCCTCAACTGGAGTCCTACCATGCGAAAGCCCCGTCTATCCGCTTTCCTCGCCGCAGGCGTCGCCCTGTTGTTCAGCCTGTCTTCCCACGCCGCCGCCAAGACCGATTTCAATGTCTGCTGGACCATCTATGCGGGCTGGATGCCCTGGGAGTATGCCGCGGCCCAGGGCATCGTCGACAAGTGGGCCAGCAAGTACGGCATCCACATCAAGGTCACCCAGATCAACGACTACGTCGAGTCGATCAACCAGTACACCGCCGGCCAGTTCGATGGCTGCACCATGACCAACATGGATGCCCTGACCATCCCCGCCGCCGGTGGCGTGGACAGCACGGCGCTGCTGCTCAGCGATTTCTCCAACGGCAACGACGGTATCGTCATCAAGGGCAGCGGCAAGACCGTCGCCGACCTCAAGGGCATGAACGTCAACCTGGTCGAGCTATCGGTTTCCCACTACCTGCTGGCGCGCGCCCTCGATAGCGTCGACCTCGTGGAAAAGGACCTGAAAGTCGTCAACACCTCCGACGCCGACATCTCGGCCGCGTTCAACACCGACGCGGTCCAGGCCGTCACCACCTGGAACCCGATGCTGGCCGACATCAAGGCCAGGCCGGGAGTCACCCAGGTATTCGACTCCAGCAAGATCCCCGGCGAGATCATCGACATGATGGTGGTCAATACCCAGACCCTCAAGGACAACCCCGCCCTGGGCAAGGCCCTGACCGGCGCCTGGTTCGAGGTCGTGACCCTGATGAACGGCAAGTCCGCCGCCAGCGACACGGCCCTGGAACACATGGCCAAGGCCTCCGGTACCGACCTGGCCGGTTTCAAGGCGCAATTGGCGACCACCCAGTTGTTCCATACCCCGCAACAGATGCTGGACTTCGTCGGCAGCGCGCAGTTGCCCAAGACCATGGACAAGGTCGCCGGGTTCTCCTTCGAGCACGGCCTGCTCGGCGAAGGGGCCAAGGACAGCAGCGCGGTCGGCATGAGCTTCGCCCACGATGTGACTCGCGGGGACAAGGGCAATCTCAAGCTGCGCTTTGATCCGAGCTATGTGCAGATGGCTGTCGACGGCAAGCTGTAAGCGGAGGACGCGCCATGCGCCTGATCAATCGTCATCCCGACCGTCCCACGCGGCTGTTGCTGGTGATCCTGCCGTTCGTGCTGTTGTTGTGCGCCTACTTCCTGGGCTCGGCGCAACGACTGACGGACAATCCCAACGACAAGCTGCTGCCCAGCGCCGTGCAGATGGGCGATGCGGTCAAGCGCATGGCCTTCACCGAGGACAAGCGCAGCGGCGGCTACGTGCTCTGGCAGGACAGCGCGTCGAGCCTGCGGCGCCTGGCCATCGGCCTGGGCATCAGCGCCGTGGCGGGCTTGTGCCTGGGCATCGCCGCGGGTGTGCTGCCGTTGTTCGGTGCACCGCTGTCACCGTTGCTGGTGGTGCTGTCCATGGTGCCGCCGCTGGCGATCCTGCCGATCCTGTTCATCGTCCTTGGCCTGGGCGAGTTGTCCAAGGTGATGCTGATCGTCATCGGCATCACCCCGATCCTGGCCCGTGACCTGGAACAGCGGGCACGGGAGATTCCCGTCGAACTGCTGATCAAGGCCCAGACCCTCGGCGCCTCGACCTGGACCCTGATCCTGCGGGTGGTCCTGCCGCAACTGCTGCCACGCCTGCTGATTGCCCTGCGGCTGGTGCTCGGGTCGGCCTGGCTGTTCCTGATCGCGGCCGAGGCCATTGCTTCCGAGGATGGCCTGGGCTATCGGATCTTCCTGGTCCGGCGCTACCTGGCCATGGACGTGATCCTGCCCTATGTGGTGTGGATCACCCTGCTCGCCTGGCTGATGGACTGGGGCTTGCAGCACCTGACCCGGCGAGCCTTTCCCTGGTACGAAGGGGCGCGGCCATGAGCTTTATCCAGGTCAACAACCTGTGGCAGCAATACGGTGACCATGTGGTGCTCGAGGGCCTCAACCTGAGCATCGCCGAAGGCGAGTTCTGCACCCTGGTCGGTACGTCGGGCTGCGGAAAATCGACCTTCCTGCGCCTGCTGCTGGGCCAGGAACGGGCCAGCCGCGGCGAAATCCTGCTCGACGGCCAACCGCTGTCCAGCGAACCGGACCCGAGCCGTGGCGTGGTGTTCCAGCGTTATTCGGTGTTTCCCCACCTGAGTGTGCTGGACAACGTCGCCCTGGGCCTGGAGTTGCCCCGGGCACCGCTGCTGGGGCGGCTGTTCGGCCCACGTAAACGCGCCGCACGCGAACAGGCGGCGGTGCTGCTGCACAGGGTCGGCCTCGGCCACGCCCTGGACAAATACCCCGCACAGCTTTCCGGCGGCATGCAACAACGCCTGGCCATCGCCCAGGCGCTGATCATGAAGCCACGGGTGCTGTTGCTGGACGAACCCTTCGGCGCCCTCGATCCCGGCATCCGCAAGGACATGCACGTCCTGCTGCTGGAGCTGTGGCGGGAAACCCGACTGACCGTGTTCATGGTCACCCATGACCTCAGCGAAGGCTTCAGCCTGGGCACCCGCCTGATGGTCTTCGACAAGGTCCGCATCGATCCCCATGCGCCCAATGCCTATGGCGCGCGCATCACCTACGACTTGCCGCTCAACAGCCGGCGTGGCGAGGCCCGCGCGACGCCGCTGCCGGACGCACTCCAACCGAACAAGGAACTTCCCCATGAATGACCTGCCTGTCTTTGCCGATGAACGCCTGCCAGGTGGCGGCCACCTGTCCTTCGTGCTCAAGCGCGGCCAACTGCTGCGCCTGAGCGATGTCCAGGGCGGCGCCAACGTCAGCCTGATGCTGTTCAACGCCCATGAGAAAACCGAGCGCCTGAACCTGCCTGACAGCCTCAAGTGCCAACACACCGCCAACCTCACCGCCGGCCATTGCCTGTACTCGGACATGGGCCGGGTACTGGCCGCCATCACCCGCGATACCCGTGGCTGGAACGACAGCATCGGTGGCGTGCTCTGCGCCGGGGAAGTCGAGGAAAAATATGGCCGGGGCCGCTACCAGGAGCTGCGCAACGGTTTCTATCGCAACGGTGCCGACAACCTCCTGGTGGAAATGGGCAAGTGGGGGCTGGGGCTGTCCGACCTGTCCATGACCCTCAACCTGTTCAGCCGGGTCGATGTCGATGACCACGGCGGACTGCACTTTGCCCAGGGCCACTCCCGGGCCGGCGATTGCATCGAGCTCTACGCGCCGATGGACACCCTCTTCATCATCACCGCCCTGCAACACCCCATGGACCCCGCGCCGGAGTACGCCCCCAAACCGGTGCACCTGACCTTCATGAATGCCGACGCCGGCGTTGCCGAGCACTGCCGCACCTCGCGCCCCGAGAACGTGCGCGGCTTCATCAATACCGATCGCCTGTTCGCCTGAGGAAGACGCCATGACTATGCACCTGCACCCTGAATCGGCCCGCTATCGCGCCACCGTCCCGGCGGGCGAACCCTGGCTCACCGAAGTGAAGGCCGGGCAGACCCTGCGCATTCTCGACCTCGAAGGCAACCAGGCCGTCGATACCCTGTTCTACAGCGCCGCCAACCCGCGCGAACGCTACGACGTGCAACGCACCCTGCGCCGCCAGAACAACGTCTACCTGGGCACCGGCAGCGTGTTGTACTCGAACCTCGGCCGCCCGCTGCTGACCATCGTCGAAGACAACTGCGGTCGCCACGACACCCTCGGCGGCGCCTGCGCCCAGGAAAGCAACACCGTGCGTTATGCCCTGGACAAGGGCCATATGCACAGCTGTCGCGACAACTACCTGCGCGCCTGTGCCCACGATGGCCGACTGGGCAAGCGCGATATCGGCCCGAACATCAACTTCTTCATGAACGTGCCGGTGACTCCCGCAGGCGCCCTGACCTTCGAGGACGGTATTTCCGCCCCCGGCAAGTACGTGCAGTTGCGGGCCGAGATGGACGTGATCGTGCTGATTTCCAACTGTCCGCAACTGAACAACCCGTGCAATGGCTACAACCCCACTCCGGCGGAGTTGCTGATATGGGACTGAAGACCTGGTGCAAGCCCCTGCGGCAGTGGCTGTTCATCCTCTGCCAGAGCCGTTCGGGCCAGACCCTGCCGCGCAAGCGGGCCTGATCGCGGTCTGGGGACGACCCCGGGACCCTTTCGAAAAACTGCGGGACGACCCGCACCCCAGCCGAGGCGGACTCCTGCCGCCTCCAGGGAACCTGTCATGTTCGACACACTGCTGATTGCCAATCGCGGCGCCATCGCCTGCCGCCTCCTGCGTACCTTGCGCGAACTCGAGGTCAAGGGAGTCGCGGTCTATTCCGAAGCGGATATCACCAGCCGCCACATCCTTGAAGCCGACCTGGCCCTGAGCCTGGGTGAAGGCGCCGCCGCCGACACCTACCTGGCGACGGACAAGATCCTCGCCGCCGCCAGGGCCAGCGGCGCCCAGGCCATCCATCCGGGTTATGGTTTCCTCTCGGAAAACGCCGACTTCGCCGAAGCCTGCGAGGCGGCCGGGATCGCCTTCGTCGGCCCGACGCCGGAGCAACTGCGGCTGTTCGGCCTCAAGCACACCGCCCGCGCCCTCGCCCGCCAGCACGGTGTGCCGCTGCTGGAAGGCAGCGACCTGCTGGACAGCCTCGACGATGCCCTGCACGCCGCCGCACACGTGGGCTACCCGATCATGCTCAAGAGCACCGCCGGCGGTGGCGGCATCGGCATGCGCGTCTGCCGCTCCGCCGAGGCGCTGCAGGAGGCCTTCGAGACCGTCAAGCGCCTGGGCCAGAACAATTTCAGCAACGCCGGGGTATTTATCGAGAAATACATCCAGCGCGCCCGCCACCTGGAAGTCCAGGTATTCGGTGACGGTGCTGGCGAAGTCCTGGCCCTGGGCGTGCGCGATTGCTCGGTGCAACGGCGCAACCAGAAGGTGCTGGAAGAAACCCCCGCGCCCAACCTGCCCGAGGGCATGGCCGAAGCGCTCTGCGCCGCTGCCGTGCAATTGGCGAAAGCGGTCCGTTACCGCAGCGCCGGCACCGTCGAATTCGTCTTCGACAGCGACGAGCGACGCTTCTACTTCCTGGAAGTGAACACCCGCCTGCAGGTCGAGCACGGCGTTACCGAACAGGTCTGGAACGTCGACCTGGTACGCTGGATGGTGCAACTGGCCGCCGGCGACCTGCCGCCGCTCGCCGAACTGCGCGCCGGCCTGCAACCGCGCGGCCACGCGGTGCAGGCCCGTCTGTATGCCGAGGATCCGGGCAAGGACTTCCAGCCGAGCCCCGGTCTGTTGACGGCGGTCGAATTCCCGCCGGCCGATGGCAAGGCACTGCGTATCGATACCTGGGTCGAGGCCGGTTGCGAGATACCGCCCTACTTCGACCCGATGATCGCCAAGGTCATCACCTGGGCCGAAAACCGTGAACAGGCGCGTCTGCGCCTGCACCAGGCCCTGGGTGCCAGCCAGCTGTACGGCGTCGAGACCAATCGCGACTACTTGCAGCAGATCCTCCTCGATGCCCCGTTCGCCAGCGGCCAACCCTGGACCCGCTGCCTGGAAGGCCTGGCTTATCATGCGCAGACCTTCGAAGTGCTCGCTGGCGGCACCCAGACCAGCGTCCAGGATTATCCCGGACGCCAGGGCTACTGGGCCGTGGGCGTTCCCCCTTCAGGCCCCATGGACAGCCGCGCGCTGCGCCTGGGCAACCGCCTGCTGGGCAACCCCGAAGGTTGCGCGGGCCTGGAAATCACCATGAGCGGGCCAAGCCTGCGCTTCAATACCGATGCCGTGGTGGCAGTGACCGGCGCAGTGTTGCCGGTGCTGCTCGATGGCGTGGTGATGGCGATGAACACCGCGCTGGCGGTCAAGGCCGGTTCGCTGCTGAGCCTGGGCACCATCGCCGGTGCCGGGGCCCGCAGCTATCTCTGCCTGCGGGGGGGTGTGCAGGTGCCGGACTATCTCGGCAGCAAGAGCACCTTCACCCTGGGCCAGTTCGGCGGTCACGGCGGCCGGGCCCTGCGGGCCGGCGATGTGCTGCACCTGGCCGCGCTGACGGATACCAGCGTCGGCGCGGTACTCCCCGCGCAACCCGTTCTTGAGACGTTACGCACGATCCGGGTGATCTACGGCCCCCATGGCGCGCCGGAATACTTCACCGAAAACTACATCCGCACCTTCTTTGCCACCGACTGGGAAGTGCATTTCAACTCCAGCCGTACCGGCGTGCGCCTGATCGGCCCCAAACCCGAATGGGTGCGGGCCGACGGGGGCGAGGCCGGGCTGCATCCGTCGAATATCCACGACAACCCCTACGCCATCGGCGCGGTGGACTTCACCGGTGACATGCCGGTGATTCTCGGCCCTGACGGCCCGAGCCTGGGCGGATTCGTCTGCCCGGTGACCGTCATCGAGGCCGATCTGTGGCAACTGGGGCAACTCAAGGCCGGCGACAAGGTGCGCTTCGTGCCGTGTGACCTCGTTCATGCACGCCGACTTGCCACGGCCGCGCTGAATGCCGAAGCCGTCGCAGCCCCCCGGCCAGCGCCTGACCCGACCCGGCTGCCATCGCCGATGGTGCTGGACCTGGGCCGGGACGACACGCGCCTGGTGGCGCGCCTGGCCGGCGATACCCACCTGCTGCTGGAAATCGGCGCCGCCGAACTCGACCTGGTGTTGCGCTTCCGTGGTCACGCCCTGATGCAGGCGCTCGAAGCCAGGCAATTGCCCGGAGTCATCGATCTCACACCGGGGATCCGCTCGCTGCAGGTGCACTACCAACCCGAGCAACTGCCCCTGGAGCAACTGCTGGAGATCGTCACGGGCGAGTGGGACGCGGTCTGTGCCGCCCGCGACCTGCAGGTGCCCTCGCGCATCGTGCACCTGCCACTGTCCTGGGATGACCCGGCCTGCCAACTGGCTATCGAGAAATACCAGACCACCGTGCGCAAGGACGCGCCCTGGTGCCCCAGCAACCTGGAGTTCATTCGCCGCATCAACGACCTGCCCGACCTGGATGAAGTGCAGCGCACGGTATTCGATGCCAGCTACCTGGTGATGGGCCTGGGCGACGTCTACCTGGGTGCCCCGGTGGCGACACCGCTGGACCCCCGGCATCGGCTGGTGACCACCAAATACAACCCGGCACGGACCTGGACCGCCGAGAACTCGGTGGGTATCGGTGGCGCCTACCTGTGCGTGTATGGCATGGAGGGCCCAGGCGGCTACCAGTTCGTCGGCCGTACGCTGCAGATGTGGAACCGTTATCGCGAAGTGGCGGCATTCGACGGCAAACCCTGGCTGTTGCGCTTCTTCGACCAGATCCGCTTCTACCCGGTCAGCGCCGGGGAGTTGCTGCGCATCCGCCGCGATTTCCCCCTGGGGCGCTTCGACCTGAACATCGAGCACAGCCAATTGCGCCTCGCCGACTACCAGGCCTTCCTCGCCAACGAGGCGGATAGCATCCAGGCGTTCCGTGACCACCAGCAAACGGCCTTTTCCGCCGAACGCCAGCGCTGGATCGACAGCGGCCAGGCGCATTTCGAAAGCAGCGAAGCCGTCGTCGAGGCCAGCGAAGAAGCCGCCCTGCCGCCTCATCAGACCGGCGTGGAAAGCCCCATCGCCGGCAATCTCTGGCAGGTCCGGGTGGAGGTCGGCGACTGGGTCGCGGCAGACACCGCACTGGTCGTGCTGGAGTCGATGAAGATGGAAATTCCGCTGCTGGCACCCTGTGCCGGCATCGTTCGTGAAGTACGCGTGCAGCCCGGCTCGGCGGTGCGTGCCGGGCAACGGGTGGTGGTGATCGAGCCCGCCGCCATGACAGGAGAAAAGCCATGAAAAACGATCTGCAACTGGATGTTCTGCGTGCCCGCTACGCGAGCGGCGAATGCTCGCCACGCCGCCTGATCCTGGCCCTGCGGGAACAGGCCGAAGCGTTGAACCCCGAGTTCAACCTGTTTATCCATCTGCTCAGTGTCGAAGAGCTGGAGCCTTACCTGGCCACCCTCGAGTCCGCCTCGCTGGATAACCTGCCGCTATATGGCGTGCCCTTTGCCATCAAGGACAACATCGATCTGGCCGGGATCCCCACGACCGCGGCCTGCCCGGCGTTCGCCTATACCCCGTCGCGGTCGGCAACCCTGGTCCGGCAGTTGATCGACCTCGGTGCGGTGCCGCTGGGCAAGACCAATCTCGACCAGTTCGCCACCGGCCTCAACGGCACACGCTCCCCCTATGGCGCCTGCCGCAACAGCGTGCTCGCCGACTATCCTTCCGGCGGCTCCAGTGCGGGATCGCCGCTGACCGTGGCCCTGGGCCTGACCAGCTTTGCCCTGGGCACCGACACCGCCGGCTCGGGCCGGGTGCCGGCGGCGCTGAACAATCTGGTGGGGCTCAAGGCAACCAGGGGCTTGCTGTCCACGGCGGGCGTGGTTCCGGCCTGTCGTACCCTTGATTGCGTGACCACGTTCACCGCCACGGCCGCCGAGGCCAGCCGCTTGCTGGCGCTGACCGCGCAAGCGGACCCCGAGGACGACTACAGCCGCGCCAATCCGGCCTGGAACGATGGTCTGGCATTCGGTGCCGTGCGGCCCTTCCGCTTTGGCCTGCCCCGTCCCCAGGACCTGGAGTTCTTCGGCTGCGACGAGGGGCCCGGGCTGTTTGCCGCGGCGGTCGAGCGTTTGCAGGCGCTAGGTGGTGAAGCGGTCAGCCTCGATCTGTCGCCGTTTCTCGAAGCCGCGCGACTGCTCTATGAAGGCCCATGGGTCGCCGAGCGCTACAGCGTCGTCGGCGAACTGGCGCAGACCCGCCCGGAAGCGGTGCTGCCGGTGATCCACGCCGTGCTGGCGAAAGCCCCGCAGGTCAGCGGCGTGCAGACCTTTCGTGCGCAGTACCGGCTACAGGCACTCAAGGCCGAATGCGACCGCCTGATGGCCGGACTCGATTGCGTCCTGACGCCCACCATCGGCCGTCCGGTGACCCTGGCCGAGCTGGCCGAGGAACCGGTCCTGCGCAATGCCGAACTGGGCTACTACACCAACTTCATGAACCTGCTGGATTATGCCGCCGTGGCCGTACCCAGTGGCTTCATGGACAACGGCCTGCCCTGGGGCGTGACGTTGTTCGGCCGCGCCTTCACCGATCAGTACCTGCTGAGCCTCGCCAATGCCTGCCAGGACGGCAAGGCACCCGCGCAGCCGGCCCGCAATGACCAGGCCCGCCTGGTGGTGTGCGGTGCCCACCTGGACGGCCTGGCGCTCAACGGGCAGTTGCGCCAGCGCGGCGCGACGCTGCTGGAAAGCACCCGCAGTTCCGCAGACTACCGGCTGTATGCCCTGGCCGGTGGCCCGGTACAACGTCCGGGCATGGTCCGGGTCGCCGAGGGCGGCGTGGCCATTGCCGTCGAGGTCTGGCAATTGCCCAGCCGCGAGCTCGGCTCCTTCCTGACCGGCATCCCGGCCCCGCTCGGGCTGGGCAAGGTGCAACTGGAGGATGGCCGCTGGGAGACCGGCTTCATCTGCGAGGGCCATGGTCTCGAAGGGGCCACGGATATCAGCGCCTGGGGCGGCTGGCGAGCCTGGTTGTCCGCTCAGTCCTGAAAAAGCCGGGGTAACTCCCGTAGTAGCGAGGGCAGTCGTCTGCGACAAGGATCATCGAAGTACCTGCCCAATCGCCACCTTCTAACGCAGATCCTCGGGCAACAGCGCCAGCGGGATGTTCTGGTAACTGACCGGGCGCAGGAAACGGCGGATGGCCATGGTCCCGACCGACGTTGCGCCGAAGTTGGTCGAGGCCGGATAGGGGCCGCCGTGGACCATGGCATCACACACCTCGACACCGGTCGGGAAACCATTGACCAGGAGGCGTCCGGCCTTGCGTTCGAGCACCGGCAGCAGTTGCGACGCCAGCCCGGTATCGGCCTCGTCCATATGGATCGTGCACGTCAGCTGTCCCTCCAGCGAACGGGCCACCTGCAGCAACTCGTCGCCGTCGGCCACCGTCACCACCAGGCCCAACGGACCGAAGACTTCGTGCCCCAGCGTGGCGTTGGCCAGCCATTCCCGGCCTGTCGTCACAAAGAGACAAGGCGTCGCGTTACGCCGGTCACAGGATGAACCGAGGACTTCACGCACGCCCGCCGTGCCCGCCACCCGCTCACGTCCCGCACGATAGGCGACTGCCATGGCATCGCTCAGCATCACCTGCGCGCCCACCGGTTCAAGGGCCCGGACCGTCGCGTCGACAAACCCATTGGCCTCGGCACCTTCGAGCACGACACTGATGCCGGGATTGGTGCAGAACTGGCCCGCCCCCAGGGTGAGTGAGGCCGCCCAGCCATTGCCGATCTCGGTACCGCGCGCGGCAACCGCATGGGGCAACAGGAACATCGGGTTCACCGAGCCCAGCTCACCGAAAAATGGAATGGGTTCGAAACGCCTCGCGCACAGGTCGAACAGCGCCCTGCCCGCTCCCAGCGAGCCGGTGAAGCCGACCGCCTTGATCAACGGATGCTGGACCAGGTGCTGCCCGACGATCCGGGAACCACCATGGACCAGGCTGAACACCCCGGGATGAACGGCGCATTTTTCGATGGCGGCACGGATCGCCTCGGCAACGATCTCACTGGTCCCCGGATGAGCCTCATGACCTTTGACCACAACCGGGCAACCCGCTGCCAGGGCGGACGCCACATCGCCACCGGCCGTGGAGAAAGCCAGGGGGAAATTAGAGGCGCCGAACACCGCCACCGGTCCGATCGGACGTTGCATCAGGCGGATATCGGGGCGCGGCACGGGTTGGCGCTCCGGCAGCGCCTGGTCATGCCGGCGATCAAGGTAGTCGCCCGCCAGGATATGCGCGGCAAACGACCGTAGCTGTCCCACGGTACGCCCGCGTTCGCCCTGCAACCGCGCCTCGGGCAGACCGGTTTCCAGCGAACCGATGCTGGTGATGATCGCCGCTCGGGCCTCGATTTCATCGGCGATGGCTTCCAGGAACGTCGCACGCGACTCCCGGCTGGCCTGGCCGTAACTGCAGAAGGCCTCCTCCGCCGCTTCGCACGCACGGTTCACCAGGTCGACATCGCCTGCCGAAAAGCGCTGGGCCGGCCCGCGGATCGGGGTGTTGGAAAAGCTGCTGTCGCTTGCCACCCATCGGCCGGCGATAAGGTGTTTGCCATGCGGAGTAAAAGACATTGCACTGTCCTGAAGTTGGGATAAGTCAGCCGAAGTAGCGCACGCGAATGGCGTCGATAGCGACCGCGATAAAGATCATCACCCCGCCGATCATGCCGACATAGAATGACGGCACATTGACGATGGCCAGGCCGACCTGGATCACGGTCAGCAGCAACACCCCGCCCAGCACGCCCTTCACATTGCCGCGCCCGCCGAACACGCTGACGCCACCAATGATCGGCGCGGCGATGGCATACAGCAGGTAGCTCGAACCCTGGCTGGAGGTGATCGCCATCTGCCAGGAAGCCAGGAGAAAACCGGCCAGCGCCGCCAGGAAGCCGGAGATCGTGTAGGTGATGATCTTGACCCGGTTGACCCGTATACCGGCGGAATTCGACGCGATCGCATTCCCCCCCACGGCATAGATCGAACGCCCCAGCACCGTGCGCTTGAGCACCACGCCGATCACCGTCAGGGCCACCAGGAACACCACCGGCATCAGCGGCCAGCCGTCGATCGTCACCTGGCCGATCCAGATATAGCCGTCGGCCATGTTGGTCAGGGTCGTGCCCTGGGTCAGCGCCAGCAAGGCGCCCTGCAGAATGATCATCATCGCCAGGGTTTCGATCAGCGAGACCATTTTCAGGCGGGTGATGCACAGCCCGTTGAAGAAGCCGATCAGCGTGCCGACCGCCAGGCCGATGGCCACCGCGACGAACCAGGGCAGGCCCCAACTGGAGTACGCGAGCGCCCCCACCGCCGAGGAAAAACCGGCATTGGCCGGAATCGACAGGTCGATCTCGGCCACCAGCAGCGGCAACGCCACCGCCAGTCCCAGGGTTCCCAGCACCGTCGCCTGAACCATCACGTTCTGCAGGTTGAACAAGGTGAAGAAAAACTCGTTGAACGCACCGAACAGGACCACCAGGGCGATGAGCCAGATCCAGACGACATTGTGTAATACCCAGCCCAATACGGCCGGGCCGTTGATTCTGGTCGCGGCAGGCGACACCTCGTTGCCGGGACTGGCCAGAGTTCTCATACCCGTGTCTCCACTCTTTTTATTGTTCAACTGCCTGATCCCTGTACGGATGCGCGGATGCGCTCGACGGTGATGTCCTCTCCCGTCAATGTTTCCTTGATCGTGCCCTGGTCGAAAATGCACACCCGATCCACCGCGCGAACCAGTTCGTCGGTATCGCTGGACACGATGATCACCGCTACGCCAGCATCGCTGAGTTCGTCGATGATGCGCAGCACGTCCTGCTTGACGCCCATGTCGATGCCACGGGTCGGCTCGTCGACCATCAGCAAGCGTGGTCGGGTGGCGAGCACGCGCCCCAGGCACACCTTCTGCTGGTTACCGCCACTGAGGGTATTGACCGGATAGTCGGGGTTGGGCGCCTTGACCCCCATCGCGGCAAAGTAGTGCCCGATCACCGACGCTTCGGCCCGGCTATCGATAAAACCGAGCCGAGTCCGCGCGCCCAGGGACGACA
Source organism: Pseudomonas sp. Ost2 (assembly GCF_018326065.1). NCBI lineage: Bacteria > Pseudomonadati > Pseudomonadota > Gammaproteobacteria > Pseudomonadales > Pseudomonadaceae > Pseudomonas > Pseudomonas sp. Ost2. Next base: position 3,210,981 of record NZ_AP021904.1, on the reverse strand, counting down.
TGGCGATATTGCTGCCGATCGACATCGGTCCCACCGCGCCATCGCGCCGGCGATCGTCGGAGAGATAGGCGATACCGGCATCGAACGCCGCACGCGGGGAGCGTGGCAACACCCGCTCGGCTTCACCGGCGATGGAAAGAGTACCCAGTGCCGGATGCAGGCCGAAGATCGCGCGGGCCATTTCCTTCGCGCCAGCCCCCGGCAGACCGGTGAACCCCACCACTTCCCCCGGACCGATGTCTAGGCGATCCAGGGACAGCCACTTGCCCCGTACGCCGCGCAGCGAAATCGCCGGCGGCTTGCCGGAATGGTCGCGGCGCTTGCGCTGGAACAGCTCGACGCCATGACCGATCACCAGTTCAGTCAGTTGCTCGGAGGTCATCGAGGCGATGTCCTCGCAAGTCCCGGCGAGGCTGCCGTCGCGTAACACGGTGACCGCGTCGCAGATCTCGAGGATCTCGTCGTTGTAGTGGGAGATGAAGATGAAGGTCACTCCTTCACCCTTCAGGCGCAGCATGAAGTCGAACAGCTGGCGGCGGTCGACCACGGTCAGCGACGCCGTCGGCTCATCGAGGATGATCACCTTGCCCCCCGAAAACATGGCCCGGAGGATGTTCAGCTTGCGCCGCGCCACTGCATCCAGCTGGCCGGCCAGGACTGTCGGGTCGATGCCGGAGCCATCGAGCATCCGCGCGGCATCGGCGCCCAGCTGTTTCCAGTCGACAAAACCGTTGCGGGTCGGCCAGATCCCCAGCATCAGGTTTTCCGCGGCCGTCAGGTTGCCGATGATCATCGGTTCCTGCGTCACCAGGAATACCCCGGCCTGCTCCATGGCCTTGACGTCCACCTGTTTGAGCGGCCGACCGTCCATGAGAATCTGTCCGGAGCTGGGGATCACCTGGCCGGAGATGATCCCCACCAGCGTGGACTTGCCGGCGCCGTTCTCCCCCAGCAGGCCGTGGATCGAACCCCGGCGGATCTGCGTGGTGACACCGCGCAGGGCGTGCACGGGACCGTAGCTCTTGGCGATGTTGTCGATCCGCAGGATCGTGTCGTCCATCGCTGCCCCGGCCTGGGTGTCGTGTAGGGTCATGTTGTTTTCTCACCATCAGCTTGTCGGATGAACATCGCGGCAGAGCCTCGCTCTGCTGCGACAACCGCAACCGTCACTTGGAGGGAACGCCCCAGACTTTTTCCGCGACATAACCCCAATGGCGCTTGTCGTCGATGTTGTCGGAGTTGATCACAAAGGCCGGGATGATCAGGGTCGGACCGGTCTTGCCCTGGACAATCTCTCCCGATTCCCAGAAGTAGTCCTTGTTCTGGTAGGTGCCCAGCGGCACCGCCTGGCCATTGAGGGAATACCTGGTGATCATCTCCACGGCAATGCCCCCATAGGCCACAGGGTCCTGGGACACACAGGCGTCCATGTAGCCGTCCTTGATCCAGTCAAGGGCCACCGGCTCACCGTCGATGTTGATGAAAATGACATGGCCTTTCTCGCCGACCTTCTTCCAGCGATCCTTCTGCTTGAGCGCCGCCGCGATACCGCGCGAGGGAGAATCCGAAGGGGCATGTACCGCATCGAGGTCGGGGAACTCCGACAGGGTCGACAGCGTGACCGCCTGCATCTTGTCCAGCAGTCCTTCGGTAGGACGGGCCAGGTATTTGATCTGCGGGTACTTGGCGAACACCGAGTCCATACCCTCCTTGCGCAGGCGCCAGGCCACCGAGGCCAGGGCGCCGAAGCAATTGAGCACGGTGCCCTTGGGGCTGCCGTACTTCGCGACCAGGCGCTTGACGATTTCCTCGGCGGCCATCACCCCACCCTTGAAGTTGTCGAAACTCACGGTAATCGCGACATCGCCGCCATCGGCCGGAGTGTCGATGATGCCCACCGGAATCTTGCGCTGGTTGTAACGCTTGATGGCCGAGACAATGGCCTGGCTGTCGATCGGGTCGGAGATGATCGCCGACGGCTGGGACAACATGAGGCTTTGCCATTGGCCGAGCTGGGTGGTGGTGTCGAAGCTGGCGTTGGTTGCCTGGAACTTGCCCGATTGTGCCTGGACGGCGCGCTTGACCGACTCTTCCTGAATGACGAAGAAGTAGTAGTCCAGGCTCTTGTTGGAGTAGGCGACCGACAGCGGGGTCTGCGCGAAGGCACTGCGTCCCAGCATCGCGCCCAGTCCTAGGACCACACCGCCGGCCAACACGCTACGACGACTCACGCTAGATAGATTGACTTTTTTCATGGGATTAACTCCGACTTATTATTGTAGGTTTAATACTATCTTCAGCCTTGTTTCACGCAGGTGCGGCCTTGCCTGGAGCACCGGTTATCGCAAACGAACGTAGGAAGAGCCGTCGAAACAACCTACGACCATGCCCACGGCTTCGCGGGTGAACAGGCCGTTCTCGACCACGCCCGGAATACGGTTGAGCTCGATTTCCAGCGGCGCCGGATCGCGGATAACCGGTCCGCAATGGCAGTCGAGAATGAAGTTGCCGCTGTCGGTAACCACCGGCTGCCCATCGCGCAGCCGGCGAATGATCGTCACCTCGTTGATGCCCTGCCCGGCCAGGATCCGCTTGACCAGGCGCTCGGTCTGCTTCCAGCCGAACTGCACCACTTCCACCGGCAGCGGGAACTGGCCCAGGCAGTCGACGATCTTGGTCTCGTCACACACACAGATCATGCGTTTGGAAGCATGGGCGATGATCTTCTCCCAGAGCAGGCAGGCACCGCCGCCCTTGATCATGTTGAACTGGCGGTCGATCTCGTCCGGGCCGTCGACGGTCAGGTCGAGCTCGCCGATCTCGTTCGGATCAATGATCTCGATGCCCACTTCCCGCGCCACATCGTTGGTCGAACGGGAAGTGGTGGTGCAGGTCAGTTGCAGGCCATTGGCGACATGCTTGCCCAGTTCGCGAACGAAGAAATGCGAGGTGGTGCCGGACCCCAGGCCCAGCTTCATGCCATCGCGCACGAATTCCTCGATCACCCGGCGGGCGGCGACCTTCTTCGCTTCGTTCTGTTGGTTGCTCATCTGCTACTCCTATCGGGCAGTTCCCCCACAGGTCATGGGGGTCAAATCTTGTCGGTCCGCCATGAGTCGAGGGCGGTCAGTTGATCGGGGAACTGGCTGCCACTGGCAACGGCGATGGCGGCTACCAGCATGTTGGTGACCAGGTGATGGTTCAGCCGCGACGCCAGGGGTGTCATCAGTTCGGTATGTTCATAGGGTTTGACCGCGATCAGCACATCGGAAACCCGCGCCAGGGGACTGTCATCGGCGGCGATGGACACCACCCTGGCCCCGGCCTTGCGGGCAGCCACGGCGACATCGACCATCTGCCGGGTGTGGCCGGACTGGGAAAAGATCAGCGCCACTTCGCCTTCCCGAGCGCCTTCGGCGTGCATCTCCTGGCGCTTGCTGCCCAGCAGTGCCTGGCACCGCAGGCCCAGGCGCTGGAACTTGTGCTCGGCATCCAGGGCGTTGACCACGGAAATCCCCGTGGCGTAGATGCCGATCCAGCTTGCCGCCTGCAACAGTCGGGCACCTTCGCCCACCCGCTCGGGCGCCAGGTCCTCGGCCAGGCGCTGGATCGCATTCAGCGAGTTGCGGCAGGTCTTGCGGACGATGTTGTCGATACTGTCATCGGGAATGATCTGCTCGTAGGCAAACGGCGCCGACGGCACCAGGCTTTGAACCAGGTGCAGCTTCAATTCCTGGTAACTCTCGAAGCCGAAGCGCCGGCAGAAACGCATCACGGTCGGGTCGCTGACCGAACAGGTTTCCGAGAGCTTGGCCATGCTCATCTGCAGGACCTTCGAAGGCGAAGTGGAAACAAAGTTGGCGACCCGACGCTCGGCCCGGTGCATGTCTTTGCTTTCAAGAATGATGCGTTGCAGCAAACTGACGGTCATATCCGCTCCTTGGCGATTAGTGGGCTGCGTTGTAACAGATCGGCCAGACGGTTCAAGCGCTGCTCCGCTGAAATGTCCACATGAGGACCGCCGCCCCAGGGCACCACGAAGAATGGCACGCCCGCGGCATACGCAGTCATCTGGTCGACACGGGTGTCACCGACATAGGCCCACTCGTCCGATGCCAGGTCCATCGCCTGCGCCACGGCCAGCAAATGCCCGGGGTCCGGCTTGCACGCCGGCACCGCATCGGCGCCCAGGGCGACCTCGAACAAGTCCGCCAGCCCCAGCTGCTCCAGGACCTTGCCGGTGACGGCGTGGTTCTTGTTGGTACAGATACCCAGGCGGATACCGGCCTGGCGCAGAGCCGCGAGGTCTTCGCGCACATGAGGGAAAAACCGCGTGCACCCCGCAGGATCTTCCATATAGGCATGCAGGTAGCCATCGAAGGCCCGCTGTACCTGGGCATCGTCATAAGGGATCGCGAGGTCCTCGAGGATGTCGACGATCAGGCGCCGCGGTCCGTTGCCGAGAAACGTCTCGACATGCGCGGGATCGAGTTCAGGCCAGTCGTTCAGCGCGAAACCGACATTCAGGGCCTTCGCGATATCGGATGCGCTGTCGATAAGCGTCCCGTCAAGATCGAAAATAAGCGCGGAATAGACGGACATGAATCAGACTCCAGAAAAAATGACTAATCGAAAATGGGGGCACCGAGCGCTACGAAGGTTTCCCGGAGCGTCGGATAAAGGCTGTGGTAGATACGATGGGCACGGGCGAAGACCTCGGCCGTCGCGCCATCGGGCGCCTGGCGGGTAATGGCGCGACAGCTCGCCGCCGCACTCGCCGGATCGGCCCAGACACCCATCGCCAGCCCGGCCACCAGCGCCGCGCCGAACGCCGCACCCTCGGCGGCCCCTTCGGTGGTCAGCACGTCGCAACCGAAGATGTCCGCCTGGAGCTGGCGCCACAGCGCTGAGCGTGCACCACCGCCGGAAGCCTTGATCACGTGTCCGTCGATGCCCAGGGGCTTCATCAGGGCATGCATGTCGGCCAGCGCATGCACCGCCCCCTCCATGACGGCCCGGGCCATGTCGCCGCGGTCGTGGCGCGCGGTCAGGCCGACGAAGGCAGCACGCAAGAGCGGATCGGGATGCGGGCAACGCTCACCGTTCAGATAGGGAAGAAACAGCAGGCCATGGGCACCGGCCGGGCTCTTCTCCGCCTCGGCGACGATCTGCTCGAATGACGGCACCACGCCGTTGGCCCCTGCGCAGAAGGTGTCGCGAAACCAGTTCATCGAGCCGCCGGCGTTCAACGACACCCCCATGCAATGCCATTTGTCCGCGGCCACGTTGCAGAAAATCTGCAGGCGACCGTCCGGATTGTCCCGGGGCTCGTCCAGGGCGGCGGCGAGAATGCCCGCCGTACCGATGGTGGTCTGCAGTTCGCCGGGCGCGATCACGCCGGAACCGAGGGTCTGGATAACCGAATCGCCACCGCCGCCGGCCACCGGCGTGCCCACGGGCAGGCCGAACAACGCGGCGCCCCGGGCACTGACCCGACCCGAAACGACCTGGGACTCGAACACCGGTGGCAACAACCCGGGGTCGATGCCCAGTTGCTCGATCAACCCGCTCGCCCATTGCCGCGAACGCACATTGAACAGGCCCGTGCCCGAGGCGTCGGAGACTTCGCTGGCAATTTCGCCGGTCAGGCGCAGGCGCAGATAGTCCTTGGGATTGAGCACAGTGCTCAAGCGCGCGAAAAGCTCGGGCTCATGCCGCTGCATCCAGACGATCTTGCCGCCGGTATACCCCACCAGCATCCGGTTGTCGGTGGCCTTCAGCAAACCGTCCAGGCCACCGGCGGTGGCGGTGATCCACTCGCACTCCGCGGCATTGCGCTGGTCGTTCCACAGGATCGCCGGGCGCAGCACCTGCTGCGCCGCATCGAGCGGCACCAGCCCGTGCATCTGACCGGAGAGCCCGACGCCGAGCAGCTCCACGCCTGGGGCCTTGGCCAACACACCGGCGATGGCGCGCCGGGCGCCGTCGATCCACAGTTCAGGGTCCTGTTCGGTCCAGCCGGGTCGAGGTTGCGAGAGCGGATAAGTCGCCGTATCGGCGGCAATCACCGCGCCATGGACGTCGAGCAGCAATGCCTTGCAGCCCGAGGTGCCGATGTCGATGCCAATGAGCGCCTGCATGGCTCAATTCCCGACGCCATGGTGCAGGCGGACATGCTTGAAGTTGAAGTACTCCAGCAACCCTTCGCGACCGTGTTCGTAACCCACGCCACTCTGTTTGCGCCCACCGTAGGGGGCATTCATGATCCCGGCATCGACGTTATTGATGGCAACGTTGCCATAGTCCAGTTGCGCCGACAGGGTATGGATGTCGGTCAGGTCCCGGGCATAGACATAGGAGGCAAGGCCGTAAGGCGTGTCGTTGGCCAGTTGAATAGCTTCGGCGAGATCGTCGAAGGCGGCGACCCCCACCAGCGGACCGAAGGTTTCCTCGGTCATCACCAGCATCCGGTGCGTGCAATCGGCGATCACCGTCGGCCGGAAGAAATGCCCATGGGCAAATTCGGCGCCTTGTGGTGCCTGGCCGCCAGCGACCAGTCGAGCGCCCTTGGCCAGGGCATCCTCGAGGTGCGCACGGGTCTTGGCCAGCGGCTCAGCGGAAGCCATGGCGCCCAGGTCGGCAGCAGGCTCTTCCAGGCCGTTGCGCACCGTCAGCGCATCAGCGGCCGCGCCCAGCTTGCTGACGAACGCCTCATACAGGGAACGATGGACATAGATGCGATTGATGGCAATGCAGATCTGTCCGCAGTTACGGAAACTGCGCCGTGTCGCGCCCTTCACCGCCGCTTCCACATCGGCGCTGGCGGTCACCACCATGGGGCAATTACCACCCAGTTCGAGGGACAGGCGCTTGACCTGCGGGCAACTGCGCTGGATATGCAGACCCACTGCGCTGGACCCGGTAAAGGCCACCTTGCTCACCTGCGGGTGTTCGACCAGGGCCTGCCCGACCTGCGAGCCCTTGCCGGTCAATACATTCACCACACCGGCCGGAATACCGGCCTCGGCGCATTTGCCGGCGATCATCAGGGCGGTGTACGGCGTCAGTTCGGCGGGCTTGATCACGATAGTGCAGCCCGCAGCCAGGCTGGCGCACAGCTTCCAGCCCACCAGCTCGGCCGGGTAGTTCCATGGGGTGATCGCCGCGACGACGCCGATCGGCTCGCGTACCACCAGGCTCTGGAAGCCGGGCTGATCGTTGGGCACGATCTCGCCATGCACGCGGCTCGCTTCTTCAGCATAAAAGTGGCAGGCCTCGGCAAGCTTGAGCACCTCGCCCTTGGCTTCATTGACCGGCTTGCCCTGTTCCAGGGTCATGATCCGCGCCATGTTCAGTGCATCGGCGGCGATCAGGTCGCCCAGGCGGTGCAAGGCACTGGCTCGGGTCTTCGGTAACTCGCGGGACCAGGAAGCAAAGGCGCGATGGGCGCCAGACACCGCCGCTTCAATCTCTTGTGCAGTCGCGGCGGCGATATGACCGATCAGTTCCCCGGTCGCCGGATTCTCCACCGGCAAGCGAGCCCCTGCGCCCTTGTGCCACTCACCATTGATAAACAAGGCGCCTTCCAGGGCGGCAATCGACTCGTAGAGAGAATTATTGTTATGCATGGGACTTCTCCGTCGCCTTTCTCTGCGGTGGAACCACTGACTTGATTCAAAAATATAGTATTGCTAGCTTTTTGCAATAGCCCTTTCGAAAATCACCTGGACAAGTGACGCACCGCCATCGCTGGAGAATGCCTGAAACACTTAATATTCGCCTTATTATTCAGAATATTAGCTATAAAAAAGGGAAAAAACCGAGAAAATGCCGATTTCTTTCATGCAAGACTGCTTGACCGTGCTCAAAATCGAAACGTAGCATTACTAGATATCAACAATAAGGAAACCGCTCATGCTGCCCACCTCACTCAAACACGCCAAACTGGTCGGTCGGGTCTGGCTACCAGGCAAAGGTCCTTCGGTAGTCATCCTGCGGGACAACCTGCTGGTCGACATTACCGAGTCGGTCGTGTCGATGGCCGACTTCCTCGACAACAACCCGGCAGAACGTTTCGACTCATTGGCCGGCGAAGCGGTTGGCGATCTGGCCGACCTGATCCTCGACCCCTCCGAGATGGGCTATCACTCCGACCGCCCCTGCCTGCTGGCGCCCTGTGACTTCCAGGCACTCAAGGCCTGTGGCGTGACGTTTGCCCGCAGCATGGTCGAGCGCGTGATCGACGAACGCACCGCTGGCGATCCGGCCCGCGCCGATGAGCTGCGGGCACGGATCGGCTCGCTGATCGGCGACAGCCTTTCCAACGTCCAGGCCGGTTCGCCCAAGGCCGCCGAGATCAAGGCTGCGCTGATCGCCGAAGGCCTCTGGTCGCAGTACCTGGAAGTCGGCATCGGTCCGGACGCCGAAGTCTTCACCAAATCCCAGCCCATGGCGGCGGTCGGTTATGGCGCCCAGGTCGGTATCAACCGGATCTCGGAATGGAACAACCCCGAGCCCGAAGTCGTGCTGGCGGTGGACAGCCAGGGCAATATCCGTGGCGCCACCCTCGGCAACGACGTCAACCTGCGCGATGTCGAAGGGCGTTCGGCCCTGCTGCTGGGCAAGGCCAAGGACAACAATGCCTCCTGCTCGATCGGTCCGTTCATCCGTCTCTTCGACGAACACTTCACCCTCGACGATATCGAGAACGCCACCCTGACCCTGTCCGTCAGCGGCCTGGACGGTTTTGAAATGTCGGGAGGCTCGAACATGGCCGAGATCAGCCGCAAGCCGGCCAACCTGGTGGCGCAGACCCGCAACACCTCGCACCAGTACCCCGATGGTTTCATGCTGTTTCTCGGCACCATGTTCGCGCCGACCCAGGATCGTGAACAAAAGGGTTCGGGTTTCACCCACAAGGCCGGTGACCTGGTGGAAATCTCGACGCCGCTGTTGGGCACCCTGCGTAATACCGTCGTCTACTCCGACGAAGCCGCGCCCTGGACCTACGGCACCCGCGCACTGATGCGCAACCTGGCAAAGCGGGGGCTGCTATGAGCCGCACAACGATGAAACTGGTGGTCACCGACCAGGCCTTCGGCAACACCCGCCATGAAAAAGCCGCGGCGGAGGCTGCCGGCGCCGGGTTCTTCGAGCATCAGTGCCGCACCGAAGAAGAAACCCTGGAAGCGGTACGGGATGCGCATGCCGTACTGAACAACTTTGCGCCGATGACCCGCCGTGTGATGCAGGCGATGGCGCCGGGCGCGGTGATCGTGCGCTACGGCGTCGGTGTCGACAACGTCGACCTCGCCGCGGCCAGGGAAGTGGGAGTGCGCGTGTGCAACGTGCCGGACTACGGCATCGAAGAAGTGGCCGATCATGCTGCCGCCATGACCCTGGCCCTGGCGCGCAAACTCGACCACTACGGCACGGGCATCCGGGAGGGCGAATGGAAGATCGCGCAAATGGTCGATGGCGTGCGCTCATTGCGCGACACCACGGTCGGCCTGATCGGCCTCGGGCGGATTGCCCGTGCCTACGCGACCCGCATGGCGGTGTTCGGTTGCCGCATCATTGGCTTCGATCCCTATGTCACCCACCAGCAGGCCCGTGCCGCCGGGATCGAGCCGATGTCCCGCGAAGAGGTCATCAGCATGGCCAACGTGCTGTCGCTGCATGTGCCACTGACGCCCGAAACCCGCCATGTCATCGATGCCGCAGCCATCGCGCGCATGCCTCGTGGGACGATCCTGATCAACTGCTCCCGGGGTGGCCTGATCGACGAAACAGCCCTGAGCGCGGCGCTGGTCGGCGGCCACCTCTCCGGTGCCGGACTGGATGTCTTCGAGCAGGAGCCCCTGCCCACCGGTTCGCCACTGCGTACCGCGCCCCATGTGCTGATGTCGCCCCACGCGGCGTTCTTCTCGGACGCCTCGGTAGACACCCTGCAGCGCCTGGCCAGCGAAGAAGCGTTGCGCGGCCTGCGCGGCGAAGCGTTGCGTTGTGCGCTGACCTGAGAGCAGACCTGGAGGGACGGACGATGAACTACCGTGAAAAACAATCGCTGACCGGCAAGCTCGCACTGGTGACCGGCGCGGGCCAAGGCATCGGCGCGGCGATCGCCGAGGCGCTGGCCGCAACGGGTGCCGAGGTGATCTGCACCGATATCCTGCGCGAACGCGCCGAGGCCACCGCGCAGGCACTCAACGCCAAGGGCTACCAGGCCCGGGCCGAGGCCCTCGACGTGACCGACAGCACGGCGGTCAATGCCCTGGCCGCCGCGCTGCCGGCGCTGGACATCCTCGTCTGCAATGCCGGCATCGTGACCAATACCCCGGCAGAAGACATGAGCGACGCCGAATGGGACAAGGTCATCGGCGTCAACCTGGGCGGCGTGTTCCGCACATGCCGCGGCTTCGGCCGGCGGATGCTCGAGGCCGGGCGCGGCTCGATCATCAATATCGGCTCGATGTCCGGGCAGATCGTCAATGTTCCGCAGCCCCAGTGTCACTACAACGCCTCCAAGGCGGGGGTGCACCATCTGACCCGGTCCCTGGCGGTGGAATGGGCCGCACGCGGTGTCCGGGTCAATGCCGTTGCGCCCACCTATATAGAGACGCCCCTGCTGCAAGGGCTGGAAAGCCAGCCCGGGCTGATCGAGAGGTGGCTCGAAATGACGCCCGCCGGGCGCATGGGCCAGCCCCACGAAATAGCATCCCTGGTGCAGTTCCTGGCATCGGATGCGGCCAGCCTGCTGACGGGCTCCATCATCACGGCCGATGCCGGCTATACATGCATATGAGGTGTCACCATGGCACAGGCTCTTGTTCTCGAAAGTCCGCGTCAACTCGCCCTGCGCGAGATCGAACTGCCCGCCGTGCTGGGCACCAGGGATGTGCGCATACGCATGGATGTGGTCGGTATCTGTGGCAGCGACATTCACTACTATCGCCATGGCCGTATCGGCCCCTTTGTGGTCGATGCACCGATGGTCCTGGGTCATGAGGCCGCCGGCACGGTGCTGGAGTGTGGCGCGGAGGTGGTCGACCTGAGTCCGGGCGATCGGGTCTGCATCGAGCCCGGCATCCCGGATTTTTCCAGCCGCCCCAGCCGTATCGGCCAGTACAACCTCGATCCGTCGCTGACCTTCTGGGCAACGCCGCCAATCCATGGCTGCCTGACCTCGGAGGTGATACACCCGGCGACGCTGGTCTATCGCTTGCCCGCCACCATCAGCCAGGCCGAAGGGGCCATGGTCGAGCCCCTGGCCGTGGGTATGCAGGCTGCCACCAAGGCCGGCGTGCAACCGGGCGACGTGGCGCTGGTGCTGGGCGCCGGGACCATCGGCATTCTCACCGCACTCTGTGCATTGGCCGCCGGCTGTGCCCGTGTGCTGATCTTCGACCCGGCCGCCGAAAAGCTGCAGAACGTCGCACACTACCCGGGAATCGAGGCACTGACCGGCCCCGACCTGAACGGCCAGGTGGCCGCATTGACGCAAAAGCGCGGTGTCGACCTGGTCTTCGAGTGCTCCGGCGCCGCCGCGGCCTTTGTCGATCTGGCAAGTCACCTGCGTCCCGGCGGCACCGTGATCTGTGTCGGCATGCCGGCATCCACGGTGGCCCTGGATATCGTCGCGCTGATGGTCAAGGAAATCCGCCTGGTGACGGTGTTCCGTTACGCCAACGTCTATGAACGCGCGATCGCCCTGCTGGCGAGCGGCAAGATCGACGTGAAGCCGCTGATCACCGCCAGCTACCCGTTCGACCGCTCGATCGAAGCCTTCGAGCGCGCCGACCAGGCGCTGCCACGGGACGTCAAGTTGCAGATCACCCTCCCCGCATGAGCGGCATCTGAGCCCTGCTATCGGGCCGCGCCTGCGTCGGGGCGGCCCGAGACAGACAGGACGATGCCAGGATCACTTCAAGCGGTTCGACAGAAACTGCTGCAGCCGCGTGCTTTGTGGCGCATCCAGCAGGCTTGCGTCGCCCTGTTCTTCCACCCGGCCCTGGTGAAGAAACAGCACCTGGCTGGAGACCTGGCGGGCGAAGGCCATTTCATGAGTGACCATCACCATCGTCCGGCCCTCTTCGGCCAGCGCCTGTATCACCTTCAGCACCTCACCGACCAACTCCGGATCAAGTGCCGAGGTGGGCTCGTCAAACAGGATGATCTCGGGCTCCATGGCCAGCGCCCTGGCAATGGCGACACGCTGTTGCTGGCCACCGGAGAGAAACCCCGGGTATTGTTCTGCTACCCGCGGAGCCAGGCCGACCTTGTCCAGGTAGCGGTAGGCACGTTCCAGGGCCTGCTGGCGGGTCAGACCCAGGACCTTTTGCGGTGCCGTGCAGATATTGTCCAGGACCGTCATGTGGCCCCACAGGTTGAAATGCTGGAACACCATCGCCAGTCGAGTGCGCAAGCTCTGCAACTGGCGCGCATCAGGCATCTGGTAGTCGCCCCTGGCGTTGCGCATTTCGATGCGCTTGCCATCGAGTGCGATCACTCCGGCGTCGGGCTGTTCCAGGAAATTGATGCAGCGCAGCAAGGTGCTCTTGCCGGAACCGCTGGCGCCGATAAGACTGATGACGTCGCCGCTGCGTGCCTGTAGCGAAATGCCCTTGAGCACCTCATGGTCGCCGTAGCGCTTGTGCAATTGCTCGATCTGCAACTTGATCGCGCCAGCAGTGGCCGGGCCGCGTGGTGCCTGGTGATCAGCGACAGGCGCCAGGGTCGTATCGAAGGTGAAAGACTGACGGTGCAATGGTCCCACGGAGGTATCCCTCTTTTTTGTCATTGATCCAGGGGCGGTTGCCAGACCCGGGATCTGTTGGGGGTTATCGGAGGGTTGAGGCGCTGAGCTTCTGCCGGGAGACGGCATCGCGGGCGAGCAAGGCGAACAGGTCCTTCGGGTTTTCCAACCGCGGTACCAACTGGATATCCGAGCCGATCTGCAATGTCCTGGCGATATCCAGCACGTAGCGCAAGGCCGAGTAGTCCTCCAGCGCAAAGCCGACGGAATCGAACAGCGTGACCTGTCCGTCGCTCTCGCGGCCAGGCACCTGGCCGTTGATCACCTGCCACAAATGGATGACTGGAGAGTCGGCCGGCATCTGCTGGATTTCGCCTTCGATCCGGCTCTGCGGTTCGTACTCGACCACCACCCGCGCCCGCTCGACGATATCGCGATGCAATTCGGTCTTCCCCGGGCAATCGCCCCCCACGGCATTGAGGTGCATGCCCGGCTCGATCATGTCCGGCGTCAGGATCGTCGCGTAGCTCTTGTCGGCAGTGACCGTAGTGACGATATCGCTGTCACGCACGGCCTCGGCCACGGAGCCGGCGATCCGCAGGCTGATCCCCGGCCAGGCACGCAGGTTGGCCGCCAGCTTGGTCGTGGCGGCAAGGTCGAGGTCGTACAGACTGATCTGATCGATGCCCAGCAGATGATGAAAGGCCAGGGCCTGGAACTCGCTCTGCGAGCCATTGCCGATCAATGCCATGCGGCGGCTGCCGGAGCGGGCCATGTAGCGTGCGGCGAGCGCCGAGGTGGCGGCGGTACGGATCGCGGTGATCAGGGTCATCTCACTGAGCAACACCGGCATGCCGCTGTCGACCTCGCTCAGGGCGCCGAAAGCCATCACCGTGAGCATTCCGTCCAAGGTGTTTTTCGGATGGCCATTGACGTACTTGAAGGCGTACAGGGTCGCATCGGAAATGGGCATCAACTCGATAACGCCTTCCGGCGAATGGTTGGCCAGACGTGCGCATTTTTCGAAATCGGCCCAGCGCAGATAGTCTTCACGGATGTAGTCGGCCATCTCGGCCAGGCAGGGCAGCAGCCCTTTGACCCTGACCAGTTCGGCCAGGTCGCTTACATCGATATAACGAGTCATGGGAGTACCTTCTTATCTTGTTGTATCAGGGCCGGACATCTGGCCCGGCAGGCGCTCAGATAGCCGCGGTGACGATGATTTCCAGGAGCAGATCGGGATCGTCGAACGCTACCTGGCAGGTCGCGCGAGCGGGTCGGCCGGCGTCGCCCAGCCAGTTGCACCAGGCTTCATTCATCACCTCGAAGTGCAGGTCCATCCTGGCCATCCAGATCTGCACGGACAGCAAGCGCCCGCGATCGCTACCGGCCTGGGCCAGCAGTTCATCGATACGCGCCAGTACCTGGCGTGTCTGGCCGCCGGCATCCTGGCTGCAGTCCGCGGGAGCCACCCCGGCCAACCAGACGACACCGTTGTGAATCACTGCACGACTGAGTCGGGCGTTACTGTCCAGACGAACAATTGAAGTCATGTTTCAAGCTTCCTGAAGGTCAATCCTGACTGGCGAGTTCGGCCAGCGTGATGGGTTTGAGCGGTGGACGAATGCGGTAGTAGCCGACCTGCGCCGGCGTGACTCGGCGGGCATCGGCCAGAATCTGGGTCACAGCCAGGCCACACTGGCGCCCCTGGCAGGGTCCCATGCCACAACGACCGAATGCCTTGGCCTGGTTGGGGCCCAGGCAGCCGAGCGCCGCGTATTCGCGGATCGCGCCAGCGGTCACTTCTTCACAACGGCAGACAAGGGTCTCGTCGGCCGGCAGGCACAGCGAAGGTTGTGGGCGATACAGGCGTTCCAGGAACGGCCGCACACTGCGGTACCTGTCCAGCAGCCGGCGCCACGGCCGGGCCTGCTGTCGTGCCGCTTGCGCAGAGAGTCGCTGCAACGACAAGGCAATGCCCAGGGCAACCACACGGCCCTGTACCGCCGCCGCCTCGGCGCCATCGATTCCCGCCGCGTCACCGGCGATAAAACATCCGGGAATGCTGAGCTGGCCCCACTCATCCTGCTCGGCGACCCAGCACATCTGGCTGTCATCCCAGCGATGCGCAGCCGCCATCGACAGGCTGGGCTGGGTATTGGGCACCACGCCCTGATGCAGGAGAACCAGCTCGCAATCGATACGATGGGAACGTCCTCCGGCCTTGAACGTCAATGCTTCGGCCTGCTCCCCCCCTCAACCCGCAGGTCGCTCGCACCGCGATGCCAGGCGATACCGGCGCGTTTCAGGCTGTGCATCAGAGCGATGCCCTTGCGCAACTGGCGCCAGCCCTTGAGCGCCGCGGGCAGCCAGCGCAACGCGGCAAGCAGGTCGCGCCGGGTACAGGTATCCACCAGCGCGGTCACCCGCACCCCCGCCTGCAGGTACTGGACGGCCAGCAGATAGAGCAGCGGTCCGCTGCCGGCCAGGACCACGGGGCCACTCGGCACCTGCCCCGAGCTTTTCAGCAGGATCTGCCCTGCCCCGGCGGTCATCACCCCCGGCAGCGTCCAGCCGGGAATCGGCATCGGCCGCTCATAGGCCCCGCCACACAGCAGGATGCACCGGGCCCGCACTACATGCGCCCGGCCAGCGACCTGGTAGTGCACCTCGCGCTCGGCGCTGATCAGCCAGACCGAGGCATTCGCCACGTAGTCGATCCCGCTGGCGAGGAACGCGGCGACGGCTGCACCGCCCGCCGCATAGTCGGCGCCCAACAGTTTTTTCCGCGCCGCAGGCACGCGACTGATCTCGCGGTAGATCTGCCCACCGGGACTGCGCTGCTCATCCAGCACCCGCACTTCGATACCCAAGGCCTGCAATTGCAAGGCGGCGGCCATGCCGGCAGGTCCCGCACCGAGGACCAGGACGTCAATTTGATCAGGCATCGGTATCACCCTCGATATGCACGGGACAATGGCTATGAACCTTGAGACCGGGTTGAGTCCGCACCTGGCACGACTGCCGAGAGATACCGTCGATCAGCACCAGGCAATCGAAGCACACCCCCATCATGCAGTACGCCGTGCGCGGTGCGCCGCTGACCGGGGTCTGGCGGCTCTGGCGAATCCCGGCGTCGAGCAAGGCCGCCGCCAGGGTGGTGTCGGCCGGGACTTCGAGGCGCCGGCCATCGAATTCGATGGTGACCCGCGGACCAACCGGGTCGATGCTGCGAAACAGGGCCTTAGCGCTCATACCCGGCCTCCCTGGCAATCTGCTGGAAACGTTGATCGCTGAAAGCATCCAGGTCCTCCGGTGGCGCCGCCCCGGCGATCCAGGGCGCCAGTTGAAAGGCATGGGCTGCCGCCAGCGTGACCCCACTGTGGCATGTCACCGCAAACACCCCGGGGCATTCGCGGGACTGCCGGTAGATAGGAAAACCATCCTCGCTCAGCACCCGCAGGGCACCCCAGGCACGCACCAGTTGCACCCCCGCCAGATGCGGAAAACAGCGCACCGCCCGCTGCGCCACGGACGCCACGACACCGGCACTGATACGGTCGTCGAGTCCGGCAGCCTCATGGGAATCACCCAGTTGCACGCTGCCCTCCGCGGTCTGGCGGACATAGTTGGTGGGATGCTGCAGAAACGGCGCGAGACGCTCGGTCACCAGAATCTGCCCACGATTGGGTGTGACCTTGACGTTCAGCCCCACCTGGGCGGCGAGTACCTGGTTACCCAGGCCGGCCGCCAGTACCACGCGCTCGCCAAACCAGAGCCCACCCGTCCCGGTGACGCGATAGCCCTCGCCGTGGCGCTCGATGCGCCGGACATCGCAGCCGGTCTGCAGCACCACGCCGCGACGCTGGACCGCCATGGTCAGCGCCCGCAGTAACAGCAACGGATTGACATGACCGTCCGCCGGGCAGTAGCAGGCCCCGACAACATCGGGCCCTACGCCCGGCAGGCGGCGGCGTAACGCCGCCGGTGCCAGCACATCAAAGCGGTAGTCGTCCGCAAGTGCCTCACGCAACCAATGCAGGCGCCGGGACTCTTCGGCAAGTTCCGCCTCATCCAGGCACAGCAGAAAACCGCCGGGCTGACGCAGCTGCACATTGATGCCGGTCTCGGCGAGCAGGTCCTGCGCCAGGCGCGGCCAGGCCGCCGCGGAGCCGAGGGTCCAGCGCGCATACGCCGGCATCCCGTACCCCTTGCCCTGCACCCAGACCAACCCGAAATTGCCCCGGGCCGCCCGCCACGCCACATCGCCCTGGTCCAGCAACCTGACCGACTGCCCCTCGCGGGCCAGCCCATAGGCGACGGCGAGGCCTACCAGGCCCCCGCCGACGACGATCGTTTCACCACTCATTTCATCCCGCTCCACAACAATCCGAACATAACGCAAGGCACCTTATTTGAGCGGCGTGACATCAAGCTTGAGCCACTTCTCCGAGAGTCGCCGGACCGTCCCGTCGGCCACCGCCGCAGTGATTGCCTGATCGAACCGGGCCTTGAGTGCGTCATCGTTCTTGCGCAGCCCTACGCCGATACCGGGCCCGAACACGCCCCCGGCAAAGATCGGCCCGGCCATTTTCGAGCCGTGCATATCCGCCGCCTCGGTGGCCAGTTTGAGCACCACGGCATTGGCCAGCACGGCATCGATGCGGCCACTGAGCAGATCGAGGTTATGGGCATCCACCGTCTTGTACTCGCGGACCTCGACCAGGTCCGCCAGGTATTTCTCGGCAAAGGCCGAAGCGGTGGTCGAGCCCTGAACACCCAGGACCCTGCCCTTGAGCAACGGCCTCATCTGTTCGACCAGTGCCTTGGCACCGGCCTCATCCTGATCCAGGTCGACGCTGCGACCGGCGCCCGGCAAGCCGGTCAGGGTCCCCTGGTCCATGACCAGGAAACCGTTGAGTGGCGCGGCATACGGCCGACTGAAGCCGATCACCTGCTGGCGCTTTTCGGTAATGCTCATACCCGCCATGATGGCGTCGAACTTGCCGGCATTGAGGGAGGGAATCAGGCCGTCCCAGTCCTGCGCGACCACCTCGCACCGGGCCTTCATGCGGTCGCACAATTCGCGGGCCAGGTCGATCTCGAAACCATCGAGTTGGCCGCCCGGCCTGGTGAAATTCCACGGTGCATAGGCGCCTTCGGTGGCGATCTTCAGAACTGGGGCTTCAGTCGCGTAACTCGCCGACACCCACAAGCCGCTGCACAACAGGGACCCCAACAACACTTCTTTCAGAGACATGGCGCACTTCCTCGAAAATGACAGGACGGTTGAGCTCACAAAATCAGTGACCGCGCCGCATGCCTCGCCTCAGGCGAAGCTCAAGCAGCATGACCACCCGGGTGACCAGGAAATTGAAAGCCAGGTACAACGCTCCGGCGCAGATGAACACCTCCACCGGCCGGTAGGATTCGGAGACCAGGCGCGCGGCAATGCCCGTGACCTCCATCAGCGTGACGATCGAAGCCAGCGATGTGGACTTCACCATCAGGATGATTTCATTGCCGTACGCCGGCAGCATTTGTCGCCAGGCCAGCGGCAGCACGACGTATCGCCATATCTGTGGCGAAGAGAAGCCCATCGACACGGCGGCTTCCTTCTGCCCGCCCGGCACCGACAGCACACCACCACGCAGGATCTCGCTGGTATAGGCGGCGGTATTCAGCGAGAGGGCCAGCAGCACGCACCAATAGGCTTCGCGCAGCCAGACCCAGGCAAAACTCTCGCGCAGCCAGGCGAATTGACCCAGGCCGTAGTAGATGATGAACAACTGCACCAGCAACGGTGTGCCACGAAAGACGTCGACGAAGACCCGTGCGGGGTAATCCAGCCAAGGCCGCTTCGACAGGCGCATCGCGCACAACACCCAGGCCAGGACAAAGCCGATCAGACAGGAAAACAGCGTCAGCCTGAGCGTCAGCGGAACGCCTTGCAGCAAGCGTCGCAGGCAGTCGAGAAGAAAACCGAAGTCCATCATGCTCTCCCCATGGGCAATGCCAGGCGTCGTTCAAGCCGGCCGATCAGGTGGCTGCTGGACAGGCTGATCAGGAAGTACAAGGCGCCCGCGGTGGCGTAGAAGTAGAAGGGCTGATGGGTCGCTCCCGCGCCGATCTGCGACTGGCGCATGAGCTCGACCAGCCCCACCACGCTGATCAGTGCCGACTCCTTGAGCACCAGCAGCCAGATATTGCCCAGTCCGGGCAGCGCGAAACGCAGTGCCTGGGGCGCGACCACCAGCACCAGCAGCTTGAAACCACCCAACCCGAGGGACCTGCCCGCCTCGATGGTGCCGGGCGGCACGCTACCGAAGGCCCCGCGCAATACCTCGATCTGATAGGCACCGCAGACCACCGAAATCGCCAGGAAGCCGACCAGAAAGGCCGGCAAACCCAGGAACCCACTGACCCCCAGGTACTGCGCCATCTGGGTCAGGACCATGCTGCTGCCGAAATAGAACAGATAGATCACCAACAGATCCGGCACGCCGCGCAGCACCGTGGTGTAGGCATCGGCCAGGATATGCAGCAGCCTGTAGCGTGACAGTTTCGCCCAGCAGCCCAGGCAGCCGATCACGCCACCGAACAGAAACCCGCACAACGCAATCGTGCAGGTCGAGGCCGTGGCGAGCAGCATGTCTGCTGCCCAGCCCTGGTCGCCAAAACCCATTACTTGCCAGAAATTCACGAACGGACCCCGCAGGCGCCAAGCGCTCATCAGTGTTGGTCAAGACCGTTGCGGTCTCGCCCCGGGGCCGTCATCGACTGACTGCCCAGGATTTATTTTCAAAACCAATTTCGCACGGCGCCTTCATAATTCATAATCACTTATTAACTATTCGAAATGTGCAAATGTTATGGAGAATCCATGCGCCTGAACCTGCGCCAGGTCGAAGCGTTTCATGCGGTGATGCGCACCGGCAGCATGACCGGGGCCGCCAATCTGATGGCCGTGACCCAGCCGGCGGTCACCCGACTGATTCGCGACTTCGAAGATGTGGTGGGGTTTCCCCTGTTCGAGAGACGCGGTAACCAGTTACTGCCCACGCCACAAGCGATCGCCCTGATTCCCGAGGTCGAGCGCTCATTTATCGGCCTCGATCGCATCGCCCGCCTCGCCGCCGGCATCCGCGAAAATACCGCGGGGTCCTTGCGCATCGCCGCCATGCCGGCGGTGGCCAATACCTTGCTGCCACGCTTTCTCGCACACTTCCTGGCACAACGGCCGGACCTGCAGGTCAGCCTGCAAGGCATCCCGTCGCATCAGGTGGCGGAGATGGTCGCGGCCGGCCAGGTCGATATCGGTTACGCCGAAGGGCCGTTGAACCGCCATGGCCTGGATATCCAGGCGGTCGCCATGGAGGCCGTGGTCATCCTGCCCGCCGGCCATCCGCTGGCAGAGCATGCGGTTCTGACGCCCGCGCATCTGGCCCACCAGCGCTTTATCGGATTGCGGCCCGGCTCGTTGTTCGCCGCCGGCGTGCAACTGGCGCTGTCAGAGGTTCCACGGGTCAGCCAGGTCGAAGCCAGCCTGACCTACACCGCCTGTGCACTGGTGGCCCAGGGTCTGGGCATCAGCATCGTCGACCCGCCAACGGCCCGGGACTTTCTGGCCCAAGGCCTGCTGATACGGCCCCTCAGCGTGCCAATCGATACCGGCTTCCTGGTGATTCGCTCGAGCGAGTCGCATAACCAGGGACTGGTCGAGGTGTTCTCGACGCAGTTTCTCGAGTATTTCGCGCAGGATGCATTGAGATAATCACTCTCACGCAGGACATTGCCCGGGCGATTTCCCGGTAGGCGGCGAGCTCGCTGAACAACGAGCCACCCCCGGATGCCACCAGGCGCTTGAGTGCGGCCAGGGAGTTGCTGAGCAACGCCGGACGCACCTCGATCCCTTCGGCGAACTCCAGCATCTTCAGCGCCCGACCGATGCCGAATGTGCTGGGCGTCAATACCAGCCAATACCAGCGGAGTCGCGCGATCACCGAGGGCGAGGTATTGCTGATACCGACAGGCCGGAGCACCATGACTGGCAACAAACACAGACCCACGAGGAACCCACATGCTTTTACACCTGTCGACCTGGGCCGAGATCGGACAATTTCTCCAACGCAGCCGGACCATCGTGGTTCCCATTGGGTCCAACGAGCAGCATGGACCGACCGGCCTGCTGGGCACCGACTGGATGTGCCCGCAGATCATTGCCCATGAGGCGCAGAAAAACGCCGATATCCTCATCGCACCGACCTTCAATATCGGTATGGCCCAACACCATCTCGGCTTCGCCGGAACCATTTCCCTGCGGCCTTCGACCTTTATCGCCGCCATCGGCGACTGGACACGCTCGCTGGCCGGCCATGGCTTCGAGAAAATCCTTTTCCTCAATGGCCACGGCGGCAATATCGCCTCGATTGAAGCGGCGTTCTCGGAGCTTTACGCCGAAGCCAGTTTCGCCCGGCGCCCGGCAGGATTCGCCCTGAAGCTGTGCAACTGGTGGGATCTGGAGGGAGTCGGTGAACTGGCCCGCCAACAGTTTCCGACCGGGCATGGCTCCCATGCCACGCCATCGGAGATTGCGATCACGCAATGGGCCTATCCGGAAGCCATCAAGTCCGCCGAGTATTCACCGCAGATCGCACCCTCGGGCCCCATCCGCGAAGCCCTCGACTTCCGTGCCCGTCACCCGGACGGCCGCATGGGTTCGGACCCGGCCCTGGCGACACCGGAAAAAGGTCGCGAACTGGTGATGCTGGCGGCACAGAGCCTGGTGCGCGAACTCGATGCCTTCAGCCGGGAACCGATGCCCGGTTGAATCGGCGCCCGAGACACGAGCGCACTCCCGCGGCGGACCGTCCAAAGCCCGCCCCGGGAAGGACATGCCGTCCGGGCGCTCAGCAGGTCCAGGCACTGTCGCTGTCGACCGCCAGGGCGTAGCGCTCGATAGCCTGGGCACACAGGCTGCGATCGAGATGCCCTTCATCGGCCAGTGCCGACAAGGCAGCCAGGACGATGTGATGACGGTCCACCTCGAAAAAGTCGCGCAACGCCGCCCGGGTATCGCTGCGCCCGAAGCCGTCGGTCCCCAGCACGCAGTAGCGCGACTCGACGTATGAGCCGATCAGCTGCGGCAAGGCGCGAACATAGTCCGACACCGCAATCACCGGCGCGCCCTTGGGCAGGCAGTCGGCCAGATGGCTTTGCCTGGCGTGCTCCAGCGGGTGCAAACGGTTCCAGCGTTCGACCTCACGGGCCTCACGGGCCAGTTCGCTGAAACTGGTGACGCTCCAGACTTCACTGTCGATCTGCCAGTCGCTGGCCAACAGTTCGGCCGCCGCCTGGGCTTCGCGCAGGATCGTGCCCGAGCCCAACAGCCGCACCTGGCCTTTCGGCGTTGGTTCCCCCGGCTCGCTCAAACGGTACATGCCACGGATGATGGATGACTCTACCCCCTCAGGCAGCGAGGGTTGCGCGTAGTTTTCATTCATCAGGGTGACGTAGTAGAACTCGTCGACCTCATGTTCCATCATCTGGCGCATACCGTGATCGAGGATGACCGCGAACTCGCTGGCAAAGGCCGGATCGTAGGCGCGACAATTCGGGATGGTGGAGGCGATCAGGTGGCTGGAGCCGTCCTGGTGCTGCAGCCCCTCGCCACCCAGGGTGGTGCGCCCCGCGGTCGCGCCCAGCAGGAAACCCCGCGCCCGCTGGTCGGCAGCAGCCCAGATCAGGTCACCGACACGCTGGAAACCGAACATCGAGTAGTAGATGTAGAACGGCAGCATGCGCAAGCCGTGGACCGAATAGCTGGTGGCCGCCGCCACCCAGGAACTGATGGCGCTGGCCTCGCTGATCCCTTCTTCGAGTATCTGGCCGTCGGTGGCTTCGCGATAGCTGAGAATCGAACCGATGTCCTCCGGCTCGTAGCGCTGCCCGACGCTGGAGTAGATGCCGATCTGTCGGAACAGGTTGGCCATGCCGAAGGTACGGGCCTCGTCGGCGACGATGGGAACGATCCTCGGCCCCAGTTGCCTGTCCTTGAGCAGGTTGCCGAGCATCCGCACAAAGGCCATGGTGGTGGACATCTCCTTGCCCTCGGCCCGGGTGGAGAACCCCGCATACCCGTCGATGGTCGGGACAGTCACCGGCGCGGCTTCGCGGTTGCGCGACGGCACGCTGCCGCCGAGCAGTTCGCGGCGATGGCGCAGATAACGCATTTCCGCACTGTCTTCAGCCGGTTTGTAGAAGCTCAGGGTTTCCACCTGTTCATCCGACAGCGGCAGGCGGAAACGGTCGCGAAAGGCCAGCAGCGCTTCCCGATCGAGTTTCTTCTGCTGGTGCGTGGTCATCTTGCCCTGCCCGGCCTCCCCCATGCCGAAACCTTTCTTGGTCTGGGCCAGGATCACCGTCGGCCGGCCTTCGTGCAGGCTCGCCGCCCGGTAGGCGGCATGGATCTTGAGCATGTCATGGCCGCCGCGCTTGAGGCGGTCGATCTGCTCATCGCTCATGCCTCGAACCAGCCGGGCCAGGGCTTCGTCCTGTCCAAAGAAGTGTTCGCGGTTATAGGCACCGTCCTTGGCGGCAAAGGTCTGGAACTGGCCATCGACGGTTTGCGACAGCGTACGCACCAGCAGGCCGTCATCGTCCCGCGCCAGCAGCGCGTCCCAGTCCGAGCCCCAGACCAGCTTGATCACGTTCCAGCCAGCTCCCTGGAACAACGCCTCCAGTTCATCGATGATCCGCCCGTTGCCGCGCACCGGACCGTCCAGGCGCTGCAGGTTGCAGTTGACCACCCAGGTCAGGTTGTCCAGCCCTTCCCGGGCCGCCAGGGTCAGGGCCGACATGCTTTCCGGCTCATCCATTTCGCCATCGCCGAAGACGCCCCACACATGGCGGTCGGTGGTGTCCTGCAGGCCGCGATGGTGCAGGTAGCGCATGAACCGCGCCTGGAAAATCGAGCTGATGGGACCGATGCCCATCGAGCCGGTGGGGAACTGCCAGAAGTCCGGCATCAGCCAGGGATGCGGGTAACTGGACAAGCCCTGGACGCCGGCCTTGCGCGCGCTGATCTCCTGGCGATAGTGCTCCAGTTCGCGTTCGCCCAGGCGCCCTTCGAGAAAGGCGCGGGCATAGATGCCCGGTGCCGAGTGCGGCTGGTAGAACACCAGGTCGCCGTCGAAGCGATCGCCACGGGCCCGGAAGAAATGGTTGAAGCCGACCTCGAACAGGTCCGCCGCACTGGCATAACTGGCGATATGCCCGCCCAGTTCGCCATAGGCGCGATTGGCGCGGACCACCATGGCCAGGGCATTCCAGCGGGTAATCGATGCCAGGCGTTCCTCGGTGGCGAGGTCGCCGGGAAAGCGCGGTTGCTGCTCGACCGCGATGCTGTTCACGTAGGGACTGTTGGAGGGCGGCTGCCAGGCGACTGCCGGGGTCCGCGCGATCTCGGCCAGCATGTCGAGCACCTGCCTGGTTCTCTGCGGGCCGCTGTTGGCCAACAGCGACTGCAAGGCGTCACGCCACTCCTGCAGTTCATCGCTGTCTGCCGTGGCTTGTGCAATGGAATCGATAGAGTCAAAACGGTTCATTGGCGCCTCCTCTTTTTCTTATTAGTCTATGCCGGGCCAGGCAATTTTTTTGACCGTTATGAAGCAAAAACTGCATGCTTTGCGGCATAAAAGTCCGCCAACAATAAAACTGGAAGCAGAATGAACTTCGATAATATCGACTTGAAGATCCTCCGGGAGCTGCAAAGGGACAGCAGCCTGTCCAACGTGGAATTGGCCAGGCGCGTGCATCTCTCGCCCTCGCCCTGCCTGACTCGCGTCAAGGCCCTGGAGGCCTCCGGCTGCATCCGCGAATACGTGGCCCTGCTGGCGCCCGAGCACCTGGGCCTGCGTTTGAACGTGTTTATCTCCATCAGCCTGAAACAGCAGGGACGCGAGGCGCTGCAGAATTTCGAACGGCAGATCTGCGAATGCGACGAAGTGATGGAGTGCTACCTGATGACGGGCGACGCCGATTATCTGATCCGCGTGGTCATGGCGGACATGCAGGCGCTGGAGCATTTCATCATCGAACGGCTGTCGCCGATGCCGGAAGTCGAAAAAATCCGCTCCAGCCTGTCGTTGAAACAGGTGCGCTACAAGACAGCCCTGCCGTTGAGCAAGGAGCACTGAGCCGCTTCGCCCCAGCCGCCTCGTTTGCGGAACGGGGCGAGGGTCTTCCCGTGCCGGCAGGAAACTCCCGGGCACAAATCAGTTTTCCTGCTGTGACCATGGCCCGTTTTGCAGAGGATCCAGGCTTCTGCCACTCGGATCTTGCCCATGAATCTCTCACCTTCCCTGCCGCAGGTTGGCGCCGTCGCCCTGCTGGCTCTTGCTCCAGCCTGCTTCGCCAGCACCTGGGTCATCACCGACTCGGCCCATCCCGTTGAAGTACCGGCGGACGTCCGCCTGATCCATCTCGATCGCCTCGATCACCTGGAGGTGATGCTTTCCAAGGGCCTTCCCGCCGACCCTGAAGAGGCACAGGCGGTATTCCAGGAAAACATGACCGCCGAATCCAGCGCGGACATCAGTCGTGCCCACCAGGACATCGTGGACGCCTGGAGCCTGGGGATCACCCGGATCCCGGCCGTTGTCGTCGATCACCGCTATGTCGTCTATGGCGATCCGAATCTGGAGCGGGCACTGGCGAAGATCGAACGGTTCCGGAGGGGCAAGCCATGAGTCATCGTTTACCGCGATGGGTTGCCAGGTCATGGCTTCCGGCATGGCTGGCGCTGTCCTATTGCGCCATGAGCCCGGCCCTGGACACTGCGGCCATCGTTCCCAGCGTCGCGTCGTCGAGCTGCCTGGAATACCAGGTCGTGGGGGTGTGCTACTGGTTGCGTTGCACCACCTTCGGCTGCGAGGTCAAAACTTCTTCGAAGGTTCGCCATTACGTACCGGATGCCGTGGTCTCCAGCTACTCTTCGACAGGACGCAATCCCTGGGTCGAAGTCCGGGCCCTGAGCGCGGCCACCCCGGGGGCACAGGGTGGCGGCAGCGGCACCAGCGGCGCCCCGCACGAAAACAATCTCTCGGTGTTCAAGAACGTCGACGTGATCGGCCATCCCGGAATCGCTGCGTTCAATGCCTTTGCCAGCGGCTCGGGCTACACCTGCGAAGGTGCCGGCACGCCCTATGTGCCCAATCTGCTCAGCACCCTGGACACGCTCGGCTGGCGCCACGGCATTCCGGAAAGCGTCTTCCCGCAGTCACTGATCCCGGGACTGCGGGAAATCGGCAGCCGGCTCGCGTCGAACCTGTGGGGCAGTGTCTACCCGCGCAGCGGCTTTGTGCACCAGCCCGACGACTACAAGGCTTCCGCCGTGACGGCCCAGCGCGCGGGCGACATCGTGACCCGCGCCGGACAGGCGCATGTCTATCGGCCACTTCTGGCGCCGGCCAGTCCGGGCTACTGGCCTGCCGGGGAGCTGCGCGAGTCCGATGCGCAGACCGGCAAATGGCAGGCGTTGACGCCCACCGCCAGTACCGCCTGTTCGGTCTTCCCCGAACCGGGGCCCCACCTCCAGGCCATCGATGGCGGCTACGCCTGGTCGCTGTGGCGCCCCTACACCTGCTGCAAGCGAGAAGGACAGACCTTTCTCGGCAGCACCGGCCCTCACTGATTGTCTTTCATCACGGAGCACTGCCATGACTCGCATATCCCTTTTTCCACGCCCTTGCCCCAGCCCCTGGCCGGTCCTGATCGTCGCCCTGGCCAGCCTGCCCCTCCTCGCCGCCCCGCCCGGTTTCGGCGGTGCCGGCAGTGTCATCGGTGACGACGTGTTGTACCGCATCGGCGGCGGCAATGCGGTGAACATGGGACGTGCCGGCAGCATGCAAAGCATCGGCGTCGGCGTGGGCTGGAACAACAATCTCATGTGTGGAAACATGGACCTGTCCACGACTCTGCATAACCAGCTCAACGGCATCACCGACGGTTTCCAGAGCATCATGGGCAGCCTCATCCAGAACGCCACCGGTGCCGTCGCCTCGCTGCCGGCACTGATCATCCAGCGAGCGGACCCGGGCCTGTACAACCTGCTCACCAACGGCATCCTGCAGGCCCGGCTGGACTTCGACCGGTCCAAGGCCAGTTGCCGTGCCATCGCCGAACGCATGGTCAACGTCGCCGGCAACCAGAGCAGCTGGGGCGCCCTCGCCGAAGGCCAGGCGCTCAAGGAGGCCATTGTCCAGAACCAGGACGCCGTGGCCGTGACCGCCCAGGCCGAATCGGACAAGGGCAACACCGGCGTTCCCTGGGTGGGTGGCGACAAGGCCGGCGGCAAGCAGCAGCCACCGATCCAGGTGATCGGGGAGGTGACCCGGGCCGGCTACAATCTGCTCAATGGCCGCAGCGCCACGGATACCGCGAGCATCGCGCCCGCCGCCTGCAACAGCGGCCTGCTGTGCGATACCTGGCAGTCCCCGGATGAGGCGGCGGCGTTTGCCAACCGCGTTCTCGGGGAAGTCCAGCAGCAGACCTGCGAAGGCTGCACCCCGAGCACGGCCACCGCCGGGGTCGGCCTCACCCCGCTGATCCAGGAAGAGTACGAGAGCAAGCTGCAGGCGCTGCAAGCGCTGATTGCCGGCAGCAAGCCGACCAGCCTGGAGAATCTGGCCGAGGCCGGCAGCCATTCGATGCCCATCACTCGCGGCATTATCACTGCCTTGCGCGACGAACCCGATCAGGAACTGCTGGCGCAACGCCTGGCTTCGGAAATCGCCGTCACCAGCGTGCTGGAAAAGGCCCTGCTGCTGCAACGCGCCCTGCTGGCCGGCAACAAGGAACCCAATGTCGCCGCCAACGAGATCGCCACGCAGACCATCGACGGCGAACGCGACGCCTTGCAGCAGGAAATCACCAACCTGCGGACCGAGCTTGAACTGCGGCGTTCGCTCACCAGCAACTCCCCCGCCGCCATCATTGCCCGTCATCAGGAACGCAAGGACAACTCGCGCACCATCTACGAAGGCGACCCGGACACCAACCGCCTCGAATCGATGGAAAAAAACCTCAACGGCAGCGGCCACGGCAGTCCACGCCCCTGATCAGGCGCGCCCTCGCCGCCATCTTGCCGCGGGGCGCTTCCATCAACCGGCCGTCACACCAGCCCTTGTTCGATCCAGCTCTGGACAAGGCTCCAGACCATGGTCAGGTTCAACTCCGGCTCACATTCGGTCATCCCCATGGCGACGAGCAGCACCGCTCGCGGATCCCCCGGGTCCGTCGCCTGTTCCTTGGTCAGGCGCACCCAGTGTTCCCAGAGACAGAGCTCCTCCTCGGCACCGACCTGGGGCCAGCGGCCCTTGCGATGGGGGATGCCCAACATCGTGCGGCGGATGGCGACTTCCTTGGCCGACAGGCCGAAAAGCTCGAGGATCATCGGAGAACTGGCACCCAGGGTGATCGCGCGGCTGATCAGATCCTCCTCCTCGCTGTCCTTGACGTGGCTCAGCAGCCGGTGGACGACCGGACCATTCACCACCACCTTGAACCAGGGCACCGGCGAGTTCACCAGGGCCCCCATGCAATGGGGATCGATCAGGGTCTGCAGGTCTTTCTCTTCAAGGCCCATGGCCAGGCAATTGCGCAACTGGCCGTTCTTGATGTTGTTCATGATCTGAAAGGCGACTGCCAGATTCAAGGCGTGCACATAAACCTCCACTACTCCATGTGTCAGATAACGGCCCCGTTCTCGGGCCGGTCATTGTCAGTTTCAGCAATCCTTCGGCTCGGCGGCATCCCGGCAATAGTCCCCACTCTCGACACTCAGTATCTCGACACCCGCCCAGCCCTCCATGCGACAGGCCAGCTCATAGACAAAGCGCCGGTTCCTCGACTGCTCCGTGCTGAGCTTGAGTTGGACGGTGCAGACGTCTTCGCCAGTGGTATCAGGACTCAAATCCATTTGTTGTTCTCCCTGTGATCGCTATCGCATCAGGCGCGATAGACGCTGATGGCTGAGCGGCCGAAGTGAACTTTCCTCGGCTGGCCTGCGAAATCATTCCACAGGTTCACAGCCACATCCGTCTCCACAACCGCCCAGGTTTGTGATGTCCTAATTATGTAGTTTTCCGACATGGAACTTTCTGTCAGACAAAGCGCTTGATTGGAGGGAAAAGGCAGGCATCGCTTGTGAGGCGTGCTTTCACCTTCGTCGATCCGGCAAAAGGATCGCACCGGGCCGGCGTTGCTTTCTGTTCGCAAGCGTTCCTCTACGGGCCGGATAACCGTCCTGAAGTGATGCGCAGGGTCTGATCCGCCCGGTCGAACAGTCGATAGGCCGTGCCCTGCTCCGACTCGACGAACAGGCTCGTCATGGGCCCGAGGAACTGCGTGAATTCAGCGTCGGTACAGGTGGGCAGGAAGATCGACAGCACCCGCGGATCGTAGAAGCGAAACAGCAGGCGCCTGCCGTCTTCCGTCCGTACCCGCAGAAACTTCTTGAAGTGCAGGCGGACCCGCGACATCGCCAGCGAGGCCGGGGCTACGATGAAGATTCCCCAGGCATTGCCCCAGCCCCTTTCCAGCAGTTCCAGGGTGGCCGGCGACCCACGTGTCAGTTGCACAAGGTAAGGCGCAGCGGCCCGCAGGCGCGGAGTCAACTGCCCGGAGTACAGGCACCAGAATCTCAGCGAGCCGTAGCGCACCGCTCTGGATATTCCCGGATCGCGCGCGCCATCGAGCAGCCAGTACACCTGACGATCGGCACCCACCTGAGAATCGAGCCATAACAGTGCGGTCAGTTGCTCGAGTTCGCCGGCGTTCATCCCTGCCCCTGCTCCAGGCGTTGCAACCGCGCGCGCTCGCATTCCTCACAGAACGGCGTCGCACTTCTGGCCGCCTCCTCCAGCATCGCCGCCTCGACATCCTGTGCGGCGTCGACACTCTCCCGCGATACCGACACCACCGTCGCCAGTTCGATCTGGGTCCTGGGGACGGGGGCAGGTCCTGTCGGGCGCGGTGCCGGTGGCCTGGCGGCAGCCCCGACGGCGGATCCCGGCTGCCGGACCGGCGCCGTCGGTTGCCGGGCAAGCAGATACGCACACAAGGTGCCGGACTGCAGCCTGCGCGATAGCTGCCGCAGGACTTCTTCGTCGGCCAGGAAGTGGGTCACGGGCAACTGGCCCGAGAGCAAGGTGCGCACGCGATGGATCTCGCCAGGGCCCTGGAAATAGCGCCGGACAAAACTTTCCACCTGCCATGTCTCGCGCAGGTCTATTTTCGTCGCCGGCGCGTCACCGCCGTCGGCCCCATTCCTTGACCCGGATCGAGCAGTGCCCGTCTCGGTTCGATCGCGGATTTCGATCCGGTCCAACCCGCTGAAAAAACATAACTGCATCGGCCGAGGGTCCCCCAGGGAAGAAACAATGCGCGGACATCGGCTGCCGCCTTGCAGGGGCCGTCAACGCACACGCCAGGCCCTGACTACCATAGCAGCTCAATCCATTTGCGCTGGCGCGCCGATAGCCCTGCACGCGCCGCGTCGGCCCATCGGGCAACCTGTCATTCGACTGCAATACAACCCTGCCTAAGATCGCCCCGCGTTCAGGTCAATTGATTACCCGTATCGGCCTTCGAGGTGTATCCCGAGGCCGATTTTCAAGGATAGGAATCTACGCGCGTAGATAACCGTGAAAACACGGCAACAGCGCGGTTATCGACACCAGGACAGAGCCTTTCGACAGGCCTGTGCGGGCCATCCTCAGATCAGGAGTTTTTTGATGTCCACAGTTGAAAGTGCCGCTCGATCCACCGCCTTCGGGGCGCGTGGTGCAGCGGATGAAAGTTTGATGACCCCGCAGGGACGCCGGGAGTTGTATCGCGCCACCCTCGCCTGCTGGCTGGGCACGGCCATGGAGTATGCGGACTTCGCCCTCTATGGCCTGGCCGCCGGACTTATCTTCGGCGACGTGTTTTTCCCCAATGTCAGCCCGGCCATGGCCCTGCTTTCCACGTTCGCGACCTGGTCCGTGGGCTTTGTCGCACGGCCGATCGGGGCGCTGTTCTTCGGCTGGCTGGGCGATCGCAAGGGGCGCAAGGTGGTGATGATCGCCACCGTGGTGCTGATGGGCGCTTCCACCACCCTGATCGGCCTGATCCCCGGTTATGCATCGATCGGTATCTGGGCCCCCATCTGCCTGGTGGTGCTGCGCTTCACCCAGGGTTTTGGTGCCGGGGCCGAACTGGCTGCGGGTACGGTGATGCTGGGCGAATTCGCCCCGGCCAGACGCCGGGGCCTGGTCTCGTCGGTGATTGCCCTGGGCTCGAACAGCGGCACCCTGCTGGCTTCGATGGTCTGGCTGGCCGTGGTGCAAATGGATCAACAGCAATTGCAGGAATGGGGATGGCGCATTCCCTTCCTGTGCAGCTCACTGATTGCCCTGGCCGCCCTGTGGATCCGCCGCAATCTGCGGGAAACGCCGGTGTTCGAACTCAGGAAGGCCGAGTTGCAGGCCCAGCGTGACAACAGCATCGCCTCCCTCGCCAGCCTTGAACAGCCTGCCGGGTTCTGGAAAGGCAGCCGCTCCTTTTTCACCATGATCGGTCTGCGTATCGGCGAGAACGGCCCGTCCTATCTGGCCCAGGGGTTTATCGTCGGCTATGTGGTGAAGGTGCTCGCGGTGAACAAATCGGTCGCGACCCAGGCCGTGTTGATCGCCTCGATCCTGGGTTTCCTGATCATCCCGCTGGCCGGCTGGCTTTCCGATCGCTTTGGTCGACGCATCATCTACCGCTGGTTCTGCCTGCTGCTGATGCTCTATGCCTTCCCCGCCTTCATGTTGCTCGACTCCCGCGACCCGACCATCGTCACCGCCACCATCGTGCTCGGCATGGGCCTGGCGTCCCTGGGGATCTTCGGCGTGCAGGCGGCCTGGGGGGTTGAAATGTTCGGCGTGAAAAACCGCTACACCAAGCTGGCCATGGCCAAGGAACTGGGTTCGATTCTCTCAGGCGGCACCGCGCCACTGATCGCCGCCGCGCTGCTGTCCTGGACCGGTCACTGGTGGCCGATTGCGACGTACTTTGTCGCGATGGCGGGGATTGGCTTGCTGACGACCTTTGTCGCGCCGGAAACCCGGGGCCGCGATCTCAACGCACTGGAAGATGCCATCTGACCGGCCAACAGTTGGCCCCCGTTCATCCGACTGCGCCGCCCCGGTTGCATGAACCCGGGCAATGACACTGCGCATCAACAGCACGGCACTGAAACAACCCGCTGCATCACCGAGAACTTCCAACGCCTCATAGAAGGCGCAAACCCGCACGGCCGTTATTGACTGGCCGGGCAAAACCACGCCTGTCCATCGGCAAACTCATAGGAGCAACGTAATGAAAAGAGCCACTCTCGCACTGGCGGTAACCAGTAGCATCCTGGCCCAACAGGCAACGGCCGCAGGCTTTATCGAAGACAGTACCGCCGCGGTCAGCTCGCGCACTTACTACCTGCGCAGTGACAATCCCAACGCCCCGGGTGTCGACCAGGACGAAGTGACACAGGGTTTCAAACTGGACTATCTCTCGGGTTTCACCCAGGGAACGGTCGGCTTCGGCCTCGATGTCCAGGCCATGCAGGCCTACAACCTCTCCGGGGGTATCCAGCACCCGAACGCCAATACGCAGAACTCATTCGCCCCCGTGGATTCCGACGGCAGCCCGGTCGACAGCTGGAGCCGGCTGGCGGGCAATGCCAAGGTGCGGGTGTCGAAGACCGAGTTCCACGCCGGCGGCGCACTGTCGCCCAACCTGCCGATTCTGGTGGCCAACGATGGCCGGCTGCTGCCGCAAACCTTCGAAGGGGTGACGGTGACATCGAAAGACATCGACAACCTGACCATCAACGCCGGGCAACTGAGTCGCTCGACGGGACGCGCGTCCTCCAATGCCACGGGACTGGCGATCGCCGGCGGCACCCGCGCCAGCAACCATTTCACTTATGCCGGCGCGGACTGGAAAGTGACGCCGGATACCACCCTGCAGTACTACCACGCCGATCTGAGCGATTATTACAAACAGGACTTCTTCGGTCTCTTGAATACGACCCGAATCAGTGACAACTCCAGATTCAAGACCGACCTGCGCTACTTCAACAGTACTTCCCAAGGCAAGAATGGCACGACCGGCTATCTCTTCAATAACAACGGCGGTTATGCCAGCGAACCGGGGAAAGTCGACAACAGCACCTGGAGTGCCGCTTTTACCTACTACCTGGGCGGCAGCGCGTTCATGCTGGGGCGCCAGCAGGTGTCCGACTCGGGCGGCGTGGTCTATCTGAACCAGGGCAGCGTGCTCGGTGGTGCCGGCAACAACGAAGGCAACGGCGGCGCCAGTGTCTATCTGATTACCGACGTGATGGATAACTCTTTCATCCGCGCGGGAGAAAACACCAACTTTGCCCAGTACTCCTATGACTTCGCGGCACTTGGCGTACCCGGCCTCTCGGCATCGGCCCTCTATCTTCATGGCGACCACATCCGTGGCAACGACGGTTCCCGCTACTCGGAATGGGAACGTGACATGCGCATCGACTACGTGGTGCAGAGCGGTTTCCTCAAAGGTTTCGGCACCTCGCTGCGCGAAGGCAGCTTCCGCAGCGGCATTCCGAACGTCGCCGCGGTCGATCAGGCCCGGCTGATCTTCAGTTACACCTACACCTTCTTCTGATCAGTCGACACAAGGCCGGGAAAAGGGGCTGCAGGCGGCTCAAGGGAACCCTCCAGGGGTCATCAAACTGAAATAAAACAGCAGTGATAATGTCCTATGTCATACATCGGTAATGGTCTGCTCATGAAGTGCCACTTCCCTTCATCCACCCCAGCCCCCTTTTCCGTTTTTTTTCGGCGCGGGAATCTACGCGAGTAGACCCGCTGCCCAGAAGCCTTCGGATGTCTGTCCGCTCACAAGAAATGGAAGGTAATCTTGACGAAACAGAATGCAAGCCGCGTGACCCGGGACGATGTCGCCCGCGAGGCCGGAACCTCGGTGGCGGTGGTCAGCTACGTGATCAACAACGGCCCCCGGCCGGTCGCCAAGGCTACCCGGCAGCGCGTGCTGGACGCCATCAAAAGCACCGGTTACCGACCCAATGGTGTGGCCCAGGCACTGGCCTCCGGCAAGACCAGGACCTATGGACTGGTCGTTCCCAACATCTCCAATACCTTCATCGCCTCCTTTGCCCATGCCCTGCAACAGGAGGCCCTGGACAACGGCCTGGTCATCCTGCTGGGTGACTCGGGCGACTGCCGCAAGCGCGAGTTGAACCTGATCAACAGCCTGCTGAGCCAGCGTGTCGATGGCCTGTTCTACACCAGCGTCGACCGTCATCCGCATATCGACCTGATCCAGGCCAGCGGCACGCCGTTCGTCATGCTCGACCGGGTCGACCCCAGGCTCGCCGTCAATATGCTGCGGGTCGACGAGCGCGCAGCGGCCCGCCAGGTCACCGCGCACCTGCTGGGCCATGGATACCGCGAGGTCGGCATCATCGCCGGGCCGCTGGACATGCTCAACGCCCAGGATCGTCTGAACGGCTGGCGTGACGCATTGACCGAGAACGGGATCGAGGAGCGTCCCGAATGGATATTCCCCGCGAGCTACACACGCCAGGGCGGCTATGACGCGACCCGGCGCATGCTGGCCGAAGGTCGTCCTCCCCGTGCCTTGTTCTGCTCCAACGAGGCCCAGGCCATAGGCTGCATCCGCGCCCTGTCGGAGCACGGCCTGAAAGTCCCCGGGCAGGTAGCGCTGGTCTGCTTCAACGGCACCGAAGAATCGGCGTTCTACGCCCCGTCACTGACCACCGTCTGCCAACCCGTCAGGGAAATGGCCAAGGCCGCCATTGCAATGCTGCTGGCCTGGGATGGCGAGGTGAAACTGCAAGAGTTTTCCCATCGCCTGGTGATTGGTGAGTCCTGTGGATGCCATGTCGTGAAAACACCGCAAGCCTGAAAAAAAGAAGGTGGAATGAAACGTTTAATCATTGATTGCGATCCGGGGAACGGGATCGCAGGTGCGAATGTCGACGATGGTCTGGCATTGGCGCTGGCACTGGCCGCTCCGCAAATCTCCCTTGAACTGGTAACCACTGTCGCGGGCAATACGCCCAGCGCCGTGGGCTACAACGTCGCCCGGGACCTGATGACCAGGGTCGGTCGCTCCTTGCCGGTGGTCCGCGGCAGCACCCAAGCCTTGCAGGAGCCCGGCGCGCCCTGGCGCGATGCGCTGGACAATACCGTGCACAAGCGTCAGTTGGCCCATCTGTGGCAGGACGTACGCCTGCCCCTCGCGTTCGACCCACCGGAGCAGGAAGCAGCTGACGCCATCGGCCAGCTGATCTGCGCCAACCCCGGGGAAATCACCCTGGTGGCGATCGGGCCGCTGACCAACGTGGCGCTGGCCGTCGAACGTTATCCGCAGATGGTCACGGCGGTCCGGGAAATCGTGATCATGGGCGGCGTGTTTGCCCTGGATGACTACATCAAGGACACCAACTTCGGCTTCGATCCCGAGGCCGCGCAGCGGGTCCTGAATTGCGGCGCACCGATCACCCTGGTGCCCCTGGATGTCACCACGCAGACCCTGATGACCCACGACGACCTGGACCGTATCGAACGCCTCGACACGCCCCTGGCGGATTTTGTCTGCGAGACCTTCCGGCCCTGGATCGATTATTCGATCGCCACCCGCAGCCTGACCGGCTGCTGGATACATGACGCCCTGGTCATCGCCTGGCTGCTTGATCCCGATGTCGCCACCTCGACGCCGTACTACACGGAAGTGGAGTTGCGTGCCGGTCGCACGCGCGGCAAGAGCTGGCGCTACAAGCAACCGCTGCGACTGGATGTGGCCATCGCGCCATCCACCAGTGGCCTGGTGAACATCCTGCAGACCGTGGACAACTCATTGTTGCTGGAGATCATCGAAAGGTATCTGTCGATCAGGCCCGGCCCGACTGCGGCAGCTCCGGCGTGAGCCGGCGCTATCGATCGCACGCCACTTGCGCCAGCAACCACTGCTTGAACGCCTCGGCCGCCGGCGAACCCTCGGTCCCCTCCCGCTGCACGATGTAGTACGCCAGATCACACGACAGTGCATCACCGAACGGCCTGACCAGGCGGCCCGCCGCCAAGTCAGCCGCCACCAGGCTGCGCCTGCCCAGCGCCACGCCATTCCCGGAAATAGCGGTCTGCATCACCGCCGCCGAGTCGTTGATCTGCAAGCCGCGCCGGGCATCGTCGTATTCGAAGCCTGACCGGCGCAGCCAGGTTTCCCAGGTGGGGAACGCCGTGACACCGCGCATGGAAACGTCGTGCAGCAGCGGATGATGCTGAAGATCCGCGGCGCTCGCCAATGGATGCGCGCCGCTCAACAGCGCCGGACTGCACACCGGAAAGAACTCTTCAGCCATCAGGTAGGTGACTGTCAGGCCCGGCCAGTGTCCCGCGCCGAAGCGGATGCCCAGGTCCATGCGGTCCGTGGCGAAGTCCACCAGTCTGCCGTTGGTATCGAGCCGCAGCTCGTACTGCGGATACAACGTCTGGAAACCTTCCACACGCGCCAGCAGCCACTTGTCCGCGAAGGCCGGTGGTACGGTCACGGTGATGCCGGGGCTGTGTTCGCCGGCCTTGAACCGGGCTACCGCCGAACTCAGCAGATCGAAGCCGGCTTGCAGATCCGCCAGCGCGGATACCGCCACCTCGGTGAGTTCCAGTCTCGCCGGTCCGCTGCGCGAGCGATGAAACAGCACCACCCCATGGGTGTCCTCCAGTCCCCTGACCAACTGCCCGATAGCCGCGGGCGACACGTTCAGTTCTTCGGCGGCACGGACGTAGCTCAGATGCCTGGCGGCGGCTTCAAAGGCGCGCAGGGCATTCAGATGATGGGGGCTCTCATGAGGTGGACCTGATCGTTCAAACCAGTCCCATTGTGTCCGTCCGCCGGGAAAACAGGAATGAAAATTTTCAGCCCCAGGGGCCCGGCCCGGACCTGGATTCAGGCAGCACAGTTTTTCTATCCCGGGTGCACAGATCTTCTGATTTGGCGACCAGTTCACCGGCGACGATAGTGGTCCCCAGGCCAGAACAGCCTCACAGACTCTCAACCCCTCGATGGAGAACGACCATGAAACTGACCGACAAAGTTGCCCTGATCACTGGCGGCACTTCCGGTATCGGCCTGGAAACCGCCCGCCAATTTCGCGCCGAAGGTGCCCAGGTCATCGTCACCGGTATCCATCCGGGCCGCCTTGAAGAAGCCCGCCGCGAACTCGGCCCCGAGGCCCTGGTGATCAGCGCGGACCTGCGCAAGCCAGCCGACCTGGCACGTGTCATCGACACCATCCGCAGCCGCCATGCACAGATCGACGTGCTGTTTGCCAACGCCGGTGCCGGCACCGCCGCGCCCCTGGAAGCCGTGACCGAAGAGCAGATCGATGAACAGTTCGCGCTGAATTTCAAAGGCCTGTTCTTCACTGTCCAGAAAGCCTCGCCCCTGCTGGTAACAGGCAGCAGCGTGATCCTGACCACCTCGTTCCTGAACCGTGTCGGTGCGCCGGGCCTGTCGATCCTCTCGGCCAGCAAAGCCGCCGTGCGCTCCCTGGCGCTGACCCTGGGCGCGGAGCTGGCGCCACGGGGTATCCGTGTCAACGCGGTCAGCCCCGGCCCGATCAGCACTCCGTTCCACAGCAAGCTGGGACTGTCGGAGTCCGAGCTCAGCGCGGTCGCCGCCAGCATCGAGTCCCAGGTACCGCTGGGGCGTTTTGGTGAGGCGGAGGAAATTGCCCGCACGGTGGTGTTCCTCGCCAGTGACGACTCGTCGTTCATGACCGGTTCGGAAATCATTGTCGACGGCGGTCTTTCACACTTCTAGGGCACACAACCGCGCACTGTCTTGCCACAGTTGCCGGGCCACCTCATCACGGCGAGCGAGCTCGGACGGTTCCGGCCAGGTCAGCTCGCCTCTCACCAGGGACGCGTACAGACGCCCTTTCGGCGGGACAATCCGCCCCAATGCCAGGTCAGCCAGAAGCTCGCCGGCCTGCAGGCGCATACCCTCGGCGAAGTACGGGCTCAATGCCGAAGGCGGCGCCGGCAGTGCCCCCGAAGGCAGGTTGCGCCCCAGGCCGGTGCCGGGGACATAACCCGGGTTGTAGGCGATCACCCGCATCCGGCGCGAGCGGGTCTCGGGCAACGCCTCGAAGGCACGCGCTGTCAGCAGGTTGCACAGCTTCGAGGTGGCATAGGCCCGGAATCCCGATTCGAAAGGGACGCTGCCCCGCACCGCCTTGCCCAGGTCAAGATGGGCCAGTTGTTGCGCATCGACGGAGGAAAACGGCGCCACCGGACTGAACTGCGGGTCATGGGTATTGCTGGTCGTCAGCACCACGATGGCCTCACGGGCCAGCGCCGGCGCCAGCAGGCGCAGCAGCAGGTAGTGGCCCAGGTGATTGACCGCAAAGGTGCTCTCGTAGCCGTCCACCGTGCGCGCCGCGGTCGGAAAGCCCAGCCCGGCGTTGAGCACCAGGGCATTGATCTTCGTGCTGCCCAGCGACTCGATCACTTGCCGGGCGAACTGCCGGACGCTGTCCAGGCTCGCCAGTTCCAGCGGCAGGCGGGTCGTGCGCCCGCCGATGATCAATCGTGTGCCAGGGACCTCAGCCAGTCGCTGTGCCGTCACTTGCCCCAGGCCGAACGTCCCGCCGGTCATGATGATCGTATTCATGCGCCAGGCACCTCGACCAGCACTACTTCGGTGTCTTCGATCGCCTCGACCAGCAACTCGGCCTCCTCGTTCACGGCAAGACCGTCCCCCGCCTCGACCCGCTCGCCGTTGACCGTCAGCGCCCCGAACGCCGGTACCAGGTAGCCTTGGGATGCCGGCGACCAGCGATAATCCAGGCGCTGCCCGGCCTTGAGCGTCGCGCCGAGAACCCGGGCATCGGCGCGGATCGGCAAGGCGCTTTCATCACCCGGCAACCCGCTGGCCAGCACCACCCATTGACCGGCCCGATCAGACTTGGGAAAAGGCCGCGTGCCCCAGGCGGGAAGCCCGCCTTTTTCCCGCGGCCGCAACCAGATCTGGAAAAGCCGCAACGGGACACCATCGGCATTGCGCTCTTCATGCCGGATGCCCGTGCCGGCACTCATCACCTGCACGTCACCGGACTCGGTACGACCTTCCCCGCCAAGACTGTCGCGATGGCTCACCGCGCCTTCCAGCACATAGGAAACGATCTCCATGCTTTCATGGCCATGCATGGGAAAACCGGTGCCGGGCGCAATCCGGTCATCGTTCCAGACCACCAGCGCCCCCAGCGGCCGATGGGCGGGATTGCCATCGGCGCTGACCCTGAAGTGATGGTGGGCCTTGAGCCAACCAAAGTCGCCGCCGCCGAGATCGGCCTTGAATCGATGCTCCAACATATCGGTGCCTGCACAGTAGATGAACGGCCAAAGGCGGCCGGTTGCCCTATGTGAAGAGGATAAATTTGAAATGAACCCGGAAGAACAGCTTCAAAAACAACGATAGGTTGTAGAAAATAGAACGGTGCGCACCCTATGAGATTGGCCATGGATCATCTGACCGACCTGAACAACATGTACCTCTTCGCCAAAGTGGTGGACCACGGCGGATTCACCGCGGCGGCGCAGGTCCTGGGATTGCAGACCTCGAAGCTCAGTCGGCGCGTCGCCGCTCTCGAAGCGGAGCTGGGAGTGCGCCTGCTCAATCGCAACTCGCGACGGATCTCGTTGACCGATGCCGGCCGGCTGTTTTACCAGCACTGCGTGGCGCTGGTGGAGGAAGCCCGGGCGGCGAAGACCGCCATTGACCAGACGCGCGCCTCGCCTCAGGGCGTGGTACGCATCAGTTCCCCATTGGGCGTGCTGCAGATGGGCGCCAGGGAGATTCTGACGCAGTACATGGTGGACAATCCGGCGGTACGGATCATGCTCGATGCCACCAACCGGCGCGTGGATATCATCGAGGAAGGGTTGGATATCGCCCTGCGGGTACGCTTGTTGCCGCTCGAAGATTCGGACCTGACATTGCTGCCCCTGCTCGACTCCCGGCGCATCCTGGTGGCGAGCCCGGCCTTGCTGGCGCAGCACCCTGCCCTCACTGACCTGGACGATCTGGCGGGCATGCCGACCCTGGCCATGGCCAACACCAACGACAAATACCAGTGGCATTTCCTGGCACCGCATCCGGTTGTCTTCAGCCACCAGCCAAGGCTGGCCACCGACGATCTGGAGACACTCCGTGCCGCCGCCCTGAGGGGAATCGGTATCGCCCAGCTACCGGCCAACCTGGTACAGGACGATCTGGCGCGGGGCCGCCTGTTGCCGGTCCTGCCCGAGCGCCCATCGCCCGCCGGCAGCCTGCATGCCATCTTCCCTTCCCGGCGAGGCATGGTCCCCGCCGTGCGCGGCGTGCTGGACGCCCTGCTGGCCGGATTCAACCCACAGCGATCTCAGAACACCAGCTTGTAGCCGATCGAGAACAGCATCGCCGCCAGGAACGGTCGCAACAACCCGTCCGATACCCGCCCGGTCAGATGGCTGCCGATATAGATCCCCGGCAGCGACCCCATCAGCAAAAAGCCCAGCAGTTCCCAGTTCATGTTGCCCATGCTGGCATGCCCGAGACCTGCTACCAGGGTCAGCGGCACCGCATGGGCGATCTCCGTGCCCACCAGGCGCCGGGTCGGCAGAAACGGATAGAGGATAAACAGCGCCACCGTCCCCAGGGCGCCGGCGCCGATGGAGGTCAAGGCGACCATGGTGCCGAGGATGAGGCCGGTCAGCACCGTCAGCCCGTTCAACTTCGGCGCACTGATCAGCGAATGATCGACACCCCGCCGATGGGCAAACGCCAGCAGCTTGTTCTTGAACAGCACCGCCAGCGCCGTCAGCAGCAGCACAAAACCCAGCGACCGCTTGATCACGCTGTTCAGGGCTTCAGGCGCGGTATGCAGGCTGCTCAGGAACCACAGGGTCAAGAGCACCGCCGGCACGCTGCCAAGGGTCAGCCAGCCGGTGATCTTCCAGTCGATATTGTCGTTCTTCTTGTGAACCAGCACGCCGCCGGACTTGGTAATCGCCGCGTACAGCAGATCGGTGCCCACGGCGGTCGCCGGGTTGATACCGAACCACAGCAGGATCGGTGTCATCAGAGAACCGCCACCGACACCCGTCAACCCAACGATAAAGCCGACCACCAAGCCTGCCACGACAAAACCGAAATTACCGACATCCATTAGCACACCCTGGAGAATCTAGCGAGACGACAAAAAAACTGGCGGGCAGCATAGCGGCTAATGTTATGACCGTTTATAAGAATATAATCTAACGTTATAACCAGGGACCAACGGTTTCCGGATCTTTCTCACTGAAAATGGCGGGTGGCAGGCCGAAGACAGGGGCGACAAGCTTGCGCTCACCGCCCCGGCTGCCACTCCGGATAACGGGCACCCTCTTCGTACGCCAGCCACGGCAGGTCGTGGGACACCCAGATATGGTGTTGACCAATGAGTCCCGGGTCATCATCCAGCGTGGCGATCCGCAGGATCACCAGTGGCAGGTGTGGCCGCTCGGCCATCAGGTGCGAACCGCATCGCGAACAGAAATGCCGCAGCTTGCCAGGTGAGGACTCGAAGACCGTCAATGCCTCCTCGCCCTTGACCCAGCGAAAATGCTCGCGCCGCACCCCAGCCGTGGGGGCAAACACAGCCGCATGGGTTTTACGGCAGGTATGACAGTGACAATGCCCTATGGGCATATCGAGACTATCGACCTCGTATTCAACGGTTCCACATGCACAACTGCCTTTCATGCCTGCCTCGATCACCCTCAGTACTGGGGCGCCATCCTAGCGTGGCGCCATCGGGACTGACAGCCGCTATTCCACGCGCATGCAGCGATAGGCCTCGGTCCGATAAGGGAAGGCAATGCTCTCGCGCCCCCTCAGGGCCGGATGGGTGTCGATCAGTTCCTGGAGTTGCCCGCCAACCTGGGCCTTTTCGGCGGGCGGCAGCGCGGCAATGAAACTGACCGACATGAAGCGGTCGATGATCACTTCCCGGGCCGTGCCCACATGGGTATAACCAAGGCAACTCAGTTCGGGCGCCGAGAAGTAGCGACCGGTGAAAGGCTTGCGCCAGGCACCAGTATGGAAACGTGGTGTGTCGCCCTCGTAGGGGGTGATGATCCGGGTAATCGCCGCGACCCAGTCAACCGACTCGTCCCGGACATTCCACACCAGCCCGAGCCGACCACCGGGCTTGAGCACACGGTGGATCTCGGCCAGCGCCGCCTCGTGGGCGAACCAGTGAAACGCCTGGGCACAGAGCAAGGTGTCGGCAAACCCTGACTCCAGTGGCATGGCCTCGGCGGTGCCCGGCAAGGCCCGCACTGCCGGCAGGCGGGCGGCCAGTTCGGCACGCATCGCCTCGACCGGCTCGATGGCGGTGACCGTGGCGCCGGTCGCCACCAGCAGGCGGGTGAACTTGCCGGTGCCAGCACCGAGGTCGATCGCCTGCCCTTGCGCGTCGACACCCAGGGTGTCGCGCAGCCAGGACTGCAGCTCGACGGGATAGTCAGGGCGCCCCTGGGCATAGGTTTTTGCTTCAGCGCTGAAACCGATTTGTGCAGCCTTGTGAACGCCCGACATGCTCAGCCCCTGGTAGATTGATCCGCTGGGTATTACCCGGTTCATATTACCCGGTTCATGTTACAGGCTCAGTCATCCAGCGCCTTGGGCTCAGGCGGCGTTTTACCCGGTTTTTCCGCCTTGCCAGGCTTGGCGCCTTTCGCCGGCTTGGCCTCGGCGGCCGCCGGTGGTGGCGGTGGCGTCGGGGCCACGGTTTCCTTCTCCGAGGCCGGCAACGCATCGACCGCGCTGAACACGTCCTTCAACGGCAACGGCCCGTCATGCTCGAGGGTTTTCTGCTGGCCGTCCTTGCCCACCAGGATCACCGTGGACTTGCCCTCGGGCGTGACCCCCAGCTTGAGCCCACGGATCAGGGCCATGGTGGTCGGTTGTTCCATGTATTTGTTGGCACGCTTGCCCACGGTCTGCGCCACTTCGTAGAGCACCAGTTGACGTTCGTCGAAGGCCTTCTGGTTGGCCGGGTCGTCGAGGGCCTTTTTCAGGCTGACCAGGGTCGGGTCCGCCGTACTCGGCGCGATCACGATCAACGCCCGGCTTCTCCCGTAGTCCTGGGTCAGCGGAGAATCGATATCGGCCGCCCACGAGGGGCCGGACACGAGCAGCGACAGCGCAGCGAAGGTCAGAGACCGGATGAACATACACACCTCCTTTGAATATTCATGGGGTAATGATTGCGCATCGTAGGAAAAGATCCATGCCAGACCGACTTATTTCTCAAAATTCAGGTAACGGGATCTTTCTTCCAACAAGATATCGAACAGCGCCTGGGCCGCGGCGGACAGTTCATGGCCTGGTTTGGTCAGCACGCCGATGGCCCGCTCCACCACCGGATCATGCAAGGTGATGCAACGGGCGCCCAGCTCGCGCATCTGCCCGACGCACAATGCCGGTACCGCGCTCACGCCCAGGCCGCTGGCAACCATCCGCCCCACCGTCGCCAACTGATGGCTCTCGAACTCCACCGGCAGGGTCATATCCCGCGCCCGCAGGTGCTCCTCCAGCATCACCCGCACATTGGAGGGGCGCTGCAGGGTGATAAAGGGCTCCTTGAGCAACGAGTTCCAGTCGATCTCCTCGCGCTCGGCCAACGGCGAATCCGCGGGGACCACGGCCACGAAACGATCGACATACAACGGCGTGAAGGTCAGCGACGAGTTCTGCAACGGTTCGAACGCCACCCCCAACTCCACCTGGCGATCGCCCACCATCTCCAGCACCTGCTCGTTGACCACGTCGTTCACCGCGACATTGACCTGCGGATAACGGGCACGGAAGGTCTTGAGGATCGGCGGCAGCAGGTTGCCGGCAAACGACGGCATCGCCGCCAGGGTCACCCGGCCACGCTGCAGGGTGAAGCGCTGGCGCAGCTCGTCCTCGGCATTGTCCCAGTCGGCGATCAGTCGCCGGGCCAGGGGCACAAGGGCTTCGCCCTCCGGAGTCAGCGCGACATTGCGGGTATTGCGACTGAACAGGCGGCCGCCCAATCCTTCCTCCAGCGCCTTGATGGTCAGGCTCAGGGCCGATTGCGACAAGTAAAGACGTTCGCCCGCCACCGCGAAGCTTAAACTCTGGGCAACGGCGAGAAAGGCCCTAAGCTGTTTGACGGTCATCGGCATCGTCTCGGCATGAATAGCTATTATTGAGCTTTATCAATCAATCAAACCTAAAAATCAACTTAACAAATATATTTCCCGGAGCAACACTCTACTCAAAGGCCGCTCGGGCCACGAACAACAAAAGAGGATCGTGCATATGGCAGGTTTCGATAAACGCGTGGCGTCCTACGAGGAAGCCCTCGCCGGCCTGGAAGACGGCATGACCGTGCTGTCCGGCGGCTTCGGTCTGTGCGGCATTCCGGAAAACCTGATCGCCGAGATCAAGCGCAAGGGCACCCGCAACCTGACCGTGGTCTCCAACAACTGCGGCGTCGACGGTTTCGGCCTCGGCGTACTGCTGGAAGACCGGCAGATCAGCAAGGTCGTGGCCTCCTATGTGGGCGAAAACGCCCTGTTCGAGAAGCAGTTGCTCAGCGGCGAGATCGAAGTGGTCCTGACGCCCCAGGGCACCCTGGCCGAGAAAATGCGCGCCGGCGGCGCCGGGATCCCGGCCTTCTTCACCGCCACCGGCTACGGCACCCCCGTCGCCGAAGGCAAGGAAACCCGCGAATTCAATGGCCGTCCGTACCTGATGGAAGAGTCCATCACCGGTGACTTCGCCATTGTCAAAGGCTGGAAGGCCGACCATTTCGGCAACGTGATCTATCGCCACACCGCCCAGAACTTCAACCCGCTGGCCGCCACCGCGGGCAGGATCACCGTGGTCGAAGTCGAGGAGATCGTCGAACCGGGCGAACTGGACCCGGCGCAGATCCACACCCCTGGCATCTACGTCGACCGGATCATCTGCGGCACGTTCGAGAAGCGCATCGAACAGCGCACCGTGCGCAAGTAAGCCCCGGCCCCTCGACTAACGGAGAA
Organism: Pseudomonas sp. Ost2; assembly: GCF_018326065.1. Taxonomy (NCBI): domain Bacteria; kingdom Pseudomonadati; phylum Pseudomonadota; class Gammaproteobacteria; order Pseudomonadales; family Pseudomonadaceae; genus Pseudomonas; species Pseudomonas sp. Ost2. Next base: position 3,166,011 of record NZ_AP021904.1, on the reverse strand, counting down.
CAATAAATGGCACTTTCCCGCGAACAAATGGCCCAGCGCGTCGCCCGCGAACTGCAGGACGGCTTCTACGTGAACCTCGGCATCGGCATCCCGACCCTGGTCGCCAACTACATCCCGGCCGGCATGGAAGTCATGCTGCAATCGGAAAACGGCCTGCTCGGCATGGGTTCCTTCCCCAGCGAAGATGAAGTCGATGCCGACATGATCAACGCCGGCAAGCAGACCGTGACGGCCCGTATCGGCGCTTCGATCTTCTCCTCCGCCGAATCCTTCGCGATGATCCGCGGCGGCCATATCGACCTGACGGTGCTCGGCGCCTTCGAAGTCGACGTGCAGGGCAACATCGCCTCGTGGATGATCCCCGGCAAGCTGGTCAAGGGCATGGGCGGCGCCATGGACCTGGTGGCCGGTGCCGAGAACATCATCGTCACCATGACCCACGCCTCCAAGGACGGCGAGTCGAAGCTGCTGCCACGCTGCAGCCTGCCGCTGACCGGCGCCAACTGCATCAAGCGCGTACTGACCGACCTGGCCTACCTGGAAATCGAAAATGGCGCTTTTGTCCTCAAGGAACGCGCACCTGGCGTCAGCGTCGAAGAGATTGTCAGCAAGACCGCGGGTAAACTGATCGTTCCCGACCACGTGCCTGAAATGCAGTTTTCCTGATGAGGAATGAAGCGATGCAAGATGTAGTGATTGTCGCCGCCACCCGTACCGCGGTGGGCAGCTTCCAGGGTTCGCTGGCCAGCATCAGCGCCGTCGACCTCGGTGCCGCGGTGATCCGCCAGTTGCTGAGCCAGACCGGCCTCGACGGTGCCCTGGTCGATGAAGTGATCATGGGCCAGGTGCTGACCGCCGGCGCCGGCCAGAACCCCGCGCGCCAGGCCGCGATCAAGGCCGGCCTGCCCCACGCGGTACCGGCCATGACCCTGAACAAGGTCTGCGGCTCGGGCCTCAAGGCCCTGCACCTGGCGGCCCAGGCCATACGCTGCGGCGATGCCGAGGTGATCATCGCCGGTGGTCAGGAAAACATGAGCCTGTCCAACTACGTGATGCCCGGCGCCCGCACCGGCCTGCGCATGGGCCATGGCCAGTTGGTCGACACCATGATCAGCGATGGCCTGTGGGATGCGTTCAACGACTACCACATGGGCATCACCGCCGAGAACCTGGTGGACAAGTACGGGATCAGCCGCGAAGCCCAGGATGCCTTCGCCGCCGCGTCGCAGCAGAAAGCCGTGGCTGCCATCGAGGCCGGGCGTTTTGTCGACGAAATCACGCCGATCCTGATTCCCCAGCGCAAGGGCGATCCGCTGGCGTTCGCCACCGATGAACAGCCACGCGCCGGCACCACCGCCGAGTCCCTGGGCAAGCTCAAGCCGGCCTTCAAGAAAGACGGCACGGTCACCGCCGGCAACGCCTCGTCGCTGAACGACGGCGCCGCCGCGGTGATCCTGATGAGCGCCGCCAAGGCCAAGGCCCTCGGCCTGCCGGTCCTGGCGAAGATCGCGGCCTACGCCAATGCCGGCGTCGACCCGGCGATCATGGGCATCGGTCCGGTCAGCGCCACCCGCCGCTGCCTGGACAAGGCCGGCTGGTCCCTGGAACAGCTGGACCTGATCGAGGCCAACGAGGCTTTCGCGGCCCAGGCGCTGTCGGTGGGCAAGGAACTGGGTTGGGACGCGGCCAAGGTCAACGTCAACGGCGGCGCCATCGCCCTCGGCCACCCGATCGGCGCCTCGGGCTGCCGGGTGCTGGTGACCCTGCTGCACGAGATGATCAAGCGCGATGCGAAAAAAGGCCTGGCGACCTTGTGCATCGGCGGCGGTCAAGGCGTGGCCCTGGCCATCGAGCGCTAGACCCGGCGTACGGGCGGAGCGGGCTTGCCCGCTCTGCTGCTATCCTCGATCGATGCCCCTTTGCGCATCGAGCGAGTCCAACCGCATGATTCTTGTCCTGCTGCCCCACTCCGATTACGACCCCACCGAAAGCAGCGTGCCCTGGCAATACCTGCATCGCGCCGGTATCGACGTTCGCTTCGCCACTCCGCAAGGCACCCCGGCCCATGCCGATCCACGCCTGGTGGAACAGGGTTTCGGCCTGCTGAACCCGTTGCTGATGACCCGCAAGGCCGATCTGCAAAGCTACCAGGCGATGCTAGCCGACCCGCATTTCCAGCAGCCGCAGACCTACGCCGAGGTCGACCCCGCTCAGTTCGACGGCCTGCTGGTTCCCGGCGGCCATGCCGAGGGCATGCGCAGCCTGCTCGAGTCGGACGCGGCACAACGCATCGTGCTGCATTTCTTCAAGACCGACAAACCGCTCGCCTCGGTCTGCCACGGTCCCCTGCTGCTGGCCCGCACCCTCGACCCGGATACCGGGCGCTCGGTGCTGTACGGGCGCAAGGTCACCGGCCTGCTGGCGGCCAGCATGGAACTGGCGGCCTGGCTGATCACCGCGCCCTGGCTCGGTCGCTACTATCGCACCTACCCGCAAACCGTCGAGGCGGAGATCAAGGCCGCACTGGCCAGCCCGAAGGACTTTGTCCCCGGGCCACCGGCACTGCTGCGTGACTCGGCGAGCAAACCCGGGCGTGGCTTCGTGGTCCGCGACGGCAACCTGCTGACCGCCCGCTGGCCGGGTGACTGCCATCGCCTTGCCGCTGAATGGCTGCAGATGCTCAAGCAGCCGCGCACCACTTAGGCCTGCCGTTCCAGCAATCGGCGGCTGACAAAGCTGAAGCCCAGGACGATGAAGATCAGCACGCCGGTAGCGACCTGCTGCCAGTAGAAATTCCAGCCGATCAACAGCAGGCCATTGGCGATGACATTGATGAACAGCACACCCAGCAACGCTCCCGGAATATTCGCCCGGCCCTGGCGATTCAAGGTAGTACCGATGAACACCGCGCCAATGGCGTTGAGCAGGAACGCATTGCCGGACAGCGGCACGTAGGCGCCGACCGTGGAACTGAGCAGGATCCCTGCCAACCCGCAGGCCAGGGCAGCGGCCAGGACCACACTGGTGATGATGCGTCGCACCGACAATCCCGAGTAATACGCCAGCAACGGCTGGGTCCCCTGGGCCAGCAGTTCACGGCCCAGGCGACCACGGGCCAGAACCAGGCCATAGACCAGGGCCAGGCCGATCACGATCAGCAACGGCAAGGGCAGGCCCAACGGACTCAGGCTCGCCAGTTCCGGCTTGAAGGCCTGGGCGATATAGATGGGCTGACCGCCGTCCGACAGCAACTGCTGGGCGCTGGTGCCGATAAACAAGGTGCCCAGGGTTGCCAGGAACGGACTGATCCGCAGCCCGGCAATCAAGCCCGCGTTCACCGCTCCCACCAGCAAACCCGCCACCAGGGCTGCTGGCACGGCTACGGCGAGCCCGTGACCGGCATTGAGCAGCACGACAAAAGCGAAGCTGGCGAAATCCAGCGCCGTGCCGACCGACAGGTCGATCCCACCCGCCGCCACCGCGTAGGTCATGCCGATAGAGACAATGGCCAGCAGGACAAAATTGTTCAGCACCAGGCTCTTCAGGTTGCCACTGCTGAGAAAGCCCGGCGCCAGCCAGGCAAAGAGCAGGACAATCCCCAGGAATACCAGGGGCAAGGTGAAGGGCAGCAACGAGCGCACGCTCGCCACCGGGTATGCAGGCACGGCCCTCATGAAGGTTCACCTCGATTCAGTGCACTGGAAGCAGCGACTACCAGCAGGATCAGTACACCCTGCACCCCGTTGACCCAGAAACTGGACAGGTTCAGCAGCTGAAAGCCGTTGATGAGAAAGCCGATCAACAGGGTCGCCAGCAAGGTGCCGGGGATACTCGCCACCAGCCGCCGGGAAAACACCACGCCGAGAAAGGCAATCGCCACCACCGACAGCAGCATGTCACCGGAGCCGGTGGTACTGCCGCTGAAGAAGGCTGCCGAACACAACGCCGCCACGGCCGCACACAGCCCCGACAGCAGATAGCTGGAAAACACGTAGGCCGTCACCGCAATCCCAGCCGCCTGCGCAGCCTGGGGGTACTCGCCGACGGCATGCAGGCGCAGTCCATAAGCGCTGTGCTGAATCAACAGGGTCAGCAATCCGGCCATCGCCAGCAGCACCCAGGCCAACGCCGGCACCGCCAGCCAGGTCCCGCCACTGAGCAGGTCGAGCAACGGCGAATCGGTGGGCACCACGGTATTTTCGGTGAGGACCAGTTCCAGCCCGGCCAGCACATTCATGCTCGCCAGCGTCGCCAGCAACGGTGGCAAGCGCAGCACCACCACGGCCAGGCCATTGAGCAGACCCACCGCAAGGCCGCAGCCCAGGGTCAGTAGCAGGCTTGCCCAGAGATCCAGGCCGGCATTGTTGAGCCGGCTGAACACCGCCGCGCACAGCCCCAGGTTGGCCGCCAGCGACAGGTCGAGCCCGCCCGCCAGCACATTCGAGCCGCCGCCGATGATCACGCAGGTCAGGCCGAAGGCCAGTACCCCGAGGATCGCCGACTGGCTGAAGACATTGGCTATATTGCCCACGGACAGAAAGTTCGGCGCCGCCAGCGCAAACCCCAGCAGAATGACCAGGAACACGCCCAGGGAACCCCGCCGCAACAGCAGCACCCACAAACGCCGGGACAGGCCCGGCGCAGTGCTCGCAAGGGACAACTCATCAGGCCGGGACATGCGCCACCTCCCTGCTCGCCGAGCCGATGCTCCGGGCCCGCACCGCGCCCGTGGCACAGGCCAGCAACTGGTCGCTGTCAGTCTCGGCGGCGCGGAACTCGCCGGCGATCTCGCCCCGATGCAGCACCAGGATCCGGTCGCTGATACCGAGCAGTTCCGGCAGGTCCGAAGACAGCACCAGCACCGCGGCCCCCTCTGCCACCAGGCGCCCGATCAAGCGGTAGATCTCCACCTTCGCCCCGACATCCACACCGACACAGGGCTCGTCCAGCAGGTACACCGCCGAACGTCGGCTCAGCCATTTGCCCAGGGCGACCTTCTGCTGGTTGCCACCGCTGAGCTGACTGACCGCGGCCTGGGGCCCCGGCGTCTTGATTGCCAACTCATCGATCAGCCGCAGGCTTTCCGCCTGTTCCTCGCGCCGGCTCAGCCAACCCCAACGGCTGAAGCGTCGGAGTCCGGCCAGGGTCAGGTTCTCCAGCACCGAGAGAACCGGGGCGATCCCCTGGCTGCGCCGCTCTTCAGGCACCAGGGCAATCCCCGCGGCGATGGCCTGGCCCGGCGACCGCAGACGCAACAGACGGTCCTCCAGGTGAATACTGCCGCTGTCGGCCCGGACTACGCCAAACAGGGTCTTGAGCAAGTCCTTGGCGCCCGAGCCGACCAACCCGGTCAGGCCGACGATCTCGCCACGCCGTAGTTCCAGGTCGATCTGCCGATAGCGCCGGGCCAGGCTCAGCGAGCGCACCCGCAGCAGCACCTCGCCGGGCTCTACCGGCACCTTGGGGTACATCTCGCGGACCTCGCGATTGACCATCAACCGGGCGATCTGCGCGCTGGAGGTCTGGCGCGGTTCGACCACTGCCACATCCCGGCCATTGCGCAACACCGTGACCTGATCGCACAGGCTGTCGATCTCCTGCAGGTAATGGGAGATGTAGAGGATCGACAAACCCTGGTCGCGCAAGCGCTTGACGATCCGCAGCAACTGGTCGACCTCGCGCTTGACCAGGGCCACGCTCGGCTCGTCGAACACCAGGATCTTCGGCTTGCGGATCAGCGCCCGGGTGATCTGCAGCACCTGGCGTTCGGCACTGTTCAACTCGCCCACCAGCGCCCCCGCCGGCAGTTGCAGGTCGAAATATTCCGCCAGCAGGCGCTCGGCCTCGCGCTGCTGCCGGCGCCGGTCGACAAAGGGGCCACGGCGCAGCTCATGGCCAAAAAACAGCGCTTCGCCCACGGTGAAACGGGTCGGCAACAGTCGCTCCTGATGGATGAACTGCACACCGAGGGCTTCCACCTGGCGTGGTGACAACGCGGCATACGGCTGGCCGTCGATGCGCAACTGCCCGGAGTCCGCCTTGTGGATACCGGCCAGGATCTTGATCAGGGTCGACTTGCCCGCCCCGTTCTCGCCCACCAGGCCGTGGATGGTGCCACGCTCGACTTTCAGGCTCGCATCGTCCAGCGCCAGGGTCGCGCCGAAGCGCTTGTGCAGATGCTCCAGGTGCAATGCCGGGGCTGCCGTCATCAGTCACCCCGCAATTGCTGGACCTGCGCCAGGTTACTGGCGGTGGTCAGCAATGTCGGTACGTGGGTTTCCCTGGGCAGGTCATGCTGCCCGGCCAGATAGCGGGCGACGTTCTGCACCGCGGTCTTGCCGATCAGTGCCGGCTGCTGCGCGACGACCGCGCCCACCGGTGAATCCGCCTGGCCCAGCAACTCCAGCACCTCCGGAGTGCCATCCACGCCGTAGGTCTTGATCTCGGTGCGCCTGGCGTCGATCAGCGCCTTGCTGGCGCCCAGTTGCGGGATGTCCCACGCGGCCCAGATCGCCGAAATGCTGCCTGCCGGGTACTTGTTGAGCAAGGCGGAAACCTGGGAGTAGGCATCCTGCACAGTGTTGGGGATCACATCGCGCAGTTCCGGCTCGATGATCTCCAGTTGCGGGTGGTCCTTGAGCGCCAGCTTCAATTGGTCGTAGCGGATCGCGCAGACCGGCACGCCGTAGAAACCGTTGAATACCAGGATCCGGCCCTTGCCACCGGCATCCTTGATCAATTGATCGGCCAGGGCGCGGCCGGTGGCGACGTTGTCCGAGGTGGTGTTGTTGAGGCTGTACTGCGAAGGCGCATCGATGGTGAACAGCGGGATACCGGCCTTGCTGATGCGCTTGAGCCAGGGATCGATGACGCTGAGCGTGCCGAGGGTCTGGATGACCGCGTCGGGCTTCTGGGTGACCACCGTCTGCAACTGGGTCACCAGGTTCTTGTCATTGCGCCCGGCATCCAGGGTGATCGGCGTGCCACCGAGACGCTTGATCTCGTCGACCTGGGCCTGGAACGCCTTGATATCGAAATAATGACTGGTGCCGGTCATGCTCACGGCAATGCGTTTGCCGGCCAGGGACGGTACGGTGTAGTCCCCTTCGGCGGCCAGGGAGGCGCTGGCGTGGCCCAGCAGCAACGCTGCGCCGAGCCAGACAAGAGGTGAAAACAGGGAACGGGTGCAAGGCATACGGGGCTCCGCTGAGCGACGGGTGAAAGGGTTCACCCGATCGTATTGCAGAGCCCATGCCATTATTTTAAACGAATAAAATCAATAAGTTGTGACGCAACCGATTATCAGGCCCTGTACATCCGGGGAACAAATGTCGAATCACTGTTGCCCTGGCAACAGTTGCGCAGAAACCGACGAAAGGTATTCAAGACTGTCATTTCTGACAGTAGCCAGCCGTCTCGGCACGGCTCACATTGTCGGCAGCAGTCACTTTCACCGATTGAGATGCTTTTGGGAGAAATGCCATGAGCGATAACGGCCCGAGCGAGAACAATCCAATCTATTACGAAGGCTACACCATCACCTCGGAGGTCAAAAACAAGGCTCCTTTTTATGTCTTGCGACCAGGAGTTGGGCAATTGGTCAATGACGCCGATCCTGATGCGGACCCTTATGCCTCCACCGGCGGTTTCGGTTCAATTGAAGACGCCAAGGCGCGCATCGACGAAAGCAACGCCAACTGACGAGCGCCTATATGCCGCCGGACAGAAGCGTTTCCAGGGCCGGCGTATGCACAAAGCACAACTTGTTGCCCTCCGGGTCGCGACAATAGGCGCCGTAATAATCGGCCGAGTAATCGGGGCGCAGGCCCGGCGCCCCTTCATCCCTGGCACCCAGCGCCAGGGCCCGGTTCCAGGCGGCCCGCACCGCCGCCTGGGACGGCGCGGCAAAGCTCACCTGCACCCCGTTGCCCCAGGTCGCCGGCAGGCCGTTGAACGGCTCCTGGACAAAGAACTGCGGCCAGCCGCGCCCCGGCAACTGCCAGCCGGCGCCGGGGGGGCCGTTGTCCTGGTCATCGTCCATGCGCACCAGGCCCAGTTCGGCCAGCACCGCTTCGTAGAACGCAATCATGCGCGGCAGGTCCCGCGCTCCAAGCTGGATATGGCTGAACATGGCAGTCGTCCTGGGGTGGGTTGGCGGTCTCAGTCGAGCTTGAACGCATCATCCAGCGGAATACGGTAACCGTTGGCCAGCCGATTGGTCTCGTTGGCCATGCCGACCACCGCCTGCAACTCGCCGAACATCGCCTCGGTCATCCCCGCCTTGCGTGCCGCCGCCGTATGGGAAGCGATGCAGTACGGGCAATTGTTGGTGACGCTGACGGCGACGTAGATCAGTTCCTTGGTCAACGGATCCAGCGCACCGGGGGCCATGATTTCCTTGAGGCTTTCCCAGGTCCGGCGCAGGGTCGGCGGATGGGCCGCCAGGCATTTCCAGAAGTTGTTGACCTGCTCGACCTTGCGGGTCTGCATGATGTCGTCGTACACCGCCCGCACTTCGGGGCTGGCTTCTTCGTATTCGATCAGATGCTTGGATGACATGAACGGTCCTCGGGGGAATGGATACCGGTGAATGATCAAGGTCTACAGCGAGGGATCAGATGTACCGCATCGCCCGCGCGAACGAAAGCTCCCGGGACTCTCCCCGGTCCACTGCTTGAAGGCCCGGTGGAAAGCGCTGGGCTCGCGGAAGCCGACTTCCTGGGCAATCTCGGCAATGCTCAGGCTGCTGCCGCGCAGCCGTTCGAAGGCCATGGCCCGGCGGACTTCGTCCTTGATCTCCTGATAGGAAAAACCTTCGCGCTGCAAGGCCCGGCGCAGGCTGGCGAGGTGGATGCCGAACTCGCCGGCCAGTTGTTCCAGGGTCGGCCAGTGGTCGTAGCCACAGGCCCGCAAGCGCTGGTGGACACGGGCACTGAAGCCTTCGCGATTGCGGAAACGGATGAACACCGACTGCGGCGCGTCCCGCAGGAAGGTATAGAGCGACTTGCGGTCTTGCAACACCGGCAGGCGCAGGTACTCCCGGTCGAACTCGATCTCGGTGATGGCCGCATCGAATTCCACGTAGGCGCCCCAGAGCAGGTGTTCGTCGCCGTGGGGCGGCCGGGCATGGGCAAACCGCGCGCGGCTGATGGGAATCCGCCGCCCGGCCAGCCAGCACATCAGCCCGACGATCAGGATCAGGAAGGTTTCGGTGATCACCGCCTGCAAGTAGGGATCCCCGGTAGCGGTTTTCATCACCACGACCACCCGCTTGCCCCGTACCTGCACCTGGGCCTGGATATCGCGCAGGAACAGCGCGAAATACTCCAGGGACAGCCCCAGCGCCTTGCCCACCGTCGGCGCCTGGATCAGGCCACGGCAGATCAGGGCAAAGCTGCCGATGGGCATGCCGTGGGAATCGAAGCCGAAAAACTCATCGCCCAGCTCGCGGATCACCGTCAGCCAGAGTTGCGCCAGCAGCCTGGGCGCGACCCTTTCGCCCAGTTCGTCCACGGAACGCTCGCTGAAACCCGCCGCCTGCAACAGCTCGGCGACCCGCTGTGGACGGTCGAGAAAGCGCACCAGCAGGGCCTTGACGAAATACGACGACACCGAATGTTTTTCTTTCATGAATCCCAGGCTGCATATGGCAAAAAATAACAATTTTACTGAGCAGTTTCGGCATAGGCCGGACCGACACCCGGCCCTAGACTTATCGGCCAGGTGAACCTTACTTCAGATCGGGTGACAGGTGCGGATTGCCGAACCCCGTGGGAGCCGGCTCCTGCAAGGTCGCGACCTGCTCCGCCTGTCGATCACAACAACAAACCAGGAGTGCCCCATGTCCAAGCCCGAAGTGTATATCGTCAGCGCCGCCCGGACCGCCATCGGCACCTTCGGCGGCGCCCTGAAGGATGTCGTCCTGAGCGAACTGGCCACCACCGCCGTCAAGGCCGCCCTGCAACACAGTGACCTCGACCCGGCCCTGGTCGGCCATGTGGTGATGGGCAATGTGATCCCCACCGACACCCAGGACGCCTACCTGTCCCGCGTCGCCGCCATGAACGCCGGCATTCCCAAGGAAACCCCCGCCTACAACGTCAACCGCCTCTGCGGTTCGGGCCTGCAGGCGATTGTCTCGGCGGCTCAGACCCTGCTGCTCGGCGATGCCGAAGTGGCCATCGGTGCCGGTGCCGAATCCATGAGCCGCGGCCCTTACCTGCTGCCATCGGCACGCTGGGGCGCGCGCATGGGCAATGTCCAGGCGATCGACTACATGCTCGGCATTCTCCATGACCCGTTCCATGGCATCCACATGGGGATCACCGCGGAAAACATCGCCGAACGCAACGGTATCACCCGTCAGATGCAGGATGACCTGGCCCTGGAAGAACAGCTGCGGGCCCGCCGCGCCATCGACGAGGGTCGCTTCGTCTCGCAGATCGTCCCGGTGGAAGTGCGCAGCCGCAAGGGCACCGAGCTGTTCAGTGTCGACGAACACCCGCGCGCCACCTCGCTGGAGCAACTGGCGCAGATGCGCACCGCCTTCAAGAAAGACGGCACGGTCACGGCCGGCAACGCCTCGGGCCTGAATGACGGCGCGGCCGCCCTGCTGCTGGCGACCGGTACGGCGGTCCAGGCCAACGGCCTCAAACCCCTGGCCCGCCTGGTGGCCTATGCCCACGCCGGGGTCGAACCCGAGCTGATGGGCCTCGGCCCGATCCCGGCCACCCGCCTGGCCCTCAAGCGCGCCGGCCTGACCGTCGCCGACCTCGACGTGATCGAGGCCAACGTCGCCTTCGCGGCCCAGGCCTGCGCGGTCAGCCAGGAACTGGACCTCGACCCGGCCCGGGTCAACCCCAACGGCTCGGGGATTGCCCTCGGCCACCCGGTGGGTGCCACCGGCGCGATCATCGCCACCAAGCTGATCCATGAATTGCACCGTACCGGCGGGCGTTATGGCCTGGCGACCATGTGCATCGGCGGCGGGCAAGGCATCGCGGTCATCTTCGAACGAATCTGAAGGACAACACCTATGACTATTCAACGTATCGCCGTGATCGGCGCCGGCATCATGGGCAACGGCATCGCCCAGGTCTGCGCGGTCGCGGGCCTGCAGGTCAGCCTCATCGACGTGTCCCAGACCGCCCTGGACAAGGGCCTGGAAACCCTCACCGGCAATCTGGACCGCCAGGTGCGCAAGGCCGTGATCAGTGCCGAGGACAAACAGGCCGCGCTGGGCCGCATCCGCCTGAGCAGCGACTACGCGGTGCTGGCCGATGCCGAGCTGGTGATCGAGGCCGCCACGGAAAACCTTGAGCTGAAAAAGCGCATCCTCAAGCAGATCGCCGAAGTCGTGGACGACACATGCATCATCGCCACCAACACCTCGTCACTGTCGATCACCGAGCTGGCGGCGGCCATCGCCCTGCCCGAGCGCTTTATCGGCCTGCACTTCTTCAACCCGGTGCCGATGATGGGCCTGCTGGAAGTCATTCGCGGCCTGCAGACCAGCGATGCCACCCACGCCAGCGCCCTGGCCCTGGCCACGCAGATCGGCAAGACGGCGATCACCGCGCGCAACCGCCCGGGCTTCGTGGTCAACCGTATCCTCTGCCCGATGATCAACGAGGCGATCTTCGTGCTCCAGGAAGACCTGGCCAGCGCCGCGGATATCGACGCCGGCATGCAACTGGGCTGCAACCAGCCGATCGGCCCGCTGGCCCTGGCCGACCTGATCGGCCTGGACACCCTGCTGGCGATCATGGAGAGCCTGCACTCGGGCTTCGATGAACCGAAATACCGGCCGGCGCAGTTGCTCAAGGAAATGGTCGCTGCCGGTTACCTGGGTCGCAAGAGCGGCCGCGGTTTCTACTCGTACGAGCGCTGAGACGGCCATGGCCCGGGCCGCCCTCGCCACCCCGCCGCTGCCGGGAGAAGTCATCCCGGCCAGGGCCTCGCGCCACCTGGAGACCCGGGCAAAAGCCGTGGCGCTGTTTGCCCGGCGCGGGTTCGCCCAGGTCGGCCTGCGGGAACTGGCGGGACACCTGGGCATCCAGGCGGGCTCCATCTACAACCATATCGAGAGCAAGGAAGCCCTGCTGTTCGAGCTGATCGAAAGCCTCTACCTGGACCTGCTGGACATCGTCACCCCACCGGTGCGGGCCTCGCGCTCGGCGCAAAGGCGCCTGGACGAACTGATCGCCGCCCATCTGGACCTGCATCGCGACAAGGGCGATTTCTTCCGGGTCGCGGAGCACGAGTTCCACTGCCTGGAGGCCTCGCACCAGGCCGTGGTGCTGGTGCTGCGTCGACGTTATGAAAGCCACCTGATCAAGCTGCTGAAGCCCCTGGGCCTGTCAGCCGACGAGACCCTGGCGCTGACCACCGTGCGCACCTTCTTCTGCCTGCTGAACAACCTGCCGGCCTGGACCGATGAAGCGGGGCTGGAACCGGGCACCTATCGCGCACTGATGCATGACATCGCGCTGGGGGCGGTAAAGGGCGCGCTCGCACACAAAGGCTCCGGTCCCCGCTAGCCTTCAGGCACAACCCGTCAGATCTTCCTCGAACGACGGCCAACCGCTTCGACGAAGCGGGCTGCCGGTCGGATCAGGCCATCACAGGCAGGTCGCGACCGCCGCCAGTCGCCGGGCACCGATCGGCTTGCTGGTGGTGGCGTAGTAGTCGACCACCGTGCCTTCGGCGTCGCGGCGGACATCGACGAAATACTCCGAACCGCGGGTATAGACGGTCGAACCGCCCTTGTAGCCCGGTTGCAGGTAGGCCGCGGCATCCACGTCGAAGACCGCCTCGTCCTGCCAGGAGAACTGGATGCACTGGGCGACGACATTGTCGGCCTTGGCCGAGGTGAAGGTCTTGGTCGGCCCGGTGGTGCGGGTCTGATTCATGCCGGGACTCATGCACCCCGCCAACGCTACTGTCGCCAACGCCCCGATTAACATCCGCATGACCGTTCCCTGCTCCGAAAAAAAGAAGCGACTTTAGCATTGAGTCCGCGCAATACGAATCTGATTTCCACCCGCATGGTTCAGATACGGGTTGCAACCGCGGCATGTTGGTCCAGACTATCCATGGCCCCACTCGAACAGGCATAAATGCAGACAAGACCTGCACTTATCCCGGTTGTATCGGGCAAATTTGCACTGTTACGATCGACCATCGTTCGTCCGCCGAACGCACTCAAAAAGACAATAAAAGCAGGGAGTTAGTAATGACTGCTCGGGTTTCATCCTCCGCTGCCACGGATTTCGACAACACCTCGGCCGACGTCCTGGCCGACGTGCGCAACCATATCGGCCACCTGACCCTCAACCGCCCCGCCGGCCTCAACGCCCTGACCCTGGACATGATCCGCCTGCTGCAACGCCAGCTCGATGCCTGGGCCGAGGATCCGCATGTCCACGCCGTCACCCTGCGCGGAGCCGGCGACCGTGCATTCTGCGCCGGCGGCGATATCCGCTCGCTCCATGACAGCTACCAGAGTGGCGGGCGCCTGCACGAAGATTTCTTCGTCGAGGAATACGCCCTCGACCTGAGCATCCATCACTACCGCAAGCCGGTGCTGGCGCTGATGGACGGTTTTGTCCTCGGCGGCGGCATGGGCCTGGTACAGGGCGCCGACCTGCGGGTAGTCACCGAGCGCAGCCGGCTGGCCATGCCGGAAGTCGGCATCGGGTATTTCCCGGATGTCGGCGGCAGCTATTTCCTGCCGCGCATTCCCGGCGAAATCGGTCTCTACCTGGGAGTCAGCGGCAGCCAGATCCGTGCCGCCGATGCGCTGTATTGCGGCCTCGCCGACTGGTATCTGAGCAGCGACAAACTCAACGAACTGGACCAGCGCCTCGACCAGCTGGAGTGGCACGACACGCCCCTCAAGGACCTGCAGGGCCTGCTGGCCAGGCTCGGCGTGCAGACCTTGCCCGATGCCCCGTTGGACAAGCTGCGCCCGGCCATCGACCACTTCTTCGCCCTGCCCGACGTGCCCAGCATGGTCGAGCAGTTGCGGGAAGTGACCGTCGCCGACAGCCATGAGTGGGCCCGGGAAACCGCCGACCTGCTGGAGACCCGTTCACCGCTGGCCATGGGCGTGACCCTGGAGATGCTCCGTCGTGGCCGGCACCTGAGCCTGGAGGAATGCTTCGCCCTGGAACTGCACCTGGACCGCCAGTGGTTCGAGCACGGGGACCTGATGGAAGGCGTGCGCGCCCTGCTGATCGACAAGGACAAGAAGCCCCGCTGGAACCCACCGACCCTGCAGGCGCTGCGGCCCGAGCAGGTCGCCCGCTTTTTCCACGGCCTCGACACGGGCAGGAACTGAACCATGCACGATATCGAACTGAGCGAAGAACAAGTGATGATCCGCGACATGGCCCGGGACTTCGCCCGTGGCGAGATCGCGCCGCATGCCCAGGCCTGGGAAAAGGCCGGCTGGATCGACGACGGCCTCGTCAACAAGATGGGCGAACTGGGCCTGCTGGGCATGGTGGTGCCCGAGGAATGGGGCGGCACCTATGTCGACTATGTGGCCTACGCACTGGCTGTGGAAGAAATCGCCGCCGGCGACGGTGCCACCGGTGCGCTGATGAGCATCCACAACTCGGTCGGCTGCGGACCGATCCTCAACTACGGCAGCCAGGCCCAGAAGGAAACCTGGCTGGAAGAGCTGGCCACCGGCCGGGCCATCGGCTGCTTCTGCCTTACCGAACCCCAGGCCGGCTCAGAAGCCCACAACCTGCGCACCCGTGCCGAACTGAAGGACGGCCAGTGGGTGATCAACGGCACCAAGCAGTTTGTCAGCAATGGCAAACGGGCCAGGTTGGCGATCGTCTTTGCCGTGACCGACCCGGAACTGGGCAAGAAAGGCATTTCCGCCTTCCTCGTCCCCACCGACACCCCTGGATTTATCGTCGACCGCACCGAACACAAGATGGGCATCCGTGCCTCGGACACCTGCGCCGTCACGCTGAACCAGTGCAGCGTGCCCGAAGCCAACCTGCTGGGTGAGCGTGGCAAGGGCCTGGCGATTGCCCTGTCTAACCTGGAAGGCGGCCGCATCGGCATCGCCGCCCAGGCCCTGGGCATCGCTCGCGCCGCCTTCGAGGCCGCGCTGGCCTACGCCCGGGACCGCGTGCAGTTCGGCAAGCCGATCATCGAGCACCAGAGCATCGCCAATATGCTGGCCGACATGCATACCCGGATCAACGCCTCGCGCCTGCTGATCCTGCACGCGGCGCGCCTGCGCAGCGCGGGCCAGCCGTGCCTGTCGGAGGCTTCGCAAGCCAAGCTGTTCGCTTCGGAAATGGCCGAGAAGGTCTGCTCGTCAGCGATGCAGATCCATGGCGGCTACGGGTACCTGGAGGATTATCCGGTGGAGCGCTACTACCGCGATGCGCGGATCACGCAGATCTACGAAGGGTCGAGCGAGATCCAGCGGATGCTGATCGCCCGGGAACTCAGGCACTATCTGGTGTAACGCCAGAAAACATCGCCGGCAAGCCGGCTCCCACAGGTTTGGTTGGTCACCTATTTGCGGTTGACCCGATCGGTGTGGGAGCGGGCTTGCCCGCGAAGACGGCGGCAAGAGCGCTGCAAGCCTCAAGGGCCCCTTCGTGGGCAAGCCCACTCCCACAGGTTTTTTGGTTAGCCACCTATTTGCGGTTGACCCGGTCAGTGTGGGAGCGGGCTTGCCCGCGAAGACGGCAGCAAGAGCGCTGCAAGCCTCAAGGGCCTCTTCGTGGGCAAGCCCACTCCCACAGGTTTTTTGGTTGGCCACCTATTTGCGGTTGACCCGATCGGTGTGGGAGCGGGCTTGCCCGCGAAGACGACTGCAAGAGCGCTGCAAGCCTCAAGGGCCCCTTCGTGGGCAAGCCCACTCCCACAGGTTTTTTGGTTGGCCACCTATTTGCGGTTGACCCGGTCAGTGTGGGAGCGGGCTTGCCCGCGAAGACGGCGGCAAGAGCGCTGCAAGCCTCAAGGGCCCCTTCGTGGGCAAGCCCACTCCCACAGGTTTTTTGGTTGGTCACCTTTTTGAGGTTGGCCCGGTCAGTGTGGGAGCGGGCTTGCCCGCGAAGACGGCGGCAAGAGCGCTGCAAGCCTCAAGGGCCTCTTCGTGGGCAATCCCACTCCCACAGGTTTTTTGGTTGGCCACTTATTTGCGGTTAACCCGATCAGTGTGGGAGCGGGCTTGCCCGCGAAGACGGCAGCAAGAGCGCTGCAAGCCTCAGGGGCCCCTTCGTGGGCAAGCCCACTCCCACAGTTTTTTGGTTGGCCACCTATTTGCGGTTGGCCCGATCAGTATGTGGCCGGGCGCTGTGTTCCGCTTGCTGGCGAGGGTGGCCTAGCGGCCAACGCGGGACCTGGCGGACCTACTGGTCCTTGAACTGCGCCTCGCGCTTGGCGATAAAGGCAGCCATCCCTTCTTTCTGATCCTCGGTGGCAAATGCCGCGTGGAACACCCGGCGCTCGAAGCGCACCCCCTCCGACAGGCTGACCTCGAAAGCGCGGTTGACGCTTTCCTTGACCATCATGCTGATGGGAATCGACTTGCCGGCGATCAGGCTGGCGACTTTCAACGCCTCGTCCAGCAACTCGTCGACCGGCACGATCCGCGCGACGATGCCGCACCGCTCGGCTTCCACCGCATCGATGAAGCGCCCGGTCAGGCACATTTCCATGGCCTTGGCCTTGCCCACCGCACGGGTCAGGCGCTGGGTACCGCCCATGCCCGGCAGCACGCCCAGGTTGATTTCCGGCTGGCCGAACTTGGCATTGTCAGCGGCCAGGATAAAGTCGCACATCAGCGCCAGCTCGCAGCCGCCACCCAGGGCAAAGCCCGCCACCGCGGCGATGATCGGCTTGCGTCGGTTAGCCACCCGGTCGCTGTCGCTGAACAGGTCGTCGAGGTAGATCTTCGGGTAGGTCAGCTCGGCCATTTCCTTGATATCGGCGCCAGCGGCAAAGGCCTTCTTCGAGCCGGTCAGGACGACGCAGCCGATCTGCGGGTCGGCTTCCAGGGCGTCCAGCGCGTGATTCAGTTCGCTGACGATCTGCGCGTTCAGGGCATTGAGCGCCTGCGGGCGGTTCAGGGTAATCAGGCCGACACGGCCCTTGATGTCCAGCAGAATGGTTTCATAGCTCATCGATAGAGTCCTTGATCACAGGTTGCGCGAAATGACCATGCGCTGAATGTCACTGGTGCCTTCGTAGATCTGGCAGACCCGCACGTCACGGTAGATCCGCTCCAGCGGGAAATCGTTCAAATAGCCATAACCGCCGAGGGTTTGCAATGCCGAGGAGCAGACCTTCTCGGCCATTTCCGAAGCGAACAGCTTGGCCATCGAAGCCTCCACCAGGGCCGGCTTGCCACTGTCGCGCAGGGCGGCGGCGTAGTGCACCATCTGCCGTGCCACGGCGATCTGGGTCGCCATGTCCGCCAGGCGGAAGGCCACGGCCTGATGCTCAACCAGGGCCTTGCCGAAGCTTTGCCGCTCACGGGCATAATCACGCGCCGCCTCGAACGCCGCCCGGGCCATGCCCACCGACTGCGCGGCTATGCCGACACGCCCGCCTTCCAGGTTTGCCAGGGCGATGCGATAACCCTCGCCCTCCTCGCCCAGGCGATTGGCGACCGGCACCTTCACGTCCTCGAAGAGGATCTGGCAGGTGTCCGAGGCGTGCTGGCCAAGCTTGTCCTCGACCCGCGCGACCTTGTAGCCCGGCGCGTCGGTGGGCACGATAAAGGCGCTGATGCCGCGCTTGCCGGCACTCGGGTCGGTCACCGCGAAGACGATCACCACTCCGGCGTTCTGCCCGGAGGTGATGAATTGCTTGCAGCCGTTGAGCACGTAGTGATCGCCCTCCAGCCGCGCACGGGTCTTCAGGCCGCTGGCATCGGAGCCGGCCTGGGGCTCGGTCAGGGCAAAGGCCCCGAGCATCGCGCCACTGGCCAGGGGTGGCAGGAACCGGGCTTTCTGCTCCTCGCTGCCAAAGTTGAGGATCGGCACGCAACCCACCGAGTTGTGTACGCTCATGATGGTCGAGCAGGCACCGTCGCCGGCGGCAATCTCCTCCAGGGCCATGGCATAGGCCAGGTAACCGGTGTCGCAGCCGCCCCAGGCTTCCGGCACCAGCATGCCGAAAAAGCCCAGCCCGGCCATCTCGCCGATGGCCTCCCGGGGAAAGCGGTGTTCGCGGTCCCATTCGGCGGCGAACGGTTTCAGCCGTTCCTGGGCAAAGGCCCGTGCCGCGTCGCTGATCTGTTGTTGCTCTTCGCTCGGTAACATGAGGCCTCCTAGTACAGACACTCGACAGCCATGGCCGTGGCTTCGCCGCCGCCGATGCAGATGGCCGCGATCCCGCGCTTGAGGCCTTGCTGGCGCAGGGCCGAAAGCAGGGTCACCAGGATCCGTGCGCCGGACGCACCGATCGGATGGCCCAGGGCACAGGCACCGCCATGGACGTTGACCTTGTCATGGGGGATTTCCAGCTTGCCCATGGTCACCAGGGTGACCACGGCGAAGGCCTCGTTGATTTCAAAGCGGTCGACCTGATCCAGGGACCAGCCGGTCTTTTTCAGCAGCTTGTCGATCGCCCCCACCGGTGCCACCGGGAACAGACCCGGGGTATCGGCAAACGCCGCATGCCCATGGATCACCGCCAGCGGTTTGAGACCGCGTTTCTCGGCTTCGGAACGGCGCATCAACACCAGTGCCGCGGCGCCATCGGAGATCGAACTGGAGTTCGCCGCCGTGACCGTACCGCCCGCGCGGAACGCCGGTTTCAGCGTGGCGATCTTGTCCAGCCTGGCCTTCGGCGGCTGTTCGTCATCGCTGATCAGCCGCTGCTCCTTGCCGACCGTGACCTGCAACGGGACGATTTCATCCCTGAAACGGCCTTCGCTGATGGCCTGCTGCGCGCGGGTCAGGGACGCCACGGCAAAGGCGTCCTGGGCCTCGCGGCTGAAGCCGTTGGTCTCGGCGCAATCCTCGGCAAAGGTGCCCATCAGGCGGCCCTTGTCGTAGGCGTCCTCCAGGCCGTCGAGGAACATGTGGTCGAGCACCTGGCCGTGGCCCATGCGGTAGCCGCTGCGAGCTCGGTCCAGCAGATACGGAGCGTTGGACATGCTTTCCATGCCACCGGCCACCACCACTTCGGCACTGCCGGCCAGCAGCATGTCGTGGGCGAGGATGGTCGCCTCCATGCCGGAACCGCACATCTTGTTGAGGGTGGTACAGCGGGTCGACTTGTCCAGTCCGGCGCCCAATGCCGCCTGACGGGCAGGTGCCTGGCCGAGGCCGGCCGAGAGCACGCAGCCGAACAGCACTTCCTCGACGGCGTCGGCGGCCACGCCGGCACGCTCGACAGCCGCGCGAATGGCGGCAGCCCCCAGTTGCGGCGCGCTGAGACTCTTCAGGTCGCCCTGGAAGCCACCCATGGGGGTGCGCACGGCGCTGACGATAACAATCGGGTCTTGAGTGTTCATGTGCGATTCTCCTATTTCGCAGCCATGCGCAAGGCGCCGTCGAGACGGATCACCTCGCCATTGAGCATGCTGTTTTCAATGATGTGCCGGACCAGCGCCGCGTACTCGGACGGCTTGCCCAGGCGTGGCGGGAACGGCACGCCGGCTGCCAGGGAGGCACGGACTTCCGGGGTCATGCCGGCCATCATCGGGGTTTCGAAGATGCCTGGTGCAATGGTCATCACGCGGATGCCGAAGCGGGCCAGCTCGCGGGCGGCCGGCAGGGTCAGGCTGACGATCGCGCCCTTGGACGCGGCATAGGCAGCCTGGCCGATCTGGCCGTCATAGGCGGCAGCCGAGGCCGTGTTGATGATCACCCCGCGCTCGCCGTCCGCGTCGGCCTCGGTTTCGGCCATGGCCGCGGCGGCCAGGCGCAGCAGGTTGAAACTGCCGATCAGGTTGACGTTGATCACCTGACTGAAACTCTCCAGTAGGTGCGGGCCGTTCCTGCCGAGGATCTTCTCGCCACGAACGATACCGGCGCAGTTGACCAGACCGTGCAGGCCACCGAAAGCCGTGACCGCCGCCTGTACCGCGACCTGGGCCTGGGCTTCCTGGGTGATATCCGCGACCACGCTGTGGGCCCGGGCCCCGAGCTTTTGTGCCTGGGCCGCGACGGCCTCGGCATTGAGGTCAACCAGCATGACCCTGGCACCGGCGGCCACCAGCATTTCGGCGGTGGCCGCACCGAGACCGGAAGCCCCGCCGCTGACCAGGAAAACCTTGTCTTGAATATGCATCACAAATGTCCTTCGTTAAAACCGCAAGTGATTCTGATGTTGCCCCCAGCAGGCGCCCCTCAACTATTGTCGTACCCGACCTTTGTGGGAGCTGGCTTGCCAGCGATGAGCCCCGCAGGACCGGCACCGCCTGTAAGGCCGCCATCGCCGGCAAGCCGGCCCCCACCAGGTTCTCGTCTTCAGGTCGCTGCCTGGGCCTTGGCGATTTCCTGATTACGCAGGATGAAGCGTTGCAACTTGCCGCTCGGCGTCTTCGGCAGTTCCTCGACGAATTCGATTTCCCGTGGATAGGCATGTGCCGCCAGGCGCTTGCGCACATGCTGGCGCAGCTCTTCGGCCAGTTGCGGGTCGGCGCGGTACTGTGCACCGAGCACCACGAAAGCCTTCACCAGTTCGGTACGCTCGGGGTCGGGCTTGCCCACCACCGCCGCTTCGACCACCGCCGGGTGCTCGACCAACGCGCTTTCCACATCGAACGGCCCGACCCGGTAGCCCGAGGTGGTGATCACGTCGTCGCTGCGACCGACAAAGCTGATGCTGCCATCGGCATTCAGTTCGACCGTGTCGCCGCTGAGGTAATAGCGGCCGACGAAGGCCCTGGTTTCGAAACCCTTGTAGCCGTTGAACCAGCACATCGGAGACTGGGAGCGGTCCAGGGCGAGAATCCCCGGCTGGCCGACACCCAGTTCCTGATAATCGTCATCCAGCACCACGATGCGATGGCCGGGCGAGGCAAAGCCCGCCGAACCGACATGCACCGGGTGCCGCAGGCCGTGGTGGTTGCACAGCACCATGCCGACCTCGGTCTGGCCATAGTGGTCAAGGATGGTCACGTCGAGGTGTTCCGCGAACCAGCGGATCACTTCCGGGTTCAACGGCTCGCCGGCACTGCTGACGGCCCGCAGCCGGCCCCTGACCCTGCCGGAGAAGGCCTCTCCCGCCGCGATCAGCAGACGGTAGGCGGTCGGCGACCCGGTGAGGTTGGTGATGCCGTATTTCTCGATCACCCGGCAGGTGCTTTCCACGGTGAACGGACCGTCGTAGAAGGTGATCGGATGACCCAGGCCCAGCGGCCCGGTGATACCGAAATAGAGTCCATAGGCCCAGCCCGGATCGGCGACATTCCAGAACGCATCCTCCGCACGCAGGTCGACCGCATCGCGGGTGTAGTTCTGGAAGGCGATGATCGCCTTGAGCGGCACTTCCAGGGGCTTGGCCGGACCGGTGGTGCCCGAGGTGAACATCAGCAGGAACGGATCCTCGCCGTCCAGCATCACCGGTTCGCAATGGGCCGGATAGTTGTCCAGTTCAGCCCAGAAGCTGAAGTCACCGCGTACGATGCCCTGCCCGCGCGGGCCGGCAACGGTGACGATGGTCGGGCAATCGCCGACTTCGCTGAGTTTGGCGCGGTTGGCCGCGTCGGTGACCACCACCCGGGCGCCGGAACTGCCCAGGCGGTGCTCGATGGCCTTGGGACCGAACGCGGTGAACAGCGGCTGATAGACGGCGCCGATGCGCCAGGTGGCGAACAGGGTCACCAGCAACTCGACATTGCGCGGCAACAGGCCGGCAACCTTGTCGCCACGGCGCACGCCCTGGGCCAGCAGGAAGTTGGCGAAACGCCCGGCCCTGTCCTGCAGGTCCGTAAACGTATAGGTCGCGCTGCTGCCGTCGCGGCCCTCCCAGAACAACGCGATCCGTCCCGGCAAGGCATGCCGGTCACAGCATTCGACGCTGGCATTGAGCGCCGTCAAAGTCCCTTTCAAGGCCGCATCGGCCGCTTGCTGATAATTGAAGTTCTCGGTGGCGGTCAGGTAGTCGCGCATAACAGGAATCTCTCGGTCTTATCTTGTTATTAGAAGGAAGAGGAACCGTAGAAAAATCCTGGAAATAGTCGCCCCGTCAGGGACTTGGGACAATGGTCAAAGCCTTCAACCTGCTTGACTGGTTTGGCCAATGACGCTGCTGGAACGATCAATGGATCGAAAGGCGGGTTATTGCGCTTCGTTGAGGATCAGGCTGCGGTAGTGCCCCGGATTGGACCCGGACCATTTGCGGAAGGCCTTGTAGAACGAGCTGGCATCGGCGAAGCCCAGCCGCGTGGCGATTTCGGCGAAGCTGATGGACGGCTCGGCCAGCCAGACGATCGCCAACTCCTTGCGCACGCTGTCCTTGAGGCCCTGGTACGTCTGCCCCTCCTCCGCCAGCCGGCGCCGCAGGGTCGAGGCCGACATGCACAACTGCAGCGCCAGGCCCTCGGTTTCCGGCCACTGCTCGGCGGGCAACTGCCGCAAGTCGTGCTTGATCCGGCTCGCCAGGCTCTGGGCGTCGCGGTACTTGACCAGGATATTGGCCGGTGCCTGGCCGAGAAAGCGCTGCAACTCCTGGGGACTGCGCTTGATCGGCAGGTCCAGGCAATCGGCGGCGAAGATCATCCGCGTCCGTGGCCGGGCAAAGCGCAGGTTCTCGGAAAACATCACCCGATAGTCCTCGCAATAGTCCGGTTCGGCACAGCGCAATTCGATGGCCAGGATCGGAATGCGTCGCCCGGCCAGCCAGCAGGCAACACCATGGACGATCATCCAGTAGGCGAAGTAGGTGAACGGCCGGCGCGCCTCGCCCTCGGGCTCGAGCAGGACGATTTCCGCCAGGCTCTGCTGGGTGACCCGCTGGGCCGGCAGGCGCTCGAACATCAGCGACAGAAAGCCCAGCACGGCCTCCAGTCCCGCGGCCACCGTGGGCTGGGCCATGCCGGCCCGACACAGGTAGGCGAAGCTGCCGGAACGCAGCTTGCGCGGGTCCATGCCGAAGAACTCGTCATCGTTGCGCCGCGCCAGCAGGCGCCACAGCCGGGCATAGTCACTGGCCGGCACGCGGGCATCGGGCTGTTCCAGCAAGCGCGGGGCAATCCCGACCTTGTCGAGGACCTCTTCGGTGGCCGCTCCCGGGGCGCAGCTCTGCAACAGCGCCTCGCGCACCAGATGGATGGAGATGGTGTCTTTTGCCGACATTGGCCGTCACTCAAGCCTTGTGCTGATCCTTGTGACGGCCATCTTAGGCAGCGCCGAGCAAAAAGCCAGCGTGATCCCTTCATAAAATCCGTGGCGGCGCCGATAGCCTCGGCATTGTTATGATCCGTCGCCTGCGCGCAGTCGTCTTTTCAGGGAGTTTTATCGGGTATGGTCGTGGTAACAGCGTTGAACAGCGGCAATGCTCCTGCGCCGGCGGTGCGGCCAGGGACCGGCCGATGAGTTGCTGGGAAATTCTCGGATTGTCGGCGGATGCCGATACCCGCAGCATCAAGCGCCAATACGCGATCCTGCTCAAACAGACCCGCCCGGACGACGACCCGGAGGGTTTCCAGCGGCTGCGCGAAGCCTACGAGCAGGCCCTGGACTGGACCGCGCTGACATGGGAGCCGGCGCCTGTCGTCGAGTTGCCACCTGTCGTCGAACCGGTCATCTACGCCACCGAAACCGGCCTGTCTCCCGCTCCCGCCGGCCCCACGGCCGCGCAACGGATGGCCGGCGAATTGCTCGAAGGCATCACCCCGGCCTTGCTCGATGAGCGCTGGGCCCGGGCGAGCGTCTATTACTGCCAGCGCGAGTTCGAAGAGCAGCTGCTGCTGCGCTGCCTCGAACCCGGGCAGGACTTCTGGGCCCTGGCCCACTGGGGGCTGGAGCATTTCGAATGGCTGAGCCCCTGGCAGCGCAACGACTTGTCGCCACATGCGTTGCTCGAACTCTATCAGCGGCTGTTCAAGGCCCTGGAAGAGACCCTGGCGGGCTTGCTCGGGCGTGGGGATGTCGAAGGTTTCTGGCGCGAATACTACAACCTGGAACAGCTCGGCTGGCTCAAGGGCCTGGAGCGCCGCGAGCGCCTCAATGAACTGCTGGCGAAGTTGCTGCTGGAAAGCCCGTTCTGGTCAGCCAAGCTGTTCAACTCCATCTGTAAGCTCAATCACTGGAACAGCAACAGCCTCACGCCGAATTGCCCGGAGCCCTACTGGACACACCTGCTGGAGCGCAGCCGCAGCGAAACCTTCCTGGCCAACCAGCGGCATCGCCTCGACCTGCCGCCGGACACCCCCGACAACCGGGTCGCGCACCTGTTGTTCGCCGACATGACCCTGGCCCAGCGCCGCAGCTTCTCCCGCCGTTTCCAGAAGGAAGACTGGCAGGCCTGCCATCAACTGGCCCGGGCGATACAGACAAGCCACACGCGACTGCAAAGCCTGCTGCCCGACGGCGACGCCTTTTTCTGGCGCGAATGGGAATCCCATGACACCGGCTGGCTCGGCTTCGCTGCGGTGATGCTGGCCTGTAGCGTGGCGGCGGTGCAGCACCACCTGCTGCCGGGTAACGGGCTGAACGAAACCGCCAGCGCCATTGCCCTCTGGTCCTTGTTGCTCTGCGGGCTGCATGGCGTCCTGCTGTGGTTCTGGCCCGGCATGGCCGACAGCCTCTGGACGCTCGACCAGCGCCTGAGCCAACGCCTGTCGGCCCGACTCAGCCCGCGCCGGCCGCCACCGCTGGTATTGCGTGAGCTGCTGCCCTGCTGGCTGCTGGCCGGGGTCATCGGTGCCTGGCTCGGCATCCTCCCGCTGCTGGCCTACGGCGGCGCGATGCTGGCAATGGCCTGGGTCGACCGCCCGGCGAAAAACCGTGCCAAGCCGAAGAAAACATCGGCCCATCCGACTTCCTGGTGGCTGGCCTGGAGCCTGATCCTGATCGTTTCACTGGCCACCCTGGCCCTGTATGTCGCTCACGGCCTGACCGTCGCCGGTCGCAACCAGGGCCTGCAACCCTGGCCCGAACGCCTGTGCAGCCGAATGCCGGCCAGCGTCGAAGACTGCCGGCCGCCGGCAACCCGGGAACAGTGGTACGGCAAGGAGGCCCACTGATGGATAAGCGCTGGTTTCTCACCTTCGGCGTGGTGCTGATCTGTCTGATCTATGTGGCTGTCGGCACCGAACAGCAGCAGAGCCGCTTCGGCCTCTGGCTCGACCGCCACAGCAGCGAGGAAATCGCTGAGGCCAGCGCCCTGCGGCCCTTGATCAGGTGCATCAACGTGGCCGATGTGCCCTGGCGGCTCGACCGCGCAGCCACGACCAGCACCGCTGCCGCCAGCGACGCCCATGACGACTTCCCCTACCTGCAACGTCAGGATGCCGACGCCATACGGCGCGACTTCTGCAAGCCGGGCATCGTCTTCAAGGCCAGCATGTTCCCGGGTACGCGGCAGATGGAGCCGGTGGTGAATCGTTATACCTCGGCATTCAATGACGTGCTCATGCGTCACCAGGCGCTGCAACGCTACTCCCCGGCCAGCGCCCTGTTGGCGATGAAGTTTCACGACAAGTATTACGACGGCAAGATCGAAGCGTTTCTGGCGGCCTCGGATACGCTGCGCCCCGAACTCGAAGCCCTCGACCTCGACTTGCGGCCCAGGCAGCTGGAGCAGTTGGAGCAGCGACTGGGCCGCGACCAGCACTGGTACCTGCTGAACTACATGATCCAGGCCCGCCAGACCGTCAACCGCCTGGACGAGGCCGCCGCCAGTCGGCAACTGGACCTGCCGTCGCTCGGCGCCGCCAGCGAAGCCCTGCGCCAGGCCCGACAGGCAGGCGAGACCTATCGCGACAGCCTCCCCGCCAATCGCCGCCGAGGTCCGGTTCACGATCTGTGGGCCTTGCTGGAGCAGCCTGCGCAACACTACCAGTCCGCCCTGGAACAGCTGGCGGCGGACTGGCGCAATCACGCCGAACCGCGGGTGCTGAGTGACGACTTCTGGAACGTGACCCACCGCTACGACGTCCTGCTGGCCCTCTACAACAAACAGGCGGACCTCGACTTCTAGTGCCCTGGAACCTTGCTGACAGCCGCTGGCAGCACACTCGTCAGGCCGATCCGGGCCCTGCCGGCCATGACCTATAGTCAAATGGACGGTAACACCGCACGGTCACTGCCACTGAAAAGGAGCATCACGATGAGCGTCAAAGCGATACCGCAAGGCTTCCACAGCATCACGCCGTACCTGGGTGTCAAACAGGCGGCCGAAGCCATCGAGTTCTACAAGAAAGCCTTCGGCGCCAGCGAAATCATGCGCCTGGAAATGCCTGACGGCAGCATCGGCCATGCCGAACTGCGGATCGGCGATTCCCCGCTGATGCTCGGTACGCCGTGCGACGAAGGTCCTTTCGTCAGCCCCGAAGCCCATACGTCGGTCGGGATTCACCTGTATGTCGCCGATGTCGACAAACAGTTTGAAACCGCCACCGCGGCCGGAGCCAAGGTTATCCGGGAAGTCCAGGATCAGTTCTATGGGGATCGCAGTTGTACCCTGAAAGATCCTTTCGGCCATGTCTGGTTCCTGGCCACCCACAAGGAAGACCTGACGCAGGCCGAGATCGAAACGCGGGCGGCGGATCTGTTCCGGCAAATGAAAGGCTGAAGCCACGCGCCACACCCGCCATGCCCACAACACACTTCATGAACAGGCGCACCACGTTTTGCGCCTTGCCCCTGGCGCTGTGAGTTTTAGGATGTCGGCAACAATCATAAGGAGTCACTCCATGTTCGCCGGATTCCAGAAAGACCAGCGCCACGTCAACGGTGTGGACATTGCCTACCGCATCGGCGGCAACGGGCCAGGCCTGTTGCTGCTGCACGGCCACCCGCAGACGCACGTCATCTGGCACAAGGTCGCCGACGAGTTGGCCAGGCACTTCACCGTGGTCGCCGCCGACCTGCGTGGCTACGGCGACAGCAGCCGCCCGCCCGCCGACGAGCAGCACCTCAACTATTCCAAGCGCGAGATGGGCCGCGACGGCGTCGAACTGATGCAGGCCCTGGGCTTCAGCCAGTTCTCGGTCCTGGCCCACGACCGTGGCGCCCGGGTCGCCCACCGCCTGGCCCTCGACCATTCGCAGACGGTGCAGCGCATGGTGTTGCTGGATATCGCGCCGACGTTGTCGATGTACGCCCAGACCGACGAAGCCTTCGCCCGCGCCTACTGGCACTGGTTCTTCCTGATCCGCCCGGCGCCGTTGCCGGAAAGCCTGATCGAAGCCAACCCGGAACAATACCTGCGCAGTGTCATGGGCAGCCGCAGTGCCGGGCTCAAGCCGTTCACCGACGCCGCCTTCAACGAATACATCCGCTGCATCAGCCTGCCCGGCAGTGCCCGGGGTATCTGCGAGGATTATCGCGCCAGCGCCGGCATCGACCTGGACCACGACCGTGCCGACCTCGAGGCCGGGCGCAAACTGAACATGCCGCTGCTGGCGCTCTGGGGCGCCGAAGGAACCGTCGGCCGTTGCTTCAACCCGCTGCACGAGTGGCAGCAGGTCGCCACCGACGTGCGCGGCAAGGCCCTGCCGGGTGGCCATTACCTGGCCGAGGAAATCCCGCGGGTGCTGCTCGACGAGGTCCTGCCGTTCCTGCGCTGAACCGCCGGGCCCGAGCGACCTGAACCACTGACGTGAAATACCCCTTCCCCGTGGGCCGCCGCAATGGCCCACGGCGGGATCGGCTTGCCTGAAACTCTCTCGAGATAATAAAAATGACAATCAGAAAACTGCTGGGAACCCTGTATGTGCAGGTCATCATCGCCATTGTCCTGGGGGTGCTGATCGGCAACCACTGGCCACAGACCGGTATCGACCTCAAGCCCCTGGGCGATGGTTTCATCAAGCTGATCAAGATGATCATCGGTCCGATCATCTTCTGCACCGTGGTCTCCGGCATCACCAATATGCACGACGTGAAACAGGTCGGGCGGGTCGGCGGCAAGGCCCTGCTGTACTTCGAAATCGTCTCCACCCTGGCGCTGGCGATCGGCTTGCTGGCAGCCCACGCGCTGCACCCGGGTTCGGGCTTCAACGTCGACGTGAAGACCCTCGACACCTCGGCCATCGCCAACTTTGTCGGCCAGGCCCAGCACGGCGAAGGGGTGATCGGCTTCCTGCTGCATGTGATCCCCACCACCTTCTTCGACGCCTTCACCCAGGGCGAGATCCTGCCGGTGCTGTTCGTCTCGATCCTGTTCGGCCTGGCGCTGGTGATGGTCGGTGAGAAGGGTCGCCCACTGGTGGCCGTGATCCACCAGGCCAGCGAGGTGTTCTTCCGGATCGTCGGCATGATCGCCCGCGTGGCCCCGATCGGTGCCTTCGGCGCGATCGCCTTCACCATCGGCAAATACGGCCTCGGTTCGCTGCTGCCGCTGATGAAGCTGGTCGGCACCTTCTACCTGACCGCGTTCATCTTCATCACCTGCGTCCTGGGCAGTATCGCCCGCTACGCCGGTTTCAGCATTTTCCGCCTGCTGGGCTACATCAAGTCGGAACTGCTGATCGTGCTCGGCACCAGTTCCTCGGAATCGGCCCTGCCGCAATTGATCCAGAAACTGGAAAGCCTGGGCTGCTCCAAGGGTGTGGTGGGCATCGTGGTGCCCACCGGCTACACCTTCAACCTCGACGGCACCAATATCTACATGACCCTGGCGGTGCTGTTCCTGGCCCAGGCGACCAATATCGACCTGACGCTGGAGCAGCAACTGACCCTGCTGGCGGTGACCATGCTGACCTCCAAGGGGGCCGGCGCGGTGGTCGGTGCCGGCTTTGTCGCCCTCGCCGCCAGCCTGGCGGTGGTACCGACCGTGCCCGTCGCCGCCATGGTGCTTATCCTGGGCGTGGACCGCTTCATGGCCGAGTGCCGTTCCCTGACCAACATCATCGGCAACGCCGTGGCAACGTTGGTGGTGGCAGCCTGGGAAGGCGAACTGGATCGCAGCAAGATGGCGCCGATTGCCCTCAAGCGCGGACGCAAGGCCCTGGCCGCCCAGGCCGAAGCCGATGCCAAGGCAACCCCTTGACCCTGCAGGAGCCGGCTTGCCGGCGATGAGGCCCGCAAGCCCGGCGTCGCTTGCCCGGCTGTCGTCGCCGGCAGGCCTGGCAACTACGGAATGTCTGCCGCGCCACCGATCGCGATGGCGCGACATCCTCCGTTGCGCCCAGCCAGTGCTATTCTGGCGGCTCCTGCCGCCAGTGTTCGTTGCTTCGCCCATGAGCCAAAAGAAAGATACCGTGCCCCTGCCCGAAGACCTTCGTGTATTCCTGACCGTCATCCGCAAGGCCGGCTTTGCCGCGGCCGCCGATGAACTGGGCTTGTCGCCCGCCTACGTCAGCAAGCGTATCCAGATTCTCGAGACCACCCTCGCCACCCGCCTGCTGCACCGCACCAGCCGGCGCATCGCCCTGACCGAGGACGGCGAGCGGGTGCAACGCTGGGCCGTGCGCATCCTGGAGGACTTCCAGCAACTCAACGACGAACTGTCCGAAGCCCATGACAGCCCCAGCGGCCGCCTGCACCTGTGCAGCAGCTTCGGTTTCGGCCGCAATCACGTGGCCCCGGCGCTGTCCTTGCTGGCCGAGCGTTACCCGGACCTGGAGATCCGCCTGGACCTGTTCGACCGCGTGGTCGACATCGTCAGCGAAGGGTTCGACCTGGAGATCCGCGTCGGTGACGACATTCCCGGCCAGCACATCGGTCGGCGCCTGGTGAGCAATCGCCGGGTGCTCTGTGCCGCGCCCGCCTACCTGGAACGGCGTGGTACGCCGCTGCAACTGGCGGACCTCGAACAACACGACTGCCTGGTGCTCAAGGAACGCGACAACGCCTTCGGCATCTGGAACCTGGAGCGCAATGACCGGCAGAGCAATGACAGCCAGGACAGCGTGCGGGTCAGCGGCCCGCTGTCGTCCAACAGCGGCGAAATCGTCCTGCAGTGGGCCCTGGACGGCCGCGGCATCCTGCTGCGCTCGTTGTGGGACGTCAAGCCGCTGCTGGAACAGGGTCGGCTGGTGCAGGTGCTGCACGACTACACCCAGAGCGCGAATGTCTGGGCGGTGTATCCGACACGACTGGCTTACTCGGGGAAACTGAGGGTGTGCGTGGAGTTTTTGCAGGAGCATTTCCGCCAGTTGTCGATCTGAGGCCCGCCACACGAATCAGGATCGTTCCCATGCTCCGCGCGGGAACGCCCTGTTGGACGCTCTGCGTCCGCGCTGTATGAAGCAGAGCGTCAGGAGTTGCATGCCCACGCGGAGCGTGGGAACGATCACAACTCTTTCAAAAAGTCCCCCGCGCTTCGTGCTCCCTTCTATTCTCAAGCCATTGCCAGAGAGGCAGGCCGACACCGGCCAACGTTTTCACACCACAGGGAAGTAGCATGATGAAAAGCACCAGAGCGCCCATCGCCTGCATGGCGGCTGTCCTTGGCCTGTCTTTTTATTCCGGCGCCCACGCCGACCAGGGCAGCGACACCGTCGCCCGCCTCAACCAGCTCTACAACGACACCCGCCAGGATTGCGGCGGTCCGTCCAAGCCGGCCTTCCTCTGCTCCGGCGTACTGTTCCGGGCAACCTGGCCGTCCACCGACTACCAGTTCTACAGCATCAGTCCGAAGAGCCAGGCCAGCGGCGGGGTCTCGGCCTCGTACCTGCGCAAGGACTCGAAATTCCGCAAACTGGCCTATGGACTCACCAGCGGCTTTATCTTCGATACCATCTTCGGCAATCCCAAGGACCACCAGGATTACGCCGTGCTCTGCTCGTTCCCCATCGACGCCGCCACCGACGATCGCCAGCAGGCCGGCTGCACCGACTCGCGACGCACTCCCGGTAGCGTGGAGAAATTCTGCAACGAGATCGGCGTGACCACCGCCGAACAATGGGGCGCCAACTATCGGCAGAACGGCGGTGACCATTCGCGCCAGTGCTCCTTCGACGTCAGGGACGAACGCAACAGCTCCGCCGGTCCGGCGTTCTACCAGAGCATCCGCGCCATGGGGCAGATCGCCGCCGAATCCTTCGGTACCCAGAACGAACTGCGCCTGGCCAAATGGGAAGAGAAGCCACCCCTCTCGCCGTCGATCCTGGCCCTGTTCTACGTCGAGGACAGCGGCCTGGAAGGCGCGCGCCTGAACCAGATCCAGTGGTACCAGGCAACCCAGCGCTACCTGCCGATGATCAACATGAGATTGCCGCAGACGCCGCAGCAGGATGCGAGCTTCGTCTACGACAGCAAGAAACAGGTCATCTACCCCACCACCGAACGCAACGGCTGCGACCGCTATGTGCAGAGCGCGGTGTGGGTGGAGCGCGATGATCCGGGATTCGGCAAGAAAGTCATGACCCTGGAGATCACCCCGACCGATTGCGGACGCAAGATCCAGGACAACCAGACCAACAACTTCTTCAATGAACTGGCGTCGGACCATTACCTCGACGCGAACTGGAAGAACAATCCGGACAACCGTGACAGCACGGTCGGCAGCATGCGCCGGCAACTGGTCTGCCACTTCAACATTGCCCGTAACAAACCACAGTGGAACCTGGAACCGTCGCGCCCCTATACCTCCAACGAGGACTCCATCGCCAAGGGCTGCAACAACACCTGACTGCGAATAGATAGCCTGTTCGCGGGCAAGCCCGGCTCCTGCAAGATTGTGCCATGCGCAGAATCTGCGATCGACACGGTACTGTAGGAGCGGGCTTGCCCGCGAAGACGTCGGAACAAACGCCACAAGCCCCAGGCAGACAGACGCTTCATCTACCGCCACAAGCAATATTCAGCTCAGCCAGGGATTGGCCTCCAGGTGCGCCCGCTCGAACGCCTTGATCTCGTCGCGTCGTTGCAAGGTACTGCCGATCGCATCCAGCCCGAGCATCAACGCGGTCTTGCGCAGGGTATCGATCTGGAACCCGATCACGCTACCGTCCTGCAAGCGAATCTGCTGGCTCTCCAGGTCAATGGCGATCTCGGCGCCTTGCGGCTGGCTCACCACCTGCCCCAGGCGCTGTGCCGTGGCCTCGTCGAGGGTGATCAGCAGCACACCATTGCGCTGGCAGTTGTCGTAGAAGATCCCGGCGAAACTGCTACCGATCAAGGCGCGGATCCCCATCTGCTTCAAGCCCCACACCGCATGTTCACGGCTGGAACCGCAGCCGAAGTTCGGCCCTACCACCATGAAGCTCGCGCCTTTCCAGGCGGGCTGGTTGAGCACGAAGCCGGGATCGGGTTCGCCCGAGGGCAGGAAGCGCAGGTCGAAGAACAACCCACGGTCCAGGCCGTTGCGGTCAATCCCCTTGAGAAACTGCTTGGGCATGATCACATCGGTGTCGATATTGGCCGCCAGCATCGGCGCTGCCTTGCCGGTGACCTGGGAAAATGGCTGCAGGGTCATGGGCGTCGCTCCAGGGTACGGATATCGGTCAGGTGTCCGGCAATCGCCGCCGCCGCCACCATCGCCGGGCTCATCAGGTGCGTACGGGCACCCGCGCCCTGGCGGCCTTCGAAATTGCGGTTGGTACTGGAGGCACAGCGATCGCCGGGCTCCAGGACATCGTCGTTCATCGCCAGGCACATCGAGCACCCCGACTGCCGCCATTCGAAGCCGGCCTCGATAAACACCGCCGCCAGCCCTTCGGCTTCGGCCTGGTCGCGCACCTGGGTGGAACCCGGCACGATCATCGCCCGCACATGCCTGGCCACCTGCTGGCCGCGCACTACACGGGCCGCGTCGCGCAGGTCCTCGATACGGGCGTTGGTGCAGGAGCCGATAAAGGCGTGGCTGATGACGATCTCGCTCAGCGGCATGCCGGCTTCCAGCCCCATGTAGTTGAGGGCGCGGCGCATATCCTGGCGCAGGATCAGGTCGCTGATGGCTTCCGGGTCCGGCACGTTCGCGCCGATGGGCGAGGCCTGGTCCGGACTGGTGCCCCAAGTGACCATGGGTTCGAGTATCCCGGCATCAAGGTGCACTTCACGGTCGAACCGGGCACCGACGTCACTCTTCAGTTCACGCCAGCGGGCCACTGCCTGCTCCCACAGCTCACCCTTGGGCGCCCGTGGCTTGTCCTTGAGGTAGGCGAAGACTTTCTCGTCCGGTGCCATGAAGGCTCCGCGCGCGCCCGCCTCCACGGCCATGTTGCAGATGGTCATGCGGGCCTCGACGCTCAGGGCATCGATGGTCGAACCGCAGAACTCGATGGCATAGCCAGTGGCCCCGGAGGCGCCGATCCTGCCGATCAGCGCCATGATCACGTCCTTGGACGTCAGCCCCGGCGCCAGCTCGCCATCGACGGTGACCCGCAGGGTTTTCAGGCGCTTGTACACCAGCGTCTGGGACGCCAGCAGATGCTCGATTTCCGACGTGCCGATACCGAACCCGAAGGCCCCGAGAGCACCATAGGTCGTGGTATGGCTGTCGCCGGCGGCGACCACCATGCCCGGCAGGATGAAGCCCTGCTCCGGGGCGATCACATGCTCGATGCCCTGGCGCTTGTCGAGCACATCGAACAACTCGATACCGAAGTCGGCACAGTTCTCGGCCAGGTACGACACCTGGCGGGCGCCGCCGGCATCGGGCATGGCGGCAACGCGCTTGGGCGCGGTGGGATTCACATGATCGACCACCGCCAGCGCGGTTTCCGCGCGCCAGACACCGCGCCCGGCTTCACGCAGGCCGCTGAAGGCTTGCGGACTGGTGTATTCGTTGATGACCTGGCGGTCGATGTACAGCAGGACATGGCCCTGGTCGTCGAGGCGACACACCGTATGGGAATCGATGTGCTTGTCGTAGAGGGTTCTTGTTGGAGTCATGGTGGCGCTCGCAGAAATGAAAGTACGCGAGGCTGTCGGATCACGGCAATCAGCCGACAGGCGTCACGGCAATCATAGGCGGCAGGCGCAACGCATCAATGGCGGGACGGTGATGGCGAGGAACATGGATCGTGTTTGATCGGCGCTTGCGTTGCGCAAGCGCCGGATGGATTTGTACGGCCCAGCCTGGAAACGACCGGCACCGTAACCTTGCAGGCTATCAGTCCGTACCGTATTTCGGCGAACGTGGCCCGTAGAGCAGCCCGGTAGTGTGATTCACGGACATCAGGCGTCGACTGGCGAGGCCGGCAATCGGGTGACCGGCGTCGGTGGAGCTGTTGATGATCTGCTTGACCGCCGCCGTGATCAGCATGCCGACCAGGCCGCCCTGGTTATTGTTGTTGCCCTCTTCGCTCGATGCCGTCGCGCTGCCGGTCCACAGCGTGGTGCCGGACTTGAGGTCCACCAGCTTGGCATTGGCGGTCACAATGGTGTTGCTGCTGAGCACCATGTACTTGGTGCCGTACTGCGTCACCGTGATGTACATCGCGGCATCGGCGCCGAAGATCTCGCGTAGCTTGACCGGCGAGGTGTTCTGGATTTCAGCAGGCGAGCTCAAGCCGTTCTGCTTGAAGGTTTCATCCACCAGCGCCACCGGCATCACGTAATAACCTGCCTCGGCCAACGGAAACGTCACCTGTGACAACAGGCTGTACGACCCCTTGATATCCGGCGACTCATTCACGGGCGGCAGGACCAGGATGGTCCGCGGACGCGCCTGCTTGTAGGCGGAATAATCGAGGCTCTTGATCGGGTGCGCACACCCGGCCAGCAGGCTCACCATGATCAGCCCACCCATGACACTCAGAAAGCGCAGGTTCATGGCTTGCTTCCTTTTTGTGCATTGCTCAGCAGAAAGTCCATGTAGGTTCCCGACTCGGGAAACAGTGCCTTCTCGGTCTGGAACTGCTGCACCATCTGGTCGTCCTTGCCCAGGCTGCCATACAGCAGGCCCAACTGCGCGTGATAACCCGGCGGCGCGGCGCGGTTGGTGGACTTGATCTTCTGCAGATCAGCCTCCAGTGCCGCGACCTGCGCTTCCTTGGATTCGCCTTTGAAATATTCGTAGACCTGAGGCTCGTAGCCTTCCCACTGATACAGCGTCTTGGGTTGCTGGGCACATCCCACCAACACCGCGCCACCCATCATTACCGCGACAAACCGCACCGAACTGAACACCTTGCCCATAACCCCTGGCACTCCCTGTTATCGAATGAATTAGTGCTGGCCCGGTTTCCAGGCGCCGCTGTCGATGGCATCGACCATTTTGTTCACCGCCTCGCGCATCGCCAGGTCGAGGACCTTGCCATTGAGGGTCGAGTCGTAGCTGGCGGTGCCGCCGAAGCCGACGATCTCGCGGTTCGACAAGGCGTACTCACCCGCGCCCTGGGTGGAATAGACCACTTCGGAGGTGGAGATATTGACGATGTTCAGGGCGACCTTGGCGTAGGCCACCTGGGTCTTGGCGCGCCCCAGGATGCCGAACAACTGCTGGTCGCCGGTCTCCTTGCGACCGAACTCGGTGACATCGCCAGTCACGACATAGTCGGCACCCTTGAGCTTCTGCACCTGAGACTTGATGGCCGCTTCCTGCTGGATCTCCGCCATGTTGTCGCGGTCCAGCACGCTGAAGCGATTGGTCTGCTGCAGGTGGGTAATCAGGATGGTCTTGGCCTGGCTGCCGAGACGGTCGACACCATCGGAAAAAATCCCGCGCATATAGCTGGAGCGGTTATCGAACTTGCCGACGGCAATGGGCGTGCGTACACCGGCATAAGGCCGGTTGACGCTTTCGACCTGTTGCACCGGCAGCGCCCGGGAAGTCTCCTGGGTGGTACAACCGGCGATGGATGTCAGCACGATTGCCGCCATCCCTGACACCATCACCTGCGACAATTTGTTCACGCAGCACACTCCTGGAAAATCGGGCTTGGGGAATTACGAAACGGGTGAGTCGATTGGCTGGTCACGCGCATGGCATGGCTTGTCTGCGCGGGCGCAGTCAAGGACAGGGCCTGGATTCAGCGGGGGTCAATGCGTTATTGCCCGGGCGATTGCGAATGCTCCGGGTATTTGAAAGAGGTATTTCGAAGGGGGCGAACACAGCACGGCAAGGCCGCGAGAAACCTCATCCCGAGGGTGACAACCCACATGCACAATCCCTCGATACATTTGATATCAATTTAATAGCATTATCATAAGGTGGCGGGATTTGGGCGTCAAGAATCACGCCGACGCTTGCCGAGCCAGTGGGCGACGGTGTACAGCCCTCCCGCGACCAGGCCAATAGCGACGAAAATCGCCATCCCCGCCCAGAACAGCGGTGGCCTGGCCGCTGGCGTACGGACCTCCAGAACCGACGGCATGGCGGTTATGATCCAGATCAGCAGACCGGCGGCACCACCGCCGATGACGTAACGCCAGCCCGTGGTGAGAAACCGCTCCACCAGCCAGAGCAACGGCCAGCACACCAGCATGCTGAGCAGTGCTCCGATCAGGAAAAACAGGACAAAGCCCGGCAGGACCTCTCCCTGGCCGAAGAACAGCACGACAGCCACCGTGCCCAGGGTCAAGCCTCCCGCGACCGGCACGGCAACGATCGACCGCCACCCGCGCCGCGCAGGCGAGCCGTTCCTCGACGGCCAGTTCTCCACCCAATAGATGGCCAGGCTGTACGCCATGCCCAATACCAGCCCGCCCACCACCGCCACTTTCAGCAAGGCGCCGGAAAAACCGCCGAAGAAGAGGTAGATCACCAGGCCCTGGATCAGGCCGCTCACCCAATGGCGCCAGCGTAGGGTCAGGCAATAACGGTCACCCAGCAGCAACAACGGAATGCCCACGACAGCAGAAGCGAGAACGCCGAAGAGCAGCATGGCGAACGCAATGGTCTGACTCAGGGCGTCGACACTCGACATCACCAGGGCCTGGACCAGGCCGCCGCACACCAGCACGGCGCACAGGCGCAGTTCGCCGTTGGGTCTCATTTCCCCCCCGCGGGCTGAGGACTACCGCCCCAGTTGAAAAACGGCGTGTCCTTGAGGTAGTTGATGACCGGGCTGTTATTCATGAACTCCTGCTTTTCAATGAACTTGGTATTACCGCCCCAGACCATGCCCGCCATCCAGCTGTTGGAGTTGAACAACGGGCTGCTGCCCGTGCCCCAGCCATGGGTTTCGATATCGAAGCCACCCGACGCCGTGGGCACCACCGTGCGCACCACGAAACCGGGATCCAGGGCATGCATTCCAGGCAGGGTCACGTTGATCACGCTCTTGCTGTCTTTATCCGTCAAGTGTGCAACATACCCGAGCTTGAGCCCCATCAGGTACAACTCACTCACGTCG
The DNA here is from genome assembly GCF_018326065.1 of Pseudomonas sp. Ost2. NCBI lineage: Bacteria > Pseudomonadati > Pseudomonadota > Gammaproteobacteria > Pseudomonadales > Pseudomonadaceae > Pseudomonas > Pseudomonas sp. Ost2. The sequence goes on along the minus strand of NZ_AP021904.1, from coordinate 3,128,657 downwards.
CCACTGCCGACCACCTTCGTACCGTCGCCACCAGGCCCGGCGTTGCGCTTGAGGGCTTCATATTCCTGGTCCAATGTGCCGCACCCGCCGAGCGAAACCAGGCAGCCACTCGAAACATCACCATACTCATGGGGTTGCTTGGTACTGCCCAGCACGGTCTCATAGCCCGCGAATGCGGCGGGTATCCCGCCGCCCGTCTGGCCTTTCGAGTTGATGAACTGCCCGCTTTTCACCGCATCGGTGAACTTGCCCTGGCAGGCCGATGCGCCTATCGACTCGCAGTTGTTCACGGCCCACTCCTTGTAGCCAGATAGCCCCGCCGCCACGTTGGCCGCGATCAGCAGGCTGTTGGTCTCGATATCGCTGATCGCGCCAAAGGCCGTCTTGTCCTTGGCATCCAGGGCCTGGTCAGCGGCATACAGCTGACCAAAATTCTTGGCACCCTCAACGATCTGTTTGATGTGTGCGTTCAGGCAATCCTGGTCCTGACAGGCCATGAGGTCGGCATCATTGAGGTCACTTCGCCGCTTGGCCTCAAGTTGCACGCGCATGCGACAAGCGGTGTTATCGGCGGCACAGACAGCCAACTGCCGGGACAGCACCTCGATATCCTCATGGGTGAGATAGTTGTTCTGGACTTCCTGCATGCCGGCGCTGGCACCGTTGATACCGCCGACGCCCGCGGAAACCAGGCCGGAAGTCCCCAGGATCAGCGACTTCTTCACATCCACCGGCAGATCCATCTGGGCCACCTTCTCGGCAATCAGGGGGGCCGTCAGCGCCGCCGCGCCAGCACCCAGTGCGTTGCCGCCGACCGTCCCGCCGGCAAGCCCCTGGACGCCGCCGGCCAGGGCATGGAGCATCACCCGCGCCGCGCCGCCTTCGTCCCACGCCGCTCGGGTGGCACTGTCGGTAGCCTTGTCACGCTGCTGGCTCGCATAGTCGCCGATCAGCTTGTAGGTATCGGCCGCCGTGGTATTGGCCACGATACCCAGGGTCGTGGCACCGCCCGCCCCGCCCAGCGCCGCACCGATCAGGCCGCTGACGATATCGACGAGCACACGCTTGTCGCCGCCGGTCGCCCAGCTCTCGTTGACGTTTTTCAGATTGTCTTTGGCCGCCGCGAGTTCCTGCGCGTTGGTGGCTTTTTTCACGCGATCCTCGGCACTCTTTTTCTCGGCTTCGGCGACCTTGCCAATCACGGACTGGGTCAACGCGACCGAGCTGCGGATCAGCTCCATGCGCGTCTGCAGGGCGCCTACATCCGGCTTGTCGAGTTTTTCATTGGCGTTGGCCGTGTCCCGATTGAGGCCGGTCAGGTCATTCGCGCCCGCGGTATTGCGCACGATGATCGTCCCTTCGCTGACCGCGCTGCGGGTCTTGCTCTGATCCGACTCACTGAGTGCCAACGGTATCGTACCGCCGAAACCGAGACCATCACCGCCGCTGCTGTAGGAAAGCGAAATGCCCGCCGACTGGCTACTGGCCTCGCTCTTGTTCTTGATGTCGCTGACGATCAGGCGATCGGTGCTGAGCCGGTTCTTGTCGGCCGTGGCATCACTGGCGATGACCGCGCCCTGCAGGGTGGTGTTCTGCCCGACATAGATGTTGTAGCCACCGCTGCCGGCAAACAGGCCGCTCTGATCCGTCACGGCCTTGTAGTCACTGTTCGTGTTACCGGCGGACAGGTTGGCCGAACCCGTGACCGTCGCCCCGTAGCAGAACGGCGGAATACAGATACTGGCCCCCATCCCGCCGCTGCTCTGCTTGCTGGTCTGGCTCTCGGTGTCCTGCCGCGAGCTGATATCGAGATTGCCACCAATCACCGCGTTGATGCTGTCAGCCTTGACCTGGGCCCCTGCCAGCGTGGTGTCCTTGCCGCTGCGCAGCACCAGGGAACCGGTGTCCAGGGTGGTATTGACCTGGGTGACCGAATGACCGTCCCCCATGTTCTTGCCCACCTGCGCGCCGAGGTCGAGGGTGAAGCCGTTCTGGGCGCCGAGGTTGAAACTGGCGCCGATGGCGGTACGGCTGTTGCTGCCATGGCTGGAACTGTCCGTGGTGTTCTGGGCACTTTCCAGCGTGATGTCGTTCTTGGCGTCCAGCACCGTGCTGGTGGCTTTCAGGGTACTGCCGACCACATGGATATCACCAGCCGTTCCGGCCGCATTGCCCGTGGCGATAATGGTCAGGCCTCCGCCGGCATTGATCGAACTCTGCCTGGCGGTCTGGCTGTCCTGCTGGCTGCTGTTTCTGCTGTGGGTGTTCGCCAGCTCCGTGCCGATCTTGATCAGCGAACCGCTGCCGCCTTTCTTGTCACCATAGTTGGAGAGCGCATCCTTGACGTCCGAAGCCATGCCGGCCGGATCGATATCGTTGAGCTGCATCGCCAACTGCGCCTGTTTCACCGCCCGAAGCCGCGGGTCATCGATCTTCTTGGTGGCTTCGATGGACTCACGCAGGTTGTAGATCGTGTTCAGCGTGCCGATCACCGCCCCCCCCATCACTCGACCGACGCCCAGGCTCGAGGACTTGTCCTGGCTGCTCTGGCTGGAGCTTTCCATGCCGGCGACGATGCTCACGTTGGAACCGGTCAGGCTCATGTTGCGGGTGCTGACCAGATCACTGGCCACCACGCCGAGGTTACGCCCGGCACTCAGGCTGACATTCCCGGCACTGGAGCCGATGGTGCTGCCGGTCAGGGTCGTTTGCGTGGCCTGGCCGTTATGGCTGCCGCTGCTCATGTTCAAGTGCTGGTTGCCGGTGATGTCGTCGATCCCCAGTTTGTTGGCCGTCAGGATACCGGTGAAGTCATGTCCCTTTTCCTTGTGCATCTCATCGCGGGTGAAGGTGTTTTCCGCCGCGTTGATGGTCAGGTCGCGACCGGCCTGCACAGTCAGGTCCTTGGTGCTGACCAGGGCCGAGCCGGTGATGGTCGCATCCCGCTTGGCACTCACCTCGACGGTATTGCCCGAGATGAGGCTGCCCACCGCGGTGGTCTGGGTTTCCGAGACCTTGTCAGCGACCTTGCTGGACTTGAGGCCACCCCAACCACTTTTGCTGTTGCTGCTCTCATGACGAACGCTGGTGGAATCGGTGACTGCGAGAATCTGTACATCGTTGCCAGCGGTCAGTTGGGCGCGCCCTTTTTCAGCCGCGACCTCACTGCCCTTGACGATCAGGTCATTGCCCGCAACCAGCGTGACATTGGTCCCACCAGTGACGGAGCTGGCAATATTGGTCGTACTCTCCAGCTCATCCAGGCGGCTCTTCTTGCCCGAAGAACTTTTCTTGGTCTTGCTGTAGAAGCTGTAGTCCTCATCGGCCGCGCTCTGCAGTATCAGGTTGGCGCCAGCGCTCAGATAGGCCTCGCCCCCCGCGGCGACCTTGCTCGCAACGAGCTCCAGGTCCTTGCCGGCCGTCATCAGCACGTTACCGCCGGCCGTCACGCTGGAGCCCACCTGGTGTTCATGATCCTCCTGGCTGGTGACCTTCTTGGTCTTGCCATATGAATGCTGCTCGTCTGCGGCGGAAGACAAGGTCAGGTCGCCCACGGCCGAAAACGCCACGTCACGCTTGGCATCGATCTGGCTGGCGACCACGCTCAAGTCACGCCCGGCACTGATCATCAGGTCGCGTCCGGCGGAAACGCTTGAGCCGTTCTGCGTAATCGTTTCGTCGCGATGATGGTCACCCAGGCTGTTGCCGTGCACTTGCTCGGCGGCGCTGATATTGACGTCGCGTCCGGCCCTGAGCAGGGTATCCCCGGCACTTTTCAGCACTCCGCCGCTGTTGTTGATATCACGGCCTGCACTCACCGTGAGGCTGTTGGCCGCTTCGATGCGGGCGGCGTTGTCGACGAAATCCCGTTGCTCGGTCCGGTAGCCGTTGCTGCTCTGGTGACTGGTCACGGTACGTTCGTTGATCACGTCGCCGTTGACGGCGGTGATACTGACGTCACGTCCGGCGATGATGCCACCGGCCTTGTTGGTCAGGTTGTTGCCCGCCAGGGCGGCGAGGCGATCGCCGGCCTCCAGCAAACCGCTGTTGACCTGGTCGTTGCCGGCGGCCGCCAGCAGGCTGTTGCTGGCCCGCAGGGTCCCGGCGTTGTTGAGGTCCTTGCCGGCAATCACGGTCACATCACTGCCCTGGATCAATGCACCGTTGGCGGCCAGGCGGTTGTTGGCATTGGCCAGATACAGCACCGGCACAAGCACCTGCTCGCCATTGACCGTGGCATTCTCCATCCACACGATGTCATGGGTCAGCGCCGCGACCTGCTCGGAAGTCAGCGTCACGCCCAACTGCAGGTTCAGTTCCTGCTTGCTGGCCACGGCATTGTTCATCAGGTACTTGAACATGCCTTCGTCCGAGGTCTGCCCGTCGATAAAGCGCTGCCCGGTGCGGGCCACGACCGCCTGCTGGATCAGCTTCTGCTCGTAGTAACCATCCCCCAGGCGCTTGGCGCTGGTGTCCGGGTCATAGCCCAGATTCGACAACAGGTAGTCCGAGCTCATGAACTGTTTGAGGTCGGTCAGTACCGGGTTGGTTTCGATCAGGTACTTCTGCGGATTGGATTTACCCGAGGTATCCGGCAAGCCCTGCACTCGCGTGATGCTGGTGCTCTGGCTGCCCTGGGCACGGTCCGCCGCGCCCACGTCGATCGTGCTCGGTGCCGCCAGGTCACCCGGGGCGGGCTGGCGTTGGGCGGAGCCGAGACTGGCTCCGCCGAGGGTCCAGCTTTGCGGTCCGGTGGCTGTCGGCGTGCTACTGCCCTGCCCGCTCAGGCGGAACAGGCCATTCTGGCCGGTGGGCAGGGTAAATCCGGGCAAAGCCACCGGGTTGACCTGCTGCTGTGCCAGGTTCGGCGGCAGTTGCTGGTTGACCGTGACGTGGGTGGAGAAATTGCTGCCCGAGGAACCGGTGTTGGTGCGCGGACCGCTGCCTACATAGTTGAACCCCGGTCGCACGACAGAGCTGTCGAAGTTGTTCAGGGTAGCGATGTTCACCGCACCACCGGCCTGCATGATACCGGCATAGGACTGATCGCCCACCGCCAGTTGCGTCGTGCTATGCAGCGCGCCGACCTCGCTTTCGATCGTCCCCAGGAAGTGCGCCAGCGCCTCTTCAAGCCCCGTGGGATTGTAGCCGGGGTTTTCATACCAGTACTGTTGGGTGAAAGTCGCCGCTTCCTGCTGGCGCCCGCCCAACGCGTGACGGGCGGTGACATAGGTACGGCGGTCCTCGGTATCCCCCGTTTCAACCCCCTGGTTGACCAGGTTGTTGAGCTGGGCCGTCAGGCTGCCGGTGGCCGCGACCGTACTGCTGGCGTTCAGGAAATCGCCACCGCGCAGTACCAGGTTGGCGCCGGAAGTCATGCTCGCCGCGGCACTCGCCCCGGGCATCACCTCCAGCTTGCTGCGCTGGACCACCTCGAACAGGCCATTGCGGTTACCGCCACTGCAGTCGCCGACATAGAGACGGTTGCACGGCAGCTCGGTGATGCTCGCGGTATACAACCCGGCGTTGTTCACCACCAGCACATCACGGATATTCTGGATCGAGCCTGCCACCAGGCTCATGCTGGCATCGCTCTGGATCGAGCCTGAACGGTTGACGATGCTGCCTGCCCAGTTGCCCAGACCATCGCGGTCAACGGCAAGATTGCCGAGGCTGTTGATGTTACCGTAGAAGTTGTTCAACGAATCGACGCGCAGCCCCATGTCACCGCCACTGAAGACCAGACCGTGGTCGTTGAGCAATGCGCCCGTGGTGGTGGTCAGTCGCTGGGCGCTGCCCAGTGTCCCGTAGTTGTTGATACCGCCGGCGCTGAGGTTCATGTTCGCGGCGGAAGTCAGGCGACCGAAGTTGTTCAAGACGCCGGCGACATTGATCGTGGTATCGCCACCGCCAGCGATACTGGTGTTGCCACCCAGGTTCAACTGCGCCGCGCGCAGACCCAGGGTACCGAGGCTGGAAAGGCGGCCACTGCCGGCATAACTGCCCCCCAGGTTCAGGCTGACCGTGCCGTCACTGGCGATCAGGCCATCGTTGGTCCAGTTGCCACCGTTGCCGGTCAGGCTGTTGGACGCCAGCAATTGCCCGCTGCCGGTCTGATACAGGTTGTTGATATTGATTGTCAGGCGCCCGGCCTGGATCACGCTGCTGTTGGTCCAGCTGTCGGCACCGAGGGTCAGGCCGCCACGGGTCACCAGCGTGCCACCGGCGCTGCTGAGGTTGGCCATGGAGATATCGAAGGTGCCAAGGCCGGCGTGCAGCAGGCTGCCACCCTGGTTGAGGAAACTGCCGGCATCCAGGCCAAGGTCGAAGTTGCGGGTTTCCAGCGTACCGTTGCGGTTATCGAGCAGACCGCCGATCCGGAACGCTGTCTTGCCATTGCTGCCCAGGGCACGCAACTGGCCGGTCTGGTTGTCGAGACCGGTAGCGCTGATCGACAAGGTGTTGTCGCTCTCGATGATGCCCTTGCGGTTGTTGAGGCTGCCGCCCAGGCCCAGATCGATCTGGCCCCCGGCAATCTGCCCGCCCAGGTCGCCACTGTTGTCGACGTTGTTCGCACTGACCTTGACCAGGCCGCTGGCGTAGAGACCGCCATTGCGGTTGTCGAGGTTGGTGGTGGTGAGCATCGCCTCCCCGGCGCGAGCGGCAATACGCCCACCATAGTTGTCGATACCACCGAACGCATTGAGATTCAGGCCCTGGGCCTGGATACTGCCGTTCTGGCGATTGTTGGTCAGGTCATAGCCGTTTTTCAGGACACCGACAACGCGGGTTTCCAGTGCATTCCTGACGCTGGAAAGCACACCGCCACGGTTATCGAGATTGGCAGCCTTGATGAACAGCCGGCCCTCCTGGGCGATCACCTTGCCGCTCTGATTGTCGATATCGCCACTGACGTCGAGATTGACCGCGCCTTTGCCCTGCAACAATCCCCTGGCATTGCCAAGGCTCGCCGCCTGCACTTGCAGATCGCCATTACCGCTGGCGATCAGGCCGGCATTGCCGTTCTGCACGGCGCCGGTGGCCGTGAGGGTAAGCGTATCAGTGGCACCGAGCGTGCCGTGGTTGCTGTTATCCAGGCCACCGGTCAGCACCGTCAAAAGTCCCTGGCTGGACAGCTCGCCGCCCTGGTTGTTGATCTGCGCGCTGCGCTGGATCAGCAGCGGGCCAACGCCGGACAGCTTGCCGTTGGTATTGGTCAACGTCCCCAGCAGATCCAGGGTCACGCCAGCGGCGCCCGTGAGGACACCATTGCTGTTATCGAGATGGGTGCCGGTAAACCCCAGCGCCTGCTGGGCGCTGATCGTCCCGCCGTTGTTCAGGGCCATGGCCTTCAGCGTCAGCAGCGCGCCGCTGTCGATCGAACCACCCGTGGCGTTGTTCAGCAAACCGCTGACCGTCAGGGTCTGTCCCTGGGCGCTGGAGAGGATGCCCTGGTTGCTGTTATCGAGACTGGCGGCGTTGACAGTCAGGACCTTCTGGCTGACCAGCGCACCGGCATTGCCGTTGAGCAGCGCACCACCCAAGGTCACGTCGACGTTGCCGTTGCGACTGGAGACCGTACCGTTGTTGCGGTTGTCCAGGCTGCCGCCCGTGAGCGTCACCCCCTCCCAGCCCGAGAGCAGGCCACCGTCCTGGTTGATCAGGCTGTCGGCCGTCAGATCCAGCAGGTTGGTGCTGATCAACTTGCCGCCGTGGCTGTTGTCCAGGGTCCGCCCCTTCAGTTTCAGGCTCTGGGTGCTGGTGAATTCGCCGCCTTGGTTGTTCAGGTCGCGCAGGTGAGCGACGGTCAGGTTGCCGGCCGTGGTGATATGCCCGCCGGCGTTGTTCAGGTCACCGGTGGCAGCACCGAAGTCGATGGCAATCGCACTGCCCAGCAGCGAGCCGCCCTGGTTGTCGAGGCTGGCGCTGTTGAGGCTCAGGCCGTTGCTGGCGTTGATCAGGCCCTGGTTACGGTTGCTCAGCTGGCCGTCCACGGTCAGGTCGAGCCCGGCCCGGCTGGTCAGGGTGCCGCCACTGTTGTCGAGGCTGCCGGCGTGCACATCCAGCGCAGCCGCCGCGATCATGCCCTTGAGACTGGTCATCGCCTGATCGATGCGCAGGGTCAAGGCCTGGTTGCTCAGCAGCTTGCCGGTGTCGTTGTTCAGGCTGTCGGCTGCCAGGGTAAAGGCCTGGGCACTGGAGATTTCACCGCCCTGGTTGTTCACGCCCTTGAGGTTGTTCAGGACCAGCAACGGTGCGTTGATCAGCCCGCCCTGGTTGTTCAGTTGACCGTGGTTGAGGTCCAGGCTGACCGAGGTATCGCCCTTGAGCTGGCCGCCCTGCTGGTCCAGGCCGGTGACGCTGGCGGTCAGGGCCTTGGCGGCGCCGATGCGCCCGCCATTCTGGTTGGTCAGTTGCGCGGCCGTCAGGTCCAGGCGATCGCCGCTGCTGAGGAAGCCACCGTGGCTGTTGTCGAAGTCGCCGGTGTTGATCGACACCGCCTCCTGGCCGCTGATCGTGCCGCCCTGGCGGTTGTCGAGACGGCTGCTGTGCAACTCGATGCCGCTGTCGGTCACCAGTCGGCCACCCTGGTTGACCAGGGCGCCATCGCTGGTGATCTTCAGTTGCCCGGCGGTGGAAAAACTGCCCCCCGAGTTATCCAGGCTGCCAGCATGGGCCGTCAGGGTGCCTTCGCTGCTGATCAGGCCCGCGAGCTGGTTGGTCAGGGCACCGTCGAGGGTGATCACCAGGCCGGACTGCGCACTCAGTTTGCCGCCGCTGTTGTCCAGGCTGCTGCCGGTCAGCGTGGTGCTGCCCTGGCTGACCAACTGGCCCAGGCTCTGGTTGATCACCTGCGCGACCTTGAGTCCCAGCGCGGTGTCGGAGAGGACCTTGCCGCCTTCGCTGTTGTTCAGCGTCTGGCCGGCCAGGTTGACCGCCTGCACGCTGGAAATCTCGCCGGCGCGGTTATCGATGCGGTCGACGTTGAGGGTCAACTGCTGTTTCGCCGAGACCAGGCCGGCATTGCGGTTGTCCAGGCTGCTACCGGTCAGGCTCAGGTTGCCTTCGGTCAGCAGGGCACCGTCCTGCTGGTTGAACGTCGTGACAGTAGCGGTCAGGTCGTCCTTACTGGAGACACGTCCCCTGGCGTTGTCCACGGTGTCGGCGCGCAGGGTCAGCGGGCCGTTGGTGATCAGCGAGCCGTCCGAGTTGTCGAGGTGAGTGGCGGTCAGCTCCAGCTTTTGCTGGGCGGTGATGCGACCCTTGGCAGTGTTGTCCAGGGCCTGGCCCTTGAAGCTGAAGGTGTGGTTCGAACCGAGGCGGCCGCCCTGATTGTTCACCGCGCCGGTAGCTGTGATGTCGAGGATGTTCTCGGCCATGACCAGGCCGGTGAGGTTATCCATCGAGCCCAGCACCAGCGTGCTGCTGTCCTGGCTGGAGACTTCACCGCCATTGTTGTTCAGGTGCCCCAGGGTGGCGGTCAGTTGGCTGGCGCTGTTGATCAGGCCGCCCTGCCCGTTCAGTGCCTTGTCGGCGGTCAGGTTCAGGCTGTCGGCACTGAGTACCCGGCCCTTGTTCTGGTTGTCGAGGGTGCCGGCAGTAACCGTGGTCTGCCGCTGGCCGCTCAGGGTGCCGCCCTGGTTGTTCAGGGTCTGGGTGGTGGTGATGTTCAGGTCACGGCTGGCAAGGATGGTCTTGCCGGCGTTGGTGAGGTTCTGCGCCGTGACGCTGACGTCGCCTTCGCTGTTGCGGGTGTTATCGAGATTGACCCCGGCTTCGATGATGCCGTTGTTGGTTAACTGGCCGCCGCTGCTCAGCGTGATGTGGTCCTTGGCGACCAGGTTGTTCTGGCTGGTCAGGTCGCCTTGGGTTTGCATCTCCAGGGTCGTGCCAGCATAGACCGGGCCCTTGGCCTCCAGGCTCTGGGCCTTGAGGTTGACCGCTCCGCTCGCCGCCGTATCGACCATGCTCAGATGACCGTTGGCATCGAGCTGGATATCGCCACCACTGGCGACCATCTTGCCGTCGAGCTTGACCCCGACACCGGCTTCGGTGCCCACCAGCTTGATCGCCCCGGCGTACATGCCGCCCAGCGCCGAGGAATCGATCGCCAGTTGCGGGGCATTGGCCGGATTGGCCGTGCGGGCGGTGGCCTTGAGGGTCTTGGCATCGACATCGTTGGCGCCGGCAATGATCGCCAGGTTCTTCGCCTGGATCTCGGCATTGAGCCGGGCCGAGCGGGTGATGATTTCGAACTGGTCGATATTGTTGGCGTTGAGCCCGGCGCCTTCGATGGAGACGCTGCCCTGGTCGACCTGATAACCCGACACCTGGCCGTTGCTGATCACCGGTTTACCGGTGGTCAGGGTCGCCTGCGGCGTGTTGATAAAGCCGCAGCCACTGCAACTGATGCCGTAAGGGTTGGCGACGATCACATGGGCCGACTGCCCCGCCACTTCGGTGTAGCCACGCAACTGGCTGGGGCTGCCGCCATTGACTTCGTTGAGGATGGTGGTGGCGGCTCGGCCGTTGAGGTTGCTGTTGCCGAGAATGATCCCACCCAGTTGTGTGGACTGGGTCCGGGCCGTGGCGTTGTTGAGGATGACGCCGTTGGCCCCGACGTTGTAGTCGTGGAACTGGTTATGGGACAGGCCGCTGCCGTTGGGCGCGGCGATATTGACGATGGGTACGCCATTGCCCGCCTGACCGAGCGTGGTCCCCGGCGCGCTGACCACGATACCGTCCGCCTGGGCCCACAGCGGCTGCCAGAACATCACGTTCGCCAACAGGAACGCCAGGCCGCGCTTGGGCAGTCCGAGGAAGTGCCCGCGGTTTTTCAGGGCAGCAGAAGGTTGGCGCGCAAGGAAGGCGAAGTGGCGAACGTCCATGTCAGAAAATCTCGAATCAGATACAGCGGAAAATTAAAGGAAGAAATCCAGGCGGAAGTAGATCGGCGCTTCACGCTCGGTGATCGGCCCCGGTCTTTCCAGGGAATGGGCAAAGGTCACGGTGGCCGCCACGTGTTGCCCGCGGGCAAACAGTTCCAGCGAGTCGCTGGTCATGCGCCCGTGCTGCTCGGCGTTGTAGCGGTCGCGACGGATCACGCCCTGGTCGTAGCCGAGGCTGGTGCCATACTCGGCGAACACCGGACGCATCCAGTCCAGGGTCACCGGCCGGGTCCAGCGCAGGTCGTTGCGCCAGTAACCGCCGCTGTCGCCGGACAGGGTCTGGTCCTTGTAGCCGCGAATCGACGACTGTCCGCCCAGGCTCATGCGCTGCGAGCTGAACAGCACGTCTTCGCTGCGCTGGCCGGTCATCAGGCTGCTGAAGCTGAAGGACTCGCCCCACAGCTTGAATGGCTGCAGGTAGCTCAGCGTCGCGGTGTATTTGCGGTAGCGGGCATCGGCCTGGCCCGGTTTCGGGTCGTGGTTGCCCTGGGCATCGAACGCACCGATGCCGTCCTGCATGCCCAGATCGACGTTGACGAACGCCCCGCCGATCCGCCGACCGTGGTTGATGCCGAACTGGGCTTCGCTGATGCGGTTGCTGCTGACATCCAGCTTGCTGTCTTCGATAAAGTTGTTGGTGCGCAGGTAGGACACGCCGGTATTGAGTGAAGTCTTGCTCAGGGCATCGCGGTAGATGACCCGCTCCAGTTTCAACTGATGGTTCTGGCTGTCGCCAGTCTGCTTGAAATCGAAGCCACTGGCCTTGGCCAGCGAGCGGTATTCGCTCTCGCTGTAGGTGTAGCTGAGGTTCCACCAGCCGAACGGCAGGTTGTAATACAGCATCGCGTTGCGCGAGGTTTTCTGGTGATCGCTGAGGGCATCATGGCCGCCGCGCAGGGACAGCTGATCGGCCAATCCCAGGGGGCTGTCCCAGTCGAGGCTGGTGCCCCACTGCTGTTCGCCGGTGCTGCGCTGGCCGTCGTTGTGCCGGGCCAGCCCGACCCGCCAGGGTTTCTGCGGAGTGTTCTTGACCAGCACTTCGCTGCCGCCGACCTCCTTGCCCGGGGCCAGCTCCATCTGCGCCTGGTTCGACGGCAGTCGATTCAACTGGTCGACCATCTGCTCGATTTCCCGCAGGTTCAGCAGATCCCCCGGCTTGCCCGGAAAAGTCATTGCCAACTGGCGGTCGGAAATACCACTGCCCTCGTCCCCCTTCAAGCCTTCGAGCCGACCTTCGACCACCAGCACCTTGAGGTTGCCGCTGGACAGGTCCTGCTGCGGCAGATAGGCACGACTGGTGACCAGGCCTTTCTCGATATAGTGGTCGGTGATGACCTTGAGCAACTCGTTGAGCTGCGGCACACCCAGGCACTGGCCGATGTAAGGCTTTAACAGACGTTCGCGCTCGCCCTCGGACAGCGAGTCGGCGCCCTTGAGTTCGATGGTCTTGATCGGGAAGCAGCGGGTGTCGACCGGAGTCGTCGGCGCCACGGGGGCCGCGGCTTTGCCGGGCAGGTCCTTGAGCTCTTCGAGACGGCGGCGCTGTTCTTCGAGGAGGCGGTCCTGACGATCGCGGATCAGGTCGGTGACCCCGGGGTTATCAGCAGCATGAGCGGTATTCAGGGCAGAAACACACAGCAACGCAGCGCACAGCCTCGTCCCGAAGGCGAGTGGAGACATGATCGATCCCTCGAAATACAGCTGATATCAAAATAATGGCGCGATGGTAGAGAGACGACTCTATGGCGTCAACAAATGTAGCTATTTATTTCAGTCTCGATACGGACATGAAAAAGCATCCGTTCCAGTCGAAACGGATGCTTTCTGGCAGGTTGATCAGGCCCTGGTATTGACCGTCACGGCAGCGCCGGTGCTGCCGAACTGCTGCAGGTTCTGCAGGACGTTGATGGCTTTCTTGTAGGCAGGGACCATGTAGTTGGAATACTGGTCGTTCTTCAGGTTGCGATCCTGGATGGTGTTGATCTGCGTGGCGAAATACTCCAGCGCATTGAAGTTGTCGTCCGGCTTCGTCTGCGCCCCGAACTTGTCGAAATCCTCACCGGCATTGAGCATCAGGCTCGCCGTGAAGGTATCGATCAGGCCGTTATCCTTCAGGAACGTACTGATCTTGCCCAACTGCGTGGGGCTCACCTGCTCCGGATTGAAGTCCTTGAACCTCGGCCGCAGCTTGGCACTGGCCATCTTGCCGGTGTCGAGCGCCAACGGGTCCTTGCCGATCGTCTGCAACAACTGCTTGGCCTTGTCGCTCTGGATCGTCGACTTCTGTGCCGGACTGGCAGCATCCGGAACGAAGATCCTCAGCCCCGCCGCCGTGGCCCAGGCCCCCACCGCGCCCATGCTCATGACTGACCTCCCCGGCCCAGGCGCGTGAAAATCCGACCATGCTGCTGACGTGCGGTGGAGACGACCATGGAAAGTATCCCTGAACGATTGGATTTAGGCGCCCGGCATCCCGATCGGATCAGCATGACGGCGGCTTATATTTCAATTGACCTATAATTTACCTACACAATATTACATTTAGTTACACTTAAACAGCCATGTCATCAACGTCGCCATGAAGGCGCGCGCGACCGAGCCGCCCAGGAAAGCTGGGCACAAGATGGGTGTCGATCAGGCGGGAAAGGTCGGGCGAGTCGCAGCGAGAGGGCGGTGCGAAGACCGCGAAGCACCCGCTCCAATCCGAAACGGGTGCTGGCAAGAGCCCTTTCAAGCCTTGGTGTTGACTGTCACGGCAGCGCCGGTGCTGCCGAACTGCTGCAGGTTCTGCAGGACGTTGATGGCCTTCTTGTAGGCGGGAACCATGTAGTTGGAGTACACGTCCTTCTTCAGGCTGCGATCCTGGATGATGTTGATCTGGGTGGCGAAATACTCCAGGGCGTTGAACTTGTCGTCCGGTTTTTTCTGCACCCCGAACTTGTCGAACTCCTCGCCGGCATTGAGCATCAGGCTCGCCGTGAAGGTATCGATCAGGCCGTTATCCTTCAGGAACGTACTGATCTTGCCCAGTTGCGTCGGCGTCACTTGCTCCGGGTTGAAGTCCTTGAACTTCGGTCGCAGCTTGGCGCTGGCCATCTTGATGGTGTCAATCGCCAGCGGATCCTTGCCGATCGTGCGCAAGAGCTGCTTGGCCTTGTCGCTCTGGATCTTGGACTTTGCTGCCGGAGTGGCATCCTTGACGAAAATCTTCAGGCCCGCCGCGGAGGCCCACGACCCTACCGTTCCCATGCTCATGACCGTACTCCCTGGCTCAGGCGATTGAAAATCTGATCATGCTGGTGACTTGCTGATGAGGCAGTCATAGGAAACGTCCCTGAACAATAGGTATAAGAACTCCGGATTCTAGTCAGATCGATCTGACGGACAACCGATATTCCAATTCAGTTACAATTTATCTACATTTCATTACATTAAAATGGCCACCCCCTCGATCAAGCCGCTATCCCTCGCACCAGAGCCTTCCGAACTTCTTGTACGAACGTACCTAAAGACCCTCCATACAAAGCCGATAACCTGTCGAAGCCCTGAAAAGCTCACGAACAATAAAAGCCGCTTTGCAAGGACAGGTCCCATGCCCATGTTCCGTACGATCCAAGCCCGCTACACGCTGTTTCTGGTCCTGTTCATCCTGCTGCTGTTCGTGCTGACCGTCGTTGGTATCAGCCAACTGGTCGCGCCGAAACTGCGGCATACCGAGGAACAGGTGGCACTCAACCGCATTGCCGAAGTGGCGGAACAGATCCAGGGCGAACTGAACAAGGTCCAGGCCCAGCAACGCAGCATCACCCAGACCATCCCGCTGCTCGACAGCGATGCCATCGACAAGGTCCTGCCGGGACTGGTGGATCAGTACGGCGAGCTGAAGGTCTTCGGCGGGGGCATCTGGCCCCTGCCCGGCCAGCGCACCCCGGGGCAGAACAAGCACAGCACCTTCTGGCACCGCGATGCCAACGGCCAGTTGAAGGTCAACACCTTCTGGAACAGCGCCGAAGCCCCCAACTATTACGACCAGCCCTGGTACAAGGGCGGCATGGCCACCCCGCGCGGCCAGTGCGCCTGGGCCGCGGCCTACAAGGACGACGCCAGCCAGGAGCCGCGCACCAACTGCGCCATGGCGATCCAGCGCAATGGCGTGCCTTACGGCGTGTCGACCATCGACGTGACCCTGGGCTTCTTCAACGACCTGGTGGCCCGCAAGGAAAAAGACCTCGGCGCCGAGATGCTGATCGTCGAGGCCGACGGCAAGATCATCAGCAACAGCACCCATATCAACAGCCCAGTGGTCCTGAAGAACATCAATGACCTGGCGGGCAACTCGCCCTTCGCTGCCCAGGTCAAGGCCGGCCTGCAGGAGCGCGACAACGGCCGGCGCCGGGTCGAGTTCGATAACGAGGGCGTCGCCAGCACCTTCTTCATGCGCCCCATCGAAGGTTCGCCATGGTTCCTCGCCACTTCGCTGCCGACCCAATCGATCACCGCCCAACGCGATGACGTGCTCAAGACCCTCAGCCTGCTGCAGATCCCGATGATCCTGCTGCTGGTGCTGCTGCAGATCTACGCCATCCGCAAGCTGGTGCAACGCATGCAGGCGCTCAAGGCCAATATCGATGCCCTGTCCAGCGGCGATGCCGACCTGACCCGGCGCATCACCATCCGCGCCGAAGACGAACTGGGTGCCATCGGCCATTCGGTAAACCGTTTTATCGTCTACCTGCAGAACATGATCGGCGAAGTCACCCAGGCCACCGGCGACATGGCCGGCAGCCTGGAAAAACTGCAACAGACCTCGGCCCACACCAACCAGATCCTGACCCGCCATGCCTCGGAAACCGACCAGACGGTGACCGCCATCACCGAAATGAGCAGCACCGCCGAGACCGTGGCGCAGAACGCGGCCGAAACCGCCGCCTTCACCCAGCGCGCCAGTGAACACGCCGACCGTTCGCGGGTGGTGGTGGGCGAGGCGTCCGGCAGCGTGATCGCCTTGATCGACGAAGTGGCCAGCGCCACCCACAAGGTCGAAAGCATGCAGCAGGACGCCCAGCGCATTACCGAGATCCTCGGGGTGATCGGGGCCATCGCCGGGCAGACCAACCTGCTGGCGCTGAACGCGGCCATCGAAGCGGCACGCGCCGGGGAACAGGGCCGCGGTTTCGCGGTGGTCGCCGACGAAGTCCGCGCCCTCGCCGCCCGGACCCAGGCCAGCACCTCGGAAATCAATGAAATGCTGACCCGCCTGACCCAGGGCGTCAGTTCCTCGGTGGCGGCCATGGAAAACACCCAGGCCAGTTGCCAGTCCGCCGCCGATGCAACGGCCCGGGTCAACTCGGGGCTGGATGAAATGGCCGGCTCCGTCAGCCATATCAACAGCCTGAGTATCCAGATCGCCACGGCCGCCGAGCAGCAGAGCGCGGTGACCGAGGAAATCAACCGCAGCATGGTGCAGATCCGCCACATGGTCGAAGAACTGGTGAACAGTGGTCATGCCACCGACAGCAACACCCGCAGCCTGCTGGAAGCCAACAACCGCGTCAGCGTACTGATGGGCCGTTTCAAGGTCCGTTGAACCGCGCACTGCCCTGCCCCCGTGCCCCGCACGGGGGAGCATCGATTGATTGCCACCCAAACGGGTGGAATCACCCGGCATCGCCTATGCTGACTCCTGCTTCGCCCTCCAAACAAGGAATGCAGCAGGAGTCGACATGGAACAGCCCTCTTTCCAGACTTACGCCAAGACCCTGAGCAACGAAATCTATATAGAAGCCGATATCGCGGAGATCTACGCCTATGTGACGCAGCCGGATCGCTGGCACGAGTGGCACCCGACCTCCGTCAGCGCCGAGACCGGCATCCGCGGCTCGCTGCCCAAGGATCACCGTTTCACCGAGGTCATCGATCTGCTGGGACTGCGGGTCGACATGAACTACCGCGTGGTCCTGGCCGACCCGCCCCATGCCTTCAAGACCGCTTTCACCTCCGCCGTCGTCGACGGCTGCATCCAGTACCAGTTGCAGCGCCAGGGGCGAGGCACGCATTTCACCCGCACCCTGCAGTACATCACCGAACTCAACCTGAACGGATTGCAGGGCCGCATGATCGACCTCTCGACCCAGGCCATGCACAACCTCAAACGCGTGATGGAAACCTCGCCACACACCCTCGCCTGACAAATTCGTCATCTGTTCCTCAGGTTGCCGACAGCCACGACGGTGCACCCTGGCTGCCCGTCGTCGCCCGCCACAAGACTGTTTCAGACTGTTTCGCAAGCCGGACAACACGGTGTTATCGGCGAGAATACACGGCCTCTCACTTCGCATCCCAGGACGTCCCCATGAAAAACTCCTTGCGCCTGGCCGCCCTGTCGGCCCTGTTCATCAGCAGCCTGGCCCAGGCTGGCGAACCGCTGTCCATCGATGTACACCGCGACGCCAGCTGCGGTTGCTGCAAAGCCTGGATCGCCCACCTGCAAGCCAATGGCTTCAAGGTCAACGACCATGTCGAAGCGGACATGAGCGCCGTGAAACAACGCCTGGGCGTGGCGCCACGACTCGCCTCCTGTCACACGGCGGTGATCGACGGCAAGTTCGTCGAGGGCCACGTCCCGGCCGAGCAGATCATTGCCCTGAGCAAGCGCGCCGACCTGCGGGGCATCGCGGTACCGGGCATGCCCCTGGGCTCTCCCGGCATGGAAATGGGTGATCGCCAGGACGCCTTCCAGGTGATCGGCCTGACCAAGTACGGTACCGACCAGGTGATCGCCGACTACCCGGCCCGATAATCCGCGGGCCCTGGCACGGGGCCTGGCGCACGAAGGAGGCGCGCCCGTTAATCCAGGGTTAATCGCGCCTGAGCAGCATCGGGGGCAGATTCTTCCGGAGGTCCCGCATGTCCACTTCACGCTCCCTTGTCCTCGGCAGCCTGTTCCTCGCTGCCTCCCTGCCCGTGCTGTCCCATGCCGCCGAAGGTCCGTCCTATGGTCCGGAGCTGCAAGGCTTCGACTACCCCTACCCGGTCGAACACTTTGCCTTCCAGTCCCAGGGCAAATCCCTGCAGATGGGTTATATGGACGTCAAGCCCAGCGGGCCGGCCAATGGCCAGAGCGTGGTGCTGATGCACGGCAAGAACTTCTGCGGTGCCACCTGGGATGAATCGATCAAGGCCCTGAGCGCCGCCGGCTACCGGGTCATCGCCCCGGACCAGATCGGCTTCTGCACGTCCAGCAAGCCCGATAACTATCAGTACAGCTTCCAGCAACTGGCGAGCAATACACACGCCCTGCTGGAAAATCTAGGCATCCACAAGGCCGTGCTGCTCGGTCATTCCACCGGCGGCATGCTGGCTACCCGCTATGCCCTGCTCTATCCGCAACAGGTCGAGCGCCTGGCGCTGGTCAACCCCATCGGCCTGGAAGACTGGAAAGCCCTGGGCGTGCCCTACCGTACCGTCGACCAATGGAACGAGCGCGAGTTGAAGCTGACCGCCGAAAGCATTCGCAACTATGAACGCAACACCTACTACGCCGGCCACTGGAAACCCGAGTTCGACCGTTGGGTCGATATGCTCGCCGGCCTCAACAAGGGGCCCGGGCATGTCGCGGTGGCCTGGAACTCGGCGCTGATCTACGACATGATCTTCACCCAGCCGGTGTACTACGAGTTCAAGGACCTGCGCATGCCCACCCTGCTGCTGATCGGCACTGCCGACACCACGGCGATCGGCAGCGATATCGCGCCGCCGGAGGTCAAGGCCCGCATCGGTCACTATGATGTGCTCGGCAAGCAGGTGGCCAAGCTGATCCCGCACTCGACCCTGGTGGAATTCCCCGGCCTGGGCCATGCCCCTCAGATGGAAGAGCCGGCCCGCTTCCACAAGGCCCTGCTCGGCTGGCTGGCCGCCAAACAATAAAAGAGGAAACAGGCAATGACGTTGCAGATTGCGGTAATCGATGACTGGCAAGGCGTGGCCGGCGACGTGGTGGACTGGTCGACGCTCGAAGGCGTCGGCCAGGTGCATTTCCTCCACGACTACCCGGCCGACAACGGGGTCATGGCCGAACGCCTGGCGGGCTTCGATGTGATCTGCGTGATGCGCGAGCGCAGCACCTTCAACGAAGCGCTGCTGCGCCAGTTGCCGCGCCTGAAACTGCTGGTGACCGGCGGCATGCGCAATGCCGCCCTGGATATCAAGGCCGCCACCGCCCTGGGTATCCAGGTCTGCGGCACCGACAGCTACAAGCACGCCGCCCCGGAGCTGACCTGGGCGCTGGCCATGGCCCTGAGCCGCAATCTGCTGAAGGAAGCCAACTCCCTGCGCGCCGGGGATTGGCAGCAGGGCCTGGGCAGCGATCTGTATGGCAAGACCCTGGGTATTCTCGGCCTGGGCAGCATCGGCCAGAAAGTCGCCCGCTACGGCCAGGCATTCGGCATGCGGGTGATCGCCTGGAGCGAAAACCTCACGCCGGAACGCGCCGCCGAATCAGGTGTGGAATACGTCGGCAAACAGGCCCTGTTCGAACAGGCCGACCTGCTGTCCGTGCACCTGGTGCTCAGCGAGCGCTCCCGCGGCCTGGTGGACGCCCGGGCACTGGGCTGGATGAAACCTTCCGCGTACCTGGTCAACACCGCTCGCGGGCCGATCGTCGACGAACAGGCACTGATCACCGCGCTTGAGCACGGTCGACTGGCCGGTGCCGCCCTGGACGTGTTCGAACAGGAGCCGTTGCCGGCCGGGCATCCCTTTCGCACCCTCGACAATGTCCTGGCCACGCCCCATGTGGGCTATGTCAGCCAGAACAACTACCGGATGTTCTACAGCCAGATGATCGAGGATATCCAGGCGTGGGCGGCCGATAAGCCGATCCGCGTGCTCGGCTAGACCATCAGGTGGGCCGTGCCGTCTCCATTCGGGCACGGCCGCACCGGGCCCGCGCACTTTTTTTGCTCCTGCCACGCCCCCTCCTCGAACACCCACCCCACCCGTCTGCGCCAATCGGGTGCAGCCGATCGTGAACGATCGTTCCAAAAAAACGCCAGCCATTGCCCCATATACCCGTCCGGTGTTTTTTTCCCATTTGTCGTCTAAACAAGGCCCTTCGCATGGGCGACATCTCTCCTACACTGTTTTTTGGGCCTACTGACCACTCAGTCATTTCGTCGAAAAAAAGTCGAAACTTCTGAAACAGCGGTCGGTCAGGTTAAAGGTAAGGCGTCTGTTGCGGGTGTCAGGGGCACAGACGCTTCCCACCCTTTCTTGTTCCGGTGCGTTGCGCGGTATTCGCCCAATCGCCCTGAACGGGTGTGTCCGACCAAAGGATGTGGTTTCGGCACACTGTGTGAAAGGCAGGGATCAGATCAAATAAAACGGGAGAGACACATGATCAGCGCTGCGTTGGAAATTCAGGGAGATGGTTTGATTCAGGCCAGCGAATCGGTCCCCGTGTCGACACCCTTGACCGGAGGGAAGCCGTTGTCACCGACAGTGGCCGCCAACCCGAACAAGAAGAAAGTGCTGTTTGTCACCTCCGAGTTCGCCGACCTGGTCAAGACCGGCGGCCTGGGCGACGTCTCCGCCGCACTGCCACGGGCCATGCACCACCTGCATGATGTCCGCGTGCTGATTCCCGGCTACCCGCAAGTGCTGCACAGCGACAACCCGATCCATATCATCGGCGAGCTCGGTGGTCATGCCGCCTTGCCGCCCTGCAAGATCGGGCGCATGGACATGCCCGACGGCCTGGTGATCTACGTGCTGATCTGCCCCGAACTGTTCGAGCGCGAAGGCACGCCCTACGGCGCCAACAACGGTCGCGACTGGCCGGACAACCATATCCGCTTTGCGCGCCTGGGCCTGGCCGCCGCCGATATCGCCGCCAACCTCGCGCAGATCCACTGGACCCCCGACCTGGTCCACGCCCACGACTGGCCCGCCGGCCTCGCCCCGGCCTACATGCACTGGCGCGGCCAGCGTACGCCGACGCTGTTCACCATCCACAACCTCGCCTACCAGGGCGTGGTCAGCCTGGCCTGCTGCCCGGAACTGGGGATCCCGCCCCACGCCCTGCAACAGGAGGGCATGGAGTTCTACGGCAAGCTGTCGTTCCTCAAGGCCGGCATGGCCTATTCCAGCCATATCACCACGGTCAGCGCCACCTACGCCGAGGAAATCACCACGCCGGAGTTCGGCTGCGGCCTCGACGGTTTCCTTGCCAGCAAAACCTACCAGGGCCTGCTCAGCGGTATTCCCAACGGTATCGATGAAAGCTGGGACGCGGCCACCGACAGCCATCTGGTCTGCCCGTTCAACATCGGCGACTGGGACGGCAAGGCGGCCAATGCCGCCCATGTGCGCCAGTTGTTCGGCCTCGAGCCCTCCAGCGGCCCGCTGTTCGCCGTGGTGTCGCGACTGGTCTACCAGAAGGGCCTGGACCTGACCGAAGCGGTCAGCGAATTTATCGTCCGCGCCGGTGGCCAGATCGCGATTATCGGCCGTGGCGAACCGGAAGAAGAGCAGGCCATGCGCCAGCTGGCCCTGCGTTTCCCGGGCCAGATCGGCGTACGCATCGGCTTCAACGAAACCGATGCACGGCGGATGTTCGCCGGCAGCGATTTCCTGCTGATGCCTTCACGCTATGAACCCTGTGGCCTGAGCCAGATGTACGCCCAGCGTTTCGGCTCCCTGCCGGTGGCGCGCAATACCGGCGGCCTGGCCGACACCATCGAGAACGGCGTGACCGGTTTCCTCTTCGACGAATCCACCGTGGAAAGCTACGAAGAAGCCCTGCGCCGGGCCTTCAAGGTGTTCGCCTACCCGCCGCTGCTCAATGCCATGCGCTGCCGGGCGATGGCCGCGCCGTTCAACTGGTGCAAGGCGGTGGAACCCTACGCACAACTGTATGAAACCTTGGTGGCGAATTCCCGGAGCAGATCGGGCAAGCACTGAGGAGGTCTTCATAGATGCCGTTACGGACTCTGGAAACCTGGCCTCATGGTGCTGTCATGCTGGACGCGGAGCATACCCGCTTCGCGCTGTGGGCGCCGGACAGCTATTACGTCAGCGTCGATCTGGAAGATGGCCGCTCACTGGCCATGCTGCCGCAGAACGATGGCTGGTTCACCCTGGAAACCCGCTGCGGGGCCGGTACCCGCTACCGCTACAACATCGACGGCGAACTGCAGGTCTGCGATCCGGCTTCCCGGGCCCAGGCCGGCGGCGTGCACGCGCCGAGCGTGGTGGTCGATCCCCTGGCCTATCACTGGCAACACAAGGATTGGCGAGGGCGACCCTGGCATACCGCGGTGATCTACGAGCTGCATGTCGGCGCCCTCGGCGGCTACCGCGCGGTGGAGCAGCATCTGCCGCGCCTGGCCGCGCTAGGGATCACCGCCATCGAGCTGATGCCCCTGGCTGAATTCCCCGGCGAGCGCAACTGGGGCTATGACGGCGTACTGCCCTATGCGCCGCAGTCATCCTATGGCTCGCCCGAAGACCTCAAGCACCTGATCGACAGCGCCCACGGCCATGGCCTGATGGTGATCCTCGACGTGGTCTACAACCACTTCGGCCCGGACGGCAATTTTCTCGGCCGCTATGCCAAGGACTTCTTCCGTGACGACTGCCAGACGCCCTGGGGCGCGGCCATCGATTTCCGCCGCCGGGAAGTGCGCGACTTCTTCATCGACAACGCCCTGATGTGGCTGCTGGAGTACCGTTTCGACGGCCTGCGCCTGGATGCGGTGCATGCGATCAACGACAGCACCTTCCTGCGCGAACTGTCCCAGACGGTACGCCAGCAGGTCGACCCGGGGCGGCATGTCTGGCTGACCGTGGAAAACGAATTCAACCAGGCCAGCCTGCTGGAAGAAGCCTACGACGGCCAATGGAACGACGACGGCCACAACGCCCTGCATGTGCTGCTGAGCGGCGAAACCGAGTCCTACTACGCCGACTACGCCCGGGAAACCACCACCAAGCTGGCACGCTGCCTGAGCCAGGGTTTTGTCTACCAGGGGCATCCCAACCGTCACGGCCGCAGCCGCGGCGAGCCGAGCGCACACCTGCCGCCCACCGCCTTTATCCTGTTCCTGCAGAACCACGACCAGATCGGCAACCGGGCTCTCGGCGAGCGTATCAACCAGCTCTGCCCCGCTCCGGCTTTGCGCGCGGCCACCGTACTGTTGCTGTTGTCGCCGATGATCCCGCTGCTGTTCATGGGCGATGAAACCGGTGCCGAGCAACCCTTCCTGTTCTTCACCGATCACCATGGCGAACTGGCCGATGCCGTGCGCGAAGGCCGGCGTGCGGAGTTTGCCGAATTCGCCGCTTTCGCCGATCCGGAGCGGCGGGCGCATATCCCCGACCCGAACGCCCCGAGCACCTTCGAGGCGTCGCGTCCGGACTTCGACGCCGCCGCCCACTTCACCCGCGAGGCCACGGCGCGGCTCTACCGGCAGTTGCTGGAGATTCGTCACCGCGAACTGGTCCCCCGACTGCCCGGCGCCCAGGCCCTGGGTGCCGAGGTGCTGGCCGAGGGTGCCCTCAGCGCGCGCTGGCAACTGGGCGATGGCAGCCTGCTGCGCATCGACCTCAACCTCAGTGCCTCCCCCGTCGCGCATAGCGCCGACAGCACCGCCCGCTGGTTGTTCGAAAGCACCGCGGGCGCCACCCGACAGCTGGACGAAGGCAGCCTGGCGCCCTATTGCGCCCTGGTCAGCCTGAGCAACGATGAAGACTTGTCGTCCCTTGATGGAGAGTCCCGATGAACGATGCGCAGCTGGAAATTCTTGCGAGCCGAGCGGGCCTGGCCGTTGACTGGGTCGATGCCAATGGCCGGCCGCAGAAGGTCCGGCCCGAGGTCCTGCGCAAGGTCCTGGCCGGTCTCGGCCATCCGGCCGATGACGATGCGGCCATTGAACGCAGCCTGCTGGAACTGCAGCGGGTGCAACAGGACAAGCACCTGCCGCCGCTGCTGACAGCGGACTTCGGCCAGGGGCTGGACCTGGCCCGCTACTTCAGCGCCGATACACCTTGTGAGATTCATCTGGAAGACGGTGCGGTACTCAATCTGCGACTGGACCAGGACGCGGTGCTGCCAGGCCTGGTGCCGGTCGGCTACCAGGCCGTGAGCATCGAAGGCCAGCATTTCACCCTGGCCGTCGCCCCCGCCGCCTGCCACAGCATGGCTGACGCCACCGATACCCGGACACCCCGGGCCTGGGGCCTGAGCGCCCAGCTCTACAGCCTGCAACGTCCCGGCGATGGTGGCTTCGGCGATACCCTGGCCCTGGAAGACCTGGCCCGGGCAGCCGGCGAACGGGGTGCCGATGCCCTGGCCATCAGTCCGCTGCATGCGATGTTCAGTTGCGACCCGCAACGCTACAGCCCGTACTCGCCCTCCAGCCGCCTGTTTCTCAACAGCCTGTATGCCGCGCCGGGGGCGATCCTCGGCGAGCGGGCCCTGCGCATGGCCATCGACACCGCCGGCCTGGCCGATGAACTGCAGGCCCTGGAACAGTTGCCGCTGATCGACTGGCCTCGGGCGGCGCGCGCCAGGCAACGTCTGCTACGCGCCTTGTACGATGGTTTCCGGCTGGGCGACCATCCCCTCGGCGAGGATTTCAACAGCTTCCGCCTGGCCGGCGGCGAAGCCCTGGAAAACCACTGCCGTTTCGAAGCGCTGCAGGCCTGGCGAGTCGCTCGCGACGAAAGCAGCGACTGGCGCCATTGGCCCGAGGAATGGCGCCATCCACGCGGCGCGGCACTCGCCCGCTTCGCCGAGGAACAGGCGCAGGAAATCGGTTTCTACGCCTTCAGTCAGTGGCTGATCGCCCGTTGCCTGGAACGCGCGCAGAACGCGGCCCGGGGCAGCGGCATGGGCATCGGCCTGATCGCCGACCTCGCCGTCGGTGCCGATGGTGGCGGCAGCCAGGCCTGGAGCCGGCAGGACGAACTGCTGGCCGAACTCACCGTCGGCGCGCCGCCCGATATCCTCAACCGCTCCGGGCAGAGCTGGGGCATCTCCGCCTTCGCCCCTGAAGGCCTGAAGCGCCATGGCTTCCGCGCCTTTATCGAAATGCTGCGGGCCAACTTCGCCCACGCCGGCGGCCTGCGCATCGACCATGTGATGGGTCTGCAGCGACTCTGGGTGATTCCCCTTGGTTCGCCACCGAGCGACGGCGCCTACCTCTACTACCCGGTGGACGACCTGCTGCGCCTGCTGACCCTGGAGTCCTCGCGACACCAGGCCATCGTCCTCGGTGAAGACCTCGGCACGGTGCCCGACGGCCTGCGGGAAAAACTCAGTGCCCGCTCGATCCTCGGCATGCGCGTGCTGCTGTTCGAACAGGAGTACGACCATCGCTTCAAGCCCATACTCGACTGGCCGGACAATGCGCTGGCCACCACCAGCACCCATGACCTGCCCACCCTCAACGGCTGGTGGCATGCCCGGGACATCGACTGGAATATCCGCCTCGGGCTGATCGATACCCCGACCGCCGACCACTGGCGCCAGACCCGCCAGCATGAACGCGAAGGCCTGCACCGGGCACTGAGCGCGGACCCGCAGAATTTTCGCGACGAGTCCCACGAGACCGACCAGGTGGTGGATGCCAGCATCCGGTTCCTCGGGCATACCCGTGCGCCGCTGGTGCTGTTGCCGCTGGAAGACGCCCTCGGGATGGAGGAACAACCGAACCTGCCCGGCACCATCGACAGCCACCCCAACTGGCGCCGCCGCCTGCCGGGCAACAGCCGCGGGCTGCTGGACGATATCGATGCGGCCCGGCGCCTCGAACTGCTGGCCTGCGCCCGTCTCCAGGCCGCCGAGCGGGATCGATGAGCGGCCCGGCACAAGCGCCACTGCGCGCCACCCTGCGGCTGCAATTGCACAAGGGCTTTCCCCTCGACGCGGCCACCGCGTGGGTCCCCTATTTCGCCCGACTGGGTATCAGCCATCTCTATGCCTCGCCGCTGCTCAGCGCCCGGGCCGGTTCGATGCACGGCTACGATGTGGTCGACCCGACCCGGGTCAATCCGGAACTGGGTGGCGAGCCCGCGCTGCGGCGCCTGGTCGCCGCCCTGCGCGAACACGGCATGGGCCTGATCCTGGACATCGTCTCCAACCACATGGCGGTGGGCGGTGCCGATAACCCCTGGTGGCTGGACCTGCTGGAATGGGGGCGACGCAGCCCCTATGGCGAGTTCTTCGACATCCAGTGGCATTCGCCGGACCCGCTGCTCGAAGGCCAGTTGCTGATGCCGTTTCTCGGCAGCGACTATGGCGTCGCCTTGCAGGACGGCACGCTGCCCCTGCGTTTCGATGCCGGGAGCGGCGGTTTTCACGTCGAGCATTACCAGCACCATTTTCCGATCTGCCCCCGGGACTACGGGCAGATTCTCGCCGACCTGCCGGGTCTGGACGATCTGGCCGTGCGCTTCAAGGCCCTCAATACCCTGCCCGATGCCTACGGCCAGGCCCGGCAACTGCGCGCCGCGCTGGCCAGCCGCACGGAAAGTCACCCGGCGCTGCTGGCCAGCCTCGAGCGCTACGACTCCCGTGAACCGGAGGGATTCCAGCGCCTGCACCGGTTGCTCGAACGCCAGCACTACCGCCTTGCCAGCTGGCGCACCGCCGGCGACGACATCAACTGGCGGCGCTTCTTCGATGTCAACGAACTGGGCGGCCTGCGCGTCGAACGCCCGGCGGTGTTCGAGGCCACGCACCAGAAGATCTTCCAGCTGATCGGCGACGGCCTGGTGGACGGCCTGCGGATCGACCATATCGACGGCCTCGCCGATCCCCGCGGCTACTGCCGCCGGCTGCGACGCCGGGTCGATGCCCTGGCGCCGGACAGGCACCTGTCGATCCATGTCGAGAAGATCCTCGGCCAGGGCGAAAACCTGCACCGCGACTGGCAGGTCGACGGCACCACCGGCTACGAGTTCATGAACCAGCTGTCGCTGTTGCAGCACGATCCCCGTGGCGCCGAGCCGCTGGCCGAACTCTGGAGCCGTCTCAGCGAGCGCCCCGCCGAGTTCGCCCAGGAAGCGCGACTGGCGCGCCAGCAGATGCTCAACGGCTCGCTGGCCGGCGATTTCGAAAGCGTCGCCCAGGCCCTGCTGCAGGTAGCCCGCGACGACCTGATGAGTCGCGACCTGACCCTCGGCGCGATTCGCCGCGCCTTGCAGGCACTGATCGTGCATTACCCGGTATACCGGACCTACATCAATGCCTGCGGTCGCCCAAACGAGGACGAGGTTTTTTTCCAGCAGGCCCTCGCCGGCGCCCGCACCACCCTCGGCGAAGCCGACTGGCCGGTGCTCGACTACCTGCAACAGTGGCTGGGCGGCCAGCGCTGGCGTGAGCGCGCGCCAGGCCGCGAGCGCAAGCTGCTCAGGCATGCCTGCGTGCGCTTCCAGCAACTGACCTCGCCGACCGCCGCCAAGGCCGTGGAGGACACCGCTTTCTATCGTTCGGCGGTGCTGCTCTCACGCAACGACGTGGGCTTCTCCACCGAGCAGTTCAGCGCGTCCGTGGAGGACTTCCACGAGGCCAACCGCCAGCGCCTGCGGGATTTTCCCGACAACCTGCTGACCACCGCCACCCATGACCACAAGCGCGGAGAAGACAGCCGTGCACGGCTGGCCGTCCTGAGCGAATGCAGTGCGACCTATGTCGGCTGGATCGAACAATGGCGCACGCAGGCGGCAACCTTGCGCGATGACCCGGCGGCGCCCTCGGCGGGCGACGAACTGATGCTCTACCAGGCCCTGCTCGGCAGTTGGCCGCTGGACCTTGCGGCCGATGACCTGCCCGCGCTGCGCGAGTACGCCGGGCGCCTGCGGGAATGGCAACGCAAGGCCCTGCGCGAGGCCAAGCTGCAAAGCAGCTGGAGCGCACCGAACGAGGCCTATGAAAACGCCTGCCACGGTTTTCTCGACACCCTGCTGCTCAAGCCCGAGGGCCTGGCATTACGCAGCGCCATCGCTGCCGCCGTGCAATTCATCGCCGGCGCCGGCGCGCTCAACAGCCTGGCCCAATGTTTGCTGCGAATGACCGTGCCGGGGCTGCCTGACCTGTACCAGGGCAATGAGTTCTGGGACTTCAGCCTGGTGGACCCGGACAACCGGCGGCCGGTGGATTTTGCCGTTCGACAAGCGGCGCTGGAGGCTTCGACGACAGCGCAGGCACTGCTCGCGGACTGGCGCAGCGGCCGCATCAAACAGGCGCTGATCGCCCGTACCCTGGCGCTGCGGGCCAGCCACGCCAGCCTGTTCAGTCGTGGCGACTATCAACCCCTGGAGGTGTCCGGCGAACACGCCGGGAAGGTGTTGGCGTTCAGTCGCGCGACAGCGACGCAAACGGCCATTGTGATCGTGCCGAGACTGGCGCTGTCCCTGTTGGCCACTGACGATCCGCCGTGGGTAGCGGCACCGGTTTGGGGCGATACACGGGTCAGACTGCCGTTCACCGCCCCGACCGGCAAATTAAAGGGACTTTTTTCAACCAGCGCAGTCACAACCCAGGGAGAACTGAGGGTCGGTGACGCGCTTGGAGACTTCCCGGTCAATCTCTTTATCCAACCTTGAGTTCACTTCAGGAGCATGGCGATGAGTACCGACGAAAAACGCATTCGTGAATTTGCCTATCAGATCTGGCAATCGGAGGGACAGCCCGACGGCCAGGAAGCCCGTCACTGGGAAATGGCCCGCAAGCTGGCCGAAGCCGAGGCCCTGGCACCGAGCAAGCCGGCCACCGCCAAGGCCAAGCCGAAGGCCGCCACCCCGACGGCCAAGAGCGTCGCCAAGCCGGCGGTGAAAGCCGCTGCCAAACCGGCAACCCCGGCAGCAGAGCCGGCAGCCAAAAAGCCGCGCGCGCCACGCAAGCCGGCCAGCTGAGCAGCGGCTGACGCTGCGCACCACGCAGCGGACGCAAAGCGCGCCACAAGACATTCCCCCCACGGAGCATGAGGGCGATCGACCGTGGGAGCGGGCTCGCCCGCGAACAGCCCTCCAGGTCGCTGAAAGCACAGGAGCACCACATGACCAAGCCCAAGCAAACCACGCCGACACCCGATGGCGAAGCCTCACGCATCCGCGAAGGCCTGCCCTTCCCGCTCGGCGCCACCTGGGATGGCCTGGGGGTCAACTTCGCGCTGTTTTCCGCCCACGCCACCAAGGTCGAACTCTGCCTGTTCGACGCCACGGGCGAGGTCGAGCTGGAACGCATCGAACTCCCCGAATACACCGACGAGATCTATCACGGCTACCTGCCCGACGCCCACCCGGGGTTGATCTACGGCTATCGGGTGCATGGTCCCTACGACCCGGGCAACGGTCATCGTTTCAACCCCAACAAACTGCTGATCGACCCTTACGCCAAGCAACTGGTCGGCCAGCTCAAATGGTCCGAGGCGCTGTTCGGCTATACCATCGGCCACCCGGACGCCGATCTCAGCTTCGACGAGCGCGACAGCGCACCCTTCGTCCCCAAGAGCAAGGTCATCGATCCCGCCCACACCTGGGGCCAGGACCAACGGGTCAGCGTGCCCTGGGACCGCACGATCATCTACGAAACCCATGTGCGCGGCATCAGCATGCGTCATCCCGCCGTGCCCGAGGCGGTACGCGGCACCTTTGCCGGGTTGATGGTCGATGACGTGCTGGAACATATCCGCAAGCTGGGCGTTTCTTCGGTGGAACTGCTGCCGATCCATGCCTTCGTCAATGACCAGCACCTGCTGCACAAGGGCATGACCAACTACTGGGGCTACAACAGCATCGCCTTTTTCGCCCCCGATCCGCGCTACCTCGCCAGCGGCAAGATCGCCGAGTTCAAGGAGATGGTCGCGCACCTGCACGAAGCCGGCCTGGAAGTACTCCTGGACGTGGTCTACAACCATACCGCCGAAGGCAACGAGCAAGGTCCGACGCTGTCCATGCGCGGTATCGACAACGCCTCCTACTATCGGCTGATGCCGGACGACAAGCGTTTCTATATCAACGACTCGGGCACCGGCAACACCCTGGACCTGAGCCATCCGTGCGTCCTGCAGATGGTCACCGACTCGCTGCGCTACTGGGCCACGGAAATGCACGTGGACGGCTTCCGCTTCGACCTGGCGACCATTCTCGGGCGCTATCACGATGGTTTCGACGAGCGGCACAGCTTCCTCGTCGCCTGCCGCCAGGACCCGGTGCTGCGCCAGGTCAAGCTGATCGCCGAACCCTGGGACTGCGGGCCCGGCGGCTACCAGGTCGGCGGTTTCCCTCCGGGCTGGGTCGAATGGAACGATCGCTTCCGCGACACCGTGCGGGCCTTCTGGAAAGGCGACGATGGCCAGCTCGCCGACTTCGCCGGGCGCATGACCGCCTCCGGCGAACTGTTCAACCAGCGTGGCCGGCGCCCCTACACCTCGGTCAACTTCATCACCGCCCACGATGGCTTCACCCTGCACGACCTGGTGTCGTACAACGACAAGCACAACGAGGCCAACGACGAAAACAACCAGGATGGCAGCAACAACAACCTGTCCTGGAACCATGGTGTCGAAGGTCCCACCGACGACCCGGCGATCAACGCCCTGCGCCTGCGCCAGATGCGCAACTTCTTCGCGACCCTGCTGCTGGCCCAGGGCACGCCGATGATCGTCGCAGGGGACGAATTCGCCCGTACCCAGCACGGCAACAACAACGCCTATTGCCAGGACAGCGAGATCGGCTGGGTCAACTGGGACCTGGACGACGACGGCAGGTCCCTGCTGCGCTTCGTCAAGCGCCTGGTCAAGCTGCGCCTGGCCTACCCGATCCTGCGCCGGGGGCGCTTCCTGGTGGGCGACTACAACGAGGAGATCGGCGTCAAGGACGTCACCTGGCTGGCCCCGGACGGCAATGAAATGACCACCGAGCAATGGCACGACGGTCACGGCCGCTGCCTGGGCATGCTGCTCGACGGGCGGGCGCAGGTTTCCGGCATCCGCCGCGCCGGTGCCGACGCCACCCTGCTGATCGCGGTCAATGCCCACCATGACGGGGTCAATTTCCGCCTGCCCGAAGTCCCTCAGGGCATGTACTGGACCTGCATGGTCGATACCAACGACGTGGTGATCAAGGGCCAGGAGCGCTTCGCGTTCAACAGCGAATACACCCTCACCGGACGCTCGCTGGTGATGTTCGAATTGCAACACGATGAAGAGGACTGAGGAGCCGGCGAGTCCGTAACAATAAAAGTCGCATTTCGGACAACTTGAGCGATACTTGCCGTCGGCGCTCCAGGATGGGGGCGCCCGCACCTGCTGTCTGAATCAACGTGCACACTCTCACCACACAAGGACGTGGCCACATGAAACATCAATCCGCAGCCCGCAACGAGGCTGCGCCGCTGATCTGGAACGCTTCGCGGCAACTGGCCCGGGTGCCGACGCTGAGTCTCAATCGCCTGGTCGAACCGGGTAGCCGGGTGGTGGTCATCGCCCCCCATCCCGGTGACGAAGTCCACAGTTGCGGCGGCCTGCTGCAGATGCTCTCGACCCTCGAACATCCCCTGCAACTGATCTCCATCACCGATGGCAGCGCCACCTATCCGGGTTCGCGGATCTGGTCGGAGCAGCGCCTGAGCGTGGTCTGTCCACAGGAAACCGCCGAGGCCCTGCGCCGCCTGGGCATCGAACTGCACAGCCTGAAGTGGATTCGCGGCGGCTTCCAGCATGGCGCCCTGGAACAACAGGAAGATGCCATCTACCAGTGCCTGCGGCGCTACCTGCGCCCCGATGACGTGGTGTTCACCACCTGGCGGGAAGATGGCGATGCCGATCATGACGCGGTCGGCCGTGCCAGCGCCCGGGCCTGTACCGCCACCGGCGCGCGACTGGTCGAGCTGCCGGTCTGGGCCTGGTTCCGGCCCCTGCGTGACGAAGGCCTGATCCCCTGGCACCGGGCACGCAAGGTGCGCGTCGACACCTGGGGCGTGGCGCGCAAGCTGCACGCGATCCATGCCTATCACAGCCAGTTGCAGGGCGACCCCGAGCGCGGCATCCAGCCGATCCTGATGCCGGCGTTGATCGAACGGGCGCGGCAGCCCTTCGAGATGGTGTTCATCTGAGTCAAACGGGCCGAAAAGTACGCTTTTCAGGCCTGTTCAGAATCAATGCGAATAGACTAAATAACCTTATGATCAATGGGTTGAAACCGCTGATTCAGCCCGTCTGTTTATTCGCTATTTTCTTGACGCAACCCCACACCTCTCCTTAGCTACAAAGTGACTATCCCCGGTTTTAAAACCCAAGGGACAAGCCCTCGGATGCCCGCCTGGAGCGGGTCGCCGAGGGTTTGCCCCGATGATTTCGGCCGCCCCTCGTTCGGGGGTAGGAGAGACGCCAGTGCAGGTATCTATGCGACAGCAAGGAACACCCGATGAAAACGTTCATGATCCACCCCACCCTGAGGACAATGGTCAATCTGGCTTCGACTTCCCTCCTGCTGTGTTCCGCCGTGGAACTGCAGGCGGCCCCGGCCGGGGACGATCCGCAGCTCTGGCTTGCCAGCAACACCCCCTCCCTGCTGCCTGCCGGCCAGCCATGGGCGCTGGACAACAGCGAGCGCCTGCCCGGAGCGCGCTTTGCCGCCATCGTGGCGAACAATGGCGACCCCGAAACCTACACGGGATTCCATGACCGGGCGCTGGGCCTGAACGAGGCCGGCAACCTCGACCCGTTGTTTTCCGGTGCCTTCGGCGACCTGCTGATCATCCCCGGCGCCTATGCCAATCGCAGCGGCGGGCACACTGTCAGGGCCGGGGTATTCACCGGACAAAGCGGACCGCTGGACCAGGTTGACGGATTTGTCATGGCGCCCCGCGATCCACGCGCCGACGGCCTGAATGCCGCGGGCAACAATGTCGGGGCGTTCTGGAGCCTGACCGGACAGCAGGGCTGGCACGTCAATCTCACCGCCATGAACAACCAGGGCACGACCTATATCCGCTCACCCCAAGGCACCCTGCAAGCCACGTCCTCCAAGGGCCAGACGTTTTCCCTGGAAGGTGGCTTCCCCATCGGCCTGGGGAACAACTGGGTCATAGAACCCCAGGCACAACTGGTCAACCAGCAAGTCAGCGGCAATGTCGCCGGCCTGACGGAGGCCTCGGCGGACCAGTCGCTCTGGAGCGGCAGGATCGGCGCCCGCCTCAAAGGCGCCTACGAGGTCCGTGGCCTGCCGGTGGAACCCTACCTGCGCACCAACTTCTGGCACACCTTCGGCACCGGCAACACCTTGAGCCTGGAGCAGGTCGACAAGATCAGCAGCAGTCGCAATGCCTCCACCGTGGAACTGGGACTGGGCCTGGTGGCCAGGGTCTCGCCGACCGTCAGCCTGTATGTCAGCGCGGACTACAGCGGCACCTCCGATGACAATGGCCTCAATGGGATCATCGGCAATATCGGCGTAAGGATGCGTTGGTAGGCACCGCCCCCTGTGGGAGCGGGCTTGTCGGGACGCCGCGCCGCCGCGAAGCGCCTGGCGTCCTCGCGGACCTCATCGCCGGCAAGCCGGCTCCCACAAGGATCGCGACCTCAGGAGTGCCCCTGCGGCTGCAGCATCAACACCGCCAGCGGCGGCAGGTTCAGCACCAGCGACGTGGCCTGTCCATGGCTGGCGTGGTCCTCGGTGAAAGCCCCGCCCCCGTTGCCATAATTGGAACCGGCATAGATCGCCGCGTCGCTGTTGATCACCTCCTTCCACTGCCCGGCAAAAGGCACGCCGATCCGATACGCCTCGCGCGGTACCGGGGTGAAGTTGGCGACCACCAGCAGCGGTCGCCCTTCGCGGCTCCAGCGCAGCCAGGCGTAGACGCTGTTGGTCGCGTCATCGCCGATCAACCACTGGAAGCCCTGGGGGGCATCGTCCTGGTCGTACAGCGCCGGCTCGTCGCGATACAGTTGGTTGAGATCGCTCACCAGCTTCTGCACACCGAGGTGCTCGGAGTATTGCAGCAGGTACCAGTCCAGTTGCTGGTCGTGATTCCACTCGCGCCACTGGCCGAACTCACAGCCCATGAACAACAGCTTCTTGCCCGGATGCCCCCACATGAAACTCAGGTAGGCCCGCAGGTTGGCGAACTTCTGCCAGCGGTCGCCGGGCATCTTGTCGATCAGCGAATGCTTGCCGTGCACCACTTCATCATGGGAAATCGGCAGGATGAAACGCTCGGACCAGGCGTACACCAGGCCGAAACTCAGCTCGTTGTGGTGGTGCGCGCGGTACACCGGGTCCTGCTGGATGTAGTGCAGCGAGTCATGCATCCAGCCCATGTTCCACTTGTAGGCGAAACCCAGGCCGCCCTGCTGGGTGCCCTGGCTGACTCCCGGCCAGGCCGTCGACTCCTCGGCGATGACCAGCGCGCCCGGGGCTTCCAGGGCCACCACATCGTTGAGATGACGGAGGAAATCGATGGCCTCAAGGTTCTCGCGGCCGCCATGGCGATTGGGTACCCACTCCCCGGCCTTGCGCGAATAGTCGCGGTAGAGCATCGAGGCCACCGCATCCACCCGCAGCCCGTCGACATGGAAATGCTTGAGCCAGTGCAGCGCCGACGCCAGCATGAAGCCGTGCACCTCGGTGCGTCCGAGGTTGTAGATCAGCGTGTCCCAATCCTGGTGAAAGCCTTCCAGCGGGTTGCCGTACTCGTACAGCGCCGTGCCGTCAAATTGTGCCAGGCCATGGGTATCGGTGGGAAAATGCGCCGGGACCCAGTCGAGAATCACGCCGATACCGGCCTGGTGGCAGGCATTGACGAAGGCGGCGAATTCGTCCGGCGTGCCATACCGGGCACTGGGCGCGAACTGCGACAGCGGCTGATAGCCCCAGGAGCCACCGAAGGGATGCTCCATGATCGGCATCAGTTCGATATGGGTGAAGCCCAGTTGCCGGACATAGGGAATCAGCCGCTCGGCCAGCTCGCCCCAGCTGTACTGGCGGGACACCTCGCCCACCTCATCGATCTCGCACTGCCAGGAACCGGCGTGCAGTTCATAGATCGACAACGGGGCGTCCGGCCGTTGCCGCTCGCCGCGCGCCTGCATCCACTCCTGGTCCTGCCAGTCGATACGCAGCGGCGAGGCCACCCGCGAGGCCGTGTCCGGCGGCAACTGGGTCGCCAGTGCCACCGGGTCGGCCTTGAGCGGCAGGATCGCGTCGGCGGCGAGAATCTCGTACTTGTAGGCCTCCCCCGGATGCAGGCGCGGGATAAAGATTTCCCAGACCCCGCTCGAATGGCGCAGGCGCATCGGATGGCGACGGCCATCCCAGATATTGAAGTCACCGACCACCGACACCCGCCGGGCGTTCGGTGCCCAGACCGCGAAGCGCACACCGTCGATGCCGTCGACCGTCATCACCTGGGCACCGAAACAGCCGCTCAGGTCGCGATGATTGCCCTCGGCGAACAGGTACAGGTCCATCTCCCCCAGCAAGGGGCCGAAGCTGTAGGGGTCTTCGCAGATCTGCTCGCCGCCGGCCCACTGGATCCGCAGCAGGTAGGGCTGGCGATCGGCGAAACGGCCGACATACAGGCCCGGCACCGCGCTGCTGTCCAGGCGGCCCAGCACCTCCTCGCTGCCACGGGCCAGGACCTCGACGCTCAGCGCCCCCGGCAGGAACGCACGGATGAATTGCCCGCCCGCACCGTCGTCGTGGGGGCCGAGAATGGCAAACGGGTCCTGGTGTTCGGCGCGCACCAGCGCTTCGATATCGTGGCTGGCGGGTAACAGGCTGGCCTTTGTCTTACCTTGTTCCTTACTTGAACTCATTGCTGCTCTCCACCGGACAAGGATTTCACCTCACTCAACAACCCGCTCAAACCGTGCAGGGGCACGGGTAGCCAGGTCGGACGGTTCTCCGCCTCATAGACAATTTCGTAGGCAGCCTTCTCCAGACTGAACAGGGCCAGGGCCGCTTGCGCGCCCGCCGGGTCCTGCCATGCATGAGCAAGACTAGTCGTTGCCTGCCGATATGCCCGGATAAACGCTTCGCGCGAATCTTTCAGGTAACGCTCGGCAACCCGCTGCAGCGCGGCTTGCGCCTCCGGCGAGGAGTCGCCGGCGTGAGAGCGGTCGAGCGCCATCGCCGCGGCATAGTCGAACGAGCGCAGCACCCCGCTGACATCCTTGTACGGGCTGTGCTTGCCTCGACGCTCCTGCAACGAACGCGCCGGTTCGCCCTCGAAGTCGATCAGGTAGGCATCGCCCTGCACCACCAGCACCTGACCCAGATGCAGGTCGCCGTGCACGCGAATGCGCAAGCCGCCCTGCACCTGCGCGGCAAGCGCCTGGACATGGGCGACGATGGCCTTTTTCCGGGCCGTCAGGTGCCTGACCAGGGCCTGGTCCGCGGGGGCCAGTTGCGCCTGATGCTGTTCGAGCAATTGCAGGGCCCGGGTCATCTGGCTGCCGATCTGCTTGCCCCAGGCCTGGCTGTCCTTGGCCGTACTCACCTGGGCGCTGAAATCCGCATTGGCGGTCGGCGCGGCCAGCACCTGGTGCATCTCGCCCAGGCGCTGGCCCAGCAAGCCGGCGAAGTTCGCCAGTTCGTCGAGGGCATTGAACGGCTGCGGGTGCTCGACCGTGCCGTCGGCCAGTTCATCGCGGATCGCCCGCTCCAGGTTGTTCTGGGTCCAGACCCAGGCATCACCCTGGTTGTTCAGCAGGCCTTGGGCAATCATCAGCAGGCTTTCCCCGCCCTCCGGATCACGGCGCACCACCGACCCCAGCAACGGCGAAATATGCCTGAAGCCGGCGGCACTCAGGTAGGCACTCATTTCCAGTTCGGGGTGAATGCCGGCGCTGACCTTGCGGATCAGCTTGAGCATCACCCGCTCACCCACCACCACCGAGCTGTTGGACTGCTCGGCGGACAGGTAACGCACCTCGGCATCCGCCGGCAACGGCTGCGCCAGCAGTTCGGCGCTGGCCTGGAAATGCAGCTCGCCGGCGCTGCCGCTGAGCACGCTGCCGGCCTGCAAGCCCTGGATCACCGCCCGCACAAAACTCTCGAGACTGAAGGCATCGGTGATCAGACCCACCTGGCGCCCGCGCCGGACCCGGGCCAGTGCCAGTTGCTGGGGCAGCGCGGCGTTGATGTGCTCTTCGGCCAGCAGACCGAAGGGTATCTGGTAGCGGCTGACTTGGCCGCCGACCGTCACCTCGACTTCGCCGAGCAGCACCGGCTGCTGTGCATCGCCGAAACGCAAGCCATAGAGCAGATGCACCTGTTCGATGGCGGCATCCTTGTTGGCGAACCAGCGCCGCTTGGGCAGCCACTCGGGCAACGACACCTGCTCCAGGGTGGTGCGCGAAGGGGCTTCGAGCAATTCTTCGAGGCGCTTTTTCAGGACCAGGGTGGTGAAGTCCGGCAGGCTCTGGGGGGCTTCCACATGCCAGCTGGGCATCTGCGTCTCGGCAGCCAGGAGGAACCAGTAGAAGCCGTAAGGCGCCAGGGTCAGCAGGAAATTCAGTTGCCCGATAGGCGGAAAAGCGTTGCCCCCGAGCATCTCCACCGGCACCTTGCCAGCAAAGTGCGACAGGTCCAGTTCCGCTGCCTGGGCGGTACGCGAGACGTTGGCGACACACAGGATGATTTCGCTCTTGCCATCCGCCCCGGTGTATTCGCGGGTGTAGGCGAGGATCCGGCGATTGGCCGGCGAGAGCATTTTCAGGCTGCCGCGACCAAAGGCCTTCTGCTGCTTGCGCACCGCCAGCAGGCGTCGGGTCCAGTTCAGCAATGAATGGGGATCGCCGGCCTGGGTCTCGACGTTCACCGACGGATAACCGTAGAGCGGGTCCATGATCGGTGGCAGTACCAGGCTGGCCGGATCGGCGCGGGAAAAACCGCCGTTGCGGTCGATCGACCACTGCATCGGCGTACGCACGCCATCGCGGTCGCCCAGGTAGATATTGTCGCCCATGCCGATTTCATCGCCGTAGTACAGGGTCGGCGTGCCCGGCATCGACAGCAGCAGGCTGTTGAGCAGCTCGATCCGCCGGCGATCACGTTCCATCAGCGGCGCCAGGCGCCGGCGGATACCGAGATTGATCCGCGCCCGGCGGTCGGCGGCATAGTAATTCCACAGATAGTCGCGCTCACGGTCGGTGACCATTTCCAGGGTCAGTTCATCGTGGTTGCGCAGGAAGATTGCCCACTGGCAGTTGGCGGGAATCTCCGGGGTCTGGCGCAGGATATCGGTGACCGGAAAGCGATCTTCCTGGGCCAGGGCCATGTACATGCGCGGCATCAGCGGAAAGTGGAAGGCCATGTGGCATTCGTCGCCGTTGTCGCCCTTCTGGTCACCGAAATACAACTGGGTGTCTTCCGGCCACTGGTTGGCTTCGGCCAGCAGCATGCGGTCGGGGTAATGGGCGTCGATTTCGGCACGGATCTGCTTGAGCACCTGGTGGGTCTCGGGCAGATTCTCGTTGTTGGTGCCGTCGCGCTCGATCAGGTAGGGAATGGCGTCCAGGCGCAGGCCGTCGATGCCCATGTCGAGCCAGTAGCGCATCACCGACAGCACCGCCTTCATGACCTGCGGATTGTCGAAGTTCAGGTCCGGCTGGTGGGAGTAGAAACGGTGCCAGAAGTATTGGCCGGCGACGGGGTCCCAGGTCCAGTTGGACTTCTCGGTGTCGAGAAAGATGATCCGGGTCTCGTTGTACTTGTCATCGGTGTCGGACCACACATAGAAGTCCCGCGCACTGGAGCCCGGCTTGGCCTTGCGGGCCCGCTGGAACCAGGGGTGCTGGTCGGAGGTGTGGTTGATCACCAGCTCGGTGATCACCCGCAGGCCGCGCTTGTGCGCCTCGGCGATGAACCGCCGGGCATCGGCGAGGGTCCCGTAGTCGCTGTGGACCCCGCGATATTCGGCGATGTCGTAGCCATCGTCGCGGCGTGGCGAGGGGTAGAACGGCAGCAGCCAGATCGTGTTGACGCCGAGGTCGGCGATATAGTCGAGCTTGGCAATCAGGCCGGGAAAGTCGCCGATACCATCGTTATTCGAGTCGAAAAAGGACTTTACATGCACTTGATAGATGACCGCATCCTTGTACCAGAGGGGGTCATTGATAAAGGTTGCTGGGCGGGATTTCTTCGCCATGCTTCATTCCTCTTTTGACGATCGTTCCCACGCTCCTCGCGGGCATGCATCCGATGACGCTCCGCGTTACCAAAGCGCACGCGGAGCATCCAGAGCCGCATTCCCACGCCAAGCGAGGGAACGATCATTGATCATCAGATCGTGCTGATCCGCCAGATCCCGAACGGCTGGTGCCAGGGCTCGATGCGCATCCACTGGGTCTTGCCGTACCAGGTCCAGGTATGGCCATTCATCAGGTCTTCACCCCGGGTCGGGGCATCGTCAGGCAGGCCGAACTCCCACAGCGGCAGTTCGAAATGCGCCTCCTGGGCGTTGTGCGGGTCAAGGCTGACCGCCACCAGGATGAAACTCTTGCGGTCGGCGGTGCGTTTGCCGAAGTACAGGATGTTGTCGTTCCACGCGTTGTAGACCTGCAGCCCCAGGTGCGTCTGCAACGCCGGGTGCTGGCGGCGGATACGGTTGAGCTGGGCGATCTCGGCAATGATATTGCCCGGCGTGTTGAAGTCCCGCGGGCGGATCTCGTACTTCTCCGAGTCCAGGTACTCTTCCTTGCCCGGCACCGGCGCCGACTCGCAGATCTCGAATCCCGAATACATACCCCACAGGCCAGAGCCCATGGTGGCCAGGACCGCGCGGATGAGAAAGCCGGCGCGGCCCGACTCATGCAGGAACGCCGGGTTGATATCCGGGGTATTGACGAAGAAATTCGGCCGGTAGCACTCACGCCAGGGCGACTGGTTCAGCTCGGTGAAATAGCTCGCCAGCTCGGCCTTGGTATTGCGCCAGGTGAAGTAGGTGTAGCTCTGGGAGTAACCGACCTTGCCCAGGCGCGCCATCATCGCCGGCGTGGTGAAGGCCTCGGCGAGGAAGATCACCTCGGGATGACGACCGCGCACATCGGCAATCAGCCACTGCCAGAAGGGCAGCGGCTTGGTGTGCGGGTTATCGACGCGGAAGATCTTCACGCCCTCCCCGACCCAGCCGAGGACGATATCGCGCAGCTCGATCCACAGGCTGGGAATGGCATCGGCCGCATAGAAGTCGACGTTGACGATATCCTGGTATTTCTTCGGCGGGTTCTCGGCGTATTTGATTGTGCCGTCCGGCCGCCAGTTGAACCAGCCGGGATGCTGCTGCAGCCAGGGGTGGTCCTGGGAACACTGGATGGCGAAATCCAGGGCGATCTCCAGGCCATGGTCGGCGGCGGCGGCCACCAGTCGCCGGAAGTCCTCGCGACTGCCCAGTTGCGGGTGAATCGCCTCGTGCCCACCCTCCTCGCTGCCGATGGCATAGGGGCTGCCCGGATCGTCGGGACCGGCCGTCAGGGCGTTGTTCGGGCCCTTGCGATGGCGGCGCCCGATGGGGTGGATCGGCGGGAAGTACAGCACGTCGAAGCCCATGTCGCGGATCGCCGGCAAACGCGCGTGCACATCATTGAAGGTGCCATGGCGCGACGCACGGTCGGTGACGGAACGGGGGAACAACTCGTACCAGCTGGCGAACTGCGCCAGGCCGCGCTCGACTTCCAGGGGAAAATCATAGCTGCGGCTGAGATAGGCATGATGATCCGCCAGACGCATCAGAACCGCCGTGGCCGGCTTGAGAAAACACTCGACCTGGCCGTCGTTGGACAGGTGGGACAGTTCCTCATGCAAGGCCGTCAGGCGCTGCACCAGGTCGCCCTGGCTGCGTTCGATGGCCTGATGCACATGTTCGCGCCCTTCCTGCAATTCCAGGTCGATCGGCACCCCGGCGACGAATTTTTTCTCCAGTTCGTAGCAGAAGCTGCCGAACTGATCGATCCAGGCCTCGATCCGATACACATAATGGCCCTGGCCGCCGACCCGCAGCCGCCCCTGCCAGGCGTTATTGCCCTGGTCGGTCATCACCGAGCGCTGCCAGTCGGCGGCATCGGCGGCCTTCCAGGCCAGCATCACCGCCAGCTTGTCATGCCCATCGGTAAACACCTTGGCGCTCACCGTGAGTTCCTGCCCGGCCACTGCCTTGACCGCGAACTGCCCACCATCGACGGACGGCGTCACGTTCTCGATGGCGATGCGTGGCAACAATAGCGCCTGGGACAAAGGCAGGACTTCGGTGATTTCCTCGTCCAACGATTTATCAGCTGTCATCGAGCATCACTCCTTACGTCCTGTGGACGCTCTACCCTGCATGATCATGGTTCGTCGCGACTGGCTTCATCCTGAAAGGCCGCTCAAGTTCGGAGCCGGAGGCCCGCTGAAAAGTTCAGACGGATTTGCCGGGAACGTCCACTCGTCCAAAAAGTGCAGTCAACCGCGAATGCACAGGGTCAACCGCTACACACGGTGCCGGGACCCTGCAGGCCCGGACCACGCATAAAAGAGGCCACTTCATGAATATTCCGATTCCGGCAGAAACGCCCGATCCCAATATCGACCAGCCGACCTTGCCGCCGACCGAGCCGCAACCGGTGCCGGAGCAAGAACCGCCCGGCACCACCCCGCCGCCGAAGATCGAGCCGCCGACCACCATGCCGCCGGTGATCGCGCAGCAAGAATAGACAACGCCTAGGGCGCGGGCGGCTGTTTTTCCAGTAGCCGCACGACCCGGGGCATCAGGCTGAACACCCCCAGGGCCAGCAGTGTGCTCAGCACTGCGGTCGACTCCCGCCCCAGGCCCGCCGCCACGCCGATGGCGGCGGTCATCCATAGGCCGGCGGCGGTGGTCAGGCCCTTGACGTGCTGGCCTTCCTCGTCGGCATGGCCCTTGAGGATCGTTCCGGCACCGAGGAAGCCGATGCCGGCGATCACCCCTTGCACCACCCGGCTCATCGCATCGGCCTGGGCCCCGGACATCTGCGGCACCAGCACGAACAGCGCCGCGCCCAGGGCGACCAGCATATGGGTGCGCACACCCGCGGCCTTGCCCTTCTGTTCCCGCTCGAAACCCAGCACCCCGCCGAGCAGGGCGGCAATCAACAGGCGCAAGGTGATCCGGGTCACCTGCTGGGCATCGCCGATATCGGCGAATTCAGCTTGCAGCGTCATCCATACGGTGTGCCACCAGGCCTGCATGATCCTGCCCTCTTTGCGGTCGATAAGGGATGGACACCCCCGCGAGTGCGCCAGTTCGGTCCATGACCGCTAATCGGCTGCGACGAACGATGGCCGGCCCCGGCGACCTAATGCCTGTCAGCCAGAGAAAAAGGAGAACACCATGCCCGTGAAGATCGATCCAAGCAGCCAGACCTGCACCCTGGAAGGGGACCATGAAGGAAACCCTATCGAGGTCCACGGCTCGGCCAGGGACGTGACCATCACCACCGATGACGCCCTGAGGATGTCCCGCGCGGAACTCGACGGCCAGTCGATCGTGATCACCGAACAGGAAGCCGATGCGTTGACCGTCGCGGGTGCATTCGATGGCCGCCACCACGTGAAGACCACTTCCAGTGATTCGGTGATTTGATTGACCCGTGTCAGCGTGCCTGCCGCGCCCTTGTGCCAAACGGCGGCGGGCACGCCGTTCGTGGCGTCGCAGGCGGTGAGGCAACTTGTCGCAGGTGGTCGCTCGCGGCCATCTGATCCGCTTTTTATTCAAATACCTGAGTCTGTTATGCAAACAGTTCGCTCGGCATAGTGCCCTGGCCTGATGGAGGCTGACGAGCGACAGACCATGAGCGAACGAATCCCGGTCCAGATAGTTGAAACCTTCGAACCTTTGCCGTCCGATTTTCAGCGCAGGAACATAAAGGCCAAGTCCAGCGACAACCTGATCCATACCCGCAGCTTCACCGGCCTGTTCCGCAACCTGCGGCTGAGCGGCGCGGGCTTTCTCTTCCTGCTGTTCTTCGGCACCGTCTGGCTGAACTGGGGTGGGCGCCAGGCCGTGCTGTGGGACCTGGCGAACAGCAAGTTCCATATCTTCGGCGCGACCTTCTGGCCCCAGGACTTTATCCTGCTCTCGGCATTGCTGATCATCTGTGCCTTCGGCCTGTTCGCGATCACCGTGTTCGCCGGACGGGTCTGGTGCGGCTACACCTGCCCGCAAAGTTCCTGGACCTGGCTGTTCATGTGGTGCGAGAAAGTCACCGAGGGCGAGCGCAACCAGCGGATCAAGCTGCAGGCGGCGCCCTGGGGGCCGAACAAACTGGCCCGGCGGGCCGCCAAGCACACCCTGTGGCTGGCCATCAGCCTGCTGACCGCACTGACCTTCGTCGGCTACTTCACGCCGATCCGGCCGCTGGTCCATGAACTGGCGACCTTGCAGATCGGCGGCGTCAGCCTGTTCTGGGTGCTGTTCTTCACCGGCGCCACCTATATCAACGCCGGCTGGCTGCGCGAAGCGGTGTGCATGCACATGTGCCCCTATGCGCGGTTCCAGAGCGTGATGTTCGACAAGGACACCCTGACCATCTCCTATGACGCCGCTCGTGGCGAGAACCGTGGCCCGCGCAAGCGTGAGGTGGCCCCGGCCAGCGTCGGCCTCGGCGACTGCATCGACTGCCAGATGTGCGTGCAGGTCTGCCCCACCGGCATCGACATCCGTGACGGCCTGCAGATGGAATGCATCGGCTGCGCGGCGTGCATCGACGCCTGCGACTCGATCATGGACAAGATGGGCTATGCCCGCGGGCTGGTCAGCTACACCTCCGAGCATCAGTTGCAGGGTGGCAAGACCCACCTGCTGCGGCCACGGCTGATCGGCTACAGCGCGGTGCTGCTGATCATGATCGGCGCACTGGTGGTGGCGCTGGTCGAACGGCCGATGGTGTCGCTGGACGTCAGCAAGGACCGCGGCCTGTTCCGGGAAAACAGCCAGGGGCAGATCGAGAACATCTACAGCCTCAAAGTCATCAACAAGACCCAGCAACGCCAGCAGTACCGTCTGGAACTGCTCGACGGCGAGGGTTTCCAGTTGCAGGGCAAGACCGAGCTGAGCCTGGCGCCCGGCGAGATCGCCGACTTCCCCGTCTCGGTGGCGATGACCACCGACAAACCGGCGAGCAGCTCCCGCGAACTCGGTTTTCGCGTGATCGATGACGATGAGCCCGGTATCTACAGCGTGGCGAAGACCCGCTTTGTCGCCCCGCTGAATCGCTGATGACATAGAATCCCCGGGCGCGAGAAGCCCCGGGAACGCCCCTCGAACAAGACTTGCGTGCC
Source organism: Pseudomonas sp. Ost2 (assembly GCF_018326065.1). Taxonomy (NCBI): domain Bacteria; kingdom Pseudomonadati; phylum Pseudomonadota; class Gammaproteobacteria; order Pseudomonadales; family Pseudomonadaceae; genus Pseudomonas; species Pseudomonas sp. Ost2. Next base: position 3,084,405 of record NZ_AP021904.1, on the reverse strand, counting down.
TGCATCGAATGAGCCAAGCCACCATGAAACGCTACGAGAAATTCGCCGACGATATCGCCGAACTGATCCGCTCCGGAGTCCTCGGGCCCGGGCAGCGGGTGCCGTCGGTGCGTTATGCCAGCCAGACCTACGGCGTCAGCCCGTCCACGGTGTTCCAGGCCTACTACCTGCTGGAGCGCCGCGGGCTGATTCGCGCCCGGCCGCGCTCGGGCTACTTCGTCAACACCCATGCACCCAGCCCGTTCTCGGAGCCGGTGATCAGCCACCAGGTCCACGAGTCCACCGAGGTCGATGTCAGCGAGCTGGTGTTCTCGGTGCTCGATTCGATCAAGGACCCGACCACCGTGCCCTTCGGCTCGGCCTTCCCCAGCCCGATGCTGTTTCCCCTGCAACGCCTGGCCCGCTCCATGGCCAGCGCCAGCCGCGAGATGGACCCGCGCATGGTGGTCACCGACCTGTCGCCGGGCAACCCGCAACTGCGCCGGCAGATCGCCCTGCGCTACATGGTCGGCGGGCTGATGCTGCCCATGGAGGAACTGCTGATCACCAACGGCGCCCTGGAGGCGCTGAACCTGTGCCTGCAAGCCGTCACCGAGCCCGGCGATCTGGTCGCCATCGAAGCCCCGGCGTTCTACGCCTGCCTGCAGGTACTGGAACGCCTGAAGCTCAAGGCGGTGGAAATCCCCGTGCACCCACGGGACGGCATCGACCTCGGCGTGCTGGCGCAGACCCTCGAGCGCCACCCGATCAAGGCCGTGTGGTGCATGACCAGTTTCCAGAACCCCATGGGCGCGACCATGCCCGAGGCGAAGAAACAGGCACTGGTGGAACTGCTGCGCGAGCACCAGGTGCCGCTGATCGAGGACGATGTCTACGCCGAACTCTATTACGGGCAACAGGCCCCGAAGCCGGCCAAGGCGTTCGACAGCGAAGGCCTGGTGATGCATTGCGGCTCGTTCGCCAAGAGCCTGGCCCCGGGCTACCGCATCGGCTGGGTCGCGGCGGGACGCTATGCGCAGAAGATCGAACGGCTGAAGCTGATGACCTCGCTCTGCGCCTCGATGCCAGCCCAGGCGGCCATCGCCGACTACCTGCAACATGGCGGCTACGACCGCCATCTGCGCCGCCTGCGCTATGCCCTGGAAGAACAGCAGAGCGCCATGCTCGCGGCCATTGCCCGCTACTTCCCGGCACAGACCCGGGTCAGCCAGCCGGCCGGCGGATACTTCCTGTGGCTGGAGCTGCCGGAGCAGATGGACTCGTTGAAGCTGTTCCAGATGGCCCTGGCCCAGGGCATCAGCATTGCCCCGGGGCCGATCTTTTCACCGGCCCGGCGCTTCAGGAACTGCATTCGCCTGAACTACGGCAGCCCCTGGGACGACGCCTCGGAGAAAGCCATGGAAACCCTGGGGCGCATCGTCCGTTCGTTCTGACGCTCAGGCCGGCACCTCGGCGGACCAGTGCATCAGGTACGCCGCGCCGGTCACCCGGATCAGCGGATGGGGCACCACCTGGCATTCACCGACAATCCGGAAACCGTGGCGGGTGTAGAACCGGCAGGCGCCGCTGTTCATCGCATAATCGATCAGGCTCAGGCCCTTGAGCCCCAGTGCCGCGCAGCGCTGGCGGGCGAGCGCGAGAAAACGTGCGCCCAGCCCCTGGTTGCGCCAGCCTTCGTGCAAGGCCAGGCTGGAGATATACAGCGTGTCGGGAATTTCCAGGTCGGCATAGGGCGCCAGGACCGGGTCGGTGGCCGGCGCCGGATCGGGGTCGTGCAGCATCGGGTAGCTGTGCAGCATGCCGATGACCTGGCCGCCGGCCTCCGCCATCAGGCAGTTTTCATAGGAGAATTCCACGCCTTCGCGGCGGTAGCGGCGCTCGCCGACATCCAGCAGCGACTCGCCCTCCTCGGCGATCCGGCTCCAGATATAGTCGGCGGCCCCCTCCGAGGAGATCTGGAACAGCCGGGCAATCTCGCGGGCATCCGTGCGTAGTGCCGGACGGAAGGTGACGGTCATCGGACAATCCTCTGTGACGGCTGAGCAAGTCAGCGCAGACGGTGAATTTCAGCCGTCACATACTGAGGATACGGGCAGAACGACGAGTGCGCCGGAACGACACCCTGGCGACCGAAACCGACTCAGCGGCCGCCGGCCAGGTCGATAAAGGTCCCGGTGGCATAGGAAGCCTTGTCCGAAAGCAACCAGACAATCGCCTCGGCCACTTCTTCGGCGCGGCCGCCACGGCCCATGGGAATGGCCGACTCCAGCTTGCTGACCCGATCCGCGTCGCCGCTCAAGGCGTGGAATTCGGTGTAGATATAGCCGGGGCGCACCGCGTTGACGCGGATGCCCTCGCCCGCCAGCTCCTTGGACAAGCCGAGGGTGAAGGTGTCCAGCGCGCCCTTGGAGGCCGCGTAGTCCACGTATTCGTTGGGCGAGCCGAGACGGGCCGCCGCCGAAGACACATTGACGATATTGCCGCCCTGCCCGCCATGGCGCGGCGACATGCGCAACACCGCATGCTTGGCGCAGAGGATCGGCGCCAGGGTGTTGACCTTCAGGGTTTGCAGAATGCGGAACTCGGACATTTCATCGACCCGCGACTTGTGCCCGACGGTCCCGGCGTTGTTCACCAGCGCGGTGACCGGGCCGAGCTCGGCGTCCACCCGGCTGAACAGGCGGATCACCTCATCCTCGATACTGACATCCGCCCGCACCGTGATGGCCTGTGCGCCCAATGCCCGGACCTGCTCCAGTACCGCATGGGCGGCGTCCGCGTCGCTCATGTAGTTGATGCAGATCCGATAACCCTGCCGTGCCGCCAACAACGCAGTCGCCGCGCCGATACCACGGCTGCCGCCGGTGATGACGATGACTTTTTCCATTGATCCCTTCCCCCGCCAACTGGTAACCCTGTGCCCTCCAGAATAACCGCGCCGGACGCGGTTTGTGTAGCCATCAAACGTCCTGGAGCCGACCCGGGCGCTGCCACCGGGCCGTTCAGCCCAGTTCCCGCAGATACGCCCAGGGATAGATGCCCTGCTGGTGCCCGTCGTCGAACACCAGTTGCACACCATAGCCCTGGGGGTTGATCCCGACCAGGCGCACCTCGGCCGTGACCAGCTCGATACGCCCCTGCAGGCGCGCCGCCCGGCACTGAGCGCAGGGGCATGCGGCACGCAAGCGGGCATAAGCCAGGGACTGCTCGCCATCGGTCCAGGTCAGCACCAGTTGCCCGTCACTGCGCGCATGACGCACTGCCAGGGGCTGCATCAGGCGCCACCGACGCCCAACTGGGCCAGGGCGATACGCACCGATTTGCGCACCTCCGGATCACCGTCATGCTGCGCCGCCTGCAACGGCGCAATCGCTTCGCGCTGCCCCAGCTCGCCCAGGGCCAGGGCGGCTTCCTTGCGCAGGTTGCTGATGCTGTGACCGAGCAGTTCGATCAGCGCCGCCAGGGCTCCGGCATAGCGCAGGCGCCCCAGTGAGCGCGCGGCACGCAGGCGAACCTGCCAGTAGTCGTCGGCCAGCGCCGCCTCCAGCGCCGGACCGGCCTGCCCGAGGCCGACCTTGCCCAGGGTGGTCGCCGCCTCTTCGCGAACCTGCCAGGCCGGATCCAGCAAGGCCGACTGCAACGCCGGCAACACCGCGGGATCACTGGCCAGGCCCAGGGCTCCGGCCGCCACGCGGCGCACTTCCGGCTCGGGGTCGGCACTGGCCAGGTGCGCCAATGCCGGCAACGCATCGAGTTGCTTGAGCCAGCCGAGAATCCCCACCGCCTCACGGCGGACGCTGGCTTCGGGGTCCTGCAGCGCTTGCAGGGCCACGGGAGCACTTTCAGCCAGGCGCAGCTCGCGCAGGGCCCGCAAGGCGCTGCCGCGGACAAACACATCGGGGTGGCCCGCCCACGGCAGGATCACGTGCCCGGCCTCCTCGGTCTTCAGCAGGCTCAGGCTCTGGGCCGCCACCACCCGGACCTTGTGGTCCCAGTCGAGCAAGGCCTTGCACAGGGCACTGACCACCTGCGGTTCTTCCCAGGCTTCCAGCAGGCGCGCAGCCTCGGCGCGCACGTCACCGTCCGGGTCGGCCTCCAGGGCGTGGATCAGCCAGGGCAAGGCGTCCGGGTCTTCCAGGTCGGCCAGCTCGATCAGGGCGATGCGGCGCACGCCGGCGTCTTCATGTTCCAGGCGCGGTTGCAGGTCGAGAATGTCGGGGTTGTCGCTGATCAGGTCGGTCATAGGGCAAATCGCGGTTGGGTGTTTTCAAGGGGCAGCCCGAGTGGGGTCAGGCGCGGTAGTTGACGGCCATCCTGGTGCCGCAGCAGTTCCAGGCAGTGGCGCTTGAGGCGGACGAATTCGGGGCTGGTCAGCAGTTCCGGCTGGCGCGGCCGGGGGAAGTCCAGGCGCAGGTCTTCGATAAACCGGCCCGGGCGCGGACTCATCACCAGGATCCGGTCGGCCAGGAACAGCGCCTCGTCGATATCATGGGTGACGAACACCACGGTGGTCTGGATCCGTCCCCAGATATCCAGGAGCAATTCCTGCATCTGGCTGCGGGTCTGGGCGTCGAGGGCACCGAAAGGCTCGTCCATCAGCAGCAGTTTCGGCCGGTTGATCAGCACCCGGGCAATCTCCACCCGTTGCTGCATGCCGCCGGACAACTGGCTCGGCCAGTGCCCGGCAAAGCCCTCCAGGCCGACCCAGCCGAGGAATTCGCGGGCCTGGCGCTGGCGCTCGGCCTTGCCGATACCCTGCATCTTCAGGCCAAAGGCAACATTGTCCAGCACCCGGCGCCAGGGCAACAGGGTGTGTTGCTGGAACACCATGCCCCGGCTCGGCGAAGGACCGTCGACCGGCTGGCCATCGACCTGCAACGAACCGCCACTGGGCGCCAGGTGGCCGGCCAGGGCGCCGAGCAGGGTCGACTTGCCACACCCGGACGGCCCGAGAATGCAGACGAACTCCCCCGGTGTCACATCGAAGCTCAGGGCCTGCACCGCCTCGAAGGCCTCGGGGCCGCTTCCCAGGTGAATCGACAGGCCGTCGATGGCGATCCGGCCCGCGGCGGAAAAACGCTCGGCGACACTCATCAGCGTTTCTCCTGCGGGCGATACCAGGGCGTCAGCCGCGCCCCGAAACGTTTGACCAGGCCGCTGCTGGCCATGCCGAGCACGCCGATCAGCAGCATGCCGACGATGATGTCCGCGTAGTTCTGCAAGGTGTAGGCCTCCCAGGTGTAGTAACCGATGCCCCATTGCCCGGAGATCATTTCCGCGGTGACCAGGCAGAACCACGAAGTGCCCATGCCGATGGCCAGGCCGGTGACGATGCTTGGCGCGGCGCCGGGAACGATCACCTCGCGCAGGATCGCCAGGCGCCCCGCTCCCAGACTGCGGGCCGAGGCGATCAGGCGCCGGTCCACCGATTCGACGCCATGCACGGTATTGAGCAGGATCGGGAACAGCGCACCGGTGAAGGTGATAAAGATCATCGACAGTTCCGAGGACGGGAACATCAGGATCGCCAGGGGAATCCAGGCCACTGCCGGAATCGGCCGCAGCACTTCCAGCGGCGGCAGCAACAGGTCCTCGGCCCACTTCGAACGGCCGATGGCCAGGCCCAGCGCCACCGCGACCAGGGCCGCGGCCAGATAGCCGCTGGCGACCCGGCCGAGGCTGCTGAGCAGATGCCGGGGCAGCGCGTGGGAGTTGAACAACGCCCACGCCGCCTGCACCACCTCAAGCGGCGACGGCACGTTGCGAAAGGTCACCAGCCCGAGATCGAGATGCATGCGCGCCGCCACCTGCCAGGCTCCCAGGCAGAGCAGCAATGAAGCGAGGCGCAGAGTCCAGCGGCGCCCGAGATCGACAGACAAGCGACTCATGTTCCTCACCTCAACGCTGGGCCAGGGCCTGGCGGCTGGCATCGGCGAAATCCCGAATCTCGCCGCCATGGGCCTGGGCAAACTGCCGGGCCTGCTCCTTGAGCAGGAAGGCGTTCAGGCGGCCCTTGGCATCGCTGACAAACCAGGCTTGCGCAGCGAGCAGCTTGATCCCGCTGTCACTGGCCTGGGCATAGACCGCGCGCACTGCCTTGCCGGCCTTCTGCAGATTCGCCAGGTCGGCGAGCGCCGCCTGGGGCGAGGCGTAGCTGCGCACCTTGGGTTCGTCCTTGAGCCAGATCTGCGCGACCTGCTTCGGATCGGTGATCGGCTTGCCGCTCAGCGCATCGTTGGCAACCAGCGGCTGCTGGGCGTAGTTGGCCAGTTGCTTGTCGTAGTCGAGACCGGACTCCTTGAAGGCCTGGCGAATGAAGTGGTCATCGATAAAGGTGTCGGTGTTGAGTCCCCGATCCGCCTTCTTCAGCAATTTCAGGGTGTCGATGGCCGTGGCCACGGCCTTGCGGTACTCGGGTTTCCAGGTCAGGTCGCGGGTCTGCAGGCCCAGCGGGCCATGGAACAGGTAATTGACCTCGGCCTCGACCCCGGCAACCTTCTCGATCAATTGGCTGTACTTCTCCGGATCGGCCGCTAGCAACTGGTTGGCCTCGATACTGGCGCGCAGGTAGGCGACGACGATTTCCGGGTAGCGCCTGGCGTAGTCGCTGTCCACCAGCGCACCATGGAAGGTCGGTGCCTTGGCCTGGGAGCCGTCATAGATCTTGCGGGCGAAACCACGGTTCTCGAACAGCTCGGCGAACGGCACGAAATCGGCATGGGCGGCGATCTTGTTGGCCTGCAAGGCGGAACCGGCGACTTCCGGCGGCTGGGCGATCACCGTCACGTCCTTGTCCGGGTCCCAGCCCTGGGCCGCGATGGCCCGTAGCAACATACCGTGGGCGGTCGAGGCGAACGGCACGGAAATGGTCTGGCCCCTGAGTTCGCTGAACGACTGCACCGGCGAATCCTTGGGCACCACGATGCCGTTGCCGCTGCCTTCGATGCTGCCCGACAGCACGCTGATAAACAGGCTGTGCTTGCCCGCCGCCTCATGGGCCACGCCGTTGAGCGCCCCGGGAAAATCGGCCATGGCACCGAAGTCGAGTTTGCCGGCGACCATTTCATTGGTCAGCGGCGCGCCGCTGGTGAAGTTCTTCCACTGGATATCGTACTGGGCGTCCTTGTAGGCGCCGTCCTTGGGCAGGTACTTGTCGAGCAGCCCGAGTTCGCGGATCAACAGGCCGCCAGCGGCGCAGTTGATGGTGCTGTCCTGGGTGCCGATGGCGATGCGGATAGTCTCGGCCTGGACGCCAAAGGCGCTCAGGGCCAGGGCCAGGCCGGCAAGAGTGATGCGTGCACGCATGGGTGTTTCCCCTCGAATCATGAAAGATGGAGTCGTCTCCGCCGCCGGGAACCGGGGTGGGAAACGAGGGGGTGCTGGATCAGGCGTCCGGTGGTGGGCCGGTGGCGTTTTTTTCTTGTGAGTCTTGCAAGTGTGTCGTTTGTCGCCTCAGCGCAGCAGGTAGGGAATCTCCACCTTTACCGCACCGGTCGGGCAGTCCTTTTCACAAGGCATGCAGTACCAGCACTCATCGAAGGCCATATAGGCCTTCTGGGTCGCCGGATTGATTGCCAGCAGGTCCATCGGGCAGACATCGACACAAACGGTGCAGCCCTTGTGGGCGATGCACTTGTCTTCGTCGACGGTGACCGGCGCATTGCTGCGAAAGAATATTTCCTGGGGCTGGAAGGCCATGGCACGGTGTCCTCTATATTCTTGTTAACAGTCGCTCAACCTGAAGAGATGCACTCCTTGTAGGAGCCGGCTTGCTGGCGATAGCGGTCTGTCAGTTGAAACTTCCTGAGCTGATCCACCGCCATCGCCAGCAAGCCGGCTCCTGCAGGTTGCGTGTTTCAGGCCGCTTCGTTGGCGACCCGCAAACGGTTGTAGGCTTGTTGCTCATCGGCATCGAGGGCGATCAGATAGGGTTCGACCGGCTTCTTGAAGCTGACCATCCGGCCGTTTTCATCCTTCTTCAGGTGGCAATGGCAGAACCACTCGGCGTCATTGCGCAACGGATAGTCGACCCGGTGGTGGTACAGGCCCCAGCGGCTTTCCTTGCGAAACAGCGAGGCGCGAGCGGCCATTTCCGCGCAGTCGCGGATCACCGAAACCTCCAGGGCACGCATCAACTCGTGAGGGTTGCCGGCCTTCATCTGGTCGAGATCGGCCTCGATGGCAGCGAAACGCTCCAGGCCGATTTCCATCTTTTTCGTGACCTTGGGCGGCTGCAGGTAATCGTTGACGAAGCGCCGCAGCTTGTACTCGACCTGGGCTGGCGGCAGACCGTGTTCACGCTGCAACGGCGCGTAGACCCGGGCCTTTTCCCTGGCGATCTGCTCGTCGTCCAGCGCGGTGAAATCGCGTCCGGCGACATAGTCGGCGGCGTTGAAACCGGCGAACCAGCCGTAGGTGAAGGCACCGAGCATGTAGTTGTGCGGCACGGCGGCCATGTCACCGGCCGAGTACAGGCCCTTGACCGAGGTTTCCGCGCGTTCGTTGACCCAGACGCCCGAGGCGCTGTGACCGCTGCAGAAACCGATCTCGGAGATATGCATCTCGACCATCTGCTGGCGGTAGTCGGTGCCCCGCCCGGCATGGAACTGGCCGCGGCTCGGACGTTCGTTGCTGTGCAGGATTTCCTCGATGTTCTGGATGGTTTCCTCGGCCAGGTGATCGAGCTTGAGGAATACCGGACCGTTGCCGCCTTCGAGTTCCTGGTGGAACTCCCACATCATCTGGCCGCTCCAGTAGTCGCATTCGATAAAGCGCTCACCCTTGTTGTTCGCGGTGTAGCCGCCCAGGGGACCGGTGACGTAGGCGCAGGCCGGGCCGTTGTAGTCCTTGATCAGCGGGTTGATCTGGAAGCATTCCAGGTTCGCCAGCTCCGCCCCGGCGTGATAGGCCATGGCGTAGCCGTCACCGGCATTGGTCGGGTTCTCGTAGGTGCCCATCAGGTAGCCCGAAGCCGGCAGGCCCAGGCGGCCGGCGGCACCGCAGCAGAGAATCACCGCCTTGGCCTTGATCACATGGAAGTCGGCGGTGCGGCAATCGAAACCCATGACGCCATTCACCGTGCCTTCGGCATCGGTCAGCAGGCGGGTCGAGATCAACCGGTTGGTGATCTGCACCCGGGCGCGCTTGAGCTGGCGATACAGCACCTTCTTGATATCGTGGCCCTCGGGCATCGGCAACACGTAGGCCCCCATGTGGTGGACCTTTTTCACCGCATAGTCACCGGTCTCGTCCTTCTCGAACTTGACGCCCCAGCGATCCAGCTGCTGGATGGTTTCATAGCTGTATTCGGCGTAGGCCAGGACCGCCGCCTGGTTGACCACGCCATCGTTGGCGACGGTGATTTCCTTGGTGTACTGCTCCGGCGTGGCGTGGCCGGGAATCACCGCGTTGTTCAGGCCGTCCATGCCCATGCTGATGGCGCCGCTGCGCTTGACGTTGGCCTTGTCGATCAGCAGCACGCGCAGGTCGCGGTTCTTTTCCTTGGCCTTGATCGCCGCCATGGGTCCGGCGGTGCCGCCGCCGATGACGACGATGTCGTATTCCTGTTCGAGGGTATTGATCGGGTTCATGGGCGCGCGTCCTTCTGACGGTCGATACGCAGGCGGTACTGGAAGGAGTCGCCGCGGTAGTAGAGGTATTCGAAATCCAGCGGAGCGCCTTCGGCATCGTGGGTCAGGCGCTCGATGCGCATGATCGGCGCGCCCTCCTCCACGTCCAGGGCCTGGCCCAGCTCGGCGTCGGCGAGCACCGCGTCGACGGCCAGGTCGGCGTGGCCGAGGGCGATACCGCAGTCGTTTTCCAGAATCAGGAAGATGTCGCGCGTGACCAGGTCGGCCTTTTCCAGCTTCTCGCCAACGCTGTGGGGCAGATAGGTAATTTCCAGGGACACCGGCTCGCGGTTGATCAGGCGGACCCGCTTGATCTCGCTGACCAGACTGCCTTCGGGCAGCGCCAGGCGCTCGGCAACCCGTGCCGAGGCCGGCACCTGCTTGAAGCTGCGCACCCGGTTGAGCACTTCGTAGCCCATCTGCGTCACCGACTCGGCCAGGCCCTGCAGGGTGGAAACGTTCTGGAACGCCTTGGGCTTGGCGACAAAGGTGCCCTTGCCGTGGATCTTGAAGATCAGCCCTTCCTTCTGCAGATCGCCCAGGGCCTGGCGCACGGTGATGCGACTGACCCCGAAGGCCTGGCCCAGGTCGTTCTCCGATGGCATGCGCGCCAGGGGCGGATAGGTGCCATCAAGGATGCGGGTACGCAGCAAGTCCTTGAGCTGGCTGTAGAGCGGGACGGGAGACAGTGGAAGCAGTTGCGCCATGGGCTGGTCCTGACTTGTTATAACAAGATATGGCGTGAACCATATAGGAAATAACCCTGGCCGCTGAAATACCCAATTTATATATGGTTAGAAGAAAATACCGAACGGCCCGCCCGTCATGGGCAGGCCAGCCCTCAGTGAATGCTCAGGCTGCGAAGCCGGCTGGTGGCCACGTTGACATGGAAAAGCCGACCCTGGCGGTCGCTGAGAATCCAGTCCGAGCCACTCTGGCGGATGCGTAGCGTCTCTTCCTCGGGCCAATCCAGGATTGCGCATAATTGCGAGGTGTCGCGGTTCACGAAGTGAAAGCGCCGTCGTTTGCCATACACCGAAAAACCCGTCACCAGCCAGTGCTGATCGGCGTATACGCTGGCCTCGGTATCCTCGGTGATCTCGGGAAAACGAAAGCGCCGCAGACGATTCTGGCCGTTGACCACCAGTTCCTGTTGATCATCGGCCGGGGATTCGAACCAGCATTCGATGTATTCACCCAGGCAATACAACTGCCAGGAGATACTCGCCCGGATCGGCTTCGGTTGCGGATCACGGGACTTCAGCCGGCGCTCGGGCAAGCTGTAGGTCCACTGCTCCAGCGTGCTGTCAGGCAACCGCAGCAGCCAGTACTCATGGTCCGCCGTGACTTCGAGGGACACCAGGGGGCCGGGCAGATCGCCGACATGCCAGAGCGTGGCCAAGTCCCTGTCGATATCCACCACTCGCACCTGCCCATGGGTCACGATGGTCCAGGCCACCCCATCGAAACGCCTGGCAAAAAGCGCCAGGGGCAGAACGCCCAGATCCGTGGCAGTCCCAGTCACCAGGTCAAGCTTGCTGATACGCCACACCGAATCGCGCTGTATCAGTGCCAGGGCGACCCGGCAATTGTTGCCGATCACCAACTGACTGGCCGGTACGGTGAAACGTCGACCGATACTGCCCTGGCGATCCACCACCGCAACCCCCGACTCACCCAGCGCCACCAGGTAATTGTCATCACGCAGCGAGACGGCGTCGTACAGTGCATAGCTGCCCGGTGACGGTGCCGACCAATGCGGCACGGGGATCACTGACTGCAAAGCCTTCGATTGATTGGGGGTAATCACCCCGGCGGGCATATCGAGCTTCAGCAATTCGTCGCCGCTGAGCTTCACCAGGGCGTTCAGGTCCCTTGCCGTCACGCCGGGATGGCCGCCGGCATGATCGGCCAGCACCCCATGGACCATCGCCGCCGCCATCGACCGCACGCTGGGCGACGACGCAGACACCCTGATCAGCTCGATGGCCAGGACGGCACGCTCGTCAGCGCGCTCGCAATCGTCACGCAGTGCACGGACATAGGACTCATAGACCGCCAGGGTGTCGGGCAACAATACTGCTCGCTTGACCAGTGCAGCCGCGGCCAGGGTGCCGCCTGCGGCTTCGGCGTTGAGCAACCATTGCCGGGCCCGTTCGCGCTCGCCGGACAGCGGCCAGATCACTTCCACGGCGTCCAGCCAATCACCTTGCCCCACCAACATATCGGCCCACTCCAGACGCAGGCGCTCAGCCGCTTGCGGCCATTGGGCCTGGAGGCTCAGGACTGCCTCGGCGAACGCCCGATCCCGACGGGCCACCTGCAACGCCCTCTGCCAGTCGCCGGCCAGGCACAGCAGGCGAACAATCACCGCCGGCCGTGAATCCCAGGTCAACGCCAGTTCCGCCGCCTGCTGGTAGCGCTGGTGCTTTTCCAGATAATCCAGCGCTTCCTGGCGCACGTGCAGAAGCTCGGCGAGGACATACACCGCCTCTTCGATACGTCCCTGGCGGTCGAGGCGCTCGAAGGTCTGGCGGTAGAGCTTGCGCAGATGAGCCTGGAAATCCTCCGCCAGATTGAAGGTCAGTGTGGCCCCCCTGGACTGGCCCATCGTCAGTTCATCCCGTGGCTTCGGCGCGCCAAATGCCTGCCCGGCGGAAGGCTGGTCGCTGTCCAGGGGGATGGCATGGCGCAGGGCCTGGGCGATATCGCCTTGCTCGAACATATCGAGCATGCGCTGCATGTAGGCGGCCTGGCGCCGATCCAGCAAGGTCTTCAACTGTGACGCCATGGCCATCCGGCCCAGCCACTGGCGCCAAAGCGATGGTTTGCGGTGATTGGGCGGTTTGCGCTCGGGGACCGGGGTGTCGTCCGCGGGAGCAGTCGGCGGGGCCTGTTTCTTGTGGGCCTGGGCGGCCAGGGCCTGACGCTCGATTTCGATACGTCCGTGGAGCACGCGTCGCAGCAACCACAGGATAAAGGTCAGCACCGCACCCGAGAGAAAAAACCAGACCGGGTCGAAGCCTCCACCGGCCGACGCCTCGACCACCCGCATGGGCACGGTCTGGCCAGGCACGACAGGCGGGGAAAGTACCGCGCTCTCCCAATAGATAACCAGTACCGCAACGACAGCCAGTCCCGGTACCCACCAGGCCCGCGCCGAGGACGTTTCTCGTGGTTCACGGGATTTGCCTGCCGCTACGGCGGGCATCTTGGCCCTGGCGGCAGCGGCAGCCTTGAGCGCCTTGCCCATCACATCGCGCTCGGCACTGGGGGCACCGATCACATCGCCCAGCACCTGGTGAATATCCTGCGGCTCCCAGACCTCCAGCACCGGTTCGGGCAGGACTTCACGGCAGTCGTAGGTTTCCAGCAAGGAATAGTGATCGATATCGAACCATTGGCCCGGTTGCAATTCGACCCCGTCAGCCAGGTTCAACGCCTGGACACGGGCATCGCGGATCAACCAGAGATCCGCCAGGGGCAGCGCGCTGATTTCAGCCGGTTCGAGCCTTGCCGAACACAGCGCCCTCCCCTGGCGGACCAGCGGCCAGGGCCTGAGACGATCGCAGGCCATCGACGTGGCCTGCTTGAAGCACAGCACATCGCCCTCGGCAAAGCGGTAGACACGGGCCCCGGCTGCCAGTGCCGGACGATCTGCGCCTGGCTCGTCGCCTCATCGAACCAGTCACGGGGAAACCACAGCGCATCGACGGGCTGCCAGCCGACCAGTCCGGGACGCCGGATGGACATCGCAAGGACTTCACTCATTGGAAAGCTCCTTGCGGGCGGTCTGTATCTGTAGCCGTATCTGGCGTTCATTCACGTCGTAGACCACCAGCTCACGCGTTTCGGTGATCAGGGCCAGGATCCCGGAAGCCGGGCAGAAACTGCTTTTCAGGATTCGCGAGGTCGCCGCGTAGAGTGTTTCCGTCCCTTCGGAACTGACCAGGAGGATACCGGTGCCCCCCTCTACGCTGACCACCAGGGCGCATTGCCCGCTCTTGTTCTCATGAAACAGACCGATGGCCCGATAACCTGGCCTCAGGTCGATGCGGGTCATCGGCTGGGGATGGCTGCTGGGAGTGAACACTGTCCAGCTCTCCCGCTTGCCATGACCATTCTGCACGGCACAGGCACCAAAACGACGACGCCAGAATGGCAGGAGAGAAAACAGTACCTGTGTCGCCTCGCGACCATCGCCCAGGGCGAAGGGTTCGTAACGGGTTGCGTTGAGAGTCACGTGACGAACAGACAACTGGCCCGCACTGCGACTGGCATACACCAGCGTATCGTCATCGATCCGCGCCATGCCCAGCACATCGCGATCACGGTAATGGGTGATATTCCCCGAAGAGCCCGGCGTACCATCCTTCTCGGCGGCCATCCAGAACGCCAGGGTGCGATTGCTTGTCAACAGGAAGACCCGGCTGCTCTTGGACGAATGCAGCCACACGACAGGCCGCAACGTAGCCGTGGCGGCAGGCACCAACAGTTCTTCCTGCGGAGGCCGGCTGGCCGGCGTGATGCGCGGTATCTGCCAGAAGCGCAATTGGTCGCCCGCACTCAGGATCGCGCCGATTTGCCGGTTCTGAAAGGTCATCCCCAGTGGCGTTGCCTCACGGGGCCAGAGTTGGCGAATGACCTTCGCGGCTTTCTTCTGCCCGAACCTGGGAATCGAGAAAACCAGCACACCGGGATCATCGAGCAGGCGCACAGCCACATGAGACCCGGTAGTGGAAATCATCGGCGGCAAGGTCAAGGCAATCCTGGCGGTCGTGGTCCTGTGCGCATCCACCGGCACGATATGATCGAACTGCCCCTTGAGCAGTCGCCTGGCCGCCGCCTCGTCGGGCAGAGGCAAGACAATCGGCACACGCCCCGCAGGCTGCGCCTGCAACTCCAGCGCCTTGCCGAACAGGCCCTGCTGGATCTGCAGGCGACGTACCGCCCGGTCCTGCGGGCCCGGCGCCACAGGCAGGCGCTGGCCCACCAGCCAGCACTCGCTTATCGACTCCTCCTGTTCACCGAAGAAATTCTGCCAATGCTGCCAATGCTGTGCGGTCACCGTCGCATAGGTGCGGGCGTCAAGCAGGCGGCGCAGTTGCGCCGGCGAATGCAGTTCGAACAGCCCTGGTTCCTGTTGCAATACACCCCAGCGGAACTGCGCACCATGCTCGCCCGCCCGCCGGGCCAGCAGGATCATCAGCGCCAGGTGAACCAGCCGTGCGCCTCCCAGTTGCAGGGGCCCGGCATCGAACAGTACGACGATCAGCCGCGACGCCTGCTGCGCCCGCAGTTGCGGCGCGAGAAACAGGTGCTCGCCACTGGAAGCCCGGCGCAGGAACTCATCGGCAAACTCATCGGCCAACAGCCACTCACTGGTCAGCAGCCGCTCATAGGAGCCCCGCCGGCGCAGGTCGCCCAGGCCATCCGGCTCGGGGACACCCCCCTGTTGCGTGCCCTTGAAGGGCCCGAGCACAGGGCTGATGCAGCCCAGCAAGGCGCCGAGGGTCGGCACCAGTTCCGGGGCAAACCACTCCAACCATTGGCGCCAGGGTTGCAAGGATTCGGGTAATTGCATGACAGACCTATGGCGCCGGACGAAGACAGGGACTGCGTGAAAGAAAAAGAACCGGCATGCCACTAGCCCCAGTACGTATCAATGCGTGCCAGCAGCTCGGTGCTGACCGGCAGCAAGCGGTCCAGCGGCACGCAGGTTGCCGGTTGATGCCAGACCAGCAGCGGCTGCCGATCGAATTTCGCCAACAAGGCCTGGGCCAACAGGTCCAGCGCCGCATCCGGCTGCCACAGGCTGGGCAGCCAGAGCTGCGGGGCATGCTCACAGGCGCAGGCGTAATCGACACCCGGGACCCAGGGTAGACGTGAGGCCTCGCCACTGACGATCAATACGTCACGATTGGCCGTGGCCTGAAGGCCCCGCCGCTGGTCGCCGCTCATCGACGACAAGCGTGCATGCAGTTGCCTGGCGACGGCCCCCCAGGCCACCGCGGCAACCGGTGGCGCGGGATCGGGTTGCACAATCCAGCCCCAGGTCACCAGGGAGGACAAGGTCATGTCGCCGGCATCAGTTGCTTGGCCAGCAGCCCCCGCAGGCCGAGCAGTTCGGGAGGCATGCTGTCCTGTGAGAAGTTCGCATCGATCTCGCGCAATACCGCTTCGGACTCGGCCGGGTCGAGCACCTGCCCGGAAGCCACGCGCATCAGGCAATTCTGCGCTGCTTCCACCAGGCGACTGGCGCGGGACAGCGGCTGCAACGTCGCCTCCTCCACGGCACTGAACAGGTTGCGATTACTCGACAGTTGCAGGACATCGCGCAGCACCTCACGGCCATGCTGTTGGGCTTCCTTGGTCGCCAACGCATACAGCAGCGGCCAGAGGTCCGCCTCGCTGGCCTGCAGGCGGCCACCCAGCAGTGCGGCGGCGGCAATCAGTCGCTGGGACTTGACGATGCGCCGGTCGGACAACTGGATGCCCGCCGCACGCAAGCGACGAATCGCGTTGGCCAGTGCAGGCCGAACCGTCTCCATGTCCACTTGCGGCACAGCCTGGCTGAGGGTGTCGAGCTCACCGAGGTTCATCAATTGCCGCACCGGCAGCCGGTCCGATTGCCAGCCGCCACTGAGCAGCGCCTCGAGCTGATTATCCGCAACCGCGTCGACAAACAGATGCAGCAGGAAACGGTCGCCGAATGCAGCCAGCGCTTCGTCGTCGGGTAAGCCGTTGGCGGCACCGACGCAGATGCGCAGCGGGCAGTGGATCTGGGTATGCCCACGACGGAAGCGGCGTTCGTTGAGCACGCCGAGCAAGGTATTGAGGATCGCCGTAGAACCGAGAAAGACCTCGTCGAGGAAGACGATATCGGCTTCCGGCAGCATGCCGCTGACATCGGTCTCGACCGTGCCTTCTCGCAGCTTTTTCAGATCGACCGGGCCGAACAGCTCCGACGGCTCGGTGAAACGCCCGAGCAGATACTCAAAATAGCGCCCGCCCATGGCCTGGGCCACGCGACGTACCACGGCGCTCTTGGCCGTTCCCGGCGGACCGACCACCAGCAGATGCTCCTGGGCCACGGCGGCCAGCACGATCAGCTCGGCCAACTGCTCACGTCCGATCAGTCCTTCGGTTGCCGCCCTGACGCCCTGACGAATGTGTTGCGCGGCTAGCTGTATGGCGGCCAACATACGACGGATCCTTCCCGAAACAAAAGTGCGGATCTTGCCTCAAACATAGCTGATAGCAAAGCGCCTTCATGCTTTTTCCTTGCTTCGGCAGGCACGGGTGCAGTCGACTCTATGGTTATGCGAAGAGGTTATTTAACCAAAGCCCCCCGCCTCTCATAAGCTCCACCCACCGGACCACCGGCCCCACCCTTCTCACTGTTGTTCCTGCGAGGTGTTCATGGTCGCCCCGGTTCCCGGCATTACCCGTTCCCGCCTGTTGCTTTCAGTCCTGGCCGCCACGTTGTCCCTGGCCGCCTCCTGCGTCGACGCCAACGAGACCCTGCGCATCGGCTATCAGAAATCCTCGACCCTGATCACCTTGCTCAAGAGCCAGGGCACCCTGGAGAAAGCCCTGGCCAAGGATCATATCGATGTCAGCTGGCACGAGTTCCCCAGCGGCCTGCCGCTGCTCGAATCATTGAATGTGGGCAACGTCGATATCAGTGCGGATGTCGCCGATACGGTGCCGGTATTTGCCCAGGCGGCTCAAGCCAGATTGACCTACTTCGCCCAGGAGGCCGCGTCGCCCCAAGCCCAGGCGATCGTGGTCAGGAGCGATTCACCGGTCACGACCCTGGGCGACCTCAAGGGCAAGAAAGTCGCGGTGACCAAGGCCGCCGGCAGCCACTATCTGCTGATCGCGGCGCTGGCCAGGGCCGGGTTGAAATTCAGCGATATTACCCCCGCCTACCTGACTCCCGCCGACGGCCGTGCCGCCTTCGAGAATGGCAAGGTCGATGCCTGGGTGACCTGGGAACCTTTCCTCAGCGGCGTCCAGCGGCAACTGCCGACCCGCACCCTCGCCGACGGCCAGGGCCTGGCGAACTACAAGCGTTATTACCTGGCGAGCACGCCTTACGCCCAGTCCCACCCGCAAGTCCTGAAGCAGGTGTTCGCCGAACTGCAGAAATCCGGAACCTGGATCAAGACCCACCCCAAGGAGGCCGCCGAGATTCTGGGGCCGCTCTGGGGTGGCCTGGATACGGCGACGGTCGAGGCCGCCAACCGCCATCGCAGCTATGAAGTGCAGGCGGTCAAGGCCGACCAGCTGGGTGAACAGCAGCAGATCGCCGATGCGTTCCTCGCGGCCGGCCTGCTGCCGCAGAAGATCGATACCCAGGACGTGGGGATCTGGCAGCCCTGAGTCAATGACGACCACTCGCGAGGTCGGGTGACAGCTATCCGCAGACGCGGGTCAAGGTCACCTGGCGCGCGACATCGCACAGCCCACCGCACTCAGGGCAATCGCCAGGCCGGCCAGGGCATAGACCCAGCTGGCCGAGGCCACCGGCAACAGCACACCCGCCAGCAACGGCCCGACCCCGGCACCGATATCGCGCCACACCGCATTGGACGCCAGGGCCTGGACCCGTCCGGCACCGGGGTTACGCCGGGCCACCAGGGTCACCACCAGCGGCAGTTGCAGCGCCCGCAGGATCAGCACCGATCCGGCCCCGAGGATCAGCCAGTGGCTGCCGAAAGCCGCCAGGGCCAGGCCGCTGAGGATCGAGAACAGCAACAGCATGCGCACCACGCCGTAGCTGTCGGCGGCCCGGCCACCCAGGGGGCTGAGGAGCATTTCCGAGACATAACGCAGGGCCATCAACGCCCCGGCGATAATCACCGCGTTACCGCCCAGCACGGCGGAGGCCTGCAACGACAGCCCGAAGATAAACAGCCCGTCCAGCGCCACGCCTTCGACAAACGACCAGATCGCCACACTGTCCGGCCAGTTGAAACGCCGCCCGGAAGGTGCCGACAGTTCATGCCCCACCGTCGGCAAGCCACGCGCCACCCACAAGCCGATCAGCGAGGCCGCGCACAGCAGCAGGAAAATCAGCCTTGGCCCGAACTGCAGGCTCAACCAGCCGCCCGCGACCAGGGCGATCATCGGTCCGATGGCGATCACCGCCCGCGAGCGCCCTGCCCGGCGCGCCGCACCACTGGGTTCCAGGGTCGCCAGTACTTGCGTCGAGAGGTTCAACGCCGCATAGGACAGGCCCCAGCCCAGGCGCAGCAGCAACAGCCAGAAGAAACCGGAGATCAGCGAATTGCCCAGGGCGCACAAGGCACTGACCCCGGCCGCCAGCATCAGCGTCGAACGATCGCCGTGGCGGGCGTAGTAACGCAGCACGTACCCGTAACCGAAGATCCGCACCAGGCGGTTGGCCGCCAGCAGCACCCCGGCCTGGGCCAGGGTCACGCCAAAGGCCGCGGTGTTCATCGGCAGCAGCAGGTAAAGCAGGACATCGCTGGGCAGGCACAGGGCCAGGACGATGGCGGAACGACGGGAGGCGGAATCGGTCGGGTGAGCAGCCACGGCAGGCATGTGGGACGGGTCTCTACGACGAGGAGCAAGAGCCGGTAAGCATGCCGGTTTGAAACAATCTCTGACAATGTTTTTGTAGCCCCGCGGCCGATGTTGCTGGAGCAACAGTGCTTCAACAGAGTGTTCGCAAGACGACACTTACCAGCCTCGCTCAGCCAACAGACCGGCTTCCCCCTGTCGATCGTTCCCACACTCCGGCGTGGGAGCGCAGCTCGTGACGCTGCGCGTCACACCGGCGGACGCAGAGCGTCCAGGGAGGCATTGCCACGCAGAGCATGGGAACGATCAGTCACGCTCGACAGGCAACTGGCACAGAGCCTGCATTATTCCATTTAAGCAGTTCATCGGAGCCATGACTGCTTATTCAGAAATAAGCACCGCCATCCCTCTCCTGGAGCATCCGATGAAAGCCCTCAACCCCATCACCCACGCCGCCCGCCTGCTGGCCGCCGCCACGGCCCTGGTACTGGGCCTGCAACCGCTGGCCCAGGCCGGCGAAACCGTCCCGGCCGAAGTCCATCTGGATTATGCCTATTACTCGCCGGTAAGCCTGGTGCTGCGGCATTTCGGCTGGCTGGAAAAAGCCCTGCCCCAGAGCAAGGTGACCTGGGTCCTGAGCCAGGGTAGCAATCGCTCCCTGGAATACCTGAACAGCGGTGGCGTCGATTTCGCCTCATCCGCCAGCCTGGCAGCGGTGCTGAGCCGCGCCAACGGCAGCCCGATCAAGTCGGTCTATGTCTACAGCCGCGCCGAATGGACGGCCCTGCTGGTACGCAAGGACTCACCCTACAAGACCCTCGCCGACCTCAAGGGCAAGAAGATTGCGGCCACCAAAGGCACCGATCCATACCTCTTCACCCTGCGCAGCCTGCAACAGGCCGGACTGGGCAAGGACGACGTGGAACTGGTCCACCTGCAACACCCGGATGGTCGCATCGCCCTGGAAAAAGGCGATGTCGACGCCTGGGCCGGACTCGATCCGCATATGGCCGCCAGCCAGATCCAGGCCGGTTCGCGCCTGCTGTACCGCAACCCCGACTTCAACAGCTACGGCGTGATCAGCGTCACCGAGACGTACGCCAAGGAACACCCGCAGACCATTGAGACGGTGCTCGGCGCCTACGAAAAAGCCCGTGAGTGGGCCCAGAAAAACCCCGACGAACTGGCCCGGTTGCTGGCGACCGAATCCGGCCTGCCACTGGATGTCGCCAAGCTGCAACTGTCGCGCACCGACCTGAGCAACGCCCGTCTCGGCCCGCAGGACCTGGTGTCATCAAAGGCCGCGGCACCGATCCTCGTGTCCGAGGAACTCGTCCGTCGTGGCGTCAACGTCGACCAGGTGATCGACCAGTTGATCGATACCCGCTTCAACAACGTCGCCGTCGCCAAGCAGTGACCCGGGCAACCCGCGTGCGGGCCAGGAGCGTCCATGACCAGCAAGAGTAAATCCCTCCCCCGCGTCGTTCCGGCCGGTTCCCTGCGTACCGGCAGTTGGCAGCGCAACCTCAAGGGACTGGTCGTGCCGCTAGCGATCATCGTCCTGCTGGAGTTCGTGGTGCGCATCGGCTGGGTGCCGTCCTACCAGATGCCGGCTCCCAGCGAAATCGTCCTGACCCTGCGCGACCTGGCCGAAGGCGCCTTGTGGAAACACATCAGCGCCAGCCTGCTGCGGGTACTCAGCGGCTTTGCCATCGGCGCCGGCCTGGCCCTGGTGTTTGCCGCCTGGGTCGGCCTGAGCCGGGAAGCCGAAGCGTACCTGGAGCCGACCTTCGCCGGTTTGCGCTCGATCCCGAGCCTGGCCTGGGTGCCGCTACTGCTGTTGTGGCTGGGTATCGACGAAACCTCGAAGATCGTCCTGATCGCCATCGGCGCGTTTTTCCCGGTGTACCTCAACGGCGTGGCGGCGATTCGCGATATCGACCGCAAGCTGGTGGAAGTCGGGCAGATGCTCGGTTTCAGTCGCTATCGCCTGGTCCGGCGGATTCTCCTGCCCGCCGCCCTGCCCGGCCTGTTCACCGGCCTGCGCAGCGGCATGAGCCTGGCCTGGATGTTCCTGGTGGCCGCGGAGCTGATCGCCGCCACCCGCGGCCTGGGTTATCTGCTCAGCGACGGCCGGGAAACCTCGCGTCCGGATATCGTGCTGGCGGCCATCATTGTCCTGGCGCTGCTGGGCAAACTCAGCGACGGCCTGCTGGCCGGCCTGGAAAAACGCCTGCTGGCCTGGCGCGACACTTTCAACGGTCAGGACCGGGAGTCATGAACATGAGCGAGCCATTGCTGGATCTGTATGTCGAACGCAAGGCGTTTGCCGAGACCACGGTACTCAAGCAGGTCAGCCTGCAACTTCATGAGCGGGAAGCGGTGAGTCTGCTGGGCCCCAGCGGCTGCGGCAAAAGTACCTTGCTGCGAATCGTCGCCGGACTGGAAAAGGACTTCCAGGGTGAGCTGAAACACAGCACCGCGCCCATCGCCTTCGTATTCCAGGAACCACGCCTGATGCCCTGGTTGACGGTGGAACAGAATATCGGCTTCAGCGAAGACGACCACTACGACCGGGCCTGGGTCACGCAACTGATCGAGGAAGTCGGGCTCGCCGGTTTCGCCCAGGCACTGCCCAAGGCGCTGTCGGGCGGCATGGCACAACGGGTGGCGATCGCCCGGGGACTGTACAGCAAGCCGCGGATCCTGCTGCTCGATGAACCCTTCAGCGCGGTGGATGCTTTCACCCGCATGAAACTGCAGGACCTGCTCCTGCAACTGGCCAGGCGCCACGGCATTGCTCTGCTGCTGGTGACTCACGACGTCGACGAAGCCCTGTACCTGAGTGACCGGGTGCTGGTGATGGATAACCGTCCCAGCCGCATTCGCCAGACCCTGTCGGTCGACCTGGCCCATCCCCGTGATCGCCGCGACCCGGTGCTGGCCTCCCTCAAGGCACAATCGCTGACCGAGTTGCACCTGGCCCAGGTGATCTAGTCCCACCCTGCCGGCCCGGAAGGATCCGAGCCTGTCCCTGTTCCCCCGCCTTTGCCCACGCCTTTTGGCGGATCCTCCATCAATAAAGCCCCTAAATCCGGCGCTTCTTGGTATCGTGTGCGCCGATTTAAGTAGCTACCTATTTATTTTTTCTATCAGCCATACCTTTTATCGTCAATTTTTCTTGCACAAAACAGGTTCCTCATGACCGATCCCATTCATCTCAAGGATCACGAGACCGAAAAACGCCTGGTCAACAAGCGCCTGATCGCCTGTGGCCTGCTGGTACTGGGCCTCGCCGCCGCCCTGGTGGGCCGCCTGTATTTTCTCCAGGTCACCGAGTTCTCCTACAACTCCACGGTCTCGGAAAACAACCGGGTCCATGTCCTGCCGATCCCGCCTGAACGCGGGCTGATCTACGATCGCAACGGCGAAGTACTCGCAGACAACCAGCCCAGCTTCAACATGACCCTCACCCGCGAACGCGCCGGTGACGTCGGCCAGGTGCTGGACACGGTGATGAGCGTCCTCAACCTGCCGGAAGAAGACCGGACCCTGTTCGGCAAGGCACTCAAGCAGTCGCGCCACCCCTTCGAGCCGGTGACCCTGCTCTACGAACTGACCGAACAGCAGATCGCCCTGCTGGCCGTGAACGAATTCAAGTTGCCGGGGATCGAGGTCGAACCGCAGTTCGTCCGGCATTACCCGCTGGGCGACCATTTCGCCCATTCGGTGGGTTACGTCGGCCGGATCAACGAGAAGGAAACCAAGCAGCTCGACCCGGTGGAGTACCGTGGCACCCAGTCCATCGGCAAGACCGGCATCGAGCGTTTCTACGAGAACGAACTGCACGGCCACGTCGGTTACGAGGAAGTCGAGACCAATGCCCAGGGCCGGGTCATGCGGGTGCTCAAGCACACCGATCCGATCCCCGGCAAGAACATCGTCCTGAGTCTGGATATCAAACTCCAGGAAGCCGCCGAGAACGCCCTGGGTGACCGCCGCGGCTCGGTGGTGGCGATCGATCCGAAGACCGGCGAAGTGCTGGCGATGGTCAGCAAGCCGAGTTTCGACCCGAACCTGTTCGTCACCGGCATCCGCGCCAAGGACTACTCGGCCCTGCGCGACTCCATCGACCGCCCGCTGTTCAACCGCGCCCTGCGCGGGCTCTACGCTCCCGGCTCGACGATCAAGCCGGAAGTGGCCATCGCCGGCCTCGACAGCGGCGTGATCTCGCCCTCGACGCGGGTGTTCGACCCGGGCTATTTCCAGTTGCCCAATGTCGATCACAAGTACCGCAACTGGAACCACAGCGGCGACGGCTGGGTCGACCTGAACGCGGCGATCATGCGTTCCAACGACACCTACTTCTATGACCTGGCAAGCAAGCTGGGCATCGATCGACTGCACGATTACCTGAACAAGTTCGGGGTCGGGCAGAAGGTCTCCCTGGACATGTTCGAAGAGTCTTCGGGGCTGATGCCGTCCCGCGAGTGGAAACGCGCCACCCGCCGCCAGACCTGGTTCCCGGGGGAAACGGTGATTCTCGGGATCGGCCAGGGCTATATGCAGGTCACCCCGTTGCAACTGGCCCAGGCCACCACGCTGATTGCCAACAAGGGCGTGTGGAATCGCCCGCACCTGGCCAAGTCGGTGGGCCAGGTGGCGCCGGTGGACGAGAACCCGATCCCGAACATCGTCTTGCGCGACCCCAAGGAGTGGGAGCAGGTCAACTACGCCATGCAACTGGTGATGCATGACCCGCGCGGTATCGCCCGCGCGGCGGCCGTCGGCGCGCAGTACCGGATTGCCGGCAAGAGTGGTACCGCGCAGGTGGTGGCGATCAAGCAGGGCGAACGCTACGACCGCCTGAAGACCTCCGAGCGCAACCGCGACAACGCCCTCTTCGTCGGCTTCGCCCCGGCGGAAGATCCGCAGATCGTGATTTCGGTGATGATCGAGAACGGCGAAGCCGGTGGCCGGGTAGCCGGCCCGGTGGTACGCGAGATCCTCGATGCCTGGTTACTGGACAAGGACGGCAAGCTCAAGCCGCAGTATGCGCACCCACTCAAGCCCCATGAGGATCCCAAGGTCTGATCGAGGGCTGCACGCGCGACTCACGTTGCCATCCAACCGGGCCTAGAGCCCGGTTTTTTTATGCCCGCGCATTCTCCAGGGCGCCCATTCAACGCGGCACTCCCATCAATAAAAGCGATTTGTTGAGCGGAGTATTTGTCGCTTTTTTTGCAGATTCACAATCATTACTTTGGCCGGACAACACCGATAAAAAAACAAGGTCTGCCCTCATGTCTCTGCCTGAAGTCATAAAACCTGCCGTGCGCAGTCATTACCGCTGGGTGGTGGCGGCGCTGATTTTCCTGATTTACACCATCGCCGCCGCCGACAGGGCAAACCTGGGTGTTGCCCTACCCTTCATTCGCAAAGAGTTCGACATGAGCAATGCCGAGGCCGGTGGCCTGGTCAGCCTGTTTCTGCTGGCGTATGCCTTGGCACAGATCCCCTCCGGCTTTGCCTTCGGCCGCTTCGGCGTCAGCAGGATCCTCCCTGGCGCCATGGTATTGACCTCGCTGCTGACCGGCCTGGTGGGGACGGCCGGCTCGCTGCTTGCGCTGAAGCTGTACCGCCTGGGCCTTGGCGTTGCCGAAGGTCCACTGCCGATCAGCATGACCACGACCATCAACAACTGGTTTCCCCCACGGGAAAAGGGCACGGCTTCGGGAATCTTCCTGTCCGCCGTCAAATTCGGCCCGGTGATCGTGCCGCCACTCTGCGCCGTGATTATTTCGGTCTGGGGCTGGCGCGAAATCTTCTACTTTTTCGCCGTGCCCGGCATCGTCCTCGCGGTGGTCTGGTATTTCATGGTTGCCGATCACCCGTCCCGTAGCCGCTTCGTCAACAATGCCGAGCTCCACTACATCACCGAAGCAACCGACAACATCCAGACGGCTCAACCGACCCGCCCACGGCAGACCCCAGCCTGGCTGCACAGACTGGATCGCGTCATACGCGCTCGTCATGAAACGCCCCTGGAAACCAACAAGCAGGTGTTCACCTCCTGGAACATCTGGGGTTGCGCCACCAGCTACTGTTTTCAACTGGGCGTCTCCAGCGTATTGCTGGCATGGATCCCGACGTACCTGATGACCGTCAAGCAATTCTCGATCATGAACATGGGGCTGGTATCGGCGGCGCCATGGGTAGGCGCGGTGCTGGGCAACCTGATCGGCGGCTTCTGCTCGGACCGGCTGCTGGGCGGGCGGCGCAAGCCCGGCATGCTACTGTCGGCACTGGGCACGTCGCTGATGATGTACCTGCTGATCAATTCGCCTGCCGAACCGCTGCCTTACGGGCTGCTGCTGATGCTGACCGGCGTTGTCCTCAGCCTCGGTTTCTCTTCCTACATGGTCTACCCGATGGGGCTGGCCACCAAGAAAACGTTCCCCATCGCCAACGCCATCGTGAACATGATCGGGCAATTGGGCGCCGCGGCCACGCCTTTCATTACCGGCCTGCTGCTGGACAACTATGGCTGGGGTTATGTATTTGCCTGGCTGGCAATCGGCTCGTTCATCAGCTTCATCCTCTTGCTGACCATCTCCGAGCCAAAGGCAGGACCGGGTCACCCCGGCTGACCTCCCCTTTTGCCCCCACGGCCTGCCCACGACAGCGCAATGGGGGCTTTTTTCACGCCACTGCAGCCAGCGCCTTTGCCCAACAATCG
Organism: Pseudomonas sp. Ost2; assembly: GCF_018326065.1. Lineage (NCBI taxonomy): Bacteria > Pseudomonadati > Pseudomonadota > Gammaproteobacteria > Pseudomonadales > Pseudomonadaceae > Pseudomonas > Pseudomonas sp. Ost2. The sequence continues at coordinate 3,058,485 of NZ_AP021904.1, read as the reverse complement.
GGCTAAGGTACAAGCGCCTCGCTACTCCACTCACCATTCACCAAGCGCTTCACTTGCAGGGGGTTGGCGTTCTGCAACGCAGCGGGCAACAGGTCGTCCGGGTAGTTCTGGTAGCAGACCGGACGCAGGAACCGATCGATCGCCAGGCTGCCGACCGAGGTCCCCCGTGGATCGCTTGTCGCCGGATAAGGGCCGCCATGGACCATCGCGTCGCAAACTTCCACCCCCGTCGGATAGCCATTGACCAGGATACGGCCAACCTTCTCCTCCAACAGGGGCACCAGCCATTGATACTTGCGCAGATCGTCCGGCTCACCGATGAGCGTCGCGGTCAGTTGGCCGCGCAGGGCCAGCAACGCATGCTCGAGTTCCGCGTCGTCAGCCACTTCGATCAGCACGGTGGCCGGGCCGAAGACTTCTTCCTGGAGCAAGGGATGTCCCTCCAGCAGCAAGCCGACGTCGGCCTTGAACAGCTGCGCTTGCGCCTGGCTGCCCTCCTGCGGCTGACCTGCCAGGTGCGTGACGCCCGGGCATGACCTCAAGGCATCGACGCCCTTGCGGTAGCTGCCCAGGCCGCTCGCGTTGAGCAGGGTCTGCGGCGCCTGTACCGACAGGTGCTCCCTGAGCTGTTCGGTGAACGCCGTGAATGCCGCGCCACGGATGCCAATCACCAGGCCGGGGTTGGTGCAGAACTGCCCTGCTCCCAGCACCACCGAGCCCGCCAGTTCGCCAGCGATTGCCGCGCCCCGGACGGCCAGGGCTGCTGGCAGCAGGATGACCGGATTGATGCTCGACATTTCGGCGAACACCGGGATCGGCTGCGCACGCTCGGCGGCGATCCGGCACAGCGCTTCCCCGCCGTGCAGTGAACCGGTAAAACCCACGGCCTGGATCGCCGGATGCCTGACCAGGTCCGCACCGACACCCTGGCCGAAGATCATGTTGAACACGCCCGCGGGCATGCCGGTGCGCGTGACCGCCCGCTCGATGGCGAAGCCCACCAGGTCGGCGGTCGCCATGTGTCCGCTATGGGCCTTGACGACCACAGGGCAGCCGGCCGCCAGCGCCGAGGCCGTGTCGCCCCCCGCCGTGGAGAATGCCAGGGGGAAGTTGCTGGCACCGAACACCGCCACCGGGCCGACGCCAATACGGTACTGACGCAGGTCGACGCGTGGCAGGGGCTGACGGTCCGGCAGCGCGAGGTCGATGCGCGCACCGAGGAAGTCACCACGGCGCAGCACCCGGGCGAACAGGCGCATCTGGTTGCTGGTTCTCAGGCGCTCGCCCTGGATACGCGCGGCCGGCAGTGCGGTCTCCCGGCAGACGATGGCCACGAAATCCTGATCCAGTGCATCCAGTTCCTCGGCGATTGCCTCGAGAAACTCGGCGCGCCGCGCCGGACTCAGTTGCCGATAGGGGCCGAAGGCATTCTTCGCGGCGAGGGCGGCCTGCTCGACCTCTTCGAGCGTGGCCTGGTGGAAAGCACAGGACAGGGCTTCCCCGCTGCTGGCATCAAAGCTTTGGTGACGGGGCTCGCCGAGGCCGCTGCGGGCGCCCGCGATGAATTGCTGACCAAGTACAGGAAGCATTTTCAACTCTCTCTATGTCATCGGCGCCTGGCCGAAACCTATGAAATCAACAGGCCCAGCCGCCCCGGCGGCCTCTGTTCATGCCGGGGCACCCGGTTTACCTACCCCATTGCAACGCAATCGGATTGGCCGCCCTGGCCAGTTCAAGCAGGCCCTCACGTGTCTGCGGATGCAGCGCTTCCAGGGGATGGCGAACGCTGTCGGAGCGGATCACACCGCCCTCTTTCATCACCGTCTTGGCCGCACGCAATCCGCACTGGCGGTTCTCATAATTGATCAACGGCAGAATCCGCTCATAAGCCTGGATCGCGTCCTGGCGACGACCTTCGGCATGGGCGCTCATCACCGGACGGATCAGGTCCGGAATCATTGCGCTGGCCATGACCCCACGGGCGCCGGCATCCAGATCGGCCATCAGCGTGATCGCCTCTTCACCGTTGAAAGGCCCCACGATGCTGCTGCCGCCCAGCGTGATCAGCTCGCGCAGCTTGGCGGCGGTGCCGGGCACTTCGATCTTGAAGTAACGCACCAGCGGCAGGGTCCGGGCCACTTCCGCCAGGAAAGCCGTGGAGAGCGTGACGCCGCTCAGCGGCGCATCCTGGATCATGATCGGCAGCTGGCACGCCTCTGCGACACGCTCGAAGTGCTCGCGGATCAGTCGCGGTTCGAGCTTGATGCCCGCACCGTGATAGGGCGGCATCAGCATGATCAGCGCCGCCCCGTGCTCCGCCGCGTGACGCGCACGCTGGCTGGCGACCTGGGTGCTGAAGTGGCTGCAGGTGACCATCACAGGCACCCGCCCCTTGACGTGCGCCAGGCAGAACTCGGTCAACTGTCGGCGTTCTTCATCCGAGAGCAGAAACTGCTCCGAATAGTTGGCCAGGACACAGATGCCATCCACGCCCTGGTCGATCATGCAGTCAAGCACCCGCCCCTGCCCCTCGAAATCGAGCTCGCCGGCATCGCTGAATGGCGTCGGGGCAACAGGAAACAACCCCGAGTACGGCCCAGTCGTTTGCATCGCAAAAACCTCTTCCATTGGGAAAACGGCAGGCCGGGCAACGGCCCGCCGCAGACATGAGTCAGCCTCGGCCGTAGGCCGTCAGCACTTTGCGGATCGCGTGGGCGATGCCTTGCAGGTGTTTCTCCTCGAAACGGTCGGTCCACCACATGCACACCGTTTCCTTGCAAACCGTTTCCGCCACCGGACAGACGCTGCTGGAGAAGTCCTGCGGGTTCGCGCCCGGCAAGGTGAAGGGCAGCCCCGACGAGCCGAACGTCTTGCGTTCACGGATGACCGGGTAGCTGTAGAGCGGCACCTCGCCCGGGTAACCGATGAAGCCGTCGATCCCCTCGGCCACCAGCGCCTTCATGACCTCGCGCAGCGGGACCGTCAGTTGCGCGGTGTCCACGCGGAACGAATAGAAGAAGTAAACCCCGCGGGTGTCCGGCAACGGCAATACCGGCTGGATAGGCAACCCGTCCAGCAACCCGGTCAGGCGATCGGCCGAGGCAACGCGCGCCTCGACGAACTGATGCAGTTTCTCGACCTGCGCCAGGCCGACGGCAGCCTGCAATTCGGTCATGTGGTAGTTGGGTGCCAGGAACAGGTGGTCACGGCCACCGCGCTCGCGCGGCCAGCCCTTGTCGCTGCACGCGCGCAGGCGACGACCGTTGTATTCGTCGCGATTGCTGATCACCAGGCCGCCATCACCGGTGGTCATGTGCTTGGACTGCTGGAAACTGAAACAGCCCACATCGCCGAAAGTGCCGCACAACTTGCCCTTGTAGTAGGCCAGGTGCGCCTGGGCACAGTCCTCGATGACGAACAGGTCGTGCTTGCGGGCAATCGCCATGATCGCGTCCATGTCCGCCGGATTGCCGAACACGTGGGTCACGATGATCGCGCGGGTCCGCGGGGTGATGTTCTTCTCGATGGAGATCGGATCGAGGTTCTGCGTGAGCGGGTCGACATCGGCGAAGACCGGCACCGCCAGTTGCGCGAGCACTGGAATGACCGTACCGATATCCGTCACCGGCGACAGGATGATCTCGTCGCCAGGCTCGGGATTCAGGTAGATCACCGCGGTATGCAAGGCCGCCGTGCCGTTCGCCACCGCTACGGCCGTGGACACCCCATAGATCTCGGCAAAGCGTTGCTCGAACTGCCGGGTCTTGGGGCCGACCAGGAAGGACAGGCTGCCTGAGCGGATCACTTCCAGCAGCAGTTTTTCTTCCTCGGCACCGAACGTGCGCCCGGATGCGTCACGGAAGCTGGGCAGCGTCCCGTCTATGGCGCGTGGTCCGCCATGGATGGCTAATTCGTTCATCATCAATCCTTCTTGTGAAATGAGTGCGGCCCGTTACAGGCCAAGGAAGTCCGCCATCGACTGCACCTGGTGTTCCAGCATGTGGCTCCCCAGGTGAACCCGGCAGCCGATCCCCTCAGCCGCGATCAGCAACGCGGTGCGCTCCGGTTCCTGGACCACTTCCGCCACGGTCATCTGCGGCGTCAGCCCGGCGACATCCAGCGGCAAGGGGTCCGTGGCCTGCATACCCAGGGACGTACCGTTGATAATCAGTTGGTGGCCGCTGGGGTCACGGCTGCCCAGAGAGACGTCCAGGGCCGGATAGTGACGCAGGAGCCGCTCCTTGAGCTCAAGGCTCTTGTGCTCACTGCGGTTGGCCAGGGTCAGCCGGGCGATGCCGGCCTGGGCCAGCGCGAAAGCGACGGCGTTCGCCGCGCCACCGGCACCGACGAGGTAGACCGACTGGCCGGCCACTTCGATACCGGCATGCTGCAACCCGCGCAGGAAACCGATGCCATCCAGTTGATCGCCGACCAGGCGTCCATCGGCCAGGCGCCGGATGACGTTGGCGGCGCCGACGGCGGCGGCCTGTTCACTGAGTTCGTCGCACAAGGGCAAGATGGCCTGCTTGAAAGGCACCGTGACAATGGCCCCATCGAAACTCAACAGTGTTCGCAGACTGTTGACGAAACGTTCGAAGTCTTCCGGCGCAACATTCATGGGCACCATGATCGCGTCACAGCCACGCTCACGGGCAATCCTGTTGATCTTGGGCGGTGCTTTCACATGTTCGGTCGGGTGAGCAAGAATCCCCAGTACCCGGGTTCTGCCCGTCACTTCTTTATTGTTTTCCAGCCTGTCAGGCATATACGTGGCTCCTCTGTTGAAACAACCCGATCCCGTCGCGGCCTGCATGACGAAACAATAAACACCGCGAAACCGGCTGAACCCAAAGTACTGCACTTCATGCGGGGCGAGTAATGAGAAGTACACCCCTGTCGATAACCGTTGGCTATCGCCGGGTGCAGCGGCGTTTCCACAAGGGCTGGCGGCAGGACCGGAGGCGGCTGGAGTTTTCCCGCCTGCTGATGCCTAATGCGGGTCATCTCTTTGAAAAAGCGCACCCTGACGATGATGCCAACCCTGGAAACCATCTCCTCGCGCCTTCGCCTCAAGCAGTTGCGCCTGTTGATTGCCCTGGACGATCACGGCTCCATCCACCGGGCCGCGGAAATCATCGGCATCACCCAGCCCGGCGCGACCAAGGCCCTCCACGATGTAGAGGAAACCCTCGGCGCGACGCTGTTCGAGCGCACCAGCAAGGGACTGAACGCCAATGCGATGGGCCGTTGCGCGATTCGCTACGCACGCTTGATCCTGACCGACCTGGCCCACCTTCGGCAGGAGATGCACGGGATCTTCCAGGGACATGGCGGACGCATCACCGTCGGCACGATCATGGGCGGCGTGCCGCTGCTGACGGCCGGCCTGCTGCGGCTGCGCGAGCGTCAACCCCAGGCGACCATCGAGATAGTCGAAGACACCAGCGTCAAGCTGCTGAGCCTGCTGGACCAGGGTCGCCTGGACATGGCGCTGTGCTACCCCAGTGTGAGCCCGCGCCCCACGGCCTATGACAGCATCAGCATGAAACCCGAAGCCTTGATGGTGATGGCCAACCCCAAGCATCCGCTGGTGGGGCACACCTCGCTCACCCTGGAGGACCTGGCGGATTCCGGCTGGGTGATCTTCTCGGCGAACATGCCGCTGCGCCAGACGCTGGAGCGCGAGTTCCATGAGGCCGGCGTGAACTTTCCGGCCCACCCCATCGAAACCTCGTCCACCTTCGCCACGCTGCTGTTGCTGATCAGCGACCCCCACCTGGTCGCGGTACTGCCTACCGACGTGGCGGAACTGCCGTTGTTGCAGGCCATGTTGACGCAGTTGCCCTGCACCATCACACCAAAGACCGAGCCGTTCGCCATCGTCACGCGTACCCAGGTGGAACTCTCGCAACTGACCCACTTGCTGATCGAAGAACTGACGAAGTAATTCCCCTTGTCGACGCAACCGATATCAGCGCCACCGGGTTGAATATCGCCTGGCCTCGCTCGATTCGGTCACACAGATAACGCTCGGTTATCTCAAGCCTCCGGATTTTCATTACCCGCCCCGCCGGGCCGGCGCTAGGATCGCGCCATGAACCCTGCAGCAAAGCATCCGCTTTCCCCTCCAGTAAGGTGCCGTAATGGAATTGATTGCTAAAACAAGTGCGCAAAGCCAGATTGTGGCGGCCACGATCCGGCTGGATCCGCATGACGACGTGCTGATCGCGCGCCAGCCGCTCCCTGCCGGTCTGTTGCTGGAGGCGGAAGGCGTCGTTGTCCGGCAGGCGATTCCCGCCGGCCACAAGGTGGCCGTACGGCGTATCGAGGCCGGCGAGAACGTTCGCCGTTACGGCCAGATCATCGGGGTCGCGTCGGCCCTGATCGAGGCCGGCGCACACGTCCACAGTCACAACCTCGGCATGGCGCACTTTTCCCGCAATCATGAGTTCGGCATCGACGCCAGACAGACGCCGCATCGGGAAGCGACGTTCATGGGTATCGTTCGCCCGGACGGTCGCGTGGCGACGCGCAACTACATCGGCGTGCTGACCTCGGTGAACTGCTCGGCCACCGTGGCGCGGGCGATCGCCGACTACTTCCGTCGCGACATCCATCCCGAGGCCCTCGCAGAGTATCCGGGCGTCGATGGCGTGGTAGCCCTGACCCATGGCATAGGCTGTGCCGTGGACCCGGGCGGCGAGGCCCTGGCGATGTTGCAGCGAACCCTGGGGGGCTATGCGGTTCACGCCAATTTCCATTCCGTCCTGATGATCGGCCTGGGCTGCGAGACCAACCAGATCGACGACCTGCTCAAGGCCCGCCACCTGCAAGCAGGCCCGCACCTGCGTGTGTTCACCATCCAGGGGACCGGCGGCACGGCGAAATCCATCGCCAACGGCATCGAGCAGATCAAGGCCCTGCTGCCGACTGCCAACCAGGTACACCGGGAAGCGGTCAGTGCCAGGCATCTCATCGTCGGGCTGCAATGTGGCGGCTCGGATGGCTACTCCGGGATCACCGCCAACCCGGCCCTGGGCAATGCGGTCGACCGGCTGGTGGCGGCAGGCGGCACGGCGATCCTTTCCGAGACCCCGGAGATCTATGGCGCCGAACATCTGCTGACACGCCGCGCGGTGAGCAGCGAGGTCGGTGAAAAGCTCATCGCGCGGATCCGCTGGTGGGAAAGCTATTGCCAACGCATGAATGCCGAGCTCAACAACAACCCCTCGGCCGGCAACAAGGCCGGTGGGCTGACCACCATCCTGGAGAAGTCACTCGGCGCCGTGGCCAAGGGCGGCTCGACGAACCTGGTCGATGTCTACGAGTACGCCGAAGCGGTCACCGCCCATGGCCTGGTGTTCATGGATACCCCGGGCTATGACCCGATCTCGGCCACTGGCCAGGTGGCGGGAGGTGCCAACCTCATTGCCTTCACCACCGGCCGCGGATCAGCCTTCGGTGGCGCCCCCTCCCCCTCGATCAAGATTGCGACCAACTCGCACATGTTCAACCATCAGGAAGAGGACATGGACGTGAACTGTGGCGGCATCGCCGACGGCACCGATACGATCGAGGATCGGGGCGCCCATATCTTCGACATGATCCTGCGCGTGGCTTCGGGAGAGCGCAGCAAGAGCGAACGCCACGGCTATGGGCAGAACGAGTTCGTGCCCTGGCAGATTGGCGCGATCACCTGAGCGGCAGGAACGCACTGTTCCATGTTGAAGGGGTGCATGGATGATCAGCTTGAGATCCCATGCACCAAGACACTTGGTGCCACCAGAGCCCCTCGACGTGACAGAACGTCTATCCGAGGGGCTCTGCCGCCGTCAGTTTCCGCCCAGGTTGACGGTACCCTTGCGGATGATGACGTTGCCGTAGAACAGCGTTTCACCCGTGGCGATAATGGCAAAAGCTTCCTTGGCCCGGTCGTAGAAAGCAAAGCGCTCAATGCGACAGAGATTCGGCGATTCGCCGGGCAGTGCGTTCAGTGCGTCCTGGATCACCGTGTGCGCCCTTACGAGGGTGTCGGGTTCATCTATTACTTCCATCCCCACGACCGGATCGGGTTCGGACTCATCGATCGGCATGACCGAGAGCACGGCCTTCAACATCCGTGGCAGGTCCGCCGCTTCCATGCGGATCAGCCGTTTGGCCACCGTCTGGGCGGGAAAGCTGCCATCGACAATGACGATCTCGTCACCATGGCCCATGGATCGCAAGGCAAAGAGGATGTCAGCGTTGAGGATAGGATCGATACCAATCAGCATGGGAACTCCTTCAGCTCAAGTCGTGGAGGTTTTTGGTGGTGGCCGGGCCGATGGAGAACGCTGAAAAGCGCACGGTCAGGCCGCTTCGTTCCGGCGTGCAGGCGGTGGGGCCTACCTGATAACTTTCCGCCTCCGGGAATGGGGCAAGACGCAACAGCGGCCAGAAGACACCGTCACGGGAGGCCTGGATCCGCATCGTGCCTTTGGCCACGGTGACTCTCAGGTAGAAGTCCTCCAGTTCCTTGAAAGGTTGGGAAACCGACCAGTCCGACTGGCCGTCGGTGATGACGGTGCTCAGAAACAACTCACCGTCCGTGAACTCCACGCCGGTTTTCATCCAGCGCGTTTCGTCAATCCGCACCATCAGGCCAGCCTGGTCGTAAAGCGTACGAAACGCCCCCTGGATACGAATCTGCGCGGTGAATTCGCTGCCCGTCGGGAAGCCGAGAAAGTGCCCCGTATCGCGGATGAAGCCGTAATGCGTTTTCCGCCAGAAATCGGTTTTCTCGTCAGTGGTCAGGGTGAGGCCGGCGTCATCCGCCACCCAATGGGCTGGTGGGTTCAGCCAGGTTCCGGTACCGAGGTCGATGCTCATAGGGTTATCCTTTTCTTCCAGGGCCTCAACGCAGGTTATAGGCGTCGAGGGCGTTCAGTTCAAAAAAGCGGCTGGCAATCTCGGGGTGCGTTTCGACGAGTCGCTCGGCGATCGCCTTTACCCCGGAGTAGGTAGCCGCCAGGGTGCAAACGGGCCAGTCCGAGCCGAATAGAATGCGCCCGGGGCCAAATACCGTCAGTGCAGTGCGTGTATAGAAGTCGAAGGTTTCTGCTGCGCATGACTCGGCGTCCGCCTCGGTGACCAGGCCAGAGACCTTGCACCAGACATTGTCGCTTTCGGCGAGAAGCTCGAACGCTTCGCGCCAGGCGGGGCTGAACCCTTCGGCGATCGGAGGCTTGGCAAGATGGTCAAGTACGAAACGCCCCTGCGGATAACGCCTTGCGAGCAGCGTCGCAGCCGGTAGCTCCCTTGTGCGAACCAGCAGGTCGAACGTCAATCCGGCCTCTATGACCGCGCCAACCGCTTCCTGTACGCGGGAGCGACACAGCCAGTCAGGATCCGGCTCGTCATGAACGTTATGGCGTATTCCGACGAGCTTGTCGCCACCGGGCAATGCGCGCAAGGCGGCGATCTGCGCCGGCACGTCGTCCGACTGCAGATCGACCCAGCCGACAACGCCGATGACAAAATCATGGGCCGCGGCTATCGCCAGGAGGTCCCGGGTCTCTGACAGATCATGCCGGCATTGCACGACGATAGTGGAACCGATGCCATTATCGACCAACAGCGGCTGCAGGTCGTGCGGAGCGAAATTGCGGCGAAGAGCGCGCATTTCATCGCCCGCCATCCATGGATAGGATCCGGTGGTCAGATCCCAAAAATGCTGGTGGGTATCGATTATCTGATTCGGCATGCTTTTCTTCATGCTGTTGGAGCATCGGCAGAGATCAGGCCCTGGGTCTTGAGGTCCTGCCACAAGGCACCTGGAATGGGCAGGCGGAACAGCTCGGCGTTTTCCAGCATTTCTTCGGCGGTTCTGGGCCCGGTGAGAACGCTGGCCACTGCCGGGTGAGCGAGGGGAAACTGTATGGCCGCCGCTTTCAAGGGCACACCATGGCTCAGGCAGACCTTCTCCAGCATCAGCGCCCGCTCTATGAGCGCCCGGTCTGCGTCCTCGTAGTTGAATTTCGCGCCGGCACTCGGATTGGCGAGAATGCCGCTGTTATAGACCCCGCCAATAATGATCGATATGTTTTTCTGGACGCAAAGAGGCAGCAGTTCCGTAAGGGCACCTTGCTCCAGGAGGGTGTAGCGGCCTGCCAGCAGAAAACAGTCGAAATTGCCATTGCGAGCAAACTCGGCAAGCATCCGGCTCTGGTTCATGCCGGCTCCGACGGCACCGATGGTGCCGTCGGCGCGCAACCGGTCGAGCGCTTTATAGGCGCCCTCGATGGCCTGCTGATAACTGGCGTCAGGGTCATGGATATGCAATACGTCAATGCGCTCGAGGCCCAGTCGGGCCAGGCTCTCCTCCACCGACGTCATCACGCCGTCATAACTGAAGTCGAAGACCGGGCGCTCGGGCGGTGTGTCCTTGTAGTAACCATCAACGACCGGCGTTTCAGGCACCCGCAGAAGACGGCCGACCTTGGTGCACACGACATAGTCATCGCCAGACTTGCGCTTTAGAAAAGCCCCCAGACGCTGTTCAGCCATGCCGTTGCCGTATTGCGGGGCGGAGTCAAAGAAGCGAACACCCAGGTCCCAGGCGGCCTCCAGCGTTTCTTCGGCACTGGTGGCGCTGGTCGGCGAGTAGAGACCACCAATGGCCGTGGTGCCTACTCCCAGCCTGCTCACTCGAAGCTCGGTCAGTCCAAGAGGCACGGCCTCAAATATTTCCTTCATGAAATTTTTCCTCTCATATGCACAGCCATCCAGCTGTGACTTCTTTCATCACAGCAGGAAATAATAATGGCGGGGACTTCTTGTCTTTATTGATGCAGCGACCCCACTACACGGCCGTTGCCTTGATTTCATTCCATAGTTCGATACGCCGGCCAAAATCTTCAGGCGCCTGCAGGAAGACCAGCTTTTCCGAGTAGTTCAGGCCTATCTTGATATTTGCAGCTTCGTTCGTAGAGTTGCCATAACCGGTTTTTTCACTGATATAGGTGCCGACATCTTTCTCCAGCATTGCATCGACCCAGGCGTGTGCAAGACCGCTATCGCGGGCTTTGGCGCTGATACACCAGCAATCGATCCAGCCGATGGCGCCCTCTTTGGGAATAGTGAGCGCCGCATTGACGTTTCGCTTCTTGAGCATCGCGGCCTGGGGCTCGCCCATGGACATCATCAAATCGATGCCACCCTGGGCAAAGATGCTGACCCCATCGTCAAAGCCGGAATAAAAGCTGGCGATATTGGCTTTCTGAGCCAACAACTTCGTCTTGATCAATGCGAATTGATCATCCGTCAGATTGAAAGGATCCTTGATTCCCAGGGTCAGCGCCGCCGTCACAATAGCGTTGTTGGCATCATCGACGATGATCATCCGCCCCTTGTATTTCTCGTCCCAGAGCACCGCCCAACTATCAGGGGCGACCTTGAATACATCAGCGTTGTAAATCAGCGGTATGGAGCCCCAGGCGAAGGGCGCCGCGTAAGTCTTGCCATCAAAGACGATGGCCGAGACATTCTGAAAAGTGGGCATCAGGTTCCTGGCGTTCTGGAGCCTGGCCAGATCGAGAGGCTGGATCAGCTTTTCCTGGGTCAGACGCTTGTAGGAAGAGGTCTCGATGGCGATCACGTCGTAATCGGCGCCCTGCGAAGCCGTCATTTTTGCGAAGATCTCGTCGACACTGGCCGCATAAGTGACGCTTACCGAAGAACCTGTTTTTTTCTCGAAGGCCTTCACCCATTGGTCGTCAGCGTAACCTTCCCAGGTCAGCACCCTCAGTTCCTTGCCTGCCGCACTGGCCGAACGCATAAAACCCGGAGTAATTAGCGCACTTGCTGCGACGACTGTGCTCAAAGCCAAAAAGTCACGTCTTTTCATTTCGCCCTCTCTCGATATTTTTAAAGTTATTATGTGCAATATTCCATGGGCGCAATGTTCCGCCCATCCTAAGTTGCTACAACAAGAACGGCAGTCGCGAAGCAATTTTCCAAAGTTTTCCCACGTCCATTTATCATGGTTTTATTTTTGAGTTGACGCCCTCTTTTCTCCTCATGCCTTGCGCTCGATACTCTGGCGCAGGGATATCGCGCCTAGCGTTGCAAATACCAGCGTCACACAGAGCACCACCGAGACCAGCGCGTTGATTTCGGGGGTGAAACCGGTTCGCATCATTGCCCATAAGCGCATTGGCAGTGTGCTATCCCCGCCGACCAGGAAGAACGTCACCAGCGTTTCGTCGAAAGAAAGGGCAAACGCCAGCAAGGAGCTGGTCACCAGCGCTGATCGCAGCTGCGGGAAGACAATATAGATAAAGGTCTCGAAGCCATTCGCGCCAAGATCGAGCGAGCCTTCAATCTGCGAGCTTTCAAGTGTGTCCAGGCGGATTATGATCATCCGATAGATCACCGCCAGAATCAGCACGACGTGCCCGATGGTGACGGTCACCAGGCTGCGTTCCAGGCCAACTTCCCGAAAAGCCACCAACAACGAAATACCGGTGATGATCGCAGGCAGCACGAACGGCAGGAATATTACAAACTCGATATATTTCTGCCCTTTGCGCGCCCCCGTCTTCATGTAATACGCAAGGGCCAGCGAAATAATTGTCGCGATGACTACAGCGCAGGCACCGACAAGCAGTGAGTTCCCGAGCGACTCCAGCAACTGGGAGTTCTCGGAAAACTTGCCATACCACTGCAAACTGAAATCAGACCAATCAACCTGGTGATCCTTGACACTGAAGAACGAGAGTGTGACCACTATCGCTGCCGGCGCATAAAGCACGGCGAACGCGAAAATACCCATGATCCACAGTACAGCAACGGTGATACGTTCCATGGGTGTCATTTTACTCTCCCCGCGCGGGAAATCAGGGACGCAAGCCCGATGATGGCTATGACGGCTACAAGCAGCACGACTGCGAGTGCCGCACCGAACGGCCAGTTGAATGCCATGCCGAACTGACTCCAGATGGCGCGACCGAAAGTGAACCCCTCGCTCCCCCCTACCATTTGCGGAGTAAGGTAATCGCCCAGGGCAATGACCATCACAAATAGCGCCCCGGCAATCGATCCGGGCAGGCTGAGCGGAAGAATGACCGTCATGAAGATCCGGCCAGGCTTGGCCCCAAGATCAGCCGCGGCAGCAATCAACGAGGGTGGAATACGGTCTAGCGCGAGGAATATCGGCAATATGCCAAAAGGCAGATAGATGACCGCCATCGCAATCATCACGGCTGTCTGGTTGAATATAAAAAGCCGACTGGGCACATCAATGATTCCCAGGGACAACAAAACCGAATTCAAGAAGCCGTTGTAGCCGAGAATACTGCGCATCGCGTAAATCTTTACGACGTAATTCATAACCAATGGCAGTGCACTGAACAAAAGCAGCAGGTAACGGGCCGAGCCTTCCAGACGCCAGATCAGGTACGAAATGATATAGCCAAAAACCAGGGCGACAAACGCAACGAAAAATGCCAGCTTCAGCGTGCCCAGAAAGACCTTGAGATAACTACCTGCAAAAAAGCCCGCGTAGTTGGCCAGGGTCAGGCTGCCGGTAAGGACACCGCCTTTCTGTTCCAGGAAGCTGTAGGCCAGGAAGGACACCAGCGGGACCAGAACCATCACCGTTGGCACGCCGTAGATAACCAGCTTTACCATGATCTTGGCGAGCTGTAGCCGATTCGGGTTGGCGGCTTCCATATTCAGGATCAGGGCTGTCATCTAGGATTCTCTCGGCACGAAGCTGATATCGGATTCCGACCAGCGCAGCGAGACCTCTGCGCCAACGCCGAGATTATTCGTCCACAGTGCGGTCGGTATGCGCACTTTGATTCGGTGCGCCGCCGCTGCTCCCAGTGAAAGCGATAACTGCGTGGTAGGTCCCAGGAATGTCACACCCTCAAGCTTTGCCGTCGTGACCTGCTGATCCGGCTTGCACTCGCTCCCATCATGCAGGCTGAAACTTTCAGGCCGGATCGCCAGTTGAAAACCCTTGCCCTTGGGCCCTGGTGACACGTGCCTGCCCAAGGGACTCTCAATCATGGATGCGCCACCTTGGGAGTCCGTGATCGTGGGAAGTAAATTATTTTCCCCAAAGAACTTTGCTACAAACTCGCTTTTCGGCCTGTAGTAGATTTCCTTGGGCGTTCCAACTTGAACAAGATTGCCGTGGTCCATGACCGCGATACGATCCGACATCGAGATCGCTTCTTCCTGATCATGAGTGATGAATACGAATGTCGTCCGGATTCTGCGCTGCAGATCCTTGAGAAACTCCTGCATCGATCGACGCAGCTCGGCGTCAAGTGCCGCGAGGGGTTCGTCGAGCAAGACCACTTGCGGCTCACAGACGATAGCCCTCGCCAACGCCACACGTTGCCGCTGGCCGCCGGAGAGCGCGGCAGGGTATCGATCCGCCTTGTCCGCCAGATTGACGGTCTCAAGTACGGCCCTGACCTTGGCCTTGATCTGATCGGCAGGCATGCGTCGGATACGGAGACCATATCCGACGTTGCTCGCCACAGTCATATGGGGAAAAAGCGCGTAATCCTGAAATACCGTATTGAACGGTCTTTTGAATATCGGCAGGCTTACAATGTCGGTTCCCCGCAGGAGAATCTGACCGGATGTAGGCGCCGTGAATCCGCCAATCATTCGTAGAATGGTGGTTTTACCGGACCCGGACGGGCCAAGGATAGTAAGAAACTCACCGTCCTTGATGTCCAGGTCAACGGGTTTCAATACATTGATGCTACCGTATGACTTCGTTACACCCACAAGACGAATCAAGTCCGATGTGACGGTGGACAAAACAGGATTAGCTAAAACAGTCATTTTTCTTGTTCTCACCCTAGCCTTAGACAAATACCAACTCACCTCACCCACCTTACCGACTTACTTACCCCATCGCAGGGCAATCGGATTGGCCGCCCTGGCCAGTTCAAGCAGGCCCTCACGTGTCTGCGGATGCAGTGCCTCCAAGGGATGGCGAACGCTGTCGGAGCGGATCACACCGCCCTCCTTCATCACCGTCTTGGCCGCACGCAATCCGCACTGGCGGTTCTCATAGTTGATCAACGGCAGAATCCGCTCATAAGCCTGGATCGCGTCCTGGCGACGGCCTTCGGCATGGGCGCTCATCACCGGACGGATCAGGTCCGGAATCATCGCGCTGGCCATGACCCCACGCGCACCGGCATCCAGATCGGCCATCAGCGTAATCGCCTCTTCACCGTTGAAAGGCCCCACGATGCTGCTGCCGCCGAGCGTGATCAGCTCGCGCAGCTTGGCAGCGGTGCCGGGGACTTCGATCTTGAAGTAACGCACCAGCGGCAGGGTACGAGCCACTTCTGCCAGGAAAGCCGTGGAGAGCGTCACGCCGCTCAGCGGCGCGTCCTGGATCATGATCGGCAACTGGCACGCCTCTGCGACACGCTCGAAGTGCTCGCGGATCAAGCGCGGCTCCAGCTTGATGCCCGCGCCGTGATAGGGCGGCATCAGCATGATCAGCGCCGCCCCGTGCTCCGCCGCGTGGCGCGCACGCTGGCTGGCGACCTGGGTACTGAAGTGGCTGCAGGTGACCATCACCGGCACCCGCCCCTTGACATGCGCCAGGCAGAACTCGGTCAGTTGCCGCCGTTCTTCATCCGAGAGCAGAAACTGCTCCGAGTAGTTGGCCAGGACACAGATGCCATCCACGCCCTGGTCGATCATGCAGTCAAGCACCCGCCCCTGCCCCTCGAAATCGAGCTCGCCGGCATCGCTGAATGGCGTTGGGGCAACAGGAAACAGCCCCGAGTACGGCCCAGTCGTTTGCATCGCAAAAACCTCTTCCACTTAACACCGCGAAACCGGATGAGTTGAAAATACTGCACTTCATGCGGAGCGAGTAATGAGAAGTGCGCCCCCGCCGATAACCGTTGGCTATCCCCGGGTGGAGCGGCGTTTCAGCAGGCGCTTGCGGCAAGGTCGGGTGATGCGGGGGTGACCTCGTCCATGGTCCGGGGCAAACGACTGGATGGCGATTCCTTAATACACCCTCGCCTTTCAGCGGCTCGGTTCACCATCATCCCTGCCCATCAGGGTTTCCACGAAGCAGCCGGGTCCAGGCTGCGTCTAGTCTCTAAATACTTCTTCTCAGTGAGAAAAAACCAGTTGGAAAGTGGCCCGATTCAGCTAACCAAGATGGCCTTGGCTTGCTGAAGATGCGTGCGGAACCGGGACGCATAATCTTCGGCAACTGCAGCTGGAACACTCGCTCGTGTTATTTCGACAACTCCCGCTCCCAGGCAGGAAGCGGGATGTACAGACTCGAAGGCGTGCCTATCTCGTTAAAGCGAGCGACCACCATCAACAATAATTTCCGTTCCCACCGTCCAACGAGACTCGTCCGACGCGAGGTACAGCACCGCCTTGGCTACTTCTTCAGGCGTGCCAAAACGGCCAAATGGGATGGTCGCAGCAATATCTTTGTTGACCTGCTCGCGGTAGGCATCGGGGATACCCGCCTTGTCGTACAGCGGCGTGTCGATCGGACCAGGGCTGACCGCATTTACTCGAACACCTCGCGGTAGAAGCTCGCTAGAGAGCGTTTTCGACATGTTCAGGAAGGCAGCCTTTGTTGCGGCATAAATGGATGAACGCGCGGCGCCCAGGTGCGCACTGACCGAGGTGTTAAGAACCACCGAGGCAGGGTTGGAGAAGACCGGCAGCAGTGCTTGCAGGAGGAAGTAAGGGCCTTTGACATTGATGTCAAAGGAGCGGTCAAACATCTCCTCGTTCCAGTCTTCGATTGGCATCCAGACGGATACGCCGGCATTGAGGAAGGCAACGTCGAGCTGCCCGTAATGAGACTGAACAGCATGGGCCAGCTCCTTCTGGGCTGTGACACTGGCGGAGTCGGCTCGCAACACCAGAACCTCGCTGCCAAAGACAGCTTGGGCGTTTGCAATGGACTCAGGATTGACACCCGTGACGATCACCCGAGCGCCTTCTGCGAGGAATTGCTTTGCGGTCTCCAGACCAATGCCACTGGTGCCACCAGTGATAAGCGTACGCTTGCCTTGTAAACGGGACATGTAGATTTCCTCTCATTTGTGACGACCAGTCGGACGACTGACCTTCTGAGAGCAACTATGTATTCATGCCAAAGCGCTGATAAGATAGCCAGATAGAATACATCTCATGCAAAATCTGCATGAAAGAGGACGTGTGATGGATCGGTTGTTACTGATGAACTGTTTCGTACGCGCCGTCGAGACCGGCAGTTTTTCATCTGCGGGACGTGATCTCGGACTCGGACAACCGAACGTCAGCCGTTACGTCGCCGCACTCGAAGATCATCTGCAAACCAGGCTGCTTCACCGATCGACAAGAAAGCTGACGCTCACACCGGAAGGTGAGCGGTACTACGCAGATGCGCGGCGTATTCTGGAGTCAGTAGAAGAGTCAGAGTCCTCTCTGAGAGGGAGCGTGGCACCGTCTGGATTACTGCGCGTCGCATGCCCGACTGCATTGGCGCACACCTTTATCGTGCCCCATGTGGCTAGCTTTCTGGAGCTCTATCCAGAAGTGTCGCTCGATCTGCAGATCAATGATCGCTACGTCAATCTGGTCGACGAGGGAGCCGAGCTCGCGATTCGCATTGGCCACCTGGAGGACAGCGCAATGCGTGCCCGGCCACTAGCATGGTTCGAGCGTGTGTGTGTGGCCAGCCGCGAGTACTTGGAGAAACGTGGCTCTCCCTCTTCGCCTGATGACCTGAAGGAACACGACTGCCTTGTTTACACTCTGCTATCTACCGGTACTAACTGGCGGTTCAAAGGCATCGATGTCCCGGTCTCCGGTCGCCTGCGGGTCAATTCACCCGAGGCGATACGTGAGTACGTCAATGCAGGATTAGGAATCGCGCAAGGCCCTCAATGGCTTTATGAGGAAGGGCTAAGAAGTGGCAATCTTCAGTTGCTGCTTAGCGACTACGTAGCACCACAGGTGCCGATCCAGGTCGTTTACCTGGCGAATCGGCTGCTGCGCAAGCGAGCCATCGTTTTCATGGACTTCATGGCGGATGTGTTTGCAAAAAGCTCTGCATTCCATGAGCGCCTCAGGTAGCCTCAAACCCATGACCAGCGTGCGAACGGATAACCAGAACCACGAAGGCCCCTTGTAGTGAGACCGGATGCACGCTTACCACAGTTGCAATCGGCGGGCCTGGATAGTCATCGGGACATAACGTTTGTATCTCAAGTGCCTTGATTCACCGCCGGCACTAATCTGGATTGGACGGTCTGGCATGCTCAATACCGCGGGTTTCGCGCGAATCAATACCCTGCAACTGATCAGTTTTCCGGCAAATGGCACAGGGGAAAATGCACAAGAAAACGCCGCTCGATGGAGAGGTGTATCGGTGGATTCACTGGGCCGGACCGTCGACCAGCCATTCAGGGATGTCCCGCCTACCATGCAGAATGCGCCAGACATCGATATGGTCATCGCGCTCAACATAGAACACCAGATAGGGGTAGCGCTTTAGCGGCCAGCAAAGCAAACCGGGCAACTCGAGTTCATGGGAATAACGAGAGGCTCCCGAGGCCGGATGGCGACTGATAAGGCTGTACGCCCGCTCCAGAGCATCGATAAAGCCGAGCGCCGCCTGCTCCGCCTGCTCGTCCAGGTAAAAGCGGATAGCGTCTTCGACATCCTGCCTAGCCAGCGCTCGCGGAATGACGGGTTTCACCCTCATCCCCGAGCAGTCCGAACCCTGGCACGCAAGGACTCAAAGTAATCACCACCCACAGGAGCTGTCGGCGCCGAGGCAGCTCCCGCCATCAGCAGGTCGCGCAAATGCTGCCGATCCTGATCCTTGCGAATCAGTTCCCGCACATATTCGCTGCTGGTGCTGTAGCCACGCTGATTCACCTGGTCATCGACAAAGGACTTCAGGGCGTCGGGCAGGGAGATGTTCATGGTGCTCATGACTTTGTCCACTTTTGACAAAATTTGCCAAAGTATACACCTCCACCACTGCCTACCGCTGGTGCCCGCTAAATTTTCAGGCGGCGTTGGCCGAACAGGACCTGGACCGCTATCTCGGGCTGCGGTACAACTGGACAAGGCCGCAACGGACAAAGAAGAGTAGACAGGTAGTGTCCGTGAGACCCGAGACCAGCTCGGGCATACGACCGTCGGCATGACAGAGCAGTACATCCGCAAGCGCCGCGGTGCAAAGGTCACGCCGACGAAATGAGCGGATTGCGGAAAAGATTTTCTGATTGCGGAAAAAAATAAAAGGGCCTACCAGCTAAAAATACTGGTAAGCCCTTGATATATATGGTGCCCGAAGCCGGGGTCGAACCGGCACGCCCTTACGAGCGGGGGATTTTAAGTCCCATGCGTCTACCAATTTCGCCATTCGGGCGGCAGCGCGGTGAAGCGGTCAACACAGCGGCTCCTCGGCGGGAACCCCATGGCCTCATAACCTTTTGACGGTCCTGATGCCTGCGCGACAAGGGGACGAATATATACATCCCCTCCCCTTGAAGCAAGTTTGCCGGCGTCAATTTTCGGCAATCGACCTATTTCGCAAGTTTATGATTTTCAAAGGATTGCCTGTTGTTTCAGGTGAGTCGACGGAATATCGCGACGCATGCCGACTGCCATTCGTGCTTTCCCACACCATCACCGACACTTTCAAGGCGGCAACACGGGTCCCTTCTGATCCAGTTCGAGGAATTTTCCCTTGAGGAACTGGTACAAGGCCTGCACCGACGCCGAGATCTGCCGGCGGTGCGGGCACACCAGCTGGAGCCGGGTATGCTCGCCGTGGTACTCGGGCAGAAGCAGCTCCAGGTGGCCCGCCGCGATATCCGCCCGCACTTCCAGCCAGGCCTTGTAGGCAATGCCCTCGCCCGCCACCGCCCAGCGCCGGACCACATCGGCATCGTCGCTGAACAGCGTGCCCGTCACCGAGACTTCCCGGCGCTGCCCGTCCTTGTAGAACCCCCACTTGTCATAGAAGCGCCCCTGCAACACATAACAAAGACAGCTATGCCCGGCGAGGTCCTCCAGGCTTTGCGGGCGACCGCGGGCTTCCAGGTAGGACGGCGCCGCCACCAGCACCCGGCGATTCTCGGCCAGGGGCAAGGCGACAAAACTCGCATCGCTGATCTGTCCGTAGCGCACCGCGACATCCACCGGATCGCGGAACACGTCGGAGACCTGGTCGGACACGAACAGCCGCAGAATCAACCGTGGATGCAGGCGCCGAAACTCGATCAGCCAGGGCGACAGCAGGTTGCGCCCCAGATCGGAAGACACCGCCATCTGCAGCGTACCCTGCAACTCCAGGCGCTCGACATGCAGTTGCTCATGGCCTTCGCGCAAGGTGTCCAGCACGCCGCGGGCATACGGCAGGTAGCGCTCGCCCTCGGCGGTCAGGCGCAGGCTGCGGGTGGATCGGGCAAACAGGCGGATATCCAGCTCACGCTCAAGGCGCTGGATCGCCGCGCTGACCTGACCAGGCAACAGGTCCACTTCCCGCGCGGCATTGGAAAAACTGCCCAGCACGGCGGAACGCACGAAGAGCGCCAGGTCATCGATTCGAATCATTTTCACACCCAGAGTGAAAGAGCTACCCGATGCTACCTCTTTATCCCTTTGATCGCGAAGATCAGAATCGCCGCCAACGCCTCAACCCATTCCCTGGAGCACCTGATGAACCTCGCGCAGATCACCACCCAGCGCTACACCACCAAAGCCTTCGATGCCTCGAAAAGCATTCCCCAGGCGACTATCGACGAGCTGCTGACCCTGCTGCGCAACGTGCCGTCCTCGGTCAACTCGCAGCCTTCGCACTTTATTGTCGCGTCGACCGCCGAGGGCAAGGCACGCCTGGCCAAGGGTGCCCTGGGGGCTTTCCCCAACAATGAGCCGAAGGTGCTGAACGCCTCCCATGTGATCGTGCTGTGCACGCGCACGGCGATGAGCGATGCGCACCTGGACACGATACTGAAACAGGAGGAACAGGACGGGCGCTTCTCGACCGATACGGCCAAAAGTGGCCAGCAGCAGATCCGCTCGCACTTCGTCAACCTGCACCGCTACGACCAGAAAGACCTGCAGCACTGGATGGAAAAACAAACCTACCTGGCCCTCGGCAGCCTGCTGCTCGGCGCCGCCGCACTGGGTATCGACGCCACGCCGATGGAGGGCTTCGATGCCAAATCGCTGGACGCCGAACTGAACCTGCACGAACAGGGACTGACCAGCGTCGTGATCGCCTGCCTGGGCTATCGCAGCGACAGTGATTTCAATGCCGCCCTGCCCAAGTCGCGCCTGCCGCAGGACTATCTGTTTACCCACCTGGCTTGAGCACCTGAGCAGTCCTTGACAGGGGCGGACTGCCTGACTCTCGTGAGCAGGCGGTCCGGCCATGCCGATATCATCGCCCGGGAGTTAACAAGGCAACCCTTGCGTTCATTATATTTTACTGACGCCTCCAATGAGGCTTTTGCTACTCCATGAAAATATTGATTTTTTTCTAGTCTCCGGTTTCAGCCCGCCTAAAATCAAACTAACCACGAACATAATATCGAACACCAACATTATCTTTTCCACATTGACAGTTACAGCTTTACGACTTTATGATTCGAAACAAGGACACGATACTTTCATGGAATGAAATCAATGCCCCGCCATATCCTTTTGTGTATTTCATCGCCTCATGATTCCCCCATCGCAACGCGATTCAGCAACACTTCCTAGTTGGAACAACCGTACCTGATCCCTCCGCACTGCGGCATCTTATGGATGCCTGAAATCTATTCGCATCGACTTCCCGCCGAGATTCAACTCAGCGAATGTCATTATTTGCGGGTGCAATATCTACAACGCCAATTAGCTTGAAACTTGCGCCGGAATAAAGCGCAGGAAAAGTTTCGCCTATAAAATGAAAGGATCTCTATGAAGCTTCTGGACAATGCTATCCATCTTTCCTATCCGCTCCCCAATGGGAAAACTGTAAAACTCAATCTTGCAACAGAGGAACTCCTGGGCGCTCGCATGAATAAAAATGTGAAACGCCTGCTTGGTTGCTACGAACAGGACATGCTATTCCTGAACAAGGAAATCGAAGGAGACATCCAGCAGCATCTCGACGAACGATATGGTCGTGATAAAAGCAAGAAAGCCCTGGATGAGCTGAGAACCCTCGAAGCCGTCGTATTTGCACCGATCAGTTCGCAACTGGATAAAGTCGACTTCTCGGTTTCGGCAGAGCAGTTGAAGTCGTTCTTCGGCATACAGCTGGATGAGGAGTTTGGTCGACTCAAGAATGGCGAGTTTGACCCTACGCTTTCCTACATCCTCAACGACCCAAACGGCCAGGCACTGATGAGGAGCCTGTTGACGCAGTTCTCGATCGAGTTCCTTATCGAAGGCGCGCCGATGGGACTTTACGCAACAGGCGCGTTCGGCACCTTGCAGTCTCATTTGCTGCGGGTCTACCAGGACGAGATGGGCAATGGCGTCCCTGAGGACAAACACAGCCATTTGTATGAGAAGACGATGGTGGATCTTGGTCTGAGCGATACACCGGATGCCTACCAGGACCACTTCCTCACCAGCAACATGCTGGTCTCGGCTTATACCTACCAGATCTGCCACGATAAAAGTAAGTTCCTGCGTTACCTGGGCGCATTCTTCCGCAATGAAGCGTGCTTCATTGTATGGCAGAAACAACTGGGTGAATCCGTTCGCGAAATCTACAGCGGAAAAGTCGACTGTCACTACTTCGACGTTCACACTTCGGTCGACCAGGCACATGGTCGCTGGGTTCTTGACAACCTTATATCCCATGCCCTGGATCGCTTTGGTGATGATGCCGCGCCTCATATATTGCGCGGTTTTGTAGAGTTGATGATTTACCAGGATATTTTCGGGCTGGAGCTTGACCATCAGATATTGACAGGCACAACCGCTGACTCCACGGAACTGACAAGCTCGGACCTTAAACTTTCGAATCATGTCGCCTCCGGTCAGACAGAACATCTTTTCTCTGCTCAGGAGCTTCTAATCAATCTTCAGGGCGATGGAAAACTATTCCTCACTGATCCCTTGGCCGCCAGCACTTCGTCAGAACATGGACTGATTCGCCTTCCACCCTTTACTGCGGCCCATATCAAAGCCGGCAACAACGGCGCGTACTACAACTAATAACACGTGGCGCGCAGTTGATCCTCCATCAATCGCGCGCTCACCGAAACCTGATGACACAAGCGCTTGCATAACAAGCGCAAGGATTCCCCATGCCTGTAGAAAAGTCCCTGTCTGAACACGACAATACCTGGCTGCACTTCTTCCCTTCCGATCAACTTGGCAAGACCGATGCTTTTCCCTCGTCCTTGGTCAAGGCACAAGGCATCTACGTAACGGATTCGCAGGGCCGCCAGTATATGGACGCCATCAGCGGTGCGTACTGTGTGAATGTCGGATATGGCCGTGACTCGATTGTCGATGCCGCCAGCCAGGCAGCCAAGACGCTAGCATTCTGCTCTCCGTTCAGTTTTTCCAACCCCTATTCCACCCAGTTGGCTCAGACCCTGGCAAACCTGGCGTCCCCCGTCGTCGGCGCCAATGCACGGGTGTTCTTCACCAACAGCGGCTCGGAGGCAGTAGAGACCGCGCTGAAAATTGCCCGGGCCTTTGCCGTCAAGAGTGGTGAAAGCCAACGCAAATGGCTGGTCTCCCGCGATCATGCCTACCACGGCGTTACGCTGGGCGCGCTGTCGGTCTGCGGTTTTGCATCGTTGAAAGAAGAGTTCGGTCCACTTCTGCCCATGACCGCGACCATTCCTTCGATGCACGACAGCAATGATCCCTTCAATGACCTCCTGAAGGCCACCCCAGGTCGTGGCAAGGATGTCGCAGGCGTACTGCTGGAAACCATCGAAACCAGCAACGGCATGGTGACGCCCGGCACCGAGTATCTTGATGGGCTGCGCAGGCTGCGCGAGGAGACCGGCGCCCTGTTGATCGTCGATGAAGTCATTACCGGATTCGGGCGTATGGGCAGTTGGTTCAGCGCTGAACACTATGGTCTAGAAGCAGACATCATCGTTTGCGCCAAAGGCCTCACAAGTGGATACGACTCCCTCGGGGCGACAATCGTCAGCGAACGTGTCGCTTCTGCCTTCGCCCAGGGCAACGACAGCATGTTCACCCATGGCGCCACCTTCGGTGGTCGTCCAGCCGCGGCCGCGGCCGCGCTGGAAAACATCAGGATTCTCGACCACGAGCAACTGCTCGGGAACGCCTCGTCCATGGGTGTCTACCTGAAAGACAGGCTGCATGGTTTGTTCGCAGGACATCCAAAGGTCTCCGGCCTCACCGGGACGGGCCTGCTCCAGGCCATCCACCTGAAGTCACCTGACTCCCCGGCTCCCGCCACGACGGAAGAAGTCGCGGTGATTCGCGATCGTTTGTTGAACCATGGCGTGATCACCTCCCTGTACTACACCCGCAACGATCCGACGATCGAGATCGCGCCCCCGCTGTGTATCAATCAGGAACAAATCGATCATCTCTGCCTGGTTATCCAGCAAGTACTGAAATAACTGTCATTGAGCCGAAAACATAAAGGACTATAAGAGATGACATTCGATGAAATCGAACACACAGATTCGGTGCGCGATACACAAGTGCCTGGCGTGGAAAGCGAAAGTTCGACAGTGAGCCAGGCCGCGGTCAGCCTGGAGCGAGCGGACGCCGTGGGCACGACCGGCGCCGAATTCGAGGCCAGCCTGCTCACCGCCTGGCTGGTAGCCGCTTGCTGGTACGCCAACTGGGCGGAAGAAGTGAGCAGCGTTGTCGTCTCTCGCGCAGGGCATCTCGACTGCCCGAATGTGGATCCGCTGGCATCGGCAAGCGCACTTCGTGCTGATTGCAGAAAAGCCCTGAACGACATGTCCGGCGCACAGCACGCGCCCTGGCAGGTACGGGCCTGGTCGGACACCGAGCAATGCCAGGGCTTGTTCGGTGCCGCCCAGTTGCAGATGAATGTCCGCGAAGCCTCGGTCGAATTGTTGTTCGACAGGCAGGTGCTTGAAAAAGACCTGGCTCACGAGATCCTCGATGCGCTGCTGGCCATCGCGATGGCTCTTCAGAGTGACAATCATCTCACTCCACAACAGCTTGTGGAGTTCGCAAGACCTGTACAGTCGAACGCCGAGTTGCTGGGCAAACTGCAGGGCGTCGTGGATCAGGATGTGCTGGAGGCATTCGAGAGCCATGCAGGTCGGAACCCTGAAAAAGCAGCCATTTGTGATGCCGGCGCAACGATCAGTTACGGACAGTTATCGGCGCAGGCCCGCAAGCTCGCCACAGAGCTGGCACGCGAGGGGGTAACCGCCGGCAGCCGTGTCGCACTACGCCTGCCACGCTCAAGCGGTTTTATCATTGCCGCGCTGGCGTTGCTTTCGCTGGATGCCATCTACATTCCAATAGACCTCGAACTGCCAGCCGAGCGCAGCAAACTGATGCTCGAGGATGCTCGGGCGGGATGGATCATTGAGGGCGATGCGGTAATAACAAGGATTCGCTCGATAGCCGAAACCGAATCCGAAGGCAACTCGGGTTGCGGGTACGTGCTGTTCACCTCAGGCACAACCGGACGCCCCAAGGGAGTGATGGTTTCACGCTCATCGCTTTCGTACTACGCCAGCGTTGCCAGGCACACCTTCAATCTCACGAGTCATGCCAGGGTCCTGCAATTTGCCACCGTCTCGTTTGACGCCTCCGTTGAGGAAATCTATCCCTGCCTGATGGCCGGCGGAACGTTGATTATCCGTGATTCGAAGGTCGATCTGCGACCTGCCAGGTTTCTGCAGTTCGTGCATGAACAACGCATCACTTTCCTGGACTTGCCCACCGGCTACTGGCGAGAGCTCAGTCTGGCCTGCCTATCGGAGAACCTCCACTTTCCACCCAGCGTCAATCTGGTTGTCATTGGCGGAGAAGCACTCTACAAATCCGATATCCACGCCTGGTTCCGTCTCCCGCCACCTCGTCCACACCTGATCAACTCCTACGGCCCAACCGAGACGACGGTTGTCACAGCCCTCCAGCGCGTGCGACAGCCCTATGCCGGGGACGAGATAAAAAACGCTATCTCCATCGGTCGCCCCATTGCCGGCAGCAGGATTGTCTTGCTCGACCGGTTTGACCGGCCGGCACCGCTCGGGGGCATGGGGCAGATATGCATATCCAGTCCGGGCGTGGCCACCGGATACCTGAACAGCCCTGAAATGACCGATGAGAAATTCTTCATCCGGGTCGAGAGCGATCGAAGCCAGCATCGCTATTACAAGAGCGGGGATCTGGGACGCATCGGTGCCGACGGCGCATTGGAGTATCACGGCCGCATGGACAATGTGGTGAAACGCCAGGGCTTCAGGATTAGCCTGGGTGAAGTCGAGTCGATCGTCCGAACGCTGCCCGAAGTGTCGGATTGCTGTGTGCTCATGACCGACGCAGGTAGCAATGCCAAGCTGCTGTGCGCCGTGCAACTGATGCCTGGTATCGAGGTGACACAAACTGACTTGCGTCACCAGCTGAGCCTGGATCTTCCGTCCTATATGGTTCCGAACAGCTTCGTCCTGCTCGACGAAATGCCGCGCACTCTCGCTGGAAAGATCGATTACAACAGGGTGCGGGCTCTCGCGACCGCCATGGCCAGGACAAGGGAGAACGCCGATCTCGACCCACAACCAGAAAGCGAGCTCATGGCAGGCATACGCTCGATACTGGGCGCACGCGAACTGAACTGGGATGCCAGCCTGGCGGAGAATGGCGCCGACTCACTGGAGATCGTGCGATTGGCTGTCTTTCTGGAACGGCACAGCAGTCGGGAATGGCCGGTATCGACGCTGTACCATTGTGCGAGCCTGCGCACGATTCTCACCGACGCCGGTAAATCGGTACATGTACAACACAGGGCCCGACACTTCCGCGACTGGCGCGATGCGGAACTCGATCGGCTCAAGGGGTTGCTCCGGGTCGGCACGCCCCCTTCCACTCGTATCGCAGAAGGCATTCTTGTGACAGGTGCTACGGGGCTGCTCGGACGCCACGTGGTCAAGGACCTGCTGAAAAGAACGCTACGTCCAATCCACTGCCTGGTTCGCAGTTCGACCGCTGAAAGCCCCGAAGCCCTTCGTCGAAAACTGATGCAAACGCTTAACGTGCGCCATGAAGAGCGGCAAAGACTGCATGTCATCGTGGGTGACCTGAACCTCGACCAACTGGGCTTGGACGAGGATTGTCTGCACGCATTGCAACACAGCGTCGCCGATATCGTGCATTGCGCCGCCGATACCCATATGTTGTCACCCTATTCGAAGCTGATGACGACCAACGTCCTCGGAAGCCTGAACCTCATCAACCTGGCTCTTGCAAGCGGCGCCGGCTTCCACTTTGTCTCATCTCTTGCCTTGTTTGACACCAAACCGCGTCTCGCGCACCTATCCCCCAGCACCAAAATGGCGGAAGTGGATAGCGTGGCCTCCGGTTATCTGCAAAGCAAATGGATGATCGAAATGTTGCTGGAGCAGCTCCGGGCTGAGGGCCTCAAGGCAACGATCTATCGCTGTGGTCGCCTGTGGGGCAGTACCACGAACGTGGGTGAAGCCAGCAATGACTACGTCTTCCAGTTCTTGAGTGTCTGCCAGAGAATCGGACAATTTCCGATCATGCCCATGCAGCTGGAAGTCTGCCCGGCGGATCGCATCGCGGGCCAGATTGCCTCCCGCGTAGTAAACCCGGCGAGCCTCCCCTCGACAGCCACAAGCACCTATCATCTATGCTCCAGCAAAAGCTACACGATGGACGAAATCCATCAAGCCATGCGTCAGCAGGTGAAAGACCTGGTCCTGGTGAACTCGGCAACATGGCTGGCAACGCTGAACGCTCACATTCTGGCGTACCCGCAGGATGTCCCGGCGCTGAGAGTGTTCGCTGTCGTGAAGTCGCTGTCGCTTTCCGACTGCATGGATGACCTTACGATCACTGAAGCGATCGCCTCACATGAATGCTGGGGGCAAGAAGAATCTCCAGGCCTCACGCCGGAGCAGATGGCCTATACCGTGATGGCTGGATCAGTTCCCCCATCCTTACAAGCTCAAACCGTCGCGCATGGATGATGCCGAACCGCGAGTTTCATTTAAAAGGGAGATACCGAATTGACGCGCTACATCAATTTTCTACTGCTGGCCTTGATGGGCAGCACCTGGGGGCTCCACTTCGTACTCGTCAAGAAAATCACCAGCGTCGGGGTTCATGCAGACCTGATCCTGTTCCCGACGCTGGTCGGTGTGGCCATCGCGTTCCTGGCAATGATGGTCGTCACACGCAGCTCGTGGCGCACCAACCGGTCATGGTGGGTCTTCCTGATCATCTGCAGTGTACTTGGCTATGCATTCCCTATCTGGCTCGAACTGGTGGTGGCGCCTTACATTGACTCGACCTTGCTTACCCTGATCGTTACAAGCACACCGGTTTTCTGCATTTGCCTGGGCTTTCTGCTTCGTCTGGCAACGGTCACGTTCTGGCATGTGCTGTGTGCCGCACTGGGTATTGGTGCAGCCATGATGCTCCTGCTGCCCAGTGCAGCGCTTCCGCAGGGATCGTCCCGCTTTTGGCTGGCGGTGGCCATCGGGGTCCCGGTGAGTTACGCGCTGTACAACCTGTACGTCGCCGCGGCCTGGCCGAAAGGCCTGGGGGTGTTCACCATGGCCGCCTATGAGTCGGTGCTGGCTGCGTTGTTGGCACTCCCATTGTTCTTTACATCGACGTCGGAGATGGGCTACCAGGACCTCGTCCAGCATGGATCGGAAGTGGCACTACTGGTGATCGTCACCGCAGTTGAGGTCTGGTCCTTCTTCGAACTGGTACGACGGGCAGGTGGGATATACGTTTCGTTTGCCAGTTTCGCAGCACTGGCGGCGGGGATTGCGTGGTCTGCGTTGTTGCTGGATGAGCAGATCACTCCATGGATGAATGTGAGCATCGGAGCGATCGTGCTTTCGCTGGTGCTGTGTCTGATCGGGGACCGAAGCCAGACCCAGAGGACGTCCCTGGGCTGAGCCTCAAACCGGCTCCGGCCATGATCCGACAACCCCGTATGACACGGGGCTGTCGGACGCTCGTCGAAAGGAACTCAGTAGCGACGATGCGGATCGTTGTAGGCGCTCCAGTCGAAACTGAAATGGCCGCTTACGCAACCTTACTGCCCAGTCATTCCCTCCCCGACCGCAATCCGCTTGCCGTTCTGCTGGCCCACTTCCTGCGCCTGCCCATCGCGTTGCTTGCCTTGTCGGGCCAGGCCCACCAACCGTGGAATCAGCGGCCCTTCCGGCAGGTGCCGCCAGAAACGACCGGGCATGTGCTGGCGCATCGCATCGGGGTTGACCCGGGCCGGATTGAAGATGTGCCGGTAATAGGTCAGCCACAACTCGGCGCCCGGATCGTCGGCATGGCTGGCCCACTGCCGCCACTCCTCGGGGCAACGGCGTCGATAGTCCAGGACCTGACCATCGAAACGGATGCCGTCGCGGGAGGTTGCGATCAACCAGCGTTGCCGGCCCAACCGTTCGGCAAAATGGCCGCTGGCACTTTCCAGGATGTCGTGGGCCGGTTCGTGGAAGGCCACCAGATCCAGTTGCAGCCGTTCGGCGAGCGCTTCGGGCAACGGCACGAAACGCACGAAGGCATGCAGGTGATGGGCTTCGCGGCTGACCTGGCGGATCCGCCGCTGCAGTTCGCTGCCCAGGCGGTCGCCGGCGAGCATGGCGGTACGGTCGCCGTGGGCAACCCGCCAGAGCACCTCGTAGAGCAGGCTCCAGCGCTGCTCGCCACGATAGCGCGCGGCCTGTTCGAGCTGGGCCAGCAGGGCCGCCGGGACTCGCGCGCAGAACAGCCCCGGCCCCGCCGGCAACGGTGTCGGCACGGCCAGCAGATCATCCATCGGGCCTTGCGTCCAGGTCACATCGACCGGATCGATACCGTGGCCGAGCAGTCTGCGGGCCTGATCGCGCCAGGTGCCGAAGTCGTCGTCACAGTCCAGCGCGATCATCCCCACAGCCCCATCTGCAACGGTGCCTGAGGCTCGCGCAGGCGCACCCGCAACAGGCCGCTGCGCATCTCCGCCTGGGGTGGCCGATAGTCGCTGGTGACGATAAAGGGCCGGGCCTTGTCCAGCACGCAACGCATCTGGATCAGGTCGTCATAGCGGATACGCCGCTCGCGACGCAGCGCCACCAGCCGTTGCACACTGCGCAGGCCGATCCCCGGGATACGCGCCAGCAACGCCGGTTCGGCGCGGTTCACATCCAGCGGGAAAACCTCGCGGTTGGCCAGTGCCCAGGCAAGCTTGGGGTCGATATCCAGTGCCAGGTGGGTGGATTGGGTCAACAGCTCACCGGCCTTGTAGCCATAGCCGCGCATCAGGAAATCGGCCTGGTACAAGCGGTGCTCGCGCAACAGCGGCGGCGCAGCCAGAGGCACGCTGCTGGGGCTGTCGGGAATCGGGCTGAACGCCGAGTAGTAGACCCGCCTCAGGCCATAACCCTGATAGAGCGATTCGGCGTTGCGCAGGATCGTACGATCGTCGCTGGCATCGGCGCCGACGATCATCTGCGTGCTCTGCCCCGCCGGGGTAAAGCGCGGCGCCCTGACCTCGCCGGCCACCGCCTGCTGGCCGCGGTGGATGGTACCCATGGCCTGGCGAATGGTGATCAACTGCTTCTCCGGCGCCAGCAGCTTGAGGCCCGCCTCGGTGGGTAACTCGATATTCACACTCAGGCGATCCGCCAGACGTCCCGCCTCCTCGATCAACAGGGGATCGGCGTCGGGAATGGTCTTGAGATGGATATAGCCCCGGAACTGGTGCTCCTCACGCAACAAGCGCGCCACCCGCACCAACTGCTCCATGGTGTAGTCGGCCGAGCGGATGATGCCCGAGCTCAGGAACAGCCCGCTGATGCAATTGCGCCGATAGAAGTCGAGGGTCAGGCGCACCACCTCCTCCGGCGTAAAACGCGCCCTGGGCACATTGCTGGAGCGGCGATTGACACAGTACTGGCAGTCGTAGAGGCAGAAATTGGTCAGCAGCACCTTGAGCAACGACACGCAGCGGCCGTCGGGGGTATAGCTGTGACAGATGCCCATGCCATCGGTGGCACCGATCCCCTCACGGCCACGGGAGCTGCGCTTGGGTGCGCCGCTGCTGGCACACGAAGCGTCGTACTTGGCGGCATCGGCGAGGATGCCGAGCTTGGCGATAAGCTGCATGGGATCTATCTCTATACTGATTATCCATACAGTATTCCGAGATACGTCCGCGTGCAAGCGTCATCGGGCTAGCCAAGCGTCGAACCGATAAAAGCCCTGCCAGATCAAGGAGGCCTGTATCGCCGAGGTAGAAAAATTGAATTAGCCGCCTGTCCTCCTGGTCAGGAATTATGAACGCAGTCAGTCTGACGAGGTAACAGCAATGACTATCGAAGCAGAGACACTCGTACAACTGACCGAAGCGCTGCAAGAACGCGGCATGATACTGGTAGCGGACGTTGCGTTTACCCGGGCCCCCTACCGGCACAACCATCGCTGGGTCTGCACCGTGGAGTAGCGACCCGGTCTTTCGAGCGGCTTCATGCCTGCCCGATACAGAAGGCCCGGCGAACGGCCCGGGGCCTGTTGTCCGACAGGAAACCTACCTGCCCGGCCAGATGACAGCCTGCGCCACCACCACAAACTCGCCGTTGAACGTTGCCGCTGGCGAGCCATAAAGCTGGTAGCCCAGGGCAAGGGCTTCAGACACTCGATGGCAGAATGACGCGTCATCCTTGCCTGTCAGGATCCGATAAATGGGTAAGCCTTCGGGAGGGGTCTTCTGCATGGCTGCACCTGTATGAATGGATAAGGAAACCTGCCTGGATTACCTGGCCTGGGTTTGTCCGATGATGCGTGGAGGGAGCGAGACTGTAGCACCAAGGGCGGGCTGGCCCCGGCCCAGCATCCAACAGCCAGGCCAGAACGTGCAACTACAGCATCACTGTGGAAAGCATTCCCAGAGCCCCCAGGCAGAACCCGATCAGTGCACCTCGCCCCGGTACCTCACCGAACAGGGACCAGACCACGATCGGCTCAAGAATCAGCAACGAAGTCACGGAAACCACAGTGACGATCCAGATGTCACCGACAGCCACATAACCCAGCCAATAGGCACCCAGCAAGCAAAGGCCTGCGAAGCACATCAGCACGACCGGAAGTATGAAAGCCTCCCCTGAACCGCTGCCCGTCTGGGCAAGCCTGGCAGTGACCACCTCGCTGTAGATTGCACAAAACTCACCTACTACCATCAGCCCTAGAGCAAAAACTCCGAGTAATTCTTTGGACATATCAAAAACTCCTTCGTATTCAGCGCACTGTTTTTCAGCTCCCAGTCGGCGATGCCGCCATCCAGGGATTCGTTGCAGTGATACGAAGCAGCCTTGAACAGGCCTGAATTACCGAAGTGCTTTTCCATGCTCTTGTCCTTTTGAAGGGGCGAGTCTCAGCGACTCGAACCGATCATACGTGCGTTGATTCCTGTGAACAATTTGTGTCGGAACGCTGCACCACCGCGCTGGGGCGCGAAGCGGCCTTGAAACAAGCAATCCAGGGGAATGCGATGACGCGATTAAAGCGCCTTGCACACTTTCGCGGCGACAGCATCGTCCGGGATAAACGAGTCCGGCGCACCAGGTTTCAGGACCACATACCCACGCCGCCAGGGTTGATCGTCAACCAGCTTCCAGCGATGTCCTGAGCCGGTATTGTCTTCGGCGACCAGCACTTCCCCCGGATGCAGGGTGAACTTCTCGCCGGTTCGGGTCACGAACGCCAGGGTGCCGGACAACGTCATCACGTACTGGGGCTCCGGGTCCTTATGCCAATCATAGGAAGCATGTGCCGGGGTTTGCTTGAAGTGAATAGCTGTCACGCCGTTGCGCATGCTCTGGTCGATGGTTCCCTCCAGCACGTGCGAGTTGTTATCCACCCCCGTGCACAACTTGAACGCCTTGATGGTATCGGTGGCGGGAGTGGCCGCCTGTGCGCCGCCCAGGGTCGCCAGGGTGATTGCGACAGCACCTGCCGTACGTAGGCTCATGCCGCACAGACTGTGGATGACAGCATGCCGCGGTGAGCGTTTTCTCTGATGCATGGAACAGATTTCCCTCGTGTTGAAATAGCATGATTGCCGTTGATTCCGAACCATGGTCCGTGTCGTAGCGATTCGGAACAACTAACAAATATTTCATTGGCGCTGATGAGCTTCAGCTGGTTTCGCGCAGGCTGTTGAATCACAGAAACAGGCGCCCCTACCAACAAAGCTCAATAAACAACCCAACGCTACAAACAACTAAACATATAAACACGCCTCGAAAAACACCACCACGCGAACCATCTACAGGTATCGAGACGCCCCATAGCACATAATCAGCATCCAACAAAAAATAAAACGCTATATGCAAAAATATCAAAAATTCTAACAACCAAAAATCGAGCGATTATATTTTCCAGGCACCTGCTTATTTTTATAACTTTCTGAGGGAACCAGAATGAGCAATTTCGCTGAAGAACTTAACAGTATTCCTACTGGTGAATACCTTCGTATCTGGGGGCAATTTCCTGGAGCCATGTCGTCCCAATGCATACAGGGCAAGCTGAGGAATGTGGACACCCTGGCAGGAAAGGCCTTTCTTGAATCGACGACCTACAGCGGCCAGATCAATGAAGTCCCAATAAGCGGAATCACCTCGATCCAAAGGGGTTACACAGGATCTGGAGCCTCGGGATCAGTGCAGAAACCGGACAAAGTGTACAACCCCAACTCCGGCGAATGGCAGGACAAGACGTTTAAGGACTACAGCTGATATCAATAGAAAAAGGGGGCAGTTTTACTTTCGCGTCTATAATAATCGCGAAAGTAAATCTGCTCCCTTTTCGTATATAAGGACAGTTGTGCGACTCAATATAATCAACGATTCCACCAGGTCACTGGCGGTCTTTTAGTCCAGCGAGCGCTTCGTACGAGCCGACCTGCGTTCGTCCAGAACCGCTTGCACTAAAGCCATCGCTTGGTCATGCGGAATGCCAGGACCCGGATTATCAAGCGACGCCTGCACCTTGGCACGAAACCAACGGTCATAACTGGCCGCCTGCTCTTCTGTCTCGAACTCCGAAACGACGGGGGAAAGTCGAGTACTCATGATGGCTTCCTATGGAGAGGGATATCAGCCCTCGGGCAATGCCTGATCAGACGAGGAAGAGCCCTCAAGCAGCGCATCCACTACCGCACGCGCCACCTCCACCGAGTGCAGCATGTTCCAGAACAATGCCCGTTCGACGGGATTGGCGTGCAGGCTGATTTCATCACCGTTGAGTTCTGCCGCTTCGAGCAGATGGGAAACGTAGGTCAGTGCCTCCTGGGCATTGATGCCCGGTTGGATGGCGAACAGTGAGGGTTTATCCGGGGCTTGCGGCGTAACAGGCTTGGAACATGTGAACGTGAGGGTATCGAGTAAACGCGGTGCGTTCGCCAATTCCGACTCGTCAGGCCTCGAAGGGTCGTTGAGGATCTGACACAGGAACACATCCTTGTCGTGGGTGTTTGGGACTTTGTCAGCAGTCGGTGGATCGGGCGTAATTTTCTTGGTCATGGTGACCTCCCTATTCAGATTTAGGAGTTCGCCATATTCGTTCACGGGTTTCCACGCCCGTATTGCTGAATTTGCAGCAATGTTTGAAACTGTAGCCTCGGCATTTGGTGCACACAACCTTTCCCACGCCTAAAGGCTGTAGGAATCATGAGTTTTTTAGGTGGATTATTTCACACCACAATAATGGTCTGTCCCCCGAATACCTCATCACGATGATGCCCCATTTTCGCTTCGCTATCAGCCGCCTCACACGTTACGCCCGCTCTACGAAAAATCGCCCGCACGCAGGTCTGCCCATTTGAGCTTCCTAGGTTCTGTATGAAAACCTTTGAAACTCCATCGCGGCCCCTGAGGGCCTGAGTTTCCGTAGAGTTCTTGCCATTTAGGCGAAGGGCTCTACCATGCCCAAATGATACGAACTTTCCGATGCAGACTGGCAAATAGTCGCTGATCTTTTTGCTGAACATCGACGCACCGGACGCCCAAGAGTCGACGACCGCTTGATGCTCAACGGTGTGCTGTTGGTGCCTTGCTCCGGTGCAGCATGGTGGGACATGCCTGAGCGATTTGGGTCTTGGTCGCCGGTCTATCAGCGATTTCGAGACTGGCGAAACCAGGGGACCTTCAACAAGATGCTCAGGCGGCTACACGTCAAACTTAATGCACAGGGCCTGATCGACCTGGATACCTAGTGCATCGACTCAACGGCAGTGAAAACCACCCGAACCTCTTCCGGCGCATGCAAAAAAGGGTGGCGCAAGAACCAGCCGACCACGCACTTGGACGAAGTCGGGGTGGGTTGCCGACGAAAATTCACATGGTCTGCGACGCCCAAGGCATATCGCTCCACTTCACTCTCTCTGGTGGGCAGGCAAGCGACATTTCACATGTTCAGCCGCTGCTTGATGGCGTCCGCATCCCCTCGGGTCGAGGTAGGCCACGCAAGCGATGGCGCTGGCTCTTGGCAGACAAGGGGTATGACGCTGACTCGCTGCACCGGTACTGCGATCATTATCGAATGCAGCCAGTAATTCCTCTGCGGGACATGAAGCGCAAGCCACAGCCCGGCTTGCTGCGTCTCTTCGACAAGCCCAAATATCGGCAGCGGAATGTAATAGAGCGGTTATTTGGTTGGCTTAAGGAACACCGCCGCCTGGGAACACGCTATTGCAAGCTGGCGGAAAGCTTCGTAGCGATGGTCACACTAGCTTGCTGGCGGCGGTGTCTACGATATTTCTTTTCGTACAGTGCCTAGAGAATAAAGGGTATTTCTGCGAAAAGCAGAAGTCTGTAGAAAATGAGGGCTTGTTTTCACTTCAGTAGTAGCACATTGAAGGAAAAAAAATCTGACAATGCCCAGCTCTACCCCCCCTCCGCGCTATGAAATCACGGGATCGCCGGCTATGGAGAGGAATCACCAGCAGCCTTGGGATCGCGAGACGCTGCGGGTCTGCCATGATGAATGAATAATCGCTATATCAGGCAAACAGGCAACTTGGGAATCGGCTACGAGAAATGACTTTTTCCTTGCCCGCAATAACGCCTTTGCGTCCAGAAGCGTTGGTATAGGCTCGCATACTCCTCCCTTCTGGTACAGTGACCAGGACCTGATAAGTCTCTTCTTCCTGTCCAGCAGATTTGATCCTGGCCTGAAGCATCTCTGTCATCTGATCCATGTCAATACAACAAATCTCTTGATCTTCCACGCATACAAGACCAATAAAGATTTTTTTGTAGAACTCCGTAGAAAGTTCAACAGAGTCGAGTACGTCAGATGAAAAAGTGAATTTGTACTCCTGCGCACCACCCTTAGGCTCCTGGCTGTACTTCAAAAACAGGCAGGTATCGGCGTTGATGAGAAAGGCGTTGTTGACCTTATCTCCCTTGAGGCGAAGCGGATTGATGGCCGTGAAGTTGTCATCCTCCGCGATCTGCATTAGCGCAGCGCCAAGGTTTTGATGTTCCGTTCGAATTTTCATTGAAGCTCCCTAGTTCGGCCCCATGCCGTCCCCTCCTGTGATACCCAATTTACCATCAATTCGCCACCATTCCTTTGTTGCATCTAGTAACAGAGTGCTACGTACGCATATTTTGGACATTCGAGAGAAGAAATGACAAAGAAGGTATATCGCCGCGTTGGCGAGATCGTCAGTCCAACGAAATGACGCCCAGTTGCGGAAACGATGGCAATAATTGCGGAAATGATTGGTTTTCTACAGGCAATAAAAAACCCCGTAGACCATTGATCTACAGGGTTTTGAATGGTGGAGGCCGAGGTCGGAATCGAACCGGCGTAGATGGATTTGCAATCTACGACACTAGCCTTATTTTTCAACCGCTTACGACGAATCTGATTCCGCAACTAAGAATTTCAAGCATGTCTGAAGGCCTTTAAAATCAAGGCGTCACACCCTGATTGCGGAACTGATTTTACCCTTCCTGCGGCGTCCTGCCGAACGAACACAACCCCCTATTTCAGATCCACCAGCGCTTCATACGCCCTTTCGCACGTCACTCCCCTGCTTCGGCTTTGATCAGCAGCCTCTGCCAGTTTTCCCGCTCGATCGTCAGCGCGCTTGAGCAGGTCGGCAAACACCAGGGCTGTTCGGGCAATTGCCGCGCTTGTGGCGGCAGTGCAGGAATTGCTGCCGGCCGCACGCTTGAGACGCCCGGCGAGGTCGTCGACTGTCCGCTGCAGGCTGTCAGCAGCGGACCGAGCGCCAGCAGCATCAGCCGTTGCTTGATCGATTTTCCGTTGTCCATCTTGAACCGCCTTGTTGATTGAGTTTTGCCGGGCCTGCTCAGTCGCGCGCGCGACGACCTCTGCAGCAGCCTTTGCGGCGTTGTCGTCGGAGTCGCGCTTGTTCCATCGGGCCTGCCAGCGCTCATCGGTCACACTACAGCCGAAGTGATAGGCACCGTACAGGGCTCCAGCAACCAGCAGCAGGACAGCAAGGTATGGGGCGATCCGCCCGAGCAGCGTCATGGAAGCACCTTCAATGCCAGGTCATAGAGCGCCTGGCGATCTGCGGCGCCGTTCTGGCCGCCATTGATCCTGGCCGTGATCTTCGTGAACTGGCCAGCGTCGGCCAGAGTGTTCAGCCCCCTGCTCGACCAGAACCAGGCCGCAGACATGCACGCATACTGTGGCTGCTCGAGCAGCTCCGGCTGATTAACCAGGTCAAGGCCCAGGGCCTCACCGCACGCCGCGTAGTTCGCTCGGCCAGTGATCTGGATCAGCCCCCTGCCGCGGTACTTCTGGCCGTCGCCGTCCGCCTCGGGGGTGTTGCCCAGGCGGGCGGCCAGGGTGCCGGTGTCGTACTTGCTCAGGTACTGATCGCTGCCCAGCTCGCGCACGTAGCGCAACTGGCCGGACTCATGACCGATCTGGGCGATGAATGCGGCTACGCGCAGCCGGCCGACGATTCCGTACTTGCTCATTGCGGTGTTGAGAGCGGGAACAAAAACGCCGGCTTTCTGGCCGGCGCTGGGGAGTATCTGCAGCAGCTGCTGCTGAGTAATTGGCATGACTTTCTCCTGGCGAAAAAAAGCCCGCGCGCGGCGGGCCAGTTTGTTTGGCTTGCTCAGTTGTATGGAAATGGAAGTCCGGCGGTATTTACTACAAGTGCGCTGGGGCGTGGAGCTGATGCAGTGTTTAGCCAAGTGGTTTGAGAGACGCTTCGGCTCTGAGATGCCTGCCCCCCGGCCGCTGGACCAAACATGAAGGTCGCAGTGCCAATGCCTCCATATGCACCTTCGATAGTACTGTGACCAAAGCCAGGTCCAGGCGCCTCTGTACCCATGATAAGACCTCCGCCCCTGGACCAAGGAAGATGCACCGCGTATTCAACGCCAGCAGTCAGCGAGAATGTGTAATAAAAGTACGCAGATCGCGGAGACTCTGTGAAAGATTTACCCCCACCCAAGTATGGTGCAGGTGTACCCGATTCCAGACTCAAGTAAGGCGGCGGTGCCATGATTGACTGAACAACGTTCAGTGGTGGCTGCAAAGAGTTAAAGGAGATATCCCCATTCTCCAGATACGTCTTGAGATAAGGACCACCCGGAATATCATCACTCATAAGGTCAAAGCAATAGTATTTGACTGCAGTGGTCACACCGCAATAGTAGAAAGTGATACTGCCGTCAGGGTTGCGTGTAGAACCAACCCTGCAACCAGGCCCAACAATAAACACGATAGGTGATTTGGCTCCAACAAGAGTAAAACCATAGACATTGTCGGATGTGGCGTTGGGGCCTGTTACAACCGACTCGTTCCAGTTGCCGCCCCAGGCTGGGTCGACATTGCCACCTTTAAATGTGCGGCGCGACCAAGACTGCAGATATTGCAGGTATCCACTCTTTTTCAACCCGTAAGCAATGTATCTGGTATCAAAAAGAATGCTTCCGTCTTCCTTGCTGACAACAAGCTTAGGAGAGCTCATTAGTAATACCCATAGTAGATCCTGCAGTTTGCAGAAAAGAATCCCCAGCCATTTGTCGTGTACGAGTATGCCCAGCTAAGCGTTGTTCCCGATATCGCAACGGCTGGAGCCTTGCCTTTCTCCCTTGCAATATCAACCAGTGGCACAACTATGGGTATCGCTATTTTTCCCGGAGGAGGAAGCGGTATTTGAATACTACCGTTGACGGCACCTGTATCAACATAACCAACCGTTTGACTGATGCTCATTGTCATATCAAGGATGACTTGCCCGTCATCCTTCTTGATAGTTATCCCTACCATTTTACAAGCTCAGATCGATGGCAATGTTTCCATTGGCGTGATACATCTTGATCGACGTACTATTCATAACCATTCTTCCGTTGCTGCTCGTACCGTTGTTTTCAAATGTACCGTCCTTGCCGAGTTTCCACCCGGTCAGTCCGGATACATAACCTGTAGAACTGAGGTCGCCAACTTTCGCATTGGTGATTGAGCCGTCTTCAATGAATGCAGACTTGATGTAGGCCGCATTGTTCTGGACGACAAACGGATAGAACACATCGGTCGTGTTGGGATCGATGATCGCGAATCGACTGGCGGCGATCAGCACCTGGCTGGTGATGATCCCCTCGTCGTTCTCGACGCCAATACCGATGCCGGCCAGGTAAGGCTTTCCGTCCACCGTGAGCTGGGTCTTGATGCTGTACATCGCGGCAAGCTCAGTCTTGAGCGCATCGATTTCAATCTGCGCGCCGCCGCCGGAGTCGATCTTCTCCAGCAGGTGCTGGCTCAATTGGGTTTCTGTGATCTGGTCGTTGAGGTAGTCGAGGATCGGCCCAGCGTCGATCGAGGACTGCCCGGTAACCGAGCCATAGAACGCCCCCTCGTTGCCGATCCGATCCACCAGGCGCGCCCAGAAATAAAAGCGCACGCCGGCGGCCAGGCCCATGATTGTCAGGTCAGTTTGCGGGTTGGCGTAGTCGCCGAACTTCACCGCGGTGCCGATCTGGTTGGTCTGGCTGTACCAGATCTCCGTGCGCTGCAGGTCGGCCGTACTCAGCTCCTGAGGAATGCCCCACTTCAATTTGATGCCGAACACGATCGACTCGGCAGTGAGGAACGAAACCACCGGCGGCGGCGTTGTCTTGCCGTTGAGCACGGTTTCCATCGAAGTGGCGAACACTGAGCCAATGTCCAAGGAGTTGATGGCGCGCACCTTGGCCACGTACCGGCCGGCGTAGATACCGCTCACGTCAATCGACGTGGTTCCGGTGCGGCCAGCGAAAATCCAGTCGCCGTCATTCTTGCGCCAGTAGACCTCAAAGGCGATCGCGGCCTCCGGCCGGTCCCACTCGATCGTCATGACGCTGATTGCGCTGCCCTGGTCAACGAAGTGGTCATTGCTGACACTGACGGTAGCCGGGGGCTTCTGAACGCTCGGCGGGATCACGGTGACCGGCGGGCGCTCGATCCTGGTGCCATTATCAATCGCCGCGAACTTGCTCGCATTGTGCTTCACAGCGCTGATCGTGTACTTGATCTCTGTGTCGGAGAAGTCCTCCGCAACAGACATCACGCGGAACAACTGGGTTGCCAGGGTCGGCGAATCGATGGCCCACATCGAATGGGTCGGCGGCAGGGCGACAAGGTTCTCGGACAGCACCACCTGCTGGACGTCGGCAGGAAAGCCGGTGGTGTCCATCGTGATCGTCCCATTATCCCAGGTGATCCCATTGGCATCCCAGGTCACAGGGTAGCCGACGGTCTTGATGGTTCTGGAGATGGCCTTGCCGGTGGGCATGATCAGGGTGATGGTGTCGCCCGGGTATGCGGTGACATCCGCATCCAGGACCAGGGTGTCGAGCGTCGACGAGCGCAGCCGCCCGCCGATGCGCCGGCCAGCCCGGTCGTTGTCGGCTATCCGAATGATCTGTCCAGGCCGCGCCAGGGTGCCGTCCAGGCCGACAGAGAACCCCACGCTTTCCGTTTCTAATCGATTGGTCAGCAGAGCCCACTTGCCGATGCGCTGGGCCTGGGCCTGCGATGTGCAGCCGGTCGCCGTCAGTTCCGTCTGCTGGATGCCGTAACGGGCTATCCCTGGCTGATCATCGACATACTGGACCTTCTGCCGGTAGAAGTCGGCCGGATCGTTCCAGCTCACCAGGGCCACGGTATAGCGCGTCTTCTTGGCGGAACCGAAGTAGCCGAACTTCCCGTCTATGACGTTCGCATTCGAGTAGGTGTAGACAGGATCTTCTGGGATGTCGGCCACGGCCATCACCGAGCCGGCAGCCCAGTAGGCCATGCCTCGGAATGTCGTCGCCAGGTCCTGCAAGACCTTCAACGCATCAGCGCGCACCGACAGGTACAGATTGCAGGTGAACCGCGGCTCGGTACCACCCTTGCCGTCAGGGACCAGTTGGTCGCAGTACTGCCCGATGCGGTACAGCTCCCACTTGTCTACCTGGCCGGCATTGAGCAGGTGACCCAGGCCGTAGCGGAAATGCAGCAGCAGGTCATAGAAGATCCAGGCAGGGTTGTCGGTCCAGGCGGACTTGAACGTGCCGTCCCAGATGCCGTTGTAGAACCGGGTGTCCGGGTTGTAGTTGCTCGGCACACGGATGATCCGGCCGTAGAGGTCGAAGGACCTGGTCGGGATCGACTGGAACTGAGATGCATCAAACTGCAGGCCTACGACCGCCGAGCCCGGATAGCGCAGCTTGGCGTCGATCACTTCGGTGATAGCGTCGATGTTCGTCGTGTCCGCGATCGCGCCGCTGGTGCTGTTGGGGGTTTGGCGGGTTACCCTGATCTGCCAGCCGCTTGCCGCCGCAGGAAGATCGACACGGTGCGAGCGCTCGTACTTTGTGGTGGTCTTTCCGCTGAACGCGGCAGTGAGCACTTGCACGAACGGCCCCCCATCGGTAGCCACGTCGATCCGATACTGCACGGTGTAGCCGTTGGTATCGCCGTTGCTGGTGTTGGTCTGCGCCAGGCGCGGGACAGACAAGCGCACGCGCACGGCAGAGAGCTGCAGGTTCGTGATGGAGCGGGTCCACGGCTGGCCGAAGCGCAACTCGACACCGATCCCGACCTCGCTTTCGACTGCGGGGAATCCTGGGATGTGGTCCTGGTCCTGGCTGCCATAGCGCTTGTCGAGCGTCACGCCGCTGAAGTTGATGCTGCCGTCAGCATTGGCCAGCGGCGTCTCGTCGAGGTAGACCGAGCGCATATTGTCGGCCAGGCCCAAGATCTCGCCCTCGCTGACAAGATCGAGAATGCGCGCAAAGGCGGTGCTCTGCAGGTTGTCCGGGGCCTCAACTGCCGGGCGCGGCTTAGACTCGCCACCCTTGCTGCCGGCGATATGTGAACTGATCATGGCTTTCCTTCAGGCGAAAAAAAGCCCGCGATTGGCGGGCCTGGAAATGTCGGGTGGCTGGCTACATCTGGTTCTCGGCATAAATGCCGGCGCTGATCACCGCGCTGCCGACAATCATGCGGCCGTACAGCAACGGTACTGGGTTGCCCTGGACGCTGGTGTTGACCGGACCGTTGAAGCTGTAGCTTGGGCGGTTGTTGGGGCTGTCCTGCGTGCCCAGGCCTTTGGCTTGAGGGCTCAACATCTGAATCGCTCCACCGATCGCCAGCGCGGCCCCCATCTGCACTGCCCACGGCTGCTGGAAGATCGCACCAGCCACAATCAGCACTGCGCCGATGACTGTCTGTAGTAGTCCAGCACGCTTTGAACCAGCAATGACCGGAACAATTCTGACCACATCTTGGCCAGTCGGCTTCGCAAGGTCGTCCTCACCGATGTTCTCTTTTCCGTTGAAGATTGCGTATCGCATCCCTTTCCGGGAACTCTCGGCCATGTGTTTCTCGAATCCTGGGAACTGCCGGAAGTACCCCATGATGTCCCGGAACCCGCCGGCCGTAGTCATCCGGTGCCGGCGACCGAACATCCTTGCAAGCGACCCAGACAGCAAGACCGTCTGCATCTTTTCTGCACTCTCAACCATGTTACCTCCGGGCAATAAAAAACCGCCCGGAGGCGGTCTATAAGTAATTTTAACTAGTACTCAACATACGGCCCGATGTACAAACCATACATGTCGGAACTTGCACGAAATATAGTTTCTTGACCGGCCACAGAATTAGCCTGGACAGTCTGAGTAGCCTTCCCTGCGCAAAGGCCCGCACCAGCAAGTCCAAGGCCAACATTCAATGATCCTGGGCGTACGAAGAATGAGGCCTTCTGGCTGGTCCCGAGCTTAGCCGCTTTCTTTCCATCAATATAAACAATGAAATCGCAAGCCGATCCATTTATGCCGCTGTCCCTAACCACCGTCACAGTGCCGTAGGAGCCTGCAGGCTTTTCCTGAAAAGCAAAAACCTTATCGCTGGGTGCCCTCTCTGCCTGCTGAACAGTGATCGCATTCGAAGTACAACCGGCCAACAGGGCAAGTATCATCCCGCCAATCAATTTTCGCATCACTACCGCTCCTTGTGAGATCGGCAGACCATAGCACGTCAGCGCCTGGTGTACCGCCAGTAGCTGACGGTCACCTCGCCCCAGTACCCGCCGTAGGTGTCGCGCTTGCTGTTCCGGCCGTACAGGTGATGCAGGATCGATCCTGGTGCAGCGTGGTGCCCTGGCTCCGTCTTGAGCACGCCATCAGCCAGATAAACCCCGGCATGGTTCGGCACCGGTGACCGGATCTGCATCAACACGACGTCGCCGTGTTGCAGCGTTGCGACCTTCTCGAAGCCAGCGGCCGGCAGGTTCTCCAGGTAGAGATTGCCGCCCTTCTCCCACCAGCCGTCATCGCGCTCGTAATTGCCCAGGTCAATGCCCATCTCCCGCCGATAGAAGTCGAGGATGATGCTCAGGCAGTCGTGCACGCCGTGGGCGAACTTCCTGCCGATCAGCGGGGCCTCGTAACCGACCGGCTCGAAGCTCACCAGCTCGCCGGCCAGCACCTGTTCGTTGTCGCCCTTCCGGACTTCGACGATGTGCCA
This sequence comes from Pseudomonas sp. Ost2, assembly GCF_018326065.1. NCBI lineage: Bacteria > Pseudomonadati > Pseudomonadota > Gammaproteobacteria > Pseudomonadales > Pseudomonadaceae > Pseudomonas > Pseudomonas sp. Ost2. Next base: position 3,014,256 of record NZ_AP021904.1, on the reverse strand, counting down.
GGGCAGGCCTGAGGCCTCGCAGGACACCCGGTCGGCTTCGCTGGGCGTCGCCGGAAAGTCGGGGTGGCTGTGCACCACCGCCAGCACCTGGCCGCGGTCCTCGGCGGCGGCGTAGTCCTCCGGCGCCAGGCGGAAGTGTTCGCTCGGCGTCGATGCTGTGTTCCGGCACTCGACGTACACCTCCTTCCGGCCTTCGCGAATCACCAGCCCGCAGCACTCCCGCGGGTACTCTGCGATAGAGTGCCGCTCGATCGCGACGCGTGTCGACTTGTTCATGATTCAGGTCCTGATCAGGCCGGCGGCCGGGAAGCTGCCGTATGGAAGCGGGTTGTTCGCGCCGAAGCGCAGCTTGCAACTGTTCAGCCGGCCGCCGCATTTGTCCTTCGCCGCATCGGTGACGATGATGTCGTTCTCGTCGGCGACCGGTGGGCCGTTGTAGCCACAGTACGGGCCACGGTACCCGCCACAGCTCAGCCACCAACAGACATTGGCAACGATCTGCCGGCGCGGGAGCTGCACGCCCTGGAAGTCGAGCGCGGTGGCCAGCTCGAACGACACCACTTCGTTGCTCTCTCCCGACTTGCGCTCGACATACCAGATGTCCGGCGGTAACTCCTCTTCGGGGTCGGCCTCGGGCTGGCCATCCAGGTACTTGCCCAGCGTGCGGTGCCTGATCAGCTTGGCCCCCACCAGGTCCTCGAAGTACAACACCAGGGCGGTGATGAAGCCGCCGACGTTGCCGACAGAGAGGGTCGGTGTGGGCTGGCTACCCTGCCCCGTCATCTCGAAGCCTTCGGCCTTGATCGGCCAGGGCGAGTACTCATTGCCCTGCCAGAAGATCGAAGCCTGCTGCGGGTAACCGTGGAACCGGTAAAGCTCGGCGCCCAGCGACGTGGCATCGAGCTCGAAAAGCTCCACCCACGCGCCAGGCTCCAGGGTCTGGATATCTGCCGTGATTGGCATGGGGTTTCTCCAGTCAAAAATGCCCGCTCATAGCGGGCGGCGGTGTTTTATGCTGGCGCTACTGGACGCTTGCTGCTGTCGGGGAAATCAGGGTTGGTGCTTTTCCATTTTCGCAGGTCTAGCCAATACTTTTGCCACTGTTGGGCGGTGCCTGGGATATCCTGCTCGCCATACTCAATGGCGGTCACGGTCTGCTGGGCAATAGGCATTTGCTCGTCGCGCCACGCTAGTTCTGCATATGCCAGTTGCTCAGGAGTTGGATCTGGGTTCAGATGTTTTTCAATTTCGAACTGAGTCATTGGCCTAACGTCACTGGGTATCCAATCGTCCTGACTACCATCATCGGAGAAAGCAAAAACCTCTAAAGATGCTTCATTTATAAAATATTTCATATTAGGTTCGTAGCTCCGTCCACTTAAAGAGCGCTGGAGTGGCTGAAGACCCAGTCGGCGATACTGAATAGTTCTTCCCCGGCTGCACGGTAAATCTCCGTGAGAAGCGGAACCCCGATGCAGATACAGGAATGAGGGTCTGCCCCAGGCTGACCCCGTCGGTTGTGGGCTCCATGGCGAGCTGCCCCGATGAGGTTGAAGTGAAAATAACTTCGACTTCTATCCTGAACGGATCTGTATTCGTGTAGGTCGTACCGATTGCCCTGCTGGCAGTAACATCCTTGGGAGTTTGAGAGCTTACAACCGAAGAAGTTAGCTTAGAGTCCAGAACTGCTTTTAAATCAACCTGATCGGTCAGGTTTCCTGTGATCGCCCCCCAGACGCCGCCGTTCGCCTGCGATATCCAAGTGCCCAAGCTGCTCAGCACGCGCACTGCGGCGCCCGCCGGCGGCGCTGGGACCAGGCCCTTGACGCCATCACCCGAGGCGGTGGCGCCAGTCATTGTTGCGGTGTAGAAGGATGCGGCCTGGCCGTTCAATTTCGCAGAGTCTGCAGCAGTATCGCCAACACCCAGCTTCGCATTGATCTGCCCCTGTAGCTTTGCGAAGGCCTGAAGAATCGTGTCGCTGGCCAGGACCGCCGCATTGACCAGCGCCCCCAGGCCCGAAAGGACGGTGGAGCGCACACGGGCAGCAGTGAAGTAGAGGTTTGTCGGGCCTTCCGGCACCTGGTCGGTCGATCCCGGCGATGACGGGATCACAACATACGCGGTTCCACTCCAGCGCCACTGACGGGTCGGATTGCTCGGGCTGTCACCGTCATTGATCGCGATGTAGATCTTTCCCGACTCGCCAGTGGCTGGAAAATCTGCGCGGGTCGTGAACTCGAGGACGTCATCGACGAAGCTCGGGAGCTGGGCTGCCGGCACAACACCATCAACCAGTTGCGCGACTGACACGCCAACCGCCGAACCCGGCACAGCCGCATTGGCCTTGGCCTGGGCGGTAGCAGCATCTGCAACCCCTTTTTCCGCCCTCGCTTGGGCGGCAGCAGTGCGCGTGTCCAGCTCCGCGAAGTTGGCATTGATGACTTGGCCGCCAGACCGAAGATTTTGCCCGGCACCGTCATTCGGTGCCGAGCCAATATTGATCTGCTCAATGGTCATGGGTGGAAGGCCTGTTCGAAGGTTGCAGTCAGGGTGTAGACGTCGCCGCCCACGGCCTTGGGCTGGTACTCGGAACAACGGTAGAGAGCTTGCCCGCCAAGCGGATCAGTCCAGTAAAAGGGTGTGGCACCGGCCTGCCTGTCAAGGAAAGCCATGATCTCCTTGATGCGATCCTTCTTTCCAGAAAATGTCAGCGGCCACGACTGTGACCGGCTATTGATCCCGTCCTGGGCCCGCTGCTCATAGCCGTCACCGAACTTCGCAGATTTCGTGCGAAAGCTGATGGTCGCCGCCGGGTCGTTGTTGGGTGTCCAGGTGAATGTTTCAGTTGCCATGACTTCTCCTGGCGAAAAAGCCCCGCTACGGCAGGGCTTGGGTTACGAACGATTGTTGATGGCCGCCCAAATCTGGCCGCCGGGCCGCAAGTCTCTTGCGATCTGCTCCTGGGCGCCCTGCTTCGCTGACTTGGCATAGGCCTGGGCCACCGCCTGGCTATCTGCATCGTTGGGGTTTCCCTGTCCATCCGGAACAGAAAAACTCTGTTGGATGATCACCTGGTTGTTGCTGGATCCGCCCCCGCCTCCAACGGCGCGCACACCAAGAGCGCCGCCCGCGGTCCTTGTGAGCGGCATGATTGCCTCGTCACCGGCCTCCCCCATCACCCCGGTCTTGCCGTTAGCCATCCCGAATGCAGTCGGCTTGCTGACGATGCTGTTGGTGAAGGCCCCGCCGTCGGCGAACATCTGCACGCCGCGACTCCATGCTCCACCCAATGCCTGCGGAAAGTATGTCGACGAGTAGCCCGCGGATGATGCGCCGAGATTCGACGAAGCCGCGCCAGCAGATCCTGCTGCCAGCCCATTCCCCCCGCCGCCACCGAAGTAGGCACCCAGCGCAGAAGAGGCAATACCAAACAGCGCGCTGAGCCCCTGTGAGGCGGCTTGCCGCGCGGCGATCTTCGCCATATCCGCTAGCACCGACTTCGCGAAATCGGAGAATGACAGCTTGCCGGTCAGGGCGAAGTTGGCAATGGCATCTTCCATCGAGCTGAAAGCGCTGGTGAACAGGCTTTTCGTCTGCCCGGCGACGTCCCTGGCGCTCTCCAGATAGTTCTGCCATGCCGAGGAGGCGCCGGCAGTCCAATCGCCCTGGGCCGCGGACATATCGTTGTAATTGCTCACGGCAGTGTCGCGCAGCTTCTGCTGAGTAGCGGTGAGAGCTGCCAGCTTCTGGTTGTACTCATCGAGGCTCATGCCACGGGAGCCGTCACCATACTGGTTAGCCAGGTCCAGCTTCTGCTGGTTGATCCGATCATCGATGGCGTTCTGCTGATCCTGCAGGCCGCGTTGGCGGTCACCGAGGCCGAGGCTGCCGGCCGCACGCTGCCCTTGCTCGCGAAGCGTGTCGACCTGCAATTGCAAAGCCTTGGTATAGGCATTGACTGCATTTTCCTGGTTCTTCAGGCGCTCTTTTTCCTTGAGCTGCAGAACAGCTAGCTCGCTATCTGAGTCCTTCTGCGCCTTGACCATCGCCGCCCGCGCATCGGCGATCTTCTGGTCCAGCTGGATGCTCTGAGCGGCGGTAGTGGTCTTCTTGCCCTTGGCGGCCTCAAGCGCGGCGATCTCGGCCTCATAGGCTGCCGTGACTTGGTCGCGCTCGTTGCCTATCAGGGCCTCACGCCGCAGGAGGTAATCAGCCTGCGAAACGAGCCCCGCTTTCTGCGCCGCGTCCAGTTCCCTCTGGTAGTTTTTGTAGTTTGCCGTGATGGCCGCAAGATCGTTCTTCGCGTCGTTGAAACTGGTCAGATCGACCTGGGTTGCGGCAGCTTTCGGATCCTTGAACTTGTCGTTGATGTTCGCGATGTTCTTGTCGATCGTCGCCTGGGCAAGGCGCGGATCGTTGGGCGCGACCTTGCGGATATCGTCGAGCTGACGCTTGTAATCCTTGATCGCCTCGGTGCGCTTCTGCTCGTTCGTCCATGACGATTTGGTCAAGGCATCGATCTTGGCCATCGACGAAACTGCATCGCCCTGGGCCTTAGCCTGTTCGCCCTCCCACTTGGCGATATCGGATTGTGCCGCCTTCTGGTCCTCCAGCATGTTCAACTGGTTCTGGTAGTAATCGACCATTACCTGCTTGTTCTGAAAGAGCCCTACCTCTCCTTTTTGGGCTTGGGCGAGGTTTCTGCGAGCCTGATCGATGTCGGCACCAATATCTGGCCGACCAATGTTCTTCAGATTGTCCGCTGCGCGGGCGACCGCGTTGTAGCCTTTCTCCCAGAAGCTCAGGTTCTCCAGTATCTTCGGAGTGCGCTCGTTGATTGCGTCTGCATACGCTTCAGTTGCGAGCTTCACGGCACCGGCATGGTCGCCCTGCTCTTCCAGTGCAGCGATCTGCGAGTAGACCGAGGCCGTCAGGTAGTGATACTGCTCATTCAGCGCAGCAGAGGCTTTTACCGGCTCATCAGCCAGCTTGGAGAACTCAGCGACTGTCTCGCTTACCGCCTTGCCGGTGGCCTCCTGCATCGACACGGCGGCCTGGGTAATTCCCGTGAAACTCTCGCCGGCGATCTTCCCATTGTCGGCCAACAATGCCAACACGGCCGCTGCCTGGCCGGTGGTGCCAACCGTTGCGCTCACCTGGCGCGCCATATCGCCCAGCTGACCGGCGCTCACGCCGGCGAAGTTGCCTGTCAGCGTCAGGGCCTTGTTGTAATTGTCCTGCTCCTTGCCGCCCTGGTAGTAGGCCGCGGCCAATCCACCCACTGCCGCAGTGACAAGTGCGAGCGGCGCAAGCATGGCCAGAAGACCGGCGGCGGAAGCGCCTGCGCCAGCACCCAGCTGCACCACCGCCCGAACACCGCTACCCCAGTCGCCTGAAGACAGCGCATTGCCGAGCTGAATGACGTTTTCCTGCGCCTGGCGAGTACCGAGGCGCAACTTGTCGAAACCGGTCGCGGTCTTTTCGAGCTTCGCATAGTCCTTGTCGATCTTGCTCAGTGCACTGTTGTACTGCTCCTGGCTGATACGACCAGCATCCAGGTGCTTGCCCAACTGCTCGACCTGGCTATCCAGCTTGGACAGCCCGGCGGTGGCTGGATCAATCGCGCCCAGGAGCTTGCTCAGCGCCTTCTGCTCTTCCAGGGCTGACTTGGCCAGGGCCACCTGCTGCTTGTCGAGCTGGGCCGAAATCTTCGCAGCCTCGGCCTCTCCGTAGGCCCCTGTCTGCGTCAACTTGGTGAGGGCGTCTCGCTGCTTCGTCAGGTCCTGGGTGGTTTTCGCATTGGTGGAAAGCGATTTTTCCAGGGCCTGCATTTCGCTCATCAGGCTGGCGGCAGATTGCTCGGCCCGGCCGCCGGCCTTCGCCATCTCATCCAGGCTTGTTTTCGCCTGGATTGCATCGGCCGAGTCGATCTTGACGCCGAGTTCTGCAATGTTCATCGACTCACCTTGAATAAGCGCCCGTGGTTACGGGCTGTTTTCCCTTTCCTCCGCCATGACGCGCAGGGCCTCACCTTCCAGCACCTGCAGGTCAGGGAAGATTTCAGCGAGTTTCTTTTTCTTGATGCCAAGGAAGCCCGCGACATCGCGAATGCACGCGTAGTCGAGGCCGATTGCACCGCCAACGCCGACACGCCACTGTGTCGACATCCGGTTGAAGAGACTGAAGGCTGGCCAGTTGCAGGGCCAAACCTCGGTTTCCTCTTCCAGATCGCCGGGCGCCAAACCGAACATACCCACCAGCTCAGCCGAAGCCGGCGATGCGTACAGTGCGCGCGCGGCGTCTGTCAGTTTCCCAGGCGGGCCTGACTGAAGGCGCTCTGATAGGCGTCTACAACGGCCTCGGTGGCGCCTTGACACGACTTCACAAGTGCCAGGATGCTCTTGTCGTCGAACTTGTCGTCGAAGGCCCAGGCGGATACCAGGTCCTTGATCTGCTGCGCCTGCTGCTCGGTGTCCGCGGCGACGATTTGCGACAGCGTCGGATTTTCCCCGAGAGACTCGCGCATCTCGCCGCGCTTCACGCTCCACTCATCGAAGAGCGATGCGAGCTCTTCCCGGTCCCGATACTTGAATGTGAACTCGATCTTTTCGGGCTCACTGCCAACAATCGGGATCAGCACGAAGGCCTTGAACGTTGGGTTCTGTGCAATTTTGATCTTCGCCATGGGTTACGCCACCGCAGTCAGGTAGCGGGTCGGTTCGGACTGCAGGGCCAGGCTGACAGTGCGGGTAAGCAGGTTGTTACAGGACACGGCCGGCTGCTTGGAGAACGACGTATAGGTGCCGTACAACAGCATGTCGTTACCGGGCAGATTCAGGCGCGCCGCTTCGATCTGCTTGCCGGCGTCCGCCTTCAGAAGCACCCCGTTGAACGCCTGCGCCGGGTCGTCTGCAATCGTCAGCACCATGCTTGCTGCCGATTTATCAGTGGGGATCTGCTTGCCCTGGTCATCCTCGAGGAACACCACATCCAGGTAGTTCTGTTCGCCGCCGGAGAAGGCAACGTCGGAGATTTGCGGGATCTGCACCCAGGTCATCACCTTGCGCATCGTGCCCGCGCCGCCTGCCGCCGGGAAAACCTGAGTATCGGTGGTGTCGATACCTTCCAGGGTAATAGCCGTGGCAGTGGCCGCTTTCACGCGTACCACTTTGCTATCCAGCTTGCTCCAGCCGGAAGTGAGCAGAACGATATCGCCGGCGGCAATCGTGCCGCCGACAACAGTAGCCACCGCCTCGCTCGCATTGCTGATGGCAGCGAACGCCAGTGCCGCGCCGTAGGTTGCGGCGTGCTGGAAGGTGCCGCCGTTCGGGAGTTTGTAGCCCATGGGGATTTTCCTCTTTGCAGATATGAAAAAACCCGCTCAATGGCGGGTCTCTGGGTTTGCCCAATGGGCGGGATCAGTTCGTGTCGGCTCGGTACAAGAACGAGACCGGCACGGTGTAGGTGGAATCGCCGGTGATGCCGGGTCCTGGGTCGACTGGCGACATGGTCACCACAGTGACCGAGCCCTTCGTGTCCCTGGCGTATAGCGGGAACAGGTCTACCAGCTCGGTGGTGATCGGTCTGGTCTTGGTCTTGCCGGTGCCCGCCGGCGCGATGATGCTGACCTGAAACACGCCAGTGTACAGCCGGTGATCGCCGCCGAGCGTGTTGCTTGCGGTGTCGCCCGGGATCGTGAAGGCCCTCAGGTAAGTTTCGCCTGCCGCCGGCGTGTAGGCCGTGTTCTCAAAAACGATCTTGAGCTTCTCCGACCTGGCAGCGTTCCAGGCGATGAGCTTTGCCTCGTAGATCGAAGCGATAATTGCGTGACTCATACCTGGTTGTTCCTGATGGCCTCCAGCACGATCTGCTGGAAGCGAGCCACGGTTACCCGAACCATGCCGCCGGGGGCCTGGGTGGAATGGCCGAACTCAAGCGGAATCGCGTAGGGCAAGTTGTTTACGATGAAAGCCGTTTGCCCGGCCTTGAACTCGATTGCACCCGCCACAAGCCGTGCAGTCGCCTCAGCCCCTGTTGGGTCCGGATGAATACGGAAGCTGTTGTCGACAGAGCCAATGGAGAAATTCCAGTTCGCCCGAAAGCGCCCGCCGACATAGTCCTGACCGGCAACCAGGCCATTCACGTTGAAATTCTGGTCGCGCTCGGTCTTCGTCAGAGGCTTGGCGTATTTCACGCCTCGCTTGAGATTGCCGGCCTTCGTGAAGTTAGACTCGTTCAGGTTGATGAGCGTGTTGCGAACGGCAACTTTGAAGTCGTAGTCATCGGCAGCGCGGGAATTGGCCTCGCGATGAGCAACGTTGGCAGCCCATATTTCAGGGTTGCCCACCGGCGACATGCGAATGATGCTGCTACCAATCTCGATGATGATCTCGCGCAGGCTCGCGTCGATGGCTTCACTGGTCTGGGCAGCGAACTCTGCCAGGCTCAGGGCGAAGCTACCGGATTGGCCGGTGCCCGCCCGGCTCATGAACGCACCTGCAGTTCGTACAGTATCGGCGTGCCGGCGGGGTTCACTTCCTTCAGCGGCGGAACGATTGACCAGGTACGGCCCTGCGCTACCACCTTGTCGAGCAGGCCGGGCACCCAAGCCAACCCCTGCGCGGCGATCTTGAGCTTCTTGTCGCCCTGCCGGATCAGGCTGTTGTTCTGGAATTCGAGGCCGGTGAAGTCGAGCAGGATGCCCTGGGCAATTTGCTCGACGGTGGCGCCTGGCGCTTCGCCGCCCGTATCGGGGTCATACTCGCCTGGCTCCGTCTTGCTGATGGTCACCGGCTGGCCGAACTCTGAGATCATCTCCAGAGCCATCACGGCCATTTCGTCGTAGAAGGCCATGGTGGCTCCGTTTCAGCTATGCGCGCACTGCGAACAGACCGCGCTTCTGTAGGTAGTCAGCAAACTGGGTTGCGCTCGGCCGATCCGGCGCCGCCGGCAAAAGCCGGTTGCTGGTGGACGGGATCGCCGCATACTGCCGCGTCACCGCTCCCTCAACACGATCCAGCAGCACTGCACCTTTGCGCTTCTCCACCGGGTCGATGTCGTCCTGATGGATCTCGGCGGCCAGGGCCATCTGCCCGTACTGAATCCGCGCTGGCAGGTAGTTGTTCGGCTTGATCTCCTGATCCAGCAGTACTTCCCGGCGCGGCCAGGACAATCCCTGCTCGCTGCTGGTCTTTCGCCCCTTCCAGGTCATGCCGTCCATTGCCAGGGCGGCCCGGCGCAGTAGCGCTTCTTGCTCGGGAACACCGGTTGGTATGATCGCGCCGAACTTCACGGCATACATGGCCAGATCCTCCGCGCTCGCATAGCTTTCGGCGTCAGGCTTGCCGGTGCCGTCCTCGATGATGAGTGTCATGCGTCAACTCGCTGGAATGGTTTGAAGATTGGCCGCCGGAGGCCCGGCAGCCAAGTATTACTCCTTGGACAGGTCAGCGACGAGTTTTTCCAAAGATTCTTTCGAGGCGTTGGCACGGAAGCTCACGCCGGCGGCGGTCAGCTTGGCCTTCAGCTCGTCGGTTTCCGCCTCGGTGCCGCCAGCCTTCAAGGCTTCGATCTGGGCCAGAAGATCGACGAGCTGAGCTTTGAGCTGCGCAACCTTTTCAGCTTCGCCATCACGCTCAATGCGCAGGCTTTCGATGCCAGCATTTGCGGCTTCAAGCACCTGGTGCAGGCGCAACGCAGTATCACCTTCATCAGGGCGCACCAATTCGCCATTGGCGAAGCCTTCAACGATCAAGCCGATCGCCTCCAGCTCGCGACGCAAGCCGTCGTCCTTAAAGCCTGCCACCAAAACCACTTTGGGCGACTCCTTGACGGTGACATCAATGCCGACACCCTCGTAGGCAGCGACAATTTCAGGATGGTCGCCAACAACCACAACTTCGGTTGCATCACGCTCAACGCCGCGAAACAGGCGCGCGTCCCGGTAACGCTTGCCAGGCTCAAAGCCTTCAAGCTGGTTCGTGTAAATCAGTTCCATGGGGCTCTCCGTAGCAGCCATCGCTGGCCGCATCCAGGGTCAGGGATCAGCTACCGGAAGGTGGCGTGGAGGTCAGGTTGATCATCACGCCGGCGGTGACTTTGTTGCTGTCGGCATGTTTGGCCCAGTTGGCCGGCGAGCCGACGGCGGCCAGAGTTGGGTTGGCGCCGCCGACGGCGTCTTTCCAGCTATAGCCCAGCACGTCGATGTTCACGGTGCCTTCTGCGCGGTAGCCAACACCGAGGTTTTCCTCGTCGTTCACTGGGTACGAACGGAAGCCCGGCGCCTGGGATTCGGTGATAACCACAGCGTTCGGCAGCAGGCCGAAGATCACGTCTGCCGGCGCGGTGTCGGTCACCAGTACAGGCTTGCCGAGGGTGCCCGGCAGGCCGCCGTAGATCACGACGCCCGCTTCTTCGTAGATCTTGTTGGTGATCGCCTCGTCGACAATGTCGAAGTAGGCGCTGGAGTGCATGACCCAGAGAGCAATGCGGCCGAACTTGTCGCCGAACTTGCGCATACCGCGAGTCAGCGTCTTCTTGCCGTCGGTTTCGATGTTGGCCGAGACAACCATGCTGGCATTGGAGCCAATCGAGGCGCGCAGCGCGGCGGTGGCGTACTGAACGAAACCCTCCAAGGTCGCGTCGGCAACATCGGCACCGATGATCTGAGAGAACTCGTCAACCGGGCGACCGCGGCGCTTGAAAGCTTCTTCGGTGGTCTGGTACGGGCCGTACTTCCATGGAGCCTTAACGCCGACGGCCTCGCCAGCGCCAATTTTCTTGGCGGTAACTTTGCCGGTGGAGTTCACGTCGCGGTGCTCCAGCGATCCGCCGACCTTGTAGAAGGCGCGCTTGCGGAAGTCACCTTCAATCAGCTCGTTGTCGAGGACGATGGCGCCATTGGATGATGCGTTGAACACATCGAGATTGTCCTGGACACGCTCCAGGTATGCGGTTTGCGCCTCATCGTTGTAGATGATCAGGTCGCTATTAACGGTCGTTGGCATGTGTGAATCCCCTTACTTGGGCAATGCGAGATATGCGGTTTGGCCGTGCTTGCGCTGGTAGTCGCGCTTTTGCTCGGCGGTCATTTCGGAGCGCTTGAATGCAGCCTGGCCGCTACCCCCGCCCGGGGCTTGTGTGCCTGAAGCCCTTGGCCACAGGTGAGGTGCGCTTTCGCGCAGAGATTCCGCCCATTCGAGCGGAGTCAGAGGGGTTTTGCCGTCTTTGCCGAGGATGGTCTGGCCATTCTCGTCAACGGCGACAGCCTCGCCCTCTTCGTTCAGGGTGAACACGCCTTTGGCGCGCAGGATGATGTCGTCGGTTGCTTCGGTGAGCGCGCCAGCTTTCAGCGCTGCGCCGCGCACTGCGTCACCCAGGACTTTGCCCTGGAACTTGGCAGCGAAGGCTTCGGCCTTCTCGGCGCGGCCTGTGACGGCCTTCAACTGCTTGTCGAAGTCGCCACGCAGGCGCTCGGTGCGGCGATTGAACACCTCATCCACCTTGCCCTCGGTCAGCAGCTTGGTTTCTTCGTCCTGGCCCGCCTTGGTAAGCAGGCCGCGAACAGCGTCGATGTCCAGGCCTTCGAACTGGCCTTTCAGCTTGTCCAGTTCGCCCTTGATGGTCTTGTTGGAGCCGATCAGCTCCTGATTCTTGGACTTGAGGCCCGTCACCTCGGTATCCAAGTACTTCTGCACCTCTCCACCAAGGGCAGTTTTCAGTGCGGCAACTTGGGTTTCATCGAGGTTCAGGCCATGGGCGGCCGGATCAAAATCAAAAGGCATGGTGCGATCCCCTGGGGATTGGTTGGCCCGCCTGGCGGGCATAAAAAAGCCCCGGCTATGCCGAGGCGTGAAATGTGTGCGCCACGTTTGCGCGTTTGGCCTTTCGTGGCGCGGGTCAGTTGATGCCGGCGCGCTCAAAGGCGAGAGGCTCCAACCCTTTCATCTGCTGAAGTGTCAGCGGCGTGAAGTTGCGATCAAGTTGCAGCTCTGCGAAGCGCCCCACGGACAGCCCACCCTCCCGAAACAGCTTGCCCCGGACCGGCCCAATGGCTACATCCTGAAACGCTGCGGGCTGAAGCTGAAGCCAGTGGTAGTAGTCGAGGTCGGCACTTACCTGCTTACCGCCATCCGCGCCAACCGAGGCCCGCGTAGCGCCCTTGGCGAACATCGCGCTGAGCTTCGTCAGCAGGATGAAGGTGGTGCGGCAGTTCGGGTGAAACGGCGGCCTTGGGCCGGAATCCACCGGAAACTTGCGCTTATCCATCGAGCGGCATTGCTGGCTGGTCTTGCTGTCCAGCGTGGCCACCATCTGGATCTCTTCAACGATATCCGTGTTGGCCTTGGCCACTTCCATACGGGCCTGGGACGACACATGCTGAATCGCGGTGTGCACAACCGTGCTGGCGTTGCGGTTGGTTGTGGCGAGGATGCCATCCTTGTAACCCGCCGCCTTGGTGCCGCGAATATTGCGGATGATCTGGAAGTTCGTCTGCCCCTCGAAGAAGCCCTGGCGGATCGTGCCAGTAACGCGCTCGCGCTCGGCGCCAGTCCACCCCTTGATGAAGGCCTTAAGCAGTTTCCCGCCGCTGGTGCCACGCACGCTGAGCGGGTTTGTCAGCACCGCCGTACGGATTGCCGTAGCTGTTGGGGCTGCCACATCAAGCGACACGCCAACCGGACTAGACCGGCTCAGGCTGGCGACCTCAAACTGAGCCTCGTAGTTGGCGATGTCGATCAGGTCGAGATTCAGTTGCGCGCTGTACCGGTCGAAGATACCCAACAGCAGGCTGTCGACCTCATCCAGCAGAGCCTCAAGGCGCCTGACGTTGTACTCAGTCAGGTCTGACTGTGTTAGCCGGTCACGAATCGAACGGTCAATCTCCTTGAGGAAGGGGGCGAACTTGCCAACCTCCCCCGCTTTCAGCTTTTCGAGGAAGACCGCGTGCCGGATCGTGGCATCAAGCACTGCCGGATTTACCGCCATTTTGGTTGTCCTCGTCGTCCAGGCCCAGGCCGTCGCCCTGCTCCTGCAACTCGCTGTCGATCTGTAGGTCCGTGCGCTCTGGCGCGATCAGGCCCAACTTGCGCAGGTAAGACCGCAAGTCGGCCTTGGCGAAGCCACCGTTCTGCCAAAGCCCTACCAGCGCAGAGATCATCTGCGGATCGGCCGTCAGCTCGACGAACTCCTGATTGACCTGATAAGCGACCTTGTCGTCGGCAACACCCATGTAGGTGCAGCACCACATGATCGCCCGGGTGTAAGCCTCGCTGACGTTTGCCACGCAACCCGCAAGCACCGACGTGGACGCCGATTGGTCGCCGCGTGCCTCGGTTGCCGTCTTGGACGACAGAGACGCAACAACCATCCGGGCACCCAGCTCAATCATCATCTGGTTCTTGTCGCCCATCGCCTCTTTGACCAATGTGTTCGGCGTGGGCTGTGCGTAGCCGAACTGGCCACCGACCGGAAGCATCATTGGCGCCCTGGAGCCGACGTAAATGCCGTTCTTCTCCATCCAGTCGCGCCACTGCTCGTCCAAGCCAGAGATCCATGGTTGCGCCTGACCACACCAGAAGACACTGTCCTCATAGTCAGCGCTGTTCCGGTAATGGCCCAGGTTAATCATGGCGATGTCGTAGAGCGGCGACTCATCGATGGTCGGGTCGTTGTTCTGCGCTCCGACGAAGGTGAACGGGATCTCCTTGAGGCGCCCAGTGACACCCTCAGGCCTGAACTCTTCGGTGACTACCAGCGGCCCGCCATTCTCAGGCCCTGATCGGCGCCAAACGCGACAGACAAAGCCGTCTTCCTCCAGCGCCAATTCCCGGTACTGCTCAACCGTCTTATAGCCAAAGCCGTCAGGGATCTCCGGCGACTCGCGCAGCACCACCAGCGTCAGCACGCTGTGGCCGTTAACCATGCCCGTGCGCCAGTTGATGATGTCTTCGGCGCAGTAGGACAGGATCACCGAGTGCCCGCCAACACCATCATCCTGGTGATAGTCGACGTACAGGCCGTGCCGACCGGCCTCCAGAACCTTTTCCAAGGTGCCCTGGGAATGCTGATAGATGCTCACGCCGGAGCCATTGGCGTTGTCCTGCAAGTACTCCAGTTTCTTCGGCACGGTCAGTGTCGGATCTTTGTGGAAGGCCAGGCCCAGCAGCCCGTTGCGGGTGTGACCAGTGGCGTTCTTGAACACTGCCCGCTCGCGGTAGGCCCGGTTGCGGTCTGCGTTTTCCGGCGACTTGTCGTGGGCGTTGATGTACGGCAGTCGATCGACAACCCGGTGCTGCCCGGCGCAGACGTCGCGCACGGTCGCCCAGCGGTCCAGCACAGCCTTGTATTCCGCCCGCTTGAAGGAGACGTCGTTGCTCATCGGGCGAATCCCATTTTGATTGATGTGACCGGCTTCCTCGCGCTCTTGGAGACGGCGAAGTACCGGAATCCGTCGGAGCCGTGAGAGGTCCAGTCGTGAAGCGGCTTGTCTTTCCAGCAGCCACGCTTGTCGTCCCACTCCTTGCGGTAGTTCTCAAGGCAGGCGATGCCTTCCTCGCACTTCGATTCATCGAACACGCACTTGGGCAGGATCTCGCGAACCTGCTCAATGCCGTCGTTGATTCCAAGCTTCGGGACAACCTGAAACGTCATGCTGTATTTCTGGCCGTCGATCTCGTAGCCCTCGCGGGCCAGCTCCCGGCGAGTCTTGGCATCACTACCAAACTCCCGGTTGTCGATGTCGTGCGGGCCCCAGTGCTCGGAGTAGGTGTAACCCTTGTCCTTGAGCACCTTCATGTAATGGCGCAAGCCTTCGCCGCTGTTTTCGTAGTAGTCGATGACGTGAAACTCTTCGCCTACCTGGCGCACGAACCAGATGGCCGTGGAGTCGCCGACGCCGATGTCCCAGAAGGTCATCACGGGCAGGTGCTTGTTGTCCGGGATCGCGCCAATGCGCTGAGCAGCGTAAAGCTTGGTGAATTGCTGCGCGTAGTAGGCGCCCTCGACCGACTGCTGGAAGGCTTCGACGGGTATCGACGGGTACTCCCGCTTCATGTCGTCGCCGAGCGTCTTCTCCTTGGCTGCGTACCAGGCGCGCTGACCGTCATTGGTGACGATGCCGTGCTTAGCGTGCAGCTCGCTGAAGTAGTCGGTCAGGCGCTGCGGGATGACCACATCGGACGGATCAAGCCAGTAGGCTTTGTTGTTCCACCAACTGAAGAAAAAGAACTTCCAGTCGAGCAGGCCCAGCGGCACGCCAGAGAGCTGTTGCCGCTCTGCTGACTGGCTGTAATCGAAGAAATAGCCAGCTCGACCTTCTGCCGTCGACTCGATAGTGACGAAACATTCAGCAGCTACGGCCTCAAATGCGCCGGTAACGATCTCCCGCGCCTTGTGCGGGAACTTGGCGCAGATCTTCCCGAACTCGGACACATGCAGATAACGCAGCGTTCCGCCCCGGAACGAGGTAGAGACGTAAAGCGAGCCGCCCTTGTTGAACACCAGCTCACCGGCAGCATCATTTCGCGCCGGGTTGGCAGCGCGCAGCTCTTTCGGCAGGTTGTCGTAGGCGTACTTCACCTTTTCGCGGAAAAGGCGCTTGGCGTCGTTCAGCGTGTGAGCAATCAAGGCGCACTTCGCCGCCTCAAACAACGCCGCATCCAACTGGACGATGCACACCAGCGTCGTAAAACCCAACTGACGAGCTTTCAGGATGATGTTTCGGGTGTGCATACCCTGGAAGTAATCGATCTGCTCCTGCGTCATGCGGAAGCGAACCTTCTTCCCCTGCTTGTCGGTGATGAAGTAGAGGTTATTCAGTCGCCAGAACCGATCCCGAAGCAGCTTCATGTGCTCGGGCTTCATGTCAGGCGTCCTGTGTTAATTCATCCATCATCTTCGAGATCTCGTCGGCGTCGTCCGTCTTCTCCTTCTCGTCCAGGCTGAATGCCTGACGCTCCAGAACTTGCAGATTCTTCATTGCAGAGGAAAGCTGGAACAGGGTTTTTGAATTGCTGGGTAGCGCGACAGCAGCGAGCATCGAGGCCCGGCGCATTCCGTTATTGTCCTCGTCTGTCTCGTCGATGATCGCGTCTTCGATCTCTTCGCGGCGCTGGATGGTTGTCATCAGATCATCCATCAACAAGTTCGCAAGGATCGTCGCCTTGCGAATATCGCGGCGGTGGCTGCGAACCACCCGGGCGCCTTCTTCTGCGGCCTCTTCGATGATCTCGGCGTCAAGTTCGCAGTTCGCGCCTTGGTCATTGCGAACCTCGCCGCGAACCAGCTTGCTGCGAACCTCTTTGCGCACCTGGTCGGAAAGGTCTCTCGCCCATCCCTGGACCTTGGCTTTCTTCCGGATTGCCGTGTCGCTCACGCCTTGGCGCTCTGCGATAGTCCTGATGGAAAGCGACCCGGCCCGGTAGGCGCGTTCGATTGCCTCCCAGTCGGGTTGCTTGGTTGTCATAAATTGTCTCAGGTACGCCTAAAGGCGGGATTGAAATAGTGGCGCGTTGCCGGTATTGGTGAGCTTCAACTCATCAGCAAGGACAGCAGCATGCCTCAAGAAAAAAACCTTCTCGCGTACGCCAAGAACTTGTTCGAGAGTCCGGAGCTTCAAAAAAATAACGGCTATTTAAACCACCGATTGACCGAAGTTCAGATGCTAGCCGTGGTTAGAAAACACGTACAAACTCACTACACCGTTCAGCTGCCAGAGCCACAAAGTCTCCACTTAAGTCCGGACGGCGCTTTCAATAACCATAACCCCGGAGACCTGATTGCACTCATTTTTGAATCAATTGTGAAAGTAAACTGGAACCAAAATCTATGGGTGGAGCCTGGGGATGGCGGTATTGACGGCGAGATCAAGACAACATTGCGTAATTATTTTTTAGGCCCGCGATCAATCGGCGGAGCGCCTGAAGAAGGGGTTCATGAAGACAGGTACAACAACGCCTTGGAAAGACTCATTCACATCATCGACAACAGAAAACCTTTTTAAAGATTTCACCCGTGCCGCACTCACCTGCGGCACACCTACCCTTCCCCGCCATCCAGCAGCACATCAATCAGCTTCTGCTCGCCCAGGCGCATCGCACCCAAGCACTGAAGGTCGTCGCACTTCGGGCCAAGGACAAAGACAGTTACCTCGCCTTTTGGCCCGATGATGGTCAGCGCGCCCACGGTGCACTCCGAGTGCTCACCGGCGTCGAGGTCATCGGCAATCTTGCGCAGGGTCTTGGCGGCGTCGCGCCAGTCTTCACGCTTGAACTGCAGCACCTTCACGCTCATGCCCTACTCCTATTGCGCGCCACGATTTGGCGCATTTGAAAACGCGGCGCGAATTACTGGGCTGTCCGGTTTAGAGCTTCATCCACCTTGTCGACTGCCTGGGCCGCAGAGGTTGCAGCCTTCGTGGCTTTGTCGGCGGCGGTACCGGTCTGGCGGGTCAGCTCTTCCAGGCGCTTATCACGCTCAGTCATCGCGGTGTCGTATGCCTCGCGGATGCCCTTGACCTGATTGCTCTGGTTCTCGGCGAGAGACCAGTAGGCAGCCTGGTAGCCGAGAACGGCGCCGCCACCAACCAGCACAATGGCGATAGCCCAGACCTCGGCCCGACGCCACCAGCGGCGGGCGATAAATTCCAATGCGCATCTGTCCATCAGGCGATTCCTCCCAGCTTGGTGCGCAGGCGAGTGATCTCGTCGCTCTGCTGCGTCACGCGGTCAGTGAGTTGAGCGACCTGGCTGGTAAGGGCCTCGATCTTGCCTTCCATACGCCCAACGGCGGCTGCCAGGTCATTCCGCTCTTTAGCGAACTGATCGGCGCGGGCCTCAGCTTCTTTGCGGGCGGCGCGCTCCTGGTTCAGCAGCTCGTTCAGGCGCTTCAGCGTACCGATATCGGCGCTATCCATTGCGCGGTCGGTCGCATCCTTGGAAAGGAAGCGGCGCAGCCAAAGCAGGCCGCCCAGTACAACGGTGGCGCTACCGCCCAGCCAGGTAGCTGTGCCTGGGCCGAGGTCAGTAGGATCCATCGTCACTCCATGAAGAAAATGGCCTTGGCCAGTAATAGGTCGGCCCCGGCGGCACTCCCAGCTCAGAGCGAAGGGTGTGGCGGAACCGAAAACGAAAAGGCCCCGATCATGTCGAGGCCCTGAATAGGTGTGCGCGTCTTTCCGCGCTGTCCGCCAAAGACCATCCCCCCAATGCATCAATCTCGCCGCTCAAGTCTCGCGCCACCCTGGAAGCACAGTGAGGTCAGGGTGCACGGGCTGCCGGTGTTATTTCCGTACGTCGCACTACCGGCTATCGACGTCCAGGCCTTCCCGAGGGCTGCCCTGGCTACAGGTAAATCAGAATGCTGGCGAGATATCGAAGTAGTAGTCCTTCCCTTCTTCGAAATGCTCGGCGCGGTCAGCAGCTACGTTTACGACGTACTCGCCGTAGGGTGTGTACTTGCCGTAGATCGCGTCTTCTTCTGCCGGATTGGCCGACCACACCGCACCGAAGTGCAGGCGCGTCAGTGATTCCGTTGAGCCCTGAACAGGACCTTTAGAGCGGAGAGTCATTTTGCAGCGGGTGATATGCGGCATCGGTATATCCTCTGTATCGAATGGGCAGGAGGGTCTTTCCGGTCTTTCGCCTGCATTTGGGCAATAAAAAACCCGGCGCATTGGCCGGGTTTGAGTCTAAGTAGTGGGCCCTTAGCTTGTAGATATCACTTCAGTCACTACAGCTGCAGGAGCCTCCAGAGCAAGCCGCTGCTGCCGCTTTTCCTCAAGCAACTCAACGATTGAGACCCGATGTTTTTCGGTATGCGCGAGGAATGCGGATCTTGGAAGCAAAAGACGTACAGGTGCAGGCAGAAGCTCAAATGCTTTTTCCGCAACAAGCAAAAACGCTTCGTCATCCTTGATGCGATCATGCGTAACAGTAAGCAGGCCATCAACCACGACGCGCTCTATCTGTGGCCAATTTTTTTCCAAATACTCAGTCGCTGCGTTTGCCCCCTCTCCAACAGAATTAAGGACTGCATCCTTCGCTGAGATCGCCGTCTCGCTAACGGCCTCTGACAATGCCTTTGCCTTGTCAGCCAAAAATCCGAACATATTCATCCGCTCCATGAATGCACGATAAAGATTTATCGACACCGATCGAGCGTTCTTTAGAACAAATTTCTAGCATAGAAAACCCAGCGCTTGGCTGGGTCTAGGATTTGTGAAAATCAAGAATCTAGCTGGTGCAAGATTCTCCGAATTTCTCCAGCGTCAATCGTGGCCTGCATGGACTGGAAGAGCAGCACCACGTTGTGGCCTCGGAGCGCAGAATAAAGCTCATGTCCAAATTCGGTTTTACGCTTCACGCCCAGAATGGCGGGGCCATGCCCAGATGCTGGCGCCTTCTCAATCAGGCCAGCGAATTCCATTTGGGCTGCGAGCGTTTCGGCCCAATTGTGAAAGTCGTTTACTGGCGGGAGCTCACGCTCTCCAAGACTTTCGAGATGTCTTCGATACGCAGACCCAGCGAGAGAGGGAGTAAATGATTGCCCCTCGTTGGCCGAGGCCAGAATACGCTTAGCGAGCTCCCACATTTCCATACATATCACTCCTTTGAAGTTAGGAGGACTCTGCCACGACTACGGAAAATAAAAAACCCGGTTTGATGGCCGGGCTTTACTGTGCAACCTCAACGCGCAAGATCGACAGGATGGATAAATACTCTCTCACTTTCTCACTAGTTGCAATGGCTATCTGCTACGCCGCGCAACTTTCGATTAAACCCTCGGCGTCGAGCAGTTCTTGGGCAGCGGTCAGAGCCTCATTCACTTGGTCATCCAGCGTCTTGCGGATCGTAGACCGCCACCGGTAACGGGTCGACTCCGGCTTGCCGTCGTTATCCCAGTTAGTGATGTCATACCAGGCGGCCGGCAGCACCGCGGCGGAGCGCTTGCCCTCCGCTCCTGCCACTTGTGGAATGGCCCAGGTCAGCACGGCACATTCCCGGAAGCGTTTCGGCGCCGGCGTCTTTACCGAATTCAGCAGCTCCAGGATCGCGCCGTGCTTGCGCTCCTGGTGCGTGGAGTACTTCGCCACCAGTGCCCGCCAGTGCGCCGGAGTGAGCGCCTTGCGCAGCCGGCCGAACACCCAGCAGTCCTGCAGAAACATCGCCTCTTTGCCGACGATCTCCCCCTTCTGCTTGACACACTGCACCTTTGGCTCGAAGTCGCAGCCGCCGGCGGAACTGATAGTCTCGGCCGCAAGCGCCCGAACTACTGCTGATACAACGTTGCGATAGGTCATGCGGCTTCCCCTTTTTTCAGCTCTCTGGTCATTGCCCGGTATTTGGCGGTCAGCGCCTTCAAGTCGTCCACGGTGTACTTCTTGGCTTCATGAGGGCCTTCCAGCCACTCGACAGCCTCGGCGCCGATGCGCTTAACCAACTCAATGCGGTAATTCACGATGTTCCCGGAAAGCCGGGTGTTGCACGGCGAGCACTGGCGGTGGCAGTTCATCGGTTCGAAGCGCAAGGCCGGATTGCTCCCCACGGTCCGGTAATGGCCGGCGTCATACTTGCCCTGGTGGTGCCGGCCGCAGCTGACACACGGCAGTGCTGCGTCACGGGCGCGAACCCAGGCGTTGAAGGCCTGTTGCGTGTCTTTGAGGTGGTCCGCCCTGCTCTTCAGCTTCTCCTTGCGGACCTTGATGTCCTTGCGCTCGATGTCGGCCAGCGCCTTGCGCGCCTTCGGCTCATGCCTGGGCGCGTCGATGATTGCGCACGCAGGACTGCACACCGCCTGACCAATGCGCGAAGGCACGAATGAGGCCCCGCACGCAGCAACGCGACATTTCTTAGGCTTTGGTTGCTTGGAGGCGAGCATTAAAAATCCTCCATCTGCTTAAGGTATTCCTCGCGCTTCTGTTCTTCTTTTTGGGCCTGCACGTACCGAACAAGGCTATCCAGGCGACGCATAGTGCGAACCGAAGGGCGAAACTCAGCGATCCCCATAAACTGAGTTCCGTATGAGTAAAATGCATTGCTAATCCAGACGTGTGCGTCACCGAGTTTTGCTGTGTGATCACCAACCTCCACTGACTCCCAATGCTTGTCGATCAGCCGATTCAGCGCTGCGTCCCACTCGGGCGAATACTTCTTGAGGTAATGCGTTCCGAAAAGCGTGGATGTCGCCCATCTCCAGAAAAAACTCTTCATACAGCCTCCTTGGCTTTCTGCTGCTCATGGGTGAAGTCGCCGCGCAGGGGCATCAGGTTCTTTTCGTGCTTGACTGCGTGCATACAGGCGAACTTGCAAAGCCATCCGCCAACCCCGGCAGTCGGCCTGAACTCGTAAAGCTTGCCCGTGGTGGGCGACACGATCAGGTCGCCAGGCATTACAAATCGAACAAGTTCCGCGGTCTCACCCAGGCAACCGCCTGAAATCACCAGTGCCAGGTCGCCCGGCTTGAAGTTATGGCTCATGCGAAACTCCCAATCATGTCTGCGGCAGCCAGAGCGGCTTCCTCGCTCTCGAAGTGCGCAGACAGCACAAGCCGCCAGCACGCGTTGAAGACGTCGCGATACAGCGGCTCGAAGGCGGTGTCGTCCATCGATGACCAACTGATCGACTTGGCTTCCTTGCGCACGCCGTCTGGAGTACGCACTAGGTGGAAGTGCCCAGCCTCGATCGTCACCCAATCGCGGAATGCCTCGCGGGACTTGTCTACGGCAGGAAACCGCTCGGCGCGTTCAGCTTCAAGCTGGGCGATATAGGCCTCCACGGCATTCGATAGTTGGCCCGCTTTACCGCTGGCGGCCTCGAAGAACTTTGCCAGCCCACGAATGCCGCGCATCTCCTGACGCGGAACCAGGCCGCCGACCGGCTCCCAGTACTCCCATGCCAGATCCAACATGGAGAAGAACTTGCCGTGGAACTTGGCATTGCGCATACGAGTGAACTTTCCGTGGACAACTTGGCCAAGCTTCCATTTCTGGGTCACTTCCCGATCCGCCTCGGTGGCGGGCACAAGTCCCTGGGCAGTGCGGATAAGGGCGAGCTCAGCCATCACTTGCCCTCCCGCAACAGCTTGAACACTTCTGCGGCCGCATCGCGACGATCAGGCTCAACCACTCCACGGCCACCGCAAAGATCGCACCAACGGCGTTCAAGGTCATAACCGCGGCATTTTGGGCAAGGGCGAACTGGAGTCATGACTGCTCTCCGTTGCCCATGGCGGCGCGGCCTGCGATGTACTGTGGAAGAGTTCGGCAGCCTTCGTCGGTGTCGTAGAGGTCCAGCAGGCCAACCAGCGTCTTGCGCAGCGCCTCGTTCTCGGCCTTGAGCTGATCGTAATCCGCGCGCATTTTTATGAACTCACGAGGAAGAGCGTTGCTCATCAGCAGATCATGATCAGCTTCCAGCCGCTCGTTCTCGGCGATCAGGGCCAGGACAACGACAGGGCTGGCGGCAAGCACCAGATCCGCGTAATCCTTGTTCTGCGTCATGAGCTCTGGGAATGACCGGTTCTGATGCACGTCGAAGACGATGCCGTTGTCGTTGCGGATGTATAGCGCGCCGTGGCTGCGCATGAAGCGAAGCGGCTGGTGCTGATGGCACGCCTCGGCAATCGCTTTCAAATCGCGGAAATCATTCATTCGGCGAACTCCTTGATCAGTTGGCGCGCGCCCATGACGGCGCCCTTGTCGCCGGATGTTCGGCTAACGTCCTTGAGCCATTCCAGCATTCGGGTGTTCTTGGCTTTCAGGTCGATGACCATTCCAAGTAACTCATCCCCGTCGGCGTCCATGTCGGACTTAAGCGCTTCGCCAATCGCGCCAAGGTCGCAAGCGGCCGCCAGAAGCATGCGTTTGTGGCTCTCAAGGTCCTTGATCAAGGCCAGGACTGCGGATGGAGTTGCTACCGTGTAGGCATGTCCAAGCGAATGATGATGCTCAGCCAGCCGCTTCAATTCGGTGTAGTCGGTCATTGCGCCGCCCTCTTCGCTTCAAGTTCCTGAGCCTGCTTGATCAGCAGCGCTCGGCGATCAGCCAATTCATTGGCCGCCTCAATCCGCATTTCTGTTTTTCGTTCGGCGCTGGCCTTGCGCATTTCCAGCATCGAGTTCTTCACCAGTTCGAGTTTCTGGCGAAGCGCCGGCTGTGGCATGGTGGCCGTGCCGGTGAGCAACCCCGCGATGGCGCGGCCGTCTTCGGTGATCGGCTCGACACTCAGGTCAGCCAAGTACTTCTGGGCGTGATCGCGGGGAATGCGCTTCAGCTCCATGGCCTTGGTGACGGCCTGAACGCGACGGTTAGCGTCGAAGCCCACGGAGACGTGCCAGCAGACCGGTTTGGCATCCTCGCGAGCCTGGCCGACGAACCGCTCATATGCGCTGATGAAGGCCATACGGGCGCCTACTTTGTCGCCAGCGTCGAGGACGGGCTTGGCAGCGGCCAGGGCCAGTTGGATCTCGTCGGTCAGCACCACGGTTTCAAATTCGTCGTTGGTGGTCATGGCGATGGCCCAGGCCTCGTCCTTGCCCGGCCGGCCATCGGAGGACTGGACGCGCTGC
This sequence comes from Pseudomonas sp. Ost2, assembly GCF_018326065.1. NCBI lineage: Bacteria > Pseudomonadati > Pseudomonadota > Gammaproteobacteria > Pseudomonadales > Pseudomonadaceae > Pseudomonas > Pseudomonas sp. Ost2. The sequence goes on along the minus strand of NZ_AP021904.1, from coordinate 2,990,688 downwards.
AGGATGTCAGCCATAGCCAGCTTGCCCTTCACCTCGAAGCGGCAGGCCTTCAGGGCGGCTTTGACGACTGGCACCGAGTAGGCACACAGGTCTTCGGCCATCATCGCGGCGGTACCCGGGTTCATTTCTTGCCCCATGGCCTCGGCGGTAGCGCAGATGGCGGCGGCCAGCCCGGCAACCTGCTGGTCATTCATTTCAAAGGTATTCATTGCGGTCACCTGCTTGGCGTTTGGCCAGAACCATCTGGGCGGCCTGCTCGGCCGCGGAATGGTTCGCCTCAGTCCGCTCCATCTGGCGAGCAGTTGTGCCGTTGATGCGCTGCCCGGTCACCCACTGGGTGTGATAGCTCTCGGCGTTGGCCAGCAGTTCGTTGAGGCTGTGGCACTTGCGCAGCACAGCAGCATCGCTGGTTTTCAGGAAGTGAGCGGCGACGTGGTGGGCGACATCGGCGCCGAGGCGGTCAACCAGTTGGCCGAGTTGGCCGCCGACCTTGGCATTCCACACCGGCCAGGCGCTGTAGCGTTTGCGGTAAGCCATGGCGTAGTTCGCCCAGACCTTGAAGGTTTTGCAGGTCTGATCCTTGGGGCCCGGCATATCGGCGGGAATCTCGACCCGGGGAGTATCGGTGCGGTCAACCACCAGCACCAAGCCGCGGGACTTGACCGGCGCAACCTCGGCGGGAGCCGGGGGTGCAATTGGTTCATTGACCGGTTCCATGACTGGTTCAAGAGAGTGACTGGTTCTGGGTGCAGCTCCTGCACTACCCCCTGGTGCAGGAGATTCACTAGGGGGTGAACCTGCTGCACTACCCTGGTGAATCTGCTGCACTACCCCTGGTGCAGGAGGTGCACCACCATCGAGAGTCAGGAAGTAAACATTCGACGAGTTTCCCTTTGGGCCGCCCTTCCTGATTTCCTTCCGGAGCAGTCCCGATTCGCACAAGGCGGTGATGTGGTTCATCACAGAGCGCTTGCTGATCTCGCACTGGTCAGCGATGTGCTGATAGGACGGCCAGCACTCGCCCATATCGCTGGCGTTGTCTGCCAGCTTTATCAGGACCAGCTTGCGCAGTGGATTGCCGACGCGGATCTTCATCGCAGCGACCATAAGACCCATGCTCATACCGCACCACCTATGGCATTCACCTGGTTAATCGTGACGGTGTATTGCATGTCCGGTCTTCCTGGCGCGAGATAGGAAAACAAACGTGCGCGACACGTTTTGCGAACCCTGAAAACGTGGCGCGATACTGTTCGGGGTATTGATGGAAAGGGGTTGGTTCTGCATAATCGGGTCTCTCTAGTTTTGCGAATCAGCCGACCTTCTCCGTCGGCTTTTTTGTGCCAGGAATTCAGGCGATAGATTTCAGTGCAGGCTTGCCGTTAAGCAGAGCCTCAGCCTTACGGCGCAACTCACCCGCCTTCGCCTCAACCTGACGACACTGCTTAGCGAACGCCGGTAAGTGCGGCAGATCCAGTTCGCACATAACCTGGTCGTCGAACACTTCGCTGCCGGTGTCGATCACATCGCCCAGGGCGCGGATCAGCGCGCCGAAGCTCTTGTTTGCGCATTGGTCGCTAGTCATCTGGCGGGCACCGGTCAGGCCGTGGCGGCTCGCAAGCTCATTCACGCAGTGGTCGCGGAATTCGGGTTCAAGGGCATTCACCCACGACTCTTCCAGCCAGGACGGCATTTCCTGATCGCCGTTAAGCCAGCGTTGAACACGCTTGAGCCAGCGGCCGGTTGCCTTCACGAATTCATTCACGTCGCCGGTCAGCTCCGCAGAATTGAAGTCCGGGACATCTTTCTTCTTGGCGCGATCAGGAATAGACAGGTGCAGTTCGCGGCTCAAAGCCTGAGCGAAGTCGTCCTGGCTCAGGCTGGTGCGTGCGATCTGGTTTGCAGCGTGGGCGACCAGCACCTGATCACGGGTTTGTACGGTGTGTCTGGAACTGGACGTTTGCATGGGGACTGCTCTCTTCTAATCTGGCTTCAATGGAACGGCGGACAGGGATGTCAGGCGGCGGTTTTCTTTGCTGGTATTGGCCGGACTTCATTGGCTTCCAGCGATCCGTCATCCATCAAGGTGATGGTGATGGTGCGTTTTGACCTGAACATCTGGGACACGGCGCTCTGTTGAATACCCAGAGCCTTGGCGAGATCGCTCTGAGTGCCATGCAATGACAGGTACTCCCCAAGGGTTACGGTCTCCATTGGCGGTTCTCTCATAATGAATACACCACAATATTAGCACTGCTGCTTTACAAAAAACAAGAACAGGATTAGCAGTGCTGTTTGCCTATAAATCAGCATTGCTACTAAATCGCATCCATGAAAAAACCAACTAGAACGCCACTTGGTGCCGAGCAATTGGCAGATGCCAGACGGCTCAGCGACATCTATAAGGTCAGGGCTAGAGAGTCCAAGGCGCGGGGCGACCTGCCAGCCTTGACGCAAACGGAGGTTGGGGAGCAATGCGGGTGGAGCTCACCCCAAAGCACAGTCAGCCAATATATGAATGGGAAGGTCGCACTCAACCTGGACGCACTGATCAAGCTTGCGCGAGTACTGGATTTCGAGCCGAGCGAAGTAAGTCCTTCTCTTGCTGGCGGACTGAAGGTTCTAGCGGCGACTGATTACGGGACTCTCACCATTTCCCCTGCTTCATCTCTTGGTGAAAAAGTTGACGCATATGGCACGAAGAGCGCGGTAGCTGAAGAGGCGCCGTCGGCTGTCGGGCTTGGCGACCGGTACAGCTTCATAAACCAGCACACAGCCAAAGCTGCTGCAGGCGATGGCGAGGAAAACCCCCATATCGAGATCCGCGGCGTCCTGGCCTTTAAGTCTGACTGGCTGCGCGCCCACCGCCTCAACCCGAAGAATCTCGACGTGATCTATGCCGAAGGAGGCTCCATGGAGCCGACCATCAACAGTGGCGATGTGCTTCTCGTTGATCAATCGAAGATCGATCCGAGAGACGGCCAAGTCTTCGCCATGCACAGTGAATCCAAGGGGACGATCGTGAAGCGTCTGGTGAAGTCAGACTTCGACGGCTGGATCATCCGTAGCGATAACCCGGACAAGGCTCGTTATGGTGACCAAGTGCTGCGTGACGACGAGATCAACGAGGTTCGCATCATTGGCCGTGTAGTTTGGCGTGGCGGGATGCTGTAAATCATGCAATACAGCGCTAGAGATCAAGATTGGCCTGGCGGCGACATTGTCACGCATTTCAGATTCTGCACCACGATGCAACTGCGCACGCCCTTGGAAGTGCTTAAGCGCCACAATGATACCTATTGGGATCGCTCGGCCCCTCCCCCGGTATTTATTACGGAGCCATGGCAAGGTATTTGGGTTCCTTGCACGCGTCTTTCGGGGCTTTTTGAGAATGGCGCAACTATGGCCTCCGAAATTGGACAGATCCCAATCAGTGGTGGCGATTTTTTGAGATTTCTACTGATCATTCGCGAAGCCTTAGAAGGTCTTGGTTGCGACAAACGTGACGCAGTTCTCTCCGCTGCCAAAAGCGAATCATGGGCACCGATAGTGCAAAAATTGGGTGGTCCCGAGATGGTGGCGAATAGGCTTTGTAGCTCAGGAGTGCTCTGATGCCCTCAGCACTGGGCAAACCGATGGCCTCATGGCGAAACCAGAGCTTCTGGAGCAAGGTATGGACCTACGCCCTGGTTGCACTCATCGGAGTGTTCACGATCTACACTGGTACGACCTGGCCGGACGGCAACTCATCCGGTCGCAAACGGGTCTTCAGTCCTGGATTCGTGGTGGTTTGCGTTTTCGTGGCTGTGGTGGAGATGATACTGCTGAACCACTTCTATGGCGTGCGAGAATGAGGTGAAGGAGGAACGATTGTGAAGCTAAATCACATGAATTCCGAGCCAATAGCGAAATGGTCCGTAGAGACCAATGCCAACAATGCGGCAATACCGCCGCAAATACACATAGGGAAATGCTGTGGCGCAGAATATAACGATTAGGAATGAATCTGATGCTTTTGAGGCTATTCAAACATACCTCCAAGAAGGGGGGTTCAAGGGAAACGTAAAACTTTCTGGGTGGCCCAAGCTTGAGGTGAGGTTGGTTGGGGAAAAATTCGACGCCACCATTACACCTCCGGTCATGAAATCCTTTCTAGAACTTCAAAATCTCGTCTATAAATCGTATGCGATCGCGCAGTACGATACAGACGACACCCGCAAGCTTTCGAGCGCCGAGCGCGAAGAGCTTGAGATTCTCATCAAGGTAGAAGAGGGGTCATCGATTTTTGAAATCGATTTCCAGGGTGTTTTGGAGAAATTCGCTCAAAAGGCCGCCGAAACCATGTCACCAGAACTAATAGCAATCACCGTCATTGGACTAGGAGTTCTGTGGGTCGGCAAAGCCTCCTATGGCGCGTACCTCGATTACCGCAAAGAGGTGCGGCTTGGTGAGGCTAAAACGGAAGAGCAACGAAATATTCTCGAAACGATGAAGGAATCGTCAAGAGAGGAAACGAAGCGAATGGAGCTGATGACGAAGTTGATGGTGCGCGAGCCAAAGCTTGAAGAGGTCTCGCGACAGGCCTATGACTCCAAGACAGAAATGCTAAAGGGGTTTGCAAAGGCCGACACGGCAACGATGTCAGGGATCACAACTACTGGTGAAGAGGCTCAGGAGCTTGTAGTAAATGCCCGACGTAGAGCCGTCGAGCAGCGCCTGGATGGATTTTACCGAGTATTAAGGGTGGACTCCTCTGACCCGGAAGCTTTCAAGGTAAAGATTCGCAGGCATAGAGCGGGCACGGAGTTTGAGGCGCTTGTCGAAGACATCACTCTCAATGCGGAACAGAAAGAAATCTTGCAGTACGCCGAGTGGGAAAGAACAATAGTTTACCTAAGCATAAACGCCAAAATTCTAGACGAAAGCATTAAGAGTGCCGTGGTAATTGGCGTTGAGCGTCGCAACCCGCCAGAGGTTATCAGGCCTCGACGAAAGCCTGACGATCGCTGAAGTCGAACTACAGCCAGCACAACCACTCGAACACAGCCCGGCCCAGCACCGGGCTTCTTGTTTCTGCCCTACCCTGCTCCGCCCATGCACTCAGCGGTCCCAGCAAGAGACGTCCCCGCCTGCTGGACAAGCTTTCTCCATTCCTCGCTAGTGATGAGGTCGGCGCGCTCCATGTCATCGGCCCTTTTCAACAGCATGAAATACTTCTCCTCCGCACGCATGTCGCTAACGGCCAGAGTGAATAGTTTGCGCCAGGCGGTCATGGCCAACATTCGCTGCTGTTCTCTCATTGGAGCCCCCACGCATGGTGTATGGGGGTAGAGGTTAAGTCGGCTGGAGCGTTCAGTTCGATGGCGTACGGAGCGACCAGTGGTGGCAGGACGCTATGACTTGTTATGCGCCTTCGCAGGCTTCTGGCGCCGAGGCCTCCCTGCTAGGCTTCTGTCATGAACTCCCTGGAGCCATGACCATGCCTACGCCCTACTCCCTCTCCGATACGCTTGAACGCATCTACGAGAACCAGCTCGCCCTGGAAGCGGCCATCATGGAGCTGACGCTGTGGGTTGAGGGTCGGGGCGGCGTCGACATCGACGACAATGTCCGCGGAGCCCTGGAGGTGATTGGCGAAAACGCCGGGCATATCAAGCAAGGTCTGGCCAGGCTGAAGTCGCTGGAGCCGGACTGAAGCCCCGCCAATGGTGGCTGTACGCCACGAATGGTAAAGTGCGGGCATCAACTTAGGAGGGATTCTTGTGCGCCTGACAGTACTTTTAGGAATGGCTATCGCGGCATTATCTTGGCCCGCTCTGGCTGAGCCGACTTTTATTGAGCGCCTTGAAGCTGGTGCCGCATCATGCAGCCTGGTGGGCAGCACAACCGGCTTGGATGCGTTTCTCGCTCGCAGAGACTTTGGTGAAAGGAGCAAGAAGTACAAGGCATTGGTGGAAAAATCTTTCCGGGAGTCGAAAGATTGTGTCGATACTGGCAAGCCGAAAATGAAGCCATACGTAAAAGATGAAATCACAAAAAATCCAGAACTGAAGCCAGCAATCACACAAGCTTACGCCGCATGGCTTGGATACATGGATTGGTTGAGTACGCCTCGGGAATTTGGCGAGGAAAGCCGCGAAAGAGCCGCCTACGAATCCGCAATTAACCAGCTGAGAGCCGAGATCGACACGATGTGATCTCTGCACCTTCTAGGAAGCCCGCTAAACGCGGGCTTTTTTGTTCCACCCCTCCCCCCGCCTTGACCTCCTACGCCCCCATTCCTAATAAACCTGCATGTTTCGGTAACCCGATCTCGTCGTTGAGCGGCTTTTTTGCGGCTTCGAGAAAAAATATCAGCAGTGCTGTTTACATCCAATAACAGCAGTGCTAATTTTAATTCATCGCAACGGCAAACACCGAAGCGACAGGCCCTCAAAAGCCCTGCTCTTTAGCGACACCCCTTGCCGGATCACCACCGGCCCAGATTCAAAGGCAGCGATGAACCGGCCTAAACGGTTCAGAGGGTTGGCAACTGACCCGGGCGTGCAGCGTAAAGCGCCAAATCTAGTTTTCCGGCGGACAGGGTCGCGGTCGGAGAAAAAACGGAGTGCGAACTGGACAAGGGCCAGGTTGTATCGGATGCGCACCAACGAATGGATTTGCCCGTGATCAGCCAGTAGCGGGTCACGGCGGAAAGCATCACTGAGCAGCCTTCTTGCGAGGGCTGCTTGGGATGACAACCAAGAGGAATTCACCATGGCTATTCGTAACGACAAAGGTCAGTTCGTCAGCACCCAGCAAGCGCTCGCCGCGGACCTTCAAGGCTTCATTGCTGACTGGACGCACTGGGCCAAGCAAGCGCTCCGCGGCGGCGACAAGGCGGAAGCCGCTCGCTGCATGGCAGAGGTCCGCGACTGCCGCCAGAAACTGAGCGTGCTGCAAGCATGACGGGCCTTTTCACTGATGCACCTGGTTACCCGGGTGCATTGGGAAAATAACCCATCAAGCATGGAGCCTCAAATGAGCGAACAAACCCTTCAAGCGCTGCTTGCCGAGCGCGTCACTGCATACGCCCAGTCAGACCGCCCGCGCGAGCTGATCGACGAGGGTATCGAGAAGCTGTTCAAGGAAGTTGTTAGCGACACCTTCCGTTCCTACGGCGATTTCGGCGGAGCCATCAAGGAGGCTGTCAAGGCCGCGCTGCCGGCCAACGTCTCTGATGTTTTTGAGCTTCAGCGCTACAACGGCTTGGTCGCGAATGCCCTGCGCGAGCGCTGGGAGGCAGCCGCCGTGCACTCGACGATCATCGAGCAGGCCGACAAGTCCATTGCCGAGGTGCTGGACGGTAAGGGCCTGATTACTGGCGAAGTGTCGCTCCACAATCTGCTCGCTGCCTTTATCGACGACCACAAAGATAAAGCCGCCGAAGAGAGCTGGGAGCGCCCCGAGATCCGCATCGAAGAAGGTGATAGCTACGGAACTTGCATCAAGTTCATGCACATCTACTTTGATGAAGAGCCGGAAGATCGAGCAAGTCACCACCGTCGCCGCGAGAACTATTCCTTGAAGCACAGCATGCACGTGAAGATCACGGGTCAGCGTGATGCAGAAAACCACTGGCGGAAGTGTGACGAACTTGGCGAGGTTTATTCGGCCAAGCTCGACGACAAGAAAGTGGCCATAAACATGTCGATCCGTTCTGACTGGGAGCGCATGTTGGCGTCCCTGTACTTCGGTAACGCCGTTCTGGTAATCGACTGCGACCCCGACGATCTGAGCTACGGACTCTACGACTGAACAACCAGCGCCAACGACAGCATGTCGTTAACTGCCCGAGGCCCTGGTACTCCACAGCACCAGGCCGCATCGGGAAGTGATTCAGCAAAGCAAGGCACTCCACTCGTAATGGGGCCAGCCACTGAGAACGCCGTACAGAACGCGGCGCAGGCAATGCCAGAGGTAGCTCCTCGCGAATCACTTCACCGATGCGGACGAAATCGCGGCCTATAACCGCCCACCTGCATCACTCAACCCAACCGGAGATCACCATGCTCCTACTGTTCCTGATCGGCGCAGCGCTAAGCCATGCGCGACCAGAACCGCCAACTGATGGCGGCCTGCCAACCGATCCCGTGCGCATGCACAGAGAGCGCTGGCGTTCTCGATCGGGGCTCTCAGCGTTCTGGCGCTGACGGTCCCGCCCAAAAAATACAAACCACTGCATCCGAAAGCCCGGACGTCCAACCGGGCTTTCTTTATTGCGCCTCTATTACGTCAGCACTCCACCCCCGCGCCCATCGGCAACCAGCGGGAGGCATGAGTGTTGAACGAATACAGGTGAACCAACGAATGGAGAGAGTCATGGAAATCAAGTCAAACGAAGAAGTGCGCGAAGAGTTGCTGACTCAAGCGATGAATCAGCTCAAGGCCCAGGCCAAGGAAGTGATCGACGGGATCATGGGCGATCTCTACTGCGACTACCTCCCCCACGTAGTCACCGACACCGATTCGAACATCGGCAATCGGGTTTCCGGCGTAATCAAAAACTTGATCGCCGGGAAGTTCGAGAAGGTCGGCGGCTCAATGGTCAAGGTCAGCGACAGCTACCAGGCCGAGCACTTCATCAGCTTCAGCAGTTGGGATGCCATGGTGAAGCCGCTGTGCGATCTGATGGGCCCTGAAATCGTAGGCGCCCGAGTCAAGCAGCTTGAGCACGAAGTTGCATCGCTCAATCAGCAACTCGAAAGCGCCTGGCGCCGCTGATTCCGCCTAACCCCAAACACTGGAGGTCGCCATGAGCGCAACAGTTGAAGTGAGTTGCGCATGGTGCGCTGAGACGTTTACCGCGCGCACGGCAGACCGTGCACGCGGCTGGGCGAAGTGCTGCAACAAGTCGTGCGCTGCCAAGTTCAGAGAGTTCGGCGTTACCCGCAGCTACGCACCGGCACCGAGGCGAATACCGAACATCGCCCGGTATTCACAGAGGCTTGGGGCTCTCCCATCAATGCCCCTGATAAATCCTTCCGGCAAAAAGAAAAAGAAGCCGCCTAAGTGGATTCGTGGCGTGCTGGCTGGAGCCATGTTCCAGAAAAACAACCGCGATCAATATGAAGACGCCATGGATGGCCTTTCCGATATGGACTACGGGGCCAGCGATGGCGGCGGTTACGAATCAATCAGGTGAGCCTGGAGGCGACCATGAACGCAGCATTGAAGATTTGCCAGTCGATCTACGACGCTCAGTTGCCTCCTGAGGTCAGCGAGGCGAGTGCGGAGCAGGAGTGGCTGGAGCACTCGGCCGAGCAGTTGGTGTGCGGCATGGACATCAAGTGGAAGCGCCGCTTCGGCCAACCACAGGTGGTGACATTCGACCGTTTCTGCACGGTGCTGCAAGGCCATCTGAACCAACGCCAGATCGACGGACTGGATGAACGTGACTCATTTGCTCGCTTGCTGCTGTCAGCGATCCTTGGCAGCCAGAGTGATGCTCGGACGCACGCTGCCGACTTGCTGGGCCAGCAACATCCCATTGAAGCGGTCGAGAAGATCGCTGTCGCCTTGCTCAGGCCCTACGCCGCTGACGCGGTAGCAGCAGAGCGTGAAGAAGCGGAAGACGACGTGGATAGCGATCTATGAGCGCCCACATCCTCATCGACGAGGCGCTGGAAAGCCTCTCGCATGCCGCAAGCACACAGGATGAAGCCGTAATCGTCCAACGGATGATCACTCAATTCCTCGTTGATCAATCCATCACCCTCAAGGAATTCGACCACTACTGCGCTCGACTGAACAAGATTGTGCGCAAGGAGGCTGCATGACTACTGCACCGGTTAAATCACTGATCGACGAGCAGATCGAAGAGCTGCCTGCCGACCGCATGATCCTGGCCTTCACCCACACCAAGTGGCTGGGCGCCCTATCGCTGGCACATGACGCTGGCATTCCCAATGTTCACGCGTGGAGCGGCCGGGCCTGCCTGTGCGGAGAGTGGACAGTCGCTTATGAGGTGAAGGCATGAGTAATCGCGTGCACTTAAAGCCTCGCATCAAGCTTGTGGATGGCGCCTGGGAGGCGATACCGCCAACCGCCGTTCACGTACCGAATCTCGTTGAGCTCGCCGAGCAGTTTTGCGCAGAAAAGAACATGGACCTTGAGGTCCGCTGCGGATGCGGCAGCGAGTACGGCATGCCGAACGCTGACGATGGGAGGTTCTACTGCAATCGCGGCCATGGTGGTGCGTACCACTGCGCGCCATGACTGCCCGTCAGCGCACCCGCCGCCTACTCATCTGGCGCGGCTCCTTCCCTGTCATCGCCCTCTTCACCGTCCTGATGCTGATTAGTGCTCTGGCTGATCGGATCACTCAATAACCAACACCTTCAACCGCTGCGAACATCGCGGCAAGGAATCCCCATGTCCGCACAACAGCAAGTCATCACCATCGACGACATCAGCGCCGAAAACGCGCCTGTCATTTACGTCACTGGCGGCCTGGGCCAGTTCTACGACGCGGTGCAAGCCGAAGTGACGGCCGAAGTGCCCGACCTGACTACCCGCAAAGGCCGTGAGCGCATTGCCTCTCTGGCCGCCAAAGTCAGCAAGTCCAAATCTGCCGTCGAGAAGCCGGGCCGCGACTACCTGAAGCGCCTTAAGGAAATGCCGAAGGTGGTGGAAGCGGAATTGCGCGAGTTCGTCACCAAGATGGATGCCTTACGCGACGCCACTCGCCAGCCGCTGACGGAGTGGGAGCAGAAAGAAGTCGCCCGGCAAGACAAGCACGTCGACGGCATCCAGGGCATCAAGGACCTGGCCGTTTTCGAGGCAACCCCAGCCGCAGCCCATGTCGCCAAGATCATTGCAGACCTTGAGTTGGTCGAAATCAACGATTCGTGGGAAGAGTTTCTGGCCGAAGCCGCCCAGGTGAAGGATCAGACGTTGGCCAAGCTGCGCACCTTGCACGCCGAGCGCACCCAGTACGAGGCCGAACAGGCAGAGCTTGCCCGCTTGCGCGCCGCCGCCGAAGCACAGGCCCAGCGCGACCGCGATGCAGAAATTGCCCGAGTCGCCGCCGAGCAGGCCCGGCTCCAAGCCGAACAGCGTGCCCAGGCAGAGCGCGAAGCTGCTGCGCGACGTGAACAGGAGCTGCTGGATCAGGCCGCCGCCACTCAGCGCGCCGCCGCACAGGCTGCACTGGATGCCGAGGCCGCCGCCGAACGCCAGCGCCTTCAGCTTCAACTCCAGGCCGAGCAAGCAGAGCGACAAGCGGCGCAGGCGGAAGCTAACCGTATCGCCGCCGAGCAGCGCGTAGAGCAAGAACGTCTCGCTGCCATTCTCCGACAGGAAGAGGCTGTAGAGCAGGCGCGACTAGCGGAGATTGCCCGACAGGCTTCCGAGGCTGAAGAGGCGCAGCGCCAGCAGAAGGCGCGCGAAGCGGATCAGGCCCACAAGGTGAAGATCATGGGCGCAGCCAAAGAGGCGCTGATGTCGATGAACATCACCGAGGAACTGGCCAAGGCCATTGTCCTGAAGATCGCACGCCGCGAAGTTCCACACATCACAATCCAATTCTGAGGTAGCCAGCATGAGCGGCCAAATCATCGTTCCCGAACAGCGGCGCCAGGCAGTGGCGCCGATCTCCACGGATAACAGCATCATGGCCGTCATCAGCCGTGCTGCCGCCGATCCAACCTGCAACATCGAGAAGATGGAGCGCCTGCTGGCCATGCACGAACGCATGCAGGCCAAAACCGCAGAGCAGGAATTCAACTCTGCCATGGCCGAAATGCAGTGCAACATCCCCACGGTGTTCGAGGGGGCGGTAAACATTCACACCGGCAACTCTTACGCCACCCTGGACGATATCACCCACACCCTAAAGCCGATCATGCAGCAGCATGGGTTCGCCATCACCTTCAAGGTTGAAAACGCAGACAAGGCGATCAAGGTGACAGGCATCTTGATGCACCGCGGTGGCCACCGCGAACAAACGACCATGAGCCTTCCAATCGATATCGGCAAAGGCCGCAACGATGTGCAGGCGGTAGGATCATCAACCACCTACGGCAAGCGCTATGTGATGTGCGCTCTGCTGAACATCACCACTGGCGAGACTCGCGACGATGACGGCCAGTCCTCCGACGGCTCAGAAACGGAGGATATGCGCGCCCAAGTCGTCGACGACATCCTTGAACGTGTCGGACAGACCACGACGCCGGATGAGTTGAAGGAGGTTTGGCAGGCAAGTCTAAAAGTCCTCCAGGCATCCGGTGACAGCAACGGATATTCCACAGTGAAGACCGCTGTCACCGTCCACAAAGCCAAGTTGGAGGCGCCTCAATGATTATCGTCCACTGTTCTCAAGGCTCGGATGCCTGGCACCAGGAGCGAGCCGGGGTTATCACCGCCAGCATGTTCAGCGACGCCCGCGCCCGCCTCAAGTCGGGTCCGAACAAGGGCGAGCCGACCGCAAAGGCGCTGGACTACGCCTTTCGCCTGGCCGTCGAGCGCATCAGCGGTGCACCACTGGATGGTGGCTTCGAAACGTGGCAGATGAAACGAGGTCACGAACTTGAGCCAGAAGCCCGCATGGAGCACGAAATCCAGACCGGACTCATCGTCACCCAGGTGGGCCTGGTAAAAACCGATGACGGTGTTTTCGGCGCAAGCGCCGACGGTTTCATCGGTGAAGATGGCGGGTCCGAATACAAGTGCTTCCTGGCTCCCGAGAAGCTGCGTTCCTTCCATATCGACAATGATGCCAGCGACATCATGGATCAGGTCCAAGGCTGCATGTGGATCACCGGTCGCAAGTGGTGGCACATCGGGATGTACTGCCCGGACCTGAAGCCGGTCGGCCGCCAGCTCTGGTGGCAGGAATTCAAGCGCGACGAGGACTACATCGAAAAGCTCGAGGAAGACCTCTGGCAGTTCAAGCTGCTGGTGGACGAGTACGAGGCGAAACTGCGGAGTAGAGCAGCATGATCAGCAATCACCTCAGCCTGGTCGAGCAGCATCGCCAGAGCGCAGACGCGATATCGGCGCAGGTCGCGCAGTTCGTTGCGGCCGGCGGCCGAATCGCTCAACTGAAAAGCCCGCCACCCAAAGTCATGCCGCCAGAGCGCTCGACGAAAATTGACCCAAGCACTGTGCTCAAGCGAAAACCGCGGGCATTGACCCGAGCCGAGCGCCAGACGCTACGACAAATGGCGGACTCACTATGAGCAAGCGCAAGCCTCACAACCTCAAGGCGCGCATCGAGAGATCGTGCCGCGCCCTGCTCGCCACCAACCACGTAGCCGTGGTGAATATAGACCCCAGTGGCCGTCAGGGCATGCTCAATTACAAGTCGCTGAAAAACATCGCGCCGGGAAAGATTGGCCAGGCTGTATGCGGCATTCCTCACCGGTGGACGATCTACCTTAGCGCGCTTTGCGTCGATGCTCGCGGCAACCGCTACAGCAAGTCAGTTGAGGTGGCGCCCAACGGCGTCTACCTCTCCGACCACCTGGAAGAAGTGATCGAGCATTGCTACAAGAAGCTGCGCGACGAAGCCAACCAAAGTCAGATGGTGGCCTCAGGCTGGATTGCCATTCCTGAGGCTGTTTCGCTCGACGAGGAGCACGCTGCCCGCATTTTCGATGCCGTCGGCGCCTGGCGCCAGGTCAAGGTCGCAGCATGAGGCGAATCAACAACCGAGTGCAGCAGCGTCGAAGCCAGTTGCACATCCACCTGCCGCCCAGCGGCTTACAGGAGGCTCCCAATGGCCATGGCTCAGGCCGAGCGCGACGACCGGCGCCGCAAGAAGGCGGCAGCACTGCAAGAAGAAGACCTGCGTTTGAAGGTTCGACCAGGGACTAAACAGGCCCTCTCGGAATTGATGGCCTGGGCCGGCGTGGCTGAACAGGGCGAAGCGATGACCCTGATGATTCATCACCTGCACAGCCTCGGCCCATCCGGAGCCCTTCCCTTTCTCACTCCACCGCGCCACGAAATCACCGTATCGAATTCCGTGGCGCTGAAACTCGAAAACTTCTGCCGGCGCGAAGCGCTGCGCATCTCCCAAGAGGAAACAGCATGAAACCTGAAGTGGTCACTCTGAAAGTCGGCGAAGCAACAATCAAGATGCCAGCGTCCACTGTTGCCGGCCTGGTGCTTGCAAGCGTTGTCAGCCACATTGCACCATCCGCTCAAGTTGCGGCAAACGGTATCGCATCTTACATTCCGGAAGCTGGTTCGTATTGGCCTGGGCAAGGCGGCATCAACGGTGGTCTTGTCCCTGCCCGCGCCGATGTACCGGCTCATTACCTGATCTTCGCTAATGAAGACGTCGGCGAACACGAATACGGGCGCCGAGGCGAAGAGTCGAAGGCAACCAGCAAGGCCGATGGCATGTCGAACTCGACGATCCTGCTATCTGAAGGTGGTCATCCGGCCGCCAGTGCGGCCTCAGGCTACAGCGCAGACGGACACAACGACTTCTATCTGCCAGCCGCGACCGAACTGTACCAGGGCTGGGTGAACTGCCCGCAGATCTTCGCACAAGACTGCTACTACTGGTCATCTTCGCAGCGCTCCGCCGACAGCGCATTCAACATGCACTTCGGTGGTGGCCTTCAGGGCAGCTACGCCAAGTACCACGAGCTCCGCGCCCGCCCCGTCCGCAGATTCTTTATTTGATCCTTCATTCATTTGATCCAGGGCGCATCAGCGCCTTTTTTGTTGCCCGCAGAAAGGAGCATCACATGAGCGCAGTTGAAAAAGCAGCACCGGTAGCAACCCTTCCGGTCATCGGCCAGGCCTATGGGGGCGGTTTCGTGACGGGTATCACCCGCGATCCGGAAACCGGGAAGCGCTACCTGCACATCACCGCCGGCGCCGAGCATGAACTTACCGGCGAATGGGGCAAGTACGGCGAGAAAGTCGAAGGCGCAGACAGCTTCACAAACAGTCGGAAGAACACCGAAGCCATGGCAGCAGCCGGCAGCAAGCTCGCCCAGCAGGTCCTGGCCCTGGATATCGGCGGCTTCACCGACTGGGCAATCCCGGCGCGTGACGTGCAAGAACTGCAGTATCGCCACTTCAAACCGACGGCACAGGAAAACTGGGCAGGCCGGCGCGACGGTGATAACCCGAACAGTGAGCCGGTCGGCAAGCTCTACAGCGAGGAAGACCCAGCGCAGACAGTGCACGAAGCATTCCGCGAAGGTGGCCCGGAGGCGTTCAAGGACGCCTGGTACTGGTCGAGTTCGCAGCGCTCCGCCAACCTCGCATTCTACATGAACTTCGCTGTTGGCGGTCAGATCAGCATCGACAAGAGCATCGAGCTCCGCGCCCGCCCCGTCCGCAGCGAGCTTATTCAGTAATTCATTCATTTAACCGGCCGCTTGCGGCCGGAGCCCAAGGAGGGGCAACACATGGCAATGCATACTGAGCTTTCGATCTACAAGGCCGCCAGCGGTCTGCTTCAGATGGCTACCAACATCACCAAGAACATCCCGCGGGAACTCAAGCAGTCATTGGGTCGGCGGGTTATCGACGAGTGCGTCGATGTGTTGATCTTGATTGCGCGGGCAAACGCCACGCAGGATAAGCGACCACATCTCACGTCACTCGTTGAGAAGGTCCAGGTGATCGAACTGCTCATGCGCCTATTCAAGGAAAACCGCTTCATCAGCGTTACCCAGCACGCTGGCACGATGGAGGTTACAACCTCAATCGGAAAGCAGGCCAACGCCTGGAAACGCACTTCCCCAACCGCGCCCGCTACCTGAAGGTCAAGGCTTTCCGGTCTGTGCGAATTGAATCTGGTCGTGCCGCTGGCCTTCGGGCCACCGCCATGTGCACACACGGATACCGACGGTCTAAAGCGTCCGAGCAGGTCCGGCACAGTTTCCCCGCTGAGCAATCGCCGGGGCGATGTAGATAGCACGACCGGTCGCAGCGCTCCGCCAACAACGCATTCAACATGAACTTCGATGATGGCAATCAGAACAACAACGACAAGAACAACGAGCTCCGCGCCCGCCCCGTCCGCAGATTCGACTGTTGGTCCCTACCCGTTCAGCGACTTGGTTCAGGCTTACTACGATTGCCGACGCTCCAAGCGCAACAGCGATTCAGCGCTGGCTTTCGAAATGAACCTGGAACGGAATCTGACGGCGCTTCACGACGACCTGCTCAGCGGCCATTACCGCCCAGGCCGATCCATCTGTTTCGTGGTCACCCGACCAAAGGCCCGCGAGGTGTGGGCCGCAGACTTCCGCGACCGCATCGTGCACCACCTGCTGTACAACCATATCGGGGCAGGCATCGAGGCCACCTTCATCGCCGACACCTGCGCTTGTATCCCCGGGCGTGGCACGCTGTACGCCGCAACCAGGCTTGAGGCGAAGGTCCGCAGCGCAACGCAGAACTGGTCGAAGCCGGTCTTCTACCTGAAGCTCGACCTCGCGAACTTCTTCGTGTCGATCGACAAGCGCGTGCTTCGCCAGCAACTGGCCGCGCGGATCGAAGAGCCATGGTGGTTGGCCTTGGCCGACCAGGTGCTGATGCACGACCCTCGCACCGATTACGAAACCCGGAGCCCGCGCCACTTGTTCGCCCGGGTTCCGCAGCACAAGCGGCTTACCTCGCAGCCGGCGCACCTGGGCCTGCCCATCGGCAATCTGAGTAGCCAGTTCTTCGCGAACGTGTACCTGGATGCCCTGGACCAGTTCGCCAAGCACACACTCAAGGCCAAGCACTACATCCGCTACGTCGACGACTTCATTTTTCTGCACGAGTCGCCGCAGCAGTTGAATCAATGGCTGGCCCAGGTCGAAGCGTTCCTACCCGGCCTAGGCGCACGGCTGAACCCGTCGAAAACGATCCTGCAGCCCGTCGATAGGGGAGTGGATTTCGTCGGGCACGTGATCAAGCCCTGGCGGCGCACGACTCGGAAGCGATCCCTGGCCCAGGCCCTGAAAAGGACCGCGGCGGCACCGGCCGAGGATCTGCGCGAAACCGCAAACAGCTATTTCGGGCTGCTCGGGCAGGCTAGCCACAGCCAGAGAGGCCGGGCGGCCCTGGCGAATGTCGTGCTCAAGCGCGGCAATAGCGTCAACGCTGCGCTGACCAAGACCTTTCGCAAAAATCTGAGCTAGATAGAGAAGTAGCTTTGGATTGATTGCAAAACCTGGAAAAGCGCCGCTAATGCCGCACTGGCAGCGGCCCATTTGTTCCATTTGTTCTGCTCTCTTCCAGTCGCCAGTACATCTATCTTGCTGCCGCCTTCATCCGTCGAGATCTTGAATGCTCCACTTAGAGGCCCCTCAACTGCGGCCTCTATATAAGGCACGGTGACTCGGGCTGACTTTATCCAGAACCAACAGGACAAAGCGGAGAAAAAGCACAGAAGAATCGTGAAGATCTCCTTCAAATAGAACATTTCAACTCCCCTTCCGGCTCCATGCCGGGCAGAACACAAATACCCCACTTCAACGAATCACGCCAGCCGGCGAGGATCCCCTATGCACGTTTTGTTCTGCAGTTACGGGAACGACTCCATCGCCCTCATCCAGTGGGCTCACGAGCGCGGCCTGAAGGATGTTGTGTGCCTCTATTCAGACACTGGCTGGTCCGCCAGTTGGTGGGCCGACCGTGTAGCCAAGGGCGAGGCACTGGCCCAAGCCTACGGATTCACAACTGCCCGCACCGAATCGGAGGGGATGCTCGAACTGGTAAAGCGTAAACGCGGCTGGCCCGGCGCTGGCGGACAGGGTCAATTCTGCACCGCTGAGCTGAAGGTGCTTCCAGCTTTGGAATGGCTCGATGCCAACGACCCGTGCAAAGAGGCCACAGCCCTGACGGGGGTTCGGCGCAGCGAGAGCAGGCACCGTTCGGACGCAGAGGAGCACATCGTAGAATCAGAGCGGCATGGCGGCCGGGAACTATGGCAGCCCCTAGTGCGTCACGACGATGCAATGCGTGACGCCCTACTTCATCGCGCAGGCTTCGAGGTTCTGCCGCACCGATCGCTTGAGTGCTACCCGTGCATCAACGCGAACATCGACGACATCCGGCTTCTTTCCGAGGACCGAATACAGCTGATCGACATCACAGAAAAAGACCTGGGCTTCACCAAGAAGGGTAAGTCCCGTGTGATGTTTCGCACGGCGCGCCGCAAAGGTGCCGTTGGCATTCGCGCCGTTGTGCAGTGGGCGGCAGCGCCCAGGCCCCGCGATCAGATAGAAATGTTCCCCGCTCAGTGCGACTCAGGATACTGCGGTGGCTGAGCGAATCACTTTGGCCAAAGTGACAACACGCCGATTATCACACCGCCAAGCCCTGTGAATGATGTTATCCAAAAGCCCCAAAATTCACGGCGGTGCTTTCTCTCTTCCCTCACGGCATCTCGTACCACTTTCAGCCCGGGCGGCAGCAAGTAGTAAGGCTCATCGGGGTGATCATCCCATGCGACCCGCGCATACAGCTCGGCATTAGATCGACTTGGAAGAAACACGCCGAGTGAGTCGGCCTCACGCTCAAGGTACCGGGTGATAAGCAAGGACCTCCACTGATCTGACAGCTCAACTTTCTGCATGTAGTCCGCCCATTGCCCGCTTTCATAAGCCTGCTCGCAATCAGGTGGCGCTTTTTTTTCAAGCTCTTTGGCGTCTTTTTTCTGCTTCCGCAGCTCAACTCGATACTTGATGTAGTTATAAAAAAACATCTCAACCCCACAACATTTTGAAACCGCAACTATAGTCGCGAGGATCCCCTATGTCCGCACAACAGAAGAAACACCCCTTCGATTTCAAAACCCAATACGGACTCGGCTTCAACCCTCAGGACGATGAGATCGTTGTCGACTTCTTCTGCGGTGGTGGTGGTGCCGGTACCGGGCTGGAAATGGGCCTGGGTCGCACGGTGAACGTGGCAAAGAACCACAGCCCCCAAGCAATCAGCATGCACACCGTGAACCATCCAGGCGCAAAGCACTTCACCACCGACGTGTTCGAGGGTGATCCTGACACCGAATGCGGCGGCAAGGCCGTGGGCTGGTTCCACATGTCACCGGACTGCACGCACCACAGCCAGGCGGCCGGCGGCCAACCGCGCAAGCGCGAGATCCGCAACCTGTCGTGGATCGGCATGAAGTGGGCCGGCATGAAACGGCCCCGGGTGATCAGCCTGGAGAACGTGAAGCAGATCCTGCAGTGGGGCCGGCTTATCGCCAAGCGCGACAAGGCCACGGGCCGCGTGGTCAAGCTGGACGGCAAGATTGCTGCACCTGGCGAAGTTGTGCCGGTGGGCCAGCAGTTCCTGATCCCTGACCCGAAGCAACGCGGCCGCACCTGGCGCCGCTTCGTCGCCTTGCTGGAAGGCATGGGCTACGTGGTCGAGTGGAAGGTCATCAAGGCCTGCGACTTCGGCGCGCCGACCAGCCGCGAGCGCCTGTTCATGATCGCTCGTTGCGATGGTCAGCCGATTGTGTGGCCGGAGCCGACCCATGCCAAGAACCCGGTCAAGGGGCAGCAGAAGTGGAAAACCGCGGCTGACTGCATCGACTTCACCGACCTGGGCAAAAGCATCTTCGGTCGCAAGAAAGACCTGGCCCCGGCCACACTGCGCCGCGTTGCCAAGGGCATGAAGAAGTTCGTCATCGACAACCCGGCCCCCTTCATTGTCCCGATTGCCAACTGGTCAGGGGAAACGGTGCAGTCTGCCGGTGAGCCGCTGCGCACCGTCACTTCCTACCCGAAGGGCGGCGCCTTCAGCGTGGTCAGCCCGGTGATCGCGCCAGCAACACACCAGGGCAGCGACCGCATCAATGACCCACTCGAGCCGCTGCCGACGGTGACGTGCGCGAATCGCGGCGAGCTGACGCTGATCAGCCCTACGTTGATTCAGTCCGGCTACGGCGAGCGCCCCGGCCAGGAGCCACGAGTGCCTGGGCTGGATCAACCGCTGGGCACTGTCGTTGCTGGCGGCGTCAAACATGCTCTTGCAGCGGCACACATGGTGAAGTTCCGCTTCGATGACGCGGGCAAGGCGCTGGACGAACCACTGCCAACCATCACCAGCGGCGGCAACTATCAGCGCCCTGCCGGGGCCGCACACGCCATGGGTATCTCCACGGTGTTCATGGCGCAGATGAATGGCGGCTTCAACACCACCGACGCCAAGAGTATCGACGACCCAATCACCACGGTGACCAACACCGGCAGCCAGCAGCAGCTGGTGGCGGCGAACCTGGTGCACATGCGTGGCAACTGTGATGCACGGGACCCGAACGACCCGCTGCACACCATCAGCGCCGGCGGCCAGCACCACGGGCTTGTCAGCGCGTTCATGGAGCGTGCATTCGGTGGCAGCGTGGGCCAGGGCCTGGATGATCCGGCACCGACGATCACGGCCGGCGGCGGCGGTAAGAGTTCACTGGTGTCCCTGACCCTATCGCCAGAGCATGAGGCCGGAGCCCTGCGTGTCGCCGCCTTCCTGATCAGCTACTACGGGACAGGTGACAGTGCCAGCGGCGCCAGTGAGCCAGCGCCGACGATCACCACCAAGGATCGGCTGGCCCTGGTCACCGTGATGGTGAAAGGCACGCCCTACGTGATCGTCGACATCTGCCTGCGGATGCTGAAACCGGCTGAGCTGTACAAGGCCCAGGGCTTCCCGGACGACTACATCATCAGCCACGGCGCAGACGGCAAGCCGTTCACCAAGACCCAGCAGGTGCACATGTGCGGTAACAGCGTCAGCCCGCCGCCGATGGCCGCACTGGCCAGGGCCAACGACCCATGGCGCGCCGAGCAACGCCAAGCACGCGCCGCATAACTCCCCCACTCCACCGCCCGGGCATGGCCCGGCAAGGACTCCCCATGCCTACAGAAAACCGCAACCATCCAGAAGATCACGCCGAAATCGAGCGCCTGCACCAGAACTATGTGGGCAAGATCGAGCGCTTCTCGGATGAGTTGATGACGTTTCAAGACGCGGCCTACGCAATGGGCTTGGATCGCGGCAAGAAGCTCGCCAGCAAGCCAGGCGTAACCCTACAGGCTGCCCGCGCCAGCCGCGTGTACGTGGCCGGGCCAATGACTGGCATCGCCGACTTCAACTACCCGGCCTTCAACGCTGTGGCCGACCAACTGCGCGCCCAGGGCTACGAGGTCGAGAATCCGGCAGACCACGGCATCGTCGAGGGTGCGCAGTGGGCCGACTACATGGCCTACGACCTGACTCGACTGGGCCTGTGCGGCGTTATCGCCCTTCTGCCAGGCTGGCAGAAATCAGAAGGCGCCAAGCTGGAAGTCCTGATCGCCGAACGCCTCGGCATGATCGTTGTGAATGCCCATGATCTGGTAGCGAGCGAGATTGCTAGCTGATTAGCTCTCCTTCTTGAGCCAGTAATTCATTCGAGCTTCCGGGTCAGTAACTGCTTCTTGGCAGTTATCTGAGTATTTGTTTAAGAGGACTGAAAAGTTTGAGATGTCATTGTCCATTTCCTTGGACATAGATTTGATCGCCATTTCGACTCTTGCATCGGAAACTTTTTTATTCGTCAGGGTCCGGGCGCCCACATAAGCACTTTCAGCTGCTGCATCGAATTGCTTCGCTGCTTCAGGCTTGGTACGTGAAACTATCTCCGAGGTTATCGAGTAATAAGCTGCACACTCCGCAAATTCGTGCGCGAGGTTATTCGATGCTCGCTCAGGATCGTATGCAGCAGCCGAGCAGACCGGAAGAAGAAGTAGAAAAGAAGTATATCTGATCAAGCTGAGAGTCCTTTCATTGCGATATGCGGCATGTAATACACCAGTTAAGCATCGCTGCCCCCGCCCCCTTAAACTCGCCGCTATAGCGACAAGTTTAAGGGCAGACGACCGGTTTCCGAGACTGCTCTTTAGTCCACATATTTTGGCCTTTGATAGCCCCCTTAGACCAAGACTCGGTAATCAGTGAGCAATTACCGTTCAATTTCTCGACAAAGGTCCTGGGATAGCCTTCAGGCTCATCGCCGATACGCAGCCAATTGGGATCCGTCGACGTAACAACCGATTTATTGGAGCTGCAGGCTGCCAAGGCAGCTAGCGAGATCATCAAAACCACTTTCTTCATGTGAACCTCATGTAAACAGACAAATCGTCTGGCCAGCATATTGCCACTTATCCCTATCAAGCACAGCAGGCGCCAAGCGCCAGATGGTGAAACCATGTCTGAAATAAAGGAAAGACCGATTCTGTTCTCGGCGCCGATGGTGCGCGCCATCCTGGAAGGCCGGAAGACGGTCACGCGGCGCGAGGTGAAGAAACAGGCGGCGCTGGATTGCTTGGCTGCTGGGTTTGAACCTGCGTTTCTGGCATTGCCTGGCAATGCTGACCTCTGCCCATACGGCAAGCCCGGCGACCGGCTGTGGGTACGCGAGACGTTCGCTTTTGCGGATAAGTCCGGTTCCCACGACGCTGCACCTGATGAACACTGGCGCCCGGCCCGGCCAGGAATGGAGCCGGAAATTTATCGGTGTTGGTATCGCGCGTCGGATGGGCACACCGCCGACGGCTTCTGGAAACCATCCATCCACATGCCGCGCTGGGCCAGCCGAATCCTGCTGGAGATCTCCGAGGTGCGCGTCGAGCGGCTGCAGGACATCAGCGAAGAGCAGGCGCTGGCCGAGGGAATCATTCCTCACGTCCGTGGTGGCTGGCACTGGCACCCGCATGATCCGAGCAACGTTGATGACTGGCATCAGTTCGGGTTCAAGTCACCTGCCTTTGCGTTCCAAGACCTTTGGATCGGCACCGGTGGCGACTGGGACGCCAACCCATGGGTCTGGGTGGTCGAGTTCAAGCGGGTGACGCCATGATCGCCCTCGCCTACATGGCCTGGCTCATCTACAAGGGGCCGAAGCCATGAGTGAATACTCGCTATATCTCGGCGACTGTCTGGAGGTCATGAAGCAGTTACCAGACGCCAGCGTCGACATGGTGCTGGCCGACCTGCCATACGGCTCAACTCAGTGCGCCTGGGACACCATCATCCCGTTCGAGCCGCTCTGGCGGGAGTACTTGCGTATCGCCAAGCCAGAGGCCGCAATCGTGTTGTGCGCGGCCCAGCCGTTCGCCTCCATGCTGGTGGCGAGTAACCCCAGGCTCTATAAGTACGAATGGATCTGGGAGAAAGGCAACGCCACCGGCTTCCTAAACTCCAAGAAGCAACCTCTGCGGGCACACGAAAGCGCCCAGGTCTTCTATCGCAAGCAACCGGTGTACAACCCGCAGATGTCGAGCGGGCATGAACGCAAGACGGCGAAGCGAAAGACGGTCAACTCGGAGTGCTACGGCAAAGCCTTGGCCCTGACCGAGTACGACTCGACAGAGCGGTACCCGCGCTCGGTGCAGTTCTTCTCCAGCGACAAGCAGTCCGGCAGCTTTCATCCGACGCAGAAGCCCGTGGCCTGGATGTCGTTCTTGATCAGCACCTACACGCAGCGCGGCCAGGTGGTCCTGGACAACAGCATGGGCAGCGGAACCACCGGTGTCGCGTGCATGCAGCTGGGGCGGAAGTTCATCGGCATTGAGCGAGATCTCGACGAGGAAGGCAATCGCCTCGGTTACTTCGATATCGCCCATCAACGAATCACCGACGCAATTACCGAGCGCGACGCGCCGGTACCGCAGATCGATCTGTTCGCAACAGCCTAACCCCAATCCCCCTACATGCCTGCCGGTGAGCGGCGGGCGAGGATATTTGCATGCCTGAAATTAAATGTGAACACGGCCACACTATGCGGATCGGTACTGACCAGTGGGTGGAAACCCTGACCTTAGATCAGTTGCGCTACGCCCGCGACCAGATGGCCGAGAAGATCAAAGCGGCCGAGGTGCAGTCCAGGCGCACCGTATGGCGAGTCAGCAACGGGATCATTTGCGACGGCAATTATCGCGAAGAGGAATTCGAGAAAGCTGCTGACCACCTCCTTCGGATCTACAAAGAAAAGTTTATGGAAGAGGCGCCGGACTGGATTGAAAAACCATACGGATACCCCGCATTCGAGCGGCGACTGCCGAGCCTGACCCCGGAATTGGTGACTCAGTTCGAGTACGACACCGAGTGGTTCCCTTCCAAGAAATGACCACCAGCCTGCCGCCGCCGGCGGCATGGAGACAAACATGGAAATTCAAAGCGAAACGCTCGCAGAGGAAGAGCTCGCGGCGATCACTGGGTATCACCTGCCTGGGAAACAGATTGCGTGGCTTGCCAACAACGGATGGCAGTACGTGCTGACCGGCGCCAGGCGCCCAGTGGTCGGTCGGGTGTATGCCCGCCTGAAGCTGGCCGGAGTTAAGCCATCAGCAACAAACGCCGTAGCGGAAACATGGACATTGGATCTTTCGAGGGTGAGTTAAACGATGGCAAGGAAGAAGTCGGCAAATCTAGACCTGCCGCCGAGAATGATTCGGCGGATACGAACGCTGAAAAGCGGAAAGGTCCTGACATGCTACTACTACTGCGGCAAGACCCCAGAGGGGAAAAGGGTCGAGACTCCTTTGGGGACGGACCTCGATGAGGCCAAGGTGGAGTGGGCTCGGCTCGACAGGAAGGCCGTGCCGAAGCCTGCTCATCTGATGGATCGTCTTTTCGACGAGTATGAAGCCAGGGTAATGCCTGGCCTGAAGAAGGGGACCCGCGACGACTACACGAAAGGCCTGAAGAAACTGCGGGAGGCTTTCAGCGGCGCACCAGTTGAAGCAATTACGACTCAGGTGCTAGCTCAGTACAGGGATGGCAGGACCGCGAAGGTTCGGGCAAACCGCGAACTTGCCTTGCTTTCCACTATTTTCACGCACGCACGCGAATGGGGGTTCACGACGCAGGCAAACCCTTGCCTGGGCCTGCGCCGCAATAAGGAGGTGCCACGCGACTTCTATGCCGGCGAGGCTGTGTGGGATGCAGTTTATGCCGTGGCGCCGCAGGAGCTGAAGGATGCTATGGACCTGGCCTACCTGACTGGCCAGCGGCCGAGCGATGTCATCAAGACATCGAGCCTCGACCTGAACAATGGATTCCTCAGCATTATCCAGGGCAAGACGGAAAAGCGCCTGCGAATCCGACTACACGATGGCGAGTCGGAATCAGCCTTGAGCCGGTTCATCGACGAACTTCTCGAAAGAAAGAACCGCTCCGGAATCAAAAACTCGATTCTGATAACCAACCAATCCGGCCTGAGAATGAGCTATCCCATGCTGCGCAACCGGTGGGATGAAGCTCGAGAGAAGGCTGCTTCCATGGCCAGAGCAGATGGCGACGAAGAGCTGGCAGCGACGATCAGGAAGTTCCAGTTCCGGGATATCCGACCAAAAGCCGCGAGCGAAATCGAGGATATCGGGCGCGCAAGTCGACTGCTTGGGCACTCGAAGGAAGAGATGACGAAGAAGGTCTATCGCCGCGTTGGCGAGATCGTCAGCCCAACCAAATGACCCAACGATGCGGAAGCGATGCATTTACTTGCGGAAGCGATTGCCATATCACAGGCAAATAAAAAGCCCCGTAGACGCTAATCTACGGGGCTTTCGAAGAGTGGAGGCCGAGGTCGGAATCGAACCGGCGTAGATGGATTTGCAATCCACTGCATAACCATTTTGCTACTCGGCCTCAGGTCGAATCGAGCGCCCTTGCAAGCCAGGCTTGCCGCAACTCCTTGATTCTTCAGCGTTCGCGACGTTGCCGTCCGAGCTGATGGCGCGCATTATGTCCTAGTTGAATGACACTGGCAACCCCCTGAATTCTAATAATTTTTAGGTCAGCCCAGGTCTTTCTGCGCAACCTCCAGGTGCGCCAGGCGCGCCGCCAATGCCTTGGCCTGGCTCGCCACATCGGTGACCGCCGTGCTCTCCCACCACTGGCCCCGCAGCGGCGGCCCCATGGCAAACAAACGCGTGGACGTATCGCCCCCGGCATCCACCACCGCGCCGCCCGGATCAGCCGCGATGCCCAAGGCCAACGGCCCCGGGCGGATCAATCCGCGTGCCAGCAGTTGCTGGGGCAACGGGCGATCCACCCGGCGCCAGTCATATTCAATGCCCGTGGAGTTGATCAAGGCCGCGCCGCTGATCGTCAGCGTCTGCGACTCGCCCCGGGGCCGGATGGAGATACTCACCTGGCCGTCCCGTGGCTCGCCCAGGCCCTTGAGGGAGGCGGCCTCGATGGTCAGTCGCCCTTCCCTGTGCAGGCGCTCCACCAGTTCGGCGCTCAGGGGCGGCGAACGGTGGTGATGGCTCTCCCACCACGGACGGACGTGACGGACGAACTGTCGGCGCTGGACATCGCTGGCCTGGCTCCACAACCGACCGATGTGCGCCCGCACGGTGTCCAGCGGCGCCTGCCAGTCGATCCCGGCCTCCACCGCCAAGGCGCATTGGCGACGCACCTCGCGCAGCAATTGCCGGGGGCTGCGGATACTATGATCCGCGGCGAGGAAGTCCACCCAGGCCGGTGGCTGGCGACGGACATGGGGCAGCAGTCCGTGCCGGGAAATGACCCGGATCGGTCCGCGATGCCCGGCCTGTTCCAGGGACACCACGGCATCGACCATGGTCAGGCCGGAACCGATGATCAGCACCGTGCCTTGCGGATCAATCCGCGACATGGTCGCCACATCCCAGGGGTCCACCGCCGCCGCGTTCAAGCCACTGGATTGCTTCTGGCGGGTGCGCGCCGCCGGGAACATGCCGGTGGCCAGCACGGCACGGGTGCCTTGCAGTTGCTGGCCGTCGGCGAGGGTCAGGCGTACGCCGTCGCTGTCGCTTTGCAGATCAACCACCTCGCCGTGCACATGCTCGGCCGTCGAACCCCGGGTCGCGCCCTGCTCCCGGGCTTCGGCCAGACGCTGCTGCACGTACACGCCAAAAAGCCCGCGAGGCGGAAACAGCTCGCTGACCGGCACATGCTGCCGGTCCGACTCGGGCCAGCCTCCGGCGGCGATATGGGCCTGCAACCACTGGGTCAGGTCATCGGGATTGTCCGGGTCGACGCTCATCCGCGCCGCATTGCCGTTCAGCGTATGGCCCAGTTCCGTGGCGCTGTAGGCCTCACCCCGCCCCAACTCGGCACGCGGCTCGACGATCAGGATCCGCCGCCGGCCCGGCAGGCGCAGCAACTGCACCGCCAGCATCGCACCGCTCAGGCCACCACCGACAATCAACACATCGGCCGCCGGGATGGCGTGTGTCGCCTGTCCGCTCAGGGTTTCACTCATCATTCGCTCTCTTGTTCAGTGCTTGCCCAGGTAGAAATCGTGCAGGTCGCCCCGGGCCAGCAATTCATCCGCCGTACCGCTGAGCACCACCCGGCCGGTGTCGAGCACATGGGCCTGGGTCGCATACTTCAACGCTACGTTAATGTTTTGTTCGGCAATCAGGAAGCTGACCTGCTGTTCGCGATTGAGCTGGGCGACGATTTCGTAGATTTCCTGGACGATAATAGGCGCCAGGCCCATGGAAGGTTCGTCGAGCAAGACCAAAGCAGGCCGGGTCATCAGCGCCCGGCCGATGGCGACCATCTGCTGCTCGCCGCCGGAGGTCAGCCCGGCCTGGGTCTTGCGCTTGGTTTTCAGGCGCGGGAACCAGGCATACACCCGCTCCAGGTCCTCCTGCATCTGCCGCCGCCCGAGGCCGCGGACAAAACCGCCGCTGCGCAGGTTGTCCTCCACCGTCAGTTGGCCGAACACATGGCGACCTTCCAGTACATGTACCAGGCCGTCACGCACGCGCTGGCTGGGGTCGACCGCCAGGCTATCCCTCCCCTGGAAGTGGATGCTGCCGCGCGTGACCTGCGCCCGCTCGGCCCGCACCAGCCCGGAGATGGCCTTGAGTGTCGTGCTTTTGCCGGCGCCGTTGGCCCCGAGCAAGGCGACGATGCCGCCCTTGGGCACGCTCAGAGAGACGCCGGACACCGCGAGGATCGTCCGGTCGTAGATCACCTCGATGTCCGTCACCTGCAACAGCGGCGCAGCGCCCGCCTCGACCGCCGGCTGGCCCATGGCTTATTCGCCTGCCGCGCAGGTGCGCGGGGTCAGGTGTTTTTCTGCCGCGAAAGCCGCCGATTTCTCGTCGATCAACGGCCGCAACAGCGCCCGGTCCGCCGCGATCCAGTCGCTGACCAGGCTCCAGTGCGCGCCGTCCCACTGCTGGACCCGCGCCGAGCCGCCGCCTTCATGGTCGCTGCAGGACAGTTTCAGGTTCTGCATCAGGCCGTAGAAGCCCATGGCCTTGAGTCGCGCATCGTCGATATCCAGGTGCTCCAGGCCCCAGCGCCCTTCCTCGCCATGCAGCGGCCGCTTGCCGAACTTGCCCTGGCCGGTACGAATCGCCTCCACGGCAATCGCCGCGTTCACCAGCCCGGAGTTGTAGTAGACGCTGCCGAAGTTGTTCAGGTCCTTGAGGTCGCTCTTGCCCTTGTCGAGGATGTACTGCTTGAGGCGCTTGTGGATCTCGAAATCAGCGCCCGCCGGATACGGTGTCAACGCCAGGTAGCCCTTGGCCGCGGCGCCCGCCGGCAGGACGTCTTCGCTGGAGCTGGCCCAGATATCGCCGACGATATGGTCCACCGGGAAGCCGAAGCGCGCAGCGGTCTTGACCGCGACCGGCGTCGACACGCCCCAGGTACGCAGGAACACCCAGTCCGGGTTGAGCTGGCGAATCTGCCGCCATTGTGCCGACTGTTCGTTGCCCGGGTCGGCTACCGGAATCTGGATATTCTCGAAGCCGTATTTTTCCGCCAGCAGTTTCAGCGGGCCGAGGGTTTCGCGGCCATAGGCCGAGTCGTGGTAGACGGTGGCGATCTTCTTGCCCTTGAGCTTGTCGAAGCCGCCTTCGCGCTGGGCGATGTAGTTCACCAGGGTCGAGGCTTCGCTGTAGAAGGTCAGCATCACCGGGAAGTTGTAGGGGAACACCTTGCCGTCGGTGGCCTCGGTGCGTCCGTAGCCCAGGGTGATCAGCGGGATCTTGTCGACTTCCGCGCGTTCGCTCAGGGCATAGGCCGCCGGCGCGCCGTTAGGCTGGTAGACCGCCACCGGCGCGCCATCGAGGCCGTTCTTGAAGCGCTCGTAGCACTCGATGCCCTTCTCCGCCGTCCATTCGGTCTCGCACTCCTGCCACACCAGCTTGACGCCGTTGATGCCGCCTTCAACTTCGTTGATGTAGTTGAGGTAGTCGATCATCCCGGCCCACACCTGCACGCC
The DNA here is from genome assembly GCF_018326065.1 of Pseudomonas sp. Ost2. Taxonomy (NCBI): domain Bacteria; kingdom Pseudomonadati; phylum Pseudomonadota; class Gammaproteobacteria; order Pseudomonadales; family Pseudomonadaceae; genus Pseudomonas; species Pseudomonas sp. Ost2. Next base: position 2,961,464 of record NZ_AP021904.1, on the reverse strand, counting down.
GCTGGAGGCGTAGGCGCCGATCCGGTAGGTGGCCAGGGGAAAGAACTGCTGGTCGGGCGAGGCCTGGACCATCGACGCGGTACTGCCGAGCACCGTCAGGGCCAGGGCCGCGACGGTCAGTGAACGTTTGAAAAGTGCACGCATGGTGGAATCGTTCTCCAGGGATGGGAAGTCGGGAAGTCAGAAGCGCAACGGCCAGTGCCGCAGGCGGTCGCGGGTATTGCCCAGCAGGCGGATCAGTCCCTCCGGTTCCTTGATCAGGAACAGGATGATCAGCACGCCGAAGATGATTTTCTGCAGGTTCTGCAACTGCCCGGCATCCACCGCACCGCCCAGCAGGGCTTGGCCGAGGTGGCTGAGCAGGATCGGCAACAGGCAGATAAAGGCCGCGCCGACGAAGTTGCCGGCGATGCTGCCCATGCCGCCGATAATGATGATGAAGAGGATCTGGAACGAGCGGTTGATATCGAAGCTGCCGGCGCTCGCCGTGCCCAGGTAGGCGAATGCCCACAGCGCCCCGGCGATGCCCAGGTAGAACGAACTGATGGCAAAGGCCAGGCGCTTGTAGCGGGCCACCGGAATACCGATCACCGCGGCGGCGGTATCCATGTCGCGGATCGCCATCCAGTTGCGCCCGGTCTGGCTGTTCACCAGGTTGCGCGCGACCCAGGTCAGCAACAGCACCGTGACCAGGGTCAGCAGGTAGCGCCCCAGCGGCGTGTTCAGGTCATGCCCGAACAGCGACAGGCTCGGCGCGGAAATGGTCCCGGACGATCCGTAGTTGTAGAACCAGGGAAACTTGACGAACAGCCACTCCAGGAAGAACTGCGCGGCCAGGGTGGTGACCATCAGGTAGAAGCCCTTGATCCGCGAACTGGGCAGGCCGAACAGCAGGCCCACCAGGCCGCTGATGATGCCACCGCCAAGCAGAGCCAGCGGCAGGCCCAGTTCCGGCAGGCGTAGCAGCAAGCCGTAGGTGGCAAAGGCCCCCACCGCCATGAAGCCGGCCGCGCCGACCGAGGTCTGCCCGGTGTAGCCGGTCAGCAGGTTGAGCCCGAGGCCGGCCAGGGACAGCACCAGGAACGGGATCAGGATTGCGCTGAGCCAATAATCGTTGCCCACCAGCGGCACCACGCCGAAGGCCAGCACCAGCAGGCCGAGCAGCGACCACGGCAGGCGCCGTTCGATCAGCACCCAGGGCGCCGTTTCATTCATCACAGGAACAGACATGCTTCAGACTCGCTCGATGGCCCGCTCGCCGAACAGGCCGGCCGGGCGGATATACAGGAAGGCCAACGCCAGGACATAGGCGAACCAGGGAGTGATGCCGCCGCCGATCAGCGGGCCGATATAGACCTCGGCGAGGTTCTCGGCGGCACCGACGATCAACCCGCCGACAATCGCCCCGCCAATCGAGGTGAAGCCGCCGATGATCAGCACCGGCAAGGCCTTGAGCACCACCAGCGACAGGGAAAACTGCACCCCTTGCCGTGCACCCCAGAGCAGTCCCGCCACCAGGCCGACGCAGCCGGCCACAGCCCAGACGATCTGCCAGATGCGATTGAGGTTGATGCCGATGGACAACGCCGCCGTGGTGTCATCGGCCACCGCCCGCAGCGACACGCCGATGCGGGTCTTGTTGAACAGCAGCGCCAGGACCACCACCAGCACCACGGCGGTGGCGGCGGCAATCAGGTCGAACTGGCTGAGCATCATCCCGTGGATAAACAGCGGCACGTCGTCGATGCCCAGGTCCAGCGCGCGGACCTGCGAGCCCATCAGCCCCTGGGCCAGGCCTTCGATAATGAACGACAGGCCGAGGGTCGCCATGAACAGGGTGATCTGCGAACGGTTGACCAGCGGCCGCAGCACCAGGCGCTCGATCAGCAGCGCGCCGATCACCATCACCCCCACCGCCAGCAGCAATGCCAGGGCAAAGGGCACGCCCTGATCGTGCAGGCTGACAAAGGTCAGCGCGGCGAACAGCAGCATCGAGCCCTGGGCGAAATTGAACACGCCGCTGGCCTTGTAGATCAGCACGAAGCCGATGGCGACCAGCGAATAGAGGGTGCCGGCGAGCAGCCCGCCGATCAGGGTTTCGAGGAAAAAGCCCATCAGTGCACCGCTCCCAGGTAGGCCGCGATCACCTCGGGATTACCCTGCACTTCAGCCGGCGTCCCGTCGCCGACCTTGCGCCCGTAATCGAGCACCACCACATGATCGGACAAGCCCATCACCACCCCCATGTCATGTTCGATCAGCACCACGGTGGTGCCGAGGTCGCGATTGACGTCGGCGATAAACCGCGCCATTTCCTGTTTTTCTTCGGCGTTCATGCCGGCCATGGGCTCGTCCAGCAGCAACAGCGTGGGCCCGGCGATCAGCGCCCGGCCCAGTTCCACGCGTTTTTGCAGGCCGTAGGACAAGGTGCCCACCGGCACATCGCGCAGGGCCTGCAATTCAAGCAGTTGGAGAATGTGCTGGGCCTTGCGGCGAAAGGCCTCGGCCTCGCGGCGGGCGCGGGGCAGTCCCAGGGCCTGTTCGAGAAAATGGCTGCGCATATGCCGCGACAGCCCGGTCAGCAGGTTGTCGATCACGCTCATCTTCTTGAACAGCGCGTTGTTCTGGAAGGTCCGACCAATGCCCTGGCGGGCCGCGTCCAGGGGATCGATACGACGCAAACGGCGCTGCTCGAAGACGATCTCGCCACTGTCGAAGCGATAGACCCCGTTCAACAGGTTGAGCAACGAACTCTTGCCCGCCCCGTTGGGCCCGATCAGGGCGCAGATCTCACCGCGACGCACGTCGAACGACAGTTCATTGATGGCCTTGACCCCCTTGAACGACAGCGACACACCACGCACCTGCAGAATCGGCTCAACCACACTCATGCGCTTTTCCGTCCGGGGGCATCCACCCGCCATTGATTGAAGGTCGCCGGCACCTGTGACGGGCTCGACGGTTGCCAGATGTATTGCAACCGCTGGAAGCCCAGCAGGCGCCGCACCCGCTGCTTGAACAGACGGGCCACGAGCCGCTCGGGATGGGCCAGCGCCCACTCGCACAGGCGTCGACGCCAACTGTCCCGGGGAGCCAGGCGTTGTTCGATCTCGTCCGCCAGGGCCTGCAAGCGCTCGGCCGACAGCAACAGGCCGGAGGGAGCCACTTCGCGCCGATCACGGCTGGCGCTGTCGCGGCTTTCCGGAAAAGCCAGGCTGTGACCGGTGTTCAGCCATTGCTCCAGCAGCACGCTCAGGCCGCTCTGCCAGCGGGTGTCCTCCTCGCTCCACAGCTGCGGTTGGGTGCCTGCTGTGCGCCACAGCACCAGTGGGCGGGGCTCCTGGCTGTCGCCCGACAGCGTGGCGAAGGCCAGTACGGTTTGCCGTGGCGAACCCGGCAGGCGCCCCGGCAACTGATTGCCGATCAGCACCCCTGGAGCAGCGCCGGAATCGCCGACAGCCAGCCAGTCGAGCAGTTGCTGGCGGCTGTCGACAAACCCGTGGCTCGGTTGCAGGCGCCAGAACGCCTGGCCGAGGGCTTCGGCGCCCAGTTCCGGAGCGAGGGCCAGCACCTGACCGCCGATGGAATGGGCTGCCAGCGCCAGCAACAACAGGTTGGGCTCCAGCGCACTGCTGACCGCCAGGCGCGAATCAGCCGTGAAATCCTGCTGGCGCAGACCATCGGCCAGGCGCTCGACCTCGCGCAAGGCATCGATCCAGCGCCAGCTGTGCCATTGCCCGTGGCGCTTGTGGCGCAAGGCGCCCTGCAACGGACTGACCTGGGCCCAGTGGCGCAATTGCTCAAGCGCACCGGGAAAGATCGGGACCGTTTCGCCGTGGGGCGGATGGATAAGCGGCGGACGCTTCAGTTCGTGCACGCTCATGGGCTCACCTCGTTCAGTCGTTTGGCGTGCGGTGGTCCGCTGGCGGATATGGATACATCTGTAAAGTTGTCAGTGCGCTTGCCGGCCTATTCGCGGGCAAGCCCGCTCCCACGGGTTCTCAGTTCCCCAGGAAGGCCCTGTGATCGGGCCAGGTAGCGCCCCACTCACCCGCGAAGGCGCCCCACTCTGAAACCACGGCCAACTCGATCCCCGTGGGAGCGGGCTTGCCCGCGAAAGGGCCCGCCCGCTCGCCCTCGCCATCAGGCCGAACGCAAGCCTTTCTCCCGCAGCGCCGCCAGATCCCGGTACCCCGCTCCCGGATGGATATCCGCCAGCTTCGGCCCGGCGCCGAACAGCTTCTCGCGCAAGGTGCCCGGGGCGTACTCGGTCTTGTACACACCGCGCTTCTGCAACTCCGGCACCAGCAGCTCGACCGCGTCGACAAAGGTCTCGTGGGTCAGTGCATAAGCCAGGTTGAAGCCGTCGACATCGGTGTCCTCGACCCACTCCTGCAACAGGTCGGCGACAGTTTCCGGGCTGCCGACAAACAGCGGGCCGAAACCGCCGATGCCGACCCAGTCGGCCAGTTCGTTGGGGGTCCAGATCCGATTCGGGTCCGCCGTGGAAAAGGTCTCCACCGCCGACTGGATGGCGTTGGTGTGCACATGCCGCAGCGGTTCGTCCGGCTTGAACTGGCTGAAGTCGATCCCGGTCCAGCCGGAGATCAGCGCCATGGCGCCCTCGTAACTGACGTAGGATTTGTATTCCTCGAACTTGGCCTTGGCCTTGGCGTCGGTTTCGCCGAGGATCACGGTCTGCAGGTTGAAAATCAGGATGCTGTGGGGATCCCGGCCCGCCTCGGCCGCGCGCCGACGGATATCGGCCACGACCTTCTTCAGCAGCACCTTGGACGGCGCGGCGACGAACACGCATTCGGCATGCTCGGCGGCGAACTGCTTGCCCCGGCTCGACGCACCGGCCTGGTAGAGCACCGGTGTACGCTGCGGCGACGGCTCGCACAGGTGAATGCCGGGCACCTGGAAGTGTTTGCCCAAGTGCTGGATCTCGTGGATCTTGCTCGGATCGCTGAACAGCTTGCGCTCGCGATCGCGCAGGATCGCGCCGTCTTCCCAACTGCCTTCCCAGAGCTTGTAGCAGACCTCCAGGTACTCTTCGGCGTAGTCATAACGCGCGTCATGTTCGGTCTGGGCGCGCTGGCCGAGGTTCTTCGCCCCGCTCTCCAGGTAGGAGGTGACGATATTCCAGCCGGCACGGCCCTTGGTCAGGTGGTCGAGGGTCGACAGGCGACGGGCGAACGGATACGGATGCTCGAACGACAACGAAGCGGTCAGGCCGAACCCCAGGTGCTCGGTCACCAGCGCCATCGGCGGGATCAGTTGCAGCGGGTCGTTGACCGGCACCTGCGCCGCCTGGCGGATCGCCGCGTCACCGTTGCCGTTGTAGACGTCGTAGATACCCAGCACATCGGCAATGAACAGGCCGTCGAACTTGCCGCGCTCGAGGATTTTCGCCAGGTCGGTCCAGTACTCCAGGTCCTTGTACTGCCAGGAGCGATCCCGTGGATGGGCCCACAACCCCGGGGACTGGTGCCCCACGCAGTTCATGTCGAAGGCATTGAGACGGATTTCACGGGACATCGACAGCACTCCTGGAACGGTCAGGCACCACGCCGTTGAGGCGGAAGTTGCCAATCAGCGTGTATTTCAGATGCAGGGGGTCTTGCAGCGGATCATGGCCGGGCGTCAGTTGCGCCCGCTGCCCGGTCAGCGCCCATTCGACATTGCCGACCTGCTGCAGGGCATCGGCACTGGCAATCGCCGCTTCGGTGGCGGCAATGATCTTCTCGGCGTCGTCCTGCGGGCCGACGGCAAAGCGCTCGGCGCGCTCGATCAGCGCGGTGGCCACCTCGATGCGAATCTGCAGGTCGCCGAACTGGCCGATCACCTGCGGGTCTTGTGCCTGCCGCGGCTGGGCACGCACGGCGGCGAGGGTACGCTCGAGCCCGGCGCGGGCCGCCAGCAGGTCATCGCCGGCACGGGTCAGCGATGCATCATGGGCAATCGAATGATTCAATGCGTTCATCACGAACTCCTAGTTCCAGGCATGCCGGGCCGGCTTGACGCCGTTGAGCAGGTAGTTGCCGATCAGGTGGTATTTCCAGCGCGCCGGATCATGCAGGGTGTGGGTCCGGGCGTTGCGCCAGTGGCGATCGAGGTTGTGCTTGCCGAGCACCGAGCGGGTCCCGGCCAGTTCGAACAGCTTGCTGCTGGCGAGCAAGGCGGTTTCGGCCGAGAGCACCTTGGCCTGGGCCACCACCACGGAAGCCTGCGCCACACTGTCCGCACTCGGCTGTGCGAGCGCGTGGTCCACCGCCCGCCCGGCCTTTTCCAGGATCGCTTCGGTGCCGTGCACCCGCCATTCCAGGTCGCCGATGGCCGCGAGGCTGAACGGATCCTGCCAGCCATGCTCCTGCTGGCTGTCGATCCAGGGCCGGGCCTGGCGGGCGTGACGCTTGGTTTCTTCGAGGGCACCGAGGGCGATGCCGGTGTCGACGGCGGCCTGGATGATCTGCGAGATCGGGCCGTTGGCGGTCGGCTGGTCAAAGGCCTGATGGGCCGGGATGACGCTGCTGCGCGGCACCCTGACGTTGACGAACAAGGCATTGCCGCTGGCGGTGGTGCGTTGGCCGAAACCGTCCCAGTTGTCGACGATGGTCAGGCCCGGGGCATTGCGTTCGACAAAGGCGATCTGTGCGTTGCCCGCTTCGTCCAGACCGACCACCGGGACGATATGGGCGAACAAGGCGCCGGTGCAGTAGAACTTCTCGCCATCGATATAGGCCGTGTCGCCCTCGAAGCGGATACGGGTATCGAAGGTCCCGGCATTCTTGCTCTTGGCTTCGGAGAAGGCATTGCCGAAGCGGTAGCCCTCCAGCACCTTGGCGAAGTAGTGACGCTTCTGCTCCTCGCTGGCGGTCTGCAACAGGATGTCGAGTACGCCGAGGTGGTTCTGCGGGATCTGGCCGAGGGACGAGTCGGCTGCCGAAATGATCTTGATCACTTCGGCCACCGTTACATAGGACACCCCGGCACCACCGTAGGCCTTGGGCACGGTGATGGCCCACAGGCCGCTGGCGGCGAATTCATCGAGTTCGGCAGCGGGCAGGCGTCGTTCACGGTCGCGTACGCCCGCCTCGACGGCGAAACGCGCGGCGAGGGTCCTGGCGGCGGCAATCGCCTCTTCATCCGAACGGATGACATGGGCGGTGTAGGTGGGTTTGGCGGCAGTTGTCATAGACCGACTCCAGAGTCCTGGTGAGTGCGAAAAACGCATGCACAGGACATAGCAGGAGCCATGCCATAACAAATAATCAATAAAAATCAGCTAGTTACAATTAAAACCTAGAAACCACTACAAGCAAAAAACAGCAAACTGTCCATCAACTGTTGCTGGGCCAACAGCACCCGCGGTCTAGATCACCACATTGCGCACAAACCGCGCTGCCACCTCGCTATCGTTGCGATAGCCATGGGGTTGGTTGCTGGCGAACATGAAGAACTCGCCGGCATGGATCTGCTGCTCCTGTTCGCCGAGCAACAGTGTCAGGCATCCCTCGAAAACGTACAGTTGCTCGCTCCAACCATCGCCGTCGGGCTCGGAGTGGTAGCGTTCGCCCGGTTCCAGGCGCCACTCCCAGAGTTCCACCTCGCGACTGGCCACCGCCTTCGCCAGCAGTACCGCCTTGCTCCCGGGAATCAGTCCGGCCCACGCCAGTTCGTTGATGCGGCTCGGGTCACGGGCCTCCGGGGCCTGGATCAGGTCGCTGAAGGCCACGTCGAGGGCTTCGGCCACCCGGTCGAGGGTGGTCAGGCTGACGTTCTTTTCCCCGGCCTCGATGGCCACCAGCATCCGCCGGCTGACCCCGGATTTCTCCGACAGCGCGGTCTGGCTCAACTGGGCCTCATGCCGCAGGCGTCGCACATTCTGACTGACGTGCTGCAGGACCGAGGCGCGTTGCGAAGTTTCTTTGTGCACTATATTGCTCACTTAGTGGGTTTGCGCAGTATACTGCCCAGCTCCGGCGCATTGTGCGTCTCACCCAGGTAGCGCGCAAGGCCATGACTCCGGTGAAATCCAACAGCTTGTTACCTTCGACCCTGCGGTTCAGCAAAGCCGAGTGCGTGCTGATCCTGATCACCATGATCTGGGGCGGCACTTTCCTCCTGGTACAGAACGCCATGACCGTCAGCGGGCCGATGTTTTTCGTCGGCCTGCGGTTTGCCGCGGCGGCCTGCATCGTCGCCCTGTTTTCGGCGCGCAGCCTGCGGGGCATGACCGCTTTCGAGATGAAGGCCGGGATCTTTATCGGCACCGCGATCATGCTCGGCTATGGCTTGCAAACCGTGGGCCTGCAGAGCATTCCCAGCAGCCAGTCGGCGTTTATCACCGCGCTCTACGTGCCTTTCGTGCCGCTGCTGCAATGGCTGGTGCTGGGCAAGCGACCGGGGCTGATGCCGAGCATCGGCATCATGCTGGCCTTTACCGGGCTGATGTTGCTGTCCGGGCCGAACGGCGCCCAGCTGAAGTTCAGCCCGGGGGAAATCGCCACCATCATCAGCGCCATCGCCATTGCCGCCGAGATCATCCTGATCAGCAACTATGCGGGCAAGGTCGATGTGCGTCGCGTCACCGTGGTGCAACTGGGCACCGCCTCGGTGCTGGCGTTCCTGATGATCGTCCCGACCCAGGAGCAGTTGCCGCAGTTTTCCTGGCTGCTGCTGGTCAGCGCGGTCGGCCTGGGCGCGGCCAGCGCGGCGATCCAGGTGGCGATGAACTGGGCACAGAAGAGTGTTTCGCCGACCCGCGCGACCTTGATCTATGCCGGCGAGCCGGTCTGGGCCGGGATCGCCGGGCGCCTGGCGGGCGAGCGCCTGCCGGGGCTGGCGCTGGTCGGGGCGGCCCTGATCGTCGCAGCGGTGATTGTCAGCGAGCTGAAGACCAAGGGCAAAGCGGCCGAGCCAGCCGAGGACGAGGTCGAGAGCGAGGCGCTGGACTCGAACAACCCCTAGTGTTTGATCGTTCCCACGTCGAGGCGTTGGCGTGGGAATGCCTCACTGGACGCTCCGCGTCCGCCCTTGAGGTGACGCAGAGCGTCACAGGCTGCATTCCCCCGCAGCGCGTGGGAACGATCAGTTGCATGTAAGTGATTTCGACCATGCATATCAGGCATTTACCGCCTACCTTGTAGGATTCTGCGACAGCTTGTGGGTTGGTGATCCGGAGCCAGCCACGTATGATCCTTCGCAAACTCCTGCAGATTAGAAGCCTATGTCCCTGATAGTTCTACTGCTTCTGCCTTTTGTCGGCAGCTGTCTGGCGGCCTTGCTGCCGCATAACGCACGCAACAGTGAATCGATCCTGGCCGGTGTGGTTGCCCTGGTCGGCACGATTCAGATGGCCTTGTACTACCCGCAGATCGCCCATGGCGGCGTGATCCACGAGACCGTCACCTGGCTGCCCAGCCTGGGCCTGAACCTGGTCCTGCGCCTGGACGGTTTCGCCTGGCTGTTCTCCATGCTGGTGCTGGGCATCGGCACGCTGGTGTCGCTGTACGCCCGCTACTACATGTCGCCGGAAGACCCGGTGCCGCGCTTCTTCGCGTTTTTCCTGGCGTTCATGGGCGCGATGCTCGGCCTGGTGCTCTCGGGCAACCTGATCCAGATCGTGTTTTTCTGGGAACTGACCAGCCTGTTCTCGTTCCTGCTGATCGGCTACTGGCACCACCGCTCCGACGCCCGCCGCGGCGCCTACATGGCGCTGACGGTCACCGGTGCCGGCGGCTTGTGCCTGCTGGCGGGGGTACTGATCCTCGGCCATGTGGTCGGCAGCTATGATCTGGACGCCGTGCTGGCAGCGGGCGACCTGATCCGTGCCCACACCCTGTACCCGATCCTGCTGCCCCTGATCCTGATCGGCGCCCTGAGCAAGAGCGCGCAGTTCCCCTTCCACTTCTGGCTGCCCCATGCCATGGCGGCACCCACCCCGGTTTCGGCGTACCTGCACTCGGCGACCATGGTCAAGGCCGGGGTGTTTCTCCTGGCCCGGCTGTGGCCGTCGCTGTCCGGCAGCGAAGAGTGGTTCTGGATCGTCGGCGGCGCCGGTGCCGCGACCCTGTTGCTCGGCGCCTACTGCGCCATGTTCCAGAACGACCTCAAGGGCCTGCTGGCCTATTCGACCATCAGCCACCTGGGCCTGATCACCCTGCTGCTAGGCCTGAACAGCCCCCTGGCCGCCGTCGCCGCGGTGTTCCATATCCTCAACCACGCGACCTTCAAGGCCTCGCTGTTCATGGCCGCCGGCATCATCGACCATGAAAGTGGCACCCGCGATATCCGCAAGCTCAGCGGCCTGATCAGGCTGATCCCGTTCACCGCTACCCTGGCGATGGTCGCCAGCGCCTCGATGGCTGGTGTACCGCTGCTCAACGGTTTCCTGTCCAAGGAAATGTTCTTCGCCGAAACCGTGTTCATCAACTCCACCGCCTGGGTCGAGATGGCCCTGCCGATCATCGCCACCATCGCCGGGACCTTCAGCGTCGCCTACTCCCTGCGCTTCACCGTCGATGTGTTCTTCGGTCCGCCGGCCACCGACCTGCCCCACACGCCCCACGAACCGCCGCGCTGGATGCGCGCGCCGGTGGAGCTGCTGGTGTTTACCTGCCTGCTGGTGGGGATCTTCCCTGCCCAGGTGGTCGGCTCGATCCTCGCCAGCGCCGCCCTGCCGGTGGTGGGCGGAACCCTGCCGGAGTACAGCCTGGCGATCTGGCACGGCCTCAACGCGCCGATGATCATGAGCCTGATCGCCATGTCCGGCGGCGTGCTGCTCTACCTGCTGCTGCGCAACCAGCTCAAGCGCGGCCGCTTCAGTCGCCCGCCGCTGATCGGCCGTTTCAACGGCAAGCGCCTGTTCGAACGCAGCCTGGTGATCATGATGCGTTGTGCCCGGCGCCTGGAGCGCCGCATCAGCACCCAGCGCCTGCAACCGCAGCTGTTCCTGCTGGTGCTGGCGGCCGTGGTGGCCGGGATGATTCCGATGCTGCACAGCAGCCTGAGCTGGGGCGACCGGCCGAAGATCCCCGGCTCCATCGTCTTCGTCACTCTCTGGCTGCTGGCGATCGCCTGCGCCCTGGGCGCCGCCTGGCAAGCCAAGTACCACCGGCTGGCGGCCCTGACCATGGTCAGCGTCTGCGGCCTGATGACCTGCATCACCTTCGTCTGGTTCTCCGCGCCGGACCTGGCCCTGACACAACTGGTGGTCGAAGTGGTGACCACCGTGCTGATCCTGCTCGGCCTGCGCTGGCTGCCCCGGCGGATCGAAGAGGTCTCGCCGCTGCCCAACAGCCTGCGCAAGGCACGCATCCGCCGCCTGCGCGACCTGTTGCTGTCGGTCCTGGTCGGTGGCGGCATGGCATTGCTGTCCTACGCCATGCTGACGCGCCAGACGCCCAACGACATTTCCTCGTTCTACCTCAGCCGCGCCCTGCCCGAAGGTGGCGGCAGCAACGTGGTGAACGTGATGCTGGTGGACTTCCGCGGCTTCGACACCCTCGGCGAAATCACCGTGCTGGTGGCCACGGCGCTGGCGATCTTCGCCCTGCTGCGTCGCTTCCGCCCACCCAAGGAAAGCCTGCAGTTGCCCAACCAGCAGCGCCAACTGGCCAGCGACGTGGTCACCGACCTGGTCAACCCGCGCAGCGCCAGCGACACCGCGCTGGGCTTCATGATGGTTCCGGCGGTCCTGGTGCGGCTGTTGCTGCCGATCGCCTTCATGGTCTCGATGTACCTGTTCATGCGCGGCCATAACCAGCCCGGCGGCGGCTTTGTCGCCGGCCTGGTGATGTCGGTGGCGTTCATCCTGCAATACATGGTCGCCGGCACCCAGTGGGTCGAGGCCCAGATGAGCCTGCGACCGCTGCGCTGGATGGGCACCGGGTTGCTGTTCGCCACGGTCACGGGGCTTGGGGCCATGGCTTTCGGTTATCCGTTCCTGACCACCCACACCGCGCACCTGCACCTGCCGCTGCTGGGCGATATCCATGTCGCCAGCGCGCTGTTCTTCGATATCGGCGTGTACGCGGTGGTGGTCGGTTCGACCCTGCTGATCCTCACGGCCCTGGCGCACCAGTCGGTCCGCGCCCATCGGCCAAGCCAGCTGGCCCTGCCGCACGCCAGGCCACAGCCGCAACCCACGCCAGGAGCCGCCTGATGGAAGAAGTCATTGCAATTGCCATCGGCGTGCTCGCCGCCTCCGGTGTCTGGCTGATCCTGCGGCCACGGACCTTCCAGGTGGTGATGGGCCTGTGCCTGCTGTCCTATGGGGTCAACCTGTTCATCTTCAGCATGGGCAGCCTGTTTATCGGCAAGGAGCCGATCATCAAGGACGGCGTGCCCCAGGACCTGCTCAACTACACCGACCCGCTGCCCCAGGCCCTGGTGCTGACGGCGATTGTCATCAGCTTCGCCATGACCGCGCTGTTCCTCGTGGTGCTGCTGGCCTCGCGCGGTTTGACCGGTACCGACCATGTCGACGGCCGGGAGCCCAAGGAATGAACCTGATGCCGCACCTGATCGTCGCCCCCATCCTGCTGCCGCTGCTGACGGCAGCCGTGATGTTGATGCTCGGCGAGAAACACCGCCCGCTCAAGGCCCGCATCAACCTGGTGTCGAGCCTGCTCGGCCTGGGTATTTCCGTGCTGTTGCTGATCGGCGCACAGCAAACCCCGGAGCCGGCCTCCATCGGCGTGTACCTGCCGGGCAACTGGCAGGCACCGTTCGGCATCGTGCTGGTGGCCGACCGCCTGTCAGCATTGATGCTGGTGCTCACCGGGATTATCGGCGTCAGCGCCCTGCTGTTCGCCATGGCCCGCTGGGACCGCGCCGGCGCCAGCTTCCACGCGCTGTTCCAGATCCAGCTGATGGGCCTCTACGGCGCCTTCCTGACCGCCGACCTGTTCAACCTGTTCGTGTTCTTCGAAGTGCTGCTGGCGGCTTCCTATGGCCTGATCCTGCACGGTTCCGGCCGGGCACGGGTGTCCTCGGGCCTGCACTACATCGCGATCAACCTGCTGGCCTCGTCGCTGTTCCTGATCGGCGCGGCGATGGTCTATGGCGTCACCGGCACCCTGAACATGGCCGACCTGGCCCTGAAGATCCCGCTGGTGCCGGAAGCCGATCGCGGCCTGCTGCATGCCGGCGCGGCGATTCTTGCCGTGGCGTTCCTGGCCAAGGCCGGAATGTGGCCGCTGAACTTCTGGCTGGTGCCGGCCTATTCCTCGGCCAGCGCGCCAGTGGCGGCGATGTTCGCGATCATGACCAAGGTTGGCGTCTATACCCTGCTGCGCCTGTGGACCCTGCTGTTCTCCGGCCAGGCCGGGGCTTCGGCGTATTTCGGCGGCGACTGGCTGATCTACGGAGGCATGGCGACCATCGCCTGCGCCGCCGTGGCGATCCTCGCCGCCCAGCGCCTGGAACGCATGGCCAGCCTGAGCATCCTGGTATCGGCGGGAATCCTGCTGTCGGCGGTCGGTTTCGCCCAGCCGAGCCTGACCGCGGGCGCGCTGTTCTACCTGGTCAGCTCGACCCTGGCGCTGAGCGCGCTGTTCCTCCTGGCCGAACTGATCGAGCGCTCGCGTTCGGCCAACGAGCTACCGCTGGACGAGGATATCGACCCGCTGCCGCGGCCACTGGAGTCCCTGCATCCACGCCCCGGCACCAACCTCGACGACGAACAGAATGTGGTGGTCGGCCAGGTGATTCCGTGGACCATGGCCTTTCTCGGCTTGAGTTTCATCGCCTGCGCGCTGCTGATCATCGGCATGCCGCCGCTGTCCGGCTTCATCGCCAAGCTGAGCCTGCTCAGCGCCCTGCTCAACCCGCTGGGCCTGGGTCATGAGGCGCCGATCTCGCCGGCGGCCTGGGGCCTGCTGGCGCTGCTGGTGTTGTCCGGCCTGGCCTCGCTGGTGGCCTTCTCGCGCATGGGCGTGCAACGTTTCTGGACCCCGGCGGATCGTCCGTCGCCGACGCTGCGACGCTTCGAGTGCCTGCCCATCGTCGCCCTGCTCGGCCTGTGCATCCTGCTGACGGTCAAGGCTGAATCCCTGCTGCGCTACACCCAGGCCGCCGCCGACAGCCTGAACAACCCCGAGCAGTATGTCATGGCGGTACTGGCAACCCGTGCGGTGCCCAGTCCGCAAAGCCAGGCCGCGGCGCTGGAGGTGCAGCCATGAAACGCCTGTTCCCCGCGCCCTGGCTGTCCCTGGCGCTGTGGCTGCTGTGGCTGGTGCTGAACCTGTCGATCAGCCCCGGCAACCTGCTGCTCGGCGCCGCCCTGGGCTTCTGTGCGCCACTGATGATGGCACCGCTGCGACCGCTGCCGATCCGTATTCGCCGGCCCTGGGTGATCCTGCGCCTGTTCCTGCGGGTGGGAGTCGATGTGATCGCCTCCAACCTGGCCGTCGGCTGGGGCGTGCTGAATGCCGGACGGCGTCCGCCACGCTCGGCCTTCATCAAGGTGCCGCTGGACCTGCGCGATGCCAACGGCCTGGCCGCGCTGTCGATGATCTGCACGGTGATTCCCGGCACGGTGTGGTCCGAACTGGCGCTGGACCGCAGCGTCCTGCTGCTGCATGTGTTCGACCTGGACGAAGAGACGGCGTTTATCCGGCACTTCAAGGCCACCTACGAACGCCCCCTGATGGAGATCTTCGAATGAGTGACTTGCTCGCCAACGCGATCCTGTTCAGCCTGTTCATCTTCAGCGTGGCCCTGGTCCTGACCGTGGTCCGGCTGTTCAAGGGGCCCTCGGCGCAAGACCGGGTCCTGGCCCTCGACTACCTGTACCTCATCGCCATGCTGATGATGCTGGTGCTGGGCATCCGCTATGCCAGTGACACCTACTTCGAAGCGGCGCTGCTGATTGCCCTGTTCGGCTTTGTCGGCTCCTTTGCCCTGGCCAAATTCCTCCTGCGCGGCGAGGTGATCGAATGAACGAATTGTCCCTGTGGATCGAGATTCCGGTGGCCGTGCTGCTGGTGCTCAGCAGCCTGTTTGCCCTGTGCGGGGCCATCGGCCTGCTGCGCATGAAGGACTTCTTCCAGCGCATGCATCCACCGGCCCTGGCCTCGACCATCGGCGCCTGGTGCGTGGCCCTGGCCTCGATCCTGTACTTTTCGGCGCTCAAGTCGGAACCGGTGATCCACGCCTGGTTGATCCCGATCCTGCTGTCGATCACGGTGCCGGTGACCACCTTGCTGCTGGCCCGTACCGGACTGTTCCGCAAGCGCATGGCCGGCGACGATGTGCCGGCGGAAGTCAGCAGCGGCCGTACCGAAGGCGGCAGCTGAATTGTCGACTACCCCCCTCTTCCCTGCGGCACCTGGGTTATCGATGCACCACCTGCCCCTGTAGGAGCGGGCTTGCCTCCCACAATAAGGTCGATGCAGAGAACCATCGACCTTCGAACTTTACTCCGCAGAGCCGTAGATATTTACCGCGCAGTTCTCGCAATGCTCTACCGCACGGGCGCCGGCGGGATCGGA
The DNA here is from genome assembly GCF_018326065.1 of Pseudomonas sp. Ost2. Lineage (NCBI taxonomy): Bacteria > Pseudomonadati > Pseudomonadota > Gammaproteobacteria > Pseudomonadales > Pseudomonadaceae > Pseudomonas > Pseudomonas sp. Ost2. The sequence goes on along the minus strand of NZ_AP021904.1, from coordinate 2,945,964 downwards.
AGTGGCGGGAACACGCCCGCCTTCCAGCAGACGCCGCCGATGGGACTCGGCATAGGCCGCGCCCCGCGCCAGCAGCAGCGGATCGTTGGACGGCTCGATGCCGGGCGGCAGCATCAGCGGGTTGAAATCGACGTCGCGACAGGTACCGTCGACCTGGGACTCGACCTTGTCGATCACCAGCACGCCCGCTTCGATATGCGTGCGCCGGGCCGGCCACTGGCGGGTGGCATCGTCGGTCGGATCGCCCGGCTCGGCCAGGGTGACGATTAGGTGCCAGCGCACCGGCCCCTGGGCCAGCCGGGTAGACAGGCCGTAGGAAAGAAAATCGGGGTCGCCGCCGCCGGCCTGCTCGGCACTGACGGGCTGGTAGGTCGACTCCGGGACCATGGCCCAGCGCACCGCGCGAACCTGCTGGTGGCGGTCGATGAAATGAAAGGCATTGACGCTATAGAAGGTGCTGTTATCAAACCCCGAGGACGGCGGGTGGTTCACCAGCCAGCGGGCAAAGGCCCGGTCTTCCGGATGCGCCTGGCGGAACGCCTCGACCTTTTGCGGATCGGCATGGCCCGTGGACTTGTCCGGCATGAAGGCCTGCATCTGTTCGAACAGGGCCCGGGGCGTGCGTACCGGAAACACTGGCGTCGAGTTCATCGCCAGGCGCCAGAGTTCCCCGTTCTCGGTCTGCAGGCTCAAGGACAGGCTACGTACATCGCCCCGCGCATCGTTCAGCGTCGGGTTACCCCCAGCGATCGACAGACGGCCGATCACCGGCACCACGCCCGGCCTGAAGGCGCTGGCCAGCGATAACTCGCTGACATTGCCATTGCCCTGGAAGTAACCACTGATGCAGGTGCCCTTGGCGTGGTTGCGGCGAAATCCCGGATGCGGGCCGGCGGACGCCTCGAACTCGTCAACCATTTGCGCAGCCGTCGGCGGCGCCGAGGAGGATGACGCGGTAGAGGCGAAGTCACGGGCTTGAAAGAGCAAGGTGCCGACGCAAACGATTGCGACGACAAGGGGAGCGATACGCCAGCGGTGGTGGTAATTCATTGAGCCTACCCGGAATGACGAGGCATCGGTTTCGCAATGCCTGCCCGCTCCCGCCTGATTATTGCTGGAGAGCGGCGATCCATAGCGGCGCGGGGGATCCGGCGAACAACTGACCGGTGCTACGGTTGGCGACCAGCCGCGCAACGGCATTCAAGTCCACGCCCTTGGGCTCGCCGATCAGCGCGTAGCCCAACTCGGACTGTCGCCAGGTCACAACGTTCATCCCCGACACCTGCTGTTGCGCAGTCGATTGATCGGGCATCAGTTCCTTCATCACGCACAGGGCGACGGGTGCCCCGTTTGCGGGCAGGTAGACCAACTGGATCAGCGCTTTGTCATTGAAACGCAGGCGCTGCACTCTTTTGAACGTCAGGCCGACGGATGTCAAGTCGGGAATACGCAACGACAGGCCATCTTCCGAACGTATATCGGCGAGGGTCTTTTTCACCACTTCCGAATCCGGCGTGATGTAACTCACCGTATCGCGGGTATACAACTGCTGATAATTGGCCGCCTGCCGAACCCAGGGAGATGCCTGTACAACTGTTGGGCCACGCAACTCGGTTTCGCCATGTAACAAGACGGTGACAATTCCACTCTCTGCAACCAGGCCATAACACACTGCGCCCGCGGCAAATGTTGTTATCATCCAGGCAAACCTGGGTCGACCCTGACCGAACACACGGGTAAAAAAACTGTCTGCTCCAGGCACCGGCTGAGCCTTGAATGCCTGGGACGGATTCGCCGCACCAGCAGCGGCACGCTGTCCGGTCAACGCTTCGATCTTGTGCACGAGACTCTCGGGCACCGGCGGCAGGCTTTGACGAGCAAAGGCCTGATCGTAGGGGAGGCAGGAAGCCATCAAGTGCGAGACGCGCTCGGCCAGGTCCGGCGATGCGTCCATGAGACGCTCCAGTTCCTGGCACTGCTGCGGTGACAACTCACCGTCAACGTAGGCCATCAGCAGGGCATCATCCACCACCATGGAATCGAGTCTCCTTTAAAGATTCATTGTGCACTTTGGGGAACAGGCCTTGTGGGCCAGAGGGGCGACTTGAGCGGGTAGAAAAGCTGCCACTATATTGACATTATCGCATTCATTAAAACAGCCATAACATACTGATGCTGAAGCAATACCGAAATCAATTCAGATACATTATAAGTCTTTTTTTCAGTGCAGTATCACCGTAGGTTTTTATCGACTCGAGTGGCACAATACTTGTCTGCGCCATTGTATCCATTCTGCTACAACGGAATATGAAGTACGTAATACATCCCAGGGATTGGCACCGGTCACGGGATGACCTCGCAACTCGACGCTGTATTTCAGGCTGGCATGTTAATAAAAAGAGGGAATATGTCGATCACCGGTGCAGATTTACCCGCACTGCTTCCTGGGCTGCTACCGCGCCTGTGGGCATTTGCGCTGCGGATTTCGGGCGACAGGCACGACGCCGAGGACCTCGTGCAACTGGCCTGCGTGCGCGCCCTGGAGCGAGCCCATCAGTTGCAGCCGGATACTTCGGTGTTGAGCTGGATGTTTTCCATTGTCCATTCCACCTGGATCAACGAGCTGCGTTCACGCAATGTGCGCAGCCGCTCGCGCCAGGACTGGAACGACGAACTTCTCGAGACCGTCAGCGACCCGAACGCACAGACGCCGGAAACCGATCTGCTGCACCATCAGATCCTCACGGCAGTCGAGCAGTTGCCCGACACCCAGCGTGAAGTGATGCTGCTGGTGGGCGTGGAACGCTTCAGCTACAAGGAAGCCGCGGAGATTCTCGACCTGCCCATCGGCACGGTGATGAGTCGCCTGTCACGTGCCCGCCAGGCCATCGGCGCCCTCTTCGGCGCGGAAAAATCCGCCGCGGCCAAACGCAGCGCTCCCCCACTGCGCACACGCCCCGTGCCGCAACCGCAGTTCAGTCACCCCGGCAGCACCTCGATCTCCTGACACGGACAGACACGCGACCGCTCCCGGATGGATGGATCTGAAGGTATTCAGGCCCCGACCCAGGCCCCGCGCAGTCGATTGTGTTGCTGCTCCGCGAGCAACTTCGCTTCAGGCAGTGGCTGGACGCACCAGCGGCCGCCGCACGACATACAGCAGCAGGCTGACCGCCACCACTTCGCAACAGGCCGCCACCCAGCCCAGGTCAGCCGAGGTCCCGGTCACCAGGGTAAAGGAACCCAGCGCGGCCCCCAGGGAGATCCCCAGGTTGAGAAACGAAGCATTCAGCGACAGCGCCACCGGCGCCACCCGCGGACCAGCCGCCTCCACCAGGCGCGAAAGCTGCGACGGGAAGAACGCCCAGCCGGCCAGTCCCCAGCACATGAGCACCAGCAACACCGGCACCAGGGCCTCGCCCGGTGGCAGCCAATGGGCGATCAGCGACAGGCTCGCGAAGCTGGCGACCAGGACCAGCAAGGCCGCCACACCGACCTTGCGATGCCCCAGCCGATCGGTCAGGTAGCCGCCACCGAACATGCCGATGGCCGCCGAGATCCCCCAGACAAACAGCACCTCGCTGATGCTCGAACCGGAAATCCCGGTGGTCCTGGTCAGGTAGGACGCCAGGTAGGTGTAGTTGCAGAACGCGCCGGTGGTCCACAAGGTGGTGACCAGGATGATGCGCAACACTGCCGGATCCTTCGCCACGGCGATGCGTTCCGCGAGGCTGGCGGTGGGCATGCCCCGCCCGACATGCTGGTGCAGCCCCAGCAGCAAGCCGCCGAGTGCGATCACCGCCAGGACCGCGACGCCGGCAAAGGTCATGCGCCAGCCCAGCTGGTTGCCGATCAGGGCGCCCAGCGGCACGCCGATCACCAGGGCCAGGGTGGTCCCGCCGTTGACCACCGCGAGCGCCGAACCGCGTTTTTCCGGCGGCACCAGCGCGGCCGCCAGGGCATTGGCATTCGGCGCATACAACCCGGCGGCGAAGGCCAGCAGCAGCCGTGCCCCCAACAGCGTCCAGTAACCCTGGGCCTCGAAGGCCAGGAGATTGGCAAAGACAAACGCCAGCATCGAGCAGATCAGCACTTTTCGCTTGTCAAAGTGACCGGTCAGCGTAGTCAGTATCGGCGAACTGATGGCATAGGCCAGGGCAAAGAAGGTCACCAGTTGCCCGGCCTGCTCGATACTCACCGAAACATCACTGGCGATGCCTGGCAGCAACCCGGCGATCATGAAGCCTTCGGTGCCGATGGCAAAGGTGCCAAGCGCCAACCAGAACAGGGAGGAATAGCCGGGTGTTCCAACAGACGCAGAAGTCATGGCGGGGTTCCGAACGAGAGCAGGAGGAAATCTCGGAACCAATATGACCAGTTGGTTTAAAGCAGTCAATTAGCTTTAAGAGAATCAGAAAAACGATTCGGTCATCAGGTTGAATTTCGCACGGGCCATCGAGGCGTTCGAGCGGGCGACGGACAAGAGCCAGGCGATGAAAGTGCTGCTGGATTTCGGCGCCCCGGACTGAATCCGCGCCCCGCAAAAAATATATACATATGACTTAATGGTATTTATAACTTTCTATTCGCAACGATAAAGTTATAACCACATTCCAGACACGCCATGGCAGGCAGGCTCCCCGTCGGGATCGCGCCTGTCGTGCGCGCTTGCGTCACCCCCGATGCAGCCGCCGACCTCATACCCTCTTTGATACCAGGCTTACTTGATGAACGTCCTCAAATCGCTGTCGCTTCCGGCCGTGCTGTGCTCTGCCGCCTTGTTGAACGTCGCCCTGTCCTCCAGCGCCATGGCCGCCGGCCTGCTGGAAAAAGGCCGTACCGAGGGCCTCAGCGCCGGGATCGCCAATGAACAGCCGTACGCCTACATCGGCACCGACGGCAAGGTCACCGGTGCCTATGTCGATGTGCTCAAGGCGATTCTCGAACCCCTGGGCATCCACAAGCTGGAGACCCCGATCACCGACTTCGGCTCGCTGGTGCCCGGTGTCACCGCCAAGCGTTTCGACCTGATCGGCGAAGGCCTGTTCATCAATACCAACCGCTGCAAGGTCATCGGTTTCTCCAACCCGATCACCCGCTCCGGTGGCGCCTTTATCGTCAAGGCCGGCAACCCGCTGAACCTGCACAGCCTCAAGGACGTGGCCAGCAATGGCAAGGCACGCCTGGCCACCCAGGCCGGCACCAACCAGGTCCAGGAAGCCAAGGACAGCGGCATCGCCACGGCCAACGTGGTGCTGTTCGACAAGGACACCGAGGCCCTGTCGGCCCTGGAAGCCGGACGCATCGACGTGGTGTATTTCCCCGATGCCGAGATCATCGGCCTGCTGAAGAAAGCCGCCAACCCGGCCATCGAACGCGCCCTGCCCTTCGCCCAGATACCGGATGCCCAGGGCAAGCCGAGCTGGAACTACCAGGCCTATGGCCTGCCGAAAAACGATCCGGCCTTCGCCCAGGCGTTCAATGACCAACTGGCCAAATTGCGGGCTTCCGGCGAGCTGCTGAAGATCCTGCAGAAATACGACTACACCGAAAACGAACTGCCCGACGCGGACGTCACCGCCGCGCAACGTTGCAGCCAGTAAGCCCTGCCCACGCTTTCGCTGAAACGGCCTCAAACCCACACGAGTACAGGCCATGCCAATCGATACCCCGGCCGTGGATACGGCCCTGTTCATCGCGCGCCAGCTGGCCCATGGCGCGTGGGTGACCCTGCAGATCACCTTCCTCGCCGAAGTGCTGGTGCTGGTGCTGTCCCTGGTGATCGCGCTGATGCGCCTGTCACCCTGGCGCGCCCTGCGCTGGTTCGCCACCGCCTATGTCGAATTGCTGCGCGGCATCTCGGCACTGGTGCTGCTGTTCTACCTGTTCTTTATCCTGCCGCTGTTCGGCATCAGCCTGTCGCCGATGACCACCGGGGTGATCGGCCTCGGCCTGACCTTCTCGGCCTACGGTTCGGAGATCGTCCGGGCGGCGCTGGTCAATGTCAGCGCCGGGCAACGCGATGCCTTGCGGGCACTGGATTTCGGCCCGCTCGCCGCCTTGCGCCGGATCATCCTGCCCCAGGCCCTGCCGTTCATGTTGCCGCCACTGGGCAACCAGTTGGTGGAGCTGATGAAGACCACTTCGCTGGTGTCGCTGATCACCCTCAGCGACCTGACCTTTGCCGGCAACCAGTTGGTCACCACCCTGGGCCAGCAGACGCTGATCTGGAGCATCGTGCTGGTCTGCTATTTCGTCATGGCCTGGCCACTGACCTGGCTGGTGCGGCGCTACGAACAACACAGCTCGGCCTGGCGCCGGCTCTCGAAATAGCTAACGCGGGAACAACATGGAATTCGATATCGAGTTTGCCTGGTCGATCCTGCCCGACCTCCTGCGCGGCCTGCTGGTCACCGTGCAGGTGGTGGTGCTGGGTTTTCTCCTGGCGGTGCTGCTCGGACTGATCCTGGCGATTGCCCAGCGCTCGCCCTTCGCCGCGCCGAGGCGTTTCTGCCAGGGCTACCTGAGCTTCTTTCGCAACACGCCGCTGATGGTCCAGCTCTATGTGCTGTTTTTCGCCCTGCCTTCGGCGGGCATTACCCTGCCGGCGATTTCCACCGGGGTGATCGGCCTCGGGCTCTACTACAGCGCCTACATCGCCGAGGCCTATCGCGGCGCCATCGACGGCGTGCCGGCGGGCCAGTGGGAAGCCGCCCGTGCGCTGGACTTCGACACGACCACCACCTGGCGCCGGATCATCCTGCCCCAGGCCCTGAAACCGATGTTACCGGTGCTGGGTAACTACCTGATCGGCATGTTCAAGGAAACCCCGCTGCTGGCGGTGATCACCATTCCGGAACTGTTCCAGGCCGCCAAGCAAGTGGCCGGGATGACCTATCGCTACACCGAACCCTACACGCTGATGGCTGTGCTGTTCCTGATCATCAGCGTTCCGACTTCCCTGCTGTTCAAGTACCTGGAAAGGCGCAGCCATGTCTGATATCGCACACCTCCCGAGCACCGCGCCGGCGCAGATCCGTCTCACTCAGGTGGTCAAGCATTTTGGTGCGACGCGGGTGATCGACCACCTTGACCTGAGCATTCCCCAAGGCCAGAAAGTCGCGCTGATCGGTCCCAGCGGCTCGGGCAAATCCACTGTCCTGCGCCTGATCAAGGGCCTGGAGCCCTACCAGCAGGGACGTGTCGAAGTCGACGGCGTGGCCGTCACCGCCAAGGCCTCGGGCTGGCGCTGGCCCGGTACGAAAAAGCCGGCGGTGGAACATCGGGTCGGCATGGTGTTCCAGCAGTTCAATCTGTTCCCGCACCTGACCGTGCGGGAGAACATCACCGAAGCACCGCTTCAGGTGCTCAAGGTCAGCCGCGAGGAAGCCCTGGAGCGCGCCCATGCCTACCTGGCGATGGTTGGCCTGGGTCACAAGGCCGATGCCTATCCCGCCCAGTTGTCCGGCGGCCAGCAGCAGCGGGTAGCCATCGCCCGGGCCCTGGCGATGCGGCCGAAGGTGATGCTGTTTGACGAAGTGACCTCGGCCCTTGATCCGGAACTGGTGGGCGAAGTGCTGGCGGTGATCCGCTCGATCGCCCACGAACACCAGATGACCATGTTGCTGGTGACCCACGAAATGAAGTTCGCCCAGGACATCGCCGACCGCGTGCTGTTCATGGAAGCCGGACGGATCGTCGCCGACGGCACGCCACGGCAGATCCTGGTCGAACCGGATAACGAGCGTACGCGGCGCTTTCTCAATCGGGTGGAGCAGCGTTGACCGCGCCCTTTCAGGCCGCGACCAACCGACCAACCGCTGGCTGCTCGCGGTGTTCAGCTTGCCACAGGTCATAGTTCATTTGCAGGCCCAGCCAGAAACGAGCAGTGCTCAAACCGGAGCGCTCCAGGCGCACAGCCAGATCAGGGCTGATGGGTGCCCGACCATTGATCACCCGTGAAAGCATTTCACGGGAAAAATGCAGGCGCCGAGCCATCTCAGCGATCGTTATGTTCAGTTCCGGCAGCATCTCCTGAATCATGAAGCCAGGATGCGGAGGATTATGCATGGCCATGAATGGCCTCCTTTCAGTGATAGTCGAGGTAATCGACCAGCTCGACGTCCACCCCGACAAACTGGAAAATCACACGCCAGTTACCGCTGACGGTCATTGACCAATACCCGGCCAACCGCCCCTTGAGCAAATGCAGGCGATAACCCGGAAGATCGAGCTCGCCTGGACTCGCGGCCATATCAAGAGCAGCGAGGATGAGCCCCAGTCGCCTGGCATGACCGGCCTGAATCCCCCGGGTGGTCCCGGATTCAAAATAGGCCTTCAGGCCCTTGTGTCGGAAAGTCTTGATCATGACTATAGCGTGAACCGATGGTTCACGGAACACAATATTCTGGATCGTAGGCGGATTCGGCGATTAAGTGGTCAGACAAGAACACATCGCGTAGGAATTCCCGCTGTCAACGCTCACTGAAAAACGCCCGGCCATCGCGCTTGAGCAGATCGAGCATGGTCTGCGCGGCCGGCGACAGATAGCCGCCGGCCCGTACGGAAACCACCAGGGTGCGCTTCATGGTGGTTTCCTTGAGGCGTACTTCACGCAGGTGCATCGCGCCCCGCACGTCCTCCAGGGTCTCGCGTGCGAGGAAGCTCAGCAGCCGGGTCTGACCGATCAGGCGCGGCAGCAGGGAAATCGTGTTGGTCTCGATCTGCACCGAAGGCAGCGGCAGGTCGTGAGCAAGGAACACATTGTCGATCCAGCGCCGCGATGACACGCCGGCCGCCGGCAGCACCCAGCGATAGCGCCCCAGCTCGCTCAGACGAATCGGCCCGTCGAAGATCGGATGATTGCGACTGGCGACCACTACCGCCTCGTCGTCGAACAACGGGTGGGACAGCAACTGCGAGTCGTCGAACAGCGGACAGATCACCATGTCCAGGCGCCCGGAACGCAGGGATTCGCGCAGCATGTCGTCCTGGCCGATCGCCAGGTTCAGGGTGATCTCCGGGGCCCGTTCGAGCAAGGCCGCAGTCAGTTGCGGCAGCAGGTATTCGGCCATGCTCGCCGCACAGCCCAAGCGGATATTGCCCAGCACGCCACTGGCGAAGTCGCGTACCTCCCGATGGGTCTCGGCAATGCTCTGCTGCAACTGCCGGCCGCGCTGCTGCAACAGCATGCCGACCGGTGTCAACTTGATCCGCCGCCCCTCGCGCTCGAACAGTTTGGTGCCGAACGACTCCTCAAGGCGCTGGATGCTCTTGGTCAGTGCCGGCTGGCTGCGATTGAGCTTTTCGGCCGCCCGCCCCAGGTGCCCCAGTTCGGCAATCGTTTCGAAATAGGTGAGATCCCGCAGATCCATAATTGATCAACCAAAGTTATCGTTTCATCACAATTAGAGTCTGGACTTGATCGATTGCGTTATCAATAATTTATCTGCCGCGCCGATCCCAACGCCCTGCAACAGGCGCGTCCAGCGCTCTGGAGTGTGTTTCTTGCCTGCATCATCCTCGTCATCACGGTTCTCCCTGACCACCTGGCCCCGCCCATTGCAATGGCTGGCCCTGATCATCCTCGCCGGCACCGCCGGACAACTGCTCAAGCACGCCAGCCTGCCGGCCGGGCAATTTATCGGGCCAATGCTGGTGGCCATCGGCTTTGGCGTCAGTGGCGCCAACATCCGCATTCACCGGCAGGCGTTTCGCTTCGGCCAGGGCTGCATCGGCCTGCTCGCCGCCCACTCCATGACCCTGGCGGTACTGACGTCGATGGCCGAATCCTGGCACCTGATGCTGTTCGCCACGGTGCTGACGGTGTGCCTGAGCTCGCTGGTGGGCCTGGCGATGGTGCGTTTCGGCGGGATCCAGGCCAGCACCGCCGCCTGGGGCACCTCACCGGGCGCGGCATCGGCCATGGTCCTGATGGCCGATGATTTCGGTGCCGATGGCAGGGTCGTGGCAACCATGCAATATGTCCGCGTGGTTTGCGTGGTGGTGATCGGGGCGCTGGTGAGCCATGTGCTGGAGGCCCCCGCCAATGGCACCGGACTGCATGCCACAGAGGCCGTCCTGCACGGTTTCAGTCTGGTCGACCTGGGGCTGACCCTGGCGACCGCGGTGCTCGGCGTAGTCCTCGGTGCGCGCATTCCCGCCGGCGCCCTGCTGGTGCCGCTGCTGATCGGCGGGGCCCTGCAGCTTTCCGGACTGCTGCATATCACCCTGCCCGCCGGACTGCTGGCGGTCGCGTACGGAGCCATCGGCTGTTTCGTCGGCCTGCGGTTCGACCGACCCACCGTGCTGTATGTGTGGAAACGCCTGCCGACGATGATCCTCGGCGCCATCAGCCTGATCGCCCTCTGCGCCGCCTCGGCCTGGGTCCTGGCGAAGTGGCTCGGCCTGGATTTCCTCTCGGTCTACCTGGCCACCAGCCCCGGCGGGCTGGATACCATGGCGATCATCGCGGTCGACACCCATTCCGATATCGGCCTGGTCCTGGCAATGCAGACCCTGCGCCTGCTGGCGGTGATCTTCACCGGTGCCTTCTTCGCCCGACTGGTGATCCGTTTCGCCGGGCAAGACGCTCAGACCAAGCCGCGACTGCCGGCATAGGCCACCACCACCTCATTCAGGGCAGCGGCGATCAGGCCGCTGTCGGCGGTGCGCAAGGCTTCGTCAAGACTGTCCATGTAACCCAGCAACTGCGCCTGGATCTGCTGGGCAAACTCCGGACGAACTTCCTGATCTTCATAGAACAGCACATAGGCCCGGCAGAACTCGCCGATGACAAAACAGATGGCCGCCTGCTCGGGCAGCGTGCGGATGATCTGTTCGCATTGCACCCGTACGCGCTTGAAGGAATCGGTGCCCGGCAAGGCATTGCGGAACTCCTGGACAACAGCTGAAAAATTCATGGTTCGTTCCTTATGGTCATTGAATACAAGGCAGGCTTCAGCGATCGAATGCCAGGCGCTGTCCGTGAATGTCAGGAACAATGGCGCTACCGTCCCAGACCCGCTGGCCGTTGACGAAGGTGCCGACAATCCGCGACGAAAAGGTCGTGCCCTCGAACGGGCTCCAGCCGCATTTGGACAAGACCTGGGAGCGCTCGACCCGATGCGGCGAATGCGGATCCACCAGGACCAGGTCCGCCGCGTAGCCCTCGCGCAGAAAGCCGCGTCCGACCACGTCGAACAACCGGGCTGGCGCATGGCTGGTGACCTCGACCACCCGTTCCAGGCTCAACTCCCCGGCGAACACCCGCTCCAGCGCTGCCTGAAGTGCAAACTGCACCAGCGGCAGACCCGAGGGTGCCTTGGTGTAGAGCGCCTGCTTTTCTTCCAGCAGGTGCGGTGCATGGTCGGTGGCCAGCACGTCGATACGCCCATCGGCCAGCGCCCGGACAATGGCCTGGCGGTCCGTCTCGCTCTTCACCGCCGGGTTGCACTTGAGCAGGAACCCCAGCCGCTCGTAGTCCAGGTCATTGAAATGGAGGAAATGCACGCAGGTTTCGGCGGTGATGCGCTTGCTCGCCAATGGCCCCGGTTCGAACAGCTCCAGCTCTTCGGCAGTGGAGATATGCAGCACATGCAAGCGGCTGCCATGCTTGCGAGCCAGGTCGATGGCCAGCCGGGTGGACTGGATGCACGCCTCGCGAGAACGGATCAGCGGATGCTCGCGGGCCGGGATGGCCTCGCCATATTCGAGCGTGGCCCGGGCCAGGTTGGCGTCGATCATCGGTGTGTCTTCGCAATGGGTGATGATCATCACCGGTGTGTCGCGGAAAATCCCGTCCAGCACCTGCGGATCGTCCACCAGCATATTGCCGGTCGAGGCCCCCATGAACACCTTCACCCCCGGCGTGCTGCGCGGGTCGATGCGGCGAATGGCCTCCAGGTTGTCGTTGCTGGCCCCCAGATAAAAGGCGTAGTTGACCACCGAGGACCCGGCGGCGATCGCGTACTTCGCTTCCAGGGACGCCTGGTCCAGCGCCGGCGGCCGGGTGTTGGGCATTTCCATGAAGCTGGTGATGCCGCCCGCGGCGCAGGCTCGCGACTCGCTGGCGATATCCGCCTTGTGGGTCAGTCCCGGCTCGCGAAAATGCACCTGGTCGTCAATCATCCCGGGCAGCAACCACAGGCCGCCTGCCTCGATCACCGGGGTATCGGCAGGCACCTCGATGACCGGAGCGATCCGTGCGATGCGGCCGTCGCGGACCCACAGGTCGCTGATAAAACGCTGCCCTTCATTGATCAAGGTGGCGTTGCGGATCAACCACGAATTGCCTTGCTGTGTCATGGATTCAACTCCTGGCTGGCGAGATAAAGTACTTCGGTCGCCCTGACGAAATCGTCGACGTCCATCGCTTCATGGGGGTTATGGGAGCCATGCTGGTTCCGGATAAACAACATCGCGCTGGGAATCCCTGCGTTGGCGAACACCGCCGCGTCGTGTCCCGCGCCACTGGGCGTCTGCATACCGGCCCAGCCCTGCTCGCGGGTCAGGCGGCTGAACAGTTCGACCCAAGGTTGATGCATGGCGGCCGGCGCGGTGTCGACACGCTCGTCGAACTCGAAGATCACCCGGCGCCGCGCTTCGATCAACCGCACCTCATGCAGGATCAATGCATGGAAACGCTCCAGCGTCGGCTGTTGCAGGCTGCGGATCTCCAGACTGAAACTGACTTCGCCGGGGATTCGCGACACCGCATGATGAGCGCTGTTGGTGCCCAAGGTGCCGACCGTCACCACCAGGTCCTGTCCGGCGGCCAGCCATTGCTCCCAGCATTCATCGATCCGCGCCACCAGCTCGCTGACGGCGAACACCGAATCGTGACGATCCTCGCGGGACACCGCCCCGGAATGGCCGTCTTCGCCCAGGCAACGGACCCGGTTGTGGCGCAGGTTGCCGCGAATGCCGGGGACAATGCCGATGGCCTGGCCGGCTTTCTCCAGGGACTCGGCCTGTTCGATATGCACTTCCAGGTAGCCGGCGAACTGCTCGCGCTCGATCAACCATTGCTGGCGGCGGATCGCGTCGAGGTCAGCGCCGACCGACTGCAGGGCATCGCCCAGGCTTTTTTGGCTGAAGCGGTTAACCCGCTGCAAGTCTTCCCCGGTGAGTCCGCCCATCACCGCCCGCGAACCGATATAGGACTTGCCATACCAGGCACTCTCCTCGCCCCGCAAGCCGAGGACGCGAAAAGGCCATGCGGTGCGCACCTGCTCCTGGTCCAGCCGACACAGGCACAACAGACCAGCCACTACCCCGGCCAGACCATCGTAGTTACCACCTTGGGGGACCGAGTCCAGGTGCGACCCATACCAGATGGCCGGCAAGCCGGAATCGTCACGACGCTGAAAGATCACATTGCCGGCGCGGTCGCGATTGACCTCAAGCCCGCGCGCCAGGGCGTAGTCGCACAGGTAGGCAATCGCCGCGCTTTCGCCGGGGCCGTAGCTTTCCCGGGTAATACCCTCCTTGGGATCGCGTGACAACTCGGCGATATCGGCAAAGATCCTGCTGGCCTGGGCCTGCCACAGTGAGTTCATGGCAGTGCTCCAAACGGCTCGGCCGGCGCATCGTCGAGACTGCCGATCAAGCTGCTCAGGCGACTGACCCCCTTGCGCCGGCAATACACGTCCAGTTCGTCGACCATCAGGTTCATGGTCCGGGGATGGATGAAAGTCGCGGTGCCGACCTGCACTGCAGTGGCACCGGCAAGGATGAACTCCAGGGCATCGTCGGCGGTGGAGATACCGCCGCAACCGATCACCGGGATGCGCAGGGCCTGCGCACACTGATAGGTCAGACGGACCATCAGCGGCTTGATCATGGCGCCGGAAATCCCGCCCATGAAATTGCCCAGGCGGGCACGACCTTTCTCGATATCGATGGACAGGCCCAGCAGGGTATTGCCGACCACCACTGCGTCGGCACCCTCCTCTTCGGCCGCCAGGGCGATCTCGACGATCTCGCCGCTGTTGGGGGTCAACTTGACCCACAGTGGCAATGCCGTTGCCTTGCGCATCAACCGGACCACCTGCCGCGTGCTGTCGGCCTGCATGCCAAATGACTGGCCGTGGGCCTCCAGGTTCGGACAGGAAATATTCGCTTCGATCCCGGCGATGCCCGGCACATCGCCCAGGCGCGCGGCGAGGTCGGCGAAGCCTTGGGCGGTGGGCGCGGAAATGCTGACAATCAACGGCGTGTCGTAGTCGCGATAGAACGGCACCACCTTGTCGATAAAACTGTCGGCGCCTTTGCTGGGAATACCGATGGCATTCATCATCCCATCGGCCAGTTCGCAGACCCGCGGCATCGGGTTTCCACTGCGCTTTTCAGTGGTGATGGTCTTCGTCACCAGCGCCCCCAGGGCGTTGAAATCCAGCAGGTGGCTGAGTTCCTCGGCGAAGGTGCCCGAGGCCGGCATCACCGGATTGCGCAGGTGCAAACCGCCGATCTTCACGCTCAAATCAATCATTCCACCACCTCCGCCAGGTCGAACACCGGCCCTTCCAGGCAAACGCGCTTACCGATCTTCAACCCTGCGACTTCAAATACATCGACGCAGCACTGGCACATGCCCAGGCCGCAGACCATCTGCTGCTCCAGGGCCACCTGGCCGCTCAGGTGCAACTCGCCGCACAGGCGCTTGAGCAGACGCGTCAGGCGTCTGGAGCCACAGGTGAACAGGGCATTGCTGCCCTCGCGAGCGATGACGCGGCGCAGCAACGCTTCGATGTGCTCCAGCCCGCTACTGCCATCTTCATCGAGGACGCTGATGACCTCGGCTCCCAGCGAAGCGAAACGCTCGCGGGACAACAGGCTTTTTTCGCTGCGGGCACTGAGCACCGCCGTCAGGCTGATGCCCAGGGCATGGGCTGCTTCCGCCAGCGGTGCGAGCGTCGCCAGGCCCACGCCACGGGCGACGATGATCATGTGACGCCAGTCCGGGTCGAGGTCGAAGCCTTTGCCCAGGGGCCCGAGGATCTCCAGGGTCTGTTGCGGTCGCAGCGTATCCAGGCCATAGGTGCCCTTGCCGGTCACCTTGTAGAGAAACTCCACCTCGCCACTCAGCGGATCGGCCTTGTAGGTGCTCATGGGACGACGGAAGAACGGCTTGTACTCGCCGTCGCTCGGACACAGCAGATTGAAGAACTGTCCGGGCCGGGATTCACTGGCGGCACCGCCGGCCTGGAGCACCAGGCGCTTGTACTCGTCATTGACCCATTCGTTGGACAGCACCACCGCCAGCGTGTCGTTGGGCGGTGTGACGGCGATAGCCTGGCAGCAGCTGGAGACCACAGTCATTGGAAGGACCTCTTCTTGTCTAATTTTTGATACACAACAATCAAAAGAATGCGACACCTCCTCTGATCAAGGCGGTATCCGCTGTTTTTCACTGTTCTTCTGAGCTGACTTTACGCCAGCTCGTCATGCATGTCTAATTTTTGATACGGTACTTTCGCAAATATCCGGGCGTCCTTGCCCTTACCGGCTATTGCTCCTGCGGCGAGAGCGGCGCGGCCGGCGCCTGCCCCTCATCCCCCTGACTGCGTGGCAACAGGAACAGGGTCGCCGCCATCGCCAGCAGATAGATCGAGGCCAGCAGCATGATCGCCGCCGAGAACGAATACGCCAGGGCAATCGCGCCGACCACCAGCGGCCCGAAACCACCGACACCGCGTCCGACGTTGAACAGCACGTTCTGCGCGGTGGCACGCACCTGGGCCGGGTACAGGTCGGAGATCAGGGCGCCGTAGCCGCCAATCATGCCGTTGACGAAGATGCCCATCACCACCCCGGCGAACAGCATCGTCAGCGGATCGGTGAGGTTGGCGTACAGCAGCACCATCAAGGCGGCGCTGCCCTGGTAGAGCAGAAAGATCTTCCAGCGCCCGAAACGGTCGGCCAACTGGCCGAACAACCAGATACCGAAGGCCATGCCCACTACCGTCGCGGCGGTCCAGGTCCCCGAGGCCGTCAGGGAAAAACCGAACTGCCGGGACAGATAACTGGGCATCCAGATCATGATGCCGTAGTAGCCGAAGTTCTGTACCGAGGTCAGCACGATGACCCCGAGGCTGGCCTTGGTGGTCTGAACGTCCTTGAACAGTTCGGCAAAGCGACGGGTAAAGGAAATCGGATTGCTTGCCGCCTTGAGAAACGCCTGCGGCTCGCCCATGGTATGGCGGATGCAGAACGACAACAGCGCCGGCACCAGCCCCACCAGGAACATGCCACGCCAGCCAATGTGCGGCAGCAGCAACGGCGTCAGCAACGCCGCGGCCAGGACCCCGGCCTGCCACCCCATGCCGACATAGGACGAAGCCCGATTGCGCTGGCTGGTCGGCCAGGTCTCGGCGATCAGCGCCATGCCGATACCGAACTCGCCGCCCAGGCCGAAACCGGCCAGCGTGCGATACGCCAGCAGATCCCAATAACCCTGGGCCAATGCGCACAGTCCGGTAAACACGGAGAACACCAGGATGCAGGCACTGAGCATCTTGACCCGTCCATAGCGGTCACTCAACTGACCGAAGACCAGGCCACCGATCACCGCGCCAAGCAGGGTCCAGGTCACCAGCGAACCGGCTTCGGAACTGCTCAGGCCCAGGGCCAGGGTGATGGTCGGCAACATGAAACCGAGGATCAGCAGGTCGAAACCATCCATCGCGTATCCCGTTACACTGGCAACCAGGGCCTTGCGTGGTGATGCAGCCGCGTTTGCGGCAGTCGAATCGTTTTGCGCCGTCACGATCATAACCTCTTGTTTTTCTGGATGTTGTTGGCAGTACGCCGATAGAGGCGAGCTTGCCGTTACCCCGACTCATCCTTACTGGCATCACGCACGCTTCATGAAGCAAGCGCCGTGCCGCAGTCTACGAACAAATGAGACGAGATGTCTAATTTTTGATACTGATTCATCAAAAAAAATCACAAGTGCCACTCGATATTGACCGAGAGCGCATCGGTACCCACACCAGGCCGGTCATGATTACCGAATTTGTTTCGCCAGTATTCGTAGCCCGGACCGATCCACAGCACATTGCTGGCGCCCCAGCCAAGTCGGCCGACATCCAGCATCAGCGAGGCGCGCATCAGTTGCTCGGGCGCCGTGGACTGCTGCTGGTAATCGTCTCCCTTGCTGCCGTTGAGCAGGTAATAACCCTGGAACTTGAGCGGTAACCCGGCCACGGCAAAGGGCACGCCCCAGTTCACATTGAACTGGTAATACGGGGCGAACAGGATCTCGTTGTGATTCCCCGGCCTGTCGCACGCATCCAGGCCGCAATGATTCCATTCCCTGGCGTAGTAGAGGCTGGCGTCGACAAACCCGGCCGGCAGGGCGAACTTGACGGTCGGACCGAACACCAGCATGCGCTTGTTGGGGCCGAAGGCGTTGTCCTTGTCGTTGTAGTCAAAGCCGGCCGTCAGGGCCAGGTCCCGCACCGGACCGAACGCCAGTGGCGTGCCGAAGACCTTTCCATACTGCATCTGGTTACGGTAAGTCACGTAGACCTCGGTGGCGCCGCTGCCGCCACCCTTTGCCGGATCGCTGCGATCGGACTTGAACACATCCAGGTTGACGAAATTCTGCCCCAGCGAATAACCGCTCACATGGGACACCTGCAGAATCTGCTTGGCGACATCTCCGCCATTGCCCGGCTCTGTGTAATGGGCGCTGTAGCGATAGCCGACCAACGTATCGCCCCAGGCCAGCGGAGCCAGCAGGCAAATCGAGGGGACAAGGGACAAAATCGAGACGAACGAAGGCACTGCGAATACATGACGCATGGGGTGAGCTCCGATTTCTTATAGTTATGGGCACAGCGCGACGAGCCAATCAGATAGACATGGCCAAGCCTTTTTTGTATTTTTTAGACGAGTAAATTTATCTCGTCTAAATATTGATACAGACAAGCCCGATACAGGTCAAGAAATTTCCTTGTGCGTGCCGCGACCTTTTCCTTGACGGTCGCCACCGCAACAGATGGAGCTATTGGCTGCCACCCACGGACGCGTTCAGACTTTCGGAGCCACAGTGAGCCAAATCGACTACCAAGCCATCGGCGAGCGCCTCAGGGCCTACCGGATCGGACGCCAGATGAATGCCGACCAGGTGGCGGAAAAACTGGATATTTCCAGGGCGGCGGTGTATCGCCTGGAACTGGGCAAGATCGTCAAGCTCGAAACCCTGGAGCGGTTGGCCGAACTGCTGAACGTCTCGTTCAACAGCCTGCTGGGTTCGGATACCGAGTACTTCGACAACGCCCTGGGCTACTTCGAACGGATGCGCCAGCTCGAAGCTCGCTCCACCCGCATCCAGTCCTACTTCGACCCCTTCTCCTATCTGCTGACCACACCCGAGTACTCCGAGCTGTTCAGGACCATGCTCGATGAAGCGCGCCCCAACGACTTCGATGCCCGCCAGGACGCCATGCAGACGCAGATCCTCGATATTCTCAACGAGCGCAAGGCAACCTTCTCCAAACAGAATTTCGAGGTCCACTCGATCATCAGCCTGCGCCAGATAGAACGCTACCTGCACATCGGCCTGGTGGGCCGGCTGGACCTGCCCACCAGTGTGAGAATGGAAAGAGCCCTGCTGGCCCGTCGTGAGATAGAGCACCTGATCGAGAAGATCGGCAGCGACGGCGGCCGCGTGAATATCTACCTGATCGATGAAACCCTGCCCAGTGCGACCTTCCAGATTTTCCAGCAGGCACACACCAGCTATGTCGCCGTCAGCCCCTATCGGCTGGGCGAACTGCCCAATATTCATACCGGAATCGCCAGCGTCACCTCTTCCCCAGAAGCTGTGGCGATGTACAAGAACATGACTCAGGGCCTGCTCAAGCGCGCCCACAGCGGTGACGCCGCGAAAAACCAGTTGAGCCGGCTGCTGGCCAAGCTCTGAGTCTCAATCAAAATACAAACGACATCGATTAACGGTTTATTTGACGTTTTTTTCTCATCTCGCGCTCTACATTCCCGCCCGGACAAACATGCGAATGATTCCTATTGTTTAACTGGACCGGCGAATCGGGCGCAAACGCACCTGCCAACGCCTGCCACACATTCAACAAGACCGCAGGAGCTTCCTCCCAATGATTTCCCGTCTCCCCTCGTTTCTCAAGACCGCCCTGGTGGCCACCGCGTTGCTGAACGCAGGCCACGTCTACGCGGCGCCCAGTGCCGATGGCATCGTGGTCTACAACGCCCAGCACGAAAGCCTGACCAAGGCCTGGATCGATGGCTTCACCAAGGAAACCGGGATCAAGGTGACCCTGCGCAACGGCGATGACACCGAGATGGGCAACCAGCTGGTGCAGGAAGGCGACAAGTCTCCGGCGGACGTGTTCCTCACCGAGAACTCCCCGGCCATGGTCCTGGTGGACAACGCCAAGCTGTTCGCCCCGGTCGCGCCGACCACCCTGGAACAGATCGGTGCGGCCTACCGTCCGGCCCACGGCAACTGGGTCGGCATCGCCGCCCGCTCCACCGTGTTCGTCTACAACAAGAGCAAGCTGACCGAAGCGCAATTGCCCAAGTCCCTGCTCGACCTCGCCTCGCCCGAGTGGAAAGGCCGCTGGGCCGCGTCACCGGCCGGTGCCGACTTCCAGGCCATCGTCGCCGCCGTGCTGGAGCTCAAGGGTGAAGCCGCGACCCTGGACTGGCTCAAGGCAATGAAGACCAATGCCTCGATCTATCGCGGCAACAGCGCCGTGCTCAAGGCGGTCAATGCCGGGCAGGTCGAAAGCGGCGTGATCTATCACTACTACAGCTTCGGCGACCAGGCCAAGACCGGCGAGAACAGCAAGAACACCTCCCTGCACTACTTCAAGCACCAGGACCCGGGCGCCTTTGTCAGCACCTCGGGCGGCGGCGTGCTCAAGTCCAGCAAGCACCCGGAAGAAGCCCAGGCATTCCTCAAGTGGGTCACCGGCAAAGGTGGCCAGGCAGTCCTCAAGAACGGCAACTCGTTCGAATACGCGGTGGGCGTCGACGCCGAGTCCAACGCGAAACTGGTGCCGCTCAAGGATCTCGATGCGCCGAAGGTCGATGCCTCGAAGCTCGACAGCAAGAAGGCCGTGGAACTGATGACCCAGGCCGGAATCCTGTAATTGATCCAGGAGTCCATTCCCCCTCTGGACCCCGCCGCAGTCGCTCACGCGCCTGCGGCGCTTTCGCGTCTGCGCTCCAGAAAACGCTTCGGGCACCAGGGCAATCCCTGGATCATCGGGCTGTCGCTGCTGGTGTCTTTGCTGGCGTTACTGCCCATCGCCTTCGTGATCCTCTCCACCTGGCAAACCGGCTGGGCCACACTCGAAGCACTGGTCTGGCGCCCGCGAGTGGCCGAGTTACTGGTCAACACCCTGTTGCTGATGGTCATCACCATCCCCCTGTGCGTGGCGCTGGGACTGGCCCTGGCCTGGTTGACCGAACGCACCGACCTGCCCGGCCGCCGCGCCTGGTCGTTGCTGGCAACCGCACCGCTGGCCGTGCCGGCGTTCGTCCACAGCTACGCCTGGGTCAGCCTGGTGCCACCGATCCATGGCTTGTTCGCCGGTGTGCTGGTCTCGGTGATCGCCTATTTCCCGTTTCTCTACTTGCCTATTGCCGCCACCCTGCGCCGTCTCGACCCGGCCATCGAGGATGTCGGCGAGTCCCTGGGACTCAAGCCCCGGGCGGTGTTTTTCCGCATCGTCCTGCCGCAACTGCGCCTGGCGATCTGCGGCGGCGCGCTGCTGGTGGGCCTGCACCTGCTGGCCGAATACGGCCTCTATGCGATGATCCGCTTCGACACGTTCACCACGGCGATCTTCGACCAGTTCAAGTCGACCTTCAGCGGCCCGGCAGCCCATACCCTGGCCGGTATCCTGGCGCTGTGCTGCCTGTTGCTGCTGACCGTCGAATCCGCCGCCCGGGGCAAGGCGCGTTATGCCCGGGTCGGCTCCGGCAGCGCGCGACAGCAACGCACGGTACGGCTCGACCGCACCACCACCGTACTGGCCATGAGCATTCCACTGATCAGCAGCGTGCTCGCCCTCGGCGTGCCCTTGATCACCCTTGGCAACTGGCTGATCGCCGGGGGGCGTGAGGTCTGGCAACTGGACGAATTGCTGCCGGCCCTGGAACAGACGCTGCTGCTCGGTGCCGCCGGGGCGCTGCTGACCACCTGTGCGGCGGTGCCCGTGGCCTGGTTGTCGATCCGCTCGCCGGGGCGCCTGTACCGCCTGCTGGAAAGCTGCAACTACATCACCAGTTCCCTGCCCGGCATCGTGGTCGCGCTGGCCCTGGTCACGGTGACCATCAGCTTTGCCCGGCCGATCTACCAGACCTCGCTCACCGTGCTGCTGGCCTACCTGCTGATGTTCATGCCCCGCGCCCTGGTGAGCTTGCGCGCCGGTATCGCCCAGGCGCCGGTAGAGCTGGAAAACATCGCCCGCAGCCTGGGGCGTTCGCCGGCCCGGGCCCTGTGGTCGATCACCCTGCGCCTGGCCGCGCCCGGCGCCGCCGCCGGAGCGGCACTGGTGTTCCTGGCGATCACCAACGAACTGACCGCCACCCTGCTGCTCGCGCCCAACGGCACGCGCACCCTGGCTACCGGCTTCTGGGCACTGACCAGCGAGATCGACTACGCCGGGGCCGCGCCCTACGCCTTGATCATGATCCTGCTGTCACTGCCGCTGACCGGGCTTCTCTACTACCAATCCAAACGCACGGCGGGCCGATGAACGCTCTGGAACTCCATTCCCTCTACAAATCCTTCGGGACGCAGTCGGCCCTGGAAGACATCAACCTGTCGATCGCCACCGGCAGCCGCACGGCCATTGTCGGGCCTTCCGGCTCGGGCAAGACCACCCTGCTGCGGATGATCGCCGGTTTCGAATTTCCCGATGCCGGCAGCATCCTCCTCGACGGCCAGCCGCTGGTGGACGCCAGGACCCAGGTTCCGGCCCACCAGCGCCTGATCGGCTATGTCCCGCAGGACGGCGCGCTGTTCCCGCACATGACGGTGGCCGACAATATCGGCTTCGGTCTTTCCGGCAAGCCGGCCACGAAACAGCCGCGTGTCGCCGAACTGATGGAACAGGTGTCCCTGGACGCGCAGATGGCCGGACGCTGGCCTCACGAGCTGTCCGGCGGCCAGCAGCAACGGGTCGCCCTGGCCCGGGCACTGGCGCAACGACCACGGCTGATGCTGCTGGACGAGCCCTTCTCCGCCCTCGATACCGGGCTGCGCGCGGCGATGCGCAAGATGGTCGCGCGACTGCTGTCGGACGCCGGTGTGACCACCATCCTGGTCACCCACGACCAGGCCGAAGCGCTGTCCTTTGCCGACCAGTTGGCGGTGATGCGCAAGGGTCGGCTGGTGCAGGCCGGGCCACCGATGGATCTCTACCTGCGCCCCGACGATGCGGACACCGCGCTGTTCCTCGGCGATGCGGTGATCCTGCCCGCGCGGGTCGATAACGGCTGGGCAGACTGCGACCTGGGACGGATTGCAGTGAATGACGAAGGCAGCCACGGCGAGGCACGGATCATGTTGCGCCCCGAGCAGTTGCAACTGAGCACGCCGGGAGCGGGCCAGGTCGATGGCAATGCCTGTGCCGCCGTGGTGACCGACTGCGATTTCGGCGGCAACACCTGCACCTTGACGGTGGAACTGCGGAGTCCGGACAAGCGCGCGCTGCTGGTGCGCAGCACGGGCATACAGGCCCCGAGGGTCGGCAGCCAGGTGCTGGTGTCGACCCTCGGGCATGCCCATGTGCTAGGGGCCGGTTAACAGATCAGCACCCCGCTCGCCGCCCGGGCCGGCCGGGCCCAGGGCGCAATCAGGCGCTCGGGAGTGTCGCAGGCTCTGCGTTTGAGCACGAAGTTGCGGCACTTCTCGGCGAAGTGGTGACGGTCCTGCACCATGTCCTGCTGCATCTGTGCCAGCTCCAGGTCACGGCAGAACTCCATCGATTCCAGGTCCGGTGCGAGCTTGTCTTCCCGCGCCAGTTGCGGCTTGTCGACCAGGCCCTGGGCCTCGGCCATCAACCACTCGCCAAAGGCCCGCGGACAACGCGGTCCGACGCCCTGGACCAGGCCCATCGCCAGCGCCTGGGCGGTGCCGAGCGGCAGGCATTCCTGGGTCAGTTGCAGGGCGCGCTCGCTGCCCACCGCGCGCGGCAGGCTGTAGGTCCAGTATTCGGAGCCGTAGAGGCCCATGGTCTTGTAGTGCGGATTGAGCACGATGCCGTCGCGGGCCAGCACCACATCCGCCGCCAGCGCCAGCATCACCCCGCCGGCCCCGGCACTGCCGGTCAGGCCACTGATCACCAGTTGCCGGGCCCCCAGCAGTTCACGGCAGACATCGTTGATCGCGCGGATATTGGCCCAGGCCTCGAGCCCCGGCACCACGGCCGCCTGGATCACGTTCAGGTGCACGCCATTGGAGAAACTGCCGTGGCCGCCGCGAAACACCAGGACCCGGGTGTCCTGCGCCTTGGCCCAGCGCAATGCGCTGACCAGCCGGCGACATTGCTCGGTGCTCATGGCGCCGTTGTAGAACTCGAAGGTCAGCTCGCCGACCGCGCCGACCCGGCGATAACGAATCGGCTGGTAGGCCTCGACGCACTGCGGATCGCTGGCGATCGACCAGTCCAGGGTCGGCACCTGGTCCAGGCGTCCGGCCAGCACATGCCGGGCCGGGCGCTTGAAAGTCTCCTCGCCGGCAGCCGGTTTGCGCCGCAACGCGCCGATCCACAGGCTGCGATCACCGGTGGCGACCAGCACGGCGTCATCATGCACCGCCAGCAATTGGCCCGGCGTGCCGCAGCGGCGGTCCAGGTGAGCGTCATACAGGTAGTACTGTTCGCCCTGAAGGCTGGCAAGCACGCCCGGCTGACCATCGGCGGCGTCGATGCGGCGCTTGATGAAGGTGGCGCTGTCATGCCAGTTGAAGCTGCGATCGCTCTGTTTCATGTTCGGCTGCAGGCGCCCGAATACCCGCGGCGAGCCGTAGTCCAGCGGGGTCGGCACAAAGTCCGTTGCATGCTTCGCCACCACCTCGTGTATGCATGCCAGGGCGGCATCGGCCACGGGGCCGTTGTACAACTGCGACCTGCGCACTTCCTCGGGCATGTCGAACTCGCGAGTCGCCCAGATCGCGCCGCTGTCCATCTCCTCGGCGGCCTGCAAGGCGGTTACGCCCCAGCGCGGCAACTGCCGGGTGATGGCCCAGTCCAGGGCACTGGCCCCCCGATCGCCGACGATTCCCGGGTGGATGATCACCACCGGACGCGTGGCGTCGCGCCACAGGCGTTCGGGGACGCGATCCTTGAGAAACGGACAGATCACCAGGTCCGCCCCGGTGTGTTCGATCTGCCGGCACACCTCATCCCCATGGGTGAACAACACCACGCTGGGTTCATGACCGGCCTCACGCAGCGACAGCCAGGCACGCTGGGTAAGACCGTTGAACGCCGACGCCAACAGAATGATTTTCAATGAACGCATGACTACCTCCTCCTTGAGCGTGTACCGGGCCCCTTGCTCCCACGAGCAATCCCTGGCCCGGCTGGAGTGGCTACAGTAGCGCTGTCACGGGAGTCGGCCTTGATCGAGGTCAAGGCCAGGGGTTCAGCGATGGCGGGCGCGGGCCTCGCTGGCGGTATGGCCGAAGAAGTCGCGGAAACAGCGGCTGAAGTGCGCCGAGCTGACAAAGCCGCAGGCAGTGGCGATGGTGATCACCGATTCGTTGGTCTGCAGCAACAGTTGCCGTCCCCGGGTCAGGCGCAGTTCCAGGTAATAGCGCTTGGGCGAGCTCTGCATGAACTGCTGGAACAGCCGGTCCACCTGGCGCCGCGACAGATTGACGTAGGCGGCCAGCTGGTCGAGTTCCAGCGGATCCTCGATATTGTTTTCCATCAGGTCCAGCAGTCCTTGCAGGGCCACCGGCAGGCGCGGATCGCGGGACACCCGGGCCAGCGGCATGTTGTCGGTCTGCTCGCTGCGGTCGCAACTGAGGATGGCCTCGATACCGCGCACCAGCTCATCGCCCTGCTGCGCGCGAATCACATTGAGGATCAGGCCAAGGGCACTGTTGGCCCCCGCGCAACTGATCAACCCGGCGTCGACGACATAGGGCTGCGGCAACAGTCGCACGGTGGGGCAGATTTCCATCAGTCCGGCGCGGTTCTCCGGATGCACGGTGCAGGCCCGGTCGTCCAGCAGGCCGGCATGGGCCAGCTGGAAGCAACCGTTCCACAGACTGCCCAGTTGCATGGAACGCTGGGCACACTGGCGCAGCTTCTCCACCAGCCTGCCAGCCGGCTGCAACGGGCTGCGCAAGCCGCCGCAGACGATCAGCAGGTCCGCGCCATCGGGACGCAGGTCGGCAATACAGCCATCGGCGGCAATGGTGATGCCCAGGTCGCAGGTGATCTGCGGGTGATCGATACCGAAGGTCTTCACTTCATACAACGCCGCCCGCCCCAGCAGATTGGCGGTGACCAGGCCATCCAACGCACCGGTGAAGGCCATCATCGAGAAGTTGTCCAGCAGCACAAAGGCAATCCGCCGACCGAGAACCGGCGCGACCTTTTCCTGGCCCGCCTCGTTCAGATAGGCGAGATTCAGCGTCTTGAGGCTGCGACTGAATTGGCGATGCCCCGTCGGGGGTGATTCGGACATGAATGAAGGCGCTCAGGGAAGACCGGGGAAACTGGCATCGGCCAGAATATCGCGTTCGCCCCGTGGGATGAAAGCCGTCCGGAAAACGCTCATCCCGTCCACCTGCAGTTTTTTTTGACAGCCGCCGTCGCGAAGAAAACAATGGCCGTCGGCACGCACCCCCTCGTGCCCACCGGAGACTGTATGAGCAAGATGATGTCAGTGTTGTCGGGCCTGGTGCTTGGCCTGATGCTGACCGGTTTCACCAGGCCGTCTGTCGATGCCCCGCTCAAGCTGGACGACTACACCCTGGGCAAGATCAAGCTGATCGAATCGCGGTTGGGCCGGGACACCCACACCGATCCCGGCGAGAGAATCAACGAGATCTCCGCCAGCTTCCTCGGCACCCCCTATGTGCCGCACATGCTGGTCGGCTCGGCGACCTCGGCGGAACAGCTGGTGATCGACTTCCGCGGGCTGGACTGCTTCACCTACCTCGATTACGTCGAAGCGCTGCGCAAGTCCGACAGCGTGCCGCGCTTCATCGAAAACGTGGTCCGCACCCGTTATGAGCAGGGCGATATCAGCTACCTCAAGCGCAAGCACTTCTTTACCGACTGGGCCCACGCCACGCCCCTCAATGCCCGCGACGTGACCAGCGAAACCAGCCCGGCCGCCACCACCGTCACCAAGGTCCTCAAGACCCCGCTGGACAATGGCCAGTCCGGCCAGTCGGCGGCGCAGGTGACGCGGGCGATCAGCTACATCCCCAGCGAATTCGTCGACGACGCGGTGATCAGCCGCTTGAAGACCGGTGACTACATCGGCATCTACACCCCGGCCGATGGCCTGGACGTGACCCATACCGGGATCTTCATCATGACCGACAAGGGCCCGGTACTGCGCAACGCCTCCGCACGGTCGAGCAGCTACAAGGTGGTGGATTCGCCGTTCCTCGCCTACGTGAAGAAAACCCCGGGGATCGTCGTGCTGCGGGCGTTGTAGACACAGCGCCCCCGGCCTTTTTCTGCCTGCCCCGCGACCCGGCTGCACCTGTCCCCTGCGCCGCGATCGACGCCAGCCCTGCCCTCGGGCACACCCCGCCCCCGCCCCACTGCTCCTTCTGACCGGTCGGTGATCTGGATTGAACTCCTGAATCGGCGACCTTTCACAATGCTTGGAAGGGGCAGGCTTTATCCGCCAGCCCGGTATCGAATCGGCACCCTCGCGTGTCGGGTTCCGGAGACGCGCCATGGGCAGATCCTTGCAGACCTATCAGGACAAACGTGATTTCGCTGCCACGCCGGAGCCCAGTGGCGATGCCCGTGAACAGGCGCGTCAGGCGGCCCATGCCCTGAGCTTCTGCATCCAGAAACACGATGCCAGTCATCTGCATTACGACTTTCGCCTGGAACTCGATGGCGTGCTGAAAAGCTGGGCGATTCCCAAGGGGCCGTGCCTGGACCCGACAGTGCGCCGGCTGGCCGTGCACGTCGAGGACCATCCACTGGACTACGCCGACTTCGAGGGCAGCATTCCGCCAGGACACTACGGTGCCGGCGAGGTGATTGTCTGGGACCGTGGCCTGTGGCTTCCCGAGGGCGACCCGCACCAGGGTTATGCCCAGGGCAGACTGAATTTCACCCTGCAAGGCGAGAAACTCGGCGGTCGCTGGACCCTGTTCCGCACACAACTGCCGGGCAGGAAGGAACAGTGGCTGCTGGTGAAATCCCAGGACTCGACCGCCCGTTCCCAGGACCAATACGACGTGCTGAAGGCGCGGCCGGACAGCGTCCTCAGCCAACGCACGCTGGTCGAACGGCCCCATGGCAAGCCGCGCCAGAACCCGAACGCGGTAACGGACAAACCCTCGGCACTGAAATAGTCGCCACCTCCAGGAGCATGACCATGACGGTTTTCAAGGATGAGCTGGCGGCGTCCGGCGAATGGCTCGAAGCCTTCGGTGAGCGCAAGCAGCCCCTGCAACTCGACACCCACCTGCAAGAGATCATGCAACGTTGCCTGGCTTCAGGCGAGGCCGACCTGCCCTTGCCGGGCAGCGGGCATACCCTGCAACGCTGGCGTTCATTGGCGCGAGTCGCCGGTATCGACCTGGCCCTGGCCAAGCTTTACGAAGGCCATACGGATGCCACGGCGATCCTCGCCGAACTGGGTGCGCAGGCTCTGGACCGCGGCGGTATCTGGGGCGTCTGGGCCGCCGAACCGCCCACGGCACGAGCACGCATCGTCTCGCGCGATGACACCGGGGTACGGCTCGCCGGCAGCAAGGCCTGGTGCTCCGGCGCCCTGCAGATCGACCATGCACTGATCACCGCCTGGGATGAAGATGACCAGCCTCAACTGGTGGCCCTGTCCCTGGAGCAACCGCAGTTGCGCTTCCAGCGCGAGGACTGGCAGGCCTGTGGCATGGGCCTCACGGCCAGCATCACGGTGGAGCTGGAACAGAGCCTCGGCCGCTGCGTCGGCCCCCGCAACGGCTACCTCGAGCGGCCGGGTTTCTGGCAAGGCGGTGCCGGGATCGCCGCCTGCTGGTATGGCGCCGCCCGGACCCTGGCCGACTACCTGCGGGCCCACTGCGCCGGACCGCGCGAAGATCCTCACGCGCTGGCTCATCTCGGCGCCGTGGAGGCGGCCCTGCAAGGCGCCGCGGCGACCCTGCGCGAATGCGCCAGCTGGATCGACGGGCATCCGCATGCGGATGCCGAGTTTCGCGTACGGCAGACCAGGGCCACCGTGGAAGCCGCCGTGGAGCAAGTGCAGTGGCATGTCGGCCGGGCGTTGGGAGCCACGCCGTTCTGCCGCAGCCCACGCTTTGCCCGACTGAGTGCCGATCTGCCGGTGTTCATTCGCCAGAGTCACGCGGAGCGGGACCTGGCGCAACTCGGCCGCCTGGCGGCGCAAGGCGCGCCACGGGACTGGCAGCTATGAACCGGCCGGCACCGCTCGTGCCCAATCCCATCCAGGCCCCCGGCACGTCGCTGCAGCAATGGCAGGGATCGCGGCGCTTGCGCTCGGTCCCGACGATCACCCGGGAAGCATTGCTGGAACCGGGTCGGCGCCTGGTGATTGTCGCCCCGCATCCGGATGACGAAGTGCTGATGTGCGGCGGGCTGCTGGCCAGCCTCGCCAGCAGCCCAGCCGACCTGTTGCTGATCTCGGTCACCGATGGCGAAGGCAGCCATCCACACTCGACGCTCTGGCCTGCCGCTCGCCTGCGGGCGGTGCGTCCTCGCGAAAGTACCGAGGCCCTGGCGCGGCTCGGTATCGATTGTCGGCACCTGCCGTGGCTACGACTGGGCCTGGCCGACGCGCAGGTCGCGGCCAGCGAAACCAGCCTGGTGCGCCAACTGCGAGACATCCTGCGGCCCGGCGACCAACTGCTGACGACCTGGCGCCACGATGCCCACTGCGACCATGAAGCCGTCGGCCGGGCGTGCGCGGCAGCGGCGCAGGATTGCCACGCGACGCTATTGGAAGTCCCGGTCTGGGCGTGGCACTGGGCAAGCCCGGAGGATCCACGGCTGCCCTGGGCACGGGCCCGCAAACTCCCCCTGGCCCCCCACGCCATCGCCGCCAAGAGGCGGGCCATCGAGGCGCATGCCAGCCAACTCGCCGCCGACCCCAGTACCGGCGCCACGGCCATCCTGCCACCGGCAGTGCTGGAACGCCTGCTGCAACCCTTCGAGTTGTTTTTCCGATGAGCCTGCCCGCCGATTACTTCGAACAGCTCTTCAGCGCCAGCCAGGACCCCTGGGCCTTTCGTACGCGCTGGTACGAGACCCGCAAGCGCCAGTTGACCCTGGCGACGTTGCATCACCAACGCTACGCCCGGGTCTTCGAACCGGCCTGCGCCAACGGCGAACTGAGCGTCGCCCTGGCGCCGCGCAGTGACCACCTGCTGTGCATGGACGCCAGCCCCACGGCCACCGAACTGGCGCGGCAGCGCCTGCAAGGCCAGGCCAACGTCGAAGTCCGCCACGGCTACCTGCCCCGCGACTGGCCCGAAGGCCGCTTCGACCTGATCGTCCTCAGTGAAATCGGCTACTACCTTGATCCGGCTGACTGGCAGCACGTCATTGCCAAGGCCTGCGACAGCCTCCGCGTCGGCGGTTCGATAGTCGCCTGTCACTGGTTGAACCCCATCGCCGGCTGCCCCCAGGACGGACGACAGGTACATCGCCTGCTGGAATCGCATCCGGCCCTGCATCGCTCGGTACGCCATGAAGAAGCGGACTTCCTGCTCGAACACTGGTGTACCGAACCCTATGTCATCGACCTCGAAGAGGAAACCTTATGATCGGTGTTGTCATCCCCGTGCACAACGAACAAGCCCTGCTGCAGGCCTGCCTGGAGTCATTGGCCGCGGCCGCGCGGGAGGCACGGGATGCCGGTGAAAAAGTCGAGATCCTGGTAGTCCTGGATACCTGTAGCGACGACTCCGGACTGATCGCCCAGGCCTGCGGGGTACGCACCCTTGAGGTCAGGCAGGGCAATGTCGGCTTCGCCCGGCGCGCGGGCGCGGCCTACATGCTGGAGCGCGGCGCCCGCTGGCTGGCCTGCACCGATGCCGACAGCACCGTGCCGCAGAACTGGCTGCTGCGCCAATTGGCGTTCGACGCCGACGCGGTCTGCGGTACGGTCAGGGTCGACGACTGGGCGGCAGAACACAGCCCCGCGGTGCGCCAGCGCTACCAGCACCTGTATCACGCCGAAGAAGGCCACCGGCATATCCACGGGGCCAATCTGGGCATCCGCGCCGACGCCTATCGACGTGCCGGCGGCTTCAAACCCCTGCCCGCCCATGAAGACGTGCACCTGGTGCAAGACCTGCAACGCAGCGGCGCCCATATCGTCTGGACCGCCCTCAACAGCGTGAAGACCAGCAGCCGCCTGGACAGCCGCGCCCGCGGCGGCTTCGGCGATTACCTGAAGTCACTGGGCGAAGACAGGTCGCTACCGTCGCACTCATGACACCGACACTCACCTGTCTACCCGACTTCGCCGGGAGTCTCCCACCTGACGCCGGTGCCCCTTGCCGGCAAGGCGCACGGCCTGGTTGAGCCCGGCACACACCACCAGCAACGCCCCGGTGACGAAAAACACCGCGTGCAAACCGATATGCGCGCCCACCTGCCCTCCCAGCAAAGGCCCGACCACCTGCCCGGTGAACTGCGCCGATTGCAGGTAACCGAGCATTTTCCCGGACTCGCGCTCGTCGACGGACTGGCGCACCAGCTTGGCAATCGACGGCAGCAGCCCGGCGAGGGTCATCCCCATCAGTCCGCGCAACAGCGCCAGTTGCCACCACTGGCTGACAAAGGCCTGCGGCACCATCACCAGGCCGGTCGCCAACAGGCAGCCGATGATCACGGGCCAGGCCCCTACCCGGTCCGCCAGGGCGCCCAACCGTGCGGCGGTGAGTACGCTGCCCAGGGCCGAGGACGCCATCACCACGCCCGCCACCCGGGTCAGTTGCTCGGCCGGCACATCCAGTTGCGCGATAAACACGGTGATGATCGGCTCGATGGACATGTTCGCCAGCAGCACCATCATGGCCGTCAGCAGCAACGCCACGATGACTGAACGCCGGGTCGTCGATACACCGTCGCCGCTCGCCTGGAGCTTGCGGCCATCGACGCCGCGCTGGAAGTCCTCGCGCACCAGCAGGATCACCAGCAACGCCGTCACGGCGATCAATCCGCCACCGACAAAGAAGGTCCCGCGAATGCCGACCCAGATCGGCAGGAAACCGCCCACCAGCGGCCCGACCAGATTGCCCGCCAGCGCCCCGGTAGAGAGGATGCCCAGGGCCCAGCCGGCGCGCTCGCGAGGTGCCTGGGTGCCGACCATCACGATCGATGCCGAGGCAAAGCCACCGATCAATCCGGCAATCAGGCGCAGCACCACCAGCTCGACGACGCTGTGGGCGACACCGATCAGCGACATCACGATCGCCATGCCGATCGCCGCCCGTACCAGCATCGCCTTGCGTCCGTAACGATCAGCCAGCCGCCCCCAGAGCGGCGCGGTCACCGCCGTGCCGAGAAAGGTCGCGCTGAAGGCGATCCCCGACCATTGCACCACCGCGGCGGGCGACTCTGCCCCGAGCTGCTGCACATACAACGGCAGGAACGGCAGCAGCATGCTCAGGCTGACCAGCGTGGTGAAGGAGCCGAATACACAGATCGCCAGGTTACGCCGCCAGTACGGGGCATTTCGTTGTGCGTAGGAGGATGACGGGGAAGGGTTCTCGGTGGTGGGTCGAACGCTGTTTTCAGATCGGTTCATGGCAAGTATTCGCAGGTCCGGAGTCGGGCCAAGGGCAGCGACTCGAGGCGAGTCCCACACCTCCAGCGGGTGCCGGACAGCGCCGGCAAACCACTGTATTGGCTGTTCCGATGCGGATAAACGGCCATGGTGGATTTTGAGTCATTCCTCGATGTAATCAATGGTTACTCATTTATCAGCCGGAAAAAGACCCGCCCGATTGCCGCCACACGGCGCCTGACACCCCGGTCATCGCGCCTGCAAATATCGAGAAATACCTGAGATGACGCAGCCCGTCCTGAGCCCTCTAGCCTCAAGGAGGCCGGCAAAGAACATCAGCCGAAAGCTGCCGTACATCGGTTATTTTCTAAAAACCCAAACGGATAGGTTAATCTCGAATCATGGTCACAACAGCTCGATTTGAAGACATACGGATAGTGATCTACTCCAACGACCACCGACCTTGCCATGTGCATGTCATGACCCGGGAAGATGAGGCGGTGTTCTACCTCAGATGCCCGGAAGGTCCGCCGGAACTGAGAGAAAATCACGGGTTTTCGTACAAGCGACTGAAGCTGTTGAGTGTCCGGTTGGCCGCCGATCTGGCCTATCAATGCAAGCAGTGGAAGGAGATCCATGGTGACTTTGACTGAACTCGAGTTTCAACAAGCGAACCGATCCGCAAAAGCGTTCCAGGCAAAAGCTCCGCGCGCGGAAAAGGCCGGCTACGACACCGAAACCGGTTGCGTCGTCATCGGCCTCGATTCCGGGGTCAGCCTGTCGTTCCCGCCGCGACTGGTCGAGGGCCTGGCCGATGCCAAGGCTGCGGACCTGGTTCAGATAGAAATCAGCCCGACGGGCCAGGGATTGCACTTTCCGGCCCTGGACATCGATATCCACCTGCCCTCGCTGATTCAGGGCGTGCTCGGCAGTGCCTCGTGGATGGCCAGCCAACTGGGCAGCAAAGGCGGCTCGAAATCGACGCAAGCCAAGGCCCGCGCCGCCCGGGAAAACGGCAAGCTGGGCGGACGCCCACGGAAAACCTCGCTCCTGTGATGCAGATGGGGCGCCTTGCGCAGTCGCCCCCGCCATCGCGTCACTGCCCGGCCCATTTGCGACATCGGCGCGTGCGTCTGCATCGAAGACAGGAAAACAAAACGTTTTTTGTATACCATATCCCTTTCTTCCCTTTCGAATGACCGCGCCGTGACCCTACCCAAGCTCAACCTCCCGGACCTGGGCAATGCTCCTTCGACCTCGGAGATCATTACCCGGCACCTGCGCGATGCCATCGTCGCCGGCAATTTCGCCGAGGACGAACCGATTCGCCAGGACGAAATCGCCCGCCAGTTCAACGTCAGCAAGATTCCCGTACGCGAGGCGCTCAAGCGCCTGGAAGCCGAGGGCCTGGTGATGTTCCAGCGCAACCGCGGGGCGATGGTCACGCGCCTCTCCGAACCCGAACTGGCGCAGATGTTCGAAGTGCGCATGCTGCTCGAAGACAAGGTGCTGCGCCTGGCCATCCCGAACATGACCGAAGAGACCTTCACCCGCGCCGAACGCATCTGCCAGGAATTCGTCGGCGAGAATGACATCGGGCGCTGGGCCGAACTCAACTGGGAACTCCACGCCTGCCTCTACGAACCGGCGCGACGACCGTTCCTGGTCAGCCTGATCCGTTCGGTCAACGACAAGCTGGAACGCTACCTGCGCCTGCAGATGAGCCTCTCCGCCGGCAAGGAACGCGCCGACCATGAGCACCGCGATATCATCGAAGCCTGTCGCGCCCGTGATGTGGAACAGGCGGTGAAACTGCTCGATGAGCACATCGCCGGGGTTTGCGCGACGTTGCTGGAGCACCTGCCGCGCGCCCACTGATCCCGCCATCACTGTGCTGATTTCGTCATGAGGGTCCGGTAAAAGCATCAAGCCGGCCCCCCCTCCCACAGGCCACTCTGCGAACTCCTTCATTCGACAGTGGCCTGCCATGCAACGAATCAGCGTGATCGACTCTCATACCGGCGGCGAACCCACCCGCCTGGTGACCGCCGGTTTTCCCGACCTGGGCCGTGGCAGCATGGCCGAGCGCCGCCAGCGCCTGGCCGAAGAATACGATGCCTGGCGCGCCGCCTGTGTCCTCGAACCACGCGGCAGCGATGTGCTGGTCGGCGCGCTGTTGTGCGAGCCGGTGAACCCGGCAGCCACCGCCGGGGTGATCTTCTTCAACAACACCGGCTACCTCGGCATGTGCGGCCACGGCACCATCGGCCTGGTCGCCTCGCTGGCGCATCTGGGCCGGATCGAACCGGGCATCCACGCCATCGAAACCCCGGTGGGCACGGTGCATGCCACCCTTCACGAAGACCGTTCGGTCAGTGTGCGCAATGTCCCGTCCTACCGTTATCTGCGAGCGCTGGCCCTGCAGGTGCCGGGCCTCGGCGAGGTAGTCGGCGATGTCGCCTGGGGCGGCAACTGGTTCTTCCTGATCGCCGACCATGGCCTGGACGTCACCAGCGACAACCTGGAGGCGTTGACCGCCTACACCTTCGCCGTGCAGCAGGCCCTGGAACAACAAGGCATCCGTGGCGAAGACGGCGGCCTGATCGACCATGTCGAACTGTTCGCCGACGACGCCCGGGCCGACAGCCGCAACTTCGTGCTCTGCCCTGGCAAGGCCTACGACCGCTCGCCCTGCGGCACCGGCACCAGCGCCAAG
Organism: Pseudomonas sp. Ost2; assembly: GCF_018326065.1. Taxonomy (NCBI): domain Bacteria; kingdom Pseudomonadati; phylum Pseudomonadota; class Gammaproteobacteria; order Pseudomonadales; family Pseudomonadaceae; genus Pseudomonas; species Pseudomonas sp. Ost2. The sequence goes on along the minus strand of NZ_AP021904.1, from coordinate 2,911,283 downwards.
CTGGCGTGCCTGGCGGCCGATGGCAAGCTGCAGCCGGGACAGGTCTGGCGCCAGGCCAGTGTGATCGGCAGCGAATTCGAAGGTTCCTATGAGGCCGACGGCGAACGCATCGTGCCGACCATTCGCGGGCGCGCCCATATCAGTGCCGAAACGACCCTGATCCTCGAACAGGACGATCCGTTCGCCTGGGGCATCCGCCTGTGAACGAAGGCACGGCAGCCGACATTATCGTGATCGGTGCCGGGATCGTCGGCGCCGCCTGTGCCCAGGCCCTGGCGAAGCGGGGCCTGAGCGTGCTGGTGCTGGATGCCGGCCTGCCCAATGCCACGGCGGCGGGCATGGGCCACCTGCTGGTACTCGACGACAACCCGGCGGAGTTGGCCCTGTGCCAATACTCCGTGCAACGCTGGCGCGAGGTCGCTGCCGAGCTTCCCGAAGGCTGCGCCTACCGCAACAACGGCACGCTGTGGATCGCCGCCAACGCCGAGGAAATGGCCGTGGCCCAGGCCAAGCACGCCAACCTCCAGGCCCATGGCATCGCCTGTGAACTGCTCGGCAACCAGGCCCTGCGCGAACGCGAACCGCAGCTGCGCGAAGGCCTTGAAGGCGGCCTGCTGATCCATGGCGACGGCATTCTCTATGCCCCGGCCACGGCTCGCTGGATGCTCGAAACCGCCGGTATCCGTCAGCGCCGGGCACGGGTCAGCGAAGTCGACGGCAACCGCGTACGGCTCGACAACGGTCATTGGCTCAGCGCCGGGGCGGTGGTCCTGGCCAATGGCGTGCAGGCCAACGAACTGTGCCCGGAACTGCCCATCGAGCCGAAGAAAGGCCACCTGCTGATCACCGACCGTTATCCCGGCAGCGTCACCCATACCCTGGTGGAACTGGGTTATGTCACCAGCGCCCACAACGCCAAGGGCCCCTCCGTCGCCTGCAATATCCAGCCGCGGCCCACCGGCCAGTTGTTTATCGGCGCTTCACGTCAGTTCGGCACCCGCGACCTGCAGGTCGAAGGCTGGATGCTGGCGAAGATGCTCAAGCGTGCCGTCGAATACCTGCCCGGGTTGGCCCGGCTGAATGCGATCCGCGCCTGGACCGGCCTGCGTGCCGCCAGCCCGGACGGCCTGCCGCTGGTGGGCCAGCACCCGCAACGCGAGGGCTTGTGGCTGGCTGTCGGTCATGAAGGCCTGGGCGTGACCACCGCCCCCGGCACCGCCGACCTGCTGGTCGCCCAGTTGCTCAACGAAACGCCGCCCCTGGCTGCCGCCGCCTATCTGCCGCAACGCTTTCTCGGAGCGCCAATCCATGCCTGAACTGACACTGGACGGTCGCGCCCTGCGCGTCGCCGAAGGCACCACCGTAGCAGCGGCCCTGGCCCTGGGCGGTGACGGTTGCAGCCGTACCTCGGTCAGCGGCCGGCGTCGTGCGCCGCTGTGCGGCATGGGCATCTGCCAGGAATGCCGGGTCAGCATCAATGGCGATCGACGCCTGGCCTGCCAGACCCTCTGCCAGGACGGCATGCACGTGGAGACCCGACCATGATGGCGTTTGCCGACCTGCTGATCATCGGCGCCGGGCCGTCGGGCATCGCCGCCGCCCTGGCCGCCGCCCCCAGCGGCGCGCGCATCGCCATCATCGACGACAACCCGCTGGCCGGCGGACAGATCTGGCGCGACGGCCCGCAGGCCAAGTTGCCGCCCCAGGCCCGAGCACTGCGCCAGCGCCTGCAGGCCTGTGACAATGTGCGGCATTACCCCGGCACCCGGGTGATCGCCAGCACCGGCCCGAAACACCTGCTGCTGGAAGACTCGCAACGGGGCTGGCAGATCGGCTACGACAAGCTGATCCTCTGCACCGGCGCCCGCGAACTGCTGCTGCCCTTCCCCGGCTGGACGCTGCCCGGGGTTACCGGTGCCGGCGGCCTGCAAGCGCTGATCAAGGGCGGCCTGCCGGTTGACGGTGAGCGCCTGGTGATCGCCGGCAGCGGACCGTTGCTGCTGGCCAGCGCCGCCACCGCCCGCCAGGCCGGGGCACAGATCCTGCGAGTTGCCGAGCAGGCCTCACTCACCTGCGTCGGTACTTTTGCCGCGCAGTTGCCACGCTGGCCCCACAAGGGGTTGCAAGCCTTCGGCCTGTTCGACCGGCATTACCGCACCGACAGCCACGTGCTTGCCGCCCTGGGCAGCGAGCGCCTGGAAGGTGTGCGCCTGCAACAACGGGGCAAGATCGTCGAGCTGGCCTGTGAGCGCCTGGCCTGCGGCTTCGGCCTGATCCCCAACACCCAGCTCGGCGAGGCCCTGGGCTATGCCCTCGACGGCCACGCCCTGGCCGTCGACACCTGGCAGACCAGCAGCCTCGCCGATCATTACGCAGCCGGTGAATGCACCGGTTTCGGCGGCAGCGAACTGGCCCTGGTGGAAGGTGCGATTGCCGGCCATGCGGCGGTCGGCGAGCGCGACGCGGCGCGGCGCCTGTGGCCGGTCCGGGCACGCTGGCAGGGTTTCGCCGACACCCTGAACAAGGCCTTTGCCCTCGACCCGCGACTCAAGGCCCTGGCCGAACCCGACACCCTGGTATGCCGTTGCGAGGATGTCACTTATGCCGCCCTGCAAGGTCATCGCGACTGGCGCGAAGCGAAGCTCGCTAGCCGTTGCGGCATGGGCGCCTGCCAGGGCCGGGTATGTGGCGGCGCGGTCCGGCACCTGTTCGGCTGGCAACTTCCAGCACCGCGCCCACCGTTCAGTCCGGCGCGGATCGACACACTGTCGTGTCTCGACGACACCCCGCCGGCATGAATAGCGGCACGGGGGTTTCGGCGACGCCGGAGGATCTCTATGATCCCGAGAGTTGCCGCCAGACGCCCGACGCCATGCATGCCTCGCTTACCCGTTTCAAGCCCTGCGACCTGCCGATCCTGCTGGACAGCCTGAGTGCCATCGCCCCCCTGCTCGATACCCTGGCGGACGTGGTGTTTTTCATCAAGGACAGCGAGGCGCGCTACGCCTTCGTCAACCAGACCCTGGCCCGGCGCTGTGGTTTCAAGCAGCCCGGCGAGCTGCTGGGACTGACCGCCGACCGGGTCTTTCCGGAACGTTTCGGTGCCTCCTATACCGAGCAGGATCGGCGAGTGCTGAGCAGCGGGCGCGAGCTGGCCGACCAGTTGGAACTGCACCTTTATTACGGCAACCAGCCGATCTGGTGCCTGACCCACAAGGTCCCCCTGCGCGACCCGCAAGGGCGGGTCGTCGGCCTGGCGGGGATTTCCCGCGACCTGCAACTGCCGCAATCGAACCACCCGTCCTTCCAGAAGGTCGCCGCGGTGGACGCGCACATCCGCGAGCACTTCGCCCAGCCCATCAGCCTCGCCGAACTGACGCGGATCGCCGGCCTGTCGGTGGCCCAGCTGGAACGTCACTGCAAGCGGATCTTCCAGCTCACCCCACGACAGATGATCCACAAGGCCCGCCTGGAAGAAGCCGCGCAATTGCTGTTGCACACCGACCTGCCGATCACCGAGATCGCCCTGCGCTGCGGTTACACCGACCACAGCGCCTTCAGCCGCCAGTTCCGCGCCCTCACCGGCCTGTCGCCAAGCCATTACCGCGAAACCCATCGCTGATCGCCGTGTTCCTGCGCCGTGTTCCTTTAAGGGGCGCGCGCGGCAAAACGTGCTCCCTTCTGTAACACCCCACACCCCGATAAAAGCGGGCATCTACGCCCTTATCAGCCGACAAACCCTCTAACCCGTGGGCCGGTGAAGAATTCATGTTCCAACGTGGAAACAGGCACAGTCATTGCTAATATAATATCGTATACGAAATTCATAATACGAAAGCCAACACCACTTACCGATAACGAGGCATCCATGAAAAATCCCGTTTTTGCCGTAGCGCTCAGTGTGGTTCTCAGTTCGTCCTTTATCGCCACGGCCCAGGCCGACAAGCTCGATGACATCATCGGCTCCGGCAAGCTGCGCTGCGCGGTGACCCTGGACTTCCCGCCGATGGGCTCGCGCGATGCCAGCAACAAGCCGGTGGGCTTCGACGTCGACTATTGCAACGACCTGGCCAAGGTCCTCGGGGTCGATGCCGAGATCGTCGAGACGCCATTCCCGGATCGTATTCCCGCGCTGGTCTCGGGCCGTGCCGACGTGATCGTCGCCTCCACTTCCGACACCCTCGAGCGGGCCAAGACCGTCGGCCTGACCCTTCCCTACTTCGCCTTCCAGATGGTGGTGCTGACCCGCGAAGACACCGGTATCAGCAAATACGAAGACCTCAAGGGTCGCCCTGTCGGCAACACCAGCGGCACCTATGAAGCCATCGCCCTGGAAAAAGACCAGAAGAGCTGGGGCACCGGCAGCTTCCGCGCCTACCAGTCGCAGAACGACACCATCCTGGCCGTCGCCCAGGGCCATATCGATGCCACTGTCGTCACCAACACCGTGGCCGCGGCTACGCTTAAGTCAGGCAAGTACAAGGGCCTGAAGGTCGCCGGCAATGCCCCCTACGTGATCGACTACGTCTCGCTGGGTGCCAAGCGCAACGAGTACGGCCTGATCAACTACCTCAACCTGTTCATCAACCAGCAGGTTCGTACCGGACGTTACAACGAGCTGTTCACCAAGTGGGTCGGGACCGATATCCCACCGGCCGACCTGACTGTGCCACACGTCTACTACTGAGGAAACCCGCATGCCCAGCACGCCCACTTCCCTCACCGGACGCAGCCTGGTCGAGGGAGCCGCCCAAGGTTCCCTGCTGTTCGCCGATATCGGCCTGAGTTTCTGGGGCGGTGTCGATCCGTTCAGTGGCGAAGTGATCGACCGCCATCACCCCTTGAGCGGCGAGCACCTGGCCGGCCGCGTGTTGGCGCTGCCCAGCGGCCGCGGTTCCTGTACCGGCAGCAGCGTGATGATGGAGCTGATCAGCAATGGTCATGCCCCGGCTGCGCTGGTACTGGCCGAAGCCGATGAGATCCTGACCCTGGGCGTGCTGGTGGCCCGGGTGATTTTCGAACGTTCCCTGCCGGTGCTGTGCATCGGCCGGGAGGCCTTTGCCGCCCTGCGCGGCCAGGCCTTTGCCCGGATCGAGGGCAACAGCCTGACACTCTTCGACGAAACGCCCGCCGACGCCTGGCAGGCACCGACCACGCCGGTGCCAGTGCGGCCGGCGACCGCTAGCGTCGAACTCAGCGAACATGACCTGGCCCTGCTCGAGGGTCAGTACGGCAAGGCGGCCCAGATAGCCATGCAGATCGTCCTGCAGATGGCCGAGCTGCAAGGTGCGCCCAGCCTGCTGGACGTGACCCAGGCGCATATCGACGGCTGCATCTACACAGGGCCGGCGAGCCTGCGCTTTGCCGAACAACTGGTGCAATGGGGGGCGCGCGTGCGCGTCCCGACCACCCTCAATTCGATTTCCGTGGACCAGCGCCGCTGGCGTGAACTGGGGGTCGATCCGGCCCTCGGCGAACCCGCCAGTGCCCTGGGCACGGCCTACATGGCGATGGGCGCGCAACTCAGCTACACCTGCGCGCCCTACCTGCTCGACAGTGCGCCGAAAGCCGGCGAACAAATCGTCTGGGCCGAATCCAACGCCGTGGTCTATGCCAACAGCGTGCTCGGTGCCTGGACCCAGAAATACCCCGACTACCTGGATATCTGCATCGCCCTGACCGGCCGTGCACCACTGACCGGCTGCCACCTGGCCGAACAGCGCAAGGCGCGCCTGGAGATCGAAGTACCGCCCATGGGCGAACTGGACGATGCCTTCTACCCGCTGCTCGGCTATCACATCGGCGCGCTGTCCGGCAGCCGTATCCCGCTGGTGCGCGGCCTGGAGCTGGCCAACCCCAGCCTCGACGACCTGAAGGCTTTCGGCGCGGCCTTCGCCACCACTTCGGCGGCACCGCTGTTCCATATCGCCGGGGTCACCCCGGAGGCCCTCGACCCGCTGCAGGTGCTGGAGCCGGGTCAGTCGTTGCCACTGCAACGCATCAGCCCGCAAGACCTGCTGGGTAGCTGGCGCGAACTCAACAGCGCTCGCGAACCGCGAGTGGATGTGGTTTCCCTGGGCAACCCGCACTTCTCCCTCAGCGAGTTCGCCCACCTCGCGCGCCTGTGCCGTGGCCGCCACAAGCACCCGGACGTGGTGCTGGCGATCACCTGCGGCAGGGCCGTGCTGGAACAGGCCCGTACCGCCGGTCATATCGCCGCGATCGAAGCCTTCGGCGCGACCCTGATCACCGATACCTGCTGGTGCATGGTCGGTGAGCCGGTGATTCCGCCGGCCGCCCGGACACTGATGACCAACTCCGGCAAATACGCCCACTACGCTCCCGGCCTGGTCGGACGCACGGTGCACTTCGCCAGCCTGGCCGAGTGTGTCGACAGCGCCTGCAGCGCCCAGGCCAGCGGGAATCTGCCGGCCTGGCTGCCACAGGAGGAAGCGGTGCATGTTTGACTATACGTTCCAGTGGCATTCGGCCTTCCGTGCCCTGCCCGACATGCTCAACGGCGCCTGGGTGACCTTCGAAACCGCCGCCCTGTCGATGATCTTCGGCGTGCTGATCGCCCTGACCCTGACCGTGATGCGCGAGGCGAAACAGCCGGTGCTCAGCGGCATCGCCAACGGCTGGGTGTCCATCGCCCGCAACACGCCGTCGCTGTTCCAGATCTACATCCTCTACTTCGGCCTCGGCTCCCTGGGGCTGCATGTCAGCTCCTGGCTGGCATTGCTGGCCGGGATCACCTTCAACAACGCCGGCTACCTGGCGGAAAACTTCCGTGGCGGCCTCAAGGCCGTGCCCGACACCCAGATGCGCGCGGCACGTTCGCTGGGCATGAGCGCCTTCCAGGCCTACCGGATGATCATCGTTCCGCAATTGCTGCGGGTGGTGTTCTACCCGCTGACCAACCAGATGGTCTGGGCAGTGCTGATGACCTCGCTGGGGGTGATCGTCGGCCTCAACAACGACCTGACCGGGGTGACCCAGGACTACAACGTCAAGACGTTCCGCACCTTCGAATACTTCGCCATCGCGGCGGTGCTGTATTACCTGATCGCCAAGGCGATCGTCGCGGTAGCCCGGCTCTTGTCCTGGCGGCTGTTCCGTTACTGAGGGGTCTGCTCCATGTTTTCCACCAGTCTTACCCTGAATGACCTGCTGTTCCTGCTCAGCGGGGCCTGGGTCACGCTGCAACTGACGGTCTGGTCGATCCTGCTCGGCACCGTCGCCGGCCTGGTGTTCGGCCTGCTGCGCGCCCTGCTGCCACGGCTCAGCCTGCCGCTGGCCTGGGTCCTGGACGTGTTCCGCAGCGTACCGCTGCTGATCCAGTTCGTGCTGTTCAACTCGCTCAAGAGCATCGTCGGCCTGAACATCAGTGCCTTCACCGTCGGCTGCATCGTGCTCGGGATCTACGCCGCCGCGTACTTCACCGAGATCGTCCGCGGCGGCGTGCTCTCGGTGCCGCTGAGCGTGCGCCGGGCCAGCCGCTCGCTGGGCCTGAGCTACCTGCAGGACCTGCGCTGGATCGTCCTGCCGATGGCCTCGCGGGTCGCGTTCCCCGGCTGGCTGAACCTGGTGCTCAGCGTCATGAAAGACACCGCGCTGGTGATGTGGATCGGCATCGTCGAACTGCTGCGCGCCTCGCAAACCATCGTCACCCGCATCCAGGAACCGCTGCTGGTGCTGTGCATCGCGGGCCTTATCTACTACGTCATGAGCCTGGTGGTCGCACGCCTGGGCGCTCGTCTGGAAAGAAGGTGGCAAGAAAATGATTGAGATCGACAACGTACACAAATCCTTCGGCGACCTGGAAGTGGTCAAGGGCGTCAGCCTGACGGTGAACAAGGGTGAGGTGGTGTCGATCATCGGCGGCTCCGGCTCCGGCAAATCGACCCTGCTGATGTGCATCAACGGCCTGGAATCGATCCACAAGGGCAGCATCCGCGTCGACGGTATCGAAGTCCACGACAAGGCCACCGACCTCAACCGCCTGCGGCAGAAGATCGGCATCGTGTTCCAGCAGTGGAACGCCTTCCCGCACCTGACCGTGCTGGAGAACGTCATGCTGGCGCCGCGCAAGGTACTCGGCCGGAGCAAGCAGGAGGCCGAGGAACTGGCGGTGCGCCAGCTCACCCATGTGGGCCTGGGCGACAAGCTCAAGACGTTCCCCGGCAAGCTCTCGGGCGGCCAGCAACAGCGCATGGCCATCGCCCGGGCCCTGGCCATGTCGCCGGACTACATGCTCTTCGACGAAGCCACCTCGGCCCTCGATCCGCAACTGGTGGGCGAGGTGCTGGACACCATGCGCATGCTCGCCGAAGACGGCATGACCATGGTCCTGGTCACCCATGAGATCCGCTTCGCCCGGGATGTCTCCGACCGCGTGGCGTTCTTTCGCAACGGCCTGGTGCATGAGATCGGCTCGCCCGACCAGGTCATCGGCAATCCCGTGCAACCGGAAACGGCGGCGTTCCTCAAATCCGTGAAATAACCGCTCCCCCGTAGGAGCCGGCTCCTACAGAGTGAACAGACAGGAGGTGTATCAATGCGTTCATCGAAAATCGTTCATGTGGTCAGCTGCCACGCCGAAGGTGAGGTCGGCGATGTGATTGTCGGCGGCGTCGCCCCGCCGCCGGGTGCCACGGTGTGGGAACAGTCGCGCTGGATCGCCCAGGATGAAACCCTGCGCAATTTCGTGCTCAACGAACCGCGCGGCGGGGTGTTCCGTCACGTCAACCTGCTGGTCCCGGCCAAGGACCCGCGGGCGCAGATGGCCTGGATCATCATGGAACCGGCCGATACCCCGCCGATGTCCGGTTCCAACTCGCTGTGCGTGTCCACCGTGCTGCTCGACAGCGGCATCCTGCCAATGACCGAACCGCAGACCCGGCTGGTGCTCGAGGCCCCGGGCGGCCTGATCGAAGCCGTGGCCGATTGCAAGGACGGCAAGGTCCAGCGGGTGGAAATCAAGAACGTGCCGTCGTTCGCCGACCGCCTCGATGCCTGGATCGAAGTCGAGGGCCTGGGTTCGATCCAGGTCGACACCGCCTATGGCGGCGACAGTTTCGCCATCGTCGACGCACAGACCCTGGGCTTCCAGATTCGCCCCGACGAGGCCAGGGACATGGTCGAGATCGGCCTGAAGATCACCCGCGCCGCCAACGAGCAACTGGGCTTCGTCCATCCGCTGAACCCCGACTGGTCGCACATTTCCTTCTGCCAGATCGCCGCACCGGTGGTCTACGAGAACGGTGTCGCCACCGGTGCCAACGCCGTGGTGATCCGCCCCGGCAAGATCGATCGCTCGCCCTGCGGCACCGGTTGCTCGGCACGCATGTCGGTGTTGCAGGCCAAGGGCGTGCTGAAGGTCGGCGACCGTTTTATCGGCCGCTCGATCATCGGTTCGGAGTTCCACTGCCGCATCGACTCCATGACCGAACTGGCCGGTCGCACGGCGATCTATCCGTGCCTGTCCGGTCGGGCCTGGATCACCGGGACCCACCAATTGCTGCTCGACCCCGCCGATCCGTGGCCGCAGGGCTACCGGCTGTCGGACACCTGGCCCGGCGCCTGAACCACAACCCATTGCCTGACGGCCGATTGCAACAACGCGGTGGCGCCAGCACGGCGCCCGGCGAAAAAACACTGGCTGAATTTTTTCACTTAAAATATCGTATACGAAATACTTTTAACCACTGGAGTTAATCATGAGCAAGCGCATCAACTGGAGCGGCGTCTTCCCGGCGGTCACCACTCAATTCAACGACGACTTCTCCATCAACCTGGAAAAGACCCATCAAGTGATCTCCAACGTGATCCGTGACGGCGTCTCGGGTCTGGTGGTGTGTGGTTCGGTGGGGGAAAACACCTCGCTGACCGCCGAGGAAAAGATCGCCGTGACCGAAGTCGCGGTGGACGCCTCCAGGGGCCGCGTGCCGGTGATCTGCGGCGTTGCCGAGTTCACCAGCGTGCAGGCGGCCAAGGTTGCCAATGCGGTGCGCAAGGTCGGTGTCGATGGTGTGATGCTGATGCCGGCGCTGGTCTACGGCTCCAAGCCGTTCGAGACCGCCGAGCACTACCGCTATGTGGCCAGGCACGCCGACGTGCCGCTGATGGTCTACAACAACCCGCCGATCTACAAAAACGACGTGACCCCGGACATCCTGATTTCCCTGGCCGACTGCGACAACGTGGTGTGCTTCAAGGATTCGTCCGGCGATACCCGGCGCTTTATCGACGTGCGCAATGAAGTCGGCGACCGTTTCGTGCTCTTCGCCGGTCTCGACGACGTGGTCCTGGAAAGCATCGCCGTCGGTGCCGAGGGCTGGGTCTCGGGCATGTCCAACGTGTTCCCCAAGGAAGGCGAAACCATCTTCCGCCTGGCCAAGGCCGGCCGTTTCGCCGAAGCCATGCCGATCTACGAATGGCTGATGCCGATCCTGCACCTCGATGCCCGCGCCGACCTGGTGCAGTGCATCAAGCTGTGCGAGGCCATTGCCGGTCGCGGCAGCGCGCTGACCCGTCCACCGCGCCTGGCCTTGCCGGAAGCGGACCGGGTATTTGTCGAGCAGATCATGGCCAAGGCCATGGCCAATCGTCCGGCGTTGCCGGATGTGGGTCTCTGAATAAAAGGTTGGGAGCAGCCCGCCAGAGTGGCGGTGACTGTCCCGACGCCTTCGCGGGCAAGCCCGGCTCCTACAGAGCTTGAGTCGAATCCGGATCTTGTCGACGACACAAAACTGTAGGAGCCGGGCTTGTCCGCGAATAGGCCCTGCCCCCACAGGAAACCCAAAGAGCTCGACACGAGCCCCTGTCAATCGGAGTTCCCCATGCCCGAGATCCTCGGTCATAACTACATCGGTGGCACTCGCAGCGCTGCCGGCAGTGTCGTCCTGCACAGCCACGACGCCAGCAGCGACGAAGCCCTGCCCTATCGCTTTATCCAGGCCACCCCGCAAGAAGTGGACGCCGCCGCCCGGGCCGCCGCCAGCGCCTATCCGACTTATCGCGCCCTGCCGGCCAGTCGCCGCGCCGAGTTCCTCGAAGCCATCGCCAGCCAACTGGATGCCCTGGGCGACGACTTCATCCATCTGGTCACCCGTGAAACCGCCCTGCCCAACGCGCGCATCCTCGGCGAGCGCGGCCGTACCAGCGGACAGATGCGCCTGTTCGCCGATGTCCTGCGTCGCGGTGACTTCCATGGTGCACGCATCGACCGCGCGCAACCCCAGCGCCAGCCGCTGCCGCGCGCCGACCTGCGTCAATATCGTATCGGCCTCGGCCCGGTGGCGGTGTTCGGCGCCAGCAACTTCCCGCTGGCCTTCTCCACCGCCGGGGGCGACACCGCTGCCGCCCTCGCCGCCGGTTGCCCGGTGGTGTTCAAGGCCCACAGCGGCCATATGGCGACGGCCGAACGGGTCGCCGATGCGATCATCCGCGCCGCCGAACAGACCGGCATGCCCCCGGGCGTGTTCAACATGATCTACGGCGGCGGGGTCGGCGAAGCGCTGGTCAAGCACCCGGCGATCCAGGCCGTCGGTTTCACCGGCTCGCTCAAGGGCGGCCGGGCCTTGTGCGACATGGCCGCGGCGCGCCCGCAACCGATCCCGGTGTTTGCCGAGATGAGCAGCATCAACCCGGTACTGGTCCTGCCCGAGGCGCTGGCCATGCGCGGCGAGACCATCGCCCGGGAACTGGCCGCTTCGGTGGTGCTCGGTTGCGGGCAGTTCTGCACCAATCCCGGACTGGTTATCGGCTTGCGCTCGCCGGCGTTCAGCGCCTTTACCGAAAGCCTGGCGGCCTTGATGGGCCAGCAACCGGCGCAGAGCATGCTCAACAGCAGCACCCTCGGCAGCTATGAAAAGGGCCTCCAGGCGCTGCAGGCGCATCCGCGGATCACCCATCTGGCCGGTCTGCCGCAACAGGGCAGGCAGGCCTTGCCGCAGCTGTTCAAGGCCGATGTCAGCCTGTTGCTGGACGGCGATCCGCTGTTGCAGGAAGAAGTGTTCGGCCCGACGACCGTGCTGGTCGAGGTATCCGACCGGGCCGAGTTGCAACGCGCCCTGCAAGGACTGCACGGTCAGTTGACCGCGACGTTGATTGCCGAGCCCGGCGATCTGCAGGCGCACGCCGAGGTACTGCCGCTACTGGAACAGAAGGTTGGCCGGGTGTTGTTCAACGGTTATCCGACCGGGGTCGAGGTGTGCGAGGCGATGGTTCACGGTGGGCCCTATCCGGCGACATCCGATGCCCGTGGCACCTCGGTCGGCACCCTGGCCATCGACCGTTTCCTGCGGCCGGTGTGCTACCAGAACTGCCCGGATGCGTTGCTGCCCGATGTGCTGAAGAACGCCAACCCGCTGGGGATTTCCCGGCTGGTGGACGGTCGGAGCAGCCGCGAAAGCTGGTAGTTTCCGGACGCGAGAGCTGTGGGAGCGGGCTTGCCTTGATGCCCTTCAGTCAAGGCCGGCACGCTCCCTGTAGGAGCGCCTGGCTTGCCAGCGATGAGGCCCGTGAAGCCGCCAGAAGCTTCGGGGGCAAGCCCCCTCCCACATAGTCGCCTGCCACGCCGGCCCATTCCCACAGGTACAACCCTTCAAACCCAGCCCCAGGGCGCCGAGCCCTGTCAGGCCAACAGCGCCTTGAGGTCGTTGTACAAGGCCGTGGGAATCTCCACGCCGTCCACCCGGCTACGCGCCCGAGCCTCGTAACGCCGCTGCGACGGCAACCGGGCGCCCTGCCCCTGGATACTCTCGAACAGGCTTTCGGCACGGGCCAGGTGCTGTTCCGTGGCGTCGCCGAGAAAGCGCCGCGGGTCAAGGGCAATGATCAGTTCGCCATGGTACGGCGACGACTTGCTGCCGCCGTCGTGGGCCAGGGATTCGGCGCTGGTCAGGTCGCCGATCAGCGGTCCGGCGATCAATTCCACCATCGCCGCCAGCGCCGAGCCCTTGTGCCCGCCAAAGGTCAGCATCGCCCCCAGGTCGAGCACCACGTTCGGATCGGTGCTGGGCTGCCCCTGGGCATCCACGCCCCATCCCTCGGGAATGGCCTTGCCGGCACGCCGGTGCAGTTCGATCTCGCCCCGGGCAATGGCGCTGGTGGCGAAGTCGAAGACAAACGGATCATGACCCGCGCGCGGCCAGCCAAAGGCAATGGGGTTGCTGCCGAACACCGGCTGGTTACCACCGGCCGGTGCGACCCAGGCATGGCTCGGCGTGCAGGCCAGCGCCACCAGGCCGGCCTCGGTCAGTTGCTCGATCTCGACCCAGAGCGCGGAGAAATGCACACAACGGTTGATGGCCATGGCGGCAATGCCATTGGCCCGGGCCTTGTCCTTGAGCAAGGGCAAGCCGGCCTGGAAGGCCAGTTGGGAAAACCCGCCGGCCGCATCGACCCGCACGATGGACGGTGCCTGGTCGACCACCTCGGGCCGGGCATCGGCCTCGACCTTGCCGGCCTTCAGCGAAGCGACGCAACCGAGCACCCGGTACAGGCCGTGGGAGGCACAACCATCGCGCTCGCCGGCCGCCACCGTATCGGCCACGGCATCGGCATGGGCAAGGCTGAAACCATTGTGCAGCAGGATCAGTTTGGCCAGGGCATGGGCCTGGTCCAGCGTCAGTCGAGTCATAGGTCACTCCAGGAAGAAGGGTTCCAGAGTTGCCCATGGGCGAGCCCGAGGCTTGATCAGTTTGACTGCCCGGCATGACGAATTCGGCACAGCATCGCGACCGGGGATGCGGATGCAAAAACGCCACTCGGGCGAGTGGCGTTTTTGTGCAGCCTGTGGCGTTGACGCGGGTATTGCTTACAGCGCCATGTCAGCCTTCGGATTGTCCTCGGCCTTCGGCTTGTCGGCAGCGGCAGGAGCGGCCGGTGCCGCTGCGGTCTGGCCGATCACCGGAGGGGTGGTCAGTTGCAGGACTTCAGCCGTGTAGTTCCACTCTTTCTGCACAGCCTCGGGGCTGTTGTTCAGCTTGGTACCGTAGCTAGGCACGATCTGGTGCAGCTTTTCCTGCCAGGCAGGGGTTGCCACCTTGTCCTTGAAGACCTTCTCCAGGATGGTCAGCATGATCGGCGCGGCGGTGGAAGCACCTGGCGATGCACCCAGCAGGCCGGCGATGCTGTTGTCCTTGGCACTGACCACTTCGGTACCGAGCTTCAGGACGCCGCCCTTCTCTTCGTCACGCTTGATGATCTGCACGCGCTGACCGGCCTGCCACAGGCGCCAGTCTTCTTTCTTCGCCTGCGGGAAGTACTCCTTCAGGGCGTTGAAGCGATCGTCATCGGACATCATCAGCTGACCGCCCAGGTACTGGACCAGGTCGAACTGATCGATACCCACGCGGGTCATCGGCCAGACGTTGTGGGTGGTGGTGCTGGTCAGCAGGTCAAAGTACGAACCGTTCTTCAGAAACTTGGTGGAGAAGGTCGCGAATGGCCCGAACAGGATCACGCGCTTGCCATCCAGCACGCGGGTGTCCAGGTGCGGAACCGACATGGGTGGCGCTCCGGTCGAAGCGATACCGTAGGCCTTGGCCATGTGCTTGAGGGCGATATCCTGGTTATCGGTGACCAGGAACGAACCGCCGACCGGGAAGGCCGCGTAGTCGTTGGCCTCGGGGATACCGGACTTCTGCAGCAGGTGCAGCGCACCGCCACCGGCACCGATGAACACGAACTTGGCGTCGGTCTGGGTTTCAGTACCGTCTTTCAGGTTCTTGTAGACCACGCGCCAGCTGCCGTCTTCATTGCGCTTGATGTCCTGCACTTCGCTGGACAGCTTGAGCTTGAAGTTAGGCTGCTGTTGCAGGTGCGCGACGTACTGGCGGGTGATCTCGCCGAAATTCACGTCGGTGCCGATCGGAGTCCAGGTGGCGGCGATCTTCTGCTTCGGATCACGCCCTTCCATCATCAGCGGGACCCACTTCTTGATCTGCTCCTGATCTTCGGTGTACTGCATGCCGCTGAACAGCGGGCTGGTCTGCAGGGCCGCGTAGCGATCCTTGAGGAACTTGACGTTGTCATCGCCCCACATGAAGCTCATGTGCGGTGTCGAGTTGATGAACGAGTGCGGGTTCTTCAGCACGCCCTGGCGAACCTGCCAGGACAGGAACTGACGGGTGATCTGGAACGACTCGTTGATCTCGATCGCCTTGGAGATGTCGATCTTGCCGTCTTTGCCGTACGGCGTGTAGTTCGACTCGGCCAGGGCCGAGTGACCGGTACCGGCGTTGTTCCAGCCATTGGAGCTTTCTTCGGCAACGCCATCGAGGCGCTCGACCATTTCCATCGACCAGTCAGGCTGCAGCTCGTTGAGCCAGATGCCCAGGGTCGAACTCATGATCCCGCCGCCGATCAGCAGCACATCGACCTTCTTGGCCTCGGCCGCGAACGAGGACGTGACCCCTATCGACAAGGCCAGGCCCAACAGCGCCTTGTTCACTTTTTTCAACATATAGTCATACCTACGATAGATCGCCATCCGCTCCTCCACCCTTGCTCACACAGGATTCCGGGCTGATACAACGCCGTGGATTCCCGCACTCGAAAGAACTGGAGAATGGGCACACAAGGCCGCCATCACTGGCATAGGCCTCACTTTTTATGTCGCTCCTGCGCTGACTTCTTATCGTTGTTGGCTTCAGCTGACTTGAGTGACATGAATTCTGTTGGTGCGTGGTCGCACACATTGTCGGCATCGCTGCCATCAGACTCCGACACCATGGGACGAACAGGCCACTTGGCGACCGCGGGGTCGCGAAATGCCCGGCCTTGGCTGCAATCTCGCGCGGGAAAAGCGAAGAGACTGGCCAGCATCAATGGTGGCGGAAATGCCATTGTCCACGGGACGCGCAAATCCGTCAAAAAAAGCGTCTCACTCCTACCTTATTTTGACTAAAGCCTGACATCGTTTTCTTTCAAATCATGGTAGCTGAGCCTGCTCATATCGATCGTTCCCACGCTCCAGCGTGGGAATGCCTCACTGGACGCTCCGCGTCCGCCCTGCAGGTGACGCGGAGCGTCACGGGCTGCATTCCCACGCAGAGCGTGGGAACGATCAAACGCTCTAGCGTGGGAACGATCAGCACATGCAGCCGACACCTGACATCAAACTGTCATCGCTTCTTTACCTGATCGCCATCTTCGATCCGTACTGTCGCTGGCCAATGAGATCGATCTCAAGGAAGCGACAATGACCGATTTGAAAGATGTGGCGCGCCTGGCCGGCGTCTCCCGGGCGACCGCCGCCCGCACCTTCGCCAGCCCCGAAGTGGTGCGTCCGACCACCCGCGAGCAGGTCTTCGCCGCCGCCCGCGAACTGGGTTTCCGTCCCAACCACCTGGGCCGCCAACTGCGCCTGCAGCAGACCAACCTGATCGGCGTGATGGTCCCCAACCTGCTCAACCCGGTGTTCGCCGAACAGTTCCAGGCCATGGAGCGCGCGGCCCGCGCCTGGGGCTACAACCTGCTGCTGGCGACCACCGACTACGCCGCCGACCGCGAAAGCGCGGTGGTCGAAGAGTTGCTGCGCCAGCGGGTCGACGGCCTGATCCTGACCGTGACCGATGCCGAGGACAATCCGCTGCTGGAAAGCCTGGCCCAGGAGGAAACGCCCTTTGTACTGGCCTACCACCAGCCGGACAACACCGACTATTGCGCGGTATCGGTCGACAACCGCGCCGGCATGGCCCTGGCCACCCGCTACCTGCTGGATGCCGGGCACACGCGGATCGGCATGGTCGCCGGCCCGGCCCTGCAATCCGACCGCGCGCGCCTGCGTTACGCCGGCTACTGCGATGCCCTGCTGGAACGTGGCCTGACACCCCTGCCGGTGATTGAAATGCCTGCCCATACCAGCGCCGACTTCGCCGCACTCGCCCCGCTGCTGCGCGGCCCGCAACCGCCGAGCGCGCTGGTCTGTTCCAACGACTTGCTGGCCATCAGCCTGATCGCCGAACTGCGCCGCAATGGCTGGGGCGTGCCAGAACGCCTGTCGGTCATCGGTTTCGACGGCATCGCCATCGGCACCCAGATGCATCCGACGCTGTGCAGCGTGGTCCAGCCGATCACCGCCCTGGCGAACACCGCCATCGAACACCTGCTGGCGCGCATCAACGGCGCCAACCCCACTTCCCAATGCCTGCCCTGCCATATCCGGCCGGGCGAAAGCACCCGGCCCTACGAGGAAATGCGTCATGACCCAGCTCAGTAAGACCCTGGCGGCCCTGTTGCTCGGCGGCATCGCCAGCCTGGCCCACGCCGCCGAAACCGCTATCTGCTACAACTGCCCGCCGGAATGGGCGGACTGGGGTACGCAGCTCAAGGCGATTGCCGACAGCACCGGCGTCCAGGTGCCACTGGACAACAAGAACTCCGGCCAGGCCCTGGCCCAGCTGGTGGCCGAGCGGGCCGCACCGGTTGCCGACGTCGTCTACTACGGCGTGACCTTCGGCCTGCAGGCGCAGAAAGCCGGGGTCCTGGGCGACTACAAGCCCAAGCACTGGGACGAGATCCCGGCCGGCCTGAAAGACCCGGCGGGCCACTGGTTCGCGATCCACTCCGGCACCCTCGGCCTGATGGTCAATGTCGATGCCCTTGGCGGCCTGCCCGTGCCGCAAAGCTGGGCCGACCTGCTGAAACCCGAATACAAGGGCATGGTCGGCTACCTCGACCCGTCCAGCGCCTTTGTCGGCTATGTCTCGGCGGTGGCGATCAACCAGGCCATGGGCGGCACCCTGGACAACTTCGCCCCGGCCATCGACTACTTCCGCAAACTGGCGAAAAACGCCCCCATCGTGCCCAAGCAGACCGCCTACGCACGGGTGCTCTCCGGTGAGCTGCCGATCCTGGTGGACTACGACTTCAACGCCTACCGCGCCCGCTACAAGGACCAGGCCAACGTGGCCTTCGTGATTCCCAGGGAGGGCAGCCTCAGCGTGCCGTACGTGATGAGCCCGGTCGGCAATGCCCCGCATCGGGCCAATGCCGAGAAGGTCCTCGACTTCGTCCTTTCCGACCAGGGTCAGGCCTTGTGGGCCAACGCCTATCTGCGTCCGGTGCGACAGATGAAAATGCCCGCCGAGGTCGCCGCCCGCTTCCTGCCGGACAGCGATTACGCCCGTGCCGGCGTGGTCGACTACGAGCACATGGCCGCCGTCCAGGAAGCCTTTGCCGCTCGCTACCTGAACGAGGTGAAGTAAGTGGCGACATCGGTCGACAAGGCCCTGGCCGTGCCCGCCGGCAGTTGGCCGCGGCTGCGCCTGCCGCCGGCGGTGACCTGGGCACTGGCCCCGGCCATGGCGATGCTGCTGGCGTTCTGGCTGCTGCCGCTGGCCCATCTGATCCTGCTCGGCGCAGAAAGCCGTGACACCGCCGGCAGCGGCTACTGGCAGGTGCTGGGCAGTGCGCAGTACCTGGGCAGCCTGGTGCAGACCGGCCTGCTGGCGGCGCTGACCACCCTGGTGGCGCTGCTGATCGGCGGTATCAGCGGCGTGTTCCTGGCCCGCCAGCAGTTCTTCGGCCGCTCGACGCTGGTGGCGCTGCTGACCTTTCCCCTGGCCTTTCCCGGCGTGGTGGTGGGTTTCCTGGTGATCCTCCTGGCCGGACGCCAGGGCCTGTTCGCCCAGCTCGGCCTGCAACTGGCCGGCGAGCGCTGGATCTTCGCCTACTCGTTGACCGGATTGTTCATCGGCTACCTGTATTTCTCCATTCCCCGGGTGATCCTGACGGTGATGGCGGCCTGCGAGAGCCTCGACCGCAGCCTGGAAGAAGCCGCGCACTCCCTCGGCGCCGGGCACTGGCGGGTGGTCTGCGACGTGATCGTACCGGGCCTGGCCCCGGCACTGGTGTCCTGCGGGGCGATCTGCTTCGCCACCTCGATGGGCGCGTTCGGCACCGCCTTCACCCTCGGTACCCGCCTCAATGTCACTCCGGTAGCGATCTACAACGTATTCACCAACTACGCCAACTTCGCCGTCGCCGCGGCGCTGTCCGTGGTACTGGGTGGCGTGACCTGGGCGGTGTTGCTGCTGGCGCGGCGCCTGGTCAAACAGTCGAGGACCGTCCTTTGAAACGCTCAGGCCTGTTTTTCGGGCAACTGTTGTTCACCCTGCTGGTCTGCGCCTTCATGCTGGTGCCGGTGCTGCTGTCCCTGCTCGCCGGAGTGACCCGCAACTACTTCCAGGGACCTTCCAGCGGCCTGACCCTCGACTGGCTGCTGCAGGTCTGGCAGGCCTATTCCGGCACCGTCTGGCTGTCCCTGCAACTGGCCCTGGCCTGTGCCCTCTGCGTGTGCATCATCGGCGTACCGGCGGCCTATGCCCTGGTGCGGATGAACAACCGCTTCAGTCGTGCCTTCGAGGAGTTGATGGTGCTGCCGGTGGCCATGCCGGGCCTGGCCAGTGCCCTGGCGCTGCTGCTGACCTACGGCCAGTTCGGGACCTTTCGTGGCAGCTGGCTGTTTATCCTGGTGGGCCACGTGCTGTTCACCCTGCCCTTCCTGGTGCGGCCGGTGATGGCGGTGATGCAGCGCCAGCATCTGCCGGTACTCGAAGAAGCGGCGGCCAGCCTGGGCGCCGGTCCGTTGCGACGCTTCTTTACCGTGGTGGTGCCCAACAGCCGCGCCGGCATTCTCGCCGGGGTGTTGATGGTGGTCACCCTGTCCCTGGGTGAATTCAACCTGACCTGGATGCTGCACACCCCGATGACCAAGACCCTGCCGGTGGGCCTGGCGGACAGCTACGCCTCGGCGCGGCTGGAAGTCGCCAGTGCCTACACGCTGATTTTCCTTCTGCTGATCGTGCCATTGCTGATTGCACTGCAGGCCATCAGCGCCCGTCTGTCCCGTGGAGAACGTCGATGACCGGCACCACCATTCGCCTGCAAGGCTGCCGCAAGGCCTTTTCCGACGGCACCGTCGCCGTGCATGACCTGAACCTGACCATCGAACCGGGGGAAACCCTGGCGATCCTCGGTCCGTCCGGCTGCGGCAAGACCACCACCCTGCGCCTGATCGCCGGACTGGAGCGCCCCGACAGCGGGCAGATCTGGTTCGGCGACGAGGACGTCACCCGTGTCCCCATCGAGCGGCGTGACGTCGGCATGGTGTTCCAGAACTATGCGCTGTTTCCCAATCTCAACGTCGCCGAGAACGTGGCCTATGGGCTCAAGGTCCGTGGCATGCCCGCGGCCGAGCGCCACAAGCGCTGCGCCGAGCTGCTGGAACTGGTCGGCCTGGGCGATCACGGCCGGCGGGGCATTCACGAACTGTCCGGCGGCCAGCGCCAGCGGGTCGCCCTCGCCCGCGCCCTGGCGCCACGTCCCAGGGTCCTGCTGCTGGACGAACCGCTGGCGGCCCTGGACGCACAACTGCGCGAACGCTTGCGCAGCGAACTGGACCAGTTGCTGCGCAGCCTCGGCATCACCTCGGTGTTTGTCACCCACGACCAGGGCGAAGCCATGGCCCTGGGCGACCGCATCCTGGTCATGGAACAGGGCCGCATCGCGCAACTGGGCAGTCCACGGGAGATCTACCAGAAACCGGCCAATCCGTTTGTCGCCGGCTTCGTCGGCAATCTCAATGCCTTCGCAGTGCTCGAACGTACCCGCGATGGCCTGAAAGTCAGCGGCGGCGAATTGCCCTGGAGCGGCTCGCACCTGCCCGCCACGGTCTATTGCCGCCCGGAACACCTGCGGGTGATGGAAGGCGACGGTCATTTGCGCGGCCGCTTGCTGGGGCAGTTTTTCCAGGGTGCCCAGAGCCGCCTGCTGGTGGATATCGGCGGCGCGCAACCCTTGCTGGTGGACAGCGCCGACCCGCAGGTCCCCACCACCGGGGCAACCATCGCCCTGGCCATCGAACCGCAGGCGCTGTTCACCCTGCACTCGTGATGATTTCTCCGTACCAGAGGCTTTTGTGAATTCTTCGTTTCTTATTGCCCACATCAGCGACCTGCACCTCAAGGCCGGCCAGCGCCTGACCTACGGCGTGGTCGACACCCTCGGCGCCCTGCGCCGCGCCGTCGACCAGTTGAACGCCAGCATCCCGCGGGCGGACATCGTGGTGATCAGCGGCGACCTGGTGGACTTCGGGCGACCGGATGAATACGCCGTGCTGCGCCCCGAACTCGCCCGCTTGCAGATGCCCTGCTACGTGGTGCCCGGCAACCACGACGAGCGTGAACACCTGCTGGCGGGCCTGCCGGAGCACACCTACCTGCCCCGCTCGGCGCAGGGCCCGTTGGACTGGGTGGTGGACCAGCATCCGGTCAGGTTGATCGGCCTCGACTCGACCACGCCAGGCGCCCATGGCGGGTGTGTGCGCGACAGCCAGCTCGAGTGGCTCGATCAGCAGTTGGCGCGCCGCCCCGACGTGCCGACGCTGGTGATCCTCCATCACCCGCCGTTTGTCACCGGCATCGGCCATATGGACCGCGAGTCATTTCAAAACGCCCCGGCGCTGGAGGCCGTGATCGCCCGGCACCCCCAGGTCGAACGACTGCTGTGCGGACATATGCATCGGCCCATGCAGCGGCGGTTCGGGGGAAGCATCAGTTGTGTCTGCCCGGGCACATCCCATCAGATCGTGCTGGACCTGCAAGACACCGC
Source organism: Pseudomonas sp. Ost2 (assembly GCF_018326065.1). NCBI lineage: Bacteria > Pseudomonadati > Pseudomonadota > Gammaproteobacteria > Pseudomonadales > Pseudomonadaceae > Pseudomonas > Pseudomonas sp. Ost2. Next base: position 2,889,659 of record NZ_AP021904.1, on the reverse strand, counting down.
GCCGGCGCACTTCAATCTGGAACCGGCGGGGTATCTGCTGCATGCCTGGCATCCGCAACACGGGTTGGTAACCCATAACGGGGTGTTCGGCGAGTATGCGGGGCCGTATCCGTTTTATGACGGGAACGGGTTGATCGATTGAGCTCTCCAGAGATACCCCATACCTGGGGTTGTTCGCTGTTTCCAAAATGCAGAGTAATGCAAGACCTGTAGCAGACACGTCATCGACTGAAGACCGTTGGCGTTGGCACCTGCCAAGGACGCCGTGCCCCCTCGGCAACATTTGGTAAAGCTAGGAAATAGCCCTCCAAAAATACTCAGGTTTCCTACACGGTTTGAGCATGGGAGAATATTGAGTGCGCCTGCCACCGGGTCTACAGTTCCGATGTCGCTGCAAATTCAGCGATACGGGTTTGAACGCCCGGAAGTGAATAGGCGCACAGCGCCGCGAAAGCGGCATTTTTGTGCTCGCGTCATGGCGGGCTGTGCGCAGGAGGCTTCGGCCTGCCGGTTTCCTATTCACCGGTCGTTCAACCTGCGTACAGCTCGCCACCTTTTGTTTGAACGCGGGAAGCGGCGAGTTCCTTAGCCGAATAGGAGACTTTCCATGGTCAAGAAAATCACACCCGATCCACCACCCAGCAGCACTCCTGCGCTTGTGGAACAAGCGACCTATCTGAACAGGGTCATGCACGACTCGCTGCTCCAGATTGAATCAGACCATCCGCAGAACCCACCGATACACCTCGAAACGCTCGCCACCACAGCTTTCAGAACCGTCGAATCCGACACCTCATCTGTCCCACCCCTGTTTTCTATTCAACCAGGCGTGACCGCCAAGGTCGCGCTGACTCGGGTGTCGGAGTTGCTCAAGTCCGCCGAACTGAATGCCGATGAAATCTGCCCACGCCTGAGCGGCTTTGAACGGGATCTGCTGATGGGAATGATTCACTCCGTGGCATTGTCCCGGACTGTCGTGGATGCCCTGCTTGATGGGTCTGCTTCGTCTTAAGGTAGTGCCCTCAATCCCGCTGATCGTCACTGGCACAGGAACGGTCGATAGTCGATGTCCAGTGGCACGGGCTTGTCCTGTACCAGGCTGGCGATGATACGGGCGACGATGGGCCCGGCGGTGAAGCCCATCCAGGGAAAGAAGCCCATGAAGAATCCCGGGACGCCGGGGGCTTCACCGAGAATCGGGCGCCAGTCGTCGGTACCGTTGACCACGGCGGCCCATGTGCGGATGACTCGCAACGGCCCCAGCGCCGGAACGGTTTGCAGTGCCAGGGCCATGTTCTGCGCCAGCGAGTCGGGATCGGTCACCGGGTGCCCGCGACCGTGCCAGCGCGCCGGCCAGCCACCACCGATCAGCACCGAACCGATGGCGTTCTGTTTCAGCGTGAGCTTTTCCCCCGCCGAGTACACCAGATGCGGAATCAACGGTCCGGTCTGCTCGGTCACCGCGACCTGAATCGCAAAGCCCTGCACGTCCGTATGGATGCCCAGCATCGCGGCGATTCGTCCGGCATCGGCTCCCGCCGCGTTGACCACGCGCCGGGCCACCAGGTCCTCGCCGGCCAGCCGCACCCGGAAGTTCTGCTGGCCCTGCTCGATGCCGATGACTTCGCTGTGACGACGGAACTTCACCCCCAGGCGCTTCGCCGCATCGGCATACGCCAACGTTGCAATCAACGGACTGGCCTTGCCCTCGATCGGACAGAATGCACCGCCGAGGACCCGATCCGAGAGATACGGCGCCAGTTCGCGCACCGCACTCTGGTCGAGCAGGTCGATCTCCAGCCCATGCTCGCGTTCGAGCGTCGCCTTGGCCTCGATTTCACGCAATTGCTGCTTGCTGGTGGCCACCAGCAGACCGCCCTTGGTCGAGACTTCGAGATCGACACCAAGCTCCTTGGGCAATTCGTGCCACATGGCGATGGAGCGCGCCATCAACGCGATGCTCGGGGCAAACCGTCGCGCCCACTCCGGGCCCTTGTTGACGAACGGGTCGTGGGGAATCTGCGCATGCAGGCTGCCGGCATTCGAACCCGATGCCTGGGTATTGAGTTCGGTACGCTCCAGCAGCAACACATCGACGCCGTCCCTGGCCAGGTAATAGGCCGTGGCGCAGCCGACCAGGCCGCCGCCGATGACAATCACATCGGCCATGGAAACAACTCCGCTTCATCACTCATGTGGCTTTCACCTGCGTGTGTACCTGACGGCGGGCGAGAAAAAAACCGTGGGATCTCGGCAACAGATCATGGGCGTCGGGGACCTGCAGTTCCAGCGCCGCGTGATAGGCGAAGCTCGGATCATCCAGCAATGCCCGACCCAATGCCACCAGGTCGGCGGCACCATCGACGATCACCTGATTGGCCTGTCGCGCCCCGGTGATCAGCCCCACCGCCATGGTCGCCACCCCGGCTTCGGCACGGATGCGTGCGGCGTACGGCACCTGGTGCCCCGGCAAGGCCACCGTGGCGGAACGTGCGACCGGGCCAAGGATCCCGCCCGCCGAACAATCCACCAGGTCAACGCCTTCGGCCGCCAGCAACGCGGCCAGGCGCACGCTGTCATCCAGGCTGATCCCGCCTTCGCCGTCGTCCACGCAAGACGCCCGGTACCACACCGGCATGCTCGCCGGCACCACTGCGCGCACGGCTCGCACGACCTCCAGCGCAAGCCGTGCACGGTTGGAAAAGTCGCCGCCGTAGGCATCGTCGCGACGGTTGGCCAACGGCGAAAAGAACTCATGAATCAGATAGCCGTGCGCCCCGTGGATCTCGACAAAATCCAGCCCCGCTTCAACCGCCCGGCGGGCCCCGTCGGCGAATGCCTGGACGACCTGCCGGATATCTTCGAGACTGGCCGCCTGCGGCGTCGGCCAATCAGCGGCATGGGCCAGCGCCGAAGGCGCCAGCGTCGGCCAGGCCGGAGTTGCCGAGCCTGCCGCCAGCGGACCACTGCCGAGCCACGGCACCGCCGAACTGGCCTTGCGTCCGGCATGGGCCAGTTGCACGCCCAGCGGCACGTCATGCTGATGATAGAGTTCGGCGAGGCGCCGCAGGCCAGAGATCTGCTGGTCGCTCCAGATCCCCAGGCAACCGGGGCTGATGCGACCGTCGCGCGTCACCGCGGTGGCTTCGAGCAACGCACCGCCGATCCCGCCCAGGGCGAACCGGGCGTGATGGGCGTAATGCCAATCGTTGACCAGGCCTTCGACAGCCTGGTACTGACACATCGGCGACACCACCAGGCGATTGCGAAAACGTACGCCGCGGGAGTCGAAAGGCGTGAACAATGGCGGACGGCTCATCCCTGCTCCCTGATCACTTCGCCGCTTGGGCGGCAACGTAGCTATTGATGTCGTCGATGATGCTGACGATCCGCGCGCGGCGATCCAGGCCTTCCTGTCCAAGCTCGGCGAACTGCGTCAACGGTGCGCGGACATCACCGACCGGATACCCCTGCGACGCCGCCAGGGCTTTCGAATAGCACTGATGGCCGTAGGTGGGGTGACCTTCGGCAATGATGTGATCGAAGCTGCTGATCATCGCCTGGATCTTGCCCGCCTCTTGCAGCTTGCCTTCGACCAGCGCTTCCCAGAGCCGGGTCGACGCCCGCGGAATGTAGTTGGCATACGGGTTCACGTACCCCACCGCACCGAGCAGAAAGCTTTCGACCGGACGCTCGCCGGCAAACACGTTCATCACCCCCTCGGTGCCTTCGACGATGTCGTAGATACGCCCGACATCCATGCTCGCCTCCTTGATGTAGCGCACGTTGTCGAAGGCCTTGGTCATGCGCGCGACGAGCGCGGCGGACATGTCGACGTTGGTGGTCACCGGGTTGTTGTAGAGCATGATCGGCAGCGAGGTCGACTCGGAAATCGCCCGGTAGTACTTGAAGATTTCGTCTTCGGTCGGGGTGTAGTAGTACGGCGGCGCGATCATGAAACCGTCGGCGCCCAGCGCTTCGGCTTCACGGGTGTAACGCACGGCGTTGGGTGTGTAGGCGTCCATGGTGCCCACCAGCACGTCGATACGGCCGTTGACCAGTTTCACCGTGGTTTCGATGTACTGGGTGCGCTCATCATCCGAGATGGTCAGGAACTCGCCGGTGGTACCGAGAATGATGATGCCCGGCGAACCCGAGGCGATTTGCCATTCGATAAACGCGGCCAGGGCCTTGTAATCGATCTGGCTGCCATCGGCGGTAAAAGGCGTCACTGTCACGCCATAGCTGCCGCGAAATTCTTTGCTCATGCTTGACTCCGATTTTCGTACGTTTGTGCGCGGAAAAGATCAACGTTCGCGCATTTATGTCATTTAATGACGTTCTTACTGCAAAACTCACTCGAAAAGCCTTATTCGAAGCGACAGAATCCTGTACATCCTGAAATGAATGTTACCATGGCGAACATTAGTTCGCGTTATGCGGTTTAATTTTTTTCCAGCGAACCGGCCAATTCGGCAATGGTCACCGGTTTGACCGGCAGGCGTGGAGCGAAGCCGGACAGCTCCGAGCGTTGCGATCCATTGAGTTCACAGACTTTCTCGTCGAGAGTGGCCGCGCAGTAACGACCCTGGCAGCGGCCCATGCCAATCCGTGTATGCCGCTTGATGGCGCCGGTCGTACTGATGCCATCGTCCAGCGCCTGTTGCAGCGTGGCAAAACTGACTTCCTCGCAGCGACAAACCAGGCATCCGCCCTGCGCCGTCGCAGTCACCGCCGGCGGTTTTGCCTCGGCCTTGTACAACGTCCACAACGCCTTCTGGAATGCACGCTGCCGATTGAGTTCGGCTTCGGCTTCGCGGCTGCTTTCGTGCAGTTCGCCGGACAGTTTGAAACCACTGGAGACGGCGGCTTCCAGGCCGACCATGCGTCCTTCGGCCAATGCGGCCCGGGCACCGCCCAGCCCCGTGCAGTCGCCCAGGGCAAACACGCCGTCGATGTCGGTCTGGCCGCGGGCATCGCGGCGGGTCACCAGTTGTCGGCGCCGGGCATCGTAATCGTGACCGCAACCCAGTGCCCGTAGCAGTTCATTGGCCGGTTCGAAGCCATAGCCGAGGCACACGCAGTCGACCTCAAAAGTATCCGGCAGCGGCAGGCCGTCGATATCGCACAGGCTGACCATCAGTTGCTCACCCTGCGCCTGGATCCCGGAGACCAGTGCCTGGTGAATCATCCGGCCTTTACCCCGCAGCAATGCCAGGCGATACGCCAGGCCCTCCAGCATCAATCCCGGCGCGGCGATGGCCATGCGCGCCAGGCTGGCCAGTGTCGCCAGACCCGGTGCGGCGGCCGCCTCGACCACCGCCACCACCGTCGCCCCGCCCGCCCGCAGCTCGGCCGCCAGTTGCAGGTTCAACGGACCATTGCCGGCGATCAATACCCGCCGCCCCGGCAAACGTCGGGCGGTGCGCCATAACGTCTGCGCCGCGCCGGTGGTCATCACGCCCGGCAAGGTCCAGCCCGGCACTTGCCAGCCACGCTCATAAGCACCGGTGGCGACCACCGTGCTGCGCGGTTTCCAGCGCTGGGTATGACCGTTGATCACGACACCGTATTCGCCGGGTTCGAATGCCCCCCAGACCAGCGCGTCGCCGATCAATTCGACACCCGCTGCCCGTACCTCGGCGATCAACCGGGCGCCTTGTCGATGCTGGCGGTCGGGCGGCGCGATGTCCGGCCCCTCGACGCTGACCTGCTTGTAATACTGCCCCCGGCAATGCTCCGCTCGTCCACCACGACCACGCTGGCCCCCGCCTGCCGTGCCGCCAACGCCGCCGACAGGCCGCCTGGCCCGGCACCGATCACCAGGACATCCGGCGTGCGCACCGGGATCGGCTCGATCACCACGTTTTGCGCCACATCCAGCGGCAACGGCATATTGGCGATGCTGCGCCTGACGTTGATCGGCGCCACGACCTTGGTCATGCACGCGCGCTGATTCGGCCGACCGTCGATGTCGACCAGACACTCCTGGCACACGCCCATCCCGCAGAAAAGACCGCGACAGGCACCGCTGCGGGTTTCCCGGAAATGCCGCACACCGCCAGCGATCAGGGTCGCCGCCAACGACTCGCCGGGACGAGCCGTGTACACGGTGCCTTCGAAAGTGATAGCAATGCCTTTCATCAAGCGTCTCCAACAGCTGTCGGTCCGCACGCCCCGCAACCGGCAGGGCGAGCAACACGGGATGAGTCGATTCGAGCCTCAGTGACGCAGGATCTTGCCGACGAATTCGCGAGTGCGCGCCTCGACAGGCGCCTCGAAAATCTGCTGCGGCGTGCCGATCTCGACGACCTGGCCCTTGTCCATCATCACGATGCGCGTCGAGACCTCACGCACGAAGGACATCTCGTGGGAGACCAGCAACATGGTGATCCCTTCCTTCGCCAGGGCGCGGACCGTGTCGAGCACCTCGTTGACCAGCTCCGGGTCGAGCGCGGCCGTGACTTCGTCGAGCAGCAGGATCTGCGGACGCAACGCCAGCGCCCGGGCAATCGCCACGCGCTGTTGCTGACCACCGGACAACTCGTCCGGATAGGCGTGATATTTCTCCCCAAGCCCGACCTTCTTCAGCAACGCCTTGGCCTCGAGTTCGACTTCGGCACGCGGGCGTTTCTTGATCTTGGTCGGCGCGATCGTGACGTTGCGCAGCACATCCATGTTCTGGAACAGGTTGTACTGCTGAAAGACGATGGCCATCTTGTCCCGCGCGGCACGCAGGCTGCTTTTCGACACGTAGTCGAGCGGCTCGTCATCGATCAGCACCCGTCCGGCCGTTGGCGGCAACAACCCCATCAGCACACGCAACAAGGTGCTTTTGCCCGACCCGGACGGCCCGATCAGGCTGATCACTTCACCGCGATCGACCGACAAACTCACGTTTTGCAGGACCGGAATTTGCGCGTACGCGCTGGACAGATTTACGACGTTGAGGTGAGGCAAGACGATTCTCCAGGTAAGCGCCCAATCGGCTGAGTGGGTAAGACAGGACGAAATAAGCAGCAAGTACGACGCCGTACACCAGGAACGGCGAATAACCTCGGTTCATCAGCACCTTGCCGGTGAACGTCAGCTCGACGACGCCCATCTGCGACGCCAGCGAGGTGTCCTTGATGAACATCACCATGAAGGCGAAGGCCGGCGGCAGGATGACTTTCCATGACTGCGGCAGGAGCACCATGAACAGCGTGCGGCTGAAGCCGAAGTTCATCACCTGGGCCGCTTCAAGCTGCTGCCGCGGCACCGACTCGAGCCCGGCGCGGATGATCTCCGACAGAAACGCGGTGGCAACCAGGCAGATCGAGACCGTCGCAATCGCCGACAGCGAAATGTTCGAGCCAAGCCCCTGCGAGGCGTACATCACGATGAACAGGATCACCAGGAACGGGATACGCCGGAACACCTCGACATAGACCGTCACCGCCAGCCGGAACAACATCATCCAGTTGCTGGTGGTACTGCGGATGACGGTAATGGCGAAGCCGGCCACGGCCCCGACCGAACAACCGATCACCGTCATCATCAACGTGCGGCCCATGGCTTCGAGAACGAAGACCAGCGTGTACCAGGTGAAGAATCGCGGAGCCTGGGAAATGATCAGATCAAACATCAGAACACCTTGATTTTTGCGCGGAACAGGTGACGGCCTACCAGCCCCAAGGCAATCGACGCAACAAAGGTCAATGCCACGTATATCGCTGCCACCACCGAGAAGGTTTCAATCGTTCGCAGGTTGGCGGTCGAAATGTTGATGGCCCGGCCGGTCAGTTCCTCGACACCGAAAATGGCCCCGATGGAGCTGCCCAGCACCAGCCAGACAAAGAAGTTGCACAGCGGCGCGTAAATGGTCTTGGCGATGTGCGGCAAGATCACGTAGCGCACGGTCTGCAGCCCGGACATGCCCAGGGTCACGGCGGTTTCGATCTCGGCCTTGCGCACCGACTCGACACCCGAACGCAGGATGTCGGTGAGGTAGGCACCGGAGTTGAGTGTCAGGCCGATCAGCACGGCGGTCATCGGCTCCAGCACGATGCCGACATCCGGCAAGGCGTAGAACAGGAAGAAGATCTGCACCAGCGCCGGGGTGTTGGTGAACAGCGTGATGTAGACACTGACCAGACCCCGCAACAGGCGCCCGCCATGCAACTTGGCCATGGCGCCCGCCAGACCGATGGCGGACCCGAGCCAGAACGAAACAAACGCGATTTCCAGTGTCAGCCCTGCCCCTTTCAACAGGTAAGGGAGGTTCTGGATGACGTTGGAGAACTGAAAGGTGTAGTCCACGAGGCTATCCGTCCTTTTCGCCGACCCGTACCGGGGTACGGGTCGGCGCGGGGGTTAGAAGTACGGGTTTGCATCCACGGGCTTGAGCATCGGCGCGCCGTATGCCTTCTGCCAGGTGGTATTGATGAAGCCGCTGCTGTGCATCTCGAACAGCACGACGTTCAGGTAGTCGCGCAGGCCGGTGCTGTTCTTCGCCACGCCGATGCAGTCGTATCCGACGGAAATCGGGTCCTTGAGCACGCGCCACTTCACGTCAGGATAGTTCTTGGTGAAGCTCATGAAGAAGTCGATGTTCTCGACAATCGCGTCGCCCCGCCCCTGGGCCACGGCACGCACGGTATCGGCGATGGTTTCCACCAGCAGGACGTTGGACTTGGGCAGCTCTTTTTTCAGGTAGTCGACCGACCAGTTGCCGCGCATGTTGACCAGCTTGATATCCGGACTGTTGAGATCCTTCCAGTTATCGACCTTGAGCTTGTCGGTGGTCAGCACCGCCATGGACTCGGTGTGCAGCGGCACGGTGAAATCGATCAGCTTGGCGCGTTCGGAGTTGCGCGTCAGGGCGCCGAGGGAGATGTCGATCCGATCCGATTGCAGGAACGGCACACGCTGGGCACTCTCGGTTGGCACGAACTCTGCTTTGACGTTGAGGTTGCGGGCGATTTCGTTGGCCGCGTCGATGTCGAAGCCCACCAGTTCGTTCTTGTCGTTGTAGGAACTCATCGGTGGAAAGTTCGGGTTGACGCCGACCCGCAGGGTGCCGCTCTGGATGATCGAGTCGAGGCTGCGTGCTTGCACGACGCCAGACACGGCCGCGGCAACAACGGCCAGCGAGAGAATGACAGCTTTGAATTTAAGCATGTGAAACTCCTGATTGGGGTTACAGGCGACGCCAGCGCTGACTGGAATCTCAATGTCTGACTTCGCCGCATCTATGTCAATAATTTAATGCGCAATACGAACAAAAGATGTCAATGCGCACTTTTGATTGCAGTCAATCGGCTCAACGAACGTAGCTGGCACCGTTCACATCGAGCGTGGCACCACTGAGGTGACGCGAACGCCCGCTGGCCAGAAACGCCACCAGCGCCGCGATGTCGCTCGGCGGCACCCACTCACCCATTGCCAGTTGCGCGGTGACCCCCTCCTCGCCGCCCTGGGTACGGGCAAACGACTCGGACATCTGCGTGCGCACCACGCCCGGCGCAACGATGTAGGCGAGGATTCCGTCCTTGGCATAAGCCCGGGCGACGGTCTGGGTCATCGACCGTACCGCGGCTTTCGACGCGGCGTAGGCGATGGTGTCCGGATTGGTCACCCCGCGCTGCGCCGCCCAACTGGAAATGGTGATCAGGATGCCGCCGCCATTGGCGTGAAAATGCTTCACCGCGCGGCGGATCAGGCGCGCCGGAGCCAGCACATTCACGTCCAGGGTTTCAGCCCAGACGCTGTCCCAGGTTTCATCGTCCGCGGCCATTCCGCCGTGCCAGCGCATGATCGCCGCGTTGTTGACGAAGCCATCGATACGGCCCTGCCAGGCCTGCGCCTGGTCCCACAAGGTTTCCACGCAGGCCAGGTCATGCAGGTCGGCCTGCAGGAACAGCTTGTCCGCGGCCGGCACATTGGCGAGCGCCTGTTCCGCCCCCGCCCGATCACCGCCGTAATGCGCGATCACCCGTGCGCCGGCCTCGCCCAGCGCCGTCGCGATAGCCGCGCCGATGCCTTTGGATGCGCCGGTGACAAGCAATGTCTTGCCCTTCAGGTCAAACATTAGAGACTCCATGCAATGGCCCGGGCATCGACAGTTCCTATGCACGGGCAAACAGGTTGTCTGGCCGGATTACCGACCGCCGATGTAAAGGTGAAATAACGCGCAGCCGGTGTTGGCGGACTGGCGTCGAGACAGGGCCCAGGGGGCTGGAGGAAGCGCGGGCACAAAGCCTCGCGCGGGTGTCAGGTGCATAAGAATCACTCCATCGCTTAATGTTTTTGTTGTCGATGTGAGTGTTAACTTATCGCACAATTGTGCGCATTGCAAACTAGTGTTCGCAAAATTCTGAAAGGGATTTGTAACAGCCGTGCCAGGCAAATCCCGGGCAAAAAAAACGCGCTCGATCAAGGATCGGAGCGCGTTATCGAGCAGTGACCAGGGGCTTATCCCTGGAGAGCCTGCGTGATGTTTTTCGAAGCTTCCAGCAGTTCGGTGAGTATCCGCGTGCTCATGTCCTGCAAGGTCACGCGTTCGGTCGGACACGGCACGTTGAGCGCCGCGACCACCTTGCCATCACGATCGCGAATCGGCACCGATATCGAGCGCAGGCTGATTTCCAGTTCCTGATCGACAATCGACCAACCGCGCAAGCGGGTTTCGTTGACCAGCTCACGCAGCTTCACCTTGGAGGTCACCGTATGCTCGGTGAATTTGGTCAACGTGGTCTTGTCCAGGTATTCCTGGAACTCCGCCTCGGGCAACGCCGCCAGCAGCACCCGCCCGGTCGAAACGCTGTGCGCCGGTGAACGACTGCCGATCGATATGCTGATGTTGACCACGCGCGTCGAGTTGGCCCGTGCCACGTAGATCACCGAATCGCCATCCAGCACGGCGGCGAAACAGGATTCCTGCAAACGGTCGGACAACGCACTCATGATCGGCTGCGCCACGTCCCAGATATTCATCGAGGACAAGGCCGAAAAGCCGATCTCGAGGATCTTCGGCTTGAGGCTGAAGTACTTGCCGTCACTGTCGGCATAACCTTCGCGCACCAGGGTCAGCAGGAACCGGCGCGCGGTGGCCCGGCTCATGCCGCTGGCCTCGGCGACCTCGCTGAGGGTCCGCCGCGGCGTATGCCGGGTGAACGTCTTGATGACTTCGAGGCCACGAGCGAAAGAACCGACATAATCGCGATCACGGTTCTCAAGGTCGTCGATCGATGATTCTGATTCGAGCATTTTTGACACCATTTCCTATTAAAAGCCTGTGCGACGTGCGCACAGAAGTTTAGACCGGAATATATCAGCTCACCTGGGCAACGCATACATATTTGAGCTCGGTGAACTCCTCGATGGCGTGGTGCGAACCTTCGCGACCGATACCTGAAGACTTCACCCCGCCAAAGGGGGCGCCTTCATAGGAAGTCGCACCGGTATTGACCCCGACAATGCCGACTTCGAGCGCTTCGCTGACGCGCCAGACCCGTCCGTTGTCACGCGTGAAGAAGTACGCCGCCAGGCCGAACTCGGTGTCGTTAGCCGCCGCGATCACCTCGGCTTCGGTCTCGAAGCGGAACACCGGCGCCACCGGGCCGAAGGTCTCTTCCACGGCAATGCGCATGCTGGCGGTCACATCGGCGAGCACAGTGGGCTCGAAGAAGGTCTGTCCCAGGGCATGCCGATGACCGCCCGTGACAATCCGCGCGCCCTGCGCCAGGGCGTCATCTATATGCTCCTGAACCTTGCGGACCGCTGCCTCGTCGATCAACGGTCCCTGCTGCACGCCTTCCGCCTGCCCATCGCCAACCCGCAGCGCCGCCACGGCCTCGGCGAAACGCGCGACGAAGCGATCATGGATACCGCTCTGTACATAGATGCGGTTGGCGCAGACACAGGTCTGGCCCATGTTGCGGAATTTCGAGGCGATGGCACCCGTGACAGCCACGTCGATATCGGCGTCGTCAAAGATGATCAACGGTGCGTTGCCGCCCAGTTCCAGCGCGACTTTCTTGATGGTGCCGGCCGCCTTGGCCATCAGCGAACGGCCGACCTCGGTCGAACCGGTGAAGGTCACTTTGCGCACCAGGGGATGTGTCGACAACTCGTCGCCCACTTCACCGGCAGCCCCGGTCACCACGCTGAATACGCCCTCTGGCAGCCCGGCACGACGGCCGAGTTCGGCCAGCGCCAGGGCTGAAAATGGCGTCGCGCTGGCCGGCTTGAGCACCATGCTGCAGCCGGCGGCAATCGCCGGTCCGGCCTTGCGCGGGATCATCGCCATGGGAAAGTTCCACGGCGTGATCGCCGCGCACACACCGATCGGCTGGCGCAGGACCAGCATGCGCTGGCCCTGCTGCGGCGCGGGGAGGATTTCGCCGTAGACACGCTTGGCCTCCTCGGCGAACCACTCGAAAAAGGCCGCGCCGTAGAGGATCTCGCCCCGGGCCTCGGCCAGCGGCTTGCCCTGCTCGGCCGTCAGGATCAACGCCAGGTCGTCGACATGCTCGACAATCAGGTCATACCAGCGCTTGACCACCTTTGCCCGCTCGCCCGCCGGACGTGCCGCCCAGGGACGGAAGGCCCGTTCCGCCCCTTCGATGGCCTCGACTGTCTCGGCGCGCCCCGCCTTGGGCACCCGCCCGACCCGCTCACCGGTACTCGGATTGGTCACCTCAATCCAGCCGCATCCCTCGGGAACCGACCACGCGCCATTGACGAAGATCGCTTGCTTGAGCAGTGAAGGGTCTTTCAAGTTCAGCATGATTTGTTTCCTCGTTGCAGGATTAAGGTGCTACATTTATGTTCGCACAACGCCCACAACACCGCAATGCGCACAAATAATCATCCGAAAACTTGGTTAGCAACTGGAGAGATCATGGATCCACGTACCCCATCGACCGATCTGCATGACTTGGATCGGCGTTATTTCCTGCACCCTTTCACCGCCCTGGCCGAGCACGAACGCAACGGCCCACTGGTGATGGTCAAGGGTGAAGGTGTCTGGCTGGAAGACACCAACGGTCGCCGCTACATCGACTCGATGGCGGGGCTCTGGTGCGTCAACGTCGGTTACGGGCGCAAGGAAATCGCCGACACCCTGCATGCCCAGGCGATGCGCCTGCCCTACTACCATTCGTTCTCGTCGATGGCCACCGATACGCCGATCCTGCTCGCCGAGAAGCTGATCCAGCTGTCGCCGGTGCCGATGTCCAAGGTGTTCTTCGGCAACTCCGGCTCCGATGCCAACGACACCCAGGTCAAGCTGGTCTGGTACTACAACAACGCTCGCGGCTTGCCGCAGAAAAAGAAGATCATCGCGCGCAATCGCGGCTATCACGGGGTGACGGTGGTCGCGGCGGGCCTGACAGGGTTGCCCGGCATGCACGCGGGCTTCGACCTGCCACTGCCGTTCATCCGGCACACCACGGCGCCGCACCGCCTGTGGCAGGCCGAACCCGGCCAGAGCGATGCCGCCTTCGTCGCACGCCTGGCGGCCGACCTGGAGAACCTGATCCTCGCGGAGGGCCCGGACACCGTGGCAGCGATGATCATGGAGCCGGTGATGGGCGCCGGCGGCGTGATCGTCCCGCCCGCCGGCTATTACGCCGCGATGCAGGCCGTGCTCGATAAATACGATGTATTGCTGATCGCCGACGAGGTGATCTGCGGCTTCGGGCGCCTGGGCACCCAGTTCGGCAGTGAAAAAATGGGCATGCGCCCCGACCTGATGACCGTCGCCAAAGGCATTACCTCGGCCTACGTGCCGTTGTCGGCCTGCATCGTTTCCGAAAAGATCTGGCAAGGCCTGCTGCTCGGCGGCGAAAAATACGGGGCCTTCGCCCACGGCTATACCTACAGCGCCCACCCCCTGGCCGCGGCGGTCGCCCTGACCAACCTGCAGATCATCGAGGAAGAAGGCCTGGTGGCCCAGGCCGGTGCGCGGGGCGAACTGATGCATCGTCTGTTGCGCGAAACCTTTGCCGATCATCCGGCCGTGGGTGAAATACGTGGCGTGGGCCTGATGGGTGCCGTCGAGTTTGTCGCCCGCAGGGATCCGGCCACCGCCTTTGACCCGGCACTGAAGGTCGCCCCGCGCATCGCCCGCGCGGCACTGGAAGAAGGCCTGATCACCCGCGCCCTGCCCCAGGGCGACTCGATTTCGTTCTCGCCGCCGTTCGTGATCAGCGAAGACGAAGTGGTTGAAATGGTCGCCCGTGCGCGCCGTGCAGTGGACAAGGTGTTCAGCCAACTGCACGCCGAAGGTCACTGGAAAGGCTGAGACAACCTCCAGCCGCTGGCGCAGGTCGCGCCAGCGGCTACCGACCGCGCGTCACAGGTTATTGTGTGCCGGGATGCTTGCGCTGATAGGCGCGCCAGGTCGTCGCCCAGCGGGCCGGGTCTTCGAGGGGGCCGGTATCAAGGCGACCGATGGGATGATTATGCGGCGCCGTGCGCACCAGGTCCGGGTTGTCATAGGCTTCCCGGCACACCTGCGCCAACACCGCGATCCAGTAATCGATATCTTCCTTCGACCACATCTCGCCGGCCTCGGGGGTAAACGGCTGCGCAATCACCCAGGGTTCATGGGCCAGCCAGAACGCATCGACACCGTAGTCGACCATGCGGTTCTGCACGTCGTAGGCACTGATGCCCGTCTCGCGCTCCAGGGTTTCCAGACTGTAGCGCGTCATTTCCAGGCGCCACGTCTTGATATGCGGGTGCGAACAGGTCACCCCGCGGATCTCGGCGAGCCTCTTGCCCATGTAGTTGTTGGCCAGAACCGACAGATCCGAGGCCTCGGCAATCCCCTCGATACCCATGGCCCGCACCCAGGCATATGCCTTGATGATCTGCGGCAGATTGCCAAGGAACTCGCGCACCCGGCCAATGCCCAGCTCATCACCCGCCTCCAGGCGAAACCTGCCCTGTTCCTCGACCAGTAACGGGCCCGGCAAATAGGGGATCAGTTCCTCGCTGCAACCATAGGCACCGACCGCCGGCCCGCCACCGCCCTTCGGTGCGCCGAAGGTCTTGTGCAACATGAACATGCAGGCATCGAAGCCCAGGTCCCGTGCCCGTACCTTGCTCATCACACCATTGAAATTGGCATGATCGTAGAAGCACAGGCCACCCGCCTCCTTGACCACCCGCACCCACTCGGCGATATCCGGATTGTAGATCCCCATGTCGTCGGGGTTATTGATCATCAGGGCCGCCGTACGCGGCGACACCGCCGCCTTGAGCGCTTCCAGCGATGGATAACCGTTCTCCTCCAGCGGCAAGGTGATGATCTTGAATCCCGCCGTCGCCGCCGTCGCCGGATTGCACGGGTGCGACTGGATCGAGGTGATGATCTCATCGCGGGTTTCCAGCTCGCCGCGGGCGGCGTGATACGCGCGGGTCACGCAGACATGCAGAAATGCCGCATCGGCACCGCCCGCCGCCTGAAACACAAAGCGGTCCATGCCGGACAACGCCCGCAGATTGAGATCCAGATTATGCATGACCTGCAGCGAGCCCTGCAAGGTCGAGTCGGGCTGGCGTGGATGCAACTGCGCGACATCATCGCGCGCGGTGATCGCTTCGTTGACCCGCGCGTTGTACTTCATCGTGCAGGTGCCAAACAGCGAGATCCCCATCATTCCCAAGGTTTGCTGCGACAGGTGCAGATAATGTCGCAACACATCGGGCTCGGACATTTCCGGCAGTTTGGGCAAGGTCTTGCGACGCATCGCCGCCGGGATCACGCTCAGATCGCAAGGCACCGCCGCCGTGGGAAACACCACGCCACGCCGGCCGGGACGCGACAAGGTCATCACCACCGGCTCATCCCACACGGCGGCCTGGTATCGGCGTAACTTGACGGATTCACTCATGGTTCAGTACCTCGCGAAGGGCGTCGATCAACTGGTCGATGTCCGCGTCCTGATGCAATTCGGTCACGCAGTACAGCGCGCTTTGCCCGAGCTCCGGGAACTCCCGGCTCAGGTCATGCCCGCCGAAGATGCCCCGTGCCAGCAAGCCCTGGTTGATGGCCGCCACCGACTGGCCGCTGGCGTTGAAATCCACCACGAACTCCTTGAAAAAACCGTCGCCATAGCGGATCGAAACACCTGGCAGCTCATTCAGGCGTCGCGCCGCCTGATGGGCCTGGGCAACGATCAGCTCACCGACGTCGACAAATCCCTGCGGCCCCATCAGCGACATGTACACCGCGTTGGCAATGGCCCACAGGTACACCGAGTTACCGGTCCAGTCCTTGCCGTTTTCGCGCAAACCATAAGACGACTGCTCGGCCAGGGACAGGCCGAAACCGACTTCACCCGGATGCGCGGTGGTGGTGATGCTGATCAGCAGCGTGGGGTATTCACGGGCGTAACGCTCTTCGTCGCGCGTGGCGATAAAGCCGCCCAGGCCGCCGCCGCCGTACATCGGAATGCCCAGCGTCTGGATGGTGCCCACCACGATATCGGCACCGTAATCCGGCGGGGCCGCCAGTACGCCAAGAGAGATCGGGTCGACGCCGACCACGAACTCCGCGCCCTGGGCGTGGGTCAACTCGGCAATGGTCGCGGCGGCGCCATCGATCAGGCCGAAGTAGTTGGGCGCCTCCAGGTACACCGCCGCCACATGGCTGCCAAGTTTGCCCTTGAGGTCCTCCAGGTCCATCACGCCGGTCACCGGATCCGCGGCGACAAACTCCAGCTGCAACTCATTGGCCATGTTCGGTTCGCAGTAGTTGCGGATCACCGCCAGCCGCTCCGGATCAATGATTCTCGGCAACAGCAGGGTGTGACGCCCGTTCAGGCGCGAGGCCATGCGCAAGGCATGCCCGGCGGCACAGCCCCAGCTGTAGACCGGCAGGCCGACATACTCGCATCCCACCAGTTCACCCAACTGGCTGCTGAACTCGAACCATGCCTGGCAACGTCCCTGGTCGGATGAAGGCGTGCCCCACACCGACGTCAGAAACTCACTGCGACCGGCAATCTCATTGCAGATGGCGGGCACATGATGCTGCCAGCAACCGCCACCGAGAAAGCTCAGGGTTTCGGCGCAATTGCGGTTGCGAGCGAGGATCTCGCGCAAATGACGGCTCAGGGTCGCCTCTGAGCGCATAGCGCCCATAAGTTCGGGCTTTTCCTGCAATCGGTGAGCCTCAGGAATCTGTTCGAAAAGCTCTTCAACAGATTCGATACCAAGGATATTCAACATCTCCTGCTTGATATCTGGCAGGGCGTTGGCCATAAACGGATGGGCTGATCTGGGTTGACTCATCTTACCTCCGGACGCAATATGAGGACGAATGCGAACTTAAGTTTGTATTGCGCACAATCTACGTGGCAATGCTGACACTCGCAACTGCTCAATCACCCGAAGGCGAGTATCGATGGCGTTCAAGATCGGCCTGCTCATCAATCCCTTCGCCGGACTCGGCGGAACCACTGGCCTGAAGGGCAGCGACGGCGCCGACATGGTGGCCCTGGCGCTGGAACTGGGCGCCCGCCCCAAGGCCCATGAGCGTTGCGTGCGCGCACTGCGACGACTGGTCGGTGGTGATGCGCAGGTCGTGACGGTGACCGGCGAAATGGGCGAACGCGCCTGTCATGAGGCCGGTTTGCCCGCGCAAGTCATCGCCACCCCACCCACCGAGCGCTCGGCGCGCGATACTGTGGAGGCCTGTCATGCATTGCTCGCCGAGACCGTCGACCTGCTGCTGTTCGCCGGTGGCGATGGCACCGCCCGCGATGTGGCGGCAGCCACTGCGACCACGCCGACGCTGCTGCTCGGTATTCCCTGCGGGGTGAAAATGTATTCCGGCGTGTTTGCCCGCTCGCCTGAGCATGCCGGTGAAGTCGCCCGCCAGTGTGCCGGTGGCGGGGTCGGCAGCCGCGAGGCCGAGCTGCTGGATATCGACGAAAACGCTTCCCGTAACGACCGTGTCAGCACCCGCCTCTACGGCTACGCGCGCGTGCCCGCCGACCCGCGGCACATGCAGGGTGCCAAGTCCGGCAGCGCCAATCCGGACCACGCCGTGGAGGCCGAGGCAGCTTTGTTCGCCGCCCGGATGCATCCGGAACATGTCTATTTCCTGGGTCCCGGCCGCACGATCCAGTCGCTGGCCAGGCACCTGAGTGGAGAAGCAACGCTACTCGGCGTCGACGCCTACCTCGGTCGGACATTGATTTGTCGCGACGCCAATGAAAGCGATCTGCTCGCACTCGCCACACGCCATCCCGCACATGTGGTCGTCAGCCTCACGGGCGGCCAGGGTTGCCTGTTCGGCCGCGGCAACCAGCAGATCAGCGCCGCCGTTCTCGCCCTGATCGCCCCGGCACATCTGCACGTATTGGCGAGCAGCGCGAAAATCGCCGCCCTGCCCCAGGGACAGTTGTTCGTCGACAGCGGCGATCCGGCACTCGACGCCCGTCTCAGCGGTTTTATCCGGGTACACACAGCACCGGGACGCAGCGCCATGGTGCGCGTCGTTCACTGATTTGTTCATCCTAAAAAAACAACAGGAGAGCCCATGAACCCATCCTCCCACGTGGTCGCCGTTATCGGCGCCGGCAGTATCGGCGTGGCATTCGCCATCGTCTTTGCCCGCGCCGGCTGGAGCGTGCGCCTGCAGGACCCGGACAGCCAACGCCTGAAACTGGCCAGCCAGGAAATCGCCAGTCGCTGCGCGGAGCTGGTTCACTACGGCCTGCTGCAGGAAACGCCCGACGTACTGGTGTCCCGGGTCAGCCTGTGCAGCGATCTGGAAAGCGCGGTGGCCGGCGCCGACCTGATTCAGGAATGCGCCCCGGAGCGGCTCGACCTGAAGATCGAACTGTTCCGTCAACTCGACAGCCTGGCCCCTCCCGACGCGATCCTGGCCAGTTCGTCCTCGGCCCTGACGGCTTCCAGTTTCGCCGACACCCTGCCCGGACGCAGTCGTTGCCTGGTCGCGCATCCGGGCAACCCGCCGTACCTGCTGCCGGTGATCGAGATCGTCCCTGCCCCGTTCACCGCCGTGCAGCCTGTCGAGCGGGCTCTGGCGTTGTACGCGCAAGCGGGCCTGACGCCCGTGCGCCTGCAAAAAGAAATAGAAGGCTTTGTGTTCAATCGCCTGCAAGGCGCGTTACTGCGTGAAGCCTATTGCCTGGTGCGCGACGGCATCACCTCGGTCGCCGACATCGATAAGGTCGTCAGCCAGGGCCTGGGCCTGCGCTGGGCATTCATGGGGCCCTTCGAGACCGTCGATCTCAACACCCGTGGCGGCATCGGTTCGCATGCCCTGAAGATGGGCCCGGCCTATGCCCGCATGGGCGCCGAACGCGGACAGCACGATCCCTGGACCGCCGACCTGGTGGCCATGGTCGAAGGACAGCGTCGGGCATTGGTGCCGCTGGAAAACTGGGAAGAACGGGTCGCATGGCGAGACCGCGCATTGATGGAGCGGGCCAGCGACCGGTTGAAGCGGGAAAGGCAACAGGGCCACGTCATCGATCAGCACGGTGCAGGTCACGTAGAAACAGAAGCATAGGGAGCCTCCGTCAGGGGGTCATCTGGCCTACTTATCGGTCCCTCCTCCACGGCATGATAAACGTGGAGTCTCCTGATATTCTCACTGAATCAGGGACCATGGATGACCACTCTGATTGAACTCAATTCAATACTCGCGGCAGCAGAAAAGATAAAGGGGGGAGTTGCCCGAACTGCGGCCACGCTGAGAGTCGTGCTGCCGCCGGCGGCGAAGTTTTTCCGCGATGAACAGATAAAATGAACCATTCTGAAAACAGTTCGACTATATCTTCTTCAGACAAGTCGATTTGTATCAGAACTGAAACCCGTTAAATGGAGTAAAGAGTCCCTTTTTATTAGCCTGTCGAGATATCATCAAGAACTTGTAGGAAAAGGACTTCGGGCAATAATACGAAACTCGCCGGCCAGAATGCGAAACTTTCGCATCATACTAATTAAAACAGCCATCCGGAGGCGACCAATGATTGTGACAAGGACGTCGGGCGGAATTTTTTCCAGCCCGTGGCAGCACCGGGAACTGCTGCTGTCAATGATCAAACGGGAGATACTGGGACGCTATAGAGGCTCGATGATCGGGCTCCTGTGGTCATTCCTCAATCCGTTGTTGATGCTGGCGGTCTATACGCTGGTATTCAGTGTGATGTTCAAGCAGAAATGGCAGGGAGGCAGCGAATCGCGGAGCGAATTCGCCCTGCTGGTATTTGCCGGCCTGCTGGTGTTCAACATCTTCTCGGAGTGCGTGCAGCGCGCTCCGACGCTGATAGCTGCCAACGCGAACTACGTCAGGAAGGTCATTTTCCCGCTGGAGATACTTCCCTGGGTGACCCTTGGCTCGGTGCTGTTGCATGCCATGGCAAGCTTGTCGATCTGGCTGGTTTTCCACCTGCTGTTCATCGGCCTCCCCCCCCTCACGGCCCTGCTGCTGCCCTTGGTGCTACTGCCCCTGGTGCTCTTTTGCATGGGCATCTCCTGGCTGCTGGCCGCCGTGGGCGTTTATCTGCGCGACATCGGCCAGGTGACCGGCGCCTTCACCACCGCGCTGTTGTTTGTTTCGGCGGTTTTCTATCCGATCAGCGCCTTGCCCGAAGCGTATCGGCCATGGCTGCTGCTCAATCCGCTGGCACTGATCATCGAACAGGTTCGCGATGTGCTGTTCTGGGGAGTGGCGATCAATCCATTGGACTGGGCGACCGGCCTGGTGCTGGCGTTCGCGATAGCCTGGCTGGGCTTCCAGTGTTTCCAGCGAATGCGCAAGGGATTTGCCGATGTCCTCTGATTTCGCGGTGCAAGTGACAGGACTGGGCAAGTGCTTTCATATCTACGACAGCCCCCAGGACAGGCTGTGGCAAATGCTGTCTCCCCGAAAGAAGCCGCGTTACCGCGAACTGTGGGCGGTCAAGGACGTCTCGCTCACCATCGAGAAGGGCGAGGCGATCGGCATCATCGGTCGCAACGGCAGCGGCAAGTCGACACTCTTGCAGTTGATCTGCGGCACGCTCGATGCCAGCCGTGGCACGGTTGTCAGCCATGGTCGCATCGCAGCGTTGCTGGAGTTGGGTTCGGGCTTCAACCCCGACTTCACCGGCCGTGAAAACGTGTTTTTCAACGGTGCCATATTGGGGCTGAGTCGCGCCGAGATCACCCAGCGATTCGATGATATCGCCGCCTTCGCCGGCATCGGTGACTTCATCGACCAGCCGACCAGGACCTACTCCAGCGGCATGCTCATGCGCCTGGCCTTCGCCGTTTCCGTCTGGGTGGAGCCCGACATCCTGATCGTCGATGAAGCACTCGCGGTTGGCGATGCTTCCTTCCAGTTCAAGTGCCTCCAGCGCCTTGAGGCACTTACCCAGCGCGGCACCACACTGCTGTTCGTCTCCCATGACATGAGCATGGTCAAGCGCTTCTGCAAACGAGCGCTCTACCTTCGCGATGGCCAGGTCCGGGCCAACGGTCCGCCAGACGACGTCGCCGAACGCTATCTGCTGGACATGCGCGATGAGCAACGCCGCTGGGCCAGCGGGGACACGGTGACGGTGTTGCCCAAGGAGCATCTGGCAAACACGGGCGGCATCGCCTTCGGCACCGACGAAGGGCGCATTCTTTCGGCCTGCTTCACCAATACCGGGGGGATGCACTCGACCTTTGTCCACGGCGAGATGATCGAAGTGCGCATTGAGGTGCTGATTCGTGAATCCATCACCTTGCCAAGCATCAGCCTGACCATCCAGGAGCCACGCCTGCTGGTGATCGGCGGCGCCAACCTGGCACTCGAACCGCAAGCCGCCCATGCAGGCTGGCGCAAGGCATCCATCACGGCCCGCTTCCCCTCGCGCTTCGCCGCCGGCCGATACCACATCACGCTGAAACTGATGAATGGCCATACCGAGGAAAGTGCCCATCTGATCGAAAAACAGGTCGCGCTGATGACGTTCGACACCCTGGTGGAGAGCAACGCCTTCCTCGGCATTGTCGACCTTGGAATCGAGCCGCTGTACCCCGCAACCAGCAGTGCACCGCTGCCAGAACCCGAAGCAGAAAGGAGATGAGCCCCAGCGTGGAAAAGGTCATGAGCAGAGTCTGGCAGATAGCGATTCACGGCACCTTCGACGTAGAGAACTACGGCGATCTGCTGTTTCCTGTCATTGCCGAAGAAGAATTGTCCCGCCGCCTGGGTGCGGTGCAGATGCACCGGTTCTCCTATCACGCGAAGAGCGCCGCGCAATGGCCCTACGCCGTGACCTCGCTGACCGAGCTGCCGAAGATTGCCCATCGCCTGGATGCGACCCTGATCGGTGGTGGCTTTATCATTCGCTTCGACAAGTTCGTTGCCGAGAACTACCTGCCCCCTTCCCCCTCCATTCATCACCCGACCGGTTACTGGCTCACCCCCGCCCTGATGGCCGTGCAACATGGCGTGCCGCTGATCTGGAACGCCCCCGGCATGCACTGCAACGATGTGCCGGAGTGGGCCAGGCCGCTGTTGAAACTCGTCATCGAACAGAGTCCCCACGTCAAGGTTCGCGACGCGCTGTCGCAAGCCACCCTGCAGCAGTTGACCGAGCACGGCCGTATCGAGGTGCTGCCCGATACGGCGTTCGGCCTGCCACGGCTGCTGGATCTGCAAGCCCCGTCCGCAGAGTTGAACAATCTTCGCAGCCAATATGGCCTGGACGGGCCCTATCTGGTGGTGCACGCCATCGGGGGCCTGGAGCGTTTCCTCGATCTCTGGCGCCGTCACAGTGCTGAATTCACCGATCTGCGCCTTCTGGTCGTGCCCATCGGGCCGGTTCTCGGTGACCACGCGTCAGCGCTGGGAGAGCCGCTGGATCGCTCGGTGACATTGCCATTCTGGCCCTCGCCGCTGCTGCTGGCCGAACTGATCGCTCACTCTGTCGGCGTGGTCGGGCACAGCTATCACCTGGCAATCAGCGCAATCGCCTTTGGCCTGCCGGTGTTCTGCTCGGCGGATCTGAAAAACGGCAAATACACGGCGTTGCCGGCCTACGGGCGCGTCTTCCAGGTGAGCCACGACCAGGAGCTGGACCCTCACTGGTTTGCCCGACAGCTCGGCAGGCGTCCCCTCCCCGCCGCCACCCGGCAAGCCGCAGCGCAGTTGGACGAGCACTGGGACCGGGTCGCAGAGCTTGTTGTCGCCGGCCGCGTCGCCGAGCCGGAGGGGCTGAGCCGCTTCTGGCAATCCCTGCCAATGCAGCTCGAAAGCTTGCAGGCACGACAGACCGAGAGTCTGCAGGTACAGCGGATTGAGCTGGAGGCCAGCAGACGGCAGTTGGCACAGTTGCCGATGTCGGACCTGCGACGTCTCTACCATCTGTTCAAGAGGTTTTTTGCAAGGAGCACGCAATGATCAACCTGGAAAAGATCGCCCGGCAACAGTTGCAACACCATCCGTATCGCTGGGCAGAAATCGGTGGCCTCTACAGTGCCGAAGACGCTGCCGCACTGGCCGAAACCTATCCCCACGATCACTTCAAGGTGGTCCAGGGCTACGGCGGCGAGAAAAACTACGAGTACGAAGCCAGGCAACTGATCGCCATGACCGACGGCGAGGTGGTCAACCCACAGGCTTTGAGCCCGCAGTGGCGGCAACTCGCCCGGGATCTGCGCTCAGCGGCCTACCGGCAGGCACTGGGAACATTGACCGGGGTGGACCTGAGCCAGGCGCCCATGGAGGTCAACCTGTTTCACTACGGTCCCGGCGCGAACCTGGGGCCCCATCCCGACCTGTCCGACAAGGTGGTCACCCATATCCTCTATTTCAACGAAACCTGGGACCCCCGGTACGGTGGCTGTCTGCAGATCCTGAACTCGCGAGATCCCGACAGCGTTGCCAGGGAGATATCTCCCCTCGTCGGCAACTCGGCGGTGCTGGTCCGCTCCGACACCTCGTGGCATGCCGTGTCACGGGTGATCGACCATTGCAGCGTCTCCCGTCGCAGCGTCACCGTGACGTTCTATCGCCCTGGCTCGACCAGCTCCATGTGGCCCGAGGGCGACGACACGCCACTGCATGACTACCCTCGGCAAAAATCTGCGTCCTTCGAAAACAGGGCCGGCGCATATGGCTGAAAACGATGACCAGTCCAAGCCAACGATGAGTGTGGCCAGGCGCCTGCTCGCACGCTATCGCCAACTGCCGCTACCCCGGCCGTTGCGCAGGTACCTGTCGGCAATCTACCGGGGCGCGTTGCTCAGGCCCCTGCATCGATTGCGTCATCGGTTGCAGCAACACGACACACTCGCGGAGATCAACCTCGAGGCCCTGCTGGGAGAACCCCGATATCCCGACTACATCATCTGGGGTGTCATCGACTGGCATTTCCGCCATCAGCGGCCGCAACAACTGGCCAGAATGCTGAGTGCCAGCGGACGCCGGGTGTTTTACGTCTCGAGCACACTGAAAGAGTCGAAACACCCTGGATTTTCCATCTCCCCCCTGAACCAGCAGGGGAATCTGTTCGAAATCCAGTTGCACGTCAGCCAGGCACCGTCCATCTATTCGACCGTGCCCGGCAGCGACCAGATCGCCCAATTGCGAAAAGGACTCGGCGACCTGCTGCTTTGCACCCGCCCCCGCGCCGTTGTCGCACTGGTCCATCATCCGTTCTGGCTGGAAGTGGCGAAGGCGACGCCCAATAGCCGCCTGGTCTACGACTGCATCGATCACCACGAGGGTTTCAGCAACACCGATCCCGGGATTCTGCAGCTCGAACAGCAACTGGTCCGCGAGGCGCAACTGACCGTCTATACCTCCGACTGGCTCGCCCGGCAATGGGCTCACACCCCGTCCAGGCACAGCGTGGTGGTCAGAAATGCCGCCGACTACGAGTTCTTTTCCCTCCGCCCGGCCTCGGTCTACCAGGACCCGGCAGGCCGCCGGATCATCGGCTACTACGGGGCGATTGCCGACTGGTTCGATACCCGGCTGGTCGCGGCGGTCGCCAGGGCCTTTCCACAGCACCTGATCTTGCTGATCGGCACCGATACCGCCAATGCCCGGCATGAGCTGCGCCAGTACCCCAACGTCAAGTTTACCGGCGAGGTGGCCTACAGCGCGCTTCCCGGCTACCTGCATGCCATGGACGTCTGCCTTTTGCCCTTCCAGGTCACGCCGCTGACGCTCGCCACCAACCCGGTCAAAGTCTACGAATACCTCAGTGCCGGCAAACCGGTGGTCGCCGTCGACCTGCCCGAGATCGAGCAGTTCGGAACCCTGGTTCATCGTGCCCGCGACGAGGATGAGTTCATCGCCGGCATCGCCCTGGGCCTGGCGGAGCAACCCGGCAGCCATGACAGTCAACGCCGGGGGTTCGCAGCCGAACAGTCCTGGACACAGCGCGTCGCCACCTTGCTCGAGGCAACCGAGAAGCAGCCGGCGACGAACGAGGTCAGCGTGATTGTCGTGACCTACAACAACCAGGCCCTCACCCGGGAGTGCCTGGCCAGCCTGACCGCCAACGGGCAAGGCGCCGGCCTGGAAATCATCGTGGTCGACAACGGCTCCCACGACGGTACGCCGGAGTTCCTCCGGCAATGGGCCGCGGACAACGGGCAGCAGGTCATCCTCAACACCACCAACCGCGGTTTTTCCGCCGCCAACAATCAGGGCCTCGCCGCCGCGACTGGTGACTACCTGGTACTGCTCAACAACGATACCGAGGTCACTCCGGGCTGGGCGGATACGCTGCGCAAGCACCTGGAGCGCAACCCCGATATCGGCCTGATCGGTCCCGTGACCAACAATATCGGCAACCAGGCCAGGATCGACATCGAGTACTCGTTGCCGGACATGGCCCGCCAGGCCTGCCTGCATACCCACAGGCACCTCGGCGAATGGTTCCGCCTGCCGACACTGGCATTCTTCTGCGTGATGCTGCGACGCAGCACCTATGTTCAGGTCGGTCCCCTGGATGAAGCCTTCGGCCGTGGTTTCTTCGAGGACGACGACTACTGCCGGCGCGTTGAGCAAACCGGGTTGTTCAATGCCTGTGCCCGGGATGTCTTCGTTCACCATCACCTCTCCGCCAGCTTCAACCTGATGGACACCCGGGAACGCGAGGCCCTGTTCGAGCGAAACAAGGCTATCTACGAGAACAAGTGGGGCAAGTGGATCCCCCATCGCCATGGATGACAGTCGATGAGCCAGCGCAGGATAGTCGTCGTGGTGGGCACCCGACCGGAAGCGATCAAGATGGCTCCGGTCATCCATGCCCTCAAGCGCTCGAAACTGTTCGCCTGCCAGGTGGTCGCCACGGCCCAGCACCGCGAACTCCTGGATCAGGCATTGTGGGAGTTCGCCATAGAACCGGACCTCGATCTGGACATGATGCGGGCGAACCAGTCCCTTTGCGCATTGACCAGCCGCCTGCTCACCCGCTTTGAAGAGACCCTTCTCGAATGGCGCCCCGATGCGGTGCTGGCCCAGGGTGATACCACCACGGTGCTGGCGGTCGCGCTGTCGTGTTTCTACCTGCGGATACCCTTCGGCCATGTCGAGGCGGGCTTGCGCACGGGCGACATGGCCAATCCGTTCCCGGAAGAGCTGAACCGGACAATGGCCAGCAGAATCGCCCGATGGCACTTCGCGCCAACCCAGAAAGCCCGCGACAACCTGCTGCGCGAAGGTATTGCCGAGCACGCCATTCATGTCACCGGCAATACCGTGATAGACGCCCTGCTGCACAGCCTCGGCCAGCCCCACGAAGCCGACCCGGCAAGCCGCGGCGACCAGCGTTTGCTATTGGTGACCCTGCACCGTCGGGAAAGCTTCGGCGCGCCGTTGCTCGGCATCTGCGCGGCCATTCGCAGCCTGGTGGAGCGTAACGAAGATATCCGGGTAGTTTTCCCCGTGCACCCCAACCCCAACGTGAAAGTACCGGTGGAGGCAGCTTTGGGCGGGCACCCGCGGATCGAGCTTTGCCCGCCGCTGGGCTATCACCGGTTCATACGGATGATGAAAAGCGCCTACCTGGTGTTGAGCGACTCCGGCGGCATCCAGGAGGAAGCGCCCGCGCTGGGTATCCCCGTCCTCGTGCTGCGCAACGAGACAGAGCGCCAGGAAGCGATCGAGCACGGCATGGTGAAACTGGTGGGTACCCGTAGCGCCGACATCGTGCAGGCGGTGCAGCATCTGCTGGATAACTCCAGTCACTATGCCGGAATGATCAGGCAAGAGTCGCCCTATGGAGACGGCAGGGCCGCCGAGCGGATAGTCCAGGTACTGGCGGAGCACTTTTCGACATGCGCCTGATCTATCTCTCGCCAATGCCCTGGCACAGCTTCAGCCAGCGCTCCCATGAACTGGTGCGCTGCTTCCATGAAAAAACCGGCGAGCCCGTGCTCTGGATCGAGCCCTACCCCACCCGTTTTCCGGCATTCGGTGATCTGAGCCTGTTACGCCAGGCAGCGGCAGGCGCTACGCACCCACGCCCGCCAGAGGCCGAGCTGCCGCCCTGGTTGACCGTCCTTCGACCTCGCGCCCTGCCGATAGAACCCATTCCCGGCTCGGGATGGATCAATCGGCCGCTGTGGCAACCGATCATCGTCCAGGCTCGTCGCTTCGCTCGACACCCCACGTTGCTGGGCATCGGAAAGCCTTCGAGGCTGGCATCCAGACTGCTGCGAGAGCCGATCTTCGAAGCCAGCTTCTATGACGCCATGGATAATTTTTCCGAGTTTTACCGGGGCCTGTCGCGCAAGGCCATGGAGCGCCGCCAGCAGTCGACGGCCCGGGCAGTCTCGATGGTACTGACCTCCTCGTCAGCGCTACAGGCGCAGATGTCCACACTGTCCGGCAACGTCAGACTGCTCGGCAACGCCTGCGCCACCGAACGCCTGCCAGAGAGACGGGAGAAGCGCAGTACACGCCTGGACAACCCGGTCCTTGGCTATGTCGGCACCATCGCCAAGTGGTTTGCCTGGGAAATAGTGGTGGCGTTGGCCAAGGCCTATCCCCACGCCGAAATACGCCTGATCGGCCCGGTGCACACCCGCCTGCCGGCGCATCTGCCCGGCAACATCCATTTCATTGGCGAGGTCTCCCATGAGGCGGCGATGGACGCCATGGCCGACTTCGACGTCGGCCTGATCCCGTTCAAGTGCGATGCCCTGACGCGGTTCGTGGACCCTATCAAGTACTACGAGTATCGCGCCCTGGGCTTGCCGGTGATCAGCACGGCTTTCGGAGAGATGGTGGGCAGGAACGCCTGTCCAGGCACCTTCCTGCTGGACGGACCTGAGGACATACGCCAGGCCATGGACCAGGCCCTTGGCTTCGATGAACCGGAAGAACACACCCGACGTTTTCGCTGTGACAACTCATGGAGGGCACGTTTCTCCCTGGCCATCCCCTGAATGACCGGGTTCATGGATAGCGGTGGAGTTGAGCCGCAAGGCATCGCCGACTCGTGATTGCGCCGTTACCAGAAGACAAGCGTGGCAAATGGAGTGACGATATTGAATGCAATAGAACGGCCCGGCGTTGATGAACGGATCCGGTCTTCATTACAGGACGAGTGTGACGTGATCATCGTCAATTACAACGCAGGGGGACTATTGGCTGCTTGTGTCGACTCGGCATTTGCCGCCGGCGCCTGCCGGGTAATCGTGGTGGATAACGGCTCCCACGATGGCAGCCTGATGAAACTGGAGCACCCTCAAGCCCCTGGCAAGGCGCTTCGGATACTGCATAACACAGCCAACCTCGGCTTCGCCGTGGCGTGCAACCAGGGTGCCCGGCTGTCAACGGCGCCCAACCTGCTGTTCCTGAATCCGGATGCCGTACTGGCCATCGATGCCATGGACCGCCTGCTAAGGGCGCTGCACCGCTCACCGGAGATCGGCGCGGTCGGAGGTTTCCTGTGCAATCCGGACGGCACCGAACAGGCCGGCGGGCGCCGGGTGTTCCCGACGCCCAGACGGGCCTTCATGCGCGCCTTCGGACTCTCGCGGCTCACGAAGTTTTTCCCGGCCGTGTTTTCCGATTTTTTATTGCACAAGGAGCCCCTGCCTGCCGCTCCCATTGTCGTCGAAGCCATTTCCGGGGCCTGCATGCTGGTCAAGCGCGAAGCGATCGAAAGTGTCGGGCTCTGGGATGAAGACTATTTTCTGCATTGCGAGGATCTGGATTGGTGCATGCGTTTCCGCCAGGCAGGCTGGAGTGTTCTCTTCGTGCCGGATGCACGGGTCACCCATGTGTTCGGTGGTTGCAGTCGTGATCGGCCCTATTTCGTCGAGTGGCACAAGCACCGTGGCTTCCTGCGTTTCTATCGGAAGTTTTTCCGCCAGCGATATTCCCTCTTCCTCTGGATAATGGTGGTCATCGGGGTCTGGTTTCGATTCAGCCTGATGGTATTCCGTCACGCGGTTATCCGGCTGTTGAATGGATTGTCCCCGGGAAAAGAGAACTGAATTGCACATAGGCATATTGGGCGCTTCCAGCTTCCTGGGCGAACATGCACTGCTGTCCCTGGCGCAGGCAGGCCATCAGGTCACCGCCTTCACCCGGCAGTTGCCCAGGGCTTCCCGCAGGGGCATCAACTGGCAAAGCGTCGACGACTGGCATGAGCTGGCACTGGACACCTTCCTGTCACTTGCCCCCATCTGGGTTGTACCGGAATATCTGGAGCGCCTCACCAACACCGGGGTCAAGCGCGTGGTCGTCTTGTCCTCCACCAGCCGCTTTACCAAGCAAGCCTCGCCAGACGTCCGGGAAAGGCAACTGGCGCAGCGCCTGGGCAATGCGGAAGAACAGTTCGTGAAGTGGGCGATCGAACGGAAAGTCCAATGGGTGATCCTGCGACCGACAATGATCTACGGATTTGCATGCGACCAGAACATTACCGAGATCGCCCGCTTCATCCAACGCTTCGGGTTCTTCCCGCTGATCGGTGGCAGCAGAGGTTTGCGCCAGCCGGTACATGCCGATGATGTTGTTCAGGCTTGCCTGGCAGCCATGACCCTTCCGGAGTTGCACCATGGCGCCTACAACCTGTCCGGGGCAGAAGTCCTGCCTTATCACGCGATGGTAAGACGCATATTCCAGGCCCTGGGACGCCCGGAACGCACGCTGGCGCTCTCCACCAGGACATTGCACGCACTGGTTTGGCTCCTGCGATGCCTGCCACGCTACCGGCATCTTTCAGGGGCACTGGTGGAGCGCATGAACCAGGATCTGGTATTCGACCATGCGGACGCCAGTGACCAGCTCGGCTTTTACCCCCGGCCCTTTGAATTGAAACACGAAGACTTGCCCCTGCGATGAGACATGGTCACCGCGGCAGAACACCTGCCGCGCTGCCCATCCATCAGGGTCGCAGGGACTTTCCAGGATGTCATGCCCCCTTACAACGCCGACACAGCCCTCGCCGAAGTGCGTTGTATGGCCTGGGGCGGTTGCCCGAATGCCCGGAGAAATGCCTGGCGCATGCGTTCCCGGTCGCCGAAGCCGGTCTCGCGAGCAATGACTTCTATCGGGTGCAGCGTCGTCTCCATCAGCAAACGTGCGGCCTCGACGCGCAAGCGCTCGATGGCCTTGGCCGGCGACTGGCCGGTTTCCTCGCGAAAGACTCGACTGAATTGACGCGGACTCAGCCGTGCGGCTTCGGCCAGGGTTTCGACTGACAGGACACTGCCAAGATGCTCTCTTGCATAAGCGAGCGCCATCTGCACGCGGTCGGACTTTGCATCCAGTTCCAGGAGCGCCGAAAATTGCGATTGCCCACCACCACGGCGCTGATGCACCACCAGCTTGCGCGCGACCATGCGGGCAGTCTCCAATCCGAAATCCTTTTCAACGATCGCCAGGGCGAGGTCGACACCGGCGGTCATGCCCGCCGACGTCCAGATTTGCCCATCCACCACGAAGATGCGGTCTTCATCGAGCAATGCGCCGGGGTACTGCTTCTTGAACGCCTGGGCATGAAACCAATGCGTCGTGGCACGCCTGCCTTCGAGCAGACCGGCGGCAGCCAGTACGAACGCACCGGTGCAAATCGCCGCCACGCGCCTGCTCCGGCTTGGCGCCTGGCGTATGTAGTCAAGCAGGCTGGCACCCGGCAGGCGACAGTCATTGGCACCGGCGACAATGAGTGTGTCATAGGTCGAGTCCTGAAGCCGGTCGGTATTGACGGAAAAACCCTGGGACGTCATCACCGGCCCCCCGCCTTCAGAAACCAGACGGAAGTGATAGACCCTCTCGCCGCGCAAGAGATTCACGTATTCGAAAACGCTCGCAACGGCGAGCCCCAGAGACTGGAAATCCGGATAAACGACGAGTCCGACAGTGTGCATGATGGTCTCTCAAACGCAGCTCATGACGCCCGGCAGGCAACTCCCTGCAAGGACCGGTGCAACGAGACATGATGGCATGAATCATTGCATATATGTCATTGAGGACGCACCGCGTCAAATCCAGAATGACTACCGACCCGACATCCCGTCGGGCAAGCATTCTGAAAGAGAGACGACCATGACTTCCTCCGATATCTCCCCCAAAGGCACGGCGCTGATCACCGGGGCCTCCACCGGCATCGGCGCGGTCTATGCCGATCGCCTGGCCAAGCGTGGCTATGACCTGATCCTGGTGGCTCGCAACGCCGATCGCCTGAAGACATTGGCCGACCGCCTGACGACGCAGACCGGCCGCTCGGTGAAGACCCTGACGGCGGATCTCAACGACAAGGCCGCACGCTCGACCATCGAGAGCGTCCTGCGCGACGACAACCGCATCACCCTGCTGGTGAACAACGCCGGTGTCGGCTCGGTGGCTTCGATACTCAATAGCGATGTCGACGAAATGCAAGCAATGATCGACCTGAATATCACCGCGCTGACACGCCTGACTTATGCCGTGGCGCCGGTATTCGCTGCCAGGGGCTCGGGCACGATCATCAATATCAGCTCGGTTGTCGGCATCGCCGTCGAACTGCTGAACGGCGTCTACAGTGCCTCGAAGTCCTATGTCCTGAGCTTCGGCCACGCACTGCAACGCGACCTCGCCGACAAGGGCGTGCGCATCCAGACGGTCCTGCCGGCGGCGACGGCCACCGAGTTCTGGGATATGGCGGGCTACGCCAAACAGAAAGAGGCGGCCAGTACGATGACCGCCGAGGATCTGGTCGACGCGGCACTGGCCGGACTCGATCAAGGCGAACTAGTGACCATCCCGACGTTGCAGGACAACACGGACTGGACACGCTGGGAAGCGGATCGCCGCGCGCTGGCGCCAAGCTTCGCCAACGCCAGGCCCGCTCCACGTTATGCCCTGTCGCCCGGGCAGGCCTGAGCCCCACAGGCAAAACAGGCCATCCAACTCACCGCTGAGCTAGAGAAGGATCTCGATATCGGCGGTGGGAAACGCCACGCAGGAATAGAACCAGTCGAAATCACGATCGGACTTGCGCAGGTGCGCCTCCCGGGGGTTGAACACCGACCCGGACACCAGCTTGACCCGACACAGGCTGCATTCACCGGAACGACAGGCGTTCTCGGCGAAATAGCCGTTGCGCTCCAGGGCATTGAGCAACGGCTCTCCCACCCGGCTCTTGAAAGCGCCACGACCTTGCACGGTCACCAGCACTTCATCGTCCAGTGTTACGCCTTCCGGCCAGCCGGGTTGCTCGTGCGGTGCCTTGGGCGCACCGTTGGCCTCGACCCGGATGCGCCGACGCTTGACGCCCAGCGCCGTGAGCAGCTCGATGCAGTGGTCGTTGAACGGCGTCGGACCGCAGATGTAGAACATCTTGTCGTCGAGGTCGCCCAGCAGTGCCTGCAGCAACGTCTCGTTCAGCCGCCCCGCATGGCCCCGGTAATCGGCCGGCGGACGGGAGATCACCTGGGAGAGAGTGAAGTGCTCGTGACGCCGGGCCAGGGCACGAAACGCCTCGTCGAAAATCACATCGTCAAGATGGCTGTTCACATAGACAAGATGGAAGCGATGCGCCAGGCCACGGTCGAGCAGATCCTGCAGGATGCTGCGGGCCGGCGCGGAGCCGGAACCACCGGCGAGGAACACCAGGTCATCGCCATGGTAAAGCGGGTTGTGATGAAACGTACCCATGGGCCCGGAACTGAGCAGCCGCTGACCCACCACCACCCGGTCCAGCAGGTAGTTGGAGACATAACCATCCCTCGCCCGCTTCACTGTCAGGTCGTAGTAGCCCTGCTGCGAGGGCGGCGAGGAAATCGCATAGGGCCGGGCTGTCGCGACACCGTCGATGTCCACGAACAGGTTGATGTACTGGCCGGCCAGGAACGGCGGCAGAACCTTGCGATCGACGGCGACCACCCGCAGCGTGCGGGTGCTGGAGGTCTCCTCGATGATTTCAGCGACCTCCAGTTGCAGGCGTTTCGGATGCAACTGGACGACCATGTTGCCGACTTCGCCCCTGATTTCGTAGAAGTCGCTTCCGCTCTGTTCCAGGGCCTGCTTGGCCTGCCGGGCCTCGCGGTAGCCGGCGACCAGGTCCATCAGGTTCTGTTCAGACATGCCGCACCTCCTTGACTTTCAACTGCTTGAGCACCGCCCTGGCGGTGGACTCGCCCGCCATGTAGGTCGGCTGGAAACCGCCCATGGAAGTCCACGAGCCGGCGATATAAAGCCCCGGCACCGCATCCAGGCGCTCGCGCAGCAGCGGCGAATCCTGGGTGCTCTGCTGGAAACCGTAGATGGCGCCGCCGGGGGTGTTGAGGTAGCGCATCATGGTCAGCGGCGTGGCCACTTCAACTTCCTCGATGTACTGGCGCACCTTCGGGTAGACCTTCTCGATCACTCCGATCAGCTTCTCGGCGAAGGCATACTTGGTCTGCGCATAACGCTGCGGCGGAACCGACTTCCAGACCTCGCCGTATTGCAGGCACACCAGCACCACCTGGCTTTTCCCGGCGGGCGCGGCATCGGGGTCCTCGAGGTTGTAGCAGGTGAGCATGCCGCCCAACGGCGGCTCCAGGCTGCCCATGCGCTGGTGGATCGCCTCCTCGTCGAGGGTCTCGTAGATAAAACTGGATGCCGTCTCCACGCCCAGTTCCTGTGGCGTGCAATCCAGCCCCAGGTAGATCACGAAGGCGGAAGTGCCCATGCGCCGGGAGCGGAAATCCTGCTGGACGCTCGGTGGCGGCTGGTCGAGATCCAGCAGTTCGTGGAAGGTCACCAGCGGGCTGGCGTTGGACACCACGGCGGCGCAGGTGACGGTTTCACCGCCCTCCAGGCGCACACCCCGGACCCGCCCCTCAGCGGTGATGATCCGCTCCACGGCACAGTTGAAGCGCACTTCGCCACCCGCTTCCAGGAACGACTCCACCAGCGCGGTGGACATCGCCTGGGAACCGCCCTTGATATGCCAGGGCTTGAACACCGCATAGGCGTAGATCATCGCCGCCACATCGGAAAACGGCAGCATGCTCGGCGGCACGCCGAGGTAGAGCCAGTAGGTCGCCAGGACGCTCTTGAGCCTGGCGTCATCGAAGAACTCGTCGAGCACCTCCTTCAGCGGCCGAAAGCCATACTCGACGAAGTACGGACACATCGACTTGAGCGCCGCTTCACTGTTGGAGCGGCGTGCCTGGGGCAAGGTGGTGAAACTCTCCACGGTGACCTTTTCGCAGACCAGCAGGAACCGCTCGATAGCCTCGCCCTCGGCCGGGAACAACTGCTGCAGCGTGCGCCGTATGCCCGACCAGCTCGCCGGCAGGGTGATATCGATTTCGCCGGGCACCACCAGCCGGTACAACGCGTGTTCCTGCACGAACGCCACCTTGTCCATCACCCCCAGCTTCTCGAACAACTGGCGCATGATGAACGGCTTGTCCGGGGTCCCCAGGCCGCTGAGCTGGTGCAGGGCCACCTCGAATTCGAAGTCGCCGCGCACAAAGGACGTCGCGCAACCACCGGGAATATTGTGGCGTTCGAGCAACAGCGTCCGGCAACCGCCACGCTGCAGGGCCGTCGCCGCCGTCAATCCGGCGTTGCCGGCGCCAATTACCACGGCGTCATAGTGCTTCATGATTCACCTCAAACTTATCACCGATAAGATTCAGCTGGAAAAACCGGCCTGCAGCGGCCACCGCACTTCCGTGCGCGGCGCTTTTCGGACTGTTGGTCCGAGGATGATCCCTTCCGGCCTTGTCATGGAGCGCAAGTTAAGGGCATATCTTTACACTGTCAAGATACTTCCCCATGTTAGGATTCCCGTCTGTTACAGGCCCTGATGACGTACCTTCACCGATGACCAAGCCACCTCCCCGAACGCGCGACACCTACCATGTGGGCAACCTGGCTCCGCAATTGCTGGCGACCGCACGGGAAATGCTCGAGGAAGTCGGGCCGACCAGACTCTCCCTCAGGGCCGTATCGGAAAGGGTCGGCGTGAGTGCCACCGCGGCTTATCACCACTACGCCAATCGCGGCGAACTGATCGGCCATCTGGCGGCCCAGGGCTTCCATGAGCTGGGGCGAACCCTGGTCATCAAGGACGCCCAGAGCGCCGGCAGGCAACGGCTGCGCAACGCCACCCTCGCCTACTTCGGTTTCGCCCGGAACAACCCGGCGCTCTACCAGCTGATGTTCGGCCCGGAATTCGCCGACGGCGGGATGATTCCGCAACTGCGCAGCGCGCGGGAGGAAGCCTTCGGCGAACTCAAGCGCATCATCGCCGAGCTGCTCGACTGCGAGGTCGACAGCGCCGAAGTGCGTCGGGCCTCACTCGCCAGCTGGTCCTACATCCATGGCCTGGCCTCGCTGGTCATCCACAACGTGCTGCACTTCCCCGCCGGGACCAGCGACGAGCGTTTTGTCGACAGCACGCTGCAAGGGCTCGAGCAGCTTTTCCAGTTGAAACGATGAATCTGACCGGGCACAACCTGTCACTCCCTGGCAGGTACTCACGCCACTTATGCCTGGCATATGAAGAATCGATTTCAACAATAAAATTCGCCTCAATAGGATGCCTTCGTTTCGAACTGAAGGTCTCCTGCCATGCTCAAGATCACCGCTCCCCGCATCCTGCACTACACCGTACTGACTACCGCACTGGCGCTCGGCACCCTCGTCGCCCCGACTGAGGCCCTTGCCGCCGCGCCCCAGGTCAAGACCCAGGCAC
Organism: Pseudomonas sp. Ost2; assembly: GCF_018326065.1. Taxonomy (NCBI): domain Bacteria; kingdom Pseudomonadati; phylum Pseudomonadota; class Gammaproteobacteria; order Pseudomonadales; family Pseudomonadaceae; genus Pseudomonas; species Pseudomonas sp. Ost2. Next base: position 2,853,504 of record NZ_AP021904.1, on the reverse strand, counting down.
CTGGCTTCTACCGCATCATGCTGGGCGACTTCGAGATCACCGCGCTGAACGACGGCACCATCGACGCGCCCTTCGACAAGCTGCTCAGCGAGCCCGCCGCAAAGACCACCGCAGCGCTGCACAAGGCCTTTCTCGGCGTACCGACCGAAACCTCGACCAACGCCTACCTCGTCAACACTGGCACGAAGCTCGTCCTGATCGATACCGGCGCCGGCGCGTTCTTCGGGCCGACGCTGGGCAAGCTGGTCGCCAACCTGAAGGCCGCCGGCTACACACCGGATCAGGTCGATGACGTGCTCATTACCCATATGCACCCGGACCATGTCGGCGGCCTCGTCGCCAACGGTGCCGTGGTGTTCGCCAACGCAACGATCCACGCCGATCAGCACGACGCCGATTACTGGCTCTCCAAGGCCACGCTGGATCATGCCTCGGCCGATGCCAAGAGCTTCGTGCCGGAATTCGTGAGGGACGCAATGGCCTCGCTCACCCCGTATATCGCCAGCGGAAAATTCCAGCCGTTCCAGGGCAGCGGGGAAATCCTGCCGGGCTTCAAGGCCTGGTCCAGCTATGGCCATACCGTGGGCCACACCAGCTATATCGTCGAGAGCAAAGGCCAGAAGCTGATCGTCGCTGGCGATCTTGTCCATGCCGGCGCGATACAGTTCGCCGATCCGTCGGTGACCATCGGCTTTGACACGGACAAGAAAGCCGCCTCAGCGGCCCGCGAGACGGTGTTCACCCTGGCGGCAAAAGAAGGCGCGCTGGTCGGGGCGGCACACATCTCGTTCCCCGGCCTCGGCCATCTGCGCTCTCGCGGCACCTCGTGGCAATGGGTGCCGGTGAACTACTCGACCGAATTGAAGTGACCCGCAGGCGGCCCGATCGCCACGTCGACCAGGCCCGCCTGATAGGCCTCGCGGGGAATCATGGAAATGAACTCCGACTTGAAGATGCCTTCCATTACCCGCATGAAATCCGCCGTCAACTGCGAGCGTTGCTGGTGGCCGGGAAACACCATGGAAATCTCGAAGGGTATGTCCTGATCGAGTTTTCTGAAGGTAATGCCCGGGTACTTCGAGTAGGACGCCGTGAACGGATCGCAGATCGTCAGTCCAAGTCCCCCCGCAACCATACCGCAGGCCGCGTGGGCCGCCGTGGTTTCCACGGAGGAACTACCTGCCACACCGCGGGCCTCCATCGCCGACGTGATGCGTCGCTGCAACGGATTGTTCGTATTCAGCGTTATCAACCGACGGCCGTGCAAGTCATCCAGCGTGACGACATCTCCAGAGGCCAGTGCATCGTCAACCGGCATCACACACACCGCGCTGACGTGCGGCAGCGGCACCACCTGGATACCTGGATAGTCTCCAGTCGGGATCTGGACGAAGCCGATATCGATCTGGTTGGCCGATGTCAGCTCCAGGATGCCCAGCGAGTTGCGCACATCCAGGGACGTTCTGACGTCCGGGTGTTTTCGCGCGAAACGGCACACCCCTTCAGCCACCACGCTCAGCCCCAAAGTGCTCATCGACGCTATTCTCAACGTGCCCGTGCGCAGTGTTGCCAGGTCCTCGGCGACACGCTCGATTCGCTCGATTCCCTGATAGAACTTGTCGACTTCCGCATACAGGACCTGTGCTTCCGCACCGGGAATGAGGCGATTGCCTTCGCGGCGAAACAATCGAAGAGAAAGGACTATTTCAAGATCGCGGATAAGCCGGCTGACAGCCGGTTGAGTTATCTGTAGCGCTTCAGCTGCGATGGTCATGCTACCCGTGAGCATGACCGTTCGAAAGGCTTCCAATTGGCGGGGATTCAATTTCATTGCAGCTCTCGTCCGGGTGTTGGAAGTCGCTATTCCACCAGCGTATAACATTTTGTTATGTGCGTCCAACATGTTACGGGTTTGCCATAACTGTATGACAGCGCGATGATTCAGTTGCGTAGTTTTACCTGACAGCAGTGTTCCACAATAAGTGCAGGACAACGCTGACGCAAAATAAAAAGAGGATTACTCGTGCTGAATTATACCCTACGCAGGTTATTACTCCTGCTACCGATGCTACTGGGAGTATCCATCGTGATATTCCTGGTAATGCATTTCATCCCCGGAGATCCGGCACAACTAGCCGCCGGGCCCGATGCAACGGAAGCAGATATAGCACAGATACGGAAGAACTACGGACTCGATCAACCGCTTGCCACTCAGTACATCATTTATGTAAAGAAGATTGCCAGTGGTGACTTCGGAGAGTCATTCCAGACTTTTACCCCTGTACTGGAAAGTATTGCCAGAACGCTACCCGCCACTATTGAACTGACCGCGGCAGGCATGCTGCTTGCTGTCCTCATTGGTGTTCCGCTGGGTATTGTCGCCGCGCTGAAACCCAGGGGGTTGCTGGACAGTTCATTAACCACGGTGGCCGTCCTTGGCATATCAATACCCGGATTCTTCCTGGGACTCATATTGATGCTGATATTTTCGGCAAATCTGGGCTGGCTCCCACCCACCGGCAGAGGCGGACTGCAGCACCTGATACTGCCCGCCTTCACCCTTGGCCTGCCCTACGTCGCAACGTTTTCGAGGCTGGCCCGTTCGACAATGATGGATGTGTTGAAGGAAGACTATATCCGTACCGCGTACGCAAAAGGTGTTCCCGGCTACAAGGTCATTCTGAAACACGCACTTTCCAATGCCGCCATTCCACTGGTTACGGTCTTCGGCATGGACTTCGGCCGACTACTGGGAGGCGCTGTCATTGTCGAAACTGTATTTGCCTGGCCGGGCATGGGACGACTTCTTATTGATGCGATCATGGCCCGGGATATCTATGTAGTTCAAGGCACAGTCATCGTCTTTGCGGCCGCCGTAGTTATCATCAACTTAATTGTGGACCTCGTATATGGCATCCTCGACCCTCGCATCACCTACAACTGAGGCTGATATGCCAACAGCAAAAAAGCGTCGGCCGGGTTTTATCAGCTTCCTTGTAATCCACAAGCGCTGGTTTGCCCTGGGTGCATTTATTGTAATTCTGGCAATGGTGGCCGCCGCAGTATGCGCGCCCCTGTTGTTTGATTGGGACTCGGTTACCCGGATCAATCTGTCCAGGTCGCTTATCAGCCCTGGAACCGACTCTTTCCTGGGCACCGACCAACTTGGCAGGGACTTGCTGGGGCGAGTCTTGTGGGGCGCGCGCATCACTCTGACTGTCGCGGTTTCAAGTGTGGGTATTGCAATGATTATCGGCATCGCGGCAGGTGCATTTTGTGGTTATTACAATAATGCCCTCGCCAGCCTGGTAATGCGGGTCATGGATTCCATGATCGCATTTCCCAGAACGCTGGTGGCGATCCTGGTGATTACCGTTGCGGGCAACAGCATATTGAGCCTGACACTGGCCATCGCCATTTCAAGCATTCCTATCTACGTCCGTTTTTTTGCCGGACCGGTAATGGCGCTGCGCAACCGCGAGTTTGTACTGGCCTCGAAATCCATCGGTGTCGGCGATCTACGACTGCTGCTGGTGCATATCCTGCCAAACATCGGTTCGCTGGTGATCATCCAGGCCACTGTATCGCTGGCAGAAGCCATCCTCATTGGTTCCGGGCTCAGCTTCCTGGGTCTTGGCCCGCCCCCGCCAACGCCGGAGTGGGGTTCGATGATCGCCGAGTCACGGCCTTTGCTGACGACACATCCCTATGTGCTGTTCGCCCCCGGACTCGCCCTGGTCCTGACAATCCTGAGTTTCAACATTGTTGGCGACGCACTGCGGGACTACATAGATCCGAAATCGCGTAACGCCTGACCGAGATCGGCACGGCATAGCCGTCATGAGTTTCCACGAGAATTATCCAGCGAGAAAGATTATGGGTCGCTTGAACCGCCTGACAGTACTCATACGCAGTTTTGCTGTCCTGGGCATCATCGGATTGTCGGCAGGCTTGCCATCCGTAGCCAATGCCAAAGAGATAGGACAGCTGACCTTCGTGCAGGGATCGGATATCGATACCCTGGACCCCGCCATTTCGCGCAGTGTGCCGTCCCTCAACGTGATTGATCACCTGTTCAACCGATTGATCGCCTGGAACGGCCAGGATCGCACCAGCTTCATACCGGACCTGGCAGAGTCATGGTCCAGGTCCGAAGATGGCAAACAATGGACATTCATCCTGAAACAGGGCGTGAAGTTTCACGATGGCACCGACTTCAACGCGGATGCCGTGAAGTTCAACCTGGACAGGATTCGTGACCCCAAGCTGGGTTCACCGCATCGCTCCTACTATGCGGATATCTTGTCGGTGGAAGCGGTATCGCCGTATCAGGTACGGATCACGACAAAAAACCCTTCGCCGACCATGCTGGAACTACTGGCGAAACAATCATCGTCGATCAACAGTCCGGCAGCGGTCGCCAAGTACGGGCGAGCCTATGGACATCATCCAGTCGGTACGGGCCCCTATGTTTTTGACAGTTGGATTCCCAATGACCAGGCGGTTATTGAAAAGAACCCTGCCTATTATGGAGAAAGCGCGAAGCCCGCGAAAATAGTATTCCGCCCGGTCAGGGAAGACTCTTCGCGAGTCATTGAGTTGCGCACCCGAAATGCCGATATCGCCGCCAACCTGTCACCCGAAGCTGCTATCGAATTAAAGGAACTCAACAAGTCAACATTGCTCCGGATACCCAGTACCTTCCAGGTATTCTTTGAAATGAACCTGACGAAGCCGCCATTCGATGACCCGCGCATCCGCCGGGCGGTCAGCATGGCCATTGATCGTCAAGCCCTGGTCAACAAGGTCCTGCTTGGATACGGCAAAGTTCCTACCGGCCCCTTTCCCGAAGGCACACAGGCACGACGTGCGTTTACCCCGGTGAAATATGATCCGGAGACTGCCAGGAAGATTATCGATGAAGTCTATCCGGGTGGTTATCCGGGCACCATCGTCATGTGGACGCCGGCAGGTCGTTATACCAAGGACCGCCAGGTCGCCGAAGTGGTTCAAGGCTATCTCAATGCCGTCGGACTCAAGACCGAGTTCAAGGTATGGGAATGGGCCACCTATCAAAAGAACCTGTACCGGCCCGATTCGGGAAAAGGCACGGGAAAAGGCAGCAATGAAGCAAACATGTGGTTACTGGGCACAGGTATTTCCGATGCCGATATCCGCCTGCGCCGAAAGTTATCCAGCGGTGATCCGCAGAACCTGACGGGCTATAGCGATCCCCACGTAGACCAACTCCTCCAACTTGCTTCCCGCGAGTTGGACCCGAACAAACGCATGTCCTATTACGGCCAGATACAACAGATCCTCTGGGAACAGGACCCGGACAATCTGCCTCTCTTTGACCAGGAGCAGATTATCGGTGTGCGTAAAGACTTGAATGGCCTGGATGTCGATTACGAAGGGACCATTGATTTCAAGCGTGTAGAACTTATTGAACGGTGATTTGAAATGTCCATTGCACATGACAACGAAAGCTTGTTGACCGACGCCCGCCTGAGCGCACCTGCGGCCGAGCGCATGGTCAGGCATCACGATATCCCGGCGCTTGAAACCGAGAAGCGTCAGTACCATGAGTTTGTCGAGGTTGACTTGGCTCACACCGTGATGCTGGTGGAGCAACAGATCCTTTCCAAACCGGTGGGACAAGCCATCCTGGCAGAGCTGCGCCTGATCCGGGACCTGTCGCCCGCGGACTTTCCCTTCGATGTGAAGAAAGGCAGCTTCCTGCTTCAGGTCGAGTCGTACCTGTTCTCCAGGATCGGCGAAGATTCGGCAGGACAGATGCACACCGGTCGCAGCCGTATCGACCAGGGGGCAACGGTGCGGCGCCTGTATGACCGCAAACGCATTCTTGCCGTGCTGGATCGCATCAATGAATTCCAGGTGGCACTGATCGAGAAGGCCGCGCGGCATGGCGACACGATCATGCCCGGCTATACCCACATGCAGCATGCACAGCCCTGGGTCTTCGGCCACTACCTGCTGAGCTTCACTTCAAGATTGCACGACAGCTTCAGCCGCCTGACCAACGCCTACGGCCGGGTCAATCGCAACCCGCTTGGCGCCGTGGGCCTGGCCGGTACATCCTGGCCACTGGATCGCGCTCGTACCACGCACCTGCTCGGTTTCGACAGCCTGGTCGAGAACTCCAAGCTGGGCCGTGAAGCATGGTACGCGGCGGAGACCATCGGCGCCCTGTCATTCGTCATGGCAGACCTCAATGACCTCGCCACGGACCTGCATATCTGGTCGAGCGTCGAGTTCGCCACCGTCGAGAGCGACGACGGCTACTGTGGTACCAGCAGCATTTTCCCGCAGAAGAAAAACCCCAGCGGCCTGGAAACCATCAAGAAGGCCGCCGGTGGCTCGGTGACCTGGCTCAGCACGGCGCTGGCGACGTTCAGGTCCGAAGGAACCGGCGACCAGGCCATGCGTGACCTGCCATTGATCCATGATGCCCTGGCAATCACCGAAGGGATGCTGGACCTCTTCACCGGCATCATCGAAACCCTGGTGGTGCATGAGGACCGGATGGCGACCCTGCTCTCCGGGAGCTGGTGCACCGCCAGCAACCTCGCCGATATCATCGTTCGAGAGCAAGGCATCTCCTTCCGCCAGGTCCACCATGTCGTGGCGCGCCTGGTCCGCAACTGCCTGCTCGCCGGTGTATCGCCTGCCATGGTAACGAGTGCGGCACTGAACCAGGCCGCGATGGAAACCATCGGTTCGCCGCTCGAGTACACGGATGCACAGGTCCGCGACGCCCTGAACCCGCGCCGCTTCGTTGAAACCCGTGTCTCCGCGGGCGGGGTGGGCCCGGACGAAGTCAAGCGCCTACTGTCGATCGCCAGGGACGAACTGGCGCAGGACTGCGAATGGGTGACCACCAACAAGCTGAAGCTCGCCAGCGCCCGCGCTGACCTGGATACCGCCGTCGCGCGGATCGTCGATTGAAGGAGCGCCCCATGAACGAAAATCTGGTAGCTCGCGTCGAAAACCTGAGTGTGGCCTTCGGGCCCGCCACAAACGCATCGCCTGTCGTGCGGGACGTGTCCTTCGAGGTCCGGCGCGGCCAGACGCTGGCGATCGTCGGCGAATCCGGCTCCGGCAAATCCGTGACCTCGATGGCCATGATGGGCCTGATCCAGCGGGCCGGGGGAAGAATCGTATCCGGCTCGATGCACCTGCAGACCCGCGCCAACGAGGTCATCGACCTGGTCACCGCTCCCGAGTCCGTCATGCGTCAACACCGGGGATCGTCCATGTCGATGATCTTCCAGGAACCCATGACCTCGCTGAACCCGGTCTTCAGGATCTGCTCGCAGCTCACCGAGGCCATCGTCCTGCACAAGCGCTGCAGCCGGGCAGAGGCTCAAGCCCAGGCACTGCGCATGCTGGACCTGGTACGTATTCCCGATGCGAAGCAGATCATGAATCGCTATCCCCACGAGCTTTCCGGCGGGATGCGACAGCGGGTGATGATTGCCATGTCGCTGGTCTGCGAGCCGACCTTGCTGATCGCCGACGAACCGACCACCGCGCTGGACGTCACCGTCCAGGCGCAGATTCTGCGCATCATCAGGGAACTGCAGGACAGCCTGGCCATGGGCGTGATCTTCATCACCCACGACATGGGCGTGGTGGCCGAGGTCGCCGATCAGGTGATGGTGATGAAAAAAGGCGAAACCGTCGAACACGGCGCCGCGAGGGAAGTTCTACAGGCGCCCCGGCAACCCTATACGCAGGCGCTGCTGGCCGCCGTGCCGAAGATCGGTGCGATGAATGGCACCCATCTGCCGGCGAAATTCCCGTTGATCGACGACCTGGCTGGCACGATCCCGGCGGACTCGGCGCCGGCCCCTGAGGTTGCCCCCGACTACGAAAGCCCGCCCCTGCTCAGCGTCAAGTCGTTGTCCATTCGCTATGACCTCAAGGCCGGCCTCCTTGGCAAAGTCAGGCGTCGCGTACATGCCGTCGAAGCCATCGACTTCGACATCTATCCGGGCGAAACGCTGGCGCTGGTGGGTGAGTCCGGCTGCGGCAAGTCCACCAGTGCCCGGGCGATTGCCGGCCTCATGCCGATCCAGGGAGGGGATATCGTCTTCGGCGGCAAGCACCTGGCCACGTTGAACAGGCACGGCCTGAAAACCCTGCGCCGGGATATTCAGATGGTCTTTCAGGACCCCTATGCATCCCTGGATCCACGCCTGACGATCGAAGACAGCCTGTTGGAGCCGTTGCATGTCCATGGCATCGCCCGCGGCGCGGAAGCCCGCAGGCAAGTACGCGACCTGCTCGAACGGGTCGGGCTGCCCGCCGAATATGCCGGACGCTATCCCCACGAGTTTTCCGGAGGGCAGCGCCAGCGGATCTGTATCGCCCGAGCCCTGACGCTCTCGCCCAAACTGATCATCGCCGACGAAGCGGTTTCGGCGCTGGATGTCTCCATCCAGGCCCAAGTCATCAATCTGCTGCAGGACCTGCAGCGGGACATGGGCATTGCATTCCTGTTCATCTCCCATGATCTGGCGGTGGTCGAACGGGTCAGCCATCGGGTGGGCGTGATGTACCATGGCCGCATCGTCGAAATTGGCCCGCGCCGCTCGATCTTCGAGAATCCTCACCACGCCTACACCCAACGGTTGTTGAGCGCAGTGCCCTCGGCCGACCTCGACGTACCCAGGAAACCGTTCAGTCTGATGGAGGAGACGGTGCCCAGCAGGATCTACGATGTCGATTACCAGGCGCCGGGCATGGACTACCTGGAAGTAGCGCCCGGTCATTTTGTGGCGTCGTCCGCCCTGATGTGATCCGGTGCTTTGACCGAGGCTCGGAAAGCCGCCTGCAACCACTCGCTGAAGCCTCGGGTCAGCGAACTCTTTTCACTGTCGCGGTGAATCAGGCAGACCCAGTCGGGCCCCGGAACCGTCTGTTCGCTCAAGGGCGTCAACAGGCCATTGGCCCGTGCATTCGCCGCCAGCAACTGACTGACCAGGGCAATGCCACTGCCCGCGCACGCCGCGTCGAGCAGCAGCCCCGGATCGGAAAAATTCAATCCGTTGCTGCGCTGGCCGACGTGCTCGCCGCCCTGCACTACCCAGTGACTCCAGTCCATTTCCCGCTCGCCATGCAAGGTGGTGCGCTGCTCCACCGGCAGTTCGAGCACGTCGGGATGACAGGCCGGGTAGAAGCGATCGTTGCACAGTTCCCGGTAGCTGCATTCGGCCTGCGGGCCGAGGTCGTCGCGGATCGTCAGGTCGATGGTCTGGGTCGCCATGTCCGGCGCGTCGAAGCTGGTGAACAGCCAGAGATCGACATCGGGGTACTGCCGATGGAAATCGTTCAACCTCGGCAGCAGCCAGTGCCGGGCGAACGCCGGGGTGGTGTTGACCACCAGTTGGTTGGGCTTGCGGTACTGCTCCAGACGCCGGATCCCGACGGACAACTGCTGCAGCATCGACTGGGTCGTACTGTGCAGGTCATGCCCGGCATCGGTCAGGCTGACGCTGCGGCCGCTACGGAAAAACAGCGGCTGTTCGAGAAAGGTTTCCAGGCTGCGGATCTGCTGGCTGATGGCGGACTGGGTCAGGTGCAACTCTTCGGCCGCCTTGTGAAAACTGCCCAGGCGGGCAGCGGCTTCAAAGCCGCGCAGTGCATTCAAGGGAGGCCAATGCTTCAGCATATCGATAAGCCCTACTGATCAGTTGTGCGCTAAATCTATCGTTTGTTGCGACTTTTATGAAGCCATAGCATGGGTATCACTCCGCGATAGCGGTTTTCAGTCATAAATAATACTTAACTGAAAGGTGAGAAACATGCAGAGCAATGGCGTTCAGAGCACGGGCTGGTCGATGCCCGCGGAATGGGCCCCCCATGCGGCGACCTGGATGGTCTGGCCCCACAATCAAGCCTTGTGGGAGTCCGCCTGGGGCGTGACCCTGGCCCAGGTGCAGGTCGACTTTGCCCGTGTCGCCAATGCCATCGCCCGCTTCGAGCCGGTGAAAATGGTGGTCGATCCCTCGGCACGGGCCAGCGCCGCCGCCCTGTGCCAGGCGAACATCGAACTGATCGAACTGGCGGTCGACGACAGCTGGTGCCGCGACTCCGGGCCGAGCTTTATCTGCCATCCGCAACAGGGGCTGGCCGGGGTCAGCTGGCGCTTCAATGCCTGGGGCGGCAAGTCGGCCCACGACCTGGATGCGAGCCTGGGCCGGCGGGTCCTCGATTACCTCGGCCTGGAGGGGTTCACCACGTCCCTGGCCAACGAAGGCGGAGCGATCCACGTCGACGGCGAAGGCACGCTGATCACCACCGAGTCGGTGCTGCTCAATTCCAACCGCAATCCGGGCATGACCAAGGCCGAGATGGAGGATATCTTCACTCGCCTGCTGGGGGTGAAGAAGACCCTCTGGCTGCCGGGCGATCCGGACCATGTCACTGGTGACATGACCGACGGCCATGTCGATGGCGTCTGTGCGTTCGCCCGTCCCGGCGTCCTGCTGGTGGATGCCACCCATGAACGCGACTCCGTGTATGCCGAAGTGGTGCGGGAAAATCGTCGCGCCCTGGAACTGGCCAGCGATGCCCGGGGACGGCGTTTCGAACTGGTCGACCTGTTCGAGGCCAGCGAAGCCGTCGACAGCGACGCCGAAGTGTTCTGCGCCTCCTACACCAATTTCTACCTCGCCAACGGCGCGGTCATCATGCCGGCCTATGGCGTTGACGCCGACCAGGCGGCGGCCATCGTACTGGCAGAGGCGTTCCCCGGTCGCGAAGTGGTGCCGGTGCGGATCAACCACCTGGCCCATGGCGGCGGTGGCGTGCATTGCATCACCCAGCAACAGCCGGCCTGGCCGGTCAAGGAGTGATGCCATGCCCCCGCTGAAAATTGCCACGACCCAGATGCCCTGCTCCTGGGACCTCAAGCACAACCTCGATCAGGCCGAACAACTGGTGCGCGATGCCGCGGCCCGGGGCGCCCAGGTGATCCTGCTGCAGGAACTGTTCGCCACGCCGTATTTCTGTATCGAACAGGATCACAAGCACCTGGCGCTGGCCGAGGAATATCGCGACAGCAAGGTGCTCAGGCGCTTTGCCGCGCTGGCCGGTGAGCTGGGCGTGGTGCTGCCGCTGAGCTGGTTCGAAAAAGCCGGCAACGCCTTCTTCAATTCCTTGAGCGTGGCCGACGCCGACGGGCGCCTGCTGGGGGTCTATCGCAAGACCCACATCCCCAACGCCATCGGTTACCAGGAGAAGGAATACTTCAGCCCCGGCGATACCGGATTCCGCGTCTGGGACACCGCATTCGGCCGCCTTGGCGTAGGGATCTGCTGGGACCAGTGGTTCCCCGAGACCGCGCGTTGCCTGGCGCTGCTCGGTGCCGACGTACTGCTGTTTCCCACCGCCATCGGCTCGGAACCGGGGGCTGCCGCACTGGACTCCCGCGATCACTGGCAGATGACCATGCGCGGCCATGCGGCGGCCAATATCCTGCCGGTGGTGGCTGCCAACCGCGTCGGTCGCGAAATGGCGACCACCGATGCGCAACTGCAAATGAGCTTCTATGGCTCGTCGTTTATCTGCGACCACAAGGGCAAGCTGCTCGCCGAGGCCGACCGTGACAGCAGCGGCGTGCTGGTGCACAGCCTGGACCTGGGCGCGATGCGCGAAGAACGCCTGACCTGGGGCATCTACCGCGACCGCCGCCCGGAAATGTACGGGGCCCTGCTGGGGCTGGATGGTCGGCACATCAATGCGCGCTGGAACACTCAAGAGGTATGACATGAACCTGAGCCAAAAATGGCTGCTCTGCTCCCTCGGGCTGGCGCTGAGCGCCGTCCTGTCGTCGGCGCGGGCCGAGGAAAAGATCCTGCGACTGTACAACTGGTCCGATTACTTCGCCGAGGACACCCTCGCCGCGTTCACCGCCGAAACCGGGATCCAGGTGATCTACGACGTCATGGATGGCAGCGAGACACTGGAAGCCAAGCTGATGGCCGGCGGCAGCGGCTATGACCTGATCTTCCCTGGCGATACCGTGGGCGAGCGCCTGATGCATGCCGGCAGCCTGCAGCCGCTGGACCCGTCGAAGCTCACCGCCCTGAATGACATCGAGCCCGGCCTGCAGAAGCTGCGCACGCATTACCTTTACTCGAACAAGGCCACCGTCCCCTACACCTGGGGCACCATCGGCCTGACCTACAACACCGGGCAGATCGCCCAGCGCCTGCCCGATGCCCCGGTGAACAGCCTCGACCTGTTGTTCAAGCCGGAACTGGCGGCGAAGTTCGCCGACTGTGGCATCTCCATGATCGACTCACCGGACGAGGTGCTGGCAGTGGTGCTCAACTACCTCGGTCGCGATCCGCGCAGCGCCAGGCCAGAGGACCTGGCCGCCGCCAGCGGGTTGCTGCTCAAGCTGCGGCCGTACATCCGCAAGTTCCAGTCGCAGCCGGTGACCGACCTGGTCAACGGCAACCTGTGCCTGTCCCTTGGCTACAGTGGTGATATGACCCAGGCACAACGGGCCGCCGATGCCGCCGGCAAACAAACCCGGTTCGACTATCACATTCCCCGCGAAGGCACGACGGTGTGGATGGACACCATGGCGATCCCCGTCGACGCCCGGCATCCGGAATACGCCTACGCCTTTATCAACTTCGTCATGCGTCCGCAGAACATGGCGGCCATCAGCAATTTCACCGGCTACCCGACCGCCAACGCCAGGGCCCGGGCGAACGTCGACCCGGTGATGCGCGACAACCCGCAGATCTACCCGGACGACGCCACCTTCGAGCGGCTGATTCCCGGCAAGGATATTCCCCAGGCCGACATGCGCGCCCGGATGCGCACCTGGACAAGGTTCAAGACCGCCGCCGTCAAGTAGGCAAAAGCCTGTACCCCCCAGCAGCCAGGAATTAACTAGCTGTTTTCAAACAAATTTATTTTCACAAGGGCTTCCCAGGGGCGGCGAAAGTTGATAAATTTCCGCCCACTCCTGCGATGGCCCTTACGGGGCTGACCACAACGGGAGCCGAGTGCCAGGCACTCTTCGCAACAGCTACAGGGGCGTCGCCAAGCGGTAAGGCAGCAGGTTTTGATCCTGCCATGCGTTGGTTCGAATCCAGCCGCCCCTGCCATTTTCCTTATGTTCATTCCGATATGACCCAACCGGCAGCCCTTGCCGAGCGTCCGGGATATCTGTCTTTACCCTCCCCTCTCTCTTCCTTGCGCCCCTCCCGCAGAGCCTTGCACGCGAACGGTTTCTCGCCAATATCGTCGGCATCCCGGCAGCTGTCGCATGTTTTCAAAAATTAAACATATGGATATACGTATATTCGAATAATCGTATATATTACCGACGAGTACTCACTCCGAGGAGAAAACCATGAAAGTCCTGTTCATGTGCACGGCCAACAGCTGTCGCAGCGTGCTCTGCGAAGGCCTGTTCAATCACACAGCACCCGCGGGCATGAGCGCGGTCAGCTCCGGCAGCTTCCCCAGCGGGCGCCTCAACCCGCGGGCGGTCAGTACCCTGCAAGCACTCGGGGTAGACACTTCGGCGCTCTACAGCAAGGGTTCGGAAAGCTTCGCCGACACACCGCCGGACCTTGTCATCACCGTCTGCGACAAGGCCGGCGGCGAGCCCTGCCCGGTGTACTTCGGTCCCGCCATCAAGAGCCATTGGGGATTGGCTGACCCATCCGAGGTAACCGGCACCGACGCAGAGATCCAGGCCGCGTTCGATGCCACGGTGGCGCAGATCCGCCTGCGTTTCGCGGCCTTCTTCAGTCTCGATCTGTCAGCCCTCGACCCGGCAGCACTGAAGCAGGCACTGGACCGTATCGGAGCGCTCTGATGAACGACTTGAACAACGATGCCCCCGTCGATCTGCCAAGCCTGGACCTGTCCCTGCTCGACCTGCCGACACCGGAAAAACTCGCCCAGGGCGAGCACCCCGGACACAAGCCACGCATCCTGCTGCTGTACGGCTCGACCCGCGAACGCTCCTTCAGTCGACTGCTGACCGAGGAAGCGGCCCGTCTGCTCGAACACATGGGCGCCGAAACGGCGATCTTCGACCCCAATGGCCTGCCCCTGCCCGATGCCGTTCCCGACGACCACCCGAAGGTGCAGGAACTGCGCGACCTGGTGCTGTGGTCCGAAGGACAGGTCTGGTGCTCGCCGGAACGCCACGGTGCCATGTCGGCAGTGTTCAAGGCGCAGATCGACTGGATTCCCCTGGCGCTCGGCGCAGTCCGTCCGACCCAGGGCAAGACCCTGGCGGTGATGCAGGTATGCGGCGGCTCGCAGTCGTTCAACACGGTGAACCAGTTGCGTGTACTGGGCCGCTGGATGCGTATGGTCACCATCCCCAATCAATCGTCCGTGCCGAAAGCCTTCCTCGAATTCGACGAGAGCGGGCGGATGAAGCCCTCTGCCTACTACGACCGCGTGATCGACGTGATGGAAGAACTGATGAAGTTCACCCTCCTGCTGCGCGGTCGCGAGCACTATCTGGTGGACCGCTACTCCGAACGCAGGGAAAGCGCCGAAGCGCTCTCCAGCCGAGTCAATCAGCGCGCTATCTGAATTGACCGGACGCCGCGGCAGGCAACCCGTCCTGAGCCGTTATTGCTTGTGCAAGTCACTGGGTTTCCAGCTCTGGTCGAAGAACGCCTGCTTGGGTCCATAGAGCCGGACGATCACCAGGAACCCCTTGCCCGGGACCGTGCGGATCCAGTTCTTGCCCGTACCCGGTGACTCGGGCCCGAAATAGATATCGGTGGAGCCGTCGCCGTTCTGCACCGGCTTGTCCATCTGGTTCAGCGACGGGAACGGCTGGCCGTTGTCCAGGCCCGAGGCGGTCAGGCCGTCATAGGCGGTCACCGACCAGAACAGGGCTGCCGGGACATTGGCCGGCAGATTGAGCTTGTAGGCCTTGGCGCCATCGAGGAAATGCCCATCGGCATCGCGCAAGGTCGCCGGGTACTTGGCCCCCGCGCCGACCAGATTCATCACCATCCCCGGGCTGTCGGAGTAGGCCGAGGTGAAGAACGCCACGCGCTGTTCGAGGTTGGTGAAGGTTCCGCTGGCCTGGAACTCGGTGTTTTCCCCGGCGAAGGTGTTCACGAACTGGCGGTCCTTGTAGTACAGCCCACCGGGCTCATTCACCAGCAGATTGTTGCTGATCACCTTGCTCATCTTGAAGGCGGTGCGCGCGGCCTGGTCGAGCAACTGGCGACGCGCGGCATCCGGCGCGAACGGTTTGCCCTTCTCGATACCGAGGGTGTGCAGGAAGCCGCGCATGTCCAGATCCGCCGGATCGACGGCTTCCGCCTCGATAAAACGCGAAAGCATCTCGAAGTAGCGACCGTCCTGCGCAAACAGCATGTTCACCGGCACGCTGGTGGCATCGGGAAACTCCATCGGCAGGGCCGAATCCTTCTTGCCGAGGGGATAGATCTTCGTCCGTTCGACTTGCGCCACCGGCACGGACAAGTCCTTCGGGTCCTTGAAGAAGGTACGCCAGAACAGGAACACGTTATAGGTCCGCGAACGGTAGACGTAGCCCTCGCTGGGCATCGGACCGCTGTAGCCCGGCGGCAGGATCACATAGGTGCCACCCTTGCCCTTGTCGGGCCCGGCCAGCCCGACGTCGCCACGCCAGGTCCGACCATCGAGCGTCGGACCGACCAGGGGACGCTGGAAGAAGTCATCGAACATCCCCTGCACGCCGGGCGGCGCCTCCACCACCAGCGGGCCGTACTTGTGCAGGTCCAGGTAACTCATGGCGTAGACCAGGTCGGAGTTCGGCGTGGTGACCAGGGTCTTGGCGTTGATACGCTTTTTCCATGTCGGCAGGATATTGTAGCCGGCACCGAACTGTTTCTCCGACGCTTCCTTCATCGACCAGATATTGATCGCCGGCAACGCCCACAGGTACGACTGCACCGCACGCTGGAACACCAGCTCGTCAGCCAGGCTGCGGGAGGTCTGTTCAGTGGGGAAACCATTCTCGAACGGCAGGTTGGCCAGTTCCTCGTAACGCGAATCCGCCTGGGCGAGGCTGCTCAAGGATACGGCCATGGCCAGGGCTGTCAGGGTAATGCGCAGTCCGTTCATATGAAGTCCTTGTGGGGTATGTTTGTACGGATGACACGTCGCGAATCCGGGCTCGCGACTCAATCGAGCTTGACCACCGCCGGTGGCGTCCACTGGCCGTCCAGGGTCGCCGGTTGCGGCCAGTAGGCGCGGACATAGAGCGAGAAATCCGTGCCCCTGGGCGCCGGCAACCAGTTGCTTTCCTTGTCCGCGCCTGGACTCTCATGCTGTACGTAGAGGGTCAGCGAACCATCGGCATTGTGTTTGAGCGACTTGTTCTTGGTACCGAGCGAGTAGCGCCCCAATGGGTTCTCGGCGAAGAAATGCTGCGGGTTGTACAGCGTCAGCGACCAGAATCCCTTGACCGGCGGCGTCTCGCCCTTGGCGAAGGTGACGGTGTAGCGCTGGTCGCCGTTGAGCCGGGCCCCACCCTGGTCGAGGTCCTGATAGAAATACTTGGTCTCGATCGACTTGTTGACGAAGATGTTCGAGCGCGCAACCGCCGTGCGCAGAAAGTAGTCGGTCCCGAAGGCGGCACCGTTGCCGATGGTGCTCCAGTGATGCGGCAATTGCTGGCCGTAGTTGCGGAACTGCAGCAGCGGCGTGACCACCTCGCTGTCGGCCTTCTGCGCCTCGTCGATCATCACCTGCTTCATGGCGGGGTCAGCCTGGGCGATCTTCGCCAGCGCGGCCAATTGCGCATAACGTGACGCCTCACCCGGCAGCGGTCGGGCATCCGCCAGAATGGCCGGCAACTCGTCGAAGAATTTTTCCGGCAACACCCAGCGGGTCTCTCCATCACCCTGGGCTTCGGCCGGGAACCTGGGTACCTTGCGCCAATCGCGTTGCTTGACCTTGCCGTCGTACTTCGACAGCGGGTACATGTCGATGCCCGACAGGTACGGTTGGATGGCCTGGCGATCCTCGCTCGTGTCGTCCTGGAAGACCCGCGGGATAACAAAGCCGGTGTTGGTCGGGGAACGGAACACCCGGGTGATGCCCGCCGGCACCTTGCCCTTCCAGTCCGGCCCGACCAGCAGGTAGAAACCGGGCTTGCTACCGTACATCTTGCCCAGCTCGGCAAAGCTGTCAGTGCGCAGGTCGACCACCTGGTACACCCAGAAGCGCTGCCCGAAGTCGGGCACCTGCAGCACCACCGGCTCCTGATCGAGGGCAATGCTGCCGGCGCCGTAGACCACGTCCTGGTTGGGACAGGCGACCAGCCGCTCTCCCGGCGCGATGTAGTCGGTGAGCATGGTCAGATGATTGATCGGTGCCACGGGCACGATGCCCCCCCATGAGTCCCGACTCCGGCAGGTCCTTGAACTTCTGCCGGCGATTGAACACATTCGCCATCGGCCAGCCCCAGACATACGCCTCGCGCGCCATCATGCGCACATAGGCCTCGGTCACCTTGACGTTGTCCTGTGGTCCGGCGACCTGGGCACCGGGTTCGGCGAGGGTGGGCACGACCGTATCGGCCAAGGCCCAGTGTGCGGGGGTGAGTGCCAGCAGAAAAACCGCTGTCGGAAAGACTTTCGACATTGTGCTTCCTCCATCCCTGGTGGCTCAGCCTTGCGCAATACGAAGGCTGCAAGATCAGTTGCAGTCCCTGGCGGACTACTGATCAAACTAGCAGCTAACATCCTGTTAGCCAGTCAATCGGATGGATTGGTTATGATTTGCCGTAGGGCGCGTCGACAATCAGCAGCGGATCAAGACTGCGGATACGGCTCTCAGAGTGGTAGGCGCCATCGTCGTTGTAGCGCAGATAGGCGCGCCCGCATTCCAGGCACTCCCAGACGCCGCACTGGTTGTAGGGGTAGTACAGCGGAGCGATCGGCGCATTGACCGACCAGTAGGAGGTGCCGTCCGGATGGTATTCATCGAGGGTGGCCTCCTCTTCCGCCAGTTCGGCCAGCGACCCGATCTGCCGCAGCTGCGCCTCGCGCAGGGAAACCGGCCATCCCTCCCAGCCGGCCAGGGATTTGGCGATGCACTGGCAGGTCTTGCTGATGGAGGCTGAGCGCTGGGCGATGTCGCGCAACGAAGGCAGGCCGAGAAGCGGTGACATGAGGGTCTTCCTGTCAGGTCATGTTCGTCGTCAGGGATGATCGAAAGCGCTCTGCAACGACACTTTTCACGTATCCCTCTCGTGATTGGAACCGTCCGCGCCCAGCACGATACCCGGCACGCTGGCAAAGTCGCCGTCCCGCAGCGAGCTGGCCGTGCGCTCCAGCAGGTAACGCGCCGGCGGCTTGCCGACCGCCTTGCGGAACATGGTAACAAAACCACTGGCGCTTTCGTAGCCGAGGTCCAGGGCCACCGTCTGCACACTTTCGCCCCGGCTCAGTCGACGCAGTGACAGGATGATATGCAACTGCCGGCGCCAGCGGCCGAAACTCACGCCGATCTCCTGCATCAGCAGCCGGCTCATGCTCCGCTCGCTCATGCCGATGCGCGTGGCCCATTCACTCATCGGGATCTTCGCCGAGGGATCGGCCAACAACTTCTGCGCCAACAACCGCAGTCGCCGCTCACGCGGCATGGGCAGGTGCAGGTCCTCCACCGGGGCCTCGCACAGCTCGTCGAGCAGGGTCGCGATCAAGCGGGCCTCGCGGCCCTCCTCGGCATATAACTGGGGAAAGCTCGCCGCCCGCAGCAGCAGTTCGCGCAGCAGCGGCGACACCGCGAGGGTGCAACAGGTGCTGGGCAGGCCCGGCACGGCATCGGGTTCGACGAACAGGCAGTAGCACTCGGTTTCGCCGGAACTGCGCGCTACATGGGGCATGTCCCCCGGTATCCACACCGCGCATTGCGGCGGGACGATCCAGACCCCGTCATCGATCTCGCAATTGAGGATGCCGCGCACCGAATACAACAGCTGTGCCTTGCGGTGATGGTGCTTGGCGTGTTCCCAGCCATCGGATACCAGGGAGGCATTCAAGGCGTACACGGCACGGGGTATCTCATCGACCTCCCGCGAGCCCGCCGGGTCTTCGGTTGACGTGTGAATCACGGAAAGTACACCTCGGCGACTGCTCAGGCCATTGGCCGGTTTGAACAATAGTGTGGCGATATTGTGCAATGACGTCCAGCCGGACGCTGAGTATCGTGGAGTTGATCCTATCTGGAGGGACAACCCCCATGCACATCCCCACCCACATCGTTGCCATCAGTACCGTTGAAATCCAGGCCGCGGAAGGTCACTCAGCCGACTTGCAGGCTCGACTGCACGCATTGGTCGAAGCCTTGCAGGGCGACTCCGGTTGTATTGCCTACCACCTGGCCCGCTGCTCTTCAGGTCGCGACGTCTGGATCATGACCGGCTACTGGAGCGCGCTGACGACCATGCAGGCGCATTTCGAACTGCCCTGCCTGACGGAGCTGTTCGCCCTGGCGAGAGAACGATTCGCCAGTGCCCTCACCTTCGGTACGTTCCGGCTCGGCACATTCGCGGCGAAGGACAACACGACAGGTCGCAGGCTCCAGCCCTGCGCCGTCACGGCGTTTCTGGAAAACTTTTGATACAAACTCTCGCCCCCCTGCGCAGCCACACACGGCCGGGATTTATAGCTATTAGCCATCAAGTGATCCATCCCACAAAAACCAACGAATTAATCCATTCGGCTGGCTAACGAAAAGTTAACTGCTAGGTTCATTTGTAGCTCGCCAAGCGCGCAGCCGGCCTTGCAACCCCCGTATTTTGTGGGGTTGAGCCACCAGGGATGGGGGGATACGATGTCGAGAGCCTTGCTTTTACCCACTTTTCTACTGGCCATGACACCCGCATTTGGAGTGTTTGCCGATAACGCCGATACCGCCAACAAGAGCAACAACCCGCTGAACCTGGCACCCGGTGCGAACCTGCAGGACTACTACACACCCAGGGTCTACGACAGCAATGTCCACACCAACGACCTGTTGCTGCGCGGCACCCTGCCGGTGGCTCCCGGCGAGTTCGTGCCCGTCCCGCAACTGCTGCGCGCCACCCTGCCCATCAGCACCCGCCCCGATCCCCATGGCGGCTACAGCACCGGCATCGGCGACCTGAACCTGTTCGATATCTTCCTGCTCAAGACCGAAGGCGTGCAGTTGGGCATCGGCCCGCAGATCACCGCCCCGACCGCCGCCCGCGATGAACTCGGCACCGGCAAATGGCAGGCCGGCCTGGCCGCGGTGGCCATCGACGCCTCGCCCCGCGGCCTGCTCGGCGCCCTGGTGCAGTACCAGAGCTCGTTCGCCGGCGACAGCGACCGCCAACGGGTGGAAACCGCCACCCTGCAACCCTTCATCATCCATAACCTGCCCAAGGGCTGGTACCTGCGCTCCACCGGCACCTGGACCTTCGACCTGAAGAACGACACCCGCTATATCCCCATCGGCTTCGGTGTCGGCAAGGCCAGCAAGGTCGGCCACAACATCTACAACTGGTTCCTCGAACCGCAATGGACAGTGGAACGCAAGGGTGACGGCCTGCCGCAATTCACCCTGTTCGCCGGGATCAATGTCACCCTCGGAAAATAAGGAATGCCCATGAATCCATGGATGCGCAACAGCGTTGCCGGTTTCGCCGTCAGCGTCATGGCGGTCAGTTGCGGAGTCGGCGCGCAGCCCCTGGAAACCCGTATCGGCCCGATCAACATGCAGGGCGAACTGCCGGCACCGGAGGCGATTGCCAGGCTGTATGCCGAGCTGGATTTCCAGCAGGCCAGCCAGGCCTACCTGTGGGCCCTGCCACTGGTGTCCTATGCCCAGTGGCAGGAAGAATTCCGCGACAAGCTCGGTGCCCGCAGCGGCGACCTGATGGTGCTCGACAGCTATGAAGACAAGCTCGGGGTCATCACCGCCAACGCCACCACTCCCTACATCCTGGGTTTTGTCGACCTCAACGAGACCGGGCCACTGGTGATCGAATTGCCGGCCGGCCCTACCGCCGGCGGCATTGGCGACTTCTGGCAGCGGGCGATCATCGACATGGGCCAGACCGGCCCGGACAAGGGCCAGGGCGGCAAGTACCTGGTGCTGCCACCGGGCAGCCAGCCACCGGCGGATGCCGATCAATACCACCTGGCCCGCTCGGAGACCATGAATGTGCTGGTGGGTTTCCGGGTGCTCGATCCGGATCCGGCCAAGGGCAAGGCGCTGGTCGAACAGTTCCGCATGTACCCCTACGCCCAGCGCGCCACACCGGGCAAGACCCGCCTGCTGACCCCGGGCGGCAAGCGCTGGTCCGGCACCCAGCCACGGGGCATGGCCTACTGGGAACGGCTGCACCAGATCATCCAGAAGGAGCCGGTGAACGAACGCGATCGTTTCTACATGGCGATGCTGGCCAGCCTGGGCATCGAGAAAGACCAGCCCTTCCACCCCTCCGACCTGCAGCGCCAGGCCCTGGAGCAAGGGGCCCAGGTCGGCGAACTGATGGCCAAGGCCAACACCTTCGCCAAGCGTTTCCCCCAGGCGCAGTACTGGAAGGACCGGCACTGGGACACCGTGCTGAACATCGCCGAACCGTCCCAGCGGGTGAAGTACTACGACCAGTTGTGGGAGCGCAGCGCCTGGTTCTATGAGGCGGTGACCAACACCAAGGGCATGGTTTCGAAAACCCCGGGGCTGGGGCAGACCTACCTCGGCGCCTACACCGACCAGCACGGCAACTGGCTCGACGGTGCCCGCACCTATCGCCTCAGGGTCGCCGCCAACCCACCGGCCAGGCAGTTCTGGTCGATGACCGTCTACGACAGCGACAGCCGCTGCCTGATCGACAATCCCCAGCGCAAGGCCGACCTGTCCTCGCGCCAGGACCTGAAGAAAAACCCCGACGGTTCGGTCGACCTCTACTTCGGCCCGAAAGCGCCCAAGGGTTTCGAAAACAACTGGGTGCAGACGCTGCCGGGCCGGCACTGGTTCAGCTATTTCCGGCTCTACGCGCCGACCGAAGCCTACTTCGACAAAAGCTGGAAGCTCGACGACATCAGCCTGGTGGAATGACAACCCTTGAAGGAGCAATGCCATGGGATCAGCTTTTCGACTGAGTGCATGGAGTGCCGCGGCGCTGGCCCTGGTCCCGGTGCTCGGCCATGCCGACAACGCCCGCGACTGGCAGAACATCCCGATCGACCTGAACATGGTCTTCGGCTACTACAACCGCGTCGACACCAACACGCCCATAGACACCTCGCTACCACTGGATGGCCTGTCGCTGAACGCCGACCTGTACATCCTGCGCCTGGCCCGCTCTTTCGCGGTGGACGGGCGCAACAGCGCCATCCAGATCGTGCAGCCCTATGCCGATGTCTCGGCGTCCTTCGACAACGCGCGCTTCTTCACCGGCACCAAGCACAACGGCGGCATGGGCGATACCCAGATCGTGCTGGCGCACAACATCTTCGGCGGCCCGGCGTTGACCCAGCAGGAGTTCGCCAACTGGACGCCGGAGACCTTTCTCACCGGGGCCTTGTGGATCACCACCCCGACCGGCGACTACGACAAGAACCGGGTGATCAACATCGGTTCCAACCGCTGGGCGATCAAACCGGAACTGGGCTTCGGCACGCCCTTCGGGCCGACCTGGCTGGAGATCAACACCTGGGTCTCGCTGTTCGGCGACAACAAGGATTATCACGGCGACAGCAAGCTGGAACAGAAACCGCTCTACGCCATCGAGGGCCACTACAGCTACACCATCAACCGCGCCCTCTGGGCCTCGCTGGACGCCACCTACAGTCGGGGCGGCGAGACGAAGATCGACGGCGACTGGCAGGACAACAAGCAGGAAAACGCCTTGCTCGGGGCCAGTGTCGGCTTCATGTTGTCGCCGCAGTTCGGCGGGATGGTCGCCTACTCCGACACGGTTTCCGAACGCAAGGGCTCGCCGGACGTGAACACCTGGACGCTGCGCCTGCAGTACGTCTGGTAGCCGGCCATGAACCCGGCCCTGATGCGCACCGGACTGACCCTGTGCAGCGCCCTGTTCGGTGGCATGGCCCAGGCCGGCCCGACGCTGCCCGAGCTGGGCGCGGCGCCCGGCGCCAAGGCCGATGCGCAGACCTGCCAGCAACTGCAACAGGACTTCGAGATCGACCTCAAGCAGGTGGTCAAGGCCGGTTGCGAGCCGTCCACCGAGCAGATCGCCAGGCTGATGGACAACCCGGTGGGCAACCTGGTGCTGCTGTTCAACCAGTTCGACTACACCGCTCTCAAGGGCCCCCACAGCAACGGCACCCGCTACCTGGGCAAGTACAGCTTCATGCCGACCTTCCCGGTCTCCCTGGGTGAGGACTGGAACCTGATCAACCGCCTGCCGGTGAGCTACGTCAGCGCCCCGGTCAACCGCAAGGCCGGCAACCTGGCCGGCCTCGGCCCCTACGAAGTGCTCACCGACCGCGACTTTCCCTCGGTGCTGCAGGACCCGTTCGAGCGTACCGGCGGCTTCGGCGACCTGGCCTATGTCGGGGTGTTCTCGCCCAAGCAGCCGGTGCGCTTTGCCAATGGCGGCAAGCTGGTCTGGGGCGTCGGCCCGACCGCGATGTTCCCCACCGCCGAGCATGACGTACTGGGCACGGGCAAGTACTCCCTGGGGCCGGCGTTCGTCGCCGCCTACCTGGGCCCGGACTGGACCCTGGGAGTGTTCCCCCAGCACTGGTGGTCGGTGGCCGGCGACGAGCGCCGCAAGGACGTCAGCCTGACCAACATCCAGTACTTCATCCAGCGCGCCATTCCCGGCCCCGAGCAGTGGCGGGTCGGCATGACGCCCAATGTCACCATCAACTGGAAAGCCGACGGCGGCAACCGGGTGACCTTTCCCATCGGCCTCGGCGCCGGGCGGATCTTCACCTTCGGCAAGCTGCCGGTGCGCATTTCCGGCGAGGTGCAGTACTCGGTGATCCATCCCGACGACCTGATCAGCAGCCGCTGGAATTTTCGCCTGTCGTTCATTCCCGTCATCCCGACCTTCATGTTCTGAGCAGGAGCTGCCATGCCAAGCCTTCACCGCCATGCTCTGATCACCTTGCTCGGCCTGATGCTGTGCGGCGGACCGGTCCGTGCCGCCAACAGCGAACTCAACGCCAACGCCCTGAGCGCCCTGCAACGCATGGGCACTTACCTGCGCAGCCTGACGCATTTCCGCATCAGTGCCAGCAGCCATACCGACCAGGTCCTGGACAGCGGCCAGACCCTGGAATTCTCCCACCGCACCGAGTTGCAGGCGGTGCAGCCGGACAAGTTGCAGATCACGGTGAGCAATGGCGAGCTGACCCGCAGCCTCTACTACAACGGCCAGACCTTTGTCCTCTACAACAGTCGCCACGGCTATTTTGCCCGCAGCGAGGCCCCTCCGCGCATCGATCAGTTGCTGGACCAGTTGAACGAGCGCTACGGCATCGAACTGCCCCTGGCCGACCTGTTTCGCTGGAACAGTACGACGGCCGCCGAAGTCGGCATCGATACCGCCCTGTATATCGGCAGCGAACAGGTGGACGGTGAAACCTGCACCCACTACGCCTACCGCCAACCCGATATCGACTGGCAACTGTGGGTGCGCGACGGTGACCAGCCACTGCCCTGCCGGCTGGTGATCAGCCGCCGGGACCTGGCCGAGCAACCACGGCACAGCGTGGATTTCCACTGGGACCTGAAACGCCCGAGCCCGGCCAGCGCCTTTGAATTCAATCCGCCCGCCGGCGCCCTCGCGGTGCCATTGCGCGCCCTGGATGCCGCCCAACCGGGCCTGGAGACGAAGCCATGAAAAGCGTCGGCACCTGCCTGCTCGGCATCGCCCTGTTCGGCCTGCTCGCCCCGCCGGCCGCCCAGGCCTGGAACCTGCGCGGGGGTGGTGGCGCCCGCACCTTCGTCGTGCCCCATGGCGGTGGCCATGCCCTGCAACCGATGCACCCACCGATGCCACCGGCACCGCGTCCGCAACCCCAGCCGCGCCCGCAGCCGCATCCCGAACCCGGACCGCATCCCTACCCCGGGCCGGGACCGCAGCCGGGTCCGCATCCTTATCCGGGACCGGGCCCACAACCAGGTCCCCATCCTTATCCAGGGCCACAACCCTATCCGGGACCGGGCCCCGGACCGGCGCCGCATCCTTATCCGATGCCGCCCCCTCCGCCGCCGCCACCGCCTCCCCCCACGGCGATGACTGGTATCACCCCTGGGCCACGGCGGCGGTGATCGGTGCCACCACGGCCACGGTGATCGCCATCGGCACCCATGTCAGCGAGGTGCCGCCGGACTGCGTTTCGGTGATCGCCTACGGCGTGTCCTATCAACACTGCGGTGCCACCTGGTACCAGCCGCAGTACATCGGCAGCTCGGTGCAATTCGTGGTGGTCCGGGCGCCATGGTGAATCCAGGGAGAACCCCATGACAGTACGCAACGATATCAACGCCCTGCAGGCCAGCATCGCCGAAGCGGTGCTGGGCCAGGACGCGGTGATCCGGCAGATCCTGCTCGGACTGCTGGCCAACGGGCACCTGCTGCTGGAAAGCCTGCCGGGACTGGCCAAGACCCGCACGGTCAAGGCCCTGGCCCGCCACCTGGACGCGAGCATGAGCCGGATCCAGTTCACCCCCGACCTGCTGCCCTCGGACATCACCGGCGCCGAGGTCCTGCACCAGGTCGACGGGCATAACCAGATCCGCTTCCAGCCCGGCCCCCTGTTCGGCAACCTGATCCTCGCCGACGAGATCAACCGCGCTCCGGCCAAGGTCCAGGCGGCGCTGCTCGAAGCCATGGAGGAACGCCAGATCACCGTGGCCGGCGCCAGTCACCCGCTACCGGCGCTGTTTATCGTGGTCGCCACGCAGAACCCGATCGAACAGGAAGGCACCTACCCGCTGCCCGAGGCGCAGATGGACCGCTTCCTGATGAAAGTGCTGCTGGACTACCCCAGCACGGAAAACGAAAGCCAGGTCCTGCGCCTGCTGCGCAACGAGGAGCAGCAACACGCCGCGACCGCCACGACAGCCGGCTTTACCCTGGCCCAGGACGTGATCTTCGCCGCCCGCCGCGAAGTCAGCGCGGTGCAGGTGGCACCGGCCATCGACCGCTACCTGATCGACCTGATCAACGCCACCCGGCACCCAGGCGACTACGACGCCGACCTGGCCCGCTGGATCAATATCGGCGCCAGTCCTCGCGGTGGCATCGGCCTCGACCGCTGCGCGCGGGCCGACGCCTGGTTGCGGGGACAGGACTTCGTCACCCCGGAAAATGTCCAGGCAGTGGTCCATCCGGTGCTGCGCCATCGCCTGCAATTGAGCTACGACGCGGTCGCCGACGGGGTCAGTGCCGATCAGGTGCTGGACCGGCTGCTGGCCACAGTCGCGATTGCGGCCTGAGCAGGTGCAGCCCATGTCCAGCCCACGTCGGGAAGCAGATGGCCAGGTCTATGTCTCGCTGACGCAACTGATGGCGTTGCAGGCCCAGGCCCGCGACCTGAGCTTTCTCGCCCGGCAGCCGCGAGCCAGCCTGCTGGCCGGCAACCATGCCTCGCGCCTGCGCGGACGCGGATTGAACTTCGACGAACTGCGCCGCTATCAACCCGGCGATGACCTGCGCCACCTCGACTGGCGCGCCTCGTTGCGCAGCGGCAAACCGGTGGTGCGCACCTTCACCGAGGAACGCGACCGCCCGGCGCTGATCGTCGTCGACCAGCGCATGTCGATGTTCTTCGGCTCGCGCCGCAGCTTCAAGTCGGCCATCGCCGCCGAACTGGCGACCCTGGCGGCGTGGATGGTGTTCAACGCCGGCGACCGGGTCGGCGGCCTGGTGTTCAACGATCAACGTATCGACAGTGTCGCCCCGCTGCGTAGCCGCCAGCGGATCGAGGCCCTGTGCAGCCGGATCGTCGAACACAACCAGGCGCTGCACGCCGGCAATCCCGACAGCGAGGGCCAGGACCAACTGGACAAGGTCCTGCAGCACTGCGCCGCGCTCGCCGGCCACGACCACCTGATCTGCCTGGTCAGCGACTTCGCCGGTGCAGGGCCGCGTACCCTGCAATGGCTGCGGCAACTGTCGGCGCACAACGACGTGATCGCCATGCAGGTCTACGACCCACTGGCCCTCAACGTCCCCGACCAGGGCCGGCTGCGGGTGACCCAGGGGCAGTTGCAGGTCGAGCTGGCCGTGGAGCAGCGCCGGGTCCATCAACCCCTGGGCGAATTTCTCGGCGGTCGCCTGCGGGACGTGGCCCAGTTGCTGCGCCGCAGCCAGGTGCCACTGATGATGTTCAGCACCGCCGAAACCGCCGCGACGCAGTTGCGTAACGAACTCGGTCGCCAGGGGAGTGCCAGGCGATGAGCGCGCCGCCGAGCCTTGACCAGTTGCAGGAAATGGCCCTGCCCGCACCGGTCAGCTATTGGCCGCAGACCTGGGGCTGGGCCGTGCTGCTCGGCTTGCTGCTGGTCGGCCTGCTGGCCTGGGGCGTGTGCCGCTACTGGCGCTGGCGGCAGAACCGCTACCGACGCGAAGCCCTGGCGCGGCTCGAACACTTGTCGCTCCACCTCGAACAACCGGCGGCGTTACGCGAACTGCCCGAACTGCTCAAGCGCGTCGCCCTGTCGATGCCCGGCGTGCCCGCGTCGACGGTCACCCAGCTCAGTGGCGAGCCCTGGCAGGACTTTCTCGCCAGACATGGCGGCCATCCGTTGCCCGCCGATTTCAGCCGGCAACTGGCGGAACTGGCCTATGCCCCGGACAGCCGCCTGCTGGCCCTGGCACCGGAGCAACGGCAACAGTTGCTCGAACAGTGCCGGCACTGGGTGGAGCATCATCATGTGGCAGCTTGATTACCCCTGGCTGTTGTTGCTGGTGTTGCTGCCGGGAATCGGCTATCGCTACCTGCCCACCTACCGTGAAGCCCGCAGCGCCGTGCGGGTGCCGTTCTTCGCCGCCATGAGCCAGGCTGTCGGCCAGGTCCCCGACGTTGCCGGCGGCACCCGCAACCGCGGGCAATTGCTGCTCAACGCCGTGGTCTGGGTGCTGCTGGTGCTGGCCCTCGCCCGGCCGGTGTGGATCGAGCCGCCCATCGAGCACCAGCAACCGGTGCGCGATCTGATGCTGGCCATCGATATTTCCCAGTCCATGGAAACCCGTGACTTCACCGATGCCGAGGGCCGCCAGGTCGATCGCCTGAGCGCCGTCAAGCAGGTGGTGCAAGGCTTTATCCAGCGGCGCCACGACGACCGCCTGGGACTCATCGTGTTCGGCAGCGGCGCCTATCCCCAGGCACCCCTGACCCTGGACCACGCCAGCCTGGCGATCCTGCTGGCGGACACCGGCATCGGCATGGCCGGGCCCGACACCGCCATCGGCGATGCCATCGGCCTGAGCCTCAAGCTGCTGGAGCAGGCCCATGAACCCGAAAAAGTGCTGATCCTGCTCACCGACGGCAACGACACCAGCAGCGCCATTCCCCCCGAGCGCGCGGCGGCCATGGCCGCCGCCAAGGGCGTGATCATCCACACCATCGGCATCGGCGACCCGGATGCCGACGGCGAAGCCAAGGTCAATCTCGCCAGCCTGCAGCAGATCGCCCGGGTCACCGGCGGGCGCTTCTTCCGCGCCGAAGACCGCACGGCCCTGGACCAGGTCTACAGCACCCTGGACCAGTTGACCCCGCACCAGGTCAAGACCCTCAGCCACCAGCCCAAGCGCGAATTGTTCTGGCTGCCGGTGGCCGCCGCCATCAGCCTGCTGGCGCTCTATCACCTGGCCGCCTGGCTGCGACCACGGTTGCAATCGGCTCGTCGACGGCAGGAGGGCTGATGGATATCGACCTCGCGGCCCTGCATTTCCTTCGTCCCGGCTGGTTGCCGCTGGCGCTGCTCGGCCTGCTGCTGCCGCTGCTCTGGCGGCGCAGCCGGGGCCTGGAGCGGCGCCTGCGCGGGACCATCGCCCCACACCTGCTGCCCCACCTGCTACTGACCCCGAACGACCCGCACCGCCTGCGCCCGGTGCACCTGGCCAGCGCCCTGCTGGTGCTGGGGGCCATCGCCGCCGCCGGGCCGACCTGGGAACAGGACCGGCCGGACTTCCTGGAAAACCGCGCGCCGTTGCTGATCGCCGTCGACCTTTCGCCGTCGATGGACGCCGGCGATATCCCCCCCAGCCGCCTGGAAGCGGTCAAGCACAAGCTGCATGAACTGATCCAGCGGCGTAACGGTGCGAAGACCGCGTTGCTGGCCTATGCCGGCAGCGCCCATCTGGTACTGCCGCCAACGGACGATCCGGCGTTGCTCGACAGCTTTGTCCAGGCCCTGGGCACCGACCTGATCAGTCGCCCGGGGAAAAACGTCGCCGCCGTAATCGATGAGGCCAGGCGCCTGCTGGCCGCCGAGCAGGTGCCGGGCAGCCTGCTGCTGATCACCGATGGCGCCGATACCGCGCAATTGCCGGGGCTGGCCCGGCAACTCAACGGTAGTCTGCTGCAGGTGCTGGTCCTGGCGGTCGGCAGCGAGGACGGCGGCATCCTGCGCGATGCCTCCGGACAACCACGCACCGACAGCAGCGGTCGTCCGCAACTGGGGGGCTTCGACCGCGCCGGATTGCAGCAACTGGCCAAGGCCCTCGACGCCCCCCTGGGCAGCCTGACCCTCGACGACAAAGACCTGGAATGGGTCGAGTTGCACGCCCGGCAGCACTTCCAGGCCGCCAGCGCCGAACAGCAGCAACTGCGCTGGAAGGACGCCGGCTACTGGTTGAGCTGGCCGCTGGTAGTGCTGGCGTTTTTCACCCTGCGCAGGGGTTGGAGCCTGAACTGGAGCGCCGCCGTGCTGCTGTGCCTGGCGACCGGCCTGGCACCGACGCCGGTTCGCGCCGGGGTGCTGGCCGATGCCTTCCTCACCCCCGACCAGCAGGGCCGCCTGGCCTTCGAACAGCAGCACTACCCGGCCGCCGCCGCGTATTTCAGCGACCCATACTGGAAAGGCATCGCCGCCTACCAGGCCGCCGACTACGACCTGGCCCTGGCCAGCTTTGCCCGCCTGGACAGCGCCGCCGCGTATTTCTACCTGGGCAATATCTACACCCGGCGCTTCAAGTTCGACCAGGCCATCGCCGCCTACACCCAGACGCTGAAGTTGCAAGCGCAGTTCCCCGAAGCCAGCGCCAATCTGGCCCTGGCCATCGCCCTGCAAAAAGACACCGACAGCGCCGCGCAGAACGCTCCCGAGGTCAAGCCCGACCAGGTGCAGTTCGACAAACCCGCCGGCAAGGGCAAGACCCAACAGGTACAGCCCCCACAGGCGGCCAGCGACGAACTCTGGCTGCAGAACCTCAGCACCTCGCCGGCGCGTTTCCTGCGCCAGAAATTCAGCCTGCAGGACCAGCGGGAGGCAAGCCGATGAACCCCCGCTTGCCGGCGATCACCGCCCTGCTCTGCGCCCTGGCCTGGCCCGTGCTGGCCGAGGAACCGCAATTGCGGGTACAGGCCCGACTGCAACCCGACACCACGGCGGTAGTCGGTGAAACCCTGAGCCTGCAGGTCGATGTACTCACCGACACCTGGTTTACCCGTGCCGCGAATCTACCCGCGTTGACACTCGCAGGC
Organism: Pseudomonas sp. Ost2; assembly: GCF_018326065.1. Classification (NCBI taxonomy): domain Bacteria; kingdom Pseudomonadati; phylum Pseudomonadota; class Gammaproteobacteria; order Pseudomonadales; family Pseudomonadaceae; genus Pseudomonas; species Pseudomonas sp. Ost2. Next base: position 2,822,818 of record NZ_AP021904.1, on the reverse strand, counting down.
GCCCAGGTCGAGCCGCCGGGCAGCGAAGCCGAGCACCTGAACCTGACGCTGGAGGGCAAGCCCTTCTTCGGCCTGCGCTACAGCTACCGGATCACCCCGCAGCAAGCCGGCGAGTTCGTCATTCCGGCGCTGACGGTGCGGGCCACCCCCGGCCAGGCCAGCCACGAACTCAGCGCGCAGATCCCGGCACAGCACTTCAGCGCCCGCCCACCGCCGGGTTTCGGTCCGGGCGAAACGGTACTGGTGGCCCGCGGGCTGCGACTTTCGCAAAAGATCACCTATTCATCCGACCCGCCCGCGGTCGGTGACAGCGTCACCCGCGAACTGACTCTGCAAGCCGACGGCACACCAGGCATGGCCTTGCCCGCACCGGAGCTGCAGCAGGTGCCGGGCCTGAGCCGCTACCTGAAGACACCCGCGATCAGCAACCTCGACGATGGCCGCGGCAACCTCGACGGCGGGCAGCGCGTCGACCAGGCCAGCTACCGCATCGAGCATCCGGGCCACTTCCAGCTGCCGGCGGTGCAACTCAAATGGTGGGATAGCACCACCCGGCAGGCACGCACCCTCGAAGTACCGGCGGTGAGTTTCGACGCCATCGCCAATGCGCACTATCGCCCGGTGTTTTCGGTCGCCGAAGACGTCCAGGCCCTTGCCCGCCAGGGCCGTATCCATCTGTCACGACACTGGCTGACCTGGGGCCTGGCCGTGCTGGCGCTGGGGTTGCTGGTGCGCCTGGGTCCGCCCCTGGCCCGTCGCGGCGGCCACGCCTGGCAACGCTGGTGGCGCGCCCATCGCTCAACGGGCCTGCGCCCGCTCAATCCTCGTCTGGAGAAGGAGTTCCCATGACCCGTCCATCGCCGCTCTATCGTCGTGGCTGGCTGCTGTCGCTGCTGTTCACGTTGTCGCTCCTCACGTTACAGGCCCTCACGTTACAGGCCCAGGCCGCCGCCGATCCGTTGCCGTCATGGCAGGAAGGCCCGGCCAAGGCTGCCATCATCGAGTTTGTCCGGGCCGTCACCGAGCAAGGCTCGAAGGACTTCGTCAAACCCGCCGAACGCATCGCCGTGTTCGACAACGACGGCACCCTCTGGAGCGAACAGCCGGCCTATTTCCAGGTGCTGTTCGCCTTCGATGAAGTGCGGCGCCTGGCCCCGCAGCATCCGGAATGGAAGAGCCAGCAACCGTTCAAGGCGGTGCTGGAAAACGATCAGAAGGCCCTGGCCGCCAGCGGCATGGACGGCCTGCTGAAGATCATCGGCGCCACCCACACCGGGATCACCACCGAAGCCTTTATCGACCGTGCCCGAACCTGGCTGGCCCAGGCCCGGCACCCGAAGACCGGCAAGCCCTACACCGAGATGATCTACCAGCCGATGCTGGAAATGCTCGACTACCTGCGCCGGGAAGACTTCAAGACCTACATCGTGTCCGGCGGTGATACCGCGTTCATGCGTGCCTTCGCCGAGACCGTGTACGGCATTCCACCAGAGCAGGTCATCGGCTCCGGCTTCGTCACCCGCTTTCAGCTGGACAACGGCACGCCGTCGATCCTGCGCACCGCCAAGCTGGCCCACAACGACGACGGCCCGGGCAAGCCGGAAAGCATCGACGCGATCATCGGCCGCCGCCCGCTGCTGGCTTTCGGCAACTCCGACGGCGACTTGCAGATGCTGCAATGGACCGCTGCCGGCGGCGGCAAGCGCTTCATGGGCCTGGTGCATCACACCGATGCCAGGCGCGAGTGGGCCTATGACCGGCAATCGAACATAGGACGCCTGGACAAGGCCCTGGATGAGGCCAACCAACGGGGCTGGACCGTCGTCGACATGGCGAGCGCCTGGCGCAAGGTCTACCCCTTCGAGGCCGCCCCCACCGAGCAAGTGCAGTAAGCGGAAAACGTAACTCAGGAAGGTAGAAACGTTGGTCGTCGCAGGACGGCTCAAGCTAGCGCAAAAGGAGCAAGTCATATGACTGGCATACGCAAGTGGCTTCCCCAGCTCGCCCTGGTGGCGGCTTCAGTGATGGGGCTCTCGGCAGGCGCCGGGGCCGCCGAAAAACCCAACATCCTGGTGATCTTCGGCGACGACATCGGGCAGACCAATATCAGCGCCTACTCCATGGGAGTGGTCGGCTACAAGACGCCGAACATCGACCGGATCGCCAAGGAAGGCATGCTGTTCACCGACTACTACGCGGAGAACAGTTGCACCGCCGGGCGCTCATCCTTCATCACCGGGCAGACACCGCTGCGCACGGGGCTGTCCAAGGTCGGTATCCCCGGCGCGCCGGTGGGTTTGCAGAAGCGCGATATCACCATCGCCCAGGCCCTCAAGTCGCAGGGCTACGCCACCGGCCAGTTCGGCAAGAATCACCTGGGCGACCGCGATGAGTACCTGCCGACCAACCATGGTTTCGACGAGTTCTTCGGCAACCTCTATCACCTCAACGCCGAAGAGGAACCGGAACGCCCCTACTGGCCCAAGGACGACGCGGAGTTCGTCAAGGCCAACTCTCCGCGCGGGGTGATCCACAGTTTCGCCGACGGCAAGATCGAAGACACCGGCGCCCTGAACACCAAGCGCATGGAAACCATCGACGACGAAACCACCGCCGCCGCCCAGGCGTTCATCGAGAAACAGGCCAAGGCGGACAAGCCGTTCTTCGTCTGGATGAACACCACCCGCATGCACGTGTTCACCCACGTGCGCGACTCGATGAAGGGCCAGAGCGGCATGCCCGGCAACGAGTACGCCGACGGCATGCTCGAGCATGACGGCGATGTCGGCAAACTGCTCAAGACCCTCGACGACCTGAAGATCGCCGACAACACCATCGTGGTCTACACCACCGACAACGGGCCGAACCAGTTCTCCTGGCCGGACGCGGCGACCACGCCGTTCCGCAACGAGAAGAACTCCAACTGGGAAGGCGCCTACCGGGTGCCGGCGATCATCCGCTGGCCGGGCAAGATCAAGGCCGGCGAAGTCTCCAACGAAATGTTCTCCGGCATGGACTGGTTCCCCACCTTGCTGGCGGCTGCCGGCGATGCCGGGGTCAAGGACAAGCTGCTCAAGGGCTGGGCACCGGTGACCGGCGGCACCAGCTTCAAGGTGCACCTGGACGGCTACAACCAGCTGCCCTACCTGACCGGCCAGCAACCCAAGGGTGAACGCAAGGAGTTCTACTACTTCAACGACGACGGGGTGCTGGTGTCGATGCGCTTCGACAACTGGAAGGTGGTGTTCTGCGAACAGCGCGAGCCGGGCGGTTTCCGGGTCTGGAGTGAACCGTTCGTGTGCCTGCGGGTGCCGAAGATCCTCAACCTGCGGATGGACCCGTATGAGCGGGCAGACGTGGTGTCCGACCAGTTCTACGACTGGAACACCAAGAACGTCTACCTGGCGGGCGTCGCGGTGACCAAGTCGGCGAAGTTCCTCGAAACCTTTATCGAGTACCCACCCAGCCAGAAACCGGCGAGCTTCAGCATCGACCAGATCCGCGCGGCGGTGGATGCAAAGATTGCCGAGAAGATGAAAGCGCAGCCCAAAGAGTAATGGCAGGACCGCCGCCCGCCACCATGGCGGGCGGCCCTATCGAGTCCCCCAGCACAAGGCAACCGCACCATGTCCGTACCTCGCAGCGCCACCCTGTCATCGGCCCAGCCCGCCCCCGTCGCGACGACCTGGCGCCTGCCTGCCCTGCTGCTGTTCGTTTCCGGTGCGGCGGCCCTGGTCTACCAGGTGCTGTGGATCAAGCAACTGTCGCTGGTGGTCGGCGTCGAGGTGTATGCGATCACCACGGGCATCAGCGGCTTTTTCGCCGGGCTGGCACTGGGTGGCCTGTTGTTCGGCCGCTGGGCCGACCGCATGGCCCAGCCGCTGCTGCTGTACGCCGCCCTGGAGTTGTTGGTCGCCGTGCTCGGCATCGCCGCCACTGTCAGCCTCGGCCAGGCCGCCGCGCCGTTCGCCTGGCTTGAGCAGCAACTGGGCCTGGCCGCCTGGCTGTTGCCCTTCAGCCTGGTAGGGATTCCGGCCTTCCTCATGGGCGGCACGCTGCCGGTGCTGATGCGTGCGCTGGCCGCCGATCCGCAACAATTGGGCCGGGCCGGAGCGCGTCTGTATGCCGCCAATACCGCCGGGGCAATTGTCGGCACCCTGCTCGCCGCCTTTGTGTTGATCGCCAGCCTCGGCGTGCGCGGCAGCGCCATGGCTGCCGCCCTGCTCAACCTGCTGGCGGCCGCCGGCGCGCTGTGGCTGCTGCGTCGCGAGCGCCCGCTGCCGCCGGCAGTGCCGGAACGGGCCCAGGCCGAACAACCGACGGCGCGCCTGGCCATGTGGCTGTACGCCGTCGCCGGTGGCGTGGCCCTGGGTTATGAAGTGGTATGGTCGCAGTCCATCGTACAGTTCATGAGCACCCGCACCTATGCCTTTGCCGTGGTGCTGGCGACCTACCTCGCCGGGCTGGTGCTGGGCAGCAGCCTGATGGCCCGGCGGGTCGACCGCCTGCGCGATCCCTGGGGCGTGTTCGGCTGGCTGATCAGCGCCGCCGGATTGATTGCCCTGCTGGAGATCGCCCTGCTCGGGCGCTGGCTGGTGCTCCTGCAGACCCAGGCCGAAGCCATGGTGCTGGCCCTTGGCGGCACGCCCCTGGCCGGCATGAGCGGCCGCTTTGCCGTGGCCGCGCTGAGCATCGTGTTTGTCCCGACCCTGCTGCTGGGCGCCGCCTTTCCCCTGGCCCTGCGCCTGGGCGTGCAACAACGCCAGGTCGGCCGCGATGTCGGCAAGGTGGTGGCGCTCAATACCCTCGGTGGCATTGCCGGGGTCATGCTCTGCGGGTTCGTGCTGATTCCCTGGCTGGGGCTGGTGCGCACCCTCGGCGTGCTGGCGCTGATCGCCGCCGCGGTCGGCTACCTGGCCGTCAGCCGGGGCCGTGCGTTGCGCAAGGGCAATCGTCAGGGCGTGGTGGTCCTCGGCCTGTTGTCACTGACCGTGGCCTGGCTGACACCCGTGGATCGCCTGGCCGAACTACTGCCCGGAGCCCGCAACGGCCAGTTGGCGTTCTACCAGGAAGGCCGTGGCGGGACCGTCGCCGTGGTCACCCAGGGCAGTGGCCAGCGGCAGTTCCAGCGCCTGTATATCCAGGGCGTGTCGAACACCGGCGACGCCATGCCGTCGCTGCGTTACATGCGTATCCAGGCCCTGCTGCCGCTGCTGATCCATCGCGGCGAACCGGACTCGGCCCTGGTGATCGGCTTCGGCACCGGGATCACCGCCGGCGCGCTGTTGCAGTACCCGTCGCTGCACCAGCGCGTCGTCGCCGAACTGCTGCCGACGGTGGTCGCCGCCGCGCCGTTGTTCAAGGGTAATTTCCAGGCCACGGCCGACCCGAACCTGCAGATCCGCCTGCGCGACGGGCGCCAGGAATTGCTGCGCAACCCGCAACGCTACGACCTGATCACCCTCGAACCCCCACCACCTTCCGCCGTCGGCGTGGTCAACCTCTACTCCCGGGACTTCTACCAGCTGGCCGCCAGCCGCCTGGAAAAAGACGGCCTGCTGGCCCAGTGGTTGCCGCTGCCGACGCAGAACATCGAGGACTCACAGGCCCTGGTACGCAGTTTCCTCGACGTGTTTCCCCATGCCACGCTGTGGACCAGCGAGTTCCACGAAATGCTCCTGGTGGGCTCCCTGCAACCGATCGAACTGGACGCGACACGGATCGCCGAACGCTTCGACCGGCCCTCGGTGCGCAGTGCCCTGCAGGACGTGGGCATCAGTTCGGCCAGCGCGCTGCTGGCGACCTGGGTCACCGACCGTAGTGGCCTGGAACGCTTTGCCGGCGAAGTAGCCGCCGTGACCGATGACCGGCCCTCGATCGAATACGCGCCCTGGGTCCGTGCCGGAGAAATCAGCCGGGTGCTTCCAGCCCTGCTCGACCTGCGCCAGCCCATGCCCCTGCAGAATGCGGACAAGCTGTTCACCGATTACCTGCAGGGTTACCAGCAGAACCTGATGCGTTTCTACCGCGCCAGCCTGCACGCCTATGCAGGGGATCGCCAGGCCTGGGCCAGGGAGATGAGCGAGGTGATACGCGACGAGCCGGGCAATCCGTACTACCGCTGGTTCGGCGGACAGGCCCGGTAGTCATCCGCGGCCCAGACGAACGCCATCGCCGGCAAGCCGGCTCCCACAGGTTTTCTCGCCTTACACAAACATCAGGTACAACCAACACAGTGGGAGCTGGCTTGCCAGCGATGAGGCCAGAAAGTCCTGCATCGACCTCTCGGACGTCACCGCCGGCAAGCCGGCTCCCACAGGTTTTCTCGCCTTACACAAACATCAGGTACAACTCGAACAGGGTGGGAGCTGGCTTGCCAGCGATGAGGCCAGGGGGTCTTGCATCGACTTCTCGGACGTCACCGCCGGCACGCCAGCTGTTACCGGCTCTTGAGTTTGAGATACGACTGGTGCATGTCCGAAGCCCAGCCGTCGATCACGTTTTTCACGTCGGAGGGTTGCATCACCTGGCTGTCGTTTTCCAGCGGCTTGCCGGTGCCCTGGCGGACCACTTCGGCGAGCACCGCCTGGTTCTGCCCATCGAGGAACACGGCTTCGGTGCCCAGGGTGGTTTCCTGGTCACGAATCCCCGATGCGGTGCTGACCGCCGCTGCCACCAGCGCCACCGGAATCAGCTCATAGGGCTTGAGGCTCTCGGTCTTGCTGCTCACCGCCGTGATTGCCGCGCGTACCACCACCACGCCGGGGCCCGGACCATTGGCCAGGGGCAGGGATTTGCTCAGCTCACGCTTGAGTGCCTGGTCATAGTAGTGAGTGATGCCCTGCAAGGTCGCCTGGGGAATCTTCACGGTGGGTTGTGGTGCGGGATAAAACTGGGTGGGTTCGATATAGGCACTGGTGTATTTGCCCACGTCGAGCTTGGGATCGATCCAGCGCATCACCTCGACACCCGACGGGCTCTTCTCTTCCTTGAGGCGACTGTAGTCCTTGAGATACCCCGAGTAGTGATCGGGTTGGGCGGACTGGCTCGAACAGCCGACCACGGCAAGGGAGGCGATACACAGCGCACTGATCATGAATCCTGACTTCATGCCGAAACTCCTTCTGGCTAGCCGGTACCGCTGCCGGCACGGGAAAGGTAGGTATAGCCAAGGAACGCCGCGCCGGCCCGAAAATGTCGATTATTGCGCGCGCAATGTGGGCCATTTCTCAAAGCTCATTTGACAGGAGCCGCCGCGCCGTCAAAGCTGGACCCAGCGTCGATGCTCGCCTGGCGGGTCAATGCAGTTGGACAACGGATGTCTCAATGCCCAAGCAAAAAAAACAAACCGCACCCTCCGCTTCCCCTTCGCGCCTGTCCCGCTACCTGCTCCCCGTCACCGCCGCGCTCCTGCTGCTGGTGACCGTGGGCATCTGGTGGTCCCTGCAAGACAGCACGCCCGTACGGGCACTCCCCACCGCCCCCCCGGCCGGCCCGCCAGCGGTGGCCCAGGCCCCTGCGACTCCCGCCGCGCAAATGGTCGACGAACAACAATGCCAGGGCTGCCACGCGCCCCAGGCCAAGGACTGGCAAGGTTCCCACCACCAGCTGGCGATGCAGGCGGCAACAGCGGAAACGGTACTGGGCGACTTCGCCGATGTCAGCGTGAACCTGGAACAGCAGCAGACCCGCTTCTTTCGTCGCGACCAGGACTTCTGGGTCAACACCCAGGGCGCCGACGGTGTCGCCGCCGACTTCAAGGTCGCCTATACCTTTGGCATCGCGCCGCTGCAGCAGTACCTGCTGGAAGCCCCCGGTGGCCGCCTGCAGGCCCTCGGCGTCGCCTGGGATACCGAGAAGCACCGCTGGTTCCACCTCTACCCCGGCCAGGGCGTGGACTTCAAGAACCCGCTGCACTGGAGCAAGCCGAGCCAGAACGCCAACTTCATGTGCGTCGAGTGCCATACCACCGGTTACCAGCGCAACTTCGACGCCGCCGGCAACCGCTTCGCCAGCCACTGGAACAGCCTCGGCGTCGGCTGCCAGGCCTGCCATGGCCCGGCGTCGAATCACCTGCAATGGACAGCCGCAAAGAGCGACCTGATCCACAAGGGGTTCGCCGTCGACCTCGCCAGCAAGTACGCCACCGTCGAGATCGAGACCTGCGCCCGCTGCCATGCCCGTCGTGCCCCGCTGGGTGACGGCTACACCGTGGGCAAGCGCTTGATGGACGACTACCTGCCCAGCGTGCTGACCCGCGAACTCTATGCCCTCGATGGCAAGATCAAGGACGAGGTGTTCGAGCACGGCTCGTTCCTGCAGAGCAAGATGTTCGACAAGGGCGTGCGCTGCAGCGATTGCCACAACCCCCACAGCGGCGAACTCAAGGCCACGGGAAATGGCGTGTGCCTGCAATGCCACAACCCCTCGGGCAAGAGTGCCGTCGCCGGTGTCGACGGCCGTGGCCTGCAAGCGAAAGACTACGACTCGCCCGAGCACCATCGGCATCAACCCGGCCAGCCGGGAGCGCAATGCATCGACTGCCATATGCCGGGAAAATTCTATATGGGCAACGACTTTCGCCATGACCACAGCTTCAGTATTCCCAACCCGGAACGGGCCAGGGTCCTCGGCACGCCGGATGCCTGCCTGGGTTGTCACCAGGGCGCGGCGGGCGACAAGGTCACCGCGCAGTTCAAGCTCTGGCACGACAGCTCGGCCCCCGCCGCACCCCGTTACGACGAGAGCCTGCTGTTGATCCGTGACGGTCGCCCCGGCGCGGCCGAAGCCCTCTACCAGCAGTTGCAACGCAGCAACCTGCCCGCGATCCAGCGCGCCACCCTGCTGGCCGAATTGCCGTCCTACCCCAGTGAGCAGGCCTTGAAACTTGCCAGCAAGGATCTGGCCCATGGTGAACCGCAGGTGCGTGAAAGTGCCCTGCGCGCCGTCAGCGCCTTTGTCCCGCCGGCCGAGCGCACGGCCCTGCTGGCACCGCTGCTCGAAGACCCGGTCAAGGCCGTGCGCATCAGCGCCGCGCGCGAACTGCTGGGTGCTTCGGCCACCGGCCTGGGCGCCGCCCAGCCGGCCTGGAACAAGGCCATCGGTGAGTACGAACAGGTGCAATCGAACCTCAGGGAACGCGCCGAGGCCAACCTCAACCTGGCGATGCTGTATCAGGCCACCGGCCGCGGCCCCCAGGTCGAGGCACTGCTGCGGACCGCGTTGCTGCGCGATCCGGACTTCCTGCCGGCGCTGGTGACCCTGGTGCAATGGCTGGAGGCCAACGGACGCGGCAGCGAGGCCGGGCAACGGCTGGACCAGGCCCTGAAGGAACACCCCGATGCCGCGTTACTGCAACACGCCCGGGGCCTGGCGCTGATCCGCGCCGGCAACACCGCGCAGGCCCTGCCTGCCCTGCGCAAGGCCGCACGCCTGGAACCGCGGAATCCCCAGTACGGTTATGTGCTGGCGGTGGCGCTGCACGACAGCGGCCAGGTCGAGGCCGCCTGCGCCGAACTGGAAACGCTGCTCAAGCACCAGCCGACCCAGCGCAATGCCCGGCTCTCATTGATCCAGTACTACCTGGAAAACGGCCACGAACCCAAGGCCCAGGTCTTGCTCCAGGCCTGGAAACAACTCAATCCGGGGGATCCTGCGTTGAAATAGCGACATGAAAGACGGCCTCAGGACGAACTGCCCAAGGCCTTCAACAGCAGCGGATCGCGTGCATAGATATCCGGCGCATAGAGCAAGGCGCCGTCACCGTCGACCTGGACCGTCCAGTAGCCGAGCAGGATCGGCACCGGTGCCGCCAGGCGGAACTCGTGGGTGGTGCCGCTGGCCAGCAGTTCGTCGGTCCTGGTCCGCTCCGCCGGAGTCAACAGCAGGTCGCGCAGGTGCAGCGGTTGCTCGACCCGCACGCAGCCCGAGCTGAAGGCCCGGGGCCCCTTGGCGAACAGGGGTTGGCTGGGCGTGTCGTGCAGGTACACCGAGAACGGATTGGGAAAGCGCAGGACGATCTTGCCCAGCGGGTTGCGCGGACCGGCCTCCTGGCGCAGGAGGATATTGCCCGGCCGCTCCCAGTCGATGCTGTCCGCCGCCAGCGGATGGCCTTCGCTGTCCAGCACTTGCAGGTTCTGCTGGCTCAGGTACGCCGCCGGGTCCAGGCGGATGGCCGGCAGCTTGTCTTCGCGCAGGATGGTCGGCGGCACAGTCCAGGTCGGGTTCAGGGTCAGGCGGGTGACCCGCGATTTCAACAGCGGCGTCTGCCGCTCGGCCCGGCCGACCTGCAGGCGGGTCTGCCAGATCGGCGCGCCTTCGTGGTAGACGCTCAACTGCGCCGCCGCGACATTCACCAGCACGCCTTCGGGCTCCAGGTCCGGCGCCAGCCAGCGAAAGCGTTCGAGGTTGATGCGCAACTGCTCGCGGCGCAGCGCCGGGCTGATATTCAGCTCGGTCAGGGTGCCCGGTCCGATCACGCCATCGGATTGCAGCGAATGCCGCAGCTGGAATTGCCTGACCGCATCGGCCAGTTCTTCGCCGTAGGTCTTTTCCGGACCGCCGGGCAGGCTTTGCAGGTAGCCCTCGGCCAACAGCCGCTCGGCCAATACCGGCACCCGCGGGTCCTCCATGCCCGGACGCAGCAAGGGGCCGCCGGCCACCATTGGCCAATGCAGCAGTGGCTGCAGGCGCTGTTGCGCGTAGATGCGCCGCAGGCTGAGGTACAACTCGGCATTCGGCCGCGCCTGAGCGAACCCCCGGGCCATATCCTGCAACCCGGTCGCGGCCAGCATCAGCAACCGGGCGTCCGCGTCCTGCGCGGCCGGCTGGGAGTGCCAGACCGGCTCGAAGCGGGCCTGGGACAGGCGACCGAAATGCAGGTCCTGCAGGACTTGAAGGTACTGCCGGCTGATCTCGATATCGGTGCACAGCGCATTGCCCGCGTCGGTGTCACGGGGCAACGGATAGCGTGCCGGATCGAGGCCGTCATCGGCCAGCAACGGTAGTTGCGCCTGCAACGCCGACAAGCGGTCATTGCCGGACCAGAGCGGCACATTGTCGTGCTGCAGATAGAACGCCTGCAGGCGCAGACGTGCCGGCGCATCGAGTTGCACCGCCAGCGCGGGGCAGTCGGTCGACAACTGTGCCAGCGCCGATTGCAACGGCGTCGACGGCTCGACAGGCAGATCCTCCGCTGTCGCGACCAGCGGTGCAACGAGCAGGCAAATGCTCAAGTAACATGCGTGTTTTTTGAACAAAGGCTTGGCTCCAATCCACGGTCATTCCATGGGCGGTCTATAGTTACGACAGAGGCGACAAGCCCTCAAGGCAGCCCGTGATCGTGCTGTTCCGGGACCGATGGGATGCGCAGGCCTGCACCAACGGCGGAGACGCTCCCTATATGCTGACATCTTGCTACCGACTCTGCCTGAGCATTCTGAGCCTGTTCATTATGACCCTGGCCGCGCCCGGCAGTTCTGCCCTGGCCGCCAGCGCTCCGAAACCGACGCTGTATGGCAGCCTCGCCCACGCCGCGCCGGAACTCAACCCCCTGGTGCTGAAAAGCGCCCTGAACGCCATGCAATGCGCGATCAATCAGGGCCATGGGCAATCCGAACGCCTAGCCGTGATCGACTACTCGCAACCCTCGACGGCGCGGCGCCTGTGGATCTTCGACCTGCGCAAGAGAACCCTGGTGCTGCGTGACCTCGTCGCCCATGGGCAGAAATCCGGGGAAAACTTCGCCACCCGGTTCTCCAACCGGATGGGCAGCTACCAGTCGAGCCTGGGCCTGTTCCGGACCCAGGAAAGCTATGAGGGCACCCACGGTTACTCGTTGCGCATGGACGGCCTGGAGCCGGGCTTCAATGACCTCGCCCGCGACCGTGACATCGTGATTCATGCCGCCGACTACGTCAGCCCGCTGTGGAGCAGGCGCGAAGGTCGCATCGGCCGTAGCCAGGGCTGTCCCGCCGTGCGCCCGCAGGTGGCGCGACAGGTGGTCGACAAGCTCAAGGACGGCCAGTTCATGTTCTCCTGGTATCCCGACCGACGCTGGCTGAAGTCCTCGCCCTACCTCAACTGCAAGCCCCAGCAGATGGCCAGTGCCAGCAGCACCCAGGGCGGCTGAAACCGCGAGAGGCCGCAGGCCCTCGGCCCGCCGTTGACACTGCGGCGAACCACGCCAGGTCGATAACGTGCCGCCGGGCGAGTGCAAGTCGCCCTAATAGCGGACAATCTCCAGGCCTTCGGTTTCCCCAGGGGCGCTGAAGTAGCTGGAGATCAGGTCGAATTCGGCATCCGTTGCCGCAAAGTCATGATCGCCCCTGGCGTTTCGCTCATGCAGGCGAGCCCGGCAGGTGGCATCATCCAGATCGATGAAATGCAGGTTGTGGCCGGCCCCGGCCTCGTCGGCCAGGGCCCGCAGCCACAGGCGATCAGCGGCCGTATTGGCAGGAAAATCCAGCACCACCGACAGGCCCTTCGACAGCATCCCGGTGACCAGCGGGCCCAGCACGCCGCGAATTCGCCGAGCGCAACGGACATAGTCGGCCACCGAGGCGATCTCCCCCGGATAGAGGGTGGCCAGCCACGGGTCTTCGCCCAGCAGAATGGCGTCGTGGGCCTCGGCGAGGGTTCTCGCCAGGGTGGACTTACCCGAGGCGATCTTGCCGCACATCAGGTGCAGCCGGGGCTGGGCCATGGTTCTCACTCCTTGATCAGAACCCCGGATAATGCCCAGTGACCGGGACGCGGGCAACAACAGATGCAGACAATCCCATCCTGCCGATAAGGCCCTGCCCCTTGAGTCGCCACGACGCTCCCGAGTCACCCCTGCCGGCGGCTTGCCTCACTGGCATCGTGCTGGCGTGCATAAGCGGCGCCGATCAGGTAGAAACAGCCGCCGGCGATGATAAAGCCCGCCAGCATGTAGAACATGAAATGCGGCGCCCACCAGGCCAGGGCAAAACCGCAGAGCACCGGGCCCAGCGCACCGCCCAGGGTGGACAGGTTCTGCGCGCCGTAATACATGCCGCGCAGGTGCTGGGGAGCGATACGGTCGATAAACATGTACTCGGCGGGAAACACGATGATTTCCCCCAGGGTGAACACTGCCATGGCCAGCGACCAGTGCAGCACCGTGCTCGACAGGGCAAATCCGGTCACCCCGAGCAGGAACAGGCTGAAGCCCGCTGTCAGCCACAGGTTCAGGTGCTGTTGGCTGATGCGTTTGCCCACCACGAACTGCAGGCAGATGACCACCACCGCATTCACCGCCACCACCGAACTGATGATGCTGTAGGCGAACTCCGGGGTGCCGGTGGTCACCAGGAACTGTGACAGATAGGCGGTGAACTGGCCGAACACCACGGCGCTGAGCAGGCCGCCCAGGGTGAAGCAGACCAGGCGCTTGTCCCGCAGCAGGATCCGGCCCACACCGATAAAGGACACCGGCGCCCGGGCCCGATCGACCGGGCTGAGCTGCCGGTCACCGAAGTTGTAGTAGGTCAGCAATGACACCACGCCCAACAGGGCGGAGACCACAAAGGGCAAGCGCATATCGAGGTGCGCCAGGCCCGCGCCGATAAACGGCCCGACCGCATAGCCGATATTGATCAGCGTGTAGCGCACCGAGAACACGCTGGCCTGTTCCGCTTCCGGCAGCACGCGGCCCAGGGTCGCCTTGACCACCACGTCGATCACCGAGTAGGCGAAGTTGAACAGCACCAGGAATATGAAGAACAGCCAGAGCCGGTGGGTCATGCACATGCCGATAAAACCGAGCACGAACAGCGCCGTGAAGCCCAGGATCAGGTGGAAGCTGGAACCCTTGTCCGTCAGGTAGCCGCCATACACGCTGAGCAGCGACCCCGCCACCAGCGCAATGCCGACCACCAGGCCGATCTCGCTGATCCCCAGGGAAAACTGCGAGGACAGGAAGATCACCAGGTAGGGCAGCGTGATGGCCCGTCCCAGGGTCAGGATCAACGAAGAAGCCAACAGCAGATTGACCGAAGTCGGGTAACGCCTGAGTACCGCCAACATCCTGATCCGGCTCCTTGCGGCCCGCGCACTCCGGCACGGACCTGATTTCGATATCGCCCTGGGGCGAAAGCCTCCCAGTATCGCTCAAGGCGCGAAACCCGTCATGCTCCCGGTTCAGTTTGTCGAGACCAGTTTGAGCCCGATAACCCCCGCCAGGATCACGCCGATGCAAAGGATGCGCAGCGGCGCCATCGAGTCGCCCAGCAACGCCATGCCCAGTATCGCGGTGCCTGCCGCGCCGATCCCGGTCCATACCGCATAGGCCGTCCCCACCGGCAACGTGCGCAGCGCCAGCGAGAGCAGGACGACGCTCGACAGGCCGCAGGCAACCGTCAGCAGCCCGGGGACCAGGCGGGTAAAACCTTCGGAGCCCTTCATGAAGAAGGCGAAGGCGATTTCGAGAATGCCGGCAATGCCCAACAGTGCCCATGCCATAAATGCCAATTCCTTCGAAGTGGTGGGCGCCAGGCCAGGGGTCGGGCGCCACGGGGTGGGTATCAGGCCTTGCCGGCGGCCACGGGAGTCGAACGGAAGGTCACGCCAAAGCGGTTGAAGGCGTTCATCAGCCCGATGGCATAGGTCAGGTCGGCGAGTTCCTTGTCGCTGAACTCGGCCGCCGCCGCGGCATAGTCGGCATCCGGCACGCCGCTTTCGGCGACCCGGGTCACGGTTTCCGCCCACGCCAGGGCCACCTGCTCGCGGTTGCTGAACAGCGCCCCGGCATCGCGCCATACCGGCACCAGCACCAGTTTCTCGACGGCCACGCCGAGCTTGAGCAGGTCACGGGTGTGCATGTCGATGCAGTAGGCACAACCATTGAGCTGAGACACCCGCAGATAGACCAGATCGATCAGTTCGGCGGAAAAACCACACTTCTGCAGGTACACATAGACGCCTCCAAAAGCCTTGTAGCCTTCGGGCGAAGCGGTAGCGTAGTCGAGACGTTGAGTCATGATGAATCCTTGTATTGGCTGTTTGAAGGGTTCTATCCTGCGACGACTTGGCCCATTGAAAAAGATCCATGATTAGCCTTTAGTTATAGGCCATGAGCCATTCTCTTCCAGAACCATAGCGACCATGACCCGACCGACTCCGCGTTTCTCCCCCCTCGATCCCGATTCGAAGGAGCCCGTCTACCGTCAGCTCTATTGGCGTTTTCGCGGGGCGATCAGTGACGGCCTGCTCAGCCCCGGCGAACGGATTCCCGCCGCGCGGGCGCTGGCCAAGGAGCTGGGCCTGGCCCGTGGCACCATCGACACCGCGTATTCCCTGCTCAGTGCCGAGGGCTACATCCAGTCCAGGGGCCAGGCCGGCACGGTGGTATCACCGGACATCAGGAGCCCGGTCCTCAAGGGCCATCCGGACCAGGGACCCAACCCGGTCGAAGGCCTGTCGATCCGGCACAAGGCACCGGTCCTGCCGTTTCAGATGGCCCTGCCGGCCCTGGACGCCTTTCCCCGGAAAATCTGGGCGCAGTTGGGCGCACGCTGCGTGCGTGCCACGCAGATCGCCGACATGGCCAACCCCTCGGTGCTCGGCCTGGAGTCCCTGCGCACGGCCATCGCCAGCTACCTGCAGGTGGCACGGGGCATCGCCTGCCTGCCCTCCCAGGTATTCGTCACCTCGGGCTATCGCAATACCCTGGCGCTGATCGCCCATGCCCTGCTCGAACCGGGAGACCGCGTGCTGGTCGAGGACCCGGGCTATGCACCGACCCGACAACTGCTGGAGTACCTGCGCATGGAAACGGTCGCGGTCGCGGTCGACCAGGATGGCATGCGGGTCGGCGACGGCATCGAACGCTCGCCCGTCGCCCGCGCGGCGGTGGTCACACCGGCGCACCAGAGCCCGCTGTCCGTATCGCTGTCCCTGCCCCGGCGCCTGGAACTGCTGGAGTGGGCCGGCCGCCAGCAGGCCTGGATTGTCGAAGATGACTACGACGGCGAGTACCGCTACGTCAGCCGGCCATTGCCCGCGCTCAAGAGCCTGGATCGCGAGGGTCGGGTGCTGTATGCCGGGACCTTCAGCAAGGTGCTGTTCCCTGGCATCCGGATCGCCTACCTGGTGGTGCCCCCGGCACAAGTGGAACGTTTCGAACAGGTCGGCCAGATGTTTCTCGGCAACTGCCCGGAGCTCACCCAGGCCATCGTCGCCACGTTCATGAGCGAAGGCCACTTCGCCCGGCATATCCAGCGCATGCGCAAACTCTACGCCGAACGCCGGGAAGCGACCGTCAGGGGGTTGAACAAGGCCCTGGGCCAGGAGGTGCGGATCGATGCCCAGCCGGGTGGCATGCACCTGATCCTGCGACTGGCGCCGCAGCAGTGCGACCGGGCGCTGGTGGCCCGCCTGCGACAGGCCGGCATCTACGCCGAAGCCCTGAGCGAATGGAACATCGAGGGGCAAACCGGCCCGGCCCTGCTGCTCGGGTTCGCCAACATCGACTCGCAGGCGCACGCGGAACAACTGGGCAAACGCATCCTGGAACTGCTCTAGCGCCGACCCGCCAGCGTGCTCATGGCCTATTCGAACAGACGGTTCTTGGATCTTCTTCAGGGGGCCGGGAGCCCCCATCATGGCCATTCTGACAGCCAGCCCGCAAAGGATTCATCCATGAGAGTACTGCACGTGACCTGCAGCCCCAGGGGCCGCGCCTCGGAAAGCCAGCGGCTTTCGCAAACCCTGATCAACGAGCTGATCGAGCATCATCGCGGTCATGACGTCGTGATCACCGAACGGGGTGTCGGCGCACTGGCGCATATCGATGGCGCACATGCACAGGCTTCGAGCAAACGCAGGGAACCTGCCGATACCCTGGGCGTGAGCGGCACCCTGCTGCAATCCGAACAGTTGATCCGCGAGCTGGAAAGTGCCGACTACGTGGTGATCGCCACGCCCATGCATAACCTGACGGTGCCCTCGACGCTGAAGGCCTGGCTCGACCATGTGGTCCAGGTGGACCGGACCTTCCGCATCACCCCCGCCGGCAAGGTCGGCACTCTGCGCGACCGTCCCGTGCTGGTGGCCATCGCCTCCGGCGGCCTCTTCTCCAGCGAAAACGCCCAGCAGCCAGACTTCCTGCGGCCCTACCTGAAAGCCGTACTGGCGACCATCGGCCTGCTCGATGTGACATTTTTCAGTGTCGAGGGCACGGCACAGCACCCGGACGCCCTGGACCTGCGGCGGGAAAAAGCGCAACAGGCCGTGGTGCACCACGTACTGAACCATCTCACCAAGCCGCCGGCTCCAGGCCCCCTCGCACAGAAACACGCAACCAGCCATCCGGAAACATAAAGTTTCAATTTTCCCGACCGATACCTCTGCTGTGACCTAATCAATCGAGGGCCAGGCGCCCTCCTATCAGCGGTTCGTACCGGCGGAGATTGTTCAATGCTTGCCCCCATTAACAGGATGCTGGAGAACATAAGCGTCAGAGCCAAGCTCGCCCTGGGCTTTGGGATCGTCATGGTGCTGACCCTGTTGATCGCGACAACCGGCTGGCTGGGTATCAAGTCGCTGAGTGAACGCAGCGACCGGATCCTCGATATCGCCAAGCTCAACGACCTCGCCCGGGACATGCGCAACGGTCACCTCTACTACAGCCTCAACCCGGATGCCGAACGCGCCGCGGCGGTGGTCAAACTGCTGGACAGCCTCGACAGCCACCTGGCCCACAGCCGTTCGGTATTTGTTTCGCCGGTCAGCATTCCCTACCTCGAAACGGCAATCACCACGGTCAAGAGCTACCGCGCTCACTTCAACGATTTCACCCAGGCGGTCCAGGCCCGCGATGCCACTCGCTCGGTGTTTGGCGGTCACGCCGACGACGCCGTGGCCGAACTGAAAAAGCTCATGGAGATCGCCACCTCGCCCATCGGCGACCAGGCCCAGATCGACGACCTGGTGAAAGCGCAGACCGTGGTCCAGCAGGCACGCTTCCAGTTGCGCGGCTACAGCTACAGCCTCAAGGCCGAGCTGCAACAACCGGCCAAGGACGCGATCGACCAGGCCATCGCCTATATCAAGACCCTCGGCACCCTGCTGCCCGCCGCCGAAGCTGACGGTGTGCAGCGCCTGCAACAGGCCATGGTCGACTATCGCGCGACCGTCGGCCTGTTCAGCGATGCCCAGACCAAGGCCGACAGCGCCCAGGTGCAGCTCAATGGCGATATCAAGAACCTGCTCGCGACGACCCAGGAGTTGTCGCAGGACCAGATCGACCAGCGCCTCGACGATGTCCTGAATGCCCGCAATCTGCTCGGTGGCGCCGTCCTCGCCGCATTGCTGCTGGGGATTATCGCCGCCTGGGTGATCACCCGACTGATCGTCAGCCCGCTGATGGAAACCCTGCGCCGCGCCGAACGCGTGGCCGGCGGTAACCTGACCGACGATGCCGTGGTCTCGCGCCGCGACGAACTGGGCATGCTGCAACTGAGCATGCAACGCATGACCCTGAACCTGCGCGAACTGATCGGCGGCCTGCGCGATGGCGTGGTGCAGATCGCCAGTGCCGCCGAAGAACTGTCGGCGGTCACCGAGCAGACCCGTGCCGGGGTCAACAGCCAGAAACTGGAAACCGACCAGGTCGCCACCGCCATGAACGAAATGGCCGCGACCGTCCAGGAAGTCGCACGCAACGCCGAACAGGCTTCCAGTGCTGCGGTCAACGCCACCCATGAAGCCCGCGAAGGTGACCAGGTGCTGGCCCTGGCCATGGCGCAGATCGAAAAGCTCGCCGGCGAGGTGAACAACTCCACGGCGGCGATGAACGACCTCAAGCAGGAAAGCGACAAGATCGGCAGCGTCCTCGACGTCATCAAGTCCGTGGCGCAACAGACCAACCTGCTGGCGCTCAACGCCGCCATCGAGGCGGCGCGGGCCGGCGAAGCGGGTCGCGGCTTTGCCGTGGTGGCCGATGAAGTCCGCAGCCTGGCGCAACGCACCCAGACCTCGACCGAGGAAATCGAGCAACTGATCACCGGCCTGCAAGGCGGCACCGACAAGGTCGCCATCAGCCTGGAAAGCAGCCGCACGCTGACCGACAGCAGCGTCGAACTGACCCGCCGTGCCGGCAACTCGCTGAACGGCATCACCCAGTCGGTACTGGCGATCGAATCGATGAACCACCAGATCGCCACGGCTGCCGAACAGCAGAGCGCGGTGGCCGAGGAAATCAATCGCAGCGTGATCAACGTCCGCGACATCTCCGAACAGACCTCGGCGGCCAGTGAAGAAACCGCCTCGTCGAGCATCGAGCTCGCGCGTCTGGGCAACCACCTGCAGATGCTGGTGGGCAAGTTCACCCTGTGACGTCATGACGCCAGGGATGGCGAGCCCAAGGTACTCGTAACAAGGTTCTGCAAGGGCTGGGAGCCAGAACGGCCCCAACCCCTCGAGGACAGCTACCTGGCAGCGGCCAGTGCCGGGGTACGCGGCGGGATCAGGCGCTTGCTGCCGGTGGCCTCGTACGCCGCGGCCAGGCGCAGCAACGTCGAATCGTCATAGGCACGGCCGGCGAAGGTCAGGCCGACCGGCATGCCGATATCCGCCATGACGCCCATCGGCACGGTGACGGTCGGAACACCCAGGTGCCGGATCGCCAGGTTGCCGTTGGCGACCCAGATACCGTTGCTCCAGGCGATGTCCGCCGACACCGGATCGACATCGGCATTGGCCGGGCCGACATCGGCCACCGTCGGGAACAGCACCGCGTCGAGACCGAGGCGCTCCATCCACTCTTCCAGGTCGATACGCCGCGTCTCTTCCAGACCGCGCAGGCCATCCGGCACGGTGCTGATCTCGTTCCATGGCGTGATGCCGCGCTCGGCCATCCGTACATACTCGTCCATGCCGGCGGCCAGGTCCCCCTCGCGATTGGGCAGGGTGCCAGGGTCGTGGGGGAAAATCAGCGGACCGTCGACATCCACCAGGCGGTTCAGCTTGGGGTCGCCGTTGGCCTGGAGGAAATCGTCGAAGGCCCAGGCGGTCAGGTCCCACAATTCATGGTGCAGGAACTCCTTGGACACCAGGCCGCGGGTAAACACGGTCGGCGCGCCGGGACGATCACCTTCGCAATTGGACACCAGCGGGAAGTCGACCTCGACCACCTCGGCACCGGCGGCTTCGAGCGCCTGGCGCGCCGCCTGCCAGAGATCGATCACCGAGGCGCGGGTGTTGATCCGCTGCCCGGTCGGGCCACCGATACCGGGAGCTTCGCTGGTGCCCGCCTCGGGGTCGGCGTTGATAAACATGCGCGGCACGCCCAGGCGCTTGCCGGCCAGGGCTTCGGCACCGACGGCGAGCGAGCCATAGGATTCGGGCCGTACCGAGGCCACGCTCGGGATCGGCACCCAGGGCTGCAGGCGCCACAGGTCGCCACGGGTGTCGCTGTCTTCTGCCACCACCACATCGAGAACTTCGAGCAGGTCGGCCATGGTCCGGGCATAGGGCACGACCACGTCCATGGTTGGCGTCAGCGGCCAGTTGCCACGTACCGAGATCACCCCGCGCGATGGGGTGTAGGCGCACAGGCCGTTGTTCGAGGCCGGCCCGCGACCGCTTGACCAGGTCTCTTCAGCCAGGCCGAAGGCGGCAAAGCTGGCGGCGGTTGCCGTCCCGGCACCGTTCGACGAACCGGAGGCAAAGGGTGCGGTGAGGTAGTCGGCGTTGTACGGGCTTTCCGCCCGGCCATAGACCCCGCGCTGCATGCCGCCATTGGCCATGGGCGGCATATTGGTCTTGCCCAGGCAGATCGCCCCGGCGGCGCGCAACCGCTCGATGGTGAAGGCATCGCGATAGGCGACCAGATTGGCGAAGGCTGGGCTGCCGGACGCGGCGGTCAGGCCCTTGACCAGATAACTGTCCTTGGCGGTATAGGGAATGCCGTCGAGTAGCCCCAGGGTCTCGCCCCTGGCCCGACGGGCATCGGACGCCCGGGCCTCTTCGAGCGCGGCGGGATTGCGCACCACCACGGCGTTGAGGGCGGTGGGCGTATCGGCGCCGTCATAGGCATCGATCCGGGCGAGATAGGCCTGGACCAGCTCGACCGCCGTTGTCTGGCCGGACTCGAGCGCCGCGCGCAATTGCGCAATGGAAACCTCGGTTACTTCGATCATGCTGTTACCGTCGATTGCTGATGGGGACGCGGTGATTGGAATGGCCGATATCTTACCCCAGCCTTGGTCGACAGGCGCCACGACCTCAGGCGCTCGTCCCTGGAAGCTCACGAATCACCCCGGCGAGAATCCGCACGCCCTCGTGAATGTCCTGGGTCGTCAGGCCGGCATAGCCCAGGATAAGCCCGGCGGGCCGTCCCTGTGCGGCTGACGCGGGAACGGCGAACAGCGGCGAAAGCGGATAGACACCCACCCCGCGCTCCAGCGCAGTGGCCCGCAATGCGGATTCATCCGCGGCGCGCAGTGCCGGTAACAGCAGCACGCCATGCAGCCCGGCGGCCATGCCGACCAGTTGCCCGCACCCCGCCAGATGCTCTTCAACCGCCTCCAGCAAGGCGCGGCGCCGTCGTTCGTTCTCCCGGCGCAAACGGCGGACATGACGTTCATAGGTGCCACTTTCGATCAGCGCGGCGAGCACGTTCTGTTCCCAGCGTGCCGAGTGTCGATCGGTCAGCCGCTTGGCTTCCCGGAACACCCGGACCAGCTCGCGCGGCAGCACCAGATACCCCAACCGCAACTGCGGCGAGAGTGCCTTGGAGAAGGTACCGACGTAGATGACGCGGGCCTCCGTGTCCATCGATTGCAGCGCGTCGATGGGACGCTGGCCATAACGGAACTCGCCACCGTAATCGTCCTCGATGATCCACGTCCGATGCCGACTCGCCCACGCCAGCAGTTCCAGGCGGCGTGCGATGGGAATCACCGCGCCCATGGGAAACTGGTGCGACGGCGTCACATAGGCCAGGCGCACGCGGTCGTCTTCCGGCAACGCGCCGGTATCCAGCCCGTTGGCATCGACTGGCGTCGGCAGCACCGTCGCGCCCGTGGCCTCGAAGCAGTAGCGGGCCATGCGATAACCCGGTTCCTCGAAGGCGAAGGTGTCGCCGGGGTTGAGCAGAAGCCGGGCGCATAGGTCGAGCCCCTGCTGCGAGCCGTGCACCACCAGAATCTGCTCGGCCTCGCAGGTCAGGCCCCGGGCCCGTCGCAGATAACCTTGCAACGCCCGACGCAGGCGCTCCTCCCCTTCCGGCTGGCCGTAATAGAGGGTCGGCTGGCGCTTGACCAGTTCGGCGCGATAGGCACGCTGCCAGCCCAGGGCCGGAAAATCGCCCGAGGCAACCGAGCCGTACCTGAAATCGATGCGCGCGCCCGGCGAAGCCACGGTGTAGGGCGTCAGCGCGGCAACCCGCTGGCCATACAGGGAAAGCGCCGGCGGCAATTCTTTGCGCGGCGTGTGGTCTGAACGGACGCCCTCGGACGAGGCAGCGACCACCTGCGCGACCCGCGCCGCCTTCCCCGCCGTGGTCACGACAAAACCCTCGGCGGCCAGTTGCTCGTAGGCAGCCGTCACCGTGGTTCGCGAAACCCCGAGTTCGGCCGCCAGGGCCCGTGTCGAGACCAGTTTCGCACCGGCGACAAGGGTGCCGTCCTCGATCTGCTGGCGCAGCCTGGCGTAGATACGCCGCTCGCTACCGCGGGAGGATGCATTCGGAGAAGAAAACTGGCCCATGGAAAAACCTCGAAACTGGCACTTTTCATTGTGCAGGTCATGGCCGAGATTATGGCCTCCCAGCCAGCCAAAATGAATTCCCCATGTACATTCCCGAACACTTTGCAGAGCGGCGCCCCGAGCACCTGCACAGGATCATCCGCGACAATCCGCTGGGCATCCTCGTGAGCCAGGGTGAAAGCGCCATGGATGCCGACCACCTGCCCTTTGAACTGGACACCGCCCATGGCGCCCACGGCCTGCTGAGCGCCCATGTGGCCCGCGCCAATCCGCTGTGGCAGCGCTGTGACGGCAGGCAGGTCCTGGTGATCTTCCGTGGCGCGCAGGGCTACATCTCGCCCAACGGCTATCTATCCAAGCATGAAACCCATCGCCAGGTCCCGACCTGGAACTACGAGGTGGTGCATGTGCAGGGTGTCCTGCGGGTGATGCCGGAAGAAAAGCTGCTACGTCGCACCCTGGCCCTGCTGACCCGACAGCACGAGGCCGGTGAGAGCAGGCCCTGGAGAATGGGCGACGCACCTCGGGACTATCTGGACGAGATGGTCGCGAAAATCGTCGGCATCGAGATCGAGCCGCTGCGCCTCGAGTGCAAGCGCAAACTCAACCAGAACAAGGACCACCGCGATCGGCTATCCGTGATCTCGCACCTGCGCGAGCGCGGCCACGAAGCCCTGGTATCGGCCATGCAACAGGAATAGGAAAACAGCACCTTGGAACTCGAACTGACCACCACCACGGTCCTTGTCACCTTCGCCGGCGTCTTCCTGATCTGCTTCATGAAAGGCGCGTTCGGTGGCGGCTTTGCCATCGTCGGCATCCCGCTGCTGTCCCTGGTGATGGACCCGATCACTGCCGGCGGCCTGCTCGCCCCGCTGTTCATCGCCATGGACCTGTTCGGCCTGCGCTACTGGAAGCCGTCGACATGGTCCAAGCCGGATCTGAACCTGCTGGTGCCGGGCCTTGTCGTCGGCATCGGCGTGGGCTACCTGCTCTTTCGCGTGATGGACCACCGCGCGGTCGCCATCGTCATGGCCACGATCACCCTGGTGTTTGTCGGCCTCTGGTTCAAGGCCGGCGCGCAAGTCCGGGTACGCCCGCGCTCCTCGCCCAAGGCAGTGGCGGCCGGCGTCACCTCGGGCATCACCACCATGGTCGCGCACTCCGGCGGACCACCGCTGGCGATGTACCTGCTGCCGCTGGGCCTGAGCAAGCAGGTCTATGCCGGCACCACCAGCATGTTCTTCACCGTCGGCAACCTGCTCAAGGCCGTACCCTGGCTGCTGCTCGCCAGGCCGACCGGCAATGTGCTGAACCTGGCGCTGATCTGCCTGCTCGCCGTGCCCTGCGGCGTCTGGCTAGGCTGGCGGTTGCACGCCAGGCTGGACCAGCGCCAGATGTACCGCGCGTGCTATGGCCTGCTTGTGGTCACGGCCATGAAACTGCTGTGGGACGGTGTGTCCGGGTATATCGCCTGAGCCTCACGGCTGCGGCTCGCCACCCGGACGACCCCAGGGGTGGAACACCAGGCGCTGCGACAGACCGGCCCGGCCGGCCTTGTCGCCCCAGGCAATCTGCCGGGTCATTTTGCGGCGATGCA
The DNA here is from genome assembly GCF_018326065.1 of Pseudomonas sp. Ost2. NCBI lineage: Bacteria > Pseudomonadati > Pseudomonadota > Gammaproteobacteria > Pseudomonadales > Pseudomonadaceae > Pseudomonas > Pseudomonas sp. Ost2. The sequence continues at coordinate 2,798,487 of NZ_AP021904.1, read as the reverse complement.
CTCGACCTCTACCCGTGCGTCGGCGGCCAGGCCGCGCACGGCTACGGCGCTACGGGCAGGGTAAGGTTTGCTGAAGTAAGTGGCGTAGACCTCATTGAACGCTGCCCACTCGGACATATCGGCCAGGAACACCGTGCATTTGATGATGTTGTTCATCTGGTAGCCACTGGCTTTGGTGTCTGCCTTGATGTTTTCCATGACCTGCCTGGTTTCTGCGCGAATACCGCCCGGAACAAGCTCGTGCTGGCCGGGAACGATACCAAGCGCACCGGAAAGAAACAGCAGGTTGCCCACGCGGGAGGCATCCGAGAAGGGGTAACTGCCATTATTGCCAAAATCGAGGATTTCGACATTTTGTTGCGATTGGGCAACGGCTTCGAAGGCCATCAGCGAGGCGAAAAGAGGCAACAACCACAGTGGCTTTTTCATATTGAACTCCATGGATAAAAAAGAAGACTATTGCGACTTACTTGTTTATTGCCTTGAGCAATTCCGGGTAAAACCGCTGAGGGGCTTGCAAGTGCGGTGAATGCCCAAGGTCATCAAACTCCACCAGTGTCGACCGGGGAATACGTTTTGCCACGGACTTGCCCAGTTCGGGATAGTTGGCCAATCGAGCAATGGCCGCCGGCGATGCACCATGAGTAATAGCGGTCCTGTCAGTCAGGCCGATAAACAGTGTTGCAGGAACTTTCAAGTTCTCGAATTCGTAGAATACTGGCTGATTGAAAATCATGTCATAGGTCAGTGCCGCGTGATGCGCAATCAGAGGCAGGCCAGGTCCGCTGAACATCCCCGCTTGCATCTCGACCCAGCGATCAAATTCTGGCCGCCATTCTCCGTTGTAATGTACCCGTTGCTGATAGGCCTTGAGCTCCTGGGCGGAGGTTTCGAGTTCCTCCGCGTAGTAACCATCGACGCCCAGGTAAGGCACGCCAAGGGCTTTCCAGTCTTCAAGGCCCAGTGGATTGACCAGCGCCAGGTGTTCTGTCGCGTCGGGGTACATCAGCGCGTAGCGAGTAGCCAGCATCCCGCCCATGGAGTGGCCGATTACCGTGCTGCGGGTGACGCCCAGGCTTTGTAGTAACGCGTGGGTGTTACTGGCCAACTGTTGAAAGCTGTATTGATAACCTTGGGGCTTGGTTGATTTGCAGAAGCCGATCTGGTCTGGGGCGATGACACGAAAACCCTCCCGGCTCAGGGTCTTGATGGTATCGCTCCAGGTATCGGCACAAAACAACTTTCCGTGCATCAACACCACGGTGCGGTTTTTTGCTGTGCTGCCCTTGGCTGCAGGCACATCGACATAAGCCATCCGAACGCTTTTGCCTTGCGAGCTGAAACTGTAGTGTTTGACCGGGTAAGTGTAGGTAAACCCCTCAAGTTCAGTGCCATAAGCCGGTTGGTTTTTTGCCTGAACGAGGGAAGGCATGGCACTGATGGCACATAAGGCGCCGACCAATATCAAACAAGGGGTTTTATTTCGGATTGGAAAATTATTCATTCGTCGTATCTATCTCGGCAGCGGGCAATAGTGCCAGGAGATGAAATAGGCCGTTTCGAAAGTTATTTCAAAAGTAGATATGTTACGGCGAATAACATTGCTTCACAGCAGGCGGCGGCGTGGCCTCTCCGCCTGGGTCTATTAATGTAAGCAGTTGTGATTCGAGCATGGTTGTCGGTGATTCGCCTTCAACGGCCACCAATGAAGTCCCGAGCCACCTTGATGGTTCGCGTCGGTGCTTCCTCGAGCGCTATGCCAGCCTATCCAACTCCACCAGCAGTTCTGGCGTAATCAACAGTTCACTGGCGCTGAGGTTTTCCTGCAGGTGCGCCACCGACGAGGTCCCCGGAATCAGCAGGATATTGGGCGAGCGTTGCAGCAGCCAGGCCAGTGCCACACGCAAAGGCGAGGCATCCAGGCGTTGCGCCACCCCGGACAGGGTCTCCGATTGCAACGGGTTGAAACCGCCCAGGGGGAAGAACGGCACGTAGGCGATGCCCTGTCGTGCCAGCTCGGCGATGAGGGCTTCGTCGGCGCGGTGGGATAGGTTGTAGTGGTTCTGCACACACACCACCGGCGCTATGTCCTGTGCCTGCTTCACCTGGGCGGCCGACACGTTGCTCAGGCCGAGATGACGAATCAGGCCTTGGCGTTGCAACTCGGCCAACGTGCTGAAACCTTCTTCGATGGAGGCGTCGTCAGGGGCGTGCATCGTCCCCCAGGCGCGATAATTCACTACGTCCAGGACATCGACATTCAGGTTGCGCAAGTTGTCATGCACCGCCCGGGTCAGCTCGGCGGGACTGTGCGCCGGGTTCCAGGAAGCGTCTGCCCCCCTTGAGGCGCCGACCTTGGTGACGATGACCATGGCCTCGTCATAGGGATACAGGGCTTCGCGTATCAACTGGTTGGTGACATGGGGACCGTAGAAATCCGAGGTATCGATATGATTGACCCCTGCCGCCCGAGCGGCACGCAATACCGAGAGTGCCGCGGCGCGATCCCTGGGTGGGCCGAATACCTGTGGGCCGGCGAGCTGCATGGCGCCATAGCCCATGCGGTTGACGGCGCGATCACCGAGTGAAAAGGTTCCTGCCTGGTTGGCGTTGCTCATGTCATCGACCTTGTACAGTGGGGGGTGACATTCACTATATGGGTTGACCACTTCGCTGATAATGCGTTGCAATCGGCACGGGCTGTACGAGAATACGAACAATGCCAACCGACATTCAAGATGTGCAGGCCTTTATCGCCGTGGTCAATGCCGGCGGGTTTCGCGAAGGGGCGCGGCTGAGCGGGAAATCCGCCTCCAGCCTCAGTGACGCGGTGCGGCGCATGGAGGCCGGGCTGGGGGTGCGCCTGCTCAACCGCACCACCCGCAGTGTAAAACCCACCGAGGCCGGCGCGCGGCTGATGGAGCGCATCGTCCCGGCACTGGGCGAAGTGGAGTCGGCACTGGATGTCGTCAATGATTACCGGGACCGCCCCTCCGGCACCCTGAAACTCAATGTGCCCTTGAGCGCGGCGCGGCTGGTGCTGCCATCGATCATCGTCCCGTTCCTGCAAACCTACCCTGACATCCGTCTCGAAGTCATCGCCGAAGAAAGCTTCGTTGATGTGCTGGCGGCCGGTTGCGATGCCGGCATTCGCTACGACGAGCGCCTGGAACAGGACATGATCGCCATCCCCATCGGACCACGCTGGCAACGCTGCGCCACCGCGGCGTCACCAGCCTACCTCAACGCCCGCGGTCGCCCGGAACACCCGCGCGACCTGCTGCAACATGCCTGCCTGCGCGGCAAGTTCCCCAGCGGCGCGATGCCCTTGTGGGACTATGAACGCAACGGCGAAACCATCAGCCTCGATCCCACCGGGCCGTTGGTCGTGCGTATCGGTGGGGCGGTCGACCTGGCGGTGCAAGCGGCGATCGATGGCCTGGGAATCATTCACCTGTTTGAAGACTGGCTGCGTCCACATCTGGAAAGCGGCGCATTGGAGCCGGTACTCGAACCCTGGTGGCAGGACTTCTCCGGCCCCTTTCTCTACTATCCCGGCCGCCGCTACCTGCCCTCGCCGCTCAGGGCCTTCGTCGACTTCATCAAGGCGTCGGCCACTCCCTGGACCCAGCCCCCATCGATGATGAAGAAAAGTCCAACCATTTAAAATAAGGTAGCTCAGTCATGCGGCAATCCCGGCACCTGCTTTCCGACGTTGGCACCTCATTGGCGATGGCCTGCCCCTGCGTCCAGGCGAACGGCCTATCCAGCGAACACAAACCCTTCGGCAAGACCAGCGACGGCACCGCCGTCGAGCAATACATATTGCGCAACAGCCATGGCGTGCAAGCCACGGTCATCACCTACGGAGCGGTATTGCAGTCGCTGAAAGTGCCTGACAAACACGGCAAGCTGGACGACGTGGTACTGGGTTTTGACGACATCCAGGGCTATCAGGGCGGTACGGCGTTCTTCGGTGCCACCATCGGCCGCTTTGGCAATCGCCTGGCCGGCGGCGCCTTCGAACTGGACGGCAAGCGTTACCAGGTGCCGCTCAACGATGGCCCGAACGCGCTGCACGGCGGTGCCCAGGGCTTCGACAAACGCGTATGGAAAGCCAGGCCGGTCAAGGGCGAGGATTCGGTCGGTGTCACCCTGATCTACCTGTCCAAAGACGGTGAAATGGGCTTTCCCGGCAACCTGACAACCGAGGTCACCTACAGCCTCAACGACAAGAACGAACTGCACATCGATTACAAGGCCACCACCGACAAGCCCACGGTGCTGAATCTCACCAACCACAGTTACTTCAACCTCGCCGGTGCTGGAAACGGCGATGTGCTCAAACAGCTCGCCACCTTGCACGCCAGCCACTACACGCCGGTCAACAACACCCTGATTCCCACCGGCGAACTGGCCCCCGTGGCCGGCACGCCTATGGATTTCCTGAAACCCACCGCCATCGGCGAACACATCAAGGATAATCACGCCCAGCTCAGATTCGCCGAACCGAAACAGGGTGGCTTTGACTTCAACTGGGCCCTGGATACCCGGGGTGACATCAGCAAGCTGGCCGCCGACGTGCACGACCCGCAGTCCGGACGCCGCTTGCAGCTCTACACCACCGAACCCGGTGTGCAGTTCTACACCAGCAATTTCCTCGATGGCTCGGTCAAGGGCAAGGCCGGCAAGACCTACCACCATTGGGGTGCGTTTACCCTGGAGACCCAGCACTTCCCCGATGCGCCCAACCAGCCGGGCTTCGCTTCGACGCGCCTGGACCCGGGCCAGACTTACACGCAGAAGACCGTGCTGAAGTTCTCCGTCGATTGAATATGCAGGGCGGCGCTCAGTGGACCGCGGCCTGGGCGCCCTGCTGATACTGCCGGGGTGTACAGCCGAACTCGCGACGGAACACGGTGTGCAGGTATTGCGCCGACTTGAAGCCACAGTTCTGGGCGATGTCGGCAATCGCCGAATCGGTATTTTCCAGCCCGTTGGCCGCGGCCGCCAGTTTGAAGCGCAGTATCTCGTCGTGCACGCTGCAGCCCCGCACCTTGCGAAAGTGCGATTCCAACGATGAGCGCGACACCCCGACATACCCCGCCACCTGTGCGGTCTTGATGCCCTGGCAGGCGTACTGGCGGATAAAGAGCAGTGCCTGCATGACATAGGGATTGCCCAGCGGTTGATGCAGGCTCGAAGCCTGCACGTTGATCGCATCCGGGGCGATCAGCGTCTGCGTGCCCGTGGACGGCATACCATGCAGCATCTGGTGCAACAGATGCGCGGCGGTCCGGCCCATGGTTTCGGTGCCTTGAATGACCGAGCTCAGCGGCACCCGCGTCAGACTGCGGGTCAGCGGGTCGTTGTCAATGCCGATCAAGGCCACCTGCTCGGGCACGGCAATCCCGGCGGTCAGGCAGGCTTGCAGCAATTGCCGGGCACGCGCGTCACTGACGGCGATGATGCCGATGGGTTTGGGCAGGCTTTGCAACCAGGCGACCTGCTGTTCGACGGCGCTGTCCCAGAGCGGCGCGCTGGTGCCCATGCCGCGAAAGACCTCGCCATGCAAGCCATCGCGCCGCAGCAGCCGGCTGAAGGCTTTTTCCCGTTCCTGCGCCCAGCGATTGGCTTGTGCTTCCGGCAGGCTGAAGCAGGCAAAGCGTGTCAGCCCGGCTTCGATCAGGTGCTCGTACGCCAGCTTCATCAAGGCATGATTATCTGTGGCGACATAGGGAATGCCCTTGGGATAGGCGCGCTTATCCTGATAGGACCCGCCCACCGCCACGACCGGCAGCTTGATCCCGGCCAACGCCTCGCCGATCAGCGGATCGTCGAAATCGGCAATGATCCCATCGCCCTGCCAGCGTTCGATCCCTTTCAGGCGACAGAGGAAGTCCTCCTCCAGGAACAGGTCCCAGGACGCGCGGGTGCTGCTCAGGTAGTTGCCGATACCACTGATGATGCCGCGATCGTAAATCTTGCTGCCGTTGAACAACAGCGCGATGCGGTGAACGGGCGGGACGGTTTTCATTGTTTTATCGAGCCGGTAAACGCAGAAGCGATGGACACAGACTAGGCGCCGGAACGACGAATCTCAATATACAAAATCGCACCGCGTGTTGGTGATTTTCATAATCAGCGACCACCGGGCCGTTGCTAGTATCGAGACACGCCAAGAACAACAAGGAAATCGCTAATGCCGTACTTCCCGACTGTCGACAAGATTCGCTACGAAGGCCCCGCCAGCGACTCTCCCCTTGCATTCCGCCACTACGAGGCCGACCGGCTGGTCCTCGGCAAACCCATGCGTGAGCACCTGCGCATGGCGGCCTGCTACTGGCACACCTTCGTCTGGCCTGGCGCCGATATGTTCGGTGTCGGCACCTTCCAGCGCCCCTGGCAGCGCAGTGGGGATCCGATGGAACTGGCCATCGGCAAGGCGCAAGCGGCCTTCGAGTTCTTCTCCAAGCTGGGTATCGACTATTACAGTTTCCACGACACCGATGTCGCCCCGGAAGGCGGCTCGCTGAAGGAATACCGCAACCACTTCGCGCAGATGGTCGACCACCTGGAACGCCACCAGGAACAGACCGGGATCAAGCTGCTGTGGGGCACCGCCAACTGCTTCAGCAACCCGCGCTTTGCCGCGGGCGCCGCCAGCAACCCGGACCCGGAAGTATTCGCCTGTGCCGCCGCCCAGGTGTTCAGCGCCATGAATGCCACCCAGCGTCTCAAAGGGGCCAACTACGTCCTGTGGGGCGGTCGCGAGGGTTACGAGACGCTGCTCAATACCGACCTGAAACGCGAGCGCGAACAACTGGGCCGCTTCATGCGCATGGTGGTCGAGCACAAGCACAAGATCGGTTTCAAGGGCGACCTGCTGATCGAACCCAAGCCGCAGGAGCCGACCAAGCACCAATACGATTACGACAGCGCCACGGTGTTCGGCTTCCTGCAGCAGTTCGGCCTGGAAAACGAGATCAAGGTCAATATCGAGGCCAACCACGCGACTCTGGCCGGGCACAGCTTCCATCACGAGATCGCCACGGCCGTGTCGTTGGGCATCTTCGGCAGCATCGATGCCAACCGCGGCGATCCGCAGAACGGCTGGGACACCGACCAGTTCCCCAACAGCGTCGAGGAGATGACCCTCGCCACCTACGAGATCCTCAAGGCCGGTGGTTTCACCCATGGCGGGTTCAACTTCGACTCCAAGGTCCGGCGCCAGAGCCTGGACGAAGTCGATCTGTTCCACGGCCACGTCGCCGCCATGGATGTGCTCGCCCTGTCCCTGGAGCGCGCGGCGGCCATGCTGCAGAACGATCCGCTCGAGCACTTCAAGGAACAACGCTACGCCGGCTGGCAGCAACCGTTCGGGCAGGCCGTGCTGGCGGGTGACTTCAGCCTCGCAGCGCTGGCCGAACATGCCTTCGCCCATGAACTGAACCCGCAGGCCGTCAGCGGCCGGCAGGAGATGCTCGAAGGTGTGGTGAACCGGTTCATCTACCCCTGACGGCAGGCCAGCCCTGGCGTCGCGGTGACATTCTCACGACAAATCCATGCCCGCGGCGCCCGGCAACCCTCTACAGTTCCACCGGCGATTGATTCATCGTCAGGCAGTGTCTTTCCAACAACAATAAAAGGACGCACCATCATGAACACCCTGAAACGCACGCTGCTCGCCAGCGCCCTCGCCCTGCTCTCGCTGCCGGTCATGGCCGATGCCGCCCACCCGAAGATCGGTTTTTCCATCGATGACCTGCGCCTGGAACGCTGGTCGCGAGATCGCGATTACTTCGTCGCGGCGGCGGAGAAAATGGACGCCAAAGTCTTCGTGCAGTCGGCCGATGCCAACGAGCAGAAGCAGATTTCACAGATCGAGAACCTGATCTCCCGTGGCGTCGATGTAATCGTCATCGTGCCGTTCAACGCCACCGTGCTGACCAACGCCGTCGCCGAAGCCAAGAAAGCCGGGATCAAGGTGGTGTCCTATGACCGGCTGATCCTGAACGCCGATATCGACGCCTATATTTCCTTCGACAACGAGAAGGTCGGCGAAATGCAGGCCGGCGGCGTGCTGAAGGCCGCGCCCAAGGGCAACTACTTCCTGCTCGGTGGCGCGCCCACGGACAACAACGCCAAGGTCCTGCGCGAAGGCCAGATGAAGATCCTGCAACCGGCCATCGACAAGGGCGACATCAAGATTGTCGGCCAACAATGGGTCAAGGAATGGAACCCCACCGAAGCCCTGAGCATCGTCGAGAATGCCCTGACCCGCAACGACAACAAGATCGATGCCATCGTTGCCTCCAACGATGCCACCGCCGGCGGCGCGATCCAGGCCCTGGCCGCGCAGAAACTGGCTGGCAAGGTGCCGATATCGGGTCAGGACGCCGACCTGGCGGCGGTCAAGCGGGTCATCGATGGCACCCAGACCATGACCGTCTACAAGCCGCTGAAGCTGATCGCCTCCGAGGCCGCCAAGCTCTCGGTGCAACTGGCGCGCAACGAGAAACCCACCTACAGCTCGCAATACGACAACGGCAGCAAGAAGGTCGATACCATCCTGCTCACCCCGACCCCGTTGACCAGGGACAACATTGACCTGCTGGAAAAGGACGGCTTCTACACCAAGGCGCAGATTGCCGGACAGTGACCCATCCAGCTGTCCAGTGTGAGTATCGCGCCATGTCCGACTACCTGCTGCAAATGAATGGCATCGTCAAGACCTTTGGCGGTGTCAAAGCCCTGAATGGCATCGACCTCAAGGTCAGGCCGGGGGAATGCGTCGGCCTGTGCGGCGAGAACGGTGCCGGCAAGTCGACGTTGATGAAAGTCCTCTCGGCGGTCTATCCCCATGATACCTGGGAGGGTGAGATCCTCTGGGACGGACAGCCGCTCAAGGCCCACTCCATCCGCGAGACCGAAGCCGCCGGGATCGTCATCATTCACCAGGAACTGACCCTGGTCCCCGACCTGTCGGTGGCCGAAAACATCTTCATGGGGCACGAGCTGACGCTGCGCGGCGGGCGCATGAACTACCCGGCGATGATCCATCGTGCCGAAGCGCTGATGCGTGAGCTCAAGGTGCCTGACATGAACGTCTCGCTACCGGTTTCGCAATATGGCGGCGGTCACCAGCAACTGGTGGAAATCGCCAAGGCGCTGAACAAGCAGGCGCGCCTGCTGATCCTCGATGAGCCCTCGTCGGCGCTGACCCGATCGGAAATCGAGGTGCTGCTGGACATCATCCGCGACCTCAAGCGCAAGGGCGTCGCGTGCGTCTACATCTCCCACAAGCTGGATGAGGTGGCGGCCGTGTGCGACACCATCGCGGTGATCCGCGATGGCAAACACATCGCCACCACCGCCATGGCCGACATGGACATCCCGAAGATCATCACCCAGATGGTCGGACGGGAAATGAACACCCTCTACCCCACCGTCCCCCATGACATCGGCGAGGTGATTTTCGAGGCGCGCCATATCACCTGCCATGACGTCGACAATCCCGGGCGCAAGCGGGTCGACGATGTCTCGTTTGTCCTCAGGCGCGGGGAAATCCTCGGCATCGCCGGGTTGGTCGGCGCCGGTCGCACGGAACTGGTGTCGGCACTGTTCGGCGCCTACCCCGGCCGTCACGAAGGCGAAGTCTGGCTGGACGGCCAACCGATAGACACCCGCACGCCCCTCAAATCCATCCGTGCCGGCCTGTGCATGGTCCCCGAAGACCGCAAGCGCCAGGGCATCATTCCGGACCTGGGCGTGGGCCACAACATCACCCTGGCCGTCCTCGACAACTACGCGAAGATGACCCGCATCGACGCCGAGGCCGAACTGGGCAGCATCGACCGGGAAATCTCGCGCATGCACCTCAAGACCGCGAGTCCATTCCTGCCGATCACCAGCCTCTCCGGCGGCAACCAGCAAAAAGCCGTGCTGGCGAAGATGCTGCTGACCCAACCGCGCGTGCTGATTCTCGATGAGCCCACCCGCGGGGTCGATGTCGGTGCCAAGTATGAGATCTACAAATTGATGGGCGCGCTGGCGGCCGAAGGCGTGTCGATCATCATGGTCTCTTCGGAGCTGGCCGAAGTGCTGGGGGTTTCCAACCGTGTACTGGTGATCGGCGAAGGCCAGTTGCGCGGCGACTTCATCAATCACGACCTCACCCAGGAACAGGTGCTCAGCGCCGCCCTCGGCCATCCCGATGACCATAACAATAATGATCGGAAAACCGCGTAGATGAATCAGCTCAAACAACTCTTCACCCGCTACAAGATGCTCGCGCTGGTGATCGCCGTGGCGATCATCTGGTTGTTTTTCAGCTGGCAGACCGACGGCGGGTTCCTGACCCCGCGCAACCTCTCCAACCTGCTGCGACAGATGTCCATCACCGGTATTCTCGCCTGCGGCATGGTCCTGGTGATCATCAGTGGCGAGATCGATCTGTCGGTGGGTTCCCTGCTGGGCCTGCTCGGAGGCCTGGCAGCGATTCTCGACGTGATCTTCCACGTACCGCTATGGGCGAACCTGGGCATGGTCATCCTGTGCGGATGGGTGATTGGCCTGGCGAACGGCTGCATGACCGCCTACCTGCGCATCCCGTCGTTCATTGTCGGCCTGGGGGGCATGCTGGCGTTCCGTGGCATTCTGCTGGGGATTACCGGCGGAACCACCATTGCCCCGGTCTCGCCGTCGCTGGTCTACATCGGCCAGGGTTATCTGTCGCACACGGTCGGCACCGGACTCGGCGTGCTGCTGTTCGCCCTGACCCTTTTCCTGACCTGGAAACAGCGCCGCAACCGTGCCCTCCATGGCCTGGCGGCCCACTCATGGGGCCGTGACGTGTCGCGCGTGCTGTTGATCGGCGCGGTGCTCGCCGGTTTCGTCCATACCCTGAACAGCTACGACGGTATCCCGGTGCCAGTGCTGCTCCTGCTGATTCTGCTGGGCGTGTTCAGCTACATGACCAGCCAGACCGTGTTCGGACGACGCATCTACTCGGTGGGCAGCAACATGGAGGCCACGCGCCTGTCGGGCATCGATGTCCAGGCCGTGAAGCTGTGGATCTTCGGCATCATGGGAGTGATGTGCGCCCTTGCCGGCGTGGTCAACACCGCGCGCCTGGCCGCGGGCTCACCCTCTGCCGGCAACATGGGCGAGCTCGATGCCATCGCCGCCTGCTTCATCGGTGGCACCTCCATGCGCGGTGGCTCCGGCACGGTTTACGGCGCCCTCCTCGGCGCGCTGGTCATCACCAGCCTGGACAACGGCATGTCGATGCTTGATGTCGACAGCTATTGGCAGATGATTGTCAAAGGCAGCATCCTGGTACTGGCCGTGTGGGTGGATGTCAGCACCCGGACCGGGCGACGCTGATCCAGGTACAACAAGGCCTCCCGCTCAGGGAGGCACCGCTTGCTGCCTGAGCCGATGGGTCGCTGACCAAGGCTCGCCCCGCAGCTTTCCCAGTCCGCGATTCCGGTCACTAGCGAAACGACTGCGCCAGAAACTCGGTGATCAGCGATACGACCTGCTGCTGGATCACCTCGCGTGGGCGAGCACCTTCGCCATCCAGGCAAATCATGCCATCGCCTGGTGATGCCTTCTCGATCAACTCCACCGCGCCAGGCTTGCAGACCGACATAAAGCTGAAGTGAGTGGCGTCGCTGATCTCGACGTAGCGCGTCGTCGCCTGGGGCAGGCGCTTGGCCAGGTCGGCGGACTCCAACCGGGCGGGCATATCCTCGGACGGCACGCCCCCGGCGATCACCAGTGTCGGTACAGGCAGCGCCGCCAGGCTCGCATCGGTCATCCCGCGTGACAGACCCAGGTCCAGCGAGACAATGGCGGTGACGCGCTTATCGCGCAGATCGGCGGCCAGTTGGGCCTTCGATGCCGGGCTGCTCGCCGGGTTCATCTGCTGGTAAGCGGAACAACCGCCCAGTTTCGGGTGAACCTGGCAGTCCTGGGCAAAGTGCTCGGGGTCGAAACGTGCCCCGGCGATTTCCAGGGTGGTCCAGCCGCCGAGGGAATGCCCCACCACGGCAATCTGCTGCTTCGCGACCGCACCAAACCGTTTCGGCTGGGCGATGACCGCATCGATGGCACGACTGACGTCAGCAGGCCGCAGCCATAGTTGTGCCGCGGCTTTGGCGCTGCGGTCCTTGCTGGTGGTGCCAGGGTGATTGACCGCCGCCACGATATACCCCTGATGGGCCAGTGCACTGGCGAGCCACACCTGGTTGCCCCAATTACCGCCGAAACCATGGGAGAGCACCACCAGCGGATGCTCCCCGCCAGCCGGTGGCGCGTTGCGCACGCCCGGGGCACCGACAAACACGACAGTGTCAGCGATCAATTGGGGTGTGGCGGTGGTTACGCCGGGGTACCAGACGACCATCTCCAGCGGGCGCTCATTATGCCCGTCCACCAGTGTGGAGGACTGGAAGCCGACAGGTTGATCGTCAGCCCATACGGGCGTCGTGAGGCAGATCAGCAGCAGAGCGCCAAGAGCAGTTTTCAATGTTTTTATCTTCCTTGATGGGATCGATCGTCATCATTACCTGAAATCCGCCGCCAGGCATATTTTTTGTGTCTATGCTCTAAACGCACCGCCATACCCGAGTTACCCCTGTCGAATCACCCCTCTCGAATCACCCAACAAGGAATGTTGTCATGAACCTGCCCCCATTCGCCAAACGTATTGCCCTTGCCACTGCCTTGTCCTGCCTCAGCCTCAGTGCTCTTGCCGCGGATATTCCGCTGTCGGCCGTGGTACAAGAAGATCAGGTGGTCACCAAAGTGCTGGCTGTCGATGCGGCCAGGCATCAGGTCGTGCTGGAAGGCGCGCAAGGCCATCAGGTGCACGTGCAACTCACCGACCAGGCCAAGGACCTGGGGCACCTCAAGGTTGGCGACCAGGTGAATGTGCAGGTCCTGCATTCGGTGGCGGCCTACCTCGACACCGATATTGAAAAGGGCCTGCCCGGCGCCAGGGAAAGCGTCGGCGATGTGCGCGCCACGCCAGATAATCCCAATCCGGGCGGCGAAGCCTTTCGGCAGGTGCAAGTGCAGTTGAAGATCACCCATATCGACCTGCAGAAGAACCAGGTGACCTTTGAAGGGCCCGCCGGCAAATCGAAGGTCGTCGATGTCCGCAAGCCTGAAGTCCAGCAAAAGCTGAAGGAGCTGAAGATCGGCCAGAGCGTGGTGGTGACGTATACCGACGTCCTGAAAGTGACCAGCCAGCACGAGGGTTGAAGCCTCGTTATCCCGGCCAGCTGATCGCCTGCGTTGCCTAACGCAACAGATACACCGTCAGACCGACCAGAGCGCAGGCCATCAGCACCTGGATGACACCGCGCTTGAAGCGGAACAAGGCAATCGCCGCGGCAATGGCGATCAGCGCGCTGGGCCAGTCGAGCGGGCCACTGAAGCCTTTTGGCCACAGCACGTGATAACCGAAGAAACACGCCAGATTGAGAATCACACCGACCACTGCCGCCGTAATGGCGGTCAGCGGCGCGGTGAACTTGAGTTCGTTGTGGGTCGACTCCACAAGCGGGCCACCCGCCAGAATGAACAGGAACGACGGCAGGAAGGTGAACCATGTCACCAGGGCGGCGGCCACGGCGCCCGCCAGGAATGCCTGATCCGCGCCGAATACCTGCAGGACATAGGCCCCGACAAAGCCAACGAAAGCCACCACCATGATCAATGGCCCGGGCGTGGTTTCTCCCAGGGCCAGGCCGTCGATCATCTGGGTCGGGGTCAGCCAGCCATAGTGACCGACCGCGCCCTGGTAGACATAGGGCAGCACCGCGTAGGCCCCGCCAAAGGTCAGCAGTGCCGCCTTGGTAAAGAACCAGCTAATCTGGGTCAGGGGGCCTTCCCAGCCAAACAGCGCAGTCAGAATGCCCATTGGCACTGCCCATAACGCGGCCCCCACAAGGGCCAGCAACGCCAACTTGCGCCCGCTGAAACGGGCATGCCGGGGCGGCGGCGTATCGTCATCGATCAGGGCCGGGCCAAAGGATTTCCTGGCAGCGCCATGGCCCCCCGTCCTGAACTTCTCCGGAGCCAGGCGACCGCCGATATAACCGAGCAAAGACGCCCCCAGCACGATCAGCGGAAAGGGTACGTTGAACAAGAAGATCGCCGTAAAGGAAGCCGCCGCTATTGCCCACAGCCAGTTGTTCTTCAACGCCCGCGAGCCGATGCGATGGGCGGCCTGCACCACAATGGCCGTGACCGCGGGCTTGATGCCATAGAAGAGTCCGGCCACTACGGGCACCTCGCCAAAGGCGATGTACAGCCACGACAGGGCAATCAGGATAAACAACGAGGGCAGCACAAACAGGGCTCCCGCTATCACCCCGCCCCAGGTCCGGTGCATCAGCCAGCCGATGTAGGTTGCCAACTGCTGGGCTTCGGGACCGGGGAGCAACATGCAGTAGTTGAGGGCATGCAGGAACCTGCGCTCGGAGATCCAGCGCCGCCGCTCCACCAGCTCCTGATGCATGATCGAAATCTGCCCCGCCGGTCCGCCGAAGCTGATGAAACCCAGCTTCAGCCAGAACCAGAACGCCACACGCAGGCTGATCGTGTCCGGCCTCGACAGCTCCCCGTCACCCGCAGGTGCCACAACCTTGCTCATTGGGTTGTTCCTCGTTCACCAACCCGGCAAGTAGACCATCAAATAGAGCAGGCGGCACCCTGCATTTGCTTGCTGGTCTTATCAAAACGCGAGACGCTCGGGCACGACATCCAGAATCTTCGCCAGGCGCACCACCGTCACGCCGACCCCGAGGTGGCGCAACGAGGGCTGGACCAGCACGCAGTTGTCGTGCGGCGTCACGATCGGGTCATCGCCATCGTGGGCAATCACCGTGCCGGCCTTTTCGATCACCTCCAGCCCGCGGAAGTCTTCGGCAAAGGTGAACTCCATACTGCGGGCGACCACGGGACGGGTGACTTCGAGGAACTGCTGCGGCAGCCGGTCCTGTGGCTGCACGAACTCGGCGACGTCCTCCTTCAGCACCGTGCCGGTGGTCACCAGAAAGCGTGCAGCGGTGTCCAGCGCCACTGCGCGACTGCGCGCCGAGAAGTGCTGGCCCGTCTCGATCAGCAAGGCATTCCTCGGGCTCGCCGGATCGTTGAACCCCTCGTAATCACGCAGGCGGCGGCCATTGGGGTGACCGGCGTCCACCACGACTGTCTGCGGTACGCCCAGCGTCGCCGCAAAATCCAGGCCCTTGCGTTGGGCGCCGCACATCATCACCGGGGGGGCCTCTTCGTGCATCGAGTGAATGTCCAGCAACAGATCGACACTGTCGATCATCGGTTGCAACTGACGGGCACGACGCAGCTCGATGGAGTCCGCCGCGCTCGCCAGCCGGTCTGGCGACCAGACCCGGTTCATGTCTTCATCCAGGTAGCGGGTCGCATCGATGTCCTGCGGGTCGAAGCGCCGATAAGCCTCGATATTGCCGAAGGCCAGGGTCAGGCGGCCACGCCGTGGGCGCAACGGGTGCTTGAGAAACGCGTCCACCGCGATCGCGCCGCTGACCTCATTGCCATGGGTCAACGCCATGATCATGACGTGCGGGCCTGCCACGCCGCTGTCGAAACTGTGCACGTACTCCACGCCATCGGTGCCCTCCCGCCAGCGCCGGATATCGGGGAACTCGACTTCGATCGGGTAAGGCTTCAGGGACGCACGAACTTGTTCAAGGGTCTTCATTTCAGTCTCCAACAGACAATGGCATACGCTGGCCGGGGCCGTTCGGGGCGCGGCGAAATCAGGCGGATAGTGGATAGAAAAAGCGGAAGCGAATCAGTCCGGCTTGCTGTGACGCATGCGCCGTCCGAGGATGATCACGGCGATGACGCTGACCAGTGAGGTCGCCATCACATAGAAACTCGGCGCCAGCTTGCTACCGGTGGCATCGATCATCCAGGTCACGATCAGCGGAGCGAAGCCGCCGAACAAGGTGACGGAAAAGTTGTAGCTCAAGGCCAGTCCGGTTCCACGAATGCGCGTGGGAAAGATATCCGCCAGCATCGCCGGGATCGGCCCCAGGCACGCAGCGATCAGTACGCCCACCACCGCCTGGACCACCAGCAACGTGGTGAAGGTGGGGAAATGATTGAGCCAGGCGAACATCGGGTAGGACGACAGGCCGGTGATCAGCAAGGCGATGGTCAACACGCGGAATCGACCGTAGCGGTCGGACAGACTGCCAAACACCGGCGCCATGATCATCAGGGTGATGCCGGTCGCCAGTGCGCCGAGAAAGGAAGACGTGGCCGTGATCTGCAGTTGTTTCAGTGCGTAAGTCGGCATGTACAACTTGTGTACGTAGTTGAACGCCGTCGCCCCCGCCACCACGCCAATGGCGAGCAACAGGCTGATATGGCCCTTGATCAGTACGTCACGCAATGGCGTATTGTGCTCGACCCTGGCCGCCAGTTTCTGGAAGTCCGGCGTCTCGTCGATCTGGCTGCGAATGTAGAAGCCCACCGGGCCGATCAACAGGCCGACGCCGAACGCCACGCGCCAGCCCCAGTCGTTGAGTTGCACGTCGCTCAGCAGGTAGCTCAGCAACGCACTGACACCGGCCGCCAGTACCGTGGCCAGGCCTTGGGTCGACAACTGCCAGCTGGCAAAGAACCCCCGATGACGGGCATCGGCATGCTCGACCATGAAGGCGGTGGCCGCGCCGAACTCGCCTCCCGTGGAAAAGCCCTGGAGCATGCGGGCGACGACGATCAGCAAGGGCGCTGCCAGGCCGATCTGCTGGTACGAGGGCGTGAAGGTGATCAAGGCGGTGCCGAGCAGCATGATCAGGATCGACAGCGTCAGCGAGGCCTTGCGCCCTGCCCGGTCGGCATACGAGCCCAGCACGATGGCGCCCAGCGGACGCATCAGGAACGAGATGCCGAACGAACCGACCGCGAGCAGCAGCGATGTGGTTTCGTTATCCGAAGGGAAAAACAGCTTGCCGATGACCACGGCGAAATAGCCATAGATCAGCAGGTCATAGAACTCCAGCGCGTTGCCGAAACTGGCGGCGACGATCTCTCGCCACGGTCCCCGCCGAGGGGTGGCCGATACTGCGCTCACGGTTGAAGAATGAGTGGTCATGAAGGAGGGCTTCCGGGTCTGTTTCACAGTTGGCCATCTGCCCGCGGGCATTGGCCGCCCGACGGACCCGACGGTCGTCATTGTTATGGGTGAAAACAACCGGACAGTGATCGAGGTTTCGTGCCTTCGTGACTGTCCGGCCCGACGCCAAGTTGAATCAGCAACCCCGGTTCGGCAATTGCTGTTTGGGCACAAGCTTGAGCCTGTTCGGCACGCGGCCTTTGCCCTGGGGGTTTGCACAGGCTCCAGAGCGGAGTTTTTTTTACGGCGTGCCCGTTAAGGGTGCAAGCCTTGCCAGATCCGCATGACCTGTTCGCTGCGATTGGAGCGCAGGCGATGTAGCGAGATATCGAAACCGATGTGCAGCTCAGGGCCACCGGCAATCACCAACTGCCCCGCTGCCAGGGCATCCCTGACCACCATCTTCGGCAACCAGGCCAGCCCGCTGCCGCGCTTGGCCATTTCCAGGATCGCCTCATAGGAGTCGGCCTGATAAATCATGCGCAGCGCCAAGCGGTGCGGCAGCCTGGCCAGGTGCTGGGCCAGCACCCCACGCAGCGACAGGGTCGGCGAGAAACCCAGCCAGGCAATGCTCGACGCATCGCTGTCGACACCGATGGAAAACAGCGGCTGTCCCCGGGCATCGGGGGCGCTGACCGGCAGCAGCACCTCCTGGGCCAGCACCAGTGAGTCGAAACGCTCGTTGTCGATGAGAATACGGGTCAAGGGGCTGGAGAAGATCAACTGCAGGTCCACCTCGCCCGCCGACAGTTTCATGATGGCTTCCTGCGCGCCACCGGTGACCAGCGAAATCGGGAACGCGCCAAAGCGCTCATGCAGCGATTGATACCAGTCGGGAAAGAACATGCTCGCCAGCGTGCGGCCGGTGGCGATGCGCAAGGGTTCGTCGCGGTTCATGCCGATATTCTGGAACTGCGCGCGGGCTGCCAGCAGCAACGCCATCGACTGCGTGGCGGCGTCGAGGAACAGCACGCCCGCCGGGGTCAGGGACAGGGGCTGCTTGCGTTCGATCAGGGGTGCCCCCACCCAGTCCTCCAGCGCCCGGATACGGCGCCCGAAGGCCGGATGAGTCACGCAGCGGTTTTGCGCCGCCCGCGACAGGCTGCGCGTACGCGCCAGTTCGATGAAGTCTTCGAGCCATTCCAATTGCATCGGGGATGCCTGTAGAAGCGGGCCGTGCCCGCGAAACGGGTAGTCAATATAGCGCTTTCAGAGCGGCACGCTGGCCGCTTTGAGCTGGCGTAGCACGAAGCTCGACACCGAGTGCCGCAAGCCGGGGATATGGTAGAGCTTTTCCCGCAGCAACCGTTCATAGTCGCGCGTGTTCTTCACTGCGATCCGGATGAAATAGTCGTACTCGCCGGATACCAGGTAGGCCTCGATCACCTCGGGAATCCCGGCCAGGGCCTGCTCGAATTTCTCCAGGATTTCGTCGCTATGGTGCTCAAGGGTGAGCATCACGATCAGCCCATCGTTGTAGCCCAGTTCATTGAGGTCGATACGGGCCTCGTAGCCCTGGATGACGCCCGACTCCTCCATGCGCTTGATCCGCTGCCAGCAGGGACTGGGCGAAAGCCCCACCTGCTTTCCCACCTCCTGCAAGCTCGCCCGGCCATCCTTGCTGAGCATCCGGAGAATCCGTCGATCCATATCATCAAGATTGTTTTTTTGCATTTTCTCAGTTCTGCGAAAGGATTTTTCTCATCCTAGCGCCAAGTGCCGGAATTACAGAAGCACATTCCGCAATCAACAGATCAGAATCTGCCTATACCTTCGCGACTATACCGGGTCGCAGCGGGACTGCCGGTGCGATCCACCAGAGCCCCGCCGAGAAGGCCGCCGTCCCATGAGGAAACGCCATGTGCCAAGTGAAATATGACATGCCCGATGCCCAGACCAGCCTCGAGTTCATCCTCGAGCAAGTCATCTGCGGCGCCGAGGTCATCATTACTCGCTACGGCCTTGAGGTGGCCCGGATTACAGCCGTGCAGGGCCCCCGGAAAAACACCGCCGCGGTGCTGCCCCTCCCGCCTCAAGCCTCCTGGGTGCCCTATGCGTCGTAACAACGAGATGCCCCTACCGGGTGGGCATCCTGTGCCTGGCCCGTCACAACGCCTCGATGGGAGGCACCGACTTCATCAGGCTTGCCGGGCGCAACTGTCACTCCACGGACAGGGGATCAACAGAGTGTTTTCCCATCGACAGAATCAGGCCGGGCGGAACTCGACTGTCAGATGGCTGATTTCGTGAACCGGCTGGAGACGTTCACGAATACTGTCGGCGTTCGCGGTGACCTCACCAAGAACGCTGACAATGGCCGCGTGAGCCTGTGGCCCAACCCGCCAGACGTGCAAGTCCGTGATGGTGGCATCCCCCGGTTTCTCCACCCGTTCACGAATTTCCTCGGCGACGTGGGTATCCGTCTGATCCAGCAAGGTAGCGGCGGTGACCTTCATCAAGGTCCATGCTCAACGTGCGATAACGAGGGCACCGACAATGCCCATGACCGGGTCCAGCCACACCCAGCCGAGGTACCGGCCGGCGAGCAGAGCAGCAATGGCCAGCACCGAAGTCAGCGCGTCGGCAATGACATGGACATAGGCCGATTTCAGGTTGTTGTCGTTCCCGTGATGGGCATGATCATGATCATCATGATCGTGCCCATGACTGTGCCCGTGGCCCAGCAGCAAGGCACTGATGATATTGACGATCAAACCGGCAATCGCGATGAGCGTCGCGGTGCCGAACTGGACGTCCGTTGGCTGCAAGAGGCGCATGACGGATTCAACGCCAATTGCCAGGGAAACCATGCCGAGAATCAGCGCCGAGGCGAACCCGCCCAAGTCTCCAACCTTTCCGGTACCAAAGCTGTAGCGCCGACTGGAGGCGTGGCGTTTTGCGTACCCGTAAGCCGCCGCCGCGATGCCCAATGCACCGGCATGGGTCGCCATGTGAAAGCCATCGGCAAGCAACGCCATCGAGCCGGTGATATAGCCGGCGGCGATCTCGCCAACCATCATCACCACCGTCAGCGCCACGACCCAAAGCGTGCGCCTGGCATTTTCATCGTGCGCGGAGCCCAGGAACATGTGGTCGTGTACGTGGTTGATGTTGAGAGAAGTGTTGCTCATGAGTCCGTACCTGCGCGCTTTACCTGGAATAACGGCGAATGGCTTCAAGCAGCTCTTCGACGCCCTTGTTGCGCTGTTCTTCGCTGAGTGCCGGGTTTGCAACGTGCTCCCGGGCGTGGTCCTCAATGATCTCCTCCATCAAGCCGTTGATGGCTCCACGGGTAGCGGCGACAAGGTGCAGTGTTTTGGCGCAGTCGAGATCTGATTCCAGCGCCCGTTCAACAGCCTGGATTTGTCCGGCGATGCGTTTGACGCGCTTGAGAAGATCATCTTTGTTGGCTGCGACATGACCCATGGGATACCCCCCCTGCCTATATGAGTCCCATGATAGGTATACCCCCTACCCCTATGCAAGAAATATTCGATGAAAAGGCTCGTCCAGCCCTCACCGAAGGAAGGTATCGGTGACAGACTCTCCTGTCGTTGGCTCGAAGTCTGGTGGAAGGCCCTGGCCTATTCTTCAAAACTGCGTATCAGCGATGCAAAAAGATTCCCGCGCGGCATCTTGTCCAGCGCAATATCGGCATCCTCAAACCACTTCCGACCTGCCTCCGGATGGGGGCCGCTCAGCACCACTACGCCCTTTTCATAGGTATAACGCGCAGCCGCCACGTCGCCGTTGCGGTAGGTCGCGATGGTTCTTGAGGCCGAGTCGGTTTGGGGGAAATACGGACCGTCCTGGTAGAAGACGTTGTCGGCCTTGCCGTCCCACGTGACCTGCACCGCTGCGTCGGCGATGGAGTTCACTTCAAAGCCGGGGCGGCCAGCTTCGGAGTCCAGGTCCTGGGGATCAGGCCGAGGTTGCTGTTGTCCGCCAGATAGGCGCCCATGCACAAGCCCAGGTAGCGGCCACCGTGGGCGACGTAGTCACGGATGGCAGTGGCGCGGGCATGGCCCAGGCTGTCGAGGGCACCGGGAATGTCCTGGCCTCCTCCGGGTTGAACGTAGAGGTCGTAGCGGGCAAGGGTTTGTGGCGTGATGTCGATCGGTTCGTCGGCGCCGACAAAGTCGATCTGGTAACCGGGGGCGAGACGTTGCAGGGCTTGTTTCACGCTTTCCGAACAGTCATCGCAACCCGCCGGACCACGGTAGATCGCCACGTGCGTGACCGGCGCACCGGCCTGCGCCAGGGATGGTAGCGGCGTCATGAATGCAAGAAACGTGGCGGCGATAGCGTGTCGGTTCATGTGGCGGGCTTATCGGAGACTTGAGGTCGGGTGATCCAGTCCTCGCAGCGCAAAGCCTATATCGAATGTCTCGCTCAAGACGTTAATAGTTGTAAGTCCCCTTGTGATCCCAGCCTTTGATATCAACTAGACTGACGCCCAGAGCTGCGACTGCCAGCGCCAGATGAAACGTCATGATTGCTCACACTCCTACGCTTTTCGCCTGTGTCGCTTTAGTCGCGACGATCATGGCGTTCTGCCTGATCCTGGTCGGTCAGTTCAACCAGCGTGACGGACTGCTCACGACAGGCTTTGGCTTGTTGGCACACGCCTTGGCCTACGTCGGCTACACCGTCTACGGCCATGCGCCGCTGTGGTTGACCTACGGCGCCGCCAACACGCTGCTGGCGGTAGCACTGGCCTTTTATGGGGCCAGCGTGTTTCGGATTGTTGAACTTCCCGTCAGCTGGTGGCGGGTGTTCGCTCCAGCGGCATTGATGCTGGTATTGATGGCCAGCCTGATCGACACCCTGGAACCCCGGATGCTCGCCGCCACGCTAGTGTTGATGGTGCAGTGCGCACTGATCATCTACTGGACTCGCCGCCACATCCCCGCCCAAGGTCGCGCACGCATGCTGTTGATCATCGGTTCCAGTATCAGCCTGATCGGGCTGGGGATGCGGGTGGTGGCCGTGCTCGGCGGAGGTGCCGAGCAAATGCGCTACGACGTCAGCAACCTCAAGCAGACCATCTCGGTCAGCATTGGCACGTTCACCGCGATGATGATTTCCCTGGGTTTGGTCCTGTTGTCCAAGGAACGCAGCGAGACCCTGCTTCAACACCTCGCCCTGCGCGATGTGCTGACCGGTATTCTCAACCGCCGAGCGATCCTCGAGCAGTTTTCCACTGAATTGGAGCGCTCACGCCGGGACGGGTCCTACCTGGCAGTGGCCATGGTCGATATCGATCACTTTAAACAGATCAATGATGAACATGGTCATCTGGCGGGGGATGAAGTGATATGTCACTGCGTCAATCATCTCACCCAGCGAATCCGTCACTCCGACAGCATCGGTCGTTATGGTGGCGAAGAGTTTCTGCTGTTGCTGCCAGACACTGGCCCCGAGGGAGCCATGGCCGTGCTCGATGAACTGCGGGCCTCGTTGGCCGAGTCGCCGGCGCACTATGCTGGGTCAACCATCGCGCTGCGCATCAGTATCGGTGTTTGCTGTGTGGTGCCTGACGCAGGAGACACCATCGCCACCCTGCTCGCCAGGGCGGATGCGGCGCTTTACGAGGCCAAGGGGTCGGGGCGCAATACCTTGCGCTTGGCGCCGCCCTGTTTGCCGCAGACGCAAGCGGCTCTCGGTCCAATCTCACTGCATGAAGTGTAAGAGGAATAAGGTTTCAGCAGCCAGTGGAGCCCTCGCCAGCGCTCGAGGAATGACGGGGTCATCCCCCAGCCTTACGCACCTTGGCGCGCAGGGATTCGAAATAGTCACCATCGACAACAGTGGTGGGAGCCGACTCAGCCCCGGCCAGCAGCAGGCCACGCAAATGCTGCCGATCCTGATCCTTGCGAATCAGCTCTCGCATGTATTCACTACTGGTGCTGTAGCCACGCAGACAGACCTGATCATCGATAAAGAACTTGAGGGCGTCCGGTAGGAAGATGTTCATGGCACCGATGGTTTTGTCCGTTTTTTGACAAATTTTGCCAAAATATACATCTCCAGCCCTACCCCGCCAGTGTAGAAAACGTATCGATATGAGCATGCCGACAACCAGACCGATTCGAATCGCAAGGTGGCGATGGGGGTTGTGCATTTGATTGAGTTGGTGCGGTTGAGGATGGATTTGGTGCTGGAGGGACAGGTTGCTACTGCTTGCGGCTGATGGACAGGTTTGGTCATTGGCACGGGAAGCTGGGCTTCCCGTGCCAATGAAGATCATGCCCGGTGATAACGCATGATCTTCGATAGCGATTCGGAATATTCAGCCGAGGACCGTTCGCTTTTGGCTAGAAGCGGTCCTGTAAGGTATCCACGAAAGTGGAGTCGACTCACACCAACCTGACCAACCTGCGTTCGTAAGACTTACATAAATTATTTTTTACTTTGCGATGCGAGCCAAGTTTTTACTAGAGCAGTCCCACTCAACACGACTGCAGTTCCAAAATTTTCAGCTGCTTTTCTTCCAAATTCCGCAATTTTATCGGAGCACGCAATACAAAATTCGTCATCATACAGATCCCCCCTCTTGCATAGTCTCTGCAGCCAGGGGCACGACATACATAAATGTCTCTTTCGCAATTAGTGCACTTACACTTATCCCTGCGAATATTATTTAGTTCTATAATCTCCGGCGTCATAATTTCTTCGCAGAAAGGACATTTTCCTTTGTCTTTAAAGCTCATAAAAACTAGAGTCTCCCGTTTTCTAGAAAAGCTTCCATGAAATTATCAGATTGAGGCTAGGCAAGCGTCATCATGTAGAAATGATGCCATCTAGCGCCTAGATTTCAGGCGGCAAGAGTCACTTCCACTGACCGCTACCCTGTTCACCCAACAAATGCAAGAATAAAAACCTGCACCTCTGAGCAATCTCAATCTGAATACAACTGGGCAGCAGCCCACATACATTCACCAGAGGCGCCAGCATCAGCAGACCGGGCAGCCCCATTTCCTAAACCCATTCGAAGGTCTGCTTTGGCCAAAAGCTACCTGCCGTAACCGCACTGGTGTGCCTTCGCGGGAATAAAAATGATATCATATAGACATCATCATTTGTCTACGTAGCGACCGCCTCTGACGCGGCACCCTATGAACATCGTTCAACAAGGAAGAAC
The DNA here is from genome assembly GCF_018326065.1 of Pseudomonas sp. Ost2. NCBI lineage: Bacteria > Pseudomonadati > Pseudomonadota > Gammaproteobacteria > Pseudomonadales > Pseudomonadaceae > Pseudomonas > Pseudomonas sp. Ost2. The sequence continues at coordinate 2,774,164 of NZ_AP021904.1, read as the reverse complement.
AATGCGATCACCGCTATTCTCGTCGTATCTCAAGCTATCGACTACCCTGCTGGCCGCCGCTCTCACTACCGCCTGTTCCAGTTACCACTACAAGGATTACCAGGGCGAGTGGGCGCCGGAGACGATGAAGCCCTATGACCTGTCCGATAACACAGCCGATGCACCGGTTGTGTATTTCGCGACTACACAATTTCGCGCGCTGGGTGTGCCCTTCCACCGACTGCTGCTGGCAACACAGGTGGATGACAAGCCACTGCCTGGCGCTGGACGCCGCTCGATTCTCGACGTTTCCGGCATGCAGGCGCTTCGGCTGACACCGGGCAAACACTCGTTGAGCTGGTGCTGGGCATCGATGAATGCGCTGGGTACCGGCGGCGCCAAGTGTGGCTTCGGTGCCCGCGATATCGAGTTCCGTGCAGGCCAGCGTTATGTCGTGGACTTCTCGACCCGCAGTGATATCAGCGGACCTCCAGGACGCGAGATGTCGACCATGACCATCAACTCCGAGATTCGAAACCTGGATACGAAGGAAGTGGTCTTTCCGCTTGCAGAAGTTGCGCAAGCGAAGCAGGAATAATGGGAGCGAACTGGGCGTGGGCTGTCCCATTCGCACCATTCGCCACCAGTTGGAACCAGCATGACCAACCTCCTGTTCGTCTGTAGCCGTAACCAATGGCGTAGCCCGACTGCGGAAACGATGTGGCGCCGTCGCCCAGGCTTCAATGCCCGTTCGGCGGGGACCAGCCCTAATGCGCGTAAACCCATCGGCGCAGCGGATATCCGTTGGGCCGATGTGATCTTTGTGATGGAGCGCAAGCACCTGCAACGTCTCCAGGCAGAGTACGCCCGCTTGCTTGAACACAAGCGGCTTTACTGTCTGGATATTCCTGACGATTACCGCTACATGGATCCAGAGTTGGTGGAGATGCTTGAGGATACGGTGACGGCCTATCTATCTGACTAGGCGCGTCGATAGGTGGTTATCGTGAAGCCCACCCTGATATCTTTGAGAAGCCCAAGCGCATATCCATTTTTGATGTATAGCGTGGCGGCACTACTGTTACCTGCTGGCTATTCAGCAATTTTCAATGCGACCACACCAATGATGGGCGTCTTGATCGGTTGGATGTGTTTCAGCGATTCGTTGACACTAAAAAAAGGTGCCGGCGTGTTGATCGGGTTTATGGGCATTACGTTGCTGACCAGCACCGGCCCCATCACCGTGTCAATGAGCGTGGTCATGGGCGCGTTGGCATGTTTAGTCGCCACCCGTTGCATACATCCTGTACTTCCGCTTGATCGCGGATATCGGGCCGGTGCGTTCACTGACCGTGACCTTCCTTATCCCACCCTTCGGAGTGCTGTGGGGTGTGATGCTCCTTGGTGAACGTCTTTCGGTCGCGCATTTGTACGGCGGCGGGCTTATCTGTTTAGCGGTGTGGTTCGTTCTCAGCAAGAGCAAGCCGAAGCAAGAACCCTCACCAGCTTCGGATTGACCCAAGCACTGAACTTCCCCGGGCACTCCGTACCGGAAAAAAACTGTCACCTGGCTCGATGCACCGCCGGCCAGCGGTGGACTTTTAACTACCGGTTCCAGGATCTCGATAGTAAGAGCGGCGCAAGACGACCTCCTTGGCGCTCAAATCGAACAGCTCAGCGCCTGTAGCAGACAAAAAGGTAGGAATAGACCCGCACCGCTCTCCTATCCCTCATAGCTGATACCGGGTACACGCCCACGCCTAACCTGAATGGGCAGCGGGGTGTGCAGTTCAGGTTGAGCCCCTCAGACACCTCCTCTTCTGCCGTCGCTGCCTGATAACAAAAACCATAATGATCGACGTCAATCGGGAGTACCCGCATGTTCAGATCAGTCTTCACACTGACCTTGATCGGCAGTCTTGTGTTTGCCCAACAGGCCATGGCCGATGGCCTGACCGTCATCTCCTACGGAGGCGCCAGCAAGACTGCCCAGGTCGACGCCTTCTACAAACCCTACAGCCAGCTCACGGGCATCCCCATCATCGCCGGTGAGTGGAACGGTGAAATGGCCAAGCTCAAGGCAATGGTGGACACCGACAGTGTCAACTGGGATGTCCTGGACGTCGAGGACACAGACCTGGCGCGCGGCTGTGAAGAAGGACTGTTCGAACGATTGGACCATAGCCGGATAGGTAACTCGGCCGACCTGATTGCGGGTGCCACACACGAATGTGGAGTCGGGATTTTTGTCTGGTCGAACGTGCTGGCCTACAACGCCAACAAGCTCAAAATCGCTCCTGAAAACTGGAAAGACTTCTGGGATGTGGAGAAATTTCCCGGCAAACGCAGCCTTAGAAAATCCGCCCGTGGTGCCCTGGAGTTTGCACTCATGGCCGATGGCGTTGCTCCCGGTGAAGTCTACACCGTGCTCAGGACACCCGCCGGCGTGGACCGTGCCTTTGCCAAACTCGACGGGCTCAAACCCTACATCCAGTGGTGGGAAGCAGGAGCACAGCCACCGCAGTACCTGATGTCCGGCGATGTGGTCATGAGTTCAGCCTATAACGGCAGGATTCATTTCGCCCAGAAAAGTAACGCCAACCTGAAAGTGGTCTGGAATCAGAATCTTTACCAATTCGATGAATGGGCCATCCCCAAAGGAACTCCCAACCTGGACAGGGCTTATGAGTTCATCGCCTTCGCCATGCGCCCCGAACAACAGAAAATCTATACCGAGCAGATGGCCTACGGCCCCTCCAATAAGCGGGCAGACGCCCTCCTCGATCAAGCGCTGAGAAAAGATTTGCCCACCGCCCCCGAAAACATGAAAAACGCCCTGCAAATGGACGTGGATTTCTGGACGGAGTATGGCGAAGGCCTGGAAGAGCGTTTCATTGCCTGGACCAGCAAACGCCCGTGAAACGCCTGCTTAACGCCAATCTGGGATTGGCGTTTTTTTCGTTTTTAAACAGGAATAAATACGTCTTTGCTCCTACTCTTCACAGGTAGTGAGTCCACCCAGCAATCCTTACAGTCATGTGCCTGTAAACGCCAAACCGTGCATCCCCTTCTCCAACATCTCGCTCACTGGCACCGCTTCGATGATCGAGAGACAGGCCAATCATGACTCAATACCTCTTTATCAAACCTGACGTGAATGCGCTGCTCACCTTTCGCGAAAAACTGTCGAAACAGACCCGTGCAGAAATCCGCTTCGATGCTTCAACACGGGCGATTTATGCGTCCGAAGCGTCGAACTACCGTCAGTTGCCGATTGGCGTCGTCATCCCCCGGACACTCGACGACCTTGTCACCACCGTCGCCCTGTGCGCGGAGGCGGATTTACCGATACTGCCCCGGGGGCTGGCACCTCCATGTGTGGCCAGTCCGTCAACGCTGCCATCATCATCGATGCGTCAAAATACCTCACCCGCATTGAACACATCGATGTCCAGCACAGCATCGCGCGGGTCGAGCCGGGAGTCATCTGCGATCAGTTGAAGTCCATGGCCGCACAGTCCGGCCTGACCTTCGGCCCCGATCCAGCCACCCACAGCCGATGCACACTCGGAGGCATGATTGGAAACAACTCCTGTGGCGCGCACTCGGTGATGGCGGGAAAAACAGTCGAAAATATCGAACGCCTCGAGGTGCTCACCTATGACGGCGCACGTTTCTGGGTCGGTCCCACCGATGAGGCGACCTACCAGGAGCACCTTGAAGCCGGCGGTCGCCGTGCCGAGATCGTCAAATCGCTCAAGGCCCTGGTCGACGCCAACGAGGCGATCATTCGTGAGGGTTTTCCGAAACTCAAGCGCCGGGTCTCGGGTTATAACCTCGATCAGCTACTCCCAGAAAACGGCTTCAACATTGCACGTGCCCTGGTCGGTGTCGAAGGTACCTGCGTCACGGTTCTGAGAGCCGAAACACGCCTGGTGACCAACCCTGCACATCGGGTCCTGGTGGTCCTTGGGTTCGAAGATATTTTTCTCGCCGCCGACTCCGTCCCCCAATTGCTACCCCTGACGCCTATCGCGATGGAAGGTCTGGACGATGGCATTATCGGAGGGTTGCGTGAGCGCGGTATGAAGCTGGCCGATATTGCCGAGCTTCCCAACGGCCATGCGTGGTTGATGATCGAATTCGCGGGCGACTCCCTTGATGCGGCCATCAGAGCGGCCCGTCGGGCAATCGACGTGACGGATGCATTGCCCGGCTCGCCGAGCGCCCGCCTGATTACCGACGCCAACCTGATGAACCGTATCTGGACCATTCGCGAGACCGGCGCCTCTGCGACGTCCCTCAGTCTGGACCCCAGCCAACCGGATCCTGTCGTGGGCTGGGAGGATGCCGCCGTTGAACCGGAGTTCCTTGGTCAGTACCTGCGAGAGTTCTCGGCACTGGTCACCAGCTATGGATACAAGACAAACCTCTACGGGCACTTCGGTGATGGCTGCATCCACTCACGGATCACCTTCGACCTCAAGAGCCAGGGCGGCGTGAACAACTGGCGAGCCTTTCTGGATGAGGCCGCCCACCTGGTCGTCAAGTTTGGCGGCTCGCTATCGGGTGAGCATGGCGATGGTCAGGCCAAGGGCGAGTACCTGCCCATCATGTATTCACCGGCCATCATGCAGGCATTCGGCGAATTCAAGCACACCTGGGACCCACGCAACAAAATGAACCCGGGCAAGTTGATCCACGCCATGCCCGTCGACCATCATTTGCGCCTGGGACCGGACTATCAGCGCAAGCCGGTCACGAGCCTCTTCACCTATGACAAACGCTTGGGCGATCAGGGTTTTGCCCGCGAAACCGAACGCTGCATCGGCATGGGTAAATGTCGTTCACTCGAGGGCGGCACCATGTGCCCGAGCTTTCGAGCAACCCGCGAAGAACGCTACTCCACCCGTGGCCGCGCCAGGATGTTCTTTGAGTTGCTCAAGGGCGAGGTGATCGAGGACGGTTGGAACAACGAACAGATCAAGGACTCGCTGGAGTTGTGCCTGGGCTGCAAAGGCTGCAAGACCGATTGCCCGACGAATGTGGATATCGCTCGCTACAAGTCCGAGTTCCTCTATCGGCATTACAAGCAACGCCGTCGCCCGTTGATGGATAGCCTGATTGGACGAATTGGCGAATGGCTGCCACATGCCTACCGTTTGGCCCCCCTGATCAACTTCGCCATGAGCAACCGGCTGCTGCGTCTGCTCGGCCAGCGCCTGGGATTGGCCGCGGGTGTTCAGTTCCCTGCGATTGCCGCACGCAGCTTTCGCCACGGGCCAACCGCTCGCCGCCTGCTGACGGCTCAGGCCTTGACCGGCACGAAGGATGTACTGCTCTGGGTCGACAGCTTCAACAACGGCTTCACACCGGATGTACTCGAGGCCGGGGTCCAGGTCCTGGAAAAGCTGGGCTATCAGGTTCATCTGATGAGAAAACAGACTTGCTGCGGACGTCCCTACTATGACGTGGGGATGCTCGACCGAGCCAAAGCCAACCTCTTGGCGATACTCGAACAACTGGAACCGGCGCTGCTGCGCAAACTGCCTGTCGTCGTCCTTGAACCCAGCTGCCTGTCGGTCTTTCGCGATGAAATGCCAGCGTTGTTTCCCGATGACATGCGGGCCCAGCAATTGACCCGATCCATCATGACGCTGAGCGAATTCATTCGGGAGCAAGGGCTGACCCTGCCTTCATTGAGCGACTCCGTGCATGTCCACGGTCACTGCCACCAGAAATCGTGTGGTGGGATGGGAGCCGAACAGGCTCTGCTGGGGAAACTCGGTGGAAACGGCCAGGTAATACCCAGCGGCTGCTGTGGCGTCGCCGGCGCCTATGGTTATCACGGCAAGACGGCACCGATTGCGCAGACGATCGGCCAGCAGGAGTTCAAGCCCCATCTGGACAAGGTTCCACAAGACGCCAGCATCGTGGCCGACGGGTTCAGTTGCCGCGGGCAGATCCGCAAAGTCAGTGGTCGAGAACCTCTCCATCTGGCGCAACTGCTGGCAAAATTGCTGCCCTGAAAGGGTCGATGCCGCACAGGGCAGCCTCTTCGGGGGCCGCCTCGTTTTTACCGACAGAGGCAGGCAGGACCTGCCCCTTGAATCCCCCTTCGTCTAAACGGTGGACCGGACATGAAACTAGCGACCGCCCTGGAGCAGACCATCCTCAGAAAAGCCACCGTGGTGGCTGGCGCGCACGCCCTGGATCGGGAAATCAGTTGGGTCCATATCGTTGATCATCCCGACATCCTCCATTGGCTGAGCAGCGGCGACCTGTTGCTGACCACGGGATACAACTGGCCACGGGATGACCAGGCATGCCGGGAGATGATTCGTAGCCTGAACCAGATTGGTCTGGCGGGCGTCGTGCTGGCAGTCCCGCATTTTCGCGAGCACTTTCCCTCTGCCACGGTGGAAGAAGCCGACCTGTGCAACTTTCCGCTACTGGAGCTTCCTTGGGAGGTGCCCTTTAGCGAGATTACGCAAGAAATCCTGGCGAAGATCATCAATCTGCAGAGCGAAATCATTCGTCGCTCCGATCTCATTCACCGGGCGCTGACCCGGGCAGCCATTGAAGCCAACAACCTCAACGCCTTGGCAGTAGCACTGTCCGGAGCCCTGGAACTTCCCGCACGTATCGTCTCGTCATCAGGCACCGTTCTGGGCAGCAGCGATCCCCATATCGACGAGGCATTGGAACGACGCTTCATTGATCAGCTGCAACAAGGCAAAGCCACCATCACGCCCCTCGAAAGCTCGCAGCCCAGGGTGGTGACGCTGGACAAGCCAGGGACCAGCACCCGGCTGGCCTGCCCCGTTCTCCTGCAAGGCGAACTGATGGGTGTGGTCTGGCTGCAAGGCCAGGGCGAACCGTTTGAAGAGCTTCATTCGCGCGCCCTGGAGCATGCAGCGGTGATCGCGGCCCTCCACCTGACCCACCAGCGTGAACTCCTCGATCAGGAAACCCGACTCGGTTATGCCCTGGTCGCTGGCTTGCTGGAGGGGAAATTCCCTGAGACCCCGCGGGCCATCGAGCGGGCGCTGGTCTCGGGCTGGAGTGAAAGCCGTCCCTACAGGGTCTGCCTGCTTCTCATCGACGAGCCCATTCCACTGAGCCTTGAAGGCTTCAAACGACGCAAAGAGAAAGCCGAACGCATCACCCGCATCATGCAGGACCTGGATATCGCCCCCCTGATGTCCGTTTCACTGAACCAGATCAGCTTGATCGTACCGGCGGATGTTTCCGCCCAAAGTATCTGGAAATCACTGCGTAATGATGGCGGTGCCATGGCCGTCAGCCGCGTTCATAGCGGCGTTTCAGGCATGGCATTGGGGGCGCAAGACGTAGCGGCTTTGCTACCTCTGCTGCGCCCCGGCAAACTGCACAGCTTCAACGAGGTGCTCTTCCCCAGGGCACTGATGGGCGATGAGGATGCTCGTGCCCTGCTGATCGAGCGCTACATCACCCCGCTGGCCAACAACAAGAACAGCGCCATGCTGCTGGAAACCGTCTGTGTACTGGCAAACGAAGGCTATCAGTTGGTGAACTCCGCCAAGGCGCTCAATGTACATATCAGCACCTTGCGCTACCGGATGGAGCGTATCGAAACGCTGTTGGAGGTGTCGCTGGATAAACCCGAGTCACGCTTTCAACTTCAAGTCGCAGCCGAGATGTACAAACTCGCTCAGGACCTCTGACCAAAACCGCAGCGCCGACAGACAGGTTGCCGGCGCTCCCGAAACCGGTCGCTACAGACCGGTCATGCCATCAATGCCCTCCCAGGTAAGCCTCCCTGACCTGGGCGTTCTCCAGCAACTCACGTCCGGACCCCGTCATGCGGATCTCGCCATTGACCAGCACATAGGCCCTGTCCGAGAGCCTCAGTGCATGGTTGGCATTCTGCTCGACCAGGAAAATCGTCATGCCGTCGCGGGCCAGGTCACGCACGATCTGAAAGATCTGCTTGACCACGATGGGCGCCAGCCCAAGGGAGGGTTCATCGAGCAGCAACAGATCCGGGCGGCTCATCAATGCCCGGGCAATCGCCAGCATCTGCTGCTCTCCGCCGGACATCGTCATCGCTCGCTGGTTTCGACGCTCACGCAGGCGTGGGAACATCTCGAACATCCGCTGCTTGTCCGCCTCGGCATTGTCCATACCGATGGGAATGGTGCCCATCAGCAGGTTTTCCTCGACCGTCATGTCCGGGAATACGCGCCGCCCTTCAGGCGACTGGGCGATACCATTCGAGGCGATGTAATGAGCCGACTTGTCGCGAATATCAGCGCCCCGATAGAGGATCTTCCCGGAGGTTGCCCGAGGCTGCCCAAAAATGGACATCAGCAACGTCGACTTGCCGGCACCGTTGGCCCCGATCAAGGAAACGGTCTCGCCCCTGTTGATCTCCAGCGATACCTGGCGAAGTGCCTGGATGGGACCGTAGAACACATCGACTTCGTGAAACTGCAGCAGTGGCCCATTCATGCGAGCTCCTCCTCTTCGCGCCCCAGGTACGCGGCGATAACGGTTTCGTTATGGCGAATATGCTCGGGCCCGCCTTGGGCAATGACATCGCCATGATCGAGCACCACGATGTGGTCGCAGATGTCCATGACCATTCCCATGTCGTGCTCAATCAACAACACGGTCATGTCATGCTCGTCCCGCAGCCGGCGAATAATGCCGCTCAGCGCCACGGTTTCGGCAGGATTCAAACCCGCCGCCGGTTCATCCAGGCAGACGATTCGTGGCCGAGTGCACATGGCCCGGGCTATTTCCAGGCGGCGCTGTTGCCCATAGGACAGCTCCCCCGCCAGCCGGTTGGCACAATCAACCAGGTCAACCACCTCCAGCCAGTAGAACGCATGGTCCAGGGCTTGCTCTTCAGCACGACGAAAGCCCTGGGTGTCGAGCACGCCGGCCAGCAGGTTGCGGTTGACCCACAGGTGCTGTGCAACCAGCAGGTTTTCCACCACCGACATGTCCTTGAACAGCCGGATATTCTGGAAGGTACGGGCCAGCCCCGCACGATTGACCAGGTGGGTACCTCCAAACATCTTGTAGTAGAGACGGCGAGCAAACCGCCCCGGGGAAACGAAGTCAGTCGGATGAAAAGGTTCGCCCAGTATTTTTCGTATATCGATGTGCCCCTCACGGGCGTTCAATGTGATCTGCCCACCGGTGGCCTTGTAAAAACCGGTCAGGCAATTGAATACGGTTGTCTTGCCGGCCCCGTTGGGGCCGATCAGGGCAGTGATCGACCGCGGCCTGACGTCGAAATTGACGTTGTTCAGGGCCTTGATGCCGCCGAAATGCATCATCAGTTTTTCAACCTGCAAAATAGCGTCGCTCATGGCATCACTCCCTTGCGTGCGGCCACGCCCACACGGCTGACACGAATAAGGCCTCGGGGTTTCCAGATCATCATCAACACCATGAGCACACCAAACAGCAGGACCCGGAATTCGGCAAAGTTACGCAAAAGCTCCGGCATGACCGTGAACACGAAGGCAGCAATCACCACCCCAAGCGTCGAGCCCATCCCCCCCAGTACCACGATGGCGAGGATCAGCGCCGACTCGAAGAAGGTAAAAGACGTGGGATTGACAAAGCCCTGGTAACTGGCAAAGAACACCCCCGCGATACCAGCTGTTGCCGCGCCCAAGGTGAAGGCCGAAAGCTTGACCAGTACGTGGTTCAGCCCCATCGCCCGACAGGCGATTTCGTCCTCACGCAAGGCCTCCCAAGCCCGGCCGATGGGCATGCGGGTCAGGCGTTTTTTGAGGTAGAGCACCAGCATGACCACCAGCACCAGGACGGCGTAGATAAAGATGAACTTCATGTTGGGGTTGTAGGCGACACCGAAAAACTCATGGAACGCCACTCCACCGTCCTTTGCCTGACGCCCGAACTCCACGCCCAGGAACGTCGGGGCCGGAGCCTGAACACCGTTTGGCCCGCCCGTGAAGGCCACCCAGTTGTTGAGTACCAGGCGAATGATCTCGCCAAACCCCAGGGTCACGATGGCCAGATAGTCCCCGTGCATGCGCAGCACCGGAAAACCCAATACGCAGCCTGCCAGCGCCGCGCACAAGGCAGCCAACGGCAACGCACTCCAGAAGCCAAGTCCCAGGTATTGGTAACCGAGTGCCAACCCATAAGCGCCAATCGCATAAAAGGCCACAAAGCCCAGGTCCAGTAGCCCGGCCAGCCCGACAACGATATTGAGTCCCAGCCCCAGGAGCACGTAGATCAGTCCGAGAATAACCACCGTCAGGATGTATTTGTCGGCGATGAAGGGGATCGCCGCCGCCATCACGATGGCTGCCGGGAGCATCCAGCGTGACCATGACCGATGCCCGGCCGGCAAGACCTGCACCCCGCCACCCGTTCGCCCCGTGCCGCCGGACAAGCGCTGACCGAGGGCCCCTGAAGCACGATGCCCACCATGAAGCGCCCTATCACAACCACAGAGACCATCGCCAACACCCGGCTCGCATGCAACTCAAAACCATAGCCGTCCAGCACCACACCGACAATCGGCCCGAACACGATCAGCGCCATGAAGCCAGCCATTACCGCATCGATTGTGCAGGTACGCCAGTTGATAGCATTCTTGGAAATAGTCATTTCACACCTTCGTCACGTGCGGCCGCCCGAGCAGTCCCTGGGGGCGGAATATCAGAATCAGAACCAGCAGAGCGAAACTGAAGACGTCCTTGTAATCAGTGTTCACCAAGCCCGAAAACTGGGCCTCGGCCACGCCAAGTACCAGGCCTCCCAGCATTGCGCCCGGCAGCGAGCCAATCCCTCCGAGGACGGCGGCAGTGAATGCCTTGATACCGATGACAAACCCGGCGTAGAAGTCGAACGTTCCGTAATCCAGCGTGATCAGCACACCCGCCAAGGCCGCCATGACAGCCCCGATCACGAACACACAGGAAATGATCCGATCGGTATTGATGCCCAGGATCGAAGCCATCTTGCGATCCTGCTGGGTCGCCCGGCACATGCGTCCAAGACGGGTGCGCTTGATGACCAGGTTCAGGACCAGCATGCCGGTCAGCGCCGCCACCAGGATGAACAGCTTGGTGTAGGTCAATTGCACGTAGCCGCTGTCCAGCGTCCAGCGCAGCGACCCCTGAAGCAGAGTCGGAATACCCTGCTGCCTGGCCCCCTGGCTGAGCTGTACGTAGTTTTGCAGGATCAGTGAGATACCAATCGCACTGATCAGGGGAGCGAGTCGTGTTGACTGACGCAAGGGCTTGTAAGCCACTCGCTCGATCACAAAGCCATACACTCCGGTGACCACGATGGTGAAGGCGAAAGTGCCCAGCATGAGTATCCCGAAAGACTCAACGCCGAAGTAACTCAGCAAGGCCAGCGTAATGGCCGTGATATAGGCCGAGATCATGTAGACCTCGCCATGGGCGAAGTTGATCATCCCGATAATGCCGTACACCATGGTGTAGCCAATGGCGATCAAGCCGTAGACAGCACCCAGTGTCAGGCCGTTGACGGTCTGTTGAATAAAGAAAGCATCCACGTTGGTTCTCCGCGCCTTTGAAAAGGCCCGCGCTCATTGCACGCAGGCCTGAATGTCAACCGGGCCAGTTCTTCTAGAGCTGGTGGTAGCGCCCTTGTGCATCCCACTGGTACATCACATAAGGCGACTCTTTGAGGTCACCTTTCTTGTCCCAGCTTTTCTGGCCGAGAATGGTGTCGACCGTATGGCTCTTGAGCCAATCGGCAGCCCTGAGCCCTTGGGTGGTCCCCACGCCGTTGAACGCCGCCGCCATTGCCTGCAGGGCGGCATAGGAGAACAGGGTGTAGCCTTCCGGTTCGAAGCCCTTCTCGCGAAGCTTCACCAACACCTGCTGCCCGCCCGGCAAGCTGCGTGGGTCGGCATAAAAGGTCATCAATACACCGTCGGTAAACTGCGCTCCGCCAGCCGTGGTGACCAACTGGTCGGTCACCACACAATCATCTGATACGAACTTGGCCGTCATCCCCTGCTCGCGCATTTGACGCACCAGAGGGCCTGCTTCCGGATGGCAACCACCGAAGTACACCACTTGCGGCGAGACCGAACGCAATTTGGTCACCAGCGCGTTGAAGTCCTTTTCACCCCGGGTGAGGCCTTCGTAGAGGACCGTGTCGACGCCATATTCCTTGAGCTTCAAGCGAGTGGTGTCGGCCACTCCCTGTCCGAAGGTGTCCTTGTCATGAATGACCGCCACCTGGGTAGCCTTGAGCGTGTGGGCAATGTAGTCCGCCGCGACCTGGCCCTGCTGGTCGTCCCGACCGGACATACGGAAGAAGGTCGCCAAGCCGCGCTCGGTCAGCTTGGGACTCGAGGAAGCCGGCGTGATGGTCAGCACACCGGCTTCGTCATAGATTTCCGAGGCCGGCATCGAGGACGAAGAACAATAGTGCCCGATGACCCCCACGACCTTGTCGGAGTCGACCAGTTTGTTGGCGGCCGCCACCGCCTGTTTAGGCTCGCAGGCGTCATCCCCCTTCACCAGGACGATTTTCTCGCCATTGATGCCTCCCTTGGCATTGATATCCTCGGCAGCCTGTTGGGCGCCCCGCCACATCTGTTCGCCAAAGGCCGCATTGGGCCCTGTATGCGGCCCGGCAACACCGATTCTGAGGTCGGCCAGAACGGGGGTGGAAAGAGCCATTGCGAGGGTGATCGAAACGCCACCCACAAGGGTGTGAATATTGCGCTTTTCCATTCTGTTACTCTCTTTGCTATTGGACTTATTATGCTTTTGCGAAAACAACAGCCGAACAAACGATCAACACAAATCCCGCTATTCGCGCGACGCGCCGATCATTTATCGAACTATTACTTCAGTAGAATGGGCAGTACTTAATGGGAGGCCACATAAACACAAAACGTTTATTTAACCGATGACGCCTTTTTATTTTTAGAAGTACATGATCAAAGTTTGAAACTTCGAGTCATCACCATCGAAACAACTACCAGCAGAGCACCGAACCATATCGATAACTGCATGCCCTGCCCCAGGTACAGTGCCAGAAAGGCCGTGGACAACACGGGGGTGGCATAACTGAGCACTGCAACCTGCTGGGGATCGGCTTTCTTCATCGCCAGGTCCCACAGATAGAACGCGCCACCCATGGGGCCGATGCCCATATAGACAAGGGCCAGGGTTTCGCGGGTATCCAAGGAGGGCCATGGATGCCCCATGCGAAACCCCACCAGACAGACGACCCCGGATATCAGGCAGAACAACCCGACAGAAGCGCTTTGCACGCCCGGGTACTTCTTGGCCAGCAGGGAGTAAACTGCCCAGACCAATGCGGACAGAAGCGCCAGCCCATAACCCAGCAGGCCATCAGCCCCCACCAACTGTGAGGTATCACAGCTGATGATCGCCCCCAGAAAACCGACGATACCGGCCAGCAGACAACGCTTGCTCAGGGTTCCGTTCCGAACGAACAACGGAGCCAGGACGACGATCATGACCGGCCAGAGATAGTGGATCAGGCTGACACCGATGGGATCGGCCATTTGCAAGGCATAGAAGTAGATGACGTGATAGCCCAGCATGCACACCGTGCCGATAAGCAGCAGCGGCCAGGGCATCGACCATGCCTTCACCCAGGGCAATCCCATCAATGCGCCAATACTCAGCGCAATACCGGTCATGAACAACGGCGGGACATCAGCACAAAAGGTCACACTCAGGGCCAATGTGCTCCACACCAGGATGGCACCGACGGCAGCCAACCAGTAACCCTGCGTACGCACGCCGCACGTGACCGTGCTCATAAGCAACACCCCTGCTGACAAAACGATTGATGCCCTCTCTCAGGACACAGGGAGCCGGAGGCTCCCTGCAGCCGAAGATCAGCCCACCAGTTTCTGATGGCTCTCGACCATCTGCGCCATGCTGGTGAAACGGAAGTCGTAGGTAGCCTCAGTCGCCGGCACGTGGGTTGCCCCGAAACCTTCCTGGCCGTGGCGACGATGGATCCACGCCCCTGCCAGGCCTGCGGCGTTGGCAGGTACGTGATCGTGGTAGAGGCTCTCTGCGGTATGCAGGATCTCGTTTTTCTTGATGCCGGCCTTGGCCAACGCCTCGATCATGTAGGTGAAGTTATTCGGGTTGGGTTTGTAGGAACCCACATCCTGCGCCGTGATGATGTGATCGAATTCGACGCCCAGCTTGGCGTTGCTGAGTTTGAATTCATTGCGGTCAATGTTCGACAGGATGACCAGCTTGTAGTGTTTTTTCAGGTAGCGCAGCGCCTCGACCGAATCAGGGAACGCGGGCCAGTCCTTGACCGAAGTACCGAACGCTTCACGCTCGGCGGCATCGGGCTCCACCCCCAGTTCCTTGGCAATACGGTCATAGACCAAACGCAGGATATCGGGGTACAAGGCATCCGGTGTCAGCGACTGCTGGGGAGACTCGTGGCGCCCGAAGACTTCGAGAATCTGGTCGCGCGTCAACGCCTTGCCACTGCGCTTGACCACAGGCTGCAAGGCATTGACGATTCCCGATTCCCAGTCGATCAGGGTACCGTAGCAGTCGAATGTCAGTGCTTTGAAATCAGTGAGTTTCATCATGGTGTCCTTTTTGGAAAGAAAATGGATATCAGGGTGGGGCCGCCGGCTCATGACGGCTCCAGGTTACGGCTTCAGAAAACTCTGCGGCCCGGCTCGACCTGACGTTCCGGTGCCAGGTAAACCACTTCGCCCTCACCGGCCTCGGCCCCCAGCATCAAAACCTGCGAGGTGAATCCGGCAATGCTCCGGTCGCCCAGATTGACGGCACACACCACCTGCTTGCCGATCAGCTCCTGCGGCTGATAGAGACGGGTGTACTGCGCACTGGTGGTCTTGGTGCCCAGCTCGCCGAAATCGATCCAGAACTTGTAGGCCGGCTTCTTCGCTTTTTCATTGAGTTCGACACGCACGATTTGCCCGATACGAATGTCGACATGGCTGAACGCTTCATAAGGTGTCATCAAAGATCCTCAAGTTCTGGGCGCAAGGCCAACGGATACGAACTTCGTATCCAGATACTCCTGGATACCCCATTGACCCCCTTCGCGCCCGATCCCGCTCATCTTCACCCCGCCAAAAGGCGCTTGGGGCGTCGACGGTGCTCCGTCGTTGATGCCAACGATGCCGTAGTCCAGTGCCTCGGATACACGGTGTGCCGTGTCCAGGTCCCGGGTCCAGAGATAAGCGGCCAGGCCAAAGGGTGTGTCGTTGGCGGCGGCGACCACCTCGTCAACCGTGT
The DNA here is from genome assembly GCF_018326065.1 of Pseudomonas sp. Ost2. Taxonomy (NCBI): domain Bacteria; kingdom Pseudomonadati; phylum Pseudomonadota; class Gammaproteobacteria; order Pseudomonadales; family Pseudomonadaceae; genus Pseudomonas; species Pseudomonas sp. Ost2. The sequence goes on along the minus strand of NZ_AP021904.1, from coordinate 2,758,892 downwards.
CGAACACCAGCACGGGCGCAACAGGGCCGAAGGTTTCCTCCTGCAAGATGCGCATGCCCGGGGCAACATCGACCAGCACCGTCGGTTCGAAGTACAACCCCTGCAACGCCCGCCCACCGACGGCGACCCGTGCACCCTGACTGACCGCATCGTCCACGTGCTCGCGCACTTTGTGCAGCCCTTGCTCATCAACCAGGGGACCGATCTGTGTGTCCTCAAGGGCAGGGTCGCCGACACGCAGTGCTGCCACCTTGGCCGACAGTACCGCTACCAGCGAGTCTCGGATCGAACGGTGCACGTAGATACGATTGGTGCACACGCAGGTCTGCCCGGCGTTGCGAAATTTGCACTGCAGGATCTCTTCGGCCGCGCGCTCGATGTCCGCATCGGCAAATACAATGAACGGAGCATGTCCGCCCAATTCAAGCGACACCCGCTTCATGGTGGCCGCCGACTGACGATACAGATGCACACCCACATCGGTGCTGCCGGTAAAGGTGAGCTTGCGTATGCGCGCGTCTTCGAAAAACACGCTGGAAACGGCCGCGGGCTGATTGCTGGTAATGACCTGAAAGGTTCCCGGTACCCCACCCACTTCCAGCCAGTACTTCTCCAGCAAAAGCGCCGTCAGCGGCGATTGCTCGGCAGGCTTGACGATCACTGTGCAACCGGCGGCGAGCGCAGGCGCTACCTTGCGCGTGATCATCGCCGCGGGAAAATTCCACGGTGTGACTGCATAGACGGGCCCTACCGGTTGGCGCAGCGCATACAGGCGCTTGTGTTCGAACTGACTGGCAAAGGTCTCGCCATACAAGCGCTTGGCCTCTTCGGCATACCACTCGGCAAAGGCAGCGGCATACATCACCTCCCCACGGGCCTCCTTGATCGGCTTACCCATCTCCAGGGAGATGGCCTTGGCCAGCTCATCGATCGAAGCCACCATTCGGTCGAACCATTTCCTCAGCAATTGGCTGCGAGCATAGGCCGTTGTTTGCTTCCAGGACGCAAAGGCCTGCAGGGATTGCTCCGCAACCACCTCAGCCTCGGCCTCCTTGCAATCAGGTACCCAGGCAATGGGGTTTGCGGTTGCCGGGTTGACGACCGCATAGACGGGAAGCTGCTGCGAACGCTCGCTCAAGGATGGCAACACCCATAGAGCCGCTTTACCGGTCAGTGCTTCCAGATTCTTACTCGACACGTTATTTCTCTCCGCACAGGATCGATCATTGGAACGCTCATGAACGGGGGCATCCCCCCGCCAAGGGTTCAGGCACCGCTGACTTGCAGGGCGGCCTCAAAATTCACCAGGGCTTGAGTGACATCCGATTCGGAGATCACCAACGGGCACAGAAAACGCACGACATTGCGATAGACGCCGCACTTGATGAGCAAAAGGCCCTGTTCACGTGCCGCATCGATCACTCGCTGCGCCAGACCAGCATCAGGCTCCTTGCTCACAAGGTCCGTCACCAACTCGACCGCGCACATCGCACCGGTGGCGCGCACCTCACCGATGCTCGAGAAGCGTTGCTGCAGCGCTCGCAAACCATCCCCCAACTGCTCGCCAATGGCTTGGCTGCGGGCAACGAGTTGCTCACTCTCGAAGATGTCGAGCACGGCCAAAGCGGCGGCGCAACCCAGCGGGTTGCCCCCATAGGTCCCTCCGAGGCCACCGGGCTTGGGCGAGTCCATCAATTCGGCGCGTCCAACCACCCCCGAAAGAGGAAGGCCGCCGGCGAGGCTCTTGGCCACAGTGACCAGGTCTGGCTTGATACCGGAGTGCTGGAAGCCGAACATCTTCCCCGTACGACCAAACCCGGTCTGGATCTCATCGCAGATCAGCACGATGCCGCGCTCATGAGTCAGACGGCGCAGTGCCTGCATGAACTCGACAGGGGCCGCGACAAAACCGCCATCTCCCTGGACCGGTTCAATAATGATCGCAGCGACGCGATCAGCCGCGATCTGTGTGTCGAAGACTTCCTGCAAGGCTGCCAGTGCCTGCTCGCTGCTCACGCCGCGATAAGGGTTTGGATAAGGCGTGTGATAAACGTCCGGCGCAAAGGGCCCGAAGGTTTGCCGGTAAGGTTGACTCATACCGGTCAGTGTCATCCCCAGCAACGTACGACCATGGAACCCGCCACGGAAAGCAATCACCCCCGGACGCCCCGTATGGCTTCGAGCGATCTTGACCGCGTTCTCGACAGCCTCGGCACCGGTGGTGAAAAAGACCGACTTGAATGACGCCTCGGGCGATACCAACGCGTTCAGTTTCTCAGCCAGCGCCACGTATGGCTCATAGGCCGCTACCTGGAAGCACACGTGGGAGTAGCTTTCCAACTGCTTGCGTACGGCCTCCACCACCCTGGGGTGGTTGTGACCGACGTTCAGAACGCCAATGCCACCAACGAAATCCAGATACTTGTTGCCATGGTCGTCCCAGATATAGGCGCCCGCGGCTCGACTGACCGTGATGGGATGAGCAACGGCCACACCGTTGGAAACATGTTTGGCACGCATCGCTGCGAGAGGACTTGCTTGGAAGGAAGACATGCTCAGAACACCTTGTGTGAAGATGTTTGAATGCTAGATCGCACCCATCGGGCTAACCATGGATGAAAAATAGTAGAGGGCCGTCTGGAAATCCTATCTTTCATACAGCAAACCACGGTCAGCCCTGCCACGGACAACGACAGGCCGCGCCCGTCGTTGACCCTGCGGCATAAAGGCGCTGGACTTACCCCTGAGCCGCAAAACCCTTTTCGACCTCCTGAGCCGCGCGCCTGCCGGATAACAAGGCGCCATGCACCGTCGCGAACATCTCTCGGTGGGTTGCCTCGCCGGCGAAGAACAAGCGACCGGCGATGGGAGCAGCCAGATCGTCGCGGGTGTGAGCCGCCGTTCCCAATCGATTGAACGAGTAGGCACCGTAACTGAAAGGGTCCTGACTCCAGCGCGTCACCTGATAAGCGATTGGATCAGGTGTGTTCGCACCAAAAACCTGCCGCAGACGCGTCATCGCAGCGATCACCATCTGCTGATCACTCCAGTGCTCAATGGCGCCGCCGAACTCACCCGCATTGAACGCCAGCAGCACCGGCTGTCCCGTGAGGCGCGCCAGGTTCAGCCATTGGCTCCACTGACCGTGCTGCGCCTGCGAGGGAATGAACTCCAGCCAATCCTCTGCCGGCCAGAACTGACGGGGGAAGCGCAAGTAGCACTTGTTGAAGTGCCCCATTCCAAGTCTGGCAATCGCCTGAAGCTTTTTTTCGGGCAGTGCGGGTCTGAACTCAATGGCTCTTTGCTTCAAGACACCCAGTGGCACAGTGATGATCACCTTGTCGGCCTCCAGTGTGCCTTTCGACGTCACGATAACGACACCGGAGGCGTCCTGGGTGATGCTGGAGACGATGTGTCCCAGGCGTATATCGAGGCCACGAGCCAGATAGTCGACCAGTTTCCGATACCCCCCGACAGGCACCGCGTCCTCACCCGGATAGCCCCCCATACTGTCGAACCAGTGCGTCGACAGTTCTTCTCGACTGCCGGCATACTCCTGCTCTGCGGCACTGTTGGTGATGAAACCGAGGAGCTCCTTGTCCGGCTCCGACAGCCCACCCCAGTCAAGCTGATCTTCAACGCTGGCGCGTACCGAGTGGTCCTGGGGCTGTCGCTGGGCTTTGCGCAGGGCCTGCTCATAGGCCTTCCTGAGCTGTTCAAGGCGTTGCTGGCGTGCCGGGCCAACAGGCTTGCCATCAACGTCGTAGTCAAGGGTACTGTCGTAGCTGGTTGACACCAGATCGATACCGGCCTGGTGCGCGAGCGTGGTCAGTGGATTCCCATCGACGCCATGAATCCAGCTCGCCCCCAGATCCACAGGCGCGTCAGGCCAGACGGCGCTGGTCCAGGTGCGCCCGCCCAAGCGCTCGCGCCCCTCCAATACCGTGACCTGATACCCTCGAGCCGCGAGTTGGCTGGCTGCTGCCAGACCCGATACGCCCGCGCCGACAATGATGACTTTTTTGCGCGCCGGCCCAGCGAAGGCGCCACCTACCCCAGCCGAAGCCGCCACCATCGTGACAACGCCAGCCTGCTTGAGCAACGTACGGCGATTCATTGGCCGAGTTCTCCAGCACCCAGGATGGCCGAAGCACTGACACGGGTGGTCGTGACAGGAAACGCATCAGCCTGCGGATAGGGAAACCATTCAGGATCATCGACCGCACGAGGTGCAATCATCACCATTTTTGAGCGGCGGAACTGCTCAAGCCCCTCAACGCCCAATTCACGTCCAGTGCCGGTCATTTTCCGGCCACCAAACGGTACACAGTCGTTGTCATTGAGCGGGGTATTGACCCAGACGATACCGGATTCGATCTCGTTGATCGCACGCATGGCCTCTGCCAGGTTCTCGGTATAAATACTGGCCCCCAACCCCATCTCGGAATCATTGGCCAACACGATCGCCTCGTCGAGACTGCGAACTTTGCAAATCGGTGCGATCGGGCCAAAACACTCACCATGCATGATGTCCATGTCATGCCTGACCTCAAGCACAGTGGGTTCGAAGAACCACCCCCGGTGCAAATGGCCTGGCCTTTTCCCACCGCAGACCAATCGCGCGCCCTGCTCGAGGGCCTGGGCCACGAGCCGTTCTACTCGATTGAGCTCTCGCTCTGACGCAAGCGGCCCGATGTCCACATGCTCCAGACCATTTCCAATTCTCAACTTGCGGGCCTCGGCACTCAGCGCCTGGACGAAAGACTCGTACACCTGCTCGTGAACATAAAAGCGCTCGGCGGAGGTGCACACCTGTCCGCAATTGAGAAATGCCGCATACGCGGCTGCGCGCGCCACCGTCTCCACACAAGCAGAAGGCATCACGATAAACGGGTCATTGCCACTGGCTTCGATGAGCGTGGGTTTGAATCGCAAGGCCGCGCTTTGTGCCACCGCCTGACCGGCGCTGACGCTGCCGGTAAAGGCAATGCCATGAGTATGCGGATGCGCCACCAGGTGGCGCCCGACCTCAGCCCCACCGGTCAGCACCTGAATCAAGCCTCTGGGCAGAGGTGCGAACGCTGGCATCAGCAAGAGCTGCGTGAGCGAGGTCTGCTCGGATGGCTTGACAATGATGGCGTTGCCGGCAGCCAGCGCCGCGGCGGCCTGCCACCCCATGAGCAGGACGGGAAAGTTGTAGGGAACGATGGAAACCACGGTGCCCAGCGGCTCCTTCAGACTCATGTGCAACTGCCCGGCGATGGCCGGCCCTGCAACACGCCCTTGCTCCTGGCGTGCCAGTTCGGCGTAGTAACGCAGCGCTGAAGCGCAGGCACGGACTTCCCATTCAGCCTCGCGGTAGGGCTTGCCCATTTCTCGTGTCAGGCATTCGCCAACCGTAGCGCTGAGCGTGTACAAGTTGTCCGCCACCTGGTGCAAGGCCTCCGCACGCTCCAACGCACTGAGTGCCCACCAGACTTTCTGCACCTGATTGGCCAGGGCGATGGCCTGCTCCATCTCTTCGGCCGTCGCCTCGGCGTAGTCACCCACAGGCTGCTCGGTCGCCGGATTGATGATGGTGCTGACGCAGCCGCGGCCAGCCTGATAATCGCCATTGATGAAATGCTGCGCCGACCGCTCACGCATCAATTGGGCAGTTGCCGTCATACAGACTCTCTCTTTGTAATGAGGAAAGGTGCCTATCGTGACCGGGCTCATTTGAGACAGTCTTGAAGGGCATAATGGAAATAGGCCAGGCGCAGTCCGCCACGTTGCAACCAGGGGCTTTTGGGGAGTTGTCCTGGCAATTGGCGGTAGACCTTGCAGTCCTCCATCGCGCTCAGCGGCACGCCGGCAATGGCCCGTGCGAGCGTGCGCCCCATCCATGGCATCGTATTGACCCCTGAGCCGAAGCAACCCAGGTTGAACAGCACTGACGCGTCCTCAAGGGAACGCCCCCACGTCGGGGTGAACTTGCGTGTCAGCGTCAACAGTCCACGCCAGAAGTAGTCGACACCCAACACTCCGCTGTCTGGGAACTTGCGGGCCAATAAGCTCAGCAACCTATCGCGCATGGCGTTGTCATGTAGCGGATCGCCCCATGTATCGCTGCGCGCGCCCAGCAGAAGCCGGTCATCTGGCAGACGACGGTAGTAGGTCACCAGCATGCGTGTATCGATCATCGGCGATCGGTCAGACAGACCGATGCTCTCCCATTGCCGGGCCGAAAGAGGGGCGCTCACCAGAATATTGGAAATGGCGGGAAGCACGCGTCGCGCGATGCTCTTGGGCTCAGGGCCGTCGCGATAGCCATTGGTGGCCAACACCACCTGCCGGGCACGCACTACCCCATGGGGTGTACGCAAGAGGTGCAGCCCCCCCTGTTTTTCCCAACTCACCATGGGCGTGTTGGCACAAATTCGTGCGCCGTGCCGACGCGCGCTCTGCGCAAGCCCCTGCGTGAAAGCAAGAGGGTTCAGACCCCCTCCTGTTTCCACATGCAAGGCGCCAAACTGTTCAGGGCCGCCGTGCCCGATGACAGAGAACTCATCACGGGTGAGGATTCGGCAAGGAATTGCAGCCATCCTCAGCCATGGCAACTGCTCGATCAGCTCTCTGAAGGCACCCGGAGAATGGGCCACTGTAAAGTTGCCGTTACCGCAACGCTGAAGATCAAACCCCTCCTCTTTTGCCAACGAGTAGACCAGTTCCTGCCCTTCACGTTGTGAGTCGAAGAACGCGCGTGCGTCAGGCTCTGGCCAACGTTGAAATATCTGCTCGACAGACAGCTTGCTGGCAGGAAGGGTGTTGAAGCCCGCATTGCGGCCGCTCGCCCCCCAGCCGATGTCACCGGCCTCCAGCACCAGCGCCTCGATGTGATGATCGCGGGCCAGATGAAAGGCGGTGGACAGGCCTGCCAACCCGCCCCCGATAATCGCCACCTCGACCTCTGTGTCACCGGTCAATGGGGTGAACGCCATCCTCGGGGTCATGGCGCCCCAGTAGCTGGCATGAAAGTGTTGGCGGTCGTATAAACTCGGGTGAAAGATCGTCGGGCTCATCGGATTCCAGTCAGCAACAGCTCAAGTTGCGGACAGAATGGAATCGGTCGCCCACCCGAACAACCTGCGTTTTCTGTGGTAGGGTGTTAAAAAAACTAACACCTGGACAAGCATGTCGAACCACCGACTTCCTCCTCTGAACGCTGTTCGTGCGTTCGAAGCAGCCGCTCGCCTGGGCAGCTACGTTTCAGCCGCCAAAGAGCTGCATGTGACACAACCAGCCATCGGACGTCATGTGAAAGCCCTGGAGGAGTACTTGGGCACGTCACTGTTCAAGCGAACGCCTCGCGGTGTTCTGCTGACCGCCGACGGATGGCGCTATTTCGAACAGGTCAGTTCGGCATTGACTCAAATAGCCGACGTCTCCTATGAGTTCACCTCTCGTCGCGAGCAACGCTGGTTACGCCTGCTGGTAGTACCCGGTCTTGCCGGACAATGGTTGCGTCACCAACTGCCAGAGTTTCGGGCACTCCACCCCGGTATTCGTATCGCGTTGGAACCCAACGCTTCGTTTCGCCAAATCTCGGCGGAACGTACCGACCTGGGGATTGCCTTTGGCGATCCCGAAGACTTCGAGGGCGCCACTGAACTGCTCTGTCAGCCAGCCATTTTCCCGGTGTGCGCTCCCGACTTCCTGGCCCAGTGTCCTCCCTTGCAGGTCCCCAAAGACTTGTTGAATTTGACGCTACTACACGAGGACGACGGGTACTGGTGGAGGCACTGGTTTCATAGCCAGGGGGTCAAAGCCAGATTAAGCAGCGAGATGTCTTACGTCAGCGCAGACCAGGTCATTGATCTGGCTCTTTCGGGGGCAGGCGTGGGCCTTACCAACTCGCTACTGGTGATGGATGAACTGGAAAAGGGTCTGCTGGTTCGTCCGATTGGGCACGAAGCGCGCCTGGAGGGGTACCTGCTGCTGAGTCCGCCTGGCGGTCTCAAACCTGAGGCCAAGGCTTTCCGACTTTGGCTTCTGGAAAAGCTCAAAAACCTTTCGATATAACTTTTCTTAATACCGTACTCTGAAAATTGTGTGTTGCGCGTGCCCAGGCGGCTCTCTAGTGTTTTGAGGTACCCCTCAAGGCTCTGTTCATATCGAAAACCGAGAGCTCACACGATGAAAAATAAAAAAAGCCACCTGCTGCGTGCCACCCTCGCTACAGCGTTGACGTTTCTGATGTTCAGCACTGGCGCTCAGGAACGCCAGCTTCACGTACTCAATTGGTCCGAGCTCATTCCGCAAACGGTCCAGTCCGACTTCTCGGCAAAGAACAACATTCGGTTGCACTACGACATCCAGGACAGCGATGACACCCTGGAAAGCAAATTGCTGACCGGCCACTCCGGCTACGATGTCGTCTACCCGTCCTCATCAAACATGGTGAAGCAGATCCAGGCGGGTGCGTATGCGCCCTTGGACTGGTCAAAGATCCCCAACAGGACTCATCTTGACGCTCAACTTCTGAAGAAAATTCAGACGCATGACCAAGGCAATCAATACGGCGTGCCTTTCCTATGGGGCACCGATGGCATGCTGGTCAATGTGCCAAAGGTCAAAGCCATCCTGGGCGAGAACGCCGACCTGAACAGTTATGACCTGCTATTCAATCCGGCAGTTACCCAGAAACTGGCCAAGTGCGGCATCTCCTTTCTAGATTCGCCTCAAGACGTATTCTCCCTGACACTCGCCTACCTCGGCCGCGATCCCAACAGTACGAACCCAGAGGACTACAAGGCCGCTTACGAGCAGCTCAGGAAAGTGTGGCCCGACATCAAACAGATCAACTCGACCTATCGCGACCAGATCACCCGAGAGGACATCTGTGTCGCCATGGCGTGGAGCGGCGATGCGGGGGTGATCAACCGTATCATTCGAGATAACAAGCTCAATCTGGATATCCGCTACATCACGCCCAAAGGTCAGACCCCTATCTGGTTCACCATGATGGGCATACCCAAAGATGCGCAAAACAAGGAAGAGGCCTACGCCTGGATCAACAACCTGCTGGACCCGACCGTTGCAAAGGTCATCACCGAGTACAACAGCTATCCAAGTTCTGTGCAGGAAGCCCAGCAAGAGAACCGAACGATAAAAGACGGGCGCTACGCACCGGATGAAGAAGAGATCCGCAGCTTCTACACCTTCGCTCCACTGGACTTGAAGAGCGTACGCGTGATGACTCAATACTGGCGGCGCCTCTACAGTAAATAGTGCCGGCATGATTTGCCCGGGTATTTTTCGCTTATAGCTCCTGCTTTTAAAAACATGCCCAAAGGGACGTAAAAACAAGCAGAACATCAATAAACTTGATGTTCTGCCTAAGAAACAGCGATCTAGATGATGCATTGATAATTTCAAATAATCTCGAAATTGAGCTATCCCAGAAACCAGCAAGCTGGCGAGAATATCCAGGTAAAACTCAACACCCTGGGCAGGCAGTGGGATTTATAAGTCGTTCGGCCCACCCGCCTGGGATGGGACAGCCTCGTTACTTAACCAAACGAAATGCCGCTGGTTGCGCCGTGATCATCCGGATCAGATGGTGTGCCAGAAAATAGGTGGTGTAGCAGGCATCACCCAGGAGAATATCGTCTCGCTTCAAGGTGTCGAGCATCGATCCGAGGACGGGTGTCGACGTTTCAGCCGATGTCGACGTTCAAGGCGATATCCCAAGTGCCGGCACCGTTTTTCGCCAGGCCGATCATCATCAGGCCGAGCGCCTCGAGTGTCTGGGCCATGTGCAGGCCGCCGACATCCAACGGGCGCAGCCCAAGACTCTCGATGAACGTCGAGACGCGCGCCTTGGCCTCCGGGTCGTCGGCGGCGATGAACGTGTCGAGGCGTCCCCGCTTGGCAAGGACGTGACCGAAAAGGGTGTTGAATGCCTTCACGACATGCGCGCTGGCGGGGGCGATCCTGGCGATCTCCTGCGCACCGGAACTACCGGCGGGAGAGACGAGGCGCGTGAGGTCCGGGGAGACCGTGTTAGTGATGTCGATGATCACCTTGCCGTCGAGCGCGTCCCCGTAATCGGCCACCACCGACGCCGCAACGGTGTACGGCACGGCGAGGATGACGATGTCGCCGGCCGGAGTGGCCCCGTACGTCCCTGTGATCGCTCCGGCTGCGAGCTTGGCGACCAGCGCCCGCGCCTTGGCGGCGTCGCGGCTGACCACCTCAACCGTGTATCCCGCCTTGGCGGTACGACCGGCGATCGCCGCGGCCATGCCTCCTGAGCCAATGATGCTGATGGTGTTCATGTGTAGTTTCCTCGTGAATGGGAGTACTCAGCGGGCAGGGAAGTAGTGGCCGTTGTCCAGGTCCTCGAGCAGGCCGGGCTGAGCAGGCTCCCAGCCGAGGGTCTGGCGGGTGATCAGGTTGGACGCCGGGAGGTCCAGGGTGACCAGATTCGCGAGGAACCCGAAGTATCCCGGCAGCATCAGTACGTCCGCGGGAATGCTCACGGCCGGCACGCCCAGGCGGCTGCCAATGGCCTCGGCGATCTCGCGGAACCGGATGCCCTCACTCTCGACCCCGTGCCAATATTTGCCAGCCTCCCCCTTCTCCAGCGCCAGGCGGAACAAGATGGCGAGGTCACGGGCGTGTACGGCAGGCCACAGGTTCGCGCCTTCTCCCGGGTAACCGATGACGCCCTTTTCCTTCGCCAGCCCGATCAACAGCGGAAGGAAGGCGACGTCGGTGGTGCTGTGCGCGATCGTAGGAATGCGCACGATCGACGACCGCACGCCCCGCTCCGCGAGGCCGATCACGGTGGTTTCGACGATGTTGCGAACCCGCAACGTCCCCTTGTACACATCGCCGCCGGGAAGCGACGGGTCTTGCTCGGTGGCTGGTCGGCTCAGCTTTTCCCACCCGGGCCCGCCAATGCTCCCCGACACGACCAGCGGCTTGCCGCTTCCAGCCAGCGCCTCGCCGTACGCGAGCATGATCTGGAGTTCCGCAGCGGCCACGGCGTCGATCCCGCCAATGGGGAGCAGGTCTTGCCGGTGCGCAACGTGAATAACGCCGTCAACCTCCGCCGCCGCAGCCTTGAGACCATCGAGGTCGGAAATATCCCCGCGACACACCTTGGCGCCGAGTGCGATCAGTGCAGCCGCGGACTTGTCGGACCGGGCCAGGCCGGTGACCTCGTGGCCGGCGGCGATGAGCTCGGGAATGATGTACGAACCGATGTGACCGGTTCCGCCAGTGACTAAAACGTGCATGTCATGACTCCATATGCGTGATGGGGTGCGAGAAATGGTGATACGGGAACGCTCAGCCAAGGCTGCGGGTGCGACCCGACGAACTCATTCAGCACACGATCCATGCTGAGCTGATCACTTGTAAAACGCAAGTGATCTATTGAATTTTACTTGCGCCATGCAAGCAATGCTAAGATCGCCGTCATGAAGACAACCTTGAAAGAAGACTTTCGATCCCACTGCGCGGTGAACTACGGCGTGGAGATTTTCGGCGACCGATGGTCGCTCCTGATCATTCGCGACATCGTTTTTGTTGGAAAGAAGACGTATGGCGACTTCCTGAAATCGGAAGAGAGAATCGCGACCAACGTTCTTGCTTCCCGACTGGCCTTTCTTGAGGAGCAAGGCGTTCTGTCGAAGGCGCCTAGCCCCGATGACAAGCGCAAGGACTTTTACACGTTGACCGAGAAGGGCCTGGACCTCATTCCAGTTGTGATCAGCATTGTGCTCTGGAGCGCGAAGCATGATCCGAAGTCGTACGTGCGACACCGCGAGGCGTTTATTGCTCGATTAAGTCAAAACCCCGTGCAGGTGAGTGAGGAAGTGAAGGAACTGGTGCGCAATGGCGGGTGCATCTTTCCTGAGAGCGGGGGATGAACAAGACGGCAAACGCGCCCTGTCACGGCGCACAAACCAGATGCCACCCCCGGCAGGACGCTTGGGGGAGGACAAGCTTCTGCATCAACGCAGCCAGGGCAACATTGAATGGTGTCTCCCTGGGTTTACCGGGTCCTACGACGCGCCGAACAATCGATGGGAGCGCCTGGGCCTGGGGCGTCAGAGTTGCGCAAGACCGCCGTCAACGGCGACTTCGCTGGCAGTCATGAAGCTGCTGTCCGGCGACGCGAGAAAGGCGGCCACGGCCCCGATCTCCGTCGGATCAGCCATGCGCTGAAGCGGGGTCATCGCGGCGTAGACCTTCTGGCCCTCCTCGCCCAGCGCCTCCTTCGCGAGTTCGGTCGCCGTCGCCCCGGGCGACAGTACGTTTACCCGGATGCCAGTGCCCTTCAAGTCCTCCGCCCAGGTCCGCGCAAGGTTGCGCACGGCCGCCTTGCTCGCGCTGTAGGCGCTCATTCCCGGGGCGCCCGTGGTGCCGGCGCTCGACCCGGTCAGGATGATCGAACCACCCTGCCCCATCAGCGGCAGCGCTTTCTGGACGGTGAAAATCGTCCCCTTCACATTGGTGTCGAAGGTTTCGTCAATGTGCTCGGCGGTGATCTTGCCGAGCGCAAGCTGGCTTCCCGCTCCGGCATTGGCGAAGAGAATATCGAGAGTTCCGCGCTCAGCTTTCACCGTCGCGTAAAGTCGGTCGAGGTCGGCCTGATCGGAGACAGAGCCCTTCACTGCGCGGGCATTGGGCCCGAGCTCGGCTACAGCGGCATCGAGCGCTTCCTGCCGACGGCCGAAGATGAAGACGAAGGCGCCCTCCTCGATGAAGCGTTTTGCGGCGGCGCGGCCGATGCCGGTAGCGCCACCGGTAATGACAGCGGTCTTTCCATTCAGTCGGTTCATGTCGTGCATCCTTAGTTGGAGTTGCAACCAAGCAGGGAATTTCTTGCTTGAGACAAGGATGCAGCGCTGATAACCTAAGGACAAGTATGCACCTTTTGGTAAGTATCAAAAAATGACGGCGACTTCTGAAATCTGTGACACCGGTTGCGGGCTCAACGCCACGCTGCGCATCATCTCCGGCAAGTGGAAACCGCTGGTCTTGTTTTTCCTGCGCAACGGCCCGAAGCGCTACGGCGAGCTCAAGCGTCTGATCCCGAGCGTCAGCGACAAGGTGCTGATCCAGCAATTGAAGGATCTGGAAGCCGATCAAGTCCTGATGCGGACCGACTACAAGGAAGTGCCACCTCGCGTGGACTACGCGCTGACCTCGCTCGGTCGCAGCCTGGCTGAAGCGATTGTGCCGCTGTGCACCTGGGGAACCGAGAACGCGGCGCAAATGGCAAGTATCTTCGCCAAGCGCGACGCTTTGTCCTAGCAGAATACTGAAGAACTGCTGAGTCGGATGACGCCGCGCATTCTTGGGGGGCGGTAGGCGGACATCGCAACTGACCAGGCGTTTGCCAGATCAACGGACGGCCTTCAATAGTGTCTTCACCTGCCCCATCAGGCCCGGTACATCGACGTCAGTGATCACCTCCACAGCACGTTCGCCCAAACCTGGCCCCTTGCCTTGTGGCCAGGACAGAGTGTTGCCGTAGCCCGCAGTAAAACTGGTATCGATATCGACCAGTACCGTCATTCGGTGCCGGATCAATGAAGGATCCAACCAAACCCCGGCGGCAATTTCATCCCAAATGGGTAGCGGCTGGTCGTACTTTTTCAGGTATTGGCCAAGCTCGGATCCGGTGCGGGCAATTTCTTCGTCGTCATCCTTGGTCCACAGGGTGCGCGTGGAAGGATCCACCGGGATCTGGGTAATCTGCCGCCAGGGTTCGTGCAGGACCAGGGAGGCCGCCTCCGGATCAAAACGCATATTGAACTCCTGGCGGGGTGTCTGCCGGTATTCGTCGGCGAAGGTGTTGTTCGCAGGCTCGGGCAAAAAACTGCCCCCCATGAATACCAGCTCCCTGGCCTGGGCGGCGAACTGCGGGTCTAGTCGCGCAGCCAGTGCCACATTGGTCAGCGGCCCACCAGACCAGATTGTCACTTCGCCAGGATATCTGCGCACCATGTCTACCATGAACTGCGCAGCACTCTGGGCGGCTGGCCGGGCGTGGGGCAAGCCCTGGGCAAAAGCGGGAATCTCGAACGGCGTTTGCGGGTGCTTGCCCGCCACGCCCGTGCTCCATGCGCCCTTGTAGACCAGCGGCCCATAGAGGGCTTCCCAGCGGCGGGTGCGAACCTCGCTGTTCACCAATGGAAATACAGCACCTGGATACACTGGCACGTCCGTGCGCCCGACCACCTCCAACAGACGCAACAGGCTGGCGACATTCTCGTCGCGCCAGCCATCACCACTGGACACGGTAAAACCCAGCACTTCGACATCCGGCGCATAAAGCAGCATCAGCAGGGACTTGAGATTGGAGCCGGCAGGCCCCCAGGCATCCTGATCGACGATGATCCTGCGCTTGGCAGTGGCGGCGTCAGTCATCGCACCGAAGAGTGATAACGTCAGCAGCAATGCCAGGGTGTGAAATGTACGTAGCCCGTTGCGTTGAATCATCATGACCCGTTCCTCATCCACGCTGGCTATCTCCGCAACTCAGGGCACGGCTAGCAACAGCAGTTTGGTATTGACCGTCTCGAAACCATTGTCGGACACCATCACCAGCAACCGCCGCCCATCCGGCAAGCGCGGCCCCCAGGCCATGCCTTCGAAGTTATAGGGCCTGAGTGACAGTTGTCGACCGAAGTCGAACACCAGTGTCTTGCTCAGCGGCTTGACCTGCGCCTCGGCCAGGCGGCCGATGTTCGAGATATCCGTACCACCCTCCAGCGAGACCCGGTACAGCCGACAGCGAAAATCGAACGCGCCCGCTTTGTTCTTCGCCCCGGAACGCTCCAGCACCAACATGTCGCTGGAACCATCCAGGAGGATTTCGCTGATGCCGTTGTCGGCGATCCCACCCACGCCCGGTGCCTGGATCGGGTCGAGACGATAGGCAAACTGTTGCAGGAGATTGCCCTGGCGATCCAGCCGTGACAGACGGGTCAGGCCGCCCTGCTGCAGGCTCGACAGTGGACCGTCCTGCAGCAGTGCATCTTCGACCGACACCCAGAACGACTGGCCCCCCGGATCGAACGTCAGCCCTTCGAATGATTTGTTGCTGCGCGGGCCGCTGCGGCCTGCCGGATCTCGTTGCAGAGGCCTCGGCAACGAGAGTTCGGCCGTACATCTGCCGCGCTTGTCGGAGAAACTGATCGATGGGCCGATGCCACGCTTGTAATAGCCTTCCGAGGACCACAGCAGCCCGCCTTGCGGGTCCACGCGCACAGCCTCACCGTCAGAAACCGGTCCGTTCTGGCTTAGCGGGACATAGTTCTGGCCTTTGCAGTCGCTTAACGGCCAGGTCGCATTCAGCTTCAGGTCATGGCGCCTGCCGTGCCTTTTCAATGAGCCGCTGTAAAGGCGGCCGGCGCCATCGAGAGAATGCTCATCGGTAATGAAATACCAGCGGTCCTGCCCAGGGTCATAGTCCAGGCCAGAAAGTCCTCCCACTACGGTACCACCTACGCGCAGGCCAGCTGGCAAGTCAACCAGATCAATGATTTCCGGGGCCGACACCGCGTTCACAGGGAGCGCGAACAGTTGAGCGCCCCCAAGCAATAACGCTACAAACACCGATCGGGCGCGCATCAGAAGGTTTCCACACTCAAGCTCAGCGCCACATTGCGCGGCGCGCCCTGCATCAGGCTCGGCGAGGAGGAACTGTAGGTCACCCAGTACTGCTCATTGGTCAGGTTATTGACCACGGCATTGAGGGTGGTTCTCTCGCCGAACAGCCTGGTCTGGTACTGTGCGCCGACGTCGAACAAAGTGTAGCCATCGACCTTGAGAGTATTGGCCGCATTGAAGTCATAGCTCGAGTAGTAATTGGCTCCCAGACTGAATGCCCAACCCTGCAAGGCACCGGGGGCATAGCGAATACGACTGGCAGCCTGGAAATCCGACACACCCGCCGCATTGTGGCCTTCGAGGCCAGGCACTGCGTGGTATTTCGAATCAAGCCACAGGGCGTTGGCAGAGAGCGTCCACTCGCTGGCCAGGCTGACCTCACCGCCCAGCTCGGCTCCCTTGTAACGGACATTGCCTTGCTGACGGAACGCGTTGGTGCTGTCGGTGTACTGTGCCCCTCGGTCGATCTGAAACAGCGCCGCCGTGGTGTTCCAACCCTGCCCCTGGGTCTTGATCCCCAATTCGTACTGCTTGCTCTCGATGGGCGCAAACACTTCGCCGTAGTTGGAGTTGCTGATACTGGCCACGCCGCCCTTCTCCAGGGACTCCACATAGCTGGTATAGATCGTGGTGTCTTTCCACGGGCGATACATCAGGGCGTAAGTCGGCGTGACCTTTTTCTCCTGATAGTCACCCGCCGCCCCGACCAGTTGTACGCCAGTGTTGCGATCGTAGTTTTTTTGCTGGAAATCGGTGTAGCGCCAGCCGGCGATAATCGACCATTGCTCGGTCAGGTCGATGGTGTCAGCGACAAAGGCGGCGTCCTCATCGATATTGAGGAATCGATGACGATTGTGCCCTGCGGTACTGATGGAGTAACCGGACAGATCAACCGGGTCGTACAGGTTGCCACCGTTGATAGTCGCACTTGCCGCATTGGCGTCGCGGCGCTGCAGAATGTCCAGGGACGACGCCCCGACCACCAGCTTGTGATAGAACGGCCCGGTTTGGAAACTGCCTTCCAGGGAGGCCTGCAGCTGGTCGGAGGTAAAGGTTTCCAGTTGCGCCGACTGGGCGATGCGATAGCTGCCGTTATTATTGAGCAGGTTCAGGCTGCCTTCGCGCCAGCCGGTGTATTGCTCGCCATAGCGGTAATGCACATTGGCCGTCCATTCAGGCGACAGCTCCCACTTGAAGCCGGTGGTTGCCAGGGACGTCCGCGTGCGGAAATACGAACCGTCTTCGGCGAGTTTGCTATCGCCTGGGATGGTATGGGGGATACTTACACCGGCACCCGGGAAAATACCGTAGTAGACACCCTTGGCCAGACGTGTCGATTGCAACGCATCGAAGTCCCAGGTGAAGCTGTCGGTCAGACGCGCATCCAGCGCCAGCCCCCCGGAATCACGGCGCACATGACCGCCATCGACATAAGTATCACCGCCTTCGTGCACGGCATTGACACGGTAGCCGAAACGCTGCTCGGGCCCAAAGCGGCCGCCGTTATCGACGCTCTCCGAGAACACGCCATCGGACTTGTAGCGCGCGCCGAAGTCGAGCACAGGGTTGTCGGTCGGACGTTTGAGCTGGTAATTGACCACGCCGCCCGGTGAACCAAAACCGTACATGAAACCCGACAACCCCTTGAGCACCTGCACCTGGTCAACCATTTCCAGGGGGAGTTCCGCGCGGTTGATGTAGCTCAGCCCGTCGACCTTATAACCGTTGACCTGATCCAGCAGCAGGCCGCGCACGGACACGTAGGAGACGACGCCGACGACAGCACCGGCGGTTTGACGCACCGAGCTGTCCCCTGCCAGCACTTCGTCGATGCTCGACGCCTGTCGTTCGCGAATATCCCTGGCGTCGACTGTCTTCAACGAGAAAGGCGTGTCGATCTCCGCCGTGCTGCCAAGCGCGCCGTTGGCGGTCACCCGCCGCAGCGACTTCACCGGGGCGTCCGTACCGGGCGATGACGCCGAGACCTGAACCTCCGGCAGCACCACCGTCTCGCCACTGGCCAGCTCACTGGCTGCCTGAGCAAGAGGTGTCAGCGCGAAACCGCCCAGTCCGGCACAGAGAGCGCCCGCACAATACAACACCCGCTTCGATTTGCCTGCCTGATAAGCCATGTCCTGTCTCCCAACAAATACCGACAAATAAGTGGTTGTGGCTTTTCACGAGGCGCAGGAACCCGTAACAGCAAAATCAGGATTTGCCGCCATCATGAACAAAGCCGGTTGCAAAAAAACGTCTACAGCACGCTCAGAGCGCCTCTTTCACCCACAGATAAAAGGCGAACACGCCGTCCAGTCCGATCAGAATCGCCGTCAATCGAGCCCACTGCCCCCGCGCCAGCACGATCAGCGTGTAGATAAAACAGCCGATGGCCATACCCGCCATCAGGTCCGTCGTGACCAGGGTTACCAACAACATCAACAACGGGGGAATTGCACTTTCTGCCTGCGTGAAGTCCAGATCGCCCATGGACCTGAGCATCAAAAAACCCACCACCACCAAGGCGACGGCACTCGCCTGTGCCGGGACGCAATGGATCAATGGCCAGAACAGAATCGATACGGCAAACAGCCCCGCCACCACCAGGGCCGTCAGCCCCGTACGCCCTCCGGCCTCCACACCGGCGACCGACTCCACGTAGGCGGTCACCGTGGTAGTCCCCACGACGGCGCCGATCACGCTGCTTAGCGCATCACTGGAAAAGGCGGCACGGGCATTGGGAATATCCAGCCCCGGCGCTTGCAGATTGGCCCGCCGGGTAACGGCGAATAAGGTAGCGGTGCCGGAAAAGAACTCAGAAACAAGGAAATACAGGGTCACCGGCAAAAGCACTGAAAAGTGCGTAAAGAAGCCATGCAAATCGAAGGCAAAGAGCATCTGCGGATTGAACGGCGGCAGCGCGAAAACAGCTTGTGGCGTGGCGGTCAAAGGCGCGCCGTCACTACCGGGCACGAACAGGCCAGCCACACTGACTGCGACCATTCCCAACAGCAGTGCACAGGGTACGCGCAGGGTCAGCAACGCAGGCGTCAGCAGCAATCCTGCCAACGCCAGTAATTGCGCCGGCTGACCAAGAGGCCCGATGGTCATCCCGCCGCCTGGCAAGTTGTATATGACCCCACAATTACTCAAGCCAAGCCAGGCGATAAAACCGCCAATGGACAAGCCGATGCCCCGTTTTATCGGTTCAGGAAAGCCTTCGATGATGCGTTGGCGCCAGCGACTCATGGACAGCAGGAAAAACAGCAGGCCATTGCAGAACACCATGGCCAGACCGATCTGCCAGGACACGCCCATCTTGCTCACCAGCACCTGGGCGAACACGACATTACTGCCCATCCCCGGCGCCAGACCGATGGGCAGGTTGGCCCACAGGCCCATCAGCAGCGTGCCGGCCACTGTCGCGATCACTGTCGCCCAGAGCAGGTCCGCCTGGGCGATACCGGTAGGCGCCAGAATGGCCGGATTGAGCACGATAATGTAGGCCATGGTGGTAAAAGTGGTCAGGCCCGCCAACAGCTCGCGCCGCACCGTGCTGCCATGCTCCGCCAGACGGAAATACCTGCGCCACGCCTCAGGACGCGGTGCAGCGGCTGCAATGCTGGCAGGCCCGCGATTCACATCGCCACCTTGGGCAGTTCAACCGCCAGCGGCCCATACACCGCGCGGCACACGTCCTCACACTTGGCCAGGTCGAAACGGCCATGGCTGCGCACGCCTGACTCCATGTCGATCCAGTATGCGCTCCCGCAACCCAGGTCGAGCTGTTGCAGCACGCTGCGTACATTCTGCGGATTGAGACCGCCGGAATAGCCGCAGAACGGAATATCCCCCTTGAGCGCGATCCACTGCTCCGGCTGCATGCCTGTGCCAAATGAAACATCGTAAAGCCAGTCGACGCCGGACACCTCGGGGAACGCGGCCTGACATTGCAGGGCCGCCCGCATGCCGTGACGGGAAGCGAAACGCATACAGTGCTCGATCTGCTGGCCGTTACTGCCACTGAAACCATGATTGATCTGTAGCCGGGAAAACCCATCCAGATTCAGATCCGGCTCGCCGCCGCTGGCGATCAGTGCCGCCGGTACGCCACAGATGTGAGCCGACAGACGCAAACCGCTGCACCGTATGCGATCGACGGTCTCGGCATCCGGAAACAGCCTGTTGTCGAGTCGCGCCGGGTCGATCAGCACGCCCCATTCGATCGGATATTGCTCCGATAGCGCACGCATGCCGGGAATCAACGCGTCGCTGTCAACGCCGGTGAAAGTGATGAAGGCCGGAGCCAGAAATCCAGAATTGCTCATAAGTAGTCCGTATCGGTCAGCGCACGCTTGCTGGAAATTGTTGAAGGTCGGCCGAACGCAATCGACTCTCGACATCGGCGCGTCGGGGATAACCGCTACGCGCGCCGAAATCCCGCACGGCGAAACACGCCGCCGCACAGGCAAAACTCATCGACTCGGCCAACGTGCCGCCCCGCAGCGCACAGGCAAGAAACGCCCCGGCAAAACAGTCGCCTGCACCGGTGCTGTCCACGGCTACTTGCGGGAAGCCCGCGTGCCAGCAGCTTTCAGTACGGCTGACGGCCATCGCACCCTCGACACCCAGTGTCACGATCAGCAGGCGCGGCCCGCAGTGAAGCAACCCCTGTAGCGCCTCAATGGAAGGTTGCAGCCCGGTCAGTTCACTGAAGCTGTCGCGGTTCATGAACACCACATCCGCACCGCCGAGCAGCGTATGGAATGTCTCTGTATCAGGGGCCATCGCCGCTTCGATATCGATGATCACGTCGGTGCCGAATCCCTGAGCCGCCTCGGCCTGGAGCAGAAAGCGCGGAAGATCATAAGGCGCACTGTAGAATGCCCGGCTCTGTTCAAGCAGCCCGAGCCTGTCACCGACCGGGGCCGGTGGCACGGTCATGGGGCTGTAGACAAGGGCCTTCTCTCCATCGGGTGGGACCATGATCAGCGCCGAAGCACTGGTCGCCCCAGGCGTGCGCGTCACCTGTGCGGTACTCACACCAAAACGGGAAAACTCGGCCAGCAGCATGGCGGCGTAAACGTCATCCCCCACTCGACCGCAGACGCTTACCGTCAGCCCGAGGCGGCTGGCCGCACAGGCCACATTCGACTCAGTGCCGCCTGCGAAGCAACCGAGCATCCGCCCCAACCGCTTTTCACCGGCCACGGGAACCTGATGCGTCGCAAAATAGATATCGACACAGGGATCCCCCAGCGTGAAAAGGTCCGATGACCGATCCGAGCGCTGGGCAAACAAGGGGCCGGGCCTGATCATGTCGCCGCTCATCGTGCGGTCACCACGGCAACCCGGGTGATACCCGCGCGCTCGATGGAGGCCATGGCCTTGGCCACTGCGCCGTAGTTCACCGCGGTATCGGCCTGCAAACGCACGCGGGTTTCACTGTCGGTAGACTTGATCGTTGCCAGCTGCGCCTCCAACAGCCCGGCCTCGATCTCGTTCTTGTCGAGGAACAGCCTGCCGTCGCGGTCGACACTTACCGTCACCGGGTCCTTCTGCTGCAAAGGCGCCACGGCATCGGTCCTGGGCAAGGAAACCTTGATGGAGTTGGTCATCAGCGGTGCAGTGACCATGAACACCACCAATAGCACGAGCATGACGTCCACCAGCGGCGTGACATTCATCTCGCTGAGCACTTCGTCGCTGTCCTGGGTCGAGAAGGCCATTTCAGCTCGCCTCCTTGAAGATTCTTGCATTCTGCACAATCGGCTGCTGGCTGATGGTGAACACACTGCGCTGGGCCAGGCTGTAGAAGTCATGGGCGAAGTCGTCCATGTAAGCGATGGACAGCTTCAGACGACGCAGGAAGAAGTTGTAGATAAGCACCGCCGGCACAGCGACCGCGATGCCCACTCCGGTTGCCAGCAAAGCGTGGCCGATGGGCCCGGCGACCGTCTCAAGACTTGCGGAACCGGTCTGACCGATGACCTGCAAGGCATTCATGATTCCCCACACCGTCCCGAACAGGCCAATGAAGGGCGAGGTGCTGCCAATACTGGCAAGCACCGCAAGCCCGGCCTCGAGGTGCCGACGCTCTTTCTGAATCTGCTGTTTCAAATGCCTTTCGACGCGCTCGGAACGATCGATGGACTGCGCCAGTGCGCTTCGCGAATTTTCCTCCAGGTTCATTGCGTCGACACCAGAGGCGACGATACGCGCCAGACCGCCAGGTAGCTGGCTGGCCTGCTTGACCGCGGAAGACAGATCAGGCGACGCCCAGAACGCCTTTAGAAAGTGCCGGCTTTCACTTTTCTGCCTGCCGAACTGCACCACCTTGATCATCAACAGCGCCCAGGTGACAACGGAAAATGCGATCAACACCCACAGAGCGGCGGGGACGATCAGCGGAGTCAATGAGTCGAGCATGTAGGTTTCCTCTTGAATGAAAGGTTCAGGATCACTTGGGCAACTTGAAGTCGATGACTTGGGTCGCTGTTCCGGAAACTGGCGTATCCCCCCGCTTTGCCGGCAAAAACTTCCAGGTACGCACCGTTTCTACGGCTGCGCTGTCCAACAACTCATGACCGCTGGAGCGAGTAACACTTACCGAAGCCGCGCGGCCTTCCGCGGTGACGCTGATACGCAACTCCACCCGGCCTTCCCATAAGCGGCGCAGGGCCATCTGCGGATAAGCCGGTGCCGGATTGCCAAGGCCCGCAAGGCCAGAGACAGCGGCAGTTTCCTTAACCGGCGCCGGTGCGGGCGCCGGGTTCGGAGCTGGCGCTGTGCCAGGAGCCGCGGAAAGCGTGGAAGGCTGCGTCGGCTCAACATGTTTCGTCGCTGGCAGGGGTTTGGGCCTGGCTGGCTGTGCTTTCACTGGCTCCGGTTTGGGAGGTGTTGCCACTGCCTCGGCGTCTTCTGGAGCAGGTGACTGCACCGGCTGCTCGACCGGCTCTGGCGCCGGCTCGGGAGGCGGCGCAGGTGCTGGCACGGCCTCAGCGGCAAATTCGATGGACATCTCTTGAGGTTGGGCCGGTGTGATGCGCTCTTCGGACTGATAGCCCCACCACAACAACGCGCCGTGAACGACGATGGAAAGCAGCGCCATCAGGATGATCGTCCGTAGCAGCAAGCCGCTTGCCGGTACATCCAGTACGGTCAGTCGAAACGGCACAGCAGCAGCCTCGTCGCCATGCGCGGGGAAAAGAGCTTCATCGTCCAGGACGAGGCTTGCAGAGTGGTTGGCCATGGGCAAATGCCTGTCTCCATGTTCACATCGAACGAACCGAATGCTCGTCGAACACGAACAGAGCACCGGGCACCTTGTTGAACAAAGGCAACGATCATACCAATTGGTACGTACCTTTATTGTCGCAAGGCGAATATGCGAAATATGCCGATGCAATGTGACATTGCGGCTACAAAAGCCCTTTCATGAACGTTATTTTCTTGTAGAGGTACGTACCTATAAAAGAAAAAAGAAACAAATCGGTGCAACGCGAACGACCCATGCCCGCTTTTTGCCCAGGCAATCTGCGTTTTTATGAAATTTCAGGGAGATGAAGAGGCGGCAGAACTGCCGTGCAATGCGCCCGTGGCTGGCGCATTGGTTCGTACCTTGAGGGAAGTTGATGGCAGGGTGCGGTTGCTGGCGGCTCAGTTGCCGCCCCACTGCGTCACCTTGTTTTTGTAGCGATAGGAGGGCCCGTAGCGCATTTCGCAATACTCGATGGGCACCCGCCTTTCAGACATGGTGACGCGCTCGCACAGCAGCAGCGGCGCGCCCTTGTCCAGGTTCAGCAATTCGACGTCCTGCTCCGAGGCCAGTATCGAACCGATACTCTCCAGTGCGAGACTCGGCTGTATCTGCAGCTCCTCGACCAGCAAACGATACAGCGAGCCCTTGCGCTCAAGCTGTTCACGGGTAAACCCCAGGCCCTTGGGCAGACACAGCCAGGAATCCTGGATACCAATAGGCTCGCCGTCGATCAGACGCACGCGCTTGACATGATGCAGGACAGTATCGGGTTTAATATTAAGGACACTGCCAATCGCCATACCCGCAGTCACCTTCTCGAAGACCAGCACTTTCTGCCCAGGCACACCGCCACGCTTCAAGGTGTCGAGGGTAAAACTGCCAATGGCCTTGGCCATGTTCCGCAAGGGCGCCGAGGTAATGAACGTCCCCCGGCCATGATCGCTGTAGATCATCCCCTCTTCATCCAGCAAACGAATCGCCTTGCGCACCGTGTCCCGGCTTACCTTGTAATGCAGGGCAAGCTCACGCTCCGGCGCCAGTGGCTCCTGATCATTCAGTTCTCCCGACTCGATCTGCTGGCGCAGGGTCTCGGCCAGTTGCTTGTAGAGAGGTACTGCGACCTCGTTGCTCGGGATGGGATCCGTAAGGGGCAAGTTAACTCTTCCGTAATGACTGTTGGGGACACAGCATCTTATATCTACCGAATTGGTACATACCAGTTAATCCAATTTTTCCCTATTAGGCAACTCGCGATGGCTGAACGCGCTAGCTGTGTATCCGAAAAATGCGCATGGCGATTGATTGCTCGCGCATCGCGCCTAGCCCTCCGGGAAGCCGTTTCCTCAACAGATCGCCTTGTACCAAAGCGAGGGCTCGTCACCCGAAAAACACCTCATCAACCTCTCCAACCCCATTGGCCGGGCAAAGTAATACCCCTGCGCCTGCCCCGCCCCCATCTCCCGCAACAACTCCAAGGTCGCGGCATCCTCAACCCCTTCAGCCACCACACTCAAATCCAGCGATTCCGCCATCCGCACAATCGCCCGGACAATCGCCCGACTGCGGGAACTGCTGGTCAGCTCAAGAATGAATGACTTGTCGATCTTCAAGCCGCTGAAACGGTACTGGTGCACATAACTCAGGGAAGAAAACCCCGCCCCGAAGTCATCGAGCACCACCGACATGCCGTTGTCGGCCAGTTGCTGCATGGTGCGCCGGGCCATCGCCGGTTCGGCCACCAGCGCGCCTTCGGTCAGTTCCAGGCAGATCCGCGACGGCTCGACGCCGTGCCGCGCCAGCAGGGCCAGCACTTCACTGGCGAAGTCCGGGCGCGTCATGCTGTAGCTGGAGCAGTTGACGTGCACCGGCGGCCAGTTGGCGTGCTGGGGTTGGGCGAGGATCACGGCAATGCTGGTCAGCATGTACAGGTCCAGACGCCCGATCAGGCGCAGGCCCTCGAAGTCCGGCAGGAACTCACCCGGCGCGACCACCCGGCCACCCGGCTGGTGCCAGCGCACCAGCGCTTCCAGGGCCAGCAGTTCGCCGCTGTCGACGCTGACAATCGGCTGGAAATACGGCAGCAGTTCGTCGGTGCGCTTGAGGGCGTTGCGCAAGGCCCCTTCCCGCTCGACCTGGTCGGAGACCTCGCGACGCACCTCCTGGTTGAACACCGCGTAGCTGTCGCGCCCGGCGCTCTTGACCCGGTACATCGCCGCGTCGGCATCGCGCAGCAGGTCCGCCGGTTCTTGGTGGAACTGGCTGTCGGCACTGACGATACCGATGCTGCAGGACGAAAACACTTCATGGCCATTGATGAAAAACGGCAGGTCGAAGGCCACCAGGATCCGTTCGGCGATGTCGATCACCACCTCCAGCGGCGCCTCGGGCGCCAGCACCGAAAATTCGTCGCCGCCCAGGCGCGCCAGCATATCGGTGTCGCGCAGACAGCCACGCAGGCGGTCGGCGGCCTGCATCAGCAGCAGGTCGCCAAAGTGATGGCCGAGACTGTCATTGACCATCTTGAAGCGGTCGAGGTCGATGAACATCACCGCCAGGTGCCCGCCGTCGCTGTCGAACCGCGACCAGGCCTGGTTCAGGCGCTGTTGCAGGTAGGTGCGGTTGGCCAGTCCGGTCAGTGCATCGTGGGAGTTTTCGTGTTGCAGCTTGGCGTTGGCATGGTCGAGTTCGCGGGTACGGTTCTGCACCCGGGCTTCGAGCATGAGGTTGGCGGCGTGGATGGCTTCGGCGGCGGTACGGCGCGACAACGCGGTATCGATATGGCGCGACACGAAGGTCAGCAGTTCCTGGTCGCGCAGGGTGTAGCTCACCTGCGAGGTGTAGCTCTGGACGGCCAGCACGCCGCGCACCACATCGCCCTCGAACAACGGAATACCCAGCCAGGAGTACGAGCGGACGGACTTGTGGCCCAGGACGATTTCACCGTTCGCCGCCAGGCGATGGGCTTCGTCGACGTCGATCAGGCACGGGCGACGCTGGCGGATGATGTACTCGGTCAAGCCCAGGCGCCCGCGCCGTGCCGCCGGACGGACCGTCTGGCGCTCATCGACGTAGTACGGAAAGGTCACTTCGCCGGTGGCGTCGTCGAACAGGGCGATGTAGAAGTTCTGCGCAAACAGCAGCTCGCCGACGATACCGTGCAGGGTTTGAAACAGCTCGGCCATGTCGCCGGGCTGGCTCGACAGTTCGGCAATCTGGAACAACGCGCTCTGCAGATGTTCGGCGCGCTCGCGGTCGAGCACTTCCTGCCTCAGGGCATCGTTGAGGGTCGACAGTTCCTGGGTGCGACGCAGCACGGTCTCTTCCAGGTCCGCCCGGTGCAGGATGCGGTCCAGGGCCATGGCGACGTGGCGGGCCACCACCAGGAACAGCGCGCGGTCTTCGGCGCTGTAGATACGGGCAACGTCGTAGACCTGCATCGCCAGCATGCCAAACACCTCGTCCGAGGCGTTTTTCAGCGGTGCGCCCATCCAGAATTCGGGACGGTCGCCCACACAGTGAAAACGCCCCTCGGCCTGGGCTGTGAGAATGCCGGCGGAGTCGATCAGCAAGGGCTGGCCACTGGTCAGCACCTGGCCGGTCAGGGACAGGTGCGACATGTCGAGGTATTCGTAGTTCTCGGACTCCAGGGCATCCACATCGATGATGTCGACATAGTACGGGTAGTCGATCTTGCCGCTGAGCGGGTCATATAGCGCGAGGTAGAAGTTCTCGGCGTCGATCAGGCTGGCCAGCAGCCGGTGAACGCCCACCAGGAACACCGAGCGGTCGCGGGTCGAACTGGCGAGGTAGGTGATTTCATAGAGCACACGCTGGGTGATCTGGGCACGAGCCAGGGTATTGGTCTGGACCTCGATGCCCAGGCGCTGGGCGAACTCGGCGAGCGCCGGCTCCGTGGACTCGCTGGCAGGCGCGAGCAACCAGCCCAGTACGCTTTCGCCCCTGCCGGTCGGCCAGCGGTGCAGCTTGCGGGCCTGACAAAAGGCTTCGAACTCGTCATTGGCGATGCTTGAAGGCCATGGCAGCAATGGGTCGCCCTGCCCGACCCGATGCAGCTGTTCACCGGCACGGTAAACCACCCAGGCGGTGGTATGGGTCCAGTGCCGTGCTGAGTCCAGCAGCTGTTCGATCGTATCTTCGTTGCCGACGTAGGCCATGCCAACCGTATCCGGAGTCCCTTGGAATTGAGAGGCGACAACATCGCAATCGTTCGATTGCCTCGGGGAATCGGTCAACGGACGGACACTCATCAACGCTCCCTGAGCCAAAAACTGGCGATAGTCACTGACTGATTACTAGCAATGTGCTTCTCAAGTAAAGCCTATAGCGTTTTTTTTCAATCGTTTATTCGCTTTGCTGGCAAGCCTGGCTGAAGCGCGGGCACATTAATGGCATAATGCCTCCATTCAATAGACAACAGGACGTCCCATGCACGCGTTGAAAGCCCTTTTCCTGACCAGCATTCTCGTCATTGCCGGTTGCGCCACCCAGCCCTCCCTGCCACCGCCGGAATTTCCGGGGCTCGATCAGTCCAGCAAAATCACCGTTCAGGATTTGCGCCCCCGCAGCGAGGGTGAAAAGGAAATCTTCAGCCTGCTGATCACCAGCAGTGCCTATGCCATTTATCGTGTCGCGGACGACGCGACCAAACCGACAGGCCCGCGACTGCTGGCCCACCGCACCTATGAGAAATTTCCGGAGTTGAGCAACCAACCGACGATCAAGGTGCTGCACTTCGTGACCTACGCCAACCTGCAGTCGCAACTGCGCAAGACTTCGCTGCTGGCCGGGTTCACCGGTCCCATCGGCGTGGCGCTGCTGGCGGACAAGGAGTTTCCTGCCGGGGACGTACTGACCACCCAGATCGATGGTCAACAGCTGGAAAAAACCGCCGGTGATGAGGAATACACCCGTGCTTACTTCAGCGCCGAGGAAAACCCGAAAAAGTCGCCGGTGAACGTGATCTATATCGATACGGAAATGCTGGGCAAACGCGTGACTACCCGCTGCCTGGTTCCGCCCATCGCATCCAAGCCGCACCTGTTCCTGGTCGAGGCATACGATATGTGCATCGCCAACCATCTGGCGCTGTATGGCAACGGTGGTGCGCCAAAGGACACGGCTGCCAAGTGATGGGGTGACGGCTTCGAGTCAGACTGCGACGGTCCCGCGTCGGCCGTCGCAGTGGCACCTGGCTTGGCGATCAGGCCTGCTGTGCGCCCATGTACTGGCTGAAGTTGTTGATATGGTCGTCGAGATTGTCCTCGAGCATCATCCGGTACTGATTGCAGAAGTAGTTCAGCATCGCCTCGCGGGCCTGGGCCATCTCCTCGCCGGACTTGAAGCCGCGCGCGCTGACCCAGGCGTTGAAGCGGGTGGTGCCGAACATCATCGAGGCGTTGACCTTGCCAAAGTCGTCGAACCGCTTGAGTTGCTCGTTGGACAGATGGATATGCTCGTCCGCGCGGTCGTAGAACGAATCATCGGTGGTTTCTGACATTGCTGGAGATCTCGTTGCTCATTTTCATGATTGCCCGCTAACGGGAGACGCCCTGACACAGGCGGCTAAAAACACGATGAAGGATAATCACCGCGCCTGATCACCGCACGTGCTTTCGGTCCTGTGGGTCATCAGCCTTTCGAAGGCGGGATGCCGGGGAACTGGAAGGTGTCGTCCACTTTTATAGCGCTGTAGACATTCTTGTTCTCGACCGATCTGTAGCGGAATTTCCCATTCTTGAGTTCGAGAATCTGGTAGGCATCTTCAAGATCAGCCACGCCTGGCGGGGCCGGGATGAACTTGGAACCCTGGATCCAGCCCTTGGTGATGGTAAAGTAGATGTTCCCGGCCGTGCCCCAGAAACCTGCTTCCTGGGAGTCCTTCACCTTGCCCGTCTTGTCGATGACACGAAAGCTGACCACGTAAGTGCCATTGGCACGATGCTCGGCAATCTCCATGACATGCCCACCTTCAGTGGTCGGCGAGTCGCTGTACCATTTACCGACAATCAGCGGACGCTGTTTCTGCTGCAGCCCATGCCCGGCTTTGTCCAGCACAACAGGTCCTGGTTTGCTGCAACCGGCGAGACAGACCAGCGTCAGGGCGATACAGAGTGCTTTGATCAATCATGGCTCCTTGAAAAGAAATTCACGCGGCAGATTCGCCGCGCAGATTACTTGCCGAGATATCAAATAGCCACTCTCCTCAAGCCTCGCAACACTAAGCCAGCAGCAAATGCTCCGCAACCGTCCCCTCCCACACCTTCTCCACCCGTCCGCTGAGGATCACCCCGCCGCTACCGTCCCATTTCACGTTCACGGTGCCGCCGTCACATTCCACGTCGACGCTGTCGTCCAGCAGCCCACGCCGAATGCCGCCGACCACCGCACCACAGCAGCACGAACCCGAGCCCTGCGGAATGCCGCCGCCGCGCTCCCATATACGCAGGCGGATATGGCCGCGATCGATGACCTGGACGAAATGCACGTTGGTCTTTTTCGGGAACAACGGGTCGATTTCGATCTTCGAGCCCAGCGCGGCGATGTCGATAGCCGCGAGGTCCTCGACAAAGAAGGTGCAGTGGGGATTGCCCATACTGCAGGCCACCGGCTCGCCCGCCAGCGGCAAGACCAGGGTATCCATTTCCCTGGCCAGCGGCACGTCCTGCCAATGCAGCGAAGGCTTGCCCATGTCCACCGAAACACCGCCGTCCGCCTGCCGCACGCAGCTCAGCAGCCCGCGGTTGGTTCGCAGCAGCACCGACGAGGTATTACCCTGGCGCATCAAGGTGTCGGCCACACCACGGGTGGCGCTGCCACAGGTGTCGAGAGGCGTGCCGTCGGGATTCCAGAACACGATGCGGGCGGCGGCATCCTCGCAGTCGAGCACGACGGCCAACTGGTTGAAACCGATACCCCGGTTGCGATCCCCCAGCCGTCGGGCCACGGCGGGCGTTATCGGGTCAGCCTCGCCGCGGCGGTCGATGATGACGAAGTCGTCGCCATGAGCATGCATCTTTACCAAGCTGAGCGTCATTTCCTCTCCTCAAGCAACTGCACGAATACCCTCAAGTTCTGCGACACGGTGCCTCGCCGCCAGATCAGCCAGGTCTGCAGGAAACGGAATTTCTGCGACAACGGCCAGACGCTCACCGTGCTGCAACCGGGCATGCTTTCGAGCATGCTGCGGGGCATCAGCGCCAGGCCGGCGCCGGCGCTGACGCAGGCGAGCATACCGTGGTAGGACTCCATTTCGAAGATCTTGCCGGGCACCGCCGCGTCCTCGGTGAACCAGCTTTCGAAGTGATGGCGGTACGAGCAGTTGGCCCGGAACGCATAGATGCTCTCGCCGTTGACATCGCCGCCGCGGGTGATGGGCGCGTGGTGCAACGGCGCGATGATGACCATTTCCTCGTCGAACACCGGCACGCCTTCCAGGGTCGGGTGCAGGATCGGTCCGTCGACGAACGCCGCCACCAGCCGCCCGGAGAGCACGCCCTCGATCATGGTCCCGGAAGGCCCGGTGGACAGGTCCAGCTCGACCTTGGCGTATTGCTGGTTGTAGGCCGCCAGCAACGCCGGAATGCGCACCGCCGCCGTGCTTTCCAGCGAGCCGAGGGCGAACGGGCCCTGGGGTTCTTCACCGGACACGGTCAGGCGCGCCTCGGCCACCAGATCGAGAATGCGCCGGGTGTAGTCCAGGAAGCTCCAGCCCGCCGGCGACAGGCGTAGGCGGCTTTTCTCGCGGATAAACAGCTCGACGCCCAGGTCCTGCTCCAGTTGCTTAATCCGCGTGGTCAGGTTCGACGGCACCCGGTGAATCAACTGCGCGGCGGCGCTGATGCTGCCCTGCTCGGCAACAGCCTTGAAAATCTCCAACTGGACCAGATCCAAGTCATTCTCCAATCGTGAACGTTTCACTCAGTATTATTCAGTTTCCAGAAAAGCAACAGCCCCGTACGCTGGATTCATTACCCACCCAGCAGGACGGTGCCATGACTACTGTGTCGAACCAGACCCACGCGCTCTCGATCAACCCGCTCAACGGCGAGCAGATCGGTCACTACCCCTATGAGTCGGCCGCGCAACTCGATGCCGCGCTCTCGCGTTCTGCCAAGGGCTTCGCCGGCTGGCGCCGCACGTCCGTGGAACAGCGGGCGCAGTTGTTGATCGCCCTGGGCAAGGCGCTGCGCGACAACGCCACCGCAATGGCCGAGATGATCACCCGGGAAATGGGCAAGCCGATCACCCAGGCCCGTGGCGAAATCGAGAAATGCGCCCAGCTCTGCGACTGGTACGCCGCCCAGGGCCCGGCCATGCTCGCGCCGGAAGCGACCCTGGTGGACAACGGCAAGGCGCGGATCGAATACCGCCCGCTGGGTCCGATCCTTGCCGTGATGCCCTGGAACTTCCCGATCTGGCAGGTGCTGCGCGGTGCGGTGCCGACCCTGCTGGCCGGCAACACCTATGTGCTCAAGCACGCACCGAACGTGATGGGCTGCGCCTACCTGCTGCTCGATGCCTTCAAGCAGGCGGGCTTCCCCGAGGGTGCGTTCGAGGTGATCAACGTGACGCCGGACGGCGTGTCCAAGGCCATCGCCGACCCGCGCATTGCCGCCGTGACCCTGACCGGCAGCGTGCGTGCCGGCACCGCGATCGGCTCTCAGGCCGGTGCGGCCCTGAAGAAGTGCGTACTGGAACTGGGCGGTTCGGACCCGTTCATCGTGCTCAACGATGCCGACCTCGATGCGGCGGTCCGGGCCGCGGTGATCGGTCGCTACCAGAACACCGGGCAGGTCTGTGCGGCGGCCAAGCGCCTGATCATCGAGGAAGGGGTGGTGCAAGCTTTCACCGAGAAGTTCGTCGAGGCGACCCGTCGCTTGGTGGTCGGCGATCCGCTGCTGGCCGAGACCTATGTGGGTCCGATGGCGCGTTTCGATCTGCGTGACGAACTGGACCAGCAGGTCCAGGCCACCCTGGCCGAGGGCGCGACCCTGTTGCTGGGCGGCGGCAAGATCGCGGGGCATGGCAACTTCTATGAGCCGACCATCCTCGCCGATGTCACCGACCAGATGACCTCGTTCAAGCAGGAACTGTTCGGGCCGGTCGCCTCGATCATCACCGCGCGGGATGCCCGGCACGCCGTGGAACTGGCCAACGACAGCGACTTCGGCCTGACTTCGACGGTCTACACCGCCAATGTCGCGCTGGCGCAGCAGATCGCCGACGAACTGGAAACCGGTGGCGTGTTCATCAACGGCTACAGCGCTTCCGACCCACGGGTGGCCTTTGGCGGCGTGAAGAAAAGCGGCTTCGGTCGCGAGCTGTCGCACTTCGGCGTACGCGAGTTCTGCAACGCCCAGACCGTGTGGCTGGATCGCAACTGACGGCACGCGCGTACCGGTGGCGAACGGGCTTTGCCGTTCGCCACCCTGTTGATCTGGCGTGAACTCACGCCAGAACACCTCCCCTCCCCATCTGATCCGTATTTTTCTGCACTACCTGCCTCTGTATCGAGATCAGATTCCCCCCGACAATAAGCCTGCCACCCGGCCTCGGGCGGCGCTTCAAGGCAGAGTTCTCCAAGACTCTTTTTCCGCTGTACCGCAACCCTGTGATTCAGGAGGCCTGAAATGGGCAAGATGGCGCTTTTTCTGGGTGGTTTTCTCTTACTGACAATCGCAATCGGCCTGCTGGCCACCATCTCTCCGACCTGAGCCGACTGATACCGCTCATTGGATCGTTCCCGCGCTGTGGGAGCGGGCTTGCCCGCGAAGCTGTGACCTGTGACGCAGAGCGTCACGGGCTGCATTCCCACGCAGAGCGTGGGAACGATCTACTGAGCAAGTCATTGACGACAGGATCTTGCGGATCCCGAGGGGGCTGACTCAGGAACGTTCGTATCGCCTGTCGATGTTCTTCTGAAAGGTTGTGCATACCCGCCAGTGCCCGGGCAGCCGCGCGGGCCACCTCGAAACGCGGCCCCCCTCGTCCGCCTGATAATCCCGACAATCCGAGAGCAGGGAAATCAGGCATTCCACTCCGTCCTGCCACTTGAAGTGGCCAATGACCTTCGCCAACTCCAGACGAACGTGCGCGCTTTTATCGCTGGCACCGTTGTAGAGCCAATATCTGTCCAACCCCAGGGGCTCGACCAGGCCGGCAAAAAAACTCACGGCATGCCTGCGTACATCGGCATGATCATGCTCCATGAGGCTCGGAAGATGCTTGCGCACACTCACGGCATCCATACGCCCGACGGCCTCTCTCAAGGCCTTGGCGACTGCAAGGTTTTCCAGGTAGTACATTTGCTCGATCAGCTCATGGGGATCGCCATTGCGCTGTGTCTCCAAGCTCAGCAGTTCTTCAACAATTTTCATCGGCTCAAGCTGGAGGAAATCATCGATCTCGGGGATATCCAGGTCTTCGCAAATACCTTCGAGATCATGATCCGCCAGGATCAGGGACTGATCATAGGCACGTTTGAGCAGCTCAAGGCTCTCCCTCTCCAAGGCAGACACCTGCGAGGATTGTTCATCCAGGGTCATCGACCAGGCGGGGAGAATCAGATCATGGCGTGGGTGGCCCTCAATCCATTGATACCCTTCGTTCCGGCGGCGCATCTGGACGTAAGCCATGGTAAGACGATGAACCAGTTCCTCATCCTCATCCAGCATGGTCCTGAACAGGCGCTCAATCGACGCATCGTCAATGCCCTGGAAACTCTGCTCCTCGTAGTCACCCACCTCGTCCCGGTGTTCACGTAGCCCGTCCTCGATACCCTCAATCAGACTGAACATCTCATCATCGTAATGAAAAGCACCGGCCAGCGCCGCGCACTGGAAAAGCGCCAGTGTATTAGGTTGGTTGCGACCTGCCGGGGTCGCCCAGTGGCAAGACTGTGCCCAAGCCTCCCCGAGGTCCCCACCCAGCCCGGCGAGCCAGGTAAAAAGCTGCGGACCGTCATAGACAATGTCGCCATCGATAAATCGATAACGTATCCATGAACTCAAGAGCGGCGGTATCAATGGCTCTCTTTCCAACTCTTCCCTGAACTCCGGACTCAGCACCGGCGCACTCCAGTACTTCACCACTCGCCCGGATGCCACCGGCTTGAATGCCGTCAAATCGCGTAAGAACCGGGCAATGGAGCAACGCTGCGAACCCCATCTGATGACCCGCTCAAAATAGTAAACGAACTGAAAATCATTGGTGGTAGCAATGCACTGGCGCAGGAACTCATCGACCTTGTCCTGCTGAATACGATTCAGGCACAGCTGTTGGGGCCACCGACTGCTGATTGCTTCAAGCAGATTTATCAAGGCGTTGAGACAGGCCGGGTCATCGCACCACTGCGCATACAGGGCCTCCACGCACCGGCCCAAGGTCCGTTCCAATACAGCGGGACTGTCGGTAATCACTTCCTCAAAGGCCTCAATGACCTTACCGTGGGCACCGATCTCCTCTTTCTCATCCTCGTCCAGTGTGGAGATCAGGAAATGCTGTACGAAGCGCTCGAGATCAATGGAAAGCGGCGGACTGAGGTCATCCAGGGCACGCCGGATCGTACTCAACCCCTCAAATGAAATACGTTGGTTCCGGCGAATCATCGCCCAGATCACCGTAGCGCACTCCACGCCGCGTTCCGGCCATCCCAGAACTTGCTGACGGACAATCTGGCGAATGCTGGAAACCTGTGCCTGATCGACCAGTTGTTCGATCAATGCAACCGACTCGTCCCCGCAAGCCAGCAAGCCTTTGCAGAAGCGATCGATTGCCAGGGGACTTTGTAGATCCTGGAGCAGCCCGGAACGATACCGCTCAGCGAACGGCAGCATCCATGCCTGGGCTTGCTCAAGCTTCTTTTCCAGGATGTTCCATTTGACGTCATCGCCATAATCGCTATCCGATACTTCACAGGTCAGCGAACGCCACGGTTCTTCATCCTCCCCGACCCGACTCTGACGAAGAATATCGGTACGCGAAGTGATGATGAACAGCTTGTCGGCAGAGGCACGCGCCAGCAACCGAGGGAGTTGAATAACCCATTTGTCCGCATCGGCTTCAAGCTTCGATTGCCCCCAGGGGTCGTCGAGATGAAAGACATACAAGCCCCTCTGCGCCAGATAGCGCTCAATTGCGGCAAGCCCTGCCGACTCCCTCACAACCTCATAGGGTCGCGGTCTTTCACGCAGGGCATGAACCATGTTTTTGGCAATCAACGATTTGCCGTAGCCTGGCGGTCCGATCAGCATCACCGCATGCAACGTGTCCAACAGCGACTCTGCTCGTGCCAAGGCAGGCGGTGCGATGAACTCGCGCAACTCCTGGTCGCGTACCGCTCCCCCGCCTTCAGTGGTGATGACATCCCGAACATGATCACGCGTCAGGGGCTCCACCAGCCCCGCCATACGCAGTTCGACCAAGCGCTCCAACTTATCTATCGCCGCCGGCAGGTTCGAAATCGGTACCTTGCCCCTGGATTCAAGCAAGTCATGGATACGTGCCCGCAGGTCATTTTCAGTCAGATTCTGGATAAGCCCCCAACGACCGGTCAGCGCCTGTTGTTCGGCCTCTATCTCTGTCAGTTTTGGAGGGAGGAACGAAGGGTCCAGTGCCTCATCGACATTTTTAAGCTCGGCTGCCGCCAGTTCCCCAGCGACACTGCAATTGGTAATAAAAATATAACGCCGGGAGGGATCCTCCAGCAGCAGTGCCTTTCCCCTGGGCCTGGTACCTGGCCCCGAAGCACTTCGTGCAACCCGGTCCTTGACCAGTTCCGAAAACGCGCTGGCCGTCCAATAGCCCTTTCCGCGGTTTTTTATCTGAATCAGTAGCTTATGGACGCCACCAATGCTGACTGTCGATTCCTCGTCATCGATGCAAGCCTCGACGTCTTCCTGCGAGACTGGCTCAACGATGATTTCGTTGCAGCCATCGACACGATTCAACAGTAGTTGCAACGCGATCCATACGGTGACTTTTTTCTGATAGATGAAGCCATGAAAAGCCGGATTGCCATTGCTCCCCTGAGCCCCCCTATCGTTGTAATCATCCATTATGCAATGCACCTTCAACCTTGAATCGATAAACGTCAGGGTATTTCCTGTTTGCGCAATTGTTACAGGCCACCTTCACGGAGGTCCAGTCGCTCACGCAGGAACTCACCAGCACTTTCGCAGGGGTCAGCACGGTGCGATAGGCACGCCTCAGCCCACGGCCGCCGGTAACCAGACCGAAACGCTCAGGCCGCGCTGCCGTACTTCATCGCTGTACCCCAGGCGGATACGCGCGCCGGTGCGCTCGGCAATGGCCTTGATGATCGACAGCCCGAGCCCCGAGCCGACCTCGGTATTGCCCAGGCTGCGGTAGAACGGGTCGAACACCCGCTCGCGCTCCTCGATGGCAATCCCCGGGCCGTTATCCCGGACCTGCAACAGCACGCCGCCCTGCTCCGCGCTCACCGACAGGTCCACCCGCCCGCCTTGCGGGGTATAGCGGATGGCGTTGTCCACCAGGTTCCTGACCAGGGCCAACAGGTCGATCTCGTTGAGCGACACCCGCATGTCCTGCTCGCCTTCCACGCCGACATCGATCTGCTTGAGTTCGGCCAGTGGCAGCAGGTCTTCCAGCACGCGGCGGTAGATGCCATGCACGGAGATCGGCGCGGCGGGGGTTGTCGACGCCGATTGCGCCGTGGCCAGCGCCAGCAACTGATCGATCAGGCTTTTGCCGCGCTCGATACCCCGCTGCAACGGCACCAGCCGCTCGCGGGCGTCCGGCGACAGCTCGGCGGCGGCCAGGCGCTCGGCCTGCAGCGACAACGCGGTCAAGGGTGAACGCAGTTCGTGGGCGGCATCGGCGACAAAACGCCGCTGACTGTCCATCGAGCGAGCCACCCGGTCGAACAGGCGATTGATGGCGAGCACAAAGGAGCGGATTTCACTGGGCAGGTGCCGTTCGTCGATGGGATGCAGGTCCTGCTCGCTGCGCCGGTCGATGTCCTGCGCCAGGACCGCGATCGGACGAAACAGCTTGCGCACCAGGTCGGCCACCACCAGCAACAGCACCGGCAGCAGGATCAGAAAAGGCAGCAGGCCGCGCCAGGCACTTTCCCGGGCATCCTTGTCCCGT
Source organism: Pseudomonas sp. Ost2 (assembly GCF_018326065.1). NCBI lineage: Bacteria > Pseudomonadati > Pseudomonadota > Gammaproteobacteria > Pseudomonadales > Pseudomonadaceae > Pseudomonas > Pseudomonas sp. Ost2. The sequence continues at coordinate 2,721,808 of NZ_AP021904.1, read as the reverse complement.
GCACCGGTTTCCTGGGCCACGGCGATGCGCTCGCCCGTGCCCAGGGTCTTGACCAGCACGCGAAACGGCTCGCCGCCGACGGTCAGGGTCGCCAGGCCATCGGCCAGGCTCGTCGGCAATGGCAGCGGGCCGCCGTCATCGATATTGCCCGAAGCCCGGGCCCCATCGCGCAGGTACTGGACGACCACCCGCGACTCCTCGTCGTCGTCCCTGATCGACATACCGGGGGCCGACGGACTCAGGGTCATGTTCTGGCGCTCGACCAGCACGGCGACCTGGCGCAGGGTATTGTCCTGCAACTCCAGCGCTTCATCGAACGCCGAGACAAAGGCGAAAATACCCGCCACCACCGCAACGACCAGGATCGCCAGCGACAGGCCGACGGACAGCCTGAGCTGGACGGACTCGCTCAGACGCCTTTTGAAACCATCCATCCCATCCCCCTGACATTCTTGATCACCTGGCTGCCCAGCTTGCGCCGCAGCGCGTGGATCAGAAACTCCACGGCATTGCTTTCCACCTCGTTGCCCCAGCCATAGAGACGATCTTCGAGATCGGCACGGGAAAGAATCGCCCCCGGACGGATCAGCAGCGCCTGGAGCAGCGAAAACTCGCGATTCGACAGTTGCACCTCGGGGTGCTCCGCCGTACTGGCCTGCTTGGACACCAGGTCCAGGGTGACCAGGCCATTGCTCAGCAGCGACAAGGCACTGCCGCCCTTGCGCCGCAGTACCGCACGCATGCGTGCCAGCAATTCGGCCATTTCAAACGGCTTGAGCAGGAAGTCATCGGCACCGCCATCAAGGCCGCGCAGGCGTTGATCGAGGCTGTCGCGGGCGGTGATGATCAGCAACGGCACGGCATTGTCGGCGGAACGAATGCTGTCCAGCACCGCCAGGCCATCCTTGCCGGGCAAGCCCAGGTCCAGCAGCACCAGGTCGTAGTGCTGGGTGTCCAGGGTCGCCAGTGCGGTCAGGCCATTGTTGACCCAGTCGGCGGCATAGCCGGCATCCTTCAGGGCCCCCTGGATCACCTCCCCGATCATCGGGTCATCTTCGACCAGCAGTATGCGCATATCCCTCTCCGACCATCAGCAAGGCCCGGCACCCGCGACGCGGATGCCGAGCCTCTATTGAAGCATCTGTCGCCCGCCGCGTGCAGCGTTTTGACCTGGATGCATGCGGCGGGCGAGCTGGCTGGCGATCACTTGCCGCCTTGCAGGCTCGCGAAGGTCTTCAGCAGATCGGTCATGGCGACCTTGCAGTCGCTCTGCTTCGGCGAACCCGCGCGCAGAGCTTCAAGGGCGTTGTCGATGGCCTTGTCCAGCAGGTGCCAGTCACTGGCGGCACGGGGCTTGATCCCGGCTTCGGCGGAGTCCCAGGCCAGCTCCAGGTCCTTGATCCGTGTTTTTGCACCGGCCAGGTCGTTCTGCTCGACCAACCCGGCAACCTGGCTGGCGATGCCCTGGAAGGCCGACAGGTCGCCCAGCTTGGAGGGCGAGGCATGGCTCGAATCGGCCTGTGCATTGGCCGTGCCGGCCTTGGGGGTATCCGGCGATTTCGAGCAGGCGGTGGCCAGGCTCAACAAGGCGATGGCGCCGACAATGGCGGCTTTGCGAATACTGCTACGAACGGTCAGCATGATGATTCCTTGATAATTGAAATGAGTGAGGTTGAAGACGGGGTCAGTCGGAAACCGGCTTGCGCTGGCCGACGCCGAGCTGGGCGACGATGACCAGCATCAGGATGACGCTGAGGAAGATCGCGCTGGTCCATGCCGCGCCCATGCCGAGGCCGCCATAGGTCTTGGCCTGGGTCAGCAGGTCCCCCAGGGAAGCACCGAACGGACGGGTCAGGATGTAGGCGATCCAGAAGGTCAGGACCGTATTGCCGCCCAGGCGCCAGGCGGCGAATGTGGCGCCGATCAGCACGGCGAAAATCACCGAGCCGAGGGTGAAACCCAGGCCCAGCGCCTCGGTCGCCAGGTCGCCGGCCGCCGTGCCCAGGGCAAAGGTGCAGAGCACGGTCGCCCAATAGAACAGCTCCCGGCGCGGGGTGACGATATCGGCAATCGACAGGCTGCGCTCCAGCCTGAACCAGACCAGGAAATTGATCGCCAGCAGCACGCTGAACACCGCCGTGCTGGCATACAGGCTGATACCCAGCTGGTCGGTGAGCACATCGGTGATCTGCGTACCGACGATGCTCACCAGCACCACGCTCAGCCAGTAGATCCAGGGGGTGTAGGCGCGGGTACGGAGTTGAGCGAACAACGCGATGGCCAGCAGCACGGCCATGCCGATACTGGTCAGGCCCTGGCCCAGCCCGGCATCGACGGCAAGGTAGTCGGCGGCGGTTTCGCCGACGGTGGTGGACATGATCTTGATGACCCAGAACGACAACGTCACTTCGGGGACTTTGTTGAGCCAGTCGGCTCCGGTTAGCGGCTTCATGTGAAGGTTATCTCCCTGGCAGCGCGGCAACTGGCGCTGGGGGAGACTACCCGGGCAAACTTAGCCGGGACTGAGGCGCGGAGATTTGCCCGTCCGGGCGCTAGAGGCCGCCATCGTCACGCGCCAGGCTTTCGCGCAGGAACTCGATGAACGCCTGCACCGGCCGCGACGCCTGGCGGTGCTGCGGATACACCGCCGACAAGCGCAGTGGCTCGGGGCGCAGGGAGTCGAGCAAGGTCACCAGGCGGCCGTCGCGCAAGGCCGCGTCGACGATAAAGGTCGGCAGGTAGGCAATGCCCATGCCGGCGATGGCCGCATCCCTGAGCAATTCGCCGTTGTTGACCCGCATGCGCCCCGTGACATTGACCACCACCGGCTTGCCCTGCCCCTCGAAACGCCACTGCACCTGGCGGCCATGGCCATAGGGCAGGCAATCGTGGGCATGCAGGTCGTCGGGCTTGAGGGGTGTACCGCGTTCGGCCAGGTAGGCCGGGCTGGCGCAGTACACCCGGTCGATGGTGGCGATGCGCCGGGCAATCAGGCTCGAATCCTCCAGCACGCCGATGCGCAGCGCCAGGTCATAGCCCTCGCCGAGCAGATCCACCGGACGGTCGCTGAGGTCGACTTCGACAGTGACGTCACGGTAACGCTTGAGAAATGCCGGCAGCAGCGATCCCAGGTGAGCCAGGGCAAACGACAGGGGCGCACTCAGGCGAAGGGTGCCGCGCGGCTCGGCGGTCTGGCCGGCGATGCCCTGCTCCATGTGCTCGACTTCGGCGAGCAGGCGCAAGGCGGATTCGTAGTAGCTCTGCCCCAGGGGCGTGACATCCAGGCGGCGGGTCGAGCGATTGAGCAGGCGCACCCCGAGGCGTTCCTCCAGTTGCATCAGGCGACGACTGACGAACTGCTTGGACAGGCCCAGTTGATCCGCTGCCGCGGTGAAACTGCCCGAGTCCATGACCTGGCAGAACATACGCATGTCTTCGAAAGGGTTCATTGTCACGCTCGGGTTGACAGCAAGCCCCTTTATAACGACTTTTTTCCTTCCTCACATCTCATAATCGGTAACCACGAAACCTGTGGGGGCCTTAGCGCCGAGCCCCTTCCTGTTCCCGACCACTGCAGGAGCTGGCCTGCCTGGACGCCGCATCGCAGCCATGAGGCCCTTGAGCCTTGTGCTGCCCGTGCGTACGCCATCGCCAGCAAGCCGGCTCCCGCCGGTCGGTGCCTCACCGCCAGGTCCCGGGCGGCACCGACATGGCCGTTACTTGGCTGTCAGTGCCGAGTAGCTGTTCATCAGGTTGCGGTAGTTCGGGATGCGCGGCGACAGCAGGTTCGCCAGGCCTTCCATGTCGTTGCGCCAGTCGCCTTGCAGCTCGCACGCCACCGAGAACCAGTTGACCAGTTGCGCACCGGCGGCGGTCATCCGCGCCCAGGCCGCCTGCTGCACGGTTTCGTTGAAGGTACCCGAGGCATCGGTGACCACGAACACTTCAAAGCCTTCGGCCAGGGCCGACAAGGTCGGGAAGGTCACGCAGACATCGGTCACGACGCCGGCGATGATCAACTGCTTGCGACCGGTAGCCTTTACCGCCTTGACGAAATCGGCGTTGTCCCAGGCATTGATCTGGCCTGGACGGGGAATGTACGGCGCGTCCGGGAACAGTTCCTTGAGCTCCGGCACCATCGGGCCGTTCGGGCCATTTTCGAAGCTGGTGGTGAGGATGGTCGGCAGTTTGAAGAACTTCGCCAGGTCGGCCAGGGCCAGGACATTGTTCTTGAACTCGTTCGGCGAGAAATCCTGCACCAGCGAGATCAGGCCGGTCTGGTGGTCGACCAGCAGGACCACCGCGTCGTCTTTGTTCAGGCGTTTGTAGGGAACGTTGCTCATGTGAAACTCCTTGGTGACGTGAGAGTACAGTGGGCGCCGGCCATACGGTCCGGCGCCGATGGGGAATCAGAAGGCAAAACACGAACAGCCGAATGCGCCCCAGAATCCCTGGAAGTCGCTGACCGGCGCATTCGACAGGCGCGCCCGCTCATGGCTGTGGGAGTGCACGGCGCAGGGACCGCTGCACTGGTGGACCTGGGCCTGCAGCGGCGAAGTCGGACGCCAGTGCCCCGGCACCTTCGCCACCGGTGACCAGTCCGGCAGCACCGGCAGGCCGGCCGGGCCGAGCTTCTCGAAGTCGCCGGCGGCGTAGACCACCTTGCCACCGACCACCGTCAGCACCGACTCGATCCACTTGATGGCCTCTTCCTCGACCTTGAAGTAGTCCGCGCTCAGCGCCGCCAGATCGGCCAGCTGGCCGACCTTGATCTGGCCCTTGCTGCCCTGCTCGGAGGAAAACCAGGCGCTGCCGTGGGTGAACAGCTCCAGGGCGGTCTGGCGCGACAGGCCTTCCTCATGCAGGGCCAGGCCGCCAACCGTGCGTCCACTGACCATCCAGTACAGCGAGGTCCACGGGTTGTAGCTGGACACCCGCGTGGCATCGGTGCCCGCGCCTACCGGCACGCCTTCGGCGAGCATGCGCTTGATCGGCGGCGTGGCCTCGGCGGCCTTGGCGCCGTAGCGCTCGACGAAATATTCGCCCTGGAACGCCATGCGGTCCTGGATCGCGATGCCGCCGCCCAGGGCCCGCACCCGCTCGATGTTCTGCGGGGTGATGGTCTCGGCATGGTCGAAGAACCACGGCAGGCCGTTGAACGGGATATCGCGGTTGACCTTCTCGAACACGTCGAGCATGCGGCTGATGGATTCGTTGTAGGTGGCGTGCAGGCGGAACGGCCAGCGCTGCTCGACCAGGTGGCGCACCACCGGCTCCAGTTCCTGTTCCATGGTCTGCGGCAGGTCGGGGCGTGGTTCGAGGAAGTCTTCGAAGTCCGCCGCCGAGAAAACCAGCATTTCGCCGGCGCCGTTGTGACGCAGGAAGTCATCGCCCTGATGCAACTTGACGCTGCCGGTCCAGTTCTTGAAGTCGGCCAGTTCTTCCTTGGGCTTCTGGGTGAACAGGTTGTAGGCGATGCGCACCGTCAACTGCCGGTCCCTGGCCAATTGCTCGATCACCGCGTAGTCGTCGGGGTAGTTCTGGAAGCCGCCGCCGGCATCGATGGCGCTGGTCAGGCCGAGACGGTTGAGTTCGCGCATGAACTGGCGCGTAGAGTTGACCTGGTATTCCAGCGGCAGCTTGGGGCCCTTGGCGAGGGTCGAGTAGAGAATCATCGCGTTGGGGCGGGCCACCAGCATGCCGGTCGGTTCGCCGTTGGCATCGCGGACGATCTCGCCACCCGGCGGGTTCGGCGTGTCGCGGGTGTAGCCGGCCACGCGCAAGGCGGCCCGGTTGAGCAAGGCGCGGTCATACAGGTGCAGCACGAATACCGGGGTATCCGGCGCGGCCTGGTTCAGCTCCGCCAGGGTCGGCATGCGCTTCTCGGCGAACTGGAATTCGTTCCAGCCGCCCACCACCCGCACCCACTGGGGCGTCGGCGTGCGCTCGGCCTGGTCCTTGAGCATGCGCAAGGCATCGGCCAGGGACGGTACGCCTTCCCAGCGCAGTTCGAGATTGTAGTTCAGGCCGCCACGGATCAGGTGCAGGTGCGAGTCGTTGAGGCCGGGGATCACGCAGCGGCCCTTGAGGTCGATGACCTGGGTGTCGCTACCGCGCAGGGCCATGGCCTGGGCATCGCTGCCGACCGTCACGAAGCGCCCGTCGCGGATGGCCACGGCACTGGCCAGGGGCTTTTCACGGTCGACGGTATGAAATTGACCATTGAACAGAATCAGATCGGCGTTCATCGCGTTTCCTTCGACAGAGTGAGCATGGAGAACGGATCGTCCCTGGTATCAGGCATGGCGCCAGGCCCCGGCAAGGCGCTCGCCGAGCGCCAGCCGTCCGGGGCCGGCAATCAGAAGACTGGTGAACAGGATCAGCAGCAGCCAGCCGAACTGGCCTTCGGCGATCGTCCATTGCGGATGCACGATCAGCAGCGCCACCCACAGCACACAGAGAATAGGCAAGCAGGCCAGACGCACCAGTACGCCAGCGATAATCAGCAGCGGGCAGAACACCTCGGCGAAGATCGCCAGGCCCAGGGTCAGGTCGGCGCCCAGGTGGAAAGGATCTTCGATGTTCTGCAGTTCGCTGCTGTAGTGCAGCAGTTTCGGCAGGCCATGGACCCACAACAGGAACAGCCCGGCGCTGACCCGCAGGAACAACCATCCAAGATCCCGAGCCCGTTCATCCCGGCGCAAAGCGTCCATGAGCCACCCATCGCAATGAAAAACCACCGGCGTGGTGACGCCGGACTGTCGGTGGATAGTGCGGCGACGGGGCAGGGAAAAATTGAATGTACGTGCTCTCTTTCCCGTGGGCGCCCCTAGGGCGTCCGGATGTCCAGCGGCGCGGACATGAACTGCGCGATCCGCGAGCGCAGCCAGCGTTCCGCCGGGTCGTTGTCGTGGACCCCGCTCCAGGCCATGGACAGTTGCGCGGCATCGATGGGAAACGGCGGATCCTCGGCCCGCAACGCACAGCCCTCGACCAGGGCGCAGGCGGCGTAGTCGGGCACGGTGGCGATCATCTCGGTGCCGGCCAGCAGGGCCCGCAGGCCACTGAACTGCGGAACACCCAGGACCACGCGCCGGCTGCGGCCGACCTTGGCCAGGTCGAGGTCGATATTGCCGCTCAGGTCGCCGGAGAACGACACCATCGCGTGGGGCCGCTCGCAGTACTCATCCAGGGTCAGCAGGCCGGGTCGCTTGTCCCCGCGCAGCACCTTGCAGGGAATGTCGCGCAGGGTCTTGCGCTTGGCATTGGCCGGCAGTTCGGTGGTGTAGCTGACCCCGACCGAAATCTCCCCGGAGGCCAGCAGCGCGGGCATCAGCAGGTAGTTGGCCCGGCGTACCACCACGACTATCCCCGGCGCCTCCTCGCGCAACCGGCTCAGCAGGGGCGGAAACAGGCCGAACTCGGCGTCGTCGGAAAGACCGATGCGAAACACATCGCCGCTGGTCGCCGGATCGAATGCCTTGGCCCGGCTCACCGCCCCGGAAATGGTGTCCATCGCCGGTTGCAGCTCCTTGAGGATGGCCTGGGCCCGTGCCGTCGGCTCCATGCCACGGCCATTGCGCAACAGCAACGGATCGTCGAACAGGTCGCGCAGGCGCCCCAGGGCGGCACTCACCGCCGGCTGGCCCATGAAGAGTTTTTCGGCGACCCGGGTCAGGTTCTTCTCGAACATCAAGGCCTCGAAAATCACCAACAGGTTCATGTCGACGCGGCGCAGGTCGTTTCGGTTCATCGGCGCAATCTCCTTGCAGGTTCAGTCGGGCTGGCGCCTCCAGTCTGCGCCTGCGCCCGCCTTCGATACTTGCAGCGGTGTGCTGACTTGCGCGGGGGCGGCCCCGCGCGACGAGCACGACCCGAAATTAACAACGTTTAACTCGCCGGTTCGCGCCCCCCGCCCAAGAATGAAGTGCCCTGCCCTCTCATCGGTTTTTCCGGAGAAACGGCGCTGACCCGACGTGCTGTGCGCCAGCGCCTGCTCCCGACACGGACATTGCTTATGATTCCACTTCAGCACAACAGCGTCCCCTCCTTTGCCAGCGAAACGCGGGCACCCACCCCGGGCGGCCTGGCCCCCTGGCGGGAAAACCTGGTCAAGCAACTGATTCTCGAGCGTCTGAGCGAGCCCCTGGAAGTCACCGAGCTGGCCCGGGCCTGTGCGCTGTCGCGCAGCCACTTCTCCCGCGCCTTCAAATGCACGACCGGCCTGTCCCCCCAGGACTGGATCCGCCAGCAACGCATCCTGCGCGCCAAGCAACTGATCCGCGACACCGACCTGAGCCTGACGCAGATCAGCCTGGAATGCGGTTTCTGCGACCAGTCGCATTTCTGTCACATCTTCACCCGCAGCGAAGGCATCAACCCGTTTGCCTGGCGTTGCCAGAAGCTGGGCACCGCTCCTGCCCCGCAGGCGACACGCCACCTGTGCTACGTCGAACGGCCGGTTTCTCGATAATCCGCCAGGTGCCACAGGGCCTCGGCCCACCGCGCCACCCTCCCCCCTGTGACAGCTCCCCGCATTGCCCATCGCCCGGCCCCGCGGGCCTGTTCGTCCGTTGCCTGCCGGGAGATTGCGCAGCGGACAAAACCTGAGGAATATACTCGGGCACCGCGACAGGCCACGGCGGCGACCACAGGACATGCAGCAGGAGCCAACCGTTGAACCTTTCTCCCGAGCAGACCGTGCGTTTCGGGCCCTACCGGATCCACCCCGGGCAACGCCTGGTCATGGAAGCCGAGCGCCCCCTGCGCCTGGGACGACGAGCCATGGATATCCTGTTGATCCTGCTGGAGCACGCGGGCCAGGTGGTCAGCAAACAGACCCTGATGACCCGGGTCTGGCCCAACAGCGTGGTCGAGGACATCAACCTGCGAGTGCACATGGCCGCGCTGCGCAAGGCCCTGGGCGACGGTCAGGCCGGCCAGCGTTATATCGTGACCGTAGCCCAGCGCGGCTACAGCTTTGTCGCGCCGTACCAACTGGACGTCCGTCAGGTCCCGCCGCAAAACCTCGCCCCAACGCTCCAGGGCCATAACCTGCCGGTGCGTCGGACCCGCATGATCGGCCGCCAGCCGTTGCTCGACAGCCTGTTGCAGCACCTGCCACGCCAGCGTTTCATTACCCTGGTCGGCCCCGGCGGCATCGGCAAGACCACCCTGGCCCTGAGCGTGGCCGAACAACTGATCGGGGCCTACCGCGACGGCATCCGCCTGCTGGACCTGGCACCGCTCACCGACCCGGCCATGCTCGGCAGTCACCTGGCGACGCTGCTCGGGGTCGGCCTGCCCGACGGCGACGCCATTGCCCTTCTCGTCGGCGCCCTGCGCGAGCGCCAGATGCTGCTGGTGATCGACAATTGCGAGCACCTGCTCGACAGCGTCGCCCTGCTCTGCGAAAGCATCCTGCGCGGCGCGCCCCAGGTGCATATCCTGACCACCAGCCGCGAGAGCCTGCGGGCCGAAGGCGAATTCGTCCAGCGCCTGGAGTCACTGGATTGCCCGCCCGCCATCGCGCCCCTGGATCGTCGCCAGGCCTTGGGCTTTCCAGCCCTGCAACTGTTCGTCGAACGCGCCATGGCCAGCCTGGACAACTTCGAACTGACGGAAGCCGAACTGCCGCTGGCCATCGAGATCTGTCGCCGCCTGGACGGTATTCCCCTCGCCATCGAACTGGCGGCCGCCCAGGTCGACCGCTTCGGCCTGGGCGGCCTGCTGGCGCAGTTGCAGGGCAGTTTTCGCCTGCTGGCCCAGGACGGCCTGACGACGCCCGCGCGCCATCAGACATTGCGCGCCACCCTCGACTGGAGCTTCGCCCTGCTCAGCCCCGGCGAACAGATCTGCCTGCGCCGGCTGGGCATCTTCAGGGGTGGCTTTACCCTGGCCTCGGCCGCGGCGGTGGTCATCGGCGCGCACGTCGAAGCCCGCGAGGTCTTCGCCTCGATCACCCAACTGGTCGCCAAATCCCTGCTGAACGTGGAGGTCGGCGATGAGCAGGTGTTCTACCGCCTGCTGGACACCACCCGTGCCTATGCCCTGGAAAAACTCGACCTGGCCTGCGAGTTGCCCGGCACCCGCCGGGCCCACGCCGAACGTTGCCTGGCCCTGATGGAACAGGCCCAGGCCGAGTGGCCGGACACCGCCACCGAGGTGTGGATCGAGCGCTACGCCCGGAGCCTGGAAGACCTGCGCGCGGCCCTGGAATGGGGACTGGGCCCTCGGGGCCCGGAAGCCCTGGCGGTCAGCCTGACCGTGGCCTCGACCCCGCTGTGGCAGGAGTTGTCGTTGCTCAGGGAGCATGGCGACCATGTGCGCAAGGCCCTGGCACGCCTGGAAACCTCGACGCAACCGTGCCCGCGCCTGAGCATCGCCCTCAAGCTGGCACTGGGCAGTTCCTGCTACCACACCCAGGGCGGCAGCCGCGAAACCATCGATGCCTTCAGCAGCGCCCGTGACCTGGCCGAACACCACCATGACGTGAACGGCCAACTGCGCGCCGTGTCCGGCCATATGGCGGTCAATCTCAGTTGCGGCAACTACCGTGAAGCCCTGCAACAGAGCCGGCAGTTCGATCGACTGGGCTTGCATGACGACGCGTTGCTGTCCCTCAGCACCCATCGCCTGCGGGTCCTGGCGCTGCATTTCGCCGGCCACCAGGAACGGGCCCGCGATCACGCCGAGCAGGTGATCCAGCGCATGGCCCACAGCGGCCACCTGAACCGGTTCACCCATGGTTTCGGCGTCCAGTACGATCAGAGCGTGGCGTCGTTGACCATCCTGGCGCGCATCCTCTGGTTGCAGGGCTACCCGGAACAGGCCTGGAAGACCGCGCGCCAGGCCCTGGACATCGCGTTGCAGATCAATCACGGCACCTCGGTGTGCTACACCCTGGCCCTGTCCGGTTGCCCGATCGCCCACTGCAACGGCGATACCCGCACAGCCCGTGATCTCCTACGGCTGCTGCTGGAACGGGCCCGGCAGCATTCGGTGCTGCTGTTCCACACCTGGGGCCAGCACTACGCCCAGGTGATCGACAACACGGCCTCGGCATCTGCGCCGTCGCCCGCCAGTGGCCTGGTCAAGGAGATCATGGTCACCCTCGACCACCGTCTGGTCGACGACGCCTTGCTGGAGCGGGCCGAGAGCGGCGCGGCAGGCTGGAGCACGGCGGAAATCCTGCGCGCCAAGGCGCAGGTGCTGTTGGCGGAACAGGCCCCGGACGCGGCGCAGGCGCTGCTGCTCAAGGCCCTGGAAGTGGCACGAGCCCAGGGGGCACTGGCCTGGGAACTGCGCAGCGCTGTCACCCTGGCCCGGCTATGGCGGCAACAGGGACGCGTGCAGTCGGCCCATGACCTGCTCGCCCCGATCCATGCCCGCTTCAGCGAGGGTTTTGCCACGCCGGACCTGATCAGCGCCCGGCAATTGCTCGATGTGTTGCCGCTGCGCCAGTCAGCCTGAAGCCCGTTGCGCCTGGCGAAGGTAGTCGGCATGACGCCGCTCCAGGGCGGCTTTTTGTCCGCTGCGCTCGAGCCGTTCCAGGGCGTAGCCGCGGGTGGTGTTGAGGAACCGATAGCGGGTCACGCCGCCGCGGCGCGTCACCGCCAGCAAGGACTTGTGCGCCAGCCGTGGCACCAGTTCCAGCAGTTGCCCCGGGCCCAGTCGTGTGCAACCACAGACCGCGAGGACGGCGTCCAGGGTAAAGCCCGGCTTGAACACCGCGAGGCGCTGCAACAGCGTCTGTTCATCGGCGCTCAGGCGTTCATAGCTCCAGTCCAGCGCCGCCTTCAGGGTCTGGTGCCGTGGCACGGCGGTCCGTCGCCCCAGGGTCAGCAACTGACAACAGTTGCCCAGTTGGGCCTGCACGCCAACCAGTGCCAGGGCGTCGATCTGCGCAGCCGCCAGCTCGATGGCCAGGGGCAGGCCGTCGAGTCGCCGGCAAATCTCGCGCACCGCCACCAGGTCGCGTTCGCGCAGGACAAACCCCTGCTGGCAGGCCCGGACCCTGCTGACAAACAGCTGTACCGCCGAATAGCCCATCACCTCGGCGACGCTGCCCAGCGCGCTAGCCGGCGGCGTCGTCAGGGCCGGCAGGCGCTGGACGGTTTCGCCGATGGCCAGCAACGGCTCGCGGCTGGTGACCAGCACCGCCAACCGCGGCGAGTCGAGCAAGAGTTGCTCGACCAGGTGGCGACAAGGCTCGAGCAGGTGCTCGCAGTTATCCAGCAGCAGCAAGGCCTGCTGGGGCACCAGTGCTTGCAGGCCGCCCTGCAACCCCAGGGTCTGTACCAGATGATCGACCAGGTATGCCGGATCATCGACGGTCGACAGGTCGATCATCCAGACACCGTCGCGGTAATGCTCCAGGAGCAGTTCGGCGACCCGCAGGGCCAGGGTGGTCTTGCCGATACCGGCCGGTCCCACCAGGGTCAGGCAGCGCCGGACCGGCAACTGCCGGACCAGACTGCCGACCAGCGCATCACGCCCGATCACCGCTGTCAGCCGCGACGGCAGGTTGTGCCGGGGCGGGGGCAGCCCCTCGACGGCCATCGGCAACGCTTCGTGTTCGTGCCGGACCGGGGCAACGAAACTGTAGCCGCGCTGGGGCAGGTTGACGATGTAGCGCTGGCCGTCCTGGCCGTCACCCAGGGCCCGGCGCAAGGCAGCGATATGCACCCGCAGGTTGATGTCCTCGACCACCGAGTTCGGCCAGACCCGGGCGATCAGTTCGTCCTTGCCGACCACTTCGCCAGCGTGTTCGAGCAGCACCTGGAGAATGTCCAGCGCCCGCCCGCCCATGCGCAGCGGCCGATCCCCGGCCAGGACCAGGCGCCGGCCCAGGTGAAAGGCGTGGTTGCCGAAATGCAGCACCGTGGCGCCGTGTGACTGTCTGAGACTGTTCATGCCCGTTCACTTGCTGATGGACCCGGCCAGGGTTGACCGGCACGAGGTGAGTGTCGCCAGAGAATACAGCATCGGCGTGATAAAACTGTCAACTTGAAAGAGACAGTCTTTCAATTTCCATCTACTTATTGCACCAACGGGTAAACATTAACCTTCTCTCCACTCGGACGAATTCACGTCCCGCAGAGGAGAATTCATCATGCTGACCCTTCGTAAAGCCACTGATCGCGGCGTCGCCAATCACGGCTGGCTGAAGTCGTTCCACACCTTTTCCTTCGCCAACTACCGCAACCTCAACGAACAGGGTTTTTCCGACCTGCTGGTGATCAACGATGACCGGGTCGCGGCCGGCAAGGGCTTTGGCCAGCACCCGCACCGCGACATGGAGATTTTCTCCTACGTGCTCGACGGCGCCCTGGAACACAAGGACACCCTGGGCACCGGCTCGGTGATCCGCCCCGGCGATGTGCAATTGATGAGCGCCGGCAGCGGCGTAGCCCACAGCGAGTACAACCACTCGGCCAACCGGCCCGTGCACTTCCTGCAGATCTGGATCGTGCCGCAGGTCAGTGGGGCGCAACCGCGTTATCAGCAGGAGCATTTCAGCACCCAGAAGAAGCGCGGGAAAATGGCCTTGATCATCTCCCCCGACGGTGCCCAGGGCTCATTGCAGGTGCGCCAGGATGCGCGGGTCTACGCCGGTCTGATCGACGGCCAGGAATCCACCAGCATCGAACTGGCCGCCGACCGCTACGCCTACGTGCACGTGGCCCGTGGCAGCGTCGAACTCAATGGCCTGGTCCTGCAGGCCGGGGATGGCGTGCGGGTGCGCGAAGAACGCTTGCTGACCCTGGGCAACGGCGTGGATGCCGAAGTGCTGGTGTTCGACCTGCGACCGCAGGAGTTGCCGCAAATGCCATGAGCGTGAACCGCCCGGGGGCCCGATGCCCCCGGGCTTCATGCTTCGGCGACGGCGAACATCTCGACAGTCTCGTCGATGACCATCCGCCCCGCGCGCGGTGGTGATCCAGATGAAACCCGCAGACCGGTGCGTTCGACCCTGCGCGATTGTATGTGACTGTATCCCCGCCGCCTCCAGCCAACTTCGCATACAAATCCCGACCTGCACGACATGCGCGCGATACACGACGGGGGCCTGATGGACTCGCCGTATCCGCGGTGTCCCGCGCGGCCCAGCCGTGCATGTGCAGGAGAACCATGATGTCCGTCATTGCGTCCCGTAACCCCCTTGGAACCTTCGGCCTGGTCCTGGCCGTCACCGCCCTCGCCGCCTTCTCGAACTTGTCCCAGGCCCAGGAAGCCACCGCGCCGGCCATGAAAAGCTGGCAGACCGGACTGCACCGTACCGACCTGGTGCAGAAGGACCTCGACGCCACGTCCGGCCGCGAAGTGATCCAGACCCGGGTCGACTTCGAACCCGGCGTGGCCGCGCCCCGCCACTCCCATCCCGGGGTGGAAGTCGCCTATGTGCTCAAGGGCACCATGCAATATGAGCTCGAAGGGCAGCCGCCCGTGACGCTCAAGGCCGGCGATTCGCTGTTTATCCCCGAGGGCGTCGCCCACCTGGCGAAGAACATCGGCAAGGACCAGGCCTCGGAACTGGCCACCTACGTGGTGCACAAGGGCAAGTCGCTGGTGGACCTGAAACCGTAACGCCAATGCAGGCAAACGCCACCCCAAGCGCGTGGCGTTTGCCTGGCCGCACGGCAGCGAATCCTAATTTCTCGATATCGCCGCCTAGTTTTCAAATTGCCCTGGCGCACCCGAGGTGGCCTAATCGGAGCTTTGTAATCTAAGGCTCCCACATGGAAAACGTTAGAGCTTCAAGCGCTCATGCCGTCTGGCTGATGGTCAGCGTGGTACTGGTCGCACTCAACCTGCGGCCGTCAATGGCCGCTGTCGGCCCGCTGCTGTCGGCCATTCGTGGCGATATCCCGCTGAGTTTCAGCGCCGCCGCGTTGCTGACCATGCTGCCGGTCATGGCCATGGGCCTGGCGATGTTCCTCGGCATGCGCATCGCCCAGCGCTTCGGCGAGCACCGCACCATTGTCGTGTCGCTGCTGGTCATCGGCCTGGCCACCGCGTCGCGGCTGTACCTGGACAGCACCGCCGAACTGATCCTCAGCGCGGTACTGGCCGGCCTCGGCATCGCCCTGATCCAGGCGGTGATGCCGGCGCTGATCAAGTCGCGCTTCAGCAACAATGTCTCGCTGTTCATGGGTGTCTACGTCACCTCGATCATGGGCGGCGCGGCACTGGCGGCGTCGTTCTCGCCGTTTGTCCTGGCGCAGACCGGCAGCTGGCGGATCAGCCTGGCGGTCTGGGGACTGCTGGCACTGGTGGGCCTGATCGTCTGGTTCGCCCAGCGCTCGGCGGTACCGCACCTGCCCCAGGCACCGGCCAGCGGTCGCCAGGAATCGTTCGTCGGTAACTCGCGGGCCTGGCTGCTGGCGATTTTCTTCGGCCTCGGCACCGCCTCCTACACCTGTGTGCTGGCCTGGCTGGCGCCCTACTACGTGGAAAAAGGCTGGAGCGAACAGAGCGCCGGCCTGCTGCTGGGCCTGCTGACCGCCATGGAAGTGGTGTCCGGCCTGGTGACCCCGGCGATTGCCAACCGCAGCCAGGATCGCCGCCTGGTGCTGGCGGTGCTGCTGTTGTTGATCATCGCCGGCTTCTGCGGCCTGATCCTCAGCCCCGAACGCTTCACCCTGCTGTGGCCGTGCCTGCTGGGCCTGGGGATCGGCGGCTTGTTCCCGATGAGTCTGATCGTCTCCCTCGATCATCTGGACAACCCGCGTCGCGCCGGCGGCCTGACCGCCTTCGTGCAGGGGATCGGCTACCTGATCGCCGGCCTTTCGCCGCTGATCGCCGGGATGATCCGCGACCAGCTGGGCAGCTTCGAGTGGGCCTGGTGGTCCCTCGCGGCCGTGATGGCGGTAATGATCGTGATGGTGCTGCGCTTCAATCCCAAGCATTACGCACAGCATATCCAGTAAGCGTCGACGGTCCTTCCAGGGTCTCCCCAGCGGCTGCCCGGCCAGCCTTGAAAGGACCGTTTCCCGTCTCCCCGCGCCATTGCGCCACGCCTCTTCCCACCCGTGCCCGCAGGCCATCATGGCCACGCACGCCCAACCCTGGAAACACTCATGAAACCAGCCAGTTTTGCCACCGCTCACGGCGGCATGTTGATCTGGGCGATCCTGATCGCCGCGTCTTTTTTTGCCGCCGCCGAGGTCGGCCAGTCGATCGACCCGATCCTGCTGACCGGCCTGCGCCTGTTGTTTTCCGCCCTGCTGTTCCTGCCGCTGCTGTTGAACAACACCTCGCCGATCTCGCTCAAGGGCCTGCTCGCCCACGGGGTGCTGGGCCTGTTGCTGGCGGCGTATTTCGGCTCGCTGTTCGAGGCGTTGCGCTACACCACCGCGGTCAATACCGCGACGCTGTACACCTTGGTGCCGCTGATGACGCTGTGCTTCGAAGTGTTCTTGTTGCCCAGCCCGAACCTGAAGACCCGCCTGGCACCGATGGTGCTCGCGGCGGCTGGCGCCGTGATGCTGATCCTCAAGGGCGCGGCGCCAGGAGAATTGCCCGCGCTGTATCCGGTGCTGGTATTCGGTGTCGGTTGCCTGGCGATGGCGCTCTACTCGCCCTTGAGCCAACGCTTCAAGGCCGGCGTGTTGAAGGGCCGCGATCCGGTGGCGATGACCTTCTGGAACATGCTCTTCGGCGCGCTGTTCCTGTTGGCGTTCTGTCTGTTCAGTGGGGGCTGGCGCAGCGGGGCGCTGCTGACGGGGCGGGATATGTTCTGGCTGTTGTACCTGGCGCTGTTCGGCACCCTGGCCACCTTCTGGCTGCTGCATCGGGCCATCGGGGTGATCGCGCCGTCGACGGTGATTTCCTATGTCTACCTGAACACGCTGTTCGTGACCCTGTTCCACTGGTTCTGGCTCAGGCAGCAACCGACGCTGATCGAAGCCGTCGGTGCCGTGCTGGTGGCGGTCGGCATGGGGGTGCTGGTGATGACCAGTCGTGCCCCCAAGCCGGTGCTGGCGTAAACGGCCTCAGGGAGTCGTTGCACCCCGGGGCATGACCGGGGTCCAGCGCTCCAGCTGGCGCTCGAGGAACGCGGCGACGGCCAGCAGGCGCTCTTCCTGCCAATGGGGCCCGACGATCTGGATGCCGATCGGCAAACCGCTGTCCGGGTCATGGCCGGCGCGAATCACCACCGCTGGCGAACCGGACAGGCTGAACGGGAAGACAAAGGCATAACGGTCACGGTCGTCCAGGGACTCGCCATGGGCAAAGGCCACGTCCGGGAACACCGGACAGATGAACAGATCGTGCTCGGTGAAGAACTTCGCCAACTGGTAGCGGAAGGTGTCGATCGCAATCCAGTCGCGCTTCATTTCGTCGACGCTCAGCTCGACATCGCCGCTGAGCCGAACCAGCTCCGCCGTCGCCGGGGTATAGGCCTGCTTGTTCATCGCCTGGAACAGCCGCTGCCAGCCACGACCGCCATCGGCGCCGGTGATGAACACCCGCCACAACACGTCGCAGGCCTCATCGAGCATCGGCGGCACCGCCGCAGAGAGCCCGGCGACCACCGTCCCCAGGCACGCCTCGACCCGCTGCAACACCTGCTTCACCCCAGGGCTGACCCGGGTCCGCGCCGATTCCCAGGACAGTGCCACACGCAGCTCGGCCAGGGGCTTGCTCTCGACAAAGGGCACGTCGACGGTGTCCGGATCCTGACCGTCGGCACCGCTGATCAACGGCCCGAGCAAGGCCAGGTCATCGACATACCGGCCCATCACGCCAAAGGCCGAAGTCAGGTGGAACAGGCCCGAGCGGTCATTGGGAAACTGCCCGGTCAACGGCACCCGGCCCTGGGTCAGCTTGAGGCCGCAGATGCCATTGAAGTGCGCCGGAATCCGCACGCTGCCGCAGGCATCCGAGGCCAGGCCGGCCGGCGAGCAGCCGGCGGCGATGGCTGCGGCTTCACCGCCACTGCTGCCGCCGGCGGAGCGCTGCGGATCATAGGGGTTGAGGGTGCGGCCATAGAGCAGGTTCTCGGTCTCGAAGGCCATGCACAGCTCGGGCACGTTGCTGATGCCAAGGATGATCGCCCCGGCTTCGCGCAGCCGTGCCACCACCGTGGCGTCCTGCTCGCTGGTCTCGCCGAGCAATTCCTCCAGGCCCCGCGACATGCGAAAACCCCGCACATGACAGACGTCCTTGATGGTCAGCGGGACCCCGTGCAAAGGTCCGCGCAGCTTGCCGATACTGGCCAGCTCGTCAGCCTCGCGGGCCTGGCGCCGCAGTTCGTCGACCGACTCCAGCTGGATCAGCGCATTGATCGAGCGATTGCGCTCGGCAATGCGCTGCAGGTAGAACTCCAGCAGGTTCACGCTGGTCAGCGCGCCCCGGCGCAACAGGCCGGCCATTTCGCGCAGGGTCAGGGTGTCCGGATTGAACATGTTCAGCGCTCCCCCTTGCTGCGCAGCAGCTTGTTGGGGATCTGGTACATGTTGCGCACCACCAGGGAGAACGCCTTGATCCCCAGGGCCGGCCGCTGGGCGATGGCCTCCAGGGCTTCCTCGGTCATGGTCAGCACATGCCGCAGCGCCTCGGGGGTGATGTTCAACGGCGGATAGAAACGCAACACCGGGCGACTGGCCTTCTCGTTCATCGAATGCCCGGCATGAATGCCGCGCTTGCCCAGCTCCATGCTCATCAGCGCTTCATAGACCGAGCCGCGCAGGCGCAGGCCGGTCATCAGGCCGACACCCGGCACGTCCTCGACGATCTGCGGGTAGCGCTCGGCCAGCCGTTGCAGGCCGTGGCGCAGCAGGCCGCCATTGACCCGTGACTGCTCCACCAGGTCGTGCTGCTCGATATAATCGATGGCCGCCAGGGCCGAGGCACAGGCCACCGGGTGACCGCCGTTGGTACGCTGGTCCGGCTCGATCTCGCGCAGCGGATGCTGCCGGGTCAGGCGCTGGCTGTACATGGCACAGGCAAACGAGGTGTAGCCGCCGGTCAGGCCCTTGGAAAGGATCATGATGTCCGGCACCACTTCGTCGTACTGCACGGCGAACCACTTGCCGCAACGGCCGAAGCCGGTCTGGATCTCGTCGGCCACCAGCAGGGTCTCGGTCGCGTCGCACAGGGCACGGATGTTGGCCATGTAGCCCACCGGCGGAACCTGTAGGTGCGCGCCGCCGAGGATCGGCTCGACATACACCGCGCACACGCCCTCGCCCACCGCCTTCTGCAAGGCGGCGAAATCGCCGTACGGCACGTAGGTCACCTGCGGCGCATGGGTGCCGTAGCTGCGATGGTGCTGTTGCTGGCCGAGGATGCTCATCGCCGCCAGGGTCTTGCCGTGATAGGAATCGCCCATGACCACGATGCCGCGACGGTGCTTCTGTACCTTGAGCACGTAACGCAGGCTCTGCTCGATGGCCTCGGCGCCGGAGACCATGTACTGCACATCGCCCCAGTCGCCCGGGACCAGGTCGCGCAGGCGCTCGGACAGCGCCTCCTGCAACGGATGCACGCGCCCTTCCGGAACCCACGCCATGCGGTTCAGCTGGTTCTGCACCTGCTCGCGCACCAGCGGGTTGCGATGGCCGACGATAAACACCCCGTAGCTGCAGGCGCAGTCGATAAAGCGCTTGCCGGCATGGTCGGTGACATAGATGCCATCGGTGTGCTGTTCGACGCTGGTCTTGCCCAGGCGGTAGAGCTTGGCCGCCGAGGCACTCCAGTGACGCTGGCAATCATCCAGCAGTTGCTCATGAGGCAGGGTTAAGGACATGGCTGAAAGTCTCCTTGATAATCTGGGCGGCACGCTGGATGGGTTCGGCACGGGCGGTGATCGGGCAACGCAGGATCAGCTCGCGGCCCCGTGGTTCGCTGACGTAGACGCCTTGTTCGTACAGCGCCTCGCACAGCTCGGCCGGTGTCAGGTCGGCGGGCACGGGCACACTGACCCAGGCGCCGCAGGCCACCGCCCCGACCGGGGCCAGTGCCTGGGCCAGGAGCCGACCATTCTCCAGGCACTGCCTGGCCGAATCGTGGGTGCGCACATAGTCCAGCGCGGTCAGCGCGGCCACGCAGGCCATCGGGTTGCCCGCGGTGGTGCTGCCGTGCTTCGCCGGGCTGCTGCGACCGTAGACGTCATAGGCCATCCGCTCGCTGCAGGTATAGGTGCCGATGGGAATGGCGCCGCCCCCCAGGGCGCCGCCGAGGACCACGATATCCGGCGTGTTGCGATAGCGCTGGAAGCCGAACAGGTGGCCCAGGCTGCCCAGGCAACTCTGCACATCGACCGCGATGACCGGCGCCGAAGCCTTGGCGGCCCGGGCATACACCTGGTCGAGCAGTGCCTGGTCGATCAGGCGCAGGTGACCGCTGCCATCGATCACCGTGCTGGTGTGGCAGACCGCGAAGCAGTCGTTCCAGTCGACCGTGTCCAGGTCACCGACCTGACTGATCGCCACCCGCTCGAAGCCGAGGAAGCGCTGGACCTCCTGATAGTCCTGGGACGCACTCAGGCAGCGCCCGTAACTCAGCGAGCCATAGTCGCCGCCCTGGATGAAGACAATCGTCTTGCCCTTGGGCTTGAGGCCCTTGCACAGCTTCAACGCACCCTCGAAGGCTTCGTCGCCGGAGCTGCACACATAGGAGCTGACCAGCGGCTCGGGCAACTGCTCGGCCAGGGTGCGGCACAGGGCGATCAGCGGCTCGGACATCAGCACCCGGTTGGACAGGCCCATGATGCCGGCCTGGCGGCTGACCGCGTCGATCACCTCGGGCACCTGGAAGCCGAAGCCGCCGCTCAGGTCGACGATCTGGCGACCGTTGCCGTCGGTGTAGGTCTCGTACTGGCCGGTGATGATTTGTTTGTTCCTGGTTTTCATAGAGAGGTCTCAGCGGTAGCTCAGGGCGTTGAAAATGCGCCGACGGTCGTCAACGATGGCTTGGCGGCCGTGCATCACCCTGCGGTTGTCGATCATCACCATGTCGTGGTCGCGCCAGCCCACCGGGTAGGTTTCCTGGGCGGTCACGGCGGCGATCTCGACCAGGAACTCGCCCGGGATCGGCAACCCCGACAGCGTATCGATCACCGGCGCCTCATAGTTGAAGGACGGTCCGAGGATGCTGTTGGCGAAGGCCGGACGCCGGCTGAACTCCGAGACCAGGATCGCCGAGGTGGTGAAGGCGTAATGGATCGAGTCGTCGGTCGGATTGAAGGAAATCTGCGTGCGCGGATCGTCGCCGATGACCTGCAGCAGGTCATCGATGACCACCGCCGCCGGGTCCGACAGCGTCGAGGAATAGTGGCAGACCAGGCGGCGCCACTTGTCGCCGGCAACGGTGCGGCTGTAGCGGATCGGGTTCAGTTCGAAGAACTCGCGGCACTGCGGCGAGAGTTTCGCCAGGACCCGCTCGCCATCGCACAGGGTGGTTTGCGAGCCCTTGCGCGGTGCTTCCTGGCAATAGAACCAGGTGATGTCCGGCCAGAACGGCGAGTTGCCGTTCTCGCAATGCAGGCCGACGGCATCGCGCCCCGCATCCACCAGTTGCGCCGCGCCACCGACCATGACCCGGGCCGGATCGAGGCTCAGCCGCGAGCTGTGCTGGCGGACAAAGGCACTGAAATCCTCGGCGTTGTGAGTGCAGTTGCGAAACAGCACGACGCCGTAGTGTCCGAGCAATTCGTACAGTTCGGTCTTGCCGAGGCTGCCGAAATGGCGCGGTTCGACAATCGAGATATCGGGGTTTTCAGAGTGATAGGCAGGCGTGTTCATGGTGTGCATTCCCTTGCAGAGTGGCGAAGACAGTGGCGATATCGGCGCGCTTCGGGCGGCCGGTCACGGTGTAGAGTTGTTCGAGCAGCGGATCGTCCTTGGTCAGCAGCCACAGGTGGCTCGGGCGCTCGATATCGGAGAAGCGACGGCCCGACCAACTGGCCAGTGCGGCGTGGTCCGGTTGCGCCTCGACACAGAGCAGGGCCACCAGGCCGTGATCCTCGTCGAAGAACACCGCGGCATCGCGCACCCCCGGGTATTCGCGGTATTCCAGCTCGACCTGCTCGGGGCTGACGTTGCGGCCATTGGGCAGGCAGATCACGTTCTTCTTGCGCCCCCGCACATACAGGTAGCCGTCGGCATCCAGTTCACCCAGGTCGCCGGTGTCCATCCAGCCGTCCGCGGACATCGAGCAGGCGCTCGGGTCCAGCCCGGAATAACCGCTGAACAGTGAACTGCTCTTGACCTCGATGGTCTGGTCGGCGCCGATGCGCACCTGGACATGGGGCAGTGGCTTGCCGACGCTGCCCAGGCGCTGGTGCTGCGCGGTGTTCATGCTGACCACCGAGGCGTTCTCGGACAGCCCGTAGCCCTGGAACACCGGGATACCGTCTTCGGCCAGGGCATTGAGGATATCGAGGCCGACCGCCGCGCCACCGCAGGTGATATGCACACCCGAATGCAGGTAGCGCGACAGGCGCTCGCCCTGCGCATCACCCCGGGCCAGTTGCTCGTAGAAGCGATTGAGCATCACCGGCGGAACCGTCAGGGCTGTCGGCTGGACCCGCAGGATCCAGTCGATCAGGTTCTGGGGCGAAGCCCCCGGTTCACCCAGCAGCGGCTCTTCTTCCGGCAGGAAATACACGGTCCCACCTGCCAGCAGCGGCAGGTACGCGGCGGTGACCTGCTCCAGCAGCAGGCTCAGGGGCACCAGCGACAGATAGCGACGATGGGCATCGGCCGGCATGCCCTGGCGCAGGGACGTCAGCACCGCCCCCACCGCCGCCGTGCTTAGGCGTACACCCTTGGGCCGGCTGGTGGTACCCGAGGTGTGGATGATCTTGCAGATCCAGTCGCTGTCGTCCGGCTCGTGCAGCAACGGCTGCTCCAGGGCCGGCTCGCTGATACGGCGCAGGCGGTCGGCGGGGAAATCGAGCAGCCAGCGCTCGGCCAGGGTACGCAAGCCCGCGTTGTCCACCAGGAAACCGTCGCAACGCTCGGCCAGGTGCTCGGCCTGGGACTGACTGAAGGCCAGGGGCAGCGGCAAGGCAGTGATCCCGGCAAACAGGCAGGCCAGGTCGGCGATCAACCAGTCACTGCTGTTGCGCGTGGCAATGCCCAGTACCGCACGTTCGCCACCAGGGGTGACGTTGAAGCGGCGCTGCAGCTCGGCGGCGAGGTTCAACGCCCGGTGTTCCAGCTCGCCATAGGTCAGGGCAATCCCATGCTCGGGACCTGCGGCGACACAATCGACCGAGCAGACTTCATGACGGTTGACCTGCAAGGCCAGCCGCAAGTCGGCAATGAACGCACGGCTCATGGTTGCGCCCTCACTGGCAGATCGGTCGGTAGCTGGCTGAACAGGGTGTTCAGGGTCAGCGCGGCGAATCGCGAGCGCTGCGGGTCGACGCGGATAAACCCGGTGACCGGCAATTTCGAGTAGTAGCTGCCCCACTTCTTGCCGGCTTCATCGGCCAGTCGCTGCGGGTCGGCGGCGAGCAGAGGTTCGAAGACGATCTGGCAGCTCTCCATCATCTCCCGGACCCGAGGCGTGACCGTGCACAGCAGGTAGTGGCCCCCATGCACCAGGCCAGCAGGGGAATCATGTTGACCATGATGATGCCTGCCGTCAGGTGATGGGAGATCAGGCTGCCGATCTCGGCGATGTTCGCGCGGTCGATGGTTTTCTCGAAGCGGCGCGACAGAATCGTCTCCACCGGCTCCGGCAGATACTGCTCGGAGAACAGTGTTCGATGGTCGGCAAAAGTTATACCGGCGCAAGAAAGAATCCGTTCCTCGGCGTCTTGCGTTAGTGCAAAATATTGCGGGTTTGGTTCCACGCTTGCCTTATAAGAGCTGCGAAATTTTTCCTTCACAACTTCCGTTGCCTGCGTCCACAAGGGTGTCTGGCTTTCCGTGACACGTACCAACATTTCGTCCTCCTCCGTCCCTGTGCAGGGGTTATCAAAATGTGAGCCGCGAATATATGGAGGAGGACTCCTACAGGCTATTTAAAAACTAAATTGCATCCGCTAATATACAAATAGGCAGATTTAGTAAAAACATGAAGAAAAGTAATACCCATGGATATTCACCGAGACGGATTTTATGCTCAATAGCAATTTGCTCAGAAAACTGGACATGCAGGACCTGATGGTATTCGTCGCACTTTATGAGCAGAACAGCGTCACCGAGGTCTCCGAAACCCTCTGTGTCAGCCAGTCCACCGTGAGCTACTGCCTGAAAAAGCTGCGCACCAGCTTCGAGGACGAGCTGTTCATCCACACCCGTAATGCCATGTGGCCCACCAGCAAGGCCACCAGCATGTACAGCCATGTCATCAACATCATAAAGAGCATCAACCTCTGTCATTCGGAAACCAAACCCTTCGATCCGGCGAAGAAAGAGATCACGTTCAATATCTGTGCACCTGAATATTTTGAACTATTGATTCTTCCCAGCCTGCTGAAGAGTTTTATCAAGAGTAGTTTCCCGGTCATATTGAACATCCACAAGTTTCATAAAGACATTCCGGTCGAGAAACTTGCCGATGGCCGTTTCGACCTGGTTATCTGCTCCGGCCCCAATTTTCATCGCGACGCGAAGAACTTCAAATCCAAAATACTCCTGGACGACGACCTGGTGTGCGTGGTCGACAAGAACTTCATGCCACCCGACAACAAGTTCAACCTGGAAACTTTTGTCGAGCGCCAACATATCTTTCCAACGCCCTGGATGTCGGACACCAACATGGTCGACGGCTGGCTCGGCAAACAGGGTTATACCCGGCAGATAGTTGCTCGCTCCAACAGTTATGTCGCGGCGCTTGAGATGATCAACGGCACCGACCTGGTGCTCACCCTGCCCCGTCGCATCCAGGCGCTGATCTGCGACGAAAGCAAGTTTTCCTTCTGCAAACCCCCGGCGGGCCTGCCCAGCTTTACCATGGACATGCTATGGGACCGCAAGGCCGGCCAGAACAGTGCCAACACCTGGCTGCGCGAACAGATTGCCAAGGTCTGCGCCTAGGAGTGTCGCCGAGAGCCGGGACACGCGTTTGAGTGTGTACCGGTTCCGGTTAAATTGGTGCGGTGTCAATTAAAGGCCAAGTGGCGGCTTAGTTGTAAAAACGTCGGACAATCCGTCGATACTCATACTCCGGGCACGAGACACGGAAAACCTCTCGCCAGGCACTGTGCAAAAACATGTTACATACCCGCCGATATGCACGAATGCAGCCGTTCATGGGCATTTGCCGCAGCAACAAGGGACGTTGGCAACATATTGACGTCATTATTATGTTGATAATCTTTTGCTAATACACCCGTTGTTCCTTTCTGGGGGCGTTGTACGTAACAGGGGGGCGGGCATAGGGTCCGACTAGTTGCAGCCAACTACTCCCGACGGTGACGAAACGCTCCCAAGGGATAGATCGAGGTTTAAACCCCAGCCAGGCATGTAGGCCTATTCACACCAAACCTGTCCGTCCCATCTGATTTTCGCCACGGTGCAACACCGCTAGTATCGGACTGACAACTCCCTGCCATTGACCACCGCGAGGCTGCCTGCGCCTTATGCCCCAGACCACCCGCCCGGCTGAGCCACACACCGCCAGCGTGCAGATACTGCGCATCGAACTGAAAACCATCATTCCCACGATCTGGCGCCAGGTCGCGGTGCCTGACAGCATTTCCCTGGACACCCTGCACCGGGTCATCCAGACGAGCATGGGCTGGAGTGACACCCACCCGCACCGCTTTGAAATCGCCGGCAGGCACTACAGGGCTCCAGTCTCCGGCAGTCATCAGGACGGCTCGCCGGTCGCGGAACAAGGCAATGCCCTGGTTCACGTGTTGCAGCAGCACAGCACGTTCCACTATGTCTACGATTTCGGCGACAACTGGGAGCACCTGATCACCCTGGAAAAGACCCTGCCCGCCGAGGCCTGCCCCGCGTTGCCGTACTGCATCGACGGGGCCAACGCCTGCCCACCGGAAGATATCGGTGGCGCGCCCGGGTATGGCGAGTGTCTGGCCGCATTGACCGACCCCACTCATCCCGAGCACGGAAACATGCTGGAGTGGTTCGGCGAGAGCGGTTTTGATCCGGCCGCGTTTGACGCGGTCCGGGTCAATCGGTTGCTGAGGCAGATCGGCGCCTGAGCCCGCTATTGGCACGCCCCTGGCGCTATCCAGAACGTCTTCAACGAACGTTCGGTCAACACATCCGGCCCCACAGAGGGGAAATCCATTCGTCAATGCCAGGAATAAACTGGAACCTCATTCGCCAACCCCGAACCTGTCGCGGGGTTGCCACACGAGGAACCTTCCATGGCATTCACTCCCCTTGTCCAGGCCCGTCTCGACGCCTGGGTCGCATCGGCCGCCGACTTCGGCCCTTTTCTCCTGGGTCAGGAAACGACCACCACCCTTGACCAGCAACGCCAGGCCTACGAACAGGTGCTGTCCTCGCACCCGATTCCCGAGGGCGTTACCACCCATGCCATCGATATGGGCGGCATCCCCGGCGCCGTGGTGATTCCCGACGGACTGCAAGGCGAGCGGATTCTTTTCTACATCCACGGCGGGGGTTACGTAGGCGGCAGTCCCAAGGGCTACCTGGGCCTGGCCGGGCACTTCGCCAAGCTGCTGGGGGCCAGGGTCTATCTGCCGGACTACCGACTGGCACCCGAACATCCCTTCCCGATCCCGATCGATGACACCCTAGCGGCCTATCGCTGGCTGCTTGAGCAGGGCAACGACCCGCGCTCCATCGTTTTCTCGGGGGACTCGGCCGGCGGTGCGATGGTCGTCTCGGTGATGGTCAAGGCGCGCAACGCCGGCCTGCCTCTGCCCGCAGGCGGCGCGGCGCTGTCGCCATGGGCCAACCTTGCGCATACGGGCGCCTCCATCGACAACCGCGACGGCCTCGACCCGCAGGCCTCGCGCCTGGGGTTGACGCTACTCGCCAAGGCCTTTCTCAACGGTGCGTTGCCTACCGATCCCGATGCCTCACCGGTGTTCGCCGATGTCCGGGGGCTGCCGCCGATTCTTGTGCAGATCGGGGAAAACGAAGTGATGCTCAGCGACGCCATGCGGCTCGCCACCCACCTGGGGGAGAACCGCGTACGGGTGTCGCTGGAGGTCTGGCCGCAGATGTTTCACGTCTGGCATCTGTTCGCGGCGATTCTGCCGCAAGGGATGCAGGCGCTGGAAAACGCGGCGCTTTTCCTCGACCAGGCCATCCTCGACCAGACCATCCGTGACCAGGCCCCGGTGACTCAGGCCTTGCCCAGCAACTGGTAGCTCTGGTCGGCGCTGGCGGTGGACTGGCGGCCCTTGCCCCAGCCCACCGCCTCGCGGTAGCTGCCCAGCCACTGTCCGGCCTGCCGGGCGATCTCGGCATCGGTGGCGGGCCGATCAGCGTAGGGAGCGACGAACAAGGCATCTTCCGGGCAGTAGACTTCGCACATGTAGCAGGTCTGGCAGTCATCCTGCCGGGCGATCCGTGGTGCCTGCCCCTCCAACGGCGCGAAGACGTTGGTCGGGCAGGCCAGGACGCAGATGTTGCAACCGGTGCAGCGTTGGGCGTCGATGAGTTCGATCATGCCGCCTGCTCCGCGAGAAGTTGTTCGTCCACCGGTGCCAGCGACTGGTGAGCGGTCCAGACTTCGTCCAGGCCGCCACTGAGCACGCGATGGCGCTGGGTCGTGTCGAGGCGGGTGTAGTCACTGCGCCGATGCATGCCCCGGCTTTCCGTGCGTTCCAGGGCGCTGCGGTACATCCAGCGCGAGACGGCGAGCATCGCGCTGGCTTCGCGCAGGCGCAGGGTCTGCTCGCTGTCCGAGGCCGGTGCCGCCGTGCGTACCTGTTGCCACAAGGTATCGAGCCGGCCCAGCGAGGCCTGCAACTCGTCGCCACGCCGAAACCAGTTGCGCTGGTACGGGAAGACTTCGTCCTGCACCGCCTTGATCAAGGCGCCGGGGTCCAGCTGCCGACCCCGCGCATCGAGCAGACCGGCACCACCCTGCTCGCGCAGATGAATACCTCCCGACAGCCGATTGCCCTGGGCGAATTGCGCCGCCCCGGCCCCGGCCCAGAAGCCGGAAGACAAGGCCCAGGCGGCGTTATGGCTGCCGCCGCCGGTGAAACCGCCACAGATCAGTTCGCGGGTCGCCGCGTCGCCGGCGGCGAACAGCCCCGGCACGCTGGTGGCGCACTGCTCGTCGACAATGCGCAGGCCGCCCGTGCCGCGCACGGTGCCTTCCAGGCGCAAGGTCACGGGAAACAACTGGCTGAAGGGATCGATACCGAGACGGTCGAACGGCAGGAAGAAATTCGGCTGCGCCAGGCGCATCTGCGCCTGGGCCAGGGCGTCGGCCTTGTCCAGCCGCGCATACACCGCTTCGCTCTGCAGCGCCTTGGCAATGACGCTGCGCCCTTGTGCGGAACCGGCGCCCTGCATGAGCCGGCCATCGCCATGATAGAAGTTCGCCCACTGGTAAAACGCCGACTTGGTCACCGAGGCGAATGCCGGGCACAGGCCATAGGCGTTGGAAAACTCCATGCCGGAAAACTGCGCACCGGCTTCGGCGGCCATCAGGTGCCCGTCGCCGGTCAGCACGTTGCAGCCCAGGGCGCGACTGAGGAACGCACAACCTCCGGTGGCGATCACCACCGCCGCCGCTTCCACCCGCCATGCCTGATGTTTCTGCCGCGAGATACCCGTGGCACCGCTGACGCGTCCGTCAGGGTCGGTCAGCAGTTGCAGGGCCGGACTGTGGTCAAGAATACGCACGCCCGCCTGCTTCACCCGCTTGCGCATCAGGCGCATGTATTCGGGGCCCTGCAAGGACATGCGGCGTTGTTCGCCGGCACTGTCCAGCGGGAAGGGATACCCCCAGTCGGCGAGGGTCTGCATATTGCTGTAGGTCTGCGCGAGCACGCGGTCCATCCAGGCGGTCTCGGCCAGATAGCCACCCCGGGCATAACGGCTGGCCTTGGCCGCTTCGCGCTTGCGCGCATCGGGCTCGACGTACCAGACGGCGGTGCCCGACGGCGCGGTGGCCCCGGATGCGCCGCAGTAGCCCTTGTCGGCCAGTACCACACTGGCACCACGGGCGGCGGCGCTGATGGCTGCCCAGGTACCCGCCGGCCCCCCGCCGATGATCAGCACATCGGCACGCCACTCCCGGCCGCCCACGCGCTCTTGCAAACCTGACATGTTGGTCCCCTCGTTGGATTCGCTGAAGTACTGGATAGAGCGAGCCCGACGACAGTCAGGTGGTTGATGGCGTTGCAGCCGGTATTGATACAGCAACGCCGTCGCAGAGGCACCGGCCAAAGTGTTCTTTGCTTATAATCGGTCGTTCGAGCCGCCAATCGGACAGCGCTGGATCGAAACGACTCAGGCACCCGCCAGCTGGCGGCTATCGACAGGCAACTGACGCAGGCGCTTGCCCGTCGCGGCAAACACGGCGTTCACCAGCGCGGGTGCAATCGTCACCGTGGACACCTCACCAATCCCGCCGGGAGACTCCTCGCTGTCCAGCAGATGGGTTTCGATGGCCGGCATCTCGTTCATCCGCAGGACCCGGTAGGTGTCGAAATTGCCCTGCTCGACTTTCCCGTCCTTGAAGGTGATGTTGCCGAACAACGCCGCACTCAGGCCGAAGACCGCCCCGCCCTGCATCTGCGCGACGATGCTGTCAGGCACAATCGCGCGCCCGCAATCGACCACGCAGGTCACCTTGTGCACGCGCACCTGCCCGGCGGCATCGACACTCACCTCCGCCACCTGGGCGGCGTAGGTGCCGAAGCAGAAGGTCAGCGCAACGCCGCGGCCCCGGCCTTTCTCCAGCGGGGTGCCCCAGCCCGAATGCTGTGCGACCGCCTCGAGGACCTTGCGCGCACGCGGGTGCTTGTCCAGCAGCGCCAGCCGATAGGCCACCGGGTCCTGCCCGGCGCTCGCCGCCAGCTCATCGATAAAGCCCTCGACCATGAACACGTTCTGGGTATGCCCGACACCGCGCCAGAAACCGGTGGTAATGCCTTCGGGCGGTTCATGGCGGATGTAGCTGACGCCAATGTTCGGGAAGTCATAGGGACCGCTCGGGTCGCGTATGGCATCGCCGTCGATACCGTTGGCAAAGCGTGCCGGCAACCAGCGCGCGAGGATCGACGAGCCCGTCACCTTATGGGTCCAGGCCGTCGGCCGCCCGTGGGCATCCAGGCCGGCACTCAGGTGGTTGAAATGGTAGGGCCGCAGGGTGCTGTGACGGGTGTCTTCTTCCCGGGACCAGATGACCTTGAGCGGGAACTCCACCTGCTTGGCGAAAGCCACCGCCTGGGCGACAAAGTCGACGTCCAGGCGCCGGCCAAAACCACCGCCCAGCAAGTGGTTGTGCGCCTGGACCTGGGATTCGGCCAGACCGGTCAACTGCGCGGCCACTGCCTGCGCCCGCGCCGGCACCTGGCTCCCCAGCCAGAGGTCGCAGCCTTGTGCGCGGACATGCACGGTGCAATTCATCGGCTCCATGCAGGCATGGGCCAGGAACGGCACCTGATAGACCACCTCGAACTTCCTGTCGGCCTGCGCCAGCGCCTGCGCGACATCACCGACATTACGCACCACGGCCCCCGTGGCCCGGGACGCCTGCTCGATCGCCTGGAGCATTTTTTCCGTGGAGAATTGCCCGTTGGCGCCTTCGTTCCAGCGGATATCGAGCAAGGCCAGGGCCTTGCGCGCCGCGCCCATATGCTCGGCCACCACGGCCACGGCGTTGTCGATACGGATGACCCGCAGCACGCCCTTGACCGCCAGGGCCGCGCGGTCGTCGACGCTGGCGAGGCTGCCGCCGATCACCGGACAGGCCGTCACCGCGGCGACCTTGAACCCTTCCGGTCGTGCATCGATGCCATACAGGGCCGTGCCGTTGACCTTGGCCGGCGAATCCGTGCGCTTGCTCGTCAGCCCGATCAGTTGGAAATGCTCCGGGCTTTTCAGCTCGACCTTTTCCGGCACCGGCAGGGTCGCCGCCTTCTCCACCAACTCACCGTAGGTCAGGGAACGCCGGCTAGCCTCATGCCGGACCACTCCCTCGCTTGCCACGCAACTGCTCGGGGCCACGCCCCATTGCAGGGCGGCCGCCTGGAGCAACAGGGTCCGGGCGGTGGCGCCGGCCTGGCGCAGGGGGTCCCAGGCGCTGCGGATCGAGGTCGAGCCGCCAGTGACCTGAAAACCCAGCAGCGGATTGGCATAACGCTTGTTGTCCGCCGGGGCATGCTCGATCACCACCTGGTCGAGACGCACCGCCAGCTCTTCGGCGATCAATACCGGGATCGAGGTGTAGGTGCCCTGCCCCATCTCGACCTGGGCAATAGTGAAAGTCACCTTGCCCTGGCGGTCGACGCGGATAAACGCGTTGGGTTCGAACAGTGTGTTGTCATCGGCCAGGCCGGCACCGATCGCACCGGGCAAGGCCAGGCTCAACAGCAACCCGCCGCCGGTGGCCGCGCCGATTTTCAGCAAGCCGCGCCGCGACACCCGGCCGCCAGCAGTCGTGTCGAACCTGATGTTCATGCGCCCACCTTGACGAAGCTCGCCCCGGCCGCCTGGCGGATCGCCGCATGAATGCGCGCATAGGTGCCGCACCGGCAGATGTTCCCGGCCATGGCGTTATCGATATCGCTGTCACTGGGATTGGGATTGCTTGCCAGCAGCGCCGTCGCCGACATGATCTGTCCGGACTGGCAGTAGCCGCACTGCACCACTTCCAGGGCCTGCCAGGCGTCCTGGATCTTCTTGCCGGCGACAGTCTCGCCCACGGCCTCGATGGTGGTGATCTCGGCCTGGGCCAGGGCACTGACCGGCATCAGGCAGGAGCGGATCGCCACGCCGTTCATGTGCACGGTGCAGGCACCGCACAACGCCATGCCGCAACCGAACTTGGTGCCGGTCATGCCGAGGACATCCCGCAGGACCCAGAGCAGCGGCGTATCGTCATCGACATCGACCGTGTGCACGGTGCCATTTATCTTCAATGTCTGGGTCATGTTCAGCTCCTGCCAGTCGATGGGTCAGCGGTGCGCCAGGCGTCGCCACTGATCAAAATGCTACCGAGCATCCTAGGGCCAACACCCACCCCGGAGAACCGATGCCGCCTTCAGAGCCTTTGAAGTCCGGCTAACAAGGCGCGCCGGACGTCGCGATGGATGACGGCGAGGCCCGTTGCAGGCCTCCCGTCTGTTCGGGAGCGGCTAGGCCCTAGAAGTTGCTCATGACCTGCACACCCAGTACCACCGAGTCGTCGACCTGATAAGCCCCCCGGGATTGGCCAGGTACTGGATGTTCGGGCGCACGGTCAACCAGGGTGCCACCTTGATCCCGTAATGCAGTTCGGCGACGTATTCGGCGGTACGTTCAGGCTGATAGCGCGGGTCGTTGTAGTCGACCAGCCCCCGTACCTGGTTCTGCAGTTCGATGCGCTTGGCAAACGCCGGGTTGACATGGAGCGCCCCCACCGCGAAGCCCAGGTCATCCTCGGGACGCGAGGCGAACACCCCGGTGTAGATCGCCCCCAGTTCCACCTGGTAGTCCATCATCGAGGTGGCCTTGTCGTTGGCCGAGTAATGGGCGAAAAGGCTCAGACCGCGCCGTGGATCACCGGCGTCCGCGGTGATTTTCTGCCGGGCGTAGGCATACCAGCCCTGCTTGTTGTTGCGCTCTGCCAGGGGCAGGCCCGTCAGGGGTTGCGGCGCGCCATTGGCATCATCCAGGGCATCCGTGGTTTTTGCGGTGTTGTAATAGGCACCAAGTTTGTACATGCCCGGATAGCCGCTACCGAACAGTGGGTTCCAACCCAGTTCGCTCAGGTACGTCGTGCCGGTACGCCCGCTGGTATTGAGTTTGAAACCGTTGTTCGGCTCCAGCTCCGTGGGATTGAACTCGAACGCACCGACCTGCCAATACGTATCCTTGTTGAAGTTGTACTTGACCCGTGCCGCCCACTGGCTGACGGGGGCGCTATACCACACCTTCGAACCATGTCCACCCAAGGCACCGCAGAAGGCCCAGCTCTAGAACTCGCAACCGATGGTGTCGAAATCGTCACCCACCGGGATCCGGCCAAACTTGATATCCAGTGCCTTGTCGAAAAACATCTGGCGATACCACATCTTGGTCAGGCGCCAGGTCTGGCCGGCGCCATAGATTTCCTGGGTAGAGGACGAGATGTAACCCGCTCGCGGGTCCACCAGCCGGTCGTTGGTGATGTCCCGGCCGCTGCGCTCGGTTATCGTCAACTGAAAATCGGCATCCTGGATACCGAGAATCTTCTGCAGGTCGAAATGTGAACTCAGGGCGAACTGATCGGCATACCGCGCCGTACGATCATGGTCATAGCCGCCTTTGATATTGGTCGCCACTTCCGGAATATAACTGAGACCGAAGTCGTAACCCTTTTCCTGCAACTCCCGGCGCAAGCCGCCCCAATCGCCCAGCATCCAGGGAGAGGCCGTGTCAAAGGCCTGCGCCGATAATGCCGACTCGCTCAACATCACGGTCCCGGCCAGCAGAAAAACGCTTGAGCGCGATGAAACCTTCATATTTGCCACCTTTTATTATTGGATTTATCAGACAAAAAGAATCCGCAGCTTCGAAGTACGAAACTGTTTTTTTAAAACGTTTATCGGGTTTGGGTTAACGCGTTGGATGAACTTTCATGACGGCCCCTGCTTGCACGTCGTGTTGCGCCGTCGGGCGACGCAACACGGGTGCGGCCGTGCTACAGGCATCGCCCTCCGTCGACAATGATGTTCTGCCCGGTCATGAACCCGGGCGCTTCACTCGCCACCCAGACCACCGTTTCGGCGATCTCCTCGGGCTGCCCCAAGCGGTGTAGCGGGATGTTCGGCAAGTAGCGCTCCATGGCCGCGTCCCAGGCTTCATCCGGTTGCAGGAATTTCCTGAACATGGGGGTTTCCAGCGAGCCGGGAGCCACCGAGTTGACCAGGATGCCGGCGTCCGCCAGCTCCAGCGCCAGGGTCTGGGTCAGGGAGATCGCCGCGGCCTTGGCCGCGCAATAGGCACTCATTCCGGGCCGGGCGCGGCTGCCTGCCACCGAGGTGACATTGACGATGCGCCCGCTACCCTGCTCGCGCATAAGCGGTACCACCGCCTGGGCAAGGTGGACGATCCCCATGAGATTGACGTCCAGCACCTGGCTCCAGAGTTGCGCCGAAACCGCCTCGAAAGGCAGATTGGCCTGGGGCATGCCGGCGTTGTTGACCAGTACATCCACCCGTCCCCAACGCGCGCGTACCTGGTCGATGGCCGCGCGCACCTGCCCCGCGTCACAGATATCCACCCGTGCCGCCAATACGCTCAGGCCGCTCGGATCCAGGACCGTGGCCTGGGTCAAGGCCGCATCGCCATCGATATCCAGCAACACCACCCGGAAGCCCTTGCGATGCAACAACCCGGCGGTCTTGAGGCCTACGCCACTGCCGGCGCCGGTGACGACGGCGACTTTTTCAACTGACATGATGTTCTCCCTGTTGGCCGGCCCGCTTGTCCGGTCGGCCTGATCGACAAGATTCAGCGTGCAGCGCCGCGAACCGGTGGGTGTTGCAGGATGACCTTCTTGCGCAGGTACGCTTCCAGGCCCTCGATGCCCGACTCGAAACCATGCCCGGAGGCCTTGATTCCGCCGAACGGGGTTTCAGTGCGCGAAAGCACCGTGGTATTGACGCCGACCATCCCGGCTTCCAGGGCATCGCTGACGTAGGTGGCATGATCCAGGGACTCGGTAAAGACAAAGGAGCCCAGGCCATAGGCAGTGTCATTGGCACGCACCAGCACTTCATCGCGATCACTGAACGTGGTGATGGGCATGATCGGGCCGAACGCCTCTTCCACCAGCACCCGGGCCGCATCCGGGACATCGGCCAGCACGCTCGGCGCGAAAAAGTAGCCGTCGCGTTCCAGGCGCTTGCCGCCGGCCAGCAGGTCGGCCCCGCGCTCCCGTGCGTCATCGATCAGTTGCTGCATCACCGCCAGCCGCCGGGCATTGGCCAGCGGCCCCATCTGCGTGCCGGCCTCGACACCGGGGCCGACCCGCAGGTCCCGGGCGAACGCCTGAACCGTGGCGGCAAAACGTTCGGCGATGCGCTCATGCACATAGAAACGGCTTGGCACATTGCAGACCTGTCCGGCATTGCGGAACTTGGCCGTGGCGCATAACGTGGCGACCGCCTCGACATCGACATCGTCGAACACGATCACCGGCGCGTTGCCGCCCAGTTCCATAGTAGTCACCAGATCGTTGTCCACCGCCAGATGCCCGAGCACCCGGCCGACCGGCAAGGACCCCGTCAGGGACACCTTGCGGATCACCTTGCTGCTCAACAGTCGCGTGGAAATTTCCGCGGGGATACCCAGCAGCAGGTTCGCCACCCCCGCCGGCAACCCGGCCTGCTCCAGGCACTGGAAAATGATCACGGCCGTCGCCGCGGTTTCCTCGGAGGCCTTGATGATTACCGTGCAGCCGGCGGCCAACGCGCCACCCAGCTTGCGGGCCACGGTGGTCGCGGGAAAATTCCACGGGGTAAACGCCGCCACCGCGCCGATCGCCTCGTTGACCACCAGCAGGCGACTGTTGGCCGCGCCGGGAATCACCCGACCGTAGGCGCGGCGGCCTTCCTCGGCATACCAGTCGAGCACGTCGGCGCTGACCTGGATCTCCATCCGTGCTTCAGCCAGCGGCTTGCCCTGCTCCAGGCTGAGGATCGCCGCCGCTTCTTCAGTGCGTTGGCGTAGCAGTCCGGCGGAGGTGCGCAGGATCTGGTAGCGCGCTTCGGCCGTCTTGCCGCGCCATCCGGGCAATGCCTCGTCCGCGGCGGCCAGGGCCGCGTCGATGTCGCCAAGCGAGGCGTGGCGGTAACGGCCCAGCACCTGTTCGGTGGCCGGGTCGAGCACCTGCTCGACGGTCTGCGCGCCGCCTTCGACCCAGCGTCCGGCAATGAATTGATAAATCTGCGGGTAACTCGCAATGCTCATGAGGGACTCCAGTGCGTTAAACAGTCGGCATCGGGCGATTGGCGGTTTCGGATACCGTCAAGGCCACCAGCAGGGAAAGAAAGGCCATGGCCATCAGGATCCAGGCCGGGGCATGGGGCACGCCGGTTACCGAGATCAGCCAGGTGGCCAGGTAGGGGGCGCTGCCGCCGGCGAGAATCGCCGAGAAGTTGTAGCCCAGGCTGAAGCCGCTGGAGCGCACCCGGGCCGGGAACATCTCGCAATAGGCGGCCAGGATCACTCCCAGGTAAGCGGCTTCGATCTGACCGAGCACGATCTGCGAAAAGAACGCTGCGCCCACCGAACTCTGCATGAACAGGAACAACGGCCAGGCCAGCAACAGGTTGGCGACGCACACGCCAATCAGGATCGGGCGCCGACCGATGCGGTCGGTGATCTTGCCCCAGACCGGAATGGCCACCGCCGCCAGCAGCAGTGTCAACGTCGTCGACCAGGCCGCCAGCCCCGGACGCATGATGCCCTGGCGCTCGAAGTAGGTGGCCATGTAGGTGAACACCAGGTAGTAGGAGGCGAAGGACACCAGCGTCAGACCGAACACGGTGAACACCGCCCGAGGGTGGGAGACCAGCGCCGACAATGCCGGGATCTTCGCGACCGCGCCCTGCTCCTCCACGGACTCGAACTGTTTGGACTCCTCCATCCTGCTGCGCACGATCAGCGCGGCGATCCCCAGAGGCAGGGAGATCAGGAACGGAATCCGCCACCCCCAGGACAGGATCTGCTCGTCACTGAGGCCCATGTGCATCAGGCCCACGCAGAGCGAACCCAGCATGGTACCGACCAGCGTGCCGACCTGGGTGGTGCTGGTGAGAAAGCCACGCCGCCCATCCGGAGCCACTTCGGCCACGTAGGAGCCGGCACTGCCCAGTTCGCCGCCGGCCGACAGCCCCTGCACGCAACGCAGAACGAACAGCAGCACTGGCGCGGCAATCCCGATACTGGCATAGACCGGCAACAACCCGATCAGCGTACTGGCGAACGCCATGCCGACCACTGCTACCGTCAGGGCCGGGCGGCGGCCATAACGGTCGCTGAGGTGTCCGATCAGAATCCCGCCCAGGGGCCTGGCGACAAACGCCGCGCCAAACACGCCCAGGGTGTAGAGCAGCGCCGCGGTGGGATTCTGGGCAGGGAAGAAAACCGCTGCCAGGGTGGTCGCCAGGAAGGCATAGACGCTGAAATCGAAGTACTCGACAACCGTCCCGAATGCACCGGCCAATACCACCCGGCGAATGGACTGGCGAGTGGCGTCGCGCGCCGTTGCTGGTGAGGCCGGCGTGGAAGCCCCCGCCATCACCCCATTATTGACTGTGTTCATAAGAAAGCTCTCGTGTTGTTGTTTTTATTGAATTTCGCGGTCTCAGACCACTTCGAACAAACCGGCTGCGCCCATCCCTCCGCCGATGCACATCGTCACCACCACCCAACGCGCGCGCCGTCGTCGTCCTTCGATCAGCACGTGGCCGGCCAGGCGCGATCCCGACATGCCGTAGGGATGACCGAGGGCGACCGCGCCGCCATTGACGTTCAGGCGCTCGTCGTCGATCCCCAGCCGCTCCTGGCAATACAGCGCCTGCACGGCAAAGGCTTCGTTGAGTTCCCAGAGATCGATATCGTCGACACGCAGGCCGTGCCGGGCCAACAGGCGCGGCACCGCCAGGACCGGGCCGATGCCCATTTCATCCGGCTCGCAACCGGCTACGACAAAGCCGCGGAAATAGCCCAACGGCTGCAGGTTGGCGCGTTCGGCCCGACGGGCATCCATCAGTACGCAGGCCGACGCACCATCGGACAACTGGCTGGAGTTGCCGGCAGTGACGCAGCCGCCCTCGATCACCGGCTTGAGACCAGCCAGCGCCTCGACGGTGGTCCCGGGGCGGATACCCTCGTCCTCGCTCAGGCGACAGGCTTCGCCACGTACCTGGCCGGTCTCCTTGTCGCGCACCTGACGCCACACCTCCATCGGCGCGATTTCCGTGGCGAACCGGCCTTCGAGTCGGGCCCGCTCGCTGCGCTGCTGGCTGCGCGCGGCAAAGACATCCTGGCGCTCCCGGGAAATGCCGTAGCGCCCGGCGACCACCTCGGCGGTCTCGATCATGTTCAGGTAGATCGAGGGACGCCGGGCCAGCAGCCAGGGATCCTGCGCCATGAAATGGTTCATGTGTTCGTTCTGCACGCAGGAAATGCTGTCCAGGCCACCGGCGATCACCGTTTGCGCGTCACCGCAGGCAATCATCTGCGCCCCCATGGCGATGCTCTGCAACCCGGAGGAGCACAAGCGATTGATCGTCACGCCGGGCACCGACACCGGCAACCCGGCACGCAAGGCCACCTGCCGTGCGATATTCTCGCCGGCGGTGCCTTCGGGGCGACCGCAGCCCATCAGCACATCGTCG
Organism: Pseudomonas sp. Ost2; assembly: GCF_018326065.1. Lineage (NCBI taxonomy): Bacteria > Pseudomonadati > Pseudomonadota > Gammaproteobacteria > Pseudomonadales > Pseudomonadaceae > Pseudomonas > Pseudomonas sp. Ost2. The sequence continues at coordinate 2,683,344 of NZ_AP021904.1, read as the reverse complement.
ATCTCGCCGGCCTGCAGACCGGAGCGCGCCAGCGCATGCTCCACTGCGTGCCCGCCCAGCGTTGCCGCGTGGGTGGCGTTCAAGGCGCCCCGATAGGCCTTGCCAATGGGGGTGCGGGCGGTGGAAAGCACCACGACCTCGTTCATGGACGTCCCTCCCCCTCATGGCTCGACAGCCTGCCGCCATGCTCCATCACATCGCACAGCAGCCGCGGTGGCGCCCAGAACCGCGCATCACTTTCGCCCGCGCGGCGGGCCAGGCGCTCGATCAGCGCCGCCAGTCCGGCCCGGTCGGCCTGGAACAACGGCCCGCCCTGCGCACGGGGGAAGCCGTAGCCATTGAGAAACACCGCGTCGATATCCGAGCCTCGCTGGGCAACCCCCTCTTCGAGCAGGCGGATACCCTCGACACTCAGCGCATCCAGGCAACGACTGACGATCTCCTCGTCGCTGAACGTGCGGGCCACCACGCCCCGCTCACGCCGATAGTCCTCGATCAATGTCTGTATCAGCGGGTCCTCCACGGCTTGCCGGCTGCCTTGCGGATAGGCGTAGATGCCGGTGCCACCCTTCAGGCCGAGGCGCCCCAGTTCACTGACGCGGTCGAGCCAACCGGACCAGCGCTGATCCGGGTAATCGCGGTATTGCCGCTGACGAATGTCGTAGCCGACATCCAGGCCCGCCAGGTCGGCGACCCGCAGCGGCCCCATGGCGAATCCCCAGTCCTGCAGCGCGCGGTCCACTTGCATCGGCGAGGCCCCCTCTTCCACCAGTAGCGAGGCCTGGCGCAAATACTGGTGCCACATGCGATTGCCGATAAAGCCGTCAGCACTGCGCGCCACGACCCCGATCTTGCCGAGGGTCCTGGCCAGGTCCAGCGCCGTGACCAGCACCTCATCGCGGGTCGCGCGACCGCGCACGATTTCCAGCAGGCGCATCACCGGGGCCGGACTGAAGAAGTGCAGGCCCAGCACTTGCCCGGGACGGCCGGTGAACCCGGCGATACGGTCGATATCCAGGGTCGAGGTATTACTCGCCAGCAAGGCCTGCGGCTTCATGACCCGATCCAGGGTGGCGAATACCGTCTGCTTGACGGCCAGGTCCTCGAACACTGCCTCGATCACCAGATCGGCATCGGCGATGGCCTCGAAGCTGTCATGTGGTGCGATCCGTCGGATCAACTGCTGCGCGGCGTCGACACTCAGGCGCCCCTTGTCCACTTGCGCCTTGTAGTTCTGCCGGATCCCGGCCAGCCCACGGGTCAGCGAGTCCGGATTGACATCGAGCAGGCCGACGCTGAATCCGGCATTGGCAAAGCACATGGCGATCCCGCTGCCCATGGTACCGGCGCCGACCACGGCGATCTTGTGCAGGGCCAGCGGGCGGGTTCCGGCGGCCAGCCCGGAGAGTGTGGCGGCGCGACGCTCGGCGAAAAAAGCATGGCGCAGTGCCGCCGACTCGGCACTGCTTTCCAGGGCGGCGAACGTTGTGCGTTCCAGCTCCAGCGCAGCCTCGAACGGCTGCCGCACGGACGCCTCGACGCATTGCCGCAAGGCCTGCGCGGCATGGCTGGCGACGCGTCCGGGGAGTGCCGGCAACGCCTGTTCGACAACCTCCCGTTGGCAACTGCGACGCACACCCTGGCCGCCGTCGAGCAAGGCAACAAACCAGCGCAGTGCCCGCGCGGCGAACTCACCGTCGAGCACCTCATCCACCAGCCCGAGCTGCGCCGCTCGTTCGGCGTCGATCGGCTGGCCGCCGAGCATCATCTCGTAGGCCGGCTGCAGGCCGATCAGCCGGGGCAGGCGCTGGGTACCACCAGCCCCGGGAATCAGCCCCAGGTGAATTTCCGGCAGCCCCAGGCGCGAGCGACGGCTGGCGACGCGCCAGTGACACCCCAGGGCCAACTCCAGCCCGCCGCCCAATGCGTGCCCGTCGATGGCGGCCAGGATCGGCAGGCGAGCGTTCTCGATCTGTCCGATCAGGGCCCCCAGGGACGGCTCGGCGTGACTGGCGGGCGAGCCGAATTCGGCGATGTCCGCTCCCGCCGAAAAAGCCCGCCCTCCCGCGCCCATCAGGATGATGCCGCGTACGGCCGGGTCGGCCAGGCAACGCTCCAGGCGCTCGGCCAGGGAACGACGCAAGGCGTGGCTCAAGGCGTTCACCGGAAGATTGTCCAGTGTCAGCAACGCAATCCCTGCGTGTACTTCATAAAGTGTGGTCATGGCAGGCAAGTCCCGAAAGAGTGAAGCGGCAAGGTCAGCCGATACGGCGAACAATCGCCTCGACCCGTTCGCGGTGGTCGTCGGTGGCATGGGCCAGCGCCTGGAACGCTGCCGACATTTCCAGAATGGTTTCCAGCCGCGCGTGGGCCGACTCGCGCATCAGCCGCTTGGCCATGCGCAACGCGTGACCGGGGTTGACGGCGATGCGCGCAGCCAATGCCCAGGCTTCATCCAGCAGCGTCTCGTGCCCGACCACCCGGGAGACCAGGCCGAAGCCCAGGGCCGTGGGCGCATCGATCGTGTCGCCGGTGAAGGTCATTTCCGCGGCCCGGGAGACGCCGATCGCCCGCTGCAGCAACCAGGCCCCGCCGTCACCGGGAATGATCCCGACCTTGACGAAACTCTCGGCGAAGGTCGCCTTTTCACTGGCGATACGCAGGTCGCACATGCACGCCAGGTCCAGTCCGGCGCCAATGGCCGGGCCATTGATCGCGGCAATGACCGGCACCTCCAGGCGATGCAGGGCCATGGTCACCCGATGGATGCCTTCCTGGTAGCGGTAGCGCTCCTCAATGGGCTCGGCGCTGCGGTCGAGGGCACGCCGGTGCATCAGTTTCACATCGCCGCCGGCGCAGAACGCCTTGCCGGCACCGGTCAGTATCGCGACACGAATTCCCCGATCCCTCTGGATCCGCGCGCAGGCCTGCTCGATGGCGTCGAACTCCCTGGCGGTGCTCAGGGCATTGCGGGTATCCGGTGAGTTCAGGGTCAGCAGGACAATGCCGTCGCGCTCGACGGCAGTGACAAAGGGAACGTCAGTCATGGGTGTCTCCAGAAAACCGGGGCAAGCGTTTCTCGCGAAATGCCTGCAATCCTTCTTGATGATCGGCACTGCGCCGTGCCACGTCGAGATCCTGCTGGCTGCTGCGGACCGACTCGAGCAATGTCTGTTCATGGGCGGCCCAGGCCTGGCGCTTGATCACCGCCAGGGAACGTGGCGAGCAACGCTCCACCAGTGCCTGCAGATAGTCTTCGACATGGGCGTTGAAACCCTCGCCATCGACCACGTGATTGACCAACCCCATCTGCCGGGCTTCGGCTGCCTCGACCAGGCGACCGGACAACAACAGATCGTTGCTCGCCCCCGGCCCGACCAGACGGGGCAACCACCAGGCAATGCCGTACTCGGCGACCAGGCCGACCCGGCTGTAGGTAAAGCCCAATCGCGCGCCCGCCGAGGCGATGCGGATGTCGCAGAACGCCGCCAGGACCAGCCCGACGCCCACGGCCGCGCCGTTGATCGCCGCGATGATCGGCTTGCGGGCCTGGATCAGGTAGCCGAAGCGAAAGGCCTCCAGGCTATGCGGCTGCGGGGTGTAAGGCAGTGCCGTCGACAGCCCCGGCGCCACGCTCAGGTCAGCGCCGGAACAGAAGCCTTCGCCCATGCCGCTGATGCAGATCACGCGACACTCCGGATCGTGCTCGGCACGGCTCACGCAGGCACGCAGTTCGGCGTCCATGTCCGCGCTCAGCGCATTGCGCCGGGCCGGACGGTTGAGAGTGATCCAGGCCACGTGGCGGTCCAGCAGATACAGGACCGCGGGGCTGCTGTCCGGGGCAAATGCGGCGTCATTGGCCATGGCGCTTCCTCTCGGCCAGGAGCACGCCACGATCGAGCATCTGATCGATCTGCGTATCCGAATAGGCTGCCTCGCCGAGAATCTCCCGGGCATGCTGGTTGTATTGCGGCGGCGCGCTATGCACCTGGCCCGGAGTGCGAGACAGCTTGATCGGAATACCGGTGCTCTGGTACTCACCCAACTGCACCACCATCTGACGATGCAGGGTGTGAGGATGGGTCAGGGCCTGATCCACCGATTGCACGGCGCCAGCGCCCACACCCACGGCCATCAGCTTCTGGCAGATGTCCACGCCTTCGAAATTCGCCAGCTGCGCCTCCATGGCATCGGTCAGCACCCGACGGTTGACGATGCGCCTGGCATTGCTGGAGAACCGCTCGTCCTCGGCCAGTTCCGGCAGTTCCAGCACCGCGCACATGCGCTTGAACTGGTTGTCGTTACCCACCGTGATCAGCACCGGCTGGGTCTTGGTGTTGAACAGGCTGTAGGGGGAAATGCTCGGATGCTCGTTACCGGTGAGCCCAGGCACCTTGCCGGACATGAACCAGTTGGGAGCGTGGGGATGCAGCAGGCTGATGGCCGTGTCATAGAGTGTCAGGTCGACATGCTGGCCACGTCCGGAGCGATCACGCTCGTACAGCGCCAGCAGGATGCCAATCACCGCGTTGCTGGCGGTGGACATGTCGATCACGGGGATGCCCAGGCGCAGCGGACCGCTCTGCGGCGTGCCGTTGGTCGATACCAGTCCCGACCATGCCTGCGCCATCAGGTCATATCCCGGCTGGCCGCCGAACGGTCCGTCCTTGCCGAAACCGGTGACGCTGGCGTGAATCAGTCGCTCGAAGCGCCGGGACAGCACGTCATGGCCGATGCCCCACTTCTCCAGCGTCCCGGGCTTGAAGTTCTCGATCAGGATATCCGCGCCTTCCAGCAGGCGCATCAGCACCTCGCGCCCCTCTTCCAGGGACAGGTCCAGGGCCAGGGTGCGCTTGTTGCGATTGACATTGAGGAAGTAGGCCGAGGCATCGCCCCGGAAGGGAGGCCCCCACTCACGGGTCTCGTCACCCTGCGGCGGTTCGACCTTGATCACATCGGCGCCATGGTCGGCGAGAATCTGCGCCGCCAGCGGTCCTCCCAGCACCCTGGACAAATCGATCACACGTACGCCCTTGAGCGCACCGGAGGTCGACACTGACGGTCGGGATGAGGTGCCCATAAAACGATCTCCATAACGGTTTCTTGTTTTCACCGCGCCACAAGGGCCGCGGGTCATGTCAACCGATTATGTGCAAGCACTCGCCGGGCAGCGACGGCCCAATCCCACACAGTGGAATTGGCCGGATCCAGCCGCGGCGAAACGTCAGCGTCACGCCCCGTCACCCTGGGGCGCCAACCCTCTACGACAGGTCCTCCAGCGAGCGCACCTGCGCCAGTTGCTCACGGATTTTTTGCAACAGGCCTTCAAGCAACGGGGTCAGTTCGCTTTCGATTTGCCCGGCGGTGAAGTCCTGGCTGGCGAAGCTGATGTTGAAGACATAGGGGGGTTGGTCCTCAAGATCCAGGGGCAAGGCGATGGAGGTGATGCCGGCCTGCCATGATGCCTGGCAGACACCCCGGTTGTGCACGGCCTTGCGCGCGTTGGCTATCGCGGCACGCACCTGCTTCCAGTTCTTCGGATGCCGGGGCTTGAGTCGATCCAGGAGCGCTTCCAGCGCCGGCCCGGACAATGTCGACAGATAGGCCTGCCCCAACGACGTGATTTCGATGGGCACCCGCGAGCCGCTGGTGACGTGGCGGAACAAGCCGCTGCGGTTCTTGCGCACGGATTCCAGGTAGACCATATCCGTCTGGTCGGCGACGGCCAGGCCGACATTGATCTTGTGGCCCTCGGCAATCTCGCGCATCAGCGGCTGCGCCAGCTTGAGGATCTCCGATTCCAGGCGCAGGGCATGGGCCAGGCTCAACAACGGCGGACCGAGGCGGTAGGTGCCACGCTGCAGTTCGTATTGCAGGAAGCCGTTTTCCACCAGCGTCTGGGTCAGGCGACTGATGGTCGAGCGCGGCAGGCCGGTCAACTCCACCAGTTCGGCATTGCCCAGCGCTGCCACGCCGGGACGGAAGGCCCGCAGGATCAGCAGCGCGCGTTCGACCGAGCGGTTGGAGGGCGAACTGCGCGACTCGGTGGGTTTTCTCGGCATCGGGAGACTCCTGGGTAGAAATAATGGCAAACACACAACGGTTACAGATAGCAGACGCAACGCGCCCCAACCAATCCCACTCAGTGGAATTGCCGGCTACTGCCTACGGTAACCGACGTCGATAATCGCCGGACAGCCCTGGCTACCGCCTGTCTTCGCGGCCGGGCATTCCCCACGACATGCGAGAACCTGCCCATGTTCAACAGTTTCAGTTTCCAGACCGTCAAGTCCCTGCTGGTCGAAGCCGGCGCGGCCCAGCGCCTCGGCGAAATCGCCCGCCAGCACGCCATGCACTCGGTGCTGCTGGTGTCCGACGCCGGGGTCAAGCGCCTGGGCCTGCTGGACGCCGCGCTTGCCAGCCTGCAGGCCAGTGATATCGCCGTGACCCTGTTCACCGAAGTCACGGCCGACCCGACGGCGGCCATGGTCGAAGCCGCCGCCGCGGCAGCACGAGCAGCAGGTGCCGATGGCGTGATCGGCATCGGCGGCGGCAGCCCCATGGACGTCGCCAAGCTCGCCGCCCTGCTGGCCCGGGACGGGCAGCCACTGGACACCCTCTATGGCGTCGGCCTGGCAAGCGGCCAGCGCCTGCCCTTGATCCTGATTCCGACCACCGCCGGCACCGGTTCCGAAGTCACTCCCGTGGCCATCGTCACCACCGCCAGCGGTGAAAAGAAAGGCGTGGTGTCGCCCCTGCTGCTGCCGGACTGCGCCCTGCTCGACGCCCTGCTGACCCTGGGCCTGCCCCAGCCGGTCACGGCGGCGACCGGGATTGACGCGATGGTCCACGCCATCGAGGCCTATACCAGCCGACGGCTGAAGAACCCGATTTCCGATTGCCTGGCCCTGGATGCCCTGCGGCTCCTGAGCGCCAACATTGTCCGGGCCTGCGAACAGGGACAGGATGTTGCCGCTCGCGAAGCCATGCTGCTCGGCGCCTGCCTGGCCGGCATGGCGTTCGCCAATGCCCCGGTAGCAGCCGTCCATGCCCTCGCCTATCCCGTCGGGGCGTTGTTCCATGTACCCCATGGCCTGTCGAATTCCCTGCTGCTGCCCGGCGTGATGGCCTTCAACCTGACCGAAGCCCGGCCGCTGTATGCGCAACTGGCCAGGGCGGTGATACCGGACGCCCATGGCGACATTGACGAACTGGCTGATGCCTTGCTGCGGACCATGACCCGCCTGCCCTTGCAACTGGGCCTGCCAACCCGTCTGGCCGATGTGGGCATTGGGGCCGACGACCTGCCGAAACTGGCCGGGGACGCCATGAAACAGACCCGCCTGCTGGTCAACAACCCGCGCGAGATGACCTACGACGCCGCCCTGGCGATCTACCAGGAGGCCCTGTGACCCAGCGGCAGGCAGCGCAACCCCGTGACCGGTTTCCCGTGCTGCGCACGATGCCGACACGCTGGGCGGACAACGACAGCTACGGGCATATCAACAACGTGGTGTATTACGCCTGTTTCGATACCGTGGTGAACACCTGGCTGATGGAGCATGGCGCATTGCAGCCCCTGCAAGCCGGCGCTGCTACCATTGGCCTGGTGGTGGAAAGCCAGTGCCGCTACTTCGCCTCGGCGCAGTTTCCCCAGGTGCTGGAAATCGGCTTGCGGGTCGGCCATGTCGGCACCAGCAGCGTGCGCTACGAGCTGGCGGTCTTTCGCGACGACCATGACGTTGCCGTGGCGCAAGGGCATTTCGTGCATGTGTATGTGGACAGCACGACCCGCCGGCCGGTGAAGGCATTGCCAGCGACACTGCGGGCGGCGCTGGCGATGCTCGAATCGACACCGGCGGGAGCCTTGCTGGCCGACCGTTGCCTCGAGCCGCTCAGCCCTCCGCCTCCAGCGCCAGCTGCGCACTGATGGTGTCAATCAGGGCACGGACACGGCGCGGCAGGACACGCACCGGTGGATAGACAATCTGCAGCGCCGTCTGACCGGGCGAATAGCCCGGGAGCACTTCCACCAGCCGTCCGGCAGCGATGTCGGCCTGGACGTCCCAGACCGATTTGTTGCAGATGCCGTGACCGTCCAGGCACCACTGCCTGACCAGGCCACCGTTATTGGCCACCCGCCTCCCCTTCACCGCCACGCGATAACTTTCGTCGCCCACCCGGAAGGTCCAGATCCGATCGATATTGCCGCCAAAGCGCATGACGAGGCAGTCATGCCGAACCAGATCGTCCGGATGTTGCGGCGTGCCATTGAGTTCAAGATAACGGGGCGCCGCGCAGACCACGCGACGGTTCTCGCCGATGGGCTTGGAGCGCAACGTACTGTCGGCCAGGGTGCCGTAACGAACGGCGAAATCGATCCCCTGGCCGACCAGGTCGACAAAACCATCGGTGAGGTTGAGGTCGATCGTCACGGACGGATGTTCGGCCAGGAAACGGTCGAGGATCGGCACGATCTGCGCCTGCCCCAGATCGACTGGGGCCGTGAGGCGAATCAACCCGGAAATTTTTTGCGCCCCCAGGCGGATGCTGCTTTCCAGTTCCTCGGCCTCGGCCAGCAGGCGACGGGCGCCATCGGCCAGCAAACGGCCCTCGTCGGTCAGGCTGATGGAGCGAGTCGTGCGGGTAAGCAGGCTCGCGCCGTAATAGCTTTCCAGTACCGCCAGCCGTTCGGACACCGAGGCAGGCGACAACCCCAGCTCGCGCCCCGCAGCAGACAGGCCGCCCTTCTCGACGATCATCAGGAACAGCGCCAGGTTATCCAGGGTCATTATTCGGAAACTCCGAAATATAATTTCGAATCCTAAGCAATTATCAACTGGGTCCGCAATGTCTATCTTCGCCACATCAACCGGCGGGACTACGCCGACAACCCACTGATTTGTGCGCAGGAAGACCCCCTCATGTCACTGACCTCGAGAATGCCGATCCAGATCTGGATCCTGACCCTTTCCGCCTTTGCCATCGGCACCGCCGAATTCCTCATCGCCGGCATCCTGCCCCAGGTCGCCGACAGCCTGAAGATCAGCACCGGGCAAGCGGGCAACCTGATCACCGCCTATGCCCTGGCCATCGTGATCGGCGGTCCCCTGCTGACGTTGTGGCTGGCGCGCTTCGAAAAACGCAACGTGCTGATCGTGCTCCTGGGCCTGTTTGTCGCCGGCAACCTGATTGCCGCCTTCAGCACCGACTACACCATGCTCCTGATCAGCCGGGTGGTGGCCGGCCTTACCCAGGGCCCCTTCTACGGTATCGGGGCGGTCGTGGCGACGCGCATGGTCGCCGATAACATGGCCGGGCGCGCGGTGGGCCAGATGTTTGGTGGCCTGACACTGGCCAACGTCCTGGGCGTACCGGCCGGCGCCTGGATCGGCAATGCCTTCGACTGGCACACCGCCTTTCTCGTCGTGGCGGTCATGGGTGTCGTCGCCATGCTGATGATTGCCGTCACCATTGCCCGCAGCCCGGAAAACAAACCGGCCTCGATGCTGACCCAGCTCTCGGTGTTCCGTGATCGCAATCTTCTGGCCAGCCTGACCTTCACCATGCTCGGCTGGGTCGGTTTCATGACGCTGTACGGCTACATCGCGCCGGTGGCCGAGCAGATCGCCGGCTTCGACCGCAGTGCGATCACCTGGGTCCTGGTCGTGGTGGGCGCCGGCCTGGTGGTCGGCAACAGCATCGGTGGCCGGACCGCGGATGCCAACCTGCGCCGCTCGCTGAGCCTCTGGCCACTGGCGATGATCGCCGCGCTGATCCTGGTGGGTTTCCTCGCCCACTACAAATGGCTGTTCCTGGTCGCGGCGTTCATCTACGGCGTGACCACCTTCGCCAACCTGCCGCCCATGCAGATGCGAGTCATGAAGTACGGCTCGAAAGCGCCCGAACTGGCGGCCACCGCGAATATCTCGGCCTTCAACATCGCCAACGCCCTGGGCGGCTTCATCGGCGGCGCGGTGATCGACAGCCACCTCGGTGCCGCCGCGATCCCATTTGCCGCGGCCATCATCCCGGTGCTGGGCCTGCTCTTCATCTGGTCGCAAGAAGCGCGGTTGGCGGCGCAACCGAAGGCCGCCGCACCTTGTGTATCGCTCGGAAACTGATCCCTTATCCCACCTGACCCTGGAGACGAAAATGTCGACGACATCAAAGCTGTTCAGCCCTACCCGATTCGGCCGTCACGAAGTGACCCATCGCATCGTCATGGCACCGATGACCCGCGCACGCAGCACCCAGCCCGGCGATATCCCCAACGCCCTCAATGCCCGCTACTACGCCCAACGTGCCTCGGCCGCGCTGATCGTCAGCGAAGCCACGCAGATCACCCCGCAGGGCAAGGGCTATTCGTTCACGCCGGGAATCTACAGCACGGAGCAGATCGCCGGCTGGAAGCTGGTGACCAAGGCCGTACACGACGCCCATGGGCGGATCTTCCTGCAGCTCTGGCACGTCGGCCGGATGTCCCACTCGGACTTCCATAACGGCGAGTTGCCAGTCGCGCCCTCCGCAGTGCCGTTCGACGGCTCGATCTGGAAGGTCGACCCGGCCACCGCTATCGGCGCCATGGTGCCGAGCCCGACACCCCGGGCGCTGGCCCATGACGAGATCAAGGCCATCGTCAACGACTTCCGCCAGGCCGCGCGCAATGCCATCGACGCCGGCTTCGATGGCGTGGAGGTGCACGGTGCCAACGGCTATCTGATCGACCAGTTCCTGCGCACCACCTCCAATGTGCGCACCGACGAATACGGCGGCTCCCGGGAAAACCGCCTGCGCTTCCTCAAGGAAGTGATCGATGCGATCGCCGACGAGGTCGGTGCCGAGCGTACCGCGATCCGCCTGGCCCCGTTCCTGACCGCACGCGGCATGGACTGCCCGGATATCCTGCCGACCATCCTCGAGGCCACCGAGTACCTCCAGGCCAGGAACATCGCCTACCTGCACCTGGTGGAAGCGGACTGGGACGACGCCCCGCAATTCACCGAACAGTTCCGCCAGGACATCCGCCGGCATTTCCACAATACGATCATCGTTGCCGGCAAGTACGACAAGACCCGCGCCGAGTGGGTGCTCGCCAAGGGTTATGCCGACCTGGTTGCCTTCGGTCGCCCCTTCGTCGCCAACCCCGACCTGCCGCACCGCCTCGCCGAAGATCTGCCGCTGGCGGACTTCGATGGCGGCTCGCTGTTCGGCGGCACCGAGCGTGGCTACACCGATTACCCGGCCTGGAGCGCCGCGCCACAGGCGGTATCGCCGGCCTGACCCGGGGCATCCGCCCCTTCCCTGAGTGATCCGGGGCATTCACCTGTGCGGACTCTCCCCATCCGTACCGGTGAATACCCCCCGTCCCCGCCTGTTTCCCGCCCTCCTGTTTTCTGCCCTTCTTTCCTGCTGCCCCGCTCGCGACCTGATCGCCTTGACCCGCCTTGGCAGTTTTTCACAAAAATCACTTAAATCTCACAATGTGAAATATTTGATAAATCCCTATTTACAGAATTTTTGATTGGGAATAGATTGACTCCATGGCCCACCTGCCGAAAAAACGGGCCGCAAAAAACAAAAAGAAGAGTCCATGCCATGCCAACCGTGCCTGAAACAGCAAACGTCCTGAGCGACGTGATCGATCAACGCCCCATGGGCCGCCTGCAACTGGAGTTGATCGGTCTGTGCGTGATCCTGGCCGCCATCGACGGTTTCGATACCCAGGTCATGGGCTTTCTCGTCGGACCGATGGCCGAATCCCTCGGTTTGCCGGCGGCCAGTTTCGGCCCGGTGTTCGCCAGCACCCTGCTCGGCCTGATGATCGGCGCCTTGAGCCTGGCGCCCCTGGCCGATCGCATCGGACGCAAGAAAGTCCTGCTGGGTTGCGTCGCCACCTTCAGCGTGTTTTCACTCCTGACCGCCCTGACCCAGAGTTACGAACAACTGTTGCTGGTGCGTTTTCTGACCGGCCTCGGCCTGGGCGGCGCCATCCCCAACCTGATTGCCCTGGTCTGCGAATACACCCCCCGGCGCCATGCCCGCAGCGCGGTCACGCTGGTGTTCTGCGGCATGCCGCTGGGCGCCATGGCGGCCGGCCTGATTGCCGAACACGTGCTGCCGGCCCTGGGTTGGCGCGCGGTGTTTATCTGCGGGGCGCTGCTGCCGCTGGTCTTCGCCGACCTGTTGTGGCGCAGCCTGCCGGAGTCGGTGGAATTCCTCTCGCGCACGGCGGCCAACCGCGAACAGGTGGCAAGGATCGTGTCACGGCTGGTGCCGGGCCTGGAAACGCTGCCGGACACGCTGTTCGACCGCCCTCGGACCAAGGCCCCGCGCATTTCCCCACGCCGGCTGTTCGAAGACGGCATGTGGCGCCGGACATTGCTGCTGTGGCTGCCCTATGCGATGAACCTGCTGATCCTCTACTCGATCATGAGCTGGGTGCCCACCGTGTTGAGCAGCGCCCGGCTGCCCGCCCACACCGGTATCCAGGCAATCGTGCTGTTCAGTCTCGGCGGCGTGCTCGGCTCGCTGGCACAGGGCCGCCTGATGGATGCGCTGGGCGCCCATCGGGTGCTGATCGCCGAGTTCCTGGTTTATCAGGTGCTGGTCCTGCTGCTGGTGATGCTGCCGCTCCAGGCGGCGAGTTTCCTCACCCTCCTGCTGCTGATGGGCGTGCTGATCCAGGGTGCGCAGGCCGGGCTCAACGCCCTGGCCGCCGAACTCTATCCCCAGGAAATCCGCTCCACCGGTATCGGCTGGGCGCTGGGCATCGGCCGCATCGGCTCGATCCTCGGCCCCTTGCTCGGCGGCCTGATGGTCGGCCTCGGCTGGCACGTCCAGCAAGTCTTCATGGCGGCACTGATTCCCAGCCTGATCGCCCTGTGCGCGCTGCTGGCGATTCACCTCGGCCAGCGCCGCGCCAACGCTTCCCACCCTACCCCGACTTATTGATCCTTCCAGGAGACCCACCATGAAAATTGCCAGCTTCCTCAACCAGGGTATCCCCAGCTACGGCCTTGTCGACGGCGACCAGGTAGTGGACCTGCAATCGTTGAAGGCCGAACTGGGCTATGACCTGAAGGCCGCGATCACCCACGGCCTGCTCGCCGGCCTGACGCCAGAGCGCATCGCCGCGCTGCCACGACTGGCCCTGGCCGAAGTCACCTTCATGCCGGTGATCCCCAACCCCGGCAAGGTACTGTGCATCGGCATCAACTACGCCACCCATGTGCGCGAAACCGGCCGGGAAATGCCGACCTACCCGATGATCTTCACCCGCTTCGCCGACAGTCAGACCGCCCACCTGCAAGCCATCCTGCGCCCGCGGATCTCGCACAAGCTGGACTTCGAAGGTGAACTGGCGATCGTCATCGGCAAGAAGGCGCGCCATGTAAAAGCCGAAAACGCCCTCGATCATGTAGCCGGCTACGCCTGCTACAACGACGGCAGCGTACGCGACTGGCAGAAGCACACGATCCAGTTCGTGCCCGGCAAGAACTTCCCGCAGACCGGTGGTTTCGGCCCCTGGCTGGTGACCGCCGATGAAATCGGCGACCCACAGGACCTGGAGCTGACCACCCGGCTCAACGGCCAGGTCATGCAGCACACCTCCACCAGCGACATGATTTTCGACGTGCGCAAACTCATCGAGTACTGCAGCACTTTCACCGAACTGGCCCCCGGCGATGTCATCGTCAGCGGCACCACCGGCGGCGTCGGCGCCTTCCGCGAACCACCGGTGTGGATGAAACCGGGCGATGTGGTCGAAGTGGAGATTTCCGGCCTGGGCATCCTGCGCAACACCATCGCGGACGAGATCTGAATCATGACCGACACCCACAACCCCGCTGTTTCTCCCGCGTCGACCGAGTCGGTGGAAAGCACCGCCGAGGCCAAGGGCTCCAGCCTGGAGCGCATGCTCAAGGTGCTGGACCTGTTCACCGAGCATCAGCCGGTATGGACCGTCGACGACCTGGGCACTGCCATGGGCTTCACCCGTTCGACGATCTACCGCTACGTGCGGGAGCTGGCCGAAGTGGACCTGCTGTTCCAGGTCGAGGCCGGCCGGTATGCACTGGGCGCCCGGATCATCACCTGGGACCGGCAACTGCGGGTCAGCGATCCGCTGGTGCGCGCCGCCAATCAGCTGGAAAGCCAATTCCCCCAGTGGAGCCCGTCACAGGTCTGGCTGACCTGCCGGCTGTTCAAGGACCAGGTGGTCTGCGTGCACCAGAGCGGCAGCATTGCCAGCGAGGTCAGCTATACCCGCGGCACGCCACGCCCACTGTTCCTCGGCGCCACGTCCAAGGCCATTCTCGCCAACCTGGGCTCGCGCCAGCACAACCGCCTGTACCTGGAAAAACACGAGGAGGTCCGGCTCAGCCACCTGGGGCAGAACTGGGAAGAGTTTCGCCGCTCGATGCAGCGCCTGCGCAAGAAAGGCTACGTCGTCTCGCGGGCCGAAGTCGACAGCGGCATCTGCGGCATCGCGGCACCGATCTTCGACAGCGACGGCAAGGCCATCGGCAGCATCAGTTGCGTGCGTCCGGACAGTGAATGCGACGCCGCGCGCGATGACGAGTACGGGCAGCAGATCGTGCAACTGGCCCAGCAGCTTTCACAGCTCATGCAGGCCTTTTCCGGGCGTCCCCGGCCGTTGGACTAAACAGCATCGGTATCGACCATGACCACTTCCAATATCATCAACACCGGCGTGCTGATCAGCGGCGCCGGTCCCACCGGCCTGACGCTGGCCAACTACCTGGGCCAGGCCGGCGTGGAGACGTTTATCGTCGATCGCAAGCAGAGCACGGTCGGCGAACCACGGGCGGTCTCGATCGACGATGAATCGCTGCGCACCATGCAGGCCGTGGGCATGGACCAGGCCGTGCTCAAGGACGTGGTGCCCGGCTATGGCGTGCACTACTACACCCGTCCAGGCGGCCGCTGCTTCGGCAAGGTCGAACCGACCTCGACCTTGTATGGCTTTCCCAAGCGCAATGCGTTCCGCCAGCCGCTGTTCGAGGCGACCCTGCATGAAGGGATGCAACGCTTCGACAACCTGCGGGTCGGTTTCGCCCATGAACTGCTGCATGTCGAACAGGACGCCACGGGAGTGACCGCCAGCGTGCGCAACGCCGACGGCGACATCCTTATCGTCAGGGCCCGCTACCTGGTGGCCTGTGACGGCGGCCGCAGTCCGGTGCGCAAGCAACTGGGCATCAATCTGGTGGGTTCGAGCTTCCAGTCGCGCTGGCTGGTGGTGGACACCGACCAGGATGACGATCCGTTCTGGCAATGCCGGATGTACTGCGACGCCCGCCGCCCGACGGTGGACGTGCCCGGCCCCCACCGCACCCGACGCTACGAGTTCATGCTCAAGGCCGATGAAAGCGACGAGGAGATGCTCGACGAAGCGCGAATCAAGGAACTGGTCAAACCCTTCCGGGGTGACAAGCCGATCTCCATCGTGCGCAAGACCGTGTACACCTTCCACGCCCGGGTCGCCGAACGCTGGCGCGAAGGCCGCATCTTCCTCGCCGGCGACGCCGCGCACCTGACCCCGCCCTATGCCGGGCAAGGCATGAACAGCGGTGTGCGCGACGCCCACAACCTCGGCTGGAAGCTGGCCGGCGTATTCAAGGGCCAGCTCAGCAGCACCGCGCTGGACAGTTACGAAACCGAGCGCCGCGATCACGCCTGGGCCCTGATCAAGCTGGCCCTGGGCCTGGGCGTGGTCATGGCGCCGTCCACGGTCTGGCGGGCCAACCTGATCAGTGGTGCGTTCCGTGTCATCGGTCTGCTGCCACCACTGCGCGACTACTTCCTGCAGATGCGTTTCAAGCCCAAGCCGCGCTTCACCCAAGGCCTGGTGATCGGCAACGGCCGTTGCGGGCAGTTGAGCTGCGGACAGATGTTCCCGCAACCCCGGGTCGAGGATGCCGCAGGCAACAGCGTACTGCTGGACAAAGTCCTCGGCACCGGTTTCGCCCTGCTGCAATACGCCAGTTCCGTCGACAGCCGTCTGGACGCGTTGCGGCACCCGCTGTGGGAGCGCCTGGAAGCCCGGCGAATCCTGGTCCTGCCCAAGGGCGGCAAGCCCGATCCGGCGCACACCGGTCCGGTATGGATCGACAGCGACGGTGCCCTGCAGGCGCTGCTCGACGAGCCTTCGGGCCAGCTCCTGCTGTTGCGACCCGACCGTTATGTCGCGGCGATTTTCCCGCTCGCCGAAGAACAGGACATCGCCGAGGGTTTCGCCGCCCTGCTGGGCGTCCAGCAGACCCCGGCCAGTGCCCTGGTCGATGCGCTGCCCCTCGACGAATCATTACTGCGAAATTCACGCTAAGGAGACCGTCATGCATAACTTGCAGACCCAAACCCCTGCGCACCTGCTGTACCTGCACCTCTCCAGCAAGGAGCCGCAGCGCCAGGTGGACTTCTACCAGCGCATGCTTGACCTGCAGGGCTATCGGCAGGCCGATGGCACCTGGGTACTGACCGGGCCACAGCGCGCCGTGCTGATCAGCCCGGCCGACAGCAACGGTTTTCTCGCCGCAGCCTATGGCGTGGCCGACCAGGCCAGCCTCGACCGACTGCGGGTGAACCTGCAGGCCCGCGACTGCCAGACCGAGGACGCCTGCTCGCCCTTGCTGGAAGACAACGCCTTCAGCATTCGCGACCCCCAGGGCCGGCAACTGCTGTTCGGCGTCGGCCGCGGGATTCCCGATGCCATCCACCCCGGCATGCCGGGTCGCCTGCAGCATGTGGTGTTCCAGACCACCGAACTGGAAGCGGTGCTGGACTTCTACATCAACAAGGTCGGCTTCACCGTGTCCGACGATGTGGTCGACGAGGCCAACGGCGCGCTGATGACCCGCTTCATGCGCTCGGACAACGAGCACCATTCGCTGGCGTTCTTCCGCGGTTCCAGGAACGAACTGGATCACCACTGCTACGAAACCAACGAGTGGAACGACATTCGCGACTGGGGCGATCGCTTCGCCGCCGAACGCATCACGATCTTCTTCGGCCCCGGCCGCCACGGCCCCGGCAACAACCTGTTCTTCATGGTGGTGGATGCCGACCGCAACCGCCTGGAGTTTTCCTCGGAGCTGGAGATCACCGGGCCGGAACGCCAGGCCGGGGTCTGGCCGCACTGCGAATACTCGCTCAACTCCTGGGGCAAGGCCTGGATCAGGAGCTGAAGCGCAACACCCTCGATCAACACTACAAAAACAATAGACAGGTGACCTATGAGCGCTTCATTCACTCAGCAACTGCAAGGTGGCTGGACCCGTTTCATGCATGGCGAATTCGAGTGCACGGTGATTACCGACGGCCCCTTGCACATGGGTGCGCCGCATCCGACTTTCATCGGGGCTGATCCGAAGGAAATCGATCAGTTGCTGGAAGACAACTTCCTGCCCAAGGACCGGATGTCGCTGAACCAGAACATCCTGATCGTCAACACTGGCAGCCAACTGGTGCTGTTCGACACCGGTTCGGGGGTCAACGCCGAGTTCGGCATCAAGACTTTCGGCGCCCAGACCGGCCAGGCCCTGAAAAACCTGCGCGCGGCCGGGATCGACCCGGCGGACATCGACATCGTCGCCCTCACCCACGCCCACCCCGACCACTGCTGGGGCCTGGTCGACGATGACGGTCAACTGCTCTACCCGAATGCACGGATCGCCATCGACCCCAGGGAGCTGGACTACTGGACCGACCTGAGCATTCTCTCCACGCCCAAGGGCGAAGCGATGAACCCGCACATGCGCGATCACTTCCTCGGCGCGCACAAGAACCTCACGCCGTACGTGGAGCGCGAACGCATCATCCTGATCTGTGACGGTTTCGAGCTGCTCCCCGGCATCACCGCCGTCAGCACCCCCGGCCACAGCCCGGGCCATACCCTCTACAAAATCGAGAGCCAGGAGCAGACCCTGGTGCTGTGGGGCGACCTGTGCCACCACCAGGTGCTGCTGTTGCAGCGGCCGCAATGGGGGTTCCTGTTCGACTACGACAACGCGGCCGCCGCCCACACCCGCATGCGCGTCCTCGAGGAAGTTGCGCGCGCGCGCCACGCCGTCCTGTCCTATCACTTCCCGTTCCCCGGCCACGGTCACCTGGTCGCCCGCGATGGCGGCTACCACTGGCTGCCGATCGAATTGCAACTGTACTGAGTCAAGGAGTTCCCATGTCCCTGCCAACCGCTTCGACGGCCCGCTGCCACTGCGGCCTGATCGATGTTCATGCCCATTGCCTGTCGCCCACCTACAAGGCGGCGCTGACCGGGGCCGGCCTGCTGACCCTGGACGGTGGTTATCCGGTGCCGGAGTGGTCGCCGCAAAAAGCGCTCGCGGTGATGGACGCCGGCAACATCGACACGATGATCCTGTCGGTGTCGTCGCCCAGCGTCGGTTTTCTCAAGGAAAAGCACGAACGCGTGGCCCTGGCCCGCGCGATCAACGAAGAGACCGCGGCGGTGATCCAGCAACATCCCGGCCGGTTCGGCGGTTTCGCCACCCTGCCGCTGCCCCACGTCGCGCAATCCCTGGAAGAAATCGCCTACGCCTTCGACGAGCTGAAATTCGACGGCGTGGTGATCGAAACCAATGCCGACGGCAAGTACCTGGGCAGCGATGACCTGGCGCCGATCTTCGATGAGCTCAACCGTCGCCAGGCCACGGTATTCCTGCACCCGACCTCGCCGCAATGCTTCGACGCGGTCGGCCTGGGTCGTCCGGCGCCGCTGTTCGAATTCCCGGTGGACACCGCGCGCACGGTGATCGACCTGGTGTTTTCCAACACCTTCAAGCGCTGCCCGGAACTGAACCTGATCCTGCCTCACGCCGGTGGTGTGCTGCCGTCGATTGCCCGGCGTATCGCGCTGTTGTCCGGCATGCCGGCGATGAAACCGGCACCCAAGCCGGGGACCGAGGTGATCGCCGAACTGCAACGGCTGTACTACGACGTGGCGATGTCCGCCAACCAGCCGACCTTCGACGGCCTGCGCACCCTGGCACCGCTGTCGCAGATCCTGTTCGGCACGGACTTTCCGTTCCAGCCGGCCGCCAACGTCGAGGCCAACGTCAACCACTTCCGCGCCCTCGAAGGCTTGAGTGCCAGCGAACACGAAGCCATTGCCCGGGGCAACGCGCTGCGCCTGTTCCCGCGCCTGCAACGCCGCTGAGAACGCCAACGGGCGCCTGGCGCCCGCCACCCTCCAGAGAGTGAAGATCATGAGTAGCAGTCATTACACCGGCTTTGCCGGCCAATACATCGACGCTGAACAACGCCCCGGCGGCATAGGCCAGTGCCTGCTGGACGTCAACCCGTACGACGGCGAAGTGCTCGCCGAACTGCAACTGGCCAACCTCGCGGACCTCGAACAAGCCTGCCAGGCGGCCCAGGCCGCGCAAACGCTCTGGGCACGAGCGCTGCCGGCCGAACGCAGCGCCGTGTTCCACCGCGCCGTGCAGATCATGCAGACGCGCCGCGAGGAAATCGTCAGCTGGCTGATCCGTGAAAGCGGCAGCACCCGGACCAAGGCCAACATGGAATGGGCCGCCGTGCGCGACGGTATGCTCGAGGCGGCGACTTTCCCCAATCGTGTCGTCGGGCGAATCCTGCCGATCGATATCGCCGACAAGGAAAGTCGTGTCTACCGCAAGCCGCTCGGGGTGATCGGGGTCATCAGTCCCTGGAACTGGCCGATGCACCTGTCGCACCGCTCCATCGCCCCGGCGCTGGCCCTGGGCAACGCCGTGGTGGTCAAGCCGTCGCAGGAAACCCCGATCACCGGCGGCCTGCTGCTGGCACGCATCTACGAGGAAGCCGGACTGCCGGCCGGGCTGTTGAACGTGGTGGTCGGGCAGAACAGCGAGATCGGCGATGCCTTCGTCCAGCACCCGACCTTGCGCTTCATCTCCTTCACCGGTTCGAACAATGTCGGGCGCCATATCAATGCGCAGATCGCCGCCGCCAGCACCCTCAAGCATGTCGCGCTGGAGCTGGGCGGCAACGCGCCGCTGGTGGTCCTCGACGATGCCGACCTGGAGCATGCGGTACATGCGGCGGTGGTCGGGCGCTTCCTGCACCAGGGCCAGATCTGCATGAGCACCAACCGGATCATTGTCGATCATTCGCTCTACAACGACTTTGTCCCGTTGTTCGTCGAGCGGGTCTCACGCCTGAAGTTCGGCGACCCGGACGCCGCCGACACGGTGATCGGCCCGCTGATCAACCGGCGGCAACTGGACGGTGCGCTGGGACATATCGCCCGGGCCCGGGCCGATGGCCTGGCGCAATTGCTCGGTGGCGAACCCCAGGGGCTGGTGCTGCCGCCGCACGTGTTCGGTCCGGTCGGCAATGACTCGGCGCTGGCACAGGCGGAGCTGTTCAGCCCGATTGCGCAGATCATCCGCGCCGACAGCGAAGCCCATGCCCTGTTCATGGCCAACGACACCGAATACGGCCTGAGCAGCGCAGTGTTCACCCGCGACGAGGGCCGTGGCCTGCGCTTTGCCCAACAGCTCCAGGCGGGCATGGCGCACATCAATGACATCCCGGCCAACGACAGCCCCAACAGCATGTTCGGTGGCGTGAAGAACAGCGGACTGGGTCGTTTCAACGGCGACTGGATCATCGATGCCTTCACCACCGATCACTGGATCAGTGTGCAGCACGCGCCACGTCCCTATCCGTTCTGAAACCGAGGAGTGATTGTTCATGCAACAGCCACAGTCAAACCTGCACCGCGCCAAGGCGGCGGTGATCCGGGAAAAAGGCGGTCGCTTCCAGATGGAAGCCATCGAGCTGCAGGCCCCGCGTGCCGATGAGGTACTGGTGCGAGTGGTCGCCTGCGGGGTGTGCCACACCGACCTGATCGTACGCGACCAGTACTTCCCCTGCCCGCTACCGATGATCCTCGGCCACGAAGGCTCCGGGGTGATCGAAGCGGTCGGTGCCGAGGTGAAGGATTTCAGCGTCGGCGATCATGTGGTGATGAGCTACCTCTCCTGCGGGCACTGCGAACCCTGCAGCACCGGCGAGGCGACCTATTGCACCCACACCTTCGCCCTGAATTTCGGCGGCAGCCGGCTCGACGGCAGCGGCTCGACCCGCGACAGTCACGGGCACGCGATCCATGACCATTTCTTCGGCCAGTCGTCGTTCGCCACCTACTCGATTGCCAACCGGCGCAACCTCGTCAAGGTCGACAAGGACCTGCCGCTGGAACTGCTGGGGCCATTGGGTTGTGGCGTGCAGACCGGCGCCGGTGCGGTGCTCAACGTCCTGCAGCCCAAGGCCGGTACCGCCTTCGCGGTATTCGGTGCCGGCGCCGTCGGCCTCAGCGCCCTGATGGCAGCGCGCATTGCCGGAGCCACCACGCTGATTGCCGTGGACATCACCCCCGGCCGGCTGGAACTGGCCAGATCGCTGGGCGCCACCCATGTGATCAACAGCCGGGATGTCGACCCGGTGGCCGAGGTCCGGCGCATCACCGCCGGCGGCGCCCACTGCACCCTGGAAACCAGCGGTCGCCCGGCGGTGCTGCGCCAGGCCATCGATGCGCTCAGGGCGCGCGGCACCTGCGCCATCGTCGGGGCGCCGCCGGCCGGCACCGAAGCCAGTTTCGACGTCAACGAGGTGATGACCCAGGGCCGCACCATTCGCGGGGTGATCGAGGGCGAAAGCATTCCCTCGGTGTTCATTCCGCGCTTGCTGGAGCTGTATCGCCAGGGTCGGTTCCCCTTCGACAAGCTGGTGCGCTTCTACGACTTCGAGGACATCAACCAGGCCGTTGCCGACGCCCAGAGCGGCCTGACCGTCAAACCGATCCTGCGCATGGGTTGACTCCCGATGCAGACAACACGCTGCCCGCCGGGCCCTTGGCAGTCGCCGGGAACGGCCGGGCAGCGGATTCGCCTACCTATAAAAACAAGAGAAAGGCAATGCATATCATCAAGATCGCTCAGCTTGGTGCGGCCCTGGCCGCCTGCGTAACGCTCACCGCCCATGCCGCACCGTCCGAGGACCGTGGCGAAGGCGCCCTGTTTACCGCGCTTTTCGGCGACAGCCTGGAAAAACAGACCGGGATCGTCGTCTCGGGGCTTTCGGAAACTACCTACTCCAGGAACAACCGCTCCACGGCGGACGAACGCAAGGACGGCATGAGCAACTTCCCGCTGATCGGCGCCGGCGACGAAGGCCTGGAGTTCGGCTCGTTGCGCCTGTTCATCGACAAGCCGCTGGACTCGAACATGATCCCGCGGGTCACTCCGCTGCCCGATCCGACACCCGACAAGTTCTCCTTCGGCTTCACCTTCGAAGGCAACTACGGGCGCAATGCCCAGTTCGCCAGGACCTTCGGCTGGGACATGCACTGGGGAGTGAACGCCCCGGGCGACAACGATCCGGCCAAGGCCCAGCGCGACAAGCAACGCTTTCTCGCCGTGCCCAACCTGGCCGCCACCGCGTACCTGCCGATCGGCACCGGCCTGACTGTCATGGCCGGGATCTTCGGTCCGGGGATCGGCTACGAAATCCCGCCGGACATCCGCGAAGCGCGCAATGCCTTCGCCACCAAGACCTATGCCCTGGTCTCGGAGCCCGGCACCTTTTCCGGTGTACTGATGGGCACGCGCCTGATGAACAACGACAGCGGCGTCCTGGGCGTCGAGCTGGGCGTGGTGCAAGGCTGGAACAACCTGCGTGACAACAACGACAGCAAATCGCTGACGGGCGCGGTGCGCTGGCGCACGCCGGACATGAAAACCTGGATCGACTATGAGTTCGTCGTCGGCAACGAGCAGAACAGCAGCAACAAAGACGTCCAGGCACCGATCCAGCGGCTGATCTCGCCGAGCGGCCAACTCAAGCAGCAGCACTCGCTCAACGGCTGGCACGAGTTCGACGCGCACTGGTCGATGGGCGCCGAAGTGCTTTATGGCCATCAGGCCGGCGACGGTCGGCCGCAGACCATCGATATCGTCAACGGCCCGGGTTTCGACGGTGCCCGCTGGTGGGGCGCGAACGCGGTGGTGACCTACCGCTACCGCAAGGACCTGGCGTTCTCGCTGCGCGGCGAGCACTTCAGCGACCCCGACGGTTTCGCCCTGTTCCCGGTCAGCAGTGCCCGTGGCGACTTCAACGCCCTCACCGCCGGCTTTCGCTACGACGTCAACCGCTACCTCTCGCTACGCCCGGAGCTGCGTTACGACTGGTTCGACGGCAACCGCCAGGACCACCCCTTCGGCAATGGTCGCGACCGCGATCAGCTGACCGCCAGCATGGATGCGTTGTTCTACTTCTAGACCGCAGTGCCCTCAGCGCTCCTGGCCCCGGACATTCCCCGGCCACGGGCATGCCTCATCCTCGAATCTGGAAATCCGAACCATGAACAACCACAAGACTGCATGGGACTCGCGTTACGAATGGCAGGCCGTCCTGCTCCTGGCCTTCGGTTTCGGCCTGGTGGGACTGGACCGTTTCATCATCCTGCCGCTGTTCCCCGCGATCATGAAGGACCTGGCCCTGGACTATCAGGACCTGGGCAATATCTCGGCGGTGCTGGCCCTGGCCTGGGCGCTGTCCTCGATCCTGATCGGACGCATCTCGGACACCTTCGGCAGACGCAAGGTGCTGATCCCCTCGCTCATCGTTTTCTCACTGCTGGCCGGCGTGTCGGGCCTGGCGACGGGCATCGCCTCGTTGCTGCTGATCCGGGCGATCATGGGCGTTGCCGAAGGGGCATTCACCACCACCTCGATCGCCACCAACGCCGAGGTCTCCCATCCGTTGCGCCGGGGGCGAAACATGGGCATCCAGCTGGGCTTCTTTCCCCTGCTCGGGCTGGGACTGGCGCCGATCATCGCCACGCAATTGCTCACCGTGGTGCCGTCCTGGCGCTGGGTCTTTGCCATCGTCGCGCTGCCGGGTTTCGTCCTGGCCTGGCTGATCTACCGCAACCTGAAGGAAACCCGTCCCCAGGCCGCCAAGGTCGCGACGACCGCCGCCCAACCCGTCGAAAAACACCGCTGGCTGACCGTCCTGCGCCACCGCAACATGCCGCTGAATATCATCTGCATGTGCTGCGCGCTGACCTGCCTGTTTGTCGTCAGTGTGATGACCGCCAACTACCTGACCGACTACCTGCACCTGAGCCTCGCGCAGATGGGGTTCGTCATGTCCGCCATCGGCTTCGGCGGCTTCGCCGGGGACATGATCATGCCCTCGCTGTCGGATCGCCTGGGGCGCAAGCCGGTGTTGCTGCTGTCGTTCGTGGCCACCGCGTTGTCGCTGTGGCTGCTGATCCACACCGGGGCCGAACCGCTGCAGTTGTTCGGCCTGTTGTTCATGACCACCTTCTTCAACTTCAGCATGATTTGCGTGATCAACGGACCGCTGACCAGCGAGTCGGTGTCGCCGGCGCAGATCGCCACCGCGACCGGGCTGGTGGTCGGTGCCGCGGAGTTGTTCGGCGGGGCGGTCGCGCCGGCACTGGCGGGTTTCATCGCGCAGCACTACGGCATCGAGAAAACCCTGTTGCTGGCACTGGGCAGCCTGGGAATTGGCCTGCTGGCCGGCCTGTTCCTGCGCGAGACCAAGCCGGGCAAACGTCGATCGACGCCGGCCCGGGCGTTCCCGGCTGCCGGCCTGGACGCGGCCGAGAGCAAGCCTGACTGATCCCCGTCGAACGACCTCAGGGAAGCGCCCACGGTGCCTGCGGGTTGAACGCCTCGACAAGGAAGTCGATCATCACCCGGACCTTCGCCGGTGGCGTACGGTCGGACGAACGCACCAGGTGAATCCCGCCCAGGTCGGCCGGGGGGGCGTCCAGCGTGACAGGCTCCAGTTCTCCCCGGCGGATGGCGTCCGTGACGATGAACTCCGGCTCGTACAGCACCCCCAGGCCGGCGGTGGCGGCGGCCACCAGGGCGTCGCCGTTGTTGGTGCGCAGGCTGCCCTTGACCGCCACCCGCCTGTCAGCCTCCTTGCCGAATCGCCACTCATCAGGACGGGACAGGCCCGACAAGGTAAAACTCAGGCAATTGTGCGTGTGCAATTGCGCCCAGCGCGCGGGCCGTCCATGGCGATCCCAGTAGGCCGGCGCGGCACAGACGACCATGGCGCTGTCGGCCAGCTTGCGCGACACCAGGCGGCTGTCTTTGAGCACCCCGACGCGGATCGTCAGGTCCCAGCCCTCCTCCATCAGATCCACTACGCGGTCATTGAGCCCCAGGTCCACGGTAACGCCCGGGTGCTGGCGATAAAACTCCGGCAACAACGGCGCCACGAAGCGCACACCGAAAGACAGTGGCGTATTGAGTCGCAACAACCCGGTCGCCTCCACCCGCTGCGACGCGATCGCCGCCTCCACGTCCTCGAGGTCGGGCAGCAGGCGACCGCAGGCGTCCAGGTACTGCTGGCCCGCCTCGGTCAGGGTGAGTTTTCGCGTACTGCGATGAAACAGCCGCACACCCAGACGCCTCTCCAGCGCGTCCACATGTTTGGTCGCCATCGCCGGCGATACCCCCATCTGCCGGGCACCGGCCGACAGGCTGCCGAGGTGCGCGGCCTGGGAGAAAATCTGCATGCCGGTAATACGATCAAGCATTTTATTTCTCACTCCGGATAAAAACTGAATCACCAAACCAACGAGTTATCACCCTTACAGTAAATATATAGAGTGACGCGCAACCACACCACTCTGTTTGAGACAGGAATCCGCATGGACTCCAAGACACACCAGAACGCACCGGCCTCCCAGGGTCTGTCACGTCGCCAGTTACTCGTCAGCGCCTCCGTGGGCGGCCTCGGTGCCGCCCTCGCCGGGTCCCTTTCCACGGCCCTGGCGGCGACACCCCGGCCGACGTGGGACCGGGCCCGGGCGATGGACGCGGTTATCCTCGACGCGGTGAACCGCGGCCGGATTGTCGGGGCGACGGTCATCGCCGCCAAAGACGGGGAAATCGTCTACCAGCGCGCGGCCGGTTTTGCCGACCGGGAACAGCGCCGGCCCATGCAAGAGGAAGAAGTCTGTCGCCTGGCCTCGATGACCAAGCCCATCGTCGGCGTGACGGCCCTGGCCCTGGTCGACCAGGGCCGGCTCGGCCTGGATGATCCGCTGACCCGTTGGCTCCCCGACTTTCGGCCCAAGCTCGCGGACGGACGCGAGCCGCCGATCACCGTGCGCCATCTGCTGACCCATACGGCAGGCCTGTCCTACGGTTTTCTCGAAGCACCGGACGGCCCCTACCATCGGCTCGGGATCTCCGACGGACTGGACGTCCGCGGTCTGACCCTGGCAGAGAATCTGCGCCGCATTGCCTCGGCCCCCTTGCTGTTCGAGCCGGGAACCGCCTGGCACTACTCGGTGGCCATCGATGTACTCGGCGCGGTTATCGAGCGCGTCACCGGCATGACATTGCCCGAGGCGGTCGCCCAGATCGTGACCACGCCGCTGGGCATTGCCAGTCTCCGTTTCGTCGCCGCGCCCGGCACCGTACTGGCAACCCCCTATGGTGATGCGCTGCCTCGCCCCGAAGCCATGAGCGAGCCCTTTTCCCTGCCCTTCGGCCCCGGTGCGATTGTCTATTCGCCCAGCCGGGCCTTCGATGCCGGCGCCTTCGCTTCCGGCGGCGTCGGCATGGTCGGCACTGCCAGGGACTACCTGCGTTTCGTCGAAGCGATCCGCACCGGCGGTGCCGGGATCATCCGCCCGCAGACAATGGCGGCCATGACCGGCAACACCATCGGCGACCTGCCGGTGGCAGCCGCCGGCCCGGGTTTCGGCTGGGGCCTGGGGGTGGCGGTGCTGAAAGATCCGCTGGCGGCGAAATTGCCGCTCAATGCCGGCAGCTGGAACTGGGCCGGCGTCTACGGCACGAATTTCTGGGTCGACCCCGTGCAACGCCTGAGTGTCGTGACCCTGACCAATACCGCGGTCGCCGGCATGAGCGGCGACTTCCCGACCGCGCTGCGCCACGCCGCCTACCCGGGCTGAGCCGACGCCGCGATCCGGGCCCGCACCACCCGGCCGTCGAGCCGATCTGCCGACCCGACGCGCCTCCCGCCAGCCGACGCTCGCGGGATAGGGTGGGCGCCTCGTAACGCTCTTTTTCTCCCTCCTCAAACACTTCAAGGGTATTCAGATGACACAGCCAGCAAAGCACTGGATCAATGGCCAATGGATGGATAGCGGGCCACTGCGCGACAGCATCAACCCGGCCACCGGCACGGCCTTCGCCACATTCCATGATGGTGGCCTGGTCGAGGCGCAACAGGCCGTGGCCGCCGCTCGGCAGGTGTTTCTCGACAGCGACTGGAAGGTCGATGCCATGCGTCGCTCGACCGCCCTCAGTCACCTGGCCGATGCCTACGAGCAGCGCTCGCAGGAGATCATCGACTGCCTGGCCACGGAGAACGGCAAGCTGAAAATCGAGGCAGGTTTCGAGGCCATGCAGATCGTCCGTGCCCTGCGTTTTGCCGCCGGCCTGGCCCTGCACACGTTTGGCCGGGTGGCCGAACCGCGCCCCGGCACCCAGTCCATGGCGTTGCGCCAGGCCGTGGGCGTGGCAGGCCTGATCGTGCCGTGGAACTCCCCGGCCTTCCTGCTGATCCGCGCCCTCGCCCCGGCGCTGGCCGCCGGCTGTACGGCGGTCGTCAAGCTGCCGGCCCAGGCCGCGCAGAGTGCCTGGCTGTCGGCGCAGATACTGGCCAGCGTGCCGGAGATTCCCCGGGGTGCGATCAACATTTTTATCGAGAGCGGTGCCGAGGGCGCGAAGTTCCTGGTCGACAGCCCTGACGTACCGGTGATCAACTTTACCGGCAGCACCTCGACCGGCCGCCTGATCGCCGCGGCCGGTGCCGCGCATTTCAAGCGCATCGGCCTGGAACTGGGCGGCAAGACACCACACCTGGTATTCGACGATGCCGACCTGGAAGCGGCCGTGCCGGCCATCGTCGCCTCCTCGACCGTGTTTGCCGGTCAGTTCTGCGTGACCGGCAGCCGCATCCTGGTGCAGCGGGGTATCGCTCAGAAGCTCAAGGACCTGCTCGCGCAACGCCTCTCGGCCGTGCAGCCCGGCCCTGCGGCCGACCCGGCCAGCCAGATGGGCCCATTGATCGACCGCGAGGCAGCCGAACGGGTGGACCTGAAGGTCAGGGCCGCCCTCGAAGAGGGAGCGACGGCAATCGTGCGTGGCGGCCTGATCGGCCAGGGCCCCCTGGCCGGCGGCGCGTTCTACCGCCCGGCGCTGCTGGAGGTGCCGGCCGCGGGCCTGGCCATCTCGCGCGAGGAAGTCTTCGGTCCGGTGCAGACGCTGCAAGTGTTCGACAGCGAGGAGCAGGCAGTGGCCATGGCCAACGACAGCGAATACGGGCTCAGCGCCTGTATCTGGAGTCGCGATGTCAATCGGCCGATTCGCGTCGCCCGCCAGCTCGATGCCGGCCATATCTGCATCAATGACTGGGCCGGCATGCAGGTCGAGTTCGAGGAAGGCGGTTTCAAGAACAGCGGGCAAGGTCGTCTGGGCGGCCTGGCCTGCCTGGATGACTTCATGGAGTACAAACAGATCCTGCAGGTTTTCCGCCAGGGCTGAAGCGTCTCGGCAACCGGCCCGTGCGCATGCCTTTCGACAGCAGGCGCACGGGCCGGGCGGCCGGCCCCGAACGCAAAATAGATGAGTCACCGACAGACTGTCCTGTAATATCGGAACCCATCATTGAGCGAGATCTTTCATGAAGCCGGCCGAACGCCACCGTACTATTCTCGATATGGTTCGAACGCGCGACACCAACGTCGAAGAGTTGAGCGCAGCGCTGGGCGCCTCCGAAGCCACCGTGCGCCGTGACCTGACCCTGTTGGCCAGACAGCGCCTGCTGGTCCGCACCCATGGTGGCGCCACCGCGCTGATCGGCGTGCATGAACCGGAAGCTTCACTGGAAGAACGCAAGAGCGCTCGCCGCGACGAGAAGGACGCCATCGCCAAGGCCGCGGCGCTGCATATCCAGGATGGCGACACGATTTTCCTGGACAGCGGGACCAGTTGCGTCGCCCTGGCCATGCATCTGTATTCCCACCAGGACATCCACGTGGTGACGAACAACCTGCTGGTCGTCATGGCGCTGGCCAATGTCCCTGGCGCCAGGCTGACCCTGATTGGCGGTGAGCTTCGCGAATCCAGCATGAGCACGCTCGGCCCGCTGGCCGAACTGTCACTGAGCCGGCTCAGCGTGGACCGGGCATTCTTCGGTGCCGATGGTGTCGTGGCCGGATTCGGCCTGTGCGAAGCCAGTGCCCAGCAGGCCTACCTGAAAGAATGCGTCATCCGGCGCGCGGCCGAGGTGTTTGTCCTGGCCGACTCGGAGAAACTGGGCCGGGCGCGGCAACAGCACTGGACACCACTGGAGCGGGAATGGCGGCTGATCACCTCATCGCGCGATGAAGTGGAACTCCAGCCGTTCCGGGAAATGGACATGGTCACGGTGGAGACCGTCGTGGCCAGCCACCCATAGCCTGGCAGCACCCCGGGGTGCCGCACGGCCTCATGCCGGGATAAGGTGCCGGGCGGCTTATCGCCGCGTCGCCAGCTCGGCTCCCTGGCGCAGCGCTTCGAGCAGGCTGCGTTCGTCTGCGATGCCCTTGCCGGCGATGTCGAACGCCGTGCCATGATCGACGGAAGTGCGCACCACTTCCAGGCCGACGGTCACGTTCACCCCCGCCTCCAGGCCCAGCACCTTGACCGGGCCATGTCCCTGGTCGTGGTACATCGCGACCACCAGGTCGAAGTCGCCCCGCCCGGCACGGAAGAACAGCGTGTCGGCCGGCAGCGGGCCGGTCACGTCGAAACCGCGCGCCTGCAACACCTGCACCGCCGGGATGATTTTCTCTTCTTCCTCGCCATAACCGAACAGGCCGTTCTCGCCGGCATGGGGGTTGATACCACAGACACCGATACGTGGCCTGGCGATGCCGGCCTTGATCAGCGTTGCGTTGCCGCGCTCGATGGTCCGTTGCACCAGGCCCGGCTCGATCTTGCGGATCGCATCGATGATGCCGATATGGGTGGTCACGTGGATCACCCGCAGTTGCGGCGCGACCAGCATCATCGACACCTCGTCGACGTGGGTCAGGTGGGCGAGCAATTCGGTATGGCCGGGGTATTTGTGACCGCCGGCATGCAGCGCTTCCTTGTTCAACGGCGCGGTGCAGATGGCGTCGATCTGCCTGGCCTGCGCCAGTTCGACGGCACGGGCGATGTATTGATAGGCCGCATCGCCGGCGACCGCCGACAACTGCCCGAACGGCAGGTCTTCGGGAATCAGGTCCAGGTCGATGCAATCAATGGTGCCCGGCTGGTACAGGGCTTCGCTGGCGTCCTTGATACGTCGGACCCTGGCACTGCCGTTGACGATCCGATTGGCCTGTTCCAGGCGGCGGGCATCACCGATCACCAGCGGTCGGCATTGCTGGTAGACGATGTCATGGGTCAGGCTCTTGACGATGATTTCCGGCCCGACGCCCGCGGCGTCGCCCATGGTAAGACCGATAACGGGAAGATAGTTGCTCATAAGACTGACCTTGATCCTTTCAATGCATGAAGTGGAGCGCCGGACCCGCTGTCCGCGCTCAAATGAAGCCAGGCGGCATACAGCGCCTGTTCGCTGCCGAAGGCCCCGGCCTTGGTGACGATGCCCGGGCGATGGCCGTGTTCCATGCCAAGGGGGCGGCCCACGGCGACCCCGGCTTCGATTTCCGTGACCAGTTCGAGGCTCTCGATGCCGACGGCCATGAGCATCGCGCGGGCGGTTTCCCCGCCCGTCGCCACCAGCCCGGAGACCTGGGCAAAGCCGGGTTTGACCATGGCCGCCAGCATGTTCGACAAGTGCGCGCCTTCGGCCGGGTCGAACGCTTCGTCGCGTCCGATGCGCAGCAGCAGGTCCTCGCCACCGCCAAGGTGCCGGGCGATACGCGTGGCCCATGTGGACCACGCGTCGGACGCCGGGCCCGGGCGCAGTACGGCGGACGGCACGATCAGCTCGGCTATCGCGCTGCGGGCCTTGAGCACCGCGCATTGGCGCTCGGAAACAGCCGACAGGCTGCCGACCATGACCAGCACCGGCCCCGTGCCGTTGCGCAAGGTCGCCGCGGCTGGCGTCGAGGCTTGCAGCAGCTCGGGCAGATGGGTGATCTCACGGGCCAGGCCTCCGGAGCCGACCCAGAAAAATGGTGGTTCCAGGTGCAGGGTCACGTCGGCAAGGATGCGCAGGTCGTCGCTGGTTTCGGCATCGACGATCAGCGCCTGGATGCCCTGGCGCCTGAGTTCATGCAGATGCCGGACGAGCTGTGCCGGCTGGCCACGCAACCGCTCGATTCCCACCCGGGCGGTACTCAGCCCGGCGGCCACGAGCATGCCGTCGACATCCGCCGGGCGACCGGCATTTTCCAGTTGCCAGGTGTCCGTGTTTTCCAGGGGAACACCGTTGACCAGTACGCGGCCATCGCGCAGCGTGCGCCCCGTGGCCGGAAATGCCGGGGCGACGATTGCCAGGCCGGCCCGTCGCTGCAGCGCCGCGACCTCGGCCGCCCAGTTGCCGCGCAAGGTCGAATCGATTTTCTTGTACAGCCGTTGCCCCGGTCGGATCAGCGCCTGGTACGCGGCGCTGGCGCACTCGGCCGCCTCCCCGGCCGGCAGGCGACGCGAGTCGGTGTCCACCGCGATGACCTGGGCATCGCCCGTGACTTGTGCCGGATTCAGCGCCACCACCGTTCGCAGGCCCGCGCAGACAAAGCCGATGGCACAGTCGGCGGCCCCCGACAGGTCGTCGGCGATGATCAGCATGCTCATCGTGGGGCTCCCTGCCCGTCCGTTGCCTGGGGCCGGGTTTCATCGGCCGTTCGGCCCTTGACCCGCTTGGCGATGGCGGAGACCAGCACCGGCGAGACGATCGCCGTCACCACGACACAGGACGCCACCAGCAAGGTCGCGCTGGCGGCCGCCTGTTCGTAGACCGGATTCGCCGCGGCGATCAGCGCCGGCACCGCCGCGGCATTGCCGGCCGTGTTCGCCGCCGCCGCCCCTGCCACGCCGGTGCCGCCCGACAGACGATCGGCGAAGTACAGCGGGATGCCGGTGACCACGACCACCGCGATGCCCAGGGCGATACCGAGCAACCCGGCTTGCCAGACTTTATGCAGGTCCAGGGTCGCGCCCAGGGCCAGGGCGAAGAACGGAATCATCACCGGCACGGCCCTGGCGAGAAAGTCGCGCATTTCGCGGTCAAGGTTGCCCAGCAACATGCCCAGCAGCAGCGGCAGGATCGCGCCCACCAGGGTGGGCCAGGGGAAGGCCGACAAGCCGGCGACACCGAGCGTCACCATGGTCAGGAACGGACCGGACTCCAGCGACATCACCGAGTACGCACCGACGTCTTCGGAGCGCCCATACTGCCCCATCAGGGCCATGTACAAGCCACCGTTGGTATCGTTCATGGCCGCCACGACCGCCAGGGTCGAGAGTCCGGCAAACAATCCGGAGGTGATCGGCTGCTCACCGAGGAAATGCCCCATCACGATGCCGATGAGCATGGCGGTGCCGACCTTGGTGCCGAACAGCACGCCGCCTTTTTTCAGCAGGTAGGGCGTGGCCTTGACGTCGATGCTCGCGCCCATGCAGACATAGAACACCGCCAGGATCGGCAGGGCCCCGGTAAACATCGCATTGGTAAAGGAACCGAAGAACTTCGGCATGTCGGGCAGGAACGTGGCGACAAGGGAGCCGATGAGCAGGGGGACAATCATCATGCCGCCCGGAACGCGTTCGATCGACCGCTTGATGGGAAACTGGGCCATGCGGGTACTCCTTATTTTTATAGGGGCGCTGCTGAGCAAGCCTGACCGAATCAGTCATCATCGTGATTAATTCAGTCACAATCACGGTATGACAAAGCCCCGATATGCGCAAGAAATCATTTTTATGATCACTTCAATCATTTCCAGGGCTTCATATTCGAAAAACTGCTCAGCAACGGCCGCTCAGGAGACCGCGGGCGTGCCGACGACCTCCTTCAGGCTGCGGCCCTGGTCCTGCAAGACCGCTTGCGCCGTGTTGCGTCCCGGCAGACCACTGATCGATCCGCCGGGTGCCGTGCAGGCACCGGTCTGATAGAGACCGGGGATACCCAGGCGACAGGGGGCGAAGTTGCCCCCGCGATTGTCGAAATGATGCGCGCCGCCACGCCACATGGCAGGGTTGATCCGCTCGATGTCCAGGGGGCTGAGCAGGAAGCTGCCGAGCAGTTTGTCCTTGCTCAGGTTGGTCGTGTAGCGCAGGTAGCGCGTCAGCAGCGTATCGGCGACCTGATCCTTGATATCGTCCCAGTGCTGCGCCCCGCCCTTGAGGGCGTAGGGCATGCACCCTTCGATTTTCAGCAACCCCCGCCCGGCCGGCACCCGCGTCGGATCGAAGACCGAGGGATGACAGACCTGCAGCGGATAATCGGCAATGTTCAGCTCGCCATGGGCGTCGTCCGGAGTCAGTGTGAAGATACTCGCGGGGTCTTCCATCAGCGCGGCTTCACAGCTGGCAATGGTCCCGCCGGAGGCCAGCGCATAGGCAGGCTCCTCGGTGAAGGCGAAGTGAAACTGGAACATGGCCAGTTCCGGTTGCATGAGGTCGATGCCGTCGAGCACGGCATCGCCAAACAGTTCGCGCGGAGCCATGTCGATCAGGTGCTTGACGTGGATACTGGACACCACCCCCTTGTCGGCCCGGTACTGCGTGCCGTCGGCGCACTCGACGCCCTTGCACGCGCCCTGCTCGATGACCAGTTGGACAATCGACTTGCGGGTGAGAATGACCCCGCCGTGGGCTTCGATAAAGCGGCCCAGCGCCACGCTCAACATTCCCGAACCACCCTTGGGGATCGGCCGGCCCCTGAGATGATCGAGCATCGAGAACGCCTGCCTGCCGGTGCCGTAGTCGCTGCCCATCGGCCCGAAGAAACGACCGCCGGACAGGGCCGCCGCCTGCATATGGGGACTTTCCCAGACGGCCCGGGCGGCCGCGAACCCGGTCATTTCGCCGAGCCGGCGCAGGTACAGACCGTCACGGGAAGCCGCCGCCGCTTCCGCCGGCATCGCGGCCAGTCCCGCCCGTACCGCTGCCGCGCGCCGGAAGGTCCGGGCATCCTTGCGGGACACCTGCTCGATGGTCGCGGCGGTGCGCTCGACGTCATTGCGAAACACGGTGAAGGACGCGCCATCGAGAAACGGATAGTGCAGCACCACATCCGGATACAGCAGTTCATAGCCGTATTGCGCCAGGTCCAGTTCCCGGTCGCGGATCAGCGGGTTGCCGAGGATCGCGCCATGGGCGCTGGAGCACAGGTCTTCCCTGAACCCCGGCAGCAGCGGTTCAGTGGTCTTGCAGCCGCCGCCGATGAGCGCGTCTCCTTCGAGTACCAGGACCCGGTAGCCTGCCTTGGCGAGATAGGCGGCGCAGATCAGGCCGTTATGACCCGCGCCGGCTACCACATAGTCAAAGTGCCTGGGTGCCGACGGGGTGTCGCCGGCGATGGCGGCGGCGCCGTGCATGAGTCCGGCGGCCAGCACCGGCATGGCCGCCGCAGCTTTGAGGAAGTCTCGACGAACGATTGGCGGCATGTCCTGCTCCTGGGATCGCGATTTCGCTGTGACACTAGCGACAATCCCCCGGAGCCATTAGAGGCCGGTGACGAAATTCACTTCACACCCGGAGCAGGGAATACCGGTGGTCCGGAGCCTGTCACCGGACCAGGCCTAGGCAATGCCCAGCTTCTTCAGGCGCGAGGCCAGCGTGGTTGGCTTGATCCCCAGCAGCTCGGCCGCACCATCCTTGCCGAACAGCTTGCCACCGCAGGCGGCCAGCGCCGCGCACAGGTTGTCGCGCTCCAGGGTACGCAACTGCTGCTCGGTCATGATGGGCCGCAGGTGTTCTGACGCCGGTGCCTGACCGGACACCGCCGCGCCGGGCAGGTCGATATTCAACTCGGCGCCGGTGGCGGTGATCAGCGCCCGCTCGATCACGTTCTGCAGCTCGCGGATATTGCCTGGCCAGTCATAGGCCTGCAGGCGGGCCATGTCGCCCTTGCTCAGGCGTCGCCCGGACATGTTCAGCCGCGTCCCGATCAGCTGGAGAAAATGCGAGGCCAGCAAGGGAATATCGGAACGGCGCTCCCGCAGGCTTGGCGAATGGACGGGAAACACGTTCAGCCGGAAAAACAGGTCTTCGCGAAAACGCCGGGCCTGCACTTCAACCCGCAGATCGCGATTGGTCGCGGCAATGATGCGCACATCCACACTACGGGTGCGCTCTTCCCCTACCCGCTCGAATTGCCCTTCCTGCAGCACGCGCAGCAGCTTGCTCTGCAGCTCCAGGGGAATCTCGCCGATTTCGTCGAGAAACAGGGTGCCGCCATCGGCCAGCTCGAAGCGTCCGACCCGGTCGCGCACCGCCCCGGTGAAGGCGCCGCGCAGGTGGCCGAAGAACTCGCTCTCGAACAGTTCGGCCGGAATCGCCGCGCAGTTGACCCGGATCAGCGGCTGCTCGCGGCGCCGGCTGGCCTGGTGAATGGCGCGGGCGATCAGCTCCTTGCCGGTGCCGGACTCGCCGTGGATCAGCACGTTGGCATCGGT
Organism: Pseudomonas sp. Ost2; assembly: GCF_018326065.1. Taxonomy (NCBI): domain Bacteria; kingdom Pseudomonadati; phylum Pseudomonadota; class Gammaproteobacteria; order Pseudomonadales; family Pseudomonadaceae; genus Pseudomonas; species Pseudomonas sp. Ost2. The sequence continues at coordinate 2,647,655 of NZ_AP021904.1, read as the reverse complement.
GGGGCCGACCACATCGATCTGCCGGACGATCTTCAGGATCGGCTCGCTCTGGCCGACGATATCCCGGTAGTTGTGCTCGATATGGATTTCTTCCTGCAGGTAGGCGTTCTGTTCCTCGAGTCGCTGCTTCAATGCCTGCAGTTCGGCCAGGGCGTTCTGCAGTTGCAATTCGGTGGTACGACGCTCGGTGATATCGCGAAACACCACCACCGCGCCGACGATCCGACTGTCGCTGATCACCGGCGTGCTGGTGAACTCCACCGCGAAGGAGGTGCCGTCGCGCCGCCAGAACACCTCCTGACGCCCCTCGTGCACCAGGCCGTCGTGCACCGCCTTGTAGATCGGGCAGTCTTCGACCGGGTAGTGACTGCCATCGGCGTGGGTGTGGTGGTGGATGCGGTGGATGTTCTTGCCGATCATCTCCTCCGGGGCCCACCCCAGCATGCGCGCGCCGGCCGGATTGACGAAGGTGGCGAGCCCTTCGCTGTCGATGCTGTAGATACCGTCCCCCACCGAACTGAGCAGCAGTTGCTTGTCACGCTCGGTTTCCTGGAACAGGTTCATGATATTGCGCCATTCGATCAGGCCGCCGCGCATGGTGCGTTCGGTATCGGCCTGGTCGCGATGGTAGCGCTGCCGGCTTTGCTCGCGCAGCACCAGGATCAGTTGCGGCTGGCCCTTGACCTGGAGAACGGTGGCGGAGACTTCCAGTTCGATGCGCTCGCCGCTCTTGCAGTTGCAACTGAGCCCGTCGGTCCAGCCCCGGCCCTTGTCCATCACCGCCTGGGTAAAGACGATCAGGTCCGCCAGTTGATGGCCGAACAGCTTGCTGACCGGCAGTTCCAGCAGTTCCTGGCGGGGATAGCCGAGCAATTGGCAGGTGGCGATGTTCAGGTCGCCGAAACGGTCGCCATAGGGATTGAGCAGGGCAATGGCTTCGGCGCAGTGCTCGAACACCATGTGTCGGGAGGAATAGGCCAGGTCGGCCCAGCCAGCCAGGAAGTCAGTGTCGCTCATGCCTACGAAATCCCGTGACTGCCAGTGTCGGACAAAGCCAGTTATACGGAATTTCGTAGCGCCCCGATAGGATCAGTTGGCGTTGAAAAACACGCATCAGAAAAGCCGATCGCCCCGTCGTCCCCCTTGAGCCCGATAGTTGAGGAAAATGGAATTATGTTGTCGGTTTCGCGGTAATTATCTCTGCGAAAAAACAATCCACCATGGCCTCCGTTCGCCCACCGCGCCAGGAAACACGCCATGCGCCCTCGACCGTCAACCATCCCCGCAGCCCTGCGCAGGTGCCTGGGGATCGCCACCTTCGGGCTGTTCGCGGCGATCACCCTCACGGCGTGCGCAACCCCATCGAAACCCGACGCCACGCAGGAAATAAGCATGAAACCTTCCATCACGTATTTGCATCTGCTGCGGCACACGCCGTTCTTCACGGCGCTGTCGAGCGACCAGTTGCAGTGGGTGATCGATCATTCGCGAGAATGGGAAGCCGAAGAAGGTTCGGTCATTGCCAGCAGCGCTCAGGCCAACGCACCGGCAGCCGACTACTGGATCCTGCTCGATGGTGGATGGCGGGTGGAGTACGCCGGCCATTCGTTTCCCAGCGGGCACGCCGCCCCCGGCAAGTGGTTCAATCTGCGCGAAGCCCAGGGCGCCGACTGCGTCCTGAGCACCACCGAACACAGCTATGTGATGCGCATCACCGAGGCCGACATGCAGGTGATGCTGGAGAAAGGCTTCGCCTTCGGCCCCCACCTCGGCAGCGGTCATGCCTACTACGGCTCGATCTTTCACGACAACGTCCCGGCATCACGCCCCGTCGCGCGCTGAACACAGAGGCAATCACGATGAAGGTACTGATTCTCGGGGCAACGGGCCAGGTCGGCCGCCACGTGCTGGAGCAGGCGCTGGCCAATGAACGGATCGAACAGGTGATCGCCCCGACGCGCCGGGCGCTGGCGATGCACCCCAGGCTCCTCAACCCGGTGTCGGCCGATTTGCACCAGACCTTTGCCGACATCGCCGGGCTGTCGATCGACGCGATGATCTGCACGATGGGCACGACCATCGCCAAGGCCGGCTCGAAGGAAGCGTTCCGAGAGGTCGACTACGTGCTGCCGATCAAGTTTGCCGAATGGTCCCTGGCACTGGGTGCGAAGGCCTGCGCGATCATCTCTTCGCCCGGCGCCTCGCTGTCCATACCGCTCTACTATTGCCAGGTCAAAGGTGAGCTGGAACGCGATATCCAGGGCATCGGCCTGCGTTCGCTGACGATCATTCGCCCGGGCATGATTGGCGGCAGCCGCGAAGAGTTCCGCCCCGCCGAACGCCTGATAATGCCCCTGGCGGCCCTGCTTCGGCCGATACTGCCACGCGGCCTGTGGATCAACCCGCCGGCCAATATTGCCCGGGTGATGATCGAAGCCGTGTGCTCCGGGCTCCAGGGCGTTCACCTGCTGACGTCGCGGGACCTGGTGTGAAAAGGGGCTGCGTACCGGCAGCCCCCTGCCCTGTCAGGCGCTCAGCCCGAGCTTCCTGGCCCAGACATCGTACTCGTTGATATCGCGCACGGTGTCCGCGCTCGACGCCGCAAAGCGGGCGATTTCATCCTTGCGCATGAACACCACGCCCGGTTGCCTGAGTGCGTATTCGAGGAACCGTCCCAGCGAGCGCACCCGCGCCGGCCGGCCCGCGATGCGGTCATGGGTGCTGATCGACATCATCCGCCGACGGCTGCCGGCCTCTTCGTAAAGCTGGTCGAACTCGTCATGCAACTGGCGCTCGAAGGCGTCGACGCTGTACTGGTAGCCCTCGAACTGAATGATGTCGTTGAGGTTCATCGTATAGGGCACCACGACAAAATCCTTGCCCCGCACCGGAATCAGGAACGGCTCGTCGCGACTGACATCATCGATGTGGTACTCGAAGCCCAGGTCCTGCAACAGGTTGAGGGTATTGGGCGTGCCGCGCATGGCCGCGCCGTTGTAGCCGACCGGACGCACGCCAGTGGCCTTGATGATGCTGTCGATATTGTCGGCGATGAACTTGCGCTCATCCTCCAGCGACAGGTCGTACTGCGGGATCCAGTCACGCCCGTGGGCAGCCGCTTCGTGGCCGCGCTGGACGATTTCCTTCGCCACCTCAGGAGAACGGTCCACCGCACTGCCGACCATGTGCGAGGTGACCTTGATGGCGTACTTGTCCCAGAGGTCGAGCATCCGCTGGATACCCTCGCGGTAGCCGTACTTGTACCAGGACTGGGTGGGGAAGTCCGGATAGCCGTCCTTCATGCCGAACATGTTGCTGAACGGTCCCATCGCGCCGAAGGGGGCTTCGCCGCCCGCTTCGAACTGCATGGAAACCGATATCACGAGCCGGACACCTTCCGGCCAGAACGTCTTGGTCATGGTCTTGCCTCTTTCGGGGTGATGCGGGATGGAAAGCCCGGTCCACGCGGACCAGGCCGGGTCTGCATGAAGGGATAAGGTTATTGACCGGCCCAGATGCCGCGGTAGACATCCCGATAATGGTTGTCCGGGTCATACAGGTTGCGGGGACCGCCATCGGTGGCGATGTTGCCCGCCACGACCAGGTGCACGGGCGCACTGAAGCCGCTCGGCGACTGCCCGGCAAAAGCCCGGTTCAGCTCATCGACCGCTTGCCAGCCGTGCAGGGACACCGGCTCGGCGACCGTGGCGCTCTGGTATTGCCCAGTCCGGATGCGCTGGAAGGCGGTTTCGCTGCCGTTGCCGGCCGAGACCCCGAGCAATGGCCCGTCCGCGGCGTAGCCGGCCTGCTGCAACGCCGGCGCCATGAAGTCGAACGTCAGGTCGTTGATCGACAAGGCATAGGTCCATTTCGCCCCGAAACGCTGCAACAGCGTGGTGGTCAGTTGCGGCATGCGTGTCGCCGAATCGGCCAGGGGCGCGTCCTCGATTTTCAGCAACTGGCAACCCGAGCACTGCTTGACCAGCTCGGCCATGGCATTGGATTTGCTGATGGCGATCTCGTAGGTGGAGTCGGTGAAGATCACCACCCCGGCCTTGCCGTCGGACTGCGCGACGGCGTACATCACCGCCGCCTTGCCGACGTCGAGCGGGTCGGTCGCCAGGTTGGTGAACAGTCCCGCCGCCGGTGCGGGTCCCGGCCTGGACAGCGAATGCCAGCCCACCACGCGGATGCCCCGGCTGCTGGCATCCTTGATCAACTGCGCCTGCTCGTTGGCATCCACGCTGCCCAGCACAATGCCGTCGGGCTTGAGGGCAATGGCCTGGTTCAAGGCGGCCGAGCGCCCCGAGATGGAGCCCTGGCCGTCAATCGAGCGGAAGCTCCAGCCGATGGCCTTGGCCGCCTCCTGCACCGCCTGGCCGACACCGCGCGGGCCGCTGTCACGCTGGTCCGCGGAAACGAAGACGATGCTCTTGCCCGACTGCGCGGGCGCTCCGCTGGTGGGTCCGGTCCAGGGTTGGCCGGGTTGGGTGACGTCGCGGGTATACGCGCGCGCCTGTTCGAGAAAGGCATCCCCGGCATGGGCCGGCGCGGCCAGTGGCAAGCACACGGCCATCGCCGCGCAGAGGTGTAGGCGCTTCAGGTCGAGCATGTTCATGGTGTCCCCTTTTGTTGTTTTTGGATTGAGGTGCATCGCGGAAAGAGGGTTTCAGGTGGAGGCTGCCTTGCCCTGCGGATCGCCCGCTGCGCGGGCCGCGGTGGCCGGACGCTTGCGAGCCACGCTGCGCCGACGCTGGGCATAACCGGCAATGCCGATGGCCACCAGCAGGGTCATGCCGTTGAACAGCGGCTCGACATAGAACTCGCCACCCAGTTGCTGGATACCGGAGATGCCCACAGCGAGGATCACCACCCCGACCACCGTGCCCCAGACATTCACCCGCCCCGGCTTGATGGTGGTCGACCCGAGGAAGGCGCCGACCAGCGCCGGCAGCAGGAAGTCGAGCCCGACGCTGGCCTGGCCGATGCGCAGCTTGGCCGCCAGGATCACCCCGGCGAAGGCCGTCAATGCACCGGAGGCCACGAACGCGCCAATCACATAACGGCGGGTGGGAATACCGTTCAAGGTGGCGGCCCGGGAGTTGGCACCGATGGCGTACAGGTAGCGTCCGACCGGCAGGAAGTCGGCCGCGAGCCACAGCACCAGACTGATGACCAGCACGTACACCGCGACAATCGGCATGCCCCACAAATGGCTGGTGAACAGCGCCGTGAACGCGTCCGGCAAACTGCCGATGACCTGCCGTCCCTGGGTATGCCACATGGCAATGGCGTACAGCACGGTGCCGGTGCCCAGCGTGGCGATGAACGAGTCGATCTGGGCGATCTCCACCAGCAGGCCGTTCAGCAAGCCCAACAGCGCCCCCAGGACCAGGACGATGACCACGGCCGTGATCCAGTCGAGCCCGTAGACCGTCTGCAGGCTGATGGCGAGGATATGCCAGAGGACAATCCCGTAGCCCACCGTGAGATCGATGCGGCCGCTGGACATCGGGATCATCGCCGCCAGCGCGAGAATGGCGATGATCGCCTTGTCGCCGATGATCGAACGCAGGTTGAGCAGCGTCGGGAAGGTATCCGGCAACAGGATCGAGAACAGCGCGATCAACAGCAGGGTCAGGATCGGCAGGCCGAACACCGGCAGCAGGCGCAACAGGCGGGCGACCCCCGACAGTTCGGCCAGCTCTCGGCGGGTCGGTTCGAGCGCGTTGGATTTAAGCGATTGCATGGTGGAACCTCACGCGGTTTTGATTATTGTTGTGGGAGCGGGATCGGCGGCATCCAGGGAGGCGCAACGCAGCAGTGCATCGACGCTCAGTTGCGCCATCGGCAACTCGCGGGCGATGCGGCCATCGCGAAAGATCAGGGCGCGGTGGCAGATCTGCGCGGTTTCCTCGAAGTCCGAGGAGATCAGCAGCACGGCCATGCCGGTCCGGACCGCGTCACCGAGCAGGCGATAGATCTCCACCTTGGCGCCGATATCGACGCCGGCAGTGGGGTCTTCGAGCATCAGCACATGGGCACCGATGCGCAGCCAGCGGGCGATCACCACCTTCTGCTGGTTGCCGCCGGACAGCGTCTCGATCGGCGCCGAGGGATCATTCGGCGCCAGGGCCACACGACGCCCCAGCTCAAGGGCTTCACCGCCCTCGCTGGCCGGGGAGCGCGGCTTGAACCCGGTGCGGCCGCTGGCCAGGGGATTGAGGAAGAGGTTTTCACGGATACTCAGTCCGGGCGCGACGGACTCGCCGTAGCGATCACCGGCCACCAGGCAGACGCCACTGGCGATGGCGGCGGCAGGCGTCGACAGATTCACCCCGGCGCCGTTGAGCAGGACTTCGCCGCTGACGATCGCAGCCGCGCCGAACAGCGCCTTGCCCAACGAATCGTGCCCCGCCCCGCGCAAGCCCACCAGGCCGAGGATCTCGCCCCGGCGCACATCGAAATCCAGTGGTCCGGCCTCCTCCGTCACCAGCCCGCGGACGGTCAACACGGTCGGTGCCGCCCTGACCAGCTGCGGCCGGACAAACACCGAGTCGGGTTCGCGGCCGATGATGTGCCGGACCAGTTCGTCCGGGCGGGTCTGCCGGGTGGCCTGCTCGGCCACCTTGCGCCCGTCGCGCAGCACGACGATGCGATCCGAAAGCGCAAAGACTTCATCGAGCCGGTGCGACACGTAGATCATCGCCACACCCCGTGCCCGCAGGCCCTTGAGGACCTCATGGAGTCGCAGCACTTCATTTTCGGGAAGACTGGCGCTCGGCTCGTCCAGGACCATGACGTCGGCCTGGCTGGACAGTCCCCGGGCAATCGCCACCAGGGATTTTTCCGCCCGGCTCAGCTCGCCGACCCGCTGCCGCGGATCGATCTCGCCACCGACCAGCGCCAGCGCCTCACGGGCCCGGCGGGTGACCGACGACCAATGGATGAGCCCGGACTTTTTCGGATAGAACGTCGAGAGAGCGATGTTTTCGGCGACAGTCATCCAGTCGACCAGCCCCAGGTCCTGGTGCACGAAGGCAATGCGCTTGTGGTTGCCCGCAGGATCGAACGGCTCGCCGCGAAACAGCAGGCGTCCGCTGGACGGCAGGTGGACCCCGGCGAGAATCTTGATCAGGGTCGATTTCCCCGCGCCGTTCTCACCCAGCAGGGCGACGATCTCACCGGGGGCGATGGCGAAACTCACGTCCATCAGGGCGGGCACGCCGTTGAATTTTTTCCCGATCCCTTCGACGGTGAGGATGGCCGGGACAGCAGTCCCTGGCGTGGGGTTTTGCGGATGCAGCTCAGCTTGCATATCATCCTCCGTGGCCGTTTTTAGTTTTATGGCCATGTTATTTTTGTTTTCGGCTATTATCCGCCCCACAGGAATTGCCACCGACTGAAATCGGCCAATCAATCATCGAATATCGGCCACCCCTCAGGCACGGCTCGGTGTGCAGCGGCCCATCCACTGGAGTGAGGACATGAGTGACGCGGCGCAGTTATCGGTCTGGATCGAACCGGAGGATGACGTCCACAACCCTTTTCGCTGCGACGCCCCCACGCCCGAATGCGTGGAGCGCATCGAGCCGGGCCGGCTGACGGTCGGCTCGCGGGGCGACGGCAAGAACAAGATCCTCTGCGTGGAACGTGGCCGGGTAAAACTGGAAGGTCCCCATGGCCAGTGGCTGATCCTGCCGGCGCACATGGTGTTCATTCCCCATGACCGGCCCTACCGGATCCACGCCAGCGCCGATGCGGTGCTGGTGGTCATCCACCTGGGCGCGGAACATACCGTCTGGCAGCACGAAGGCTGCTGGGCCGCCTCGATCAGCAGCCTGGCCCGGGAGATGTTCGGCTATGCCTTGCGCTGGGGACGCACGCGGGACGCCGACGATGCCGTGGCCAACGGTTACCTCAACACCCTGGGCCTGCTCTGCAAGGACTGGTTCGAATGTTCGAGAATGATGTGGGTGCCCTATGGCGAGTCGCCGATCATCAAGCGCGCCGTCGCCTATACCCGCACACGCCTGGACACCGCGACCATCGAACTGGCGGCCGAAGCGGCCGGGACCTCGACGCGCACCCTGCGCCGGCATTTCCAGGAAGAACTGGGCATGAGCTGGCGCCGCTTCCTCCAGGAACTGCGCATGACCCGCGCCATCGAACTGCTCACGCGCAAGCAGATGTCGGTGACCCAGACCGCCCTGGAAGTCGGCTTCAACAGCGGTGCCGCCTTCACCCTGGCGTTTACCGCCTTCACCGGCAAGACGCCGAGCGCCTATGTGCGCGAGTTCCTGAGCAACGGTTCCATCATTCAACAGGCCTGACACTGCCGGGGCGTTGCCGACCCACGCCCGAGGGGTACGAACTCTCGTCGAACCCCACTACGAATAATCGTATTTCTACGTAATTACGTAGCCGTTTCGACCTGAAAATGTGTTCCACAAACCCGCCACGACCGAAAAATATTCATATTTTTCAATCAGATAAAAACAAACCGTCGGCACCACGCAAAACTGGCACGTCCTTCGCTCCATGCCTTGCAACGATCAGCCGCTCCCCGGCCATCGATAACAGCAACCATAACGGAGACGACACCATGCCAAACGTGGACATTGCCCATTACCAAGATGGCGACTTCCTGGTCAATTACGAAGAAAAGGTCTTCGAGGACGTCAAGGCCGAACCGGGTGCCAAGGCCCTGCTGACGTTCCACACCATCGCCTTCGAAGGGTCCATCGGCCTGGTCAACCTGTTGCAGGCCAAGCGCCTGCTGCGCAAGGGCTTCGAAACCAAGATCCTGCTCTACGGACCGGGCGTGCAACTGGGGGTGCAGCGCGGCTTCCCGACCCTCGGTGCCGAAGCCTTCCCCGGTCACCTGGCGGTGAATAACCAGATCAAGGCCTTCATGGCCGAAGGCGGTGAGGTCTACGCCTGCCGCTTCGCCCTGCAAGCCCTCTACGGCCAGACCGAAAAAGCCCTGATCGAAGGCATCCGCCCGATCAACCCGCTGGACGTGATGGACCTGCGCCTGCTGATGCGCCGCGAGGGCGCCATGATCATCGATACCTGGACCGCATAAGGCCGCCTGGAACCCGGTGGGCGTGCGATGGCGACCGTGAGCGCCATCGCCGGCACCGCCACGCTCAACGCCGCCCGACAGCCGACCACCCCGACAGGAACCCCTGACATGTCCACTATCCGCGCTGCCGCCGTCCAGTTCAGCCCTGTGCTGTATTCCCGTGAAGCCACGGTAGCCAAGCTCTGCAACACGCTCCTGGACCTGGGTCGCCAAGGCGTCCGGTTCGCGGTGTTCCCGGAAACCGTGGTGCCTTACTACCCCTATTTCTCCTTTGTCCAACCGCCCTTCGCGATGGGCAGGGAACACCTGCAACTGCTGGAACAATCGGTCACCGTGCCGTCCGATGCGACCCGGCAACTGGGCGAAGCCTGCCGCGAGGCCGGGATCGTCGCCTGCATCGGCATCAACGAACGCGATGGCGGCACGATCTACAACGCGCAGTTGCTGTTCGATGCCGACGGCACACTGATCCAGCATCGGCGCAAGATCACCCCCACCTACCACGAACGCATGGTCTGGGGCCAAGGCGACGGCTCTGGCCTGCGCGCCACCGACAGCGCCGTCGGCCGCATCGGCGCGCTGGCCTGCTGGGAGCATTACAACCCCCTGGCGCGCTATGCGTTGATGGCCGATGGCGAGCAGATTCACGCGGCGATGTTCCCCGGCTCCCTGGTCGGGCAGGTCTTCGCCGAACAGATCGAAGTCACCATCCGCCACCACGCCCTGGAGTCCGGGTGCTTCGTGGTCAATGCCACCGCATGGCTGGATGCCGAACAACAGGCGCGGATCATGGCCGACACCGGCTGCGCCCTGGAGCCCATTTCCGGCGGCTGCTTCACCGCCATCGTCTCGCCGGAAGGCAAGTTGCTGGGCGAGCCGCTGCGCAGCGGCGAAGGAGTGGTGATCGCCGATCTGGACTTCAACCTGATCGACAAGCGCAAGCGGATGATGGACGCGGTGGGTCACTACAGCCGCCCCGAGCTGCTGAGCTTGCTGATCGACCGGCGCCCCGCCGCGCACCTGCATGAGCGGCGCGAAAGCTTCGAGGGCCAGGCCCATGAATAGCCTGCTCGCCTCCTCGGCCGGCACGGACCTGCTGGCCGAACTGCAATGCCACGGTGTGCGCTGGCAAGGCGCCGACGGCCTGTCGCGCAAAGGCGGGGCCGGCCCTTCGGACCACAAGGCGCTGAGCCTGGGCGCCCACACCGCGATGGTGCCGATGCTCAACCGCGCCTCCCTGGACTCGCCCTACTCCGCCGTCCCCGATGCGGCCGGCCAGCAGGCACTGATCTTTCGCGAAGGCCTGCAGGTCGGCCAGGTGCAATTGCCGGGTGTGCCGAACTTCTACGCCCTGAGCACCGCAGACGGCACGCCCTACTGGAAGATTGCCACGCTGCACAGCAAAGACGTGCTGGCAACCACGATCCTGCAGCATTGCATCCGCCTGAACGAAGCCGCGACCGCCTGCCAGTTCTGCGCCATCGGCCAGTCCCTCGCCGCGGGCAAGACCATTGCCCGCAAGCGTCCGGCGCAACTGGCCGAAGTCGCCAGGGCCGCGGTGGAACTCGATGGCGTCAAGCACATGGTGATGACCACCGGCACGCCACAGACCGCCGACCGTGGCGCCGCCATTCTCTGCGAATCCGCAGCGGCCGTCAGGGCCGCGGTCGACCTGCCGATCCAGGCCCAGTGCGAACCGCCGGACGACGATGCCTGGTTCCAGCGCCTCAAGGACAGCGGCGTGGTCTCGCTGGGCATGCACCTGGAAGCGGTCACCGATGTCGTGCGCCGCCGCATCATGCCGGGCAAGGCCGAAGTGCCGCTGGAACGTTATTTCAGTGCCTTCGATGCCGCCGTCCAGGTGTTCGGCCGCGGCCAGGTCAGCACCTACATCCTCGCCGGCCTGGGCGACAGCGAAGACGCCATCGCGCAGATGAGCGAACGCCTGGCGAGCGCCGGCGTGTACCCCTTCGTCGTGCCTTTCGTGCCCATCGACGGCACACCGCTGGCCCATCACCCCAAGCCCGACAGCGCCTTCATGCAGCGGCTCTACCCGCGCATCGGCGCCAGCCTGCGCAGGCACGGCCTGCACTCGGACCAGATCAACGCCGGCTGTGCCAAGTGCGGTGCCTGCTCGGCCCTGAAACATCACGAGTAACCGGAGCCCCACGCCATGGCCGAACATGCCTTTGCCCTGATCGACAGCACCTTCAGAGACTTTCTCGCCGATGATCTGCTGGTCAAGCCCGCCGCCGAAACCTGGGAGCGCCAGGATTACTATGCGCTGCGCCGCGCGGTGTTCTGCGCCGAACAGCAACTGCTGGCCCAGGACAAGGATGACAAGGATTTCCAGGCCATTCCCATCGTGGCCGTGGCCCATCACTGCGGCATGCCCGAGCAGGTGGTCGGCGCCGTGCGCATCTACGAGAGCACGCCGGGAACCTGGTACGGCGGTCGCCTGTGTGTCGAACGGGCCTATCGTCGTCACGGCATGATCGGCAAGGCCCTGGTCAACGAGGCCGTGTCGCGCGCCATCGACCTCGGCTGCCGGACCTTCCTCGCCACCGTGCAGCAGGCCAACGAGAGCTACTTCCACAGCCTGCACTGGCAGACCCTGCAGCCCATGGAACTGCTGGGCCAACCGCACTGCCTGATGCAGGCCCGGCTGGAGTGTTATCCGTTCATGCCCCGGCAAGTCGCGCTGGTGCCCCGCAAGGTAATCCGGCATGACTGACCCGATACTGGCCTCGACCGCGCTGCAGGCCATGTTGCACAGGCTGCGCGATACCCCGGCGATGCGCGCCAAGCTGGCGATCCAGCATCCGGCGCGGGCACTGCCGGCACGCACTGCTGGCCACGACGATTGCTATGCATTGCCGGGCGACGATACGGCGGCGATTCGCTGCGGCGACCAGTACCAACTGCTGGCCATCGAGGGCATGATCCCGGCCTTTGTCGAGCAGGCGCCATGGTTCGCCGGCTGGTCGGCGGTGATGGCCAATGTCAGCGATATCACCGCCATGGGCGGGCGGGCCAGCGCCGTGGTCAACGCCTATTGGCACCATGACCGCCAAGCCGCCGACAGTGTCCTGACCGGCATTCGTGACGCCTGCCAGGCCTACGGCCTGATCCTCGCCGGCGGCCACACCAGTCAGGCGCCGGGCAATCCGGCGGCCCTGGCGGTGGCGATCAGCGGTTGGGCACGCAGCCTGCTGTCGACCCTGCACGTCGCGCCCGGCCAGGTCATCGCCATGGCCGTGGACCTCGACGGCAGCTGGCACGGCACTGCGCCCTACTGGAAAGCCTTTGAAAACGTACCCGCCGAACGCCTGCGGGAAAAACTCGAAGTCATCCCGCGCCTGGCCGAAGCCGGTCTCCTGCATGCCGCCAAGGACATCAGCAACGCCGGCATTCTTGGCACCCTGCTGATGCTGCTGGAGCCCACGACCCGCGGCGCGCGCATCGACCTCGACGCCCTGCCCCGGCCGGCCGATGCACCGCTGGAGCGCTGGCTGCAGGCCTTCCCCAGCTACGGTTTCCTGCTCACCCTGGAACGCCAGGACCTGCCCACCGTCGAGGCCGCCTTTGCCTTTGAAGGCATTCACTGTGCCTGCATCGGCGAGGTCGATGACAGCGCCCGGCTGCGGGTCGGCCAGGGTGATGCCTGCCACGAATTCTGGAACCTGGCCGAACAACCGTTCACCGGCTTCAGCCACCCCGGCTTTCAACTTTCAGCCGTCTCAAAGGAGCACTGACATGCCCGCCGTCAATATTCGCCTGCGCTGGCCCGATGGCCAGGAAAGCAACGCCTACTCACCCTCGACCACCATCTACGCGCACTTCGAAGCCGGTCGCTCCTATGCCATGGCCGAATTTCTGCGCCGGGCCGAAACCGGTCTGAACGCTGCCTCGGAACGGGTCAGGCAGGTCAAGGGCTTCTATTGCAGTTCTGCCATGGACAGTCTCGGCGGGCTGCGCCTGATGGCCCGGCGCTTCCCCGACCCGGATGCCCGGGTGCAGGTACTGGACATCAGCAACCAGGGCGCCGGCAAGGTTCACTACGCGGGCTTCGGCGATATCTGAGCACCCTGCTCATCCCCCAGGAGGATTGCAACATGACCCACTACAAAGCCATCGTCGTCGGCGGCGGCCAGGCCGGACTGTCCGCCAGTTACTACCTGCAACAACAGGACATCGACCATCTGGTACTGGAAAAGCACAGCCTGACCCACACCTGGCGCAACCAGCGCTGGGACGCCTTCTGCCTGGTGACACCCAATTGGCAGTGCGCGCTGCCGGGCCATCCGTACGAGGGTGACGATCCCCATGGTTTCATGAAGAAAGAGCAGATCATCGACTACCTCGACGGTTTCATCGCCAAGGTCAACGCTCCGGTCAGGGAAGGCGTGGCCGTGCAGCGCATGAGCGCACGCGCCGAGGGCGGCTACCTGCTCAATACCTCGGCCGGCGATTTCAGCGCCGATCAGGTGATTGTCGCCAGTGGCGGTTATCACACGCCGATCATCCCGCGGCTGGCCGAACGCCTGCCCGCCGCAATCAGTCAGATTCACTCCGAGCAGTACCGCAGCCCCCAGGCCCTGCCCGCCGGTGCGGTGCTGGTGGTCGGCTCCGGGCAGTCCGGGGCGCAGATCGCCGAGGACCTGCACCTGGCCGGGCGCAAGGTGTTCCTCGCGGTCGGCGACGCGCCGCGTTGCGCCCGCTTCTATCGCGGCAAAGATGTGGTCGACTGGCTGGCACAGATGGGCTACTACGATATCGGCGTCGACACCCACCCGCTGCGCGAAGGCGTGCGCGACAACACCAACCACTACGTCACCGGGCGTGACGGCGGGCGCGATATCGACTTGCGGCGTTTCGCCAGCGAAGGCATGGAACTGTTCGGGCGGCTGGACAGCCTGGACGGCAGCACCCTGAAATTCGCCGGCGACCTGGGGGCCAAGCTGGATGCCGCCGACGCAGTGTACAACCGCATCAACAGCAGCATTGACAAGTACATTGCAGACAATGCCATCGACGCGCCCGCGGGCACCGCGTACACCCCGCTCTGGGTCCCGCAGATCGAGAGGAACGAACTGGACCTGACAGGCAGTGGCATCACCAGCATCATCTGGTGCATCGGTTTCCAGCCGGATTTCAGTTGGGTCGATGTGCCGGTCTTCAATGGCCGCAGCTATCCCGGTCACCATCGTGGTGTCACTGCCCACCCCGGTTTGTATTTCCTCGGCCTGCCGTGGCTGCATACCTGGGGCTCCGGCCGGTTCTCGGGAATCGCCCGGGATGCGCAATACCTGGTGGAACACCTGGCGGCGGCGCAACGGGGCTGATTGCGTCCTTCCATGACTGTGCCGCCCGACCGGACGCCTTCGCGGGCAAGCCCGCTCCCACAGTATCCGTGCCTGGCCAGGAATCCGTGGCACGACATCGAACCCGTGGGAGCGGGCTTGCCCACTCCTACAATATCCGTGTCCGGCCAGGAATCCATGGCACGACATCGAACCCGTGGGAGCGGGCTTGCCCACTCCTACAATATCCGTGTCCGGCCAGGAATCCGTGGCATGACATCAAATCCGTGGGAGCGGGCTTGCCCACTCCTACAATATCCGTGTCCGGCCAGGAATCCGTGGCACGACATCAAATCCGTGGGAGCAGGCTTGCCCCCTCCTACAATATCCGTGTCCGACCAGGAATCCGTGGCACGACATCGAACCCGTGGGAGCAGGCTTGCTCACTCCTACAATATCCGTGTCCGACCAGGAATCCATGGCACGACATCAGAACCGTGGGAGCGGGCTTGCCCGCGAAGAGGCCGGAGCAAGCGCAGCCACTCTCGAACTCAGTCTTCCAGCAGTTCCTCAGCCTGACCCAGGATGTTCTCCAGGGTGAAGCCGAACTCTTCGAACAACGCGGACGCAGGCGCCGACTCACCGTAGGTGGTCATGCCGATCACGCGGCCTTCCAGGCCCACGTACTTGTACCAGTAGTCCGCATGCGCGGCCTCGATGGCGATACGCGCGCCCACCTGCAGCGGCAACACCGCCTGCTTGTAGCTCGCGTCCTGGGCATCAAAGAGGCTGGTGCATGGCATCGACACCACGCGAACCTGGCGCCCCTGCTCGCTCAGCTTGTCGTACGCCTGCACCGCCAGGCCGACTTCCGAACCGGTGGCGATCAGGATCAGTTCCGGCTCGCCCGCGCAATCCTTCAGCACGTAACCGCCACGGCTGATGTTGTCGATCTGCGCCGCATCACGCGCTTGGTGCTGCAGGTTCTGCCGCGAGAAGATCAGCGCCGAAGGACCGTCCTTGCGCTCGATCGCGTGCTTCCAGGCCACGGCGGATTCCACCGCGTCGGCCGGACGCCAGGTGTCGAGGTTCGGCGTGCAACGCAGGCTCGCCAGTTGCTCGATCGGCTGGTGGGTCGGACCGTCTTCGCCCAGGCCGATGGAGTCGTGAGTGTAGACATGGATCACCCGCTTCTTCATCAGCGCCGACATGCGCACCGCGTTGCGGGCGTATTCCATGAACATCAGGAAGGTCGCGCCGTAAGGCAGCAGGCCACCATGCAGGGTGACGCCGTTCATGATCGCGGTCATGCCGAACTCACGCACGCCGTAGTACATGTAGTTGCCGCTGGCATCTTCGGCACTGACGCCCTTGCAACCTTTCCACAGGGTCAGGTTGGAACCGGCCAGGTCGGCCGAACCGCCGAGGAACTCCGGCAGCAGCGGGCCGAAGGCGTTCAGGGTGTTCTGGCTGGCCTTGCGGCTGGCGATGGTTTCGCCCTTGGCCGCGACTTCGGCGATGTAGGCCGAGGCTTTTTCCGAGAAGTCGGCCGGCAGCTCACCGCTCAGGCGACGCACCAGTTCGTTGGCTTCGCTCGGGAAGGCCGCGGAGTAGGCCGCGAAACGCTGGTCCCACTCGGCTTCGACCGCGCGGCCGGCTTCCCGGGCATCCCACTCGGCATAGATGTCGGCGGGAATTTCGAACGGGCCGTGGTTCCACTTCAGCGCCGCACGGGTCAGGGCGATCTCCGCGTCACCCAGCGGGGCGCCGTGGCAGTCTTCCTTGCCTTGCTTGTTCGGCGAGCCGAAGCCGATGGTGGTCTTGCAGCAGATCAGGGTTGGCTGCTCGCTCTTGCGCGCCGTCTCGATGGCGGTCTTGATCTCTTCCGGATCGTGACCGTCGACGTTGCGGATCACCTGCCAGTTGTAGGACTCGAAACGCTTCGGCGTATCGTCGGTGAACCAGCCTTCGACTTCGCCGTCGATGGAGATGCCGTTGTCATCGTAGAAGGCGATCAGCTTGCCCAGGCCCAGGGTGCCGGCCAGGGAGGCGACTTCATGGGAAATGCCTTCCATCATGCAGCCATCACCGAGGAACACGTAGGTGTGGTGGTCGACGATGTTGTGGCCGGGACGGTTGAACTGCGCGCCCAGCACCTTTTCCGCCAATGCGAAGCCGACGGCGTTGGCCAAGCCCTGGCCGAGCGGACCGGTGGTGGTTTCCACGCCCGGGGTGTAGCCGTATTCCGGGTGACCCGGGGTGCGGCTGTGCAGCTGGCGGAAGTTCTTCAGGTCGTCGATGGACAGGTCGTAGCCGGTCAGGTGCAGCAACGAGTAGATCAGCATCGAGCCATGGCCGTTGGACAGGACGAAGCGGTCACGGTCGGCGAAGGACGGGTTGCTCGGGTTGTGCTTCAGATAATCGCGCCAAAGCACCTCGGCGATATCCGCCATGCCCATCGGGGCACCCGGATGGCCGCTGTTGGCTTTTTGCACGGCATCCATGCTGAGGGCACGAATGGCGTTGGCCAGGGTACGCTGGCTCGGTTTCGGAATCGGTTGCAGGTTGGACATTTCTTGGGCTCTTGTTGATTTTTATTTCAGTCCCTGGCGCTTATCCCGACCAGACTTCATGCAGGCGCGGCAGCCCTGGCCCTAGAGGCCGGTCAGTGCCCTGTTCGCCGCCTCGACGGCGCTGATCCGCTCGACTTTCGGACCGGAGCGCTCGGCTTCGAAGTCGGACTCGAGAAAGATTTTCACAATGCTCTTGGCCAACTCGGGACCGATCACCCGTGCACCAATGGACAGGATCTGCGCATCGTTGCTCTTGCGCGCACGCTCGGCCGAATAGGTGTCGTGGGCCTGGGCCGCACGCACACCCTTGATCTTGTTCGCGGAAATGGCCATGCCGATACCGGTGCCGCAAATCAGGATACCCAGGCGATGCTCCCCGCCACCCACGGCCGTCGCGACCGCGGCGGCGATATCCGGGTAAAGCACGGGGCTGGAGGAGTAACAGCCGAAATCCTGGAGCCCGTAGCCCAGGCTTTCGATATGGAGCTTGAGCAGCTCCTTGAGCTCGTAGCCGGCCTCGTCGCTGCCGACGGCTACCGAAAACAATGTGGTTGCATCCATAAATTTTCCTCTGCTGCCCGACAGAAGCACAGACAGCGACCAAATGATCACTCAATGAAATTTTGCACAAGCATTAGCCCGCTAGAAACAGAGGAGTGTCAAGCTGTTTTTTGAATGATCCGTTGCCATAACAGCCATCACCCGTTGAAAAGCACCAAATAACAGAAAGCCTCGTTGACACATGCCAGGGATTTGCTTTAAACATATGATCACTCGCCGATCATTTGATCGACTTGATCTAACAAGAAAATCAGCAAGAGGACACCCCGATGGCTACGCCATTACTGCTCCAGGCTGAACATGTCGCCAAAGCCTATGCAGGGATCCCGGCCCTGCGCGACGGGCGCCTCTCTCTCCGTGCAGGTAGCGTGCACGCCTTGTGCGGCGGCAACGGTGCGGGCAAATCGACCTTTCTCAGCATTCTCATGGGTATCACCCAGCGTGACGCCGGCAGCATCCTGCTCAATGGCCAGCCGGTGCATTTCCAGCGCCCCGGCGAGGCGCTGGCCGCCGGCGTGGCGATGATCACCCAGGAGCTGGAACCGATCCCCTACATGACCGTCGCCGAGAACATCTGGCTGGGCCGCGAACCCCGCCGCGCCGGCTGTATCGTCGACAGCAGGGAGCTGAACCGGCGTACCCGCGAATTGCTGCACAGCCTGGAGTTCGAGGTGGACGCCACCAGCCCCATGCATCGCCTGAGCGTGGCACAGATCCAGTTGGTGGAAATCGCCAAGGCCTTCAGCCACGACTGCCAGGTGATGATCATGGACGAGCCGACCTCGGCCATCGGCGAACGCGAGACTGAAACATTGTTCAAGGCCATCCGCCGCCTGACCGCCCGCGGCGCCGGGATCATCTATGTATCGCATCGCCTGAGCGAGCTGGCGCAGATCGCCGACGACTACAGCATTTTCCGCGACGGCGCCTTCGTCGAAAGCGGACGCATGGCCGATATCGACCGCGCCCATCTGGTACGCGGCATCGTCGGCCAGGAACTGCAACGCATCGATCACAAGGTCGGCCGCGAATGCACCACGCAGAACTGCCTGGATGTCGAAGGCCTGAGCCGCGACGGCGAGTTCCAGGACATCAGCCTGCAACTGCGCCAGGGCGAGATTCTCGGCATCTATGGCCTGATGGGCTCGGGCCGCAGCGAGTTCCTCAACTGCCTCTACGGCCTCACCGAGCCCGACTCGGGGACAGCCACCCTGCAAGGCCGGCCCCTGCCGATCGGCGTGCCGGCGGCCACCATCCGCGCCGGCATGTCGCTGGTCACCGAGGATCGCAAGGACAGCGGCCTGGTCCTCAGCGGCAGCATCATGGCCAACATCGCCCTCTCGGCCTACAAGCAGCTATCGAGCTGGTCGGTGATCAGCGCGCGCAAGGAAAACGAACTGGCCCGCAGCATGGTCAAGCGCCTGCAGATCAAGATTTCCTCCCTCGACCTGCCGGTGGCGTCCATGAGCGGCGGCAACCAGCAGAAAGTGGTGCTCGCCAAATGCCTGTCGACCCAGCCGATCTGCCTGCTTTGCGACGAACCGACCCGGGGCATCGACGAAGGCGCCAAACAGGAGATCTACCACCTGCTCGACGAGTTTGTCCGCGCCGGTGGCGCGGCCATCGTGGTCTCGTCCGAAGCCCCGGAACTGCTCCATCTGAGTGATCGCATCGCGGTATTCAAAGGCGGCCGACTGGTCACCGTCAGCACCGATACCGCTCTTTCCCAGGAAGCCCTGTTGAGTCTCGCCTCATGAACAGTAAAATCCTTGCCGCCCCTGCCCCCCTCCCCGTAGCCGCGACCGGCCGCCCGCGCGCGCGCCTGCGCCAGGCCATGGACCGCTTCGGCCTGCCGCTGGTATTCATCCTGCTGTGCATCGCCATGGCCTTTGCCAGCGAATACTTCATGACCTGGCGCAACTGGATGGACATCCTGCGCCAGACCTCCATCAACGGCATTCTCGCCGTGGGCATGACCTACGTGATCCTGACCAAGGGCATCGACCTGTCGGTCGGCTCGATTCTCGCCTTCGCCGGCCTGTGCAGCGCCCTGGTGGCGACCCAGGGCCACGGCCTGCTGGCGTCGGTCAGCGCCGGCATGTTCGCCGGCGCCATGCTTGGCGTGGTCAACGGCTTCATGGTCGCCAACCTGTCGATCCCGCCCTTTGTCGCGACGCTGGGCATGCTCAGCGTCGCCCGCGGCATGACCTTCATCCTCAATGACGGCAGCCCGGTCACCGACCTGCCCGACAGCTACCTGGCCCTGGGCATCGGCAAGATCGGTCCGATCGGCGTGCCGATCATCATCTTCGCGGTGGTCGCGCTGATCTTCTGGATGGTCCTGCGCTACACCACCTACGGCCGCTATATCTACGCGGTGGGCGGCAACGAAAAAAGCGCGCGCACCTCGGGGATCGGCGTGCGCAAGGTGATGTTCTCGGTCTATGTGGTCTCGGGGCTGCTGGCCGGTCTGGCCGGCGTCGTGCTCTCGGCACGAACCACCTCCGCCCTGCCCCAGGCGGGTACGTCCTATGAACTGGACGCCATCGCCGCCGTGGTGATCGGCGGCACCAGCCTCTCCGGCGGCACCGGGAGCATTGTCGGCACACTGTTCGGCGCCCTGCTGATCGGCGTGATCAACAACGGCCTGAACCTGCTCGGGGTATCCTCTTATTACCAACAGGTCGCCAAGGGGCTGATCATCGTGTTCGCCGTACTGATCGATGTCTGGCGCAAGAAAAAACGCTGAGCCAGGCGTTGCTCTTCGCCCCCGTCAAACGAACGACAACCTATAAGCAAGCGTCTGCCCAATCGAAAACCCGGGCCGGATCCGACCCGTATGGAGTGTATGCAATGTCCAATTTCTGGAACCAGGCGTTCGACCTCAACGGCCGCTGCGCCGTGATCACCGGTGGCGCCGCCGGTATCGGTCTGGCCTGTGCCAGCCTGCTGGTGGAGCGTGGCGCCAGGGTCGCCCTGCTGGATCGCGATCCGGCGGTGGTCGAGGTGGCAGCCGGCCTCGGCGCCGGGCATATCGGCCTGGCCGTCGACCTGCGTCAGCTCGACCAGGTGCAGACCGCCGTCGACCAGGCCGCCGCGCACCTCGGCCGACTGGATTTCCTGGTCAACAGCGCGGGCGTCGCCCTGCTGGACAAGGCCCTGGACGTCGACGAAAGCGCCTGGGACACCACCCTGGACATCAACCTCAAGGCCAGTTTCTTCGTCGCCCAGGCCTGCGCCCGGCACATGATCGGACAAGGCACCGGCCGCATCGTCAACCTCGCGTCCCAGGCTGCCGTGATTGGCCTGGACCGGCATGTGGCCTACTGTGCCAGCAAGGCGGCGGTAGTCGGCATGACCAAGGTGCTGGCCATGGAGTGGGCGTCCCATGGCATCAACGTCAACGCGGTCTCCCCGACCATCGTCGAGACGGCCCTGGGCAAGAAGGCCTGGGCCGGCGAGCTCGGCGAACGGGCCAAATCGCAGATCCCGGTCGGACGCTTCGCCCAGCCGGAAGAAATCGCCGGACTGGTGCTTTATCTGCTCAGCGACGCAGCGAAGATGATCACCGGCGAGAACGTCGTGATCGACGGCGGCTACAGCATTCAGTAATCGGCTCAGACCTTACAAGAACAAGGAAACACGCCATGAATCGAGTCATCAACGATCCGGACCAGGTAGTCGAGGACATGCTCAAGGGCATCCTCGTGGCCCATCCGGAGCTGGCCCAGTACGAAGCCAACCCACGGGTCATCGGCAAGCGCACTCCTTCGCCAGAGGGTCGGGTGGGGATCGTCACCGGTGGCGGCTCCGGCCATGAACCGGCCTTCCTGGGTTATGTCGGTCCAGGACTGGTCGATGCCGTGGCCGTCGGCGAAATATTCTCCTCGCCCACCGCCAAGAGCTTCTTCGACGCCTTCCGCGCCGCCGACCAGGGCGCCGGGGTCGCCTGCCTGTACGGCAACTACGCCGGCGACAACATGAACGTCAAGCTGGCGATGAAAATGGCCGCCAGCAAGGACATGACCATTCGTACCGTGGTCGCCAACGATGACGTGGCCTCCGCCCCGCCGGCCGATATCGCCAAGCGCCGTGGGGTCGCCGGGGAAATCTTCATGTGGAAAGTCGGTGGCGCCGCCGCCGCCCGGGGCTACGACCTCGACGGCGTGATCCGTGTCGCGCAGAAGGCCGTCGACCACTGCCGCTCCATTGGCGTGGGCCTGACTCCGTGCGTCATCCCGGCGGTGGGCAAACCGAACTTCCAGATCGCCAATGGCATGATGGAACTGGGGATCGGCCATCACGGCGAACCGGGGATCGAGGTCATACCCGTCGAGTCCGCCGCGGCCATGGCCGAGCGCATGCTCGCACCTATTCTCGCCGACCGCGACTTCAGCCGGGACGACGGCGTGGTGGTCCTGGTCTCCGGCCTGGGCGCCACGCCGGTGATGGAGTTGTATATTTTCTACGCCGAAGTCGAACGCCTGCTCAAGGCCAAGGGCCTGCGGGTTCATCGCTGCTATGTCGGCAATTACTTCACGTCCCTGGAAATGATGGGCGTCACCCTGACCCTGCTCGGACTCGATGCCGAACTGACCACCCTGATCGATCAACCGTGCCGCTCCATCGGCCTGTCGCAGTCGGAGTAAACCATGAGCCAGCATTTCTCCAGCAGCACCGGCAGCGCCATCGTTACCAACCTGGTCTCGGTGATCGTCGCCAACCGCGAATACCTCAGCGAAGTGGACGGTGCCATCGGCGACGGCGACCACGGCATCAACATGGCCAAGGGCTTCTCCCGCTGCGGCAAGAGCCTTGAAGGTCGCCAGCTGTCCCTAGCCGACGCGCTCGACGAGCTGACCCTGGCCCTGATGGAGGGTATCGGCGGCTCGATGGGACCGCTCTACGGCAGCCTGTTCATCGGCATGGCCGACGAAGTACGGGGCCGCGCCGAGATCGATGGGGCCAGTTTCGCCCGGCTGCTGCGCGGCGGCCTCACGTCGTTGCAGGACATCACCGATGCCGGTGTCGGCGACAAGTGCCTGATGGACACGCTGATCCCCTCCGTGGAAGCCTTCGAACAGGCCCATGCCAGCGGCGCTTCGTTCCAGGATGCCCTGGGCCAGATGAAAAGCGCGGCGTCCCGAGGCCGCGACTCCACCCGCGACCTGGTGGCGAAAATCGGTCGGGCCAGTCGCCTGGGCGAACGCTCCCTGGGCGTGCTGGATGCCGGTGCGGTGTCCTGCTGCCTGATCCTCACCAACCTCGCCGAATCGGTCGAGGCGCAACTGCTCGACTGAGCATCCAGCCCCCCTGACCGGGCGTTCGTCGAGAAGCGCCGGTCAGGGCACTCTTGAGCCCTTCACGCGAGTTTGCGAGTCGCATCGTCCAGCGCGAGGATGGTGTAGGCGTTGGACACGGTTGTCGCCAGGGTATTGATCACCCCGGAACGCAACGCGCCGAGCGTCGCCGCCGCCTTGGTATTCTCGCTGGCAATCGCCACGACATCGGGAATCCGCGCCAGCTCCTGGACCGACAACCCGATCACCCGCCCCTGCATGGTGTTGACCGCCGGCTGGCCGTGGATATCGATGAAGTCGTACCCCATCATGTCGCCCACCGTACCGGACAGTCGCGCCTGGGCGATCTCCTGGGGAGAGAACCAGCCCATGCGCACCATGTTGCTGTTCTCGCTCATGTCGCCGATGCCGATCAGCGCGATATCGGCACGACGCGCCCGATCCAGGGTCGAGCGCACCGTGTCGTTGTTGATCAGGGCGCTGCGCAACTCGTGGTTTGCCACCAGCGCCGGGGCGTAGAGGGTTTCGCTTTCCGCGCCGAAGCGCAGGGCAAGCCGACGACAGATGTGGTCGGGATTCATGTATTCGCCGGCCTTGAGCGAACCGCCAATGGCACAGACGAACGTGCAATTGCGCGTCACCGGCAGGAACACGTTTTCAGCCACGGCGCCGACATTGCGGCCCATGCCGACGGCGACGATCATGCCGTCGTCCAGGGTCTTGTTCAGGTAGTGGGCCACCAGGCTGGCGACCGCGGAACGCTGGGCATCCGGGTCACCGTGATCGACGGCGATCAGTGCCCGATCCAGCTTGAAACGCTCGACCAGCGTCTGCTCCAGCTCGCTGTTCATCGCCGGGTGCTGCAGTACCCGCACTTCGACGATCCCTTCGTCGCGCGCGCGCTTGAGCAGCCGGCTGACTTTTGCCCGGGACAACTCGAAACGCTTGGCAATAGCCTCCTGCGTGATGTTCTCAAGGTAATAAAGCATGGCAACGTCCGTCATCAGATCGATGTCACTGGGGCCGCGCTGTGCACTGTCACTCATGAGAGCTTCCATTTCCGCATCAAAAACACATTGTCCCCATTCGATGCGGGTCAAGTCCAGTGGCGAGAGGGGGAAAAACGGCCGTGACCCGCCACCCGGCCCCGCGGGACAGGCCACGGCTGGCCGGCCTGTCCCGCGGGATCGTTGCCTGAGCCCTCTACACCCAGCGTTTGAACAGCACGCTGGCATTGACCCCGCCGAAACCGAAGCCATTGGACAACGCGTACTCCATGGTCAATGGCCGCGCCCCGCCGCGAATCAGGTCAAGGCCTGCGGCGGCCTCGTCGGGGTTGTCCAGGTTGAGCGTGGCCGGCGCGATCTGGTCGCGCAAGGCCAGGACCGTGAAGATCGCCTCGATCCCGCCGGCGGCGCCCAACAGGTGGCCGGTGGCGGATTTGGTCGAGCTGATGGCCGGGCCGTCCAGCGTACCGAACAGCGCCTTGATCGCCGCCATCTCGCCCTTGTCGCCCACCGGGGTCGAGGTGGCGTGGGCATTCAGGTGGCGAACCCGAGCCGGCTCGACACCGGCCTGGCGCAAGGCCTGCTGCATCGAACGACGAGCACCGTCGCCGTCTTCGGGGCCGGCGGTCATGTGGTAGGCATCGGAGCTGGTGCCATACCCCACCAGTTCGGCCAGGGGCTTGGCGCCACGGGCCAGGGCATGTTCGAGTTCCTCGATCACCAGCAGGCCGGCGCCCTCGCCCATGACAAAACCATCGCGGGCCTGATCGAAAGGCCGCGAGGCACGCTCCGGTGTGTCGTTGAAATCACTGGACAGCGCCCTTGCCGCGGCGAAGCCGGCCAGGCTGACGCGGTGGATGCAGGCCTCGGCGCCACCGCAGATCGCGACATCGACTTCTCCCGCACGGATCATCCGCGCGGCGTCGCCGATTGCCTGGACGCCGGCCGCGCAAGCGGTCACCGGTGTACCCAGCGGCCCCTTGAAACCGTAGCGGATCGAGACATGCCCGGCGGCCATATTGCCGAGAAACGACGGGATGGTGAACGGCGACAGGCGCCGCGGGCCCTTGCTGTCGGTGGTGCGCACCGCCTCGGCAATGGCCGGAAAGCCGCCAACGCCAGTGGCGATGATGGTCGCCGTGCGTTCCCGCGCCTCGTCGGTATCTGGCGCCCAGCCGGCCTGGGCCAGGGCTTCATCGGCGGCCGCCAGGGCAAACAGGATGAAGCGGTCCATCTTGCGCTGCTCCTTGGCCGCCAGCAGTTGGTCGGGATCGAAGCCGGCCTGCGGGTCCTGGAGGCGGTCCGGCACCTGGCCACCGATGCTGATCGACAGGTCGCCGATCAGCTCCGGCGGCAGCGGCCGGATCCCGGACTGTCCGGCCAGCAGGCGCTGCCAGGTCGGTTCGACGCCGCAGCCCAGTGGGGTCAATGCGCCCATGCCCGTGACAACGATGCGTTTGTTCATGACAATCCAACTCCTTCAGGTGATTGAGCGAGGTATTGGCTTATGGACGCTACTATCATCATGAAAGTAACATACTCACCGGACAAAAATCCGCTCGCCCGACAGGAGCCACCATGCAACGCAAGACCCTGATCCATGCCGAATGCCCCATCGCCCGCAGCCTTGAACGGGTTGGCGAGTGGTGGAGCATCCTGATCATGCGCGACGCCTTGCAGGGCCTGAAACGCTTCGACGAATTCTCCCGCAGCCTGGAGATTGCCCCGAACATGCTGACCCGGCGCCTGAATGCGCTGGTGGAAGACGGCCTGCTCGAGCGCGAGGCCTACAGCCAGCGCCCGCTGCGCTACCAGTATGTGCCGACCGCCAAGGGCAGGGATTTTCGCGTGGTGATCCTGGCCCTGGTGGAATGGGGCAATCGCCATTACGCACCGGAGGGCGAAAGCGTGCAGATCGTCGAACGCGACAGCGGCCGGCCATTGCACCTGATGATGGCGGATAGCGCCGACGGCCGTCCGGTGCCGCTGGAGCGCAGCACCGTGCAGGCCGGACCGGCGGCCAGTGAAGGAATGCGCCGGCGGCTGTTTTCCGTCGACGACAAAAGCAAGTAGTCTGCTGACCCGCGATTTTGGCGAACGAGACTGACTCATGCCCCACGCAGCGTCCCTCCAGGGTTCATCCACACGGATCCTGGTCTATCTTCTGTTCGCCATCCAGTTGATCTCCATGGGCGCGATGGAAATGAGCGGGCCATTCTGGCCCGTCCACCTGCGTGGGCTGACTGCATCCGAAGCACTGTTCAACTTCGCCAGCATCGCCGTCTATGTCGGACCGATGCTCGGCATCATGTTGACCAGCGTCTTCTGGGGCCGTATCGGCGACCGGCATGGCCACAAGCTGATGATGATCCGCGCCTTGGTCGGGTTATCCCTGACTCAACTCGGGCTTGCGCTGTCCAATGACATCTGGGCAATCGTGGTCCTGCGTTTTCTGCAGGGCGCCTTCGCCGGCTACATTGCCCCGGCCCAGGCCTACGGGGTCAGTATCGAGACGCCGGCGCGAAGGGCACGACTCTTCGCTCTGCTGCAGATATCCACGAATGTCGGCTCGTTGCTCGGCGCCGTGGTCGGTGGGTTGATTCTCGACCACGCCACCTTCTTCTGGATCAACATCGTGGCATCGGCACTCTGTGCGGTCTGCACCGTCGTGGCGGCCGTAACCCTGCCCAATGTGCCGCCAGCCATATCCATTTCCACGGCAGGATCGCCCACAACCACTCATCGGCCCCGGGACCTCTGGCAATCCACGCCGCTGCTTTCGCTGTTGGCGGTCATGGCGATTCTGCTACTGGCGCGAATGCTGCCACAGACCTCGTTTTCGCTGTATGTCGGTTCGGTATTCGCGGTCAGCCATTCGGTCGTCGGCCTGTGCTATGGCTTACTGGCCATGGGCTTCATCCTGTCGGCGACACGCTGGGCGCGCTACTTCGAACACCGTACCCTGCAACAAACCCTGCACCGCATCACCTATGTGGTCATCGGTTGCAGCGGCGTGACCGCCATGGCCGGTGCCACGCGAGACCCGGTGGTGTTTGCCGGCGCCTACTTCATCTGGGGCGTGTTGCTGGGAGCGACGACACCGGTGCTCATGGCGCTGATCTCGAAAACCGTCGACAGCTCCCGCCAGGGTCATGTCCTGGGGATTGCGCAAAGTACCGCGCAATTTGCCTCCATCGCCGGGATCTGCGCCGGAGGCTTGTTGAGCCAGGCCTACGGTTTGCAGCCTACCTACCTGTTCGTCTGTCTGGCCTACGGGTTGGCCCTGGTACCGATTGTCGCCCTGCGTAATCGAAACCGACCTGCCGATTGAAACGCGACCAGACAGGCAGCAAGGAGCAACCCGACAACTCGTCCTTGCATCGCGGGCAGGCTGTAAATTAGCATTGGGAATACTTCTCAATCGCAAAAAATAATCAAACCATGAGCGATACCCTGCCCACGCCCCACGATAATCACCTGCGCACGATCGAGGCCTTGTACAGCGGGCATCACGGCTGGTTGTACGCCATGCTGCGCAAAAAACTGGGCAACGCCATGGATGCCGCCGATCTGGCCCAGGACACCTTCACCAGGATCCTCGCCTCCAGAGTGGCGGTCATCGAGCAGCCCAGGGCGTACCTTCGTTGTGTGGCCAAGGGCATTCTCGTCAACTGGTATCAACGCAAGGCGCTTGAACGCGCCTACCTGGATGCCCTGGCCCTGCTGCCGGCTCCCGAAGTACCGCCGCCCGAGCTGCGCTTGATGGTGCTGGAAACCCTGCATGAAATAGACGCCATGCTCGATGCCCTGCCGCCCCTGGTGAAACGCTGCTTCCTGCTGTCACAGATCGGCGGCCTGAAGTACGAGGATATCGCCGGGCAACTGGGAGTCTCGCTGATCACGGTCAAGCGCTACATGAAGCAAGCGTTTGTGCGATGCCTGATGCTGGTGGACTGAATGTCGACTCAACGCAGTGACGCACCACTTGATCCCGTGGCCCTGGAAGAAGCCGCCGAATGGCTGATGCGCCTGGGCGAAAGCGACCTCAGCAGCACGCAACACGCCGAACTGGAGCGCTGGCGCAGCAGCAGCCCAGAGCGTCACCGTGCCTGGGCGCGGGCGCAGGTCCTGCAAGGCAAGCTCGGCACCCTGCCACGCTCGTTGGCGATGTCGGCACTGGATCGCCCAAGCAATCCCGCCCGACGCGCCACGCTGGTCAAGCTGGCGACGATCCTGGCGGTGTTGCCCACTGGCTGGGGCAGCTGGAAACTGCTGGAGTCGCAGCAATGGACGGCCGACTATCGGACCGCCGTGGGTCAGCGACGCGAGCTGATCCTGGCCGATGGTTCGCACATCACCCTGAACACCGACACCGCCATTGACGTCCTGTTTGACGCCAACCAGCGCCTGGTCAGGCTGCGTGAAGGCGAAATCCTGGTGCAGACCGCACCGGACGTGCAGCCCCAGGCTCGACCGTTTCTGGTCAGCACGCGCCAGGGGCGGATGCAGGCACTGGGGACGCGCTTTACCGTTCGGGAATTGGACCCCCGCACCCAGCTCGCGGTGCTGGAAGGTGCCGTCAGGGTCGAACTGCCCCATGACAACGGCGTGGCGGCGCTCATCGTCCAGGCCGGGCAACGTACCGATTTTTCATCGCGGGCCTTTGGCCAACTGATCCCGGCGGACAGCTCCGCCAGCGCCTGGACCCAAGGCATGTTGATGGCCGACAACCTGCGCCTGGCCGACTTCGTGGCGGAATTGGCGCGCTATCGAAAAGGCTTCGTACGCTGTGATCCGGGGATTGCCGACCTGCGTATTTCCGGCGCCTTCCCCATCAGTGATACCCAACGGACCCTGGGCATGCTGGTGCAAACCTACCCGATTACCGCCACCCGGCATTTGAGCGGTTACTGGGTGACGCTCTCCCCCGCCTGAACCGCGCAACACGGCACCCTGAAAAAAATTGCGCCGCGGGTGATACTTTTTTCGATCTCGGCTGGCCTGGGAAAGAAGCACTTCTCAACCACGTCGAAAGGGTCACCACTCCATGCTCGTCGCACGCTCTCCCCATTCGGATCGCTCATTGAAACTGGCGGTGCGCAGCGCGCTGCTCAGCCTTGCCCTGAGCAGCGTCGCAACCCCCAGCGCCCTGGCCGCCACACCTGCGCAGCTGGATGGCGCGGCGATTCGCACCTTCAATATCGTGCCCGGACCGCTGGGAGCGACCTTGTCACGATTCGCCGTGGAGACCGGCATCGCCCTGTCGTTTCAGCCGGCCCTCACCGAGGGCCTGACCAGTCCCGGGCTGTCAGGCTCCTACTCGACCCAGGAGGCCGCCGCCCGGCTGTTGTCCGGCAGCGGCCTGGAGATGGTTGCACGCAGTGATGGCAGCTACACCCTGGCGCCGCGCCCAACCGATAGCGCAGGCGGCCTGACGCTTTCGCAAACCACCATCAGCGCCACCGAGGCGAGACCAGACGCATTGCCGGCGGTGTACAGCGGCGGCCAGGTCGCCCGTGGCGGTCGACTCGGGCTGATGGGCAACAAGGACCTGATGGATGCGCCCTTCAGTGTGAGCAACTACACCTCGACCCTGATCAAGGATCAACAGGCTGTCACTGTCGCCGACGTGCTGGAACGCGATTCCTCGGTACGCTCCACCGGCCAGACCGGCGGTGTGGTCGACTCGTTTTTCATTCGTGGTTTTCCAGTGGGTGAAGGCAACCTGGGAGAACTGGCGTTCGACGGTGTCTACGGCGTAGCGCCCAACTACCGTGTGTTCACCGAGTACGCCGAGCGTATCGAGGTGATCAAGGGACCGGGCGCCCTGCTGTACGGCATGTCACCCAACAGCGGTGTCGGCGGTGTGATCAACGTAGTACCCAAGCGCTCCCTCGACGAGGACCTGACCCGTTTCACCGCCAGCTACGGCCTGAATACCCAGGTTGGCGGGCATGTCGATATCAGTCGGCGCTTTGGCGAGGGGCGCCAGTTCGGCGTACGCATCAACGGCAGTACCCAGCAGGGCGACACCGCTATCGACAATCAGTCCAGGGACGTGGACATCGGGGCCATCTCCCTGGATTACCAGGGTGAACGCCTGCGCACGACCCTGGACCTGATCAGCCAGAAAGAACAGTTCGATGCGCCTTCGCGCCCGTTCCTGATCGACCCCTCAGTGAAGGTGCCCTCCGCCGCCAACGGTCGTATCAACGTCAGCCAGGACTGGGGCTGGGCGGAAACCCGAGACAAGGCTGCGTTGCTCGGCGCCGAATATGACCTGAACGATGCCCTCACGGTGTTCGCCCATGCCGGCGGCGGCAAGTCGAACGTGGCCCGCATGTCCGACCAGACGCCGACCATTCTCAACGATGCCGGAGATACGTCTTCGACCCCCGGCTACTACAAATTCGAGGTCGAACGCTACACCGTGGATGCCGGCGCCCGGCTGCGCTTCGACACCGGCCCGGTCAGCCACAGTGCCACGCTGCAGGTGACCCGTTACCAGGACGAGTTGTCGCGTGGGATCATCTCCGGCCCCAGGGTGCTGTCTAACCTCTATCATCCGATCGACCGGCCGAAGCCCTTCATCGCCGAGCCCGATGCACTGAAAGTGTCCGAGACAGAGCTGTCCGGCGCCGCCCTGGCCGATACGCTGTCGATGATGGAGGAGCGCTTGCAGGTCACCCTCGGTCTGCGCAAGCAAAACATCAAGTCCGATAACTACAACGCAGCCGGTGCCGTCACCACGTCTTATGACGAGAGCAAAACCACGCCGTTGTTCGGCGTGGTGGTCAAGCCCTGGGAGCATGTCTCGTTCTACTACAACTACATCGAGGGCTTGAGCAAAGGCGACGTCGCACCGGCCACGGCGTCGAACTCGGGTGAGATTTTCGCGCCCTATGTTTCTCGTCAGCAGGAAGTCGGGGTCAAGATCGACTACGGCACCTTCACCTCGACCCTCAGCCTGTTCCAGATCAAGAAACCCAGCGGCGAACTGGCCTCCGGGGTGTTTTCGGTACAAGGCGAACAACGCAACCGGGGCGTGGAGTTGAACGTATTCGGCGAGATCGCCGAGGGCACGCGCCTGCTCGGAGGGGTCACCCTCCTCGATGCCGAACTGACCAAGACCGGTACCGCCGCCAATCGCGGCAACACACCGGTGGGTGTCCCCGAGGTACAGGCCAATCTCTGGGCCGAATGGGATACGCCATGGATCGAGGGCCTGACCCTGACCAGCGGTGCGATCTACACCGGTAGCCAGTACGTGAACCAGGCCAACACCCAAGAACTCGATCCCTGGACCCGCTTCGATATCGGCGCGCGGTACAGCACCCGGATCGCCGAGCACCCGACCACTTTCCGGGCCACGGTGCAGAACGTCTTCGATCGTGAATACTGGTCCGGCGTCGCCTCCTATGGAGCTTTCTCCCAGGGATCGCCACGCACCCTGCAATTGTCGGCCAGCGTCGATTTCTGAAACCTGCGGCCTTGGACAGCGGCCTGAACCGCTGCCCGGGGCCGCCCCTGCAAAGGCTTCAACAATGACCACTGCTCAACGACATCGCCACGCTCTCGCCGCCCTGCTGCTAGCCGGCCTGCTGGGCGTGGGGCTGTGTTCCCCCATTGCGTCACCCCGCGCCGTGGCGGCCGGGCAGGATCCGGCCAGCATCACGGTGACGGACCTGATGGGACGCCAGGTCAAGGTCCATGTCCCTGTCAGGCGGGTCATTCTGGGCGAGGGCCGCCAACTGTACCTGGTGGCGGCACTGGACACCGAAAACCCCATCAGGCGTATCGTCAGTTGGCGCAAGGACCTGATCCAGTCGGACCCGGACACCTACAAGGCCTACCTGCGCAAGTTTCCCGACATTGCCAGAATCCCGACCTTCGGCGGTTTCGAGAGCGGCACGTTCGATATTGAACAGGCGATCGTCCAGCAACCGGACGTGATCATTCTCAATATCGAAGCCCGACATGCCACCGAGGATGCACGCTACATCGAAAAGCTCGACGCGCTGGGCATTCCGGTAGTGTATGTCGATTTTCGCAATAACCCGATGGAAAACACCGAGCCGACCATGCGCCTGTTCGGCAAGCTGTTTGGCCTGGAACGTCGCGCCGAGGCGTTCATCGACTTTCGTAACCGGCAGATCCGTCGCGTCACGGATGTGATCGAGGCGCGCCGACCAGCGCGGCCGAAGGTATTTATCGAGCGCATTGGCGGCTATACCGAGGACTGCTGCCTGAGTTTCGGTAATGAAAATTTCGGCCGTTTCGTCGAAATGGCGGGGGGCGACAACATTGCCAAGGCCCTTATCCCCGGCACATTCGGGCAACTGAACCCCGAACAGGTGATTGTCGCCAATCCGGACCAGGTGGTCGTCACCAGCGCCAACTGGGAGGCCTTTGCCCCTGGCGGGCGCTGGGTCGGCGTCGGCCCCGGCGCCGATCTTGCGCAGGCCAGGGACAAACTGGCCTGGTACACCCGACGCCCGGCCTATGTCGGGATCAAGGCGCAGGAGGGGCAGGCTTTCCATGCCATCTGGCACCAGTTCTACAACAGCCCCTATCAGTTCGTGGCCATCCAGCAGCTTGCCAAATGGTTCCACCCGACGCTGTTTGCCGATCTCGATCCCGAGGCTTCGTTTCGTGAACTCCATGAACGGTTCCTGCCGGTGCCTTACGAGCCGGGCTACTTTGTCAGCCTGAAACCGACGCAGGTCACGCCATGAGCGCCCTGGATAAAACACAGGTCCTGCAGCGTGATACCTACCGGCAAAAGGTGTTACACAAACGGCTGATTCTCGCCGGGCTGGCGGCGTTGCTGGTGTTCAGCGTACTGCTCGACCTGGCTTGCGGACCTGCGAGCTATAGCCTGCGCGAAGTCGCGGCGGCGTTGTTTTCACCCGAAACCGCGTCGGCGCAGGTGCGGGTGGTGATCTGGGAAATCCGCCTGCCGGTAGCCCTGATGGCCGTAGCGGTCGGGGCGGCATTATCGCTGGCCGGCGCGCAGATGCAGACCATCCTCAACAATCCGCTGGCCAGTCCCTTTACCCTGGGGATTTCCGCGGCCGCCAGTTTTGGCGCGGCCATGGGTCTGGCATTCGGCGTCGCCCTGTTCCCCTTTGCAGCGCAATACATGGTGCCATTCAACGCCTTCATCATGGCGATGCTTTGCGCCCTGTTGATCCACCTCCTGAGCCTGCGTCGCGGCGTAAGCGCCGAGACCATCGTGCTGCTGGGCATCGCGCTGGTGTTCACGTTCAATGCACTGCTGGCGCTGGTGCAGTTCTTCGCCACCGAGCAGGCCGTCGCCGCCGTGGTGTTCTGGACCATGGGCAGCCTGACCAAGGCCACATGGCCAAAGCTGGGCGTGGTCTGCCTGGTGATCCTGATCACTCTCCCGGTCTTCGCCAAACGTGCGTGGGCCATGACAGCGCTGCGCCTGGGGGATGACAAGGCCGCCAGTTTCGGCGTCGACGTCAAGCGCCTGCGCTTGCAGACACTGATCATGGTCAGCCTGCTGGCGTCGTTTCCGGTGGCTTTTGTCGGCACCATCGGCTTTATCGGACTGGTGGGACCGCATATTGCCCGGATGCTGATCGGCGAGGATCAACGGTTCTTTTTGCCGGCCTCTCTGCTCACTGGCGCACTGATCCTGTCCGCCAGTTCAGTGGTCAGCAAGACCCTGATTCCGGGAGCGATATTTCCCATAGGCGTGGTCACGTCCCTGATCGGCGTGCCGTTCTTCATCTCTCTGATCCTCAACGGGAAGAAAAACTCATGGTGAAGATGCAACTGGACAACCTGGGTGCCCGTTACGGCCAGCGCGAGATCATTTCGGGGGTCACCACCTCGACGTTTCTGGGCGGCCAGGTAGTCGCCGTGGTCGGCCCCAATGCGGCCGGCAAATCCACACTGTTCAAGCGCATGGCCGGGCTGATCGATGGGCCGGGACAGATCAACCTGCGGGACTCTGCCAAAGGCCCGGCGGGGATCTGCTACATGCCGCAGGGCCTGAACGCCAGCGCCCGCCTGACAGTCTATGAATCGGTGCTGCTGGCGCGTAAACAACTCGCGCCTGGCTGGAGCGTCCATGATGATGAACTGGCGCTGGTGGACCAGACGCTCAGTTCGCTGGGCATCAGCGATTTGTCCTTTCGCAACCTCGGCGAACTCAGTGGTGGTCAGCAGCAGTTGGTGTCGATCGCCCAGACCCTGGTGCGCGAACCGGAGATCCTGCTGATGGACGAGCCGACCAGTGCACTGGACATGCATCGGCAAGTACAGGTGCTGAACTTCATGCGCTCGTTGGCCAGGCAGCGGGAAATCATCGTCTTTATCGCGATCCACGACCTGAACCAGGCCCTGCGTTTTGCCGATCAGGTCCTGGTCATCGCCAATGGCGGTGCCCAGGGTAGCGGCCCTTGCGAGGAAGTGATCACCGTGCAGATGCTGCGGGAGGTCTACAAGGTCGAGGCCAGGATCGAGCAATGCAGCCAGGCCAGTCGCTACATCCTGATTGACGATATTGTCTGAGGCAACAAGGTCCCGGCGCTTGCGCGAAGCTCCGTCTACCGGGACCACCACCCATCAGGGTATTTGCGACTGGCAGGCAAAGATCAGCTCGATCCCGATGCCGTTCGGGTCTTCGACGAACAGTTGGTGTTCCGCCAGGTCGGGGACCACCCGCTCGTCAAAGGGCAGGCCGAGGTCGCGCAGGCGTTGGCGCATCCCCGGCAGGTCGCTGCAGCGAAAGGCGATGTGATCGAGCGCGCCTGTTCCCCCTCCACCGACACGGGCGCCCAGATAGGCCTCCAGCTCGGAGTTGCCGCGGTCCAGGTCGGCGATATGCAACAGTGCCCGTTCTCCCGCGTAGAGCCATTGGCCCGGGAACGGAAACGCCGGGCGCCAGCCCACCTCAAGGCCAATGGCATCGCGAAAGAACGCCACCGTCTCGTCGACCCGCGAGGTACGCAGGGTGAAGTGATCGAGATGCTGGATCGTCATAGTGCCCCCAGTTGCTTCATCAAGGTCAGGTTGTCTTCAAGGTGCCAGTCGGCGGCAATCTTGCCGTTTTCGATCTGGTAGATATCGAAGGCGATGAAGTCCACCACCTGGCCGCTGCCCTTGCGCTCGCCAAAGGTCCCGGTGAAATGCCCGCGAAAGCGCAGCTGCGCGCTGACCCGATCACCGGCGACGATCATTTGCACGACTTCGCACGTCAGGTCGGGGACCGCGGCCCGAAAGGTCCGGGAAGCCTGCAACGGCCCCTCAGGCCCCTGCTGGCGCCCGGCAGGCAGGGTGTGATCGACGAAGTTGTCCGCCAGTGCCGCACGGGCCAGGGCTTCGTCACCCGTGTGCCAGAACGTGTCATAACGCAGGGCCGCGGTCTGCGCAAGTTTCAGTTGGGCGGCTGGCAGGCTCTTGTCGGCTGCCAGCACGCCCGGCCTCACGAGTTCGGGGGTAGCGGCGCTGACCAGGCCCGAAAGTGCCAGGGCGATGAACGTACCCGTGATACGGGTGGTGAGACGGCGGGACAGGGTTGAACGTGGCATGGTCCAGGGCTCCATTGAGGGGACTGATCGGGGAAATCGGACATGGGCGCCGCCAGTTGGCAGCCCGTCGCCCGATCGCTGGACACCACGTTAATCATTCGGTCCTGCTTTGATAATCGAGCCTTGATCGAAAATCCATTTCGGTATTTCCGAATAATCAGCCCGAATGGCGCGAGTCGTTTTTACGCGTTGCGACCTCGTCAAAAAAAGGCATTGTGCTATCTCGAAAGCCGATGTTATGTTTATAACAAGATAAGAACAAATGACACAAATATAACAACCCCCATGCTGGCGCGCCGATATGTCCACGGAAAAGAACAGCTTTCTTCAAGTGCTGGAACAGCAGTTCTCCAGCCTGACCCCCACCGGCAAGCGCATCGCCAGCTACCTGCTGGGCAACCCCGAGCAACTGCCGTTCGAGTCGGCCGACAGCATCGCGCAGCAGGCTTCCACCACGGGGATTTCCGTGGGGCGCTTCCTGCGCTCGCTGGGTTACCAGAACATCGATGAGGTCAAGAAGAGCCTGCGCGGCGAAGCACCGAGCTCATGGCTGATCACCGACCGGATTGCCGCCTTTCGTGCCGAGACCAACCAGGAAGATGCCCTCGACAGGTCCATGAGCCGCGAGCTCGAGGCCATCCAGCATGCCTATGGCCTGGCACGCAGCGAGGCTTTCGCCAGGATCGTGCAACGCATCCATGAAGCCGATGCCGTGTTCATTCTCGGGATTCAATCCACCCGCGGGATTCTCACGGCGTTCCACAGCCACCTCGAATACATTCGTCCCAAGGTCTACTACGTCGATGGCCTGTCGGGGATCTACGCCGAAACGCTGAACTCCGGCTTCGCCAATCCCTACGCCATCATTGCCGACTTCCGCGCCTACTCCAGCGTGACCCAGGCCTTCTGCAACGCAGCGATCGACAACGAGTTGGCCACGGCCCTGATCACCGACCTGCAATGCCCCTGGGCGCGAGACTACCCGCTGGATCTGCTGCAACTGAAAACCGATGTCGGGCAGTTCTGGG
The DNA here is from genome assembly GCF_018326065.1 of Pseudomonas sp. Ost2. Taxonomy (NCBI): domain Bacteria; kingdom Pseudomonadati; phylum Pseudomonadota; class Gammaproteobacteria; order Pseudomonadales; family Pseudomonadaceae; genus Pseudomonas; species Pseudomonas sp. Ost2. The sequence continues at coordinate 2,611,234 of NZ_AP021904.1, read as the reverse complement.
ACTCCCCTGCTCCACTGGCCTGCCTGTTGAACCTGGTGGTTTCGGCGGTCGCGGAGAAATACGGCGAGCGCCTCGACGAGCGCCTGGCCAGGAACCGTCAACTGCAAAAAGCCTTCGGCCAGTTCGAAGGCTGACTCACCGCCTCGCCGAATCCCACTGGAGTGTTTGCGTGAACAACAGCCCCCTTGTAGAGATTGATGCCCAGCGCTATCAGGTGCAAATCGACCTGATCTACGCCAGTGCAGACAACCTGGCTGGAAAAGTGATCTACCCGACGGCCCGCTGCCTGCTGCATCGCCGCGCCGCCGAGTGCCTGGACAAGGCCAGCCGGCTGGCACGCCTGGCCGGATTGACCCTGCGCCTCTATGACGCCTACCGCCCGCCCTACGCTCAGTACCTGTTGTGGGAAGCCTTGCCGAACAACGACTACGTGCGCGACCCGCACCTGGGCTCCCATCACAGCCGTGGCGTGGCCGTGGACCTGACCCTGGTGGGCAGCGATGGCGAGCCGCTGGACATGGGCACCGCCTTCGACGCCATGGAAGAACGCTCCCATCAGTTCTACCCCGACCTGCCCGCCGATGTGCAACGCAATCGCCTGCTGCTGCTGGGGATCATGCTCGGCGCCGGGTTCCAGGCCATCGATACCGAATGGTGGCATTACGAATTACCGAACGCCGACGACTACCCATTGCTGGAGGAGGATTGAGCCACCGTCCCGAGAAACCCGATCCACGCGCAACGCCAGCACCGACGAAACCGCAGAGTTTCGCAAGCAACACAGCACAGCCCGCCCCGGTGTGGCTGAGAACAACAATAACCCGCATGACTTACGTTTCACCTGCAACTGCCCGGTTATAGCTTTTATAAAAAACCTGACGAACTTCCATACATCGAATGATCAAGGAAACCGGCATGAACCCAACGAACACCGTGACCCGCAACCCCTCTTCCGGCACTGGCAAACTGCTGCTGACCGTCCTGTGCAGCGCCTTGAGCCTGGGGGCCTGGCAGGCTGCCACGGCGGCCGTGCCCCAGGACACGCTGGTCATCGGCAAACCGGCCGATCCGCAGACGCTGGACCCGGCCGTGACCTTCGACAACAACGACTGGACCATCACCTACCCGTCGTACCAGCGCCTGGTCGGCTACAAGGTCGAAGGTGACAAGAGCAGCACCGAAGTCCAGGGCGACCTGGCCGAGAGCTGGACCGTATCCCCGGACAACCTGGTCTGGGAATTCAAGATCAGGCCCGGCAACAAGTTCGATGACGGCGCCCCGGTGGATGCGGCCGCGGTGAAGTTTTCCTTCGACCGCCTGATGACCCTCAAGCAGGGACCATCGGGGGCCTTTCCGGAAGACATGGTGGTGACCGTGGTCGACCCGCAGACCATCCGTTTCACCCTGAAGACACCGTTCGCGCCATTCCTCTTCACCCTGGCCCATAACGGTGCCTCGATCATCAACCCGGCGGTGATGAGCAAGGGCGCCGACGTCAATGCCTGGCTGTCCAGCCACACCGCCGGCTCCGGGCCCTTCCGCCTGAGCAACTGGCAGAAAGGCCAGTCGTTGACCCTGGAACCGAACAGCTATTTCGCCGGCCCCAAACCGGCGCTGAAAAGCGTGGTGATCAAGATCATCGCCGAGCCTTCCGTGCGTCGCCTGCAGCTCGAACACGGTGACCTGGACATCATCGAAGACATGCCCGAAGACCAGCTCGGCGCGCTCGGCAAAAAGTCCGGCGTGGTGGTCCGGGAGTTCCCGTCGCTGCGGGTGACCTACCTCTACCTGAACAACAAGAAGGGCCCGCTGGCCAACGTCGATGCCCGCCGGGCGATCACCGAGGCCGTGGACTACAACGGCATTGTCAAAGGTATCCTCAAGGACAAGGCCAAGCTGATGAACGGGCCGATCCCGGACGGCATGTGGGCCTATGACAGCTCGCTGCCACCGATGAAACAGGACCTCGCCGGCGCCAGGGACAGCCTCGCCAAGGTCCCGCAGAAGATCACCACCCTGAGCTACATGTACTCGGACAAGGACCCCAACTGGGAACCGATCGGCCTGACCCTGCAAGCGGCGCTGGCCCCCCTGGGCATCAACCTCAAGCTGGAAAAACTCGCCAACGCGACCTTGCGCGAGCGCGTCGGCCAGGCCGACTTCGACATCGCCTCGGGGGCCTGGAGCCCGGACTTTGCCGACCCCTACATGTTCATGAACTTCTGGTTCGATTCCAAGATGCAGGGCCTGCAGGGCAACCGTTCGTTCTACAGCAATCCCGAAGTCGACCAGCTGATCCGCGAAGCGGCCTCCACCAGCGACACCGCCAGGCGCGTCGAGCTGTACCAGACGGCACAGAAAAAAGTGCTCAAGGACAGCGTCTACGCCTACCTCTATCAGAAGAGCTATACCTTGCCGATGCGTGATTCGGTCAAGGGCTACGTGTTCAACCCGATGCTCGAACAGGTCTTCAACCTGGGCAGCATGAGCAAGTAAACCTGCTCGCGCGCGCCGGCCTTGCGGGGGCGGCGCGTGTCTGATTCTCGTCGTTCGTGTGACTGAGGTGCCCGATGGCCTTCCTGACTCTGTTGCGCAAGCGCCTGCTCGGCCTGGTGTTGGTCGTGTTCGGCGTTTCGCTGATTACCTTTGCAATTTCGCACCTGATTCCCGGGGACCCTGCCCGACTGATCGCCGGCGACCGGGCCAGCGACGCGCTGGTGGCCGGTATCCGTCACCAGTTGGGCCTGGACCTGCCGCTGTATCAACAATACGGTCGTTACCTGATGGACCTGCTGCACGGCGACCTGGGTACGTCGATACGTACCAACCGTCCGGTGCTGGAAGACCTGCAGGCGTTCTTCCCGGCCACCCTGGAACTGGCGCTGGTGGCGCTGGTGCTGGCAATCCTGGTCGGTGTGCCGCTGGGCGTGCTGTCGGCGGTCTATCACAACCGGGCCATCGACCAGTTCGCCCGCACCCTGGCGGTCACCGGTATTTCCACCCCGGCCTTCTGGCTCGGCCTGGGCGCGATCGTGCTGTTCTACGGCCAGTTGGGCTGGTTGCCCGGCGGTGGACGGCTGTCCGAAGGACTCGTCCCGCCACCGACCTTTACCGGTTTCTACCTGATCGACGCGTTGCTCGCCGGTAACGCCGGCCTGTTTCTCGATGCCCTGCAACACCTGATTCTGCCCGCCGCGACCCTGGGCTTCGTCACCCTCGGCGTGGTTGCCCGGCAGATCCGTTCGGCCATGCTCGATCAACTGGGCGAGGACTATATCCGCACCGCCCGTGCCTACGGCCTGTCGCGCTGGACGGTGATCCTGCGCCACGCCCTGCCCAACGCGCTGATCCCCTCGGTCACCGTGCTCGGCCTGACCCTGGGCGACCTGCTGTATGGCGCCGTGCTGACCGAAACCGTATTCGCCTGGCCGGGCATGGGCGCCTACGTGGTCAAGTCGATCCAGTCGCTGGATTTCCCGGCGGTGATGGGCTTCGCGATCCTGGTGTCATTCATCTATGTGCTGTTGAACATGGCCATCGATCTTCTGTACCGCGTGATCGACCCACGCATCGGCGAGGTGAATTGAAATGTCCGTCCCCCTGACCGCGGCGCGCGGCCCGCGCTGGAGCGAGAAACTCGCCTACCTGGCCTACCAGGTCCGCCGCAGCCCGCTGACCATGGCCGGCCTGGCGATCACCAGCATCGTCCTGCTGTGCATGATCTTCGCCCCCTGGCTCGCCAGCCACGACCCCAACGCACTGGACCTCACCGCGCGGCTTATGCCGCCGTCCGCCGAACACTGGTTCGGCACCGATGAAGTCGGTCGGGACCTGTTCAGCCGTGTCCTGTTCGGCAGCCAGCAATCGGTGGGCGTCGGCCTGTTCGTGGCCTTTGCCTCCTGCCTGATCGGTGGCCTGCTGGGCTGCTTCTCCGGGATCATCGGCGGGCGTTTCGACGCGCTGATCATGCGCCTGATGGACATCATGCTGTCGGTGCCCTCCCTGGTGCTGATCATGGCCCTGGCCGCAGCCCTGGGCGCCAGCCTGTTCAACGCCATGCTGGCGATCACCCTCGTGCGGATCCCGTCCTATGTGCGCCTGGCCCGCGGCCAGGCCCTGAGCATCCGCCAGATGGGCTACGTCAAGGCGGCCCAGACCTTCGGGGCCGGACGCTGGCACATGGTGCACTGGCACGTCGCCCGCAACGCCATGCCGCCGCTGCTGGTGCAACTGAGCCTGGATATCGGCAGCGCCATTCTCATGGCCTCGGCCCTGGGCTTTATCGGCCTGGGGGCACAGCAGCCCACCGCCGAATGGGGCGCCATGGTCGCCACCGGGCGCAACTACATCCTCGACAACTGGTGGTACTCGACCTTTCCCGGCCTGGCGATCCTGATCACCGCCACCGGTTTCAACCTGCTGGGCGATGGCGTGCGCGATCTGCTCGATCCACGGCAACAGGGGAAATGACCATGCACACCGCCACTCCCGTATTGCTCATCGACAACCTGAGCCTGGAATTCCCGGCGTACAAGAACAACGTCAAGGCCCTCAACGGCGTCTCGCTGCACGTCGATCCCGGCGAGATCGTCGGCGTGGTCGGCGAGTCCGGTTCGGGCAAGTCGGTCACCGCGATGCTCAGCATGCGCCTGCTGCCCGAGCGCAGTTATCGCATCACCGCCGGCAGCCTGAGCATGCTCGACCGCGACATGCTCGCCGCCTCGGAAAAGGAACTGCTGCAGATACGCGGCCGCGATGCGGCGATGATCTTCCAGGAGCCGATGACGGCCCTGAACCCGACCCGGCGCATCGGCCGGCAAATGCTCGACGTGATCATTCATCACCAGAAGCTCAGCGCGGCCGAAGCCCGTCTCAAGGCCATCGCGCTGCTGCGCGACATGCATATCGCCAGCCCCGAGCAGGTGCTGGAAAGCTACCCGTTCGAGCTGTCCGGCGGCATGCGCCAGCGGGTGATGATCGCCCTGGCGTTCTCCTGTGAACCGCAACTGCTGATTGCCGACGAACCGACCACCGCCCTCGATGTGACCGTGCAACGCCAGGTGCTGTTGCTGCTCAGGGAGAAGGCCCGGCAGAAAGGCACGGCCATCCTGCTGATCACCCACGACATGGCCCTGGTTTCGCAGTTCTGCGACCGGGTCTATGTCATGTACACCGGTACCGTGGTCGAACAGGGTCGCACCGACGAAGTGATGGGCAATCCGCAGCATCCCTACACCCAGGGACTGCTCAGCGGCCTGCCGGAAATGGTCGAACCGGGGCAGCCCCTGATGACCATTCCCGGCCAGGTGCCCAACCTGGCTTCCCTGCCCGTCGGCTGCACCTTCGAGGAGCGCTGCCCCCACAGCATGCCGATCTGCGCCCAGCGCCCGCGCCTCAACCCCGTCAACGGCAATGAGCAACGCCGCAGTGCGTGCTGGCTGCCGGTCAAGGAGCTTTCGTGATGAACAGTGCCGTCATCTCCCCCCCTACGCAAAGGGCCCCCGACATTCTCCGGCTGGAGGATGTTCGCGTGCGTTTTCCGGTGAGCAACGACTGGCTGGGCCGGCCACGGGGCTACGCTCATGCACTGAACGGTATCGACCTGCAGGTCAGGGCCGGTGAAACCCTGGGCATCGTCGGCGAGTCGGGCTGCGGCAAAAGCACCCTGGCCCAGTTGCTGATGGGGCTGCTGGCCCCGAGCAGCGGCGAACTGAACTGGCCTCCTCGCCCCGACGGCAAGGCCAGGAGCAATGTGCAGATCGTCTTCCAGGACCCGCAATCCTCGCTCGATCCACGGTTGCCGATCTGGAAGATCATCACCGAGCCGTTGTACGCCCGTGGTCACGCGCCCCGCCAGCAGATGCGCGACATCGCCGCCCGGGTCGCGTCGCAGGTCGGCATCCGTCCGGAATACCTGGACCGCTTCGCGCATCAGTTTTCCGGCGGCCAGCGCCAGAGGATCGCGATTGCCCGCGCCCTCTCGTCGGACCCGGACATCATCGTCCTGGACGAACCGACTTCCGCCCTGGACATCTCGGTCCAGGCGCAGATCCTCAACCTGCTGGCGGAACTGCAACGGGCACGCAACCTGACCTACATCCTGATTTCCCACAATGTTTCCATCGTGCGGCACATGGCTGACCGGGTGGCGGTGATGTACCTGGGGCAGATCGTCGAACTGGGCAGCGCTGCCCAGGTGCTTGAACAGCCGCGCCATCCCTACACCCGCCTGCTGTTCGAGGCGGTGCCACGCCTGGGCGTACCCTTGCACGCGGAGCAGGTGGCGGCACCGACCGAGTTGCCGGGCAACCGTATCCTGCCGCAGGGCTGCTTCTTCCGTGAGCGGTGCGATTTGTGTACCAGCGCTTGTGAAAAACCGCAGGTCTTGCGGGGGGATGAACGACAGCAGACCAGGTGCCACTTACAGGCCTGAAACCGGCGAACGACAACGCCGGGGCGGCGGGCAACCGTCGCTCCGGGCGATAATCGTTACGCACAATACCGCACCAATAGTATGATACGCTTTACCCTACCGATGAAATGTCTCTGAGGCCCAATCATGGGAACCGTGCGTAAAACCATTACCGTGACCGCTCAGCAAGACGGCTGGATCAAAGCGCAAATCGACGCCGGTCACTATACCAATGACAGCGAATATATCCGTGACCTGATCAGACGCGAGCAGGAGCGCAGTGCCGAACTTGAAGCGATCCGCAGCGCGCTGATGGAAGGTGAGGCCAGCGGGGAACCACGCCCATTCGACGCCGATGAATTCAAGCGCAGAATGATAAGCACGCATGGCTGAATATCGCCTTACGCCCGCTGCCGAACGCGATCTTGAAGCGATCTGGATTTATACCGTTCGGCAATGGGGCATGGATCAGGCCAATCGCTATATCGATGTCATGACTGCCGCTTTTGCAGAATTGGCGCAGACGCCCAAGACCGCCCAGGCATGCGATCACATTCGGCCCGGCTATCGCCGCAGCAGCGCCGGACGGCACATGATCTACCTGCGTATCACCGCTTACGGGATCGTGATCGTTCGCATTCTGCACGATCGAATGGATGCACCGCGCTATCTGCTGTAAGCGATGAGTGTTCGTGCCGAAGATCTCGCGGACTGTCCAGGCCCTGGAACAGCAGCCACCGAGCGGCGCCTGGCGACCAGGGCGGGTTTCCTCCGCGAGAATGACCGGCCCTGTGGTGCTCGGTAACACCCGGCCCTGTTGCGGTGCGTCTTTTCCCGCAAGGGCCGGGACGCAGCGCGGCCCTGCAAGGCTGCAACGGCCCTGGCGTAAATCGTGCATCTGGATGCGCTCCCACTTCGCTTGAAGCCGTCATGCGCCCCAAGGAACTGAAACTCTGGACCACCGGTGTCGCCCATCTGCTCGACCTGCCTCCCGGGCAGGCGCGGCTGATGGGCCTGAGCCACTGGTTGCGGCAGGTGTGCCCGGTCGATCACTTCGTCTTGTTCGTCTACGAGGGCAATCACCGGCCGCTGGCGCTGTTCGACACCTTCGCCGCCGACAAGCGCGCGGTGTATGTCGATGACTATCAGTGCGGGCCCTATCTGCTGGATCCGTTCTACCTCGCCTGTACCCGCGGACAGGCGCCCGGACTCTGGCGCCTGCGCCAGTTCGCCCCGGACCACTTCTACCTCGGCGAGTACTACCTGACCTATTACCAGCTCACCGGCCTGGCCGAGGAAGTGGCGTTTTTCGTCGACCTCGGCGACGGCGCCATGGCCGTGCTGTCGCTGATGCGCTCCACCGCCAACTGCGCCTTCGGCCGCGACGAGATGCAGTTGATCGAGTGCGCGCAGGCGGTGGTCGAACAGGTCGTCAACCAGGCCTGGCGCCTGCACCAGGCCCAGCAACCGCGCCCGGCGCGAGACCTGGACTTCAAGATCCGCGAAGCCTTCGACCAGTTCGGCGCCCATATCCTCACCCGCCGCGAACAGGAAATCGTCCAGTTGCTGCTGCGCGGGCACTCCAGCGCCTCGGTGGCCGAACAACTGAGCATCAGTCCGGGGACGGTAAAGATCCATCGCAAGAACATCTACGCCAAGCTCGGCATCGGCAGCCAGGCCGAATTGCTCGGGCTGTTCATCCGCGACCTCACCGGCCACCAGCAGGCCGCCGAAGCCTGATGGCTGAAAACGACTCTATCCCCCAAGGGATATATACAGCGTAAAACCCTCGTTGCTAGTTTGGCCCCCGACGCACTGATCCATCACTGCAAGGGAGCCCGCCTCGTGAACAACAGCGTGAATGACAGCCCGCCAAGCGATATCGAATTCTGCAACGTGGTCAAACGCTATGGCGAGGTACCGGCCGTCAACGGGCTGAACTTCGCGGTGCAGCGTGGCGCGTTCCACTCCTTTCTCGGCGGCTCGGGCTGCGGCAAGACCACCACCCTGCGCATGATCGCCGGCTTCGAACAGCCCACCAGCGGCGAAGTGCGCCTGGCCGGGAAAAGCGTTGCCGGGGTCCCGGCGTTCGAACGCCCGGTGAACATGGTGTTCCAGCACTACGCCCTCTTCCCGCACCTGACCGTGGCGCAGAACATCGCCTACGGCCTGCGTTATCGCACCCCGCGCCCGGACAAGAAAAGCCAGCTGCGCATGGCCGACGAAGCCCTGGAGATGGTCCGGCTCAGCGGCTTCGGCCAGCGCAAGCCGAGTGAACTGTCCGGCGGCCAGCAGCAGCGCGTGGCCCTGGCCCGGGCGCTGGTCAACAAACCCACGGTGCTGCTGCTCGACGAGCCGCTGGCCGCGCTGGACCGCAAGTTGCGCAAGGAGATGCAATCGGAACTGCTGCGCCTGCAACGCGAAGTCGGCATCACCTTCGTGCTGGTCACCCACGACCAGGAAGAAGCCCTGTCGATGAGCGACAGCATCAGCGTGATGCACAACGGTTCGATCATCCAGACCGCCACCCCGGAACAGCTCTATGAAGCACCGGCCAGTCGCTACGTGGCCGACTTTATCGGCGAATCCAATCTGTTCAACGGCACGGTTCGCCATCTGCACGGCAACTCGGTGGTCCTGCGCACCGAACAGGGCCTGGAACTGACCAGCCCGCTGACGCCCACCGGCAAGGCCTTGAGCGCGAACGCCGGCGGGTGCATCGCCGTGCGCCCGGAGCTGATCGGCATCGCCGGCGCCCAGGCCGAACTGATCCGTGAAGTGAAACTCCAGGGCTGCGTGGAGGACCGCATCTACCTCGGCAACACCACCGAGTACCGCGTGCGCACCCAGGCCTTCGGCGTGGTCTGCGTGCGCGTACCGCGCCAACAGGACCACGGCGCCAACACATTCGAACACGGCGCGGCAGTGAGCGTCGGCTGGGATCACGCCAATGGCCTGGCCATGGCGTTGTAAATCATCGATTCGTTTCATCAACCGATTGGGGAGCGTGACATGGACCAGAAGACCTTTATCAAGACCCTGCGCAGCTGGCAGAACGGCTCGATCAGCCGCCGCGATTTCCTCGGCCGTACCGGCCTGGGTATCGCCGCGGCGGTGGTCGCCAGCAACATGCCCGGCCTGCTGACCGCCAGCGCCGAAGCCGCCGAAGCCGGCAAACTGGGGGACCGGCTGTCACTGGCCACCTGGCCGAATTACCACAGCCAGGAAAACCTCGACAACTTCGCCAAGACCACCGGCGCCCGCGTCTCCATGAGCGTGTTCGGCTCCAACGAAGAGATGCTCGCCAAGTTGCAGGCCGGCGGCAGCGGCTGGGACGTGCTGGTGCCGACCAACTACACCATCAGCACCTACGTCGGTCTGGGCCTGATCGAACCGCTGGACCTGTCGCGCATTCCCAACTTCCAGGCTTCGGCCTTCCAGCAGAAGTTCATGGCCCAGGGCACGGTGGACGGCAAGGTCTACGCGGTGCCGAAGAACTGGGGCACCACCGGCATGCTCTACGACACCGGCAAACTGAAGAACGGCCCCACCAGTTGGAAAGAGTTCTGGGCCGCCGCCCAGGGGCCCGCCAGCGGCCGGACGATGGTGCACGACTATCAGCTGACAGCCATCGGCAACGCCCTGAAAAGCTTTGGCTACAGCTTCAATTCCCTCGATGCGAAAGAACTCGCCGACGCCGAAAAACTGCTGATCGCGGTCAAGCCACACCTGTTCGCCATCAACTCCGATATCCAGCCGTCGATGCGCAGCGGCGATGCCTGGCTGGCGATGTCCTGGACCGGCGACGCCTCGCAACTGCACCGCGACAACGAGCAGATGCATTTCACCCTGGGCAAGGAAGGCGGCGAACTCTGGAGCGATTTCTTCGCCATCCCGAAAAGCTCGGAACACAAGGACGCCGCCTACGCCTTTATCAACTATCTGCTCGATCCCCAGCACAACAAGCTCGAAGTACTCAGCCACGGCTACCCGAGTGGCGACAAGCGCGTCGATGCCTTGCTGCCCGTGGCCATGCTCGACGATCCGATCATGTACCCGGCCGCCGAGGCCCTCAGTCCGCTGGAGTTCGGTGCCGCCGCGACGCTGACCAGTCCGGCCCGCGCCGAACTGATGGCCCGCTTCAAGTCCGCCTGATCGCCCCGCCATGGCCAATGAGGAGTCCCCCATGAACGCCGCCGCCCACCCGCAAACGGTGCCGCTGGGCAATACCCTGTCGGCCGAGGTTCGCCAACGGCGCAGCCTCGGCCGGCGGATCAGCCTGCTGATGCTCTTGCCTTCGACCCTGTGGTTCCTGCTGCTGTTACTGATGCCATTGGTGATCATCCTGGTGTTCAGCTTCGGCGAACGCAGCACTGTGGGCGGTTACGCCGGCGGCTTCACCCTGGCCAACTACCTGAACCTCGGTTCCCGGGGAGCGGCGTTCGGCAACACGCTGATGCTGGCGCCACTGGGCACCCTGGTGTGCCTGGTGGCGGCTTACCCGCTGGCGTACTTCCTGGCGGTGAAGGTGCGCAAGAACCGTTCGCTGCTGCTGACGCTGGTGATCGTGCCGTTCTGGACCAGCTTCCTGATCCGCACCTATGCATGGATCTTCATCCTCAGCGGCAAGGGCATCCCGGCGTTGCTGGCCAGCCTCGGCCTGGAAGACGTACGTCTGATCAACACGCCCTGGGCGGTGCTGATCGGCATCGTCTACGGCTACCTGCCGCTGATGGTTTTCCCGATCTACGTCAGCCTGGAAAAACTCGACAAGCGCCTGCTCGAAGCGTCGGCGGACCTGGGGGCCAGTGCCTTCGAAAGTTTTCGGCGGATCACCCTGCCGCTGTCGGCGCCGGGCATCATCACCGGGGTGATGCTGGTGTTCATCCTGCTGATGGGCGAGTTCCTGATCCCGGCCATCCTCGGCGGCGGCAAGGTGTTCTTTGTCGGCAACGCGCTGGTCGACCTGTTCCTGCAATCGCGCAACTGGCCCTTCGGCAGTGCGCTGGCGATGAGCCTGGTGGCCATGATGCTGCTGATCATCGGGCTGTATCTGAAACTGGTGGCGCGCTACGGCGGCCGGCCTGCCGATGGAGGTGTGTGATATGTGGCTGCGCAGCTATTCGACGTCGCTGTACCTGTTTCTCTATGCGCCCATCGCCCTGATCGTATTGTTCAGCTTCAACGCCGGACGCAGTGGCCTGGCCTTCGAGTGCTGCTCGACCCAGTGGTTCGGCCGCGCCTTCGGCAATCCGTTCATCATGGAAGCACTGGGTCACAGCGCCTTCATCGCCTTCACTTCGGCGCTGATCGCCACTCTGTTCGGCACCCTGGCGGTGTTCGGCCTGCTGCGTTGCGGACCGAGGATTCGCCTGCTGTTCGATGCACTGACCTACTGCGCGATCATCGTGCCCGGCATTGTCATCGGCATTTCGACGCTGATTGCCTTCATCAGCCTGTTCGACCTGATCAACCCGCTGCTGGCGCACTGGATACCCGACGTCCCGCGCCTGAACATGGGTTTCTTCACGGTGATCGCCGCCCACTCGCTGTTCACCATGGCCCTGGTCATGGTCATCGTGCGCAGCCGCGTCGACGCCCTGGACAAGGCCTTGCTGGAAGCCTCCGCCGATCTCTATGCGCCGCCGATGCAGACGTTCTGGCGGGTCACCCTGCCGCAGATCAGCCCGGCGATCATGGCCGGGTTCCTGCTGGCGTTCACCTTCAGCTTCGACGATTTCATCATCGCGTTCTTCGTCGCCGGCTCGGAAACGACCTTGCCGATCTATATCTTTTCCTCCATTCGCCGGGGGGTGACTCCGGAGATCAATGCGGTCTCGACGGTGATCATCTGCGCGTCGCTGGCCCTGCTGTTTACTTCCCGCCACCTGCAAAACCGCCGCACCGGCGCCCAGGAGTCTCACCATGCGTGACCAGCACTACATCAACGGCGAATGGGTCGGCCCGGACCTGGGCGGCTACCTGCCGGTCATCGACCCGGCCACCGGGCAGGTGTTCCAGCAGATCGCCGCTGGCACCGAGGAGGATGTCGATCATGCGGTGCGGGCGGCCCGGCGGGCGTTCGACAGTGGCTGGAGCCAGACCACCGGGGCCGAGCGCGCGCAGTGGCTGGAGGCGCTGGCCGATGAGCTGGAGGGCAGCCAGCAGGCGCTGGCCGAACTGGAGGTGCGTGACAACGGCAAGCCCTTGCCCGAAGCCCTGTGGGACGTCGGCGATAGCATCGGCTGCTTTCGCTACTACGCCGGCCTGGCCCGCGAACTCGACCAGCGCCAGGACCAGCCGCTGGCCCTGGCCGACGAGCGCTTTCGCTGCCGCATCCGCCATGAACCGATCGGTGTCGCCGGGCAGATCATTCCCTGGAATTACCCATTGCTGATGGCCGCCTGGAAGGTCGCGCCGGCCTTGGCCGCCGGGGCCACGTCAGTGCTCAAGCCCTCCGAACTGACGTCGCTGACGGCGCTGGAACTGGCCGCCGCCGCCGACCGTATCGGCCTGCCGGCCGGTGTCCTGAACGTGGTCACGGGCCTGGGCGCCGATGCCGGCAGCCCGCTCACCGAACATCCCGGCGTGGACAAACTGGCCTTTACCGGCAGCGTGCCGACCGGGGCGCGGATCATGTCGGCGGCCGCCCGCGACATCAAGAACATCAGCCTGGAGCTGGGCGGAAAGTCCGCGTTCATCGTGTTCGACGACGCCGATGTCGAGGCCGCGGTGGAGTGGATCCTGTTCGGGATTTTCTGGAACCAGGGCCAGGTGTGCAGCGCCACTTCGCGCCTGCTGGTGCAGGAGCAGATTGCCCCGCGCCTGATCGAACGGCTGGTGGAAGCCACCCGCAGGATCACCATCGGGCCAGGCCTGGAACCCGGCGTCCTGCTGGGCCCGCTGGTCAGCCAGGGCCAGCACGAAAAGGTCCTGGGGTTCATCGACCAGGGCCAGGCCGGTGGCGCCCGCCTGCTCACCGGCGGGCGACGCCCGACGTATCTGGAACACGGCTATTTCATCGAACCGGCGATCTTCGACGAGCCCGACCACAACAGCATTGTCTGGCGCGAGGAAATCTTCGGTCCGGTGCTGTGCCTCAAGCGCTTCAAGACCGAGGAACAGGCCGTGCAGATGGCCAACGCCAGTCGCTTCGGCCTGGCCGCCGCGGTCATGAGCGCCGACCTGCAACGCACCGCCCGCGTCGCCAACCAGTTGCGAGCCGGGATCATCTGGATCAACTGCTCGCAACCGACCTTCGTCGAGGCGCCGTGGGGCGGCATGAAGCACAGCGGCATTGGCCGGGAACTCGGCCAATGGGGGCTGGACAACTACCTGGAGGTCAAGCAGGTGACCGAGTACGTCAGCGATCAACCCTGGGGCTGGTACCTGAAGTAATCCTCCAGCAACGCCAGCTCATCGCTGCCGACAATGGCGGCGATGTAGCCGTCCGGGCGTACCAGTATCCAGTCGCCGTCAGCGGGCGCGTAGGCGTCACGGAAGTGGCCGTGCGCATCGGACAGGTCGCCGTGCGCACCGAACGCATGAATGTGCAGGCCCGGGCGTGGCGGCACCGAACCACGCTCGACCTGGTAACCCAGCAACGTCCAGTGACCGCCCCGGAACAGCTCGAACAGCCGGGTCGATTGGCCGGCCGCGCCCCGCACCGGAGCGTCCGGGGCCCGGTCGCCCGCCACCACGCCGCTGACGCGCGCGGTATTGCGCAGGGCAAGGGAAGCGTCGGGATAACCGATATCGAGCTGATGCACTTCGCGTCCGCGGCGCATGTTGCCTCGCACCTGGGCATCGAGCAGCCGGGTCGACAGGCCGAGCATGGCCGCGGCGACCGGCCGGCGTTCTTCTTCATAGGTATCGAGCAACGCATCGGCCGCGCCCCGGGCGACCGCCGCCAGTTTCCAGCCGAGGTTGTAGGCATCCTGCACGCTGGTGTTGAGCCCCTGGCCACCGGTCGGTGGATGGGTGTGCGCGGCATCCCCGACCAGAAACACCCGAGCGCTGCGGTAGCTGTCGGCCAGCCGGGCATTCATGGTGTAGGCCGAGGCCCAGGAGACGGACTGGATGGCGATATCGTCGCGCCCCGTGCGCTGCGCCACCAGGGCGGCCAGGCCTTCGGCGCCAAGGTCGACGTCGATGTCCAGGGCAATCGGTCCCTGTATCTGGAACATCTCGGTGCCGGCGAGCGGGCAAAGGGCGATCTGGCGCAGCCTGTCGCCTTCGTTGAAGCAGTGCCAGGCATCGCGCCCCAGGCCGGTCAGCCGCACATCGGCGACCACGGCACGTACACCGAGGGTCTTGCCCGCAAAGCCGATACCCAGCGCCGTGCGCACGAAGCTGCGACCGCCATCGGCACCTACCAGCCAGCGCGCGCGAAGGGTTTCTTCACCACCCTCGCCGACCAGCCGTGCCGTGACGCCATCGGCATCCTGCTCGAACCCCACCAGTTCGCAGCCGAATTGCGGCCGCTGGCCCAGTTCGAGCAGGCGTTCACGCAGGATGCCCTCGGTGAGGAACTGCGGCAGCATCAGCGGCTGCTGATAAGGCTCGCCCGGCGTCGGCGGGTTGCGCTCCATGACATCCGCGTCGATGTAACCGCCATCGTCGCGGTACTGGCGCTGGAGGGGGTATTGCCCCCCCGCCGCGACCATGCGATCGAGAACGCCGAGGTCCTCGAAGATTTCCTGGGTCCGGGGCTGGATACCCTTGCCGCGCGAGCCGCCGAACGGGCCGTCCCGCTTCTCGATCAGGCGCAAGGAAATGCCCCGGCGTGCCAGGTCGATGGCCAGCGTCAGACCGGCTGCTCCCGCACCGCAAATCAGTACGTCAACTTCACCTTGTTCTTTCATCTCGACCTCGATATGTGTAATTTGCACATATAAGTGTCAAGCCGGAGCAGAAACCGTGTCAACAAAAAATGTGCAAAATACACATATCAATGCGCAGATCCGTGAATTGCATGGGGCATTGGTCGAGATTGTCGGGGTCATGAACCGTCCTCAGCGCGACGAGGCAATGGTTCGCGAGGCCGGCATTTCCCTGGACCGCGCGCTGTTCCCACTGTTGGTGCTGGTCGAGCGGCTGGGCCCGATCGGCGTGGTCGAGCTGGCGGATCGGGTGGGACGCGACTACACCACGGTCAGCCGCCAGGTGGCGAAGCTGGACAGTCTCGGCCTGGTCGGGCGCCAGGAGAACGCCAACGACCGGCGTGTGCGGGAAGCCGTCATCACGGCGAAAGGCAAGGCGATGACCGATCGGATCGACGCCGCCCGGGAAAGGATGGGACAGGGTATTTTCGCGAAATGGGAGCACCAGGATGTGGCTGACCTGGTGCGTCTCATCCGTCGCTTTGCCGACGATCTCAAAGGGGATGACTAGGCGGGCCCACCGCCCCGCTCACCTCAAGCCCGGCTGGCGGGCCAGTCGTCGGGAATCACCGCGATCACATCGATCTCCATCAGCCACTGCGGCTGGCCCAGGCCCGAGATCACCAGCCCGGTGGAAATCGGGAACACGCCCTTGAGCCACTTGCCGACCACCTGGTACACCGGCTCGCGATAGCGCGGGTCGATGATGTAGGTGGTGGTCTTGACGATATGGGACAGGTCCGAGCCGGCCTCCTCCAGCAACTGCCTGACGTTTTTCATCGCCTGCTCGGCCTGCGCCGCGGGGTCGCCCAGGCCCACCAGGTTGCCGTCGAAATCAGTACCGATCTGACCACGGACATAAACCGTGTTGCCGGCTCGCACGGCCTGGCACAGGTCATTGTCCAGCGCCTGGTTCGGGTAGGTATCCTTGGTGTTGAACATGCGGATGCGGGTATGGGTTGGCTTGGACATCTGCGACTCCTCAAGAAAAAGACTGCGCCGCGCACGGCGCTACGGCGACGGGACGGTGCGGCAGCCGAAGGTCAGGCACTGACGGCGGATCGGCTGGCGATCGGATCGGAGTCGGCCGCGTCCGCTTCGCGCTGCGCGGCATCGCGGTAGGTCAGGTACTGGCGCTGGATGGCAATCTGGTCGGCTATGTACTTGGCATCGTGCCAGACGCCCCAGATAAACGAGGACCCCCGGCGTGACTGCCACGGCAGGCCCAGGAAGTAGATACCCGACTCGGTGGAAATCCCCCGCTGGTGACGCGGCTTGCCGTTGGCCTCGAAGGCATCGACCTTCAGCCAGCTGTAGTCGGTGGCAAAGCCGGTGGCCCAGATGATCGTGGTGATGCCCGCCGCGGCCAGGTCGAGCTGGAGAATCGGCCGGGTCACGCACTCGGGATCCGGAAAGGTCCGGCGGGCCTCGGGGTCCAGTGGCAGGTCGAGGCCGTTGCGCTCGATATAGGCATCGGCGGCATCGAGCAGCGCCAGGTAGTTTTCATCACCGCGGTTGAGGTTGTCGGCCAGGTCCGCCTGGAAGCTGACCACGCCGTTGTCGAACGCGCGGGTCAGGCCCACCAGGTTCAGACCGCGCTGGGCCAGCTCACGGAAGTCCACCGTGCGTCCGCCTTCCGCGCCACTGACAGCGATGGTCACGTGTTCGCGGCCCGGCTTCATGGCCGCGGCATCCCATTCACCGAGCACCCCCAGCCACCAGCAGAAATCCCGGTTGCGATAGGCACGCGGCGGCCGGTCGTGCTGGCCGACCGAGAGGTACACGGTCCTGCCGTTTCGCTGCAGTTCGTCGGCGATCTGCGTGCCCGAGGAACCGGCCCCCACCACCAGCACGGCACCGGCGGGCAGTTGCTGGGGATTGCGGTAATGCGCGGAGTGAATCTGGTTGAGCCCTGGAATCTGCGGGGCGATGGCCGGAATCACCGGACGCTGGAACGGCCCGGTGGCGACCACCACGCGGTTGGCCTGGATCACGCCGTCGGAGGTTTCCACGGTAAAGCCGGGGCGGCCGTGGTTGCGCTCGACCTTGCGCACCTCTACGCCAGTGCGGATCGGCGCGTTGAATTTCTTCGCATAGGCCTCGAAGTACGCCGCTACCCGCTCCTTCGGCGCAAAGTCATCGGGGCTGAGATCATCGAACGCCAGGCCGGGAAAACGATCGTGCCAGGCCGGCCCGTTGGCCACCAGCGAATCCCAGCGACCGGTGCGCCAGGCCTCGGCGATGCGACTGCGCTCGAGCACCAGGTGCGGCACGCCCAGCCTGCTCAGGTGCTCGCTCATGGCCACACCGGCCTGGCCGGCGCCCACCACCAGGGTATCGATTTCAATCATTCCAGCTGTCATGCCTGTGTCCTTCTCGAAGACGGGTGTGCAGGCATTCTGTGCAGATACCGGGAATAGCGAAATTATGTTTTTTGTCGTCGCAAGACAGGAAAAAGCTAGGGCTTGAAAACTAGGACTCGCCTGCGTCCTGGTCGGCCAGCATGCCATGGCACATCAGCGCCAGGACACTGCGCATGTGCCGGGCATGGGCGGCGCGGTCGGGACTCGGCTCGGTGGCCAGGCGGATAAAGGCGACGTTGGCATACTGGTTGAACAGGGTCGCGGCCACTTCGATGTCCACGTCCTGGCGTACCTTGCCCAGGCGCTGGAAGTGCCGGAGCAACGCCTGGGTTTCTTCGATCACCGCGTCGTTCCACGGCTGCAGGGCCTGGGACAGTTCCCCGGTGAACAGCGACGGTGCCAGTTCGCGCCACAGCGACGCCGGCATGGCCCGCAACTGGTATTCGGTCATCAGCCCTTCCAGCTCGCACAGGGCTTCCAGCGGATCGCTGCGCTCGTCGAGATGGGCCCGAGCCTCGCGTATCGCCAGTTCGTCGGGGGCCTTGAGCAAGGCCACCAGGATTTCCTGCTTGCCACCGAAATAATTCACCACCGTCGGCGCCGAGACACCGGCCCGGTTGGCGATCTGCTCCAGGGTGGTGGCGACGAAACCGTGGGTCTTGAACAGCGCCAGCGCGGCATCGGCGATCACCTGCCGACGCTGCTCCTTTTGCCGCTCCCTGAGTCCGGTCATGGGGTGTCCTGATGGGGTTGGGCGATAGCTCCCAGCCTACGGAAATCTCTTTTCGCCAACAAATATTTTCTTTACAAAAATATTTTATGATGACAAATATTATTCGGAACACCCCACCCTGGAGACCCGCCATGACCGCCGAACTCGACGCCAACCGCCCGACCCGTGACTACCAGGCCGCCGATGCCGCCCACCACATCCATGCGTTCGTCGACCAGAAGGCGCTCAACGCGGAAGGCCCGCGGGTGATGGTCGGCGGCGACCGCCTGACGCTCTGGGACAACGATGGCAAGCGCTACCTGGACGGCATGTCGGGCCTGTGGTGCACCAACCTCGGCTACGGCCGCAAGGACCTCGCCGCCGCCGCCCACGCGCAACTGCAACAGCTGCCCTATTACAATATGTTCTTCCACACCACCCACCCGGCGGTGATCGAGCTGTCGGAGCTGCTGTTCAGCCTGTTGCCGGCGCACTACAGCCACGCGATCTATACCAACTCCGGCTCCGAGGCCAACGAGGTGCTGATCCGCACGGTGCGCAAGTTCTGGCAGGTGATGGGCAAGCCCGAGAAGAAAATCATGATCGGCCGCTGGAACGGCTACCACGGCTCGACCCTGGCGGCCACGGCCCTGGGCGGCATGAAGTTCATGCACGAAATGGGCGGCACCATTCCTGATGTGGCGCACATCGACGAGCCGTACTGGTTCGCCCACGAAGGCGACCTGACACCAGAGGCGTTCGGCCTGCGCGCGGCCCGCCAACTGGAAGAGAAAATCCTCGAACTGGGCGCCGACAAGATCGCCGCCTTTGTCGCCGAGCCGTTCCAGGGCGCTGGCGGGATGATCATTCCACCCGCTACCTACTGGCCGGAAATCCAGCGCATCTGTCGCCAGTACGACGTGCTGCTGTGTGCCGACGAAGTCATCGGCGGCTTCGGTCGCACCGGCGAATGGTTCGCCCACCAGACCTTCGGCTTCGAGCCCGACACGCTGTCCATCGCCAAGGGCCTGACCTCGGGCTACATCCCCATGGGCGGCCTGATCCTGTCACGACGCATGGCCGAGGCGCTGGTGGAAAAAGGCGGAGTGTTCGCCCACGGGCTGACCTATTCCGGCCATCCGGTAGCGGCGGCCGTGGCGATCGCCAACCTCAAGGCGTTGCGCGACGAAGGGGTGGTGCAGCAGGTGAAAACCGACACCGGGCCGTACCTGCAGCGTTGCCTGCGGGAAGTGTTCGGCCAGCATCCGCTGGTGGGTGAAGTGCAGGGCGTCGGACTGGTCGCCGCGCTGCAGTTCGCCGAGGACAAGGCCACCCGCAAGCGCTTTGCCAACGAGAACGATATGGCCTGGCGCTGCCGCACCCTCGGCTTCGAGGAAGGCCTGATCATCCGCTCGACCCTGGGCCGCATGATCATGGCGCCAGCACTGATCGCCACGCGGGCCGAGCTGGACGAACTGGTGGACAAGACCCGCATCGTCGTCGACCGCACCGCGCGCGAGTATGGGCGCCTGTAGGCTACGCAGGGCGAGTGGCAAGCTTTTACCCTAGCCCAGCTTTTGCCTAAGCCAGCACCATAAAAAACCTCGTTTCGCCCGCGGCCACTCATGGACAGAATGCCGTCATACCCACCCCGCGCCCGGGCGGCCTTGAACAGGTTGCCCGGGACGCGGATGGCGAGTCTGGCCGGAAACAGGATACCCCACCATGACGTTTTCCATCGTCGCCCGTTGTGCCGAAACCGGCCAGCTGGGCATAGCCATCAGTTCTTCCAGTATTGCCGTGGGCGCCCGCTGCCCCTGGCTGCGTCCCAGCGTGGGCGCGGTCGCCACCCAGAACATCACCCTCCCCGCCTTGGGCCCGCACGTCCTCGACCAGCTGGAGCAAGGGCTGTCGCCGACCCAGGCGCTGGACAAGGCGCTGACCAGCAACGGCTACAGCCAGTTCCGCCAACTGACCGCGATAGACCACCTGGGCAATACCGCGCACTTCAGCGGCAGCGAAACCCTGGGCTGTCACAACGCGCTGTCCGGCGAACAGTGCGTGGCCGCCGGCAACCTGCTGGCGAACACCGCGGTGATCGAGGCCATGGTGCGCACCTTCGAGACCAGTGGCGGTCAGCTCGCCGATCGCCTGATCGCAGCGATGCAGGCCGCGGTGGCCGCCGGGGGCGAAGCCGGCCCGGTGCATTCGGCGGCGATGGTGGTGGTCGGCGAACTGATCTGGCCGATCATCGACCTGCGGGTCGACTGGGCCGACGAAGACCCGGTCGGCAAACTCGCACAACTGTGGACCGATTACCGCCCGCAGATGCAGGACTATCTCGTCCGTGCCCTCGATCCGACCAAGGCGCCGAGTTACGGCGTGCCCGGGGACGAATGAATGAGCAGCAGCCGTGAGGTACTGGCCGCGCTGATCGCCTTCGACACCACCAGCCGCGAGTCCAACCTGCAACTGATCGAATTTGTCCGCGACTACCTGGCGCGCCTCGGCGTGCCTTGCGAGTTGATCTTCAATGAAGAGCGCAGCAAGGCCAATCTGTTCGCCACCCTGGGCCCGGTTGATCGCCCGGGTATCGTGCTGTCCGGCCACACCGATGTGGTGCCGGTGGATGGCCAGCCCTGGACGGTGGCGCCATTCGAACTCACCGAGCGGGACGGCCGCCTGTATGGCCGTGGCACCGCCGACATGAAAGGCTATATCGCCTGCGTGCTGGCGGCCGTGCCGCAGTTGCTGGCGGCGCCGTTGCGCATGCCGGTACACATTGCCCTGTCCTATGACGAGGAAGTCGGCTGCCTGGGCGTGCGCTCGCTGCTCGCCGAGCTGGCACAGCGACCACATAAGCCGCTGCTGTGCATCATCGGCGAGCCCACCGAACTCAAGCCGGTGCTGGGCCACAAGGGCAAGCTGGCGATGCGTTGCGATGTCCATGGCGCGGCCTGTCACTCGGCCTATGCACCGCAGGGCGTGAATGCCATCGAATACGCCGCCGAACTGATCGGCGAACTGGGCCGCATCGGCTCGCGCCTGCGCGCGGCCCATCTGCATGACCCGCGCTTCGACCCGCCCTTCAGCACCGTGCAGACCGGCGTGATCAGCGGCGGCAAGGCGCTCAATATCGTCCCCGCCGACTGCCGTTTCGACTTCGAGGTGCGCGCCCTGCCCAGCCAGGATCCCCGTGACGTCGCCCAACAGCTGGCGCAGTACGCCGAGCAACAGGTGCTGCCGAAAATGCAGGCGGTGGACGCCGGCAGCAGCATCCGCTTTTCCCAGTTGTCGGCCTACCCCGGACTGGCGACCGACCCGCAGAGCCAGGCGGCGCAGTTGATTGCGCAGTTCTGTGGATCGAGCGACTTCAGCACCGTCGCTTTTGGCACCGAAGGCGGCCTGTTCGACGCCATCGGCATCCCCACCGTGGTCTGTGGCCCTGGCAGCATGGACCAGGGCCACAAGCCCGATGAGTTCGTCAGTGTCGAGCAACTCCAGGCGTGCGATGCCATGCTCGCGCGCCTGACCCAGGCGCTGCGAACCTGACCCGGCTCAGGCGCCCGGCTTGGGCGCCAGCACTTCGCGACAGTGATCGACAAACAGCTGCGCCGGCTTGGTCAACTGCGAGCGGCGCAGCCACGCGGCGGACAACCCCGAGCCGGTGACTGTTTCAGCCAGCGGCACGCGCACCACTTTCTGCCCGTCGTAGGTGTAGTCCGAATGCGGCCGGGTCACCAGGATGGAAAATCCGAACCCGCGCCCGACCATGCCCCGGACCATCTCGATGGAGGGCGAGCTGAACAGGATGTTCGGGGTCAGGCCCCGCTCCTCGAAGATGCTCACGAAGTAGGTGCGGCTGGGCTGCACATCCAGCAACACCATCGGCTCCAGTACCAGGTCGTTCAACGAGACCTTGGCCTGGTTGGCGAAGCGATGACCTTCCGGCAACAGCGCATAAGGTTGCTGCGGCGCCATCAGTGGCACGGTGTCGATGGTGCTGTCCAGGTCGTGCTCGTAAAGAATCGCCAGGTCGATACTGCCGGAGGTCAGCGCCTGCACCAGTTCCTGCTGCTCGCCATCGCGGATACGGATTTCCACCCCCGGCCAGCGGTCGCGAAAGCCGGCGATCAGGCGCGGCAGATAGAGTGGCGCGACGGTTTCGAAGCAACCGATATCGATCTGCCCGGCAACTACATCGTTGTCCGCCAAGGCGTTCTGCTCGAACTCGTGGGCCACCCGCAGCAGTTCCTGGGCCTTGCGGTAGAAACGCGCCCCGCTGGGAGTCAACGACACCCCCTGGGCGTGATGACGAATGAACAACTGCACGGCAAAGCTTTCTTCCAGGTGCTTGATCGCGGTCGAGACCGAGGGCTGGGCGATATAGAGCTTGCGCGAGGCTTCGGCGACGCTGCCGCACTCGACGGTGGTCACGAAATATTTGAGTTGTCGCAAGTTGTAAGCGGCCATGGCTACCTCGGAAGTGGCAAAGCGAATGCATCGACAGCACCCATCAAGAATCGGGCCGGGTCCCGCAGGAGCGGTGCTTGCCCGCGCAGCTTTCGCAGGGCTCAAGGGCCCCTTCGCGGGCAAGCCTCGCTCCCACAAGGTTAGGTGATGTTTTCCATCTCCCGTTTTCCTGGATTTTGCGGTGTTCGCGGCGCGCGATAAACCAGTAATTTCCTCGGGCCTGACCTTAAAAAACCTGTCCAGGCGTGCGCCATCACGGTGCAGGGCTGGTGAGTTTTTTTATCGATAGCGAAGACATTTTTACTAATTTCCCGAGTCGCGTGCTTACCCCACTATCGAGGCCACCGATCGTGAACATAGCTCGTCGCGGGCTATCAGGGAGAATGCAGTGACTGACTTGAACACCTGGCAGCGCCTGGCCGGACAACAACGCCTGATCGATCTCGCCTGCATCGACGGGCGCGCCCACGCCGCCCGGAACGGCCGTACCTTCGCCGTTATCAACCCCGCCACCAATGCCCTGCTGGCCCATGTCGCCGCCTGCTCCGAGGCCGATATCGATCTGGCCGTGAGCGTGGCGCGCAACAGCTTCGCAAACGGCCCCTGGGCCCGCATGCAACCGCGGGAGCGCAAGGCGATCCTGCTGCGCCTGAGCGAACTGATCCTGGCCCATCGCGAGGAACTGGCCTTGCTGGATTCGTTGAGCATGGGCAAGCCGGTGATGGATGCCTACGCCATTGACGTCCCCGGCGCGGCGCAGGTGTTTGCCTGGTATGCCGAAAGCCTCGACAAGCTGTATGACCAGGTCGCGCCCACCGGACCGGGCACCCTGGCGACCATCACCCGCGTGCCCCTGGGCGTGATCGCCGCCGTGGTGCCCTGGAATTTCCCGCTGGACATGGCCGCCTGGAAACTCGCCCCGGCCCTCGCCGCGGGCAACAGCGTGATCCTCAAGCCCGCTGAGCAGTCGCCCTTCTCCGCCCTGCGCCTGGCCGAACTGGCCCTTGAGGCCGGTGTGCCGCCGGGCGTGCTGAACGTGGTCACCGGCCTTGGCGAACAGGCCGGCCGCGCCCTGGGCCTGCACCCGGATATCGATGCGCTGGCCTTCACCGGTTCGACCGAGGTCGGCAAATACTTCATGCAATACGCCGCGCAATCGAACCTCAAGCAGGTCTGGCTGGAATGCGGCGGCAAAAGCCCGAACCTGGTCTTCGCCGATTGCCAGGACCTCGACCTGGCGGCGGAAAAGGCCGCCTTCGGGATCTTCTTCAACCAGGGCGAAGTCTGTTCGGCCAACTCGCGCCTGCTGGTGGAGCGCTCCATTCACGATGAGTTCGTCGAGCGCCTGCAGGACAAGGCCCGGCACTGGCAACCGGGCGATCCCCTCGACCCGGCCAGCCGCATGGGCGCCCTGGTGGATGCCCGGCAAGCCGCGCGGGTGATGGCCCATATCGACCAGGCCAGCGCCGACGGTGCCCGCCGGGTGGCCGGTGGCGAACGGGTGACGATCAACGGCTCGGACAATTTCATCCAGCCGACGCTGTTCACCCAGGTCAGCCCCGAGATGCGCCTGTCCCGCGAGGAAGTGTTCGGCCCGGTGCTGGCGATCAGCGCCTTCGACGATGAAGACCACGCGGTACGAATGGCCAACGACCATGTCTATGGCCTGGCCGCGTCGGTGTGGAGCGACGACCTCAACCGCGCCCATCGCGTCGCCTCGCGCCTCAATGCCGGCACCGTGTCGGTCAATACCGTGGATGCGCTGGATGTCTGCGTGCCCTTTGGCGGCGGCAAGCAATCGGGTTTTGGCCGCGACCTGTCGCTGCATTCGTTCGACAAGTACACCCAGCTGAAGACCACCTGGTTTCAACTGCGCTGACCCTGGACTGCCCATGACCTCGCGGGCCGGCATCACGGCCCGCCTCCATCCATTACCTTAGCGGGGACACGCGCATGAAGACGCACTTCGACTATGTCATCGTCGGCGCCGGCTCATCGGGCTGCGTACTGGCGAACCGGCTGAGCGCCGACCCGGCCATCAGCGTCTGCCTGATCGAGGCCGGCGGCCACGACAACAGCCCACGCATCCAGACACCGGCCGGTACCATCACCCTGTACAAGAGCAGGAAGTACAGCTGGAACTTCTTTTCCGCGCCGCAGCGCCACCTGGGCGGCCGTAGCCTGCACACACCGCGGGGCAAGGCCCTCGGCGGTTCCAGTTCGATGAACAGCATGATCTATATTCGCGGTCATGCCAGCGACTACGACCGCTGGGCGCAAGCCGGTTGCCCGGGTTGGGACTGGGCCGGGGTGCTGCCCTACTTCAAGAAATCCGAGAACAACCGGCTCGGCCAGGACCCGCGCCTGCATGGCAGCGCCGGCGAGCTGAATGTCGAGGCCGCCCGTGATCCCAACCCGGTGTCGACGCTGTTCGTGCAGGCCGCCGAGCGCCTGGGCCTGCGCCGCAACGACGACTTCAACGGCGAACGGCTCGAAGGCTGCGGGATCTACAACCTGACCCAGAAGAATGCCCGCCGGCTGTCCAGCTACCGGGCCTTTGTCGCGCCAGTGATCGACCGCCCCAATCTCACCGTGCTGACCGACTGCACCGTACAGTCGCTGATCGTCGAACTGCGCACCGCCAAGGGCGTCAGGGTCGAGGTGGACGGCAACCGGCACACCCTGCACGCCTACCGCGAGGTCATTCTCTGCGCCGGCGCCCTGGGCAGCCCGCAACTGCTGCTGGCGTCCGGTATCGGTCCGGCGCAGGAACTGCAGGCAGCCGGTATTGCGGTGGCCCACGACCTGCCCGGCGTCGGCAAGAACCTGCAGGACCACCTCGACGGCCTGGTCACGATCCGCTCCAGGAGCCCCTTGACCCTGGGATTCTCCCTGAGGTCCCTGCCGAGCGTGCTCGCCGCACCGCTGCGCTATCTGCTGGAAAAGAAAGGCTGGTTGACCACCAACTACGTCGAGGCCGGAGGCTTTGCCCGTACGCCCCTGGCCGATGCCCTGCCGGACGTGCAATTCCACTTTGTGCCGGGTTATCGCAGCCATCGCGGGCGATTGTTCGAATGGGGCCATGGCTACGCCCTGCATACCTGCGTGCTGCGCCCGAAAAGCATCGGCTCGCTGCACCTGGACCGTGACGGCAGGCTGGTCATCGATTTCAACTTCCTCGCCGATCCGACCGATGCCAGGGTGCTGGTCGAAGGCCTGAAGCTGGCCCGGCGTATTCTCGCCGCGCCGCAGTTCGACGGGATTCGGGGTGAGGAAATGCTGCCCGGCAAGACCGTGCAAACCGATGAACAACTGATGGACTACGTACGCAACCATGCCTCGACAGTGTTCCACCCGGTGGGCACCTGCAAGATGGGCGTCGATCCCATGAGCGTGGTCGGCCCCGATCTCAAGGTCCATGGCCTCAAGGGGCTGCGGGTGGTCGACGCCTCGATCATGCCGACCCTGGTCAGCGGCAACACCAACGCGCCGTGCATCATGATCGGCGAGAAAGCCGCGGACCTGATCCTGCGACAAGCGCCCCTGGGCGCCGCCGACGCGCGCAGCAGCGACCTTCTGGCAAGCTGATTGCTACTGCTGTGAAAAACGCCGCCACCCCGCACCGGGTGGCGGCGTTGTGCTGCGGGTTCGCCGGCCTGGAACGGCCGTCCCGGAGGATTTCGCCGCCTCAAGGCCAAGACAGCTTTTTCCTCATTAGCGACGACATATTTACTAATTTTCCTGGCTCGCGACATCAGCCAACATCAACCTCGCCCCAAAGAGGCACAAGGTCCGTCAGAGACCGCCAGGTCTGCTCAGTTTTTGGCGTCTAGCCCCACTGCCCCGAAATATACGAACTAAAAAACCATCATTCCGGGAGTGCACAATGATCAAGTCTTTCGTCTCGCGCTGCATCCGTCCGCTGGCCCTGACCGCTATCGCCGCCGGCGTTGCCAGCGGTGCCCAGGCCGGTACCCTGTCGATCGGTCATACCACCTGGGTCGGCTACGGCACCCTCTACCTGGCCAAGGACCTTGGCTACTTCAAGGAAAAGGGCCTGACCGTGGAGTTGCCGACCATCGAAGAAGCCTCCATGTACATGGCCGCCCAGGCCTCGGGCAAATTGTCCGGCTCGGCCTCGACCCTGGACGAGATCCTCAAGTACCGCCCGCAGTTCTGCTTCAAGGCCGTGGCCGCCCTGGACGAGAGCCATGGTGGCGATGGTGTGCTGGTGGGCAAGGACGTCAACAGCCTGCAAGACCTCAAGGGCAAGGCCGTGGCGGTCAACGAAGGTTCCGTCTCGCAGTTCTGGCTCAACTACCTGCTGAAGAACGCCGGCATGAAGATGAGCGACCTGACCATCCAGAACATGACCGCCGACGACGCGGCGACCGCCTTTATCGCCGGCCGCGTCCCCGCCGCCGTGACCTGGGAACCCCACCTGTCCACCGTGCGCGCCAAGCAGACCGGCAAGGTACTCGTGGACAGCAGCAGCACGCCAGGGGTGATCGTCGACGTGGTGGCCCTGAGCTGCGATGTGGTCGACAAGCAGCCGGACGATATCAAGGCCCTGGTCGCCGGCCTGTACAAGGCGGTGCAGTACACCCAGGAGCACCCGCAGGAAGCCTACGCGATCATGGCCAAGGGCGTGGGCGGCTACCTGGCGGATCCGAAGGAACTGGCCTCGGCGGCCAAGGGCGTGCGTTTCTATGACCAGGCCATGAGCGAAGCCCTGCTGGGCAGCAACGGCAGCAAGGGCACGGCTGAAAACGTCATCAAGCTGGCCAACGAGACCGCCAGCGAGTTGCAGGGCAAGCCTTACAACGTCAGCTACAGCGATCTGATCGACAACCGTTTCATCACCCCGAAATAGGAGGCGGCATGTCCAAGCGTAATTCGTGGTTCAACCGTTGCCTGACGCCCAAGACCGGCTTGCCGATCCAGGTGATCTGGAGCGCCAGCGCACTGGCCTGGGCGCTGCTGATCGGCCTCTGGGCCGTGCTGTCCTACGGCGGCGTGGTGCCGGCGATGTTCCTGCCCACCCCGGGCGCGGTCATGGATGCGGCCCTGCGCCTGGCCCATGACGGCACCCTGGGGCCGCATGTCTGGGCCAGCGTGGAAGTGGTCATGGTCGGTTTCGTGATCTCTTCGGTGGTGGCGGTGCCCATCGGCTTGCTGATGGGCAGTTTCCGGGTGGTGCAGGCGTTCCTGGAACCGCTGGTCAACTTCATCCGCTACCTGCCGGTGACCTCGTTCGTGCCGCTGTTCATCCTGTGGATCGGCATCGGCCTGGAACAGCGGGTCTCGGTGATCATCTTCGGGGTGTTCTTCCAGCAACTGGTGATGATCGCCGACGTGTCCAAGGGCATTTCCAAGGACCTGATCAACGCCTCCTACACCCTGGGCTCCACCCGCAGGGATGCGGTATTGCACGTCATCGCCCCGGCCTCGTTGCCGGGTGTGCTGGACACCTTGCGCGTCACCATGGGCTGGGCCTGGACCTACCTGGTGGTGGCCGAACTGGTGGCGGCTTCCAGCGGCCTGGGCTACCTCAGTCTCAAGGCCATGCGAGGCTTTCAGGTCGACGTGATTTTCCTGGCGATCGCTGTCATCGGCCTGCTGGGCCTGGTCACCGATCAACTGTTCAGACTTCTTCGCTTGAAGGTGGCCGCATGGGCTCAGTAACCGCGACAATGCCAAGGCTCGTCACGCCGACGAACATCGCCCCCGAGGCCGCTGCGCGGCTGCGGGTCGACAATGTCAGCCTGCAATACAAGACGCCCTCGGGCGACACCTTCACCGCGTTGGAAAATGTTTCGTTCGAAGTCCCCGACCAGCAGTTCGCGGTCCTGGTCGGCCCTTCGGGCTGCGGCAAATCGAGCCTGCTCTACCTGACGGCGGGGCTGGCCGAGCCCACCTCGGGCGAAATCTACGTCGGCGGCCAGCAGGTCGACGGCCCCGGCGCCGACCGCGGCATGGTGTTCCAGAGCTACACCCTGTTTCCCTGGCTGACGGTACGCAAGAACATCGAGTTCGGCCTCAAGCGCCGTGGCATCCCCGCCGCCGAGCGCCGCGAGACGGTCGACTACTACCTGAACGAAGTCGGCCTGCTGCGCTTTGCCGACAACTACTCCAAGCAACTGTCGGGCGGGATGATGCAACGGGTGGCGATTGCCCGCGCCCTGGCCAACGACCCGCAGATCCTGCTGATGGACGAACCTTTCGGCGCGCTGGACAGCCAGACGCGACTGCAGATGCAGCAACTGCTGCTGAAGGTCTGGGAAAACACCAAGAAAACCGTGTTGTTCGTAACCCATGACATCGACGAAGCCATCCTGCTGGGGGACCGTATCTTCGTCATGGGTGCCCGGCCCGGGCGGATCAAGGAAGTACTGGATGTACCCATAGGTCGCCCGAGAAACCTGGACATGGTCATGGAACCTTCGTTTATCCGGATGAAGCGGGAGATCTTTCACCTGCTCCATGATGGACCGGAGGAACAGCACTAGGCCGGGCTTATCTTCGGGGACTGGAAGGCCCAATCGGTGAGGATTGGGCCAGGTTTCTTCTTGGGGGGGTGGTCAGTCGGAGGGCCTCCCACCATCCAACAAAGCTTCTACCACGGCACGCGCCACCTCTACTGAATGCAGCATGCTCCAGAACAAAGCCCGTTCGACAGGATTAGTGTGCAGGCTGATTTCGTCACCGTTGAGCTCCGCCGTTTCGAGCAGACGGGAAACGTAGGTCAGGGCGTCCTGGGCGTTGATGCCTGGTTGGATGGCAAGCAGCACGGGCCTTTTCGGGTCTTGGGGAGTGATGGGTGTGGAGTGGGTGACTGAGAGGGTATCGAGTAAACGAAGGGACGGCTCAGGATCGTTTGCAGAGACGTGGCGCAGGTACGTGCCTTTGTCGGCGGCCCTGAAAGCGTGATGAACTGACGGTGGATCGGGTGTAATTTTCTTGGCCATGGTGACGCTCCTTCTTACTTACGAAAGAAGCTCGTCCTCCCACGCTGCAAAACGAAAGGTGGCGAGCCGTACACAGGTTTGCAGACCGGGAAGAAGGAACCGGCAGGCCGAAGCCTCCTGCGCACAGCTCGCCATAACGCGAGCACAAAAATACCGCTTGCGCGGTTTTGTGCGCCTTCTTCGAACCCGAGCTGCAAAACCCGTATCGCTGAATTTGCAGCGACAGTCGAACAGTAACCCTCGCATTTGGCGCACGCAATATTCTCCCACGCTTGAAACGCGTGGGAAATATCAGATTTCTTAGCGGTCCGTTTCGGTCAGCTATTGAGGACTGTTGAGCTGTCGCCAGAGGGACAAAAAGATATCCATTCGACACCAGCATTCAGGAAGGAGTTTTTCCTACAGCGCTAGAGAAGCACGGATCACATCCAAATCCGGAAAGAGCCAGAAGTAAAAGGGAAAGCACACTGTTTAATCGCCTCTCAATCCTCAATAGCCTATCCAATCTGTTTACCCCCTCCTCATTTTGAAGCCTTCCCTAAACATTTGGATCGGCCACACCGTTTAGAAGACCTATTTCTTTTTCTGAACGTCGCCCTTCGGTCAATGGAGCCAGGTTGGCAAATAGTACCCGTTACGGGTATAGTTTATAGGTCGATCCGATATGAATGTTCTCAAGCGCAAAGACTTTTCGCGTTGGCAAGCAGGCGAAAAACTTCCCGACGCCGTCTTGTGCAAGGCCGTCAGGGAAATGGAAGGCGGCCTGATTGATGCAGATCTGGGTGGGCTCCTTTACAAGAAACGGGTAGCTCGCCCAGGTCACGGTAAAAGCGGCGGCTACCGCACGCTCTTGTCGGCCAGGATCGACAATAGGTATGTATTCCTGCATGGGTTTCCGAAAAGCGATGCAGCGAATATCACTCAGGCTGAAAGAAAGGCGCTGCAATATATTGGCAAGGTGTTTCTGGAACTGTCTCCCGAAGGCCTTATGAAAGCATTGCAGACAGGTGTATTACTGGAGGTGTGTTGTGAGAAGCAAAATCATTGAGTCCCTGCGCGGCGACCTCTGCGCATTGCATGACGCGGGTGTAGTCAGCAAAGTGACAATGCGTGAATTCGACGTCATCTGTCCTTCACCAGTACGGGAGTTCAGTGCTGTCGATATCAAACATCTGCGCGAAGAACTAAAGTTCAGCCAACCCGTTTTCGCGCTTCACCTGCACACCACGGCATCAACCATACGTAAATGGGAACAAGGCGATACTCGTCCTGCCGGACCAGCTCTTAAGCTACTGAACGTCATTGCAGACAAAGGGTTACAGGCCATCCTCTAATCTACGTTTCTAAAAATGATTTATTGGCAAAATCGACGTCTCCGACGGAGGCAATGGAGGGTCAGACGCCCTCTATCTCAGGGGCAGCATAAGCCCTGCATAATCGGCGCCCGCCCAGCGCAGTTGTATACACATGTGTTCTTCGTCATAAAAACGACCGTCAACCGGCATCGTGCGAGGTGCAGGACAAAACGTCTTAAAACCTTGCGCCACAAGGCTCTTGGTCGCCATGTTTGCCGCATTCACGCAGAGCATCAGCTGGACGCTGTTCTACTCATTCGCCTCCTACTGTGTTACCACGGACAACAGTGTCTGCGCTATTCGGCCACGGCATTACAGGTTGACGAATGCCCCCCAGATCTACCAATAGATATCACCATCTAACGCGACCTGACCAGGCTCTCTAGACCAAGGACGACGGCCCAAATCAACAAGTAACACCAAAGGCACGCGCAATTCCGCCGGTCATAGAGCATGACTTTTTGTCATAAATAGTGGCAATTTGCCGCTCATTATTCCATCATTCACAACCTGAACGATAACGAATGGATTCGGTGATGGGTTGGCAGCAGACAATAACTGTTGATAGCACAGCGTACCCCTTGCATGTGGCTCAACGGACGGCCTATGCCTTGGCCCATAGGCTGTCGATTCTGATCAGCCAGGACGGCGGAACTCTCGCTCTGGAGATCACACCGGCACTGATTGCAGGTGGCAGCGATTCGTTTCCCTCCTTCTCTGATGCCCGTGAACTGGTCTTGAGAAATCTCAACGACTTTGCCTTGCGCGAGCAGATTCAACGCGAAACATCGGGGCTGCGCGAGCTGCTGGCATCCGCCGCATTGCGAGGCGCCGGAGTCTGATCATGAGTTCGGTGCTGATCGCCAAGGAGGCAGGCTATCGTTTGCTTCCATTCAGATTCCTGCGCCTGGATGACGCCAGCAGCCAGAATATATTGCTCACGGCGGAAACCGGCGAGTATCTGTTTGCTCCAGAAACACTTTTGAACAGACTCGTACACAAGGAACTGGAAGTCGAGTCCCCGGTTTACAAGGATCTGCTGGCCCGTCATTTCATCTACGAACCTGGTGGACACAACCCGACTCTAGAAATGGCAGCGCAGTATCGTAGCCGCAAGAGTTTTCTGCTCGACGGCCCGGCGCTGCATATTTTCGTCGTGACTTTGCGCTGCAACCACACCTGTCAGTATTGCCAGGTTTCAAGGGCACCGCAGGGCGATGCAGGACACGACATGTCGGCAGAGGACGCCCGCCATGCAGTTGAGCGTGTATTCGAATCACCATCCCAGGTTCTGACCATTGAATTCCAAGGCGGCGAACCCCTGCTTGCCTTTGAGCGCATCCAACAGGTCGTCGAAGCCATCGAAGCCAGGAATGCGCTGGAACAACGCAGCATCCAGTACGTGATTACCACTACATTGCACCACTTGACCGACACGATCCTGGACTTTGCCGAAAGACACCGTATCCAGTTTTCGACGTCTCTCGACGGCCCGGCTTTTCTGCACAATGCCAACCGTCCCACCCCAAGCAAAGATGCCTACGAGCACACGGTCGACGGCATTCATCGAGTAAGGGCCCGACTCGGACATGACGCGGTATCGGCACTGACCACACTGACGTCAAGGAGCCTTGAGCATCCCCGGGCAATCATCGACGAGTATGTCGCCCTGGGTTTCAACAGCATCTCCCTGCGCCCGCTCAGCCCCTATGGTTTTGCCAAGACATCTGCACGCCGCCTCGACTATTCGATGAGCGAGTTCATCGACTTCTACAAGGAGGCATTGGCCTACCTGATCTCGCTGAATGCTCAGGGAACGTTTCTCTCAGAAGGTTATGCCTCGCTACTGCTCACCAATATCCTGACGCCGTTCTCATCAGGCTACGTAGACTTGCGCTCGCCCCTCGGTGCAGGCCTGGGTACGCTGGTCTACAACTACGATGGCGACGTGTATCCCTCCGATGAGTCACGCATGTTGCTTGAAATGGGAGAAAACGGCCTCAAGCTGGGCAGCGTCAGGCAGCCGCTGACTGAATTGCTCAAATCTCCAGTGATCGAGTTACTGCTGGCGTCAGGTGTCGCCGAGGCCCTTCCGGGTTGCTCGGATTGCGCCTTGGTTCATTACTGCGGAGCTGACCCAATCGAACACTTCGCTCGTCAGGGTGACCCGGTAGGGCACCGTTCCTTCAGCAGTTTCTGTGAAAAAAATATGGGGTTGTTGACGCATCTGTTCACCTTGCTGCGCGATGGTGATGAAAAGACTCAGAGAGTGCTGTTGAGCTGGCTGTCACGCCGCTCACTGGACGATCTGCCTTTTGCCGGGTACAGGAACTGAGCATGCTACGTCTGGATACGCAGTTCACCATCCGTAACCTGACCCGTCGCAGGCTGTTCAAGATCATCACCGTTCAGGAGTTGATTGAAAAAGGTGTGGGCGCCTGTGCCGGTGATGCGGTCTTCGAAGACCTGATGCTTTGGCTGGACCATAAGCACACATCCGACCAGTCCTCATTGATGACACTCCCCGTTGGCGGTTTTCTTCTGGCGGACCATTCGCTCGATGACCAGCATACAAACGCCACGCTACTCTCCCATCCGAGGGACATGCAGGTCGTGCAACCCGGTGACGTGATTTCTGTCGGTCCCGAGTCGAGCATGGTACGCGTGCTGTATCGACGAGACTCCAACAGCAACCTGTTGTTCATGACAGATCGCTGTAACAGCTTGTGCCTGATGTGTTCTCAACCCCCCAAGGACATCGACGACCGCTGGCACATCGACGAAAACCTCAAGCTGATCGACCTGATAGACCCCGGCGTTGAGCAACTAGGCATCAGCGGCGGAGAGCCGACGCTCTACAGGGATGGACTGCTCGCCATCATCGCTCACGCGAAAGCGGTGCTGCCGGAAAAATCGCTTCATATTCTCAGCAATGGGCGACTATTGCGCGATCCCTCCTGGATTGAGGACCTCAAGCAAGTCGGGCATAACCAACTCACCTGGGGTGTTCCCCTGTATGCCGACAATGCAGCGGAACACGACCATATCGTCCAGGCACCCGGCGCGTTTTCCGAAACGATGGCCGGCCTGTACAACCTTCAGCGTGCAGGACAGCAGATCGAGATCCGTGTGGTGCTCAGCAAACTTACGGCAACACGACTTCCAGAGTTGGCGCACTTTCTCTTTCGCAATCTTCCCTTCGTCAATCATGTGGCGCTGATGGGGATTGAAAACACGGGTCTGGCGAAGAAAAACTACGAGACACTCTGGATTGATCCTGCCGACTACCAGGAGCAGTTGAAGCTGGCAGCTTGGTTTCTGGATATTCGCGGCCTTGCGGTTTCCATCTACAACCTACCTCTGTGCGTGCTGGACCCAGGGTTACGAAGTTTTTACCGACAAAGTATTTCAGATTGGAAAAACCTGTTTATCGATGCATGCCAAGGCTGCGCGGCGACCAAGTCCTGCGCGGGTTTCTTCAAATCGCATTCTGAACGCTGGCAGAGCCGGAATATCCGCCCGCTCTCCCGGGATGAGTTGATACATACGCAAGGAGCGACATATGAAATTGCTTGATCGCTGGAAGATGCTGATAGGCCAATCCATTGCCCTGGTTCCCATGATCGGCAGCCCGATCGTAGATGCCAGTCAGACTCAACTCGCGTCGAACGATTGGCGTCCTCCTTCCGGCAGCACACCTCCTGTGTTCAACAACACGCTCAATGCCAAAGATGCCGTGAACATCTACGCAGCACATAGATCGCATAGCTCACACAGATCTCATAGCTCCCACAGTTCGCATTACAGCGGTTCAGGTGGTTACTCCGCGCCGAGATCCTATTCACCACCAACCACTCCAGTTTATACACCTCCGCCGACTGTTTACGGGAATAGCTATGGGTCAGGAGTGAGTACGCCAAGAGTGTCGTCGGCGGTGCCTTCAACTTCAGTTCCTCAATCGAGTGCTTATGGCGCGCGTCCCGCAGCCGAAGACCTGTCGGCATTGGTAAGGCGTGTCCAGTTAGCTCTGCTGGTGAAAAAGTATTATTCGGGCGCTATTGATGGAGTCATGGGTAAAGGTACTCGAGGAGCACTGATGGCCTTTCAGATGGATGCAGGCCTCGGGATCCATGGAAGAATGGATACACCAACCTTGAATGCGTTGGGGATTGCAATTCCATAACAGGTTCAAAGCTCATGATACGGGAGGCACCGACCGGTGCCCCCGCCCCCATTAAACGTGACTACCCCCGAAAAGCCCTGAACGCCCGCCACATTTCCCGAGCGAAGATATCCGGCTGTTCGAACGCCGCGAAGTGTCCGCCCTTCTCCACCTCGTTCCAGTAGAACAGGTTTGCCCAGGCAGCCTCTGCCCACGCGCGGGGTGGGCGGTAGGTTTCCGCGGGGAAGAGGCTGGCGCCCATCGGCACTTCGATCCTTCCACCTCCGGAGCGTGCGTCCGAGAAAAAGTCGGCGCCGCGGATCGTGCTGCCGACACCCTCCCAATACAGGCGCGCACTGGAAGTGCCCGTGCCGGTGAACCAGTACAGCGAGATATCGTCGAGCATCTGGTCGCGAGTCAGCGCGTCTTCGGGGTGGCCGTTGTTGTCGGTCCAGTTCCAGAACTTCTCGTACATCCATGCCGCCAGTGCCAGCGGTGAGTCGTTCAGGGCATAGCCGATCGTTTGCGGCCGGGTGTTCATCTGGTCGGCGTAGCCGGTGCCCTTGGAGACGAACAACTCGATGTCCTCCAAGGCCTGACGCTCTTCCTCGGTCGGGCACTCCGGAAGAACCGCCGGAACCACCATGGGCAGGTTGACGTGTGCCGCCAGCAGGCCTTGCGGCTTCTGGCTGGCCAACGCGGTGGTGATGGCCGAGCCCCAGTCGCCGCCCTGGGCTACCCAACGTTCGTAACCGAGGCGCTCGGTCATGAGCACGGCCCAGGCACGGGCAATGCGCGCCGGGTTCCAGCCTTGTTCCACAGGCTTGTCGGAGAAGCCATAACCCGGAATCGCCGGGATCACCACGTGAAAGGCATCCTCGGCCTTGCCGCCGAACTTTGTCGGATCCGTCAGTCGGTCTATGACGTTGAGGAACTCGATGACCGAACCGGGCCAGCCATGGGTGAGCAGGATCGGCATGGCCCGCGGGTGCGGCGAACGGGCATGGATAAAGTAGATGCCGACACCATCGATCCGGGTGCGGAACTGCGGGTAGCTGTTGAGGCACGACTCGAATCGGCGCCAGTCGTACTCATGCAGCCAGTAGTCCACCAGCGATTGCGCCGCGACCAGCGGAACGCCCTGGGACCAGTCATCGACGGTCTCGCGGTCGGGCCAGCGGATCAGGTTCAGCCGCAGGCGCAGATCGTCGAGGGCGGCCTGGGGGACCGTGACCCTGAACGGCACAACACTGTCTGTCGCGGGCGGCAGTATCAGTGCCCCACGACCATCGACATTGCCGTCAACGGGTGATCGGGTGGCGGGTGAAGGGGTAGAAATGGACATGACGGACTCCAGGAGAATGGCGAAAAACAAACAGTATGTAGCACTCGCTACAAATTTAGAGCGCGCACTGACGACCTGTCAAGAAAGTTGTAACGACTGTTACAGTTAGCGTATAGTGCCGTCATGGCCCGAAAAATTGCATTTGACTACGAGCAGGCGCTGGACAAGGCGACTGCGCTCTTCTGGAAGAACGGCTACGCCGGAACCGGTTTGCGTGACCTGCTGAAGGTCATGGAGATTGGCGAGGGCTCGTTCTACAACACCCTGAAGAGCAAGAAGCAGCTCTACCTGTCGTGTGTTCAGCGTTATGAAGACACGGTGGTCCACACCCGCCTGCTGGAATTGCAGTCGGCCCCCACTGCGGCCGAGGGTATTCGTGCGTTCTTCAGTGACGTGCTCGATTGCCTGGACAACCCGCGGACCCCGTCGCGCCTGTGCATGGTCGCCGCCATGGCTGACGAAGGCGTATTGCTGGAAGAGGACCTGCGCAAGCGGGCCGAAGCTGGCATGGAGGCGGTGCAGGTACTGGTGCGTGAACGTCTGAGCGCGGATCGCGAGAACGGTTTGCTGGCATCGGTGCAGGACCCGCAGACCATCGCCCTGGTCATCACCACCTACCTGCAAGGCCTCTGGCGCATGGCGCTGGTCAACTATGACCGACCCGCCTTCGAACGGCAGATCGATGCGTTTCTCATCGGGTTGGGGTTGTAACCTCTGGCGGCAAACGGGACTTGAGCTCATCCCAGCCCATCGATAGTGGAGCTCAGGCCCCCGCTGCTGCCCGATTCGCGCGATAAACCGACCAGCCATAAAACGCCAGGGCCACGCCCGCCAGCACGCCGCCCACCACACCGATATAGGCGAATCCGAGCTGTCGGCCGACCCAACTGCCCACCAGTGCTCCGCCACCGATGCCGATGTTGTAGATCCCCGAGAACAGTGCCATCGCCACATCGGTAGCGTCCGGTGCCAGCACCAGTACCTTGCGCTGCAGCGACAGGCCGAAGCCCATGATCGCCATGCCCCAGAACACGCTGAGCACGCCCAGGGTCGAAACGTCCCCGCTCAACGGCAGCAGCAAGGCCAGGCACACCACCAGTAACGAGGTGGCCGCGATCAGAAAGCTTTGCGGGTGCTGGCGGTTGAAGCGACTGAACAGCAGCGACCCGAAAATCCCCGCGCCCCCGAACAACAGCAGGATCAGGGTCACCACCTCGCCACTCATGCCCGCCACCGTCTTGATGAAGGGTTCGATGTAGCTGTAGGCCGTGAACTGCGCGGTGATTACCGTTGCCGTGAGGATGTAGACCGCCACCAGGGCAGGACGCTTGAACAGCACCGGCAGGCTTCTCAGGGAACCCGAGTTCTGGCTTGGCAACAGCGGCAAGGTCCTGGCCAGCCACAGTACCAGTGCGCCGGCCATCAAGGCGATCACCAGGAAGGTGGTGCGCCAGCCCATGGCTTCGCCGAGCAATCGGCCCAGGGGAATACCCAGCACCATCGCCATGGACGTACCGGTCGCCAGCAACCCCAGCGCCTGGACCTGCTTGCCCGGTGGCGCCACCCGCACCGCCAGGGAGGCGGTGATGGACCAGAACAATGCATGGGACAAGGCGATGCCGATACGGCTCACCATCAGGACGCCAAAGCCGGTGGCCAGGCTGGACAGCACATGGCTGACAATAAACAGCCCGAACAACACCATCAACAATTTGCGCCGCTCGACGTTGCGGGTGAGCAGCATGATCGGCAGCGAGGTCAGCGACACGACCCAGGCGTAGATGGTGAGCATCAGCCCGACCTGGGCGGTCGACATGTCGAAGCTGTCGCCGATGGCGCTCAACAGGCCGACCGGCACGAACTCGGTGGTGTTGAAGACAAAGGCGGCCAAGGCCAGGGCAATGACCTGGTGCCAGTTGCCGGTGTGTTCAGGTGCAGGGGTGTTCATTGGAAATCCGTCATACGCTATCAAGGCTCAAGCGGCCGGGAGGTTATTCGCCGGGCGCTTGAAAGAAAAGCAGGTCGAGGTGAAATGCCTGACTCATGGAGTGCAAGTATCGCTCCTTGGAGAGGATTCGTTGCGGGAAAGTTGCGATCGGCTTCGTGAAATCCCGGCCCCGCCGCCCCTCAGACCTTGAAGCGCCCGACCGTGGCATGCAGATCGCCGGCCATCTGCGCCAGTTCCTGCCCCGACCTGTCGGTCTGCTGCGCCCCCAGCATGACCTGCTCCGACAGCGTGCGAATGCCCACCAGGTTACGATCCACCTCCCGCGCCACCTGCGCCTGCTGTTCGGTGGCGGCGGCGATCAACTGATTACGCTCGTTGATCTGCGAGATCGAGCCGGTGATCTCATCCAGCGCCTCGCCCGAGCGTTGCGCGATGGCCAGCGTGGCACCGACCAGGTCACGGCTGTTCTGCATGGCCGTGACCGCCTGCCCGGTGTCCTGGCGGATATTGCCGATCATCTGCTCGATCTCCTGGGTCGACACCTGGGTGCGATGGGCCAGCGCCCGCACTTCATCGGCCACTACCGCGAAGCCACGTCCGGCGTCTCCCGCCCGTGCCGCCTCAATGGCCGCATTGAGGGCCAGCAGGTTGGTCTGCTCGGCAATGCTGCGGATCACGTCCAGCACGGCGCTGATACCCTGCACGCGGTCGGCCAGTTGCTGGATGCGCCCGGAAGTGTCGGTCACACCGTTTGCCAGGGCACCGATGGAAGTCACGGTTTCCTGCACCTGTTCACGCCCGCGCTGCGCCGTCTGCTCCGACACCCGCGACGCTTCGCTGGTGCTGATCGCATTGCGCGCCACCTCCTCCACGGCCGCCATCATCTGGTTGACCGCCGTGGCCGCCTGTTCGATCTCCAGTCCCTGGGCCTTGAGGCTGGTGCTGGTCTGGCCGCTGACCCGGCTCAAGGCCTGCGAGGAACTGGCCACGCGATCCACCGAGGCGGCGATCTGCGTGACCAGGGTGTGCAGGTTCTGCTGCATCGCCTGCATATGAGTCATCACACTGACCCCGTTGCCCGGGCGCGCCGGCACCTCGATGGTCAGGTCGCCCTCGGCGATCAGGCTCAGCACTCGCGCGGCATCGGCCGGTTCGCCCCCCAGGGGACGGGTGACACTGCGAGTGACGATAATCGCCGCCACACCAACCGTGACCAGACACAGCACAAACAGCCCCAGCATATTCAGGCGGGCATCGTCATAAAGGGTTTGCGCGGCGACCTGGCGCTCGGCGAACAGCCGGCCCTGGAAAGCCATCAGCGCATCCAGGCTCTTGTACACCTCGCGCTCGGCGGGGATCACCTGCTCATTGAGCTGCGCCGTGGCCTCGTCGATCTTGCCGCCACGAATCAGCGCCTGGACCTTCACAAAGGCGGCGACATACGCCTCGCGACGACTTTTCAGCGCGGCGAAAGCAGCCTTGCCTTCAGCGGTTGGCAACAACGGTTCCAGAACCGTGAACGCCTGGCTGATCGCCTGCCGGGTCGCGTCGATGGACTGCTGCACCTGCTGGTTGTCCTTGTTGATCAGCAAGTCACGGGTATTGCGGCCGTTGTCGCGCACGCCGGTGGCGATCACCATGATCGGATCGATCTTCGGCCAGTCCTGCTTGACGATCACCACCGCCTGCTCCTTGAGGATCTCCATGTCATGCGAGGCATACAACCCCATGGCGATCAGCGCCAACGGCGCCACGGCAAACCCTATGACAATACGTTTGGCCGTACTGAGTCTGGACATATCAACTGCATTCCCGATCGATGGTTGCCCGAACAAAAAAACGCCTGAAGCCTTTCGGCTCCAGGCGTCGTTGCCTGTTCGAATTCATGGTGCAAAGTGGCCAGGCGGATACCGCCCAATCGGCATCGATCCTCGTTGACCGATGCGGCGTGCCTGCCTGGTGCTGGAGACCGGCAAGCGTCAGGCAATGGCTTGCAGCGTTTGTGCCATCAGTGCGGCCAGTACTGCTGGCAGTCCCTGATACCCCGAAACGCGCAACTCCAGGTCATCAGCAGCCGCTTCAAATGGGCGCAAGAATGGATCGGGTGCACCGGCATGGTGAGTCCAGGTACTGAGCAAGCAGTCCATTGACGAGAAAAGAGAGTCGGCAGTCGAACGGAAAACTTGGCGCGAGGTTCTGTCGCTATAATGCTCGGCGGCAGCTGACTGTTGGCCTGCCATGAATCAATCTGCCCTTAATCGTCGAAGGTCCGCAAATGCCAAAGACACAGCCATCAGGCACCTCGACCGCCACCGCGGCAGACATCGAAAAATCCATCCAGGCCTTGAACAAAATGGCCGAACGGCTGTGGGGGGATGGTCGCGAGACCGAGGCCAAAGCCCTTCTCGATGCCCTGGATGCGTTGAACCGGGCGCTGGACAGGATCCGGATCGGCGAGAGTCGCCGGGCGGTGACGCTTCATTGAGTGACTTGGGGGCTCAGGCGCAACGGGATGCACATGCGCCTGTCCTATGCTTGTGCATCTGACTCTCCGTTCAGGACATTGAAATGCCTGCCTCCGAATCCCCGCTCCTGCAAAGCTGGCACCACAACGCCCACGCCTGGATCGATGCCGTGCGCAGCGGCGCCATCGAAAGCCGCCGCCAGGTCACCGACCAGGCCATCCTGCCCGCAGTGCTAGGCCGTCAGCCCGAACGCGTGCTCGACCTGGGCTGCGGCGAAGGCTGGCTGTTGCGGGCGCTGGCGCAACGGGCCATCAACGCGGTCGGGGTGGACGGCGATGTAACCCTGGTCGAAGCGGCGCGGGCGGCGGGTTCCGCGCAGGTGCATTTGGCGAGTTATGAAGAGTTGGTGGCGGCAACAGTCGACATCGGCCGCGATTACGAGCTGATCTGCGCCAACTTCGCCCTGCTGCACCAGGACATCATCCCGTTACTCGCCGCCATGAGTGCCCTGCTCGCCCCCGGCGGAGCGCTGGTGATCCAGACGCTGCATCCGTGGACCGCGGCGGCGGGCGATTACCAGGATGGCTGGCGAACCGAGACCTTCGATGGATTCAAGGGACAGTGGCAGCCCATGCCCTGGTATTTCCGTACCCTGTCCAGCTGGCTCAACGCACTGGATATGGCGGGTTTGCGACTGGCCACCCTGCAGGAGCCACAGCACCCGCAAAGTCCCGTGCCGCAGTCGTTGCTGTTAGTCGCCGAGCAACGGGAGTGAGCGCTCAACCAGGGGCTCAAACACAACACCCCCAGGGCGCGCCACATGGCTATCGCGCAATCGCTCACTCTGGCCTGTAAGCCCGCGCCACCGCTTCAGCCGCCGCAAAATCCGGGGTCATGGCCCGGTCGGTGGCCATGAAGGTGACCTTCCTGCGCAGCGCGTCATACAGGCCCGCGGTCTTCGGCGCCAGCACAAAGCCCTTGCCGCCCTGCTTGCGCAGGTCGATCGCCTGGGCGTCATGCACCAACACGATGCCCAGCAACTGGTAGCTATTGTCGATCTGCTGTTGCAGGCGCTCGACCACCATCGGCGCGTTGGTGGCGATGTCCTCGATGTCGCCGGCCACCGGAAAGTAGTCCA
Source organism: Pseudomonas sp. Ost2 (assembly GCF_018326065.1). NCBI lineage: Bacteria > Pseudomonadati > Pseudomonadota > Gammaproteobacteria > Pseudomonadales > Pseudomonadaceae > Pseudomonas > Pseudomonas sp. Ost2. The sequence goes on along the minus strand of NZ_AP021904.1, from coordinate 2,569,011 downwards.
GGGACACCGGCATCGCCAGATTCTTGTTCTGCATCGCCAGCATCGCCGCCGGTTTCTCCATGGCGCCGAATGCGTGGACCGTCTTGTCGGTACCGAGGAAACGCGTAAGGCCGGTGATGCCCGGGTTGTTGAGCTTGATGATCTGCTGCACGTTGGCCAGGGAGTTGTGGGCCAGGGCCAGGCTCAGTTGCTCGAACGCCAGCACCCAGGGCAGCGGCTCGAAATTGGCGCTGGGCAGCACCGCGCCTTTCACGCCATTGCTGTCGACATAGCCGAAAGCGTCCTGGTCGCGGTCAGACGGCGCGCTGACATCCAGGGCGATGCCCGGGTTATCGTCGGAGTGGTTGAGCTGGATGGTCAATTGCTCGTTGGCCAGGCCGTAGCTGCGCTGCAGTTCGGCGAGCAGGTACACGCCGGAACGGAAGCTCAGCGGATCCTGCAACGGTCGCTGGTCGTCGTGCCGCCACAGGCTGGCGCCTTGCAGCAAATCCCGCAGCTGCGCGCCCATGGCCCGCACTTCGGGGTATGGTCGCAGGGCCAGGGTGTTTTCCAGGAACGGCGAGACGTTGCCGTTCAGGCCTTGCAAGCTCAGGGTGAAGGTCAGCGTATTGAGCGGCAGCAGATGGGCCAGGTCATTCAACGCCAGGGCGGCATTGGCGGCAGACCAGGCATTGGAGCTGAGGATCGACAGGGCATCCTTGGCATACGGCACGATGGCCTTGGTGCCCGTGCTTTGCAGCGCCTGCTTCGCCGGGACCCTGGCCCCCTGGTAGAACACCTCGCCTTCCCCCAGCATCGCCAGGCCGACATGGCTCAGCACGGTGATATCACCCTCGCCCACCGAGCCGTGAACCGGCACATACGGCGTGATGCCCTTGTTCAGGAAAGCCACATAGGCACCAACGATCTCTGGCGCCACCCCGCCGCTGCCGGTGAGCAGGGTATTCAGGCGCACCACCATGGCCGCCCGTACGGCGCGTACCGTGGCCGGGGCGCCCGCACCGCCGGAATGTGCGTGCAACAGGCCGATATTGAATTGGCGCGAGGCCTCAATCACTTCCTGGCTCAATTGACCATGGATGTCGACCATTTTCCGGTCTTTGTTAAGCCCCACGCCGACGGTCAGGCCGTAGATTTTCTGACCATGGCGAGCCGCTTCGAGCAGCACCTGATGACCTTGCGCGACGCGCTGGGTGGCCGACGCCGCCACCGTGACCGGTTCGCCATCCGCCACCTGGGCGATGATCGCCGGCGTGATGGATCGACCATCGAGTTGCACCGCGAAAATGAACGGGCTGAATCCTGCGCACACCGTGGAAACCAACAGCAAAGCGAGCCTGTTTAGCATGATGAACCTTCGAGGTTATGCAAGTGGGGAGTGGCAGGGACCGGTTGACCGGCCCTTGCACGGATCATTGGGTGGATGAGGTGTTACGGGCGATGGAACACAAGGTCAGCAGCGCGATGACACTGGCGATCATCACGTACCAGGCCGGGGCAAAACGCGTGGCGGTGTTGTCCGCCAGCCATGTCAGGATCGCCGGAGCAAAGCCGCCAAACACCGTGACCGCCAGGTTGTAGGAAACGGACATGCCACTGGCCCGCACCTCGGTGGGAAACAGGTCGGCCAGGGCCTTGGGCGCCACGCCGACAAACAGCGAGATCAGCGCGCAGAACAGCGTTTGCACCAGGATCAACATGCCGGTGGTGTGAACCTGATCGAGCAGCACCAGCAACGGATACGGCGCGACCAGCAACAACCCCGCCCCCGTGGCGAGAATGCGGTAGGTGCCCACCCGATCGGACCAGGTGCCGGCCATCACACAGGCCACGACCATCGCGCAGTTGCCGATCAGCGCGGCGAGAAACGCCTGGTGACTTTCAAAATGCAGCACCCGCTGCATATAGATCGGCATGTAGATCACCAGCGAATACACGCTGATGGCCCACAACACCGACAACCCGGTGCCCTGGAGCAGTGCGCGTTGCTGGCTTTTGAACAGGTGCATCAGGGGTGCCAGCGGGGCCGCCTCGGGCTGATGCTCGCGACGCGCCTGCTCAGCCTTGAACACCGGGGTTTCATGCAGGGTACGACGCATCCACAGGCCAATCGGCGCGATGGATAACCCCAGGATGAAGGGAATACGCCAGCCCCAGTCGCCGACCTGCTCATGGGTCAGGGTCAGGGTGACCGCCGTGGCCACCAGTGCGCCCAGCACGTTGGAAATGCCCATGCTCGCCTGCAACCAGGACGCGTACTGGCCTTTTTTATCGGCCGGCGCATGCTCGATCAGGAACGCCGCCGCCCCGCCCACTTCACCTCCGGCGGAAAAGCCCTGCAGCACCCGTCCACACAGGATCAACAGCGGCGCACCGATACCGATGGCGCTGTAGGGCGGCGCGAACGCGATGATCGCCGTGCCCGCCGCCATGGTCAGAATGGTCAACATCAGGGCGGCCTTGCGCCCTACCCGATCGCCGTACGCGCCGATCACCAGTGCCCCGAGGGGGCGGATCACAAAGCCGATGCCGAACGCCAGGAACGCCTCGAACAACTGCGCTCCCGCGTCCTGCTGCGCAAAGAAGTTCTGCGCGATGTACACCGCAAAAAACGCGTACACCGAAAAGTCATACCACTCCAGGGCATTGCCGATGGACGCGGCGGCAATCGCCTTGCGCCCGCTGTGGTGCCCGGCCGGGACCGCCGTCCCGGGGGGACGGAGTGAATCATCACGGGCGCAATCGTGTTTTTATTATTCATGCTCATCGCCTGGGGTCAGTGGGCTGCCAACGGGATATAGGGCAAGGCCTTGCGGGAAATTTCGTCGAGCGACTCCGGGTAACCCGCATCGGCATAACGCATCACCCCGACGCTGGTGTCATTGGTCATCACCAGCTGCAAGCGCTGTGCCGCGGCCTCGCTGCCATCGGCCACGGTGGTCACGCCGGAGCTGGTCATATAGCCGCTGTAGCCGCCGCCACCGGAGTGGATCACCACCAGGTCGGCCATCGAGCAGCAGTTCATCAGCGCGTTGAGCAACGGCCAGTCGGCGATGGCGTCGGAACCGTCGCGCATGTTCTCGGTCATGATGTTCGGATGGGCCATGGCGCCGGCATCCAGGTGATCGCGGCTGAAGGCGATCGGGCCCTTGAGCCGACCGTCGGCGACCATGCGGTTGACCTCCAGCGCCAACTCGGTGCGCTCACCGTGGCCCAGCCAGGCGATCCGCGCCGGCAAGCCTTCAAATGGCACGTACTGGCGCGCCAGATGAATCCAGTTGCTGACGATCCGGTTATCGGCGAATCGCTGCAGCAGGTAGTCGTCGATCACGCGGATATCGTCACTGTCGTTGGACAGCGCCATCCAGCGAAACGGCCCGATGGCCCGGCAGAACAGCGGCCGCAGATAGGCCTCGGTAAAGATCGGAATCTCGAAGGCCCGGGACACGCCGCCCTGATGGGCGTGGGTACGGATCAGGTTGCCGTTGTCGAACACCACCGCGCCACGGTCCTTGAAGCCGAGCATGGCTTCCACATGGGCGACGATGGAACGGCGGCTGGCGTCCATCAGGCCATTGATATCGCTTTCACGCTGCTGCCTGACCTGCTCCAGGCTGTAGCCGGCCGGCACGTAGCCATAGACCAGGTCGTGGGCGGCGGTCTGGTCGGTGACGATATCGGGGACGATGCCCCGCGCGAGGATCTGCGGATAGATCTCGGCAGCGTTGCCCAGCAGGCCGACGGAGATCGGCACGCGTTTCGCCCGGGCGTCGGCGATCATCGCCAGGGCGCTGTCGAGGTCCGGCGCCTGGTGTTGCAGGAAGCCGATCTTCATGCGCTTGTCGAGGCTCTTCTGGTTGACCTCGACGGTGAGGATCGTCGCGTTGCACATGGTGCCGGCCAGGGGTTGCGCGCCGCCCATGCCGCCGAGGCCGGCGGTGAGAATGAAGCGCCCGGTCAGGTCACCGTTGAAGTGCTTTTCAGCGATACGCGAGAAAATCTCGTAGGTGCCCTGGATCACTCCTTGTGAGCCAATGTACTGCCAGGCGCCGGCCGTCAGCCCTCCCCAGCAGATCAGGTTGTCTTTTTCCCACTGGTAGAAATTTTCCGCCTTGGCCCACTGACCGACCATATTGCAGTTGGCCATGATCACCAGCGGCGCATTCGCGTGGGTCTGCAACAAGCCGATGGGCTTGCCGGACTGGATCATCAGCGTCTGGTCTTCACGCATGGTTTTCAGCGCGTGGACGATGGCATCGTGGGACGGCCAGTCCCGCGCCGCACGGCCCAGGGCGGCATAGACCACCAGTTCCTCAGGGTTTTCGCCCACCGCCAAAACGTTTTCCAGCAGGCGCAACAGGGCTTCCTGGCGCCAGCCGCGGCACCGCAGTTGGTTACCGCCGGTCACGGTGAAAGACTTGCTCATGACCGCGCTCCCTGATCCAGGTAGCTGAACAATTCAATCCCCAGGGTCTTCTCCACCGAGGGGTACACCGCCGGGTCAATCACCGACGAAGACAGTGGAATCTGCCGATGGTGAATATGGAAAATCACCACTTCCATGCCCGGCTTGAGCTGACCGGCGCTGATGGGGTTGCCCTGCATATCCAGGGTGGTGATCACGTCCGGGTAGGTCGCCAGTCGCTGGCCCTGGGCATCGTCCACCGCCATGTGTTCATTCATCACATGCACCCGGCACATCCCGCTGCCCTGGCCGATATCCACCACCCCCACATCGAACGCTTCGTCGGTGTAGCGCAAGGTGTTGGCCGTGACCTTGCCACTGCCGAGAATGTGCCCGCCGGTGTAGCTGCAGATCGCGTCGATCACCGCGCTGCCGCCCTTGCCGCCGGCGGCGATGATCGCCTCGCCCAGGCCGAGGGCCTGGCTGATACCGCCGAGCGCGGCGTGCTGGCGAACATAGGAAGCGGGAATCGGGTTGCGGCAACTGGCGATAAAGCCACCCGACATGTCGGACGCCTTGCGCAGGATCGGTGAGACTTTGGCGGTGGCGCCCTTGACCACCAGTTCGATGTAGGCGTTGTTCTTGCGGTTGCCGCCCACGGCGGCCTGGATCATCGGTTCCGTGCTGGACGCCAGCCCCAGGGAGCCCATGTCGCCGGTGGGGTGCGCCCGCAGATCGCCGACGGCATCGATGACCTTGGTGCCGAGAATCGCCGACGGCAACCAGCCGTTGAGGGTGCTGGACATGCCGTTCTGGCCGACGATCAGGCCATGGATCGGCGCGCCCAGCTCCTGCTGTACCAACTGCACGGCCTTGACGTAATCGACGCCGAGCATCTGCCAGTCGGTGAGGCCACCGGGCGCACCGATGGCGGCGGCCGTGGCGATCCAGGCGTCATCCGCCACTTCATCCAGGCTGACCAGTTCCGGCCGGCCGATGGTCACGGCCAGACGACCCAGTTCCAGGCCATGCTCGACCCAGCCACCGCCCCCACAAGCGAAGACGGAACCGCCCTTCACCGCGGCGTCCACATCCTTCAGCGTCAACACGCGCCCCATGTCTATTTCCTCTTTCGGCCTGTCTGATTATTCGTCGCGCACCGGCTCCAAAAGCCTTGGCCAATGGGTGGTTGCGCTGCATGGAGCCGATACTAGGGGGCGTTCAATCGTGTTGTCGTATTACTTTTTATTGCTTACGCATAACAGAATGTTAAGGATTTTTCTGACGCACTCGTAGGCCGATCAACCCTGAACCTTTACCGCTTCCAGGGTCTCGATAAAGCGCTGGGCCAGGCGCGACAACGGTTCGTACATGCCGTGGACGATGCTGATCGGCGTGTTCGCCGTGGGCTCCACCGGACGGAACACCACGTTGGTCCACACCGGCCCCAGGGCGGTGATTTCATCGAGCAGGGCGATGCCCGCCCCGGCCTGTACCAGTGCACAGGCCACGTGAATCTGCTGCACCTCCACCGCCGAACGCAGGACGATATTGCGCTCGGCCAGCAGCTTCCTCACCAGGCGGCCGACGGGAATGTCGGTGCCGTAGCCAATGAACGGCTGATCCACCAGGTCCTCCAGTTGAATCACCGATTTGGCCGTCAGCGGGTGATCCACCGGTAGCGCAGCCACCAGGCGGTTTTCGTACAGCTCGCGGGATTCGACATTGGGATGGCCTTCGTGCAGGAAGGCGATGCCCAGCTCCACCTGCTGGGTGATCACCGCCTGCAGCAGCACATCGGGGATCATCGTGTGCAGGATCACCCGTGCCTCGGGCAATTCACGGTGAAAGCGGGCGATGGCCGCCGGAATCAGGCTCAGCCCCAGGCTGGGGCTGCAGGCGATGCGCAGGTGGCCCATGCGATTCTGGATCAGGTCTTCGGCCACCTCATTGACCCGCTGCACCCCCTGGTACACCGAGTTGACCTCGGCAAACAGAATGCGCGCCTCGGGCGTGGGGTACAGCCGTCCCTTGATGCGCTCGAACAGCACCAGGCCCAGGCGCTGTTCGGTGTAGGACAACAACCGTGACACCGCCGGCTGTGACACGTGCAGCAGTTTGGTGGCGCCGCTGATGGAGCCGGTCAGCATGATGGCGCGAAACACTTCGATCTGCTTCAGGTTCACTTCGGTCGCTCCCGCAAAAGGCATAACAACGTGTTATGCATGAGCAATAAACAAGCATAAGACATGATGAAAACGCGCAACTTACACTGGCCCCCTCATCGGTACAAGACGACAAGAAAGGCCTGTCGCTTCTGGCTTTTCCAGACGCAAACAGGCAACTGAACGAGGGTTCCAAGCACATGGGCGAGTACGATTTACTGGTGTTGGGCAACCTGGTCGATGCAGACCGGGTAACCGAAAACGGTTGGTTGGCGGTGCGCGACGGCAAGATCGCCGCCAGCGGCAACGGCCAGCCGCCACAGGCGCGGGAGGTGCTGGATGCACGGGGCAAATGGGTGTTGCCCGGGGTGATCGACGGCCAGGTTCATTCCGGCAGCCAGGCCAACCAGGAAGGCCTGGGCTGGGCCTCGCGGGCGGCCGCCGCCGGCGGGATCACCGTGATGGTGGACATGCCCTACGACGACCCGGAGCCCATGGCCTGCCGCGAGTTGCTGGAAGGCAAGATCGCCGAGGTGGAGCGCGATTGCCATGTGGACGTGGCGCTGTTCGGCACCCTGAACAAGACCCATGGGTTCGCCGCCGCGGCCGGGCTGATCGAGGCTGGTGTGTGTGCCTTCAAGTTCTCCACCTTCGAGGCCAGCCCCGGCCGTTTCCCGCGCGTGGAAGAAGACGATCTGCAGACCGCCTTCGAACTGATCGCCCCCAGCGGCCTGGCCTGCGCCGTGCACAACCAGATGCAGGAACTGACCCGCAAGAACATCCAGGCCTTGCAGGCGGCCAACGACACCGGCTGGGACGCGTTCCTTCGCGCCCATACGCCGCTGATCGAAGACCTGGCCACGGTGCAGATCTATGAAATCGGCGCCCAGACCGGCGCCCGCGCCCATGCGGTGCATGTCTCCACCTCCCGAGGCTTCGAGCTGTACCAGATGTACAGGAACGCCGGGCACGACGTCAGCATCGAGAGCTGTGTGCAGTACCTGATGCTCAACCACGAGGAACACACCCGCCGCTTCGGCGCCAGGACCAAGCACTACCCGCCGATTCGTCCCAGGGCCGAGTCGGAAAAACTCTGGGGGCATATCGCCGAAGGACGTTGCACCTTCGTCTCGTCCGACCACGTGAGCTGGGGCCTGGAGCGCAAGGGCAATCCGGATGTGTTCAAGAACGCCTCCGGTGGCCCGGGCCTGGAAACCCTGCTGCCTGCCTTGTGGACCGGTTGCGAGCAGCATGGTCTGCCGCCCACCACCGTCGCCCAACTGCTGTGCCGCAATCCCGCCCGGCACTTTCTGCTGGATGACCGCAAGGGTTCGTTCGAGGAGGGCAAGGATGCCGACTTCGTGATTCTCAACCCGCAAAAATACCGCTTCGACCCGAGCACCAGCCTGTCCGCCGTGACCTGGAGCGCCTTCGAAGGCATGGAGTTCAGCGTGCGCGTCGAGGCCACCTATTGCCGGGGCCAGGCCGTGTTCAAAAACCACACGATCATCAACCAGGCCGGCTATGGACGCTTCCTGCGCCCCCGCGCCAACACCGTGGAAGCCAACCAATGAACGTCACTGACCTGATCAACTCCGAACGCCTGTGGGCACGCACTGTGCGTCTGTCCGAATTCACCCGCGACGACATGCCCTGGACCCGCCGGGCCTTCAGCCCGTTGTTCATGCAAGCGCGCGAGTGGCTGACCGCGCAGATGGAAGAAGCCGGTCTCAGCGTGCATCTTGACGCCGGCGGCAACCTGATCGGCCGCCGCGAAGGCCGGAAAAACCTGCCCGCGCTGGTCACCGGTTCCCATTGCGACACCGTGGTCAGCGGCGGGCGATATGACGGCATTATCGGCGTGCTGGCCGGTATCGAAATCGCCCAGCGTTTCCAGGAACAGGGTATCGAGCTGGATCATCCCCTGGAGGTGATCGACTTCCTTTCCGAAGAACCCAGCGACTATGGCATCTCCTGCGTGGGCAGCCGCGCCTTTTCCGGAGAGCTGGACGCCGGCCAACTGGCGGCCAGAAACCAGGCGGGCGAAACCCTCGCCGAAGGCATGCGCCGTATCGGCGCGCGACCGGAGGCCCTCGCTCGCCCCCTGCGCCAGCCGGGAGAAACCGCCGCGTTTGTCGAGTTGCACATTGAACAAGGACCGGTGCTGGAACGGGCCGGTCTGCCGATTGGTGTCGTGACCCATATCGTCGGCATTCGTCGTGCGTTGATCACCGTGATCGGCCAGCCCGACCACGCCGGCACCACGCCGATGGATATCCGTCGCGATGCCCTGGTGGGCGCGGCCCATGTTATTGACCAGGTGCAGCGCATGGCGGCGACACAAAGTGGCAACCCGCATTACGTGGTCGCCACCGTTGGCCGCATCGCCATGACGCCGAATGTGCCCAACGCCGTGCCGGGCTGGGTCGAGCTCATGCTGGAAGTGCGCAGCGACAGCCAGCAGGTGCTGGATACCTTTCCGGAAGCCATCATGGCCGAGAGCGAGACACGCCTTGAGGCGTTGCTACTGGAGGCCAAGATGGAACATGTCAGCCGCGCCCGCCCCACCCAGTGTTCGGAAATGGTGATGCAGGCCATCACCGAAGCCGCCGATGGCCTGGACCTGCCCAACCGTCGCCTGCCCAGCGGCGCCGGGCATGACGCGGTCTATGTGGCGCCGATCGGCCCCGTCGGCATGGTGTTTATTCCGTGCCTGAATGGCCGCAGCCATTGCCCGGAAGAGTCGATCACCGAAGAGCAACTGGCCCGCGGCGCGGCGGTATTGGCTCAGAGCCTGATCAATCTGGACAAGCGCCTGGGGTAAGGCGGAACACCTCCACAAAAACGGCACCCACGGTGCCGTTTTTTTTTCAGATACCGTATTGGCATTCTGCGCAACATTGGCCGATGCTTTTGCCTGGCCGCAGGCCGCACGGCAAAACACGTTGCTGACAAGGGAATTGACGACGCAATGACTGACCGCGAACAACTCCATCGAGACGGCTATGCATTACTTCGTCGGGCCATCCCGGCCGAGTGGCTGGCCGACCTGCGTGACGTGTTCGAGGCGGGCGTGAAACCACCGGACCAATGGCCGGTGCCACGTGGCATGGACTGGCGCCATTCGCTGCTGGACATTGACTCGAAGGTTCAGGCGGTGTGTCGCCTGCCGCAGGTGCTCGCGGTGGTGGGCGAGTTGATCGCCGAGCGCTTCTTTCTCTCCCAGGTGGAAGGCCGCGAGCCCCTGGCCGGTGGCGGTCATCAGCAGTTGCACCGCGATTTGTCGGCGCAACGACCAGGCGACATCGTCATCGCCCTGGCCTACTTCGACGATTATGGCCCCGAAAACGGCGCGACCCGTATCGTCCCCGGCAGTCATCGTCCCGGGCCGGGAGAATCGCCACTGGATTTCAATGACGAGTGCGGCTCCGTGCAGCTTGCAGGTTGCGCGGGCGATATCCTGGTGTTTGATGCCGACCTCGTGCACGCGGGCAGCCTGAACGCCAGCGGCGCCCATCGTCGCTCCCTGCTGATCAGCTATTACGCGGAATCGCTGTATGCGTCGCACCTGGAAACGGCGAGCCTGCGAAACATTCGCATGGACACGCACGATCGGTTCGACCCGCCGCCGTCCGTTGCCCCGCCACTCTAGCGTAATCCTCTTGAATACTTGCCTGATCCTCCGAGCATGCCGACCTATGGTTGGGAAACCCTGTGCACGCGAGCTAGAGTCAAGACATGAAGGATTTAGCCGACACGCCCCATTCAAGCTCGCGCCAGGCATGGCACCTGGCATCGAGCATCGACCCGCACACCCATGAGCCGGGGGATTTCCCGACGGCCATTGCCGGCGTGTCCGTCTTTCGCCGCGACCATCCGGCACCACCCGCGGTGTGCATGGTCGAGCCCAGCCTGGTCCTGGTCGCCCGAGGTGCAAAACAACTCTGGGTCGGTGGCGAGGGCTACGTGTATGACCCCTCGCGGTTTCTGATCAACTCGCTGGATCTCCCCGCCAACTCTCAGGTGCTCGTCGCCAGTGCCCAGCAACCCTGCGTCGGACTGGTGATGAAGCTGGACGTCGCCATGCTCGCCGAGCTGATCGCCAAGGGCGGCCTGCCGTCGACACGCGACCGTGCCCAGGGCAAAGGCGTGGGGATCGGCACTATGACCGCTGCGCTGGAGGAAGCGATCGGGCGCCTGCTGGGGTTGCTGGATGAACCCGAGACGATTCCGGTGCTGGGCCCGCTGATCCTGCGCGAGATCCACTATCGCCTGCTGAACAGCAACCAGGGGCCGCGGCTTCGACGCATGACCGCCGTGGATGGCCAGGGCTATCGCATCGCCAAGGCCATCGATTGGCTCAAGCGGAACTACACCGAAGCTCTGCGCATCGAAGAATTGGCCGCTCGGGTACAGATGAGCCCGCAGACTTTTCATCACCACTTTCGCCAGCTCACCGCCATGAGCCCGCTGCAGTACCAGAAATGGCTACGCCTGACCGAAGCACGGCGGCTGATGCTCAGTGAGCGCCTGGATGTATCGCGAGCCGCGTTTGCCGTGGGCTACGAGAGCCCGTCGCAGTTCAGCCGTGAATACGCGCGGCTGTTCGGCGATACGCCCAGGCGCGATATCGCCCTGCTGCGCGGTCAGGTGTTCGAGACGGATACGACGACATCGAGCACGGCATGACGCTTGTGCAATGGCGATGCGCTTCGCTGCCCATCGCCCCTTATAACAACGACACATCAACCGATGATCAGCGGGTTAGCCATGGAACTACGAATCAACCAGAAGAGTTATCAGGTCGACGCCGACGCCGATACGCCCCTGCTGTGGGTGATCCGCGATGATCTGGGCCTGACCGGCACCAAGTACGGCTGCGGACTGGCGCAGTGCGGGGCCTGTTCGGTGCTGGTGGACGGCAACGTGGTGCGCGCCTGCGTCACGCCGGTAGCCGGCGTGGTCGGCCGCGAGGTCACCACGATCGAAGCCATCGAGGCCGATGAGGTGGGCAAGCGCGTGGTCGCGGCCTGGGTCGAGCATCAAGTTGCCCAGTGCGGTTACTGCCAGTCCGGCCAGGTCATGGCAGCCACGGCGCTGCTCAAGCACACCCCACGTCCCAACGACGAGCAGATCACCGCGGCGATGGTCAACCTGTGCCGCTGCGGCACCTATAACGCCATTCATGCCGCCGTGCACGACCTCGCGGCACAACCCGCGAAAGGAGACGCATGATGAGCGCGCACATCGATCCCCTTGAAAACGCCCTGGGCGAGCCGATCAACCTCTCGCGCCGGCGTTTCCTGGCAGGTACCGCCGTAGGCGCCCTGGTGCTCGGCTTCGGCCTGCCGCTGGGTTCGGCCAGGGTGCAGGCGGCCGTTGCGGCCGCCGAGCGCGGGACACAGGTGCCGGCATTCCTGGAGATCCGCCCGGACAACACCGTGCGTCTGCTCTGCTCGTTCATGGAAGGCGGACAAGGCACCTACACCGCCATGGCGCAGATCGTCGGCGAAGAACTGGACGCAGACCCCGCCACCTTTGTGGTCGACAGCGCGCCTCCCGGCGACGTCTACGTGGTGATGGACAACGGCATGCGCATCACTGGCGGCAGCATGTCGGTGCGCACCAGCTACCCGACCATGCGTCGCCTCGGGGCTCTGGCCCGGGCCATGTTGCTGCAGGCCGGCGCGCAGAAACTCGGGGTGCCGGTGGGCGAGCTATCCACCGAGCCGGGCAAGGTGATCCATGCCGCGTCCGGGCGTTCGGTCGCCTATGGCGAGCTGGCCGAGCACGCCATGGACCTGCCGGTACCGGATCCCGCCAGTGTAAAACTGCGCGACCCGAGCCAGTTCCGCTGGATCGGCAAGCCGGTCAAACGTGTCGACGCCTACGACAAGTCCACCGGCAAGGCCCTGTACAGCATCGACTTGAAGGTCGACGGCATGCTCCACGCCGCCGTCCAGCACGCCCCACGCCTGGGCATGACGGTCGGTGGCCTGCGCAACGAAGAACAGGTCAAGGCCATGAAGGGCGTGCACTCGGTGCATCAGTTGCCCGGCGCGGTGGCCGTGGTGGCCGAACGCTGGTGGCACGCCAAGCGCGCGGTGGAAGCGATCCAGGTCGATTGGCAGGAGCCTGCGGCCGACACCCAGGTACGGCCAATGCCCGCGGACTTTTCCAGCGATGCCTTTGTACAGCGCCTTGCCGCCGAGCAGGGGCCGGGCCGCGACGCGGAAAATGAAGGCGATGTCGCCGCCACCCTGGCCAACGCGAAAACCCGTGTCGAGGCGACGTACCACAACCAGTACCTCAATCACGGCCAGCTGGAGCCGCCCTCCGCCCTGGCGCGCTTCAATGCCGACGGTTCGCTGGAGGTCTGGCTGCCCAACCAGGCGCCCGACATGTTCCGCAACGACATCGCGAAACGTACCGGCCTTGATCCGTCCCGGATCACCTTGCACTCGCCCCTGCTGGGTGGCTTTTTCGGGCGCCATTTCCTCTACGACTCGGCCAACCCCTACCCGCAGGCCATTGCCTTGGCCAAGGCCGTGGGGCGCCCGGTCAAGCTTATCTGGAGCCGCGAAGAAGAGTTCCTGCGCGATGCGCTGCGCCCCATCGCCGCGGTCAGGTTCCGCGCGGCACTGGACAATGACGGCCTGCCCGTCGCCATCGAGGCGATCAGCGCCACCGAAGGTCCCAGCGAAGCCCTGGCGGGCAAACAGGGCGAAAAGCTCGACCCCACCGCCCTCGAAGGGTTGGCGGGCAAGTCCTACGCCATCGCCAACAAACGCATCGCCCAGGTCTACGTCAAGGGGCCGGTCATGCTCGGCTACTGGCGCTCGGTGGGCAATTCGCTCAACGACTTTTTCTACGAGGCCTTCCTCGATGAACTGGCCGACAAAGGCGGCAAGGACCCGTTCGAATTGCGCCTGCACCTGCTGCGCGGCAACCCGCGCCTGACTCACTTGCTGCAAACCGTCGGCGAGCTGTCGGGAGGCTGGAAACGCGGCCCGTTCACCGCCGAAGACGGCACCCGGCGCGCCCGGGGCGTGGCCATGGCGTCGCCGTTCGGCACCCAGACCGCGGTGATCGCCGAGGTGTCGATCGACAAGGGCCAGGTCAAGGTGCACGACATCTGGCAAGCCATCGACCCTGGCAGCATCGTCAACCCCGCCATCGTCGAAGCCCAGGTCAACGGTGCCGTGGCCCTGGGCCTGTCCCAGGTGCTGGTGGAAGAAGCGGTGTATGTCGACGGCAAGCCCCGCGCGCGCAATTACGACCTGTACCCGATCCTGCCACCGTCACGCATGGCGCGGGTGCACGTGCGTATCGTCGAGAGCGGGGAAAAGATGGGCGGCGTCGGCGAGCCGCCGCTGCCGGCAGTGGCGCCCGCCGTGGCCAACGCGGTGGCGCGGCTGACCGGCCAGCGCATCCGCAGCATGCCCCTGAGCCGATACACCTTCGCCTGAACGGCGCCGGAGCCTTTATGAAGAACAGCCGATTCGCAAGAACCGCTGGCTGGCTGGCCGTGCCGTGCCTGGTCGCGGCAGGCCTGCTGGCCTGGTACGTCACCCGCGAGCCGACCTCGCCCCTGGCAAGCGATCAGGCCGCCGAGGCCCGCTTCGACCCGGCCCTGGTCGCTCGTGGCGAGTACGTCGCCCGCCTCAGCGACTGCGTGGCCTGCCACAGTGTGCCGGGCGGTGCGCCCTTCGCCGGTGGCCTGGAGATGGCCACGCCGCTGGGCGCGATTCACACCACCAACGTCACTCCGGACCGCGATACCGGTATCGGCCACTATAGCCTGGCGGACTTCGACCGTGCCGTGCGCAGCGGCGTCGCTCCGGGTGGACGGCGCCTGTACCCGGCCATGCCCTACCCGTCCTACGGCAAACTCAGCGACGACGACGTGCGTGCGCTGTACGCGTTTTTCATGCAGGGTGTAGCCCCGGTCAAACAGGCCAATATCCCCAGCCAGATCCCCTGGCCGCTGAACATGCGCTGGCCTATCGCCCTGTGGAATGGCGTCTTTGCCGATACGACGCCCTACGCGGCCAAGCCGGCAAACGATGCGCTGTGGAACCGTGGCGCCTACCTCGTCCAGGGACCCGGTCATTGCGGCAGTTGCCATACGCCGCGAGGCCTGGCCTTCAACGAGAAGGCACTGGACGACTCCGGCACACCGTTCCTGGCCGGCGCCCTGCTCGACGGCTGGTACGCGCCGAGCCTGCGCGACGATCACAACACGGGCCTGGGGCGCTGGAGCGAGCCGCAGATCGTCCAGTTTCTCAAGACCGGGCGTAACCAGCACGCGGTGGTCTATGGCTCGATGACCGAGGCGTTCAACAACTCCACCCAGTTCATGAGCGACGATGACTTGCGGGCAATCGCCCGCTATCTCAAATCACTTCCCGGCGACCCCGGGCGTGACGGGCCTGCCTGGCAATACCAGGCGGTATCCGCCGCGACGCGCCAGGACACTCCCGGCGCCCACACCTATGTGACCCGTTGCGCTGCCTGTCATGGCCTGGCGGGCGAGGGTCAGCCCGAATGGATGCCACCGCTGGCCGGAGCCACCTCGGCACTGGCCGCGCATGCCGAGTCGGCGATCAATATCACCCTCAACGGCTCGCAGCGCGTGGTGGCGGCTGGCGTGCCGGATGCCTACCGGATGCCGGCATTCCGCGAGCAACTGTCGGACCAGGAAATCGCCGAGGTGCTGACGTTCGTGCGCAGCACCTGGGGCAATCAGGGGGGCGCCGTTGATGCCCAAGCGGTCGGCACGTTGCGCGGGCATACCGGTCCCGCCAGCAGCAGCCCCATCATCCTGCAGATGCGTTGAGCCTGGACATCATGGAGAGTATCGATCTGCTGGTCTTGCGCACCGCCCGGGACTGGCTCGGTGCCGGGGAACGCGTGCTGCTGGCAACCGTGGCGCGCACCTGGGGCTCGTCGCCGCGTCCCGTCGGCTCGATGATGGCCTTGCGTAACGATGGTCGTGTGGTGGGCAGCGTCTCCGGTGGCTGTATCGAGGATGACCTGATCCACCGATACACCACCGCCCATGGCGGCACGGGCCTGACAGACGGGCTGCCCGAAGTCGTGCGTTACGGTATCAGCGCGGACGAGGCCCATCGCTTTGGCCTGCCCTGCGGCGGCACCCTGGAACTGGTCCTCGAGTTCAGCCCGTCGCGACAGCAGCTCGATGAAGTCCTGAACCGGCTCGATGCCGGCAGTCTCATTCGTCGCCGGCTGGCGGTAGACACCAACGAAGTGGTCCTGGAACCGACCGCGATCCCTGAGCAGTTCAGCTTCGATGGGCAGTACATGACCAACACCCTGGGCCCCGGCTATCGCATGCTACTGATCGGCGCCGGCGCGCTGGCCGAATACCTGGCGACCATGGCGCTGTTCAACGGCTTCAAGGTGGCGGTCTGCGACCCTCGCCCCGAGTACATGGAGTCCTGGGCGGTCGGTGACGTGAAGTGCATCGTCGGCATGCCGGACGATGTCGTCCGCGCCTTTTCCGTCGACCTGCGGACCTGCATCGTCGCGCTCAGCCATGACCCCAAGCTCGACGACCTGGCGCTGCTGGAAGCCTTGCAGGGCCCCGCCTTCTACATCGGCGCCATCGGCTCGCGTCGCAACAGCCAGTTGCGCCGCGAGCGGCTGATCGAGCACTTCGCCCAGACCGAAGCCTCGCTCAAGCGCCTGCGGGGGCCGATCGGCATCTACATCGGCAGCAAGACCCCGTCCGAGATCGCGGTGAGCGTCATGGCCGAAATACTGGCGGCCAAGAACGGTATCGCGTTGTCGAGCGAGGTCACGATCGACGTGGGCAAACGTGTGCATGAAGCGTGAGCCAGAACGCAGCGCCCTTGTCACACCATGGGCCAGAGCAGTGATACCCCGCCAGCAAACCGGCGGGGTTGTTTGCTCAAAAAAGCCCCGCCCACTCATCGAGCCGGACACTTCTGCCCCGACGGGGCCGTGGGCTTGAGCATGCTCGGAAGCACCAACCCCCGCGTGCCCAGACTCACCAGCTCATACGCCGCAAAAGGGCATTTCACCTGAGTCGTGCCGTCTTTGGCGGTAATGCTATTGATGCCCATGAACACCTCATAGTTCTTGCCCTTTTCAAAGGTAAAAACAGCGGCCTGCTCCGAACATTGCATATAGCTACTGCCATAGGTGCCCGCCTGCAGCGTCTGCAGCGCCAGCACAAATGGCTTGCCCGCCGGCACCCGGTATTCGGCCACGATTTCCGAATAGTTGCCTTCAGCCATTCTTATCGCGCCCAGATAGTCACTCAGTTTCGGCGCAAAACGGGCGGGCATATCCAGCCGCGGCGGTACCACGGGTGACTGCGGGTAGTTGATTGATGGCAGGTGATCGCCATAGAAGCGCCCTGCCCTGGCCAGGCCCTGCTCATTCCCCACACAGCCGTCGTACACGCCACCCCGTACCTCGCCATTGGTGATAACGCGAAGCTGAGCGGTGTCGGTACCTGGAGCCGGCTCGACATAGGGGACCCACGGCCGCATGCCACAGGCAGTGAGCAGGATCAGGCCGGCATACAGAGGAATATGCTTCAGGAACATGAGACCAGCCCCTCGCAAACGACAGAGGCGGTATGGAGATGCGCCAGACGGGTAATGTGCATAGATCCCTCTACAGGTGTTTCAGGTGGGCGGGCTTCAAAAGTGACGCACATGAAAAAGCCCAACCTTTCTTCGGGCTGATGTTTTGATTTTATTTTGATTCTGTTTTGATTGTGATGCCGCAAAAGAAAACGGCTCAATCACCGTAAGTGCTTGAGCCGTCTACTAAATTATTGGTCGGGACGGAGTGATTCGAACACTCGACCCCTTGCACCCCATGCAAGTGCGCTACCGGGCTGCGCTACGCCCCGACACTGAGTAGCTGTGCTTTCAAACCTCTGAAAGCGATTAGGAATCTAACCTAACCTTTTGAATTTTGGAAGTATTATTTCCAAAAAATTTACTTCTTCAGTACCACCAGCACATCCTCCAGCTCGGAAATCATCTGGCGGATCAGCTGTTTGTACTGGGTGCTGTCGTCCTTGGCCTCGTCACCGGAGAGACGCAGACGCGCCCCGCCGATGGTGAATCCCTGGTCGTACAGCAAGGCGCGGATCTGACGGATCATCAGCACGTCATGGCGCTGATAATACCGACGATTACCACCACGCTTGGCGGGGTTGAGTTGAGGAAACTCTTGTTCCCAGTAACGCAGCACGTGCGGTTTTACCGCACACAGCTCGCTGACTTCACCAATGGTGAAGTAGCGTTTGCCTGGGATCGGCGGGAGCTCGTCGTTATGACTTGGTTCCAGCATAGGCCTCAACTCGGGCTTTCAACTTCTGCCCTGGACGAAAGGTGACCACACGGCGAGCCGTGATCGGGATTTCTTCTCCCGTTTTTGGATTGCGGCCAGGCCGCTGGCGTTTGTCCCGCAGATCAAAATTGCCGAATCCCGACAGTTTGACCTGCTCGTTGTCTTCGAGAGCGTGTCTGATTTCTTCAAAAAACAGTTCGACCAATTCCTTGGCCTCACGTTTATTCAGACCCAGCTCTTCGTAGAGACGTTCCGCCATTTCAGCTTTCGTCAGAGCCCCCATACGTCACTTCCTTAACGTGGCGTTCAACCTGGTTTCAAGCGAGGTGAGGATATTTTGCGTCGTGGAATTCACCTCATCGTCATTAAGAGTGCGCGATGGATGCTGCCAGGTCAAGCCAACTGCAAGGCTTTTTCTATGCGGATCAATGCCTTTACCCTCATAGACGTCAAAGAGCCTGAGCTCTGTGAGCCATTCGCCTGCATTTTCTCGAATTACGTCCAGTACGGCACTGGCCGCCACGCCCTTGTCTGCCAGCAGCGCAAGGTCACGACGCACTTCAGGGAAACGCGACAACTCGCTGAATTTCGGCATTTTGCCCAGAGCCACTTCAGCCAGAACCAGCTCGAACACGAAGACCGGACGGTCGAGACCGAGGGTTTTCGACAATTCGGGGTGGATTGCGCCGATGAAACCGACCAGGCGCCCTTCCCGCTCGATGCGCGCGGTCTGACCCGGATGCAGCGCGGGGTGTTTGCCCGGCACGAAGGTGAACGAGTCCAGGGCACCGGCAAAGCCCAGCAACGCTTCCACGTCAGCCTTGACGTCGAAGAAGTCGACGGTGTCGCGCCCCTGTGCCCAGCCTTCCGGCAGACGGCTGCCGCAGACCACACCGGCGAGCATCGGCTCTTGCTTCAGGCCTTCCAGCTGACCGACGAAACGCAGGCCGCTTTCGAACAGACGGACGCGATCCTGCTGGCGGTTCAGGTTGTGCTGCAGCGCCTTGACCAGACCCGGCCACAAGGACGAACGCATGGCCGCCATGTCGTTGGAGATCGGGTTGGCCAGCAACAGCGGCTCGACGCCGGGGTTGAACAGTTCGAACTGCTTCGGATCGATGAAGCTGTAGGTGATCGCTTCCTGGTAACCACGAGCCACCAGCAGACGACGCAGCTCAGGCAGGTCGCTACGGGCTTCTGCCTTGGCTTTCGGGGCCAGACGGGCCTGCGGGTAACGAACCGGCAGGCGGTTGTAGCCGTACAGCCGCGCCAGCTCTTCGATCAGGTCGACTTCCAGGCTGATATCGAAGCGATGACTAGGTACTTCGACCTGCCACTGCCCCGCGCCGCTGGCAACAATGCCCAGGCCCAGGCCGGACAGCAGACGCTCAACCTGAGGAGCATCCATTTCCATGCCCAGCATCTGGGTGATGCGCTCGGCACGCAGGGTCACCGGGGCAATGGCCGGCAGATGCGCTTCACTGACGGTTTCGATGATCGGACCGGCTTCGCCACCGGTGATTTCCAGCAGCAGGCCGGTGGCGCGCTCCATGGCTTCACGGGCCAGTTGCCAATCCACGCCACGCTCGTAGCGATGCGAGGCATCGGTGTGCAGGCCGTAGGAACGGGCCTTGCCAGCGACGGCGATCTGGTCGAAGAAAGCGCTTTCGAGGAAGATGTCACGGGTGGTCGCGGTGTTGACGCCGCTGTGCTCACCGCCCATCACGCCGGCAATCGCCAGGGCGCGGGTGTGGTCGGCAATCACCAGGGTATCGCTACGCAGGCTGACTTCCTGACCGTCGAGCAGTACCAGCTTCTCGCCCTCTTCCGCCATCCGCACGCGGATACCGCCGTTGATTTCGGCGAGGTCGAACGCGTGCAGCGGCTGGCCCAGTTCGATCATCACGTAGTTGGTGATGTCGACGGCGGCATCGATGCTGCGCACGTCGGAACGACGCAGACGCTCGACCATCCACAGCGGGGTCGGCTTCGACAGGTCGACATTGCGGATCACGCGGCCCAGGTAACGCGGGCACGCTGCCGGCGCCAGGACTTCGATCGAACGCACTTCGTCATGCACGGCGGGCACCGCCGCCACGACTGGACGAGTGACCGGAGCGGCATACAGCGCGCCGACTTCACGGGCCAGACCGGCCAGGGACAGGCAGTCGCCACGGTTCGGGGTCAGGTCGACCTCGATGCTCGCGTCGTCCAGGTTCAGGTAGACACGAATGTCTTCGCCCACCGGCGCATCGGCCGCCAGTTCCATCAGGCCGTCATTGCCTTCGCCGATCTGCAGTTCGGCTTGCGAGCACAGCATGCCGTTGGACTCGACGCCGCGCAGCTTGGCTTTCTTGATCTTGAAGTCGCCGGGCAGTTCGGCACCGATCATCGCGAACGGGATCTTCAAGCCCGGGCGCACATTGGGCGCGCCACAGACGACCTGGAAGGTCTCCGAACCGTTGCTGACCTGGCAGACGCGCAGCTTGTCGGCATCCGGGTGCTGTTCGGTGCTGAGCACCTCGCCGACGATCACGCCGCTGAAGGCACCGGCGGCCGGGGTCACGCTATCGACCTCGAGGCCGGCCATCGACAGACGAGCAACCAGCTCGTCGCGGCTCACCTGCGGGCTTACCCAGCCGCGCAGCCATTGTTCACTGAATTTCATCCTGTTCTCCTAATAGATTCGTTACGACTAGCGAAATTGCGCGAGGAACCGCAAGTCGTTGTCGAAGAACAGACGCAAGTCGTTCACGCCGTAACGCAGCATGGCCAGACGCTCGACGCCCATGCCGAAGGCAAAGCCCTGGAACTCTTCCGGATCGATGCCGGACATGCGCAGCACGTTCGGGTGCACCATGCCGCAGCCCATGACTTCCAGCCAGCCGGTCTGCTTGCAGACGCGGCAGCCTTTGCCGCTGCACATCACGCATTCCATGTCGACTTCAGCGGACGGCTCGGTGAATGGGAAGTACGAAGGACGGAAACGCACCGCCAGCTCTTTCTCGAAGAACACCCGCAGGAACTCTTCGATGGTGCCTTTGAGATCGGCGAAATTGATGTCGCGATCGACCAGCAGGCCTTCGACCTGGTGGAACATCGGCGAGTGGGTGATATCGGAGTCGCTACGATACACACGGCCTGGGCAGACGATGCGGATCGGCGGCTTCTGCGATTCCATGGTGCGGACCTGTACCGGCGAGGTGTGGGTGCGCAACAGCATGTTCGCGTTGAAATAGAAGGTGTCATGCATCGACCGGGCCGGGTGATGGCCTGGGATGTTGAGCGCTTCGAAGTTGTGGTAATCGTCTTCCACCTCGGGACCTTCGGCGATGCCGTAGCCGATGCGGGTGAAGAATTGTTCGACGCGTTCCAGAGTCCGGGTAACCGGATGCAGACCGCCCGAGGTCTGGCCGCGGCCAGGCAGGGTCACGTCAATGGACTCGGCGGCGAGTCTGGCAGCCAGATCCGCCTCCTCGAACGACGCCTTGCGCGCATTGAGAACCTCTGTGACACGTTCCTTGGCAACGTTGATCAGGGCGCCGACTTGCGGACGCTCTTCTGCCGGCAGGCTCCCCAGGGTCTTCATCACCTGAGTCAGCTCGCCCTTCTTGCCAAGGTAGTGAACCCGGATTTGCTCCAGGGCATTGATGTCTTCAGCGCTTTGCACAGCCTCAAGTGCTTGAGAGACCAGTGCGTCCAGGTTTTCCATGTACAGACTCCAGATACGAAATAGGGGAAGAGCTTTAAGGCTCTTCCCCTATTTACTGACGTTTAACACCCGAACCCACAAAGGCGAACCCGGGTGATTGTCGGGGGGTACTTAAGCCAAGGTGGCTTTAGCTTTCTCGACAATCGCAGCAAACGCCGCTTTTTCGTTCACTGCCAGATCAGCCAGAACCTTACGGTCGATCTCGATGGACGCTTTTTTCAGGCCAGCGATGAAACGGCTGTAGGACAGACCGTTGATACGAGCACCAGCGTTGATACGAGCGATCCACAGAGCGCGGAACTGACGTTTTTTCTGACGACGGTCACGGTAGGCGTATTGGCCTGCCTTGATTACCGCTTGCTTGGCAACACGGAATACGCGCGAGCGAGCGCCGTAGTAGCCTTTAGCAAGTTTCAGAATTTTTTTGTGACGTTTACGGGCAATGACGCCACGCTTTACACGAGCCATGAGTTACTTCCTCTATTCTTGATCCAAAAATTAACGAAGGCGCAGCATGCGCTCGACTTTTGCCACGTCAGACGGATGCAGCAAGCTGCTACCGCGCAGTTGACGCTTACGCTTGGTCGACATTTTGGTCAGGATGTGGCTCTTGAAAGCGTGCTTGTGCTTGATACCGTTAGCAGTTTTCAGAAACCGCTTAGCAGCACCACTTTTAGTTTTCATCTTTGGCATGTTCGGATACTCCGCATTCAGTTGATAAACATAACCGCAAGGCCTGCCGTGCCCTGGTGGTTACTTCTTCTTTTTCGGGGCGATGACCATAATAAGCTGGCGTCCTTCCATCTTAGGATGCTGTTCGACCGAACCGTACTCGAGCAGGTCACCTTCAACCCGCTTGAGGAGTTCCATCCCCAGCTCCTGGTGGGCCATCTCACGACCGCGGAATCTCAAGGAAACCTTGGCCCTGTCCCCATCACTCAGGAAACGTACCAGGTTGCGCAGTTTTACCTGGTAATCCCCTTCCTCCGTCCCTGGACGAAACTTGATTTCTTTAACCTGCACTTGCTTCTGGTTTTTCTTCGCAGCAGCAATTTGCTTTTTCTTTTCGAAAATCGACTTGCCGTAGTCCATCACCCGGCAGACGGGTGGCACTGCATCGGCGGAAATCTCCACCAGATCCAGCTTGGCTTCTTCAGCAATCCGAAGCGCTTCATCAATCGAGACGATGCCAATCTGCTCGCCATCAGCGCCAATTAACCGAACCTCGCGTGCCGAGATATTCTCGTTGATCGGGGCCTTCGGTGCAGCTCGTTTATCTTGTCTCATTTCACGCTTAATAATAATTACTCCGAATCTGGGCGACCACGCCGGGAAACCGCTTGCGCGAGGAACTCGGCGAACTGGGCGACGGGCATCGAGCCCAGGTCAGCACCTTCACGAGTACGCACAGCGACAGTCTGCATCTCGACTTCCCGATCTCCGATAACCAAAAGATAGGGAACCTTGAGCAAAGTATGCTCGCGGATTTTAAAGCCGATCTTTTCATTTCTCAAGTCGGACTTGGCACGAAATCCGCTTTCGGCCAGAGTTTTTTCCACTTCGAGGGCGAAATCAGCCTGCTTGTCCGTGATATTCATGATCACGGCCTGGGTTGGCGCCAGCCACGCGGGGAACGCGCCCTCGTAGTGCTCGATCAGAATTCCGACGAAACGCTCGAACGAACCGAGGATCGCCCGGTGCAACATCACCGGGTGCTTGCGGCTGTTGTCTTCGGACACGTATTCGGCGCCGAGACGGATAGGCAGGTTGAAATCGAGCTGCAGGGTACCACACTGCCAGACGCGACCGAGACAGTCCTTCAGGGAAAACTCGATCTTCGGACCGTAGAAGGCGCCCTCGCCCGGCTGCAGGTCATACGGCAGGCCCGCGCTGTCGAGTGCCGCGGCCAGGGCATTTTCAGCCCGATCCCACAACTCGTCGGAACCCACGCGCTTTTCCGGACGGGTGGACAGCTTCATCTCGATGTCCTTGAAGCCGAAGTCGGCATAGACATCCATGGTCAGCTTGATGAACGCGGCGGATTCGGCCTGCATCTGCTCTTCGGTGCAGAAGATATGGGCATCGTCCTGGGTGAAGGCGCGCACGCGCATGATGCCGTGCAGCGCACCCGACGGCTCGTTGCGGTGGCAGGCACCGAACTCGGCCAGGCGCATCGGCAGCTCGCGGTAGCTCTTCAGGCCCTGGTTGAACACCTGCACGTGGCATGGGCAGTTCATCGGCTTGATGGCGTAGTCGCGGCTTTCCGACTCGGTGGTGAACATGTTCTCGGCGTAGTTGGCCCAGTGCCCGGACTTCTCCCAAAGGGAGCGATCGACCACTTGCGGGGTCTTGATCTCCAGGTAGCCGTTGTCACGCTGCACCTTGCGCATGTACTGCTCGAGCACCTGGTACAGGGTCCAGCCGTTCGGGTGCCAGAACACCATGCCCGGCGCTTCTTCCTGGGTATGGAACAGGCCCAGGCGCTTGCCGATCTTGCGGTGGTCGCGCTTTTCCGCTTCCTCGATGCGCTGGATGTAGGCAGCCAGCTGCTTCTTGTCCGCCCAGGCGGTGCCGTAGACGCGCTGCAGTTGCTCGTTCTTGGCGTCGCCGCGCCAGTAGGCACCGGACAGCTTGGTCAGCTTGAACGACTTCAGGAAGCGCGTGTTCGGCACGTGCGGGCCACGGCACATGTCGACGTATTCTTCGTGATAGTACAGGCCCATGGCTTGCTCATTCGGCATGTCTTCGACCAGGCGCAGCTTGTAGTCCTCGCCACGCCGGGTGAACACGTCGATCACTTCGGCGCGCGGCGTGACCTTCTTGATCACGTCGTAGTCTTTTTCGATCAGCAGCTGCATGCGCTGCTCGATCGCGGCCAGGTCGTCCGGGGTGAAAGGACGCTCATAGGCGATGTCGTAGTAGAAACCTTCGTCGATGACCGGACCGATCACCATCTTGGCCGTCGGATACAGCTGCTTGACCGCATGACCGACCAGGTGGGCGCAAGAGTGGCGAATGATCTCCAGCCCCTCTTCATCCTTGGGCGTGATGATCTGCAGCGTGGCGTCGGCGTCGATCAGGTCACAGGCATCGACCAGCTTGCCGTTGACCTTGCCGGCCACGGTGGCCTTGGCCAGGCCGGCACCGATGGATGCGGCGACGTCGGCGACGGAAACCGGATGATCGAACGAACGTTGACTGCCGTCGGGAAGAGTAATAGTGGGCATGGCGCCTCCTCTCCTAGTGGTGACCCCTACCAAAGGTCACGTGGGTTGGGATGAGCAGCCAGTACATGATCCGTCCAGCCGTTCAGTGAAGAACGCCTGCCGCACAGTGGCAGGAGCCGCAAGGCCAACCGGAAAACGAACCACCGTGACTGGAGTTCAAGAAAAAGGGTTGATGGCGGGGCATCAGTCGGGTGCAACCCGCACCGACGCCGGAAATAGCCAGGTCGGGGATGCTAGCACAGATGAACGGTCATCGCCTCGCCTGACGCACAAACTGCTAAAGTCCGCAGGTTTTGCAGCCCGGGTGAACTTGAATTGCACTCTCGCCCTCAAATACAGGGCAAGCGCTACCCAGCCCGTCGTTTTTTATCCAGAGGAGTATTCGAACATGCGCCTGACTCATCTTTTTGCCTTTGCCGCCCCCGCCCTCCTGCTGCTGCCGTTGAGCGCCCACGCGGATTGGCCCGCCGGCCAGCGCGAGGCCTACATGAAAGACTGTACCGACGCCGCCAGCAAGAGCGTCCCGGTCAATGTCGCGCAGCAACATTGCGCCTGTGGTGCCGACAGGCTCAAGGAGAAGTTCACCACCGAGCAGATCAGCCAACTGATGAACACGAAAAAAGAACCGAGTAAAGAGCTCAAGACCGATGCCCTGAACGCCATTGCCGCCTGCCGCGTCGTCAAATAGCCCCTGAAACAGGGACGTTTGTGAGGCCTTCAGGGCTGAAAACAGCCTGAAAAACAGCTTTTTCACACATTTTATGCAGCTTTTACGGCTTTTTTTATCACCGCCATTTTTACCTGCAGGCCTTTTAAACCGGGCCTCTCAGACAAACACAGCGGTAAAGAAAGCGCGACTGATTGGCAATCCGCCGCTGCGGGGGGCTCCCAAGTCGAACATTTCGACTATGATAGGCCAGTGTGCCCAGTTGGCCTGAGCAGCACAGTACTACTGAAAATATATGTTTCTTGGAGATACACCATGTCTAATCGCCAAACCGGCACCGTAAAATGGTTCAACGATGAAAAAGGCTTCGGCTTCATCACTCCTCAAGGTGGCGGTGACGACCTGTTCGTACACTTCAAAGCTATCGAAAGCGACGGTTTCAAAAGCCTGAAAGAAGGCCAGACCGTTTCCTTCGTGGCTGAGAAAGGCCAAAAGGGTATGCAAGCTGCACAAGTTCGTCCGGAGTAAGTTTCCGCGAACTGAAAAAACCCCGTCCATGTGGCGGGGTTTTTTATGGGCGCTACAAAACCGTCGGCCGATCAGCCACAGTTGACCCGCTCGACCTTGCCGGTGCTGTCGACATTGAGGTTCAGGCGGTCGGAACGGTACTCCAGCGTGACCATGTCATCCGGCCCGAGGATGCGGGCGCTTTGTGCGCCACTGCGGCTGCGCGCCTGCTCCAGCAGTTCGGCAGAGACCTGCTTGCCGATCGTGAACTCGGCGCCTTTGGCTTCACAACGGCCGCTGCCATTGCCGCTCTCGCCGGCAGGCGCACTGGCTGCCGGCGCGGAACCACTGTTCGCGCAACCCGCCAGGACCGACATGGCGAACAACGCCCCCAAAGATGCAAGCTTCCAAGGCATGAAGCCTCCTTTCAGAAAATAAGTAGAGTGCGTGCGACCGCCGTTTACGCCATTGGTTGCATGCCGAATGATCGTTGGCCTGATTCCTACGGCAATGCAAAACAAGTCTGCCTGAGCCACCGACTCACCTGCACAATGAATCGTGACTGAATATGAACGAATTGTTGAGTCAGTAGATGTCGATGTAGTCGAACGGCGGGTTGGGCCAGTTCTCCTTCAACGCATTGAAGATCTGCATGACCCAGACCTCGTCACTGGCCGCGACGTTGCCGACATAACCCGAGCCGGCCGCCCAGGTTTCCAGCCGGAACAGCAGGCCGTCGATATCCTGCCCGCCGACCACGCCGGAGGACAGATAGGCGATGCCGGAACGGGTCACGCGCAACTGGGTGTGCACGTCATCGCTGGCCGAGGCGAGCAGTTGGCGCACAGCGTCGAGGGTCAGGTTGGCGGGGTTGTTCAGGTCGATCTGCACGGATGGGTTCCAGAAAAAACAAAACCCGAGTTTGGCATGCGACCGGCCCTTGTGCCCAGTCGCCGCGAGCGGTTTGATCGCTCCCGGGCTACGGGTTGCCGCGCCTGGGAACAATCGGTGCCGGGTGTTACTTCAGGCGGGCCAGGCGCGCCGTCAGCAGGTCGAAGAAGCCCTGGGCGTCGCCGTTCTCGACCCAGAACACGTTCTTGTTCTGCTTCAGGCCGTCGTACCAGTCGACGATGGTCTGGCCGAAGGTCGGGCCTTCACGGCTGTCGACCACCATGTTGACCTGGCGCCCGCTGAACAGCCCGGGCTTGAGCAGGTAGGCGATCACCGTGGCGTCGTGCACCGGGCCACCGGGAATGCCGTAGTGCTCCATGTCACCCTTGACGTACTCGTTGAGAATATCGCCGACCACCTTGCTGGCGTTGTTGTTCAACGCCGCGATCTTCTTCAGGCGCTCGTCGCTGGTGAGGATCTTGTGGGTCACGTCCAGCGGCAGGTAGGTCAGCTTGACCCCGCTCTTGAGCACCACCTCGGCGGCCTGCGGGTCGGCGAACAGGTTGAACTCGGCCACCGGCGTGATATTGCCGCCGTTGAAGTGCGCACCGCCCATGACCACCACTTCCTTGATGCCCTGGGTGATCTCCGGATCCTGGATCAACGCCAGCGCCAGGTTGGTCTGTGGCCCGAGCATGGCAATGGTGATGCTGTGGGGCTTGGCCGCGCGCAGGGTCTCGATCAGGTAGTTGACCGCGTTACCCTTGGCCAGGGGTGCCTTGGGTTCGTGCACGGTGACGCCGGAAATGCCTTCCTTGCCGTGGATGTTCTCGGCATAGATCGGCGTGCGCAGCAGCGGCCTGGGCGCACCGGCATACACCGGCACCTCCTCGCGCCCTGCCCACTCACGGGCCAGGCGCGCGTTGCGCGAGGTCTTGTCCAGGCGCACATTGCCGGCCACGGTGGTCAGGGCACGGATATGCAGCTCCTCCGGAGAAGCCAGGGCGAACAGCAGCGCGACCACATCGTCGGCCCCCGGGTCAGTGTCGATGATCAGGTCGATTTTTTCCGCCGCCTGGGCGCCTGTAGCAGTGAGCAAGGACAAAATCAGCAGACTCCGGAACCAGCGTTGCAAGATCTGAGCATAGCGGTGCATGGTGCACTCCTTGTGCATGGGTTGGGATTTAAAACGTGACGCCGGCAACCAGGACGATGTTGCAGTACGGCTGGCATTCGCCGGTGCGCACCACCGCCTTCGCCTGGCGGCTGAGCGCCTTGAGCTCTTCGTGACTGAGCAAACGGCGCTGTCCGAGATCGCCCTGGGCATTCAAGGCCTCCAGGTGCTCCAGGGCCGGCGGGCGCTTGAGCAGGACCTCTTCGGCCAGCACATGGCTTTCCACCTGCATCTCGCTGAGCACGGTGCGCAGGGTACTGACGAAATCCGGAATGCCCTGGGTCAGGGCCAGGTCGATCAACTCGACACCCGGTGGCACCGGCAGACCGGCATCGCCGATCACCAGCATGTCGCCGTGACCCAGGGAGGCGATCAGGCGTGACAGCGCGATATTGAGCAGCGGTGCTTTTTTCATGGCTGTTTGAAACCCTGTACGTCGGACAAATGGGGAATGGACGGCTGCGCGCCGGCGCGGGTGACCGACAGCGCCGCCGCGACCTGGCCAAAACGAATGGCCTCGGCTTCGCTCTTGCCGGAGGCCAGCGCGGCGGCAAAACCGCCGACAAAGGTGTCGCCGGCAGCCGTGGTGTCGAGTGCCTTGACCTTGGGCGCCGGGAAATGCGCAAAGGCCTGGCCATCGGCAAACAACGAACCCTGGGCCCCCAGGGTGACGATCACCTTCCCTGCCCCGGCCGCCATCAGGCGCGTCGCGGCAGCCTCGGCAGTCGCCAGCGAATCCACCGGCAAGCCGCTCAGGGCCGAGGCCTCGCTTTCATTGGGAATCAGGTAGTCGATGGCCGCATACCAGTCGGCCGGCAACGGCGCGCTGGCCGGCGCCGGATTGAGGATCACCGTCTTGCCCAGTTCACGACCGCGCTTGAGCGCATAACCGACGGTTTCCATCGGCACTTCGAGCTGACAGATGATCACGTCCGCTGCCTGCAGTACTGCATCGAACCCCTTGAGCACATCGGTCGTCAGACAGCCGTTGCCGCCGGCGACAATGACAATCGCGTTCTGGCTGCTGGCATCGACCACGATCAGCGCGACCCCGCTGGACACGCCGTCCACCGCGGTGACCGCCCGGCAATCGATGCCCTCGACCAGCAAGGCATCGCGCAGTTGCCGGCCGTAGGCGTCATCGCCGACGCAGCCGACCATCGACACCTGGGCCCCCAGTCGCGCCGCCGCTACCGCCTGGTTGGCGCCCTTGCCGCCGGGAACCGTGGCGAAGGACTGGCCGATCAGGGTCTCACCCGCGCGCGGCAACCGCTCGGCCCGGGTAACCAGGTCCATGTTGAGACTGCCTATGACCACTACTTTTGCTTGCATGCATCATTACTCTTGAATTCAATTCGGTCAGATTCAGCGCTGCGGCCCCAAGGGCTCAGGCGAACCCGGTCGAGACCGGCGCTGTCGACTCGCGCAGGACGATACTCGGGATCACGATCCGCTGATCGATCGGCACCTGCGGCGTTGCAATACGTCGCAGCAGCAGTTCGGCCGCCGTCTCCCCCAGTTGCAGGATCGACTGGCCAACCGTGGTCAGCGCCGGGTAGACATAGCGACTCATCTGGATATCGTCGAAGCCGATGACCGACAGCTCGCCGGGCACGCGGATATTACGTTCCGCCGCCGCCCGCAGCACACCGATGCCGAGCAAGTCGTTACCGGCAAAAATCGCGCTGGGCCGGTCACCGTCCAGCAACAGCGCCGCCGCCTGATAACCGCCAGTGCTGGTGAAGTCGCTGGCCACCACCCACTGGGCGGGCACCTTGACCTTCGCCCGCTGCAACGCCCGGCGATAACCGGCCAGGCGCAGTTGCGCCACGCTGGTATTGTCCGGCCCGCCGATGAACGCGATCGCCCGGTGCCCCAGTTCCAGCAGGTGCCGGGTCGCGAGGTACGCGCCCTCCTCGTGGTCGATCCGCACCATGTCGGTTTCCAGGCCGACGACACCCCGGTCGACGATCACCATCGGCGTACGCACCGCCGACAGGCCGGCCGCGAAACTTTCGTCGCCGCCAGTGGACGCCACGATCAGGCCGTCGACGCGTTTCTCCAGCAGCACCCGCAGGTAGCTGCGCTGTTTGTCCGGGTCATCGTCGGAGTTGCAGAGGATCACGCAGTAATTGTTGCGCTCGCAGTAATCCTCGATGCCCCGTGCCAGTTCGGCGAAGTACGGGTTCAGGCTGTTGGGCACCAGCAGGCCGATGGTCGCGGTGGTCTTGGCCTTGAGCGAGCGCGCCACGGCACTGGGCACATAGTCGAGGGTGGCAATCGCCGCCTCGACCTTGAGTCGCACTTCCTCGCTGACCGGCCGGGTCTTGTTCAGCACATGGGACACCGTGGTGTAGGAGATCCCGGCCAGCGCAGCAACGTCCTTGATGGTCGCCATGGCTCAAGCCCGCCGACGGGCGCGTTGGCTGCGGTAGGTATCGAGCACCACCG
The DNA here is from genome assembly GCF_018326065.1 of Pseudomonas sp. Ost2. NCBI lineage: Bacteria > Pseudomonadati > Pseudomonadota > Gammaproteobacteria > Pseudomonadales > Pseudomonadaceae > Pseudomonas > Pseudomonas sp. Ost2. The sequence goes on along the minus strand of NZ_AP021904.1, from coordinate 2,538,457 downwards.
CGATGACGATCACGGCACCGGTGATGATCCGCTTGGTCGGTTCGGTCGCGCCGATCTGCGCCAGGCCGGCCGCCAGCACCGAGATGATCAGGACACCGAAGAAGGTGCTGATCACCGAGCCGCGTCCGCCCATCAGGCTGGTGCCACCGATCACCACGGCGGCGATCACTTGCAGCTCCAGGCCGGAACCGGCGTTCGGGTCAGCCGCTTCCAGGCGCGAGATCTGGAACAGGGCCGCGACCCCGGCCAGCAACCCCATCAGGCTGAACACCAGGATCTTGTAGGGCTTGGGATTGATCCCCGCCAGCCGTACCGCTTCCTCGTTGGTGCCGATACCGATCAGGTAGCGACCGAACACTGTCCTGGTCAATACCAACTGCGCCGCGATGATGATCGCCAGGGCGATGATGAACGACGGCGAGATACCGAAGGCGATCGGGTTCGACAGCCAGGCGAACGAGTCGCCGATATAGGCGGTGCGCGAGCCGGTCATCTGGTAGGCGACACCACGGGCCATTTCCAGCACGCCGAGGGACACGATAAACGACGGAATCCGCCAGGCCACGGTGATCGAACCGGTGATGGTCCCGGCCAGGGCCGCACAACCCATGCCCAGCACCGCCGCCGGCAACACGCCCCAGCCCCAGCCGAGAATCGCCACGCTGACCGCGGACGCCGCCAGCGCCAGTACCGAGCCCACCGACAGGTCGATGCCGCCGATGATCAGTACGAAGGTCATGCCCACCGCCAGCACCATCAGATCGGGAATCTGGTTGGCCAGGGTGCTGAAGGTGTCATAGGACAGGAAATGACTGCTCAGGCTGGAGAACAGGATGATCATCGCCAACAGCGCGCCGGCCAGCCCCAGGTAGGTGCCGAGGCCATAGAAGTTGCGACTGGCTTTACCGGCCGAGGGTGCAGTTTTCATAGGGTATCCCTAGGCGCCGCATCGTTGAGCAGCGCGTCACGTTTTTGGTAGCCGGCAAAGGCGGCAGCAAGCAAATCGTCCTGGGTCCAGGTGTCGCGCTCGAAGGTTTCGATCAGGCGCCCGGCCGACAGCACGCCGATCCGGTCGCAGATCAGCATCAGTTCGCGCAGGTCGCTGGACACCACCACCAGCGCCTTGCCCTGGCGGGTCAGTTCGCCGAGCAAGGCATAGATATCGAACTTGGCACCGACGTCGATCCCGCGCGTCGGCTCATCGAACAGCAATACCGAACAGTCGCGCTCCAGCCAGCGGCCGATCACCACCTTCTGCTGGTTGCCGCCGGACAGCTCGGACACCAGTTGGTCCGGGCTCGAACTGCGAATGCGCATGGCCTCGATCTGCCGCCGCGCCAGGGCGGTTTCGTCACGACCGTTGACCACGCCGCCGCTGGAAATCGCCGGCATGTTGCCCAGGGCGATATTGGCGCTGATCGATTGCGTCAGCAGCAGCCCCTCGCCCTTGCGATCCTCGGTGATCAGCGCAATGCCATGGCGTACCGCATCCACCGGGGAGCGGATGTCCACGATCTGCGCCGGCGAACCGAGGGACACCGTGCCGCTGTCGGCGATATCCGCACCGTAGATCAGGCGCAACAGCTCCGTGCGGCCCGCGCCGATCAGGCCGGAGATGCCATAGATCTCTCCGGCACGTACCTCGAAGGAAACATCGAGCACCTTGTCCGCACGGCTCAGGCCCTTGACCGTCAGGGCCGGCGCGCCAATCTTGCGCACGCCCATATCCATGTGTTCGCCGAGTTCGCGGCCCACCATCAGGTTGACCAGTTGCTCGCTGTTGTAATTGGCCATCGGTTCGACGCAGACCAGATTGCCGTCGCGCAGTACCGCGATGCGCTGGGCGACCCGGGCCAGTTCTTCGAGCCGGTGGGAGATATAGATGATCGACACGCCACGGGCCTGCAGGCGGGTGATCTGCTCGAAGAGCATTTCGACTTCGCGGGCGGTGAGCATCGCGGTCGGCTCGTCGAGAATCAGTACATGGCAATCGCCGATCAGGTTGCGGGCAATTTCCACCATCTGCTGGTGGCCGATGCCCAGCTCGCCGACCAGGGTATCCGGATCGATCGCGTCCAGGCCGACCTGGGCCATCGCCTCGATGGCGGCCTTGCGCAGTTGCTTGCGACTGATCCAGCCGCCATGGCTGGGCAGGTTGTCGAGAAACAGGTTCTCCGCCACCGACAGCGTCGGCAACAGATTGAGCTCCTGCATGACCATGCGGATCCCCTGCTCTTCAGCCTGGGTCCGACTGCCGGGGGTATAGGCCCGGCCATTGAACTGCATCTGGCCGGTGGTCGGTGTGACCAGCCCGCCGATGATCTTCGACAGCGTGCTTTTCCCCGCGCCGTTTTCACCGGTCAGCGCCAACACTTCCCCACGCATCAGCGTCAGGTCGATGTTGCTCAGGACAGGTTGCGCGTAGGTCTTGCCGATACCGCTGACCGACAGGACAGCGTTCGGTGCGGAAGATGACATAGGAAAGTCTCCAGGCGCCCGCTCAGGACGAGCGGGCGCTGTTGGGTGCAGCCAAGTGCAGGGATTACTTCTTGAGGACCAGTTCGACCGGGGTTTCGATCACGCCGTTGACGCTGTCGACCTTCTCGCCCTTGACCAGCTTGAGCGCGTTCTGGATACCGAAGACGGCTTGCTGGGCAGCGGCCTGGTCGGCGGTGGCCAGGACACGGCCATCCTGGAGCATCGGCTTGATGGCCTCGATGTTGTCGTAGCCGACCACTTGCACCTTGCCAGCCTTGCCCGCGGCACGTACCGCGGAAACGGCGCCCAGGGCCATGTTGTCGTTACCGGCCAGCAAGGCCTTGAGGTCCGGGTACTCGCTCAGCATGGCGGAGGCAACCTTGTTGCCCTGGTCGATTTCCCAGTTACCGGACTGGGTGGAAACGATCTTCATGCCGGCCGCGTCCATCGCGTCCTTGAACCCGGCGGTACGCTGCTGGGCGTTGGTGGTGGTCGGTACGCCTTCGATGATGCCGACCTTGTCACCGGCCGCCAGGGTCTTGGCCAGGTAGTCACCCACCAGGCGGGCACCCTTGCGGTTATCCGGCCCTACGAAAGGGATATCGAGATTCTTGCTTTTCAGTACGTCCGGGTCCAGGCGGTTGTCGATGTTGACGACCTTGATCCCGGCGTCGCTGGCTTTTTTCAGCACGGTCACCAGGGCCTTGGAGTCGGCGGGGGCAATCACCAGGGCATCGACCTTGGAGAGGATCATCTGGTTGACGATATCGATCTGCGCGGCGGTATCGGTTTCGTTCTTGATACCGTTGGTGATCATGTCGAAATCGGCGGCGTGGGCTTTCTGGTAATCCTTGGCGCCATCCTGCATGGTGACGAAGAATTCATTGGCGAGGGATTTCATGACCAGGCCGACTTTCGGCTTGGCGGTTTCTGCGGCGAAGGCCGAAGAAAGTGGCAGAGCGGCAGAGGCGGCAGCCAGCACAGCGACAGCGAGAAGACGTCCAGCGAATGGCAACTTCATGGGTTCACTCCGATCTTATGATTATTGTGAGCAACGCCAGGAGCGCGACAGGACTTCGGATGCGACTTTTGGAGAAAGCCCCTGAAACAGTCCGCGCAAACGTTTGCGTGAGACAAACTATGAGAACCCCGCTGACTTTTGTCAACGGGGTTGCAGGGGTTTCAACCAGAGAATTTCATGAAAAAAGCGTCATCGACAAAGCGTCGACGCGAAGGGACGATCAGGCAGTGGTGTTGATCGCAGAGCCCTTGCCCGCCTGATCGGTCAGCGCCTTGACCAAGGCATTGGCCACTTCCATCAGGCTGCCGTTGGTCTGGGAAATCTGGCCCTGGATCCCCATCAGCGTGGTGGTGCGCACATCATCCGATGGGTAGGACGCCTTTTCCGCCGCGGCCAGTTGCTGCTCCTGCTGACGCAAGAGTTCCTGCAATTCCTTCATGCGCTTTTGCAGCATCTTGATCGTGATGTTCTGCGAGCTTGCGCCGCTGTCGGCATCCGGCGCATCGGCAGCGGCCCCGCCGGTCTTCACTTTGCCGTCCTTCGCGTCGGCCTCGCTGGTGTCTTTCACCGCCTTGTCGATCTCGTCCGTCATGGCGATGGTCTTGGACTCCGTCGAACCAGGCAGCTTGCCGTTGATCAGCAAACCGCCAGGAGAAGGAAAACCGACTGACATGGACATAAGAACCTCAGGAAAATTTTCTGTACCGGTGTATCGGCGGCAATCGCCTGATCTTTAGCCATCCTGTACGACCTTGTATCCCCCACCGATACATCCTTCCCCTACAGTCACCCCCGCCTCCCCCCGCAAAAGCTGAAAAGCCCTACCGCTCAAGAATCACCGACCGACATCTATCCCACTATAAATTCTTATAATTTTTCCTACGACCGACATCAAATCGCAAAAGCTGTTGTCAGAAACCGCACCAGCTCTCGCTGGGAGTTGCGAAATTGCTTACAGTTAAATACTGTATGCACGTACAGCTTATTAAGGATTGTTCCGTGGCAAACCCAACCTCAGCTTCCGCCGCCCCCAGCTCCTACGAACGCATGGGCCTGCGGGTACAGAAAATCATCAACTCGCCCACCGCCCAGAAAGCCAGGGCCGCGCTGATCTTCCGCCTGCTGGACGAGTCCGTCGACGAGTGGGAACAACTGCTCGAGGAAATCGCCGAGAACGACAACGTCACCCTCGCCTACCGCGATGACGGTGGCGTGCAGATTTTCTGGGTCGTGCCGAAGGAAGACTGAAACAATGCTTGTGCGCGTTATCGCTTTGCTCTGCCTGGGCTGGCTGCTGCCGGCCCAGGCAGAGGCCCCACGCACCTTCGCCGAAGCCAAGAAAGTCGCCTGGAAACTCTATGAACGGCAGTCCACGGAGTTCTATTGCGGCTGCAAGTACAACGGCAACCGGGTCAATCTCGAGGCCTGCGGTTATGTCCCGCGCAAGAACGCCAACCGCGCCGCGCGCATCGAGTGGGAACATATCGTCCCCGCCTGGCAGATCGGCCACCAGCGCCAGTGCTGGCAACAGGGCGGGCGCAAGCAATGCAGCCAGCACGACCCGGTCTACAAGCGCGCCGAAGCCGATCTGCACAACCTGGTGCCGAGCATCGGCGAAGTGAACGGCGACCGCAGCAACTTCAGCTTCGGCTGGCTGCCGGAGCAGAAAGGCCAATACGGTTCGTGCCTGACCCAAGTCGACTTCAAGGCGAAGAAGGTCATGCCGCGGCCCTCTATTCGCGGGATGATCGCCCGCACCTATTTCTACATGAGCAAGCAGTACGGCCTGCGCCTGTCGAAACAGGATCGCCAGCTGTATGAGGCGTGGGACAAGACCTACCCGGTGCAGGTCTGGGAACGCCAGCGCAACCAGAGCGTGGCCTGTGTGATGGGCCGTGGCAACGAGTTCGTCGGCGCGGTAGACATGAAGGCCTGCGGCTGACCTTACCCTACACACCCTTCTGTAGGATCCGACGTGCCGGCGCCTACAGAAGTGATGATCGTTCCCACGCTCTGCGTGGGAACGCATCGGGTGACGCGCCGCGTCACCGACAGAGCGGACGCAAAGCGTCCTGGGCGGCATTCCACGCGGAGCGTGGGAACGATCAACCGCCATCGCCGGCAAGCCGGCTCTCTTACGTTATCAAGGCTGCGCCTTGTGCTCCACGACCTCGGAATCCATGTTCTGCTTGTCGGCCAGTTGCGCCTTTTTCTGCTCGGCAATTTCCTTGCTCGCGAACGGCCCGGCAATCACCCGACCGTCGTCGAGGATCTTGAACGGGAAGCCGTGCTCGATCAGCCAGGCGGTCCAGTCGGTCAGCGCCTTGGACTTGTCATCCTTGATCAGCAGGTCCCATCCCGTGGTTGCCGCAGCCGCGGGCACCGGCGCAACGGCCGCCTTGACCGGCTCGACCTTGTTTCCCGAACCATCGCCACAACCGGCCAGCACCACGAATGCCACCATCACTGCTATTCTGCGCACAAAGCGTCTCCCGTAATGATCAGTTAATGTGATTTTATCACCTTACGGCTTGTCTCAACCTTAGTTGAACTGGGCTGCTCCTGTCTTATCAGGCTGAATTACCGACGATTTTCCGGCTTCGGGGAATTAAATAGAATGAAATGACGTCTGTAATGAACCACCCGCTCGAATGAACTTGGCGGTATTCTGTGTGTAAGACCTAAGCCAGGAATGCCTGCGAAAGGCACCTTAGTAACAATCAAGGAGAAAGACATGCTGATACTCACCCGCAAAGTCGGTGAAAGCATCAACATCGGTGACGACATCACGATCACGATTCTGGGCGTTAGCGGCCAGCAAGTCCGGGTTGGCATCAACGCCCCCAAGGACGTCGCCGTGCATCGTGAAGAGATTTACCAGCGTATCCAGGCCGGCCTGTCTGCCGGAGAAAAGAAAGACCCTCTGTAGGACTTCACACTCGTCAGCCCTGCCGCCCACGGTCGCGGCTGACGAAAGTTCCCCTCGCCTCCTCCTTGCCTTTGCCCATGCATCGCCCTGTCACAGGGCCAGGTTCAGGCCGCCCGCCGGCAACGGCAGCGCCGTCTTGTAGCGCACCTGCTTGAGCGCGAAACTGGAGCGGATGTTCGCCACGCCCGGCACCTTGGTCAGGAAGTCCATCATGAAGCGCTCCAGCGCCTGGATCGTCGGCACCAGAACGCGAATCAGGTAATCCGGGTCCCCCGCCATCAGGTAGCACTCCATCACCTCCGGCCGATCGGCGATCGCCGCCTCGAAATGCTGCAGCGCCTCTTCCACCTGCTTTTCCAGGCTGACGTGGATAAACACGTTGACGTGCAACCCCAACAGTTCCGGATCGAGCAAGGTCACCTGCTCGCGGATCAACCCCAGTTCCTCCATCGCCTTGACCCGGTTGAAGCACGGCGTCGGCGACAGGTTGACCGAGCGGGCCAGGTCGGCGTTGGTGATGCGGGCATTCTCCTGAAGGCTGTTGAGAATCCCGATGTCAGTACGATCCAGTTTGCGCATGAGATAAAAACACCTGTTTTTTATGGTTATGAAGATTTTTTATCTGCAAATACCTTCAAGCGCAACCAAACAGAGAGAAATATTCTCCTACGACCGGCCTATGATTGTTGTAGGACAAGATTTCCCTTACCCAGGGAATGATTGCCAGCTAGCGCGCCCACTACAAGAAATTCACAAGATAGAGCGTAGAAAGCCATGACCTCAGCGTACGAACCGCTGCGCCTGCACGTTCCTGAACCCTCAGGCCGTCCCGGTTGCAAGACCGACTTCAGTTACCTGCGCCTGACCGATGCCGGCCAGGTCCGCAAACCGCCCATCGACGTCGAACCCGCCGACACCGCCGACCTGGCCAGAGGCCTGATCCGCGTGCTCGACGACCAGGGCCAGGCCCTCGGCCCCTGGGCCGAGGACGTGCCGGTGGAGATTCTGCGCAAGGGCATGCGTGCCATGCTCAAGACGCGGATCTTCGACACCCGCATGGTGGTCGCCCAGCGCCAGAAGAAAATGTCGTTCTACATGCAGAGCCTCGGCGAGGAAGCCATCGGCAGCGCCCAGGCCCTGGCCCTGAACGTCACCGACATGTGCTTTCCGACCTATCGCCAGCAAAGCATCCTGATGGCCCGCGAAGTGCCGCTGGTGGACCTGATCTGCCAACTGCTGTCCAACGAGCGCGATCCGCTCAAGGGCCGGCAACTGCCGATCATGTATTCGGTCCGCGAACATGGCTTCTTCACCATTTCCGGCAACCTCGCCACCCAGTTCGTCCAGGCCGTCGGCTGGGGCATGGCCTCGGCGATCAAGGGCGATACCAAGATCGCCTCGGCCTGGATCGGCGACGGCGCCACCGCCGAATCGGACTTCCACACCGCCCTGACCTTCGCCCACGTCTACCGCGCCCCGGTGATCCTCAATGTGGTCAACAACCAGTGGGCGATCTCCACCTTCCAGGCCATCGCCGGCGGTGAGGCCACCACCTTCGCCGGACGTGGCGTGGGCTGCGGTATCGCCTCGCTGCGGGTCGACGGCAACGATTTCATCGCAGTCTATGCCGCCTCCGCCTGGGCCGCCGAACGCGCCCGGCGCAACCTCGGCCCGACCCTGATCGAGTGGGTGACCTACCGCGCAGGGCCGCACTCCACCTCCGACGATCCGTCCAAGTACCGCCCCGCCGACGACTGGAGCCACTTCCCTCTCGGTGACCCGATCACGCGCCTCAAGCAGCACCTGATCGCCATCGGCCAATGGTCCGAAGAAGAACACGCCAGCGTCAGCGCCGAACGGGAGGCCGAGGTCATCGCCGCCCAGAAAGAAGCCGAGCGCTTCGGCACCCTGGCCGGCGGGCAGATGCCCAGCGCCGCGACCATCTTCGAGGACGTCTACAAGGAAATGCCCGACCACTTGCGTCGGCAGCGCCAGGAATTGGGGTTATAAGTCATGAACGATCACAGCAAACTGCAAACGGAGAACGCCGTGGCGACCAGCACCATGACCATGATCCAGGCCCTGCGCTCGGCCATGGATGTGATGCTCGAGCGCGACGACAACGTGGTGGTGTTCGGCCAGGACGTGGGCTACTTCGGCGGCGTGTTCCGCTGCACCGAAGGCCTGCAGGGCAAGTACGGCACCTCGCGGGTATTCGATGCGCCGATCTCGGAAAGCGGGATCGTCGGCGTCGCGGTCGGCATGGGCGCCTACGGCCTGCGGCCGGTGGCGGAAATCCAGTTCGCCGACTACTTCTACCCGGCCTCCGACCAGATCGTCTCGGAAGCGGCGCGCCTGCGCTATCGCTCGGCCGGCGAGTTCGTCGCGCCGATGACCCTGCGCATGCCCTGCGGTGGCGGCATCTACGGCGGCCAGACCCACAGCCAGAGCCCGGAAGCCATGTTCACCCAGGTCTGCGGCCTGCGTACCGTCATGCCGTCCAACCCCTATGACGCCAAGGGCCTGTTGATCGCCGCCATCGAAAACGATGATCCGGTGATCTTCCTCGAACCCAAGCGCCTGTATAACGGCCCGTTCGACGGCCATCACGACCGCCCGGTAACACCGTGGTCGAAACACCCGGCCAGTGCCGTGCCCGACGGCTACTACACCGTGCCCCTGGACAGCGCCGCGATTGTCCGCCCGGGCAGTGAGGTGACCATCCTCACCTATGGCACCACCGTCTATGTGGCTCAGGCCGCCGCCGAGGAAACCGGTGTCGATGCCGAAGTCATCGACCTGCGCAGCCTGTGGCCGCTGGACCTGGAAACCATCGTCAATTCCGTGAAGAAAACCCGTCGCTGTGTCGTCGTCCACGAAGCCACGCGGACTTGCGGCTTCGGTGCCGAGCTGATCTCGCTGATCCAGGAGCACTGCTTCCACTACCTGGAAGCGCCGATCGAGCGCGTCACCGGCTGGGACACGCCCTACCCCCATGCACAGGAGTGGGCGTATTTCCCGGGTCCGGTGCGTGTCGGGGCGGCTTTGAAACGGGTCATGGAGGTCTGAATGGGTACCCACGTCATCAAGATGCCTGACATTGGCGAAGGCATCGCAGAAGTAGAACTGTCCCAGTGGCATGTCCAGGTCGGCGACCTGGTGGTCGAGGACCAGGTCCTGGCGGACGTCATGACCGACAAGGCCATGGTCGATATTCCCTCGCCGGTCCACGGCAAGGTGATTTCCCTCGGCGGCCAGCCGGGTGAAGTCATGGCGGTCGGCAGCATCCTGATCAGCATTGAAGTGGAAGGCGCCGGCAACCTCCGTGAGGGCAGCGAAGCCCCGGCGACCAAGACGGCTCCGGCTCCCGCTCCGGTAGCGCAGGCAGCGGTTGCCGAACCGAAAGTCGAAAGCCCGGCCGCCAAGCCCGCGGCCACCCCGGCAGCGGCACGCCCGGCGCCGGTGGCACGCCAGGCCGATGAACGTCCGCTGGCCTCCCCGGCCGTGCGCAAGCGCGCCTGGGATGCCGGGATCGAATTGCGTTTCGTCCAGGGTAGCGGCCCGGCGGGACGAATCCTCCACGACGACCTGGACGCCTACCTGGCCCAGGCCGGGCAACCCGTGCAGAGCAGCGGCAGCGGCTATGCCCGACGCACCGACGAAGAGCAGATCCCGGTGATCGGCCTGCGCCGCAAGATCGCCCAGCGCATGCAGGACGCCAAGCGCCGTGCCGCGCACTTCAGCTATGTCGAGGAAGTCGATGTCACGGCCCTCGAAGAACTGCGCGTGCACCTGAACCACAAGCACGGCGACAGCCGCGGCAAGCTGACCCTGCTGCCGTTCCTCGTGCGGGCGCTGGTCGTGGCCCTGCGCGACTTCCCGCAGATCAACGTGCGCTACGACGATGAAGCCCAGGTCATCACCCGCCACGGCGCGGTGCATGTCGGCGTCGCCGCGCAGACCGACGGCGGCCTCATGGTGCCGGTGGTACGGCATGCCGAAAGCCTCAACCTGTGGGGCACCGCGGACGAGATCAACCGCCTGGCCAAGGCCGCCCGCACGGGCAAGGCCACGCGCGAGGAAATGTCCGGCTCGACCATCACCCTGACCAGCCTCGGTGCCCTCGGCGGCATCGTCAGCACGCCGGTGCTGAACCTGCCGGAAGTCGCCATCGTCGGCGTCAACCGCATTGTCGAGCGGCCCGTGGTGATCAAGGGCCAGATCGTCATTCGCAAGATGATGAACCTTTCCAGTTCCTTCGATCACCGCGTGGTCGACGGCATGGACGCGGCGCAATTCATCCAGGCCATTCGCGGCCTGCTCGAACAACCCGCCTGCCTGTTTGTGGAGTGACCATGCAACAGACTCAAAACACCACCCTGCTGATCATCGGTGGCGGCCCCGGCGGTTACGTCGCGGCCATCCGTGCCGGGCAACTGGGCATTCCCACCGTGCTGGTGGAAGGCCAGGCACTGGGCGGCACCTGCCTGAATGTCGGCTGCATCCCGTCCAAGGCGCTGATCCATGTCGCCGAACAGTTCCACGCCACGCAAAGCTACAGCGGCGATACCTCGCCACTGGGGATCAAGGTGTCGGCACCGACCCTGGATATCGGCAAGAGCGTCGAGTGGAAGGACGGCATCGTCGACCGCCTGACCAGTGGCGTCGCGGCGCTGCTGAAGAAGAACGGGGTCAAGGTCATTCATGGCTGGGCCAAGGTGATCGACGGCAAGCACGTCGAAGTCGACGGCCTGCGCATCCAGTGTGAACACCTGCTGCTGGCCAGCGGTTCGCAGACGGTCAACCTGCCGATGCTGCCGGTGGGCGGCGCGGTGATTTCCTCCACCGAAGCCCTGGCCCCGACCTCGATTCCCAAGCGCCTGATCGTGGTCGGCGCCGGCTACATCGGCCTGGAGCTGGGCATTGCCTACCGCAAGCTCGGCGCAGAAGTGACGGTGGTCGAGGCCCGCGAGCGGATCCTGCCGACTTACGACCGCGAACTGACCCAGCCGGTGGCCGAGTCGATCAAGGCCCTGGGCATCAGCGTGCTCCTGGGCCACAGTGTCGAAGGCTTCGATGCCGCGACAACCACCCTTGAGGTACGCGATCCCCAGGGTGAAACCCTGAAGCTGGCGACCGACCAGGTGCTGGTGGCCGTCGGCCGCAAGCCGCGTACCCAGGGCTGGAACCTCGAGGCGCTGGCCCTGGAAATGAACGGCGCGGCGATCCGCATCGACAACCGTTGCCAGACCAGCATGCGCAATGTCTGGGCCATCGGCGACCTGACCGGCGAGCCGATGCTGGCCCACCGCGCCATGGCGCAAGGCGAAATGGTTGCCGAACTGATTGCCGGCAAGCACCGCGAGTTCAACCCCACGGCCATTGCCGCCGTGTGCTTTACCGACCCGGAACTGGTGGTGGTTGGCAAGACGCCGGACGAAGCCAAGGCTGCCGGACTGGACTGCCTGGTGTCGAACTTCCCGTTCGCCGCCAATGGCCGCGCCATGACCCTGGAAGCGAAAAGCGGTTTTGTGCGGGTGGTGGCGCGGCGTGACAATCACCTGATTGTCGGCTGGCAAGCGGTGGGTGCCGGGGTCTCGGAACTGGCGGCCGCCTTTGGCCAGTCGCTGGAAATGGGCGCGCGCCTGGAAGATATCGCCGGGACCATCCATGCCCATCCGACCCTGGGTGAAGCGGTGCAGGAGGCGGCCCTGCGGGCGCTGGGGCATGCGTTGCATGTCTGATGGCGTACCCGTTTCAACCGACTGACACCACCCCATGTGGGAGCTGGCTTGCCAGCGAAGAGGCCCTCAAGCCTTGCATCGTCAGGACTGACGACTTCGCGGGCAAGCCCGCTCCTACAGTGGAGTGTCGTATACACAACTCCCGGCGCTCATTCGAAAAGCATCAATCCCGATAATCCGGCGCCACCCGATCCAGCAGGCGCAGCATCGCCGACCATGCCAGCTCCATGGCGTCCGGGTCGGTCAGTTGCCCCTCCTCCACCGGCCGCCCCGGATCGTTGAACTGGCGCTCGGTATGCGCACAGACTTCATGGGACGGCAACACCAGCTCGCCACAGGCCTGGGCGGTGACCTGGATCTGGCAAGCCTTTTCCAGGTAGTACATGCGCAGGAACGCCTGGCCCACCGTCTCGCCCACGCTCAACAAACCGTGATTGCGCAGCACCATCACCGACTTGTCCCCCAGGTCGTGCACCAGCCGTGCCTGCTCATCCATGTCCAGCGCTACGCCTTCATAGTCGTGGTAAGCCGTGCGTCCGTAGAACTCCATGGAGATCTGGTTCACCGGCAGCAGCCCGCACTTGAGGGCCGCCACCGCGCAACCGGCCCTAGTATGGGTGTGCAGCACACAGTGGGCATCCTTGCGCGCGCCATGGATCGCACTGTGGATCACGAAGCCGGCCGGATTCACCGGGTACGGCGAATCCTCCACCGCCCGGCCGTCCAGATCGATCTTCACCAGGCTCGACGCGGTGATCTCCTCGAACATCAGTCCGTAGGGGTTGATCAGGAAATGGTGATCCGGCCCGGGCAGGCGCAGGGAGATATGGGTGAAGATCAGGTCGGTCATGCGAAAGTGCGCAACCAGGCGATAACAGGCCGCCAGTTGCTCGCGCAATTGGCGCTCGATGGCTGCCGGCGCGGCAGCGGTATGCAGAAGGTCGTTCAAGCGGAGGACTCCCTCAGGCAGGTGGATCGGCTCAGGCCGACGGTGCGCCACGGCAGCGCCCGACCCTGGCTACTTTACTGGCTTGCCCACACATTGAAAGGCCCTTGGTGTTCTGATTTGTGAGCATCCGATATCTTTCATAGTAAAAATATAAGTTGATTTTTTACTACAGGTAAATTTTCATACAAGAACAATAACAACTGCCCGGCCTCGATTCCGGGCCGCCCGGAGTGTCGCCATGCCGTCGTCCCCGCACGCCTTCGCCCACCTGTTCGAACCGTTGCAACTGCGCGGCAAGCGCCTGAAGAACCGCATCATGTCCAGCGGGCACGACACCTCCATGCCGACCGACAACCTGGTCAACGAACAGTTGATCGCCTATCACCGGGCTCGCGCCGAGGGCGGCGTCGGCCTGATCGTGCTGCAGGTGGCCGGGGTTCACGACAGTGCGCGCTACACCTCCCATGTGCTGATGGCCACCGACGATGCCTGCATCGACGGCTACCGGCGGCTGGCCGAAGTCTGTCATGCACAGGGCACGGTCGTGCTGTCCCAGGTGTTTCATCCCGGCCGGGAGATCATGGAGTCCAGCGACGGCTTGCTGGCCGTCGCCTACTCGGCGTCCAGCGTGCCCAACGAGCGCTTCCGGGTCATGCCCCGGGCGCTGGACCAGACGATGATCGACGAGATCGTCAGCGGTTATGCCGCCGCCGCCCGGCGCCTGCACCGGGCCGGCATCGACGGCGTGGAGGTGGTCGCCAGCCACGGCTACCTGCCGGCGCAATTTCTCAACCCACGGGTCAACCGGCGTACCGACGGCTACAACGGCGACCTCGACCAGCGCCTGCGTTTCCTGCGGGAAGTGATTGCGGCAATACGGGCGGCCAGCGACCCGCAGTTCATCATCGGCCTGCGGATCTGCGCCGACGAGCGCGATCCCGAAGGCCTGACCGAAGACGAATCCCTGGCCGCCGTGGTGCGACTGCAAGGTGAACTGGACTACGTGCACATCGTCGCCGGCACCTCGGCCTCCCTTGGCGGTGCGATACATATCGTGCCGCCGATGGCCATCGAGGCGGCGTACCTGGCGAAGGAAGCCGGGACCTTCAAGGCCAGTCTGTCGATTCCGCTGTTCGTGACGGGGCGGATCAACCAACCCCAGGAAGCCGAGCTGATCATTGCCCGCGGCCAGGCGGACGTGTGCGGCATGACCCGCGCACTGATCTGTGATCCGCAGATGCCGAACAAGACCGACAGCGGCCACAGCGAAGACGTCCGCGCCTGTATTGCCTGCAACCAGGCCTGCATCGGCCACTTCCACAAGGGCCTGCCGATCAGTTGCATCCAGCATCCGGAAACCGGTCGCGAGTTGCAGTACGGACAGTTGATCGCCACGGCCAGACGCCAGCGGGTGATGGTGGTCGGCGGCGGCCCCGCGGGGATGAAGGCCGCGGCCGTCGCGGCTCAACGCGGCCATGAGGTGACGCTGTACGAAGCCGGGTCGCAACTGGGCGGCCAGGTCCTGCTGGCGCAGTTGCTGCCACGACGCAGCGAGTTCGGCGGCGCCAGCACCAACCTGCAACGGGAGATGGAGCTGGCAGGCGTGCGGGTACTGCGCAATACCCGGGTCGACCGGGCGCTGGTGGAGCGCGAGCGGCCGGACCAGGTGATCGTCGCCACGGGAGCCGAACCCTACTGGCCGCCGTTCGAGCGCGGCGGCGAACTGCAGGTGGTGGATGCCTGGCAGGTGCTGCGTGACGAGGTGCCGATCGGTCGTTCGGTGGTGGTGGTCGACTGGCGTTGCGACTGGATCGGCCCGGGGATTGCCGAGCGACTGGTGCGCGCCGGGCATCAGGTACGGCTGGCGGTCAACGGCACCCATTGTGGCGAGAACCTGCCGTTCTACGTGCGCGATCAACTGGCGGGCGAACTGCACCGCCTGGGCATTGCCATCACCCCCTATGCCCGGCTCTATGGTTGCGACGACAGCACCGTGTACCTGCAACACACCGCCAGCGGCGAGCCGATGCTGTTCGAGGACGTCGATACCCTGGTGCTGTGCCAGGGCCATCAACCGGTCGACACCCTCGGCGACCAGTTGCAGAGGCTGGTGGAGTTTCGTCGGATCGGCGACTGCCTGGCGCCGCGCACGGTGGAAGAAGCGATCTACGAGGGACTGAAGGTGGCCTGGGAGATCTGATACCCCACACCATCCCCTGTAGGAGCCGGCTTGCCGGCGATGAGGCCCCCGAACCTTGCACCGCCCCTCGGGACGCCATCGCCGGCAAGCCGGCTCCTCCAAGGTTTCGTTGCACCTCAATAAGCGCCAAGTGCCTTATACTGCGGCCCTTTCAAGGATCGGAGCTGGTCATGAGCAACGCCCCAACGCCCGCCGGCGACAGCACCGCAGCGGGCCCGCAGTTTCTCGGCACGCGTATTCGCGGCCTGCGCAAACGGCGCGGCATGACCCTGACCGAACTGGCGACCCAGGCCGAGCTCACCGCCGGCTACATCAGCCAACTGGAACGCAATCTCGCCTACCCGTCGATCCCGGCCCTGTTCAATATCGCCCGCAGCCTGGGCGTGACCATCCAGTGGTTCTTCGCCAGCGAAGCCACCACCGCTCCCGAAGACAACGGCTATGTAGTGCGCAAGAACAGCCGCCTGAGCGTGCACTACGAGGACGGTATCGTCGACCAGTTGCTGACCCCGCAACCCAACCGCCAGCTGGAAATCCTCCACTCGCGCTTCCCGCCGGGCACCTACAGCCAGCAAAGCTACAGCCATGAAGGCGAGGAAGCCGGCTACCTGTTGTCCGGCGTCTTCGAACTGTGGGTCGGCGAGCGGCATTTCCTGCTGGCCGAAGGCGACAGTTTCAGCTTCTCCAGCCAGGAACCGCACCGCTACGGCAACCCCGGCGATGTCGAGGCCGTGGTCATCTGGGTCATCACCCCGCCAACGTTCTAACGGAAAAGGTATCGCCATGAGCACGGAACAAGCCCCGGCGCTGAAGGAGATCTTCAACAGCGAACGCCTGCAGCATATCGCCAGCGAAATGCGCGCGGTGTATCCCGATTTCGACAGTGCCGGCTTTCTCGGCCTGACCCACCAGGGCCTGGACGAACTGTCGATCATGCAGCGCCTGGCCCGGGTCAGCGAGAGCCTGCACGCCGTGCTGCCACTGACCTACAAGCAATCGCTCAAGGTGTTGCGCCAGCTCGCCCCGCGCCTCAACAGCAGCTTTGTCACCCTGTGCCTGCCGCATTATGTCGCCAGCTACGGGGCGAAGGATTTCGATCTGTCGATGGAGGCCCTGAAGTACTTCACCACCTTCGGCTCCGCCGAATTCGCCATCCGCCACTTCCTGCTCAACGATTTCGAACGCACCCTGGCGGTGATGGAAAGCTGGGCCTCGGACACCAACGAACATGTCCGGCGCCTCGCCAGCGAAGGTTCGCGACCGCGCCTGCCGTGGTCGTTCCGACTGGCACGGATCCAGGCCGACCCGAGCCTGGCCGCCGGCATACTCGAGCGACTCAAGAGCGATGACAGCCTGTACGTGCGCAAGTCGGTGGCCAATCACCTCAACGATATCACCAAGGAACATCCCGACTGGGTGCTGGACCTGATCGAAGGCTGGTCGCTGGAAGACCCGCGTACCGCCTGGATCGCCCGCCATGCCCTGCGCAGCCTGATCAAGCAGGGCAATCCACGGGCCCTGGCGCTGATGGGCGCAGGCGCCAAGGCCCAGGTCGAGGTGCTGGAGCTGAAGGTCGAGCCGGCAGTGATCCGCCTTGGCGACAGCGTCACCCTCTCCTTCACCCTGGCCTCCACGGCGCCGACCAGCCAGAAACTGGTGATCGACTACGGCATCGACTACGTGAAGGCCAACGGCGGCACCTCGACCAAGGTCTTCAAGCTCAAGACCCTGCACCTGGCGGCGGGCGCGAGCGAAACCCTGAGTCGGCGCCAGCACATTCGTGAACTGACCACCCGCAAGCACTACAGCGGCCATCACGCGGTGCACCTGCTGATCAATGGCGAGCGCCTGGGCAGCAGCGGCTTCGATATTCTCGAATAAACTCCCTGGAGCCAACTTGCAGGCACACCGCGTTATCGTTCATCGCTGGCAAGCCAGCTCCCACAAGGTTTCAGGCACGACGCTATTTGGCGGCGAGACACCGACCCGTGGGAGCCGGCTTGCTGGCACACCGCGTTATCGTTCATCGCCGGCAAGCCAGCTCCCACAAGGTTTCAGGCACGACGCTATTTTGCGGTGAGACACCGACCCGTGGGAGTCGGCTTGCAGGCACACCGCGTTATCGTTCATCGCCGGCAAGCCAGCTCCCACAAGGTTTCAGGCACGACGCTATTTGGCGGAGAGGCACCGACCCGGGGGAGCCGGCTTGCTGGCGATGGCGATCTCAAGGTCGCGCCTACCGATTGTGCTTCACGCAACTGAAGGGTGTTGCAGTAGAATCGCCGCCTAATTTTTTCAGGGCCCCGCCATGACCTCTCACCAGACTCCGCCCACCGCCGCGCCCCAGGCCAACGAACTGATCCTCGGCCTGGAAGACCGGCCCCGGCTGCTGATCGGCCTGCTGGCCGCGCTGCAGCACCTGCTGGCGATCATCGTGCCGATCGTCACCCCCGGCCTGCTGATCTGCCAGGCCCTGGGCGTCTCGGCGCGGGACACCAACCTGATCGTCTCGATGTCGCTGGTGATCTCCGGGATCGCCACCTTCGTCCAGTGCCGGCGCTTCGGCCCCTTCGGCGCCGGCTTGCTGATCGTCCAGGGCACCAGCTTCAACTTCGTCGGCCCGCTGATTGCCGGCGGCGCCCTGATGGTCAAGCAAGGCACGCCGGTGGAAGCGGTGATGGCGGCGATCTTCGGCGTGGTCATCGCCGGTTCGTTCGTCGAGATGGGCATCTCGCGCATCCTGCCTTTCGTCAAGCGCATGATCACCCCGCTGGTGACCGGCATCGTCGTCCTGATGATCGGCCTGACCCTGATCAAGGTCGGCCTGATCAGCATGGGCGGCGGCTTCAGCGCCATGGGCAACGGCACCTTCGCCAACGGCGAGAACCTGCTGCTGTCCGGCGTGGTGCTGGCGATCATCGTCGTGCTCAACCGCATCCCGCTGGTGTGGATGCGCAGCTGCGCGATCGTCATCGCCCTGGCCGCCGGCTATGCCCTGGCCGGTTACCTGGGACGCCTGGACTTCACCGGCATGCACGAAGCACCGCTGTTCCAGGTGCCTACACCGCTGCACTTCGGACTGGGCTTTTCCTGGGCGCTGTTCATTCCGATGCTGGTGATCTACCTGGTCACCTCCCTGGAAGCCATCGGCGACGTCACCGCCACCAGCAAGGTGTCGCGCCAGCCGGTGGAAGGTCCGCTGTGGATGCAGCGGATCAAGGGCGGCGTACTGGTCAACGGCGCCAACTCGCTGCTGGCCGGTGTCTTCAACACCTTTCCCAGCTCGATCTTCGCCCAGAACAACGGCGTGATTCAGCTGACCGGGATTGCCAGCCGGCATATCGGCAAGTGGATCGCCCTGATGCTGGTACTGCTGGGCCTGTTCCCTTCGGTCGCCGGGGCGATCCAGGCCGTGCCGGAGCCGGTACTGGGGGGAGCGGCCATGGTCATGTTCGGCGCCGTCGCGGCCTCGGGCATCAACATCCTGGCGAGCATCACCCTCGACCGTCGTGCCCTGCTGATCATCGCCGTGTCCCTGGCACTGGGGCTTGGCGTTTCCCAGGTGCCGGAGTTCCTCGCCCATATGCCGGCGGCGCTGCGCAATGTGCTGGAGTCGGGTGTTGCCACCGGCGGCATCTGCGCCCTGGTGCTGAACTGGTTCCTGCCGGAAACCAAGGCCGGCGCCTGAACCTTCAGCCGCCTACAGCCTTCAGCCACCTATCTGAGACTGCGCAGGGCAAACCTCGCAGTCTCCTGCAGGACCTGAACCGGTGCCCCGGCCTTGGCACTGATCTTCAGACCGCTCAGGCTGCTCATCAGGTAGCGGGCCGCGGCGGGGATATCGATCTCGCGGTCGATCTCCCCCGCTTCCCGAGCTTCGTGCAACGCCCGTTCGAACGCCGCCATCAAGGTCTGCGCCGCGCTCTCGCGCAGCTGGTTGATCTCGGCATCCTCGACGCCGAACTCACAGACCGCGTTGACCCCCATGCAACCGGCGGTCCCCTCCGACTGTACCCGTGAGACAAACGCCAGCAGGGCCGACTCCAGGCCGGCCAGGGGCGAAGCCCCCTTGCCCAGCTTGAGGATCAGGTCACTGACGCTGTCGGCGATGTACTGCCGCATGGCGTGCATGTACAACGCACGCTTGTCGCCAAAGGTGTTGTACATGCTCTGCCGGCCAAGCTGCATGGCCTGCATCAACTCGTCGGTGGACGCCGCGCTGAAACCCTTGTCGCAAAAGACCCGGATCGCCTGTTGCAGCGCCTGTTCGCGGTTGAATGCTCGGGTTCTGGCCATGCTCGTTCTCGTCGTTCAAGGCAGGCTCCGACGGTTGCGCCGCCGGCTGCCATAAACCGTGCATGATACGGCGCCTTCGGCACGGCGTCTCGCCTCAGGCCAGGTAGCCGCCATCGACGCTCAGGCTCGTGCCGGTGACAAACGACGCCCCCGGACTGGCCAGATAGGCCACCATGTCGGCGATCTCCTCGCCGCTGCCCATGCGCTTGAGCGGCACCAGGTTGCGTACCGCCTCGTGGTGGGGGCCATCGGCCGGGTTCATGTCGGTGGCCGTGGGACCGGGCTGGACCAGATTGACCGTGATGCCCCGCGGCGCCAGGTCCAGGGCAATGCCCCGGGTCAGCCCGACCAGCGCCGACTTGCTCATCGAATACACGCTGGAACCGGGAAACCCCGAACGCTCGGCCACCACGCTGCCCATCAGGATGATCCGGTCGCCCTCGGCCATGTGCCGCGCGGCGCACTGGGCGGCGACAAAAGCCGCGCGGACATTGATGGCGAACGTCCGGTCGAAGTCCTCCAGCTTGAACTCGCCGATCCCTCCGAGCAGCAGAATCCCGGCGTTATTGACCAGGATATTCAGGCCACCCAGGGTCTCCACGGTCTGGCTCACAGCCTGTTCGATGGCTTGCGCATCGGCACTGTCGGCGTGGATCGCCAATGCCTTGCCGCCCTCCGCCTCGACCGCCGCCACCACTTCCCGGGCCTTTTGCGCGGACGCCGAATAGGTGAACGCGACCTGCGCGCCCTCGCGCGCGAGGCGCTTCACCACCGCCGCGCCGATACCACGGGAACCGCCTGTCACCAGGGCGACTTTATTTTTCAGGGACTGGAATTCGGACATCATGACGCATCACCTATTTTGGATTAATAAATCCAAAATATCAGCTTAACCACTACCAGGAGAATACCAAACTGAAAAATAATTGATTAAATAATCCAAAATAACATCATGAAAAACTGCCCACCCGGACGAAAAACGCCCCGAAAAAGTTCAGTTCTTAAATTTAATTTCATCCGTTCCAGCCCCGCTTTGACTCAGAACTGTCACATCGCCACCCCTTAATTGTTTCAAGAGTTTGCTGCTCTTATTTCAATTCTGTGACCAGGATCCGAACCAATGAACAAGCTGTTTAGTCCTATGATGGGCGCCGCTCTGGCGAGCGTCATGATGTCTGCCCACGCGGATTTCATCGATGACAGTCACGCCGACGTGACCCTGCTCAACCGCTACCTCAACCAGGAGGGGCGTGACATCAGCGGCAGCAGTGCCAAGGCACATAGCATTCGTGACTGGGGTCAGGGCTTCCAGTTCGACTTCAAGTCCGGCTACACCGAAGGCACCATCGGCCTGGGCCTGGACTTGCAGGCGTTCTACGGCCTCAAGCTCGACTCGGGTGGCGACCTGAACGACAAGGATCACCAGGGCCGCTACCCCGGCAGCATGTTCCCCCTGGATGACGGCAAGTCCGCCGACCAGTTCGGCGTGCTCAGCCCGACCTTCAAGGCGCGCTTCCTGAAAGACGAACTGCGCATCGGCACCCTGTACCAGAACAACCCGATGCTGGCCAACACCGACGGCCGCCTGTACCGCCAGACCAACACCGGCGCGCAACTGGTGTCCAAGGACCTGGATAACTTCACCTTTACCGTCGGTGATATCACCCAGACCAAGATTCGTAACGAAACCGGCGACACCGGCATGATCACCGCCGGCGGCACCAAGAAGAGCGATCGCTTTCTCTACGGTGGCGCCGACTACACCGGCCTTGCGGGTACCACCCTGAGCGCCTGGTACTCGAACCTCGAGGACTACTACCAGCAGGCCTTCCTCGGCGCCAAGCGCCATGACGCCTTGCCGGTCGGTGCCATCGACAGCGACTTCCGTGCCTATCGCAGCATCGGCACCGGCGGCAACAGCGATGGTGACAGCCAGTTCGCCGCGTCCGGTTTCTATGGCGACGGTTCGACCAAGGGCCGCATCAACCAGTCGACCATCAGCTTGCTGGAAAGCTACACCCTGGCCGGTCACACCATTGGCCTGGGCGCGCAGAAGAACAGTGGCAACAGCGACTTCCCGTACCTGGATTCGGGCCTGAACAGCGGCGACAACCGCCAGGGCCCTGGCTCGGGCGCGGATACCCCGGCGCTGACCAACCTGCAATTGAACAAGTTCCAGCACGCGGGTGAACGCACCTGGCTGGCGCAGTACAAATACGACTTCGCCCAACTGGGTGTCGACGGCCTGAAGTTCGCCGCGACCTACGCCCATGGCGACCAGGTGCGTACCCCGGCCAACCGCGATGCCAGCGAATGGGAACGTGACATCTCCCTGGCGTACGAAGTACCGACCGGCCAGTTGAAAGGCCTGGGCGTGAAATGGCAGAACGCCCACGCGGCGCCGGAAATCACCGGCCAGACGATTCAGGACGAAAACCGCTTCTACGTCAGCTACGTGATTCCCCTCTGGTAAGAAACCAGGCAGGGGCGCCCATGGCGCTTCTGCCTGCTTTACCGGGCGTTCAACAGAATATCGGCCGCGTCATCGAATGCAGGCTTTCACTGAGCAACGCGACTGCGGCACGGATACTTTCGCTCTGTCGGTGAACCGCAAACAGGCCATAGTTGACGCTCAATCCCGGCCCACCGTTCGCCGCCGCCAATGAAACCACCCGCATGGTCTCGGGCCGGATACTTTCAGCCGGTAGCAGAGCCACCCCCAGCCCGTTTTCCACGGCCGCCGTGATCACACCAATATTGGGACTCGTCACCGCCACGCGAAAATCGCGTCCCGCCTGTAGCAGGGCATCGAACATCAAGCGTCGCCACGAGCAAGGCTCGGCATAGACGATAACATCGAGTAGTTGCGCCGGATCGATCTCCTCGTCGATCGCACAGACCCAGTACAGGTCAACATTCCATGAGCGCAGCGGATCAGCCGCGAACGCCGAACTGACCCCGATAGCCACATCAAGCACCCCTTCATGCCAACGCTCGGCAAGCGCATCGCCGTGTTCCACGCTGATTTCCAGGTGCATGTGGGGACAGGCTCGACGCAACCGCCCCAGGGCAGCCGGCAAAGTCGATATCGCGATATTCTCCGAAAGGCCGATACGGACATTGCCCATCAAGGTCCGCTCTTTCAGCCGTGCGGCCACGGTGTCTCCCAGCGCGAGGATGCGGGTCGCGTAACTGAGCAGCAGTTCGCCCTCGGTCGTCGGCACCACGCCACGCCCCGTCCTGTGCAGCAGCCGCTGCCCCAGCAGTTCCTCGAGCCTGCGGATCTGCGCGCTCAACGCCGATTGCGCCCTGCCCGCCTGATTGGCGGCGCCACTGAGGCTGCGATGCTGGCAAACCGAGACGAAGGTACGCAACAGATAGGGGTCGAAGGCGTCGGATATCATGTTTCGATTAACTCTGATTGATTCGATATAAGCCTATTTGAATACCCTGCCAATGACTACCATCACCCCTCGAAAGGTTTTCATTCATCAGGAGCGCATCCATGAGCAATAACCAAAACCCGCGCATCGTGCTGGCCACACGTCCCGAGGGGCTTCCAAAACCGGCCGATTTCCGCCTGGAGTACGCCGATATCCCTGCCCCGGGCGAGGGCCAGGTGCTGCTCGAAAATCTGTACCTGTCTCTTGACCCGTACATGCGCGGACGTATGAGTGCAGCCAAGTCCTATGCCCAGCCGATAGGCATCGGTGAGGTGATAGTGGGGGCCACGATCGCCCGGATAAAGCAGTCGCGTCATCCGCAATGGCGCGAAGGCGACATCGTATTGGCCGATGCGGGTTGGCAGCATTTCGCCCTGTCGAATGGGCAGGAGCTGCGACTTCTGGACCCGGCCATTGCTCCTCCCACCACGGCGCTCGGCGTGCTCGGCATGCCTGGCTTCACCGCCTATGCCGGCTTGCGCAATATCGGTCAGCCAAAGCCCGGGGAAACACTGGTGGTCGCGGCGGCCAGCGGCGCAGTAGGCTCCGTGGTCGGCCAACTCGCCCGTATCCAGGGCGCACGCGCCGTGGGTATCGCCGGTGGAGCGCAAAAATGTGCATTCGTGAAAAATGAACTGGGCTTCGATGCCGTCGTCGACCACCAGGCGCCGGACTTCGCCGAGAAGCTGGCCGAAGCCTGTCCGAACGGCATCGACGTGTACTTCGAGAATGTATCGGGAGCCATCTGGGATGCGGTCAGGCCGCTGCTCAATGACTTTGCGCGCATTCCGGTCTGCGGGGTGATCGCTCACTACAACGATGCGTCGCCGAGTGCCAGCATTGATCGCCTCCCCGCGACGATGCGTGACATCCTCACCAAGAGCCTCACCGTACGCGGTTTTATCCAGCACGAATTTGTCGATCGGCAGCAGGCTGATTTCCTGAACGAGGCCGCGCAGTGGATTGCCCAGGGCAAGCTGAAATGGCGCGAGGATATCGTCGATGGCCTGGCCCAGGCACCGCAGGCCTTTATCGGGCTATTGCAGGGCAAGAACTTCGGCAAACTGATCGTACGCCTGGCGGATCTCTGAACCCGCCCGACAGCGGCGAACCCGCACGCGCTGGTCTCATCCAATGAGCCGGCGCGTGTGCTCATGCCTGCTCTTGGCCCCCCTCAATCCCCGGAACAACCACTGCCCCAGGTCTTGTAGTTGTACTCCTTGATCTCGCCACTCGGGGTCTTGTAGGTCATCTTGGCGTCGACGATGCCACAGGCATAGGGATCGGAATCCACCCGGATCACTTCGGCCACATCCTTCTTGTCCAGGGCAAAGGCCTGGGCACTGAAAAGAAAAACCGCCACGGTCAAACACTTCGCATAGATCTTCATCGCAACTCACTCAAGAGGAAAAATACTCGCCGACATGAACTATCGGGCAAAAGTTTCTGAGTGAAGAGTCGCCATCGCGCATTATCCGCAAATTAAGAGAACCATGAAAAAACTTAAACAAATCGTTATAAATGACTTAACGATTTGTTAATTATCCACACGCCAAATTTCGCCACTTATTCCAACTGGAAGATGACGAAATATTCATGAAAACCACCCCACCCACAAAGAATACGATCAGGCACCTTGTCCGCCTTGCCACCTGCCTCCCCAACCCACGCAGGCTTGGCCACTGGGCACCGCTGACCCTGCGCCTGATCGTCGGCTACGGCTTCATGGCCCACGGCCTGGCGAAACTGTTCAGGGGGCCGGAAGCATTCACCGTTATTCTTCAGGCCATGCACTTTCCCGCCGCCGCTGTTTTTTCATGGCTGACCGTGGCGATTGAAATATTCGGCGGACTGGCGATATTACTGGGGGCCTTTGTCACCCTGGCAAGTATCCCGATGATCATCACGTTATTAGTGGCTACTTTCACGGTGCACTTGCCATATGGCTTCAGTTCCATAAAGTTGTTATCCATCGGCCCGAACGGCGCACTCTTCGGCCAGCCGGGCTATGAAACCGATCTGCTCTACCTGGCCGCACTGATCACACTGGTCATCGGCGGACCGGGTCCCTTCGCCATTGACCATCTTGTCAGGCGCTGGGCAAAAGGCTCCGGCAGAACTGCCGAGGACCTGCGATAATTGCCGTCAACTCCTGCAAGGATGTAGACCATGACGCGATGGAACAGGTACCGCAGCAGTGCCCTGGTGGCGCTGTTCATCATCCTCGTCAGCCTCCTGGCGTTCCTGCTGGTCAAGGTCTACTCACGGGACACCTCCACCTACTTCGAATCACGCGACCTGCTCCGCCAGCTCAAGCAACTGGACGGCAAGCTCGATGCGAAGGTGCTCAAGGCGCGGATCAGCGCCGAGTACAATTACAACCTGCTCACCGGTTCGACCACGGAGTCGAGCCGCCGCTGGGAGCAGTTGGTGACGCTGAACGCGACACTGGACGATTCCCCCATCTGGCAGGCCCGGAAAAAAGCCTACCTCGACGCCACGGCGGAAAAGAACAAGCTGATCGAGCAGTTCCAGTTGCAGAACATCACCCTGCGCGATGACCTGGAAACCCTGTCGTCCATAGAAGAAACCATTCAGAAAGAGCTGGAACCGTCCAGCGTCGAACACCCGGTAGCCACGCTGAGCGTGCTCTACAGCGCCTCGAAACTGACCTTGGGCACCCTGGAGTACGCCCAACACGCCTCGAATGAAAAAGCCGAGCGGATTCAGGGCCAGATCGACAACCTGACCACCCAGAGGAGCGCCCTGGCGACGACCTTGACCCCCTCGCTAGACAAGCTGGTCGAGCAGGTCAACCTGATCGTGCGCGAACAGCCCCTGGCCAACGACCTGCTTGACCGCATCGGCTTCATCCCGGTTGCCTCCAGCCTCGACGCCATCAATGAATACCTCAATGAAAGCCAGCGGCGCGCCGACCTGCAGAGCCACCAGGACCATCTCTACCTGACCCTGTGCGCTGCCTGCATGGCGTTGCTGGTGTTCTACCTGATCATTCGCCAACTGCGCAGCCATGCCCTGATCAACCAGATGAACAGCGCCCTGCAGGCCGCCAACGAGCGCCTCGAACAACGGGTGGAAGAACGCACCCGCGAACTCAGGGAGGCCCAGAGCGAGTTGCTCGACACCGCGCGCATGGCCGGCATGGCGGAGATTGCCACCAACGTCCTGCACAACGTCGGCAACGTGCTCAACAGCGTGAACATCTCCGCCGACCTGGTCAGCCGCAAGGTCCGCGCGAGCAAAGCGCAGGGACTGGGCAAGGCCGTGCAACTGATGAACGAGCATGCCGACGACCTGGGGCACTTCGTCAGTCAGGATGAAAAAGGCAAGCTGCTGCCCGCCTATCTCGGCCAGCTGGTCACGGCCATCGGCACCGAGCAGGCGGAGATCGTCCAGGAACTGGCACAACTGAGCAAAAGCGTCGACCACATCAAGGAAATCGTCGCCACCCAGCAGTCCTATGCCGGGGCGGCCAGGCTGCTGGAACCGCTGAACATCACCGACCTGCTCGAAGATGCCCTGCGCATGAACTCGGGCGCCCTGACCCGGCACCAGGTCACGGTGCTCAAGGATTACCAGGACGTGCCCACCCTGCTGGGCGACAAGCACCGTCTGCTGCTGGTCCTGATCAACCTGATCAGCAACGCCAAGTATGCGGTGTCCGACCTGTCGAACCGTGAACGCGACATCACCCTCGGCGTCAGGGTGGTCGACGGCACGACCCTGCGCATCAGCGTGAAGGACGATGGCGAGGGGATTGCGCCGGAAAACATCTCGCGGATCTTCAATCACGGCTTCACCACGCGCAAGGACGGCCACGGCTTCGGCCTGCACAGCTGCGCCCTGGCGGCGGTCGAGATGAACGGTCGCCTGTACGCCCATAGCGACGGACCGGGAAAAGGGGCCTTGTTCACCCTGGAGATTCCCCTCACCCTGTACCGCAAGGAGGAACATCCCGCCGTGGATGCAACCTCTTCATCCAACGCCTGAACCACCCGCCAGGAGTCATGCGGATGCTGCCCTCATCACCGACCCTTTCCGGCAATCGCCTGCACCTGCGCCGCCTGCGTGGCCGGGTCGGCCTGGCCCTGGTGGCCAGCCTGTCCTTCCTCGCGGGCATGACCGACGCCATCGGCTTCATGGCCACCGGTGACTTCGTGTCCTTCATGAGCGGCAACACCACGCGCCTGGCGGTGGCGATCAGCGAGGGCGACCTGTCCATGGTGCTGCGCCTGTTCGCGGCGGTGGCCGCCTTTATCGCTGGCAATGCGCTGGGGGTGGTGGCCGGGCGCGCCGGCGGTCGACGCTCCCTGCCTTTGCTGCTATGCATCGCCACCTTGCTGTGCGTGGCCGCGGCGCTGCCCTTCCAGACCCGGGTACCGGCGCTGCTGACCGCGATCATCGCCATGGGCATGCTCAATGCCGCGGTGGAACAGGTCAACGGCCTGCCCATCGGCCTGACCTACGTCACCGGCGCGCTGTCACGCTTCGGCCGCGGCCTGGGGCGGCGACTGCTGGGCGAAAAGCGCGATGGCTGGCGGGTGCAGTTGGTGCCGTGGAGCGGCATGCTGCTGGGCGCGGTATGCGGCGCCGTGCTGGAACGCCAGCTGGGTGTCCAGGCCTTGGTGGTGAGTGCAGCAATCGCCACGGTGCTGGGGCTGCTGGCGCTGAAAATCCCCCATCGCTGGCAGAAGGATTTTATGCCTCGGTGAGGCGGGGTCAGCCGTCAGCCAGTATCGCCAATTGGGCGATATCCAAAGGGTCACCCAACACCCGAGCCACTGGTGCCGTCTTGATAGTCGCGGGAACCGAGGATATTCCAGACGAACGGTCATCCGACCTGTCATTTCTGACAGTAGGCAGCCGCAGTTTTTTTGGGCAGCCTTTACCGAAGAGGTCATTCAGATACTTCCAGGGAAGGAACCGAACGGATGTGGGATTTTCTCAACAGCGCCACCGGACTCTTGTCGTTGGCTGCGATTCTTATCTCGACCTTCGCACTGCTGATGTTGAATTCAATCGAATCGAGATCTCACGATGAGGCAGGCTGTACGTGTATCAACTGCAAAAGTCTGCGAAATCAGAAACGATGATCTGTCCATCACGATTCTCAGGCTGCTGACGTTAAGAATCCCCCACCTTGCCCAGCGTCCCGCCTCTCTTCAAATACTTGACCATCACACACCGCAACGCCGCCTCATGCCCCACCGCAACCTCATGCTGCAACTGCGCGACATGCTCTTCTCCAAGACTGCCCGCCTCGACCTCGACAAACCCCAGCCGGGCATAGAACGGCGCGTTCCAGCGCAGGTGCCGATAGGTCGTCAGGCTGACGGTCGCGAACTGCTCGGCCTTCGCACAAGCAATTGCCGCCGCCATCAGTTGCGCGCCGAGGCCGCGTTTCTGGTGCGCGGCATGGACGGACAGTTCGACGATAAAGAACGATCGGTCCATCGTCTCCGCCGCCAGGAAGCCCACCGGCTGGTCGGCCCCATCCACCGCGACCCACAGGGTGTGATGCCGGCATAGCTGCTCCAGATAATCACCCGGCAACGGCTCGCCCTCGGCGACCCAGGCCAGTCCGATCTCGCGGAAGATCGACGCAGCGGAACGCTCGACCGCTGCCAGGGCGGGAATATCATCGGGACGTGCGGGGCGGACGGCAGGCATCGGACTCTCGGGTTCGGCAACAAAGGGCCAACGATAGCAAAATCACGCTGGGTTTCATCGGCAACACGGCTCGCAGGGTCTACTGTTGTCGTATCGTCCAGCACGGTCCCTGACGGGAGCCCCGCCTTCATGAAAACCCGAGTCGAGCATGTGGTGTTGGTCGCGGACCTGGTCGGTACCGCCGTGTTCGCCATCGAAGGCGCGGTCAGCGCCATGCGTAGTGGCCTGGACCTGCTCGGGGTAATGGTGATCGCCTTTATCGTCGCCCTCGGCGGTGGAGTCACCCGCGACCTGCTGATCGGCGCCACTCCCCCCAATGCGGTACGCGACTGGCGCTACCCGGCGCTGGCCTTTGCCATGGGCCTGTTGGCGTTCGTCTTCCATGCGCAGGTGTTCAACCTGTCGACATCGCTGCTCATCCTGCTGGACACCGCCGGCCTGGCGCTGTTCGCCGTGGCCGGTGCACAGAAAGCCTTGAACTTCGGTATTTCGCCCTTTGTGGCGATGCTGATGGGCACCATTACCGGGGTCGGCGGTGGGGTCGTGCGCGATATCGTCCTGGCACGGATTCCGCTGGTGCTGCAGGCTGATCTATACGCGACTTCGGCCTTTACCGGCGCCGCCGTGCTGATCATCGCCCGGCGCCTGGGGGCGCCACCGGTGGCCGCCGCCCGGCTGGCTGGCGCTGCCTGCGTGGCCCTGCGCCTGCTGTCGCTCAGCGGCGGCTGGCAGTTGCCGAAAGTCATCGGCTGAACATCACCGCGCATAGCCGAAGCGGGTGAGGAATTCGGCCTCGATGCTGCTGCAGTTTTCCTGCAGTGTCGCCCGGAACTGCGGGCTGGAAAGGGTGTTCAGGCGCTGTTCGCGGCAGCGCACCAACCGTTCGGCCAGGGCTTCGCGCTCGCGATCCACTTCCAGGTTGAGACGGACGAAATACACCCCCAGAAATACCGCCGTGCACACGATGAACGTGACCAGGAAGGCAAACCAGTTCCGGCCCTGTTCAGGTTCGGGAGCGTTATGGTCAGACGTGTGGGGCATTCCAGCTTCCTGCCGAGGTCAAGCGCAACAGGCACTGCTTGCGCGGCGGCCAATGTAGCACTTCAGGACTGTCGAACGCATGTTCATCGTCACTGCGCATCGTTGCCGGATAACCGTGTATTTGAATCTTCATCTTTGAACTAGAGCCTTCTGCCAGCACTGGCCTTACACTGCGCTCCCCGCACTTTCCACCCAAAGACCAGCGTTTATGAGCGAAGCCTTCGAAGTCCCCAGCCCTCACGAAAAACACGTTGAACACACCACCGAGCACGCCCATGCCCGCGGCGACGGTTTTGCCAGTCGGATCGCGGTGATGACCGCCATCATGGCGACCATCGGCGCCATGCTCAGCTACCAGGCGGGCTCCACGGAAAGCGAAGCGGCGATGGACAAGAACAACGCCGCGATCATCAAGACCGAAGCCGCCAACCAGTGGAACTACTACCAGGCCAAGTCCAGCCGCCAGAACCTCTCGGAAATGGCCAGCCATATCCCGGGACTGGATGCCGCGCACTACAACGCCGAAGCCGAACGCTACAAGAAGGAAAAGGAAGCGGTGCGGCAGAAAGCCGAGGGGCTGGAAACCCAGAGCCGTGAATGGGATGCCAGGTCGGAGGAAGCCCTGCATCAGCATCATCGCTGGGCCCAGGCAATGACGGCCATCCAGATCGCCATTTCGATGGCGGCCATTACCTTGCTGACCCGCCGCGAATGGCTCAAGCGCCTGTCCTACACCGCAGCGGCAGCGAGCGTGGTACTCGGCTCGCTGGCCTGGCTGCATATCTGAGTCCCGAGTACGACGGTAGGTTGTGCCGGAACACCGATCTGCAGGAGCCGGCTTGCTGGCGATGAGGGCATTGAGCCTTGCATCGCCCTTGCGGACGCTATCGCCGGCAAGCCAGCTCCTAGAGGTTTCGCGGCGTACAGGTATCAGCTCTCGCCCTCCACGTCGTCCAGGCTGAAGGTCTCGGTGCTGTCGTTGTAGGAGAAGATTTCGGCGTAGCGGCCCCAACTGATCACGCTTTCCAGGGTCTGCTCGACGAAGTCTTCGCTGAGGGAGTCCTCCAGTTCCTGTTCGAAGCGCACCCGCGGCGCCCAGTGGCCGCGCCGCTCCTGCAGGACCTGGCGGATACGCGCCGCCAACGGCACCTGGCGCAGCAGATGGTCGGCGAACATGACCTTGCGCTCCTGGGTGCCGTACTCGGCAAACAGCTTGCCCGCCTCGGTCAGGGAGATATCGGCGCCGCGCAGTTCGGCAAAGCCCAGGTGCTCCAACATCTCGGCCACCGGGAACAGGTCGTCGACCTCCAGCAACAACCGCTCCGCCACGTTCGGCAAGCCTGCCCGACCGTGGTAGGGCTCGGCCGCCAGCGCCTCGATCAGGCCGGCCATCAGGTTGGTCGGCACTTCCTGCAGACGGCTGCCCAGTTGCAGTTCGGCCTTGCCGGTACGGGCATCGGCACTGCGCCGGTCGGTCATCAGCGCGTAGATATCGTCGACCATCTTGCGAAAGATCGGGTCTAGGCGGTTGCGCGGATGGGCAAAGGGCACCTTGATCTGCGCCACCACCCGCCCGGGGTTCGAGGACAGCACCATGATGCGGTCGCACATCAGCACCGCTTCCTCGATGTTGTGGGTGACGATCAGGATCGACTTGATCGGCAGTTGTCCGCCACTCCACAGTTCCAGCAGGTCGGTCCGCAGGTTTTCCGCGGTCAGCACGTCGAGGGCGGAAAACGGCTCGTCCATCAGCAACAGGGTCGGGTTGACCACCAGCCCACGGGCGAACCCCACGCGCTGGCGCATGCCGCCGGACAGCTCGCGCGGGTAGGCGTTTTCGAAACCGTCGAGACCGATCAGGTCGATGGCGGCCAGGGCCCGTTTGCGCGCTTCCCTGGGCTCGACCTGCAGCGCCTGCAGACCCGCCTCGACGTTTTCCAGCACCGTCAGCCAGGGGAACAGGGCAAAGGTCTGGAACACCATGGCCACGCCCTTCGCCGGTCCGGCCAGGGGCGTGCCGTTGTAGAGCACGTCACCGGAGGTCGGCTGGATCAGCCCGGCGATGATTCGCAGCAGCGTCGACTTGCCCGAACCGGAGCGTCCCAGCAGGCCGACGATCTCGCCTTCGTGCAGGCTCAGGTCCACCTCGCTGAGCACCTGCCGTTCATCCTTGCCCTTGCCAAAGCCCTTGCTCACGTTGGTCAGCGAGTAGATTTCACGGGCAGCGCTGGTGTATTCGGTATGACTATTCATGAGACCGACTCGGGTTAATTCATACGGAGTTTGTTTTCGGCAATGGCGTACATCGGCCGCCAGACCAGACGATTGAACAGCACGACGAACAACGACATGACCACCACCCCGAGGGTGATTTTCGGGAAGTCGCCGGCGGCGGTGGTCTGGGCGATATAGGCGCCCAGGCCGTGGGCGACCACCTTGTCCTGGCCCCAGGAGACGAACTCGGAGACGATGCTGGCGTTCCAGGCACCACCGGAGGCGGTGATCGCACCGGTCACGTAGTAGGGAAAAATGCCCGGCAGCATGACCTTGCGCCACCACTGCCAGCCACGGATATGGAAGTTCGCCGCGGCTTCGCGAAAGTCATTGGGGAAGGCGCTGGCCCCGGCGATCACGTTGAACAGGATGTACCACTGGGTGCCGAGCACGATCAGCGGACTGAGCCAGATATCCGGGTTCAACTGGAAGTGCAGGATCACGATGACGAACACCGGAAACAGCAGGTTCGCCGGAAACGCGGCGAGAAACTGCGCCAGCGGCTGGATCTTTTCCGCCAGGTGCGGACGCAGGCCGATCATCACCCCCAGCGGCACCCAGATCAGCGACGCGACACCGATCAACACCACCACCCGCAGCAGCGTGATCAAGCCCAGGCCGAGTACATGGCCGACGTCGCCGAGGGTCACTTCGCTGCTGACATACAGCACGATGTGGTACAGCGCATAGAGCGTCAGCGCGCCGATACAGGCGCCCCAGACCCAGTCGACCACCCGCGAGGCGGTCGGGTTGGCGGCGGCGCCCCCGGCATGGCGGCGGGGCCGGTTCAGGCTCAGGCGCAGATGCCCGAGCCGGGTGACGGCACGCACCACCGGACGAATCAGGCGCTGGATCACCCGGGTCCGCTGGATCAGCCGCAGCACCCAGGACTCCGGGGCACCGCCCTGGGACGAGGTGTCCTCCATGCGGAACTTGTCCGCCCAGGCCACCAGGGGTCGGAACAGGAACTGGTCGTAGATCAGGATCACCACGATCATCGCCAGGATCACGTAGCCCACCGCCGAGAGGTCGCGCTGGTCGATGGCCAGCGCCAGGTACGACCCGATCCCCGGCAGCGTGATGGTCTTGTCGCCGACGGTGATGGCTTCCGAGGCCACCACGAAGAACCAGCCGCCGGACATGCTCAT
Source organism: Pseudomonas sp. Ost2 (assembly GCF_018326065.1). Lineage (NCBI taxonomy): Bacteria > Pseudomonadati > Pseudomonadota > Gammaproteobacteria > Pseudomonadales > Pseudomonadaceae > Pseudomonas > Pseudomonas sp. Ost2. The sequence continues at coordinate 2,505,243 of NZ_AP021904.1, read as the reverse complement.
CATCATGTTCCATACCAATCCGGGGATGGCGAACGGCACGTCGAGCTTCCAGAACTTCTGCCAGCCGGACAGTTGCAGGCTGCTGGATACTTCTTCCAGGTCGCGGGGCAACATGCGCAGCGACTGGTAGAAGCTGAACGTCATGTTCCAGGCCTGGCTGGTGAAGATCGCGAAGATCGCCGCGCACTCCGCCCCCAGCACCCGCCCGGGGAACAACAGGAGGAAAAAGGTCACCGTAAAGGAGATGTAGCCCAGCACCGGCACCGATTGCAGGATGTCGAGCACCGGCACCAGGAGCTTTTCCGCACGCCGGCTCTTGGCAGCCAGGGTGCCGTAGATAAAGGTGAAGACCAGCGCCGCGACCATGGCCGCGAGCATGCGCAGGGTGGTGCGGATCGCGTATTCCGGCAGGTTGGCCGGATCCAGGGAGATCACCTGGCTCTGCAAGGTGGAAATCGGCGCCCAGGTTTCCCGCGCGCCGATCGACAGGAACAGCAGGAAACCGACCACCAGCGGCATGGCCATCAGGTCCCAGCGATTGGGCAGCAGGCGCCGGGTGCTGGCTGGAATGTAGTGACGAAATACCTTGTTCATAGTCAGCGATTCCAGCAATGTTCCGAAGGGAGACTAGACCAGCCACATGAAATTCATGTCATTTTCGGGGGGAGAATTGCACAGCCCACCCCAACCGCGGCTGAACGATATGACGTTGTCATCACTGTGTTACATTTCCCACCGTGCTCACCCCTTCGAGCCGTGCCTGCTTTCAAAAACCCGACGACCTTGCCGACGATGTCAGACACCCTGCTGCTGATCGAAGACGATCGCCCCCTGGCCCAGCTCACGGCGGAGTTCCTGCGCTCCGAGGGCTTTGACGTGTCCATCGAGCACCGCGGCGACCGGGCCGTCCGGCGCATCCGCGAAGAGCAACCGGCGCTGCTGATCCTCGACGTCATGCTGCCCGGCCTGGACGGCTTCAGCCTGTGTCGGGAAATCCGCGCCGGGTATCCGGGGCTGATCCTGATGATGACCGCCCTGGATGAGAACACCGAGCAACTGGTCGGCTTCGATGTCGGGGCCGACGACTATGTGGTCAAGCCGATCGACCCGCTGTTGCTGCTGGCCCGTATTCGTGCCCTGCTGCGACGCCATCGCCAGGCGCCACCGCAAGGCTATGAGTTCGGTGCGTTCAAGCTGGATGCAAAAAACCGCCGGGCGTGGCTCAACGACACCGCCTTGGCGTTCTCCGCCAGCGAGTACGAACTGCTGGATATCTTCTCGCGCCAGCCGGGCGTGCCGCTGACCCGGGAAAAGCTGCTGCAGCAACTGCGAGGCCTCGAGTACGACGGACTGAACCGTTCGATCGACATGCGTGTGTCACGGCTGCGCAAGAAGCTGGTCGGCCTGGAATGCCCGGTGACCATCCAGACCGTTCCGGCCCAGGGCTATCTGTTCGTCGAAATCGGGCCGAGCCATGTTTGAACCCAGGCGCTGGATGGCCATTGTCGCCGGCCTGCTCTGGACCGCGCTGACCCTGTACCTGCTGTGGCTGTCGGCCGGTGCCTCGGTGGCCGTCAGCGAGGCCAGCTTCCGGCGCCTGATGACCGGCCCCGGCTACCTGATCGCGCAGCAACTCAAGCCACTGTCCGCCAAGCAGCGCGAGGTCAGGCTCGATGTGCTGCGCCAGCACTTCCAGTACCCGGTGAACCTGGTCGAGCGCGACAGCATCGACGTGCCGCCGGAGGCGGACACCATGCTCGAACACCACGAGGCGGTGCAGGATGTCGATGAAGAGATCGCCTATTACCCGCTGGACGACGAGACGCTGATCCAGTTCGGTCCCATGTGGGTCAGCGCTTCGCTCGATGACTTTTTCGTCACGCCGATCTACTGGTTTACCGCCTTCGCCGCCGGGGCACCGGTCCTGGTGTTCCTGGGCCTGGGTTGGAGACGCCGACGCCAGCACCAGCGCGACATGACCGCCCTCGCCGCCTGCCTGGGCGGCATGGTCCGCACGCCCACCGTCACCCTGCCCCCCGTGGGCAAGGAGTGGCGACCGTTGCTGCTGACCCTGCAGCAGCATGCCCAGGACATCGCCGCCATGAGCGAGCGGCACAAGGAAGTGTCCCAGGCGGTGTCCCACGAATTGCGCACGCCGCTGGCACGGCTGCGCTTCGCCCTGGTGCTGTTGACCCGCAGCGAAGACGAAGCCACCCGCAAGCGCCTGCAGGAACGCTTGCAGGTCGACATCGAGGAACTGGAATCGCTGGTCCGCGCCAGCCTGACCTTCGCCAAGCTGGCCGGCGCACCGGCCAACCTGAACAATGAGCCGATCCTGATCCAGAGCTGGCTGCAAAACGAATTCGCCCTGCTCGACGGCAACCGGCATCGCCTGGAACTGGAAACCGATCCGCCGGGACTCGAGCTGATTGGCGACAGCGCCCTGCTGCACCTGATCGTGCGCAACCTGCTGGGCAATGCCGTGGCCTATGCCCGCTCCCATGTGCGGATCAGCGCCCTGCGCCAGGGTGAAAATCACTTGGTCCTGCACGTCGACGACGATGGTCCGGGCATCCTCGCCGAAGACCGGGAGAAGATTTTCGAGCCCTTCGTGCGACTGTCCAGCGGTCCCGAACAGCCGGGCGGGTTCGGCCTGGGCCTGGCGCTGGCGCAACGGGCGGCACACTGGCATCGCGGCGAGCTGTCGGTGTCCCGTGGCCCGCTGGGCGGTGCCCGCTTCAGCCTGGTCCTGCCACTGCGGCCCGACTGAGACCACAACCGCCGCGTTACAGCCCGTTACAGCAGCGCTTGCCGGCCATCGCTACCCTGCCGCTATCGACAGGGCACGGATGCTCTCCCTCAACCCAGGCAGGAGTGTGCGCCATGGCTTCCTTCAGACAGCGACTGTTGCTTCCCTTGATCATTGCCGGACTCGGCACCGTGGCGCTGAGTGCCAAGGGCCAGCCCGTGGGCACCGAAGTCGACCGGCCCGGGCCGGCACGACACGACGCCCGGTCCCCGACTCCCGACCTGCTGCTGCCGGGAAAAAACGGCACGCTGATCGCGCTCTCGTTCAAGAGAACCTTCGGCCGGCGCGCCCCGGGCAGGGTTATCTGATCGCAGGAGCGCCTGGGCGCTGGCAGGCGGGAACGCTCAGGCATGCGCCCAGCGCCGATGCAGGCCACGCGCCAGGGCATCGAGGGCAAAGCCCAGCACGCCGATCAGCAGCACCATTGCCATCAGTTCCGAATAGGCCAGCCGGTCGCGGGTGTCGAGGATGAAGTAGCCCAGCCCCGCACTGACGCCAAGCATTTCGCACGGCACCAGCACGATCCAGAGAATGCCGATGGACAGGCGCACGCCGGTCAGCACATGGCCCAGGACACCCGGCAGGATCACCTTGCGCAGGGTTTCCCAACGGGTGGCGCTGAGGCTGCGGCTCAACTGCAACCAGCGTGGGTCGAGCTGACGCACCCCGGCCACGGTGTTGAGCAGGATCGGCCAGACCGCCGCGAACGCCAGCAGGAAGTAGATCGGCTGGTCGCCCACGCCCATCAGCATCACCACCACCGGCATCCACGACAGCGGGGAAATCATCCGCAGGAACTGGAACGCCGGAGTGGTCGCGGCCTCCAGGTGACGATAGCTGCCGATCAGCAGGCCCAGGGGCACGCCGATCAGCAACGCCAGCAACAGACCGATAAGGATGCGCTTGAGGCTGACCAGCACATGCTCGTACAGCTCGGCCCGACCGAGCAGTTCGACCAGGCTGGTCAGGGTCGCCTCGGGCGAGAAACGCGCCGCCAGCCCATCCGCGCTGCCGAACAGGTGCACGCCGAGCCACCAGGCCAGCAGCAGGCTCAACAACCCGGCGATACCCAGTACCCAGTTCCACAACGGTGAAGACGCCTTGCCCATCAGAGACTGAACTCCTCGCTGCGCTCGAAGCTGTCGGGCAGACCGAACGCCTTGAGCCCACCCACGGCGGCGATGCTGTTGCGCACGAAGCGGTCGTCCACCAGGTCGCGGGCGGTCTGCTGCGGATCGAGGTTGGCAAGGAAGCCCTTGTCGCCCTCGATCAGCGTGTCCTTCAGGCGCCGCACCAGTTCCTCGGTGTAGCTGGGAAACGGATAAGGCTGGAAGTCGATGCGTTGCTCATCCCAGTTGCCATGCTGGATCGCCCCGCTGGCGAGGTAGGCATCACGCTCGACGGCGTTGGGCACCAGCACCCGGCCGAGCACTTGCGGCGTGTGCGGGGTGTAGCGGTTGGTGCCGTCCTTGGACAGCAGCCTGGCGGCCTCGGCGCGGTTGTCGCGGGTCCAGAGCTGCGCCTTGACGATGGCGTTGACCACCTTCTGCGACCACTCGGGACGGTTGTTGAGGTCCTGCTCGTGCATGAACACCACGCAGCAGGCATGGTTGCGCCAGATATCGCCGGTGAAGCGCTGGACCCGGCCGACCTTGAGTTCCTCGGCCAGGGCATTGAACGGCTCGGCGACGATATAGCCGGCGATCCGCTTGCTGGCCAGGGCCGGCGGCATGTCCGAGGGCGGCAACACCACCAGATTGACCTCGTTGGCCGCCAGCACGCCGTTGGCGGGCTTGCTCACCGGTTGCAGGCCATGATCGCGGAACAACTGCTGCACCACCACGTTGTGGATCGAATACCAGAACGGAATCGCCACCGATTGTCCGCCCAGTTGCTTGACCTCGGTGATCCCCGGAGCCACGGTCAGGCCCGAGCCGCCGACATGGTTCCAGGCCACCACCTTGGCCGGAACCTTGCTGCCGTAGCGGGCCCAGACCGTCATCGGCGACAGCAGGTGGATCACATTGACCTGCCCGGAAATGAACGCCTCGATCACCTGGGCCCAGCTGCGCAGCAGGACCGGGCGCTCGGCCTTGATCCCTTCGGCTTCGAACAGGCCATTGTTATGGGCCACCAGCAAGGGCGTGGCATCGGTGATCGGCAGGTAGCCGATGCGTACCGGTGCGTCAGGCTCCGAGGCCGCGCGGGCCTGCAGACTGTTGAGCAGCGGCAAGGCACCGCCAGCGGTCAGCAAGGCGCTGAGTTTGAGGAAGTCACGACGTGTGTGGGTGAAGTCGTCCAGGCACATGATCCATCTCCGACGGTTCGGGCTGCGTTGAGTTGAGGGGATTGCGGCTCGCCCGCCGAAGGGTTTTGAGAATATCGATACGCAGGGCACCCAGTTCATCCACCAGTTCGGCACGTGGCTGCGGCAGGTCGATGCGCCATTCGCCGAGCGTCCGCGCCGGGCTGTTACCCAGTAGCAGGATGCGCTCGGAGAGCAGCAGGGCTTCATCAATGTCATGGGTGATCAGCACCGCCGCAGTGCGGTGTTCGGCAATCACCCGCAGCAACAGTTGCTGCATGTCGGCGCGGGTGACTTCGTCCAGCGCGCCGAACGGTTCGTCCAGCAGCAGCACCTGCGGGTGGCGCGCCAGGCAGCGGGCCAGCGCCGTGCGCTGGGCCATGCCGCCGGAAAGCTGCGCCGGGTACTGGTCGCGGGCGTGCAACAGGCCGACCGAGGCAATCGCATGACTGATCCGCGCCTGGCGCTGTTCCTGGCTCAACGACGGCTGCCGGGCAAAGTCCAGGCCGAAGGCAACGTTCTTTTCCAGACTCAGCCAGGGCAGCAGGCTCGGGTCCTGGAAGGCCACCGCCACCCGCGGGTGCGGGCCGTTCAGGGATTCCCCGAGCAGGCTCACCTGGCCGCCATGGGGCGCCTGCAAGCCCGCCAGGACCCGCAACAGGCTCGACTTGCCGACCCCGCTCGGACCGAGGATCGATACCACTTCCCCCGGTTTCAGGTCGAGATCGAAACCCTCCAGCACGGTGTGCCAACCCTGCTCACGGGGGTAACCGAGGCTGATCTGCCGGGCTTGCAGCAAGGAGGTGCTCATGCCGCCGCTTCCCGCGCCTGACGTTGCAGTTCGGCGCGCAGTTGCACCAGGCTCGGGGTGACGATCGGCACGAACGCCGACTCGCGCCAGCGCCGGGCAAAACCGCTGCCGTGCTCGCTCAGGTAGGCCTTGCCGCCGCTGGCCTGCAATTCCAGTTGCACCGCCTGGGCGGCGGACTCGGCGAGGGTGATGCGGATCTGGAACAGATCGGCGGGACGGGTGAGGAAACGGCCATCGAGCAAACCGTTCTTCAGGGCTTCCACGGCCTGCTCCAGCACATGGCGTTGCTCCAGCAGGGGCTCGCGCAGAATCGAGCGGCCGTCCTGCAGATGGCCGGCGACCTCACTCAGGGCGCGCCGGCTCAGGCCGATCGCCATGCCGCATTGCAGGCCGAGAAACGCCGGGCGTACCGCCGGCAGAAAACGCTTGGCATCTTCGTGCAGCAACCAGTCGCTGCTCACGCTGACCTGTTGCAGGTCGATGGCCGCGGTATTGCTCGATTGCAGGCCCATCAGTTGCAGGTCGGCAGAGCGCCTGACGCCCTCCAGTCCATCTGGAATCGCCAGTACAAAGGGCACCCCACCCTCCTCGCGCTCGATCGCCGCGGCCACGACAAACCCGCTCTTGCGCAGGTTGGTCACCCAATGCAGGCGACCGTCGAGTTGCCAGCCATCGGCCTGGGAGCGCGCACGCACCTGCAGCGACTCGATGCCCGAAAGGAACTTCATCGCGTTCGACAGCCCGGTCGCCCCGGCCAGTTCGCCACTGAGCAACGATGGCAGCAGGCGTTCACGCAGGCCACGATTCGGGCTCTGCAGCAGGTATTCGATAAAGGCCCGCTGGCCCCAGAAGACAAAGGCCGCCGCCAGGGAATGACTGGCAACGCCGGCGAGCGTTTCCACGGCATCGGCGATATCGCCACCGCTGCCACCCTGGGCTTCTTCGACACCGACGCGCAGCACCCGCGCGGCGGCCAGCCGCGACAGCACCGACTGCGGGTCGCATTGCCCCAGGTCCAGGGCCTGGGCGTGTTCGTCCAGCCATTGGCTCAATGCCGGATCAAGCATGTGGTTCTCTCCTCGAACGCGGCGCCCGGCCATTGCCGGCGCCGTTGAATCATTGACCCGCCGCTTGCCAGCGGTACTTGGCCAGCTCGGGATTGAGCGGCGTGCGGGCGAAGACATTGGCGAAGTTGCACAGGGTCGCCAGACTGACGCCGAGAATCACTTCCAGGGCATTGCCCTCGGTGTAGCCGGCCGCCGTGAAGGCGCTGAAGGTCTCGTCGCTGACATTGCCGCGGGTGGCGATGACTTCCCGGGTAAAGCTAGCCAGTACTTCGAGTTTTTCCTCGGGCAGTTCGCTTTGCCCGCGCAAGGCACTGACCACCTCGTCCGGCAGCCTGGCCTTGTTCACCGCCACCGCGGTATGCCCGGCGACACAGAAATCGCAACCGTGGGTGGTGGCGGCAATCAACTGCACCACTTCGCGCTCGGCCAGGCTCAGCTCGGCTTTGCCATTGAGCCCCGATACCGTAACGTAGGTTTCCAGGGCCGCCGGTGCGTTGGCGAGCACGCCGAGCAGGTTCGGGATAAACCCGGAGTTCTTCTGAGCGTTCTCCAGAAAAGGCCTGGCCGCTTCAGGGGCGCTTTGCAGAGTGTGTAAAGTGACGCGCGACATGGCGTGGACTCCAGTTGATGAGATGTCCGGCAAGTCTGTTGGTTATAAGAATTCCGATCCATATTCTAAAGTAGCGTTTACTTGCTCCTGAGTGTTTCCATTAGATGATTTCGTCCAGCCCACTGGTTGATTGGTTATTAGAGAGCCTCGAGCTCGACACCAGCCTGTTTCATGTCGGGCGCTACTGCGGTGGCTGGCACGCCAGCACCCATGGCCTGGCACGGGCCAGCTTCCACCTGATCGTGCAGGGACATTGCTGGCTGCATATTGATGGAGCGCAAGCCGGCGTGCGTTTGCATGCCGGGGACGCGGTGTTTCTGCTGCACGACCTGGACTATCGGCTCTCGAGCGCCGAGGACAGCACCCGGGCCAGGGACCTGCCACGCATGGCGATGACCGCGCTGGACGGCGAGGCCCAGGATGGCGTGGGCCTGGTCTGCGGCTTCTTCCATTTCCGCTCGGGGCTGTCGTCGCTGATCATCGACGGGTTGCCGGACTGGATCGTCCTGCGCGCCGGCGATCCGTCATCGACGGCGGCCCGGGCCCTGTTCGAACTGATCCTGGACGAGTGCCAGCGGCAACCGGCGCCCTCCCCGGCATTGCTTGAGCGCTTGAGTCACCTGCTGTTCCTGTATGTCCTGCGCCAGCAGGTGGCGGGCAACCAGGACCTCGGCGGACTGGTGGCGCTGGCCCGGCACCCGGGATTCGCGCCGCTGCTGGAACAGTTGATCGAGCGCCCCGGCGAAAGCTGGTCGCTGGAAAGCATGGCGGCCTGTACCGGGATGTCGCGCTCGGCGTTTTTCAAGCGCTTCAACGAACTGGCCCGACAGTCGCCGGGCCAGGTGCTGCTGGCCTTGCGCATCCGCCATGCCTGCCAGTTGCTCAAGGCCAACAACACCGTGGAACAGGTCTGCGCGGCGGTGGGCTATCAGTCGATCGCGGCATTTACCCGGGCCTTTACCAAGGCGGTCGGGGTGCAACCGGGGGCTTATCGCAGACAGCACGAACAGACGGCAAGCCATCAGACCAATGAAAAAACGCCGGCATCAAGGAATAAACCTACAGACAATTCCTGGCAAACAGCCTGAATCTCCTTACCATCCCTGTACCAAGAATGGATAGACTCCACTGGAATCAAGGGCAGGGGCCCCTTGATGTCCGAAGGAGCAGATATATCATGGAATTTTCAATACAACACAAGGCACGGCTCAGGCGCTTGTCTGCCGGGCTGCTGGCCGTATGGCTGGCAACCGGCATCACTCAGGGTTTCGCAGGGGAAAAGGAAGCAAAGGGAATGCAGAGTATCCAGTTTCGAAAGATCGTCGACCTCAGTCACGTCATCTCCCCCTCCATACCGCTTTGGCCGCACGACCCTCCCGTCAACTTCAATGTCGTGGCCACCCAGGAAAAGGACGGCTACTACCTGCGCAGCTTCAGCATGGGCGAACACAGCGCCACCCACATGAATGCCCCCAACAGCTTTCACGCCGATGGCGTCGGGATCGATGCCTACAAACCGCAGTCGCTGGTGCGCCCGGCGGTGGTGATCGATGTACGGGCCCAGGCCAAGGCCAATCCCGACTATGTGATCAGCATCCAGGACATCAAGAACTGGGAACACGCCCATGGGCCTATCGCCCGGGACTCCGTGGTGCTGCTCTACACCGGGTGGCAGGACTTCTGGAACGATCCCAAGCGCTTTTTCAACGCCGATGACAAGGGTGGCCTGCACTTCCCAGGGCTCGGCACCGATACCGCCACCTTCCTGGTCAACGAACGCCATATCGCGGGCGTCGGCACCGACACCCATGGCGCCGATCCGGGCCAGGACACGGTGTATGCCACCAACAGCCAGGTCCTGGCGAAAAACGGCATCATCCTGGAGTGCCTGACCAACCTCGACCAGCTGCCGGCCAAGGGCACCACGCTGGTCATCGGTATCCTGCGACTTCAGGACGGCTCCGGTTCCCCCGCCTCGGTCATGGCATTCGCCCCCTGACCCCCGGGTTCGAAATCACTCGACTGCCGGAGCGCTGGTCTGGAACTGTTTCCGGTAGTCCGTCGAACGTCGCAACACCTCGGCAAAGCCCTGGAAGCTGGCCGGCTTGGTCAGGATATCGTTGGCGCCGGCCACCCGGAAACGCTCGATCTCGTTGGAGAACGCGCTGGCGGTAAAGGCAACGATATAGCACTGGTCACCCAGCGGCAGTTCCCTGATCCGGCGGATGGCCTCCAGGCCATCCATGCCCGGCATGTTGATATCCATCAGGATGACATCCGGGGTCGAACGCAGGCACCGCTCAAGCGCCTCGAGACCGTCAGAGGCCAGATCGGGCGTATAGCCCAGGGTCTGCAACATCGCCATCGCAACCTTCTGGTTCAGTTCGTGGTTCTCCACCAGCAGGATATCCAACGGGTAATGCCCGGCGAACGATGCGTCGAAACCCACTGCCGGGTGCTCGGCGGCAATGGGGATTTCCATGTCTGAAAAAGGCTCGATCGGCAGCGAGAAGGTGAAGGTCGAACCGATACCAAACAGGCTGCTGAAGGACAGGATGCCCCCCTGGGCCTCAATCAGGTTCTTGCAGATCGACAGGCCGAGCCCGCTGCCGGTGAAGCGCTGGTTGTTCGCCCCCTCGAACTGGGTAAAAGGCTTGAACAGGCTGCCCTGCCGTTCCGTGGGAATGCCGACACCGGTATCGCGGATGGAAAAATTGAGCCGGGCCGGAGCGCCGTCACCGAGCGAGACGGTCAGTGAAACCTCTCCCGTTTCAGTGAACTTGATCGCATTGCCCAGCAGGTTGATCAGGATCTGGCGAAGACGGTCGGCATCGGTCTTGACCAACGAAGGAACATCCGGGAAGACGGTGACCTCAAGGGTGATCGGCTTGTCCTGGATATTCTGCCGGACCACTTCGACACTGGAGGTGATCAGGGGTCGCAGTTCGAACACACGGGGTCGCAGGTCCAGTTTTCCCGACTCGATCTTGGCCAGGTCGAGAATGTCGTCGATCAGCGCCAGCAACGTCTTGCCGCTGGTATGGATAGTGGTCAGCAGGTCTTTTTGTGCCGGGCTCAGCGCCGTGGCGGACAGCAGGTCGGTGGCCCCGATGACGCCATACATGGGCGTGCGGATTTCATGGCTCATGGTCGCCAGGAACTGGCTTTTCATGCGATCGGCTTCTTCAGCGGCAATCTTGGCCTGTTTCAATACCTGCTCATTGACCTGCATCTGGCGAAGATGGGCGCGCATGCGCACCGAGTCGATGACGAACAGGAGACTGAAAGACAGAAAGACCAGGATCGCCAGCACGATATGGTGCAGGGAGTCCTGGTTGAGTTCGTGGTAGTACTCGGCCAGGGTAATTTCCGCCCCGGCGACATAAGGCGTGCCGTCCTGGGACTTCATGGGAACAAAGACCGCGCGGAAATCGCCCCAGTGGTCGGTGTAGTCGATCCAGCTCGGAGTGGTCAGGTCGAAGCTGTCGAGCAGCGTCTGGCTCGCATCGGGATAGGGATCGAAGAAGCGGACGAAGTTGTTTTCCCGGACTTCCTTGGCCGAGGCGCTGGAACTGACGAGGATGGCCTCTCCTCCCCGCTTGATCACGGTATAGACAAAAGCCGTGCCCATGGACTCGTTGAAGCGCGAAAGCTTGCGGATGGCATCGAGGTCTTCGGCTTCGGACTTTGAATGCTTGTCGACCAGCCCGTTGTGGTACTGGTCGCCGAGGATGGCGGCACCGCCCAGGGCCGCATGCAACAACTTGTTGTTGATGCTGTCGGTCAGGATCCGCTGGGCCTGGGCGTGCAGATAGTAGATGTAGCCACTGACCCCAACGATATAGACCAGCAGCAGAACGCCAATTTTTCGCCTGACCTTGAACATGCGTTACGGCCTCCATTGCCGTCAGTTCCCGAGCGTCCAGACCGCGCCGGGCATCCATCGCCGCCGAGGATAAGTCATGCACCCCAGGAACACAATTCGCCGGCCCTGAGGGATTCCCGCACCCTGTTTTCGTGGCGAAAGCACCGGTTACAGCCCGTTACAGCAGCCTGGCGAGCCGAACATTACGCTGCCGCCCATCTGCAATAGCGCCAGCGGATGTCATCCGCACCGGATCAGGCTGGAGAGTCATTTCGTGCATCGCCTTACCCTGCAACTGTTCGTCCTGTTGATGGCTGCCTGCCTGACTGCCGCCGCCCTGGGCGCCGATACCCCGGCGCGGCCCGCCTTTGCCGCCGCGAGCTACTTTCCGGGCACGATCCAGCCCGACCATCTGCCCAGAGCCGAGCTGGACCGGCAACTGATCGCCTTCTACAACGACTGGAAAACCACCTACCTGACCCAGGCCTGCGGAACCGGGCGTTACCTGGTCAAGGTCGACGCCGACGGCAAATCCGTGGGTGGCGGTACCGCGCCGGGGACCCTGACGGTCTCCGAAGCCCATGGCTACGCAATGCTGCTCAGCGTGATGATGGCCGCTGCCGATCCCCAGGCGAAAACCGTTTTCGACGGCATGTTCCGCTACTTCCAGGATCATCCGGCCAGATCGGATCGCGGCATGATGGCCTGGAACCAGATCCATGACTGCGGCAATGCCGGCGCTCCGTTCGGCGGGGAAAACAGTGCCACCGACGGTGATATGGATATCGCCTATGCCCTGTTGCTGGCCGACAAGACCTGGGGCAGCAAGGGCCAGATCGACTACCTGGGTGAAGCGAAAACGGTGATGAAGGCCGTTCTCGAACACGAGGTGCATCCCAATGCCAGCCACCTGCTGCTCGGCGACTGGGTCAACGCCGACGACAATCCGGAGATCGAGTTCAGCACCCGTTCCTCCGATTTCATGACCTCGCATCTGTATGCCTTTTTTCTCGCGACCCAGGACCGCCGCTGGCTGAGCGTGCGCGACAGAACCTACTTCATTATCAAGAGCATCCTGCGCAATCATGCGAAGGAGACCGGCCTGATGCCGGACTTTATCAGCCGCCTCAACCAGTCGCCGTCTCCCGCCCGCAGCGAACTGCTCGAGGACGCGCACGACGGTGACTATTCCTGGAACGCGGCCCGTTATCCCTGGCGGGTCGGCCTGGACTACCTGCTGTACGGCGATCAACGGGCCTTCCGCGCACTCGTACCGTTCAACCGCTGGGCCCGGAACAGCACCGCCAACCGCCCGAAGGCCTTTCACGACGGCTACCTGCTCGACGGCAAGCCCCTGGCCGACGAAGGCAGCGACAGCCCTGCCTTCATCGCCGCACTGGGCGTCAGCGCGATGATCAGTGGCGACAACCAGGCCTGGTTGAACGGTATATGGGATGAACTCCAGCAACAGTCGCTGTCGAGCAATGACTACTACGCCAATACCTTGAAGCTGCTGGGCATGCTGGTCATGTCCGGACACTGGCAGAAGCCCCTGACTCCCGTGTGGTTCGACAGCCCGTGATGAAGCCGGTGAACACCTTCAATGTCAGCTACCGGCTGCATCGGCAGCGCCTGTCCGCCCAGTTGAAAGCCTGCGTGCACAAGCTGTCCGGCAAGCATGCGCTGATCCTGATCTGCGCCCATCACGGTGCGCTCTTTACCGACGACACCCGGTTGGAGGAGGTCGCCCGGGCACTGGGCGTGCATGACATCAAGATCCACAAGCGTTGAGCCCCGCGGGCTAGAGACAACCCTGGCCCACCAGTGTCGCGACCACCGCCTGGTCCAGCGGCGTGTGCGGCTCCTTGCCCAGCACCGCCAGCAGCCTGGCGTTGTCCATGCGCACCGGTTGCTGCCACAGGTAGCGCATTTCCAGCAGCTCGCGGAAGGTCGGTACCACGGGCGCGGCCAGGCGCACCAGCCACCAGGGAAATGCCCGTCGCTTCACCGCCCCACCCGTGCGCTCGACCACCCGCCGGATCGCCTCGGCCATCTGGGTGCCATCGGCATCCCAATGGCCGGCGAACTGAAAGGTCGCGAAGGGGGCCAGCCGCTCCCGCCGGGCCAGCAACTCGACCATGGTCCGGGCCACATCCGGCAGGTAGGCCCATTGATGACCAACACCCGTCGCCCCCGGCAGATGAACGACCCTGACCGCCCTTCCCGGCTTGATCAGGCCCTGGGAAAACCAGGTGTTGCCGGCCCGGGGTCCGAAGAAGTCGCCCGCCCGCACCACGATCACCCGTACGCCGTCGTCGGTGGCGGCCCGCAGCCGCGCCTCGAGTTCGACACGGATCAGGCCCTTGCGGGTCAATGGCCGCTGGGGGACTCCTCATCCAGGACGGGAAAGGCATCCGGACCATAGTTGTAGACCGTGCCGGGCAACACCACGGTAGCGCCTTCGGCCCGTGCCGCGGCGATGCTGTTGTCGATCATCGGTAGCACCAGCGTCGCCCAGTTGCGATAGCCCGGCGGGTTGACGCCATGGACGATCACACTGCAGCCCTGGGCAGCGCGCAGGACATCCCTGCGGTTCATCGCATCGCCACGTAGCCAGGTCATGCCATCGCGCTGCTCGCACTCGAGGGCCAGCCCACGCTGCAATGCCACCACCTGCCAACCGCCGTCGCGCAGCTGCCGTGCCACTTCGCCGCCGATACCGCCGCTGGCCCCGAGGACCAGTACCTTGTTGTTCATTGCCATGTCCGCTCTCCGGAAAAGTCGTGGTGAGCAAAGTCTGGGCCCGATCCTTCATCAAATAAATTGCACAAGAGAAGCGATCAGCCATACATTTATGCATGGACAAATCGATAGGTTGGGAGCTCTACCGTACTTTTCTGGCCGTGCTGACAGAGGGCTCGCTCTCGGGCGCGGCGCGGGCGCTGGGCATTACCCAACCCACCGCCGGCAGGCATATCGCCGCGCTTGAGGCCTCGTTCAGGCAGCCGCTGTTCATCCGCTCGCAAACCGGCTTGCTGCCGACCGAGACCGCCCTGGGTCTGCGTGGCTACGCCGAGTCGATGCGCGATACCGCCGCCGCCCTGGAGCGCGCGGCCACGGCCCAGGGTGGGCAGGTCAACGGCACAGTGCGGATCTCGGCCAGCGAAGTGATCGCGGTGGAGGTGCTACCGGCGATGCTCGCCCGCCTGCGGCAGGCTCATCCGCAACTGAGGATCGAACTGCTGGCTACGGACCGGGTCCTCGACCTCCTCCAGCGGGAAGCCGACATTGCCGTGCGCATGACCACGCCGCGCCAGGACGCCCTGATTGCCCGCCGGGTCGGTGAGGTGGAACTCGGGTTCCATGCCCATCGCGAGTATCTGCAACGGCAAGGCACACCCCACCTCCCGGCGGATCTCGCCCGACACGCGCTGATCGGCTTCGACAGTGAAACACCCTTCGTGCGTTCCGCGAGCAAGCGGCTCCCCAGCTGGCAGCGAAAAACCTTCACCCTGCGCACCGACAACAACCTGGCGCAACTGGCAATGATCCGCGCCGGTTGTGGCATCGGCATCTGCCAGAGCGCCCTGGCCCAGCGCGATCCGAACCTGGTGCGGGTCCTCGGCGAGCATTTCACCTTCCAGCTGGAAACCTGGGTGACCATGCATGAGGACCTACGGGCCAGCGCGAGCTGCAAGGCGGTGTTCGATGCCCTGGTGCAGTGCCTGCAGGCCCACACCAGGATGACGCCCGGCGGACATTGACGACTCGCCGGGCAGCAGCCGGGCGAACCGGCAAAAGCCCGGGACCGCTAGCGGCGCATGACCGCCACCGGCGGCGATACGGCAGTCATTCCCAACGCCGCGAGCAATTGCACGCGGGGCAACGGCGTGTGGTCGACAAGCAGGGTCCTCAATGCGCTGGCATCGGCTTCAAGCGGCATGTCCAGCGTCCTGCGCACCGACCTGGGCAGGGCCGCCCGCAAGGCCGTGACCATATCCACCGCCTCACCCAGTGTCTGGCCCCGGCCGTTGTAGACCCGATAGCGCCCATCCGCCCGTACCAGCACCCGCTGCAACTCGGCCTGCTCAAGACCGATGCTGTCCAGCAAGGTCCCCGCGGGGCTATCCTGGCGCACCTCGATCCGCATGCAGCCGGGCCAGCAAGGCAAGGTTTCCAGGGTGTGCAGCACCAGCACATCGCTGTCCTCTCCAGCCGCCGAGGCCAGGTAGAGCCCCTCGTACGCGCGGTTCAAGCGCAACTGCTGGCGATACCACTGCGCATCCCGGAGCATCCGCGGGGGGCCACCTGTGCCGTGGATAACTGACCAAGCTCGTCCTCGTCAGCCCGGGCGATCAGTTCCCGTACCATGGAGGTCGGCAGATCGGCAAAGAATCTTCTGACCTGCCCCACCTGGGAATCGCCCGACTGCTGCCGGAACTGATAACAGATGTCGAACACTTCGTGCCGGTGCCGGGCAAGGGCTTCGCCGGCTTTGCGCCTCAACGCCAACAGGCGGTCTGCGGCCGAGGCGTAGTCGGCCCCCAGCCACTCCCTGATCTGCTCGTCATCCAGATGATTCAGCACGCTGATCCACAGGTCGCCGGCCATCAATTGAGCCTCGCTGACCGAGATTCGCGGCAAGTTCTCGGCGCTGTCCCGCGGGTACTCGACCCGGTTGGCGGTTCCTGCTTCGAACAGCTGCAAGACCCGTGACGTGGGCCAGATCAGTTGCAGCCCCACTTGTTGCAGATAGCGTTGTACGTCGGCATCTTTTGCCGGTGTCTCGTCTTCGGGATGCTCGATGAAGCGCCTGATCTCCCGGTCCAGCCGGAAGCGCTCCACGGTATCGAGCAAAAATGCCGGGGGCTGCCGTGCCTGGGGATAGACCTGGTGCAGCACAGGTTCGTCGATACCGCTGGCCACGCAAATCGGCTCGATGTCGGCGTCATCAAACTCAATGAGCAGCGTGTCGATCAACCATTCGAAGTACGCCCCCGTCTCCTCGGGAGGTTCAAGGGAAACTTCGCTGTCAGTGGATGTAGGCATGTAGGTGTGTTCTCCGCGTTTGCTGACCACCGCACTTGGCGGCCTTGCAGAACGATGGAGCAAACCGGCAACCGCGAGGGGCCACCCCACTACCACACACACCGGCGGATCTTCGCTCCGTTCTGGCCGTCGACGCCCGGGGACCACCGATGGCCCCCGGGCATCAGTCGCGGCCCTGGCCAGGTTGACGATAGTCACCTGCCGTGTCGCGGTGGATCAGCCCGCGAGGAAGGCCAGCAGGTCCTCGTTCAGCGCCTGCCCATGGGTCGCGGCGAAACCGTGGGGCGCGCCGGCGTAGACCTTGAGCCGCGCGCCTGGAATCATCGCGGCGGCCAGCTTGCCGGTGGCCTCGAATGGCACGATCTGGTCATCGTCGCCATGGATCACCAGGGTCGGCACATCGATCCTGGCCATGTCCGCGCGAAAGTCGGTTTCCGAGAACGCGGTCACGCAATCCACGGTGCCCTTGAGCGAAGCCATCAGGGCGATATTCAGGGTCTGGGTCAGCACACCCTGGGAAACCACCTGGCCGTGGTTGGTGCCATAGAACGGGCTGGCGAAATCGGCGATGAACTGCGCACGATCCTTGAGCAGGCCGGCCCTGATGCCATCGAACACGGCTTTCGGCACGCCCTGCGGATGGTCGTCGGTCTGGATGAACAACGGGGTCACCGCCCCCAGCAATACCAGGCCGGCAACCCGGCGGCTGCCGTGGCGGGCGATGTAGCGACTGACATCGCCGCCGCCCATGGAGAACCCCACCAGCGTGACCGCTTCAAGATCGAGGTGCTCGATCAGCCCGGCCAGGTCATCGGCAAAGGTGTCGTAGTCATAGCCGTCCCAGGGCTGGCTGGAGCGACCGAAACCGCGCCGGTCGAAGGCAATGGTGCGATAACCGCGGCTGCTCAGGTACTCCATCTGGTATTCCCACATGTCGGCATCCAGCGGCCAGCCGTGACTGAACACTACCGGTTTGCCGGAGCCCCAGTCCTTGTAATAGATCTCGGTGCCATCGCGTGTCACGAACGTGCTCATGAACAACTCCTGTTGTGCTTGCAGTCGCAGGAAGGGAAGTAGCGGGCCGCTGGCGGGAATGCCGGGGACCTGCGTCACTATCCCCGTCGCTGGACGACAGGAATTGCAGATATGTGCTGTCTGTTGCCGCCGGACGTATTCAAGTCTCCGGTGGCTTGCGGGCAGAGCGTTTGATGATCCTATTTGCGCCCATCGTATTCGAACCAGAAACTGCCACCGCCACTTTCATAGCGACCGTGCATGAGGCTGTCCAACAGATCGGCATTGAAATGCTTGTGGTAGGCACTGCCAAACAACAACCTGGCCCGCGGGTTATCAATCAACAGCGCCAGGAGAAGATATTGCTCCGTCCAATAGATCTGGTGATCGATCAGCCAGCGCTGCGGCAGGCCGAATGGAAGAAAGACATCGTGAACATGCACGAATATTTTCCGGGTGATTCGGGGCAGCAACCGAAGGTAGATGTGCAGGCAATCACTGCCGGTCTTTACCGTATGCGTGGAGTCGATAAACAGGATATCGCCATCTTCCAGAGTGGCGTTCAATGCCTCTATGGTGATGTCCTGGGCACGTTGCACCTGCAAGTCGAGTGCCCCTTCACGGCCAAGCGAGGCGATGAAAGACCTCGGAAAGGGCTCGATGCAACTCAGCGTGCCCGCGCCATTTTTCCGCAGCGCCTCAAGGGCAATCAATGATGAAAACCCGCTGCCGATTTCCACGATGCGCCGGGGCCGGATACGCCTGACGTAAGCGTAATAGGACATGGCATCACTGTAGGAAAACTGGCTGTTTTTCCAGAAGTACGCGGTGCACGTCTCCTCGTTCCCGGCTTCCACAGGGGAAAAATCGGCCGCATAGGGAACCAGCTCGGCGAGCTCCATGCGCAGCTTCTGCTGATCGAATATCCCACAGGCCAGATACGGAGGATCCGGCTCACTGTATTCGTAGGAACCCAGCGTCTCGGAAATCGAAGGCGTGTTGGAGTAGAAATTGGCGGGAATGATGTTGAGCGCATGCCCCTGCAACCGCTCCCTGTCTTTCTGATCGGCCCATAGCAGCTTTTGCATGACCGGCAACGCTGCGTTGAACTCCTTATCCGTCACATTGACCACTGGCGCAACTCCTGCCCACGTTGATTATCAGCACACACTGACCGTGCATGCGGGAAATCCGCGTGCCTTGGACCCGTCAATCTAACCTATCCATGACCGTTTGGCGCCCATACTGGCACGTTGCCAGATCCCGGATATGCTGCATCAGGCAGTAGTCCCCCGAAGTTTTTCGGGATACCCGGCAACAAGGAGGTCACCATGTCATCCACCCCGCGTGTACGCCGTTCTCTCAGTGATATCCAGTACGACTATGACCACGGCAAGAAAGATGAACTTGAAGCCCTGATCCTCGCCTGGAAAGGCATCAAGGATCTTCCCGCCAGCCACCCCAACTCCTTCTTCTCCATCGGCGGCCTGCATGGCGAGCCGTTCCGTGGTAAAGGCAAGACCGACGCCAAATGGTGGGGCGGCTACTGCCAGCACGGCACGGTGCTCTTCCCGAGTTGGCACCGCGCCTATCTCTGGCGCCTGGAAGAGGCATTGCGCAGTATTCCCGGATGTAGCAACGTCACCCTGCCGTTCTGGGATGAATGCAGCGAGCATTCGCGGGAAAACGGTCTTCCTTCGGCCCTGACCCAGGAATCCTTCGTGATCAACGGGCAGAAGATCGACAACCCGCTGCGCTCCTTCGTGTTTCCGCAGGCCATCACCGATGAGCTCCCGGTGACAAAGGACAACCCCATCATCTACAGCAAGCCCGAAGGCTACGAGACCGTGCGCTATCCGCTGTCCGGGCTGGTAGGCACCGACGCGGACCGCGCGGCCACCGCATTGCACAACGCCCAGTTCAAGGACCCGAAGAAAAACACCACCTACCTCAATGAAAACGTCAGCACCTGGCTGAGTGGCAAGATCAAGATCGGAGGCAAGTGGCGCGGCGAGGTGTTCAGTCGCTTCGAAAGCTGCCTCGATGCCCCTGACTACACCCTGTTCTCCAACACGACTTCGGCAGGCGCGAAGAACAAGGCAGACCCGACGGGGCCCCACCATGTGTCACTGGAGGAGCCACACAACTTCATGCACCTGGCGGTCGGCGGTTTCGACTATCCGGGCGCGGGCGACAGCTCGGCGATTCCGGGAGCCAACGGCGATATGGGCGAGAACGAAACCGCCGGCCTGGACCCGGTGTTCTTCTTCCACCACTGTTTTATCGACTACGTGTTCTGGACCTGGCAGCGTCGGCAAGGGGCCACCGATGAGTTCAGCATCGACCCCACGGACCCCGGAGCCGGCTACAAAGACGCGCAACCTCCGGCGGGCGACGCGGGCCGGGATCCAGACGCCATATTGGGCCTGGACACCTCCCTGGATCCCTTCGTCAAGGCTGACGGCAAAGCCTTCACCACCCGTGACTGCATCAATATCGAGAAGCAACTGGGCTACGTCTATGGCAAGGGTTCCCTGGATGCCTACGCCCAGCCCGCCAAGCAGTTGCTGTTCAAGGCCGAGGCCGTGCAACCCGCCGGCAAGACGCTGCGGGTCAGCCGTATCAACCGGGCGAAAATCCGTGGTTCGTTCCTGATCTCGGCCTACGCCGAAGTCGATGGCAAGCGCGAGTACCTGGGGACCCAACCGGTGCTCAGTCGCTGGCACGTCGAAGGGTGCATGAACTGCCAGACGCACCTGGAAGCCACGGCCACCTTCAAGCTGCCCCTCAACGCCGACAACTCGGCCATTGAAGACAGCAGCATCGAGGTGCAAGTGCAGACACGCGACAAGGTCCTGAAACGGCCGAAGACCGCGGACCTGCTGAGCACCGGCAACGCCGTCGCGGACACGCCGTTCCAGCTGGAAACCTACTGATCCAGGGCGGGCCCTGCCCACCCCTGGCGCGACGGCCGAAGGCAATCTTCGGTCGCTGCGCCTGACCGGCCCTACTCCGACGCGGTTGGTGTCGTTTTTTCCAGTGGGTAACGCTCGGCAACTGCGACGTACTTTATCCAGGCCCACGACGCCTCCCCCGATGAATCCCAGGTAACAAAGACCTCACCGGTCGTACCGGTCCCGCCATGATTTCGTCACGCGCCTGCAGTACCGTTGGAGATCACCGCTCTTGCCCTCTTGAAGGACTGCACATGCATACTCACCCAGGCCTGCCCCTTGCCACAAAGTGTCTTGCCCGCTTTATCGTTGTTGGATGCGGCCTGTTGATGAGTGCCTGTAACAGTACGAACGAGCACTCGCCCGGCACCGGATCCACCGCCGCGGCTTCGTTCAAGACCCTTGACGGTGCAGCACCGCTGATCATCGGGCATCGTGGCCTGCCAGGCCTGTATCCGGAAGAAACGCGAGCCTCCTACGAGAAGGCCGCCGAGGCGGGCGCAGATTCGCTCGAACTGGACCTGCACATGACCCGGGACTGCGTCCTGGTGGCTCGACACAATCCGTGGTTGAGCGACAACACCAACATCAGCGAAGTCGCCAGGACGAACGCCGAAGTTGCCCGCCGCAAGCGCACGGTTCCAGGTGTGCTGGTCAACGTCAGCTACCCTGCCACGGCAGAAAATGGCCCATCCCGCTACCTGAGTGACCTGACCGATCCCAAGGATCCGAAATCAGTCCTGAAATCCTTGGTCGTTGATGGCGAAGACCATACCAACGACTGGTCAATCAGCGATTTCACCATGGCCGAACTGCGGCAGTGGATCGGCGGCACCACGTACGATGCCCGCGACCAGCGCCCAAGCGAATTGAACGGCAAGTTGCCGATCTTGAGTTTTCAGGACGTGATCGATATTGCAAAGGCTGAAAGCGCAGCGACGGGTCGTGTCATTACGGTCTATCCGGAAAGTAAAAACCCGATCTGGAACAACGCCCAGGCCATTGCCAATGGTTGCGGCGCACCGGGCAGCCGTCCGTTCGAGAAGGCGATCCTCAAAGCCCTCGACGACAACGATCTCAATCGCAAGGAAGCCCCGGTCTTTGTGCAAAGCTTTGACCCGGCCAGCCTGAAATACCTGCGCTCCATCGGCCTGAAATCCAGGGCAGTTCAACTGGTCGATGGAAACGGCGTCAACTTCAAGACGGGCGAAACCATTTTCATCACGGACAAACCCAACACGTTCGTCAGCGGCCGCCCCTACAGCTGGACCGTAGCAGGCGACCCACGCTCCTTCGGGGCGATGCTGACGCCGGCAGGCTTGGCCGAGGTCAGGACCTACGCCGACGGTATCGGTCCGTGGAAGCCACAGGCAATGGCCCTCACCGTCGCCGGGGGGGCATCGTCCGACGCCGGCCTGGACAAGGCCGACACCCTCAAGCCGACCAACCTGATCAGCGATGCTCACAAGGCCAATCTGTTCGTCCATATATTCACCTTCCGCAACGAAGCGAAATACCTGGCAGGTGCCTACAAGGGCGACCCAACGGCGGAATACCTGGCCTTTTTCCGAGCCGGTGTCGATGGCGTATTTACAGACTTCACGCCGACCGCATTCGCTGCCCGCAAGCTCTATCTCAAGGAGGTCGCGCGTTAAACGACGCGACTCCGCCCCTGCTGATGGGTGCTCATTCCCGTCCCGCCTTCATGGGGGACGTTCGGAGAAAGGCAGGTTTTTCCGTGCGGGCTGCCCATGGTGCGCAGACACAAGGAATGTGGTGCTTCATCAAGGTCGCGACACCATCGGATAATTGGTGCACCGTGTCGCATCTACCCAGGCATCGCGGCCCCACTTTTACCCGGACGTCACATGACACCCAACGCAGAGCGCTACAACCCTTCCACCGAATATGCCGACAAGTTGATTTCGCGTATCGGACAAACACCATCCTGGATTGCCAAACGCATCGGAGTGACCGACAAGCGCATCCGATACATCCTTGATGGCGAAAGAACCGTCAAGGGCGAAACCACCCCCATTCAGATGACCTACACCGAGCAGTTTGCACTGGAGTGCCTTGCCGCGGAGGCGGCTGCCAGGAAGAAGCAGGAACGGGTCCGGACTGAATGACGAGGCCGTACCCCGGCTGCCGAACGCGGGCGTTACCTGCTGATTGGACAATGCCCGCCCCAGAAACGACAAAGCCCCGAATTATCGGGGCTTTGTGGTGTGTAGTATGGCGGAGGCGCAGAGATTCGAACTCTGGGACCTGTTACAGTCGGCAGTTTTCAAGACTGCTGCCTTAAACCACTCGGCCACACCTCCTATGCATTGCGGGCGCCATAATACCGTAATGAAACACACTGTCAAACTCTCGTGATAGCTTGTTACAGAGCCTCTGTTATGATCTTTGCGACTGAACATTTCAAACCCGAAGGAGTTTCGCCATGCGCGAACAGGATTACGCCGTTAACAACAGCGTGCAGGCTGAGCAGCTAGAGGTTAGCCGCGTCCTGCGCAACACTTACAGCCTTCTGGCCCTCACCCTGGCCTTCAGTGGCGTGATGGCTTTCGTCGCCCAGCAGATGCGTGTCGGCTACCCGAACATCTTCGTCGTGCTGATCGGCTTCTACGGGCTGTTCTTCCTCACCAACAAGCTGCGCGACTCGGCCTGGGGCCTGGTGTCCGCCTTCGCCCTGACCGGTTTCATGGGCTTCCTGCTCGGCCCTATCCTCAACCGCTACCTGGGCATGCAGGGCGGCGCTGAAGTGGTCAGCTCGGCATTCGCCATGACCGCCCTGGTCTTCGGCGGCCTGTCGGCCTATGTGCTGATCACCCGCAAGGACATGAGCTTCCTCAGCGGCTTCATCACCGCCGGCTTCTTCGTCCTGCTGGGCGCAATGCTGGCCAGCATCTTCTTCAACATCAGCGGCTTGCAGCTGGCGATCAGCGCCGGTTTCGTGCTGTTCTCCTCGGTCTGCATCCTGTTCCAGACCAGCGCCATCATCCATGGCGGCGAGCGCAACTACATCATGGCGACCATCAGCCTGTATGTATCGATCTACAACCTGTTTATCAGCCTGTTGCAGATCTTCGGCATCATGGGTCGCGACGACTGATCGCACCGCTCAGGCAAAAAGCCCGCTTCGGCGGGCTTTTTGTTGTCGGCGATTTAGCTTCCTGGCGTTTCTGGCCTTATCATGACGGCAGATTTGCTGACAGAGTCCCCCATGAAGTTTGCCATTGCGCTGTTTTCCGCGCCCCACGCGCCCTCTTCCCGCCGCGCCCTGCTGTTCGCCCAGGCAGTGCTCGCCGGTGGACATGAGATTGTGCGGCTGTTCTTTTACCAGGATGGCGTGCACAGCGCGTCGAGCAATGTGGTCACCCCCAGGACGAACAGGACCTGCCGCAAGACTGGGCCGCCTTCGTCAGTGAGCACCAGCTCGACGGCGTGGTCTGCATCGCCGCGGCGCTGCGACGTGGCGTACTCAACAGTGAAGAAGCCCAGCGCTACCAACGCGCGGCGGTGAACCTGGGCGGCCCCTGGGAACTCTCCGGGCTGGGGCAATTGCACGATGCCGTGCAGGCCGCCGACCGACTGATCTGTTTCGGAGGGCCTTGAAATGCCCAAGTCCCTGTTGATTATCAGCCGTCAGGCACCGTGGTCCGGGCCGGGCGCCCGCGAAGCGCTGGATATCGTGCTGGCCGGTGGCGCCTTCGACCTGCCCATCGGCCTGCTGTTCATGGATGACGGGGTGTTCCAGCTGACGTCCGGGCAGAACGCCAAGGCCCTGCAGCAGAAAGACCTGACCGCCAACCTCCAGGCGCTGTCACTGTTCGGCGTCGAAGACCTGTACGCCTGTCGCGACAGCCTGGCCGACCGGGGGCTCTTTGCCAGCCAGGTCGCCGGCGAGGACCTGAGCCTGCTCACGGCCGAAGAAATCGTCGCCCTCGTTAATCGTTATGACCAGGTGATCACGCTCTGATGTCGACCTTGCATGTGTTGTCTCACTCCCCGTTTACCGACAGCCGCCTGGGCAGTTGCCTGCGCCTGCTGGGTAGCGAAGATGCGCTGTTGCTCACCGGTGACGCGGTCTACGCCTTGCAACCGCGCAGCCTGCCACTCGAAGCCCTGGAAGAACGTGCCGCCGAGCTGCGCCTGTTCGCGCTCGACGAAGACCTGCTGGCCCGCGGCCTGGAATGCCCGGACTGGGCCACGCGCGTGGACTATCCGGGATTCGTCGAGCTGTCGGTCCGCTACGACAAGGTCAATACCTGGCTATGAACACCCTGACTGTGAACGGCCAGGACATCGCGCTGGACAAGGACGGCTACCTGGTGGAGCTGAGCGATTGGTCGCCCGAGGTCGCCAGCGCCCTCGCCGCCCGGGAAACCATCGAGCTGAGCGCCGAGCACTGGGAGATTCTCGAGTTGCTGCGCGGTTTCTACCAGGAGTTCGACCTGTCGCCGGCCACGCGCCCGCTGATCAAGTACACCGCCTTGAAACTGGGTGCCGAAAAAGGCAACAGCCTGCACCTCAACCGCCTGTTCAACGGCACTCCCGCCAAACTCGCCGCCAAGCTGGCGGGCCTGCCCAAGCCGACGAATTGTCTATGACCAACCCTGCCCCCCTGATCACCGAAACGCCCGCCGAACACCCGTTTGCGCCCTTCGTGCGAATTCTCGGCAAGGGCAAGCGCGGCGCCCGCAACCTGACCCGCGAGGAAGCCCGCGAAGCCATGGGCATGCTGCTCGACGAGAAGGTCGAGGACACCCAGCTCGGCGCCTTCCTGATGCTGCTGCGCCACAAGGAAGAAAGCCCGGAGGAACTGGCCGGTTTCACCGAGGCCCTGCGCGAGCGACTCAATGCGCCGACCCTGCCGATCGACTTGGACTGGCCGACCTACGCCGGCAAGAAGCGCCACCTGCCCTGGTACCTGCTGGCCGCCAAGTGCCTGGCCCAGAACGGCGTGAAGATCCTCATGCACGGCGGTGGCGCCCATACCGCGGGCCGGCTGTACACCGAGCACTTGCTGGACACCCTGCAGATTCCGTTGTGCCGCGACTGGCAGGCCGTCGAACAGGCCCTGGCCAGCGGCAATATCGCCTTTTTTCCCCTGGGTGACTGGGCGCCGCAATTGCAGCGGATGATCGACCTGCGCAATACCCTGGGCCTGCGCTCGCCGATCCACTCCCTGGCGCGTATTCTCAATCCGCTGGGCGCCCGCTGCGGCCTGCAAAGCATTTTCCATCCCGGCTACCAGGCCGTGCATCGCGATGCCAGTGGCCTGTTGGGCGATACGGCCATTGTGATCAAGGGCGACGGTGGTGAGATCGAGGTCAATCCCGACAGCCCCAGCCATCTCTACGGGACGGCCAACGGCGAAAGCTGGGATGAAGAATGGCCCGCCCTGTCCGAGCAGCGCCATGTCAAACCGGCGACGCTGGAACCCGAGCACCTCAAGGCGCTATGGCGCGGCGACGTCGAAGACAGCTATCCGCAACTGGCCCTGCTGTCGACCATGGCCCTGGCCCTGCGCGGTCTTGGCCTGCCTCGCGAACAAGCCTTCGAACAGGCGCGACGGTACTGGGATGCCCGCGATAGATCGATTTAGTCGATCATTCACCCCGGGGATTTGCGCTATTTCTTCGAACGAATCACTTTAGACTGGACTCCAACGCACATCTGCCGAGGAGTTTCCGATGGGTCTCTTGATCGAAGGCCGCTGGCATGACCAGTGGTATGAAAGCAGCAAGGACGGCGCCTTCCAGCGCGAGCAGGCGCAACGCCGTCACTGGGTCACCGCCGACGGCAAACCGGGCCCCAGTGGCGAAGGCGGTTTTGCCGCCGAGGCCGGGCGCTATCACCTGTATGTCTCCCTGGCCTGCCCCTGGGCCCATCGCACCCTGATCCTGCGCAAGCTCAAGGGCCTGGAAGCGCTGGTCGGCGTCTCGGTGGTCAGTTGGCTGATGCTGGAAAACGGTTGGACCTTCGACCGGGAGCATGGCTCCAGCGGCGATCAACTCGATAACCTTGCCTTCATGCACCAGCGTTATACCGCTGACACCGCCGACTACACCGGACGCGTGACCGTGCCGGTGCTATGGGACAAAAAGCTGCAGCGCATCGTCAGCAACGAGTCGGCGGAGATCATCCGCATGTTCAACAGCGCGTTCGACGGGCTGACCGGCAACCGGCTGGACTTCTACCCCGAAACCTTGCGCGGGTTGATCGACAGCTGGAACGAACGGATCTACCCGGCGGTGAACAATGGCGTCTACCGGGCCGGCTTCGCGACTTCACAGGAGGCCTACGAAACCGCGTTCGACGATGTGTTTGCCGAGCTCGACCATCTGGAACGACATCTGGCGGAAAACCGTTACCTGGCGGGCGAGTACCTGACCGAGGCCGATGTGCGCCTGTTCACCACGCTGATTCGTTTCGATGCGGTCTACCACGGACACTTCAAATGCAATCTGCGGCGCATTGCCGACTATCCGAACCTGTCGAACTGGCTGCGCGAGCTGTATCAGTGGCCGGGGGTGGCCGGGACGGTGGAATTTGCCCATATCAAGGGGCACTACTACGCCAGTCATCGCACCATCAATCCCACGGGGATCGTGCCCAAGGGACCGGCGCAGGATTTCATGGCAGAACATGATCGTGAGCGGTTGGCAGGACGTGGCGTCTGGAAAGGCTGACGGACGCAACGCGAAAACCTGTGGGAGCTGGCTTGCCGGCGATGGCGTCCTCGAGGGCCCATCGCCGGCAAGCCAGCTCCCACATTGGTGCGGTGTTCACCGCAGATGTCGTCGAGCCTGACTCCCACAGTTGGGATTGGCATCAATCGCAAATCGGTGTCACACCTGCGATTGCGCACCTTCGAACCAGGCCAGCTTCTCGCGCAACTGAACCACTTCGCCGACAATCACCAGCGTCGGGGCATGGACTTCATGCTCCGCCACCAGTTGCGGCAGATTGGCCAGCGTGCCGGTGAATACCCGCTGATTCGACGTGGTGCCCTGCTGGATCAGGGCCGCCGGCGTGTCCGCCGAACGACCATGCTTGATCAGCTGTTCGCAGATGATCGGCAACCCCACCAGGCCCATGTAGAACACCAGGGTCTGTGCCGGTGCCACCAGGTCGACCCACGGCAGGTCGGTGCTGCCATCCTTCAGGTGACCGGTGACAAAGCGCACGGACTGCGCATAGTCGCGGTGCGTCAGCGGAATCCCGGCATAGGCCGAGCAACCGCTGGCCGCCGTGATCCCTGGCACCACCTGGAAAGGAATGCCGTGAGCCGCCAGTTCCTCGATCTCTTCGCCGCCGCGCCCGAAGATGAACGGATCACCGCCCTTCAGACGCAGCACCCGCTTGCCCTGCTTCGCCAGATCCACCAGTTGCTGGTTGATCTGGTCCTGGGGCACGGCATGATCGGCGCGACGCTTGCCGACATAGATACGGTCGGCATCACGCCGGCACAGCTCGAGAATCGCCGGGGCGACCAGGCGGTCGTAGAGCACCACGTCGGCCTGCTGCATCAGGCGCAGCGCGCGGAAGGTCAACAGGTCGGGATCACCCGGCCCCGCGCCCACCAGATACACTTCGCCTGACGCATTGGGGGCCGCGCCATTGATCTTCTCCAGCAACAGGCGCTCGGCCTCGGCACCCTGCCCGGCCAACTGCCGGTCGGCAATCGGCCCCTGGAACACGTCTTCCCAGAATGCGCGGCGTTGCTGCACGCCGGGAAACAGGGTTTTCACCTGGGTCCGGAAACGCGCCGCCAACCCGGCCAGCTGGCCATAGGTCGAAGGAATCCAGGTTTCCATCTTGGCCCGGATCAACCGCGCCAGCACCGGCGCATCGCCGCCGCTGGAAACCGCGATCACCAGTGGCGAACGGTCGACAATGGCCGGGAAGATCACGCTGCACAAGGCCGGCGCATCCACCACATTGACCGGCACGCAACGCCGATGAGCGTCGGCGGAGACCTGGGCATTGAGCGACTCGTCGTCGGTGGCGGCAATGATAAGCACACAACCGTCCAGGTCGGATTCGCCATAACCGCGCAGCAGCATTTCGCCGCCACTGCCACTGATCAACTCACTCAACTGGCTCTCGATCTCGGGAGCGACCACCCGCAGCACCGCGCCGGCATCGGCCAGCAGGCGGGACTTGCGCAAGGCAATCTCCCCGCCGCCGACGACCAGCACACGGCTGCCGCGCAGGTTGTGAAACAGCGGCAGGAACTCCATCAGCCGATGACCTCGAGGCCGCCCATGTAGGGCTTGAGCACTTCAGGCACACGGATCGAACCGTCAGCCTGCTGGTAGTTTTCCAGCACGGCCACCAGTGTGCGACCCACGGCCAGGCCGGAACCGTTCAGGGTGTGGAGCAGCTCGGGCTTGCCGGTTTCCGGGTTACGGAAACGCGCCTGCATGCGCCGGGCCTGGAAGTCGCCGCAGTTGGAGCACGACGAGATCTCGCGGTATTTGTCCTGGCTCGGCACCCACACTTCCAGGTCATAGGTCTTCACGGCACTGAAGCCCATGTCGCCGGTGCACAGGGCCAGGACGCGGTAAGGCAGTTCCAGCAGTTGCAGGACCTTCTCGGCGTTGGCGGTCAGGCTTTCCAGGGCTTGCATGGAGGTCGACGGCTCGACGATCTGGACCATCTCGACCTTGTCGAACTGGTGCTGGCGGATCATCCCGCGGGTGTCACGGCCAGAAGCACCGGCCTCGCTGCGGAAGCATGGCGTGTGCGCCACGAACTTCAACGGCAGTTGTTTGGCATCGATGATCTCGCCGGAGACGATATTGGTCAGCGACACTTCGGCGGTCGGGATCAGGTACAGATCGGCCTCGCCTTCGCGGGAGATCTTGAACAGGTCTTCCTCGAACTTCGGCAACTGGCCGGTGCCCTGCAACGCAGGTGCCTGGACCAGATAAGGCGTGTAGGCCTCTTCGTAGCCGTGTTCGCTGGTGTGCAGGTTGATCATGAACTGCGCGAGTGCGCGGTGCAGCCGGGCAATCGGCCCACGCAGCAGGGCGAAACGCGCACCGGACAGCTTGGCGGCGGTTTCGAAATCCAGCCAGCCGAACTTCTCGCCCAGGGCGACGTGGTCCTGGATCGGGAAATCGAAGGCGGTCGGCGTGCCCCAGCGGCGCACTTCGACGTTGCCGTCCTCATCGGCGCCGACCGGCACGGACTCGTGGGGCAGGTTCGGGATACCCAGCAGGATCTGGTCCAGCTCGGACTGGATGGCATCCAGCGCCACCTTGCCTTCGCTCAACTCGGAACCCATGGTTTCGACACTGGCCATCAACGGCGCGATGTCTTCGCCGCGCTGCTTGGCCTGGCCGATACTTTTGGAAACCGCATTGCGCTCAGCCTGCAATTGTTCGGTGCGGGTCTGCACCACCTTGCGCTGGCTTTCCAGCTCTTCGATGCGGGCAACATCGAGGCTGAAGCCACGGGAGGCCAGACGATCCGCTACGTCCTGGAGGTTGCTACGTAACAGTTTGGAATCGAGCATGTCGGTTTCTCGTTATTCAGAGTTTGGTCAAGGACAGGCCGGCCCAGGTCGCGAGCAGCCCGCCGAATACGCTGAGGGCCACATAGCCCATGGCCAGGAGGCCCTGCCCGCTTTCCAGCAGGCGCACCGTATCCAGTGAAAAGGATGAAAATGTGGTCAGGCCGCCGACAAACCCCACGATCAGGCCGGCGCGGATTTCAACCGGGACCTCGGGGCGCAGCAAAAACAGGCCGTAGAGCACGCCAATCACCAGGCAGCCCACGATATTAACGGCCAACGTCGCGGTATAGAAGTGCTTCGGCCAATTGGCGTTGATCAGATTGCCCGTGGCAAAGCGCACCAGGGTGCCGACGATACCGGCGACGGACACGGCAAGTACGGTACGAATCAAGTCTTTCTCCGTTGTTTCGGGCTTTTGCGATCGAGCGCGGCAAGATGGTTGAGCTTTTCGCCGATCTTCAGTTCCAGGCCACGCGGGACCGGCTGGTAGAAGGGTTGCGGTTCGAGTTCTTCGGGAAAGTAGTCTTCGCCGGCCGCATAGGCGTCGGGCTCGTCATGGGCATAACGGTACTCGTCGCCATAACCCAGCTGTTTCATCAGCTTGGTCGGGGCATTGCGCAAGTGCAGCGGCACTTCCAGCGAACCGTGCTCGGCGGCGCTACGCATGGCGGCCTTGAAGCCCATGTACACCGCGTTGCTTTTCGGCGCGCAGGCCAGGTAGGTAATGGCCTGGGCCACCGCCAGCTCGCCTTCGGGGCTGCCAAGCCGTTCCTGCACATCCCAGGCCGCCAGGCACAGGCTCAACGCCCGCGGGTCGGCATTGCCGATATCCTCGCTGGCCATGCGCACCACGCGCCGCGCCAGGTACAGCGGATCGCAACCGCCGTCGAGCATCCGCGCGAACCAGTAGAGCGCGCCGTCCGGGTTGGAGCCGCGTACCGATTTGTGCAAGGCGGAAATCTGGTCGTAGAAGGCCTCGCCCCCCTTGTCGAAACGCCGCCGGGTATCGCCCAGCAGGCTTTGCAGCAGTTCGACGCCGATCTCGCTGCCGTCCTCGGCCAGGTCGGAGGCGTTTTCCAGCAGGTTGAGCAGGCGCCGGCCATCGCCGTCCGCCGCCGACAACAGCATCTTGAAGCCTTCGTCGCCCAGGCTCAGCTGACGCTTGCCCAAGCCACGTTCTTCCGTCAGCGCCCGCTGCACCAGCTTGTTCAGGGCGGCTTCGTCGAGGCTCTTGAGCACATAGACACGGGCCCGGGACAACAGCGCGTTGTTGAGTTCGAACGACGGGTTTTCGGTGGTGGCGCCGATAAAGATCAGCGTGCCGTCCTCGACATAAGGCAGGAAGGCATCCTGCTGGGATTTGTTGAACCGATGGACTTCGTCGACAAACAGGATGGTGCGCTTGCCGTACTGCCCGGCCTGCTGCTTGGCGACTTCCACCGCCTGACGGATCTCCTTGACCCCGGCCAACACCGCCGACACGGTTTCGAAGTGTGCATCCGAGACTTCCGCCAGCAACCGCGCCAGGGTGGTCTTGCCCACCCCTGGCGGGCCCCAGAAGATCATCGAATGCAGCGCGCCCTGCTCCAGGGCTTCGCGCAACGGCTTGCCCCGGGCCAGCAGGTGTTCCTGGCCGACGTACTCATCCAGGTTGGTCGCCCGCAGACGGGCGGCCAGGGGCTGAGCGATCGGGGCACGGCTAAACAGGTCCATGGGCTGCGTTTGAAACCTCTTATTCCTGGATGACGTCAGCGCCCTTGGGGATGTCGAACTTGAACTTGGAAGCCGCAATCGGCTCGTTGGCCTTGACCCCGGTGAACAGCAGGTTGGTACGCTGGCCGACGCTGTCGATCAGTTGCATGTCATTGACCAGGCCGTTGCGGAACGACAGGCGCAGGCTGTCGAACAGAGTGTCCTTGGTTTTCGGCTTGAGAATGAAGTCGATCACGCCGCCAGCTTCCTTGGCGCTGATATCGAAGCTTTCGCTGATCTTCGACACATCACCGGACAACAGCAGGGCCGGGGTCTGGGTCAGGCGCAGGTCAAGCTTCTTGATGGTCACCTGTTCCAGGTCCGGGTCCCACAGGGTGACCTTCTGGCCATCGGAGATCATGGTCTGTTCCTGGGGCGCATCGGTGTGCCAGTAGAACAGGCCCGGGCGCTGCAGGGACATCTCACCGGCGGTTTCCTGCAACTGGGTGCCGCTGCCATCCAGGGTCAGCTGGGAGAACCGCGCCGTCAGGGTCTGAGACTTTTCGAGCAACTGTGTCAGGCGCGCCACATCCTTCTGGTCGGCATGGGCCGACAAGGTGGTCAACGCCAGAACCGGCAACAACAGCATGCGGATAAGACGCATGGGAGTCCTCATGGAATTCGTTTGAAAGGCATGCCGCGTGACCTCACGCGGCACAGGATCAGTCGCGCATCGGCCCTGGCGCAAGCACTTCGCGCGAGCCGTTGGTGTTCATGGCTGTCACCACCCCGGCCATTTCCATGGCCTCGATCATGCGGGCAGCCCGGTTGTAGCCGATCTTCAGCTTGCGCTGGACCGCGGAAATCGAGGCCCGGCGGCTTTCCAGGACGAACTGCACGGCTTCGTCGTACAGCGCATCGGTCTCGGCATCGTCGTCACCGCCGCCACCGCCGCCATTTTCAAAGCCGCTGCCGGCTTCTTCGACGCCGTTGAGGATATCGTCGTTGTACTCCGGCGCACCGCGCAGCTTCCAGGCTTCGACCACCCGGTGTACCTCGTCGTCGGACACGAACGCGCCGTGGACCCGGATCGGCAGGCTGGTGCCCGGCGGCATGTAGAGCATGTCACCATGCCCCAGCAACTGCTCGGCGCCGCCCTGGTCGATAATGGTCCGGGAGTCGATCTTGCTCGACACCTGGAAGGCCATGCGGGTCGGGATGTTGGCCTTGATCAGACCGGTGATCACGTCCACCGAGGGCCGCTGGGTCGCGAGGATCAGGTGGATACCAGCCGCCCGCGCCTTCTGCGCGATACGGGCGATCAGTTCCTCGACCTTCTTGCCGACGATCATCATCATGTCGGCGAATTCGTCGACCACCACGACGATGGTCGGCAGCTTGGTCAGCAACGGTGCTTCGTCGTGGATGCTTTCGCGGTTGTACAGCGGGTCGGCAATCGGCTCGCCGCGCTCCTGGGCTTCCTTGATCTTGGCATTGAAGCCCGACAGGTTGCGCACGCCCATCTTCGCCATCAGCTTGTAGCGCCGCTCCATCTCGGCGACGCTCCAGCGCAGGGCGTTGGCGGCGTCCTTCATGTCGGTGACCACCGGGCACAGCAGGTGCGGAATGCCTTCGTAGATCGACAGTTCGAGCATCTTCGGGTCGATCATGATCAGCTTGGCGTCTTCCGGGCCGGACTTGAACAGGATCGACAGGATCATCGCGTTCACACCCACCGACTTACCGGAACCGGTGGTACCGGCCACCAGCAGGTGCGGCATCTTCGCCAGGTCGGTGATCACCGGCCGGCCGCCGATATCGTGGCCCAGGGCCAGGGTGACCGGCGACTTGAAGTTGTCGTACTCGGGGGTCGACAACACCTCGGAGAAGCGCACGATCTGCCGGTCCTCGTTGGGAATCTCGATACCGACGGTGGTCTTGCCGGGAATCACTTCCACCACCCGCACGCTGGTCACCGCCAGCGAACGCGCCAGGTCCTTGGCCAGGTTGGCGATACGGCTGACCTTGACGCCAGCGGCCGGCTGGATTTCGTAACGGGTGATCACCGGGCCGGGGTGGATCGAATCCACCGACACTTCGACCCCGAATTCCTTGAGCTTGATTTCCAGCAGGTGGCCGACGGCCGCCAGGGATTCCGGGGAGTAATTGAGCTGTTTCTTCTCGGCCGGGTCGAGAATCGAGATCGGCGGCAAGGTGCCTTCGACCGCGCTGTCGATGAACAGCGGCGCCTGTTTCTCTTTCTCCACGCGCTTGCTCGGCTGCGGCGGCTTGACCGGTGCCGGGGCGATCACCGGCGGAACGTGTTTCTCCCGCTCGGACATGTGTTTGCTCAGGGCCTGCTCACGCTCGATCAGGCGCTCCTTGGCCTTGGCCTGCTCGCGCTTGTCGGCGATGCTCGGGGCCACCACTTCCTCGACCCGGGTATCGACTTCCCGCAGTTGCGCCACCAATTGCTTGCGCTCGGTACGCGCTGCCCACCAGCGATTCAGCGCGCCCTGGAACAGTTCGAAGAGGTCCAGGGTGATCTTGCCGGTAACGTCCATGACCTTGAACCAAGACAGGTCGGTAAACACCGTCAGGCCGAAAAGGAACAGGGCAATGAACAGCAGCGTGCTGCCCTGGATGTTCAGGGCATTGCGGGCCAGGTCGCCCAGGCTTTCGCCCAGCGCGCCGCCAGCACCGGCCGGCAGGCCGGTCGGTGAATGGAAATGGATGTGCGCCAGCGCGGCGCCGGACAGGACCAGGAATACCAGGCCGATCAACCGCCAGGAAAACAGCCAGCCGCTCCACTGCCAGGGCTCATGGCGCTGACGGAAGATCTGCCAGGTCTTGATCGCCAGCAACAGCGGGAACACGTAGGCGAAGTAACCCAACACCATGAACAGGATATCGGCGCTGTAGGAACCGGCAGGCCCGCCGAAGTTCTGCACATCGTCGATCTTGCTGTTGTGACTCCAACCCGGATCGTCCTTGCCATAGGTAAGCAAGGCCATCATCAGGAACAGGCACAAGGCACCGATGGCAATCAGCGCGCCTTCCTTGAGACGATAGTGCAGTTGCTGACGCCAGAGCGGCACGACTGCTTTAGGGGGTGTAGCGGTGGATTTCTTCAAAACGCGTCTTTTCCTGCGCCCAAGGCGCGCCCAGCTGTTGATTGACGACAAAATACTGCCCATTCGGGGCAGGTGAACAGTTCTCTGGCTCTACCTGGACTATTTTCAATATCAGTCCTTTGTATGATCGGCACTTGCCACTTCAGAAACTATCATCGTTACATGATGGACATTGTACGGGTTTACACGCCCGATGCCACGCCGTTGCCGCTTGGGTGTAGCATAGCCAACGGCGCTTTTCATGCTCTTCAATTTGAGCATGCATTCTCTTTTGTGACAAAGGCTTATGAGGTGTTTTTATGAGCGAAGCCAAGCATTCACGCCTGATCATCCTGGGCTCCGGCCCCGCCGGTTACAGCGCTGCCGTTTATGCCGCCCGTGCCAACCTCAAGCCTGTCGTCATTACCGGCCTGCAAGCCGGCGGTCAACTGACCACCACCACCGAAGTCGACAACTGGCCAGGCGATGTCGAGGGCCTGACCGGTCCGGTCCTGATGGAGCGCATGCAGAAACACGCCGAGCGTTTCGATACCGAGATCGTCTACGACCACATTCACACCGCGGAGTTGCAGCAGCGGCCGTTTATCCTCAAGGGTGACAACGGTATCTACAGCTGCGACGCCCTGATCATCGCCACCGGTGCCTCCGCGCAGTACCTGGGCCTGCCCTCCGAGGAGGCCTTTGCCGGCAAGGGCGTTTCGGCCTGCGCCACCTGCGACGGTTTTTTCTATCGCAATCAGGTGGTCGCCGTCGTCGGCGGCGGCAATACCGCCGTCGAGGAAGCGCTTTACCTGGCCAATATCGCCAAGGAAGTGCACCTGGTGCACCGGCGTGACAAATTGCGTTCGGAGAAGATCCTCCAGGACAAGCTCTTTGAAAAGGCCGCCAACGGCAATATCCGCCTGCACTGGAACCAGAACCTGGACGAGGTGCTCGGCGACGCGAGCGGCGTGACCGGTGCCCGCCTGCGCGACAGCCTGAGCGGCGAAACCAGCGAGTTGTCGCTGGCCGGCGTGTTCATCGCCATCGGCCACAAGCCCAATACCGATCTGTTCCAGGGCCAGCTGGCCATGCGTGACGGCTATCTGCAGGTGCGGGGTGGCAGCGAAGGCAATGCCACGGCGACGGAAATCCCCGGGGTGTTCGCCGCCGGCGATGTCGCCGACCATGTCTATCGCCAGGCCATCACGTCGGCGGGTGCCGGCTGCATGGCGGCGCTGGATGCCGAGAAGTACCTGGACGATAACTGATTGAATGCCATGCTGACCTGGTTACAACGCGACTCCCTGACATTCCCCCCGCTGGCCAAGGCCATGCGCGAACCCAACGGGCTGCTGGCCGCTGGCGGCGACCTATCCGCCGATCGGCTGATCCAGGCCTATCGCCACGGCTGTTTTCCGTGGTTTTCCGAGGGCCAGCCGATTCTCTGGTGGTCACCGGACCCGCGGACCGTGCTGTTTCCCGACGAACTGCATGTCTCGCGCAGCCTGGGCAAGCTGCTGCGCCAGCAGCGCTACCAGGTTACCTTCGATCGCGACTTCGCCGCCGTCATCCAGGCCTGTGCGGCGCCACGCGCCTACGCCGACGGTACCTGGATCACCGGGGCGATGCAGAATGCCTACCTGCAACTGCATGAGCGCGGTTTCGCCCATTCGGTCGAGGTCTGGGACCAGGACCAACTGGTCGGCGGCCTGTACGGCCTGGCGATGGGCCAGCTGTTTTTCGGCGAATCCATGTTCAGCCGCGCCGACAACGCCTCGAAAGTCGGCTTCGCGACCCTGGTCAACCACCTGAAGGCCGCGGGCTTTGTCCTGATCGACTGCCAGATGCCCACCGACCACCTGCACAGTCTCGGCGCCCGGGCGATTCCCCGCAGCACTTTTGCCGACTACCTGCGCCACCATCTCGACCAGCCCAACACGGCCCTGTGGGTTTCCTAGGCGAGTTCCACAGGCTGGCTTACACTTAATTCAAAGCTTATTCCGAGGGTTGATCATGACCGAGCTGGCGCGTTTGAAGTTTTATGCCACTCAACCCCACTCTTGCAGCTATCTGCCCGAAGAGCAGGCCACCACGCTGTTCCTCGACCCTAGCCAGCCCATGGACGTGCATGTCTACGCAGACCTGTCGGAGATGGGATTTCGTCGCAGCGGCGATCACCTCTACCGGCCCCATTGCCAGAATTGCAACGCCTGCGTGCCGGCGCGCATCCCCGTGGCGCAGTTCCTGCCCAACCGCCAGCAGAAACGCATCCTCAAGCGCAACATGGATCTCCAGGTGCGGGCCGCCAAGCCCGGGTTCAGCGAAGAGTACTTCGACCTGTACCAGCGCTATATCGAGCAACGCCACGCCGATGGCGACATGTTCCCGCCCAGTCGGGACCAGTTCTCGACTTTCCTGGTGCGTGACCTGCCCTTTTCACGGTTCTACGAGTTTCGCCTGGAAGGCCGGCTGGTCGCCGTGGCGGTGACCGACCTGCTGCCCAACGGCCTCTCGGCGGTCTACACCTTCTACGAACCGAACGAAGAACGCCGCAGCCTCGGTCGCTACGCGATTCTCTGGCAGATCGGCGAAGCCCATCGGATGGGCCTCGACGCAGTCTATCTCGGGTACTGGATCAAGAACTGCAAGAAAATGAACTACAAGACCCAGTATCGCCCGATCGAACTGCTGATCAACCAGCGTTGGGTGACCCTCAGTTAACCCCCCTCCCCTCGCAAAAACACCCGCATTCCGGCGACAGACGTCGCCGGAAACGCCTGGTTATTTTCGCCGGCACCACTAACCACTTGGCGTGAAGGTGGTTTTTCGGGCACAATGCACGCCGCTTTTGCCTGGCGCAGTTGCACCGGGCCATTCACTGGACACCGAGGGCTTTACTGCATGTCGAAAGAAGACAGCTTCGAAATGGAAGGCACTGTCGTCGACACCCTGCCCAACACCATGTTTCGCGTGGAGTTGGAAAATGGGCACGTCGTAACCGCGCATATCTCCGGCAAGATGCGCAAGAACTACATCCGTATTCTTACCGGTGACAAAGTGCGCGTCGAGCTGACGCCCTATGACTTGAGCAAAGGGCGCATCACCTACCGCGCCCGCTAATCAGGTCAATACAAGACGCCCGGCACCGCCGGGCGTTTTTGTTTGCGCATTTTTTGCCCCCCCCTGAAACCTTTCTTCTGTGGGAGCCGGCTTGCCGGCGATGAGGCCCGTGAGCCTTGCAGCGCTTGATCGGCCAACATCGCCAGCAAGCCGGCTCCTACAGGATCCATGGCATTTTCAGGGTCGCGAAGACGACAAAGGCGCCCGAAGGCGCCTTTGTCTGGTACTGCATCGGCCCGGATCAGGCCATTTCAGCCGTGGTTTCGAAGTCGAAGGTCAGCTCGCCATCCTTGATGTCGATGTGTACCACACCGCCATGGTCGGACAACTCGCCAAACAGGATCTCCTCGGCCAGTGGACGCTTGATCTTGTCCTGGATCAGGCGTGCCATCGGGCGTGCACCCATCGCCGCATCGTAGCCACCTTCGGCCAGCCAGCTGCGAGCCGCGTCGGTCACTTCCAGCTGTACGCGCTTGTCTTCCAATTGCGCCTGAAGCTCGGTAAGGAACTTGTCCACCACGCTCTTGATCACCTCATGGCTGAGGCGGCCAAACTGGATAATGGTGTCCAGGCGGTTGCGGAACTCCGGCGTGAAGCTCTTCTTGATCACTTCCATGGCATCGGACGAGTGGTCCTGATGAGTGAAGCCGATCGACGCCCGGGCCGCGGTTTCAGCACCGGCGTTGGTGGTCATGATCACGATCACGTTGCGGAAGTCGGCCTTGCGCCCGTTGTTGTCGGTCAGGGTCCCGTGGTCCATGACCTGCAGCAGCAGGTTGAAGACTTCCGGGTGGGCCTTCTCGATTTCATCGAGCAGCAGCACGCAATGCGGTTGCTTGGTAATCGCTTCGGTCAGCAGGCCGCCCTGGTCGAAACCGACATAGCCCGGAGGCGCACCGATCAGACGCGATACGGTGTGACGCTCCATGTACTCGGACATGTCGAAACGCACCAGCTCGATACCCATCGCCTTGGCCAGCTGCCGTGCCGCTTCGGTCTTGCCGACACCGGTAGGACCGGCGAACAGGAACGAACCGACCGGCTTGTCCGGCGATTTCAGCCCGGCACGGGACAGCTTGATGGCTGTCGACAGCGAGTCGATGGCCGCATCCTGGCCGAATACGGTGAGCTTCAGGTCGCGCTCGAGGTTACGCAGCAGTTCCTTGTCGGAGCTGGTGACATGTTTCGGCGGAATCCGCGCGATTTTCGCGACGATATCCTCGACCTGGGGCACTTCGATGCGCTTCACCCGCTTCTCGACCGGCTGCAGGCGCTGGTAGGCCCCCGCCTCGTCTATCACGTCGATGGCCTTGTCCGGCATATGCCGATCATTGATGTAGCGCGAAGCCAGCTCGGCCGCCGCACGCAACGCCTCGTCGCTGTATTCGATGTTGTGGTGCTGCTCGAAACGACCTTTCAGGCCACGCAGGATACCGATGGTGTCTTCGACCGAAGGCTCGGACACGTCGACCTTCTGGAAGCGCCGGGCCAGGGCACGGTCCTTCTCGAAGATGCCGCGGAATTCCTGGAAGGTGGTCGAGCCGATGCAACGGATATCACCCGAGGACAGCAGTGGCTTGAGCAGGTTCGAGGCATCCATGACGCCACCGGACGCGGCACCCGCACCGATGATGGTGTGGATCTCGTCGATGAACAGGATCGCCTGCGGACGTTTTTTCAGCTCGCCGAGCAACGCCTTGAAGCGCTTCTCGAAGTCGCCGCGATATTTGGTACCGGCCAGCAGGGCCCCCAGGTCGAGGGAATAGACGACGCTGTTGGCCAGCAGGTCCGGCACCTGGTTGTCGACGATGCGCTTGGCGAGGCCTTCGGCGATCGCGGTCTTGCCCACGCCCGCCTCACCCACCAGCAACGGGTTGTTCTTGCGCCGGCGCGCAAGGATCTGCGCCACGCGCTCGACTTCCATCTCGCGGCCGACCAGTGGATCGATACGCCCCTGGCGTGCCAGCTCGTTGAGGTTGCTGGCATACGCATCCAGGGGATTGCCTGAAGATGAAGACTCACCGCCCTCTTCGTCCTGCATATCCTGCTCGCCTTCGGAGTGATCGCCGTGCCCGGGCACCTTGGAGATGCCATGGGCGATGTAGTTGACGACATCGATACGCGCAACGCTTTGCTGCTTGAGCAGGAACACCGCTTGGCTTTCCTGTTCGCTGAAGATTGCGACAAGCACGTTGGCGCCCGTCACTTCGCGCTTACCGGAGCTCTGCACATGGAATACGGCACGTTGCAGGACACGCTGGAAGCCCAGGGTCGGCTGGGTTTCGCGATCTTCGTCATGAACGGGGATCAACGGCGTGGTGGAGTCGATGAACTCCTGCAGGTCGTGCTTGAGTTTGTCGAGGTTCGCACCACAGGCCCGTAGAACGGTTGCGGCGGCCTCATTATCCAAAAGGGCCAGCAGGAGATGCTCGACCGTCATGAATTCATGACGCTTCGAACGGGCCTCCTTGAAGGCTAGATTGAGGGTGACTTCGAGCTCGCGGTTTAACATAGTTCACCTCATACCCAAGTGGTCGGCGTTAACCGTCCTTCTCGATTTCACAGAGTAGCGGATGCTGGCTTTCCCTGGCGTACTGGTTGACCTGCATGGCCTTGGTCTCGGCGATGTCGCGGGTAAACACTCCACATACTGCCCGTCCTTCTGTATGAACTGCCAGCATGACCTTGGTAGCCAGCTCGCGATTCAGGTTAAAAAACACCTCGAGCACTTCGACGACGAAATCCATCGGCGTGTAGTCATCGTTGAACAAAACCACCTTGTACATCGGCGGCGCCTGCAATGCAGGCTTTGCTTCCTGTATGGCAATGCCCGCGGAATCGTCGTCGTGGAAATCCGGGCGATCCTGATTGAATGTTAGTCGAATCTGGCTGATTGCATGCATGGAAAGAAAGGTTCTGTCAGTTGAGCTGTTGCAGTAATGGGGACGTTTCGGACAGTTTCAATACCGACCGAAAGGCCACCTTGACTATCGGCAAATCGGTGTTACAACCAATAGAGCCCACATTGGGTAATAAAGGTCCATATCGTCAACCATTTTTCTGGTTCACGTAGTGAAGGATGAACTGGATGATACTCCAGTGATGGGGTCGTTTGCAGAGGGATATGAGCATGCCGAGCGGTAAGGTCAAGTGGTTCAACAACGCCAAGGGCTATGGTTTCGTCCTGGAAGAAGGCAAGGATGAAGACTTGTTTGCCCATTACTCAGCCATCAAGATGGATGGCTACAAAACCCTTAAGGCTGGCCAGGCAGTGAGCTTTAAGATCATCCAGGGCCCCAAGGGACTGCATGCGGTCGATATCACGGCAGTAGTCGCACCCACCGTGTCGCCCCACGCACATCATCATGACCATGATCACCACCATGAAGACAACAACGTCCAGTCCAAACCGATAAAAGCCAAGGCATAAAAAATACCCGGTTCAATCACTTGAACCGGGTATTTTTTCACCGCTCGATCTACATGTGCCTGATCAGCGCATCACCAAAGCCGGAAGAAGACACCAGCGTCGCCCCCTCCATCAGTCGCTCGAAATCATAGGTTACAGTTTTCGCGCCGATCGCGCCGTTGGTCCCCTTGATGATCAGGTCGGCCGCCTCGGTCCAGCCCATGTGACGCAGC
This sequence comes from Pseudomonas sp. Ost2, assembly GCF_018326065.1. Lineage (NCBI taxonomy): Bacteria > Pseudomonadati > Pseudomonadota > Gammaproteobacteria > Pseudomonadales > Pseudomonadaceae > Pseudomonas > Pseudomonas sp. Ost2. Next base: position 2,463,654 of record NZ_AP021904.1, on the reverse strand, counting down.
ATCATTTCCGCGGAAAGGATCAGCGAACCAGGGTTTACCTGATCCTTGCCAGCGTACTTGGGCGCGGTACCATGGGTCGCCTCGAACATGGCGACGGTATCGGACAGGTTGGCCCCTGGCGCGATACCGATACCTCCCACCTCGGCCGCCAGGGCGTCGGACAGGTAGTCACCGTTCAGGTTGAGGGTGGCGATCACGTCGTACTCGGCCGGGCGCAGCAGGATCTGCTGGAGCATGGCGTCGGCGATGGCGTCCTTGACCACGACATTGCGGCCGGTCTTCGGATTCTTGAACTGCATCCACGGACCGCCGTCGAGCAGCGTCGCGCCGAACTCCTCGGCCGCCACTTCGTAGGCCCACTCCTTGAAGGCTCCTTCGGTGAACTTCATGATATTGCCCTTGTGGACGATGGTCAGCGACTTGCGATCATTGTCGACAACATATTGCAGGGCCTTGCGCGCCAGGCGCTTGGTGCCCTCTTTCGATACCGGCTTGACGCCGATACCGCAATCCTGGTCGAAACGGATCTTGGTGACGCCCATTTCTTCCTTGAGGAACTTGATGACCTTGTTCGCTTCCGCAGAACCGGCCTTCCACTCGATCCCGGCATAGATGTCTTCGGAGTTTTCGCGAAAGATCGTCATGTCGACATCGCCGGGCTTTTTCACCGGGCTCGGTACGCCTTCGAACCAGCGCACCGGACGCAGGCAGACATACAGGTCGAGTTGCTGGCGCAGAGCCACGTTGAGGGAGCGGATACCACCACCCACCGGAGTGGTCAGGGGCCCCTTGATGGAGACCACGTAGTCCTTGACCGCATCGAGGGTTTCCTGGGGCAGCCAGGTGTCCTGGTCATAGACCTGGGTGGCCTTTTCACCGGCATAGACTTCCATCCAGGAGATCTTGCGCTTGCCGCCGTAGGCCTTTTCGACAGCCGCGTCGACGACCTTGATCATCACCGGGCTGATATCGACGCCAATACCGTCACCTTCGATGAAGGGGATGATCGGGTGATCAGGAACATTGAGAGAGTGGTCTGCATTGACGGTGATTTTGTCACCGACGGCCGGAACCTGAATCTTCTTGTATCCCATGTTGTACTCCATCTATGGATTGAACATCTGGCTGTGTTCGAGCCTACCCCAGTTAAATGTAGACGGAAACCTCGACCACCCCCATTTGCGCTGAAACGCCGTCAGTTCGCGGCGTACAAGCCTGAAATCAAAGGGAAAAGCGCCAATCTCCAGCATTTGCCAGCCGCATCCGCCGCTTTTGCCCGTGCGACCTTTAGACCAATGGACGAAAAGAGTTGTTTATGAACCCTCGGCGCTTTGCCAGCAACCTATGTATAATCGCGCCGCTGACCGTAGGGTCACGACGGCCGACCTCTCCCAGCTACCGAAATGTAGCCGAGACTTTCCGCCCAGAAGCCGGGCTGTTACCGCAGTCCGACCGCTTGACGCTCGACTGATGCAACCCAACATCACCGCGAAGAAACCTCGATATTCGGCTCATGGACGACTTTGAACGAACGCGCTTATCCGGCGCATCTCGAGTTTCTGCGCATGCTTTAGCAAAGAAGAGAGTTAATCCGAATATGCCCACCCGCTCGAAGATCATCTACACCTTCACCGACGAAGCTCCCGCCCTCGCCACCTATTCACTGTTGCCTATCGTAGAGGCCTTTACCGCTTCGGCTGATATCGCCGTGGAAACCCGCGATATCTCGCTGGCCGGACGTATTCTTTCGAGCTTCCCTGAACAACTGGGCGCCAAGGCCGTGCCGGATCACCTCGCCGAGCTGGGCGAGCTGGCCATCACGCCAGAAGCCAACATCATCAAGCTGCCGAACATCAGCGCCTCGGTTCCACAACTGCAGGCTGCGATCAAGGAACTGCAAGCCCAGGGCTTCAACATCCCCGACTACCCGGAAACCGTGAGCACCGACGCCGAGAAAGACGCTCGCGCCCGCTACGACAAGGTCAAGGGCAGCGCCGTGAACCCGGTCCTGCGCGAAGGCAACTCCGACCGTCGCGCGCCACTGTCGGTCAAGAACTACGCCCGCAAGCACCCGCACAAGATGGGCGCCTGGGCCGCGGACTCCAAGTCCCACGTCGCGCACATGAGCAACGGCGACTTCTACGGCAGCGAAAAAGCCGCCCTGATCGATGCCGCCGGCAGCGTCAAGATCGAACTGATCGCCCAGGACGGCACCTCCAGCGTCCTGAAAGAGAAGACCAGCGTACAAGCCGGTGAGATCCTCGACTGCGCCGTGCTGAGCAAGAACGCCCTGCGCAGCTTCATCGCCGCCGAAATCGAAGACGCCAAGCAACAAGGCGTCCTGCTGTCGGTTCACCTGAAAGCCACCATGATGAAGGTCTCCGACCCGATCATGTTCGGCCAGATCGTTGCCGAGTTCTACAAGGACGCCCTGGCCAAGCACGCCGACGTCCTGGCCCAGATCGGCTTCAACCTGAACAACGGTATCGGCGACCTGTACGCCCGCATCAAGGCCCTGCCGGCCGAGCAGCAGGCACAGATCGAAGCGGACATCCAGGCGGTCTACGCCGTTCGTCCGGCGCTGGCCATGGTCAACTCCGACAAGGGCATCACCAACCTGCACGTGCCGAGCGACGTCATCGTCGACGCCTCGATGCCAGCCATGATCCGTGACTCCGGCAAGATGTGGGGCACCGACGGCCAACTGCACGACACCAAGGCCGTGATCCCGGATCGTTGCTACGCCACCATCTACCAGGCGGTGATCGAAGACTGCAAGCAGCACGGCGCCTTCGATCCGACCACCATGGGCAGCGTGCCGAACGTTGGCCTGATGGCGAAGAAAGCCGAAGAGTACGGCTCCCACGACAAGACCTTCCAGATCAAGGCCGACGGCGTGGTCCGGGTTTCCGACAACACCGGTCGCACCCTGCTGGAACAGGCCGTGGAAGCTGGCGACATCTTCCGCATGTGCCAGACCAAGGACGCGCCGATCCAGGACTGGGTCAAGCTGGCCGTCAACCGCGCCCGCGCAAGCAGCACCCCGGCGATCTTCTGGCTCGACCCGATGCGCGCCCACGACGGCGTGGTGATCGAGAAGGTCCAGACCTACCTGAAGGATCACGACACCAGCGGCCTGGACATCCAGATCATGTCGCCGGTCGACGCGATGAAGTTCACCCTGGCCCGCACCCGCGAAGGCAAGGACACCATCTCGGTGACCGGTAACGTCCTGCGCGACTACCTGACCGACCTGTTCCCGATCATGGAACTGGGCACCAGCGCGAAGATGCTGTCGATCGTTCCGCTGATGAATGGCGGCGGCCTGTTCGAAACCGGCGCCGGCGGTTCGGCCCCCAAGCACGTTCAGCAACTGGTGGAAGAGAACTTCCTGCGCTGGGACTCCCTGGGTGAATTCCTGGCCCTGGCCGCTTCCCTGGAACACCTGGGCGTGACCTACAACAACCCGAAAGCCCTGGTGCTGTCGAAGACCCTGGACCAGGCCACCGGCCTGTTCCTCGACAACAACAAGTCGCCATCGCGCAAAGTCGGCAACATCGACAACCGCGGCAGCCACTTCTACCTGGCGCTGTACTGGGCCCAGGCCCTGGCCGCCCAGAGCGAAGACACCGCGCTGCAAGGCCAGTTCACCCAGCTGGCCAAGACCCTGACCGAGAACGAGGCGACCATCGTTGCCGAACTCAACGCCGTGCAGGGCAAGCCAGTCGACATCGGCGGCTACTACCACGCCAGCGCCGAGCTGATCAGCAAGGCCATGCGTCCGAGCGCCACCCTCAACGCGGCAATCGCCGCGCTGGTGTAAGCGTTCAGGAAACATCACAAACCCCGGCCTGGTGCCGGGGTTTGTGTTTGCGGCCCGAGCATTCATCGATCCGCGAATACAAATCCTGTGGAAGCCGGCTCCTGCACGGGACCGCGCTCGCCTTATGATGGCCTCCCACCCAACGGAGCACTCCCTATGGAATGGCAACCCCATATCACCGTCGCCACCGTTGTCGAAGACAACGGGCGCTTCCTGCTCGTCGAAGAACTGCAAAACGGACGGGCGGTCTTCAACCAGCCGGCCGGTCACCTCGATCCCGACGAGAGCCTGAACGAGGCGGCTATCCGCGAAACCCTGGAAGAAACCGGTTGGGATGTCGAGCTGACCGGCGTCATCGGCATCTACCTGTACACCGCTCCCAGCAACGGCGTGACCTACCAGCGCGTGTGCTTTGCCGCCAAGCCACTGCGGCACCGCCCCGATTACCAACTGGACGACGGTATCATCGGCCCGCGCTGGCTGACCCGCGACGAATTGCTGGCCCTGCGCCCGCAGTGGCGCAGCGAGCTGATCATCCGCTGTATCGACGATTATCGGGCAGGCCCGCTGCACAGTCTCGAACTGATCCGCCCTTCTCTTTAGCCTTGCGGGCGCGGGCCTGTTAGAATCGCGTCCTTTTTCGAAGACACTCATTGAATCCCTATGCGTGATCCAGCTTCCCTCGCCCCAGAAAACCTGCGCGTCATTGTCGGCATGTCCGGCGGCGTGGACTCTTCCGTTTCCGCCGTCCTGCTGATGGAGCAGGGTTACCAGGTGGAAGGCCTGTTCATGAAGAACTGGGAGGAAGACGACGGAACGGAGTACTGCACCGCCATGGACGACCTGGCGGACGCCCAGGCCGTATGCGACAAGATCGGCATCAAGCTGCACACCGCCAACTTCGCCGCCGAGTACTGGGACAACGTGTTCGAGCACTTCCTGGCCGAATACAAGGCCGGCCGCACGCCGAACCCGGACATCCTCTGCAACCGCGAAATCAAGTTCAAGGCGTTCCTCGACTACGCCCTGATGCTCGGCGCCGACCTGATCGCCACCGGCCACTACGTGCGCCGCCGCGATATCGACGGGCGCACCGAACTGCTCAAGGGCCTGGACCCGAACAAGGACCAGAGCTACTTCCTGCACGCCGTCGGCGGCGAACAGATCGCCAAGACGCTGTTCCCGGTCGGCGAACTGGAAAAGCCCGCCGTGCGCGCGATTGCCGAGAAACATGGCCTGGCGACCGCCAAGAAAAAGGATTCCACCGGGATCTGCTTTATCGGCGAGCGGCGCTTCAGCGACTTCCTCAAGCAGTACCTGCCGGCCCAGCCCGGCGAGATCAAGACCACCGATGGTGAAGTCATCGGCCGTCACCATGGCCTGATGTACCACACCATCGGCCAACGCCAGGGCCTGGGCATCGGCGGCCTCAAGGACGCCGGCGACGAGCCGTGGTATGTGCTGGTCAAGGACCTGGAACACAACGAGCTGATCGTCGGCCAGGGTAACGAGCACCCGCTGCTGTTCTCCCGCGCCCTGCTCGCCTCCGAGATCTTCTGGGTCAACCCGGTCGACCTGAGCAGCCCGCGCAAGCTGACCGCCAAGGTCCGTTACCGCCAGGGCGACCAGCACTGCACCCTGGAAAAAACCGCCGGCGGCTATCGCGCGGTGTTCGAGGAGCCCCAGCGTGCCGTGACGCCGGGCCAGTCCGTGGTGTTCTACGACGGGGAAATCTGCCTGGGCGGCGGCGTGATCGAAGTCGCCGAGCCCTGGACCAGCGGAGCGCGCCCATGAGCCCGACCCAGGAGCAACTGACAGCACTGGGCGGTGTGTTTCTCGCGGCGGTTCTGGTAGACAAGATTGCCAAGACCGGCCAATCCAGCGAGGCCGGCCTGAGCTGCATGCTCGGCAGCCTGCTGATCCGCGACCCCAAGGACACCCTGGAAGTCTACGGTGGCGACGACATCAACCTGCGCGACGGTTACCGCGCGCTGATCGGCGCCCTCGAACGCGACCCGAGCGCCCTGCAGCGCGAACCGCTGCGCTACGCCCTGTCGATGCTCGGCCTGGAGCGCCAGCTGGCCAAGCGCGACGACATGCTGGAAATCATCGGCAAGCGCCTGCCGCAGATCCAGTCCCAGGTCGAACACTTCGGCCCGGCCCATGAAAACGTGGTGGCCGCCTGTGGCGCGCTGTACCAGGACACCCTGAGCACCCTGCGCCAGCGGATCCAGGTACACGGCGACATGCGCAACCTGCAACAGCCGAGCAACGCCTCGAAGATCCGCGCCCTGCTGCTGGCCGGTATCCGCTCGGCCCGCCTGTGGCGCCAGTTGGGTGGCCATCGCTGGCAGCTGGTGATCAGCCGGCGCAAGCTGCTCAAGGAACTCTATCCGTTGATGCGTAGCGCCTGAGGCCATCGACGGAGCTGTAAAAGCGCGATACGCCGGTCAGTTGGCAACGGACCGGCGGATTTTTTCATGTATGATACGCGCCCCATTTCGTTGCCCGACTGTCCGAGAACACCCCATGCAGCTTTCTTCGCTCACTGCGGTTTCCCCTGTTGACGGCCGCTACGCCGGCAAAACCCAGGCCCTGCGCCCTATTTTCAGCGAATACGGCCTGATCCGTGCTCGCGTCCTGGTGGAAGTGCGCTGGCTCCAGCGCCTGGCCGCCCACCCTGCGATCTCTGAAGTCCCGGCGTTTTCCGCCGAAGCCAACGCGGTATTGAATACCCTGGCCGAGAACTTCTCCCTGGAGCACGCCGAGCGCGTCAAAGAAATCGAGCGCACCACCAACCACGACGTCAAGGCGATCGAGTACCTGCTCAAGGAACAGGCCGCCAAGCTGCCTGAACTGGCCGCCGTCAGTGAATTCATCCACTTCGCCTGCACCAGCGAGGACATCAACAACCTGTCCCACGCCCTGATGCTGCGCGAAGGCCGTGACGACGTGCTGCTGCCGCTGATGCGCCAGATCGCCGAGGCCATCCGCGAACTGGCCCAGCGCTTCGCCGCCGTGCCGATGCTGTCGCGCACCCACGGCCAGCCGGCTTCGCCGACCACCCTGGGCAAGGAACTGGCGAACGTCGTCTACCGCCTGGAGCGCCAGATCGCCCAGGTTGCCGCCGTGCCGCTGCTGGGCAAGATCAACGGTGCCGTGGGCAACTACAACGCCCACCTGTCGGCCTACCCGCAGGTCGACTGGGAAGCCAACGCCCGCGCCTTCATCGAAGACGAACTGGGCCTGGGCTTCAACCCCTACACCACACAGATCGAACCGCACGACTACATCGCCGAGCTGTTCGATGCGATCGCGCGCTTCAACACCATCCTGATCGACTTCGACCGCGATATCTGGGGCTACATCTCCCTGGGCTACTTCAAGCAGCGCACCATCGCCGGCGAAATCGGTTCCTCGACCATGCCGCACAAGGTCAACCCGATCGACTTCGAAAACTCCGAAGGCAACCTCGGTATCGCCAACGCGCTGTTCCAGCACCTGGCCAGCAAGCTGCCGATCTCCCGCTGGCAGCGCGACCTGACCGACTCCACCGTGCTGCGCAACCTCGGCGTCGGCTTCGCCCACAGCGTCATCGCCTACGAAGCCAGCCTCAAGGGCATCGGCAAGCTGGAGCTGAACGAGCAGAAGATCGCCGCCGACCTGGACGCCTGCTGGGAAGTCCTGGCCGAGCCGATCCAGACCGTGATGCGCCGCTACAACATCGAAAACCCGTACGAAAAACTGAAAGAGTTGACTCGCGGCAAGGGCATCAGCCCTGAAGCGCTGCAGACTTTCATCGACGGGCTCGACATGCCTGCCGACGCCAAGGCCGAGCTGAAACAGCTGACCCCGGCCAACTACATCGGCAACGCCGTGGCCCAAGCCCAGCGCATCTGATCGTACGGCACCCGCTCTGAACGCCCGGCCGAGCCGGGCGTTTTTATTCCCGTATGGAAAACGCTTTTTTTCAATAGGTTACACATGAATCCTGATACTCCTCTTCAACTCCTGGGCGGCATCACTGCACGCGAATTCCTGCGCGACTACTGGCAGAAGAAACCGCTGCTGATCCGCCAGGCCATTCCTGACTTCGAAAGCCCGATCGACGCCGACGAACTGGCCGGCCTGGCCCTGGAAGAAGAAGTCGAATCGCGCCTGATCATCGAACACGGCGAACGCCCCTGGGAACTGCGCCGCGGCCCGTTCGCCGAAGACGCCTTCAGCCAGTTGCCGGAGCGTGAGTGGACCCTGCTGGTGCAGGCGGTCGACCAGTTCGTACCGGAAGTCGCCGAGCTGCTGGAAAACTTCCGCTTCCTGCCGAGCTGGCGCATCGACGATGTGATGATCAGCTTTGCCGCCCCGGGTGGCAGCGTCGGTCCGCACTTCGACAACTACGACGTATTCCTGCTCCAGGGCCACGGCAAGCGCCACTGGAAGATCGGCCAGATGTGCGATTCCGACAGCGCCCTGCTGGAACACGCCGACCTGCGCATCCTCGCCGACTTCCAGGAAACCGCCGAGTGGACCCTGGAGCCGGGCGACATGCTCTACCTGCCGCCGCGCCTGGCCCACTGCGGCGTCGCCGTGGATGACTGCCTGACCTACTCGGTAGGCTTCCGCGCCCCGAGCGCCGCTGAAGTGCTGACCCACTTCACCGACTTCCTCAGTCAGTTCCTGCCGGACGAAGATCGCTACACCGACGCCGACGCAAAGCCGGCCGCCGACCCGCACCAGATCCAGCACGACGCCCTCGACCGCCTGAAAAGCCTGCTGGCCGAACACATGAGCGACGAGCGCCTGCTGCTGACCTGGTTCGGCCAGTTCATGACCGAGCCGCGTTATCCGGAACTGGTGGTGGGCCCTGAACTCGAAGAAGAAGACCTGCTCGCCGGCCTGCAGGATGGCGCGGTGCTGATCCGCAACCCGAGCGCGCGCCTGGCCTGGTCGGAAGTCGATGACGACCTGCTGCTGTTCGCCAGCGGCCAGAGCCGCTACCTGCCGGGCAAGCTGCGCGAGCTGCTGAAAATGATCTGCGCGGCGGATGCCCTGCATGTCGACAACCTCGGCCACTGGCTGGACGATGAAGATGGACGCGGCCTGCTCTGCGAGCTGGTCAAACAAGGAAGCCTGGGATTTGCCGATGAATAGAATTCACGTACGTGTCGCGGACTGGCAAAAGGATAACGCCGAGATTCGGCGCATTCGTGAATCGGTCTTCATTGCCGAACAAGCCGTGCCGCCGGAACTCGAGTGGGACGCCGAAGACGCCAGCGCCGTGCATTTCCTGGCGTTCGAGGGCGACTTCCCGATCGGTACCGCGCGCCTGCTGCCCGACGGGCACATCGGGCGCGTCTCGGTCCTGCGCGACTGGCGCGGGTTGAAGGTCGGTGACGCACTGCTGCAGGCGACGATCGGCGAAGCCGAGAAACGCGGCCTCAAGCAACAGATGCTCAGCGCCCAGGTGCAGGCCACGGCGTTCTATGAACGGCATGGCTTCAGCATCGTCAGCGAGGAGTTTCTCGAAGCCGGGATTCCCCACGTCGACATGGTGCGCGGTTCCGCCTGAGACTCCCACCGATAACACTCTCCCCAAAAACGCCCCGTCTCCGGGGCGTTTTGCCGTGGGCGATTCAACTTGACCCACCAACAGCCGAGAAACTGTCAAACTCAATGCATTGCCCAGTCCAACGCGGAGATAACGGACATGTCCCTACGCACCCTCTTCAGCGGCCTGCTGCTGGCCTGTGCCTTCAGCGCCCAGGCAGCCACTGAAATCATCCCCCTGAACTACCGCACCAGCAGCGACCTGCTGCCTGTCGCCCAGAATTTCCTCGGCCAGGACGGCAAGGTCAGCGCCTATCAGAACCAGCTGATCGTCAACGCCGAGCCGGGCAAGATCAACGAACTGCGTGATTTCCTCGGCCAACTGGACAAGCCCGCCAAACGCCTGCTGATCAGCGTCGATACCAGCGAGAACAACGACCAGGGCGCCCAGGGCTACTCGATCAACGGCCAGGGCCAGACCCGCATCATCAGCCGCAGCACCGACAGCCGCGACGGCGGCATCCAGCAGGTTCAGGCCAGCGAAGGCACCCCGGCCCTGATCCAGGTGGGCCAGAGCGTGCCGCTGACCAGCAGTACCGGACAGCTCGACGCCTATGGCCGGCCACAGACCCAGACCCAGTATCGCAACGTCACCCAGGGGTTCTACGTCACCGCCAGCGTCACCGGAAACGTCGTGCACCTGGCCATCAGTACCAATCGTGACCGGATGAGCCAGGAGCGTCAGGATGTAGTGAACGTGCAAAGCACCGACACAACCGTCAGCGGACCGCTCGGCCAGTGGATCACCCTGGCGGGCGTCAACGGCCAGAGCCAGGCCGACCGCCAGGCGCTAACCCGCAGCTACTCTACCTCCAGCCGTAACGACATGACTTTGCGGGTGAAAGTCGACACCCTGGACTGAAGCCCCGAAAACTGACCGACGAGTCGTATTAGACCAAAGATGTAGTGCTTTGAAAAAAGCACTACAAAACGTTTGACGAGCCAAAAAACCGAAGGCATGATGGCCTCGCTCCCGCTAATCAGGGGCCCTGGCAAGGGCCTTCGGATCGCCGCTCTAACCTACCCACCTGAGCCGATTCGTGTCTGTACCGCCCACAAGGCGTGTTTGACGAGGTTGCGACTGGAACGAAGTTGTCCCGAGGGACGGAAGCGTAATAGGTAGAACGGCAAGAACTCCGAAGTCCGCACGAAGGCCCACGACGCCCCAATGCGCCCGAAGGATCGCCCTCGCCTCGCTCACTTTCCCCCTTGAGCCCATCGTTCAATCGTCGCCTTCCCCGCCAGACCGCACCTGAGCGCCTAAGCTTCTGGTCAGCGAGCAGCCGTCTGCACATGTCGTGCCTGCGGCGGAGCATGAATTTCCCACCCAAGAACGACTTTTTACAAAAGACGCGACGAGGTTTATCTCCATGGCACTGACACGCGAACAGCAAATTGCAGCCCTTGAAAAAGACTGGGCTGAAAACCCGCGCTGGAAAGGCGTGACACGCACTTACTCCGCCGCTGACGTGGTCCGCCTGCGTGGTTCGGTTCAACCCGAGCACACCCTGGCCCGCATGGGCGCCGAGAAGCTGTGGAACCTGGTCACCCAGGGCGCCAAGCCGTCCTTCCGTCCGGACAAGGACTTCGTCAACTGCATGGGCGCCCTGACCGGCGGCCAGGCCGTGCAACAAGTCAAGGCCGGTATCCAGGCGATCTACCTGTCGGGCTGGCAAGTGGCCGCGGACAACAACTCCGCCGAGTCGATGTACCCTGACCAGTCGCTGTACCCGGTGGACTCCGTACCGACCGTGGTCAAGCGCATCAACAACTCGTTCCGTCGCGCCGACCAGATCCAGTGGAAAGCCGGCAAGAACCCGGGCGACGATGGCTACATCGACTACTTCGCACCGATCGTGGCCGACGCCGAGGCCGGTTTCGGCGGTGTCCTGAACGCCTACGAGCTGATGAAGAGCATGATCGAGGCGGGCGCCGCCGGCGTACACTTCGAAGACCAGCTGGCCTCCGTGAAGAAATGCGGCCACATGGGCGGCAAGGTCCTGGTACCGACCCAGGAAGCCGTGCAGAAGCTGACTGCTGCCCGCCTGGCCGCTGACGTCGCCGGCGTACCGACCATCATCCTGGCCCGTACCGACGCCAACGCAGCCGACCTGCTGACCTCCGACTGCGACCCGTACGATCAGCCGTTCGTGACCGGTACCCGCACCCAGGAAGGCTTCTACAAGGTCCGTGCCGGCCTCGACCAGGCCATCGCTCGCGGCCTGGCCTACGCGCCGTACGCCGACCTGATCTGGTGCGAAACCGCCAAGCCGGACCTGGACGAGGCCCGTCGCTTCGCCGAAGCGATCAAGAAGGAATACCCGGACCAGATCCTGTCCTACAACTGCTCGCCTTCCTTCAACTGGAAGAAGAACCTGGACGACGCGACCATCGCCAAGTTCCAGCGCGAACTGTCGGCCATGGGCTACAAGCACCAGTTCATCACCCTGGCGGGTATCCACAACATGTGGCACAGCATGTTCAACCTGGCGCACGACTACGCCCGCAACGACATGACCGCCTACGTCAAGCTGCAGGAGCAGGAATTCGCCGACGCCGCCAAGGGCTACACCTTCGTGGCGCACCAGCAGGAAGTGGGCACCGGCTACTTCGACGACATGACCACCGTGATCCAGGGCGGATCGTCCTCGGTGACCGCGCTGACCGGCTCGACCGAAGAAGAGCAGTTCCACTGAGTGACCGAGCAAGCGGCCATTCCAGGCCTTGTAAAACCTAACTGGAATGCCTGAAAAACTGATGCCCCGACTGGTTCGGGGCATTTTTTTTGCGCAAGGTATTGATCCAGGGCAGCCCGTACACCGACAGAACTCGCTAAAACAGCCCTCCCCGCAACTTTCATCGGTCTACTATATAAGGCAACTGGAAACATCAGGGCCGCCGGTGACTGTTATCAAGACCGCCCTAAACGATATTAATTATCATTTAACAAACGCTTTGTTCATTACAGCCCGGATAAAACATAATTAACCAAAAGCCACCTAATGCCCGCAGCGTATGGCCTGCGGGCCCTCCAGAGGTCGTTATGTCCTTATTCCATTAAATAATTTCGCTATAGGAATTTTACTTGCCGGGTGTTTAGCCATAAAATCACCGGGATTGATCGCGCTGCGACATATCGTCACTGCTTTGTTTCTTTTTCAAGCTCAGAGACCCTTGCTCTCTGTTAAGGATTACCCGCATGACCGAAGCGACCGGACTCATGGCCCACAACTGGGGCTTTGCCATTTTCCTGCTCGGCGTCGTCGGCCTCTGTGCCTTCATGCTCGGTCTTTCCAGCCTTCTCGGGTCAAAAGCCTGGGGACGCAGCAAAAACGAACCGTTCGAGTCCGGCATGCTGCCTACCGGTAGCGCCCGCTTGCGGCTCTCAGCCAAATTCTATCTGGTCGCGATGCTGTTCGTGATCTTCGATATCGAAGCCCTCTTTCTCTTTGCATGGTCTGTGTCCGTCCGCGAAAGCGGCTGGACCGGATTCGTCGAAGCTCTCGTTTTCATAGCAATTCTGTTGGCAGGTCTTGTCTACCTTTACCGAGTGGGGGCGCTTGATTGGGCTCCGCAAGCTCGTCAGAAGCGGCAGGCGAAGCTGAAACAATGAGGCTTTGGCAATGCAATACAATCTCACCAGAATCGACCCGGACGCTCCTAACGAGCAGTATCCGATCGGCGAACGGGAAACCGTTTCCGATCCGTTAGAAGATCAAGTCCACAAGAACATTTTCATGGGCAAGCTGGAAGACGTGCTGAGCGGCGCGGTCAACTGGGGGCGCAAGAACTCCCTGTGGCCGTACAACTTCGGCCTGTCCTGCTGCTACGTGGAAATGACCACTGCCTTCACGGCACCCCACGATATCGCACGCTTCGGCGCCGAAGTTATCCGGGCATCACCACGCCAGGCCGACTTCATGGTTATTGCCGGGACCTGCTTCGTGAAGATGGCCCCGATCATCCAGCGCCTGTACGAGCAGATGCTCGAACCGAAGTGGGTGATTTCCATGGGTTCGTGTGCCAACTCCGGTGGCATGTACGACATCTACTCCGTCGTTCAGGGGGTGGACAAGTTCCTGCCCGTGGACGTCTACGTGCCTGGCTGCCCGCCCCGCCCCGAGGCTTTCCTGCAAGGCTTGATGCTCTTGCAAGAGTCGATTGGCCAGGAGCGTCGCCCACTTTCCTGGGTCGTCGGTGACCAAGGCGTGTATCGCGCCGAGATGCCGTCGCAAAAGGAACAGCGCCGCGAACAGCGTATTCAGGTAACCAACCTGCGCAGCCCCGACGAAGTCTGATCCAGTCCTGCTTCTTATAAAGAAACGAGTACCTGGCTTCATTCTTTACGTTGACCGAAAGCGATAAAAAACCATGACTACAGGCAGTGCTCTGTACATCCCGCCTTACAAGGCAGACGACCAGGATGTGGTCGTCGAACTGAACAACCGTTTTGGCCCCGAGGCGTTCACCGCCCAGGCCACCCGCACCGGCATGCCGGTACTGTGGGTAAGCCGTGCCAAACTCGTCGAAGTCCTGACCTTCCTGCGCAACCTGCCCAAGCCGTACGTCATGCTCTATGACCTGCACGGCGTGGACGAGCGTCTGCGCACCAAGCGTCAGGGCCTGCCGGCCGCCGATTTCAGCGTCTTCTATCACCTGCTCTCGATCGAGCGTAATAGTGACGTGATGATCAAGGTCGCCTTGTCCGAAAGCGACCTCAGCCTGCCGAGCGTCACCAGCATCTGGCCGAATGCCAACTGGAACGAACGTGAAGTCTGGGACATGTTCGGCATCGACTTCAAAGGTCACCCGCACCTGTCGCGCATCATGATGCCGCCGACCTGGGAAGGTCACCCGCTGCGCAAGGACTTCCCTGCCCGCGCGACCGAATTCGATCCGTACAGCCTGACCCTGGCCAAGCAGCAGCTTGAAGAAGAAGCCGCGCGCTTCCGTCCGGAAGACTGGGGCATGAAGCGGTCTGGCGCCAACGAGGACTACATGTTCCTCAACCTCGGCCCGAACCACCCTTCGGCCCACGGTGCCTTCCGTATCATCCTGCAGTTGGACGGTGAAGAGATCGTCGACTGCGTGCCGGACATCGGTTACCACCACCGTGGCGCCGAGAAGATGGCCGAGCGCCAGTCCTGGCACAGCTTCATCCCCTACACCGACCGTATCGACTACCTCGGCGGGGTGATGAACAACCTGCCGTACGTGCTCTCGGTCGAGAAACTGGCCGGGATCAAGGTGCCGGACCGCGTCGACACCATCCGCATCATGATGGCCGAGTTCTTCCGGATCACCAGCCACCTGCTGTTCCTGGGTACCTATATCCAGGACGTCGGCGCCATGACCCCGGTGTTCTTCACCTTCACCGACCGCCAGCGCGCCTACAAGGTGATCGAAGCCATCACCGGTTTCCGCCTGCACCCGGCCTGGTACCGCATCGGCGGTGTCGCCCACGACTTGCCGCGCGGCTGGGACAAGCTGGTCAAGGAGTTCGTCGACTGGCTGCCAAAACGCCTCGACGAGTACACCAAGGCCGCCCTGCAGAATAGTATCCTCAAGGGCCGGACCATCGGTGTCGCCGCCTACAACACCAAGGAAGCCCTGGAGTGGGGCGTCACCGGTGCCGGCCTGCGTTCCACCGGTTGCGATTTCGACCTGCGCAAGGCGCGTCCGTACTCCGGCTACGAGAACTTCGAGTTCGAAGTACCGCTGGCGGCCAACGGTGATGCCTACGATCGCTGCATGGTTCGCGTCGAAGAGATGCGCCAGAGCATCAAGATCATCGACCAGTGCATGCGCAACATGCCGGAAGGCCCGTACAAGGCGGATCACCCGCTGACCACGCCGCCGCCGAAAGAGCGCACGCTGCAGCACATCGAGACCCTGATCACGCACTTCCTGCAAGTTTCGTGGGGCCCGGTCATGCCGGCCAACGAATCCTTCCAGATGATCGAAGCGACCAAGGGCATCAACAGTTATTACCTGACGAGCGATGGCGGCACCATGAGCTACCGCACCCGGATTCGCACCCCAAGCTTCCCGCACCTGCAGCAGATCCCTTCGGTGATCCGCGGCAGCATGGTCGCGGACTTGATCGCGTACCTGGGTAGTATCGACTTCGTTATGGCCGACGTGGACCGCTAAGCATGAACAGCACGCTTATCCAGACAGACCGTTTCGCCCTCAGCGAAACCGAGCGCTCGGCCATCGAGCACGAGCTGCATCACTACGAAGACCCGCGCGCGGCGTCCATCGAAGCCCTGAAGATCGTCCAGAAGGAACGTGGCTGGGTGCCTGACGGCGCGCTCTACGCCATCGGCGAGATCCTCGGCATCCCGGCCAGCGACGTAGAGGGCGTAGCAACCTTCTACAGCCAGATCTTCCGCCAGCCGGTAGGTCGTCACATCATTCGCGTCTGCGACAGCATGGTCTGCTACATCGGCGGCCACGAGTCGGTGGTCAGCGAGATCCAGAGCAAGCTCGGCATCGGCCTGGGTCAGACCACCGCCGACGGCCGCTTCACCCTGCTGCCCGTCTGCTGCCTCGGCAACTGCGACAAGGCCCCGGCACTGATGATCGACGACGACACTTTCGGCGACGTCCAGCCAGCCGGCGTTGCCAAACTGCTGGAGGGCTACGTATGACCCTGACTTCCTTCGGCCCTGCCAACCGCATTGCGCGCTCGGCAGAAACCCATCCGCTGACCTGGCGCCTGCGCGACGACGCCGAGCCGGTGTGGCTCGACGAATACCAGGCGAAGGACGGCTATGCCGCCGCGCGCAAGGCCTTCGCCGACTTGTCCCAGGACGATATCGTCCAGACGGTCAAGGACGCCGGCCTCAAGGGTCGCGGCGGTGCGGGCTTCCCCACCGGCGTGAAATGGGGCCTGATGCCCAAAGACGAATCCATGAACATCCGCTACCTGCTGTGCAACGCGGATGAGATGGAGCCCAACACCTGGAAAGACCGCATGCTGATGGAGCAACTGCCCCATCTGCTGATCGAAGGCATGCTGATCAGTGCCCGTGCACTGAAGACCTACCGCGGCTACATCTTCCTGCGTGGCGAATACACCACCGCCGCCAGGCACCTCAACCGTGCCGTGGAAGAAGCCAAGGCCGCCGGCCTCCTGGGCAAGAACATCCTCGGCAGCGGCTTCGACTTCGAGCTGTTCGTCCACACCGGTGCCGGGCGCTACATCTGCGGTGAAGAAACCGCACTGATCAACTCCCTCGAAGGCCGTCGTGCCAACCCGCGCTCCAAGCCGCCCTTCCCCGCCGCCGTCGGCGTCTGGGGCAAGCCGACCTGCGTGAACAACGTCGAGACCCTGTGCAACGTACCGGCGATCATCGGCAACGGCACCGACTGGTACAAGTCCCTCGCCCGCGAAGGCAGCGAAGACCACGGCACCAAGCTGATGGGTTTCTCCGGCAAGGTGAAGAACCCGGGCCTGTGGGAACTGCCATTCGGCGTGACCGCCCGCGAGCTGTTCGAAGACTACGCCGGTGGCATGCGCGACGGCTTCAAGCTCAAGTGCTGGCAGCCTGGTGGCGCCGGTACCGGCTTCCTGCTGCCGGAGCACCTGGACGCCCAGATGTATGCCGGCGGCATCGCCAAGGTCGGCACCCGGATGGGGACGGGCCTGGCCATGGCGGTGGACGACAGCGTCAACATGGTTTCGCTGCTGCGCAACATGGAAGAGTTCTTCGCCCGTGAGTCGTGCGGTTTCTGCACCCCTTGCCGCGACGGCCTGCCATGGAGCGTCAAGCTCCTGCGCGCCATCGAGAAAGGCGAAGGCCAGGCCGGCGATATCGAGACCCTGCTGGGTCTGGTCGGCTTCCTCGGCCCAGGCAAGACCTTCTGTGCTCACGCACCGGGCGCCGTGGAGCCATTGGGCAGCGCAATCAAGTATTTCCGTCCGGAGTTCGAGGCTGGCATCGCACCTACCAGTGCGGCCATCCCGCCTCTGGCGCGGCCGATCGTAGTCGGCGCATAAGAACGTATCGAAGGGGGGGCGGTCCGTGCCGCCCTCTTCCTCGTCTGAAGACGCACCCGATGCGCCAGGCGAGCACCAGGATTCCATTAGCCACGCCCGCAGACGCGGGCCAACGAAGAACTTTGAACCATGGCCACTATCCACGTAGACGGCAAAGCGCTCGAAGTCGATGGGGCAGACAACCTGTTACAGGCATGTCTGTCGCTAGGCCTCGACATTCCTTATTTCTGCTGGCACCCCGCGCTCGGTAGCGTCGGTGCCTGTCGCCAGTGCGCGGTCAAGCAGTACAACGACGAGAACGACACCCGTGGTCGTATCGTCATGTCCTGCATGACCCCGGCCACCGACAACACCTGGATCTCCATCGACGATGAAGAGTCCAAGGCGTTCCGCGCCAGTGTCGTGGAATGGCTGATGACCAACCACCCGCACGACTGCCCGGTCTGCGAGGAAGGCGGTCACTGCCACCTGCAGGACATGACCGTGATGACCGGCCACAACGAGCGCCGTTATCGCTTCACCAAGCGTACCCACCAGAACCAGGAACTGGGCCCGTTCATTTCCCACGAAATGAACCGCTGCATCGCCTGCTACCGCTGCGTACGCTTCTACAAGGACTACGCCGGCGGCACCGACCTCGGTGTGTTCGGTGCCCACGACAACGTGTACTTCGGTCGCGTCGAAGACGGCACCCTGGAAAGCGAGTTCTCCGGCAACCTCACCGAGGTCTGCCCGACCGGTGTGTTCACCGACAAGACCCACTCCGAGCGCTACAACCGAAAGTGGGACATGCAGTTCTCGCCAAGCATCTGCCATGGCTGCTCCAGCGGTTGCAACATCAGCCCGGGTGAACGCTACGGCGAACTGCGTCGTATCGAGAACCGCTTCAACGGTTCGGTGAACCAGTACTTCCTGTGCGACCGTGGCCGTTTCGGCTATGGCTACGTCAACCGCACCGACCGTCCACGCCAGCCGCTGCTGGCCAACGGCGCCAAGCTGAGCCTGGACGAAGCCCTGGATAAAGCGGCCGAGCTGCTGCGTGGTCGCAATATCGTCGGTATCGGTTCGCCCCGTGCCAGCCTGGAAAGCAACTACGCCCTGCGCGAGCTGGTCGGTGCCGAGCACTTCTACTCGGGTATCGAGGCGTCCGAGCTGGAGCGTATCCGCCTGGTCCTGCAGGTACTCAAGGACAGCCCGCTGCCCGTACCGAACATGCGCGACATCGAGGACCACGACGCCGTGTTCGTCCTCGGCGAAGACCTGACCCAGACCGCCGCCCGCATGGCCCTGGCCCTGCGCCAGTCGGTCAAGGGCAAGGCCGAAGCCATGGCCGACGCCATGCGTGTCCAGCCCTGGCTCGATGCCGCGGTGAAGAACATCGGTCAGCACGCGCTGAACCCGCTGTTCATCGCCAGCCTTGCCGAAACCAAGCTCGACGACATTGCCGAAGAGTGCGTGCACGCCGCGCCTGACGACCTGGCCCGCCTCGGTTTCGCCGTAGCCCACGCCCTCGACGCCAGCGCACCGGCTGTCGAAGGCCTGGACGCCGACGCCGTGGAACTGGCCAAGCGAATCGCCGACGCCCTGCTCGCCGCCAAGCGACCACTGATCATTGCCGGCACCTCCCTGGGTTCCAAGGCGCTGATCGAAGCCGCCGCGAACATTGCCAAGGCCCTGAAGCTGCGCGAAAAAGCCGGCTCCATCAGCCTGATCGTGCCGGAAGCCAACAGCCTCGGCCTGGCCATGCTCGGTGGTGAGTCGCTGGACGCTGCGCTGCAGGCGGTCATCGATGGCAAGGCCGACGCCATCGTCGTGCTGGAAAACGATCTGTTCACCCGCACCGATGCCGCCAAGGTCGACGCCGCGCTGAACGCCGCCAAGGTGCTGATCGTCGCCGACCACCAGAAGACCGCCACCACCGACCGCGCCCACCTGGTGCTGCCGGCGGCGAGCTTCGCCGAAGGCGACGGCACCCTGGTCAGCCAGGAAGGTCGCGCCCAGCGCTTCTTCCAGGTCTTCGATCCGAAGTACCTCGACGCGAGCATCCTGGTCCACGAAGGCTGGCGCTGGCTGCATGCCCTGCGCGCTACCCTGCTGAACCAACCGATCGACTGGACCCAGCTGGACCATGTCACCGCCGCCTGCGCCGCGAGCACTCCACAACTGGCCGGTATCGTCGATGCCGCACCGTCCGCCGCGTTCCGCATCAAGGGCATGAAGCTGGCCCGCGAACCGCTGCGCTACTCCGGTCGTACCGCCATGCGCGCCAATATCAGCGTGCACGAACCGCGTACCTCCCAGGACGTCGACACCGCGTTCGCCTTCTCCATGGAAGGTTACTCGGGCTCCGTCGAACCGCGTCAACAGGTGCCGTTCGCCTGGTCGCCGGGCTGGAACTCGCCGCAGGCCTGGAACAAGTTCCAGGACGAAGTCGGCGGGCATATCCGCGCCGGCGACCCGGGCACCCGCCTGATCGAAACCCGTGGCGACTCGCTGAACTGGTTCGCCAGTGTTCCACGCGCCTTCAACCCGGCACAGGGCACCTGGCAAGTGGTGCCGTTCTTCCACCTGTTCGGCAGTGAAGAGAACTCTTCCAAGGCCGCTCCGGTTCAAGAGCGCATCCCCGCGGCCTACGTCGCGCTGGCCAAGTCCGAAGCGGACCGCCTGGGCGTCAACGACGGCGCGCTGCTCAGCCTCAACGTGGCCGGCACCCAGCTGCGCCTGCCGCTGCGCATCAATGAACAACTGGGCGCCGGCCTGGTGGCCCTGCCGGCCGGTCTGGCCGGGATTCCACCAGCGATTTTCGGCAAATCCGTCGACGGTCTGCAGGAGGCAGCTCAATGACCTGGTTCACACCTGAAGTGATTGACGTGATCCTCACGGTCATCAAGGCCATTGTCATCCTGCTGGCCGTGGTGGTCTGCGGCGCCCTGCTGAGCTTCGTCGAACGTCGCCTGCTGGGCTGGTGGCAGGACCGCTACGGTCCGAACCGTGTCGGCCCGTTCGGCATGTTCCAGATCGCCGCGGACATGCTGAAGATGTTCTTCAAGGAAGACTGGACGCCACCGTTCGCCGACAAGGTGATCTTCACCCTGGCGCCGGTTGTCGCCATGAGTGCCTTGCTGATCGCCTTCGCGGTCATCCCGATCACCCCGACCTGGGGTGTCGCGGACCTGAACATCGGCCTGCTGTTCTTCTTCGCCATGGCCGGCCTGTCGGTCTACGCGGTGCTGTTCGCCGGTTGGTCGAGCAACAACAAGTTCGCCCTGCTGGGCAGCCTGCGGGCCTCGGCCCAGACCGTGTCGTACGAAGTGTTCATGGGCCTGTCGCTGATGGGCATCGTGGTCCAGGTCGGCTCGTTCAACATGCGCGACATCGTCGACTACCAGGCCCAGCACCTGTGGTTCATCATCCCGCAGATCTTCGGTTTCCTGACCTTCTTCATCGCCGGCGTGGCCGTGACTCACCGTCACCCCTTCGACCAGCCGGAAGCGGAACAGGAACTGGCCGACGGTTACCACATTGAATATGCCGGCATGAAATGGGGCATGTTCTTCGTTGGCGAGTACATCGGCATCATCCTGATCTCGGCGCTGCTGGTCACCCTGTTCTTCGGTGGCTGGCACGGTCCGTTCGGCATCCTGCCGCAGATTCCATTCATCTGGTTCGCCCTGAAGACCGCGTTCTTCATCATGCTGTTCATCCTGCTGCGCGCTTCGATCCCGCGCCCACGGTATGACCAGGTGATGGACTTCAGCTGGAAATTCTGCCTGCCGCTGACCCTGATCAATTTGCTGGTGACCGCTGCGCTTGTGTTGTTGAACACGCCTGCGGGCGCGGTTCAGTGAGGATTTGACCCATGTTCAAATATATTGGCGACATCGTTAAGGGTACCGGTACCCAGTTGCGAAGCCTGGTGATGGTTTTCGGCCATGGCTTCCGCAAACGCGACACCCTGCAATATCCCGAGGAAGCGGTGTACCTGCCGCCGCGCTATCGCGGTCGCATCGTCCTGACCCGCGACCCCGATGGCGAAGAGCGCTGTGTAGCCTGCAACCTGTGCGCCGTGGCGTGCCCGGTGGGCTGCATCTCGCTGCAGAAAGCCGAAACCGACGACGGTCGTTGGTATCCGGAGTTCTTCCGCATCAACTTCTCGCGCTGCATTTTCTGCGGCCTCTGCGAGGAAGCCTGCCCGACCACCGCGATCCAGCTGACACCGGATTTCGAGATGGCCGAGTTCAAACGTCAGGACCTGGTCTACGAGAAAGAAGATCTGCTGATCTCCGGCCCCGGCAAGAACCCTGATTACAACTTCTATCGTGTTGCAGGTATGGCTGTTGCCGGGAAGCCGAAAGGCTCCGCCCAGAACGAAGCCGAGCCGATCAACGTGAAGAGCTTGCTGCCTTAAGGAAGAACGATGGAATTCGCTTTCTATTTCGCATCGGGTATCGCGGTTGTGTCCACGCTTCGCGTGGTCACCAACACCAACCCCGTGCACGCCCTGCTCTACCTGATCATTTCGCTGATCGCCGTGGCCATGACCTTCTTCAGCCTCGGCGCACCGTTCGCCGGTGCCCTGGAAGTGATCGCCTACGCCGGCGCCATCATGGTGCTGTTCGTGTTCGTGGTGATGATGCTCAACCTCGGCCCTGCCGCGGTCCAGCAGGAGCGCGTCTGGCTCAAGCCCGGTATCTGGGGTGGGCCGGCCGTACTGTCGTTGCTGCTGCTGATCGAACTGCTGTACGTACTGTTCAGCCACAGCAGCGGTGCCGCGATCGGTCAAACCACCGTGGGCGCCAAGGCCGTGGGCATCAGCCTGTTCGGTCCGTACCTGCTGGTGGTCGAACTTGCCTCGATGCTGCTGCTCGCCGCAGCCATCACGGCATTCCACTTGGGCCGCAACGAGGCGAAGGAGTAATACCATGCCTGCTATCCCTCTTGAGCATGGACTGGCCGTCGCCGGCATCCTGTTCTGCCTCGGTCTGGTCGGCCTGATGGTCCGCCGCAACATCCTCTTCGTGCTGATGAGCCTGGAGGTGATGATGAACGCCGCCGCCCTGGCCTTCGTCGTCGCGGGCGCACGCTGGGCGCAGCCGGATGGACAGATCATGTTCATCCTGGTGATCAGCCTGGCAGCCGCCGAGGCCAGTATCGGCCTGGCGATCCTGCTGCAACTGTATCGCCGCTTCCACACGCTCGATATCGACGCTGCCAGTGAGATGCGCGGATGAACATGATCTTTCTGACTTTCGTATTCCCCCTGATCGGTTTCCTGCTGCTGTCGTTCTCCCGGGGACGCCTCTCGGAAAACCTCTCGGCGCTGATCGGTGTCGGTTCCATCGGCCTGTCGGCGATTGTCGCCGCCTACGTGATCTGGCAATTCAATGTCGCACCGCCCGAGGGTGGTCACTACACCCTGGTGCTGTGGCAGTGGATGTCGGTGGACGGTTTCGCCCCGAACTTCGCCCTGTACATCGACGGCCTGTCGATCACCATGCTCGGCGTCGTGGTCGGCGTGGGTTTCCTGATCCACCTGTTCGCGTCCTGGTACATGCGCGGTGAAGACGGCTACTCGCGTTTCTTCGCCTACACCAACCTGTTTATCGCCAGCATGCTGTTCCTGGTCCTGGGCGATAACCTGTTGTTCCTGTACTTCGGCTGGGAAGGCGTGGGCCTGTGCTCCTACCTGTTGATCGGTTTCTACTACAGCAACCGCAACAACGGTAACGCGGCACTGAAGGCCTTTATCGTCACCCGCATCGGCGACGTGTTCATGGCCATCGGCCTGTTCATCCTGTTCCAGCAACTGGGTACGCTGAATATCCAGGAACTGCTGGTCAAGGCGCCCGAGCATTTCAAGGTCGGCGACTTCTGGATCGTCCTGGCGACCCTGATGCTGCTGGGCGGTGCGGTCGGCAAGTCGGCCCAGCTGCCACTGCAGACCTGGCTGGCGGATGCGATGGCCGGTCCTACCCCGGTTTCGGCACTGATCCACGCCGCGACCATGGTGACCGCCGGTGTCTACCTGATCGCCCGTACCCACGGCCTGTTCGCCCTGGCGCCGGATATCCTGCACCTGGTCGGCATCGTCGGTGGCGTGACCCTGGTCCTGGCCGGTTTCGCCGCCCTGGTCCAGACCGACATCAAGCGTATCCTCGCCTACTCGACCATGAGCCAGATCGGCTACATGTTCCTGGCCCTGGGCGTCGGTGCCTGGGAAGGCGCGATCTTCCACCTGATGACCCACGCCTTCTTCAAGGCCCTGCTGTTCCTTGCCTCCGGTGCGGTGATCGTTGCCTGCCACCACGAGCAGAACATCTTCAAGATGGGTGGCCTGTGGAAGAAACTGCCGTTGGCCTACGCCAGCTTCATCGTCGGTGGTGCCGCCCTGGCCGCCCTGCCGATCGTTACCGCCGGTTTCTACTCGAAGGACGAAATCCTCTGGGAAGCCTTCGCCAGCGGCAACCACGGCCTGCTGTACGCCGGCCTGGTCGGTGCGTTCATGACCTCGCTGTACACCTTCCGCCTGATCTTCATCACCTTCCACGGTGAAGCCAAGACCGAAGCCCACGCCGGCCACGGGATTTCCCACTGGCTGCCGCTGGGCGTGCTGATCGTGCTGTCGACCTTCATCGGCGCCTGGATTCATCCGCCACTGGCCGGTGTCCTGCCGGAAAGTGCCGGTCATGCCGGCGGCGAAGCCAAGCACAGCCTGGAAATCGCCTCGGGTGCCATAGCCCTGGCCGGTATCCTGCTGGCGGCCGTGCTGTTCCTCGGCAAGCGTCGCTTCGTCACCGCCGTCGCCAACAGCGGTATCGGGCGCTTCCTGTCGGCCTGGTGGTTCGCTGCCTGGGGCTTCGACTGGATCTACGACAAGCTGTTCGTCAAGCCGTACCTGGCGATCAGTCATGTGCTGCGCAAAGACCCGCTCGACCAGACCATCGGCCTGATCCCGCGTATGGCCAAAGGCGGTCACACCGCCCTGAGCCGCACCGAGACCGGTCAGCTGCGTTGGTATGCCGCGTCGATCGCCGCTGGTGCCGTGCTGGTGCTTGGCGCCATCGTACTGGTAGCGGTCTGACTATGAACCTTGCGACATTGCGAAAGGAATTGAGCCCGTCATGATTCTGCCTTGGCTAATCCTGATCCCCTTTATCGGTGGCCTGCTGTGCTGGCTGGGTGAGCGTTTCGGCTCTACCCTCCCCCGCTGGATTGCGCTGCTGACCATGTCCCTCGAACTCGCCCTCGGCCTCTGGCTGTGGGCCCACGGGGATTACTCGTTCGCGCCGGCACCCGGCGCCGATCCCACCTGGGCGATTGAGTTCAAGCACGTCTGGATCCAGCGCTTCGGCATCAACGTGCACCTGGCCCTCGATGGCCTGTCGCTGTTGATGATCCTGCTGACCGGCCTGCTGGGTATCCTCTCGGTACTCTGCTCGTGGAAAGAGATCCAGCGTCACGTGGGCTTCTTCCACCTGAACCTGATGTGGATCCTGGGCGGTGTCGTCGGCGTGTTCCTGGCCCTCGACCTGTTCATGTTCTTCTTCTTCTGGGAAATGATGCTGGTGCCGATGTACTTCCTCATCGCGCTCTGGGGTCACAGTTCTTCGGACGGCAAGAAGACCCGGATCTACGCGGCGACCAAGTTCTTCATCTTCACCCAGGCTTCCGGCCTGATCATGCTGGTGGCGATCCTCGGCCTGGTACTGGTCAACTTCAACAACACCGGCGTGATCACTTTCAACTACGCCGACCTGTTGAAGACCAAGATGTCGCTGACCACCGAGTACATTCTGATGCTCGGTTTCTTCATCGCCTTCGCGGTCAAGCTGCCGGTGGTACCGTTCCACTCCTGGCTGCCGGACGCCCACGCCCAGGCGCCGACCGCCGGTTCCGTCGACCTGGCCGGTATCCTGTTGAAGACCGCTGCCTATGGTCTGCTGCGTTTCGCCCTGCCGCTGTTCCCGAATGCCTCGGCCGAGTTCGCGCCGATCGCCATGACCCTGGGTCTGATCGGGATCTTCTACGGTGCCTTCCTGGCCTTCGCCCAAACCGACATCAAGCGCCTGATCGCCTTCTCCAGCGTCTCGCACATGGGCTTCGTGCTGATCGGGATCTACTCCGGCAGCCAGCAGGCCCTGCAAGGCGCGGTGATCCAGATGCTCGCCCACGGCCTGTCGGCGGCGGCACTGTTTATCCTCAGCGGCCAGCTCTACGAGCGCACCCACACCCGCGACATGCGTGAAATGGGTGGCCTGTGGTCGAAGATCGCCTACCTGCCGGCCATCAGCCTGTTCTTCGCCGCCGCCTCGCTGGGGCTGCCGGGAACCGGCAACTTCGTCGGCGAGTTCCTGATCCTCATCGGCACCTTCGTCAGTGCGCCATGGATCACCGCGATTGCGACTTCCGGCCTGGTCTTCGGTTCGGTCTACTCGCTGATCATGATCCACCGCGCCTACTTCGGTCCGGCCAAGTCGGACGAAGTGCTGCACGGCATGGACGGTCGCGAACTGGCCATGGTGCTCGGTCTTGCGGCACTGCTGATCTACATCGGCGTGTACCCGCAACCGTTCCTCGACACCTCTGCCGCCACCATGCATGGCGTGCAGCAGTGGCTCGGCACCGCCTTCACTCAACTCGCTTCGGCCCGGTAAGAGCGCTATGGAATTCACGATCCAACACTTTATCGCGCTGGCGCCGCTGCTGATCACCAGCCTCACCATTATCGTGGTGATGCTGGCAATCGCCTGGCGCCGCAACCACTCACAGACCTTCCTGCTCTCGGTGGCCGGTCTCAACCTGGCACTGCTGTCGATTCTGCCGGCGCTGAAAGTCGCCCCCCTGGTGGTGACACCGCTGATCCAGATCGACGATTTCGCCTGCCTGTACATGGCGTTGATCCTGGTGGCGACGCTGGCCTGCGTCACCCTCGCCCACGCCTACCTGGGTGATGGCGGATCGGGTTACCCGGGCAACCGCGAAGAACTGTACCTGCTGATCCTGATGGCCGCCGCCGGCGGTCTGGTCCTGGTCAGCGCGCAGCACCTGGCCAGCCTGTTCATCGGCCTCGAACTGCTCTCGGTACCGGTCTACGGCCTGGTGGCCTATGCCTTCTTCAACAAGCGCTCGCTGGAAGCCGGTATCAAGTACATGGTGCTGTCGGCTGCCGGTTCCGCGTTCCTGCTGTTCGGCATGGCGCTGCTCTACGCCGAAGCCGGCACCCTGAGCTTCACCGGTATCGGCCACGCCCTGGCCGCCACCGGCCTGCCAAGCCCGATTGCCCAGCTGGGCCTGGGCATGATGCTGGTCGGCCTGGCGTTCAAGCTGTCGCTGGTGCCGTTCCACCTCTGGACCCCGGACGTCTACGAAGGCGCCCCGGCACCGGTGGCGGCCTTCCTGGCCACCGCCAGCAAGGTGGCCGTGTTCGCCGTGATGATCCGCCTGTTCCAGATCTCGCCGGTCGCCAGCAGTGGCGTCCTGAGCAATGTGCTGGCGGTGATTGCCGTCGCGTCGATCCTGGTCGGCAACCTGCTGGCGCTGACCCAGAGCAACCTCAAGCGTCTACTCGGTTACTCGTCCATCGCCCACTTCGGCTACCTGCTGATCGCCCTGGTGGCGAGCAAGGGCCTGGCGCTGGAAGCCATGGGCGTGTACCTGGTCACCTACGTGATCACCAGCCTCGGCGCCTTCGGCGTGATCACCCTGATGTCCTCGCCGTACAACGGCCGTGACATGGATGCCCTGTACGAATACCGCGGCCTGTTCTGGCGCCGTCCGTACCTGACCGCCGTGCTGACCGTGATGATGCTGTCCCTGGCCGGTATCCCGCTGACCGCCGGCTTCATCGGCAAGTTCTACATCATCGCGACCGGTGTCGAATCCCAGCACTGGTGGTTGATCGGTTCCCTGGTGATCGGTAGCGCCATCGGCGTCTTCTACTACCTGCGCGTGATGGTCACCCTGTACCTGATCGAGCCGAACCTGCGTCGCCACGATGCCCAGTTGCATTGGGAACAACGCGCGGGCGGCGTGATGCTGCTGGCAATCGCGGTCCTGGCCTTCTTCCTCGGCCTGTACCCGCAGCCATTGCTGGAGCTGGTGCAACACGCGGTACTGGCCAGCTAAGCAAGCAGCCAGACGGACCCGACACCCCGCCCGAGGCAACTCCGGCGGGGTGTTTTGTTTTCAGCGCACCGTCAATTCATTGCGAACGATTCTCGACTTCTATAGGCTGGCGCGCCCTGTTCCGCCGAGCCCCGATTGATGCGCATCGCCCTGCCCTCCTCCCTGCTGCCCTCTTCCCTGTTGCCGCTGGCGGCGCTGTTCTGCGCCGCACCGTTGCAAGCCGCGCCCGCCCCACTGGAACTCGGCGAGGTGGACGTACGCAGCGAAGAGGTCAGCGAGCTCGACAATGCCCGTGCGCGACTGCACGAGATTCCCGGTGCCAGCAACCTGATCGATCTCGAACGCGTCGAAAACGGCCGCACCGCCAGCAACCAAGACGTGCTGGCCTACCAGCCCGGGGTCTATGCCCAGTCGGCCGGCAATGACGGTACCAAGGTGTCGATTCGCGGCTCGGGCATCAACCGCGCACCCGGTGCCCACGGCTCAGGGATCTACACACTGTTCGACGGCCTGCCGCTGACCGGTCCCGGTGGCACGCCCTATGAACTGTTCGAACCGCTGTGGCTCAGCCGTGCCGAAGTGCTGCGTGGTGCCAACGGCTTCGACCGGGGCTCCCTGGCCCTCGGCGGAGCCATCGACTATGTGACCCACACCGGACGGGATGCCGCGCCGCTGCAGGTGCGTTATGAAACCGGCAGCCATGGTTATCGCAAGCGCCAGGTCAGTTCCGGCCAGGTCCTCGGCGACCTGGATTATTACCTCGCCCTGACCGACTCGGACGATGATGGCTATCAGGACCATACCCGGGGCAGCAGCAAAGGCCTCGCGGCCAATGTCGGCTATCGCTTCAGCCCGGAACTGGAGACCCGCCTGTACCTGCGTTATCGCGAAACCGACAACGAGCTGGCCGGACGTGTGACCCAGGACCAGATCAAGCATCACCCGCGCGCCGCCAACCCGCTCTATGTCAGTCGTGACGCCAGTCGCCCGCAGCCGGGCAGTACCTGGCTGGGCAGCAAGACCACGATGTATCTGGACGATGATTCGCAGCTCGAGATCGGACTGGTCTACCACGACTACCCGATGGACCTGCGCGAAGGTCCCAACCGCCTGAAGGTGGCCTACACCGATGTCAGTGGCACCTTGAACTACACCCGCCGCGACACGCTGTTCGGCCTGGAAAGCAAAAGCACCCTGGGCTGGCGCAGCACCAGGCACCTGCCCAATAGCGGCGCCTCGGAATTTGTCCGGGTCCAGACCAACCCGCTCTACCCGGTCGGCACCAGGACCCGCGATTTCAGTTACCAGGGCTCGGACAATGTGCTGCACGCCGGCAATGACCTGGAACTGCTGCCCGATCTCTGGCTGACCACCGGCCTGGCGATGATCTATACCCGCCGCGAAAGCGATGTGAGTTACCCGGCCAGCGGCGGCAAGGTCAGCCAGCACGACTGGGACTACGCGCCACGGGTAGGCCTGCGCTACGAGTTCAGCCCGCGCTTGCAGGTCTATGGCAATCTCGGCCGCTCGGTCGAGCCACCGCATCCATGGGCGCTGATCTGGAGTTCGGGGACCCGCTTCGGCGCGGGCAATGGTGCGGCCACCGGCCTGCAAAGCACGCCGGTGGAACTGAAGAACCAGACCGCGACCACCCTCGAACTGGGTAGCCGCGGCGAAGCCTGGCTCGGTAAATGGGATCTGGCCTGGTACTACTCGGCAGTCCGTCATGAACTGCTGACGGTGGAGATGCAGGCCGCCACGCAGACCCAGGCGCAGATCACCGGCGAGGTGAATGCCAGTCCCACCGTGCACCAGGGTATCGAGGCCGGGCTGGAAAGCCTGTTGTGGGAACGTCCGGACCTGGGCCAGGTATCCTTGCGCCAGGCCTACACCCTCAGCAACTTCCATTATCGCGACGACGCGGCGTTCGGCGACAATCGCCTGCCGGGCATCCCGCAGCATTACTACCAGGCACAAATCCGCTACGCCCATCCGAGCGGTGTCTACGTCGGCCTGAACACGCAGATGGCCTCGCGGATCGCCGTGGACTACGCCAATTCACGCTACGCCTCGTCCTACGCCCTGCTCGGTGCAACCCTGGGTTATGCCTCGCCCAGGCAGGACTGGCAGACCTGGCTGGACTTGCGCAACCTGGGCAACGAGCGCTATGCCGCCGTGGTGGTGCCGGGTTACGACGACAAGGGCGCCGATGCGGCCCGTTCGGTGCCTGGCGAGGGCATGGGGGTGTACGCCGGGGTTTCCTACAGTTTCAGGTGAAGGGCTCAGGCGGGCAGCTTCACCCGTCTCTTGCTCTCGGTGAAGATGCCCCAGCTGGACAGGAACAAGGCCGCGATCAGCGGGCCGATGACAAAGCCGTTCAGGCCGAATACCGACAACCCGCCCAGGGTACTGATCAGGATCAGGTAGTCGGGCATGCGCGTGTCCTTGCCCACCAGGATCGGACGCAGGACATTGTCCACCAGACCGATCACCAGCACCCCGAACAGCGCCAGCACCACGCCTTGCCAGATGGCCCCGGTCATCAGGAAATACACCGCCACCGGTGCCCAGACGATCCCCGCGCCCACCGCCGGCAACAGCGACAGAAAGGCCATGGTCACCGCCCAGAGCAAGGCGCTGGGGATATCCAGCAGCCAGAAGATCACGCCGCCCAGGGCACCCTGGGTCACCGCCACCAGCAGGTTGCCCTTCACCGTGGCCCGCACCACGCGGTTGAACTTCAGTTGCAGGCGGCGCTTCTGCTGCTCGGCCAGGGGCACGGCCGCGCGGATCCGGCGCACCAGCTCCGGACCGTCGCGCAGGAAGAAAAACAGTAGGTAGAGCATGATGAAAAAGCTCACCACGAACTCGAAGGTGCCCTGCCCGACGCTGACGGCCTGGCTGGCAAGCAACTGGCTGCCTTGCGTCATCCCCTGGACCACCTTGGCCTGGAGCCCGTTGAGGTCACCCAGCCCGAACCGATCGAGCCCGCGCTGGATCGCCCCCGGTAGCAGATGCTTGAACTGCGCGACATGACCGGCGATATCCAGCTGGCCGCTTTCGATACTCCGGTACAGCGTCGTGCCTTCCTGCACCAGCAAGGCAGAGATGACGATCACCGGCAGCACCGCGATCACCAGGCAGATCCCCAGGGTGCACAGCGCCGCCAGGTTGCGCCGGGCATTCAGGCGCAGCAGCAGGCGGCGCTGCAAGGGGGCGAAGATGATGCCAAGAATGACCGCCCAGAACACCGCGCCATAGAACGGCTGGAGGATCCACAGGAAGGCGATCGTCACCAACGCCAGCAGGATCAGCAGGGATTTGTTGTGCAGGAAAGTTTCGCTCATGGCCGGTCCACCTGGAAAAAAACGCCGGGGACACTCAGGCCCTCGCACATTAGTCCGCGGGCGACGATCATTCGTTCACCCAGTCTGGACCCAGATCAATAAACGCCGGGCCCGGGCGGTTTAACCTCGCGACTTTTTTGCGAACGATCCGACCATGTCCCTTTCCGCCCCTGAACTGCTGGCCCCCGCCGGCACCCTCAAGAACATGCGCTATGCCTTTGCCTACGGCGCCGACGCGGTGTACGCCGGCCAGCCGCGCTACAGCCTGCGGGTGCGCAACAACGAATTCGACCATGCCAACCTGGCCCTCGGCATCCGCGAAGCCCAGGCCCAGGGCAAGCGCTTCTACGTGGTGGTGAACATCGCCCCGCACAACGCCAAGCTCAAGACCTTCCTCAAGGATCTGGCACCGGTGGTCGCGATGGCGCCGGACGCACTGATCATGTCCGATCCGGGCCTGATCATGCTGGTGCGCGAGCATTTCCCGCAGATGCCGATTCACCTGTCGGTGCAGGCCAATACAGTGAACTGGGCCAGCGTGCGGTTCTGGCAGCAACTGGGGTTGACGCGGATCATCCTGTCGCGGGAGCTGTCCCTGGAAGAGATCGCCGAGATCCGTGAGCAGGTGCCGGACATGGAGCTGGAAGTCTTCGTCCATGGCGCCTTGTGCATGGCCTATTCGGGGCGCTGCCTGTTGTCCGGCTACCTGAACCGGCGTGACGCCAACCAGGGCAGTTGCACCAACGCCTGCCGCTGGAAGTACACGGCACAACCGGCCGGGGAAAACGTCACGGGCGAGATCGTCAGGGCCTTCACTCCCGAACCGGTCGAGCCGACCCTGGGCGCGGGCGCACCCACCGACCAGGTGTTCCTGCTGCAGGAAGCCAATCGTCCCGAGGAGTCGATGCCCGCCTTCGAAGACGAACACGGCACCTACATCATGAATGCCAAGGACCTGCGCGCGGTGCAGCATGTCGAGCGCCTGGCGCGCATGGGCGTGCACTCGCTGAAGATCGAAGGCCGGACCAAATCGCACTTCTACTGCGCACGGACCACCCAGGTCTATCGCCAGGCCATCGACGATGCGGCGGCCGGGCGCGAGTTCGACCGCAGCCTGATGCACAACCTCGAGTCACTGGCCCAACGCGGCTATACCGAGGGCTTCCTGCGCCGGCATGTGCATGACGAATACCAGAACTACCAGAACGGCAGTTCGGTCTCCGAGCGCCAGCAGTTTGTCGGCGAATTGACGGGGGTACGCCGTGACCGGCTGGCCGAGGTCAAGGTGAAGAACCGCTTCGGGCTGGGCGACCACCTGGAATTGATGACCCCCAGGGGCAACTTTCATTTCGATCTGCATGAACTGCGCAATGGCAGCGGCGGCGCGATTGCAGTGGCGCCGGGAGATGGGCATACGGTGTACCTGCCGATTCCGGATCAGGTCGATCTGCGCTTCGGCTTGTTGATGCGCGATATTCAGGTCAGCTCGTAGGGTTGTGCTGCCCGGGCCGGCCTCTTCGCCGGCCTGCCAGCTCCCACAGGGGATGGGGGGAGCCGGCTGGCCGACGATGCCTTCAGATCCGGAACTGCCCCACCAGCTTGCCCAACCGCTGCCCCAGCTCGGCCAGGCTGCGGGAGGTCTGGGCCCCCCGCTGGGTTTCATCGGCCACGCTGTCCACCGCCGTGGCGATCTGGTGCACGCTGCGGTTGATCTCCTCGGCCACCGCCGTCTGTTCCTCGGCGGCGCTGGCGATCTGCGCGTTCATCGCATTGATGGTGCCGATCAACTGCGCCATGGTATCCAGCGAAGCCCCCGCTTCGTTGGCCCGTACCGAGGTGCCGTCGCCGGCCTCGCTGGAACGACGCATGGCCTCGACCGCCAACTGCGTGCCCGACTGCAGGCGATCGATCATCCCCTGGATTTCCTGGGTGCTCTGCTGGGTCCGGCTGGCGAGCGCGCGGACCTCGTCGGCGACCACCGCGAAACCACGCCCGGCTTCACCGGCCCGGGCCGCCTCGATGGCCGCGTTGAGCGCCAGCAGGTTGGTCTGCTCGGCAATCGAACGGATCACCCCCAGCACGCTGACAATCGACGTCACGTCCTGCTGCAGGCTGTCCAGGGACGTACCACTGCTACGGATATCATTCACCAGCGCGTGGATCTGCTGGATGCTGCCATCCACCACGCGCTTGGCGGTCTGGCCTTCGGCATCGGTCTGCTGGGCCGCGACCGCCGCGCCCTGGGCACTGCGCGCGACTTCCTGGGCGGCTGACGACATCTGGTTGATCGCCGTGGCGACCTGATCGGTTTCGTGGCGCTGGCGCTCCATCGCCTGTTCCGAGCGGTTGGCCTGCTCGGAGACCTGGCCGACCAGTCCGGTCAACTGGCCGGTCATCTCGGTGATCTGCCGGACCAGGCTGTGGATCTTGTCGACAAAGCGGTTGAACGAGCCGGCCAGTTGCCCCAGTTCGTCCTGGCTGGTGATCGCCAGGCGGTGCGTGAGGTCACCCTCGCCGGCGGCGATATCGTCGAGGTTGGCTTTCATCAGGATCAGCGGCCGCAGAATGGTATTGGCGACGATCATCCCGACCACGGCAATCACCAGCAGTACCAGCACGGCAATCCCGACAATGCTCAGCACCACGCCTTCCATGCGCTCGTTGACCTTGCCCTGGACCACCGCGACCTGGGCTTCGATGCCATCGAGGTTGACCGAGGAGCCGATGGCCATGTCCCACTTGGCCAGGTATTCGGTGTATCCGAGCTTGGGCACCAGCACCGTTTCGTTGCCCGGCAGCGGCGAGCTGTATTGCAGGTAGTGGGTTCCGTCCTTGGCGACCTGCACCAGGTCACGATTCACATAGACGCCGTTGGGGTCGCGGGCATCCTTGAAGCTCTTGCCAAGGCCTTCCGGACTGTTGCTCTTGAACAGCCGGACGATCTGCGAATCGTAGCCGAAGAAGTAACCGTCCTTGCCGTACTTGATGCTCGACAACAGTTTGATCACCTGGTCACGGGACGCCTGGTCCCCCGGCGCGGCGGCATCGTAGAGCGGCTTGATCGCCGTCATGGCCACCGCCACGTAGCTCTGCAAGGTGGCCTTGGCCTCGGAGATCAGTCGCTCGCGGGTTTCCTCGACTTCGTTGCGGGCCTGGTTCCGCAGGATCAGCACCGTGGTCAGGCTGATCACGACCGCGAACAGCAGGACCGGCAATACCGCGAGGGACAGGACTTTGGCCTTCAGGCTCAGGCGCATGGTGGTGTTCTCTTATTGTCGGCAGGTAAGGGGTTAACGGCCCCGCCGGCGGAAAGTTGAGGACCATCGACGCCCGTGGAAACCGCACAAACCGTGGGGGCGATGGCTGCGGCCGGCATGAAATCGACCGTCAACGACGTATTGTCGATTTCAATCGACAATCGTTCGATGGGATAAAACCCGCCTTTTCCTGACACAGGTCATTGTTTTTTATTTGTTCGTTCAAATAAAGAAAAAACCGATCATGCCGTTAAACTTCCAAACCTCTGCAGTTCAAGATTAAGGACGTCTTTCATGTCGCTCAGACAACTTTCCATCCAATGGAAAATCACCCTGCTCGCCGGACTCAGCCTGCTGGGGATCGTCACCCTGTTGGTCGGCCTTTCGCTCTATCGCATGGAGCACAGCTCGGAGCTGGTCAAGGCATCGAGCATGGAAATGCTCAACGAGGCTGCCCAGGCGCGCATCGAGGCCCAGGGTGAAGTCCAGGCGCTGATCATTCGTCGGCAGTTCATGGACGCCTACCAGTACGGCAACGGCTTTGCCCGCCAGGTGCTGTTCCTGCGCGAGCAGGCACAGAAGCGCTTTCTCGATGCCTTCGATCTGCGCGAAGACCTGACCCGCCAGGTCAAGGCCGCGCTCCAGGCCAACCCGGACCTGCTCGGCCTGTCCCTGGTCTTCGAAGCCAACGCACTGGACAGCAAGGACGAGCTGTTCGCCGGCCAGAAGGAACTGGGCAGCAACGACAAGGGCCGCTTTGCCCTCTACTGGTCGCAACCGACCCCGGGCCAGTTGACCTCCATGTCGCTGCCGGAAAGCGATATGAGCGACACCAGCACCGGCCCCAGCGGCGAGCCGAACAACGCCTGGTTCACCTGCCCGCGCAGCACCCTCAAGCCCTGCGTGATCGAGCCCTACTTCTACGAGATCGATGGCCACAATGTGCTGATGACCAGCATCGTGTTCCCGCTGATCGTCGAGGGCAAGGTCATCGCCTCGCTGTCCGTGGATATCAACCTCAACAGCCTGCAAGCGGTCAGCCAGCAGGCGAGCAAGAAGCTCTACGACGGCCAGACCAGCGTCAGTATCCTCAGCCCGGTGGGCCTGCTGGCCGGCTACAGCCCGGATGCCAGCAAACTCAGCCAGCGCCTCGACCAGGTCGACAGCCACAACGGTGCCGCGCTGATCCGCCAACTGGCCAGCAGCACCGAGACGCAGGTGCTGCGCAATGACGCGCAGTTGAAGATTCTCGCGCCGTTCCAGCCGATTCCCGGCGGCAAGCCGTGGGGCGTGTTGCTCGATGTGCCGGAAAAGGTCCTGGTCGGGCCGGCCGAAACCCTGAAGAGCCAGCTCGATGCGCGCAACGCCGCCGGCACCCTGATCGAGCTGGGCCTGGGCCTGCTCGGTGCCGTGATCGGACTGTTGCTGGTCTGGCTGATGGCCCGCAGCGTGACCCGACCGATTCTCGGCGTGGCGCGCATGCTCGAAGACATCGCCAGCGGCGAAGGCGACCTGACCCGCCGCCTGCATTACGACAAGAAGGACGAACTGGGCCAACTGGCTGGCTGGTTCAACCGTTTCCTCGACAAACTGCAGCCAGTGATTGCCGACGTCAAGCGGTCGGTCCAGGACGCCCGCGGTACTGCCGACCAGTCGGCGTCCATCGCGACCGAAACCAGCGCCGGCATGGAACAGCAGTACCGCCAGGTCGACCAGGTCGCCACCGCCTCCCACGAAATGAGCGCCACCGCCCAGGATGTCGCCCGTAGCGCGGCCCAGGCCGCCCAGGCCGCGCGCGATGCCGACCAGGCGACCCGCCAGGGGCTGACCGTGATCGATCGCACCACCGCGAGCATCGGTCACCTGGCCGCCGACATGAGCGACGCCATGGGCCAGGTCGAAGGGCTGGCGGCCAACAGCGAGAAGATCGGCTCCGTACTGGAGGTCATTCGGGCGATTGCCGAGCAGACCAATCTGCTGGCACTCAACGCCGCCATCGAAGCCGCCCGCGCCGGTGAGGCCGGGCGCGGTTTTGCCGTGGTCGCCGATGAAGTGCGCAACCTCGCGCGGCGCACCCAGGAGTCGGTGGAGGAAACCCGCCAGGTCATCGAAGAGTTGCAGACCGGTACCCGCGAAGTGGTGACTTCCATGGGTAACAGTCACCGCCAGGCCCAGGGCAGTGTAGAGCAGGTCAGCCAGGCCGTGACGGCGTTGCGGCAGATCGGCGACGCGGTGACGGTGATCACCGACATGAACCTGCAGATTGCCAGTGCGGCGGAAGAACAGAGCGCGGTGGCCGAGGAGATCAACAACAACGTGGCGACCATCCGCGATGTCACCGAATCGCTGTCCGGCCAGGCCAATGAATCGGCACGGGTCAGTCAGTCGCTGAACCAGTTGGCCAACCAGCAACAGGGACTGATGGATCAGTTCCGGGTGTAAGGTTTCGCGCGCAGGGGCTTCAGCTTCTGCGCGGCAGCTCAATCGTCACCAGCAGCCCGCCCAGCGGGCTGCCCGACAAGGCCATCTGCGCCCCCCAGGCGTCGACGATATCGCGCACGATGCCCAATCCCAGCCCATGCCCGATGGTCTGTTCATCCAGCCGCGCCCCCCGGCTGAACACCTCGTCCCGGCTCTGCTCGGGAATCCCCGGACCGTCATCCTCGACACTCAGGCGATAGCCTCCCGCCGTCTCGACGATACCCAGGCGTACCTCGGCATCGGCCCACTTGCAGGCGTTGTCCAGCAGGTTGCCCAGCAGTTCGAGCAGGTCTTCCCGATCCCAGGGCAGTTGCAGGCCTGGGGGTGAGCTGTGGCTCAACAGCAGGTGCTCGCCATGGATCATCCTCAGGGTCGAGAGCAACCCGGGCAGTTCCGCATCGCAATCGAAGGGCACGCCCGGCAGCGCCTCGCCGGCGAGACGGGCACGGTTCAATTCGCGGCTCAGGCGCTGTTCGATCTGCTCCAGCTGTTCGCGCAACACCTTGCGCAAGGCCGGCTGGCCCTCCAGCTGGGCGCTCGA
Organism: Pseudomonas sp. Ost2; assembly: GCF_018326065.1. Taxonomy (NCBI): domain Bacteria; kingdom Pseudomonadati; phylum Pseudomonadota; class Gammaproteobacteria; order Pseudomonadales; family Pseudomonadaceae; genus Pseudomonas; species Pseudomonas sp. Ost2. The sequence goes on along the minus strand of NZ_AP021904.1, from coordinate 2,426,468 downwards.
CGCCAGGCTGAGCAGCACCGCCAGCGGGGTTTTCAGGGCATGGCCGAGGTTGCCCAGGGCATTGCGTGAACGCTTGAGGCTGTCCTCGGTATGGGCCAACAGATGGTTGATCTGTGCCACCAGGGGTTCAAGCTCCAGCGGCACCCGGGTTTCCAGTTGCGAGCGCTGTCCCTGCTGCAATTGCGCGATCTGTTCCCGGGCATTTTCCAGGGGGCGCAAGGCCCGGCGAACGGTAACCCGTTGCAGCAACAGGATCACGATCAGCGCCGCGAGTCCGATCCCCAGGCCGATGCGCTGCATCAGCTGGAAGCTTTCCCGCACCGGTGTGTAGTCCTGGGCCACGCTGATACTGATCGACTGCCCCAGGCGCCGGTAATCCGAACGCAGTACCAGCAGCATCTGCCCCTCGGGTCCCAGTTGCAGGTTGGCATGCAGGCCCGGTTGCGCCGGGACCGGCAGGTCCTGGTCCCAGAGCGAGCGGGAACGCCAGTGATGGTCGGCGAAGTCGATCCGGAAGTAATGCCCGGAGAACGGTCGCTGATAGGCCGGGGACAACCGCCGCTCATCCAGTTGCAGCCCCTGGGGGCCACGTACCAGGGCGACCAGCAGGTTCTCGCTGTCGGCGTGCAGGCCATCCTCCAGATAGCGCTGCAGGCCCAGTTCGAACAACCACAGGCTGGTTTGCGCAACGATCAGGCCGACCACCAGCAGTACGCTGACCAGGCCCAGGCTCAGACGCCGCTGGATCGACCTCACCCGGCGGTTCCGCCGAATCGGTAACCCTGGCCGCGGCGGGTCTCGATCACCGCGCGGCCGAGCTTGCGGCGCAGGTGATTGACATGCACCTCCAGCACATTCGAATCACGCTCGGTTTCACCGTTGTAGAGATGTTCGGCCAGATGTCCCTTGGAAAGAATCTGCTCCGGGTGCAGCATGAAATAACGCAACAGGCGGAACTCGGCCGCGGTCAGCTGGATCTCCGCACCATCGCGGCTGACGCACTGGCGGCCTTCGTCCAGATGCAGCCCCGCGGCCTTCAGGGTCGGCTGGTTGGGTTGGCCGTGGGCACGACGCAGCAATGATTGCACCCGCAGTTGCAGTTCTTCCGGATGGAAAGGCTTGGTCAGGTAGTCGTCGGCCCCGGCCTTGAGTCCCTCGATGCGTTCGGCCCAGGAGTCCCGTGCGGTCAGGATCAGCACCGGCACCGTCAGGCCGCCGGTCCGCCATTGCCGCAAGACCTCCAGGCCCGGCAAGCCCGGCAGCCCGAGATCGAGGATGACCAGGTCATAGGGTTCGGTCGCCCCCTGATACGCCGCATCACGCCCATCGGCCAGCCAATCGACGGCGTAGCCCTGGCGTGCAAGGCCGGCCAGCAGCTCATCGGCCAGGGGCACGTTATCTTCCACCAGCAGCAGCCGCATCAGTTGTCCTCCTCGTCTTTCAATAAGTCACCATTGCTGGCGTCCAGCTTGAGTTCCCGGACCACACCGGCCTGGGTCAGCAATTCGACCTCGTAGACATAGAGGCCATGCTTGCTCTCCAGTTCAGCCTCCAGCAGCTTCGCCCCGGGGTAATGCCCCATGGCCTGTTGCAGCAGGCGCTCGAGCGGCAGGATCACCCCCTGCTGACGCAGATGCAGGGCTTCGTCCTGGTCCAGATCCCTGGCCGATGCCAGGGAGCAGAAGGTGGCCAGCGCCAGCAGAGCGCAGGCGCGCAAATTGAAAATCATTACCTGTCCTGATGGTCCTTGAGAACCTGACCGCTGATGGCGTCCAATTCAATCTCCCACTCAATTCCCTGAGCATCGCGCAGTTCTACCTGATAAATGTAGTGACCGTATTTCTCGTCCAGTTCGGTATCGCCCAGCACAGCGCCGGGGTGCCGGGCCAAGGCAACGGCCGTCAGTCGATCAAGAGGCTGGATTGTACCTGCCGCTTGCAGTTTCACCGCTTCGTCACTGGCAATATCACGACCCGATACATTACAGGTGGTGACTGCCACAGCAAAAAAGGCCAAGGCAGCGCCCAGGGCTTTCATCATAGGTCTCCATGGCAAATGGCCAGTTATGCCCGTCACGGTAACCGTCCCAACTTAAGCGAAGCTGAATTTCCCCGGCGGTCATCTATCCATCCCTATTCACAAGCCCGCTCTTTTCCCGACGCCGACAGCCATTCGCGGCAACCTTCCCTATAATTCGCCGACCCAGAGAACGAGGGCTGTATGACTGCGATTCACATCAAATTCCCCGCGCTGACCCTCAAGGCCGGCAAGCGTGCATTCCAACGCATCCGTGAAGGCGGCCTGAAGGCCGCCGACGTCGGCACGCTGCCGGGCGCGGCAGGCGGACCGAAAGCCCTGGGCATCCAGGGCCTGGACCTGGCGCTGTTCGGTGAATGGCTGCCGGCGAGCCCACGGGAGCGCTCATTGATCGGCGCCTCGATCGGTGCCTGGCGGTTTGCCAGCGCCTGCCTGCCGAATGCCGCGCAAGGCATCGAGCGCCTGGGGCAGTTGTACAACGAACAGAGCTTCGCCAAGGGCGTGACCATGGCCGAGGTCAGCCAGAGCTGCCAGCGCATGCTGCACGACCTGCTCGATGGCCGGGACGCCTCGATCCTGACGAACGAGCACTATCGCTTGAACGTGGTGATCGTGAAGAGCCATGGCCTGCTGGCGGACGATCATCGGGGCCGCCTCGGCCTCGGATTGTCCTCGGTCATCGCCGACAACCTGGTCGGACGTGGGCGCCTGGCTCGTCACTTCGAGCGGGTGATCCTGCATGACCCACGCCTGTCCCCTCCCCTGCTGCCCCTGAAGGACTTTCCGTCACGCCTGCTGCCACTGGCCTCGGAGAACCTGCGCCAGGGGCTGCTGGCCTCCGGCTCGATCCCGATGGTGATGGAAGGTGTACGGGACATCGTCGGCGTCGGCCAGGGCACCTATCGCGATGGCGGCCTGCTCGACTATCACCTTGACCTGCCCTACAGCGGCGAGGACGTGGTGCTCTACCCGCACTTCACGGACAAGGTCATTCCCGGCTGGTTTGACAAGACCCTGCCGTGGCGACGCGGCAACCCGGACCGGCTACAGGATGTCCTGCTGCTGGCCCCTTCGCGCGAATACCTGGCCCGGCTGCCCCACGGCAAGCTGCCGGACCGCAATGATTTCAAGCGCTACATGGGCGATGACAAGGGCCGCCAGGCCTACTGGCGCGAGGCAATGGCGCAGAGCCGGCGCCTGGGTGACGAATTCCTCGAGCTGGCCGATCACGGCAGGCTGGGAGAGCGCCTGCTGGCGCTTTGAGTCGGTCATCGCGCACCGGAGCTGTTAAACTGCCGAGCTGCACTTATCGCTCACGCGATAGCCACCCTTCAGAGCTGACAATACTGTGGAAATCTTCAAAGAGTTTACGTTCGAATCCGCCCACCGCCTGCCTCACGTGCCGGACGGACACAAGTGTGGCCGCCTGCATGGTCACTCCTTCAAGGTGGCGATCCATCTGAGCGGTGAAATCGATCAGCATACCGGCTGGATTCGCGACTTCTCCGAGATCAAGGCGATCTTCAAGCCGTTGTATGAGCGCCTGGACCACAACTACCTGAACGACATCCCCGGCCTGGAAAACCCGACCAGCGAAAACCTGGCGAAGTGGATCTGGCAGGAACTGAAGCCACTGCTGCCAGAACTGTCGGCGATCCGCATCCATGAGACCTGCACCAGCGGATGCATCTATCGCGGGGAGTGAGTCCCGGGCATAAAAAAACCACCTCAGGCAGGTGGTTTTTTTATGCCCGATCACTGCGAGTTTTCCGCGGCGCAAAAACAAAACCCCAACTGCTTTCGCAATTGGGGTTTCGGAATTTAATCTTGACGATGACCTACTCTCACATGGGGAAACCCCACACTACCATCGGCGATGCATCGTTTCACTGCTGAGTTCGGGATGGGATCAGGTGGTTCCAATGCTCTATGGTCGTCAAGAAATTCGGGTACCGAGTCGTGGCCTTGAGGCCGCGCTTCAGCAAATCGGGTATGTGATCGATATTCGGTGTTTTGTGAGCCGCAAACTTTCGGTTCGTTTCGTCTTCATACACCGCAATCTGGTCTCTTTCGCCTTTCAGCTCAAAGCAGCAGATTGCTTGGGTGTTATATGGTCAAGCCTCACGGGCAATTAGTACAGGTTAGCTCAACGCCTCACAGCGCTTACACACCCTGCCTATCAACGTCGTAGTCTTCGACGGCCCTTCAGGGAACTCAAGGTTCCAGTGAGATCTCATCTTGAGGCAAGTTTCCCGCTTAGATGCTTTCAGCGGTTATCTTTTCCGAACATAGCTACCCGGCAATGCCACTGGCGTGACAACCGGAACACCAGAGGTTCGTCCACTCCGGTCCTCTCGTACTAGGAGCAGCCCCTCTCAAATCTCAAACGTCCACGGCAGATAGGGACCGAACTGTCTCACGACGTTCTAAACCCAGCTCGCGTACCACTTTAAATGGCGAACAGCCATACCCTTGGGACCGGCTTCAGCCCCAGGATGTGATGAGCCGACATCGAGGTGCCAAACACCGCCGTCGATATGAACTCTTGGGCGGTATCAGCCTGTTATCCCCGGAGTACCTTTTATCCGTTGAGCGATGGCCCTTCCATACAGAACCACCGGATCACTAAGACCTACTTTCGTACCTGCTCGACGTGTCTGTCTCGCAGTCAAGCGCGCTTTTGCCTTTATACTCTACGACCGATTTCCGACCGGTCTGAGCGCACCTTCGTACTCCTCCGTTACTCTTTAGGAGGAGACCGCCCCAGTCAAACTACCCACCATACACTGTCCTCGATCCGGATAACGGACCTGAGTTAGAACCTCAAAGTTGCCAGGGTGGTATTTCAAGGATGGCTCCACGCGAACTGGCGTCCACGCTTCAAAGCCTCCCACCTATCCTACACAAGCAAATTCAAAGTCCAGTGCAAAGCTATAGTAAAGGTTCACGGGGTCTTTCCGTCTAGCCGCGGATACACTGCATCTTCACAGCGATTTCAATTTCACTGAGTCTCGGGTGGAGACAGCGCCGCCATCGTTACGCCATTCGTGCAGGTCGGAACTTACCCGACAAGGAATTTCGCTACCTTAGGACCGTTATAGTTACGGCCGCCGTTTACCGGGGCTTCGATCAAGAGCTTCGCGTTAGCTAACCCCATCAATTAACCTTCCGGCACCGGGCAGGCGTCACACCCTATACGTCCACTTTCGTGTTTGCAGAGTGCTGTGTTTTTAATAAACAGTCGCAGCGGCCTGGTATCTTCGACCGGCATGAGCTTACGGAGCAAGTCCTTCACCCTCACCGGCGCACCTTCTCCCGAAGTTACGGTGCCATTTTGCCTAGTTCCTTCACCCGAGTTCTCTCAAGCGCCTTGGTATTCTCTACCCAACCACCTGTGTCGGTTTGGGGTACGGTTCCTGGTTACCTGAAGCTTAGAAGCTTTTCTTGGAAGCATGGCATCAACCACTTCGTGTTCTAAAAGAACACTCGTCATCAGCTCTCGGCCTTAAGATCCCGGATTTACCTAAGATCTCAGCCTACCACCTTAAACTTGGACAACCAACGCCAAGCTGGCCTAGCCTTCTCCGTCCCTCCATCGCAATAACCAGAAGTACAGGAATATTAACCTGTTTTCCATCGACTACGCTTTTCAGCCTCGCCTTAGGGACCGACTAACCCTGCGTCGATTAACGTTGCGCAGGAAACCTTGGTCTTTCGGCGTGGGTGTTTTTCACACCCATTGTCGTTACTCATGTCAGCATTCGCACTTCTGATACCTCCAGCAAGCTTCTCAACTCACCTTCACAGGCTTACAGAACGCTCCTCTACCGCATCACCTAAGTGATACCCGTAGCTTCGGTGCATGGTTTGAGCCCCGTTACATCTTCCGCGCAGGCCGACTCGACTAGTGAGCTATTACGCTTTCTTTAAAGGGTGGCTGCTTCTAAGCCAACCTCCTAGCTGTCTAAGCCTTCCCACATCGTTTCCCACTTAACCATGACTTTGGGACCTTAGCTGACGGTCTGGGTTGTTTCCCTTTTCACGACGGACGTTAGCACCCGCCGTGTGTCTCCCATGCTCGGCACTTGTAGGTATTCGGAGTTTGCATCGGTTTGGTAAGTCGGGATGACCCCCTAGCCGAAACAGTGCTCTACCCCCTACAGTGATACATGAGGCGCTACCTAAATAGCTTTCGAGGAGAACCAGCTATCTCCGAGCTTGATTAGCCTTTCACTCCGATCCACAGGTCATCCGCTAACTTTTCAACGGTAGTCGGTTCGGTCCTCCAGTCAGTGTTACCTAACCTTCAACCTGCCCATGGATAGATCGCCCGGTTTCGGGTCTATTCCCAGCGACTAGACGCCCTATTAAGACTCGCTTTCGCTACGCCTCCCCTATTCGGTTAAGCTCGCCACTGAAAATAAGTCGCTGACCCATTATACAAAAGGTACGCAGTCACCCAACAAAGTGGGCTCCCACTGCTTGTACGCATACGGTTTCAGGATCTATTTCACTCCCCTCTCCGGGGTTCTTTTCGCCTTTCCCTCACGGTACTAGTTCACTATCGGTCAGTCAGTAGTATTTAGCCTTGGAGGATGGTCCCCCCATATTCAGACAAGGTTTCTCGTGCCCCGTCCTACTCGATTTCATGACCAAGAGATTTTCGCGTACAGGGCTATCACCCACTATGGCCGCACTTTCCAGAGCGTTCCGCTAATCTCAAAGCCACTTAAGGGCTAGTCCCCGTTCGCTCGCCACTACTAAGGGAATCTCGGTTGATTTCTTTTCCTCAGGGTACTTAGATGTTTCAGTTCCCCTGGTTCGCCTCTTGCACCTATGTATTCAGTACAAGATAACCATCTTATGATGGCTGGGTTCCCCCATTCAGACATCTCCGGATCAAAGTCTGTTTGCCGACTCCCCGAAGCTTTTCGCAGGCTACCACGTCTTTCATCGCCTCTGACTGCCAAGGCATCCACCGTATGCGCTTCTTCACTTGACCATATAACCCCAAGCAATCTGGTTATACTATGAAGACGACATTCGCCGAAAATTCGCAAAACTCTTAAGAGTACTCACAAATTTTACCTTAGCCTGATCCGTTACCAGTGAAAGTAACGTTCAGCCTATCTTTCTATCACATACCCAAATTTTTAAAGAACGATCTAGTCAAAGACTAGAAATCAACATTCATCATCGTCTTGATGGAATGCTCATTTCTAAGCTTTACAGAAGCAGCGTAATGGTGGAGCCAAACGGGATCGAACCGTTGACCTCCTGCGTGCAAGGCAGGCGCTCTCCCAGCTGAGCTATGGCCCCGTATTTCTACAGGCTTTTCCCACAAAATTGGTGGGTCTGGGCAGATTCGAACTGCCGACCTCACCCTTATCAGGGGTGCGCTCTAACCAACTGAGCTACAGACCCAATTTCGAGCTTGTAACTGTTAGCTATAAGCTATCAGCTTGGAGCTTAAAGCTGCTTCTATCGTCTTCTTCAATGAATCAAGCAATTCGTGTGGGAACTTATGGAGCAGCTGATGTCGTCGATTAAGGAGGTGATCCAGCCGCAGGTTCCCCTACGGCTACCTTGTTACGACTTCACCCCAGTCATGAATCACACCGTGGTAACCGTCCTCCCGAAGGTTAGACTAGCTACTTCTGGTGCAACCCACTCCCATGGTGTGACGGGCGGTGTGTACAAGGCCCGGGAACGTATTCACCGCGACATTCTGATTCGCGATTACTAGCGATTCCGACTTCACGCAGTCGAGTTGCAGACTGCGATCCGGACTACGATCGGTTTTATGGGATTAGCTCCACCTCGCGGCTTGGCAACCCTTTGTACCGACCATTGTAGCACGTGTGTAGCCCAGGCCGTAAGGGCCATGATGACTTGACGTCATCCCCACCTTCCTCCGGTTTGTCACCGGCAGTCTCCTTAGAGTGCCCACCATGATGTGCTGGTAACTAAGGACAAGGGTTGCGCTCGTTACGGGACTTAACCCAACATCTCACGACACGAGCTGACGACAGCCATGCAGCACCTGTCTCAATGTTCCCGAAGGCACCAATCCATCTCTGGAAAGTTCATTGGATGTCAAGGCCTGGTAAGGTTCTTCGCGTTGCTTCGAATTAAACCACATGCTCCACCGCTTGTGCGGGCCCCCGTCAATTCATTTGAGTTTTAACCTTGCGGCCGTACTCCCCAGGCGGTCAACTTAATGCGTTAGCTGCGCCACTAAGAACTCAAGGTTCCCAACGGCTAGTTGACATCGTTTACGGCGTGGACTACCAGGGTATCTAATCCTGTTTGCTCCCCACGCTTTCGCACCTCAGTGTCAGTATGAGTCCAGGTGGTCGCCTTCGCCACTGGTGTTCCTTCCTATATCTACGCATTTCACCGCTACACAGGAAATTCCACCACCCTCTACCCTACTCTAGCTTGCCAGTTTTGGATGCAGTTCCCAGGTTGAGCCCGGGGATTTCACATCCAACTTAACAAACCACCTACGCGCGCTTTACGCCCAGTAATTCCGATTAACGCTTGCACCCTCTGTATTACCGCGGCTGCTGGCACAGAGTTAGCCGGTGCTTATTCTGTCGGTAACGTCAAAACACTAACGTATTAGGTTAATGCCCTTCCTCCCAACTTAAAGTGCTTTACAATCCGAAGACCTTCTTCACACACGCGGCATGGCTGGATCAGGCTTTCGCCCATTGTCCAATATTCCCCACTGCTGCCTCCCGTAGGAGTCTGGACCGTGTCTCAGTTCCAGTGTGACTGATCATCCTCTCAGACCAGTTACGGATCGTCGCCTTGGTGAGCCATTACCTCACCAACTAGCTAATCCGACCTAGGCTCATCTGATAGCGCAAGGCCCGAAGGTCCCCTGCTTTCTCCCGTAGGACGTATGCGGTATTAGCGTTCCTTTCGAAACGTTGTCCCCCACTACCAGGCAGATTCCTAGGCATTACTCACCCGTCCGCCGCTGAATCAGAGAGCAAGCTCCCGTCATCCGCTCGACTTGCATGTGTTAGGCCTGCCGCCAGCGTTCAATCTGAGCCATGATCAAACTCTTCAGTTCAAACATCTTTGGGTTTTGAGAAAACCCTAAACTTGGCTCAGCAATCGTTGGTTACATCTTTGATTTCTCGCGGAGTAACTTGTGATGCTGATAATCTGTTGACTATTCAGTCTGACTCCACAAGCACCCACACGAATTGCTTGATTCAGTTGTTAAAGAGCGGTTGGTTGAGCTGTTCGCTGAACCGAGGCGCGCATTCTACAGCAGCCTCATTTGCTGTCAAGTGATTATTTTCAGAAGTTTTCACGATTTCCCGTTCAACTTCAACCACTTGCGCTTCCGATCTCTCGTTAGCGGGAGGCGAATTCTACAGCGTTACACGCTGCTGTCAACACCTCTTTTACAGCGCTTCCGGGCTTCGACGAACTGAAGCCAGCACCTGTCGAAACTTACTTAACTCGTTGAATCTCAAGGAGTTTTACGTTTCGACTGCGCCGGAAGTGGGGCGAATTATAGGCCCATGAAATCTGCCGTCAAGCATTGATTCAAGCTTTCTATCGAAAGACCCTCAATAGAAGGGAAACCACCGAGCTTGAGCAATATATTGCTCAATTGACCATTGTTAAGCATCATAGACCGGCTATCCCACTTCTATTACCCGCTCCGGATGACACCACCCCATGACCCAGCAGTCCCGCAGCCTGGCCACGACACTCTTTCCCGTCGGCCTGCTGCTTATCGCAATGGCTTCCATTCAGTCCGGAGCCTCCCTGGCCAAGAGCATGTTCCCCGTTGTCGGCGCCCAGGGCACTACCACCCTGCGCCTGATCTTCGCCGGCATCATCATGCTGCTGATACTGCGCCCATGGCGGGCGACGTTCACCGCCAGATCCCTGCGCACCGTCATCATCTATGGCATCGCCCTGGGCGGCATGAACCTGCTCTTCTATATGTCCCTGCGCAGCGTCCCCCTGGGCATCGCGGTCGCCCTGGAGTTCACCGGGCCACTGGCCGTCGCGATCCTCGCCTCGCGCCGGGCCATCGACTATCTATGGATCGGTCTGGCGATCGGCGGCCTGCTGCTATTGATTCCCACGGGAAGCACCAGCGCCAGCATTGACCTGGTGGGCACACTCTATGCGCTGGGCGCGGGTGTCTGCTGGGCGCTGTACATCCTGTTCGGCCAGAAGGCCGGTGCGGACAACGGCATCCAGACCGCAGCCCTGGGCGTGATGATCGCCGCCCTCTTCGTTGCCCCGTTCGGTATCGCCCACGCCGGTGCGGCATTGCTGACACCGGCGCTGATCCCGGTCGCCCTCGGCGTCGCCGTCCTCTCCACCGCCCTGCCCTACAGCCTCGAGATGGTCGCAATGACGCGGATCCCCGCACGCACCTTCGGCACCCTGATGAGCATCGAGCCGGCCTTCGGCGCCCTCTCGGGACTGGTGTTCCTCAGCGAATACCTGTCCCTGGCGCAATGGCTGGCGATCGCCTGCATTATCTGCGCTTCCGTCGGTGCCACCCTGACCATGCGCAGCGAACCCAAGCCCGCCATGGCAGCTGATTGATACAACCTGTGACGTTGCTCTGGTATTTCTCCGGCAAATAAGACATGTTTACAGCTAACTCAATGCCAGCCTTGATAATTTTGGACGGGGCACTCATGGAAGACGCAAGCGGGCACGAAAAAAGCCAAACCCGGACGAGTTGATCCGGGGGGCTGGAGATTAAGGACAGGAATGAAGCGCTTTTTGATCGTCTTGGCAGTACTCGCCGTCGCTGGCTGCAGCGCCACTTCCAAGCCAATAAAATATGGCAAGCGAGGCGTACACATCAACTGCTCGGGACTGACGTCTTCCTGGGAAAAGTGCTACACCAAGGCCGCCGAATCCTGTGGCGACAACGGCTACAAGATCATCGCCAAGTCCGGTGATGCCGTCGAAGACCCCGGCGACTACCCTTTCGGCCTGAACCCCGCGGGCTACACCAGTCGCAGCATGATCATCATGTGCAAGCGCTAGGCGCCGCCGGTCACTCCCCGAACGGCCCTGCGATCTGACGACTGATTTCGTCATGACTGGACTTCAACACCTGGCGCTGAATATCCGGCGTCAGCAGCATCCGCGCCACCACCAACGCCCCCACACACTGGGACAGGATCGACCAGGCCTGGCTTTCACTGCCCAGCACCTGTGCCCAACGCTGCTGCAGCCGACACATCCAGTCCTCGGCCTGCTGACGCACCGCCAGATCCCCCCGCGCTATTTCCGCCCCCAGCGCCGGCAAGGCACAACCGGTTTCCGCCTGCTCGACATGGGCCATGCTCAGATAGAGCTTCAGGCAACGCTTGAGGCGTGCCGGATCAGGCTCTCCCTCCCCTCCCAGTCGGGCCAGGCTCAGGCTCAGTTCGCGCTCGACAATTGAACTGAACAGTTCGTCCTTGGACGAGAAATGGCCATAGAACGCCCCGCCACTGAGGCCGATGGCTTTCATCAGAGCGTCCACCCCGATGGTTGCAAATCCCGACTTCTTGGCGGACGACGCGCTGCTGTCGAGCAGACGCTCGCGGGTTTGCTGCTTGTGGTCGAGCGAATAACGCATGGTGCTGTTCCTGTTCAGTGCCTTGACGCCTTTCGGATCGTAGCATAACGTTCGTTTAGTTAACGACCGTTTACCAAAGAGCGATCCCTCATGACTACCCTTCTCAACAACAAGAAAGTCGTATTGGTCGTCGGTGCCGGCGATGCCACTGGCGGTGCCATCGCCAAACGTTTCGCCGCGCAAGGTTTTATTGCCTGCGTCACCCGGCGTAGTGCCGACAAGCTGCAACCACTGGTCGATGCCATCCAGCAGTCTGGTGGTGAGGCCCATGGCTTTGCCTGCGATGCGCGCAAGGAAGACGATGTGATTGCGCTGATCGAGCAGATCGAAAGCCAGATCGGCCCGATCGAAGCCTTCGTTTTCAATATCGGCGCCAACGTGCCCTGCAGCATCCTGGAAGAGACCGCCCGCAAGTACTTCAAGATCTGGGAGATGGCCTGCTTCTCCGGGTTCCTCAATGCCCGGGAAGTCGCCAAGCGCATGGTCACCCGGCAACGCGGCACCATCCTGTTCACCGGGGCCACCGCCGGCCTGCGGGGCGCCGCCGGGTTCGCCGCGTTTGCCGGCGCCAAGCACGGCATCCGGGCCCTGGCCCAAAGCATGGCCCGCGAACTGGGACCGCTGAATATCCATGTCGCCCATGTGGTGGTCGATGGTGCCATCGACACCGACTTTATCCGCACCAGCTTCCCGGAGAAATATGCCCTCAAGGATCAGGACGGCATCCTCGATCCGGCCCATATCGCCGAGAACTACTGGTACCTGCACAGCCAGCCCCGCGACGCCTGGACCTTCGAACTCGACCTGCGCCCCTGGAATGAACGCTGGTAAGCTCGAGCCACACGACAACAACAAGGATGCTTCATCCATGAAAAAAACCGTCGAGTTCTATTTCGACCTGGGCAGCCCGGCCTCTTACCTGGCCTATACCCAGTTGCCGCACCTGTGTGAACAGGCCGGCGCCGAACTGATCTACCAGCCGATGCTGCTGGGTGGCGTGTTCAAGGCCACGGGCAACGCATCCCCCGCCGAAATACCGGCCAAGGGACGCTACATGATCGAGGACCTGACCCGTTACGCCCGTCGCTATGACGTGCCCTTTCGCTTCAACCCGCACTTTCCGATCAACACCCTGCTGCTGATGCGCGCGACCACAGGTGTGCAACTGCGCCAGCCGGAACGTTTCGTCGATTTCGTCGACATCCTCTATCGCGCCCTCTGGGTCGAGGGACGCAACCTCAACGATCCGGCCATCGTCGCCCAGCTACTGGTGGAGAACGCGTTCGACCCACAGCGGATACTCGCCCTGAGCGCCGACGAGGAGGTCAAGGCCGCCCTCAAGACCAAGACCGAAGAAGCCCTGCGACGCGGTGTCTTCGGCGCCCCTAGCCTGTTCGTCGGCGACCGGCTGTTCTTCGGCCAGGACCGCCTCGACTTCGTGCGCGAAGCATTGCTCTGAAATCCGCACCGCCTAGATCTCGACCACCAGGCGACCTTGTGCCGTGCCATTGCCCAGCACGGTATAGGCCTCCTCGGCGGTTTGCAGGGTGAACCGCCGGGGATCGAGCAGGGGCTTCAGTTGACCGGCCTCGATCAGCCGCGCAGCCTCGGCCAGGATATGCCCGTGATGACCGCGCCCGTGGCCGGTCAGCAACGGCAGCAGGGTAAATACCCCGGAGTAGGTGGCACCCCGGAACGACAACGGCGCCAGGCTGTGTTGCCCCCAACCCAGGCAACTCAGGACATGTCCGTGATAGGTCCGCGCCGCCTTGAACGACTCGTCCAGGGTTTCGCCACCGACCGTGTCATAGACGATATCGAACCCCTCGCCAGCAGTGTGCTGCTGCACATAGTCCTCCACGGCATGGTGCCGGTAATCGATAAAGGTCGCGCCAAATCCCTCGATCACCGCCTGATGCCTGGCCGAGCCGGTGGCGAAGACCCGGGCGCCAAACGCCTTGGCGATCTGCACCGCGACATGTCCGACACCACCCGCCCCGCCATGGATCAATACCGCGTGACCGGCGTCCACCCTGGCCCGATCGACCAGACCTTCCCAGGCGGTGATCAGCACCAGCGGCAACGCCGCCGCCTCGCGCATGCTCAAGTTGCCCGGCTTGCGGGCCAGCAGGCGGGCATCGACCGCCGCGAACTCGGCCAGCGAACCCTGGGTCCCGCCGATGCCGGTCGCCAGCCCATAGACTTCGTCACCCACCGACCAGCCGCTGACACCCTCACCCAACGCTTCGATAACCCCGGCCAGATCCATGCCCAGCACCGCAGGCAGCGGCTGACGGGCATGGCCGGCCTGCCCGGCACGGATCTTCGCGTCCAGCGGATTGATCCCCGCGGCCTTGATACGTACCAGTACCTGACCCGCTCCCGGTACGGGACGGTCGAGGGCAACCAGACGCAGCGGGGCATGGGCGGCATCGACCAGCAAGGCATTCATTTCAAGCGAGAGAGACATGTCGGCAACCCCGATCAGTGAAAGTGAGTCGATCTTGCGCCACCTCACTCATGCCGATAAGACGCAGTATTGTTATAGTGACCATGCCCATTTGGCATGAATTGGAAGCCATCATGGATAAACTCAATGCCATGGCCATCTTTGTCCGGGTGGTCGAGCGCGGCAGCTTTTCCGCCGTCGCCCGGGAACTGCAAACCAGCCAGCCGACCATCAGCAAGATCCTCAAGGCCCTGGAGGCCGAACTGGGTGGCAAGCTGATCGCCCGCAGCACCCGCCAGTTGTCGCTGACCGACGAAGGTCAGCGCTACTACACGCAGTGCCGGCAGATCCTCGCGGCGGTGGACAGCGCCGAACACAGCTTCCAGTCAGGCCGGGAACAGGTGGCGGGCAACCTGCGCATCGGTTCCTCGGTGAGTTTCGGCCGTTTGCAGATCGCCAGCCGGCTGCCCGATTTCCTGGCGCGCTATCCGCAGCTGGAAATCGATCTACAGCTCAGCGACCAGAACCAGGACCTGGTCAACGAGGGCCTGGATGTCAGCCTGCGCATCGGCGAACTGAACGACAGCGGCCTCATCGCCCGCCGCCTCGGCGATACCCGGCGGATAACCGTCGCCAGCGCCGGATACCTGGCACGCCGGGGCGAACCGCACACGCCGCAAGACCTCACCGGGCACAACTGCCTGCTGTTCAACCTGCTGAACAGCCAGAACCTCTGGCACTACGAAAAAGACGGGCAGCGCCACAGCGTGCGCATCAAGGGCAATGCCCAGAGCAACAACTCGGAAGCGATTCGGGAAATGGTCCTGGGCGGGCTCGGCATTGCGCTGTCGCCGGTGTGGCTGTTTGCCGAAGACCTGAAAGCCGGGCGGGTCACGACGATCCTGCGCGACTACCAGGCGCAATCGCTACCGATCCATGCGGTGTTTCCGGCCAATCGCCGGCAATCCGCCAGGGTGAAGGCGTTTGTCGACTATATGAGCGAGGTCCTGGGGAAAACCTGAAAACACCGCACTCCCTTGTGGGAGCCGGCTTGCCGGCGATGAGGCCAACCAGTCATGCATCGACTGTACGACCGCCATCGCTGGCAAGCCAGCGCCTACAAGATCGCGCTGGCAGTCAGATCGCGGCGGTACGGGTGTTCAGCCAGTCCAGCGCAGCCCCGCTCAACAGCGGGCTCAAGCGCTCACGCACCTCGGCATGGTAACCGTTGAACCACTCGCGCTCTTCCCCGGTCAGCAACGACGGCTCCAGGCAGCGTGTGTCGATGGGGCACAGGGTCAGGGTTTCGAAGCGCAGGAATTCGCCGAACTCGCTCTTGCCGGCTTCGCGGTTCATCGCCAGGTTCTCGATCCGCACGCCCCAACGGCCCGGACGGTAGGTGCCCGGCTCGATCGAGGTGATCATGCCTGGCTGCATCGCCGTCTGCGGAGCCGCGACCGCCTGGTAGGCGATCACTTGCGGACCTTCGTGGACATTGAGGAAGTAACCCACGCCGTGACCGGTGCCATGGCCGTAGTCCACGCTTTCCGCCCAGATCGGCGCACGGGCGATGGCGTCGAGCAGCGGCGACAGGATACCGCGGGGGAATTGCGCCCGGGACAGGGCAATCACGCCCTTGAGCACCCGCGTGCAGTCACGTTTCTGCTCGGCGGTCGGCGTGCCCACCGGAACCATCCGCGTAATATCGGTGGTGCCACCCAGGTACTGGCCGCCAGAGTCGATCAACAACAGGCCGTCGCCTTCGATCACCGCGTGCTCTTCTTCAGTGGCGTGGTAATGCGGCATGGCGCCATTGGCATTGAACGCGGCAATGGTGTTGAAGCTCAGGGACACGTAGCCAGGACGCCGGGCCCGGGCAGCCGTGAGTTTCTCGTCGATGGTCAGCTCGGTGACCCGCTCGCGTCCCAGCGCCGTTTCCAGCCAGGCGAAGAACTCGCAGAGGGCTGCGCCGTCCTGCTCCATGGCCTGGCGGATATGTGCCGCATCGTCCAGGCTCTTGCGCGACTTGGCCAGGGTGGTCGGATTGAGGCCTTCCACCAGCTTGACGTCGGCCCCCAGGTTATCCAGCAGGCCGCGGGTGACACGGGCGGGATCCACCAGCAGGCTCGAACCGGCCGGCACGCTGGCCAGGGCCGCGGCGATCTCGCTGTAGTCACGCAGGGTCACGCCATCCTGCCTGAGGATCTGCACCAGCTCGGCGCTGACCTTGTCGAGGGCGACAAACAGGGTGGCCTGGTCCTGGCTGACCAGGGCAAAGGAAACGAACACCGGGTTGAACGACACATCGGCGCCACGCAGGTTGAACAGCCAGGCGATATCGTCCAGGGTCGCGATGAAATGCCAGTCGGCGCCGCGACTCTTCAATTCTTCGCGCAACTGGACCAGCTTCTCGCCACGACTGACGGTCGCCTGGGGCGGCAGGTGCTGGTAGATCGGCTGGTTCGGCAATACCGGACGGTCTTCCCAGACCTGCTGCAACAGATCGATATTGGTACGCAGGCGTGCGCCACGGGCTTGCAGCTTGTCCCCCAGGGTGCGCGCCGAGGCCAGCGCCATCACCGCGCCATCGACCGCCACCACACCGCCTTCCGGGGTTTGCTCGGCCAGCCAGTCCAGCGGCCCGGGTTGTCCCGGTTGCAGCTTGACCAGTTCGATGCCGCTGCCGCTCAGTTCCTTGGTCGCCTGCTCCCAATAGCGGCTGTCAGCCCAGACGCCGGCAAACTCCGCCGTGACGATCAGGGTGCCGACCGAACCCTGGAACCCCGACAGCCACTGCCGACCCTGCCAGTAGGCGGGCAGGTATTCCGACAGGTGCGGGTCGGCTGACGGCACCAGCAAGGCGTGGACGCCCTCGCGGCTCATCAGCTCGCGGGTACGCGCCAGGCGCTGGGGTACGGTTCCCTGACTCAAGGTCTGCGTGCTCATCATGTCTCCTGCTAATCACGTATTTAATTGTTTTGCGGTGCCGATGATGGATCAGCCATCACGACGGGGCAACCGCCCAGAATGGGGCCGGCGCACTGACACTGGCCTTGATCGCCGCCGCAGCGCGGTCGATATCCTGCTCGCGGGTGAAGCGGCCCAGGCTCAGGCGAATGGTACGACCGGCGGAACGGCCGTCATGTCCCAGCGCCAGCAGCACATGGGACGGCGCATTGCTCGCCGAATTGCACGCCGAGGTCGCCGAATAGGCCAGCGACTGGCTGAGCAGCGCACCATTGAACTCGCCCTCGGCGAAAGTCAGGCTCAAGGTGTGCGGGATGCGTTCGCTCGGACTGCCGTTCAGGCGCAGCCCCGGGATATCCGCCAGTTGTTCCAGCAGACGCTGACGCAGGGCTCGGATCACCGTCGCCTCTTCGTCGAAGGATTCGGTCGCCAGGGCAAAGGCACTGCCCATGCCGGCAATCTGATGAGTCGCCAGGGTCCCGGAGCGCAGGCCGCCTTCATGACCGCCGCCGTGGATCTGCGCGTGCAGGTGTTCCCGGGCACGGGGTCCGACATACAGGGCACCGATGCCCTTGGGCCCGTACAACTTGTGGGCCGAGAACGACATCAGGTCCACCGGCAATTGCGCCAGGTCGATGGCGACCTTGCCGGCTCCCTGGGCGGCGTCCACATGGAACAGCGCACCGTGTTCGCGAACACGCTGGCCGATGGCCTGGATATCGTTGAGCGTACCCAGCTCGTTGTTCACCAGCATCAACGACACCAGGAAGGTGTCCTCGCGCAGGGCCTCGCTGACCCGCTGCGCGGTGATCAGGCCGTCGGCATCCGGTACCAGGTAGGTGACCGCGACCCCGGCTTCCTGAAGTTGCCGGGCCGTGTCGAGGACCGCCTTGTGTTCGATCTGGCTGGTGATCACATGGCCGCCGCTGACACCACGGGCCTGGGCCACGCCCTTGAGGGCCAGGTTGTTCGATTCGGTGGCACCGGAAGTCCAGACGATCTGCCCGGGGCTCGCGCCCACCAGGGTCGCCACTTGCTGCCGGGCCTGCTCGACCGTCTGCCGGGCCCGCTGGCCGAAGGCATGGGAGCTGGACGCGGGATTGCCGAAGTTGCCGGAAAATCCCAGACACTCGACCATCACCTGAATGACCCGCTCATCTACCGGCGTGGTGGCGGCATAGTCGAAATACAAAGGAAGTTGATTCATGGCAAAAGACTCATAAAGCGTGTCCCGCGGAACGAACTCTCGCGGGTAGCCAACCGAGGGCTGAACGGACAGCTATACCCGATGGGAGAGAATTAAAGAAAGATGGCTTTCAGTAAAAGTGCGTAGGAACGCTCCTGAAATCCAGCTTACAGGCCCCGGGAGGGTGTTGCGAGCGTCAATCGTGCCGGAACAGACGACCTGCTCCAGCGGCGGGAGGGGGAACATGATGTGCCGGGGCTTTCAGCTCTGATGGCTACGTCTGTTACTGCCACGGTCGGCGCTGATTTCACCCTGGTCATCGAAGCCGTAGACCTTGCGCGGCTGCCCGAGCAATTCGGCTTTCTTCTGCTGGTACTCATCGAAGGACAAGCCGCGGCGATTCAGCGCCTCCAGTGCCAGTTCCTTGCTCTCTTCAGCGCTGTAGGGACGCAGCTCGGGAGAGGGATGGCTGGCACAACCGGCCAGGACCGAAAGCAGCAGAAGCAGTAGAACCGCAGGTGAATGTTTCATGGCGAGACTCCCGGAAACCTGGTGCGAGGCAATGGATACAGGCTACCCGCCGCTCCTGCGGAGCAGAAATCACCCTTCTCGATAGTCGCTATCGATTGCTTCTACCGTACCCGGCATCGACGCCTCATATTCCTTAAAGAACTATAAATATGGAAATACGTTCATTTACGGAATATCAGAAAACCCTTACAACTGCCTGCACACCTTGTCCGCTGTTGCCCAGGCAACTGTTCGCCAGCCAACAGTCGATCAACAAAACAGCTCGTCAGCCAGCACACGGCCCCTTGTCCAGCATGCCGCGGGCCCGCAGATACGGGGCCCGGACGATTGGTACAGCTCTTGCTCAAGCCCTGTCACCGACCCTGCTCGCTGAGCAACTGTTTGAAAAGGAACTGATCATGTCTCGTGCACTGAAAGTCGTTGCCCTTTCCGGCGGAACCTACCGCCCCTCTCGCACCCTGGTACTGACCCAGGCACTGCTGGCCGAACTGGCGCAGCAGTTGCCCATCGAAAGCCGGGTGATCGAACTGGGCGATATCGCCCGCCCCCTGGGCGCCGCGCTGTCCCGGGCCGAATTGAGCGCCGAGGTCGAGGCCGAGCTGCAGGCCATCGAGAACGCCGACCTGCTGATCGTCGGCTCGCCGGTGTATCGCGGCTCCTACCCGGGCCTGCTCAAGCATCTGTTCGACCTGGTGGACCTCAATGCCCTGATCGACACCCCGGTCCTGCTGGCCGCCACCGGTGGCAGCGAGCGTCACGCGCTGATCCTCGACCACCAGTTGCGTCCGCTGTTCAGCTTCTTCCAGGCGCTGACCCTGCCCATCGGCGTCTACGCCAGCGAAACCGATTTCACCAATTATCAAATAACCAGCGAGCCCCTGAAGGCCCGCATCCGCCTTGCCGCAGAACGCGCCGCGCCCTTGTTCGGCGTTCATCCCAAGCATCTGCTGAAAATCGCCTAAGGACTTGTCATGGATGTCTTCTGGTTTCTCCCGACCCACGGTGACGGTCACTACCTGGGCACCACCCAGGGTGCCCGCCCGGTCACGCTCAACTATCTGAAACAGGTGGCCCAGGCCGCCGACAGCCTCGGCTACCACGGTGTGCTGATTCCCACCGGCCGCTCCTGCGAAGACTCGTGGGTCATCGCCTCGGCCCTGGTCCCCCTGACCGAGCGCCTGCGCTACCTGGTGGCGATCCGTCCCGGGATCATCTCGCCGACCGTCTCGGCACGCATGGCCGCCACCCTCGACCGGCTGTCCAACGGGCGCCTGCTGATCAACGTGGTGACCGGCGGCGACCCCGACGAAAACCGTGGCGACGGCAGTTTCCTCGACCACAGCGAACGCTACGAAGTCACCGACGAATTCCTCAGGATCTGGCGCCGGGTGTTGCAGGGCGAAGCCGTCGACTTCGAAGGCAAGCACCTGCGCGTGCAGAACGCCAAGGCCCTCTATCCACCGGTGCAGAAGCCTTATCCGCCGCTGTATTTCGGTGGTTCGTCGGATGCCGCCCATGACCTCGCCGCCGACCAGGTCGACGTCTACCTGACCTGGGGCGAACCACCGGCCGCCGTGGCCGCGAAACTGGCGGATGTGCGTGAGCGCGCCGCGCGCAAGGGCCGCACCGTGCGTTTCGGCATCCGCCTGCACGTGATCGTCCGGGAAACCGCGGAAGACGCCTGGAAAGCCGCCGACAAACTGATCGAACACATCAGCGACGAGACCATTTCCGCCGCGCAGAAATCCTTCTCGCGCTTCGACTCCGAAGGACAGCGGCGCATGGCCGCCCTGCATGACGGACGCCGCGACAACCTGGAAATCGCGCCGAACCTCTGGGCCGGTGTCGGCCTGGTCCGCGGCGGCGCCGGTACGGCACTGGTCGGCAATCCGCAGCAGGTGGCCGAGCGCATCAAGGAATACGCGGACCTGGGGATCGAAAGCTTCATCTTCTCCGGCTACCCGCACCTGGAGGAAGCCTATCGCTTCGCCGAACTGGTCTTCCCGCTGTTGCCCGAGCCTTACGCCAGCCTGGCCGGTCGCGGCATCACCAACCTGACCGGGCCGTTCGGCGAAATGATCGCCAACGACGTGCTGCCGGCCAAGACCGGGGCCTGAGAAACACACAGCCGATCGCTCCCACGCTCCGCGTCCGCTCTGGCGGTGACGCGGAGCGTCATGGGATGCATTCCCACGCGGAGCGTGGGAACGATCAACGTCATCTATTCGAGGGACACCGCGTGACGGCCCAACCCCATAACGCCCTGCTCAACCCCTTGCAAACCGCCCGCCTGCTGGCCGCCGAGTTTGCCGAAACCGCCGTCGAGCGCGACGAGCGTGGCGGCACGCCGAAAGCCCAGCGTGACGCCCTGCGCCACAGCGGCCTGCTGGCCCTGAGTATTCCCACCCAGTACGGTGGCCTCGGCGCCAGCTGGAGCGAGACCCTGAACGTGGTCCGCGAATTCGCCAAGGTCGACAGTTCCATCGCCCATGTCTTCGGCTTTCATCACCTGATGCTCGCCACCGTGCGCCTGTTCTCGCGCCCGGAACAATGGCAACCGTGGTTCGAACAGACCGCACGCAAGAACTGGTTCTGGGGCAACGCCCTCAATCCGCTGGACACCCGTACCGTGGTGCGCAAGCTCGGCGGCTGGCGCGAATTTTCCGGCAAGAAAAGCTTCTGCTCCGGCGCCAGCGACTCGGAGATGCTGATCGCCTCGGCGGTCGATGAAAGTGCCGGCGGCAAGTTGCTGATCGCCGCGATTCCCAGCGGCCGCTCCGGCATCACTCTGCACAATGACTGGCACAACATGGGCCAGCGCCAGACCGACAGCGGCAGCGCCAGCTTCGAACGGGTGCGGGTCGAAGAGTCGGAACTGCTGCTCGATCCCGGTCCACTGAGCACGCCCTTCGCCTGCCTGCGCCCGCTGATCGCGCAACTGACCTTCACCCACATGTTCCTCGGCATCGCCGAAGGCGCCTTCGAGGAAGCCCGGCAATACACCCTTGCCGAGACCCGCCCGTGGTTCAAGTCCGGCACCGACGACATCCGACGGGACCCGTACATCCTCAGTCACTACGGGGACTTCTGGGTCGCCCTGGAAGGCGTGCGCCTGCTGGTCGAGCGCGCCGCCGAAGGACTTGACCGGGCCTGGGCCAAGGGCCAGAACCTCAGCGCCGAGGAACGCGGACACCTGGCAACCGCCATCGCCACCGCCAAGGTCGCCGCCAGCCGCAACGGCCTGGAACTGTGCAGCAAGCTGTTCGAAGTCACCGGCGCGCGCTCGACCCATGCGTCGCTGCGCCTGGACCGCCACTGGCGCAACCTGCGCACCCAGACCCTGCATGACCCGCTGGACTACAAGCTCCAAGAACTAGGCGACTGGGCCCTGAACCAGACGCTGCCGATTCCCACCTTCTATTCCTAGAGAAGCCTATGCAGCTGCTAACGTTACCGCCCTCGCCGGCCCTGGCAACCTCGATCCGCGCCACCGCCCAGGTCTTCGAGGACCCCAAGTCCCAGGCCCTGCTCGCCCACCTGCAACAAGTCGCGCCCAGCGAAGCCAGCGTGCTGATCATCGGCGAAACCGGCACCGGCAAGGAACTGGTGGCCCGGCATATCCACAACCTCAGCGCGCGGCGCAACCGACCGTTTGTCGCGGTCAACTGCGGGGCCTTCTCCGAATCCCTGGTGGAAGCCGAACTGTTCGGCCATGAGAAAGGCGCGTTTACCGGAGCCCTCAGCGCCAAGGCCGGCTGGTTCGAGGAAGCCGATGGCGGCACGCTGTTCCTCGACGAGATCGGCGACCTGCCGATGCCGATCCAGGTCAAGCTGCTGCGGGTCCTGCAGGAGCGTGAAGTGGTGCGCCTGGGCTCGCGCAAAAGCATTCCGATCAATGTGCGGGTCCTGGCGGCGACCAATGTCCAGCTGGAAAAGGCGATCAACGCCGGGCACTTCCGTGAGGATCTGTACTACCGCCTCGACGTGGTCAACCTCGAGCTGAGCCCGTTGCGCGAACGACCCGGCGATATCCTGCCGCTGACCCGGCACTTTATCGATGCCTATTGCCAGCGCCTGGGCTACGGCGATGTCCGCATCAGTCCGGCGGCCGAGCAGAAACTCAAGAGTTACAGTTGGCCGGGCAATATCCGCGAACTGGAAAACGTCATCCACCACACCCTGCTGATCTGCCACAACGGCGTGATCGAACGCGACGACCTGCGCCTGTCGAACATGCGCATAGAACGCCAGGACGACAATGGCACGGCATCCGACGATTCCGCCGAGGCCCTGCTCAACCGCGCATTCCAGAAACTCTTCGAGGAACAGGCCGGGGCCCTCCACGAAAAGGTCGAGGATGCCCTGCTGCGCGCCGCCTACCGGTTCAGTCACTACAACCAGGTGCACACCGCCAACCTGCTGGGCCTGAGCCGCAACGTGACCCGTACCCGCCTGATCAAGATCGGCGAGTTGGCGGTAAACAAGCGCCGCCCCGGCGAAAACGTCCAGGGTGACCGGATGCTGCAACTGTCGATCTAGCGGGCATCAGAGCACCAGGGCGCACTGCAGGGCATTGTCATGGCTGCGCTCGATGCTGCGCAGCATCTGGAACGAGCCGAAGCTCACCGCCTTGGCCTGGTGGGAGCGAAGCAGCGCCCAGAAATCCTCTTCGCCGCTTTCAAAACGGGCGAACGCCGCCTCGCCGGCCTGTTGCGATTGCCATTGCAGGACATTCAGCACGCGCCGGCCATCGTCGCTGGCCTGCACATTGCCACTGATGAAGCCACTGAAGTCCTGGGCGAGGCGCTCGGTCTGCCGGGCCAGGGCGCTGACCAGGGCCTCCTGCTGATGAGGCTCGATCTCGAACTGGATCAGTTGGGTGAAGCTGCGGTTTTTCTCTGTCGACGCCATGAAGAATCTCCCCGGGAAGTCATGCGGGATCTTGTGATCCGAGGTCATGCAGGGTAAAACCTCAAGTTAAGTCAAGGTCAAGAGTTTTCTCCCATGGCACTGCAAAAACCCCTGCCCACCGACAAGGCGCTCACGGTCGGCCAACTGGCGGCGCGCAGCGGCGTGTCGGTGAGCGCCCTGCACTTCTATGAATCCAGGGGCCTGATCAAGAGCAATCGCAATGCCGGCAACCAGCGCCGTTATCCGCGCGAGGTATTGCGCCGGGTGTCACTGATCAAGGTCGCCCAGCGCCTGGGCATTCCCCTGGCGGAGATTCACCTGGCCCTGCAGGCGCTGCCCGAAGGCCGGGCACCGACCGCGGCGGACTGGAAGAACCTGTCGGAGCAATGGAAGGACGAGCTGGACGAACGGATCGCCCGGTTGACCCGGCTGCGGGACAAGCTCAACGGCTGCATCGGCTGTGGTTGCCTGTCCATGGAAAGCTGCCCGTTGCGCAACCAGGGCGATGTGCTGGGAGAACAGGGCGCGGGGCCGCAGTTGCTGGAGCCGGACTCACCGCGCATCTGACCGTTCCCAAGCTCCACGTGGGAACGGTCATTGTCGAGACTCAGAAACCCGGTGCGATCTGCCCCTTGTAGCGGGTCAGGATAAACTGGCGCACGGCGTCGGAGTTCAGCGCCTTGGCCAGTTTCTGGATGCCCGGGTCATTGATATTGTCCGGCCGCGCCACCAGGAACTCGACGTACAGGTCCTTGCCTTTCTCGACGATCAGCGCGCTATTGGTGTCGATCCCGGCCTCCAGCGCGTAGTTGGCAAACACGAACGCCAGGTCCACCTGGCTCACCGAGCGCGCCAGCATCGCCCCTTCCAGTTCACGGATCTTCAGGTGCTTGGGATTCTCGACGATATCGTGCGGGGTGGCCTGGGTATTGCTCGGGTCCTTGAGCTTGATCAAGCCCGCTTCGTGCAGCAACACCAGGGCCCGCCCGGTGTTCACCGGGTCGTTGGGAATCGACACCGAGGCACCGTCCTTCAGTTCGGACAGGCTCTTGATCTTGGTCGAGTAGGCGCCGAACGGCTCGATATGCACGCCGACCACCGGCACCAGGTTGGTGTGGCGGGTCTTGTTGTAATCATCGAGGAACGGTCGGTACTGGTAATAGTTGGCGTCGAGGTTCTTCAGGGCCAGTTGCTGGTTGGGCTGGATGAAGTCGTTGAACACCTTGATCTCCAGGTCGACGCCTTCCTTGGCCAACTCCGGTTTGACGAACTCGAGGATCTCCGCGTGGGGCACCGGGGTGGCACCGACAATCAGTTTTTCATTGGCGTGAACCGCCAGGGACATCAGGGCGGCCAGTACGGCCAGGGTCTTTTTCATGCAAGGCTCCAGAGAGGCAGAAAGGGCCGGCGTGTGGTGGACGTTGGGCCAGGTTGTTGTGTGTCGAAATCAGTGGGTCAACGTCGGCTGTAGCGGGCCACCAGGCGGTCACCGGTCATTTGCAGGCCCTGCACCAGCACCAGCAGCAGGATCACCGTGACCACCATCACATCGGTCTGGAAGCGCTGGTAGCCGTAGCGGATCGCCAGGTCACCCAGTCCGCCACCGCCAATCACCCCGGCCATGGCGGTGTAGTCCACCAGCACGATGGCGGTCACCGTCACCGCTGCCAGCAAGCCGCCACGGGCCTCCGGCAACAGGGTGTGGCGGATCACCTGCCAGGTGCTGGCCCCCATGGCCTGGGTCGCCTCCACCACGCCGCGGTCGACTTCGCGCAAGGCGGTTTCCACCAGCCGGGCGAAAAACGGCGTGCAACCCACCACCAGTGGCGGGATGGTCCCCGGTACGCCGAGGGAGGTGCCCACCAGCAAAGTGGTCAGGGGAATCAGCACGATCAGCAGAATGATGAAAGGCAGCGAGCGCAGGATATTCACCAGCACCGACAATGAGCGGTACACCAACGGGGTTTCATGCAACTGGCGCTTGCCGGTGAGAAACAGCAGCACGCCCAGCGGCAACCCCAGCAGGACCGTGAAGCCCAGGGCCGCCGCGAGCATGCTCAGGGTGTCGAGGCAGGCCTGGGCGATATCGCCCCAGTAGATGTTTTTCAGCAGGTCGCCCATGGACTCAGGACCAGTCGTGACGTGGCGGCTTGATCCCGTTGAGCAGCCAGTTGCCGACCACGTGGTACTTCCAGCGCACCGGGTCGTGCAAGGTATGCACCCGGGCATTGCGCCAGTGACGGTCGAAATTGTGCTTCTTCAGGGTCGAACGCGTGCCCCCCAGCTCGAACAGCTTGTTGCTCGCCTCGATGGCGATCTCGGTGGTCAGCACCTTGGCCTTGGCGACCGCCAGCGAGGCCCGCGCCACGTTGTCTTCGTCGGGCGCCGGACGCGCGGCATCCAGCGCCTTGCCGGCCCGTTCGAGCAACGCCTCGGCGGCTTCGAGACGGATCTCCAGGCCACCGACCTGGATGATGGTCAGCGGATCTTCGCTGGCCTTCTCCACGCCGGCATCGATCCACGGACGCGCCTGCTCGCGGACAAACGCAACCGTGTCGCGCAGAGCCGCGCGGGCGATACCGGCATCGATGGCGGCGGTGGTCAACTGGGCGAAAGGTCCGGCCAGGGTCGGGCTTTCGTAGGAGCGATAGGTGGGAAACAGGTTGAACGCCGGCACCTTCAGGTCCTGGGCCAGCACCGTGCCGCTGGACGTGGTGCGCTGGCCGATGCTGTCCCAGTCATCGACAATCACCAGTCCCGGCGTACCCCGCTCGACAAAGGCCAACTGGCCCTTCTGCTCTTCATCCAGGGCCAGCACCGCCAGCCAGTGGGCGTACAGGGAACCGGTGCAGTAGCCTTTGCGACCGTTGATCACGTAGCCGTCGCCCTGCCGGCGAATCGTCGCCTGGATGTCCTGGACATTCTTGCCACCGGTCTCCGACAGCGCATTGGCGAAACGATGACCTTGCAGCGCCAGGGCAAAGAAGTGCGCCTGCTGTTCGGGCGTGCCCTGCAGGCGGATGTCTTCCAGCAGGCAGTAATGATTCTGCGGGATCTGGCCGAGGGACGGATCGGCCGCCGAAATGATCGCGATCACTTCGGCCAGCACCGCATAGGACACCTGCGCACCGCCGAACTCGCGAGGCACGCTGATGCCCCACAGGCCACTGTTGGAATACAGGTCGACCACTTCGGCAGGCACCTGGCGGGTGCGATCACGCTCCGCATCCTGTTCCAGCAGATGGGCGGCGACACGGTGCGCGACCGCCAGCGCTTCAGCCTCGTCGCGGATCAGGTGGGCGTTGGGGGAATGGATCGGGTAAACGGCAGATTCAGGCAGGGACGACATGGAACGCTCTCGGGCGAATGATGTTGGCTGAGCCATTGCAGCTTCTGTGCCTGAATTATTATTTGTTTATTTTCATAGTGTTATACCGACTATCCGGCTATTGCCGGCGTTCTTTCACCAGCAGATTGCAGCTTCGCTGTTGCTGGGGAAACACTTGAATATCCGTACACTTCCCTCGTGGCAGCTTGCCGGCGATGGCGCCCTTGAATTCAACGCAGGACTCACGGGCCTCATCGCCGGCAAGCCGGCTCCTACGGAAGGTATTGCAATCAGGCCAGCACCTCCTCCGATCGCCCGGCCTTTTTCGCTTCCAACTCGCGCACCAGCGGCAGCACCCGCTTGCCGAAGTACTCCACCTCTTCCTGGAAATGCAGGAAGCCGGCCAGTACCAGGTCCACACCGACGGCCTTGAGGGCCACGATGCGCTCGGCGATCTGCCGTGGCGTACCGATCAGGTTGGTCTTGAAGCCGTCGTTGTATTGCACCAGGTCCTCGAAGCTCGACCTGGCCCAGTTGCCCTCGCCCTCCGGTGACGACCTGCCCGCCTGTTTCGCCGCATCGCCGAAGGCAGCGACGGCCTCGGGGTCGGCCTTGTCGATGATTTGCGCCAGCACCGCCCGGGCCTCTTCCTCGGTGTCGCGGGCGATGACAAAGGCATTGACCCCGACCTTCACCGAATGGCCGTTGGCGGCTGCCTTGGCGCGGATGTCGTCGACCTGGGCCTTGATCCCCTCGGGGCTGTTGCCGTTGGTGAAATACCAGTCCGAGACCCGCGCCGCCATATCCCGCGCCGCGCGGGAACTGCCACCCTGGAAGATCTCCGGATGCGGCTGGCTCAGGGGCTTGGGCTTGAGGCTGTAGTCGTTGAACCGGTAGAAGTCGCCCTTGAAGGTGAACGCGTCCTCGGTCCAGATTCCCTTCAGCGCGCGAATGAACTCCTCGGAGCGGCGATAACGCTCGTCGTGCTCCAGCCAGTGCTCGCCAATGGCGTGGAACTCGCCGCGGAACCAGCCGCTGACGATATTCACCGCGATGCGCCCGCCCGTGAGCTGGTCGATGGTCGCCAGTTGCTTGGCCGCCAGCGCCGGTTGCCAGGGACCGGGCAGGATCGCGGCAATCACTTTCAGCCGGGTGGTGGCCGCCAGCAGGGCGTGGCTGAAGGCAACCGACTCATGCTGGTATTCGGCGCCGTAGCCGGCGGTGAAGCGGATCTGCGTCAGGCCGTACTCGAAACCGGCCTCTTCCGCCAGTTGCGCCAGCTTGCGGTTGTAGTCGATGTCCCAGCTGGTGCGCTGTTCGATCTTGCTGACCACCAGCCCGCCACTGACATTGGGCACCCAGTAGGCGAATTTCACGGCTTGCTGACTCATGGTGTTGCACCTCGGACCAGGGAATGTCCAGGGGATGGAGCAGCAAGCGTGCCAGCGCCCGAGGCGCCCTTGCCCACGCTGATCGCAGCCTCGCCGCAATCCCCGTGAGAGCCGGCTTGCCAGCGATGAGGCCGGTGAGATCGGCATCGCCCGCGCGGTCGCCATCGCCAGCCAGGGGACGGCGCCAGTCGGACAATCTGTGGCCAGGCAGGACGATTTGCTGAAGCACTGTTCGCCGGCCAACAGTTGTCCATCGCCCGATCACGCAAATCGCCCGCGCCAGCGGGTTCCGCGGCCCCGGCATGGACCCTGCAACAGCCCTGGCCATCGCGGTTTCCGCCGCCTGCCCTCAAGGAGCTGTCCCATGACCGAACACCAGGTGATCAACCCGCTGTCCCTTGGCGTCGACTACGAAACCCTCGCCGAACGTTTTCGGCCGGTCTTTGCCCGCATCGCCGCCGGCGCGGTGGAGCGGGAACTGTCGCGCAGCCTGCCCCACGAGCCGATCCAGTGGCTCAAGCAGGCCGGCTTCGGTGCCGTGCGGGTACCGCTGGAATATGGCGGTGGCGGTGCATCTCTGCCGCAATTGTTCCAGTTGCTGATCGAACTGGCCGAGGCCGATTCCAATGTGCCCCAGGCCCTGCGCGGTCACTTCGCCTTTGCCGAGGACCGCCTGAACGCCGCCCCCGGCCCCGCGCGCGACCAGTGGTTCAAGCGCTTCGTCGACGGCGATATCGTCGGCTGCGCCTGGACCGAAATCGGCAATGTGACCATCGGAGATGTCGTCACCCAGGTCACCCCGGACGGCGAACAGTGGCGCCTCAATGGCGAGAAGTTCTACAGCACGGGGAGCATCTTCTCCGACTGGATCGATGTCTATGCCCGCCGCAGCGATACCGGCGGCGATGTGATTGCCGCCGTGCGCGCCCGCCAGCCGGGAATCGAGCACAGCGATGACTGGGACGGTTTCGGCCAGCGCACCACCGGCAGCGGCACTTCACGGTTTGTCGATGCCCGGGTGGAAGCCGGGCATGTGATCGACTTCGCCGACCGCTTCAAGTACCAGACGGCGTTCTACCAACTGGTGCTGCTGGCGACCCTCGCGGGCATCGGCCGGTCGGCCCTCGAGGATGTCGCGCGGCAGGTCCGCGAACGCCAGCGCATCTACAGCCATGGCAATGCCCAGCGGGCCAGCGCGGACGCCCAGGTGCAACAGGTGGTCGGCGAGGTCGCCGCCCTGGTCTATGCCGCCGAAGCCAGCGCGGTACGCGCCGCGCATCCGGCCCAGCGGGCCTATCTCGCCCGGTTTGGCGGCGATGCCGAAGTCGAACGGCAGGCCAACGTGGACGCGGAAATCGAGTCCGCCACGGCGCAGGTGGTGGTGTCCGAACTGATCCAGCGGGCCACCAGTGAACTGTTCAACGCCCTTGGTGCTTCCGATGTGCGCCAGGGCAAGGCGCTGGACCGTCATTGGCGCAACGCGCGGACGGTGTCGTCGCACAATCCGGTGATCTACAAGGCGCGCATCATCGGCGACTGGGCGATCAACGGCACCGAGCCGCCGTTCGTCTGGCAGATCGGCAATGGACCACAGCCCAAGTCATAGGCAATGACGCGAGTCCCTGGATAAGGTCGCGGCGACATTCGCGAATGGGTAAGATGGCGCCTTTGCGCGCCACCTTGCCGCGCCGCCTGCCGACCTAAGCCGAACCCATGCCTTTCGATCTCAGCGTAGACCTGACCACCCTCGCCATTCTTGCCGTCGTTGCCTTTATCGCCGGATTCATCGACGCCATCGCCGGCGGTGGCGGCCTGTTGACCACCCCGGCACTGCTCACCGCCGGCCTGCCACCGCACCTGGTGCTGGGCACCAACAAACTCAGTTCGACCTTCGGCTCGGCCACCGCCAGCTTCACCTTCTACCGGCGCAAGCTGTTCCATCCGCGCCAGTGGAAGCTGGCGATCTTCGGCACCCTCGCCGGAGCGCTGATCGGCGCGGTGACCGCGCATTTCCTCCCGGCCGAATGGCTGAACAAGATGCTCCCGGTGATTGTCTTCGGCTGCGGCCTGTACCTGCTGTTCGGCGGCACGCCCAAGGCGCCGCTGGACAGCGACGCGCCGATCAAAAAGAAGTGGCAATTGCCCCAGGGCTTCAGCCTGGGCTTCTACGACGGCGTGGCCGGGCCCGGCACCGGCGCCTTCTGGACCGTCAGCAGCATGCTGCTCTACCCCATCGACCTGGTGAAGGCCAGCGGCGTGGCCCGCAGCATGAACTTCGTCAGCAATATCGCGGCGCTGTCGGTGTTCGTCTTTTCCGGCCAGGTGGACTGGATCATCGGCCTGAGCATGGGCCTGTCGGTGATGGCCGGCGCCTTCTTCGGCGCCCGCACCGCCATCAGCGGCGGGGCGAAGTTCATCCGCCCGGTGTTCATCACCGTGGTCCTCGGACTGACCGTGCGCCTAGCCTGGCAGCACTGGTTCAGCGTGGCCTAGACGGCGCGCCACATACAGGTCGATCAGGTAGCGGGCGATCGAACGCGACGCCGGCAACGGCGGCAGGTTGTGCACGTTGAACCACTGGGCATCCTCGATCTCGTCGGCCTGGGGCACGATATCGCCTCCGGCGTATTCGGCATGGAAACCCAGCATCATCGAATGCGGGAAGGGCCAGCACTGGCTGCCGACATACTGGATATTGCTGACCTCGACCTGCACTTCCTCGCGCACTTCACGGACCAGGCACTCTTCCGCCGACTCGCCAGGCTCGGCGAAACCGGCCAGGGTGCTGTAGACC
The DNA here is from genome assembly GCF_018326065.1 of Pseudomonas sp. Ost2. Lineage (NCBI taxonomy): Bacteria > Pseudomonadati > Pseudomonadota > Gammaproteobacteria > Pseudomonadales > Pseudomonadaceae > Pseudomonas > Pseudomonas sp. Ost2. Next base: position 2,395,249 of record NZ_AP021904.1, on the reverse strand, counting down.
CCGGGGACGAAACGCGGCGAACGGGCCAGCAGCACTTCATCGCCGCGGGTGACCAGCACAATCATGCTCGGCGAGATCCGCGGATAGGCCCGCAGGTCGCAGGGCTGGCAGTACATCGCCCGTTCCCCCGGCACCTGCCGCGCCGGCTGGCCGCAACTGCCGCAGAAGCGGTGCTCGCGGGCCCAGGTGCCGATCTGCGCCGCATAACCGAGCATGCGGTACGTGGTGAAATCACCTTCGAGCATGAACCGGCGCAGGCCCTGCCAGCGGCAGCCCGGCACCTCGGCGGTAGACTTGAGTTCCAGCAGGTACACCGGCTCGCCGTCGCGATGACCGATGCCATGCTCGCAAAGCACCGGCAGGTCCTGGCGCTTGAGCCATTCGCGGGGAAACAGCACGCCGTTGTCATCCAGCAGGAAACCCTCGGGACCTCGGGCCACGGCCCAGCCACCGGGTTGTTCGATATCCAGTACTGCGGTTGTCCAGCCTTGAGTCATTGCGGTTCCTTAGGGACTGGGAAACGGCCCTCAGTCCTGAAATTCGGGTTTCTGCTTGCTCATGTGGGCCGCGATGGCCACACGCAGGTCCGTCGATTGCAACATGGCGGCGTTCCAGGTGGCAACGTATTCCAGACCGTCGTCGATCCGGTGATCACGCATGTAGCCGAGCATTTCCTTGGTGCCGCTCACGGCAATCGGCGATTTGCCGGCAATCTCCCGCGCAATCCCCATCACACCGTCGAACAAGGCGCCATGATCGGGGTAGACACGATTGACCAGGCCGATGCGCTGCGCTTCGTCGGCCCCGAACTGACGACCGGTATAGGCCAGCTCACGCAACATGCCATCGCCGATGATACGCGGCAAACGTTGCAAAGTGCCGACATCGGCGGCCATGCCGATATCCACTTCCTTGATCGAGAACTGCACGTCCTCGGCGCAGTAACGCATGTCGCAGGCGGCGATCAGGTCGATGGCACCGCCCAGGCAATACCCCTGGATCGCCGCCAGCACCGGCTTGCGGCAGTTGTCGACGGCATTGAAGGACGCCTGCATCTGCAGGATCTTGCGTCGCAGCAGGCGGGCGTTGCGGCCGACATCCTTGCCCAGTTCGTTGCCGACCGCGGCCAGCAGCATCAGGTCGATACCCGAGGAAAAGTGCTTGCCCGCGCCGCTCAGGACCACCACCCGCACGGCATCGGTGTCATCGATCCACTGGAAGATCTCGACGATTTCGCTCCAGAACGCCGCGTTCATGGCATTGATCTTTTCCGGGCGGTTGATCTGCACGTGGGCGATATTGTCGGCCAGGTCGACACGAAAGGCTTGGTATTCGGACATGACGGGCATCCTTGGCAGGGCAATGAGAAGGCTGGAACTATAGCAAGGGGTCGCACAAGGCTGTAGGAAGCGGATATGCCAAAAGCCGGACCCGCGCCTTGATCTTCATGAATTCTTACGTCACCTTGCGCGCACTCTTACAAACAAGGACCCGCCGATGTCATCGCTGACTTCAGCTTTCGCCCACAACTTTCTCGGGCACTCCCCTCGCTGGTACAAGACCAGCATCCTTGCCTTCCTGATCCTCAATGCCCTGGTGTTGTGGAGCGTCGGCCCGGTCGCCGCCGGTTGGCTGCTGGTGCTGGAATTCATCTTCACCCTGGCCATGGCCCTCAAGTGCTACCCGCTGATGCCCGGCGGCCTGCTGCTGGTCGAAGCCCTGCTGTTGCGCATGACCAGTCCCGAAGCGGTGTACGACGAACTGCTGCACAACTTCCCGGTGATCCTGCTGCTGATGTTCATGGTGGCCGGCATCTACTTCATGAAGGACCTGCTGTTGTTCCTGTTTTCCCGCCTGTTGCTGCGCGTGCATTCCAAGGCGCTGCTGGGGCTGCTGTTCTGCTTTCTCTCGGCGTTCCTCTCGGCCTTTCTCGATGCCCTGACCGTCACCGCGGTGATCATCAGCGCCGCCGTCGGTTTCTATTCGGTCTACCACCGCGTGGCCTCGGGCAATGACCCGCGCCAGGACAGCGACTTCAGCAGCGACCATCGGTTGCCGAGCCTGCACCACGCCGACCTCGAACAGTTCCGCGCGTTCCTGCGCAGCCTGCTGATGCATGGCGCGGTGGGCACCGCCCTGGGCGGTGTCTGCACCCTGGTGGGCGAGCCGCAGAACCTGCTGATCGGCCATGAAATGGGTTGGCATTTCAGCGAGTTCTTCCTGAAAGTCGCGCCGGTTTCGCTGCCGGTCCTGGCGGCGGGCCTGGTGACCTGCGTGCTGCTGGAGAAACTGCGCTGGTTCGGCTACGGCACCCTGCTGCCGGACAATGTCCGTGCCGTCCTGGCCGCCTATGCCCGAGAAGACGATGCCGAGCGCACCCCGCGCCAGCGCGCCGCCCTGATCGTGCAGGGGCTGGCGGCACTGATCCTGATCGCCGGACTGGCCCTGCATGTGGCCGAAGTGGGCCTGATCGGCCTGCTGGTGATCGTGCTGATCACCGCCTTTACCGGGATCACCGACGAACACCGGCTGGGCAGTGCGTTCAAGGACGCCATGCCGTTCACCGCCTTGCTGGTGGTGTTTTTCGCGGTGGTGGCGGTGATCCACGATCAACAACTGTTCGCGCCGCTGATCCACTGGGTGCTGAGCCTGCCCGCCGACCAGCAGCCGGGCATGCTGTTCATCGCCAACGGCCTGTTGTCGGCCATCAGCGACAACGTGTTCGTCGCGACGATCTACATCACCGAAGTGAAACAGGCTTTCGCCAGCGGCCAGATGAGCCGCGAGCACTTCGAGACCCTGGCCATCGCGATCAACACCGGCACCAACCTGCCGAGCGTGGCGACACCGAACGGCCAGGCGGCGTTCCTGTTCCTGCTGACGTCGGCGATTGCACCGCTGATTCGCCTGTCGTACGGGCGGATGGTATGGATGGCCTTGCCGTATACGGTGGTGATGGGGGTATTGGGCTGGTACGCGGTGAGTCACTGGCTGTGAGGTGAATGGCCGCCTCTGGCGGTTCGCGGGCAAGCCCGCTCCCACAGTTTATCGCGCATGGACAACCCCATACCTGTGGGAGTGGCAGGCCTGCTGCCACGGTTTCGAGTCGGACCCGGGACGCCTGCACGACTCCGTAACTGTGGGAGCGGGCTTGCCCGCGAACCGCCGCAAGGCGGCCATTCACAAGACGCCTATCGCCGGGCCAGGATCAACTCTTCAATCGCCCGCGCCGCGCCATCCTCGGTATTGCTGCCGGTCACCACATCCGCCTGGCGCTTGATCACTTCCTCAGCCTGGCCCATGGCAATCGCCAGCCCGGCGCGATGAAACATCGCCGGATCGTTGCCACCATCACCGATGGCCGCCGTCTGCTCCAGGGGCACGCCGAGGAACTTCGCCAGCGTCATCAACGCCTCGCCCTTGTTCGCCTGCATCGCGGTGATATCCAGATAGGCCCGCTGCGAACGGCTGGCCAGCGCCTGGTCGGCCACCAGCGGTTGCAACACCGCCTCCAGGTCGATCAGCAACTGCGCATTGGCGCTGGCACCGACGATCTTGTCGATACGGTCCAGGTAAGGGCCGAAGTCTTCCACCACTGTCGGTGGATAACCCAACGCGTGCTGCTCCCGGGGCACCATGGTGCCGTGGGGATTGCGCAGCAGCCAGTGGTTGTCGGCAAACACCCAGACCTCGACCTCTTCATGCCGCGACAGCAGTTCCAGCGTGCAGATCGCCGCGGCCCGTGGCACATGGTGGGCCACCAGATAGCTGCCATCGGGATGCATCAGCGTACCGCCATTGAAGGCCGCCACCGGCAGATCGACACCGAGGGCGTCGATCTGTTCGCGCATCGCCCGTGGCGGACGCCCGGTGGCAAGGCTGAAAAACACCCCCGCCGTCCGCAACGCCCGGACCGCCTCGACGGTGCGCGGGCTGAGGCTGTGATCGGGACGCAGCAAGGTCCCGTCCATATCGCTGAGCACCAGCCGGATCGGATACCGCGCCGTGCCGCTCATCCGATGCTGTGCCAGACACGGCCGTCGCGGGCCAGCAACTCGTCGGCGGCTGGCGGACCGTTCTCGCCGGCCTTGTAGCCCTGCACCCGGTTGTCTTCGCGCCAGGCATCGAGGAACGGTTGCACGGCCCGCCAGCCGTTCTCGATATTGTCGGCACGCTGGAACAGCGTCTGGTCGCCGGTCAGGCAATCGTAGATCAGCGTCTCGTAGCCGGTGGACGGCTGCACCTCGAAGAAATCCTTGTAGGCGAAGCCCAGCTCGACATTGGCCATCGCCAGCGCCGGTCCCGGACGCTTGGCCAGCAGGTCGAACCACATGCCTTCGTTGGGCTGGATCTGGATCTTCAGGTAGGTCGGCTGCAGGCGCTCGACCTCGGTGTCGCGGAACTGCGCATACGGCGCCGGCTTGAAGCAGATGGCGATTTCCGTGTCGCGCACGCTCATGCGCTTGCCGGTGCGCAGGTAGAACGGCACGCCGACCCAGCGCCAGTTGTCGATCATCACCTTGAGGGCGACATAGGTCTCGGTGTTGCTGTCCGGCGCCACATTGTTTTCTTCACGGTAGCCGGGCAAGGGTTTACCGCCCAGCTCGCCCGCCTGGTACTGGCCGCGCACCGAGTTGGCCCGTGCCTCCTCGACGCTCCAGGGTCGGATCGCGCCGACCACCTTGGCCTTTTCACCGCGCACCGCATCGGCGCCGAACGCCGCCGGCGGCTCCATCGCGACCATCGCCAGCAACTGGAACAGGTGATTGGGCACCATGTCCCGCAGCGCACCGGTGTGTTCGTAGAAACTGCCACGGGTTTCCACGCCGACGGTTTCGGCGGCGGTGATCTGCACGTGGTCGATGTAGTGGTTGTTCCAGAACGCTTCGAACAGCACGTTGGAGAAACGGCTGACCAGGATGTTCTGGACGGTTTCCTTGCCCAGGTAATGGTCGATGCGATAGATCTGTTTCTCGCTCATCACCTTGAGCAGGCAGGCGTTGAGGGCCTCGGCGGTGGCCAGGTCGGAACCGAAGGGTTTCTCGATCACCACCCGGCGAAACGCCTCGTCGGTTTCCTCGAGCAGACCGGCCGCGCCCAGGCGCCGCGCCACTTCACTGAAGAAGCGCGGTGCGGTGGCGAGGTAGAACACCGCATTGCCGGTGCCGCTGGCGGCAATCTTGTCGGCCAGCGCGGTGTAGGTCGAATCGTCGAGAAAGTCGCCCTGGACGTAGCTGATGTTCTTCGCCAGCTTGCTCCAGAGCGCGGTGTCCAGTGCCTTCTGCGCACCCTCGCCGGTCTTGGCCGCTATTTCGGCACGGCTGAAGTCTTCCAGCTTGCTGGCGAAATCGGCATCGCTGATGGCGTTGTGATCGACGCCGACGATATGCAGGCCCTCGCCCACCAGGCCATCGCGGGTCAGGTTGTACAGCGCCGGCATCAGCAGGCGCTTGACCAGGTCGCCATGGGCGCCGAACAGGAACAACGTGGTTGCCGGAGCCGGCTCGGCCTTGCGCTTGCTGCGGGTGGCATTCATTTTTTCGGTGTCTCCACATGACCGCCAAAGCCGAAGCGCATCGCCGACAGCAGCTTGTCACCGTAGGTGCTTTGCTGGCGGGAGCGGAAACGAGCAAACAGCGAGTTGGACAATACCGGCACCGGCACCGCCTGTTCCATGGCCGCCTCGATGGTCCAGCGCCCTTCGCCGCTGTCGGCCACCGCGCCGCTGTAGCCGTCGAGTTTCGGATCGCTGGCCAGGGCATCGGCGGTCAGGTCCAGCAACCACGAGGAGACCACGCTGCCGCGCCGCCAGACCTCGGCGATATCCGCCAGGTTCAGGTCGAAACGCTGGTCTTCGGGCAGGCTCGGCGAATTCTTGGTCTTGAGGATATCGAAGCCTTCGGCGAAGGCCTGCATCATGCCGTACTCGATGCCGTTGTGGATCATCTTGACGAAGTGCCCGGAACCCGGCGGGCCGGCATGGATATAGCCGCGCTCGGCACGGTCGTCGGCGCTGACCCGGTCGCGGGTACGGGGAATGGTGCCGATCCCGGGCGCCAGGGTGGCGAACAGCGGATCGAGGCGCTCGACCACCTTGGCATCACCGCCGATCATCATGCAGTAGCCGCGCTCCAGGCCCCAGACGCCGCCGGAAGTACCGACGTCGATATAGTCGATACCCTTTTGCGCCAGCTCCTGGCCGCGACGGATATCGTCCTTGTAGAAGGTGTTGCCGCCGTCGATGATCACATCGCCGGCATCCAGCAGTTTGCTCAGCTCGGCAATGGTGTCCTCGGTCGGCGCACCGGCCGGCAACATCACCCAGACCGCCCGGGGCTGGTCCAGGCCGGCGACCAGCGCAGCCAGGTCGGCGACACCACGGGCACCCTCTTTCGCCAGGCCGCTGACGAAGTCGGTATTGCGGTCATACACCACTGTCTGATGGCCATCAAGCATCAGGCGCCGCGCGATATTGCCGCCCATGCGGCCCAGTCCGATGATTCCCAGTTGCATGCAGCGTACTCCCGATATCGATGAAAAACTCTGACACACCTTAGCCCAGCGACACGCGGATGTCTGTCTCGATATCGCTCGGGACGATGGACGCAGAGACCTGCCGGCGCGTTTTCAGCCACTTGTATCCACTTCGCCAGTATTGAAAAACAGCGCCTGGGCCACGCCCTTGTCGAGAATCCGGCCGCGGTGGATATCCAGCGTCAACTGCGCCCGACCGCCCTGTCCGGCCTGTATCCTGGCGGCGGCGCGCTGCCGGGCCGTGGCCTGGGCCCTGCTGCCCAGGCGCCGTTGCGCCAGGGTCTTCAGATGTGCGCTGGCAAAGTCCGTATCCGCCGTCGTGGCCGTCGGGTAATGGAAATGCGCGTACCACAGCGGGCGGCCATCCTTGTCGCTGATCACATACTCCTGCAGGAAGCCGCCCTGCTCCTGCGCCTGGCGCCCACCGGCGCGATGAATCTCCACCTGGTCCTGCTCCTTCAGGTATTGCAGACGCGCCAACTGTGGCGCGTTGCGCTTGATCGCGGCGATCCGCGCCTGGCGTCCTTCGGCAGCCAGGCGGGTGGCGTCGTGGCGCAGGGCGTCCTTGAGCGCCTGGGCGGTCTTCACCGATGCCGACGTCCCGCTACCCTCATCGAGGGCCTGCTGGATATCGTCCGCCAAGGCATTGAGCTTCTGCCCTTTCAGTTCCAGGATACCTTGCAGGTCGCGGGGGTCCTTGGACGTGCCGGTCAGCGCCATCACCTGGCGTATCAGGGCCTCGACGCCAGCGCGCTCGGCCTGCCCCTGGGTCACCAGCCGGGCCAGCCCGACCTTGCGCTGGGCCGGCGGGACTGGCGCCGGTTCGGCCTTGAACTCCTCCCAGAAAGTATTGCCGGCATCCGCCTTGTTCTCCTTGAAGGCCGACACCAGCGCGCCATTAGGATCGGTGATCTCGACGATTTCGTCCGCCTGCCCGGAGGTGCGCTCGCGGACCCGGCCGACGAACACCTCGCGGTTGCGGGTGCGGATGAACTTCTTGCGCGGACTGCCCGCCGATGGGCCGGGCCTGGGCGCAGGCTCGGGTTCGGCCGGCGCGGTGTCGTCCCACAGGCCGGCGAGGCTGTTCAACGCCCCCTCGCGCAACCGGGCCAGCAATCCTGACAGGCGGCCGGCATATTCGAGCAGGCGCTGGCCCGGCATCAGGGTCTTCAGGTAGTCGAGCAGGTCGCGGGTCTCGTCGTAGCGAGCGATTGCCGTCAGCAAGGCGTCGATCCGGTCCTGGCGCGGATCTTCGGCACTCAGGCGATTGATGGTGTTGGTCACGTATCGGGTCTGTTCGGCACTGTGCTTGATCGCCGCGAATATCTGCTCGTCCATTTGCAGGGTGATCTGCAACGGCAGTTCGTCCAGGGTCAAGGCCAGCAGGATCGGCAACTGCACCGCCTGCCAATCCAGTGGGGTGAACGGCTGCGCCACCGCCTGCGCCAGGGCGGCGGCTTGCGCCGGCCCCGGTTCGGGCAGCGCCCGCAACTCGTCGAGCGCGGCGTATTCCCTGATGCTCCAGAGGATCTGCTTGTCGGTGATCTCGACATTGTGCTTCAGGTTGGCGACGACCTGGGCATAACGGGTAGCGGCGTTGCCGGCGATCATCTCGCCAATCTCCCCGGCACTCAGGCTGCCTTCGCGCCCCACCGTCAGCGACAGGTCCAACAAGGCCCGGCAATTGCGCACGCTGTCGGCCAGGGTCGCCACCAGCACCGACGTCTGGGGCACCACCTGGCGGTTGTCATTGAGTGTCTTGACCAGGCCGATCTTGTCTTCGAGGGCAGCCTGCAAGTCCTCCAGCTTGCCCAGGTATTCGCGGCGCTTGTCGCGACGTTGGCGGTCGCTGAAGTTCTTCGCGGCCTTGCCTTCGCTCAGGGTGGCCAGACGCTTGCGTAGCGTTTCAGCCTCGCCGAACAGGACGCCGATACGCGCCGACGCCTGGGTCACTTGCCCCTGCAGCGCGGTGGCGCGGTCGCGCAGCTTGCGCTGCAGACGTGCCTGCACGGTGTCACGGCCGCTGCCCCCGCGCAGGCGCAAGCGCAGATCGAGGCCCCAGCGACCTTGCCCGTCACGCCGCAGAAACGGCCCCGGCGCGCCCACGCCATCAACCACACGGGGACCGTCATCGCTCCAGGCGACCCGATACAGGGCATTGCCGATCAGGACATGCCAGCCCTTGTCCCGGGCACCGTCGAGATGCACCAGGCCCTGGTTCGGGCCGCTTGCAGAGACCGTACCGAGACCATCGAGTCGCGGTGGCGTATCGAACACCTTGACGCTGAACGTCTCCAGCACCTGGCGCGCCGCCGCCGACAGGGCGCCACGGGGATTCGACCAGGAGCGATCGAAAGGCAGTTGGGGCGAGTCATCGCCGGCCAGCAGTGGCGTGATCCGCTCCAGCGCCACCTCGCCGTCGATCGCCCGCGGCTCGCGCTGAGCCAGCGACTCCGGCAAGGCTTCGCGCTCGTCCGCTATCACCTCATGCAACAGCACCGCCGCCAGGTTGCTCAGCATATCGGCCCAGGCCTGGGCCCGGGCTTCCTCGTCGTCGCCCTGCAACCCCGGCAGATCCTGACGGACCCCGCGATAGAGAAGGACCAGCCAGCCGGCCTGGGTCAACGGGCCGCTGGCAAACATCAGCCAGGCACTGAACAACTGCCAGCCGCTGTCCTTCAACCGCTCCCAGCGCTTTTCCGCATTCGACAACACTTGCCTGTCGGCCTGGTGGATAACCGCGTTGACGCAGGCATGGAACAGATGCTGGACATAGTCCTCGGTGACTTCCTCGCTGCCCAGGGTGGCCGGTGCCGGAGGGGTCGGCAGCGGTGCGCTGTCATCCCCCGGCAATAGCGAAACCAGATGGGGCTGCTGGAAACCGCCATGGGCATACACCGCGGTCCTGTTGGCGGGGAGCCAGGCCAGCACACTGTCCTGCAAGGCACCGGCTTGCCCGATGGCCGCCAGCAACGCCTGGCGGCTGGCATATTCACTCAGGGGCGGGTCGAACAGCGGTCGGTAAAGCACATGCGGTCCGCGGTGGGTGTCCCGGGGTTCGATCAGAAACATGGCCGCCACCGTGTCCGGGTTCGCTTCGGCGCTGGCCCGCAAGGCCAGGGGCCGGAGCACGATCGGCACACCGTCGACCTGCCGCTCGTGGGCGTCGAGCGCCAGCATCGCCGTGACCCAGCGACAGCCCTGCCCGGTGATCCCCTGTTCGCCGCGCAGCTTGAGCTCCAGGGCCGCCAGGGGCAACTGGGCCTGGACCTGGCGGGAAAAGCGCTGCTGGCGGATCACCGCATAACGGCTGTCGCCCAACAGTCGCTGACGCAGGTAGGCCGGGTAGCCGGCACCGATATCCACGGCGGTGACCAGTTCCACCAGATAGTCGGCCGTCATCCAGTCCGGTGGCGGGCTCTGGTCAGCGAGGTGGATATGCATCCTGGTTGCGCCGAAACGAAAGTCGTCGAGGTTGGCCAGCGCCAGTTCGGGCAGGCTCAACTGGACTTCCTCGAACTCTCCCAGCACGTCCGGCGACAGCGGCTTGCGTCGGTACTTCTCAAGCCTGAGCCGGATATCCTGCATCCGGATGTCCGGCATCCGTGAGTGGCGGCGCACCATCGCCGCCCTCAGTGCCTGGCCGCTGAAGGCCGACAACGACGCGACATCGTCGAAAAGACCGTGGGACGATGACTGGCCCAGTGCCGTGACCAGCGTCGATAAATGTCCGGCATACTCGCGGCGGTCCGCGGCCGTGGCCTCCAGCAACCACAGCGGCGCCACCTCGCGCACCCGCCGTTGCAACGGCGTGAGCGGCGCGGGCGCGGGCATGGCGAACCAGTCTCCCGGATCGGTGACGCGTGCGACCCGCTCCGGCCAGGACTCGCCCGCGCCGTCACCGACATTTCGCGGCAGACGCTCCAGGGCCTGCAACTGGTTTTCCAGCAAGGCCCCGGCCAGGTTGTCGAAGACATTCAATTGCGAGGGGATCAGTTCGAGCCTGCCGGGATCCGGCAGTTGCCCGCGCAACAGCGTCCAGAGTTCATCGATGTGCTGCAAGCGCTGCACGTCGTGGCCTGGCCGGAGCAGGAAATAGGCAAAGGCCTGCGCCGGCAACTGGCGGGCGAAGACCACCGCGACCGGAGTAGTACCGAGTCGTTCGCGCCGGCCCCTGGCATACAGCAGGTAGGCGACCAGGGCATTCTTGCCCAGCAGGCTGTCACGGGTTGGCTGGTCTTCGCTGACCAGCGCCTTGGGCAGCATCTGGCTGGCCTGCAACGCGAGGCTGCTGGGTTGGTTCCCGGCACCGTACATCGACACGAACAGCAGGTTCGACAGGGCCGCGCAACGGCTGGGGACCTGCGGCGAGTGCCGGTCCCAACCCGGCACCCAGGCGTCCGATCCCGGGACCTTGCCTGCCCAGTCGGGCACCGGCTCATTCCAGAACTCGACCAGTCGTACCTTGAACATTTCGCGCCGGGCGGCATCGTCACTGTCGAGCGTCGTCCCCATCGGTCGCCCGGCGAACAGCGCGCGGGCAGTGCTGCGGTAATGCTGCAGGGACGTCTGCAGCGAAGTCGACGGGGAGATCGGCAGGGAGGTCATGAGGCCGCAATCCTTGAAAAGGGAAAGCGGCCAGTGGACCAGCCCCTGGCCGTCCCCGGGCGGTAGCCGGATACCGCTTCGATCAGCCGGGGAAGAAATGCCGTTGCGCCGCCGCCAGGTCGATCCGGCTGCGATGGATCTGCAACGCCAGGCTGGCGTTGCCACCCTGCCCCGTCTGGATCTTCTTGAAGGCCTTCTCCTGCTCCAGCGACTGGTACTTGCCGCCGAGTTTGCGCTGCCCGGCGGTTTTCAGGTGGGCGGCCTCGAAGGCCGCGTCCGGCGCCTTCACGCTCGCGTAGTGAAAGTGCGCATACCACAACGGCTTGCTATCCGTGTCGAGCAGTGCATATTCCTGCAGCAAGTCATCCTTGCCGAGCCTGATGCGCTCGCCTTCCTTGCGAATGCTCACCTCCCCCAGCGTCAGGAGGTAATCGATACGCGGCATCTCCGGCGGGTTGGCCTTGATCGCGGCGACCCGTGCCCGCTGCCCGGCGGCCAGCAGTCGCGGTGCCGCCTCGCGCAACTGGCGTGCCACTGCCTGGGCATTCCTGACCCGATCCGGATTGCGCGGCGGCGTCTGTTGCACCTCCAGGAGCTTGTCGATCTCCGTGGCCAGTTGCTCCATCGCCCCGGCTTGCAGGCGCAGGATATCTTCCTGCGCCCTGGGCGCGTTGGAACGCGCGGCCTGCTTCATCACCCGCTCGGTCGCCGAGGCTTCGTCGTTGAGCAGCCGACGGGCATCGGACACGCGTTTTTCCAGGCCGACCTGGGGTCTGATCACTTCGGGCTGACCCGGCACCTGCGGGGTGACCACCGCCTCCCACAGGCCATCGGTGGTGTTTTGCCGGTAGGTCTCGATCGTCTGTCCAAAGCCAGTGCTGACCTGCACGGTCTCCTCGCCACCCGCCGAGGCCGGCGCCCGCACCTCGCCGGACAACAGTTGCCGGTGACGCGTGCGGATGACCTTTCTGCGGACCTTTTCCGTCGAAGGTCCCACAACGGCGACGGGCGGCAGCTCCCAGTCATCACGGCCCAGCAAGCGGCGCAGATCTTCCTCGGTGTCCTGCGCAATGCCCTTGAGCGATGCCAGCACCCGCTCCGGTTTTTCCGTGGGCAGGCGACGCTCGACCAGTGCCGCCAGATGGAATTCGAGCCTTTGCTGAAATTCACCGGATTGCTCGACAACCGACTCCAGTAGCTCGATGCGTTCGCCGACTGCCAGCTTGCCGTCCACCAGGGCATCGAGCGAAGAGTAATAGGACACGTACAAGCGTTGGAACTGGTCCCAGATCGCCGCGAACATCTCCTCGCCAAGATACTCGGGGGTTATCTCGCCCAGGACAAAACGGTTCTTCAACTGGGCGATCTTGCAGGCTCGCACTTCGACTTCAATGGAGCCCCAGCCGATGTTGGCGATCACCTTCTGATAATTTTCCCGGCCGTCACGTATCTGCCTCAGTTGATCGAGCCAGTCCTGCTGCTGCACGGCCCACTCCACCGTTTTGTCCGTGGCCGCGGCATCACGCTCCCACTCGACCCGCACCTGATCCGTGTCCATCTGCTCTTCAAGCCGCCAGGAAATATTCGAATGGGGTTGCTCGACTCTTTCCAGCAACCAGGTCTGGTGGGAGTGGAGCAAGGTCTGCAGTTCAGACACGCCATTTTCCAGGGCATTGATCAGAAAGGGCCGCACCACCTTGGTCAACCTGGGATCGATCATCAGCCGCCTGCTCAACTCCAGCTGTCGGCGGTACTTGCGCACATTGTCTTCCAGCAGGCGGGTCAATTCGCCAAGCAGTTCGGTACGGCGCTCGAAGGTCACGCGCCGGGCCGTCTCGCCTTCAGTCGCCAGCTTCCAGCGCTTGGCGCTGTTGCTGACTTGCGGTTCGCCGTCCTTGATCTGCTGGTTGAGGGCCACCAGCTCCGCACGCTCCTCGATGACGGTTTGCGAACCACCGGCCGGCACCCGCCTGGGCGGGCTGCCACCGCGCAGACGCATATCCAGGGTCCAGCGCCCCTGCCCGTCATTGCGCACCCAGGGCCCGGCATTGCCGTGTTCGTCGACGATGCGCACGCCCTCATCATCGGCTTCCCAGGCCACCTCGTAGAGATCGTCCTGGATCAATGCACACCATTTGCCCTTGCCGGCCTTCTCGATATGGACCAGGCCCCGGGCCGGCCCCGAGGTTGCCACGCGCCCCAGTCCGGCCAGGGCCGATGCCGGCTGGTCGAACGGGCGCAGGCGATAGGGGCGGACCCGCTTCATCAGCGCCTCCGGGACAGGCCAGCCGGACCTGGACCACGCACTCAGCTGGACACGGGGCAGGTCGGCCACGCGGGCGATGGTCGGCGCGGGCACCACCGCCACGGGCGGCGACGGCTCCAGCGACGGCAACCGCGGCGGCAGGGTGTCGCCTGCGCCGGAAGCGGCGCGATAGTGCAACAGCAGGGCCGCGAGATTGAACAACAGGTCCGCCGCCCCCGCCGACTGTTCCAGCTGATTGTCGCTGTCCAGCGCCCGCAGGTCGTCATGACCGATCTCCAGCGTCACCAGCCAGCCGAGCACTTCCACCAGGCGTCCGACATAGGGCAGGAGCCCGGCAAACGGCAGTTGGGTGATGCTCAGCAGTACCCGCCAGGCGCCCTCCTTCCAGTCCGCCCAGCGCTGTTCGGCATTCGACACCGACTGCCGGTCGGCCTGTTCGACCTGGGCCCTGACCATGGCGGCGAAGATCGCCGGCAGGTAGTCGGCCTCGACAACACCCTCGGCCAGCGTCGCGGGGAGCGGCTTTTGCGGTGCCGGCGCGAACTCGTCACCGCCCAGGAACTGCTGGATATGCGGTGCGTCGAAGCCGCCATGGTCATAACGCCGACGCGCCGTTTCGCTCATCCAGGTCAGGACACTGCGTTGCAGATCACCGGGCTGGCGGATCGCCGCGAACAACGCCTGGCCGGTGTCGAACTGGCGCAGCGGTTGTTGCAGGAACAACGGGCGATACAGGATCACCGGACCACGGTGGATATCCCGTGGACCGATGACAAACATCGCCTGCACCTCATCAGCCTGCCAGTCGGCCCTGGCCTTGAACGCCAGGGGCCGCAGGACGATGTCCACGCCATCGACCCGCCGACCGGAACCCGCCGGCAGGACCATCGCCCGCATCTGGCGAAAGCCCTCGTCACTGAACCCCGCCTCCTCCCTGATTTTCAGTTCCAGGGCCTGGAGTGGCAGGCGCACCCGCCACTGCGCGACGAACAATGCCTCGCGCCGCCGCGCCTCGTCGGCATCGCTGATCAGCCGGGCCTTGAGCAGGTCCGGATAGGCCTGGCCGATATCGGCACGGGTCACCAGGCCGCGCAGATAATCCGGGGTTATCCAGTCCGGTACGGGCTGGGCCAGGCCGCGCGCTTCGAGGCGGATGCGCATGCCGGTATGACGCATGCCGCCCAGGTTGGCCAACGCCAGTTCCACCAGCGTCATGTCGACCGCTACCGTGACCTGCGCCTGTTGCGGATCGAGGGTCTGGGTGGCGCCGTAGTCGAGCTTGTCGATAGTCAGCTTGAGCGCATTCGGGTCGATGGCGGCCGCATCGGGATGATCCTCGTGCATCAGCGCCTGCAAGCGCCGTGCGGCAAACTCGTTGAGGGTGCCGATATCCTCGAGGAAATGCCGGCCGGCGGACAGGCATTGCTCGCGCGCCAGGTCGGCGAGCAATTGGCTGTAGCTGGCGCGATCGGCCATGGAGGCAGCCAGCAGCCAGTCCGGCAGCGATGCGCTGGTCACGCCGAGGGCCGCCGGACCGCAGCGCTCCTGCATGAGCACCTGGAAACGCCCGGTATCCTGGCTCCTCGCGGGCACGGCGAACCACCGGGCCGGATCGGTGATGTCGTCCACCCAACGCTGGAGATGGGCCCTGCCATGCAGGTCGCCCGACGGCAATGCGCTCAGCGCCTGCAGTTGATATTCCAGCAAGCCCTTGGCCACGCTGTCGCCGATCACTGCGGCGGGTTCATCCCAGCGCCAGACCAGCGATTCCCTGATTGCCAGGTTACGCCCGGCCGTCCGGCTGCCGATCAGCATCGCCACCAGCTCGGCGCTGTCCGGCTTGCCGACACGCAGGCCGCCTTCAGCCGGATGAAAATACAGCGGATAGGGCAATGGCTGCAGTTGCTCGTCATAGCGCCGGAAGTCGATCACCGGGAACAACTCGGGGTAGCGACGCCCCTGGGTATCCACGCTGAAGACCCGGGTCTCGAAGGCCCGGATATCCGGGGCCGGGCTCGCGCCGCCGGCATCGTCAAGCGAGCAGCCCATGTAGAACGGCAGGCGACTCAGGTCGGGAAGCCCAGGCCGGCCAGGTGTCGGCCCGATCACCAGTTGGCGCCCGATCGCGGTCGCGAGCCGCGCCCACCGGCTCGGTCCGTGCCCTTCTGGCGATTGGTTCCAACGCGCGATCAGTTGCTGCCTGAGGTTCTCCAGCAGTGACCGCGCAGCCGCCTGGTCCAGGCGCTTGAGCAGACCGTCGAGATCGATCGCCAGGGGTTTTCCCGCCGTCGTCGACGGGTCGCGCCAGAGCAGGTTGTGAGTCTCCCAGCGCAGACTCCGGGAAGCACCCCAGACCGGAGCACGCAGGGCGAAACGTTCGAGCATGACCTCGGCGAGGCTGTAGTGGCGATGCCCGGCCGGGGCGCCATCGATGCCCTCGGCCAGGACCCAATAGGGCACCGCGAGGCGGACCCGCTCGGCCGACAGGTCGAATTCGCCATAGTGCCCGTCCAACACCTCCTGGACCAGCGGGGTGGCGACCGCAAGCAAGGTGGGAGGATCGGCGAAAAGTGCCTTGGCGACCGAAACCGGGTCCGTTGATTGACTCTCCGCAACCGGCGACTGCGTTGACATGGTTGACGTCCTCGTTCGAATGATGGGAACGAGTCGTTACCGGGCGCATCGGTTCGCCGGCCACGACTCCCGAAGGATTCAATCCTTGCGACAGGCGTCGTGTGCGGTAGCGGGATAGGCCCTCTCGCGGCAGAGGGCACTATACGGGGGGAACTAGAGGTACTTGTTCCAGAACAGCATCTGGCCGTGCTGCGGATCGAGTTGCGCGCCACTGAAACCGAACTTGCGGTAGGAACCCTGGGCCACCGCATTGCCTTCGAGCACTTCCAGGGTGATCTTGCAGCAACCGCGCTGGCGGGCGATATCCTCGACCTTCTGCAGCATCTTCTGGCTCAGCCCCAGGCCGCGAAACTTGCTCACCACCGAGACGTCATGGACGTTCACCAGCGGGCGGCAGGCAAAGGTGGAGAACCCCTCGAAGCAGTTCACCAGCCCCGCCGGCTCACCGCCGACAAACGCCAGCACGCTGAAGGCGTGAGGCCGTTTGGCCAGTTCGCCGGGCAGTTGCAGCAGCACGTCCGGCGCCAGGGTCTCGCCCCCACCCATCGGGTCTTCGGCGTAGTGATTGAGTACCAGTCCAATGGCTTCGGCATGCACCGGGTTGGTGTAGCTCGCTTGCAATACCAGTATGTCGGCAACGTCCATGTCAGTCCTCGGCGAAACCATTTAAGGGCAACTCTCTGTGGGTCGGGAAGCCGATTGTAACCTTGCCCGTGGCGGGTGACGGAAGAAAAATAAACGTTTCACCGGCCGAAGCGCTGCAACTGCATCTCGTGCAGACGACTGAGCGTACGGCGAAACGGGAAGGCCAGATAGCCTTCGGTGTACAGCTCATCCAGTGCCACCCGGGCGCAGATATAGAGCGGCACCTTGCGGTCGTAACACTCGTCCACCAGGGCGATGAAGCGCCGTACGCTATCGTCGTGCATCGACAGTGGCGGCAGTTCGCGATCCCCGGCAACGACGCGCTGCGCCCCGTCCTCGGTGCCCCGGGCGATGCGTCCGGGGCGCTGGCGGGCACTGAGGCCGGGCACCTCGATCAGGAAAATCGCCGTGTAGCGATCACACAGCGCCATGAAATCCATGGCCGCCAGGGGCTGCTCGCACAGTTCGGCATAACGGCAGCAGAGCACGCTGGGCGAAGCCTGCACCACCGCCAGGGTTCGATGGCCCATGGCGACCGCCGCGTCGGAGAGCGGCTGCCCGACCGTCAGGCCCTGGAAGGCTTCGAGCAGTGCGGCCGACTGTCCCGTGGGCTCGACCCAGTAACGCTGCAGCACGGTGCCCGGATGCAGGCGATGATCTTCGTCGCCATCGACATCCACCACCTCCATATGCTGCCTGATCGCGGCAATGGCCGGGATAAACCGATCGCGGTTGAAGCCGTCGGCATACAGTTGGTCCGGGGGCTGGTTGGAGGTGGCGACGATCACCACGCCTTCGTCGAACATCACCTGGAACAGCCGCCCGAGGATGATCGCATCGCCGATATCGTTGACGAACAGCTCATCGAAACACAGCACCCGGACTTCCCCGGCCAGCTCACGGGCGAGGGTCCGCAGCGGGTCGGCGATACCACTGAGCTGGAACGAGCGCTGATGGACCCAGCCCATGAAGTGGTGGAAGTGCTGGCGCCGCGACGGCACCCGCAAGGTCTGGTGGAACTGATCCATCAGCCAGGTCTTGCCGCGCCCGACCGGGCCCCAGAGATAGACACCCCGGGGCACCTGGCCCGCATGCAGCGCCACATGGCAGCGCTGCAAGGCCTGCACCGCCTGCCATTGCGCCTGGTCATGGACAAAACCGCGCTGCTCGACGGCAGCGCGGTAGGCAGTCAGGGGGGAATCGGCAGTCATGGCGTCGTGCAGGCTCGCTGGCGGGAGCCGTGGAGTATGCCAGCTTGTCCTAGAGGGAAATATCCAGCCGGGCAATCTTGCCCTGCTCGTTGAGTCGGAACACGTAGCGCAACTCCACCGGACTGCCGGGAAAGCTGCCGGAAACCAACTGCTTGACCAGCACCTTGCCGGTGCGTTGGGCGACATCGAGGACCTCGACCCGGGGCTGATATTTGCGCGCGGTCTCATCCATCCACTGGGCGATGGCGAGGGTGCCGACGCGATGCTGGCCCTCATCGAAGACATTCGCGTCCGCGGCGAAGAAACTCTCCACCGCCGAGGTGTCACGGGCATTGGCGGCGGCGATGTAGGCTTCGATGGCCGGGGCCAGGGTGGTCGTTGCGGATAAGGTGTTCATGCTGCTGACAGCTCCTTGCTGGTTGGAGTGGAACCATCCTAAGACAGCCCCGCGTCAGTTCCTGTCAGGAGTGAAACGCCCGCTCTTGTCGGCCGGTTCATGGGTTTTCAGCCAGGCCCGCAACAGATCGCTGCGGCGTCCCGGATAACGTTCGCCCTGCTCGCGCGCCGCCGCGATGCGGTCGGTGCGAAAGGTCCGGTAGTCGTTGCGCAGTTCGCACCAGGCGACAATCACCCGCGCCTCGTTCATGAACCCCAGGGCCAGGGGCCAGATCAGGCGCTGGCTGGCGATCTTGTTCACATCGGCGTAGTCGATGTGCAGCTTCAACTGCTGGCCGATGGCCTGGCGCAGGACGCTCAGCGGCACGATGTTTTCCGGAAACCCGACACACGCCGGCCCCGCCAGCACCGTCGGATTGCGCAGGGCTTCCTGGGCCGCCGGCGCCAGCACCGCGGCAATCTTGGCCAGCGCATCGGACGCCGCCTTGCTCAAGACTTCGTCACCCCGCTGATCGACGTACTGCAAACCGAGCACGATGGCTTCGGTTTCGTCGGCATTGAGCATCAGCGGCGGCAGGAACAGCCCGCTACGCAACACATAGCCGATCCCCGCCTCGCCCTGGATCGGCGCACCGAGGGCGGTGAGCTCGGCAATATCGCGGTAGACCGTACGCTCGGAAATCTCCAGCTCGCGGGCCAGGACCGCGGCGGTGGCCGGGCGGCTCTTGGCCCGCAGCACCTGGAGCAGGGTCAACAGACGGGAAGTACGGGACACGGTGTTCAACCTGAAAGACACGGATCCGCGCAGCCTAGCAGAGAGTCCTGTCAGGAATTGTCAGGAGGCGGCAAACCCGGAACATCCGCTTGACCAAATAGATTACACGTATAATATTAAATAAATGTCGTCCGAAATCTAATCTACCGCCAGGAGTCACCCCATGCACTACAAAGTCCTTGGCCGCCGTAGCGGCCTGCGTGTTTCGGAACTGGCGCTGGGCGCCGGCAACTTCGGTACCGGCTGGGGTCATGGCGCCGAGCGCGACGAGGCGAAGCGGATCTTCGACGGTTACCTGGAGGCCGGCGGCAACTTCATCGACACCGCCAACGGCTATCAGGCCGGACAATCCGAGGTGATGGTCGGCGAGTTCATCGCCGCCGAACGCGATCGCCTGGTGGTGGCGACCAAATACACCATGGGCACCACCCCGAACGCGGGGATTTCCCATACCGGCAACAACCGCAAGAACATGGTCCGCGCGGTCGAGGAAAGCCTGAAGCGCCTGAACACCGAACAGATCGACCTGTTCTGGGCACATATCAGCGACGGCCTGACCCCCATGGAAGAAATCCTCCGTGGCTTCGACGACCTGGTGCGTTCGGGCAAGATCCTCTACGCCGGCCTGTCCAACTTCCCAGCCTGGCGCATCGCCCGTGCCGACCTGCTGGCCGAAGTCCGTGGCTATGCGCCGATTGTCGCGATCCAGGCCGAGTACAGCCTGGCCGAACGCAGTGCCGAGCGTGACTTGCTGCCGATGGCCGAAGCCCTGGGCCTGGGCGCAACCTTGTGGTCGCCGCTGGGTGGCGGCCTGCTGACCGGCAAATACCGGGAAAGCAGCGAAAACACCCGGGCGAGCAAGCTCGGACGCTTGATCCATGTGGAAAAGACCGCCCGTGACAGCGCCCTGATCGACACCTTGCTGGCGGTCGCCAGCGAGTCGGGCGCAACCGCCACCCACGTCGCCATTGCCTGGTTGCGCGAACAGGCGAAACGCTCGACCACCAGCCTGATCCCGATCCTCGGGCCACGCACACGGGAACAGCTCGACGGCACTCTCGGCGCCTTGCAGGTACGCCTCAGCCCCGAGCACCTGGCACGGCTGGATGAAGTCAGCAGCGTGGCGCTGGGCGTGCCCCATGCAATCATTGCCGAAGCGGTGGGCCGCTATCGTGGCAGCGAACCGTTCGACCTGCCGGTGGTTCCGGTGATCTGAGGCTCCTGATGATCGTTCCCACGTTCCAGCGTGGGAATGTCTCCCTGGACGCTCTGCGTCCGCTCTTGTGACGCGGAGCGTCACGGGCTGCGTACCCACGCAGAGCGTGGGTACGATCGGCGCGGGACGAACTCTCGCAAGTCCCCGGCGTCTATGCTTGACCGTAGTGCCTGACTTTCGAGAGACCTCCGCCATGCGCAAACTCCTGGGCCTCGGCCTGCTGTTCCTGACCCTCGGTGCCTGCGCCCTGTTCCCGGATCGCGATCCACTGAATATCAATGTGGTCGGCATCGAACCGCTGCCCAGCCAGGACATGGAGGTGCGTTTCGCCGTGACCCTGCGCCTGCAGAACCCCAATGAAAACGCCATCGACTACAACGGCGTGGCCCTCGACCTGGAGGTCAACGGCCGCCCGCTGGCCTCCGGCGTGAGCAACCAGCAGGGCTCGATCCAGCGTTTCTCCGAAGCGACCCTGACGGTGCCGATCAGCGTCTCGGCATTTTCCGTGCTGCGCCAGACCCTCGGCCTGAGCCAGGCGCAGAGGCTCGACAACCTGCCCTACGTCCTGCGTGGCAAGCTGGCCGGCGGGCTGTTCGGCACGATGCGTTTCGTCGAGCGGGGCCAGTTGAACCTGTCGGGCCCCAACGCCGGCACCTGGTGAGCAATCCCCTGTCCAACGGCCGGCAACCCCTGCTATAAAGCCGTCTTGTCATCGCGTCCAGGACGGCACGCCCCATGGAAAGATACCCCACGCTACGGACCGAACGCCTGGTCCTGCAGCCCCTGTCACTGACCGACGCAGCGGCTATCCAGCAACTCTTCGCGCACTGGGAAGTGGTGCGTTATCTCAATGCCCTGGTGCCCTGGCCCTACCCGGCCGACGGCGCCTTGAGTTATCTGCGCGACAATGCCCTGCCCGCCATCGAGCGCGGCGAGGAATGGCACTGGTCGATCCGTTTGCAGTCGGCGCCCGAACAGTTGATCGGCTCCATCAGCCTGATGACCGAAATCGACAACAACCGTGGGTTCTGGCTGGCGCCACAATGGCAAGGCCGGGGACTGATGGCCGAAGCCAGCGTCGCCGTCACCGACTACTGGTTCGAAACCCTCGGGCAGAGCGTGTTGCGCGTGCCCAAGGCCGCGCTCAACCAGGCCTCGCGACGGCTCTCCGAACGCCAGGGCATGCGCCTGGTCCGCAGCGAGGAACGCTCATTCGTCAGCGGGCGACTGCCCTGCGATATCTGGGAAATCACCCGCGAAGAATGGCGGCGCGGCCGCTGAACGCTCCAGTCGCTCAATCCTGGAGAAAACGCACGCCCGGCCTGGCCCGCTCGTCCACCTGCAATTCGAACACGTCCGGACGGGCATAGTGGCCGGTGACGTCGAAATCATAACGGGCGCGGACCAACTGTGCGGTATCGATCTCGGCCACGAGCAGGCCGGCTTCACCGACCAGCGGCCCGGCCAGGACATCGCCCATGGGACCGACGATCAGGCTGCCACCGTTGATCAACGGACGCTCGGCGGGCCAGTTGGCGATGTCGCGGCCCAGGTCGGCGGGTGACGGCTGGACCTGGCAGGCACTGACCACGAAACAGCGCCCCTCGCAGGCGATATGCCGCATGGATACCTGCCACATCTCCCGCTCGTCCACCGTGGGTGCGCACCAGATATCCACGCCCTTGGCATACATCGCGGTGCGCAGCAGCGGCATGTAGTTTTCCCAGCAGACCGCCGAGCCGATACGCCCGGCCTTGCCCTCCAGCACCGGCAGGGTCGAACCGTCGCCCTTGCCCCAGATCAGCCGCTCGGTGCCGGTGGGCATGAGCTTGCGGTGCCTGGCTGCCAGGCCCTGCTGCGGATCGAAAAACAGCACGGTGCAATACAGGGTATGGCCGCTGCGCTCGATCACCCCGAGGACCAGGTTGGCCCCGGTGCGCGCCGACAAGCCGCACAAGGCCTCGGTTTCCGGTCCCGGCACATCGATCGCATTGGCGTGATAACGGGCGAACGCCTCGCGTCCTTCCGGCAGGCGATAACCGAGCTGGGTGCCGAAAGTCTCGCCTTTCGGGTAGCCACCGAGCAGGGCTTCCGGCATCACCACCAGGCTGGCACCGGCGGCAGTGATCGCGGCTTCATAGCCCAGGATCTGCTCCAGGGTTTCGCCCTTGCCTCCCGGCAGGGAACCGATTTGCAACGCGGCGACGATGGACTTGGACATGGGCTGTTCTCCGGGAATGAATGCGTGTTGCAGATTGTCGTGGCGAACCGGATCATGAATAAAGCCCACTTCATCACTGAATGATATGAACAAGACGAATATCAAGACCCTCGACCTCAACCTGCTCAAGGTCTTCGAGGCCCTGCACGACGAATCCAGCGCCAGCCGCGCCGCCGTGCGCCTGGGTGTCACGCAATCGGCCATCAGTGCCGCCCTGCGGCGCTTGCGCGAGGTCTACGGCGATCCGCTGTTCGTTCGTACCGGGCGCGGACTGGCCCCGACCCTGTGCGCCAACCAGCTCAAGCCGGTGATCAGCGAAGCCCTGAACAAATGCCGGCAAAGCCTGGCCCTGGTGGATCCGCATGCCCAGCACTACGAGGGTCGCTCGGTGATCATCGGGCTGTCGGACGACTTCGAAATCGCCTACGGCCGACGTCTGATGGAACTGATCGCCGTGCAGGCACCGCGCCTGCGCCTGATCTTTCGCCAGACCCACAGCCAGATCGTCGGCGAAGGGCTGATGCAACGCCATTTCGACCTGGCCATCACCGCCGGCGGTTTCGCCGAACGCCTGCTCAGCCGGCGAGTGCTGGGGGAAGGCGATTATGGCTGCCTGGTCGACCCGCAAAGCCTGGCAGCCGGGCAGACCCGCCTGAGTCTTGAGCAGTTCGTGGCCCGCGACCACATCCTGGTGTCATCCGGCGGTTTTATCGGCATCACCGACGAAGCGCTGGCCGGACTCGGCCTGAGCCGTCATGTCAGCGCCTCGACCAGCCATTTCGCCGCATTGCCCCATCTGCTCCGGGGCAGCCAGGCAGTGGCGACCATTCCCGGCCACGCGGCACGGGCCATCGCCGAACTGAGCGGACTGAGCCTGCTGCCCTGCCCCATGGCGCTGCCGCACTACCCGATCGAACTGGGCTGGCGTACCAGTGCGTCGCTCGATCCGGCCGTGACCCAGGTGCAAGCAGCGATTTTGCAATGTTTTCACATCACATGAACCATCATGAAAATCCGCGAGGGGGGCTGTTTTACCGGGCCGTTTGGTGAAAAACTCGAGCCGAACTGATATGCATTTGCCATCTACTGTTCTCGGCAAGTGCCAGGGAAGGTTAGAATGTAGGAAATAGGGAAGAGTCAATGACAGAGCCGATCCTCTCCGAAGCCGAGTACGATGCGATCACTGATGCCGCCGCGCATTGGTGCATGCGGCTGCATGAGCAGGATTGCACGGCGGCCGAGCGCGCGCAGTTCGACGCCTGGCTCAAGGCTGACCCGCTGCATGCCTTCGAATACGAGGCGATGCTGGAGATCTGGGAAGTCGCCGATCACCTGCCCCGCCCGGTCGAAGCCGAGGTGATCCCGTTGCCGGTCAGGCACCGCCGTTGGCCACGTTATGGGGTCGCTGCCGCCGTCAGCCTGCTGGCGATTCCGCTGGCCGGCTATATCGGCTGGAACCTTGGCTGGGTGCCCAGCTCCTACCAGAGCTTCGAGGCCAGGGGCCAGGTCGAGCGCGTCACCCTCGCCGACGGCAGCCAGGTGGAATTGAACCTCGGCACCCAGCTGACCTACAGCAACTACAAGAATCAACGACGGGTCACGCTGAAAAAGGGCGAGGCCTTTTTCGACGTCAGCCATGACACCGAACACCCCTTCGTGGTGAAGGCCGCCAAGGGCCAGATCCGGGTCACCGGGACCCGCTTCAATGTCTGGATGTACGAAGACCAGGTCCGCGTGACCCTGCTCCAGGGCTCGGTCCTGGTCAGCAGCGACACCAGCCAACCTGGCGGCTATCGCCTCGATCCGGGCATGCAGGCGCGCTACAAGGCCGGCGACTACGAGCCGCAGATCAGCCAGACCTACGCCAACGACGCCTCCCTGGCCTGGCGCAACGGTAAGCTGATCCTCGACAACCTGAGCCTGAGCGACGCCCTGCCGCTGATCAACCGCTACCTGAGCAGCCCGGTATTGCTGGCGGACCCGGCTACCGGGGCGATCCGCATCGGTGGAATCTACAGCACCGGGGAGGTGAAAAAGCTGGTCACATCGCTGCCCAAGGTACTGCCGGTCTACCTGACCCAGAACAAAGACGGCAATCCGGTGCTCAATTCGATTCCCCGGGACAAGCCGCGGACCTGACACAGCCTTCGACCTGTGCAACCTTTAACCTGTGGGAGCGGGCTTGCCCGCGAAGCTTTTGGCGTTCTCACTGGCCTCTTCGCGGGCAAGCCCGCTCCCACAGACTCTGTTACTCCCGCGCCAGCTTCCCGCCCACAGGCGCTGCTTCCTGCTTCTCGCTGATCACCTGCAAGCGATACTGCTTGTCGGCCTTGATCTGCTGCTCGGTAAACGGCAGCACGCTCCAGGTCTTCTTCGAGAACGCTTCGGTCTGGTCGCGGAAATGCGCCGAAGCCGGGTCGCTGGACAGTGAGAACGCCAGCAGGCCCTGGGCCTGCGGACCGTTGTCGTCGAAGCTGACCACCTGCAGGTAGCTGGTGCCGCTGACCACCTCGCGCTTGCCGTCCTCGCCGGGAACACTCTGGATCGCGTTGTACACCCCCAGCGTGGCCGGCCCGCCATGCACCGGTACCGGTTGCCCGCCCTGGCTGACCTGCTGCACATCGCCCCACCGCGTATCGGACTTCAGCCCCGCCTTGTTCACGCTCTCGACCGACGCCAGCATCGCTTCGCGCACGGCCCTGGCCACGTCGGCCTGCTCGATGTCCAGTCCGCGCGGGGTGTGCTGCGGATCGGCCGGATCGAACTTGACCCGCCAGATATCGCCACTCTCGAACAACTGCCCCATGACATTCTGGAAATGCACAAAACCCAGGCCACTCTGCAGGTTGGCGTGCTGGTCCCAGCTCTTCAGGCTG
The DNA here is from genome assembly GCF_018326065.1 of Pseudomonas sp. Ost2. Lineage (NCBI taxonomy): Bacteria > Pseudomonadati > Pseudomonadota > Gammaproteobacteria > Pseudomonadales > Pseudomonadaceae > Pseudomonas > Pseudomonas sp. Ost2. The sequence goes on along the minus strand of NZ_AP021904.1, from coordinate 2,369,867 downwards.
TCGCACAGCGGTATCAGGGCCGTGGCGTCCGCGCCCAGGTCGGCGGCACAGAACTGCAGCAGGTCCGGTAGCACCTGGCCGGCGAGGTAGACCTGGTCGTCCATCACCATCCGCTGCAGATCCTCGACCTTGACCGGCCCGGCCTGGTTCAGGCGCGCCAGTTGATCGAGGGCAAAGCGTGCACGCTGGCCAAGGGGCTGGCCGTCACGGCTGATCACCGGCGAAAAACCCTTGAGCGGCGCCGCCGGATTGACCATCCAGGCCGAGTCATTGGAGTTCTGCACATAATCGCCGCGCTCCAGTTGCGGCAGCCGGTCCGCCGGGAAGATCCCCTTCTGCGCAGCGTTCGCCGCCACGCTCCAGGCACAGCCGCGGCGCGATCCATCGAGCACGATCAGCTCGGTGCCGGCCCGCGGGTCACTGCATTCGCCCAGCTTGGCGGCGTCCACATAAGGCACGACCGACAGGTTCATGTACAGCGCCCGGCCCTGGTCATCCACCGCCAGGGTGTTGACCCAGGGAATCCCCTGGATCTTGTGCACCGCCGCCTGCAAGGCCTTGAGGCTGCCGGCCCGGTTCATCGCGTACCACTGCTGCAGCACGCGGTCGTTGTCCTGGTTGGCATCACGCAGGCTGAAGGCGACCTCGCGGTTCCAGTCGAGCTTGCCGGGCCATTGCACCACCGGTCCGAACACCGAGCTGTAGACCACCCGCGAGACCGCCTTGTGGCTGCCATCCGGCTGGCGAACCTGGACAGTCACCTGGCGCTTGTCCATGGCCGTGGATTTTCCATCGAGCAGATAACGGGTCGGGTCCTTGGGGTCGAGTTGCAGTCGATAGAGGGTGAAATGCTTGGACGTGTCGACCGTGTGGGTCCAGGCCAGGTGCTGGCTGAAGCCGATATTGATCAGCGGCAGGCCGGGCAGCGCGGCGCCCATCACATCGAGCTGACCGGGAATGGTCAGGTGCATCTGATAGAAACGCATGCCGCCGACCCACGGAAAATGCGGGTTGCCGAGCAGCAGGCCACGACCGTTGAACGAGCGCTCGCGTCCGACCGCCACGCCGTTGCTGCCGCGATCCAGGGCGAACCGTTGCATGCGTTCAGCAGCCAGTTCGAAGGCCATCGATGGTACCTGCGCGGTCTGTTCGGGCGGCGTTGCCGCCACCAGCGCTTCGGCGAACTGACCGACACCACCTTCGACCAGCAGGCGCCGGGTCAGCTTGACCTGGTCCAGCACGGTGATCGGTCGCACCCAGTCACCCTGGCACTGCGCCGGCAGGCCCTGGGCCTGGCGCTCGCGCAACTGCCGGTTGTAGCCGGCGACATACCCCTCGACCCGCTGCCTGATCTCCGGGCTCTGCGCCTGCCAGAACGCCGAAACCGCCGCCGGCGTGTTGAGCCAGTTGAAGAACAGGTCGCTGGTGAGGTTTTCCCGTTGTTCGACGGTCAGCGCCTCGGGGCCGAAATACTTCGAGCGCTCGCCGTTGACCGTGACGATCTCGTTGGCCAGCAGGCACAGGTTGTCCTGGGCATAGGCGTAACCGATGCCATAGCCCAGGCCTCGTTCATCGCTCGCCAGGATGTGCGGGACACCGAAGGTGGTGCGACGGATATCGGCGCTCAATTCGCTGTGTGCGGAACGGGCATGGGCGCCCAGGCTCAGGCCGATCAGCAACGTTGCAAGGCAGCACCTGGAAAATGGCCGGGAAGTGATCACGCAGACTCCTGATAGAACAATCGAGTACCAGGCAGCGCGAGACATGACACGAACGGGCGCCTGGAAAAACCGGCGCCCACGGGGAAAAGCAACGGGCAGCCGATGCCTGCCCATAAAGACGAATGCCGCACGCGGAATTTAGTCGATCGGACAGCTGCGGTTCAGCGCCTCGACATGCCTGCGACCTGATAGCGACAAATTTTCTACATTCGGGGCTTCATGATTTATCCGTCTCGTTCGTCTTAACAAGCGAGAGCAGACATCACTTTCCTGATCAGGCTCTGAAAAGGAGTTTTTGCATGTACGACCAGCACAGGCCAACGGACGGTATTTCCTTGCAACGCGATCCTACCTACAGCTCGGGCGCCATGTTTGCCAAACCCGCCGAGCGCAATGGCAACGAGCGTATTCGCCAACTGCTCAAGCACTTCGGCTTGCGCACCAGCCTGATCCGGCTGAAGGTGATCGATGCCCTGCTCGACGCCGGCAACGGCCAGCGCCGCCTGGGCGTGCGCGGCGTCCACAGTCATCTGCTGGAGCTGGACATTCCGTTGTCCTTCCTCAGCGTGCGCGAAGTGCTCAAGCGCTTGTGCAGCGAAGGTGTCGTGGTGCTCAACACGGACAAGAGCTACAGCCTGCATCCGGACGCCCTGGCGGCGCTGGAACAGCAGGATTGAGGGTCAGGGCTTGACCTTGCGACGCATCACGCCGTTGATGATCACCACGACCACCGCCACGCCGATGGCGATGTACTGGAACAGCTTCTCGCTGATCACACCGGTGTTCTGCAGGTAGGTGAGGCCGAACATGATCCCCAGCACCACCAGGACGATCAGAATCGAGTATTTCAAACGTTGTGCCTGGGTCATTGCGTGCGTCCTGAAAAAAGCCTGAAACGGAAAATTGTATCGGGTTTGTATCGGCATTCATGCCAAGCGCCTACAGCGCTCGCCGAATAAGCCGGGCCAAACGCAGTCTCATGATACAGCCGGGCAAGAGTTTTCGCTTCCCGGCTTCAACCATGAGGATGTGTCCATGTTTCGTCGAATCACACTGCTGATTCCTGTGTTGCTCATGTTGTCCATGAGCGGTTGCATCATATTTCCCCACGGCGGTGGTGGCTGGCATGACCACCGTTATTACGGAGGCGGTCCCGGTTACTACCATCGCTGACATCCACGGGTGAGCCCTGCGGCTCACCCGTTTCGTTTCAGGCCCCCGCCCCTCAACGCTGGAAACCGATGCCCGGCCGGGCACACACCTCCACCAGCCAATCGACGAACACCCGCACCCGCTGGGACAACTGGCGATGCGGCGGGTAGAGGGCGGACAGCGGCAAGCCCGGCTGCGCTATCCCCGGCAGCACCTCGCACAGTCGACCATCGCGCAATTGCTCGACCACGTGGTAGTACGGAATCTGTGCCAGGCCGAATCCGGCTTCGCAGGCGGCCAGGTAGCCATCGGCGCTGCTGACCGCGACCTGCCTGGCCAGGTGCAGGGCCTGCAACTGACCGTCGTGGAGAAAATCCAGGCCATAGCGCTTGCCGCTGGCGCTGGAAAAGTACTCGACCATCCGATGGGCCGAGAGCGCCTCCAGCGAGTCGGGCACGCCGTGCTTGTGCAGATAGGCCGGGCTGGCGCAGATCACCTGTTCGACCGTCACCAGCGGCCTTGCCACCAGCGAGTCGTCCAGCACCCCGCCACCGCGCAACACGCAATCGATGCCTTCGCGAATCAGGTCCACGGGGCGGTCGTTGAGACCGATCTCCAGCTCGATCAGCGGATAACGCTCGGTGAACTCCGGCAGCACCGGGATCACGATCAGCCGCCCGATGGCCGCCGGCATGTCGACCCGCAAGGTGCCGCGCGGATTCAGGCGCGTGGCGCGAAACACCGCCTCGGTTTCTTCCAGGTCCGCCAGCAGGCGCACGCAGCGCTGGTAATAGGCCGCGCCGTCGAGGGTGGTGCTGACCTGGCGGGTGGTACGGCGCAGCAACTGCACACCCAGGTGCGCCTCCAACTGCTTGACCAGGATCGTCACCGAGGCACGGGGCAGTTGCAGGCTGTCCGCAGCCTTGGCGAAACCGCCCAGCTCGACGATCCGGGTAAATACGCGCATGGCGTTGAAACGGTCCATCAGCGATCCATTATTTAGAAAATACGAACAGTGATAGCACTTTTAACGGGTTTATCGCGCTTTTGTCGAGGACCACAATGGGCAATCTTTCGTACAGGAGCGCCAACGATGCACACTCGTCAACTGGGCAGGAACGGCCCGCAGGTTTCCGCCATCGGCCTGGGCTGCATGGGCATGAGCGATTTCTATACCACCGGCGGCACCGGCGAAGCCGTCGCCACCCTGCACCGCGCCCTGGAGCTGGGCGTGACCCTGCTGGATACCGCCGATATCTATGGTCCCTACAGCAACGAAGAACTGATCGGCAAGGCGATCGCCGGCAAGCGCGACCAGGTATTCCTGGCGAGCAAGTTCGGCATCCTGCGCGACCCGGCCAATCCCTCCCTGCGCGGGGTCAACGGCCGGCCGGAGTATGTCCGCAGCTCCATCGACGGTACCCTCAAGCGCCTGGGCATCGAAACCCTGGACCTGTACTACCAGCACCGTATCGATCCGCACGTGGCCATCGAGGAAACCGTCGGTGCCATGGCCGAACTGGTCAAGGCCGGCAAGGTACGTTATCTGGGCCTGAGCGAAGCCTCGGCGGCGACCCTGGAACGCGCGCACAAGGTCCATCCGATCAGCGCGCTGCAAAGCGAATACTCGCTGTGGAGCCGCGACCAGGAGGACAACGGTTGCCTGCAGGCCTGCCAACGACTGGGCATTGCGTTCGTACCCTACAGCCCGCTGGGCCGGGGCTTCCTCACCGGAGCGCTGAAAACCCCGGACGACTTTGCCGCCGACGACTTCCGTCGCACCAGCCCGCGCTTCCAGGGCGAGAATTTCGCGAAGAACCTGCAACTGGTTGCGCAGGTGCAGGCACTGGCCGCGCAGAAAGGGGTCAGCGCCGGGCAACTGGCGCTGGCCTGGGTATTGGCCCAGGGCGACTACCTGATTCCGATTCCCGGGACCAAGCAGCGCAAGTACCTGGAAGAGAATGTCGGCGCACTGGACGTGCAGTTGAGCACGGCTGAACTGCAGGCGCTGGAGGCGGTTTTCCCGGCAAATGCGGCGGCGGGCACCCGTTACCCCGAGGCGGCGATGAGCAGCCTCAACCGCTGAGCAAACGGCTTGCCAGCGAAGAGGCCCCTGGGCCTTGCGGTGTCTGTCAGGGCGCCTTCGTCGGTAAGCCGACTCCCACAGATTCAATCGGTGGCGCGCCATAGCCCTTGTGGGAGCTGGCCCGGCGCTCCTGCGCCTGCCGGCTCCTCCCCTCAGAAATCCCGCTTGTAGAAGATATCCAGCGAACTCGCCACGCCACTCGCCGCCTCCAGGTACACGCGCTTGCTCAGCAGGTAGCGCAAGGCAATGGTATTGGCGGGTTCGAACACGCCCACGCCGTAACGCAGGCTGAGCTTTTCGGTGATCTTGCCGCTGGCCACCACCGCCGTGTTGTTGCCACTGCCCTGGGTATCCAGCTCGAAATCCTGGATGCCGAGGTTCTTCGCCAGGTCCGAGGTCACCGACGAACTGCCCATCAGGCCCAACCCCAGGGCGGCCTGGGCGAGCATGTTGTTGTCTTCCCCGGTGGTGCTCAACGGACGCCCCAGCACCAGGTAGGACAAGGCCTGTTCCTGGCTCATGGCCGGTTCCGAGAAGATCTGCGTGGTCGGTTGCTCGGCGCTGCCGCTCAGGCGGATCCCGGCGATCACATCGTCGGTCTGGCGGATCGCCTCGATATCCAGGTACGGCTGGTCGACCGGGCCGGCAAACAGCAGGCGCGCGCGGCGGATGGTCAGGCGCTGGCCGTAGGCCCGGTAACGTCCGTCATTGAGCCGCAACTCGCCACGGGTATCGAGGTTGTCACCGATATGCACCTGCCCCGCCAGGTTCGCAGTGAGGCCGAAGCCGCTGAAGCTCAGCTTGTCCTGGCCGACCACGACATCGATGTCCATGGCGATGGCCAGCGGGGTCTTGCCCTCTTCGGTCTGGTGCCCGACGATCACCGTGTCGTCCGACACCTTGACGGTCGACGGCGGTAACTCGCGCACGGTGATTTCGCCCTTGGGCACCAGGACCTTGCCCACGATCGCCAGCTTGTCGCCGCGCATGGAAATCTTCAGGTCCGGGGCGACTTCCAGAGTCGCGTAGGGTTCGACGGTCACTGGCAATTGCGCGCCCTTGACCGCGATATCCACCAGCAGCGCGTCAGCCCAGCCGACATGCCCGCCCAGGCTGCCCTGCCCCGACTCGCCACCCTTCCAGGTGCCATTGAGCTGCACGTTCTCGCCGGCGATCTGCGCCTGGATCTGCAGGTCGCTGATCGTGGTCGGCAGTTCCGGCCCCGAGATTTCCCCACCACTGAGGCTCAGGTTGCCGTTGACCTGCGGCGCCAGCAGGCCACCGGACAAACGTCCGCTGCCGTCCAGGCGCCCGGCCAGTTTCTCGACCATCGGCACGAAAGGCCGGATCACGGTGAGATCAAGCCCGCCGAGACGAAAATCGCCACTCAGGGGTTTGTTCTTCGCCAGCGGATTGATCTGCGCCTGGAGGGTCAGTTCGCCCAGCTTGCCGCCGCGAAAATCCAGATGGGTATCGACCCGCCGAGGCGTCAGGTTGCTGGTCAGGCGGAGGGTTTCATAGGGGAAGTCCAGCCACTTGCGGCGCTTCTCGCGGATGCGCAAGGTGCCGCCACTGGCGTCGACCACGATCTGGCCTTTCGGCCCGCCCGCCGGCAGGTCCAGTTGCAGGTCGGCGTTGAGCCGGCCCTGCCAGGCGAAATCCCGGGGCATCCACTGCGCCAGGCTTTCCAGGGGGAATTGCTTGAGGTGATAACGCAATTTGGGCTCTGGCATCAGGCGCTGGTCCTCGCCGCACAGGCTGGCGTCGCCGGACATCCAGCAATGGGCACCAAAGGTCAACCGACCATCGGCCAGCCGCTCCAGTTTCGCCGGGTTCTGCAGTTTCCAGTCCTGGCCGCCGGTCTGCACGTCGCCCGAGGCCAGGCGGCCGCGCCAGTTGCCCTGGTCCAGCGTACCGTCCAGGCCCAGGGCCAGTTTCAGCAGGGGCCCCTGCAGATCCAGTTGCAGTTGCTGGCGCTTGAGATCGCCCTGACCATTGACCAGCAGGTTGCCCAGGTCGGTTTCCCCGAGCTTGATCGCGTTACCTTTGAGTTCGAGACGGGCGCGCTGGGCGTCGTCGAGGTTGGCTTCGAGGCTGAGGCTCTGCAGGCGGTTGTCGGCGAACACCAGTTGCTGCCCTTGCAGGCTGACCTTGCCCTGGGGCGCCCTGAGGCTGCCGGCGAGATCGACCCGCCCCTTGAACTGTCCGCGCAACTGCGGCCAGAGCTGGCCGAGACGCGGCATATCGAGGTCGAGCTGGCCGGCCAGGCGCTGTTGCAGGCTGCCGTTGCCGGTGATGCGGTTGTCCCCCAGGCGAATATCCAGGGCGCCGAGATTCCACTGCTCGCCGGTCCCGGCCGCCTTGGCCTGGAGCACCGCCGGTTGCCCGCGCAGCCGGCCCTTGAGATCGAGATCGGCCGCGAGGTCGAGTTGCCCGTTCTTGAACTGCCCCTTGCTGCGCAACGGCCCGGCCAGGGTGCCGGGCAGTTCCGCCAGCCAGTAAGCCGGGTTGAGCGCACTGAGGTCCAGCGCGGTATCCCAGGCCACGCCGTCGGCAAACTGCAACTTCAGGTAACCGCTGGCCTTGCCCTGCCCCGCCGTCAGTTCGAATTGCGGCAGGGCGATCTGCTGCAGGTCGCCGCTGAACGGGCTGAGCAGGTTGAAGCGGCCCGCTGGCCCGTCGAGGTCAGCCTTGAAATTGCCCAGGTAGTTGCCGTCGGTGTAATGCACTTCGCCGATAAAGGTCCGCGCCTTGACCGCCGGTTCATCGATCAGCGGATACAGCCGATGCCAGGGGAAATCCAGCCAGTCGACATTGGCGTCGGCACTGAAGCCCTGGTGCCAGTCCAGTTGCCCGCTGACCTTGAGGCGCTGGTCGGCACTGGCCGTCAGGTCCAGCGCGGCGATCTGCGCGCCGTTGGCATCGACCCGGCCTTGCAGCGCCAGGCCGATCGGCCCCTGCTCGGCCGGCAGGGTCGCCTGTCCCTGCAACTGGTAGCCGTTCTTCAGGTCGCCGTTGCCGGTCAGTTCCAGCTGATTGAGTTGCAGGGTATCCGGCAGGTCGGCGCTGGCCTTGAAGCCGTCGGCGGTGATCTTCACCCGCGCCGGCAGGTTTTCCGCCAGGGCCTGCAACTCCCCCGTCAGTTGCCCTTGCAGGTAACCGCTGCTGTCGGCCTTGAGTCGCAAGGTCTTGAGCAGGTCGCCCTGGATATCCAGGGCCAGCGACCACGGCGTGGCGCCGGGTGCCGGCAGCAGCAACTTGCCCCGCAGCGCCAGTGGCCAGTTACCGGTCGGCTGCAATTGCCCGTACAGTTCCAAGTTCAGGTCATCGCGTTGCAGGTGCAGGGTGTCGATCTGCAGACCGTTGTCCGCCCAGCGCGCCGCCAGTTGCAACGCCTTGAACTGCTCGCTGCCATCCAGCAGGAGACTGCCGATCCGCACCTGCCCCAGGCGAATCGCCACGGGCAATTTCAGCTCGGGCAAGGTCAGCGGCCCGCTGCTGGTTTGCTCGCCCGGCGCGAAGTGCAGCTCGACCCGCTCGACATCCAGTTGATCGATACACAGGTTCAACCGCGCCAGGCACGGCAGCGACCAGTCGAAGCGCGGCTGCAGCAGCTCGACCTTGCTGCCGTCCTGCTGCCAGAGCAGGTGATCGGCACTCCATTGCCCGCCGAGACGCCCCTGGAAATTCTCCACGCTCAAGCCCGGCACCTGGGCCAGCGCCCAGCGGCTGCCAGACTGGGTCCCCAGCACCAGCCCCAGCAGCGTCGCCACGAGCAGCAGGCCGGCGAGGAACACCAGGCCGGCGATTTTCAAACCACGCTTCACAGCTCAGGCCCCATTGAAAAGTGCAAACGGATACCGCCGGGATCATCCAGCGCATGGGCCAGGTCGAGACGGATCGGACCGACCGGCGAAACCCAGCGCACGCCGATGCCGACGCCGGTCTTGAGGCTGGGAAAGTCCAGGGTATTGAACGAATTGCCCTGGTCGACAAAGGTCGCGATGCGCCACTTGTCAGCCACGGAATACTGGTACTCGAGACTGCCGGCCACCATGTAGCGGCCACCGATCCGATCGCCCTGGTCGTTTTCCGGGGACAGGCTCTGGTATTCGTAGCCGCGCACGCTCTGGTCGCCACCGGCAAAGAAACGCAAGGACGGTGGCACCGACTTGTAGCCGTTGGTGGCGCTGCCGCCGAATTGCACCCGACCGAGGAAACGGTGCTTGTCCAGGACCGTGGTCAGCCCCTTGAGCATGGCGGTGCCGTACAACAGGTTGTTGTCCGAGCCCAGGCCCTCCTTGGCGACCTTGGCATCGAACTGCAGGCGATAGCCGTCATGCGGGTCGATGCGGTTGTCGCTACGCAGGTACGAGTAGCTGACACCCGGCATCAGCAAGGTACTCAGGCCGGAGTCATCGCCCAGGCGATACTCTTCGCGCTGCCATTTCAACGAGATCACCCGCTGCCAGCCGCTGGGCAGCTTGCTGTGCCATTCCGGGCCGACGGTGAGCAGCTTGCTCAGGCTGTCGGTGTTGGCCAGTTCTTCATATTGATAGCCGGCCGCCCAGCGCAGCTTGTCGGTCAGTGGCGGATCCAGCGGATGGTCGTACCAGATGCCGACGTTCTGCCGCGGCGCGGAGATTTCGCTTTCGATACCGTAGCTGTCACCCTCGCCATTGACCCAGTGGCGGGTCCAGTTGGCCTTGCCCCGCGGGCCGACGTCGGTCGAATAGCCAAGGCCCAGGCCCATGGTGCGCGGCTTGCGGGTCTGCAACTGGACCTCCACCGGAATCACCCGGGCCGTGGCGGCGGTCGGTGCGGCGTCCACCCGCACACCCTCGAAGTAACCACTCGATTGCAGGGCCTGGTTGAGTTCGGCGATCAGCTCGGAGTCGTACGGGGTATCGGGCTTGAATGGCACCATGCGTTGCAACAGGTCATCGTCGAACGGCGTGTCACCGGCGAAATGCACATGGCCCAGGGCATAACGCGGGCCGCTGTCGTAGACCAGTTCGATATCGGCGACACCGGCCTGCGGGTCGACCAGGAGTTTCTGCGCGGTAAAGCGTCCGCTGAAGAAACCGTAGCGCGAGGCCTGGTTCTGGATCAGTCGCTTGGCGTCTTCGTAATGACCATGATTGAGCACGGCGCCGGGCTTGAGCGTATCGCTGCGCGGCACGCGGAATGCCTTCAGGCTGGTGGCCGGCCCCTCGATGCGCACGGTCACATTGCGCAGGCGCACCGGTTCGCCGGGGTCGATGGTGAGGATCAGGCGCGGCGTCTTGCCGCCCTCGACCTCGGTTTCTATCCGCGGCTGGTAGTAGCCCAGGGCCTGGGCGGCTTTTCGCGCCTGCTCCTCGGCCCCCCGGCTGAAACGCTCGAGCCCACGCTCGCCACGATTGCCGAGGCTACCGATGTAACCTTCCACATTGGACTTCAACTCATCGTTGGCCGGTTTGACCCGAACATCGAGTTCACTTTGTGCCAGCGCCGTCATGCTGCACAAAAGCAGGAGCAAGCCGCTGGTGAATCTTCCTGAAAACGTCATAAGCGCGGATGCTACCACGGGCTGGGGACCGTCATAGAACCCCGTCCGGGGTTAAAGTTCGCACTCAAGCCATTGCTGTTTGTAACACCTGCGGGTTGGCGTGATAGAACACATGTTCCAGGATCGGCCCTACCGCCACTTCGCCGATCTCCTCATAGCCCTGGCGCTTGTAGAACTCCAGGTAGCGCGGATTGCCGGTATCGAGGATGACGCCTTCGGAGTGTTCGTCCTCGGCACACCAGTTATGCACCGCCGTCAGCAGCTGCTCGCCGTAGTGCTGGCCCTGGAACTGCGGATGGATCCCCAGCAGCGGCAACACGTGCACCGAAGTGGAAGGCACGCAGGCCAGCACCGCCTGGTGATAATCCAGGTAACGCCGGGTGCATTTGAAACCGGTGCTGAGCAGCATGCGCATGCGCCAGGCCCAGCTCTCGGTGATCCCCAGCCGGCGTTGCGGCGGCGCGATCAGGGCAATACCGATCAGACGGTCGTTGACCAGCAGGCCGATGGCCGGCAGTTCCTGGAGAAAGTGCTGCTTGACCAGTTCCCGTACCGTGGCGCGGACCCGCTGTTCATAACCCGCGCGCTCGGACTCGAACAGGTAGCCGAAGGTCGGCTCGTGGCGGTAGGCCTGGTACAGCAAGGAACGGGCTTCGCGTGAATAACCACCGTCCAGCAGGTGAACCTGGGCGATGGTTTCTGAAGTGTCGGGCATGACGGTCGATCTCCCTGAACGCTGCGTGGACGCAGCTTGTTGTTATGTACGAGCGCTGGATGGGCGCGACAGTTCAAAGCGACTGCCTACAACCTCTCGATAAAAGACGTTAGCAGCGCATTTGTCCTACCGCCATGCTGGCCGGGATCCGACTTGTCGGCTAGCATCGCTGTTTTGCCAGGACTGCCGCCCATGAAGATCGTCTCGTTCAACATCAACGGCCTGCGCGCCCGTCCCCATCAGTTGGCGGCGCTGATCGAAAAACACCAGCCGGACGTGATCGGCCTGCAGGAAACCAAGGTTTCCGACGACCAGTTCCCCCAGGCCGAAGTCGAAGCCCTGGGCTACCACGTGCACTTCCACGGCCAGAAAGGCCATTACGGCGTCGCCCTGCTCTCGCGCCAGGCGCCATTGAGCCTGCACAAGGGCTTCGAGAGCGACGACGAAGAATCGCAGAAGCGCTTTATCTGGGGCACCTTCGCCGATGAAAACGGCACCCCGGTGACCATCATGAACGGCTATTTCCCCCAGGGCGAAAGCCGCGACCATCCGACCAAGTTCCCGGCCAAGGCGCGCTTCTACGAGGATCTGCAACAGTTGCTGGAGAGCCGTTTCAGCAATGACACGCCGCTGGTGGTGATGGGCGACATCAATATCTCCCCGGAAGACAACGATATCGGCATCGGTGCCGAGAACGCCAGGCGCTGGCTGAAAACCGGCAAGTGCAGCTTCCTCCCGGAAGAACGCGAATGGCTGGCGCGCCTGAAGAACTGGGGCCTGGTGGACAGCTTCCGGCACCTGCACCCCGAGGTGAACGATCGCTTCAGCTGGTTCGACTACCGCAGCCGCGGCTTCGAGGACGAGCCCAAGCGCGGCCTGCGCATCGACGTGATCATGGCCTCCAACGGCCTGCTGTCGCGGGTCAAGGCCGGGGGTGTCGACTACGAACTGCGCGCCATGGAGAAACCGTCGGATCACGCGCCGATCTGGCTGGAACTGGGCTGATCCCCGTTCTCCCAGGCAGTACAAAACCCTGTAGGAGTCTGGCTTGCCAGCGATGGCGGCCGAATTGATGATGCAATTCTGACGGGCCTCATCGCCGGCAAGCCAGCGCCTACAGGGGCTACGGAGTTTTCAAGAAGGGGCCCCGGCCCCGTCCCATGTCATTTAACTGAAACCTGACTGACTCATTCTCGCAGCACTTTTGTTGATAAAAGGTGCCGCCCTCATGCTGCGCGCGCTCTCCCTGCTGATATTTTGCGGTCTGACGCCCCTGGCGTCGGCCGCCCTGCCGCCGCCGCCCGATGACGGCCCGGTGCTGCGTATCCAGGGTTCCAACACCATCGGTGCCAGCCTCGGCCCGGCGCTGGTCAAGGGCTGGCTCGAAGAACAGGGCCTGCGCGGGGTGCATGACGCGGCCACCGGCAAGGACAACGAGCAACGGCTGCTCGCCACCACCGAGCAGGGTCGGCGGGTCAGCGTGGAAGTCGCCGCCCATGGCTCCAGCACCGGCTTCGCCGCCCTCAAGGCCGGCACCGCCGACCTCGCCGCCGCTTCCCGACCGATCAAGGAATCCGAACGCCAGGCCCTGGAACACCTCGGTGACCTGAAAAGCCCCGAGGCCGAGCAAGTGATCGCCATCGACGGCGTGGCGATCATCCTGCATCCGCAGAACCCGCTGAACCAGCTCGATACCGGGCAACTGGCGAAGATCTTCGCCGGTGAGGTGAAAACCTGGGAAGAACTGGGCGGTATCGGCGGAGCGATCCACCTGTATGCCCGCGATGACCAGTCCGGGACCTGGGACACGTTCAAGGACCTGGTCCTCGCCCGGCGCGGCAAGTCCCTGGCCGCCGGGGCCCGGCGCTTCGAGTCCAGCGAACAGCTGTCGGACGCGGTGAGCCAGGATCCGGCCGGCATCGGTTTCATCGGCCTGCCCTATGTGCGCCGGGCCAAGGCCGTGGCCATTGTCGACGGCGATTCGCAACCGATGCTGCCGCTCAACAGCCTGATCGCCACCGAGGACTATCCGCTGTCACGCCGGCTGTTCTTCTACTTGCCGCCCGACCTGCCCAATCCCTGGGCCCAGTCGCTGGTGCGCTTTGCCCAGAGCAAGGCCGGACAGGCGATTGTCGCCCGCAGCGGCTTTATCGCCCAGACCGTCCAGGCGATACCGGTACAGGCCAGTGCGCAGATGCCGCCCGGCTACCAGCAACTGGCGAAACGGGCGCAGCGCCTGTCGGTGAATTTCCGCTTCGAAGAAGGCAGTGCCAGCCTGGACAACAAGGCCCGCCAGGACGTGCTGCGGGTGCTCGATTACCTGCGCGGCCAGAACAAGCTGCACAAGCGGGTGACACTGGTGGGCTTTGGCGATGCCAAGAACGATCCGCAACGGGCGGCGTTGCTGTCCAGGCTGCGAGCGATGGCGGTACGCCGGGAACTGCTCAAGGGCGGCGTGGTGTTTCGCGACATCCAGGGCTTCGGCGCACAGATGCCGGTGGCGGCGAATACCGCCGACGAAGGACGGATCAAGAACCGCCGGGTCGAGGTGTGGGTGTACTGAGGGATAGGCCCTTGCGGGAGGCCGACCTTGCTGGAGACTGACCTCATGGGCAGCCGACCTTGTGGGAAGCCGACCTTACAGGAGACTGAACTTGAGAGAAGCCGACCTTGTGGGAGCCGGCTTGCCGGCGATGAGGCCCTCAAGACAAGCCTTGCCCTCACGGACCTCATCGCTGGCAAGCCAGCTCCTGCAGGGGACCGGGCTCACCCCGGCAGCGGTGTGGGATTCAGCGTTCCGAACGCATCATCTCCCGCGGCACGTACTTGCCGATCTCGAACTTGCCGATCGCCGCGCGGTGCACTTCGTCCGGACCGTCGGCCAGGCGCAGGGTGCGCTGCATCGCATACATGTAGGCCAGCGGGAAGTCATTCGAGACCCCGGCCCCGCCGTGGATCTGGATCGCGCGGTCGATCACCTTCAGGGCCACGTTCGGCGCCACCACCTTGATCTGGGCGATTTCGCTTTTCGCCACCTTGTTGCCGACGGTGTCCATCATGTACGCCGCCTTCAGGGTCAGCAGGCGGGCCATGTCGATCTCCATCCGCGAGTCGGCGATCTTGTCGATATTGCCGCCCAGGCGCGCCAGCGGCTTGCCGAACGCGGTACGGTTGACCGAGCGCCTGCACATCAGCTCCAGCGCCCGCTCGGCCATGCCGATGGAACGCATGCAGTGGTGGATCCGGCCCGGGCCAAGGCGCCCCTGGGCAATCTCGAAGCCCCGCCCCTCGCCCAGCAGCACGTTCTCGTAGGGCACCCGCACGTTCTCGAACAACACTTCGGCATGGCCGTGGGGGGCATCGTCGTAACCGAACACCGGCAGCGGACGGAGGATCTTCACACCCGGTGCATCCACCGGCACCAGGATCATCGAGTGCTGCTGGTGACGCGGCGCGTCCGGGTTGCTCAGGCCCATGAAGATCAGGATCTTGCAGCGCGGATCGCAGGCGCCGGAGGTCCACCATTTCTTGCCGTTGATCACCCACTCGTCGCCATCGCGCACGGCCCGGGCGGCCATGTTGGTAGCATCCGACGAGGCGACATCGGGCTCGGTCATGGCGAACGCCGAGCGGATCTCGCCGCGCAGCAGCGGTTCGAGCCAGCGCTGTTTCTGTTCTTCATTGGCATAGCGCACCAGCACTTCCATGTTGCCGGTATCCGGCGCCGAGCAGTTGAACGGCTCCGGGCCCAGCAAGGAACGGCCCATGATTTCCGCCAGGGGCGCATATTCCAGGTTGGTCAGGCCGGCGCCCAGTTCGGACTCCGGCAGGAACAGGTTCCACAGGCCCTCGGCCTTGGCCCGTGCCTTGAGCTCTTCCATGATCGCGGTGGGCTGCCAGCGATCGCCTTCGGCGACCTGGCGTTCGAACACCGGTTCGGCCGGATACACATAAGCGTCCATGAACGCGGTCACACGTTCACGCAATTCCTGAACCTTGGGCGAATAGGCGAAATCCATGGGCAGCTACCTTCTTGAGCAGGTGGTCGGGGTCATGGAATCGATGCTAGATCAGCTACGAAAATTTACCAAAGCTATTCTCGGCGTGTATTAACATTCATCACCGATATATGATCGGCTGATCGAAACCCCATAATAAGAGCGCCGCGAAATGAATCTGAGCAAGGTCGACCTCAATCTTTTCATCGTCTTCGACGCCATCTACACCGAAGCCAACCTGACCCGTGCCGGGCAGATCGTCGGTATCACCCAGCCGGCGGTTTCCAACGCCCTGGCACGCCTGCGCGAAACCTTCAACGACCCGCTGTTCGTGCGCACCGCCCAGGGCATGGTGCCCACCCCGATGGCCCAGAACATCATCGGTCCGGTGCGCAACGCCCTGTCGCTGCTGCGAATCTCGGTCCAGGAAAGCCGCATCTTCAACCCGTTGCAGGCGAACAAGACCTACCGCATCAGCATGACCGACCTCACCGAAGCGGTGATCCTGCCGCCGCTGTTCCAGCGCCTGCGCCGCCTGGCGCCGACCGTGGCGATCGAGAGCTTTCTCTCCAAGCGCCGCGAAACCACCAAGGAACTGGCCGCCGGGCGGATCGACTTCGCCGTCGATGCACCGCTCAACACCGACCCGCAGGTGCGCCATGTCAAGCTGATGGAAGACCGCTATGTCTGTGCCATGCGCAAGGGGCATCCGCTGGCGGGCAAGGACAAGCTGACCCTGGACGATTACCTGGGGCTGACCCACATCCATATTTCCAGCCGCCGCAACGGCCTCGGCTACGTGGACCTGGCCCTGGGCAAGATGGGCATCCAGCGCAAGATCGCCCTGCGTTCCCAGCATTACCTCATGGCCTCGCAGGTATTGCAGCAGACCGATATGGTCATGACCGTGCCGGAGCGCTTCGCCCGCCGGCACGACCTGCATTACTTCCAGTTGCCGGTCAACGACGTGCCGCCGGTGGAAACCCACCTCTACTGGCACGAAAGCACCGACCAGGACCCGGCCAACCGCTGGATGCGCGAACAGATGATCGAGTTGTGCCAGCAGGTCACGGCCCACGAGAAGAAGCTCGACAAGGCCTGACCCCGCACAAGGCCCGCGCGGATGCCGACATGCTTGACGTATACGTCAAGCAGCCCTTAGCTTAGCGCCAAGACCTTTGCCGAGCGCTTTCATGAGCAGCCAGACCTACAGCATCTCCGACCTCGCCCGCGAGCTCGACATCACCACCCGGGCCATTCGCTTCTATGAAGAGCAAGGCCTGCTCTGCCCCGAGCGTCGCGGCCTGGAACGCATCTATTCGGCCCGCGACAAGGTGACCCTGAAACTGATCCTGCGGGGCAAGCGCATCGGTTTTTCCCTCGCCGAATGCCGCGAGCTGATCGAACTCTACGACCCCACCAGCGGCAACCAGAAACAGCTCAACAGCATGCTGGCGAAAATCACCGAGCGCCGTGCGCAACTCGAACAGCAACTGCTGGATATCGAGCAGATGCAGCTCGAACTCGATACGGCCGAGGAACGCTGCCATCAGGCCCTGGCGCAGACCCTGGAAACCCAGGCCAGCCAGATCCTCTAGGCGCTCCATCGACAACAACCCCATTGCGCAAGGTATCCCCATGTCCCTACCTACCCACGTACGCCTGATCGAAGTCGGCCCCCGCGATGGCCTGCAGAACGAGGCACAGCCCATCAGCGTCGACGACAAGGTCCGCCTGGTGGACCGCCTGACCGATGCCGGCCTGGGCTATATCGAGGTCGGCAGCTTCGTGTCACCCAAATGGGTCCCGCAGATGGCCGGCTCCGCCGAAGTCTTCGCGCGCATCCAGCGCAAGGCCGGGGTCACCTACGGCGCCCTGGCGCCCAACCTGCGCGGCTTCGAAGACGCCATGGCCGCCGGGGTCAGGGAGGTGGCGGTGTTCGCCGCCGCTTCCGAGGCCTTTTCCCAACGCAATATCAATTGTTCCATCAGCGAAAGCCTCGAACGTTTCGTGCCGATCATGGATGCCGCCCGCCAGCACGGCGTGACCGTGCGCGGCTATGTGTCCTGCGTCCTCGGCTGTCCCTACGAGGGCCCGGTCGCCGCCGAGCAGGTCGCCGTGGTGGCCCGCGAGCTGTATGCCATGGGCTGCTACGAAGTGTCCCTCGGCGACACCATCGGCACCGGCACGCCGGGAGCCACCCGCCGGATGTTCGAGGTGGTCTCGGCCCAGGTGCCACGGGACAAACTCGCCGGGCACTTCCACGACACCTACGGCCAGGCCATGGCCAACCTCTACGCCAGCCTGCTCGAAGGCATCCAGGTCTTCGACAGCTCCATCGCCGGCCTGGGCGGTTGCCCCTATGCCAAGGGCGCCAGCGGCAATGTCGCCACCGAAGATGTGCTCTACATGCTCAACGGCCTGGGCATCGACACCGGTGTCGACCTGGATCGCCTGCTCCTGGCCGGCCAGGAAATCTGCGGGGTGCTGGGACGTGTTACGGGGTCGCGGGTCGCCAAGGCACGCCAGGCCGGTTGAATGTGTCCGGGTGTTACCGTCTGGAAACACAAACGAGTAACACGGAAACAGGTTCAGCGATTTTTCCTGCAACGATTGTCGGACAAAATTTTTAACCCATTGATTTTAAAGGATTTGCAAAAGTTGGCACGCCACCTGCTATATCTCCTGCATAACAAGAATAAAAAGCAGCAAACCAATAAAAACAAGACGTACCGACTCTGACATAACAAAAACAACACGGCAGAGACGCAGCTAACAGATTTTTTTGGAGAAGGTGTGCTTTCAGGGGACTTGACCGTCACCCGCAACCGGGCAGAGAAAAATAAAACTACCTCAAGGTAGCTCCCGAACTGGTTGGATCACCTGATAAAGCAGATCAGCGCTCAAAAAAATACGTTTGCTCTTTGACCCCGGATGGGGGTCAGCCAAAACAGCGGTAAAGGGCCACGGTTGACAAAAACAACAACAGACCGCCCCTCAATAATAAAAAAAGAGCATACAACAACGCATTCAAGGGGAGCTTCGGCTCCCCTTCGTGTTCCTGCCATTTGCTGACCCCCTCCCCGTCCATATCTATGTAACGCATCCGCGGATCCACCGACCGGATACTGAATCCGCCTGCGCCAGCGTCTACCTGCCCCCAGGTACAACACGTGGCGCCGTCCATTCAACCGTCAGGAAAATCGGCAGATATCACAGTGTCTCCAAGAATCCCGCTCAAGCCAGAAACGCCCACCCTTCGCGTGCCCGGATCAAAGACGCCGAGCCTCCCCGAATCCTCGCTACCCCACCGTGAGCCAACTATCAGCGGCTTGCGCGTAAACCGGCCGGACCACCCGGCGCTTGCCGTCGGCCAGGCCCACAGCCAGCCGCCCCGGGCACCGGCCGGCACGCCGGCGGCTGCGGACATACAACTGACGTCCTTGCCAGCTCAACCCGTGGCCGGAACCTCCCGTTCGCTGGACAACTACCGGGTCGCCGCGACCGCGGCATTGCCGCCACCCGACCCCCAGGGCCTGCGGATCGCCAGGAAACGGCACTATGTCGATCTCGACGAAGGCGGCACGGTGATGGTCGCGTATGACGCGCAACTCGAAACCTACCGGGCCAGGCGTGTCGATGAGTTGCTGCCCTCCGGCCCGCCGTTGTACCGGACAGGCCACGGCGGCACCTGGGGAACGCACCCCGTGCCAGCGTCCCCCGCCCAACCCGCCATCAGCCCGCCACCGCCCAAACGACCGCGCCCGGCCGAGGAGCCGGCACCCGCCGTGGTCGTCGCCAAGTTCAACTACACCCTCCGCAGCCGCTATACGCTGCTGGCGGGCCCCGATGGGCAAGGCTATTACCGCTTGCGAGATAATGATGCCGCCAGGCACCCTGGCGCCGCGGAGCGTGTGTTCGCCTTCAGCAAGGACGACGACCATTGGGCACTGGTCGATCCGCCGACAGGTCGCATGGACGCCAGCGGCCAGTCCCTTGCCCCCGACAAGCTGCCAGCCTGGACCGACCGCGATATCTGGGAGCACTACGGATTGCACGGCAACGCCATCGACCGTTTCCGGGCCGATGCCGCAGCGCTCGGCACACCACCGCAATGGGCCCGCCCCAGCCAGGAAGGTAGTACTCGCCAGCAACTGATACGGGCACTGAAATGGGCCCATCCGGACCAGACCGCGGAAGAACGCGGGGAGCTACTGCGACGCTACAACCTGCTGCCCAGCATGCTGCCGCGCCTGCAACAGGCGCTCCAGGAAAACGGCGCGATCCCGGAATGGGCCGAGTCGCACAAACGCCAGTCGATGGCCGAAACCCATCCACGGCGCTTTGACCTGCTGGAACAGGAGGTGATGCCGCAGATCCGCAAGGTGCGCAACTTCGAGCCGCACACCCTCGAAGCGGATTTCGACGCCTACTACACCGGGCCATTCCTGGAAGCCTTCCTGCTCCGGCTCGGCTACCGCAAAAACATCCATGGCTGCCTGTACCGGACGGACATTCCCGCGATGTTCAGGAGCGAAGACCGCACGCCGTTCGAGCTGGCCCGGGATGGCTGCATGCTCGCCCGCGAGCACCATGCAACCGGCTCGACCACGAAAAAAGCCCTGAGTGCCACCTTCAGCCTGAGCGACGCCAGAAACTACAGTGTCGGTGGCGGGCCGGGCGCCGGCCAGTTGCGCTACAACACGCAAACCAATAAATACCCCGGCAAGCGCCCGGAATCGGAGAGCGACTCCGACAGCGAAGCGAGCAGCCAGGGGCGTTCGTCGGATACCTCATCGGCAGCCTCCGGCAGCACCGGCCAGTCCGCTGGAACGGCATCCAGCGGTTCGGGCGCCGCGCTCTCACTCGACAGCGAACGCGGCTACACCACCTACCGGCACCGGCAGACCACCAGCTTCACCTATATGATCGATACACGTGAGATCGAAGTCGTGCCGGGTCAGGAAAATCGCCTGTTCAACCGCGACTCCCGCGACCGCCACTTCTTTCCCTACGACGATATCGAAGGGCATATTTCCGTTTCCCCTAGGGGCATCGCCGCCGGGCGGATCTGGCTGGTCAACTCCAGCCTGACCCGTGCCGCCAGTGTCCGTGCGATCCATGCGGCGGCGGGACAAAGCGCCGCCGACATCGAAAGTGCGACCTGGAGCGGCACCGATAACAGCGCGGTCTACGACCAGTTGATCGACCAGGTGGCCGAATCCGGCGGCACGGTACTGAACTGGCCGGCCGACGGGAAAATCTTCGCCGATGACGTGATCTGGCCGGTCCCGAAAAACTGACGTCACCTCCCGGCCGGGTGAATACCTACCGCAGCCCCGGCCGGCACGCCGAATACCCTGCCCCTTCGAACCACGAATCGGGCTTCACACCATGACCACCACCACGTCGGCGGACGCCGGTTCCGCCACTGTCCCCAACCGTCCCCCCGCGCTCCGCGGGCACCGGGGGGTTCACTATGATTTCATCAAGGGCCAATTCCCCGAATGGCTGGTCCGGGCCGACACCCGGACCCACCTGGCGCTGGGCAAGCTGCCTCGGTTGAAAGACGCAGCGCAGGTCTTCACCCACCTGCACCAGAGCTATACCGCCTGCCGCTATTTCCAGCGCAAGGTCGAGGACATACTGCGCAACGTGAGCACGGTTGAGGCCTTTGCCAAACCGCTGCTGGAGCAGGCGCTCAAGGACGAATTCGGACTGACGCTGGACGTCGGCAAGACCTTTATCCTCCAGCCCACCAAAGGCAGCCCGGGGGACCTGCGCTCATCCATCGCCACCCTGCTGCACGCCGCGCTGCACAACTACGAGGCCTGGGAAACCAGGGACGGCAAGCTGGACGCGCCCGGCGATCCCGCGGCGATCTACGACAAGCCGCCCCTTGATCCGGACGCGCGGCGCCTAGCCCTGTCGCCAGCCGGTTTCGCCGCCCTGTGCCGCAAGCTGGACCTGGGCCGGCAATACCAGAAACATCTCGACGAGGTGTTCTTCCCGACCGCCAGCGCCAGCGAAGCGACGCTGCAAGCGCAACACGCCGTGCGCGGCCATTTCACCGTCTATGACGCCTATGCCCTCGAGACGCAGGTGCATATCGCCTTCCTGAAAAGTCACCTGGACGACACGGCCTATCGGCTGATGCTGGAAGTGGCCAGGGGCAAGCAGGTCCCCGTGCCGGCCGGACATCCACAGCGCTGCTTCACCCTGAGCCTGCTGCGGATCGCCCTCAACGGCATTCTCGTGGTGCGCACCGACGACCATGCCCGCAGTTGGGTGGTCTACCTACCGGACGACCCCTTCCATCCGGTCCGGCAGTATCCCTCCCGCGCGGCCTTCGAAGACCACCTGCGAGAGCAGCTGCGGGACTTCGAGTACCTGAAGTTCTTTATCCGTTTCATTCCCCAGCGCTCGCGAGCGCTTTTTTTCGACAAGCTGCATGAACGCCTCTCGCCACGCCAGTGGAACGGCTATTTCTATCAGCCGACCCCCGACCCGCAGGCCAGGCTCGATGTCGCCGGCGACCTGATCGACAGCCATGTGTTTCGCCAGCGCTACCAGTTGAAGGTCGAGACCTTCTTCGAGGATGCCCTGTTCATCGCCGTGCCCACCGCGCAAAAGGACCGGCAAAGTCTCAGCGCCCGCCTGGAGCATTACCTCACGATTGCCCTCGATGTGCTCAATGTCGCGGCGTTTATCGTTCCCGGACTCGGCGAAGTCATGCTCGGTGTGGTCGCGGTACAGTTGGGCAGCCATATTTTCCACGGCATCGACAGCTTTGCCCTGGGCGAAAAAAAGCAGGCCTGGGCCTACCTGACCGGCGTGCTGCAGAACGTCGCGTTGATCGCCGCGCTCGGGGCCGCCGGAGCGTCGGCGGCCGCCGCCGAAAACGCGGCGATCGGCAGTGCCGGATTTGTCGACGGACTGCGCCCGGTGAAATTGCCCAGTGGCGATATACGCCTGTTCAATCCCGACCTGACCCCCTTTGCCCACAAACCGGTGCTGCCCGCAACCCTGGAACCCGATGCCGCCGGCCTCTACCACCACCAGGGGCGCACCTACCTGCCGCTGGACGGCAAATTCTACGAGCTCAAGCCGCAGCCATCCTCGCCTCGCTACCAGGCCCTTCATCCACGCAAAACCGACGGCTATGCACCGGCCTTCAGGCACAACGGCAGCGGTGCCTGGGTCCACGAATTCGAGCAACCACAGGCCTGGGATGACCTGCGTGCGTTTGCTCGCCTCGGTCCCGACGCCGCGGCCCTGGACGAAACCACCGCGCGCCGTGTCATGGGCACCAGCGGCGTCGGCGGCGATGTGCTGCGCAGCGTGCACCTGGACAACCTGCCGCCCCCGGCGCTGCTGCGCGATACGCTGATCCGCTTCAAGCTCGACCATGACCTCGGCAAGCTGATCGCCCGTCTGCAACACGGCGATGCGTTGGGCTATTCCCGGGATGAATTGCACATGACCCTGCAACTGCTGACCAACCGGCCCGTGTGGCCGGCCTCGAAAGTACTGCGCCTGCTGGACGAGCAGAACGTCACGCTGACCGAATACCCGCCCGGTATCGACAGCCGGGTGACACGCCTGGACGCCACCTGGGACAGCCTGCACGCCAACGATCTGCTCGAGCTGGTGCTCACCCGGCTGGGCGAGCGCGAGATCGCCAGCCTGCTCGACGAAGAATTCGGCCAAGGCCCCCTGAGCCTGACGGTGCGCACCCACAGGCTGCGGCGGATGCTGGCCAGGGAGGCGGTGCAGCGACGACACAGCCTGTTCGCCTCCCACTACGAGTTTCGCAGCCGCTCGGCCAATCCCTCGGCGCCGGTGACGGTGATCCAGCGGGACTTCCCCACGCTGCCGAGCCTGGTCGCCCGGGAACTGATCAGCCAGGCCAACGGCGTCGAATTGCAACGACTCGCCGCCGGATCGGTGCCACTGCGCCTGGCCGAGGAAGCCCGCTACTACCTGCGCAATATCCGTGTCGCCCGGCTCTGTGAACAGCTCTATCTCGACTCGGTGAACCAGGCCGAAGCCTACCGGATCATCCTGCCCATGCTGGAGAAACTGCCGGGCTGGTCGAACAGCGTTCGCCTGGAAATCCGCGATGGCGCCTTCAGCGGCCCGCTGCTGGGCAGCCTCGGCCCCGAACGGGTCGCGGCACGCAAGGTGCTGATCCGCCAGGGCAACCGCTATGAGGCCCGCGACGCCCGGGAGCAGGAACTGCATGGCCCGGACGACCTCTATGCGGCGGTACTGCATGCCCTGCCGGATACCGAGCGGGCCGCCCTGGGCTTCCCCCATGTCGGCCAGGGCGCGCAACTGCGCCAGGCACTGCTCGACCTGCCACTGCCACCGCGCGCCATGCTGCACCACAGCCTCGGCCTGCCACCGCTCAAGCCGGGCTTCGTCGCACCGATGCGCCTGGCCGACGGACGCCTCGGCTATCCACTGAGCGGGCGCGGCACGGGACGGGCGCTGCGCTCGTTCCAGTTCAACCGCCTCGCCCAGGAGCTGTACCCGACCCTGCGCCTCTCCGAGGTGGAAACCCTGCACGGCCTGCGCGATCTGAGCCTGGGTGCGGGCATCGAGCGACTGCGGGCCCTGGAACTCGAGTACGCCACCCTGGAAGACGAACTCGACGCCTGGATCGGCGAGCCCCAGGCCAGCGCCGAAGCCAACGGCAAGTACCGGATCGCCATCCAGATCAAACGCTGCTGGCGCCACGAGACGGACCTGGCCACCGACGCCAGCGGCCTGCCCATCGGTGGCCGCCAGCTCAGCCTGGCCGGCTATGCCGTGGATCGCCTGCCGACGCTGTCGGCGAACTTCGACCATGTCACCGACCTGCACCTGCGCGGGCTGGCACTGATGGTCTCGCCGGAACTGGACGGCTTCCTGGGCACTTTCCGCCGCGCACAACGCCTGGACCTGAGCCGCAACGCCCTGACCCGATTGCCGTCGGCCCTGGAACGACTGAGCGAACTCCGGCACCTGGACCTCAAGGCCAACCAGATCGTCATCACACCCGCCACCGGCGTGCCGCTGACCCACCTGACCCGGCTGGAAGTGCTGATCCTGGAAAACAACAGCACCCTGTCGATGCTGCCCGACCTCAGCCCCCTGACCCGCCTCGCCTACCTGCACCTGCGCAATACCGGGCTGCGCCAGTGGCCGCCCGGTTATGACCAGCTTCCCGCCCTGCGCCGCCTGGACCTGAGCGACAACCAGATCAGCGACATTCCCGACGAAGTCTTCGCCAGCGACCCGCAACGCCAGCGCCTCAACCGCGCGATCAACCTGGAAGGCAACCCGATCCCCATTGCACTGCGCCGGCGTGTCGACCTCTACCGGCAGGAAACCGATCTCGACCTGGGACTCGATGTACTGCTCGAAAGCGACGATCAGTCGGAATGGAGCAGCGACTCGCGCCCGCAATCAAGGGTCAGCTCCCGCCACAGCCGCTGGGGCACACCCTCGCCCGTACCGCGTGACAGCACACCCTGGCTCGAAGGGCTGAGCCGGGTGGAACGCCATGCCCGACGCGACCTGTGGCTGCGCCTGGCGAGCGACGACATCGAAGCTTCCGAAGCCTTTTTCCGGGTGCTGGAAGACCTCAGGCTCTGCGCCGACTATCTCGATGCCAAACATCGCCCCGAACTGTCCAGCCGGGTCTGGCACATGGTCAGGGCGGCCACGGAAAACAGCGAGTTGCGCGAGCAGTTGTTCAGACGCGCCAGCGCGCCGGATCCGGACAGCTGTGAAGACGGGATCACCGTGGTGTTCAGCGACATGGGCTTCGATGTGCTGTTGCACGAGGCCAAGGCCCTGCCCCTCGAACAGCGCGAAGGCGAGCTGCTGCGCCTGGCCCTGGGCAAATTGCACCTGGAGTGGGTCAATCGCCATGCCCGCCGCCTGATCGACGCGCGCAAGGCCATCGGCGTGAACCCCGATGAGGCGGAGATCTACCTGGCCTTTCGCATCGGCCTGGCGCAACGGCTCGACTTGCCCTGGCAAGCCAGGAAAATGAATTACGACCGGATCGCCGGCGTCAGCAGTCGCAAACTCGACGAGACCTACCAGCTCATCCTGGCCCAGAAGCGCCTGCCCGGCGAAACATCCAGGGGCCTGCTCGACCAGCCGTTCT
Organism: Pseudomonas sp. Ost2; assembly: GCF_018326065.1. Taxonomy (NCBI): domain Bacteria; kingdom Pseudomonadati; phylum Pseudomonadota; class Gammaproteobacteria; order Pseudomonadales; family Pseudomonadaceae; genus Pseudomonas; species Pseudomonas sp. Ost2. Next base: position 2,344,482 of record NZ_AP021904.1, on the reverse strand, counting down.
GGAAGGACTATCTGGAAGAGCGCTTTCATGACGGGCCACTCCAGGCGCCACGGGAACAGCGCGACCATCTGATCGGCGCACTCGACGATCTGCTGTCCGCGCAACGCGAGTGGTTTGACGGCCTCCCCCCGGACGAGCGGCAGAACGCCGACCTGGCCAACACCATCAGGCAATCGGCGCTGGCGCTGGGGCTGACCCCCGATGCCGCCTTCGCCGCGGCCCTGACGGACAGCGCCTACCTGAGACTGTCCGACGATATCGCCAGACCCTACAACGACACCTTGAAGCAATTGACCGAACAGTTGCTGCGACAATACGGCCTGTAGGCCTCCCGCTCGCTCCCACGCTCCAGCGTGGGAGCGGTCAGGGCCGTTTAACACAAAAGGCGGGGCAAAAAACCCTAACCGGCTATTTCAACGGTACAAACTATCGATCATAACCCACTGATAAAGCTCAAATTTTTCAACGCTTACAGACCGACATTCAGCATAAGCTGAAGCCTCGTTCACGGAAGAAGTCGACCTACATGAGCAACCCGCAATCCACACCTGCCGCGCCGACCGCAACGGTTCGATCGACCCGCAACCATCGCCTGCTCCTCAAGCAGTTGCCGGCCTGGCTGAGCCAGGCCTCGCTCGAACGACGGCGGGCCTTCGCCACGCGCCTCAAGCAGAGCCAAGGCTCCAAGGCCCTGCTGGCGCGTTATCTTCAAGGTTTCAAAAGCGTCGAGGACTTTGCCGCCCCGCTGCTGTCCAAGGCCCTGGACGAGCACTACGGCCCGGGCCTGGACATCCACCACGACCAGCTCCGCCATGTGCATATCCTGGCCGCCGCCACCCTCGGCACACCCCGTCAGGAAAGCACGCTCACGCAGAGCCTGTTGCAAGCCGCCCTGCAGAATTTCGAAAGCAGCGAAACCGGCCCGTTCGGCTTCGACAGGGGCTCGGCCATCCTGCGCAAAAGCACCGCGGTGCTGAAGAAACCCATCACACCGGCGAACTTCGCCGCCGTCTGCCGCCAGCTCGACCTCGGCGGCCAGTACAAGCAGCATGTCGAGCATTTTTTCCTGCCCACCCAGCACGGCCGCCCACTGCCTCTGTTCAATATCCTCTTCGAGCAACAACAGCGCGACGAACTGGCGGTACAGGCGGAAATCGCCCTGATCCAGGGCCATCTGGATCAATCGGCCTACCAGATGCTGCAAAGCCTGCTCGACCCGGCGCGGCCCACCCGCTGGGACAATCATCCGGTGCACTGCCACTCCCTCAGCCTGCTGGACTTTCTCAACGACAGCGGCGACTGGGGCGCGTTGCTCAAGGGTGTGCTGCTGATCGAGCACGGCATCCCCGCCAGCAACGGTGACCGGCCCTGCGTCGCCTACCTGTCGGGCGATCCGCAACAGGCCTTCAAGTGCTATCAGTCCGTCAGTGCATTCCATGACGAACTCAGGGAACGCCTGCGGGATAAAACCTATCAGGCGTTCTTCCAGCGTTACGTGCACCTGCGCACGCAACCGGCCTTCTTTCGCGCCCTCGACGACTGCCTGAACCCGCTCGATCCCATCAGCGGGCAGCGCAAGCCAGCCGGGCAAGCCAGCCTGCGGTTGAAAAAAGACTCGCTGGGCGAACACCCTTTCAGCGAGTTCTGCGTCCTGCAAACGGTCAAGAAGCTCGACGACGCTCGTGTCAGCGCGGTGCCCACGGACGACGAGGACAAGAAGACCCGCACCGCGCGCCTGCAGTCGTTGCTGAACTGGGGCATCAACCTGTTGTTCCTGGTACCCGGCCTCGGCGAGGCGATGCTCGCGGTCGCCGGCGCGCAACTGCTCGTGCAGCTCTACAACGGCATCGAGGAATGGCGCCATGACGAAAAAATGCAGGCGGTACTCGGTTTTATCGGCGTGCTGCTGAATGTCGAGCTGCTGGGGGCGGGAACCGCGCTGACCCGCGAGGTCGAAGGGGCATCGTTTGTCGAAGGGCTCAAGCCGATCCAGTCGCCACAAGGCAAGCCGGCGCTGTGGAAACCCGACCTGGCCCCTTATGAACATCCCCTGCCCGACAAGTCGGAACTGAAAGTCGATGCCAGCGGGCTCTATCACCATCAGGACAAGACCTACCTGGGGCTCGACGGTCGCCACTACCGGATCCGCCCCGGCGCCAGCGCCAACCGCTTCCACTTGCAGCACCCGAGCAACCCCGATGCCTACGCGCCGCTGGTCTATCACAACGGCAAGGGCGCCTGGCTCCATCAGTTCGAGAACCCCTTGCAGTGGCAACAGCCGCAGCTGTTTTCCCGGCTGGGGCCGGACGCGGCCAGCCTGGACCCGGCGGCGGCGCAACGAATCATGCGACTGAGCGAAGTCGACGACGGCATCCTGCGCAGGCTGCACCTGGACCAGGCACCGCCTCCGGCCCTGCTCGAAGACAGCGTGACCCGCTTCAAGCTCGACCAGGACCTCAAGGCCCTGGTGCAACGCCTGCAAAGCGGTGGCGCGGCCAACAGTTCACTGGATGAGCTGCACATGGAACTGCAATTGCTCACCAGCGAACCGGTCTGGCCGCCCTCGAAAGTGCTGCGCCTGCTGGACCGTCACGGCGCCCCGCTGAAGGAATACCCCGGCGGCCAGTTGCAATCGCTGCAGCGCATCGACCTGCAATGGCCCGGACTCAACGCCAACCAGTTGCTGCAAAAGGTCCTGGTCAACCTCGACGAGAGCGAGATCCGCAGCTTGCTGGGCGAAGACTTCGGTACCGGCCCCATCAGCCTGGAGGCGCGTACCGTGGCGCTGCGGCGCAAGCTCGCGACCCAGGCCACCCGCCGCCGGGCAGCGCTGTTCGATTCACACTATCGCTATCGCACCCAGAGCAACGACACCGCCGTCGCCGTGATCCGCCAGGCATTTCCCGAACTGTCGACACCGATCGCCGAGGAACTGTCCAGAAACGCCAGTCCGGCCGAGCAACGGCTGCTGCTCAAGTCCCGCCGCGTACCGTTGCGACTGGCCGAAGAAGCCCGCTACTACAGGCGCAACCTGCGCCTGGCGCGAACCCAGGAAGGGCTGTATCTGGACGCCACGAACAACCCCGATACCGACAGGCTGATCCTCAGCCAGATCGGCAAGTTGCCGGGCTGGTCGGACCAGGTCCGCCTGGAAATCCGCGAGCCGCACTTCGGCGGATCCTTGCTCGACAGCCTCGGCCAGGAGCAGGCGCCGATCCGCAAGGTCCTGGTCAAGACGGACGGCCAGTACGAAGCCTATGACGCCCTGGGCCAGGAACTGCACGGTCCGGACAATCTCTACAGCAGCGTCCTGCACGCCCTGCCCGACACCGAGCGCAAGGCCCTGGGTTTTCCCAGCCCCCATGAAGCGGCCAACCTCAAGCAGGCCGTGCTCGACCAGCCATTGCCACCACGCAAGGAGATGGAGAAACTCCTCGGCGCACCGCCCACCAAGCCCAACCCCACGCCGCCCATGCGCCTGGCCGGCCGCCGCGCCAGCGTTGCCGCCGCCGAAACCGAGGCGACGCAGCGAATTCCCGGCACTCGCTCCCTGGCCTTTACCGAGCTGGCGCGACGCCTTTACCCCGAACATCCCTGGCGAGATGTCGAGGCCTTTCTCGGCATGCGCGGCCTGAACGACGTCGCGGCGGTGCACCGCCTGGAAGAACTGGAGATCGAATACAACACCTTGTGCGCGGAACTCGATGCCTGGGTCGGTCTGACGCCACCGTCCAACGTGCAAAGGATGGTCAGAGAGTTCATGGCCCAGTCGGTCAAGCAATGCTGGCGCCGGGAGTTCACCCAGACCCCCTATGGACAAGCCTACCGGCTCAGCTTCGTCCTCCACGAACCGACCGCCCGGCTGCCGGCGCTGTCGGCCAACTTCAGCCATGTCAGCGAAGTGCTCCTGACCCTGGGCCATGCGGACATCACCCAGGGACTGAACGCGTTCCTCGAGGGATTCCCGCAACTGAAGCGCCTGTATATCAGCGGCGGTGGGCTGACCGAGATTCCCGCGGCGCTGGGCTCGATGTCCGAACTCACCCACCTCAACCTGGGCGGCAACCAGATCGTTCTGACCGAGGAAAGCGCCACCCTGCTCGGCGGACTCACCCACCTGCGGGAATTCAACCTGAGCAATAATCCGACCCTGGGCCGTTCGCCGGATTTCAGCGCGATGCGCGAACTGACCCGGATCGGCCTGCGCAACACCGGGCTCACCCAATGGCCGACCGGTTTCACGGACCTGCCGGCCCTGACCCACCTGGACCTGAGCGAGAACGAACTGACCATGATCCCGCAATCGGTCCTGGATACCAGCGAAGCCGGTCAACGGATCGCCCGCACCCTCAATCTCTACGGCAATTCCCTTGAACCCTTTTACGTGAACGATGCCCTGGACTATCACACGGAAACCGGGATCGACCTGGGGCTGGACATACCGGCCGACTCGGATTCGGATGGCAACCTGAGCAGCGACGATTCGCCGGTGCACAGTCCGCAGGGCTCGCGCCCCCCCGCCTCACGCGACGAAAGTCCCTGGTTGCAAGGACTCGACAGCCAGGAGCAGCAGGCCTTTCGCGCCACCTGGATGAGCCTGGCCAGCGAGGAGCCGGTGGAGCAGTCCGAAGCGTTTTTCCGGGTGATCGGCGACCTGGCACTATCGGCCGATTATAAAGAGGCAGACGCTCGCCCGGGGCTCCTGGACAAGGTCCGGCGCATGGTCCGTGGCGCCGCCGAGAGCACCGAACTGCGCGAGAAGCTGTTTCTCAGGGCCACCGCGCCGCAGTCACACGCCTGTGCCGACGGCATCGCCGTGGCGTTCAGCGACATGGGTCTCGACGTGCTGCTCCATGAAGCCTACGCCGAGCCGGATGCCCAGAAGATCGAGGCGAAACTGCTGCAACTGGCCAGGGCCAAGTCACGCCTGGATCGTACCAACGCCCAGGCCCGGGCCCTGATCCAGGAACGCCGGGACGCGGGTTGGCATCCCGATGATGCGGAAGTCTACCTGGCCTTTCGCATCGGTCTGGCGCAACGCCTGGAACTGCCCTGGCAGGCCTCGAAGATGCTTTTCGGCAGGATTACCGGGGTCACCCCGGACCAGATCGAGGCCGTCTACCAGGCTATCCTCGAACAGGAACGGCAGCCCATGGACGGGGTCCGGCAGATCATCGCGCAGGAGTTCTGGAGGGACTACCTGGAGGTCCAGTACCTGCAGGAGCTCAGCGTGAAGGAAGCGCTGCGCGAGGCCAAGAGCGACGCCCTGCTGGACCTGCAATCGGCACAGGAGCGCTGGTTCGGCGATGACGCTCTGCCCGAGGAGGAAAAGACCCGTCTGCAGGCTGTCATGAAAGCCTCGGCCGCCACCCTGGGCAAGCCCGAGACGGAAGTGTTCGCCCGCGTCATGACCGATGCCGAATACCAGAATCTCTACCAAGCTATCGCCCGTGAGCACAGCGACGAGATGGAGCGCCTGACCGCGGAGGCGCTGAAGGAGCACGGCATGGCGCGCTGACCCCGCCGGGGCTGCGCCGCCAACCCCGAGCCGAACCCTGATGGAGGGCGAGCGGGCCACCCCGCTCGCCCCGGAGCACTCCCTGAAGCGATCCCCCGCAGAAAGCCCCGCCCGTGGAAAAACAGCGCCGTGGAAATGTCCAATTGACAGCCGACGCCATCGGATTTACGTTAACGTAAAGGTCAACAACCACTGACACTCCTGCCTTGCTCATTCCATAACAAAAGGTGCCTCATGAGCTATCCGACCCTGAACTTCGACCTCGGCGAAACCCTCGACATGCTCCGCGACCAGGTGCAGGGCTTCGTCGCCCGGGAGCTGGCGCCACGGGCGGCGCAAATCGACGTGGACAACCTGTTCCCCGCCGACATGTGGCGCAAGTTCGGCGACATGGGCCTGCTGGGCATCACTGTGCCGGAAGAATACGGCGGTGCCGGCCTCGGCTACCTGGCCCATGTCGTGGCGATGGAAGAAATCAGTCGCGGTTCGGCCTCGGTGGCCCTCTCCTACGGCGCGCACTCCAACCTCTGCGTCAACCAGATCAACCGTAACGGCAACCATGCGCAGAAAACCCGCTACCTGCCGAAACTGATCAGCGGCGAACACATCGGCGCCCTGGCCATGAGCGAACCCAACGCCGGCTCCGACGTGGTCTCGATGAAGCTGCGCGCCGACCGTCGCGGCGACCACTACGTGCTCAACGGCAGCAAGACCTGGATCACCAACGGCCCCGACGCCAACACCTACGTGATCTACGCCAAGACCGACCTGGAAAAGGGCGCCCACGGCATCACCGCGTTTATCGTCGAGCGCGACTGGAAAGGCTTCAGCCGCGGCAACAAGTTCGACAAGCTCGGCATGCGCGGTTCCAACACCTGCGAGCTGTTCTTCGATGACGTCGAAGTGCCCGAAGAAAATATCCTCGGCACCCTCAACGGCGGCGTGAAAGTACTGATGAGCGGCCTCGACTACGAGCGCGTGGTGCTCTCCGGTGGCCCGACCGGGATCATGCAGGCCTGCCTGGACCTGGTGGTGCCCTATATCCACGACCGCAAGCAGTTCGGCCAGAGCATCGGCGAGTTCCAGCTGATCCAGGGCAAGATCGCCGACATGTACACCCAGCTCAACGCCAGCCGCGCCTACCTGTACGCCGTGGCCCGCGCCTGCGAACGCGGCGAGACCACGCGCAAGGACGCCGCCGGGGTGATTCTCTACAGCGCCGAGCGCGCGACCCAGATGGCCCTGGAAGCGATCCAGATCCTCGGCGGCAACGGCTATATCAACGAATTCCCCGCTGGACGCCTGCTGCGCGACGCCAAGCTGTATGAAATCGGTGCCGGCACCAGCGAGATCCGTCGCATGCTGATCGGCCGCGAACTGTTCAACGAAACCCGCTGAGGGGCGCGCACATGGCAATCCTGCACACGCAACTCAACCCGCGCTCGGCGGAGTTCGCCGACAACCGCGCGGCGATGCTCGAACAGGTGGTGGCCCTGCGCTCGCTGCTGGCCCAGGTGCAACAGGGCGGCGGACCGAAGGCCCAGGAACGGCACACCTCGCGGGGCAAGCTACTGCCACGCGAACGCATCAACCGCCTGCTCGATCCCGGTTCGCCGTTCCTGGAAATCAGCCAACTGGCGGCGTATGAGGTGTATGGCGAAGAGGTGCCGGCGGCCGGGGTGATCGCCGGGATCGGTCGCGTCGAAGGTGTCGAATGCATGATCGTCGCCAACGATGCGACGGTCAAAGGCGGCTCCTATTACCCGCTGACCGTGAAAAAACACCTGCGGGCACAGACCATCGCCCAGCAGAACCGCCTGCCGTGCATCTACCTGGTGGACTCCGGCGGCGCCAACCTGCCGCGCCAGGATGAAGTGTTCCCGGACCGCGAGCACTTCGGGCGGATCTTCTTCAACCAGGCCAACATGAGCGCCATGGGCATCCCGCAGATCGCCGTGGTCATGGGCTCCTGCACCGCCGGCGGCGCCTATGTACCGGCCATGGCCGACGAAGCGATCATGGTCCGCCAGCAGGCGACCATCTTCCTCGCCGGGCCGCCGCTGGTGAAGGCCGCCACCGGTGAAGTGGTGAGCGCCGAGGACCTGGGCGGTGCCGATGTGCACTGCAGGATCTCCGGCGTGGCCGACCACTATGCCGACAGCGACGAACACGCCCTGGCCCTGGCCCGGCGCAGTGTCGCCAACCTCAACTGGCGCAAGCTCGGCGAGTTGCGGCAACGCGCGCCGATTGCCCCGCTGCATGGCGCCGACGAGCTGTACGGCGTGATCCCGGCCGATGCCAAGCAACCCTTCGACGTGCGTGAAGTGATCGCCCGGCTGGTGGACGGCTCGCTGTTCGATGAATTCAAGGCGCTGTTCGGCACCACCCTGGTCTGCGGTTTCGCCCACCTGCACGGTTATCCCGTGGCGATCCTGGCGAACAACGGCATCCTCTTCGCCGAGGCCGCGCAGAAAGGCGCGCACTTCATCGAACTGGCCTGCCAGCGCGGTATCCCGCTGCTGTTCCTGCAGAACATCACCGGTTTCATGGTCGGCCAGAAATACGAGGCCGGCGGTATCGCCAAGCATGGCGCCAAGCTGGTCACCGCCGTGGCCTGTGCGCGGGTGCCGAAGTTCACCGTGATCATCGGCGGCAGCTTCGGTGCCGGCAACTATGGCATGTGCGGCCGGGCCTACGACCCGCGCTTCCTGTGGATGTGGCCCAACGCGCGGATCGGCGTGATGGGTGCCGAGCAGGCGGCGGGCGTGCTGGTGCAGGTCAAGCGCGAACAGAGCGAGCGCACCGGCCAGGGCTTTTCGGCCGAACAGGAGGCCGAGATCAAGCAACCGATCCTCGACCAGTACGAGCACCAGGGTCATCCGTACTACTCCAGCGCACGACTGTGGGACGACGGCGTGATCGATCCGGCGCAGACCCGCGAGATCCTCGGTCTGGCGCTCTCGGCCTCGCTCAACGCACCGATCGAACCGAGCCGCTTCGGCGTGTTCCGGATGTGATCCCCCTGACTGTGGGAGCGGGCTTGCCCGCTCCCACAGGGTTGGCATCGCCTGCACACATGGAATCTCCCGCCGGTCTGACTCCGGTCGACAAGGCAACAGACACCGCTGCACAGGACCCGACACCATGACCGATTTCAACACCCTGGAACTGCAGACCGACCCACGTGGCTTCGCCACCCTGTGGCTCAGTCGCGAGGACAAGAACAACGCCTTCAACGCCGAGATGATCCGCGAGCTGATCCTCGCGCTGGACAAGGTCCAGGCCAACCCGGCCCTGCGCTTCCTCGTGCTGCGGGCCCGCGGCCGGCACTTCAGCGCCGGCGCCGACCTGGCCTGGATGCAGCAGTCGGCCGAACTGGACTACCACACCAACCTCGACGACGCCCGCGAACTGGCCGAACTGATGTACAACCTGGCCCGCCTGAAGGTCCCGACCCTGGCCGTGGTGCAGGGCGCGGCCTATGGCGGAGCCCTTGGCCTGATCGGCTGTTGCGACATGGCCATCGGTGCCGACGATGCGCAGTTCTGCCTTTCGGAAGTACGCATCGGCCTGGCCCCGGCGGTGATCAGCCCGTTCGTGGTCCAGGCCATCGGCGAACGCGCCGCCCGCCGCTACGCCCTGACCGCCGAGCGTTTCAGCGGCGTGCGCGCCCGTGAGCTGGGGCTGCTGGCCGAAAGCTACCCGGCGACCGAGCTGGATCGCCAGGTCGAGGCCTGGATCGACAACCTGCTGCTCAACAGTCCCCAGGCGATGCGGGTGAGCAAGGAGCTGCTGCGCGAAGTCGGCAGCGGTGTCCTCACCCCCTCCCTGCGGCGTTACTGCGAAAACGCCATTGCCCGTATCCGGGTCAGCCCCGAAGGCCAGGAGGGCCTGCGCGCCTTCCTGCAAAAACGCCCGCCGGGCTGGCAAGCCGAACCGACTGCCAAGGAGCCCCGTTGATGAGCGCCCCCGTGATCACTTCCATCCTGGTCGCCAACCGTGGCGAAATCGCCTGCCGGGTGATGCGCACCGCCAAGGCCATGGGCCTGACCACCGTCGCCGTGCACAGTGCCATCGACCGGGATGCCCGCCACAGCCGTGAAGCCGACATCCGCGTCGACCTGGGCGGCAGCAAGGCCGCCGACAGCTATCTGCAGATCGACAAACTGATCGCCGCCGCCCAGGCCAGCGGTGCCCAGGCCATTCACCCCGGTTACGGTTTCCTCTCGGAAAACGCCGCGTTTGCCCGGGCCATCGAGGCCGCCGGACTGGTCTTCCTCGGCCCGCCCGCCGCCGCCATCGACGCCATGGGCAGCAAGTCCGCGGCCAAGGCGCTGATGACCACCGCCGGCGTGCCGCTGGTGCCCGGTTATCACGGCGAGGCCCAGGACCTGGACACCTTCCGCAGCGCCGCCGAACTGATCGGCTACCCGGTGCTGCTCAAGGCCACCGCCGGCGGTGGCGGCAAGGGCATGAAGGTGGTCGAGGACGTCAGCCAACTGGCCGAAGCCCTGGCCTCGGCGCAGCGCGAAGCCCAGTCGTCGTTCGGCGATTCGCGGATGCTGGTGGAAAAGTACCTGCTCAAGCCCCGTCATGTGGAAATCCAGGTGTTCGCCGACCAGCACGGCCACTGTCTGTACCTCAACGAACGCGACTGTTCGATCCAGCGCCGCCACCAGAAAGTCGTCGAGGAAGCGCCGGCACCCGGCCTGAGCCCGGAGTTGCGCCAGGCCATGGGCGAGGCGGCGGTACGCGCGGCCCAGGCCATCGGTTATGTCGGTGCTGGCACCGTCGAGTTCCTGCTGGATTCGCGCGGCGATTTTTTCTTCATGGAGATGAACACGCGCCTGCAGGTCGAGCATCCGGTCACGGAAGCCATCACCGGCCTCGACCTGGTGGCCTGGCAGATTCGCGTCGCCTGCGGCGAAGCCCTGCCGATCAGCCAGGAGCAGGTGCCGCTGCTGGGCCACGCCATCGAAGTGCGCCTGTACGCCGAGGATCCGGGCAACGACTTCCTCCCCGCCACCGGGCGTCTCGAGGTCTACCGTGAATCGGCCGCCGGACCGGGACGCCGGGTCGACAGCGGCGTGGCCGAAGGCGACAGCGTGTCGCCCTTCTACGACCCGATGCTCGGCAAGCTGATCGCCTGGGGCGAAACCCGTGAACAGGCGCGCTTGCGCCTGCTGGCGATGCTCGACGAATTCGCCGTTGGCGGGCCGAAGACCAACCTTGGTTTCCTCCGGCGGATCATCGGCCACCCGGCCTTTGCCGCGGCTGAACTGGATACCGGCTTTATCCCGCGTTATCAGGAACAACTGCTGCCGGCTGCCGGCGAACTCTGCGACGAGTTCTGGCAGGTGGCGGCCCGGGCCTGGTCCTGCGGCCTGGCGGCGACGCCACGCGCCGATGATCCCGGCTCGCCCTGGGTCAGCGGCAACGGCTTTCGCGGCGGGCTACCGGCCGAAACCACCCTGCACCTGAGTTGCAGGGGCGAAGACCGCGCCCTGACCCTGGTTCCGGACCAGGGTGTGGGAGTCGAGTGGCACGGCGAATCCCTGTCCATTGAACGCCAGGGTATTCGCCGCCGCTATCGGGCCATCCGCCAGGGCGATAACCTCTATCTGCAATGGCAAGGCGAGCTGCTGGCGATCAGCGCCTTCGACCCGATTGCCGCGGTCGAGGCCAGCCACGGCCATCAGGGGGGCCTGACGGCACCGATGAACGGCAATATCGTCCGGGTACTGGTGCAGGTCGGCCAGAGCGTCGAGGCCGGGACCCAACTGGTGGTGCTCGAAGCCATGAAGATGGAGCACAGCATTCGCGCGCCCCAGGCCGGCGTGGTCAAGGCGTTGTATTGCCAGGAAGGCGAGATGGTCAGCGAGGGCAGTGCGTTGGTGGAACTGCAGGAGTAACCGGCACCGCGGCTGCAGGAGCCGGCTTGCCGGCGATGGCGTCCTTATCGGCGCTGCAAGGCTTGCTGGCCCCATCGCTGGCAAGCCAGCTCCTACAAGGTTCCAGGTTGGACGACAATCCGTGGCGAACCGCCATCCTGTGGGAGCGGGCTTGCCCGCGAAAGCAGTGGCGCGGCTGGCATCGTCATCGCTGGCAAGCCAGCTCCTACAAGGTTCCAGGCTGGACGACGGTCCGTGGTGAGCCCCCATCCTGTGGGAGCGGGCTTGCCCGCGAAAGCGGTGCAGCGGCTGGTATCGTCATCGCTGGCAAGCCAGCTCCTACAGGGTTCCAGGCTGAACGACAATCCGTGGCGAGCCCCCATCCTGTGGGAGCGGGCTTGCCCGCGAAAGCGGCGGCGCGGCTGGCATCGTCATCGCTGGCAAGCCAGCTCCAATCGGTCACCTTTAGAACTTGGTGGTGGCCTGTACGACCACACCGATAATGCTGTAGTCCTCGGTAAACAAAATCTTCGGATAAGTCGGGTTCAGCGGTTTCAGGTAGCGCTGGCCGCCCTCTTCCACCCACTGCCGGAAAAACGCCTCCTCACTGTCCCGCAGGCGGGCAATCACCAGCTTGCCGGGTTCGGCGTCGAGGTCGGGGTCCACCAGGATCAGCATGCCCTCGGGGACGCTGGTGCCCACCGGCGCGGTCATCGCATCCCCCGCCACCTTCAGCCAGAACGCCGCTCCCGAGGCGTAATGATCGGTCACCTCATAGTGCGTCTTGCGGTAATCCCCCACATCCGTCTCCCGCGCCGGCACCACTGAATGCCAGTCGCTGACCGGGTAGCGGAACGCCGAGGTGATGTCATAGGCCTGCCCGTCCCGCTCCGACGGGTCCTGCGCCGCCACCGAACGGTCACGGATCACCAGCACGACCTCCAGATGCCCGAGTCCCAGGGCCTGGAGCACCTTGTTCATGCTTTCGAGATCCGGCTGGCGCCGTTTGTTCAGCCAATGACCGACACCGCCCTGGGATACCCCAACGCGTTCTCCGAGTTTCTCTTGCGTGAGGTCTAGCTCGCGCAGCTTGGCTCTCACCAAGGCAATCCATTTATCCATGGGCGGAACAATACGGGCTGTATTCCGCCGTTCAATACACAAACTGTATTATATGTGACAAACATAAAAATACGGTTAGTACTAGGCTTGTAACGCTGATGCGACTTCTTCCTCAAAGGCAGGTTTTCCATGACTTCCACACCCAAGCACATGACCGATTTCCACACCATGTCCCCCTGTAATTCGCTCAAGGGGAGGCACGCGGCCCAACGCGCGCTCGACTATTATTTGAAACCAAGCGTTTCCGGCCCCCTCTCCGACGAGGGTGCCTGCCGACCTGACGAAGACAAGCTGTTCGCCGTGCGCGAGAACCTCAGCGTCGAGGAGGCCATGGTCCATGCCTCGGACCTGCTGCGTTGCGCGGCCGCCACGGCCTATGAGGCCGCCGATGCCCTGCAGGGCTCATCCCGCGACCTGGCCTTTTCCGTGGTGTACATGGTCGACATGGCCAAGGCCATGGTCGACCGGGCCCTGAGCGCGGAATGCCCGGGAATGTGAAGGGCGCGCGAACGCACCGCCGGTGCAGGGCAGCCAGCGAAACAGAGTGGAGTCTGGAGAGAGGAGTGGAAAAATAATTTCCAGGAGAGACAGGAAAACATTTGACTTGCAAATGATAATGATTATTATTGCAAGCAGCTGGTCGCGAGATCAGTCGATAACCCGGAGACCTTAGGTCGGACTCTGGATTATCTCCTCATCAGGCTAATCACGGTTTTTGACCCGGCTTTTTGCCGGGTCTTTTTTTTGCACCCGTTTTACGGGCTTTGCTTCAGGCTAATGAAGACTTTGGCGCTGCCATCTCGATGGGGCAGTCGCGATGGCGCGGATGATAGCAAAGGAACATCGACGAGCGAAAGTCCGTCATCCCGGGTAGGAGAACGGAAAAACCATGGAAGTACTTGAGAATCAATATCACAAACACTAAGCTGGCGCGGCGTCATGGACGACGCCCCCTTCCCCGCTCCAGGCTTTCTGCGGCTCGGCCAACGACCGCCCGCCGTGTACAGTAGCAACCACAAGACATCATATTCAGGTACACAGACTATGACCGTGGTTCTGCCCTCACTCAAAATCAGCAGCGACTTCGACAGCGGCAATATCCAGGTACTGGATGCCAGCAACCCGCAGCACCTGCTGCTGGCCATCGAGCCAGACACCCGCAGCCACCATTTCCAGTGGTTCCATTTCAAGGTCGAAGGCCTGCAACCGGGACAGACCTATACCTTCGAACTGAGCAATGCCAGCCAGTCCTCGTACAACAAGGCCTGGACCGGCTATCGCGCCGCCGCGTCCCACGATCACCACGACTGGTTCCGCACCGACACGCGCTTCGACGGTGAAAGCTTGCATATCCAGTTCCAGGCCGAACAGCCCCAGGCCTGGTTCGCCTATTTCGAACCCTACAGCCGCGAACGGCACGACTGGCTGATCGAACAGGCCCTGAGCCATGCCGGTACCGAACTGCTGGCCACCGGCAAAAGCGCCGAGGGCCGGGATATCCCGCTGCTGCGCAAGGGCGACGGCGCGCCGGGTAAACGCAAGGTCTGGATCATCGCCCAGCAGCATCCGGGCGAACATATGGCCGAGTGGTTCATGGAGGGGGTGATCGAGCGCCTACAGGAACAGCACGATCCGCAACTGCAAGCCCTGCTGGCCGCTGCCGACCTGTACCTGGTGCCCAACATGAACCCCGACGGGGCGTTCCATGGACACCTGCGCACCAACGCCATGGGCCAGGACCTCAACCGTGCCTGGCAGAGCGCCAGTGCGGAGATCAGTCCGGAAGTGTTCTTTGTCCAGCAACAGATGGCCCAGTACGGCGTCGACCTGTTCCTCGATATCCATGGCGATGAGGAAATCCCCTATGTGTTCACCGCCGGCGGCGAAGGCAACCCGGGCTACACCCCGCGTATCGCCGACCTCGAACACCATTTCCGCAGCCACCTCAGTGCGCTGACCCGGGACTTCCAGACCACCCACGGCTACACCCGCGACCTGCCCGGCGCAGCCAATATGACCCTGGCCTGCAACAGCGTCGGCCAGCAGTACGACTGCCTGTCGCTGACCCTGGAAATGCCGTTCAAGGACAACGATGACGCACCGGATGCGCGCACCGGCTGGTCCGGCAAACGCTCCGCGCAACTGGGCAAGGACGTGCTGAGCAGCATTGCCGATATCGTCGGCCGTCTGCGCTGACCGCGTCTAGCGGGCCGTACAGATGGGCGGCGTCTCGACCTGCGCCACCAGTCGCGCGATCAACCAGGACGCCGCCGGCCCCGGTGGCGTATCGGTGCGGTAGATCGCATCGAGGCCGTAGGGCCCACCGCGCATATCCGGCAGGTCCAGGCGCACCAGACGCCCGCTGGCCAGATCCTCGGCGACCATCGGCGCGGGCATGTTGCCCCAGCCCACGCCCTCGCGCAGCAGCATCAGCTTCGACCCCAGGTCCGCCAGACGCCAGGTGCGGGTGCCGAGCACGCCGAACTCCTGGTTGCGGGTCAACGTCGAGCGGTCCGACAGTACCAGTTGCACGTGCTCGCGCCCGGCGCCGGGCAGGTTCAGGCCCTGGGCCAGCGGGTGATCGGGGGACGCCACTGAAATCAGCTCGACGCTACCCACCCCGACCCGTTCCAGCCCGGCCATGCCACGACTGAAAAAACCACTGACACCGACACTCGCCCGCCCCTCCAGCACCAGTTGCGCCACCGCGCCCAGGGCTTCCACATGCAGATGCAGGAGTACCGTGGGAAACTCCGCGCGAAAACCCTTGAGCACATCCACCAGGCGCGCCGCCGGCAACATCACATCGACCACCAGATGGATTTCGCCCTCCAATCCCTGCAACAAGCCCTTGACCTTGGCCCGCAGGCCATCGATGCCGTTGTAGATGGTCCGGGCTTCGGCCAGCACCGTACGGCCGGCGTCGGTCAGTTGCGGCTTGCGGGTGGTGGTGCGATCGAACAGTTGCACCCCCAGTTGCAGCTCCAGGTTGGCGATGGTGTAGCTGATCACCGACGTGGCGCGACTGAGCTTGCGCGCGGCACCGGCGAAGCTGCCGGTTTCGACGACCGTCAGCAGCACCCGTAGCTGGTCGAGGGTGGGGGTTCCGGGATTGGTGCTCATGACAAGGTCTCGGTGGGCGGAAGGACGAGAGCAACGTTCGATAAAATCGAATCTGATACTCGAAATTATTCGACTATTGCGTACGTTACGCCAATGGCAGACTGCTCACCAGTCCGACGCGCCATAGGGGTCGCGCCGCTTTTTATCAGGTACTTCTCATGTCTCAAGGCACCCTGTCTCAAAACACCACAGCTCATTCTGCCCTCGGCTCGCTGTCCGACAATACCTCCGCATCCGCCGGTGTCGCCCTGGCCGGGCGGATCCTGCTCAGCGTGATCTTCCTGCTCTCCGGTTTCTCGAAAGTCGCCGATCCCAGTGCCATGCTCGGCTACATCGGTTCGGCCGGCCTGCCGTTCCCGCAACTGGCGCTGATCGTGGCGATCGCCGTCGAAATCGGCGGCAGCCTGCTGCTGATCCTCGGCTACCGGACCCGCCTGGTCGCGCTGGTGATGGCCGTCTTCACCCTCGCCACCGCCCTGGCCTTCCACAATCACCTGGCCGACCAGAATCAGTTCATCCATTTCTTCAAGAACATCGCGATGACCGGTGGCCTGTTGCAGGTGGTGGCCTTCGGTGCCGGGCGTTTCAGCCTGGACGCCCGCCGCCGCGGTTGAGGTCGGACTCCCCGCCCGGTTGAGCGGGAACCACACCTGCAGGCGCCGGCTTGCCGGCGATAGCGGCCGGTCAGGCGATGCAAGGCCCGCTGGCCTCATCGCCCGCTTGTCGGCGCCTGACAGACCTTGGCCTCGCCGTGCCAGACATGATGTGCAAGGATAGTGCGCTGCACAGCGTTGTCTGCCGGATTGCCAAGGATGCTTCATGACTGCCCTTACCTCCCACGCCCCGCCCAAACAGGCCCCGACCAAACCGGGCCGCCTGGAACAGATGTCGACCCGTATCGCCTTCTTTATCGCCGGTTTCGGTGTCGCCGCCTGGGCACCGCTGGTGCCCTACGCCAAGGCCCGCGCCGGACTCGATGAAGGCACCCTCGGTCTGCTGCTGTTATGCCTGGGCGTCGGCTCGATCATCGCCATGCCCGTGGCCGGTGCCCTGGCCTCGCGTTTCGGCTGCCGACGGGTGCTGACCGTCGGCACCCTGCTGATCTGCCTCGCCTTGCCCCTCCTGGCCACCGTCAGTTCCCTGCCCCTGCTGATCCTCGGCCTGTTCCTGTTCGGCGCCGGGCTCGGTTCGGTGGACTCCACGGTCAATCTGCAGGCGGTGATCGTCGAGCGGGCCAGCGGCAAGACCATGATGTCGGGTTTCCACGGTTTGTTCAGCCTTGGCGGGATTGCCGGCGCGGCCGGGGTCAGCGCCCTGCTCGGCCTGGGGCTGTCGCCACTGGCGGCGATCGGCGTGGTGATCGTGCTGCTGATCCTGGCCCTGCTCAAGGCCGCGCCGCACCTGCTGCCCTATGGCAGCGAAAGTTCCGGCCCGGCCTTTGCCGTGCCTCACGGCGTGGTGCTGTTTATCGGCCTGCTGTGCTTCGTGGTGTTTCTCGCCGAAGGCGCGATGCTCGACTGGAGCGCGGTATTCCTCAATGCCGAACGCCAGGTGCCGGATGCCTATGCCGGTCTCGGCTACGCCGCCTTTGCCCTGACCATGACCCTCGGCCGCCTGACCGGCGATGCCATCGTCCGGCGCCTGGGGGCGAAACGGGTGATCGTGATCGGCGGTATCACTGCCGCGGCCGGACTGGCGCTGTCCACCCTGGCACCGGCCTGGGAAGCGGCGTTGCTCGGCTATGCCCTGGTGGGCGCGGGCTGTTCGAATATCGTGCCGGTGCTGTACACCGCCGTGGGGAAACAGAAGGTCATGCCGGAAAGCATCGCCATACCGGCGATTACCACCCTGGGTTATGCGGGGATTCTGGCGGGGCCGGCGGCGATCGGCTTTATCGCCCATGCCAGCAGCTTGAGCCTGGCGTTCCTGCTGATCGCGCTGATGCTGGTGGGCGTGGCGATCGGCGGAAAGATCCTGCGGGTCTGAGTCGACACACGCTTTTGCAGGGGCCGGCTTGCTGGCGATCCAGGCAACGCGCAGTGACAGGACAGCGCGTCGATGCGATCGCCGGCAAGCCGGCTCCCACAGAGGTCAGGAAGGGTCGATCAGAACCCGACACTGGCCTGCACGAAGAAGGTCCGTGGTTCACCCACGTAGATCCCCGAGTTGTTATCGCTCGACCGCGTGAAGTAGCGCTGGTCGAACATGTTGCGCACCCCGGCGCCCAGCTTCAGGTTCGACAGCTGCGCACCGAAGTCATAGGCACCGCGCGCATCCCAGGTCATGTAGCCGGGAATGTTGCCGTACTGGCCATCGGCGGTCGGCTCGGTGATGTAGTTACCGTTGAAACTGCCATCAGCGTTGGTTCCGGTACCCGGCGCACGTTGGGCGGACTGGGCGAAACCGTCGAGGTTGTAGGTCCAGCGGTTGACCGCGTAACGCAGGCCGACATTCAGCACCTGACGGGAATACAGCGGCAGGTCGCGGTCCTTGAAGCCCGGGATATCGCCCTGGGAAGTCGCCTTGGTGTAGGTGTAGCCGGCGCTCGCGCTCAGGCCGTCGAGCACCGGGTTCAGCGCCGACAGGTCATAGTGCACGGACGTCTCGATCCCCTGGTGCTTGGTCGCGCCGAGGTTGGTCCAGCCCACATCGTTGCTGACGTATTGCAACTCGTCGGCGAAGTCGATGTAGAACAGGGTCATCTCGCCGCCCCAGGTGCCGTTGTCATACCGCGTACCCAGTTCGTAGGTCTTGGCCTTTTCCGGTTGCAGGCCGTTGGCGGTGCTGTTGCCGTTGCCGCCTTGCGCCACCTGGAAGTACTGCAGGCTGCCGAAGGAGGTCTCGTAGTTGGCGAACAGTTTCCAGGCATCGGAGATGTGGTACATCACACTCAGGGCCGGCAACGGCTCGTTGCTGTTGACGCTGCGGTTCTTCTCCTGGACCGGCACGCCATTGGTGCCCAGCACCGGCCGCTCATGCCAGTCGGTGTTGATGCGCTCGAAGCGGATGCCCGGGGTGATCGTCCACTTGCCCACATCGATCTTGTCGTCGATGTAGAAGGCGTTGGCCTCGGTGCCACCGGTACGGTCCTGGAAGATATGGCCGTCGGAAGTCGGGGTAATGGTCGGGATATTGTTGACCAGGGCCACCCGGCTGGACGACTCGTGCATCGCCTCACGCAGGTAGCGATAACCGACGCTGACTTCCTGGCTGGTGTCGCCCAGTTCGAATACCCGCGATGCACGCGGCTCGACACCCAGGGTGTAGTAGCTGCGCGGGAAGGAGCTGAGGGTCTTCTGGTCGCGGGCGGCGATGTTGCTGCCACGGAAGCTGTCGGTGTAGTAGGTCAGCACTTCGACCTGGGTCTGGTCATCCACCTGCCGCTTGTACTTGAAGGAAATGTCCTTGCGGCGACCGGTGAAGTTGTCGTAGTCGCGCACCGACTGATACGGGTTGTCCTTGTACTGCTGCTGGGTCAGGCCGCCCGGCATGTCCGCATTGGCATCGTAGTAATGCAGGTTGAGGGAGAAGTCGTCCTGGTCGGTCGGCGCCCAGTGGGTCTTGAGCAGGACATCGTTGATGTCGTTGTCGTTGTTGCTTTTGCGGTAGCCCTCGCCCTTGACGCCGGAGTACAGCAGCGCAGCGCCGAAACCGTTGTCGGCGGTGCCGCCGAGGAACGCCGTATCGAGATGCTTCACCCCGCCATAACGCGAGGTTTCCACGGTGCTGCCGATCTCACCGGAAAACTTCTGCGGGATCGCCCGGGTCACGAAGTTGATCACGCCACCGACGTTCTGTGGTCCATAACGTACCGAACCGGCACCGCGTACCACGTCGATGCTGTCCAGGTTACCCACCGAAACCGGGGCCATCGACAACTGTGGCTGGCCGTAAGGGGCGAATGCCGCCGGCACGCCGTCGATCAGCACGGTGGAGCGTGGCGACAGACGGGACGTCAGGCCGCGCACACCGACGTTGAGGGAAATATCGCTGCCGCCGGTGCCGTTGTTTTCCTGCACCTGCACGCCGGGAACGGTACGCAGCGCGTCTTTCACGTTCATCGCGCCCTGCTCGACCATGGCTTCTCGACGAACCACGGTCCGCGCGCCCGGGTGGTTCTGCACGATCGCCTGGTCGGCGTCGCCGAGCCAGTCGCCCACCACCTTGACGTCCAGCGGTGCCAGTTCCAGCGAACCGGCGGCGGCCGGGGCGGCTTCGCGCAGGGTCACCGAGCCGTCCTGGAGGTCATAGTCCAGGCCGCTGCCACGCAACAGCACGTTCAGGGCTTCTTCCGGCGACAGGTTGCCATCCACCGCGGGGGCCTGCTTGCCGGCCACCAGTTGCGGGCTGAAGAACACTTGCAGGGAGGTCTGCTGACCCAACTGGCTCAAGGCCGATGCCAGGGGCTGGGCCTGGATATGAATGGCCGAATCGGCCTGGGCCGCCTGGCTCAGGGGGACAACGGCACTGACCGCCAGCGCCAGGGCAAAGGCCTGGGAGCTGGGCAGCGCGTTGCGGATCGCCTGGTAAAGCGCGTTGGGTTTGTTGTTGTTCACGTCTGACCTTGTCCTGTTGTTCGCAAATGTATGCGGCTGTTAATGCAAACCAGTTGCAGTTGGACAAGAAGACGAAGAACTCGAAAAAAACCTGAATCTATTTTGCAATTATTTCCTGGGCACCGTCGGCGCGGCTCCTGACCGCGACCGGCAGGATGCTCGGCAGGGCCTTGAGCAGGGCGTCGGTATCGTTGACCTTGAACACGCTGGTCAGGCGCAGGTTGCCGACGGCCGGGGTGGCGACGCTCAACGGCTTGTCCCGGTAGCGCGAGACTTCCGCCACCACATCGGCGAGGCGGGCGTTGTTGAAGATCAGCTTGCCGCTGCGCCAGGCCGTCAGCTCCTCGGGGTTGACCGCCTGCGCCGCCGCGACCCGGCCCTGGGCATCGACCCGCGTACCGAGGCCGGCCGTCAGGGCGACGAACTCATCGTCGCGGGCATCGCGGCCCTGGACCTTGACCGTTCCCGCTTCCACTACCACGCGGGTTTGCGTCGGATCGCGGCGCACGTCGAAGCGTGTCCCGGTGACCGTCACCTTGCCGACCCCGGCCTGCACCACGAACGGCCGGCTGGTGTCGTGCTCGACGCTGAACATCGCCTCGCCCTCCTCCAGTTCGACATTGCGCCGGTCCTGCTGGTAACTCACGCGCACCCGGCTGCGGCTGTTGAGGTCGATGACCGAACCATCGGGCAAGGCCACATGGCGACGCTCACCGAGCACCGTGGCGAATGTCGCGCTGTAGGGCGCGGGATGGTTCAGGCCGCTGAACAGACCCAGTCCCAGGGCAACCGCGATCACCCCGGCCGCGATCGCATAGCGCAGCAACGGCCGGCGTCCGACCCGCGCCGGCGGCACCTCGCAGAGCGCCTGCAGACGCGCCTGGGGCACCAGGTCGGTGGCGCTCCAGAGCCCCTGGAGCACGTCGAACTCGTCCTGGTGCAGCGGATGCTCCTGGCGCCAGGCGTCGAACTCGGCCTGTTGCGCAGCGCTCAACGGCGCCTCCCGCACCCGCACGAACCAGGTGGCGGCCTCATCGCGAACCGTGGCTGGATCGCGTGTGCAATCGCGGGTATCCATCATGGAAAGTCCTGTCCGGGTGGAATGTGCATCGCCTTGTCCTTCATTGATCCGGTCCATCCAGGCGATCGCGCAGATGCCGCAGGGTGCGGATCATATACTTCTCCACCATGTTCTTGGACAACCCGAGGCGTTCGGCGATCTCCGCCTGGGTCAAACCCTCGATCTTCTGCCAGACAAAAGCCTTGCGACAGTTGACGGGCAACTCGCCCAGGGCCCGCTCGATGGAGTCGGCAAGCTGGATGGCGTGCATGAAATGCTCCGGGTCGCCGGTGGGCGGCGCGCTGTGATGAATCGCTTCCAGTTCCAGGGCACCGCGCCGGTCTTCGCGACGATAGGCATCCACCGCGATATTGCGCGCGGTCTGGTGCAGATAGGCCCGCGGCTGCTCGACGCTGCCGGCACGGCTTTCCAGCACCCGCACAAAGGTATCGTGGGCTAGGTCCTCGGCTTGCTGACGGTTTCTCAGGCGGCGGGTCCAGGTGCCGATCAACTCTTCGTAATGCTCGAAAAAACCGGGTCTGCGGGGTGGCTGGAGATTCATGGCGACGGGCTATGAAGGCGGGATGTTAATAGTAATGCTTCCTATTAATAGCCGCAATTCATTCCGCGAAACCCCGATGGCGGGTCGCCGCCCGATTATCGGCACGCTCATGAGAGCGCCTGATGACAACCGCTTCAACCGGATGGGCCGGTGCCATGATGAAGGACATCGATAGCTACTCCACGATCAGGCACACGCCTCGAACACCGGCAGGGTGAAGCGGAATTCAGCGCCTTTTCCAGGCTCGCTGTTGGCCACGATCTGTCCGCCATGGGCGTTGACGATCCCCTGGGTGATGTACAGGCCAAGGCCGGTACCGGTCGGATTGCCCTCTTTCAACGTCCAGTAGCGGCTGAACACATGCGGCAGGTGCTCCTGGGGAATGCCTTCGCCGCTATCGCGCACGGTGAAGACGATTTCACCACCGGACGACTGCGCCCGCACCCCGACCGACCCCATGCGCGGGGTGAACTTGATGGCATTGCCGACCAGGTTCGACAACACCTGGAACAGCCGCTCGGGATCGGCGTGGATGCGCAGGTCGGGGTCGGCCTCGAAGGAAATGCTGATGTCCTTGTCCAGCGCCAACGGTGCCAGCAGCGATTGCGCTTCCTGGAACATCTGTCCGACATCGAGTTGCTGTGGCTTGATGATGTAGCGTCCGGCGTCGATTTTCGAGGTATCGAGCAAGTCTTCCAGCAGCGTGTTCATACGCGCGGCCGCCTGTTGCATGGTGTCGATGGCCGTGGTGATGCGCCGCGAGGTGTGCGGGCCGTCCGAGCTGAACGTCTTCTGCATCATGCCGCAGAGCATGGAGATCACGGTCATGGGATTACGCAGGTCGTGCGAGACCACGGCCACCAGGTCATCGCGGGCGCGCACCGCTTCCTGCTCCCGGCGCACCTGGCGGGCCAGGTCGTTTTCCAGCGCCGAGCGGCGCAGGTCGTTCGCCGCGAACAGGTCGCCATGGCTCCACTTGATGGAAATCCCGGCCATCTCGACTTTCCAGATCTCGAATGAGGTGCGCGGGCGCAGGTGCAGGCCGGCGTCAGAGTTTTCCAGATCCAGCGGTTTGCGCGGATCACCGCTCCAGTTGATGCTCTCCTTGACCTCCGGCCGGAACCACAGCACGCCGTTCTCCACCGGCTTGGGCAGACTCATGGCGAGCACGCCGCTGGCCACCTGCTGATAATGCGCGGCCGGCGGGTAAACGCTGGCCAGATGATGACTGGCGAACACCGGTTCCCCCGACGCCTGCAACCATTTGTGCAACGCGCGGATCTCTTCAGGCTCCGGGCAGTTGCCGTGTCGGTGCAACTGCTGGTCTTCAATGATCGCGATGCCACCGGCATTGACCAGCGCCATCAGTACCTCTGGCTGATGGGCCAAACCGTCGAAGACATTTTGCGGCGAATCGATCATCGCCTGGTTGAGCACGGCCAGGGCTTCGACCTTTTCCTCGCGCTGGCGACTGACCTCCAGCGCCTCCATCGCACTGATCTGCAGTGAAAGCACCTGGCCTATGGTCTGGCAGGCGATGCGCAGCTCATGTGGCACGTGCAGCGGTTGACGGTTGCCGCAACTGATCAGGCCCCACAGCTTGTCGCCCTTGAGCAGGGAAATGCTCATCGATGACAGCACGCCCATGTTCTTCATGTACTGGCAGTGGATCGGCGAAACGCTGCGCAGGGTCGCGAAGCTCAAGTCCAATGGCGTTTGCGTGTCGGGGCGCAGTTTCGGCACCAAAGGCACTGGCTGGTAATCGGCATTGGGAATGATCCGCAGCCAATTGGTGCGATACAGCTCGCGGGCCTGCTCGGGAATGTCCGAGGCCGGGAAGAACAACCCGTTGAACAGCTCCATCGATGGCGCGGACGCCTCGGCGATGACCTGGCCGTGCCCCTCCTCCTCGAAACGATAGATCAACACCCGGTCGTAACCGGTCATGGCCTGCAGTTCCCTGACACTGATGTCGTACAGCGCCTGCAACGACGTGGCCGCTTGCAGACGCTGCAGCAGGCGCCCCAGATGGGTCTGGTGGCCGGCCACGTTCAGCGGCTGGAAGTGCTCGACGTGGATCTCCAGCTCCAGAATCAGCACGCCTGCGTGCCGATGCAGCAAGCCTTCGAACGCGGTGTCGTTGAGGTGGAAATGCAATGGTGGCGCATCGAAAAACGCCGGTTGCCGTAACGCCTCGCGCACGGCCTCGGTATACGCGGCGCCGATCAGGCTTTGCAATGGCTGGCCAATCAACGTCTGCGGCGCACGAGCGAGCAGGGTTTCAACGTTGGCGCTGATCTGCACGATTTCCAGCGCCGGCTCGCTCAGGGTCAACAACAGGCCGTGGGGCTGGATGGCGCCGGGAAAACGGATCGGTTCGTCGGCACAGTTGGCCAGCAACTCTTCAAACGCTTCCTTGTCCTGAGGGGTCATGCCAGTACCTCCCGGCTTTCGAGCCAATTTTCGAAACAGCCGAATGTCGATTGTGCCGCCGTGACGACAGCCTCGCGCTCGCCCGCCTCCATCGGGCGGCTGCCCAGGTATTCAATGAAATCGAGCCAGCGCCGTCCGGTGGCGGAGCCGTAAACCTGCAGAAACGCCGCGCCCGTGTCGGCATCAAGGCCCAGGCGCCTGGAGACCTCGCGGCGCAGGATCTGCCCGCCGAGCGTCGCCCCCTCCAGCACATACAACACGCCCAGGCATGCGGCGCCGGAGTCGATGGCCGGCAATGACGCACAGGTCGGCAAGCGGTCGATGGCTTCGAGCGGCAGCCCCAGGGTATGCAGGTCCGTGCGCAGGGTTGCCGCCTTGAGGCGCGGCGCCAGATCAAAATCGGCGGGAAGCAGACGACAGTCGAGCAAGGCCTGCTCCAGCGGCAGGTAGAAGCCGTAGTAAGCCTGCATCAGCCGTTGAAAGGCTTTCGAGTCGAGGGTATCGGAGAAAAAGGGAAGACGTTTTTCCAGTGCGACGTGCCGCTCAGCCGTGCCGGATCGCAGGTCTCGCAGAACCGGGGGTACATCAACTTCACGGGCCGCTGCTTGCATGTATATCGCTCTTGGTGGGGTTGGCCACAGCCATTCGGATGTGACGACGAATAGGATCAATCTATCACGATGAATATCGATACTGACTTGATGGTTAGTTTTCCCTTTCGGCGAAATGTTCCAACCTCATGGGATGAGTGACGCTCGCAGGCAAGAAAACCTGAACTGACATGTCAGGCAAAAGCGAGATTTTTGAACTCCTTTACCTACGTACAGCTCCATCGCTAAGAGACGCCGTCAGCGAACAGGAGTGACCATGACGACCCAGGCCCTGCAACATGCCGCCGACGCCCCAGCGGACGAGCGCTGCTACAGCACGGACATTCCCGCTCGCCTCGACCGCCTGCCGTGGACCCGTTTTCACACCCTGCTGGTGCTGGCGCTGGGCATCACCTGGTTGCTCGACGGCCTCGAAGTGACACTCGCAGGCGCCGTATCCGGAGCGCTCAAGGACAGCCCGGTCCTGGCCATGAGCAACACCGAGATCGGGCTGGCCGGCGCCACCTATATTGCCGGCGCGGTGCTGGGCGCGTTGTTCTTCGGCTGGCTGACCGATCGCCTGGGCCGGCGCAAGCTGTTTTTCATCACCCTGTTCCTGTACATCGGCGCCACGGCGGCCACGGCCTTTTCCTGGAGCCTGTGGAGCTTCCTGTTGTTCCGCTTCCTCACTGGCGCGGGTATCGGCGGCGAATACACAGCCATCAACTCCACCATCCAGGAGTTCACCCCGGCCCGCTATCGCGGTTGGGTCGACCTGACCATCAATGGCACCTTCTGGATCGGCGCCGCCCTGGGCGCGGTGGGCTCGGTGATCCTGCTCGACCCGGACGTGGCCGGCGGCGAACTGGGCTGGCGGCTGTGCTTCGGCATTGGCGCGGTGCTCGGGCTGATCATCATGCTGCTGCGCCTGTGGGTCCCGGAGAGCCCGCGCTGGCTGATGATCCACAACCACCCGGAAGAAGCGGAACGCATCGTCGCCGAGATCGAACGCCATTACCACGAACGCGGCATCGAGATACCTGCGATGCAGGAGCCGCCCCTACGTTTGCGGGCCCGCGACCATACGCCACTGCGGGAGGTGTTCCACAGCCTGTTCGTCGATCACCGCCGTCGAGCGATGGTCGGGCTGACCCTGCTCACCGCCCAGGCATTTTTCTACAACGCCATCTTCTTCACCTATGCGCTGGTGCTGACCAATTTCTATGACGTGCCTTCCGCGCATATCGGCTGGTACCTGCTGCCCTTCGCCCTCGGCAACTTCTGCGGGCCGCTGCTGCTGGGCCGCCTGTTCGACGTGATTGGCCGGCGCATCATGATCAGCAGCACCTACCTGATTTCCGGCGTGCTGCTCTGTTTCAGCGGCTATCTGTTCCAGCAGCAGATGATCGACGCCACCCAGCAAACCATCGCCTGGGTGGTGATTTTCTTCTTCGCCTCCGCGGCGGCCAGCTCGGCCTACCTCACCGTGGCCGAAACCTTCCCGCTGGAGATCCGCGCCCTGGCCATCGCCGTGTTCTACGCCTTCGGCACCGGCCTGGGCGGCCTGATCGGCCCGACCCTGTTCGGTGCCCTGATCGAAACCGGCGAGCGCACCAATGTGCTCTACGGCTACCTGATCGGCGCAGCACTGATGATTGCCGCGGCGGTGATCCAGGCGATCTGGGGTGTGGCGGCGGAACGGCGCTCGCTGGAGCATGTGGCCAGGCCGTTGTCGCAGGTGAGTGATTGAGCTGACGGGGTATTCCCGCAGAAGCGGCAATACCCCGTCTTGAGACATTGCTGGCGGTTTCTATCTGCGCAGGTAGCGGTAGGTCAGCAGTGCAAACAGCACGGTTGCCCCCGCCACCATGCCACTGGAAATAGCAACGCTCTCTCGAAATGCCGCATTGACAGCCTCCAACAACCCCACGGTCGCAGCGTCGGACCGGGTTTGGCTGATGGCATGCGCGCCGCCCAGCGTTTGCGCTGCTTTCACAACCTCTTCGGACACCCCCTCCGGCAAGGCCAGCGACAAACGATAGAGGGCCGCCACTGCCCCTCCGATCAAGGTGGTCCCCAGCACCACGCCAACCTCATAGGCCGTCTCGCTGACTGACGAAGCGCTGCCCGCGCTCTCGGCGGGCACCGAGCACAGCACCAGATCGTTGGATACGCTGGTGATGGCTGCCACGCTGACATTCAACAATATGAACGCTACGCACACCGTCAGCATCGTCGCCGGGAACAGAGCCATCACCGTAAAGGCCGCTGCCGCAACCAGCAGGCAGCCGCTGATGACCCGGTTCGGCGCGACCCGTTGCGCAACCGGCACAATGGCCATGCCGGCGACAATTGCCAGCGCCTGGCCGGGTACGAGAATCAGGCTGGCCATCAGCGGCGACATCCCGAACACCAGTTGCAGCAACTGGGTGGCGAAGAAAATGAAACCGATCAGCATTCCCAGGCTCACCAGGTTGACCGTGATCGATACGCTGAATACTGGCCAGGCGAACAGCCTGAGGTCCAGAAGGGGTTGCTCCAGCAGCAGTTGGCGACGGACGAAGAGCACACCCATCAGCACACCGGCCAACGCCCAGAGCAGCGCCTGGGTATCGGCTCCGACCGTCGCCAGATGCTTGAGAGCCAGCATGGTACCGGTCATGGCCCCCAGGCTCAGCAGAATGCTCAGGTAATCGGTCGGCGCCCCTTGCTGCCTTGACGATTCGGTGATCGACGAAGCCAGCAACAGCACCGGCAACAGGAAAGGCAAAGCCACCAGAAATACCGCTTGCCAGTCGAAATACTGCAACAACAAGCCTCCCAGCAGCGGCCCCAATGCCGAACCGATGGTCAGGCAGGTTGCCCAGACCGCCACCGCCAGGCGACGCTCTTCGCGGTCCTCGAAAGCCGTGCGAATCAGGGCCAGGGTTGCCGGCAGGATCATGGCCCCAAAGCAGCCCAGCAACACCCGGCCGGCGATCAAGTGCCAGGCTTGCTGGGAAAAGACTACCAGGACCGAAATGACGGCGAAGCCGCTGCAGCCCAGGCACAGCATCCGGCGATGCCCGACACGATCGCCGGTACTGCCCATGGTGACCAGCAAGCCGGCCAGCACCAGGGAATAAGCGTCGATCATCCACAACTGTTCGGCGGCCGAGGGCGCCAACGCCGTCACGATACGTGGTAGGGCGAAGCTGAGAATGGTGTTATCGATGGTCACCAGCAGTACCGGTAGCATGATGACGAGTAACGCCGCGCCCTTTGAGCGATCCTTGAGGATTGAAACCAGTGGACTTGCTGCTCCCTGCATCAGTCATTTCTCCCCGAAGGACTTAGAACATTGAATAGTGTTTCACAGGTTTTTCCGTATTCATCCACGTAGCCGCCCAGTTGCCGGCGCACCGCGACAATTTCCTCGGCGAAGCGCTCCGGAGTATCGAGCCCGCACAGCTGGTCCAGCATAGCCAGGCTGTCCGACAGTCGATCACGCTGCAACTGACCTGCACTGTTATGTTTCTGGATATCCCAGTAAGTGACAGGCGCATTGAGCAGGATCCGCGCCGACAGGCTCAGCAGAGTCCTCATTGGCGGCGGTGCCAGCGCCTGTATCGTTTCCAGGTCGCACTGGCTCCTCGACAATGCAAAAGTAAACGCAAGGATGGCGGCATGGGGCAATGCCTGGCATACAGCCATCGCCTGGTCATGCTCATCCGGCGACAGGCGCCTCACCTGCATGTCCTGTTCGTGCAACAGTGTCTCGAACCAGTCTCCCGCCTTGCTGGCCGTACGCTCACACACCACCACCGGACGCCCGCGACAGTCGAGCGTCGGGGAAAACATGGGATTGATGCCAACGCAAGGCACGTCGGGAAACAACGACTCGGCCCTGCGCTGGAAAGGTCCCTGCACCGAACAGGTATTGATGATGACCTGGATCGAGGCCAAGGCTCCCGCATAACGCTCAAGCACCTGTATCGCGACGTCTTCGGGCAAGGCGAGGACGATAGCGTCGGTGGACTCGAGCAACCCCGGTGCCTGCTCGGGCAAACCCAGCGCGTCCATTACCCGGTGATCGACTGCAAGGGTCGAGGGTACAAGGTCCACGATCGTCGGTTCGTATCCGCGCTCCTGCAACATCCTCGCAACAAAGCTGCCTACGATGCCGGCCCCACCCAGGATCAGAAAATTATTCAACGGCTATCTCCCTCGCGCTGATGCTATGGAATGGCACACTGGCCTTGACCAGCGTCTCATGCATCTCCTCTGCCGGATCGGAGGCGGCCACGATTGCCCCACCAATGCCGAAACGGGCCATGCCGTCCTTGATCACCGTCGTCCTGATGACAATGCTGAGGTCGATGTAACCATCCAGGCCGATCCAGCCCAGGGCCCCGGAATAGATGCCACGTGCGGAGGACTCCAGCTTGTCGATGATTTCCATGGTGCGTACTTTCGGCGCACCGGTCATCGAGCCGCCAGGGAAACAGGCCTTGATCGCCGCGAACGAATCGACCCCCGCACGCAACTGTCCTTCGACGGTCGAGACCAATTGATGTACCGATGAATAGC
Organism: Pseudomonas sp. Ost2; assembly: GCF_018326065.1. Taxonomy (NCBI): domain Bacteria; kingdom Pseudomonadati; phylum Pseudomonadota; class Gammaproteobacteria; order Pseudomonadales; family Pseudomonadaceae; genus Pseudomonas; species Pseudomonas sp. Ost2. The sequence continues at coordinate 2,315,058 of NZ_AP021904.1, read as the reverse complement.
TTTCGATATCGAACGCTTTCGGCACTTTCACCGAGCCCGGCACACAGATACTGTTCAGGTCGTGACGCACCAGATCGACAATCATCAGGTTTTCTGCACGGTCCTTGGCCGAACTCGCCAGCTCGCGCTTGAGCTGATCATCCTGCTCCAGGTCAAGTCCCCGCGGACGTGTGCCCTTGATGGGGCGGGAGGCAATGCGGCCGCAGCCATCGATTGACAGGAACGTCTCGGGGGACGCGCTGAGGATGGAGAACTCCCCGGTGTCGATATAGGCACCATAGGGCACGGGACTGATGCTGCGCATGCGCAGATAGCCGTTTAGCGGATCATCCGTACACTCCAGGCTCGCACGGTTGGTCAGGCAGATTTCATATGACTCGCCATCGACGATCTGCTGCAGGCACAGATTGACCTTTTCGATGTAGGCCTTCGAGCAGTCGGCCAGTTGCAGCGCCGACTCGGCCACCGGCCCGGGAACGAAGGGTTGGTAGCGCGGTTGCTCGGCATCGCCGGTGGGTCTTAGCACAAGACGCTCACCCCACAGGTGACAGAGATAGGTGAGTTCATTCCGGTGATCGAAGACCAGCATGTTCTGCGGTAGGTAGAACAGCGCATCGGGCAATTCGGACACATGCGTGTTGCACACGCCGGTAGCGGTCAGGGCCTTGAGTTCGTACCCCAGGTAGCCGATCAGGCCGGCACTGAAGGGAAACGGCGCCTCGGACTGGCGGGCCGCCCCGAGGTGCTCGACGATGCCGGCCATCAACTCGAAGAAATCCCCCTCGAGACTCGCCTGCCCCGTGGGCCCCTCGATCGACAGGCGCCGACGATTGACGTCATACCTGAATACCAGCGCCGAGTCGCGATCACAGGCGCCCATCACCGAGTACCTGGCTTGCGGCCGATCCGACAATTCGCTGTCGAGCCAGAAGGCCGCCGGCCGTTCTGCGAAATGGGCCTTGAACATCTGCGATGGCCCTGGAGCTTGCTCAATGAGTTGGAAGTCAAACGACAGCTCCATCGAACCACCCGCAACTTGCAATGCCCGTCGCACAGGATCGATCTCCTGTTCGCAATTCTGGCGACCTCGCGCATCAGCGACAAGACGCACGAAATTGCGGATAACCTGCAAGCCATATTCCGAGTCGATGGACTCCGGGTGGAACTGCACGCCCCAGATTGCCCGCTCACGATGAGCGAGCCCCATGATCAGGCCACAGTCGGAGCGTGCGGTCACTTCCAGGCAGGATGGAACCTGCGTGCACACCAGCGAGTGATAGCGGACCACCTCGAATGCCTGTGGAATTCCGGCAAACAGGCCGCTGCCCGAATGAATGATGCGGGTACGGTAGCCATGTACGGGTTCCGGTGCGTGCTCGACCGCACCACCGAAGAAGCAGTTGATCCCCTGGTGCCCCAGGCAAACCCCGAGCACCGGGATCCGGGCACGTGCCAGCACCTCCCGGCACACGCCAAAGTCGGCGCTGCGGGCAGGATGTCCGGGGCCCGGGGAGAGGATGACGGCATCGTAACCCTCCAGGTCGAGTTCCTCGAAAGCGGTGGAATTGGGCACGATCTCAGGCTGTTCGCCGCAAGCCTCGTAGATGTACTGGGCAATATTGTTGGTAAAGGAGTCGAAGTTATCGACAATCAGTGTACGCATGCCTCATTCCTCCACACGTGACTGATCGAGAGCATCCATGATGCGCAGTTCCTCATCGCAGGTTTCCTTGATGATCAACTCGAACACCCGCTCCAGGTATTCCGGACGCAACTGACGAGATCGCGATAACGCAATCACCTGGTCCAGCGTCGAGGTGATCCGGTGCGGTTGCATCATCGGGATTCCGCTCACGTGCTTGATCCCGGCGATCGTCCGGCATACGTCCATGCGCTGGGCCAACAGGTCCACAAGCGACTGGTTGATCCGGTCCAACTGCTGACGACACGGCTGAAGATCCCGCTCCGCCGACGCAGCATTCCTTTCTGCATTCATTGACATGGTCCTTGCTGTTTATCGTCGTCAGGCCGATGCCCGGCCCAGTTGCTGATTGAGCTGACAGGCCAGCGCGTTGATCTGTCCCGGTGTATGAACTGCCGAGACGGCGCAACGCAGCATGGCCTTGCCGGTCTCCACGATCGGATAGAACACTGGAAACACGATCAGCCCCGAGGCCCGCAGGGCACTGGCCGCCATGACCCCCTGCCGTTCCGACTCGAACAGGGCTCCACGGATGGGAGCACGCAAGGAGGCATTCATCATGCGCTGCGAGACCTGAGCATCGAGACTCCGCACGTTCGCCCACAACGCGTCCTGCAGGGACGATATCTCGGAGGACAGGTGAATCTGCGCAGCTGCGACGTTTGCCGCCTGCAGTGGCACGGAAATGGTGTGACCGAACACCAGCGGATTGGCCAACGCCCGTAGCTGCGCCGCGTTGTAGCCGGGCTTGAGCACGATGAAACCGCCCGCACCGCCAAATGCCTTGCTCAACGAGCCCGCGATGAGGGTATTGGCCGGCAACCGGTAGCTCAGATTCTCGAAGGCATAACCGGCACCATGCCTGCCGGTAATCGAAATGCCATGGGCGTCGTCGATATAGAGGTAGCCGCCATGGGCCTGCAGCAACTCGCTCAGCTCACCCACCGGGAGCAGATCCGACATCGAGCCGACCCCGTCAATCAGCAGGACGGGGGTAATCTGCTCCCTGTCACATTGCACCAGTGCCTGCCTGAGCGCATCGATGTCCTGGGTGTCGACTCGCTTGACCGCGCCGAACTGCGACATGACCCCTCGCAGAACCTGCATCGAGGCGTGGGCGGTTCGATCGATCAGCCACATGACCGAGCGCCTGATCGGATAGCCTTCCATTGTGCCACTGCCCAGCAACGGCAATACACCGAGGTGGGCATTGCTGGTGGAGGTGAATACCGTCACGCTGGCTCCAAGATAGATCTCGCCCAGCAACTGTTCGAGCTGCCGCAGATAGACCGGGCTCATGGCGCTGCGACTGGCCGACAGGTGGATGCCGATTCGCTCGAGGGCCGACTGCGCCGCCATGATCAGCTTGGGATGGCTTTCAAGTCCCAGATAGGAGCATGAAATAAACTCCGTGCAGGTCGAGCCATCGGCCAACTCCACTTCCTTGCCTTTGCGTGAAACCACCTCGAAACCGGTCAGGCCATCATCCGACGCGCTACCGAGCGCCCCACTGGTGCGCTGCTGGCGAATCGTCATCCAGTTGTCATGGGTGGCTGCCGCCAGGCGTGAGTCCATGTTGTTCATGCCTTTCTCCCTACAGTCACGACGGCAGGTCCCGTCGAATCGCCAAAACGTCCATCGACACAAGTACGAACCGAGTCAAAACCATACTGTTCGAGCAGCGACCTGACCCGATGCCCCTGCGCTTCGCCATGCTCGATCAGCAGCGCCCCCTTCGGCTTGAGGATGAGGTCGGCCAGTCGCGCCGACGCCTCGATCAACTCGCCGCCCTGGTCACCCGCGTAAATGGCGCCGGAAGGATGATGAATGCCCCACTCGGGCAGAAGCTCGGTCCCCGCCGAGACATACGGAGGGTTGGACACGACTACGTCGACGCTGCCACGCGCCTGTTCGAACTTGTCGAGCCTGCTGATATCCCCCTCGCACAACGTCACGTCCGGACGCCCCTGGCAGAGCCGATGGATGTTGCGCCCGAGGTAGGCCTGGGCGATCGGATCGTTTTCGACACAGACCACCCTTGCCCCGGATCTGGACCATATCGACAGGCCGATTGCACCTACTCCCGAGCACAGGTCATACACCATCGAATGGCTATCGAGTGGCAGGTTCTCCTCGATCCACCGCACCATCGCCATGCTCTGCAAGCGCGGGATGAATGCGCCACTGCCCACGACGAAGCGCAGATCGGCAAAATCGGTGTATCCCAGGATGTGCCCCAGGGGCGTCCGGGCACAGCGCTCAGCCACATCCAGCTGAAACGCCGACAACCTGTGGCCATCGGGCTCGAACCCAGAGGAAAAGTGCTTGCCCGCAATGGCCCGCAGATCACCCAGGGGGTCCCATACACCCGCTTTCGTCAGGTTCTCCAATGCCGTGACGTGCTCATGCTCAAGCTGTGAATGGATCATGACCAGGCCTCGTAGTAGCGCGCCAGACGCTCGTACATCGAACGGTACAGATAGGAAAAGGCAACCAGTTCGGGCGGCGGAGTGAAATGCGGGTGCAACGACTCGATCAATCTCGTGTAGTTGTCGGTCATGCCCTTGTCGAGCAGTGGCGTCCAGTAAGGCTTGATGTCCCAGCGGTACTCATAGCCCGTGGCGAACATCTGTTTCACCGTCTCGGCGACCGTACTGCTGCGTGCGAGGCCCTGAAGCGGCTTGCGCACCGGAGCGAAGGAAGACAGGTCGAGACCGTTGGGCACGCCCTGTATCTGGTCCGCCATCCAGGACGCCAGCAGCGGCGATTGATGCAGGCCATCCCGGTAGGTGCCGGTGGCCAGCCAGAGGCCCTCGTACTCGCATTGGCCGATCAGCGGAAAACCATCGGCTGGAATAGGCCGGTTCCCCACCTGGATATTGACGACCTCGGCATCATGCAAATCCAGGTTGAGCTGGTCAACCGCACAGTCGAGCAGGAACTGCACATCGGAAATCAACGCATGGGAACGAGGTTCTTCAGCCAGGATGTTGGTTGCGCCGATATACAGCAGGTCCGCCGAGCGCGGCACACAGTGCAAGCCACAGGCGAAGGCTCTGTTGGGCGTTCGGATAACGGTCGAGGGGGTAGTCTGCCCCGGCTTGAGCCTGGCCAGGATGGACACGCCGTAACCGGCGAACAGCGGGGGAATCCGCGTTTTTATATCGTCCAGGGCGTCGAACAGCTCCAACGATTGGACACCGGCCGCCACGACGACATGCTTGCCGGCAATTTGCTGGCCATTCTCCAGCACCACTCCCGTGGCAACCCGACCTTCGGTTATCAGGCTGCGGGCATTGCTCGTGACAAGTTCGCCGCCGCATCCCAACAGGGCGGCATCCAGTTTTTCAAGGAGCAGGTGCGAATCGAGCGCGTTTTCATCGGGGATCAGCAGTGCCTGCATCGGCCGGACCAGGTCGTTGGCCTTGATCCAATCCAGCCGCTCAGGAGCGACCTCGCGGTAGGGGACCTTGTGATCAACCAGGGATTTCTCGATAGCGGCATAGTTGACGCTGTCGATTTCCGCCATGCCGGCAGAGTTCAGGATGACGTGGGTACCACGGGCCGTCAGCAACTCCTCGCGATTGCCGGAGGCCTGGGCAAGACGCTCGGCCCATTGCCCCCACACGCCCTTGGCCTGGATATCCATCGCCAGTTTCAGGCGACCATGTTCGCTGGCCAACAGACCGTTGGTGATCTCGCCAAAACAGCCATTCATCGCGCCTGCCGCTCTGGATGCCGCATTGATCCTGTTTATTTCCCCCACCCGGCAGACTTTGAGTCCGCGACTTGCGAGTTCGAATGCAATGGAGCCACCAATAGCACCGCTACCGACCACAACAACATCGTAGATCATCTTTATCTCCGCAGAAAAACACTTCAAACTTAAACCGAAACCCGAACTTCAGGCCTGAAAAAATCTAGAGAGCAACAATCGACTTGTTATCGATATGCTCTTGCAATGCTTCATCCAGGTTCACCCTGTGAATGAAGTTCAAGAACTGATGAGTGGGAAAACACAATGCAACCAGCTTGTCCTTGCCCCTGCTCAAGGATCCACCCAGTCTGCGTAGCTCTACACCATGACGCAGAAAGTAACGCTCCAGCGATTGCGTGGTCACAGCCACCACGTCACGAACGCCCTGCATGTGGGCGAACTGCATGGAGACCTTGAACAGGCTGATGCCGAGCGTCCCCGAGACCTCGGGAATAGCTGCATAGCGCGACAATTCCCAGATTTTCGCATCACGGGGAACGGGCTTGTCACAGAGTCGGGGAAAAACCTCGCCAAGCAGATAAGGCTGAGTTGTCGGCAACAGGCGAGTACAACCAACCACTTGCCCTTTATTATCCAGGGCAGTGATGAAAATTGTTCCATCCGTATCAAACTGATCAATTTCTATGCCTGGCCTCGGATGCAAGCTAACAACGTCCCAGCGCAATTTTCCGATGAACACCTCATGACGAAATCGGCCCAACTTTTCAAGTGCATCCTTATCCATATCGGCAAAACGCCTGCACACAAACCTGTACATCGGACAGCACCTCCTTTGCAGATCAGGCAGAACTTCCTGTAATTATTTAAACACTATGGATAAAGCCTGAAGACCGCAACTACCAAAATTAGTAGTCAGACATATCACGAAAAAATATGAAACACTTTTGTCCTGTGCAAAAAGCAGGAGAAGACGTACTAGTCAGAAGGAAAAGCATTGGGTGAGTCCGCCACACATGAACGAAGAGTCGTTCAGGTCAGGCGACCCAAAAAAAGCGGCACACCGCCATCAGTCATGCCGACAACTCGGAGAACGGAAATCCAGGTAGAAGAAAAATACGAAATCCGCAAGATCAAATAACACCAAGCGCCGCCGCATATGTCGCCGTCAACACCCTGTTACTGGAGCCAAACTTTCGCTGAATGCTCTTTACATGATAATTTATGGTATGTTCTGAAAGACTCAATATTTCAGAAATACTCCTGGAGCATTTGCCATCGGCAATCCAACGCAGGATTTCGACCTCGCGCCCGCTCAATAACACCTCTGCCTGAACAAGATTGTCAGGACAGGACAGATTGTCCTCAAGCAGCTCCGTGATGCACCTCAACTTGAGCTTGAGCAGCAGGGCTTCATCAGCGCCAACAGAGTCTTCAGCCCTGGAGATCCCCAGCATGTGCAGCGTCTGGTCCCTCCCCCGGGCCACAAAGGTGGCGCCAATGTTCAGATTCCACTCGCGCGCCTCACGGAACAGTTCAGAGCCCAGCAATTCGCTATGCTCTTCCCAGATCACAAGCCCCTGACTACGCGCCTTGATTACCGAGAGGTCAATGGCCCCGTAGCCCTTATCGTTGTAGCGCTCGAGCCATTCCCCGGGATAGGTGCCCACGATAAGCGTTTCGGCCTGGTTGAAGGGCACCGGGCGACGATAACCATAGGCAAAACAATCAAAACCCATGAGATGAACTTCATGTTCAATCTGGCGAAACAACTCCTCCGGCCGACTACAATTGGCGAAGCGCGAATTGACGTCGAACCACCACGTCATGAAATCAGCATTTTGCCTCATTGGCATCACCATACTATTCCTTTAGAAATTCAATCTACTCCAGAGTTAAATCTTGAAACAACAACTCGCCCCGGAATAAGTGTTGCAATATTTGAAAACAACCACCTGCTACCGGGAAGCCCAGTTATCCACGTAGTGTTCCGGTCGTACATCAGGGACAAGAGAACGAATAAATCCACTGGAGGGACTCACCCTGGCCGGCGAGCCCCGTGGACGCGGATCGACCCGACACCACCCCACTCGAGAAGAAGTCACGGTCGCCCGCCAGATTCGCCAGGGACTCGACGCGGAAATGATTCAGTACGGTGTGAGGGTCTGGTTTCTGACCACTACACCTCTCACGAAAACAACCCCAAACTATCATCCGTCGCAATCACCGCCCCCGTCACCGCCGCAGCCGTCACTCCCACCGCCACAGCGGCGGGCACCAACGAATCCGCCGCCGAAGACGACTGCGACGAGCCAGCAGCCCCTGATTCCGTTGCCGCTCTCGATTCGTTCGGTTCGCTACTGAACTCCCGCCGCACCTCATCAACCTCCCGCCTTGCCTCTTCGACCGTATCGATCACCAGCGTGCGCAAGCTCGTGGACATATCCGTTGCCCAGTAGATCAGCAGGTCCAGCGGATTATCGCGCTGCTCCGGCCCCCGCTCGTCCACCGTCGTACGACTCGGGTCGTTGGCGTGGCGGGAGCTGTAATCACGATAATCCCGATCCATGAAATCCGTCCGGTCATCGTTCCTGCGCGCCGCCCGGGCCAGGGTCGCCAGGTGCCGGACCTGTTCCTGCACCTGCGGCGGCAACGGCGTGCCCTGCTGTCGCGCCTGTTGCAGCAATGCCAGCAGTTCGCCGGTCGCCTGGCGCTGGAACTGCAGCCCTTCGCGCTGCGCCGACACCTGGGCGATCTCGTCATTACGCTCGCGCAGGCCGGCAGGCTGGAGTTGATCGAGATGGCTGGCCAACCGGGTCTGCAATAACGCCAGGGTATGGGCGTAGTCCTTGCTGGCAAACAGGCCGAGAAATTTGCGTTGGGTGTCGAAGCTTTCCTGCACCTGTAGCGTGACGAAGCCCGGCACCTGCTCGCGCAGCCTGGCCAGGACCACCGAAGACAGCTTGGGCAGCAGGTCGTAGGTCACCTGGCTCAGGTAGGCCTTGCGCTGGCGCGCCAGTTTGCCAAGGGCGCGTTCGCTGGCCTCGGCGCGCTGTTCAAGGGTTTCGAGCACATTGCCCAGCTCGGCGATGGCGTCGTCCAGGTCCGGGTCGCGCAAATCGTTCATGCAGGATTCTCCTCGATCGCCTGGAGGCCGTCTTCTTGGCGGCTGGCAAAGTAATTGGCGAAGTACTGGCGCAGTCCCGGCTTATCCATCCCTGCGGCCCACTCCAGCGGCGCGCCGGGGACGATCTGCAGGTCGGTCCAGGGGTCGAAGCCAAGGTCGGTGATGTCGTGCATGCGCAGGAAGTAGCGGCGGTTCACGGCGTCGCCATGCCACAGGTGGCGAATGCGTCCCGGCACTACGCCGAGGCGACCCTGCACCCGTTGGTGGAAGCGCCGACCCCAGGCCTTGAGGTGGTCGATCTGCCGGGGGTCGTGCTTGAGGGCATTGCGAATGCAGAAGTTGTAGTCGCCGAAGATCGCATGGGCCATGAAGTGGTCGGCGCTGCCGGAGACGGCGCACTCGTAGAGCCCCACTTCGTCGAAGATCTCGCGGCGCATCGCCCAGCCGTAGCCGGTGTGGCCATGCAGGTCGTAGCGGCCGGCATCGAGGCTGTCGGGCTGGCGCCGCATCACCGCGGCAAAGGAATGCGCGACGTCGGCCACGGCCCCCCCGACGTTGCCGTGTTCCAGGCGCAGGCAGCTTTCGAAGACCTGCGCCACCGGGTACTCACGCAGCACACGGACCAGGTCGCCGACCCAGGAACGGTTGTCGAAGAGGATGTCGCAGTCGAGCCAGGCGACATAACGACAATTTCCCGGCAGCCAGGAGGCGGCCAGGTTGAGCAGGCGCTCCTTCTGCCAGAGCAGCGTGCGCGCGCGGACCTGGATCACGTCCAGGCTCGCGGGCAACTCGAAGGGTTCCTCGCCGAACGCGCATTCGACGGTGATGCAGGTCACCCCGGCCCGGCGCATGCCGGCGATAAACAGGTCGTAGTTGTGCCGGCGGCTGCTATAGCCGCAGGGGTTGAAATAGGTGGTGATGACAACGAGTCCGTTCACTGACCGGAGACTCCTTCCCTTAAGTCGTTGCCCATAGCACAAGGAAACCCCAGATAAAATTAACGAAGAATGGGAGTTCCCAAACACACCACCTGACGATTCCGGCCATGGACACACACACCCACCAGAGAACTACAGCCGTGAAGAAAGCACACCCACAAATGCAAAAACCAACCACCTTGAGTATTTCGAGCAGCGGCAGAGAAAAGAAAGCCAGAGCCTTATCAATCCAGCCCAGGAAATTTTTATCTTTTTCCGGATAACCGGGAACTACACCTGCACCCCAGAGCATTTGGCGAATGTACCGGTAGAACATCCGCTCCGTAGTCCCTGGCGAACCAAAGAAATCAAGCAAGGCAAGCAGCATTTCCTTGAACATCATTTTTACTGCCAGCAGTGGAACGGCGGAATAGGCTATTACGATAGCCAGGGTCCCCCAGAGCTTCAGATAGCCTTGCCATGAATTCCACAGTTCGAAATAGGCATCCTGACTGGCACCCAACGTAATGACCAGTGTCGCGACGATTGCGAAAAAGCCCACCAGCAGCGTCATGAAGCGTCCAGGCTCGGGAAAGTCCCAGTAGAATGCCTTGAAGTCACGCATCTGATCGGGCGCGGCTTTCGAGTCGATGCGCTGCCAATTACGCCACTGCGTTTCCAGCTCAAGTGCCTTTCTCGATAAGTCCTGGTTGGGACCACCATAGAGCTGGCAAAACCAGGCCTGTTCCTGAAGCTGTATGCCAATAGCGACCGAGCAGTTTTGTGGCAATTGAATGCCTGTTCTTCGCTCAATCTCGTCTGCGCGAACCTGAGTCATAACATCGACACACTGCATCATGGCAATCAGCAAAACAATAACGCAGTAAAGCATTGGCCAAGAGAACGCGGAAAACTCCATCACTCGCCCTGAAAATACCATGTACAACATTGCGGCCAAGATGGCAAAAAGATAGATGAGAGTTACAAGATACTGCCGGACCTTCAACATCCGCCCCAGCGGAACACGAACAAACAAACTCCGATGAGTGCGAACATCCTTGTGCAACTTCTGAATATCCATCAACGCCCCACAAAAAATTAACCTCCCCTGATGAGGAAAACCCGACAGATACTACCATTGCGGAAAAAAGCCGAAACACTCTGTGTCCAACATTCTTGCCCGACCACCGAGACAATGGTCGGTGCTCAGAACAGCAACGTCAGGGCGCCACTCCCAATCCCCGCAAGCGCCGATACAAGGTCCGCTCGCTCATCCCCAGCTCCTTGGCCAGCTCACTGCGCGACCCCTCGAACACCGCCAGCGCATGGGCCAACTGCTCCAGATCATGACGCCCTCGACGACGCAAAGGTGCGGCGGCAGGAATATCGCCACGCAATTCCGCCGGCAGGTCCTGCACGCGAATCACCCCATCGTCGGTAAACAGCCGCGCCCGCTCCAGCACATTGCGCAGCTCACGGATATTGCCCGGCCAGGCGTATAACGTCAGCGCCCGCAGCGCCTGCGAATCAACGCGTGGCACGGCGCCCGGTGCCAGGCGCTGCAACAGGCTGTCGATCAGCAGCGGCAGGTCGTCGCCACGCTCGCGCAATGCCGGCAGGCGGATCGGGAAGGCGCTGATGCGGTAGAAGAGGTCCTGGCGGAAACTGCCCGCCGCGACCATGTCCTTGAGCGGCTTGTGGGTCGCGCAGACCAGGCGGAAGTCCGAATGCACGGTGCGCAGGCTGCCCACCGGACGGAAGCTGCCGGACTCGATCAGGCGCAGCAGCTTGACCTGCATCGCCAGCGGCACTTCGCCGATCTCGTCGAGGAACAGCGTGCCGCCATGGGCCGCCTCGGCAAGGCCGATCTTGCGCTGCAAGGCACCGGTAAAGGCGCCCTTCTCGTAGCCGAACAGTTCGCTCTCCAACAGCGTCTCGGTCAGCCCGGTGCAGTCGACCACCACCAATGGCCCGCCGGCCCGCGGGCTGCCTTCATGCAGGGCCCTGGCGAAAAGCTCCTTGCCGGTGCCCGATTCGCCCTGGAGCAATACCGGGATCGGCGACGGCGCGGCCCGCTGCAGTGCGGTCAAGGCTTCCTTGAACGCCACCGAACGCCCCACCAGCCCCTGGTGCTGGGGCTGCGCCGAGGCCACCGCGACACTGTTCAGGCGCTCGACATAACCGACCACCTCGCCCTGGCGGTCCAGCAGCGGGCGCAACTCCACATCGACATGCTCCGGCCCGCGTGGCGTGTGATGGATATGCAGCACCCGTTCCGGCAGGCGCGTATCAAAGGCCTTACGCATCGGGCAGTGTTCGCCGGCCTGGTCACAGGGCACCGCGAACTGATGGGACACCCGATAACACTTGGCGCCGACATGAGGCCGCCCCTGCACGCCGAACTGGCGCTGGTAGGCGGTGTTGGCCGCGACAATGTTGTACTCGGTGTCGAGGACGATGGTCGGCTGCACATCGTGTTCGAGGTAGGACACCAGTGCCTGCATGTCCGGGTGGGAAAGATCGGTGGCAAGGATGTTCATGGCGACTCCCGGGCGAAGGCCGGAGCTTAATACAGCCGGAGCGCTTCTGCCATCCTCTGCCATTGACTGCCACAATGACTGCCATTTTCTGCCAATTATTTATCTCACCCAGATAACTTCGGCAATTGCGCTGACAAAAGTCAATGAACAGGTAAAAAAATCGCAACCCGTGCTTGGCATGCTTATTGAACTCACTGACAGACAAGGGAAGGCACCCGGCTGGACAGGTGGGCCCCCTCTTTGCCTGGAGTACGCAATGATCATCGGCGACAAGCTCACCGTAGAAGCCTTTTTCGATCCCAATACCTGGACCATCAGTTACCTGGTGATGGACCGCGAGACCCGCCACTGCGCGCTGATCGACAGCGTGCTCGACTACGACCCCAAGTCCGGGCGCACCCGCACGGAGTCGGCGGACCGGATGATCGCGCGGATTCGCGAACTGGATGCCCGGGTCGAATGGATCCTGGAAACCCATGTACATGCCGATCACTTGTCGGCAGCCGCCTACCTCAAGGAACAGCTGGGCGCCAAGGTGGCGATCGGCAGCCGCATCACCCTGGTCCAGCAGGTGTTTGGCGAACTGTTCAACGAAGGCACTGACTTCAAGCGCGACGGCAGCCAGTTCGACGTCCTGCTGGGCGACAGCAGCGAATTCACCATCGGCAACCTCAAGGCCCTGGCCCTGCACACCCCGGGTCATACCCCGGCGTGCATGAGCTACCTGATCCGCGACAAGGACGAAACCGTGGCCTTTGTCGGCGACACCCTGTTCATGCCCGACTACGGCACCGCCCGCTGCGACTTCCCCGGCGCCGATGCGCGCACCCTGTACCGCTCGATCCGCAGCCTGCTGGCGTTGCCGCCGCAGACCCGGCTGTTCATGTGTCACGACTACCTGCCGGGCGGTCGCGAGTTGCAGTACATGACCACCGTCGCCGAACAGCGTGCACGCAATATCCATGTGCACGAAGGCATCGATGAAGACACCTTCGTCAGCATGCGCGAAGCCCGTGACGCCACCCTCGAGATGCCGGTGCTGATGCTGCCCTCGGTGCAGGTCAACATGCGCAGCGGCCACCTGCCCGAGCCGGAAGAAAACGGCATGCGCTACCTGAAGATCCCGCTCAATGCCCTCTGAACCAGGACCCGCCTCCATGAATTCGACACCCGAACAAGCCCCGATCCGGCACCAGGTCGTGATCGTCGGTGCCGGCGCCGCCGGCATCGCTGCCGCATCCAGCCTGCTGGCCCGCGCGCCCGGCCTGGATATCGCGATCATCGACCCGGCCGACAGCCATTACTACCAGCCCGGCTGGACCCTGGTCGGCGCCGGGGTGTTCAGCCCCGAATCCACCGCCCGGCCGCTGGCCTCGCTGATCCCCAGGGGCGTGCACTGGATCAAGGCCGCGGTCAGCACCTTCGAACCGCAGTCCGATACGCTGGTGCTGGCCGACCGGCGCCGCATCGGCTATCAGCAGTTGATTGTCTGCCCCGGCCTGAAACTTGACTGGGCCGCCATCGACGGCCTGGAAGCGACCCTGGGCCGCAACGGCGTGACCTCCAACTACCGCTACGACCTGGCGCCCTACACCTGGAAACTGGTGCAGGAGCTGCAACACGGCCAGGCGCTGTTCAGTCAGCCGCCGATGCCGATCAAGTGCGCCGGTGCCCCGCAAAAAGCCCTGTACCTGTCCTGCGACCACTGGCTGCGCAACGGACGCCTGGGGCAGATCCAGGCCCGTTTCTTCAACGCAGGCGCCGTCCTGTTCGGTGTCGCCGACTACGTCCCGGCGCTGATGGAGTACATCAACAAGTACGCGGTGGACCTGCAGTTCGGCCATAGCCTCGTAGCGGTCGACGGTCCGGCGAAACAGGCGACCTTCGCCCGCACCCTGGCCGACGGCAGCCGCGAAACCCTGGTCCGGCCTTTCGACATGCTGCACGTGGTGCCGCCACAGGTCGCCCCGGACTTCATTCGCGCCAGCCCGCTGGCCGATGCCGCCGGCTGGGTCGATGTCGATCCCGGCACCTTGCAGCATCGCCAGTTCGCCAATATCCACGGCCTCGGCGACGTAACCAACACCAGCAACGCCAAGACCGCCGCCGCCGCGCGCAAGCAGGCGCCGGTGGTGGCCAACAATGTGCTGGTGGCCCTCGGACGCCTGCCGCGCCAGGCGGTCTACGACGGCTATGGTTCCTGCCCGTTGACGGTGGAGCGCGGGAAAATCGTCCTGGCCGAATTCACCTACGGCGGCAAGCTGGCGCCGACGTTCGCCCCATGGCTGCTCGACGGACGCAAACCGACCCGCCTGGCCTGGTGGCTGAAGGAACGCCTGCTGCCGCCGCTGTACTGGCGCGGCATGCTCAAGGGCCACGAATGGCTGGCCCGACCGACGCTGAAAGCGGACAAGCAGCCGGTATGAATGAACATATGCTGCTGGGCGCCGGACTCGGCACGCTGATCGGCGCGATCCTCGCCCTGACCGGAGCCGGTGGCGGCATCCTGGCGGTGCCGCTGCTGGTGTTCGGTCTCGGCCTGTCGATGGTCCAGGCGGCACCGATCGGCCTGCTGGCGGTGGGCCTGGCGGCCGCGGTCGGCGCCCTGCTCGGCCTGCGCCAGGGCATCGTCCGCTACCGGGCCGCCGGTTTTATCGCCGGGATCGGCATCCTGCTCACGCCGCTGGGTTTGTGGCTGGCCCACCGGCTGCCCAACGAACCGCTGGCACTGGGCTTTGCCGTGGTGATGGTCTATGCCTGCGCACGGATCTTCAACAAGGCCCGCCACGAGTTGCTGCATGGCCAGCCGGCGCCACGGGCCGATTTCCTGCCCTGTGTGCTCAACCCGTTGCAGGGTCGGCTGCGCTGGACCCTGCCCTGTGCCCGGGCGCTGACCGTGACCGGCATGCTGTCGGGGTTGTTGTCGGGACTGCTCGGGGTCGGCGGCGGCTTCGTGATCATCCCCGCCCTGACCCGCTATACCAACCTGGACAGCAAAAGCATCGTCGCCACGTCCCTGGCGGTGATTGCCCTGGTGTCCGTCGGCAGCGTGGTCACGGCGACGCTGTCCGGAGTGATGCACTGGTCGATCGGTGCGCCGTTCGCCGCCGGTGCGGTACTGGGGCTGGTGCTCGGTCGCCAGGTCGCCGGACGACTCGCCGGCCCGAGGCTGCAGCAGCTGTTTGCGCTGGTCGGGGTACTCGCGGCCCTGATGCTCGCCGCCGGTGCCATTGGCCTGTCATAAGCCCGGAGCAGCGGCTCGATAGGGCTCCAGATAGGCGCAGCCGAGCAGTTCATGCAGGCGCCGGCCGTCGCTGAGTCGGCGGAAAAAACCCGGCGACTGCCAGGGTGCCCGACCATCGACATTCGGCGCACCGCGACCGGCGAGGACATCGTCGATCCACAGCGTGCGGGTTTCGAAGGAGATCCGCGTCAACCCCGTGTGGTTGGGCACTCCGGCATGGGCATGAGCCCCGGAGAATGCCAGCAGTGTGCCGGGGTCGATCACCACCGGTATGGCAATTTCGCCTTCGATGGACTCCAGCAGGTGCGCGATGGCCTGATCGGCATCCACCGTATTGCGCCCGTCACGGTGTGAGCGTTGGAGAACCTGCTGCAGATCGAAGTCGGCGCTGCTGTTGGCCAGCGTCCGCTGCCAGAGCTGCGGATAGATCGCGAAGGTACGCCCGGCGCTGATGGGATAGATCGGGGCCCACCAGTTGGTCTGGGCGTAGAGGTTCGAGCCCCAGGTATCGCGGTGAAAGGCAATGGTCGCCGTCGCGCGGTCCCGGGGGCCGTTCGACCGGGCTCGGACGGTGGCTGGAAGCGCAGGTGCAGGCGGTCACAGGTAATCCCGGAAGCCGCCAGCCCGAGACTGTCGAGCACCTGCCGCCAGCAGCGCCGTACGCCATCATGCTGATGGAACTGCGCCTGCAGGCGAGTAAAACATTCCGCCTGCCGTGCATGGTCCAGATGCCGGTGAACAAGCGTCGGGTCATGGGGATACAGGGTTTCTTCCAGCAACCCGCGGGCTACGTCGACCAGTTCCTGCATGGCCGGCAACGCCAGGGCAAAGATCTCCCCGGCGTAGATCCGCGTGTGAAAGGCTTCCGGCAACGCCGGTGGCTGCAACAGGCTGTACATCCGCTCTCGCTCCCCAGGATGCTGGCTCACAGTTCCACACTGTAAAAGCCCGCGTCCGCCGGGAACAGCCTCAGTGGCGCGGAAAAACAGGCGCTCAGCCAGACGTGACCGCGATCACTCCACCGGCATCTTGCGGAAACCGATGGCCAGGCGATTCCAGCTGTTGATGGTGTTGATGGCCAGGGTCAGGTCGACCATTTCCGTCGGGCTGAACTCGGCACTGAGCAGCGCATAGTCTTCGTCCGAAGCGTGAGTCTCGGAGATCCGGGTCAGGGCTTCGGTCCAGGCCATCGCCGCGCGTTCGCGAGCGCTGAAGAACGGCGTTTCGCGCCAGGCCGAGAGCGTGTACAGGCGCCGTTCGGTTTCCCCGGCCTTGCGGGCGTCGGCGCTGTGCATGTCGAGACAGAAGGCACAGCCGTTGATCTGCGAGGTGCGCATCTTCACCAGTTCCAGCAGGGACTTTTCCAGCGGCAGCTTGTTGACCGCGTTTTCCAGGGCCAGCATGGCTTTCATGGCATCCGGGGAAGCGGTGTAGAAATCGATACGAGGTTGCATGGTGTCGCTCCTGATAACGTTGGGGATGACGCTACGTTAAGCCCACCGGACGCCAGGCCAAATAGCCAATTCCGGCAAAGATCGGGAAGCCAATCGTCCGGGCCCGGACAGCGGATGCCAGCCCGGCCACGGCAGGCTAAACTGCGCCCCACCGCGCACGGCTTTTCTCCTCTCAACGAGCCTTCCCATGGAATTGCATATCAACCTCGAGGGTCGTCGCGACCTGGCCAGGCAGATCACCGAACAACTGCGCACGGCCATCACCCAGGGCCAGTTGGTCGCCGGCACGCAGTTGCCACCCACCCGCCTGCTCGCCGAACAACTGGGGGTTTCGCGCAAGACCGTGGCCGATGCCTATGCCCAGTTGACCTATGACAACCTGCTGGTCGGCCGGGTCGGTGCCGGGACATTCGTCAACTCGCATATCCCCCAGGCCCGCGCCAAGGCCCAGGGCGAGGAACTGGCCGGCGCGGCGGTGATCCAGCAATGGCGCGAGGCGTCGATGCCGATGCATCACCCCATCGGTACCCTACGCTACGACTACCTCGGCGGGGCCACCAGCAAGAACCAGTTTCCCCATGACGAATGGCGCCGCAGCGTGCTGTTCGCCCTGCGCCAGACCGCCCAGGTGCGCGGCCTGTACAGCCAGCCGGAAGGCATCCCGATGCTGCGCGAGGCGATTGCCCGGCATATCGGGTTTTCCCGTGGCGTGCGCTGCAACAGCGATGACCTGCTGGTGACCAACGGCGCCCAGCAGGCCCTCGACCTGGTGGCCCGGGTGCTGGTCGAGCCCGGCTGCACCGTCGCCGTCGAGGACCCCGGCTATCCGCCGGCGCGGCTGCTGTTCGCCGCCCAGGGCGCCAGGGTGGTCGGCATCCCGGTGGATGACCAGGGCATCCGGGTCGAGCTGATTCCCGAGGGCACGCGGCTGATCTACGTGACCCCGGCGCACCAGTTCCCCCTCGGCATGCCCATGAGCCTGGAACGCCGCCTGGCCTTGCTGGAGCGCGCACGGGAGCTGGGAGCGATCATCATCGAGGACGACTACGACTGCGAATTCCGCTACGAAGGACGGCCCACCGACTGCCTGCAGAGCCTCGACCAGCATGGCCTGGTGGCCTATGTCGGGACCTTCTCCAAGACCCTGCTGCCGGAGCTGCGCCTGGGCTACCTGGTGGCCCCGCCCGGCCTGCTCAAGGCGCTGATCTCGGCCAAGCAGTTGACCGACTGGCACACCGCGACCCTGACCCAGTGGGCCCTGGCCAAGTTCATGGTCGACGGCTACCTGCTCAAGCATATCCGCCGCTGCCACCAGGCCTACGCCAGCCGCCGCGAACATCTCATCGAACGGTTGGACGGCGACCTGTCGCCCTGGTTCCAGCGCATCCATTCCACCGCCGGCTTCCACCTGGCGATCCTCGACAAGGGCGAACTGAATATCCCGCTGCTGATCGACCTGGCGAAAAAGGTCGAGGTCGGCCTGTACCCGCTGGCGCCCTTCTACCACACCGCCACCCCACGCACGGGCCTGCTGATGGGCTACGGCTCCATCGAAACCCTGGATATCCAGCCGTCGCTGGACCGGGTGCGCGAGGTGCTTCGCCAACTGCATCCTGAGGGCTGAAAACAGCTAGACGCGCGCTGGCTCGACGAGATCAGGTGCCATGATCTGCTGCATGACCTCGATCAGACGTGCCTTGAATGCATTGAAGCTATGCATATCGATACGATGGGGATCCACTTCTCCAGCACGTATCGCATCGCTGATGTCAGTCGCGGTCGACAAGCCGTTACGCACGCGCTCAAGCTGCCCCTTGAGCGAATCTGGCGAATCATCATTACCCGATGCCTGCTCAAGCGCTGCGCAATGTTGATAGATCGGCTCCCGAAACGCGCAAAGCAACCATGCCTCGGACTTGGGCTTTGGCAGCATGGGAACCCCCTGCAAGGAACCACCTGCTTCAAAACCGGCGATCATGGATTGCCACTTGGCCATCCACTCCCCACGACCAGAAGACTGTGTGCCGTCAGCATCTCGAAACAATACAGGCACCACCACATCGTTCGTCTCTCGGGCCACTGTCATTGCCATGAGTGCAAGGCGCCGGGCGTTTTCATAGTAATAGCCCGTCTCCCTGGGTTTACGCTTTCCAGGTGCACAGAACTGACGTCCATGGTGCTTCGGTTCCACCGTCAATAGTTTGGTCTTATGAACGAATTGCACAAACTGGTAGTCGATCAATGAATAGTTGATCAGACTCTCTATCAGCAAATCCAGAATCCAGCATATTGGGCCGGGGGAAAACTCAACCCCTTCCTCACCATAGGATAGATGACCGATATCGGATGGCCCCTCTCCGCTAACCAGAAGCAACATCCATGTCACCTCGCGCTCAAGCGGCCGATTTCCTGAGGAAGGCGTACAAGGTC
Organism: Pseudomonas sp. Ost2; assembly: GCF_018326065.1. Taxonomy (NCBI): domain Bacteria; kingdom Pseudomonadati; phylum Pseudomonadota; class Gammaproteobacteria; order Pseudomonadales; family Pseudomonadaceae; genus Pseudomonas; species Pseudomonas sp. Ost2. The sequence continues at coordinate 2,295,929 of NZ_AP021904.1, read as the reverse complement.
TGTGTCGACAAATACCTCTCCCGGCCCCATGACGGTAAGTTTTTCCGCAATGGAGGGAATGGAAAAGAACGGAATCGTTCGTGTTTTTCCATCATTGGTCTTGTAGATAAGTTGAACCCCCTCGCGCGCGACAGCATCTTCCAGGTAGTTGAGAATCATCGGACTGTGGGTCGTGACCATGATCTGGCGATCAATACTGACCAAATAGTCCAACAAAAACTCGATCAGCTCCGGATTGATACCGTTTTCCACTTCATCAAAAAGCATGAACCCGTGACTGGACAAGGTTTCCGCCAGGATTGCCATCAGCCGGAGCATACCGTCATTCATATGCCTCGCTTGAGTACTGAATGCCCCCGTACTATACGACTCCTGTATACCCAATGATTTCCAACCAGAATTTAGAGATTTTAGTTCGATAGACTGAAGTGCCGGATAGTTTTTCTTCAACATAAAAAACAAGCTATCCAATTGGCTCGCCGTCAACTGATGCACAAAGGCGGAAAGTTTCTCGCCGGCAAAACCCAGATCACCATCACTACCGCGTGCTTGTTTTCGCAAATATTGGGGAGACAGAGCATCCAGAGAGGTAATGCTTGAAACGAACTTCTTCAGTTTCAGAATCACCGCTGGCAAGCTAGACTCTTTCAAGGCCGAAAGCACCGAACCCTGATATTCGAAATTTATCGTGGCGCTAATACCATTCGATATTCCGTCCCTTTTCTCATGAGAGCTCAAGCGACCATCATCGACCAGAATAACAGTATCACCGACTGTCCAACATTCTTCGGTGCAGCGCAAAAAGGTCCGATTAAAACTTCCTGTCCATAACGCTCGCTGCCCGTCTATTTCGAAAACAGCTTCAAACTTTATATTACTGTTCTTGCTTAGCTTCGACTTAAGATCGATCGGTTTCCATTCACGCTTCTTCAACCACCCTGAAAAATCACCTTTGATTTGTTGGGATAGAAAATCCAACGCCTGCAAGATAGTTGATTTTCCGGCGCCGTTCAGACCGATCAAACAAGTAAAATTCGCTAGCTGCATTTCAAATCCTACCAACGACTTGAAATTATCGATCTTGAACTCGTAAAGGCGTATACCTTCTGCATTCGGTTGTTTATTTCCGAATCGTTCACTATCGATATCGCGCTTACCCGTCATGACTATTCCTTGAGCTGAAATCGCGGCCAAAGGCGATCAATATAGGGTAGCCCCGCTCACCACTCAAGGCACGAGTCCCTCCTCGAGAAACCTTTCCCCCCGATCACCGGTACCACGGGACAATTGCCAGCTCGCGATGCGCACCGCTAGAATGCGATCAATTCTTAATTACATTCAGGCAGGATGCCGCGTAGCGAGCAGTCGGTCCCATGTCGTCAGCCCATCACCCCTATATTCATACGCTCTACAGCGAGCATCATGGCTGGTTGCAGGGCTGGCTCAACCGCAAGCTGGGCAACTCCTTCGATGCCGCGGACCTGGCCCACGATACTTTCCTGCGTCTGTTGACCCGCCCCGCCGCGCGGTCCCTGGGCAGCGAGCCACGGGCGCTGCTGACGCATATCGCCAAGGGCCTGCTGATCGACCGCTGGCGTCGCCAGGACGTCGAGCGGGCCTATCTGGACACCATCGCCCATCTGCCGCCGCAGGAAGTACCGTCGCCGGAAACCCGCCTGCTGATCCTTGAAACCCTGTGGCGCATCGAGGCACTGCTGCGAGAGATGCCGCGCAAGACCCGCGAGGCGTTCCTGCTGTCGCAGATCGAGGGACTGACCTATGCCCAGATCGCCGAGCGCCTCGGGGTCTCGCTGGTCAGCGTCAAGCGCTACATGCGCGAGGCGTTTATCGCCTGCCTGAGCGCCGCCTGATGTCCACACAGGCCATCAACCCGCATATCCTCGGCGAAGCCGCCGACTGGCTGGTGCAATTGCATTCCGGCACCGCCACCGCGGCGGATCGCCAGGCCATCGAGCAGTGGCGCCAGCGCAGCGCCGAACACGCCCAGGCCTGGCAACGGGCGCAGGCGATCCTCGGCGACTTCCGCAGCGTACCGGCGGGGATCGCCCTGCAGACCCTCAAGCAGGCCGAGCGCCAGCACGGCCTGGGCCGGCGCCAGGCACTCACCCGTCTTGGCCTGTTGCTCCTGGCCGGGCCAATCGGCGTGGCCTGGCAGCATGCCTCGTGGGAACAATGGAGCGCCGACCAGCGCACCGCCGTCGGCGAGCAGAAAACCCTGACGCTGACAGACGGCACCCAGGTCGTGCTCAACACCGACAGTTCGCTGGATATCGCCTTCAGCGGCCATGAGCGCCGGCTGATCCTGCTGACCGGCGAGATCCTGATCAGCACCGCCAGGGACCCCGCCCCGGCTTACCGGCCATTTATCGTCGAGACGCCGCAAGGCACCGCGCGGGCTTTGGGGACTCGCTTCAATGTGCGGATCGATGGCCATCGCAGCGAAGTCGCGGTGCTCGAAGGCGCCGTGGAACTCAAGGCCCAGGCTGGCGGACCGGGTTCGACACTGCAGGTCGGGCAACGCGCGGGCATGCGCCATAGTCGGGTCGAGCCGCCGGAGAGCTTCGATACGACGAGCCTGACCTGGGATCGCGGCATGTTGCTGGCGCGCAACCTGCGCCTGGCGCAGGTGCTGGATGAACTGGGGCGTTATCGCCCGGGGGTTTTGCGTTATCAGGCGGATGTCGCCGAGATGCGGGTGTCGGGGGCGTTCTCCCTGAAGGACACCGACTCGAGCCTGCAACTGTTGCAGAACACGTTGCCGCTGAAGGTCAGCCGGTTGACCCGGTACTGGGTGTCGGTCGAGAGCCGGGTGTGAGCTTCAGGAGTTCTTTGCGGCCCCCGCTGATTTGAAGATGTCTTTTTCAAAACCTGCCCCCTGGGCAAAGACAATGCACAGTCAGCTTTTCCAGATAGAGCCTATTAAAAACCCAAGAAAAATCACACAAACAAAAAGAAATGTAACTCAACAACAAAAGAAAACTCTTACATTAACCTTTATAAAACAAAAAAATTAAGATCAAGCCCTAATCAAACAGCGCACCCGCCTCATAAAAAACAAATCATAAACCACAAAAAATCAGCCACACCCAAGCTCTCCCACAAAAACAGAAAAACAAACTTACAAACTCCAGTTTGTTTTATACACAAAGCACACCTAACTTTCACTAACCCTAAGTAGATCAGGGCCACAACCCAACGCACAACAACAAAGAGAGAAAACTCATGAAATCTGCAATCAAACTTTTCAAAACCGACATCACTGACGTAACCACCAAGGGCGTCTGCAGGTGGTAATGCGTTGATCTATGCAGCGAGTTAAGAAAGAGCAATCGACATGCGAGCGTTGAGCCTGAATCGAGGTACGCGCACGCTCTCAGTGGGCTATTTTTTCTCCAAGTGCGGCGAGTTCGCATTCGAGACGGCCTTCGCTGTTGCCGTCGTCTCGATGGCCGAGGCGGATCTGTTGTTTATCGGTGTGGTTTATTTCTTCCGCTATTTACCGAGCGTAGTATGCTCCCCCATCGGAGGCTGGCTGGCGGATAACTGCGAGAAAAAGCACACTCTGGTGAGAGTGGAGTTGGCGAAAAGTCTTCTGGCGCTGGCCTTCTTTGCCTTGTTTACCCTGTCCACCCCGACACTAGGTGCAGTCATCGGATTGGCGATGCTGATGACCGCGCTAGATTGCTTGTATGTGCCGACGTTCCGTGCCTACTTTCCTGATATCGTCGAGAAGGATCAGCTTTCCTCAGTCAACAGCGGCGTGCAAGTAATCGAGGATATTTCCTCGATTCTCGGCCCTCTGGTTTTCTCGATACTGGCCCTGCTGCTGTCCAGTAATACGACATTTCTGTTCTTCGGCTTCAGTCTTTTGTTGTCCGCCGTCAGCATCACCCTGCTGGAACCCGGAAAGAGAAGCCCAAAAGTCGCTTTTGATGGCCTGATCCTGATACGTGATGCGGCCCGGTGCGTGGGCAAACTCAGGATCGATAACGCGCCACTGTTCGCAGTGATCTGCTGTACAACACTTTGTGCCTTATTCGCGACTTCGGTGATCCGCTTCATTCTTCCAGCCTCGGTACTTGAACACTTCGCTTCCGAAGCAGCGGTTGGCTATGTGTTCTCCCTGTTGGCCGCGGGCACGGTGCTGGGCGGAGTGCTCTACACCTGGTTCAACAAACACACCACCGCACGCCTGGTGCTGCGCTACTGGGTCGTGTATGGCGCACTCTTCGCCACGGCCGCCGTGGCGCTCGAATTCAATAGCTGGTTATTTCTGCTGATTCTGTTCTTTGTCGGGTTCGTTGGCGCCTTTGTCGATATTGCCATCGTCACCAATATCCAGTGTCTGTCAAAAGATCATGAAGTCGGCAAGAACTTCTCGCTGTACTACTTTACAGCCGTTATCGGTGATGCCGCTTCGGGGCTGGTCGCCAGCCTGGTCTACATGCTGGCGGGGCCGGCTACTTTCATCTGGATGACGCTCATGCTGTTTGCCGCACCGTTACGCTGGAATATGAAAGGCAGCCTTGATGATAAGAATCGTGCATAGCATCTCAATCACCTTGGGTGACGAGCTCAGCCACGAAGGATCGCAACAATCACAAGTCTGTGTTCATCGGGGCATTGGTGCATTGCCGGTCTATCTGGAAAACGCAACAGCTGGAACTATCGTGGTAGAGGGCCTCAAAAAATAATTGCTATTAGCTGATACCTTTTCCGCTCTCGTCCGGTGTGTGGATAACCCCTTGCGTTTCCACGCGTCCGACAGGATTGTTCGATGACTTCCAGGCCTTCCTCCCCCCTCACTCCCCGCCTGCCACTCAAGTCCCTGACCCTGGCCGTCGGCCTGAGCCTCGGCGTGACGCTGCCGCCTGCCAGCGCCGCCGAAGTCGCCGCCGAAAACACCCCGCACCGCTACACCATCGGTGCCGGCCCGCTGCATCAGGTGCTGGCGCAGTTCGCCGTTGCCGCCGGCGTGCCCCTGTCCTTCGACCCGGCGTTGCTCGGCAACCGCCAGAGCCCCGGTCTCGACGGCAACTACAGCGTCCAGCAAGGTTTCCAGCAACTGCTGCAGGGCAGCGGCTTCGACCTGGTCAGCAGCGGCGGCAGCGGCTACACCCTCGCGCCCCACGTCGAGGCCAACGGCGCCCTGGAGCTGGGTGCGACCAACATCAACGGTCAGTCCGCCCAGGATGCCGAGGTCTACGCCGGCGGCCAGGTGGCCCGCAGCGCCCGCCTGGGTATGCTCGGCACCCAGTCGGTCAAGGATGTGCCGTTCAGCGTCACCAGTTTTACCGCCCAAACCATCCGCGATCAGCAGGCCCAGACCGTCGGCGATGTGCTGCTCAACGACGCCTCGGTGCGCCAGTCCGCAGGGTTCGGCAACTTCTCCCAGGTGTTCATGATTCGCGGTCTGCCGCTGAACGGCGACGATATTTCCTATAACGGTTTGTATGGCGTGCTGCCGCGGCAGATCATCGCCACCGAGGCCCTGGAGCGGGTCGAGCTGTTCAAGGGCCCGAACGCCTTTGTCAACGGCGTCACCCCCAGCGGCAGTGGGATCGGCGGCGGCGTCAACCTGCAGCCCAAGCGCGCCGAGGACACTCCGACCCGCAGCGTGACCCTCGATGCCGGCGGCTCCGGCCGTACCGGTGGGCATATCGACCTGGGCCAGCGTTTCGGCGAGGACAATCGCTTCGGCGCACGGGTCAACCTGCTGCAACGCGAAGGCGATACCGGTATCGACGACGAAGACCAGCGTTCGACCCTCGCCACCCTCGGCCTGGATTATCGCGGCGAGCGCCTGCGGTTGTCGGCGGACTTCGGTTACCAGAAGCAGGTGATCAACCAGGGCCGGCCGGTGGTCTACCTCGGCGCCGGCCTGAGCAAGGTGCCCCATGCCCCCTCGGCCAGGGACAACTACGCCCAGGACTGGAGCTACTCGCAACTGGAGGACACCTTCGGCATGGCCCGCGCCGAGTATGACTTCAGCGACAACTGGACCGGCTACGTCGCCGGAGGCGCCAAGTACACCCGGGAAAACGGCGTGTACTCTTCGCTGACCCTGACCGACCTGGCCGGCAACGGTCGCGGCGGCATGCTCTATTCGCCCCACGACGAGGAAAACAAGAGCCTGATGGCCGGGCTCAACGGCCATCTGCAGACAGGACCGGTCAGCCATCAACTGAACTTCGGACTGGCCGGCATGTGGGGCGAACAGCGCTCGGCCTACGAAACCATCGCCACCAGCGCGCGCTACTTCAACAATCTCTACGATGTGGTCCCGCGCCCGCGGCCGGTCGCCACCTCGTTCGGCAGCGATATCCACGACCCGCGGATCGTCGGCAAGAACCAGATAAAAAGTACGGCGGTGGCCGATACCCTGGGCTTTCTCGACGACCGCGTGCTGCTGACCCTCGGCGTGCGGCGCCAGTCCATCGTGGTCGATGGCTGGAATACCGTCACCGGCGCGCGCAACGCCAGTTACGAAGAGTCCGTCACCACACCGGTCTACGGGCTGGTGATCAAGCCCTGGGAGCATGTGACGTTCTACGCCAACCGCATCGAAGGCCTGGCCAAGGGCCCGACGCCGCCGACCTCGGCGGTCAACCGCGACGCCACCTTCGCCCCGGTGCGCAGCAAGCAGGTCGAGGCCGGGGTGCGCCTGGACATGGACACCTACGGGGCGAGCCTGGGGGTCTACCGGATCGAGCAGCCGTCGAGCTACACCGGCTCCGACAACGTGTTCCGGGTCGATGGCGAGCAGATCAACAAGGGCGTCGAACTCAACCTCTACGGCGAGCCGCTGGATGGCCTGCGCCTGCTGGGTGGGGCGACGGTGATGAAGACCGAGCTGGATGGCACCCTCAACGGCAGCAATGACGGCAACCGCGCGGTCGGGGTGCCGAGCTTCCAGCTCAACCTGGGCGCCGACTGGGATATACCGGGGATCGAAGGAGCGGTGTTGAGCGCCCGGATGCTGCGGACCGGCGGGCAGTATGTAAACGCCGGCAACACCCTCAGCCTGCCGACCTGGAACCGCTTCGACCTGGGCTCGCGCTACCGTTTCAAGCTGGATGAAAAGGCAATCACCTTGCGCGCCAACCTGGAGAACGTCGCCAATACCGCCTACTGGGCCTCGGCCAACGGCGGCTACCTGACCCAGGGTACGCCGCGCACCCTGAAAGTCTCGGCGACCGTGGACTTCTGATAGCCCGCGTTATCGTTCTTCGCGGGCAAGCCCGGCTCCTGCGGGTGCGGCGTGGAACACTCAATGTGACACGCCAACCCGAGTCGATCACTCAGGTCAGACCCGGCTGCGCAACCACTGCATGAAGCCACTCTTCGGCACCACCTTGGGCACTTCGCGGGTCAGGTTCTGCGCCGCGTGCAGACGGTGATCGAGCAGGCTCTTCATTGCCTCGCTGATGTCGTGGCGGGCATCCAGGCAGGGCTTGAGGTATTCCTTCTCGATGCGGTACAGCATGCAATCGGTCTTGGCCGTGAAGTCCGCCGGCACGCCTTCTTCGGAGAGGATCCCGGCCTCGCCGATCACCTCCCCCGGTCCCATCCGCCCGGCTTCGATCGGCTTGTCGCCGCGCAGCAAGGTAACCGAGACCACCCCCGACTCGATGATGAACAGATGATCGCTGACCTCGCCCCGCGGCAGGATCATGCTGCCGGCGCGGAACAGTTGCGGGGTCATGTTCTGGCTGAAGGTGTCCTTTTCCTCCGAACGCAGGGTCGAGAAAATCACCGAGCTTTCCAGCAAGGCCCGCGAACGGGAAATGGTCGACGGCGACGTGCTCTCCCCCGTCGACAGCAGGCTCACGCCAGACGCCTGCAGATGCCGGAACGCCAGGTCATAGAGCTGGTTGCGCACCTCGCGCTTGAGCCCCATCGACACCACGAAACCGCTGATCTCGTATTCCACGCCCGCCGCACTGGAGCTTTTCAGCGCCACGCTCGGCGCGGGCGCCGCCAACAGCGCCCGACACCCGAGCATCGCCCGCTCCAGGGCCTCGATCACCACGTGCGGCCGGGCGTGGGGACTGACCTGCAGGCTGATGGCCACGCCATGCATGTCGCGGGGCCGGCTGAAGTTGATGATCTTGGCCTTCGCCGCCAGGGAGTTGGGCACCACCGCCATGCTGCCCTGGGAGGTCTGCATGCGCGTGGCGCGCCAGTCGATATCGACCACCTTGCCTTCGATGCCGTCGATGGCGATCCAGTCGTCCACCTGGTAGGGCTTGGTGGTGTTGAGCACGATGCCGGAGAACACGTCGCTGAGGGTGCTCTGCAATGCCAGGCCGACAATGATCGCCAGGGCCCCGGAGGTCGCCAGCACGCCCTTGACCGGCAGGTCGAGCACATAGGCTGCCGCCGCGACAATCGCGATCAGGAAAATGATCGCCCCCAGTACGTCCTGCAACAGCCGCCCGGCATGCCCGACCCGCTGCATCATCACCGTACCGAGCAGCACCGTCAGGGTTCGCGCGCCGAACAGCCACCAGCCGATCTGCAAGCCGGTGGCGGACAGGTGCCGAGGTATATCTTCGGGCCAGGGCGCGGTCTGCAGGGGGTTCATGCCCTCGTTGAACAGCACCAGGCTGTACAACGTAAACACCGACAGGCGCACCACCAGCTTCCAGGTGCTGCTGCGGCTGCCGAGCAGGCGCCAGAGCAACAGGTCGACCACCAGCAGCAGCAACGCACATAACAGGGGGTGTTCGGACAAGAGGGGGTGTTGAGTGAACAGGTCTGGCATCGCACGACTCCGGGAGCAGCTGGACAGCTGCAAGCTTCAAGCGCCAAGAATAGCCCGCTTTCACTTGCAGCTTACAGCTCGCCGTCAGCTGTGCATCGTTCCGAAGCGCCCGCTGTGGAAGTCGGTGAACGCCTGGTGGATTTCCGCCTCGCTGTTCATCACGAACGGACCATGGCCGACGATCGGCTCGTCGATGGGTTCGCCGCTGAGCAACAGCAATACCGCGTCATCGTTGGCCTCCAGGGACAACTGCGTGCCGTCCCGCTCGAACAGCACCAGTTGCCCCGGACGCGCGACGGCCTCGCCATTGACCTGCACCGTACCGTGCAGGAGCACCAGCGCCGTGTTGTGGCCGGCCTGCAGGTCCAGGTTCAACACCTTGCCGGCGTTCAGACGCAGCTCCCAGACATCGATGGGCGTGAAGGTCCGCGCCGGCCCCTTGTGCCCGTCGAACTCACCGGCAATCAGACGCAGGCTGCCGGCATCGTCCTTGAGGGCGATCCGCGGAATATCGCCGTCGAGGATGTTCTGGTAGCCGGCCGGAGCCGATTTGTCGCGTGCCGGCAGATTGACCCAGAGCTGGACCATTTCCAGCTTGCCGCCACGTCGGGCAAAGGCTTCGGAATGGAATTCCTCATGGATGATCCCCGCCGCCGCGGTCATCCACTGCACATCGCCCGGTCCGATCACGCCGCCGGCACCGGTGGAATCACGGTGCTCGACTTCGCCGTCATAGACGATGGTCACGGTTTCGAAACCGCGATGGGGGTGCTGGCCGACCCCGCGGCGCTCGTCGGTCGGGGTGAATTCGGCCGGCCCGGCGTGATCCAGCAACAGGAACGGGCTGATCTGCCGGCCCAGGTTGTCGTAGGAAAACAGCGTGCGCACCGGGAATCCATCGCCGACCCAGTGGCCGCGCGGGCTGCTGTAGATACCAAGAATCTTTTTCATGGATGCCTCCATCAGGTGATGGAGTACAGCTTAGATTCGTTATGTTTTTGGCGGTAGTCGGCAAAAACCGATCTGATCGTTCCACCCATGGAACGACTGGCTTCCGGGTCCGATCCGGCGCATCCGCCCTGGGGCTAATGCTCACGAGTGGCGTGCGGGGGGCTGGATTAATTTATATTTCGACCATAATATAGAAAAATATTATACCCGTAATTTTTCTCTCTCGCTGCTTTTCACCCACGGTCGAGGTGCCCCATGCAAAACCCAACCCGCGATGCCACGCTGGCTCAATGGATAGCCCAGGAACAGGCCATGCGCAGTCGCCTGCAAGCCCCCGGCAGTCTCACCATGGCCCAGGTCAGCGAACTGACGCCGGCGCAGTTCTTCGATGGCATCGGCAATGGCGAGCTGCCCGCGCCTCCTATCGGTGATCTGCTGGACTTCGTGCCCATCGAGTGGTCCGAGGGGCTGTTCGTGTTCCAGGGCACGCCCGACAACCGCCACTACAACCCGCTGGGCATCGTCCATGGCGGGTACGCCGCGACCTTGCTGGACTCGTGCATGGGTTGCTCGGTGCACACCCGCCTGCAGAAAGGCCAGGGCTACACCACCCTGGACCTGCGCATCAGTTATGTACGGGCACTGACCAACCGCAGCGGACCGGTCCGCGCCGAAGGCAAGGTCGTCCACCTCGGGCGCTCCACCGCCCTGGCCGAAGGTCGCATCTACGACGTCGACGGCCGGCTTTATGCGACGGGCACGACCACCTGCATGATCCTCGAACCCCGGGGCTGAGCCTCGCCTGACTCGACACCACGCCTCCCTGCAGGAGCCGGCTTGCCGGCGATCCGGGCGACGCGGAATGACAGGACACCGCGTCGATAGGATCGCCGGCAAGCCGGCTCCTACCAGAGCAGCGTTGTTTTCAGAATCGAATACATGAGAATCAAGCCATGAAGCCCTTCAACACCCACCTGGCACGCCTGACCCCGCTGGCCCTGCTGGTCCTTCTCGGCGGCTGCAACAGCCAGGCCGATACCGGCGTCACCGCCGCCCTGCCCCGGGCCGTCCTGGCGGTCCGGGTGGAACCGGCCAATCAGCAGCAGAATGCCTATACCGGGGTGGTCGCCGCCCGCACCGAAAGCGACCTGGGTTTCCGCGTCGGTGGCAAGGTGATCGAGCGCAAGGTCGATCCCGGCCAGCGCGTGCACAAGGGCGATACCCTGCTGGTGCTGGATATCCAGGACTTCGACCTGGCCCTCAAGGCCGCGAAAAACCGTGTGGTCGCCGCCCAGGCCCAGCTGCGCCAGCGCCGTGATGACGCCAACCGTTACCAGCGCCTGACGACCACCGGGGCGATCTCCCGGCAGATCTTCGACCAGGCCGCGACCAACCTGCGGGTCGCCGAAGCGGAAATGGCCTCGGCCGACTCCGACGCCCGGCAGATCGAAAACCGCCGGACCTACTCGGTGCTCAAGGCCGATGGTGACGGGGTGATCACCGAAGTCCGGGTCGATCGCGGCCAGGTCGTCGCCGAAGGCCAGGTCGTCGCCCGCCTGGCCCAGGACGGTGCCCGCGAAGCGGTGATCAACCTGCCGGAGAACCAGCGTCCACTGGCCGGCAATCCGGCCCAGGCCTTCCCCTTCGGCGCTCCGGACCAGGCCGTCGGTGCCCGCCTGCGCGAGTTGTCCGCGGCGGCCGACCCGAGCACCCGGACCTTCCGGGCGCGCTATGTGCTCGACGGTCAGGCCGAACGCTTCGCCATCGGCTCGACCATCACCGTGCGCCTGTCCGCCGCCGGCCAGGAACAGACCCGCGTGCCCATCGGCGCCCTGCATGATCCCGGCACCGGTACCGGCGTGTGGCTGATCGGCAGCGACAACCGGGTCAGCTTCGCCCCGGTCAAGGTCGCCAGCCTCGGCCAGGAATACGCGCTGCTCGACAGCGGCGTCAGCGCCGGTCAACTGATCGTCGCCCTCGGCGCGCACCTGTTGCATCCCGGCGACCCGATACGGGTCCCGGCCGCCCAGGCCCTGGCCTTGAACCGAACGCCTACCCCTGCCCAGGATCGTTGATATGCGCGGCCTCAATCTGTCCCAACTGGCGGTCAAGCACCGCGCGGTCACGCTGTTCCTGATTCTCGCCATCCTCGCCGCGGGCATCTTCGCCTTCGGCAAGCTGGGGCGTTCGGAAGACCCGCTGTTCACCGTCAAGATCATGACCGTGACCGCCGCCTGGCCCGGCGCCACGGCCCAGGAAATGCAGGAACAGGTGGCCGACCGCCTGGAAAAGCGCCTGCAGGAACTGGACTCCTACGACCGGGTCGAGACCATCGCCCAGCCCGGTTTTGTGTCGATGAAGGTCAGCTTCCTCGACTCCACCCGTCCCGGGGAAATCCAGGACCTGTTCTACCAGACCCGCAAGAAACTCGGCGACGAAGCCTCGAAACTGCCCAAGGGGGTGATCGGGCCGTTCTTCAACGACGAGTATTCCGATGTCTATTTCGCCCTGTATGCCCTCGAAGCCCAGGACCTGCCCCATCGCCAGCAGGTGCAGATGGCCGAGGACCTGCGCCAGGGCCTGCTCAACCTGCCCGGGGTGAAGAAGGTCAACATCCTCGGCGAACAGGCGCAACGGATCTTCGTCGAGTTTTCCTATGAGCGCCTGGCGACCCTGGGCATCAAGCCGGAGCAGATCTTCGCCGCCCTCGCCGCGCAGAACAGCGTCACCCCCTCGGGTTTTGTCGAGACCGCCGGCGCCCGCGCCTATATCCGTGTCGACGGGGCCTTCGACAGCCTGGCGCTGATCGAAAACGTGCCGCTGGTGGCCAATGGCAAGGTGCTGCGGATCGCCGATGTGGCGACCGTGACCCGTGGCTATGAAGACCCGCCCGGCTATCGTATCCGCCATCAGGGCGACCCGTCGCTGATGCTCGGCGTGATCATGGAAAAACACTGGAACGGCCTGGAACTGGACAAGGCCCTGCAGGCCGAGGAAGCGCGAATCCAGGCGGACCTGCCGCTGGGCATGCGTTTCGACAAGGTCGCGGACCAGGCGAAGAACATCCGCCTGGCGGTCAACGAGTTCATGCTGAAGTTCTTTGTCGCCCTCGCCGTGGTGATGGTGATCAGCCTGCTGGCCCTGGGTTTCCGGGTCGGCCTGGTGGTGGCCGCCGCCGTGCCGCTGACCCTGTCCATCGTCTTCGTGATCATGCTGATGACCGGGCGCGAGTTCGACCGCATCACCCTCGGCGCGCTGATCATTTCCCTCGGCCTGCTGGTGGACGATGCGATCATCGCCATTGAAATGATGGTGGTGAAACTCGAGGAAGGCTTCGACCGCATCCATGCCGCGACCTTTGCCTGGAGCTCCACCGCGGCGCCCATGCTCACCGGCACCCTGGTGACCATCATCGGTTTCCTGCCGGTGGGTTTCGCCCGCTCCAGTGCCGGGGAATACGCCGGGAACATCTTCTGGATCGTCGGCTTCGCGTTGATCGCCTCCTGGCTGGTGGCGGTGGTCTTCACCCCGTACCTGGGGGTCAAGCTGCTGCCGGACATCAAACCGGTCCCGGGTGGCCACGAGGCGATCTATGACGGTCGCTGGTATCGGCGTTTCCGCGCCCTGGTGGAACGCTGCATCGCCAACCGCTGGCTGGTCACCGGGCTGGTGGTGGCGGCCTTTGTCCTCTGCGGCCTGGGCATGGGCGTGGTGAAGAAGCAGTTCTTCCCCAACTCCGACCGTTCGGAACTGATCCTCGAGGTCTATATGCCGCCGGGCAGCGCCTTCAAGAGCACCGAGGCGGTAACCGCCCAGGTGGAGAAGGCCTTGCTGGAGGAACCGCAGACTCTGCTGGTGGACAGCTATGTCGGTGGCGGTGCGCCACGCTTCTTCCTGTCGCTGAACCCGGAACTGCCGGACCCGGCCTTCGCCAAGCTGATCGTGCAGACAGCCGATGCCCATGCTCGCGATGCGCTGAAACTGAAAATGCGTGAACGGATCGCCGCCGGCGAATTTCCCTCGGCGCGGGTACGGGTCACGCAGTTGCTGTTCGGTCCGCCGGTGCCCTTCCCCGTGGTCTTCCGGGTGTCCGGGCCGGATGCCGATGTGCTCCGTGGACTGGCCGAGCAGGTGCGCCAGGTGGTCGCGGCCAACAAGCTGACCCGCGACGCCTTCCTCGACTGGGGCGAGCGCACCAGCGGCTATCGCCTGGTCCTGGATCAGGATCGTCTGCGTCTGCTGGGCTTCACTCCGGACCAGGTGAAATCCCAGCTCAATGCCCTGCTCAGCGGCAACCCGATCACCGAAGTACGCGAAGGCACGCGGGTGGTGTCGGTGGTAGCGCGCTCCCGCGGCGACCAACGCGAAGACCTCGGCAACCTCGACAACATGACCCTGACCAACAACGCCGGGGAGTCGGTGCCGCTGTCCCAGGTCGGGCATTTCCAGCCGGTGATGGAGGATCCGATCCTCAAGCGCCGCGACCGTGCCACTACCTTTGAAGTGCGTGCCGACATTGTCGACGGCAGCCAGCCGCCGGATGTCGAGCTGGCGGTCTGGGCCGACCTGCAGCCGCTGCTGGCCAAGCTGCCGGGCGGCTACCGGGTGGTGATCGCCGGGCCCGTGGAAGAAAGCGTCAAGGCCAACGTCGCGCTGGCGGCGCTGTTCCCGATCATGATCCTGCTGACCCTGCTGGTGATCATGTTCCAGGTGCGTTCGTTCGGCGTGATGTTCATGGTCTTCGCCACCGCGCCCCTGGGCCTGATCGGCGCGGTGCCGACCCTGCTGCTGTTCAACCAGCCGTTCGGTTTCAATGCGATCCTCGGGCTGATCGGGATCGGCGGGATCCTGATGCGCAACACGCTGATCTTCACCGACCAGATCCGCCAGAACCAGGAACACGGCATGGCGATCCGCGAGGCGATCATCGAAGCCACGGTACGTCGAGCGCGACCGGTGGTACTGACCGCGCTGGCGGCGGCACTGGCGTTTATCCCACTGACGCTGTCGGTGTTCTGGTCGTCGCTGGCCTATGTGCTGATCGGCGGCGTCCTGGTGGGCACCTTGCTGACGCTGCTGTTCCTGCCGGCGTTGTGCAGCCTGGTACTGGACCGCGTCGCCCGCAAGGCCACGCAGCAAGTCCACGCCTGACGCCCCCCGTGGGTTTGTGACGCGGAGCGTCACGGGATGCGTTCCCACGCCGAGCGTGGGAACGATCGGGGGTGCGGGGCCGCATCGATAGCTGTGCAGAACGATCTGCTAACACTCTGCCGTACGAGCGCTCTGCGGCCCCGCCTAAACTCCAATGATCGTTCCCACGCTCCGCGTGGGAATGCCTCCATCGACGCTCCGCGTCGCCGGGCCACCACCGATTCAAGGATGAATCCATGGGCAGAAGCCGCTACACGATCACAGAACCGGATCAACCCCACTTCCTCACCTGCACGGTGCTGGAATGGCTCCCCCTGTTCACACGACCCGCCCTCGTCACTCTGTTGCTGGACTGCTGGCGTTATCAACAAGCCAATCAGGGACTGCGCCTGTATGGTTACGTTGTGCTGGAAAACCATCTGCATTTCGTCGCGCAGGCACCCGAGTTGAACACATGCCTGCGCAGCTTCAAGTCATTCACCGCACGTCAGATCATTGATCACCTTCATGAGAACAACGCTGAACGCGCACTACAACGCCTGCGCTTCAGCAAGCGCGCTCACAAACACGACCGGGTCTATCAGTTCTGGCAGGAAGGCTCACACGCCGAACTGGTGTGCAGCGAACAGGTCATGCGCGAAAAGCTCGACTACATCCATCACAACCCGGTGAAACGTGGTTATGTCGATCAGGCGGAGCACTGGCGATACTCCAGCGCTCGCAACTATGCAGGGCTGGAGGGGCTGATCGAAATTCAGCGTTGGTGCTAGGTCATGACGTGCTGTGACGCGGAGCGTCACGGGCTGCGTTCCCACGCGGAGCGTGGGAACGATCGGGGGTGCGGGGCCGCATCGATAGCTGTGCAGCACGATCTGCTAACACTCTGCGGTACGAGCACTCCGCGGCTGCGCCTAAACTCCAATGATCGTTCCCACGCTCCGCGTGGGAATGCCTCCATCGACGCTCCGCGTCGCCGGGCCACCACCGATTCAAGGATGAATCCATGGGCAGAAGCCGCTACACGATCACAGAACCGGATCAACCCCACTTCCTCACCTGCACGGTGCTGGAATGGCTCCCCCTGTTCACCCGCCCCTCCCTTGTCACTCTGCCACCCTGCGCGCGTTCGCGCGACCTGAAAGGGAGACTTGGGAAGCACAGGGTTACAAACACACAAAATTATCGTTTTACAGTAATTAATTACTGCAATATAGTCATTAAACGCCCACCCTTTCGGGCGCTCTCCAGATCGCTCCCCGACAATAAGGACGTGTTATGACCTCCGATCGCCTGGCCCACCACAGCCGCCTACTGGCCTCCGCCACCTTGCTGCTGATCATTGCCATGCTGCTCGTCAATATCGCCTGCTGGTTCTATCCCAGCCTGGTCAGTGACTACGGCGTGGGTTTCAACCTCGGCTCGATGGCCACCGAGTACAACGTGAAAGTCGATGACATGCCGTGGTGGCAGGTCGCGGGCTGCATCCTGCTGTCGAGCATTCCGCTATTGATCCTGGCCCGCGGGCTGTTTGCCTTGCGCAGCCTGTTCCAGGCCTATAGCCAGGGCGATTACTTTTCCCCGGACTCCGCCGAACGGCTGGGCAGGATCGGCAGGAGTGTCGGTTTCTGGGTACTCGCCACGTTCCTGCTGGAACCGGCCCTGAGCGTGTGGATGACCTTCCTGTTGCCCGAGGGCGAGCGCATGCTGACCCTCGGCTTCAGTTCGGCACAGGTGGTGGCCCTGTTTCTCGCGGCCTCGATCATGCTGATCGCCAGAATCCTCTACAACGCCTGCTCGCTGGCCCGTGAAAACCAGCAGTTCGTCTAGGACAGCACCATGCCGATCGAAATCAAGCTCGATGTCATGCTCGCCCAGCGCAAGGTCAGGTCCAAGGATCTCGCGGCAGCCATCGGCATCACCGAACAGAATCTCTCGCTGTTGAAGCAGGGCAAGGTCAAAGGCTTCCGCCTGTCGACCCTGGAAGCGATCTGCAGCTTCCTCGATTGCCAGCCAGGTGACCTGCTCGCCTATCGGGCCACCCCGGAAGAAGCCGTGGCCGCCGTCCCACGGGACTCTTGATTTTCGGTAAAGAGTCCTTTTCCCCATCACCTATTTTTCTCAAAGATAGCGATGGGGATACTCCTGGTCATTCCCACTGTCATTCCAGGAGTCACCCATGTCTGTTCCCGCCTTCGGCCTCGGCACGTTCCGCCTGCAGGGCCAGGTCGTCATCGATTCGGTCAGCACCGGCCTCGAACTGGGCTACCGGGTCATCGATACCGCACAGATCTACGAGAACGAAGCCGAAGTCGGCCAGGCCATCGCCGCCAGCGGCGTGGCCCGTGACGAGCTGTTCATCACCAGCAAGATCTGGGTCGCCAATTTCGCCAGGGACGCGCTGATCCCCAGCCTCAAGGAAAGCCTGCGCAAGCTGGGCACCAATTACCTGGACCTGACGCTGATCCACTGGCCCTCGCCCGAGGACCAGGTACCGGTCGAGGAGTTCATGGGCGCGCTGCTGGAAGCCAGGCAACTGGGCCTGACCCGCCAGATCGGCATTTCCAACTTCACCATCGACCTGATGAAACAGGCCATCGCCGCCGTCGGTGCCGACAACATCGCCACCAACCAGATCGAACTGCACCCCTACCTGCAAAACCGCAAGGTGGTGGAGTTCGCCCAAAGCCAGGGCATCCAGATCACCTCCTACATGACCCTGGCCTATGGCGAGGTACTGAAGGACCCGGTGATCCAGCAGATCGCCGCGCAACACCAGGCCACTGCGGCCCAGGTCACCCTGGCCTGGGCGATGCAGATGGGTTATGCGGTGATTCCGTCCTCGACCAGACGGGATAACCTCGCCAGCAACCTCAAGGCCCGCGAACTGCGCTTGAGCGACGCCGAGATGACCTTGATCGCCGGCCTGGAGCGCGGCCAGCGCCTGACCAGCCCCAAGGGCATCGCGCCAGACTGGGACTGATCGCCCCGCCCCCTCAGATCAGGTGGTTGCGCTTGGCGAACTCCGCCAGCGCGACCACCGACTTGAGGTTCAGCTTGTCGATCAGGCGGGTCTTGTAAGTGCTGACGGTCTTGTCGCTCAGCAGCATCAACTCGCTGATCTCCTTGTTCTTCATGCCACGGGCGATATACCGCAGGATGCTCAGTTCCCGGTTGCTCAGGTTCTCGATCTGCCGTGACTCGGATTCATTGACGCTGGCGGCCGTGCGCCCACGGTCCTCCAGGCGCGGGAAGAAGCTCTTGTTGAGCATCACCGCCCGCACCGCCAATTGCAGCTCGTCGAGCTCGGCGGTCTTCGACACATAGCCCAGGGCGCCGGCGCGCATGCAGCGTTCCGAATAGAACTCCGGCGATTGTTCGGTCAACACCACGATCTTGCTCGACAACCCCAGCGTGGTGATCCGGGTGATCACCTCGAGGCCGTCGAGCCGGGGAATGTTCAGGTCCATCACGATCAACTGCGGTTCGAGTTCCCGGGCCCGCTGCACCGCATCGACGCCGTTATCGGCCTCGGCCAGCACTTCAAAACCGAGCTTCTCCAGCAATATCTTGATCGCCAGGCGAACGAACGGGTGATCATCCACAATCAGTGCGTTACGCATCCGCAAATCCTTGAGAAGTACGCCGGCCACTGCTTGAGACGGGAACGTGCTTGCATCGATCAGTAAGGGAAGACAATCCAACCCCATAGAGTGTAGGAAACTTCCTGGAACTTGCCTTGGCGCACGGGCTCGATACCTCAGCCGTCGGCCGGATGGGGCACGCACTTTAGCGGGCGGTCCCGGCAAGATATGTAGGAATAATCCCAAGACTGTCCCGCCGGAACGGAAGATCGCGGCCGCCCGGCAGGAAGCCGGCAGGCCACGCGGGTCAGTCGGTGGTGCTCGGGCTCCAGAACGCCTGCTGGACCAGGCTCGATGTCGACAGGCGCGCCACCAGCGCATCCAGCTCGTCGCCGTCCACCGAAGTGATCGCCAGGGTCGCCTCGATTTCCACATCCTCGTCGCCGAACGGCCGCACCTCGACGTCACTGGCCGGGAAGTTGCTGCGTTCCAGCTCCTTCTCCAGCAACGACATCACGGTCTTCTGCTGGTCGCGCCCGGCGATCAGATAGAGGATATAGGTGACCTCCGCCGACACCACATCCAGCGGCTGGCGGTTGATGTAGTTGACGATCGGCCGCAGCAGGGTGTTCGCCGCCAGCACGAACAGGGTCCCCAGGAGCGCCTCGAGGATCAGGTCGGCACCGGCGCAGGCACCGACCGCCGCCGAGGCCCAGAGCGTCGCCGCGGTGTTCAGGCCGCGGACATTGCCCTCTTCGCGCATGATCACCCCGGCGCCGAGGAAACCGATGCCGGAGACCACGTAGGCCACCACCCGTACCGCGCCCTCGGCGCCGCCGAGGCGGTTGGCCATGTCGACAAAGATCGCCGCGCCCACCGCCACCAGCACATTGGTGCGCAAGCCGGCGGTGCGCTGGCGGTACTGGCGCTCGAAACCGATCAGGCCGCCAAGGATAAACGCGGCGCTGAGGCTGACCAGGGTGTCGACCAGCGAGTCGAGGTTGATGTTGTCGAGGGCCTGCATTCACTCACTCCTTGATCATGCTCCTGATTATTGCCAGCCGAACCTGCGGATATAGAACCCCTTCACCGCCTGCGTCAGCGCCATGTACGCCAGCAGGATCACCGGCAGGAACACGAAGTACAGCGACGGCAACGCCTGCAGCTTGAAGTAGTGCGCCAGCGGGCCCATCGGCAGGAAGATCCCCACCGCCATGATGATTGCCGTCATCGCCATCAGCGGCAGCGCCGCGCGGCTTTGCAGGAATGGAATCTTCGGCGTGCGGATCATGTGCACGATCAGCGTCTGGGTCAGCAGGCCGACCACGAACCAGCCCGACTGGAACAGGGTCTGGTGGTCCGGGGTATTGGCATCGAAGACATACCACATCAAGGCGAACGTGGTGATGTCAAAGATCGAACTGATCGGCCCGAAGAAGAACATGAAGCGACCGACATCCGCCGGCTGCCAGCGTTGCGGCTTACTCAGCATTTCCTGGTCGACATGGTCGAACGGAATGACGATCTGCGAGATGTCATACAGCAGGTTCTGCACCAGCAGGTGCATCGGCAGCATCGGCAGGAACGGGATGAAGGCACTGGCCACCAGCACCGAGAACACATTGCCGAAGTTCGAGCTGGCGGTCATCTTGATGTACTTGAGCATGTTGGCGAAGGTCCGGCGGCCCTCCAGCACGCCCTCCTCCAGCACCATCAGGCTCTTTTCCAGGAGGATGATATCCGCCGCTTCCTTGGCGATATCCACCGCGCTGTCCACCGAGATACCGATATCCGCGGTGCGCAGGGCCGGCGCGTCGTTGATGCCGTCGCCCATGAAGCCGACCACATGGCCGTTGGCCTTGAGCAGGCGGACGATGCGTTCCTTGTGGGACGGGGTCAGCCTGGCGAACACGTTGGTGGTCTCGATCGCCTTGGCCAACTGCTTGTCGCTCATGCGCTCGATATCGTTGCCCATCAGCAGGCCCTGCTGCTCCAGGCCGACCTCGCGGCAGATCTTCGCCGTCACCCGTTCGTTGTCGCCGGTCAGCACCTTCACCGCCACGCCGTGTTCGGCCAGGGCGCGCAGGGCCGGCGCGGTGCTTTCCTTGGGCGGGTCGAGAAAGGCCACGTAGCCGATCAGGGTCAGGTCCTGTTCATCCGCCAGGCTGTAGATATCGCCACCGGCCTCCATGGCGCGCGCGGCCACGGCCACCACCCGCAGGCCTTCTTCGTTGAGCGCCGCGGTGACCTGACGGATCCGCGCCAGCAGCGCGTCGGTCAACGGCTCCTCGGCATCGCCATGGCGCACCCGCGTGCACACCGCCAGCACTTCCTCGACCGCGCCCTTGCAGATCAGCAGGTGCGGATGGTCCTGCTCGACCACCACCACCGACATGCGCCGGCGGTTGAAGTCGAACGGGATCTCGTCGACCTTCTGGAACGCGGTGCCGACCTGCAGCTCGCGGTGCACTTCGACGTGTTCGAGCACGGCGACGTCCAGCAGGTTTTTCAGGCCGGTCTGGTAGTAGCTGTTGAGGTAGGCCATTTCCAGCACGTCCTCGGACTCTTCGCCCCAGACGTCGACATGCCGGGCCAGGAAGATCTTGTCCTGGGTCAGGGTGCCGGTCTTGTCGGTGCACAGCACGTCCATGGCGCCGAAGTTCTGGATCGCGTCCAGGCGCTTGACGATGACTTTCTTGCGCGACAGGAACACCGCGCCCTTGGCCAGGGTCGAGGTGACGATCATCGGCAGCATTTCCGGGGTCAGGCCGACGGCGATGGACAACGCGAACAGCAGCGCCTCCATCCAGTCGCCCTTGGTGAAGCCGTTGATGAACAGCACCAGTGGCGCCATCACGAACATGAAGCGGATCAGCAGCCAACTGACCTTGTTGACCCCGTGCTGGAACGAGGTCGGCGCCCGGTCGGTGGCGCTGACGCGCTGGGCCAGGGCACCGAAGTAGGTGTTGTTGCCGGTGGTCAGGATCACGGCCGTGGCCGCGCCCGAGACCACGTTGGTGCCCATGAACAGGATATTGTCGAGGTCCAGCGGGTTGGTGGTGCTGGGGTCGATCTGCCGCGGGAATTTTTCCACGGGCATCGATTCGCCGGTCATCGCCGCCTGGCTGACGAACAGGTCCTTGGCCGTCAGCACCCGGCAATCGGCGGGAATCATGTCGCCGGCCGAGAGCACGATCAGGTCGCCGGGCACCAGTTGCCTGATCGGCAGCTCGATGCGCTGGGCGCCCTGGATCTGCACCGCGGCCCCGTGGAACCTGCCGAACACCGGCGAGGTGTCGGCGGCGAAATCGCGGCGCATGACCGTCGCGGTGTTGCTGACCATCGCCTTGAGCGCATCGGCGGCCTTGTTCGACTTGGCCTCCTGCCAGAAACGCAGCAAGGTCGAGAGCACCACCATGGAGAAAATCACCGTGGCCGCCTTCAGGTCGTCGGTCAGCCAGGAGATCAGCGCCAGCAGGGTCAGCAGCAGGTTGAACGGATTCTTGTAGCAGTGCCACAGGTGGGTCCACCACGCCAGCGGCTGCTCGTGCTCGATCTCGTTGAGGCCGAACTTCTCGCGCAGGGCCTGGGCCTGGGCCTCGCTCAGGCCATCGGCATGGGCACCGAGGCGTTCCATCAGCCCGAGCGGATGGTCGTTGGCCGCCGTCGCCAGGGTCTGCGCCAGGGTCGGCGGGACCTCACGGCTGACGCTGGCGTCGGTGATGCTCTCGAACAGGGCCAGACGGCGGAAATGCCGGGCGAAATGCCGGGTCCGCAGGAAGCCGGCAAAGAATTCTTTCAACAGGGTGAGTTTCATGAATATCGCTTCTCGCTTTCGGGCGAGACAACGACAGGGAAGCTGCGCGTTATCTTGCCGAGACTGTGCCGGTCATGGAGACCGACCGCCTACTGCCACTCGAACAAGTGCCCACATGGGCCTCCGCGGGGGATGAAAACGCGCGAAGCTTACACTTCGTCATTTGCACGGGTAAACGGTAACGGCGTGTTTCACGGCGCTACCGAAAGATTCTTCAGGAAGGGTTCAGGTTGAGGGCGCGGGCCGCGTCATTCACGGTCCCACTGACGCATGCGCACGCGACAGTGTTTCATGGCATTGACGATATGTTTTTCCACCAGGCTGCGGGAAATGCCCAGGCGCTCGGCGATCTGCGGATGCGACAGGCCGTCGAGCTTGCGCAACAGGAAACTGTCGCGGCACAGGCTCGGCAACTCCGCCAGGGCCCGCTGCAACATGTCCAGGCGCAAGCCATGGTCCAGCGAGGTTTGCGGGGAAGGACTGAAAAACCGCTCATCGCTGTCGAGCACTTCCAGCGACTCGTTCTGGCGCACGGCGTTGCGCCGATAGTCATCGATCACCAGGTTCAATGCCGTGCGATAGAGAAAGGCCCGCGGCTGTTCGATCGGCGTATCGCTGGAACGCTCCAGGACCCGCACATAGGCGTCATGCACCACGTCTTCGACACCATGACGATTGCCCATCTTGGCATTGAGGAAACACACCAGTTCGCGGTAGTAGTTTTCCAACATGACTCCTGTCCGCACAGTCGGCGGGAGCTGTCCTTGAAACCATCGACAAGGTCCGCGGCAAGGACGTCCCGATGATGTCAGTTTGAGGGGTCGTAATTTATAGTAATTCTCATATAGATTTAAAGTACCCCTGGGCAAAAGCCCGAAATGTTTCGAAAAAAAGCCCTGGGCAAAGGCTTAAATTACCGCGGCGAGCCCTCGTCTATTGGACAGCTTCCGTGTTTGTCGCCCGGCGACAACAAGCGCCGCCGGGCGAAACAGCCCCACCGGCGTGGCAACGGACCGACCTTCCACCGGCTGGAACCCTGCATGAAACGTCCCCGACGCACCCGACGCGCGCTGCTTGTCTCACTGTGCCTGATCCCTGTCGTTGCCTTCGCCGCCTGGCAGATCCTGCCGCCAGGGCGGGACAGGTTCGCCACCGTCACGGTGAACCGCGGCGATATAGAAAGCAGCGTGACCGCCCTCGGCACTCTGCAACCGCGCCGCTATGTCGACGTCGGCGCCCAGGCCTCCGGGCAGATCCACAAGATCCACGTTGAAGTCGGCGACCAGGTCAAGGAAGGTCAGTTGCTGGTGGAAATCGATCCGTCCACCCAGAAGGCCAAGCTGGACGCCGGGCGCTACTCCATCGAGAACCTCAAGGCCCAGCTCCAGGAACAACGTGCCCTGCACGACCTGGCCCGGCAGAAATACCAGCGCCAGCAGCAGCTCAATGCCGGCGGCGCGACCCGGGTCGAAGACGTGCAGAGCGCCCAGGCCGAAATGCGCACCACCCAGGCCCGCATCGACATGTTCCAGGCGCAGATTCTCCAGGCGCAGGCCAGCCTGCGCAGTGACGAGGCGGAACTGGGCTACACCCGTATCTACGCGCCCATGGCCGGCACGGTGGTCGCCCTCGACGCCCGGGAAGGCCAGACCCTCAATGCCCAGCAGCAGACCCCGCTGATCCTGCGCATCGCCAAGCTGTCGCCGATGACGGTCTGGGCCGAGGTTTCCGAGGCCGATATCGGTCACGTCAAGCCAGGCATGAACGCCTACTTCACCACCCTCAGCGGCGGCAACCGGCGCTGGAACAGCAGCGTGCGGCAGATTCTGCCGGTACCGCCCAAGCCGCTGGAGCAGACCAGCCAGAGCGGTGGCAGCCCCAACAGCAGCAGTAAAAGCGGTGCCGCCCGCGTGGTGCTCTATACCGTCCTGCTGGATGTCGACAATGCCGACCAGGCGCTGATGGCCGAGATGACCACCCAGGTCTTCTTCGTCGCCGACCGTGCGCAAAACGTCCTGACCGCGCCCATCGCCGCCCTGCAGGGCGGTGCGCAGCCCCATGTACAGAGCGCACGCGTGGTCAACGCCAAGGGCGAGATCCAGACCCGCGAAGTCCGTACCGGCATCAGCGACCGCCTGCGCATCCAGATACTCGACGGACTGGTCGAAGGTGACCACCTGCTGATCGGTCCGGCTGTCGGTAGCGGAGGCTGAATGCAAACGCCACTGATCGACCTGCAGGACATCCGCAAATCCTATGGGGGAGACGACAGCCCGCTGGTGGAAGTGCTGCGAGGCATCGACCTGTCGATCCATGCCGGGGAGTTCGTCGCCATTGTCGGCGCCTCCGGCTCGGGCAAATCGACGTTGATGAACATCCTCGGCTGCCTCGACCGCCCGACCTCCGGCAGCTATCGCTTCGCCGGCGAGAACGTCGCCGAACTCGACAGCGACGAACTGGCCTGGCTGCGCCGTGAAGCCTTCGGCTTCGTATTCCAGGGCTATCACCTGATTCCTTCCGGCTCGGCCCAGGAAAACGTCGAGATGCCGGCGATCTATGCCGGCACGCCCGCCGCCGAACGCCATGCCCGGGCCGCCGCCCTGCTCGACCGGCTGGGCCTGGCGAGCCGCAGCGGCAATCGTCCGCACCAGCTGTCCGGCGGCCAGCAACAGCGGGTATCGATCGCCCGGGCCCTGATGAACGGCGGCCATATCATTCTCGCCGACGAACCCACCGGCGCCCTCGACAGCCACAGCGGCGCGGAAGTGATGACGCTGCTCGACGAACTGGCGAGCCAGGGTCATGTGGTGATCCTGATCACCCACGACCGGGAAGTCGCCGCCCGCGCCAAGCGCATCATCGAGATCCGCGACGGCCTGATCATCAGCGACACCGCGCGGCACAACCCCGAAGTCCAACGCAGCGCCAACCCTTCCGCCCTGCAGGCCGTGGACCTGCGCCAACGCCTGAGCGACGGCAGCGAATACAGCGGCGCCTGGAAGAGCGAGTTGCTGGAGGCCGTGCAGGCGGCCTGGCGGGTGATGTGGATCAATCGCTTCCGCACCGCCCTGACGCTGCTCGGCATCGTCATCGGCGTCGCCTCGGTGGTGGTCATGCTGGCGGTCGGCGAAGGCAGCAAGCGCCAGGTCATCGCCCAGATGGGCGCCTTCGGCTCGAACATCATCTACCTCAGCGGCGCGCCCTCCACCCCGCGCGCGCCCCTGGGCATCATCACCCTCGACGACGTGGCCGCGCTGTCGGCCCTGCCCCAGGTGAAAATGATCATGCCCGTCAATGGCAATGACGCGGTGGTGCGTTTCGGCAGCCTCGACCACACCGCCTATGTCGGCGGCAACGACACCCAGTTCCCGGCGATCTTCAACTGGCCGGTGGTCGAGGGCAGCTACTTCACCCAGGCCGACGCCAGCGCCGGGGCCGCCGTGGCGGTGATCGGCCACAAGATTCGCGAAAAGCTGTTCAAGGACATCCCCGATCCCATCGGCCAGTACATCCTCATCGAGAACGTGCCGTTCCAGGTAATCGGCGTGCTCCAGGAAAAAGGCGCCACCTCCGGCGAGACCGACAGTGACGAACGGGTCGCGATTCCCTACTCCGCCGCCAGCACACGCCTGTTCGGCACGCGCAATCCGGAATATGTGGCGATCGCCACCAGCGACGGACGCAACGTCAAGGAGGCCGAGCAGGCCATCGACCAGGTGATGCTGCGCATGCACAACGGCCGGCGGGATTTTCGCCTGACCAACAACGCCGCGATGATCCAGGCCGAAGCCCGCACCCAGAACACCCTGTCACTGATGCTCGGCTCGATTGCCGCCATTTCCCTGCTGGTCGGCGGCATCGGCGTGATGAACATCATGCTCATGACCGTGCGCGAACGTACCCGGGAAATCGGCATCCGCATGGCCACCGGAGCCCGCCAGCGGGACATCCTGCGCCAGTTCCTGACCGAGGCGGTGATGCTCTCGGTGGTCGGCGGCCTCGCGGGCGTGGTATTGGCCCTGGGGGTTGGCGGCGTGCTGCTGCTGGGCAAGGTCGCGGTGGCGTTCTCCCTCGCCGCCGTGGTCGGAGCCTTTGCCTGTGCCCTGGTTACCGGTGTCATCTTCGGCTTCATGCCTGCCCGCAAAGCTGCCCGGCTCGACCCGGTTACGGCCCTTACCAGTGAATGATCGATCTATGAAGCCGCAACTCTCCCTGCTCACGGTCTGCCTGCTGCTCAACGCCTGCAGCGGCGCGCCGCCAGGTTCCAACAGCGGCCTGGTGCCGCCGGCCAACTGGCAGTTTGAACAACAACGCAGCACGCAACAGGACACCCGCCAGTGGTGGCGGCAATTCGGCAGCCCGGAGCTCGACCAGTTGATCGAGCAAGCCCGCCTCGGCAGCTACGATGTCGCCGCCGCCGTGGCCCGGGTCCGCCAGGCACAGGCCTCGGCCGTGATCGCCGGCGCGCCCCTGCTGCCGGAAGCCAAGCTGAGCCTCAATGCCAGCCGCAGCAAACTGCTGCACGGCAACGACAATGCCGACAGTGACAACAACAGCAAGAGTTTCGGTGCCAGTCTCAGCGCCAGCTACGAAGTGGATTTCTGGGGCGGCCTGGCCGCCGCCCGCGACAGCGCCCTGCAGAGCCTGCGCGCCAGTGAATTCGACCAGGCCACGGTGGAGCTGACCCTGCTGGGCGGCGTCGCCGATCAATACGCCCGGACCCTGTCCGCCCGTGAACAGGAGCGGATTGCCGAGTTGAACCTGATCAACGCGCAAAGCGTGCTCAGGCTGGTCCAGACCCGCTATGACTCGGGCTCGACCACCGCCCTGGAGCTGGCCCAGCAGAAAAGCCTGGTGGCCGCCCAGCAACGCCAGCTGCCGCTGATCCGGCAACAGGCCCGGGAGTCGCTGATCACCCTCGCGGCGCTGCTCGGCCAACCGGTGCAGAACCTGAAGATCGGCACCCAGGCCTTTTCCAGCCTGAACTGGCCGGTGATCGGTTCGGGGGTTCCCAGCGAACTGCTGAGCCGGCGTCCCGACATTGCCAGGGCCGAAGCCCAACTGGCGGCGGCGCAGGCCGATGTCACCGTGGCCCGGGCGGCGATGTTGCCGAAACTGACCCTGGGGGCCAGCCTGGGCTCGGAATCGACCATCGCCTCCGAAGCCCTGCGCACGCCGTTCTACAACCTGACCGCCGGCCTGGTGGCGCCCATCTTCAACAACGGCCGGTTGCGGGCCGAACGAGACAAGGCCACGGCCCGCCAGGAGGAATTGCTGGAAACCTATCGCGGCTCGATCGTCAATGGCTTCGCCGATGTCGAAAAGGCCCTGAACAGCATCAGCGGCCTGGACCAGCAACGACGCTGGCAGGATGAGGAACTGCAGCAGGCCAGGACGGCCTTCGAGATCTCCCAGAGCCGCTACCAGGCCGGCGCCGCCGACCTGCTCACCGTGCTGGAAACCCAGCGCACGCTCTACGCCGCCCAGGACCTCAACGTACAGCTGCGCCTGTCCCGACTGCAGGCCAGTATCGAGCTGTACAAGGCGCTCGGGGGCGGCTGGCAGGCGCCCTGACGGGCAAGCCCCCCGCAAGCTTGAAATACCCGCCTTTGAGGAGCCGGCCTGCCCCGACAAGCCGGTTCCGACAGCGCCGCGACTTAGAACAAGCGGTCCTTGAACGACAGGTGACGGGCATACCAGGGACGTCGCGGAACCCGCCGCAACAGGTCGCCGACGCTTTTCTCCTCGGTAAAGGTGATCCGCAGCGCCAGCTTCATGGTTTCCGGATCCATCTCCACCGACTTGCCGACACTCAGGCCCGGCGTGGTGCTGCAACCATGGGTGCTCGGGCCGAGCCAGGGATCATCCACCTCGACCCAGCGTCCTGGTGCGAACCAGGGCACGCCATTGACCTCCAGGCGTGACACCTCGCCCGGATGAAAGCGCTCGTGGGCCCGAAACCAGTCTTCGATACGGTCATCGATCCAGCCGTGGAACAGCCAGAACACCGGGTTCACATGGGACGAGAACGGGTCGCCGAGAAAGTCGTTTTCCGGCTCGTACCAGCGCGGGGCAAAGTCCATGAACTCACGTGCCATCGGCACCGGCGCACTGTTGGAAGGATCACGGGCCACGGACGCCCAGCGCATGTGCAACCAGTCATGCAGGCCCAGTTCCAGCTCGGAACCGAACTGGCCCAGGGTCAACTTCGACAGGTAGCGCGGATCGCCGTACTGCGATTCCCATACCTGGAAATTGCTGTGGTAGGTCTCGGCACTCTTGATGTCGCCGACCCACTTGCTGTAGTCATCGTCATCCTCGGCCAGCCAGGTCGGCGGTACCGACCAGCCGTCGTGGTTGTCGAAGTACCGGGCGAAACCGGCCCGATCGCGTTCCAGCTCGGGCTGGGGCTGCGGGAAGCGGGTCCACGAGGGCAGCGCCTGGTACTGGCGCGCCGCCCGCAGCATGTGCCGGTGCATGAAGAAGAAGTCGATGCCCGAACCGTTGCGGTCCTTGCGTGGCCCCCGGGCATCCCGCTCCTTGTCCCGCGGACCGGGCTGCCAGCCGATCCCGCGCAAGCCGTTGCGCTTGTCTTCGGACAAGGTGTGCCATTTGTCCCGGGTGGCGTGCCAGAGCTGGTGAAACAGGCGGTGCTCGGGCGACACCAGCGAGGCCAGCAACGGCGCCCCGAGGGCGATCCGCTCACGGGCCTCGGGGAAGACCTGCTTGCTGGCGACAAGACGATTATCCAGTTGCCGCGACGCCAGCGGGCGGTCGAGACGATCGATACGACCGCTGAGCGTGCCGGTGCCGGCATTGCCATAAGTGGCCCAGACTTCATCCAGGGTCAGGCTGAGCTCGTACTCGGGGATGTCCTGCCCGACACGGACCAGACGCCAGAACAGGCGGGCTCCGTCGGCGACCGCCAGATCGCCCAGCAGGCGAAAACGCGGCTCGGCGTCACTGCGCAGGGCCTCGGCGGTATCGATGAAACCGCGTACCCCCCGCCCCCGCGGGGCAATATCGACAAACAGTTCCAGGCCCTTGAGCGGCAAACCGTCAAGACCGCCATCGCGCCCCTCGAAACGCAGGTTCCAGACCCCGCGCAACTGGTTGGCCAGGCGCTGGCCGGCGGTGTCGGGCAGATCGACCGTGGCCTCGCCCGGGGTAATCGGGTCATCCTCCCGCATCAGTTCACGGTGCGCATAATAAGCCGCGGGGATGGCGGCGCCGGTCAGCGCCAGGCCCGCTATGAACCCTCGTCGAGAAATCGTCATCGCCCTACCTGTGTCAGCCCTGAAGCAGGCTTTATCCAAGCTAGAACGTTGCACCCGCGGGGAAATTTAGCCCGCGACAGGCCACCCGGGGCCTAAATTGCGTGCCCCTCCACTCGTTCTTCCCAGATAGCGAAGGCCCTTGTGCCTGCCTGCGACCTGCGAACCAGAATGAGATGGCAATGACAAAACCGCGTTCGAAAAAGGCTCTCTATATCGGCCTGCCCCTGGCCCTGGCCATTTCCGCTGCGGCGGCCTACCTGACCTGGGACTACTGGCCCAATCCGGGTTACTCGCTCAAGGTCATGAAACAGGCGGACGAACTCCAGGACCGGATCATTTCCTTCGACAGCCACATCACCGTGCCCCTGACCTTCGGCACCGAAGGCCGCGAGGCCGACAAGGACGGTTCCGGCCAGTTCGACCTGGTGAAGGCCGCTCGCGGGCGCCTGTCGGGCGCGGCACTGACGGTGTTCGGCTGGCCGGAAATCTGGAACGGGCCGAATGCGCCACACCGTCCGACGGCGGGCTTCGTCGACGAGGCGCGCAAGCAGCAGGAAGTGCGCTACAAGATCATCACCGGCATGGTCCGCGATTTCCCCAACCAGGTAGGGATCGCCTATACCCCCGACGACATGCGGCGCCTGCACGGCGAAGGCAAGTTCGCGATATTCATCAGCATGCTCAATGCCTATCCGCTGGGCCATGACCTCGACCTGCTGGACACCTGGACCGCGCGCGGCATGCGCATGTTCGGCTTCAGTTATGTCGGCAATAACGACTGGGCCGATTCCTCGCGCCCGCTGCCGTTCCTCAACGATACCCCCGACGCCCTCGACGGCCTGTCCGATATCGGCAAGCAGGCCGTGCACCGCCTCAACGACCTCGGGGTGATCATCGATGTCTCGCAGATGTCGACCAGGGGCCTGGAGCAGGTCAGCCAGTTGAGCCGCACGCCGATGGTCGCCTCGCATTCGGCGCCACGGGCCCTGGTGGATATCCCGCGCAACCTCAGCGACAAGGAAATGCAACTGATCAAGAACAGCGGCGGCGTGGTCCAGATCGTCGCCTTCCCGGCCTATCTGCGCCCCCTGAGCCAACCCACCCAGGACAAGCTCAATGCCCTGCGCAAGCGCTTCGACCTGCCGCCACTGCCCAACCTGGCCATGGCCCTGATGCCCGGCGATCCGATCATCACCGTCTGGCCCGAGCAACGCTTCGGCGAGTACGCCAGCGCGCTCTACGCCATTCTCGACCAGGAGCCCAAGGCTGACCTCAAGGACTTCGGCAACGCCATCGACTACGCCGTGAAGAAGATCGGCATCGACCACGTGGGTATCAGCTCCGACTTCAACGACGGTGGCGGCATCGACGGCTTCAAGGATGTCAGCGAGGCCCGCAACGTGACCGCCGAGCTGCTTGAGCGCGGCTACTCCGAGGCCGATATCGCCAAGCTCTGGGGCGGCAACTTCCTGCGGGTCTGGGACGAGGTGCAAAAGGCCGCCAGACGCTGATCTCGAGATCGCCGCAAAGGTGGCGGGCAGGCTTGCCCACCCGCCGCCCAACCACCCTGACAGCTCAAGTGAACGCCCCCATGACTGACCGCAGAACCTTTCTCAAACAGGCCGGTGTACTCGCCGCCAGCCTGCCACTCGGTGTGAGCCTGACGGCCCGGGCGGCCAGCACGCCGCCCCTGCCCCGGGACAAATGGGCACAGCTGCGCCTGCTGTTCGACCAGGATCCCGACTACCTGCACTTCTCCAACTTCCTGGTCACCTCCCACCCCAAGCCGGTGCGTGACGCCATCGAACTGCACCGCGCGGCACTCGACCGCAACCCCGGCCTGGCGATGGACTGGGACCTGGAGGAAACCTGGAAGCGCGAAGGCCAGGTCCGGCTCGCCGCCGGCCGCTACCTGAAGGCCAGGCCGGGGCAGATCGCCCTGACCGGCAGCACCACCGAAGGCCTGGCGATGATCTACGGCGGCATTCATGTGCGTCCCGACCAGGAAATCCTCACCACCGAGCACGAGCACTACTCGACCCGCAACATCCTGCGGTTGCGCACCGAACGCGAAGGCACCCAGGTGCGCAAGATCAGCCTGTTCAAGGACGCCCACCAGGTCTCGGCCGATGAAGTGCTCGGCAACATCGCCCGCGCGATCAAGCCGCAAACCCGTGTCCTGGGCATGACCTGGGTGCAGTCGGGCAGCGGCGTCAAGCTGCCGATCGGCGAGATCGGCAAGCTGGTGGCCGAACAGAACCGCAACCGCGACGACAAGGACAGGATCCTCTACGTGGTCGACGGCGTGCATGGCTTTGGCGTGGACAACCTCGACTTCCCGGACATGCACTGCGACTTCTTCATCGCCGGCACCCACAAGTGGATGTTCGGCCCGCGCGGTACCGGGATCGTCTGCGCCCGCTCGGAAGAAGTACGCGACGTCACGCCCCTGGAACCGACCTTCTCCGAAGACACCAACTTCGCCACCTCCATGAGCCCCGGCGGCTATCACGCCTTCGAACACCGCTGGGCCCTGGACAAGGCTTTCGACTTGCACATGGAACTGGGCAAGGCCGATGTCCAGGCGCGGATCCATGCCCTCAACAGCGACCTCAAGCAGCGCCTGCAAGCCGATTCGCGGATCGAGCTGGTGACACCCATGAGCCCCGAACTGTCAGCCGGCTTCAGCTTCTTCCGGGTCAAGGGCCAGGACAGCGACAAGGTCGCCGCCTACCTGATGAAGAACAAGGTGGTGGTCGACGCGGTGGATCGCGATGTCGGGCCGGTCGTGCGAACGGCGCCGGGACTGCTCAATACCGAAGCCGAGCTTGATCGCTTCATGACCCTGCTCGGCAAACAGTCATGAGCACAGCGCACCCCCGACACTTTCAGACTTCTGTTCCTTGCCTGCGAGAAATCCGATGAAATCCAACCTGCTCACTGTCCGGCCTCGCGCCTGCCTCTGGTCCGCCCTGACCCTCGGTACCCTGCTCGGCGCCTGGCTGCCGGGCGTCACGCTCGCCGCCACCGCGCCACTGCCGGGCAAGGTGTTCAAGGACTGCAAGGACTGCCCGGAAATGGTCGTGCTGCCGGCCGGCACCTACACCATGGGCTCGCCCGAGGACGAACTCGGCCGCGAGCCGGACGAGGGACCGATGCACGAAGTCACGTTCAAGAAGGCCTTCGCCATCAGCCGTTTCCAGGTGCTGAGCGGCGAGTGGAACGCCTACATCCGCAGTTCGGGCTACAAGATGCCCGACGGCGATGACCGGCCCGGCCGCGAATGCCTCGCCGGCCAGCCGCGATATCCCATGAGCGACCGCCAGCCGGCGGTGTGCATGGATTTCCACGAAGCCCAGGCCTACACCGAGTGGCTCTCGAAAAAGACCGGCAAGGCCTATCACCTGGTCAGCGAAGCCGAGCGCGAATATGCCGTGCGCGGTGGCAGCACGGGGCCGTTCCCCTTCCCGTTCGATGAAGGCAAGGAATACAGCATCGCCAAGCACGCCAACACCTACGGTCCGGCGGACGGCTTCAGCTACACCTCGCCGGCCGGCAGCTTCCCGCCCAACGCCTTCGGTGTCTACGACGGCCACGGCAATGTCTGGGAATGGACCGCCGACTGCTATGTCGACACCTACAAAGGTGCCCCGACCGATGGCAGCCCGCGACTCGACAGCCAGGAATGCGAGGAGCGCCGTTCGATTCGCGGCAATGACTGGACCGAAGCGCCGATCTTTTCCCGTTCCGGCAACCGCAACGAACGCAGCGCGATCACCCGCGGCGACTGGCTGGGCTTTCGGGTTGCCCGCGAGCTCTGACGCTAAATCACGGCCAGACCCTCTCGTCCTTTAAGAGATCAAGGCGCCGCCCCACCCGGCGGCGCCGACGAACCATCACGAGTAGACCCCATGACCCTCCAAGCACAAAGCCTCGCCCAGGAAACCCTGAGGATCCTCAAGCCTTTCTGGCTACTGGTCGCGCTCTCGGCCGCGCTGGGGATTGTCAGTGGCCTCAGTGTCACGGCGCTGCTGGCGACCATCAACAGCGCCATGAACGCGGTCGGCGGCCCGGATACCCACACCGCCCTGCTGTTCGGCGGGCTGTGCCTCCTGACCCTGGCCTGCTCCACCGTCTCCAACCTGCTGACCAACTATGTCGGCCAGCGGGTGGTCGCCAAGCTGCGCCGCGAACTGGCCGCCAAGGTCCTGGTGGCACCCATCGAGCAACTGGAGCGCTACCGCGCCCACCGGCTGATCCCGGTGCTGCTCAATGATGTCGGCACCATCAGTTCCTTTGCCCTGTCGGTGGCGCCGATGGTGATTTCCTTCACCGTGACCATCGGCTGCCTGTCCTACCTGGCGATGCTGTCCTGGCAGATCCTGCTGCTGACCGTGCTGACCGTGATCATCGGGACCGGCGCGCAGTTCCTCGCCCACCGCTTCGGCATGCGCAGCATTCTCAAGGCCCGGGACGGCGAAGACGACCTGCAGAAGCATTACCAGGCGATTTCCGGCGGGGCCAAGGAACTGCGGATCCAGCGCAAGCGCCGCCAGCACATGCTCGACGAGCAGATTCACGGCACCACCGAACGCATCTGCAAGGCCAACATCCGCGCGGCGAACATCTTCGTCAGCGCGGAAACCTTCGGATCGATGCTGTTCTTCGCCGTCATCGGTATCGCCATCGCCTTCCAGGCGCTCTGGCCCACCACCGACAAGACCGTGCTCGGCGGCTTCGTGCTGGTCATGCTGTACATGAAGGGTCCGCTGGAACAGTTGATCAACACCCTGCCAAGCATCAGCCGCGCCGAGATCGCCTTCCGCCGTATCGCCGAGCTGTCGTGGCGTTTTTCTTCCCCGGAACCGCACCTGCTGGTCAGCGACCGCGCCGTCGATCCGGCCCCGCTGCAAAGCATCGAACTGCACCAGCTGCGCTATGACTACCCGCAGGTCGAAGGCAGCCAGGCCTTCCACCTGGGGCCGGTGAGCCTGACCATCCAGCAAGGCGAAATCCTGTTCATCGTCGGCGAGAACGGTTGCGGCAAGACCACCCTGATCAAGCTGCTGCTGGGCCTGTATACCCCGCAACAGGGCGAGATCCGCCTCAACGGCAAGGCAGTCACCGCCGAGGGCCTGGACGACTACCGGCAGCTGTTCACCACCATCTTCGCCGACTACTACCTGTTCGACGAAGTGACCCAGGGCAGCAACCCGTTGCCGCCGGAATCGATCAAGTACCTGGAACGCCTGGATATCGCCCACAAGGTCAGCATCCGCGACGGCAGCTTCACCACCACCGACCTGTCCACCGGCCAGCGCAAGCGCCTGGCCCTGATCAACGCCTGGCTGGACCAGCGTCCGGTGCTGGTGTTCGACGAATGGGCCGCCGACCAGGATCCGGCCTTCCGCCGGGTGTTCTACACCGAGTTGCTGCCGGAGCTCAAACAGCAGGGCAAGACCATCATCGTGATCTCCCACGACGACCGCTACTTCTCGGTCGCCGACCAGCTGGTGCGGATGCAGGCCGGGCAGATCCAGGTCGAGCGCGTCGAGCGGCAAGCCCTGCCGGCCTGATCACCGAGTGCCCTCGCTCCCGTGCGTGCCACGCGGGAGCGACCCCGCCCTAAATTTCCCCGCGCCCGTTTCGTTCTTCCCTATAGCCAACGACCCGACAGTCCCCTCCGGCCCTGCGTCCACCGCGCAGGCGCCATGGAAGAAAGCCCCCTCAGCGAATTTTTTCTTCTTTTTTTTCCGATTTTGTCGAGCCGGTGCGTCTTCTTCTCAAGTGATAACAATTCCTACTCGCTTCTCCGACACTTTAAAAAGAGCTGAAACAATGCCGAAAACACACCGACTGACCCCCTTGAGCAAAGCGTTGCTGGTTCGCCAGCTCTTCTGCTCGCCTGTTTCGCTCAGCGCCATGGGGATGGCGCTGGCACTGCCGATGGCCGCACAGGTCCAGGCCCAGGAGTTCGAGTTCAACATTCCGGCGCAGTCGCTGGCGAGCGCCCTGCAGGAACTGGGGCGCCAGGGCAATATCCAGGTGCTGTACAACCCGGAGCGGGTCAAGGGACTGCAAGGTGGCGCGGTAAAGGGCAAGCTGACTCCCGGCCAGGCGGCCAGTGAGCTGCTGAAGAACAGCGGTGTGAACTACAGCATGCAGGGCGATACGCTGACCCTGAGCAATGCCCCCGCCACCGGCGCCAGCTCGGGCGTGAACCTGGCGGCCACGACCATAGGCGGCCAGATGCTCGGCACCAGCACCGACGGCACCGGCTCCTACACCACAGGCGCGGTGACCATCGGCAAGACGCCCCACACCCTGCGCGAGATCCCGCAGTCGGTGACGGTGGTCACCCGCCAGCAGATGGACGACAAGAACCTCACCAAGCTCGATGAGGTGATGGCCCAGACCACCGGTATCACCCGCTCCAACCGCAACTTCGGCGGTAACGTATTCAACTCCCGGGGTTTCACCCTGGAAGACGACAGCTATCTGATCGATGGCGTCCCGGGGCTGGCCTACAACCTCACCGGCTGGATGCGTCCCGACATGGCGGTGTTCGACCGCGTCGAAGTCATCCGTGGCGCTACCGGCCTGCTGGTCGGTGCCGGCAACCCTGGCGGCGCGGTGAACCTGGTGCGCAAGCGCCCTACCGCCGATCCGCGCTTCTCGATCAGCACCAGCGCCGGTTCCTGGGACAACTACCGCATGGACCTGGACGGCAGCGGCCGGCTGAACGATCAAGGCACCCTGCGCGGTCGCGCCGTGGTCGCCTACGAGGATCGCGGTTACTTCCAGGACGGCCTCAACTCCCAGACCCCGTTGCTGTACGGGATCGTCGAAGCCGACCTGAACGACGCCACCACCCTGGCCGTCGGCCTGCGTCACCAGCGCACGCTCTACCAGGGCTACACGATCTTCGGCCTGCCTCGCTACAGCAATGGCCGCGAGATCGATGTCTCGCGCTCCACCTCGCTGGGCCAGGACTGGAACCGCCACGAGATCGAAGTCAACGAAGTCTTCGCCGACCTGGAACATCATCTCAACGACAACTGGACCAGCAAGGTCTCGGTAAGCCAGTCGGAGAGTATGTTCAACCAACGCGTGGCCTACTCCCAGGGCGCCCTGGACCCTGTGACCCAGAGCGGCACCTTCCTGTCCAACACACAGTTCCGCCGGGAATACGTCACCAGCAAGGGCATCGACGGCCATATCGCAGGCAACTTCGACGCCTTTGGCCTGACCCATGAGTTGATGGTGGGCGCCAACTGGTCGCAGCAACATATCCTGAGCAAACAGGCGCTGACTGATATCAGCCTGCCGATCGATGTCTTCAACCCCAATCACAACCTTATTCCCAAGCCGCAGCAGCCGGCCTGGCAGAGCCTGGACGATATCACCCAGCGCCAGTATGGCCTCTACAGCACCCTGCGCCTGCGCCTGACCGAGCCTCTGAGCCTGGTACTCGGCGGTCGCCTGAGCTGGTACAAGAACGACACCACGCGACACGACTATCCCAGCGACTTCACCGGTGTAACGGCCACCCAAGTCACTACCAACGACTACCGCGAAGACAAGAAATTCACACCGTTCGCCGGGCTTATCTACGATCTGAACGAACAGTGGTCGTGGTATGCCAGTTACGCCGATATCTTCCGCCCACAAAGCAACTACCGGACCGATACCGGCAAGAACCTGAAACCAACCCTCGGTTCGAACTATGAAACCGGCATCAAGGGTGCGCTGTATGACGGTCGCCTGAACGTGTCGGCCGCCGTGTTCTACATCAAGCAGAAAGACCTGTTCCAGGTAGATACTGATACTACTGCCACCAATTGCCTTCAGTACAACAACGACGGCAACTGCTACAAGAACGGCCCGCCCAGCATCAGCAAGGGCGTAGAACTCGAAGCCAGCGGCGAAGTCGACACCGGCTGGCAGATGAGTGCCGGCTACACCTACAACATCACCCGCAACGAAGACGGTTCTTCAATCGACTCGGAAACTCCGAAGCACATGCTGCGCGTTTCCACCATGTACAACCTGCAAGGCGACCTGAACCGCCTGAGCGTGGGCGGCGGTGTGTCGACCCAGAGCGGCTACGTATCGCATTTCAACGATCAGGACATCCCCAACCCTGGCCGGGCAATCTGGGATGCCCGCACGGCCTACAAGCTGGACGATCACTGGAAACTGTCGTTCGACCTGAAGAACGTCTTCGACAAGAAGTACTACGAAGCCACCGGCGAGTTGCGTCGCGGCAGCTACTACGGCGAACCGCGCAACTTCATGGTCACCCTGCGTGGCGACTTCTGACTGAAGGCGGCGCCTCTGCCACGGGGGCGCCGCACAGCTTGAACGCAGTACCCAACCAAGGGGCGACCCTTGGTTTTTTTATGCCTGTTGCCGCCCCCCCCCCTGAACACCGCGCAAAAAAAAGCCAGGGAATACTCCCTGGCTTTTTTCATTCCGCCTCCGTCAGTTGCGCGTTTTCAAGCGTTCCAGCACTGCCGTCAACAACCCCTGGGAGAGAATGATGCTGTCATGGTTCTCCTCCAGCACCGTTGAAGCCGCCAGCCCGTCGGCTGAGCACTGCTCCACCAGCACCGCCTGCGCCGCGCTGATTTCCCCGGAGGTCTTGCTCGCCCCCGCCCACCAGCAGTCCGGCTTGACCCGCAACGGCTTGAGCGTAAAGGCCTCGCTCAGGAGCGCGTTGGTGCGCAGCAGGCGGTAGCCGGTCTCGATTTCGTCCTGCACCGCGATATCGCGGTAGACCTCACGCAAGCCCTCGGCACTGACACCACCGGCCAGCGCCACCTGATCGATGACCCAGTCGGCAATTGCCTGCTCATCGCTCGACTGCGCCCTGGCCTGTTCGATCAGCCCGACGATGGTCTGCTCCTCGACCCCGGGGACAAACGCCACGAGGCTGCCGACCAGATTGGCGAACAGGCTCTGTTCCTCCTGCGCGGCATCCGCCACCGGCTCCTGCTCGGGGGCAAAGACCTCCAGCGCCGCCGGCAGGCTGGTGTCCACCAGGCCGAGGAAGTCCACCCGCTCACCGGCACTCTCCAGCACATGGGCCACTTCAAGCGCCAGGGCACCGCCCAGGGACCAACCCAGCAGGTTGTAAGGCCCTTCGGGTTGGGTATGCCTGATCTGCTGGACGTAGTAAGCGACCATTTCCTCCCAGGTGCGATCGAACCAGCCAGGCACCACGTAGCTTTTATTGACCAGGCCATAGACGCGCCGGCTGTCCTTCAGTTGCCCCGCCAACGGGTAGTAGGAGTAAGTACCACCACCACCCGGCGGCAGGCAGAACAACGGCGCGGCCTCCGTACGGCAGGCGTTCATGGCGATCACCGGCGTCTTCACTTTCGCCTCGCCTTCGCGCATGAAGTCCGCCAGGTCGGCCAGGGTTTCCATCAACAGGAAGTCATGCAGCTTGAGGGTCACATCGAAGGTTTCCCGCAGCCGGCCGACCAGCGAAATCACCAGCAGCGAGTGTCCGCCCAGCTCGAAGAAGTTGTCGTTCAAGCCGACGCTCTCGACCTTCAGCAACTCGGCCCAGATGGCTGCCAGGCGCTGTTCCAGCTCGGTACGCGGGGCCACATGGGTTTGCCCGGAAGCCGTGGCGACCGGTGTCGGCAGCGCCTTGCGGTCGAGCTTGCCGTTCGGCGTCAGCGGCATCCGTTCCAGCACCACCAGGTGCGCCGGCACCATATAGTCAGGCAACCCGGCCTTCAGGTGGATCTTGAGTTCGCCGCGCAGGACGTCCTGGGACAGCCCGGCCCCCGCTTCGGCTAATACCACATAGGCCGCCAGTTGCTTGCCCGCCGGCCCCTCGATATCGATGACACTGGCTGCGCGCACCGCTGCGTGTTCTTGCAGGCGTGCTTCGATTTCGCCCAGTTCGATGCGCAGGCCACGAATCTTCACCTGGTGGTCGAGACGGCTGACGTACTCGATCACGCCCCCGGCGCGATAGCGCGTCAGGTCGCCGGTGCGATACAGGCGTGCCCCGCCCTGTTCGCTGAAGGGATCGGGAACGAAGCGTTCGGCGGTCAGCGCCGGACGCTGGTGATAACCACGGGCCAGGCCCTGGCCCCCGATCAGCAGCTCACCCCGCGCGCCCAGCGGCAAGGTATCGAAATCCTCGCCGAGGATATGCAGCGTGGTATTGGCGATGGGGCGACCCAGCCAGACATCGTCGCTGGATGTCAGGTAATGGCAGGCCGACCAGATGGTGGTCTCGGTCGGGCCATAGACGTTCCACACATGCCCGGCCTGGGCGATCAGGCGCTGTGCCAGTTCGCCACTCAACGCCTCGCCGCCGCAGAGCACCTTGCGTCCGGCAAACGCTCGCGCCGGCGCACTGTCGAGCAACATGCGCCAGGTCGACGGCGTGGCCTGGATAACACTGACCGCCTGTTGTTCGATCACCGCCAACAGGGCTTGCGGGTCCTTGTTCTCATCGGTGTGCAACAGCACCACCGCCGCCCCGCGCATCAATGGCAGGTACAGTTCCAGCCCGGCGATATCGAACGACAGCGAGGTCAGCGCCAGCACCCGGTCGCCAGCCTCGACACCGGGTTGCACGGCCATGCTGAAGAGGAAATTGCTCAAGCCTTCATGCCGCACGGCGACCCCCTTGGGCTTGCCGGTGGAGCCGGAGGTGTAGATCACGTACGCCAGGTTTTCCGGCTGCGCGAGATTGACCAGCGGGGCGTCGCTGACCCCCTCCAGCCATTGCGCGGACAGGTCCAGGCACAGGCTGCGGATCCGCGCCGGAATCGGCAGGCGCGACACCAGCTGACTCTGCGTCAGCAGCAGCGCCAGCCCGCTGTCCTCCATCATGTAGGCCAGGCGATCCTCGGGGAAATCCGGGTCCAGCGGCACATAGGCACCGCCAGCCTTGAGGATCGCCAGCAGGCCGATCAGCATGTCCGGCCCACGCTCCACCGCGATCCCCACCAGGACATCGGGACCGACCCCCTCTTCACTCAGGCGTCGGGCCAGCTGGTTGGAGCGCAGGTCCAACTGCCGGTAGTCCAGTTCGGTTTCCCCCCAGAGCAGCGCGGTCGCCTGGGGCGTCGCCCGGGCCTGCCGGGCAATCAGTTCGTGGATGCACTGCTGCACGGGCGCGTCGCTGCCGGTGCGGTTCCACTCCTGCTCGATCTGCTGCCGTTCGGCGTCGGCCAGCAACGGCATGTCGGCAACACGCCGGTCGACATTGACCGTGATCGCCTCCAGCAACGTGCGCCAGTGACGCGCCATGCGCTCGATAGTGCTGCGCTCGAACAAGGCGCTGGCATAGGTCAGCGTGGCACCGAGGCCGTCATCGCCCTCGCTGGTGTCCAGGGTCAGGTCGAACTGCGCCGTGTGGCTGTCCGACGCCAGGCCCTGGACCTGCAGGCCCGGCAGCTGACGGCCCGGACCACGCACCTGGGTCTGGTGGTTGTACATCACCTGGAACAGCGGGCTGTGGCTCAGGCTGCGTTCCGGTTGCAGGGCTTCCACCAACTGTTCGAACGGCAGGTCCTGATGCCCCTGGGCCTGCAGGGCGGTCTTTTTCACCTGTTGCAGCAATTCACGGAAGCTCAGCTCGGGCGAAAAATCGGCCTTGAGCACCTGGGTATTGACGAAGAAACCTATGAGCCGCTCGGTCTCGACCCGGGCACGGTTGGCGATCGGCACGCCAACACGGATATCGGCTTGCCCGGAATAGCGCTGCAACAGGGTCTGGAACGACGCCAGCAGCAACATGAACAGGGTCACGCCCTGCTCGCGGGCCGTGGCCTTGAGCGCCTGGGTCAACCCGGCATCGAGTTCGACCGCCAGCCGCTCCCCGGCATAACTCTGGTGCGTGGGACGCGGCCGGTCGAAGGGCAGCTCCAGCACCGGTTGCTCGCCGCCCAATCGGGCCTGCCAGTAATCGAGCTGGCGACGCTGCTCCCCGGCCGCCATCCACTGGCGCTGCCAGACGGCGTAGTCGGCGTACTGGATCGGCAGTGCCGGCAATTCGACCTCGCGGCCCTGGCTGTAGCCTTCATACAACTGCACCAGCTCGTCGACCATGACCGGCATCGACCAGCCGTCGGCGACGATATGGTGCAGGGTCACCACCAGCACATGGGCTTGCGCCGCCAGGCGCAGCAGCCGGACCCGCAACAGCGGTCCTTGCTCCAGGTCGAACGGCCGGCGGATTTCCTCGTCGATATACGCGGCGATATCCGCCTCCGAGAGCACCCGGTCCGGCTGATCGACATCGAGCACGAAAGGCGCCGGCGGCCGGATGATCTGGCGGGCCTGCCCGCCGTCCTGGTGGAACGTCGTGCGCAGGGTTTCATGGCGCGTGACCAGGGCCTCGAAGCTGCGACGCAAGGCCTCGACTTCCAGGACACCGTCGAGACGCAGGGCCGCCGGGATATTGTAGGCGGCGCTCTCAGGCTCCAGCTGCCAGAGAAACCATTGGCGCTGCTGGGCATAGGACAACCCCAGCGGCTGGTCGCGATTCACCCGGACAAAAGCCGGGGCCTGGCTGGCCGTGCCCTGCCCCGCCAGTTCGGCGAACTCGGCGAGGTTGCCGGTCTCGAACAGGCTGCGCAGGGACAGTTCGACCTGCAGGCCCTGGCGAATCCGGGAAATCACCTGGGTCGCCAGCAGCGAATGCCCGCCCAGGTCGAAGAAATTGTCCCCCAGGCCGACCCGCTCGACCTTCAGTACATCCGCCCAGATCGTCGCCAGTTGCTGCTCCAGCACTGTCCGCGGCGCCACGTGCTCCGCTTGTGACAGGCTGGCCTGTGGCGCCGGCAGGGCCTTGCGATCGAGCTTGCCGTTGGGGGTCAGCGGCAGGCGCTCCAGCAGCACCAGGTGAGCCGGCACCATGTAGTCCGGCAGAGCGGCTTTCAGGACGTCCTTCAGCTCGCGCCGGAACTGCTCCTGCCGTGCCGCATCCCCCTGGGCCAGCGTCGCATCCTCGGCCACCAGGTACGCGGCCAGTTGCTTGCCCGCCGCGCCGTCGATATCGACGACCAGCGCTTCACGCACACCGCCGTGCTCTTGCAGGCGTGCCTCGATCTCGCCCAGCTCGATGCGGAAACCGCGGATCTTCACCTGGTGATCCAGGCGCCCGGCGTACTCGATCACCCCCTCGGCGCGATAGCGGGTCAGGTCACCGGTACGGTACAGCCGACCGCCGCCTTGCGGGTCGAACGGATCGGGAATGAAGCGCTCGGCCGTCAGGCCCGGACGCTGATGATAACCACGGGCCAGGCCCTGCCCGCCAATCAGCAATTCACCCCGGGCACCCGGCGGCAGCACGTCGAAATCGTCGCTGAGGATATGCAGGCGGGTGTTGGCGATAGGCCGGCCCAACCAGATATCGTCGCTGGCGGTCAGGTAGTGTCGCGCCGACCAGATGGTGGTCTCGGTCGGACCATAGACGTTCCAGACATGCCCGGCCTGCTCGATCAGGCGCTGCGCCAGCTCGGCGCTCAGGGCCTCGCCACCGCAGAGAATCCTGCAGCCGGCGAAAGCCCGTGGCGGCGCGCTGTCGAGCAGCATGCGCCAGGTCGACGGCGTGGCCTGGATCACATTGACCGCCCGTTGCTCGATGACTGCCAGCAACGCCTGCGGGTCCTTGTTCTCCTGCTGGCGCAGGAGAACCAGTGCGGCTCCGCGCATCAGCGTCAGGTACAGCTCCAGCCCGGCGATATCGAACGACAGCGAGGTCAGCGCCAGCACCCGGTCCGACGGTTCGATCCCCGGCTGCTCGGCCATGCTGAAGAGGAAATTGACCAGGGCGCCATGGGACACGGCAACCCCCTTGGGCTTGCCGGTGGAACCGGAGGTATAGATCACATA
This sequence comes from Pseudomonas sp. Ost2, assembly GCF_018326065.1. NCBI lineage: Bacteria > Pseudomonadati > Pseudomonadota > Gammaproteobacteria > Pseudomonadales > Pseudomonadaceae > Pseudomonas > Pseudomonas sp. Ost2. The sequence goes on along the minus strand of NZ_AP021904.1, from coordinate 2,252,492 downwards.
GGCCAGGTTCTGCGGCTGGGCCAGATTGACCAGCGGCGCATCGCCTAGGCCCGCCAACTCGTCCGCCGAGGTGTCCAGGCAGAGGCTGCGCACCTGCTCGGGAATCGCCAGGCCGGGCGCCAGGTGGCTGTGCGTCAAGAGCAGGGCCAGGCCGCTGTCTTCCATCATGTAGGCCAGGCGGTCCGCCGGGAAATCCGGGTCCAGCGGCACATAGGCTCCCCCGGCCTTGAGGATCGCCAGCAGGCCGACCACCATGTCCGGGCCACGCTCCAGCGCAACCCCGACCAGCACATCGGGGCCGACGCCCAGCTCGCGCAGCCTGCGCGCCAGGCGATTGGACTGGCGATCCAACTGCTTGTAGTTCATCTGCCCATCGCCGAACAGCAGGGCCACGCCCTGCGGCGTCTCCAGGCTCTGTGCAGCGATCAGTTCGTGCACACAGTGCGTCGTCGGATACGAGGCTTCGCTGCGGTTCCACTCGCCCACGATGCGCTGCCGTTCCTCGTCGGCGAGCATCGACAGCTCGGCCACCCGCTGGTGGGCGCCACCGGCGATGGCCAGCAACAGGTTGCGCCAGTGCCCGGCCATGCGCTCGATGGTCGAGGCGTCGAACAGCACGCTCGACCAGGTCAGCGCGGCGCCCAGGCCGTCGGCGTGTTCATGGGTATCGAGGGTCAGGTCGAACTGGGCTACATGGCTGTCCCAGGACAAGCCTTCCACCGTCAGTCCCGGCAGTTGCCGGGCTTCACCCGGCGCCTCGCTCTGGTGGTTGTACATCACCTGGAACAACGGGCTGAGGCTCAGGCTGCGCTCCGGTTGCAGGGCTTCCACCAGTTGCTCGAACGGCAGGTCCTGATGGGCCTGGGCCTCCAGCGCCGCCTGCCGCGCCTGCTGCAGCAACTCGCTGAACGTCATGCCCTGCGTGAACCCGGCACGGACCACCTGGGTGTTGACGAAGAAACCTATAAGCCGCTCGGTCTCGACCCGGGTGCGGTTGGCGATCGGTACGCCGACGCGGATATCGGCCTGCCCGGAATAACGGTGCAGCAAGGTCTGGAACGAGGCCAGCAGCAACACGAACAGGGTCACGCCCTGCTGGCGCGCGACGGCCTTGAGCGAATCGGCCAGTGAAGGCGCCAACTCAATGGCCAGGCGCTCGCCGACATGGCTCTGGATCGTCGGGCGTGGCCGGTCGGTGGGCAGCTCCAGCACCGGTTGTTCACCACCGAGTTGCCGGGTCCAGTAGGCCAGCTGGCGCTCCTGCTCACCGGCCGCCATCCACTGGCGCTGCCACTGGGCATAGTCGGCGTACTGCACCGGCAAGGCTTGCAGGTCGACCTCATGACCCTGGCTGTAGCCGGCGTACAGTTGCACCAGTTCATCGACCATGATCGGCATCGACCAGCCATCGGCGACGATATGGTGGAGCGTCAGCACCAGCACGTGCTCGGTCTCCCCCAGTTGCAGCAGCCGGACCCGCAGCAACGGGCCGCGGACCAGGTCGAACGGACGTCCGACCTCGGCTTCCACATACTCACGGATGGCGACTTCCCGTTCGCTCGCCAGATCATCCGGCAGTCGCTCCACGGCCAAGGCAAATGCCGTGGCCGGATGGATGACTTGCACGGCCTGCTCGCCCTGCTCGCGGAAGGTGGTGCGCAGGGTTTCGTGCCGGGCGATCAGGGTCTGGAAGCTGCGCCGCAACGCTTGGCTGTCCAGGCTGCCGTTGAGGCGCAGGGCCGCCGGGATGTTATAGGCGGCGCTGTCCGGCTCCAGTTGCCAGAGGATCCACTGGCGTTGCTGGGCATAGGACAGCGCCAGCGGCTGGCTGCGATCCGCCAGGGCGAAAGTCGGTGTGGCCGCAGTGGCCGGCGGCTCCTGCAACGCACTGCGCACGAATGCCGCCAGGTCCTGGGACTCGAAGAGATCACGCAGCGACACGTCCAGCGACAGGGTCTGGCGAACCCGGGAAATCACCTGGGTCGCCAGCAACGAATGACCTCCCAGTTCGAAGAAGTTGTCGCTCAGGCCGACCCGTTCGACTTTCAGCACCTGGGCCCAGATATCCGCCAGTTGCTGCTCCAGCTCGGTGCCGGGTGCCACATGGGTCTGCTGCAACTGGCTGACATCCGGTGCCGGCAGCGCCCGGCGGTCCAGCTTGCCGTTGGCGGTCAGCGGCATGCCTGCCAGCACGATCAGGTGCGCCGGAACCATATAGTCCGGAACCACGGACTTGAGGTACGCCTTCAGCTCGCGACGCCATTGGCCCTGGGTGTCGCCGTCGGCCCCGGCCAGCGCCGGATCGGTCGGCACCAGGTAGGCCGCCAGTTGCTTGCCTCCCGGCCCGTCGATGGCAATGACAATGACTTCGCGGACATCGGCATGCTCTTGCAACCGCGCTTCGATCTCGCCCAGTTCGATGCGGAAACCGCGAATCTTCACCTGGTGGTCGAGCCGCCCGGCGTACTCGATGACGCCTTCGGCACGATAGCGGGCCAGGTCGCCGGCACGGTACAGGCGGCCACCGCCCTCTTTATCGAACGGATCGGGAACGAAGCGTTCGGCGGTCAACGCCGCACGCCGGTGATAACCGCGCGCCAGGCCGGCACGGCCGATATGCAGTTCGCCGGTGCAGCCCCGGGCCACGGGATTGAAATCGGCATCCAGGACATACCACGACAAGTCATGGATCACCTCGCCGATCGGGCTGACGGTAGCCTGCGACAGGTCGTCGCGAGTGATCGGCCGATAGGTGACATGCACCGTGGTTTCGGTGATGCCGTACATGTTGATCAGTTGCGGCGAGCGGTCGCCGAAACGCTCGAACCAGGGTTGCAGGCTGCCGACATCCAGCGCCTCGCCGCCGAACACCACGTAGCGCAGCGCCAGGGCAGGTGTCGGCGGCGCCTCGCAGGCCACCCGCATCAGTTGCTTGAAGGCGGAAGGCGTCTGGTTCAGGACCGTGACCCCTTCGCTGACCAGCAATGGATAGAAATCCTGCGGCGAACGGCTGGTTTCACGCGGCACGATGACCAGCCGGCCGCCGTACAACAGCGCACCGAAGATCTCCCAGACCGAGAAGTCGAAGGCATAGGAGTGGAACATCGTCCAGACATCGCCCGCGTCGAACCCGAACTGCGCCCCGGTGGCCTCGAACAACCGCAGGATATTGCGGTGCGGCAGCAGCGTGCCCTTGGGCTTGCCGGTGGAACCCGAGGTGTAGATCACATAGGCCAGGTTATCGGGCCCGGCCAGGGTCGGCAGTTGCTCTTGCGGATAGCCTTCCAGCCAGTCGCCCTCCTGGTCCAGGCACAGGCTGTTGACCGTGGCCGGCACCGGCAACTGTCCGACAAAGCGGGTCTGCGTCAGCAACAGGCGGATCCGGCTGTCCTCGATCATGTACGCCAGGCGATCCTCGGGATAGTCCGGGTCCAGCGGGACATAGGCACCACCGGCCTTGAGGATCGCCAGCAGGCCGACCATCATCTCCAGGCCGCGGTCCACCGCCAGGCCGACCAGCACGTCCGGCCCCACCCCCGACTCGCGCAACTTGTGCGCCAGCTGGTTGGCGCGACCATTCAATTCACGGTAGCTCAGGCTCTGCCCGTCACAGGTCACGGCGAGGGCATCCGGCGTTTTCAACGCCTGCGCCTCGATCAATTCATGCACGCAGCGGTCGCTGGCGTAGCTCGTCGTCGCCGGGTTCCAGGCCTTGAGGGTCTGCTCGTGCTCCGTGTCGCCCAGCATCGGCAAGGCGGCAATCTTCTGCCCGGCATCCGTGCCGATGGCCTGCAGCAGGCAACGCCAATGCCCGGCCAGACGCTCGATGCTGGCGTGGTCGAACAGGTCGCTGGCATAGGTCAGCGCGGCCCCCAGGGCATCGTCGCTTTCGAAGGTGTCCAGGGTCAGGTCGAACTGTGCGGTGCGTTTCTCCCAGGCCAGCCCCTCGACCCGCAGCCCGGCCAGCTCGCGGGCTTCACCGCGGACCTGGGTCTGGTGGTTGTACATCACCTGGAACAGCGGCGTGCGGCTCAGGCTGCGCTCCGGCTGCAGGGCCTCGACCAGTTGCTCGAACGGCAGGTCCTGATGGGCCTGGGCCTCCAGCGCGGTTTTCTTCACCTGTTGCAGCAATTGGGCAAAGGGCGCTTGCGCGTCGATCTCGGCCTTGAGTACCTGGGTATTGACGAAGAAGCCGATCAAGCCTTCGGTTTCCACCCGGCTGCGGTTGGCAATGGCCACCCCGACGCGAATATCGGTCTGTCCGGAGTAACGGTGCAACAGCGTCTGGAACGACGCCAGCAGCAGCATGAACAGCGTCACGCCCTGCTGCCGGGCAACGGCCTTCAGGGAGCGGGTCAGTTCCGGCGCCAGGTCGATGGCAAGGCTTTGCCCCGCCAGGCTCTGATGACTCGGGCGCGGCCGATCGGTGGGCAGTTCCAGCACCGGCTGCTCGCCGCCCAGCTGGCTTTTCCAGTAGCCCAGTTGCCGCTCCTGCTCGCCCGCTTCCATCCAGTCGCGCTGCCACTGTGCATAGTCGGCATACTGGATCGGCAAGGCCGCGAGTTCTGCCTCGCGGCCCTGGCGATAACCGTCGTACAGGCGGACCAGCTCGTCGACCATGATCGGCATCGACCAGCCATCGGAAACGATGTGGTGCAGAGTCAGTACCAGGACATGATCGTCACGGCCGACCGCCACCAGGCGGACACGCAGCAACGGTCCGTTCTCCAGGTCGAAGGGGCGTTGTACTTCCGCCTCCACGCAACGCCGGATCTGCTCCTGCGGGTCGTCACGCTCCGCGACCGCCAGCTCCTCCACCGCCAGCGTGAACACCTCGGGCGGATGCACCACCTGCACCACCTGCCCGCCTTCCTGGCGCAAGGTGGTACGCAAGGTTTCGTGACGCCGGATCAGCGTCTCGAAACTGCGCCGCAAGGCCTCGATATCCAGGCCACCCTTCAGGCGCAGCGCCGTCGGGATGTTGTAAGCGGCGCTGCCCGGCTCCAATTGCCAGAGAATCCATTGGCGCTGCTGGGCATAGGACAGCACCGACGACGCCTCGGACTCCCGCCTGAAAATCGGGGTCACCCCGTACAGGTTCACACCCTGTCGCTTGAGCAACGCCGAGAGTGCCTTGCGCTCCCGGACGGACAGAGATTTTACGGAGTCGAGCAGCTCTTGCACTTTGGTGTTCTCCCGCTAAGCGATCAAATTATCGATTTCCTCCGCAGTAAGACGTTTGAGGGCGGCCAGCGATTTAGCCAGTTCGTCCTGTGCATGGTCACTTTGGCCGTTTTTCTGCTGCACCGCGCGACTGAAGTCAGCCAGGACCGGCAGTTCGAACAGCTCATTGAGCGATACCTCGATGTGCAACTGGTCACGGATCCGCACCATCACCTGCATCACCAGCAAGGAATGCCCGCCCAGTTCGAAGAAGTTGTCGTCCAGGCCGACCCGTTCGACTTTCAGCACATCGGCCCAGATCGCCGCCAGTTGCTGCTCCTGTTCGGTCTGCGGCGCCACATAGCGGTGCTGCAACAGGCTCGCGTCCGGCTTGGGCAGGGCCTTGCGGTCCAGCTTGCCGTTGGCGGTCAGGGGCATCCGTTCGAGCAGGACCAGATGCGCGGGTACCATGTAGTCCGGCAGGTGTTCGCGCAGGTGATCCTTGAGGTCATTGCGCAATACGCCCGAATCCTCACCCAGCCAGGCCGCATCCCTGGGCACCAGGTAGGCTGCCAGCTGCCGGCCACCGGGACCGTCGATATCGACCACCACCGCCTCGCGCACCGCCTCATGCTGTTGCAGGCGGACTTCGATCTCGCCCAGCTCGATGCGGAACCCGCGAATCTTCACCTGGTAATCGGTACGGCCGACGTATTCCAGGACACCATCGGCGGCCCGGCGCCGCACCAGGTCGCCGCTGCGGTAAAGACGCTCGCCCGGCGTCGTGCCGAACGGGTTGGGGACGAAGCTCAGGGCCGTGCGTTTCGGATCACCGAGATAACCACGACCGACGCCCATGCCGGCGATATGCAACTCGCCGGTGGCACGCTCCGGCATCGGTTCGAGCAGGTCATTGAGGACGCTCAGGCGGTTGTGGTCGGTCTCCAGGCCGATCGGCAGGTAGGCCCGCTCGCGGTCCTGCAACTGCACCCGGTGCAGCGCCACATCGTCCGAACACTCGGCCGGACCGTAGGCGTTGATCAGCGGGATATGCGGATACTGGCGCAACCAGCGCTCGGCCAGGGCCGGGGCCATGGCCTCGCCGGTGGTCAACAGGTAGCGCAGGCTCGCCAAGCCGGCCGGCGGCCGGTCGAGCAACCCCTGGATCAGCGCTGGCACCACTTCGAGCACGGTGATACCGGTCTCTTCCACATGCCGCAGCAACGCCGCCGGATCCTGGACAATGGCCGCCGGGACGATCTCGACCCGGGCCCCGCACAGGCCGGCCGTCAGCAACTGCCAGACGGAAATATCGAAGCTCTGGGATGCGGTCTGGGCGATCACATCGGCCTCGGTCAGGCCCAGGTAGGGCAACTTGCTCAACTGGTTGTTGAGCATCCCCGCCTGCTCCACCATCACCCCTTTCGGCATGCCGGTGGAACCCGAGGTGAAGATCACATAGGCCAGGTGCTGCGCCGCATTCGCGGGTAACGCGGCCAGCGGCGTGAGCGACGGGGCCTGCTCCAGCACCTGCTCCCAGACCAGCAGCCGCGGACGAGCATCGACTGCGATGCGCTCCAGCAACTGAGCGGCCAGGGCCTGGCAGGCGGCGGTGCAGACCAGCACGCCACTGCCGCTGAGGGTGAGGATATCCGCCAGGCGCTGGGCCGGCAGCGCCGGGTCCAGACCCAGGTAGCCGGCACCGGCCTTGAACGCCGCGACCACCATGCCCAGCAACGGCAAGCCACGTTCGCCGAGGACCGCTACCAGGTCGTCGGCCTGCACACCTTCGGCCTGCAGCGATTGCGCCAGGCGCCCGCTGTGTTCATCCAGTTCGCGATAACGCCAGCTCTGCCCCATGCAGGTGGCGGCCACCTGCTCCGGCAGCCGCTGCGCGGTGCGCTGGAACAACCGCGCATAGCCCTGGTGCAGGTCGTCGCTGACCGCCGCCCCGGCACTCGCCGGCACGACCGGCCGCGGCTGTGGCAACGCAGCCAGTTGCTGGAAGTCCATCTCGACCCCGGCGGCAAACGTCAACAGCACCTCACGCAGGTCCATCAGCAACTGCTCGACCGTCGCCACTTCGAACACCCGCTCGTCGTAGGACAGGTGCAGGCCCAGGCTCGCGCCCGGGTAGATCACCACGGTGATCGGGTAGTTGGTATGGGTCCGCGACGAACCGGACTCGATCTTCATGCTGTCGGCCTGTTCGCCGATGCTGTCTTCGATCGGCGCGTTCTCGAACACGAACAGGCTGTCGAACAGCGCCTGGCCCTTGCCGACCTCGCTGCTGCCCTGGATGGTCACCAGGTGCAGGTGTTCATGTTCGCGCAGCTCCAGGTTGTGTTGCTGCAGCCCTTGCAGCCAGCCCTTGACCGTCTGCGCGCCCTCGGCGCCGGGGATACGGACCCGCAGTGGAATACTGTTGATGAACAGCCCCACCGTCGCCTGCATTTCGGGAAACTCCACCGGCCGACCGGCCACCGTGACGCCGAACAACACGTCGCGCTGGCCGCTGTAGCGATGCAGGACCACCGCCCAGGCCGCCTGCACCAGGGTGTTGAGGGTCAACTGGCTGGACTGGGCGACCTGGGAAAGCTTGCGCGTGTCGTCCAGGCTCAGGCGGCTCAGGCAGTCGCCGGTGGACGAAGTCCCGGCATCACGGCTGATCACCCGGTCGAACGGCAGTGCGGTCGGCTGTTCGAAGCCGGCCAGTTCGCGCTGCCAGAACGCCCGCGAGGCCTGCTCGTCGCGATCCTGCAACCAGGCAATGAAATCGCGGTAACGCGACGGCAACGGCAGTTGGCTGATACGCCCGTCGACCAGGGCGCCGTAGAGTTCGAAGAATTCCGCGACGATGCCCATCCGGCACCAGGCATCGAGCAGGATATGGTGATTGCTCAGGACAAAGCCGTAGCGCTGCGGCCCGAGCTGGATCAGGCGCAGGCGGAACGGCACTTCGCCGGCCAGGTCGAAGCCCTGCTGCAACTCGGCACCCAGCTCGGCGCTCAGACGCGCTTCGTAGTCGGCGGCATCCACGCCTTGCCAGTCCATGAAACGGATATCCGGCGTCGCACTGCGATGGACGATCTGCACGATGGCATCGCTGACGTCCCAGCAGAACGAGGTGCGCAATACCTCATGGCGCTCGACCACGGTCTGCCAGGCGCGGGTAAAGGCGTCCCGGTCGATGGCGTGGTCGATCAGGTAGCAATACTGCATCAGGTAGATACCCGAGCCCGGCTCGCGCAGGGTATGCAACAGCAAGCCTTCCTGCATCGGCGACAGCGGATAGATATCGGCGATGTCCTGCACGGCCACCGGCAGGCGCCCCAGTTGTTCCTGGGTCAGGCGGGTCAGCGGGAAGTCCGAAGGGGTCACGCCGGCGACACCCTCGGCGGTGCAATGGGCGATCAGCGCCTCGAGCTCGCGACGGTAGTCATCGGCCAGTCGCTGCAGGGTCGGGGTATCGAACACCTCGCGGCTGAAGCCCCAGTGCAGTTGCAGTTCACCGCCCTGGACCTGCCCGTTGATGCTGATCAGGCTGCCCAGTGGCGCCTCGTCGTCCTGGCCCTGGCCGCTGCTCTCCCCGGACAGGAGGAACAGGCCGTCCGCGGCCTCGACACCCTGGTCGACCTGGCCCAGGTAGTTGAACACGATGCTGCCCTCGGCCAGGGCCTGCAAGGCCTGGCGGGCCGCCGGCGAGCCGAGGTAACGCAGGACGCCATAACCGATGCCCTTGTTCGGCACCGCGCGCAATTGCTCCTTGATGGTCATGATCGAACCACCCAGCGAATCCGCGGGGCTGAGTTTCACCGGATAGAGCGTGCTGAACCAGCCGCTGGTGCGGCTCAGGTCGAGGTCGTCGAACAGGTCTTCGCGACCGTGGCCTTCGAGGCGGATCAGCACATCCGCTTGCCGCGTCCAGCGGCCGATCACCCGCGCCAGGGCGGTCAGCAGCAGGTCGTTGATCTGGGTCCGGTAGGCCGCCGGCGCCTCCTGGAGCAGGCGCCGGGTCAGGCCGGCATCCAGGTGCGTACGGACCGAGGCCGCGTGACGTTGTTGCCGGCCACCGTCAGGACGATCACAAGGCAGGGTGTCACTGACACCCTGCAACTGCGCCTGCCAGTAGCCCAGTTCCCGCGCCAGCTCCGGGCTGGCGGCATAACGATGCAGGTGTTCGGCCCAGGCCTTGAGCGATGTGCTCTTGGCCGCCAGTGCCGGGGCCTTGCCCTGGGCGACGGACTGGTAGGCGCCTTGCAGGTCTTCGAGCAGTACCCGCCAGGACACGGCGTCCACCACCAGGTGATGGATCACCAGCAGCAGGCGTTGCCCGCCCTCGGCCAGGTTGATCAGGACCGCGCGCAGTAACGGGCCCTTCTCTAGATCCAGGCTGCGCTGGGCCTCGTCGGCCAGGGCGGTGAGTTGCGTGGCGTCGTCCAGTTCGCGCAACCACAGCAGCTCGGCGCTGCGGGCCGTCGAATAGCGCGCTCGCCACTCACCGTCGTGCTGCGCGAAGCTCAGGCGCAGGCCGTCGTGGTGCTCCACCAGCGCCGACAACGCCACTTCGACGGCGCCGGCGTCCAGCGGATCGCGGGCCTTGAGCATCACCGACTGGTTCCAGTGGTGCCGCTGGGGGATATCGCTCTCGAAGAATCGCGCCTGGATCGGCAGCAACGGTTGCTCGCCACTGATCTGCGACGGCGCTTCGGCCGGCGCTTTTTTCTCGATCAGCCTGGCCACCGCCGCCAGTTGGCCGATGGTCTGTTTCTCGAACAACTGCTTGGGACTCAGCTTGATCCCCTGGCGCTTGGCCCGGGCGATGATCTGCAGGCTGAGGATCGAGTCGCCGCCCAGTTCGAAGAAGTTGTCGGTGGTGCCGACCCGCTCCAGCTTGAGCACATCGGCCCAGACCGCTGCCAGTTTCTCCTCGATCTCGCCCACCGGCGCGGTGTACTGCTGCTTGACCGCGCCCGGCCTGGGCAGGGCACGCTTGTCGAGTTTGCCGTTGGCGGTCAGCGGCAGGCGCTCCAGCAAGAGAATCTGCGCCGGCACCAGGTACTCCGGCAAGCCGACCTGCAATTGCTGACGCAGGGCTTCGACCTGCAACGCGACACCCGTCGCCGCCACACAGTAGGCCACCAGTTGCAGGCGCGTCGCATCGCTCTCCAGGGGCAGGGCCAGGACCACCGCTTCTGCCACGCCGTCCAGGGCCAGCAACCACTGGGCGACCTCACCGGGTTCGACCCGATAGCCACGGATCTTCACCTGATCGTCGGCCCGGCCCAGGTACTCCAGGCGGCCCCCGACCCAGCGCGCCCGGTCGCCGGCCCGATACAGGCGCTCGCCATGCACCGCGGCCGGGTCCGGGACAAAGCGCTCGGCGGTCATGGCCGCCCGCCCCAGGTATCCCTGGGCCAGGCCCGCGCCCCCCAGGTACAACTCACCGCTGACACGTTCGGCCACCGGGTTCAGGTAGGCATCCAGCACCCGCGCCTGGTCATTGTCCAGGGGTTCGCCGACCGGCACCGTGCGGCAACCGTCCAGGCGCTGTTGCACCTCGTGGGTGAGGATGCCCACGGTGGTTTCCGTCGGCCCGTAGTGGTTGATGATCCGGCAGTCCGGCGCCAGCTTGCGCACCTGTTCGATCAGCGCCCAACTGCTGGCCTCGCCACCGAGAATCAGCAACTGCCGTGGCAGCACGTCTGCCGGGCGTGCCGCCTGCAACAGGCCCTGCAGATGGCTCGGGACGATTTTCAGCACATCGACCCGGTGCTCGGCCATGTAGCCCGCGAAGCTGTCCGGGTCGAATGCATGCTCATGGGCCATCAGGTGCAGCAACCGCCCGCTCGCCAGGGCACCGAACAGCTGGGTGTGACCCAGGTCGGCGGCAATGGTCGAGACCAGCGCCATGCTCGCCTCGGGAGTCAGTTGCAGGCGTTGCAACACCGCTTGTACATAGTTGGCCAGGGCACGATGAGTGATCAGCACGCCCTTGGGTTGCCCGGTCGAGCCGGAGGTGTAGATGATATAGGCCGGTTGTTCGGAATCGACCCGGGTCGCCAGCGCGTCGACGCCGTGATCGGCCCACTGTTCCGGAGCATGGGCCAGCACCGGGCAGATCCCCAGGCCGGCGCACTTGGCGTCGCCCGGGGCATGGATCAGCAGGGCCGCGCCGCTGTCCTTCAACAATTGCTGCAGGCGTTCGGCCGGTTGCTGGGTGTCCAATGGCAGGTACACCGCCCCAGCCTTGAGCACGGCGAGCAACCCCACCACCCACTCGATGGAACGCTCCTGGCACAGGGCGACCACATCCCCGGCAACGATGCCCTCGGCCTGCAGATAACGTGCGAGCTGGTTGGAACGGTGCTCAAGCTCGTCGTAGTCGATCAGCTGTGCAGCGCAGCGCAGCGCCGGTTTGCCGCGGCCGGCCTGCAGTCCCCGGGCCCACAGTGCAAGGAAATCGGCATGGGCAAAACCGGCGACCGCCGCTGGCGGCGCGACGGCAGCCGGTAGCGGCTGTTCCAGCAGACGGCCGGCAGCGCCACTCGCCATCCACCCCAGTACCTGATGCCAGGCCGCCGCCAGGCGCTCGATGGTCGCGACCTCGAACAGGTCCGTGGCGTAGGTGAATTCGGCCTCGATTCCCTCCGGCGTATCGGTGAAGTCGAGGGCCAGGTCGAAGCGCGCATCGGCCACGCCGATCGGGAACGCCTCGACGCTCAGGGCCGTGTGCACCGGCGCGGCGTTGCTGCGCGAAGCGAGGACGTTCTGGTTGATCTTGACCTGGAACAACGGGTTGTGGCTCAAGTTGCGCTCCGGCGCCAGGGCGTCCACCAGTTGCTCGAAGGGCAGTTCCTGATGGGATTGCGCGCCAGTCACCACCTGCTTCACCTGTTCCAGCAACTGCTCCAGGCTGTCGCGCTCGTCCACCTGGATCCGCAGGACCTGGGTGTTGATGAAGAAACCGATCAACCCCTCCAGCTCTTCGCGGTTACGCCCGGCGTTCGGCGCACCGATACGGATATCGGCCTGGCCGCTGTAGCGCGCCAGCACCACGGCCAGGGCCGCCAGGGCCAGCATGAAGACGGTCTGGCCGTTCTGCCGGGCCAGGCTCTTGAGCTGCGCCGCCAACGGCGCGGGCAGATGGGCGTGGACAATGGCACCGCGATGACTGGCCGTGGCCGGACGCTCGTGGTCCAGGGGCAACTCCAGCACCGGCTGCTCCTCGCCCAGTTGCTGCTTCCAGTAGGCCAACTGCCGCTCGCCCTCCCCGGCTTCCAGCCAGGCACGTTGCCAGATCGCGTAGTCGGCATACTGGATCGGCAAGGGCGGCGGGGTTGCACCGGTCCCGGCCACCTCGGCGAGGTAGAACCCGACGAACTCCCGGACCAGCAGTTCGCCCGACCAACCGTCCGACACACTGTGGTGCATGCACAGGGTCAGGACGTGCTCGGACTCACTCAGGCGCCAGAGCCTGACCCGCAGCAAGGGACCTTCCAGCAGGTCGAACGGTGCCGCCAGTTCGGCCCCGACCAGGGCCTGGAGCCGCGCCTCAAGGTTTTCGGCGGGCTGGGCCGCGACGTCGATCCGCTCCAGGACGACCGGCGACCGTGGCAGGATCTCCTGATGGAACTCGCCCTCCACCGAGACGAAGCGCGTGCGCAAGGCCTCGTGGCGCTGGACCAGCAAGCCGAGGGCGCGGCCCATTGCCGCCTCATCCAGGGCACCCGACAGGCGCACCGCCATCGGCACGTTATAGGCGCTGTTGTCCGGGTCCAGTTGCCAGAGGATCAGCATCTGCTGCTGGGCATAGGACAGCGGGATCCGTGCGACATCGTGGCGGGTCACGGCAATCGGCAGCAGCTTGAAGCTCTGCCCGCTCTCGCTCATTTTCTGCAGGATCTGGCGCCGCTGTTCCAGCGGCAGGCCGACGAAGCGCTGGGCAATCCGTTGTGCTGTAGTCTTGTCCATCTCAAGCCTCCGCCATTTCGTTCATCATTCTTTCAATGTCGGACAGCCCGTCATCGGTCAGGGACAGGCCGGTGTCTGCAAAGGCCTGGGAAAATTCGTTCAATTGGGGTTTCTCGAAAATGAGCCGCAGCGGTATGTCGATACCGAGGCCCGAATGAATCCTGGAAATCGCCTGGGCCGCCAGCAACGAATGGCCGCCCAGCTCGAAGAAGTTGTCATGCAGGCCGACCCGCTCGACCTGCAGCACCTCGGCCCAGATCGCCGCCAGTTGCTGTTCCAGCTCGCTGCGTGGAGCCACATAGTCCTGCTGCCAGAGGCTCGGGTCGGGCTTGGGCAGGGCCTTGCGGTCGAGCTTGCCGTTGGGGGTCATGGGCATCCGCGCCAGGACCAGCAGATGCGCCGGGACCATGTAGTCCGGCAGGCTGGCCCTGAGGTAGTCGCGCAGTTGCCCGCTCAGGTGCTGTCGGGTGGCGGCATCGGCCTCGGCCAGCGCCGGGTCGTTCGGCACCAGGTAGGCCGCCAGTTGCTTGCCCGACGGGCCGTCGATATCGATGACCAGGGCCTCGCGGACCTGGTTGTGTTCCTGCAGGCGCGCCTCGATCTCGCCCAGCTCGATACGGAAACCACGGATCTTCACCTGGTGGTCGATCCGTCCCACGTACTCGATCAGGCCTTCGTCGCGGTAGCGGGTGACGTCGCCGGTGCGGTACAGCCGGCCGCCGCCCTGCTCGTCGAACGGGTCGGGGATAAAACGCTCGGCGGTCAGCGCCGGACGGTGGTGGTAACCCCGCGCCAGCAGCGCGCCGCCGATCAGCAACTCGCCACTGCCGCCCTGGACCGCCGGATTGAACGCGCCGTCGAGGATGTACATGCGCCGCCCGCCCAGCGGTCGGCCGATGGGCATCAGCACCGGCCTGGCGAGGTCGCCGCGCACATAGGGCGCACACTCCAGGTAGCTGGCGGTGATGGTGGTTTCGGTCGGGCCATAGGTATTGAGCAGGCGGATATGTTCCAGTCCCGCCTGTTTCCAGAACGCGATGCCTTCGGCCGGCATGGCCTCGCCCGTGGCGCTGACCTGGCGCAGCGGACCGAAGTCGCGGATGCCCAGGCGGTTGAAATCCTGGACCAGCAGGTACCAGTAGGCGGTACTCAGGTCGGCCACGGTGATGCCCGAACGCAACACCTCACGATGGAAGGTGGTGCTGTCCCAGACCTCGTTGCCCCGTATCACCACCCCCGCGCCGTGGCACAGCGCCGGGAACAGTTGCTCGACGAAACCGTCGAAGTTCAGGGTGGAGAACAGCAGGACGCGATCGCGGGGCTCCAGGCGGAAGTATTCGATGGCCACCTGGCAATGGGCACTCAGGGCCCCATGGTCGATAGCCACGCCCTTGGGTTTGCCGGTGGAACCCGAGGTGTAGATCACATAGGCCAGGTTGTCGCGTAGCGCGAGGTTCGGCAGCGCGGCTTCGCTGAACGCCTGCAGCTCGGCGCCGGCCCGATCCAGGCACAGGACCGGCAGCGCCGCCGTCAGCGGCAGGTGCGCCAGCAAGCGGCTGTGGGTCAACAGCAGGCGGATGCCGCTGTCCTGCATCATGTAGGCCAGGCGATCTTCGGGGAACTCCGGGTCCAGCGGCACGTAGGCACCACCGGCCTTGAGGATCGCCAGCAGCCCGACCACCATCTCCAGCCCGCGATCCACCGCGATGCCCACCGGCACTTCCGGACCGACACCCATCGCCCGCAACTGGTGGGCCAGGCGATTGGCCTGGCCATCCAGCTCGCGGTACGTCAACGTCTGGTCGCCGAAGACCAGGGCGATGGCCTCCGGTGTGCGCTGTGCCTGGGCCTCGATCAGGACATGCACGCAGTGTTCGCCCGGATAGACCCCCTCGGTACGACTCCAGCGTCCGAGGATCAGTCGTTGTTCCTCGTCGCCCAGCAACGGCAGGTCGGCAACGGGCTGGTCCACGCCCTGGCTGGCAATCGCCCGCAGCAGGTTGCGCCAGTGGCCGGCCAGGCGCTCGATGGTCCGCGCTTCGAACAGCGCGGTGGCGTAGGTCAATGCCGCCCGCAGGCCGTCCTCACCCTCGAAGGTATCCAGCGTCAGGTCGAACTGGGCGGTAGGGCTGCCGGTATCGATCGCCTCGACCTGCAACCCCGGCAACGGACGCACCGCCCCCTTGAGTTCGGTCTGGTGGTTGTACATCACTTGGAACAGCGGGCTGTGGCTCAGGCTGCGTTCCGGCTGCAGGGCCTGCACCAGATGCTCGAACGGCAGGTCCTGATGGGCCTGAGCCCCCAGCACCGCCTGCCTGACCTGTTGCAACAACTGGCCGAAGGTGGTCCGTAGGTCGAACTCGGCCTTGAGCACCTGGGTGTTGACGAAGAAGCCGATCAGCCCTTCGGTTTCCACCCGCCCACGGTTCGCCACGGGGACGCCGACGCGGATGTCGCCCTGCCCCGAGTGGCGATGCAGCAAGGTCTGGAACGATGCCAGCAACAGCATGAACAGGGTCACGCCCTGCTGCCGGGCAACCCCCTTGAGTTGCCGCACCAGCCCGCTGTCCAGTTCGATGTTCGCCCGCGCCCCGGCATGACTTTGCAGCGATGGCCGCGGCCGGTCGGTCGGCAGCTCCAGCACCGGCTGTTCGCTGCCCAACTGCGCGGTCCAGTACGCCAGTTGCCTGGCCTGCTCGCCGGCCTCCATCCAGTCGCGCTGCCAGTGCGCATAGTCGACGTACTGGAACGGCAGGGCCTTGAGCCGCGATGCCTGGCCCTGGCTGCAGGCGACATAGCCTTCGATCAGTTCGTCGACCATGATCGGCATCGACCAACCATCGGAGACGATATGGTGCAAGGTCACCACCAGCACATGCCGCTCTTCGCCCACGACCAGCAGCCGGGCCCGCAGCAGCGGCCCCTGTTGCAGGTCGAACGGCGTCAGGACTTCGCGGCTGATGCGCGCCATGAGCGACTGCGCGTCGGCCTCGGCGCTGTCCAGCGTCTCGACCGCCAGCTCGAAAGCCGGTGCCGGGTGCACGATCTGCACAGCCTGGCCGTCCTGCTGGCGGAAGGTGGTGCGCAGGGTTTCGTGACGGGCGATCAGCGCTTCGAAGCTGCGCCGCAGCGCCTGCCGGTCAAGGCGACCGTTCAGGCTCAGGGCGGCCGGGATGTGGTAGGCCGTGTTATCCGGCTCCAGTTGCCAGAGGAACCATTGCCGTTGCTGGGCATAGGACAGGCGCAGCGGCCCGGTGCGATCCGCCGCGGTGAAAGCCGGTGCCCGGTCGGCGCCGGCCTGCCCGGCACTTTCGGCGAAACCGGCGAGGTCGCGGGTCTCGAACAGGCTGCGCAGCGTCAGCTCGATACCCAGTACCTGGCGCGCCCGGGAAATCACCTGGGTCGCCAGCAGCGAGTGTCCACCCAGTTCGAAAAAGTTGTCGCTCAAGCCCACCTGCCCGACCTTCAGCACCTCGCCCCAGATGGCCGCCAGTTGCTGTTCGAGGGGGCTGCGCGGCGCGACATAGGCTTGTTGCAACAACGCCGTATCGGGAGCCGGCAGGGCCTTGCGGTCGAGCTTGCCGTTGGCCGTCAGGGGCAGGGTTTCCAGGAGCATCAGGTGCGCCGGCACCATGTAGTCGGCCAGGTGCAGCTTGAGATAATCCCGCAGTTCGGCGCGCAACGCCGCCTGCTGCCCGGCGTCGTGCATGAGCGTCGCCCGGGCCGGCACCAGGTAGGCCACCAGCTGTGTGCCGGTCGCCCCGTCCACGGCCAGGACCGCGGCCTCGCGCACCTGTCCGTGGCCTTGCAGGCGGGATTCGATTTCACCCAGTTCGATGCGGAAACCGCGGACCTTGACCTGATGATCGCGCCGCCCGATGTAGTCGATCACACCATCGGCACGCATCCGCGCCAGATCGCCGGTGCGGTAGAGTCGTCGGCCACCCGCGGGGTCGAAGGGATCGGCCACGAACCGGCCGGCCGTCAGGCCCGGCTGGTTCAGGTAGCCGCGCGCCAGGCCGGCGCCGGCGACATACAGTTCGCCGATGCAACCCGGCGGGGTCAGGTTCAGGGCATCGTCCAGCAGGTACCAGGACAGATCGACGATCGGCTCGCCGATGGGACTGCCCGCCGCCTGCTCCAGGTCGGCCAGGGACAACGGCCGATAGGTCACGTGGACCGTGGTCTCGGTAATACCGTACATGTTGATCAGGGTCGGCGAGCGGTCGCCGAAGCGCTCGAACCACGGACGCAGGCCCTGCACTTCCAGGGCTTCGCCCCCAAACACGACATGACGCAAGGCCAGCTCGCGCGGCGACTCGATCGCCACCGCCATCAGCGACTTGAAGGCCGAAGGTGTCTGGTTGAGCACGGTCACCCGCTCATCGCACAACAGGGCATGGAACGCCTGCGGCGAACGGCTGACATCGTGGGGCACCACCACCAGCCTGCCACCATGGAGCAAGGCGCCGAAGATTTCCCAGACGGAAAAATCGAAGGCATAGGAGTGGAACAGCGTCCAGGTATCGGCGCTGCCGAAGTCGAACCAGTGATCGGTGGCGCTGAACAGGCGCAGCACGTTGCGATGGGGCAGCAACGCGCCCTTGGGGTTGCCAGTGGAGCCCGAGGTGTAGATCACGTAGGCCAGGTTATCGACACCAACCGCACACTCGGGGTTGCTCGCCCGCTCGTCCTCGGGCGGACGGTTCAGGTCCAGGCATTCGACACCGGCGGGGACCGGCAGTTGCGCCAGCAGATGCCCCTGGGCCAGCAGCAGCTTCAGGCCGCTGTCGCCGATCATGTAGCGCAGGCGCTCGTCGGGGTAGGCGGGATCCAGCGGCACATAGGCGCCGCCGGCCTTGAGCACCGCGACCAGGGCAACGATCATCTCCAGCGAACGCTCCGCCGCCACGCCCACCAGCACATCGGCCCCCACACCTCGGGCAATCAGCTGGTGCGCCCACTGGTTGGCCCGGGCATTGAGTTCACCATAGGTCAACTGCCGGCCGGCACAGCTCACGGCGATGGCGTCCGGCTGCTGCGCGGCCCGTTCCTCGATCAGTTGGTGCAGGCAGCGGCTGACCGGGTGTTCCAGCGGCGCCGGGTTCCACCGGGCGAGGACCTGTTGCTGCTCGGTCGCATCCAGCAACGGCAACTCGGCGATCCGCTGGCGCGGGTCCTGGACAATCGCCCGCAACAGGCTCGCCCAGTGCTGCGCCAGGCGCTCGACGGTGGCAGCGTCGAACAGGTCGGTGGCGTACTTCAACACGGCTTCGATACCGTGGGCCTGTTCGCTGGTGTTGAGCACCAGGTCGAACTGGGCGGTCTGGCTCTGCCATTGCAGCGGCTCGAGGTGCAGGCCGACCACCCCCGTGGCGAGATTCAGGCGGCTTTCGGCCTGGTGGTTGAACATCACCTGGAACAGCGGGCTGTGGCTCAGGTTGCGGCCCGGCTCCAACGCCTCGACCAGTTGCTCGAACGGCAGGTCCTGGTGGGCCTGGGCCTGCTGCGCGGTCTGCCAGACCTGTTGCAGCAGATCGACGAAGCGCTGCTGGCCGTCGACCTCGGCCTTGAGCACCTGGGTGTTGACGAAAAAGCCGATCAGGCGTTCGACTTCGGGGCGCTCGCGGTTGGCCACCGGCACACCGACACGGATATCGGACTGGCCGCTGTAGCGATGCAGCAAGGCCTGGAACGACGCCAGCAGCAGGGCGAACAAGGTGACGCTTTCGCGGCGGGCCAGGGCCTTGAGCCCTTCGCTCACGTCGCGTTCGAGGGTCAGGTTGCAGCTCGCCCCGGCAAAGCTCCGGGACACCGGGCGCGGATGATCCGTGGGCAACTCCAGCACCGGTTGCTCACCGCCCAGCTGCTGTTGCCAGTAGGCCAGCTGGCGCTCCTGCTCGCCGGCCTCCATCCAGTGGCGCTGCCACAGCGCATAGTCGGCATACTGGATCGGCAACGCCGGCAGGTCCACCGTGCGCCCCTGGCTGAGGCCAAGGTACAACTGCATCAGCTCTTCGATCATCACCTGCAGCGACCAGCCATCGGCAACGATATGGTGCAGCGTCAGCACCAGCACCTGTTCCTCGGCGGCCACCTGCAACAGGGCCGCACGCATCAGGGGGCCGCTGCGCAGGTCGAAGGGGGCCTGGCTGTGGTTCTGGACAAAGGCCTGGATCTGCGTGTCGCGATCCCCCGGCGACAGCGCCTCGACCGCCAGGCTGAACGGCCCGGCGGGCAGCACCACCTGCAAGGGCTGCTGCTCCACCTGGGTAAACACCGTGCGCAGGGTCTCGTGACGCGCCACCAGGGCCTGCAGACTGCCCTGCAACGCCGTCACATCGAGCTCGCCCTGCAAGCGCAACGCCACGGCGATGTTGTAGGCCGCGCTTTGCGGTGCCCATTGCCAGAGGAACCACTGGCGTTGTTGAGCGTAGGACAGGCGCAGCGGTTCTTCCGCCGCGCGCTTGAACACCGGCGCGATTTCGAACAGGTTGATGCCCTTCTGCTTGAGCAGAGTGGCCAGGCCTTTTCGCTGCATCGCCGAGAGCTGCCCTACCGACTCGATTAACTCCTGCACGCGTTGCACCCTCTCAAAAAGCCATTCGGAAAAATCAGCCGGGAAACCGGTCAGGAGACCAGTTTTTCCAGATCATCGAGGGATAGACGTTTGAGGGCCTCCAGTGATTTAGCCAATTCATCCTGAGCCGGTGACAAACCACCGCGCAGGGCCTCGATCCGCTCGCAGAACGCCAACAGCGTGTCGGCCTTGAACAACTCCTTGAGGGCGATCTTGTCGCCCAGGCGCTCGGCGATCCGGGTCACCACCAGGGTCGCCAGCAGCGAGTGGCCGCCGAGCTGGAAGAAGTTGTCGCTGAGGCCGACACGCTCGACCTCCAGCACTTCCTGCCAGAGGCTCGCGACCTCTTGCTGCAATGCCGTGCGCGGTGCTTCGTAGTGCTGCGAGTGCGGATTGCCGCCCAGGGCGATCAGGGCCTTGCGGTCGAGCTTGCCGTTGGGGGTCAACGGCAATGCGTCGATCAGGTGCACATGACCCGGCACCATGTGGGCCGGCAAGCGGCTCGCCAGTGTCGCGCGCAGACTGTCAGCAAAACCTCGCGTATCGCCGGGCAGCGCCTGCGCCACCACATAGGCGTGCAGGTGCTTGCCCGCCGCGCCGTCCTGGGCCAGGACCACGGCTTCACGCACCGCCGGTTGCTCCAGCAGTCGCGCCTCGACTTCGCTGAGCTCGATGCGGAACCCGCGGATCTTCACCTGATGGTCGGCCCGGCCGATGTATTCGATGCGTCCCGCGTCGCCCTGGCGCACCAGGTCGCCGGTGCGGTACAGGCGCTCGCCGTTGTCGCAGAACGGGTTCGGCACATAGCGCTCGGCGGTCAGCCCGGCCCGCAGCAGGTAGCCCCGGGAGACCCCGGCACCGGCCAGGTACAGCTCGCCGGCGACGCCTTCGGGGGATACGTGCAACTGGCCGTCGAGCAGGTACGCGTCGGTATTGTCCAGCGGTCGGCCGATATTCGCCGAACCCATCGCCGTGCGCAGGGTGAAGGTCGAATAAGTGGTGTCTTCCGATGGTCCGTACAGGTCGTAGACCCGTTGCACCGGGGTACTGGCGTAGAGCGTGTCCACCAGCGCCTGCTTGAGCGGTTCACCGGCCAGGTTGATGGTGGTGACCGATGGCGGGATCTGTCCGGCGCGCTGCAAGGCGGCAATCGCCGACGGCACGGTGTTGATCAGTTTGACCCGATGGCGCGCCGGCAGGTCCGCCAGGGCCAAGGCGTTGTCCGCCAGCACCAGGTAGCCGCCTCCGGCCAGGGTCACGAAGATCTCCCAGACCGACAGGTCGAAACAGATCGAGGTCGAGGCCAGTACGCCCCGCAACTGGTCGCTGCCATAGACCCCCAGGGACCACTGGATCAGCGCCGCCAGGTTGGCATGGGTGATCGCCACGCCCTTGGGCTTGCCGGTGGAGCCCGAGGTGTAGATGACATAGGCCAGGTTCTGCCCGTCGATCAGCGACAACGGCGCGCTGTCCGGACAGTCCGCCAGCCAGTCTTCCCGTTCCTCCACCAGCAGCACCTGCGACGGCAGTTCCCGGGGCAGGAATCCGAGCAGGCGCGACTCGCTCAGCAGGACCGCCGAGCGGCTGTCCTCGAGCATGTGCAGCAGACGTTCCTGCGGGTACTCGGGATCGAGGGGGACATAGGCGCCACCGGCCTTGAAGATCGCCAACAGGCTGACAATCATGTCCGGGGTGCGCCGCAGGCACACGCCGACGCGGACTTCCGGCCCGACGCCCAGCTCGCGCAGCTTGTGGGCCAGGCGGTTGGCCCGGCGATCCAGGCTGGTGTAATCGACTTGCCGCTCCTCGAACAGGATCGCCGCCGCATGGGGCTGGCGGGCCACCTGGGCGTCGATGCGCTCGAGGACATTGCGCGGATCGAGCGCGCTGACGGTGCCCCTGCCCCACGCCAGCGCGGCCTGGCGCGACTCGCCTTCGAGCAGTTCCAGGGCGCCCAGCGGCTGCTCCGGGTCAGCCATGAAGCGGCTCATCAGGCGTTCCAGTTCGCGCCCCAGGCGCGCCACGGTCGCCGCGTCGAAGCAACCGCGGTCATAGCTCAGGCCCAGGGTCAGTTCACGACCGGTGACCGCCACCAGCGTCAGCGGGTAGTTGGTCTGTTCCTGGCGGCTGATCGCGGCGAACTCCAGGCCGCTGCCCGAGGCCTGGCCGAGCGCCTCGGCCATCGGGTAGTTCTCGAACACCAGCAGGCTGTCGAACAGCCCGCCCGCGCCGAGGCCGGCCCAGCGCTGGATGTCATAGAGCGGGGTGTGTTCGTGTTCACGCAGCGCCAGGTTGAGATCCTGCACCTGTTGCAGCCAGGCGGCGACGGGGATCTGCGCCTCGGGCGCGGCCACCACCGGCAAAGTGTTGATGAACAGGCCGATCTGTTGCTCGACCCCGGCCAGCTCCATCGGACGCCCGGCCACCGTGGCGCCGAAGGCGACGCCGGCCTGCCCGGTATAACGCTGCAACAGCACCAGCCAGGCCGCCTGCAACAGGGTGTTGAGGGTGACTTTCTGCTCCCGGGCGAAGCGATTCAGATCCGCCGTCAGAGCTTCGCCGAAGACGTGCTCATGGTCGGCATGACCGCTTGCCAGGGCCTGCCGGCTGCCCAGCGCACTCGCCAGGCGCGTCGGCTCCTGCAAACCGGCCAGGGCCTCGGTCCAGAACGTCTGGCTGGCCTGCGCATCGCGCTGGCCGAGCCACTCGATGTAGTCGCGATAACGCCCTGCCCCACGGGCCATATCGGCCCCGGCATAACGCTGCAGCACTTCACCGAACAACTGCGAAGTACTCCAGCCGTCCATCAGGATGTGATGGCTGGTGTAGATCAGGTGATAGTCGCTGGCCGAGGTGCGGACCAGGGTCACCCGCAGCAGGGGCGCGCGGTCCAGCTCGAAGCCGGTCGCCAGGTCTTCCCGGGCCAGCGTCTCGAGTGCCGACTCAAGGTCGCCGCGCTCGCGCCAGTCGTGCACCACCAGCGGCATCCGCACGCCGCGCAGGACGATCTGCAACGGCGCGGCCAGGTCCTGGGGCCAGACAAACACCGAACGCAGCACTTCGTGGGCGTCGAGGCTCTGTTGCCAGGCGGCGCGGAAACGCTCGGCGTCCAGCTGGCGCACATCGACCCGCAGCTGGTTGGTGTAGGCCGCGCCATCCGGCTCGTCGAGGGCATGGAAGAGAATGCCCTGTTGCATCGGCGACAGCGGGTAGATGTCCTCGATGTCGCTCATCGGCACCGACAGGCGTTCCAGTTGCTGCGGCTTGAGCGCCACCAGCGGGAAGTCGGACCGCGTCACGCCCAGTTGTCCGCCCTGGCTGCAATGCTCGACGATCCGCGTCAGTTCCCGCTCGTAGGCCCGGGCCAGGGTTTCGATGGTCGACGGCAGGTACAGCGCCTGGTCGAAGCTCCAGTCCAGTTCCAGTTCACCGTCGAACACCTGGCCGTTGAGGCTCAGCCAGTTGGCCGGCGGCGTATCTTCGGGCTGATTGAGACCGCTGCTGTCGCCACTCGGGACAAACAACGCGCCGTCGGCCTGAGCGAAGCTGCCGTCGAACTGGCCCAGGTAGTTGAAGGTCACGCGGGCCTCGGGCAAGGCCTGCAGGCGCCGGGCGAAATCCCTGTCCCCCAGGTAACGCAGGATGCCGTAGCCGACGCCCTTGTTCGGCACCGCCCGCAGTTGCTCCTTGATCGCCCGGATGGAGGCCCCCAGGTCCGCCTGCGGGGTGAGCCGCACCGGGAACAGGCTGCTGAACCAGCCCACCGTACGGCTCAGGTCGAGGTCATCGAACAGGTCTTCGCGTCCGTGACCCTCCAACTGGATCAGCGCCGACGGCTGTCGGCTCCAGTCACACAGCACCCGGGCCAGGGCGCCGAGCAACAGGTCATTGATCTGGGTGCGATAGGCCGCTGGCGCGACGCTCAATAGTTGCCGGGTCAGCGTCTTGTCCAGGCGCGAGGTGGCATGACCGACGCCATGGGCGTCATTGTCGAGACGGTCCCGGGGCAGTTCCTCGAGATCCTGCGCCAGGTTGCCCAGCCAGTAATCCTGTTCCGCCGCCAGCGCCTCGCCCTGTGCATAAGTCTGCAGGCGTTCGCCCCAGGTCTTGAGCGAACTGCTCTTGGCCGCCAGTTCCGGGGGCTTCCCGGCGGCGATGGCCGCATAGGCGACTTGCAGGTCTTCGAGCAGCACCCGCCAGGACACGCCATCCACCACCAGGTGATGGATCACCAGCAGCAGGCGTTGTTCGCCGCCCGGCAGATCGATCAGCAGCGCCCGCAGCAACGGCCCCTTCTCGAGATCCAGGCTGCGCTGGGCCTCGTCGGCCAGGGCGGTGAGTTGCGTGGCGTCGTCCAGTTCGCGCAACCACAGCAGCTCGGCCGCCGGGGCCGCTGCGTAAGAGGCCCGCCATTGACCGTCATGCTCTGCGAAATGCAGGCGCAGGCCGTCGTGATGCGCCAGCAGGCTGACCAATGCCGCCTGCAGGTGCACGGCATCCAGGCGGACCTGGGGCTTGAGCATCAGCGACTGGTTCCAGTGGTGCCGCCGGGGAATGTCGCTCTCGAAGAATCGCGCCTGGATCGGCAGCAACGGTTGCTCGCCGCTGATCTGCAACGGCGCTTCGGCCGGCGCTTTTTTCTCGATCAGCCTGGCTACCGCCGCCAGTTGGCCGATGGTCTGTTTCTCGAACAACTGCTTGGGACTCAGCTTGATCCCCTGGCGCTTGGCCCGGGCGATGATCTGCAGGCTGAGGATCGAGTCGCCGCCCAGTTCGAAGAAGTTGTCGGTGGTGCCAACCCGCTCCAGCTTGAGCACATCGGCCCAGACCGCCGCCAGTTTCTCCTCGATCTCGCCCACCGGCGCGGTGTACTGCTGCTTGACCGCGCCCGGCCTGGGCAGGGCACGCTTGTCGAGCTTGCCGTTGGTGGTCAGCGGCAATTGCTCCAGCAGCAGGATCTGCGCCGGGACCATGTAGTCGCTGAGCAACGCCTGCAACTGTCGACGCAGCACCTCGACCTGCAACACCGTGCCCACCACCGGCACGCAATAGGCCACCAGTTGCAGCCGACCGGCATCGTCGTCCATTGGCAGGGCCAGCACCGCCGCCTGGGCTACCGACTGGAAACCCTGCAACACCCGCGCGACTTCCGCCGGCTCGACGCGATAACCACGGATTTTCACCTGGTCGTCGTTGCGCCCGATGAATTCCAGCAGTCCCTGGCGGTTGCCACGGACCCGGTCGCCGCTGCGGTAGCAGCGGGAGCCCGGCACACCATGGGGATCCGGCAGGAAACGCTCGGCCGTCAGCCCCGGTTGCCCGAGATACCCCAGGGCGACACTCTCGCCACCGATGTACAACTCGCCCGGCACCTGTTCGGCGACGATATTGAGCACGTCATCCAGCACATAGGCCCGTGCGCCCGGCAACGGCCGGCCAACCGCAATCCCTCGCTCCAGCGTGTCGCCCGCCAGCACTTCGTGGCTCAGTACGCCCACGGTGGTTTCGCTGGGACCATAGTGGTTGATGAAGCGGCAGCCCGGCTTGAGCTCGCGCACCTGCCGCACCAACGCCGGCGCACAGGCTTCGCCGCCGACAATCAAGGCGTGGGCAGGCAATACATCCGCCGGGCGGGCCGCCTGCAACAGCGCCGACAGATGCCCGGGGACGATCTTCAGGACGCCGACGCGGTGCGTGGTCATGTAGTCGGCAAAACCGTCCGGGTCGAACCCGAGGGCCTCGGGCAGCACATGCAGGGTGCGCCCGGAACACAGGGCGCCGAACAGCATGGTATGCCCGAGGTCGGCGGCAATGGTCGAGACCAGCGCCATGCTGGCATCCGCTGCCAGTGCCAGGCGGCTCGACAGGCCATCGACATAACTGGCCAGCGCTCCATGGCTGACCAGGACGCCCTTGGGCTGACCGGTGGAGCCGGAGGTGTGAATCACATAGGCCGGGGACTCGCTCGACAGCGCCAGCAGCGGCGCGCTGTCCGGCTGGTCGAGCCACAGCGAAGGCTCAAACGCCTGGCCGATGCATCCCGGCACGGCAAGGCTCACGGCACGCGGGTCGCCTTCGGCACACAGCAGCAGCCGTGCCCGGGCACGTTCCAGCAGTTGCCGCAGGCGGGTGTCGGGCGCCTTGGTATCCAGCGGCATATACACCGCGCCGGCCTTGAGAATCCCCAGGACGCAGGTCAACCAGTCCAGCGAGCGCTCCATCAGCACCGCCACCGGTTCGCCACGGCCCACGCCCGCGTTACGCAAATGATGGGCCAGGCGATTGGCGGCCTGGTCCAGCTCGATAAAGCTCAGGGTCTGTTCGAGGCAGCGCGCGGCCACTGCCCGAGGCTGGCGCCGGACCTGGGCCTGCCACTGTTGCAGCACCGGCAGCGCCGGTTCGCGTACTTCGGCAAGCGCCGGCGACGGGCAGCCATGCAGGCTGAACAACGGCGCCTGCGGGGCTTGCAGGACCGCATCGAACAACTCGAGCAGCCGCGGGATAAACCCCTCGACGGTCGAATGCCGATACAAGTCGCTGGCGTAGGTCATCTCACCGTGGATCAGCGTGCCGTCATCGGTGATATCCAGGGCCAGGTCGAAGTGAGTACCGTCCTTGTGCAACGGGTATTCGGCCACGCTCAGGCCCGGCAACTGCATCGAACGCTGTTTCTGCATGCCGACGTTCTGGTTGAACTTGGCCTGGAACAGCGGGTTGTGATCCAGGTTGCGCTCCGGAGCCAGGGCGTCCACCAGTTGTTCGAAAGGCAACTCCTGGTGGGCCTGGGCGCCAAAACTGCTTTCGCGCAGGCGTCCCAGCAGGTCGAGGAAACTCTGGCGTTCGTCGACCTCACAGCGCAGGACCTGGGTATTGACGAAAAACCCGATCAGGCCCTCGACCTCCGAACGACCGCGGTTGGCATTCGGCACGCCGACGCGGATATCGCGCTGCCCGGCATGACGCGAGAGAAACAGCGAATAGCCGCCCAGCACCAGCATGAACAGGCTCACCCCCTGGCTGCGGGCAAAGGCCTGCAGTTGCCGGGAACGTTCGGCGCCGAAATCGAACCGCAGGGTCCGGCCTTCGAAGCTCTGCACCGGCGGACGGGCAAAGTCGGCGGCGATATCCAGCAGGGGTTGCGCCTCGCCCGATGCCGCCAGTTGCTGGCGCCAGTAATCCAGTTGTCGCTCGCCCTCGCCGGCTTCCAGCCAGCTGCGTTGCCAGATCGCATAGTCGGCGTATTGCAACGGCAGTTCCGGCAAGCCGGGTGCGCGCCCCAGGCTGAAGGCCTGATAGGCCTGGACGAATTCCTTGACCATCACGTCCATCGACCAGCCGTCGGAGACGATATGGTGCATGCTCACCACCAATACCCACTCGTCCGCGGCGAGGCGGATCAGGCTGGCGCGCAGCAGCGGCCCCTTGAGCAGGTCGAACGGCTGCGCGGTGAAGGTCCGGACCCGCGCGGCCAGTTCGGCCTCACACTGCCCGGCGGCGCAATCGGTCAGGTCGATGCGCTCCAGCGGTACGGCCTGGGTCGCGAGGATCACCTGCCGCGGCTGCTCGCCGTCGACCTGGAACAAGGTCCGCAGGACTTCATGGCGCTCGACGACATGCTCGAAGGCACGCAGTAGCGCCGGCTCGTCGAGGTGCCCCTGCAGACGCAGGCCGGCGGCCATGTTGTAGGCGGCGCTGGCCGGGTCGAGCTGCCAGAGGAACAGCAGGCGCTGCTGGGCATAGGACAGCGGGATCGCCGTCACGTCATGCCGGCTGACCGGCATCGGCAGCAGGCTGAAGTCCTTGCCTTCCTGGCTCAGCTTCGCCAGGAACTGCCGGCGCTGCTCCAGGGGCAGGCTGATGAACCTTCTGGCGATACGTACCGCGGCATTGGCATTCATGCTCCAAACTCCTCCAACGAACTCATGAACTGCTCCATATCGGCCCAGTCGTTATCCCCACTGCCCCGCACCAGCGTCTCCAGCTCGGCGGCCAGGTCGCTCAACAGGGGCTTTTCAAACAGGCTGCGCAACGGCAGGCTGACTTCCAGGCGCCCCTTGATCCGGGCGATCACCTGGGCGGCGAGCAAGGAATGCCCGCCCAACTCGAAGAAATGGTCATCGAGGCCGACCCGCGGCACCTGCAGGACCTCTTCCCAGATGCCCGCCAGGCAACGTTCGGTATCGGTCTGCGGTTCGCGGTAGCTGGCTTGCAGTTGGCTCGGATCGGGAATCGGCAAGGCCTTGCGGTCCAGCTTGCCGCTGGGCGTCAGGGGCAGGCCCGGCAGCACCAGCAGGTGCGAGGGGACCATGTAGTCCGGCAACCGGCCTTGCAGGAATGCCTTGATCTGCAGGCGCCAGACACTCTGCTGCGCCGGCTCCAGAGGTTGCTCGGCGACCACGTAGCCGACCAGTTGCGTACCGCCGGCCAGCGGCAGGGCCAGCACGGCAGCCTCGCGCACACCGGGGCATTGCAGCAGGCGCGCCTCGACTTCCCCCAGCTCGAGGCGGAAGCCGCGGATCTTGACCTGGTGGTCGACGCGGCCGATGTACTCCACCGCGCCGTCTTCGCGCAGGCGGGCGCGGTCACCGGTACGGTAGAGGCGCTCGCCGGGGCTGAAGGGGTCGGCGATAAAGCGCAGGGCGCTCAGGGCCGGTTGTCCCTGATAACCGCGGGCCAGGCCCGGGCCGCCGATGTACAGCTCACCCACGGCCCCCTGGGGCAGCAGGTTGAGGTCGGCGTCGAGCACCCGCAGGCGCCGGGCCGACAGGCCGAAACCGATGGGCACGCCGCGCCAGGACACGGCTTCAGGCAACAGCTCGCTGCAATCGTAGGTGGTCGAGACCACCGTCGCTTCCGTCGGGCCGTAGGTGTTGATCAGGCGTACCGCCGCCAACCCCGCCTGCCGCCACAGGCGCAGGCCGTCGACTGCCATGGCCTCGCCGCCGATATGGATCTGCCGCAGCGCGCCGTAGCCGGCCGGTGACCGGGCCGCCCAGTCCTGCACCAGCAAGTGCCAGTAGGCGGCCGGCAAATCGGCCAGGGTAATGCCGTGGCGCAGGATCGCCTCGTGCAGCGTGGCGCTGTCCCACAGCCGCTCGTCGCGCAGCACCACGCAGGCACCGAGGCACAGCGGCGGGAAGAACTGCTCGACGAAACCATCGAAGCTGCTGGTGGCGAACTGCAGGACCCGGTCCGTTTCCACCAGCTCACTGTACTGCGTGGCCCGGGCGACGAACTCGGCCAGGGCATGGTGGCTGATCGCGACACCTTTCGGACGGCCGGTGGAGCCCGAGGTATAGATCACATAGGCCAGCGAGGCCGCCGCCGGTTGCGCCTGCGGGTCGCTTTCGCAATAGGTCGAATCGTTGATCCGGTCCAGGCACAGGGTTTCGATCCCCTCCAGCGAAGGCAGACTCTCCAGCCACCGGTCCTGGGTCAGCAACAGCTGCAGGCCACTGTCCTGCAGCACATGGGCCAGGCGTTCGGCCGGGGTCTGCGGGTCCAGCGGGACATAGGCACCGCCGGCCTTGAGCACCGCGAGAATCGCCACGGCCATGTCCAGGGAGCGGCCGAGCGCCAGTCCCACCAGCACCTCCGGCCCGACGCCACGGCCGCGCAGCAGGTGCGCCAGGCGGTTGGCACGACGGTTCAGCTCGGCGTAGCTCAGGCTCTGGCGGTTATTATGTGGGAGCCGGCTTGCCGGCGAAGGGGCCCTTGAATCCTGCATCGCCCCTTCGGACGCCATCGCCGGCAAGCCGCCTCCCACGGGGTCGGGTCCGGCGAGGATCACGGCGATGGCCTCGGGGGTACGTCGGGCCTGGGCCTCGAACAACTGTGGCATCAGCAATGCCGTGTCCGCCGGCGTCGGCAGGCCACTGCCGCTGTCCAGCAAGCGGGCGGTTTCGTCCGCCGCGAGCATCGGCAAATGACCGATCGGTTGTTGCGGATCAAGACAGACCGCGCGCAACAGGTTGCGCCAGTGTGCAGCCAGGCGCGCAATGGTCGTGACATCGAAAATATCGGTGGCGTAGGTGAAGGCCGCGAACAGCTGCTCGCCCTCCTCGCGGGTTTCCAGCATGAGGTCGCTGGTCGCGGCATGCTGCCGCGCTTCCCCGGCCGCCTGCTCCTCGCTCAGATGCTCCACCCGCAGCCCGCACGCCAACTGCTTGCCCTGCACGTCGGTAACCAGCGGCTGATGGTTGAACATCACCTGGAACAACGGGTTGTGGCTCTGGCTGCGAGCCGGCTGCAGGGCCTCGATCAGCGCATCGAACGGCAGTTCCTGGTGCGCCTGTGCTCCCGAGGAAGCCTGGCGCAGGCTCTGCAGCAGATCGGTGAAACGGGTCCGGGCCTGCACTTCGCTGCGCAGCACCTGGGTATTGACGAAGAAACCGATCAGGCCCTCGGTCTCGCTGCGGGTGCGGTTGGCGATCAGTCCGCCGACGCGGATATCGGTCTGCCCGCTGTAGCGGTGCAGCAGGCTCTTGAACGATGCCAGCAGGACCACGAAGAGCGACACGCCCTGGCGCTGGGCCAGGGCCTTGAGCGCCTGGCGCAGATCGCCATCGACCAGCACTTCCAGGCGCGCGCCCCGATGGCTGGCCTGGGCCGGATGGGGACGGTCGGTGGGCAGTTCGAGCACCGGGTGCTCTTCCCCGAGGTGACCGCGCCAGTAGGCCAGTTGTCGTTCCTGCTCACCCGCCTCGAGCCAGCTGCGCTGCCACAGCGCATAGTCGCGATAGTGCACGGCCAGCGGGCTCAACGAAACCGGCGCATGGGCGACGCAGGCATCGTAACAACGGGTGAATTCGTCGATGAGGATGTTCATCGACCAGCCATCGGCAATGATGTGGTGCAGGGTCAGCAGCAACACGTGCTCATGCTCGGCCAGGCGCAGCAGGCGGATACTGAGCAAGGGTCCCTGCTGCAGGTCGAACGCCTGCGCCGCTTCCGCGGCCATGATCTGGCGCGCTCGGGGCCAACGCTGGTCCTCGGCCACGCCCGACAGGTCGCTGACGACGATATTCACCGCGCTCGGCTGCGCGACGCGCTGGAACGCCCGCTCGCCGTCCTGGCCGAAGGTGGTGCGCAGGCATTCGTGACGGGCCACCAGGGCGCTGAAGGCCTGCTCCAGCGCCGACAGGTCGAGCGAACCCTGCAGACGAACGGCCATGGGCAGGTTGTAGGCCGCGCTGTGCGGATCGAGCTGCCAGAGAAACCACATGCGCTGCTGCGCGTAGGACAGACCGTCACGTTCCGAAACCCCGTCGCAGGAGGCGATGGGCAGCAACGAGAAGTCGACACCCTCCCTGTCCATGGCTGCCAGGAAGATACGGCGTTTTTCCTGGGGCAGCTCGATGAAACGACGGGCGAGTTTCTGTGCGTCTTGGGGCTTCATGTGAGAGGGTCCTTGCTGATCGGCGGCACGGCCGGGGGGCCCGGCCGTATCAACAAGAACGAACCGCCCGGCTGGGGATTTAGCGTGGAAGCGAGTAACCTTCGGCCATCGCCACCACGACCTTGCGCTTGCCGGTGAATGGCGAGCGGGAATGGGCCGCCAGCATGTTGTCGAGCATCAGCACGTCGTTTTCCTGCCAGGGAAAGCTGATGGTGCAGTCATCGAGCACACCCCGGACCTCGTCGAGCAGATCGACCTCGATGGCCGAGCCGTCGCCGTAGTAGACATTGCGCGGCAGGTCTTCCTCATCCACCACATCGAGCAGGGTCTCGCGCACTTCCGGCTGCAGGTTGGACACATGGAACAGGTGCGCCTGGTTGAACCAGACCATCTCCTGGGTCACCGGGTGGCGAGCCACCGTCTGGCAGCGCTGGCGGGTGCGCAATTCACCGTCGTCCTTCCATTCGCACTCGATGGCGTGGGCCCGGCAGTAGGCTTCGACCACCGCCTCGTCATCGGTGTTGAACACCTGGCTCCAGTCCACGTCCAGGCCGTTGCCGTAGTTGCGCACGTACATCAGGCCCTTGCTGATGAACCGCTCGCGGATAGATGCCGGCACCCGGCGATAGACTTCCCGACTGTCGCAGATCGGCGTTTCGCCGCCGGTCTGTGCCGCGATCATGCTGTAGAACCAGATCTTCATCGGCCATTCGAGGGTATAGGCCTGCTCGTTGTGCAACGGAATGCTCTGGTGCGCCGGGTATTCGGTCGAGGTGTATACCCCCTTGGTCACGTTGCTGCGCGGCGTCGAGCCGAACTCGTAATTGAGCAACGGATGGCCGAAGCCCGCCGCGAACTCACGGAAGGCTTCGGCGCCACCCACGTCGAAACCGCGCAGCAGAACGCCGCCGGCACGGTACAGGTGCGCGTCGATCAGCGGCTTGCATTCGCCGAACGCCTCCCTCAGGTCGAGCCCCGGCTCAGGCGCCTGGATCAGCATGGGCAAGGTGCCCGAACCGGTCAGCAGCGGCCGGATAGCCAAACTCAATGCGTTGTTCATGACGACTCTTCTCCCTTGATCTCGGATCGCAAGGGCTGGGCGCGCGAATGCGCCGTGCACCTGGCTGTGCTTCGGTTAACGGATGGCCGGACGGGGAAATTAGGCAGAGCGGGCAACGCCGGTCGGATGCCCGAACGATTTCGAAAACAGCACACACCTTGTGGGAGCCCGGCTTGCCGGCGATGGCGTCCGATCAGCCTATGCAAGGCTTGAGGGCCTCATCGCCGGCAAGCCGGCTCCTACCGGGGACCGAGCAAGACCGGGACTTGCGGGCGCAGAAATATTTACTTTCATTTCCCTATACGTTTTTCCCCTGCTCATTCGTCTCATCTAGATGCAGTCGTCCGCGTAGGCAAAAGCCACGGCCGGCTTTTTCCGGGAACGAGGCTCTTTCTCAAGCCTCGCTCCGTCCCCCGAAATCGAGAACCCGCTTTCCATGTCCAAGAAGTCCCGCTCGAAACTCTGGTTCCTGGTCCATAGCTGGCTGGCCCTGCCCATCTGGTTTTTTGTCCTGATCGTCTGTGTCACCGGCACGCTGGCGGTGGTCAGCCAGGAAATCGTCTGGCTGGCCAATCCGGAAATCCGCGCCAGCAAGCCTTCGGATGACGCCCCGCTGCTGAGCTATGACCAGGTGCTGGCGGCCATCAAGAAAAACGAGCCCGATCTGATCGTGCAATTGATCCAGCGCCCGGACGAAAGCCATTTCGCCCTGCTGGCCGATATCAGCTATCCGGACGGGCGCTCGGTGACGGTCTACGTCAACCCGTACACCGGCGTCATCCAGGGCATCAGCCCGCAATTCAACTTCAAGAACTTCACCCGCGCCCTGCACGGCTGGTGGCTGGTGCCGTTCACCGACGGCTATAGCTGGGGCTGGTACCTGGTGTCGCTGCTGGGCATACCGATGCTCGCCTCGCTGGTGACCGGCCTGGTGGTGTACAAGCGCTTCTGGAAAGGTTTTTTCAAGCCGACCCTGCGTTTTCGCCATGGTGCACGGATCTTCTGGGGCGATTTCCACCGCTTGAGCGGCATCTGGTCGATCTGGTTCATCGCGGTGATTTCCATCACCGGCACCTGGTTCCTGATCCAGGCCATCCTCGCCGACAACCAGATCAGCATCGCCACCCGACCGATCCCGGCCATCATCTCCCACGACAGTGCGCCGCTGATGCCTGACGGCCGGCCGGCGCCGATGCTGGCCGCCGACGAGGCCCTGCGCATTGCCAGGGAACAGGTACCCGGACTCGATGCCAGCTTCATCAGCCTGCCGAGCAACGCCTACAGCCCGTTCGAAGTCGGCGGCCGCAGCTGGTACCCGTTGATGTACCAGACCCTGGAGCTCAACCCCTACACCGGCAAGATCGAGCAGTCGCGCCTGCTTTCCGACCGCACGGGTCTGGAGTTCGTCACCGAGTCGATGCGGCCGCTGCATACCGGCGACTTCGGTGGCCTGTGGATCAAGCTGATCTGGTTCTTCTTCGGCCTGCTGCTGAGCATGATGGTCCTCAGCGGCCTGTTGATCTGGAGCAAGCGCACCGCCCTGGCCACGGTCAACGCCCTCAAGCGCAGTGCCAAGGCCGAACGCCCCGGTACTGCCAGGCCCCGCGCCGTCCTGGGCGCCGAGACTTCGGAGGTCAACCCGTGAGCAAGACTGCCGTGGCACCCGCCACCTCGACCCTGGGCCGCCTCTGGCACAAGTGGCGCTTTCACCTGAACATCCTGCTGGTACTGATCCCGCTGGGCTTCATGCCCCGGTATTTTTCCGATGCGGCGCTGTTCCGTGGCGACACCGGCCTGGGCCAGCATGTGAACGAACTGCAGGTCGGTCCCTGGAGCCTGCAACTGGCCGAACTGTGGGACGAAGCACCGCGTCGTGACGGTCCCGCCGGCTACTTCAAAAGCTTCAACGCCAGTCTCTGCGCCGACTGTATCGACCAGGTCAAGGCCACTTACCTGCGCGTCGGCAAACCGCGCAGCCTGCGCGCCGCCGGCGTGATCTTCTTCGGCACGCCCTATCGCATGGGCGCCGTGGTGCCGATCCCGGACAACACCAGGGACGATGCCGAGCTCTGGGTCACCCTGGAAGGCTGGGATGGCTCGGTGCACCAGGCCTCCATTCCCCTGATCCAGGCCTCGCCGCTGACGATCGCCTGGCTGAAAAAACAAGGTAACCGCCCATGAGCCCATTGCATCGTCCCTTCCCTTCGCCAATCACCCGACGCCTGCTGGCCGGCGCCGCGCTGCTGGCGGCCAGCGGCCTGAGCCTGACCGCCCAGGCCCATAACCCGATGTGCGAATGCAAACAGATCGACGCCGAGCAGATCCAGTGCAAAGGGGGCTTTTCCGACGGCAGCGGCGCGCCGGGAGTGACCCTGGACGTGATCGGCTACGACGAGACCGTCCTGCTGCCCGGCAAGCTGGGGGCGGACTCGACGCTCACCTTCAAGAAACCGGGCAGCGATTTCTATGTCCTGTTCGACGCCGGTCCCGGTCACGTCGTGGAAGTCGACAAAGCGGATATCGAGGCACCATGAGCAACTTATCGACCACCCATGTCGTGCGCCCCGCCGGCGCCGGCCACGAAACCCTCTATGTCCTGCTGTTCTGCCTGGTCGTGCTGCTGGTCGCCGGTTCCGTGGTGGCGTTGCATGGCGATAAACCGCAGGCCAGCCAGGTCGCTGCCCATCAACTGGATGCGCGCAGGGACCTCAGTCCCGGCGAACAGGGGATCTACGCCGACCTGCGGGTCACCCTCGATGAAATCCACCTGCTGCAGCAGGACCAGCAGGGCCTGCCCTCCCCCGGACAGCTCGGCGAGGAAGGCTTCGCGCCCTTTGCCCAGGACGCCAGTTCGGTCAGTCGCGGCGACCACGCCTGGCAGTTGCTGGGCCAGGCCTACTTCGGCCTGAGCCGGGCCACGGCCACCGCCGGTTCGTTCCTGATGCGGGTCGGCGGCGACAGCCATGCCGCGCCGGACATCTGGCTGAATCGCGGCAGCGCCCTGGCGGCCCCGACCGACCTGAGCGACAACGCCCTGATCGCCGGCGGCTGGCAGCAGGTGGTCGCGCAATTCGATGCCGGCGTAACCCGCCAGCATCGGCACTGAACCTTTCGACTCACACCAGGGAAACGTGTCCCCTCATGTCCATTTCAGCTCTGTTCGGCCGCCGTCGCCTGCTCCTGGCGCTGCTGCTTTCGCCCCTGTTGCTGACCTTCCAGGTCCAGGCCGGTCCGGCCAAGCGCCTGCGCATCGGCATCACCCTGCACCCTTACTACAGCTACGTCGCCAATATCGTCGGCGACAAGGCCGATGTCGTGCCGCTGATCCCTGCCGGCTTCAACCCCCATGCCTACGAACCCCGGGCCGAGGACATCAAGCGCATCGGCACCCTGGACGTGATCGTGCTCAACGGCATCGGCCACGATGACTTCGCCGACCGCATGATCGAGGCCAGCGAAAAGCCGCGGATCGCGGTGATCGAGGCCAATGAAAACGTGCCGCTGCTGGCCGCCACCGGAACCGCCGCCCGGGGTGCCGGCAAGGTGGTCAACCCGCACACCTTCCTCTCCATCAGCGCCTCCATCGCCCAGGTCAACAATATCGCCCGGGAGCTGGGCAAGCTCGACCCGGACAACGCCAAGACCTACACCGCCAACGCGCGGGCCTACGGCAAGCGCCTGCGGCAACTGCGCGCCGACGCCCTGGCCAAGCTGACCCAGGCCCCCAACGCCGACCTGCGGGTCGCCACGGTGCATGCCGCCTATGACTACCTGCTGCGCGAGTTCGGCCTGGAAGTCACCGCCGTGGTCGAGCCGGCCCATGGCATCGAGCCGAGCCCGAGCCAACTGAAGAAGACCATCGACCAACTGCGCGAGCTGGACGTGAAGGTGATCTTCTCCGAGCTGGATTTCCCGTCCACCTATGTCGAGACCATCCAGCGTGAATCCGGGGTCAAGCTCTACCCGCTGTCGCATATTTCCTATGGCGACTACACCGCCGACAAGTACGAGAAGGAAATGACCAGCAACCTCGATACCGTGGTCCGGGCGATCCAGGAGGCCGGTGCATGACGGCCGCCGAAAGCATCGCCCGCGAGGCCATCGGACCTACCCTCGATTTCAGCGCGGTCAACCTGACCCTGGGTCGCACCACCATTCTCGACAACGTCACCTTCCAGGTCCGCCCCGGCCATGTGCATGCGCTGGTAGGGCCCAACGGCGGCGGCAAGAGTTCGCTGATCAAGACCCTGCTCGGGCAGATGCCGCATCAGGGCCGCCTGAGCCTGGAATGGCCGGGCACGCCCGGCACCATCGGCTACGTCCCGCAGGCCCTGGAGTTCGATCGCGGCCTGCCGATGACCGTCGACGACTTCATGGCCGCCATGTGCCAGCGGCGCCCGGCGTTTCTCGGCCTGTCGCGGCATTTCGCCGGGGCCATCGGCGCGGCGCTGGAGCGGGTCGGCATGCAGGACAAGCGCAAGCGCCGCATGGGCGCGCTGTCCGGCGGTGAACGGCAACGGGTGCTGCTGGCCCAGGGGCTGATCCCGGCGCCACAGTTGCTGGTGCTCGACGAACCGATGTCGGCCCTGGACGAGGCCGGTATCCAGGTCTTCGAGCGTCTGCTCGGCGACTGGCGCCGCGCCGGCATCACCGTGTTGTGGATCGAGCACGACCTGGAAGCGGTCAAGCGCCTGGCCGATCGCGTCACCGGCCTCAATCGCCGGGTGCTGTTCGATGCCTCGCCGGCCGAGGCGCTGACGCCGGACCGCCTGCTGACGCTGTTCTCCACCCATCCGCGCAGTGTCGACACACCTACCCCGCAGAGCATCCAGCCATGACCTATGAAGCTTTTCGCCTGATGATCCAGGGCTGGGCCACGTCCGGTTTCCTGCCGGCGGCACTGGCCTACGGCTTCGTGGTCAACGCACTGATTGCCGGCCTGCTGATCGGCCCGGTACTGGGCGGTCTCGGCACCCTGGTGGTGGTCAAGCGCTTCGCCTTCTTCTCCGAAGCGGTGGGCCACGCGGCCCTGACCGGCGTAGCCATCGGCATCCTGCTCGGCGAACCCTACACCGGCCCCTATGGCAGCCTGTTCGGCTACTGCCTGCTGTTCGGCGTGCTGCTCAACTACCTGCGCAACCGCACCGGACTGGCCCCCGACACGCTGATCGGGGTGTTCCTCTCGGTGTCCCTGGCCCTCGGCGCCAGCCTGTTGCTGGTGCTGGCCGGCAAGATCAACGTGCATATCCTCGAAAACGTACTGTTCGGCTCGGTACTGACGGTCAACGGCAACGACCTGCTGGTCCTGCTGATCGTCGGTTCGCTGGTGATGGGCCTGAGCCTGCCGCTGTACAACCGCATCATGCTCGCCAGCTTCAACCCGCAACTGGCGGCGGTGCGCGGGGTCGCGGTAAAGACCCTCGACTACCTGTTCGTGGTGCTGGTGACGCTGATCACCGTGGCCGCGGTCAAGGTCATCGGCGCGATCCTGGTGGGCGCCCTGCTGGTGATCCCGGCGGCGGCCGCGCGCCTGCTCAGCCAGTCGCTCAAGGGGTTCTTCTGGATCTCCGTGGCGATCGCCACCGTCAGCACCCTGTGCGGCATCCTCCTGCCGATCCTGTTCGACCTGCCCGTGCCGTCCGGCGCGGCGATCATCCTGGTGGCCGGTATCGCCTTCGCCCTGGCCGCGATCGCCCGTGGCACCGTGCCCAGCCTCAAAGGGAATATTGGATAAATGCCGAATCTACGCCCCCTGACACTCGCCCTCGTGCTGAGCGGCCTGTTCAGCAGCACACTGTGTGCCAACCCGGAACCGCTGCCCGCCGCCTCCCAACAGGACCAGCAGGCCGGCACTTCCGCCCGGCCGGTGCGCATCCTCGCCAGCCTGCCGGTCACCCATGGCCTGGGCGAGATCCTGCTCAAGGACACTGGCGTGGTGCTGCAGCGCGCCGCCGACGCCAATCTGCCGGGAAGCCGCCAGAGCGCCTACTTCAGCGGGCGTGGCGCCGCGGCCCTGCAAAAGCTGGCGAGCAACGCCGATGCGGTGATCGGCCTGCGCTCGTTGTGGCCCGACGACCCGCTCTACCCCATGGCCCGTCGCAGCAATGTGCGCATCGTCGAAGTCGATGCCGCGCGCCCGGTGGACGGTAGCCTGCCAGGCATCGCGGTGCAGCCGGGCCAGGGCGTGGATGGCCTGAACAGCCAACCCTGGCTGTCGAGCAACAACCTGGGACGCATGGCCGACGTGATCGCCGCCGACCTGGTACGCCTGGCCCCCGAGGCCAAACCAAAGATCGAGAGCAACCTGGCGACACTCAAGCAGCGCCTGCTCAAGCTCAGCGCTGACAGCGAAACGCGGCTGGCGAAGGCCGACAACCTCAGTGTGGTCAGCCTCTCCGAACGCTTCAACTACCTGGTGGGCGGGCTCAACCTGGACCTGATCGAGGTCGATGCCCGCAGTGACGAGCAATGGACGCCCGAGGCCCTGGCCAAACTGGGTGAAACCCTCAAGGACGCCGAGGTGAAGGTGGTACTGGATCACCGCCAGCCGCCGGAGGCGGTGAAGTCGACAATCAGCCAGGCCGGCAGCACGCTGCTGGTGCTCGATACCGAGGGCAGCGACCCGCTGACCGGGCTGCAGGACTCGATCAACCAGGTGCTGGCGACACTGGCGCCATAACGGGGCGGGCATCGCCCGCCGGATGACACAAGCGTCGCCCCCTGCCGCGATAAACAAGTACCTCATCGACAAGGACACCGCCGGCGATACTCCTTCGTGCGTTTATTCAAAGCTCACGATAAAAGGACTTATCCATGGCAAACACACGCAGCCGGCATGAATGGGCCGCCGGGCCCATCGACGGCATTGTCATCTCGGACAGGCTTGCCGACCCTGTCATACAGGGGATTCCCGCCAAGCCCGGCACCCTGTCGCCGCCGACCGCCAGAGGAAGGGCCGGTCTCGCCGAACTGGACGCCCGCCTGGGACCGATCACCCTCGATACCTTCGTCATCAGTCGTGTGGAACTCTACGACATGGGCGCCAGACTGAGCGGGCGCCACCTCGACGGCAGCGACCGGCAACTCCAGGACAGTGGCCGGTCCCTGGTCGATGACGTGCAATTCGAACCGGCCGAATTGCAACGGCATCTGGAGACGGGAGACGCGGTCGACCAGCGCCCGGTCGACGTACTCTTTGAAATCGCCTCGCGACGCTCGTTGCAGGCCCCGCCCCTGCTCGGGACAAACACCCCACCGCTGGCCGACAACCTGATGAAGCACCTCAACCAGTTGCTGGTGCGCCTGCAGAACATGCAAATCCTCGCGCACAAATATGTCACCTTCAGCCTGCCGGGCTGGATCGACGCCGCCAAGAGCCGCAGCATGCTCACCTCGGGGGCGGGCATGCAGGCCTACGGGATCTACAGCGGCCTGGTGGGCATCCGCGAAGCGCTGAAAAGCGGCGACGTCACGGAGGCCGCGGTGAACGGCGGCAGCATTGCCACCGAATTGACCTCTGTGCTGCTCGAACGCGGCTTGAGGAAAACCGGTGAGGCCCTGCTCGGCCAGGGCGGCCGGATCTTCCAGGGCTTTCGCGCCACCTCCGCCGGCCTGATGATCAGCCGCAGTGCCGGCCTGCTGGGCAATGTGCTGACCCTGCCGTTCGATATCCACAGTGCGGTCACCGCGTTCAAGAATGCCGCCCGGACCAGCGGCAAGGAGGCCATGGACCATTACGTCACGGCCGGGTTCAGCATTGCCAGCGCCACCTTGTCCCTCGCACTCGGCGCGGCCGCCGCGGCGGGTTTCAGCGCCGCCGGCCCGATCGGCCTGGTGGCCTGCGCGGTGCTGATCGTCGGCGCGAAGATCTATGGCGCCGTGCGCCAGGTCGACGATATCGACGACTACATCGAACTGACCGTCGCAGAGCGTTGGCGCTCGGGCTGGTTCGCCTTTACCGGCCAGGAACTGGACCGCTCGGTGATGGATCGCTACCTGGTCGAGCGCACCCGGGTCGAGCATGGCAAAGCCCTGGAAACCCGCGCCCGGGCGTTGCTCGATGTGGAAATGAAGGAAACCCTCGCGGGGGTGGTCAACGGCAGCTTTCAGGTCGAGCTGGAACCCGTCAGGCACTGGGTACACCGCTGGGAGGGCGAGGAACAACCCCATGCCACCGTCAACACACCGGTGGTCCGCGAGGGCGACGATAACATCGATGCCACCGCGGGCCTGGAGCAGGTGCCGGGCGCGTTCAGCGGCACGCCCGGGGAAAAGAAAGCCGTGCTCTGGCAGTTGGGCGGCGGCAACGACCGGGTCACCGGTGTGCGCGACCAACCCAACTATTTCGCCTTTTCCACCGGCCAGAAGACCCTGACCGGCGGCGACCACGATGACGCCTTCCTGTTCCAGGCCCAGGAGACCCTCGGCTCCGCCAGCGTACCCGCCCTCGGTGTGCTGCACGGTGGCGACGGCCAGGATACGCTGTCGCTGCAAGGGCAGGTGCCGCCCCGCCATCACCTCGCCTTCGTCGGCCACGAGGTCGACCTGGACAGCGGCAAGCTGGGTTTGCGGCGCCATTCCACGGATGCCGCCCCCCTCGCCTACGCCTCGCTGGCCGCCATCGAACATGTCGAGACCCTGGCCGGCGGCAGCAGTCGCGTGACCGGCAACGCCCGGGCCAATCACATTACCCTGCTGGGCCTGGATGACCAGGCGAGCGGTGGCGACGGCGACGACCGCTTCACCCTCAAGGGCACTGCCAGCAGGGTCGCCGGAGGCGCCGGCAACGACCACTACCGGATCGCCGCGACAACCCGGACCGTGACGCTCGACGAGGACGGGCGTGAGCCCAGCACCGTCGTCCTGGACTGGCCCATGGAGCGGATCCAGAGCTGGCGCATCGTTGGTACCGCGCTGGTCGTCACTTCGTTGCCCGACGACAATGGCCAACCGCCCGAACAGCAATTGACGATCAGCGGGGTCTACCGCAACGACGACGAACGACAACTGCAAAACGACCTGCTGCTGTTTGTCACCCGCGAAGGCTTCACGCTCAAACCCGATCTGCCGGCGACGCTGCCGGGCACCGCCGACCACGATGTGCGGATCACCGTACTGAGCCTCGGCCAACTGCCGCCGGCGCCCCAGCCCGTCAATGGCGGCGACTACCCGCTGCCGGGGACATCGACGAGCGGCTACTTCCTCGCCAGGCAGACGCTCGACACCAATTTCCAGGTCGGCGCGGACGCCACGCGACCGTCCACCACGCTGTACCTGGACTACGCCAGCGAGGAGATCGAGCAGGTCAGCGCGGTCTACCGGGTGGCGGCCAGGCGCATCGGCGCCTTCAACTACCTGGACTACAGCGATGCCCGCCTGATCCTGCGCTTCCATGACCAGACGCAACTGACGCTCAAGGACTGGCTGGCCCCGGGTACGGGCAAACCGACGGATGTCGGCGCCTCCCTGCACAGCGCGGGGTTCGAACAGCAGCACGGGATTGTCCTGGTACTGCGCGACGGCAGTTCGTACCAGGTCGGCGCGCCGACCGCCAGCTACAGCGACGACTATCGCCACCCGGGCCTCAGGACCCTCGATGGACGCGGGTCATTGCAGCGGCGTGCCGGCAACTACCTGTTCCGCTCGCCGGAAAACCGCAGCGCGCAGTTGAAAGACCACGCCCAGCGCGTCGACTTCAAGGCCGGCAGCGACTCGACGATCTATCACCTGGAGGGCATGAGCTCAACCTATGAACTCTACCCGTGCGCCGCCGCGACCATCCGCCTGTCGACGCCGGCTGCCCTGGCAAAAACCGCCAATGCCTCGACCTGGTACATCCATACCCGGGCCAGCACGCAGATCGTGACCCGCGGCGATATCAAGATCGCCCCCCAGCAGCTGTGGATCGGCAATATCCGTCTGCTGCTGCCAGCCGACGACGATCCCACGCAACCCCTGGACCTGATCTACATCGTCCTGAAGTCCGGCGAGCGCTATGAGGTCGACCGGATTTTCGATCAGCTCCTGCTGCATGAGCTGGATGCCCGCGCCCATGCCGATATCGACGCCATCAAGCGCTGCATCGAACAGCATCAGGCGGACAACGAACTGGCCAGCCACCGCGTCAGGGTCAGGGGACTGAGGGTGGTCACCCCGTCGGCTTCCAGTGCCCGGCTCCAGGCGGCCTTCGGTGCGCTGGTCTACGACACCCTGACGCAGCAGTGGCGCACGGACAACGACGAGTCGACCCTCGTCGACCCCGCCGATCTGTTTATCCATACCCCCCGCTGACCACGAAAGGATTCCAGCATGTCTCCCAAAACCCCGATTCGTCCTGGCGTACCCGTTACCGGCCAGGTCGATACGCCAGCAATCAGGCATCCCGAGATCAGTCCCGCGACACGCCCGCGCCTCCCCGGCAGCGGCAGCCCGATACTGTCCGGTACCCCCGGCCAGTTGCCCGCCGCCACACCGGCGGCGACTGCCGCCGCGCAGTTGCCCGGCGCGGCCCCGGTGGTCATCAGCAGCATCAGCGCTGCCGTTGCCAGTCTTCCCGTGCGGGGGCGCCCCTTGAGTGCTTACTCGAGGCCCACGCCCAGGGGCCTGCCGCCCCCCGACAGCGATGGGGTTCGCGTGGTCCAGCAGCGCCAGTTCGTCAATCTCGAAGATGGCCGGGTCGTCATGGTCCGCTACGATGACAACGTCCGCTCCTACTGCGCCCAGACCCGGGAAGAACACCGGCCCTCGGGCCCGGCCCTGTACCGGGTCGAGGGCAGCGCTATCTGGAAGGAAAACAGCGCGGCCAGCCTGTTGCGCCAGTATCAGTTGTCCGTGAGGCACCTGGCAGCGACGCTGCCCGGCACAAGCCCTACCGCGGGCGGACGTCCCGAGGCCGGCGCCAACGACCAGGCGCTGCGACATTGCCGGGCACTGCTGCTGGCCGATGCCGGACGTTTCTTCAGGAGTCACCCGGTGCCCGAGCGCCCGCCGTTGTCCGCACCGGGCGCCGCTGCGGGCCCGCGAGCGCTGATCGAGGCACTCTACCGAAACAGCGAAGGGGTGGTCCTCGGCGAAAACCTTACCGATGCGGGCAGCAAGCTGTTCCTGGTCACCCACATGGCGACGTTGGCTGAACAGGGCGTGCGTACGCTCTACCTGGAACGCCTGCGAACCGATGTCGAGCAGGTGCACCTGGATACCTTCCACAAATCCGGCACCCTGAGCAATGCCCTGGACGAT
This sequence comes from Pseudomonas sp. Ost2, assembly GCF_018326065.1. Taxonomy (NCBI): domain Bacteria; kingdom Pseudomonadati; phylum Pseudomonadota; class Gammaproteobacteria; order Pseudomonadales; family Pseudomonadaceae; genus Pseudomonas; species Pseudomonas sp. Ost2. Next base: position 2,209,079 of record NZ_AP021904.1, on the reverse strand, counting down.
CATCTGCGAACACTCGATGGCGACTACGGCAATGCGCCCTCGGGCACCTGCAGCTACCACAACCTGATCAGCACCGCACGCGTCCACGGTATCCGGGTCCAGGCACTGGATTGTGCCGCGAGCGACTCCCTGCGTGTACTCGAGCCTGAAATGCTCAACCGGGCCACCGCCCTGAACTACCATGCCTGCCAGGTCATCCAGGCGGATCAGGTCGGTGGCCGCCAGGGCAAATGGCTGGCCCTGGTGGACATTCATCACGCCAAGGGTTATTCCCCTCAAGGCACGCCGGGACTGGCCCGCCTGCAAGGGGTGACGGCAGTGGAGGTCAACGACACCGTGAAAGGCCCCGCGATAGAGGCGGTCCCTGTTCCGCGGCTCAAGGCGGACGATCCGATGCGCCTCGTCATGCCTGACCTGAGGCTGTCCGTGAAACTGCCCTGGCGAGAGGCGCTTGAAATACCCCCGGCCTACCGCAAAGCACTGCGGGAGCGGATTCGCAATCCGGAAGAAATCGTGCGCAGAACCCACGTCCGGATCGGCGAACGGGCTGGAAACGAGGAAGGTATCAGTGACTTTCTGCGCCGCGCGCAACACCTGGAAGAGGCCAGCGCCGATTTTTTCCAGTGGTACAGCGGCAATCGCCGCGGCCGACCGGAGATTCCCCAGCTACCGGCTGACAGCCCGTCGTCGCGGATCCTGGAAAGGCTCTATGAAAACAACACCGGGCTGGTACTGGGCGCTGAACGGGGGGCGACCACCGCGAGGAAGTTCCTGATCGACAACATGCAAACCCTGGCGGCACTGCAGGTGGAAAAACTCTACGTGCAGAGTCTGCTGACGGACCTCGATCAGCCTTTTATCGACAGCTTTCATACAACGGGCACCCTGCCCCGGGAGCTGGAAAATGCCCTTTTGTCCGAGGACCCGCTCTGGGCGCCTGGCGACAACGGCTACACACTGCGGCGCCTGCTGATCAGTGCCCGTGAGCATGGTATCAAGGTCCAGGCGCTCGACACGGCGACCAGCTACAGGAAAAGACTGGCGCCATACGACGCGCCCAGCTTCAACTACATTGCCCACAAGATTATCGACGACGATCAACAGCAGCAGGGTGATCACAAATGGCTGGCCCTGGTGCTGAATCTCTATGCCAGCAACGTCAGGGGAGTACCGGGCCTGGCGCAACTGCAAGGCGCACCGGGCCTGCGGATTGTCGCCATGGGACCAGGGGCCACCGCGCAGGTAAAAGCCGATCACGGCGAGATAGTGAGTGTGCATGATCGCCACGTCTACCTGCGTTCGGACCTGGTGCTGGAACTCGCCAGTGATGCCGCCCCCCCGGCACGGGCAGTGCAGACCCCCCGCAGTTGTCTGGGTTGGCGAGAAGGGAGTGGACGAGACTTCCTGATTGAAAAACAGGGCGCCAATTTCATCCTGGTGCAGAAAAGTTATCAGATCGGTGGGGATGCCTATTTCGAGAAGGTCATCGAAGTAAAGGATGGCAAATACCTGATGCCACCAGGCGCCATCCGGCTCCAGAGCCTGCCCTACGACAGCCTCGCGGATCTGGTCTGGGGGCTCAGGAGCGAGGGCTATGTCCAGGTCGCCGAAATCCCTGGCGTCATTCCCGCGGTGCCGAGGCTCGACACCCATCCGCAGCTCCATCGGCCAGGCATGTTTCTCTTCGACGAAACCGCGAACGGCACCGTGCTCGTCCATCGCTCAAGGAATCGTGCATTGAGCGTGACGCCCGTCAGACGCAACCCGGCCGGCAAGCTGTACATCAGCCATGCACGCTGGGGCTACGACGAAACCAACCTGTTTGACAGCCTGGACGAAATTGGCCGTCATTTGATCCGGGATAAGGGCATGACGCGCTATATCGCCCCCGCCGATCGTTGAGACCCGGCCCCCGTTCAGCCGTCTGCAACGGGGGCCATCGCTCAGCCGGCCAGGGCCTGGGCGTCCATCTTCTGGCGCAGGCTCAGTGGACGCATGTCGGTCCAGACCTCCTCGATGTATTCCAGGCACTCTTTCTTGAAGCCGCTCTTGCCCACGGTGCGCCAGCCGTTGGGGATGGCCTTGTAGTCCGGCCAGATGGAATATTGCTCCTCGTGGTTGACCACTACCTGAAAGAGGATGTCGTCGCGGTCAAATACTGAAGTCATTGCTGTTCTCCGTGAGAGTGGGGGTGAGGCTGCGCCCATCGCGCAGCCCCCGTGTAGATGAAAACGTGCGGAGCCGCCGGAAAATTAGACCGCGGCGACCGCCGCCGCCAGGGCGTTGCCAAAAATCCGCGCCACTTCGTCGACCTGGGCCGCGGTGATCACCAGCGGCGGCAGGAACCGCACCACGCCGCCGTGACGCCCGCCCAGTTCGAGGATCAGCCCGCGCTTGAGGCATTCGCGCTGGATCAGCGGAGCAAGACGTGGAAAGGCCGGCGGATGCCCCTGGGCATCCAGGGTGCCGCTCGGGTCGACCAGTTCGACGCCCATCATCAGGCCACGCCCGCGAATATCCCCCAGTTGCGGGAAGTCGCGCTGCAACAGGCGCAGGTGCTCGCCGAGGCGCTCGCCCATGGCCGCCGCGTGGGCCGGCAGATCGTGCTCCTTGAGATAACGCATCACCGCGGAACCGGCCGCCATGGCCATCTGATTGCCACGGAAGGTCCCGGCATGAGCGCCCGGGGCCCAGGTGTCGAGCCAGTCGCGATAGACCATGACCGCCAGCGGCAGGCTGCCACCAATGGCCTTGGACATCACCACCACGTCCGGGATGATGCCGGCGTGTTCAAAGGCGAACATCTTGCCGGTACGCCCGAAACCGCTCTGGATCTCGTCGACGATCAGCGCCACGCCGGCCTTTTCGGTGATCCGTCGCAGGCCGCGCAGCCAGTCCAGATCCGCCGGGATCATGCCGCCCTCGCCCTGCACCGCCTCGACGATGATCGCCGCCGGCAGTTGCACGCCGCCCTCGGGATCGTTCAGCAGGTTTTCCAGGTAGTGCAGGTTGACCTTCACCCCCTGCGCGCCGCCGAGACCGAACGGGCAGCGGTAATCGTAGGGATAAGGCAGGAACTGCACGCCATTGCCCAACAGGGCACCCAGCGGCTTTTTCGGCCCCAGGCTGCCCATCAGGCTCAACGCGCCCTGGCTCATGCCGTGATAGGCGCCCTGGAACGACAGGACGGTGCTGCGGCCGGTGGCGGTACGCACCAGCTTGAGGGCCGCTTCCACCGCATCGGTGCCGGTCGGGCCGCAGAACTGGATCTTCGCTTCCTTGGCCAGGGCCTCGGGCAACAGGCCGAACAGGTCCTGGACGAACTGGTCCTTGACCGGCGTGGTCAGGTCGAGGGTGTGCAGGGGTAGTTCGTCGGCCAGCACCTGCTGGATCGCCTCGATCACCACCGGGTGGTTGTGCCCCAGCGCCAGGGTGCCGGCGCCGGCCAGGCAGTCGATGAAGCGTCGTCCCTCGACGTCTTCGACATACAGCCCCTTGGCCCGCTTCAGTGCCAGCGGGATACGCCGGGGGTAACTGCGAGCGTTGGACTCCTGGCGACTCTGCCGGGCCAGCAGCGGCGACTCCTCGAACTCATAGAGCGTTTCAACCGCTGACTGGCTGGGGCGGACCGGCGGCTTTTCGATAAGGCTGGTAGCGACTGACATCTCTCGATCCCTCAATACTCTGATGATATTGACCAAAACCCTGTTGCCGCACGCGCACGCGTGCAGACTTCGTGTTCAGGAAACGCACCAGCGTGTCGGGGATTTAGACCCGTCGGGCAGTTGGATGAGAAGTTTTTCCATCGGGTTCACCAGCCTGGGCCGGCCGGCGGGATTTTTCGGGAGTTGCCCGTCACACCGCCTGCAAGGGCATGGTCAGCTCGACCCGCAGGCCATCCGGCCGGCTGTCGAAATGCAGGACGCAACCGCAGCGCTGGACGATCGCCTGGACAATCGCCAGCCCCAGGCCACAGCCGGTACTCTTGCCGTTGCGCCAGAAGCGTTGCGTCAGGTGCTGCAGATCATCCTCGGCGATCCCCGGACCATGATCGCGGACCTGGAAACGCACGCGGTTGCCGATGGTTTCCACGTTCAGCTCCACCGGTGCATCCCCCGGCGTATGGCGCAGGGCGTTGTCCAGCAGGTTGCGCAAGGCGGCGATGGACAGGGTCGAGGGCATTTCCAGCGGCGCGGCCGAGCAATGCTCCGGCAGATGCAGCTCGATCCGCCCGCGGTCGCCAGTGGCCGAATCCTGGATCGCCAGGCGCGCCACCTGTTCGGCAGTGCACTGCACGCCATCGTCGAACGACAGGCTGCCTTCGACCCGCGCCAGCAACAGCAACTGCTCCAGGGTCCGGTGCAGGCGGTCGGCGCCGGCCTCGGCATGGGCCAGGGATTGATCGCGGGCGGCGCCTTCGGTCATGCGCGCCACCTGCAGGTGGGTCTTGATCGCGGTCAGCGGGCTGCGCAACTCGTGGGCCGCGTCGCCGGTCAGCCGCCGCTCGCGCTCGATGGTCTTGCCGATGCGCTGGAGCAACTGGTTCTGGGTATCGAGCAACGGCTGCAACTCGCGGGGCAGCGGCTGCACCTGCAAGGGTTCGAGGGAATCCGGGCTGCGCCGCATCAGCGCGTCGCGCATCCGGTTGAGCGGCGTCAGGCCCTGGCCGAGTCCCAGCCAGAGCAGGCACAGGCAGCCGAGCAAGGCGACGCCGACCGGCACCGAGGCGGCCAGCAGCACCGACAGGTTCAAGGCCTCGCGCTCGACCTGGCGGTCGGCGGTGGTGATATGGATATCGCCGCGGACCAGGGTGAAGGTGCGCCAGGGCGCGCCGTCGATCATCTGGTCATGGAAACCGACGTTCTGCGCTTCCAGGTCCTGTTCGGGGTTGTTGTGACTGCGCGCCAGCACTTCCCCGCGCAGGGAACTGACCTGGCAGGCCATGCCGCCGCTGATATTCAACTGTTCGGAGCTGAAATGCGTGCTCCCGTCCTGGCCCGACATCGGCGGCAACTGCTCCAGCAGTCCGGCCACCATGCGCGCCGACGCCACCAGGCGCTGGTCGAGGGAGAACATCATCTGATGGCGCAGGTCGCTGAGCATCCAGGTCGCGGCCAGGGCCCAGATCAGGATGAAGGCCGAGCCGATGGTCAGGCTCAGGCGCAGGCGCAGGCTCATCATGCTTACAGCTCTCCGTCACCCGCCGGGCCCAGGCGGTAACCCAGGCCGCGGACGGTCTCGACAATGCCGTTGCCCAGCTTGCGGCGCAAATGGTGGATATGCACGTTCAGGGCGTTGCTTTCCAGCTCGTCGCTGAAGCCATAGACGCTGTCTTTCAGCTGCTCGCTGGAAAGCACCCGGCCACGGTTGTGCAGCAGGGCCTGCAACAGCGCCTGCTCGCGCCGCGAGAGGTCCACCGACTGACCGTTGAGGGTGGTGACGCGGCTGCTCGGGTCGTAGCTCAACGGGCCGTGCTCGATCAGGTTGACACTGCGTCCGGCCACCCGGCGCAGCAGCGTCTGCAGGCGGGCGAAGAGTTCGCGCAGGTCGAACGGCTTGAGCAGGTAGTCGTCGGCACCGGCCTGCAGGCCGTCGACCCGGTCGGTCACCGAGTCGCGGGCGGTAAGGATCAGTACCGGCAGTTCCAGGCCCTTGCTGCGCAACTGGGTGAGTAGTTTCAGGCCGTCTTCGTCGGGCAGGCCGAGATCGAGGACCATCACGTCGAACTCCGCCGCGCGCAGCATGGCCCGCGCGGCGGATGCCGTGGCCACGTGCTCCACGGTCATGCCCTGGGCGGTCAGGCCGGCAACGATGCCGCTGGCAATCAACTCGTCGTCTTCGCAAACCAGTACGTGCATGGGAATACCTGTGCAAATGTGTCCATTGGGACACAGATGGATTAAGCCGCGATTATGCCGCCAACGGAACAAGGATAGGTAACCGCAGGTCCAGTGGCGAGCGGCGCGCCCCTACGTTGCCCAGGAAGCGCGTCAGCAGGCAGGCACTCGACGGGGCATGGGTTAATGATCGGTTAATCGCTGCCCAGCAGTCTTGCCTGACAGGTTCCTGCATTAAGGTTTTTTCATGCGTTGGTTATTCACCCTGGTTTTTCTGCTGCTCGCCGGGCTGGCCCAGGCCGGCAATGACCCGTTCGCGGTCAAGAAGCCGGATTTCCCCCCTGCCGGCAAGGTCTTCATCTTCAGCTCCGAGAAGCTCGACTCCGGCCAGACCCGGCTGTACTGGCAGATCGCTGACGGTTATTACCTGTATCAGAAACGCCTGAAATTCGACGGCCTCGATCCGGCCCAGCGGCCTGCCCTGCCTGAGGCGCAGTCCCACAGCGACGAGTTCTTCGGCGAGCAGCCGGTCTATCGTGGCGAACTCGAACTGCTGGTGCCGGCCGGCGCCAGCGGCCAGGTCACGGTTGGCTGGCAAGGCTGCGCAGATGCCGGGCTGTGTTATCCACCGCAGAGCATGGTGGTCGACCTGGGCGGAAAAACCACCCAGGTGGCGGCCGGACAGGCGCAGGGGCTGGCACAGGACCAATCCCTGGCCAGCGGCCTGAGCCAGCATGCGCTGGGCTGGAGCCTGCTGGCGTTCTTCGGCCTGGGCCTGCTGCTGGCCTTTACCCCTTGCACCCTGCCGATGCTGCCGATCCTCGCCGGCCTGGTGGTCGGCAGCGGTGCCAGCCCACGGCGCGGCTTCGCCCTGGCGGGCAGCTATGTGATCAGCATGGCGCTGGTCTATGCCGCGCTGGGCGTGGTCGCGGCCCTGCTGGGCGGCAACCTGCAGGCCTTCCTGCAACAGCCCTGGCTGCTGGGCAGTTTCGCCGCGTTGTTCGTGGTGCTGGCCCTGCCGATGTTCGGTGTCTTCGAACTGCAACTGCCCGGCGCCCTGCGCGACCGCCTGGAACGTGCCGGCCAGGGCCGGCGCGGCGGCAGCCTGGTGGGTGCCGGGATCATCGGCGCGCTGTCCGGGCTGATGGTCGGGCCGTGCATGACCGCGCCGCTGGCCGGTGCCCTGCTGTATATCGCCCAGAGCGGCAACGTCCTGCTCGGCGGGCTGGTCCTGTTCAGCCTCGGCATCGGCATGGGCCTGCCACTGTTGCTGCTGGTGACCGTGGGCAATCGCTTCCTGCCCAAGCCGGGGGCCTGGATGGACCGGGTCAAGGCGATATTCGGCTTCCTGTTCCTCGGCACCGCGATCCTGATGATTCGCCCGGTGGTCAACGAGTCGCTGTGGCTCGGCCTGTGGGGCGCCCTGGCCCTGATCGTCGCCTGCTGTGCCTGGCGGCTGTCCCGCGAACCCGGGCGCTGGGCGCTGCCGGCCAGTTGCCTGGGCCTGCTGCTGGGCCTCTGGGGCGGCCTGCTGGTGATCGGTGCCGCCGGCGGCGGCAGCGATCCGTGGCGCCCGTTGCAGGTGTACACCGGCTCCGCGGCGGGTGCCGGCAACGCGGCGAGCCATGCAGCCTTCGTCACGGTCAAGGACCCGGCGGCCCTGCAACGCGAGCTGGACAGCGCCAGGTCCCAGGGCCAGTGGACACTGGTGGACTACTACGCGGACTGGTGCGTGTCGTGCAAGATCATGGAGAAAACGGTGTTCGGCAAGGCCGAGGTGATGAGCGCCCTGCGCGATGTACGACTGGTGCGCCTGGACGTGACCGACGACAATGCCGCCAGCCGCGAACTGCTCGGCCGCTTCGAAGTGCCCGGTCCACCGACCCTGCTGTGGATAACCCCCGATGGCGTCGAGCACCGGGCCGGCCGCATCACCGGTGAAGTCGATGCCACCGGATTCCTGCAAAACTGGAACAGCACACGGGATGCCCGCTAAATGCTTACCCTGACCCTAGGTACTTTCGCCCTCTCGATCAACCACCTGCTGTTGCTGCTGGCCCTCGCCCTGGCGACGCTGGTCGGCTGGCGGGTGGCCAGGCGCGGCGGCGATAACCCGGAGTCGGTGCTGTTCAGCCTGTTCCTGCTGGCGATGCTGGCGGCCCGCGGCGGTTTCGTGATCGCCTACTGGAGCTACTTCCGCAACGATCCGCTGCAGGTCCTCGATATCCGCGATGGCGGTTTCCTGCTCTGGCCCGGCCTGCTGGCCCTGCTGGTCGGCGCCCTGGCCTGGTGCTGGCGGCGTCCGGCGCTGCGCAAGCCGCTGGGCTTCGGCCTCGGCAGCGGACTGGCCTTCTGGCTGCTGGCGACCCTGTCGACCACCCTCTACGAGCAGGGCTCGCGCCTGCCGGACATCACCCTGGTCAACGCCGAAGGGCAGACCGTGCACCTGACCGACTATCAGGGCGGGCCGCTGGTGATCAACCTCTGGGCTACCTGGTGCCCGCCGTGCCGGCGGGAAATGCCGGTGCTGCAAAAGGCCCAGCATGAACGCCAGGACGTGACCTTCCTGTTCGTCAACCAGGCCGAAAGCATGCAGAGCGTGACCACGTTCCTCATGACCCAGGGCCTGAACCTCAACAACGTGCTGTTCGACGGCAGCGGCCAACTGGCCCGCACCGTCGGTTCCATGGCCCTGCCCACCACCCTGTTGTACAGCGCCGACGGCCGCCTGCTCGGCAGCCACCTGGGCGAACTGTCCGAGGCCAGCCTGGCCCGGGTCCTGGAAAACTTCGGCCCACCCCACTCCAATACGGCCTCATCGGCCCCAGCAAGGAAACCGCTATGTCCTTCAACCGCCGCCTGCTGAACCTGAGCCTGAGCACCGCCCTCGGCGCGTTGCTGCTGCAGGTGCCCGTGTCCCAGGCCGAGGAATTGCCCGCGCCAATCAAGAGCATCGAGGCCAAGGGCGCCAGGATCGTCGGCAGCTTCGACGCCCCCGGTGGCCTGCGTGGCTATGCCGCCCAGTATCAGAACCGGGGCATGGCCCTGTACCTGACCCCCGATGGCAAGCATGTGATCGCCGGCAACCTGTACGACGCCGACGGCAAGGACCTGAGCCAGGCACCGTTGCAGAAACTGGTGTATGCGCCGATGTCCAAGCAGGTCTGGGGACAGATGGAACAGAGCAACTGGATCGAGGACGGCAAGAAGGATGCACCGCGCATCGTCTATCTGTTCAGCGACCCGAACTGCCCGTACTGCAACATGTTCTGGGAGCAGGCACGGCCTTGGGTCGATTCCGGCAAGGTGCAACTGCGGCACATCATGGTCGGGATCATCCGCGAAGACAGCGCGGCCAAGGCCGCCGCCCTGTTTACCGCCAAGGACCCGCAACAGGCCCTGCACGACCACGAGAAGGCCGGCAAGGGCAGTTCGCTCAAGCCGCTGGCGACGATTCCGAAAGAGATCCAGGCCAGGCTCGATGCCAACATGAAGCTGATGGAAGACCTGGAACTGGCGGCCACACCATCGATCTTCTACCTCGACGACAACGGTGACCTGCAACAGCAGCAGGGCGCGCCGTCGGCGGACAAGCTGGTGAAGATCCTCGGGCCGAAGTAACCATCCCACGGGCCGGACGATCGCTCCCCTGCCCAGGTGGGAGCGATCGCCAGCAGGCCGCCTCGCGGTCGGTCTCTCCCACGCATTGCCTGTCCATTGTCCCGCCATGACTGTCGGCAAGGCACAAACGACAGGCAACGGCGCACTCCCTAAGCTGTGACTTCACTCAGTCGCAACGCTCAAGGAGAGCCATGTCGCTCAATATTTACCTGGCGCAGATACGCCATATCCCACGCTCCCGCGCCCCGTCGTTCGCCGATCACCTGGAACCCATCTGGGCAGAGGCCGGCCAGGTGCCGAGCATGGAGTCCAATGGTCCCCTCATCGTCATCAGCCAGGGCTGTATCGACTACTGGCCACTCAACAATCTCGAGAATCCCGGCGAGCTGCATCTGCTGGCCTACGGTCCGACGCGCGAACTGCTGGGCCAGAAGCTGCTGAAACTGGGCGACCAGAAGCTGGTTTCCCTGCACATCGAGAATACCGAGTGGCTGGTCTTCCTGGATGGACAACACGGCCGCCACACCCGGGGCCGCTCCATCCTGCAGGAAACCGCGGAAGATACCCACCAGTACTTCTGGATCATCAATACCCGCAGTGATGCCGCCCTGGCCTGGGACGACGCCAGCCCGACGGTGACCCTGGAACCCCTCGCCGCCAGCAGCCAGCAGATCTGGGTCGTCGACAATATCGGCGCCATCTTTACCGGCCGGGGCAATCGACGCCTGTCGGCGGTGCCGGACCCTGCCGGGACTCCGTCGTTGCGCCTGGTGGAAAGCGACGAAGCGGGCCATGACCAGTGGAACATCGACCGCCAGGGCAGCATCCGCTCCTTCAGCAATGACCTGGCCTGGACGCAGACCGGCGAACGGACCGTGGAACTGGCCGAGTACTCCGCGTCCCCGGCAGAACGCCAGGAATGGTTTTTCAAGCCCTACATCGTTTCGCCTTTCACCCACGACAATCAGCTGGCGCAGTTGCTGCCCGAGCAGCCCTTCTACCTCGGCAGCGACAAGCACGAGGGCTCCAGGCTGTTACTCAACGCCTCGCGTCTGCAACTGGTATCGCTGGAGGATCCCCGGGAGCTGGAAGGCGCCTGGCGATACGAACAGGAAAAACTGATCGATCTCGCCAGCGGGCTGGCCCTGACCGCCAGAGCCGGCAACATCCACCTCGCCGCTCCCGATCCGGCGGATGCCCATCAGAACTGGTACATGAGCACCGACGGTTACCTGATCCAGCCCCTGTCAGGAAAGGTACTCGAGTTCGAAAACGGGCGGATCGGGCTGGTGGAATATGACACGCTGCGTGCCGAACGCCTGTACTGGCGGATCCACCCTATCCGCCAGCGCCGCGCCACCGACGTGGTCTTTCAACCCAAGCCATTGGGCTACATCAGCAAGCTGTCGGTCACCGTCACTGTCGCCAACGTCTTCTGGGGCGGCACTTCGGACAAGATCATGATGACCCTGACCTCCCTCGACAAAGCCGTGCGCCTGTTCGACGCGCCCTGCGCGGGCGACTCGGTCACCGTCGATATCGATATCCAGGCGATGTTCGGCAAGCCCAGGATCCCGATGCGCGATGTGCATACGATCCTGTTCTACCAGGAGTCGAGATCCGAATCGGGGGGCAACGACCAGTGGAAGCTGGAATCGATCCTGCTGAAAGCCAACGACCGCTACCTGAACGACTCGCTGCGCAGCATCAATCGCTGGGTTTCACCGCCCTACCGTTCCGCCCATATTTCCTGGGGCAGTACGATTTCCTGGTGCAACTGGCGGGATATCCGCTACAACCGGCACATAGACTTCAACGGCCAGACCTACCCGGTGACGCTGATGCCCTATATCGGCGACCTGAAAGCCTGGCGCAACTACGATCCATCCAGCATCGACGGCGTCGGGCAATTGATCGGCATGAACAATGGCCGGCTGATCGGCGAGATCCTGAAAACCCGCGACTGCGAAGCCCTCAGGCCCAATGACGACAACAACAGCTACACCTGGGTATTCACCCCGGAGGGGTCGATCATCTACCGGCTCTGGAACCACGACGACAGTGCCGGCTATGTCCGCCACAGCCAGTTGGGGAACGGCAGGCCGGTGATCTGCGCGGGCGAATTCAGGGTCGAGAGACGAGCGGATATCGATGGTGTGGTGGATGTCATCGCCATGGTGAACGACGCCTCGGGCCATTACAAACCCGATGGCGGCGCCTGCCTGGGCTCGGTCGAGGAGAAGCTCAAGGCATTGGGCATCCCCACCGACAGCATAAAGTGGTCCTACAAGGAGAAGTGACAAGGCGCGTTTGATCGTTCCCACGCGCAGCGTTGATCGTTCCCACGCTCCTGCGTGGGAATGCCTCACTGGACGCTCTGCGTCCGCTTTGGATCTGTGACGCGGAGCGCCACGGGCTGCATTCCCACGCGGAGCGTGGGAACGATCATCGGCCCTTCTACAAGTCTTCCAGCTCCGCCATCAGGTCGCTCAGGCGATCGACTTTCTCCTCGTTGATCTCATTGGCCGCCAGCCCGTCGATATAGCCAGCCAGTTCCTCCACCGTGCTGCATTCGAACATCGCCCGCAGCGGCACATTGCGTTGCAGGGTCTTCTGCACCCGTGAAGCAATCTGCGTCGCCAGCAACGAATGGCCGCCCAGTTCGAAGAAGTTGTCCAGCACCCCGACCCGCTCGACCTTCAGCACCTCAGCCCAGATCGCGGCAAGGGTGTGTTCCAGCTCGTTGCGCGGCGCCAGATAGTCCTGGCCGTGCAACTGGCCGATCTCCAGGTCCGGCAACGCCTTGCGGTCGAGCTTGCCGTTGGCGTTGAGCGGCAGGCGCTCCAGCCACAGCCAGTGCAACGGCACCATGTACTCCGGCAATGCCGCCCGCAGTCGCTGCTTGATCCGATCCAGGCCTTCACCCGGATTCAAAGCGGCGTCGGCCGCCACCAGATAGCCCACCAGATGCTTGCCGTTGACGCCTTCCTGGACGCTGACCGCCGCCTCGCGGACTTCCGGCTGCTCGTGCAGGCGGGCTTCGATTTCCCCCAGTTCGATGCGGTAACCGCGAATCTTCACCTGATGGTCGATCCGGCCGACGTACTCCAGCACGCCGTCGCTGCGCCGACGCGCCAGGTCGCCGGTGCGATACAGCCGCTCGCCCGCCGCGCCGAACGGATTGGGCACGAATACCTGGGCCGTGCGCAGCGGATCGCCGACATAACCACGACCGACACCGGTACCGGCCACGCACAACTCACCCACCGCGCCCAGCGGCACCAGTTCATCGGCCCCCGCGAGCAGGTACAGACGGTTGTTGTCGGTCGGCGTGCCGATCGGCAGGTAGCTGCCGCGGGTCGAGGCCAGGTCGACGCGGAAGAACGCCACGTCGTCCGAACATTCCGCCGGGCCATAGGCGTTGACCAGGCCGACCTGTGGATAACGCAACAGCCACTGGTGCGCCAGCTCCGGCGGCATCGCCTCGCCGGTCGGCAGCATCCAGCGCAGGCCGTCGAGGCTGACCCGTTCCTGGGCCAGCATGCCCTGGATCAGCGACGGCACGCTCTCCAGCACCGTGATCCGCTGCTGCCGGACATGGGCCAGCAAGCCTTGCGGGTCATGGGCGATGGCATTCGGCACGATATCCACACGGGCCCCGAACAACGGTGCGGCGAGGAACTGCCAGACCGAAATATCGAAGCTCTGCGAGGCCGTCTGGGCAATCACATCGGTTTCGTCCAGTGTCAGGTACGGCACCTTGCTCAACTGGTTGTTGAGCATGCCGCGCTGCTCGACCATCACCCCCTTGGGCAGGCCGGTGGAACCGGAGGTGTAGATCACGTACGCGAGGTTGTCCGGCGCACTCTGGATTCCCGGGTTGGACAGCGGGTAGGCACCCTGCTGGACCTCTTCCCACACCAGCAGTTGCGGGCGCGCGCCGCTCAGTTCGTCAAGCAGCGCCGTGGCCTGGGCACGGCACGCGGCAGTGCAGACCAGCACGGGCGTGCGGCTCAGCTCGATGATCCGGCCCAGGCGCTGGCCCGGCAAGCCAGGGTCCAGCGGCAGGTAGCCGGCGCCGGCCTTGAAGCTGCCGACGATCATCGCCAGCAGGTCGAGGCCGCGCTCGGCCAGCAGGGCCACCGGCTGGTCGAAACCGACACCGGCCGCGACCAGGGCATGGCCCAGGCGGTTGCCGCACTGGTTCAACTGCTCATAGCTGTATTGCCGGTCCAGGCAGGTCGCGACGATCCGTTGCGGATGCGCGGCCACCCGTGCCTCGAACAATGCCGCGTAACTCTGTTCCAGCGGATAGTCACGGGCACTCTGGTTGCAGCCTTCGAGCAGGAAATCGCGCTCTTCGGCGCCGAGCAGCGGCAGCTCATCCATGTCGCCATGGAAGCCCTCCACCAGCGCCAGCAGCAGGCGCTTGAACTCGCCCAGCAGGCGTTCGACGCTGCTCGCCTCGAAGTAACGCTGGTCATAGGACAGGTGCAGTCCCAGGTCATCGCCCGGATAACAGACCGCGGTCAGCGGGAAGTTGGTATGGGTGCGGCCCGAATCCGAGGTCGCATTGAGGCTCTGCGCCCGGTCCAGCACCGAGACTTCCACCGGGGCGTTCTCGAACACGAACAGGCTGTCGAACAGCGGCTGGCCCTTGGGCAGTTCGCTGTTTTCCTGGATCGTCACCAGCGGCAGATACTCGTACTCGCGCAGCTCCATATTGCGTTCGAGCAAGCCGCTGAGCCAACTGCGCACGCTGCAGCCGGCGCCGTCTTCCGGCAGTTTCACCCGCAGCGCGATGCTGTTGATGAACAGCCCGACGGTACGCTGCATCTGCGGCATCTCCACCGGACGACCGGCCACGGTGACCCCGAACAACACATCGCGATCACCGCTGAAACGGCGCAGGACCAGGGCCCAGGCCGCCTGGGCGAAGGTGTTGACGGTCAACTGGTGCTGCTGCGCCAGTTCCCGCAGCCGCGCGCCGTCACGGGGATCGAGACGGGTGTAGCGGTCGCCCACCACCATGCCGCCGCTTTCCCCGGCATGCTCACGCAGGAACGGCCGGTCGCTGGGGATATGGGTGGTGCGTTCGAAGCCTTGCAGGTTGTGTTTCCACCACTGCTTCGCCGCGGCCAGGTCCTGCCGTTGCAGCCAGCCGATATAGTCGCGGTAGCGCGGCGGCACGGCCAGTTGCGCTTCACGCCCTTCGCCGAGGGCGGTGTAGATCTCGAAGAAATCGTTCATCAGCAACGAACGGCACCAGGCATCGATCAGGATGTGGTGGTTGCTCATCATGAACCAGTAGCGTGCCGCGCCGACCTTGATCAGGCGCAGGTGGAAGGGCGCCTCGCGCAGCAGATCGAAGCCGGCCTCGCGCTCGCTCTTGAGCAGGCTCTGCAGACGGGGCTCCTGCTGGTCCTCGGGCTCGGCGCTCCAGTCCAGGTATTCGATCGGCGTGCTGCCCGGCTTGTGGATAACTTGCAGCATGTCCTCGCCGACGTTCCAGCAGAACGACGCACGCAAGGCTTCATGGCGAGCGATCACCGCCTGCCAGGCCTGGGCGAAACGCTGCGGATCGAGCTCGCTGTTGATCCGGTAGCGGTCCTGCATGTAGTACAGGCCGGTGCCCGGCTCCAGCAGGGTATGGAGCAACAGGCCCTCCTGCATCGGGGTCAGCGGATAGACGTCCTCGATCTGGCTGGCAGCCACCGGCAGCGCATCGAGTTGCCCCTGGGTCAGGCGCGCCAGCGGGAAGTCCGAGGGCGTCAGGCCGCCGGCATCGTCGCGCAGGCAATGCTCGACCAGGCTGCTCAGTTCGCCCAGGTAGGCGTCCGCCAGCTCGGCCACGGTGCTGCTGTCGAAACGCTCGCGACTGAAGGTCCAGCGCAATACCAGCTCACCGCCATAGACCTGGCTGTCGATGCTCAACTCGTTGGGCAACGGCGCCTCGGCCGCATGGGCCTCGCCCGCCGACTCTTCCAGCGGACGGAACAGCGCGTCATCGCCGAAGCTCTGGTCGAACTGACCGAGGTAGTTGAAGGTGATCGGCGCCACCGGCAGGGCCGCCATGGCCGCGCGCAGCGACGGTTCGGCCAGGTAGCGCAGCACGCCATGGCCCAGGCCCTTGTGCGGCACCCCGCGCAGTTGCTCCTTGATGGCCTTGATCGAGTCGCCCTGCCCCGCGGCTTCCTCGATATTCAGCGGGGTCAGGCGTACCGGATAGGCGCTGGTGAACCAGCCGACGGTGCGGGTCAGGTCGATCTCGTCAAACAGGGTTTCCCGGCCGTGGCCTTCCAGTTGCACCAGCGCCGACGGCTGCCCGGTCCAGCGGCAGACCACCCGCGCCAGGGCGGTCAGCAACAGGTCGTTGACCTGGGTGCGGTAGGCGCTCGGGGCCTGTTGCAGCAAGGCACGGGTCCGGGACGCATCGAGACGGACGCTGAGGGTCTCGGCATGACGATTCTGCCGCCCGCCCTGCGGACGCTCGCAGGGCAGTTCGAGGTCCGGTCCGGCCAGTTGCGCCTGCCAGCCCGCCAGCTCTTCGCGCAGCGACTCGCTGCCGGCATAGGCCTGCAGGCGGTCCGCCCAGTCACGCAGGGAACTGGTCTTCGCCGGCAATTGCGGCGCCTGACCGGCCAGCAGTTGACGGTAGGCGGTCTGCAGGTCGTCCAGCAGGATGCGCCAGGACACCCCGTCCACCACCAGGTGATGAATCGCCAGCAGCAGGCGTTGTTCGCCCTGCGGCCCGTCCACCAGCAAGGCCCGGAGCAACGGCCCCTGTTGCAGGTCGAGGCTGCGCTGGGTCTCGCTGAACAGGGCCGGGCACTGCGTCATCGCCGCGATGCGCACCTGTTGCAGCAACGGCGTCACGTCCGGCGCCCGGTATTCGGCTCGCCAGTTGCCCGCTTCGCCGGTAAAACTCAGGCGCAAGGCGTCGTGATGGACCAGCAGTGCCGCCAGGGCCTGCTCCAGCGCGTGGGGCTCGAGGGCCCGCACCGGTGCCAGGACCAGCGCCTGGTTCCAGTGCTGGCGCTGGGGAATCTCGCTGTCGAGGAACCAGTGCTGGATCGGTGTCAGGCTGCTGGCACCGCTGAGCAGGCCTTGCTCGGCGCTGATCCGCTCGCTGCGGGTTGCCACCGCCGCCAGGCTCTGCACGGTCTGGTGCTGGAACAGGTCGCGGGGGCTGAAGTGAATACCCAGCTGGCGGGCCCGGCTGACCACCTGGATCGACAGGATCGAGTCGCCCCCCAGTTCGAAGAAATTATCGTTGAGCCCGACCTGGCCGACGTTCAGTACTTCACACCAGATCCCGGCCAGGCTTTGCTCCAGCTCGTTGCTCGGCGCCACATAGTGCTGGCGGTTGAGCTCCGGGTCCGGCGCCGGCAAGGCACGCCGGTCGAGCTTGCCATTGGCGGTCAGCGGCATGCTCGCCAGCAGGATCAGGTGGGTGGGCACCATGTAGTCCGGCAACTGGCTTTTCAGGTGTGCCTTGAGCGCTTCACGCAGTTCGACCTGCCGCTCTTCCTCCCAGGTCGCCACATCGCTGACCAGGTAAGCGGCCAGTTGCTTGCCCCCGGGGGCATCCAGCGCCAGGACCACGGCCTCGCGAATCGCCGGGTGGTCCAGCAGGCGGGTTTCGATTTCCTCCAGTTCGATGCGGAAACCACGGATTTTCACCTGATGGTCGATGCGCCCGAGGTATTCCACCAGGCCATCGGCGCCCTGGCGGACCAGGTCGCCGGTGCGGTACAGGCGGGCGCCATCGCCAGCAAACGGGTCGGCGACAAAACGCTCGGCGGTGATTCCCGGACGCTGGTGATAACCCTGGGCCAGGCCGGCGCCGCCGACATACAACTCGCCGGTGGCGCCTTGCGGCACCAAGGCCAGGTCGGCATCGAGGATATAGGCCACACGGGCACCGATCACCCGGCCGATCGGGACGCTGGCCGCGCCCTCTTCCAGCTGTTCGGGTGCCAGGCTGGCCAGTGGCATGACCACGGTTTCGGTCGGGCCATAGGCGTTGAAGAACAGGCTCGGCTGGAAGGCCGCGCGAATCCGTTGCAGGTGCTCGCCGGTCAGCGCTTCGCCGCCGGTGATGCACATGCGTACCGGCAAGGTCTGCGCCTGGGTCGCCAGCCACTGGGCCAACTGGCTGCCGTAGCTCGGGGTAAAACCGAGGATATTGACCTGCTGCTCACGGATCAGCTGGCAGATTTCCTCGGCATCCCACTGCCCCTGGGCCCGCAGCACCACCCGGGCGCCGCTCAGCAACGGCACCAGCAGACGCTCGGTGGCGGCGTCAAAGTTGATCGAATAGAAATGCAGTTCGCAGTCATCGGGCTGCATGTCGAAGCGGCGGATCACCGCCTGGCAATGCATGGCGATCTCACCGTGGGAGACCACCACGCCCTTGGGCTTGCCGGTGGAACCGGAGGTGTAGATCAGGTACGCCTGGTGCTGGGGCAGGCTGATAAACGGCAGCTCGTCGCACGGGTACCCGGCCAGGGCCGGACCGTCCTGCTCCAGGCACCACTGCGCGACACCCGCCGGCAACGGCCCCAGGGCCTCGAGCAACGCGGCATTGCTCAGGAGCAAGCCGATGCCGCTGTCTTCGATCATGTAGTTGAGGCGATCCAGCGGGTATTCCGGGTCCAGCGGCACGTAGGCGCCGCCGGCCTTGAGAATCGCCAGCAGGCCGATAACCATCTCCAGCGACCGCTCCAGTGCCAGACCGACCCGCACCTGCGGGCCCACGCCCTGCTCGCGCAGGCGCCAGGCCAGGCGATTGGCCCGGGCATCGAGTTCGGCATAGCTCAGGGTCTGGCCGGCAAAGGTCAGTGCCGGCGCCTGTGGCCGGGCTTCGGCCTGCTGGCTGAACAGGCGGTGGATGCACTGGTCGAGCCGCTGTTCGCCGTCTTCCGCCCCCAGGCTGGCAAACAGCGCCTGCTGTTCGTCGGCCTGCAACAACGGCAACTCGCTCAGGCGCTGCCGCTGATCGCCGATCAGGGCCTCCAGCAGGTTGCGCCAGTGTCCGGCCATGCGCGCGATGCGCGGTTCGTCGAACAGGTCGGTACTGTAGGTCAGGCAGCAACCCAGGCGGTGGTCGAGGTCGGTGACTTCCAGGTTGAGGTCGAACTTGGTCGCCCGGGCATCGTTGACCAGGTATTCGACTTTCATCCCACCCAGGCTGCGGCTCTGCTGGAACTCCCAGCGCTGGACGTTGCACATCACTTGGAACAGCGGGTTGTAGGCGGCGCTGCGAGGCGGTTGCAGGGCTTCCACCAGATGATCGAACGGCAGGTCCTGATGGGACTGGCCTTCGATCACGGTGTGGCGTACCTGCTCGAACAACGCCTCGACACACATCTGCCCGTCGAGCTGGCAGCGCAGCACCTGGGTATTGAGGAAGGCGCCGATCAGGCCCTCGCTTTCCGGCCGGATCCGGTTGGCCACCGGCGCGCCGATACGCAGGTCGGTCTGGCCGCTGTAGCGATAGAGCAGCACGGACAACGCGGCGGTCATGGTCATGAACAGGGTCAGGCCATGTTGCGCGTTGAACGCCCGGACCCGTGCCGCCAGCTCGTCGCTGAGGTCGAAGCGGTACAACTCGCCACGATGACTCTGTACCGCGGGCCGTGGGCGGTCGCCCGGCAATTCGAGCAACGGATGTTCGTTGCCCAGTTGCGCGGTCCAGTAGTCCAGCTGGCGCTGGCGCTCGCCGGACTCCAGCCACTGGCGCTGCCAGACGCTGTAGTCGAGGTACTGCACCGGCAACGGCGGCAGCGGCGACTCGCGCCCGTCGATAAACGCCTCGTAGAGCGCACTCAGTTCGCGGGCGAAGATATCCATCGCCCAGCCTTCGGTGACGATGTGGTGCAGGGTCAGGACAAAGTAATGCTCCTGCTCCCCGGCCTTGACCAGGCAGGCCCGCAGCAACGGTCCGCTCTCCAGGTCGAACGGCAGGTGCGCTTCGCTGTCGGCCAGTTGTTGCACACGTTGCTCGCGCGCCTCGCGATCAAGGGCCGAGAAATCCTTCCAGGCCAGGCGGATACCGGTCTCGGCGGCCACCCGCTGGTGGGCCACGCCATCGATGCTCGGGAAGGTCGTGCGCAGGGTTTCATGGCGCAGGATCAACGCCTGCAATGCGGCCTCGAAACAGGCCACATCGAGCACGCCGGTAAACCGCGCCATGCCGCCGACGTTATAGGCCGGACTGTCCGGCTCCATCTGCCAGAGGAACCACATGCGCTGCTGGGAATAGGACAACGGCACCAACTGGCTGCGGTCGACGGTGCCGATCGCCGATTGCGGGTTGCGCCGGCCGGACAGCTGGATCAGGCGGACCTGCTCGGCGAACGCGCCCAGTTCCGGGGCCTCGAACAACACCCGCAACGGCAGCTCGACATCGCAGGCCTGGCGGGTGCGGGAAATGATCTGGGTCGCCAGCAGCGAATGGCCGCCGAGGGCAAAGAAATCATCGCCCAGGCCGACGCGTGGCTGGCCCAGCACTTCACGCCAGATCGCGGCAATCTGCTGCTCCAGCGCCGTGCCCGGCTCGATATGCTCGCGCACCTGCCACTGCGGCTCGGGCAGGGCCTTGCGGTCCAGCTTGCCGCTGGGGCTCAGGGGCATGGCGTCCAGGCGCATCAGTTGCGCCGGCACCATGTATTCCGGCAACTGCGCCGCCAGGGCGGCCTTGAGCAGGGCAGCCTGGACGTCATCGGTTTGCGTCGCCTCGGGACTGGTGTAGTAGCCTATCAGTTGCCCGCCGGCAGCGGTCTGGCGCACCAGCACCACCGCCTGGGCGACACCGTCCAGGGCCAGCAGGCGCGCTTCGATTTCCTCCGGCTCGACCCGGAAGCCACGCAGCTTGACCTGCTGGTCCAGGCGACCGAGGTATTCCAGCACACCATCGGCACCCCAGCGAACACGGTCACCGGTGCGGTACAGGCGTTCGCCCGCCGCCCCCAGCGGATCGGCGACAAAACGCTCGGCGGTCAGCCCGGCACGTCCCAGGTAACCACGGGCCAGACCGATGCCACCGATGCACAATTCACCCGGCACGCCGCTGGGCAGCGGGTTCAGGTCGGCGTCGAGGACCCGACACAGCACGTTGCCCAGGGGCCGGCCGATCGGCGAACGCTCGCCGTCGGCCAACTGGCAATGCCAGTGGGTGACGTTGATCGCGGTTTCGGTCGGGCCGTAGCGGTTGTGCAACCGCACCTGCGGCAATTGCTCCAGCACCCGGTTACGCAGCTCGGCGGGCAACGCCTCGCCACCGCAGAACAGCCGTCGCAGACTGGCACACTGCGCCACCTGTGGCTCATCGATAAACAGTTGCAGCAGCGGCGGCACGAAGTGCAGCGTGGTTACGCCAAAGGCCTGCACCAGTTGCGCGATGCGATACGGGTCGCGGTGTTCGCCGGGACCGGCGAGCACCAACTTGCAACCGGTGATCAGCGGCCAGAAACACTCCCACACCGAAACGTCGAAACTGATCGGCGCCTTCTGCATCAGCACGTCGCTGGCGTCGAGGGCGTAAGTCGCCTGCATCCATTGCAGCCGCTCGGCCAGGGCCGCGTGGGTATTGCCGACGCCCTTGGGCTGGCCGGTGGAACCGGAGGTGTAGATCACATAGGCCAGGTTGTCGCCATGCAGGTGCAGGCCCGGGGCCTGGCTCGGCCAGTTGTCGAGCTTGAGCAGGTCCATCGCCACGGCGCTGACGCCGGCGCTCACCGGCAGGTCGTCGAGCAGATGGCTCTGGGTCAGCAGCAATTCGACACCGCTGTCGGCGAGCATATAGGCCAGGCGTTCGCGAGGATAATCCGGATCCAGCGGCACATAGGCACCGCCGGCCTTGATGATCGCCAGCAAGCCGACCAGTAACTGTGGTGAACGTTCGGCGGCAATCGCCACCGGCACATCCGGACCGACGCCCTTGTCGCGCAGATAGTGGGCCAGGCGATTGGCCTGGGCATGCAGCTCGGCAAAGTCGAGGCTGCCGCCCTCCCACAACAGGGCAATGCGTTCCGGGGTCAGCAGCGCCTGCCGGTTCAACAGCTCGGGCAGCCACTGGCGGGCTTCGGCACACGGCGCGACGCTCCACTGGCGTTGCTGTTGCTGTTCAGCCGCGGTCAGCAACGACAGGTCGCCAATGGCCTGTTGCGGCTGGCTCGTGACCTGCTGCAGCAGGCTGACGAAATGCCCGGCTAGGCGCGCGATGGTCGCCTCGTCGAACAATTCGTCGGCGTAGTCGAAAGCCAGACTCAGGCGGCCATTGCGATCTTCCTCGCTGTGCAGTTGCAGGTCGAACTTGGCCTCGCGGCTGTGCCAGGGCAGTTCGTCGGCCAGCAGCCCCGGCAGGCGGCGCAAGGCACCGAGGTCGCGCTGCTGGTGGTTGAACATGACCTGGAACAGGCCCTGCTCGCGAGCCTCGGGGAAGGCTTCGAGCAGTTGTTCGAACGGCAGGTCCTGGTTGGCCTGGGCCTCCAGGGTCGCCTGGCGGGTTTGTGCCAGCAGGTCGGCGAACGGCAGGCGCGGGTCCAGCTCGGCACGTAGTACCAGGGTATTGATAAAGAAGCCGATCAGCCCCTGGGTTTCCAGGCGCGGGCGGTTGGCGCTCGGTACGCCGATGCGGATATCGCGCTGGCCGCTGTAGCGGTGCAGCAGGCTCTGGAACGTCGCCAGCAACAGCATGAACGGCGTCGCCTCGCAGGCCTGGGCGGCCTCGCGCACCGCCTGGCTGAGCGGGGCATCCAGGCGCAGGTTCAGGCGCGCTGCGCTGTGGCGTTGCTGTGCCGAACGCGGATGATCGGTAGCCAGATCGAGCGTCGGTTGCTCGGCGCCCAGGTGCGTTTTCCAGTACGCCAGCTGGCGCTGGCTTTCGCCCTGGGCCAGCCACTGGCGCTGCCAGCTGCCGTAGTCGGCGTACTGCAACGGCAACGGCGCCAGTTCGGCGACCTGGCCCTGGGCAGCCGCCGCGTACAGCCGGGAGAATTCGTCGATAAGGATATTCAGCGACCAGCCATCGGCAATGATGTGGTGCATCGTCACCAGCAACTGGTGTTCCTGGTCGTCCAGGCGCACCAGGGTCACCCACAGCAGCGGCCCCTTCTCCAGGTCGAACCGGGTGTGGGCTTCATCCTCGCGGATCTGCCGGGCGCGGGCCTCACGCTGCTCCGCCGGCAGGTCGCCGAGATCGATCAGTTGAAGTTCGAACGCGACATGGGCCTCGACCCGTTGCAGGGCCTGCCCATCGCGCTCGTGGAAACGCGTGCGCAGGGATTCGTGGCGTTCGATCAGTTGCTCGAAGCTGCTGCGCAGCGCCGCTTCGTCCAGCTCGCCGCGCAGGCGCAAGGCACCGGGAATCGTGTAGGCGCTGCTGTCGGGATCCAGTTGCCAGAGGAACCACAAGCGGTTCTGGGCCAAGGACTGCGGCAGATCTTCATGGCGCGACAAACGCGCGATAGCGCCCTGGGCCAGCCCGCCGTCCTGTTGCTGGCGCGCCACCTGGGTGGCGAACGAGGCCAGGGTCGGCGCCTCGAACAACAACCGCAGGTTCAATTCGATGCCCAGCTCTTCACGCAATCGCGCAACCACCTGGGTCGCCAGGATCGAGTTGCCGCCCAGCAGGAAGAAATGGTCGTCGCCGGCAATCTGCCGCAGTTGCAACTGTTCGCACCAGATTCGTCCGATCAGGCCCTGCAGATCATCGGCAACCGCCGCGGCCACCTCGCCTTGGGCAGTGGCCTGGTCGGGGAACAGCGCATAACTGTCGAGGCTGCCATCGGCCAGCCGGCTGCGACAGGCGGAACGTTGCAACTTGCCGCTGGAGGTCTTCGGCAAGGCCCCCGGATTGAGCAGCACCACCACGCTGGGCGCTTCCTGGCAGGCCTCGGCCACGGCCTGGCGGATGGCCTTGATCAGAGCTTCGGCAGGCAGGATCTTCTGCACGCTGCGGCTGATCTCGGCGGCGATGCCGATGCCTTCCTGGCCGTCGCGAGTGACGGCAAAAGCGGCAACCCGGCCCTTGCGCACCACTTCCACTTCGCGCTCGACGGTTTGCTCGATGTCCTGGGGATAGAGGTTGTGCCCACGCACGATCAGCATGTCTTTCAGGCGCCCGGTGATGTACAGCTCACCCTCGCGCAGGAAGCCCAGGTCGCCGGTGCGCAGCCAGGTGCGGCCGTCATGCCGGACAAAGGTCTTGGCCGACGCCTCGGGGTTGCGCCAGTAACCCTGGGCAATGCTCGGGCCGGCGGCCCAGACCTCGCCGACGTGGTTGTCGCCGAGTACCTGCAAGGTGTTCGGCTCGACCACCCGCACCGCGTGCTCGGGCTGGCTGGTGCCACAACTCATGATCGGACTGCCCGCGCCCTGCTCCGCGCGGTTCTGCGCGAGCGCCGCCTCATCCAGGCGCAACGCCGCAATTCCCCGGCCACGCTGGCCACCGGCAACGAACAGGGTGGCTTCCGCCAGGCCATAGGACGCGAAATAGCTCTGCTCGCGGAAACCGCACGGCGCGAACTTCTCGGCGAAACGTTCGAGGGTGTCGAAGCGGATCGGTTCGGAACCGGAATAGGCCACGCGCCAGCCGCTCAGGTCGAGCCGGGCCAGGGCGCTTTCGCTGACCCGCTCGCTGCACAGCCGATAGGCGAAGTCCGGCCCGCCGCTGATGGTCCCGCCGTACTCGCTGATCGCCTCCAGCCAGCGCAACGGGCGGCCGAGGAAATACGCCGGCGACATCAGCACACAAGGCACGCCACTGAAGATCGGTTGCAGCAGGCCGCCGATCAGGCCCATGTCGTGGTACAGCGGCAACCAGCTGACGATCACGTCGTCGGGATTGAGGTCGATACCGAAGCCGTGGCGGATCAGCAATTCGTTGGCGACCAGGTTGCCGTGGCTGACCTGCACGCCCTTGGGCAACGCGGTGGAGCCGGAGGTGTATTGCAGGAAGGCGATGTCATCCGGCTGCACCCCGGGTTCCTGCCAGGCAGCGGCCAACCCGCTGTCGAGGGTATCGACACAGAGCAGTTGCGGTGCATCGGCGGCCGACAGTTCGTCCATCTGCAACAATGGCTCGCGCAGGTCGGCGCTGGTCAATACCAGGCGCGGCTCGGCATCGGCGATGATAGACAGCAGGCGTTCCTGGTGATGACGACGGGTCGACTCCGGCGGATAGGCCGGCACCGCGATCACCCCGGCGTACAGGCAACCGAAGAACGCCGCGACATAGTCCGGGCCGCTGGGGAACAACAGCACCGCACGGTCGCCCAGCCGCGCATCGGCCTGCAGGGCCGCGGCGATGGTGCGGGCCCGCAGGTCCAGATCCCGATAACTGAGGACCGCGCCCTGCTCCTTGTCTTCGGCGAGAAAACGCAGCGCCACTCGATCCGGAGTCTGCAGCGCACGGCGTTGAAGGGCCTGGGCCAGGGTATTGGGGAGTTCGAACGCGTCCATCATGGGGATTCCTGCCTGGAGTCGGCTAGCAAATTGAATTCTTGGATAGGGCTGCGCCCGCGGGCGCAACACGGGTGTCAGCTGGCGGCGCGGGTCAACTGACGGGCCTGGTCATTGCGCCAGCGCGCCAGGTGCTGGTCGGCATAACGACGCAGGTGGCGCAGCAGCGCGGCTTCCTGCTCGATCAGGTAGAAGTGATGGCCCTCGAACATGTCCAGGGAAAAGCCGGTGGCGGTTTCTTCCTGCCAGTCGAGCAGTTCATCGACGCGGACACTGTCCTGCTTGCCGCCAAACACGTGGATCGGCACAGACAACGATTCGCGCTCGCCGTACTGGAAACTGCCGCAGAGCAGGAAGTCGGCACGCAGGATGGGCAGCATCATCTGCATCAGGTCGCTGTTGGCCAGGGCATCCGCCGGGGTGCCCTTGAGGTCGCGCAGGCGCTCCAGCAGTTGTTCGTCGGTTTTCGCCAGGGCGTACTCACTGACATCGCGCCTGGCCGGCCCGGCCGTGGCAGAAGCAAACAACGCCAGTGGCGCCGGCAACCCGCGGGCGCGCAGCACATGGGCCAGCTCGAACGCCAGCAAGCCGCCAAGGCTGTGGCCGAACAAGGCATAGGGACGGTCCAGCTCGGCGGCGATTTCATCCGCCAACTGCCGGGCCAGGCGCGCGATATCCACCTGCAGCGGCTCGTTCATGCGCATGCCGCGTCCCGGCAACTCCAGCGGGCGCACCTGCAGCCACTCCGGCAGCTTGCGCCGCCAGCGGCTGTAGACCATGGCGCTGGCGCCGGAATAGGGAAGGCAGAACAGGCGAAGGTTCAAAGAGGTGCTCATGCCCAGCCACCGTTGCGATTAACCATTGCGCCCTCCTCACGGGTATCGATCCTTGACCGGGTCGCTTACCCGGCCTGTCCACATGAGAACGGATGACGTTGGCAAATAATTAGTCCGGCGCGGCGCCACGCGTCAGCGGACAAACGCCCCAGGGCGGTGCGTCATGTCTCGGTAATGCATCAGCAGGTATCATTAATTCTACTTCTCAATTGACAATCATTATCATTCAACATAATTTGTCGCTCGATGTGTAGCCAGTCGCTGACAGACCCCGGCCTACAACCTATTCGCTACAAGGTGATTTCCATGACGGAACAAGTATCCACAAGCAGGTGTGATTCACCGTTACTCCAGGCCTTTGTCGACAATCGCCTGATCCTGGTCAAGATCGCCGCGCGCATCACCGGGTGCCGCTCGCGGGCCGAGGACGTGGTACAGGACGCGTTTTTCCGGCTGCAATCGGCGCCGCAGATCACCTCGTCGTTCAAGGCCCAGCTCAGCTATCTATTCCAGATCGTGCGTAACCTGGCGATTGATCACTATCGCAAGCAGGCCTTGGAACTGAAGTACTCGGGGCCGGAGGAGGAAGGGTTGAATGTGGTCATCCACGGTGCTTCGCCAGAAACCTCGCACATCAACTTCTCGACGCTGGAGCATATCGCCGACGCGCTGACCGAGTTGCCACAGCGCACCCGCTATGCCTTCGAGATGTATCGCCTGCACGGCGTGCCGCAAAAGGACATCGCCAAGGAACTGGGCGTATCGCCGACGCTGGTGAACTTCATGATCCGCGACGCACTGGTGCACTGCCGCAAGGTCTCGGGGACCCGCGGCGACACCTTCGCCCGGCGCTGAGCGCTGGCAGGCAGAAAGAGCGGGGACACCCGCTCATTGTCAGGACATGACCGGCAGGCGCGTCAGAGCGGCGCCCTGGTCGCATCGGCCACGGGCATGACCGTGATCCGATAAGGCTGGAAGATCTTCAGCAACTCGCCATTGTCGCGCAGGCGCTGCAACAGCCGAGCAAAGACCTCCCCACTGATCGGCGCCTTCGGACTCAGCAGGGCGTAGTGGTGATAGACCTGATCGATCCGCTCGGAGATCAGCAACTCCTTGGCGGTTCCCGGATTGCGGCCCAGGTAGTCGAACAGATAGGAACGGGTGACCAGGGCGATATCCGCCCGACCGCGCAGCACCATCAGCAGGTTGCTGTCATGGGAATAGGTCAGCGTGGCGTTATAGGTCTCGGCGAGAAACTTGGGGTCGGCATTGAACTGCGCGAACTCGTAGTGATAACCGCTGAACAGCGCCAGGCGCTTGCCTTTCAGGTCGGCAAAATAAGCCTGGCCACGATCCGGCTTGTGCTGGGCAACAAAGATCTCGGCATCTTCCAGGCCCATGTCGACATTGACGTGGGGAATCTCCTTCCAGCCCCACTCCGGGTTCTCGAAGATCGCCATGTCGGTGCGACCTTCTTCGAAATCGCGAAAACGTCGGGGAATCGAGGTCGGCACCAGGACAAAACGGTAGTCGCTCTGCAAGGCGTTCAAGGCTTCGGCCAGTTGCGGCAGCACACCGGTATCGGCGCCCTGCTCGGGTCGAATGGTGTAGGGCGGAAAGTGCGCGGCACCAATCTTGACTTCTTGCGCGGCCGACACGGTTTGCACCGCCAGCACCCCCAGCGCCAACCCTAGAATTCGGAATGCCATCCGTACTGGCGAAAGGTTCAAGGCCACGCACCTCAGAAAATACCATCGATACCATTAAGCTAGGCGCTTTCGACCACTTAGACAACGCCGCGCCGATTAAATAATTACTTGCACAACGCGCACTTAGCGATCTTTGAGAACCAGCGTCAGGGCCTCATCGGCCAGTTGCTCCAGCGTCAGGCTGCCCTGGGGCCGAAACCAGGTGGTGGTCCATGACAAGGCCCCGGTCAGAAAGCGCCGGGTGATGAACACATCGCCCTTGATGTAGCCCGCGTCACGAGCTTCGCCCAGCACCTGCAGCCAGATCTGCTCGTAGACGTCGCGCAGCGCCAGGACCTTGGCCTGCCCTTCCGGCGACAGCGAACGCCACTCATAGACCAGCACCGCCATGGCTTCGCCGGTGCCGCCCATGATCGACTGCAGCTCACAGCGGATCAGCGCCAGCACCCGCTCGCGCAAGCTGCCGGCCTCGGCCAGCGAGGCGCGCATCACGGCGGTGTTGTAGCGGATGGTTTCCTCCATCACGGCCCGCAGGATCTCGTCCTTGCTCTTGAAGTGATGAAAGATGCTTCCCGACTGGATGCCGATGGCGCTCGCCAGGTCACGCACGGTGGTGCGCTCGTAGCCCTTGTTGCGAAACAGGTGCGCGGCGGTCTGCAGCAGTTTGCCACGGGCGCTGTCCGGATCGGTCAACTGCCCTTCTTGCACCAGATCCCGCATCACCTGCTGGGCTTGTTGTTCGTTCACGGCATTCTCCTCTGGCTACGCTGTGCCGTTGCACCCCCGGAAACCGGGAGGTTGCGCGCGCAATTTAAGCCTACGGGCGGTCCCAAGCAAGCGCTTGGGCTAAACTTGTCCCCGGGATTTACAAACCAAGCGCTTGCTTGGTAGTCTCATTACATCCCTTTCGGAGAGTGTGCGGATGAACAGGACGGTTCGTGTCGGTTGTGCCAGCGCCTTCTGGGGCGATACCTCTACCGCCGCCCGACCGCTGGTGGAAGCCGGACGCCTGGATTACCTGGTGTTCGACTACCTGGCGGAGATCACTCTGTCGATCCTCGCCGGAGCGCGCCTGAAAGATTCGGGGGCCGGCTACGCCACGGACTTCGTCGAAGTGCTCGCCCCCCTGCTGGCGGATATCGCCCGGCAACGCATCCGCGTCATCAGCAATGCCGGCGGGGTCAATCCGCAGGCCTGCGCCGCCGTCCTGCAACGGGCCTGCGACAAGGCCGGAGTGACCTTGAAGATCGCCGTGCTGCAAGGCGATGACCTGCAACCGCAGTTCAAGCAACTGGCCGCCAGCGGCATCCAGGAAATGTTCAGCGGCGCGCCATTGCCAGGGTTTTGCGTCTCCACCAACGCCTATCTCGGCGCTCCGGGTATCGTCGAAGCCCTGCGACTGGGCGCGGATATCGTGATCACCGGGCGGGTGGTGGACAGCGCGGTGGTCAGCGCCGCCCTGGTGCATGAATTCGGCTGGTCCTGGAGCGACTACGACAAGCTGGCCCAGGCGGCCCTGGCCGGACACATCATCGAGTGCGGCGCCCAGTGCACCGGTGGCAACTTCACCGATTGGCGCGACGTACCGGACTACGAACATATCGGCTTCCCGATCGTCGAAGTCAGTGCCGACGGCAACTTTATCGTCAGCAAGCCCGACGGCAGCGGCGGCCTGGTCAGCCCGCTGAGCGTGGGCGAGCAGTTGCTCTACGAGATCGGCGACCCGCGGGCCTATCACCTGCCGGATGTGATCTGCGACTTCACCCGGGTGACACTCGCCCAACACGGCGAAAACGCCGTCAGCGTGCGCGGCGCCAGGGGCTTGCCGCCCACCGGGCAATACAAGGTCAGCGCCACCTGGCCGGAGGGTTTCCGCTGCACCGCCAGTTGCCTGATGGCCGGCATCGATGCCGTGGACAAGGCCCGGCGGGTCAGCCAGGCGATCATCGACAAGACCGGGGAAATGTTCCGCCTGCGCGGCTGGGCGCCCTACAGCGAAGTGAATATCGAACTGCTCGGCAGCGAGGCCACCTACGGTCCCCACGGCCTGCGCCAGGACAGCCGCGAGGTGGTGATCAAGCTCGCCGTGCGTCATCCGGACAAGCAAGCCCTGCTCCTGTTCTCCCGGGAAATCGCCCAGGCCGCCACCGGCATGGCGCCGGGCCTGACCGGCATTGTCGGCGGAAGGCCGACGGTGTACCCGCTGATCCGCCTGTTCTCCTTCCTGATCGACAAACAGCGCTGTGAACTCGGCGTGCACATCGACGGGCAAGTCCACCCCTGCGCCCTGCCCGCCCTCGCCTCGTTCGATCCGGCCGATGTTGCCGAAGACCTGCCACCACCACGACCGCAAGGCCGCGCCGAAGCCAGCGTGCCGTTGATCAAGCTGGCGGTGGCACGCTCCGGCGACAAGGGCAATCACAGCAATATCGGGGTCATGGCCCGGCGCCCGGAATACCTGCCCTGGATCGCCGAAGCCCTGACCGCAGCAGTGGTCGTCGACTGGATGGGCCATGTCCTCGACCCGCTGCACGGGCGCGTCGAACGCTGGTACCTGCCGGGCACCCACAGCCTCAACTTCCTCCTGGAAAACGCCCTGGGCGGCGGCGGTGTCGCCAGCCTGCGCATCGATCCCCAGGGCAAGGCCTTTGCCCAGCAACTGCTGGAGATACAGATTCCCGTGCCGCAACAGCTTGCCGATCAACTTGCCTGAAGGACCGTCACCGTGGCCTACGCTTCCGTGTTCAAACCCGATCTGTTCAACGGCCAGACCATCCTGGTGACGGGCGGTGGCAGCGGCATCGGCCGTTGCACCGCCCACGAACTGGCCGCGCTCGGGGCCCGGGTGCTGCTGGTGGGGCGCAAGACCGAGAAGCTGCAAACGGTCGCCGCCGAGATCCATGCCGATGGCGGTAGCGCCGCCTGGCAGGCCTGCGATATCCGCGACGAGGACGCGGTGAAACAGCTGGTGAGCCAACTGCTGGCCGAGCATGGCCCGATCCACGGCCTGGTCAACAATGCCGGCGGCCAATACCCGGCGCCCCTGGCCTCGATCAACCAGAAAGGTTTCGAAACCGTGCTGCGCACCAATCTGGTGGGCGGTTTCCTGGTGGCCCGGGAAGTCTTCAACCAGTCCATGAGCCAGCACGGCGGGAGCATCGTCAATATGCTCGCCGACATGTGGGGCGGCATGCCTGGCATGGGGCACTCCGGCGCCGCCCGCGCCGGCATGGACAACTTCACCAAGACCGCCGCCTTCGAGTGGGGGCATGCCGGGGTCCGGGTAAATGCCGTGGCGCCGGGCTGGATCGCCTCCAGCGGCATGGACACCTACGAAGGCGCCTTCAGGAAAGTCATTCCCACCTTGCGCGAACACGTGCCGCTCAAGCGCATCGGCACCGAGTCCGAGGTCAGCGCGGCGATTGTCTTCCTGCTCAGCCCGGCGGCGGCCTTCGTCAGCGGCAGCACCCTGCGCATCGACGGCGCCGCCAGCCTCGGCAGCCGGGCCTGGCCGCTGCAACCGGCGCGGCACAGCGAGTCGTACAACGGTTTCCACCGGGCCTGCCAGCCGGACGTGCTCAAGGACAAGGAGTAAGCCATGCCGGTGATCGAATCCCAGCTCGACCGTCAATCCGCCGATTTCGCCCGCCATCGCGACGCCCTGCTCGCCAGTCTCGAACACCTTCGCCAACTAGAGCAGAACCTGCTGGACAAGGCCGAACAGGCCCGGGACAAGTTCACCCGGCGCGGCCAGTTGCTGCCCCGGGAACGCCTGAACCTGCTGCTGGACCCCGGTGCGCCGTTTCTCGAACTGGCCAGCCTGGCCGGCTACAAGTTGCACGACGACAAGGACGGCAGCCAGGCCGGCGGCGGCCTGATCGCCGGCATCGGCTACGTCTGCGGGGTACGCCTGCTGGTGGTGGCCAACAACAGTGCGATCAAGGGCGGGACCATCTCCCCCAGCGGCTTGAAAAAGTCCCTGCGCCTGCAACAGATCGCCATGGAAAACAAACTGCCGGTGATCACCCTGGCGGAAAGCGGCGGCGCCAACCTGAATTACGCGGCGGAGATTTTCGTCGAGGGCGCGCGCAGTTTCGCCAATCAGGCGCGGATGTCTGCCATGGGCCTGCCGCAGATCACCGTGGTCCACGGTTCGGCGACCGCCGGCGGTGCCTATCAGCCGGGGCTGTCGGATTATGTGGTAGTGGTGCGCGGCAAGGCCAAGCTGTTTCTCGCCGGACCGCCGCTGCTCAAGGCCGCCACGGGCGAAGTCGCCACCGACGAAGAACTCGGTGGCGCCGAGATGCACGCACAGGTGGCCGGCACCGCCGAGTACCTGGCGGAAAACGACGTCGACGGGATTCGCCTGGCCCGCGAGATCGTCGCCAGCCTGCCGTGGAACGCGCGGCTGCCGCTCTCGGCCGCGCCGGACTTCGCCGAACCGCTGTACCCCATCGATGACTTGCTGGGACTGATTCCCGACGATCCGAAAAAGCCCTATGACGTGCGGGAAATCATCGCCCGCCTGGCCGATGGTTCGAGCTTCCTGGAGTTCAAGGGCGAGTTCGACCAGCAGACAATCTGCGGCCATCTGCAGATCCAGGGGCGCGCCTGCGGGCTGATCGGCAACAACGGTCCGATCACGCCCAGGGGCGCGAGCAAGGCCGCGCAATTCATCCAACTGTGCGACCAGAGCTGCACGCCGCTGTTGTTCCTGCACAACACCACCGGTTTCATGGTCGGCACCGAATCCGAGCAACAGGGGGTGATCAAGCACGGCGCGAAGATGATCCAGGCGGTGGCCAACGCCCGGGTGCCTAAACTGACCCTGGTCGTCGGTGGCTCCTACGGCGCCGGCAACTACGCCATGTGCGGCCGCGGCCTGGACCCGCGCTTCATCTTCGCCTGGCCCAACAGCCGCACCGCGGTGATGGGTGGCGCCCAGGCCGGCAAGGTGCTGCGTATTGTCACCGAGGCCCGGCAGGTCAAGGATGGCCAGGTCGTCGACGAAAAAATGCTCGACATGCTGGAACAGGTGACCGCGCAAAAACTCGACAGCCAGTCCACCGCGCTCTATGGCACCGCGAGCCTGTGGGACGACGGCCTGATCGACCCACGGGATACCCGGACACTGCTGGGCTACCTGCTGGATATCTGCCACGAGGCCGAGGTGCGCCCACTGCACGCCAACAGCTTCGGCGTGGCGAGGTCCTGAGAGTCGAGGCCATGGGATCGTTCCGACTCGCTGGGAGCGGGCTTGCCCGCGAAGCTTTGATCTGTGACGCGGAGCGTCACCGGCTGCATTCCCACGCAGAGCGTGGGAACGATCACATCACAGGAGAACAACAACAATGATCTTTACCCAGGAACATGAAGCGCTGCGCCGTACCGTTCGCCAGTTCGTCGAACACGAGATCAATCCCCATGTCGAGGAATGGGAAAAAGCCGGGCGCTTCCCGATCCATGCGCTCTTCCGCAAGGCCGGCGAACTGGGCCTGCTGGGCATCTCCAAGCCGGAGCAGTTCGGTGGCATGGGCCTGGACTACAGCTATTCGATCGTCGCCGCCGAGGAATTCGGCAGCATCCACTGCGGTGGGATCCCCATGTCCATCGGCGTGCAGACCGACATGTGCACCCCGGCCCTGGCGCGCTTCGGCTCCGATGCCCTGCGCGAGGAGTTCCTGCGTCCGGCCATCAGCGGCGAGCAGGTGGGCTGTATCGGGGTTTCCGAAGTCGGCGCCGGCTCGGATGTCGCCGGGCTCAAGACCCATGCGCGCAAGGACGGCGACGACTATGTGATCAATGGCAGCAAGATGTGGATCACCAACTCGCCGAGCGCCGACTTTATCTGTCTGCTGGCCAACACCTCGGACGACAAGCCGCACGTCAACAAGTCGCTGATCATGGTGCCGATGAACAGCCCGGGCATCACGCTCAGCCCGCACCTGGACAAGCTGGGCATGCGCAGTTCCGAGACCGCGCAGATTTTCTTCGACGATGTCCGCGTGCCGCAGCGCAACCGCATCGGCCAGGAAGGCGCGGGGTTCATGATGCAGATGCTGCAGTTCCAGGAGGAACGGCTGTTCGGCGCGGCGAACATGATCAAGGGCCTGGAGTATTGCGTCGACAGTACCATTGCCTACTGCAAGGAACGCCAGACCTTCGGCAGCCCGCTGCTCGACAACCAGGTGATCCACTTCCGCCTCGCCGAACTGTCCACCGAGATCGAATGCCTGCGGGCGCTGGTCTACCAGGCCACCGAGCAGTACATCAAGGGCCAGGACGTCACCCGCCTGGCGTCCATGGCCAAGCTCAAGGCCGGACGACTGGGCCGCGAGGTCACCGACGGCTGCCTGCAATACTGGGGCGGCATGGGCTACATGTGGGACAACCCGGTGGCCCGGGCCTATCGCGATGTGCGGCTGGTGTCGATCGGCGGCGGTGCCGACGAAATCATGCTGGGCATCATCTGCAAGCTGATGGGCATCCTGCCGGGGAAAAAACGATGAACGCCCTGCCCGCCTGCCAGACCCTGCGCCTGGAAGTCCACAACGGCGTGCTGCATATCACCCTCGACCGCCCGGACAGCCGCAATGCCATGAGCCTGCAGATGGTCACCGAGTTGCGCGCGGTGCTCGCCGCCGTGCGTGACGATCGCGCCGTGCGGGCCCTGGTGCTGTGCGGTGCCGGCGGGCATTTCTGCGCCGGCGGCGATATCCGCGACATGGCCCAGGCCCGTACCCAGGGTGCCCAGGCCTATCAGGCGCTGAACCGGACGTTCGGCGCCCTGCTGGAGGAAACCCAGCAGCAACCCCAGGTGGTGATCGCCGTGCTGCAAGGCGCGGTACTCGGCGGCGGCTTTGGCCTGGCCTGTGTCAGCGATATCGCGATGGCCGCGCATGACGCGCAGTTCGGCCTGCCGGAAACCGGCCTGGGCCTGTTGCCGGCGCAGATCGCGCCCTTTGTGGTCCACCGCATCGGCCTGACCCAGGCGCGCCGCCTGGCGCTGACGGCCGCGCGCTTCGACGGCGAAGAGGCCGCGCGCCTGGGGCTGGTGCATTTTGTCGAGCGCGATAGCCAGGGCCTGGCCGAGCGCCTCGGCGAGGTGCTCGGCCAGGTACTGCGTTGTGCACCGGGAGCGAATGCCGCGACCAAGGCCCTGCTGCTGGATGAGCAGCCGCTGGGGCCGTTGCTCGATCAGGCCGCCCTGCGCTTCGGCGAGGCGGTGACCGGGGCCGAAGGCGTCGAGGGGACCCTGGCCTTCCTGAACAAGCGCGAACCGAACTGGGCGCCTGAAAGACCTCGGCGCAGCGATCCCCTGTAGGAGCCGGCTTGCCGGCTCCTGCAAAGGTTGCGTTTGCCGACGCAGACACCTCATTACCCACACAAGACCAAAGGACCGCGCCGATGCCCGCCTTCAACAAGATCCTGATCGCCAACCGCGGCGAGATCGCCTGCCGGGTGATTCGCACGGCCAAGGCACAAGGCTATCGGACCGTCGCCGTCTACAGCGAGGCCGACGCGGCTGCCCGCCATGTGCAACTGGCCGACGAAGCCGTGTGCATCGGCGCGCCACAGGTGGCCGAATCCTACCTCAACATCCCGGCCCTGCTCGACGCCGCGCGCCGCTGCGGTGCCGATGCCATTCACCCCGGCTACGGCTTTCTCTCGGAGAACGCCGCCTTTGCCCGGGCCTGCCAGGAGGCCGGCATGCTCTTTATCGGCCCCAGCCCCGAAGCCATCGAACTGATGGGCAGCAAGCGCCGCTCGAAAATCGCCATGCTGGCCGCCGGCGTGCCCTGTATCGCCGGCTACCAGGGCGTCGAGCAGGACGACGCGACCCTCGCCCGCGAAGCCGAGCGGATCGGTTATCCATTGATGATCAAGGCCAGTGCCGGCGGCGGCGGGCGCGGCATGCGCCGGGTCGACGAGCCCGCGCAACTGGCCGGGCAATTGCGTACCGCCCGCTCCGAGGCGCTGCACGCCTTTGGCTACGACGAACTGATCCTCGAACAGGCGCTGGTCGAACCGCGCCATGTGGAAATCCAGCTGTTCGGCGACCAGCACGGCAACCTGCTGTACCTCGGCGAGCGCGATTGCTCGATCCAGCGCCGTCACCAGAAAATCATCGAGGAAGCCCCCTGCCCGGTGATGACCGAGGCACTGCGCCAGGCCATGGGCGAAGCGGCCTTGCAGGCCGGGCGCGCGGTGAACTACGTGGGGGCCGGGACCGTGGAGTTCCTGCTGGACGCCCGCGGCCGCTTCTACTTCCTGGAAATGAATACGCGCCTGCAGGTCGAGCACCCGGTCACCGAGCTGATCACCGGCCTCGACCTGGTGGCCTGGCAGCTCGATGTCGCCGCCGGACTGCCGCTGCCCTTGCGCCAGGAGCAGGTCACCCTCCGGGGACATGCCATCGAGGTGCGCCTGTATGCCGAAGATCCGGCCCGCGACTTCCTCCCGCAAACCGGGCAGTTGCTGGGCTGGGAACCGGACTTGGCGCAAGGTGTGCGGATCGACCACGGCCTGCTCGAAGGCCAGGTGATCAGTCCGTTCTACGATCCCTTGCTGGGCAAGCTGATCGCCCATGGCGCGACACGCGAAGAAGCCCGGCGCAAGCTCCTGCGCGCGGTCGAGGACTGCGTCCTGCTGGGCCTGGCCAGCAACCAGCGCCTGCTGGCGAACCTGCTCGGACATCCGTTGTTTGTCGCCGGCGATTTCAGCACCGCCTTTATCGGCGAACACTTCAGCGCCGATCCGAGCCTGCAGCCCTATCAGCCGTCCAGTGCCGAACTGGCGCTGGCGGCGGCGCTTTTCCATGACGCGCAGGCGGCGCAGCATGCTGGCCGACTCGCCAACTGGCGCAACAACCCCGGCATCCCCCGGCACTATCGCCTGGGCCTGGGCGAGACCACGGCTGACCTGCTCCTGCTGGCCCGTCCCGATACGACGCTGCAGATCCGCCACGCCGACCGTGAGATCGAAGTGCGCGTACTGGAGCGGAACAGCCGCTGGGTAACGGTTGAACTCGATGGCGTACGACGTCGGCATGCCTATCGCCTGGACGCCGATCAACTGTGGCTGTTCACCCGCCCCGGCAGCCTGCATCTGCGCGACCTGAGCCTGGCGCCGGTGGCAGGCCGGACCACGGCCAGTTCCGGCACGGTGAAGGCGCCCATGGACGGGGCGATCGTCGAGGTGCTGGTCAGCGAGGGCAGCCAGGTCCGCAAAGGCCAGCTGTTGATGGTGCTCGAAGCGATGAAAATGGAGCATCCGCTGAAGGCCGCTATCGACGGCGTGGTCAGTCGCGTCCAGGCGGCTCGCGGCGACCAGGTGAAAAACCGGCAGGTATTGCTGGTGGTCGAATAGGCACCCCGGCTCCGTAAGACAACTCGCCGGGCGCCGATCAGGCAGTTTTCACGCAGAGCCTAGGCGGATGCGTTGGCTTTGGCTACGCTGAGCCGACTAGGATGCTGTCTTCGGAGCTCGAGATGCCGCACTGGCTGGTGATTGATCTGGAAGCCACGACGGATGACGGGGGCTGGCCGCTGGCGGAGATGGAAATCATCGAAATCGGTGCGACCCTGGTCAACCGCGAGGGCCGCGAGCTGGACCACTTCCAGCGTTTCGTACGGCCCCTGCGCAGGCCGCTGCTGACGCCTTTTTGCCGTGAACTGACGCATATCACCCAGGCCAATATCGACGGCGCCGCGCCGCTGGCGGAGGTCTGGGAAGGATTCGAGCGCTGGCTCGGCCAACACCGGGACCGCCTGGAGGGCTGGGCCAGCTGGGGCGACTATGACCGTCGGCAACTGGAACAGGATTGGCGGCACCTGCAACTGAACAGCCTGCTGAGCCAGATCCCCCACGCCAACCTCAAGCAGCGTTTCGCCAAGGCCCGCAAGCTGCAAAAGCCCCTGGGCCTGAACGGCGCCCTGCAACTGGCGGGCATGCAGTTCAGCGGGCAACAGCATCGGGCGCTGGAAGATGCGCGCAACACCGCACGGTTGCTGCCGCTGATCCTGCCGGGCTGAATACAGTTTCTTCAACGCGTGACGAGGCAAAACCGCTTCGGCATACTGACCGGCCAAATTTTCCAGCTCATTTCGAGGAATCGCCCATGTTTAAAGTCAACGAGTACTTCGACGGCACCGTCAAGTCGATTGCCTTCGCACAAGCCGAAGGCGCGGCCACCATCGGCGTCATGGCTCCGGGCGAATACGAGTTCGGCACTGCCCAGCGTGAAATCATGCACGTGGTGTCCGGCGCCCTGACCGTCAAGCTGCCCGACAGCAGCGACTGGGAAACCTTCGCCAGCGGCAGCCAGTTCAACGTACCGGCCAACAGCAAGTTCCAGCTGAAAGTCGCCGTGGAAACCGCTTACCTGTGCGAATACCGCTGAGTCCGGGCGAGCAACACCAGAACGGCGCCTGCGGGCGCCGTTTTTCATGAGGGCTACTGGTGCGGCAGGGGTGCTTCGGACTCTGCACTCCGGGCATTGAATTGCAACGCCGCCAATCGCGCATACAGCGGGTTGCTGGCGATCAACTGGGCGTGAGTGCCGATGGCGACCAGCCTGCCCTGATCCATCACCGCGATCCGGTCGGCGTTCTGTACCGTGGCCAGGCGGTGGGCGATCACCAGGGTGGTGCGCCCCTGCATCAGGCTCGGCAGGGCTTGCTGGATCAGGTGTTCGCTCTGTGCATCGAGGGCGCTGGTGGCTTCGTCGAGCAGCAGGATCGGCGCATCCACCAGCAACGCCCGGGCAATCGCCAGGCGCTGGCGCTGGCCGCCGGACAGGCCGAGACCGCCATCGCCCAGGTGGGTCCGGTAGCCATCGGGCATCTGCATGATGAAGTCATGGGCATGGGCGATCCGCGCCGCCTCGCGCACCTGCTCGTCGCTGGCCGTCGGGTTGCCGTAGCGGATGTTCTCCTCGACGCTGCCGAAAAACAGCGCCGGACTTTGTGAGACCAGGGCAAAACAGCGTCGCAGATCGAGCGGGTCGAGTTGGGTCAGGGGTTGCCCGTCGAGCAGCAGGCGGCCCTGTTGCGGATCGTAGAAACGCAGCAGCAGGTCGAACAGGGTCGACTTGCCCGCTCCCGACGGCCCCACCAGCGCCAGGGTTTCACCGGCCCTGACGGTCAGGTCGAGGCCGTCGATGGCGTAGCTGTCCGGTCGCGACGGGTAGCTGAAACGCAGGTTCTCCAGCACCAGGTTGCCACTGACCCGTTCGGCCAGCCGCACCAGGCCACTGCTCGGCGCGGTGATATCGTTGCTCGACTGCAGCAGCTCGCCGATACGCTCCGCCGCTCCCGCCGCCCGTTGCAGCTCGCCGATCACTTCGCTGAGGGTGCCGAAGGCACTGCCGACGATCAGGCTGTAGAAGACGAAGGCCGCCAGTTCGCCGCCGGAGATTTTCCCGGCGATCACGTCCATGCCGCCGACCCAGAGCATCACGCCCACCGCCCCGAGTACCAGCACGATCACCAGGGTGATCAGCCAGGCCCGCTGGACAATACGCTTGCGCGCGGTCTGGAAGGCCTCTTCGACGGTCACCGCAAAACGCCTTTCGTCCTGCACCTGGTGGTTATAGGCCTGCACGGTCTTGATCTGGCCGAGGGTTTCGGACACATAGCTGCCGACGTCGGCGATACGGTCCTGGCTCAGGCGCGACAGGCTGCGCACCCGTCGCCCGAAAATCAGGATCGGCGCCAGCACCAGCGGCAAGGCGACCACCACGATGCTGGTCAGCTTGGGATTGGTGATAAACAGCAGCACCACGCCACCGATGACCATCAGCGCGTTGCGCAGGAACAGCGACAGTGAGGAGCCGATCACCGATTGCAGCAAGGTGGTGTCGGCGGTCAGCCGCGACTGGATTTCCGAGCTGCGGTTGTTCTCGTAGAACCCCGGATGCAGGTAGATCAGGTGGTTGAAGACCTGCCGGCGAATGTCGGCGACCACCCGTTCGCCGATCCACGACACCAGGTAGAAGCGCGCGAACGTCCCCACCGCCAGCCCCAGCACCAATAGCAGGAACAGGCCGATGGACTGGTTGAGCAGGTGCGGCGACTGGGTCATGAACCCCTTGTCCACCAGCAGGCGAATGCCCTGGCCCATGGACAAGGTGATGCCCGCGGTGACGATCAGCGCCAGCAAGGCACCGACGGCCTGCCAGCGATAAGGGGCGACAAAACGGCTGGCCAGGCGGATGGCCCGGCGTTGACGAGCTGAAAGCATGAAGGCGGATCCGTGATGGGATGCACAGAGCCTACACCGAAGTTCGAGGGAACTTCTGCAAAACGCAATCAGTCAGGTTGATTATGACCGCGAACGCTAGCGCCTAGAGAAGATCGGTCTAACGCCCGGCTGGCGACCCGCCTTTATTTCTGTTGCACTGGTCATGCGGCGCCACGCGACATGAGGCGTGCGACAGAAGGATGTGCGGTAGAAGGTTGTCACAGCCTGGTCATGCCGCGGTTATACACTTGCCAAGTACCTGATGAGGAGACAGGCCATGGACTTGCAACACAGCACTAACCAGATCCCGGTGATTCGTCATCCCAAGCCAGAAGCCCTGGGCTGCGCGATTATCGACGCAGCAGGACGCGAAGTTCCGATCACCGAAGAAATGATCCAGGACGCCTGCCGCGAACTGGAACAGCGATTGGTCAAGCCTGCGCAGCAAGACTGACAGCCCGAACTCTTTTATCGACCCGGCCCTGCTGCCGGGTTTTTTCTGTCCGCCGCGATCAGACCGGCACGGCCCCCAGGGCCAGGACCAGTTGCCGCAACGCCGCCGACTCGCCATTGATCTTCACCGCCAGCCCCTCGATTTCACGCCGCTCGGGATAGTGCTTGCGCAGCAGGTCGAACGCCACCCGCTGTTCGGCCACATTGCCGGTCAGGCTGCGGCGAAAGTCCGCGTCGTCGCGGCGCGGGTCGTACACCGCGCGGCAGATCATCGCCATGGCCCAGGCCGGATCGCAGTCGGCATTGAGGGTGATTTGCGCCAGCCCCGGCGCGGGCAGCAGGTCATCGAGGCTGACCGTCGGCGCCTGGCCGATAAAGGCACAGTAGGCCTGGTAGATCTGCGCCGTGCCGCGCTGCTTGCCGTCGAGGCTGTAGCCGCCGATGTGTGGCGAACCGATCACGCAGAGTTCCGCCAGCTCGACATCCACCTGCGGCTCGGCTTCCCATACATCGAGCACGGCCTGCAGGTCTTCGCGCTCCAACAAGACGTCGCGCAGGGCGGCGTTATCCACCACCGGGCCGCGGGCGGCATTGATCAGCCAGGTGCCGGGCCGGAGTCGCCCCAGCCGCTGGCGATCCAGCAGATGCCAGGTCGACAGCGCCCCGGAACGGATCAGGGGCGTGTGCAGGCTGATCACGTCGCACTGCTCGATGATCTGCTCCAGGTCGACATAATCGCCGCCTTCGGCCGCCTGGCGCGGTGGGTCGCAGACCAGCACCTTCCAGCCCAGGCCGCACAGGACCTTGATCAGGCGCCCGCCGACTTCGCCGGCCCCGATCACGCCATAGGTGCGTCGGGCCAGTTCGGCGCCCTCGATCTCGGCCAGGGTCAGCAGGCTGCCCAGCACGTAGTCGACCACGCCGCGGGCGTTGCAGCCGGGCGCGCTGGACCAGTGGATGCCGGCTTCCTGGAAGTAGTCCAGGTCCAGGTGATCGGTACCGATGGTGCAGGTGCCGACAAACCGCACCGCGCTGCCTTCGAGCAGCTCGCGGCTGACCGGAGTCACCGAGCGCACCAGCAGCACATCCGCCCCGGCCACCGCCGCGCGATCGATGGCGCGCCCCGGCAGGCGGCGGATCTCGCCGAAACCGGCAAAAAAGGCATCGATCAGGGGGATATTCTCGTCGGCAACAATCAGCATGGCAGGCTCCTTTCGCGGACCCGCAGTGTGGCGCAGATCGCCAGCCGCGGCCAGTCGGCGATTGGCCCCGGAGACAGAAAGCCCATTACAAATGCACTACAAGAGGAAATTTCCTGACCTTGGCGTCAATGCGTAGAATCCCCGGTTTTCTTCGCAACACTTGGATACATCACTGGTGAACACCGTTACTGCTCCCCTGGACGCCCAGCCCCTCAGCCGCCCGGCACGGGTGCGCCTGGAAGTGCGCAACCTGCTGGGCCTGGCCCTGCCGATCATCATTGCCCAGCTGGCACACACCGCCATGGGTTTTGTCGACGCGGTCATGGCCGGGCGCGTCGGCCCCCGGGACCTGGCGGCCGTGGCGCTGGGCAACTCGATCTGGGTGCCGGTGTTCCTGCTGATGACCGGCATCCTGCTGGCGACCACGCCGAAAGTCGCCCAGCGCCATGGTGCCGGCACGCCGGCCGAGATCGGCCCGCTGGTGCGCCAGGCCCTGTGGCTGGCGCTGGTGGTGGGCCTGGGCGCGGGCGTGATCCTCTACAACGCCGAGCCGGTCCTGCACCTGATGAAAGTCGATCCGCAACTGATCGGCCCGTGCATGGACTACCTGCGCGGCATCGGCACCGGCCTGCCGACGGTGGCGCTCTATCATGTGCTGCGCTGCTGCAGCGACGGCATGGGCCGCACCCGGCCGAGCATGGTCCTGGGCCTGTGCGGGCTGGCCCTGAACATTCCGTTGAACTACGTCTTTATCTACGGCCACCTCGGCGTACCGGCCATGGGCGGTCCCGGTTGCGGCTGGGCCACGGCGATCGTGATGTGGGTGATGCTGTTCGGCATGACCGGCTGGGTGCGCTGGGCCAAGGTCTATCGACCGAGCCAGGTGTTCAGCCATTTCGACTGGCCGCAATGGCCGGTGATCAAGCGTCTGCTGGGCATCGGCCTGCCCATCGGCATCGCGGTGTTCGCCGAGTCGAGCATCTTCGCGGTGATCGCCCTGCTGATCGGCAGCCTGGGTGCCCATGTGGTGGCCGGGCACCAGATCGCCCTGAACATGAGCGGGCTGGTGTTCATGGTCCCCTACTCCCTCGGCATGGCCATCACCGTGCGCGTCGGCCAGGCCCTGGGCCGCGGGCAACCACGGGAAGCACGCTTCACCGCCGGGGTCGGGGTGGCCACCGCGCTGGTCTATGGCTGTATTTCCGCCAGTCTGATGTTGCTGCTTCGCGAGCCTATCGCGACGGTCTACACCCGCGATCCGGTGGTGATCCAGGTGGCGAGCATGCTGATCGTGTATGCGGCGCTGTTCCAGATCTCGGATGTGATCCAGGTCACCGCAGCCGGGGCGTTGCGCGGCTACCAGGACACCCGGGTGACCATGATCCTGACCTTGTTCGCCTATTGGGGAATCGGCCTGCCGGTGGGCTACGCCCTTGGCCTGACCGACTGGTTCGGTGCACCGAGCGGCCCCAGCGGGCTGTGGGTGGGCTTGATCGTCGGGCTGTCGTGCGCGGCGGTGATGCTGTCGATCCGCCTGGCACGCAGTGCGCGCAAGCGGATCCGGATGAGCCGGGGCTAGGCTCCGGCAGGTCGTGGCCGTCTAGCCGAGCTTCTTGCGGATCCAGTACAGGTAAGTGCCGGACTCTTCCCGTTGCTCCACCAGTTCGTGATCGAGGAACACACAGAACTTGGGGATATCGCGACGGGTCGACGGGTCGGTGGCGATCACCTTGAGCAGGCCGCCGGGCTGCAGGTCGCGGATATGCTGGTGCAGCATCATCACCGGCTCGGGGCAGTTGAGGCCGGTGGCATCGAGGGTGCCGTCAACATTGGGGTCATGGGGCTGGGTCATGCTTAACTCCTGAAACCGGTTCGGCATTATCGCGGCTTTTTCATATCCAGTCGACGCAGATGGCAGGTGACTTCCTCACGGTCGTGATACAGCTGCTTGCAGCCGATCGCCACCCGGATGCCGCGGGCCTTGAAGCCTTCCTCGATCCGCTCCAGCAGGCGCCGGACCTCGGCATAACGCTGCTTCATCGGCAGCTTGAGGTTGACCACCGCTTCGCGGCAATGCCCCTCGCCGATCCAGGTTTCCAGCAAGGCGGCATTGCGCGCCGGCTTCTCGACGATGTCGCAGACCATCCAGTCCACCGGCTGTTTCGGCTTGAAGGTAAAGCCGTCGGCCATGAGGTGCTGGACCAGCCCGGTGTCCATCAGGCTTTCGGCCATCGGGCCGTTGTCGATGGCGGTCACCAGCATGCCGCGATTGACCAGTTGCCAGGTCCAGCCGCCAGGAGCCGCGCCGAGGTCGACGCCGGTCATGTCGCCATTGAGCCGCTCTTCCCACTGATCGCGGGGGATGAAGTGGTGCCAGGCCTCTTCCAGCTTGAGGGTGGAGCGGCTCGGCGCGTCCTTGGGAAACTTCAGGCGCGGGATGCCCATCGGCCACATCGCCGAATTATCCGCCTCGGCCATGCCGAGAAAGACTTCCCTGCCGCTCTTGAAGGTCAGCAGCAAGCGTGGCTTGCCGGCATCCTCCACCAGCTTGCCGGCCTGGGTCAGGGCCTTGCGCAACGGTCCTTCGAATTTCTTGCAGAAGTTCGACAGTTCCTTGCCGTCATTGGTATCGACCACCTCCAGCCAGAGGCTGCCACAGAGCGGGAATGTCGCCAGTTGGGCAAGGATCACGCTGATGCGGTCGGTTTCCGGCAGGTCGATGAAGCTGCCCCGGGCCCACTGGCGCGGGAAGATCAGGTCGGCAAAGCGCAGGCCGGCCATCAGCCGCGCAGCGCCATCGTCCTCGGTGCAGACGAATTCGGCATAGGCGCTGCTGGCCTTGGCCTTGGCGTAACCGGCGACATTCAGGTTCGCGGCGTGCTCGGAGA
This sequence comes from Pseudomonas sp. Ost2, assembly GCF_018326065.1. NCBI lineage: Bacteria > Pseudomonadati > Pseudomonadota > Gammaproteobacteria > Pseudomonadales > Pseudomonadaceae > Pseudomonas > Pseudomonas sp. Ost2. The sequence goes on along the minus strand of NZ_AP021904.1, from coordinate 2,164,822 downwards.
TCTCGGAACAGACTTCGCCTTCGAAACCTGGCCGGCAGTGCATAAAGAGGGTGTTCACAAAAAATTCCTGGGCTGGGCGACTGTGACGAGGAGGCTTGCACGGACTCTGCGACCTCATCGCCGGCAAGCCGGCTCCTGTAATCGAAGCCAAGCCTGTCATTTAAACCTGCGCATGATAGCCGAGTTCGGAACCTTGGACTGCCCCATAGAGTCCAGTGATTAGCCAGATCCCCCGAACGGAGCTAGATTCAAGGCTCTGTTCGTTCCACCCGGCCCGTGCCGTGCGGGCCTCAAGGAGTCATTTCATGTCATCGCTCGATAGCCTGAAAACCCTTAAAACCCTGAATGTAGGCACCAAGACCTACCACTACTTCAGCCTGCCGCAAGCCGCCCAGTCGCTCGGCGACCTGGACAAGCTGCCGATGTCGCTCAAGGTCCTGCTGGAAAACCTGCTGCGCTGGGAGGACGGCAAGACCGTCACCGGCACCGACCTCAAGGCACTCGCCGCCTGGCTCAAGACACGCAGTTCCGACCGGGAAATCCAGTACCGCCCGGCCCGGGTCCTGATGCAGGACTTCACCGGCGTGCCGGCGGTGGTCGACCTGGCCGCCATGCGTGCCGCCGTGGCCAGGGCCGGCGGCGATCCGCAGCGGATCAACCCGCTGTCGCCGGTCGACCTGGTGATCGACCACTCGGTGATGGTCGACAAGTTCGCCACAGCGGCGGCGTTCGGCCAGAACGTCGATATCGAGATGGAGCGCAACGGCGAACGCTATGCCTTCCTGCGCTGGGGCCAGAGCGCCTTCGACAACTTCAGCGTGGTGCCGCCGGGCACCGGCATCTGCCATCAGGTCAACCTCGAGTACCTGGGGCGCACGGTCTGGACCAAGGACGAGGACGGCCGCACCTATGCCTTCCCCGACACCCTGGTCGGCACCGACTCCCACACCACCATGATCAACGGCCTCGGCGTGCTCGGCTGGGGCGTCGGCGGCATCGAGGCGGAAGCGGCGATGCTCGGCCAGCCGGTGTCGATGCTGATTCCCGAAGTGATCGGCTTCAAGCTCACCGGCAAGCTCAAGGAAGGCATCACCGCCACCGACCTGGTGCTGACCGTGACGCAGATGCTGCGCAAGAAAGGCGTGGTCGGCAAATTCGTCGAGTTCTACGGCGACGGCCTGGCCGAACTGCCCCTGGCGGACCGCGCGACCATCGCCAACATGGCCCCGGAATATGGCGCCACCTGCGGTTTCTTCCCGGTGGACGAGGTCACGCTGGATTATCTGCGCCTGTCCGGCCGGCCGGCCGCCACCGTGGAACTGGTGGAGGCCTACAGTAAGACCCAGGGACTCTGGCGCCTGCCGGGCCAGGAGCCGTTGTTCAGCGACAGCCTGGCCCTCGACATGGGCAGCGTCGAGGCCAGCCTGGCCGGGCCGAAACGCCCGCAGGACCGGGTCTCGCTGCCGAATGTCGCCCAGGCCTTCAGTGACTTCATGGGCTTGCAGCTCAAACCCGCGAGCAAGGAAGAAGGTCGCCTGGAAAGCGAGGGCGGCGGCGGTGTCGCCGTCGGCAATGCGGATCAGGTCGGCGGCGTCGACTACAGCTATGAAGGCCATACCTACCGCCTGAAGGATGGCGCGGTGGTGATTGCCGCCATTACCTCCTGCACCAATACCTCCAACCCCAGCGTGATGATGGCCGCCGGGCTGCTGGCGAAGAAGGCCGTGGAGAAAGGCCTGAAGCGCCAGCCCTGGGTCAAGAGCTCCCTGGCCCCCGGCTCCAAGGTGGTCACCGACTACTACAAGGCCGCCGGTCTCACCCGCTACCTCGATGAACTGGGTTTTGCCCTGGTCGGCTACGGTTGCACCACCTGCATCGGCAACTCCGGACCGCTGCCGGAACCGATCGAGAAAGCCATTCAGCAATCGGACCTGACCGTCGCCTCGGTACTGTCCGGCAACCGCAACTTCGAAGGCCGCGTCCATCCGCTGGTCAAGACCAACTGGCTGGCCTCGCCGCCGCTGGTGGTGGCCTACGCCCTGGCGGGCAGCGTGCGCCTCGATATCAGCCGCGAACCGCTGGGCACCGGCAGCGATGGCAAACCGGTGTACCTGCGCGATATCTGGCCGAGCCAGAAGGAAATCGCCGACGCCGTGGCCCAGGTCAATACCGCGATGTTTCACAAGGAATACGCCGAGGTGTTTGCCGGTGACGCCCAGTGGCAGGCGATTGAAGTCCCCCAGGCCGCCACCTATGTCTGGCAGAAGGACTCGACCTATATCCAGCACCCGCCGTTCTTCGACGATATCACCGGGCCCCTGCCGGTGGTCGAGGACATCAAGGGCGCCCGGGTACTGGCATTGCTGGGGGATTCGGTGACCACCGACCACATCTCCCCCGCCGGCAATATCAAGGCCGACAGCCCGGCCGGACGCTATCTGCGCGAACAGGGCGTGGAACCACGGGACTTCAACTCCTACGGTTCACGCCGCGGCAACCATGAAGTGATGATGCGCGGCACCTTCGCCAATATCCGCATCCGCAACGAAATGCTCGGCGGCGAAGAAGGCGGCAATACCCTGCATGTGCCTTCGGGCGAAAAGCTGGCGATCTACGATGCGGCCATGCGTTATCAGACCGAAGGCACGCCGCTGGTGGTGATCGCCGGCCAGGAATACGGCACCGGCTCCAGCCGTGACTGGGCGGCCAAGGGCACCAACCTGCTGGGCGTCAAGGCGGTGATCGCCGAGAGCTTCGAACGTATCCACCGCTCCAACCTGGTGGGCATGGGCGTGCTGCCGCTGCAATTCAAGCTTGACCAGAATCGCAAGAGCCTGCGCCTGACCGGCAAGGAAACCCTGAGCATCAGCGGCTTGAGCGGCGCCGAACTGCAACCGCGGATGAACCTGCAACTGACCCTGACCCGTGAGGACGGCAGCCAGGAAAAAGTCGACGTGTTGTGTCGGATCGACACGCTCAATGAAGTGGAATACTTCAAAGCCGGGGGAATCCTGCACTATGTATTGCGGCAACTGATTGCTTCCTGAGTATTTCCTGTCATCCCGCGTGAAAGCGTACCGGCCCTGGCCGGTGCGCTTTCCACAGGGCGCAGGTTGCAGACCCGGCCTTTTATTGCCGAATATTATCCTACAGACAAACTGATAGTTTCCTTATTGCGCTGAAACTTCCTCCCGCACCGACAAGTAAGCCAGTAAACTTTCGAGCACTTTCAATTTAAATTCGAGCCTATCTAAACTGGAGGCAAGCCCCACAACTACAAAAAGACAACTTGCATGAACAAGAACTCAATACAATTTGAACAGGCTTTTCTGAAAACCGCTCAATCCCACGCAACTTCGCGCCCGCAACTTGTTCCCCCAGTCTCCGGATACACCGCAGAAACTTGCCTCGCCGCGGCAGCCGCCTCTTTCCTGGCGGTCGTCGACCAGGCCGGAGTTACGGGAGGGCTTTCAGCGTCGGTATTCGATGTCGCCCATTCGAAACTGCTGACGGCGAAAGATGAGTATCGCCACCCTTCGACCACTCTTCGCACGATTCTGGACAAGACCGACAGTTATCTCACCTACGCCTTTGACTTGTTCAGGACGGAAAACAACCTGCCGGACAATTTCTTGTCCGATGATCGCCATGAAGGCCCGAAGAGTTACTGGGCTGACATCAGCCAACCCCTGGTCAAGGTCGCCAGCCAGGCACGAGCCTTGCTGGACGGCACGGAGCAAGACAACTCACGCCCCCTGCCCGATGGACGCCGCTATACCGCGAACAATGTCGAAGTACCCTGGTACTGTGCCGCGTGCAACCATCTCCTGTATTCATCGCCGGAGGTGTTCATGGATGCGGTCGATGCCGCCACGGCCAACGGAAATTACCGGGAACACTATTTACTGTTCAATGACTGGATCCGCGAAAACCTCGGCAGCATCGACAACAGTCCTTTCAAGGACGAAAAAGACCTGTTGCAGCGTTGCCTGCACTTTCTCGAACGGGCGGACGTGCAACTGTTCTGCGCCAGGCTGCTCAAGGAAATGCTGCCTGAATACGCGAGCCAGATCGGCAGTCGAAGCGACTTGCGATTGACTGCCTATGCCATGGCCCGCTGGTCATACGACGATACCCTGGCGCCTTTCGATATAAAGAGCGAATTCTGCTCGACCACCACGGAAAACATCGAGGGTGCCGAACGCAAACCCTCAGGCGATGTACTGGGTTTGCCGATCCCGGCGGACGCGCAGCCGGTGGCTGTTCATTTCGCCCTGGGACTCCAGCGTATCGCGCTGGACACCCATACCGGAGGCCTGCGCCAAGTCGAGAGCACCCTGAAGGCATTGGCGGGGCCGGACGACGAAGCGGTTTTCTCCATCCTTCCCCAGGATCCTTGCGCCAGCGTGCTCGGCGAAGAACAACTGCGCAGCCGGGCCAGCGAACGCTGGAGCCAGACCCGCAGCATTACCGAAGCTCTCTATCCCTACGCCTTCTACCCCTACGTAGCCATGCACCAGGATATGACGGGGATGACGCCGACACCGCTGATGGCGCTGAAACACGCATCGACTCTCGATGAGGCCAATCGCGCGCTTTCGTACCTCTGTCGCAAGGCGGATCTTCATGTCCTCCTGTCAGACTTCACCGGCATGCAGATCCGATCGGCGGCGGGCGCCTGGGCTATTCTCCGGCGACTGGTGCGCGGCCTTGCAGCCTCCGCGACGGTTATTGCCGACAACGGCTTTTCCTCGATACCAGCATTTATCGCGCCCTGGGTGGCCGCCGATCCGCAGATGGATCTGCTGGAACTGGTGTTCCGAAGCACACTGCTGACACGGCAGTACATCCCCGCCAGTGCCTGGAGGCCCGGGATCGAACCGGCAAAACCGGCTGAAATCCCCGTGGCGGAAACGGTGCTCCTGCTGGAGGACGCGGGCGCCACTTTCGCCGCCAACCGACAACAGCTACAGGACGCCAGCAAGGAAAGCGCGTCGGCACCGGCATTCGCCTCACGCGTGCTCGACAAGATCGGCTTGAGCGCCCCCTTTATCCAGGCGCTGCCGGCGTGGGGCGCGTTCGAACACTACCAGCTACTGCAAGGCTTGCCGAAATTCACGGAATGGGCCGCGCAAATGACCCAGGCCCCGGCATCCGCGACGCCAGCGGCACTGACCCCGGGCGAGCAGGCCTGCCTGCTCGTGGAAACGCTGCTGGATATCGCCTGGCCAGCGGTGAAGGACCTGTGGCAACTGGGCCCCGACCTTGGCGGTACGGTGCCGGGCCCCGAATTCCAGACATGGGGCCATCTCAGGGAACACTTGATCACGCCCATCCACGCACGCCTCATGGACCAGCAAGTGACCGACCAGAAAGGCCACGCCACCTTTCTCGCGGGCCTGCTGCTGCAACGCGCACGCCCGGAGCTGTTCCTGCGGGACAGCGACGACCTGACCCTGGATTATCAGAGTGATGCTGCCGCGATCACCCTGCGCTGGGCGGCGCGACTGCTCAACGAAATCACGCCCCGTGCCTCGATGGCCTGTTCGATCGCCGAGGTGGTGGCAATGGCCAAGGGTATCGCCAGGCAGAACGATCTCGATATCGACTCGCAGGAAACAGGCGACGCCGAAAGGCTTTCTTCCGCCAGGGCCCCGGCGGAAAATCCACTCAGCGAGCTGAGCGGCCTCATCCTGGGCGAGCAGACCGCCGCCACCGCGCGCGCCTGGGGTTATGCCAACGCCATGGAATGGCTCGACCTGACCAGGGAGGCAGAAGAACGAAACCAGGCGCAGTTGCTGTCAGTGCAACATGAGCGGGCGCCGGATCTGCGTGCCATGGCGAGCGTGCAACTCTGGGCCCTGGGTGCCGATCCCGATGCGCGCTTCGGTGATCGGGACATCAGTACCCTCGACGCTTTCCTGTGCGGCATGAACATGGTGCAACACGACTATTTCCTGGCCCAGAGAAACGCGCTCCTCACAAAGTTCACGGAGGATTCGACCCGCTACAGAGAGAAGTACCAGCCCATCGTCAAGTCGCAACTCGAACTGATCTTTCAGGGCCTGCCACTGCAGAAACTGCATGCCCTTGACCGCGGGCGCTGGCGCATCCTCGCTCCCTCGTCACGCCACTCGCTGTTCTACAAGGCCGGAACATTGGCCGTCGTCGAGTTCGAACCGCTGGAGGGCAGTCAAAGCCACTTCCTGAATATCCTGAAGGCGGATGACGGACTGGGCACCAGCTGGATTGATATCTGGAGCCGCTCCGCCATGCTGCTGCCCAAGCCGGCGTCGGTGGGAGGCCGACTGGTAAGAGCCGGTATTCCTGCCGGGGTCGGATTGGAAGCCGGCGAATGGCACGCCGGGCTCAACGCCGGCCGACTCTGCCCAGGCGACCCCGCCAGCACCGCCCGACAGGTCATCGACAAGCTGGTCACGCCGGTATGGGATACGCCCATGATCTGGGAGGTCAGTCATTCCAAGGAGCAAAACACCCTCCCGCCCCATAACCGGGGAGAACGCTTCAGCCTCCTGTCGCTGATTCCGTTCTACGACTACTTTGCCAAACCCGCCGCCGAGCGAAGCAACGAGGACCACCTCGGCCTGGTCATGGAGATTGCCCTGACGGCGCTTCCCGGTGCCAAAGGCGTGGGTTCCGCGGTCAAGACATTGGCCACGGCGGTTCGCGCGGGCCTGCAGACGTCCCTGGGCCAGGGGCTGAGAAACCAGGTGTTCGCCATCGGACAGCACGCGTTCACCAGCGCGGCGGGAGAGACTGTCCGCCGAACCGCCATCGGTGGCTTATGGCAGACCCTGAACAAAGTGGGCAGTGGCGTCAGCGCCGGCCTGGCCAATCAGGCATTCCGACAAGGCCTGCGCAAAAGCGGCCTGCAACTGACCCAAGCCGTGGGCGAGAGCCTTTTTTCCGTCTCGCCCCTTCCCTTGTACAGCCCGCGGACACTCGCACGTACCGTCAATAAACTCTGGCACAACATACGCAATGCCAAGGGTCGGGCGACGCAAGCACTTAACGATGCCCGGCAGGCGTTCGGACAGCAGCTTGACTCGGCAGGCGACCACATCACCGGCAGGTTCCGCAAGCACAACGGCTGCCCGCGACCTGTTCGCCAGCTCCCGGGCGCGGCCGGGCTGCCCTTCGATAAAATGCTTGCCGCGCCCGCACTGGGCTGCGCCGCCCTGGAAGACACGCTACCGATCAGGCCCCTTCCCAAGCTCGACTTCTTCATTGGCGCGGACACCCGGGTAATCCGGATAAAACGGCGGCCGGAAGCCAACTCGGTCGACGTACATGCCTTCTACAGTAAGACCAACAATCAGCCGGGCACGCTGCCCACGCAGAAGTTTCTGGTGAAGAGTCCGGACGAGACCTGGAGCATTGCCGTCCGTGATGGCGATAACGCCTGGGCGGCGCTCAGTTCCAGGCAACTCACTCAATACCACGGAAAAATAGAAAGCATCCTTCCCAGTCGTGCACTGCGGAACAAGTTCTATGTGCAAATGCAGGGAGACAGCCTTCAATCAACATCCTGGAAAAAACTCCATGAGACAACATTGCAGGAGGCAAAAACATCTACGCCTACGTCTGCACCTGCAACTTCCACGGATATCCTTTCACGGCAGAAACGCCCGGCGCCCGAGAGCGCCGAATCGCCGCCGGTGACCAGTCGACACTTCGAGAGTGTTCCCCATTGTCCGAACTTGAGAAGCCGGGAGATTCCAAGGTCGGAGTGGAGCGAGTTCATGTACAAGTACATGGGCCGGGACAAATACGCCGCCATTCGCGGAAGTGGCTACGGTACGGCCTTGCACATGCACCTGCCGGTCACCCGGCAAAGTCCGTTGGGCGACTTTACCCGTACCGACTATGGCATCTACGTGACCGACCTGGCACCGGGCAGCCTTGCACCGGAGAAACTCTCCCAGAATATCTTTGGCAAACTGCACGGGCGCACCCAGCAGAAGGCACGCGTCTCTCATTACTTCGAATTGAGAACGTCCGAACTGCCGGAAGGCTGGACCTTGCACAAGATTTCCGGCGAAGGGCTCTCGGGCGACAATATCTTCCTGATCAAGGGTCCGCTGCAAAATGGCGTCATGCCCGACCTGCCCTTGAAAGGCTCGAAATTCAAGGAGCCGCTGAAGATCGTGTCCAGCCACGGCAAGTACCCGCCTCCGGCACAGCCGTGATCGCCCTCGAGCGTGGTTGAAAAAACACCGGCCATGCCGGTGTTTTTCATTGGCCAAGCGCTCTGGACCGGACGTTATAATCCCTCGCCCAGACGACCGGGCTTTACTGTTCAACGACTCGAGGACCCTGCATGTCTGCTCTGCCCTGGGCTTACCTGGCCCTGCTTTCCCTTGGTTATGCCCTGGCATTGAGCGTGGGCCACCTGGGCCTGCCCAGCCTGATCGCCTTCGCCCTGCTGCTGGCCTCCGGCGCCGCGGCATTCCAGCAACGCAATCGCCCGCTGCGTTACCTGGGCCACGGCCTGTTCCTGCTGGTCGCCGTCGGCCTGGCGCTGCACTGGCTGCCCGGCTTCGGCAATGGCCGGATGATCAGCGCGGTGCGCTTCACCCCGGATGCCGTGCCGTTCACCCTGTACCTCAATCTCGACAAGCCGCTGATCGGCTTCTGGTTGCTGCTGGTCTGCCCGTGGCTGGTCCGGCAGCGCCCGCCGGCACGGGTCCTGGCCACCACGGCGATAGCCGGGGCCGCGACATCGCTGCTGGCCCTGGGCGGCGCCGTTACCCTGGGCATCGTCGACTGGGCGCCGAAATGGCCGGAACAGGGCTGGCTCTGGCTGCTGAACAACCTGCTGCTGGTGAGCCTGGTGGAGGAAATCCTGTTTCGCGGCTATATCCAGGGAGGCCTGGGCCGCTGCTTCAAGTCCTTGCCCCGTGGCGAGACCCTGGCGCTGCTGGGCGCCGCGCTGATCTTCGGGCTGGCGCACCTGGGTGCCGGCTGGCAATGGGTGTTACTGGCGACACTGGCCGGCGTCGGCTATGGTCTGGCCTACCGTTTTGGCGGTTTGGCTGCGGCTATCGTCACCCATGTCGCGCTTAATACGCTGCACTTCGTTTTCTTTACTTATCCGATGTTGCAACCGTGATAAGTGGAACGGAAGTACTCGATGGGTATTTCCGTTCGGTCAAATCGCAAACGGAAAAATCAACGCGTTAACTTCACGCGTGTTCGACTCGTATTCAAGGACGAGTACGAGTGCGCAAGGGCGAAAATGTGAACCGGCGCTGGAAGTTGAAAAATATATTCAATATTTCCCCTGCCTTGCCGAAAACCTGTCAAAGCCTTGCGGATTGAAAAACCATGCGTAACAACCAACCCATTACCCAACGCGAACGCACCTTTCCCGCTCAGCAACGGTTGATTTCCACTACCGACGCCAAAGGCGTGATCACCTACTGCAACGACGCCTTCGTCGAAATCAGTGGGTTCTCCCGCGAAGAACTGATCCGCGCGCCACACAATCTGGTGCGGCATCCGGACGTCCCGGCGGCGGTGTTTGCGCACATGTGGAATACTCTGAAACAAGGCCTGCCATGGATGGGCATTGTCAAGAACCGCTGCAAGAGCGGCGACCATTACTGGGTCAACGCCTATGTGACGCCTGTTTTCGAAGGCAACCAGGTGATTGGCTACGAATCGGTGCGGGTCAAGCCCACCGCCGAGCAGATCCGCCGGGCCGAGGCGCTGTACCAGCGCATCAACCAGGGCAAGTCGGCCATTCCCCAGCGCGACAAGTGGCTGCCGGTGATGCAGGACTGGCTGCCGTTCATCCTGGTCAGCCAGGTGAGCTTCCTGATCGGCGTCTGGCTCAACTCCCACTGGGGCTTCGCCCTCGCCGCCGCCGTCTCGGTGCCGCTGGGCCTGCTCGGCCTGAGCTGGCAGCAACGCGGTCTCAAGCGCCTGCTGCGCCTGGCCGAACAGACCACCTCGGACCCACTGATCGCCCAGATGTACACCGACAGCCGTGGTGCCCAGGCGCGCCTGGAGATGTCCATCCTCAGCCAGGAAGCGCGCCTGAAGACCTGCCTGACCCGCCTGCAGGATACCGCCGAGCACCTCAATGCCCAGGCCCGGCAGTCCGACGAGCTGGCCCAGAAGAGCTCCAGCGGCCTGGATCGCCAGCGCCAGGAAACCGAACAGGTGGCCACCGCCGTCAACCAGATGGCCGCCACCACCCAGGAAGTCGCCAGCCATGTCCAGCGCACGGCCGACGCCACCCAGGAAGCCAATCGCCTGACCCGTCGTGGCCGCGACATCGCCGGGGAAACCCGCGAAGCCATCGAGCGACTGTCGGTGGTGGTCGGGGAAACCGGCGGTACCGTGACCCAGCTGGCCAAGGACAGCGACGAGATCGGTGGCGTGGTCGATGTGATCAAGGGCATCGCCGACCAGACCAACCTGCTGGCCCTGAACGCCGCCATCGAAGCGGCCCGCGCCGGGGAAATGGGCCGTGGCTTCGCGGTGGTTGCCGACGAAGTACGCCAGCTGGCGCAGCGCACCAGCGAGTCCACCGGGCAGATCCATGCCCTGATCGCCAAGCTGCAACAGACCGCCGGCACCGCCGTGCAGACCATGGACGCCGGTCATCGCCAGGCCCAGGAAGGTGTGGCCCGGGTCCTCGAGGCCGATGCCGCGCTGGTGGGCATCAGCGAGGCGGTGGCCAATATCACCGACATGACCACCCAGATCGCCGCTGCCACCGAGGAACAGAGTTCCGTGGCCGAAGAGATCAGCCGCAATATCAGCACTATTGCGCAACTGGCTGACCAGACTTCGGAACAGGCGCACAACTCGGCCCAATTGAGTGAGGAGCTGACCCATACGGCCAACACGCAATACTCTCTGGTGGAGCGTTTCAATCGCTGACAGAGCAACAGGCAACCCAACAAACCCGATGACTGATAATCATCGGGTTTTTTATTGCGCGGACGAAATCAGAAACTTTTCTTTTTAAGAAGTAAGAATTTTCCTTATATATATAAACTCAAAACTTACATAAGCCAGACAAACAAACTTACTTGCGCAAAACTCTTGACAACACATCGAACTTACTATTCGTTGAGCTCTTGGCACTATATCGCACAGACAGTTACCTTTCATCCAAGACTTGAATGCCTTATTTGCCAGATAAGCACGCGACGACACACAACACCGGCAATAAACGCCGACGTGTCCGAGTGTGAAAACGACTGACAACACTCAATTAGATTACAGGGATATCCTTATGAAGGATTTAGCGAGTCAAACCCAATCCACTTTTCTGAAAGCCCCGTTTGTTGCCGTTGCCGCCCCGGAGGATGGGCTGTTGCAAGTGGCCGATCTGAACCAGCCCCTGGCTGTTACAGTCACCGTGTGGGACAACGTCGACCCTGCGGAAACCTGCCAACTGATTTGGAACGGGGTCCTGGCAGGGTCGCCTGTCTCTCTGGAGAATTATCAAACAGGGGATCTGCTGACCTTGTCATTGCCTGTGGAGCTGCTATCCGGCGAAGGAGAGAACAAACTCCAATACAAGGCATATGACACTATCAGCCAGGAGTCCGTCGACTCTGATACCGCCCCCATTATCATCGACCGCACCCCACCCGGCGGCACCCTCCTCGCCGCCCCGATCCTCCCGGAGCAGGCCCTGGACGGCCTGACCAACAGCGAGCTGATCGAGCTTGGCAACCGGCTCACCGCCACCGTTCCCGGCTACTTCGAGATGAAATGGGGCGATGTCATCCAGAGCTACTGGGGTGAACAGTCCGGCCCCGCGTACACGGTACAGCCCGATGAACCCGGGACCGACAAAGTGCAGATCACCGTCGAGCGCGGCTTCCTCGAACAACTGGGCAACGGCGACTTCCCCGTCAGCTACAGCGTGCGCGACCGGGCCGGCAATACCTCGGTACGTTCGCAGCCGGTCACCCTCAAGCTGCAGTTGCAGCAACTGCCGGCCAACCTGCCGGCCCCGGTTGCCTTGCAGATCGAGGACGGCCAGGTGCACGATGTACACGCCCGCATCGGCGTGAAAATCGCCGTGCCCCGCTACGAGCATGTCGCCATTGGCGACGAGATCCGGGTGTTCTGGAACGGCGAGCAAGCCTCCGGCCGGCGTGTCGTCAGTGCCCATGAGCTGGAAAAACCCCTGCTGCTGAACGTGATGGTGCGCTACCTGGCCATCTCCCGCCATGGCGACGGTCCGGCCAAGGTGCACTACCAGGTGTGCCGCAATGGCGAGGTCTTCACGTCCCCGGACCTGGAACTCGAGGTTTTTTTGCAATTACCCGGGCCCCAGGACCCGACGCCGCAGACGGTGGTCAACGAAGCACTGGCCGCACCGGTGATCAAGGGCAAGAACCCCAACGCCCGGACGCTGGACAACTACCTCGACGAGGACCATGCACAGCTGTCGGCCGACGCTGTCATCGCCTGGCGCGACGCCTTCCGGGCCGGTGACCGGATCAATCTGTTCTGGGGCAAGTCGACGCAGCCGCTGGTACGCCCGATTACCCAGCAGGATGTCGACAGCGGTTGCTACCTGGTCATCAATGTCCCGAACAGCCTGATTACCGAACAGGGCTGCGGAGTGGACATCTGCGTACAGTACACCGTGACCCGCGAGGGCAACCCGAACACCTCCTATTCGCCCAAGCAGTCGGTGGCCGTGATCTTCCAGATGCAACTGCCGGGTGGTTCGGCGGGGTTGCTGGAACCGGTGTTCAGGGGGGCCAACGTGCTCAACGTGGTCGACCCGCGCCGGGACCCGGAGGGCACCGTGGTGCATGTGACGCCGTATCGCAACATGAAGGCCGGCGACCGCATCGTCCTGCAGTTCTTCGGCTTCGATGCCCTGACGGGGGGCAGCGAGATCGTTGAAGCGCAGTTCACCGCCGAGCGGCTGGTGACCGACCACGAGATCCGCCACGGCGTTCGCTTCCGGGTGCCGCTGGCACGCCTGATGGCCGTCGAGCACGGGCGTGGCCGGGCGCGCTACGAGGTCATCAGCGAGCTGGGGCGGATCACTTCGTTGCCGGCCGACGTCTATATCTCATCGCGTGCAACCGTGACGGTGCGCTGATCCCCAGCCATAAAAAAACCCTCGACGAAGGATCGTCGAGGGTTCTGCAGAACGCCGGGGCAGTGCTGCCCGGCCATCAGAAACCGTAGCGCATACCGATATTCACACCCCAGGGCTGCTCGATGTGCTCGCCCTTCATGTAGTCGAAGTTCGCATGCAGTTGCAGGTTCTTCGACAAGGCCGCCGAGACCCCGACGCCCAGTTCGGCACGGGTCCCGAACAGGTTGTTGTCAAAGGACACATCGTTGACCTTCACCGTATTGCCCCTGCGGGAGAACTCATGGACCATCGCCGCGCGCAGATAAGGCTGCAACAGGCCGCCATCGCTGAGTTCCAGGTTGCGTCCCAGCGTCGCGCCCGCCTTGCCGAGCATGGACAGCGTATGGTCGTTCTTCGCCCGCAGGCCATTGTCCAGGGTATAGCTGTCACCCTTGACGTTGACCGTGGACAGCTGGGCGTAGGGTTCGACAAACATCGAGTCCTGCAACCTGATGTGCTTGCCGAACTCCAGTGAACCGCCATAGGCAAAGTTGTCATAGCTGCCCTTGGCCTTGACGCCATTGGTCATCGGGACATCCGCCTTGTTGCGAAAGCGGTTCAGCTTGGCCACCGCATCCAGGTAGTAGCCCTCTTCCGTCAACCAGGTGCCGTAGGCCCCGACATAGCCGCTGTCGACCTTGCCGGCAGTACCGCGGCTCAGGCTCAGGTCGGACTCGCTATGACCGGCCATGACCCCGACCAACAGTTGCCCATTGCCCACCGGTACGGGCAGGTCGACCCCGAGCGACAGGCCTTTCTGGCGTTGCTTGTAGGCAAACCCGGCGTCCGCGCTGACGTTGTACTGGTTGCCATAACCGCGAATCCAGCCACCGCCCTCGCCACTGGTACGTATCTCGCCCATCCGATTGCGCAAGGTCGCCAGTTCGCCATACCAGACGGTCGGCCCAACACTGAACAGGCCCAGCGCTGCCTGGGTCGAGGGGCTGATGGTCTTGCCGGCGCCAACGATAAACCAGTCATCCCCCTGCTTTTCCAGCTGATAGGAATAGACGCCGATATCGACACTGCCGCCGACTACGTCGAACACGGCATTGCCACCTTCGGTATGCACCACATGCAGCGGGGTGATCTCGGGGGAGTTGGGCTCCAGGCCGGTGTTCTGGATATTCAGCAGGAAGTCGCCATGGGCCTCGCCATTGATGTCCAGCAGATCGCCCGTGTTGTCCAACAGGTTGACATGCATATTGAACATCCCGGTCCCGGACAACTCGCCCAGGGACAGGGTGTAGAACTGCTCGGCCGAGCCCAGAGTCACACTGCCGCCGCCCATGGATAACGACTTGACCTCGGCATCGCCGACCATCGTCCAGTTCGCTCCACTGTTGATGGCCACGCTATTGGTGTTGATCAGGTTACCGGTGAGCTGGGCATTGTTTTGCAGGGTGACATCCAGGCTGCTGGTGTCGTCGGCGACCAGATCGCCGGTGAGCGTGCTGTTATCGACGTTGAAAGTGACTTCGCTGGCCCCCGTGACATCCAGCAAATTGCCGTCGCCAGCCAGCAAGGTGGAGCCGTTCTGAATGGAAATATCCGCCTTGGAACCAGTCACCACTCGGATGGCGGGGCCCGTCAGGCCTTCTAGCGTCGAATTATCGAGCACGACCGAAGACCTTATATCGATTGGCGGAACACCGGGCCCCGAGGTATCACCGATAATACTCAGGCCAACCGACTCTCCCCGCCCGACACTGCCATTGGTCATCCGCAACGTGCTGCCGGCAAGACGAATAGCCTCTCCGTCGTCCGCGCCATCGGCGGCGGCAGTCACTATGGAATGGTTCAGCGTCAGGTTGCCAAGCGGCGAAACGATCGCACCGATTCCCATCCCGAATACACTGCTGTCTTGCAGGGTGGCGGTGGAACTCATACGCCCGTCAGCAGTATTGGTGGTGCCGACCTGAAGCCCTCGACCTGTGGTGTTGCTGATCGTTCCCCTGACGACAGATGCCGTACCGTAGGACAAACTCAGTACCCCATTTACCGTCCCGTTATCGATGTAGACATATCCGCCCTCGCTGACGATTACCTGATTGGTCACTGCGCCGTCGAATATTTGCAATGTTCCCTTATAGAGCACGCTCCACGAATCCACCGGGCTGGAAGCGTCCAGTGTTTCGGTCCGGTTGGTCACCGTTCCGCTGATGCCACTCCCGCCATCGATCTGTTGCGCGTGCGCCTGAAAACTCAATGCAGCGCCACAGGACAAACCCACGACGCTCAATCCGGCCTTACGAATAAAGCCTTCTTTTTTTTGGCCCCGGTACCGCATACATCTCTCCCGCGTGAATTATTGAATGATTCATTCTGCGAGGGATGACTTTTGACTCACACTAAACATGTCCCAATAAAATCCAAGCAACCTCTCCAAACAACAGAGGCAATTTCCTACAGAACATTCACAATATAAAATACAAAAATATTTCCTCAAAAAGCATTGACATAAAAACCCAAACCCGATTACTTCCAAAACAGATAGAGCCCATATACCGCTTTATCTCTGAAGCCAGCGCAACATAACTAAGTGATCGAAGCTTAATTGAAAGTCGAGATCACGTAGACGAACTCGCTCGCATCCGAAAATCACCAAAAAATATTTAAACAAAGGAAATCCAACGTGTGCAATTCAAAAACTCATATTATCTTGAATCGCGAAAGCTATATTCGAACCGACCGTGCGAACTATCCGGTACCCGATGTGCCTCTGGCCTTTACCGATGGACTATTGCCAGTCACCGCTTTGAACGCACCATTGGAAGTCACCTTCGCCCTGCCGGACGATGCCGAACTTTACTATTCCTACCGACTGCTCTGGGAAGGTGAATATCTGCCGGATGATTCCTGGACATCCGTGACACAAGAAGACCTGGACAATCCAACAAGGCACTTGCGCCGGCAAATCCCCCAGGAATACCTGGTGGAAAAAAATGACCCCTCCAATCCAACTGACAAAAAGTACCGGCTGGCATATAAATTCCTCAACACGGTCAACAATGAGGAAACTCCATCCAATGATTACCTGCTGGAAATCGACCAGACCGCACCCGGTCTACCCAACCACGGTCCCATGGTCTTTCCACGGGAAGTCGAAGGTGGCCTGACCTCTGCCGAACTGACCGCTCTGGGTGACAAACTGGACGTGCTGGTCACCAGCTATAGCACCATGGCCAATGGCGACATCATCCAGACTTGGTGGGGAGATATCGAAGGTCCATCGGTCCCTGTCAACCTCAATGATGTGGAACGCGAAGAAGTCACCCTGTCCTTCAGCCGGACATTCCTGGAGCAGGTCGAGACGCAGATAGGCAGTAACGAAGCCGAAGTCACCTACCTCATCACCGACCGCGCACTGAATATTTCCCCGCGTTCGGTCCCTAACTACATCAGGCTGCTGCTGGCCGATGTCCCGGACGACCTGCCGGCTCCCGTAGTGGAACAGGCGGATGACGGCATTATCGATTATCAGGATGCGAAAACAGGCGTTACCGTAGGTATTCCCCGCTATGACGGAGCCGCACCAGGTGATCGGATCAGACTTTTCTGGGGCGATGACAACCCTCTGCCGGAGCTGGAGCTGCGCCCGGGCGACGAAAACAACGACCCGGTTCTGCAGCCCGTACTCCAGTTCGATGTGATCAACCTCACTCCGGAAGGTCAGGTCAATGTCAAATACGAGGTCCGTCGCCAAGGCGAACTGAAGGGGACTTCCCTGGTCAAGGAAGTCGAGGTGTTCCTGACCTTACCAGTGCCGGAGGAAAACCTGCGGGCCCTGACCATCCAGGGCACCAGTGGCAGTCCCAACCTCGAAGATAATGTCATCGATCCGGATGACTACGAGCTCGATGCCCGCGCCATTTTCCGCTGGGTGACAGGTCTGCGCGCCGGTGACTTCATCAACCTCGCCTGGGGAGAACAGGAAGTACCGCAGTGGTATGAAATCAAACAGTCCGACTTTGATGCCGGAGTGGATTTCACCCTCCCGATCCTCAACCAGATTCTCAAGAATCAGGGGACCGGAGCGGCCATCCCGGTAGGCTACACCGTGACCCGTACCAGTAACCCCAATCCAACTGTTGCCCCCGTACAGAATGTCGTGGTTCGCTCCAGAAACGAACAACCCGGTGGCGAACTCGGCCTGCCGGAACCACGCTTCACCCGTACCACACCGGGAGGCGGCGTCGTGGGGCCTATCGAAAACCCGGATGGTACACCGCTACGGGTCGATCCTTACGACAATATCAAGATCGGACATACTGTTTACATGACCTTCGACGGATACGACAGAAACAATAATCCGATTCTGGGGGCCCATCACACCGATCAACGCGAATTAGACCAGTGGGATATCGTCAACGGTTATGACTTCCAGATACCAGACGCCAAGTTGCGGGAACTTTGCGTGGGTCGAGCGGAGGCTACTTTCCGAGTCGAGCCAAAGCCGGAGCACAACCAAGAACCAGCCACTTCCCGTGTGGCCCATGTCAGGGTCGACATGAGCCGACCTGGATTCGGTTGTTCCTAAGTCCAGAGCAGCAAATGGCTGTAACCCATTAGCTTCCTGCTCAAAAAAAATACGCCCACTGATAACCCCCAAAAAAACATGGCAGGGTTCTTCGACCCTGCCATTAACCCGACTTCAATAAACTTCACTAAAGAGCGATCACATGGAAAACTCATTTGAAAAAAGACAATGGAACACTGATGAGCCCGCCCTGGAAAAACCCAGGGTTGAATCGGCCCTTGATGACGGCGAAGGTCTCTTGCCCATTGCCGTCCTGAATGCTCCCGTTCCCGTCACTTTCCCTGTATGGAACAATCCCGGCACAAACGAAACCTATCAATTACTCTGGAACAACAATCCAGTAGGGAGCCCAAAACCTATTACCGAGGGCGACATCCCCGGAGATCTATTGACACTCGATATCCCAGTCGAACTACTGAGAGAAGGCAAGTATCAACTGGGGTATCAAGTACGCAATATCGATAACAACAGCACGACCCCGTCTTTTCCTACCTCGATTGAAATCGACACCACCGCCCCCGGCCATCCCACAACCCTCGGCCCTCTCGATTTCCCGCCACAGGTCAACGACGGCCTCACCTCGGAAGAGCTGACGCAACTGGGCGATGTGCTGCCGGGCACCGTCCACGGCTATAGCGGTTTCGCCATCGGTGACAGGATCCGCACCTTCTGGGGCGATACCGAAGGGCCTGGCGGCAGGGTCGAAGAGGGTGACATAGAGCCCCGGGAGGTGATCATCGAGTTTTCCCGCGCCTTTCTCGAGTCACTGGGCGATTTCAACGGACCGGTGCTCTACACCGTCACGGATCGGGCCGGCAACCGCTCACAGGAATCGACCGCCACAAACGTTCTCCTGCTGCTCAATGAACCGGTGCTCGACCTGCCCGCGCCAATCATCGATGGCTATGTCGAGCCGATCAGTCACGAACAGGCCCAGGCCGGTATCGAAGTCTGGATCCCCACTTCGGACCTGGTGGAAGACGGCGATCAGATTCTCCTGCACTGGGGCAGCGTGGCTCTGGGTCCCTTCGACCCGGCAACCATCGGCCAGCCGATCATCCTGCGTATCGACGTGGCCTTCGAAACCATCGAACAGGCCGGCGACGGTGACATCCGCCTGGGCTATGAGGTCAGCCGCAACGGTCATGTCGTCGGTTACTCGTTGCCGCTGGATATCGTCGTCAGGGCCAGGCTGCCGGTGCCCGGCGACATGGCGCGACCGATCATTCGCGGCGCCTCGCCCGAGGCCGTGGACAACCTGATCGACGAGAACGACTTCGAACGGGACGCGAGCGCCATCATCGCCTGGAACCCCGCGTTCGTCGAAGGGCAGCTCATCCAGTTGACCTGGGGCGGCCAGGCGATGTTCGAACCGCCCTATCGCATCACCGCAGGCGATATCAGCGCCGCCCGCGACCTGAACCTGGCGGTGCCCAACAACCGTTTCCGCCCGGTGGGCACCGGCACTGATATACGCGTGCAGTACACCATCACCCAGGCCGGCAATCCGAATACTTCCAGGTCGCCGGAACAAGGCATCATCGTCCGCTCCCGGGATGAACTGCCCGGTGGTCCGAACGGACCGGAAGCCCCGGTCTTCACCGACCTGAACGAGCATGGTGCGATCAATACGATCAACGGCCAGGACGGCGCACCGGTCCATATCGCCCCGTATCTGAACATCAGGCCAGGCGATGTCATCCATTTTCTTTACGAAGGCTTCGACCAACTGGTGGGCGGCAATCCGAAAAACCAGTGGCCATACACGTCCGCTCCACTGACCGAGGAACAGGTTCGCGATGGCTACGACCTGAAGGTGCCGCGCGCGGTGCTGGACAGCAATTGCTATGGCCATGCCGAGGCCACGTTCAGCGTGGAAAGCCTCACCGGCATCGGTCGTTCAAAGCGGCGCAGCGCCTATGTGGATATGCGTGTGTCCGGCAGGTGCCCCGAGGCACGCGGGCAGTGACCACCTGTCTTTTCTCTTTCTGGAGCCTTCATCATGTCTGAATACATCAGCCCAAAAAACCTGGATCAACCGGTGATCCTCAGCGTCAATCCCGCCGGAGTCGGTGCCATTGACGTAGCCGACCCGGAAAAACCCCTGCCCGTGCTGGTGGGGCCGTTGGACCTCAAGCCCCTGGATCATATCGACCTGTACTGGGGGGCAATCGCGGACCCCGTCAGCAGCTACGATCACCCGAGGGACGCGCCACCGATCAATGACTTCGTCACCCTGGCGGTGGATACCGGAAACATCGAGTCGGCCAGGGATCCGGTGCCGGTTCGCTATCGCTTCACCCCGTTTCCCGGCAGTACCTCGCAGGACTCCGACATCACCCACATCCGCGTCAAGCTGGAAGCCCCCGGCGGCATCGATATCGATCCGGCCACGCCCTACGAGAACGAAGCCCTGCGCCCGCCCCGGGTGCAGCCGCCAGCAGTGATCGTCGACCCGCAGGGTGTGCGGGTGATCGTCACGCCCTACGAGCAGATGAGCGAAGGCGATCGGATCCGGGTCAGTTGGGCCGAATCGACGGTCGACCACCCGCCGCTGACAGCGGCGGAAGCCGGCACGGAGGTGGTTATCCCGATTCCGCCGCAGATCATCGAGGCCGTCGGCGACTCAAGCAAGCTGCCGGTGCGCTACGAGGTCCATGACGTGGTCGGCAACTGGTCGAAACGCTCGCCCGCCACCGAGGTCGTGGTCAGCATCGGTTCGCGCTGAGCCCAACCGCGCCGGTTGCCGCAGGCAGGGCAACCGGCGCTTCAGCCGGCATGTCGGCCAATGAATTCAGCGATCTGCCGCGCCGCCGTGTCCAGGTGCTGCGCATGGCTGAAGCCACTGGCCTTCAATGGCTTGAGATCGTGATCGGCAGCTTGCAGCCAGCTCAGTTCGATCCGGGCCGACAGCGCATAGTCCGATACCGCCTGGCGATTGCCCAGGGCGTCGCGTTCACCCTGGACGATCAGCGTCGCTGTCGCGAGCCCGGCCAGGTGCGCCACCCGTGGCTTCTCCGGCTTGCCCGCGGCATAGAACGGGTAGCCCAGGCACACCAGTCCTTGCGCGCCAAGGTCGTCGGCCACCAGGCTGGCCATGCGCCCGCCCATGGACTTGCCGCCGATGAACAACGGCCCGCCGACCTGCTGCCGGACCTGCTCGTACACCTCGCGCCAGCACTCCAGCAACCGGGCCTGCGGGTTGGGCGGACGCTTGCCGCCATCCAGGCGTCGCTGGGCCATGTAGGGAAACTCGAAACGCAGCACGTCGATGCCTTCTGCCGCCAGGCGCGCGGCCATGGCGTTCATGAACTCACTGTCCATCGGCGCCCCGGCACCGTGGGCGAGGATCAGCGTGGCCCGCGGGCCTTCGTCCCCGGCGGCGTTGTACAGATAGGCGGGATTGGCCGGCCAGGGTGCCTGGGACCGGGTTGCTTGCTGCGTCGACATAAGACCTCTCACTTCACCACCCGCACCGACAGCGGGCCTCTAGATATGTAACGCATCGCTGCGCCGCTTTTCCTGAAAATGAATGCACCTTACCTGCCTGCGCAGACACTGCAAGGCCGGCGCTGCCGACACGGGATGCTTCCCGCGGTCATTTCCAGACGAGTATTGCCATGCCCCAAGACGCCCTTACCCACGCCGAACCACCCGCCCCCAGCCCCCTGCAAGGCGATCGTGCCATCGCTCACGGGCCCGGGAAAGCCACCTATCCCCCCCTCGGCCGCGCCTTCGCCAGCCTCGAGGAAGCCGCCCGGCATGCCCACGCCCAGGCCGCGCTCAAAGGCCCGGAGCGACAATCGTCGCTGCTCCTGAAGCATCCACAGAAGGACGAATTCACGGCGACACCACCACAGCCCGGCACGCAGGCCTATCTCGACCCACAAGCCGTCTTCGGAAACGACGCCGGGGGCGTACTGCAACTGCCCGAAGGTTTTGTCCTGGTCGGCCTGTATGGCCAGGCCGAGGCCACTCACGAGCAACTGCCACCCCGGGAAAGCGGCGTCTACGAAAACTTCTTCAGCCCCCACGACCTGTTCGCCGGACTCCACCAGGCCCGCCGCTCGCGGCCATCGATACCAGGAGCGCAACCGCTGCCACTGTTCTACGGCACGCCTGACGGCGCGCTGCTGGCCTATCACGCCGACGATAGCGACCTGGCGTTGACCCTGCTGCCCGAAGGCGCGGACTGGTCGCCCCGGGCCAGGCACTATCAGGAACAACTGGCGAGCGGCGTACTGCCCCCCAGCCAGTTCGTGCGGACCCTCGCCGCCGCCGGAAAACTGCGGGTGATCGAGACCAGCCGCCTGTGGAACCCTGCTGGCGAGGTGAACCCGATCACCTGGACACCGTTCGCCGATACCGTGCTCCCGGAACTGGGCCCGATCTTCCTCAGCGCGGACGACGCCGCCCGCCATGCCCAGCAGATCATCCAGGGCGGCACCGACAAGGAACTCGGCGGGCTGATCTTCCAGCGCGAGGACGGCAGCTTTGTCGCCACGCTGCCCACCAGCGGCAGTGGCAGCCGGTTCGACAGCGAGAGCCTGTATCCGGTCACGGAAACCGGTATCGCCGACTTCCCGCCAGGGCACAGGCTGCATGCGCTGTATCGCGCCAATATCAGCTTGTCGGCCATCCGGGAACAGACCAGCGGCGCCGTGGACAACCGGGCGACCGGCACCGAACAGGAGCGCCGCCTCAGGCTGAAAAGCATCACCCCCGAGGAAGTGCTCGCCACCCTCCTTCCCCGTCGCCAGGGGATAAGAGCGTTTTATGTGCTGATGACCGACTTGAACATCATCAAGTACATGCCCAGCGGCTCGGCCGAGGAAGATGCCCTGATCCCGCGCCTGCTGCCCGGAAAGGACCTCGGCGATCTCGATCGGCTGGCACCGGCCGATTTCATCAAGGCCCTGGCAAAGGCCGGCGGGCTCCATATCGTGCGCGGCGATAGCTACTGGGGCCCGCCGGGCAAGGTGCCCGACGACTGGGTCCCCTACCCGCCAGCCAAAATATCGGCCCCGACCCTGCCGGCCTTCGGGCCGGTGTTCGATACGGCGGATGCCGCCGCCCTGCATGCCAATCAGCGTATCGGCGGCCAGTACCGGGAACGGCGCATCGGCTTTATCGTCACCGACAGCCACGACCGCTACGTGGCGAGCGAGCCGGCCAGCGCCACGGAACCGCTGTTCGCCGCCAACCCGTTGCTGCGTGCCGGGCCTGACGGCTCCCTGGCCGCACTGCCCGGTTATCGCCTGGCCGGCCTCTACTACAACGCCGAACTGTATCCGGAGCGCCTGCCCTGCAAGGACGTCTGGATGTACCGGAACTTCTTCCTGCCCGATGAGTTGCTGGCGGCGCTCAGCCTGATCGAAGGTTATCGCCCGACACCCGCCACGCCCCACATCCCGCTGTACCTGAGCACCCGCGATGGCGCACAGTTGAAATACCTCTCGCGTGATATCAGCTTCGACAAGGCCCTGCTCGCCGGCTCGAGCAACCTCGCCAGTTACGGTGAACGGCTGGTCCAGGGTGTTCTCGATCCGCTGGACTTCATCCATGCGCTGGCCGAGATCGGTGAACTGAGCGTGCTGCACCCCAGCGAACTGTGGGGCCCGCCCGCTCGCCTGAGCGGCGAATGGCGAGCCTATCAAGGGCAACGGCGACGAACGCTGGGGCCGATCTTCGCCAGCGCCGACGACGCCGCCCGCCACGCCCATGGGCAGATCGCCCGCCGCTACGACAAGGTCTATGGCGGGGTGATCCTGAAACGTCCGGACGGCCAGTTCGTGGCCTCCACGCCGCGGGTCTCGCCCACCGAAATCTTCGATCACACCCTGGTGTTCCCGACCCTCAATGGTTTTCCCCTTGAAGGCCACACCATTGTCGGCACCTACAATTCACGCCTGGGCACGCTGGACTTCCCCCTGCCGGAGAGCGAAGCCCGGCTCTACCTGAACCTGTTCCCGACCTGGGACATCTACCGGGCCATCAAGGACCGCTCGATCCCGTTGCATTACTTCTCCTGCCAGGACGGCTCGCTGATCCGTTACAGCAGCAGGCATTCGCCAGATGAAGTCGATGTGTTCAATGCCCTGGCGCCCTCATCGGCAAGCCCGCTGAACCTGATGGAAAACCCGACGGAGCAGCGTTTCAAGAGTGGCAGGGACGAGGACAGGGGAGCGGTACTGGCCTTCGCCCGCGACCTGGTCAAGGCCGGGGAACTGCGGGTGCTGGTCAGCGGCCGCGAAGTCTGGACGACGGCCGGCAAGGTCCTGGCCCTGCGCGACAGCGCCGACGGACTGCTGGTCGACACCGACCAGGGTGCCATCGCCACCTCCGCGCCCGCGTTCAGCCCGGTGTTCATGACACCGCTGGATGCCGTGCGCCATGGGCTTGCGCAGATCGGCCAGAGAGGCGGGCGCCGCTTCGGTTTCATTTTCCGCAAAACCGACAGGGAATATGTCGCCACCGAAGCCATCATCGATACCAGCGCGAACTTCGACAGGGCGCTCGTCCTGCCGCCGCAGATCGCCGTCCTCGCCCTGATTCCCGGCTATGTCATCGACGGCCTGTATGTCGCGACCGGCCATCAGGAGCCGCTGCCGGCGGACCCGGTCTACCCGCACTTCATCTCCGCGCGGGACTTCGCCCACGCCATCAAGACCGCTCGGGAAACCGCCATCGTGCCTGGCCACCAGGCCACCACCCGCCTGTATCTGTCGACCGCCGACGGCGCCCTGTTGAGCTATACGGTGCCGCTGGTTCCGGATGCCGACGAAGTGATCCGCGGCAGCGTCTTCCACAACGACGGCATCGATACCCAGGGCCAGCTGGAGAATGGCTCGCTGACAGGCCGGGACTATGTCCGCCGCGTGGCGGCGAGCGGCAAGTTGAGCGTCCTGCAGCCCGGCACGCTGTGGCGCCAGGGCGGCCCGGTCACGGCCACCTGGGAACCGGTCGATATCGCCACCACCATCGCGCAGCCCTATGCCCTCAGCCCGCTGTTCGCCCATGCGGACGATGCGGCGCTGCATACCCACGACAAGCTCGGCCGTGGCCGCGGCGCGCTGCTGGTCGACGCGATCTACCGCACCTCCGCCCCCGAGGGCTACGTCACCCTGGAACCTTTCGTCGATGGCCAGGCGATCAAGGTCACCCGTACCCTGGCCGACCTGAAGACCCAGGTGCTGGAGAAGGAACGCCTGGAACTGACCCTGGGCAGGACACCGCTCGACAGCATCCACTATGCCAAGCCGCTGGCCCCTACCCGCTACCAGACCGGCGACAGCCCTCACGTCGACTTCTTCTCCGTCGAGGACATCTGCTTCGTCACCCAGACCCTGCTGGCCGACAACCTCTTTCTCAATGGCATCTACTATTCCAGCCAGGACGGCGCCCTGTTCAAGTACGAGCCCAGGGCCTCGCACGCACAGGGCGAACTGTGCGCACCGGTAGATGCCGACAGCATCCGCAGCCTCACCCCGCCACAGTTCCGCCTGGTGAACGCGGTCGCCGCCGCCGGCAAGCTGAGTGTGCTGCACACCAGCCAGCTGTGGCCCACCCCGGGCCCGATCGATCCCACCTGGACACCGGCATGGACGCTCAGCGAGCGCAGCCCACGGGCCACGCGGGCGCTGATCCCGCCGCTGATCAACAGTTTCAATCTCGGCGGCGTCGGTGCCACCGACGTGATCGACCCGCTGCGGCCCCTGCCCGTGGTGATCGCGCCGTTGGACCTGAAGCCCAGGGACCGCGTCGACCTGTACTGGGGCAGCCATCCCGACCCCGTCGCCAGCCATACCCAGGATAGCGAACCCGGCGCCACTCACCTCACCCTGCGGGTCGATACGCGCTGGATCATGAGCGGCGAGGTGACGGTGCGCTATGTCCTCACGCCGTTCCCCGGCGGTGCGCCGGAAACCGCCGAGACCAGCCTGCGGGTCAAGCTGGACGTGCCCGGCGCCCCCGACACCCAGTCGGCGACACCGACCCTCAACGACAAGCTGGAACTGCCCGTGGTGATACCTCCCGGGGTGATCGAGGATCCGGAAGGCGTCAGCGTGGTCATCAAGCGCTATGCGAACATGGCCGCCGGTGATGTGATCGTGGTGTCGTGGCATGGTCGCCTGGTGCAACACCCGCCGCTGAGCGCGCCGAGCGATGAAGTGGTGGTGCCGATCGATCCGCGGATCATCCGCGAGGCCGGCAACTCCGACGCGATCCTCGTGCGCTACGAGATCCGCGATGTGGTCAACAACTGGTCGCGCTGGTCACGCCCGGCCCTGGTCGAAGTCGGTATCGGCGATCCATCCCTGCCCGCCCCGGTGGTGCCACGGGCCCAGGGCATGCAGTTGGACCTCGACCTGCTCAATGGCGCCGACGTGCAGACCCTGGTGCTGCGCTACGATGGGATGAACAGCGCGCAGAACCTGCGCCTGCTGGTAGAACGGGAAACCGCCCTCGGCGTATCGCTGCCGGCGTACACCGCCACCCTGCCCGGCCATGACAGCGATCCCTTCGTATCCTTTGATGTGCCCAACGAGCAGTTCCCGCTGATCATCCAGGGCCAGGCTCGCTTCTACTATTATGTCGAGGCGCCCGAGCAACCCGTGCGCCGCTCCAAGAGCCTGCCGCTGAAGATCATCGGCCAGGCGCTGATACTCAAGCCGCCACGGGTGCCCGTGGCCGAAGCCAACGGCAATGTGCTCGACCCGGCGGCCACCGGGGTGATCGCGCGGGTGGAGCCCTACTCGCTGATCGCCGTGGGCCAGGCCGTGACGCTGGTCTGGATCGGCACGACCGCCAGCGGCATGGAAGTGCGCCATGAACAGACCCTGCCGGTGGTCGACACCGGCAGGGACATCGACTTCAGCATCCCGGACGACAAGGTCGGCGTGCTGGCCGGCGGCTCGGTGGTGGTGCGTTATGACGTCAAGACCGAAGCCCCCGATCCCCTGGTTTCGCAACCCTTGCTGCTGCCGGTCAGCGCCCTGCCGCTGGATCTGCCCCGCCCCGCCGTGGTGGAAGCCCATGACACCGTGCTGTTCCCGCTGCAGGCGCTGGATGGCGCGACGATCCGCGTCACTTATGCCATGGAAACCGGCGACAGCATCCAGGCCTACTGGCGCGGCACGCCCGGCAGCGGCACACCGGTGATCGACGCCAAACCCGGCAGCAGTTCCGGCAGCGTCGACTTCAGCGTCCCCGCCGGGGCCGTCAGCGCCAATATCGGCAAGCGCGTGGAAGTCGGCTACAACGTCACCCGCCGTGGGATCGCGGCACCGTCGAAAATCCTGCCGCTGGACATACTGCCCATCGCCCACGAAGACCTGCATCCGCCCTTCGTCCGCGAGGCGCCGGACAATCTCCTGCTGGACCTCAACACCTTTGCCGGCGACGCCCATATCGAAGTCAGGAAATGGCCGCATATCCAGGTCGGCCAGAGGATCTGGCTGAGGATCGAGGGCACCCTGGTCAGCGGCAGGCCGTTCAGCCTGGCGCTGTGGAACGGAGAGGAAGTCAGCACGATCTCGGATGTCATCGAAGGCCTGCTCTCGCGCACCCACCTCGATCAGTTGCGTGACCTGAGCGGCCTGACCTTCACCTTCAAGGTGACCTTCGACGGCAGCAGCGATGAAGCCGGCGCCCTGACGTTCCCGCGACTGTCGTTGACGGTCAGGGCCCGCAAGCGGGTGCCGGAACTGGTCTTCGATACCCGGCCGGTCAACCTGTCCGGGAAAATCTACCTGATCCCCTGCCATCCGCAGGTGCTGCCGGAGTTCGGCCCGGGCACGACCCTCCAGCGCGCGGCGGGCGGTGGCGTGCCCGGTTATCACTACAGCAGCGATAACCGCAACATCGCCGTGGTCGACAGCAATGGCCGGGTCACCGTGCGCGGCAACGGCAAGACCTTTATCCGTGTCAGCGACAGCGCCGGGCAGCGCAAAAGCTACGAGGTCACCGTCAGCGGCGTGGTGCAGTGCTACAACCTCGGCAAGGGCAGCAGCGCCGACACCCTGCGCAAGGCCCAGGCACAAGGGCTGAGCGTGCCGTCGCTGGAAGAGCTGATCAGCATCCGCTCGGCCTACGGCAAGCGTTGGCCGCTGCAATCGCCGCTGATACCGAAAACCTGGTCCTCGACCACGAAAACCCCGTTGGGGCTGGTGTATGCGGTACTGGACATGACCCTGGAGGTCATCGAGCCCGAGCGCCCCTATATCAAGATCAGCCCGGGCCTGAGCCTGATCTACGAGGCCAACGGCCTGGGGATCGGCCCCGTGCTGCTCGCCGCCTGCACGCCACGCGCCTGACCCCTGCGCCGGTGGCCCCGGGGCCACCGGCAACTCCCGCCCCATTGACCCCCGTCAATACCACCCGCTGGCTATTTGCCCATGCTTGGCTGGCTTTTAGTCTGCCTATAACTCCAGATCCCGCGAATGCAACAGCGCCGGCCGGGTCTGAACCGTGGATGGGGAACCATGAACACTTCAATCAGTACCGCCTACAACTACAGGGTGGTCCGCCAATTCGCCATTATGACGGTGGTGTGGGGCATCGTCGGGATGGGGCTCGGGGTCTTCCTCGCCGCCCAATTGGTCTGGCCCGAACTCAACTTCAACCTGCCGTGGACCAGCTTCGGCCGTCTGCGCCCGCTGCATACCAACGCGGTGATCTTCGCCTTCGGCGGTTGCGCGCTGTTCGCCAGTTCCTACTACTCGGTGCAACGCACCTGCCAGACCCAGCTGTTTTCGCCGAAGGTGGCCGCGTTCACCTTCTGGGGCTGGCAGCTGGTCATCCTGCTCGCGGCCATCAGCCTGCCACTGGGCTACACCAGTTCCAAGGAATACGCCGAGCTGGAATGGCCGATCGACATCCTGATCACCATCGTCTGGGTGGCCTACGCCTACGTGTTCTTCGGCACCGTGATGAAGCGCACCACCAAGCACATCTATGTGGGCAACTGGTTCTTCGGGGCGTTCATCATCACCGTGGCGATCCTGCATATCGTCAACAACCTGGAAATCCCGGTCAGCCTGACCAAGTCCTACTCGGTCTACGCCGGGGCCACCGACGCCATGGTCCAATGGTGGTACGGGCACAACGCGGTGGGCTTCTTCCTGACCGCCGGTTTCCTCGGGATGATGTACTACTTCGTACCCAAGCAGGCCGAACGCCCGGTGTATTCCTATCGCCTGTCCATCGTCCACTTCTGGGCGCTGATCACCCTGTACATCTGGGCCGGCCCGCACCACCTGCACTACACCGCGCTGCCGGACTGGGCGCAGTCGCTGGGCATGGTGATGTCGCTGATCCTCCTGGCCCCGAGCTGGGGCGGCATGATCAACGGCATGATGACCCTCTCGGGCGCCTGGCATAAGTTGCGCAGCGACCCGATCCTGCGCTTCCTGGTGGTGTCCCTGGCGTTCTACGGCATGTCGACCTTCGAAGGGCCGATGATGGCGATCAAGACCGTCAACGCCCTCTCCCACTACACCGACTGGACCATCGGCCACGTGCATGCCGGCGCCCTCGGCTGGGTGGCGATGATCTCCATCGGCGCGCTGTACCACATGATCCCGAAAGTCTTCGGCCGCACGCAGATGCACAGCCTCGGCCTGATCAACGCGCACTTCTGGCTCGCGACCATCGGCACCGTGCTCTACATCGCCTCGATGTGGGTCAACGGCATCGCCCAGGGCCTGATGTGGCGCGCGGTCAACGAGGACGGCACGCTGACCTACTCCTTCGTCGAAACCCTGGTGGCCAGCCATCCCGGCTTCGTCGTGCGGCTGATCGGCGGGGCGATCTTCCTCAGCGGCATGCTGCTGATGGCCTACAACACCTGGCGCACCGTGCGCGGCGCAGAGCCAGCCACCGTCACCGCCGCCGCGCAGACGGCCTGAGGAGTTCGCCATGAAACACGAAGTGATTGAAAAGAACGTCGGCCTGTTAATGCTGCTGATGGTCTTCGCCGTCAGCATCGGCGGCCTGACCCAGATCGTCCCGCTGTTCTTCCAGGACGTCACCAACAAGCCGGTGGAAGGCATGAAGCCCTACACCGCGCTGCAACTGGAAGGTCGCGATATCTACATCCGCGAAGGCTGCGTCGGTTGCCACTCGCAGATGATCCGGCCGTTCCGCGCCGAGACCGAACGCTACGGACACTACTCGGTGGCCGGCGAAAGCGTCTGGGACCATCCGTTCCTGTGGGGTTCCAAGCGCACCGGGCCGGACCTGGCACGGGTCGGCGGCCGCTACTCGGAAGACTGGCACCGCGCGCACCTGTACAACCCGCGCAACGTGGTCCCGGAGTCGAAGATGCCGGCCTACCCCTGGCTGGTGGCCAACGCCCTGGACAGCAGCCACACCGAAACCAAGCTGCGGGCCATGCGTACCCTCGGCGTGCCCTATACCGACGACGACATCAGCGGCGCGGTCGCCAGCCTCAAGGGCAAGACCGAGATGGACGCGCTGGTCGCCTACCTGCAAGTGCTCGGCACTGCGATCAAGAGCAAGAGGTGAGCCATGGAGATGAGTAGCGGAATGATCCGCGGCCTCGGCACCCTGGTGGTGATGATTGCCTTCGTCGGCCTCGCCATCTGGGTGTTCAACGCCAAGCGCAATCCGGAGTTCGCCCAGGCGCGCATGCTGCCGTTCGCCGACGAGCCCTTGCCCGAAACACCCGAACAAGACCCTGCTACAAGGAGCAACCGGCCATGACCACCTTCTGGAGTACGTACATCTGCGTACTGACCATCGGCAGCCTGATCGGCCTGACCTGGCTGTTGCTCGGCACCCGCAAGGGCGAAACCAAGGGCAGCGTCGACCAGACCATGGGCCACAGCTTCGACGGCATCGAGGAGTACGACAACCCGTTGCCGCAGTGGTGGTTCATGCTGTTCGCCGGGACCCTGGTGTTTGCCGTCGGCTACCTGATCCTCTACCCCGGCCTGGGCAACTGGAAAGGCATCCTGCCCGGCTATGAGAACGGCTGGACCGGCGTGCACGAGTGGGAAAAGGAGATGGACAAGGCCGACGCCAAGTTCGGGCCGATCTTCGCCAGATTCGCCGCCATGCCGGTGGAGGAAGTGGCCAAGGACCCGCAGGCGCTGAAAATGGGCGGTCGTCTGTTCGCCTCCAACTGCGCGGTCTGCCATGGCTCGGACGCCAAGGGCGCCTACGGCTTCCCCAACCTCGCCGACAGCATCTGGCGCTGGGGCGGCAGCGCCGAGACGATCAAGACCACCATCATGGGCGGACGCGTCGCGGCCATGCCGGCCTGGGGCGAAATCCTCGGTGAAGACGGGGTGAAGAACGTCGCCGCCTACGTCCGTCATGACCTGGCCAAGCTGCCGCTGCCACAGGATTCCACGGCGGACCTGGCGGCGGGCCGGCAATCGTTCAGCACCACCTGCATCGCCTGCCATGGCGCCACCGGCCAGGGCAGCCCGATCATGGGGGCTCCGGACCTGACCCAGCCCTCCGGCTTTATCTACGGCAGCAGCCTGGCGCAGTTGCAGCAGACCATCCGCCACGGGCGCCAGGGCCATATGCCGGCCCAGAACGAACTGCTCGGCAACGACAAGGTGCAACTGTTGGCGGCGTACGTATTCAGTCTCTCTCACGGCAGTCAAGGAGAAGATAAGGCTCAATAAATACCGGATATTTCCTGCCGCATCGATCAGGATGCGGCAGTTCCCTGCCTGTACGCGACCAAGTGTCGCACCTCTCTTTTAGTCCGCCTACCCACTCCCGGGAATCGGTACTAAGCTTTGCAAACCTCGATCAATCCGCAACCCCTCGCCTGCCGGTCAGTCCGGGTATCCGCGAGTGCGCGTTTTGACCTTACACCGAGCATGGAAAGGCCGCAGAATCAGCGTCGTAACGTATTGACCCAGGTCATGGCGCGTTGCAATGACCCTACACTTTATCCATACTTGCGGCCGATTTTCACCCCTAATAACTATACCCAAACCGTGGAACCTTAGAATGAGCACAGCAATCAGTCCGACTGCTTATAACTATAAGGTAGTCCGCCAGTTCGCCATCATGACGGTGGTCTGGGGGATCCTTGGCATGGGGCTCGGAGTATTCATCGCCTCTCAATTGGTCTGGCCGGAGCTGAATTTCGGTCTGCCGTGGACGAGTTTTGGACGCCTGCGCCCGTTGCACACCAACCTGGTGATCTTCGCCTTCGGTGGTTGTGCATTGTTTGCCACCTCCTACTACGTGGTGCAGCGTACCTGTCAGGTGCGACTGATCTCCGACAGCCTTGCGGCCTTCCACTTCTGGGGTTGGCAGGCGGTGATCATCGGCGCCCTGGTGACCCTGCCGCTGGGTTACACCACCACCAAGGAATACGCCGAGCTGGAGTGGCCGCTGGCTATCCTCCTGGCGATCGTCTGGGTGGTCTACGCACTGGTGTTCTTCGGCACCATCGTCAAGCGCAAGACCAAGCACATCTACGTCGGCAACTGGTTCTACGGTGCGTTCATCGTCGTCACCGCCATGCTGCACATCGTCAACCACGCCTCCCTGCCGGTGAGCTTCTTCAAGTCCTACTCGGCCTACGCCGGGGCGACGGATGCGATGATCCAGTGGTGGTACGGGCACAACGCGGTGGGTTTCTTCCTGACCACCGGCTTCCTCGGGATGATGTACTACTTCGTGCCGAAACAGGCCGAGCGCCCGATCTATTCCTATCGCCTGTCCATCGTGCACTTCTGGGCACTGATCACCCTGTACATCTGGGCCGGCCCGCACCACCTGCACTACACCGCCCTGCCGGACTGGGCGCAGTCGCTGGGCATGGCCATGTCGATCATCCTGCTGGCACCGAGCTGGGGCGGCATGATCAACGGCATGATGACCCTCTCGGGCGCCTGGCATAAGCTGCGCACCGACCCGATCCTGCGCTTCCTGGTGGTATCCCTGGCGTTCTACGGCATGTCGACCTTTGAAGGGCCGATGATGGCGATCAAGACCGTCAACTCGCTGTCCCACTACACCGACTGGACCATCGGCCACGTTCACGCCGGTGCCCTGGGCTGGGTGGCGATGATTTCCATCGGCGCGATCTACCACATGATTCCCAAGCTGTTCGGGCGTGCGCAGATGCACAGCGTCGGCCTGATCAATACCCACTTCTGGCTCGCGACCATCGGTACCGTGCTCTACATCGCCTCGATGTGGGTCAACGGCATCACCCAGGGCCTGATGTGGCGGGCAATCAACGACGACGGCACCCTGACCTACTCGTTCGTCGAAGCGCTGCAGGCCAGCCACCCCGGCTACATCGTTCGCGCCCTGGGCGGTGCGTTCTTCGCCAGTGGCATGCTGTTCATGGCCTACAACGTGTACCGCACCGTTCGTGCCTCGAACCCGGCTGAAGCTGAAGCCGCCGCTCAGATCGCTGTCGTTGGAGCTCACTGATGAAGCACGAAGTAGTCGAGAAGAATATCGGCCTGCTGGCCTTCTTCATGGTCATCGCCGTCAGTATCGGCGGCCTGACCCAGATCGTTCCGCTGTTCTTCCAGGACGTCACCAACAAGCCGGTCGAAGGCATGAAGCCGCGCTCGGCACTGGAACTGGAAGGCCGTGACATCTACATCGCCAACGGTTGTGTCGGCTGCCACTCGCAGATGATCCGGCCGTTCCGCGCTGAAACCGAACGCTACGGGCACTATTCGGTTGCCGGTGAAAGCGTCTGGGACCACCCGTTCCTGTGGGGTTCCAAGCGCACCGGTCCGGACCTGGCCCGTGTCGGCGGTCGTTACTCCGATGACTGGCACCGCGCGCACCTGTACAACCCGCGCAACGTGGTACCCGAGTCGAAAATGCCGGCGTACCCGTTCCTCGTGGAAAACAAGCTCGACGGCAAGGACACCGCGAAGAAAATGGAAGTCCTGCGCTCCCTCGGCGTGCCTTACACCGACGAAGACATCGCCGGTGCCAGGGACGCCGTGAAGGGCAAGACCGAAATGGACGCGCTGGTGGCCTACTTGCAGGGCCTGGGCACCATCATCAAAAGCAAACGGTGATCTGGATGGATATCGGGATGATTCGTGGCCTGGGCACCGTCGTGGTGATGGTGGCCTTTATCGGCCTGGCGTTGTGGGTATTCAGCCCCAAGCGCAAGTCGGAGTTTGAAGACGCGACCTTGCTGCCTTTCGCGGATGATCCCGAAGCCATCAAGCACGTCGAGCAAGCTTCTAGGAGTAACAAAGAATGACTACGTTCTGGAGTCTGTACGTCACAGTCCTCAGCCTGGGTACCATCTTCGCCCTGACCTGGCTGCTGCTGTCGACCCGCAAGGGCCAGCGCGCCGAGCAGACCGACGAGACGGTCGGCCACTCCTTCGACGGGATCGAGGAATACGACAACCCGTTGCCGAAATGGTGGTTCATGCTGTTCGTCGGCACCATCATCTTCGCCCTCGGCTACCTGGCGCTGTACCCGGGCCTGGGCAACTGGAAAGGCCTGCTGC
This sequence comes from Pseudomonas sp. Ost2, assembly GCF_018326065.1. Classification (NCBI taxonomy): domain Bacteria; kingdom Pseudomonadati; phylum Pseudomonadota; class Gammaproteobacteria; order Pseudomonadales; family Pseudomonadaceae; genus Pseudomonas; species Pseudomonas sp. Ost2. The sequence goes on along the minus strand of NZ_AP021904.1, from coordinate 2,130,640 downwards.
CAGGTTATGGCTACCTGGACAACGAGAAGCAGACGCCCTTCGCCAACGGCCAGACCGGCTGGACCGGCGTGCATGAGTGGGAGAAGGAAATGGCCCGCTCGGACGCCAAGTTCGGACCGATCTTCGCCAAGTACGCGGCCATGCCGATCGAGGAAGTGGCCAAGGACCCGCAAGCCCTGAAAATGGGTGGCCGGCTGTTCGCGTCCAACTGCTCGGTCTGCCATGGCTCCGACGCCAAGGGTGCCTATGGCTTCCCGAACCTGACCGACGAAGACTGGCGCTGGGGCGGTGACCCGCAAACCATCAAGACCACCATCATGGGCGGTCGCCACGCGGTGATGCCGGCCTGGGCCGATGTGATCGGCGAGCAGGGCGTGGCCGATGTCGCCGCGTTCGTGCTGACCAATCTCGACGGCCGCAAGCTGCCGGAAGGCGCCAAGGCCGACCCGGCCAACGGGCAGAAGCTCTTCGCCGCCAACTGCGTGGCCTGCCACGGTCCGGAAGGCAAGGGCACCCCGGCCATGGGCGCCCCGAACCTGACGCACCCGGCTGCGTTCATCTACGGTTCGAGCTTCGCGCAACTGCAGCAGACCATCCGTTACGGCCGCCAGGGCCAGATGCCTGCCCAGGAACAGACCCAGGGCAACGACAAGGTCCACTTGCTGGCCGCCTACGTCTACAGCCTGTCCCACGGCGACAACAAGCCCGCGGAATAAATTCCCGGCTTGCCGCGACACCCGAGGCCCCGCCCGTGCAGACTGGCGGGGCCTTTTTCATCCGCGGGCGCTCTGCCACGGCAGCAATCGGCCCGTCGCGCCACGCGGTTTCATCTATAGTCAATTGACCTGCATCATGCTTTGTTACATTTGCTACACCATCCAGGCCATTCCCCCAACGCGACCAAAGGTCGCACCCTTGAGCCGGGGTGACAGGCGTATCATTGCGCCACTGCACTACCCTTTCTGATCGCGGTCGGCATGTACTGACCGAGGCATTTTCCCCCAGCCGTGGGATGCAATGATGAGCAACCAGATTCCGGTACACGACGTTACTCCGCCTGCCAAGCACTCGAACGACACCGTCGATCTCTACGCCTCACGCGAAAAAATCTACACCCGGGCCTTCACCGGCCTGTTCCGCAACCTGCGGATGACCGGCGGCGCGGCACTGTTCCTGCTGTATTTCGGCACCGTGTGGCTGGACTGGGGCGGCCACCAGGCGGTCTGGTGGAACCTGCCCGAGCGCAAGTTCTTCATCTTCGGCGCGACCTTCTGGCCCCAGGACTTCATCCTGCTCTCGGGCATGCTGATCATCGCCGCCTTCGGCCTGTTCTTCATCACCGTCTACGCCGGACGCGTGTGGTGCGGCTACACCTGCCCGCAAAGCGTCTGGACCTGGATCTTCATGTGGTGCGAAAAGGTCACCGAAGGCGACCGCAACCAGCGCATCAAGCTGGACAAGGCGCCCATGAGCGCCAACAAGTTCCTGCGCAAGTTCGGCAAGCACAGCCTCTGGCTGCTGATCGGCTTCGTCACCGGCATGACCTTTGTCGGCTACTTCTCGCCGATCCGCGAACTGGTCGTCGACTTCTTCACCGGCCAGGCCGATGGCTGGTCGTACTTCTGGGTCGGTTTCTTCACCCTCGCCACCTATGGCAACGCCGGCTGGCTGCGCGAGCAGGTGTGCATCTACATGTGCCCGTACGCGCGTTTCCAGAGCGTGATGTTCGACAAGGACACGCTGATCGTCTCCTACGACCCGCGTCGTGGCGAAGCTCGTGGCCCCCGCAAGAAAGGCACCGACTACAAGGCCCAGGGCCTGGGCGACTGCATCGACTGCACGATGTGCGTGCAGGTCTGCCCCACCGGCATCGACATCCGCGATGGCCTGCAGATCGAATGCATCGGCTGCGCGGCCTGCATCGACGCCTGCGACAGCATCATGGACAAGATGGAATACCCGCGCGGCCTGATCAGCTACACCACCGAACACAACCTCTCCGGGCAGAAAACCCACAAGCTGCGCCCGCGCCTGATCGGTTACGCAGTGGTGCTGCTGGCGATGATCAGCCTGCTGGTGACGGCCTTCTTCATGCGCTCGCTGGTGGGCTTCGACGTCAGCAAGGACCGCGTGCTCTATCGCGAGAATGCCGAGGGCCGGATCGAAAACGTCTACAGCCTGAAGATCATGAACAAGGACCAGCGCGACCACACCTACGTCCTCGACGCCAGCGGCCTGCCCGACCTGAAACTGCAGGGCCGGCGCGAGATCAAGGTGCCGGCCGGGGAGATCTTCAGCATGCCGTTCGAACTGTCCAGCGCCCCCGAACAACTGCCGTCGAGCACCAACGAGGTGAAGTTCATCCTCCGCGACGCCGATGACGACAGCGTCCACATTGAAGCCAAGAGCCGATTCATCGGCCCGCAAATTCGCTAAGGGAACCCACAATGTCCGTCGCAACCGCCACCAGCCCCTGGTACAAGCACCTCTGGCCCTGGATCATCATCGGCATCCTGGCCTGCTCGGTGACCCTGACCCTGTCGATGGTGACCATCGCGGTGAAGAACCCGGACAACCTGGTCAACGACAACTACTACGAGGCCGGCAAGGGCATCAATCGCTCGCTGGACCGCGAGTTGCTGGCCCAGACCCTGAAGATGCGCGCCAACGTGCACCTCGATGAAGTCACCGGCGAAGTCGATCTGCGCCTGAGCGGCGCGAGCCAGCCTGCGACCCTGGAGCTGAACCTGATCTCGCCGACCCAGCCGGAGAAGGATCGGCGGATCACCCTGAACCGCAGCGAGACGGAACAGGGCCGCTATATCGGCCAGTTGAGCGACAAGATCGAAGGCCGGCGCTTCGTCGAGTTGCTGGGGATGCAGGGCGACAAGACCTGGCGTATGTTCGAGGAAGAGCAGGTCAGCCACGACAAGGACCTGCTGCTGGGCGATGAGCCGCTGCAAGGCGCCGAAGACCTGGACAAGTAACCACGATTCCGCTTCCGTAGGAGCCGGCTTGCTGGCGATAGCGGTCTACCTGGCGATAAAGAGGTCGACTGTGAAATCGCCATCGCCAGCAAGCCGGCTCCTACAGTGACCCATGGCGCCTATGACAATCCCTACCCCCTGCTACCACTGCGCCCTGCCCGTCCCCGCCGGCAGCCGCTTCACCGCGGCCGTACTCGGCGAAACCCGCGAATTCTGCTGCCCCGGCTGCCAGGCCGTGGCCGAAGCCATCGTCGCCGGTGGCCTGGAGCATTACTACAGCCACCGCAGCGAAGCCTCCGCCAACCCGGACGTGCTGCCCGTGCAACTGCCGGACGAACTGGCGTTGTACGACCGCGCCGATGTGCAGCAACCCTTCGTCCATCACGATGGCGAACTCGTCGAAGCCACCCTGTTGATGGAAGGCATCAGTTGCGCGGCCTGTGGCTGGCTGATCGAAAAACACCTGCGCAACCTGCCGGCCGTGGCCGAGGCACGGCTGAACCTGTCCAACCATCGCCTGCAGGTGCGCTGGATCGACAGCCAGCTGGCCCTGAGCACCCTGCTCGCCGAGTTGCGCCAGATCGGCTACGCCGCCCACCCCTACCAGCCCGACCGTGCCAGCGAACAACTGGCCAGCGAAAACCGCAAGTCCCTGCGCCAGCTGGGCCTGGCCGGCCTGTTGTGGTTCCAGGCGATGATGGCGACCATGGCCACCTGGCCGGAATTCAATATCGACCTGAGCCCCGAGTTGCACACCATCCTGCGCTGGGTCGCCCTGTTCCTCACCACACCGATCGTGTTCTACAGCTGCGCGCCGTTCTTTCGCGGCGCCCTGCGCGACCTGCGGACCCGGCACCTGACCATGGACGTCTCGGTCTCGCTGGCGATCGGCAGTGCCTATTGCGCCGGGATCTGGACCTCGATCACCGGGGTCGGCGAGCTGTACTTCGATGCCGTGGGCATGTTCGCGCTGTTCCTGCTCGCCGGTCGTTACCTGGAGCGTCGCGCCCGCGAGCGCACGGCGGCGGCCACCGCGCAACTGGTCAACCTGCTGCCGGCCTCCTGCCTGCGCCTGCTGGCGGACGGCCAGAGCGAACGGATCCTGCTCGGCGAACTGCGCCTGGGCGATCGTGTCCTGGTGCATCCCGGCGCCGTCCTGCCGGCGGACGGCCGGATTGTCGAAGGCCAGTCGAGCATCGACGAATCGCTGCTGACCGGGGAATACCTGCCGCAACCGCGCACGTCGGGAGACGCGGTCACCGCCGGTACGCTGAACGTCGAAGGCGCACTGACGGTCGAAGTCCTGGCCCTCGGCCAGGACACCCGGTTGTCCGCCATCGTCCGTCTGCTGGAACGCGCCCAGAGCGAAAAACCGCGCCTGGCGGAAATCGCCGACCGCGCCTCGCAATGGTTCCTCCTGCTGTCGCTGATCGCCGCGGCGGCCATCGGCCTGCTCTGGTGGCAGCTCGACCCGGACCGGGCGTTCTGGATCGTCCTGGCGATGCTGGTGGCGACCTGCCCATGCGCGCTGTCGCTGGCCACTCCGACGGCGCTGACCGCCGCCACCGGCACCCTGCACAAGCTCGGCCTGCTGCTGACCCGTGGCCATGTCCTCGAAGGCCTGAACCAGATCGACACGGTGATCTTCGACAAGACCGGCACCCTTACCGAAGGCCGCCTGGCCTTGCGCGCCATCCGCCCCCTGGGGGAACTGGACAGCGAGCGCTGCCTGGCCCTGGCCGCCGCCCTGGAAAACCGCTCCGAACACCCGATCGCCAAGGCTTTCGGTCGTGCCCCGCAAGCCGCCGAAGAGGTCCAGGCCACTCCCGGGCGCGGCCTGCAGGGGCGGGTCGGCGAACAGCAACTGCGTATCGGCCAGGCGGCGTTCGTCTGTGAACTCAGCGGCTGCGCGATCCCCGCACCACCGGACACCGCCGGACAATGGCTGCTGCTGGGCGACAGCCACGGCGCGCTGGCCTGGTTCGTCCTCGATGACCGCCTGCGCGGCGATGCCCCGGCCTTGCTCGCCGCCTGTCGCGCGCGGGGCTGGCGGACCCTGCTGCTGTCCGGCGACAGCTCGCCGATGGTCGCCAGCGTCGCCGCCGAACTGGGCATCGACGAGGCCCGTGGCGGGCTGCATCCGGATGACAAGTTGCAGGTCCTGAAGCAACTGCAGCAACAGGGACGCAAGGTGATGATGCTCGGCGACGGCGTCAACGACGTGCCAGTACTAGCCGCCGCCGATATCAGCGTCGCCATGGGCTCGGCCACGGACCTGGCGAAAACCAGCGCCGACGCGGTACTGCTGTCCAATCGCCTGGACGCCCTGGTGCAGGCCTTCGACCTGGCCCGCCGCACCCGTCGGGTAATCATCGAGAACCTGGTCTGGGCGGCGCTGTACAATGGCCTCATGTTGCCGTTCGCCGCCCTCGGCTGGATCACGCCGGTGTGGGCGGCGGTCGGTATGTCCATCAGTTCGTTGACCGTGGTACTAAACGCCTTGCGCCTGACCCGCCTGCCGAGCGCACCGGCCGGCCACGCCCAACCCGATATCCGCCCGCTGCCGGCCTGAGCCGCGCGGGCCTGGAGCAAAGATGCCAGCTCTCTATGTGATGATCCCGGCGGCACTGCTGATCGTCGCCATCGCCGTCTACATCTTCTTCTGGGCGGTGGACAGCGGCCAGTACGACGATCTCGACGGTCCGGCCCACAGCATCCTGTTCGACGACCAGGACCCGAACCACAAGGCCGCCATCGACGAGGCCGACGGGACGCCGCGCGACCACGACCAGCAGGCCCCGCCCCATGCTTGAACTGGCACCCCTGCTGGCCTCGGCGGTGATCCTCGGCCTGCTCGGCGGCGGCCATTGCCTGGGCATGTGCGGCGGCCTGATGGGCGCCCTGACCCTGGCGATCCCCAAGGAACAACGGGCCCGCCGCCTGCACCTGCTGCTGGCCTACAACCTCGGGCGGATTCTCAGCTACGCCACCGCCGGCCTGTTGATCGGCCTCGCTGGCTGGGCCGTGGCCAGCAGCCCGGCGGTGATGCTGCTGCGGGTGCTGGCCGGCCTGCTGCTGATCGCCATGGGCCTGTACCTGGCCGGCTGGTGGAGCGGCCTGACCCGCGTGGAAAGCCTCGGACGCGGCCTGTGGCGGCATATCCAGCCCGTCGCCAGCCGCCTGCTGCCGGTGTCGAGCCTGCCCCGCGCCTTGCTGCTCGGCGCGCTGTGGGGCTGGCTGCCCTGCGGCCTGGTCTACAGCACACTGCTGTGGGCGGCGAGCCAGGGCAATGCCGTCGACAGCGCGCTGTTGATGCTGGCCTTCGGCCTCGGCACCTGGCCGGTGCTGCTGGCCACCGGGCTGGCGGCGGAGCGGGTCACGGCCGTGCTGCGCAAGCGCAGCGTGCGCCTGGGCGGTGGGCTGCTGGTCATGCTGTTCGGCCTGTGGACCCTGCCCGGCCCGCACCAGCATTGGCTGATGGGCCATTGAGGCGCTTGATACAGGTCAAGATGCGTTCCAGGTCCATCCCCTAGACTCCGGGCATTGCAGCCAATCCGGGGGAACGCCCGCATGCTCGACGCCATTCGTTGGGACTCTGATCTGATCCACCGCTACGACCTCGCGGGACCGCGCTACACCTCCTACCCCACCGCCGTGCAGTTCAACAGCCAGGTCGGCACCTTCGACCTGCTGCATGCCCTGCGCGACAGCCGCAAGGCCCTGCGACCGCTGTCGCTGTATGTGCATGTGCCGTTCTGCGCGAACATCTGCTACTACTGCGCCTGCAACAAGGTCATCACCAAGGACCGTGGCCGGGCCCAGCCCTACCTGCAACGCCTGGAGCAGGAAATCCAGCTGGTGGCCTGCCACCTGGACCCGAACCAGAAAGTCGAGCAGTTGCACTTCGGCGGCGGGACGCCGACCTTCCTCAGCCATGACGAACTGCGCCAATTGATGGGCAGCCTGCGCCGGCACTTCAACCTGCTGGACGACGACTCCGGCGACTACGGCATCGAGATCGACCCGCGGGAGGCCGACTGGTCGACCATGGGCCTGCTCCGCGAACTGGGCTTCAACCGGGTCAGTATCGGCCTGCAGGACCTCGACCCGAATGTGCAGCGGGCGGTCAATCGCCTGCAAAGCCTGGAGGAAACCCGCGCGGTGATCGAGGCGGCGCGGACCCTGCAGTTCCGCTCGATCAACATCGACCTGATCTACGGCCTGCCCAAGCAGACACCGGAACACTTTGCGCGCACGGTCGACGAAGTGATCAACCTGCAACCGGATCGCCTCTCGGTCTTCAACTACGCCCACCTGCCCGAGCGTTTCCTGCCCCAGCGGCGGATCAACGGCCATGAGCTGCCGGCCCCGGCCGACAAGCTGGAAATGCTCCATCGCACCATCGAGCAACTGACCGCCGCCGGTTATCGTTATATCGGCATGGACCATTTCGCCCTGCCCGATGACGAGTTGGCGATCGCCCAGGAAGAATCAACCCTGCAGCGCAATTTCCAGGGCTACACCACCCATGGTCATTGCGACCTGATCGGCCTGGGTGTCTCGGCCATCAGCCAGATCGGCGATCTGTACTGCCAGAACAGCAGCGACCTGAACCAGTACCAGAACACCCTCGCCAGCGCCCAGCTGGCCACCAGCCGTGGCCTGTTGTGCAACGCCGATGACCGCCTGCGCCGGGAAGTGATCCAGCAGATCATCTGCAATTTCAGCCTGGAGTTCGCCCGTATCGAACAGCAGTTCACCCTCGATTTCAGGGGTTACTTCGCAGCGCTCTGGCCGCAACTGACGGCCATGGCCGAGGATGGCCTGATCGAGCTGGACAACGAGCGACTCACTGTCCTGCCGGCGGGGCGCCTGCTGGTCCGGTCGGTATGCATGGTGTTCGATGCCTACCTGGGACAGCAGAATCGCCAACGCTTTTCCCGGGTGATCTAGGCCTCAGCTGGCTTTCGGCGGACTCGCCAGTTGTTGCGCCTGGGTCATCTGGTCGCTGTTCAGGCCATCCGCCTCCATGGCCTTGCCCAGGACGGTATTGGCCTTGGTCAGCGCGGCATTGAGGCCACTCATGGCCGAGGTCAGGTTGAAGATCTTGATCTCGGCGATTTTCGGGTCAAGCTCCTTGTCGTTGCGAATTTTCTCCAGCTCGGCACGCAACTGCGCCAGTTTCCGTTGCAGGTCGCGAATGTTCTTCAACGCGGACTGGGTCCTGGACGGCAGGTCACTGTCTTCGATATCGGCGTATTCGCCCGAGCCGGAGCCCTTGACCGCCTGCTGCTTGCCTGCCTCGGACAGGCTGACCTTGACCCCTTCGGGTGCCGTCGGCTGCTCCTGGTCGATTTCATCGGCCCTGCCGGTATTGCGCAGGATCTGCTCGCGGCCGGCCTTGATCGCGGCGGCGGACGCGGCGTCCATGGTGTCGGCGTTACGGGGGACTTCGGTGATGGCGAACAGCGGGACGGAATTGCCGATGGCGGTCATGTGGGGTGCTCCATGCGATAGAGGGTCAAGCTTTGTATCGACATTGGTACGAACAACTTTAGAAAGGTGCGCCATTTTGGCGCAGGCTGGCCTCGGCAACCCTCACTGGGTTACCCTTACGTCTTATGTGTGTTTTCCCACAAGGATTTAAGAAATGTCTGAGCCCGTGAAATTGCGCGCCCACAGCCAGGCCCATTGCAAGGATTGCAGCCTGGCTCCTCTCTGCCTGCCACTTTCACTGAATCTGGAAGACATGGATGCGCTGGACGAAATCGTCAAACGCGGGCGTCCGCTGAAAAAAGGCGAATTCCTGTTTCGCCAGGGCGACACCTTCGGCTCCGTCTATGCGGTACGTTCCGGGGCCTTGAAGACCTTCAGCCTGAGCGACGCCGGCGAAGAACAGATCACCGGCTTCCACTTGCCGAGCGAACTGGTCGGGCTGTCCGGCATGGACACCGAGACCTACCCGGTGTCGGCCCAGGCGCTGGAGACCACCTCGGTCTGCGAGATTCCCTTCGAGCGCCTGGACGAACTGGCCCTGCAACTGCCGCAATTGCGCCGGCAGTTGATGCGGGTGATGAGCCGGGAAATCCGTGACGACCAGCAGATGATGCTGTTGCTGTCGAAAAAGACCGCCGACGAGCGCATCGCCACCTTCCTGGTCAACCTCTCGGCGCGTTTCCGTGCCCGTGGCTTCTCCGCCAACCAGTTCCGCCTGAGCATGTCGCGCAACGAGATCGGCAACTACCTGGGGCTGGCGGTGGAAACCGTTTCCCGGGTATTCACCCGCTTCCAGGCCAGCGAACTGATCGTCGCCGAAGGCAAGGAAGTGCACATCCTCGACCCGATCCAGCTCTGCGCGCTCGCCGGGGGCTCGCTGGAAGGCTGATCCAGACACCCGTCGCGGGTATACTGCGGTGCTTACAGCCCCCCAGGACACCGCGACGATGGCCTTCGACAGCTTCGATATCAAATCCCTGATCCGCCCGGTTATCGACTTTCCGAAACCGGGAGTGATCTTCCGCGACATCACGCCGCTGTTTCAGTCGCCACGGGCGATCCGGCTGGTGGCCGATACCTTTATCCACCGCTATGTCGAAACCGACTTCAGCCATATCGGCGCCATGGATGCCCGCGGTTTCCTGATCGGCTCGATCATCGCCTACCAGTTGAACAAGCCGCTGATCCTGTTCCGCAAGCAGGGCAAGTTGCCGGCCGACGTGCTGTCCGAGAGCTATCAGACCGAATACGGCGAAGCCTTCCTCGAAGTCCATGCCGATAGCCTGTGCGAAGGCGACTCGGTGCTGATCTTCGATGACCTGATCGCCACCGGCGGCACGCTGATCGCCGCCGCCAACCTGGTGCGGCGCATGGGCGCCAAGGTCTTCGAGGCCGGCGCCATCATCGACCTGCCGGAACTCGGCGGCTCCCAGCGCCTGAACGACATGGGCATCCCGACCTACTGCCTGACCCGGTTCTCCCTGTCGGAGAAGTAATCCTTCACCACGGCTCAGAGGCCCATCTGCTTGCCGATGATTTCGTTCATCACTTCGCGGGTGCCGCCACCGATGGAAAGGATGCGGTTGTCGCGGTACAAGCGCTCCACCAGGCTCTCGCGCATATAACCGAGGCCGCCAAGGATCTGCACCGCATCGTGGGTGATGCGGTCGGCGGTGTCGGTGGCGAAATTCTTCGCCATCGACACCTCCTTGATCACGCTCTGGCCCGCGGCCATCCTCGCCGCCTGGCGGTAGGTGAACTCCCGGGAAACCTCCAGCGCGGTGGCCATCTCCGCCAGGCGATGCCTGATCACCTGGAATTTGCCGATGGGTTTGCCGAAGGCCTCGCGCTGCCGGGCCCATTTCAGGCTTTCTTCCAGGGCCAGTTGGGCGGTCATGTTGGCCATGATCGCCAGGGCCAGGCGCTCACTCTGGAAATTGCCCATGATGCAGGCAAAGCCCATGTTCTCGGCCCCGATCAGGTTGCCTGCCGGGACCCGGCAATCGTCGAAGAACAGCTCGGCGGTATCCGATGCCCACCAGCCCATTTTCTTCAGCTGTCGGCCCACCGTGAAACCCGGCGTGCCCTTCTCGATCAGCAGCAGGCTGATCCCGCCAAAGCCCGGCGCGCCGGTGCGCACCGCCACGGTGTAGTAGTCGGCGCGGATGCCACTGGTAATGAAGGTCTTGCTGCCGCTGACCCGGTAGCAGTCGCCGTCGCGCACGGCGCGGGTCTGCAGGTTGGCGACGTCCGAGCCGCCGCCCGGTTCGGTCACCGCCAGGGCGCTGATCTTTTCCCCGGCGAGCACGGCCGGCACCACCCGCTCGCGAACCTCGGGACGCGCCCATTTGACGATGGGCGGCAGGCCGATATCCAGGGAACCGAGCCCTGCCACCAGTCCGCCGGAACCGCAGCGCATCAGTTCTTCGCTGGCCGCCACCTTGGCGAACAGGTCACCTTCGTGACTGCCGCCCAGCGCTTCGGGATAACCGATACCGAGGATGCCCGCCACGCCGGCCTTGAGGTAGAGCTCGCGGGGAAAGCCTTCGGCCTCTTCCCACTGCTCGATGTCCGGAAGGATCTCACGTTCGACAAAACGCCTGACGCTGTCACGCACCAGTTGGTGGCTGGGATCGAAGTATTCCTGAAAGGCAGACATCGGCAAGCTCCCTGAGAAGACTCAGGAAACTTACCTAGCGCTTGCTTGGTTTTCAACCTATATCTGAGGGCTTGCCCGCGAAATGATCGTTCTTCGCGGGCAAGCCCGCTCCCACAAAAGCTCAGCGTCTAAGGGGTTTGCCAGTGCACCTAACCCAACACTTCACTCAGGGGAATGAAGTTGACCCAATCCCCTTCCACCAGCGTGCTGTCTTCCAGCACCTCCACCAGACCCTCGGCCCAGGCCGCACTGCGCAGCACGCCGGAGCTCTGGTTGCGGTAGATGATCGCCCGGCCGTTTTCCAGGCGCCCGCGCAGGTATTCCCGGCGATTACCCGGTTTCGGCCAGACAAAGCCGGCCGGAACCCTGAACTGCAGCGGCTGGACCTGCTGCACGCCCAGGCGACGCAGCAGGTAAGGCCGGGCCAGCAGTGCAAAGGTCACCAGTGTCGACGCCGGATTACCCGGCAGGCCGATCACCGGCACGCCACGAAAATGCCCGAAGGTCAGCGGCTTTCCGGGCTTGATCGCCAGCTTCCAGAGGTCCAGCTCGCCTTCTTCGCGCAGGGCGATGCCGAGGAAGTCCGCCTCACCGACCGATACTCCGCCGGTGGACAGGATCAGGTCCACATCCCCCAGCTCCGCCAGGCGCTGGCGGGTGGTCGGCAGGTCATCCGGGAGGATGCCGGCGTCCACCACTTCGCAGCCCAGGCGCTTGAGCCAGCTGCACAGCAGGACACGGTTGCTGTTGTAGATCTGCCCCGGCCCCAGTGCCCGGCCCGGCTCGATCAGCTCATCGCCGGTCGATAGCACCGCTACGCGGACCCGGCGAATCACCGCCAGCCCGGCACACCCCAGGGACGCGGCCAGGCCCTGCTCGATCGGCCCCAGGCGGGTGCCCGCCGCCAGTACCTGTTCGCCGACCGTGGTTTCCTGGCCCTGGGGACGAATGTTCTGTTGCAGCACCAGCGGCTCGGTAAAGCGTATCCGCTGATCGGCCTGGACCTCGGCGTTTTCCTGCATTTCCACGCAGTCGGCGCCGGCCGGGACCGGGGCCCCGGTAAAGATCCGCGCACAGGTCCCGGGCAACAGCGGCGCCGGCGCCTGTCCGGCGAAAATCCGCTGGCTGACCGGCAACGGCTCGCCCTGCCAGTCGGCCAGGCGCAAGGCGTAACCGTCCATGGCGCTGTTGGGCCACGGCGGCAGGTCGAGGCTGGAAACCAGGTCTTCGGCCAGCACCCGGCCCTCGGTCTCTGCCAGCGGCAGGTATTCGGCCTCGCGGATCGGGGCCGCCTCGGCCAGTTCCAGCAGTCGGGCCAGGGCGACCTCGACCGGAATCAAGGCACCGGTCTTGCCCGGCTTACCCGCGGGATTCACAAGGTGCCGCCTGTTTCAGGTGAGGAACGAAATTGCACGGCCGATGGCGCGAGTCCAGTTGCTCGGCGAGGATCCCGTCCCAGCCGGTCCGAACCGCGTTGGTCGAGCCCGGCAGGCAGCAGACCAGGGTCCCGTTGGCGAGCCCGGCCAGGGCCCGGGACTGCACGGTGGACGTGCCGATATCGGCCACGGAAATCTGCCGGAACAGTTCGCCGAAGCCGTCGACCTGCTTGTCCAGCAGGCACGCGACGGCTTCCGGGGTGCTGTCACGACCGGTGAAGCCGGTACCACCGGTGATCAGCACGACCTGGACCACGTCCTCGGCGATCCAGGTGGCGACTTGCGCGCGGATCCGGTACAGATCATCCTTGAGCAGTACCCGCTCGGCGAGGCGATGACCGGCGGCGGTCAGGCGATCGACGAAGACCTGCCCGGAAGTATCGGTTTCGAAGGTGCGGGTGTCACTGACAGTCAAGACCGCGATATTCAGCGGTACGAAGGGTGTATCAGCCTTGGCTTTCATAGGCTTGGTCCAGTTGTTGTAGGAGAAACAGGCCGGTGTTATATCACAGCGCCGCGGTTCATAGAGGCCGTCATACCGGCTCTGGCCGGCTCCGCCACCGTCCCCGTCGAGGCTTACAATGTCGCTGATCAATGTCTCCATTCTGCTCCTGGCCGGCGGCCGTGGCCAACGCATGGGCGGCCAGGACAAGGGCCTGCTGGAATGGCGCGGCCAGCCGCTGATCGCCCATCTGCACGCGACGACACGGCCGCTGACCGATGACCTGATCATTTCCTGCAACCGCAATCGGCAACGCTACGCGGCCTACGCCGACCGCCTGGTATCCGACGACAGCGACGATTTCCCCGGGCCCCTGGCCGGGATTCGTGCCGGGTTGGCGGTGGCTCGCCACTCGCACCTGCTGGTCTTGCCCTGTGATGTGCCGCAGGTCGATCGCGACCTGCTCCAGGGCATGCTCGACGCGGCCGGCCAGCACCCGGACCGGCCGCTGATGGTGCGCCAGGGCGAACACTGGGAGCCGCTGCTGTGCGTGATTCCCGTGGCCCTGGTCGCAGCGTTCGCCAGTGCCTGGGCAACCGGCGAGCGCAGCCCGCGCAAGGTCATGCTGCCCTTGCAGGCCCAGGCCCTGCAGTGCCCGCCGGACGATCCGCGGCTGGCCAATCTCAACACTCCGCGTCTGCTTCAGCATTGCGACAGCCTGCCGGATGGACACGGGTGAGGAACTTGCTGAAAATGCTGTCGTCTCAGTAGTAATCAATCCGAATTCTTTCTGGAGAAACACCATGACTCAACGGACCCTCGCCGCACTCATGCTGACCATGGGCCTGGCGACCCTCGCCGGCTGTTCATCGCCGACCGTGATCACCCTGAACGACGGGCGTGAGATCCAGGCCGTGGACACTCCTAAATATGATTCCGAATCGGGCTTCTACGAGTTCAAGCAGCTGGACGGCAAGAACACCCGCATCAACAAGGATCAGGTGCGCACCGTCAAGGAGCTGTAAGCCCTTCGCAAGCCCCCTGCAAAGCCCGCCCTGTGCGGGCTTTGTCGTTTCCGACGACCAGAAGGCCGTCGGCAGGCGCAACCCGGCGCCGACGCCTATTCTATGGAGAACCCTGTCCAGGCCTTGTGTCCTTGCGCAAAGGGGCCCCTACGAGAGGCGAACCATGAAAGTCCTCATGCTCCACGGCATCAACCACAATCTGTTCGGCAAGCGCGAACCGATCCGCTATGGCGGGATCACGCTGGAGCAGATCGACGCCCGTTTGCTGAACCTGGCCAGGGAACTGCAGGTCGACGTCGCCAGCTACCAGACCAACAACGAAGGGGCGATGTGCGCCCGCATCGAACGAGGCGCCAGCGAGCATGTCGACGCCGTGCTGATCAATGCCGGGGCCTGGGCCCACAGCAGCTACGATATCCGCGATGCCCTGGCGCGCCTGAAGGTCCCGGTGGTGGAACTGCACATGGCGAATATCCACGGCCGCGAGACCCTGCACCATCCCTCGGTGCTGGCCGAAGTGAGCGTGGGGCAGATCTGCGGGTTCGGCGTCGACAGCTACCTGCTGGGCCTGCGCGCGGTGGTCGGCGCGGCCCACGCCATGCCGGACTGAACCCGGTTCACCCGCGCCGATTCACCAGTGCAGGATGATTTCGCTCTCGAAATGACGCTCCTGCCCACTGACCGGATCGATGAAACGCAAGGCCTGGGCCAGCAGCTTGAGCGGATTGGCGTAGTCGTCCTCGACGTCCTTGAGCACCTGTGGATAAAACGGGTCGTTGCAGATTCCCGCGCCCAGGGCAGCCATGTGCACCCGCAACTGGTGTTTCTTGCCGGTCACCGGGTACAGGGCATAACGCCACAGACCGTCGTTCCGCTCGACCACTTCGATGGCTGTCTCGGTGTTGCTGGCGCCCTCGCCTTCGCGCATGCGGAAGAATGGCTCGCCCTCCACCAGGCGACTCTTGTGGACCCGCGGAAAGGACAGTTCGGGCAAGGCACGGGCAATCGCCTCGTAGCGCTTCTCGATCCGGCGGGTCGGAAACAGCGACTGGTAAGCCGAACGGCTCTCGGGATTGGCCGAAAACAGCACCAGCCCGGCGGTATGCCGGTCGATCCGGTGCAGCGGCACCAGGTTGGGGTTGTCCAGCCGGCGGATCAGCCGGCGCAGCAAGGTTTGCTCGACATATTCGCCGGCCGGGGTCACCGGCAGGAAATGCGGTTTGTCGGCCACCACCAGGTGCTCGTCCGCGTAGAGGATCGTCTCCGTGACCGGAATCGGCGTCTCGTTCGGCACTTCGCGAAAGTAATGAATCTTCAGGCCTTCGCGATAGGCCAGCTGTGCCGTGATCGGCCGGCCCTCGGCATCGAGCACCCGGCCCCGGGCAATGCGGTCGAGCCACTGCTCGCGACCGATGGCCTGGAAGTGCTCGCACAGGCACTCCAGCACGGTGGACCAGGCACCCGGTGGCAGGTACAGGGTGCTGGCCTGGTTTTCGGCGGCGTTGAAAGGCAAAGCGGACATGACGGGGCTCGAACGGTTGGCTAGGCCGGCATTATCCGGCAAGACCCGGGCGCCCCGTCAATCAATCGCGCCGCCAGACCTCAGCCGGCCGCCAGCTGGCTCTTCACCAGGGTCGCGCCGGCCGCCTCGGTGTAGTCCTTCAGCCAGCGCAACACATCCACCGCTTCCCAGCGCCCCGGATCGTACAGCGCATAGAGCAATCCCTGGTACCCCACCACATCCAGCTGGCGGTGATAGCCCGCCCGCTGGAACAACGCCTCGATTTCCGCGAAGCAGGTGTTGAAATGCAGCTTGTTGAACGGCGTCTTGCCCTCCGTCACCAGCCCATCGAGGCGCAACTCCAGCACCGCTTCGCGGACGACATCCGCGGACATGCGGTTCACGCTGGCTTTCAATTGTTCGACGTTGACCATGCTTTTACCCTCTTGATCTTTCCTGGTTTCGTCCCTGGGTGCGCATGTCATGGTGGACATCCTGTCCCAACACCGAGACGAAAACTGTATGAATATACAGTAACTGAATTTTTCGTAATCCGCCAACGGATTACCGGCCGCACACTGCGGTCATGATTCCCTGGGATGGACCTTTCCATAGACGTTGCCGCCGATGAACGAACCCACCGTGCCCAGGATCACCATGGCATAGGTTGCACCATCAATCTTTCCATACCATGTCAAGGTCGCGGTGCTTACACCTACCACCAATGTCGCGAGAAATTTGCGTCCGCCCAATTGGTTGACCAGCAACACTTGCCTCCCTTTCATCTCACTTCCTCCCTGCACCACCGAACGTGCTGCATCAAAACGTCATGACGCGACGTAAGCACAGGCGTTTTGCGGGTGCAAGCTCAGGCAATTTGATGAAACAGAAGGGTCGGGACAGCGTTGATCGCGGGGATTCAGAGGAAGGATTCAGCGCACAAAGGCCACGACCTGCTCGGCATCGAAAGGCCAACCGAGCTCAGCGCCGTTATCCGCCCGGCGCAACACCGGAATCCGCAGGCTGTAGGTCTCGAACAGCTCTTCGCTGTCGGCGATGTCCACCAGTTCGACCATCAGGCCGTGTTCGACCAGCGGCATCAGCACCGATTCGGCGACTTCACAGAGATGGCAACCCAGGGTGCCGAACAATTGGCATTCAGGAAGCATGGCAAAGGGTCCGGGACAGGATGAAGGTTCATTCTAGGCCCGTCGCCCGGGGCAGTCGAGCCGGCCTCAGAGAATGAACCGCGCGCGCCGGCTGGCGAGGATCAGCAGCGGCGCCGCGAGGAAGGCCAGGACCAGGACCACGGCGGTCAGGGTGTTGCCGTACGCCAACCCCATCGACAGTGCCCCGTAGAGAAACAGCGGGTGCACGTAGTAGAGCGCCGAGGACAGCTTGGCGTTGAGAGTGCTGGTGGACGCCCGGAAAAACACGAACGGCAGCAGGAACAGTGCCGGTGTGATCAGGGGCAACGACACCAGGAAATCGAAGTTCTGCCGGGCATCGGCCTGATGCGAGTAATTCAGCCAGGCCTCGCCCAGCACCAGCACCAGGCCGACGGCGAATGCCCCGCAGACCTGCCCCCGCCTGACCTTTTCCGGCACCCCGTGGCGGGCCAGCAGAAACCCCAGGGCCATGAACGGAAAGCCCATGAACAGGAAGTTGCGGGCGGTATAGTCGTTCTGGTTGAAGTGCTGGAGAAAGGCATTGGGCAATTCGAAATAGACCCGCGCATATTGCAGCACCAGGCCCACCGTGAATGCCCCCAGCGCCAGCACCATCAGCAGGCCCGTTGGCCGTTGGCGCAACAGGTAGAGGATCAGCCCGCCGCCGAGCATGCCCACCAGGTACCAGAGGTGGAAATAACCGATCACGAACTGCTTGAGGATCGCCAGCACCCCACCGACACTGCCCAGGGCGGCGAAACTCGTGTAGGTCGGGCTGTAGACCAGCATCCAGAACAGGTACAGCAGCAGGCCGCGCTTGAACCAGAGCGCGAAGGAGTGGCCGCGGGCAAGGGTCTGCCACAGGTAATAGCCGTTGATGACAAAAAAGGTCGGCACCGCCACCCGGAACAGGCCATTGCACAGCACATAGCCCGGCGCCGTGTAGTTGCCGCCCATGAAATGGCAGTGCAGCACCACGACGAATACCGCCAGCAGGACTTTCAGCGCATCCAGGTTGCCGTTGAGGGCTTTAGCCATCGTTCTTCACCTGTCGTCCCGCGGCATCGGTCTGCTGGCGCGATGTCTCGCCGCGGAACCGGCGCTTGCAGTAGCTCGTCGCGCGGTCGAGTACCGGCTTTTCAAAGAACGAGTAGCCGACCCAGCCGTAGCACAGCACTGCGACCATCATCAGTATCAGGAACAGCAGGTTGTCCAGCAGGCTCCCCGGCCAGTTGCCGATCACCAGCCAGGCGCGGCCGATCACCCCGAGTACCAGCAAGTGCGACAGATAGATCGTGTAGGACATGTCGCCGGTAAACACCAGGGACTGTGGAAAACGAATCAGCTGGCGTCGTTCCAGCAGCACCAGTGACAGG
This sequence comes from Pseudomonas sp. Ost2, assembly GCF_018326065.1. Lineage (NCBI taxonomy): Bacteria > Pseudomonadati > Pseudomonadota > Gammaproteobacteria > Pseudomonadales > Pseudomonadaceae > Pseudomonas > Pseudomonas sp. Ost2. The sequence goes on along the minus strand of NZ_AP021904.1, from coordinate 2,112,549 downwards.
GTCAGGGCACCGAATACCAGGCCGACCGCGAGCATCCGCACCAGCCCTTCGCTGAAGAACAACTGGTAGTGGTAGATCAGCGGAAAACCCACCAGCAGGCTCGCGGCGAACATCAGCCAGACCACCGCCGTCGGCACCCGCGCGCTGTGCCGGCCATAGAAGAACAGGGCCAGCGCACTGCCGACGATGAACTCCAGCGCATAGGGATGCAGCACGATCTTCAGCGCCGGCGAATAGTCCTGCCAGGAGTCCAGCAGGTTGAACAGCACCAGCGCCAGCGCCCATATCGCCAGCAGGACGGGCAGCCAGCGCTCGCGCAAGGCCAGCAGCAGGCTGAACACCAGGTAGAACCACAGTTCGAACACCAGCGACCAGGCCACCATCACCAGCAGCACGCGCTCGTTGGGCAGCAGCAGGAACGACATCAGCAGGTTCGAGCCGCCATGGGAGCTGTTGACCAGCGTCGGCGACAACAGATAGACCACCAGGGTGATAAAGAAATACAGCCAGTAGTTGGGGTAGATCCGCGACACCCGGTTGAACAGGAAACGCTGGACCTGGACCTTGTCCTGGAAGCGTCCACGGGTGACGATCACCATGACGAAACCGCTGATGACAAAAAACAGATCGACGCCCAACTGGAAGAAGTCCACCAGCGCCGGCAGCAACGCATCGCCACCGGAGTACTTGAGCTCCACCGCCGCCATGTGAAACAGCACCACCCCCAATACTGCCGCGCCCCTCAGGCCCTGCAGAGAATACAGACGCTCCATACTCCTCTCCGTCGTCTACTCGCTGAAAGGACGCCTCCCCCTGGCATTCCGAAGTTGAGCATAGCGAACCGTGCCAAATATGAGACATTGCTTTGAAACGATGACCGCCATCAATCGATGCCCTGCCCGCCTGCATGATGCTGGCGGTTTTTTTGTCGGTCCTGACCGGAGACGCTTGTGTTTGCCAATCTGTTGATCATCCTCGCCTCGTCACTGGTGGTGATTGCGCTGTTCCGGCGCCTGCAACTGCCACCGGTGCTGGGCTACCTGTGCGTCGGCCTGCTGGTCGGCCCAACCGCTTTCGGCTGGGTCAACGACAACGAGAACCTGCCGGACCTGGCCGAGCTGGGCGTGGTGTTCCTGCTGTTTTCCCTGGGGCTGGAGTTCTCCCTGTCGAAAATGCTCGCCCTGCGCCGCGTGGTATTCGGCCTCGGCAGCCTGCAGGTGGCCTGTACCGGTGCGGCGCTGGGCAGCCTGCTGGTGTTCTTCGGCATGCCGCTGGTGGCGGCGCTGATGCTCGGCGCCGGCCTCGCCCTGTCCTCGACGGCAATCGTCAGCAAGGAGCTGACCAGTCTCGGCGAGATCTTCAGCAGCCACGGTCAGAACGCGATCGGCGTGCTGCTGTTCCAGGATGTGATCGCGGTCCTGCTGCTGACCCTGGTCCCGGTGTTCGCCGGCAGCAGCGACCAGGCCTGGTACTGGGCGCTGCCGATCACCCTGGGGAAAACCCTGGTGCTGTTCGTCGGCCTGCTGCTGGCCAGCCGCTGGCTGCTGCCACGGCTGTTCCATGAGGTCGCCGCATCGCACTCGGCGGAACTGTTTGTCCTGCTGGCGCTGGTGATCGTCCTGCTGACTGCCTGGCTGACCCACCTGCTGGGGCTTTCGCCAGCCCTGGGGGCGTTCCTTGCCGGCATGCTGCTGGGGGAAAGCCACTACCGCCACCAGATCGAAGCCGATATCCGGCCGTTCCGCGACATCCTGCTGGGGGTGTTCTTCGTCAGCATCGGCATGCTGATCGACCTGCAACTGTTCGCCGACCACGGCCTGCTGATTCTCGGCCTGACCCTGGCCTTGCTGCTGATCAAGGGCGCGATAGTGGCGCTGCTGGTCAGGTTGCGCGGCAGCGATGCGGAAACCGCCTGGCGCAGCGGCCTGGCCCTGGCCCAGGGCGGTGAATTCTGCTTTGCGCTGATGGCCCAGATGCAGCAGAACAAGCTGATGCCGGCTGATATCAGCGGCCTGCTGCTGGCCGCGACCTTCTGCTCCATGGTCCTCACCCCACTGCTGCTGCGGGCCGCCCCGCGTATCGCCGCCCGGCTGCACCGCAAGCCGAACCAGGAGGCCCGGCTCGAGGAGATCAGCGCGCTGAACGCGGAACTGCACGGGCACGTGGTGATCTGCGGCTACGGGCGCGTCGGCCAGTCCATCGGGCGTTTCCTGCGCCGGGAACAGCAACGCTTCGTCGCCCTCGACGACGACCCGGTACGGGTGCGCGAGGCGGCGGCCGGTGAAAGCTGCGTGCACTACGGCGACTCACGTCGTGGCGACCTGCTGGCCGCCGTCGGCCTCGAACGGGCGCGGCTGCTGGTGATCGCCGTGGACAAGACCGATATCGCCATGCTCGTCCTCAAGGCCGCCCGCCACCTGAATACGACGGTGCCGATCCTGGTCAGGACCCGTGACGACAGTCAGCTCGCCGAGCTGAAGGCCGCCGGTGCCAACGAAGTGGTCCCGGAACTGCTGGAGTCGAGCCTGATGCTCGCCTCCCACGCGCTGATCATGCTCGGGGTTGCCGAGCCGCAGGTGCAGGCCCGGGTCAATGAGGTCCGGCACACCCGCTACAAGCTGCTGCGCGGTTTCTATCACGGCGCGCAGACCAACCTGCTCGGCACCCAGGGCCAGCCCAAGGTGCTGATGCACGCGGTGAACCTGGCCGTCGACGCCCATGCCTGCGGCCAGTCGATCAATACCCTTGAACTCGAACAGCTGGGCGTCGAAGTCCAGGGCCTGCAGCGCGCCGGCAAGGAACTCGAGGTGGACGGCGATACCGCCCTGCACGCCGGAGATACCGTGCTGATGTCCGGGACACTGGCCGCCATCGAAGCGTGCGAGGCACGCCTGCTCGGGGGCTGAATCAGTCCTGGCTGACCGCGCCGATCTTGTGTATCGACAGATCGGCGCCGTAGTACTCTTCTTCCTGGCTCAGGCGCAGGCCATGCACCGCCTTGATCGCGCCGTACACGGCAAAACCGCCGATCAGCGCGACCGCCACGCCCGACAGCGTGCCGATCAACTGGCTGATCAGGCTGACACCGCCCAACCCGCCCAACGCCTGCTGGCCGAAGATCCCGCAGGCCACCCCGCCCCACACGCCGCACAGGCCGTGCAGCGGCCAGACACCCAGGACATCGTCGATCTTCCACTTGCTCTGGGTGGCGATAAAGCACCAGACAAACAACCCGCCGGCCACCGCCCCCGTCACCAGCGCACCCACCGGATGCATCAGGTCGGAACCGGCACAGATCGCCACCAGCCCGGCCAATGGCCCGTTGTGCAGGAAGCCCGGGTCGTTGCGACCGATGATCAGCGCCGCCACCGTGCCGCCGACCATCGCCATCAGCGAGTTGACCGCCACCAGGCCGCTGACGCCTTGCAGGGTCTGCGCACTCATCACGTTGAAGCCGAACCAGCCGACGATCAGGATCCATGACCCCAGGGCCAGGAACGGGATGCTCGATGGCGCGAACGCCACCAGTCGTCCATCGCGGTAACGCCCCTGGCGCGGCCCGAGCAGCAGGACCGCCGCCAGCGCCAGCCAGCCGCCCATGGCGTGCACCACCACCGAGCCGGCGAAGTCATGGAAGCTCGCCCCGAAGCGCTCCAGCAACCAGGCCTGCAGGCCGAAATTGCCATTCCAGACCACGCCCTCGAAGAAGGGATAGACGAATGCCACGATCAGCGCCGTGGCGCACAATTGCGGGGCAAACCGTGCACGCTCGGCGATCCCGCCGGAAATGATCGCGGGAATGGCCGCGGCGAACGTCAGCAGAAAGAAGAATTTCACCAGCCCATAGCCATGATCGCCACTGATCTGCGCCGCCGGGTGCAGAAAGCTCACGCCGTAGGAGATCCAGTAACCGATGAAGAAATAGGCCAGGGTCGAGATGGCGAAGTCACTGAGGATCTTCGACAGCGCATTCACCTGGTTTTTCTGGCGTACAGTGCCGACTTCGAGAAAGGCAAAACCGGCGTGCATGGCCAGGACCATGACCGCGCCGATCAGGATGAACAGGGTATTGGAGCCATGGACCAGAGTGTCCACAGCGCTTTGCAAATTTTCCATGGAGACGGCAGACCTGAAGTCAGGGAAAAGCACCAAAGCTGTTCAACGCGCCCACTTTTCGCACTCTATTGGCGCAATCGGCGACTGGCGGCGAACCGCTTTGGCGCAGGGCGAAGAACAGGGTCAGGGACCACTTCGGTTTTTTCCGCGTATTTTGATTATTTAGGGTAAGGTTTTCGCGGGTTCCCGCCGATCGACGCCCAGATACGGCGCACGCATCGGCAGCAACGCACCAGCACATAGCAAAACCTGTACCAGCCGATCGCAGTGAACCTTCGCCCACGGCCTGTACTCGAACCTGTCACACGCCTTTCACAACGCCTCTCAAGGAGAAGAACACCATGGTCAGCAAAACGGCAAAGACTGCTCAGGAAATACTGATGGCGGATTTTCAGACCCTGGTCAGCGACACGGAACGTCTGCTCGAACATACCGCGACCCTGGCCGGCGACCAGGCTGACGAGCTGCGCGCGCAGATTCACGACAGCCTGTTGAAGGCCCGGGAGACCCTGCAACTGACCGAGGCGTCCCTGCGCGAGCGCGGCCAGGCCGCCGTGGTGGCGACCGAGGACTATGTCCAGGCCAATCCCTGGCAGTCCGTCGGCATCGCCGCCGGGATCGGCTTCCTGATCGGCCTGCTGGCCACGCGGCGCTGATCATGGCGAGCGATGAAGCGGGCAGCACCCGCTCCTCCACGCGCCGCCTGGGCGCCGCCTTCCTCGGCCTGCTGCACAGCCATGTCGAGCTGTTCGGCATCGAACTGCAGGAACAGAAGGCCCGCACCGTCAGCCTGCTGCTGTTCGCCGGACTGGCGCTGGTGTTCGCCCTGCTGCTGTTGATCGGCCTTTCGGCACTGGTGCTGATCTTGGTCTGGGACACCTATCGCCTGACCGGCATCATCGGCCTGTGCGCCTTCTATACGCTGGCGGCACTGTTTTGTGGCCTGCGCCTGAAGGCGGCGATCTTCGATGAGTCCTCTCCCTTCCACGCCACGCTCGAAGAGCTGGCCAACGACCGCGAGCGACTGCTGCCATGAGTGCCCCCGAACTGAAACAGAACAGCTCGCGCCGGGAAATGCGCAAGGCGCTGATTCGCCTGCGCATGGAAATGCACCGCCAGGAAATCCGCCATGAGTCCGCGCAGTTGCTGCAACCACTGCAACGCATGCGCGGCCTGGGCCAGAACTGGCAGGACAATCTCGGTATCAAGCACGCCCCGCTATGGGGGATCGGCGTGGTCACCCTGCTGGGCTTTCTCGGCGGCAAGGGCGCCAAGGGCAGCGGCCTCAATGGCCTGTCCCGCCTGATCCGCCTGGGCACCAGCCTGCTTCCGCTGATCAGGCTGGCACTGCAAGGCTCATCCGGCAAACGCTGATCCCGGTGAATCTGGCTGCATTCTTGCAGTAGCAATGGATCGAACGCGAACCGACGGCGGTTTTCCGTGGTTCGCGCCATTCCACCCTGCCCGTGTGCCAGCCAGCCCCATAACACCGACCAAGGAGGCTCCGTGATCGACGGGCAACCGCTCGCCTGCTTTCAGCCCTTTATCGATACCGCCACCGGACGCATCGCCGGCGTCGAGGCGCTTGGCCGACTGCGCCAGGCCGATGGGCAACTGACCTCCGTGGGACCGCTGTTCGCCGACCCGCGCACGCCGTCCGCGGCCTTGCGTCGCCTCGACCGGCAGATCCGCGACAACGCCCTGAGCCGCCTGCACGAAGCCCCCGCGGAGTGGTTCCTGAGTCTCAACATGTCCCCCCGCTGGATCAGCCGCCTGAGCAGTGGCCAGGCCCTGCCGAGCCTGAAACAACTGCAGCAGCACGGTGTCGACCCACGGCGTATCGTCTTCGAAATCACCGAATTGAGCGGTGACAGCTCGCGCCTCTCGGAAGCGGTCAGCCGCTATCGCGAAGCCGGAGCGCGGATCGCCATCGATGATTTCGGTGCCGGGTACTCGCAACTGGATCGGGTCCTGGCCCTGCAGCCGGATATTCTCAAGCTCGATATGCGCCTGTTCCAGGCGGCCGCCCGTGGCGGACCCAGCAGCGAAGTGGTCAAGGCCCTGGCGCAGATGGCGGAAAAGACCGGCTGCTGGATCATCGCCGAAGGGGTGGAAACCGAAGCCGAGCTGAATTTCGCCCTGGAGTGCGGTTCACGCTACGTGCAGGGCTATCTGTTTGCCAGGGCCGAACTGGACTTTTTCCCCAGCGATGCCTTCGTCGCGCGGTTCGCCGAATTGCGTGAACGTTATGTACAGAAAAAACTCGCCGAGCGCGCCCGACTGATGAGCCTGCGCCTGCAACTGGGCGAGCTGATGGGCATCCTCCAGGCCTGGGCCCAGGCCCAGGCGCCGATCAGCCAGTTGCCGCAACTCGACAGTTATCCCTGGCTGCTGCGCTTTTACCAATGCGACCGGCACGGCACGCAACTGACGCCGAACCTGGAGTGGCGCAACCATGCCTGGCACGCCGACAGCAGTTACCTGGGCCACAACTGGTCATGGCGCCCGTATTTCTATCACCTGCTGGCCGAAGGCTGGGATGAACGCCGCCTGACCCTGTCCAGCACCTACCGCGATGCCACCAGCAACCAGTATTGCCTGACCGCCGGACAGTTCTTCGACAACGGCCAGCGTCTGCTGCTGATCGATATCGACGCCGCCGGCTTGTAGTTTTTGCTTGCAGGCGCGCCGCCTAACCGGGAAGCTGGTGGTTCAATCACCCGACGGAGAGAACGCGCCTTGGATTGGCAAACCCTGCTCAACCGCGAACGCCTGGGAAAGCCCCTGCACAGCCCGCAAGAGCTGGGACGCAGCCCTTTCCACAAAGACCATGACCGTATCATCTTCTCCGGAGCCTTCCGGCGCCTGGGGCGCAAGACCCAGGTGCACCCGGTGTCGAGCAACGACCATATCCACACCCGCCTGACCCACTCGCTGGAAGTCAGTTGCGTCGGTCGCTCCCTCGGCATGCGCGTCGGCGAAACCCTGCGCGGCGCCCTGCCCGACTGGTGCGAGCCGAGCGACCTGGGCATGGTCGTGCAATCGGCCTGCCTGGCCCACGACATCGGCAACCCGCCCTTCGGCCATTCCGGCGAGGATGCGATCCGCCACTGGTTCCAGCAGGCGGCCGGGCGTGGCTGGCTGGACGACATGAGCGTCGCCGAGCGTGCCGACTTCCTCAATTTCGAAGGCAACGCCCAGGGTTTCCGGGTGCTGACCCAGCTGGAATACCACCAGTTCGACGGCGGTACCCGCCTGACCTACGCGACCCTCGGCACCTACCTCAAGTACCCCTGGACCGCCCGGCACGCCGATTCCCTGGGTTACAAGAAGCACAAGTTCGGCTGCTACCAGAGCGAATTGCCGATCCTCGAACAGATCACCCAGAAGCTCGGCCTGCCGCAGCTGGAAGAACAGCGCTGGGCGCGGCATCCGCTGGTCTACCTGATGGAGGCCGCCGATGACATCTGCTACGCCCTGATCGACCTCGAGGACGGCCTGGAGATGGATCTGCTGAACTACGCGGAAGTCGAGTCGCTGCTGCTCGGGCTGGTGGGCGACGACCTGCCGGAAACCTACCGGCAACTGGGTCCGCAGGACTCGCGGCGACGCAAGCTGGCGATCCTGCGCGGCAAGGCCATCGAGCACCTGACCAACGCCGCTGCCAGGGCCTTTGTCGAACAGCAGGATGCCTTGCTCGCCGGGACCCTGTCGGGCGACCTGGTGGAACACATGCACGGGCCGGCCAAGCGCTGCGTGCTCAACGCGAAGGACATCGCGCGCAAGAAGATCTTCCAGGACAAGCGCAAGACGCTCCACGAGATCGGTGCCTACACCACCCTGGAAATCCTCCTGAACGCGTTCTGCGGCGCCGCGCTGGAGCAGCATGGCGGCCGTACGCCGTCGTTCAAGCACCGGCGGATCCTCGACCTGCTCGGCAACAATGCACCTCACCCGGACTGGCCGCTGCACACCTCGTTCCTGCGCATGATCGACTTCATCGCCGGGATGACCGACAGCTACGCCAGCGAAATGGCCCGGGAAATGACCGGCCGCTCCAGTCCCCAGTGATCCCGCGGGCCCGCTGGCGCCAAGCCGGCGGGCCCACGAGCGAACAGCGATGCCCGCGTCCCACACGGAGAAAGCCTACATTTGCCCCGGAATCACCTGATGGAGACTATGTTGGACCCGCTGAAATAATCCATTCCCTCTTAGTCTGCCACCCGGACTCAATCCGACCCCTCGCTCAACAAGCGCCCGACTTCAGGCCCACCCCCCTGTTCCACGCCTGCTCCTGAAGCCTTGTTCGAAGTAGGTAGTTCGCCTGGAAAATCGCATGTCCAAACAAAACCTGCGTGTATTGCTGGTGGAGGATCATCCCTTTCAACTGGCCGCGACACAGAGCCTGCTCAACAGCTACGGCTACCATCTCCTCACCCCGACCTCAAACGCAGCCGAAGCCCTGACGGCCATGGAGGCCTCGCCGGCCCCCTTCGACCTCATGCTCTGCGACCAGTGCCTGCCCGACCTGCTGGGACTCGAATTGATCCAGACCGCCAATCAGCGCGGCAAGATCAAACAGGCGATCCTGCTCAGCAGTCTCAGCCTCGAAGAGCTCCAGGTGCTCAGCGAAGCGGCCGTGTCGCGCAATATCCCCTTGCTGGGCTGCCTGACCAAACCCCTCAATGGCCTCGCGCTGAAAAACATATTGGCGTTTGAAAGGCAGCGGATGACGAAAAATCATTCAGCGTGAGGAAAACACTTCAGTCATGCCGCCAAGGTACACAATCCAAGTACATAAATATTACAAATACCGATCCACCTATCTGTAGGATACTTCCTAAGAATCTATAAAAAACCACAAACACTAAACCAACATTCATAACCAAAAAATCTAAAAGGTCGCACACTTCCACCTTTGGCTTGCCAAGAGCGTAAGTCAACAGCCTAATTAAAGTAGGAATATTCCTATACAGCTTCTGTAGGCGCCTCTATTCATGCGCCTCGGGGTGCAACTGAGCTAATGTGCGCGCTTTCTACGAAGCTCGTATGGGATTTTATTATGAACTCGGTTTTTATCGTCGACGACCACCCCGTTGTCCGCCTTGCCATCAGGATATTGTTGGAACAGGAAGATTGTTATGAAATAGTTGGCGAGACGGACAATGGCGTCGATGCGATGCAGATGGTGCGCGAATGCATGCCGGACCTGGTCATTCTCGATGTCAGCATTCCCAAGCTGGATGGGCTGGAAGTCCTGGCCCGCCTGGACGGAATGAACCTCTCGCTGAAAACGCTGGTATTGACCGGACAATCGCCCTCGCTCTTTGCCATTCGCTGCATGCAATCGGGAGCCGCCGGGTATGTCTGCAAGACGGAAGACTTGAGCGAATTGATGAGCGCGGTGAAAGCGGTATTATCCGGCTACAATTACTTCCCTAGCCAGGCGTTGATCGGTGGACGAAAAGATGAAGCGACAAATCCGGAAATGGAACTTTTCAAACTGGTGAACGACCGGGAACTGATGGTATTGCAACTGTTCGCCCAAGGGCGGACGAACAAGGAAATCGCCAAGGGCATGTTCCTCAGTAACAAGACCGTCAGTACCTACAAGAAACGCCTGATGCAAAAACTGAAAGCCAAATCCCTGGTAGAGCTGATCGAAATGGCCAAACGCAACGCGGTAGTGTGAGAAAACGGATGCCCACGCGCTTAAAGGATTATCTGGCAATCATCACGGGAATGTTCCTGTGCCTGTCAGCGCTTGCAGAAACCGGCGATGTCACCCACTTCGCCCTGCTCAGCCGTTCGAGCAGCGGCCACCTCGAGGTACGGTTCGACAAGGAACAACGCCGCTGGATCGAGGACCACCGCACGCTGGTGCTGGGCACCTCGGCCCCGGACTATCCGCCGTTCGACATGACGGTCAGCGGGCGTGACTACGAGGGCATCACGGCGGACTACGCAGGTATTCTCGCCAGGGCCATGGGCCTGCCCGTCAAGGTACAGAGCTTTGCAACCCGCGAAGCGGCAATCCAGGCCCTCGAGGACGGCAAGATCGACCTGCTCGGGAGTGCCAATGGCTTCGAAGCCGTCAACAAGAACATCGCACTGTCCATCCCCTATGCCGTCGACCAGCCGGTACTGGTCACCCGCGAGGGCGAGACCCGCTCACTGACCGACGGCCTGGCCGGCATGCGCCTGAGCATGGTCTACCACTACCTGCCGCTGGATGAGATCAAGACGCTGTATCCCGACGCGATCATCCAGTTCTACCCCTCCTACCTGAATGCCATCAATGCGGTTGCCTTCGATCAGGCCGATGTCTTCCTGGGCGATACCATTTCCACCCACTACCTGATCAACAAGGGCTACCTGCGCAATGTGAAAATGGCCAATTTCGGCAAGCACGAGGCCTACGGCTTCAGTTTTGCCGTACGGGGCGACAACCCGCTGCTGCTGGGCATCCTCAACAGCATCCTGCAGGCCATCCCCACCGGCGAGCGCGAGAGCATCGCCCAACGCTGGAGCGCTGGCAGCGATATCCTGCTGACCGACCACAAGCTGCAGCTGACCAACCGCGAGGAACAGTGGCTCAAGGCCAATCCGCTGGTGCGGGTGGTGGTCAACGAGGCCCTCGCGCCCGTTACCTTCTTCGATGCCGATGGCAACTTTCGCGGGGTGACGGCCGACCTGCTGGAACTGATCCGCCTGCGCACCGGCTTGCGCTTCGAAATACAGAAGTCCCGCAGCCTGGACGACATGATCGGCCGCATCGGCAGCGGCAAGGCCGACGTCATTGCCGCCATCAGCCCGACCAATACGCGGGAAAACCTCCTGCACTTCAGCCGCCCCTACATGGAGAACTCCTTCGTCCTGCTCACGGCGAAAGGCAAGGACAGCCCCGGCAACCTCGACCAGATGCAGGGCAAGCGCCTGGCCATCACCCGCGGCAATCCGCTGACCGACTACCTGCGCAACGACTTCCCGCAGATCCGCCTGGTGGAAACCGATGACAGCCTCAAGGCGGTCGAACTGCTCGCCCAGGGTCAGGTGGAAGGCGCGGTGGGCTCGCTGGTGATCGCCAATTACCTGATTGCCTCGCAGGTGTTCGAAGACAAGCTGCAGATCAGCGCCACCATCGGCACCCAGCAGGCGGTCTTCGCCCTGGCCACCGCACGCGGCGCCACCGAACTGGGCTCGATCCTGGACAAGGCACTGCTGAGCATCGCGCCTGACGAACTGGGCATCGTCAACAGCCGCTGGCGCGGCTACACGCCGGCTTCCGACAGCTACTGGCGCAACTATCATCGCCTGATCATCCAGGTCGTCATCGGCGCCAGCGTGCTGTTGCTGCTGTCGCTGACCTGGAACGCCTACATGCGCCGCCAGATCCGTCAGCGCCAACTGGCGGAGCGGGCCCTGAGCGACCAGTTCGAATTCATGCGGGCCCTGGTCAATGGCACCCCGCACCCGATCTACGTGCGTGACCGCCAGGGCCTGCTGCAGACCTGCAACGACAGCTACCTGGAGGCATTCTCGGCGAAGCTCGAAGATGTCGTCGGCAAAAGCGTGCAGGACGGCGCGCGGGCCCTTGGCAACGAGCAGGAGGCCGACGAGTACCAGGCCGACTACCTGCGGGTCATCGACGAAGGCACGCCGCTGATCTGTGATCGCACCCTGCACATTGGCGGGCGGGAACTGGCCATCTACCACTGGATCCTGCCCTACCGCAACTCCCTGGGCGACGTGCAGGGGATCATCGGCGGCTGGATCGATATCAGCGAACGACGCCAGTTGTTCGAGGAACTGCGCTCGGCCAAGGAACAGGCGGACGACGCCAACCGGGCCAAGAGCACCTTCCTGGCAACCATGAGCCATGAGATACGCACGCCGATGAATGCGGTGATCGGCATGCTCGAACTGACCCTCAGGCGCGCGGACCAGGGCCATCTCGACCGCCCCGCCATCGAGGTCGCCTACAACTCGGCCAAGGACCTGCTGGAACTGATCGGCGACATCCTCGATATCGCCCGCATCGAATCCGGCCGCCTCAGCCTGTCCCCGGAACGCGTCAACCTGACCGAACTGGTGGACTCGGTCGCCCGTGTGTTCGATGGCCTGGCCCGACAGAAAAGCCTGAGCCTGGTGATGCTGGCGCCGACACAGAACCGCCCGTGCGACGTGCTGGTCGATCCGCTGCGCTTCAAGCAGATCCTGTCCAACCTGATCAGCAACGCGATCAAGTTCACCGAGCAGGGACAGATCAGCATCGGCCTGAACATCCAGCCTGCCGCGGATCCGCAACAGGTCGACGTGCAACTGCGGGTCGAAGACACCGGCATCGGCATCAGCCACGCCGACCAGGTGCGTCTGTTCCAGCCGTTTGCCCAGGCCGACAACTCCGGGCACCTGGCCCGCAGCGGTGCCGGGCTGGGCCTGGTGATCTGTCGCAGTCTCTGTGAAATGATGGGCGGCACCCTGACCCTCTCCAGCGTCCCCGGCCAGGGCACCCAGGTCACGGTGTCACTCAAGCTCGGCTGCCTGGAGCCGATCCAGGGCGTGATCGAGCGTGAGCCGGAGATCCCCCCGGCCCTGCATGAACTGAATGTGCTGGTAGTCGACGATCATCCTGCCAATCGCTTGTTGATGTGCCAGCAACTGGGCTTTCTCGGGCATCGATTCAGCACCGAGCAGAACGGTGCGACCGGCTTGCAGGCCTGGAAGGACGGACACTTCGACCTGGTCATCGTCGACTGCAACATGCCCGTGATGAACGGTTACGAGCTGACTCGTCGCCTGCGTGAACACGAGGCCGCACAGGCCCGGCCACGTTGCACGGTGCTCGGCTTCACCGCCAACGCCCAGCCGGAAGAACGCACCCGCTGCCTGCAGGCCGGGATGGATGATTGCCTGTTCAAGCCGATCAGCCTGACCGCACTGAACAAGAAGCTGGTCGACCTGCGCCCGCTGCCCTTCGATCCCCCCTTCAGCATCGAAGGCCTGAACGCCCTGACCGGCGGCGAACCGCTGCTGGTGCGACGGCTGATGGACGAATTGCTCAACAGTTGCCGCAACGATCGCGACGAATTGATCGCACTGCCGCTGCAGTCCGGCCCCGGCGCGTTCATGGACATGGCCCACAAGATCAGGGGCGCGGCCCGGATCATCCAGGCCCGGACCCTGGTCGAGCGTTGTGAACACCTGGAGAAAGCCTGCGAGCAGAATGTTTCCGCGAATGTGATCGACAACGCCAGGGCCGCGATCCTCGAAGCCATGTCAGCCCTGGAGGCTGCCTTGCAACAGCACCTGGCCCGACTGCCGGAAAAAAATCCCGGCCAGGAGAGTTCCCCCCACCAGACAAAACCCTCTGAAATGGAGTAAAAAACACCCAGGGCGGAGCATTGTCCGTGCACAGTCCCCCCCTCTCGGCAGGACCCACGACAAACGAGACCGCCCGATCTTCGGCGAACCGTTGCCCGCCTGGACGCTGAGCAAGTGCACCGCATCACCAAGGAGACAGTTGCGATGCCCAGTTCAATGCCCGCCCCCAGGCGCCGGTTCCCCCTGCACATCCACATCAGCATCCTGTTCACCTGCCTGCTCTTGCTCACCGGCGCACTGCTGGGGGTGTTCAACTACCAGCAAACCACCCGCATCATCCTTTCCAGCAGCGACAAACTCTTCGGCAGGATCCAGGACGACGTCCAGCTGGACCTGCAAAACACCTACCAGCCGATTCGCCACCTGCTGAGCCTGCTGGCCATCGACAGCCGCAACCAGGCCTCCGACCTGCAACAGCGCCTGGCCTTGCTCAAGCCGTTCACCCAGGCCCTCAATGACAATCCCGACCTCGCCTCGCTGTACCTGGGTTACACCAGCGGCGACTTTTTCATGGTCCGGCCATTGCGCGATCCGCTCCTGCGCGCCTACGTCAAGGCCCCGGACACGGCGGCCTTCCAGGTCTGGAGCATCGAACGCAATACCACGGACGGCAGCCTGCAATCGCAGTCGCTGTTCTACGACGCCAACCTCGCCCTGATCAGCCGCCAGGAAAATCCCGAGGAAATCTACGATCCCCGTACCCGCTCCTGGTTCGACAGCGCCCTGGAGGGCGAAGGCCAGATCACCACCGAGCCCTATGTGTTTTTCTCGACGCACAACGTCGGTACCACCCTTGCCCGACGCAGCGCCTCGACCGTGGTGGTGGCCGCGGACCTGACCCTGGCGGAGTTGTCCGCGACCCTGGGCAAGCACAAGGTCACCCCCGACACCGAAATCGTCCTGTTCGATGACCAGGACAACGCGGTGGCCTACCCCGACTACAACCGCCTGACCCACCAGGGCGGCAGTCAACTGGCGAAAGTCGCGGACCTGAGCCCGGTGTTGCAGCGTTTCATGGATCCGGCGACCCGACCCGGCAATCACTTCAGCACCCTGGACCGACGCTGGATCGTGGCTCGCAGCAATCTCTCGGAGGGTGGTCCCAGCGGCCTGCACCTGGCCCTGCTGGTCCCGGAAGACCAACTGCTCGAAGACGCCTACCGGATCCGCTGGCAAGGGGCACTGCTGACCCTGGCCACGCTCCTGCTGTGCCTGCCACTGGGCTGGTTGACCTCCAGACTCCTGGTCAAGCCCCTGCGGGCGCTGGTGCGGGAGGCCGATGCGATCCGCAGCTTCGATTTCAACTACCCCGCCACTCCGAACTCGCCGGTCCTGGAAGTCGACCAACTGACGGTGTCGATGACCCGCATGAAAGGCACCCTGGCCAGTTTTTTCGAGATATCCGCCAGCCTCTCGGCGGAAACCCGCTTCGAACAGTTGTTGCAGCGTGTGCTCAACGAAACCATGAAGATCGGCCAGGCCCGCGCGGGCCTGTTGTACCTGCTCAACGCGGAGAACCAGCGACTCGAGCCGCAGGGCCTGATCATCGATGGCGAGCAGCACGACCCGCGGCACTTCGCCATTCGCAGCGATGCCGTGGCGGATACCCGACGCGAAGCCTGGCTGAGTCGACTCGACAACCACGACAGCACCGTCGCGACCCTGGGCTTCGAGCAGGCCGCCGACCTGCAGAAGGTAATGCTCGCCCTGGAAGCGCCGAGCGTCCACCTGATCGGCGTTCGCCTGCACAATCGCCACGGTGAAACCGTCGGGGTCCTGGCCTTGCTGCTGCCCGACAGCGGCACCGAGGCCGACCTGGAAAACCTCAGGCCCGACCGGATCGCCTTTATCAGCGCCGTCTCGGGCGCGGCGGCGGCCTGTATCGAGAGCCAGCACCTGCAGGTGCGGCAGAAACAACTGCTCGACGCGTTCATCCAGTTGCTCGCGGGGGCCATCGACGCCAAGAGTCCCTACACCGGCGGTCATTGCCAGCGTGTGCCGGTCCTGACCCTGATGCTGGCCGAAGCCGCCGCGGCCAGCGAACAGGCGCCGTTCAAGGACTACCAGCCCTCGCCGGACGAGTGGGAGGCGCTGCATGTGGCGTCCTGGCTGCACGATTGCGGCAAGGTCACCACGCCGGAGTACGTGGTCGACAAGGCCACCAAGCTGGAAACCCTCTACGACCGCATCCACGAAATACGCACCCGTTTCGAAGTGCTCAAGCGCGACGCCTGGATCGACTACTGGCAGGCCCGGGCAAACGGCGGCGACGAACAGGCCCTCGCCACCACCCGCGATGCCAGCCTGAGCAGCCTGGATGCCGACTTTGCCTTTGTCGCCCGCTGCAACCTGGGTGGCGAGGCCATGGCCGAGGCCGACCTGGAACGCCTGCGCGGCATCGCCCGACGTACCTGGACACGGACCCTGGACGATCGCCTGGGCGTGTCCTGGGAAGAAAACCGGCGCCAGGAAAACAGTCCCGCCGCGCCCTTGCCCGCCATCGAGCAGCTGCTGGCCGACAAGCCCGAGCACCTGTTCGAACGCAGCGCCGCCGAACAGATGCCCGCCGACAACCCCTGGGGTTTCCAGCTGGATGTACCGGCCCACAAGTTCAACCGCGGCGAGCTGTACAACCTGAGCATCCCCCGCGGCACCCTGACCCGCGAGGAGCGCTATATCGTCAACCATCACATGGTGCAGACCATCATGATGCTCAGCCACCTGCCCTTTCCCCGCCACCTGTCCACGGTCGCGGAAATCGCCGGCGGCCATCACGAGAAGATGGACGGCAGCGGTTATCCGAAACGCTTGAGGCGCGAGCAGATGAGCCTGCCGGCGAGAATGATGGCGATTGCCGATATCTTCGAGGCACTGACCGCGGCGGACCGTCCCTACAAGAAGGCCAAGCCGCTGAGCGAGGCACTGGGCATCATGGCCGGCATGTGCCGCGATGCCCATATCGATCCGGAACTGTTCGAGCTGTTCATGCGCGAGGAAATCTACCTGCAGTACGCCAACCGCTACCTGCAACCCCAGCAGATCGATGAAATCGATGTCCCGGGGTTGCTGGCCAAGGCCGGGCTCACGGCATGAGCGCGGTTCAGCAGTCGGTCAGGCGCAGGAAAATCGCCGCCAGTCCTTCGATGCCCGCCTGATCTTCCGGGGTGAAGCGGGCCAGGCGCGGGCTGTCGAGGTCGAGCACGCCGATCAGCTTGCCGTCCTTGACCAGCGGCACCACCAGTTCGCTGTTCGACGCGCTGTCACAGGCGATATGCCCGGCGAACGCGTGCACGTCCTCGACCCGCTGGGTCTGCAGGCTGGCCGCCGCCGCGCCGCAGACGCCACGACCGAAGGGAATCCGCACGCAGGCGATCTGCCCCTGGAACGGCCCGAGCACCAGTTCCTCGTTGCGATTGAGGTAGAAACCGGCCCAGTTCAGGTCGTCCAGCTGGTTGAACAGGAACGCCGAGAACTGCGCCGCGTTGGCGATGAAATCGCGCTCGTCCGCCAGCAACGACTCCAGTTGCGCACAGAGCAGCCCGTAGCCGTCCAGACCCGCGCCGGCCTTTTGCAAATCGATCATGGTGCCTGCTCCAGCAATTTCAATCCGACCCAGTAACGCGCAAACTGATAGGCGCAACGACCGTTGCGGTTGCCGCGCCCGGTGGCCCAGCGCACCGCCTGGATGTCCAGTTCCTCGTCACGCTGCCACTTCAGCCCGGCCTTGAGCGCCAGTTCGCCGATCCAGTGCTCGACCACACTGAGGAAATGCTCTTGGGTGAACGGGTAGAACGACAGCCACAGGCCGAACCGGTCGGAGAGCGCGATCTTGTCCTCGACCGCTTCGCTGGGGTGCAGCTCGCCGTCGACCCGCTTCCAGTTCTCGTTGTCGCTTTCCTTCTCCGGGACCAGGTGCCGGCGGTTCGATGTGGCGTACAGCAGCACATTGTCCGGGGCCTGCTCCAGCGAGCCGTCGAGCACGCTCTTGAGCACCCGGTAGTCGCCTTCGCCGGACTCGAACGAGAGGTCGTCGCAGAACAGCACGAAACGCTGTGGCAACTTCATCAGTTGTTCCACCACCCGCGGCAGGTCCGCCAGGTGATCGCGCTCGATCTCGATCAGGCGCAGGCCGGCACCGGCATGTTCTGCCAGCAAGGCGCGGACCAGCGATGACTTGCCAGTGCCCCGCGAGCCCCAGAGCAGCGCATGGTTGGCCGGCAGGCCGTCAATGAACTGCCGGGTGTTGCGGGCCAGTTGCTCGCGTTGCTTGTCGACACCGATCAGGTCGGACAGGCGCATGTCCAGGCTGACCTCCAGCGGCAACAGGTAGCCAGTACGGCCTTCACGCTGCCAGCGGGCCGCCAGGCAACGATCCCAGTCGATCACCTGGCGCGTGGCGGGCAGCAGGGGTTCCAGGCGGGAGAGAAACGCATCGGCGCGTTCCAGAAAGGCATTCAATCGAGCATCCACGACTTTTCCTCAGGCAAGTTCACACTCATGATGTCGCGTCGGCGCCCTCGGGCGCGTCAAAACAACCAGCAATCTCGGTCGACAATGTTTCGGGGCGCCATCACCACCTGCCGGTGACCCCGAAGGATCAGCTATGCTTGCCCGGCGAAGGGAAACGAACGTGGTACACCACCCCATGGATATAAAATTCACCCAGCGCTTGTCCTACAAGCAGGCCCGGTTGACCGTGCTGGTCGGGTTTATCCTGGGGACACTGCTCAGCCTGGTACAGATCGGCCTCGATTATGCCAGCGAAAACGCCTCCATCAATCGTGAAATCCTTTCGCTGCTGGAAATCAGCCACAACCCGGCCTCCAGAATCGCCTACAACATCGATGCCGAACTGGCCCAGGAACTGACCCTCGGCCTGTTGCGTTCGCCGGCCGTGCTGCGGGCGCAGTTGATCGACAACAACAAATCGGTGCTGGCCAGCGTCGAGCGCCCCCGCCAGAGCGGCAACTACCGGATGATCAGCGATTATCTGTTCGGCGCCGACCGGCAATTCGAGGACCGGCTGTTTCTCAGCCACCTGCCGAACGAATCCCTCGGTATCCTGCACCTGGATGTCGACACCTACACCTTTGGCATCCGTTTCCTCAAGCGGGCCGAAGTCACCCTGCTCAACGGCTTCGCCCGCAGTCTGATCCTGACCGGCATCCTCCTCGGACTGTTCTACGTGATGCTGACCAAGCCGCTGGTGCGGGTCATCCGCGCGCTGAGCAACACTCAACCGGGAACCGCCCGGCAATCGCGGCTGGAGTTTCCCCCCGGTCATGAGAACGATGAGATCGGCGTCCTGGTCAAGGTCGCCAACCAGCAGTTCGACACCATGGCCACCGAGATCCAGCAACGACGCAATGCCGAGAACCGCCTGACCGATTACCTCGGGCAACTGGAAAACATCGTCTCGGCCCGTACCACCGAGCTCAAGGCGATCAATGCCCGCCTGAGCCAGTCCAACGAAGAGCTGGAAGTCGCCCGCAGCACCGCCCTCAACATGGCGCAGGCACGTTCGGCGTTCCTCGCCAACATGAGCCACGAGATCCGCACGCCCCTGAACGGCCTGCTGGGCATGATCGCGCTGTCCCTCGACAGCTCGCTGAATGCCGAGCAACGCCAGCAGTTGTCGATTGCCCATGACTCCGGAAAAGTCCTGGTGGAACTGCTCAACGATATCCTCGATCTGTCGAAGTTCGACGCCGGGCAACTGGAACTGGAGAAAATCCCCTTCGACCTCGGCGCGCTGGTCGAGGACACCGCCAACCTGCTCTCGCAAAATGCCGCCCCGAGCGTCGAACTGGCCTGCCTGATCGACCCGCAGTTCCCGGCCCTGGTACTGGGCGACCCGACCCGGGTGCGGCAGATCGTCAGCAACCTGTTGTCCAACGCGCTGAAGTTCACCCGTTTCGGCCGCGTCGATGTGCGCCTGTCAGCCCGTGACGGCGGCGTACGGATCGAGGTCTGCGACACCGGCATCGGGATCGCCCAGGAAGCCCAGGCGAAGATTTTCCAGCCCTTCACCCAGGCCGGCGCCGGTATCACCCGCCAGTACGGCGGCACCGGGCTGGGGCTGACCCTGACCCATAACCTCTGCGAAGCCATGAAGGGCCGCCTGACCATCAACTCCGAAGTCGGCTTCGGCAGCCAGTTCTGCGCCGAACTGCCGTTGCCCAGCCATACACCGGCCGCCACGCCCAAGCAGCTCAAGGGCAAGATCATCGCCGTCAGCTCACCGGCCAGCGGCCTGAGCGAGTTGCTCGGCAACCAGTTGCCGGCCTGGGGCCTGGATTACCAGCGCTACGGACTCGACGACAGCCTCGCCGGCCTGCAGGCCGACCTGCTGATTACCGATTGCCCGGAATGCCTGTTCGGGCTGCGCCCGGCCATCACCGCACCGATCCTGCTGGTGACCGCCTACGGCAACTTCATGCCCAGCGAACAGGCCGCCGCCCTGGCCCCCTTGCAACAGCAGGCCCGCCCCCTCGCGCGCAACGCGCTGTATCAGATCCTGCAACGCACCCTGCAGGCGGACGATCCGACCGACCAGGCGGTGCAGGCCCAGGTCAACCAGCCACAACGCCGCGGGCGCATCCTGCTGGTGGAGGACAATCCGGTCAATCAACTGGTAGCCAAGGGCATGCTCGGCAAGCTGGGCTGCGAAGTGACCGTCGCCGCCCATGGCGGCGAGGCCCTCAGCCAGTTGGAGCACAAGGATTTCGACATGGTGCTGATGGACTGCAACATGCCGGTCATGGACGGTTACGAGGCCAGCCGGCAGATCCGCCGCAGCGGACGCTGGCCGCATCTGCCGATCGTCGCGCTGACCGCCAACGCCATGCCCGAAGAACGTGAACGCTGCCGCGCGGCGGGCATGAACGACTACCTGGCAAAACCGTTCCGGCGCGAGGAGTTGATGGCGCTGCTGGAACTCTGGGTCCCGCCTACGGCTCCCTGATATACGCCAGCAACTGATCGAGGCCGTCACGCAGTTCATCGAGCCGACCCAGGTCGACACCGCTGTCACAGAGCAGGCGCGCCTTGAGCGGTGCAACCTGCTCGCGCAGGGCCACGCCGGATGCCGTCAGGCTCAGGTGCACTTCACGTTCATCGCGGGGCGAACGCTGGCGCTGCACGAACCGCACCTGCTCCAGGCGCTTGAGCAACGGCGTGAGCGTCCCCGAGTCGAGCAACAGGCGCTCGCCCAGGGCCTTGACCGTGGGCTGCTCCGGCGCGGCTTCGTGCCATTCCCACAGCACCAGCATCACCAGGTACTGTGGATAAGTCAGGCCCAACTGCTCGAGCATGGGCTTGTAACCCCGGATAACCGCCCGCGAAGCCGCATACAGCTTGAAGCACAACTGACGATCGAGACATAGGGAATCGAGGGACAGGTCATTCATTTGAGCAGGGCTTCAATCTCGCGGGTCAGGTCCTCGGGTTTGGTCAGCGGGGCAAAACGCTTCACCAGCTTGCCGTCCTTGCCGATCAGGAACTTGGTGAAGTTCCATTTGATGCGCTCGGAACCCAGCAGGCCCGGGGCGTCTTTCTTCAGTTGCACGAACAACGGGTGAGCGCCGTCGCCATTGACCTCGATCTTCTTGAACAGCGGGAAGCTGACGCCGTAGTTCAGCTCGCAGAACTCGGAAATCGCGCCTTCGTTGCCCGGCTCCTGCTTGCCGAACTGGTTGCAGGGAAAACCGAGAACCACCAGGCCCTGGTCCTTGTAGTTCTGCCAGAGCTGTTCAAGGCCCTTGTATTGCGGGGTGAAACCGCACTTGCTGGCGGTGTTGACCACCAGTACGGCCTTGCCGGCGAAATCGCCGAGGGTCTTTTGCTCACCCTTGATGGTGGTGCACGGGATGTTCAGCAGGTTTGCGCTCATGACAGTTCCTCCATTGAATGCCAGATAAAATAGCGAGCAATTGAATTGTACACAATTCAATTTCCCGGACTGATGCCACGCCATATCGCCATTTGATAACACCGCCCCCGCGGGGGCGGTGCCTGTGGCAGGACTCAGCCCCGGGGGACCAGGTCCAGGCACACGGAGTTGATGCAGTAACGCAGGCCGGTCGGCGGCGGACCGTCCGGGAACACATGGCCCAGGTGTGCATCGCACCTGGCGCAGACCACCTCGGTGCGAATCATGCCGTGGCTGATGTCACGGATCTCGACCATCGCGCTCTCGCCGATCGGTTCGTAGAAACTCGGCCAGCCGCAACCCGAATCGAATTTCGACTTCGAGTCGAACAGCGGCGCGTTGCAACAGATGCAATGATAGACACCATCTGTCTTGGTGCCATTGTACTTGCCCGAAAACGGCCGCTCCGTGCCCTTCAGGCGACAGACGTTGTACTGCTCCGGATCGAGCATGGCGCGCCACTCTTCCAGGGTTTTCTCAAGCTTTTCCATCGTTACACCTCGGCGACTGAAAAACCCCGATCTGTATCTTTTCCGCGGATCGGGTGGCACGTATGATTGCGCCTCGTTGAACGCCAGTCTGGCACCCGCGCCAGGCGCATTCAAATCGGATTTTCCGAGCGCTGGCCAGGGACCACGGGACGCGCTGAAAACGCAGTATTGCCAGGGCGCTCAGCGAGTCGCCCGGATCGTCCATTTTCGGGATCAAATCGCCATGCAGGTCAGCAAATCGAACAAGCTCGCCAACGTCTGTTATGACATTCGCGGCCCGGTGCTCAAGCACGCCAAACGCCTGGAAGAGGAAGGCCATCGCATCCTCAAGCTGAACATCGGCAACCCGGCGCCCTTTGGTTTCGAAGCGCCGGACGAAATTCTCCAGGACGTGATCCGCAACCTGCCGACCGCACAGGGCTACAGCGACTCCAAGGGCCTGTTCAGCGCCCGCAAGGCGGTCATGCAGTATTACCAGCAGAAGCAGGTCGAAGGTGTCGGCATCGAGGACATCTACCTGGGCAACGGCGTCTCCGAACTGATCGTGATGTCGATGCAGGCGCTGCTCAACAACGGCGACGAAGTGCTGGTCCCGGCACCGGACTACCCGCTGTGGACCGCCGCCGTCACCCTTTCCGGCGGCAACCCGGTGCACTACCTGTGCGACGAACAGGCCAACTGGTGGCCCGACCTGGCCGACATCAAGGCCAAGATCACCCCGAACACCAAGGCCCTGGTGATCATCAACCCGAACAACCCGACCGGCGCGGTGTATTCGAAGGAAGTGCTGCTGGGCATGCTGGAACTGGCCCGCCAGCACAACCTGGTGGTGTTTTCCGATGAGATCTACGACAAGATCCTCTACGACGACGCCGTGCACATCTGCACCGCCTCGCTGGCCCCGGACCTGCTGTGCCTGACCTTCAACGGCCTGTCCAAGTCCTACCGGGTCGCGGGTTTCCGCTCCGGCTGGGTGGCGATTTCCGGTCCCAAGCACAATGCCCAGAGCTACATCGAGGGCATCGACATGCTGGCGAACATGCGCCTGTGCGCCAACGTGCCGAGCCAGCACGCGATCCAGACCGCCCTCGGCGGCTACCAGAGCATCAACGACTTGGTGCTGCCGCCCGGCCGCCTGCTGGAACAGCGCAACCGCACCTGGGAACTGCTCAACGACATTCCCGGTGTCAGTTGCGTGAAGCCCATGGGCGCGCTGTATGCCTTCCCGCGGATCGATCCGAAGGTCTGCCCGATCCACAACGACGAGAAATTCGTGCTGGACCTGCTGCTCTCGGAGAAGCTGCTGATCGTCCAGGGCACCGCGTTCAACTGGCCGTGGCCGGATCACTTCCGCGTCGTCACCCTGCCACGGGTCGACGACCTGGAACAGGCCATCGGTCGCATCGGCAACTTCCTGAAATCCTACCGCCAGTAATCTCCTACAGCCCGCTGCGACTCCAAGAAAGAGTTGCAGCGTGGCCCCCCTCTCATCGGCTGTTTTTTGTATGCGCGTGCGTCACTCATCGAACTGTCCCGCAGGGAGCTGTCAAAGGCTCTGCGGCGCGGTTTCTGAAGTGACTGGAGGCGCTGCTGCAAGAAAAAATCGGCTTCCGCGCTTCGGAAATGACTGGCAGGATTCTAGAATCGAGCTGTAGGACACAGTTTGAAATAGTCACCCGGTTGAATAGGCGGTAGCGGCACCTTATATACCCCGCATGACGCTACATCTTTAGATGAGGAGAAACTTTCAACCATGATGCGCATCCTGCTGTTCTTGGCCACTAACCTGGCGGTCGTGCTGATTGCCAGCATCACCCTGAGCCTTTTCGGCTTCAACGGGTTCATGGCGGCCAACGGGGTTGATCTCAACCTCAATCAGCTGCTGATCTTCTGTGCGGTCTTTGGTTTCGCCGGCTCGCTGTTCTCGCTGTTCATCTCCAAGTGGATGGCGAAGATGAGCACCAGTACCCAAATCATCACCCAGCCACGCACCCGCCACGAACAATGGCTGCTGCAGACCGTCGAGCAACTGTCTCGCGAAGCCGGGATCAAGATGCCGGAAGTCGGTATCTTCCCCGCCTACGAGGCGAACGCCTTCGCCACCGGCTGGAACAAGAACGATGCCCTGGTTGCCGTCAGCCAGGGCCTGCTGGAGCGCTTTTCGCCCGATGAAGTGAAGGCCGTGCTGGCCCACGAGATCGGCCACGTGGCCAATGGCGACATGGTCACCCTGGCGCTGGTGCAAGGCGTGGTGAACACCTTCGTGATGTTCTTCGCGCGGATCATCGGCAACTTCGTCGACAAGGTCATCTTCAAGAACGAAGAAGGCCAGGGTATCGCCTACTACGTGGCGACCATCTTCGCCGAACTGGTCCTGGGCTTCCTGGCCAGCGCCATCGTCATGTGGTTCTCGCGCAAACGCGAATTCCGCGCCGACGAAGCCGGTGCCAGCCTGGCCGGTACCGCCGCGATGATCAGCGCCCTGCAGCGCCTGCGTTCCGAACAGGGCCTGCCGGTGCACATGCCCGACACCCTGAACGCCTTCGGCATCAACGGCGGCCTGAAGCAGGGCCTGGCGAAGATGTTCATGAGCCACCCGCCGCTGGAAGAGCGCATCGACGCCCTGCGTCGTCGCGGCTGACCTGACCCTGCCCCCAAGGCAGGCTATGTGGGGGCAGGATTGTGTGGGAGCAAGCTCTTTTGGGAGCGGCCCTTGTGGGAGCGGACCCTTGTGGGAGCGGGCTTGCCCGCGAAGGCGTCATCAAGAGCGCCAAAAGCTTCGCGGGCAAGCCCGCTCCCACACAAACCCTCCCACACAAGCCCCCCACATAAAGCCCACACAGCCTCAACACCCACCAGCTACCAACCCACCATCCTCAAGCAATCTTCTCCAGCCGGTACACCCGCTCTTCCAGCCGTGTGACACCCGCCTGGAGAAACTTCCAGCTCTCGCCGAGCACATCCCGCTCCTCCTCCATGCGCAATTGCCACTGCGGCTCCAGCAGACGCCGGACCTCACCATCGAGTACCGCGAACGGCGGGCCGTCGATCTGCGCCTGATCGTAATCAAGGGTGATCAGCAAACCCTGGCAGCCACCCGGCAGGATCCGTGTCAGATGCGCCGTGTAACGCTCGCGCATCTCCAGCGGCAAGGCGATCAGCGCCGCACGATCATAAAGCGCCGTGCAGTCGGCGACGTCCGCCGCGGTCAGGGCGAAGAAATCCCCGCACCAGAGCTCCAGCGGCCCGGCCTCGTAGATCCGCAAGGCACCGTGCTCGCGCACCTGCGGCTTGAGCTGCTGCTCGGCAAAAAAGGCCTCCACGGCCTTCTCCGACAGTTCCACGCCCAGCACCCGCAGCCCCTGGGCCGCCAACCAGGCGAGGTCGAGGCTCTTGCCACAGAGCGGCACCAGCACCCGCGCCTCGGGCTCCAGCGCCAGGTCCGGCCAGAAGCGTTGCAGACAGGGATTGACCTGATCCAGATGAAAACCGATCTGGTTGAACTCCCAGCGTTTGTGCCAAAACTCGGGCTGCATGATTGACCTCAGGAAATTCGATTAAAACCTATCAAAACTTATATTAGATTTAGATCAATGATCTGACCGAAGATGATCTCATCTTAACGCTCAGGACCTTTATTATGCTCCCCAGCCTGTTTATCTCACACGGCTCGCCGATGCTGGCGCTGCAACCCGGTGCCAGTGGCCCGGCGCTGGCCCGGCTGGCCGCCGAACTGCCACGCCCGAAAGCCATCGTGATCGTCTCGGCCCACTGGGAAAGCCAGGAGTTGCTGGTCAGCAGCAACCCGCACCCGGAAACCTGGCACGACTTCGGCGGCTTCCCCCGCGAACTGTTCGCCGTGCAATACCCGGCGCCGGGCGAACCGCAACTGGCCGCCGAGGTGGCCCAGCGGTTGACGGCCAGCGGCCTGCCCGCCCGCCTGGATAACAACCGGCCGTTCGACCACGGCGTCTGGGTGCCGCTGTCGCTGATGTATCCACAAGCCGATATCCCGGTGGTCCAGGTCTCCCTGCCCAGCCGCCAGGGTCCTGCGTTGCAGACCAGGGTCGGACAGGCCCTGCGCAGCCTGCGGGACCAGGACATCCTGCTGATCGGTTCCGGCAGCATCACCCACAATCTCGGCGAACTGGACTGGCATGCCGGCCCGGAAACCATCGAGCCATGGGCCAAGGCGTTTCGCGACTGGATGGTCGACAAACTCGCCGCCGATGACGAAGCCGCCCTGCACGACTACCGCAAACAGGCCCCCTACGCGGTGCGCAGCCACCCCAGCGACGAGCACCTGCTGCCGCTGTACTTCGCCCGCGGCGCCGGCGACCGGATGAGCATCGCCCATCAGGGTTTCACCATGGGCGCGCTGGGCATGGACATCTATCGCTTCGCCTGACAGCGCTTTTGTGGGGCCGGCTTGCCGGCGATGGCGTCCGTCAGGTCAATGCCAGCCTCGCGGGCCTCATCGCCGGCAAGCCGGCTCCCACAAGGTTCGGGGTAGCGAGATATTTCGCGTTGAAACGTCAATCCTCCAGGAGCAGGCAAAAAAAATCCCCGAACCAGTCGGGGATTTTTTTATCGATCAATCAACGCAACGTCTGTCGACGCCTGTCGATCAATCCTCGCGATAGCGACGCAGCTTGAGCTGCTTGCCGGCAACGCGGGTGTCCTTCAGCTTGGTCAGCAGACGCTCCAGACCATCTTCCGGCAGTTCCACCAGGCTGAAGCTGTCGCGCACCTGGATGCGACCGATCGCTTCACGAGCCAGGCCACCTTCATTGAGGATGGCGCCCAGCAGGTTCTTGGCGGCGATACCGTCACGCGCGCCCAGCGCGGTACGGCAGCGGGCACGGCCTTCGGCCAGCGGGATCGGGGCACGACGCTCGCGATCGCTACGCTCGGGACGGTCGCCCGAACGCTCCGGACGATCGCCACGTGGTGCATTGTTCGGCACCAGTGGACGCTCTTTCTCGATAGCGGCCAGGTTCAGCGCTTGACCGTTGGTCGCCTTGCGCAGCAGGGCCGCGGCCAGGGCACGCGGGCTGCAACCGATATCGGCGGTCAGGCGATCGAGCAGATCACCGTGGGTCGATTCGGCATCGGCCACCAGTGGCGACAGGCTGTTGGTCAGCTTCTTGATGCGCGCATCGAGAACGGCCTGGGCATCCGGCAGGCGGACTTCGGCAACTTTCTGACCGGTCACACGCTCGATCACTTGCAGCATGCGGCGCTCGCGTGGAGTCACCAGCAGCAGGGCACGACCTTCGCGACCGGCACGGCCGGTACGGCCGATACGGTGAACGTAGGATTCCGGATCGTACGGCATGTCCACGTTGAATACGTGGGTGATGCGCGGAACGTCCAGGCCACGAGCAGCCACGTCGGTTGCCACAACGATGTCCAGGCGGCCATCCTTGAGGGAATCGATCACGCGCTCACGCTGGTTCTGGGCGATGTCGCCGTTCAGCGCGGCGGCCTTGTAGCCTTTGGCTTCCAGGGCGCTGGCCAGGTCCAGGGTCGCTTGCTTGGTGCGCACGAACATGATCAGGGCATCGAAGTCCTCGACTTCCAGCAGGCTCAGCACGGCCGAGGTCTTCTGGTCGGCGTGAACCAGCAGGTGGGCCTGCTCGATCGCGGTGACGGTCTGGGTCTTGCTCTGGATCTTCACGTGCTTCGGATCGCGCAGGTGGCGCTCGGCGATGGCACGGATCGATTGCGGCAGGGTGGCCGAGAACAGGACGGTCTGGCGGCTTTCCGGCATGGCCTTGAAGATGACTTCCAGGTCATCCATGAAGCCCAGCTTGAGCATTTCGTCGGCTTCGTCGAGAACCAGGTGGTTCACGGTCGCCAGGACTTTTTCGTCGCGACGCAGGTGGTCGCACAGACGGCCCGGGGTGGCGACAACGATCTGCGCGCCATTCCGGATTGCTTTCAATTGTGGGCCCATCGGCGCGCCGCCGTAGACAGCCACAACAGTCACGCCCGGCATCTGCTTGGCGTAGGTTTCGAAAGCGGTTGCAACTTGCAGCGCCAACTCACGGGTTGGGGCCAGGATCAGAGCTTGCGGCTCGCGCTTGGACGGATCGATGCGGTGAAGGATAGGCAGGGCGAAAGCGGCCGTTTTACCGGTACCGGTTTGTGCCTGACCAATCATGTCGTGACCGGCAAGGATGATCGGAATTGACTGCTGCTGAATGGCCGAAGGCTCTTCATAGCCGGTAGCGACTACTGCAGCGACAATATTGGGATGAAGTTCAAGAGCGGCGAAGCCGCCGATTTCCTGGGTCATGGGTCTGCCTCTAAGTGCATCCGCAAAGACCCATGCTCCAAAGCTGCACATGCCGTGTAAGACTCTGAGAGTCACCCTGGCAGCTTTGTCGGCGGGGATTTGCGAAAACGATTGAATGAAAGAATCGTCAAGGATAGTCCGCAGGGCGAACAGCAGCCGAAGCTGGCTTCGGGGAATTGCATTACCTAAACGCGGCCCGGTTAAAGGCCGGCGCGCACTATACCGGAATTGGCGAAAAAAGGGAGATTTATTTATCGGCAAAAGCCGGTAGACGCCCGTCTGTTTCAGGCTTTGCGGATCGGCGGCCAAAGCGTTATTTTCTACGGGCGTGCTTTGGTGCTTAAACGGTTCACCCATCAGGTCGGCTACGCCGGCCCGCGGCTTCGCTCCCCTACCCAGGAACTGCCCCATGAATCAGCCCGCCGCCAGTCGTGTCAGTCGTGAACAACGTGGTCATGTCCTGCTGCTCGGCCTGGACCGGGTCGCCAAGCGCAATGCCTTCGACCTCGACCTGCTCGACGAACTGAGCCTGGCCTATGGCGAGTTCGAGCGCGACGAACAGTCGCGGGTCGCCGTGGTCTTCAGCCATGGCGAACACTTCACCGCCGGCCTGGACCTGGCCAAGGTCGGCGCGACCATGGCCGAAGGCTGGAAGATACCGACCGGCGGTTGTGATCCCTGGGGCGTATTTGCCGGCCCCCGGGTCAGCAAACCGGTCATCGTCGCGGCGCAGGGCTACTGCCTGACCATCGGCATAGAGCTGATGCTCGCCGCGGATATCAACCTGTGCGCCAGCAACACCCGGTTTGCCCAGATGGAAGTGCAACGCGGGATCTTTCCCTTCGGCGGCGCGACCCTGCGTTTCCAGCAGATCGCCGGCTGGGGCAACGCGATGCGCTGGCTGCTGACCGGCGACGAGTTCGACGCCCACGAGGCGCTGCGCCTCGGGCTGGTGCAGGAAGTGATGGCCAGCGAAGACTTGCTGCCAAGAGCCCTGCAACTGGCCGAACGCATCGCGCGACAGGCGCCGCTGGGTGTCCAGGCGACACTGACCTCGGCGCGCCAGGCCCGCTACGAAGGGGAGACGGCCGCGGCGGCGAGCCTGCCGGCGCTGGTCAAGAAACTGCTGACCAGCGAGGACGCCGCGGAAGGCGTGCGCGCCATGCTGGAAAAACGCCCCGGCGAATTCAAGGGGCGCTGAACCTCAGGTCGCCGGGCGGATATCCCTGATCAACGACTGCAACGAGTAGCCCAGGCGCGGCGCCAGCTCATCGGCGCGACCGATCAGGGCGTCGCGGTCCAGCACCTGGTCCAGGTCCGCCGGGACGATCAGGATGACATTGCCCTCCTTCACCGGCAGTTCCCAGTAATGCCGGTGGTACAACCCGCGCAGCAGCGCCGCGCCCAGGGGCTTGCCATCGTCGGTGGCCCACTGGTTGATCACCAGCCAGCCGCCGGGATTGAGCTTCTTCTGGCAGTTCTCCAGGAAGGTCCAGGCCAGATGCCCCACCCCCGGGCCGACATCGGTATAGAGGTCGACGAAGATCAGGTCCGCCGACTCCGCGGTCTCCAGCAGTTCCAGGGCATCGCCGACCCGGATGTAAAGCCGCGGGTCGTCGTCCAGCCCCAGGTACTCGATGGCCAGGCGCGGTACGTCCGGGCGCAGTTCGATGGCCTCGACATCTTCCAGCGGCAGGAACTTCAGGCAGGCCTGGGTCAGTGTCCCGGCCCCCAGCCCGAGGAACAGCGCGCTCTCGGGCAACTCGTGGCACAGCGCGCCGATGAGCATGGCCCGGGTATAGTCATATTCCAGCCAACTGGGATCAGCGGTGAACACGCAGCTCTGCTCGATCGCATCGCCAAATTCGAGAAAGCGGTAGTCGTCCACTTCCAGCACGCGAATCATGCCGAAGTCGTCGTGCACTTCAGCCAGCAGACGCTCGACGCGCTCCTCAGACATTTCATCTCCTTGCCGCGAGCGGCCCCTGCCGTCGCGATGAATCAAGCCGCTCGGCTACGAGCGGGAAAGCGCCGATTGTCGGCCAAGCCACGGGAGCAGGTCACGTACTAATTGCTGCTAACATGGGACTCCGACCGTCAACACTAGAGTTCATGATGAGCCACCCCTGGAGCCCTGACAGCTGGCGCGCCCTGCCGATCCAGCAACAACCTCATTACCCGGACGCCGCCCACCTGCTGCGCGTCGAGCAAAGCCTGGCCAGCTACCCGCCCCTGGTGTTTGCCGGCGAAGCCCGCGAACTGCGCCGGCAGTTCGCCGAAGTGACCCAGGGCCGGGCCTTCCTGCTCCAGGGCGGCGAC
Source organism: Pseudomonas sp. Ost2 (assembly GCF_018326065.1). Taxonomy (NCBI): domain Bacteria; kingdom Pseudomonadati; phylum Pseudomonadota; class Gammaproteobacteria; order Pseudomonadales; family Pseudomonadaceae; genus Pseudomonas; species Pseudomonas sp. Ost2. The sequence continues at coordinate 2,082,008 of NZ_AP021904.1, read as the reverse complement.
TGCGCGGAGAGTTTCGCGGAGTTCTCGGCCGCCAAGATCCGCGACACCTTCAAGGTGCTGCTGCAGATGGCCATTGTCATGACCTTCGCCGCCGGCTGCCCGGTGGTCAAGGTCGGACGCATGGCCGGCCAGTTCGCCAAGCCGCGCTCGGCCAACGACGAAACCATCAACGGCGTGACCCTCCCGGCCTATCGTGGCGATATCGTCAACGGCATCGGCTTCGATGAAAAAAGCCGCGTGCCCGACCCGGACCGCCTGCTGCAGTCCTATCACCAGGCCACCGCCACCCTGAACCTGCTGCGCGCCTTTGCCCAGGGCGGCTTCGCCGACCTGCACCAGGTACACAAATGGAACCTGGACTTTATCGCCAACTCGGCCCTGGCCGAGAAATACAGCCAGCTGGCCGACCGCATCGATGAAACCCTGGCGTTCATGCGCGCCTGCGGCATGGACAGCTCACCGCAACTGCGCGAGACCAGTTTTTTCACCGCCCATGAAGCGCTGCTGCTGAACTACGAAGAAGCCTTTGTCCGCCGCGACAGCCTGACCAACGACTACTACGACTGCTCGGCCCATATGCTGTGGATCGGCGACCGTACCCGCCAGCTCGACGGCGCCCACGTCGAGTTCCTGCGCGGGGTGAACAACCCGATCGGGGTCAAGGTCGGCCCGAGCATGAACACCGACGACCTGATCCGCCTGATCGATATTCTCAACCCGGACAACGACCCCGGTCGCCTGAACCTGATCGTGCGCATGGGCGCGAACAAGGTCGGCGATCACCTGCCACAACTGATCCGCGCGGTGGAAAGCGAAGGCAAGAAGGTGCTGTGGAGTTCCGACCCGATGCACGGCAACACCATCAAGGCCAGCAGCGGCTACAAGACCCGCGACTTCGCGCAGATCCTCAGTGAGGTGAAGCAGTTCTTCCAGGTGCACCAGGCCGAAGGCAGTTATGCCGGCGGGATTCATATCGAGATGACCGGGCAGAATGTCACCGAGTGCATCGGCGGCGCGCGGCCGATCACCGAAGATGGCCTGTCGGACCGCTATCACACCCATTGCGATCCGCGGATGAACGCCGATCAGTCGCTGGAGCTGGCGTTCCTGATTGCCGAGACGTTGAAACAGGTGCGGCGCTGATTCAGGCGGTTTTTCGTGGTTCGTCAGACCGCCTTCGCGGGCAAGCCCGGCTCCTGCAGACGACATGAGTCCGCAGGCGTCGGGCCTGCCCGCGAAGAGGCCCTTCCAGACAGCGCCCTACCCGGGATTCACAGCAAGCCGCGCAACCGCTGCGCACTGACCCGCTGGCAGTTGAGCTGAATATCCGGCAACCCCAGCCAGTCGGCCAGTTGCCGCAAACTGACGGCCAGCGCGGCCATCCCCGCCTCATCCAGCCCCTGCTCTTCCTCATGCACGGCATGCACCGCCAGGCGCCCGAGCACCCGCTCCGCACGCAGGTCGACCCGCGCGGCGATGCGTTCGCCATGCAGGAACGGCAGCACGTAGTAGCCATACACCCGCTTGTGCTGCGGCGTATAGATTTCCAGGCGGTAACGGAAGTCGAACAACCGCTCGGTACGACTGCGCTCCCAGATCAGCGAGTCGAACGGCGACAGCAACGCGCTGGCCTCGACCTTGCGCGGCACCTTGATATCCGCCAGGCAGTACACCGGCTGGCGCCAGCCCTGTACCTCGCCCGCCTGCAACTCGCCGGCCTCGAGCAACTCCGCCAGGCGCGCCCGACTGTCGGCCGGGTCCAGGCGGAAGTAATCGCGCAGATCCTTCTCCGTCGCCACCCCGAGGGCCGCCGCGGCCTGGCGCAACAAACCGCGCTGGGCTTCGGCTTCGTCGATCAGCGGCTGCCCGAGCACTGCCGAAGGAATCACCCGCTCCGGCAGGTCATAGAGCCGTTCGAAACCCCGGCGCCCGGCCACCGTCACCTCACCGGCGGCGAACAGCCACTCCAGCGCATGCTTCTCGGCGCTCCAGTCCCACCAGGGCCCGGCCTTTTCCTCACGACTCGACAGGCTGCCGGCCCCCAGCGCACCGCGCTCCTCGACCAGCGCCAGGACCCGGCGAATGGTCGCCTGCTGCTCGCGGCCGAAGCGCGCCATCTGCTGATAGATGCCCTCGCCACGGGAAGCCCGCTCCATGCGCCAGCGCATCAGCGGATACAGCGCCATCGGCAACAGCGAAGCTTCGTGTCCCCAGTATTCGAACAGGGTACGACGCCGACCCTGGCTCCAGGCCGCCTGGTCGAGCAGGTCGGAAGAGTAATTGCCGAGACGGGAAAACAACGGCAGGTAATGGGAACGCACCAGGGCATTGACCGAATCGATCTGCACGACCCCCAGGCGCTCGATCAGGCGATTGACGTGCAACGGCTTGATCGACGCCTGGGCCCTGCGCCCCTGGAACCCCTGGGCGGCCAGCGCCAGGCGCCGGGCTTGCTTCAATGAAAACGACAGGTCTGCGGGCATGCACGCCTCCTTGTGAACCCGCACGCTACCGCAGTCGCCCCCTGCTTGTGTAGTCTCATCAACGGCCCTTGCCCAGCGGATCGTTCCAGAAGTGCTGGTGGGTTTCCCGGTCGACATCGGCGCGGCTGAGGCCCATGTCCTTGAGCGCGTCGTCACTCATCGCCGCGAGCAACTGGCGCTCGCGCGACAGATCGTGCCAACGGACCAGCCGCTGCCACAGGGCCCTTGGCGAAAACCCCGAGTGCGAGGCCGCGCCCACCAGCAGATAACCTTTTTGACCTTTCATCATCTTGCCCTCCAGTTGGGGATGACTAAAGTCTCCGCCCGGGGCTAAGATCAATCCAACGAATGTTTCTTATGCAATACATCTCGGAGATTGATGAGTTGTCCAGCTACCCGAGCATCGATACCGACGTCCTGCGCACCTTTGTCGCGATTGCCGAGCACGGTGGCTTCACCAAGGCCGGCGAACAGGTCAACCGCACGCAATCGGCCGTCAGCATGCAGATGAAGCGCCTGGAAGAAGATGTGGTCCAGCGCCAGTTGTTCGAACGCGATGGGCGCCAGATGCGCCTGACCGCCGAGGGCCAGGTGCTGCTCGGCTATGCCCGGCGCATCCTCAAACTGCAGAGCGAAGTCTTCAATACCCTGCGCGAGCCCCATATGGTCGGCCTGGTACGGATCGGTGTGCCGGATGACTACGTGATGCGCTTCATGCCGGGCATCCTGTCGCGTTTCGCGCAGTTCTATCCGCTGATCCAGCTCGAAGTGAACTGCGAATCCTCCACGCAGTTGCTGCAACGCCAGGACCTGGACCTGACCATCGTCACCCGCAAGCCGGGCAGCGAACTAGGCCAGTTACTGCGCCAGGAACGCCTGGTCTGGGCCGAGGCCCAGAACGCCACGATCCACGAACAGAACCCCTTGCCACTGGCCATGGACGGGATGGACTGCTTCTGTACCCAATGGGCCTGCAACGCCCTCGATGCCCGCGGCCGCGACTATCGCCTGGCCTATGCCTGCCCGAGCCTGTCGACGATCATGGCGGTGGTCAACGCCGGACTGGCGATGACCGCCCAGCTGGAAAGCCTGATCCCCCAGGACTGGCGAATCCTCGGCGAAACCGAAGGCATGCCTCAGTTGCCCCTGCTGAACATCATGCTGATACGCAACCTGAACAAGCCTTCGCCGATCACCGAATGCCTGGCCGAGCACATCGTCGAAGGCTTCAAACCTTGAAGCCGAGCAGCAGCGCGCCGAGCACCAGGTAGGCGCAGAACAGGCCGCGCAGGACTTTCTCGGGCAAGGCGTAGGCCACTTTCACCCCCCAGCTGATACTCAGCAAGCCGCCGATGGCCATGGGGATGCCCATGCGCCAGTCCACCTCGCCATGCACCGCGTAAGTTACCAGGGTGACGCTGGTGCTCGGCAGTGCCAGGGCCAGCGACAGGCCCTGGGCCACCACCTGCGAAGTACCGAAGACACTGGTCAGGAACGGCGTGGCCACCACGGCCCCGCCCACCCCGAACAAGCCGCCCATGGTCCCCGACGCCGCCCCCAGTACCCCCAGCCATGGCCAGGGATAGCGCATGTGCGCCGACACCGGCGACTGTGCCATGAACAGACGCACCAGATAGAAAAGCGCCAGCACCAGGAGAAAACCGACAAAGCCCAGGCGCATGCTGCGCGGATCCAGTCCGACCGCCCAGAGGGCGCCGAACCAGGCAAAGCAGAAACTCATCAATACCAGTGGCAACGCATGGCGCAGCTCGATGCGATTGCGCTGGTTGTAGCGATGCAGCGCCAGCACCACATTCGGCACCACCATCACCAGCGCCGTACCCTGGGCCAACTGCTGGTCGAGGCCGAACAGGATGCCCAGCACCGGAATGGCGATCATGCCGCCCCCGATCCCGAATATCCCGCCCACGCCGCCCATCACGATGCCCAGCACCAGGTACTCAATCCACTCGATCACAGCTGTCTCCCCGCTCAATGCCCTCCATGCTACGCAGTCCGCTCTAGCGCGGAAACGCACAACAACGCACAATGGCTATGCCGATCTCGCACAAGCAAACGCCATGAATCCCACCAGCCTTACGGATCAACTCGGCCTGTTTCTCGATGTCCTGGAAACCGGCAGCTTTTCCGCCGCATCCCGACGCCATCCGCTGACCCCATCGGCCGTGGCCCGGCGGATCGACAGCCTGGAAAGCTCGATCGGCAGCCGCCTGTTCATTCGCAGCACCCACGCGGTACGGGCCACACCCGCAGGGCTGGCCTTTGCCGAGCGGGCCCGACGGATCGTCGCCGAACTGCGCCTGGCGCGGGCCGAGGCGGTGTCCCTGAGCAATGCGCCGGAAGGCTTGATCCGTATCGACGCCCCCGCGGCCTTCGGTCGTCGCCATCTGGCCCCGGCCATCGCCGACTTCCTGGTCGACTACCCCGGACTCGACGTGCAACTGCACCTGATCGACAGCTTCGTCGATATGCAGGGCTCCAACCTGGGCAAGGTCGACCTGGTCCTGCGCGCCGGGCAAATGGCCGATACCCGGCTGGTGGCCACGCCCCTGGCAAGCATCGTGCGGATCGCCTGCGCCAGTCCGGCCTACCTGAAAAGCCGCGGCACCCCGCTGCGTCCGGACGAACTGGGCGGACACGATGGCCTCGACTGGGACGCCCTGGCCCCGCCGATGGCCTGGCGCTTCCACCAAGACGGACAGGTACAACTGCACCGTCCGTCGCGAATCCGCATGACCTCGAACAACGCCGAAGCCCTGCTCTCAGGCGCCCTCAGCGGCCTGGGCATCGCCCACCTGCCGACCTGGCTGATCAGCGAGTACCTGCTGCGCGGGGAGTTGTTGCCGCTGTTCTGTGAAAATGGCCTGCCGGCCCCCGAGACCGCCGGGGTCTACGCGCTGCGCCTGGAACAACCGGCCAACTCCCGCAGCCGCCTGTTGCTGGAGTTCCTCAAGAGTCGCTTCAGCCCCGTGCCCCCCTGGGACCTGGCACTGCAAAGCGGCCTGGGGCGCCACTAGGCAGAGAAAATTCCCTGGCGCATTAAAGATTCGCCCGCTAGATTCAACAGACGTAACGCACAAGGCTCTAGCGATGAACAGCACCACCGACCACTGTGACGACCTGCTTCTGGACAACCAGGTGTGCTTTGCCCTGCACTCCACCTCGTTGTTGATGACCAAGGTCTACAAGCCCCTGCTCCAGGCCCTGAACCTGACCTACCCGCAATACCTGGCGATGATCGTGCTGTGGGAACAGGACGGCCTGACCGTCGGTGAGATCAGCCACAAGCTGATGACCGACCCCGGCTCCCTGACCCCCCTGCTCAAGCGCCTCGAAAGCGAGGGGCTGCTGAGCCGGACCCGCAGCAAGGCCGACGAGCGGGTGGTGATCGTCGAACTGACCGACGCCGGGCGTGCCCTGCGCGACAAGGCCCGGGGTATTCCGCAATGCATCCTGGCCGCCGGTGGTGGTTCCATGGAGCGCCTGCGTGCCCTGCAGGCCGAACTGCTGACGCTGCGCGGGCACCTGCAAGACAGCCTCTGACAACGATCTTCCCCAGCCCTGCGCCTTGATCGCAGGCAAATCCGCATTGCCCGACCGCTCCTACAAAGACAACAGATCGCTCCTGGCCCCAGGGGCGATCCTGCGTGCAACCTTCCCTTCGGCTTACCGCTAACCTCCCTGAACGATCCAGCCAGAAAAGCCCGCGCGAAACTTTTTTGAAAATTTATCTTGCGCGCAAAGTATTAGCGCGATACATTTATCTCGCAGTCACTTAGCGCGCAAATATTTAGCGCAAAACAAATTTCCGAAACGACGAGGCTCGCCATGCAAACTCTCTATACCGCAGTTGCAACTTCCACCGGTGGCCGTGATGGCCGCGCGATCTCCAGCGACAACATCCTGGACGTCAAGCTCGCCACTCCCAAAGAGCTCGGCGGTGCCGGTGGTGCAGCCACCAACCCTGAGCAACTGTTCGCCGCCGGCTACTCGGCCTGCTTTATCGGCGCACTGAAATTCGTTGCCAGCCAGACCAAGCGCCAGATCCCGGCTGACGCCTCGATCACCGCCCACGTCGGCATCGGCCAGATCCCTGGTGGTTTCGGCCTGGATATCGACCTGCACATCAGCCTGCCGGGTCTGGAACAGGCCGATGCACAAAGCCTGGTCGACGCCGCCCACCAGGTCTGCCCGTACTCCAACGCCACCCGTGGCAACGTCGACGTCCGCCTGCACGTCACTGTCTAACCCATCTGCCACTTGAGGATCCGTACATGAACACTTTCAGCAAAGTCCTGACCGGTACCCTGCTCGCGTTGTCCGTCCACACGGCGTTCGCCGCCGAAAACACCGGTATCGAACACAACACCCAGGCATTTCTCGACGCCTTGAATGCCGGCACGGGCAAGCCGATGGAACAGATGACGCCAGCAGAAGCCCGCGCCGTGCTGTCCGGTGCGCAGTCAGGGGTCAAGCTGACATTGCCCAAGACCGACGTGAGCCAGAAGACCATCCAGGTCGACGGCAAGCCGCTGGAGCTGACCATCGTCCGCCCGGCCGGGGTCAAGGGCACATTGCCGGTGTTCATGTTCTTCCACGGTGGCGGCTGGGTCCTGGGGGATTTCCCCACCCACGAGCGGCTGGTGCGTGACCTGGTGGTGGGTTCGGGGGCGGCGGCGGTGTTCGTCAACTACACGCCGTCACCCGAGGCCCATTACCCGACCGCGATCAACCAGGCCTACGCCGCGACCCGTTGGGTGGCCGAGCACGGCAAGGAAATCAATGTCGACGGCAAGCGCCTGGCCGTGGCCGGCAACAGCGTCGGCGGCAACATGGCGGCCGTGGTCAGCCTGATGGCCAAGGACAAGGGCACCCCGGCACTGAAGTTCCAGCTGCTGCTGTGGCCGGTGACCGATGCCAGTTTCGAGACGGCGTCCTACAACCAGTACGCCGAGGGTCACTTCCTCAGCAAAAACATGATGAAGTGGTTCTGGGACAACTACACCACCGATGCCAAGCAGCGCGGCGAGATCTACGCCTCACCGCTGCGGGCCACCACGGCACAGCTCAAGGGCCTGCCACCGGCGTTGATCCAGACCGCCGGGGCCGACGTCCTGCGGGATGAAGGCGAGGCCTACGGCCGCAAGCTGGATGAAGCCGGCGTACCGGTGACCAGCGTGCGCTACAACGGCATGATCCATGACTTCGGCCTGCTCAACGTGGTCAGCCAGGTGCCGGAGGTTCGTTCGGCTCTCCTGCAGGCTTCGCAGGAACTGAAGGAACACCTGAAATAAGCGTCTACGGGGTGGCACGGTGAACGCTGCCCCCTCTGTAGGAGCCGGCTTGCTGGCGATGGCGGTGAATCAGGCGACGACGATGTCGATTACCACACCGCATCGCCAGCAAGCCGGCTCCCACAAGGGGTCGCGCCACGCCACAGAAACAAACAGACACAAAAAAGCCCGGGGCATGCCCGGGCTTTTTTGTTCGTGTGGCGAAAAGCAGTGCTTATTTGGCACGGCCTTTGTAGGAACCGCCTTCACGGGTATCGATCTCGATCATGTCACCGATTTCGATGAAGTCAGCTACCGACAGCTCGGTACCGTTCTTCAGCTTGGCAGGCTTCATCACCTTGCCGGAAGTGTCACCGCGAGCGGAACCTTCGGTGTAGTCGACCTGACGCACGATAGTGGTCGGCAGTTCCACGGAAACCAGGCGGTCTTCGAAGAAGACGGCTTCGCAGACGTCGGTCATGCCTTCTTCCACGAATGGCAGAACGGCCTCGATGTCTTCGGCGTTCAGCTCGTACATGGTGTAGTCGGTGGTGTCCATGAACGTGTAGGAATCGCCGCTGATGAAGGACAGGGTCGCTTCCTTACGGTCGAGGATCACATCGTCCAGCTTGTCATCGGCGCTGTAGACGGTTTCGGTCTTGTAGCCGGTCAGCAGGTTCTTCAGCTTGGTCTTCATGATCGCGCTGTTACGACCGGACTTGGTGAATTCAGCTTTCTGAACCAGCCAAGGATCGTTGTCGATACGGATCACGGTACCGGGTTTCAGTTCTTTACCAGTTTTCATTGCGAATATCCGAATTTGGATGGGATGTACATAAATCTAGGCCGCGTATCATATCCAATTTAGGTAAAGCTTCACCAGCGCCGTGGCAAGATCGGGCCGCGAAGCCTGTTCCAGACACCAGCGTTCGGCGTGTTCGGCCAGTTCCCGCTCGTTGCGCAGCACCGCCGACCAGCTTTCACCCACCCCGTTTCCACTGTTCCAGGCCCGCCACCAGCCACTGAAAGCGGCCAGGGCCGGCTCGGACAGGCCCCGGGTGTACAGCGCGAGAAACGCTTCCAGCTTGTCCAGGTGGATATCGTCCTCCTGTCGGTAGATATGCCAGAGCAACGGCCGGCCGGCCCATTGCGCGCGAATGAACGAGTCTTCGCCGCGTACGGCGTTGAAATCGCAGCTCCAGAGCAGGCGGTCATAGGCTTGCTGGGGGACGAACGGCAACACCTGCACCGTCAGGGCCCGACGTGTCTCGATGGCGCCGGCCCGCAACTCACCGCTGCCCAGCCAGCGCTGGACATCCGCCAGTACCCGGCCTTCGGGCACCAATAGCCGGGTCGGGCGGCTATCGGCCGCCAGGGCTTCGAGCCAACTGGCCACGCCCTCGTTCTCGTAGGCGAACAACGAGATCAACCGCTCGCCATCCGTCGGATCGACGTCCAGGCCACGCAGGAAATCCCGGCGTGCCGCAGGATCCGCCTGAAAGGCCCGACGCTGCTCCAGCAATCCCGCCTCACGGAGCAGGCCGCCGGTGCCCGCCTCAAACCCCGGGAAAAAGAAGAACTTCTGTACCTGCTTGTACTTGACCGAGGGCAGGCCATGGCAGCCGACAATCCAGTCCTCGGCGCTCAGGTAATCCAGGTTGAGCCACAGCGGCGTGGTCTCGCGCCGGGCCATCGCGTCCATGTAGTCGTGGGGCAACTGGCAGGCAAAGGCACCGATCACCACATCCGCCGCCGCCACCGGCTGCCAGTCGCCCGACCAGCGGCGCACCTCGACGCCCTCGCGGACCTGCTGTTCCTGTTCGATGTCGAGTTCCGGGCACAAGCGCTCGAAGGCCCGCAGATCGTCGACCCACAGGCGCACGGCCAGGCCATGCTCGGCCACCAGTTGCCGGGCCAGGCGCCAGGTCACGCCGATATCGCCATAGTTGTCGACGACGGTGCAGAAAATATCCCAGTTGGCCGGCATGCACGGGCTCCGTTTGGCAAAGGCGTCGATTGTCCGCATAAATCCTCCTGCGCAGAAGAGCCGACGTCGATTAATCTTCATGCGACAATCGCATCCTGCGAAGAACCGCCCGCCAGGAGGCCGCCATGCCTTATCGCCCACCACCGCGTCGCCGCTTGTATGTCACCCTCAATCCACTGCAGTTGACCGCCAGCATCGCGCTGGGCATCTGGCTCGGTTTCGTCGCGCTGGCCCTCACCGCCTGGCTGGTCGCCCGGCTGTTCATTGCCCAGCCGCTGGCCCCCGTCGCCGAGGCCGTCCGGCAGATCAGCCAGCCCGCCGCGCCGACCGCGCCACAAGCTCCCGGCGATTCGACGCAGATGTTCGAGCAGTACAAAGAGAATCTGCGCAAGAACGAAGAGCAGCAGCGCCTGGACCAGGCCCGCAACAGCTATCGCAACCTGTCCAATCCGAAATGCCAGTTCTGGTTGCAGCAGGACCAGACCGCGCCCAGCGACAAGAGCCGGGCCAACGTGCTGCAGTTCTGCAATTGAACCGGTTGCACGGCATGGACAAGCACGCGGTGCACCAGCGCATCATCGACACCCTGGCGGTCGATCTCGATGTCCTGCAACGGGCGGCACAAACCGCCTACGAAGCCGCGACCGACGAAGAGAACATCGCAGAGAACAAGTACGACACCCTGGGCCTGGAAGCCTCGTACCTGGCCACCGGGCAGGCCCGGCGTGTCGAGGAAATCCGTCAGGCCCTCAAGCAGTGCCGGGAACTGCCGCTGCGTCCCTACGACGATCAGGCGGGCATCCAGCTGGGCGCCCTGCTGACCCTCGAAGCCGAGAACGGCAACGAGCAGCAACTGTTCCTGGCCCCGGATGCCGCCGGCCTGAAGATCGAATGGGAGGGGCGGACGATCACCGTGATCAGCCCGCGCTCACCGCTGGGCCAGGCCCTGCTGGGCAAGTTCGACGGTGACGAGGTGCAGATCAGCGTCGGCGCCGTGCGCCAGCGCTACACCGTGACCGCCGTCAGCTGACACCGACGCCCTACTTGGCTGCCGCCATCAGGCGGTTGACCTCGCTGCGCACCATGCTGGTGTATTCCGGTGGCGACAGGGTGTCGAGTTCCGCACGTACCCATTCCGCCCACTTGCCCTTGCGCTTGGCGCGCTCGCCGAACAGGCGTGCCGCCTCGCCCTTGGCCTTGCCCAGGTTGCTCTGCCAGAGGTCGAACAGACGGGACTTCTCATCCTCGATGGCGGCACGCTCGGCCAGGGACTTGTTAGCCAGATTGAAGCTCATTGGAAAATCCTGCGGTACAAATAGAGCCGTATCTTACACTGTCGCTACACACATCCGATCGAGGATTTTGGCTGGCCGATGTGCCCGGACGGAAAATTTTGCAACTTTCCCAGGTCCCCCCGACTCCCATTATTCAGAGCATCATTCACTTGAAAGGAATATCGCCATGGCCCGTAAATCCGCCGTACAAGCTGCCGAAGACCAGATCAAGGACCAGGCCTTCAGCGAGTTGCAAGCGCTGATCCAGGAATCGGAAAAACTCTTGAAGGACAGCGCCGCGCTGGTGGGCGAGGAAGGCGAAAGCCTGCGCGCGCAGATCAGCCAGAAGCTCAAGCAGGCCCTGGACTCGGTCACCCATGTGCGCGAAAACACCAAGCCCGTGGTCGAAGCGACCGAAACCTACATCGGCGGCCATCCGTGGCAGACCGTGGCGATTTCCGCCGGCTTCGGCCTGGTGGTCGGCCTGCTGCTGGGCCGACGCGACTGATCGCACAGCGTTCCCCCGGTCCCTTGTCAGCGCGACAAGGGACACGCCTGCCACAGAACTATCTACCACCCCGCGCCCCCGCCACCCGGTAGCGTTTTTGCCATTTCCCGCGAAGCCTGGCCTGCCAGCGCCCAGCGGTTCGTCAGTACGAACGAAGGCAAAAGCCATGACTACCGATTCCTTTCCCTATGAGTTCGCCGAAGCCCTGGAACTGCGCGACACGCCCAATGACCGGGAGCGGGCGCTGAACATTTCCAGCACCGACCGCGACTGGTTGCGCAACGTCTTCCTGCCCAACCAGCAAGCCCGCCAGGCCCTCGACGATCCGATGACCGTGGAAAAATTCACGGTCGAGGCCACCGGCATCGTGCCCGTGGACCTGGCGGGGGTGTTCCTGATGAACCCGGGAACGGACGATTGCTCGTACCTCTACAGCCCGGGCTTGGGCCTGGAACATTTCGATACGCGCAGCGAGGCCACCCAGAGCCTGCTCAGCCGTTTGAACAGCGAGACGCAGCGCGACGAACTGCTGCGCTTCGTGGCGCTGGAGACCAGGAGCCGGATCCGCTTCGACGGCAACGTCCGGGTCAAGGCCGAGCCCATCGAAGGCGCGGTGTTCCTCGACCGGCGTCGCTCCGTCGACCAGCAGCAACGGCAGAATCTCCAGACCTTGAACGAGCAACTGCTCAAGCTGCCGACCCTGGCGGCGCTGCTCAACAAGATGCTCAACGACGAACTGGGCCGACGGTTTGCCGGGGTCAACCTGGCGAGCGTCAACATGACCTGTTACCGCAGCGACACGCCAGACCAGGGTAATGCCCCGCAACGGCGCCCCGTCGGCGTGCACTCCCTGGCCGACGCGCTGCTGGCGCATTACCTCGCGCAAGCCTGGCCCGCCGACCAGACCCGCGAATTCAGCGCACCCGGCTACAACGCCGTACCCGCTGACACCGCGCAGTGGGAACGCGCCATCACGGACATCTCCGGCAGCCTGAAACTGCGCCTGCACAGCGAACTGGAAAGCTACTGGAACACCGTGCTGGACAGCGGTCACTCCCGCCGCCAGTTGTTCAGCGACGTCATGGGCACCTGTTGGCGCACCGAACTGCTCAAGCAACTGCAATGGGAAAACATCAGCCCCAGGACCCACCACTGGCTAGCAGCCCTCTACCCCTACACGCCAGCGCGGCTGCGCCACACCCGCATCAAGAGCCTGGGCTACAACACCAGCAAGCCCTCCCAGACCGCGCTCGCCAATGCCTTCGTGGTGAGCGACGAATCCGTCAATCCCGGCGCGTTGTTTGTCTATGCCTACGGCAGGCTCACGCGGCTCAACGACCAGGACGCCCTGGACAGCAGCCTTCTGCGGGAGTTGCACGATACCGGCGGCACCGACGAACTGACGGAAACCCTGTCCCTGAGCGAGCTCGACGACCTGCGGCAATTTCCCGCGCTGGCCACGCAACAAGCCGCCGTCGATCAGCCGGTGTTCGAAAACCGGCTGGACGCCATTATCGCCAAGCAACGGGACAACATCGACTACGTACTGGCCCGCTACCACAGGAGTAACGGACAACTGGCTCTCGGCGCAGCCCTGGATGCGGCCCTGGACATCCGCACGATGATCAGCCGGAAACTGCAGTCGCTCGATACCCGCGAGCGCTGGAGCACCCGCCTGGACCGGTCATCGGACAAGCCCGAGCCGCCACCCGCCAAACCCACCGATGCCCAGGCCACGACACAGGACACCGCCCAGGCACACGGGCACACCCTCGAGACCCTGAAAAAACGCCTCGGCGGCGAATTGGCCAAACGTCCCGATCTCCTGACTTTCGCGCAAAACGCCTTGCACGAGGCACTGATCGACACCCGCCGGGGCAACCTGGTACCGGCCACGCTCTACATCAACCAGTACCCAAGCGCCTCCGCCGAACAACAGGGGCTTGCCCTGAGTACGTCGATCAGCCTGGCCGAACATCTGCTGGAGCGCTCGGTCGGCCTCGCCCCGCCCCTGGCCGACCGCGTCGATACGGGCCTGTTCAGCCGTGATCCCGACGGGCGATGGTCAAGGATCGACAACCTCGATATTCCCACCGCCAACCCTCTCGTCGACGCCGCCCTGCAGGACTTCCTGCCGCGCTTGTTGCGCCGCCAGCGCACGTTCTATTCCCAGAACACCCCGTTGTTGCGTGAAGCCCTGAGCAGCGCACTGCGCTACGAAGCTCGCCAGCGAGTCCTGGCCGGCACGCTGGACGACAGCGCCCGGGAACTGCTCGAAGTACTCCTCGACAGCCCGGACAGTCCGCGGCGCAAGGGCCTGCGGGGGTTTATCCCGGATGCCTTCGAACTCACCCTGAAAACCGCCGGGCCGTCGCTGCCGCGCAAGCTGTTCAACTGTTTCCTGATCACCGAGCGAGGCGGGCTGGACCCGGTCAACTCCGGGCGCGCGCTGCTCTGGACCCCGGCCGGCGGGCTCGAAGCATTCGCCTCGTTGCCCAGGGCCGAAGTCGAACTCAACCGGCGCCTGCACACCCCGGTCCAAAGCCTGTCGCTGCTGGAAAACCTGGTCGCCGCCCCGCCCCCAGCACCGCTCTGGGCGAACAATCAGCACAATGGCATGAGCATCGGCTTCGCACGCATCCGCAACGACTTCCTGACCGACCTTACCGACTCCGTGGCCGACAAGGCCCTGGGCGACCTCGCCGAAGCGGCCTCCTCGCCACTGCCGGCCGCCATCCTGCAAGGCCACTTTCAGTCCTGCCTGCTCCGACACGCCTCACTGGCGTACCTGGAAAAAGCCCTCGACGCGACACGCCATACCCGCCTGCACAGCGCGCTGCCCGCCTGGCTGGCGAGTGCCCCCGCCAGCCAGCAACTGGCCCTGGCCGAGCTGCTGGACCGACACCGGCAACAGGTCGACGCCCCCCTCGACTACCATCACGACATCCCCGATATCCGCCACTTTGCCCGGACCAAGATCGCCAGCCTGCTGAGCCGCGACTACCCCGCAGCGCGCCTGGACCCGGATGACCTGTACCTGTCGCTGCCCGACCTGGACGCGCCGGGCAGCTACACGCTGACGGACTACGCCCTGCGTCATTTCGACGAGATCGACGAGATCGACGGGGCGACGGCGACACTGACCTCGGCCAACCCACTGCCGGCCGGCCTGACGGTCGCGCACCTCAATGCGCTGGTCAGGGAGGCGGGCATCGGCACCCATTACGCGGCACTGCTGGACTCCCACCTGTCCCACGGCGAGAAGGGCGTACCCGAGCGCCGCGAGCTGTTCAGCCTGCACCTGGTCTGGCAGGGCCTCGAACACGCCCTGCGCCAGTACCTGCAACACTCACTGTCCGCCGAGGCCCACGGTTTTATCCGGCACCTGCTGGGCATGCCCGACGGCGTTGCCCGTCTCCCGCTTGCCGGCAACGACATCGTCGTGTATCCGCTGGCGCTGCTGCGCCAGGCCTGGACGAGCGCGGACCGGGCCCTGGGCCTGTACCTGATCGGACGTTCCGATAACCGCGGCCCCCTGGTGCTCTTCAGCCCGTATGGCGAACAACCGGCCTTTCGCGAGTATGGCAACGAAACGCAGCTCATGAGCGAGCTCGGCCGTCCCGGACCGCTGCGCCAGCTGGTGCTCGGCAGGCTTGCCAGCGGCGTGCGCCAGTTCTACGGCGAACAGGTCTTCAGTCGCCAGACCGTCAGTGCCGTCTGGAACGCCTTCAAGGGCAATTTCCTCCACCGGCTGTACCACGACATGACCGCCCTGCTGAAAGATCAACTGGGACTGCAAGACTCCCGAGGCCATCAGTCGGCCTGGAGCACGGTAGTCCACCTGCTCGGCAATCAACTGCACCAGGACGCCCGCTTCATGCTCGGCCGCTTGCGCATGCCCTGGTTGATCTGGCAAACCCTGCCACGGTTCAAGGAGGCCGCGGACAAGGCCTGGCAAGGTCACTGGACAGTGGCCCTGGAGGAGTTCACCCGTGCCCTGGCGCAACTGGCCCTGGCCCGCGAGGCGCCGACAGCCAGCGCCTTGGTCGAATTGCCGAAGCCCGCGCAGGAACCCGTCCCGGCAGCCGCCCCGGTCGAGTCCCCCTTCCCACGATGGCCGGGTTGGGCAGACATACCGTTGACCCGGGAACAGCAGGACCGTGTGCTCGGCTATGAAGCCCGGGATATCGCCCTGAACGACCTGGAGCATGACACCGTCCCGGGCATCCATACCGACCCGGGCACCCGGCGCCAGTACGCCGCCGTCGGCGGACGGGTGTTCCAGGTACGGAACGAGGACCGGCGCTGGCGCATCGTCAGCGATCAGGAACCCGGCCCCTGGCTCAGAAAGGACCAGCAGGGCCAGTGGGAACTGGACCTCAAGGGGCGCTTGCTCGGTGGCGGAGATGGCGGTCGCCTGGTGGACCGTATCAATACCCGGCAGACCGTGGGCCGTGAAATCAAGGTACTGGCCACGGGCATGAAAGCGATCAGGCTTCTTTACCCGGACAAGGCCCGGCAGATCAGGCAGGCCCATGCCTTGGCCGTCACCTACCTGAGAAACGCCAGGCAACGCCTGCAATCACTGGCCGCCAGCACGCGGCTCGACAGCCAGCGCCAGATTTATCTCCAGGAGTTCTTTGGCCTCAAAACCATCAGTCGGGGTCTGAACCAGAGAATCGGCAGGATGCTCGACAAGCTGCTCATGGAACTGCTGTCCCCTGCCCGCTCTCCCGACCTCTCGGAGCTCTATGTCCTCGGCGCCGCCCGGACACCGGAGCGGATGTGCGCGGCCTTCGTGGTGACCTGCGACCATACCCGCAAGATCTACCTGAACGAGCTGTTCTTCGAACCCGGCCTGGAGGTCTATGAGCCCATCCGGCCGAGGACCTTCAACAGCGTCCTGCACAACATGGCCACCATCCTGCTCCACGAGTTCAGCCATATCGTCTTCAATACCGTGGACATCGCCTACCTCGATGCCTTCCGACCCTTCTACGACCTGATCGACACCACCACCATCGACGGGCGTGAACGACAGGACACATTGCGGGAGCTGCAGGAAACGGCCCTCTCTTCGCGGACTCCCAGCCAACAGCTGTTCAGGGTCGAAGACGAGATCACCGGCACCTGGCACGATATCGAGGATGAACCGTACAAGCGGGTCCTGGCACTGACACGCAGCCCCGACCTGCACCACGCCCGGCGAAAATTCCAGGAAGACGACGCCAGGCGCATCGATGTCATCCTCGCCAACGCGGACTCCGTGGCGTTGTTCATCAGCTACCTGGGGCGTCCCACGGAGTTCTACCCGATCTTCAGCGGGACACCCCGCCAGGAGCAGGGCTCCACGCAAGCCAGCAGTATCTAACGCCGTCCGCCGACTCGCCGCCTGTAGCGTCGATACCCTTCAAGAGCGATGCCCGGCCCCTGCGGGCATCGCCCGTCGTCAACACGAACGAAGGCACCGCACATGTCCGGCAATCCCCCCGTCTATTACCTGTCCCAGGCCCTGGAGCTGCATGAAACCTCCAGTGAACTGGAAACCTCCCTGCACATCCAGACCAGCGAGCGCGACTGGCTCAGAGACCTCTTCCTGCCCAGCCACGACGCCCGCCAGGCACTCGATATCCCCATGTCCGTCGATAAACTGTTCCTCGTCGCGCAGGGCTCTCCTCCCGCCGACCTGGCCGGCACCTTCCTGGTCAGCGGCCCATCCGGCCACTCGGTATTCCTCTGCACCCCGGCGTTCGGCCTGGAGCGCTTCGCCACCCGCCAACTGGCTTCCAGCAAGCTGCTCGAACGCTTGAAGGTGAGCGGGCAACGCGACGAACTGCTGCGCTTCGTTCCCCTCGGCATCAGGACAGCGATCCGTCATGCAGCTTCACCTTCCCTGGTGGCCGAACCTATTCGCGGGGTGGTCCTGAGCGAACGACGGCAATCCATCGAAAACTACCTCGACTACACCCGGACGGTCCTGAACAACGAATTGCTCAAGTTGCCCACTCTGAAAACCCTGCTCAACCAACTGCTCGAAAACAGGCTGGGCAAGCGCTTCGGCCAGGTCAGCCTGGGCGCCCTGCGGGTGATCAGCCATGTCGCGCCGCCCGCGGACAACCAGGCTGCGCCACTGCCGTCGCGGCCCCTGTCGACCCGCTCGCTGAGCGAAGCCCTGCTGGAACATTACCGCCGCGGCAGTTGGCCCGAAGGCCAGACCCGGGAGTTCGTGGCCCCCGGCTACTCCGCCTCGGCAGCGGATACCCTCGACTGGGAAAATGCGCTGGCAAACATTGCCAATCACCTCGACAGTCACCTGAAAGACCCGGTGAAAGCCTTCTGGGAAGGCACCTGCGACGACGGAGTGCCACGCCGGGAACTGTTCATCGATGCCCTGGGCACCCGTTTCCGGGCCGAACTGCTTCAGCAGGAACAGGACTGGAACACCCTCGCCCCGGAAAACTTCTACTGGTTGAGCGGGCTCTACCCACGGGATGCCGCGAGGCTCAACCTGATCACCCACTACACCCTGGGCATCGAGACCGACCAGCGCTCGTCGGTGCTGGGCAACACCTTTGTCGTGCGCAACGACCGGGAATCCCCTCCCGGCTTTTTCCTCTATGGCGCGGGTCGCCTGCAGCCCTTCGAGAACGAAGCGTCACTGCGTGCCTGGGTCAAGGTACAGGTCCAGGACCCGGGCCGGAACGCCGGTCTGCATGATGGCCTGGCCTTGCGCGAGGCCGCCGATCTGCAGGGCTCGACCATCGCCCGTATCAACCTGACAGCCACGGTCTCGTCAGCCTTCGAGACGCTGTTCCAGACCATCATCGCCAAGCAACTGGACAACCTGGAATATATCCTCGCCCGCTATCGCGCCAGCGACGGCGCCCTGGCACTGGCGACGGCCTTCGAGAGTGCGCTGGACATCCGCGCGTTGCTCGACCCGCGCCTGACGACCCTCGCCTCCCAGGGGCGCTGGAGCCATCGACTGGACCTGGTCCCCAGCGAAAATGCCCAGGCAGCGCTCTCGCCACACGCCCTGACGCCTACCCTGGAGACCGTCAGGTACCAGTTGAAAACCCTGGGCGAGCTCAAGTCCACCCTCACCGCGGGCCTGAAGAAACGGCCGACACTGCGCGCCTTCGCGTCCAGCGAGCTGTCCAGGGAACTGCTGCTTGCCCACCGGGTCACGCCGTCACCCGACACCCTGTACATCAATCACTATGCGTCCTCGCTCCCCATGCTGGGGGATACGGAGCTGCAGCCCGAACGTTCGCAGAACCTCATCGAGCATTTCCTCGAGCGCCTGACCCGACAGGCCGGGGCGCTTCCCCCGGCGACGAACACGGGACTGTTCAGCACGGACGCCGAGGGCAACTGGTCGCGTATCGCCAGCCTGGATATCACGTCGCTCAACACCGTCATCGACAGGACACTGGTGGATTTTTCCGCGCGTTACCTGCGCCGGCAACGCGCCGTGTATGGCGAACTCTCCGAGCCCCTGAGGGAGGCCGTGACCTGCGGACTGCGTCGCGAGGCGCAATTCAAGGAACTGCGCGGCGACTTGGGCAGAAGCGACCTGGAACTGCTCGACCATCTCCTCGACAGCCAGCAACGCAGCTCCCGCGGCGGCTTGCGCGGCTTCATTCCGGATGCCTTTGCGCTGACCCTCAGGGCCGATGCCAGCGCCGTGCCGATCCCGTTGCACAACTGCTTCCTGCTGACCGAGCGCGGCGGCCTCAGCACCGAGCACTCCGGGGCCGCGCTGCTCTGGACACCGGCCCAGGGCGCGGAAGCCTTTCATTCGGTCCATGATGCCGACGTCGAACTGCAGCGGCGCCTGCATGACCCCGTGGAGCGCCTGTCCCTGCTGGAGAACATCGCCAGGGGCGAACGGCCGCCGAAACTGGCCGTCGCGCCAAACCGCAACCCCCATCGCCGCGCTTACCCGGCCCTGGGCTTCGCGCTGATCGAGGACGCCTTGCGCGGCGATCGACAACACTCGCTGATCGACAAGGTGCTGGCGGACCTGACTCATGCGCTGACCGCCCCGTACTCGGGGGAAAACCTGCATCGGCACCTGCAGGCCTGTCTCGATGCCCACCTGACCATCGCCCCTCTCGAGAAAGCCCTGCAGGCCGCGGAAAGTACCGCGCTGCACCTGGCCCTGCCGCCCTGGCTGGCTGGCACCACGGAGCACCGCCAGTTCGCCCTGGCCAGCCTGCTCGACCGCTACCGCCAGCAGGCCGCCACGACCGGGGACTACCACCAGGACATCCCCGATATCCGCGACAACGCCAGGACCCGGATCATCAGCCTGCTCTCGCGGGACTTTCCGGCAACCCGCCTCGACCCCGACAAGATCAGGATCTCCCTGAAACGGCAGGATGTCACCACCTCCGAGTCGCTGACCGACTTCGCCTTGCGCCACTTCGACGATATCGACCAGAGCCTGCTCATCGTTCGTTCGCTGGACGGTCCCTTCCCGCAAGACCTGACCGCCAACCATCTGAGGACGCTGGTAAAGGAAGCGGCCATTGGCAGTCACTTCGCCAATCTGCTCGACGCCTTCCTCAGCGGGGGTCGGGAGGCGCTGACCCGACGTCGCCCGGCCTTTGCCCGGCACTGCTACTGGCAGGGGCTGATGCACGCCTTCACCCAGGTGATCGACAACAGCCTGTCCGCCGTCGCTCATGGTTTCATCAAACACCTGCTGGCGATGCCGGACGGCCTCGCCAGGGAGCCACTGAACGGGCGCAGGATCGACCTTCGTCCGCTGGAACTGATCAGCACCACCCATGCGATTCCCGAGCCCGTCGCGGGTTTCTACATGATCGGCCCGCCCCCCGACGAGCCCGGCCCGCACATCCTGTTCAGCCCCCAGGGCACATTGCCGGTGTTCAAGGAGTATGCCGACAAGACCACCTTTATCGACGACCTCAAGACCTCGGGCGAGCTGCAACAACGAGTCCTCGAAAGGCTGGCCCACGACAAGCGCGACCACTATGCGCAGCACGTGTTCGCGGCACAGCGGGCGATCATGCAGATCAGTGACAACCCCGTGCGGGGCAATCTCTTCCACCGGCTCTACCAGGATACGAGCGCGCTGCTCAAGGACATGCTCGGCCAGCAGAACGTACAGGGTCAGGGCACGGTCTGGAGCAACGTCCTGTCCTGGCTCAAGGGTGGTCTTTACCAGGGGCAGAGCCAATTGCTGGGGCGCTTGCGCCTGCCGGTGCTGATCTGGCAGACGCTGACACACCTCAAGGATGCCGCGGACAAGGGCTGGCAGGGTCGCTGGAGCGAGGCGATCGAAGAATTCGTCGTCAGCCTGGCCCAACTGGCCGTGGCGCGCAGAGGGGCGCGCGGGCTGGAAGTGGCAAGCCTGACACCCACTAACGGCGCGGCGGTCGTCGAATCGCCCTTCCCCACGCCGCCCTGGGCAGACAGCCAACTGACGCCTGGACAAAAGTCTGCGATCCTCGACCACGAAGCCCGCGAAGTGGCCTTGCAGGACATGACCCTCGACCCGGCCACGGAGCTCTACCGCGACACGACGAGCCAGCGCGTATTCGTCGCGGTCGGCGGCAGGGTCTTCGAGGTACAGGGGGATCTTCGGCGCTGGCGCATCGTCAAGGACCAGGCCCTGGGTCCCTGGCTGAAACAGGGCGCGAACAAACGCTGGTCGTTCGATTTGGAAGGCCACTGCATCGAAGGATCGCGGCCATGAAACTGCTCGACTCTTGCCTCAATCGCCGCACCATCAGCCAGGAAATCCGTGTCCAGGCCATCGGCATTCCCTGTATCCGCAGGCTCTTTCCCAACCGCGCCCGGCTGATTCAGCGCGGCCATGAACAGGCGCTGGCCTATGTGACCGAAGCCCTCCTGAACCTGGACAAGCTCTTTTCCAGCGCCCGCCTCGATCGCCGACGCCGGCTCTTTGTCGAACAGTTCTTCGACATGCCCTCGGTGAGCGCCTTCACCCTGGGCAAGATCAGGGTCCTGGCACACCGGCTGCTGGGAGAACTGCTCGATCCCTCGCTCAACCCCGAAACCTCGTCGCGTTATGTGGTCGGCACGGCCATCCATCCCGAACACAGCGTCCAGGCCTTCACCCTGCTCAACGAGCCCATCCGGAAAATCTACCTGACCGAGCGCTTCTTCGATCCCGGCTTCGATGCCTACCTGCCCCTGCGCCCCAGGACCTTCGACCTGCTGGGGCACAGCATGGCGACCGTCCTGCTGCATGAAATCAGCCACCTGGCCTTCGACACGCTCGACCTGGTCTACGTGGATGCCAATCGTCCCTTCCTCGACCTGCTGGAGACCGTCACGGCCGAGGGAAAACAGCGCTACAGCGCACTGGAACAGATTCAGAAACACGCCCTGTCGAGCAGCACACCCGCCGCACAACTGTTCCGGGAACTCGACGACTACGACCTGCGCTGGTACGACCTGGTCGGAGCGCCGTTACAGCGGGTGCTGCAACTGACCGGCACGCGGGATCTGGACGAAGCCCGCCGGGTGTTCTTTTCCGATGCGGACAAGCGGGTCGACGTGATGCTGAGCAACGCCGACTCCCTGGCCCTGTTGCTCGCTCACCTGGGGCGGCCGCCCGAGTTTCATCCCTTGCACTAGGCGCCGTGTGGCAACTGGGCCGGTTGTGCGGCCAGCGCGCGCAGTTGTTGCAGGTCGCTCTGCGCCAGGGCGATCCCCTCGCGCAGCGATTCGCCGCGCTGGCGGTGCCGCCGGTCGCCCGGCAGGCGTTGCAGGCCGACACCCTGCATCTGGCCGACCAGGGTCCGGGCGCGCTCGGCGAAATCCTGCCCCGCCGACTTGGCCGGGTCGATGACAATGATCAACTGTCCGGTCCATGGCGTCTTGGCACCAGGGTGTTGCGACCAGTCGAACTCGAAGGAGAAATTGCCCCCGGTAAGGGCGGCCGCGAGCAACTCGACCATCATCGACAACGCCGAGCCCTTGTGTCCGCCGAACGGCAGCAACGCGCCGCCATCGAGGATGGCCTTGGGATCGCGGGTCGGCTGGCCGTCACGGTCGACGCCGATGCCGTCCGGCAACTGCTCGCCCTTGCGCGCCGCGATCTGCACGTCGCCATGGGCCATGGCACTGGTCGCCAGGTCGAAGACGATCGGATCGCTGCCGGCGCGGGGCGCGGCGAAAGCAATCGGATTGGTGCCGAACAGCGGTCGCTCGGCGCCATGGGGGACCACGCACGTCATCGAGTTGACCACGCTCAAAGCCACCAGCCCGTCATAGGCGAACGGCTCGACATCCGGCCAGAGCGCCGCGAAATGGTGGGAATTGCGGATCGCCAGGACCGCGATCCCGGCACTGCGAGCCTTCTCCACCAGCAACTCGCGGGCAGCGGCCAATGCCGGCTGGGCAAAGCCATTGGCCGCATCGACGCGCACGAATCCCGAAGCCACATCCTCGACCACCGGGACCGCCTGGCCATCGACCCAGCCGCTGGCCAGCGTCGAAACATACCCCGGTATGCGGAAGATACCGTGGCTGTGGGCGCCATCGCGCTCGGCACTGGCGCAGTTCTCGGCCAGGACCCGCGCCACTTGTGCAGAAGTGCCATGACCCTGGAAGACCTGCTGCAGAAGCGCAACCAGATCATCGTAGGCAATGTGTTGAGTAGCCGTATCGCGAGGTGCAGACATCCGAAACTCCGATTCCGATTGGTTTTATTGGAAGAACGAGAGAAAGGCAGGGCCTGGGCAGCCGCAGGCACTATCGGGCGGCCATCGGGGAACTGTCAAATCCTGCGGAAAAGCATCGGAAATAATGTACACATCACTGTAACCATAAGTGTCACATCAATGTGCACACTTACCATCCCCGCACCAAAAAGTGACAGCCCGGCGCCCGGCCTTGTCGAGACAGGTTTTCTACAGTCGCAGCCCGTCGAATTGATAGCTGTTCAAACGGTCAAGTTATATCTCTTTAATTTCATGCGGTTAGTTTTAATCGATAAGAAAACGAAATTATCGACGAATTTTATAGATCGGAAACTGGCATAGAACTGGCTTAGCTCAACAAGCAGTTTGTATACAATTCAACTAAAACCTACATACATACGGATCACCGAGCGTTGTCCCGCCTGTTCGCCGGCGAGGTCGGCGTCCGGGGCCAGGAGCTAGCCGGAATGTCTACCAGTCTCTCCCCCCATGCCGCACTGGATCTGCCCGCCTCATCGCCCCACTCGCCCGGCCCGGATACCCCAGCGGGAGCCGTGGTCCTCAGCCCGCGCCTGCACAACCCGGACCTGGCGCCGACGCGGATCGCGGGCCGGCGCTGGGGCGGCTACAGCCTCTTCGCCCTGTGGACCAACGATGTACACAATATCGCCAACTATTCCTTTGCCATCGGCCTCTACGCGCTGGGCCTGGGCGGCTGGCAGATCCTCTTGTCCCTGGGGATCGGCGCGGCACTGGTGTACTTCTTCATGAACCTCTCCGGCTATATGGGACAGAAGACCGGCGTGCCCTTTCCGGTGATCAGCCGTATCAGCTTCGGCATCCATGGCGCACAACTTCCCGCCTTGATCCGGGCGGTGATCGCCATTGCCTGGTTCGGCATCCAGACCTATCTCGCCTCGGTGGTCTTCCGGGTGCTGCTGACGGCCATCCACCCCGGTTTCGCCGACTATGATCACAACTCGATTCTCGGCCTGTCGACCCTCGGCTGGGCCTGCTTCGTGATCATCTGGTTCGTGCAGTTGCTGATCCTCGCCTATGGCATGGAGATGGTCCGCCGCTACGAGGGCTTCGCCGGGCCGGTGATCCTGTGCACCGTCGCCGCCCTGGCCGGGTGGATGTACACCCAGGCCGGCGCCACCATCGCCTGGTCGATCCGCGAGCCGCTGAG
Source organism: Pseudomonas sp. Ost2 (assembly GCF_018326065.1). NCBI lineage: Bacteria > Pseudomonadati > Pseudomonadota > Gammaproteobacteria > Pseudomonadales > Pseudomonadaceae > Pseudomonas > Pseudomonas sp. Ost2. Next base: position 2,057,571 of record NZ_AP021904.1, on the reverse strand, counting down.
CGGTGCCGAGATGTGGCGCAATATCTTTGCCGGCGGCGCCTTGTGGCTGTCGATCTACGGCACGCTGATCCTCAATTTCTGTGACTTCGCACGCTCGTCGCCGAGCCGCCGGACCATCCTGATCGGCAACTTCTGGGGGCTGCCGGTGAACATCCTGGTGTTTGCCAGCATCACCGTGCTGCTCTGCGGCGCGCAGTTCCAGATCAACGGCCATGTGATCCAGAGCCCGACCGAAATCATCGCCTCGATCCCCAATACCTTCTTCCTGGTACTGGGCTGCCTGGCCTTCCTGATCGTCACCGTGGCGGTGAACATCATGGCCAACTTCGTCGCCCCGGCCTTTGTCCTCAGCAACCTCGCTCCGCGACTGCTGACCTTCCGCCGAGCCGGGCTGATCAGCGCCGCGATTGCCGTGCTGATCCTGCCGTGGAACCTCTATAACAGCCCGCTGGTGATCGTCTACTTCCTGTCCGGACTGGGAGCCCTGCTGGGGCCGCTGTACGGCGTGATCATGGTCGACTACTGGCTGCTGCGCAAAGGCCGGGTCAATGTGCCGGAACTCTACAGCGAAGATCCCAACGGCACTTATTACTACAGCCACGGGGTCAACCTGCGGGCGGTGGCCGCGTTCATTCCGGCGGCGCTGATCGCCATTGTCCTGGCCCTGGTGCCGGGGTTCGCCGCCGTCTCGCCGTTTTCCTGGATGTTCGGTGCCGGAATCGCCGGCCTGCTCTACCTGATCATCGCCAAACGCCAGGCGCATTACGCCGATGTCAGCGGCGAAGCCATCGCGGTCGACAACCTCAGTCATTGAACCTCTGTCATTGACAAACCACGGCCGGCCCGCTGCGGGCCGTGCCCACTGCCGAAGAAAAAAGGATTGCTGCATGCGGATTCTGATTGTCAACGTCAACACCACCGCCTCGATCACCGAAGCCATCGCCCGCCAGGCCCAGGCCGTCGCTGCGCCAGGCACCGAGATCGTCGGCCTGACCCCCTACTTCGGCGCCGACTCGGTGGAAGGCAATTTCGAAAGCTACCTGGCGGCCATTGCCGTGATGGACCGGGTGCTGTCCTACGACCAGCCCTATGACGCGGTGATCCAGGCCGGTTATGGCGAACACGGGCGCGAGGGCTTGCAGGAACTGCTCGATGTACCCGTGGTGGACATCACCGAAGCCGGTGCCAGCACCGCGATGTTTCTCGGCCATGCCTATTCGGTGGTCACCACCCTGGACCGCACCGTACCGCTGATCGAGGACCGGCTGAAGCTGGCCGGGCTCTATCAGCGGTGCGCCTCGGTGCGGGCCAGCGGCCTCGCGGTGCTGGAGCTGGAGCAGGATCCGCAACGGGCCGTGGACGCCATCGTGCGCCAGGCCGAACGGGCGGTGCAGGACGACAAGGCAGAAGTGATCTGCCTGGGTTGCGGCGGCATGGCCGGCCTCGATGAACAGATTCGCCAACGTACCGGCGTGCCGGTGGTGGATGGCGTGACGGCGGCGGTGACCATCGCCGAATCCCTGGTGCGCCTGGGCTTGTCGACGTCCAAGGTGCGCACCTATGCCACGCCACGGCCCAAGACCTTTACCGGTTGGCCGTTGCCTTTGCGGGAGCGTCGCTAGCCGGCGGTTGAATGGTCGCCTTCGGCGGTTCGCGAGCCAGCTCGGCTCCTGCAAGGGCAGCGTGGGTCACTGCCGGGCGTCGAAATGGGTCGCCCATTGCCGCTCGGTGAACTGTTCGATGATGAAGTCGACAAAGGCGCGGGTCTTGCCCGGCAGCAGTTTGTGCTCGGCGTAGTAGATCGAGATATTGCCGTCGTCGACATACCAGTCGGGCAGCACCCGCTGCAAGGTGCCGACCCGCAGCCAGGCCAGGGCGAACGGCATGCTCACCAGGGCGATGCCCAGGCTCTGGGCAGCCACCGCACAGGCCGCTTCCGAGTCGCTCATGGTCATGCACGCCGTCAGGTTCAACGGCTGGTGTTCCCCATCTCGACCGGTCAGTTGCCAGGTGCGCACGCGACCGGTCTGGGGCGAGCGGATGAGAATGCCGGTGCAACGGCGCAGGTCGTCGGGCGTGACGATCGGAGCCTGTTGCGCCAGGTATTCGGCGGACGCCACCAGGACCCGGTGGGCCACCGTCAGCTTGCGTGCCACCACGCCCTGGGGCAGTTCGAAGCCACCGCCGATCGCGGCATCGAAGCCCTGGCCGATCAGGTCCACCTGACGGTTGTCGAAATTCCAGTCCGGACGGATATCCGGGAAGCGCCGCATGAACTCCCCCAGCAAGGGCACGATGTACAGGCGCCCGAACACCGTGCCCATGCTGACCTTGAGCGTCCCCGCCGGCCGCCCCTTGGCGCTGGCGAGGTTGGCCACGGCATTCTGGATGGTGTGCAGGCTGGCACCGACTTCGCCGAGAAACAGCTGCCCGGCCTCGGTCAGGGTCAGGCTGCGGGTACTGCGCTGGAACAGCCGCACGCCCAGGCGCGCCTCGAGCTTGGCGACACTCTTGCCGACCGCCGCGGGGGTCAGGCTCAGGCGCCGCGCCGCCTCGGCAAAGCTGCCGACTTCGGCGCTGCGGACAAAACATTCGATACTGCTGAAAGTTTCCATGATCGCCATTCACAACTTCTGGTTTACACAGACTATAACAATTACCGTCTACACAGGCAGTAATCCACAGTCGATACTCGCTTCCAACAACAAGGCCACTACCCTTTCCCTCTCACGGCCTTGAACTTTGGAGAACGACATGACCGACAACACCTTCAACAGCAACCTCAACGGCAAAGTGGCCCTGATCCAGGGTGGCTCCCGCGGCATCGGCGCCGCCATCGTCAAGCGCCTGGCAGCCCAGGGCGCGGCGGTGGCCTTCACCTACGTGAGCTCGGCGGCCAAGGCCGAGGAACTGCAGGACAGCATCATCGCCGACGGCGGCAAGGCCCTGGCGATCAAGGCCGACAGCGCCGACGCCGTGGCGATCCGCAACGCCGTGAACGCCACCGTAGAAGCCTTTGGCCGCGTCGATATCCTGGTCAACAACGCCGGTGTGCTGGCCATGGGACCCCTGGAAGATTTCAGCCTGGAAGATTTCGACCGGACCCTGGCGATCAACGTGCGCAGCGTGTTTGTCGCGACCCAGGAAGCCGCGCGGCATATGGGCGACGGCGGGCGGATCATCAATATCGGCAGCACCAACGCCGAACGCATGCCGTTCGCCGGTGGCGCCACCTACGCCATGAGCAAGTCGGCGCTGGTGGGACTGACCAAGGGCCTGGCCCGTGACCTCGGCCCGCGCGGCATCACCGTCAACAACGTGCAACCGGGTCCGGTGGACACCGACATGAACCCGGCCGACAGCGAGTTCGCCGACAGCCTGATCAGCCTGATGGCCGGCGGTCGTTATGGCCGCGTGGAAGAAATCGCCAGCTTTGTCGCCTACCTGGCGGGGCCGGAAGCCGGCTACATCACCGGGGCCAGCCTGACCATCGATGGCGGCTTCAGCGCCTGATTCGGATGATCCGCCAGCGGGTCTGACGTCTTCGCCGTGGTCCGGCGAGCCCGCGCTCATAATTGATCGTTCCCATGCTCTGCGTGGGAACGATCAAGTCACGCCAGCACCTCCCGTTTCGCCAGCGCCTGCTCCAACAACACCAGGAACGCCGCGGCCGCCGGCGTCGGTCGATGGGACCAGACCACATACAGATGCCGCGACGGCGCGTCACACACCGGTACCGTCACCACCCCGCTGAAACCTTCGGCAATCTTGCTGGGCACCAGCCCCAGCGCCAGGCCACGCCGCACGAACTCCCCCACCAGCATCACGTTGCCCGCCTCGAACTGCACCCGATGGCGCAATCCCGCCGCGGCGAAGGCTTCATCGGTCTGCCGACGCCCGGCGGTCCCGGCCTGGAAATCCACCAGCGTCTGATCCTCCAGCTGTGCCAACGGCAAACGCTCCCACTTCGTCAGCGGATGACCGGGCGGCAGCACGGCGACCAGTTCCTCCTCGGCCAGCAAACGCATCGCCAAGCCCTCGATCCGCTCTCCCGGCCAGAGCCCGACAAAGGCCAGGTCCAGGCGCCGCTCGCGCACATCAGCCATCAGCAGTTCGCTCTTGCTCATGTTCAGGTGGATATCCACCTGTGGATAAAGGCCATGGAAACGCGCCAGCAACTCCACCAGGTCGACTTCGGTCAACGAGGAAATCTTGCCGATGGACAGACTGCCGCGCACCTCCCCGGAAACCGCCGCGACTTCAGCGACGATCCGCCGTGTCGCTTCCAGTGCCGGCCGGGCACTGCGCACAAATGCCTCGCCAGCGGCGGTCAGCCGGACCTTGCGCGAGCTGCGCTCGAACAGCGGCGTGCCCAGGTATTCCTCCAGGCGCGCGATCTGGTGACTGAGCGCCGACTGGACGATATGGCAGCGCTCCGCCGCCCGGGTAAAGCTGCCCTCGTCCGCCACCGCCAGGGCGTACTCGATCTGTTTCAGGTTCACCGCGTGTATCTCGTTTCAAGATGGATGAGATGAAAACAATGCATTGGCGTCATGTTAAGACATTCCCAATACTTCGCACATCGATACCCCACAACGAGACAGGCAATGTCCGACGCCCACGCCAACACCCGACCTTTAAGCACTGCCCTGATCCTGCTGATGGCCACCGCCACCGGCCTTGCGGTGGCCAGCAACTACTACGCCCAGCCGCTGCTGCACACCATCGCCCAGCACCTGGGCCTGAGCATGGCCACCGCCGGGACCATCGTCATCACCGCCCAGTTGAGCTACGGCGCCGGGCTGTTGCTGCTGGTGCCCCTGGGGGACCTGTTCGAGCAGCGCCGGCTGATCGTGGTCATGACCCTGCTCAGCGCCCTCGGCCTGCTGATCAGCGCCTTCGCCCCCGGCTTGCCCTGGCTGCTGCTGGGCACCGCGCTGACCGGACTGTTCTCGGTGGTGGCCCAGGTCCTGGTGCCGATGGCAGCCAGCCTGACACCGCCGGAACAACGCGGGCGAGTGGTCGGAACCCTGATGAGCGGGCTGCTGCTGGGTATCCTGCTGGCGCGCACGGCGGCCGGGGCGCTGTCGTCGTTCGGCGACTGGCGGGCGATCTACCTGCTGGCGGCCGGCCTGATGTTCATCTGCGCCTTCGCCCTGTTTCGCGCCTTGCCGCAGCACCGGCAGAATGCCGGGCTGAGTTATCCGGCGCTGCTCGGTTCGGTCTTCCGCCTGTTCGTCGAAGAACCGGTGCTGCGCCTGCGGGCCGTGCTCGGCCTGCTGACCTTCTGCCTGTTCGCGCTGTTCTGGACACCGCTGGCATTCCTCCTGGCCAACCCGCCGTACCACTACTCCGATGCGGTGATCGGCCTGTTCGGCCTGGCCGGTGCCGTCGGCGCGATGGCCGCGAACCTCGCCGGGCGCATGGCGGATCGGGGCAAGGGCGAGTTCGCCACCACCATCGGGCTGCTGGCGTTGCTGCTGTCCTGGTTGCCGCTGGGTTTTGCCGGGCATTCGCTGGTGGCGCTGTTGATCGGCGTGCTGCTGCTCGACTTCGCCGTGCAACTGGTGCACGTGAGCAATCAGAACGCGGTGTTCAAGGTCCGGCCAACCGCGCGCAACCGCCTCAATGCAGGCTATATCACCTGCTATTTCATCGGCGGTGCACTGGGTTCACTGCTGGGTGCGCAGTTGTTCGGCCCGTTTGGCTGGAGTGGCATAGTCGTCGCCGGCGGGCTGATTTCCGCGCTGGCGCTGGGCGTCTGGGCCACCGTGCAGCGGCGCCTGGGGATAACAGTGTCGGCCTGATCGGGCGTACCTGGGCCGACTTCTTCGCGGGCAAGCCCGCTCCCACAAGTTCCGAGTCAGGCATAAACCTTCGTTTCAACTCGAACACTGTGGGAGCGGGCTTGCCCGCGAAGAGGCCCGCAAAGACAGCACGGCAACCCGCGTCTAGCGCAGTTCCCAGTCGATCGCCGGCAAGCCCATCGGCTCCAGGGCAAAGTGCTTGAGCGAGGTCACGATGCGGTCGGCATGATGGTATTTCTCCGCTGCCATCGCCGGGTCGGGCACCGCCACCGCGTACATGCCGGCGGCCTTTGCCGCGGTCACGCCGAACGGCGAATCCTCGAACACCAGGCAATCCTCGGGCGCAACGCCCAGGCGGCTGGCCGCCAGCAGGAAAATGTCCGGCGCCGGCTTGGCCTGGCCCACCTGCGGATCGTCGGCGGTGACAATGGTATCGAACAACGCGAACCACTCGCGGTGCAGGGTGGTCTTGAGCTCGAACGATCCCCGCGACGAGCTGGTGCCAACAGCAATCGGGATATTGTGGGCCGACAGGTGCCGCACCAGTGCCTCGGCGCCGGACATGGAACCGGCCTTGGGAAACCGCTCGCGCATCAGCGGCTCGCGCACCGCCAGGAACTCTTCTGCGCTGATCGGCAGTTCCATGGCCTCCACCACATACTGCGCCAGGTCGCCGGCGCCGCGCCCGATGATGTTCTGCTTGTGACTCCAGTCGAAGGTCCGGCCGTAACGCCCGACGATCATCTGCGTCACTTCGGAATAGATGCCCTCGGTGTCGAGCAGCAAGCCATCCATATCGAAAATCACAGCCTTTATCGGGCCCGGGGAAGAGGCGTTCCAGGAAGAGTCTGCAGCAGTCATCGCATCCGATCCGTATACAAGGAGGTTGAGGTCAGGGCGGCTCAGGTGCGGCCAGCGAAGTGCTAGCCTCGCAGAGCCGCGCGATTCTTTCCATCGTTGAATGAACTCGCTAGCATGACCGCAGCTTTTTTCCAGGTCGAAGCGCAGCCTGCAAGACAGGGCGCCGGACCATCGCATCGCACAGAGACTCCAGCATGATCCCCAAAGAATCCCGCAGCGAGGTCGCCCTCGCCAAGTTCCTCGACGCTCACCCGCACCTGCGTGAAGAAACCCGGGGCCTGAGCCCGACGGAACAACAGCAGCAATTCCAATGGGCTTTCGACGACGAAGCCGAGAACCAGGGCATCGAGCCGTGGGAGCTGACCCTGCAACTGGTCGCCGAGACACCCGCGCAACTGCAGGCCATGCGCCTGGAAGTCCACCGCGAAGTGGCCGAGGCACTGGGCATGGACTGGGACGAATACTGCTCGTTCAACGATATCGTCGAAGACTGAGCCACGACACCCTGGCCATTCGTCGCTCCATCGGCACCAACGCCCGGCACGCACAGACCAATATCAGGTAAGGACTCTCAAACAAGGAGACTCACCATGATTTCGTCAAAACTCGCGATGCTGGCGTTGACCGGCCTGCTGTCATCGGTGTCCCTGGCGACCTTCGCCGCGCAACCCACCACGGGGCCGACCAATCCGGTCCAGGAACCGAAGCCGCCGCAGCTTCCAGGCGGGATCAACTCCGACAATGACAGTGTCATCAAAAATGGCGCCCTGCCCCCGGTAACGGCATCGACCCGCGCAACCAGGGCAACGACACCGGTCGCCAGGGCGGCGTGAATACCGATGGCAACGGTCCCATCGGCAACGATACCGCACCCGGCTCAAGCAAGGGCATGGGCTCGGGCGGCACCAGCGGTTCCCCGGTCAAGTAGATCCCCGGCGGCGGCACGGCGAGGTGCCGTCGCCTTCCTTGCAACGAGCAGAAGGAGTCTTCAGATGCCACGGGCAAGCAAAGCCAAATACACCGCCGCGCAAAAGCGCAAGGCGGCGCATATCGAATCCAGTTATGAAGCCAGGGGCCTGTCCCGCGAGGAAGCCGAGGCACGGGCCTGGGCCACGGTCAACAAACAGTCGGGGGGCGGCGAGCGCGTTGGCGGCTCAGGTCGGGACAAGGCCCCCGCCGCCAAGGCGCAAGCCCGGTCGGACTCATCAAAGCGCGCGGCGGCCAGCCGCAAGGGCTACCCCCGTGACAGCCAGGCCTCGCTGCAAACCCAAAGCAAGGCCAGCCTGCTGCAGGAAGCCCGGACCCGCAACATCGCCGGGCGCTCCACCATGCGCAAGCAGGAGCTGATCGAGGCCCTGCAGAAAGCCGGCTGACTCGCTCCCGGACCCAGGCGGGCGCCTAGCCCGCCATCCGCTCCCGCCGCCCCGATACTGCCTGGTTGGCCGACAGTTCGCCGCGCAACTGGCCCATCAGGTTGGAGATGGCCCGGGCACTGGTCAGCGCACGGCTGGAGATCCCCGTCACCAGCAGATCCACCTTGCCCGTTTGCGAATCGAAGACCTTTACCGTCAACGAAGAATCGTGGTCCACCGTGCATTGGCAGCGCAGCGGCAGAAACCCGAGTTCGATGATATTGCGCAGTTCGAGAATGGAAATCACGTCGACACATCCCTAATAGAGGTGATGAAGCAGATGGAACAGCCAAGCAATCATTGCTTGTGAGTGAGCCTAGCAGGCCATAACCGCCAGCAAGGGGTTTGTCCCCGCCGACGGCAAAAACAGTGTTTCCAGAGACGACAAATATTCTTGCGCCGCTGCGCACAGGAGCTTCTATTCTGCTGAATAAGCCCCCTCGTCGACCTGGAGCATCTGCAATGGAAACACTGAGCAAGTCGGAAATCGAGGCCGAACTGGCCTCCCGGTTGCCCAGCTACAAAGTCGAATGCACCTTGCATTCCGACGGCACGCTGTCGGCCCTCCTCAGCGGGCCGAATGCCGATCACTTTGCCGTGACCGGCATCGTCAGGGCCGACTACAAGGGCCGCGAATCCCTGTCCCGGCTGGCCCGCGAGATCCTCGAGGAGATGGTGCTGTCGCGCCAGGGCAGCCGGACCAGCCGCCTGCATGCGCTGACGGACAAACCTGGTCAATCGCCCTTGTGATGAGTCATCTCGAGCTTCCTGGCCATGTCCAGGTGCATCTCCAGCTTCGGCAGGGTCTGCTGGGCAAAGGCCTTCAGCTCCGGCGACTGCGAGTCGCGGGCCTCGTCCTCGAACAACTTGATGACCTGCTCATGGGACTTGATCTGGTTGGCCACATACGCCACGTCGAACGACTCGCCCTCCTGCACCTGCAGCATCAGCTTCCTGGCCTGGTCCATGATTTGCGCATCGGAGGCCATGGGCAGGTTGTGCCGGGTGGCGATCGCCTTCAGGTCGCGGTTGGCGTCGGTGTGATCCTTGATCATTTCCACGGCGTAGCTGTTGATATCGGTGGCCGTGGTCTTCTGGATCGCCAGGCGACTGGTTTCAATCTCGGCGATCCCGGCCGCCGAGGCATTGTCGATAAACTCGGCGGGGGTTCCGGCCACGGCATGGGCGGTCAGGCTGGCGCCCAGGATCAGGCTGAAAAACATCGGGCGTAGTCGTTGGGCCTTGCGGCTCATGGCTGTCCTCCTGTGGGGAAAAAATCTGTCCTCTACAAGAATGGGAATGACCTGGGCGGCAAAGGTTTAGAAAAACCGGGCCGGGACCGACGAACGGAGCCTGGGCCGCCGCCGCCCACCGCGCCAGCGGTGGAAAAAACGACAAAAAAAAGCCCGCGGGAGAGCGGGCTAAGGGAAGCTTTTGAACGAGCGAGGGCACTATAAAGGCTGGATGAACAGCTCACAGTGAAAGAATTTTCATCTTTGACCCGACGTGCTCCAGGTCATCATGGCCCCCTCTTGAATCGGCCTATCCCGAAACAAGCATCAGAGAGTCATTTTCATCAGTTGGATATCTACAGACTTACACAAGTCTTCATGAGGCTGTGCGCGGAAAATCGCTTATACAGGGCCTATACCCAGCGGATTTTCAGCCATGACGCCTCCAAGGTTCATCTTGACCTATCCCTCTTCGCCCCGACACTTCGCGCTGTTGGACCAGAACGGCATCTGCCTGGGTTTCAAGAGTTGCCGCACCCCGCCCGTGAACGGCAACTGGGTGAGCGTCAACGAGATCCGCCTGTGCTGGCTTCACCACCCGCTTCCCGCCAATGTCCGCAAAGACGCGGGGGAAACCGACAGCGCCCTGATCACGCCATAAGACAGCGCGGCCCCCGGACCGCTACCCGGCGCTCAAGCCATGCAGGGCGCAGTACTGCGACCATTCCATCCCGGCCATCTCCGCCACCTCCCTGTGCACCTCGAGGCGTCGGCTCTCGAACTCTTCGGCACTGCCGCTGGTCAGTTGCAACGTCAGCTCCCAGGCAAACAGCCCCTGGCGCTCGGCTTCGGCTTCGAATGCTTCATGCAGGCGTTCCTCGCGGTAGCGTTGCAGGCTCTCGCCCCTGGCCTGGGCGGCCAGCGGATTGAGATGGTCGAGGGTTTCACGCACGCTCGGATGTGCGGCAAGGAAGCGTTCAAGGGCCAGTTCATACTGCTGGGGATGCTGTTCGGGTGAGGACAACTGGAAACTCCGTGGTCGGGTAGCGTCAAAAGTAGCGCTTCGCTCAAGGGTAGAACGCCGCTCGCGTTAATCAATGCTGACAAATGATGGTCATGGGCAGGGCCGCCCTATCATCCTCGGAGCCTGATCAGCCTCGACCGAATCGCTCCAGAGTAAATAACATAACGACCAGAGCACTGGAACCACGGGCCGGCGACTGCGCCAGCCCTTCAGCGAAAAGGAACGGCAATGTTGTGGGTGGTCATGCTCGGGGGCAAACACCCCCGGGCCAGAATCGAAGTGCACGACGTGACGTTCGTGCGCGGTGACAGTCTTGAAGCGACCTATGGGCAACTGCGCCAGGACTGGTTCGGCAGCCAGGCGGGCTTGCATATCGATGGCTGGATGCGGGTCGACGGCGTCGAGCGGTGGAAGGTCGGGTTCAGCGACCTGGCCCCGTCCCCCGGCTCGCCGCGATTGTTCTTCATCAACTTCGGCGGTTATGAAACGCAGGTCTTTGGCGAGGCCCATCGCTATCTGCTGGTGGTCGCCGAAAACCTCGTGCAGGCCAGGGCCAAGGCTAAACAACTGATGTTCCGCGGCTGGGAACAACCCCATACCGACGCGGTGCTCGACATCGACGACTGCCTGCCGATCGACCAGGTCGACGGTCGCTACATCGAACTGGTGGAAGCGCCCCATGGCGGCATCGTGCAGGACAATGACTACATCATCCTGCCCTGAACCCACGATATGTCAGGGGTCATTCGACCCGTGAATGGTGATTAGCGCTGTCTTGCCCTTCTGCTACGGTCGATGGATGGGCCAAGGGAGCACACAGGATGAATGCATTCGAACAGCACGTGGTAGCGGTCAACGGGATCGAGTTGAGTGTGCACGTGGCCGGGCCGCTCGACGGCAAGCCGGTCTGGCTGCTGCACGGTTTCCCCGAGTGCTGGTATTCCTGGCGCAAGCAGGTGCCGGCGCTGGTCGCGGCCGGCTATCGGGTTTTCGTGCCGGAGATGCGCGGCTACGGCCGCAGCAGCGCTCCTGAAAATATCGCGACCTACGACCTGCTGACCCTGTGCGGCGATATCCGCGGGGCCATGGAGGCCTTCGGCCATGAACAGGTCGCCATGGTCGGCCACGACTGGGGCGCGCCGGTGGCCTGGCACCTGGCGCTGCTGGAACCGCAACGGGTCAAGGCCCTGGTGACGCTGTCGGTGCCCTTCGCCGGCCGCGCCAAACGCCCGGCCATCGAAGGTATGCGCGAAGTGTTTGCCGATCGCTTCAACTACATCCTCTACTTCCAGCAGCCGGGCGTCGCGGAACAGGAACTCGACGCGGATGTCGAGCGGACCTTGCGGGCCTTCATGGGCGACACCGAAGTGTTTCTGCAAGCCAAGGCGGCCGATGCCAGACTGTTCGACGGCGTAAGCGTACCGCCAGCCCTGCCGGACTGGTGTACGGAAGAAGACTTCGAGCCCTATCGCCAGACCTTCGCCGACAAGGGCTTTCGCGGCGCCTTGAACTGGTACCGCAACTTCGAGCGCAACTGGCAACGAACCGGGTTCCTGGCCGGCGCCCAGGTGCAACAGCCGACGCTGTTCCTGATCGGCGACCGTGATCCGGTGGGGGCGCTGGAAGCCCATACCCTCAAACGCATGCCGGGCGTGGTTCCGCATCTGGAACAACAGGTGCTGGAGGATTGCGGGCACTGGATACAAAGCGAAAAACCCGACGAAGTGAATGCGGCGATGCTCGAGTTTTTTGCGCGGGTCTATGGTGCTGCGCAGAAAGCCTCCCGCACCATCAGATCCTGAAGGTATTGACCAGGTTCTGCAGGCGCAGCGCCTGGTTTTCCAGGTCAGTGCAAGCGCTCAGCGTCGATTGCAGGTTGTTCACCATCTGTTGGTTGAGGCCGTTGATATGGGTGATGTCCTTGTCGAGATTGCCCACCACGGCGGTCTGTTCTTCGGTCGCGGTGGCCATGGACAGGTTGATCTCGTCGATCTCGCCGATCCCCGCCTCTTGATCACCTCCAGGATATGCCCGATCTTGAGGGTCTTGCCATTGAGCGCCTCGATCTCGTTGCGGGTCGAAACCACCTGTGCGGACAGCTCCGACATCGCCGCAATACTGCGCTCGACCACCTGGCGGCTGTCCTGGGTCTGCTCCCGCGCATCGGACGCCCGCCTGGACGCATGCGCCGCGCTACGGGCAATCTCGTCCGCGGCGGCGCCCAGCTGATTGATCGCTGTGGCGACGTTATGGGTCAGGGCCGCCTGCGTATCCGAGCTTTGCAACGAAGAATGCGAAGTCCGACTGACCTGTGCGGCCAATTCGGTGAGCTGGCTGCTGGACAGCAACACCTCGCGGATCGACTGCTGGATGCGTTCGACGAACTGATTGAAAGAACCCGCCAGAATGCCGAACTCATCCCGCGACTGAACAGGCAGGCGCTGGGTCAGGTCGCCCTCGCCCTGCGCGATATCCCGCATCGCCAGGCCCATGCGCCTTAGCGGGCGCAGCAAGGCCTTGATCAGCAATCCCAGCAGCGCAATCGTCACCAGCACTGCACTCAGCGTTGCGATCAGCGCGGTCAGGCGAAACTCGTGGAGCGCCCCATAGGCCTTGTCCTTGTCCACCGACAAACCGATAAACCACTTCACCGAAGGCAGGCCGTCGATAGGCATGAAGGTCAGGAGGCGGGCCTTGCCGTTTTCCGTCACCTCGCTCAACCCGGTATTGATGGCGGGCGGCGATTGCGGGAACGCTTCGGCGAGGGTCCTGGTGACGAGCGCCTTGTCCGGGTGGGCCAGGATCCTGCCATCGGCGCTGACCAGAAAGGCGTAGCCGATACCGTTCATGTCCACGGCATTGATGATCTGCGCCAGCTTGTCGAGATTCAGGTTGGCCCCCAGCACGCCCAGCGGTTGACCGTTCTTTTTGATCGGTACGGATTGGGTCATGACCAGGTAATCGGTCCCGGCACCGATATAGGGCTCGGTGAGTGTCGGACCACTGTTGTGAACGGCGTCCTTGTACCAGGCCCGCTGGCGGGCATCGAATCCCTCGGGCATCACCCGTGTCGGATGGATGCTGAAGGTGCCGTCTTCCTGCCCGACGTAGCTGGCAACGAACGTGGCGTTCAGCACATTCTGCGCCAGAACCCGATTGATGGCCTCCGGTGCGGGATTGGCAGCGATGGCCTCGGCGAGGCTTTCCAGCAGCAGGATACGGCCCGACAGCCAGCTGTTGATGTTGGCACCCAGGACCTTGCCGACATCCTGCATATTGCTGTGCAGGGTGTCGCGGGTGGTCGCGGTCTGCCGGTAGTCGTTGAACAGCGCAAAGCACAGAAACACCACAATCAGCACCGAGCAGGCGCCCAGGAGAATCTTGTGACCGAACTTCAAGGCGGTGCCCATGCTGAAAATCTCTCCTGGCGTGCAAGCGCGCTGTTTTTATCGAAGTCGCGTGACCAGGGGACTATCGCGGGCATGGCCCAGGGGCGATGCGCACAGGTCGGGTGATCAGCGGCTCGTCGCGTAAGGTAGGGGCAGGCGGAGGGGTTGTCGAACAAGAAAAGTTGAACGTAAAGGCAGGGTATTTGTTATGAGCGCGCGGTCCTTGACCGAACATCGAGGCGGACAATCGTCAGACATCAGAACGCCTCGTCTTCCTCTGTGAACAGCTATCCAGGCAAGGATCGGAACTAGTCCAATGCCCCGCTGAGCACTTCGTAGATGATGCCGCTCGCAATGGCTACGAGGATCAGGTCCGTCCCCGCCTGCTGCCATTCATAACCCTCATAGTGAGGCAGGCGCCCCAACAGCCGGCCATCGAGCTTTTTCGCGATACCGGGAGGAAGAGGCTTTCCACGAGCCAGGTTTTTCTGGATACCGGGCGGCAATGCCGGCCCCGGACGCCAGTAGTCCCGGTACCCGCCCAGCACGCCGAGGACGACGCCGTGATCGACACTCGGCCCTTGTGCCCAGTTGCCGTCCGCCGATTTTTTCCCCTTGCCGTGGCCGCCTTGATGACCAGGGCCCTGATAGTCCTGCGAGTTTCCCTTGCCATTTCCCTGGCCTTTGCCGTTACCCGGATCGGCCAACGCCGTAACGGAACCAGTCACCAGGGCGAAACAGGCAAACGCAGCAATAACCGAGTGCGACTTGAACATCATCCGTTCCTCGAAAGAGGGAAACCTCCTTGCAATGTAGACGGTATAAGGCGAAGAAGTTGCAGAATCGCTCCCTACCCCTACACCCTTCCCCTACACCCCTCCCCATACACCCCTTCCCGAACCGGCCCGGACTGGAACCTTGCCAGATCCCATATATGCTCACGATGGAACTGCCCTGCTCCAAAGCGGTTCGGCCGTATTCCCGCCAGCAGAGGAACCCCATGAGTACCGTCAAAGACCGTCTCAAACAGGGCAAGGACGCCCGCAAGGATTGCCCGCGCAGTTCCCAGGCCACGCCGGGACAAATCAAGCGCGACCCTATCCCGCTGATCGAAGCGTCCAGTGCCGGCCGGGTCGAATCCCTGGTGGCCCTGCGTTACGGACGCATGCTGGTCTCGCCCTTCACCTTTTATCGCGGCAACGCGATGCTGCAGGCCCACGACCTCGCCGGCACCCCGGACATGGGCCTGCAATCGATCATCTGCGGCGATTGCCACCTGATGAACTTCGGCGGTTTCGCCACCCCGGAGCGCAACCTGCTGTTCAGCGTCAATGACTTCGACGAGGTTCATCCCGGCCCCTGGGAATGGGACCTCAAGCGCCTGGTGGCAAGCTTCGTGGTGGCTGCCCGCGACCTGCGCCACGGCGCCGTTGTCGAAGAACAACTCTGCCGCCATGTGGTCGGCGCCTACCAGCGGGCCATGGCCGCCTGCACCGAACAGAGCGCCCTGGATATCTGGTACGAAGCCACCACCTACGAAGACCTGCTGGACCAGGCCCGCGGCAGCAGCACCCTGGAACATGTGCGACGGGCCATCGAAAAAGCCGAGCGTCGCACCCACGCCGAGTTGCTGCCCAAGATCTGCGAGCGTGATCAGCATGGCCGCCTGCTGATTCGCGACGACCTGCCGGAAATCTTCCATCTGCACGAAACCACCACCCTGCTCGATCCCGACGATGACTGGATGCGCCTGCAGGACTGGCGACCGCTGTACGACACCTTCATGCGCGACTATCGCGGCACCTTGCAGGCCGATCGCCGCGACCTGCTGGCCCGTTTCGAAGCCCAGGACCTGGCGTTCAAGGTGGTGGGCGTGGGCAGTGTCGGCACCCGTTGCCTGGTGGCCCTGCTGACCGATACCCAGGAACGACCGCTGTTCCTGCAGTTCAAGGAGGCCAGGCGCTCGGTGCTCGCCGACTACGTGCGTGGCAAGTCCCGGCCCCGGCACAACGGCCAGCGGGTGGTGGAAGGACAAAGGTTGATGCAATCGGCCAGCGACCTGTTTCTCGGCTGGACCACCGGCCCCAACGGCCGGCACTTCTATGTCCGCCAGTTGCGTGACATGAAGATCTCCGCGGAACTGGAAACCTTCGACGCCGAAACCTTCGCCGCCTATGGACGCATCTGCGGCCGCGCCCTGGCCCAGGCCCACGCCAAATCATCCGGCCAGGCGGCGCTGATCAGCGGCTATATCGGCAAGAGCGAAACCCTGGCCGAAGCCCTGTTCAAATACGCCCAGACCTATGCGACGCAGAATGAACGGGACTTCGAACACTTCCAGCAGGCCTGCCGCAAGGGGCGTTTGCAGGCGCGTTCGGAGGCGGATTTTGCTGCGGATCATTTGCCTTGAGGATCGAAGTTCACAGCGCCGGGACAGAAGACTGCAGCCCCTGAAGCTTGTGTTCATACTCCCAGCCCCTGCAGGCGAGCCCCACATGTTTTGGAATCAACGCGGCGCCACTGCTATAGGCTGTAATGGTTCGCCGGGTAAACCCAAGCTCCACCGCCGCCGCAGACAACGACAGATTGTTGTTCACGAGCCAGCGCTTGAAATCCCGGGTGCGCATGACCTCCCCCGCCTGCTCAAGCGCCAGGCGATACAACGTAGTGGCGGCTATTTCGAGATCGTCGCCCCAGCTCACATCAAAGCCCCATTCCCCCACGGCTACCTTTTCGAACAGAGCCAAATCTTCCAGGGGCTCCAGCACGGGAAACGCACGAATATGTTCTGACAGGTCAACGGAATAACGTTTTCCATTGCTCCAATCGATAATCAAGGCCTGCTTACCGGCAACAGCTTGTACAGTCTCGATACGAAGTTTACTGGTCACTTCAGGCTCTCCGATTTTGCTCGTGCCATACACGCCAAAGCTCGGCGGTATGGGTTCTGGCCCATGACAAAGCGGCTTTCAATGCCTTGGTGTCCGCGCCATGTCCCAACACATTCAGCCCGTCTATCAACACCAACGACTCACCATCAGGCGTCTGCACATGAAAATGCGGTGGCGCATGGTCGTCAGGATAGATTTTGCTTTGCCAGTTTTTTTCGCTGTGCAGCTATCGCCATACATGAAGTCCCTAGAGAAATTATTTCTCTAGCACAAGACAGCCACCACACCAGACAAAAAATTTGTACCCAGAAACCACAGACCCTGGCTTTCCGAGGAAAACTGGCCGCATCCCGAATGTGATAGTGGGTATCAGAACCTGGATCATCGGAATGCCCCCTGATCGGAAGCGGCGCAATGATGCTTTGCGATGAAACACGACTTGTAGGAGCCGGCTTGCTGGCGATGACGCCCGGACAGGCACCGCAAGGCTCAAAGGCCTCATCCCTGGCCAGTCGCTTCCTGGACTTGGCTCTTCTTCCCTCTTGCCCAACCGCGCATCCCGCAGTAAGGTTCAGTCATCGCTGCACATCAGCGATACAGGATTGGCGTCCTGTGAATACGAGGCGACCCACTTACTCAACTAGGCGGACACCTCAATATGACCGAACACTTCGAACCAACCCGATTCCCCCGTCACAATCGTTTCCTCCATGCCCTGATGCTTGAGTCACAAGCCTGGTTCAGCGCGCTCGACCTGGGTCGCCTGATGGGACTGCATCTGGACGAACGTCTTACCCGCAAGCTCGACAGTGACCAGCACCGTTTGCTCCTGTTGAACTACCACGCGAAGATCCAGAAAACCCTGATGATCAGCGAGTCGGGGGTGTACGCACTGATGGTTTATCACCACATTCCTGAAAACCAGCATTTGCGGCGATGGCTGACTCATGAAGTCATTCCCACGTTGCGCAACCTTTCAACCGCCGCAGCAGAGCAAGGCCCTGCCCTCAGCTCGTTGCAGTGGGCAGGGCGTTCGGTCAGCCTGCTGCATTGGCAGAACGAGCCCTGGGTAAAATGGCGGGATATGCCGGTGCTGATGCAACCGGTGGAACAGGCTTCGGTTCAATCATCGAGTTGATCATTCCGGCAGGTGAAAGCCGTATCACTGCATGAAAGGTAGTGGTACGGCCACCTCACACGCGCCGTTGGGGATCCGCGCCTCATTAAAATCAGATTTGGACATGATTCGCGACAGATCGCTAACGCACTACCGCGCATGACGGTGTAGTATTTTGTACTACACACCACTACATTGAGGTTCCCATGTCCGTTATGTCCCTACGTCTCCCCGACGAGATGGCTGAGACCCTCGCCAACCTGGCAAAAGCTACTGGCCGTAGTAAATCCTTCCTCGCCATCGATGCCCTACGGGACTACCTGGCCCGTGAAGCCTGGCAAATCGCCGAAATTCAGCGCGCTATAGAAGAGGCTGATGCGGGAGACTTCGCCACGGACGAGGAAGTTGAAGCCACCTTCCGGAAATGGGGTGCCGATGCGCGTTGAATGGCTGAAAACCGCACTCAGGAATCTGGATGACGCAGCTGCCTATATCGCGCAAGACAATCCACAAGCAGCTCAGGCCTTCATGCTTGAGGTGCGCGCCAGCGTCCAGCGGCTAGCGCAGTTTCCCGCTATGGGCCGTGAAGGACGAATTCCAGGAACACGAGAATGGCCTCTTCCCGACCTGCCTTATCTGATTCCATACCGTATTCGTAACGGTCGTCTACAAGTGCTGCGCGTCTTCCATACTCGGCGACTACCGCCTGACCAATGGTGACCTGAGAGTAGAGCAAATGGGGCATACGCCACTAGGCTAATACAGGCCAAGGTACCTCCGTATCCCAACGTCCCTGTTTTCCATACGCCAAAAATCACAAAATCAATATTTTTTACAATAAAATCAATAAATTATATTTTAGGAATGTGATGATAAGGGAAAGACTCGAAAACCGCCCGTAGCCGCTTTCCTGCACCTTCCCTCAAGGAATACAAGGGCTGCAGCCATCGCAGGTCAACCAGTGCAATGGGCTGTATCGGCGGAAAACCTGATACGTCGAGCTCTTCAGCCAAGTTGATACCGTTCCAGGAACACTCAAATAGCTCACTTTTATCGAGATATCCAGAAAACAAACACCGTTCGAAACCCACGGTTTCCTGAGCGCGCCCCTTGTAATCCGTGGCATTCCCCCCTGACAAAGAGAAGACAGGTATTCCAAGTAGATCTTCTCTGCTATAGTTTAATTTCAACCCATTACTCATTTAGGTTGTGAGCACCCGGCATTCTAAATATCAAGCTTGAAGAACTTGAGATAGATACACCAACAGTTTCAAGCAAAGAAACCATCAAAAGAGATTCAACAAATGTACATTTAGCAAGGATCTCATCATCAGTTTCAAAATAATCATTCGCATGACTGATATCATTTCGTAGCTTACAGATCGATTTAATAGATTCTTGCTTTAGGCGCCAACCGCCTACCACCTTAACTGGGAGCTTTTTATAAAAATCAATCATGCACTTTTCGGTATTATATTTAGTCTCATTGTACCGACCTACACCTCGAAGAAAGCTTTTAACTTCCTTCCTGCAACCAAAAATCTTTATCATCAACTTCTCAACCCGTTCAACTTGTACACTCAAAAGATCAGGATCCAAAAATGACTTCGTTTTCTTAGTTAGCGACTCAAGCAACCTAAAATACCCTAGAAACCTTTCTTCAACACTACTCATTCTTCTGTATTTTAAATACTTCGCCCACTTCTCTGAAAACTCGTAGCTTTCTGAGAAATACTTACTTATTGATTCAAGCGGAAAGGGTGACAAGCCTAAATCATTAAAGCGCAACTTGTGACCTAGTGGATACCAACTGTATGACGTATAATCATTCGAAGTAGGTGCGGGCTTTGGATAATAAATAAATGCCTCACCATTTTTCGCGTCATCTTCCCACAGCTCGATTCGATCCATAACCAACTCTTGCCCATGAAGAAGGCTTAATAGCGAGTAGCACTTTTGATACAGAGCCAGAGTATCCACAGGATTTATTTGACAGTTTTTAAATACACAGAAAGAAAGTGGGAAACGGATTCCAACCTCAAACTCGAACGGAGACGCATTAGCTTTTATGTTGTAATTTAGGGCTATCTGACCTCCATCCTCATCATCAATACAAAATTCAGTCGTATCAAAATTATCAAAATTTGAAACAAGCCCGACTCTCGACCCACTCACCTGATCTTCAATTATTTCCTGTTGCTTCTCAGTGTAACCCACCCATTTAGCAAGACTAGGCGAATACAGATGAATACTACGAAAATCCATATCTAGAACTGCCTGCCGGCTTATTACTGCATATTTTGCTGTGTATTCAATCTCAAAATGTATAGCATTACCGGGCATTTCACCGACGATATAGCTTCCGCTTTTCGCACAATGCAGGTCAAACAAAAGGTAATTCCAACCATTTCCAGCACACTCTAATGATTCTAGCTCCCACTTAGCATCACCCCACATGCGCAGACCTACTTGATCGCCACTAATCCTTATACTAATTGCATTTTGGGACAGTTTTAAAACTGCCGAGAAGCTGCCAACAGAACCTTCAACAGACACCCTAAACTCATAATCCTTATTTAGATTTATTTTTTTATCCATAAACATTTCCACGTACACATCCTTCTTAGGCCATCAGGTATTTTTTATACACTATCAAAATAAAAAATGACACTTATTTTAAACGGACTCGTAGAGAGTTAGCATTTCTACATCGTGATTTACTTTATTCTCGTGTAAAGATTCGTCGCTGCAATCGCTTGATTTCTGAATGCGGTTGCATCGGTGGAGCTAGGTGCTGGTCCAGGCAAGTGAGTGTGGGCAGCAAGTTGCGTGTTCATCTTATGCAGCAAATCGAGGATACCGCACACTACTTGGAACAGATTTACAGTTCCAGACCCGATCCAATTCTTCGGCGTCTGCAACTGCTTGCTCAAACCCGCAACGCTTAAACGTAAGCCCTGAATCCTTTCCTGCATATCGCCGCCCACCCTGACATTGTGCTTCTGTCCCACCACTAGGTTGAGATCCCGGCCGGTGGCCTGGTGCAGATCATCCACGGCCGCCAGGCTCGCGGAGCCGCCAGAAAGTAACTTCATGGCGCCCAGCGCCTCAATCTTCTTGATGCCACCTACGGACTCGGCTGAGTAGTCGTCGACCGTCCTGATGTGGCTCTGGAAGCGCTCGGTGTTCTCCAAGACATCTACCTCTCGCTCGATCACCTTCTTGTCCTGGATCTTGCTGTCGGTCTGGCGCAGCAGTTGCCGTCAGCGTCACGCGCTGCTGGCAAGCCTCGCTGTGCTGCCACACCTGATCGCCCTTCGGCACCCGGGGCAGACTCAGGCCTGCGGCGGAATCTGAGTAATAACGGGTTTGTGCGGTAGGCCGTAGGCGAAGCTGATCCCGACAGTGGTGCCTTCCTCCGGAAAGCCGAACATACCCGCCTCTTGCCCGCCCATGGGCGCCGGCAGCGGCAGGCCCCTGAAACACAGCCCGGTCTTGATGCCGATCTCGGCCAGGACTGTTTGCAGGTCGACATGCACAGATTCAGAGGCTGTGGTTATGACCTGTGCAAGTACATCCGCGTTGAACGGATCAGCAAGAACCACGCTCAGTTACTCGCCCTGCTGGACAGCCTGGGGGGGTCTGGTCCTGAAATTGAGTCCACCACAGATCGCCACTACCCTGCATCAGATCATCCAGATGCCCATCGAACGCCAAGTCTCGATCAGCTCTGACCATACGACCGTTGCCGACTTTTAGGAGGTGTACGACCACCTCGAATCTCAACGAAGCCCCGTGGTCAACCACAGCAGCGATCCGACCGTGATCGCCATCAACCTCAACGACTTCTGCGAAAACCTTGCCCATGGAGTAGGGATAACGGTGCGCCATACCAGTCGCAGGGAGGTTCGGCTGCCGAGCCCACAAAAAAGGCCCTCACACCTGATGTCAGTGCAGGAGTCTTTTTTACATGAGCGGTGTTATTGGTAACGCAAAATGATACGAGTTTTTCTCGCCAGAAAGCGCCAGCCGTAAAAAATAGAATACTCTTGCTCTGGTGATTGAACAGAATTTTATTCGATTCGCCCCATAGAAAGAGAGAAGCGCCTGATGGAGCTATCATATTCGCAGACCTTCAAAAATACGGTCTACTAAAAACCAAATTTGGCGAAATTTAGAACTTAACCATGGAGAAAAAATGAATTTTTTAAGCGCTTATGGAAAGGAGATCGTTTCACTTGTCGTTCCGCTTTTGACCTGGCTACTTAACTCCGGGTTTAAAGCTAGAGCGAAGCTCGTTTGGGCCAGTCCTCATTCATTCCACTTTTGGATTCAGGAGCCCCTCAGAGACTCAGAAGGAGAAATTCTAAGTCCCAGCCAGCGGGTATGCACAGCTTCGATAAAGGTAATCAATGTCGGGCGAGAGACGGCTAACAAGATAGAGTTAGTCTTCAACTGGAAGCCACATTACATAAATCTCTGGCCCATACGCACCTACGAACATAAGACGGATCAGGATGGGCGACATACTTTGATTTTTGAGAATCTATCTCCGAAGGAGGAAATTGGAGTTGAAATAATGTCCGTCAACACTGACTCACCGGCGCTTCTGCAGGTTCGGAGCGCGGAGTGCATGGCGAAAAATGTCCAACTCTCATGGGTTGGTCAGATGTCTCCCCTTAGAATCAATATCGTTCGAATGTTGCTCTTGTTAGGGGCCAGCACATTTCTCTACTGGCTAATTGTACTGGT
Source organism: Pseudomonas sp. Ost2 (assembly GCF_018326065.1). NCBI lineage: Bacteria > Pseudomonadati > Pseudomonadota > Gammaproteobacteria > Pseudomonadales > Pseudomonadaceae > Pseudomonas > Pseudomonas sp. Ost2. Next base: position 2,035,086 of record NZ_AP021904.1, on the reverse strand, counting down.
TCAATTCCTGGTCCTACGAACGCCGAACTGACCCGACAAGCGTCCGCCCGGCTCTAAATGGCTGATCACGAGTCTTTGGAGCTGTTTCGCCAGACCCAGGTACGCAGTCGACTTGCCTAAGATTTTCGCACCAAAATAGAGCGCAAATCCCATAATGGTCCCATGAGGCTACTTTTTGGACACCAAAAACCACAAACCCCCGACTTTCTCTAGGAAAATCAGGGGTTTGTGTTTGCAGAATGTGGCGGTGAAGGAGAGATTCGAACTCTCGATACAGTTTCCTGTATACACACTTTCCAGGCGTGCTCCTTAAGCCACTCGGACACTTCACCGTATCTCGTCAAACCGATTCAGTCTGTCGAGGCGCGCTAATGTAGTCGAAAGCTTTTCCAATGGCAAAGGTTTTTTTCAGAATTTTCATGCGCTTAAGTCGGGTAGCCGACCTGGCGCCATCGCCCCGCCCACCCGTCAGGGCAAACCCGCCAATCTCCGGCCCGGCCCAACGCCTTGCCTAAAGGCAGCGCAGGCAGCTGGCAAAGCCCGCAGCCACGGTCGCGGCGGCAAAAGCCTGACTCACCAGTCAGTCACGGCGCTTTACCTCACCCGTGCGGCTGGGTAACGTCTGTGCCACTTCTTTATAAGGAATTACGTCATGAGTGAATTGATCTCCTACCATCTCGAAGACGGTATCGCGACCCTGACCTTGAGCAATGGCAAGGTCAATGCCATTTCCCCGGACGTGATTGCCGCCTTCAACACCGCCCTGGACCAGGCCACCAGCGACCGCGCGGTGGTGATCATCACCGGCCAGCCCGGCATCCTCTCCGGCGGCTACGATCTGAAAGTGATGACCGCCGGCCCCAAGGAAGCCGTCAGCCTGGTGACCGCCGGTTCCACCCTCGCCCGTCGCCTGTTGTCCCACCCGTTCCCGGTGATCGTCGCCTGCCCCGGCCATGCCGTGGCCAAGGGCGCCTTCCTGCTGCTGTCGGCCGACTACCGCATCGGCGTCGACGGGCCGTTCAGCATCGGCCTGAATGAAGTGCAGATCGGCATGACCATGCACCACGCCGGGATCGAGATCGCCCGCGACCGCCTCGGCCGCGCCGCCTTTCACCGCTCGGTGATCAACGGCGAGATGTTCAACCCGCAGGACGCCGTGGCCGCCGGTTTCCTCGACAAGGTGGTGGCGCCGGAAGCCCTGCAGGAAGCTGCCCTGAACGCCGCCCGGCAGTTGAAGAAGATCAATATGAACGCCCACAAGAACACCAAGCTGAAAGTGCGCAAGGCGCTGCTGGAAACCCTGGATCACGCGATCATTCTCGATCAGGACCATATGGGCTGATCCTCCCCGCCATCGCCTGTGGAACAGCCCGACTTCAAGTCGGGCTTTTTCCTACAGGTACGTTCGTACCCGCTGCAACCGCTCTAGACCGCGCCTGACGCCGTAGCGCGAAACATGCGCTAAAACATCGCCCATCTCCGGCCTCTATCGGACTAATTGCCGAAAACAGTGCACATCCGTACACTGCGCCACCTTTTGTCCTGGCGGGCCCGTTCGATGCTGTTTCTGTTGCGTATGTTATTGATGGGGCTGCATTTTATCGTCGCCGGCGTGATCGGCGTGGTGCTCGGGCTGTGCCGCCCGTTCAATCCGGATAACAGCCGGCTGTGTGCCCGCCTGTATGCCTGGCCGGCCATGTGCATCCTGCGCCTGCGGGTCAAGGCCGAGGTCGGGCCATTGATGGACAAGCCACAAAGCTGCGTGATCATCGCCAACCACCAGTCCAACTATGATCTGTTCGTGTTCGGCAACGTGGTGCCACGCCGCACCGTGTGCATCGGCAAGAAAAGCCTGAAGTGGGTGCCGCTGTTCGGCCAGTTGTTCTGGCTGGCGGGCAATGTGCTGATCGATCGCGGCAATGCCTTCAAGGCGCGCCAGTCGATGCTGACCACCACCGAGACCCTGCAACACAAGGACACCTCGATCTGGGTCTTTCCCGAAGGCACCCGCAATCTTGGCGAAGACCTGTTGCCGTTCAAGAAAGGCGCCTTCCAGATGGCAATCGCCGCCGGCGTGCCCATCGTGCCGGTGTGTGTCAGCAGCTATATCCGGCATATGCGCCTGAACCGCTGGCACGGCGGCAAGGTGATGATCCGCTCGCTGCCGGCGATCCCCACCGCCGGGCTGACGCTGGACGATATGCCGATGCTGATCGCCCAGTGCCGGGAACAGATGCGCGACTGTATCGCCGCGATGGATCGGCAGTTGCAGGCGGCCTGATCGAGCGCCCGCTCGCGCTGGCCCGGACCACCACGGCTCCCGCCCCGGGGAGCCGCGCGCCGCAACATGAAAGTTGCGGTTTTTCCACGAACTCCCGCTGCTTTGCCGACTCTGAAGAGCCTGGGCAGGCTAAGCTGCAGCCTGTCTTTCCCCTTTTAAAAGAAGAAGATCAGCATTATGGGTAGAGTCGTTGCCGCGGCGGTTTACAGTGCCGGTAGAAAGGTCACCAATATCACCCTCGACGAGGGCGCCGCCTGGGCGGCGAAACCCGATCACTTTGTCTGGATCGGTCTCGAAGAACCCAATGCCCAGGAACTCGCCAACCTGCAGAAACAGTTCAACCTGCATGAACTGGCCATTGAGGACGCCCTGGAAAAACACAGCCGGCCGAAGCTGGAAACCTTCGGCGATGCGCTGTTTATCGTCACCTATTCGCCGATTCGCCATGAGGGCAAGCTGGAGTTCATCGAGACCCATATCTTTGCCGGCAATGGCTACATCATCACCTGCCGCAACGGCCACTCGAAGTCCTACGCCCACGTCCGCCAGCGCTGCGAGGCGCGCCCGCTGCTGCTGGAGCATGGCGAGGACTTCGTGCTCTACGCCCTGCTGGACTTCGTCACCGAAAGCTATCAGCCGGTCAGTGAGGCCATCCATGCCGAAATCGACGAGCTGGAAAGGAACGTGCTCAGCAGTTCGCTGAACGAAGGCGATATCCAGCGCATCCACCACCTGCGCCGGGACGTGTTGCGCCTGCGTCGCTACGTGGCGCCCATGGTGGAGATCAGCGAGGAAGTCTCGCGCCTGGACTTCCCGTTTATCGACAAGAACATGCGTCCGTATTTCCGTGACGTGCAGATCCATGTGACGCGGCAGATGGAAGACCTCTCGACCCTGCGCGATATCGCCAGCCAGACCATCGAGATCGGCGTGCTGCTGGAGGCAGCCCGGCAGAGCATCGTGCAGCGCAAGTTTGCCGCCTGGGCGGCGATCCTGGCGTTTCCGACAGCGGTGGCGGGGATCTACGGGATGAACTTCCAGAACATGCCGGAGCTGAGCTGGCATTACGGCTATTTTGCCGTGCTGGGATTTATCGCCGTGGGATGCACGGGCTTGTGGGCCAGCTTCAAGAAATCCGGCTGGCTGTAATCGATCGCAGATCGTTCCCACGCTCTGCGTGGGCATGCAGCCCGTGACGCTCCGCGTCACCCGCGGAGCGTCCAGCGAGGCATTCCCACGCGGAGCGTGGGAACGATCAGGTAGCCGTTGTCAGGCGGAAGTGGCCTGCGGCTTGTGGGCGACGAAACGCATCATCCACTCCGCCACCGTGGTGCCGTGGTGGTCGTGTTCCAGGCTGGCGATCCCCTTGGAATAGATCTGCTCGCCGAGGTTCTGCTGGCGAATGTCCAGCAGGGCCCGCGAATAGTCGTGGATAAACTCCGGGTGCCCCTGGAAGCACAGCACCTGGTCGTTGATGTGATAGGCGGCATACGGACAGAAATCGCTGCTGGCGATCACGGTGGCGTTTTCCGGCAGTTCGGTGACCTGGTCCTGGTGGCTGATCAGCAGCGTCAGCTCTTCCATCACCGGGCTCATCCACGGCGCCTTGGCGGCCATCTTGTACTGGTGGGTGCCGACGCCCCAGCCCTGGCTGGCACGCTCGGTCTTGCCGCCCAGCAGCAGCGCCAGCAGTTGGTGGCCGAAGCAGATGCCCAGCAGCTTGTCGCCGCGCTGGTAACGATCGAGCAAATAGGTCTTGAGGGTCTGGATCCACGGGTCGCTGCCGAAGGAATCAGCCTTGCTGCCGGTCACCAGGTAGGCATCGAAGGTCAGCTCGTCACTCGGGTAGTCGCCCTGCATCACGTTGTAGACACTGAACTCGGCGGCAATCGGCTGACGGGAGAACAGACGCTCGAACATCTGCCCGTAGCCCTGATATTGATCGACCAGTTCCGGACGCAGGACATCGGTTTCCAGAATGCAGATGCGTAACGACATAAAAGTACCTGGCACAAAAGACAAAGAGTGAGGCCTGAGCCTGCCTTGAAACGGCCTTTCAAGGCAAGCACAGAACGCGCCATTGTCAGGCCTGATTCAGAGAAGAACAGGCCCGGCCAGGATCAAGCCCAGTCCCGGCCGCTCAGAACCGTTCGCCCCTGGCCGCCTTGTCCAGCAGCAGCGCCGGCGGCGCGAAACGTTCGCCGTACTGCTCGGCCAGGTAACGGGCACGGGCGATAAAGTCCGCCAGGCCGTACTGGTTGATGAACTGCAGGGCCCCGCCACTCCAGGCGGCAAAGCCGATGCCGAAGATCGAGCCGATATTGGCATCCGCCGTCGACTGCAAGACGCCCTCCTCCAGGCAGCGCACGGTTTCCAGAGCCTGCACGAAAAGCAGGCGGTCGCGCACATCCTGGGGCGAAATCTGCCGCCCGGATTGCTCGAAGCGGCTCTTCAACTCCGGCCACACGTGTTTCGGTGCCCCCGCCGGGTAGTCGTAGAAGCCAGCGCCGGCGGCCTTGCCCGGACGCTTGTATTCCAGCAACAGGTCGATCACCGCAAACGCCGGATGCCGCGGCATGGCCTTGCCTTCGGCTTGCAGGTCCCTGGCGGTCTGCTGGCGGATATGACTCATCAGGCTCAGCGACACTTCGTCGGCAATCGCCAGCGGCCCCACCGGCATGCCAGCCTTGCGCGCCTCGGTTTCGATCATTGGCGCCGAGATGCCTTCACCAAGCATGGCGATGCCTTCGTTGGTGAAGGTGCCGAAAACCCGCGAAGTGAAAAAGCCACGGCTGTCGTTGACCACGATGGGCGTCTTGCGGATCTGCAGGACAAAGTCGAAGCCACGGGCCAGGGTTTCGTCGCTGGTCCGCGCACCCCGGATGATTTCCACCAGTTGCATCTTCTCCACCGGGCTGAAGAAGTGCAGGCCGATAAATCTGTCCTGTTGCGGCACCGCCGTGGCCAGGCCGGTGATGGGCAGGGTCGAGGTGTTGGAGGCAATCACCGCGGCGGCGCCGACGATACGCTGCGCAGCGGCCGAGACCCTGGCCTTGAGATCACGGTCTTCGAACACCGCTTCGATGATCAGGTCGCAGCCGGTCAGGTCGCTGTCCTGCTCGGTCGGCTGGATACGCGCGAGGATGGCGTCACGCTGCTCGGCAGTCAGTTGACCACGGGCGATCTTCTGCTCCAGCAACGCCGCCGAGTGGGCCTTGCCCTTCTCGGCGGCGGCGAGGCTGATGTCCTTGAGCACCACTTCGATCCCGGCCACGGCGCTGACATGGGCGATGCCGGCCCCCATCATGCCGGCGCCGAGCACGCCGACCTTGCGCGTGGTGTACGGCGCGAAGCCCTTGGGCCGCGAACCGCCGGCGTTGATCTCGTTGAGCTGGAACCAGAAGGTGCCGATCATGTTCTTCGCCACTTGGCCGGTGGTCAGCTCGGTGAAGTAGCGGGTCTCGATCAGGTGCGCGGTGGCGAAATCGACCTGCGCTCCCTCCACCGCCGCACAGAGGATTTTCTCCGGCGCCGGGAAGCAGCCCTGGGTCTTGGCGCGCAGGATCGACGGGGCGATGGCGAGCATCTGCGCCACCTTGGGATCGGCCGGCGTGCCGCCCGGCAAGCGATAACCCGGCAGATCCCAGGGTTGCCTGGCCGTCGGATGCCCGGCGATCCAGGCCCGGGCCTTGTCCAGCATGTCCCCGGTATCGCTCGCCAACTCGCCGATCAGGCCGGCCTGCAGGGCTTGTCGCGCCGAGACCTTCTTGCCTTCGAGCAGGTACGGCAGGGCCTTTTCCAGCCCGAGCAGGCGCACCATGCGCACCACCCCGCCACCGCCCGGCAGCAGGCCGAGGGTCACTTCCGGCAAGCCCAGTTGCACGGCCGGGTGATCGAGGGCGATGCGATGCTGGCAGGCCAGGCAGATCTCCCAGCCACCGCCCAGCGCGGCACCGTTGATCGCCGCGACTACGGGCCGCTCCAGGGTTTCCAGGGCGCGCAACTGGGCCTTCAGTTCGAGCACGCCGTCGTGGAAGCCTTGTGCCTGCGCCGGCGTGACCTTGATCAGTTCGTTGAGGTCGCCGCCGGCAAAGAAGGTCGGCTTGGCCGAGGTGATGATCACACCGGCCAGTTCATCGCGCTCGGCCTGCAGGCGCGCCACGCAGGCGGCCATGGCCTCGCGGTACGTCGCGTTCATGGTGTTGGCCGTCTGGCCGGGCATGTCCAGGGTCAGGACGACGATCCGGTCAGCACCCTTTTCGTAACGAATGGCATCAGTCATGGCAGGTTTCCCGATCGGTTCAAAGGCGTTCGATAACGGTGGCGATACCCATGCCGCCACCGACACACAAGGTTGCCAGGCCATAGCGCAACTGCCGGACCTCGAGCTCGTCGAGCAAGGTGCCGAGAATCGCGCAGCCGGTGGCGCCGAGGGGATGGCCCATGGCGATGGCGCCGCCATTGACATTGACCTTGTCCGGATCGATGGCCATGTCCCGAATGAACTTCAGCACCACCGAGGCAAAGGCTTCGTTGACTTCGAACAGATCGATGTCCTCGATCCGCAGGCCGGCCCTGGCCAGGGCCTTGCGCGTCGCCGGGGCCGGCCCGGTGAGCATGATGGTCGGATCGGTGCTGGTCACGGCGGTGGCGACGATCCGCGCCCGTGGCCGCAGGCCCAGTTCGCGGCCCTTGGCTTCAGAGCCGAGCAGCATCAGTGCCGCGCCGTCGACGATGCCGGAACTGTTGCCAGGGGTATGTACATGGTGGATGCGCTCGACATGGCTGTAGACCCGCAAGGCCGTGGCGTCGAAGCCCAACTGGCCGATCATTTCGAAACTCGGCTTGAGCTTGCCCAGGCCTTCGAGGGTCGAATCGGCCCGAATGAACTCGTCATGGTCCAGCAGGACAATGCCGTTCTGATCCGCCACCGGTACCAGCGACTTGCGAAATGCCCCGGCCGCCCGGGCCCGTGCGGCCTTCTGCTGCGATTGCAGGGCAAAGCGGTCGACATCCTGGCGACTGAAGCCTTCCAGCGTGGCAATCAGGTCCGCACCGATGCCCTGCGGGGTGAAATGGCTGTGCATGTTGGTTTGCGGATCGAGTACCCAGGCGCCGCCGTCGCTGCCCATCGGCACCCGCGACATGGACTCGACGCCGCCGACCACCACCAGGTCCTCGAAGCCCGAGCGGATCTTCATCGCCCCCAGGTTCACCGCCTCCAGGCCCGAGGCACAGAACCGGTTGATCTGCACCCCGGCGACACTGACATCCCAGTCCGCCACCAGCGCGGCGGTCTTGGCGATATCGGCGCCCTGGTCGCCCACCGGCGTCACGCAGCCGAGCACGATATCGTCCACTTCACGGGTATCGAGCCCCTGGCGTTGCTGCAGCGCCGTCAGCAGCCCGGCCAGCAGGTTCACCGGCTTGACGCTGTACAAGGCGCCATCGGCCTTGCCTTTGCCCCGGGGCGTGCGCACCGCATCGAATATCAAAGCCTCTGTCATGACGTCCTCGAACCGCTCTGGTAGGAAAAAAGCCCTGTTCCCACCTTAGGCTCCGCTCTCCAGGATTCAATGACCGAAGCGCTCACCGGCCTTGACCCTCACGCTCGGACGAACGGTAGTGTGCTAAGCGCTTAACCGTTTTAGTGGACGCACGTGTCTAGCAAACGGCCCGCTAGCCAGCTGGCCATATGCCTCATGCCTTTTTAAAAATAATTTCGCCGGCTTCCATATGAAATGGTTCTAAGACAAGTGTGACGCGGGCTCTAAGGTTATCCCTGTAGGAGTTGCCGCCGGGTTTTGCCGGGGTATCCCACACGGTTATTGAGCAGTCGTCTTCAGGAATAACAACAAAAGGCAGTCAGCCATGTTCAAGCACTCGAAAGTCCGCCAGGCCGGTTTGATCGTATTCGCCACCACGCTTCTGCTTATTCTGCCGAACCTCACCAAAGTGATCGGCTAGACGCTGTGGCGTTTTTTCAACATCACCACAAATTCTCATCCCGATTCCCTGTCGAGGTGCGTTTTTGTGTGCCAATCTTGAGCCATGACTTGATGGAGACAGGTTCATGCGCCACTGGATCGCCGCCGCAGCCGTCGCAACCACATTGCTCGGCAGTTTCTCCGTCCGCGCGGGCATCATCGATGTAAACCGGGCGGTGGACGAGATCCGCGACGGCGCCCTGATCCTCGATCTGCGCAATAACAGCGACTTCGCCGCCGGCAATATCCACAACTCCCTGCAAGTCGACCTGACCCTGGAAGACGGCACCGGCATCAGCGCCGAAGGCCTGGCCTATCAGTTGCGCCAGGTCGTACTCGACCCCAATGCCACCGTGGTCATCTACAGCGACACCGACCAGCACGCCCTGGAAGCCGAGGACACGCTGGTCAAACGCGGGTATTTCGGTATCGTGAACGGTGGTAACTACAGCGAATTGCGCGATGCGCTGTTCGACCACGTCGAGGACACCCCGACCTGGGCCTTCGACAATGATGACGATATCGCCGACCAGGCCACCCCTACCGCCGTTCCCACGGAATAAAGCCAACGCATGAAACGATTGACCCTGCTGAGCACTTTCCTTCTGAGCATCGTCCCGCTGTGCGCTCCGCTGCACGCCGCCCAACTGACCCTCGACCTCGGTTCCGGCAGCCGCACCTGGGAAACCGAGGCGTTGCTGGCCCATCCCCAGGCCCAGACCATCACCATCGATGACGATGTTTCCTACAAACGCCAGATGACCTATCGCGCTGTACCGGTCGCGGCGCTGCTGGACGGCATCAAGGCCGACGATCACCTGCAGGCGGTGGCGCTGGACGGTTTCGCCGCCGAGCTGAGCGCCGGGCCCCTGCTCAACCAGAAAGGCGCGCAAGCGTGGCTGGCGGTGGAAGACCCGGCCAGACCCTGGCCGCCGCTGGCGGAGGGCAAGCCCGGCGCCGGACCGTTCTACCTGGTGTGGACCCATCCGCAGGCCGGCCATATCAGCCCCGAGCAATGGCCTTTCCAGGTCGCCAGTATCAAGCGCCTGACGTCGGTGGCGGAACGTTTCCCGGCGCTGTTGCCCGATCCGAAACTGGCGGCCAACGATCCGGTGAACAAGGGCTTTGCGCTGTTCCAGAAGAACTGCCTGGCATGCCATAAGCTCAATGGCGCGGGAGATGCGCAGGTCGGTCCGGACCTGAACGTGCCGTACAGTCCGACGGAATACTTCGCCGAGGGTTTTCTCAAGCGCTATATCCGCGACCCACAGGGCCTGCGCCACTGGCCGCAGGCGAAGATGCCGGCGTTCGCCCCGGCCGTGCTACCGGACGGCGAATTGGATCTGCTGGTGAGCTATCTAAAGCATATGGCCAAGCGCAAGGTGCCCGCGCAATAGACGATCATTCCCACGCGGAGCGTGGGAATGATCGGTATGGCGTGGTTACTGCTGCTGTACCGACAACACCGGTGTCGGCGACACCAGCACCTTGGCGTGCATCTGCTCGAAACCGCCGCCACGGCGCATGCCGCGCACCGGACAGGCGTCCAGGTAATCCAGGCCCACGGCCAGCTTCAGGTGCCGTTCCGGCCTGGCCAGCTGGTTGGTCACGTCGAAACTGTACCAGGCATCGTCCAGCCAGGCTTCCGCCCAGGCGTGGCTGGACAGGTGCTCGCTGTTTTCACTGTACAGGTACCCCGACACGTACCGCGCCGGAATCCCCAGGCTGCGGGCGCACGCCAGAAACGCATGGGTATGGTCCTGGCACACCCCGGCACGCTTGGCGAAAGCCTGGGCCGCGCTGGTGTCGACCTCGGTCACGCCCGGCGTATAGGTCATGTGCTGGTTCAGCGCCTGCATCAGGTCGATCAGCGCCGAACGGTCGCGGCGCTTGCGGCATTGCCGGTCGGCGAAGCCGCGCAGCGCGTCATCCGATTCGGTCAGGCGGGTCATGCGCAGGAACGGCAGGGCCGACTGGCTCTCGTGCTCGGCCTCGCGCTGCTCGTCGATATCGACCTGTCCACGCGCACCGATGATGATCGCTTCGTGGGGCTCGTCGAGGGTCAGCACATGGAGGATATTGCCGAACGGATCGAGCTGCGCGCGCACCGGGCGCGGCAGGTTCAACTGCCAGCTGAGCACATGCTGGCGCTCGCTGTCATGGGGGGTCAGCCGCAGGTACTGGATGCTCGCCCGCACCTGGTCGGCGTAGTGATAGGTGGTCTCGTGGCTAATGGAAAGTCTCATGCAGCCTCCAGGTAGGAACTGTGGATGGCGTTGCCCAGTTCGGCAACCAGAGGAATGAACTCGGTCAGCCAGGCGTGCAGGCCTTCTTCGAGGATTTCATCGATACCGGTATAGCGCAGTCGCGCGTCCATCTCGGCCGCCAGGCGTTGCGCCGGCCGGCCGTTGGTGCCGGGTAGGCTGGCGAGGATCTGGTCGATTTCTTCCGTGCAGGCCCGCAGCGAACGCGGCACATCGGCGCGCAGCAGCAGCAACTCGGCCACCTGGCGCGCACCGGGGGCGTCGCGGTAGATCTCGGTGTAGGCCTCGAACGACGACAGGGCCCGCAGCAAGGCGCTCCACTGGTAATACGCATGGGCGGTGTGGTCGCTGACGGCATCGGCCTGGTCGCCGGCCATGTCATAGCGGGCGTCGAGCAGGCGCAGGGTGTTGTCGGCCCGTTCGATAAAGGTCCCCAGGCGAATGAAGCGGAACGCATCGTTGCGCATGATGGTGCCGTAGGACGCGCCCCGGAACAGGTGCGAACGCTCCTTGATCCATTCGCAGAAACGGCTCATGCCGTAGTTGCCCAGGCCCTGGTCGGCGATGCCGCGGATCTCCAGCCAGGTGGCGTTGATGTTTTCCCACATGTCGGCGGTAATCCGCCCACGTACCGCATGGGCGCTGGCCCGCGCGGCGCGCAGGCAGCTGTAGATGCTGGCCGGGTTCTCGGCGTCCAGGGCGAAGAAGTGCAGCAGCCGTTCGGCGTGCAGGTCGCCATGGCGCTCCAGGTAGTCATCCAGGGTGCCGGTGATCAACAGCGGCATGGCCATTTCGTGCAGGCCATCGCCACGGCCGTCCTGCGGCATCAGCGACAGCGAGTAACTCCCGTCGAGCATCCGCGCGAGGTTTTCCGCTCGCTCCAGGTAGCGCGACATCCAGTACAAATCCGAGGCAGTTCTACTTAACATGGCAGGCTTCCTTAATCCTCGACCACCCAGGTGTCCTTGGTTCCGCCCCCTTGGGACGAGTTGACCACCAGGGAGCCTTCGCGCAGCGCGACGCGGGTAAGCCCGCCTGGCACGACACGGGTTTCACGACCGGACAGGACAAATGGGCGCAGATCGATGTGGCGCGGAGCTATGCCGCTTTCAACAAAGGTCGGACAGGTCGACAGTGACAGCGTCGGCTGGGCGATATAGGCGTGAGGCTTGGCCTTGAGCCGGGCGCGGAAATTTTCGATTTCCGCGGCGCTCGCCGCCGGGCCGACCAGCATGCCGTAGCCACCGGAACCCTGGGTTTCCTTGACCACCAGTTCTGGTAGATGCGCCAGCACGTGGGAGAGTTCCTCGGGCTTGCGGCATTGCCAGGTCGGCACGTTCTTCAGGATCGGCTCTTCGTCCAGGTAGAAGCGGATCATGTCGGTGACGAAGGGATACACCGACTTGTCGTCGGCGACCCCGGTGCCGATGGCGTTCGCCAGTACGACATTGCCGGAACGATAGGACGACAGCAGGCCCGGTACGCCCAGCATCGAATCGGGATTGAACGCCAGTGGATCGAGGAAGGCATCGTCGAGCCGGCGATAGATCACGTCCACCTGCTTGGGGCCGTCGGTGGTGCGCATGAAGACCTTGTCGTCACGCACGAACAGGTCGGCACCCTCCACCAGTTCCACCCCCATTTCCCGGGCCAGGAACGCATGTTCGAAGAACGCACTGTTGAAGCGTCCGGGGGTCAGTACCACGACGCTCGGGTTATCCAGCGGGCTGGAGCTTTTCAGGGTGTCGAGCAGCAGGTTCGGGTAATGGTCGATGGGGGCGATGCGCTGGGCGGCGAACAGCTCGGGGAACAGGCGCATCATCATCTTGCGGTCTTCGAGCATGTAGCTCACGCCGCTGGGGGTGCGCAGGTTGTCTTCGAGGACGTAGTAGGTACCGTCGCCATCGCGGACCAGGTCGACCCCGGAAATATGCGAATAGATATCACGGTGCAGGTTCAGGCCCTGCATCGCCAACTGGTACTGCTCGTTGGCCAGCACCTGTTCGGCGGGAATGATCCCGGCCTTGATGATGCGCTGCTCATGGTAGAGGTCGGCGAGAAACATGTTCAGCGCCTTGACCCGCTGGATGCAGCCGCGCTCGACGATCCGCCATTCGCTGGCGGGAATACTGCGGGGAATCGTGTCGAAGGGGATCAGGCGCTCGGTGCCCTGGTCGTCGCCATAAAGGGTGAAGGTAATCCCGGCGCGATGAAACAGCAGATCGGCCTCGCGTCGCCGTTGGGCCAGCAACTCCTGCGGAGTATCCGCCAGCCAACGAGCAAACTCCCGGTAATGCGGGCGGACCTGGCCGCCTGCATCGTACATCTCATCAAAATAGGTGCGGATCATGCCGTGCTCCTTGTCACCCGGTCACAAGAGCCTTCGCAAGGCCCGTGCCATCGGCATAAACGCTTAGATATCAATAAGTTGGATAAACACCCAACCTGCGCCGCACCATAGCTGTGCAGTAAACGCCCCAATGCGATCAGCCGCGCTTCATTGCGAAGCAAGCTTATGGCTATAACCAGCATAGCCCTCGTTCGGCGGCCTGCCCGGGCGGCCTTTTTTTGTGCGTGTTTTTTACAAACAAAAACGGCCGACCCCGAGGTCAGCCGCTGCCGTGTGGAGATCGATGCGTTCAGTTGAGCGCACGTATCGGATGTTTGACGCCCCAGCCTTCGATCACACCACCCAGGGGTTCGACCACCGCCCCGAAGTCGTGCTCGAAGTCATCGATGCCGCCATAGGTGGCGTACATCACCTTGCTCAGCTCCAGATACCAGGCACCGTCGTCCCTGGCACTGACCTGGGCATTCAAGGATTCACCACGAAACTTGCCTGCTGCCCTGCGTGCCCGCTCCTCGTCCGGGAAAATGGCATAGAACTCGATGGGATGGATGCGTGCGAAATCAAAACCGCCTTCTTTCATGCGGCGCAGCACCTGGCTGCTGATGTCTTCTTGATAGGCTGTGCTCATGAAACGTCCTCCTCAGCAAGCGTTGGATAGACTTTCCGTACTCCCGAACCAGGCACCGGGCGGTGCTGGCAGTTCGACAGGTATCTGCCGACCGGGAAACAAGCATGTAGCTGACAAGATCAGACCACCTTAGCGAATCATTCGCTGATCTCGATTGCAGAGTAGCGCGATGCCAGCAGCTCTGCCAGAGGGTCCGAGAGGGAAAAATACAGTTTCATGAAGCCGGTGCGATGTGCAGGATCTGGATGCTGTTCTGGTCCTTGAGGCTCTTGACCGTTGGATCGGCCCGGCGTCCCTCCAGGTCGTTGAGGTCCAGCTCGGCCGGAACCGGCAGCAGCTTGGCGCGAATCAGTTGCGCGGCCTCCTCCATGCTGGGTTCGCGCTCACAATCGAAGTGCTCGACGGTCTGAACACCATGATCGTCCACGAAAGTGACTTCCCACATTTTCATCGGTGTCTCCTCGATAAAGCCCAAGCCGGGCTTACAACATCTGGACTGCTCGGCAGCGAGGATCGTTCAGAGATCTTGCGGAGGATGAACCTTGTGGGGAACCTTGTGGGAGCGGGCTTGCCCGCGAAGGCGCCCTCAAGGGCGCAAAAGCTTCGCGGGCAAGCCCGCTCCCACATAAGCCCACTCCCACAAACCCCTTCAACGCCTCACGGCTTCTCGGCGTGTTCCTTGAGGGCTTGCAAGGTGTTGTACGGCGCATCCACCACGAACTTGTTCGCCAGCCACGAAGGCACGCTGCCGCCTGGCTCGGTGTGCACCTGGTAGGTCACTTCGGTGAGGTTGTCACCCTTGGGCACCAGCTTCCAGAAGCCCGCGACCTGGGCCACGCGCACATAACCCTTCTCTTCCGGCTTGTAGGTCGGCACGCCTTCCAGCTTGCGAGTCAGGGTGCCATCGGCGGCCTGGGTGGTGGTGATATGCAGGTAGGAGTCGCGATCCGTGACCGGGAACGGCGCCTTGAACTGGGTATAGGTCCAGCTCTCGTCACCTTTCTTGTCCACCAGCTTCTGCGACTTGCACTCGTGGATCCAGGAGCAGGCGCCGGCCACGTCTTCCTGCAAGGCGCGGATCTTGGCCACCGAAGCCTTGATCGTCGTCACGCCCTGATAGGCCTTGTACTTGGAACCGGCCACTTCGCTGAGTGAAACCTTGATCCCGTTTTCGTCCTTGGCCGTTTCCCAGGTTTCCGCGCAGGCAGTACCGGTCAACAGGACAGTCAAGCCACAAACCACAGCCATTCGATGCAGCGAACCCATTGTTTTATTCCTTATTGTCAAAGTTCCGTTCATTGAACACACCTCAAGCCGCCGTCATTTCCTCCCACCAGCCGATCAGGCGAATGGCTTCTTCACGGCTATCGCCACAGACCTCGGGATCGGCCTTGAAACCACCGCATACAGCCGGTCGCTCAGGCTTGCCGAACAACTCGCACAGGTGTTCGACCGAGAGATGCAGGCAACGTTCTCCGGCCGGCTTGCCGTCCGGCATGCCGGGCAGCGGCGAGCTGATGGAAGGCGCGATGCAACAGGCGCCACAACCTTCACGGCAGTTCATGACGACACGCTCCTCGCAACGGACCCGGGGTGTGGAAGACAGAGTAACCGCTAAAACGGCTGTTTAAAATTGGTCGCACAATTGTTTTTCAATGACAGGCTATATGACCGGTCAGTCACCGACGAAGTGTCATGACCGAACGAAGGGATCTACTGCTTGAACTCGAAATCCAGGGCCGCGCCTTCCACTTCCCGCCGGCTCTCGTTGCGCAATTGCAGATCCATCTCATTGCTCAGCAAGCGACCGTTGAGCTGAAACGGCGTCTGGCCCGGAGGCTTCTCACCGAACATCTGCGGCAACAGCGGGCGGCTCTTGGACAGCGGCACCGTACCCACCGGCTGCATCTTGTTGACGAGGTCCTGGGGCAGGCTCAGGTCCAGCTTGGCCGGTGGCAGGCGGGTCTTCACCACCTCGCTGGCCGGCTTGGACCTGGACGCGACAGGCGCACGCTTTTTCACCGGGGCGGTGTTTTTCGGTGCGGGTTTCTTTTGCGGCGCGGGGGTCTTGCCGGCCTTGCCTGTCGGCTTGGCGGTCGCCGTGGAGGTCTTGGTCGCCGTCGACGCCTTGGCCGAAGACGCTTCCTGGGCCTGAACCATTGCCGAACCGCCAACACTCAGGCTGGTCAGCAAGGCAATCAACAGCAGGCGCACAGGGAAAGTGGCGGTCATGGGCTCTACGGCGTAAACAACAGAGGGTCATATGCTCGCTTGTTGAGCAGTTGAAGACAAGTAAAGAGACGTAAAGAGTTCGGACAACCTCTCCCCGTGCCCGGAAACGGCCACTGGCGGCCGCCCGGACACAGGGGCTCAGAACAGCCCGGCGGCGGTTTCCTGGCAGAGCTGGCTGGCCAGCATGCCGAGGGTCATCAGCGCCCGGTCGGCCTCGCGATTCCACGGGATTCCGCAGTTGAGCCGGATGCAGTGGTTGAACTGCTCGGTATTGCTGAAGATCAGTCCCGGCGCGATGCTGATGCCCTGTTGCAGCGCCCGCACATGCAGCTCCTGGGTATTGACCCTGCCTGGCAGGCTGACCCAGAGAATGAAACCGCCGGTCGGCCGGGTCATCTGCGTACCTTCGGGGAAGTACTGCTGCACCGCCAGCTGGAAGGCGCTCAGGTTCTTGCGGTATTCCTGGCGGATATAGCGCAGATGCCGGTCATAACCGCCGTTTTCCAGGTAGGCCGCCACGCCCATCTGCGTGACGCTGCACGCCGAATGGGTACTGAAGGTCTGCAGGCGCTGGATTTCCTGCTGGAACTTGCCGGCGATCATCCAGCCGATCCGCACCCCGGGCGACAGCGTCTTGGAAAAGCTCGAACAGTAGATCACCCGGTCCAGCCGATCGTAGGCCTTGAGGGCCTTGGTACGCCCGACCTCGAACATCAGCTCGCCGTAGATATCGTCTTCGACGATCTGGATATCGAAGTCCGAGGCCAGGCGCAGCAATTGTTTCTGGCGTTCCTCGGGCATGGTCCCGCCCAGCGGGTTGCTCAGCCGCGTGGTCAGCACCAGGGCCTTGATCGACCACTGGTTGGCCGCCAGTTGCAGGGCCTCCAGGCTCATGCCGGTGGCCGGATCGCTGGGGATCTCGATGACCTTCAGACCCAGCAGGTCGGCCAGTTGCAGCAGACCGTAATAGGTCGGCGATTCGGCGGCGATCAGGTCGCCAGGACGGGTCAGCACCCGCAGCGACATCTGCAGCGCATCCACGCAGCCGTGGGTGATCACCACTTCCGAGGGATCGACCACCACGCCGGCATCGCGCATGCGAATCGCCACCTGGCGCCGCAACGGCTCGAAGCCGGGGCTGAACATGTAGCTGAAGGCCCGCGGGCTATGAAACCGCGTGACCTTGGCCAGTTGCTGGTGCAGCGCCCGCACCGGCAGGTAATCCACCGACGGCACCGCGGCGCCAAAGGGGAACACCCCTTCGCGACGGGACTCGACTAGGACCTGCTGGATGATGCTGCTGCGGGTCACCAGCCCCGGGCGCTCGACCCGGGCGATATCCGGCGTCGGCGCGGTCAGCGCGGGGGTCTGGTGAACGTAGTAGCCCGATTGCGGACGTGCACGGATCAGCCCCTGGTCTTCCAGGTTGGCGTAGGCCTGCAACACCGTCGCATGGCTGACATTGAGCTGCGAGCTCATCTTGCGTACCGAAGGCACCCGCTCGCCCGGCTGATAGACACCCCGCCGGATATCTTCGGCCAGCTGCTGCGCAATACGTTGGTAGAGCAATAGATTGGTCATGAAGCAGCACTCGGTTTCAACGGCATTTTTATTCTTGGAAGCAACGATACCGGAACAGTTTTAAAGTGTACTGGCACAGTTTCTACAATAGTCGACAATACAGTGACAAGAGAAGTAAAACTGTACGGGCACAGACAGGCGTCTCAATTGACTCGATCGTCCCCATGCCCGGTGTGGCAGCGCCTCCCTGGACGCTCCGCGCCCGCTCAGGTCTTTCGATTATCGAGGCATGAAAAAACCCGGCACCTTGCGGATACCGGGTTTGTCTCGAGAAGAACCTGGGCCTGTAGGTCAAGCCTCAGCGTGCGGCACCGAGCTGGCCCTTCTCGTCGGAGAAGACGATCTCCACCCGACGGTTCTGCGCCCTGCCCCGCTCGGTGGCGTTGACGTCGATCGGGTACTGGTCGCCGTAACCCTCGACCTGGATGCGCTTCTCATCGATGCCCAGGTCCACCAGCACATCGGCCACCGACTGCGCGCGATCGCGGGACAACTGCAGGTTGAAGTCCTTGTCCCCGGTGTTGTCCGTATAACCTTCGATCCGCACCACGCGCCGGGGGTTGAGCTGGAGGAACTGCACCAGCTTGAGGACCGTGCGATTGGCCGAACTCTGCAGTTCCGCCTCGCCGGTGTCGAACAGCACGTCGCCCAGGGTCATGACCAGCCCGCGATCGGCCTGGATGCTGGTCAGGCTGTTGATCTGCTCTTCCACCCACTTGCCCTGCTGCTGCACGCTGAGCAACTTGGATTCACGCAAGGCCAGTTGCAGGCGCTGGCGCTCCAGTTCCAGCTTGGCGGCACGTTCCTGGTTGAGCACCTGTTCGGTGTGCTCGCGGGCGATCTGCGAATAACGCTCGCTCAGGTAGGCGTAGTGCACCACGTCGGCGTTGCTGCCCCAGTAGCTGGACAGCCGATCTGCGCGGGCCAGCGACTCGCCGGCGCGGATCACGTCCTTGGGCGCGATGCGCAGCACATTGGTGTCTTCCTTGACCTTCTGGAAGCTGGCCGAAGCCTGCTGCAGGGCCGCATCACTGGATTGCTGGCCGGCACAGCCATACAGGCTGGCGCAGGCCGCCAGCAACAGGCCGCCGGCCATTTTGCCCGGAGAGATCATTGGGCGTCCCCCAATTGCTTGCGCAAGCGCGTGATGCGGGTGTTGAGCACCTTCAGTTGCTCCTGGCTTTTCTCGGTCAATACCCGGGCTTCGGCCAGGCGGGCGTCCAGTTCGGCCTGCTCGGCACGCATGCGGGCTTTCTTGAAGGACTGGTCGGCCATGTCGGATTGGGCACGTTCGAACTTGCCCTCGGCCAGTTTCAGCTCGGCGACATCGTCGGCCTTGGCACCGACCGCCCGTGCCTGTTCGAGGGCTCGCTCGGTGAGACGCATTTGTTCATTCGGCGCCGGATCGGCTGCGCAGCCCGCCAGAGCCACAACGGCCAGGACAGCGAATAGAGGTCGAATACTCAATGGAAATTCCTACTGTTTTGGGGCGCTGACCGGTTGGAGCTGCGCCTTCCAACGCTCCAGATTGCGTTGCAACACGGCCTCGGTCAGGCCGGAAGCGGGCAATTCTGTCATCTTTTTCGCCAACTGTCCGCGCAACCAGGCGTCATTGCAGGCCGAGTTGTGCGAGACCGCCAGGAACAGGCCGGGCTGATCCACCGGTCGCGCCCGCGGGCCGAGGTCCCCGGCCATGCCCAGGCTCTGGGTGGTGACCATACCGGCATAACGCCCGGCCAGCACATACTCCACCTCGCCGAGCAGCAGCTTGTGGAACGCCTGGGGCAAGGCCGGGGTGTATTGCAGCGTCAGCTGTTCCTTGGCGAACGCCACGAACGGCTGGGTCATCCGGGCCTTTTGCGACACAGCGCCGCGGTGACCGTGCAGGTCGGTGGCGGTGTCATAGATGAGTGTCGAATCGTTACGGGTCCAGACCAGATAGTCGTTCTGCACCAGCGCCGGGTGGATGTAATCCAGCGAATCCAGCTCGTCGAGGGCAATCGGCGCATCCACCAGCAGGTCCATGCGCCCGCTGCGCACTTCTTCCTGGGCCTGGGAGCGCTTGCCGCCATACAGCACCTCGACCTTGAGCCCCAGCTCGCTGCCCACCTGGCGCAACAGGTCGGCACTGGCGCCGATCAGGTGCACCGGATCCTCGGGATCGCGCCACAGGTACGGCGGCGCATCCGGGCTGCCGGTGACGATCAGGCGCTCGCATTTGCCCACGGCAAACGCCGACGCGGGCAGCGCAAACAGCCCCAACAGCAGTGATGACGTAACGACGCGAAGCACGTCCATGGCACAGTTCTCCTGTCCGCCCCTCCTGTGGGAGCCGGCAAGCCGGCTCCCACAAGGGAACGTTCGGCAAAAAAAAATCGCAAAAAAAACCCGGCCAGAAGGCCGGGCTCTTTTATAAGTGAAGTGGCTGGATCAGACCAGCTTCTCCAGCTCGGGTACGGCTTCGAACAGGTCCGCGACCAGGCCGTAATCGGCCACCTGGAAGATCGGTGCCTCTTCGTCCTTGTTGATCGCGACGATCACCTTGGAGTCCTTCATGCCGGCCAGGTGCTGGATCGCGCCGGAGATACCGACGGCGATGTACAGCTGTGGCGCGACGATCTTGCCGGTCTGGCCGACCTGCATGTCGTTCGGCACGAAACCGGCGTCGACGGCAGCGCGGGAAGCGCCGACCGCGGCACCCAGCTTGTCGGCCAGGGCGTACAGGTGTTTGAAGTTGTCACCGTTCTGCATGCCACGGCCGCCGGAAACGACGATCTTGGCGGCGGTCAGCTCGGGACGGTCGGACTTGGCCAGTTCTTCGCCGACGAACGACGATTTGCCTGCATCGTGAGCCGCGGCAACGGCTTCAACCGCGGCCGAACCACCTTCAGCGGCAACCGGATCGAAACCGGTGGCACGCACGGTGATGACCTTGACGGCGGCGTTCGATTGCACGGTGGCAATGGCGTTGCCGGCATAGATCGGACGCTTGAAGGTGTCGGCGCTTTCTACCGAGATGATCTCGGAGATCTGGTCGACGTCCAGCTGCGCGGCAACGCGCGGCAGGATGTTCTTGCCGTTGGAAGTGGCGGCAGCCAGGATGTGGCTGTAGCCCTTGCCCAGCTCAGCGACCAGAGGAGCCACGTTTTCCGGCAGTTGATGCGCGTAGGCGGCGTTGTCGGCCAGCAGCACTTTCGACACACCGGCGATTTTCGCGGCAGCTTCGGCCACGGCGCCAGCGCCGGAGCCTGCGACCAGCACGTGAATGTCACCACCGATTTTGGCGGCGGCGGCAACGGTGTTCAGGGTGGCCGGAGCCACGACCTTGTTGTCGTGTTCGGCGATTACCAAGATAGTCATGATCAGATTACCTTCGCTTCGTTTTTCAGTTTCTCGACCAGTTCTGCAACCGACTTGACCTTGATGCCCGCGCTGCGAGCAGCCGGCGCTTCGACTTTCAGGGTCTTGTTGGTGGAGGCGGTGGAAACGCCCAAAGCATCCGGAGTCAGCGTCTCAAGCGGCTTCTTCTTGGCTTTCATGATGTTCGGCAGGGACGCATAGCGCGGCTCGTTCAAACGCAGGTCGGTGGTGACGATGGCCGGCAGGCTCAACGAAACGGTCTGCAGGCCGCCGTCGATTTCGCGGGTCACGGCAACCTTGTCGCCCGACACTTCGACTTTCGACGCGAAGGTGCCTTGGGCGTAGCCGCTCAGGGCCGCCAGCATCTGGCCGGTCTGGTTGTTGTCGCTGTCGATGGCCTGCTTGCCGAGGATCACCAGCTGAGGCTGTTCCTTGTCGACGACAGCCTTGAGCAGCTTGGCCACGGCCAGGGAGGTCAGCTCTTCGGCCGATTCGACCAGGATGGCGCGGTCGGCACCCAGGGCCAGCGCGGTGCGCAGTTGCTCCTGGGCGGTGGACGGGCCGACGGAGACGACGACGATTTCAGTGGCCACGCCTTTTTCTTTCAGGCGTACCGCTTCTTCCACTGCGATTTCGCAGAAGGGGTTCATCGACATCTTGACGTTGGCGAGGTCTACGCCGGAATTGTCCGCCTTGACGCGAACCTTGACGTTGTAATCGACAACGCGTTTGACAGCTACAAGAACCTTCATGGATTCCTCACTCTCCGGTGAAAAGAAAGTCGCCTAGGCGAACCTGGCGGTTGATGCTCATTGGCCCAGGAGGACCTCCAAAAACGCCGACACGCTGAAAAGCGGATCCTTTTTCCCCGATAACTACCGTTTGTCCGACGTGACTATGCAGTCACGGGTCGTCGGGACGTGTAAACTCCGCGCCGAACCGGCGTGGTGCTTCACGTTCGGGTGCCTTCGCCCTGTCTTTGGACGTACTCCTGCGAGCCGCATTTAGCCTACGGCGAACGCAAAACCGCCCGTATCTTGACCGGAACGCCTATTCCGGTCAATACGGCAAAATGGCCAGTCATAAGCCGCGCTACTTTGATTTATCTGGCTTCCAGCGATTTCAAACAAACGTTTGTATTGGACGCTGGTGGTGGTGTAGATATAATGCGCCGCCTAGAGAGAAAGATGTCTCATCCGTGATCCTCTTCCCGACGTGGAGCAGGAATACTGGAGCGCGACACCAAACCTCCACCATTAGAAAAACTGTTGAGCCTTGAGTAGGAGAGAGTCTGTGGAACGCGAATACATGGAATTCGACGTGGTCATCGTCGGTGCCGGCCCCGCAGGCCTGTCCGCCGCTTGCCGGCTGAAACAGAAAGCGGCCGAAGCGGGTCAGGAAATCAGCGTCTGCGTGGTGGAAAAAGGCTCCGAAGTCGGTGCCCATATCCTTTCCGGCGCAGTGTTCGAACCACGGGCCCTGAACGAACTGTTCCCTGACTGGAAAGAACTCGGCGCGCCGCTGAACACCCCCGTCAAGCGTGACGACATCTATGTCCTGCGCAGCGGCGAGACCTCGACCAAGGTCCCCGACTTCTTTGTGCCCAAGACCATGCACAACGAAGGCAACTACATCATCTCCCTGGGCAACCTGTGCCGCTGGCTGGCCCAGCAGGCCGAGAACCTGGGCGTGGAGATCTACCCGGGCTTCGCCGCCCAGGAGGCGCTGTTCGACGAGAACGGCGTGGTCCGCGGGATCATCACCGGCGACCTCGGTGTCGACCGTGAAGGCAACCCGAAGGAAGGCCTGTACACCCCCGGCATGGAACTGCGCGGCAAGTACACGCTGTTCGCCGAAGGCTGCCGCGGGCATATCGGCAAGCAACTGATTTCGCGTTTCAAGCTCGACAGCGACGCCGATGCCCAGCACTACGGCATCGGCCTGAAGGAAATCTGGGAAATCGACCCGGCCAAGCATGAACCGGGCCTGGTGGTGCACACCGCCGGCTGGCCGCTGGACATCATGAGCGCCGAGAACACCGGCGGCTCGTTCCTCTATCACCTGGAAAACAACCAGGTGGTGGTCGGCCTGATCGTCGACCTGTCCTACAGCAACACCTTCCTGTCGCCGTTCGACGAGTTCCAGCGCCTCAAGCATCACCCGGTGCTCAAGCAGTACCTGGAAGGCGGCAAGCGCATCAGCTACGGCGCCCGCGCCATCTGCAAGGGCGGCCTGAACTCGCTGCCGAAGATGATCTTCAACGGCGGCGCGCTGATCGGCTGCGACCTGGGCACCCTGAACTTCGCCAAGATCAAGGGCAGCCACACCGCCATGAAGTCCGGCATGCTCGCCGCCGAAGCCGTGGCCGAGAAGCTGCTGGCTGGCGCCGAGGGTGGCGATCAGCTGACCGGCTACGTCGAGTCGTTCAAGACCAGCTGGCTGTACGAAGAACTGTTCGCCAGCCGCAACTTCGGTCCGGCGATGCACAAGTTCGGGCCGATCATCGGCGCGGGCTTCAACTGGTTCGACCAGAACATCATGGGCGGCAAGCTGCCGTTCACCCTGCACGATACCAAGCCGGACTACGCCTGCCTGAAGCTGGCCAAGGACTCGACGAAAATCGATTATCCGAAGCCGGATGGCAAGCTGAGCTTCGACAAGCTGAGCTCGGTGTTCATCTCGGGTACCAACCATGAAGAAGAGCAGCCGTGCCACCTGAAGCTGAAGGATCCGAGCATCCCGATCAGCAAGAACCTGCCGATGTACGACGAACCGGCACAGCGCTACTGCCCGGCCGGGGTCTATGAAGTGATCACCCGGGAAGACGGCGAGAAGCGTTTCCAGATCAACGCCCAGAACTGTGTGCACTGCAAGACCTGTGACATCAAGGACCCTGCGCAGAACATCACCTGGGTGACTCCGGAAGGCGCTGGCGGACCGACCTACCCGAACATGTAGTTCGCCCGCCCGTCACGAAAAGGCCCCCTCGGGGGCCTTTTTGCATGATCGTTCCCACGCTCCGCGTGGGAATACCTCACTGGACGCTCCGCGTCCGCTCTGCAGGTGACGCCTGCCCACGCAGCGAGTGGGAACGATCACTGGACTGCCAGGCTCCCCTCTTCCACCGGGCTGTGCTCGAAGTAACGCTTGTACTCCCGACTGAACTGCGACGTGCTCTGGTAGCCCACCCGATGCGCCACCTGGGCCACGCCCAGACCATCACTGACCAGCAGCCGCTGGGCCTTGATCAGGCGCAGGCGCTTGAGGTACTGCACCGGCGACAACAGGGTGCTGCGCTTGAAATGCTCGTGGAAGGTCGAGGTGCTCATGTTCGCGTAACCCGCCAGGGTATCGACGTTCAGCGGCTCGGCGAAATGCTCGTGCAGATGGCTGAGGGAGGCGGCCAGCCGGGCAAACTGCCCCTGCTGTTCCACCAGCGCCCGCAGTACATCGGCCTGGGGTCCGCGCAGCGCGGCGAACAGCACCTCGCGCAGGCGCGCCTGTCCCATGACCCGGCACTCCAGCGGATCATGCAGGCAACGCAACAAACGCTCCACGCTCAGGCGCATCTCGTCGTCCAGTGCCACCGAGGTCATCGACTCCGGCGTCTGCGACGAAGCCCCGCGCTCCGTCGCCAGCCCCATGGCCAGCACCAGCTCGCTCAACATCGCCCGGTCGATACCGATGGACACGCCGAGCAACGGCTCGTCCTGCGTGGCAAAGGTCTCGTACTCGAAAGGCACCGGCAGCGCCTGGATCAGGTAATGCCCCGCCCCATACTCGAGGATGCGCGGCCCCAGGTAGGCGAGCTTGCTGCCCTGGGCGATGATCATCAGGCTCGGCTCGTAGATCTGCGGGCAGCGCGAGACATTGCCGTAGGCCGCCACGATGTTCACCTGGGGCAGCGGGGTCGGCAGGAAGCCCGAACGGGGTGCCAGGGGCTGGAGCAATGAAACCAGGGTGGCATTGGCGTCGAGATGACGGGTCAACTGCATGGCAAAAACTTCACGGAAAAAGGGATGCAAACATCATCGCAGGTCCTGGGCGACATGAAAGTGGCCGGCCGCCGATGCCGGAGGATTAGGCATGACACTCGGAGGAATCGTCATGGCCGGCTCGCCGGGCGACGCAGAGAATGGCCCGCCTCAACCGTCACTGCCTTGCGAGGTTTTTCCATGTACACCGCCATCGGTTATGCCGCTCAATCGGCCACCACTCCCCTCGCCCCCATGACCTTCCAGCGTCGCGCGCCACGACCGGACGATGTCGCCATCGAGATTCTCTACTGCGGCGTCTGCCACTCAGATATCCACCAGGCCCGCAACGAATGGGGCATCGCCGTCTACCCGCTGATGCCGGGCCATGAAATCGTCGGCAAGGTCACCGCCGTCGGTGGCGATGTCACCCGCTACAAGGTCGGCGATCTGGTCGGCGTCGGCTGCATGGTCGACTCCTGCCGCCACTGCGAAGCCTGCCATGCCGACCTGGAACAATACTGCCTGGAAGGCATGACCATGACCTACGGCGGCGCCGACCGCGTGGACGGCAGTCTCACCATGGGCGGTTACTCCGACAGCGTGGTGGTCAGCGAACGCTTCGTCCTGCGTATCCCGGAAAAACTCGACCTGGCCAGCGCCGCCCCGCTGCTTTGCGCCGGCATCACCATGTACTCGCCGATCAAGCACTACGGCATCAAGGCCGGTGACAAGGTCGGCGTGCTCGGCATGGGTGGCCTGGGTCACATGGGCATCAAGCTGGCCAAGGCCGTGGGTGCCGAAGTCACCCTGTTCACCCGCTCCGCCAGCAAGGCCGAGGAAGCCCGTCGCCAGGGTGCCGATCATGTGATCGTGTCCACCGACGACAAACAGATGCAGGCCGCCGCCGGGCACTTCGATTTCCTGCTGGACACCATCCCGGTGCAGCACGACCTCAATCCCTACCTCGATACCCTGCGCTTTGACGGCGTGCATATCCTGGTGGGCCTGATCGAACCGGTGGACCCGGCACTGCATGCCGGCAAGCTGGTGATGAAGCGCCGCGTGCTGGCCGGCTCGCTGATCGGCGGTATCGCCGAAACCCAGGAAGTGCTGGATTTCTGCGCCGAGCACAACATCACCTGCGATATCGAAATGCTCGATATCCGCGATATCAACGAGGCCTACAGCCGCATGATCGCCGGGGATGTGAAATACCGCTTCGTCATCGATATGGCGACGCTGAAGGTCTGACACCCCGAGGGAGCTGGCCTGCCAGCGAAGAGGCCCGCAAGCCTTGCAGCGCCTGATCGGCCGCTATCGCCGGCAAGCCGGCTCCCACAGGGTTCGTGCCACACGCTCAATCCCACAGGTCACAGGGATGGTCAGCCGCCCAGTTCCGCCGAAATACCCGCCGCGGCTTTCTTGATCAGCGGAATCAGCTCGGCCATCTTCTCCAGCGGCATGTAAGGCACGGTACTGGCGATACTGATACCGGCGACAATGCGCCGGCCGGCATCGCGGATCGGCGCCGCCACGCAGCGGATCGACGGTTCGTTGTCTTCCAGGTCGAACGCATAACCGCCCGCCGCATACTCCTGCATACGCTGCAGGAACTGCTCCCAGGATGCTTCCCGGTGCTGCGGCCACAGCGCATTTTTCCCCGCCGCCGGCAGGCTCGCTTCATACAATCGTTGCCATTCCCGTGCCGTATCGTCGAGCAGCAGTGCCTTGCCGATCCCGGTGCGTGCCAACGGCATGCGATGACCGACCCGCGAACGCATCTCCGGGCCGTTGCGCCCCGGATTCTTGTGCAGGTACAGCACATCGTCGTCCTCGCGGATCGCCAGGTGGATGGTGTCGCCGGTCAGGCTCGACAACTCGTCCAGGTACGGCACGGCCAGGGTCACCAGCGGCAGTTCTTCCCGCGCCTGGAAACCCAGTTCGATCAGCTTCGGCCCCAGCAGGTAGCCGACCTGCGGCACCACCCGCAGATAGCGTTCCTCCACCAGGCAGCTGGCCAGGCGATGGGTGGTGCTGCGCGTGGTGCCGATGCGCCGGGCGATCTCCTTGAGATCACGGGCACCAGCGGCCACCGCCTGCACCACGCCCAGGCCGCGCAGCAGGGTCTGGGTACCGGTGGGCGCGGCCTCCTTGGCCGTGTTCGTCGGGGAGATCGGAGCGTCTTCCTGCATATCCAGCCTATGAGAGGTGTACCAGAACGGCGGCCATTATGGCCTTTCGCTTGCCGGCTGTGGAGCACGACCAGCCGACTTCGGGAACAGGAGACGATGCCCTGCGCGTCAACGCTGTTTCAGCCGGTCGATGATCACCGCCACCAGCAGGATCGAACCGCGAATCACGTACTGGTAGAAGGTGTCGATATTCTTCAGGTTCATCGCGTTCTCGATGATCGCCAGGATCAGCACTCCGGCAATCACATGGCGGATCAGGCCGATCCCGCCACTGAGGGACACCCCGCCCAGCACACAGGCGGAAATCACCGTCAGCTCGAAGCCCTGGCCGATCATCGGTTGGCCGGAGGTCATGCGCGAGGCCAGGATCACCCCTGCCAGCGCGCCGATCAGGCCGTGCACGGCGAAGATGATGATCTTGGTGCGGTCCACCTGCACCCCGGCCAGCAACGCCGCTTCCTGGTTGCCGCCAATGGCCATGGTGTTGCGCCCGTAGGTGGTGTAGTTGAGCAGCCAGCCGAAGAACAGGAAGCACAGCACGGTGATCACGATCGGCACCGGCACGCCGAACAGCTGGCCGTTGCCGAAGACAAAGAACCCTTCGTCCATCACGCCGACCGCCTTGCCGCTGGAAAAGATATAGGCCAGCCCGCGGACGATCTGCATGGTCGCCAGGGTGGCGATCAGCGCATTGATACGCAGCTTGGCGATCACGATCCCGTTGATCAGCCCCACGCACAGGCCCATCGCCAGGGCCGCCGAGACACCGAGAAAGACGCTGTCGGTATCGCGGATGACGATCCCCGCCACCACCCCCGCACAGGCGATCACCGAGCCCACCGACAGGTCGAAGTGACCCGAGGCCAGGCAGAACAGCATGGTGCAGGCGGCGATCCCGGTCGTCGAAATCGCCAGGCCGAGGCCGCGCATGTTCAGCGGGGAAAGAAAGTTGTCGATGAACAGCGTGCAGAACAGGAAGATCCCCAGCGCCGCCAGGAGCATCACCCAATCGTCGAAAAACTTGCGTTGATTCAGACCCAGCCAGAACGCGCCCGGCGTTTTTACCTGTGACATAGCCACCTCGTCAGTCTTCAATTCCACGAACACGGGAATGTCTCTTGGGGCCCGCTGCGCGGGAGTGGTTCATTCCCGGGTTCGCGGGAGTGCCTCTTTATTCCCGGGTTCGCGGGAGTGGTTCTTTATTCCCGCGTCCGCGGGAGTGCCAGTTGCAACAGCCGGGCCTCATCGGCCTCAGTGCGCGCCAGTTCGCCGGTGATCGCCCCTTCGCTCATCACCAGCAGCCGGTCGGCGATGCCCATGACTTCCATCAGGTCGCTGGACACCACGATCACCGCGATGCCCCTGGCGGCCAGGTTGTGGATAATCTGGTAGATCTCCGCCTTGGCGCCGATATCGATGCCGCGGGTCGGTTCGTCGAGCAGCAGGACCTTCATCGGCATCGACAGCCAGCGACCGAGAATGGCCTTCTGCTGGTTGCCACCGGACAGATAGAGAATCGGCTGCGCCGCCGACGGCGTGCGGATATTCAGGGCGGCGATCTGCCGCTGTGCGTTGTCCCGTTCCCAACCGCCCTGGATCAGGCAGCCGAAGCCGGCGTGATGGGCGCGGGCACTGATATTGATGTTCTCCGCGACACTGGCGCGGGGCACGATGCCTTCCTTCTTGCGGTCCTCCGGGCACAGCAACACCCCCGCCGCGATGGCATCGCGAGGCGAGCGCAAGCGTACCTCCCGCCCTTCCAGCAACAATTGCCCGGCCTTGCCGCGGGCGAGCCCGGCCAGCAGTCGCAGCAGTTCCGTGCGCCCGGCACCGACCAGACCGAACAGGCCGAGCACCTCGCCCTTGGCGACGCTGAAGCTGACCGGCTCCTGCAAGCCAGGCCCCAGCAGCCCTTCGACCCGCAGGGCTTCGCCGAAGTGTTCGCGCGGCCGGTAGTTGTAGATATCCTGGATATCGCGGCCGACCATGCAGCTCACCAGTTGATCGACGCTCAGCTGGGCCATGTCCTCGAAGGTGCGCACAAAGCGCCCGTCCTTGAACACGGTCACCGCGTCGCAGATGCGGAACACCTCTTCCATCCGGTGCGAGACATACAGGATCACCCGCCCCTCGTCCCGCAGGCGCGCGATGATCACCATCAACCGTTCGATCTCCCGCGCCGACAGGCTGCTGGTGGGTTCGTCGAAGGCAATCACCCGGGCATTGCGCGACATCGCCTTGGCGATTTCCACCAATTGCCGCTGGCCCAGGGACAGGCTGCCGAGACGGGTATCGGGATCGATCTCGTCGGCCAGGCCCTTGAGCAACTCGCGGGCACGACGGACCATCGCCCGCCGGTTGACCACGCCCCAGCGCGTCGGCATATGCCCCAGCAGCAGGTTTTCGGCCACGCTCATTTCCGGCACCAGTTGCAGTTCCTGGTGAATCACCGCGATACCGCTGGCGATGCTGTCGGCGGCGGACCTGAAGTGCAGGGTCTGTCCGCCGATCTGCAGGTGGCCGCTGTTGGGCGCATAGAAGCCGCCCAGGATCTTCAGCAGGGTCGACTTGCCGGCACCGTTTTCCCCCATCAGCGCATGCACGCTGTGGGGCCGGGCCTCGAAGCTGATCTGCGCCAGGGCGCGGACACCGGGGAATTCCTTGCCGATGCCGTTGAAGCGCAGACTGGCGCCCGTGTTCTGTTCATCCATCATTGTCATTCTCCCGCCCCAATCACCGACACCGATCGTTCCCACATGCCGCAAAGGCATGCAGCCCGTGAGGCTCTGCGTCGCCACAACGGACACGGAGCGTCCTGAGAGGCATTCCCACGCAGAGCGTGGGAACGATCCTCAACCCCCTTTCATTTCCACAGGCCGATCTTGCTCAGTTCCGCCTGGAAGTTGGCCCGGGTGATCAGGGTGACGTTGTCCAGCGCGGTGTACTTGGCCGGCTCCTTGCCGGTGGTGACCCAGGTGTACATCTGGCTGGCGGTTTCATAACCGGAGGTGTCCGGGCTCAGCAGCATCGAGCCGAAGAAACCGCTGTCGGTCTTTTTCAGTTCGCCGATGGCATCGGTACCGTTGATGCCGACACCGATCACATTGGCCGCCTTGAAGCCGGCGCTTTCGGTGGCGCGCACGCCGCCCAGCACCGCGCTGTCGTTCATCCCGCCGATCAGCAGGTTCTTCGCCGCGGCGGGCAGCTTGACCAGCGCCGAGTTGGTGGCGTCCATGCTGCCCGGTACGTCGAGGGTCTTGAGCGGGCTGAAGAGAATATGATCCGCCGGCAGGCCCGCCGCCTTGAGGCCGTCCACCGAACCGTCGGTGCGCTTCTTGCCGGTGTCCAGCTCGTCGAAGGTATTGATCACCGCGTAGGTGTTGCTCCAGTCCCAGCCGCGCCTTTTCGCCTCCTCGGCCATCGCCGCGCCCTGCTTCTGGCCGATCTTGAACGCCGCCAGGCCGACATAGGGCACGTCCTCCATCGGATTGCCCTTGGCGTCGACGAAACGGTCGTCCACCGCCAGCACCTTCAGTCCGTTGAGCTTGGCCTTGGCCATGATCGCCGGGCCCAGCGAAGTGTCCGGCGGGCAGATGACAAAGCCCTTGGCGCCATTGGCGGCCAGGGTGTCGATGGCGGCGAGGGTCTTCTCGCCATCCGGCACGGCGATCTTGATCACCGTGAACCCCTTGTCCTTGCCGGCCTTCTCGGCGAAGGCCCACTCGGTCTGGAACCAGGGCTCCTCGGCCTGCTTGACGAGAAAGCCGATTTTCACTTCTTCGGCCGCTGCCAGATGGGTAAGACCACCGGCGGCGACTACCGCGACCGCACAGGCCAGGGAACGGAGCTTGCGTTGGATAAGCATGGGTAACCCTCTTGTTCTTGTTTGACCGGTTCTTGTTGAATCGCTGCGTGCAACAAACGTCGCCCCGAAGGCCGGCGCGCAGATCAGTCGTGGTACATCACCGAGCGCCCGCCATCGATCATCAGGCAGGTGGCGTTGATGAACGGTGCCTCGTCGGTGGCCAGGAACAAGGCCGTCATCGCCACCTCGACCGGCTGGCCGATACGTCGTGGCGGATGCAGGTCGAAGGCCCGCTGGCGTTCGGCCCCGGGATCGGCGAAACCGTTCCAGTAGTCGACATTGAGCTGGGTCTCGATATACCCCGGGGCAATCGCGTTGACCCGGATACCCTTGGGCGCGTACTCGATGCCCAGCGCCCGGGTCAGGCCGAGCAGGCCATGCTTGGCCACCGGATAAGGGAAGCAGCCGGGGATGATGTGGCTGGAATGGGTCGAGGCGATATTGATGATGTTGCCGATGCCCTGTTCGATCATGTGCGGCAACACGGTGCGACAGCCGAACCAGGCCCCGTCCAGGTCGATGGCGAAACAGCGCCGCCAATCCTCGTCGGTCATCTCCAGCGGATCGCGAAACACATTCACGCCGGCGCAGTTGACCAGCACGTCGACCCGGCCGAAGCGTTCGATGGCCAGGTCGACCAGGGCGCGCCATTGCGTCTGCGAGGTGATGTCGATGGCCTGCGCGTGAATCTGTGCGCCCTGCCCGCGCCAACGCGCGGCGACCTGCTCGACCTTTTCGGCCTGGATATCGCCGATCACCAGCTTTGCCTGCTGCGCCTGGAAGCAGGCGACGATCGCCTCGCCAATGCCCTGGGCCGCGCCGGTGATCACCACCACCTTGTCTTTCAGGCGATCGCCGTACTTCGGCTCGGGGACTTCGGGTAACGACAGCGGTTTTGCCATTTCAAACACTCCTGAATGAAATCGAATGAACCCGTGACGCGCGCTACAGCTCGATCCGCTCGACCTTGCCCACCAACAGCCCGTAGGACAGCGCGCCGATCAACGCCAGCACGGCGATATAGGTAATGGCCGGGGCGAACGAGTCGCCGCTGGCGAGAAAACCGATGACGATCGGCGTGGTGATCGCCGACAGGTTGCCGATGAAATTGAACACCCCGCCGGTCAGCCCCAGCAGACGCGCCGGGGCCAGGGTCGAGACCAGCGACCAGGTAATGGAGGCCAGGCCGTTGCCGAAGAACGCCAGGGCGAGGAAGGCGATCACCAGGGCCGTGGAGTCGACGAAATTGGCGCCGATGATCGAGGTGGAAATCAGCAGCCCGCCGATGATCGGCAGCTTGCGCGCCAGGCCGATGCCGACACCGCGGCGGATCAGCCAGTCGGAGAACAGCCCGGAGCAGAGCACACCGACAAAGGCCGCGAGAAACGGCAGCGAGGCGAGGAAACCGGACTTGATAAAGTCCATGCCGCGGTACTTCACCAGGTAGGTCGGGAACCAGGTGAGGAAGAACCACAGGGTCGAGTTCAGGCAGAACTGCCCCAGGTAGATGCCCCACAGCTTGCGCTTGCTGAGCACGATGCCCAGGTCCGTCCAGCTGAACGGCGCCTTGCGGCGGGCCGTTTGCGCCTGGATATCCACCAGGCCGCCGCCTTCGCGGATCAGTTCGATCTCGGCGACATTCGCCCCCTTGAAGTCCCGGGGTTCGCGATACACCGCGTACCAGACCACCGCCCAGAGAATCCCCACCACACCGGTGCTGACAAACACCATGTGCCAGCCGTAGCGGTGCTGCAACCAGGCCAGGACCGGGGTGAGAAAGGCCAGGCCGACAAACTGTCCGGAGGTGTAGAAGCCGATGGCCGTCGCCCGCTCACGCTCCGGGAACCAGGTGGTGACGACCCGGCTGTTGATCGGATAGGCCGGGGCCTCCAGGGCGCCGACCGCCATGCGCAGGACGAACAGGGCGATAAAGCTGGCGGCGAAACCGAGCATCACCGTCGCCACCGACCACAGCAGCAGGGCCACGCTGTAGAGAATCCGCGGCGGCACCCGGTCCACCAGCCAGCCGCCGGGAATCTGCATGGCGGCGTAGGTCCAGCCGAAGGCCGAGAAGATCAGCCCGACATGGATCGGGTCGATGCCCAGGTCGCTGGTCAGGGCCGGCGCGGCAATCGACAGGTTGCTGCGGTCCAGGTAGTTGATCACCACGGTGATGAACAACAGCACCATGATGAAGAATCGCTTGCGGCTGGGCGTCACCAGGGACGCCGCGGCCTGGGGCCGTTCGAATTGCATGGAGCGTGCCTCTTCTTATGATTATTGAGGACTGCTTGCCTATCCCTGATGATCGTTCCCACGCTCCGCGTGGGAATGCATCCAGTGACGCTCCGCGTCACCTCCAACAGCGGACGCAGAGCGTCCTGAGCGGCGTTACCACGCGGAGCGTGGGAACGATCAAGCAACGATCAGGTATCACCACTCGGCGAAGCTGCCATCGGCGTGGCGCCAGATCGGATTGCGCCAGCGATGGCCGATGGCGGCCCGTTCGATCACGTATTCCTCGTTGATCTCGATCCCCAGTCCCGGACCGTTGGGGATCTTCACGAAGCCTTTCTCATAGTCGAACACCCGTGGATCCTTGACGTAATCCAGCAGGTCGTTGCTTTCGTTGTAATGGATGCCCAGGCTCTGTTCCTGGATAAAGGCGTTGTAGCAAACCGCATCCAGTTGCAGGCAGGCCGCCAGGGCAATCGGCCCCAGGGGGCAATGCAGGGCCAGGGCGACGTCATAGGCCTCGGCCATGTTGGCGATCTTGCGGGTTTCGGTAATGCCGCCGGCATGGGAAGCATCCGGCTGGATGATGTCGACATAACCTTCACTGAGCACCCGCTTGAAATCCCAGCGCGAGAACAGCCGTTCGCCGAGGGCAATCGGCGTACTGGTCAACGGCGCCAGCTCCTTGAGGGCTTCGTAGTTCTCGCTGAGCACCGGCTCCTCGATAAACATCAGCTTGTAGGGATCGAGTTCCTTCATCAGCACCTTGGCCATGGGCTTGTGCACCCGGCCATGGAAGTCCACGCCGATGCCGACATCCGGACCCACCGCATCGCGCACCGCGGCAACGTTCGCCAGGGCCAGGTCGACCTTGTCGTGGGTATCGAGAAATTGCAGTTCCTCGGTGCCGTTCATCTTCACCGCGGTGAAGCCACGGCTGACCGCTTCCTTCGCCGCCCGCGCGGTGTCGGCCGGACGATCGCCGCCGATCCACGAATACACACGGATCTTGTCCCGCACCTGACCGCCCAACAGATCGCTGACCGATACCCCCAGCGCCTTGCCCTTGATATCCCAGAGCGCCTGGTCGATCCCGGCCAGGGCACTCATGTGGATCGCCCCGCCACGATAGAAGCCGCCGCGGTAGAGCACCGTCCAGATATCCTCGATATTGCGTGGGTCCTTGCCGATCAGGTAATCGGACAATTCCTCGACCGCCGCCGCCACCGTGTGGGCACGGCCTTCCACGACGGGCTCGCCCCAGCCGGTGACGCCCTCGTCGGTTTCGATCTTGAGGAAGCACCAGCGCGGTGGAACGATGTAGGTGGTGAGCTGGGTGATTTTCATCGCTTATCTCTCTTGTAATGGGGCTTGTCGATGGACGCCCTGGGCGTCGGCAGTCTTAACGAAAGGTGTTCCAGGCCGTCATGTAGGCCTTGGCGCGAACCGCCACCTCATCGGGGCTCAGGCCCGGCTTGAACAGCCCCGAGCCAAGGCCGAAGCCGCCGACGCCGGCCTCGAGGAATACCGCCATGTTGTCCGGCGTGATACCGCCCACCGGGAGCAACAGGGTCCCGGCCGGCAACACCGCGAGCCAGGCCTTGACCACGGCCGGGCCCATCTGCTCGGCGGGGAACATCTTCAGCACGTCGGCACCTTCGGCGAGGGCGGCAAAGGCTTCGGTGGGCGTGGCGACACCCGGCGACAGGTACAGGCCGGCGGCCTTGGCCGCGCGCAGGACCACAGGGTCGCTGTGGGGCATGACGATCACCTGGCCGCCCGCCGCCTTCACCTGCCCGACCTGCTCCGGCGTCAGCACGGTACCGGCGCCCACCAGGCAATCGGCGGGCAGGCTGTCGCGCAGGATACGGATGCTGTCATAGGGTTGCGGGGAGTTGAGCGGCACTTCCAGGGTACGGAACCCGGCGTCGTACAACACCCGGCCGATGGCCTTCGCCTCCTCCGGGCGCAGGCCGCGAAGGATGGCGATCAGACCGTTTTTTGCCAGCGCTTGCTTGAGCATCTCAAACCTCTGAAAGGAATCGTCGAAAGCTTCAGTCGAGCAAGCCGGCCGCCTGGGCCAGTTGCCATAAACCCCGTTCGGTGGCCTGCTCGGCCAGGCTCACCGAGGCAAAGCCGCAGGCCTCCAGGGCCCGCCGGTAACGGACACAGAGTTGTTCGTTGCCGATCAGCAGGATTGCCGGCAGCTCGCTGCCGGTGTGGCGCTGGAGCAGCAACGCGCGCAGCGCCACGAGTTCATGGCCGATCAGCAGGCCGGACAGGTAGTTGGGTTGCTCGGCAGGACTCAGCTCGCCGGTCAGGCCCAGGGTGCGGGCACTGAACAGGGTCGACAAGGGGCCGATCTCGCCCTCGGCGGACAAGGCCACCTGCACGCCACGATCGAAGGCGTGCGCGTCGAACGGCGCATTGCGTTGCTGGGTGCGGCCGAGGATGGTGTGCTCGCTCAAGGCACCGAAGAGCTCGCCGGTCATGAAGGTGTCGAAGTGCACGAGGTTGCCGGCGACCACCTGGACCCATTTCGAATGGCTGCCGGGCAGGCCGATCAGCACCCGGCTGTCGTCGCCCAGCACATCGAGGGCACCGAGCACCTGGGTTTCCTCGCCGCGCATCACGTTGGGCAGGCGGGAGCGCTGGATGACCCCGGGAACGATATGCAGGTCGCTACCGCGCAAGGTGGCGACCCTTTGCAGACTGGAGCCCAGGCCCGCAAGGCTGGCCGGGGTTTCCCGATAGACCGCTTCGCGCCAGCCCTGGGCGCTGCCGACCATGCCACAGGCGATCACCGGCAGTTGCGGACAGGCATCGAGCCAGTCACCACAGGCCTCATCGAATGCCAGTTCAAAACCGTCGCTGCACCACTGGCCGGCTACCAGCCGTGGCACCTTGGGCAATTGCATGATGCCGCAAGCCAGCGCGCGCTGTTCCAGCACCAGGCCCTGGGGACCGAGCTTGTAGACACGAAGGGAAGTGGTTCCCCAGTCGAGCGCGATCAATTGCGCCTGCATCGCTTCACCTGTTTTGTTTTTCTGGGCAGTGAGTGCGATGAACTATAAACCCGGCGCGTTTAAAATCTCAATATATAAATATCAATCCCATATAGTGGGAAAAACTAAACTCTTAAGAACAACACCGACCTTGTAGGAGCTGGCTTGCCAGCGATGGCGGCCGTACGGTCGGCGCCAGACAAGGAGGCCCCCCTTACCGGCAAGCCGGCTCCCACAAGGGGCCGTCACGGCAGCCGTGGTATATTCGCGCCCCACCCCGCCCTGTCGAAGGAATGCCCGACGGTGAACAAGAAAATCGGCATCAGAGCCCAGCAAGCCGACCAGACACGCGCCCGTATCCTCAAGGCGGCGGTCAAGGTTTTCACCCGCGACGGCTATTCCGGCGGTCGGGTGGAAAGCATTTCCCGCGAAGCCGAATCCAACGACCGCATGCTCTACTACTACTTCGGCAGCAAGGAGCGGCTGTTCATCTGCGTGCTGGAACACACCTACGAGCAGTTCAACAAGGCCGAAAGCAAACTGCGCCTGGACCTGGACCAGCCCCTGGAAGCCCTGCGGGAACTGGTGGCCTTCGTCTGGAACTACTACGTCAAGCACCCGGAATTCGTGGCCATCCTGAGCATCGAGAACCTGCATAAGGGCAGGCACGCCCAGCAGTCCGGGGAACTGCGGCGGCTGTCGGGGGAAGCGGTCGGCGTGTTGCGGCCGATCATCGAGGCGGGCCAGGCCCGGGGGATCTTTCGCGAGGACCTGGACCTCAAGCACGTGTACCTGATGATCGCCTCGCTCTGCTATTTCTATAATTCCAACCAGCACACCCTGAGTTCATTCCTCGGCGAGCCGCTGGCGGAGAAACACCAGCAGCAGGACTGGCTGGCGTTTATCAGCGACCTGGTGGTTCGCGGGGTATTGCGCCTGCCGTAAACGCAGAACCTGTGGGAGCCGGCTTGCCAGCGATAAGGCCATCAAGCCTTGCAGCGCTCATCCGGCCGCCTTCGCGGGCAAGCCCGCTCCCACAATCACCGGCTCAGCCGCGGATATACGGCCCCCCCTGTGGGAGTGGGCTTGCCCACGAAGAGGGCCTTGAGGCTTGCAGCACTCTTGTGGTCCTGCAGCGCTCATCCGGCCGCCATCGCTGGCAAGCCAGCTCCTACAGGTTCGCGGTGCGGCAACGAACAATGCCCATCAGTGGGTTCCCGGATTTGCGCGTACATGGGCCACGGTCTTTTCCAGCCCCTGCCATGGCGGCGCATCGCCGGCAAAGCGGCTGCGCAGGTACGCCGCCAGTTCCGCCACCTGGGTATTGGACAGGCTGTCCTTGAAGCCCGGCATATAGCCCAGGTCGCGGGTCGCCGGCGTCGCAATCCCTTGCAGGATCACCTTGATCAGATTGTCCGGCAGGTCGCTGTGCACATTGGTATTGCTCGCCAGCGACGGGCTGACCCCGAACAGCTTCGGCCCCAGGCCATCGGCATGGCAGCCCTGGCATGAGCCTTCGAACACCCGCTGCCCGTTGCTCAGGGACAACGCTTCAACCGCTGCCGGGCGGGTTGCCCGCTCCACCACCCGCGCCTCGTCCTGCGCGCCGTTGAGCGAGGCCAGGTACACCGCCATCGCCCGCACGTCTTCCTTCGGCAACTTCGCCAGTTCGCTGACCACCGGCCCCATCGGCCCCGCCGCCACGCCATGAGCATCGGAATAGCCGCTGCTCAGGTAGGTGAACAACTGGTCCTCGGTCCAGGGCGTCGGCGCCTTCGACAAGCCGGTGAGGGCCGGCGCCTCCCAGCCATCGACCAGTCCGCCGGACAGAAACGCCGCGCCGCCCTTCTCCGCGCCCATCAGGTTGCGCGGCGAATGACAGGCCGCGCAGTGCCCCAGGCCGTTGACCAGATAAGCCCCGCGATTCCACTGCTCGCTGCGTTGCGGCTGCACCTGGATTTCCCCCTTGCGCAGGAACAACGCATTCCACCCTGCCATCAACGGCCGCTGGTTGAACGGAAAGCGCATGGCGTTGGCCCTGGCCGGCTGACTGACCGGTGCCTGGGACATCAGGTAGGCGTACAGCGCCTGCATGTCGGCATCGTTGATATTGCGAAACGCCGTGTAGGGAAACGCCGGATACAGATTGCGCCCGTCGCGCCCGATACCCTCGCGCATCGCCCGCTCGAAGGCCGGATACGACCAGCTGCCAATGCCGGTCTGTACATCCGGGGTGATATTGCTGCTGTACAAGGTGCCGAACGGCGTCTCCATCGCCAGCCCTCCGGCATTGGTCGCCCCGCCCGGCGCCGTATGGCAGACCGCGCAATCGCCGACCGCCGCCAACAGGCGTCCGCGTTCCAGGGTGG
Source organism: Pseudomonas sp. Ost2 (assembly GCF_018326065.1). Classification (NCBI taxonomy): domain Bacteria; kingdom Pseudomonadati; phylum Pseudomonadota; class Gammaproteobacteria; order Pseudomonadales; family Pseudomonadaceae; genus Pseudomonas; species Pseudomonas sp. Ost2. Next base: position 1,996,760 of record NZ_AP021904.1, on the reverse strand, counting down.
CCGCCGACCAGGTGCCGGCGCTCGGTGGCGCGATGGGGGCGATCTCGCCGTGCCAGGGCCAGGCGGTGGCCGCCATGCCCAGCAACGCGCCAAAGGCGGCGAACAAGGAACCGAACAACCATTTCGAGCGCTTGGCCGGGGACTTCGGCGGATCCTGCTCGGTACCGGCATTGAGCGCCTGCAACACCCGCTCCGGGGTGATCGGCAGTTCGCGAAAGCGGATCCCGGTGGCATCGAAGATCGCGTTGGCAATCGCCGCCGCGCTCGGCACCGAGGCCGACTCCCCCGCGCCCATGGGCGGCTCGCTCTGGCGCGGCATCATCAGCACGTCGATCTTCGGCACTTCGGGAAAGGTCAGGATCGGGTAGCCGCCCCACTCCTTGCTCGCCACCGTCGATTCCTCGAAGGTCACCCGCTCCTTGAGCACCCGGCTGGTGGACTGGATCACATTGCCGTGGATCTGGTGCCGCACGCCGTCGGGGTTGATCATCATCCCCGAGTCATGGCCGATCACCACCCGGGTCACCGAGACATCGCCGGTCTGCCGGTCGATCGCCACGTCCGCGACCCAGGCGGCCCAGGCCGCGCCGAACCCGGGAAACTTGCTGTGGATATAACGCGCGTAGGCAAAGCCACGCCCGCGCAACAGATGGTCGTCGTTGGGGGTCTGCATCGGCGCGGTGCGCGGGGTCCAGGCGGCGCGCTCGGCGGTGGATTTCACCAGGTCCACGGCGCGCTCGTCATGCAGGTAGCGCAGGCGGTATTCCACCGGATCGACGCCGGCGGCAAAGGCCAGTTCGTCGATATAGGATTCGTGGGCGAAGGTGTTGGGCAAGGCCGAGACCCCGCGCATCCACGAGGCCCGGACAATCGGCGACATATCATTGATGCTGACCCGCATATGTTCGTAGTCGTAGGGCGGGATCGAGGTCCGGTCGCCCATCTCGAACATCGCCGCCACCGGCTCGACGCGCCCGGTGAGCAACAAAGCCAGGGTCGGCGCGCCGTTGGACGGGTAGCTGGTCTGGAAGTCATAGGCGGCGACGCTGCCGTCGGCATTCAGGCCGCCATCGACATCCATCAGTTGCGCCGTGCCCTTGGGCTCCCAGACGTGTTCCTGGTCCCGGGTCAGTTGTACCCGCACCGGCTTGCCGACGGCCCGGGACAACAGCAGCGCGTCGGCGCAGACATCGTCGGCACAGTTGCGCCCGTAGCAGCCGGCGGCCTCCATGCGGATGATCTCGATATGTTCCTCGGGGCACTCCAGCAACCAGGCCAGGTCGGCCCGCAACAGGTGCGGGTTCTGGCTGCCGGACCAGACCCGGATGCCGCCCGCCTGGTAATCCGCCAGCCCGCAGGACGGGCCGATCGAGGCATGCATCTGGTAAGGCCACAGGTAGGTGCGCGGCATGCGCTGGCTGGCACCGGCCAGGGCTTCGTCGACCTGGCCCTGGTCATGCACCGTGCGCTTGATCCGCGGGTTGTCGCGGATCGCCTGCTCGACGTCGCTCAGGTCCGGCAGCTTCTGCCGCCAGTCCTTCCAGCGCACCCGCAGTTCCTGGGCTGCCTTCGCCGCCTGTTCCTCGCGCAGCGCCACCACCCCGACAAAGTCGCGGATCACCACCACCCGGACAATCCCGGGAATATGGGCGATGGACGACTCATCCACCTCCAGCAGGCTGTTGCCGACAAAGTCGCCGCTGTCGAACCCGGCATAGGGCGGCCGCACCACCCGGCCATGGAGCATGTCCGGTACGCGCATATCGTGGACATAGGTCAGCTCGCCGGTGGCCTTGGCCGGGATATCGACCCGCGCCGCGCCCTTGCCCACCAGCCGATAGTCGGCGGCCGGCTTGAGTGGTGCGTCACCGCTGATGCGCAATTGATCGTGTTCGCCCGCCACCAGTTCGGTGTAGCTCAGGGCCCGGCCGTCCGGCGCCTTGACGATACCGCGCTCGACCCGCAGTTCCTGCGCTGCCAGCCCCCAGCGCCGCGCCGCCCGCGCCAGCAGGAAACGCCGCGCCTCGGCCGCCGCGTTGCGCAGGGGCACCGCGGAAATCTGCAGGGTCGCACTGGCGATGGTCGCGCCCTGGTTCGGTGCCCGCTCGGTGTCGCCGAGCACCATGCGCACCTGCGCCACTTCCAGGTCCAGCTCTTCGGCGACGATCTGCGACAGCGAGGTGCGGATGCCGGTGCCGAGGTCGACATGGCCGTTGAAGGCATAGACCCAGCCGTCATCGCTGATCGCGATGAACAGCCCCAGCTCCTTGGGCTTGACCACCGGCGAACCGCCCTTGGCCACCGGGCCGGAGGGCGGCAGGATATCGTCGACAATCAGCAGGACGCCGGTCTTGGCCAGCAATTGATCACGGGTGGGGATGGCATCGGTCATGGTCGTCGGTCCACGTTCAAGGCGTTTGACGGGCGGCACGCAGCACCGCGCGAAGGATTTCGATATGGGTGCCGCAGCGGCAGAGATTGGCGGACAGTTCGTTGCGGATCTGTGCCTCGCTGGGGTGCGGATTGCGGTCGAGCAGGGCCTTGGCGGTCATGATCATGCCGTTCAGGCAATAACCGCACTGGGCCGCCTGCTCGTCGATAAAGGCCTGCTGCACCGGGTGCGGCGCCTCGCGGCTGCCGAGCCCCTCAAGGGTGACGATCTGCCGATCCACCGCACCGGCCAGGGGAAACACGCAGGAGCGCGCGGCCACCCCATCGATGATCACCGTGCACGCCCCGCATTCGCCGAGGCCACAGCCGTACTTGGGGCCGTTGAGCCGCAGGTCGTTGCGCAGGATCAGCAACAGCGGCGTGTCCGCCATGGCGGTGACCGAAGTGGTGCTGCCGTTGACCTCAAGGGCTACCGTGATTTCCTGCGTCGTCATGGGCTGCGCTCAGTTCATTTGATGAAGTGATCACTACATGAAAAAGCCATGGCTCTACGCCGTCAGTGTCTCCTGACGACACACTTTTTCTGATGAAGTGGTTACTACATGAACAGAGAGCAAGAAGGATGCCAGCGGCGTGGGTCCGGGTGATCACGATCATTCCCACGCTCCGCGTCACGGGTCCGCAGCGGACGCAGAGCATCCGGAGAGGCGTTCCCACGCGGAGCGTGGGAACGATCAAACACACCCCTGTGGGAGTGGGCTTGCCCACGAAGAGGGCCTTGAGGCTTGCAGCGCTCTTGTGGACCTGCGGCGACTGGGCGGACGCCTTCGCGGGCAAGCCCGCTCCCACGGGGTTAGTGCTTGCGGTGCGATATTTGTGAGAGACAGCCAGGCGACGCTGCGCTTGCTGGTGACGAGATTGGCACAGGTAAGGCAGGACCCGTTGCCCTGCACCATGGGATCCCTCCCAAGCATCGGTTCAAGAGGGGTTATTCGTCGCGGTCGTCGATCATCTTGCGCAGCAGGAACAGCACCGCCACCTGCTCGGCGGGGTTGAGGTTGCTCATGGTCAGCTCGCTGATCCGCGCGGCACAGGGCACGGTCTGCTGCACCAGGCGGGCGCCTTCGTCGGTCAGGCCGACGATGACCTTGCGCCGGTCCTCGGGGTCAGGCTCCAGGCTGATCAGCTCGCGGGCCTTGAGTCGTTCGACGATGCCACGGATGGTGGCCTGGTCGACGGCGGTCGCCTTGACCAGCTCGGTCAGGGAACTGGGGCCGTGGTCACGCACCGCGCACAGGGTGACGAACTGCACGGCCGTCAGCTGCGAATCGCCGACATTCTGCTGGAAGATCGCCATATGTCGCTGGTAGGCCTTGCGCAGCAGGTGGCCGACCTGTTCGGAGAAGACGTAGGAATTGGAATCAGGAGTATCCGGCACGGCAGGCTCGAAAAGGCAATGGAGAATGGGCTGGCATGATGGACAGGTTGCGAGGCGGACTCAAGTGTGAGGTCGTCCGGGCCGGCCCCTTCGCGGGCAAGCCCGGCTCCTGCAGTCCTCTGTCACTCACTCATCAGATCGTTCCCACGCTCCGCGTGGGAATGCCTCTCTGGACGCTCTGCGTCCGCTGTAGATCTGTGACGCGGAGCGTCACGGGGTGCATTCCCACGCGGAGCGTGGGAACGATCCAGGTCGCCACTCAACGGGCCCGCGAGGCCTCGGGAGCCACCACGTCGCCGCCGATCACCACCGCCTGGTCATCCAGGTAGACATCGCAATTGCGCAGCGGAATGTCCATGTGGCACGGCGTCTTGCGGGTGCCGCCGACTTCGGTGTTGGGCCCGGTGGAGAACAGGAAGTTGCCATAGAACGCCCGCGCGTCCATGCACATGCCGTCGTTCTTGTCGTGCAGGCCCATGGCGGTCCACTGCGCCTTCGGCTGCAGGCCCCAGCCGATATGGGAGATGCCGTAGACCTCGGGATCGTTGAAGTACTTCATGTAGTCGCGCAGGTATTCGGCCTCGAAACCGCCATGGATCGAGGTAATGAAGCCCTTCTCGATCTCCAGGGTGATCTTCTCCCGGGTATAGGTCTTGAACGGCAGGAGGATGTCGCCGATATCCAGCACCAGCACGCCCTCGGCGGTTTCCTCGTTCGGCCAGGAAAACAGGAAGCCGCTCGGCCAGTGGTCCCAACGCCCCGGCTCATCGGCGAAACCGTACTCGGTCACCGACGGATACTGCCCCAGCGCCGCGCGGAAATCGCTGCCGGCACGGGACTTCACATGGATCGAGCGCGCCTTCTTCAACAGTGCTTCCGCCGCCAGCACCCGCACCTTGTCGGCCTCGGTCGGCAGCATGCGCGCCAGTACTTCCGGCGGCTCGACCGCCAGCAGGATGCGCGTGCCGGTCTTGAGGATCTGCTCCTGCTCCGGCGAGTGCAGCAGCATCATGGTGTCGACGATCAGGTCCGCCGCCTCCAGTGCCCGCTGGGCGGCGATATTGCCCGTCAGCGCGGTGTCGCCGCAGTAGGCGGTCATGTCATTGCCCATGGCCATCGGGTGGTTGAAGGACGGCAATTCCACCGCGTACACCTTGGCCCCCAGGCGCTGCGAAGCCTCCATCGCCGAACGCACGGTGCGCGGGTCGGAGTAATGGCTCTTGAGCACCGCGACACTCTGGGTCGAGTCGACCTTCGACAGTTTCAACACGTGCTCGAACATCTGCGTCAGTTCGCAATCACTTACCGGCATTTCCTCTCTCCTCAATTCGCCCACGACGCACCAAGTAGAAGCGTCACGCTTCACTCTAGTGCATTTTTATAGCGTATACGCCATTTAAATCCGATAAGACCCGAATTGAAGACATTCTGCAAGAGCCAGACCAAAACGTTACCAACCCACACAACCCCAATAAAATAAGGTTACTTAGCGTTACGACAGCCAAATATCGGCAAAATTTTAATTTTTACGGAGGATCTTCTCTTTTCAAAAAAAGAGCGTATACACTTTAAAAACCTTGCGGGTCGTCCCCGCCAACCTTCACTCGGAACGAGGAGCATGCCCATGGCAAGCACACAAAAAATCGCCATCGTCGGCGCGGGCCTGGGTGGCGCGGCCGCCGCCACCCTGTTGCAACAGGCGGGATTCGACGTGACGATCTACGAGCAGGCGCCGGAGTTTTCCCGCCTGGGTGCCGGGATCCACATGGGCCCGAATATCATGAAGATCTTCCGGCGCATGGGCATCGAGCAGCAGCTCGACCAGATGGGTTCGCACCCGGACCACTGGTTCAGCCGGGACGGCATGAGCGGCGACTACCTGTCGCGCATTCCCCTGGGCGAGTTTGCCCGCAAGGAATACGGCGCTTCCTATATCACGGTGCACCGTGGCGACCTGCACGCCTTGCAGATGTCCACCATCAAACCGGGCACCCTGCACTTCAACAAGCGCCTGGAAACCATCGAGGACCGCGGTGACCAGGTGCACCTGACGTTCACCGACGACACCCACGCCAGCGCCGATATCGTCATCGGTGCCGACGGCATCAACTCGAAGATCCGCGAAGAACTGCTGGGCCAGGAAGCACCGCTGTACAGCGGCTGGGTCGCCCACCGCGCGCTGATCACCCGCGACAAGCTGGCCCGCTACGACCTGAACTTCGAAGACTGCATCAAGTGGTGGAGCGAGGACCGGCACATGATGGTCTACTACACCACCGGCAAGCGCGACGAGTACTACTACGTCACCGGCGTGCCGCACCCGGAACTGGACTTCGACGGTCCGTTCGTCGACAGCAGCCGCGAAGAGATGTTCGCAGCCTTCCAGGGCTACCACCCCACCGTCCAGGCGCTGATCGAATCCACCGATACCGTGACCAAATGGCCGCTGCGCAACCGCAACCCACTGCCGCTGTGGAGCCGCGGGCGCCTGGTGCTGCTGGGCGATGCCTGCCACCCGATGAAGCCGCACATGGCCCAAGGCGCCGGCATGGCCATCGAAGACGCGGCGATGCTGACCCGCTGCCTGCAGGAAACCGGTCTGGGCGACTACCGCACCGCCTTCGAGCTCTATGAAGCCAACCGCAAGGACCGTGCGTCCCGCGTGCAATCGGTATCCAACGCCAACACCTGGCTGCGCACCCAGGAAGATCCGGCCTGGGTCTACGGCTACGACCTCTATGCCCAACAGCTGAAATCGGGGGTGGCGGCGTGAGCACCTTCGTCCATGGCGGCAACGTCCAGGCCAACGGCATTCGCCAGCACTACCTGCGCTACGGCGGCAAGGGCGCGGCGCTGATCCTGATCCCCGGCATCACCAGCCCGGCGATCACCTGGGGATTCGTCGCCGAGCGCTTCGGCAAGTATTTCGACACCTATGTGCTGGATGTGCGTGGCCGCGGCCTGTCCTCCAGCGGCCCGGAACTGGACTACAGCGCCGAGACCTGCGCCAGCGATATCGCCGCGTTTGCCGCGGCCCTAGGCCTGGACAGCTATCACCTGGTGGGCCACTCCATGGGCGCGCGCTTTGCCGTGCGCAGTGCGGTGCTCAGCCCCGCCGGAGTGAAAAGCCTGGTGCTGATCGACCCGCCGGTATCCGGCCCGGGCCGTCGCGAGTACCCGAGCAAGTTGCCGTGGTACGTCGACTCGATCCGCCAGTCGCTGGTCGGGATGGATGCCGAGGCGATGCGCGCCTTCTGCGCCACCTGGACCGAAGAACAACTGCAACTGCGCGCCGAATGGCTGCACACCTGCTACGAGCCAGCGATTGTCCGGGCCTTCAACGACTTCCATGACGTCGACTTCCACCAGGACCTGCCGCGCCTCGAGGCGCCGGCCCTGCTGCTGGTGGCCGGGCGCGGCGGCGTGATCCAGCCCGAGGACGAAGCCGAGATCCGCGAACTGCAACCGACGATCCGCATCGCCCATGTCGCCGATGCCGGGCACATGATTCCCTGGGATGACCTGGACGGCTTCTTCGCCGCCTTCGGTGATTTCCTCGGCGTGCACCTGACCTCTTGAATCTGTGGGAGCCGGCAAGCCAGCTCCCACAGGTTGATGTATCGGCTGAATTATCGATTTAAGGAGACAAGCATGCTCAAGCCTTACCGCATCGGTCAGATCGTACCGAGCTCGAACACCACCATGGAAACCGAGATCCCGGCGATGCTCAACGCCCGCCAGGCGATCCGTCCGGAACGCTTCACCTTTCACTCCAGCCGCATGCGCATGAAGCAGGTGCGCAAGGAAGAACTGGCGGCGATGGACGGCGAGTCCGATCGCTGCGCCGTCGAGCTGTCCGACGCCAAGGTCGATGTACTCGGCTACGCCTGCCTGGTAGCGATCATGGCCATGGGCCTGGGCTATCACCGCCAGTCCGAGGCGCGCCTGCGCAAGGCCACCGCCGACAACGACGGCAATGCCCCGGTGATCACCAGCGCCGGCGCCCTGATCGAGGGCCTGAAAGTCATGGGTGCCAAGCGCATCGCCATTGTCGCGCCCTACATGAAGCCGCTGACCGAACTGGTGGTGAACTACATCCGCGAGGAAGGTTTCGAGGTCGTCGACTGGCGCGCCCTGGAGATCCCCGACAACCTCGAAGTGGCCCGTCACGATCCGGCCAACCTGCCGGGCATCGTCGCCGGGATGAACCTCGAAGGCGTCGACGTGATCGTGCTCTCGGCCTGCGTGCAGATGCAGTCGCTGCCGGCCGTCGCCAAGGTCGAGGCACAGACCGGCAAGCCGGTGCTGACGGCCGCCATCGCCACCACCTACGCCATGCTCAAGGCCCTGGACCTGGAGCCGATCGTGCCCGGTGCCGGTGCCCTGTTGTCCGGCGCCTACTGAGCGGGGTCCGCGAGATGAGCGAACAAAGCGCCAATGACAATTACCAGGGAGTCTGGGGCCAGCGCATCGGCTTCGGACGCAAACCGGCACTGCTGATGATCGATTTCATGCAGGGCTACACCACCGAGGGTGCACCGCTGTTCGCTCCGGGCGTGGTCAGCGCGGTGGCCGAAAGCGTGGCCCTGCTCGACAGCGCCAGGCGTCACGGGATTGCGGTGGTGCACACCAATATTCGCTACCATCCGGGACACTTCGCCGACGGTGGCGTCTGGGTGCGCAAGGCCCCGGTGATGAAGGACATGGTCGAGGGCAATCCGCTCGCGGCCTTCTGCGAAGCGGTGCTGCCGCTGCCGTCGGAAGTGGTGATCAGCAAGCAGTACGCCAGTGCGTTTTTCGGCACCAGCCTGGCCTCGCAGTTGCACGCCCAGGGTATCGATACCGTGGTCCTGGCCGGCTGTTCCACCAGCGGCTGCATCCGCGCAACGGCGGTGGATGCCGTCCAGCATGGATTTCGCACCATCGTGGTACGCGAATGCGTGGGCGACCGGCATCCGGCGCCCCATGAAGCGAATCTGTTCGACATCGACAGCAAGTACGGCGATGTCGTCAGCAAACAGGAAGCGATCTCGAAGTTCAAGGAGCAATAAGGTTTTACGAAGAACCGCGCCATAGAGCGTGGTCTTGAAAAACTGAGAGCCCACTTTGGCATACGGCTTGTTGAATAAAGCCGGTCAACTATGGGAGCTCCCAGTCTTCTGACACTGCCTTTGGAAGTCGCTTTCACAGCACTCCGAAGTGCTGGAACAAAAGCGGCTGTAATAAAAACCAAAGAGGGCCGCGTGAAAACGTAGCGAGCGAAGTCAATACCAGGCGAAGACAGGCGAGGACGCGGAGTTTACACGTTGTAAGTGAGCAGTCCGAACCTGTCTTCAACGCAGTATTTTCGAGCGCGGCAGTTTTCACGGGGCACGAATAAGTCACCGCCAGGAGACACCCAATGCCCATTGCGAATGCAACATCAGCGACTTCGGTCGCCGACCCGACCCAAGCGCTCTACCACAAGATCACCTGGAAACTGATCCCGTTCCTGTGCTTCTGCTATCTGGCCGCGTACCTCGACCGGATCAATATCGGTTTCGCCAAACTGCAGATGCTCGACCAGTTGCACTTCAGCGAAACCGCCTTCGGCCTGGGTGCCGGCCTGTTTTTCGTCGGTTATATCCTGTTCGAGGTGCCGAGCAACCTGGTGCTGGAACGGGTCGGGGCGAAAATCTGGATCGCGCGGATCATGATCACCTGGGGCCTGCTCTCGGCCTGCACCATGCTGGTCACGTCCACCACGCAGTTCTACATCCTGCGTTTCCTGCTCGGCGCCGCGGAGGCCGGTTTCCTGCCAGGCGTGCTGTTCTACCTGACCACCTGGTTCCCGACCCACCGACGGGGACGGATCATCGCCCTGTTCATGATCGGCCTGCCGCTCTCCAGCGTGATCGGCGGCCCGCTGTCCGGCTGGGTGATGGGCCATTTCGACCAGGTCAGCGGCCTGCGCGGCTGGCAGTGGCTGTTCCTGATCGAAGCGATTCCCAGCGTGCTGCTCGGCATCCTGACCTTCTGGGCGCTGCCGAACCACTTCCGCCAGGCCAAATGGCTGAGCGAAGACGAGAAAAATGTACTGGAAAACGAGCTGCGGGCCGATGAGGCCAGCAGCCCGGACAGCAAGCAGCATTTCCGCGACGGTTTCTTCAACCTGAAGGTGTGGATGCTCGGCGGCATCGATTTCTCGATCCTGCTCAGCGCCTATGCCATGGGTTTCTGGATGCCGACGTTCATTCGCAACGCGGGCATCACCGACACCTTCCATATCGGCGTACTGACCGCCTTGCCGAGTGTCGCCGCACTGCTGGGCATGCTGTTGATCGGCGCCAGTTCCGACCGCCACCGCGAGCGCCGCTGGCACATCATCGTGCCGTTCTTCATCGGTGCCGCCGCCATGGCCACCAGTACGTTCTTCACCCATAACGTGGTGGCGACCGTGGCGCTGTTCGCCATCGCCTCGGCGGCAATCATCGGCGCGGTGCCGGTGTTCTTCAGCCTGCCGGCGACCTTCCTCAAGGGCACCGCGGCGGCCACCGGCTTTGCCCTGGCCTGCTCGGTGGCGAACATCGCCGGACTGGTGAGCAACTCGCTGATGGGCGTGGCGATCGACCTGACCGGCAGCAGTGCCGGTGCGCTCTGGTTCTTCGCCGGCTGCCTGATCCTGAGCAGTTTCCTGGTGATCGCACTGCCGGCCAAACTGGTCAATCGTTAAGTAGTCACTTACCTGCCGATGGCGTTTCCAGGCGTCGGCAGGCATGCTGGACTACCGCAAGACAACAACAACTCATTGGGGCAAATCAACATGCAACGCTTTCTCAAGGGCTGCGCGCTGGCGCTGGCTGTCGGCTTGTCGGCCGGTTCGCTGCAGGCGGCTGAAAAAGTCATTCTCGACACCGATTTCAACGTCCTCAACGACGACGGCCAGGCCTTTATCATGCTGGCGCAACTGCACGCGCAGAAGAAGATCGACCTGCTGGGGATGACCCTGGTCAGCGGCAATGCGTGGGTCGACCAGGAACAGGTCGATGCACTGAAGGCCGTCGAGCGCATGGGTGTGGAAAAGGAAATCGGCGTCTACTCCGGCGCGGCGTATCCGCTGCTGCATGACTTCGCGACTTATCCACAGGAGAAGGCGATGTTCGGTGCCGGCTGGCCCGGCGCGTTCAAGAACCCGCGACCGACCTCGGCCACGCAACTGGTGGCGCCACCCGATGGCATGGCGACCCACACCCAACTGCGCAGCGAAACCGCCCCGCAGTTCATTATCGACAGCGTGCGCAAGAATCCTCACGAAGTAACCCTGCTGGCCATCGGCCCGTTGACCAACCTGGCCCTGGCGATCCGCCAGGCGCCGGATATCGTGCCGCTGATCAAGCGCATCGTGTACATGGGCGGTGCCATCGAGATCCCGGGCAATACCACCCCGGCCGCCGAGTTCAACTGGTGGTTCGACCCGGAAGCGGCGCGGATCGTCCTGCGCTCGCCGATCGAACATGTGATCTTCCCGAACGATGTCTGCGAGAAAGTCACCTTCGACGCCTCGGTCTACAAGCGGGTGATCGCCGCCAAGGGCGCGGTGCCGGAACTGTACAAGAGCGTGTTCGGGCCGGAGTTCGCCAAGGACCCGGGCTACCACAGCTTTACCTGGGACAGCCTGCCGGCACTGTTCCTGACCGAGCCTGGAATCGTCACCGAATCGCGCGATATGTGGGTCGACGTCGACACCCATTTCGGTCCGGACTACGGGCGTGCCCTGGGTTACAAGAAGAACCCGCCGGTGGGGACGCAGAAAGCCAAGGTGGTGTTCGCGGTGGACCAGAAGAAATTCTGGAACGACTACGTGTCGCTGGTGACCCTGCCGACGCCGGTGAAAAAACCCTAGTCGACACACTCGTTCCCACGCACGGCGTGGGAACGGGCTTGCGCTCAGAAACGCAGACGCCAGCGTCCGTTGCGGCGCAGGTCGACCACTGACAAGGGCTCGATATCGATCGCGTTGAACGAAGCCGGGCCAGCCTGCAGTGCATGCAGGATGGCCGCGCGGATCACGAAGGGATGGGTCACGACGACAAAATGCCCGTCCTCGTGAAAACCGTCGAGCCAGGCTCCGACCCTCGCACACAGCGCCTCCACCGATTCGCCCGCCGGCGCTGCCACTTGCGGCTGGCTGACCCAGGCCGCCAGCGCCTCGGGATCGCTTTCCTGCAGATCCGCCAGGGCCAGGCCCTGCCATTCGCCAAAGTCGTAATCCCCCAGTTCCGGAACGATCTCGATCTCGCTGCCCAGGGCCTCGGCCGTCTGCCAGGCGCGGGTCTCCGGCGCACTGAGAATCCGCACCGGCTTTTTCAGCCGCGCCGCCAGCTCGGCAGCCTTGGCCAGGCCCTTGGGTTCCACCGGCTCATCCAGCGGAAAACGCCCCAGGCGCTGGGCCTCGGTGCGGGCATGGCAGACAACACTGAGCCGGATCGGCATATGGAATTTTCTCCCGTTACGCCTCGCGGGGGATTACACTCCGCGAGCACTTGTATCAATTTGTTACAAGGAAGGAAGCCGGTGGAAACCCGGCACGGTTGCGCCACTGTAATCGCATTCAAACGGTCTGTACGAGTACTCGCAAGGCGGCCTGAGGGTCGCACAGGCGATTATCGTACAGAGCATAGATGCCGAGAGTCAGACCCTTCCACGCACACTCCACTTCTCAGACCGGACGCACAATCCCTGGAGATTTTTCAGATGGCCAGTACCGCAACATACGATACTCCCGGCTCCATATCGATCCCCACCATTCCCCTCGGCGAACTGCTGCCCTGGGCAATCTTCGGCGGCCTGCTGCTGATGCTGGCGATTTACTTCGTCGGCGCGGAACAGGGCGCGACCTCGCTGATCTCCGGCATGTACGTGCATGAGTTCGTACACGATGGCCGTCATTTGCTCGGCTTTCCCTGCCACTGATCTCGAGAACTCATCATGACTGGATCACTTCTGCTGCGCGGCATGCTCGTGGGGCTCGTAGCCGGCTTGCTGGCGTTTGGCTTTGCCAAGGTCTTTGGCGAGCCGCAGGTCGACAAGGCCATTGCCTTCGAAGAAAAAATGGACGCCATGAAGGGCGAGGCGCCTGAACCCGAGCTGGTCAGCCGCGAAACCCAGAGCAGCATCGGCCTGCTGACCGGGGTGCTGGTCTACAGCGCGTCCATGGGTGGCCTGTTCGCCCTGGTGTTCGCCTATTCCCTGGGCCGCGTCGGTCGCATGGGGCCGCGTGGCCTGTCCGCCCTGCTGGCACTGGCCGCCTTTGTCGCGGTGATTTTCGTGCCGGAACTCAAGTACCCGGCCAACCCGCCGTCGGTGGGCGACCCGGATACCATCAAGCAGCGCACCAAGCTGTTCTTCCTGATGCTGGCGGTGTCGATCGCGGCGATGGTGATCGCGATCAACCTCGGTCGCAAACTGATCGCCCGTCACGGTGCCTGGACAGCCACTCTGGTCGGTGCCGCGCTGTATATCGTGATCGCCGCCGTGGCCCATTACGCGTTCCCGGAAATCAATGAAGTGCCGGCGGACTTCTCGGCCGTGGTGCTGTGGCAGTTCCGCGTCGCCGCCCTGGGTATCCAGCTGGTGCTGTGGACCACCCTCGGCCTGCTGTTCGGCTGGTTGACCGAACGCGCCCTCAAGCGCCAGGGCCACTACGTGCTCGGCTGATCGGACCAGGCGACTGCATTACAAAAAAGGAGCCGGCTGCCCCCGGCTCCTCCGTGCCAAACCCCTCTGTACCGGCTATTGTTGCCCCACGTCCTCTCGCATCATCCTCACCTGTTTCCGCCATCAAGGTACTGATCGATGTCATTTCCCCACCTGAAAAAAGCCCTGAATACCCTTGTCCTGCTCGGCGCTTGCGTCGCGGCCGGTTCCGCGTTCGCCCATGCGCACCTGAAAAGCCAGACCCCGGCGGCGGACAGCACCGTCAGCGCCCCGAGCGAATTGCGCCTGGTGTTCAGCGAAGGGGTCGAAGCCGAATTCAGCAAAGTCGGGCTGAGCAGTGACGGCGTCCCGGTCGCAGTGAAAAGCATCGTCACCGATCCGGCCGACAAGAAAACCCTCATCGTGACCCCGGCCGCCCCGCTGAAGGCCGGCGACTACAAGGTCGAATGGCATGCGGTCTCGGTCGACACCCACAAGAGCGAAGGCAACTACGGCTTCAAGGTGGGCAACTGAATTCATGCAAAGCGCCATGGTCCTGTGCCGTTTCCTGCATTTCACCATGGTCCTGTCGCTGTTCGGGGCCTGTCTGTTCAGGCCCTTGCTGCTCGGCCCGGCACCCTGCGCGGTCCTCGACCTGCGCCTGTCGCGGGCCAAACGCTGGATGGCCGGCCTGGCCTCGCTCAGTGCGATCGCCTGGCTGCTGCTGACCACCGCCGGCATGACCGGCGATGGGGCCGACGCGTTCCACCTCGGCACCCTGCAGTTGGTGCTGGGCAGCACTTTCTTCGGCAAGGTCTGGAGCTGGCACCTGGGGTTCGGCCTGCTGCTGTTGATCGGCCTCCGGGCCAATACCTCTCCCCGGCTCAATCTTCTGCTCGCCTTCCTGCTGCTGGCGACCCTGGCTCCGGTCGGCCACGGCGCGATGCTCGACGGCCTGGGTGGCCGGCTGCTGATGTTCAACCAGTTGCTGCACCTGAGCGGTGTCGGTGCCTGGATCGGCGGACTGATGTTGCTCGCCCTGGTGCTGGGCAAACCGGCGGAACATGACATCGACCGGGTGCTGCGCCGGTTCAGCAACCTCGGCTACCTGCTGGTCGCCACGATCATCGTCACCGGGATGATCAACGTGCGCGTGCTCACCGGTGCCGTCTGGCCGACTCCGCTGTTCAGCGGCTTTGCCCTGATCCTGTTGATCAAGGTGCTGATGGTCGCGCTGATGCTGGGGCTGGCGCTGTTCAACCTGGTGATGAGCCGGCGCGGACACTTCAGCGTCCTGCGCCGCAGTGTGACGCTCGAATGGCTGCTGGGGCTGGGGGCGATCCTCGCGGTATCGCTGCTGGGCACATTGCCGCCGATGCTGATGGACTGAAGCCGCTTCGGTTACTGCTCGCGACCAGCGCAAACCGTCCGGGACTTTCAGACGGCCGTTGGTAAAAAACCCGTGTCAAATAGTCATCTATATGAATTGATCAGGTATATTCCTTCCAACCGCGTAACAAGATATTACAAGAAGGGGTTTCCGTTGGATCTTTCACATGCCGCGTGGCTCGCCCACGACACCCGCCTGATCATCTGCTGCCTGCTGGCCATCGCCACCATCATCGTGCTGATCAGCCTCACCAAGTTGCCGCCCTTCCTGTCCATCCTGATCGGCACTTTTGTCGCCGGGCTCGGCGCGTCCCTGCCGCCAGAGGAAGTGGCCAAGGCGTTCAGCAAAGGCGCTGGCAGCCTCCTGGGCGAAGCCGGGATCATCATTTCCCTGGGCGCCATGCTCGGCGCGCTGATGGCCGAATCCGGGGCCGCCGATCGCATCGCCTCGACGTTGCTGCGCCACGCCCGCGGCAAGTCGCTGCCCTGGGTGATGGCGCTGGTGGCAATGATCATCGGCCTGCCGCTGTTCTTCGAAGTCGGCCTGGTGCTGATGGTGCCGATCATCTTCGTGATCGCCCGGCAATCCGGCCAGCCGCTGCTCAAGGTGGCGATCCCGGCCCTCGCCGGCATGACCACCCTGCACGCGCTGATGCCACCTCATCCGGGGCCGCTGATCGCCGTCAGCGCCCTGCACGCCGACCTCGGCATGACCATGCTGCTGGGTTTGTGCATCGCCATTCCGGCGGTAATGCTCGCCGGCCCGGTGTATGGCATCTGGCTGTCGAAGCGCCTGGATGTGAAGGAACCGGCGGAACTCGGCGCCCTGTTCACGGCGAAGGTCGAGACCCGGCGCAAGCCGAGCTTTGCCGTCTCGCTGCTGATCATTCTGTTGCCGGTGCTGTTGATGCTCGGCAGCACCCTGGCGAAAGTCGCCATGGCGCCGCAAAGCAACCTGGCGATCACCCTGAAGTTTCTCGGCGAACCGCTGATCGCCCTGGGCCTCGCGGTGATCGCCGCGGTGATCTGCCTCGGCTGGTCGATCGGCATGGCCCGCGACCAGGTCGGCAACGTACTGCGCAAGAGCCTTGCACCGATTGCCGTGCTGTTGCTGACCATCGGCGCCGGCGGCGGGCTGAAGCAGACGCTGCTGGAAGCCGGGATCAGCGACACCATCAGCAAGGTCGCCACCGGCGCGAACATGTCCTACGTGCTGCTGGCCTGGCTGATCGCCGTGGCCTTGCGTCAGGCGACGGGTTCGGCCACCGTGGCGACCACCACCACCGCGGGCATCCTGGCCCCGCTGATGGCGGGCCTGGCAACCACCCAGAGTTCCCTGGTGGCGCTGGCCATCGGTGCCGGCTCGGTATTCTTCTGCCACGTCAACGATGCCGGCTTCTGGATGGTGCGCGAGTACTTCGGCCTGCAACTCAAGCAGACCATCTGGGTCTGGTCGGTACTGCAGACCATCGTCTCGGTGGTCGGGCTGATCGGCACGCTGCTGTTGTGGCAGTGGTTGCAATAAACATCGGCCCAGGTTGAACCCGATTCCTGCAGGAGCCGGCTTGCCAGCGATGGCGGTGGTGAATGTGACATCGCTATCGCTGGCAAGCCAGCTCCTACAGGTTTCGCGGGGTTTTCAGGATCGCTGTTCAGTCCTGCGAATAGGCGAAGTTCTTCAACACTTCGCCGTCCATCCGGTAGCGCACCCATTCACTCTGGGGTTGCGCGCCGATGGACTCGTAGAAGCGGATCGCCGGCTCGTTCCAGTCCAGCACACTCCACTCCAGGCGTCCGCAGTCGTTGGCACAGGCGATCTTCGCCAGATGCCGCAAGAGCTTCCTCCCCGCCCCGGCGCCGCGTTGTTGTGGCGAGACATAGAGGTCTTCCAGGTACAGGCCATTGCGCCCGAGCCAGGTCGAGTAGCTGAAGAAAAACACCGCGAAACCGACCGGTTCGCCGTCCCGCAGGCAGATCAGGCCGTGGGCCGTGGCGCCTTCGCCGAACAGGCTGCGCTCGATGTCGACGACACTGGCGATCACTTCGTGACGCGCCCGTTCGTAGTCCGCCAGTTCGGTGATAAAGGCCAGGATCTGCGGCGCATCGCTGGGCCGGGCTTCGCGTATTTCGAGGGACATGGGCGCTTCCGGAATCAATGGAGACGCCCATGCTATTCGGATTGTGTTGCCGCTTGAATCA
Organism: Pseudomonas sp. Ost2; assembly: GCF_018326065.1. Classification (NCBI taxonomy): domain Bacteria; kingdom Pseudomonadati; phylum Pseudomonadota; class Gammaproteobacteria; order Pseudomonadales; family Pseudomonadaceae; genus Pseudomonas; species Pseudomonas sp. Ost2. The sequence goes on along the minus strand of NZ_AP021904.1, from coordinate 1,979,668 downwards.
TTTCAACGAAAATTCGTTCGCAACAGCAGGCAGGCCAGCAGCGTCAGGCCGAGGATCAGCCCTGCGCCCACGCCCATCCCCAGCAGATGGGCCAGCAGCGCGCGGCTGGCCTGCCCCTGCTCGTCACGCCCGTCCATGACGCCGGCTCTCGACACCGGGTTGGGCCAGGTACAGCACTTCGTAGGCCTCGCTGGCACGACTGCGGTCCGGATGACCTGACGACAGGGTGATGCGCACCAGCCGCCAGCTCGCGGTATCCAGTGCCAGGAAGACCGCGAAGGTATCTTCCTGGCGTAGAAGAGCCTGGTTGCGCTCGATCTCGCTTGCCAGCAACCGGGCGCGATCGGCTTCCGGGTCGACCGCCAGTTCTTCGCGGTACAGCGCCCGCGCCTCAAGCGCCGTGCCCAGCTGGAAATCCAGGGGCAACCAGGCCTCGATCTGCGGACGACCAAACGAATCGATCACCTTCTGGAACCGCTCATCCATCAGGAAGGCAGCGGCGGCGGCCGGATCCGACCACAGGTAGACCGACGCATACTGGTTGGCCGAGGCACCGAAGACGCCGCGCTCCCGGGCGATAAAGGCCTTGAACAGCAGGCCGCGGGCATCGTCCCAGAGCGGTCCGAGTTCAGCGGCACGGCGACGGATCAGATCCATGTCGTAGTTGGCGGGCAAGCGGTGGGAATACTGTTTGGCAAACATGATCGCGCTCCTTGGGAAAAACCGGCTGTGGAAAACCTGGAGCCAGCTTGCGCAAGGTCGATGATTACAACAAGATATCTACCGATATATGTGTGATAAGAGGTAGATATGACAGACATCAGCAGGCCTCTCGATATCGACACCGTCCAGGCCTTTGTCCTGATTGCCGACTTCGCCAGCTTCACCCGCGCCGCCCAGGCACTGGACACCTCCCAGGCGGCCATCAGCCTGAAGCTCAAGCGTCTGGAGGAGCGCCTCGGTTATCGCTTGCTCGAGCGCACGCCACGGCATGTGCGCCTGACGCCTTCCGGCGAGCAATTCATCCAGGCGGCGCGGACCCTGCTCCAGGCCCATGAACGCGCCCTCGGCGACATGAGCGCGCCGCCGAGCCGACGCTTGATCATCGGTATCAGCGATCATGTCGCCGGGCCCGACCTGCCGGTGCTCCTGAGCAGACTGGCCCATTACGATCCGTTGCTGATCATCGAGGTGCGCATCGCATCGTCCCGGGACCTGAGCGCGTCCTTCGACCGCGGCGAGCTGGACGCGGCCATCGTGCGCAGCGAGGGCGACCGCCACGACGGTGAAGTGCTGGTGGTCGAGCGCTTCGGCTGGTTCGCCGCGCCGACCTGGCAGCATGTGCCGGGTAGCGTACTGCGCCTGGCAACCATGGCCGCGCCGTGCGGCGTGCGCCACCTGGCGGTACGGGTGCTGGACGACGCCGCAATTGCCTGGACCGAAGTGTTTATCGGCGGCGGCGTCATGGCGGTGGGCGCGGCGGTCAGTGCCGGGCTCGGCGTCGCCGCGCTGGCAAGGCGGGTGGCTCCGGCCGGTGCTGTCGAAGTCGGCGAACAGCTGGGACTGCCGGCGTTGCCGGTGACCGAAATCATCCTGCATTCACGGCCCACGGACGCCCGCTCCCAGGAGACACTGCGGGCCTTGAGCGCGGCGTTCCGGGGTGTGCTGGAGCGTTGACCGCGCGGCAAGGGTTGATGTGGGTCCGGTAACTTCCCGAATCCAGGTCACTACATCAATCCGACGTATACGAGGCCCGTACAGACAGGGAAAACTCATCCCCGGAGAAAATCGAAAACACTTGATAGCCAAATGCCTTCATGATTTAAAGGCCGGGCCTGAAAGATGTCCGGAGCGGCGAACACGTCTTTGCCGCGGCGCACCTGAGTAGGGAATAACTCGAGTTCAAGACCAAGGAGCATTCAATGCGCTTTATCCATTTGTGGCTGCTGGCCGCCGCTGCACTGCTGGGCGGCTGTGCCGGCAACCCGATGCAGGTAGTCCCCACGCAAACCATCCCGACCGCCGAACCGACCGCCGCCCAGGTGGTGTTCATGCGCTCGTCGTTCGTCGGCAAGATCATCGATGCCTCGCTGTATGACGTCACCGGCGGCCAGACCCGGTTTATCGGAATCATGGCCAACGGCAGCAAGATCAACTACCCGACCACCCCGGGCAAGCACACCTTCATGGTGGTCTCCGAAGCCGCCGACTTCCTCGAGGCCGACCTGGCCCCGGGCAAGACCTACTACAGCGTCGTGACGCCACGCATGGGTGCCTGGAAAGCCCGCTTCTCACTGTGGCCGGTCAGTAGCGACAGCAAGGCCGAGTTCAGCACCGGCAGCAAGGACGTCACCGATCTGATCAAGAACACCGAACTGGTCGACAACTCGCCGAAATCGCTGTCGTGGTTCGAGAGCAACAAGGGCAGCGTAGAAGAGAAACGCGCCGATTACTGGCCGGTCTGGCAGCAGAAGAGTCCCGAGGACCTGGCCAAGCGTACATTGCACCCGCAGGATGGCATCTAGTTGATCGCCCCTGGCGACCCATTGCGGAACGCTTGAAAAAAATCGGCCGGACTCCCGTTGGGAGCCCGGCCGATTCATTGCTGCAATCGATCGCGGAAATGGCGCTAGATCAGCAGGAACAACGCCAGCAGGCCACCGAAGATCGCCCACTTTTCCAGGTAGTAGCGGGTGCGATTGGTCTTCTTCAGCGCCTTGCCGCGCAGGCGGATGCCGTACAGTTTGGTGAAGGCTTTGTTGATCCCGCCGGTCTTGTCGCCGTCGCCATTGGGCGCCGCGGCAGCCGCCATCACGTTACGGCTGAACCAGCGGTTGAACGCCGCCGCCCAGCGATACCTCATCGGCCGCTCGATATCGCAGAACAGGATCACGCGGTCCTTGTCGGTGGTGTTTTCCGCGTAGTGGATAAAGGTCTCGTCGAACATCACCGGCTCGCCGTCGCGCCAGTGGTAGTTCTGGCCGTCGACGTTGATGTAGCAACCCGCGTCGTTCGGCGTTTCCAGCCCCAGGTGGTAGCGCAGCGAACCGGCATACGGATCGCGGTGACGGACCAGCTTCGAACCCGGCGGCAATTCGGCGAACATCGCCGCCTTGACCGTGCCGATGCCGTTGAGCAGCTCGGTGGTACGCGGGCAGAGCTCCAGGGCGGAGGGATGGTTGTCGCCGTACCATTTCAGGTAGAAACGTTTCCAACCGGTCTTGAAGAAGGAGTTGAAACCGACGTCGTCGGGCCGCTCGGATTTCTTGATTTCACCCGCCCGCAGCAAGGCCAGGGCCTCCTCGCGGATCGCCTGCCAGTTGTCCTGCAGCGGCTTGAGTTCGGGGAAGTCCGTCGTCTGCAGGTACGGTCGGCTGGGGATCTTCGAAAACAGGTAGAGGAAGCAGTTGATCGGTGCCAGGAAGCTGGAGTGGTCGCTCAGTTGGCGACCCAGCTTGTGCCGGACTTTACCGCGCAGGTGTACATACGCGATGGACAATACGTAAACAGCAATGATGATGAGTTTCACGGGCGTCGTCACAGAAGTCGGAGAATACGCTGACTTCACCCGACCACCAGCCTTGGAGCAGAGCCTCCGGAGGCTGGGTATCGAGAAAAGTAGCCAACGTACTAGGGTAGAACAGCCGCTGCCGTGGTTTCCAGCACTTCCTACTTAAGCAGAAGACAAAAGCGCAATCTATTACAGATTTTTCTTACATCTTTACGACTTCAGCCCCGCGACCAGGACATCTACTTCGTCAGCACCCGGCGAGGTTGCCGGCCCCCAGCGGGTCACCGCCAGGGCCGCCGCCGCATTGGCGCGAAGGGCTGCCTGGGCAGCATCGAGCCCCGCCGCCAGCCCGGCGAGGAACACGCCGGAATGAGCGTCGCCGGCACCATTGGTATCCACCGCCGTCACCTTGAAGCCGGGGATATGCCGGCGCTCCCCGTGCCGGCTGATCCAGCAACCGTCCGGGCCGTCGCGCACCAGCAGCAGGGCACCGTCGGACAGACGCCGCGTCAGGCTGTCCAGGGAGCCGGCAATATCCACGGCGCCGGTAAAGCGCAGGGATTCGACACTGTTGCTGGTCCAGATATCGATACGCGGCAGCAGGGCCGCCATGGGTGCCGAGTCCGGCGCGTTGACCAGCGGCCCCGGATCGAACACCACCGTCACTTCCCTCGGCAAGGCCAGCACCCAGTCCAGCAGCGCCTGCACCTTGTCCGGGTATTGCAGGCTGTAGCCGCTGACATAGACATAGTCGTCGGCCTGCACCGCAACCCGCGCCAGATCGGCGGCCGAGAGCCCGCCTTCGGCGCCGATATGGGAAATGAAGGTGCGCTCGGCACTGGCTTCGGTCAGGGAGACGCAGAGCCCGGTGTCCTTTTCCTTGTCGCTGTCGAGGGCGATCTCGACCCCTTCCGCCACCATCGCCTGACGGGCCAGTTCGCCGAAGCGGCCGTTGCCGTGACGACCGAGGTAGACCACCGCCAGGCCATTGCGCCGGGCGGCGGCCATCACATTGAAACCGGCACCGGCTTCGAAGCTGGCGGCATTGGCCAGGGCGTCACCGCCACTGACCGGCAACTGGTCGAGGGAAATGACCAGGTCAACCATGACCTGGCCGGTATGCAGCAATCTAGCCATTGGCATTCTCTACAAAGGCCGCACGACGATCCGCCGCGCCGCCGAGCAGGCCGTAGATACCGCCTGCAACGAGGAAAGTGACGATCCAGCCCAGGCCGTTGTGACCCAGCCAGGAATCGGACAGGAAACCACGGAACCAGATGTTCTCCGCCGTGGTGCCGATGGTGGTGAAACTGAAACCCAGCACGATGGCTACGGCCCAGGCACCGAACGCACGCCATTCCACACCCCCGCGATACCAGTAGGCGCTGGTCGGACTGACGTCCAGCAGGTCCTTGGCGCTGTAGACATGGCGATGCAGCAGGTCGACCACGAAGATCCCGACCCAGGCGGTGATCGGCACGGCCAGCAGCGAGATAAAGGTGATGAACGGGCCGTAGAAGCTGTCGGCGATCAGCATGAAGTAGATGGAGCCGGCGAAGATCGCCACGATATCGACGATCACCGCATGCACGCGCTTGACCCTCAGGCCGAGGGTCAGGGTGGTCAGGCCGGCCGAATACACCGAGAGGTTGTTCGACAGCAGCAGGCCGCCGAATGCGGTGATCAGGTACGGCACCGCCATCCAGGTCGGCAGCATGTCGCGGATCGCGATGATCGGGTCGGTGGCTTGTGCCAGGTCATGGTTGCCCACCGACAGCAGGCCGCCGAGGGTGATCAGCAGCACCAGCGGGATACCCGCACCGAAGGCCGCCGAAGCGACGAGACGCGCAGCCTTGACGCTCTTGTGCTGGTAGCGCGACATATCCGCCCCGGCGTTGGCCCAGCCGATGCCGGTGCCCGCCGCCATGGTACCGATACCGATGATCATCGCGCTCATCGGCGCCGGCGTGGCGTTGAACACCGCGCTCCAGTCGATGGTGGCGCAGAGGAAGCCGCCGACCAGGATATTCAGGGCGCCGAAGACGTAGGTCGCCCACTTCTGGATCACCAGCAAGGTGGCGTGGCCCAGGCCGGAAACCGACAGGGTCAGCAACACGAAGATGGCGATGAACAGCAACGTCAGCGCGGGTGCGCTCTTGGCTTCGACCGGCGAGTGGAACAGGATCGAACACAGCGACAGCAGCACAAAGGCCGCCGTGGTCGTATTGACCGTTTCCCAGCCCAGGCGCGACATCAGCGAAACGATGGTCGGGCCGATATTGCCACGCACCCCGAAGATCGCCCGCGACAGCGTCAGGCTCGGTGCCCGGCCGCGGCGACCGGCGATGGAGATGACCCCCACCACGGCGAAGGAGCCCGCCGCACCGATGATGGCGACAATGATCGCCTGCCAGATCGCCAGGCCGCGAAAGGCCACCAGGGTCGCCCCCAGCGGCAAGCCGAGAATACTGATGTTGGCGGCGAACCAGACCCAGAACAGCTGCAGAGGATGGCCGTTGCACTCCGCTTCGGGAGCCGGTTCGATACCGCGGGTTTCCAGTTGCCCGGCACTTTGCCCGGCGTTTGATGAGGTCATGGTGTTCAGCTCCTGATGCCATTGTTGTGGTTGTGGGCAGTGCGGAAGGCGTAGTGAAACCCGGGCCACTCCGGCCCCCTTCTTCTGCAGTCCGTTGCGTTTTGTTTATTCAGGCGGTGCGCAGGGCGATCAACCCTTGAACCAGTGGAACCAGTTCCAGCCCGTTGACTTCGATGATCTGTGCGATCAGTTCGGGCGGCCAGCACTCCAGGCCGTCGCAGGCGCCGAGCATGGCGCCGAGAATCCCGGCGATGGTGTCGGTGTCGCCGCCGATACCGGCGGCCAGGCAGGTCGCGTCGAAGGCGCTCAGGCGCCCCTCGGCCACGCGCTGGGCCAGGGCAAAGGCGACCACCACCGACTCCTGGCTGGCGACGGAAGTACCGACCACGTCATAGAGCAGATCGGCGAGATCGGCATCGGCGCAGTCAGCGCTCAGTTGCCGGGCCCAGCGGATGCGCGGACCGATGCGACCACCGGCAACCCAGTGGCCATGCTGTTCGGCGGCGAAGGCGATCTCGGTGCCGACCTCCAGCGCCTGCGCCAGGCTCTTGCCGTTGATCCCGCTGGAGATCACCGCGGCCACGGCGGCGGCGCTGGCGATGCCCAGGTTAGTGTTGTGGGTGACCTGGCAAGCCTGCACCACGGCCTTGAGAAAACGCCCGGGCTCGGCGATATCGGCGGCAATGCCTACCGGCGTGATACGCATCGCCGCGCCATTGGTGGTGCCGTAGCGTCCGGCCTCTTCAGGGCTGTGACCGGCGAGGATCATTTCGATCGCGCGCTTGGTCGACGGCCCCAGCAGGTCCTGGGAACCCTTGGCCTGCATCACCGCTTCCCAGGCGATCAGGCGCTCGGCGAGCACGGCCGGCTCGATATGGCCCTGCCCGTCGATCAGCAACTGGCCGACCAGGATCGCCTGTTCCGTGTCGTCGGTAATGGAACCGGCGGGCATGTTCGGCGCAATCGGCTGGTCCGGACCGGCGTCCACCAGGGTGCGGATGCTGCCGAAGCGCGCCTGGATCTGGCTACGACTCAATGACTGGGTCGGCATGCCGAGGGCGTCGCCCAGGGCCAGGCCATAGAATGCGCCGAGGGCGCGGTGCGTCGGGGTCATGTCGGGTTTCCAAAAGCCAGGTGCAGGCGGAAATGCAAGGGATCGAGCAGGCTTTCGACCTGTTCCATGAAACGTCCCTGTTTGTCATAGGTGGTGCGCAGGGCCTTGAGGAACACGGTGCCCACGGGACGCCCAAGCAGCTCGGCGTCCTCTGCGCCGAGGGGTTCGGCACCGATCCACTGGTCGCCACGCTCGCCGATAAAGCCGTGGGCGGCCAGGGTGATGGTCAGGGAGTTATCGATCAGGCCGGTTTCGGGCAGGCTTTCCAGGCCGCCGCTGGCCGGCATCAGGGAATGTTCGAGGGAGACCACGACGCCTTCGGTGTTGCGCCGCCGCCGGTCGAGGGCGATGAACCGGTCAGTGCCGTAGCGACTGAGCAGGTCCGGACGCTCCACGGCCTCGAAACGCAACACTTCGGTGTTGATCAGCGCACCGGTGTCGGCCAGGGCCTGGGCCCAGCCCGCGCGCTGGTCGAGCGCGATGCCGTCATAGGTGACGATCGAGCCGACGCCGCTCTGGGTGGCGATGTAGTTGCGCCGCTTGAGCTCGGCCAGGGCCTCGCGCAGCGTGCCACGGCTCACCGAGAATTCTTCGGCCAACTGATGCTCGCCCGGCAGCAGAAAGCCGTCTTCGAGAAGACCGCTTTCGATGCGCCGGATCAGCTCATCGACCACCCGTTTTTTCTTGTCAAATCGAACATGTCTAATCATGTACAAATTGATAACCGAAACAGGCTTGTCGGTGCAAGGGATTTATTTTTCCAGGGGATGAATGGTGGAGCCCGATATCAGGGTTCGAGGCCGATGGGGAAAAACTCGCCGCCACTCCACACGCCGAGCCAGGACTGGCCGTCGATCTGCCGGGTCACCGCCAGCTCCACCAGTTGGTAGAACAGATTGCGGTGGATCAGCGCCTCGAGATTGCTGCGTACGTGGACATACGGCGTCGGCTCCTGGCTGACGGGATCGATCAGCACCCGGATCGGATGCTCGGCCCCAGCCGTCACCTGTTCATCGACGTAGGTGGTAAAACGCAGTTGCTGCGTCTCGCCCTGCCCTTCGACCTCCAGGGTTACCGCGACAAAAGGCGCGTCATCGACCTTGATGCCGACCTTTTCCACCGGAGTGATGAGGAAATAATCGTCGCCGTCACGACGCAGGATGGTGGAGAACAGCTTGACCATCGGCTTGCGCCCGATGGGCGTGCCCAGGTAATACCAGGTGCCGTCGCGGGCGATGCGCATGTCGATATCGCCGCAGAAGTCCGGGTTCCACAGGTGCACCGGCGGCAGGCCCTTTTCCGTGCCCTTCCCGATCAGAGAAATTTGCGCCAACAGATCATCGGCCTTGCCTGGCTCACTCATGCTCACTCCGAAATGACTTACTGATCGCTCAAGCCCAATAGACTACGCGCATATTCTGCCAGTGGCTTGGCGATCAGGTCCTGCGGCTTGTTGTCGTGGAACGTCAGTAAACCGCCACGACTCTTGATCCGGGCGGTATCGATCAGGTACTGGGTGCTGGTCTCGATCAGCATGATCTGGATAACGCCACTGTCGATCCCCAGGCGATCGACGGCTTCCTGGTCGGCCCACTCGTCGTAGTTGCCGATCCGGTCGTCAGCCTTGGCGAAGCGGGTGTACAGCAGGTAGTGGGCACCGGCGGAGCGGGCTTCGGCCATGGCCTCGTCGAGACCGACAGGGGCACGGGCGCGGCGAACCATCGGGAAGTATTCGACAAAGCCGTTGAAGGCCTCTTCGGCCACCACGTTCGGCCGTGGATAGGCGCTGCCAGGCGGGGCGAATGCGCCCTGGGCAATGTAGATGAAGGAGTCCGGCTGAATGCGGAACGAGTGGATCCGGCGCGTATCGCTATGATCGAGCAATCCCGCATCGCTCATCTGATAACGAGCCCCTTCTCCCAGATCGCTGACTTTCATGCAGCCGCCCAGCACCAAAAACGCCAGCAGCATAACCAGGCTACGCATCCTATCCTCCAAAGGCCGGTGACGGAAAACCGGCGAATAGCCGCGTGATGCAGCTTCCGCGCCAGATCGGCCTGGCAAGCGGGTTGAGTCTGTGGGAGCGGGGTTTGTGTGAGACCGTGGAACTGCGGGAGCACTGTGGCAACTGTGGCGAGCTCTGTGGCATCGAGGCTCTGTGGCAACTGTGAGCTCTGTGGCATCGAAGCTCTGTGGCAACTGTGGGAGCGGGCTTGCCCGCGAAGAGGCCCTTGAGGTCGCTAGAAGCTTCGCGGGCAAGCCCGCTCCCACATAACCCGCTCCCCCATAGCTCACTCCTGCATAGCCCGCCCTGCAGTAAGCCCGCTCCCAGCAAGGCACCGCGACATGACTAGCCGCCGATGATTTTCATCACCGTCGCACCGCCGGAGAAGGCCACTTCCTGCTTGTCGCCCAGGGCCTTGACCAGCAGCCGCTGCAACGCCGGCAGGGCTTCGTGACGCGGCTTGTCCAGCAGATCGCCGACGTAATGCCGGTTGCTCGACGACAGGCAGCCATGTAGCCAGCCCGTCGAGGACAGGCGCAAGCGCGAACAGGTCCGGCAGAACGGCACGCTTTCGTTGGCAATCACGCCAAAATAGCCTTGCCCCGGAATCTCGTAGCGCACCGCGGTCGCGTCGACCGGCGCATTGGCCTGCAGGTATTCATAGCGCTCGCCGATCAATCCCAGCAACTGCTGGAGGCTGACGAACTGCTGAAGGAAGGCATTGTTGTCGCTGGCCAAGTGGCCCATGCGCATCAACTCGATGAAACGCAGCTCGTAACCCCGCTCCAGGCAGTAGTCGAGCAGCGGCATCACCTGATCCAGGTTCTGCCCGCGCAGCGGCACCATATTGACCTTGATCTTCAGCCCCGCGGCCCGCGCCTGATCCATACCGTCGAGCACGCTGGCCAGATCGCCGCCACGGGCAATGCCGCGAAAAGCCTCGGGATCGAGCGTATCGAGGGAAACGTTGATCCGCCGGATCCCGGCATCCACCAGCAACGGCAGCTTGCGCGCCAGCAACTGGCCGTTGGTGGTCAGGCTGATATCACTCAGGCCCAACTGGCCCACCGCGCCCATGAAGGTTTCCAGCTTGGGACTGACCAGTGGTTCGCCGCCGGTAATACGCAGGCGTTCGATTCCGGCCGCCTCGATCAGGTAGGCAACACCCCGCGCCATGGCCTCGGCCGACAATTCATCCTGGGCAGCCACCAGCCGCTTGCCGTTGGGCACGCAGTAGGTACAGGCATAGTTGCAGGCGGATGTCAGGCTGATGCGCAGATTGCGAAAACGCCTGCCTTGACGGTCAACGATCATGGAACACTCCGGCGATGGACTCTGGCACAAGCTAAAAGTTGACTTGAAAATCAAGTTTTAGCAAGTCCTATCCGTAGGAGCCGGCTTGCCGGCGATTCAAGCGATGCGGAATTCAAGCCGCACCGCGCTATCGTTCTTCGCCGGCAAGCCGGCTCCTACAGGACCATCACCAGTATACCGCGCCGGTCAGGCTACCGGCGTATCGGTGTCGCGCTTGCGCTTGTTGCCCATGCGCACGCCGATGTCCATCAGGAACTGGAAGAAACCTTCCTGATCCTCCAGCACATTGCTCCAGAACGGCGAGTGGTACAACGCGACCGCGCCATGCACCAATGCCCAGGCCGCGCAATAGTGGAAGTACGGTGGCACGTCCTCGAGCTTGCCTTCGCTGATGCGGCCCTTGATCAACAGGGTCAGGCGTTCGAAGTTGGAGGCGCGGATCTTGTGCAGTTCCTCGACCATTTCCGGAACCTGGTGGCCCTTGACCACCTTCTCTTCCAGGCGATCGAACAGCCGATAACGCTGCGGGTCGCGCATGCGGAATTCGAAGTAGGCGCGGGACAGTGCTTCCTTGTCCTTGTCGACATCGGCCGAGTGCAGCAATTCGTTCAGGTCGCGCTCGTAGTCGAGCATCAGGCGCAGGTAGATCTCCGCCTTGGACTTGAAGTGCTTGTAGATGGTGCCTTTGCCGATACCGACGGCATCCGCGATCATCTCGACGGTGACACTGTCTTCACCCTGTTCGAGGAACAGCTTTAGCGCGGTATCGAGAATTTCTTGCTCGCGGCGACGAAACTCACGGACCTTACGGGGTTCTTTATGCATAAGAAAAGGTCTGTAGGGGCAAAATCGAAGCCAACTATTATGCCTGAGCCGCGCCAAATTGCACGAATCATCCGAAGCTTTTCGTTTTCACTGTCGACGAATCAGGCCCTACTGGTCAAAAAATCTTCGCCCAGGTCACGGAGCGTCGCACTCAGACAAGCCCCGAAGCCCGTGACAAGCAATGAGAACTCAACCGAAGCGGCGGTATTCCAAATCTGTTTAAAAAATGAGCAGGGCTGACTGGACGTGACGCGATACTGGCCAATACTTGAAGTGTCGGCGCGACATCTCCCCCAAGTGACGCGCTGATAAAGGTGCCAAGGGACCGCGCGCCTTTGTTTTACTCCTAATGGTCTTAACCCGGATTCACCCCCCCAGAACCCGGGTTTTTTTTGCCTGCGATTTGACCCCTCCCCCGCAAGCCCCTTGAACCTTGCGAAGCCGGCAGCGACGCCATTGCCGGCAAGCCAGCGCCCACAGTCCGGCTCAGGAACTCACATGCGCCAGCGGGAACAGCCGCTTGAAGTTCTCGGTGGTCTGGTGGGCGAACTGCTCGTAGGGAACTCCGCGTAGCATCGCCAGGTAGTCCGCCACATCGCGCACGTATTGCGGCAGGTTCGGCTTGCCCCGGTGGGGAATCGGCGCGAGGTAAGGCGAATCGGTTTCCACCAGCAGCCGATCGGCCGGCACCTGCCGGGCCACATCGCGCAAGGCATCGGCGTTGCGGAAGGTCACGATCCCCGACAGCGAGATATAGAACCCGAGGTCCAGGGCCGCGCGGGCCATGTCCCAATCCTCGGTGAAACAGTGCAGCACGCCGGCCTGGGGCAGCTGTGCTTCGCGCAACAGGCTCAGGGTATCGGCGCGGGCGCCACGGGTGTGGACGATCACCGGCTTGCCGGTCTTCTGCGCCGCCTGCAGGTGCAGGCGGAAAGACGCCTGCTGCACCTCGGCCGCTTCCGGCTCGTAGTGATAGTCCAGGCCGGTTTCGCCGATGGCCACCACGCGCGGATGATCGAGCTCGCGCAACAACCAGTCGAGGGCCGGCGTCGCCTCGGGCTTGACGTCCAGCGGGTGCACACCGACCGAACAGTCGACATCGGCATAACGCTCGGCCAGCGCCTTCACGTCGGCGGCGTTATCGGCGCTGACACCGATGCACAGGAAGTGCCCGACCCCGCGCTGGCGCGCCGCTTCGAGGGCGGCATCCAGGGAACCCTGGTGTTCGGCGAGATCAAGACGGTCGAGGTGGCAATGGGAATCTACAAGCATGGGATAGAGTGACAACTACATCGTATGGGTGGGACGGTCGGACTTGAGGGCGCCGGCCAGATGGGTTTCGATCTTGCTGCGGGCGGTGTTGTCGCCGTCGTTGAACTGTACGCCGATACCTGCCGCGCGATTGCCCTGGGCGCCCTTGGGGGTGATCCAGGTAACCTTGCCGGCGACCGGGATTTTCTCCGGCTCATCCATCAGGTTGAGCAGCATGAACACCTCGTCACCCAACCTGTAGCTCTTGTTGGTGGGGATGAACAGGCCGCCGTTCTTGATAAAGGGCATATAGGCCGCGTACAGCACCGACTTGTCCTTGATGGTCAGGGACAGGATACCGTTGCGCGGGCCTGGACCAATGGGTTCGTTCATGCGGACTCCCGAAATGCAGATAACCCGATTCTAGGCGCTTGGTGGCCTGTACGGCTAGCTCGCCGGCAAAGCCGCCCACTGCACCAGCAAGGCTTCGAGCAACAGCACCCGGTTGAGGTTGGCCTTGCTCAGTACCTTCTGGCGCTGGGCGAGGATCCAGTCCTGGATATTCAGGACCTTTTCCTGCGAGGTTTTCTGCGCCAGGTACTGCACCACCTTGCGCATGTCGGGCAGCCCCAGGCCGGCTTCATCCTGGGTCAGTTGATAGCGCAGGATCAGGCTCGACCAGTCGCAGAACCAGTCGAACAGCAGCAACAGCGGAATGGCGTTCCAGCCCTCGGCCAGTTGCGTGGCCGACTGCTGTTGCTTGAGCAGTTTCTTCACGCCGTCCACCACCAGCGCCCGCTGTTCGCGCACGCCCTGGGCCTGCAGGCTGACCGCCGCCAGGGGCGAACCGGCCGCCAGGGTCAGCAGCTCGATGCGCTCCTCCTCGCTGCAATCGGGCAAGGCCCCGGCCAGCCACTCCAGGCTCATGGCCTCGCCCGGCAGCGGACAGGCCTGCTGCACGCAACGGCTGCGAATGGTCGGCAGCAGGCGACTGGACTGGTGGCTGACCAGCAGCAGCACGGTATCGCCGGAGGGCTCTTCGAGGCTCTTGAGCAAGGCGTTGGCGGCGTTGATGTTCATCGCCTCCACCGGCTCGATCAACACCACCTTGCGCCCGCCCAGTTGCGCGGTCTGGACCACGAAGCTGACCAGATCGCGCACCTGGTCGACCTTGATCGCCTTGTCCGCCTCTTCCGGCTCGAGGATGTAGTTGTCCGGGTGACTGCCCGCCGCCAGCAACAGGCAGGACTTGCAGTGACCGCAGGCATTGAGGCCGTCCGGGCTCTTGCACAGCAACAGCGCCATCAGGCGCTCGGCCAGGGCCCGCTTGCCGATCCCCACCGGACCATGGAGCAGATAGGCATGGGCATGCTGCGTGCGACCGGCCAGTTGCTGCCAGAGAGCGTCCTGCCAGGGGTAGGCTTCAGCCACGATGCCGCTCCAGGATCAGTGGCAGCAGGCTGTCCAGCGCTTGCTGGACTTGCGCCAGCGGCAAGGCGGCATCGACCAGGCGATAGCGCGCCGGGTCGGCTTCGGCACGCTTCAGGTAGGTGCTGCGTACCGCGTCGAAGAACACCCGCCCTTCCTGCTCGAAGCGATCCAGTCGACCCCGCGCACTGGCGCGGGCCAGGCCGATTTCCACCGGCAGGTCGAAGACCAGGGTAAGGTCCGGGCGCAGTTCGCCCTGGACGAAGGTTTCCAGGGTGGCGATGCGCTCCCGGGACAAGCCACGACCGCCGCCCTGGTAGGCATAAGTGGCATCGGTAAAGCGATCGCACAACACCACCGCCCCTCGGGCCAACGCCGGACGAATCACCTCGGCCAGGTGCTGGGCACGGGCGGCGAACACCAACAACAGCTCGGTGTCGGCACACATGCGTTCATCGCTCGGTGCCAGCAACAGCTCGCGAATGCGTTCGGCCAGGGGCGTGCCGCCCGGTTCGCGGGTCAGCAGCACATCGATGCCACGGGCACGCAACTGCTCGGCCAGGTATTCGCGATTGGTACTCTTGCCGGCGCCTTCCGGGCCTTCCAGGGTAATAAACAAGCCGGTCACAGGCAGTCCTTAATCAGAGTCATTGCGCGTCCTTCGTCTCGGGCGCGACGGAGTCCGGCGCGGGCGGCGCTTCGGTCGGTGCGCCGAGGGGCGCCGCCGCGGGTTCGGTGGTATCCGGAGCCGGCTTCGACTCGGCGCTGGGAACATCGGCACCGGGAACAACAGCCGGCGCGCCGGCGGGTGTCGTCACCGGTGCGGTAGCCGGCGCCGGGCTGGAACGATAATCCGCGCGGCGCTTGAGCTGGAACTCGCGCACCGCGTTGTTATGGGCGTCCAGGTCATCGGAGAAGACATGGCTGCCATCGCCCCGGGCGACAAAATACAGGCTGTTGCCCGCCACCGGGTTCAACGAGGCATGAATCGCCTCGCGCCCGACCATGGCGATCGGTGTCGGCGGCAAGCCGACGTTCATATAGGTATTGTAGGGATTGGCTTCGCGCAGGTGGGCGCGGGTCAGCTTGCCCGTGTAGCGCTCGCCCAGGCCGTAGATCACCGTCGGGTCGGTCTGCAGCAACATGCCGAGCTGCATGCGCCGTACAAAAACCCCGGCGATCTGGCCACGTTCCTGGGGCACGCCAGTTTCCTTTTCCACCAGCGAGGCCATGATCAGGGCCTGGTAAGGGTCGGTATAAGGCGCATCGGCCGAACGCTTTTCCCACTCCTGGGCCAAAACGTTCTGCAGGCGATCGTAGGCTTTTTCCAGCAGTTCGGCGTCGGTCATGCCGCGCACGAAACGGTAGGTATCAGGAAAGAAGCGCCCTTCCGGGAATACGTCCTTGTGGCCCAGCTTGCTCATGACTTCACTATCGCTGAGCCCGGCCAGGGTCTGCTGGAGTTTGTCGTTCTTGGCCAGGGCGCTGCGCACCTGGCGAAAATTCCAGCCCTCGACCAGGGTCAGGCTGTACTGCACCACTTCGCCACGCTGCCACAAGCCCAGCAGTGTGCGTATGTTCATGCCCGGGGTCAGGCGGTATTCGCCGCTGTGCAGTTGCACGCCGGCCAGGTTGAAGCGCCAGTACAGGCGCAGCCAGAACGCATCGCGCAGGGTGCCATCGGCCTCCATGCGATTGAAGGTTCCGGTAGGCGTCGCGCCGGCCGGCACGTCGAGCAATTGTTCCTGCGTCAGGTCGAGGGTCTGCTCCAGCGCCGAATGGATCTTCCAGGCCGATCCGCCCAGCACCAATCCCGCCAGCACCAGAACCGTCTGCAGCAGCACCAAGAATTTACGTCTCAATTCAAACATCCAATAACGCGCGGGCAATGCCTTGCAGTTTACGGGTGAGCGGACCCACCGACCAGCTCAGATCGGTAAAAGCCCGAACCGGCCAGACACCGTAGACGCTGTTACAGAGAAAGACTTCATCAGCTTGTCGGAGTTGTTCCAGGCTGATATCTGAAATATCCACCGGGATCGCCAGGGCACGAGCCTGGTCCAGCAGCTCGGCACGCATGACGCCGGCCACGCCGCAACGACTGAGGTCTGCGGTGAACAGCACGCCGTCGCGCACCAGGAACAGGTTGCTGAAGACGCCTTCGATCACCCGTCCGGCGCCATCGAGCATCAGCCCCTCCGCATACCTGGCATCCTGCCACTCGCCACGGGCGAGCACCTGCTCCAGCCGGTTGAGATGCTTGAGGCCGGCCAGCAAGGGTTGTTCGGACAAACGGGTGGCACAGGGAAAAAGCCGAATGCCTTCGTTCTGCAGGGCCGGCGGGTACACCGTCGACGGACTGCTCTGGAGAATCCTGCGGGGCACGGCATCAGCCACCGCGGCGTAACCGCGCTGGCTATCGCCACGGGTGAGGATCAGCTTGAGCACGCCCTCACCCATGGCGGCACTGTAGACCAGCAACTCGCTGCGAAGCAGCGGGTGATTGGCCGCCATGCCCAGGCGTCGACAACCGTCGAGCAGGCGTTGCAGGTGCCGTTCCAGCAAGAGCGGGCGCCCGGCTTTCACGGCAATGGTCTCGAACAGACCATCACCGTAGGCCAGGCCACGGTCCTTGAGCGGCAACGAATCAGCCGGCTGACCGTCGACCCAGCTTTGCATCACTCGGCGAACCGGCGGAACACCAGGGATCCGTTGGTACCGCCAAAACCGAAGGAGTTGGACAGCACCACGTCGATCGGCATGCGCCGCGCTTCGTGCGGTACGAAGTCGAGGTCGCAGCCTTCGTCCGGCTCGTCGAGGTTGATCGTCGGCGGAGCCACCTGGTCGTTGATCGCCAGGACGCTGAAGATCGCCTCGATCGCCCCGGCGGCACCCAGCAGGTGACCGGTCATCGACTTGGTCGAGCTGACCGCCAGCTTGTAGGCATGCTCGCCGAACACCGTCTTGATCGCCTGGGCTTCGGCGAGGTCGCCGGCCGCGGTGGAGGTGCCGTGGGCATTGACGTACTGCACCTGCTCGACATTCAGTTTCGCGTCACGCAGGGCATTGGCGATGCAACGCGCCGCACCGGCGCCGTCGGCGGGTGGCGAGGTCATGTGATAGGCATCGCCGCTGGTGCCGAAGCCGATCAGCTCGGCGTAGATGGTGGCACCACGCGCCTTGGCGTGTTCCAGCTCTTCCAGCACCAGCGCACCGGCACCGTCGGACAGCACGAAGCCGTCGCGGCCCTTGTCCCACGGACGGCTGGCACGGGTCGGCTCGTCGTTGCGGGTCGACAGCGCGCGCGAAGCACCGAAGCCGCCCATGCCGAGGCCGCAGGCGGCCATTTCGGCACCGCCGGCAATCATCACGTCGGCTTCGCCGTAGGCAATGTTGCGCGCCGCCATGCCAATGCAGTGGGTACCGGTGGTACAGGCGGTGGAGATGGCGTAGTTCGGCCCCTGGGCACCCAGGTGGATGGACAGGAAGCCGGAAATCATATTGATGATCGAGCCAGGCACGAAGAACGGCGAAATGCGCCGAGGCCCGGAATCATGCAGGGTGCGGCTGGTTTCCTCGATATTGGTCAGACCGCCAATACCCGAGCCCATGGCCACGCCGATACGTTCACGGTTGGCGTCGGTGACTTCCAGGCCGGCATTGCGCACCGCCTGAAAACCGGCTGCCAGGCCGTACTGAATGAACAGGTCGAGTTTGCGGGCTTCTTTGACCGACAAATATTCTTCGACGTTGAAGCCTTTTACCGAGCCGCCAAAACGGGTGGTATAGGCAGAAAGGTCTGTGTGTTCGATCAGACCAATGCCACTGCGGCCAGCCAGAATGCCCTGCCAGGTACTCGGAACATCCGTACCCAATGGCGACAACATCCCCATACCGGTGACTACGACGCGTCTACGCGACACAGCACTCTCCTTTATCCTGTTGACCACGCTTTGCCTCACGCCTAAAGAAAAAACCGCACGCCATGATGGCAGTGCGGTTTTTCCATGACAGCGGGCAACGATTACAAACTATTACGCCTGGTGGGCAGTAACGTAATCGATAGCAGCTTGTACGGTGGTGATTTTTTCAGCTTCTTCGTCAGGGATTTCGGTCTCGAATTCCTCTTCCAGAGCCATCACCAGCTCAACGGTGTCAAGGGAGTCGGCACCCAGGTCTTCAACGAAGGAAGCAGTGTTGACCACTTCTTCTTCCTTGACGCCCAGTTGCTCGGCAACGATTTTCTTGACGCGTTCTTCGATGGTGCTCATACCTTGTTTTCACTCCTAATGGAAAAATTCAGGCAGCTGGCCGGTGGGTAAGTGTATAGAAAGGCTTTTCAGCTTTTCAACCGAAAGCTTCAGCCTTCGTCCCCCTTTGCCCTCTGCCCATCAATAAGTTGCAGCTTTATAACGGATTTTAGACAGCTGGTATGACATTTTTTTGAAGCAATCCGTCACATTTGAATTACATGTACATCCCGCCGTTCACCGGGATTGTAGCCCCAGTAACGTAAGCCGCACCGTCCGAAGCCAGAAAAGCGACCACTTGCGCGATCTCCTGGGCCTGGCCCAGACGGCCCAGCGGAATCTGCGTCAGCAGGGCTTCACGCTGTGCCTCAGGCAGTTCGCGGGTCATATCGGTGTCGATGAAGCCTGGAGCAACCGAGTTTACCGTAATCGACCGCGAGCCGACTTCACGCGCGAGCGCGCGACTGAAACCTTCGAGGCCGGCCTTGGCTGCCGCGTAGTTTACTTGGCCTGCGTTGCCCATGGCACCCACAACCGAGCCAATATTGATAATTCGGCCCCAGCGCGCCTTGGTCATGCCGCGCAGGACGCCCTTGGACAGGCGGAACAGACTGTTGAGGTTGGTATCGACCACGTCGTACCACTCATCGTCTTTCATGCGCATCATCAGGTTATCGCGGGTGATACCGGCATTATTGACCAGGATCGCCGGCGCACCGAACTGCTCGGTAATGCTGGCCAGGACCGCGGCCACGGACTCGTCGCTGGTGACATTGAGTTCCAGGCCGGTGCCTTGAATACCATTTTCCTTGAGGGTCGCGGCAATGCGCTCGGCACCCGAGGCGGATGTCGCGGTACCGACGACCACAGCCCCCAGGCGACCCAGCTCGAGGGCGATGGCTTGGCCGATACCACGGCTGGCGCCGGTGACCAGTGCAACTTTACCTTGCAGACTCATGCAGGCTTCTCCTAATTCAGGCCTGCGCCGCGCGCGTGGCGGCGAAGGCATCCGGGGTATTCAGGTTGGAGGTGTTCACGCCGTCGGCGCAACGCTTGTTCAGGCCGGCGAGGACCTTGCCCGGGCCACACTCGACCAGTTCGGTCGCGCCCTGGGCCGCCAGGTACTGCACGGATTCGACCCAGCGGACCGGCTTGTAGAGCTGTTCCAGCAGGTCGCGCTTGAGGGTGGCGAGATCGGCGGCGACGCCGGCGCTGACATTCTGCACCAACGGGATCTGCGGTGCCTGCCAGTCGATGGCGGCCACCGATTCGGCGAAGCGCTCGGCCGCCGGACGCATCAGCTCGCAATGCGACGGCACGCTGACCGGCAGCGGCAGCGCGCGCTTGGCGCCCTTGGCCTTGCAGGCTTCCATGGCGCGTTCGACAGCGGCCTTGGCCCCGGCGATCACCACCTGGCCCGGCGAGTTGAAGTTTACCGCGCTGACCACTTCGCCCTGGGCGGAGTCGGCACAGGCGGCAACCACGTCGGCATCTTCCAGGCCGAGGATCGCCGCCATGGCGCCCTGCCCGGCCGGCACCGCTTCCTGCATGAGCTGACCGCGGCGCTCGACCAGACGAACGGCATCGGCCAGGCTCAGGCTGCCGGCGGCAACCAGTGCGCTGTATTCACCCAGGCTGTGGCCGGCGACATAGGCCGGGCGCTTGCCGCCTTCGGCCAGCCACAGGCGCCACAGGGCCACCGAAGCGGTGAGGATCGCCGGCTGGGTCTTGTCGGTCTGATTGAGCTGCTCTTCCGGCCCCTGCTGGGTCAGTGCCCAGAGGTCATAGCCCAGGGCCTCGGAGGCCTCGGCGAAGGTTTCCAGGATCAGCGGGTACTGCGCGCCCAGCTCGGCCAGCATGCCGAGGGACTGCGAGCCCTGTCCTGGAAAGACGAATGCGAGGGAGGTAGACATGAAACGAGCCCCTAATGATCTTGTCGTCGGAGAGTTGAGGTCCCACCATGGGAACGCCAGAAATTCTTGATTGAATGCCTCAGTTGGATGGCTCGTTGAACCGAGCGGTCACATTTAAGCATTTGCCGGGCAAAACGCCTAAAGCAACAGATCCTCCAGGCGCCCGTGCAGGCGTTCGGGGAGGTTTTCCTGAATCTCGATCAGGGCCCGCTGGATGGCGCTCTGCAAGCCCTGCACGCCCGCCGAGCCGTGACTCTTGACGACAATGCCCTGCAAGCCGAGGAAACTCGCGCCATTGTGACGCGCCGGTGCCAGGTCGGCCTGCAGGCGCTTGAGCAAAGGCAAGGCCAGAACACCGACCACCCGCGAAGCCAGGTTGCGACGGAACAACGCCTCGATCCGCGCCGCGATCATGGTCGCCAGGCCTTCGCTGGACTTGAGCAGGATATTGCCGACAAAGCCGTCGCAAACCACCACATCGGCCTCGCCGCGGTACAGTCCGTCACCCTCGACGAAACCGATATAGTTCAGCCCGCGGGCCTCCTGCAGCAGGCCGGCCGCCAGCTTGACCTGCTGGTTGCCCTTGATGTCTTCGGTGCCGACATTCAGCAAGGCCACCCTCGGCCGCACGACACCGAGGGCCTCGGCGGCCACCGAGCCCATCACCGCGAACTGGAACAGGTGCTCGGCACTGCAGTCGACATTCGCCCCGAGGTCGAGCAACTGGCAATAACCACGCCGGGTCGGGATCGCCGCCACCATCGCCGGCCGATCGATGCCCGGCAAGGTCTTGAGCACATGACGCGACAGGGCCATCAGCGCACCGGTATTGCCGGCACTGACCACCGCCTGGACCTTGTCGTCACGCAGCAACTGCAGCGCCACCCGCATCGACGAGTCCGGCTTGCCACGCAAGGCCTGGGACGGCCGCTCATCCATGGTGATGACCTCGGCCGCCGGGACAATCGTCAGGCGCGCGCGATCAACAGCCGGATAGCCAGCAATCAATTCATCAAGGAGGGAGGGTTGACCGACAAGGGTCAGGTGCAGCGAGGGTGTAGCGGACAGGCAGGCAATACTGGCCTGGACAATGCTGCGGGGACCGAAGTCCCCGCCCATTGCGTCGATCGCGATGATCTGAGCGGACAAGATTTACTCGTCAGCGCCCTTGTCGATCACTTTACGGCCACGGTATACGCCTTCTGGCGATACGTGGTGACGCAGGTGAACTTCACCGGTGGTCTTTTCCACGGACAGGGTGCTAGCCTCGAGAGCATCGTGGGAACGACGCATGTCACGGGCGGAGCGGGATTTTTTGTTCTGCTGAACAGCCATAATTGATTAACTCCTAAACGTTTGGGTCACGCTTTAACTGCGCCAATACACTGAACGGGTTGGACCGCGTTACCTCGTCCTCGCTCGGCTCAGGCTCTTCGAGCCCGTCCGGCTGCTGGCATTCTTCCGGATGATGAGCAGGCACAATGGGCAAGGCGAGCAGAAGCTCTTCCTCGATCAACGCCTGCAGATCCAAAGGATCTTCGCCCAGTTCCAGCACGTCATAACCTTTCGGCAACGACTGGGTATTCGCACCCTCCTTCACCACAGCATAACTGCATTCGCTGTGAATCGGCAGGGTGACCAGCTCAAGACAACGCTGGCAAACCATCTTGACTTCGGTGTCGATAAAGCTGTGGATAACCACAGACTTACGTTCATCTCGTTCAAAAACGAATTTGGCCTGCACCGTACCGACGTTGTCGGAAAGCGGGTCGCAGAGTCTCTCCAAATCAGCCAGCAGCAGTTCACCTTGAAGGGTGGTGCCACGGTCAGCTAATTTGCGCGGGTCAACGTGAGGTGGAATCGGGTCATTCAACATAGGCGCAGCATTATAGGGATGCACCCGCCCATGTCAAAGGAAATTCAGCCCTGTCCGTCAGCTTCGCCTCTGGATAGAATCGCCGGCTACCCTCAGGAGAAGCCCATGCTGCCGTTGTTACTCGCCTCCAGCTCGGTTTACCGCCGGGAATTGCTCGACCGCCTGCGCCTGCCTTTTACCTGCAGCTCGCCCGACATCGACGAGAGCCACCAGCCCGGCGAATCCGCCGAGGCCCTGGTCAGGCGCCTGGCCGAAGAAAAGGCCCGCGCCCTGTCCGCCAGCCATCCGCGACACCTGATCATCGGCTCGGACCAGGTCGCCGTGCTCGACGGGCGCATCATCGGCAAGCCCCACACCTTCGACAAGGCCCGCGAGCAACTGCTGGCGGCCAGCGGTGCCCGCGTGACCTTCCTCACCGGCCTGGCCCTGCTCAACAGCCAGAGCGGCCACTGCCAGGTCGACTGCGTGCCCTTTACCGTACACATGCGTCGTCTCGACCCGGCACGCATCGAACGCTACCTGCGGGCCGAACAACCCTACGACTGCGCCGGCAGCTTCAAGGCCGAGGGCCTGGGCGTCAGCCTGTTCCAGCGCACCGAGGGGCCCGATGCCACCAGCCTGGTCGGCCTGCCACTGATTCGCCTGGTGGATATGTTGCTGGCCGAAGGGGTCGAGATTCCCTGAGGCGGGACGCGGAGCGTCCAGGGCGGCATTCCCACGCGGAGCGTGGGAACGATCGAAAGCGGACGGGGAGCGTGGGAACGATCGAAAGCGGACGGGGAGCGTGGGAACGATCGAAACGCCCAATAAAAAACCGGCCCTCACAGGCCGGTTTTTTCATGTCGCGCAAATCATCAGCGCAAGGTCGGCCCCTGGAAGCCCATCCACATGGCCAACTGCTCGGCCACGCTGGCACCGAGCTTTTTCGAGAAGCGGTCGAAAGGCGACTCCTGGACCGTGAAGTCCACCAACTCCTTCTCGCCGATCACGTCACGGGCCACGGAACTGGCGCTGCCCAGGCCGTCGATCAACCCCAGGGGCAAGGCTTGTTCACCAGACCAGACCAGCCCGGAGAACAGCTCGGGATGCTCCTTGTCCTTGAGACGATCGCCACGCCCTTTCTTGACGCTGTCGATGAACTGGTTGTGGGTGGTATCCAGCACGCCCTGCCAGAACCGGGTCTCATCGGCTTTCTGCGGCTGGAACGGATCGAGGAACGACTTGTGCTCACCCGAAGAGTAGGCACGACGCTCGACGCCGAGCTTCTCCATGGTGCCGACAAAGCCATAGCCCGCCGCTGTCACACCGATGGAACCGACCAGGCTGGCCTTGTCCGCGTAGATCTGGTCAGCCGCGCTGGCGATGTAGTACGCCCCCGAGGCACCGAGATCGGAAATCACCGCATAGAGCTTGGTATCCGGGTGCAGGCCACGCAGGCGACGGATTTCGTCATAGACATAACCCGACTGCACCGGACTGCCGCCCGGGCTGTTGATACGCAGGATGATCGCCTTGACCTTGGGATCCTTGAAAGCCTCGCGCAGGCTGCTGACGATATTGTCGGCACTGGCCGACTCCTTGTCCGCGATCACCCCGCGCACCTCGATCAGGGCGGTGTAGTGGGCACCGCGACCGGCGCTCTTTTCCATGTCCATCAGCGGCGAGAACATCAGCAGCGCGACCAACAGGTAGGCAAAGGTCAGCAACTTGAAGAAAATCCCCCAGCGCCGCGCCCGACGCTGCTCCTGGACGCCCGCCAGCAGCGTTTTTTCCAGCAGTTTCCAGCTTTTATCGTCGCCCTCGGCGGCACTCGCCTTGGGCGGTGCGCCCCACTCATCTGCCATGCGTGCTCACCCCAATAGACTCAATGGGCCTGGCGATTCAGCCAGGCATGCAATTCAGGAAAACCATCGATCGCCAAACGCGGCTCGAACACTCGCAACTCATCCAGCGACAAAGCGCCGTAGCCGACCGCCACGCTGTCCATGCCGGCATTACGCGCCATCTGCAGGTCAAACGCCGAATCGCCGACCATCAGCGCCTGGGACGCCGGCACGCCACAGTGGGCAAGAATCTCTTCGAGCATCAACGGATGCGGCTTGCTCGCGGTTTCGTCGGCGGCCCGGGTGATATCGAAGTAATCCAGCCAGCCATGCGCCTTCAGCACCCGATCCAGCCCGCGACGGGCCTTGCCGGTCGCCACGGCCAACTGGTAGCCCGCGGCGCGAAATGCCTCCATGGACTCCACCACGCCCGGGAACAACGGCGAAGGCACCGCCTCCAGGGCAATGTAACTGTCGGCATAGTGCTGGCGAAAAATGACCAGCTCTTCGTCGGAAATACTCGGATAGAGGGTACGGATGGCTTCCGGCAAGCCCAGGCCGATAATCCCCTTGACCGCCGGATCATCGCGCTTGGGCCAGCCGGCCCGTTCGGCCGCCTCGCCCATCGCCTGGACAATCCGACCAATGGAATCGGCCAGGGTGCCGTCCCAATCGAAAATCAGCAGCTTGTAATCAGACCGCACTCAACCGCTCCACCGTCTTGGCCCACATTTCATCCACCGGCGCCTGCAACTTCAGCTCGCCGCCATCGGGCAACGGCACGGTCAGCATGTAGGCGTGCAGGAACAGGCGCTTGCCACCCAGGTCGCGAATCTCCTTGGTGAAACCCTCCTCGCCGTACTTGCTGTCACCGGCGATGCAATGGCCGGCGTGCAAGGTGTGCACGCGAATCTGGTGGGTCCGGCCAGTCACCGGCTTGGCTTCGACCATCGTGGCGAAGTCGCCGAAGCGGCGCAGGACCTTGAACACCGTCAAGGCCTCCTTGCCCTCCTCGTTGACCTCGACCATGCGCTCGCCGGAACGCAGGTTGCTCTTGAGCAACGGCGCCCGCACCTGCTTGAGGGCGGTGTCCCAGCGGCCACGGACCAGCGCCATGTAACGCTTGTCCACGCCATCGCCGCGCAATTGCTCGTGCAGATGGCGCAGCATGCTGCGTTTCTTGGCGATCATCAGCAGGCCGGACGTGTCACGGTCCAGGCGGTGCACCAGTTCCAGCTCCTTGGCGTCCGGGCGCAACTGGCGAAAGGCTTCGATCACGCCGAAATTCAGGCCGCTGCCGCCATGCACGGCAATGCCGGCCGGCTTGTTGATCACGATCAGCGCCTTGTCCTCGAACACGATCGAGGCCTCCAGGCGCTGCAACAGGCCCTGGGCCAGCGGCACAGGCTCGTCGCGCTCGGGAACGCGCACGGGAGGAACTCGAACGATATCTCCAGCCTGCAGCTTGTACTCGGGCTTGATCCGCCCCTTGTTCACTCGCACTTCGCCTTTACGCAAGATGCGGTAGATCAAGGTCTTGGGCACGCCTTTGAGCCGGGCGAGAAGAAAATTGTCGATGCGTTGGCCGGCATATTCCGGCGAGACCTCAAGCAGTTGGACGCCTGGGGTCGGGGGGGTAGTCGTCGTCATGCCGCGAATGATAACAATTTTTTATGGAATTGAAGCACTTAATCATTGCTGCTATAGTCGCGAACGCCGCCAAAAGCGGCCGGACAGAGGAACAACGGCAAACAGCCGACCCTGACCAACGCAATTCATCAGGACGCGAGGCCGTCCTACGGGGCTTTCGCTACACATGGCAGGTTCGTGATTGTAACGAGCGCAGGTGACATGAGGCCTGAAGCGAGCCGGGAAACTGAGTAACCACTCGTCATCCCGAGCCGATATTCACGGCCAGTTCACAAAGTGCAGTCAGTCGCAGGACAAGCCCGAGCGAGAGTGCCGGAAACAACGCCTGATTAGCCATGATGCGTGAACTCCCCTTTCGGCGTTCACGGTAAATGCCAACCCGCTGCGGATTCTGCGCGCGGCAGCACCCGAATTATCAGGGATACGTGTAGGGTGGAGATGCACAACCGTCGGACTGTGTAGCATTAGGCTTGTTCAAGACGCTTCATATCGTCCACACCCGCGGTTGATTCCTCCTCCTGACTCAGTTTTGCTTAAGCGGTGCTTATGCCACCACAGCAAGCAGGAAGCGTCAGTCGCGACTTCGCCTGAAGGTCGAAATCTCGCTAGACACTGGAGTGGCCAACCACTCCTGACGCACCTGACACCGACCGTGAGAAGTCGTGTGTGCCGAACGCCGTTTCCGGCAGCCCGGAAACCGACGGTACTACATGAAAAGAATGCTGATTAACGCAACTCAACCCGAAGAGTTGCGTGTTGCACTGGTAGACGGCCAGCGCCTCTACGACCTGGATATCGAATCCGGTGCACGCGAGCAGAAGAAGGCCAACATCTATAAAGGCCGGATTACTCGCATCGAACCAAGCCTCGAGGCTGCCTTTGTCGATTTCGGCTCTGAGCGCCACGGCTTCCTGCCGCTGAAAGAAATCTCCCGCGAATACTTCAAGAAGTCCCCTGAAGGCCGCGTCAATATCAAGGACGTCCTGAGCGAAGGCCAGGAAGTCATCGTCCAGGTCGAAAAAGAAGAACGTGGCAACAAGGGCGCCGCCCTGACCACCTTCATCAGCCTGGCCGGTCGTTACCTGGTCCTGATGCCGAACAACCCGCGTGCCGGCGGCATTTCCCGTCGCATCGAAGGCGAAGAACGCAACGAACTGCGTGAAGCGCTGAACGGCCTGGTGGCACCTGCCGACATGGGCCTGATCGTGCGCACTGCCGGCCTGGGCCGCAGCAGCGAAGAAATGCAGTGGGACCTCGACTACCTGCTGCAACTCTGGACCGCGATCAAGGAAGCGTCCCTGGATCGTTCCGCACCTTTCCTGATCTACCAGGAAAGCAACGTGATCATCCGCGCCATCCGCGACTACCTGCGCCAGGACATCGGCGAAGTGCTGATCGACAGCGTCGAGGCCCAGGACGAAGCCCTGACCTTCATCCGCCAGGTGATGCCGCAGTACGCCAGCAAGATCAAGCTGTACGAAGACAGCGTCCCGCTGTTCAACCGCTTCCAGATCGAAAGCCAGATCGAGACCGCCTTCCAGCGCGTTGTCGAACTGCCTTCCGGCGGCTCCATCGTGATCGATCCGACCGAAGCCCTGGTGTCCATCGACATCAACTCGGCACGCGCCACCAAAGGCAGCGACATCGAAGAAACCGCGCTGCAGACCAACCTGGAAGCCGCTGAAGAAATCGCCCGCCAGCTGCGCCTGCGCGACATCGGCGGCCTGATCGTGATCGACTTCATCGACATGACCCCGGCCAAGAACCAGCGCGCCGTGGAAGAAAAAGTCCGCGAATGCCTGGAAGCCGACCGTGCCCGCGTGCAAGTCGGTCGCATCTCGCGCTTCGGCCTGCTGGAAATGTCCCGTCAGCGCCTGCGTCCGTCCCTGGGCGAAAGCAGCGGCATCGTCTGCCCACGCTGCAACGGCACCGGCATCATCCGTGACGTCGAGTCGCTGTCCCTGGCGATCCTGCGCCTGATCGAAGAAGAAGCCCTGAAGGACCGCACCGCCGAAGTCCGCGCCCAGGTGCCGATCCCGGTTGCCGCGTTCCTGCTCAACGAAAAACGCAACTCGATCACCAAGATCGAACTGCGCACCCGTGCCCGTATCGTGATCCTGCCGAACGATCACCTCGAGACGCCGCACTTCGAAGTGCAACGTCTGCGCGACGACAGCCCGGAGGCCCACACCAACCAGTCCAGCTACGAAATCGCCGCTGCCGCTGCCGAAGTCGAGGAAGTCCAGCCGGCCGCCGCGACCCGCACCCTGGTTCGCCAGGAAGCCGCGGTCAAGACCGCCCCGGCCCGCGCCAACGCGCCGGTGCCGACCGAAGTGGTCGCCCCGGTGGCTGCCGCCCCGGCTCCGGTTGCCGAGCCAAGCCTGTTCAAGGGCCTGGTGAAGTCCCTGGTCAGCCTGTTCGCCACCAAGGAAGAGCCGGTCGCACCGGTCGTGGTCGAGAAACCGGCCGCCGAGCGCCCAGCCCGCAACGAAGAGCGCCGCAACGGTCGTCAGCAGAGCCGCAACCGTAATGGTCGCCGCGATGAAGAACGCAAGCCGCGCGAAGAGCGTGCGCCACGTGAAGAACGTGCACCGCGTGAACCACGCGAGGAACGCGCACCACGCGAAGAGCGTGTCCCACGTGAAGCCCGCGAGGAACGTGCACCACGCGAAGCCCGTGAAGAAACCCCGGCCGTAGCCCGTGAGGAACGCGCACCGCGCGCTCCACGCGAAGAACGTGCACCGCGTGCCCCACGTGAAGATCGCAAGCCACGTGGCGAGCGTGAAGAACGCGTGCGTGAACTGCGCGAACCGCTGGATGCCACTCCGGCAGTCGGCGCTGTCGCCGGTGCCGCTGCCGCGGTTGTCGCTGAAGAGCGTCCGGCCCGTGCCCCACGAGAAGAGCGCCAGCCACGTGCACCGCGTGAAGAACGCCAGCCACGCGCCGAACAGGCCGCCGCGGTCGGTGAAGAAGAGGAAGTGCTGCAGGGCGAAGAGCAACTGCAGGACGATGGCCAGGACAACGCCGAAGGTGGTGATCGTCCACGCCGTCGCTCCCGCGGCCAGCGTCGTCGCAGCAACCGTCGCGAGCGTCAGCGTGATGCCAACGGCAATGTGATCGAAGGCTCCGAAGAAGGCGGCGAAGGCAATCAGGGCGAAGCCAGCACTGACGAACTGGCTGCCGGCCTGGCCGTGACCGCTGCTGTCGCCAGCAGCGTGATCAGCGCCCCGGCTGAAGCCGAAGCGCACCAGCAGGCTGAACGCGCTACCGCCGCCGTCGAAGAAGCCCCGGCCGTCGAAGCGCCTGTGGTGGAAGCGACGACTCCGGTAGAAGCGGTTGCTGCCCCGGAAGTGGAAGTGGCTCCGGTTGTCGAGGCCGCCCCGGTGGTCGAAGCGCCGGCTGAGCCCGCCGTAGCTGCCGAACTGCCAGTGTTCGTGGCACCTGAGCCAGCAGTCGAAACCCCGGTTGCTGAAACAGCGGTTGAAGAAGCACCTGTGGTCGCCGCACCGATCATTGAAGCAGCAGTCGTTGAAGCCGCGGTCGAGAAAGCTCCGGAGCCCGCCCAGGAGGTCCAGGCGACCTTCGAATGGTCCGCTGAACCAGCCGTCGTCGAAGCCGCTCCGGCGCCAGTCGCCGAACCTGTGGTTGCCGAACCGGTTGCCGCCGAGCCTGTAGTGGCTCAACCGGCTCCGGTCGAAGCGCCTGTGGTTGCCGAAGTCGCCGCGCCAGTGGTGGAAGAAGCACCGGCAGTGGTCGTGTCCAGCAATGGCCGCGCGCCGAACGACCCGCGTGAAGTGCGTCGCCGCAAGCGTGAAGAAGAAGCCCGCAAGGCTGCCGAACTGGCTGCCGCAGCCGCGGCTCCTGCCGTGGAAGCGCAGGTGACTGCCGAACCGGTTGCCGAGGTTGTCCAGGAGGCCGCTCCGGCGCCTGCTGTACACGCTGAAAGCGAACCGGCTGCGCCGACCATCGACGAGAACCTGCAATCCGTCGAAGAAGTGATCGAGCACACGCCAAAAGCCCTGGAAGAAGCCCACGAGCCTAAACCCCTCGCCTGACTCCGGCGGTAATTGAAAAGCCCCGCCTGCAGCGATGCAGGCGGGGCTTTTTTTATGCGCCGGGAACGTGATGCGCCGAGGACGTGGAAACGATCAGGTGTCCGTGTTGGAAAGGGGAAATACCAGGGCCGAGGGCAGATCGATATCCCAGGTGATCCCGGGGTCCTCGACCGCTACTGATTGAACCCTGGCCGTCGCGAACAGGGACTTGGCCCCACGATCCCCGGACAATCCCCGCAACGCAGCCCCGAAACCGCTCCCGAAGCCCACCGGATGGCCATATCGACCGGACAGCGTCGGCACCCGGATCAGGTCGCTGGCCATGCCATCCAGTACCCGCGCGAACGTCTGCGGCAGGATAAACGGCATATCGCCGAGCACCACCAGCCAACCGCCGGCACCGGAGGTGGCGGCGACTCCTGCGGCGATGCTCTCGCCCATCCCGGAGGAATCCAGCAACACCGCCCGACAGCCATGGGCGCGCGCCAGGCGAATCACTTCGGCACGATCAGACGTGGTGACCACGATCCGCTCGCCAAGACCGCCAGGCAGGCTGCCCAGCACCTGTTCCAGCACCGGCCGCACTATCCCGTCACGCCCACGACAAGGCGCCAACAACTTGTCCTGGTCCGCCCCGGCGACCTGCCGAAAACGGCTGCCCTGCCCCGCCGCCAGGATAATCGCCGCCGCCCGGTCACTCACTGACCGCAAGCTCCGGTTTTTTCTGCCGCAATTCCACGCCGTTCTTGATCGCGACGATCTCCGCCAGCAACGACAAGGCGATCTCCGAAGGCGTGTGACTGCCGATATGCAAGCCGATCGGCCCATGCAGGCGGGCGATGGATTCCTCGCTCAAGCCCAGCGCCGCGAGATTGTCCCGGCGTTTGCGGCTGTTGACCCGCGAGCCCAGGGCACCAATGTAGAAGGCCCTGGAGTTCAAGGCCGTGAGCAATGCCATGTCGTCCAGCCGCGGGTCGTGCGTCAGGGCAACGATGGCGGTGCGTTCGTCGGTCTGGATATTCAGCACGGCCTCATCCGGCATGCCCGGCACAAAGCGCCCATGGTGCTCCTCCCAGCCGTGGACGAACTCCTCCCGCGGATCGCAGATCAGTACTTCGAAATCCAGCATCCGGGCCATTTCCGCCACGTACCGCGACAACTGGCCGGCGCCGATCAACAACAGGCGCCACCGGGGCCGTAGATGGCCCGCAGGGTCTGCTCGTCGAAAACCAGGGCGTCGTGCCTGCTCGCCTCGTGCAGGGTCACCGCGCCGCTGCTCAGGTCCAGTTCCCGGGCAACGATTTCGTGAGCCTCGCAACGCCGCAGCAGTTGCGCGACCCAGTCGGGATCGTCGATCCGCTCCTCGGTCAGGCGCAGGGTTCCACCGCACGGCAGGCCGAAACGCGCCGCCTCCTCACGGGTCAGCCCGTAGGTCACCAGTTGCACCGGCGGCCCGTCCGCGGCCAGGCGGCCATCGTGCAGCCGGGCAATCAGGTCGTCTTCAATGCAGCCACCCGAGACCGAGCCGATCACCACGCCATCGCCGCGCAGGGCCAGCATCGCCCCCGGCTGCCGGGGCGCACTGCCCCAGGTCTGGACCACGCTGTACAAGACCACCCGCTGGCCGGCGCGGCGCCATTGCAGGACGCTGCGCAGGACATTCAGATCGACGCTGTCCATCAGGCCTTCGCCTTGTTCCAGCCTTGCAGCTGGTAACGCACGGGCAGGCTGCGGATCCGCTGGCCGGTGGCGGCGAAGATCGCATTGCACAGCGCCGGCGCGATCGGCGGCACGCCCGGCTCGCCGACACCACCGAGCGGCACCTCTCCCGGCGGAGTGACCAGGTGTACCGCCACCTCTTTCGGTGCCAGGGACATGCGCGCCACTTCATACATATGGAAGTTGTCCTGCTGGACCTTGCCTTCCTTGAAGCTGATTTCCCCCAGTACCGCATTGCCCAGGCCCATCACACAGGCGCCCTCGAACTGCGAGCGGATCCGCTCGGGGTTGATCTGCGGCCCGCAATCCACGGCGATATCGGCCTTGTGCACGATCAGCGTGCCATCGTCCTTGACCTCGACCTCGATGGCCGCCGCCACATAGGTGACAAAGCTGTAGTGCACCGCCAGGCCCAGCCCGCGCCCCTTGGGCAGCTTGCGTCCCCACCCCGCCGCCTTGGCCGCGGTTTCCAGCACGCCGCGCAGGCGGGCGGTGTCGATCGGGTAACGCTCGGGGGATTCGCCGTAGTTCCACTGGTCGCTCAGGGTATGCGGATCGATCTTGCGATCCGGCCCCAGCAACTTGAGCTGATAGGCCAACGGATCCTGCCCGGCCTTGTGGGCGAGTTCGTCGACAAAACTCTGGATGGCGAAACCATGGGGAATGTTCGACACCGAACGGTACCAGCCGACGCGGGTATGCACCTTCGCCTCGGGGTTTTCCAGGCGCACATTGGGAATGTCGTAGGCCATGTTGGTGAAACCCATGCCCAGCTCGAATGCCGCTTCGTTGTTCATGTTGGGCGCGAACAACGCGGTGATGCTCGGCGCCACCGTGCGGTGCAGCCAGCCGGAAGGCGTACCGTCCTTGTTCAGGCTGGCGCGCAGATACTCCGCCGAGACGGTATGGAAATAGGAATAGTGGATGTCGTCTTCGCGGGTCCATTGCACCCGCACCGCCTGGCCCGGCATCGCCTTGGCCAGGATCGCCGCCTCGATGACGTAGTCCGGCTTGGACTTGCGGCCGAACCCGCCGCCGAGCAGGGTGACATTGACGGTGACCTTGTCGAAGCCGATGCCCAGCCGCTCGGCAATCCGCTCACGGGTGACCTGCGGCGCCTGGGTCGGTGCCCAGGCTTCGCACTGGCCATCGTTGAAACGGGCGATGGCGACCATCGGCTCCATGGGTGATTGCGACAGGTGGGGCAGGTAGTAGTCGGCCTCGAAATGACTGGCGGCACGTTTCAGCGCTTCGTCGACATTGCCGGTGTTGCGCACCACCTTGCCCGGCTTGCGTGACGAGTCCTCCAGTTCCTGGCGATAGGCGATGGAGTCGTAGCTGACGTTATCGCCATTGTCCCAGACGATATTCAACGCCTCGCGCCCCTTGATCGCCGCCCAGGTATTGCTGGCGATCACCGCCACGCCGCCCAGCGGCTGGAATTCCGAAGGCAGCGGACGCGCTTCGATCTCCAGCACCTTGAGCACACCCGGGACCTTGAGCGCGGCCGCCGAATCGAAGGACTTGAGCTTGCCGCCATACACCGGCGGCCGCGCCACGGTGGCATAGAGCATGCCGTCGAAATGAATGTCGGCACCGTACAGGGCCCGGCCATTGACGATATCCGCCCCATCGATGGCCCGCGTCGACTCCTTGCCAATGTAGCGAAATTCCGCCGGCTGCTTGAGTCTCAGGCTGTCCCGGGCCGGCACCGCCAACGCGCCGGCGGCTGCCGCCAGGGCACCGTAGCCGAGTTCGCGCCCGCTCGGGCTGTGGATAACCTTGTGCAAGCGGGCCTGGCACTCGCCCACCGGGACTTTCCACTGCTGCGCCGCCGCCTGTTCGAGCATGGTCCGCGCCGCCGCGCCGCAACGTCGCATCGGCTCGTACCAATGGCGCATGCTGCGCGAGCCATCGGTATCCTGGTTGCCGAAACGCACTTCGTCCGCCGGTGCCTGGCGGACCTTCACCAGCGCCCAGTCGGCCTCCAGTTCATCGGCCACCACCATGCTCAGGCTGGTCCGCACGCCCTGGCCCATCTCGGAACGGTTGCAGGTCACTGTCACGCTGCCATCGGCGTCGATGCTGACATAGACCTTGGGATCGTCGATCCAGCCATTGGGCATGCCATCGGCGCCGTACTTCTTCTCACCCTCGGCAAAGGCCTCGGGCAAGCCCCAGGTCGCTGCCAGCACCAGGGCACCGGTGACCCCGACCCCCTTGAGAAAGCCGCGCCGGCTGAGGTTGCTCAGGGCGAAATCGTTCAGGGACTGGCTCATGCCTTGGCCTCCTGCAGGTGCGCGGCGGCATTGTGGATTGCCGTCTTGATGCGGTTGTAGGTACCGCAGCGGCAGATATTGCCGACCATCGCTTCTTCGATCTGCTCGTCGCTGGGCTGGGGGTTGACCTTGAGCAGTGCCGTGGCGGACATGATCTGCCCGCCCTGGCAGAAGCCGCACTGCGCCACCCCGCCGTCCAGCCAGGCCTGCTGCACCGCCTGGCCGACCGGGTCGCGGTGCAAGCCATCGATGGTGTTCACGCTCTTGCCCGCCACCGCACCGAGCGGAGTGATGCAGGAACGCGCCGGCAGGCCGTCGATGTGCACGGTGCAGGCACCGCACAGGCCCATGCCGCAGCCGAACTTGGTCCCGGTATAACCCGCCACGTCACGGATCGCCCACAGCAGCGGCATGTCCTCGGTAGCGTCCAGGGGATGGTCTTGACCATTGAGTTTCAGGGTAATCATGGGCACGCCCGCATTATTCAGGTCATGGGGGTCGAGCCATCTGCGCAGGCGCCGCACGGACGGCAGCAGATCGACTCAGGCTAATCGGCTCTTTCATGAAGTGAGTACTTCATCGGCCGTTCTTGAAAGCATTATTTACAGCGTTAACCGGCCAAGGGAAAGCCGTTTTCACAAAAAAGCCCTATGTAGTCTGACTACATAGGGCTTGGCATGGCAGCCTTCAGCATAGCTTCAGTACAGGTTCGGTTCCATTTCCAGCTCGACGGCAAAGCGCTCGGCGATATCGGCCTGGATCCTGCGGGCCAGGGCGAGCAACTGCCCGCCACTGGCGCTGCCGTAATTGACCAGTACCAGCGACTGCAAGCGGTGCACACCGGCATCGCCCTCACGGAAACCTTTCCAGCCGGCAGCCTCGATCAACCAGCCCGCCGCCAGCTTCACCCGCCCGTCAGCCTGTGGATAACCCACCAGCCCGGGATGCGCCTGCTTCAGTTCGGCGGCGTGGACCGCCGATACCAGCGGGTTCTTGAAGAAACTCCCGGCATTGCCGAGGACCGCCGGGTCGGGCAGTTTTTCGCTGCGGATACTGCAGATGGCCCGGCTGACATCACTGGCGTTCGGCTGGCTGATGCCCTGCTCGCTCAGGCGCTCGGCCACCGGGCCATAGCCCAGGTGCAGGTGCTCGACCCGGCTCAGGGCGAAGCGCACACGCAGGATCAACCAGCGTCCGGCGGCATGCTTGAACAGGCTGTCGCGATAACCGAACTGGCATTCTTCCAGGGAGAACTCGCGCAACTCGCCGGTCTGCCGGTCCAGGGCGGTCAGGCCGGCGAACACGTCCTTGATCTCGACCCCGTAGGCGCCGATGTTCTGCATCGGTGCCGCGCCGACGGTGCCGGGAATCAGGCTGAGGTTTTCCAGGCCGGACCAGCCCTGGGCCAGGGTCGACAGCACGAACGGATGCCAGGGTTCACCCGCCTCCGCTTCAATGACCACCCGTTCGCCGTCATCGCTCAGCAGGCGGATGCCACGGCTGCCCATGCGTAGCACCAGCGCCGGAACATCCGCCGTCAACAGCAGGTTGCTGCCACCGCCGATCACCAGCAGCGGCAGTTGCTGTTGCGCCGCATAAGCCAGGGCCTCGCGTACGTCATCGTCGCTGTGGGCCTCGGCGAACCACTGCGCGCGGACATCGACACCAAAGCTGTTATACGGCTTGAGGGAGACCCCGGCTTGCAGTTGCAGGCTCATAGACACCCCTTGAGTTCGACGACCAGGCGGTCGCTGGCCTGTTCGATCAGGTCCAGCACCTGCTCGAACCCGTGTTCTTCGTCATAGTACGGATCCGGCACTTCCTCCACCGCACCGTCATAACGACGCAGGAACAGGTCCAGCTCGGCCTTGCCCTGGGCCGGTTGCAGCAGCTTGAGGTTGCGCAGGTTACTCTGGTCCATGGCCAGGATCAGGTCGAAGCGGTTGAAATCCGCCGCGCTGACCTGCCGCGCGCGCTGCGCCGACAGGTCATAACCGCGCATCCGTGCCGCGCGCTGGCTGCGGCTGTCAGGCGCCTTGCCGACATGCCATTGGCCGGTCCCGGCGGAATCGACTTCGATATGCTCGGCCAGGCCGGCCTCGCGCAACTTGTGGCGCAATACACCTTCGGCCGTGGGCGAACGACAGATGTTGCCCAGGCAGACAAACAGAACCCGCATCAGGCCTCCAGCAAGCGACGAACGCGATCGAGATCCTGCTCCGTGTCGACACCGGTAGGCGGTGCCTCCAGGGCATCGGCCACATGGATCCGCACGCCGTGCCACAAGGCACGCAGCTGTTCCAGGCGCTCGGTGGTTTCCAGCCAGCACGGGCCCCAGCCGACAAAGTCATGCAGGAAGCCGGCGCGGTAGGCATAGATGCCGATATGCCGACGGAACGGCACACCTTCGGGCATCGTCTCGCGGCTCCTGGCGAATTCATCCCGGGCCCAGGGCAAGGTGGCGCGGCTGAAGGTCAGGGCCAGGCCGTTGATGTCGCTGACCACCTTGACCACGTTCGGATTGAACAGGGTCTCAACGTCTTCGATCGGCTCGGCCAGGGTGGCCATGCGCGCCTCGGTGTGCGCCGCCAGGTTGGCCGCGACCTGATCGATCACCACGGGCGGGATCAGCGGCTCGTCGCCCTGGACATTCACCACGATGGCATCCGCCGCCAGCCCCAGCAGGCTGGCGACTTCGGCCAGGCGATCGGTCCCGGACTCATGATCTTCGCGGGTCAACAGCACTTCGGCGCCGAAGGCCTTGCAGGCCTCGACGATCCGCGCGTCATCCGTCGCCACCACCACCCGCTGGGCGCTGCTTTTACAGGCCTGCTCCCAGGTGTGCTGGATCATCGGCTTGCCGGCGATCAATTGCAGCGGCTTGGCCGGCAGGCGCGTGGAGGAAAAACGCGCCGGAATCACGACGATGAACGGGGTGCTCATTTGTCCAGGCGCTCATCGGTGCTCAGGGTGCGGGCCTCGCTTTCGAGCATCACCGGGATGCCGTCGCGAATCGGGAATGCCAGGCCGGCGCCCTTGCTGATCAGCTCGGTCTTGTCGGCGCTGAGCTTGAGCGGCCCCTTGCAGATCGGGCAGGCGAGGATATCGAGCAGTTTGGTGTCCATGAGGGATTCCCTGGATAAAAACGGGTTTAGGGCAAAAGACGATCGGGCAACAGGCGCAGCAGTTGCGTGTCGAACCAGGCCGCGAAAGCCTCGGAAGGCAGCGCATCGACCGCCAGGTACCACCAGTCGGGTGCCGCGAACGCCTGGCACTTCACCGCATCCTTTTCGGTCATGACCAGTGGTAGCGACGGCGTGAAACTCAAGGCTGCCGCGCTGTATTCGGCATGGTCGGCAAAAGCGTGGGGCACTGGCTGCCAGTGTAGCGTTTCGAGGGTGCCGAAGAAACGTTGCGGGTTGCCGATCCCGGCCACCGCGTGCAACGCCTGTCCGGGCGGAAAATGGTCGAGCGGCCGGCGTTCGCCGCTCAGCAGATTGACCAGGGCGGTCGGTCGCAGGTGGAAGGCGAAGCCTTTGTCACCATCCTCGGTGGCCCCGTTGTACAGCAGCGCATCGACACTTTGCAGGCGTTCGAGAGGTTCGCGCAACGGTCCGGCAGGCAGGCACCGGCCATTGCCCAGGCCACGGGCGGCATCGATCAGCACCAGTTCCAGGTCGCGGGCCAGGCGGTAATGCTGCAAGCCGTCATCGGAAAGGATCAGATCGAGGGTTTCGCTGGCCAGCAGGGCCTGCACCGCACGGCTGCGATCCGGGTCGATCATCAGCGGCACATCGTTGCGCCGGACGATCAGCAAGGGCTCATCGCCGGCCACCGCTGCGTCCTGGTCGGCGCGCACCCGCCACGGCAGGCTCGGCGGCCTGGCGCCATAACCCCGGCTGACCACGCCGACGCGCAGGCCACGGCGCCGGCAATGCTCGACCAGCCAGAGAATCATCGGCGTCTTGCCGGTGCCGCCGACGGTGATATTGCCGACCACGATCAACGGAACAGGAGGCTGGTAGATAGTCCCCGAGCCCGCGACAAAGCGCGCCCGCTTGCCGTCGACCACCCGGCGATACAGCCACTCCAGCGGACGCAGCAGAACCAGGGCCGGATGGCCGCTGTACCAGGCGCGCAACAGACGATCGGAAAGTGCCATCAGGGAGCCGGCGCCGCCTCGACGGTGGTCATGCGCAAATGGCTGAAGCCGAGCTTGCCGGCGGCGTCCATGGCGGTGATCACGGCCTGATGCTGGGTCTTGCCATCGGCGCTGATGGAAAGCGGCAGGTTGGTATCGCCGCCGGACTCTTTCTGCAGGGCCTCCATCAGGCTCGCCAGGTCATTTTTCGGCAACAACTGGTTGTTCACCGAGAACACCCCGTCGGCGCTGATGGCGATATCCAGTTGCTTGACCAACTGGTCTTCGGCGGGCGAGCCGCTGACCGCCTGCGGCAGGTCCACGCGCAGCTGGGTTTCGCGGGTGAAGGTGGTGGTGACCACGAAAAACAGGAGCAGGACGAAGACCACGTCGATCAGCGACGCGAGGTTGATATCGATGGTTTCCCGGGGCTTGCGGCGGAATTTCACGCTCTGCCCTCGGGCATTTCCACATCACGGTCGCCCTGTACCACCTCGACCAGCTTGATCGCCTGCTGCTCCATGCCGACCACCAGCTCGTCGATCCGGCGTTGCAGGAAGCGGTGGAAGAACACCGCCGGAATCCCCACGATCAGGCCGGAAGCCGTGGTGATCAGGGCCTTGGAGATACCACCGGCGAGGACCGCCGCGTTGGTGGTCATGCCCGAACCCATGAACGAACTGAAAATATCGATCATGCCCAGCACCGTGCCCAGCAGGCCGAGCAACGGTGACATGGCGGCAATGGTGCCGAGGGCATTGATATAGCGCTCCAGCTCATGAATCACCCGGGCGGCGGCTTCTTCGATGCACTCCTTCATGATCTCGCGACCGTGCTTGGAGTTCGCCAGGCCCGCCGCGAGAATCTCGCCCAGGGGGGAGTCGGCCCGCAGTTGCTTGAGTTTTTCCTTGTCCAGCTGCTTGTCCTTGATCCAGACCCAGACCTGCCCGAGCAGATGCTCCGGGGTCACGCGACTGGCGCGCAAGGTCCACAGCCGTTCGGCAATGATGCCCAAAGCCGCGATGGAACTCAGAATGATCGGCAACATCATCCAGCCGCCGGATTTGACCAATTCCCACACAGTGACAGTCCCCTCGAAAAAGTGCGCCACTCTAACATAGGGGTCGGTCTGGCCGAAGAACGTGATGTCGCATGCTGCTGCGCTTTAATAACCCCCGGTTATTTAAATCTTGAAGCCCCCCAAGGCTCCACTGTGCCCCGCCCTCCCGCGGGAGCTGGCTTGCCTGCGAAGCGGTCTTCAACAGCGTCACCTGCTTCCAGGGCCCCTTCGCGGGCAAGCCCGCTCCTACAGTCTCCGCTCCGGGTCGCCATTCTGTGCCGGCTCAATCCTCCGCAGCCCAGCGCCAGAAGCGCCTCTGCTCACGCTGCGACCGGGCGGCGCCGAAGGCTCCCAGTTGCAGGCGCACGGCGCCCTGCTCCGCGCTGTCATGGACCTGCATGCCCAGGGCCTGGTAGCGCGCCATGACCTGCGGGTGCGGATGGCCGAAGGCATTGCCATGCCCCCGCGAAATCAGCACGGCCCGGGGCGCCAACCGCTGAAGGAAAGCCATCGAGGACGAACTGCGACTGCCGTGATGGGGCGCCTGCAGCCAGTCGCCGGCGACGGCCAGCGGACTCTGCAGGAACGCCTGTTCGGCCTGGATATCGATATCGCCGGTGAGCAGCAACCGCTCGCCACTCGCCTCGATCTGCAGGACACAGGAACGCTGGTTGCTGTCCGTGGCATCCGGCCATTGCCACAGGGCAAAGCTCACGCCGTCCCATTCCCAGCGTTCGCCGCTGACACAGGACTCGGCGAACAACTGCGCCGGCAGGCCCGCGGCGTCACCGCTGAGCACCCGGCCCACCGGCAAGCCGTTGCGCACCGCCAGGGCCCCGCCGGCATGGTCGGCATCGGCGTGGCTGATCAGCATCAGGTCGAGCGCCCGCACGCCCAGCTTGCGCAAGGACGGCAGCACCACGCGCTGGCCCAGGTCGAAATCGCCAAAGCGTGGCCCCGCGTCATACAGCAGGTTGTGGTGCCGGGTACGCACCAGGATCGCCAGTCCCTGTCCGACATCCAGTTGCCAGACCTCGGCCTGGCCTTCTGGCATCCGGGAGGGCGGTGCCAGCACCATCAGTGCCGCCAGTGGCCAGCCCAGGGGCCGCAGCGGCACCCCCGCGGGCAGCAACAGCAGCAGGATGCCCAGGCTGCCCAGCAACCAGGCCCACGGCGGGATGGCCTCCGGCAACCAGGCCGGAATCCGCAGCGCCACCTGGGCAAGCCCGAGGAACAGCAGTTCCAGCAAGCCGCCGGCCAGCCACAGCAATGCTTCACCCACCCAGGGCAGTGGCAGCAGCAAGGTGCCGAGCAAGGCCAGCGGCAACACCATGAGGCTGATCCAAGGCACCGCGATCAGGTTGACCCATGGTCCACTGAGGCTGACGGGCAGGCCCAAGACCAGCAGGAACGGCACCAGCCCGAGGGCGATGGTCCATTGCGCGCGGGTCCAGGTCTGCCAGATCCCCCAGGCACCGAGACGCCGGCTGAAGGTGAAGACCAGCACCGCCACGGCGGCAAAGGACAGCCAGAACCCCGGTCGCAGGCTCGCCAGCGGCTCGAACAGCAGGACCAGGTTCAGCGCCAGCAGCAGCGGCCAGGTAGCCCCCAGGTGGCGAAAACGCAGGCGCCACAGCAGCACCAGGCCGATCATCGCGCAGGCCCGCTGCACCGGAACGCCGAACCCCGCCAGCAGGCCGTAGCCCAACGCGGCCACGAAGGCCAGGCCACAGGCCCATGGCAGCCAGGGCCGGCGCTGCGGCCACAGGCCATAACGCGCCAGCCCGGCAATCAACCCATAGACCAGGGCGGCGAAGAGCCCGATATGCTGTCCGGAAATCACCAGCAGATGGACGGTCCCGGTGTCCTGCAGGATGCGCCAGGTCTCGGCCGACAGTCCCGAGCCATCCCCCAGGACCAATGCCACCAGGGTCGCCGCCTGGCCCCGGGCCTCGACCTGCAGCATCCGCTGGCGAATCGCATCGCGCCAGGAACCCGTGGAGGGCGCCAGCAATTGCCCGTCCTTGACCGTCCCCGTGGCGCCGATCCGTTGCGCCAGCAGCCAGGCCTCACGATCGAAACCATGGGGATTGAGCAGCCCCCGCGGCGACTTGAGCTTGACCGCCAGCCGCCAGCGTTCGCCACTGCCGACCGGTGGCCCGCCATACCAGGCCAGGCGGATCCGCCGCGGCAGCACGCCTCGCCGCGCCGTCGCGTCCGCCAGCTCAAAGCGCTGCACGGCATCGCCCGGTTGCGGCAAGCCGACCACTCGCCCTTCGAGCCACAGCGTCTGGCCGTCGAGGGCCAGCGCCAGGCGATCAGCCAGGGCCCAGTGCGCCTGCAGGCAGGCCCAACTGAAACCGAACAGGAACAAGGCAACGGGATAGCTGCGAAACGGCAACAGCATCAGGCCGACCAGCGACAGCACCGCCAGCATTCCGACAGGCGGCAACTGCGGCAAAAACCGCAAGGCCAGCAATCCAGCCGCCAGCGCCAGCATCCCTGTGCGCATTCCCCACTCCTTGAACCGGTCCCCAGTTCTCGGAATAGCCCGCCTGCCCGGCAGGTGCTTTATTAATTGTCACAAAGTCTGAATTGGCCGTACGTAGAATCCGGGCATACTGCCCGCTTGAACCGACCGAGAAGCCTTATGCCGCGTCGCTTATTCAAACGCTACATGCCCGACCCGGACAGCATCCGGGAACACAAGCACTTACGATTCTTCGGCAAACTGCTTCACGATCCGAACCTCTGGCACCTCAATCGGCATTCGGTGGCCCGGGCCATGGCGGTCGGTCTGTTCGCCGCGTTGATGCCGATCCCGTTGCAGATGTTGCTGGCGGCGTGCCTGGCGATCTGGGTGCGCGGCAACCTGCCGATTGCCGTCAGCCTGGTGTGGCTGACCAATCCGCTGACCATGCCGCCGATCTTCTACTGCACCTACCAGATCGGCGCCTGGGTCATGGCGGTGCCCCCGCGCAGCCTGCCGGACGAACTGACCTGGGACTGGATCAGCGGCCAGCTGGCGACGCTGTGGCAACCCTTCTTGCTCGGATCGGTGATTCTCGGGCTGTTGCTGGCCGCATTGGGCTACTGCGTAACCATGGGTTACTGGCGGTGGTGGGTGGCGCGGCAGTGGAAGAGGCGTCGGGAACAACGCCGCAAGGGATAACGCACGTTCTGCGTCACAACAGAGGACGCGGAGCGTCCTGCGCGGCGTTCCCACGCAGAGCGTGGGAACGATCATCAGGCCAGTGCTACTGGCGCATGCCGCGGCCGCTGACCAGCAACCGCGCACAACCGACATACAACACCACCGTGGCCACCAGCATGAAGGTGATCGCCACGCTGATGCGGATATCCGATACGCCGAGGATGCCGTAGCGGAAGGCGTTGACCATATGCAGCACCGGGTTGGCCAGCGAAACGCTCTGCCAGAACGGTGGCAGCAGGGTGATCGAGTAGAACACCCCGCCCAGGTAGGTCAACGGCGTCAGCACGAAAGTCGGGATAATCGAGATATCGTCGAAGTTGCGTGCAAAGACCGCGTTGATGAAGCCCAGGAGCGAGAAGATCGTCGCGGTCAGCACCACCACCAGCACGGTCACGCCCAGGTGATGGACCTGCAGATGGGTGAAGAACAGCGACAGCAGGGTCACGATGATCCCCACCATGAGGCCGCGCAACACACCGCCGAGGGTGTAGCCGATCAGGATCGTATGGGGTGAAACCGGGGAGACCATCAGCTCTTCGATCGAACGCTGGAACTTGCTGCCGAAGAAGCTCGAGACCACGTTGCCGTAGGAGTTGGTGATCACCGACATCATGATCAGCCCCGGCACGATGTACTCCATATAGGTGAACCCGCCCATATCGCCGATCTGCCGGCCGATCAGGTTCCCGAAGATCACGAAGTACAGGACCATGGTGATCGCCGGGGGCAGCAGGGTCTGCGGCCAGATCCGGGTAAAACGCTTCACCTCGCGGTAAACGATGGTGTTGAGGGCGACCAGGTTGGGTTGCAGCTCCGAACTCATACCGCCACCTTCGACAGGTTTTTTTCCACCAGGGACACGAACAACTCCTCGAGGCGATTGGTTTTGTTACGCAGGCTGAGGACTTCGATCTGCTGCGTGGCCAATTGGCTGAACAGCGCGGTGATGCCCACCGCCTTGTCGACCTGCACTTCCAGGGTGTGACTGTCGAGCAGCTTGCTCGGGTAGCCGATCAACGCCGGAGCGACCGTCTGGGCATGCTTGAGGTCGAGCAGGAAGGTCTCGACGTGCAGTTGGCTGAGCAACTGGCGCATGCTGGTGTTTTCGACAATGGTGCCGTGGTCGATGATGCCGATGTTACGGCACAGCTGCTCAGCCTCTTCCAGGTAATGGGTGGTGAGGATGATGGTGATGCCTTTCTCGTTCAGCTCAGTGAGGAAGGTCCACATCGAGCGACGCAGCTCGATGTCCACCCCGGCCGTCGGTTCGTCGAGGATCAGCAGGCGCGGTTCGTGAACCAGGGCGCGGGCGATCATCAGCCGGCGCTTCATGCCGCCGGACAACGAACGCGACGGCACATCGCGCTTGTCCCACAGGCCCAGCTGGGTCAGGTACTGCTCGGCGCGTTCCTTGGCGATCTTCGCCGGAATGCCGTAGTAGCCGGCCTGGGTCACGACGATATCGAAGGTTTTCTCGAACTGGTTGAAGTTGAACTCCTGGGGCACCACGCCGATGCTGCGCTTGAGCGCCGCCGGGGATTTGTCCAGGTCGTTGCCAAAGATATTCACCGTGCCGCTGGTCTTGTTCACCAGGGTCGAGAGAATGCCGATGGTCGTGGATTTGCCGGCACCGTTGGGGCCGAGCAAGGCGAAAAAGTCACCTTCGGCGACATCCAGATCGATACCACTCAGGGCCTGGAAACCGTTGCCGTAGGTTTTGGTTAGCTGCCGGATGGACAGAGCGGAACTCATATCGGATTCATGCACCAAGAAGGGAAGAAAGTTCTAAATAAGGGCAAGCCTGCTCGAAAACAATAGCGGCGCGCCAGCACTATGGTGCTTGGCAGCGCCGCACAAGTACAGCAACCCGCGTTAATAGTGGGT
Source organism: Pseudomonas sp. Ost2 (assembly GCF_018326065.1). Lineage (NCBI taxonomy): Bacteria > Pseudomonadati > Pseudomonadota > Gammaproteobacteria > Pseudomonadales > Pseudomonadaceae > Pseudomonas > Pseudomonas sp. Ost2. The sequence goes on along the minus strand of NZ_AP021904.1, from coordinate 1,935,760 downwards.
ATTAAGTCAACGCTGTCATGACTGCCCGCTGGTAGGCCGGACGTTGTTTCAGACGATCGTACCAGGCACTCAAATGGGGCAGCGACGGGCGCTCGATGGGCATTTCGAACCAGGCATAGATAAAGCTGCCGAGGGGAATATCACCCATGCCGATCTCGTCGCCGGACAGGTACGGTTGCCCGGCCAGCGCCTGATCGACCGTGGCCAGCAATTCACTGCAGGTTTTCAACGAGGCATTGATGGCCGTCCAGTCCTGTTGCTCGGCCGGGGTACGCAACACGCCCCAGAACACCCCGCGAAACGGCGTGGCAAAGGATGAGGTGGTCCAGTCCATCCATTTCTCGGCGCTGGCCCGCGCCTGCAGGTCATCGACATACCAGGCGGAACCGGCGGCATGCCTGGCGGCCAGGTAACGCACGATGGTATTGGACTCCCACAGGACAAAATCGCCGTCCTCGATCATCGGGACCAGGCCGTTGGGATTTTTCTCGCGGTACTGCGGCGTGCCAACGACCCCGAAGGCACCACCGGCATCGATGGCCTCGTAGGACAGGCCCAGTTCTTCGGCAATCCACAGCGCCTTTCTGACATTCGACGAATTTTTCCGACCCCAGATCTTCAGCATGACGGCCTCTCGTTGGATAAATGCCGAGGCAGTCTACGCCCGATCAGCCACGACTCAAATCGTTGCGCATGTCGCCACGCAGGGAAATCGCGTCGGGGGCGAACAGATGCGGATAACACTCGGCCAGGTGCCCGTAGAACAGCGATTCGGGCACATCGGCAAACTGCCCGTGGTCACGCAGGTATTCCATATGCCGTTGGCCACCCTGGGTGTAGGGGTGGAACACACTGTCGCTCAGGCCGTCGAATTCCAGCGGTATCACCCCGAAGGTTTCGCACAGGCCGCGGTCGAAGGCCGGCGTGGCCTTGACCCAGCGTCCGTCCAGATAGAACTCGGTGTAGCCGTGCATGGCGAACACCTCGCTCTTGAGCAACTCCAGCACCCGTGGCGTCGACAAGTGATTGCGCACATCCGCCAGGCCGATCCGCGCCGGTATCCCGCAATGCCGGGCGCTGGCGGCGAGCAAGGTGGCCTTGGGCACGCAGTAGCTCTGCCCCACCGCCAGGGCATGACTGCCGCGCAGGGTGTCGGGATTGCGGCTGAAGGCGTAGATGTTGTAGCGGATCTCGTCGCGCACCGCGTAATACAGGCGAATGGCCTGCTCCCGAGGATCGCGACCGGCGCCCCGGCGACTTTCGGCGAACTCCACCACCGCCGGGTGGTCACTATCGATGAAGCGTCCTGGATTCAGATACTCGTGCATGGCCGCAGTCTCCCCTGGGAAGCCTCGAGTCTAGCCCTCGACCTGGCGCGCCGATAACGACGATTCGGCCAAGTCACAGACCAACCGGGGGTTTCCTGCAACGACTCGAAGGCTTTGGACGTTCAGGGATTACCACCATTCAAATGATTTTTCCCACAGATTTAGACACACAGCTCTGACACCCCGCCTAGCAGATGCCGACTAAGCTCTGGGATGTTTTTGCCCTGTCTTCACGGAGGATTGAATATGTTGCTGTTGTGGATACTGGTTCTGCTGCTTGGCGTCGCCTACCTGGCGCACCGGCGCATCGCCCCGCTTCCCGCGCTTGGCGTGGTGGCCGTGTACCTCGTCGCACTGGGTATTTTTGTCCACGGCCATGGCTGGCTGAAGCTGGTCCTGTGGCTCATCCTCGCCGCCGTGGCGCTGCCGCTGTTGCTGCCCGACCTGCGGCGCCGGCTCTTCACCGCCCCGCTGTTCGCCTGGTTCCAGAAAGTCCTGCCACCGATGTCCGAGACCGAGCGCGACGCCATCGACGCCGGCACGGTCTGGTGGGACGGCGAACTGTTCAGCGGTCGTCCAGACTGGAACAAACTGCTGGCCTATCCCAAGGCGCAGTTGAGCGAAGAAGAACAGGCCTTTATCGATGGCCCGACCGAAGAGCTCTGCGCCATGGTCAGCGACTGGCAGATCGGCCAGGCCATGGACCTGCCGCCCGCCGCCTGGGAACACATCAAGCAGCACGGTTTCTTTGCCCTGATCATTCCCAAGGAGTTTGGCGGCAAGGGCTTTTCCGCCTATGCCCATTCCCAGGTGGCGATGAAGCTGGCGACCCGCAGCGGCGACCTCGCTTCCACCGTCATGGTCCCCAACTCCCTGGGGCCGGCGGAATTGCTGCTGCATTACGGCACCGACGAACAACGCAATCACTACCTGCCGCGGTTGGCCCGTGGCGACGATATCCCGTGTTTTGCCCTCACCGGTCCGTTGGCCGGCTCCGACGCCGGCTCGATGCCGGACACCGGGGTGATCTGCAAGGGTGAGTGGCAAGGCCAGGAAGTCCTCGGCCTGCGCCTGAACTGGGAAAAACGCTATATCACCCTCGGCCCGGTCGCGACCTTGCTCGGCCTGGCCTTCAAGGCCCATGACCCGGATCACCTGCTGGGCGAGGAAGAGGACCTGGGCATCAGCCTGGCGTTGATTCCCACCGATACCCCCGGTGTCGAGATCGGTCGTCGCCACCTGCCCCTGGGCGCCGCCTTCATGAACGGCCCGAACTCCGGCAAGGATGTGTTCATTCCCCTGGAATTCCTTATCGGCGGCCAGGAAATGCTCGGCAAAGGCTGGATGATGCTGATGAACTGCCTGTCGGTGGGCCGTTCGATCTCCCTGCCGGCGGTCGGCACCGGCGCGGCCAAGTTCACCAGCCTGGTCACCGGCCAGTACGCCCAGGTTCGCGAACAGTTCAATGTGCCGCTGTCGGCCTTCGAGGGGATCCAGGAAGCCCTGGCGCGAATCGGCGGCAATGCCTGGCTGATGGACAGCGCGCGGATGCTCACCGCCAACGCCGTGGACCTGGGGGAAAAACCCTCGGTGCTGTCGGCGATCCTCAAGTACCACCTGACCGAGCGCGGTCGCGAGTGCATCAGCCACGCCATGGACGTCCACGGCGGCAAGGGCATCATCATGGGCCCGAACAATTACCTGGGCCGCAGTTGGCAAGGCGCGCCGATCTTCATCACCGTGGAGGGCGCGAACATCCTCTCGCGCAACCTGATGATCTTCGGCCAGGGCGCCATCCGCTGCCATCCGTTCGTGCTCAAGGAAATGGCCCTGGCCGGACGCGAGGACCGTGACCAGGCGCTGCTGGAGTTCGACGGCCTGCTGCTCAGGCATATCGGTTTTGCCGTGAGCAATGCCGCCAGCACCCTGGTCCTGAACCTCGGGCTCGGCCACTTCGAGTCGACCCCGGGCAACCGCCTCAGCCAGGGCTATTTCCGCGCGCTGAATCGCCAGGCGGCGGCCTTCGCCCTGCTCGCGGACCTGAGCATGATGCTGCTCGGCGGCGAACTGAAACGTCGCGAGCGCCTGTCGGCCCGCCTGGGCGATGTGCTCAGCCATCTGTACCTGGCCTCGGCGGCGCTCAAGCGCTACCACGACCTGGATTCGCCGGAGTACCTCGAGCCGCTGTTCACCTGGGCCATGGAAGAAAGCCTCGGCCACTCGGAGCGGGCGCTGGACGAACTGCTGCGCAACTTCCCCAGCCGACTGTTCGGCTGCCTGTTGCGGGTCATCGTGTTCCCGTTCGGCCGTCGCCATACCGGACCGTCGGATGCCCTCGATGCCGCGGTCGCCGCGGTACTCGGCCGGGCCAAGGGCGATCCGGCCCTGGAAGCGGTGCTTGCCGGCTGCTATCGCCCGCAATCGGCGGACGATCCGGTCGGCGCGTTGCAGCAGGCCTATGACCTGCTGGGCGCCAGCCACGAGTTGCAGAAGAAACTGCACGCCGGACTCAAGGCCGGCCAGGTCAGGCCGGCGGCCGGCGAATCGGCCATCGACGCGGCCCTAGAAGCCGGGGTGCTGCAACCGGCCGAGGCCGAGGCCTTGCGCAAGGCCGAAGCCGCGCGACGCAAGGTCATCGATGTGGATGACTTCAGCAAGGAAGAACTGAGCCAGAGCGCCGGCAAGGTGCGCTAGCGGGACAACACGGGCGCGGGGCCTTATACTCTCGCGCCTGTTTTACTCTTGAGGCCCCTTGTCATGTCCAACGTCGTTGCCGATCACCTGGTCCTGCTCGACCACCTGCGCAGTATTCTGGTTGCCGTCGGTGAAGCCGAACAGGTCCCCGAAGAAAGCCATGCGCTGTTCCTGGAACGTTTCGACGAACTGCGGGCGCAACTGCCGGTCGAGCCCATCGAAAGCCAGTACCTGGGCCAGGACCTGCTGTGCCAGGTCATCCAGCGTTATCCACAGATCGCCCACCTGGTCCCGCGCGACCTGCTATGGTTCTTTGGCGGCGATTGCCTGCACTACATGCCGGACGAAGAGCTGGAGCTGTACCAGGCACTGGAAGAACGTCGCTACGAAGCCGAACAGAACGACGAACCGTTCGACTGGAACCAGGAAAAGCAGCTGCTGGCCCTGTCCAACCAGGACAGCAAGCACTGATGCCGAGCATCACCCGCCCCCTGTGGGAGCGGGCTTGCCCGCGAAGAACGATAACGCGCATCACCTGAAAGACCTCGGAACGCCCTTCGGGGGCAAGCCCCCTCCCACCGGTTCTTCCACGCCGCAGTGTCCAGGCCCCGCCCCTCAAGGCCTAAGGCGACATTGATCCCTGCGTCGATTTCAACGTCGGCTCCCGCGCCAGGCACGCCACCAGATAGTCGATGAACACCCGCAACTTCGGTGACAGATAGGGCGTTGGCGTATACAGCAGCCACAGGCCGCCGTGATACGAAGCCAGGAACGTCCACGCCGGCAGCACCTGCACGATCAGCCCCTGCTCCAGCGCATGCCGCGCGGTGAAATACGGCAGGCTGCCAATGCCGATATGTTGCAGCACCGCATCCAGTCGCACGCCGGTGTGATTGGCCGCATAACGCCCGCGCACCCCGACCGTGACCGACTTGCCGCCCCGGCGGAATTTCCAGCGGGCATCGTTGGGCGTATCCCCCAGATAGATGCAACTGTGTTCCAGCAGGTCATGGGGGTGCTGCGGCGTGCCATGCTCGGCGAGGTACTGCGGGGTCGCGCAGAGCAAATGCTCGATGGGCATCAACTGGCGCCCCACCAGGCCGACCGGCGGGTGATCGGTGATACGCAGGATCAGGTCGACATTGTCCTCGATCAGATCCACCGGCCGATCTTCGAGAATCATCTGCACATCCACCTGTGGATAACGTCGCAGGAATTCCGGCATGTGCGGATGCACGACGAAGCGCCCCACCGCTTTGGGCACACTCACCCGCACCAGCCCCTGGGCCTCCTGGGTGTACTGGCCGCTGATCTCCATCACCGAACGGGCGGCGCTGACCATGTCGCGACAACGCTTGAAGGTCTCCTCGCCGCTGTCGCTCAGGCGCAACTTGCGCGTGGTGCGCTGCAGCAGGCGGGTCGCCAGGGCCTTTTCCAGACGGGAAATCGAGCGACTGACGACGGACGGTGAAGAGCCCAGCTGACGGGCCGCCTCGGAAAAGCTGCCGGTCTCGACCACCTTGACGAAGATCGCCATTTCGCCGAGCAGTGCAAGGGGAGGATTTATGCTCATGACGCACAGGTCCATTGAGATTTGATCGGATTATCACATGCCCCGGCCATTTTTATACTGGTCGCCGACAAACCTGATCACCTCCCCCTTCTGCCCAGGAACCGCTCATGTATTCCCAGTACCTCCACGAATTCATCGCCCTGGCGACCATCCACTTTCTCGCCGTGGTCGCTCCCGGCCCGGACTTCGCCGTCACCATCCGCCAGAGCGTGCGGTTCGGCAGGATGGTCGGCCTGTTCACGGCCGTCGGTATTGGTGCGGGTATTTCCGTGCATGTGCTGTACACCCTGCTCGGCGTCGGCGCGCTGATGAATAGCGCGCTCTGGTTGCTGAACGTCGCCAAGGTCATCGGTGCCGGCTATATCCTTTACCTGGGCATCAACCTGCTCAGGAGCAAGCCGCAGGCTGCGCGGCCGGACATCGCCGCGCAACAAGCGGACAACGCGCCCCGGCAAGGTTTGCTCAAGGCCTTCTCGACCGGCTTCCTGACCAACGCCACCAATCCCAAGGCCACGCTGTTCTTCCTGGCGATCTTCACCACGGTGGTCAGCGCCTCGACGCCGTTGAAGATCCAGGCGCTGTATGGCCTGTGGATGTGCAGCATCAATGCGCTGTGGTTCATCCTGGTCAGCCTGCTGTTTTCCAGCGAACGGGTACGCCAGGCGTTCCTGAAGATGGGGCACTGGTTCGAGCGCAGCATGGGCGTGGTGCTGATTCTGTTTGCCGGGCGGTTGATGCTTTCTTTATAGTCCAAGGATGTTTCTGTCTGCTTGATCAGATATTTCTCACCAACAGTCTGCAAAGGAATGCCTCCCGCAATGAATTTCGCCCTCAAACACCTGGCCACCACCACATTGATGCTGGCCAGTCTTTCGGCCTTCACCGTCCACGCAGAAGCCAACATCACCCCGCAACAGAGCGCGGCCATCCTCAAGACCTTCAGTGACAGCTCGGTCACGGATTTCCGTCAGTTCCTGGGAAGCCTGGGCAAGAGCGACCTGGCCAAGGCCGACAACCTCGGCCCGGCCATCAGCGCCTTTCTCGACAACAAGAACCTGTCCGCCGACCAGCAGAACGAGATCTACCGTCTGCTCGGCATCTACGCCCGGGTGAAGTACGGCAGCGTCGCCATGGAAACCCTGCGCGAGCTGGTGGAGATCCCGACCTTCAACGTCGACGGCGTTGCCCAGCACGACAACCCCGAGTTCATCAAGATCGCCGACAAGATCAAGGGCCTTGCCCAATCCTTCAACCTGAACTTTCGCAACATCGACAACCGCGTCTACGAGATCTCCCTCGAAGGCACCGGCGATGAAGTCGTCGGTATTCACGCCCATGCCGACGTGGTGCCGGTAACCCCGGAAAACTGGGTACTGAAGGACGGCACCAAACTCGATCCGTTCAAGGTCACCCTGATCGGCGACCGCATGTATGGCCGCGGTACCGAGGATGACAAGAACGGTATCGTCGTCGCGCTCTACGCCATGAAGATCATCAAGGAAGAAAAACTGCCGCTGGCGCGCAATTTCAAGTTGCTGGTGGACACCACCGAGGAAACCAGCGGTGACGCCATCCCCTATTACTTCGAACACAACCCGACGCCCACCTACAACCTGGCGCTGGACGGCGGCTACCCGGTGGTGATTGCCGAGAAAGGCTACGGCACCGTGATGGCCAGCTTTGCCCGGCGTGAGGCCCAGGGCAAGGGCGCGGAAATCACCGCGATGACCGGCGGTATGGCGACCAACCAGATCCCGTCGACTTCCGTCGCCACCCTGGTGACCGACAAGCCTGCCGAGCTGGCCGCCAGCCTGCAGAAAGCCGGCGCGGAGTATGCCAAGCGCCATGGTGGTAACTTCGAAGTGAGCGCCAAGGTCGTCGGCAAGGATGTCGCGCTGACGGTCACCGGCGTGTCCGCCCACTCCTCCGAGCCCGAGTCGGGAGTCAACCCGGTGGCGAGGATGCTGGACTTCATCCATGGCATCGACGGCAAGATCGCGCTCAAGCACAACCACATCACCGACGCCGCCCGCTATGCCGCCGACAACTGGGGCCTGGACTACCTGGGCAAAAAGTTGGGCGTGGACTTCTCCGACGACTTCATGGGACCGCTGACCGCTTCGCTGACCTATGTCGGCCTGGATGACAAGGTCTTCAAGCTCGCGGTCAACCTGCGGGTACCGAAGGGCAAGACCCCGGAAGTGCTCAAGCGTGAAATCGCCGACAAACTGGCCGCCTGGAGCAAGAAGAGCCATGTGGCAGTGGCCTTCGACTACAAGATCGCCGAACCGATGTACCGCAATCCCGAGGGTGAATGGGTCAAGGCACTGCTGGCCGTGGCCAGCGAAAACCTGGGCATGGCCCACAAGTTCGGCACTTCCGCCGGGGCCACCTCGGTCCATGAACTGCCCAACGGCGTACAGTTCGGCCTGGCTCGCCCCGAGGTCAAGTACACCGGCCACACCGACAACGAGTTCAAGACCGTGGAGCAGTTCCTGCTGGACCTGCAGATCGTTACCGAAATGATGGGCCGGATCGGGCAGTTGCCCAAGCTCTGAGTGCGCTCAGGACCCGCCGTCGCGGCGGGTCCACCGTCTCGATCCGCCATGAAATCAACTGGCAGTTGACAAAATCACGCACAAACAAAAACGCCGCTCATCACTGAGCGGCGTTTTCATTGAATTTGGAGCGGGAAACGAGACTCGAACTCGCGACCCCGACCTTGGCAAGGTCGTGCTCTACCAACTGAGCTATTCCCGCAAATGGCGTCCCCTAGGGGACTCGAACCCCTGTTACCGCCGTGAAAGGGCGGTGTCCTAGGCCACTAGACGAAGGGGACACGCTACCCGGAACACATGGTGTGTGTTTCGGTGTCCAGCATCATATCCGAAGACCTGACCCTGGTTTCACTCAGCCCCGCCCGAGGGCAAGACCGTTTAAAATTGGAGCGGGAAACGAGACTCGAACTCGCGACCCCGACCTTGGCAAGGTCGTGCTCTACCAACTGAGCTATTCCCGCATTGGCGTCCCCTAGGGGACTCGAACCCCTGTTACCGCCGTGAAAGGGCGGTGTCCTAGGCCACTAGACGAAGGGGACACACTACAACATTCACTCCCTGCCGCGTTTCGCTGTGTGCTTTACGCTGCAAGTGGCGCGCATTCTATGGATGGATCGAAGGGTCGTCAACCCCCAACTATAAATTTATTTAAATCAATGACTTCGCCCCGCTTTACGGCCCTTTCGGGGCTTTCGCCGCGTCCGACGATTGGCGCCTATATTCTGGCACTCGACAAGACGCTATAGTCCACCTGCGCAAATAGTGGCAATGTGCGTCTATCTATAGAGAAGCGCTCTGGCACCGTGCTACACGTCGTTCAACGCTATCAGCGACAACGCCAAGCCACTACACTCGCTCGCATTCCACCTTGAAGAGGTCTTAACGGTGACACCACTCATGATCGCCCTGCTGGTTGCAGCCGGGATCTTTCTCTTGATCGCCATTGGCTTCCTCAACCACATGGCCGAGAACAAAAAACTGGAAAGGGCTCGCCTCAAGGTTGAACTCAATGATCGCCTGCGCCGTTGCGGCGAAATCACCGAGACCTTTCCCGGCCAGTACATGAGCCCCGCGCTCAAGTTGCTGTTGACCCGCCTGGAACTCAACGTCCATCAACGCTTGCTGAACATGAGCAAGACCGACGCCGTGCTCAAGTCGCGCATCGCCGAACTCAACGGCCTGGTCAACCAGGGCGAATCGATTCCGGTCAACAATCCGCCCAGCCCGATCCAGACCGAAGCCAAGGCCAAGGACGTGCGTTTCCTGCTCGAAGCCCTGCACGGCCAGATCACCCGCGCGGCCCAGGATGGTTTCCTGCAACCCACCGAAGCCAAGCACTGGATCCGCGAAGTGCGGCACATCCTGGTCCTGCTGCATATCGAGTTCTTCAACAACCTCGGCCAGCATGCCTTGCAACAGAACCAGCCGGGGCAGGCACGCCTGGCATTCGAGCGCGGCGTGCAATACCTGCGCAAGCAACCGGAGCCGGCGGTCTATACCGAACAGCTGCTGTTCCTGGAAAAACTCCTGGCGCGCGCCAACGCCATGGTCCTGGCCACCACCCAGCCGGCCGAAGATGACGTCAACGAACTGACCCAGGGCCTCAAGGATGTGGAAGCCGACGCCGACTGGAAGAAGAAGGCGATCTACGACTGATTGGCAGCGGGCATGCCCATGCCGGCGCCCACATAATTGCAGGGCATAAAAAAACGGACACGCCATGGCGTGTCCGTTTTTCGTTGTGCCTCGGGAAAGTCGCCTGGACGGCGCCTTGCCCGAACGACATCAGGCTACCGGATTGATCGGCTTTTCCGGGTACCAGACGTCCAGCAGCGGGCTGACTTCGGCCGAGGTCAGTTCGCTGCGAGCCTTGAGCCAGGCTTCAACGGCAGCGCGCTGCTCTTCGGAAACCGAGCCACGCTTGATCAGGCAGACCAGACCGTAGTCGTCACCGCCGACATAACCCAGGCCATTGGCTTCCATTGCTTCTTTCAGGAAAGCCTCGAGGAAAGCGTCGATAGCCTCTTCACTCAGGTCTTCTTTGAAATCCAGGTTCAGCTCGAAACCCAACTCCTGAAATTCATCAACGCACAGTTTTTTGCGCAGACGCTGGGAACGGTTAGTCGCCATGAAACAATCCTCAAAAGTAATAACGGGCGGCACTTTAGCAGTTTAAGGCTGCAATTGCCCGAGTCTCTGGGCACAGCCGGTCGATCGACCGGAAAAAATTGGCGCACCACTCCACCGGCAAGGCCCCAGTGACGCCTGCTTGGGGCATAATGCCGACACTTTCATGACCATTGAGGGATTTTTGTCGATATGCCCTCGTATTTTCCCCCTCGGCTGTAGGGTCCTATTTTATATGATCAAATCTTTGCGCCCTTTCGTACTCGCCAGTCTTCTTTTCCCCCTGGCTCTGCCCGTCTCCGCCGCTCCGGTCAACACCACCCTCTCTCCCAAGGTCCAACAGGCGATCAAGGCCAGCAAGCTGCAGAACGATGCCCTGTCGCTGGTCATGCTGCCGCTCAACGGTCCGGGCACCCCGACGATGTTCAATGCCGATGTGTCGGTGAATCCGGCCTCGACCATGAAGCTCATCACCACCTTCGCCGCCCTGGAAATGCTCGGGCCGAATCACCAGTGGAAGACCGAGTTCTACACCGACGGCACCCTGAGCAACGGCATCCTGCAGGGCAACCTGTACCTCAAGGGCGGCGGCGACCCGAAGCTGAACATGGAAAAACTCTGGCTGCTGATGCGCGACCTGCGGGCCAATGGCGTGACCCAGGTGACCGGCGACCTGGTGCTTGATCGCAGCTTCTTCGTGCAACCGCAGTTGCCGGAGTTCAACGACGACGGCAATGACGAGAACAAGCCGTTCCTGGTCAAGCCCGATGCGCTGCTGGTCAACCTCAAGGCCCTGCGTTTTGTCGCCCGCAACGACTCGGGCAAAGTGATGGTCTCGGTCGAGCCGCCCATCGCCAATATCCGCATCGACAACCAGATCAAGGTGGTCAATGCCAAGCAATGCGCCGGCGACGTGCGCTACAACCCGGTGACCCAGGCCGACGGTACGACCCTGGTCACGGTCAGTGGCCAACTGGCCGAGGGCTGCAGCTCCCAGACCTATCTTTCGCTGCTCGACCATCCGACCTACACCGCCGGTGCCGTACGCGCCATCTGGCAGGAACTGGGCGGCAGCATCCATGGCAAGGACCGCCAGGACGTGGTGCCCAAGGGCGCCAAGCTCCTGGCCCGGGCGTTCTCGCCGGACCTGACGGAAATCATCCGCGACATCAACAAGTACAGTAACAACACCATGGCCCAGCAGCTGTTCCTCAGCCTGGGGGCCAAGTTCCGCAACGACGCCGACGGCGATGATGCCAAGGCCGCGCAACGGGTCGTGCGCCAGTGGCTGGCACAGAAAGGCATCACCGCTCCGCACCTGGTGATGGAGAACGGTTCCGGCCTGTCCCGCGCCGAACGGGTCAGCGCCCGGGAAATGGCGACCATGCTGCAGGCGGCCTGGAAGAGCCCCTACGCCGCCGAGTACATCAGTTCAATGCCGATCACCGGCATGGACGGCACCATGCGCAAGCGCCTGAAACATACGGCGATGTCGGGTGAGGCGCATATCAAGACCGGTACGTTGAACACCGTGCGGGCGATCGCCGGTTTCAGTCGCGACAGCAACGGTACGACCTGGGCGGTGGTGGCGATCCTCAACGATCCGAAGCCATGGGGCGCTTCGTCGGTGCTCGACCAGGTGTTGCTGGACCTGTACCGCCAGCCGCGGCCGGCCGATTCGGACGAGTAGGCCCGGCATGTGGGAGCGGGCTTGCCCGCGAAGCTTTTGAGCGGACGCGGAGCGTGAGAACGATCAGCTCGACCCGCCTCAGTCGAGCTCCGCCATCACCCGGTCCCGGCCCTTCTGCTTGGCCGAGTAGACGCCCGAATCCGCCCGCAGCAATAACGCATCCGCGCCTTCATCGGCGCGCCAACTGGCAATGCCGAAGCTGGCCGTGACCCGCCCGACCCCGTCGAACGGCATATTGCGCAGCCCATGCCACAGCTCCAGCGCCAGGTTGCAGGCCTGTTCGGCGTCGGTATCGGGGCACAGGACCATGAATTCCTCGCCGCCCAGCCGACAGAAGACGTCGGTGCGGCGCAGGCGATGACTGACCCGTACACACAACTCCTTGAGCACCCGGTCCCCTTCGGCATGACCGTAGCGGTCGTTGATGCACTTGAAGTGATCGATATCGAGCATGATCACCGCCAGGCTGCCCGGCCCGCGCTGGGCCCGCGCCAGTTCGGTCTTGAGCCGCTCCTGGAAGTAACGCCGGTTGTAGATGCCGGTCAGCGAGTCGGTGACCGACAGGGCCCGCAGTTCCTCCTCGACCCGCTTGAGATCGGAGATATCCGAAAGATAACCATGCCAGAGGATCTCGCCGCCGGGCAGGCGCTCCGGCGTGGCCTCGCCGCGCAACCAGCGCAGGCCGCGCAGCGGCAGTATCACGCGGAACTCTTCACGCCAGGGACTGAGCCGCTCGGCCGAGACCTGGATCGAGGCCCGCAGCGGTCCCAGGTCGTCCGGATGAACCCGGTCGAATGCCGGCTCGGCGCTCTCCTGCAAGCGTTGGGTATCGACTTCGAAAATACCTCCCGTACCGGCACTGGCGTAGACGAAGTGCGCACCGCCATCGAGGTTGAGCTTGTACTGATAGATGCCGCCGGGAACGTTCGCCCCCAGTTTTTCCAGCAGGCGATCGCGCACCTGCAACTGCGAGGTGCGCTGTTCCACCAGCTTGAGGGCTCGCTGGCGCTGGCTGACGAGGTTGTACAGCAAGGCACTGAGCAGCACGCTGAGCAGAGCGCCGAGCACGGCCAGGCTGGCCTCCGAGGAATGGTTGGCCTGGATGAAGGCATCGCTGGGGCGGATATCCACCTGATAGTCATGATCGGCCAGGCGCAACAGGCGAATCGCGGCCAGTGAGTTTTCAACCGGCAGATTGAGGGACTGATACAACACCTCATGCTCGCCTTCCGTCGACAGATCGAGGATGCGCACCGAGAGGTTGTCGTGGTTCTGTTCCGGCAGGCCGTCGGCCACCAGCTGGCGCATGCTGATCACCGCCATCACATAGCCATAGGGTGGCGGCCGGGGTTGCCCGGCACTCGCCAGTGGGGCGACCGGCGCCACCAGCAGCACGCCCCGGGCGTAGGCCGGCTCGACCCCCACCAGGTTCAACGGTTGCGAGATCGCCAGGGCGCCCGAAGCACGGGCCCGCTCAAGGGTCGAGCGGCGCAAGGGTTGCGCCAGCAGGTCGTAGCCCAGGGGCGACCCCAGGGCACTCTGCGTCGCGCTGTACAACACCGGTACATATTCGTCACGCACCGCTGCCCGTTGCAGGTGACCTTCGGCGTCGAGCTCACGAATGGAAAAGCCGCTGGCGCCCTGGGTCCGGGCCTGCTGCTCGAATCGCTCGCGCTCGCTGCCCTTGACCCGTGGCGCCCAGGCATAGGCCTGGGTGCGCAGCAGCAACGGCCTGGCGTAACCCGCGAATTCCTGGGGAGTCACCGAATCGGAGTTGACGAAAAACCGCCGCAGACTGTCGAGCCGCTGCGCCTGGTCTTCGAAGCGCTCCTCGATACGGCTGAAGCGTTCACTGGCCAACAGTTCGAAACGCTGCTGCAACTGACGCTGGTTGAGGTCACGTGTCGCCACGGACAGCAGCAGCGTGAGCAACCCGCCTGCCACCAGGACCAGTACCGCAACCAGCCACGCAGAAACATCCTCACTGATAAAGCCAAGAATCTTGGGGCGTACGGCATGCGACGACATAGGCGACAACTCATCACGCCGGCGTGTTTTGCATCACATTGGCTTTGACTGAGTTATAGCCATTCGCTAGTAGATTAGCCAGTCCCAAAAGCCCCGGAGCCTATAAAAATCAAGACTCTGGGGCTTTGTCACGGCTTAGCGCGCGGTGATCTTCCAAGCACGATGGATCTTGCTGTTGCGGGCGAAGTCCGGGTCCAGGGTCTGGGTGGTGATTTCCTCGACGGCATAACGCGCCACCAGGTTGTCCTCCAGCTGGAACTTGCGGAAGTTGTTGGAGAAGTACAGCACGCCGCCGGGCGCCAGGCGCGCCATGGCCAGGTCGAGCAGTTGCACATGGTCACGCTGGACGTCGAACACGCCCTCCATGCGCTTGGAGTTGGAGAAGGTCGGCGGGTCGATGAAGATCAGGTCGAACTCATCGCGATTGCCTTCCAGCCAGGTCATCACATCGCCCTGCTCCAGGCGGTTCTTGTCGGAGAAACCGTTCAGCGACAGGTTGCGCCGGGCCCAGTCGAGGTAGGTCTTGGACAGGTCGACACTGGTGGTCGTGCGCGCCCCGCCCTTGGCCGCATGCACACTGGCGGTCGCGGTGTAGCAATACAGGTTGAGGAAACGCTTGCCGGCGGCCTCCTTCTGGATCCGCATGCGCATCGGCCGGTGGTCGAGGAACAGCCCGGTATCGAGGTAGTCGGTCAGGTTGACCAGCAGTTGCACCCCGCCTTCGCTGACTTCGGTGAACTTGCCCTGGGCACTCTGGCGTTCGTACTGCTTGGTCCCGCTCTGGCGCTCGCGGCGCTTGATGATCACCCGGCTCTTGTCGACGTTCAGCGCCTGGGGAATCGCGGCCAGCGCATCGAACAGGCGGGCCTGGGCCTTTTCCGGGTCGATGGACTTGGGCGCGGCATATTCCTGGACGTGTACCCAGTCGTGGTAGAGGTCGATGGCCAGGGAGTACTCCGGCATGTCGGCGTCATAGACCCGGTAGCAATCCACACCTTCGCGCTTGGCCCACTTGCCCAGTTGCTTGAGGTTTTTCTGCAGGCGGTTGGCGAACATCTGCCCACCTTCGCTCAGGCGTGCCTGCTCGACCACCGGTGCCGGTACTGGCGCGGGCTTGATCGGGTTGCCGTTCTTGTTGAACTTCGGCGCTTCGGCGGCGATCTGCGCCTGCTCTTCGGCCTGGGCCCGCTCGACCTGACGTTGCTCCGGAGTACGTCGCTCGCCGGTGACGAACTGATCCGGGACCACCTTGATCAGCAGCAGCTTGCACGGCAGCGCGCCGTTCCAGAACGAGTACTGCTTGTGGCTGCGAATGCCCATGCGCTTGCCCAGGTCCGGGGCACCGGTGAACACCGCCGCCTCCCAGTTCAGGCAGGCCTGGCGCAGGCGCTCGCCGAGGTTCTGGTAGAGGTAGAGCAGGCTCGCCTCGTCGCCCAGGCGCTCGCCGTAGGGCGGGTTGCAGATCACCAGGCCTTTCTGGTTCTGGTCCGGGCGCGGTTCGAAAGTGCCGACCTCACCCTGGTAGATCTTGATCCAGTCGCTCAGGCCGGCACGCTCGACGTTGTTGCGGCCCGGCTGGATCAGACGCGGATCGGCTTCATAACCGCGAATCCACAGCGGCGGCCTGGCCAGGCCGGCTTCGGCGCGGGCCGTGGCTTCTTCATGGAGTTTTTTCCACAGGGCCGGCACGTGGCCGAGCCAGGCATCGAAGCCCCAGTGGATGCGATTGAGGTTGGGGGCGATATCGGCGGCAATCATCGCCGCTTCCACCAAGAAGGTGCCCACGCCGCACATCGGGTCGGCCAGGGCACCGCCTTCGGCGGCGATGCGCGGCCAGCCGGAACGGATCAGGATCGCTGCCGCGAGGTTTTCCTTCAGCGGTGCCGCGCCCTGCTGCAGGCGATAGCCACGCTGGTGCAGGCTGTGGCCGGACAGGTCGAGGGAAAGAATCGCCTCGCCACGGTCCAGGCGCAGGTGAATGCGCAGGTCAGGGCTGATCTTGTCGATGGACGGACGTTCGCCCGACGGGGTGCGCAGCTTGTCGACGATGGCGTCCTTGACCTTCAGGGCGCCGAAGTGGGTGTTGTCGATGCCCGAGCCATGACCGCTGAATTCGACGGCCAGGGTGCCGTCGGCGACCATATGGTCCTGCCAGTCGATATCCAGCACACCGTGGTAGAGGTCCTCGGCGTCCTTCATCGGGAAACGCTTGAGCACCAGCAGTACCCGGTTGGCCAGGCGCGACCAGAGACACAGCCGATAGGCGGTCTCCATGTCGGCCACGCCGCGAATGGCCGAGGTGTGCTCGCGCGCCTCCTCAAGGCCAAGCCCGACGGCTTCCTCCAGAAGCAGGCCTTCGAGGCCTTTGGGACAAGTGAGGAAGAGTTCGTAACGATCCGACATGGGAATTCCAGGGCCTTGAGCAGTCAATGAACGGGCGACGCATCGCCCGCTCGGTTTCGATCGAGCACTTTTCTTGAAGAGTGCCCGTGTGGCGCACCATTGCGCCGTTCCATCCCGGCAGATGCTTTTGCCCCCTGAAATCGGGGGACAAAAGAACTTGGACGCCGGGACAGTTCATTCTTTCCGTAACAAAAAGTCACATCGTGACCCTTCGTCGAATAATACCTGAGTACGAAGGGTCAGTATTTTCAACAGAGAATTAAACGCATCATTCATGCAAGGGCTGATGATAGCTGGATTTTCTCCGGATAACCGAGCAAACGGCCGAGCTATCTTATGGCCTTAACACCCATATCGTTACGTCCTTATGACAAAACGATCATTCACACGCCCCTGCGCATTGGTTAGAACTCAACACAGGTTGACGTCGCAATGGCGTCAACATCCCCGCTCGCGAAGCTATTCGCGATGCGGAGCTCGCCACGCCGGCAGCGAGCACAGGCAGATGCACTTCGCATTCTGTCCGGCCTCGGCAAGAGGTCGACGGGACATATAACAGTCAACCAGTGAGGGCAACACCCTATGAGAAGACTTAAGCGTGATCCGTTGGAAAGAGCATTTTTACGCGGATATCAATACGGCGTTCATGGCAAATCCCGTGAGCTTTGCCCCTTTACTCTACCGTCGGTACGCCAAGCCTGGATCAACGGCTGGCGAGAAGGACGTGGCGACAACTGGGACGGTATGACCGGCACTGCGGGAATCCACAGACTCAACGAACTTCACGCTGTCGGCTGATCAGGGCACATTCCGACACCACAATCTGAGCATCACCGAGACAGCAACGACTTAACCACGCACGCCCCATCCGGGCGGCGGGCTTCGGCCCAGGGGCTCCCCAGAGGAGCCCTTTTTAATGCGCCGTCTTTAATGGGTTCAGCGGCGCAAAGCGGCGATGGCATCCACCGACTGGCGAATCAGCGCCGGCCCCTTGTAGATAAAGCCCGAATACAACTGCACCAGGCTCGCGCCGGCCGCGATCTTCTCGGCCGCATGTTCGCCCTCGGTGATCCCGCCCGCGGCGATGATCGGCAAACGTCCGGCCAGTTCGGCCGCCAGGACCTTGACCGTGTGGGTGCTCTTTTCGCGTACCGGCGCGCCGGACAGGCCGCCGGCTTCATCGCCATGGGCAAGACCTTCGACACCGACACGGCTGAGAGTGGTATTGGTGGCGATCACCGCATCCATGCCCGACTCCACCAGCGCCTGGGCCACCAGCACGGTTTCTTCATCGGTCATGTCCGGGGCGATCTTGATCGCCAGAGGCACGCGCTTGCCATGCTGCCCGGCCAGTTCCGCCTGACGCTGGCTCAGGGCTTCGAGCAACTGCTTGAGCGAGTCGCCGAACTGCAGGCTGCGCAGGCCCGGGGTGTTCGGCGAGCTGACGTTGACCGTGACATAGCTGGCGTGGGCGTAGACCTTGTCCAGACAGATCAGGTAGTCGTCAACGGCACGCTCCACCGGGGTATCGAAGTTCTTGCCGATATTGATCCCGAGGATGCCGTCGTAGCGAGCGGCGCGAACCCGGGAAATCAGGTTATCCACACCCAGGTTGTTGAAGCCCATGCGATTGATGATCGCCTCGGCCTCGGGCAGGCGGAAGATCCGCGGCTTCGGGTTGCCCGGCTGTGGCCGTGGCGTCACCGTGCCGATCTCGACAAAGCCGAAGCCCAGCTGGGAAAAACCGTCGATGGCCGCGCCATTCTTGTCCAGGCCCGCGGCCAGCCCCACCGGGTTGGGAAACTCCAGCCCCATGACGGTCACCGGGTTCGACGCCGGCGTCTTGCACAACAGGCCGTTGAGCCCCAGGCGGCCGCCCGCACCGATCAGGTCCAGGGACAAATCGTGGGAGGTTTCCGGGGAAAGTTTGAACAACAGCTGGCGGGCCAGGTTATACATGGGCGGGCTTGACTCGGATGGCGGCGAATTGAAGGGACGATTATAGCCGGGCAGTCACCTGACAAGCGAGTTTACCAATCGGCCTTTTCCCGACTGTCCTCGTCCAGCACCGGGTTGAAGATTTCCTGCAGGTACTGGCTGATGAACATACTGGTGCCGAACAGCCGTGCCATGACCGCGCGCAGTTCCTTGTCCTGTGCGGAGCCTTCCAGCCCCTCATCCTTGAGCCGCGACAAGGCCTGGCCGACGACCTTCATCTGCGCGCCGACGGTACGGTAGTCCAGTGGCCCCTCGTCACTGCTGCGATAGCTGCCGATAAACCGCAGGAGTTCCTTTTCGCCCGACCCGAACAGCGCCGCCAGGCCCTGATAAAAAGCTTCGAAGCCGGGTTCGGTCGACTGTGCGGCGTGATCCGGCCGGGCCAGGTGCCGCTCCAGGGCGCGCACCGGGAGATCTTCCGGCGCCGAAGTGGCAGCGACTGCCGTTGGCCTTTCAATGTACATCCTCGACTCCTTGTTCCGGGCCGTCGCCGGCCTCGACAAACCTGGACACCAGTTGCACCAGGGCCTGTCGCGCCTGCTGGTCGAGCTGGCGTACGCCATCGGGCAAGCCCGCCAACTGATTCAGCACCCGTGGCGCCAGTTGTTCCCGGGCCGACTCCAGGTCGAACTCGAAGAGCTGGTCGGCCAGCCGGACGACATAACGTTCCTGTGCCTCGAATTCGAACTTGACCGAGGACACCCCCAGGCGCCCCAGGTGCTCGCGCAGAGCGCCACCCCGGCCACGACAGCGCGCTGGCAGGAGGATCTGCAAGGTCAGCTGTGCGGTATCGGCCTGGCCCGCCAGCCAATGTTCGAGCATCTCCTCGAACCAGCGCGCATCATCCAGCAGATGCCCGAGCAGTTGCCGCACCGCCGCGGCCATCTGCCCGTGCAACTGACCAGCCAGACGCTGGGACTCGCACACGCCCCGGGCCAGGTCGACCGCCGCCTGGATCATGCCCTCGGAATACCCCTCGGCAAACGCCGTGGCCTGGATCGCCTCGACCTGCGCCTGGGCCTGGTCGATCAACTGCCGGGCCCGGCGTTGCGCCTGTCGCTCCAATGCCCGGCAGCGACGGGCGCTCGCCAGTTCCTGGCGAGTGATATGCACCGCGTCGCTGCCCGGCAGCGGCAGCTCATCAATCCTGCGGATGGCGTCGAGCATGCTGTACCGCCAGGAAAAACAGCGCCGGGTCCGGCGAGAAGACAGGCAAGCGGGCCAGGCCATCGACCACCGCCTCGGGGAACTGCAACAACAGCCGTTCGCGCAAGGCCGTGGGCAGCGCGCCCTCGAACGCCAGCAATTGCGCCAGGCCGATGCTGTCCACCTGTTGCAGCACGGGACTGTCGGGCAGCCATTCCACGACCAGTCGGGGCCCGATGGCACACCGCGCGAAGTCCCGTACGCTGGCGGACAACAAGCCCATGCGCGCACCTCGCGCCAGCTCCGGCCACAAGCGCTGGGCCCCGATCAGCCGGGCGATATGCGGTAAACGCCGCCACTCCCGTACCCACAGCGCCGCGAGCGGGGACGACAGCGAGCAGGAGGCTGGCCGCTCCAGATCCTCCAGCAGCATGCGATTGAGCACCTCTCGCACCGTCGTGCCTGCAAGCGCCTCCGGCAGGGTCAGGCGCCGGGCATGCAGGTAGTCCAGCGGCTGCCAGAGAATCTGTCGCAGAGACTCTTCCGGGACACTCATGCCCGCTTGCCTGTCGCACGCATCTGATAGAACCAGCCAGCGGCGGCCAACAGTCCCACGAGCAGCACCAGGCCACCGACCGGAAACCACCAGGCAGTGGTGTCCGGCTCGATCGGCAGCGGCGCCGCATGCTGGGTGGGAGAACGCCGGGTGAGGATCACCGAGATGTTTTCGTACTCGACCGCCGTGAAACTGTTCTTCAGGAACCGCTTGATATCGTTGACCAGCAATCCCGGCTCGACATCGCGCTCATGCACGGCCACCGCGGCCAGATGCACGGCCGGCGCCTTGCGCCCACCCTCCCCGGCATCCACGTCATAGCTGACATGCACCCGTGCCGAGACGACGCCTTCCAGCACCCCCAGGGTCTGCTCCAGGCGCTGCTCCAGCGCCGAATAGAGCCGGGCCTTTTCCGCCCGGGGCGAGGCGACCAGGGAGTCGGCGGGAAACATCTGGGCCACTTCCAGACGCGGCTTCGATGGCAGCGCATAGAGATTCAGCAGGTCCACCGCCGCCGGGAAATCCACCCTGGCGACCTTGACGCTGTAGCCAGCCTTGCCGTTGTCCTGTTTTGCCGCACCGATATTGTTGCGCTGCAACACCGACACCACTTCGTTGGCCTGCTGCTGGTCAAGCCCGTCGAGCAGCGTCGGTTGCCGACATCCCGCCAGGGCGAGGCACAGGAAGATAAGCCAGAGGCCCGGCTTCATGATGAACGCAGCAGGGTTTCTGCCGTGCCCACGGCCTTGCGCACCAGGGTATTGAGCAGGTTGATATCGACGTTGTACTGCCCGAGCTGCTCCTGCAGCACCGCCAGCTTCTCGGGGTGGGTGATGCCCGGGCTGTCCAGCAAACGCCGCACGCCATCGACCTGCCGGGCCGAGTCCACGGCGGAACCGGCAAAGGCCTCAATCAGGCGGGCCTCCAGAGACACCGCGGCGCTTTCACCGGGGGTGCGCAACTCGACCATCGCCACCTGGTCGAGCAGGCTGACAGGATTGCTTGGATAGGGCATGGGCACAGTTCTCAGCGCGCGGACTGGATGATCGACATGTCGATATCCTTGAAGCCCTTGATGGTGTTGGTCTGGGCATTACGGAACACGGTGTAGGAGGAAAACGCCGACTGATAGCGGGCCAGCAGCCCCGGATCGGAGACATCTTTCTCGAGTGCCTCCAGGGCGGCGTCAAGTGCCGACTTCAGGCTCTGGGCCCCCTCTTCGAAAACCGCCGCCTGCTTACCCAGGAAGTCATCGGAAAACTCAATGGATCTAGAGACATCTACCATGCGTCACCTCGTTTATTGCATCGTCGAAAAATGCCAGGAAGAACTGCTCATCTTGATGTAACCCTGCGGCCCTGCCTGGAACGAGCGGCCCTTGAACAGGTCATCGCGCAGATCGATGGTGAATCGCACATGGCGATTGCCCCAGCGCCGGTAAAACTCATCGACAAAACGCCGGGCGCCCTCGCGGTCCGCATCCTGAAGATCGCCGGCGACGTTGAACGTGACGCCGTCCGCGCGCTCGATCCGCTCGAACGGCAGGGCCAGGCGCTGCAATCCCTCCTGGGCCAGGCTGCCCAGCAGCTCGTCGTCCTGTTCCTCGAAGTCCACGTACTGCACATAGGCGGCCTCATCGAGCAGCAGTTGCAACACCTGCTGCTTCAGCCCGGCATCGGGCGAACCGCCGCGAGAGCCATGGAAAACCCGCACGCTGGAAGGCCGTGACAGATCGATACGGCGGACCTTCAACGCCGTTGCCCGCTCGTTCAACAACGACTCCAGCCGCCGCCGCTCCTCCATCACATCCAGCACCTGGCTGGGGATGCGATGGCGCATCAGCACCTGGCGACTCCAGCCCGCATCCCGTTCGGAACTGACAAAGACATAGACATGATCATCCCGTCCCTGGAGCACCTGGACGGGCTCGCGGGTGCCGGCGATCAGGCTCGATACATCCGGCCGGGAGGTCACCATCGGTCCCGACCAGCCCGCCGCGCACACCGCCAGCAAGGCGAAAACCAGCGCCATGACCACCAGCTTCTTCAGCCGTGGCCCCGGACGACGAGGCACTGGCGGCTCGACAACAACCGAGTCCGCGAACACCTGCGGTGCCCAGGGTTCGTGCTCGGGGCGCAGGGCAATCAGCAACCCGGCGATCCGCTCGCTGCGCTGGAAGGCAACCTCGCGTTCCTCGATTTCGTCATCCAGTATCCGCAGGGTCGCCTGCTTCTGGTCGAGCAGGACTTCGAAGTTGCAGTTGCCCCGTTCCAGCGGGACGAAGACTGCGTCCTCCGGTATGGCGGCGACCAGACCATCGTCTCCCAGCACCTCGGGCGCACCGACAATGAACAGGGTCCGGCTGCTGCGCAGGTTGAACTCGCAGCCCTGCAACAAACCGCTGCCAATTCTCAGGACACAGGGTAAAAAGGGGTTATCCGGCATCGTCACCCTCTTCGATCGGTAAAGCGTCCGGCGATACTAGCGGGGCCTGCGGAGACGATCCTGATCGCTGCCGGCACCAGGCCGGAAGATTTCAATCAGAATCCGCGGGCCCGCCACGCTCATCACGGCACCAATACCCGATAAAGGCGCCAGACCTTGCGCGCATACCGCTCGCGGGCGGCCTGGCGATCCTCGCCGCTGCCGGCGTTGTAGGCACCCACGGCAGTCCAGCCGTAGCCATGACGTTCAATGAACTCCGCCAGGATCGTCGCGCCGACCTGCACACTAAGGCAGGGGTCCTCCAGCAACTGCTGCTCGGTGATCCCCCGTGCGGCCAGACGGGGCAGGTGCAGGCTGTTGATCTGCATCAGGCCGATATCCCGGCTGCCATTGCTGTTGTGGCCCACGGCCTGCGCACGCAGGCCGCTTTCCACCTGGGCAATGGCATACAACAGTTCCGGTTCGATGCCATGGCGCCGTCCGGCGGAGTCCCAGCAAAACGCCGGCAGCGGCCCGGCCCACAACAGCATCATCCAGGCGCCACAGAGGTATCGCCTGCTCATGCCCGGCTTCGCTGTTCCTCGGCGATCCGCACGCGCATCCGCTGGGCCGCTATGAAAGACGGATCGCGCCGCAGCGACGACTCCAGGTACTCCAGCGCGCGGTCATCACGCCCACCGGACCAGTGGTGCCAGGCATACAGATAATGGATATCGGCCCGGTCGGAGGCCAGCAGGCAGCGCTGGAACAACACCTGGGCCGCATCGCCGCAACCTTGCAGACTGGTGATCAAGGCCAGCCGCGCCAGCGCATCGGTATTGCCCGGTTCCAGCAGCAAGGCCTGGGCAATGGCCTCGCGGGCCTGCTCGACGGCCTGTTCGCGATCCGCCAGCCCGAGCATCGACAGGGCCAGGTGGGCGTCGGCCAGGCCGCACCAGGGCGGAACATAGCTGGCATCCATGTGCAGGCACTGGCGAAAATACAGCAGGGCCTCCTGCACGCTTTGCGCGGTGTGCCGTTGCAAGCCGTAGATGCCCTTCAGGAAAGCCAGCGCCAGGGGATAGGAGGAGCAACCGCGCACGGACGGGCGCACATCGGGGAGATGCTGCGCCACCATCGACACCATCGACCGCAGCACTTCTTCGAGCGGGCCCTTGATGGCCACGGGCCCGCGCACCAGATAGTGGTCGTTGCCGCGGATCAGTTCGACCGACAGTTCCATCCGGTCGCCACGGGCATAAAAGCGTCCGCTGATGTAGTAGTCCGGCGCCAGCCGCTCCAGCAATTGCCGGGTATCGCCCGGGCCGGGGCCAGGCACCATGAGCCCCGCCGGGAGGATCCTGAGCGTGCCGTCGAACGCCGCCTTGAGTTGCCGGATCGTCGCATCCTGCAGATCCAGCGCCGCCATGTCGTCGGCGTGGCGAAACGGCAATACCGCCAGCGAGGAGGCCGTCGGGCATTCGACCAGCGACGCTTCCAGGGGCGCTACCGCCCCGACAAAGCGATAACCCTTGCCATAGACGGTGGCGATGTAGCCCCGCCCTTCCCCCAGCAATTTGCGCAGGGCATAGATACAGCGCGTCAACGATTCCTCGGCCGCATCACAACCGCGCCACACGCAATCGAGCAACGAGTCCTTGGTGACCAGGCGGCCGGCCGACCCCAGCAGCAACCGCAGGACCTGTAGCTCCTTGGGCGGCAGATGAACTCCTTTTCCGTTTCGCAACAGCGTTCCATCGCTTTGCAGTATCCACTCGCCAAAGGCGAATGATTGTTTCAAGACGTTATCAGTGGCTCGGTCCATAAATCAGCTTGAGACCTCTACAGAAATGTACTGACATTCAAGACAGGCCCTGGACAACCCCGGCCTATCAACGAGGAACGGCAGCGACTATAGAAACTTGGTCTCCAGCAGTCCGTAGGACTTTTCCCTCATGAAACAAGAAAAAAACTACGCACTCAGAGGAATATCAAACACCCCGGCAATGAGCGCCACGCAGCAATGGAAAGGGCCCTATGTTATGTCGGCCATTTCCCTGGTCAGTCTTTGCTGCCGGGTTATCCCTACAAGCCGACACACATCAGCCACCGTCCGCCATCGCGCCACGCCCGACTCGGGCAGCTCGATGTCGAAGGCCTCGTTGAGCAACACCGCCATCTCGACGATATTCATCGAGTCGACATACAGGTCCTCGACAAGCCGTAATTCGAACAGGATCCTGCGACGCGCCACCTGGAAGTAATCGGCCAGCAACACCATCACTTGCTGTTCGATAAAGTCATCGCAATAGCCCGGTGTCAGGTAGGTCATCTGTTGTTTCTCCAGAGCAGGACGAAGCCCAGGAGGTGCCCCCCTGGGATCCGTCTTCGAAGGGTAGTGATACAAGACCGGCAGGCCACGGATCAGAAGTTGAGCATCGCCTTCAACATGTCCGTGAACTGGCTCAGGTGGGAAGACAAGGTCTTGATGAAGTTGTCGTGCGTGGAGTTGGCACTGGAATACTTCTGCGTGAGCTTCTGCAGTTCATTCTTGAACTGCTCGCCTTGCGCGTTGAAACCGGTTTGCCAGGCCTGGAACTGGGCACTGTTCCAGGTCACCCGGCCGTCCGTGATTTCGCCCGCCGGGATGTCGTCGAGCCGCTTGATCATCGAATCCAGCGCGGAGAGGTCGATCATCACGCTATAGGTGCCATCGCCATTGTCAACGAGACGCCCAGAGCCCATGGCATCGATCCAGCGCTGCGCCTCCTCCTGGCTGGCGGTGTTGGGCGGGGCGCCCGGTGCGGCCGGAACGGGAAACAGGACGCCTGCGGGGGCCTGGCCGAATTGCTGTTTCAGGTCATCGAGGGCCTGTCTCAATTCATCCACATTGAGCTCGACGTCCTTGCCCTCGTTGGCGCCCTTTATCCACTCGTGCAGTTTCGAAGTGATCTGCTCGTTGAACGCTTTGAAAAACTCCGAATACGTCGCCACGATGTGTTCATAGACACTCAGGTAGCCGCTTCCGATCAAGCCGATCAGTTCGATCAGCTTGTCAAAGAAATCCGGGATCCCTTGCGTTCTTTGTGTCCCCTGCCCGCGGATTTCCGGCACGGCATCGAGCTGCTCGGTCAGCTCGGTGATGGTCTGCTCCTGCCACTGCTGCAGTTCCTCGCTCAGGGTCAAACCGGCGATCTGCTCCGACAGCTCATGCCACGCCCTGATCTGCCCCTGCTCCTTGCGCCTGGCCAGCTCGCCCAGGTCCTTCAGGGTCAGGTCGTACTTGTAGCGCCTGAACTCACGCTCCTCTGCGTCCCTGGCACTGATCAGTTCTTCGACCGCCGCTTCAAGCCTTCTGCGGCCATCCTCGGACAAGTCGGCGACCGTCTGCCGAGCCTGGCCCGTCGCCACCGGCTCACGCCGCGCGGGCGCCTGCGGGCTCTCGACTTCCTCAAGGCTCGAGAAGGTCGAAACCACCGGGCCCCTGATACCCAAATCGTTCATCTGCTCACCTCACGCCCTGCTGCCCGTGGTTTCGATCACGCGGATACGCGATTCACTGACCTGCAGCATGATCTCCAGTATTTTCTGCAACAGCGCGGCGGTACTGGCATCGATCTGCGCCTCTTCCTCGCCCAGGCTCTTCTGCACACCCTGGTTGCTCTGCTGCTGGACCTCCCGCTCTTTTTGAGTGATCTCGGCGACCCGCACGGAGCTGCTCACCATGTTGCTGATGACCGTCGCCAGCCCGCTCACGCTGCCGCCCATGTTCAGCAGGCGATCCCACTTCACCGCGGCCAGCTCACTCTCTTTCACGGCCGACTTCTGGAGTTCCCGAGCATCCCTCATGATGTCCTTCACCACCTTGATCTCGCCCGGGGCCACCTGCTTCAGGTAGTTGTCGCGCATGTCCCTTTCCAGCTCCAGAGCCTCCATGGTCGTTTGCTTCTGGGTGGTCAGGCCGGCTTGCTTGTGCTTGTAGCCATCGAGGGTCATGACGGTACCGCCCAGGACCATGGCACCGGCGATCACCGCGCCACCGATGGCGCTGTACAACGCCGCGTTGCCGCCTTCGCGAATCGCCTTGCCCTGCTCCAGCGCGGCATTGCCGGTCATCACGCTGAAATGCCCGCGCAACTCGGCGGTGGCTATCCGGGCAACGTTCAGGGCGATGATCGCGGCGATCAGCACGCCGGTGTGTTTTTCCCAGGCTGCCGGATTGAAAGCCAGCTCCCTGAGGTCGTTGTCGCTGAGCAGCTTTTTCGCCTCGCCCAGCACTGCCGTCCATTCGGCCTCGCTGAAGTCACTGGGATCGGTCAGTTTTTCAAACTCATCCAGCGTGGGCGGACGCAGGTCCCAGGTCACCACGACCTGGTCCTCGACGATCCGGCTCAGGCTTTCCCCGCTCAGCGGTCCCAGGCTTTGCCGGACGGCCTGAACAGCCTCCTGCTCCGCCAGGGATGCGGGAATCGACAGGGGTGCTGCATGAAGAGAAATCTCGCGCATCGGTATCACCTTCTCTCAACGGTCAGATATGACGGGCGATATGCAGGCTGGCACCGTGACGGTGCTGCATATCGGCCATGAGTTGCTTGAGCTGGTTATCCTTCTGCTCGATCGCCTTGGCGAAAGTCTCCAGCGACTCCTTGAGGTAGTCGCCCAGCGAATCGACCACCGCCATGCTCACGCGGACATCGGCCAGGTGCTCGGCCCCCTTTTTCTGGTGCAGGCCGCTCTGGACCTGGAACCCCGACTGCGTCGCGACCCCGGTCGTCGAGAGCACCGCCAGGAACATCTCCAGGCGGTTCTTCAACTGGCTCATGGCGATATCGTCGCTCTTGGAGGCCACCAGCTCGCTCAGTTGCTTCATCAGGCCGGCCAGGGTCTTGCCTATCGCGCCCGCCATCTGCTTGAGCAGCGACGGCAGTATCTTGGAGAAAACCTCACCGAGCTTTTCCATGACCTTGTTCAGCACCGGGCCGAGCATCGGTCCTGCTGCCTGGACACCGACGACCGCCGCGGCGATGACCATCGCCACGGCAGCGATGGCACCGCTGACCGAACCGATGATCTTCGCGACGTCCTCGGAAACCTTCAGTACGTCCGTCAGGAACTGCGTGACCAGGTCACCCAGCAGCTTGACCAGTTTCTGGAACTCCTCCATCAGCGGCTTCATGGCGCTTTCCATGTACGAGGTTCCGGTCGCCTCCTTGACGATCATGTCCGTCATCGACGCCAGCACCCCGACGATGCCGACCGCCGCGGACACCAGTGCACCGGCGGCGGGCGCGGCGGCCCCCAGGGTCGCGACCGTGCCGACCACCGCCACCACCGCGCTGACGGCCATCACCAGCCAGCCGAAGATCTTGCCGACGCAGCCCATGGCCTTCTGGGCCGCCTCGGCCTTGCGGACTTCCTCCTGGTACTCTTCGGACTTGACCTTCATGAACTCCTGGCGCGCGACCTGCATCGAGCGGAACAACTCCTGATCGGCCTCCATCTGCTTGTCGGCCGCCTCCCCCAGCAAGGCGATCAATTGCGCCATCGCCAGCGCCAGGGCACCCGCGGCGTTCAAATGTTCCTGGCCGAGCTGATCGGCCACCTTGCCATCGACTCCGGCGGCCTGGGCCTGCACCGCCAGGGCCTCGGCCCTGATCGCCACGGACCTGGCCGTGGCCAGCAAGCCGGCATGTGCGTTCAACGCCGTGTCGAAGCCCTGTTGCAAGCCACCCAGGGCCGCCCTGGCGGCATCGCGCCGGGACAAGGCAGCGGCGTATCCGGGCGAAGACGGTTGCAGCGACGCCAGGTGCGACTCGGCGGCTTCGAGTTCGACCTGGGCCTGGTCGAGCCGGGCCTTCAGGCTTTCCAGCTGTTCCTGGCTGGTGTCCACCGCCCCCTGGGCCGCGACCAGCTCACCGAGGGCCAGGGTGTAATCGGCGGACAACCGATCCAGGCCCTGCTGGGACGATTGCGCCATGCTGCGCAGCATCGAAAGGCGGTTCTTCAGGCTCTCCAGGCTGGCATTGCCCAACAGTTCGATCAGCGAGGCGATCAGCCGTACGAACTCACCCTCGGTGTTGGCCTGATCGCCATTGACCCGCGCGGGTGGCGGTTGCAGCCGGGGCCGGCCATCGTTCCTGGCACCCTCGGCGGACTCGTAGCCCACCGACTCGATACCGGCCAGCACCTCATGGCTGAGCCGCTGGAAATCGGCGCTCCTGACGGCTGTCCGGGCGGCCTCGGCATAGGGGCTGTCAGCGGCGGGAGCCATCACCCCGGCGCCCGGGACACTGTTGATCGTTGTCATTGCTGATCCTCCGGACCTTGGCTATCGATATGGCGCAAGGCGTCCAGGTACACCTGGGCCTGCTTGCGCAAATCGTCATGGGTGGCACGTTCGAGCACATACTCGAAACACAGCCTGGCCTTGCCGCCCTGCCCCAGGGCGAGCTGGCATTGGCCGGTGTAGAACATCGGACGGTAATCGTCCTTGCCCTGGGCAAAGGCCACGGCATACAGCTCGATAGCCTTCTGGTAGTTTTTCCTGAGCTGGTGCACCGCAGCCAGGCCCATCCAGTACTGGCTGTTGTAAAAATCGTAGATGCACAGGAAGTGGAAAAATTTCTCGGCGTCATCCAGTCGCCCCTGTTCGTAGAACTGGTAGGCGTAGGCATACAGGCCGTCCATCTGCTCATCGCTGATCCCGCGCACGTCCTTGAGCGGCATGCCTTCGAGGACGGCTTGCACCGCCTCGAACGCTATCTGTTCGTCCTCTTGCGTGTCTCTGCGACTCATCGGCCACACTCCTGAAGATGGCGCCAGACGGGCTGACGCGTTGCATTGAGCCAAAATCCCCGACGGCCCACCGCAAAAATGCGCTCATGCAGGCCCCCGGCGAATCGGGCGGGTTCAGGCCTGCTCGACCTGTTCGAGCCAGATCAGCAGGCGCAGGACGTCCTCGATCTCCTGCAGCTTGATGAAGCTGTAGCGCTGGTGCGTCTTGAAGATCCGCCGGGCCAGGCGGATATCGCTGACCACCGGCACCCCGACCTCACGGGCATAGGCGCGTACCGCGAGGGCGCGCTGGTTGGTCTCGATCACGCTGACCAGGGGGATGAAGCTGATGTCCGGCCTGAAGTAGATGCCGATGGCGATATGGGTCGGGTTGGCGATGATCACCCGCGAGCCGCGGATATCGGAGCGGACCTGCTCGGACAGCAGCTCCATGTGCAGGTCACGGCGCTTCTGCTTGATATGCGGATCGCCGTCCTGCTCCTTGTGCTCGCGCTTGACCGAGTGCAGGTCCATCTTCAGGTCCTTGATGTACAGCCAGTACTCGCACAAGGCATCGAGCACGACGATCAACAGGGCACAGGCCATGAAGGTCAGCAGCAGGGTCAGCAGCATCCGTCCCCAGGCCGGGAACAGGTCCAGGGGCTGGGCGAACAACTGCGCGAACAGCAACTGGCGCTCGGACTGCCAGACCATCCACAAGGCCACGGCAAAGCTGCCCAGGTAGAGCAACGCCTTCACGCTGTCCTTGACCGTGCGCAGGCTGAACAGCTTCTTGAACCCGTTGATCGGGTTCAACGCCCCCAGGTTCAGCTTCAACGCCTCGGTGGCCAGCGCGAAACCGCTCTGCAACAACGCCGGCAGCGCGCTGCTCAATACGCAGACGAGGAACAGCGGCAGCACGCAGAGCAACCCCAGCTTCAGCAGGAGCGCGGAATACTGCTGGGTATTGCCGTCGAAGCCGGCGGCGATGATCCGCCGATAGACCTCCATCACGTCCACCAGCGAAACGGTGAAGACGAGAAAGACGATCGCACACAGGCTCATGCAACTGATGACCAGGTCCTTGGCCTTGAACGTCTGCCCCTTGCGCGCGGAGTCGCGCAGGCGCTTGGGAGTCGGGTCTTCGGTTTTCGAGGCACTGGAGGACATCTCAGGGCGCCCCCGCGGGCTGCATATGGACGGCCAGATCCGCCAGCCCCATGCGCAGGACTTCATCCGGAAGATGGACGCCGAAGTACAGCATCAGCACCACCAGGGCCACCAGGCTCTTGACCGTCAGCGAGACGGAGAAGGCATTCATCTGCGGTGCGTATCGCGACAGCAGCCCCAGCAGGGCTTCGCTGATCAGCAGGGCGGCCACCACCGGCGCGCTGATCACCAGGATCTTGCCGACCAGGCCGTCCAGCAGCGGGAACAAGGTCGCCAGGCCGATCTCGCAGGTGGGTGTCGGCGGGCACAGCTGGTAGCTGCGGGCCACGGTTTCGACCATCAGCAGCATGCCCCCGCCTTCGAGATACACCGCCGCGGCAAACAACTGGAGGAAGTTCGCCAGCTCCGAGGTATCCACGCCGTTGGCCGGGTCGACCGTGTTGCTGAGCATCGCCCCGCGCTGGTTGTCGATCAGGTTGCCCATGCCGTGCAGGACCCAGAACGGCCAGCACAACAGGCTGCCCAGCAGCACGCCGATCCCCGCCTCGCGCAACAACAGGCCGAAGAACGCCAGGCTGTCCAGCGCCGGCAACGGCAAGCCCACGCCGGGCCAGAAACCCAGCGCGACCAGGATGATCACCGCCTGGCGTGGCGCCCCCGTCAACACGCCACCGTTGAGAAATGGCAGCATGAAAAAAATCGGCGCCAGCCGGGCGAACGCCACGATCGCCGCCGCCAGCCAGCTGTGCAGTTCGAAAAACAGCGCTATCGACATCCGCCGCTCAATCCAGCGCCAGGCGCATGACTTCCCGGCTGAAATCGAGCAGCGTCTCGCCGTACCAGCCCGACAGCAGGAACAGGCAGACGGACACCGCCAGCAGTTTGAAACCGAACGGCAGGGTCTGCTCCTGCAACTGGGTGACCGTCTGGATCAGGCCGACCAGCAGGCCGACCACGGTCGCGACGATGATCGGCCAGGCCACCATCAGCAGGATCAGGTACAGGGTCTTGTTGCCGGCATACACCAGGTCATTCATGCCATGGGCCTCATTCCAGCAGCGTCAGGTATTGCCTGACCAGCCCGGTGGACAGCAGCGCCCAGCCGTCCAGGGCGACGAACAGCACCAGCTTGATCGGCACGGAAATGATCACCGGGCTCATCATCATCATGCCCAGGGCCAGCAGGATGCTGGAGATCACCAGGTCGACGATGACAAAGGGCAGATAGAGGTAGAAACCGATCTTGAAGGCGCTCTTGATTTCGCTCAGCGCGTAGGCCGGCAGCAGCGCGAACAAGGACGGCTCGACGTCCTCCCGGGACGACGGCGGCGCTTCGTCCGGCTCGACCTGCTGGGCCCGCTCGAAGAAGAACGCCAGCTCGGGATCGGTATAGCGGCGCAGGTAATCCTTGTAGCTGCCCAGGCCGTTTTCGCCGAATTCGACGACCGCCTCGACGCTGTCGAAACGCACCTGGTTGTCCTTGTAGTAGCCGTAGCCCTGCTTCACCACCGGGGTCATGACAAAAAGCGCCAGCAACAGGGCGATCGCATTGAGGCTCATGTTCGACGGCACCTGCTGCAGGCCCAGGGCATTGCGCACGATCACGAAGACGATGGAGAACTTGATGTAGCAGGTGCCCGCCGCGACCAGGAACGGCAGCAACGAGGCGAACGCCAGCAAGGCGATCAGCGAGACGTCATTGTTCATCGGCAGCGCCTCTACCGACCTGGCGCAATTCCACGCCCAGTTCCTCGCCCAGGTGCACCAGTTCGCCCCGCGCAACCGCCCGACCGTTGGCCCGCACTTCGATATCGCCCAGCACCGCCGGATCGAGCACCAGGACCTGCCCCTCGAGCAACGCTGCCAGCTCGGCCAGGCTGACGGCTTGCTCGGCCAGGACGAATTCCAGGCGTACGGGCAGCCGGCCGAGCGACGGCGTGGGCTCGGCGTTCTGTTCTGCCGGCGTATCGGGTTCAGCGGGTGACAAGCTCATATGCAGGCCTTCTTCGGTAAAGGTGAACTCGCCGACCGGCTGGCCCGCGAGATGCCACAGCCGCGCAGGCCGGCTGATGCGCAGCACGTCGCCCGCGGCGAGGGTGGACAAGGCCGCGCCGGCCAGTTCGCTGCTGCCGAGGGTCGCCCGCACAGGGTGCGGCACCCTCGCCAACCAGGAACCCGACACGCATGGGCCGGGCAGCCAAGGTTCCGCTGCTGGCGGTGCCACGGGCAGACGGACCACCCACAGCGAGCCGCGCGCCGTGGCGATTCGGGGCAACAGGCGATGCTCCAGGGTCGCCAGGGTGACGGGCTCGACCATTGACAAACGCTCGTAGCGCAGCTCGTCCAACGTGATATCCAGCGGCCGTGGCACGGCCTGGAACAACTCGGCGAGCAGCTCGATGGAACACGGGGCCTTCAGCAGCGAACGCAGTTGCGGGAGGATGCCGTCGAGCCATTCGCGGGCATCGACCAGCCCCTGCCAGCCAGGGCCCTGGCCTTCGGCGCAAAATCCCAGGTAATCGCCGGGGACGACCAGCGGGCTGAGTTCGGCCTGGTACCCGCCGCGCCGCCAACGTTCGATCGCACACTGCCGTGCGTGAAGCAGCGGCTCGATCCGGCGCAGCCCCAGGGAGTGTCCCGTCGCGCGGGCCGCTGCGCGGCTCAAGATCCTCGGCCGCCATCATCCGGTGCCGGCGATAGCGGCCCGTCATCCAGCCACCAGTGCGGCTGCCGGTTCCTGTCGAAATTGACCTGCAACTGCTCGAACACCTGCCGGTCGCTCGCACGGATCAGCAGGCCAGTCGAGCCAGCGCCTTCACGGGTGATCAGCACCTCGCCCCGGGCCCGCTCATTGCTGAAAGGCACCTGCAGGAAATGCTGTCCGGTGCCATCGTCCTCCTGCTCGGCTGGCTCCGGTGGCGCACCGTCATGCCGCTCAGGTGTCGCGTCCCGTTCGCCGCTCGTCCCTTCGGCCAGGACCTGTCCGGCCAAGGCCTGGGGCTCCGACCTGACCAGCAGGCTGCCGGGCAGGAGTTCGGAAGGACTTCCAGGCTCGGTTTCCGGGACCGGCGCCCCTGTCTCTGGGGGCATGGACGCAGCATTCGCTCCGGAACCTGTCGGCAGCCCTTCACCGCCGGCAGGCAGCGCCTGTGTCCTGGCGTCCAGGCCATCGCCAGGTTGTCCATCGACTCCAGCCGTTCCCCGCGCCCAGCCGACCCGCTCTTCTGCGGCCACGACGGTGGATATCCGCGCCCCCTCGACATCGCCCTGGTTCAGCGGCCCCTCTGCCGGCGCCAGACCCGGCCCCGCCCTGTCCCCGAGCGGTTCCTGCGGCCTGTCGACCGAGCCGGTGCCGACCTCTGCCCTGCGCGAACCACCCGGACTCACGGCAGCCCTGCCGGGACCACTCCCCGGCAATTGCACCTGCTGCAACACCGCGAACAATGTCGCGGCCCCTGCGAGAATCACTTCCTCCTCAAGCCCCTCAAGACCCTGCCCGATGCCGTCCGGCGCTTCATCCGGAAAACCCGGCACAGGCTCAACGGTCGGCGATACCCGGGAAATGCCGTTCATCCTTTCATTCCAATCAGATCCTCGATTTCACCCTCGTCGCGACGCAGGTGCCCA
Organism: Pseudomonas sp. Ost2; assembly: GCF_018326065.1. NCBI lineage: Bacteria > Pseudomonadati > Pseudomonadota > Gammaproteobacteria > Pseudomonadales > Pseudomonadaceae > Pseudomonas > Pseudomonas sp. Ost2. The sequence goes on along the minus strand of NZ_AP021904.1, from coordinate 1,901,664 downwards.
AGCCGATGCTCCCGCCGCAGACGCTGGCGCAAGCCCACGTACTTGGCATGCTTGCGGCGCAACAGCAGCAGTTGCTGCTGCTCTCTGTGTACCGCCTGGTCCAGCTCTGTCCGTTGCTCATGCAGGGGGCCGCGCTCGAGCGCCAACAGCAGGATCTGCCGGCGAATCACCGCCTGGCGCCGCAGCGTCTCGAGTAACTGCCAGTGATCGAGCACAAGGTTCTCGGCGCGATGGCTGGCGAGCAACGTCCGCAACGAATCCTCATGCTCATCCAGTGCGCCCAGCTCCCGCTGCAACAGCGCCAGGCGTTGCCGGGCCGCCTGCAGTTCGCGCTCGCCCTGGTGCTGGCGCCAGGCACTCAATTCCAGCAGGCGCTCGATATCAGCCAATGAGCTCATGCAGGCTCCGCAAGGTTTCATCCGGTCGGCTCGGCTCGGTGGCATCCTGGCGCAGCCAGTGGTTCAGGCCGTCCCGGCAGGCCATGGCGCGATCATTGGCCGGATCGACACCCGGCGTGTACTCGCCGAGATCGAGGAACACCTGCAACGCCTCCAGCCGCGCCAGCACCTCGCGGGTCCTGGTCGCCAACTGCCGGGCCCGCGCATCGGTCACCTGGTGCGCCACCCGACTGGCACTGCGCAACACGTCGATGGCCGGGAAATGCCCCTTGGCGGCCAGGTTGCGGCTCAGGTAGATATGCCCGTCGAGAATCGAACGAATCTCCTCGGCGATGGGGTCCGGTTCGTCATCGCTCTCGAGCAATACGGTGTAGCAGGCGGTGATACTGCCCAGCGCCGTGATACCGGGGCGCTCCAGCAGGCGCGGCAGCGCATCGAACACCGAGGCCGGATAACCCCTGCGCGCCGGCACCTCGCCGGCGGCCAGGGCCAGGTCGCGACGGGCGCGGGCGTAACGGGTCAGCGAGTCGAGCAGCAGCACCACGCACTGGCCCTGGTCGCGAAAATATTCGGCGATGGCCGTCGCTTGCAGCGCCGCGTTGCAGCGATCCACCGACGACACATCGGAGGTGGCATAGACCACCACGCAACTCGCACGCTTATGCGACTGGCGCAAATGATCGATGAACTCGGTCACCTCGCGCCCGCGCTCGCCGATCAGGCCGATGACAAAGACGTCGGCATCGGTATGGTTGATCAGCATGTTGAGCAGCGAGGTCTTGCCCGACCCGGCGCTGGCGAAGATGCCCAGGCGCTGGCCGATGCCGACGGTCAACAAGCCGTCTATGGCACGGATACCGGTCATCAGCGGCTCGGCCACCGGACGTCGTTGCTGATAGGACGGCGGGTCGGCATCCACCGGATAATCGCGGCCGTTGAACGCCGGTGCCGGCGCCAGGCGCTCGACGATCGTGCCGCGCGGGTCGACCACACTGCCGAGCATCTCGGCACTGCAATACAGGCGCAGCGACGAGCCGGTCGGCACGATCATCGACTCGCGCGACAGGCCGCGGGCTTCCCCCAGGAGACTGAGCACCACCGCATCGGGCTTGAAACCGATCACCTGGGCCCTGGCCAGCAGCTCGACCGATGTCCAGTGCCGGCGGATCTCGCAGACCTCGCCAATCGACACCCCCTCCAGCGCCGCCTCGATCAGCGGCCCGCTCAAGCGCCGCGGATGGGCACCGCGCCGTTCGAGGCGCAGAGCACTCATTGGCGAATGAGGCCGCAGAGTTCCTCGATGGCCTCCATGAAGCCATCGAGCGCCTCGGCAAAGGCCCGGTCACTGTCCAGCGCCTGCTCGGCGAGCATCAACCGCACTTCCAGCTGCCCTTCGTTCTCGAACAACTGCAATTGGCCGGTGCGGGCGTGGGCATTGCCCTTGAGCAGGAACTGCATCAGGTTCTCGGCGCAGTAGGCGAACGTCGCGGGCGTCACCTGCGCGACCACACTCCATAGCCAGACATCTTCACCGATGACGTTGAGGCTGATGTTCGGCTGCTCGATCATCTCCATTTCGATCGTACTATGGCTGTCGAACTGCCCCAGTTGCGCCTCGCTGCAGCCGCTGTAGCGCAGTGCACCGCGCAAGCGTTCGGCAATGTCCATATCCCGCATGGGTATTTCTCCTTATAGAGTCTTGATGACATTCACTGAAATGGTCTCGCTGAGCTCACCGAAGGACATGACATCCAGTTCGCGAAAGCGCCCCTCGACCAGTTTTTTGATATAGCGCCGCACGTCCACCGAACACAGCAGCACCAGGTCCTTCTGCGGCACGTGCAGGCTTTCGAGGCCCAGGCTCAGGCGATCGATCAGGTCTTCGGACTGCGCCGGTTCCAGGTTGAGAAAGCTGCCGCCGGAGGTCTGGCGGATGCCACCACGCACCACCTCCTCGAACTCCGGCGACAGCAGCAGCACGCGCAGGTCGTTGCCATGGGCGAACTTGTTGCTGATGTAACGCCCCAGGCCGCCACGCACGTGTTCGACCAGGGTGATCGTGTCCTTCTCGCGGGAAGCCCAGTGGGCCAGGGACTCGAGAATCAGCTTCATGTTGCGCACCGAGATGCGCTCGCCGACCAGGCGTTGCAGGACTTCGGTGATCTTCTGCACGGTGACGTGGCGATAGACTTCCTTGAGCAGGTCCGGGTAGCGCCCTTCCATTTCGTCCAGCAGCGCCTTGGTTTCCTGCACGCCGAAGAACTCGTTGATATTGCGCGCCAGCAGACTCACCAGGCAGCGGTAGCATTCGTCGTAGGCCGCGCGCAGCTGGTAACCCAGGTTCGTTGCCGTGCCCTTGCCCTCGGCACCGATCCAGACGCTTTCGAGCTTGTTGCTGTCGCGCCCGCGCACCAGCGGCAAGCCCATGGCGGCCAGCTCCGGCGAATAGTCGAGGACCCGCCAGTGATCGAAATGGATATCGAACTGGTCAGCCCGCACCTCGTTGATCAGCACCGCCACCTGATGCCCCGGCAAGGACTCGGAACCGCGAAATTGCGGCAGCGGGATCTTCAAGCCGTAGTCGACGAAAAACTGGCTGCGAAAACGCTCGGCGAGCCTCGCACCGCGCAGTTCCTGCAGGCGCGCCGCGGGCACCAGGAACATTAGCGCGACCGTCTCGGTGGCGATATCGTCGACGCTGTCGAGCATCCCCAGCTCGCCCTCCGTCGCGGTGTCGGACGCTACCGGCGGCGCGGCCTCCCGCGACTCCGGCGCCGGCGCCCGGGTCTTGCGCCAGCGCAGGAACACCACCAGGGCCAGGACGCCGGCAATCAGCATGAAGGTCGCCAGCGGAAACCCCGGCAGCGTGCCGACCGCCACCGCCAGCAAGGCGCTGACGCCGATGACGAAAGGGTTGCCGAACATCTGGGTGAGCATGTTGCGCCCCAGGTTGGCTTCATCGCCGTTGACCCGGGTTACGATGAAACCCGCGCCGATGGCGATCAGCAGCGCCGGGATCTGCGCGACCAGGCCATCGCCGATGGTCAACAGGGTGTAGGTCGACAGGGCCGTCGAGAAATCCATGCCCAGCTGGCCGACACCGATGGCGATCCCGCCGAGGAAGTTGACGAAGATGATGATGATCCCGGCGATGGCATCGCCCTTGATGAATTTCATCGCCCCGTCGAAGGAGCCATAGAGCTGGCTTTCCCGCTCCAGCACACTGCGTTTCTCGCGGGCCTGCGCGGCGTCGATGGCACCGGCCTTGAGGTCGCCGTCGATGCTCATCTGCTTGCCCGGCATGCCGTCCAGGGAAAACCGCGCCGCGACCTCGGCCACCCGCTCCGAGCCCTTGGTGATCACGATGAACTGGACCACGGTGACAATGGCGAAGATCACGAAGCCCACCACCAGGTTCTCGCCGATCACGAACTCACCGAACGAAGCGATGATCTCGCCGGCATCCGCCTGGGTCAGGATCAGGCGGCTGGTACTGATGGACAACGCCAGCCGGAACAGCGTGGTCAACAACAGCAGGGCCGGGAACGTCGAGAAGGCGAGAATGCTTTCGATGTAGAACGAGCCCATGAAGATCAGCAGCGAGATGACGATGTTCAGGCCGATCAGAAAGTCGACCAGGGGCGTTGGCAAGGGAATGATCAACATCGCGATGATCATCACCATCAACGACAGGATCAGCAGTTCGGGGCGTGCCGAGACACTGCGCAGGAGTCGATCGAGCATGGCTTTCCCTACTCCCCCGGCCAGTTCGCGCCGGTCATGGCGCGCCGTTGCTCGATCTGCTCATGGTCATGGGCGATCTGCGCCAGGGCCGCGAACTGCTCGGCCAATCGCTCCCCGGCGGCGCTGTCGGCAAACAGCTCGTGGGGCAATTGCAGGCAGGCGCGCCGGACCGCCTGCAGCAAGCTCGAACGCTCGCGGTGCAACGCCAGCAACATCTGCTCCCCGAGGACACCGGACAACAGTTGGTCGAGTTCGTCGGGGTGCTTCAGCACGCCGAAGAAGAACACCAGCCAGTCGAGTTCCTGCGGGTTGTATTGGCGGACCAGAGCATTGTCCAGCAGGCCACCGACAAACATCGCGTCCGCCGAGCGCAGGCGTTTCAGATCGGCGAGACGGGCCAGCAATGAGCCGAATTCGCTGCGCGAGCAACTGGGGTCCTGGGCATCGATGTCCGTCAGCAAGGCGGCCTCGATAAAGGCCAGCACCGCGACCCGCCGGCCCGGCCCGAACAGTGCCACCCAGTCTTCGTAGCAACTGGCGGCGCCGGCATCGCTTTCGAGGAAATCCCGATAGGCTTCCCGCAGGAACGTCGCCCGCAAGGCCATCGCGTTGCCGAACAGCCGGGCTTTCAGGGCACTGTTGATACCGGCCTTGAGACGCCGCGGCGAAGCCTGGGCGATCACCTGTTCCAGCAGGCTCTCCAGCCGCTGGCGTACAGGGGCTTGCAGTTGCCGGCGCCGGAGCAGTTCGCGCAGCACCAGCGCCAGGTCGCTGTCATCGGGGAACAGGCTGCGGGCCATCTGCAACAACCATTCGACCGGTTTGTCCGCGACCTTGCCCAACGCCAGCACCTGGCGGGCCTTGGGCACCACGTCCTCGTCGAGCACCGACTCGAAACTCTCGGGCCGGCTCTCGGTCTTGAGCTCGAACAGGCGGCGATTGCGAAACTGCGTCAGGGCCGCCGACATTTCATCGCTGCTCTGGATAAACCGCTGGAGCAGCGCCGCCGGACTGGCGTCCTGGTCGGCCGGGTCGGCATCGGGCTGGGCCTGCGCCTCCTGCCTGGCCAGGTCGAGACGGGCCAGGGAAGCACGGGTCAGGGCTGGATTGATCAACACCCCGTCAGCGCTCCGCCGCCCGCATGAAGGCGCGGCGCACCGCGTCCTGCTGCTCCGCGGTCATCAACCCCTTGCCCAGGTCGCGGGTGCTCTCCTGCAGGGCGCCGAGGATTTCCTTGGGCTGGATCAGGAACACCCGCGCGGTGTTGGCCGAGCTGCTGACCCGGTAGCGGAACAACCCACCAATCAGCGGAATCGAGCCCAGCAACGGGATGCGCGCCACCTGCTCGCGATGATCGTCACGGGTAAAACCGCCGACCAGCAGGCTCTTGCCCTGGGGCACCCGGGCAACGGTGCTGATCCGCGTACGGCCGACCGTCGGCAGCGGCTGCACCGTGGTGTCATTCGTGGCACGTTCCACTTCGCTGCCGTCCTCGATATTCAGCGACATCTCGATTTCGTCGGCGATGGCAAAGCGCGGCAGCACGCTGATCAGCGTGCCGTAGGTCACGCTCTGCAGATCGACACTGCGCTCACCCAGCAACTGCGTGTAGAAGGTGCGGTTGTTGTCGAACAGCGCCGGGACGTTTTCCTGGGTCAGGATCACCGGGCGCGCCACCACGTTGGCGCGGTTCTTCTGCGCCAGGGCCATGACCCGGGCCATGAAGGACACGCCATCGAGGGTGGTCGTCGAGCCGCTGTTGAGCGACACGCCCAACTGGCCGCCGACATCGATCCCGCCCTGCCAGTTCACCCCGAGCTGGTTCAGTTCGTCCTTGTTCAAGTCGATGATCCACAGCGACAGCTCGACATGACGCTTGGGCACATCCAGGGCGGCCACCAGGTTCTCGATGAAACGCACCTGCTCGGGCAGGCCCTTGACCAGCAGGCTGTTGGTGTCCGGATACGCCACCACGCGAATGTTCCCCGCGGCGGTTTCCCGCGCCAGCACCCGCGGGGCGGTGGGATCGTCCGGGGAGATCGGCGTGGCCAGTCCTTCGAGGGGAAACTGCGGCATGCGCAACGGATTGCCGGCCACGGTCGAGACTTCCACCCGCGGCTCGACCCCGCCCTGCTCGCCCTTGAGCAGGCTCTCGATCACCGTGGCCATGCCCGGGATCGAGATCTTCTGCTCCCGTTGTTCGTAGCTGCGGTCGCCGACAAAGGTGTTGAGCAGGTGGATCACGCCGATCCGCTGCTGCCCGAGCAACAGTTCGGAGGGCTGGTTGTCCATCAACTGCGCCGCCTGCATGACCAGGTCGACATAGATCGGCGGGCCGGACACGTAAAAGGTCCGGCGCCCGTCATTGCGCAAGGGGTAACGCGAGTCCTCCAGGCCCGACTGGCGCAGGAACTGCTTCAGGGTGTCGACGCTGATCACCCGCAGCGCCACCACCGAGCTTTTCACCTCGGAAGCGTCATACAGGTAGATGGCCTGTCCGTCGCTGTACCAGATCAGCCCCATCTGGGCGACGATGCGGTCGAAGGTCTGCCGTGCCGAATGCAGCGGGAATTCGCCACTGATGCGTTTGCCGGCGGCGGCCTTGCTGACGATGATCGGCTTGCCCAGGGGCGCCGACAACGCGGAAAAGAAGCTGCGCAGGCCTTCCTCGCGGGCCACGTAACCGTCGGTTTTCGCCGGTGCGGCAACCGCCGGCGAGAGCGGCAGGCAGGCCAGCAGCCAAATGCCGAGCCAGTGACGCGAGGCGCGCAACGGCGCAGGTTTCAACCCCGCTGCTCCATGAGATCGAGCAGCCGGCTCGGCGCGACCCCGAGCAGTTCGCGAACTTCCTTGGAGAAATGCGACGAGGAGGCATAACCGTACTCCAGCGCCACGTCGGTGAGCGAGCCGCCGCCGCGGATCATCCGCAACAGCGCCTTGGCCGTGCGCCAGTCCCGCAGTTCCGGCTTGGCCGCCCCGCCCAGGGCCTGGTGACACAGGCGGCGAAAATGCGAGACCGACACGCCATAACGCCGTGCCAGGCCGATCAGCTTTTCGCTGGCGGTGCCCTGCTCCAGCAGAAACTGCACCAGCCAGTAGCTCGCGCTTTGCCGCAACATCCCGGCAAACCGTCGGTAGTCGGCGTCACCGCGCAACGCCCGCTCGATATACCAGCGCTCCAGGCCCTCCTTGCTGGCGGCGATCGCCGCTGTCACCGGCAAGGCGGCCCAGGGCTCCGCGCAGGGCCGCCGCTGGGCGAAACCGCCGCCCATGTCGATGAACACCTGCAACTTCATCAGGCAGGTCCCGGACAAGCTCTCGCAGAGCAACCCGCCGGAAACCACTCGCATCGCCGCCCGCCCCACCAGCAGGCCCTGCCAGCCGGCGGGCAGGCACCAGCCGACCTTGAGGTCATCGTGGCACAGGCACACGCCGGTCTCGCCGGCCCGTACGTACAAGATCCGCTCTGCGGATAGAACCCCCGGACACGTTATCGCGAAGCGTTCGTCAACCTGCACCCTGCATCCCACCTGTCTGTCGATGAATCGTCAGCGATCATCGCGTGATCGCCGCGGCAGATCATGATGAGAAGCTGATGAGCCGTCGGCGCGAACCGGGACACTGGCATATGCCTTGCTACATCGGTGAAAACCCTCACCAACGGCGGTTCGGGTGCAAGGACAAAGACGTCGCAACCCGTCAGTGCATAGGCCACGGACCGGGTGCGGCGTTTTTTTATGAAGAGTGAAAAGCCGATGAACGAATTTCCAGCCAATCCCCTGGCCTGGGTCAATGGCAGCGATGCCCCGGAAAAGAATGCCCTCGACCTGGGCTTCATGCCCCTGAGCGATTGCGCCTCGCTGGTGGTCGCCGCCACCCAGGGCTTTGCCCAGCCCTATGGCCTGACCCTCAATCTCAAGCGCCAGCCATCCTGGGCCAGCCTGCGCGACAAGCTGGTCAGCGGCGAACTGGACGCCGCCCACAGCCTCTACGGGCTGGTCTATGCGGTGCACCTGGGCATCGGCGGCAGCCCGGCCACCGACATGGCGGTGCTGATGGGCCTGAACCAGAATGGCCAGAGCATCAACCTCTCGTCGGCCTTGCAAGAGGCGGGCGTGACCAGCCCTGAGGCACTGGACCGACGCGCGCACCAAAACAAGGCAAAGCTCACCTTCGCCCAGACGTTCCCCACAGGCACCCACGCCATGTGGCTGTACTACTGGCTGGCCAGCCAGGGCATTCACCCGTTGCAGGACGTCAACAGCGTGGTCGTCCCGCCGCCGCAGATGGTCGCCCACCTGCAGGCCGGGCGCATCGACGGCTTCTGTGTCGGCGAGCCATGGTGCGACAGCGCGGTCAAGCAGGGCCTGGGCTTTACCCTCGCCACCAGCCAGGCGATCTGGCCCGATCACCCGGAAAAGGTCCTCGGCTGCACCCGCGCCTTTGTCGAGCAGTACCCCAATACCGCCCGCGCCCTGGTGATGGCCGTCCTCGAGGCCAGCCGCTTTATCGAGCAGAGCCCGGAAAACCGCCGGAGCACCGCCCAGTTGCTCAGCGGCAGCGACTACCTCGATGCACCGGTGGAACATATCCAGCCACGCCTGCTCGGCGACTATGAAGACGGCCTCGGCCATCGCTGGCAGGATCCCCATGCGTTGCGCTTCCACGGCAACGGCGAGGTGAACCTGCCCTACCTTTCTGACGGCATGTGGTTCATGACCCAGTTCCGCCGCTGGGGCCTGCTGCGCGAGGACCCCGACTACCTCGGCGTCGCCCGCCAGGTGCAACAACTGGCGCTCTATCGCCAGGCGGCGGCGGACCTGGGCATCGAGCATGGCCCCGAAGTGATGCGCAGCAGCCAGTTGATCGACGGCAAGGTCTGGGACGGCTCCGACCCCGCCGCCTACGCCCGCGGCTTCACGCTGCATGCCCTGCACGACGAGCCGGCCGCGCTCGCCCGCCGCTGACAGGAGATCCGAACATGTTGCGTATCCTGCTGATCAACGACACGGCAAAAAAGGTCGGACGGCTCAAGGCCGCCCTGATCGAGGCGGGTTTCGAGGTCATCGATGAATCGGGACTGACCATCGACCTGCCGGCCCGCGTCGAAACCGTGCGCCCCGACGTGATCCTGATCGACACCGAATCCCCCAGCCGCGACGTCATGGAGCAGGTCGTGCTGGTCAGCCGCGACCAGCCCCGGCCCATCGTGATGTTCACCGACGAACATGATCCCGACGTGATGCGCCAGGCCATCAAGTCCGGCGTCAGCGCCTATATCGTCGAAGGTATCCAGGCCCAGCGCCTGCAACCGATCCTCGATGTCGCCATGGCCCGGTTCGAGAGCGACCAGGCCTTGCGTGCCCAGTTGCAGGCACGGGACCAGCAACTGGCGGAGCGCAAGCGCATCGAACAGGCCAAGGGCCTGCTGATGAAGATGAAGAACTGCAAGGAAGAAGAGGCCTATACGCTGATGCGGCGCCAGGCCATGAGCCGCCAGCAGAAGCTGATCCAGGTCGCCGAGCAGATTATTGCCATGAGCGAACTGCTCGGCTGAGCCGACGGCAGCGATGGCGAATCTGGCCCGCCTCTTGCTAAGTCAATCCTGCAGGTAACCAACGGCGGTTGCCCCACTGTACGACAAAGACGTCGCCCACCCCTTTCGCGCAAGCAGAGCGGGTAGCGGCGTTTTTTGCGTTTTGGCTCCGCAAACGCGGGCCGGTGGTGCAGCCGTGCAGGCGCACCACCCGATGCCCCTTGCTATAGCCCCTCCCCTGAGACTCTTACCGCTGAGGTGCGTCATGAATGCAAGTTTCTGGAAGTCCGGCCATACGCCGACCCTGTTTTCGGCCTTTCTGTATTTCGACCTGAGCTTCATGGTCTGGTACCTGCTCGGCCCCCTGGCGGTGCAGATCGCCGCCGACCTGCACCTGACCACCCAACAACGCGGGCTGGTGGTGGCCACGCCGATCCTGGCCGGGGCGTTCCTGCGCTTCCTGATGGGTCTGCTGGCCGACCGGCTGTCACCCAAGACCGCCGGGATCATCGGCCAGGTCATCGTTATCGGTGCACTGTTCGGTGCCTGGCAACTGGGCATCCACAGTTATGAGCAGGCCCTGCTGCTGGGACTGTTCCTCGGCATGGCCGGCGCTTCGTTCGCCGTCGCCCTGCCCCTTGCCTCGCAATGGTATCCGCCGCAACACCAGGGCAAGGCCATGGGCATCGCCGGGGCCGGTAACTCGGGGACCGTGTTCGCCGCGCTGATCGCCCCACTGCTCGCGGCCTCCTTCGGCTGGAGCAATGTCTTCGGTTTCGCCCTGATCCCGCTGGTGCTCACCCTGGTCCTGTTTGCCTGGCTGGCCCGCAATGCACCACAACGGCCCAAGGCCAAGTCCATGACCGACTATATGAAGGCCCTGGGCGATCGCGACAGCTGGTGGTTCATGTTTTTCTACAGCGTGACCTTCGGCGGCTTCATCGGCCTGGCCAGCGCCCTGCCCGGCTACTTCAACGACCAGTACGCCCTGAGCCCGGTGACCGCCGGCTACTACACCGCCGCCTGCGTGTTCGGCGGCAGCCTGATGCGTCCCCTGGGTGGCGCCCTGGCCGACCGTTTCGGTGGCATCCGCACCTTGCTCGGCATGTACACCGTGGCGGCGATCTGCATTGCCGCGGTCGGCTTCAACCTGCCCAGTTCCTATGCCGCCCTGGCCCTGTTTGTCCTGGCGATGCTCGGTCTGGGTGCCGGTAATGGCGCGGTGTTCCAACTGGTGCCGCAGCGTTTCCGCCTGGAAATCGGCGTGATGACAGGGCTGATCGGCATGGCCGGTGGCATCGGCGGCTTTGCCCTGGCGGCCGGCATGGGCGCGATCAAGCAGAGCACCGGCAGCTATCAGCTGGCCTTGTGGTTGTTCGCCAGCCTTGGCGTTCTCGCCTGGTTCGGCCTGCACGGGGTCAAGCGGCGCTGGAGAACCACCTGGGGCTCGGCCGCCGTCACCGCCGCACGGGTCTGAGCGCCCCATGGGCCTGCAACTGAGTTTCGCCCAGGCCACGGCCACCGGCCCGCGCGCGGAAAACCAGGACGCCCTGCGCCTGGTCACCCCGGCGCCGGAGCTGGCGGCCAGCAAGGGTTATCTGTTCGCCATTGCCGACGGCGTCAGCCAGTGCGCCGATGGCGCCCTGGCGGCGCAGTCGACCCTGCAGGCGCTGGCCCTCGACTATTACGCCACGCCGCAGACCTGGGGCGTGGCCCAGGCCCTGGACCGGCTGTTGCTGGCGCAGAACCGCTGGCTGCAAGCCAATGGCGGCGGCCAGCCGCTGCTGACCACCTTGAGCGCCGTGGTCCTGCGTGGCCGCCGCTTTACCCTGGCCCATGTCGGCGATTGCCGGGTCTATCGCTGGCACGCCGGCCAGTTGCAACGCATCAGCCAGGAGCATGTCTGGGAACAACCGGACATGCGGCACGTGCTCAAGCGGGCCATGGGCCTGGATCAGCACCTGGTGGTCGACTACCTCGATGGCGAACTGCGCCAGGGCGAGAGCTTCCTGCTGCTCAGCGACGGGGTCTGGGCCACCCTCGGCGACCCGGCGATCGCGGCCATCCTGCGCGAACAGCCGGAACTCGAAAGCGCCGTGGCGACCCTGGTCAGCGCCGCCCACCTGGCCGGCAGCCAGGACAACGCCAGTGCCCTGTTGGTGCGGGTCGACCAGCCGGGGGAAAACAGCCTCGGCGATACCCTGATCCAATTGCAGCAATGGCCCCTGCCGCCCTTGCTGAAACCCGGCCAGGCGTTCGAAAACTGGCAGGTCGAGAGCCTCCTCGGACAGAGCCGGCAATCGCTTCTCTATCGTGTCCGCGACGCCCAGCAACAGCCCTGGCTGCTCAAGACCCTGCCACCAGGCCGCCACGCGGAGCCCGGTGCCGGGCAGGAGCTGCTCCAGGAGGAATGGTTTCTGCGCCGGGTCGCCGGCCGCTGCTTCCCCGAAGTGCATCCCGCGCCACAACGCCAGCACCTGTATTACCTGATGCGCGAATACCCGGGACTGACCCTCGCCGAGCTGTTCCAGCAGATCGGCCCGCTGCCCCTGGCGCAATGGCAGGAACTGGCCCGGCGCACCTTGCAGGCGGTCGGCATGCTGCACCGGCGCAATATCCTCCATCGCGATATCAAGCCGGAAAACCTCCACCTGGGCTCCGACGGCGAGCTGCGCCTGCTGGATTTCGGCCTGGCCTATTGTCCGGGCCTAAGCGAGGAACCGCGCCAGGAACTGCCGGGAACACCCGGCTATATCGCACCGGAGGCGTTCGACGGACAGGCCCCGGATATTCGCCAGGACCTCTACAGCGTCGGCGTCAGTCTGTTCTACCTGCTGACGGGGCACTATCCCCATGGGGAAATCGAAGCCTTCCAGCGTCCGCGTTTTGGCGCACCGGTCAGTGCCGGGCGTTATCGTCCCGATCTTCCCGACTGGCTCGCGCAGAGCCTGACTCGCGCCGTCGCGGTCGATCCCGGACAACGCTACGAGACGGCCGAGGAATGGCTGCTGGCCCTGGAAAAAGGTGAGCGCAATGTGTTGGGCATTCGCCCGCGCCCCTTGCTGGAACGCGAGCCCTTGAAAGTCTGGCGCACCGTGGCGCTGGTATCGCTGCTGATCAACCTGGCCCTGCTGCTCTGGGCACTGAAGCCCTGAACGCAGCAGGTGCCGGGCAAATCGCAGGCAAAGAAAAGCCCGGCCTGAGCCGGGCTTTTCCGTACAACCAAGCTAATTACTGAGCTTGGGCTTCAACAGACGCTTCTACGCGACGGTTGACAGCGCGACCAGCTTCAGTGGCGTTGTCGGCCACTGGGCGGGATTCGCCGTAACCAACTGCAGTCACACGGCTAGGAGCAACGCCATCCTTGACCAGGACTTGCTTGACAGCGTCAGCACGACGCTGCGACAGCTTCTGGTTGTAGGCATCAGGACCGATGCTGTCAGTGTGACCAGCAACTTCAACGTTGGTAGCTGGGTACTGTTTCATGAAGTCAGCGAGGTTTTTCACGTCGCCGTAGCTGTTAGGCTTGACTACCGACTTGTCGAAGTCGAATTTCACGTCCAGCTCAACCTTGACCACTTGAGCGATTGGAGCTTCTGGAGCCGGTGCTGGCTCTTCGGCAACTGGAGCTGGAGCAGGTGCTGGAGCAACCTTGCCACCGCTACCGCCGAAGTTCACGCCCAGACCAACCAGAGCCTGGTAGTCCCACTTGCCGTTGTCCAGCTTGTAGTCAGCTTCAACGCCGGCACGAGCGTACAGGTTGTCGGTGATGTACCACTTGGCGCCAGCGCCGGTGGTCAGGAAAGTCGACTGGTCACGACCGGTGTGGCCGTCAGCAGCAACGTTGGTCTGGCTGCCGTGAGCAACGCCACCTTCAACGTATGGACGGATTGCATCGCCAACGGTACCGAAGTGGTACTGGCTTTTCAGACCGAACTGATCGCCGCGGATCTTCTGGTTGCCAGTGCCGTCGTTCGAACGGGTGTAGTCCAGTTTGCCGTAAGTGGCATTGACCGACACGTCGTCGGTGATGAAGTAGCCGATCGAAGCGCCTGGGCTACGGCCGTCTTCTACGTGGTTGACGCTGTCGTTGAACTTCTTGCTGTAGAACAGCTCACCCTCGACAGCGCCTTGGCCTTGTGCCAGAGCGCCGAACGAAGTTGCGGCAACAAGTGTACCAACGGCAACGCCCAAGGTGTTTTTCAGTTTCATCCGTTAAATCCCCATCTGGTGATTGTGAATCAGTCCCCAAACCGGGGGACAACTCGGCGACAAGTCTAGCAGAACTTGCCTGAACGTAAGAGATATTTGCGTTGAACTAAGTTTCAGCAATACCCGCAAATTTCTCACGCAATTTATCTAAAGCCCTTTTGTAGCGCATTTTCGTCGCACTCAACCCCATGTGCATGATGTCCGCGATCTCCTGGAACTCCAGCTCTGCGACAAAACGTAGCACCAGAATCTCCCGATCGATCGGGTTCACATGCACCAGCCAGCGATCAAGTCCGGCCTTTTCCTCAGGTACCGGCGCCTTCTCTTCAGACGCCTCCTCGAGCGGGTCGAGACTCAAAGCGTCCATCAGGCGACGCTTTCGCCGTTCTTTTCGGTACTGCGTAATGCACTCGTTGTACGTGATGCTATAAAGCCATGTCTTGAACTTCGATTTGCCCTCGAAGTTCTTGAGGCCATACAAGACCTTCAACATCACTTCCTGACAGACATCGTCAGCATCACGATCGTTCCCTAAATACCTTGAACAAACGCTGAACAAAGTTCGTTGATAGCGGCGCATCAACTCTTCGTAGGCCCGCGTCACATGAAAAAGCTCCACATGCGAACGCGCGACCAGCTCCTCATCAGAGAGCTCGCGGGGGTCGTAGCGCATGGATAGCGATTGGGTTTTATTCAAAACGAGTCGTGCCGACAGTCAGGTCAATGTCCGCCGCAGCCCAGGGTTGCGGGCTTTTCGCGGCGGCATACATTAGCAGGGTTTGCCGGATTAGCGGCTACTCACATGCTGTTCCAGCAGGATCCGATTGGAGAGAGAGACTAGCTCACCCTCATCGGTCAGCAATGTGGTTTTAACCGTGCCGATCTCTTCGATCTGGCCTTCGACCTCGCCAACTCGCACTTGTTGCCCAACCTGATACAACTCACGCACATAGATTCCCGCAAGAATCTGCCCCGCGATCTCCCGGCTGCCCAGGCCCATGGCCAGGGCAACGGCCAGACCGACGGTAATCAACACGATCACGATCACATGGTTCAGCAGGTCGGTCTTGACCTCCAACTGACTGATCGCCACCGAAATACTGATGATCACCACCAGCCCCTGGGCCACCCGCCCCAGGCCGCTGGCATAGTCCAGGCCCACGCCTTCGGCGGCACCGCGCACCAGGCCATTGACCAGTTGCGCCAGTAACACCCCCACCAGCAGCACCAGGGCCGCGCCGAATACTTTCGGCAAATACAGCGCCAGCATGTCGAGCGTAGCCGAAACTCGCTCAAGTCCAAGGGATTCGGCGGCGGAAACCAGGAAAATCAGCAATATGAACCAGTAGACGATCTTGCCGATCAGGGTCGAGATCGGTACCTGGATGCCCGCGCGACTCAACAACTTGGTCAGCCCGGTGCCCCCCATGAGGCGATCCAGCCCCAGTTTGGCGAGCAATTTGGACAGCAGGGTATCGAGCAGCTTGGCCACGACAAACCCCAGCAGCACCACGACCAGGGCGCCAAACAGGTTCGGAATGAAGTTCGCGACCTTCGTCCACAATGCTGTCATCGCCGCCACCAGACTCCGGGTCCAGAGATCAAGTTCCATATTCAATCAGCCTTATCCGCAGAGCGAGCAGTAGGGGTACGACGAGAAACCGGCATGACATGGGCCGATCCATTGTTCAGGGCGATCATCAGGGCTTGCAGCCAACGCCCCAGCAGACTGAAGAGATCACCCGCGCCGACCTGGCGGTTGGCGGTTTTCAGCACACGCCCCAGGCACGCATCGTCGTCACGGGTGGACGGCGAGGCCTTGAGCATGTCGCGCAGAGACTGTTCAAACGGATCGTGCATACGCACCTCTCGGAATGTCTTGGAAAGACGCGATCAGAATTTTCCGGGTCACATCAAACATGTTTCACAGCCAGCGCAAACGGCGGAACAGCCACCATTGCCCGAGCGCCACGGCGACGATCAGCAGGCAGGCGATGGCAAATCCATAGGGGTCCTGGGACCACGGAATACCGCCGACGTTGATCCCCAGCAAACCGGTGAGAAAGCTCATCGGCAGGAAGATCCCGGTGATGATCCCGAAGCGGTACATGGTCT
This sequence comes from Pseudomonas sp. Ost2, assembly GCF_018326065.1. NCBI lineage: Bacteria > Pseudomonadati > Pseudomonadota > Gammaproteobacteria > Pseudomonadales > Pseudomonadaceae > Pseudomonas > Pseudomonas sp. Ost2. The sequence continues at coordinate 1,885,659 of NZ_AP021904.1, read as the reverse complement.
TGTTCATGCGCACGCTCAGACGCCGGTCTTCGGCCTCCAGCACAAGCCCCACGCGCTCCCGGGTCAATTCGAGCTCCTCGAGATAGCGGGTCAGGCTGTTGTTCAATTCGTTCCAGTAGTCGGCATCATCGCTGGCAAACCAGGGCAGCCTGATACGCGTCAGCTGGCCAAAGATATCCCGCTGCGGGGCCAGGAAACGTTTCAGCCCGGCAGCTCGACGACGTATCTGCACAATGGCCCCATGTTCGGGACTATACCGTTCGTCGGCATCTATCTTTTCTTCCTCTTCATCGACCACTTCCGAGAGGTCGCTGACCAGATCCTGGACTTTCAGCGTCAGGTACTGCGCCATGTAGAGGATCAGTTCCGAGGCGGTTTTCGGCCCCTTGCCCTCATCCAGTTGCACCAGCAACTCATCGGTCGCGCGCAACGGCCGCAGGCGCAGGGAAATCACCCGCTGGGACGAGGCGAAGATCCGCACCGAGACCATGTCCTCGGGCTCGGCACCCGGGTTGAGGTTGACCCCGCGCAGAAACAGCAGCAGTTCGCTCTCCGGCAACGGCAGCAGGCGTGGACGGGTGTTTTCCTCCAGCAGCAGGTCGCAGCTGAATTCGCTCAGGCCACTGGAGGCGCGCAACCAGGTACGGGTTTGCGGATGACTGCGATCCCAGTGCAGCCAGAGACTTTCCTCGGGCCGCAACTGCAGATCGTCCAGCTCCGTCCGAGCAATCGAGCGCGCACCACCCTTTCCATCGAGAATCAGGGCATGGACCAGCCCCCATTGCGCGTTGTCTTCCTCGAACATCCTTACCCCTGTGAATTGATTGCGAAAAATTACTCGGGCATCTGCAACGGGCTGGGCGAGACGATCACCCCGTTGTTGTCCGCATAGACATATTCGCCCGGACGGAACGTGACGCCGGCAAAGGTCACCGGCACGTTCAGGTCGCCGATGCCGCGCTTGTCGGTCTTCATCGGATGACTGGCGAGCGCCTGCACGCCCAGGTCGGTTTGCGCGATCACATCGACATCGCGGATGCAGCCGTAGATCACCAGCCCTTCCCAGCCGTTCTTCGCGGCCTTCTCGGCGAGCAGGTCACCGAGCAATGCCCGCCGCAGCGAACCACCACCGTCCACCACCAGCACCTTGCCGGCGCCCTTGAGTTCGACCTGGTCCTTGACCAGCGAGTTGTCCTCGAAGCACTTGATGGTCACGATCTCGCCACCAAAGGAGTCTCGCCCACCGAAGTTGCTGAACATCGGTTCAAGCACCTGCACCAGCTCCGGATAGGCATCGCACAGGTCGGGAGTGACGTAATGGTTCATGGGTAAACTCCTGTAGGTGAGAGAACACGATCGGTGTGCCGACAATCCAGGGCGGCTTGCTTGAAGAAACGCTCCGCCCCGGTGAATGTTTAGACAATGACCAGAAACGCTCAATGCGTCATATCTTAGCCGCTACCACTTCGAAGCGAAATGCCCTTCTTAGAGCGCTTGCTGAACCTCGGCTGACTCAGCCCGCAGAAAAGACGGCTGATCGCGCAGCCAGTCGGCCACCAACGGCCACACTTCGGCTTGCGCGGGTTTGCTCACCAGCATCTCGACATGCCCGAAATCCGAGCCGAATCCCGCCTTGCGGCCCAGGCAGATAAAGCGCTTGAGCGGCGAGCCGATCTGGTCGAACAGCTTGCGGCAGGCCCAGTCCGGATCCTGATGATCACCGGCGGCACTCACCGCCAGCAGCGGAACCTCGACTTGCGCCAGGCCCTCCCACCAATTGCGTTCCTTGTCGCCGAAGCGCCCGAACAGGCCATACCAACGCAGGCTTTCCAGGGCCAGGCCGATCGGCTCGTCCTCGGGGCCGCGCTTGAGACGTGAGCCGGACAGGTGGGCGAAGCGCTTGAGCAGCAGGCGCCCGCTCCATTCCACCGGTGGAATCTTCAAAGGCCAATAGGTACGACTGACCTGGCAGCCGAACAGGGCCGCCGAGGCCACGGCCGGCGCCCCCAGATACTGGCCGCCGAGGGCCGCCGCCAGGGTCGTGCCACCCAGGGAATGCCCGATCCAGTGGGGAACCTGCCCACTCTGCTCGCGGACAAAAGCGGCGATGGCCGGCAGGTCGTAGCGCGCATAGTCGGCGACGCGGTTCTTTCGATAGTCCTGGTTGCGTGCGGACAACCCGTGACCGCGCATTTCCGCGATCCACACATCGAATCCGGCCCGCGCCAGATAGGCGCCCAGGCCGATGCCCTTGGGGGAATACCAGAAACGCCGGTTGGAAAAGCTGCCATGCAGGAGAATGACCGGCACGCCACGCACTTCGGGTTCATCGGCCAGGCCCAGGCGGGTGACCGCCAGCTCGACCGTGCCATCGGGACTGTTGCCCGGTTTCAAACGATAGACGTCTTCGCTCAGATCGCCACGACGCTCGGCGCTGAGCAAAGCCACCGGAAAAAGACTGCTGCTGCTTTGCATAATGCTCTTGCACAAAAAAGGGCGACTCCTGTGTGGCTTCGCCCTTGTAGGAGCTGGCTTGCCAGCGATGGCGGTGTCAGATTCACCGATGCTGTCGCTGTGTGGCTTCGCCCTGAAAAGTAGTTGATAAACACGCCCCATGCAGGAACCGGCTTGCCGGCGATGGGCCAGAGGGTCTTGTATCGACCTTCCGGACGCCATCGCTGGCAAGCCAGCGCCTGCAAAGGGGGGAGGTCAGGCCTGGGCCTGGCCTTCAGCCAGGAAGAACCAGGTTTCCAGCACGGTATCGGGATTCAGGGAAACGCTTTCGATGCCCTGCTCCATCAGCCACAGCGCCAGATCCGGGTGATCAGAAGGTCCCTGGCCACAGATGCCGATGTACTTGCCGGCCTTGTTGCACGCCTGGATGGCGTTGGACAGCAGCTTCTTGACCGCCGGGTTACGCTCGTCGAACAGGTGCGCGATGATCCCGGAGTCGCGGTCCAGCCCCAGGGTCAGCTGGGTCAGGTCGTTGGAACCGATGGAGAAGCCGTCGAAGTATTCGAGGAACTCATCGGCCAGGATCGCGTTGGAAGGCAGTTCGCACATCATGATCACGCGCAGGCCGTCCTGGCCGCGGGCCAGGCCATTGGCGGCCAGCAGGTCGACCACCTGGCTGGCTTCGCCGAGGGTACGGACGAACGGCACCATGATCTCGACGTTGGTCAGGCCCATTTCGTTGCGCACGCGCTTGAGCGCACGGCACTCGAGCTCGAAGCAGTCGCGGAACGATTCGCTGATGTAGCGCGAGGCGCCACGGAAACCCAGCATCGGGTTTTCTTCTTCCGGCTCGTAGAGCTTGCCGCCGATCAGGTTGGCGTATTCGTTGGACTTGAAGTCCGACAGGCGCACGATGACCTTTTTCGGCCAGAACGCGGCAGCCAGGGTGCTGATGCCCTCGACCAGCTTCTCGACATAGAAACCGACCGGATCGTCGTAGCCGGCGATGCGCTTGTCGACGCTTTCCTTGATTTCCAGCGGCAGCCCGGCGTAGTTCAGCAGCGCCTTGGGGTGCACGCCGATCATGCGGTTGATGATGAATTCCAGGCGGGCCAGGCCCACACCGGCGTTCGGCAACTGCGCGAAGTCGAAGGCGCGGTCCGGATTGCCGACGTTCATCATGATCTTGAACGGCAGCTCCGGCATGGCATCGACGGAGTTCTTCTTGATATCGAAGCCCAGTTCGCCTTCGAAGATATAGCCGGTATCGCCTTCGGCACAGGAAACGGTCACGCCCTGGCCGTCTTTCAGCAGCTCGGTGGCATTGCCACACCCCACGACCGCGGGGATCCCCAGTTCACGGGCGATGATCGCCGCGTGGCAGGTACGCCCGCCACGGTTGGTGACGATGGCGCTGGCGCGCTTCATCACCGGTTCCCAGTCCGGGTCGGTCATGTCGGAGACCAGTACGTCACCGGCCTGGACCTTGTCCATCTCGGACACGTCCTTGATGATCCGTACCTTGCCGGCGCCGATGCGCTGGCCGATGGCGCGACCTTCCACCAGCACGGTGCCGGTTTCCTTGAGCAGGTAGCGCTCCATGACGTTCGCCTGGGTGCGGCTCTTCACGGTTTCCGGACGGGCCTGGACGATGTACAGCTTGCCGTCGTCACCGTCCTTGGCCCACTCGATGTCCATCGGGCACTGGTAGTGCTTCTCGATGATCATCGCCTGCTTGGCCAGCTCGCTGACTTCGGCATCGCTCAGGCAGAAACGCGCGCGATCGGCCTTGTCGACGTCGACGGTCTTGACCGAACGACCGGCCTTGGCCTCGTCGCCGTAGATCATCTTGATCGCCTTGCTGCCCAGGTTGCGGCGCAGGATGGCTGGCCGGCCGGCTTCGAGGGTGCCCTTGTGGACGTAGAACTCATCCGGGTTCACCGCGCCCTGGACGACGGTTTCACCCAGGCCGTAGGCGCCGGTGATGAACACCACGTCACGGAAGCCCGACTCGGTATCGAGGGTGAACATCACGCCGGCAGTGCCGGTTTCCGAACGCACCATGCGCTGCACACCGGCGGACAGGGCCACCAGCTTGTGGTCGAAGCCCTGGTGCACGCGGTAGGAAATGGCGCGGTCGTTGAACAGCGAGGCAAACACTTCCTTGGCCGCGCGAATGACGTTTTCCACGCCGCGGATGTTCAGGAAGGTTTCCTGCTGGCCGGCGAAGGAGGCGTCCGGCAGGTCTTCGGCGGTGGCCGAGGAACGCACGGCCACAGCCATGTCCGGATTGCCCGCCGACAGCGTGGCGAAGGCGGTACGGATCTCGGCATTGAGCTTCTCGGGGAACTCGGCCTCCATGATCCACTGGCGGATCTGTGCACCGGTTTTCGCCAGGGCGTTGACGTCGTCCACATCCAGCGCATCCAGCGCGGCATGGATCTGGTCGTTCAGGCCACTGAGTTCGAGAAAATCACGATACGCCTGAGCCGTAGTGGCAAAGCCGCCGGGGACCGACACACCGGCACCCGCGAGGTTACTGATCATCTCGCCCAGGGATGCGTTCTTGCCCCCTACGTGCTCCACATCATGGACGCCGAGCTTATCGAGGGAAACTACGTACTCTACCAAGGTGATCTCTCCACTAACTGTGTTGGAAAAGCTCAGGAGCGGGCTGCTCTGTGGCAGGTTGATCCGCTATGTGGCCTGGACCTGGAAAATAAGTGAGAATGCCCGTCATTCCAGATGGGCAAATCGCGCCTATCATATCCAAGAATCGTCATCAGCTTAAGGCCCAAGGTGCAAATGAAACGATCTGCGTTCTTTATCTCCGATGGCACCGGCATCACCGCCGAAACCCTGGGTCAAAGCCTGCTGGCGCAGTTCGAAAACATTACCTTCGCCAAATCCACGCAACCTTATATCGACAGCGTGGAAAAAGCCCGGGCCATGGTCCAGAAGATCAACAATGCCGCCGAAAAGGACGGATTTCGCCCGATCATCTTCGATACCATCGTCAACCAGGACATTCGTGAGATCCTCGCAACGTCCAATGGTTTCATGATCGACATCTTTTCCACCTTCCTCGCCCCGCTGGAACAGGAGCTGAGCGAACACTCCTCCTACTCCGTGGGCAAGTCCCACTCCATCGGCGGCAACTCCAACTACATGGAGCGGATCGAGGCGGTGAACTTCGCCCTCGACAACGACGACGGCGCCCGCACCCACTACTACGACAAGGCCGACCTGATCCTGGTGGGCGTGTCGCGCTGCGGCAAGACCCCGACCTGCCTGTACATGGCGATGCAGTTCGGCATCCGTGCGGCCAACTATCCGCTGACCGAAGACGACATGGAGCGCCTGCAACTGCCGGCCGCCCTGCGCGCCCACCAGCACAAGCTGTTCGGCCTGACCATCGACCCGGACCGCCTCACCGCCATCCGCAACGAACGCAAGCCCAACAGCCGCTATTCGAGCTACGCCCAGTGCGAATTCGAAGTGCGCGAAGTGGAAAACCTGTTCCGCCGGGAAAATATCCCGCACATCAACTCCACGCATTTTTCCGTGGAAGAGATCTCGGCGAAAATCCTCGTGGAAAAAGGCGTGGAGCGGCGCTTCAAATAACCTGGCCGGGCAGGCGATCCTGCTCGAGTACCTGGGCCAGCGCCGCGAACCCGGCCTGCAATTGCCGGTCGTCCCCCGTGGTATTGCACACACTGGCCCGCACGCACTGGGCCGCCGCGCCGTGACCGACGGCAAAGAGTTCCGCCGTGGCGATCAGATAACCGCGCTCCTTGAGCGCCGACTCCACTTCCGAGGCGCGCAGCGATTGCGGCACGCTGATCCAGAAATGCGGACTGTTGGCGTGAGTGCGGTACTCCAGCCCCGCCAGCAAACCCTCGACCAGTGCCTTGCGCCGGCTGATCTCCACCACTTGGTGCGCCAGCAACGCCTGCGCATCGCCGTCTTCGATCCACTGCGCCGCCAGTTCATGCATCAACGGCGTGGCCATCCAGCAACTGGCCCGCAGGCCACCGGCCAGCCGTGCGATCAGCGCCTGCGGCCCATGCACGTAGCCGACCCGCAGCCCGGCGGCCACCGCCTTGCTCAGGCTGCCGATCAGGATGGTGCGCTCCGGGGCGAAAAAGCTCAGCGGCTCCGGCCGGTCCTGCACCAGCACACCATGGGTTTCATCCTCGATAATCAGCAGGTTGTGCCGGCGACAGACCTCGACCAGTGCCTGGCGCCGCTCGAACGATTGCACGCTGGCGATCGGATTCTGCAAGGTCGGCGTGCAATACAACGCGGAAATCCGATGGCCGCGGCAGGCCTCTTCGACGGCTTGCGGCAACAGGCCCTCGGCATCCATTTCGACGCCGATCAGGCGGATGCCCAGCAAGCGCGCCGCACTGATCAGGCCCGGATAACTCAGGTTTTCCGTGACCAGCGTATCCCCCGATTTCAATAACCCGAGCATCGCACTGAGCAGGCCGTGCTGGCCGCCGTTGACGCACACCACCTGCTGCGCACTGGCGACAAAGCCGCCATGGCTCAACCACCGGGCACCGGCCTGGCGATGCCGCTCGAATCCGACCTCCGGGGCATAGTTGGCCAACGCGGCAAGCACCTGCGGATCACTCGCCAGGGCCTGCAGGCTGCGGGCAAAACACTCGGCCTCGGCGCCGGGAATATGCGTGTTGCGGCTCATGTCGAAATACGCGTGGACGCCCTCGCCGGGATGGCGAAAACCCCGGTCGCGCTGCTGCTCACGGGCACGATCACGAACAAAGGTGCCGTCGCCGATCCGCGCCACCACCCTGCCCAGGCGTTCCAGTTCGCCATAGGCACGACTGACGGTAGCCACGGTGACCCCCAGTTGATCGGACAGCCGTCGATGGGGCGGCAGCTTGGTGCCGGGGGCAATGACACCTTCCTCGATGCCCCGCTCGATCACATCGCTGATGCGCTTGTACTTGAGGCCCTGGCCGTCCAGCAATCCGGCGCGCAACATTGGCACCATGTCATTATAGTTTTTGACAGTCATTGGCGACCTCAATACTGTGAATTTACCCATTCAATGACTCATTCTAGCCGATTGAACGGTTTATTCACGCTGTTTTTGGGAGAAATGACACCATGTCAATTTCAGCCAGCTTTGCCACCCCTCGCCCCGAACGGCACCGCTACCTCACCGCCCTGCTGACCAGCGTGCTGTTCCTGGTTGTCTGCCTGTGCTGGGGCACCACCTGGCTGGGAATCAAGATCGCCGTGGAAAGCGTCCCGCCCCTGACCGCCGCCGGACTGCGTTTCCTGATCGCCTTTCCGCTGTTCCTCGGCTTTGCCGCCTGGCGCCGGGAACCGCTGTGGTTTCCCCGGGAACGCCGTGGCTTCTTCGTGTTCGTCACCCTCGGCTATTTCAGCCTACCGTACTACCTGCTGAACTACGGCGAACTGCATGTTTCTTCGGGCCTGACCGCACTGCTGTTCAGTTGCATGCCGGTGTTCATCCTGATTTTCTCGGCGTTGTTCCTGCGGGAAAAGATCTATCTGTCCCAGGTCTGCGGAATTGTCGTGGGGTTTGCCAGCCTGTTCATGATCCTGCGCAGCCAGGGCCTGCGCCTGGATCACGCCGAACTGTTCGGGGTACTGGCGATCCTGGCGACGGCGGTGATGCACGCCTTGTGCTACGTGATCACCAAGCAGAAGGGCCAGGCCATCAGCGTGATCACCTACAACACCCTGCCCATCGGCATTGCCGGCCTGATGCTGTTTGTCGCGGGGCTGGGGCTCGAATCGCCGGAGTTCGGCGCCATCACCCCACGTTCCTGGGGCGCGCTGCTCTACCTGGGGCTGGTCGCCTCGGTCGGGGGATTTCTCGTCTACTTCCTGCTGCTCAAGCGGCTGAGCCCGGTGATCCTGTCGTTCGTCTTCATCATCTTCCCGGTGTTCGCCGTGCTGATCGGCGCCTGGTACGAAAACCTGCCGGTGTCTCGGGACCTGATGCTGTATTCGGCGACCCTGCTGATCGGCTTTGCGATCACCAAGTTGCCACTGGAGAAATACCTGGCAGCCCGGTGAGGTCCTTGGGCCTTGCGGCGCTTTCCAGGGCCTCATCGCCAGCAAGCCGGCTCCTACAAAGTAGCGTCACGCTCGAATCCTGCAGGCGCTGGCTTGCCGGCGACGGGGCTCGTGAGGCTTGCGGTGCCTGCACGAACGCCATCGCCAGCAAGCCGGCTCCTACAAAGTAGCGTCGCGCTCGAATCCTGTAGGAGCTGGCTTGCCAGCGATGAAGCCCTTGAGGCTTGCGGTGCCTGCACGAACGCTATCGCCAGCAAGCCGGCTCCTACAAAGTAGCGTCGTGCTCGAATCCTGTAGGAGCTGGCTTGCCGGCGATGAGGCCCTTGAGGCTTGCGGTGCCGGTACGAACGCCGTCGCCGGCAAGCCGACGCCTAGATCACGAACAGATCGACAAAACGCTGTACCGGCGTGGCCTCCAGCCGCGCCTGGTCCTTGCACAGGGCGAGGATTTCAGCACTGCGCCGGGCGGTGAAGCGCGTCGCCAGGTTGGCCTTGAACTTGTCTTCCAGCAACGGTATGCCCTCGGCCCGGCGCCGACGATGGCCGATCGGGTACTCCACCGCCACCTGCCCGGTGGCGCTGCCATCCTTGAAGAACACCTGCACGGCATTGGCGATCGAACGCTTGTCTGGCTCCAGGTATTCGCGGGTATAACGCGGATCCTCGACTATCACCATCTTCTCGCGCAACACATCGATGATCGGATGGGCCGCGTGGAAATCATCCTCGTAGTGCTCGGCCACCAGGTTGCCGAAAGCCAACGGCACCGCCGTCATGTACTGGAGACAGTGGTCACGGTCGGCGGCATTGGCCAGCTGGCCGACCTTGGAAATGATGCGGATCGCCGACTCATGGGTGGTGATGACGATCCGGTCGATCTCATGCAGCCGGTTCCTGACCAGCGGATGCAGGATCACCGCCGCCTCGCAGGCGGTCTGGGCATGGAACTCGGCCGGGAAGCTGATCTTGAACAGCACGTTTTCCATGACGTAGCTGCCGTACCCCTGGGACAGGCTGAAACCGCGCTTGTCCGCGGGCTTGAGCGCCAGGTCCTTGTTGGTGTGGCTGAACAGCACGTCGTAGAACCCCCATTGCGGCGCGCTCAATACCCCGGGAATGCCCATCTCCCCACGCAGGGCGATATCCGCCAGGCGTACGCCACGACTGGTGGCATCGCCCGCCGCCCAGGATTTGCGCGAGCCGGCATTCGGCGCATGACGATAGGTACGCAGTGCCTGGCCATCGACAAAGGCATGGGACAGCGCCGCCAGCAACTGTTCACGGCTGGCGCCCATCAACCTGGCGGTGACGGCGGTAGAGGCGACTTTTACCAGCAGCACATGGTCGAGGCCGACCCGGTTGAACGAGTTTTCCAGAGCGATCACGCCCTGGATCTCATGGGCCATGATCATCGCTTCCAGCAACGTGCGCACGGTCAGCGGCGCCTCGCCACTGGCCAGGCGCTTCTGCGACAGATGATCGGCCACCGCGAGAATCCCACCGAGATTATCCGAAGGATGGCCCCACTCGGCCGCCAGCCAGGTGTCGTTGTAGTCGAGCCAACGGACGATGCAACCGATATCCCAGGCGGCCTTGACCGGGTCCAGGCAAAAGCGGGTGCCGGGCACCCTGGCCCCGAACGGCACCACGGTGCCCTCCACCAGCGGCCCCAGGTGCTTGGTGCACTCGGGAAAGCGCAGGGCCAGGAGGCCGCAACCCAAGGTGTCCATCAGGCAGTTGCGGGCGGTATCCAGCGCCTCCGGCGACTCGATGCGGTAATCGAGCACATAGTCGGCGATGTCCTGCAGGACCTGGTCGTAGTCGGGACGGTTGTTCAGATCAACGTTGTCGCTCATCTTCGATTCACTCCGCTAGCGGTGTATGGGGTCGGTTCGGGCCTCGGGTTCAAGACTGATAACGGTTTATCAAACGACTTATTATTCCGGACGGTGCGCTTTCATGTAGGAGCCGGCTTGCTGGCGATGGGGCCCGCGAGCCTTGCATTGCCTGATCGGCCATCATCGCCGACAAGCCGGCTCCCACAAGTTTTGTGCTTCACCACAAAATCCCGAGCCCTCAGAAGGCATCACCGGGCACACGTACCCAGCCTTCCATCAGCACCCGCGCACTGCGACTCATGATGGCCTTGACCACGCTCCATTCACCGTCGACCAGGGTCGCCTCGGCACCGACACGCAAGGCGCCCGACGGATGCCCGAAGCGCACCGAACTGCGCGCGCCACCGCCCGCCGCCAGGTTGACCAGGGTGCCGGGGATCGCCGCGGCCGTACCGATGGCCACGGCCGCCGTGCCCATCATGGCGTGATGCAGCTTGCCCATGGACAACGCCCGCACCAGCAGGTCGAGGTCGCCCGCCGCCACCGGCTTGCCACTCGACGCGGTATAGCTGGCCGGCGGGGCGACAAAGGCCACCTTCGGTGTGTGCTGACGCTTGGCCGCCTCGTCGATATGCTCGATCAACCCCATGCGTACCGCACCGTAGGCGCGGATCGTCTCGAACATCGCCAGGGCCTTGGGATCGCCATTGATATCGCCCTGCAACTCGCTGCCGGTGTAGCCGATATCCGCCGCATTGACGAAGATGGTCGGGATGCCGGCGTTGATCAGGGTCGCCTTGAAGGTGCCGACACCCGGCACTTCGAGGTCGTCCACCAGATTGCCGGTGGGAAACATCGAACCGCCCGCGCCCTCTTCCTCGGCCGCCGGGTCCATGAATTCGAGTTGCACCTCAGCGGCGGGAAAGGTCACGCCGTCGAGTTCGAAATCGCCGGTTTCCTGGACCTGCCCCTCGGTGATCGGTACATGGGCAATGATGGTCTTGCCGATATTCACCTGCCAGATCCGCACCACCGCCACGCCGTTGCGCGGAATACGCGCGGCATCCACCAGGCCGGCGCTGATGGCGAACGAACCGACCGCCGCAGACAGGTTGCCGCAGTTGCCGCTCCAGTCGATAAACGGTTTGTCGATCGATACCTGGCCGAACAGGTAGTCGACATCGTGGCCGGTCTTGATGCTCCTGGACAGGATCACCGTCTTGCTGGTGCTGGAGGTGGCTCCGCCCATGCCGTCGATCTGCTTTTCATACGGGTCGGGGCTGCCGATCACCCGCAACAGCAAAGCATCCCGTGCCGCACCGGGCAGTTGTGCCGCTTCCGGCAGGTCGTCGAGGTTGAAGAACACCCCTTTGCTGGTACCGCCACGCATATAGGTGGCGGGAATCCTGATTTGCGCTGCATGGGCCATGAAATCTCCTGTTGGGGTCTGGACATGACGCGATTTCGCGACGCCCCCCCTCTGTAGGAGCCGGCTTGCTGGCGATGGCGGCGCGGAATCCTGCATCGCCATCACTGACAGACCGACCCGTCATGAACAAGGCCGGGGCTTCGTTCGCCGCCCCGGCAACACCTTCAACCCGCAGTGGCCGATTGGAGGAAGTCCTGGGCAAAACGCTGCAGGACACCGCCGGCCTCGTAGATCGAGACTTCTTCGGCGGTATCCAGGCGGCAGGTCACCGGCACGTCGACCCGCTCGCCGTTGCGGCGCTGGATCACCAGGGTCAGGATCGCCCGCGGCGTCCGTTCGCCGATCACATCGAAGGTCTCGGTACCGTCGATACCGAGGGTCTTGCGATCGGTTCCCGGCATGAACTCCAGCGGCAACACGCCCATGCCCACCAGGTTGGTGCGATGGATCCGTTCGAAGCCTTCGGCGGTAATCGCCTCGACCCCGGCCAGCCGCACGCCCTTGGCCGCCCAGTCACGGGACGAACCCTGGCCATAGTCGGCGCCGGCAATGATGATCAGCGGCTGCTTGCGCTCCATGTAGGTTTCGATGGCTTCCCACATGCGCATGACCTGGCCTTCCGGCTCGACCCGCGCCAGGGAACCCTGCTTGACCTTGCCGTTTTCCACGACCATTTCGTTGAACAGCTTCGGGTTGGCGAACGTCGCCCGTTGCGCGGTGAGGTGATCGCCGCGGTGGGTCGCGTAGGAGTTGAAGTCCTCTTCCGGCAGGCCCATTTTCGCCAGGTACTCGCCGGCCGCGCTGTCGAGCATGATGGCGTTGGACGGCGACAGGTGATCGGTGGTGATGTTGTCCGGCAGCACCGCCAGCGGGCGCATGCCCTTGAGCGGTCGCGCACCGGCCAGGGCGCCCTCCCAGTACGGCGGACGACGGATATAGGTACTCATCGGCCGCCAGTCGTACAGCGGCGTGACCTTGGGTCCGGTGTCTTCGTGGATGGCGAACATCGGGATGTACACCTGGCGGAACTGCTCCGGCTTCACCGACGCCTTGACCACCGCGTCGATCTCCTCGTCGCTCGGCCAGATGTCCTTGAGGCGGATCTCCTTGCCCTCGGCGTCCAGGCCCAGCACATCCTTCTCGATGTCGAAGCGGATGGTGCCGGCAATCGCATAGGCCACCACCAGCGGCGGCGACGCGAGGAAGGCCTGCTTGGCGTACGGATGGATACGTCCGTCGAAGTTGCGGTTACCGGACAGCACGGCGGTGGCGTAAAGATCGCGGTCGATGATTTCCTGCTGGATCACCGGGTCCAGCGCACCGGACATGCCGTTGCAGGTGGTGCAGGCAAAAGCCACCACGCCAAAGCCCAGTCGCTCCAGTTCGCCGGTCAGCCCGGCTTCGTCCAGGTACAGCGCCACGGTCTTGGAGCCCGGCGCCAGCGATGACTTGACCCACGGCTTGCGGCTCAGGCCCAGCCTGTTGGCATTGCGCGCCAGCAGGCCGGCGGCGATCACGTTGCGCGGGTTGCTGGTGTTGGTGCAACTGGTGATGGCGGCGATGATCACCGCGCCATCGGGCATTTGCCCCGGTACGTCGCTCCACTGGCCGGCAATGCCCTTGGCCGCCAGATCGCTGGTGGCGACACGGGCATGAGGGTTGCTCGGGCCGGCCATGTTGCGCACCACCGAGGACAGGTCGAACCGCAGACCGCGCTCGTACTGCGCATCCTTGAGGCTGTCGGCCCACAGGCCGGTATGCCTGGCGTAGTTTTCGACCAGTTGCACCTGCGCGTCTTCACGGCCGGTGAGTTTCAGGTAGTCGATGGTCTGCCGGTCGATATAGAACATCGCCGCCGTGGCGCCGTACTCCGGGGCCATGTTGGAGATGGTCGCGCGGTCGCCCAGGGTCAGTGCCGAGGCACCTTCACCGAAGAACTCCAGCCAGGCCCCGACGACTTTCTGCTTGCGCAGGAACTCGGTCAGCGCCAGCACCATGTCGGTGGCGGTGATGCCCGGTTGCAGCTTGCCCGTCAGTTCGACGCCGACGCTTTCCGGCAGGCGCATCCACGACGCCCGACCGAGCATCACGCTCTCGGCTTCAAGGCCGCCGACGCCGATGGCGATCACCCCCAGCGCATCGACGTGGGGCGTATGGCTGTCGGTGCCGACACAGGTATCGGGAAAGGCCACGCCGTCACGCGCCTGGATCACCGGCGACATCTTCTCCAGGTTGATCTGGTGCATGATGCCGTTGCCCGGCGGGATCACATCGACGTTCTTGAACGCCTTCTTGGTCCAGTCGATGAAATGGAAGCGGTCTTCGTTGCGACGGTCTTCGATGGCGCGGTTCCTGGTAAAGGCGTCCGGATCGAAACCGCCGCACTCCACGGCCAGGGAGTGGTCGACGATCAGCTGCGTCGGCACCACCGGGTTGACCTGAGCCGGATCGCCACCCTGGGAGGCGATGGCGTCGCGCAGGCCGGCCAGATCGACCAGGGCGGTCTGGCCGAGAATGTCATGGCAGACCACGCGAGCCGGGAACCAGGGAAAGTCGAGGTCGCGCTTGCGCTCGATCAGTTGCTTCAGGGAATCGGTGAGCGTCGCCGGGTCGCAGCGCCGTACCAGGTTTTCGGCAAGCACCCGGGACGTGTACGGCAGGCTGTCGTAGGCCCCGGGCTGGATGGCATCGACCGCCGCGCGGGCGTCGAAGAAATCCAGCGGGCTGCCGGGCAGCGATTTACGGTATTGAGTGTTCATCGTCAGGACTCGATCACGGTAGTTACAAAGGGTGGGGCCTGGCACCAGACCTGAAGTGAACACAACCCACTGTGGGAGCGGGCTCGCCCGCGATAGCGCCAGGTCAGTCGACATCACTGTCGGGTGTGACTCGGTCATCGCGGGCAAACCCGCTCCCACAGGAATCCTGGTGAACTTCAGACCCCTGTGTCAGCCCTCGCCATTCAGCGTTGTTCGATTGGCACGAACTTGCGCTGCTCGACGCCGGTGTACTCGGCGCTCGGACGGATGATGCGGTTGTTGGCACGCTGCTCGAATACATGCGCCGCCCAGCCGGTCAGGCGCGAGCAGACGAAGATCGGGGTGAACAGCTTGGTCGGGATGCCCATGAAGTGATACGCCGAGGCATGGTAGAAGTCGGCGTTGGGGAACAGCTTCTTCTGTTCCCACATGGTCTTGTCGATGGCTTCGGAGACCGGGAACAGCACGGTGTCGCCGACCTCGTCAGCGAGTTTTTTCGACCAGGCCTTGATCACTTCATTGCGCGGATCGCTGTCTTTGTAGATCGCGTGACCGAAGCCCATGATCTTGTCCTTGCGCGCCAGCATGCCGAGGGTGCCTTCGACGGCTTCCTGCGGCGAGCTGAACCGCTCGATCATTTCCATCGCCGCCTCGTTCGCGCCGCCGTGCAGCGGTCCGCGCAGGGAACCGATGGCCGCGGTGACACAGGAGAACAGGTCGGACAGGGTCGAAGCACAGACCCGCGCGGTAAAGGTCGAGGCGTTGAATTCGTGCTCGGCGTAGAGGATCAGCGACACGTTCATCACCTTGACGTGCAGTTCGCTCGGCTTCCTGCCGTGCAACAAGTGCAGGAAATGGCCGCCAATCGATGGCTCGTCGCTGACGCAGTCGATGCGCTTGCCGTCGTGGCTGAAGCGATACCAGTAGCACATGATCGCCGGGAATGCGGCGAGCAGGCGGTCGGTCTTGTCGTGCTGTTCGGAGAAGTCCTTCTCCGGCTCGATGTTGCCCAGGAACGAGCAACCGGTGCGCATCACGTCCATCGGGTGGGCATCGGCGGGGATGCGCTCCAGTACTTCCTTGAGCGCTGGCGGCAGGTCGCGCAGCTTGCCCAGCCTGTTCTGGTAGTCGGCGAGTTGCGCCCGGGTCGGCAGCTCACCGTACAGCAGCAGGTACGCCACCTCTTCGAATTGCGCATCGGCGGCCAGTTCACGCACGTCATAACCGCGATAGGTCAGGCCGGCACCGGCCTGGCCCACGGTGGACAAGGCCGTCTGCCCGGCCACCTGGCCACGCAGACCGGCGCCGCTCAGTACTTTTGCTTCAGCCATTGCTCTCTCCAATTCTTGAATTTATTCGGGACCCGGCAAGTGGGGTGATCAGGCTTCAGCCCTTCTTCTGGGCAAACAACGCATCGAGCTTCTGCTCGAAGGTGTGGTAGTCGATACGATCGTACAACTCCATGCGCGTCTGCATGGTGTCGATCACATTGGCCTGGGTGCCGTCGCGGCGAATCGCGGTGTAGACGTTTTCCGCCGCCTTGTTCATGGCACGGAACGCCGACAGCGGGTACAGCACCAGCGACACATCGGCGCCCGCCAGTTGCTCGACGGTGTACAGCGGCGTCGCGCCGAACTCGGTGATATTGGCCAGGATCGGCGCCCTCACCCGGCTGGCGAACAGCTTGTACATTTCCAGCTCGGTGATGGCTTCCGGGAAGATCATGTCGGCGCCGGCCTCGATGCAGGCGGCGGCGCGATCCAGGGCCGATTCCAGCCCTTCCACGGCCAGCGCATCGGTGCGCGCCATGATCACGAAGCTGTCATCGGTGCGCGCATCGACGGCGGCCTTGATGCGGTCGACCATTTCCTGCTGGGAGACGATTTCCTTGTTCGGCCGATGACCGCAGCGCTTGGCGCCGACCTGGTCTTCGATATGGATCGCCGCCGCGCCGAACTTGCTCATCGACTTGACGGTACGGGCGACGTTGAACGCCGAGGAACCGAAGCCGGTGTCGACGTCCACCAGCAACGGCAGGTCGCAGACATCGGTGATGCGGCGGACATCGGTCAGCACGTCATCCAGCCCGGTGATGCCCAGGTCCGGCACGCCGAGGGAACCGGCGGCGACACCGCCACCCGACAGGTAGATCGCCTTGAAGCCGGCGCGCTTGGCCAGCAGTGCATGGTTGGCGTTGATCGCACCGACCACTTGCAACGGATGCTCGCTGGCGACCGCATCGCGGAAACGCTGACCGGGCGTGTTTTTCTGACTCATGACTCACCTCGTGGAGTGGCTGTCGGTTTCGCGCTGTCCTGGTAGTGACGCGCAATATTGCGTTTCGACGCGCCGATATGGCGGCGCATCAACAACTCGGCCAGTTCGCCGTCGCGATCGGCAATGGCATCGAGAATCCGGTGGTGTTCGGCAAAGGCCTGGCGTGGCCGGTTGGGCGTGGCGGAAAACTGGATGCGGTACATGCGCACCAACTGATACAGCTCGCCGCAGAGCATCTGGGTCAGGGTGCGGTTGCCGGCCCCCTGGATGATCCGGTAGTGGAAATCGAAGTCACCCTCCTGCTGGTAGTAACCGACCCCCGCCTGGAACGCCGCGTCGCGCTCGTGGGTGTGCAGCACCTGGCGCAGTTCCTCGATCTCTTCGCTGGTCATGCGCTCGGCCGCCAGGCGACAGGCCATGCCTTCGAGGGACTCGCGGATTTCATAGAGCTCGACCAGCTCGGCATGGCTCAGGGACACCACCCGCGCCCCGACATGGGGCACGCGCACCAGCAGGCGCTGGCCTTCCAGGCGATGGATGGCTTCGCGCAGCGGACCGCGGCTGATGCCATAGGTGCGCGCTAGCTCCGGCTCGGAAATCTTGCTGCCGGGGGCGATCTCGCCCTTGACGATAGCCGCCTGGATGCGCCGGAAGACGTTCTCGGAGAGTGTCTCCGAATCTTCCTGGACAGTCACGACCGGCTCCAGCTCATCCAGCATATTGTCGACACCTTTGAAATCAATGACGCCAAAACTAGCCAATACGGCCGTATCAGTCAAAGAATTAATTGGTATTGTCGACAATAGTCTAAGAGCGCCAGCAAACGCCCCCGGGTGGCAGAGACAGCCGACACCCAGCTTCCCCGGCGCTGGCGCCATAAAACCAGCATGCTAGAATGCCGCGCGCATCAAACGATGCCATGCCTGTCATCTTTATCTGACAGACGCACGAGGAAGCTTGCGCTGTATTGCCAGTCACCTTGAATCAAGATTGCCCGATACGCGCCAGGATTTATGAGACTCAAGCCCTTCCCCCTACTGCTTTTGTTCCTGCTCGGTCTGCCCGGCCTCGGCCTCGCCACCGAAAAGACCGTGTATGGCCTGAACGAGTATGCCAACCTGGTCGGGATCGACCTGGAAGTCGCGGCCAAGCTCGACACCGGGGCCAAGACCGCCTCTCTCAGTGCCCGTGACATCAAGCGTTTCAAGCGCGACGGCGAAAGCTGGGTACGCTTCTACCTGGCCATCGACGCGGCCCATTCGCACCCCATCGAACTGCCGCTGGCCCGTGTCAGCAAGATCAAGCGGCGCTCCGGCGACTACGACCCGGACGAGGACAAGGCCTATACCGCCCGCCCGGTGATTGCCCTGAATGTTTGCATGGGTACGGCTTTACGCAGTATTGAAGTGAACTTGACCGACCGAAGTGCATTCCAATACCCGCTTCTGATTGGCTCAGAGGCGCTCAAGCGCTTCGATGCGCTGGTCGACCCCAGCCTTAAATACGCTGCCGGCAAACCCGCCTGCACCGCCGACGCTCAAACCGCCGAGTAATTCGCATGCGTTCTCTTACCCTCCATCTGAAAATCCTCATCGCCGTCCTGGTGGCGCTGGGTATTTCGGTCACGGCCTATCAGATTTTCGTGCTGGGGATTCCGGTCACCGAGGATGCCACGGACGACCTGTGGAACATCGACGCCAAGGTGGAGTTCATCGCCGCGAGCAAGGACCCGGTGAAGATCCAGATGTTCGTGCCACCGCTGAGCCGCGACTACGTCAGCCTCAACGAGAGCTTCATTTCCAACAACTACGGCGTGAGCGTCAATCGCACCGACGGCAACCGCAAGGTCACCTGGTCGGCACGGCGGGTCAGCGGCAAGCAGACCCTGTATTACCGCCTGGTGCTGACCAAGCGCTACACCGGTGAAAAACCCAAGGTCAAGGGTCCGACCTTCCGCGACAGCATGGCCATCGAAGGCCCGGAAAAGATCGCCGCCGAAGCCCTGCTCGCGCCCATCCGCCAGCACTCGGCGGATGTCGAGACCTTCATCGGCGAAACCATCAAGCGGGTCAACAACCTCAACGACGACAACGTCAAGCTGCTGCTGGCGGGCGATCCGTCGACGCCGCACAAGGCACAGATCATCGAACTGCTGCTGTCCATCGCCCACGTCCCGCTGGAAAAGGTCCACACCATCCGCCTGGTGGCCGACCAGCCGCAGACTCCGGAACTGTGGTTGCGCAGCTTCAATGGCAACGACTGGCTGTACTTCAACCCGGACACCGGCGAACAGGGCCTTCCCAGCGACCGCCTGCTGTGGTGGACCGGCGATGACAACCTGATTACCGTCGAAGGCGGCAAGAAGGCCAGCGTCAATTTCAGCCTGAACAACAGCGAGATGAACGCCATCCGCCTGGCCAAGCTGACCGACGAGAACTCCGACGCCAACTTCCTCGAATACTCTCTCTACGGCCTGCCGCTGCAAACCCAGCAGACCTTCATGATCATGGTGATGATCCCGATCGGCGTACTGGTGATCCTGATCCTGCGCAACCTGATCGGCCTGCAGACCCTCGGCACCTTCACCCCGGTGCTGATCGCCCTGGCCTTCCGCGAAACCCAGCTGGGCTTCGGCATCGTCCTGTTCACCATCATCACTGCGCTGGGCCTGTCGCTGCGTTCCTACCTGGAGCACCTGAAGCTGCAGATGCTGCCGCGGCTGTCGGTGGTGCTGACCTTCGTCGTGGTGCTGATCGCCGCCATCAGCCTGTTCAGCCACAAGCTCGGCCTGGAGCGCGGCCTGTCGGTAGCACTGTTCCCGATGGTGATCCTGACCATGACCATCGAACGCCTGTCCATTACCTGGGAAGAGCGTGGCGGCGGCCATGCGATGAAAGTCGCGATCGGTACCCTGTTCGCCGCCTCCCTGGCGCACCTGATCATGAGCGTGCCGGAGCTGGTGTACTTCGTCTTCACCTTCCCGGCGATCCTGCTGATCCTGGTGGGCTTCATGCTGGCCATGGGTCGCTATCGTGGTTATCGCCTGACCGAACTGGTGCGCTTCAAGGCCTTCCTCAAGGACGACGCCTGATGTTCGGCCTGTGGAAAACCTGGAAGGCCCTGGAAGCCAAGGGCATCATGGGGATCAACCGGCGTAACGCCGACTATGTGCTCAAGTACAACAAGCGCAGCCTGTACCCGATCGTCGATGACAAGATCATCACCAAGGAACGGGCGATCAAGGCCGGTATCCATGTGCCGGAAATGTACGGCGTGATCTCCACGGAAAAGGATATCGACAAGCTCGGCGAGATCATCGGCGGACGCAGCGACTTCGTCATCAAGCCGGCCCAGGGCGCCGGCGGCGATGGCATCCTGGTGATCGCCGACCGTTTCGAAGGCCGCTACCGGACGATTTCCGGACGGATCATCAGCCATGAGGAAATCGAGCACCAGGTTTCCAGTATCCTTACCGGCCTCTACTCCCTGGGCGGCCACCGCGATCGAGCGCTGATCGAATACCGGGTGACCCCTGACCAGATCTTCAGGAGCATCAGCTACGAAGGCGTGCCGGACATCCGCATCATCGTGCTGATGGGCTACCCGGTGATGGCCATGCTGCGCCTGCCGACGCGCCAGTCCAACGGCAAGGCCAACCTGCACCAGGGCGCCATCGGCGTCGGCGTCGACCTGGCAACGGGCCTGACCCTGCGCGGCACCTGGCTGAACAACATCATCCGCAAGCACCCCGACACCACCAATGCGGTGGACGGCGTGCAACTGCCGAACTGGGACGGTTTCATGAAGCTGGCCGCCGGTTGCTACGAGCTGTGCGGCCTGGGGTACATCGGTGTGGACATGGTCCTGGACCAGGACAAGGGCCCGCTGATCCTCGAACTCAACGCCCGCCCCGGGCTGAATATCCAGATTGCCAACGACTGCGGCCTGACCACTCGCGCCCATGCCGTGGAAGCCCACCTGGAGCAACTGGCCGCCGCCGGGATCAGCGAAACCCCGGAAGAGCGGGTGCGCTTCGTCCAGGACATGTTCGGCCACGTGCCGCCCAAGGGTGCCTGAATCCATGACTTTGCGGGAGCGGGCTTGCCCGCCCCCCCCCACACCAGCAGCATTGCCACATCATGCCCTTCCACAAAGCCACATAAGCCCTTCCCCAAAAAATGTGCGGCCATCGATATGCCCATCACCGACACCCCTCTAGGAGCGACGCCTGCAGGGGACTACAATCGCCGTCCGCGCGCCAAAGGCTGATCCGCCCCGCATGTTGACCTGCTCCGTACACCCGCTGCCCTATTCCCCCGATCCCGCCCGTTATTTCGCGGCGATTCGCCACGCCCCCGGCGCGGTGCTGCTCGACAGCGGCCGGCCGGCCGCCGAGCGCGGGCGTTATGACCTGCTCAGTGCCTGGCCGCTGGAGCAACTGGCGGTCCTGCCGAACGAGCCGGGCCAGGCTTTCCTGCGACGCCTGCGGGACAACCTCGATCGCCTCGGCGAAGCGACCCTGCCCGAGCCTTATGAGCTGCCGTTCGTCGGCGGGCTGATCGGTTATCTCAGCTACGATTTCGGTCGTCATCTCGAAGCGCTGCCCAGCAAGGCCCGGGACGACCTGCAACTGCCCGATGCCCGCTTCGGCCTGTACGCCTGGGCGCTGATCAGCGATCACCAGCAGGGCAGCAGCCAACTGGTCTTCCACCCCAGCGTGGCAAAAGCCGAGCGTGACCGCCTGATCGTTCTGTTCAGCCAGGCGCCGGCGGACGGACACGACGGGTTCCGGCTGACCACGCCGATGGCCGCGGACCTCGACGCCGAGACCTATCGCCAGGCCTTCGAGCGTATCCAGCAGTACATCCAGGCGGGCGATTGCTATCAGGTGAACTTTGCCCAGCGCTTTCGCGCGACCTGCCAGGGCGACCCGTGGATCGCCTACCGGGCCTTGCGGGCCGCCTGCCCGACACCGTTCTCCGGATTTCAGAGCCTGCCCGACCATGGCGCGATACTGAGCCTGTCACCGGAGCGTTTTGTCCGGGTCAGCGCTGGCCAGGTGGAAACCCGGCCGATCAAGGGTACCCGGCCACGGGGCAAGGATGCCGCCGAGGATGCGGCCAATGCCGCCGAACTGCTGGCCAGTGCCAAGGACCGCGCGGAAAACCTGATGATCGTCGATCTGCTGCGCAACGACCTCGGTCGCACCTGCCGGATCGGCAGCGTGCGGGTGCCGGAGCTGTTCAGCCTGGAGAGCTATCCGAACGTGCACCACCTGGTCAGCAGCGTGACCGGCGAACTGGCCGCCGGCCACGATGCCCTGGACCTGATCGCCGGCAGCTTCCCCGGCGGCTCGATCACCGGCGCGCCGAAGATCCGCGCCATGCAGATCATCGACGAACTCGAACCGACACGGCGCGCGCTGTACTGCGGCTCGCTGCTGTACCTGGACGTACGCGGCGAGATGGACAGCTCGATCGCCATCCGCAGCCTGCTGGTCAAGGATGGCCAGGTCTGCTGCTGGGGCGGCGGCGGGATTGTCGCCGACTCCGACTGGCAGGCGGAGTACCAGGAATCGATCACCAAGGTGAAGGTGCTGCTCGACACCCTGCAGGGCCTCTGAGCTACTAAAGACTCAGGGCGCGGTTCGACGCCTTGAGGAACTCCTGCTTCAAGTCGGCAAAGCTGTGCACCGCCGGGAACTGCGGGAACTCGCGGATCACATTGGCCGGTGCATGGAACAGGATGCCCACGTCCGCCTCGCCGAGCATGCTGGTGTCGTTGTACGAATCACCGGCGGCGATCACCCGGTAGTACAGGCTCTTGAACGCCAGCACCGACTGGCGCTTGGGGTCTTTCTGGCGCAACTGGTAATTCACCACCCGCCCCGTGTCATCGGTGACCAGGCGGTGGCACAACAGGGTGGGGAAACCCAGCTGGCGCATCAACGGCTGCGAAAACTCATAGAAGGTGTCCGAGAGGATCACCACCTGGAACCGCTCGCGCAGCCAGTCGACGAACTCGACCGCGCCGTCCAGCGGCTCGAGGGTGCCGATCACTTCCTGGATATCCGCCAGCTTGAGGCCGTGCTCGTCGAGAATCCGCAGGCGCTGCTTCATCAGGACGTCGTAGTCGGGAATATCCCGGGTGGTGGCCCTGAGCGATTCAATACCGGTTTTTTCAGCGAAGGCGATCCAGATTTCCGGAACCAGGACACCTTCCAGGTCGAGACAGGCAATTTCCACAGCACACTCCTTGATTGGGCGAACAGCCGGTTGCGCCGGCGGATCGGCGCAACCGGCACTCTAGCGGCTCATTCCCGGCGCCGCAACGCAGCGCAGCCGGCCCGCGTCCGCAGGATTTTGTTACTATTGCCGTCTATATGAGCGCAAAGCGCCACTGACTGTAGGAACCGCCTGATGAGCCAACCGTTCGACGTCGCTGAACTTGCCGCGACATACGCCAACAAATCCGCCCAGGACATCCTCAAGCTGGCCTTTGCCCAGTTTGGCGACGACCTGTGGATATCTTTCAGCGGTGCCGAGGACGTGGTGCTGGTGGACATGGCCTGGAAGCTGAACAAGAACGTCAAGGTCTTCAGCCTCGACACCGGTCGCCTGCACCCGGAGACCTATCGTTTTATCGATCAGGTCCGCGAGTTCTACAAGATCGACATCGAGCTGGTGTCCCCCGACCACAGCCAGCTCGAACCCTTCGTCAAGGAAAAGGGCCTGTTCAGCTTCTACAAGGACGGTCATGGCGAGTGCTGCGGCATCCGCAAGATCGAACCGCTGCGGCGCAAGCTGTCCGGCGTGACGGCCTGGGCCACCGGCCAGCGTCGCGACCAGAGTCCGGGCACCCGCAGCCAGGTGGCGGTGCTGGAAATCGACAGCGCCTTCTCGACCCCGGAACGTACCCTGTACAAGTTCAACCCGCTGGCACAGATGAGCAGCGAGGAAATCTGGGGCTACATCCGCATGCTCGAACTGCCGTACAACAGCCTGCACGAACGCGGCTTCATCAGCATCGGTTGCGAGCCCTGCACCCGCCCGGTACTGCCCAACCAGCACGAGCGCGAAGGTCGCTGGTGGTGGGAAGAAGCCACCCAGAAGGAATGTGGCCTGCACGCCGGCAATCTGATCGCCAAGAACTGAAGCGCAGCTTCAGGATCGTATCCCGCCCCCATGAAAAAGCCCCGAACCAGTCGGGGCTTTTTCCTGTCCGGGTGACTCAGTGCACCGGCAACTCGACGCCGTCGAACAGCTCTTCGAGTTCCTGCTTGTTGTGGCACTGGATGGCCTTGGCCATGACTTCGCGGGTCAAGTGCGGCGCGAACTTCTCGATGAAGTCGCACATGAAGCCGCGCAGGAAGGTGCCGCGACGGAAGCCGATCTTGGTCACGCTGGACTCGAACAGCTCGCTGGCGTCGAGTACCACCAGGTCCTTGTCGAGCACCGTGTCGACCGCCATTTTCGCGACGATCCCGACACCCAGGCCCAGGCGCACGTAGGTCTTGATCACGTCGGCGTCGGCGGCGGTGAACACCACTTTCGGGGTCAGGCCACGATGGCTGAAAGCCTCGTCCAGCTTGGAACGCCCGGTGAAACCGAACACGTAGGTCACGATCGGGTATTCGGCCAGGGTTTCCAGGGTCAGCTTCGGCAGCTTGGTCAGCGGATGCCCCTGGGGCACCACCACGCAGCGGTTCCAGCGATAGCACGGCATCATCACCAGGTCGCCGAACAGTTCCAGTGCCTCGGTGGCAATCGCGAAATCCACGGTACCGTCAGCGGCCATCTCGGCGATCTGCATCGGCGAACCCTGGTGCATGTGCAACGCGACATCCGGGTACTGCTTGATGAAATTGCTGATCACCGGCGGCAAGGCATAACGCGCCTGGGTATGGGTGGTGGCGATCGACAGGGTGCCCTTCT
The DNA here is from genome assembly GCF_018326065.1 of Pseudomonas sp. Ost2. NCBI lineage: Bacteria > Pseudomonadati > Pseudomonadota > Gammaproteobacteria > Pseudomonadales > Pseudomonadaceae > Pseudomonas > Pseudomonas sp. Ost2. The sequence continues at coordinate 1,860,890 of NZ_AP021904.1, read as the reverse complement.
TTTCGTTGGAGAATTCCTGGGCGATCTGCTTGATGCTCTCGACCTTGCGCAGGATCTCGCCGGCGGTGGTGATGATCCGCTCACCGGCCGGCGTGACACGGGTCAGGTGCTTGCCGCTGCGGGCGAAAACCTCGACGCCCAACTCGTCTTCGAGCAGGCGGATCTGCTTGCTGATACCCGGCTGTGAGGTGTAGAGGCTTTGGGCCGTCGCGGAGACGTTGAGGTCGTGGTGCGCCACTTCCCAGATGTAGCGCAGTTGTTGAAGCTTCATATGTATCCCTCAAAGCAGGTAGACGCCACAGGCAGCAGCGGCGATATATAACTATATGAATGGTTTGAAGAATAAATCTAGAACTTTTTTATCAATTCGTCGAATTTCCGGCTCAGCTATCGCTGTGCCGACGACGCTGCAACAGCGGCACGAGATAGACCGGCACCTGGGACAACTGCAGGACCCGCGCGGCGGTACGCCCCAAGTGTGCCTCCGCCCCGGTGCCATGACTGTGACTTCCGACAATCAACAAATCGACCGCCAGCTTTTGCGCCTGGGCAAGAATGACTTGTGAAGGATCCCCCTGGATCACCTGGACCGACTGGATCATCGCCAGGTCCTGCTGCCCTTCCCCCAACTCCTCGCGAAAGCTGTCCAATACCCGTTGCTCGATATTGGCCATCACGGTGTTAAGACCCTGGCTGTGCAATTCGTTCAATGCCTGCTCATCCAGGTAACTCTGCAACACCGACTCCGCGAACAAACCCATGGGTTCGACAGCATGCACTACATATAAGTCAGCCTTGAACGTTCGTGCCAGCCCGAGCGCATGCTGCATGACGTAAGGCGCATACAGGCCAAGGTCGGTGGCATACAGCATCGAACGAATCATGGGGGCCTCCTCGAGTGCCAGGATGGCGGAGATGGATTGAGCTTAGCAGCGCGTCGGGGAGTTCGGCGCCCTGCTGGTCGGGCTAATCCGGCAGCCGTTGCTCGTTGCTGATGCCATGGGGTACATGCCCGGTCGCGACCACTTCGCGGGCCTTCTCGCAATGCCCGGCCTGGTCGTCGAAAAACACATCGGCGGCGAAGGCTTCGAGGAACGCCGACTTTTCCAGGCCACCGAGAAACAGCGATTCGTCGAGGCGGATATCCCATTCGCGTAACGTGCGGATCACCCGTTCATGGGCCGGCGCGGAACGAGCCGTGACCAGGGCGGTACGGATCGGACAGGTCTCGTCGGGGAACTCGCGCTGCAACAGATTGAGCGCCGCCAGGAAGCCCTTGAACGGACCGCCGCGCAACGGCTCGCGCGCCGATTCGCGCTCGCTGGCCTGGAACGCCTCCAGGCCACCCAACTGGTAGATCCGCTCCGACTCATCGGAGAACAGCACCGCGTCACCGTCGAAGGCGATCCGCAGTTCGCCGCTGGCGGCACGCCGGGCGCCGCCGGAAAGGATGGTCGCCGCGGCGAAACCGGCGTCGAGGGCACTGCGCACATCCTCGGCGTGGGTCGACAGGAACAGGTGACAGCCAAAGGCCGCCAGGTACGGATAAGGGCTGCGGCCACCGACAAACGCCGCCCGGGAAATATCCAGGGCGTAATGCTGGATCGAGTTGAAGACCCGCAAGCCGGTGTCCGCGCTGTTGCGCGACACCAGCACCACCTCGACCCGGGCGCGACCGAGGCTGGCATTCAGGCTCAGGAGTTTCTTCACCAGGGGAAAGGCATCGCCCGGTTCGAGGATCTCTTCCTCATGCTCGATCTGGTATTTGCGATAGGCCTCGACCCCCTGCGCCAGATAGACCTTGTGGCTTTCACTCAGGTCGAACAGCGCCCGCGACGAAATCGCCAACACCAGCTTGTCACCCAGGCCCTTTGCCATGCTGTCTCTCCTGGCTGTTTCAGCCGTTGTGCGCGTCGATGAAATCCAGGGCCTGGTAGAGCGCGCGGATCCTGGGCAGCTCGCACCCGGCTTCCCGGGCGGCGGCCAGTGGCCGGGCATACACCGCCTCCAGTTCCAGCGGGCGCTTGTGCAGGAAATCGTGGTACATGCTCGGCCAGTAGTCCGGCATCTTTTCCGTGACCTTGAACAGGTGCTCGGCATAACCGCCGGGCAGGACATGACCGCAGGCCTCGGCGCCCTGCACCACTTCCGCCATCAGTGCCTGGATCAGCTCGCGGCTGCTGGCATCGCTCATCAAGGGCGTGGTACTGGCCCGCAGCAACACCGACAGGCCGTTGTAAGGCACGTTCCACACCAGCTTCTGCCAGCGCGCCTGCTGCAGGTTGGCCATGGCCTGGGACTCGATGCCGGCCTCGCGGAACAACCGCGCGCCCTCCTCGACCAGTGCCTGGCGAGCGCTTTCATCCTCGCGCAACGGACCGCTGTGATAACCGATGTTCACGGCGCCGAGGGCCTGGTGCACGACAGCGCCGGGGCCGCTGCGGTGTACACAGATGAAACACAGGCCGCCGAGCAGATGCAGCGAATCGGGCAACAACGGGCGCAACTCCTCCTCGACTTCCAGGCCGTTCTGCAACAGCAGGACCCTGGCGTCCGGTGCCGCGGCCTTGGCGATCATCGGGGCGAGACTGGCATTGCTGGTGGTCTTGGCCCCCACCAGCAACCAGTCGCAGGGCGGCATGTCGTCGGCCGAGGCGTAGGCCTGGACCGGATCCAGGTGCAGCGGGCCATGGACGGCGCTGTCGATATGCAGGCCGCCGTCGGCCACCGCCGAGAACTCGCTGCGCAACAGAAAGTGCACGTCGAAGCCGGCACGCGCCAGCATCACACCGTAGAACCCGCCGATGGCGCCGGTCCCGATAATGCCGACCCGCGGCCTGGTCACTGAAACTGTCATGGCGACTCCTTACTGGGAAAGCTGTCGTGATTCGAGAAAACTCAATGCCTGGAGCAGTGTCTGCGTCCGCGGCATTTCGCAGCCGGCCTGCCGCGCCGCGGCCAGCGGGCGCACGTAGATCGCCTCCAGCTCCATGGGCCGACGGCGCCGATAATCGTGGTACATGCTCGGATGATAATCCGGGACCCTGGCCGCCATGTACATCAACTGCTCGATGAATCCCGGCGGCAACGGATAGCCGCAAGCACTGGCGGCCTCGGCCACTTCCTCCATCAGGCCCTGCACCAGGGCCCGGCTGTCGGGGTCGGCCATCATCCGTTCGGTGCCGCTGTCGAGCAGGACCGACAGGCCGTTGGTGGCAATATTGAGCACCAGTTTCTGCCAGCGCGCCTGCTGCAGGTCGTCGATCACCCATGACTCCAGCCCGGCCCGGCGAAACAGCCCTGCCGCGGCTTCCACCACCGCTCGCCGTGCCGGCTCGTCCGCCGCCGGACCGCTGTGATAGGCAATGTTGACCCCGCCCATGGCCTGATGCACCACCACGCCGGGGGACTCGCGATGCACGCAGTTGAGGCACAGGCCGCCCAGCAGGTGCAACTCGTCGGGCAGTGCCAGGCGCAACCGTTCCTCGACCTCCAGGCCGTTCTGCATCAGCAGGATGCCCGCTCCGGGCGCGGCGATATCGGCCAGCGATGCCAGCAACCGCGGATCGTCCAGCGCCTTGGTGCAGATCAACAGCCAGTCGCAGCGCGGCAGGTCCTGCGCGGCGACATAGGCCTGGACCGGATTGAGGATCAACCGGCCATGGATCAGGCTGTCGAGGAACAGGCCATGGGCAGCCACCTGTTGAAATTCGCTGCGCAGCAGAAAGTGCACATCGAAACCGGCGCGGGCCAGCATCACCCCGTAGAAAGTACCGATGGCCCCCGTACCGATAATACCGATGCGCGGGGAAGCCCCGTGCTCTGTCATGGCAACTCCTCTGGAATGCCGGCCAATGCCCGTTCCAGGCCTTCGGCAAGCGCGTTCAAGGTCAACCGGCAACGCAAGGCGCCGTAGAACTCGCCATCCCTGACCACGAACAGCGCCGGCAGGTGAAACACTTCATAACGCTGGACCAGCCCGCCGTTGTCACCGGCATCGATCCAGCACAGGCGCTCCACCGCCAGTCCCAGGCCCGGCAATACTTCGCGGGCGAAACGGCAGGAAGCGCAGCCGACACTGGTGAAGATAACCAGGGAAACACCTGGCAGGGCCAATAAATTCCGGTCCGCGTCAAAATCGGACAACTCCAGTCCCTTCACTATACTGGGGGGAAGTTTTTGCGGTGACCCGCACAGGGAGTCGTTTGTCATGGTGCGTTTTCTACCTCATCCCGTAGACGTTCCAGTAAAACTGACCTTGCTCGAACATTCCTGCATTTCCCGCCATCGGTTGCGAACCCTCAGCCTCGGCGGCATCGCCTGCCCCTCTCCGCGGGCCTGGCGGCATGGCTCGGCCCTGGAAATGTGCATTCCGAGCCTGGGCGAAGCCGCATGTTACTCCGGCTACGTGGCCTGGTGCCTGAAACGCAAGCATGCGTTTCTGGTGGGCATCGCCTTTGTCGACGAACAGACCCTGTTCGGCGCCCGCATGAGCGAACAGATCTGCCAGATCGAACGCTACCGGCGGGTGCGCGAACAGCAGAATGCCCAGCCGCAGAATATCGAGGCGATTGCCCAGGAATGGGTGCAGCAGCATGCCAGCGATTTCTCCCACGCCAGCCTCGAACAGCCATTTATAAGGGCTTTACTGGATTAAACAGGCCGCTGCCCATTGCCCGGCCACGGTCTAACGCGCTAAGGTTCCGCTCCCCGACACGCTCAATCGCTGTGCTCCGCCGCGCGGGGCTGGCGGCCGGCACCTGTGACCTGACGAGTAACACGATGGCTGATTTACCGATCAACGACCTTAACGTCGCCTCCAACGAGACGCTGATCACGCCCGATCAGCTCAAGCGTGACATTCCCTTGAGCGAGGCTGCCCTGCGCACCGTGACCAAGGGCCGCGAGGTGATTCGCAATATTCTCGATGGCACGGACCATCGCCTGTTCGTCGTTATCGGGCCCTGCTCGATCCACGACATCAAGGCCGCCCACGAGTACGCCGAGCGCCTCAAGGTGCTGGCCGCCGAAGTCTCCGACAGCCTGTACCTGGTGATGCGTGTCTATTTCGAGAAGCCGCGGACCACGGTCGGCTGGAAAGGCCTGATCAACGACCCTTACCTGGATGACTCGTTCAAGATCCAGGACGGCCTGCACATCGGTCGCCAATTGCTCCTGGACCTGGCCGAGATGGGCCTGCCCACCGCCACCGAAGCCCTTGACCCGATCTCGCCGCAGTACCTGCAGGACCTGATCAGCTGGTCGGCCATCGGCGCGCGCACCACCGAATCCCAGACCCACCGTGAAATGGCCTCCGGCCTGTCCTCGGCAGTCGGTTTCAAGAACGGCACTGACGGCGGCCTGACCGTGGCGATCAACGCCCTGCAGTCGGTTTCCAGCCCGCACCGCTTCCTCGGCATCAACCAGGAAGGTGGCGTGTCGATCGTCACCACCAAGGGCAATGCCTACGGTCACGTGGTCCTGCGCGGTGGCAACGGCAAGCCGAACTACGACTCGGTGAGCGTCGCGGTCTGCGAACAGGCCCTGGCCAAGGCCAAGATCAAGGCCAACATCATGGTCGATTGCAGCCACGCCAACTCCAACAAGGACCCGGCCCTGCAGCCGCTGGTGATGGAGAACGTCGCCAACCAGATCCTCGAAGGCAACCAGTCGATTATCGGCCTGATGGTCGAAAGTCATCTGAACTGGGGCTGTCAGGCCATTCCGAAAGACCTCGCCGACCTGCAATACGGCGTGTCCATCACCGATGCCTGCATCGACTGGGAAAGCACCGAGAAAACCTTGCGCAGCATGCATGCCAAGCTCAAGGATGTGCTGCCCAAGCGGACACGCAGCTGATGGCGGATTGATCTGCCGCACACAAAAACGCCGGGCAATGCCCGGCGTTTTTGCAGGTGTTCGATTGACTCAGATCTTCGCGGCGTGCCGCTGATGACGTTCCATGTAGCGCTCTACATAGGAGCAGGAAGGAATCACCGTATACCCCATGCGATCGGCGTACTCGAGCGCCTGTTCGGTCAGGGCCGCCGCAATGCCTCGGCCACGCAACGCGTTGGGCACGAACGTGCGGTAGATATCCAGGGTCTGCTTACCCAGGTCCATATAGGTCAGGTAGGCACGATGACCGTCCACATTGGTCTCGAACTGATGACCAGCCTGGTCATGGTGGATGGACAACGCCTCGCTCATCACTACTCCTCGCGGGTCTTGGTATTCGACCCTACCTTACCGATCTTTTTCCGGCGAAGGAACCACTACGCCACCCCGTGCCGATTTGGACAACGAGAAAAGCCGACCGCTCCCTGAAAAACCGAGCACGTATCAAATAGTAGGCACCCTTGGCCCAAATGCTCAAGACACGCTCGTCACGTGCTCTATCACCGCTTCGATGATAGCGCGGCCGAACACACCCTTTGGGTGGAAAACCTGAACACGGGCTGAAGATTGCCGGAATGTTGTGCTGTTATGACGAGCGCCCTTGGTTAAAGTCACTTTTCATTTAGCAAAAGAGCCTCCCCCGCCGCGACGACGGTAGAGAGCAAGAGTCATCCGCTACTGTTAGAACGACTCTTAGATGCACACTGGCGACACGTCGCTGATGGCACACTAGTGCACTTGAAGATCGCACAATGCGCTCAGAACAGGGTCTACAGCTGCATATTTTTTATACAGGATCATGAAAAGTTAGCTGAAAAATATTCAGCATCAAGAATTTTTTTTGCTTCTTGCGTTACGTCAGTTTACTTACTACAAGTAATGGGTAGTATGTACGCCGGCTATTTCCTCACTCTGGGGTTATGGTCATTAATAGAAAGTCCTTGAAGGGGAACACGATGAACAACGTTCTGAAATTCTCGGCTCTGGCCCTGGCCGCTGTTCTGGCTACCGGTTGCAGCAGCGTATCCAAAGAAACCGAAGCTCGTCTGACTGCTACTGAAGACGCTGCTGCTCGTGCTCAGGCTCGTGCTGACGAAGCCTACCGCAAAGCTGATGAAGCTCTGGCTGCTGCTCAAAAAGCACAACAGACTGCTGACGAAGCTAACGAGCGCGCTCTGCGCATGCTGGAAAAAGCAAGCCGCAAGTAATAGTCCCTCGGGGCTGTTATCAAGCCGATCCATCTTTGGATCGGCTTTTTTATGCCCGTGTGTTTTCCATGGCGCATAAAAAACCCGCCCGGACAGCAGTGCCCGGGCGGGTCGATTGAAACCGTTACTGCTGCAGGTCGATAGGCGCGTTCGACACCAGCGGCGCCGCACCCGGCACGGCGATTTCGGTCGGCAGGCCATCTTCGGCGGCGACCACGTCACGCACCTCGTCCCAGTTCACCCGCAGGTTCTTCGCCAGGTCGTCACGCTTGAGCAGGGCGTTGATCACCGCGGTGTGCTTGTCGACCACCGACGGGTTGCCGTTGTCATCCAGCGGCGTGTGCGCCTCCAGGTAGACCTTGCCGCCACTGATGCCGAACTTGTAGGCCTCGTTGATGATCCGTACCGAAGTACCGACCGGCACCATGCCGGCCATTTCCAGCACGTTGTTGTTGAACATGCGGAAGCAGCCGTGGCTGGTCCGGGTACCGATACCGAACTTCATGTTCGAACCATGGATCAGGTAGCCCGGCGTACCGAGGGTGAACTTGAACGGCCCCAGCGGGTTGTCCGGACCGGCCGGCACCACGTTGGGCAGCGGATCGCCGTTGGCGGCGTGTTCGGCCTTGATCGAGGCCGGCGGCGTCCAGGTCGGGTTCGGCGTCTTGGCGGTAATGGTGGTGTGGGCGATCGGCGAGCCCCAGCCCTCGCGCCCGATCCCCAGCGGGAAGGTGTAGACCACGTTCCGGCCTTTCGGGAAGTAGTACAGGCGATACTCGGCCAGGTTGATCACGATGCCTTCGCGCGGCCCGGGCGGCAGGATGAAGCGGGTCGGCAGGACGATATCGGTGCCTGCCCCGGCAACCAGGCATCGACGCCCGGGTTGGCCGCGACCATCTCCGAATAGCCCAGGTCGTAGGTGGTGCCCAGGTCGGCAAAGGTATCTTCATACTTGGCCTTGATCACCTGGACCTGGCCGACGATGTCCTCGCCCGGTGGTGGCAGCGGCAATTCCAGCGCGCTAACGGGACCCGCCGCGCACAGGGCGGCAATGGACAGGCAACGGGTGACGGCAGGAAAGCGCGACAACATCCGGGAAATCCTTCGCATGATCAACGGAAAAATAAAACGCGATTGTACACCGACGCCGCCCCGCAGCGGGAGGTCGTCCCCGAGGACATTAGCAGCGCTTCAGCTGGCAGACAGGCAGGTTTTACAGTTCGAAACGCAATTCCGGCCAGATCGGCGGCGTACCACGCTTCTGCGATTCGAGAATCGCCCGGCACAGCGGGCACAGGCGCTGGTCGCGGAAGATCGACTTGTCCACCCCCGACCAGCGTGGCTGCGCGGGCAACAAGGTGCCGCAGAGCGTCCGATCGGCGGAGCCGCCCAGCTCAAGCTGACGCGTGACCAGGTGCACCCGCACTTCCTGGCAGGCGAACAGATCCAGCTGTTCGTCGGGTTCGATCAGTTGATAGGCAAATAGGGACCAGGCGGGACGCTGCATCGGGGGCTCCAGATCGGGGGCGCCACCTTAGCCGAAAAACCGTCGCTAAAAAAGCTCAAAGCAGCGGTTTCAGGGTCGGCCAGACGTTATCGAGCAACTTGCCCTGACCGGCGGGCGCCGGGTGGATGCCGTCGGCCTGCATCAGCTCCGGATGACCGCCCACACCGTCGAGGAAAAACGGCACCAGCGGGATGTTCTTCTCCTGGGCCAGGGTCGGATACACCTCGGCAAACGCCTTGACGTAGCGCGCGCCATAGTTGGGAGGCAGTTGCATGCCCAGCAGCAGGACCTTGGCACCACTGGCCCGGGACTGGTCGATCATCGATGCAAGATTTTGTTTCAATTGCGTTGGCAGTTGTCCGCGCAGGCCGTCGTTGCCCCCCAGTTCGAGAATCACCAGGTCCGGCTTGTGCTCTGCAAGCAGCGCCGGCAGCCGCGCCTGGCCTCCGGCACTGGTGTCGCCACTGATCGAGGCATTGACCACCTTGTCCTGGAAACCCTCGTCCCTGAGGCGCTTTTCCAGCAGCGACACCCAACCGACACGGGTATCCAGGCCGAAAGCCGCGCTGATACTATCGCCAACGATCAGGACTGTACCCGCCGCCGCGTTCTGGGCCATGCACATCAAGGCCAGGCCGGCACTCAAAAACCACACTCGCATCGGATTCTCCATGGGCGAAAGCATTCTCACCGCGCAGAACCTTAGCAAAGTGGTTCCCAGCGCGGAAGGTGAACTGACCATCCTGCACCCTTTGAGCCTGACATTGAACAAGGGCGACAGCCTCGCCATCGTCGGCGCCTCCGGTTCCGGCAAATCCACCCTGCTCGGCCTGCTGGCCGGCCTCGACCTGCCCAGCAGCGGCGAAGTGACCCTGGCCGGGCGTGCCCTGAGCAGCCTGGACGAGGACCAGCGTGCACGCGTGCGCGCCGAACACGTCGGTTTCGTGTTCCAGAGCTTCCAGTTGCTCGACAGCCTCAACGCCCTGGAAAACGTCATGCTGCCGCTGGAACTGGACGGCCGCAGCGACGCCCGCGAGCGCGCGCGCCACCTGCTGGAACGGGTCGGCCTGGGCCAACGCCTGACCCATTCGCCGCGCCAGTTGTCCGGGGGCGAGCAGCAACGGGTGGCCATCGCCCGGGCCTTTGCCGCCGAACCGGATGTACTGTTCGCCGACGAGCCGACCGGCAACCTCGACAGCCACACCGGCGAACGCATCAGCGACCTGCTGTTCGAATTGAACAAGGAGCGCGGCACCACCCTGGTGCTGGTGACCCATGACGAACGCCTGGCCCACCGTTGCCGGCGCCTGATCCGCCTTGAAGCCGGCCAGCTGGTCGGCCCCCTGGAGCCTTGATGGCACGCCTGCCGCTGTTGCGCCTGTTCAGCCTCGCCACCCGCCAGCTCCTGCGCGATGCCCGTGCCGGCGAGTTGCGGGTACTGTTCTTCGCCCTGCTGGTCGCCGTGGCGGCCAGCACCGCCATCGGCTATTTCGGCGCCCGCCTGAACGGCGCGATGATGCTGCGCGCCACCGAATTCCTCGCCGCCGACCTGGTGCTCGACGGCACTTCGACAGCCCGCCCGGAGCAGATCCAGAGCGGCCGCGACCTCGGCCTGGAGCATGCGCGGATCGTCGAATTCTCCAGCGTGATCGCCACCGACAACGGCATCCAGCTGTCGAGCATCAAGGCCGCCGACGACCGCTACCCCCTGCGCGGCGAACTGAAAAGCGCCGCCGAGCCGTTTGGCGCCGAAACCGCCGGCGGCGGCCCGCGGCCCGGCGAGGCCTGGGTCGAAGCCCGGCTGATGACCGCGCTGGACCTGAAGATCGGCGACAGCATCGATGTCGGCATGAAGACCGTGCGCCTGGCCCGGGTGCTCACCTATGAACCGGACCGGGCCGGAAACTTCTACAGCCTGACCCCACGCGTGCTGATCAACCTCGCGGACCTGGAAGCCACCGGCGTGGTGCAGCCCGGTAGCCGGGTCAACTACCGGGAGCTCTGGCGCGGCCCGGCCAGCGCCCTGCTCACCTACCGCGACCTGATCAAGCCGGGACTGGCGGCGAACCAGCGCCTGCTCGATGCCCGCGACGGCAACCAGCAGATCGGCGGGGCCCTGGGCAAGGCCGAGCGTTACCTGAACATGGCGAGCCTGGTGGCGGTGCTGTTGTCCGGGGTGGCCGTGGCCCTCAGCGCGACCCGCTTCGCCGCCCGCCGCTTCGATGCCAGCGCCCTGCTGCGCTGCCTCGGGCTGTCGCGCCGGGAAACCATGGCCCTGTTCAGCCTGCAACTGGCGATCCTCGGCCTGCTCGCCAGCATCAGCGGCGCCCTGCTCGGCTGGCTCGCGCAGTTGGGACTGTTCTATCTGCTGCACGACCTGTTGCCCGCCGATGTGCCGCCCGGCGGCCTGATCCCGGCCATCGCCGGGATCGGCACAGGCCTGGTGGCCCTGGCCGGTTTCGCCCTGCCGCCACTGGCCGCGCTGGGTCGGGTACCGCCGCTGCGGGTACTGCGCCGCGACCTGTTGCCGATCCCGGCCAGCACCTGGCTGGTCTACGGCACCGCACTGCTGGCCCTCGGCCTGATCATGTGGCGCCTGAGCCTCGACCTGGTGCTGACTTTCGCCCTCCTCGGCGGCGGCGTGATTGCCGCGCTGGTGCTCGGCGGCCTGCTGCTCCTTGGCCTGCAAAGCCTGCGCCGGCTGCTGGCCGGCGCGGCGCTGCCCTGGCGCCTGGGACTGGGCCAGTTGCTGCGCCATCCACTGGCCGCCGCCGGCCAATCCCTGGCCTTCGGCCTGATCCTGCTGTCCATGGCACTGATCGCGCTGCTGCGTGGCGAGTTGCTGGACACCTGGCAGAACCAGTTGCCCAAGGACGCACCGAACTATTTCGCCCTGAATATCCTGCCGGCGGACAAGGACGGCTTCCGTGACCACCTGATCAAGCTGTCGGCCCAGTCGGCGCCGATCTACCCGGTGGTGCCGGGCCGCCTGATCAGCATCAACGGCGAGCCGGTGCAGGAGATCGTCAGCAAGGATTCCAGCGGCGACCGCGCGATCCAGCGCGACCTGAGCCTGACCTGGGCCGCCGACCTGCCTCCGGGCAACCTCCTGACCGCCGGCAGCTGGTGGTCGGGCCAGCCGGACACCGATATCCCCGGTGTCTCGGTGGAAGCCAAGGTCGCTGACAGCCTGAAACTCAAGCTCGGCGATCACCTGGTCTTCACCGTCGGGGGGCCAACCGCGAGGCGCGGGTGACCAGCCTGCGCAGCATCAACTGGGACAACTTCCAGCCGAACTTCTTCATGATCTTCCAGCCCGGCACCTTGCAGGACCTGCCGGCCACCTACCTGACCAGCTTCTATCTGGCGCCAGGACATGACAAGGATATCGTCGAGCTGTCCCGGGCCTTCCCGGCGGTGACCATCCTGCAGGTCGAAGCCCTGCTCGAACAGCTGCGCAGCATCCTCGCGCAGGTCACCATCGCCGTCGAATACGTGTTGCTGTTCGTCCTCGCGGCGGGCATGGCGGTGCTGTTCTCCGGCCTGCAGGCGACCCTCGACGAACGCATTCGCCAGGGTGCGCTGTTGCGCGCGCTGGGGGCGGAGCGGCGCCTGCTGGTCAAGGCCCGGCGGATCGAGTTCGGCTTGCTCGGCGCGGCCAGCGGCCTGCTGGCGGCACTGGGCGCGGAACTGGTGAGCCTAGTGTTGTACCGGTTTGCCTTCGACCTGCCCTGGCACCCTCATCCGTGGCTGTTGCTGCTGCCGCTGATCGGTGCGTTGATGGTCGGTGGCGCGGGTGTCTTCGGCACCCGCCGGGCGCTGAATGCCAGCCCGCTGACAGTGCTGCGCGAGGGCTGATAGACTCGCGCCCCCGTTAACCTGATGGATCGACGATGAGCCGTTACCGCCCGCCTCGCACCGCCGGCACCGCCCTGATCACCCCCGAGGGCGAGGCCCGCATGCGTGCCGAACTGCACGAGTTGTGGCACGTGCGGCGGCCACAGGTCACGCAGTCGGTCAGCGAGGCGGCCGCCCAGGGCGATCGTTCGGAGAACGCCGAATACACCTATGGCAAGAAGATGCTGCGCGAGATCGACAGCCGCGTGCGCTTCCTGACCAAGCGCCTGGAAAACCTCAAGGTGGTCGGCGAGCGCCCGAGCGACCCGAACAAGGTGTACTTCGGGGCCTGGGTGACCATCGAGAACGAGGACGGCAAGGAATCGCGCTACCGCATCGTCGGTCCCGACGAACTGGATCTCAAGCTGAACCTGATCAGCATCGACTCGCCCCTGGCCCGCGCCCTGATAGGCAAGGCGCTGGATGCCGAAGTCCGGGTCATGACACCGACTGGCGAGCAGTTGGTGTACATCACCGCCATCGACTATCCCTGAAGACACACTGATCGATCCCCCGAAACTGTCGATCGTTCCCCCGCTCCGCGTGGGAATACAACCCGTGACGCTCCGCGTCACAGATCTACAGCGGACGCAGAGCGTCCCGAGAGGCATTCCCACGCGGAGCATGGGAACGATCATCACCTAGTCTTTGTTCAGCGCCGGGTAATCAGGCCCTGGCGCGCCACCCGGGTCAACTGCCGGATGACCGCTTCGGCCTGCTCGGCCGCAGGCGACTGGATCACCGCGAGGTCGAAACTGTTATCGGCAAAACGCTCCAGGGAATCACCGTCTTCGACGAACTGGATCAGGAACGCCGAGGCACGGCCCTTGCGCCGTGGCCAGCCATCGAGATAACGCAGCAGCGTCGGCTGGTGTTTGCCGCCCAGGAGGATTTTCGGATTGCGATCGGGAAGGTTGGCCGTGATCGGCGCCAGACGTACAACGGGGCGTGGGTTGTTCAAAGTGCGTGTCTCCGCCTCAACGATCTGCCGGGCAGGTGTGAGGCAACACCGAACCAGCGCTTTAGCGGTATTTCGAAGCCTGGATCAGGCTTCTGTCGGAGATCGTTCGACTCCCCTGGCGCCCCGCAAGTAGCTGTTTAAATCGGCGCATAATCAATATCCTAGAGAACCGCGCGGGCCGCTGTCAAGAATCGTGCCCAACGAAAAAGGCCCGCTGCTGCGGGCCTCATCGAACCATCCTCGCGCCTACCTGGCGATGGCCGCGTCGGCCGAGAGCTTGCCGGCCCCTTCGAACAGTACCGCGATCGTGCCGCCGAGCAGGGCCAGGGCGAACTCGTAGCCGTTGTTGGCCATGAACAGGCCGTTGTGGATATGCACCGAGAAGATCGCCACCAGCGAGAGAAACGCCAGGCCCAGTGCCGCCGGGCGCGCCAGCAGGCCGATGATCAGGGCCAGGCCGCCGAAGAACTCGGTGCCGCCGGCCAACAGGGCCATCAGGTGACCTGGTGCCAGGCCGATGCTTTCCATCCATTGCGCGGTGCCCGCCAGGCCGTAGCCGCCGAACAGGCCGAAGAGTTTCTGCGAGCCGTGGGCGGCGAAGATGATGCCGACGAAGATCCGCAGGACAGTCAGGCCGTAGCCGGCACGGGTGCTCAGAACGCGTTGGGTCAGTGTGCTCATGGGATGAATCCTTATTCAAATGTCGGGTTGATGGGCGTCATATTAATCAGTTTATAAAATGACAAAAGCGCAAAAACCGCTGTATAACCATCGAATTTATCGATTACTTCCGTGAGGCAATTTTTCGCCCGTTGCCTTCCAGCGCATGGCCTTCCAGGGAGCCGCGCTCCCGGTCGAATGCCAGGTAGTACTTGTTCACACTGTTAACATAGTTGACCGAAGCCATTCCTACCTGCTCCATCGCCACCCGTTCGACCTGGAAGAACCACTGGTTGGGATTCAGGCCACGCCGCCGGGCTTCGGCCCGCATGCCCTGGACCCGCTCCGGCCCCATGTTGTAGGCCGCGAGGACAAAGGCCATGCGTTCGCGCTCGTTGAGCTTGGGACTGGAGAAGAACTTGCGCCGGATCATCGCCAGGTACTTGGCCCCGGCCTGCACATTGTTATCGACATTCTGGATATTGCCGACGCCGACCCGCTGCGCCGCCGAAGGAGTGATCTGCAACAGCCCGGTGGCACCGCTCGCGCCACGGGCATTGGGGTCCAGCGTCGATTCCTTGAACGCCAGCGCCGCCAGGTTCAGCCAGTCGATACCCTGGGCCTGGGCATGACGTTGCAACACCGGCCGCAGCTTCTCGAGCTTTTGCCGATCGGACCTGGCCAGCGGGTAATGCACCTGATACAGGCGCCGGTAGATCCGCAGGAATGCCACATCCTGGTCGGAAGGCGATTTGTAGGTCTTGAAAAAGCGGTCGACGCTGGCCAGCAGCATCGACGCGTCGCGTCGCACGAACCAGTGCATCTCCCCCGGCTCGCTGACCAGCACCTGCTTGTCGAAGCGCAACTTGGGCATGATCTTGGCCCAGCGCTCGGCAATCGGCTGTTCGACGATGGTCAGGTGGAAAATGCCGCCCTGGACCATCTCCAGCACATCCTCCACGGCCAGACTCGGATCGACCCACTCGATCTTCACCGGCGGCAACTTGCGCAGCGCCAGCTTCTGGTTGATCTGGTTCACGGCATCGCCGGCGGCGCTGCCGGTGGTCAGGGCCAGGGTCCGGCCGGAAAGCTGTTCGAGATGGCTGAAGCGTTTTTCGCCCTTGAGCCCCACCAGCAGCAAGGGCACCGGATTGCCGATCGGCTCGCTGGCACTCACCGCATGCCCGGGCTGCGCCTCGAGCAATTCACCGGGCGCGACCAGGTCCCCTTCCCCACGCTGCAACGCAGCGAGCAACTGGTCCTTGGCCTTGGGAATGATCTTGAAGGTGATTTCCTGATTGTCGCGGGCGTGCCCGTTGAGATACAGCTCGAAGGCGCGCAGCCGGTGGTACTCGACGCCGATCGCTTCGCCCTGGACTTCCCCGGAACTGTTGCGGCTCTGGTTGACCAGCACCCGCAGAACCCGGCTGCCGCGGATCTCCGCCAGGTCGCGGACCTTGCCCGGCTGGCCGATTTCCAGGGGACCGGCCAGGCGCGCGACCGCCGGCAGCGGCAGCAGCAAGGACAGGCACAGCAGGAGCAACAGCGAGGGTCGCTTCATCCGTTCTCCGGAAAGAATACTGTCCCGTCTCAAGCGTCATGACGTGACGTCATTGCTTGATAGGGAGCGACAGAAATCGAGCGTCTTTGAACGCAAAAAAGTGCGGAAGACTGGCACAGCAACGGAGGTGGTGCCAACCGATGCTTTCTTCCGGCTTTAAAAGACAGTCATAACTCGTTGTAGTTCTTGGTTTTTATTATAAATCTACAGCTCTGATATGCTTTCCGGCCTGTGGCCTGAGGTAGCACCATGCAACTCATCGATATCGGCGTCAACCTGACCAACCCCAGTTTTGCCGGAAAACACCAGGAAATACTGGACCGCGCCCATGCCGCCGGGGTCTGCCAACTGGTCCTCACCGGCACCAGCATCGAGGGCAGCGAGCAGGCCCTGGAGCTGTGCCGAACCCTGGATGAAAGCGGTCGCCAGTTGTTCGCCACCGCCGGTATTCACCCCCACTCCGCCAGTGACTGGAGCGCCGACAGCGCCGCTCGTCTGAAAGCCCTGCTCAAGGAGCCGAACGTCTGTGCGGTGGGTGAGTGCGGACTGGACTTCAACCGGGATTTCTCCCCGCGCCCGCAGCAGGAGAAGGTCCTCGAAGAACACCTGGCCCTGGCGGTGGAGCTGCAGTTGCCGGTGTTCCTCCATGAGCGCGACGCCAACCCGCGCCTGCTGGAGATCCTGCGCGACTATCGCGACCGCCTGCCCGCCGCCGTGGTGCATTGTTTCACCGGCGAGCAACGGGCCCTGTTCAGCTACCTCGATCTCGACCTGCATATCGGCATCACCGGCTGGATCTGCGACGAACGCCGTGGCACCCACCTGCATCCGCTGGTGAAGGAAATTCCCCGCGGGCGCCTGATGCTCGAAAGCGACGCACCGTACCTGTTGCCCCGCAGCCTGCGGCCGAAACCGAAAAACGGTCGCAACGAACCGGCCTACCTGACCGAAGTGCTGCGGGAAGTCGCGCTGCATCGCGGCGAAAGCGAAGCCGACCTGGCCGCCCATAGCACCGCCTGCGCCCGGGCGTTCTTCGGCTTGCCGTCGATTGCTTGATCCATATCAAGAAGCCTCTTCCTGAGTAGCGGCACAATAGTGGCACCTTGCCAAAATTGTTTCCGCTCAATCAGAGAAGACCTTCCATGGGTGCCTGGCTCAGCAACATCTCATTGAAATACAAATTCTGGGCCGTCAACGCGGTGGCCTTCGTCACCACGCTGCTGCTGGTGCTGTACGCGGTACAGCTCGAACAGCAGGCCCGCACCGATGCTTCGCGCAGCGCCGCCCAGGCCCAGGCGCGCCTGCTGGCCGCCTGGCCCGCCACCCAGGCCCTGCCCGAGGGCGACAACCTGTTGCTGTTCCAGGCTGGCCAGACCCCGACCCTGAACGGCCAGATGCTGCCGCGCCTGAGTGACGCCCAGGGCTGGGTCGCCTACGACTACATGCCGCTGTTCGGCGAGAACCCGTTGCTCGGTGCCGAGGTCGTCAACCACGGCAGCCAGCGGGTAGCCGTGCTCGCCCATGCACCGAGCCTGGCGCAGGTGTTCAGCGAGCGCTTCGCCAACTACGCCATTGCCGTGTTCATCCTGATGCTGGCGATGCTCGGCGCCTCGCAGTTGCTGATCCGCTTTCTGCTCAGCCAGCTCAATACCCTCAAGGACGTGATGCTCCACGTCGAGAAAACCGGCGACCTGTCGGCCCGCGTGCCGCTGGCCTGCAAGGATGAAGTCGGACAGATGGCCAGCGCCTTCAATGCCATGCAGGCCGGCTACCAGCGTGTGGTCGGCACCGTCGCCCGCACCGCCGCGCAACTGGACGTCGGTGCCGCGCGGCTGGCCTCGAGCATGAACGATGTGCGCCACGGCATGCTCGGCCAGCAGAGCGAGACCGACCAGGCCGCCACCGCGATCAACGAGATGTCGGCGACGGTCTATCACATCGCCCAGCACGCCGGCGCCACCCGCGATCTCTCGCAGACCGCCGACACCCTGGCCGGCAGCGGCCAGGCGGTGGTCAGCCGGGTGCAGCAATCGATCGCCGGACTGTCCAGCGGCGTGCAGCAGACCGCCGAGATGATCCAGCGCCTGGCCGAGGACAGCCAGAAGATCAACGGCGTGGTCAGCGTGATCCACAGCATCGCCGAACAGACCAACCTGCTGGCCCTGAATGCCGCCATCGAAGCGGCCCGGGCCGGGGAAATGGGTCGCGGTTTCGCGGTGGTGGCCGATGAAGTGCGCAACCTGGCCAAGCGCGTGCAGACCTCCACCGACGAAATCACCACCATGGTTTCAGCCCTGCAGTCCGGCACCCGCGATGCCGTGGACTTCATGCAGGAGAGCTCGTACAAGGCCGATGACTGTGTGCAACAGGCCCAGGAAGCCGGCGCGGCCCTGGCCGAGATCACCGGTGCGGTGGCACAGATGCGTGAAAGCAACACCCAGATCGCCGTGGCCGCCGAGCAGCAGAGCCAGGTCGCGGAGGAAATGAACCGGGCGGTGGTGAGCATCCGCGACGTCACCGAGAACACCGTGCAGCAGACGGTGGACTCGGCCACCACCAGCAATGAACTGGCGACCCTGGCCGGTGAGCTGAGCAAAGCCATTGGCCAGCTCAAGCTATAGAATCGATAGCAAGAGTTGATTCGCCGCCGAGGTTTGCCCGGCCTATCCTTGGTTCATCGAAAACATGAACCAAGGAGCATAACCATGGGCAAACGTCACCCCCACCTTCCTGCCTGGCAATGGCGCGTTGCGCCGAACACTTCGAACGACGGCACCCGCGAAGGCATGCATCTGCTCTCGGTGATCCTGTTTGCCCTGGCCTTCCTGCTGGTCGCCTCGGGCGTGTTCAGCGAAGACCCGACCAACGTGGCCATCGGTGTGATCGGCCTGGTGGCGGCCTACAGCCTCAGGCGCAAAGGGCATACGCTCGAAGCCTGAACCTTTCCTTGCCGATCATTGTCGATCGTTCCCACGCTCCGCGTGGGAATACGGCCCGTGATGCTCCGCGTCACCTGTAGAGCGGACGCAGAGCATGGGGACGATCTGGTGGTGTGGGAGTGGGCTTGCCCACGAAGAGGCCGGTACATCCGCCACATTTCCCGTGGCACGAACATCGTCTTCGCGGGCAAGCCCGCTCCCACAACAAGCCCGAGCATGGGAACGATCTGGTGGTGTGGGAGTGGGGTTGCCCACGAAGAGGCCGGTACATCCGTCACATTTCCCGTGACACGAACATCGTCTTCGCGGGCAAGCCCGCTCCCACATTCAGCCGAAAACGGTCACGGTCTGCCGGCTCAGGGCGATCAGCCGATCGTCCGGACTCCACAGCGCCGCCGCCACATGCCCGTAGCCGTCGCGGGCGTGCTCGATCACCGCCAGGTACTTGCACCAGTCCAGGGTATCGAGCGCCAGCAACGGCTGGACGAACTCCACGGTCCAGGTCAGGGTGCTGCCCGCCGCCAGCTTGTTCAGGTGCGGCAACAGCGCCGGCGGCCAGGCGTCCACCAGGGCCAGCAAGTGGGCTTCGGTCAGGGGTTCCTGCTTGACGTCGCCGCGCAGGCGAACCCAGCCGCCCATTTCCCGGGATGTGTTGCCGGTGAACGGAAAGCCACCGACACCCCAGCGCATGGCCAGGTGGCGCATGAACTCCGGTGTCACGCCCTTGACGTAGGGCAGTTCCTGGCACTTGTCCCAGTGCTTCATTTCCGGGGCCGGCTCGGCGCCCACGTCCACCGCCGATTCACGGGACGCACCGAAACTGCCCTGGACCAGGGTCACCACCTGGCCCTTCTGCACCGCCCGCCCGAGCACCTGGCTGACCGCCTTGCCTTCGCGCAGCACCTCGACTTCGAAGGTCACCGGGACTTCCGGTTCGACCGGACCGACAAAGGTCACCGCCAGTGAACGCAACGGACGCTCGGCCGGCACGCGGGCACGCAGGGCTTCGTACTGCAGGGCCACCACCAGGCCGCCGAACGTGGCGCGCCCCTGCCCCCATTCGGCCGGAATGGTCAAACCCTGCGGGTCGCGACGGACCTCATCAAGCAAATCTGAAAAGCGCATGCACACCTCGGCTGGCGAAAAATTCCCTGGGCCCTGGCGCGAGCCCTGCGGCTCGAAACCAGGACAGGGATGAATCTTAACCAGCCCGTCCGCGGGATACAGCGCTCATACCGGCCAAACAGCCTGTCAAACAAGTCAGTTGCAGCCGGTCAGTTGAAACAGGTCTCGCTCAGCCGATCGAGTACCCGGTCGGCCTTGCCCTCGGCCCGCGCCATGGCGCTGCGCCAGCCACTCACGCAAGGCTGCAGGTCCGGCTGCTGCTCGGCCTGCAACAACCATTGCCAGCAATCGTGCCAGTCGCCAAGCGCCTCCTGGGCCGCCTTGAGCTGCTTCAACGCCGGCGCCGGCAGGCGATCCAGTTCCGGGTAGGCCTCGGCGGCGTAACGCACCCGCTTGATCAGCAGGCGCAGGCGATGGCGGTCGTGCATCGGATCATGCAGCGCCTGGTCGAGAGCGTCCCACTGTTTCGCCAGGCGCTTTTCGATGCGCTTGCGCAACCCCCTGAGCAGCCCCTGATACTGCGAGGCACGCAAGAAACGCGGGAAGGCATCGAGGGTGCTGAAGAGGTTCTTCAGCTCATCGCTGCCCGCCACTTTCCAGTAATCCTCGGACAACTGCGCGGTCCGCCGGGCCGCCGCGACATGATGCCCCTGCCGGTGCAGATAGGCCGCCAGCACCTCGCGATCGCGGATCGGCGTGGTCAGCCGCCCCACCTCGGCCGCCGCCTGCTCCAGTTGCTCGACACCCGGCAACCCGCGCAACGGCCGCAACAGGCTGCGCAGGCGTCGGACGGTGGTGCGCAGGTCATGCAGCCCCTCGTCATCGGTCAGCGCATCCACCCGCGCATGACAGGCCAACAGGCGTACTTCCAGGCTCAGCACCTGAGCCACCAAGCGATCTACCAGGACCGACATCGACACTCACTCCCAAATCGAACTTCCAAGACTGCGACGCAATGACCGCAACACCTGTTGCAATGCATCCATCGACGGGATCTGTTCAGCATAGCGCTGCCTGATGAACAACCGGGTGAACTCGCGGATAAGCTCGGCCTGGCGAGGCAACTGCCGGGCCGCGCGCTCGGCGAACGCCGCCGGGCCCTCGCCCGGCTCGCGCACCAGGCCGCGGCGCGCCAGCAGTTTTTCAAAGGCCGCGAATAGCCGTAGCTGCGGGTCGGCCTTGGCCTGCCAGGGACGCAACAACCACAACGCCAGCAGCGCCAGGATCAACACCAGGCCGACCGGCAGCATCAGCCCGGCGAGATCGCCGAACCAGCGTCCCATCAGTTTGAACTGCTGCTCGCCCTGATACCCCAGGACCCAGCGCTGCCAGCCGTAATTGAGATTATCCCAGCCCAGGCGCAACTCATTGAGCCAGGTCAGATGGCGGTAGCGCAGCGGCGAGAAAACCGAAGCCCCGGGCGCACCTTCATCCGCGGCCAGGGCCTGCTCCAGGCCCTGGTCGATCCGTTCCGGCGCCACCGCGTAGGTCGGATCGACACTGCGCCAGCCCTGTCCGGCCTGCCAGTATTCGACCCAGGCATGGGCGTCGTACTGGCGCACGGTGAGGAAATTGCCCGCCGGGTTCAACTCACCGCCCTGGTAACCGGCCACCACTCGCGCGGGGATACCCGCCGCGCGCAACACGTAGGTCATGGCACCGGCAAAATGCGCGCAGAAGCCCTGGCGGCTGTCGAACAGGAAGGCATCGATACTGTCCGCGCCCAGCGTCGGCGGCTTGAGGGTGTAGTGATAGGGCTCGTCGTGAAAATGCGTGAGCAGTGCCGCCACCAGGTCCCGGGGCTGTGGATAACGTTGCCGCAGTTCCGTGGCCCACTGCCGGGTGCGCGGGTCGCCCTGGGCGGGCAGTTGCAGATCCTGGCGCCGGGCCCGCTCGTTGAGCTGGAGATCGCGCGCGACCTGCGGCCAGGAACTGGCCCGGTACAGCAGCGCCTGTTGCACCGGGCGCTGGTGCTGCAGGCGATAGTCCGCCAGTTGGCGCACATCGCCCTGGTCGCTGCTGGCGACATCCAGGGTCGGCAGCCAGGGCTTGCCGCTCGGCTGCAGGATCACGCTGTAGCGCCAGGGCTCGCCACTGGCCTGCCATTTCGGCGCAGGACTGAAAGACACGCCCGGCGACTGGCTCCAGCGCTGGCCATCGAACTGCTCCAGGGTCAGGGCGCGCCAGTACAGTGCCCGACGCGGCGGCAGCGGCCCCTCGAAACTGGCGCGGAACGCCAGTTCGGCGGAACGGCCGAGCTCGGCCACCTCGCCGGGCGACATGCTCTCCGCAAGCCCGGTCATGCCCTTGTCGCTCGGCAGCGGCAAGGACCACAACGGCGCAATGCGCGGGAAAAACAGGAACAGCAGGAGCATCAGCGGCAACGCCTGCGCCAACAGGACCGCGGCCAGCTTCAGCGTGGCCGCCGGGCGGGTGCCGGGGCCCTGCTGCAAACCGATCAGGGCCGCCAGCAAGGCACCGACCGGCAAGAGGCTGTAGGCCGCCCACGGCAGGCTGTCTTCGAACAGGTAGGCCACCGCCACGCAAAACAGCCCGAGGAAGATCAGCACCAGCGCATCGCGACGGGTCCGGGTCTCCACCAGCTTGAGGATAAACATCGCCACCAGCAGCACGGCACCGGCATCCAGGCCGATCAGGCTCTTGCGCGAGAGCCAGATGCCGGCGATGGTCGCAACCAGCAACAGGACTTCCAGCACCTTGCCGGGAAACCGCGCCCGCATGCGGTAGACCTGGATGCGCCAGATCGTGCAACCGAGCCAGAACGCGACCATCCACACCGGCACATGCAACCAGAACGGCAGCATCACCAGGGCCTGGGCCACCAGCAGCCAGACCAGGCTGGCCCGGGAAATCAGCGGCGCACTGCTCATGGGTTTTTCCCGAACAGCGCCAGGGCCCGCAGGCAGGCCTCGCAATGGGCCGCGCCGGAATCCGTGGCGAACCGCTGCCCGGGCAACTGCAAGGCGAACGGCTCCTGGCGCCGGGAAAACTCCAGTACCCAGTAGCACAGACGCGACAGGCGCTGCTCGACATCACCACCCAGCGCGAGGAAATCCAGGCAGCGCTCGCGCCCCTCAAGGCGGGCGAAGTCCTTGATCAGCAGCCCCTGGCCTCGGGAATAGGCCTTCCAGTGCAAGCGTCGCCAGGAATCGCCGGGCTGGTAGGACTTCAAGCCCTGGTAGTCATCGACACCCTGGCCGTGGGCCCGCACGCCTTCCTCCTGCTCATCGTCGGGCACGCTGGCGAGGCTCGGCAGCTCGCCTTCCAGGGGCTGTGGATAAACCAGCACCTGCTGGCCGAGATCGACCCAGCTCCAGGTCCGCAGGATGCCCAGGGGGAAGCTGCTGCGCACGCCGATACGCGGAGCCGGCAACCAGCCGCGGACCTGGGTCGCATGCGTCAGTTCCAGTTCGCAGAATCCCGCCGGCGGTACATCGACGACCTGTGTCGGCGGATTCGACCAGCCGAGCTGGATCGCCTGGTGACTTCTCCCGGCACTTTCCAGGCGCACGACAAAACGCGCTTCTTCACCGACAAACACCGCCGGACCGACCCCGGCGCTCAGCACAAGCCCCCGCAGGTTGCGGTAGGTGTGCAGGATCGCCACGACGAACAGCGACAGCAGCAGGAAACACAAGCCGTAGGCCAGGCTGTTCTGGTAATTGATCGCCACCAGCAGGATCAGCAGCAACAACGCCGCAAAGACACCGCCGGCGCGATTGGGCATGATGAAGATGCGTCGCTGGGTCAGTTCGATCCGTGCCGAGGGCGGCAGGCGCCGGCCCAGCCAGGCCTGCCAGGCGGCCCGCAGTCGGCCGGTCAAAGCGCCGGCACCTCGCGCAACAACCATTGCACCAGCGCACCACCGCCCAGCCCGGCCGGATCGGCGCGCTCGCGCAGGCGATGGCTGACCACCGACGGCAGCACCGCCTGGACATCTTCCGGAATCACATAGTCACGCCCGGCCAGCAACGCCCAGGCCCGGGCCGCGGCGAGGATCGCCAGGCTCGCCCGCGGCGAGAGGCCCCAGGCGAACTGCGCTTCACTGCGGGTCGCGCCGACCAGGCGCAACACATAGTCCACCAGGGCATCGCTGGCCCGGACCTGCTTGACCTCCTGCTGCAACGCCGCCAGTTCGTGGTGACTGAGGATCGGCTGCAATTGCGGCAACAGGTCCCGGCGCGAGGCCCCGAGCAGCAGTGCCTTTTCCGCCGCCCGGGCCGGATAGCCGAGGGACACGCGCATCAGGAAGCGGTCCAGCTGCGACTCGGGCAAGGCAAAGGTGCCGCCCTGGCTGGTGGGGTTCTGCGTGGCGATGACAAAGAACGGCGAGGGCAACGGGCGGGTGGCGCCTTCGATGGTCACCTGCCCCTCCTCCATCGCTTCGAGCAACGCGCTCTGGCTCTTGGGCGTGGCGCGGTTGATTTCATCAGCCAGCACCAGCTCGGCGAAGATCGGCCCCGGGTGGAAGACGAAACGCCCGCTGTCCTTGTCGAACACCGAGGTGCCGAGGATATCGCTGGGCAGCAGATCGGAGGTGAACTGGATACGCTGGAAGCTCAGGCCAAGCACCTTGGCCAGGGTGTGACTGAGGGTGGTCTTGCCCATGCCGGGCAGGTCCTCGATAAGCAGATGGCCGTCGGCCAGAAGACAGGTGAGGGCCAGGCGAACCTGGGCATCCTTGCCCAATACCACCTGGTTGACAGCCTGCAGGCAGGCTTCCAGTTTACTGCGCATAGGCAGACATCCAAACGCGGGGAGACGCCGGGAATACTACATCCTTTGCCCGCTCAATGATCGCTCCCATGCTCTGCGTCGCAGAGCGGACGCGGAGCGTCCGGCGAGGCATTCCCACGCAGAGCGTGGGAACGATCCTCGACCATCCTCAGAGACTCAACGCCCGGCGCGCGACTCGCGGATGTAGAAACGCGCCTTCTCGGCCTTGGCCGAACAGCCCTCGTAGGCTTCGAACTGTTGCTGGGTCTTGGCCCCGGTCAACAGCGACAGGGCCTTGGAGTAACTCACGGTGCCGGCAAAGCCTTCGGCCTTGGCCAGGTCAAGCTCACGCCAGGCGGCATCCAGCTGGGTTCCGCAGCTCTCGCGGTAGGCCGTCTTGCCCGCGCAACCCGCCAACGCCAACGCAATCAATGGCACACAGATCCAGGCTTTCATCGATGACACCTCAAGATAAAGAAACAGTCGTGCAGATTATGACGGTGCGCCGGGCAAAAAGTGCCTTGCCCTGCTCTACAAGCTTAGCTAATCAATATGAAGATAAGGCGCATTCGCCTGATCGGGCACACGTGGCGATTGTACCCCGGTGCCGGGTAAGCGCATTGTTAGCAACCGGCCGTTAAGGAATCCATGATGAAGAAGCGTGTCGCATTGGTGTTGGGCTCGGGTGGGGCCCGGGGTTATGCCCATATCGGGGTGATCGAGGAAATCGAACGACGTGGTTATGAAATCGCCTGCATCGCCGGTTGCTCCATGGGCGCGGTGGTCGGTGGTATCTACGCCGCCGGCAAGCTCGACGAGTACCGCAACTGGATCGAAAGCCTGGACTACCTCGACGTCCTGCGCCTGGTGGACGTGAGTTTCCGCCTGGGGGCGATCCGTGGCGAAAAGGTCTTCGGCCAGATCCGCAAGATCGTCGGCGAGATCAATATCGAAGACCTGCGCATTCCCTACACGGCCGTCGCCACCGACCTGACCAACCAGCAGGAAATCTGGTTCCAGGAAGGTTGCCTGCATCAGGCCATGCGCGCTTCGGCGGCGATCCCCAGTCTGTTCACGCCGGTCATGCAGGGCAATCGCATGCTGGTCGACGGCGGCATCCTCAACCCGCTGCCCATCGTGCCGGTGGTGTCCAGCCACTGCGACCTGATCATCGCCGTCAACCTCAACTCGACCAACCAGAAGCACTATCAACTGCCGGTGATCCAGCGCCCGCCGGCCTTCAAGAGCCGCTTCAACAGCCTGCTCAGTTCCATGGGATCGCGCCTGCCGTTCCGACGCAAGCAGGCCGAGGAACTGCTGCGCCTCGAACAGCAGACCCTGGCCGCCGAATCCGCGGATATCGCCAATCCCTGGCTGGAATCGGCGGAACCCGAGGCCCAGCAACCGGCGGCGGCACCACAGGCCGCCGGCGCGCCGAAGTCCGCCACCGGTTCGTTCATCATCGACAATGTCGGCCCGGCTTCGCTGCTGGACCTGATCAACCAGAGTTTCGAGGTGATGCAGACCTCGTTGGCGCAATACAAGATCGCCGGCTATCCACCGGATATCCTGATCAACGTGCCCAAGCGCGTGTGTCGCTTCTTCGAGTTCTACAAGGCACCGGAACTGATCGCCCTGGGTCGCGAGATTGCCCGCGACACCATGGATCGTTACGAGGAAGACCGGCGCTGAGGCTGCACAATCTGTGTTGGGGGTTGAGCAGGCCCCCTGTGGGAGCGGGCTTGCCCGCGAAGAGGCCCTTGAGATCGCCAAAAGCTTCGCGGGCAAGCCCGCTCCCACACAAGCCGATTCCTACACAAGCCGATTCCTGCATAAGCCCTGCACACGTCAGCCGATTCCCGGCAGGAAAGTGCCGTTCAACCCTGGCTATCGAGCAGGCGATAGCCGACACCGGCCTCGGTGACGATAAAGCGTGGCTGGGTCGGATCGTCCGCCAGCTTCTGGCGCAGGTGCCCGACCACGATCCGCAGGTAGTGACTGTCCTCGGTATGGGTCGGCCCCCAGATATCCTTGAGCAGTTGCTGCTGGGTGATCACCCGTCCGGGATGGCGCGCCAACTGGGCGAGCACCGCGTACTCCTTGCGCGTCAACGCCACCTCGGCACCGTCCAGCAGCACCCGCCGATAGGCCAGGTCCACGGTCAGCGGACCGAACTTCAGGGCGGCTTCCTGGGTTTCACCGCTGGGCGCCTGGCGCAGCAAGGCGCGGATTCGCGCGAGGAACTCCTGGATACCGAAGGGCTTGGTCACATAGTCATTGGCGCCGCCGTCCAGGGCCTGGACCTTCTGCCCTTCGCTGGCCCGCACCGACAGCACCAGCACCGGCGCCGTGGACCATTCGCGAAACTCGCGCAGCACCTGCTGGCCGTCCATGTCCGGCAGGCCGAGATCGAGTACCAGCAGGTCGGGCTTGTTCAGCGCGGCATGGGCCAGGCCTTCGGTCCCCGTGCCGGCCTCCAGCACCTTGTAGCCCTGGGAGGCGAGGCTGATGCGCAGGAACTTGCGGATCTGCGGTTCGTCGTCGATGACCAGGATGGTCGAGGTCTGGCTCATGGTTGAAACATCGTGGCGAGGGTTCGCCAAAGCATATCAGGCTTCACTTTCAAATCCCGGTTGCTCCTGCAAGGGAAGGAATAACGTAATACAGGTGCCACGGCCGTCGATACCGTCATCGACGCCGATATGCCCGCCGTGGGCGCCGACCATGCCCTGGCAGATCGCCAGGCCCAGGCCGGTGCCCTGGCCGCCGCGATCGCCACGGGCGGCGGTGTAGAACATATCGAAGATCTTCGCCCGCTCCTCTTCCGGGATCCCCGGGCCTTCGTCGCTGACGGCAAAGAACAGCTCGCTGTCGGTGGCCCCGGCACGCACCTGCAGGCGACCATGCTGCGCGGAAAAACGCGCGGCGTTTTCCATGACATTGATCAGCGCCTGTTCGATCAGTGCCGCATGCACGTAGAGCAACGGCAATTCGGCCGGCACCTCGGTGCTCACCTGCAACGGCGCGAGGACCGCCCGCAGGCGGTTCAGCGCGCTACCGACGATGTCCGCCGGCGACACCCAGTCCCGCGCCAGCTTCAGCGCGCCATGGCCCAGGCGCGTCATGTCCAGCAGGTTCTGGATATAGCGGTCCAGCCGCTCGGCCTCGTCGCGGGTGCCTTCCAGCAGTTCCTGGCGATCGGCCAGGGGAATCGCTTCGCCCAACGCCAGCAGGCTGTCGATACTGCCGCGCATCGAGGTCAGCGGTGTGCGCAGGTCGTGGGACACCGACGCCAGCAAGGCACTGCGCAACTGCTCGGTTTCGCCATGCAGGCGCGCCGCCTCGAGGTCGTCGGCCAGTTGTGCCCGGGCCAGGGCCTGGGCCAGCGGCTGGCTGAGGGCGGTCAGCAGGCGACGGCGCTGGCCGGTGAGCTGCTGGCCTTCCCGCGGACGCACGCCAAGCAGCGCCAGCGGCCCCTCTTCCACCGACAACGGCCACCACCACCAACTGCCGGAAGGCAAGGTGCCGGTGCCCATCCCCGCCGGCTGATCGTGCTGCCAGGCCCAGTCGGCCGCCGCCCGTTCGAATTCGGAAAACTGCAACGGTCCGCCGGTCTCGACCTTCCAGCCGCCCTGGCCATCGCGGTTGAGCAGGCACAGCTCCAGCTCCTCCCAGCCACTGAGATGCTGCGACGCGGCACTGATCACCGCCTGGCGGTCGGTGGCGGCGGTCAGCTTGCGCGACAGGTCGAGCAGCTCGGTGGTTTCTTCCTGGGTATCGCGCAGGGCCTGCAATTGCCGGCGCTGGCGTGCCGCCAGGTTACCGGTGAGCGCCGCCATCATCAGGAAGAACAGCAGGGTCAGCACATCCTCTTCACGCTGGATGGCGAAGGAGAAGTTCGGCGGGATGAACAGGAAGTCATAGGTCAGGAAGGACAGCACCGCGCAGGCCAGGGACGGGCCGAGACTGCTGCGCACAGCCACCAGCAGCACGGCGGCGAGAAACACCAGCGAGATATTCGGCAACGGCAACACACTGGCCACGCCCCAGGCCAGGGCGCTGGCCAGCACCGTCGCCAGCAGCGCCAGCAGGTAGTCGAGCCAGACCACGCTCTGCGGCTCGCGCACGCGCGGCTGGCGTTGCTCTTCCTGGCTGTCGAGGACGTTGATTTCCAGGCCCCGGGCATTGCGCAACAGCCGCGCCGCCAGGCCACCGCCGAACAGCCGGCGACGCAGGCGCCGGCGCGACTGGCCGACCAGCACCAGGCTGGCCCGGCGTTCGGCGGCATGCTGGATCAGGGTCTTGGCCACTTCCCCGGCCCGCAGCAGCACCACTTCGCCGCCCAGCCGTTCCGCCAGTTGCTGGGCACTCTGCAGGCGCAGTCGCGATTGTTCGTCGCGGGCCCTGCCGTTATCCACATGCACCAGGCTCCAGGGCAGGTGCCGGCGTTGCGCGACCCGGCTGGCATGGCGCACCAGGCGCTCGGCCTGGGCATCGCCGTCGACCCCCACCAGCAGGCGTCCACGAATGGCCGGCGCGGCCTGACCGAGGGTCCGGTAACCCTGGGCCAGATCATTGTCGACCTGGGCCGCAGCGGTCTGCATCGCCAGTTCGCGCAGGGCGGTGAGGTTGGTCTGGGTGAAAAACGCATCGATCGCCGCCCGCGCCTGTTCCGGCACATAGACCTTGCCGTCGCGCAGGCGCTCCAGCAGTTCCCGGGGCGGCAGGTCGATCAGCAGCAGTTCGTCGGCCTCCTGCAGAACCCAGTCGGGCAGGGTCTCGCGCACCTGCACCCCGGTGATTCCGCGCACCTGGTCATTGAGGCTTTCCAGGTGCTGGACATTGACCGTGGTGAACACGTCGATACCGGCGGCCAGCAGTTCCTGGACATCCTGCCAGCGCTTCACATGGCGGCTGTCGGGGGCATTGCTGTGGGCCAGCTCATCGACCAGCACCAGTTTCGGCCTGGCCTTGAGCAGACCGTCAAGGTCCATTTCCTCCAGCACCACGCCACGGTATTCGGAGCGCACCAGGGGTTGTTGCGGCAAACCACCGAGCAGGGCCTCGGTTTCGGCCCGGCCGTGGGTTTCCACCACCCCGGCGATCAGTTTCACGCCCTGGCGCAACTGCGTATGGGCAGCCTGCAGCATCGCGTAGGTCTTGCCCACGCCCGGGGCGGCACCGAGGAACACCTTGAGCCGGCCACGACCGTCGCGGGGCAGTTCTGCTAACAGCGCGTCGGCGCGACCGGAATCACTCATCTTGGGGTTCCTACCTCTACCAATTTATTTCGCGATATCAGCCAGCGCCGCATTCAATGCAAGCACATTGACCACCGGCGGGCCAATCAGCGGTTGTTCGATATGCGCTTCCAGCAATTTCTCGACGGTCGCCGCCGGCAGGTTGCGCGCCTGCGCCACCCGCGCCAGTTGATAGCGAACCGCCGCCGGTGGCAAGTGCGGATCGAGGCCGCTGCCAGAGGTGGTCAGCGAAGCCAGCGGCACCGGGCCCTGGCCGGGCACGGCCTGCTTGGCCGCGTCATCGAAAATCCGCGTGGCCAGCGCCGGGTTGCTCGGCGACAGGTTGCTCGCGCCACTGGACACGGTGGCAAAGGCCCCCGCCGAAGGACGCGGGTGAAACCAGGCATCACCGGTGAAATCCTGGGCGATCAGGGCCGAGCCGCGCACCTTGCCATCGGCATCGCGCACCAGGCTGCCATTGGCCTGTCCCGGGAAAACCGCCTGGGCCACGCCGGTGACCACCAGGGGATAGGCGACACCGGTAATCAGGGTCATCAACACCAACAGGCTCAAGGCCGGACGCCATACAGTAGACATGTTCAATTCCTCGAATTCAGGGAGATGATCGTTCCCACGCTCTGCGGGAGAACGATCGACTGCAGGAGCCAGGGGCCTCATCGCCGGCAAGCCGGCTCCCACAGTTTTCATACGCGGGCAAACCCGCAAACTCACACCAGATGCAACGCCGTCAGCAGCAGGTCGATGGCCTTGATGCCCACGAACGGCACCAGGATCCCGCCCAGGCCATAGATCAGCAGGTTGCGCCGCAGCAAGTGCGCGGCACTCGCCGCCTGCACCCGCACACCGCGCAGCGCCAGCGGGATCAGCACGACGATGATCAGGGCGTTGAACACGATCGCCGAGAGAATCGCGCTCTGCGGACTGGCCAGCTGCATGATGTTGAGCACGCCGAGCTGTGGATAAATCGCCGCGAACAGGGCCGGCAAGATCGCGAAGTACTTGGCCACGTCGTTGGCAATCGAGAAGGTGGTCAGTGCACCGCGGGTCACCAGCAACTCCTTGCCGATCTGCACCACGTCCAGCAGCTTGGTCGGGTCGCTGTCGAGGTCGACCATGTTGGCCGCTTCCCGCGCGGCCTGGGTGCCGTCATTCATCGCCATGCCGACGTCGGCCTGGGCCAGCGCCGGGGCGTCGTTGGCGCCGTCGCCGCACATCGCCACCAGGCGGCCGTCGTTCTGCTCCAGGCGGATGCGCGCCAGTTTCTTCTCCGGCGTCGCCTCGGCCAGCACGTCGTCCACCCCGGCTTCCGCGGCAATCGCCGCCGCCGTCAACGGGTTGTCGCCGGTCACCATGACAGTACGGATCCCCAGCTTGCGCAGTTCGGCAAAGCGGTCGCGGATCCCCGGCTTGACCACGTCCTTGAGGTGGATGGCGCCAAGCAGCTTGCCATTGGCGCAGACCAGCAACGGGGTACCGCCGCTCTGGGCGATCTTGTCGATCTCCCGGGACAGCGCCGATTGCAGGTCGCCGCGTTTCTGGCCGATGAAGCTCAACAGTGAATCCACCGCGCCCTTGCGATAGATCCGGCCTTGATGGTCGACACCCGACAGACGTGTCTCGGCGCTGAACGGCACCGCGATCAGTTCCGTCGCGGCCGGTTCCTGTTGTGGATAAAGGTCGCGCAGGTATTCGACGATCGACTTGCCTTCGGCGGTGTCGTCGGCCAGCGAGGCCAGCAAGGCCCCCTCGGCCAGTTCGCGGACATGCACGCCCGGGGCCGGGTGGATCGCGGTGCAGCGACGGTTGCCGAAGGTGATGGTGCCGGTCTTGTCCAGCAGCAGCACATGCACGTCACCGGCGGCTTCCACCGCCCGACCGGACTTGGCGATCACGTTCAGGCGGACCAGGCGGTCCATCCCGGCGATACCGATGGCCGACAGCAGGCCGCCGATGGTGGTCGGGATCAGGGTCACCAGCAGCGCCACCAGGAACACCAGCGGCAGATTGCCGCCAGCGAAGTGGGCGAACGGCTGCAGGGTCACCACCACCAGCAGGAAGATCAGCGTCAGGCCGATCAGCAGGATGTCCAGCGCGACTTCGTTGGGGGTCTTCTGGCGTTTGGCGCCTTCCACCAGGGCGATCATGCGGTCCAGGGTCGATTCACCGGGGTTGGCGGTGATACGCACCAGCAACCAGTCGGACACCAGCCGGGTGTTGCCGGTCACCGCCGAACGATCACCACCGGACTCGCGAATCACCGGAGCCGATTCACCGGTAATCGCCGCCTCGTTGACCGCCGCGATACCTTCGATCACCTCGCCGTCACCGGGAAGCATTTCCCCGGCTTCGACCCGGACCACGTCGCCTTTGCGCAGGCTGGCGGCAGGCACCACCTGGAAGCTGCCGTCGGCCTTCTTGCGCCGTGCGCTGAGACCTTCGCTGCCGGCCTTGAGGCTGTCGGCGCGGGCCTTGCCACGACCTTCGGCAAGGGCCTCGGCGAAGTTGGCGAAGAGCACGGTGAACCACAGCCAGAGGGCAATCTGCGCGGACACGTAGGTCGGTACGGCCGTATCGGGCACGACGCAGAGGATCGTGGTCAGGATCGCGGTCAGTTCCACCACCAGCATGACCGGCGCCCGTTGCAACTGACGCGGATCGAGCTTGACGAAGGCTTGCACCAGCGCCGGACGCCACAGATCGGCGATCGCGGTCTTGGGCTGTTCGACGACAGCAGGTTTTGTTGCGGGAAGAGGCATGTTCATCATCAGGTCCTCAGCTCTTGAATCCAAGGGCAGCCATACTCAAATGTTCTGCAATCGGCCCAAGGGCCAGGGTCGGCAGGAACGTCAGGCCACCCACCAGCAGGATGGTCACGGTCAGCAGGGTGACAAACAGCGGGCCATGGGTCGGGAAGCTGTTCTGGCCGATCGGTGCGGTCTTCTTCATCGCCAGGCTGCCGGCCAGGGCCAGTACCGGGAGGATGTAGCCGAAGCGACCGAGCAGCATGCTCAGACTCAGCATCAGGTTGTGGAACGGGGTGTTGGCACTGAAGCCACCGAACGCCGAACCGTTGTTGGCACTGGCCGAGGTGTAGGCATAGAGCAACTGGCTGAAACCATGGGCGCCGGGGTTGCTGATCGCGCCGGCCGGGCCTGGCAGGCTGGCGGCAATCGCGCCGAGCACCAGGGTGCCCACCGGCATCACCAGCAAGGTCACCACCAGCAGTTGCACTTCCTTGGCCTGGAGCTTCTTGCCCAGGTATTCCGGAGTACGACCGATCATCAGGCCGGCGAGGAACACCGCGATCAGGACGTTCAGCAGCATGCCGTAGAGGCCCGCGCCGACACCGCCGAAGATCACCTCGCCGACCATCATGTTGGCCAGCGCGACCATCCCGCTCAGCGGGCTGAGGCTGTCGTGCATGGCGTTGACCGAGCCGTTGGACGCCGCCGTGGTGGCCACTGCCCAGAGTACGGTGCCAGTGGTGCCGAAACGGCTTTCCTTGCCTTCCATCGGCGCGCTCTGTTCCACCACCGGGTTGTTCAGGGTCGGGTTCGGCTGGTACTCGGCGTACAGCGAGACCGCGCCACCGATCAGCAGCAGGGCCATCATGCAGGCCATGATCGCGCGGCTCTGACGCAGGTCCTTGACGTAGTGGCCGAAGGTGAACACCAGGGCCGCCGGGATCAGGATGATCGAGACCAGTTCGAACAGGTCGCTCCAGGCCGTCGGGTTCTCGAACGGATGCGCCGAGTTGACCCCGAAGAAGCCACCGCCGTTGGTACCCAGTTGCTTGATCGCGATCTGGCTGGCCGCCGGGCCGAGGGGGATCACCTGGTCAGCGCCCTGCAGGGTCACGGCGTTGACGTAGTGGGCAAAGGTCTGCGGTACGCCCTGCCAGACCAGGAACAGCGCCAGCACCAGGCACAGGGGCAGCAGGCCATAGAGGGTGGCGCGGGTCATGTCGACCCAGAAGTTGCCCAGGGTCGCCGCCGAACGCCGACCGATACCACGGCACAGGGCGACCAGCACGGCCAGGCCGGTGGCGGCGCTGACGAAGTTCTGCACGGTCAGGCCGACCATCTGGCTCAGGTAGCTCAGGGATGCCTCACCGCTGTAGCTCTGCCAGTTGGTATTGGTCATGAAGCTGATGGCGGTGTTGAACGACAAGGTCCACTCCAGGCCCGGCAGGTTCTGCGGGTTGAGTGGCAGGTACTGCTGGAACAGCAGGATCGCGAACAACAGGAGGAAACCCGCCAGGTTGAAGACGAGCAAGGCCAGGGCATATTTCTGCCAGCTCTGCTCGGCCTTTTCATCGACCCCGGACAGGCGATAGCAAGCCCGCTCCACCGGCCCGAGCACCGGGCTCAGCCAGGTACGCTGACCTTCCATCACCTTGTAATAGAAGCGCCCCAGGAAAGGGGCCGGGACCAATACCAGCGCCAGGAAGGCCAGGATCAGCAAATAGTCATAACTGTGCATAACCGCCGCTCCTAGTTCCGATCCGCGCGCAACAGCGCAACCAGTAGATAAATGAACAGTGCCACTGCCAGCAGCAGTGACACCCCGTCCAGAATGCTCATGGGATTTCTCCGTGGTACGGCGATTGCCGCGTGTGGAGTCATTGTCGGAAGGAAGGCTGTAAAGGAACGAGAGCGACGCCCGGGGCGATGCGTAAAGAAGGCGTAAAGACTGAGTTTACGTAGGCATTACGCCCTAGAATCCGCAGGACGCCGACGCTGCCCTGCTCCCGGCAAGGCTTCTGGCGTCCCCGGCTTTGTATCGACACCGATACACAACCGACAACCGGCCAACACCCGGCGCCTGTAGCTTCTGGCGCAGCTACACTTGAAATGGACTCCCCGCCTTCGGGCCGGGGCTCTATCGTGCAACAATCTCGCGAGGGCCTCTGGTGCTTCGCGGCTTTACCGGCAGATAACCACACGCATGCAGAACACTCCCGCTCCTCTGGCTGATGTCAACAAGCCGCTCTCTCCGGGCGATGACAGGCGCTGGAATGTCCGCGCGCTGATCGTCGACGACGATATCCCGATCCGTGAACTGCTGATCGACTACCTGGCCCGCTTCAGCATCCAGGCCATCGGTGTCACCGACGGCGCCGCGATGCGCCAGGCGCTGCAGCTGGAAACCTTCGACGTGGTGGTCCTCGACCTGATGCTTCCGGGCGAAGACGGTTTGTCGTTGTGCCGCTGGCTGCGTGCCGAATCGGATATCCCGATCCTGATGCTGACCGCCCGCTGCGAACCCACCGACCGCATCATCGGCCTGGAACTGGGCGCCGACGACTACATGGCCAAGCCCTTCGAGCCGCGCGAGCTGGTGGCGCGGATCCAGACCATCCTGCGTCGGGTGCGCGACGACCGCACCGAACAGCGGGCCAATATCCGCTTCGACAACTGGCGCCTGAACAGTGTGCTGCGCCAGTTGATCGCCGACGATGGCTTGGTGGTGCCGCTGTCGAATGCCGAGTTCCGCCTGCTCTGGGTCTTTATCGAACGCCCGCGCCGGGTGCTCAGCCGCGAGCAGTTGCTCGACGCCGCCCGCGGTCGCTCGATCGAAGCCTTCGATCGCAGCATCGACCTGCTGGTCTCGCGTCTGCGACAGAAACTCGGTGACGATCCGAAATCGCCGCAGTTGATCAAGACCGTGCGCGGCGAAGGCTATCTGTTCGACGCGAGAGACATCGGCTGATGCGCCCACGCTTCAACACGCTGTTCGGTCGTTTGTTCGGCGTGTTGTTGCTGGCCATTGTCCTGGCCCACCTGCTGGCCTTCCTCTGGTTCCGTCATTACGGTGGCGGCCCGCCGCCACCGCCGCCGCGTCCCCCGGCGGGCATGTCGGAAAACTTCGACCCACGCTTCCCGCCGCCGCACATGCGCGGTCATCGACCGCCACGGCCGTGGTTTGGCGGGCCGGTGGTACCCCTTACGTTCCAGTTGATCGCCCTGGTGATTGCCGCCTGGTACGGGGCCAAGCTGCTCGCCCGGCCGATCCAGCGCCTGAGCGATGCGGCCGAGCGCCTGAGCGAAGACCTCAACAGCCCGCCGCTTGACGAAACCGGTCCGCGGGAAGCCCGGCAGGCAGCCGCGACATTCAACCTGATGCAACAACGCATCCGCGAACAGGTACAGCAGCGCGGGCGGATGCTCGGAGCGGTGTCCCATGACCTGCGCACGCCGTTGTCGCGCCTCAAGCTGCGCCTGGAGCAGATCGACGACGCCAGGCTGCAGGGCCAGATGCGCCAGGACCTGAACGACATGATCGGCATGCTCGACGCCACCCTGAGCTACCTGCACGAACAACGCACCAGTGAAGCCATGCAATGGATGGACGTGCAGGCGCTGGTGGAGTCGATTTGCGAAAACGCCCAGGACCAGGGCGCCCAGGTCCGTGCCAGCGGCCACTGCGCGCCGCTGCTGGTTCAACCCATGGCCCTGCGTTCCTGCCTGAACAACCTGATGGACAACGCCCTGCGTTATGCCGGCGATGCGTTGATCACGCTGGAGGACAGCCGGCGGCAGTTGATCATCCGGGTCATCGACCACGGCCCCGGCATCGCCGCCGAAAAACGCGAGGCGGTGTTCGAACCCTTCTATCGCCTGGAGGGCTCGCGCAACCGCAACTCCGGCGGTGTCGGCCTGGGCATGACCATCGCCCGCGAGGCCGCCCAGCGCCTGGGTGGCGAATTGACCCTGGAAGAAACCCCTGGCGGCGGCCTGACCGCCGTGGTCGCCCTGCCCCGCGCCTGATCGCTGTGTGTACCAGCCGGTACAAAGCCCACATCCCCTCGACACCTGCCATTGGGAGTCTGCACAAGCCGGTGCACCGCCACCGGCTTTGCCAACACTTAGGGAGTGAGCACCATGATCGGTAGCGTCAGTAGTTTATTGAGCTACGTCGGCTCCAGCAGCACGACGACGGCCACCCAACGCCAGCAACAATTCCAGAAGCAACTGCTTGCCAAGCTCGATACCAACGGCGACGGCGCCATCAGCCAGGATGAGCTGAAAACCGCCCTGGCGAACAAGCCCGACAGCAAGCTGCTGAATAACCTGAGCCAGGATTTCGCCTCGCTGGACACCGATGGCAACGGCAGCATCAGCACCGATGAACTGTCGGCGATGAAGCGTCCGGAACATGGGCACCACGCCCCCGACACCCAACTGGCCGACGCCCTGCTCAAGTCCCTCGACAGCAATGGCGACGGCTCCGTCAGCAGCGACGAACTGGCGGCCGGCCTGACCAATGCCGGCAGCACCGCCGACAGCGCTTCGCTGTTCTCGGCGCTGGACAAGGATGCCAGCGGCAGCATCAGCACCGACGAACTGGCCGCGGCGCTGGCCCCACCGCCGCCACCGCCACAACAGTTGTCCGGCAGCGATCTGTTCACTCAACTGGACAGCAACGGCGATGGCAGCATCAGCCAGGCTGAACTGACCAGCGCACTACAGGGCACTGACAGCAGCACCACCACCGCCAGCACCCGCGAAACCACCAGCGCCCTGCTGCTCAAGGCCCTGGCCAATACCGGCGGCACCACCAGCACCAGCCAGACGGCCCAGGACAATATTGCCGAAGCCCTCAGCCGCCTGATGGTTGGTCTCAACAGCCAGTATCAGCAGCGTGGCGCGACGGCGACCGGCAGCACCGCTGCCGCGGCGTGATCCCCCTGTAGAAAAGGACTTGTGGGAAGCGGTGTTTGTGTGGGAGCAGGCTTCTGTGGGAGCGGGCTTGCCCGCGAAGAGGCCCGCAAGATCACCAAAGACCTCGCGGGCAAGCCCGCTCCCACAAGTTCTGCATGCGCATGCTCAGGGCTTTTCTTCCCGCCGCCCCTGGCTCGCGCTCCAGTCGAGCAGCAGGCTGTAGGCCACCGCCAACAGGGTCGGGCCGATAAACAGGCCGATAAAGCCGAAGGCGATCAATCCGCCGAATACTCCCAGCAGCACGATCACCAGGGGCAGGTTGCCGCCGCGGCTGATCAGGTAGGGCTTGAGCACGTTGTCCACGCCACTGATGATGAACGTGCCCCAGATCCCCAGGAATATCGCCATGCCGTACTCGCCTTTCCAGGCCAGCCAGGCCGTGGCCGGGATCCACACCAGCGGCGGGCCCATGGGAATCAGGCTGAGCAGGAAGGTGGCGATGCCCAGCACCAGCGCCCCGGGCACCCCGGCGATGAGGAAGCCGATCAGCGCCAGCACGGCCTGGGCCGCCGCCGTACCGATCACGCCGTTGACCACCCGCTGCACCGTACCGGCCACCAGTTCCTGGTAATAATCGGCGCGCTCGCCGATCAGCCGTTCCAGCAGGCCATGGACAAAGGCCGCCAGGCGCGGGCCGTCGCGATAGAAGAAGAACACGAAGAGAATGCTCAGGGTCAGTTCGAGAATGCCGCCGCCGATCTGCGCGCTGCGGGCCAGCAGCCAGTTGCCGACCTGCCCCAGGTAAGGCTTGATCGCCAGCATCAGCGCCGCGCCCTGCTGATCGATGGTGTTCCAGGCGCCCACCAGCCGCTCGCCGACAATCGGCACCGAGGCCAGCCAGGTCGGCGCTTCCGGCAGGCCATCGACCTGGACATCCTTGATAAAGGCCACCGCATCGCGCACATGGTCCGCCAGGTTGAGCCCCAGCCACACCAGGGGCGCGGCCACCAGCAACATCCAGCCCAGGGTCAACAGGCCGGCGGCCAGCGACTCGCGGCCACCGAGCAGGCGCGTCAGCAGGCGCATCAGCGGCCAACTGGCAAAGGCCAGCACCGCGCCCCAGAACAGCGCCGACCAGAACGGCGCCATCACCCACAGGCTGGCGCCGAACAGCACCAGGAGCAGTATCTGCACCAACAGCCGATCATTATTGAGCATGGGGATTCCACGAAAGAGATCAGAAAGGAAAGTCTAGGCGAACACACGGGCGTGTGTCCGCCACTCCTGCCGCTACCGCAACAGTTCGAGGTGCAGGCCGCCGGTGCCGCTGTCGCCCAGTTCCAGCCGCGCGGCCCTGACGCCCTTGGCCACCAGGGCCTGGCGCCAGGCTTCGGCGGCAGCCCCGGACAGGCTGACCCGCGACGTGGTATCCAGGTTCAGGCCACGGGAAATCAGGGTGACCCAGGTGTCCTGCGGCTCCCCGGCGAGTTTGGGGAAATCGAGCTTGCCGGTGTCACGCAACTCGCGCAACAGGGTCGCCGAGGTCGGCAGCAGCTCACCCAAGGGGGCGCTCGCGGCAAACTGCTCGACGTGCAGGTACGCACGGCGATTGCCCCGGGTAATGCTGTACAGCGCCACCAGCGAGTTGTCCTGCGGCGCGGCCAGGCGCAACAGCAGGTAGGCCTGCTGGTCGTCGGCGCCGGACAGCACCGCATTGCCGAAGACCTCGTTGGCCCACAGGCTGTTTTCGCCACAATCCCGTGCCTGGCACCAGAA
The DNA here is from genome assembly GCF_018326065.1 of Pseudomonas sp. Ost2. Classification (NCBI taxonomy): domain Bacteria; kingdom Pseudomonadati; phylum Pseudomonadota; class Gammaproteobacteria; order Pseudomonadales; family Pseudomonadaceae; genus Pseudomonas; species Pseudomonas sp. Ost2. The sequence continues at coordinate 1,821,696 of NZ_AP021904.1, read as the reverse complement.
CAGCAACTGCGCGCCCTCTTTCTGCAAGGCTTCGCGGGCCGCGGTGAAGGCTTCGTTGGCGGTCCGTTCCGGCGGCAACTCGTAGGTCACCGAGGTCATCTGCCCACGGGCGTTGACCTGGCCGTCGCTGCGCAAGCGGTTGCTGATCTTGCGGATCGAGCTCTGTGGATAAATCCGCTCCAGCTCGATCGGCGCGCGGTAGTCGACGATCTGCGCGTCGGGCAGGCGCGGCACGGGCGGCAGGTCATGGCTGCCCGGTACATCGGCGGCCAGGAGCACGGAACTGAAACACGCCAGGCCCAGGGCGCTGGCAAGGGCTGTGGATAACTTCATCAAATCGGCGGCGCCTGAATGCTGGGCACTGATGCCGGAGCGTGGTGACACGAAGTCGCGGTGGTGTCGAGATCTGGCATGGTTGTCTCCCTTTCAACCCGCCAAGCCTCGACAGTTGCCGGGCGCAAGTCAAGGAATGGCGAAGAAGCGATTGAAACAGTCTGCAACAAGGACCGCCCCGGCCTCGTCGTTCAGGTGCAGATGATGACCGCCGGGCAGCACTTGCTGGTTGAAGGGTAGCTGCTCCAGCAGACTCCGGTGCTGGGCCAGCATGCCTTGTTCGGCCACCACCAGTTGGGTCGGGCACGCCACCCGGTGGACAAAGGCCATGGCCTGTTCTTCGGTCAGGCGCAGGGGCGAGGCCAGGGTCAGGCGATTGTCGCTGCGCCAGGTGTAGCCGCCGGGCACCGGCATCAGCCCGCGCTGGGCCAGCAGTTCGGCGGCTTCGCGGCTGACCGCCACCAGGCCTTTCATGCGCGCCTCGACGGCCAGGTCGAGGGTCTTGTGCAGCGACTTGCGCTTGTCCTGCAGTTTCAGCTGCGCCTGCAGGGCCATGCCCAGGCGCTCGGCGGCATTCTCGCCCTTGGCCGTCGGCGGGATCACCCCGTCGATCAGCGCCAGGTGCGTGACCCGCTCGGGCAATGCGCCGGCCAACACCACCGAGACGATCGCCCCGAGGGAATGCCCGAGCAGGCCGAAACGCTGCCAACCCAGTTGTTCCGCCACCTGCAACACATCATGGACGTAGTCCCACAGGGCATAGCCGGCACCGACCGGACGGTGCCCGGAATGCCCGTGACCGGCCATGTCCAGGGCGATGATGCGCAGCCCCTTGAGCCGGGGTGCCAGGCGCGCAAAGCTGTTGGCGTTGTCCAGCCAGCCGTGCAGGGCGATCACCGGCAGGCCGTCTTCCGGACCGAACAGGTGGGCCGCCAGCTCGATATGCGGCAGGCTCAGGCGGACTTCCTCGACCGCCGTGCTCATGCCCGGCGTCCTTCGGCGGCACGCCGCTGCCAGCGGGTGAAAATGTCCTTGAGCAACTGGGCGGTGTCCTGCGGGCGTTCCAGGGGAAACATGTGACCTCCGGGCATGCTCAGGGATTCGCCCAGGGGCAGGCGTCCCACGGAACGGGTGTGATGACGCATCACCACGCGGCTCGAACGGCCACGCACCACCGCCAGCGGCACCTTCAGGTGCCGGGCCAGGCCCGGGCTGGTATGGGGCACGCCGCGGTAGATACTGATTTCGGTGGCCGGGTCGAAGCTCAACCGCAGGCGATCACCCTCGGGGCGCAAGCCATGTTGCAGGTAGGCATCGAAGCATTCCGGGTCGAAACCGCGAAACAGGGTCTTGCCGGAAAAATACTGGCGGGCCGCTTCCAGGTCGGCGAACTCCTCGCGTCGCCCCAGGGTACGCCCGGCCGGGGTCAGGCGGTCGATAAAGCCCAGGCGCTTGGCCGCGCGGATCACCCACTGGTCGGCGCGGGTCAGCACCGGCGAATCGAGCATCACCAGGCCTTTGTAGAGTTGCGGGCAGCGCAGGGCCGCGTGCAGGTGCAGGACCCCGCCCAGGGAATGGCCGACGCCCCAGACCGGTTCGGGCTGCTGTTCGAGGTGATGGATCAGTTCGTCGACCAGGTTGCGCCAGTTGTCGTCCACCGGGAAACGCGGGTCATGGGCATGCTGTTGCAGGTGTGCAACCTCATACTCCGGCGACAGGGCGGCGAACAGCTTGCCATAGGTGCCCGAAGGAAACCCGTTGGCGTGGGCGAAGAACACATGTTGCGACATACCGGAACCACTTCATGGAAAACAGGTGTTCATTGTCGGCAGGACGTCCGCCGCCAGCAATGACCGTAACTGCCAGGAATGATGACAGTCCGGCCATGGCCATGGCGCCTGTCAGCGGTTCGGCGGCGTCTGTCCCAGCGGCACCACCGCCATGGTCAGGCGCGAGACGCAGTTGGTCTTGCCCTCGTCGCTGCTCAGGCGGATATCCCAGACATGGGTGGTGCGCCCGATATGGACCGGCGTCGCCACCGCCGTCACCCGTCCGCTGCGCACGCCGCGCAGATGGTTGGCATTGATTTCCAGGCCGACGCAGTAGTACTGGCTGGTGTCGACACACAGGTAGCTGGCCATCGAGCCGACGGTTTCCGCCAGCACCACCGAGGCGCCGCCATGCAGCAGGCCGAACGGCTGGTGGGTACGGTGGTCGACCACCATGCTGGCGGTCAGTGACTGCTCGTCAAAGGCTTCGAAGCGAATGTCCAGCACTTCGCTGATGGTGTTCTTCGCCGAGGCATTGAGTTGGTCGATATTCGGAACGGTGCGCCACAGGGCCATCTTGCAATCCTCAGTTTTTATTTGTCATTCCTGCCACAACACGGGCTGCCCGTGCTCGCTCCACGCCTGGAACCGTGCGCCGTAGCACTGCTCGATCACCGGGCGCTTGAGCTTCAGGGTCGGCGTCAGAAAGCCGTTTTCAACCGCCCAACTATCTTTCACCACCACCAGCGCACGCAAGCGCTGATGTTTGTCGAGGGCCTGGTTGACCTCCTCCAGCAAGGTTTCCAGCCCTGCCTGCAAGCTCGCCCGGGGAACCTGGACAGCTGCGGCCGAGAGCACGCAGAGACCCAGCGGGGCCGACAAGCCATCACCGACGACGCAGACCTGTTCGAGCCAGGTATTGGCCGCCAGGAGGTTCTCGATGGGCGCCGGGGCCACGTACTTGCCCTTGCTGGTCTTGAAGATTTCCTTGAGCCGCCCGGTCAGCCGCAGATTGCCCAGGGCATCCTGTTCCCCCTTGTCGCCGGTGCGCAGGAAACCCTCCTCGGTCAGGGCTTCGGCCGTCTTGAGCGGGTCCTTGTAATAACCGAGCATGGTCGCGCCGCTGCGAACCAGCACCTCGCCCTGCTCGTCAATCCGCACCTCCACGCCCGGACAGGGCTGGCCGATCCACCCCGACACATGCTGGCCGCCCCGGCAGACATGGGAGTAGCCGCTGTTTTCGGTCATGCCATAGACCTCGCGCACCTCCAGCCCGAGGCGCCGATACCAGTGCAGCAGCTCCCGCGTCACCGGTGCCGCGCCGGACAGCGCGACGCGCAGGGCATCCAGCCCCAGCCCGGCGAGAACCTTGCGGCCGACCTGCCGCCCGAGCAGCGGCAGGCGCAGGAGCAGGTCCAGTCGCGCCGGCGCGATCCTTTCATGGACGCCCATCTGGAATTTGCTCCAGATCCGCGGCACGCCGAACATCGCCGTCGGCCGCGCACGCCTGAGATCGACCAGGAACGTGTCCAGGCTTTCGGCGAAAAACACCGTCTGCCCGGTGAAGAGCGATGCCAGCTCGACAAACATCCGTTCGGCCACATGGCACAGCGGCAGGTATGACAGCAGCCGGTCTTTTTCCCCCAGGCCGAACAGCCCAATCGCATGATTGGCGGCAAACGACAGGGTCGCGAAGCTGTGCATCACGCCTTTGGGCTGGCCGGTGGTGCCGGAGGTATAGATCACTGTCGCCAGTTGCTGCGCGGCGGGCAGCGGGTCGTCCTGGATCGGCGAACAGGCTTGCAGGTCGGCCCAGCGGAAATCGAAATCCCCCGCCGGGCACAGGGGCAGGCTGATGGTCGGCAGGCCGGCGGGAAGCCCCGGCTGCATGGCCGGCCAGTCATCGAGCTTGCCGATAAAGGCCAGCGCGGCCTCGGCGTGCCCGAGCACCTGGGCGACGGAGTCGGCCGTCAGGTTGGGGTACAGCGGCACCGAGACATGGCCGGCCATCCAGATCGCCAGGTCGGCAATGATCCAGTGGGCACAATTCTTCGAGATGATCGCCACATGGCTGCCCTGGGGCAACTCCCGGGCCCGCAGCCAGTGGGCCGCGCAACGTGCCTGGTGACCGACCTCGGACCAGCTCAGGGTCTGCACCTCGCCTCCGCCCAGCGGCTGGACCAGGTAAGCCTGGCGGGGATGGCGAGCTTCGCGCTCGTAGAAGACTTCCAGGGGCAAACGAAAAGCGGCAGACATAAGACTCCCTCCCTTGTTCTTATTCCGGATAAAAACCAACCAAGCACTTGCTTGGCCGACTATTTCACGGGCACGCCGGCACCGCAAGCCCGGCGATATCGTTCCCGGTCGGGAAAAACGGGTGGAATCTGATAGCAGGCCGACGGCGGATCGCGTCGAATTTCCGGTTTCCCAGCCCCTTACGAGACGTTCATGTCAACGATAGGCAGCCTTTTTCGAAGCTTGATCCCTGTCCGCAGCCCACGAACACAGCAGGCACAGCAGCCGGTATCGCCCGCATCGCCGGCGCACGCGCACCGGCAGCCCATGCCGGGAGCCTTTGCGGCAGCCCCCCTCGAACAGCACATGGCCGTGCTGGGACTCAAGGACTGTCTGTCGTCGGCGCAGGCATTCCTCGGCGGCGTTCCCGACCTGCGCCGTTACCCCCTGGGTGGGCTGCTGGAATTGATGGTGGCCTGCACCGGCCGTTTTCCCGGCATCCTGCAAAGCTGGGACGGTGTGCCGCTGGAAGGCGGCGGACGGGTGTCCCTGCATGTGGAAAAGAAGCTGTTCGACCTGCGGGTGCCGTCCACGCTGTCGCCGTCACTGACCCGGGCGATGAAGCTGTGCGCCTTGAATATCGCGGCAAGCGGCCGATATCCGGGGGACGCGCTGCCCTTCCACGACGTCGATACCCGGCTGCCGTTGAGGAACTGGCACAAGGACGCCATCTGCCAGGTGTTGCGCACGCTGCAGGTGACCAACGTCAACATGATCGGGGTCGACCTGAGTGGCGGCGACCTGGCGGGAGTGCGCTTTTTCGGCCAGTACCACGGAGCGAACTTCATGGCCGCCAATCTCAAGGGCGCCCTGCTGTCGAGTGGCTTCAAGGGCAACAACTTCGATCATAGCGACCTGCGCCACGCGATGTTCTCGGGGTACTTCGAGCACTGCACCTTCAAAGGCGCCAAGGTCAATACGGTGACCTTGAAACAGGCCCGGACCGAGCTGATCGGCGCGGTACTGACGCCATGAGGCAACGGACGGCGCCCGCTTCCGGCGCCGTCCGCGAGCCTGTCAGGGGTGACGGACGCTGTTGAGGGTCATGCCACCGGCCAGCGGCCAGTCGCCTTCCAGCTCCGCCAGGCTGGCGGTGCTCATCGGCTGGGCAGTGCGCAGGTGGCCGTCTTCGAGCAATCCGATCAGGCTGCCCACCAGCGGTTGATGGCTGACCAGCAGCAGGTTGTCGGGCGTATCCAGGTGCTCCAGCACCCTCGACGGATGGGTCTCGGGGGTCAGCCAGGGCACCGTGATGATCTCTGGCTCGAACCCCAGGGCTTCGCGTACCAGTTGCGCGGTCTGCTGGGCCCGGACATAGGGGCTGGCATAGATTGCCGTCAGTGGCTGGCCGATCAGGTGCGCGGCACTGCGCAGCACTTCCTTGCGGCCATGGGCGGTGAGGTTGCGCTCGGCATCGCTGCGCACCTGCGGCTCGGCTTCACCATGACGCAGCACCCATAACTTCATAGCTTGGGTTCCTCGTCACGGGCCGGGTGGGCAGCCGGCGGCACGCTGTGCGGGGCTTCGCCCTCGGGCGCGCGGGGTGTCGGCCAGTCGGCGAACGGCCAGGGTTTCTGGTCGCTGTGGAAGCTGCCGAAACGGCCGATCTGGGCGAGGTACTGGCTCAGGCTGTCACCGAAGTTCATCAGGTTGCCGCTTGGCGCGCCATAGACCAGCCGGTAGATCAGTTGCACCAGCACCAGGGCGCCGAGGATGAATTGCGTGACCTGCCAGACCAGCAGGAACAGCAGCATCCACACCACGCGCAACACAATGGATTCGTACTTGGCTTCGTTCATGTCTTGCTCCTGTCCCGTGGATCAGTTGAAACCGCTGGTGGAAATGAAATCGACATCGGTCTTCGGCTCACCGCGCATCAGCAAGGCGATCACCTGGTCAAGGGTACGCCCTTCGAACAGAATCGCGTGCAACCCGGCCACCAGCGGCATATAGACCCCCAGTTCCTGGGCCTTGGCCTTGAGCACCTTGAGCGTATTGACCCCTTCGGCCACTTCTCCCAGGCGGGTCACCGCGTCTTCCAGGCTCAGGCCCTGGCCCAGGGCGAAACCGACCTGGTAGTTGCGGCTCTTGGGCGAGGAACAGGTGACGATCAGGTCGCCCACCCCGGCCAGGCCGAGGAAAGTCATCGGGTTGGCGCCCTGGCTCACGGCAAACCGGGTCATTTCCGCCAGGGCCCGGGTAATCAGCATGCTCTTGGTGTTCTCGCCCATGCCCAGCGCCACCGCCATGCCGGCAATGATCGCGTAGACGTTCTTCAATGCCCCGCCCAACTCGACGCCAAACCGGTCGGCGCTGGCATAGACGCGGAAAGTCCGCCCGTGCAGCGCGGCCTGGACCCGGGTGCAGAGTTCTTCGTCTTCACTGGCGACCACGGTGGCGGTCAACGCATGCTCGGCCACTTCACGGGCCAGGTTCGGCCCCGACAACACGCCGATCCGCGCCTGCGGGGCAATGTCTTCGAGGATTTCGCTCATCAGTTTGAAGGTCTGCGCCTCGATGCCCTTGGTCAGGCTCACCAGCAACTTGCCGCTCAGTTGCCCGGCATGGGGCGCCAGCACGCTGCGCAAGGCGCTGGATGGCAGGGCGACAAAGAACAGCTCGCAGCTTTCGAGGGTCGCGGCCAGGTCGGTGACCGGCTCGACCGCCGGATGAATCTTGATGCCCTTGAGGTAACGCGGATTCTCGCGATTGACACGAATGGCCTCGGCCTGTTCAGGGTCGCGCATCCATTGGCGGACCCGATGCCCGTTCTCGGCCAGCAGATTGGCCACGGCGGTCCCAAAACTCCCGCCTCCCAGGACCGCGATAGGGTGCTGTTCAGTCATATGCAATCCGTTTATACCAATGGCGATGGCCGCATTATACGGAGCCACCCGGCGGCAGCCAGTCCCAAACGCATTCGGCGCAAAGGGCTCTGACACAAGGATTTGTCCGAATTTGCAGACAGAATGCAGGCCCTGTGCCATGGCAAACCCGCCCGGCTCGGTTAACATGCGCGGCTATTATCTGTTATCAAGGCTGAGCCGTGTACTTTGGCCCTCCCCTCACGCGTTCCCCCATGCTCCTGGCGCTGTTGCTCAGCAGCCCGGTGCTGGCCGACGACCTGTTCCTGGAAAACCAGCCGCTGCCCGAGGTATTGACCGCCACGCGCCTGAAACAATCCCCGGCCTCGGTGCCCGGCAGCATGACCGTGATCGACAACGAACTGATCAAGGCCAGTGGCGCCCGGGATATCGCCGAACTGCTGCGCCTGGTGCCGGGCATGATGGTCGGCTACACCAACGGCAACCAGGCGGCGATCAACTACCACGGGACCGACGCCGCCAACGCCCGGCGCATGCAGGTGCTGATCGACGGGCGCTCGGTCTACCGGGCCGGGCTGGCGACGGTGGACTGGAGCGATATCCCGGTGGCCATGGAGGATATCGAGCGCATCGAAGTCTTCCGGGGCCCGAACACCGTCAGCTACGGCGCGAACGCGCTGATGGCGGTGGTCAACATCCTGACCAAGTCCCCCGGCAGCACCCACGGCTCGCGCATCAAGGTCACCCGCGGCGAACGCGGCATCAATGACTGGTACGCCAGCGAGGGCTCCGGCTGGGAAACCGGCGACCTGCGCCTGTCGATGTCCGGCCAGCAGGACGACGGTTTCGACAGCGACCGTGTCGGCGCCGACTACCGCGACAGCCGGCGCCTGAACCGCTTCAACCTGTCGGTCAGCCAGATGCTCAATGAAAGCCAGAGCATCGACTGGCAGTTGAACGCCAAGGAAGGTACCAACCAGCGGCCGTATACCTACCAGGCGGTGTTCCCGGGGATCCAGGAAGCAGGCGACAACTCCGATGTGGTGGCCAAGGATTACGCCGGTTCCCTGCGCTGGAACCTGGATATCAGTCCGCAGCACAGCCTCTATATCCAGGGCTCGGCCCAGCACTGGGATCGCCAGCAGGTCTGGCGCGCCTGTGACGCCAAGGTATCGTTCAGCCCGCAGTTGACCCAGCTGTGGCAGCTCAATCCCAACTATGCGGAAAAGCTGGCGCGTGGCATGACCAACTACAACGTGGGCAGCCCGCCGGCGGGGAGTACTTCGGAGCAGGCATTGGCCAATCAGGTCCTCGACCAGTGGTACAACCAGGGCGGCAAGGACACCGTCTGCGGCGATATCGACCAGAGCACCCGCGAGACCCGCTACGACCTGGAACTGCAGGACACCCTGAGCCTGTCGGACAGCCTGCGCCTGGTCAGCGGCATGAACTATCGTTATGACCGGGCAGACTCCGAGACCTACTTCAATGGCACCGTCGACGACAACACCTGGCGCCTGTTCGGGCAGTTGGAGTGGCGCGCCAGCGAACACTGGTTGCTCCAAGGCGGCGCCATGTACGAAAACGCGCAACTGACCGGTGACTCATTGACCCCGCGGTTTGCCGTCAACTACCTGATCAATCCGCGACACGGCTTGCGTGCCGTGTATTCCAAGGCCATCCGTTCGCCGGACATGTTCGAGAACAACGTCAACTGGAGCTACCGGGTGACCAACCTCGACTCACCGACCTACGGCCAGACCAGCGGCCAGTATTTCGTCAAGACCCGCGGCCCGGGCAACCTCGACAAGGAGCGGATGCGCTCGCGGGAACTGGGTTACAACGGTTTCTTCACGGATATCGGGCTGAGCCTCGACGTGAAACTGTTCTACGACGAAATCACCTCGATGGTCAGTTCGCCGCTGCGCAACAACCAGTACATCGCCAGCAATGCCAACAGCGCCCGCTTCAGCGGTACTGAAACCCAGCTCGACTGGCACCTGAGCGCCGCCGACCGGCTACGCCTGACCTATGCCTATGTCGATACCCAGGCCAGCAATCCTACCGACGAACAGTTCACCGCCCGCAACAGCGGCTCCGCCGGCTGGATGCGCGACTGGGGCGCGGGCTGGTCGAGCGCGCTGTTCTATTACGGCGACGACGCGATCAACCAGTATCGTTTCCAACGGGTCGACCTGCGGGTCGCCAAGCGCATCCCCTTGCGCAAGGCCAGCCTGGAGCTGTCGGGGGTCGTGCAGCAACGCCTGGATGACCAGCCCGTCACCTGGCCCGACAACAACTACGACCAGCGCCAGGTGTTCTACTTCAGCGCCGAGCTGGAATTCTGAGCATGGACGACCGTCAGTCAAGGATGACATCAGCCTGCGGAGCCTGGCTCGGCAAGCTGGCCAGCGGCCTGCTGGTGCTGCTGGTACTGATAGTCCAGGCCCGGGCCGCCGATGTGCTGCTCACCGGCGCCGAGGACAGTTCCGGGGTACAGGCCTTTACCAGCGCCCTGGCGCAGCAGCGCCCCGAGGACCGGGTACGCTTCGTGCCTTTCGGGCAACTGCCGCCGCCGAGCCAACTGCCGCCAGGGACACGCCTGATCCTGCTCGACCCGCCCAGCCTCGACTGGCGCCTGGGCGATCGCCAGGGCCCGGCCACCCTGGTCTTGCGCATCAGCCGCCTGCAAGCGCGCCAGCGCCTCGGCGAACAGTTGCCGAACCAGCTCAGCCTGCTCTGGAGCGATCCACCGCCCTCGCGACAATTGCACCTGATCAACGCGGTGTTGCCGCAGGCGCGACGGGTCGGCGTGCTGTATGACGATGACAGCGAGTTCCTCCTCGCGGAACTGCGTCAGGCGGCCCAGCCGCTGGGACTGGAAATCGTCCCCCAGCGCTGGGACGATACCGCCGACAGCCGCCCCCTGCAGAACCTGTTGCGCGGCAGCGACGTGTTGCTGGGGATCGACGATGCGACGCTGTACAACCCGAAGACCGCGAAAAACCTGCTGCTCAGCAGCTATTCCCGGCAGTTGGCGCTGATCGGGCCGAACGCCGGCTTCGTCAAGGCCGGCAGCCTGGCCAGCAGCTACAGCGACCAGAACGACTGGCTGGCGATCCTCGACAAGCTGCTCGACCAATCCCCCAACAGCTGGCCGCGCACGCTCTACCCCCCGCGTTTCAAAATACTGAGCAATCCGCAGGTTGCCCGCTCGCTGAGCCTGGAGCCGATCGACGAAGTCTCGGTCGCCACCCGGCTGGCCGAAGGAGAATCCCACCCATGAACCTGCGCCGGCACTGGGGCATCAACGCCCGTACCCAGATGATCAGCCTCGGCCCGGCCCTGCTGCTGACCCTGTTGCTGATCAGCTTCTTCACTTTCGTGCGGATCCAGGACCTGCGCCAGGAACTCAATCACACCGGCCAGTTGATCGCCAACCAGTTGGCACCGGCCACGGAGTACGGCGTCATATCTGGTAACAATGAAGTGCTCGAAAGCCTGATGAAGGCCAGCCTGACCACTCCGCATGTGCGTTTCCTCGAAGTCCAGGACCGCAGCAACAACATCCTGGTCTATGTCGAGCAACCCTCGGAAAGCCATAGTCGCGCGCAACAGGTCGAAGTGTTCCAGGCCCCCGTGCGCCTGCAACGCATCCAGCTCGACAGCGATTTCCTGCAAGGCACCAGTGGCGCCGCCGTGGCCGCGGGCGAGGATTACCTGGGGCGGGTGATCGTCGGCATGTCCAACGACGCCTTCAACCAGCGCCAGCAGGAAATCCTGCTCAAGGCCGGGATCCTGGCGCTGTTCGCCCTGCTCTTCACCTTCCTGCTGGCCCGCCGCCTGGCGGCCAACCTGTCGCAGCCGATCAGCGCCATGGGCCACGCGGTCAAGGCCATCCAGCAGGGCGACTACAAGACCCCGCTGCCGGTGCCGGATGACACCGAGCTCGGCGACCTGGCGCGGCATATCAACAACCTGGCCACCGGCCTCGAACAAGCCAGTCGCGAACAGCACCAGGCCATCGCGCAACTGATCCAGACCCGCGAGGAAGCGGAACGGGCGAACAATGCCAAGTCCGACTTCCTGGCCATGATGAGCCACGAGTTGCGTACCCCGATGAACGGCGTGCTGGGCATGCTGCAACTGCTCGAAACCACGGAGATGACCGACGAACAGGCCGAGTACGCGACCCTCGCCTCGGAGTCCACCGAGCACCTGCTCAAGGTCATCAATGACATCCTCGATTTCTCGCGGATCGAGCGCTCGGCCCTGGAACTGGAACATATTCCTTTCGGCCTCGGCGAGCTGATCAGCAGCTGTGCCCAGGCCTTCCAGCACAGTGCCGTGCAACGCGGGCTGCAACTGAACCTGCAGTTCCCGCCGGGCCTGCACAACCTGCAGGTCAAGGGCGACCCGACACGGATCCGGCAGATCCTGGTCAACCTGGTCGGCAATGCGCTGAAATTCACCGAGCACGGCAGCGTCAGTATCGAGCCGGCCTGGCAGGGCCTGGACGATGAGGTGATCTGGTTCAGTTGCACGGTGCGCGACAGCGGCATCGGCATTTCCGCCGAACGGCTGGAACTGATGTTCAATGCCTTCCAGCAGGCCGACAGCTCGATCTCCCGGCGTTATGGCGGCACCGGCCTCGGCCTGCCGATTGCACGGACCCTGGCCGAGCGCATGGGCGGCACCCTGCATGCGCGCAGCGAAGAGGGCCAGGGTTCGGTGTTCACCCTGGAAATCCCCCTCGCCCTGTACCGCCAGGTCGAGCCCGAGGCCTTGCCGCAGCTGCTGGCCGGCCACGGCGAAGGGCGCAAGGTCCTGCTGGTGGAGGACAACCCGGTGAACCAGACCGTCATCGAAGCCATGTTGCGCAGCCTGGGCTTCGAGGTCAGCCTGGCCCATGACGGCATCGAGGCGGTCGAGCTGGCGAAAACCGGCGATTTCGCGGCAATCCTGATGGACTGCCGGCTGCCGCTCGTCGACGGCTACGAGGCCACCCGGCAGATCCGCCAATTGCCCGACGGCGCGCAGTTGCCGATCATCGCCCTGACCGCCAACGCCTTGCAGGGCGACCGCGAGCAGTGCCTGGTGGCGGGCATGAACGATTACCTGGCCAAGCCCTTCAAACGCACTGATCTGCAACAGATTCTGCGGCGTTGGGTACCTTGAATACGATGTGCGACTGGCGTGAAAGGCGAAAGTGCGGCAGTCTTAGGCACCCAAACGAGCCATGAAACCGGCTTGAATAATAATTTCAGTGCACAAGTGTACATTCATGTCCCTTGTGCTGTGACTTTCACTACAACGCAATAGTCTATGAGTAGGCTGTCGATTCGAGGCATGAAGGCTTCGATCGGCCGGGAAGATTTGCCCCACCCTGCCGCATGGGATTATTGAGGAGCTCGCATGACCAAACAAAACGCCTTTACCCGGGAAGATCTGCTTCGCTGCAGTCGCGGTGAGCTGTTCGGCCCAGGTAACGCGCAACTGCCCGCCCCGAACATGCTGATGGTGGATCGCATCACCCATATCAGCGAAGAGGGTGGCAAGTACGGCAAAGGTGAATTGGTCGCCGAGCTGGATATCACCCCGGACCTGTGGTTCTTCGCCTGCCACTTCGAAGGCGATCCGGTGATGCCGGGCTGCCTGGGCCTCGATGCCATGTGGCAACTGGTCGGCTTCTTCCTCGGCTGGCAGGGCCTGCCGGGCCGCGGCCGCGCGCTGGGTTCGGGCGAAGTGAAATTCTTCGGCCAGGTCCTGCCGACCGCCAAGAAGGTCACCTATAACATTCAGATCAAGCGCGTCCTCAAGGGCAAGCTGAACCTGGCCATCGCCGACGGTTCGGTGACGGTCGACGGTCGCGAGATCTACACCGCCGAAGGCCTCCGGGTCGGCGTTTTCACCTCCACTGACAACTTCTAAGGGTTATCCGCATGCGCCGCGTCGTTATCACTGGTCTGGGCATCGTTTCGTGCCTGGGCAATGACAAAGAGACCGTCTCCGCTAACCTGCGTGCAAGCCGCCCTGGCATCCGCTTCAACCCGGAATATGCCGAAATGGGTCTGCGTAGCCAGGTTTCCGGCTCCATCGACCTCAACCTCGAAGAACTGATCGATCGCAAGATCTATCGCTTCGTCGGCCACGCGGCGGCTTATGCCTACCTGGCCATGAAGGACGCGATCGCCGACTCCGGCCTGACCGACGAGCAGGTTTCCAACCCGCGTACCGGCCTGGTGGCCGGCTCCGGCGGCGCATCGACCCTGAACCAGATGGAAGCGCTGGATATCCTGCGCGAAAAAGGCGTGAAGCGCGTCGGTCCATACCGCGTGACCCGCACCATGGGCAGCACTGTTTCCGCGTGCCTGGCCACGCCGTTCAAGATCAAGGGCCTGAACTACTCGATCTCCTCCGCCTGCGCCACCAGTGCCCACTGCATCGGTACCGCGCTGGAGCAGATCCAGATGGGCAAGCAGGACATCGTCTTCGCCGGCGGCGGTGAAGAAGAGCACTGGAGCCAGTCGTTCCTGTTCGACGCCATGGGCGCCCTGTCCACCCAGTACAACGACACGCCGGAAAAGGCCTCCCGTGCCTACGACGCCAAGCGTGACGGTTTTGTCATCGCCGGCGGCGGCGGCATGGTCGTGGTCGAGGAGCTGGAACACGCCCTGGCCCGTGGCGCGAAGATCTACGCCGAGATCGTTGGCTACGGCGCGACGTCCGATGGCTACGACATGGTTGCGCCAAGCGGCGAAGGCGCCGTGCGCTGCATGCAGATGGCAATGGCCACCGTTGACGGTCCGATCGACTACCTGAACACCCACGGCACCTCGACTCCGGTCGGCGACGTCGCGGAAATGAAGGGCGTGCGTGAAGTCTTCGGCGACAAGGCCCCGGCCATCAGTTCGACCAAGAGCCTGTCCGGTCACTCCCTGGGCGCCGCCGGCGTTCACGAAGCGATCTACTGCCTGCTGATGATGGAAGGCAAGTTCATTGCCGGTTCCGCCAACATCGACGAGCTGGACCCGGAAGTCGCCGACCTGCCGGTACTGACCAAGACCCGCGAAAACGTCGAGCTGAACAACGTGATGAGCAACAGCTTCGGCTTCGGCGGCACCAACGCCACCCTGGTCCTGAAGCGCTGGCAGGGCAAGTAAGCCCGACCTGATCGCGAGATGAAAAACGCCCCGACCGGTTCGGGGCGTTTTTTTTGCCTGAAATATCAGCCCCGCTTGTGTGGGAGTGGGCTTGCCCGCGAATGGCGCGAAGCGGTGTTTCAGATACAGCGCATTATCGTTCTTCGTGGGCAAGCCCACTCCTACAAGTCTGTGCCACAGGCCACGGCGCTCTTACACCGAGAAGCGTGCCACCAGGCCATTGAGGTCCACCGCCAGCCGTGACAGCTCCTGGCTCGCCGCACTGGTCTGGTTGGCCCCGGCCGAGGTCTGCAGGGCCAGGTCGCGGATATTCATCAGGTTGCGGTCCACCTCCCGCGCCACCGCCGCCTGCTCCTCCGAGGCGCTGGCAATCACGATATTGCGCTCGTTGATCAGGGTGATCGCCGCGGCGATCTCATCCAGGGCATCGCCTGCGGCCTTGGCCACTTCCAGGGTCGAACGGGCCCTGCCATTGCTTTTCTGCATGGCGCTGACCGCCTGCTCGGTGCCCTGCTGGATCGCCCCGATCATCTGCTCGATTTCCTGGGTCGATTGCTGGGTACGATGGGCCAGCCCGCGCACCTCATCGGCCACCACGGCGAAACCGCGCCCGGCCTCCCCGGCCCGGGCCGCCTCGATGGCCGCGTTCAACGCCAGCAGGTTGGTCTGCTCGGCCACCGAACGGATCACCTCCAGCACCTTGCTGATGCCATAGACCTTCTGCGCCAGGTCCTCGACCTGCAGCACATTGCCACTGACGTCATCGGCCAGCGACTCGATGGACAGCACCGCCTGGCGTACCTGCTCGCGACCATGCTGGGCAATCCGGTCGGACTCGCGCGAGGCCTCGGACGTCGCCACCGCGTTGCTCGCCACTTCCTCCACTGCCGCAGTCATCTGGTTGACCGCGGTGGCCGCCTGCTCGATCTCCAGGCTCTGCTGGTGCAAGCCACGGGTGGCATCCTCGGTGACGCAACTGAGCTCTTCGGAAGCGGAGGCCAACTGGCTGGAAGAATCGGAAATCTGCCGGATCGTCTCCCGCAGGCGCTGCTGCATGTCCTTGAGCGCCGCCTGCAGGCGCGCCGGCTCGTCGTGGCCGTCGACATCGATCACCGCGGTCAGGTCGCCGGAGGCCACCACCTCGGCCACCCCCAGCGACTGCGCCAGCGGCAGGACGATGCTGCGGGTCAGCAGCAGCGCGAGGCCGACGGTGATCAGAGCGGTCAGGGCAATCATCCCGGCGACCCAGATCCGCGAGCGACTGAACACGGCCTGGGCCAGGTCCGTGGCCTGGGTGGCATGGTGCTTGTTGAGTTCCACCAGCTCATGCAGGGTCGTGGCCATTTCATCGGCCAATTGGTTCATCTCGCCGTTGACGATACGCACCGCGTCTTCGAGCCGCCCCTCTCCGGACAAGGCCATGACCTGCTGCTGGCGCTGGAGGTATTGCTGCTCGACGCCCTTGAAACGCTCGAACATCTCCTGCTCCCGAGGCAACGACATCAGCGCCTCATAACGCCCCTGCGCCTTGTCCAGGCCGCTTTTCAGTTGATTGAGCTTGGCTTCGTTCTCCGCCAGGGCCTGGGGATCGCGGTTGAGCAGCAGGCGCAGGGTCAACGCCCGGACCCGCAGCAGATCCTGGCTGATCTCGCCGACCGCCATCACACTGGGCAACCAGTTGGTTTCCACCGCTTCGGACTGCTGGCGCATATTGCCCATCTGCAACAGGGCAAAGCCGCCCAGCAGGCACACCATCAACGCCAGCAGGCCAAACCCCAGGCCCGCCCGTGGCGCTATGTTCAAACTCCGGATACTGCTCATCGCTTCGGCTCCCTCCGCAAGACTTCATGTAAAAAACTTCGCTCACAACGGTTTCGTCGCAAAACTTCGGCAAAAAACGCGGCATCCACCCGCTATCACGCTGTCTTCAACGGTAGAGGCATTTGCAACATTTGCGTTAGACGAAAGCGTGATATCAAAGCGCCCAAGAAGTCCGATATGCGCTCCACAAGGGCGTGCGGACGCGAAAAAAGCTGAACACCGCCCCGGTGGAGTGTTCTATAAGGTTCAGGGTCTTTTCCCGTCACTCTCTGCCTGAGGTATGTCATGACCATCACCATCAACACCGAATCGAGCGAAGGTTTTCTTCACAGCGTGCAGATCGATGATCACCAGCTGTTCGCCGATGTGCCCAGAACCGCCGGTGGCGAAGGCTCCGCGCCGGAACCCCACGACTACTTCGACGCCGCCCTGGGTGCATGCAAGGCCCTGACCCTGAAGCTCTACGCGCAGAAGAAAGGCATCCCGCTGACCGGCGTCACGGTCGAGGTCAAGCGCGACAACAGCCAGGAGCAGAAGGGCAAATACGGCCTGCTGGTCAAGCTCACCCTCAAGGGCGTGCTGAGCGATGCCCAGCGCGATGAGCTGCACAAGGTCGCCGACCGCTGCCCGATCCACAAATTGATGACCACCAGCGAAGTCAGCATCGAAACCCTGCTGTCCGAAGGCGCCTTCAGTCAGTAAGGGCGGCGGCGAAAAAGCGGGTTATGCTCTGCGCATTGCCCGCCGAGCCTGGAAGCCCCATGAACACACCGTTGGTGATTCGTCCTCGCGCCGAGGATGTCGAAGGTCAACCGATCCTGCGTCCCCTGCCCTCGGCCCAGTGCCGCAGCGTCGGGCCTTTCGTGTTTTTCGACCATATGCTGGAAACCCGCTATCCACCGGGCAGCGGCATGAATATCCGGCAGCACCCGCATATCGGCCTGTCGACCCTGACCTACCTGTTCGAGGGCGAACTGCTGCACAAGGACAGCCTCGGTTCCGAGCAGCGGGTAGGCCCCGGCGAAGTCAGCTGGATGACCGCCGGCAGCGCCATTGCCCACGTCGAGCGGACGCCGGCCGAACTGATGGCCAGCGGTTCGGCCCTGCATGGCCTGCAGGTCTGGCTGGCATCGCCCAGGGAGCATGAACAGGGACCGGGGCACTACAGCCATCACCCCGCCGCCAGCCTGCCCACCAGCGACAACCTGGGGGTGAGGATCCGCCTGATCGCCGGCAGCGGCTTCTGTCTGACGTCACCCGTGCCGGTGCTGTCGCCCACGGTCTATGCCGAGGTGTGGATGGACACGGCAACCACCCTGCTGATCCCCGATGAACACGAGGAACGGGCGTTGTACGTGCTGGACGGCGAGGTCGAGCTGGACGGTGAGCCGTTGGCGCCGCGCAGCCTGGTGGTGCTGCCGGGCGGGGAAAGTCCCACGCTGTTCGCCGCGGGCGAGTGTCATCTGGTGATGATTGGCGGGGCGCCGCTGGATGGACCACGGCGGATGAACTGGAACTTCGTCGCCAGCGATCCGGCCTTGATCGATCAGGCGCGGGCACGCTGGGCGGCCGGGGACTGGCCGACGGTCCCGGGGGAAAGCGAGCGGATCGCCCTGCCGCGGTAGGTCGGGGGACCGCGTTATCGTTCTTCGCGGGCAAGCCCGCTCCCACAGGGACCCCGTCTGGCGCGAAACTGTGGGAGCCGGCTTGCTGGCGATGGTGTCCGGATGGGCACCATGGGGCTCAAGGGCCTCATCGCTGGCAAGCCAGCTCCTACAGGGACCCCGTCTGGCGCAAAACTGTGGGAGCCGGCTTGCTGGCGATGGCGTCCGGATGGGCGCCGTAGGGCTCAAGGACCTCATCGCTGGCAAGCCAGCTCCCACAAGAGATCGCGCCGAGCCGCGGTTCAGCGACCGAACACAAAACCCGTGGGAGCCGGCTTGCTGGCGATGGCGTCCGGATGGGCGCCGTGGGGCTCAAGGGCCTCATCGCTGGCAAGCCAGCTCCCACAAGGGATCGCGTCGCACCGCGGTTCAGCGACCGAACACAAAACCCGTGGGAGCCGGGCTTGCCCGCGAAGAGGCCGTCAGGGCTGCGACAAGAGTCAGCCCTTGAACACTTCTTCCAGCAGGTTATGCATCGAGACGAAGGCGCGGCTGGCGGTCTTCGCGTCGTACATCATCTTGCCCGGTACGTTGGCATGCGGATCGGTGAAGGAGTGTACCGCACCGCCGTAGCTCAACAGCTGCCAATCGACACCGGCGGCGTTCATCTCGTCCTCGAATGCCGGCAGTTGTTCCTTCGGCACCAACGGGTCGGACGCGCCGTGCAGCACCAGGACCGCGCCCTTGATGTTCCGCGCATCCGCCGGGTTCGGCGTATCCAGGGTGCCGTGGAACGACACCGCCGCTTTCAACGGCGCGCCGGTACGGGCCAGTTCCAGCGAGCAGCAACCGCCGAAGCAGAAACCGAAAGTCGCCAGTTTCGACTTGTCGACCGCCGCCAGGCCCTGCCCCTGCAACGCCTCGAACGCCGCCTGCATGCGCTTGCGCAATTCGGCCCGGTCGTTCTTCAGCGGCATCATCGCCGCACCCGCCTCGTCGCCGTTCTGCGGGCGAACCGACTGCCCGTAGAGGTCAGCGATCAGCACCACATAACCCTTGGCAGCCACGGCCTCGGCAATCTTTTCCGCGCCGGCGCTGACCCCCATCCAGTTGGGTGCCATCAACAGCCCCGGGCGGGCGCCCTGGTGGCTGGCATCGAAGGCCAGGCGACCCTCGTAGGACTGGCCATCAATCTGATAGGCCACAGAACTCACAGTGATTTGGCTCATTGCACACTCCGCAAGGACATCTGGAAATTAAAAAACCCGCCGAAGCGGGTTTTTCTACAGCGTGATCAAACCGACAGTTCAACCAGCAGCTTGTTCAGTCGGCGCACATAGGCCGCCGGGTCCTTCAAGCTGTCGCCGGCCGCCAGGGCCGCCTGGTCGAGCAGGATATGGGACAGGTCGCCGAAGCGGTCTTCGTCCGGCTCGGCATCGAGCTTCTCGATCAACGGGTGGGTCGGGTTGAATTCGAAGATCGGCTTGGAGTCCGGCACCTTCTGCCCGCTGGCTTCGAGGATCTGGCGCATTTGCAGGCCCAGGTCCTGTTCACCAATGGCCAGGATCGCCGGCGAGTCGGTCAGGCGGTGGGAAACCCGCACTTCGCTGACAGCGTCGCCCAGGGCGGTCTTGAGGCGCTCAACCAGGCCTTCCTTGGTCTTGGCGACTTCCTCGGCAGCCTTCTTGTCCTCTTCCGAGTCCAGGTTGCCCAGGTCCAGGTCACCCCGTGCCACGTCGACAAAGCTCTTGCCGTCGAATTCGTTGAGGTAGCTCATCAGCCACTCGTCGATGCGATCGGTCAGCAGCAGCACTTCGATGCCTTTCTTGCGGAAGACTTCCAGGTGCGGGCTGTTCTTGACCTGGGCGTAGGTTTCGCCGGTCAGGAAGTAGATCTTGTCCTGGCCTTCCTTGGCGCGTGCCAGGTACTCGGCCAGGGACACCACCTGCTCGCCTTCTTCGCCCTGGGTAGAGGCGAAACGCAGCAGGCCGGCGATTTTTTCCTTGTTGGCGAAATCTTCGGCCGGGCCTTCTTTCATGACCTGGCCGAAGTTCTTCCAGAAGCCCTTGTATTGCTCGGGCTCGTTCTTCGCCAGTTTTTCCAGCATGTCGAGGACACGCTTGGTCAGCGCCGATTTCATCGAGTCGATGATCGGGTCTTTCTGCAGGATTTCTCGCGATACGTTCAGGGATAGGTCGTTGGAGTCGACCACGCCCTTGATGAAGCGCAGGTACAGCGGCAGGAAGGACTCGGCCTGGTCCATGACAAAGACGCGCTGGACGTACAGCTTGAGACCTTTCGGTGCCTCGCGCTGGTACAGGTCGAACGGCGCACGGGCCGGCACGTAGAGCAGCGAGCTGTATTCCAGCTTGCCTTCGACCTTGTTGTGGCTCCAGCTCAGCGGGTTCTCATAGTCATGGGCGATGTGCTTGTAGAACTCCTGGTACTCCTCGTCCTTCACCTCGGTGCGCGGACGGGTCCACAGGGCACTGGCACGGTTGACGGTTTCCCATTCCAGCGCCGGTTTCTCTTCGCCTTCGGCGGCCGCGGTTTCTTTCGGCAGTTCGATCGGCAGGGCGATATGGTCGGAGTACTTCTTGATGATATTGCGCAGGCGCCAGCCATCGGCGAACTCGTCTTCACCGGACTTCAGGTGCAGGACGATGCGGGTGCCGCGGTCAGCTTTCTCCACGGTGGCGACTTCGAACTCGCCCTCGCCCCTGGAAGACCAGTGCACGCCTTCGCTGGCCGACAGGCCGGCACGGCGGCTGAACACTTCGACCTGGTCGGCGACGATAAAGGCCGAGTAGAAGCCCACGCCGAACTGGCCGATCAGGTGCGAATCCTTCTTCTGGTCGCCCGAGAGGTTCTTCATGAAATCGGCGGTGCCCGACTTGGCGATTGTCCCCAGGTGGGTGATCACATCGTCGCGGCTCATGCCGATACCGTTGTCTTCGAGGGTGACGGTCTTGGCGTCCTTGTCGAAGCTCACGCGGATTTTCAGTTCGGCGCCACCTTCCAGCAACTCAGGCTTGGACAGGGCTTCGAAACGTAATTTGTCGACGGCGTCGGAGGCGTTGGAGATCAATTCGCGAAGGAAGATTTCCTTGTTGGAATACAGCGAATGGATCATGAGGTGCAGCAGTTGCTTCACCTCGGTCTGGAAGCCCAGGGTTTCCTTTTGAGTTTCCACACTCATGGTCATCAAACTCCAATTGGATGGCAGTGGCCGCCCCCCTGAGGGTTGGCGGCGGGTTGTCATCAAAGTTGGGGGCTATGGTGGGGATTTCAAGTGCTGGGGAGTGTTTCCTCGATCTTGAAGTGGGCCCGGGCGGTGGCAATCGGCTCGGCCTCGGTGCTCTGCCAGGCGGTAATGGCGACATTCGCCACCCGTCGGCCCTGGCGACATACCTGGCATTTGGCATAGGTATCGCGAAACTGCCCGGCACGCAGGTAGTCGAGGGAGAAGTCGATGACCTTGGGCACCCCGGGCGAACCGGTGAAGACCAGCAGGTGCAGGGCGGCCGCCAGTTCCATGAAGCCGGCGATGACACCACCATGGATCGCCGGCAACAAAGGGTTACCAATATTTTCCCTGTTCGCCGGCAGGCGGAACAGCAACTCGTCCCCCAGGCGGGAGCATTCGATGCCGATCAGCTTGGCGTAGGGAATCCGTTGCAGGAGCTGGCCATAGTCGCCTTGCTGGTGTGCCTGCTGGAGCAGGTCCTTGAAGTCGTTGCTCATGCCGCTCCTCCGTTGATCGAGCCACCGAAGCGCTGGCTGCCCTTGATACCCTTGCCCATGCGCATGAAGGTCCCGACCACATGGGCGATGGGGTTTGCCGGATCATCCTGGTAGGCAAAACCGCGGGCAAAAATGATGTCGCGGGTGACTCGGTAGCATTCGGCGAAGCCGTAGACGTCCTGGCCCGGCTGCGCGGGGTGCATGTAGTCGATCCGCAGGTCGAGGGTCGGACAGACTTCGAACTCGGGCAGGACGCACAGGGTCGCCATGCCACAGGCGGTGTCC
Organism: Pseudomonas sp. Ost2; assembly: GCF_018326065.1. Classification (NCBI taxonomy): domain Bacteria; kingdom Pseudomonadati; phylum Pseudomonadota; class Gammaproteobacteria; order Pseudomonadales; family Pseudomonadaceae; genus Pseudomonas; species Pseudomonas sp. Ost2. The sequence continues at coordinate 1,799,857 of NZ_AP021904.1, read as the reverse complement.
ATCAGCGACGTCAGGGCACCGCCATGGATCACGCCGCTCTGGGGATCACCGACGATCTGCGGGCTGTAGGGCAGGATCAAGGTCAATCCACGGGTATCGGCACTGTGCAGGGACAGGCCGAGAACCTGGCAATGCCGCAGTGCACCGAGAAAACGCGTGGCGCGCTCAAAAACGGGGTTCTCACTCATGGAATGAACATCTCATATCAATATCGGCGACGATAAAATCTGCACAATTGGTAAAAGTTCCGCACCGGGAATAGTTATATATCTTTGCAAATCAAGGAACTTAACCCTTGGGCTCGGGTTCGAAAGGCCAGTAGTAACTATTTCCACAAAGGAGCAATACCCCATGCGTAAGACTTTAGCTATTGCCTTGATGCTGACCGCTTCTCTGGGTCTCGCTGCCTGCGATAAAAAATCAGAGGACAAAGCTCAAGACGCAAACCAGCACGCCGAGCAAGCTCAGCAAAAAATGAACGAAGCCCAGGATAAGGTGAACGACGCAGCGAAGGAAAACGCCGAAGCTGCCAAAGCTCAGGCTGAATCCAACAAGGCGGCTGCCGAAGAGGCCAATAAAGAAGCCACCGGTTCTTGAGTCATTGGAGTTTCTTCCTTTGCGGAAGAACTCAGGTTGCAAAAGAAAGCCCGCCTTGTGCGGGCTTTACTTTGTCCGTCGGTTAACTTTCCTACAGATTATTCCAATATCCTGGGATGCAACTACTGAAGTCCTGTGGATAACAGTCCATCGGGACAAGAGCCAAAGCAAAAGCCCCCGGTCGTTATCCGACACGGGGGCTTTTTTCACTTATCCACAACCCGTTCGTGACGGGCGCAGACCTCAGGCCAGCGCTTCGCTGCGTTTCCCGAGCAGACGGTCAATCACCACGACCACCACCAGCATGATCACCGAAGGCACCAGCCAGGCCAGCCCCTGCTCGCTCAGCGGCAGGTGGGACAGTTGCGTCGGCATCCAGTCGGCCAGGCCCGCACCCTTCAGCGCATCGACCATCCCGAACAGGAACGACACCAGCATCACCGGCCCGACGATACGTCCCTGGGCGTGCCAGAACGACTGGCAGAAGCTCAGCGCCACCAGGGCAATGCAGGGCGGATAGATCGCCGTCAGCACCGGAATCGAGAACGCGATCAGCTTGGTCAGCCCCAGGTTCGACACCAGCAGCGAAAACGCCGCCAGGATGATCACCAGGGTCTTGTACGACAGCGGCAGCACCCGGCTGAAGTACTCGGCACAGGCACAGGTCAGGCCGACTGCCGTCACCAGGCAGGCCAGGGAAATCAGCACCGCCAGAAAACCGCTGCCCAGGGAGCCGAAGGTGTGTTGCACGTAGGCATGCAACACCGCCGCCCCGTTGGTGGCACCGACCGCCACTTCATGGCTGCCCGAGCCCAGGCGGAACAGGCTGATATACACCAGCGCCAGGCCGACACCGGCGATCAGACCGGCGATGATCGCGTAGCGGGTGATCAACCGTGGCGACTCGACACCGCGCGAGCGGATGGCGTTGACGATGACGATGCCGAACACCAGGGCACCGAGGGTATCCATGGTCAGGTAGCCATTGATAAAGCCCTGGGAAAACGGCGCGGCCACGTATTCAGGCGTGGCGGTACCGATATCCCCCGCCGGCAGGGCAAACGCCGCGATGCCCAAGACCGCCAGGGCAATGATCTTCAACGGGGCGAGAAAGCGCCCGACGGTATCCAGCAGGCGCCCCGGGTAGAGGGAGATGAAGAACACCAGCAGGAAATACACCGAACTGTAGAGGAACAGTGCCAGCGGGCTTTCACCGGTCAAGGGCGCCAGGCCGACTTCAAAGGACACGGTCGCGGTACGTGGCGTGGCGAACAACGGGCCAACCGCCAGGTAGCAGACCGCGGCCAGCAGGCCACCGGCAAGCTTGCCGATCGGGCTGCTCAAGGCGTCCATGGCGCCGCCGACCTTGGCCAGGGCAACGACGGTGACGACCGGCAGGCCAACCGCGGTAATCAGGAAACCCAGCGCCGCCATCCAGACATGGGGTCCGGACTGCAGGCCGACGATAGGGGGGAAGATGATGTTACCGGCCCCGACGAACAGGGCAAAGGTCATAAAACCAAGTGCCAGGATGTCCTGGCCTTTCAACACTTTCATTTAAGGAAATACCACACTGCTGAATCGGAATTTAGAGAGGGATTTCCCGTGGGGTGGGGGAAATGCTGTCGACCCGTTTGAGGTTGACCCGTTTAGCGCGCCGTTCCCTTTTGGGGAGCAAACGCAAAATGGCTGCCAGACTAACGAATTTGCGCGGCAAACGCACTGTTAGAGGGCATGTTGTCCGATAAGCGACACTTCCCTGTCGCGTTTTCGTATGAAATCGGTGCAGCCTGTAGTGACCCCTTCGCGGGCAAGCCCGCTCCCACAGTGTCCGCGTCGTACACCTAGAATCTGTGGGAGCGGGCTTGCCCGCGAAGAGGCCAGCACAAACGACACAGGCCTTTCCCCTACCCACAAAGCACAAAGGCCACCCGAAGGTGGCCTTTGCTGATGGAGCGTCAGCTAAGCGCGAGGCTTACTTGACAGCCCAACCGGTCAGCTCGGCCAGGGCCTTGCCGATGTCTGCCAGCGAACGCACGGTTTTCACGCCTGCGTCTTGCAGAGCAGCGAACTTCTCGTCTGCAGTGCCTTTGCCGCCAGAGATGATTGCGCCAGCATGGCCCATGCGCTTGCCCGGAGGAGCAGTCACACCAGCGATGTAGGAAACAACCGGCTTGGTCACGTGAGCCTTGATGTAGGCAGCCGCTTCTTCTTCAGCCGAACCGCCGATCTCGCCGATCATGACGATCGCTTCGGTCTTCGGGTCTTCCTGGAACAGCTTCAGGATGTCGATGAAGTTCGAACCCGGGATCGGGTCACCGCCGATGCCGACGCAGGTCGACTGACCGAAACCGGCGTCAGTGGTCTGCTTCACAGCTTCGTAGGTCAGGGTGCCGGAACGGGAAACGATACCGACCTTGCCTGGCAAGTGAATGTGACCTGGCATGATGCCGATCTTGCATTCGCCTGGAGTGATCACGCCTGGGCAGTTAGGGCCGATCAGGATCACGCCCAGTTCGTCGCACTTGACCTTGGCGTCCAGCATGTCCAGGGTAGGAATGCCTTCGGTGATGCAGACGATCAGCTTGATGCCGCCGAATGCCGCTTCCAGGATCGAGTCCTTGCAGAAAGGAGCCGGAACGTAGATCACGCTGGCGGTGGCGCCAGTGGCTGCTACAGCGTCTTTCACGGTGTTGAACACTGGCAGGCCCAGGTGCTCGGTGCCGCCTTTGCCCGGCGTTACGCCACCGACCATCTTGGTGCCGTATTCGATGGCTTGCTGGGTGTGGAAACTACCTTGCGAACCGGTAATACCCTGGCAGATAACTTTGGTGTCTTTATTGATCAGGACGCTCATTATTTGCCCTCCGCAGCTTTGACAACTTGTTGAGCAGCGTCGGTCAGGCTGGTAGCAGCGATGATGTTCAAGCCGCTTTCTGCCAGTACTTTAGCGCCCAGTTCAGCGTTGTTGCCTTCAAGGCGCACAACAACCGGGATTTTCACGCCGACTTCTTTCACTGCACCGATGATGCCTTCGGCAATCATGTCGCAACGAACGATGCCGCCGAAGATGTTGACCAGTACTGCAGCGACGTTGGTGTCGGACAGGATGATCTTGAACGCTTCGGTTACGCGTTCCTTGGTAGCACCACCGCCCACGTCGAGGAAGTTGGCTGGCTTGCCGCCATGCAGGTTGACGATGTCCATGGTACCCATGGCCAGGCCGGCACCGTTGACCATGCAGCCGATGTTGCCTTCCAGGGCCACGTAGTTCAGTTCGAACTTGGCAGCGTGCGCTTCGCGCGGATCGTCCTGGGACGGATCGTGGAAGGTTTTCAGCTTAGGCTGACGGTACATGGCGTTGGCGTCGATGTTGATCTTGGCATCGAGGCAATGCAGATCGCCGTCGGCCTTGATCACCAGCGGGTTCACTTCCAGCAGGGCCAGGTCGTGATCCTTGAACAGCTTGGCCAGGCCAACGAAGATCTTGGCGAACTGGGCAACCTGCTTGCCTTCCAGACCCAGCTGGAATGCCAGCTCGCGCCCCTGGAATGGCTGAGCGCCAACCAGTGGATCGATAGTGGCCTTGAGGATTTTCTCAGGGGTGTCGTGAGCGATTTTCTCGATGTCCACGCCACCTTCGGTGGAAGCCATGAACACGATGCGACGGCTCGAACGGTCAACGACAGCGCCCAGGTACAGCTCTTTAGCGATATCAGTGCACGATTCAACCAGGATCTTGGTGACAGGCTGGCCATTGGCGTCAGTCTGATAGGTCACCAGACGCTTGCCCAGCCACTGCTGTGCGAAGGCCTTAGCGTCTTCTTTGCTGCGAACCAGCTTGACGCCGCCCGCTTTACCGCGACCACCGGCGTGAACCTGGGCTTTTACAACCCACTCGGAACCACCGATCTTGTCGCAAGCTTCTGCTGCTTCTTCCGGGGTGTCTACCGCGTAGCCTTTGGATACTGGCAGGCCGTATTCAGCGAACAGCTGCTTACCCTGATACTCGTGAAGATTCATGCTTTTTACCGTCTTCGTTAGGTACTGCGCGTTCGGTGCTGCACTGATTGCAGTGCCGCACCACCTGTGACTGCTGCTTGCGTCGTTATCCGGTCGCCCGGCGAAACAACGCAAGACTGCGTCCAGCGGATGTTCCGCGGTGAGTCTTGCGCGCAAGGCTCACGACGGGCGATCCGCCGTGGTTTCTTATTATTCGCTTAGCGTTTTTTCTTGTTGGCAATGTGGATGGCGCCGCCATTCACTGCCAATGCCGCTTCGTGCAACGCTTCGGACAGGGTCGGATGGGAGAAGACCATCATGCCCAGGTCTTCGGCGCTGGTGCCGAATTCCATACCGATTGCGCCTTGCTGTACCAGCTCGGCCGCGCTTGGGCCAATCACGTGGACGCCCAGGACGCGGTCGGTCTTGGCATCAGCGATGACCTTGACGAAACCACCGGTATCGTTGGCTGCCATGGCACGGCCACTGGCGGCAAACGGGAAGGTGCCGACGTTAACTTCAACGCCTTCAGCTTTCAAGGCCTGTTCGGTTTTACCGACCCACGCGATTTCCGGGTGGGTGTAGATAACCGACGGGATCAGGTCGTAGTTCATCTGGGCCTTGTGGCCCTTGATGCGCTCGACAACCATGATGCCTTCTTCCGAAGCCTTGTGAGCCAGCATCATGCCGCGAACCACGTCACCGATGGCGTAGACGCCTGGAACGGTGGTCGCGCAGTGATCGTCGACGTGGATGAAGCCACGCTCGTCGAGGGTCACGCCGCTGTCGGCAGCCAGCAGGTCGGTGGTCACCGGACGACGACCAACGGCTACGATCAGCTTGTCGAAAGTGATGGTCTGTTCGCCATCCTTGTCGGTATAGGTCACGACCACTTCTTCGCCGTTGACCTTGGAGCCGGTCACGCGAGCGCCCAGCTTGATGTCCAGACCTTGTTTGGTCAGGGTTTTCAGCGCTTCCTTGGACACCGCGGTGTCAGCGGCCAGCAGGAACGTGTCCAGGGCTTCCAGGACAGTCACCTGAGCGCCCAGGCGGGACCAGACGGAACCCAGTTCCAGGCCGATCACGCCGGCACCGATCACGCCAAGGCGCTTCGGTACGGCTTGGAATTCCAGGGCGCCGGTCGAATCGACGATCACCTTCTGGTCAACCGGAGCAGGCGGGATGTCGATCGGACGCGAACCTGGAGCCAGGATCACGTTCTCGGCTTCGATGACCTGGACAACGCCATCCGGACCGGTCACTTCGACTTTCTTGCCGGCCAGCAGCTTGCCGTGGCCTTCGATCGAAGTCACGCCGTTGGCCTTGAACAGGGTGGCAACACCGCTGGTCAGACCCTTGACGATGTTGGCCTTGCGACCGACCATCGCCGGGACGTCCATCTTCACGTCACCGGTGGTGATACCGTGGATGGCGAAGGCATCCTTGGCTTCATGGTACTTCCAGGAGCTGTCCAGCAGCGCCTTGGAGGGAATGCAGCCCACGTTCAGGCAAGTACCGCCGAGAGCCAGCTTGCCCTCTTTGTCCTGGTACTTCTCGATGCAGGCAGTCTTGAGGCCAAGTTGCGCGGCCTTGATGGCGGCTACATAGCCGCCAGGACCCGCGCCGATCACTACCACGTCGAATTTCTGAGTCATGTGTCATTCCTTATCGAATCAAACCGGACGGCCGCTTTTGGCGACCGTCGTGGGACGAAGCTGGTCATTTACACGGCGGGCAAGGCGCCAGGCGCCCTGCCCTTTGGGCAAAATCAGATATCCAGCAGCAAACGAGCCGGGTCTTCCAGCAGGTTCTTGATGGTAACCAGGAAGGTCACAGCTTCTTTACCGTCGATCAAACGGTGATCGTAGGACAGAGCCAGGTACATCATCGGACGGATCACGACCTGACCGTTGATTGCCATCGGACGCTGGATGATGTTGTGCATACCCAGGATCGCCGCTTGTGGCGGGTTGACGATCGGGGTCGACATCATCGAGCCGAATGTACCACCGTTGGTGATGGTGAACGTACCGCCGGTCATTTCGTCGATGGACAGCTTGCCGTCACGGGCCTTCTTGCCGAAGGTGGCGATGCCGCCTTCGATTTCGGCCAGGCTCATCAGTTCGGCGTTACGCAGTACCGGTACCACCAGGCCACGGTCGCTGGAAACGGCGACACCGACGTCGGCGTAGCCGTGGTAGACGATGTCCGCGCCGTCGATCGAGGCGTTGACAGCCGGGAAGCGCTTCAGCGCCTCGGTGGCCGCTTTCACGAAGAACGACATGAAGCCCAGGCGTACGCCGTTGTGGGACTTCTCGAACAGGTCCTTGTACTTCGAACGCAGGGCCATGACTTCGGTCATGTCGACTTCGTTGAAGGTGGTCAGCATCGCCATGTTCGACTGGGCTTCGACCAGACGCTTGGCCACGGTGGCACGTACGCGGGTCATCGGTACACGCTTCTCGGTGCGGTCGCCGGCGGCGAACACAGGAGCAGCGGCAGCCGGGGCGGCAGCCTTGGCCGGAGCAGCAGCCGGAGCGGCTTTCTTCGCGGCGACGGCAGCGACCACGTCTTCCTTGGTCACACGACCACCCTTGCCGGTGCCGGCAACGGAAGCGATGTTGATGCCGTTTTCTTCAGCCAGCTTGCGCGCGGCCGGAGCAGCAACCGGATCGTCTTCACCACCGGCGGCAGCCGGGGCAGCAGCTTGGGCGGCGGCGGCAGGCGCGGCAGCAGGAGCAGCGGCGGCAGCACCGCCCTCTTCGATGGAGCCCAGTACCTGTGCGGAAAGAACGGTGTCGCCTTCGTTGGCAACGATAGCGCCCAGAACGCCGTCGGCTTCAGCCAGGACTTCCAGTACCACCTTGTCGGTCTCGATGTCGACGATCAGGTCGTCGCGCTTGACCGCATCGCCCGGCTGCTTGTGCCAGGTGGCAACGGTGCCATCGGCAACCGATTCCGGAAATTGGGGGGCTTTGATCTCGATAGCCATTATCTGTGGTTCCTTAAATTCGGTTTCAGGTGCGCGAGGCGTTAAACAGTAAAGGCATCTTGCAACAGTTTTTCCTGCTGCTCGGCGTGCATCGATGCATAACCACAAGCAGGAGCAGCAGAAGCGTCACGACCGGCGTACTCGAGTGCGAGCGACTTGTCGTGGCCGCTGATGATGCGACGCATGTGATGCTGGCTGCTGTACCAGGCACCCTGGTTCATCGGCTCTTCCTGACACCAAACGATATGTTTGAGGTTCTTGTACGGAGCCAGGACTTCGATCAGGTCGTCCTCAGGGAATGGGTACAACTGCTCGATACGCACGATGGCGATATCGTCACGCTCTTCGGCACGGCGTTTTTCCAGCAGGTCGTAGTAGACCTTGCCGCTGCACAGAACCAGGCGCTGGACCTTTTTCGGATCCTGGGCGTCGATTTCCGGGATAACGGTCTGGAACGAGCCTTCGGCCAGATCTTCCAGCGTGGAGATCGCCAGCTTGTGACGCAGCAGCGACTTCGGTGTCAGCACGATCAGCGGCTTGCGCAGCGGACGGATGACCTGACGACGCAGCAGGTGGTAGATCTGAGCCGGGGTGGTCGGCACGCAAACCTGGACGTTGTGCTCGGCGCACAGTTGCAGGTAGCGCTCCAGACGGGCCGAGGAGTGCTCCGGACCCTGACCTTCATAACCGTGCGGCAGCAGCATGGTCAGGCCGCACAGACGACCCCACTTGTGCTCGCCACTGGTGATGAACTGGTCGACAACCACCTGGGCACCGTTGGCGAAGTCGCCGAACTGGGCTTCCCAGATAACCAGGGCATTCGGCGTGGTGGTCGAGTAACCGTACTCGAACGCCAGGACCGCTTCTTCCGACAGGAACGAGTCGTACAGGTCGAAGCGTGGCTGACCCTCGTACAGGTTCTGCAGCGGAATGTAGGTGCCCGCGTCCTTCTGGTTGTGCAGCACGGCATGACGGTGCGAGAACGTACCACGGCCGATGTCCTGGCCGGTCATGCGGATCGGGTGACCTTCGAACGCCAGGGTCGCGTACGCCATGGTTTCGGCGTAACCCCAGTTGATCGGCAAGCCGCCGGCCTGCATTTTCTGACGATCTTCGTAGATCTTCGCGACCTGGCGCTGGACCACGAAGCCTTCCGGAATTTCCAGCAGCTTGGCGGACAGTTCCTGCAGGGTCTTCAGATCGAAGCGGGTATCGTGACGTGCAGTCCACGCGTGACCCAGGTAAGGGCGCCAGTCGACGAACAACTCCTTGTTCGGTTCCTTGACCAGGCTCTTGACCACGTGCAGACCGTTGTCCAGGGCGTTGCGGTATTCGTCGACCTTCGCCTGCACGCGCGCGTCATCCAGCACCTTGGCCTGAACCAGGCGCTCGGCGTACAGCTCACGGGTGGTGCGCTGCTTGGTGATCTGCTGGTACATCAGCGGCTGGGTGCCACTTGGCTCGTCAGCCTCGTTGTGACCACGACGACGGTAGCAGACCAGGTCGATCACCACGTCGCGCTTGTACTGCATGCGGTAGTCGACAGCCAGCTGGGTCACGAACAGCACGGCTTCCGGATCATCGCCATTCACATGGAGGATCGGCGCCTGGATCATCTTCGCGACGTCGGTGGCGTACTCGGTGGAACGCGAGTCCAGCGGGTTGCTGATGGTGAAACCGACCTGGTTGTTGATCACGATGTGGATCGTGCCGCCCGTCTTGAAGCCGCGGGTCTGCGACATCTGGAAGGTTTCCATGACCACGCCCTGACCTGCGAACGCAGCGTCACCGTGGAGGGAAATCGGCAGAACCTTGTCACCGGTCGCATCGTTGCGACGGTCCTGGCGGGCACGAACCGAACCCTCGACCACCGGGGAAACGATTTCCAGGTGGGACGGGTTGAACGCCATGGCCAGGTGAACTTCGCCACCGGTGGTCATCACGTTGGACGAGAAGCCCTGGTGGTACTTGACGTCACCGGAACCCAGCTCGACCTTCTTCTTGCCTTCGAACTCGTCGAACAACTCGCGCGGGTTCTTGCCGAAGGTGTTGACCAGCACGTTGAGACGGCCGCGGTGGGCCATGCCGATAACGATTTCCTTGGTGCCGTAGGAGCCGGAACGCTGGATCATCTCGTCCAGCATCGGAATCAGGCTCTCGCCACCTTCCAGGCCGAAACGCTTGGTGCCCGGGTATTTGGTACCCAGGTATTTTTCCAGGCCTTCCGCGGCGGTGACGCGCTCGAGCAGGTGGCTCTTGATATCGGCGGAGAAGGTTGGACGGCCGCGCACGCTTTCCAGGCGCTGCTGGAACCAGTGGCGCTGCTCGGAATCGACGATGTGCGTGAACTCGGCGCCGATGGTGCGGCAATATGTCTGCTGCAACGCTTCGTGAATTTCGCGTAGGCTCGCTTCCTCTTTGCCGATGAACAGGTCGCCGGCACGGAAGGTCGTATCAAGATCGGCATTGGTCAAGCCGTAATGATTGATCGACAGGTCTGCAGGTGCAGGACGCTGCCACAGTCCCAGCGGGTCAAGCTGGGCTGCCTGGTGGCCACGCATCCGATAGGCCTGGATCAATCGCAGCACTTCAACCTGCTTCTTCTCGTGCTCACTGCTCACGCTGCCGGCAGATACCGGTTGGGCGCGGCGCTGGTTCTTTGCCAGCAACACGAAATGCTCGCGGATTGTCGAGTGCGATACATCGGTGGCAGCGTTGCCGTCAGCGGGCAACGTCTGAAATTTGGTGCGCCATTCTTCTGGCACAGCGTTAGGGTCGTGCAGGTAGAGCTCATAAAGCTCTTCCACATAGGCAGCGTTACCACCTGAAAGATAGCCGCTGTTCCACATGCGCTGCATCACGCTTTCTTGCATGCTTGGTCACCCTCGGTTAGGGGACACCACCGGCGAAAACACCGAGCAAGCTTGCAAAAGTCCGAATGCCGCGACCTGAACAAGCCACCTAGGATCACGCTGATAGTCCGGGTACCAGCCCGGATGCCCCTGCTGGTCTCATTTCTTCAAAATAAGAGCCACAGCTTTGTGAGCCGTCGCTCAGGTTAAAACCACGGCGCGGGTTGAAGCCTGCGCCGCAGCTCTCTACGGGTACAGCGATGCCACTCTTTACAACACCGGTTCTACAACAGCCGGGTTACAGCAGCTGAGTCACACGCCGCTCTGCAGCAGCATGTTACGGATGTGACCGATGGCCTTAGTCGGGTTCAGGCCTTTCGGACATACGTTGACGCAGTTCATGATCCCGCGGCAGCGGAAGACGCTGAACGGGTCATCCAGCGAAGCCAGGCGCTCGGTCGTCTTGGTGTCGCGGCTGTCTGCCAGGAAGCGGTAGGCTTGCAGCAGGGCGGCCGGGCCCAGGAACTTGTCCGGGTTCCACCAGAAGGACGGGCAGGACGTCGAGCAGCAAGCGCACAGGATGCACTCGTACAGGCCGTCGAGCTTTTCACGCTCTTCAGGGGACTGCAGACGCTCGATGGCCGGAGCCGGCGTGTCGTTCTGCAGGAATGGCTTAACCTTCTCGTATTGCTTGTAGAAGATGCTCATATCGACGACCAGGTCACGGATAACCGGCAAACCAGGCAGAGGACGAACAACCAGCTTGTTACCCTTGACCACGGCGGACAGCGGCGTGATGCACGCCAGGCCGTTCTTGCCGTTGATGTTCATGCCGTCGGAACCGCAAACGCCTTCACGGCAGGAGCGACGATAGGAGAACCCTTCGTCCTGCTCCTTGATCAGCGCCAGCACGTCCAGCACCATCAGGTCCTTGCCACCGGTATCGACCTGGAAAACCTGGGTTTTCGGGGCTGAGTCGGTGTCAGGGTTGTAACGATAAACTTCGACTTGCAACATGGCGGTCACCCTTAATAAGTCCGGACTTTAGGTTCGAAAGTCGGAACGGTCTTCGGCGAGAAGTTCACGGCTCGCTTGGTGACGCGCTTGTCACCCGGGAAGTACAGGGTGTGGCACAGCCAGTTTTCGTCGTCACGATCTTCGAAGTCTTCACGGGCATGGGCGCCGCGGGACTCTTTGCGCACTTCGGCGGCGATAGCGGTTGCTTCGGCCACTTCCAGCAGGTTTTGCAGTTCCAGCGCTTCGATACGGGCAGTGTTGAACGCCTGCGACTTATCGTTGATCTTCACGTTGGCGATACGCTTGCGCAGATCGGCCAGTTGCGCGATACCCTTCTGCATGTATTCGCCAGTACGGAATACACCGAAGTAGTTCTGCATGCAGCTTTGCAGCTCGCGACGCAGGGTTGCCACGTCTTCGCCATCGGTACGCTCGTTCAGGGCGGACAGACGCGCCAGGGCAGCTTCGATGTCAGCGTCGGTGGCGTCATCGTATTCGATGCCGTCGGTCAGGGCTTTTTCCAGGTGCAGGCCGGCCGCACGGCCGAAGACCACCAGGTCGAGCAGCGAGTTGCCGCCCAGGCGGTTGGCGCCGTGAACCGATACGCAAGCCACTTCACCTACCGCGAACAGGCCAGGAATGATCTGGTCCACGCCTTCGGCGTTCTGGGTGATGGCCTGGCCATGAATGTTGGTGGCAACGCCGCCCATCATATAGTGGCAGGTCGGTACGACCGGAACCGGGGCAACAACCGGGTCGACGTGCGCGAAAGTCTTCGACAGTTCGCAGATGCCTGGCAGACGGCTGTGCAGCACTTCCTCGCCCAGGTGGTCGAGCTTGAGCATCACGTGGTCGCCATTCGGACCGCAACCGTTGCCAGCGATGATTTCCTTCACCATCGAACGGGCAACCACGTCGCGACCAGCCAGGTCCTTCGCGTTCGGAGCATAACGCTCCATGAAACGCTCGCCGTGCTTGTTGATCAGGTAACCACCTTCACCACGGCAACCTTCGGTCACCAAGACGCCGGCGCCGGCGATGCCGGTCGGGTGGAACTGCCACATTTCGATGTCTTGTACCGGTACGCCGGCACGCAGGGCCATGCCGACGCCATCACCGGTGTTGATCAGGGCGTTGGTGGTCGAAGCGTAGATGCGCCCCGCACCGCCGGTGGCCAATACGGTGGCTTTCGAGCGGATGTAGGAGGTTTCACCGGTTTCGATGCAGATGGCGATCACACCGACGAACGCACCGTCCTGATTCTTCACCAGGTCAACGGCGTAGTACTCGTTCAGGAATGTGGTGCCGGCTTTCAGGTTGCCCTGGTAGAGGGTGTGCAGCAGCGCGTGACCGGTACGGTCAGAGGCTGCGCAGGTACGTGCCGCCTGGCCGCCCTTGCCGAAGTCCTTGGACTGGCCGCCGAACGGACGCTGGTAGATGCGGCCGGATTCGGTACGGGAGAACGGCAGGCCCATGTGGTCCAGTTCGAACACCGCAGCCGGGCCTTCCTGACACATGTACTCGATAGCGTCCTGGTCACCGATGTAGTCGGAACCCTTGACGGTATCGTACATGTGCCAGCGCCAGTCGTCGTTCGGGTCGGCCGAAGCGATGGCGCAGGTGATGCCACCCTGGGCGGACACGGTGTGCGAACGGGTCGGGAACACCTTGGTGATCACGGCCGTCTTGTGACCGCCCTGAGCCAGCTGCAGGGCGGCACGCATACCCGCGCCGCCGCCGCCGATGATGATGGCGTCGAAAGAAATCGTTGGAATGTTAGCCATGAATCAGATACCCCAGAGAATCTGCACACCCCAGACGAAGTACGCGAACATCGCAACGCCGCATACCACCTGGAAAAGGAAACGCACTACAGTCGCGGACTTGCCGAACGCCATCGGCGTCAGGTAGTCGGTCGCGATGGTCCACATGCCGACCCAGGCGTGAGCGCCCAGGGCCACCAGGGCCAGCAGACTGAAGATGCGCATCCAGCCGTGAGAGAACAGCTCATGCCACTGGGCATAGCCCAGGCCTGGGTTCGCAATGATGTATCCGATCAGGAACAGGAAGTAAGCCGCGAGAACGACCGCCGACACGCGCTGTGCCATCCAGTCATAGAGGCCCGAACGCGAGAGGTTCGTGACGTTAGTTACCATATCCAGACTCCTGCCAGAACGATTACCACCACGGAAACGGCGATAACGATTTTCGAGCCCAGCTTGCCGCCTTCCAGCGTCTCACCGATGCCCATGTCCATGATCAGATGGCGCACGCCGGCAACCAGGTGATACAGCAAGGCGGACAGGATGCCCCAAATCACTAGCTTGGCTAGCGGACTGGTCAGACACGCTTTCACCTGACCGAAGCCTTCCTCGGAGCTCAGCGACTTGTCCAATGCGTAGAGCATGATGGCTAGGCTGACAAAGAGGATGACACCGGAGATACGGTGAAGAATGGACGTGTAAGCAGTGACTGGGAGTTTGATGGTCCTTAGGTCTAGGTTTACAGGTCGTTGGCTTTTCACGGCTTTTTTCACACTGAAGAGCCCCTAACAATCAGGGCAAAGTTGTTGGGCAAGTGCACTGGTCAGGTACCCACCACCCAGGGAGTGACGACCCCCAATGAAAACAGGCCCAAAAGCCCCTGGCGGTCGGACGCCGAGTATAGACAGTTAGGCTACTAATGACAACGCAAAGGACTACCCCTAATGGTGCATTGCGTTAGTGGGATAAAAGGCGTAAATAGCCGTCAATTTCGAGGAAAAATGGCGCTCAAAGCCCTCTGGCGCATGACTTTTGGCAAATTGACTTTCGAATTTATCTCACTATAGTGGTGCGGGCCCTGCGTGGGGGGCCTGTCTGATGATTTCAAGCATAAATAGGAGGCCACATGGCTGACAAAAAAGCGCAGTTGATCATCGAGGGCGCAGCCCCCGTCGAGCTGCCCATTTTAACCGGCACCGTTGGTCCCGATGTAATCGACGTGCGGGGCCTGACGGCCACGGGCCGGTTCACGTTCGACCCTGGCTTCATGTCGACTGCGTCCTGCGAGTCGAAAATCACCTATATCGACGGCGATAACGGCATTTTGCTGCATCGCGGCTACCCGATCGAGCAACTTGCCGAGAAATCGGACTACCTGGAAACCTGCTACCTGCTGCTCAACGGCGAACTGCCGACCGCAGAGCAGAAAGCCAAGTTCGTCAGCACCGTGAAGAACCACACCATGGTGCACGAGCAGTTGAAGACCTTCTTCAACGGCTTCCGTCGCGACGCCCACCCGATGGCCGTCATGTGCGGCGTGGTCGGCGCCCTGTCGGCCTTCTACCACGACTCCCTGGACATCAATAACCCCCAGCACCGCGAAATTTCCGCGGTCCGCCTGGTGGCCAAGATGCCGACCCTGGCAGCGATGGTTTACAAGTACTCCATGGGTCAACCCATGATGTACCCGCGCAACGACCTGTCGTACGCGGAAAACTTCCTGCACATGATGTTCAACACCCCGTGCGAGATCAAACCGATCAGCCCGGTGCTCGCCAAGGCCATGGACCGGATCTTCATCCTCCATGCCGACCACGAGCAGAACGCATCGACCTCCACCGTTCGTCTGGCGGGCTCCTCGGGTGCCAACCCGTTCGCCTGTATCGCCGCCGGTATCGCCGCACTGTGGGGCCCTGCCCACGGCGGTGCGAACGAAGCGGTACTGACCATGCTCGATGAAATCGGCGATGTCTCGAACATCGACAAGTTCATCGCCAAGGCCAAGGACAAGAACGATCCGTTCAAGCTGATGGGCTTCGGTCACCGGGTCTACAAGAACCGCGACCCACGTGCCACCGTGATGAAGCAGACCTGCGACGAAGTCCTCAAGGAACTGGGCATCAACAACGATCCTCAGCTGGAACTGGCCATGCGCCTCGAAGAGATCGCCCTGACCGATCCGTACTTCATCGAGCGCTCGCTGTACCCGAACGTCGACTTCTACTCGGGGATCATCCTCAAGGCGATCGGCATTCCAACCAGCATGTTCACCGTGATCTTCGCCCTGGCGCGGACCGTCGGCTGGATCTCCCACTGGAAGGAAATGCTCTCCAGCCCGTACAAGATCGGCCGTCCACGCCAGCTGTACACCGGCTACGAGTCGCGTGACATCACCAAGCTGGAAGACCGCAAGTAAGGTTTACCTTACGGTAGCTCCTTGACTGCACCCGACAGGGCCTCCATCTGGAGGCCCTGTTCGTTTCTGCCCGCGGACACTCCTGGCGCCCGCACTGCCGCCTTCGCGGGCAAGCCCGCTCCCACAAGGTGTGCCACCGTCCCGTGGGAGCAGGGCTTGCCCGCGATGAACGGTAACGCGGCGTACCTGATCCACCCCGGCGCTCCCATCGCCAGCAAGCCGGCTCCTACAGGTTCGTGTCTTACACCGGCTTGCGGTCGACACCCAACCGTGGGAGCGGGCTTGCCCGCGAAGAGGCCCTGACAGGCAGCACGAGATTCAAGGCCGCCACCTGCGCCCCCATAAAAAAGCCCCGGTCTCTCGACCAGGGCTTTTCGTTTCGGCACAACTTATATAGGGAAGCCGGTACTCCCTCAGTGGGAAACCGCCCCACTCGCCCCCAGACCGGTCTGCGAACGCACGAACTGCGGGAAGAACAGCGCCCGCTCGTTCTCGGCCGCGGCCGACTTGTCGGTGATGGAGAAGAACCAGATCCCGACAAACGCAATGATCATCGAGAACAGCGCCGGGTACTCATACGGGAAGATAGCCTTCTCGTGATGCATGATCTGCACCCAGATGGTCGGGCCGAGGATCATCAGGCCCACCGCGCTGACCAGGCCCATCCAGCCGCCGATCATGGCGCCACGGGTGGTCAGCTTCTTCCAGTACATGGAGAGCAGCAGCACCGGGAAGTTGCAACTGGCGGCAATGGAGAACGCCAGGCCGACCATGAACGCGATGTTCTGGCTTTCGAAGAGAATGCCCAGGCCGATCGCCAGCACGCCAAGGGCGATGGTGGTGATCTTCGACACCCGGATCTCATCCTTCTCGTTGGCCTTGCCCTTCTTGATCACGCTGGCATACAGGTCATGGGACACCGCCGAAGCGCCGGCCAGGGTCAGACCCGCCACTACCGCGAGGATGGTCGCGAACGCCACCGCCGAGATGAAGCCGAGGAAGACGCTGCCACCCACCGCGTTGGCCAGGTGTACCGCCGCCATGTTGTTACCACCCAGCAAGGCACCCGCGGCATCCTTGAACGCCGGATTGGTGCTGACCAGCAGGATCGCGCCAAAGCCGATGATAAAGGTCAGGATGTAGAAGTAGCCGATGAAACCGGTGGCATACAGCACGCTCTTGCGCGCTTCCTTGGCGTCGCTCACGGTGAAGAAGCGCATCAGGATATGCGGCAGGCCGGCGGTGCCGAACATCAGCGCCAGGCCGAGGGAGAACGCCGAGATCGGATCTTTCACCAGGCCGCCCGGGCTCATGATCGCCTCACCCTTGGGGTGAACCTTGATCGCTTCGGAGAACAGCGTGTTGAAGTCGAAGTTGACGTGCTTCATCACCATCAGCGCCATGAACGAGGCACCCGACAGCAGCAGCACCGCCTTGATGATCTGTACCCAGGTGGTGGCCAGCATGCCGCCGAACAACACATAGAGGCACATCAGGATGCCTACCAGGATCACCGCCACATAGTAGTCGAGGCCGAACAGCAGCTGGATCAGCTTGCCGGCACCGACCATCTGCGCGATCAGGTAGAACGCCACCACCACCAGCGAACCGCAGGCCGACAGCGAACGGATCTGGGTTTGCCCGAGGCGGTAGGACGCCACGTCGGCAAAGGTGTACTTGCCCAGGTTGCGCAGGCGCTCGGCGATCAGGAACAGGATGATCGGCCAGCCCACCAGGAAGCCGATGGAGTAGATCAGGCCATCGTAGCCGGAGGTGAACACCAGCGCGGAAATCCCCAGGAAGGACGCCGCCGACATGTAGTCGCCGGCAATCGCCAGGCCGTTCTGGAAACCGGTGATCTTGCCGCCCGCCGCATAATAGTCGGCAGCCGACTTGTTGCGCTTGGAGGCCCAGTAGGTGATGCACAGGGTGGCACCGACAAACGCGATGAACATCACGATCGCCGAGACGTTGAGGGGTTGCTTGTGCACTTCGCCGGCCAACGCATCGGCGGCCCACAGGGTGGGAGCGAAGGCCATGACGCCCAAGGCTGCTAGAAGACGCCGGATCATTGCTGAGCCTCCTTGAGAATCGCATTGTTCAGGTCGTCGAATTCGCCATTGGCGCGACGCACGTAGATTGCCGTGAGAATAAAGGCCGAAACAATCAGCCCGACACCAATCGGTATCCCCCAGGTAACGGAAGACGTGGGACTGAGCTTGGCGCCCAGCACCTGT
Source organism: Pseudomonas sp. Ost2 (assembly GCF_018326065.1). Classification (NCBI taxonomy): domain Bacteria; kingdom Pseudomonadati; phylum Pseudomonadota; class Gammaproteobacteria; order Pseudomonadales; family Pseudomonadaceae; genus Pseudomonas; species Pseudomonas sp. Ost2. The sequence goes on along the minus strand of NZ_AP021904.1, from coordinate 1,781,981 downwards.
GGCCCGTACGCAATCAGAAGAATGAAGCCCGAATACAACCCAAGCATGATCGCCGAAAGAATCCAGGCGAATCGTTCCCTTTTTCTGACCAGCTCCTTGAAACGCGGGCTGTTCTGAATCGAGAGGTAAATGCTGTCGTTCATTGTTTTTATCCTCGCAGCACAGATGAGATGAAACATTTTTCACTTTAGGCGGCTGTGGAAGCGAAACCAGACGACCTTAGTATTAGAACGACACTAGTCCAGATTCGGGGCGACGGCAGGCTGCGAGGCAAATCTTCAACAAACGGAAACACGAAGGCCGCCGGGCAGGACTGCCGGGCGGCCTTCGATACAACGGTCTAGAGCCTTCGGGGTATTATTTGGTCCACTCGGCGACGCGGTCGGGGTGCTTGGCAACCCAGTCCTTGGCCGCCACTTCAGGCTTGGCACCGTCCTGGATCGCCAGCATGACTTCGCCGATTTCGTCTTTCGAGGCCCACTGGAATTTTTTCAGGAAAGCCGCCACTTCCGGCGCTTTCTTGTCCAGGCCCTTGCTGCCGATGCTGTTCACGGTTTCAGCCGCGCCGTACACGCCCTTCGGATCGTCGAGGAAACGCAGTTTCCACTTGGCGAACATCCAGTGCGGTACCCAGCCGGTCACGGCGATGGATTCGTTCTTCTCTTCGGCACGGGTCAGTTCGGCGATCATCGCCGCGCCCGAGCTGGCTTGCAGCTTGTAGGCGTCGAGGCCATAGTCCTTGATGGCCTGGTCGGTCTTGAGCATCACACCCGAGCCGGCATCGATACCGACGATCTTGTTCTTGAAGGTCGTATCGTCCTTGAGGTCGGCGATGGATTTGGCCTTGACGTACTCCGGCACGATCAGCCCGATCTTGGCGTCCTTGAAGTTGGGGCCGTAGTCGACCACCTTGTCCTTGTTCTTGGCCCAGTACTCGCCATGGGTGACCGGCAGCCAGGCCGACAGCATCGCATCGAGCTTGCCGGTGGCGACGCCCTGCCACATGATCCCGGTGGCGACAGCCTGCAACTTCACGTCGTAACCCAACTTCTGCTTGATCACTTCAGCCGCCACGTTGGTGGTGGCAACGCTATCGGACCAGCCATCGACGTAACCAATGGTCACGGTCTTGGCATCGGCACTGGCCAGGTTGGAGCTGACCGCAAGCACCAGAGCGGCACCTGCGCCTAAGAGTCGTCGCATCTTCATCGTTACTTCCCCGAAAGTGCTGCGCCCGACGGCTGTCGAGCGGCATCAACGTATAGTTATGGTGCACGGCGCCCCCTTCACGCCTCACGGCCAAACCCGTTCGATCATCAGCGGAGTACTGACGCCCTGATCATCAACCCGACCCGTCAATCGACCTGCTCTGGCAGCGACCTCAAGGCAGCGAGAAACGACATCAGAACGCCAGCAATCAACGCTTCGGAAAAGTCCCACATTTATTGCGCCCGAACTTTGCATGACAAAATACTGCACAGGCCCAAGGCCCGGGTAATTCCGGGTAATATGCGCGGCTTTGTTCCCAGACGGCCTGACCATGCCCGCCACCGCCCGCTTCCCGCTCCTGCCCTATCTGTTCGCCTGCCTGCTGGGCATTTTCGCCCTCTGTGGTTTCTGGTACGGCCTCGGCCAGCCGGTGATCCTGCCGGATGCCGCGACCCCGACGCACAAGCTGCAATGCGCGTCCTACACACCGTTCGACAAGGATCAATCGCCCTTCGACCAGCCGTTCAAGCCGCGCCCGGAGCGCATGGATGCCGACCTGGCCCTGCTGGCGACCCGCTTCGAGTGCATTCGCACCTACTCCATGACCGGCCTGGAGGCCCTGCCGGAGCTGGCGCGCAAGCACGGCCTGAAGCTGATGATCGGCGCCTGGGTCAACAGCAACCCGGTGGACACGGAAAAGGAAGTCGATGCCCTGATCGCCTCGGCCAACGCCAACGCCGACGTGGTCACCGCGGTGATCGTCGGCAACGAAGCCCTGCTGCGCAAGGAAGTCACGGCGCCACAGCTGGTCAGGCTGATCCACAAGGTCAAGGCGCATGTGAAACAGCCGGTGACCTATGCCGACGTCTGGGAATTCTGGCTCAGCCACCCGGACGTCGCGCCGGCGGTGGATTTCCTGACCATCCACCTGCTGCCCTACTGGGAAGACGATCCGGCGGGAATCGACGCGGCCATCGATCATGTGGCGCAGATTCGCCAGACCTTCGGCAACCGCTTCGCGCCCAAGGATATCCTGATCGGTGAAACCGGCTGGCCGAGCGAAGGGCGCCAGCGCGAAACCGCGCTGCCGAGCCGGGTCAACGAAGCCCGTTTCATTCGCGGCTTTGTCACCCTGGCCGAACAGAACGGCTGGCACTACAACCTGATTGAAGCCTTCGACCAGCCCTGGAAGCGCGGCAGCGAAGGTGCGGTCGGCGGCTACTGGGGACTGTTCGACGCCGACCGCCAGGACAAGGGCATCCTCGCCGGGCCGGTATCGAACCTGCCGTACTGGCCGCAGTGGCTGGCGTTTGGTGGCCTGGTCCTGCTCGGCACCCTGCTCATCGGTGGGCGCGTGCGCACCACCCGGGCCGCCCTGGTCCTGCCGCTGCTCGGCGCACTGGCCGCCTGTTCCATCGGCGCGTGGGGTGAATTGGCGCGGGTGACCAGCCGCTTTGCCAGCGAATGGATCTGGGCAGCCTTGCTGCTGGGCCTGAACCTGCTGGTGCTGAGCCACGCCGCCCTGGCCCTGGGCAGCCGGGCCGACTGGCGCGCGGGCGCCTTCGAATGGCTGGAGCGACGGGCCGGCTGGCTGCTGGCGAGCGCCGGGTTCGCCGGCGCGGTGATGATGCTGGAACTGGTCCTGGACCCGCGCTATCGCAGCTTCCCGAGTGCGGCGCTGTTGTTGCCGGCGCTGGCCTTCCTGGTTCGCCCGGTCCGCGCCCCGCGCGGGGAAACCGCCCTGCTGGCCTTTATCATCGGCGCCGGGATCGCCCCGCAACTGTATCGCGAAGGCCTGGAAAACCCGCAGGCCTGGGGCTGGGCGGCGGTCAGCGTACTGATGGTCGCCGCGCTATGGCGCAGCCTGCGCGTACGCCCCTGATCCGCGGGAGCCTGGTCCGTGGGAGCCGGCTTGCTGGCGATTGCGATGTCGCAGTCAACTACCTTGTTGCCTGACACACCACAATCGCCAGCAGGCCGGCCCCTACAGGTCGAGACCTGCGCTCAGGCCGACCTGACCAGGCGCAACCCGCCAATCACCACCGCAAACACCGCCAGGCTGGTGTTGTACAACGCCAGCGCCGGAAAACCGACCAGCAGTGCCAGCACCGCCAGCACCCGACCGGCACGCCCCGGCACCAGGAACGCCAGCACCGCCGCGCCCAGGGCAGCCCAGCCCAACACCTTGAAATGAATCAGCCAGCCCAGGTTCGAACGCGCCTGGCACTCCCAGCGCAGCGCCTCATCGACGCAGATACCGACCCACTGCCCGTCCTCCATCAACCCGTAGCGCACGCCGTAACTGGCAGCCAGCCACAGGGGCAGGACGATAAACAGCAGGATCAGCGGCAGACGGCGGGACATGAACAACTCCGATAGGCGAAAACGGCGCCCAGCATAATCGCCAAGACGGCGCATGCAAGCGTAAACAACGCCTGGCTGGTCAGCAAAATGAGGCAAAGTGTATCGTCTGTAGGCTATGGTCTGAATGAATACACGCCGATTGCATTATTTATGCAATGGGACATGGCACTTCGGCACTAGCGTAGTGGTCATAGCCTGCGACCCCCATTCAGCATTCTCCTTTAAAGGGATGTAGTCATGCTCCGTTCTCTGCGCCTCGCTGCTTTCATCGGCGGCCTCATTTTGAGTGCGTCCGCGCTGGCGGTCGATGTCGACGCCGCCAGCTATGGCTATCCGTTGACCAACCCGTTCGAAGCGACCATCGCCACGACCCCGCCGGAACTGCGCCCGCAACTGCCCAGCAACGAGGACATCGACCAGTCCGACTACCAGTTGAAACTGCGACCGGAACGCGAGTTCACCCTCCCGGACAACTTCTGGGCGGTCAAGAAGCTCACCTACCGCATCGCCCGGCAGGACCACGCCGCGCCGCTGATCTTCCTGATCGCCGGCACCGGCGCACGCTATGACAGCAGCATCAACGAGTACCTGAAAAAGCTCTATTACAAGGCCGGCTACCACGTCGTCCAGCTGTCGTCGCCCACCAGCTTCGACTTCATGAGCGCCGCCTCGCGCTTCGCCACGCCCGGGGTGAGCAAGGAAGACGCCGAAGACATGTACCGGGTGATGCAGGCGGTACGGGCGCAGAACCCGAAACTGCCGGTGACCGACTTCTACCTCACCGGCTACAGCCTCGGCGCCCTGGATGCGGCCTTTGTCAGCAAGCTGGACGAGACCCGCCGCAGCTTCAACTTCAAGAAAGTCCTGCTGCTCAATCCGCCGGTCAACCTCTATACCTCGATCACCAACCTCGACAAGCTGGTCCAGACCGAGGTCAAGGGCATCAACAACACCACGACTTTCTATGAACTGGTCCTGGCCAAGCTGACCCGCTACTTCCAGCAGAAAGGCTATATCGACCTCAACGACGCCCTGCTCTACGACTTCCAGCAGTCCAGGCAGCACCTGACCAACGAACAGATGGCCATGCTGATCGGCACGTCTTTCCGTTTCTCGGCCGCGGACATCGCCTTTACCTCGGACCTGATCAACCGCCGCGGCCTGATCACCCCGCCCAAGTACCCGATCACCGAGGGCACCAGCCTGACGCCCATGCTCAAGCGTGCCCTGCAATGCGACTTCGACTGCTACCTGACCGAACAGGTGATTCCGATGTGGCGCGCCCGTACCGACGGCGGCAGCCTGCTGCAACTGGTGGACCAGGTCAGCCTCTATGCCCTCAAGGACTACCTGCATGACAGCCCGAAAATCGCCGTCATGCACAACGCCGACGACGTCATCCTCGGTCCGGGCGACCTGGGCTTCCTGCGCAGCACCTTTGGCGACCGCCTGACCGTCTACCCTCACGGCGGTCACTGCGGCAACCTCAATTACCGCGTCAACGCAGACGCCATGCTGGAGTTTTTCCGTGGCTAAACATCTGATGCTTATCGCTGCCCTGCTCTGCGCAGGCTACGCCCAGGCGGACAACAGCAAGGCCCACGACACCGTGGTACCCGACCCGGATGGCTTCACCGAGCCGTTGAAGAAACTCAAGTTCAACCCGGGCCTGGACCAGCGCGAATTCGAACGCTCGACGCTCAACGCGCTGAACGTCTACGACCCGCTGGAGTCCTGGAACCGCCGCGTCTACCACTTCAACTACCGCTTCGACGAGTGGGTGTTCCTGCCGGTGGTCGACGGTTACCGCTATGTCACGCCGACCTTCCTGCGCGAAGGGGTGAGCAATTTCTTCGGCAACCTGGGGGATATTTCCAACCTGCTCAACAGCCTGTTCCAGCTCAAGGGCAAGCGTTCGCTGGAAACCACCGGGCGGCTGCTGCTCAACACCACCATCGGCGTCGCCGGCCTGTGGGACCCGGCGACGAAGATGGGCCTGCCGCGCCAGAGCGAAGACTTCGGCCAGACCCTGGGCTTCTATGGCGTGCCGGGCGGTGCCTACCTGGTGCTGCCGTTCTTCGGCCCGTCGAACCTGCGTGATACCGGCGGCCTGGTCTTCGACTTCACCGCCGAATCCCAGATCAACTTCCTCAACGTCGCCGAGGTCAGCGAAAACCATCCGGAAATCTACGCCCTGCGGGCCATCGACAAGCGCTACACCACCAGTTTCCGCTACGGTCAGCTGAACTCGCCGTTCGAATACGAGAAGGTGCGCTACGTGTATACCGAGGCGCGCAAGCTGCAGATCGCCGAGTAATCGCCCCGCCCGGGACAGCGGCCCGCTCCGTCCGGGGCGGGTCGCTGTCAACCGAACGACACAATTGATCTCTACCGTCCTGCCGGGCAGACTCCTGCTACTCCCCACGGTCAAGGACACCACCATGTACAGCCTCATCGCCTCCGATCTGGACGGAACCCTGCTGCTTGCGGACGACCGCATCGGCGAGTTTTCCCGGTCGGTCCTGACCCGGCTCGTCGAATCCGGCAGGCACGTGGTGATCGCCACCGGTCGCAGCCAACCCGACGTCGAGTCGATCCTGCGCGACTACTCGCTGCCGGTGCACCTGATCACTTCCAACGGCGCCCGCATCACCAGCGCCTGCAAGAACCTGACGGCCAGCGAGCACCTGGCGGAACCCGTGGTCCGGGCATTGCTCGACGCGACCAGGGCCGACCCGGACCTGGTGATCAACGCCTACTGCGACTCGCGCTGGATCACCAACGCCGACAGCCAGTTGCTCGAGGACTTCAACCATAACGATGACTTCCAGCCCACGGTCCTGGCTGTCGATGCGTTTCCGGTCGAGGCGATCGAGAAAGTGTTCTTTATCCACAGGAACAAGGACCACGACGCGCTGGTGCGGCTCGACGGACGACTCAAGGCCCTGGTGGGCGACGCGGTGCACAGCACCTTTTCGGCGCCCTGGTGCCTGGAAATGATGGCCAGCACCGTGTCCAAGGGCAACGCCCTGAAAAAGCTCGCCGAATTCCTCGATGTGCCCATGAGCCAATGCATCGCCTTCGGCGACGGCATGAACGATGTCGAGATGCTCACGATGGCCGGCAAGGGCCTGATCATGGGCACCGCCCATCACAAGGTGATGCAGGCCCTGCCGGAACACGAAACCATCGGTGCCTGCACCGAGGAGTCGGTCGCCCGCTACCTGTCGGAGCACCTGCTGTAGGAGCCGGCTTGCCGGCGATGAGGCCCTTGCAGTGATGTTGTAGACGCTATCGCCGGCAAGCCAGCGCCTACAGTGCGGAAGCTGTCTGTAACATCACCGAAGCCTGGGGCAGGCCGAGGAAGCGACACAGCTCGTCCCGCTTGGCCATCGCATCGCGGCGGCCGAGCTCGATCAACTCGCTGCAGTAACCGGCCTCGAACAACAGGTAGCTGAGCACGCCGGCACCACTGGTCTTGGTGGCGCCCGGCCCGCGCAGGAACAGGCGCAACGCCGGCGGCAGCTCATGGCGATGGCGCGCGGCGATCTCATCGATCGGCTGGCTCGGCGCGATCACCAGCACGTCCACCGGCGCCAGGCCCAGGCTGCGCGGTTGCGGCGGCAGCAACTGACTGAACTGGTTCAGTCGCTGCAACAACTCGATGTCGCTTTCCAGGCTGTCAATAAAGGTGCTGTTGAGCATATGCCCGCCGATCTGCGCCAGGCTCGGCTGCTGCCCGCCATAGATGCGTTCGGTGGTGGCCTGGGTATCGACCCCGCGCGGGTTGCCGCTGACCCCGACCACCAGCACACGGCTGGCCCCCAGGTGCAGTGCCGGACTGATCGGCGCCGACTGCCGCACGGCGCCGTCGCCGAAATACTCCTGGTCGAGCTTGACCGGTGCGAACAGCAATGGAATGGCCGAGCTGGCCAGCAGATGATCGACGGTCAACTGGGTCGGCAGGCCGATGCGGCGATGGCGCAACCAGGAGTCGATGGTGCCCTTGCCCTGGTAGAAGGTCACCGCCTGGCCCGACTCATAACCAAAGGCGGTCACCGCGACGGCACGCAATTGCTGGTGCTCGATGGCCTGCTCGATGCCCGGCAGATGGATCTTTTCGTTGAGCAGATCGCGCAGTGGCGAGCTGTTGAGCAGGGCCACCGGCACTTGCGCACCGAGGCCGAGCAGGCTGTGGCCGACAAAACGGGTCGCCTGGTGGATCACCCCTGGCCAGTCGCTGCGCAATACCCGGTGACTGCGAAAGTTCTGCCAGAAGGCGGTCAGGCGCTCGATGGCGGCAGTGAAGTTCATCGCCCCGCTGGCGAGGCTGACCGCATTGATCGCCCCCGCCGACGTGCCGACGATCACCGGAAACGGGTTGGCCGCCCCGGCCGGCAACAGCTCGGCAATCGCCGCCAGCACTCCCACCTGATACGCGGCTCGTGCGCCCCCACCCGAGAGAATCAGGCCGGTAACCGGTTCAGCTGGACTCATCGCGACACTCCGTCAATCAGGTAGCTCGTCATCATGAGCTACCTGATACACCAGGGCCTTCCCTTGCAGCAAGGGCAGGCGACGGTTTAGCGGCGTTTTTTATCGTAGAGCCTGGGCTCTCCCGGCGGCCGGCTCTTGAAGCGGCGATGGGTCCACAGGTACTGCTCGGGGCATTCGCGCAACGACACTTCGACCCAGCGGTTGATGCGCAGGCAATCGGCCTCTTCGGAGTCGGCGGGGAAATCCGCCAGCGGCGGATGGATCACCAGCCGATAGCCGCTGCCATCGGCCAGGCGCTCCTGGGTAAATGGCACCACCAGCGCCTTGCCCAGGCGGGCAAACTTGCTGGTCGCGGTGACGGTCGCCGCCTGGATGCCGAACAGTGGTACGAAGATGCTCTGCTTGATGCCATAGTCCTGGTCGGGGGCGTACCAGATCGCCCGGCCGGAGCGCAGCAACTTGAGCATGCCGCGCACGTCGTCGCGCTCGACGGCCAGGGAATCGAGGTTGTGCCGCTCACGCCCACGGCGCTGGATAAAATCGAACAGCGCGTTCTTGTGCTCGCGATACATGCCGTCGATGGTGTGTTGCTGGCCGAGCAGGGCCGCACCGATCTCCAGGGTGGTGAAATGCAGGGCCATGAGGATCACGCCCTTGCCCTCGAGCTGGGCCTGCTTCAGATGCTCGATTCCCTCGATATGGGCCAGGCGCGCCAGGCGCGGCTTGGCCCACCACCAGCTCATGGCCATTTCGAAGAAGGCGATCCCGGTGGAGGCGAAGTTCTCCTTGAGCAGACGGCTGCGCTCGGCGGCGGACTTCTCCGGAAAACACAGCTCGAGGTTGCGCGCGGCGATCCGCCGGCGCTCACCGGCCACCCGATACATCAACGCCCCCAGCACACGGCCGATCCACAGCAGCGCGCCATAAGGCAACTGGACAATCAACCACAACAGCCCCAGCCCCAACCAGAGCAACCAGTAGCGTGGGTGAAAAAAAGCGGCTCGAAAACGCGGGCGATCCATTAATGATTCCGGACAGACACAGGGCCGCGCATTCTACAACGGTTCGACCCGGCTTGCGGGGCGCGGGCGTTCTCGTTATAAGTCTCGGCACTTTTAGTGACAAGCCGCGTTATGCCGACCATGAGCCAAACCGAACCGCTAGACCAGGATCCCGTGTTCCAGCTGAAGGGCAGCATGCTCGCCATCACGGTGCTGGAACTGTCGCAGAACAACCTCGATGTCCTCGACCGCCAACTGGCCGCCAAGGTTGCCCAGGCCCCCAACTTCTTCAGCAACACCCCGCTGGTCCTGGCGCTGGACAAGCTGCCCGCCGACCAGGGCGCCATCGACCTGCCCGGCCTGATGCGCGTCTGCCGGCAACACGGCCTGCGGACCCTGGCGATCCGCGCCAACCGCATCGAAGACATTGCCGCCGCCATTGCCATCGACCTGCCCGTCCTGCCGCCGTCCGGTGCCCGCGAACGTCCGGTCGATCCGACGGAAGGCGAAGTGAAGAAAAAACCGGAAAAACCGCCGGAGCCGACCATCAAGCCGACGAAAATCATCACCACCCCGGTACGCGGCGGCCAGCAGGTCTACGCCCAGGGCGGCGACCTGGTGGTGGTGTCTTCCGTCAGCCCCGGCGCGGAACTTCTGGCCGATGGCAACATCCATGTTTACGGGCCGATGCGTGGTCGTGCCCTGGCCGGCGTCAAGGGCGACACCAAGGCGCGGATTTTCTGCCAGCAGTTGAGTGCCGAACTGATCTCGATTGCCGGCCAGTACAAGGTTTCCGAGGATTTGCGTCGCGATCCGCTATGGGGGTCGGGCGTTCAGATCAGCTTGTCCGGCGACGTGTTGAACATCATCCGTCTTTAACGGATACTTGCCGCCATTTCCAAAACGTCGCCTTCTCGTAGCGAAAACAGCTTCAACGACGTAAGAAAACACGAAATGTAAACATTTACCCCCGGTACTTTGAACATTTCGTCGTCTCCCAGTTGAAGCTGCACGACTACAGTTGTTTTTCAGTGACGTTCTTCAGGGACTGGAAAGTCCTTTTTCCTTAGGGGTGAAACACCTTGGCCAAGATTCTCGTGGTTACATCCGGCAAGGGTGGTGTGGGTAAGACCACCACCAGCGCCGCCATCGGTACCGGCCTCGCGCTGCGCGGCCACAAGACAGTGATCGTCGACTTCGACGTCGGCCTGCGTAACCTCGACCTCATCATGGGCTGCGAACGCCGCGTGGTGTATGACTTCGTCAACGTCGTCAACGGCGAAGCCAACCTGCAGCAAGCCCTGATCAAGGACAAGCGCCTGGAGAACCTGTACGTGCTGGCGGCCAGCCAGACCCGTGACAAGGACGCGCTGACCAAGGAAGGCGTGGAAAAAGTCCTGATGGAACTCAAGGAAACCTTCGAGTTCGTGGTCTGCGACTCCCCGGCCGGTATCGAGACCGGTGCCCACCTGGCGATGTACTTCGCCGACGAAGCGATTGTCGTGACCAACCCGGAAGTCTCTTCGGTACGTGACTCCGACCGCATGCTCGGCCTGCTGGCCAGCAAGTCGCGTCGTGCCGAGAAAGGCGAAGAGCCGATCAAGGAACACCTGCTGCTGACCCGCTACAACCCGGAGCGCGTGAGCAAGGGCGAAATGCTCGGCGTCGAAGACGTCAAGGAAATCCTGGCAGTGACCCTGCTGGGCGTGATCCCGGAATCCCAGGCGGTGCTCAAGGCCTCCAACCAGGGCGTACCGGTGATCCTCGACGACCAGAGCGATGCTGGCCAGGCCTACAGCGACGCGGTTGACCGTCTGCTGGGCAAGACCGTCGAGCATCGTTTCCTCGATGCACAGAAGAAGGGATTCTTCGAGCGCCTGTTTGGAGGCAACTAAGCAATGAACCTTTTTGACTTCTTTCGTGCCAGCAAAAAAGTAAGCACCGCGTCGGTCGCGAAAGAGCGTCTGCAGATCATCGTGGCGCACGAACGCGGCCAACGCAGTACCCCGGATTACCTGCCCGCCCTGCAAAAGGAGTTGGTGGAAGTGATCCGCAAGTACGTCAATATCGGGTCCGATGACGTGCACGTTGCCCTGGAAAACCAGGGCAGCTGCTCGATCCTGGAACTCAATATCACCCTGCCTGATCGTTGATCGATCCGGTGGGAGCCACGGCGGCTCGGTGATATTCACCCTTAACTGTCGTGGGAGCCGGCTTGCTGGCGATAGAATCAACTCGGTTTATCAGGTAAACCGCGTCGATGCGATCGCCAGCAAGCCGGCTCCTACAGTCGGGTGAATATCATCGGGCCGCCGTTGGCGTTTGTTACGAGACTGTTTTAATGCCGCTGTCCAATATCCGCATCATCCACCAGGACGCCGCCGTACTGGTGGTGGACAAACCGACCCTGCTGCTCTCCGTCCCGGGCCGGGCCGATGACAACAAGGACTGCCTGATCACCCGCCTGCAGGAAAACGGCTACCCCGAAGCCCGTATCGTGCACCGGCTGGACTGGGAAACCTCGGGCATCATCCTGCTGGCCCGCGATGCCGATAGCCACCGCGAACTGTCGCGGCAGTTCCATGACCGCGAAACCGAAAAGGCCTACACCGCGCTGTGCTGGGGCCAGCCGGAACTGGACAGCGGCAGCATCGACCTGCCTTTGCGCTACGACCCGCCGACCAAGCCCCGCCATGTGGTCGACCACGAGTTCGGCAAGCACGCGCTGACCTTCTGGAAAGTGCTGGAACGCCAGGGTGACTGGTGCCGTGTCGAGTTGACTCCGATCACCGGACGCTCGCACCAGTTGCGCGTGCACATGCTCTCCATTGGCCATCCGCTGCTCGGTGACGGCCTGTACGCCCATCCGCAGGCACTGGCGGCCTGGCCACGGCTGTGCCTGCACGCGAGCATGCTGAGCTTCACCCACCCGCAGAGTGGCGAACGCCTGCGCTTCGAGTGCCCCGCCCCCTTCTGATATCGCGCAAACGCTACCAGGACAAACCGGCTTCGCTTTCGCCACTGCCAAGCTCCCCGCAGGAGCCGGCCTGTCGGCGATAGAGCCCGTGAGAACGGCACAAACCTCAAGGCCGCCATCGCCGGCAAGCCGGCTCCCACAAGATACGGTAAACTTCCGGCACTGCTGTCTGGAGCTACTTATGCGCGAAGAGTTGAACCAAGGCCTGATCGACTTCCTCAAGGCCTCCCCCACCCCCTTTCATGCCACTGCCAGCCTGGTCCAGCGCCTGGAAGCGGCGGGTTACCAGCGTCTCGACGAACGCGAGACCTGGAACACCGAAGCCAACGGTCGCTACTACGTCACCCGGAACGACTCCTCCATCGTCGCCATCAAGCTCGGCCGCGCTTCGCCACTGCTCGATGGCATTCGCATGGTCGGCGCCCACACCGACAGCCCGTGCCTGCGCGTCAAGCCGCAACCCGAACTGCAGCGCCAGGGCTTCTGGCAACTGGGCGTCGAAGTCTATGGCGGTGCCCTGCTCGCCCCCTGGTTCGACCGCGACCTGTCCCTGGCCGGCCGCGTCACCTTCCGCCGCGACGGCAAGGTCGAAAGCCAGTTGATCGACTTCAAGGCCCCCATCGCGACCATTCCCAACCTGGCGATTCACCTCAACCGTGAAGCCAACCAGGGCTGGGCGATCAATGCGCAGAACGAACTGCCGCCGATCCTCGCCCAGTTCGCCGGTGACGAGCGGGTGGATTTCCGCGCCGTGCTCACCGAGCAACTGGCCCGCGAACATGGCCTCAACGCCGATGTGGTGCTCGACTACGAGCTGAGTTTCTACGATACCCAGGCCGCCGCCGTGATCGGCCTCAACGGCGACTTCATCGCCGGCGCCCGCCTGGACAACCTGCTGTCCTGCTACGCCGGCCTGCAAGCATTGCTCACCGCCGACACCGAGGAAACCTGCGTCCTGGTCTGCAACGACCATGAGGAAGTCGGTTCCTGTTCCGCCTGCGGCGCCGACGGCCCGATGCTCGAACAGACCCTGCGCCGCCTGCTGCCCGAAGGCGACGAGTTCGTCCGGACGATCCAGAAATCCCTGCTGGTCTCGGCCGACAATGCCCATGGCGTACACCCGAACTACGCCGACAAGCACGACGCCAACCATGGCCCGAAACTCAACGCCGGCCCGGTGATCAAGGTCAACAGCAACCAGCGCTATGCCACCAACAGCGAAACCGCCGGTTTCTTCCGCCACCTGTGCATGGCCGAAGAAGTCCCGGTGCAGAGCTTCGTGGTCCGCAGCGACATGGGTTGCGGCTCGACCATCGGCCCGATCACCGCCAGCCACCTGGGCGTGCGCACGGTGGATATCGGCCTGCCGACCTTCGCCATGCACTCGATCCGCGAACTCGCGGGCAGCCATGACCTGGCGCACCTGGTCAAGGTCCTCAGCGCCTTCTTCGCCAGCCGCGAACTGCCGTAGTCCCCGACGCAACACCGCACCTGCGGGAGCGGGCTTGCCCGCGAAGCTTTTGTTGATCGTTCCCACGCCCTGCGTGGGAATGCAGCCCGTGACGCTCCACGTCACAAGAGCCTCCAGCGAGACATTCAAATAGCCCGCCCCCACACAAACCCGATCAGGGTGTGCAATCACCGATACACATCAATACACATCCCGCCAAAGCGACCTAGACTCAAGGTATCCCCCTCGACAAGGCCGTCGCGATGATCAGCCCACTTGCGTTTCACTCGATGCTTATCCCGATCCTGGCAGGCATGTTGATGCTGGCCGTCGGCTTCAACTTCCGTGAGCGCAATGCCGGTCCCGTGCTGATCTGGCTGGGCATGTTGTGCATCCTCGGCACCGTGGTCTACAAGATCCTCGCCAAACTGGCTGAAGCTGAATAAATGCGCGACGCCTGAGGCTGGCGTACACTCGGTCGATCCGTATCCCGTATGGTTGACTGCCTAGTGTTCGCCCGTCTTTTCGCTCTGCCCGCCTGCCTGTTCATCTGCCTGCTGACGCTGATGCCGTTGGCCCCCGCCCAGGCGGTCGGCCTGCCCAGCCTGTTGAACAGCGCCGACAAAAACCAGCCGCAACCGACCGAGCCCCTGGCCCAGTCGCTGGACGAAGTGATCAAGAACCTGGAAAACGACCAGCAGCGCAGCAAGCTGCTGAGCGATCTGAAAAAGCTCCGGGACAGCACCAAGAAGGCCCAGCCGGTCACCGAGGAAGGCGTGCTCGGCCTGATCGGCAGCACCCTGTCCAACCTCGAGAAACAGTTCACCGGCACTGACAGTCCGCTCAATCGCTGGTCACAGGAGTTCGACCTGGCCCAGGAGGAAATGCTCGCGCTGATGCTTCCGGCCAGCGAATGGCTGCCGATCATCTTCGCCTTCGCACTGATCCTGCTGCTGTGGAGCTTCCTCGCCTGGACCATGATCTGGCTCAGCCACCGGGTCCGCCTGCGCTTCGGCCTGACCGAGGAACTGCCCCAGCATCCGCGCACGGTCGACCTGCTGCGCTTTGCCCTGCGCAAGCTCGGTCCCTGGATGATCGCCCTGCTGATTACCGTGTACATGGGCTACGCCCTGCCCTCGTCCCTGGGCAAGGACCTGGCGATGGTGCTGGCCTATGCACTGGTGGTCGGCACCTGTTTCTCGGCGATCTGCGTGATCGCCTTCTCCGTGCTCGACGGACCGCACCGCCACCAGGCCCTGCACATCCTGCGGCACCGGGCTTTCCGGCCGCTGTGGCTGATCGGCAGTTTTGCCGCGTTCGGCGAGGCCCTCGGCGATCCGCGCCTGGTCGCCAGCCTCGGCAGCCACCTGGCGCACACCGCCGCGACCTTCGCCAATGTCATGGCGGCGCTGTCCACCGGACTGTTCATCCTGCGGTTCCGCCGGCCCATCGCCCACCTGATCCGCAACCAGCCGCTGTCCCGACGCCTGACCCGGCGCGCCCTCAGCGATACCATCGAGATCCTCGGCACCTTCTGGTTCGTCCCCGCCCTGATCCTGGTGGCGATCTCGCTGTTCGCCACCTTCGTCTCCGCCGGCGATACCAGCACCGCCCTGCGCCAGTCGCTGATCTGCACCGTGCTGGTGGTGCTGTGCATGGTGATCAACGGCCTGGTCCGGCGCCATGCCCTCAAGCCGCAACGCGGACACAAGCGCCACGCGCTGTATTCCGAGCGATTGAAGAGTTTTTGCTACACCCTGGTGCACCTGTTTGTCTGGCTGGTCTTTATCGAACTGGGCCTGCGGGTCTGGGGCATGTCGCTGATCCGCTTTACCGAAGGCGAAGGCCACGAGGTCAGCGTCAGGCTGTTCAGCCTGGGCGGCACGCTGATTTTCGCCTGGCTGGTGTGGATTCTCAGCGACACCGCCGTGCATCACGCCCTGACCCGCTCGCGCAAGGGCCTGGCCAATGCCCGGGCGCAGACCATGATGCCGCTGATCCGCAACGTGCTGTTCGTGGCGATCTTCATCATCGCGTTGATCGTCGCCCTGGCGAACATGGGCATGAACGTCACGCCGCTGCTGGCCGGTGCCGGCGTGATCGGCCTGGCGATCGGTTTTGGTGCGCAGTCACTGGTGGCGGACCTGATCACCGGGTTGTTCATCATCATCGAGGACTCCCTGGCCATCGACGACTACGTGGATGTCGGCGGCCACCTCGGCACCGTCGAAGGCCTGACCATCCGCACCGTGCGGCTGCGGGACATCGACGGCATCGTGCATACCATCCCGTTCAGCGAGATCAAGAGCATCAAGAACTACTCGCGGGAGTTCGGCTATGCGATCTTCCGGGTGGCGATCCCCTACAACATGCCGATTGACGATGCGATCAAGCTGATGCGCGATGTCGGCCAGAAGATGCGCACCGACCCGCTGCAGCGGCGCAATATCTGGTCGCCGCTGGAGATCCAGGGCGTCGAGAGCTTCGAGTCGGGCAGCGCGATCCTGCGCGCCCGGTTCAAGACCGCGCCGATCAAGCAGTGGGAAGTCTCACGGGCGTTCAACCTGTCGTTGAAACGCACCATGGACGAGGCCGGGCTGGACCTGGCGACCCCGCGCCTGAGCGTGCAGGTGGTCACCGCCGGCGGCGGTCCGGAAACGGAATCCACGCCAAAATCTTGAACACACCACTGAATTGTAGGAGCCGGCTTGCTGGCGATGCCATCTGATGGCCACATCGCTGCCGCCTGGAAAGCCGCTATCGCCAGCAAGCCGGCTCCCACAAAATCCGCGTCGCCTGCCAATCCAGGAGTGACCGCTAAACCACATCCACGCCGACATGAATCGCATCATGCCGCCAGAACTCCAGGTCACAGTCGATCAGCCGTTCATGCTGGTCGTAGTTGACCCGGGCAATCCGCAGGCCCGGACTGCCCACCGATACCCGCAACGCGGCGGCCGCCTCGACCTGCAATGAGGTCGGCACGATTTCGAAGCGCACCCGCCCGTAATGCAGGTCGTAGTGGCGGGCATACAGCTCGGTTATCGACTGGTTCAGGTCGAACTCCAGGATGCCCGGGAAGTACTGCGGGTTGAGGTAGTGCTCGACATACAGCACCAGCCGCTCATCGATCCGCCGCGCCCGGCAGATCTGGATCACGCTGGACAAGGCCGGCAACTGCAACCAGTCACACACCGCCGCCGAAGCCGGTTGCAGGCGCGCGCAAATCACCTGGGTGGACGGCACCCGCCCCTGGGCACTGACCATCGCGTGAAAGTGGCTACGCTGCATAAGGTTGTAGGCCAGCCGTGGCGGCGAGATGAACCAGCCGCGACGCTCCTCCCGATAGATCAGCCCCTGGGCCTCCAGTTGCAGCAAGGCCTCGCGCACGGTGATCCGGGTGGTGCTGAACAGCTCGCTGAGCTTGCGCTCGGCCGGCAGCTTGCTTCCCGGTGGCAACAGCCCGTGTTCGATCTGCTCATGGAGCGCCTGACCGATGGCTGTCACCGCTTTTGGTGCCTCTTCGCGCATCAACGTTACCTATCTGGACTAGTCCAGCACTGTTTGAGGGCAGAACCGCACAGGATCGCGGTCCCCAGTTGTAGCGCTCAGCCTAGGCAATGCATATGACTGATATGTGACAAAGCGACGAAACGGTGCACGTGGACGGCCGTTCCAGAACATCAATTCGCATAAATATCAGCTAGTTACAAATGGTCTACGCTTAATTCGACGGTCATGAGCACTACGGGCAAAAAACCTTGCAGGACTGATGCCGACATCAAAGTGTCATCCTGCTGGCTTAAATTGGCTCAGGTATTGCTGACCTAGACCAAACGATGCACTGCACCACGTTATAAAAACCGTCATAGAAACTGTTGATAAAAAATCTCTGCGTTGAAAACGCCCAAAGGAGCTTCGGATGAAACAGCTTTTCCTGGCATCACTGTTAGGCTCGACCATTGCCCTGTGCACCTCCGCCATGGCCGCTGACACCGATTTGCAAACACTTGAAAACGCCGCCAAGAAAGAAGGCGCCGTGAACAGCGTCGGCATGCCCGATGACTGGGCGAACTGGGCTGGCACCTGGAAAGACCTGAGCGACAAGTACGGCCTCAAGCACATCGACACCGACATGAGCTCGGCCCAGGAAATCGCCAAGTTCGATGCGGAGAAAGACAACGCCAGCGCCGATATCGGCGACGTCGGCGCGGCCTTCGGTCCGATCGCGGTGAAAAAGGGCGTCGCCCAGCCGTACAAGCCAAGCACCTGGGCCCAGGTCCCGGATTGGGCCAAGGACAAGGACGGCAACTGGGCACTGGCCTACACAGGTACCATCGCCTTCATCGTCAACAAGAAGCTGCTGCACGGTTCCGAAGCACCGAAAAGCTGGGCTGACCTCAAGACCGGCAAGTACAAGGTTTCCATCGGTGACGTGAGCACCGCCGCCCAGGCCGCCAACGGCGTACTGGCCGCTGCCCTGGCCAACGGTGGCGACGAGAAGAACCTGCAACCGGCCCTGCTGATGTTTGCCGATATCGCCAAGCAGGGTCGCCTGTCGCTCGCCAACCCGACCATCGCCACCATGGAAAAAGGCGAAGTCGAAGTCGGCGTGGTCTGGGACTTCAACGGCCTGAGCTACAAGGCCAAGATGGCCAACCCGGATGACTACGTCGTGCTGATCCCATCGGACGGTTCGGTGATTTCCGGCTACACCACCATCATCAACAAGTACGCCAAGCACCCGAACGCCGCCAAGCTGACCCGCGAATACATCTTCAGCGATGCGGGCCAGATCAACCTGGCGCGCGGCAATGCCCGTCCGATCCGTGCCGAGCACCTGACCCTGCCGGCAGACGTGAAAGCCAAGCTGCTGCCTAACGAGCAGTACAAGAAAGTCACGCCGATCAAAGACGCCGATGCCTGGGAGAAGACTTCCAAGGCGCTGCCGCAGAAGTGGAACGAAGAAGTCATCATCAACATGCAATAACCCGACAGCCTTGGCCCGGGGCTCGTCCCCGGGTCAACGCGATCATTGCAGGAGCCGGCTTGCCGGCGATAAGGACCGAGAGAACAATATTAGTCTCAAGGCCCTCGTCGCCGGCAGGCCGGCTCCCACATCAGATTCTGTTCGTTCCCCAACATGGAGGCCCGGCTTATGCAGCACAACGTCATCCTGGTCGTGCTCGATGGCCTGAACTACGAGGTCGCCCGGCATGCCATGGGCCATCTCCAGGCTTACGCAGGCGCAGGACGCGCGGCGCTGTACAAACTGGAATGCGAGTTGCCCTCGCTCTCAAGACCGCTCTACGAATGCATTCTCACCGGTGTGGCCCCGATCCGGAGCGGCATCGTGCACAACCACGTCTCGCGCCTGTCCAACCAGCGCAGCGTGTTCCATTACGCCCGCGACGCCGGTCTGAGCACCGCCGCGGCGGCCTATCACTGGGTCAGCGAACTGTACAACCGCTCGCCCTTCGTCGCGGCCCGTGACCGTCATACCCGCGATGAAAGCCTGCCGATCCAGCACGGGCATTTCTATTGGGTCGATCACTACCCCGACTCCCATCTGTTCGCCGATGCCGAAAGCCTGCGCCTGCAACACGCGCCGAACTTCCTGCTGGTGCACCCGATGAATATCGACGACGCCGGCCACAAGCATGGCCTCGATACCGCGCAATACCGCAACAGCGCGCGTGCAGCCGACATTATCCTGGCCGACTACCTGCAAGGCTGGCTCGACGCCGGCTACCAGGTACTGGTGACCGCCGACCACGGCATGAACAACGACCGCTCGCACAACGGCCTGCTGGCCGAGGAACGGGAAGTGCCGCTGTTCGTCCTCGGCGATGCCTTCAGTTTCGATCCCGACGCCACGCCCCAACAGACGCAACTGTGCGGCACGATCTGCGAGCTGCTGGGCGTCCCCCATGACAAACCTGTATGCCGGGAGCTGCTGAAGTGAATTCACTCACCCGTGGCAAATGGCTCGCCGTGCTCTGCCTGGTGCCCTTTGCCCTGTTCTTCATCGTGTTCGAGATCGCGCCGCTGGTGTGGGTGCTGATCAACAGCCTGCAATCGGAAGACGATGGCTGGGGCCTGGCCAACTTCAGCAAGATCTTCAGTTCGAAGTTCTACCTGCAGGCGATCCAGTACAGCCTGGAGATCAGCTTCTGGTCGAGCGTGTTCGGCATGATCATCGCGGTGCTCGGTGCCTACTCGCTACGCCGGGTCGACTCGCGCCTGCGGGATTTCGTCAATGCCTTCGCCAACATGACCAGCAACTTCGCCGGCGTGCCCCTGGCCTTCGCGTTCATCATCCTGCTGGGCTTCAACGGCACCATCACCATCATGCTGAAGCAGGCGGGGATCATCCAGGACTTCAACCTGTACTCGAAGACCGGCCTGATCATCCTCTACACCTACTTCCAGATTCCCCTGGGCGTGCTGCTGCTCTACCCGGCCTTCGACGCCCTGCGCGAAGACTGGCGCGAGTCCGCCGCGCTGCTCGGTGCCGAAGGCTGGCAGTTCTGGCGCCATATCGGCCTGCCGGTGCTGACCCCGGCGCTGCTGGGGACCTTCGTGATCCTGCTGGCCAACGCCCTCGGCGCCTACGCCACGGTCTATGCCCTGACCACCGGCAACTTCAACGTGTTGCCGATCCGTATCGCCGCCATGGTCTCCGGCGACATCAGCCTCGACCCGAACATGGCCAGTGCCCTGGCCGTAGTGCTGGTGGGCCTGATGACCTTCGTGACCGTGATCCACCAGTGGCTGTTGAAGAGGAGCTACCATGTCGCGCGCTGAACCCGGCTCCGCCGCCCTGTACCACCGCCTGGTGGTCTACCTGTTGTTCCTGATCCTGTTGCTGCCCCTGGCCGGCACCCTGGTCTATTCGATTGCCAGCAGTTGGTCGGCGACCGTCCTGCCCAGCGGTTTCACCTTCAAGTGGTACCTGCAACTGTGGAGCGACCCACGCTTCCTCAATGCCTTCGGCCAGTCGCTGATCGTCTGCGTCGGCTCGCTGGTGTTGTCGGTGGTGCTGATCCTGCCGCTGCTGTTCGTGGTGCACTACCACTTCCCGCGGCTCGACGCGCTGATGAACATCCTGATCCTGCTGCCCTTCGCGGTGCCGCCGGTGGTGTCCTCGGTGGGACTGTTGCAACTGTACGGCTCCGGGCCGTTCGCCATGGTCGGTACGCCGTGGATCCTGATCGGCTGCTACTTCACCGTGGCCTTGCCTTTCATGTACCGGGCCATCACCAACAACCTGCAGGCGATCAACCTGCGCGACCTGATGGACGCCGCCCACCTGCTCGGCGCCAGCACCTGGCAGGCGGCGTTCCTGGTGGTCCTGCCCAACCTGCGCAAGGGCCTGATGGTCGCGTTGCTGCTGTCGTTCTCCTTCCTGTTCGGCGAGTTCGTGTTCGCCAACATCCTGGTGGGCACCCGCTATGAAACCCTGCAGGTGTACCTGAACAACATGCGCAACAGCAGCGGTCACTTCACCAGCGCCCTGGTGATCTCCTACTTCCTCTTTGTTTTGGTACTCACCTGGGTCGCCAATCGCCTGAGCTCTTCACCAAAAGAGAAGGACAAAAGCCAATGAGCTTCATCAGTGTCCAGAGCCTGAAAAAAACCTACGCCGGCACCACGGTGTTCAGCGACATCAACTGCGAAATCGCCAAGGGCGAGTTCGTCACCCTGCTCGGCCCGTCCGGTTGCGGCAAGTCCACGCTGCTGCGCTGCATCGCCGGCCTGACCCCGGTGGACAGCGGCAAGATCCTCCTCGACGGCCAGGACATCGTGCCCCTCAGCCCGCAGAAGCGTGCGATCGGCATGGTGTTCCAGAGCTACGCGCTGTTCCCCAACATGACCGTGGAACAGAACGTAGCCTTCGGCCTGAAAATGCAGAAGGTCAATGCCGACGACAGCCACAAGCGCGTGATGGAAGCCCTCAAGCTGGTGGAACTGCACGACTTCGCCGCGCGCTACCCGCACCAGCTGTCCGGCGGCCAATGCCAGCGCGTGGCCCTGGCCCGTTCGCTGGTCACCCGCCCGCGCCTGCTGCTGCTCGACGAGCCGCTGTCGGCCCTCGATGCGCGGATTCGCAAGCACTTGCGCGAACAGATCCGGGCAATCCAGCGCGAGCTGGGCCTGACCACCATCTTCGTCACCCATGATCAGGAAGAAGCCCTGACCATGAGTGACCGGATCTTCCTGATGAACCAGGGCAAGATCGTCCAGAGCGGCGACGCCGAATCGCTCTACACCGCCCCGGTGGATGTGTTTGCCGCCGGTTTTATCGGCAACTACAACCTGCTCGAGGCCGACGCCGCCAGCCGCCTGCTGCAGCGTCCGATCAACGGTCGTATCGCCATCCGCCCGGAAGCCATCGAACTGAGTACCGACGGCGAGCTGGATGCGCTGATCCGCAGCCACAGCCTGCTGGGCAACGTCATCCGCTATCGGGTCGAGGCGCGGGGCGTGGAACTGGTGGTGGATGTGCTCAACCGTTCGGCCGCCGATCTGCACCCCGATGGTCGGCGCCTGGCGTTGTCCATCGATCCGACAGCCCTGTGTGAGGTAGCCTGATGTCTTTGACGCGTTTGAAGAGTGTTCCCTTGACGAGAGAATCCCGCTGATGGCCCTGGCAATTTTTGATCTGGATGAAACCCTGATCCACGGTGACTGCGCGACGCTCTGGAGCGAGCAGATGGGTCGCCTGGGCTGGGTCGACCCGGAGTCGTTCATGCGCCGCAACAACGAACTGATGGCCGCCTACAGCAAGGGCGAGCTGGCCATGGAAGACTTCATGCTGTTCAGCCTGGAGCCCATGGCCGGACGCACCCCGGAAGAGGTCGAGCACCTGGTCGAACCCTGGGTCGAGGATGTGATCGAGCCGCTGATCTACAGCGATG
The DNA here is from genome assembly GCF_018326065.1 of Pseudomonas sp. Ost2. Taxonomy (NCBI): domain Bacteria; kingdom Pseudomonadati; phylum Pseudomonadota; class Gammaproteobacteria; order Pseudomonadales; family Pseudomonadaceae; genus Pseudomonas; species Pseudomonas sp. Ost2. The sequence continues at coordinate 1,759,562 of NZ_AP021904.1, read as the reverse complement.
CCTGCAAGGCGATTGCCGCCCATCGGGCGGCGGGTGACCGGATCCTGGTGATTTCCGCCTCCGGCACCCACCTGGTGAAACCGATTGCCGAACGCCTGGGCATCGACGAAGTGCTGGGCATCGAGCTGGAGGTCATGCACGGCGTCTACAGCGGGCATACCGTCGGCACCCTGACCTACCGCGAAGGCAAGATCACCCGTCTGCTGGAATGGCTGGATGCCGAAGAGGAAAACCTCGAGGACGCGAGCTTCTATTCCGACTCACGCAACGACTTGCCGTTGCTGCTGAAGGTCGACCATCCCCACGCGGTCAACCCGGACCCGGTGCTGCGCGAGCAGGCGGAAAAGGCCGGCTGGCCTGTCCATCACTGGAAATAGCCGGCCCTTATCGGAGCCGGTTTATGTGGGAGCCGGCTTCTGTAGGAACCGGCTTCCGTGGGATCGGGCTTCTGTGGGAGCGGGCTTGCCCGCGAAGAGGCCCGTGAGACCGCCAAAGACCTCACAGGCAAGCCCACTCCCACACAGGCGCCGCCCCTGCATTCACGCCAGCGTTTCGTCGATTACCAGCACCAGCTTGCCCGCCACCTGGTTGCCGGCCAGCTCGGTGAACGCCACTTCGGCATCGCGGATCGGGAACACCTTGGCCAACTGCGGACTGAGGCGTTTCTCGGCGAACAGCGGCCAGACGTGCTGATGCAGGTCACTGAGCAGATCCGCCTTGAATTGCGCGTCGCGACTGCGCAAGGTCGACCCCAGCAACTGGATGCGCTTGGCCAGGATCTTCGCCAGGTCCAGCCGGGTTTCCCGCCCGCCCATCAGGCCGATCAGCAGCCACCGCCCGTCAGCTGACAAAAGTTTCACGTTCAGCTCGGCGTAGTTCGCCCCCACCGGATCGAGGATCACATCAAAGGGCGCGAAGTCGCTCAACCCTTCGATATCATCGCTGCGGATCGCCCCGCCCTGGGCGCCCAGCGCCTCGCAATAGGCCAGCCGATCCGCCGAACCGACGCTTACCCAGCAAGGATTGCCGAACGCCTTGCACAGCTGGATGGCGGCCGAACCGACGCCACTGGCACCGGCATGCAACAGCACTTTTTCACCCGGCTTGAGTCCGGCCAGCTGGAACAGATTCAGCCACGCGGTGGCGTAGACCTCAGGCAACGCGGCCGCCTCGACCAGGCTCAGGCCCTCCGGCACCGGCAGCACATGGCGCCCGTCGACCACCACTTCCTCGGCCATGCCGCCGCCGGCCAGCAGCGCACAGACACGGTCGCCGACCTGCCAGGCGGATCCCGGGCCCACTTCACTGATCACCCCGGAGCACTCCAGGCCCAGCACCTCGCTGGCCCCCGGCGGTGGCGGATAGAGCCCGGCCTTCTGCAACAGATCGGCGCGATTGAGTCCCGCAGCCGCCACGCGAATCCGTACCTGTCCGACATCACAGGCCGGACTTGGCTCTTCAACCCACTCCACTTGACCTTCAACGCCTTGCAATGCTTTCACAGTGCCTCCATAGTGAGTCTGGACTGAGCCCGGAGCTGTAGCACCGGGCTTTTTGCATTATGCGACCGGTCCGAGGGTCGTACGAAAACCTGCCAATGCAGTTTTGGTACGCAGTCCCGCGGAACCGGCGACTTTAAAGACGGCCTAATATGCGTGATCAATTGTCCCCGCGTCGACTCAGCATGAAGCATTTGTTCCCCAGCACCGCTCTTGCCCTTTTCATTGGCCTTGGCGTTTCCACGTTCTCGGCCAATACGTTCGCAGCCAATAGCTGGGACAACCTTCAGCCCGACCGTGACGAGGTGATTGCCAGCCTGAACGTCGTCGAGTTGCTCAAGCGTCATCACTACAGCAAGCCGCCGCTCGACGACGCGCGCTCGGTGATCATCTACGACAGTTACCTCAAGTTGCTCGATCCGTCGCGCAGCTACTTCCTCGCCAGCGACATCAGCGAATTCGACAAATGGAAAACCCAGTTTGACGACTTCCTCAAGAGCGGCGACCTGAATGCCGGCTTCACCATCTACAAGCGCTACCTGGACCGGGTCAAGGCCCGCCTGGACTTCGCCCTCGCCGAGTTGAACAAGGGCGTGGACAAGATGGACTTCACCACCAAGGAGACCTTGCTGATCGATCGCAAGGACGCTCCATGGCTCAAGAGCACCGCCGAGCTCGACGACCTGTGGCGCAAGCGCGTCAAGGACGAAGTGCTGCGCCTGAAGATCGCCGGCAAGGATCCCAAGGCGATCCAGGAACTGCTGGTCAAGCGCTACAAGAACCAGCTGGCGCGCCTGGACCAGACCCGGGCCGAAGATATCTTCCAGGCCTACATCAATACCTTTGCGATGTCCTACGACCCGCACACCAACTATCTGTCACCGGATAGCGCGGAAAACTTCGACATCAACATGAGCCTGTCCCTCGAGGGGATCGGCGCCGTGCTGCAAAGCGACAACGACCAGGTCAAGGTCGTGCGCCTGGTGCCGTCGGGCCCGGCGGACAAGACCAAACAGGTCGCCCCGGCCGACAAGATCATCGGTGTCGCCCAGGGCGACAAGGAAATGGTCGACGTGGTCGGCTGGCGCCTGGACGAAGTGGTCAAGCTGATCCGTGGCCCGAAAGGCTCCGTGGTCCGCCTGGAAGTGATTCCGGCGAGCAACGCGCCGAACGACCAGACCAGCAAGATCGTCTCCATCACCCGTGAATCGGTGAAGCTGGAAGACCAGGCCGCGAACAAGTCGATCCTGCACCTCAAGCAGGATGGCAAGGACTACAAGCTCGGCGTCATCGACATCCCGGCGTTCTACCTGGACTTCAAGGCCTTCCGTGCCGGCGATCCGGACTACAAGAGCACCACCCGCGACGTCAAGAAGCTGCTGGGCGAATTGCAGAAGGAAGGCGTCGACGGCGTGGTCATCGACCTGCGCAACAACGGCGGCGGTTCCCTGCAGGAAGCCACCGAGCTCACCAGCCTGTTTATCGACAAGGGCCCGACCGTACTGGTGCGTAACGCCGACGGCAAGGTCGATGTGCTCGAAGACGAAAACCCCGGCGCCTTCTACAAGGGCCCGATGGCGTTGCTGGTCAACCGCCTGTCCGCCTCGGCCTCGGAGATTTTCGCCGGCGCCATGCAGGACTATCACCGGGCGCTGATCATCGGCGGCCAGACCTTCGGCAAAGGCACCGTGCAGACCATCCAGCCGCTGAACCATGGTGAGCTGAAGCTGACCCTGGCCAAGTTCTACCGGGTTTCCGGACAGAGCACCCAGCACCAGGGCGTGCTGCCCGACGTGGATTTCCCGTCGATCATCGACACCAAGGAAATCGGCGAGAGCGCACTGCCGGAAGCCATGCCATGGGACACCATTCGCCCGTCGATCAAGCCGGCGGTGGATCCGTTCAAGCCGTTCCTGGCGCAGCTCAAGTCTGACCACGATGCCCGCGCGTCGAAGGATGCCGAGTTCATCTTCATTCGCGACAAGCTGGCCCTGGCCGAGAAGCTGATGAAGGAAAAGACCGTGAGCCTGAACGAGGCCGACCGTCGCGCCCAGCGCGCCGATATCGATGCCAAGCAACTGGCCATGGAAAACGCCCGCCGCAAGGCCAAGGGCGAAGACGCTCTCAAGGAACTGAAGAAAGAGGACGAAGACGCCCTGCCGCCTGATCCAGACAAAAAAACCAAGCCGGAAGACGACGCCTACCTGAGCGAAACCGGGCGGATCCTCCTGGATTACCTGCGCCTGAATACCGCGGTGGCCAAGCACTGATAGATAATGGCAATTTAATGTGATCGCTCTTCGGAGCGTCATCAAACAGTCATCATTCTGTCGTGAAATAAGGACTGGATGCGGCTCTTGGATCAAGAGTCTCTTCCGGTCCTTTTTTATTATCAGAGACTGCCATGACCATGACCGAACAGCTGAAGGCCTTGAGTTCAATCCTGGCTCAGAGTGGTCTGCACAGTCTGTTCCAGCCGATCATTTCGCTCTCCGAGAGGCGTATCGTCGGTTATGAAGCCCTCAGTCGCGGGCCCTCCAACAGCCCCCTGCACTCGCCGATCAGCCTGTTCGCCGTGGCCCGCCAGGCCGGACGCCTGAGCGAACTGGAAATGGCCTGCCGGCTCAGCGCCTGCCGCCGCTTCAGCGAGCAGAAACTGCCGGGCAAGCTGTTCCTCAACGTTTCCCCAGAATCCCTGCTGGAGCCGACCCACCAACCGGGCCGGACCCTTACGCTGCTCCAGGACTTCGGCATCGACCCCAGCAACGTGGTCATCGAACTCACCGAACAAACCCCGACCGACGACTTCCAGTTGCTGCAGAACGCGCTGCACCACTACCGCGCCATGGGCTTCTCGATCGCCCTGGATGACCTGGGCGCCGGTTATTCCAGCCTGCGCCTGTGGTCGGAGCTGCGCCCGGACTACGTGAAGATCGACCGGCACTTTATCGACGGCATCCACCAGGACGGCCTCAAGCGCGAATTCGTCGGCTCCATCCTGCAGATCGCCAAGGCTTCGCGGGCCCAAGTGATCGCCGAAGGTATCGAATTGCCGGAAGAACTGGCAGTGCTCACCGAGATGGGGGTCGATCTGGTCCAGGGCTACCTGCTCTGCCGGCCCCAGGAACAGCCACCGCAGGACGCCCGCAGCCTGCTGCCGAAACTGGAAAACACCTCGATTGCCCTGAGCGAGGAAGCCAGTGACCTCAGCGCACTGCTGATCGAACAGCCGGCAGTGACCCAGGGCACCCCCACGGCAACCGTGCTGGAAGCTTTCCGCCGCCAGGCCAACCTCAACTCCCTGGCGGTGCTGGACGAGCAGGAACGGCCCTGTGGCATCGTCCACCGGCACTCGCTGTCGGATGCCCTGCTCAAGCCATTCGCCACCGACCTGTTCGCCCGCAAGCCCATCAGCCGGCTGATGAGCGATGACTTCCTCGCGGTGGAGTTGAGCCAGTCGCTGCAGCAGGTCAGCCGGCTGCTGACCAGCCGCGCCCGGCAACGCATAGAGGAAGACTTCATCATCACCCTCAATGGCTGCTACCTGGGCCTGGGACGGGTGATCGACGTACTCAAACTGATCACCGAACTGAAGATCCAGCAGGCCCGCTACGCCAACCCGCTGACCCTGCTGCCCGGCAACGTGCCGATCCAGCAGTGCCTGACGCGCCTGTTGCAGCAACAGCGCGAGTCGCTCATCTGCTACGTGGATATCGACAGTTTCAAGCCCTTCAACGATATCTACGGCTACGGCCGGGGCGACGAGGTGTTGCTGTGCCTGGCGCAATGCCTGAACGATCGTGTCGATCCGAGCCGGGATTTCGTCGGCCATATCGGCGGCGACGACTTCCTGCTGGTGCTGGGCTCGGAGGACTGGCGCAAGCGCCTGAATCAGTTGCTGGAAGACTTCCAGCACCAGTGCCGGCGTTTCTACCGCGCCGAGCACCTGGAGGCGGGCTGCTTCATCGCCTCGAACCGCCAGGGCCAGCGCCAGGAGTTTCCGCTGCTGTCGCTGTCGATAGGGGTGGTGCACCTGCAACCGCAGTCATGCGGCCTGCTGGATGCCAGCCAGTTGGCGGAGCTCGCCTCCCAGGCCAAGCACCACGCCAAGAACGTCCCTGGCTACAGCATCCATGTGATCGATAGCCGGGAACTGGTCACCGCGGCATCGCAGAGCAGCCTGCCGACCGATGAGCCACCCGCCGACAACGCCACGCCGGCCTGGGCCCGCCCCTAGCGGCCGGTGTGACCCGCCTCAGGCCTCCGCGGACTCGGGATAATCGTACTCGAACACCCGCACCACTTCCGAAGCATGCCAGGACGCCGCCGCCACGCCATCGGACGGGCCGGAGAAACGCCCCAGGCGCTCGACACACTCGAAGAAGCCGGTACGCGGCAGGCGACTGGCGCCCTGGCTGATCACCAGTGAACTGCGCAGCGGCTGTTCGGCCTTGGCATCGAGGGCCGCCAGGTGCTCCAGGGCCGCCGTCAGGGTCTGCATCGCCGGGCTCGGCAACTGCAGGCGCTCGAGCAGCGCGCGATAGGTCAGCAAATGGCGCTGGCGGCGGGCCTGATCGAGTTCACCGAGCAAACCATCCCAATGCTGGCGACTGATCCGCACGCTCACGATGCGTCCCTCCAGCCGGCCACACCCAGTTCCCAGGCGAGGCTGCGGCGAATCGCGGCATCCGGCTGGCGCTCACCGCTTTCGATCAGGCCCAGGTACGACGGGCTGATGCCGACGGTCCGGGCCAGGCTTTCAATGGCCAGCCCCTTGGCTTCGCGCAGGCTGCGCAACTGATCGAACGCCGGCAATGCCGGGTCCGCCGCGACAGGCGTATCGGAGGGTTTGGGAGAGGGTTGTTGGCTGCGCAAACCGGCAGCTTCAAGCAAGGCCTGGTACTGAGCCCAGGGGAGAACCGCATACTCCGGTTCGCCGTCACGTGTAATTATTTGAAGATCCATTACCACACCCCGTAGGACGATTACACATAGCGAGTCAGCGCTTTCCCTGTAGCTTAATATTAACAGCCGCCAAGGTCGCTAGTGTGCTTGTTCTTCGTACAACAGGATTTGGATCAATTTTTTTCGTCGTGCTCGAGCTGCAACTGCTCCGGCGTGTCCGGCAGGCGCTCGACGACCTGCAGTTGCGCGGGTACCTGACGCTCGCGCCAGGCCCTGAAGGCATTCAACTCCTGGTCCAGGGTGTTCATCACCCAGGCCAGCACCGCGATATCGTCGAGCATGCCGAATACCGGGATGAAGTCCGGAATCGCGTCGATCGGGCTGAGGAAATACATCAGGCCCGCCACCACGATGATCATCGACTTGTAGCTGATCTCCCGGTACTCGCCCCGCCAGTACGCCAGGCACAGCACCTGCAGCAGTTTCAGGTCTTCCTTGAGCTTGCCCAACCGTCCACCTTGCCGGGCACTCTTGCTCGCCACCGCGAACAACAGCGTCGGCAAACGACCACGAACCAGCAAGCGTTGGGCCAATGGCAGGAAGCGCGCGAAATTCCAGGGTGCTTTCATCATCACTCCAGCAGGCAGACGCACAAGGTTATCCACACAAATTGTGGATAACCTTGTGAACAGAGCCACTTTTTACAGCTGAGAGCCCCGTCATACAAGGCCCCGGCTCAGATCGGGCGTTTTTTACTCACTAAAAAAAACCCATAATTTCATTGACTTGACGCCAGTCTACGACTAGGTCGATTAGCTCAATGTTAAGACTACGCTGACCAGTCTGCGTTCGATTTCTTACAGCTTATCAAGACGCAGAAACGACAACGCCCCGTCAGACGGGGCGTTGTCACAAGCACGACCAGATTACTTGGCGGCTTCGTCAGCCTTGGCCGGATCCTTGATCGCCAACAGCTCCAGATCGAACACCAGCACCGAGTTGGCCGGGATCGCCGGGCTCGGGCTCTGTGCGCCGTAAGCCAGGTCTGCCGGGATGTACAGCTTGTACTTCTCGCCAACGTGCATCAGTTGCAGGCCTTCGACCCAACCCGGAATCACGCCGCTCACCGGCAGGTCGATCGGGCTGCCGCGATCCACGGAGCTGTCGAAGGTGGTGCCGTTGGTCAGCTTGCCGGTGTAGTGAACAGTCACTACGTCGGTAGGCTTGGGCTGAGGACCGTCGGCTTTCTTGACGACTTCATACTGCAGGCCGGAAGCGGTGGTCACAACACCAGGCTTCTTGCCGTTTTCCTCGAGGAATTTCTTGCCGGCGGCTGCCGACTCTTCGCTCAGCTTGGCCATGCGCTCTTCGGCACGTTTCTGCAGGGCGGCAAAGGCTTCGACCAGTTCGTCGTCTTTCAGCTTCTGCTCTTTCTTGCCGATGGCATCTTCGATGCCCTGGGCAACAGCCTTGGAATCCAGATCATCCATGCCTTCCTGAGCCAGGCTCTTGCCCATGTTCAGGCCGATACCATAGGAAGCTTTTTGCGCCGGGGTTTTCAGCTCTACGCTGGAATGCGAGTCGCAGCCCGCAAGTACCAGGCTTACCAGGGCAACCGCCGCCGCCAACCGATGCTGTTTCATGCTATTTCCTTGTTCATGCGCCTAAAGGGCAATCGAGTAAAGCCGCGAGCTTATCAGGCGGCCACGACCAATGGCTACGGGGATGAGAGGGGTAAAGCGCCAATAAGTTCAGTCATTTCGGGCATTTTACAAAGCCCTGACGTTCAGTTTACGTACCGGTCCGACACCATCCCCCGACAGGGGGCCAGCATAGACGGCCATCACGGCCACTTGCTGCCTGACAACGGCTCAGGCATAAGAGCATGACAACTCGACAAGGATCGTTATCTTGCGCATATTTTACCGTGTGTTACTGGCTCTGATACTCCTGCTTGGCCTAGGCCTCGCGGTGATTCTGTACTACATCGCCAATCCGAAATTGCCGACATACGTGCCGGCGGAACAGGTCCGCTACCTGGAGCAGTGGAGCCCCGCCGACCGCCAGACCTTCTACTACACCCCCCAGGGCACCCAGGTGAAAGGCCTGCGGTATGAATGGTTCACCGCCCTGGAACTGCCTTTCTCCGAGCAACGCTTCGCGGCCCCGGAATACCTGGCGCGTTTCGGTTTCCTGGTGGACCCCGGGCAACAGGCCTCGCCGGACAATCCCGGCAACCTGCCAGTAGGCTTCACCCGTCACCAGAACCCCGGCAGCGACGCCCGCTACCTGGATATCACCTGCGCCGCCTGCCATACCGGCGAACTGCGCTATAAAGGACAGGCCCTACGGATCGACGGCGGCTCGGCCCAGCATGTGCTGCCCTCGAGCGTGCCGACGGTACGCGGTGGCAGCTTTGGCCAGGCGCTGGTCGCCAGCCTCGCCGCCACCTATTACAACCCCTGGAAGTTCAAGCGTTTCGCCCGGCAGGTCCTCGGTGACGAATACGAAGCCCGCCACGACGAGCTGCGCGCCGCCGTCAAACAGTCCCTGGACACCTTCCTCCACGTCGCCTGGAACGATACCCATCGCGGCCTGTATCCGACCCTGGAAGGCCCCGGCCGCACGGATGCCTTCGGCCGGATCGCCAACGCCAGCTTCGGCGATGCCATCTCCGAGAAGAACTACCGGGTCGCCAATGCCCCCGTGGACTACCCGCAACTGTGGGATATCTGGACCTTCGACTGGGTCCAGTGGACCGCATCGGCCCAGCAACCCATGGCGCGCAATATCGGCGAGGCCCTGGGCGTCGGCGCCACCCTGAACTTCTTCGATGACAACGGCCAGCCGCTGCAGGGCGACGCTCGCTACCCCTCCAGCGTGCGGGTGCGCGACCTGCACAAGATCGAGGAAACCCTGCAACGCCTGAAGCCGCCGACCTGGCCCGAGGACCTGTTCGGCAAGGTCGACCTGGCCCGTGCCGCCCAGGGTCGCGCGCTGTTCGCCGAGAACTGCGCCGGCTGCCACGTGCCGGCGACCAACGAGGAAAACGGCCGGCCGGTGCAGCACCTGAAAGCGATTCCGCTCGCGGCGATCGGTACCGATCCCAACACCGCCAGCAATATCGCCGACCAGCGCTACGACCTCAGCGCCTTGCAGTGGGACCCGGCGGAGCTGGCAAGACTGCCGGTGGAACTGCACCCCAAGCCGGACCAGCCGCTGGACATGACGCAACTGTCGGTCGCCAAGGGCCTGGCCTATGTCACCGCCTTCGTCGAAGAACGCGCCTACCGCGACGCCAAGGTCACCCCCGCCGAGCGCGCGCAACTGGACGGTTTCGGCCTGCCCATCGGCGTCCTCGAACAGCGCGCCTACAAGGCACGCCCCCTGGCCGGGGTCTGGGCCACGCCGCCTTATCTGCACAACGGCTCGGTACCCAGCCTGTATCAGCTGCTGTCCCCCCAGGACGAGCGCGCCACCACCTTCTACAGAGGCACCTTCGAATACGATCCGCGCCACCTGGGCTATCGCCAGAAAGCCTTCGAGAACGGCTTCCTGTTCGATACCCGGATCAGTGGCAACCACAACAGCGGCCACGAATTCCGTGCCGGCAAGCGTGGCAACGGGGTCATCGGCCGCCTGCTGCAACCGGAAGAGCGCTGGGCCCTGCTCGAATACCTGAAAGTGTTGGGCGGACCGCTGGAGCAGCAACTGCCATGAGCCTGCAATCCCACGATCACGTCAAAAGGATGACCCCATGTTGAAGCGACTCTGGCTGCGCCTCGGCGCCTTTCTCGGCAAGAGCCTGCTGGTCCTGATCGGCCTCGGCCTGCTCGGCTGGGGGTTGTCGACCGGCTGGTATGCCTGGCGCCACAGCGGGCCGGTCTCGGCGGAGGAACAGGTGCCGCCCGGTGAGTCGGCCATGACCCAGGACATCATCCAGACCGCCGTGCGCATCGTCGACCAGCACCGCGAGGGCACGCGCTTTCTGCGTGACGCCCATGCCAAGGCCCACGGCTGCGTGAAGGCCGAAGTCCGGGTACTCGATGGCCTGGGCGGCGATCTGCGCCAGGGTGTGTTCGCCGAGCCGGGCAAGACCTGGCAGGCCTTGATCCGCCTGTCCAATGGCAACGCCTACCCGCAGTTCGACAGTATCCGCGATGCCCGCGGCATGGCGATCAAGCTGATGGATGTCCCCGGCAAGCAGTTGCTGGCGGGGCAACAGGGTCGTCACGAGCAGGATTTCGTGATGTTCAGCCACCCGAACTTTTTCGTCAGCGACGTTGCCGAGTACCAGCAGAACATCGGGGCCCAGGCCGATGGCAAGAAGGTCCTGGCGTTTTTCCCGAGCTGGAATCCCACCGGCTGGCAGATCCGCCATCTGTTCATTGCCCTGGCAACCCTGGCGCCGGCACCGAAAAGCCCGACCCGGACGACCTACTTCTCCGTATCGCCGTACAAGTTCGGCAGCGCCAACGCCAAGTTCCGTGTAGCGCCCGATCCACAGAGCTGCCCGGAATACGAATTGCCGAAGCAGAACGAGGACCTGCCGAACTTCCTGCGCAGCGCCCTGGTCCAGCAGTTATCCACAGACCGCGTACCGGCCTGCTTCGTCCTGCAGATCCAGCGCCAGAACGCCAACAAGTACATGCCGATCGAAGACACCAGCATCGAATGGAAGGAAAGCGATGCGCCATACGAGACCGTGGCGAGCGTGCGCATCCCGGCCCAGGACTTCGATACGCTGGAACAGAACATCGCCTGTGACAACCAGTCGTTCAGCCCCTGGCACGGCCTGGAGGCCCATCGACCGATTGGCGGGATCAACCGCTTGCGCAAGGCGGTATACGACGCGGTCAGCGATTACCGGCATAGCCGCAACGCCGAGCAATAGCGCCGTCCTTTATCCTTGTGGCGCCTGCGCGGGCGCCATCGCCGGCAAGCCGGCTCCCACAATAGCCCGTGCTGAACACTGGATTAGCGTGCGACAAAAATCTTGTGGGAGCCGGCTTGCTGGCGATCGCGATGTGAGCCTCACCGCCGCAATCACTGAACGGCGTCAGAAGAGACGGACGAAAAAAAGCCCGCACAAGGCGGGCTTTCCGTGATGTCCTGGCGTTCAGTGGTCCAGGACATCGAATATGGCGCAGCGGACGGGACTCGAACCCGCGACCCCCGGCGTGACAGGCCGGTATTCTAACCGACTGAACTACCGCTGCGCGTAACACTGATATCGAATGGTGGGTGATGACGGGATCGAACCGCCGACCCTCTGCTTGTAAGGCAGATGCTCTCCCGGCTGAGCTAATCACCCTTCGCTTTCGGTGTGGGCGCATTATGCCACAAAAAATCCATAACGCACTGATTTAAATAATCTTTTTTTAAATCCAGGATTTTTTGCAAACAGCAGACAGCAAAAAGCCCGCACTAGGCGGGCTTCCTGTGATGTCCTGGCGTTCAGTGGTCCAGAACATCGAATATGGCGCAGCGGACGGGACTCGAACCCGCGACCCCCGGCGTGACAGGCCGGTATTCTAACCGACTGAACTACCGCTGCGCGTAACACTGTTGACGAATGGTGGGTGATGACGGGATCGAACCGCCGACCCTCTGCTTGTAAGGCAGATGCTCTCCCGGCTGAGCTAATCACCCTTCGCTTTCGGTGTGGCGCGCATTCTACGGAGCACTCCACACTCTGGCAAGCACTTTCTTTAATATTTTTCTCAGGCCTTCCAAAGACTTAGCAGAGGGTTGGCCTATCGGGCCACGAAGAGAATAATGCCCTCCTTTGTATAAAGGAGAGATTCACCCCATGTGGTTCAAAAACCTGCTTATCTATCGCCTGACCCAAGATCTGCCTTTTGATGCCGAGGCGTTGGAAACCGCACTGGCGACCAAACCGGCCCGCCCCTGTGCAAGCCAGGAGTTGACCACCTATGGCTTCGTCGCTCCGTTCGGCAAGGGTGAAGACGCCCCGCTGGTCCACGTCAGCGGCGACTTCCTGCTGGTCGCGGCGCGCAAGGAAGAGCGCATCCTGCCCGGCAGCGTGGTGCGTGACGCGCTGAAGGAAAAGGTCGAGGAGATCGAGGCCGAGCAAATGCGCAAGGTCTACAAGAAGGAACGCGATCAACTCAAGGATGAAATCATCCAGGCGTTCCTGCCCCGTGCCTTTATCCGTCGCTCGGCGACCTTTGCCGCGATCGCGCCGAAACAGGGCCTGATCCTGGTCAACTCGGCCAGCCCGAAACGCGCCGAAGACCTGCTGTCGACCCTGCGTGAAGTACTCGGCACCCTGCCGGTTCGTCCGCTGACCGTGAAGACCGCGCCGACCGCGGTGATGACCGACTGGGTCAAGACCCTGAAAGCCGCCGAGCACTTCTTTGTCCTCGACGAGTGCGAACTGCGCGACACCCAGGAAGATGGCGGCATCGTCCGCTGCAAGCGCCAGGACCTGACCGGCGAGGAAATCCAGCTGCACCTGAGCACCGGCAAGATGGTCACCCAGCTGGCATTGGCCTGGCAGGACAAGCTGTCCTTCGTGCTCGATGACAAGATGGTGGTCAAGCGCCTGAAGTTCGAAGACCTGCTGCAGGACCAGGCGGAACAGGACGGTGGCGAAGAAGCCCTGGGCCAGCTGGACGCCAGCTTCACCCTGATGATGCTGACCTTCGGCGAGTTCCTGCCGGAACTGTTCGACGCCCTGGGTGGCGAGGAAATGCCGCAGGGCATCTGATGCCGGACGCGGGCCCTGTGCAGGAGCCGACTTGCCGGCGATAGCGTCCGCCTCATCGCTGGTAAGCCAGCTACAAGGGCCATGTCGGGCACGGAACGGGCGTACGACATCCATTCCCTGTGGGAGCCGGCTTGCTGGCGATAGCGTCCGCACAGCCACCACAAGGCTCAAGGGCCTCATCGCTGCGAGGCGGCGTCCCGACAAGCCGGCTCCTGCAAGGGGCCGGGTCAAGATGACGAACTCAAATAACAAGGAAATCCCATGCGCGCACTGGCCGCACTCAGCCGTTTTGTCGGTAACACCTTCGCCTACTGGGTGCTGATTTTCGCCGTGCTGGCGTTTCTGCAACCTGCCTGGTTCATCAGCCTGAAAGTCGCCATCGTGCCCCTGCTCGGCCTGGTGATGTTCGGCATGGGCCTGACCCTCAAACTCGAAGACTTCGCCGAAGTCGCCCGCCATCCCTGGCGCGTGGCCCTTGGTGTGGTCGCCCATTTCATTATCATGCCGGGCGTCGCCTGGCTGCTCTGCCGAGCCTTCCAGCTGCCGGCGGAAATCGCCGTCGGAGTGATCCTGGTCGGTTGCTGCCCGAGCGGCACTTCGTCCAATGTGATGACCTGGCTGGCCCGTGGCGACCTGGCGCTGTCGGTGGCGATTGCCGCGGTCACCACCCTGCTCGCCCCGTTGCTGACCCCGGCGCTGATCTGGCTGCTGGCCTCGGCCTGGTTGCCGGTGTCGTTCATGGAGCTGTTCTGGTCGATCCTGCAAGTGGTGCTGCTGCCCATCGTGCTCGGCGTGGTTGCCCAACGCCTGCTGGGGGAACGGGTACGCCATGCGGTGGAAGTCCTGCCGCTGATCTCGGTGGTGAGCATCGTGATCATCGTCACCGCAGTGGTCGCCGCCAGCCAGGCGAAGATCGCCGAGTCGGGACTGCTGATCATGGCCGTGGTCATGCTGCATAACAGCTTCGGTTATCTGCTCGGCTATTTCACCGGCCGCCTGTTCAAGCTGCCGCTGGCCCAGCGCAAGTCGCTGGCCCTGGAAGTCGGCATGCAGAACTCCGGGCTGGGCGCCGCCCTGGCCAGCGCGCACTTCTCGCCATTGGCGGCGGTGCCCAGCGCGCTGTTCAGTGTCTGGCACAATATTTCCGGGGCCCTGCTCTCGACCTGGTTCCGCCGGATGAGTGACAGGCAGGACCGCGAACTGGCCGCCCAGGGCACGGCCGACTGAGTGACAACTTGATCCCCAGGTTGAGAATGGGCAATATAGTGCGCAACGCAGGGACGACCTTGCGGCTCGATCGAGTTATCAATCTGGGGACGACCCCGTCAATCGATGGAGGTCATCATGTCCTGGATCATTCTGTTTTTCGCCGGTCTGTTTGAAGTCGGTTGGGCCGTCGGCCTGAAATACACCGATGGCTTCAGCCGCCCGCTGCCCACCGCCCTGACCGTTGCCGCCATGGCCATCAGCCTCGGCCTGCTGGGCCTTGCCATGAAGGAATTGCCGCTGGGGACCGCCTACGCGATCTGGACCGGTGTCGGCGCGGTGGGCACGGTGATCGCCGGCATCATCCTGTTCGGCGAGTCCATGGCCCTGTTCCGGCTGGCGAGCGTGGCGCTGATCATCGCCGGACTGATCGGCCTGAAGGTCTCGGCGGCCTGACAGTGTCCCTTGTGGGAGCTGGCTTGCCGGCGATGAGGCCAACAAGCCGATCGGACGCCATCGCCGGCAAGCCGGCTCCCACAAGGGCTGTGTTCAATCGTAAGGAATGAGGAAGCCTGCGAGGCCGCTAAAAGCTTCCCTCCCGCACACGCCTAACGGTGCACCATCCCCCGCAACTGCAACACCTGCTCACGCAACCGCGCCGGCACTGCCTCCTCGGCCACCACCGTCGGCCCGGCCACCAGGGTTACCCGTGACCAGAGGCGACGGAACAGGCCCTTCTGCGGATCGCGGCTGAAGAAGCTGCCCCACAAGCCTTGCAGCGCCAGGGGAATCACCGGCACCGGGGTTTCCTCCAGCACGCGGGTCATGCCGCCCTTGAACTCGCTGATCTCGCCATCGGTGGTCAACTTGCCCTCGGGAAAAATGCACACCAGCTCGCCGTCCTTCAGGTACTCGGCAATCTTGCGGAACGCACGCTCGTAGATCTCCAGGTCTTCACCGCGCCCGGCAATCGGAATCGCTCCGGCAGTGCGGAAGATGAAGTTGAGCACCGGCAAGCGGTAGATCTTGTAATACATCACGAAGCGGATCGGCCGACGTACCGCCCCGCCGATCAGCAGCGCATCGACGAACGATACGTGGTTGCACACCAGCAACGCCGGCCCCTCATCGGGGATCAGCTCAAGGTTCCTGTGTTCGACCCGGTACATGGAATGGCTGAGGAGCCAGATCATGAAACGCATGCTGAACTCGGGGACGATCTTGAAGATGTAGGCGTTGACCGCGATGTTCATCAGCGACACCACCAGGAACAACTCCGGGATCGACAGCTTCGCCACGCTCAGCAGCAGAATCGAGACGATTGCCGAGACCACCATGAACAACGCATTGAGAATATTGTTCGCGGCGATCACCCGGGCCCGCTCGTTCTCGGCGGTGCGCGACTGGATCAAGGCATACAGCGGCACGATATAGAAGCCGCCGAACACCCCCAGCCCGAGGATATCGAGCAACACCCACCAGGCCTGGTGGTAGCCCAGCACATTCAGCCAGTCATTGGCCTGGATGTTCTGCGGCAAGTTGCCTGAATGCCACCACAACAGCAGGCCGAACAGCGTCAGGCCGAAGGAGCCGAACGGCACCAGGCCGATTTCCACCTTGCGTCCGGACAGGCGCTCGCAGAGCATCGACCCCACCGCGATGCCCACCGAGAACACGGTGAGAATCAGGGTCACCACGGTTTCATCGCCGTACATCCATTCCTTGGCGTAGGCGGGAATCTGCGTCAGGTAGATCGCCCCGACAAACCAGAACCACGAGTTGCCGACAATCGAGCGCGAAACCGCCGGCGTCTGTCCCAGGCCCAGGCGCAAGGTGGCCCAGGACTGGCTGAAGATATTCCAGTTCAACCGCAACTGTGGGCTGGACGCCGCCGCCCGGGGAATGCCGCGGCTGGCGAAATAGCCCAGGACCGCCACGCCGATGATGGCGGCGGAGACAACCGGTGCGTAATGACTGGAGGACATCATGATCCCGGCACCGATGGTCCCGGCCAGGATCGCCAGGAAGGTACCCATTTCCACCAGGCCGTTGCCGCCCACCAGTTCCTCTTCGCGCAGGGCCTGGGGCAGGATCGAATATTTCACCGGGCCGAACAGCGCCGAATGGGTGCCCATGGCGAACAACGCCACCAGCATCAGGGACAGGTGGTCGAACAGGAAGCCGGTGGCCCCGACCGCCATGATGGCGATTTCCCCCAGCTTGATCAGCCGGATCAGCGCGTCCTTGGCGAACTTCTCGCCAAACTGCCCGGCCAGGGCCGAAAACAGGAAGAACGGCAGGATGAACAGCAGGGCGCAGAGGTTGACCCAGATGCCGCGATCACCGTCGATGCTCAACTTGTAGAGGATGGCGAGGATCAACGACTGCTTGAAGATATTGTCGTTGAACGCTCCGAGCGACTGGGTCACGAAGAACGGCAGGAAGCGCCGCGTACGCAGTAGGCTGAACTGTGAGGGGTGACTCATCTTCCATGGTCCTGAGTGGCGCCGAGAGCGGCTTTCTTGTTGGAATGCGGATCACCGCTCCAGGCCACAACCTTACCTAATCCTGAAGATTTATTTCGCGATTCCTGCAAGGCAGGGCGAAACAAACAGCTCGCCTTTATACGCGCCCCGCAGCGTACGACTGCCGACGATCAGCCACAAGACCGCCAGCAAGGCCACCAGCACCAGGCCAAAGCCGCTGAAAAAGCCCAGGTGCAAGGTGCTGCCCAGTTTCAGGGTCGCCAGGGAGTAGACGCCCAGGGGGAAAGTGAAGCCCCACCAGCCGAGGTTGAAGGGAATGCCGCGACGCAGGTAACGCAGGGTGATCAGCACCGCCATCAGCATCCACCACAGGCCGAAGCCCCAGAGGATGATGCCGGCGACCAGGCCCAGGCCACTGGCGATCTCGCCGATCCCCGCCAACCCATTGGCGGCGAAGATCGCCGGCGAATCCGCCCCCAGCACCAGCATGCCCAAGGCCCCGGTACCGATCGGCCCCAGCGCCAGCCAGCTCGAGGCCGCCATGTTTTCATGGGGCAACTTGTGCAAGGCCATGCGCAACAGCAGGATCACCAGGATGCTGAACGCCACAGGCACCGAGAACGCCCAGAGCACATAGCTGGTGATCAGCACATTGAACTGCATGTGCGCATCCAGCAGGTGCGGCGCCAGCAGGCCACCACTGGCCGCCGCCACTTCCGCGGCCACCACCGGCAACAGCCAGACCGCGGTCATCTGGTCGATGCTGTGCTGCTGGCGGGTGAACATCATGAAGGGAATCAGCACGCCGCAGGCCAGGGACATCGCCACATCGATCCACCACAGCACCTCGGCGACCTGCACCGCACCGTCGCCCCAGCGCGCCACGCCAAACAGCAGGAAGCCATTGATGATGGTCGCCAGCCCCATGGGAATGGTGCCGAAGAACATCGAGACCGTGGAATGGCCGAAAATCCGCCGGGCCTCGTCGAAAAACAATACCCAGCGTGCGCCGTAGAGCAGGCTGAACACGGCGAACAGCAGGATATTGAACAACCATAAGCCCTCGGCGAAGGCACGCTGGCCCGGTACTTCAACCGGCAACTGGGCCAGGGCCAGCGCCAGGACTCCGGTGCCCATGGTGGCGGCGAACCAGTTCGGGGTGAACTGGCGGATGGCTTCCCGGGGGTGCTGCAAATGGCTCAAGGGCCGCAGTCCGGGTTTGATGCTGTTGGGGCACGTTTGCATGGCTGACTCCTGTCCTCGGGTGAGGTTGCAGTCATCATAGAACCGTATCGAATATCCATATAACGGATAATTTCTCTATCTGTTATCTATTTTACAGATATAAATCTATACACTACCTTCGGTTTCGATCACCAGCACCCGCGCCTCTCCCTGGGGTTCGGCCAGGTGCTCGCAACCGATGGCAGCGTAAAAAATATCACCGACTTCCAGCATCACGGCCTGCTCGACGCCGTCCCGGCGATAACGCATGCGAACCTGGCCGTCGAGCACCACAAAGACCTCCTGCCCATCATTGACGTGCCAGACATATGGCTGGTCAGTCCAGTGCAATCGGGTACTGATGCCGTTCATGCTGGCGATATCCAGCGCGGCCCAGGGCCGGCTGCCGGTAAAGTCACGGCTCCGAATGAGGCTCATGAACGTTGCACCGCCTGTTGATTGGAGGCCGGGATCGAAGAGCGGGACAAGGCTACGCCGTCACTCACGGCAGACTGCCATTGCGCCGTGCTGACCACCGCGGCAAAACGCGTATGGAACACCACGCTGAACACCCGGTGGATCTCCTCGGCGCTGGCCTGCCCGGCTTCGTTGGCATAGGGCAGCGAACCGGTGGCATCACTGAGGAACTCGACCGCCAGGCCACGATGGGTGGCTTCGAAAATCGTCGAGGCATCGCAATTGTGGGTCATGTAGCCGACCACGCTCAACGTATCGATCTCGCGCTGCGCCAGCCACTGGCCGAGGTCGGTGTCGGCAAAGGCACTGGGCAGTGTCTTGTGGATCAGATGATCGCGGGCACGCGAGCCGACCACCGGATGCAACGCCCAACCCGGCGAACCGATGGCAAACAGCGGCGATCCCGCCGGACTGTCGTTCTGCACGACAACCACCGGAATACCCGCGGCATGCGCGGCATCGATGGCCTTGCCGATATTGGCCAGCGATTCCTCGACCGGCGGGTACTCGATCAGCAGGTTGCCGCTGACGTATTCGTTCTGCACATCGATCACGATCAGGGCACGACGGGGGGCGCGGGACATGGTTCAACTCCTCGGTAAACAGGCTTGAGCACGCATGATTGCCTGCCGCCCGAAAATCCATAAGTGGCCCGAAAGACAATATTCGATAAAATCAGGCCAAACCCAGCAACAGCGAGCGCGCCACGATGACCACGATCCATATCGCCGTGATCGCCTTCAACGGCATCAGCCCCTTTCATCTGTCAGTGCCAACCCTGGTGTTCGCCGAACAGCGCGAAGGCATCGACATGCCGCGCTTTGCCCTGAAGGTCTGCGGTTTCGAACCCGGCCCGCTCGCTACCTGCGCCGGCTTCGATATCCAGACCCACCATGAACTGGAGATCCTCGACCAGGCCGATGTGATCATCATGCCGTCCTGGCGGGACACCGCGGAGCGGCCACCCGAGTCGCTGCTGCACGCCTTGCGCCAGGCGCACGACAAGGGCACCCGGATCGTCGGCCTGTGCCTGGGCGCCTTTGTGCTGGCCGAGGCCGGGCTGCTGGACGGCCGCAAGGCCACCACCCACTGGAACTGGGCGGCGGACTTCGCCCGTCGATATCCGCAGGTGCTGCTGGATGCCGATGTGCTGTATGCCGAGTCCGACCACCTGCTGACCTCGGCCGGCACCGCTGCCGGCCTGGACTGCTGCCTGTACCTGATGCAGCAGTTGTGTGGCGCCGAAGTCGCGCACAAGGTCGCCCGGCGACTGGTGGTCGCACCCCATCGCTCGGGCGGGCAGGCACAGTTCATCGAGCGGCCGATTCCCCTCGCCGGCGAGCAGGATCGCATGGGGCAACTGCTGCAATGGCTCGGGCAGAATTTCACCCGTAGCCATTCCCTTGATGAACTGGCCGACCGTGTGGCAATGAGTCGCCGATCATTTACCCGGCACTTCCGGCAACTGACCGGCACCACCGTCGGCCAGTGGCTGCTGGGACAACGCCTGAGCCATGCCCAACGCCTGCTGGAAAGCAGCCCCCACAGCATAGAAACCATTGCCCAGGAAGCCGGATTCGGCACGGCGCTGTCGTTGCGCCAGCACTTCAACGCCTCGCTGCAGATTTCTCCATCGGCTTATCGGGCCCAGTTCATCGGGCGCTGAACCGACGGCACACACACCTCGGGCTCGGGCTCGTCCCGCCGGGCATCCCGTTGAAACTCCCTGCGCAGCCAGGCGGCATCCAGCACCGGCTCCAGGCCCGGTGCCGGTCGCTTGATTTCGTCGCCACGCAGCAGATCATTGCGCAGAATCGCAAAGCGCGCCCTGCTGATATGTCCGCCGGAACCGTAGAAGCCGGCCCGACCCAGCCTGGCGGCGACACCGGTTTCCCCGCCGAACCAGCCGGCACCGATACCCAGACGAGCCATGACAAAGTCCCGGTCCCTGAGGATCGATGCACAGACCTCCACCAGCGCGATAAAGCCCTGGACCGCCATGTCCATGGCTTCCAGGCCGTGCAGGACAGCGATACGCCGGCCAATGCAACGCCAGCCTTTCCTCACCAGCAGGCTGTCGATGACTTCATGGGCATGCACCACCCGTCGCCGCGCGTCACGCTCGCGCAGCAGGGCTTCCTTGAGGGCGTACAACGCAAAGGCCAGAGGCGCGGCCCCCTGGGGACGCATCGAGTCCGAAGGCAGGACATGCCGCAGTTGTCGATGAAGAGCGAACAGGACGCCGGAACTCAACAGCAGGTCGGCCTGGCGCGCCAAGGGTTGCGCGGCGACCTCGAGGGCCAGGGCAAAGGCCTCGGGCAGGTCCGCGATGGCGAGTTGTTGTACAAGAGCAGCAGGGTTCAGGGGGGATGCCGGGGATGTGCGGGCGGGCATGATCGACCTAGGAAAATCGGATGTGGGATCCGTACCAGACTGACCTGCCCCCCTCCCCGCAGCTTTCAATTAGCGCTCGCCGGCCGGCCCGCCGTCTGCCCGGGCCCTCAGGCGGGGCAGGTCTTTGCCGGGCGCTGCAGCCGCAACGCCAACAGCGCGGCCACCGACAGCACGATCAAGATCCCGCCGTAGCCCTGGGTCGTGGCGATCAGGCCGAAGGTGCGGCTCAGGCTCCCGGCCAGAAACGCCGGCAGGCAGAAGGCCAGGTAACTCAGCACATAGAACGCCGACATCAGGCCCGCCCGTTCATGGGGCAATGCCAGGGGTACCACGCTGCGCAAGGCGCCAAGGAAACCGGCACCGAAACCGCTGCCCGCCACCAGCGTGCCGACAAAGAACAGCGCCAGGCTCGCCTCGTGCACAGCCATCAGGATCAGGCTGACCCCCACCGCCAGCAAGCCGGCCCCCAGTTGCAGGACCTTGTCCGCCGGACGCTCGCGCAAGCTGAAAATGGCCGCCGCCCCGCTCAAGGTGAGGATCGCCACCAGGCCACCGCCGATCAGGTTCGAGGTCGAGCCCGTTGCGGCGCGTACCAATGACGGCGCCAGCGAAGAGTAGAAGCCACCCACCGCCCAGACCGCGATATCCACCGGCAACGACAACCACAGCGCCCGCCGGGCCTGTGGCGGGACATGCAAGGTCGGGCGCAACGACGCCAGCGCCCCCGGCT
The DNA here is from genome assembly GCF_018326065.1 of Pseudomonas sp. Ost2. Taxonomy (NCBI): domain Bacteria; kingdom Pseudomonadati; phylum Pseudomonadota; class Gammaproteobacteria; order Pseudomonadales; family Pseudomonadaceae; genus Pseudomonas; species Pseudomonas sp. Ost2. The sequence goes on along the minus strand of NZ_AP021904.1, from coordinate 1,737,908 downwards.
GCGCGCTGACACTTTCCGGCAGGCGCCAGACATACAGGGCCTGGAGCACCAGCAACGCCAGGAGCAACTCGTACACCAACTGCGTGGGCCGTGGACAGAACTCGGCCAGCACGCTGGCGCCGAAGGCCCCGCAGGCCATGCCCAGCAACGGCGCCAGGCTGTTGACCAACGGCCCCTTGCGATTGTCGCGATCCAGCAGGGCCGCACTCAGTACGCTGGTGGCCATCCCGGTGGCGAAGCCTTGCAGGATGCGGGCGGCAATCAGCAACGATATGCTGTCGGCGCCGATGAACAAGCCCATGGCGACGATTTCCAGCAGCAGCGCGCCGAAGATCACCGGCTTGCGTCCCAGGTGATCCGACAACGAACCGACCGTCAGCAAGGCTGCCAGCAGGCTCAGGGCATAGACGCCGAAGATCAGGGTCAGGGTCGCGGCGGAAAATGCCATCGTCTCCTGGTACAGGTGGTACAACGGCGTCGGCGCACTGGATGCCGCGAGAAAGGTCAGCAAGGTGATCGACAGGAACACCAGGCCGGAACGGCTTGAAACGGGCATTTCGGCACGGCTGGACATAAGCGCTCTCCACAAAAGCTAATGTTTTGCTTTTGCGCAGTGTGCTACCGACTTTCGCTTAAAGCAAATTCTTTGTGTTAAGGTTTTATCCATGGCAATCAAAGAAAGTATCCGCCCCGGTGGCCGCAGTGCCCGGGTGCAGGAATCGATTCATGCGGCGGTCCGTGCGCTCCTTGAAGAGCAGGACCGCTCGACCCTCACCGTCCCGCAAATCGCCGCGCGGGCCGGTGTCACGCCGTCGACCATCTACCGGCGATGGGGCGATCTCTCGGAGTTGCTGGCGGACGTGGCCCTCGCGCGCCTGCAACCGGATCGCGAACCGCTCGACACCGGCAGCCTGCCGGGCGACCTGCGCGCCTGGGCCGAGCAGTACCTGGATGAGATCAGCTCGGAGCCGGGACGCAACCTGATGCGCGACGTCCAGAACAGCGCCTCCAGGCCTTGTTATTGCGTGGAGATCCTCGGCGGGCAATTGCAGATCATCCTCGATCGCTACCGCCAGGCCGTCGTGCCGCTGCCCAGCGTCGATCACCTGATCAACCTGATCGTCTCCCCGACGGTGTTCCGCGTCCTGTTCTCCAGCGCACCGTTGAGTGTCGAGGAGTTGCACCAGCAGATCGACATCGCCCTGCGCGGCTGAACCATCGACTGCGACACCCGGCCACGCTCGACCTTGGTCGACACTGACGCCGCCCGGCCATCGTGCGAGACTGTAGCGCCAGGGCCGGACTGCCCTCGGGATATCTTTTGCCGGGAGTTTCCATGTCGCTGTCCAGCGGGCTGATCGCCGCCGTCGCCCTGGCCTATATGGCCATCATGTTCGCCATCGCCTTCTACGGCGACCGCCGCAGCGCGCCCCTGCCGCCGCGGGTGCGCGCCTGGGTCTACAGCCTGTCACTGGCGGTCTACTGCACCAGCTGGACCTTCTTCGGCGCGGTCGGCCAGGCCGCCGACCAGCTCTGGGCATTCCTGCCGATCTACCTGGGCCCGGTGCTGTTGCTGGTGTTCGCGCCCTGGGTCCTGCAGAAGATGGTGCTGATCAGCAAACAGGAAAACATCACCTCGATCGCCGACTTCATCGCCGCCCGCTACGGCAAGTCGCAATCCCTGGCGGTGGTGGTCGCGCTGATCTGCCTGGTCGGGGTACTGCCCTATATTGCCTTGCAGCTCAAGGGCATCGTGCTCGGGGTCAACCTGCTGATCGGCGCCGGGGCCGACGCCATGGGCGTGCGGGCCCAGGACACGGCGCTGATCGTCTCCCTGGTGCTGGCGCTGTTCACCATCGTCTTCGGTACCCGCAACCTCGACGCCACCGAGCACCACCGCGGCATGGTGCTGGCGATTGCCTTCGAGTCCCTGGTCAAGCTGTTCGCCTTTCTCGCGGTGGGTGCCTTTGTCACCTACGGCCTCTACGACGGCTTCGACGATCTGTTCGACCAGGCCAGGACCTCGGAACTGCTGGCCGAGTACTGGAAGGAAACGGTCAACTGGCCCTCCATGGTGGTGCAGACCGGTGTAGCGATGATGGCGATCATCTGCCTGCCACGACAATTCCACGTCACAGTGGTGGAAAACATCGAGCCCCAGGACCTGCGACTGGCCAAATGGGTGTTCCCCGCCTACCTGATCCTCGCGGCCCTGTTCGTGGTGCCGATTGCCCTCGCCGGGCGGATGATGCTGCCCGCCGAGGTCCTGCGCGACTCTTACGTCATCAGCCTGCCACTGGCCCAGGCGCATCCGGCACTGGCCGTGCTGGCCTTTATCGGCGGCGCCTCGGCGGCCACCGGGATGGTGATCGTCGCCAGCGTCGCCTTGTCGACCATGGTTTCCAACGACATGCTGCTGCCCTGGCTGCTGCGCCGGACCAATTCCGAGCGGCCATTCGAAGTGTTCCGCCACTGGATGCTGTCGGTGCGTCGCATCAGCATCGTGGTGATCCTGCTGCTGGCCTATGTCAGCTATCGCCTGCTCGGCTCCACCGCCAGCCTGGCGACCATCGGCCAGATCGCCTTTGCCGCCGTGACCCAGCTGGCCCCGGCGATGCTCGGGGCGCTGTACTGGAAACAGGCCAACCGCCGCGGCGTGTTTGCCGGTATCGCCGCAGGCACCTTCCTCTGGTTCTATACCCTGATCCTGCCGATCGCCGCCCATAGCCTGGGCTGGTCGCTCAGCAGTTTCCCCGGCCTGGCCTGGCTGCACGGCAACCCGCTGAACCTGCCCATCACGCCCCTTACCCAGGGCGTGGTGCTGTCGCTGGCCGGTAACTTCACCCTGTTCGCCTGGGTCTCGGTACTGTCGCGGACCCGCGTCTCGGAGCACTGGCAGGCTGGGCGTTTCATCGGCCAGGAAATCAACGCCCGCCCCAGCGCCCGCTCGATGCTGGCGGTACAGATCGAAGACCTGCTGACCCTCGCCGCGCGGTTTGTCGGCGACGAGCGCGCGCGCCAGAGCTTTATCCGTTTCGCCTATCGACAGGGCAAGGGCTTCAACCCGAACCAGAACGCCGACAGCGACTGGATCGCCCACACCGAGCGCCTGCTGGCCGGTGTCCTCGGCGCATCCTCGACCCGGGCGGTGGTGAAAGCCGCCATCGAAGGCCGGGAAATGCAACTGGAGGACGTGGTCCGGATCGCCGACGAAGCCTCCGAGGTGCTGCAGTTCAATCGCGCCCTGCTGCAGGGCGCCATCGAGAACATCACCCAGGGCATCAGCGTGGTCGATCAGTCACTGAAACTGGTGGCCTGGAACCGTCGCTACCTGGAGCTGTTCAACTATCCCGACGGCCTGATCAGCGTCGGCCGGCCGATTGCCGACATCATCCGCTACAACGCCGAGCGCGGCCTCTGCGGCCCCGGCGAGGCCGAGGTCCACGTCGCCCGGCGCCTGCACTGGATGCGCCAGGGCCGGGCGCACACGTCCGAACGACTGTTCCCCAATGGCCGGGTGATCGAATTGATCGGCAACCCGATGCCGGGCGGCGGTTTTGTCATGAGCTTCACCGACATCACCGCGTTCCGCGAGGCCGAGCAGGCCCTCACCGAAGCCAATGAAGGCCTGGAGCAACGGGTCGCCGAGCGTACCCATGAACTGTCGCAACTCAACGTCGCGCTGACCGAGGCCAAGGGCACCGCCGAATCGGCCAACCAGTCCAAGACCCGCTTTCTCGCGGCGGTCAGTCACGACCTGATGCAACCCCTGAACGCCGCGCGACTGTTTTCCGCGGCACTCTCCCATCAGGAAGACGGCCTGTCCGGCGAGGCCCAGCAACTGGTGCAGCACCTGGACAGTTCACTGCGCTCGGCCGAAGACCTGATCAGCGACCTGCTGGATATCTCGCGCCTGGAAAACGGCAAGATCACCCGGGACGCGAAACCCTTTGCCCTCAACGAACTGTTCGACACCCTGGGCGCGGAGTTCAAGGCCCTGGCCCAGGAACAGGGCCTGAAATTCCGCGTGCGGGGCAGCCGCCTGCAGATCCACAGCGATATCAAGCTGCTGCGGCGGATCCTGCAGAACTTCCTCACCAATGCCTTCCGCTACGCCAGGGGACCGGTGCTGCTGGGTGTGCGGCGGCGCGGCGAACAACTGCTGCTGGAGGTGTGGGATCGCGGTCCGGGCATTCCCGAAGACAAGCGCCAGGTGATTTTTGAGGAATTCAAGCGCCTCGACAGCCATCAGACCCGCGCCGAGAAGGGCCTGGGACTCGGACTGGCGATTGCCGACGGCTTGTGTCGGGTGCTCGGGCACCAGTTGCAGGTACGCTCCTGGCCGGGACGGGGCAGCGTCTTCAGCGTCAGCGTGCCCCTGGCCCGTGGCCGCGTGGCGACAGCCAACAAGGCGGCGCCCCACAACGGCCACGTCATGAGCGGGGCGCAGGTGCTGTGTGTCGACAACGAAGACAGCATCCTGATCGGCATGCACAGCCTGCTGACCCGTTGGGGCTGCCAGGTCTGGACCGCGCGCAATCGTCAGGAATGCACGGCACTGCTGGAACAGGGTATTCGCCCGCAATTGGCGCTGGTGGACTATCACCTCGATGACGGCGAGACCGGCACCGGATTGATGGCCTGGCTGCGCACGCGATTGAACGAACCGCTGCCCGGCGTCGTGATCAGCGCCGACGGTCGCCCGGAGACGGTGGCCCAGGTACACGGGGCCGGGCTCGACTACCTGGCCAAACCGGTGAAGCCGGCGGCGCTACGGGCCTTGCTGAGCCGGCATCTGCCGCTTTGAAAGCTTCACCGACGCTATCGCTGGCAAGCCAGCTCCTACAGGGTTCCAGGCTGGACAACAGTCCGTGGTGAACCCCCATCCTGTGGGAGCGGGCTGGCCCGCGAAAGCGGCGGCGCGGCTGGCATCGTTATCGCTGGCAAGCCAGCTCCTACAAGGTCCCTGGCTGGACGATAGTTCGTGGTGAGCCCCCAGCCTGTGGGAGCGGGCTGGCCCGCGAAAGCGGCGGTACGGCTGGCCTCGTCATCGCTGGCAAGCCAGTTCCTACAGGGTTCCAGGCTGGGCGATAGTTCGTGATGAGCCTCCATCCTGTGGGAGCGGGCTTGCCCGCGAAAGCGGCGGCGCGGCTGGCATCGTCATCGCTGGCAAGCCAGCTCCCCAGAATCGTGCCCGCGCTGGCGACCTACTCCGGTAATTGCAATGCACCTTCCTCATCGGTCATGGCCCGCTCCAGCAGGTCCGCCGGCAGGCTCTTGCTGGCGCGGGCGCCAAGCAGTTTCAGCTGTTCGCTGCGGCTGATCAGGTTGCCGCGCCCTTCCGTCAGCTTGTTGCGGGCCGCGGCGTAAGCCTTGTCCAGTTGCTGGAGACGACCGCCGATCTCATCCAGATCCTGGATAAACAGCACGAACTTGTCATACAGCCAGCCGGCCCGCTCGGCGATTTCCCGGGCATTCTGGCTCTGGCGCTCCTGCTTCCACAGGCTGTCGATAACCCGCAAGGTGGCGAGCAGCGTGGTCGGACTGACAATCACGATATTACGATCGAAAGCCTCCTGGAACAGGTTCGGTTCCGCCTGCAGGGCTGCCGAGAAGGCCGCCTCGATCGGCACGAACAGCAGCACGAAATCGAGGCTGTGCAGGCCCTCCAGGCGCTTGTAGTCCTTGCCGGCCAGACCTTTGACATGATTGCGCAGCGACAGCACATGCTGCTTGAGCGCCGCCTGACCGATCACCTCGTCGTCCGCGCCGACGTACTGCTGATAGGCGGTCAGGCTGACCTTGGAGTCCACCACCACCTGCTTGTCGCCCGGCAACAGGATCAGCACATCCGGCTGGAAACGCTCGCCATCGGGCCCCTTCAGGCTGACCTGGGTCTGGTACTCGCGCCCCTTCTCCAGTCCCGCATGTTCCAGGACCCGTTCGAGAATCAGCTCACCCCAGTTACCCTGGGTCTTCTGGCCCTTGAGCGCGCGGGTCAGGTTGGTCGCTTCATCGCTCAGGCGCAGGTTCAGTTGCTGCAGGCGCTCCAGCTCCTTGCCCAGGGAGAAGCGCTCGCGAGCCTCGGCCTGGTAGCTTTCCTCGACCCGTTTTTCGAAAGACTGAATGCGCTCCTTCAGCGGGTCGAGCAATTGCCCGAGACGCTCCTGGCTGTTTTGGGCGAACCGCGCCTCGCGCTCGTCGAAGATCTTTCCGGCCAGTTCGGCAAACTGCGCGCGCAGCTCGTCCCGCGAACCTTGCAGGTCGTCCAGGCGTTGTTGATGGCTGTCCTGCTGTTCACGCAGTTCGGCACTCAGCGAGGCGGCCTGGGCGTCCAGGCGACGCAATTCGGCTTCCTTGTTGCTGCGCTCGAGATTCCAGGCATGGGCCGCATCACGGGCATTGTCGCGTTCGATCTGCAACAACTCGACTTCCCGTCGTGTTGCCGCCAGCTCCGCCTGCCTCGCGGCATTGGCCTGGCCCAGGTCACTGACCTCGTCGCGACAGGCATCCAGCTGCGCATTGAGACCGTCCTGGGCCAGCTGCGCGGTGCTCAGGCGCTCGTCCAGCAAGGCCAGTTCCGCCTGCGCCGCACTGCCACGGCGCTGCAACTGCCAGACGAATGCCAGCAACGGCAGCGCCGCCCCCGCCACACCCAGCAACAGACTGGTCAGATCCAACGCCATAAGCACTCCCGTTAGCCGCCGACACCAGGGCCGGACTCAAAGGGTCAAGGGTAGCGAACCCACTCCGCCAGGGACAGCTCAGTCTTCGCGCAGGTCCAGTTCGCGCCGTGCCACCGGGTCACCGGCGCGCGCGGCCTGGCGCAGCAACTCATGGCCGATACGCTGGTCCCGGGCACTCCCGCAATCACGGCACATCAGTTGCCCCAATCGGCGCTGGGCCAGCACCACACCCTCGCGAGCCGGCTGTTTCAGCAAGCGCCCGGCGAAGTGCTTGACGCTGGGGTTGTGACCCAGGCTCGGGCTGTCCAGCAACCAGAGCGCGACACGCAGGGAAAAACGCTTCGGTTCGGTTGAAATAGTATTGGAGGAAGATAGGGTTGGTGAGCTTGAGCGAAACTTCATATCTGACAGTAGGGTAGATCGCAGGGCGCGCCACTCTACTCTTTTTTCCGCTCAGGTAAAGTCGAAAAAACGTCATATGCCCGTGCTAGAGCAAGCGCTTGGGACAATCCACAGAAGCTGTGGATAACTCAGTGGACAACCACTCTTTAATCCCCGCAAACCCCCATGGAATGGGGCTCGCAGTCAAACTGTCGATTTTTTCACCAATAAAAAAATACGATATTTTTCATTGACTTGTATTTCCGATACAGGCATTCGAGGGCCTGAACCGGAAGATGACAACGAGGTGACAAGGCGGGCCAATAATGTGCACAAGTCATACTTTGACGGTTATATCGACGCACCTTTTTTGCACAAGCGGGCAAAATCGGGCGCGGCACCGCGGCAAACGTCTCGACAAGCGGTCGAGGCAGGGGCTAGAGCCCCGTTGCCCTGCCCTCTGCGCGGGGCCCGAGTTTTTTCATCATCCCCCTTCCATTCCCCGACTCGATGCGATAGTATCCGCACCGTTAGTACCAAGCTGAAAGTCAATTCTGGTCGAACACGTCCCCCGGCAAGCGTCCTGCAAAGGAATCAGCGGCTGAAAAAAGGGGCCGACCACCTCGATGGTTTCCAGGTAAAACTTGCGACAACACAGCCTTTGAATCGAAAGCAAAGGGTGTTGCCAGGTGTTATTACTCTGACCGAACCAACCTGCAAATTGATCAGGATCTTCACCCCGGGCCCAGAACCTTTGCCCCTGTTGTGATTGCCTGCCCTCCTAAGTACCTACCTGCCAGCCCAAGCGCCACTTATTTCAAGCGCTGCAAACTGGCTGCTTTGTTCCAGTCAGGTTCTTCGTCCGACCAATGGTGGTTCGGCGTTACTGGAACGTTTTAACGTTGCGCGGTTCAGATACCGTGTCATTTGTAGGAACACCTAATAACTATGTCCACTCAAATCCATGCTCAGGATGCCATTCGCACCCTAACCAATGCCTTTGCACCGATGAACTGCCTGATCATGGCCGCTCGCAAAGGTTGCTTCAGCTTCACCCTGGTCAACGAACACGGCATCGCCCGTCACAGCGAACGCCTGTATCCGGATCAGTATTCCAGCGCCGAGCCGCTGCAGGCCGTGATCGAACGCACCCGTCAGGCACTGGTTGCCTGAAGTTCGAACCCGCCGCACTCCAGAAGCCCTGCCCATGAAGCAGGGCTTTTTATTGCCTGAAGTTTCGCGATTTTGCTCGCCGTCCTAATCACGAATAAATATATAAGCTCCGGCTGCACGTTTTAAATATTTTAAAAACAGTCCTTTACAGCAAAGATATGACACTACACTTCAACTCAAGCGGTCTGAGCCGCTTCCGGCAGACCTGATCGATCCACCGCTGCCAAGCGCCAGGTCTCGCCGGCCAATAATAAGTTTGAGGGTGTTATGGGTATTGCCGCGAGGGAACTGCGCCTTTATGTGATTCGCCCGACCTTGCAGTACCTGGGCCGTCACAGCCAGACCGCAGAAGCATTGCTGCTGGGCATCGCCGCCAGCCAATCGGACCTGGGCTCGGCCCTGCACAACCGTCGCGGCCACGGCCTGTACCGCATCGGTGAAAACCGTCATGCCGCACTCTGGGACCACTACCTGGCCCTCGACCCCGAACTCGCCAGCCTGGTTCGCGGCCTCGCCAGCCAACATGCCTTCCTCAGCAGCCCCCACCTCGAACTCACCGTGAACCTGCGTTACGCCACGGCCATTGCCTGGCTGTTGATCGAGGAGCAACAACTGCGCCTTCCTGCCGCCGACGACCTGCTCGGCATGGCGCGAATCTGGCGACAGATCTTCCAGCCACAGGGACGTTTGCGCGACTTCACCCGCGCCTGGAAAAATTGTGACTCATCGGTCAGTTTTGTCGCCTGTTAATCGTCCTCCTTCGATATCGGCAAAATACTACCGATTTTGGTCGGATTGTCCTACAAAACCGCTCTATCTCCTGCGATACAGCCTATAGCGCCGAAGCGAAAATGTTGGTAATTTCCGCCTCGGTGATCACCACGGAGTTCTAATAATGAAAAAAGTAATGCTCAAGACCACACTCAGCCTCGCCGTTACCCTGGCATCCACCCAGCTTTTCGCGAGTGGCTTTGCCCTCAACGAGCAGAGCATCAGCGGGATGGGTACTGGTTTTGCGGGTCGATCCTCTTCTGCCGATGATGCAAGCACTGTCTATGGCAACCCTGCCGGTATGTCCCGCCTGAAGGGCCAGCAAGTCACTGTCGGTGTTGCCTCCATCGACGCCAAGACCGATATCAAGAACGCCGGCGGCCGCTCTCGCGGTAGCAACGACGGCGACATGGTTCCGTTCACGTCGGTTCCAATGGGTTTCTACACCAACCAGATCAACGATCAATGGAGCGCCGGTGTCGGCATCTATGCCCCGTTCGGTCTGGTGACCGACTATGAAGGCGGCTTCCAGGGTCGCGGGTTCGGCAGCAAGAGCGAAGTCAAGGTTGTCACCGTGCAGCCGACGATCAGCTATGCCTTCAACGACAAGGTATCGATCGGCTTCGGTCCGACCATCAACCGCATCTCTGGCGAACTGCAGTCGGATCTGACCCTCAACCCGGCATTTGGCGATACCAATGTCAGAATCAAGGGCGATGACACCGCGCTGGGTTTCAACGCCGGTATCCTGGTTCAGGCGACCGACAGCACACGCGTAGGCCTGACCTATCACTCGAAAGTGAAGTACAAGCTCGACGGCCATACTGATATCACGGCGGGTGCCGGTACTCCTGGCGCCCTGCTGCAAAGCGCCCGCTATGACGCCTCGCTGAAAATCGAGACGCCTGAATCCTATGACCTGTCGGTCACCCAGGACATCAACGATGCCTGGAAAGTCTACGCGGGTACTACCTGGACCCGCTGGAGCCGCCTGAAGGACATCACCGTCAACAACCAAGGTGTCACGGCGTCCTCCCCGGTCGGCTTGGCTCCTACCCTGTTCGGCACCATCAGCGAACCGCAGAACTGGCACGACACCTGGGCCTATGCACTGGGTACTTCGTACCAGTTGAACAAGCAGTGGGTAGTGCGTACCGGTCTGACTTTCGACCAGGCACCTACCAACAACACTGATCGTTCGCCGCGCATTCCTACCGGCGACCGTACCATCATCAGTGCTGGCCTGGGTTACGCCATCAACGACAACCTGACTATCGACGCAGCCATTTCCTACCTCAAGGAAGAAGAAGTCAGCGTCAACAAAAGCAACACACTGGCAAGCTACAGCGCCGACTACAAAAACAGCGCATGGGGCTACGGCCTGGGCGCGACCTACAAGTTCTGATCCCCCGCAAGCCTGAACGGCTGATCGGTTGAACAGAAAAAACCCCGCACTCGCGGGGTTTTTTATTGGCCGGTTGTCTCACGGCTTCGACGCAATGGCCTTTTCCACCGCCTCGATCAGTTCCGGGTTATCCGGCTTGGTCAGGCTGGAAAAATGCGCGATCACCTTGCCCTGGCGATCCACCACGTACTTGTAGAAATTCCACTTCGGCGCCCCAGCCTGTTCGGCCAGCACCTTGAACAGATGTGTCGCATCACTGCCCCGGACCGCCTGCGGCTCGGTCATGGTGAAGGTGACGCCGTAGTTCACATAACAGACCTTGGCCGTCTCGGCACCGTCCTTGGACTCCTGCTTGAAGTCATCCGACGGCACACCGATCAACTCCAGGCCCTGCCCCTTGTAGCGCTGATACAGCGCTTCCAGGCCCTTGAACTGCGGGGCGAAACCGCAGAAGCTCGCCGTGTTGACGATCACCAGCGGTTTGCCGGCAAACTTCTGGCACAAGTCGATGGACTCCTTGGCCCGCAGCTTCGGCAATTGCCCCTGCAGCAACTCGGGGCAATCGGCCGCCAGTGCCACTCCCGACACCGCCATCAACATCGCAGGTACCACCAGCCAGCGCATCGCCATATCCAGCGTCCTTGAAAAAGATCAGGTTTCGACGTTACTCGTCCCTGCGTGCACCTAGCAAGCACCCATGCCCAGTTGCATCAAGGCCAGGCCACCCTGATGCCAGCCCCACCAGGCCAACGCCAGCAGCAACGCCACGGCAGCCAGGGTCAGCAGCCGCGGCCATAAGGTATTCATGCCACCCCCAACTGCGTCTGCAGGCGTGCCACGGGCCGCTCACGCACCGGCCAGTTCAAGGCTGCCGCCAACAGGCTGAGGAGAATCGCCACCTGCCAGATCAAGTCATAGCTGCCCATCTGGTCATACACCACGCCACCCAGCCAACCGCCGAGGAAGGAACCGATCTGGTGGAACAGGAAAACGATCCCACCCAGCATGGACAGATTGCGCACCCCGAACAGGGTCGCCACGGTGCCATTGGTCAGGGGCACCGTCGACAGCCAGAGGAAGCCCATGGCCATGCCGAACAGATAGGCACTGGTCTGCGTCACCGGCAGCCAGAGGAACAGCCCGATCACCACGGCCCGGGCCAGGTACAAAGCCGTCAACAGGCGCGGCTTGGACATGCGTCCGCCCAGCCAGCCGGCGGTGTAGGTGCCGAAGATATTGAACAAGCCGATCAACGCCAGCACGGTGGTGCCGACACTGGCCGGCAGATGCTGGTCCACCAGGTAGGCCGGCAGATGCACGCCGATAAACACCACCTGGAAGCCGCAGACGAAGAAGCCGAATGCCAGGAGCCAGAACCCGGAGTGGGAGCAGGCCTCGCGCAGCGCCTCGCCCAGGGTCTGCTCACCGGCCAGTACCGGCAGCGGCTTGTCCTTGAGCATCGCCACCAGCGGCACGATCAGCGCCACCAGCAGGCCCAGCACCAGCAAGGCGGTCGACCAACCCAGCCAGCCAATCAGCCCCAGGGTACCCGGCAACATCGCGAACTGCCCGAACGAGCCGGCGGCGCTGGCGATCCCCATTGCCATGCTGCGCTGCTCCGGCGCGACAGCACGTCCTACCACGCCGAGAATCACCGAGAAGGAGGTGCCCGAGAGGCCGATCCCGATCAACAGGCCGGCACTCAGGGACAGGCTCAGGGCCGAATCGGAAAGCCCCATGAAGACCAGGCCGACGGCATACAGCAGGCCACCGACCAGTACCACTTTCGCCGCGCCGAAACGGTCGGCCAGGGCGCCGGTGAAGGGTTGTGCCAGGCCCCAGATCAGGTTCTGCAAGGCGATGGCAAAGGCAAAGACTTCCCGCCCCCAACCGAACTGCGCGCTCATCGGTGGCAGGAACAGGCCGAAGCCATGGCGCACTCCCAGCGACAAGGCGAGAATCAACGCGCCCCCGAGAAGAATCCAGCCACTGGTACGCCAGAGCGATGTCATTATTGTTCTCCAATAGCGGGTATATACCCACTTTTATTCAAATTAAAGGCGATTACTCGCCACACGCCAGTTCATCCAGCAACGCCAGCAGGGCGGCGCGCTTTTCATCTCCCAACCGCTCGGCCAGGCGCAACTGCGCCGCCTCCCAGGCCGGAAACGCCGCCTCCAGCCGTTCGGCTCCGGCAGCGGTCAGGCACACCAGGCGATTGCGCTGGTCGGCCCCCTCGCTCAACTTCACCAGGCCCTCGCCTTCGAGGACCCGCAGATTACGCCCCAGGGTGCTGCGATCCAGGCCCATGGCTTCAGCCAGGCTGGAAATGCTCGGCTTGTCCAGGCGTTGCAGATTACACAGCAGAGAATACTGCGCGACGTTGATCCCGAAGCCATCGAGAGCGCCGTCATAATGTCTGCTGACGCCACGTGCGGCGCGACGCAGGCTGATGCATAAACAGTCGGTGGACAACATGATAGGTGTATATACCCGCGAAACACGTGTAACCAGTTTATCGATAAAACGGCAGAGTGTCAGATCAACGCCAACCCCACCAGTACCGCCATTTCCAGCAACTCCAGCAAGGCCCCTGCCGTATCACCGGTGGTGCCCCCCAGGCGCCGCATCATCAACCGCCGCAACCAGAAGAAACACCCCACCGCCAACAGCACGGCAAACGCCCCCTTGAGGCCCGCGAGGACCAGGCAACCCAGGATGCTCGCCAGCAACACATGACGCCCGGTGCGCCGTGGCAGATGATCGGCCAGTGCCTGGCCCAGGCCGCCGGCGCGGACGTAAGGCGTCACCAGGAACAAGCCAAGCAGGGCACCGCGCCCGATCAGTGGGGCCAGGATCAGGGCCACCGTCTGCTGCTGTTCGATCAGGGCCAGCAAGGCACAGAACTTCAACAGCAACACCAGGACCAGGGTCACCACCGCGATCGGTCCGCTGCGCGGGTCCTTCATGATCAGCAGGGTCCGTTCGCGATCGCCGAAGCCGCCCAACCAGGCGTCGGCACTGTCGGCCAGGCCATCGAGGTGCAGGCCGCCGCTGAACAACACCCACACCGTCAGCAACAACGCACCGTGCAAGAACAGCGGTGCCCCGCCCAGCAATCCGTCGACGCCATACAGCAGTGCCCCCAGCAGCAACCCAACCAGCGGATACCACAGCAGCGACCGCCCCAGCTCCTCGGGTTGCGGCATGCCCGACAGGCGAATCGGCAGGCTGCTGAGAAACTGCAGGGCAATCCACAAGGGCAACAGGTTCACCGCCCTTCCCTCAGCACGCCATCGGCCGGCACCCGCAAGGTGAACAAGGCACCATGGGCGACCTCGACCTGCAGCAGTTGTTCGCGCGGCAGGCCCCGCGCCCGGGCCAGCAGCAACTTCATGACACCACCATGACTGACCAGCAACACCCGCTGGCCGGCATAGCGCTGTTGCAAACGCCCGACCGCTCCCAGCACGCGCTCGGAAAACCGTGACACCGGCTCCCCCTCGGGTGGGGTAAAGCCATATGGGTCGGACCAGAATCGCCCCAGGGCATCGGCGTCCGTCTCCATCAACGCCGCCGCGCTCTGTCCTTCCCAGGCACCGAAATGCAGCTCCTGCAGATCTTTTTCCAGTTCGACCGGCAAACCCAGTCGCCCCCCCAGCTCTTCGGCAAACCGCGCACAACGCTGCAAGGGCGAGCTGACCAGCCGATCCCAGGGCCCCTGCCCCAGCACCGCGCTGCGCATCTGCGCCCAACCCTTGTCGGTCAGCGCGTCATCCAGACTGCCGCGCAAGCCGCCACCCAGCTCGGTCTCGCCATGGCGCAGCAGATCCAGATGCAGGGCCGTCATGCCGGACGGTCCGCCACGGCCGCTTCGGCAAAGGTCGCCATCTGTCCGTGCAGGTCGCAGGCCAGGCGCAGCAATGGCACCGCCAGCGCCGCGCCGCTGCCTTCGCCCAGGCGCAGGCCCAGTTCCAGCAGCGGTTCGGCCAGCAGGCTTTCCAGCACATGCCGATGCCCCAGCTCCGCGCCACGGTGGCCGAAAATCAGCCAGTCCCGGCAGCCGGGGTTCAAGCGCACCGCCACCATCGCCGCCACGGTACAGATAAAACCGTCGACCAATACCGCCATACCTTCCTGGGCACAGGCCAGGTAAGCCCCGGCCAGCGCCGCGATCTCGAAACCGCCGAGGCGGAACAGGGCCTGCAGCGGATCGCTGGTGTGTCCGGCATGCAATGCCAGGGCCCGTTCAATGACCTGCGCCTTGTGACTGACACCCGCCGGGTCCAGGCCGGTGCCCGGGCCGGCGAGCAGATTGGCCGGGCAGCCGAGCAAGGCACAGGCCACGGCGCTGGCGGCGGCGGTATTGCCGATGCCCATCTCGCCACCGATAAACAATTCGCTCCCGGCCGCGACGGCGCGGCGCACACTGTCACGTCCGGCTTCCAGCGCCAGTCGGCCCTGGGCCTCGGTCATTGCCGGCCCCTGGACAAAGTTCGCCGTGCCCGCGCCGATCTGCAGGTGACGCACACCCGGCAGGTTGAGCATCGGCGTCACGGTACCGAGGTCATTCACATCCAACTGCGCACCCAGTTGCCGCGCCAGGACGCTGATCGCCGCGCCGCCGCCGACAAAGTTGGCAAGCATCTGCCCGGTGACTTCCTGGGGATAGGCCGATACCCCCTCGGCCACCACGCCATGGTCACCGGCGAAAATCGCGATCCACAGATGATCGACCCGCGGCTTGAGCCGCCCCTGCAGGCCGGCCAGTTGGACCGCCACCTGCTCCAGCAGGCCCAGGGAGCCGGCGGGCTTGGTCAACTGTTGCTGGCGCTCGAACGCCGCCTCCCGGGCTTGCAGATCGATTGTCTTGCACGGATTCAGCCACCACGATTCACTCATAACGCAGGTCCTTTCAAAGTCAGGGGCAGGCCGGCCACGGTCAGTACGACACGCTGGCAGCGCTCGGCCAGGGCTTGATGCAGCCAACCGGCTTCATCGACATAACGGCGAGTCAATTCGCCCAGCGGCACGACACCGAGTCCGGTCTCGTTGCTGACAAAAATGATTTCCCCCGGCAGCTCGGCCAGGCAGTCCAGCAGGGCATCACGCTCGGCCTGCAGGCGGGCCTGATCCTCCAGCATCAACAGGTTGGTCAGCCACAGGGTCAGGCAGTCCACCAGCAGGCAGGCGTCTGTCGCGGCGTTGTCGCGCAGGACCCGCACCAGTTGCAACGGTTCCTCGATCAGCCGCCAATGGGCCGGCCGACGCTGACGGTGCAAGGCGATCCGCTCGCTCAGTTCGCCGTCCAGTGGCTGGCTGGTGGCGATGTAGGTCACCGGCAAGCGGCTCTCGTCGGCCAGGCGCTCGGCCAGACGGCTTTTACCGGAACGTGCGCCCCCCAGAATCAGTTGCTGCATATTCAATAGACCCGCTTAGCCAAGACCGCACAGCTCGCGCAGGCGATCGGTGTCCAGATGCCGCTCGACCAGATCGGCCAGGCGCTCGATATCCCGTTCGCGCAGGGCGTGGTAGTCCACCTCCTGCACCGCCTCCAGGCCCGCCCAGCGCAACAGCGCGGCACAGGATCGGGGCGACTCGAACAGGCCATGCAGATACGTGCCGAGGATCTGCCCGTCGGCACTCTGGGCGCCATCGTGGCGCCCGTCATCCAGTCGTACCGCCGGGCGCTCCAGCGCCGCGCCAGTGGTCACGCCGGCGTGAATCTCGTAGCCGCTGACCTCGGCGTTCTCCAGCAAGAGGTGCCCGCGTACATTGCGCAGTTGCTTCTCCTGCTCGAGCTCGGTGCTGAAGGCCAGCAGGCCCAGGCCGGCGCTGGACCCCGCCGGACCTTCCAGGCCCAACGGATCGTGCACCTGCTCGCCGAGCATCTGCAGCCCGCCGCAGATACCCAGCACCTTGCCGCCGTAGCGCAAATGCCGGTTGATCGCGGCCTCCCAGCCGTTGCCGCGCAGGTAGGCGAGGTCGCTGCGCACGCTCTTCGAGCCGGGCAGGATGATCAGGTCCGCCGCCGGAATCGCCTGGCCGGGCCCGACAAACTGCAGGTCGACCTGCGGATGCAGGCGCAGCGGATCGAAATCGGTATGGTTGCTGATGCGCGGCAGGACCGGCACCACCACCTTCAGGACCTTTTCGACCTTGTCGGCCTGGCGTCGGTCAAGGCCGTCCTCGGCTTCCAGGTGCAGGTCCATGACATAGGGCAGCACGCCGATCACCGGCTTGCCGGTGCGCGCTTCCAGCCAGTCGAGTCCCGGCTGCAGCAAGGCGATATCGCCGCGAAAGCGATTGATGATGAAACCCTTGACCCGCGCCTGCTCACTGGCCGACAGCAGCTCCAGGGTGCCCACCAGATGGGCGAACACGCCGCCGCGGTTGATATCGGCGATCAGCAGCACCGGGCAGTCCACTGCCTCGGCAAACCCCATGTTGGCGATATCGCCGGCGCGCAGGTTGATCTCCGCCGGCGAACCCGCGCCCTCGACCATCACCACCGGGTATCCGGCACTCAGGCGTTGATGGGAGGCCAGCACCGCCTGCATGGCAATGGCCTTGTAGTCGTGGTAGGCGACGGCGTTCATGGTGGTCACTGCGCGCCCATGGATGATCACCTGGGCACCGGTATCGCTGTTGGGCTTGAGCAGCACCGGATTCATATCGGTGTGCGGCTGCAGGCCACAGGCCTGGGCCTGGACCGCCTGCGCCCGGCCGATCTCGCCACCGTCGGCGGTCACCGCGCTGTTGAGGGCCATGTTCTGCGGCTTGAACGGCACCACCCGCACGCCCTGGCGGGTCAGCCAGCGGCACAGGGCTGTCACCAGGGTGCTCTTGCCGGCATCGGACGTGGTGCCCTGGACCATCAGGGTGCTCATGGGTGTTCCTCGGTATAGGCCTTGAACGCCAGTTCCAGCCGCTGCCAATCGGCCTCGTCGACCGGCAGGCCAAAGCGCAGGCTGCTGTTCTGGGTGAACAGCCGCAGCAGGATCCCGCGCCGGGCCA
Source organism: Pseudomonas sp. Ost2 (assembly GCF_018326065.1). Taxonomy (NCBI): domain Bacteria; kingdom Pseudomonadati; phylum Pseudomonadota; class Gammaproteobacteria; order Pseudomonadales; family Pseudomonadaceae; genus Pseudomonas; species Pseudomonas sp. Ost2. The sequence goes on along the minus strand of NZ_AP021904.1, from coordinate 1,720,475 downwards.
TGAATTCATGCAGGTGCTCGGCCCGCGACGTGATAAACCACTGGAACAGCGCACAGCCGCCCTGGGGCGCAAACCCGTACCGGCCCAACAGGGCAACCAGGCGCTGGCTCGCCTGTTCCGTGCGCAGCCGCTGGCGGGCATGGCCGGCATCGTCGGCAAGACAAGCCTGCCCCAGCACCCTGGTCGGCCCGGCCACCGACCAGGGGCCGACCTGCTCGGCCAGCAACTTGAGCAACTTGCGCTCGGCCAGGACAAAACCCAGGCGAACACCGGCCAGGCCGAAAAACTTGCCGAACGAGCGCAACACGATCAACCCGACGTTGTGGGTATGCGCCGCCAGGCTCAGTTGCGGCGTGTTGTCCATGAAGGCCTCGTCCACCACCAGCCAGCCGCCGCGCTGGGCCAGCCGGCCATGCCACTCCAGCAACTGCTCCGGCGGCAGGCTCAGGCCCGTGGGGTTGTTCGGATTGACCACCACCAGGACATCGAGGCTGTCGATAAAGAAATCGACTTCATGCTCCAGCACTTCGCGCACGATATAGCCGTTGCGGCGCCAGGCCTCGGCGTGTTCGGCGTAGCACGGCGACAGCACCCCGACCTTGCCCACCCGGCGCAGCCGCGGCAGCAGCTGGATGGCCGCCTGGGAACCGGGCACCGGCAGCACCAGCGGCGCACCGTAGTAGGCGCAGGCGGCCTGCTCCAGGCCGTCGTCGGTTTCCGGCAGGCGGGCCCAGGCGCGCTCGGGAATCGGCGGGATCGGCCAGGGCCACGGCGCGATGCCACTGGACAGATCCAGCCAATCGGCCTCGGCAATGCCGTACTGCTCCACCGCCTTGCGCAACCGCCCGCCGTGCTCAAGCATAAAACTCAGCTCCCAGACAGAGAATCAGCAACCACAACCACACGCCACGCTGCACCAACTGCCAGCCGCGATCGATCGCATCGGCATCGGCGGCCGGACCTTCGCCCAGTTGCGGGCGCTGGTGCAGCTCGCCGTGATAGATCGCCGCACCGCCCAATTCGACCCCCAGGGCACCGGCCCCGGCAGCCATCACCGGCCCGGCATTCGGACTGTCCCAGGTCGGGCCCTGGTCGCGCCAGCATTTCAGCGCCAGCCGGGTCTTGCCCAGCAATGCATAGGTCAGTGCCACCAGTCGGGCGGGAATATAGTTGAGCAGGTCGTCGATCTTCGCCGCCGCCCAGCCGAACCGCTCGAAGCGCTCGTTACGATAGCCCCACATGGCATCGAGGGTGTTGCTCAGGCGGTACAGCACCACACCGGGCACACCGGCGACGGCAAACCAGAACAGTGCGGCGAAGACCGCATCGCTGCCGTTCTCCAGCACCGACTCGGTTGCCGCGCGGGCCACGGCGGTCTCATCCAGCTCAGAGGTCTGGCGACTGACCAGGTAGCCCACGCGCTCGCGGGCCAACTCCAGATTGCCGCCACGCAGCGCCTGGGCCACAGGGGCCACGTGCTCGCCCAGGCTGCGCATGCCGAGGGCACAATAGAGAAACAGGATTTCAATCACCCAGCCGATATAAGGCGCCCAGGACAAGGCCGTGGCCAACAGTGTCAGCGGCACCACGGCCAGCACCCAGGCGGTCACGCCATGGCTGCGCCAGCCGCGGCCACCGGCGTTGAAACGTTGCTCGATGCGATCGGCGATTCGGCCGAACGCCACCAGCGGATGCCAGCGTTTGGGCTCGCCCAGCAGCGCATCCAGCGCAACCCCGGCGACACTCAACAACGCCACACTCATTGACTCACTCCCCAATAATTTTCGTACAACAATTCACTCAAGGGGCGCTGTTGCGCCCAGCCTTCCAGCACCAGCATCGGCGCCGGATAGAATTCCTTGACCGGCCCCAGGCACAACACCGCCAGCGGCTTGGCCCCCGCCGGTAAACCTAGCAGTTCCGCCAGCGCCTGCGGCTCGAACAGCGATACCCAGCCCATGCCCAGGCCTTCCGCGCGCGAGGCCAGCCAGAGGTTCTGGATCGCGCAGGACAGGGACGCCATGTCCATCTCCGGCAAGGTCCGGCGTCCGAAGATATGCCGTTCGCGATCGTCCATCAGCGCTGCCACCAACACTTCGGCGCAGTCGTTGATCCCCTCGACCTTCAACTTCATGAATTCATCGGAGCGCTCGCCCAGGGCTTCGGCGGTGCGGATCCGTTCCTCTTCGACCAGTTGCCGGATCCGCCCACGCAGTTCGCGGTCGCTGATCCGGATAAACCGCCATGGCTGCATCAAGCCGACACTCGGTGCCTGGTGCGCGGCTTCCAGCAGGCGCGCCAGGAGTTGCGGGGGCACCGTGCCACCGACGAAGTGGCGCATGTCACGGCGCTCGGCGATGGCGCGGTAGATTGCATTTCGCTCTTCAATAGAGAATGTGTTGTCTGTCATGGCCTGTTCGCGGCGGTCCGGCGATCCGGCAAACCCGCTCCCATTGGAAGAGCGCCGGCCTTGGCAGAATTGATCGCGGCATCAGGTGCCAGCAACGCGGCAACCGCCCCTGGATTGGACGGGAAGTAGAAGTGCACGTAGGAGGCGGTCATGCGTCCCTCGCGATACACCGCTTCCGCGCCGCGCCCGCCATTGGGGCTCAAACCGCGGGCAATCGGTGCCCGTTCGGTGGTGGTCAGCGAATGGTGATAGGTATGTCCGCGCAGCAAGCCTTCCGGCAACTCCACCGCCTGCAGGGCCAGGGCCGCCAGGCGTTTCTGCATCACCGCCTCCCCCGCCAGCAGGCCCAGCAACTCGGCGCGTTGACCGTCGACATCGATCAGCGCATCGAGCAGGTAGAGCATCCCGCCGCACTCGGCGAGCAAGGGCTTGCCCGCGGCATGGTGCTCGCGGATCGCCGTGAGCATGCCGCGGTTGCCGGCCAGGGCCAGGTGATGCAATTCCGGGTAGCCACCCGGCAGGTAAAGACTGTCGGCGTCCGGCAAGCCGGTATCGTGAATCGGCGAGAAGAAGCGCAACTCGGCGCCCATCGCCCGCAGCAGGTCGAGGTTGGCGCCGTAGATGAATGCAAAGGCTTCGTCATGGGCGACCGCAATCCGCACGCCAGCCAACAGCGGCTCGGCAGCAACCGGTGTCGGTGCGGCGAATTCGACCGGAGGCGGCAGCGCGACTTCGCAACTGCCCCCCAGGGCCTCGGCCGCGGCGTCGAGGCGCCGGTCGAGGTCGTTCAATTCGCTGGCCTGGACCAACCCGAGGTGGCGGCTCGGCAGCTCGATCCCGGTCTCCCGGGAGAGCGCACCGTACCAGCGCAGGCCTTCGGTCAGGCTGCCTTCGAGCAGTTGCGCATGGCGCAGGGTGCCCACGCGATTGGCCAGCACCCCGGCAAACGGCAGGTCCGGTTGATAACGCGCGAGGCCCAGGGCCAGGGCCCCAAAGGTCTGCGCCATGGCCGTGCCGTCGATCACCGCCAGCACCGGCACGCCGAAATGCCGCGCCAGATCGGCGCTGGACGGCGTCCCGTCGAACAGGCCCATGACCCCTTCGATCAGGATCAGATCGGCTTCACCCGCCGCCTCCCACAACAGGCGACGACTTTCCTCGGCGCCGACCATCCACAGGTCCAGCTGATACACCGGCGCGCCACTGGCCCGCTCATGAATCATCGGATCGAGAAAGTCCGGGCCACACTTGAACACCCGGACCTTGCGCCCCTGGTTGCGGTGCAGGCGCGCCAGGGCCGCCGTCACCGTGGTCTTGCCCTGGCCGGAAGCCGGCGCGGCGATCAGCACCGCCGGGCAATGACGCGGCTGACTCATAATTCGATGCCTTTCTGCGCCTTGATCCCGGCCTGGAACGCGTGCTTGAGCAGGCCCATTTCGGTCACGGTGTCCGCCAGGTCGATCATTTCCTGCCTGGCGCCGCGGCCGGTCACCAGCACGTGCTGCATCGGCGGCCGGGACTGCAGGTCGCTCAGTACCTGGTCGAGATCCAGGTAACCGTGCTTGAGGGCGATATTCAGCTCATCGAGCACCACCAGGCCGATATCCGGATTGCCGAGCATTTCCCGGGACACGGCCCAGGCGGCTTCGGCGGCCGCGATATCACGCTGGCGATCCTGGGTTTCCCAGGTGAACCCCTCGCCCATCACATGGAACCGCACCTGCTCGGGGAAACGCCGGAAGAACAGCTCTTCACCGGTGCTGTTGCGGCCCTTGATAAATTGCACCACGCCACACTGCATGCCGTGGCCCATGGCCCGGGCGAGCATGCCGAAGGCGGAACTGCTCTTGCCCTTGCCATTGCCGGTCAGGACCAGCAGCAACCCGCATTCGTTGGGGGCACTGGCGATACGTTCGTCGATCACCGCCTTTTTGCGCAGCATGCGCGCCAGGTGACGTTCGTCGCGATCGGGGGATTCGTTCATGGCAGCTCTCCGTTGGGGCTGGATAAGGCAAACGGGGGGCAGGAAAAAGCACAGCCGAGGCAGTCCGGCATCGCCCGCCGTGATGCCGTGGGATGGATCAGGCCGGTCTCCGGACTCATGAGCTGCGCAAGCGCGGGACTGCGCGCCTTCCCATGCCGCGGCACAGTGGCGAAAAGCGCAGTCTTGACTCATTTACCGTTGCGGGGGCAGCGCCGGAATCGCGCCTGTCGAAAGGGCTCACCGGCTTCCCTGTTTCACCCTGTCGACGGATCGCCACAGAGCACCTGAAACAAGCCGCGAAGGTTAGAGGGTTGGGGGTGGAGCGTCAATTAAAGCCGAGGAGTGCCCCGTTGATCGAAAGACGACACGGATCAATAAACCGGCGCCAGAATTTGTGCCACACTGCAAGAAGTGATATCAAATAGCCATAACCCAACCAACAATAACAAGGGTGAGCAACATGCAAGGCTTGACGATCAGCAACCCGAAACTGGAATTCCTGCGCCCGGCCCTGGAACGCTGGTTTGATTGCATCGACCGCTACAACCAGGTGCTCGGTGACGGCCAGGCGCCCTACTGGTTCAACGAGCGCGCCAACCTGGGACTGCTGTCGGCCGCTGCCTGGGCGGCGGAGATGGTGACTCTGGAGCATTTCCAGACAAAAAAACAGGCCGAGGAAGACGACCGCAACGGGCGCTGCGACCTGCACATCGCCACGTCGGAGGCTTCGGTGTATATCCGCGCCAACCAGCGCTGGCCGCGGTTCAACAACCTGAATCTGATGCCGGCACTGCTCGACGCGGTCGGCGATGCCAGGAAGGTCAGCCATCCCCATCACCTCAAGCTCGGCTGCCTGTTCGTCTCGCCATTCAAGCCCCAGCAGAGCCCGAGCCCGGAAGACCTGCAGGACATGGTCGACGACCTGCAAAAAGCCAACAGTTGCGCCGTCGCCTGGTACTTCCCCTACCCCTACCGCAAGCTGCACAACGAAGCCGGCCACTACCATCCCGGCATCGCCCTGCTGTTCAAGGAGGCCTGAGCAAAAGGATTGAACCTGCGCCGACTACGCTTCTCTACTTCTAGACCAGCGTAAGCCTCGACGGAGATTCAGCATGTTCCAGCAGAAACACGCCCTGATCATTCTGCTCGCCAGCGGATTGGCTGCTTGCGGCGAAAGCTCTACCCTGTCGGTGTCCGATGGCACCGGTCCCTCGCCCAAGCTCCCGGAACCGAACAAGACCCTCTTTCCCACGGTCAATATCGCACCCGCCATCGGCTGGCCCCAGGGCACCAGGCCGGTGGCCGCTCCCGGCACCCAGGTAGGTGCCTTCGCCGAGGGCCTGGATCATCCACGCTGGTTGTATGTCCTGCCCAACGGCGATGTGCTGGTGGCCGAGACCAACTCGCCCCCCAAGCCCGATGACAGCCAGGGGATCAAGGGCTGGATCACCGGCAAGGTGATGGGCAAGGCCGGGGCCGGAGTGCCCAGCGCGAATCGCATCACCCTGCTGCGCGACAGCAATCACGACGGGGTCGCAGAAACCCGCACGACCTTTATCGAGCGACTCAACTCGCCCTTCGGCATGACGCTGGTGGGCAATGACCTGTATGTCGCCGACACCGATGCCTTGCTGCGCTTCCACTACGAGCCCGGCGCAACCACGATCAAGGAACAACCGGAAAAGGTCATCGACTTGCCTGGCGGCACCCTCAATCACCACTGGACCAAGAATGTCATCGCCAGCCAGGACGGGAAAAAGCTCTACGTCACCGTCGGTTCCAACAGCAATGTCGGCGAAAACGGCCTGGACAAGGAAGAAGGTCGCGCCGCGATCTGGGAAGTCGATCCGGCCACCCACAGCCACCGGATCTTCGCCTCCGGCCTGCGCAATCCCAACGGCCTGGCCTGGGAGCCACAGAGCGGCAAACTGTGGACCGCGGTGAACGAGCGGGACGAGATCGGCAGCGATCTGGTGCCGGACTACATCACCTCGGTGAAGGACGGCGGGTTCTATGGCTGGCCCTACAGCTACTATGGCCAGCACGTGGATGTGCGGGTATCGCCTTCGGACCCGGCGATGATCGCCAAGGCCATCGCCCCGGATTACGCCGTCGGGCCGCATACGGCGTCCCTGGGACTGACCTTTGCCGAAGGCAGCAGACTCCCGGCGCCGTTCACCCAGGGTGCCTTTATCGGCCAGCACGGCTCCTGGAACCGCAAGCCCCACAGCGGCTACAAGGTGATCTTCGTACCTTTTGCCGCTGGCAAGCCCAATGGGCAGCCCGTGGATGTGCTGACAGGCTTTCTCGACAAGGATGAAAACGCCATGGGCCGCCCGGTCGGGGTCGTGATCGACCAACAAGGCGGCTTGCTGGTGGCGGACGATGTCGGCAACAAGATCTGGCGGGTGTCCGCCAGCAAATGAGCCATCGCCACCCAACCTCAGGGGCGGGAACGACCGGGGAATACTTGCCCTGGACTGCGGCGGGAGGTCAGACCACCTCGTGGATGCCTCCCGTCCTGATGCCCTTGTTCCATAGCTGGCTGGTCAGCCAGCCGTCCTTCGCGCCCCTCGACCTCGGGTCTGCCGCCACCGCCCCCAGGTCGATGATGCCGCCGAAGTTGGCCTTGTCGAGGAAATAGGTGGCGCCCAGCATGCGAGGCCCCTTCTGGTCCTCGTTCACATAATCGATGGCACTGCTCATGTAATGGTGGGCGGCATTTTTCAGCGAGCTCGAGTTGTTCATGAGCCCGTTGAGCTGCTCCATCTCTTCATGGCTGAGCGAACCGTGGGTATCGAGGACCCGCAACAGGCCATCCGCCCCGACCGTAAAACCGAAGGACTTGCCTGCCAGGTTCTCGCCCAGCGAGCTCTTGAAGTCATTGAACACCGAGCGCAGGCCGATAGTGGCCGCGCCCAGTTGTTCCTGCGCCTGCAAGAACGCCTCGGAGTGGGTATTGAGCTGCGCCAGCCGTGTATCGACATTGGCTTTGATCCGCGCCTGGGTCTCGGCCTCTTCCGCAGCCGTAGGCGCCACGTGCGCAATCGTGACGGACTGGCCCGGCACGTCAGCGGGGGTGAGGGGTTTCGCAGCCAACGAGGGCAGAGAAGCGAACGAGCTGCCCGGGATACTGATACCCATGAGTCACATCCATGTTGTCGGGTGGTACTCCTTGTAACGGCAACGATACAAATAACTTGAACGTGGGGCCTATCGCTTGCGACACAGGGTCAGGCCATCGCCTACGGGCAACAACGACAGATCTACTCGCGAGTCGTCCTTCAAGGCCAGGTTCAATGCCTGGATAGCCCGGGTGTCCTCGCTTTGCGCATCCACCTCCAGCACCCGGCCACTCCACAGGGTGTTGTCGAAAATCGCCAGGCCGCCGCTGCGCAACAGGCGCAAGGCGCTCTCCAGATAACGCGGATAGTTCGCCTTGTCGGCGTCGATGAACATGAGGTCGAAGGTCTCGCCCAGCCCTTGCCGCTCCAGTTCGGCCAGGGTATCGAGCGCCGGTGCCAGGCGCAGCTCGATCCGCCCGGACACACCCGCTTCCTGCCAGTAGCGCAAAGCCGTGGCATTGTAGTCGCCGGGAATGTCGCAGCAGAGCAACGAGCCGCCCTCCGGCAGCGCCGACGCCATGCACAGGGCGCTGTAGCCCGTAAAGGTGCCGACCTCGAGCAGGCGCCGGGCGCCGGTCAGCCTGACCAGCAAGGCGAGGAACTGGCCCTGCTCGGGAGCCACCTGCCAGCGCGCCATGGGCAAGGCCTGGGTTTCATCGCGCAGGCGCTTGAGCAGCGGCGTCTCGCGCAGGGAAACGTCCAGCAGGTAGCCGTAGAGGGCATCGTCGAGCTTGAGGGTGCGAGCGGTCATGACAACCTCACAGAATCAGCGACCAGAGGCCTGTACGGCCAGTTCGTCAGTTCACATTCGGATGCCGGAAGTTCCTGGCCAAGGCGCTGTGACGAGTCATAGCCGCCATGGCCAGGAACAGCAACGCGGGACAGGGGCTTATGGCGCCGAAGTTGACCAGCAGAGCTGGCCGTACAGGGCCATTAGGGATTGCGCGCCAGGTGTTCGGCCGGCAGCACGCGCTTGGCATTCAGGTAAGCCCGCTGCCAGTAGGCCTTGGACAGGCTGTCCAGCTTGACGGTGCCGCCGGTGGCGGGCGCATGGACAAAACGACCTTCGCCGACATAGATCCCCGCGTGGCTGACCTGGGAGCCGCCATTGGTCGCGAAAAAGATCAGGTCGCCGGTCTGCAGGGCATTCTGCGGCACATTCGGCGCACGCATCACGATCATCTCACGGGTCGAGCGTGGCAGGTTGATACCCGCCATGTCACGGTACACATAGCTGATCAGGCCGCTGCAATCGAAACCCGAATCCGGCGTATTGCCGCCCCAGCGATAAGGCGTGCCGACCAGACCCAATGCCCGGAACAGGACGTCTTCGGCCTCCGGTGACGAAGGTTGCGGGGACGCGAAGACCACCGGACGGGCCACCGGCGCGGGCGGCGGCGGCGCATGGCTGGCACAGGCACCGAGCAACGCGGTGAGGGCGATAAGGGCGATACGGGCCGAGGTCGACATGTGCAGAAATCCTGACTGAATGCGGCTTGCTCTGCCGTGGCGTAAAGAAATCAAAACCGCGCAAGCAGGCTTGCGCGGTCAGACACTCAACAATATGTCAGGATTCTAGCGGCTATGGGCCAAACTTCAAGTATCACTTTAACTTCGGACATTTTTTGTACAGTCCTGCCAACCCTGCTGATTGGCATTTGGCCATCAGCGATGGCCGATGGCACTGAAACGTCCGAACGATTACTTGTTGCTGGCCGTGACCGTGGTAGGAGCCATTGCCAGGGCGCGCTTGGCTTCAATGAAGGTCTTGCTCCAGTAGCTGTCGCCCAGGCTATCGACCCGGACGCCACCGCTGCGGCGGCTGCTGGAATGGATGAACTGGTCATCGCCCAGGTAGATCCCGGCGTGACTGACACGACCGCGACGACCATTGGTGGCGAAGAACAACAGGTCACCCGGCTTGAGCTTGTTGCGAGCAACCAGAGGCGCCTTCACGTTGATCATCTCACGGGTGGAACGCGGCAGATCCAGGCCCGCTTCCTCACGGAACAGATAACCGATGAAGCCGCTGCAGTCAAAACCGGAACTCTCGTTGGTACCGCCGAAACGGTAGCGGGTGCCGATCAGGGACATGCCGCGCTCGAGAATGCTGTCGGCCAGGACTGGCAACTGATAAGGCTTGCTGTCGGCGAACTCGGCGAGCTCTTTCTCGGTGGCCAGCTCATCGTCCAGTACGGCCGAGGATTTGACGCCAGAAACCGAAGCAACCTTGACTGAATTTTCTACCTGCTGTTGCGAAACCGGCGTATGTGCCGCGCAACCAAAAAGCAGGGTAACAAGTGCGAGAGGCACGAGGGGTGCGAAGCGATTTAGCATGGGCACGACCGTGGCTGAATTGTTAGAAGGCGTGACTATGCCCTCTATCACCCTCATTTGCAAATTTTATGGGACAAGATGTGACTCGCTCACATCCTGAAAACATCTAAGGACTTAATACCCGAACGGATCGCGCGCGCCAGAAAAATGCTTTTGGCGTGGGTTTCGTGGCGTCTGGAATTTGGCGAAAAATCGCTTGCAGCCCGCAATATTAGGGGCTTTACCTGTCGTTTACCAGCCCAGGGTTTCTTTCAGGAAGGGAATGGTCAGCTTGCGCTGAGCCTGCAAAGAGGCCTGGTCGAGACGCTCGAGCAGTTCGAACAGCGCACTCATGCTGCGGGTACCACGGGTCAGGATGAAATGTCCTACCTCGTCGGTCAGGTGCAGGCCGCGTCTTGAAGCACGCAGTTGCAAAGCACGCAGTTTATCTTCGTCGGAGAGGGGACGCATCTGGAAGATCAGGGCCAGGGTCAGGCGCGATTTCAGGTCCGCCAGCTTCACCGGCAATTCACGCGGCGAGGTCGACGCGGCAATCAGCAGGCGCCGACCGCTGTCGCGCAGGCGGTTGAACAGGTGGAACAGCGCCTCTTCCCAGTCCGCTCGCCCGGCGACCACTTGCAGGTCATCCAGGCAGACCAGTTCGTATTGCTCGAGGTTATCCAGCAACTCGACGCCGCGATCCATCAACTCGGCCAGCGGCAGGTAGACCGCCGGCTCGCCCAACTGCTCGAAACGCAGGCACGCCGCCTGCAACAGGTGGGTACGCCCCACGCCGTCCTTGCCCCAGAGATAAATCAGGCTTTCGGTCCATCCGGCGTCGGCTTCGCATAGCCGCTCGACATAGCCGAGTGCAGCGGCATTGGCGCCTGGATAGTAGTTGATGAAGGTAGCGTCATCACGCAGACGCACACCTAGGGGCAGCTGAATCGGTTTCATGCTGACTGAACAGTTCTAGGGAACCGTTAGTGGCCTCTGTGTAAAGTTTGCAAAGTTTATACCCGTGACGCCGGGCGCACAATGCAACAGACCACAAGCAAAATCAAAGGTTTGCGTTGACCGATGGGATTAGCGGGATAACCGCGTGGTCAAAAATGACACAAATCACCACGGGAGCGCGGCTTGCCTGCAATGGCCCGACAGGGCCATTGAACGCTTCGCGGGCAAGCCCGGCTCCTACAGGGGAACCGCGTCAGAGGTCAGGATCTTCCTGCCCGCCGTACATATCCGACTCCTTGTACAGGTCATGGACATGTCGCACCAGCACCATGATCACCGCCGCCACGGGCAACGCCAGCAGCACACCGGTAAAGCCGAACAGCTCGCCCCCGGCGAGGATGGCGAAAATCACCGCGACCGGATGCAGGCCGATACGATCGCCCACCAGCAACGGCGTCAGCACCATGCCCTCCAGGGCCTGGCCGATCATGAACACCGCGACGATGCCGATCATTGGATACAGGTCGCCGCCGAACTGGAACAGGCCGGCAATGATCGCCGCACCAATCCCGATGACGAATCCCATGTACGGCACAATGGCCGCCAGGCCGGCGAGCAGGCCGATCAACAACCCCAGTTCCAGGCCGACCAGCATCAATCCGCCGGCGTAGATCACCCCGAGTGCCAGCATCACCAGCAACTGGCCGCGCACGAAAGCGCCGAGCACGCCATGACATTCATCGGCCAAAGCGACGATATGCCCCTCCTGCTGACGCGGCAGCAAGCTGCGGATCTTGGCCATCATCAGGTCCCAGTCCCGCAGCAGGTAGAAGCTCACCACCGGGATCAGCACCAGGTTGGCCAGCCAGCCCATCAACGCCAGGCTCGATGCCGTCGCCTGGGACAGGACCACGCCGACGATATCGGTGGTCTGGCCCATGTGCTCGCTGATGGCGGCCTTGACCTTGTCGAACTTCCAGAAACCGTCCGCCAGGCCGAACTTGTGCTGCGCCCAGGGCATGGCCGTGTGCTGCAGCCAGTCGAGCATCTGTGGCGCCAGCTCATAGAGCCGGAACAGCTGCTTGGCCAGCATCGGCACCAGCACCAGCAACAGGGTCATCAGGATCAGGCTGAACAGGGCGAAGACCGCCACCACGCCCCAGGTCCGCGACAGGCCGAACTTCTCCAGCCGGTCGACCACGGGATCGAACATGTAGGCCAGCAGGATGCCCACCAGAAATGGCGACAATATCGGGTGCAGCAAGTACACAAGCACGCACAGCAGGATCGCCGCGCCAAGCCAAATCCATCGACGGGTGTCGGTCATGGACGATTCCAGCCTTATATATAGAAGGAAAGATGAACTACCAGCGGAAACGCAACTGCGGTGTCGGTGCCGGCGGCACCGCGGGAGTCGCGGGAGTCGCCGCGGGATCGCTGACCGCCGCAGGCGCCGGCGCTTCGCCTGGCGGAACCTCCAGCAACTTCGCCAACCCCAGTTGTGCCCGTAGCTGCTCCGCGCTGCCGCTGACCTGATAGACGATCCGGTCGCCATCCACGCTCAGCGGCCGACCGCCAAAAGGTTCGAGCAGATGCCCCAGCGCCGCATAGCGCTCCAGGTTCATGCCCTGCACTTCCAGCAACTGCTCCGTCGCCGTGCCGGGCTTGGCGGCAAAGCGCGGAGCCAGGCGCTCGCTCACCGCCAGCAGCACGGCATCGGCCAGGGCCGCGGTGTCCGCGCCCTGGGCCGTGCCCTGCTCTTTCTGGTCGCCCAGCCAGAGGCGCCATTTCGCCTCCCACTGCGTGCCATTCTGATGGGCGTGCACGGCGAGCAGGGCGTCGGCGCCATAACGCTCGGACGCCGCATGCAATGGCGAGGAATCGGAGCCTTCGAGGTTCTTGGCGGTCGCGACGATCTGTTCATCCAGGTCGGCCAGGGGCAAGCGCAGTGGCAGGCCACGATGCTGCGCGGCACGGCGCAGCGGTTCGGCGGCCGACTGCCCATCGCCCACCAGGCTCGAACCCTCGGTGGAATCGCTCAGCCACCAGCCGAGAATCGACGGTCGATTGCTGCCCCACAGGGCCAGCCCGGCACCACGCAAGGCGCGATCGGTACTCACCGGATCGAAATCCACCTGCAGGCTCTGCGGCGGCCCAGCGTCGTAGCCGTACTGGCTGATGATCTGCTGCGGATCCTTGCGCACCTCGGCCAGCCCCGGGCTCTGCGCCGCCTTGGGATCGCCGGTGAGGCGCAGCACCAGGGTTTCCAGCGCGCGCTGGGTAGCCTGGTTACGCTCATCGGGGGTCTGGCTGCTGACCGGCTCGCGGACCTGATACAAGCCGTTCAGGGTTTCGGCATGAATCGCCAGGCTCAGCAGGGAAAGACAACCGACACTCAGTAATTTGAACAAACGCATGGAAAATTCCCGACAGGCAGAAAACGGCGTGAAAGACCGAATGAATACAAAGGGACAGGCGTGTGACCACAGCGCAGTGCCATCATTCATACCGGCATTGAAAGTTTTTCCGCCGTCATAAAGACAGCGATTGATAAAGCTATACCTTATACAGCCGTGCCCGATGCGGCCAGCGCCACCGTTCAGGGATTTTTTAACGGATATCGCCCTGCCCGTCGGCCCGAGGATGGCCGCTGCTGCTCAAGCCTGATAAAATCGCGCGCCTTCGCAGACCGGCAATGACCGGACACCCGGAAAGAACGACTTGTGCCGTTCCTTCCCGTGGTCCCGTCGCTCCCGGTCGATACCCCTGAATCCCCCTAAAGGCCTGGATCATGAGCAAGCAACCCTCCCTGAGCTACAAGGACGCCGGTGTAGACATCGACGCCGGTGAAGCATTGGTCGAACGCATCAAGAGCGTGGCCAAGCGCACTGCGCGCCCGGAAGTCATGGGCGGCCTGGGCGGTTTTGGCGCCCTCTGCGAGATCCCGGCCGGTTACAAGCAGCCGGTCCTGGTCTCCGGCACCGACGGTGTCGGCACCAAGCTGCGCCTGGCTCTGAACCTGAACAAGCACGACAGCATCGGCATCGACCTGGTCGCCATGTGCGTGAATGACCTGGTGGTCTGCGGCGCCGAGCCGCTGTTCTTCCTCGACTACTACGCCACCGGCAAGCTCAACGTCGATACCGCCGCCCAGGTGGTCACCGGCATCGGCGCCGGTTGCGAACTGTCCGGCTGCTCCCTGGTCGGCGGCGAAACCGCTGAAATGCCGGGCATGTACGAAGGCGAAGACTACGACCTGGCCGGCTTCTGCGTCGGCGTCGTGGAAAAAGCCGAGATCATCGACGGCTCGAAAGTCGCCACCGGGGACGCCCTGCTCGCCCTGCCATCGTCCGGCCCGCACTCAAACGGCTACTCGCTGATCCGCAAGATCATCGAAGTCTCCGGTGCCGACATCGAAAACACCCAGCTCGACGGCAAGCCGCTGGCCGACCTGCTGATGGCGCCAACCCGGATCTACGTCAAGCCATTGCTCAAGCTGATCAAGGACACCGGCGCGGTCAAGGCCATGGCCCACATCACCGGCGGCGGCCTGCTGGACAACATCCCGCGCGTCCTGCCAAAAGGCGCCCAGGCCGTGGTCGACGTGGCCAGCTGGCAGCGTCCGGCGGTCTTCGACTGGCTGCAGGAAAAAGGCAACGTCGACGAAACCGAAATGCACCGCGTGCTGAACTGCGGCGTCGGCATGGTCATCTGCGTCGCCCAGGAACACGTTGAAACCGCCCTGAAGGTCCTGCGTGAAGCCGGCGAACAGCCATGGGTCATCGGCCAGATCGCCACTGCCGCCGAAGGCGCTGCCCAGGTCGAGCTGAAGAACCTCAAGGCTCACTGATGTCCGAGCCGATAACCTCGACCTGTAACGTCGTGGTGTTGCTGTCGGGCACCGGCAGCAACTTGCAGGCCCTGATCGATGACGTACGGACCGGGGGCAACCCGGCCCGCATCGCCGCGGTGATCTCCAACCGCGCCGATGCCTACGGCCTGCAACGCGCCAGGGATGCGGGTATCGACACCCGCTCCCTGGATCACAAGGCCTTCGAAGGCCGCGAAGCCTTCGATGCCGCCCTGATCGAACTGATCGACGCCTTCAACCCGCAACTGGTGGTCCTGGCCGGCTTCATGCGCATCCTCAGCGCGGATTTCGTCCGGCACTACCAGGGACGCCTGCTCAATATCCACCCCTCGCTCCTGCCCAAGTACAAAGGTCTGCACACCCATCAGCGGGCGCTGGACGCCGGCGATGCCGAACACGGCTGCAGCGTGCACTTCGTCACCGAGGAACTAGACGGCGGCCCTCTGGTCGTACAGGCTGTGGTTACGGTAGAGTCTGATGATTCGGCGCAGAGTCTGGCGCAACGGGTTCATACCCAGGAACACAGGATTTACCCGCTGGCGGTACGCTGGTTCGCCGAAGGGCGCTTGAGCCTTGGCGACCGGGGTGCTTTATTGGACGGTCAATTACTCGCGGCCAGCGGCCATTCGATTCGAACCTAGGAGATTTTATGCGTCGCGCCCTGCTCTTCGCTCTTACTCTGCTTGCCTTGCCGGTTGTGCAGGCGGCGGATCTTCAGCCTTTCTCCGCCAGTTACACCGCCGACTGGAAACAGCTCCCCATGAGCGGTTCGGCCGAACGTAGCCTGACGAAAAACGACAATGGCAGCTGGACCCTGAATTTCAAGGCTTCCATGATGATCGCCAGCCTGACCGAGGAAAGCACCCTGCGCCTCGAGAAGGACAAGCTGCTGCCACAGACCTACACCTTCGAACGTGGTGGGCTGGGCAAGGCCAAGAAGATCAATCTGGACTTCGACTGGGCGACCAACAAGGTCACCGGCTTCGAAGGCAAGGATTCGGTCAACCTGCCCCTCGAAAGCGGCATGCTCGACAAGTCGACCTATCAGCTGGCCCTGCAGCGTGATGTCGCCGCTGGCAAGAAAAGCATGAGCTACCGGGTGGCCGAAGGCACCGATACCGACACCTACGACTTCCGCGTGATCGGCCCGGAAAAGGTCCAGACCAAGGCCGGCACGATCGACGCGATCAAGGTCGAGCGCGTCCGCGACCCGACACAGAGCAAGCGCATCACGCAAATGTGGTTCGCCAAGGACTGGGGCTACATCCTGGTTGCCCTGCGCCAGGTCGAAACCGACGGCAAGGAGTACAACATCATGCTCCAGGACGGTACCGTCGACGGCAAGGCTGTCAAAGGCAGCTGATACCCTCCACGGCAACAAAAAAGCCCCGCCTGATGCGGGGCTTTTTCATGGGCGATGCCACATCGGCTCAGACAGCGGCACCCGATCCACTTTCATCGAAAGTCTGCTTGTCGAGACCCAGGACCTTGTCCATCACATCCTGCGCACTGCCCTGGCCTTCGGCGGTGTGGGTCTTGTAGTTGAAGTCGAGGGCTATCCAGGCCTGCAACTTCGCCTCGTAGCTGTTCGGGTACTGGGCCTGCTCGATCGCGGGCAGGTCCTTGTAATGCTCCAGCGCCGCGGTGAAGAACTTGCTCAGCTTGCCCGTTCCGTCGTACTCGGCGATCGAACTGGCCACGACTTTCTGCCGCCAGGCATATTCCTGGTCCGATGATTCGCTCCAGGCCGCCCGCCGCTCGTTTGCGGTGAAATTGCCGCTATCGTCGTAGATGATCAACGAAAGCTGGTCTTTCGACATACCGGCGAAGGGGTTCTTCCCGCTGCCATTGACAAAATCCGTGGCATTGCGGGCACGTGCCAGCAAGTCAGGATCCTGGGTATCGGGAACCTCGGCATCATTGGCCGCCTTATTGGCAAAATAACCATCGCCGGAAATCTTGCCCAACAGCTCGTTGGCCTTGGCCCCCAGCTCCTTCCTGCTCAGGCTCGCATCCCGCGCCGCCGCACGCGCGGCGCTTTCGCTCAACTGACGGGAGAGCGAGGAAATGCTGCTGGTGTCTTTCGCAGGCTCGGCTGCGGGACTTGGCGCCGTGGAGCCGGCCTTGGCGAGCGGCTCGCCCGGAGTCGCGGCCACGCCGGAAACCTGCGCGCCGGATACTGAATTCGAATTGATTGAACCTACCAAGATGACGTCCTCCCTGTTAGTGGCCACTCCCGAATCCCTGGCCCATCAACCGTTATCGGCAACCGCCGGGGAAACTGTAAGGTCCCACGATGAACGGCAGGACCACGAACCTCGCACGGCATGACCCTGCGAGGCCCGTCATGGCCTTACTTCATCGTGAATTCAACCGTCCACGAATAGGTCGAGATGTTGGTCGAGGTCACTTTCGCGGTACAGACCGCGCCGCCACTCGGAGTCGCGGTGTTGTTCCACTTGGGAATGATCGAGCCCAACGGGCCCAGGGTCCCTACGTAGGTCGCCAGGAAGGTGCAGGTCTTGCCGCCCATGGTGTAACGCAGGTTGGCGTAGTTGGCATTGGGCGAAATATTGCTTTGCACGGTATAGGTATCGGCCCCGCCCGCACGGACCGTCGCCACGGGCTTTGGCACCGCGTTGACGTTGGTGCTGGCTTCGTTACTGGTGATGATCGTGTACGCCGCATCGGTCGTGCCCAGGTTCTTGAAGGTGACCGCTACCGGAGGACCGGCAAAGGCCGATCCGGCGGTCAGCGTGGCCAGGGCCAGTACCGAAATAACAGACTTGAACATCTTCATGCTTTTGCTCCTTTTGGTTTGATTTCCTGTCCACGGCTTTTCCGGTCGAGCGGAAAGAACCTGTCTCCTGGCACAACCAGGCCGACGGCAAAAGTTCGAAAGCATGGAAAACACAGAACCCGAGGCACGACTTTCCCCACGAATCAGGTCAGGCCTGTCGTCTGGCGGGAAGAGAGATCGGGAGAGCGCCGCAGGGGCAGCAGGACGCTGTCGAGCGAGCGCAGGTATTGACTGTGGCTTCCATGCCGAACTTCTTTTATCCATGGTTCCAGCCACCTGGCTGGAAATCCGAGGCGAGGTATTTACCACAGAACGTCGGAAAGTGGAAAGCGCCCTGACGGATCGCCGACTGCTTTCGTGCGCTCACCGCCGGCTGGGCGAATCACCGTCAGGCATCGCTCTAATCCGCGCTTTGCATCCCATCGAACATGAAACTTTTGTCAGGAAACTCCGCAGAAATCGCCTCATCCCCAACGAATCCGGGCCTTTGTCGATTACTGCAGTTTTTGCAACGGTGAATTTCTTCTGCGAACGATTTACGTAGGAGGCTAATGAATCATATAAAAGAGGCCTGCGACGCGTTGCCGCAGTTCAACAGAGACTGGAGCTTGCAGATGACCGTAAAAGTGACCGAACGCGATGATGCACATATGTCCCATGAAGGCGTAGCCAATGGCATTCGAATCTGGGATGTACACCAACAGGACCTGCTGGTAGGCATGTTTCACAACGAGGCCGATGCTCATAATTACAAGAACGAGCTGGAAACCCTCGAGATGAAACGCCAGGCACAAAGCTCCTGAAGTCTTGAGCACCCTGGGCGCCCCCGGCCCACGCAGCCGGCGATGACCCACAAGCACAAACCCCGCCTTTCGAGCGGGGTTTGTCGTTTCAGGGGTGCCGCCAGGGGCTTACCACATCAGATCGTCAGGGATCTGGTAGGCCGCGTACGGATCGTCCTCGTCCGGCACCTGGCTCTCGGTGAGGATATTGAGCTGGACGATCCGCTCGGGAGCCCGCTCCTGGATCTTCAGCGCCGCTTCACGGGGAATCACTTCATAACCGCCGCCGTGGTGCACGATCGCCAGGGAGCCATTGCTGAGCTTGTTGCGCATCAGCGTGTTGACCGACAAGCGCTTGACCTTCTTGTCGTCGACGAAGTTGTAGTAGTCCTCGGTGGTCAGCTTGGGCAGGCGCGAGGTTTCGATCAATTGCTTGACCTGAGCCGCCCGCGCCTTGGCCTCGGCTTTCTCCTGCTGCTGGCGGTTCAGTTCCTGGTCGCGCTTGACCTTCTCGGCCTGCGCTTCCTGGGCCAGGCGGGCCTGGGTGTCGTCAACCTCGGCCTGGCCTTTATGGACCAACCGTTGCTGTTTCTGTTTGTCTTTGCTGACCTGCTTGGCCTGCTTTTGATTGACCAGACCTGCTTTGAGCAACTGGTCGCGAAGGGAAAGGCTCATGGTGCTTACTCACTTGGGTCAACGACTCAGCCGCAGCTGGGTGCATTCTTTTCCTGACGTTTGGCTTCGCCCCACAAGGCGTCCAACTCTTCGAGGGTGCAATCTTCCATGGGACGGTGGGTGTCGCGCAATGCCTGTTCGACAAATCGGAAGCGCCTGTCGAATTTGCCGTTGGCGCCACGCAGGGCATTTTCCGGGTCGACCTGGAGGTGACGGGCCAGGTTGACCACACTGAACAACAGGTCGCCGATCTCATCGGCGATGGCCGCCGGGTCGTTGTCGGCCATGGCCTCGAGCACCTCATCCAGCTCCTCGCGGACCTTGTCCACCACCGGCAGGGCGGCCGGCCAGTCAAAGCCGACCTGGGCCGCGCGCTTCTGCAACTTGGCCGCCCGGGACAAGGCCGGCAGGGCCGCGGGGACATCGTCGAGCAGGGACAACTGCTCGGGCGCGCGGTGGTTTTCCGCACGCTCCTCGGCCTTGATCTGCTCCCAGCGCAGCTTGACCTGTTCTTCGCTGAGGCGCGGCAGGTCGACGGGGGCATAGAGATCGCCGGTGGGGAAAACATGGGGGTGTCGGCGAATCAGCTTGCGGGTGATGCTGTCGACCACGCCATCAAATTCGAAGCGCCCTTCTTCACGGGCCAGCTGGCTGTAGTAGACCACCTGGAAAAGCAGGTCGCCCAGTTCGCCCTGCAGGTGCTCGAAGTCGCCGCGCTCGATGGCATCGGCCACCTCGTAGGCTTCCTCCAGCGTGTAGGGAACAATCGTCGCGTAGCTTTGCTTGATATCCCACGGGCAGCCGTATTGCGGGTCGCGCAAGCGGGCCATCAGGTGAAGCAGGTCTTGGAGGCTGTACATCGGTTGTCCCGTTCGTTTCTGTCACACGCTGGAAACAGCGCAAACCTTGTAGGGGCCGTGCCGGACGGCGCTCCGCTTGTCCACGAAGCTCATGTCGACTTCAAGGGCCTCTTCGGGGGCAAGCCCCCTCCCACAAAGCCCGCGAAGCTCTTGGCGACCTCAAGGCCCCCTTCGGCCTCCCACACACAAGCCCGCTACACCCCCGCCATCATCAAGGGGTGCGATTGCGTCGGGTCTCGATGATATTCGGCAACTGGGAAATCCGCCCCAGCAACCGCCCCAACGCGTCCAGCCCTGGAATCTCGATGGTCAGGGACATCAACGCGGTGTTGTCCTCCTTGTTCGAGCGGGTGTTGACCGCCAGCACGTTGATGCGCTCGTTGAGCAGCACCTGGGACACGTCACGCAGCAGACCGGAACGGTCGTAGGCACGGATCACGATATCCACCGGATAGGTCGACACCGGCACCGGCCCCCAGCTGACCTGGATGATCCGCTCCGGCTCGCGCCCGCTCAGTTGCAGCACCGAGGCACAGTCCTGGCGGTGGATGCTCACACCACGGCCCTGGGTGATATAGCCGACGATGGCATCCCCCGGCAGCGGCTGGCAGCAGCCGGCCATCTGGGTCATCAGGTTGCCGACGCCCTGGATCTGGATATCGCCGCGCTTGCCGGGCTTGTAGCCGGTGGCCTTGCGCGGGATCAGTTCCAGTTGTTCGTTGCCGCGCTCCGGCTCGACCAGTTGCTGGGCCTGGTTGACCAGTTGCGCCAGGCGCAGGTCGCCGGCACCGAGGGCGGCGAACATATCCTCGGCGGTTTTCATGTTGGCCTTGTCGGCCAGCTTGTCGAAGTCCACCTGCGGCAGGCCAAGACGGGTCAGCTCGCGTTCGAGCAGGGTCTTGCCGGCGGCGACGTTCTGGTCACGGGCCTGCAGCTTGAACCAGTGGACGATCTTCGCCCGCGCCCGGGAGGTGGTGACATACCCCAGGTTCGAGTTCAGCCAGTCACGGCTCGGCGTGCCGTGCTTGCTGGTGATGATCTCCACCTGCTCGCCGGTCTGCAGGCTGTAGTTGAGCGGGACGATCCGCCCGTTGATCTTCGCGCCACGGCAGTTGTGACCGATCTCGGTGTGCACCCGATAGGCGAAGTCCAGCGGCGTCGCGCCCTTGGGCAAGTCGATGGCATGGCCGTCCGGGGTGAAGATATAGACCCGGTCCGGCTCGATATCGACCCGCAACTGCTCCGCCAGGCCACCGATATCGCCCAGCTCCTCGTGCCATTCCAGCACCTGGCGCAACCAGGAGATTTTCTCTTCGTAGTGATTGGAACCGGACTTGACGTCGGTGCCCTTGTACTTCCAGTGCGCGCAAACCCCCAGCTCGGCCTCTTCGTGCATGGCGTGGGTGCGGATCTGCACTTCCAGCACCTTGCCTTCCGGACCGATCACCGCCGTGTGCAACGAGCGGTAGCCGTTCTCCTTGGGGTTGGCGATGTAGTCGTCGAACTCTTTCGGGATATGCCGCCACAGGGTGTGGACGATCCCCAGCGCGGTGTAGCAGTCGCGCATTTCCGGCACCAGCACACGCACGGCGCGCACATCGTAGATCTGGCTGAACTCCAGGCCCTTGCGCTGCATTTTGCGCCAGATCGAATAGATGTGCTTGGCCCGGCCGCTGATATCGGCCTTGACCCCGGTGGCCAGCAGTTCGTTTTCCAGCTGGCTCATCACGTCGCTGATGAAACGCTCGCGATCCAGTCGCCGCTCATGCAGCAACTTGGCGATCTGCTTGTACTGGTCGGGCTCCAGGTAGCGGAAGGACAGGTCCTCCAGCTCCCACTTGATATGACCGATGCCCAGGCGATGGGCCAGCGGCGCGTAGATGTCGAACACCTCGCGGGCCACCCGGTTGCGCTTCTCGTCGTCGGCGTTCTTGACCGCACGAATGGCACAGGTGCGCTCGGCCAGCTTGATCAGCGCGACACGCACGTCGTCGACCATCGCCACCAGCATCTTGCGCAGGTTTTCCACCTGCACCTGGGTGCCGAGGACCTGGGACTGGCGCGGACTGAGGCTGGCGCTGATCGCGGCCATGCGCAGCACGCCGTCGATCAGCTTGGCCACCACCGGGCCGAATTTCTGGCTGACCGCCGGCAGGGCGATCTGCCCTTCGCGCACGCCGCGGTACAGCACGGCCGCGACCAGGGAGTCCTGGTCGAGCTTGAGGTCGGCGAGGATCTCGGCGATCTCCAGGCCGGTGCTGAAACTGGAACCGCCTTCGGGCCACAGGTTCTGGGCCGCGTTAGTCTGTTGTTCGGCAAGCCGTGCGTATTCGCAGGCTTCCTTCAAGGCTTCACGATCCAGCGCCAGGTCGACGCTGACCGTATGATCGAGCCATGCCTCGAGATTGATACTGCCGTCAGTGTTGATCGGCTGGTGTGCTCTCACCTGTACCATCTTGCTTACCTTCCCTACGACGCAGATTCATGCGTCAAAATCGCTGGCCGTTCATCGCCCCCGCATTCCGGCAAGGCTGGTCGGAATACGGAGGCGGCCAGTCGGACTAGACGAGCATCCTAGCTCGCTTCAAATAACGCCATGGCCTCGACATGCGCGGTCTGCGGAAACATATCGAGGATCCCGGCACGTTTTAACCGGTAGCCCTGCTTGATCAATTCGACCGTGTCGCGCGCCAGGGTTGCCGGGTTGCACGACACATACACCAACCGTTCGGCACCCAATGCGGCGAGCTTGCCCACCACCTCGAAAGCACCGTCACGTGGTGGGTCCAAGAGTACCGCAGAAAAGCCTGCTTTGGCCCAGCCGGCATCGCTCAGGGGCTGGGATAAATCGGCCTGAAAAAAAGCCACGTTATGCAGATTGTTGCTAGCGGCATTGGCCGCGGCCCGCTCGACCATGGTCTGCACGCCCTCCACCGCCACCACTTCGCGGACCTGACGGGCCAGCGGCAAGGCAAAGTTGCCCAGCCCGCAGAACAGGTCAAGCACCCGCTCGCCAGCCGTCGGTTGCAGCCAGTCGAGCGCCTGGGCCACCATCGCTTCATTGACCCCGGCATTGACCTGGACAAAATCCCCCGGCCGATACGACAGTTCCAAGTCCCACGCTTCCAGGCGGTAGCCCAGGGACTGCGTCGGATCGACCGGCTGCGGACCGTCCTCGCCATGCAGCCAGAGCTGGGCGCCATGCTCTGCGCAAAAGCCTTGCAGGACCTGCAGGTCATCGGCCGACAACGGCGACATATGCCGCAACAACACCGCCAGCGCCGAACCGCTGAACAACTCGACATGCCCCAGAGCCTGGGGTTTGCCCAGGCGCCGGAGCATTGCCGGCAAGCCGCTCATGATCGGCTGCAAGGCCTGTACCAGCACCGGGCAATCGTCGATACCGACGATGTCCTGGCTGGAGGCCGCACGGAAACCCACCTCGAGTTTTTTCGCCTTGGCATCCCAGCGCACCGCCACCCGCGCCCGGCGGCGATAGCCGAACTCCGGACCGGTCAGGGGCGCCGCCCACGCCTCGGGCTCGACACCGGCCACCCGCGACAGCTGCTCGGCGAGCATGCGCTGTTTCAGGGCCAGTTGGTCATCATGGGGCATATGTTGCACGCTGCAGCCACCGCAACGCCCCGCATGGGCGCAAGGGGCCGGGCGCCGCCGCTCGCTGGCGAGCAATACCCGTTCGGTACGAGCCTCGACCACCTTGCCATGGGCCCCCAGAACACGGGCCTCGACCTCTTCACCGGCCAGGGCGCCGGCGACAAACCAGGTACGGCCTTCGATAAACGCGATCCCGCGGCCATCGTTGGCCAGCCGCTCGATCGTCAGGCGCTGCTTCTTGCCCACAGGCACTTGCGGGGCCCGGCTGCCGCCACTCGGTTGGAAGCGCAGGCCTCTCTCATGCTTGGCCATCAGTTGGGCGCGTCGTAGATGCCGGTCGACAGGTAGCGGTCGCCGCGGTCACAGATGATCGCGACCATCACCGCGTTCTCGACTTCCCGGGACAGGCGCAACATCGCCGCCACCGCACCGCCCGAAGACACACCGCAGAAAATCCCTTCCTCGCGGGCCAGGCGACGCATCACGTCCTCGGCTTCCTCCTGGCCCATGTCGACGATGCGGTCGACCCGTTCGGCCTGGAAAATCTTCGGCAGGTATTCGTGGGGCCAGCGGCGGATGCCGGGAATCGACGCGCCTTCCATCGGTTGCAGGCCGACGATCTGCACGTCCGGGCTCTGCTCCTTGAGATAGCGCGACACGCCCATGATGGTCCCGGTGGTGCCCATGGAACTGACGAAATGAGTGATGGTGCCCTGGGTCTGCCGCCAGATTTCCGGGCCGGTGCTGGTGTAGTGCGCCTCGGGGTTGTCGCCGTTGGCGAACTGGTCGAGCACCTTGCCACGGCCTTCGGCCTGCATCCGCTCGGCCAGGTCACGGGCCCCTTCCATGCCTTCTTCGCGGCTGACCAGGATCAGCTCGGCGCCATAGGCGGTCATCGCCGCCTTGCGTTCGGCGGTGGAGTTGTCGGGCATGATCAGGATCATCCTGTAGCCCTTGATCGCCGCGGCCATGGCCAGGGCGATCCCGGTATTGCCCGAAGTCGCTTCGATCAGCGTGTCGCCGGCCTGGATCTGCCCGCGCAACTCGGCACGGGTGATCATCGACAGTGCCGGACGATCCTTCACGGACCCCGCAGGATTGTTCCCTTCAAGCTTGAGCAGCAGGGTGTTGCTGGTCGCTCCGGGCAAGCGTTGCAGGCGAACCAGGGGCGTGTTGCCGATGCAATCGGCGATAGTAGGGTACTGCAAGGTCATGGCGTATTCGCAATCCAGACTGCGGGGGCGACTATCATACCGGCAAACGCCTGCGGCCCATATCACGCAAAGTGCGGATGTTATTCGCTTCGGCTATAAGCTTAACGTGCCGGCCTGTGGCTTGTGGTTTGAGGCTCCCCTACACTGCGCAGGTGGAGCGGGCGCAGGAAGCGCGCGCCAAGAATCGAAGATCGCCGTGTCTGCCGGACGCCGTATCTGATGGAGAGAATTGCGTGCTTAAAAACCTGGGCATCAAAGGCCGCGTCCTGCTGCTCACCCTGTTGCCGACCACACTGATGGCCCTAGTGCTGGGCGGCTATTTCACCTGGCTGCAACAATCAGACCTGCAAACCCAGTTGCTGCAACGCGGGGAAATGATCGCCGAACAACTGGCCCCGCTGGTGGCTCCGGCGCTGGGCCGCAATGACAGCGAGCAACTGGAGCGCGTCGCCACCCAGGCGCTGGAACAGACCGACGTACGCGCGGTGTCGTTCCTTGGCGCCAACCGCGAACAGCTGGCCCATGCCGGCCCCAGCATGCTCAACCAGCCGCCCACCGGCAACAGCAGCCATATGCTGCAACGCAGCGGCAATGACGCGACCCGCTACCTGCTGCCGGTCTTCGGCCGGCACCGAAACATGGCCGGCGAACCGCTCCCCGACGAAGCCGACCGTCTGCTCGGCTGGGTCGAGCTGGAGCTGTCCCACAATGGCATGTTGCTGCGCGGCTATCGCAGCCTGTTCGCCAGCCTGCTGCTGATCGCCACGGGCCTGCTCGGCACCGCGCTGCTGGCCGTGCGCATGAGCCGCACCATCAATACGCCGATCAGCAAGATCAAGCTGGCCGTGGCCCAGCTCAAGGACGGCAACCTGGAAACCCGCCTGCCGCCCCTCGGCAGCCAGGAGCTGGACGAACTGGCCTCGGGCATCAACCGCATGGCCGAAACCCTGCAGAACGCCCAGGAAGAATTGCAGCACAGCATCGACCAGGCCACCGAGGACGTCCGGCAGAACCTGGAGACCATCGAGATCCAGAACATCGAGCTGGACCTGGCCCGCAAGGAAGCGCTGGAAGCCAGCCGGATCAAGTCCGAATTCCTCGCCAATATGAGCCACGAAATCCGTACGCCGCTCAATGGCATCCTCGGTTTCACCCACCTGTTGCAGAAAAGCGAACTGACCCCGCGCCAGCTGGACTACCTGGGCACCATCGAGAAATCCGCCGACAGCCTGCTGGGGATCATCAACGAGATCCTCGATTTCTCGAAAATCGAAGCCGGCAAGCTGGTCCTCGACAGTATCCCGTTCAACCTGCGCGACCTGTTGCAGGACACCCTGACCATCCTCGCCCCGGCCGCCCACGCCAAGCAGCTGGAACTGGTCAGCCTGGTCTACCGCGATACGCCGCTGTCGTTGATCGGCGATCCGCTGCGACTCAAGCAGATCCTCACCAACCTGGTGAGCAACGCGATCAAGTTCACCCGCGAAGGCACCATCGTCGCCCGGGCCATGCTCGAGGAAGAACACGAGGACAGCGTGCAATTGCGCATCAGCGTGCAGGACACCGGCATCGGCCTGTCGAGCCAGGACGTGCGGGCGCTGTTCCAGGCCTTCAGCCAGGCCGACAACTCGCTGTCGCGGCAACCCGGCGGCACCGGCCTGGGCCTGGTGATCTCCAAGCGCCTGATCGAACAGATGGGCGGCGAAATCGGCGTGGACAGCACGCCGGGCGAAGGCTCCGAGTTCTGGATCAGCCTGAGCCTGCCCAAGACCCGCGACGACATCGAAGACCTGCCCGCCGCGCCGCTGCTCGGCCGGCGCGTCGCCGTGCTGGAAAACCACGAACTGGCCCGCCAGGCCCTGCAGCACCAGCTGGAAGATTGCGGGCTGGAAGTGATTCCGTTCAACACCCTGCAGAACCTCGCCAATGGCGTGACCGGCGCGCACCAGACCGAACAGGCCATCGATCTGGCGGTCCTCGGGGTCACCGCCCAGGACATGCCGCCCGAACGCCTGAACCAGCATATCTGGGACCTGGAACACCTCGGCTGCCATGTGATGGTGCTCTGCCCGACCACCGAACAGACGCTGTTCCATCTGTCGGTGCCCAATCCCCACAGCCAGCTCCAGGCCAAGCCGGCCTGCACCCGCAAGTTGCGCCGTGCCCTGTCGGACCTGATCACGCCACGGCCGATGCGCATCGAGCCCATCGAACCCTTGAGCAGCCGCGCGCCCCAGGTGCTGTGCGTGGATGACAACCCGGCCAACCTGCTGCTGGTGCAGACCCTGCTCGAAGACATGGGGGCCGAGGTCGTGGCGGTGGAAAGCGGTTACTCGGCGATCGATGCCGTGCAACAGGCCCGTTTCGACCTGGTGCTGATGGACGTGCAGATGCCCGGCATGGACGGCCGGCAGACCACCGAAGCGATTCGCCAGTGGGAAAACGAACGGCAGAGCACGCCGCTGCCGATCGTCGCCCTCACGGCCCATGCCATGGCCAACGAGAAACGTGCCCTGCTGCAAAGCGGCATGGATGACTACCTGACCAAACCCATCAGCGAACGCCAGTTGGCCCAGGTGGTGTTGAAGTGGACCGGCCTGGCCCTGCGCAACCAGGGCCAGGAGCGCAGTAGCGAAGTCTGGAACAGCGGCAGCGACCTGCTGGTCCTCGATCCGGACGAAGGCCTGCGCCTGGCCGCCGGCAAGGCCGACCTCGCCGCCGATATGCTGGCGATGCTGCTGGCCTCGCTGGATGCCGACCGCGAAGCGATTCGCGCAGCCCGTGAAGCCCATGACAACAACGGGCTGATCGAACGGGTCCATCGCCTCCATGGCGCCACCCGCTACTGTGGCGTACCCCAATTGCGCGCGGCCTGCCAACGCAGCGAGACCCTGCTCAAGCAGGACGATCCCAACGCCCAGAAGGCCCTCGACGAACTGGACATGGCCATCGCCCGTCTCGCCATCGAGGCCCGCGTCAGCGCCTGATCCACGACAACACGCCCCCAGGAGACCGGCGCCAGACTGCCGGTCTGTCTTAAAACAAGGAAGTCCGATATGCGTGGAATTCTATTCAGCAGCCAGACCTACGATCGCGACAGTTTCCTGGCCGTCGCCCCGATGGCCGACCTGGAGCTGCACTTCCAGCCCGCCCGCCTGAGCCTGGACACCGCCGCACTGGCCGAACGACATGAAGTGGTCTGCGCCTTTATCAACGATGACCTGAGTGCCCCGGTGCTGGAGCAACTGGCTGCCGGCGGCACCCGCCTGATCGCCCTGCGGTCGGCCGGCTACAACCATGTCGACCTGAACGCCGCCAGCCGCCTGGGGCTCAGCGTGGTGCGCGTGCCGGCCTACTCGCCCCACGCCGTGGCCGAACATGCCGTGGCCTTGATCCTCGCCCTCAACCGTCGCCTGCACCGCGCCTACAACCGGACCCGCGAGGGCGACTTCAGCCTGCACGGGCTGACCGGCTTCGACCTGGTGGGGAAAACCGTCGGCGTGGTCGGCACCGGCCAGATCGGCGCGACCTTCGCCCGCATCATGGCCGGGTTCGGCTGCCAACTGCTGGCGTACGACCCCTGCCCCAATCCCGAGGTCGAGGCCCTGGGCGCCCGCTACCTGGAACTGCCGGAGTTGCTCGGCCAGTCGCGGATCATCAGCCTGCACTGCCCGCTGAACAGCCATACCCGGCACCTGATCAACCGCGACACCCTCGCCCACCTGCAACCCGGCGCCATGCTGATCAACACCGGACGCGGCGGCCTGGTGGATACCCCGGCGCTGATCGACGCCCTCAAGGAGGGCCAGCTCGGCTATCTCGGCCTGGATGTCTACGAGGAAGAGGCACAACTGTTCTTCGAGGATCGCTCCGACCTGCCGTTGCAGGACGATGTCCTGGCACGGTTGCTGACCTTTCCCAACGTGATCGTCACCGCCCACCAGGCGTTCCTCACCCACGAGGCACTGGCGGCGATCGCCACCACCACCCTGGACAACATCGCCGCCTGGAAATCCGGCCACGCCCGCAACCTGGTGCAGCCCTGAGCCGACAGAAGCGCCGTGAACCGGATCGAAGGTCGCATCCCGGCGCTATCCGGTTCGCATCTGCGTGCTAGCATACCGGCCATATTTGGAGGACCCATGGTCGAACACGATTTCCGCTACAGCCTGATGAACCCGCAACACACCCTGACCGAATGCCGCGCCCTGGTGCCGGGTCGTTATCAGGTCACCGGCAACGGTGGCTCGATCCGCATCGACGACGTGCTGCTGGTCACCCTCAAGGGCAGCAAGGACCTGTCCATGCGCCTGACCGTCGAAACCGTGCGGCACCTGATCAACCCGCCGGGCCAGTGGACCGCCATGGCCCGCGGTCCGGTGTTCGGTGAGCTGGCGATTCACCAGTGGCAGGTCAACTGCGACAGCTGCGCCAAAGAGCTGAACTTCGAATTCGCGGTGGATGCCAAGCTCGGCGTCCCCGCCCAGAAACCCGCAGCCACGGCCCGCATCGCCGAGCTGGGTTGGACCACACAGGGCGAGAAGCACCTCTGCCCGAAATGCCAGGAGGCAACATAATGAAACAAGCAGTGATTCTGGGGATGCTGGCGACCAGCCTGTTGGGCTGTGCCGGCGACCGTGTGCAGTTGCAGCAGGATCACAGCTACGTGCTGGAGTGGATCGGCGAACGTCCGCTGATCGACAACAGCCATCTGACCATCACCCTCGGCGATGACGGTCGGGCCTACGGCACCGGCGGCTGCAACCACTGGTTCGCGCCCTACACCCTGGACGGCGACACCCTGAGCTTCGGCAAGGTCGGCAGCACCCGCAAGCTCTGTGCCCCAGCGTTGATGGAGCAGGAAAAACGCTTCCTGCAGGCCCTGGAAACTGTCCAGCGCTGGGATATTTCCCCGGTGGAACAGGTGCGTTTCTGGCCGGCGCAAGGCCAACCCCTGCGCCTGTGGTCGGAAGAAGGCTGAAGCGCTTTCAACCGCACAGCCGAGGCGCCGTGGCCTGAAACGCACGGCGCCCGCATGGCCTTTCACTCCTCCTTCATTTCCTCCGCCAGCTCCAGCCAGGCGCGTGCCGCCGGCGGCAGGTGCGCACTACGGCGCCAGGCCAGGGCGATATGCCAATCGGTCTGCGGCTCATCCAGCGCAATCTGCGCGATCCCTTCATGCCGATGCTTCTGCGCCAGCATGCGCGGCAGGAACGCCACGCCCAACCCTGCCGCCACCAGATCGACGATAAAGTCGACCTGGGCACTGCGGGCGGTGATCCGCGGCACCACGCCGCGACGCTCACAGGCGGTGAGAATGATCCGGTTGAGGGCGAATCCGGCCTCGAACAGAATGAACGGCGATGGCGCCAGCTGGGCGAAGTCCACCGTCTTGTTCCCGGCCAGCGGATGGCTGCGAGGCATCAGGACCATCAGCGGCTCCGAGCGCACCTCCTGATATTCGAATTCCTCATCGATGGGCACCAGCAACGCCGCCAGATCGACCTCCCCCGCCTGCAGGCATTCGTTCAACTTCTTGCTGCCATGCTCGACCAGCTCGATGTCGATAGCCGGGTAACGGCTGCGATAGGCGGCAAACATCGCGGCGAACAGGGCACCGCTGCCCACCGGCGGCAAGCCGATGCGCAACACCCCACGCTTGAGCCCGCGCAGCTCGTCGAGCTCGGCGATCAGGTCGTTGCGCTCGGCCAACAGCACCAGCGCCCGGCGATAGGCGATCTCCCCGGCGGCGGTCAGCTCGCTGCGATGGCCGATGCGATTGAGCAACGGCGTACCCAGCTCATCCTCCAGGGTCTTGACCGCCTTGCTGACGGTCGACTGGGTCAACGACACCACTTCCGCTGCCTGGGAAAACCCACCCTGACGTACCACTTCGACAAATGCGCGCAATGTCCGCAGGTTCATGACTATTCCCTTTGCGACTTAATTCAAGTTGAAAAAGTTGTTTTTATCATACACGGGTTTTCCCTACTCTGACCCCGTCGGCCACCCCGCAGCGATATCCCCCCGGATCAGCGCTCAGGCACGCCAGCCCCGTCACTCAGAGGAATTGCTCCCATGATCATTTCATCGGCCACCGACTACCGCGAAGCCGCACGCCGCAAGTTGCCCCGTTTTCTCTTCGACTACATCGACGGCGGTGCCTACGCCGAACATACCCTCAGGAAAAACGGTTCGGACCTGGCGGACGTCAGCCTGCGCCAGCGGATCCTGAAAAACGTCGACAGCCTCAGCCTGAAGACCAGCCTGTTCGACCAGCCGATGGCGATGCCCATCACCCTGAGCCCGGTGGGGCTGACCGGCATGTATGCCCGTCGTGGCGAAGTCCAGGCGGCCAAGGCGGCCGCAAACAAGGGCATCCCCTACTGCCTGTCGACGGTCTCCGTGTGCTCTATCGAGGAAGTCGCTTCGCAAAGCCCGCAGGCCATCTGGTTCCAGCTCTATGTGCTCAAGGACCGTGGTTTCATGCGCAACGCCCTGGAACGGGCGCAGGCCGCCGGCGTCAAGACCCTGGTATTCACCGTGGACATGCCGACCCCCGGGGCACGTTATCGTGATGCGCATTCGGGCATGTCCGGCCCCTATGCCGCGACCCGCCGGATCCTCCAGGCGACGATGAAACCGGACTGGGCACTCAATGTCGGCGTCCTCGGACGCCCTCACGACCTGGGCAATATCTCCCGCTACCTGGGCAAGGCCACCACCCTGGAAGACTACGTCGGCTGGCTGGGCAACAACTTCGATCCGTCCATCAGCTGGAAGGACCTGGAATGGATCCGCGAATTCTGGAAGGGTCCGATGATCATCAAGGGCATCCTCGACCCGCAGGACGCCAAGGATGCCGTCAGCTTCGGCGCCGACGGGATAGTGGTCTCCAACCATGGCGGCCGGCAGCTCGACGGCGTGCTCTCCACCGCCCGGGCCCTGCCACCGATTGCCCAGGCCGTGGGCAGCGACCTGAGCGTGCTGGTCGATTCGGGCATCCGCTCGGGGCTGGATGTGGTGCGGATGCTGGCCCTGGGGGCGAAAAGCGTGCTGCTCGGACGCTCGACGGTGTACGCCCTGGCGGCGGAAGGGCAACACGGCGTGGAAAACATGCTGGATATCTTCGCCCAGGAAATGCGCGTGGCCATGACCCTGACCGGCGTGACGTCGATCGACCAGATCAACGAATCCATCCTCGCCCGCGCTCCAGCCTGTTGAGTCCATCATGCCACAGCCCATGACCTCGAAAGTGGCGGCGATCCTGCGTCGGTTGGCAGACGCAGGATCGCCCCACCGGATCCCTCTGGCCGACCTCGCCCGCGGCGGGGTCGTATGCGCGGCCCCGGCGATCCTCGCCGCGTACTGTCACAATCCACTGCTCGGCTGGTCGGCCATCGCCGCGTTCTGGACCCACATCAGCCTGCCCGGCGGGCCCCTGGGCAAGCGCTGCCGGTTCGCCCTGGTATTTGGCCTGGCGGGCGCGTTCGCTTCGGGTCTGGGTGTCTGGAGCACCGCCTGCGCGCCACTGATGATCGTCCTGGCGGCGCTGATCGGTTTCTGTGGCGCCTTCGCCAGCGTGGCGGGCAAGCGCATCGGCTTCCCGGCGTTGCTGGTTGCCACGGCCTTCGCGGTATCGACGGCCTTTGCCGGAAACAACCTCGAGCATGCCCTCGGCTATGCCCGTTACTTTCTCTCCGGCAGCCTCTGGGCAAGCGCTATCACCCTGCTGTCGTGGCGTCCCCGTGAACAGGCGCTGGTCCCGGGCGAGCTGCCCGCAGTTCTTTCCAGCACGCTGCGACAACACTTCAACCCGGGCTCACAGGGTTTTCTGCACGGTGTGTGTGTGGCCCTGGCCACGGCGATTGCAGTGGCCACCGTGCACTACTGCGAACTGGATCACGGCTACTGGATGATCCTGACGGTGCTGCTGATCAGCCAGCCCGGTTTTGCCGCCACCTTGAAAGTGTCTGTCGAACGGGTGGCGGGCACCTTGCTCGGCGCGTTGATCGCCATGCTGCTGGGCCATTTCGTCCACGCGCCGTTGCTGATGGCGTGGCTGATCCTGCCCATCTCGATCGGAACGCTGGCCTGCCGCAACATCAGCTACCTGGCCTATATGCTGTTTCTGACACCGCACTTCATCCTGGTTGCCCAGTTGGGCCAACCCGACGAAGGCGAAATCGGCCTCACCTACCTGCGCGTGTTCAACAGCCTCGCCGCCGCGCTACTGGTGATCATGATCGCCCTGGTCGCCCGACCGCTCTGGAGAAAGCCACAGTCGAGCGGAACCGTTGGCAGGCTCGGGGACTCGTAGTCAGCCCTTCAGCCCTTGAGCGCCTTCAGCCGCTCCAGCACACCGGCCGCGGTCTGCTCGCCCATCAGTTGCTCGCGGACCTTGCCCTTGTCGTCGATGATGTAGGTCACCGGCAAGGCCTCGCTGCGTGGCAGGTCGAAGAAATCCGCCGGATCCTGTGCAAGTACGGTGAACTTGATCCCCAGCGCCTCGCTGGCCTTGACCAGGTCATCGCCCTGCAAGCCATCGAAATTCACCCCGAACACCCCCACCGACTGGCCCTTGAGCTGTTCGGACAAGGCATTCAACTCGGGAATTTCAGTGCGGCACGGACCGCACCATTCAGCCCAGTAGTTGACCACTTTCCACTGTTTGTCCAGCCGCTCGGACGCGACCTTCTGGCCGTGCTGGTCAACCCCGTAATCGTTGCCGCAGCCGCTCAGCAGCAGCGCGCCCATCATCGCCAATGCGGCGGCCAATCGCCTCGCCATGTGCACCATCCCCCGTCAATTGAGTCATCGACTGCGACCATTTACCTCGTACGGTTCAGGAGCGCTCGCCAGGCAGGTAGAATACCCGCCACCTTACGCAAGATGCGACCCGCACATGACCGATCTGACGCTTTATCACAACCCGCGCTGCTCGAAATCCCGCGGTGCGCTGGAACTGCTCGAAGCCCGTGGCCTGGCCCCGACCGTGGTGCGCTACCTGGAAACCCCGCTCGACGCTACCCAATTGCGCGCCTTGCTCGACAAGCTCGGCCTCAGCGCCCGGCAACTGCTGCGCAGCGGCGAAGACGAATACAAGAGCCTGAACCTGGCCGACGACCAGCTCGGTGAAGCACAACTGATCGCCGCCATCGCCGCCCACCCGAAACTCATGGAGCGACCGATCCTGGTGGCCGGGGACAAGGCCATCATCGGCCGTCCGCCAGAAAAAGTGCTGGAGATCCTGCCGTGAGCGAACCGTACGTCCTGGTGCTGTTCTACAGCCGCAACGGTTCCACCCGCGAAATGGCCCGCCAGATTGCCCGGGGTGTCGAGCAGGCCGGCATGGAGGCGCGCCTGCGCACCGTGCCGGCGATCTCCAGCGAATGCGAGGCCGTGGCCCCGGCCATTCCCGACGAAGGCGCGCTGTATGCCAGCCTCGACGACCTGAAGCACTGTTCGGCCCTGGCCCTCGGCAGCCCGACCCGCTTCGGCAACATGGCCGCGCCGTTGAAGTACTTTATCGACGGCACCAGCAACCTCTGGCTGACCGGCGCCCTGGTGGGCAAGCCAGGTGCGGTCTTCACCTCGACCTCCAGCCTGCACGGCGGCCAGGAAAGCACCCTGCTGTCGATGCTGCTGCCCTTGCTGCACCACGGCATGCTGGTCACCGGCCTGCCCTACAGCGAATCGGCCCTGCTCGACACCCGCGGTGGCGGCACGCCCTACGGCGCCAGCCATCACACCGGCAGCGACGGCAAGCGCGCCCTGGACGAACACGAGATCGCCCTGTGCCGCGCCCTCGGCCTGCGCTTGGCGAACACAGCGCTGAAACTGGAGAACGGCCGTGGCTAGGAAGCCCAAGGTTCTACCCAGCCAGGACTGGCTGGAGCCACGGGTAAGGCTCGGCCGGGTGCTGGCCCTGGTGTGCTTTCTCGGGCTGATCGGCCTGCTTTGCGTGTATTACCTGATGTTTGCCGACCTGCA
Source organism: Pseudomonas sp. Ost2 (assembly GCF_018326065.1). Classification (NCBI taxonomy): domain Bacteria; kingdom Pseudomonadati; phylum Pseudomonadota; class Gammaproteobacteria; order Pseudomonadales; family Pseudomonadaceae; genus Pseudomonas; species Pseudomonas sp. Ost2. The sequence continues at coordinate 1,685,873 of NZ_AP021904.1, read as the reverse complement.
CGGCGCCCGACCGTGGGTGATCCTGCTGGTCGAACTGGTGCCCTTGTTGCCGCTGCTGCCGGGGATGTTGCTGGGCAGCGCGCGTGGCCATTCGTTCACCTGCTATGTGGTGAACCTGTATTTCCTCAAGGGCGCGCTGGCGGCCTTCGACCCCAACCGGCAACTGTTCGGGGTACTGGAAATGGGCGCGAGCCTGGCGGTGTTCTGCAGCGCCATGCTGTATGTGCGCTGGCGTCATCAACTGAACCGGCGACTGGCGGGAGAAGGCCAGGCCCAACCGGCCTGACCCCATCTGCAGATTGTGACTGGCAGCCCCCGCGGGAGCCGGCTTGCCGGCGATGGCATCGACGCGGGGTATCGGCTGGAACGCGGTGCCTGCATCGCCAGCAAGCCGGCTCCTACAAGGTCTGTGGGTACGACCGACAGCCCCATTGTGAAGATCGGCTTGCCAGCGAAAAGGCCCTGGTCCTGCGACGATCAGTAGCCGACCGCGAACCGCTGGCGCGAGTGAGCAGGCTGTTCGACCTCATCCAGCAGGGCAATCGCATAGTCGGCGAAGGTGATCCAGCTGCGGCCTTCGGCGCTCACCAGCAGGTCATCCTTGCCCAGGCGGAATTTGCCGGTGCGCTCGCCTTCGACGAACTCCGCCGAAGGCGACAGGAAGCTCCAGTCCAGCTCCTTTTCCTGACGCAGGCTTTCGAGGAAGGCCGCCCCGGCACTGGCCTCGGCCTTGTATTCCGCCGGGAAACCCGGACTGTCGATCACCCGCCCGCCACCGGGCAGCAACAACGAGCCGGCCCCACCGACCACCAGCAGGCGCTTGACTCCGGCCTTCTTCACCGGACCGATCACCGCCGCGGCCGGCAGGGTGGCGAAATGCGCGGCGCTGATCACCACATCGTGACCGGCCACGGCTGCTTCCAGCGCAGCCGCATCGAGGGCATCGACCGCCTTGCTGACGACACCGGGGCGTGCCTCGATCTTCGCCGGATTGCGGGCGATGGCGGTGACGCTGTGGCCGCGACGCAGGGCTTCTTCCAGCAACTGGCTACCGGCACGACCGGTGGCACCAATGATTGCAATCTTGCTCATGACGCTCTCCAAGTGGATTGTTGACGATCAATCAGGCGGTGAACAGACTCACCATTTCATTTCGCCCTTGGCGACCTTGGCGCTGAGTTCCAGGGAGGACTCCTCGCCCAGGTCCGGGTAACGCTGTTTCATGGCGGCGATCAGCTGTGCGGAATCCCTGGCCTTGGCGGTCTCTTCGTCGAAGGCCTTGATGTAGTCCGCCGTGAACTGCGCCGTCGCCACGGAATGCGCGGCATCGCCGAGGTAATGGCCGGGCACCAGGATCTGCGGTTGCAGTGCCTGGATACGTTGCAGCGTAGCCAGCCAATCCTTGTGGGACTGGGCGGACTGGGTGTCGGCCATCCACACATGGATATTGCCTGCGACCACCACGCCGCCCACCACCGCCTTGAGCGACGGGATCCAGACAAAGCTGCGATCCGGCTGCGCGCCATCCAGGCCGATAATGTCCAGCTCGCGTCCCTCAAGGATCAGTCGATGGCCCTTGAGCACCTGCGGCACGACGGTCCGGGCGGGAACATCGGCGCCCATTTTCGGGCCCCAGAACGCCAGCTTGCCGTCGACGGTGGCCCTGATATGCGCCACGGTCGGTGCCGAGGCCAGTACCTTGGCCTTGGGGAACGCGCGGGTGAGGGTGTCCAGGCCGAAGTAGTAGTCCGGGTCACCGTGACTGATATAGATGGTGGTCAGTTGCTTGCCGCTGGCCCGGATCTTTTCCACCACCTGCTCGGCCTGGGACTTGCCGAACTGGGCATCCACCAGGATCGCCTCCTTCTCGCCACTGACCAGCACCGAAGTCACCGGAAAAATCGCCGCCGTTCCCGGGTTGTAGACGTCCAGGGTCAGGGCCGGCTGGGCCGCCGCCTGGCCGGCAAAACCGAGGGCCGCAACGCCAAGGGTCGCGCCAGCGAGCAAGAGGCGACGAAATGAAGAGAGTCCGATCATGTACAGCTCCAGGGTCTGTTTGCCGTGATTGGCAGTGAACAGAGCTTAGTTGCCCGATCCGATACAAAAAATGCGATGCTGGGACATAGTTTGTTTCTGAAATCGGGCAAATCATGGATCGTCTTACAGCAATGCGGGTGTTCGTGACGGTGGTGGACCTGGGCAGCCAATCGGCGGCGGCCGACCACCTGGAGCTGTCGCGACCGGTGGTGTCGCGTTATCTGGCGGAACTGGAAGACTGGGTCGGCGCGCGCCTGATGCACCGCACCACGCGCAAGCTGAGCCTGACCGCGGCGGGCAGCGAAACCCTGCCGCGTTGCCGGCAGTTGCTGGAGTTGTCCGGCGACCTGCAGGCCGCCGTCAGCACCCCGGACGAAGCACCGCGAGGCCTGCTGCGGATCAGCGTCAGCACCTCCTTCGGCCAGGCCCAGTTGGCCGATGCCATGGCGGAGTACGTCCGGCGCTTCCCCGGCGTCAGCATCGACCTGCAGATGCTCGACCGCACCGTGAACCTGGTGGACGAACGCATCGACCTGGCGATCCGCACCAGCAACGACCTCGACCCGAACCTGATCGCCCGGCGGCTGACGGTCTGTCGCTCGGTGATCTGCGCGTCACCGGCCTACCTGCGCGAACACCCGGCGCCGCGGCGGGTCGAGGAACTGAGCCAGCACAACTGCCTGACGCACTCCTACTTCGGCAAGAGCCTCTGGCATTTCGAGCAGGATGGCGAACAGGTTTCGGTGCCGGTCCAGGGCAATATCAGTGCGAACGAAGCCAGCACCCTGCTGCGCGCGGTCATGGCCGGGGCCGGTATCTCGATGCTGCCCACCTACCAGGCCGGGGTGCATATCCACCGCGGCGAACTGGTGCGCCTGCTGCCCCACGCCGAACCTCGGCTGATGAACATCTATGCGGTCTACGCCTCGCGCAAGCACATGCCGGCGACCTTGCGCAGCATGCTGGACTTCCTGGTGCAGCGTTTTCCCGAGACGCCGGCCTGGGACAGGGGCCTCTGACTTCATGGATCGCTACGGGGCGCGGCGCGTCCACGCTGGTGGCGCTCGAAAAGCTGGCAAGTCGGCGCAACTGACCTAATCTTCAACTCAGTACCTTCTAGCGAACCCGGTTCGACTGAGTCAGAGGTCAGCACCATGAATATCCTCAAAACAAGAAAATGTGCCGCCGTTCTTGCTGTCTGCGCCGTTGTCGCGCTGTATGCCACCGCCGCCTGGCGGGTCGAGCAGCTCAGGCAGACACCGCGCAACCTCTCCACCTGCAACCTTGAGCATTGCGTGCCGCACACGGCCAGCCTGAGCGCGCTACGTTAGGCCGGTATCGGCGCGAAAGGCACTCGGCGAAAGTCCGGTCAGGCGCCGGAAGAACCGCGAAAAATAGGCCGGGTCCGCAAATCCCAGGTCGTCCGCGACCTGGTTGATGGTCATGCGCGTGTAGATCAGGTTGCGCTTGGCCTCCAGCAACAGGCGCTGGTGAATCATCTGCAGCGCCGACTGCCCCGCCCATTCCCGGCAGGTACTGTTCAGGTGGGCGACGGAGATGCCGACCTTGTGGGCCAACTGCTCGACACTCGGCTGCTGGCGAAAATGCGCCTCCACCAACCCGTTGAAACGACTCAGGTACTCCCGGCCACGTTCGGGTAGCTGTCCGGCTGCCTGACGGCGGATCACCTGGCGGCTGACCCATACCAGCAATACGCTGACCAGCGAACGCAGGAGCATGTCCCGCGCCGGCTGGTTCGCCGCGTACTCACTCTGCAAGGCGCTGAACAAGCGGTTGAGATAGACGCGGTCCCTGCCCGCCGGATAACTCGCGGCAAGCGCCAGGGCATCCGGCGAACTGCCCAGTTGCTGCTGAAGCTGCGCCACCAGCGGCGCGGCCAGGGTCAGCACGTAGCCATCGATGTTCTCGGAAAAATGAAAGCCGTGCACACACAGGGGCGGCACCACCTGGATCGCCGACTCACGCAAGGTGGTGCGCTGCCCTTCGATATCGACCTGGGCCTGGCCCTTGTTGAGGAACAGCAACTGGCACAGGTCGGCGTGCCGGTGCGGCTGGATCTCCCAGTGATGCAGGCGGCTGCGCTTGGGAATGGTCTCGCAGTGCAGCAGGTCGGGGGTGATCCAGTCCTGGTTTTCACCATAGAGCTTGAAGACCGGAATCGACGCGGTGGCGGGCTTGTTCATCGACGTGGCGGACCTGGGCGATAATCGCCCGTATTGTTGAAAAGTACCGGCAAAGGCGCAGTTTTCACCTTTTAAAGCCACTACTGCAAGCGAAAAATGCAGGCACTCGATATCAGAGTCCTTATAAGAACCGACTCACCGGCACGCCGCGTGAAGCTTGCAGAGAGAACAACAATGAAAACTCAAGTCGCTATTATCGGTGCCGGCCCCTCCGGCCTGCTGCTCGGCCAACTGCTGCACAATGCCGGGATCGACACGGTGATCATCGAACGCCAGGCACCGGACTACGTGCTCGGGCGGATCCGCGCCGGCGTCCTGGAACAGGGCATGGTCGAGTTGTTGCGCCAGGCCGGGGTCAGCGCGCGCATGGATGCCGAAGGACTGGTGCATGACGGCTTCGAACTCGCCTTCAACGACCGGCGGGTGCATATCGACCTGAAGACCCTGACCGGCGGCAAGAGCGTGATGATCTACGGCCAGACCGAGGTCACCCGCGACCTGATGGCCGCCCGCGAGGCCGCCGGGGCGCCGACGATCTACAGCGCCGGCAACGTCCAGCCCCACGGCATGAAAACCGACGCGCCCTGGCTGACCTTCGAGAAGGACGACCAGACCCACCGCCTGGACTGCGACTACATCGCCGGCTGCGACGGTTTCCACGGGGTCGCCCGGCAGTCGATTCCGGCCGACGCGCTGCAGACCTTCGAACGGGTCTACCCCTTCGGCTGGCTGGGCATTCTTGCCGACACGCCGCCGGTCAGCGAAGAACTGGTGTATGCCAGCCACGAACGCGGTTTTGCCCTGTGCAGCATGCGCTCGCCCACGCGCACCCGTTACTACGTGCAGGTGCCGGCGCAGGAAAAGGTCGAGGACTGGTCCGACGCGCGCTTCTGGCAAGAACTCAAGGCGCGCCTGCCGGCCAGCCTGGCCGAGCGCCTGATCACCGGACCGTCCATCGAGAAGAGCATCGCGCCGCTGCGCAGCTTCGTGGTCGAACCGATGCAGTACGGGCGGATGTTCCTGGTCGGCGACGCCGCCCATATCGTCCCGCCCACCGGCGCCAAGGGCCTGAACCTGGCGGCCAGCGATGTCAGCACCCTGTTCGACATCCTGCTCAAGGTCTACCGCGAGGGCCGTCACGAACTGCTGGAGCAATACTCGTCGATCTGCCTGCGCCGGGTCTGGAAAGCCGAGCGCTTTTCCTGGTGGATGACCTCGATCCTCCATCGTTTTCCCGACAGCGATGCCTTCAGCCAACGCCTGCAACAGACCGAACTGGACTACTTCGTCGGCTCCGAAGCCGGGCGCAAGACCATCGCGGAAAATTACGTCGGCCTCCCTTATGAGACTATCCAATAGCAAGCTATCTAGTACACTGGCAGGCACTCCCGTGCTTGTCCCGATAACCGTCGGTCCGCAACTGATGCCTATCTGTGGTAGCCGGGCTTGGCCACGAAGCGTTCAGAGGTCCTGAGGGCCACTTCGCGGGCAAGCCCGGCACCTGCAGAGGACTGCGGCGCTCAAGACAGATCACGGGTCAACCTCTGTGTGCAGGTTCTACCGTGACCAATCTTCATCAGCCCGGCCAGACGAAGCCGGCGATTCGCAGCATATTGATCGCCCTGATGCTGGCGATCTTCCTCGGCGCTCTGGACCAGACCATTGTCGCCGTCTCGATCCCTGCCATTTCCGCCCAGTTCAAGGATGTCGGCCTGCTGGCCTGGGTGATTTCCGGCTACATGGTCGCCATGACGGTGGCGGTGCCGATCTACGGCAAGCTGGGCGACCTCTACGGTCGACGCAAGCTGATGCTGTTCGGCATGGGCCTGTTCACCCTGGCCTCGTTGTTCTGCGGCATGGCCCAGAGCATGGAACAACTGGTGATTGCGCGAATCATCCAGGGCATCGGTGCCGGCGGGATGATTTCGGTCAGCCAGGCGATCATCGGCGACATCATCCCGCCGCGCGAACGCGGTCGTTACCAGGGTTATTTCAGCAGCATGTACGCGGTGGCAAGCGTCGCCGGGCCGGTACTCGGCGGCTACATGACCGAATACCTGTCGTGGCGCTGGGTGTTCCTGATCAACCTGCCGCTGGGAGTGGGTGCCTGGTGGGTGGCGCACCGGACGCTGGTCGGCCTGCCGGTACCACAGCGCAAACCGGTCATCGATTACCTCGGTACGCTGCTGATGATCGTCGGCCTGACCGCCCTGCTGCTGGGCATCACCCAGATCGGCCAGGGCCATCGCTGGAATGACAGCGATGTGCTGGGACTGCTGGCCACGGCAGTGATCGCCCTGGCGCTGTTCGTACTGCATGAACGGCGCACCGCCGAACCGCTGCTGCCGATGCACCTGTTCCTCAACCGCAATGCCCTGCTGTGCTGGTGCACGATCTTCTTCACCAGTTTCCAGGCGATTTCGCTGACCGTGCTGATGCCGCTGCGCTTCCAGAGCGTGACCGGAGCCGGGGCCGACAGCGCGGCGCTGCACCTGTTGCCGCTGGCGATGGGCCTGCCCATGGGGGCCTACTTCGCCGGGCGCATGACTTCGGTGACCGGCTACTACAAACCGATGATTCTCAGCGGTGCGCTGCTGATGCCCCTGGCCATTGTCGGCATGGCCTTCACCGCGCCCCAGGCGGTGGTCTTGAGCAGCCTGCTCATGCTGCTGTGCGGGATCGCCGGCGGCCTGCAGTTCCCGACCTCGCTGGTGGGCACGCAGAACTCGGTGGAGCAACGGGATATCGGCGTCGCCACCAGTACCACCAACCTGTTCCGTTCCCTTGGCGGGGCGGTGGGTGTCGCCTTGATGTCGGCCCTGCTGCTGGCGTTGCTGCAGGACTCGAGCCTGACCCACCTGGCCGGCACCGCGGTGATCGCCGAAGGCAGTTCGGGCAACGCCCTGCTCGACGGCCTCAACGCCGCCCCCGGCCCGGCGCAGGAAGCCCTGCGGGCGGAGTTGCTGCTGACTTTCCGGCATCTGCTGCTGATCAGCGCCGGCGTCGCCCTGCTGGGGTTGGCCGCGGCCATCGCCATGCCGAACAGGGTGCTGCGCGGACGAGAGGACAAGGCCGGCTGATCCGGCTCACGCCATTCCCACGCCCGCGTGGGAATGGCGTGAAGCCGGTCAGGGACTGTAGTAGCCGACCGCGACCAGAAGCGACCCGACCTTGCGCAAGTAGGCATGCTTGTCCTCGACCTTGCCGGTCACCGGGTTCTTCCAGCGATACGCGTACTCGCCCTGCTCCTGCTTGCCCATCATCGCCAGGATCGGCTCGCCCACCGGCTTGCCGTCAGGGTCCCTGACCTTGCCGAAATCGGTATTGACCATGCGCAGGTTGGTACCGTGGGCCAGGTAACGATGGCTCTTCAGGTCCACGACAAAGACATACAGGTCATCCTGCAGGAACCCGCCCCGCAGCCCGTTGATCGCGTCAAGCGTGCCCTTGCGATCCTTGCCCAGATCGGTCGCCGCCCTTGCCAGCAAAGCCCTGGCCTGATCCGCCGAAGCCCGTGGCAGGTAATAACCGACCGCCAGGATGCGCTCGCCGACCCGCTGGAAAAACACCCGCTTGCGCTCGACCTTGCCGTCGCTCCAGTTCTGCCAGCGATACTCGGCCTCCTGGATCCCGCTGCCCTCGGGGGTCTTGAGCACGTCCTTGAAAGCCTTGCGCAAATCCGCACCGAGCACCTCGGACACGTCACGCCCGATCAGCGCCGAAGACGGGCCGCCGCTGGCCAGCATCACACCCCGGGTGTCGACCACGAATACATAACGATCCTGATCGACGAACTCGCCCTGGCGACTGAACGCGGCGAACGCCTTGTCGCCCTGCTCGTGGTAATAGGCCAGGGCCTTTTCCAGCAACGCCCTGGCGGCCGGCGCCTCATCGCTGGGCGCAGCCGCCGCCAGCGCCATCCCCCCGCACAGCAACATCAGGCAACCGGCCAAGGCCCGTAGCAAGCCAGACTTCATGGTGCATCCCTCGTTCTTGTTGGTCTTCCAAGAGCGTAGACCGCCACGGCCTATACGGAATCATTCAGCAAGCCTCGGTGGTGGACCGTCCCCCTGCAAAATGTGCAGGCATTTTTCAGCCGCGCCACTAGAATGCGTCCATCGGGAACCGCCTACGGAATCGTCATGCCGCTTCGCTCTGTGCTCTATTCACAACGTTCGCTGGTGGTGACGCTGGTCGCCCTGCTCGGCTGCGGTTTCCTGGCCACGTCCCTGCTCAGCTACTACGCCTCGCGCGCCTCGATCCGCGACGGCATCATCAATACCGAACTGCCTCTGACGTCCGACACGGTCTATTCGGAAATCCAGAAGGACCTGGTGCGACCGATCCTGATTTCCTCGATGATGGCCCGCGATACCTTCATGCGCGACTGGGTGGTGGCCGGCGAGCGCGATCCGGACCAGATGACCCGCTACCTCAACGAGGTCATGACCCACTATGGCGCCTACACCGCCTTCTTCGTCTCCAACAGCAACCTGACCTACTACCAGGCCAAGGGCGTATTGAAGAAAGTCCGCATCGATGAACCCAACGATCTCTGGTACTTCCGCGTGCGGGACATGCAGCCCCCCTACGAGATCAACGTCGACCCGGACACCGCCAACAACAACCGCCTGACCTTCTTCATCAACTACAAGGTCTTCGACTACGACGAACACTTCATCGGCGCGGCCGGGGTCGGCCTCACCGTGGATGCGGTGATCAAGCTGATCGACAAGTACCAGCAGCGCTACCAGCGCAGCGTGTACTTCGTCGACACCTTCGGCCGCCTGGTCCTGACCGGTGCCGACGGTGGCCCTGAAGGCGCCCGGGCCGGCACGTCGCTCAACGACCTGGCGAGCATGAAGAACCTGCTGGCCAAGCTGCCCAAGCCCCACGATGGCAGCTACGACTATGCGGAGACGGACGGCCAGCGGCACTTCCTCAACGTACGCTTCATTCCGGAACTGAACTGGTACCTGTTCGTCGACAAGCGCGAAGACAGCGCCCTCAGCGGGATCCGCCAGTCGCTGTACCTGAACCTGCTGATCTGCCTGGTGGTGACCCTGATCGTACTGGCCCTGCTCAACCGCGTGGTCCACCGCTACCAGCGCAAGATCCAGGCCCTGGCGACCCTCGACAGCCTGACCGATCTGCCCAATCGCCGGGGCTTCGACCTGCTGGCGGCCCAGGCCCTGCACGAAGCCCAGCGCGAACCCAAGCCGCTGACCGCGCTGCTGCTGGACCTGGATCACTTCAAGCAACTCAACGACAGCCATGGTCACCTCGCGGGCGATGTCGTGCTGAGCGGTTTTGCCCGGGACCTGGAACGCTGCCTGCGCCAGTCGGAAATCATCTGCCGCTGGGGTGGCGAGGAATTCATCGTGCTGCTCAAGGACACCGACAGCAGCAATGCCCTGCTGGTGGCCGAGAAGATCCGCCAGCACATCGAGCAACAGCGCTACAGCTATAACGGCAAGAGCCTGCAACTGACTGTCAGTATCGGCCTGACCTCACTGCAACAGGACGACACCCTGCACAGCCTGCTGGCCCGTGCCGACCACGCGCTGTACCGCGCCAAGCAGAGCGGGCGCAACCGCGTGTGCAGCGACCTGGCGAAGTCCGCCCATGAATGATCCCGGCCTCTGCCCGGCCTGTGGTGCCCGCAACGACTGCGCCCTGGCCGACCCGCGAACCGTCGACCGGCCCTGCTGGTGCTACAGCGTCAGCATCGACCCGGCGGTACTCGAAGCCCTGCCCGCGGAACTGCGCAACGCCGCCTGCCTGTGTCCGCGTTGCGCGCGGGTGGACGAACAACTGAAGCAGGCCCCATCTTCGACGCCATGACGTAAAATGCCCACCCGCTTCCCCATGAACATCCCGCCATGCGCCTCGACCGTTTCCTCAGCAACCTGCCCCGCTTCAACCGCCAGCAGGTACGCCTGTTGCTGGTGGAAAAACGGGTCAGGGTCGACGGCCTGATCGCCACCGATCCGCACCATGAAGTACGTGAGTTCAGCCAGGTCGAAGTCGACGACGAAGTGCTGCAGGCAGGTCGCCCGCCGCGCTACTTCATGCTGCACAAACCCCGGGGCTGCGTCAGCGCCACGCGCGACCCGCAGCACCGGACCGTCCTCGACCTGCTTGAGGAACCGGACGTCCACGAACTGCATATCGCCGGGCGCCTGGACTTCAACACCACAGGCCTGATGCTGCTGACCAACGACGGGCAGTGGTCGCGGCGCCTGACGCAACCGCTGACCAGGCTGCCCAAGGTCTACTACGTGGAGACCGAGCAGGTGATCGGCGCCGACTATGCCGCGACCTTTGCCGAAGGCCTGTACTTCGCCTTCGAAGACCTCACCACCCAACCGGCCGAACTGGAACTGCTGGGCCCGCGCAGCGCCCGGTTGAGCATCGTCGAGGGTCGATATCACCAGGTCAAACGCATGTTCGGCCACTTCGACAACAAGGTCCTGCGCCTGCATCGCGAACGCATGGGCCCGCTGGTGCTCGACGAACGCCTCGCGCCCGGGCAATACCGACCGCTGACGGACGAAGAAATCCGCCAGATCTGAACGGATGACCGTTGGGCAGAAGTGATCGGCTTATGCCAAATCGCTCCTTGCACAATCACCGCGTGCCTGCTTGAATCAAACCGTCAGCCAGATTGTGACTGACAAGTCACCCCACAACTCCAAGAAACTCTTTGTCGGCTGCAGGGCTTGCCAGCTCTCGCTCTCCGGCAGATTGCCCGCCTATAAAAACACCCGTCGGCCAGGCTTTTACCGGACCGACATGGGCTTCAAATTCCAGGCGAATGCCTACCTGTCATATAGCTCGTGCACAGTCAGTTGCGCGCATACCCGCTTGCCAGGAGTCTTTTGACATGAGGCCAGAAATCGCTGTGTTGGATATACAGGGTCAATATCGGGTTTACACGGAGTTCTATCGCGCAGATGCCGCAGAAAAGACCATTATCCTGGTCAACGGCTCGATGGCCACCACTGCGTCATTTGCACAGACCGTGAAAAACCTGCATCCGCAGTACAACGTCGTGTGCTACGACCAGCCCTACGCGGGCAAGTCCAAGGCCCACAACCGTCACGAGAAAATGCTGACCAAGGAAGTCGAGGGGCAGATCCTCCTGGAACTGATCGACCACTTCGCCGCCGAGCACGTGATGTCGTTTTCCTGGGGCGGCGCCGCAGCGCTGGTCGCCCTGGCCAAGCGTCCGCGGCGGGTGGAAAAGGCGGTGATCAGTTCGTTCTCGCCGGTGATCAACGAACCGATGCGGGACTACCTGGAGCGCGGCGTCGACTATCTCGGTGCCTGCGACCGCGACCGTGTCGGCAACCTGGTCAACAGCACCATCGGCAAGCACCTGCCGTCATTGTTCAAGCGCTTCAACTACCGGCACGTCAGCAGCCTGGCGGAGCATGAATACGGGCAGATGCATTTCCATATCAGCGAAATACTCGCCAGCGATCGCCTGTGCTACCTGAAGGCCGCGGACAGGATCGACGTACCGGTGCTGTTCATGAATGGCGAATGGGACGAATACACCGCCGCCGAGGACGCGCAGAAGTTCGGCAATCATGTCCGCCATAGCCACTTCAGCACCATTCGCAGCACCGGGCACTTCCTCGACATGGAACACAAGTCCGCTTGCCGGGACAGTCGTCACGCCTTGCTCGACTTCCTCAAACCCACCCACCAGGAAAGCCGGGCACGTTATTACCGACACGTCCAGGAACACCATGCGCAAGCCATGTGATCGACCGTCGTCGCGGGCAACGGCATTCTCGGGGAGCCCCTGGCCGATGCTTGAATGCCCGCGATGACGCCTGGCGAAAATCCGCTCTGCGATCTGCGCTAAAATACAGATTCCCAAAGAAAAACTTCAAATCCGCGACAACATCTGGTACAAAGTCAGCCGTTCGAGCGGGTATAGTTTAGTGGCAAAACGAAAGCTTCCCAAGCTTTAGTTGAGGGTTCGATTCCCTCTACCCGCTCCAGATCGAACCCGCTCCGACGCTGCTCAAGCTAGCGACGAAGACAAGAAACCGGCTCTCAGAGGCCGGTTTTTTCATGGGTGGGATTTGGCTGATGCTCCAGCCGCTCTCACGCTCTGAGGGACGCCCTCAACAGGGTGCTGACGTTCAGGTTGTGATCGACCGCAGGACGCGAGTTTCCCGCCATGACCCGGGGCGGTTCGAACGACTTGCGAAAGTCGCGCATTGAATGGCCGGCCATCACGTCAAACTCGATCAGGTCCACTCCACGCCTGCCCGCCTGCTCCAACCGGTGCCGAGTATCGCGCTGCTGCTTGTCGATCTGCTGCTGGACGCTGTGTTCGAGGAAGCTCATGTCGCTCGGGACCGCTTCGAACTTGTCGAACACATAACGTGTTGTCTCTGGCGAGCGCGCCTGCACCACCTCGGGCAGGAACCGCTGAAACATCGGCGAGACCGCGATGGAGGCCATCAGGTCCTGCCTGGAGCTGAACTCCTTGAGCCCCCACCCCGGCAGATAAAGCACGAAGAGACTGCCATCGTCTTCCCCGGAAGAAGGCTGATCATTGGCAGGCCTGACCATGACAAACGGCCCCTGCAGCGTCAGAGAGGGGTTGCAATCGTTGTCATTGCCGTCGTGGGCAGCCTCCCGGACCGACAGGCTGTAGACCCTCGGGCGCCGGCTCTGATCGAGACAGGCAGGTTCGAGATCGGTCGCGGATGGAGTCTTCACGATCGATTCGACAAACGCCTTGCCTTCCTCGCTGAGAATGTCCTGGTCATCCTGCTGCTGCGCCTCAATCAGGATCTGCTCCCTGCGAATGTCCGCCAGCGCCTCGCGCGGCGTCTTGCCATCCACGCCAGGCGTGACGAAATGGCGAGCCTGCTGCCCGGCCACCTCCCTGGCTTTGTCCGCCGGGAGTTTGCCGATGAAGCCGAGGGCGTCTTGGGTGTTGACCGACCAGATTCTTCGTGGACTCTCGTGAGCGCTGCCATCGCCCAAGCAGTAAGCGTCGCCATGGCCATAGTACAAAATGCCAGGGAACGGGTAACGACCATAGGGCGTGGATACATCGCTGCCGTTGTAGTGCGCCACGATCAAATCGGCCAGGCTGGGCGAGGCCACCAGTGTATGTTCGGACATCTCGTCGCCAGGTGGGGAACCCGTCATCTGATAGACGTGCACCTGGATCCTGTGCAGATCCACGGGTCGCGGCGCATGGGGAAACTGCCGTTCGAATGCCTGCTGCGCGTCTTGTAGAGGGCTCGACCGCGGCATTCCGTTGAACACCGCGCTGGCCTGTTTCCACGACGCCACGAATGCCTCGATCTTCTCCTCGCGGCTCGAAGGAGGAGCTTGCCTGCCCAAGACCGTGCCCGTGCCCGTGCCGCCGGGTGCCGAAAGCATCGCACGAAATCCCGAATGTTCGGCTCGGCCTGGTGCCGACGATAGGGCGGCAAGCCTTTGCCCGGTCGAGTCCTCCTCCGTGGCCGCCGCCAGCATTTGCAACGGCTCGAATTCTGCTCCCGCCGGCTCCGGGCCATACACCCTCCGCGTGTCCTGGATGGACGATCCGCTCCCCTGCAACGGCCTGGGTGCCAACGAGATACTGATACCTACATTCACATGATATTCCCGAACAAAATGCGCCAAAGGACATGTCAGGTCAGCTGTGCGGCGCCTGTCATGCCGGTCGGCAAGGTATCGGTACGGGATCGCAGCGGCTATCGGATACATCCGATTGGCGAGGGAGAATCAGGCTGTTCGCACCCGATTCCACTTTGCCATTAACGTCAAATCTGTAAGAATTCTCATACAGCAAATACCTTTTTCTGAGTTTAGGATTCCCTGAATGGACGCCCCGCAAATTGCCGCCCTCATCGTTGAACGCCTGACCGCCCTCAGCGCTGACATCCAGAACCAGTGGAACAACCCGGAAGGTACACACACACGACACTTCATCATCGACGAGCTGCTCTCCAACGAGATGGCGCAACAGATTTATGATGCCTTCCCCCGAAATGCCGATGGGTTCTTCGACAGGCAATCGTTTCGTGAAAAGAAGAAAACCCTGGGCAACCTCGCCGATCATCCCGAGATCCTCAGCTCGATCACCTTCGCGATGCAGCATCCTTCGGTCGTAGGCAAAATTGCCGAACTGGTCGCTATCGAAGGCATCCTGCCGGATCCGACGCTCTACGCGGGGGGCTTGTCGATGATGTTCAAGGATGACTTCCTCAACCCTCATATCGACAACAGCCATGATGCTGCCCGAGCGCTCTATCGTCGGCTGAACCTGTTGTACTACGTCGCGCCAGACTGGCGCCTGGAAAACGGCGGAAACTTCGAGCTGTGGGACCCACAGGTCAAGACACAAAAAACCCTGGTTTCAAAATTCAACCGGCTGGTGGTGATGGAGACCAACAAGGACTCCTGGCACTCGGTGAGCAAGGTACGTGTTGAAGGCCCGCGCTGCTGCGTATCCAACTACTACTTTTCCGAAGAGTCTCCCGACGACGAAGACAAGTCCTACTTCCATGTAACGTCATTCAATGGCCGTCCAGAAGAGCCGGGGCGTCGTGCACTGGGTGTCGTCGACAACACCTTGCGCAACGCGGTCTCCAAACTGCTGCGTGTCGGCCGAGGAAAAGATCAGGCTGGAAAGCCGAAGTCTTAAGAAAATGTGAGTTCGAGAGCGACAAGCCTCACGCTTGAATCATCTCAATTGGAGAGTGCTCTCCCACTCTCCAATTATTTTAAAAATGAACTGAGCTCAAAATAATCTCATCGCCAGTCCGCAGCTCATTCGTAATAACCCACTGTTTTCTTCAGTCGATCCGAAAATTCATAAATGTCGTCGACGGAGTTTATCGGGTGTCGCGTTTCGTTTTTTCCTTCGTCAAAAATCCCGATATATTTCTGTGAGCGGTTGAAATGCAAGCGACAGATTGGCTTGCGGTTGTTGTCATCCAGCAGAATTCCGAAGTAACTCTGGGTATCCCGTTGCACGATTCTCTTCGCATCGACCACCGAACGCACTACGGCGCGAACGATGTGGTAACCCTCAAGTTCCTCCAGCGTCGTCAATATTTTATCGTCTGAGTCCTCACGTGTATCAAGGTTCTCTGTCTGCCCAGACGAAGGTGGAGGGGAACTGATCGTCGGCTGAAGTGCTCCGCTCATCGCAGATTTCAGTCGGTCATTGATCTGGTCATTGAGGAATTGCCCAAGGGCCTTTCGGGTCAACTCATAGAACTGCTCACGAACCTTTTGCGTAATCACCCCATCGTAGACTCTTGAGGCAAACACTTTGACGAAGTCATCGTCGGGCTTGCTGACCTGGGCGCCAATCACCTTCTTGATCTGGCTCACGTACTTCAACTCGCCAGCAGCGTTGATAATCGAATCGACATCAAAAGCGGACTTGGTGAGTTTGGTCAGTTCTGGAACCGAGTACTCATCGATATCGAGCAAATCAAGTTCAAGAAAAGGCTTTTCGTCCATTTTGTTGGGCGCATCCAGATCAGTAAAAAACTTGTAGACCTGCCCATTGGTGAGGATGGAAATCCTGGCACTCGTGACATGAAAATAGCGGAACAACTGCGAGGCATGATTAATATTGAGCGGTTCACCGATTTTCTTGCATTCGATCAGTATCTGAACTTCACCGTCTTTCATGATTGCGTAATCAATCTTTTCCCCTTTCTTCGTCCCTACATCGCAGACGAACTCTGGGGTTACCTCAAGCGGATCGAAAACATCGTAGCCGAGCACAGTGTTGATAAACGGCATGACAAACGCGTTTTTGGTGGCCTCCTCCGTTTGAATCGCAGCCCCTTGCAGGCGAACCTTTGCGGCGAGGCTGGCAAGCTTTTCAAAGAACTCCATAAACGACTCCTTATCTGTTCAAGTCCGTGCATCGGCATACTGGCAAAATGACTGCCCTTGAGCGTAGACACAAAATTGAACAAAGGAAGGAAGAGCTGCAAAGCGTCCAGAAGCAGCTGTGGCTAGACAGATCGAACAGTCCCGACGACTGTCACAACTCGCTACCATCAGTCAGTGATTTTGCCGAGCAGGCAAGACAAGTCCCTTTCCTTTGACTGAAACTTCCTAGAAAATCCTGAGCGCTTGTGCCTGCCAATCCAGGTGGCTATCTTCAATCCATCACTGCACATCAGTGATCGGGTTTGGTAGCCCGGTATAGATTGGCGCACAGCGCCTCCTTGGATTCAGGCGTTTTTTATTGCCTGCAATTTACGGTGGCTGTGCGCAGGGCACCCTCGGGTGCGCCGGTTTTTCCAATCTTCCGGTCTACCAACCTGTGTACAGCCGCCACCCAGAATCGTTTGGTAGCGATGGCGTGACGGCTCCAACCATTGGATTGGAGATTTGCCATGTTCAAGGTCACACCGAACCCGCCAGGTTCACCGAATCTCGAAACGATTGACCCCAAGGTCGCTGATCGCGCCCTGGCGCACTACGACCTACCGCCGCCCCATAGGCGAAAACATCTCGGCGCTGTACCAACACCCGAGCCCTTGCCCGACTTCCAGAGCACCGAAGAAACCTTGGTAAGTGCCAGCTCTGTCCTGGAATCCGCAGCCGCCACGGCCTACGAAAACGCCGACAACCTCACAGGCCCCAATCGCAAGGTAGCGATGGGCGTGGTGCATCTGATTGAACTGGCGCAGAGGATGGTGGATTCAGTGCTGGAGCGTGAACCGGTGATCGCGACAAGCTAAAAGAAGCAGCGACGAAAGGGAGGGGAGCAAAGCCAATAAAGGAAAAGCCGCCCCTCCCGGCTTATCCCTCCGCGAACAACGAGGTTGTCAGCCCTCCAGCGGCGCCATTTCAGCCGGAGCATCGTCCGACTTCACCGTCGCCGTCACCGGGATCGGTTCGGTCGAAAGCGCCGGCGTCGGTTTCTGTTTCATCAGGTTGAACAGGGTCGCGGTGGCGCTGGTCAGGGACGCGCTGAGGGTCGCCATTTCGGTGTTCAAGGCCTCGACCTTGCTGGCCTTCTCCGCATCGCTCGACTGGCTGTTGGCAACCGCCTGGATCTGCGCCTGCTTCTCGGCGATCTGCTTTTGCAGCTCGGCCATCATCTTGCGCAGTTTTTCGATCTGCTGGGCCTGGGCGGTCGCCGGACTCTTGGCCGTCGGCTTGGCAGCATTCGATGCCGCCAGTCCTTCGGCCGAAATCTTTACCTGAATCCCTTCGACCGGCTGGGTCGAAGCGGTGGCAGGCTTGTCTTTCGACGCGGCAGCAGTGCCCTGGGTGGCCGGCAAGGCCGGGTTGTGGATGGTGACACTGCTGATGGAAACCATGGTCGATGCTTGCTCAAGCGCTACAGAAGTCCTTGTATCGACTTATCGGCACCCGCCGGGCGGACTTGAGCACAGAGTAAGCAAATGGATACACAGCCCACTCCGTTGCACTCAAGCAAAACTGCTTTCGAACTGATTCAATGGTTGCCTGAATGCCTGTCGGTCGTAACGGAATACGTAGTGCTTTGCAGGGTCGGAAAAAAAAAGATCGCCGGCAAAGCCGGAAGGCGTCACCACTTCAAGAGACAAAGGGTTATTCATTGAAGATGCCCTGCAGCTCTTCCAGCGTCGGACGCGTCGCCGGCTTGATTTCAACCGTGCACCCCAAGGCGGCGATGACCTTGCTATAGAACTCGAAAGACACGCTGCCCAAGCCTTTCTCGACCAGGATCACCTGCTTGCGGTCAATCATCGCCAGTGCGGCAACCTGCGCCTGGGTCAGGCCGCGACGTTTACGCAAGGCCCGAAGCTGTTGGGCGAATTGATCTTGAACTAGAAGATCGTTCATGTCGGCTATAAATCACTTTTCAAAGAGTAAGTGACTTATAGAGCACTTTTTAAGCAACGTCAAAACCCATAAAGTGATCTATAAATCACACAGCAATAGAAATGTGACCTACAGATCACTTTATCAAGACATCTCCCGATTCTTGCCTCAATGGGTCACGTGCCCTCCGCGCTTCACCCCATACATCGCCTCATCCGCATGCTTGAACAACTGGTGCGCCTCCTCGCCGTTTTCCGGATACAGGGCGATCCCGATGCTGGGCATGATGCTCAGCTTGCAATCCTCCCAGATCATCGGTTCGTTGAGCAGGCGACGGATCTTGTCGGCGACCTGGACGGCATGTTCACGCAGGTGCAGTTGCTCCAGCAGAATGACAAATTCGTCCCCGCCGATACGGGCCACGGTATCGGTTTCGCGCACGCATTGCTGCAGGCGCCGGGCCACTTCCTGCAGGAGCAGGTCGCCCACCCCATGGCCGAAGTTGTCGTTGACCTGCTTGAATTTGTCCAGGTCGACATACAGCAGCGCCAACTGCCCACGCTCCCGTCGTGCCCTGGCCAGCGCCGCCTTCAGGCGCTCCTGCAGAAACACCCGGTTGGGCAGGTGGGTCAACTGGTCATAACGCGCCATGTATTGCAGGCGCGCGTGCAGTTGCTTGCGCTCGATGGCCGCCGCGACCTGGGCCGAGACGAATTGCAACAGATCCTGGTCGTGCTCGGTGTAGCGCTCGCCATCCGAACTCTTTGCCAGCAACGCGCCAATGATGCCGTTCTGCGAGGTCAGGGGCACGCCCAGACAAGGCGCCTCCTCGTCATTCAGCAGCAACGGCAGGCCACTGCGCACGATCTGCGCACAATGGCCGTCGGCGTTGCACCGGGCCCGGTGGTCGTCGATGTGATAGGGGAAACTCAACTGGTCCCGTGGCGCGTCATACAACGCCACGCAGAAGTTCTGCGCCGGCAGCCACTCGCCGATGATCCGGTGTACCCGCTGAAACAGGGTCAGCAGGTCTTCGGTCGCGTGGGCCGCTTCGGAAATCGCGTAGAGCGCCGTCTGTTTCGCCTCGGCAAGCTTGCGCTCGGTAATGTCACGGGCCACGGCGATACGCAGTTGATCGGCCTCGGACCAGCGCGCCGACCACATGATATGGACCACCTGGCCGTCCTTGCGCACATAGCGGTTTTCGAAATGCGGCTTGGGCTCGCCGGCCATGATTTCACTGGCGGCCTTGAGGGTCCGCTCGCGGTCGGCGGGCAGGACCAGGTCGATCATCGAGGTGCCGATCAGTTCGTCCGGCGTATAACCGAAGATGCGCTCGCAGGCGGCACTGACAAAAACAAAACGTCCTTCGACATCAACGGCACACACCGCATCAAGCAGCAGGTCGATATAGCTGGCCAGCGGTGTGACAGTCTTCGTTTCCATCAGAAAGAGATCGCCCGAAAAATTAAGCGTCAGTATCGATCCATGGAAAACAGCGGCTCCCTGCCCCCCTCGCCGTCGACTCAAGCCTTGTTCGGCAACAACCCCGGCAGCGCATGAGTCAGCGCATTTATGGCAAAGCCGATGAACATCACACCGCACAAACGCGTAATCATCAATTCGTGGCGCTGATACAGCACCCGCACCCGCTGGGCGCCGACAACACCGATGAGAATAGCGTATGCCAGCACGCCGCCAAGGAAACTGAGAAAAATCAGCGCCGGCAGCATCGACCAGCTCAACAGCTCGGCACGGCTGGAGAGCAAGGCGGTAAAGGTCGCGACCGCCACCGGGTAGGCCTTGGGGTTGGTCAGGCCGAACAGGATGCCGTGCCAGAACGGTTGCCGGGCCGCGCCCTGGGGTGATTCACCGTTGGCGCGACGGCTGCGCAGTGCCCGCCAGCCCAGCCAGAACAGGTAGAGGCCACTGATGACGCCCAGTACATCGAAGGCGGTGCTGCCGATTTCCCGCGCGCCGACAATCGCGATCAGCGCGGTACTGCACCAGATCACATCCCCCAGCAGGTGACCGCAGAGAAACCCCGCGCCTGCCCGTCGTCCGCGCGCCGCGCCGATGCCGAACACCGCCAGCACACCGGGGCCGGGGGTGATGCCATAGATAAAGCCTGACGCAAGGACAGCCATAAGCAACGATGGAGTCATGGGGGGTTCCCGGACATAGGACGAATTGACGGGAGTCTATCCCAGGCTAACAGGTCGCAATACCCTGAATGCGACCTGCGGGACACTGTCGCGCAATGAATCAGTTCCGGCGGTCCAGCAGGTTCACCACCAGGCGGTCGACCCAGCCCCACAGCCGCTGCTTCACCCGGCGCCACAACGGCCGTGCCTTCCAGGCTTCGAGGCTGACCGGCTGGCTGAGGGCGAAGTCGGCGATAAAGCTGGCCGTCACCGCCTCGGTCAACGACGGATCAAGCGCCTCGAGGTTGGCTTCCAGGTTGAAGCGCAGGTTCCAGTGATCGAAATTGCACGAGCCGATGCTGACCCAATCGTCCACCAGCACCATCTTCAAGTGCAGGAAACACGGCTGGTATTCGAAGATCTGCACACCCGCCCTGAGCAGGCGCGGGTAATAGCGATGGCCGGCATAACGGACCGAAGGATGATCGGTACGCGGCCCGGTCAGCAGGAGCCGCACGTCCACCCCGCGCTGGGCGGCCCGACGCAGCGAGCGTCGGACTTTCCAGGTCGGCAGGAAGTACGGGGTCGCCAGCCAGATCCGTTGCTTGCCGCTGCTCAACGCGCGAACCAGCGATTGCAGGATATCGCGATGTTGCCGGGCGTCGGCGTAGGCCACCCGGCCCATGCCCTGCCCCGCCACCGGCAGCCGTGGCAGGCGCGGCAGGCCGAAATGGGCGACAGGCTTCCAGGCGGTGCGCTGTTCGTTGGCCAGCCATTGGCGGTCGAACAGCAACTGCCAGTCGAGCACCAGCGGACCGTGGATCTGCACCATGACCTCGTGCCATTCGAAACGGTCGTTGCCGGGCGTCCAGAACTCGTCGGTGACGCCCGTGCCCCCGACCACCGCCATGGACTTGTCCACCAGCAGCAGCTTGCGGTGATCGCGGTACAGGTTGCGCATGCCGCGCCGCCAGCGCAGGCGGTTATAGAAACGCAGCTCGACCCCGGCCTCGGTCAGTTGCCGGCGCAGCCCCAGGGTAAAGGCCAGGCTGCCATAGTCATCGAACAGGCAACGTACCCGCACCCCGCGCTCGGCCGCCTGGACCAGCGCCTGGACCATGGCTTCGGCGCACTCGCCGGCTTCCACCAAGTAAAGCTCCAACTCGACCTGGCATTCGGCGCGGGCGATCGCCACCAGCATCCGCGGAAAGAAATCCGGGCCGTCGATCAGCAGCTCGAAGGCATTGTCGCTGCGCCAGGGAAAGACCGCGCCGGCCATCTCAGCGCGCCGTGAAAATCAGCACCGCGCCCACCGGTACCGAAAGACTGATCGCCGACAGGCCGGCCACCTTGCGCAAAGTCGTGAGGCCCGGCAGCAGGTCGAAATCCTCGGCATGCACCACCAGCGGTTCCAGGGTCACGACCTGGAAGCGCCGGTCATCCAGGCGGGTCGCCAACAGCTCGGCGTTGTAGCTGTGCTCCTGGCCATGCAGCCTGACCACCAGGGGCAGGCGCAGTTCGAGCTGGGCACCGGGCGCAAGGTCGTTGATCGGCTGGACATTGATCTGCGCGGTGACCCGCGCCTCGGGGTAGGTCTTGATCTCGAACAGATCACGACGCAGGCGCTCATCGCGCAAGGGAATGCCGGTATTGACCGACTCCAGCTCGACCTCGAGGGTCGCCACACCCTGGCTATCGACCTTGCCATGCAGGGTCAGGAAGCGGTGGACTTCGGAGATATCGGCGTTCTTGGTGGTGACAAACGACAGGCGCGAAGACTCGTTGTCCAGGTACCAGTTGGCCTGGGCCGGCAGGGCCAGCACCCCGAGCAGGGCCAGAAGAAGGCGGGATCGGTGCATGCAAGCTCCTGATTGAACGTAGGCGTCACCTTAACCGGCGGCGGTTGAGGTGGCAAACGACGTCTCAGGGCTCCAGCCGACAGCCTTCCCGCTCACCGACCCAGACCGCCGTGCTGCTGCGCCCCAGGCCCTCGGCGCTGACCCGGCGCTGGTTCGGATCGTCGACAAAACGACTGGTCGGCACCGACTGCTTCACATACCCGAGGCAATAGTCGGCGGCGTTGTACATGACATACCGGCAGGAGCAGTACTCCTTGGCGGTATAGGCGCTGATGATCTGCGGGAAGGCCCGCAGGGCGACGCGCTCATGCCAGACCCAGGCGAACAGCGCCAACAGCAGCAACGCCAGCAGGCTGATGATCGGGTGGCGACGCACAAGACTGGCGGACTTCATGGCAGCACCTTCGGCGCGAAGGCCACCAGGGCACGCTTGAGCAGTTCGTTGTGACGATAGCTGCCGTCGCGGTCATCGCCGTAGCGCACGATCACCAGGCCGGCACTGGGGACCACATACAACACCTGTCCCCAGTGCCCCAGGGCGGCGAAGGTGTCTGACGGTGCATCGGGCCATGGCTTGGGCGCCCCGTCGATGGAGCGATTGAGCCACCACTGGCCGCCCGCCACGGCTTCATCCTGCCCCGGCTTGTACCCGGAAAACGGGCGTCGGTTGAAATCGACCCAGGCCTTGGGCAGCAACTGCCGATCCTGCCAGCGACCGTTGCGCTCCATCAGCAGGCCGATCCGGGCCAGGTCGCGGGCGGTCATGTAGGCATAGGACGAAGCCACGAAGGTGCCGCTGCCATCGCGTTCCCAGACCGCGCCACGAATGCCCAGCGGGTCGAACAGCGCCGTCCAGGGGAAGTCCGGGTAACGCTGGGCACCGACGATCTGGCGCAGCGCCGCCGCCAGGACGTTGCTGTCCCCGCTGGAGTAACGGAAGGCCCGGCCGGCCGGGCTGTATTCGCCATGGCCGGCGGTGTAGCCGGCCATGTCGGCGTGGCCGAGGGTGTAGAGCATCGCCACCACCGAGGATTTCAATGGCGCATATTCATAGTCTTCCTGCCAGTCGATGCCCGACGACCAGTTCAGCAGGTGCTCCAGGGTGACCTTGGGGTGTGCCTGGAAAGGCGGGTAGAACTTCGCCACCGGATCGTGCAGTTGAAACAGGCCTTCGCCATAAGCCACGCCCAGGACCGTCGCCATGATGCTCTTGCTGATCGACCAGGTGAGATGTGGGGTATCGACGCGGGTCGGGCCGGCATACTGCTCGTAGACGATCCGGCCCTGGTGGATCACCAACAGGGCATCGGTGCGCACACCCTTGCGGGTTTCGTCGTCGCGCGGTGGAAAGGCATAGGCCTGCAGGGCTTCGACGGCAGGACCGGCGACCTTTGGACCTTCGGCCCATTCGGCACCGGGCCAGCTTTCGGCACGGACGGTGGAGGTGACCAGCAGCAGGAAAACCGCGAAAAAAGTCGAACCCTTGGGCATGGGGCAAGCTCGGAGAAATAGCTTCGAACGAGTGTAACGAGATTTGATGACAGTTCTGCTCAGCGTCCTGCCTGCTCAGGGTTGGGCCAGGGCCTTTGCCAGGCGCCTGGCCCGTGCACCGGCGGCGATATCCAGCACTGCGCGATCACGCAGCCACATATCCCGCCACTCCACCGGGCCCTGGGCGAATGCCGCCTCCAGCTCGGTCTTGAGGGCCTCGAACTGGGCAAACAGGCCACCCAGCACGACATGCGCCGCCACTGAAGACGGGTTTTGTCGACTGGCCTCCGCGCATCCGGCCAACAGGCCCAGCAGGCGCAATTGCAGCGCTTGCGGCCAGTCGCTGTCCTGGCCGATCCCCTGCAGCCAGGCCGTCAGGGCGCTGAGGACATAAATGTCTTCCAGGGTGCGGAACGGCTTGATATAGGCGTCCCAGCCATCACCGGCCAGGCGCTCACAGGCGGCGTTATCGAAGGACGCCTGGCCATGGCCGATATCCGGTATCAGCGGCAATGGCGGCAGGCGCTCCAGGCGGACACCCGGCTCCCCCGGATAGACGATCACCAGGCTCAGGCGCGGCGCATCGCCTTCTTCTTCACTGCGCGCGGCCACCAACAGCCAATCGGCGGCATCGCCTCCGGTGACGAAATCCTTGTGCCCGGTCAGGCGCAGGTCGGCGAGGCGGGTCCGCATATCGGCCGGGCGCAGGCTGCGCTGCTCGGTCGCGCATAACGCGCCGAGACTGGCCGGGGCGCTGGGCCAGAGCATGCGCAAGGCCGCCTGATAACCCACCAGGAAGGCCAGCCCCGGCGAAGCCATGAGCCGTCCCCCGCGCACCGCCAGTTCGAACGGCGTCACCGCCCCCAGCGTTTCGAGCAGAACCGCATAGCCCTCCGCCAGATCGGTCGACGCAGGCAGGCGTTGGGGCGGGTCGAGCAGGAATGACCAGGGCATGGCGGGCTCCTTGGGGGCTGTCATATAAGCATCACCAAAGCTTCATGGCGATGACACCGGGGCTACATAGCCTGACTTTGCACAACAAAGTCGACTGGCCGCAACCCTGGCCGGCAACCGGAGACGCGTCATGACTCAGATCGCCCGCATCAGCGACACCGGCAATGAACGCCGCCTGCAAGCCGAACGCCTGTTGGGCGCCGCGGCCTTGCAAGAAGCCCAGGCCTTGCGCTTCAACGTTTTCAGCGGCGAGTTCAATGCCAAGCTGAAAGGCGCTGAGCTCGGCCTGGATATGGATGATTATGATGTGCACTGCAGCCACATCGGCGTGCGCGACCTGAACAGCGGCCGCCTGGTGGCGACCACTCGCCTGCTCGACCACAAGGCCGCCAACACCCTGGGCCGTTTCTACAGCGAAGAAGAATTCAGCTTGCATGGCCTGCGCCACCTGCAAGGCCCGATCCTGGAAATCGGCCGCACCTGCGTCGACCCGGCCTACCGCAACGGCGGCACCATCGCCGTGCTCTGGGGCGAACTGGCCGAAGTGCTCAACGAAGGCGGCTACAGCTACCTGATGGGCTGCGCGAGCATCCCGATGCAGGATGGCGGGATCCAGGCCCAGGCGATCATGCAGCGTCTGCGTGAACGCTACCTGAGCACCGAACACCTGCGCGCCGAACCGAAGAATCCGCTGCCGTCGCTGGATATCCCCGGCAACGTCATCGCCGAGATGCCGCCGCTGCTCAAGGCCTACATGCGCCTGGGCGCGAAGATCTGCGGCGAGCCGTGCTGGGACGAAGACTTCCAGGTGGCCGATGTGTTCATCCTGCTCAAGCGCGACGAGCTGTGCCCGCGTTACGCCCGCCACTTCAAGGCGGCCGTGTAATGAGCCGGCTGCGGGTGTATGCGCGGATAGCGCGGGTGCTGGTGGTGGTCGCCCTGGGCTTGAGCATGGCCAGTGTGTTCGGCGTGTTCGAACGCCTGGGTGTCGCCAACTCGATGGTCCGACGCCAGCGCTGGTCGCGGTTCTTCATGGCCCGGCTGAGCAATGCCCTGCCCTTTCGCGTAACGGTCCGTGGCACCTTGCCGACCCGGCCGATGCTCTGGGTCAGCAATCACGTGTCCTGGACCGATATCGCCCTGCTGGGAGCACTGACGCCGCTGTCCTTCCTGTCCAAGGCCGAAGTGCGTACCTGGCCGGTGGCCGGCTGGTTGGCGGCCAAGGCCGGCAGCCTGTTTATCCGCCGTGGCTCGGGTGACAGCCAGTTGATCCGCAAGCAGATGACCCGTCACCTGGAGCAACAGCATCCCTTGCTGATGTTCCCCGAAGGCACCACCACAGATGGCCGTTCGCTGCGCACCTTCCACGGTCGCCTACTGTCGGCGGCCATCGATGCGGACGTCTACTTGCAACCGGTGGCGATCCGTTACCTGCGCGACGGACAGCCGGACATGCTCGCGCCCTTCATTGGCGACGACGATCTGCTCTCGCACCTGATGCGGCTGTTTTCCAACGATCAGGCCGAGGTGGAAATCCAGGTACTGGCGCCGATTGCCTGCAACGGCCAGGAACGCGCGGCCCTGGCCTTCCAGGCCCAGCAGGCGGTGCACATGGCCCTGTTTGGCGAAGTCGCCGAACCGAAGCGCACCACGCCCCGCCAGGTCGCCGAAGCCGAAGCGGCATAAACCCCTGTAGGAGCCGGCTTGCCGGCGATAGCGATCGTACGGATATCGCCGGACCGCAGCGCATGACCGCCTGCGGCGGATCGCCGGCAAGCCGGCTCCTACAGGACCTGCAACTGCTCCCGGGAAAACGCCTGCAACTCGGGATAGAAACGCCGGAAATCCTCACCCAGGGGCTCATACAGCAGCTCCAGCTCGTGCATCGCATGGGCCAGTTCCTCGGGCCGCGACAGGCGCCGGGAAATCCCCCGCAAGACCTGCCGCAACACGTCGAACTGCCGGTACGAACCCAACCAGTCATCCGCCGCCATATAGGGCGCGACCTGCGCCAGGCGCCCCGGCAGCCGCGGTTCGCTCGCCAGGAGCCGGTAGACCCCGGCGGTAAAGCTGTCCAGCGAACCCTCGGCGTACAAGCCCCAGTCCCGCGCCAGGCAATGATCGAAGAACACATCCAGGACGATCCCGGCATAACGCCGGCGGGTCAGGCTGAAACGCGAGAGCGCCTGGTCCACCAGGGGATGTCGGTCGGTGAATACATCGATCCGCCGATGCAGCTGGATCGCCGCCTCGATGGACGGGGTGAATTGCCCGTCCACACGCCCCTTGACGAAATCGCCGTAGAGGCTGCCGAGCAGTTGTTCCGGGCGCTGGCCGCCCAGATGGAGATGTGCGAGATAGTTCATGCCACGCAGCTTAGCACCTTCGCTACCTATATCGTTATAACCCGATATAGCGATTTACGCTGAGGTCAGATCGAAATCATATTGGTATATCGCGAAATAGCGATTTATATTTCGCCCCATCGCGATATACCGTTTTACCACCCTGAGACACTGCCATGACCATTGACCTCGACGAAATAATAAAAGCGCTGGCACACCCAGTACGCCGAGACATCCTCAACTGGCTGAAAGATCCGGAAACCCAGTTCCCGGACCAGCAGCACCACCATGAATACGGCATCTGCGCCGGACAGATCGACCAACGCTGCGGCTTGTCGCAGTCGACCGTGTCCGCCCACCTGGCGACGCTGCAACGGGCTGGCCTGATCAGCAGCCAGAAAGCAGGCCAGTGGCACTTCTTCAAACGCAACGAGGAAACCATCCAGGAATTCCTCCGCATCATGAGCCAAGAGCTCTAAAAGGACCGTACCCGATGCCCCTCTCGCTACTTATCCTGGCCCTGAGCGCCTTCGCCATCGGCACGACCGAGTTCGTCATCATGGGCCTGTTGCCCGATGTCGCGGCGGACCTCGGGGTCTCGATCCCCGGCGCCGGCTGGCTGGTGACCGGCTACGCCCTGGGCGTGGCCATCGGCGCGCCATTCATGGCCATGGCCACTGCCCGGCTGCCACGCAAGGCGGCCCTGGTGGCCCTGATGGGCATCTTTATCATCGGCAACCTGCTCTGCGCGGTGGCCAGCGACTACAACGTGCTGATGCTCGCGCGCATCGTCACCGCCCTGTGCCATGGCGCCTTCTTCGGCATCGGTTCGGTGGTGGCGGCCAACCTGGTCAGCCCGGACAAGCGTGCCTCGGCCGTGGCCCTGATGTTCACCGGCCTGACCCTGGCCAACGTGCTCGGCGTGCCCCTGGGCACCGCCCTGGGCCAGCAGGCCGGCTGGCGCTCGACCTTCTGGGCGGTGACCGTCATCGGCGTGATCGCGCTGATCGGCCTGATCCGCTTCCTGCCGGCCAAGCGCGATGAAGAAAAACTCGACATGCGTGCCGAACTCGCGGCCCTCAAGGGTGCCGGCCTGTGGCTGTCCCTGAGCATGACCGCGCTGTTCTCCGCTTCGGTATTCGCCCTGTTCACCTACATCGCGCCGTTGCTCGGCGAAGTCACCGGCGTTTCGCCGCGGGGCGTGACCTGGACCCTGGTACTGATGGGCCTGGGCCTGACCGTCGGCAATATCATCGGCGGCAAGCTGGCGGACAAGAGCCTGTCGGCGACGCTGATCGGGGTGTTCATCGCCATGGCCGTGCTGGCCACCGTACTGACCTGGACCAGCCTGATTGTCGTTCCGGCTGAAATCACCCTGTTCCTCTGGGCCACCGCCTGTTTCGCCGCCGTCCCCGCGTTGCAGGTCAACGTGGTGACCTATGGCCAGGCCGCGCCGAACCTGGTCTCGACCCTGAATATCGGCGCCTTCAACATCGGCAACGCCCTCGGTGCCTGGATCGGCGGCAGCGTCATCGCCCACGGTTTCGGCCTGACCAGCGTGCCCCTGGCCGCTGCGGCACTGGCGGTGCTCGCACTGCTGGTGACCCTGATCACCTTTCGCCAGGGCGGCAATGCCGACCTGGCTCCCGCTACCCACTAATCAGCAAAAAGGTTTGTGCACATGACTACTATTTTCGATCCGATCAAGCTGGGCGACCTCGAACTGCCGAACCGCATCATCATGGCGCCGCTGACCCGCTGCCGTGCCGATGAAGGCCGGGTACCGAACGCCCTGATGGCCGAGTACTACGTCCAGCGCGCCTCCGCCGGCCTGATCCTCAGCGAAGCGACCTCGGTCACCCCGATGGGCGTCGGCTACCCGGATACCCCGGGCATCTGGTCCAACGACCAGGTGCGCGGCTGGAGCAACGTCACCAAGGCCGTCCACGCCGCCGGTGGCCGGATCTTCCTGCAACTGTGGCACGTCGGCCGGGTTTCCCACACGTCGTACCTGAACGGCGAACTGCCGGTCGCACCGAGCGCCATCCAGCCCAAGGGCCACGTCAGCCTGGTCCGTCCGTTGTCCGACTACCCGACGCCACGGGCACTGGAAACCGCTGAAATCGCCGATATCGTCGAGGCCTACCGCGTCGGCGCGGAAAACGCCAAGGCTGCCGGTTTCGACGGCGTGGAAATCCACGGGGCCAACGGCTACCTGCTCGACCAGTTCCTGCAAAGCAGCACCAACCAGCGCACCGACAACTACGGCGGCTCCCTGGAAAACCGTGCCCGCCTGTTGCTCGAAGTCACCGACGCCGTGGTGGAAATCTGGGGCGCCGGCCGTGTCGGCATGCACCTGGCGCCACGTGCCGACTCCCACGACATGGGCGACGAGAACCTCTCGGAGACCTTCACCTACGTCGCCCGTGAGCTGGGCAAGCGCGGTATCGCCTTCATCTGCTCCCGCGAGAAGGAAGCCGCCGACAGCCTTGGTCCACAGTTGAAAGCCGCTTTCGGCGGTCCCTACATCGCCAACGAACGCTTCACCAAGGACAGCGCCAATGCCTGGCTGTCCAGCGGCAAGGCCGACGCAGTGGCCTTCGGTGTACCGTTCATTGCCAACCCGGACCTGCCGGCCCGCCTGAAGGCCGACGCCCCGTTGAACGATCCCCACCCTGAAACCTTCTACGGCAAGGGCCCGGTCGGCTACATCGACTACCCGGCGCTCTGAGCCGCCAGTGACGCACTGAAGGCCGCAAGAAAAAGCCCCGGTTCGCCAGAACCGGGGCTTTTTTGTCTCTACCGAATTCAACTACATCACTATCGGAAAACACTCACAGGACAAAGGGGGCTTTGTCGCGGGTATTCCTCGCCACAGTCCGCATACTTACCCGGCGCTTTTCCTCCCCTCTTCGGAAAAGCGTGCAACGCCACGGAATGGCGTTGCTTCCAAGATCCGACCTAAAAGGAATTAACATGACTCTCCTGCTGCAATCCTTCAGCATCGCGCTGTTCTGCGGTGCCCTGTCCGCCCTGCTTTCATTTGCCGCCTATGCCTCAGGCATCGTCACCGCGGTGGAAATCCACAACGACTCCTCCCAACCCCTGGAGTTGCTGGGCACCGGCATCGACCTGAATGGCGCCTCGCCTTCGAGCTTTTCCATTGCCGGCGGCGAGCGGCGGGAACTGAAGCTCGCCGGACCACGGGCCTGGTTCATCTATGGCTCGGGGCCCCGCAAATGCCGCTTCGTGGCCCAGCATTCCCTGCAACAGCG
Organism: Pseudomonas sp. Ost2; assembly: GCF_018326065.1. Classification (NCBI taxonomy): domain Bacteria; kingdom Pseudomonadati; phylum Pseudomonadota; class Gammaproteobacteria; order Pseudomonadales; family Pseudomonadaceae; genus Pseudomonas; species Pseudomonas sp. Ost2. The sequence goes on along the minus strand of NZ_AP021904.1, from coordinate 1,655,734 downwards.
TTTCGCCCAGGCGCCCCGCCACAGCTACCTGCCGGTGTGGACACGGGAAGCCGAGTCGATCGGCGAACGCCGGGCATCCTGCAAGGCCCGACTGAACAAGACGCTCAAGGCCCCGCCCTACAGCTATAGCGTGAAATTCAGCATGAGCTGAGTCACCGGGCGTCCGCTGAAACCCGCTTCAGCGGATGCCCGATGTCGCTCAACTCGCTGCCGGCAATAGAAAATTCCCACACAACAAGCGGAAACCATTCCTATTTAGCCCCCCTTCCAACGGCCGACTCTTATGAGGCATCTGCGCTACGCAGTGATCGGTCCAAAGGAGGAGTGCGGCATGATCCATCTCGAACATTACGGCCCCCTCCCGCGCCAGGTACTCGCCGAGGCTATCGCCAACCTGTGGCTGGCCGGCCGACGCACCTGGCTGAGCCTGTTGGGCCTGGTGGTCGGCAGCGGCTCGATCGTTGCCCTGCTGAACATCGGCAACAGTGCGCAAGCCGAAGCCTTGCGTTCGTTCCAGGCCATGGGGACGGACATGCTGGTCGTCAGCTTCCCGCCGAGCGGCAAAACCTCCCGGACACCCACCACGACGTTCGATCCGGCCACCTTGCGCAACGCCCTGCCCCATCTGATCGATATTGCCCCCGTCAGCCTGCATTCCACGCGTTTGCGCCGCTCTGCAATCGAAGTCGACAGCGCCCTGCTCGGCACCACCAGCGATCTGGCGGCGGCCCTGGGCCTGCAGATGCGCGATGGTCGCTTCCTGAGCGTATTCGACCGCCGGGAAACCTTTGTCGTGGTCGGCGCAGAGGTCGCACGACAATTATCGGAACAGGGCCATCCCCTGCGCCCGGGTGACCAATTGCCTGTCGAAGGCTATCTGTTCGATGTCATCGGCATCGCGGCTCGCCAGCCCAACAACCCATTGCTGCCACTGGATATCAATCACTCGATCGTGATCCCCGTGCACAGTCTGCGACGCTTGTTTACCGAGCCGAAAATCGACGGCCTGATTATCAGGATCGCGCCGGATGCCGACCCGCACGCCATGGCGCAAGCACTGAAGGTCCATTTGCGGGCCCTGCTCCAGGGCCGGGACGTCGAGGTGCGGATACCGCAGCAACTGCTCGACGGTCTGAAGCGCCAGGCCGCCACCTTCTCCCGACTGCTGGGCGGACTCGGCGGCATTGTCCTGCTGGTGGCGGGCGTCGGGGTGATGAACGTGATGCTGATGAACCTCGCCGAACGTCGACGGGAAATCGGCCTGCGCCTGGCACTCGGTGCCCGCCCCCGGGATATCCGCGATGCCTTTCTCTGCGAGGCGCTGTGCATGTCGCTGCTCGGTGCCCTGCTGGGAGCGGTCCTGGGAAGCCTGGTCGCGCTGATCTTCAGTCATCTTGCCGGCTGGTCCCTGCATCTGGCCCCCGAAGCGTTGCTGCTCGGGATCGGCAGTTCGCTGTTGACCGGACTGTTCTTTGGCCTGCATCCGGCGCTGAAAGCCTCTCGCCTGCAACCGGTGGAGGCACTTCGTGATGACTGATCCGATAGCGCTCTCCTGCAGCTCCCTTCCGGGTCCTGGCCTCCCTCAGTACAGCCACGCGCCCCGGGGACCGCCCACGGAAACCCGGAGCCGGCATGCCCCATAAAACATAAACAACACTCTCTTTTTTCAGGAATACCCTCATGAAAAAGCTGCTTTCGCTCGCCTTGCTTTTGGCAAGTACCCCAACTTTCGCCACCGATGCGAGTATTACCAAATCGGCAAAACCGCCGAGCATGTTCAGTTATATCAATACGGCTACTTCAATACATCGAACGTCGTTCGCCGACTTCACTCACCCGATAAACCTTACGATGAAGCTCAAAAGCATTCGCTGGAGCACGACACTCTTTCCCGACGCAATTAACGAAAGAATACAGCTTTGTTATTTCGAGCCTTACTCCACAACGGCAATCGACTGCCAAGCGATCACCCCCAACTCGGCGGGCACAACCAATAAATTTAATGAAAAGCGATTCGGACACGGAGTGAAAGTCTACCTCACCCACATATCAGACGATCTTAAAAATCCCGCCCATCCTGTAGGAGAGGACTCCATTACCTTTGAGTATAGCTATCAATAACAAGCGCCTCCGCCAGCAACCATTTGTTGGCGGAGCTCTAAAGCCCCCTACGGATTGTCAACATGAAAATCACCTCCTTAGAAAAACCATATCTCCATTCCCCCAAAAAAAACGAAAAAACCGAAAAGCCGTTACCCTCAACAAGCACTACAACAACCAACACCCCATCGTCGATATCTATTAGTGGTCAAGCGCTACTGCTCACCCACTTATACAGCGGACAAGCCAACCCGCCTTTCGAAACAGTTCTTGACCCAATCAAGAGTGAAAAATATTATCTGACTCAAGCCGATAGGGATCTACTGGCTTCCATCTATGAATTTGCTCAAGAACAGGGCGCCGCGCCAAGATATGTCACTGCCCTCGCCAGAGATCTGGCCAACTACCGAAAATTTCAAAATGGCACCATGCTGGGCAGCTTGAACAGCGGTCATATGTACGACATTGAAGGACACCAGCTAAGCTACAGTTTCATCGACAAAGATGCTGCAACGGCCGCGCGCATTCTCGACGGTGACGTTATAAAAGGCAGTGCCCTGGATCAGGATTTCCTCCGTTACATGCTCGACCCTGGACATGGCGCCTACCATATCTGCGACTTCGACTTCCTGGAAAAGGTCATCACCCGCTTTTCCACTACAGGCGACCCGGATGTGACGCTGCCTCCCCAGTTCCAGACTTATCAATCGCACCAAGGCTATATCGAGCATAAATCCAGGGAGATCCTGGAGCCAGTGACATTGGAACGCCTGGCAAGACAGAAGCAGGAGGCCACGGGGCAGAATCCTGCGGCGCCTAATCCGGCACCGGACTCGGAAAAAGTCGAAACCCTGCAGGACATCTGGCGCAGGAGCCTGCTCCAGATGGTCCGCAATGGCGGCTGGCAATCATCGCTGGCGACCTTTCTCAGCCGAAACCGCAATGGCTGAATGCCGGCCCGGGGTCACGCGCGCTTGCGTTGCCCCCAGGCCACCGCCAGTCCGCTCAGGCAGATCACCGCGATCCCGGCCACGGCGAACATGTCCGGCGTGTGATCGAAAATCAGGTAGCCGTACATGCCCGCGAACAGGATCTGCCCGTAGCTGAACGGCGCCAGCATCGCCGGCGCGGCATGGCGGAAGGCCTGGGTCAGGAACATGTGGCCGAGCATGCCGCAGGTGCCCAGGCCGATCATGAACAGGCCATGGACCAGAGTCGGGGTGCTCCAGAAAAACGGCAGCAACGCACTCATGATCAGGCTGTTGAGGATGCCGGTGAGGAAGTTGCTGGTGGTCGGGCTGTCGACGCCACTGAGCATCCGGGTCAGCAACTGATAGAAGCCGAAACACAGCGCCGAACACAACGGCAGCAGGATCGCCGGGGTGAACAAGGCCCCGCCCGGTCGCACCACGATCAGCACCCCGACAAAACCGGCGATCACCGCCGCCCATTGCCCGCGGCTCACCCGCTCGCCCAGCAGCGGCACCGACAAGGCGGTGACCAGCAAGGGCGCGAGAAAGTTGACCGAGGTGGCTTCCGCCAGCGGGATATAGCGCAAGCCGGTGGTGAAAAACAGACTGGTGCCGATCAGGCACAAGGCACGCAGCAGCTGCAGGCCGGGCCGCCGGGTGCGGACCACCGCCGAAAAACCGCTGCGGGGCACGAAGACCACCAGCATCAACAGCGTGTGGACCACATAACGGGCCCAGACCACCATCACGATCGGGTAAAAACCCGACAGGTACTTGGACAGGGCATCATGGCTGGCGAACAACAGTACCGCCACGCCGATCAGGGCAATGCCCTTGAGTGGCTGCTCGGCGCTCTTGTGCAGCAGGTTCGATACATTCATTCACACGCTCGCAACAAATTTGCTACAAAATACTTAGCACACTAACTACCAAGTTTCAGCCCACAGGTATATAAATGTGGCCCGCTGTCGGTAACCGCGCTGCTTTTGTTACTAGCGTTAAATGTTGACACAACTAGACTCAATTACGCATTTTGACTCAATTGCGCAGGCTGGGGCTCAGGAGCAGCATATCCAATCCTGTATCGACCCAGCGTTCGGCATCGTCAGCCAGGTTGAAGCTGTCGGGTGCCAGCAACCACTGATAGAGAATGCCATCAATCCAGGCATGGATGCTGATGGCCGCGCGGGCCGTATCGAGATTTTCGGGAAGTTGTCCTCGGCTCACCGCATTACGCAAGGCCAGTTCGATGTGCACGTTGCAGTCCAGGCTGGCGGCACGTCGCTGGCGACGCAAATCACACATTTCATCGGTGAACTCGCACTTATGAAACAGAATTTCATTGATGCGTCGGACTTTCGGATCAAGGGCCACCTGCTGGAAGTAATGCACCAGCAGCTGGCGCATGCAGCCCAGCGGATCAAGTTCATCCTGGTCTTCACTGGCCTTGGCCATGTCATCCAGCGGCTCGCGCAGCGAGTCGAGCATCGCCTGCACCAGGTCGGCCTTGTTGCTGAAATGCCAGTAGATGGCGCCCCGTGTCACCCCCGCCAGGGTCGCGATATCGGCCAGGGTCGTGCGCGCCACACCACGCTCGTAGAACGCCTTTTCGGCAGCTTCGAGTATCTGGCTCCGGGTTTCCTGAGCTTCCTCTTTGGTGCGACGGACCATGGCAGTACAACCTCAATCAGGGGGCCTCGGATGGCCCCTGGGCTTGATCCGAGATTAACGACGGGCGGCGATTCTTGTGCCTTTTCCCGAAATGAATTCAATGCTTTGTCACTACTTTCACGAAAAGTGCAAGTATTTACAAACAACCATGAATGTAAGTATATTCATTAGCAACCTATTTATCCAGTCGGATCACCTTTAATACCCTTCCACTTTTCTTGTGCGCATCGTGCGCGCCTGACCCGAGGATCTTCATGCAACTCAAGCCAGCTGTTACCGCTCTGGTCACCGCCGTCGCCCTGGCATCGCTGCTCAGCGGATGTAAAGAGGAAAAGGCCGCCCCGGCAGCCCCTCCCGCGCCTCAGGTCGGCGTCGTCACCCTGCAACCCCAGACCTTTACCCTGACCTCCGATCTTCCGGGCCGGACCACGGCCTATCGCATCGCGGAAGTCCGTCCCCAGGTCAACGGCATCATTCTCAAGCGCCTGTTCAAGGAAGGCGGCGATGTCAAAGCCGGCCAGCAGCTCTATCAGATCGATCCGTCGGTCTATGAAGCGACCCTGAAGAGTGCCGAGGCGAACCTGCAATCGACCAAGTCGATCGCCGACCGCTACAAGCAGTTGGTCAACGAGCAGGCCGTCAGCCGCCAGGAATACGACACCGCCGTCGCCAACCGCCTGCAATCGGAAGCGGCCCTGCAAAGCGCCCAGATCAACGTGCGCTACACCAAGGTGTATGCCCCGCTGTCCGGACGTATCGGCCGTTCTTCGGTGACCGAGGGCGCGCTGGTCAGCTCCGGGCAGGCCGATGCCATGGCAACGATCTCGCAACTCGACCCGATCTACGTCGACGTCACGCAATCCACCGCGGAGCTGCTGCAACTGCGCCGCGACCTGGAAAGCGGTCGCCTGCAAAAGGCTGGCGACAACGCCGCGACGGTCAAGCTGACCCTCGAAGACGGCAGCCAGTACCAGCAGGACGGCAAGCTGGAGTTCTCGGAAGTCACCGTGGATGAAACCACCGGTTCCGTGACCCTGCGAGCAGTGTTCCCCAACCCCGATCACACCCTGCTGCCCGGCATGTTCGTGCACGCCCGCTTGCAGGCCGGTGTGAAGAGCGCGGCGATCCTCGCCCCGCAACAGGGCGTGACCCGCGACCTCAAGGGCGTGCCGACCGCGATGGTCGTCGGGCCCGACAACAAGGTCGAGCTGCGCCAGCTCAAGGCCACCCGTACCGTCGGCAGCCAATGGCTGATCGAAGACGGCCTGAACGCCGGCGATCGCGTGATCACCGAAGGTCTCCAGTTCGTGCGTCCTGGCATTGAAGTCAAGGCCACCGAAGCCACCAACGTGAAGGCAGCCAACCCGGCACCTGCCCCGGCCACAGAAAAAGCCGCAGGCAGCAAAGGGGAGTAAACCATGTCGAAATTTTTTATCGACCGTCCGATCTTCGCCTGGGTTATCGCCCTGGTGATCATGTTGGTCGGGGCTCTATCGATCCTCAAGTTGCCGATCAACCAGTACCCGGCCATTGCTCCACCGGCCATCGCGATCGCCGTGACCTACCCGGGCGCCTCGGCGCAGACCGTGCAGGACACCGTGGTCCAGGTGATCGAGCAACAGCTCAACGGTATCGACAACCTGCGCTACATCGAGTCGTCGAGTAACTCCGACGGCAGCATGACCATCACCGCGACCTTCAACCAGGGCACCAGCCCCGATACCGCCCAGGTCCAGGTGCAGAACAAGCTGAACCTGGCCACCCCGCTGCTGCCACAGGAAGTGCAGCAACAGGGTATCCGCGTGACCAAGTCGGTGAAGAACTTCCTGCTGGTCATCGGTGTGGTGTCGACCGACGGCAGCATGGTCAAGGAAGACCTGGCGAACTACATCGTCTCCAACATGCAGGATCCGATCTCGCGGACCCCGGGTGTCGGTGACTTCCAGGTGTTCGGTGCCCAGTACGCGATGCGCATCTGGCTCGACCCGGCCAAGCTGAACAACTTCAAGCTGACCCCGGTTGACGTGAAGAACGCCATTGCCGCACAGAACGTCCAGGTGTCCTCCGGGCAACTGGGTGGCCTGCCGGCCATGCCCGGCCAGCAGTTGAACGCCACCATCATCGGCAAGACCCGCCTGCAGACCGCCGAGCAGTTCAAGGCGATCCTGCTCAAGGTCAACCAGGACGGCTCGCAAGTACGCCTGGGCGATGTCGCCGATGTCGGCCTCGGGGGCGAAAACTACAGCGTCAACGCCCAGTACAACGGCAAGCCGGCCTCCGGCCTGGCGGTGAAACTCGCGGCCGGTGCCAACGCCCTGGACACCGCCAAGGCCCTGCGCCAGACCATTGCCAAGTTGCAGCCGTTCTTCCCGCCTGGCATGGAAGTCGTGTTCCCGTACGACACCACGCCGGTGGTGACCGAATCGATCAAGGGCGTGGTTGAAACCCTGGTCGAGGCGATCGTGCTGGTGTTCCTGGTGATGTTCCTGTTCCTGCAGAACTTCCGCGCCACCATCATCACCACCATGACCGTACCGGTGGTATTGCTCGGGACCTTCGGGATCCTCGCGGCGGCCGGTTTCAGCATCAACACCCTGACCATGTTCGGCATGGTGCTCGCCATCGGCTTGCTGGTGGACGATGCCATCGTTGTGGTGGAAAACGTCGAGCGGGTGATGAGCGAGGAAGGCCTGTCACCCAAGGAGGCCACCAAGAAATCCATGGGGCAGATCCAGGGCGCACTGGTGGGTATCGCCCTCGTGCTCTCGGCGGTACTCCTGCCGATGGCGTTCTTCGGCGGCTCGACCGGGGTGATCTACAAGCAGTTCTCGATCACCATCGTCTCGGCCATGGCCCTGTCGGTGATGGTTGCCCTGATCTTCACCCCGGCGCTCTGCGCCACCATGCTCAAGCCGATTGCCAAGGGTGACCACGGCACCGCCAAGCGCGGTTTCTTCGGCTGGTTCAACCGCAACTTCGACCGCAGTGTGCGCGGCTACGAACGTACTGTGGGCAGCATCCTGCGTCACAAGGCGCCGTACCTGCTGGTCTACGTGATCATCTTTGCCGGCATGCTCTGGCTGTTCACCCGTATCCCCACCTCCTTCCTGCCGGAAGAAGACCAGGGTGTACTGTTCGCCCAGGTCCAGACGCCATCGGGCTCCAGCGCCGAGCGCACCCAGGTGGTGCTCGACGAGATGCGTTCGTACCTGTTGGACCAGGAAGGCGACACCGTCAACTCGGTCTTCACCGTGAACGGTTTCAACTTCGCCGGTAACGGCCAGAGCTCGGGCCTGGCGTTCATCATGCTCAAGCCATGGCACGAACGCTCCACGGCCAACAACGTGTTCGCCCTGGCGGCCCGTGCGCAACAGCACTTCTTCTCGTTCCGCGACGCGATGGTGTTTGCCTTCGCCCCGCCCGCGGTACTGGAACTGGGTAACGCCATCGGTTTCGACGTCTACCTGCAGGACCAGGCCGGTATCGGTCACGAGAAGCTGATGGCCGCTCGTAACCAGTTCCTCGGCATGGCGGCACAGAGCAAGGTGCTCACCCAGGTGCGTCCGAACGGCCTGAACGATGAACCGCAGTACCAGCTGAGCATCGACGACGAGCGCGCCAGTGCCCTGGGCGTATCGCTCGCGGACATCAACAGCAGCCTGTCGATTGCGCTGGGCGGCAGCTACGTCAACGACTTCATCGACCGTGGTCGGGTGAAGAAGGTGTTCGTGCAGGGCAAGCCGAGTTCGCGGATGAGCCCTGAGGACCTGCAGAAATGGTACGTGCGCAACAGCGCCGGGATCATGGTGCCGTTCTCCGCGTTCGCCAAGGGCGAGTGGGTCTACGGTTCGCCGAAACTGTCGCGCTTCAACGGTGTTTCCGCCGTGGAAGTACTGGGTGCCCCGGCGCCTGGCTACAGTACCGGCCAGGCCCTGGCGGAAGTCGAGGCCCTCGCCGAGAAACTGCCGGCGGGTGTGGGGATTTCCTGGGTCGGCCTGTCGTATGAGGAAAAGCAGTCGGGTTCCCAGGCGCCGGCGCTGTTCGCCCTGTCGCTGCTGATGGTGTTCCTGTGTCTGGCCGCCCTGTACGAAAGCTGGTCGATTCCGATCGCGGTGGTACTGGTGGTGCCGCTGGGGATTATCGGTGCGCTGCTGGCAACCACCTTCCGTGGGCTGTCCAACGACGTGTACTTCCAGGTGGGCCTGTTGACCACCATCGGCCTGGCGGCGAAAAACGCCATCCTGATCGTGGAGTTCGCCAAGGAACTGCATGAACAGGGCCGTACCCTGGTCGAGGCCGCCGTCGAGGCTTGCCGCATGCGTCTGCGTCCGATCATCATGACGTCCCTGGCATTCATCCTCGGCGTAGTGCCGCTGGCAATTTCCACCGGCGCCGGCTCGGGCAGCCAACATGCCATCGGTACCGGCGTAATTGGCGGTATGATCACCGCAACGATCCTGGCGATCTTCTGGGTGCCGCTGTTCTTCGTATCGGTGTCGTCCATCGGCGGCGAGAAGCAGCACAAGAAGCCAGACACTACTGAAACTCCAAGCAACGAGGCTGGCCAATGAGCAAGTCCCTTCTCTCCGTAGCGGTCGCAGCCTTCGTGCTCAGCGGTTGCTCGTTGATTCCCGACTACCAGCGCCCGGAAGCGCCGGTAGCGGCACAGTACCCGCAAGGACCGGCCTACTCGCCGGCCCAGGCGGCGAATGTCGCGGCAGCCGAACAGGGCTGGCGCCAGTTCTTCAGCGACCCGGCCCTGCAACAGCTGATCCAGGTCGCGCTGGAAAACAACCGCGACCTGCGTGTCGCGGCGCTGAACATCGAAGCCTACCGCGCCCAGTACCAGATCCAGCGTGCCGACCTGTTCCCGGCGGTCAGCGCCGACGGCAGCGGCAGCCGCCAACGCCTGCCGGCCGACGCCTCGGCCAGCGGCAAGGCGGGGATCAGCAGCCAGTACTCGGCCACCCTCGGGGTCAGCTCCTATGAGCTGGACCTGTTCGGGCGGATCCGCAGCCTGAGCGAGCAGGCGCTGCAGGCTTACTTCGCCAGCGAAGAAGCCCGCCGCACCACGCAGATCAGCCTGGTGGCCAGCGTCGCCAACGCCTACCTGACCTGGCAGGCCGACAAGGAACTGCTCAAGCTGACCCAGGACACCCTGGCGGCCTACGAGGAAAGCTACAAGCTGACCTCGCGCAGCAACGAAGTCGGCGTGGCGTCCGCCCTGGACCTGAGCCAGTCGCGGACCTCGGTGGAAGGCGCACGGGTCAAGCTGGCGCAGTTCACCCGCCAGGTCGCCGAAGACCAGAACAACCTGACGCTGCTGCTGGGCACCGGCCTGCCGGCCAACCTGCCGGCCGCTCAACCGCTGTCGGCCAAGCTGCTCAGCGACATGCCCGCCGGCCTGCCGTCGGACCTGCTGCAACGGCGTCCGGACATTCTCGGTGCCGAGCACCAGTTGATGGCGGCCAATGCCAATATCGGTGCCGCACGCGCGGCGTTCTTCCCGAGCATCAGCCTGACCGCCAACGCCGGAACCTTGAGCCCGGACCTGGGCGGCCTGTTCAAGGGCGGTTCGGGGACCTGGTTGTTCGCGCCGAAGATCAGCATTCCGATCTTCAACGCCGGCAGCCTGAGGGCCAGCCTGGACTACTCGAAGATCCAGAAGGACATCAGCGTCGCCAACTACGAGAAAGCGATCCAGACCGGCTTCCAGGAAGTCTCCGATGGCCTGGCCGCGCGCCAGACCTTCAACCAGCAGTTGCAGGCCCAGCGTGACCTGGTCGCCGCCAACCAGGACTACTACCGCCTGGCCGAGCGTCGCTACCGCATCGGTGTCGACAGCAACCTGACGTTCCTCGATGCCCAGCGCCAGCTGTTCACGGCCCAGCAATCGCTGATCAGCGATCGCCTGTCGCAGCTCACCAGCGAGGTCAACCTGTACAAGGCCCTCGGCGGTGGCTGGAACGAGCAGACCGGTCAGGCCCGCCCGATCGACGAAACACCACCGAAGGGCTGAAGCCTTTCACGCGACACAAAAAACCCGCCATCGGCGGGTTTTTTCATGCCTGCGCTGTTCCGTTCGGTAATCGCCCAGAACCGCCAAAGCGCGATTGAACCCGGCGGTGGGTCCAACGCAACATTCCTTCCCACAGACCCATACCAATAACAACAGGTTCATCCACCATGCCTCGACGCCCTGCCCTCAGCGGCTGATCGCACCCGCCCGTTTCCCTGTCCACGCCTTTTGTCTGCAACCCCTGGTTGCGGCTGCGCCCTGCTTCATCCCTAACAATTAGAGAGACCGATCCATGAAGCCACTGAACACGAGCAAGCTTCCCTCCCCCGCCCTGCTGGCCCTCGTCATGGCCGGTGCGACCCTGCCGGCCATGGCCGAGGAACATGGCTTCGTGGAGGATGCCCAGGCCAACCTGAACCTGCGTAATTTCTACATCAATCGCAACTACACCAACCCGGCCTATCCCCAGGGCAAGGCCGAGGAATGGACGCAGAACTTCATCCTCGATGCGAAATCCGGCTTCACCCAGGGCACGGTCGGCTTCGGTCTCGACGTGCTCGGCAGCTTTTCCCAGAAGCTCGACGGCGGCAAAGGCACCGGCGGTACCCAGTTGCTGCCGCTGGACCGTGACGGACGTCCGGCCGACAACTTCGGTCGCCTGGACGTGGCCTTCAAGGCGCGGATTTCCAGGACCGAACTGAAGGTCGGCGAATGGATGCCGGTACTGCCCATCCTCCGCTCGGACGATGGCCGCTCGCTGCCGCAGACCTTTCGCGGCGGCCAGCTCACCTCGAAGGAAATCGACGGCCTGACGCTCTACGGCGGCCAGTTCCAGAAGAACAGCCCGCGCAACGATTCGAGCATGACCGATATGTTCATGAACGGCAGGGCCGGTATCACCTCCGACCGCTTCAATTTCCAGGGCGGCGAATACAGCTTCAATGACAAGCGCACGATGGTCGGGCTGTGGAATGCCCAGCTCAAGGACATCTACCGCCAGCAGTACGTCAACCTGGTCCACAGCCAGCCGCTGGGTGACTGGACCCTGGGCGCCAACCTCGGCTTCTTCTACGGCAAGGAGGACGGCAGCGCCCTGGCCGGCGACCTGGAGAACAAGACCTGGTCGGGCATGTTCTCCGCCCGCCATGGCGGCAACACCTTCTATGTCGGCCTGCAGAAACTCACCGGCGACAGTGCCTGGATGCGGGTCAACGGCACCAGCGGCGGCACCCTCGCCAACGACAGCTACAACAACAGCTACGACAACGCCCGGGAGAAATCCTGGCAGTTACGCCATGACTACAACTTCGCCGCGCTGGGCATCCCCGGGTTGACCCTGATGAACCGCTATATCAGCGGCGACAACGTGCACATCGGCACGGTGACCGACGGCAAGGAATGGGGCCGCGAATCGGAGCTGGCCTATACCGTGCAGAGCGGGGCCTTGCGCGACCTGAGCGTGCGCTGGCGCAACTCCAGCCTGCGCAAGAGCTTCAGCAGCAACGAGTTCGACGAAAATCGCCTGATCGTCAGCTATCCGATTTCATTGCTGTAAGCACGCGCCGGCCCAGGCTCCGCACGAAACTCGCCGAGCGGCGATCAGGTGGTTTTCGTACGGGTCTAGTGGGAATCACTGTCCCACCACCAGTTCCAGAGGCCGGGCAGATGCACCGGCACGGAACTGTCCTGCACCGTGCGCGCCAGCACCGCCCGCAACAACGCCGCGCGGTCCGTGTAGAACGGCTGTTCGGCGGTCCGCACGCCGGTGTCCCGCGCGCAGTCCATGAGGATCTGCAGATACTCCTGCATATGCCGGGCGGTGTAGCGATTGAGATCATGGAAGGTCACCACCACCGGGATCACCCCATCGACCACCGGCATCTCGCCACGGGCGATCTGCTCACGCACTTCGGCCAGGTGCTTGAGCAGATTGGCCCGGCGCTGCGGGCTGGCGGTAATCCCCCAGACCTTGCCGTCATTGGCACTCAGGTCGGTCAACAGCACATGCAGGCCATGCCGCTGATAGGCGGCGAAGGTGCGTTTGTCGTAGTTCCAGAATGGCGGGCGCAGGAGAGTCGGCGGCGCGCCACTGATCCCGGCAATGACGGCACTGCCGTCGCTGAGTGATTGCTCCAGCGCCTGGGGATCCAGCGAGCGGTGATTGGTGTGCCATGCTCCCGCCGTGTGGAAACCCAGGATATGCCCCTCGGCCTGCTCGCGGCGCATCAGCGCCCGTCCGATATCGCTGTTACCTGCCCTGGGCGCTCCGGTCTGGACGAAAAACACGGCCTTGATTCCCGGTTGGATCGGGTTCTGCGCCAGGTCATCGAGCACCGATGCCGTGGGATTCCAGAAACTGGACGCGCTCGGCCCATCATCGAAGGTCAGCAGGAAACGGATCGGGGGTTGCGTGCGCAGGGCCTGCTCGGTGCCCGGTGTCAGTGGTAGCGGCGGGCCGATACAGCCGCCCAGGCTTGCGACGAGCGCGAGCACGGAAAGAAAAGTGAAAACCGACTTCATGGGGAGGGTCTGGTCCGGGACGCAACAATGACAGAACCAAGATGCCTTCAAGCCGTCGTTGCAAGGAACGGAGTGGAGCTTGAGTGCGCATCTCTGTGGCGAGATGGCACAAGCTCCTTGCCCCGCTCCATCCTGAAAGGGGGGCCATCATCTTACTCAGAGCATCAGGATGGCAAAGCGTTCCGTACGCGGCTGACTTCGCACCGATCGTTCCGGGCATGCAACCCGTGGCGCTGCGCGTCACAGAAGCGGACGCAGAGCGTCCCAAGAGGCATTCCCACACAGAGCGCGGGAGCGATCATCATCCGCGGGACTCGACACCCAATTCATCCCATACCGACTCCGCCAGATGGAACGTCGCGTTGGCCGCCGGGATTCCGCAGTAGATCGCACTCTGCATCAGCACTTCCTTGATCTCCTCGCGGGTCACGCCATTGTTGGCCGCCGCGCGCAGGTGCAGCTTGAGTTCTTCGCTGCGGTTCATGCCGATCAGCATGGCAATGGTGATCAGGCTGCGGGTGTGCCGGGGCAACCCCGGCCGCGTCCAGATATCGCCCCAGGCATGCCGGGTGATCATTTCCTGGAACTCCGAGTTGAACTCGGTCAGGTTGTTCAGGCTGCGCTCGACATGGGCCTCGCCCAATACCGCGCGACGCACTTGCAGGCCTTCGGCGTAACGTTGTTTCTCATCCACGAACACTCTCCTCACACAGGCTGTTCAAACAGGCTCTTTAAACCCCGGCCAGCAGGAAATCCAGCACCCGACGGCTGAAGTCATCGCCGGCCTGGACATTCGACAGGTGGGCGGCATGGAACTCGGCGTACTCGGCGCCCTGCACATGCTGCTGGATAAATACGCCACCCGACGGCGGCGTCACCGCATCCTCGCTGCCCGAGATCACCAGGAGAGGCACCTGGATCGCGCTGAGCCGGTCACGGAAATCCGCGTCGCGCACCGCACAGCAGTTGGCCGCATACCCCTGGGGCGACGTCGCGGCGAGCATGTCGGTAATCGGCGTCACCCGCTCCGGGTACGCGGCGGCAAAGTCCGGCGTGAACCAGCGCGCGATCGCCCCGTCGCGCAAGGCCCGCATGGCCGCCTCACCGTCCCGCAGCACGGTCTCGATACGCGGGTTCCACATGTCCGGATCACCGATCCTGGCCGCCGTGTTGCAAACGATCAGCTTGTGCAGGCGTTCGCCGGCATGAATCCCCAGCCACTGGCCGATCAGCCCGCCCATGGACAAGCCACAGAAATGCGCGCGCTCGATCTGCAGGGCATCGAGCAGGGCCAGCACATCCCGCCCCAGTTGCTCGATGCTGTACGGTCCTTCGGTGACCAGCGAGCGGCCATGGCCACGGGTGTCATAACGCAATACCCGCAAGTGCTCGGCGAACGCCGGCAACTGGGTGTCCCACATGCCCAGGTCGGTGCCCAGGGAGTTGGACAAAACCAGGACCGGAGCGCCCTCCGGGCCATCGAGCTGGTAATTCAGTTGGCCTTCGGCCAGTTGCACAGAACCCACGACGCTCTTTCCCACGACAGCCTCCTTCAGATAAAAGCCAGATGATCGGCCACGGCACGCTCGACCCAGGTCTGTGCCTGGCCGAGATAGTGGGCCGGGTCGAGCAGGTGATCCAGTTCGTCCGCGGACAGTTCGGCGGTCACTCGCGGTTCGTCGCCCAGCACCACGCGCAGGTGGCGCCGTTCAGCCACCGCCCGCCTGCAGCATTGCTCCAGCAAGTGGTGGGCCGTGTCACGTCCCAGGCGCTGGGCCAGGACAATACTCACGGCTTCCGCCAGCAGCAGCCCCTGGGTCAGGTCGAGGTTCTCGAGCATCCGCGCCGGATCGACTTCCAGCCCCTCACAGACAATCAGTGCCTGCTGCAAGGCCCCGGAGACCAACCGGCAAATCTCCGGCAGGGTCTCCCATTCGGCATGCCAAAGGCCGAGGCTGCGCTCGTGCTCCTGGGGCATGGCACTGAACAGGGTCGAGAGCAGCCCCGGCACCCGGGTCGCCGCGCCGATCAGCACGGCGGCGCCCACCGGATTGCGCTTGTGCGGCATGGTCGAGGAACCACCCTTGCCGGGCGCCGACGGCTCGAAGACTTCCGCCGCCTCGGTCTGCATCAGCAGGCTGATGTCACGTCCCAGTTTGCCCAGGCTGCCGGCAATCAGTCCGAGCACGGCACCGAACTCCACCAGGCGATCGCGATGGGTGTGCCAGGGTTGCTCCGGCAGGCCGAGTTGCAGTTCGCCGGCCAGTGCTTCGGCCACCGCCAGCGCCTGGTCGCCCAGGGCCGCGAGAGTGCCCGAGGCCCCGCCGAACTGCAGGCTGAACAAGCGCGGTTGCAGCTCGCGCAGGCGCTGTCGATGGCGGGTGACCGCCCCCAGCCAGCCGGCGATCTTCATGCCCAGGGTGACCGGGGTCGCCTGTTGCAGCCAGGTCCTCCCGGCCAGTGGAGTGGCCGCATGGCGCCGGGCCTGGGACACCAGGACTTCACCCAGGCGTTGCAGGTCACGGTCAATCAGTTGCCAGGCGCGGCGCAGTTGCAGCACCAGGCCGCTGTCCATCACATCCTGGCTGGTGGCGCCCAGGTGCACATAACGTTCGGCCCCGGCATCGGTGCCGGCGATCTGCTTGCCCAGCGCCTTGACCAGCGGGATCGCCGAGTTGCCGGCCGTGGCGATCGCCTCGCCGAGGGCGGAAAAATCGTAGAGCCCGGCGCGGCAGGCCGCCTCGATGGGCGCCACCGCCGCCTGGGGAATCAGCCCGACCCGCGCCTGTGCACGGGCCAGGGCCGCTTCGAAGTCCAGCATCGCCTGGACCCGCCCCTGATCGGAGAACACCTCGCCCATATCGCGGGCAACAAAGTAGGCATCGAACAGTTGATTGCTCGGTCGCGGCATAAAAAATCCCTGGTAAATGCGCGCCCGGAACGGGCGCGCAGGCCGATCAGTGATCGTGGTGCAGGTACGCCGCCTGCTTCGGCAGGCGCAGGCTGAACAGGAAGGCGACGACCATCATCACCGTCACATACCAGTAGAAGGCGTTCTCCATCCCCACCGACTTGAGGTTCAGCGCCACGTATTCCGCCGAACCGCCGAACAGGGCATTGGCCACCGCGTAGGCCAGGCCCACGCCCAGCGCGCGTACCTGCACCGGGAACATCTCGGCTTTGACCAGGCCGCTGATGGAGGTGTAGAAGCTGACGATCGCCAGGGCCAGGGTGATCAGCACGAAGGCCAGGAACGGGTTGGTAACGGTCTTCAGGGTCAGCAGGATCGGCACCGTGCACAAGGCACCCAGGGCGCCGAACCAGAGCATCGAATTACGCCGGCCGATCTTGTCCGAGAGCATGCCGAACAGCGGCTGCATGCACATATAGAGGAACAGCGCGCCGGTCATGATGTAGCTGGCGGTCTTGGCGGTCATCCCGGCGGTGTTCACCAGGTATTTCTGCATATAGGTGGTGAAGGTGTAGAAAATCAGCGAGCCGCCGGCGGTGTAGCCAAGCACGGTGATGAACGCCGCCTTGTGATCGCGGAACAGCGCCCGGATGCTGCCGGCGTCCTTGTCCTGGCGGGTTTCCTTGCTGGTGGTTTCCTTCAGCGCACGACGCAGCAGCAGCGAGATCACAGCCGCAATGGCACCGATCACGAACGGTACGCGCCAGCCCCAGGCCTTGAGCTCGGGCTCGGTGAGGAACTGTTGCAGGATCACCACCACCAGCACCGCCAGCAACTGGCCGCCGATCAGGGTCACGTACTGGAACGAGGCAAAGAAGCCGCGCTGGCCGCGCAACGCCACTTCACTCATGTAGGTCGCGGTGGTGCCGTACTCGCCGCCCACCGACAGGCCCTGGAACAGCCGCGCCACCAGCAGCAGCGCCGGTGCCCAGGCTCCGATACTGGCATAGGTCGGCAGGAAGGCGATGACCAGGGAGCCGGCGCACATCATCAGCACCGAGATCATCATCGAGTTCTTACGGCCGTGCTTGTCGGCCACACGACCGAACAACCAGCCACCGATGGGCCGCATCAGGAAGCCGGCGGCAAATACACCGGCGGTGTTGAGCAGTTGCACCGTCGGGTCATCGGAAGGGAAGAAAGCCGGGGCAAAATAGATGGCACAGAAGGCATAGACATAAAAGTCGAACCATTCGACCAGGTTGCCGGAAGAAGCACCGACGATGGCAAAGATCCTTTTGCTACGTTCCTCACCGGTGTACGGCGTCGTTGTTGTTGTCATGTTCTCTCACTCGTAGGAGGGGTAGTTGCAGTCTAGACATACTTTGCAACAGACCTGTTCCGCAAGAACAATCGCCGCCCTTGCAGGAACCGGCTGGCCGGCGATGGCACATGGATAGACGCGGCAAGGCTCAAGGGCCTCATCGCCGGCAAGCCGGTTCCCACAGGTTACAGCGACCGAACCCTGGTCAGATCCGTTCAATCGCCAGCGCCAGCCCCTGCCCGACGCCCACGCACATGGTCGCCAGGCCCTTGCTGCCGCCGGTCTTTTCCAGTTGGTGGAGCGCCGTCAGGACCAGGCGCGCGCCGCTCATGCCCAGGGGATGCCCCAGGGCAATCGCCCCGCCGTTCGGATTGACCTGTGCCGCGTCATCGGCGATACCCAGCTCGCGCAGCACCGCCAGGCCCTGGCTGGCGAACGCTTCATTCAACTCGATAACGTCGAAGTCGCTGACCGCCAGGCCCAGGCGTTCAGTCAACTTGCGCACCGCCGGCACCGGACCGATGCCCATGACCCGCGGGGCGACACCGGCGCTGGCCATGCCGAGCACCCGCGCCCGGGCTGTCAGGCCGTGTTTCTTCACCGCCTCGGCGGACGCCAGGATCAGTGCCGCGGCGCCATCGTTGACGCCGGAGGCATTGCCGGCGGTGACGGTCTTGTCCGCGCCGTTGACCGGCTTGAGCCGTGCCAGTGCTTCCAGGGTGGTGTCGGCCCGGGGATGCTCGTCCTGCTCGACCAGGGTTTCACCCTTTTTATGGGCGATACGCACCGGCACGATTTCCTCGCGGAAGAAACCGGCGGCCTGGGCCGCCGCCGTGCGCTGCTGGCTGCGCAGGGCAAAGGCATCCTGGTCGGCGCGCGAGACCTGATAGTCATCCGCAACGTTGTCGGCGGTCTGCGGCATCGCGTCGACACCGTACTGGGCCTTCATCAACGGATTGATGAAACGCCAGCCGATGGTGGTGTCCTCCAGCTTCATGTTGCGGGAAAACGCCGCGTCGGCCTTGCCCATCACGAACGGCGCACGGGACATGGACTCCACGCCGCCGGCAATCGCCAGTTCCATCTCGCCGCTGGCGATGGCCCGAAACGCGGTGCCGATGGCATCCATCCCGGAGGCGCAGAGGCGGTTGAGGGTCACCCCGGGAATGCTCTCCGGCAGGCCCGCCAGCAGCAACGCCATGCGCGCGACGTTGCGGTTGTCTTCGCCGGCCTGGTTGGCACAGCCGAGAAACACTTCATCGACCTCGTCCCAGTTCACCGACGGGTTGCGCTCCATCAGCGCCTTGATCGGCATCGCTGCCAGGTCATCGGCGCGCACGCCGGCCAGGCCGCCACCGAAACGGCCGATGGGCGTACGAATGGCGTCACAGATAAACACTTCACGCATCAGGCTTCTCCAGGGGCTTGGCCATGGGCCGCGGCGGTGCGGGCTTCCAGGTCGCGCAAGGCGGCCAGTTCGGTTGCGCTCGGTGCCGCGGTGCTGTCCACCTGCTCGGCGAAACGCACGGGCCAGCCCGTGGCGGCGATCACCTGTTCGCGGGTCACCCCCGGATGCAGGGCCGTGACCACGAACTCATTGCTTTGCGCTTCCGGTTCCATGATGCACAGGTCGGTGATGATGCCCACCGGACCGGCGCCCGGCAGGCCGAAGCGCTTGCGCGAATCGCCGCCTTCGCCGTGACCGACCGAGGTGATGAAGTCCAGCTTGTCGACAAAGGAACGGGCCGACTGCTTGAGGATGATCAGCACGCTTTTCGCCGAACCGGCGATCTCTGGTGCACCGCCAGCGCCGGGCAGGCGGACCTTGGGCGAGAAATAGTCGCCCACCACCGTGGTGTTGATATTACCGAACCGGTCGACCTGGGCGGCGCCGAGGAAACCGACGTCGATCCGCCCGCCTTGCAGCCAGTAGCGGAAGATCTCGCCGGTCGGCACCACGGTGTCGGCGGTTTCCGCCAGTTCGCCGTCACCGATGGACAGTGGCAACACGCTGGGCTTGGCACCGATCGGGCCGGACTCGTAGATCAGCACCACATCCGGCGAAGAGGTCAGGCGTGCCAGGTTGGCGGCCTTGGAAGGCAGGCCGATACCGACAAAGCAGACCGAACCGTTCTTCAGGCGACGGGCAGCGGCGACGGTCATCATTTCATTGGTGGTGTAGGTCATTATTTTGCCTCCGACGCGCGGGCCAGCTTGGCCTGGAACTCGGCGAAGTCCGCCGTGCCATGGATGTATTCGGCGATCCAGGCGGTAAAGGTTTCCCGGTCACGGGCAATCGGATCCCAGGCCTGGTAGAAGCGGTTGTCGCGCTCGGTGTAGCCATGGGCATAGGACGGATGCGCACCACCGGGGACATGACAGACCGCGCTCAAGGCCCAGGTCGGCAGGACACAGGCATTCATCGGCGCGTTCAGGTCGTCGACGATTTCCTCGACAGTGACGATGCAGCGCCTGGCAGCCAGGGCCGCCTCTTTCTGTACCCCGAGAATGCCCCACAGCAGGACATTGCCCTTGCGGTCGGCCTTCTGCGCGTGGATCACCGTCACATCCGGACGGACCGAGGGCACCGCGGCGAGCACTTCGCCGGTGAACGGGCAGGTCACGCTCCTGATCAACGGGTTGACCTTCGGCAGGTCGGAACCGGCGTAGGCACGCAACACCGCGAACGGCAGGCCGGAGGCACCGGCGACGTAGGCATTGGCCAGGTCGGCATGGCTGTGCTCTTCGATTTCCAGGTCATGGGGCCAGTGCTTCTCCACCGCGTCGCGCAGACGGTGCAGGGAACCGACACCCGGGTTGCCGCCCCAGGAGAAGATCAGCTTGCGAGCGCAACCGGCACCGATCAACTGGTCGTAGATCAGATCGGGGGTCATCCGCACCAGCGTCAGGTCCTTCTTGCCCTGACGAATGATTTCATGACCCGCCGCAGTCGGAATCAGATGGGTGAAGCCTTCGAGGGCGACGGTGTCACCGTCGTTGACGAATTGCTTCACCGCTTCATGCAACGAAAGGATTTCAGCCATGGATGCAGACTCCCGGTTTCAACAAGCCAGCGTGGAAGAAAAAGGCGCGAGGTTCAGCGCCGGAGTGAAACCAGATTAAGTCGAGGCCAGGGGTCAAACAATCCGATAATCGACTAAGTGTTCGATTATCGAACCAATTGTTTGTAGGCTACCGTTTGCCAGCCAACGGCAAGGCCGATCCTCAGGTCGCGTCCGCGTGGCTGACCCGGCCCTTGATCAATACCCCCGCCGTCGCCAATGCCGCCGGCACCACCAGCACGGTCAGCACCTGCTCGAAATTCCAGCCCATGCCCAGCAGCGTGGCGCCCATCCAGGCGCCGAGGATCGCGCCGAAACGACCGATCCCCAGCATCCAGGAAACCCCGGTGGCCCGTCCCTGGGTCGGATAGAAGCGTGCCGCCAGCGATGGCATCGCCGACTGCGCGCCGTTCACGCACATGCCCGCCGCCAGCACCAGGGTTCCCAGCAGGGCGATATGGCCCAGGCTCTGGCCAACCGCGTAGGCAAAGATCCCCGCCAGCAGGTAGAAAGTGCCGATCACCTTGTGCGGGTTGAACCGGTCCATCGCCCAACCGACCCCCACCGCACTCAGCACCCCGCCAAACTGGAACAAGGCCCCGATAAAGGCGGCCTGCTCCATGCTCGCACCGCTGTCACGCATCAGCGTCGGCAGCCAGCTGGTCAGCAGGTAGACGATCACCAGTCCCATGAAATAGGTCAGCCATAGCAGCAGGGTGCCGGCGCTGTAGGTGCCGGAAAAAATCACCGCCAGGACGTTGCGCGCCTTGACCGTCTTCTGCTCCGGAACACTGAAGCTCGCCGCCCCGGCGACCTGCTCGGGAGCAATCGGCGCCAGCGCCTTGCGCACCTTGTCCGTGCCACGGTTGCGTACCACCAGGTAACGCGCCGACTCCGGCAGCCAGAGCAGCAGCACCACCGCCAGGATCAGCGGCAGCAACCCGCCAATCAGCAACAGGCTGTGCCAGCCGAAGGCCGGGATCAGCTTGGCCGAAACAAAACCACCGCCGGCCATGCCCAGGTTGAAGCCGCAGAACATGCTGGTCACCAGCAGCGACTTGTGGCGCTCCGGGGTGTATTCGGAGAGCAGCGTGGTGGCGTTCGGCATGCCGGCCCCCAGGCCGAGGCCGGTGAGGAAACGCAGGACCAGCAACTGGTCGACGTTACTGCTGTAGGCCGAAGCCAGGCTGAAGGCGCCGAACAACAGGACCGCCCCCACCAGCACCACCTTGCGCCCGAACCGGTCGGCCAACGGGCCGGAACCGAGGGCGCCGAAGACCATGCCGATCAGGGCCGCGCTCATCACCGGGCCGAGGCTCGCGCGATCGATACCCCAGTCCTGGGACAGCGCCGGAGCGATAAAGCCCATGGCAGCGGTGTCCAGGCCATCGAGGAAGACGATCAGGAAACACAGGATCACCACCCGCCACTGATAGCGCGACAGCGGTTGATCGTTGATAAAGGACTGCACATCGAGGCAGTGACCGACAGCGGATTGAGGCTGGTTCATTATTTTTATTTCCACACAGACGCGCAGACGCACAGGTGCCGACCAGGGGGCGGCGGACGTTGGACAGAGCGAATAACGCTCAGGCGAGCCGTTTCAGCGTAAACGGCATGCGTGCGCGAGTGTTCTTGCGAAGAGTGTTCTTACGGAAAGTGTTCTTACGGAGAGGGTTCTTGCGAAGAGAGTTCTTGCACAGAAGGCTATCGAAGGGAGTGCTCATGGCGGCTTGGCCTCGTCATTATTATCGGGCGGTCACCGGGTCGAGGCCTGCGGGCTCGTCGACTCAGGACGCTGCCGCGACATTAATGAGCGGCGTAAAACGGCGCAATTCGATAAACGCAACTCTGGGCGGTTATCGAACGGCTTTGCCGCGGCAGCCGGGACGTTCAGGCAAACAGCTGGGCGCTGAGGTCGCGGCTGGCGCCGAGCATGCTCGGCAGGAAACGCTGCTCCAGTTCACTGCGGCTGACGCGCCCGGCATGGGTACTGACGTTCAGTGCCGCGAGCACCTGGCCCGAGGCGTCATAGACCGGCACGGCGATGGAACGCAGGCCCTGTTCCAGCTCCTGGTCGACGATGCACCAGCCTTGCTGGCGTACCTGCTGCAGGCATTCGAGCAAGGCTTCGGGCGTATGCAGGGTGCGGCTGGTCTTGGCCTGCAGGTCGGCATGGTCGAGGTATTCCTGCAACGATGCATCGTCCAGCGCGGCCAGCAGGATCCGGCCCATGGAAGTGCAATAGGCCGGCAGCCGCCCGCCGACGGAAAGATCGACCGAGATCAATCGCTGGGTCGTCGCCGAACGGGCGATATAGAGGATGTCGTCGCCCTCGAGGGTGGCCATGTTGCAGGCCTCGTGGAGCTGCTCGCTCATGCGGTCCAGATAAGGCTGGGCCGACACCGCCAGCGGGGTCGAGGACAGGTAGGCGTGACCCAGGGTCAGGACCTTGGGCAGCAGCGAGTAGGTGCGTCCGTCGGTGGTGGCATAGCCAAGCTTGATCAGCGTGTGCAGGCAACGGCGCACGGCCGCCCGGGGAATTTCCGTGCGATGGCTGATCTGCGCGATGGTCAGGTGCCGCTTGCGCTCCTGGAACGCCTGCACCACCGCCAGGCCCCGGGCCAGCGAAGTCATGAAGTCCGGGTCACCGGTAAAGGCCTGGATCCGCTTGGCGGGCGAGGCAACGATAGGCGGCGCCACGGAGTTGAAGGCAGTGCGCAGTGGGTCGTTCATTCCAGGTCCTTGTTCACGCGGTCAGCGGCTATTACAGGCCGACATCAGCCCGATAGACAAGCCGGCCAGGCTCGACATTGGGCGATTATCGAACGCTGGCCCGATAATCGCAATTGACCCCCAGGGTCCGAAGCTTATAACGTTGCCCCGCCATCAGGTGGTTTTCCGGGATACTGGTCAGGTACCCACCGGAAAATCCACCGGCACGGCCTTACCCACGAAGTGAGGCCGTTTTCCCGACTTCCGGCAAACCGCCGATACATGAGGTTGCCGTCAATATAGAAGCGCTCTTCCCTTTTCAATTAACACTGCCCGCGCGGAACTTGCAGTGTTAATTTGCCGCCAAAAAACAGGCAGTATCCAGCCAAGTCCTCAAGTTGCAGTTCATAACTCCTACGCAACAAAACCCACACACAAAGTTGACGGGCCAGCCCCGCTTCGCGATAGTATTATTCAAACCGGCCGCTATACTCCCCATACGACATTCGAACCGTCTGGTTCTGTCGCGGTTCCGAGAGCCTGGCTCTCAAGCCCAGACCAATGTTCAACGTGGATGGCCGCGTTTTGTCGAACCGGGAAACGCTTGCCATGACGGCACTTTCCCTGTCGACGCCGCCCTGGTGCATGGCGCCGCTGTTTCGCCGACACGTCGTCCAGGGCCAACGACTATAAAACCGTTCCGATACGCCACCGGACTTCATGGAACTCCCGTATTACGTATCGCCGGAAAACCTTATCAACTCAAATTAGGTAACACTGTGACGAAAGACGAACTGCGCGCGGAACTTGAGCGCCAGGAGCAACGTTACAAGGATGTTTACGGCGGGGAAATTACCACCTACGCCGCGCAACCCGAACCAGAACGCAAACCCTGGCGCAAACGAGCCAGCCTCCTGGACCAGGCATTTACCCAGGAATTGCAAAAAATGGAAAAGGAACTCAAGGCCGAAGAGCCTTAGGCACGGCGGTCTCGAACCTTGTGAGGCTTGCCCCTGGCAGCCGGTCTCTCCTATCCGGATTCCCTCAGGCTTCTGGACGTCAACGGCTTGCGCTACCCGCGCCGAGCCCAGGCCCCCGAACATCCCATCGGGTTGAATGACGCCCGGCAGGCCCTCACACAGAAATTTCGCACATCCGTTTCGGCCTTTCATTCCCGCGCTGAAACCTTGTGTTCATTGGGCATTTCCAATGAAATCAGATGCTTGGCAAACGCCCGGAAAACCTGAGGTTTAACGGTTTCCTACATTTTTTTTCATTGAAGAATGTTACCGGTGAGCAGCTAGTGCATCGATTAGCAGGCTTTTCTGGCATAATCGCGCCCCCTTATGACCGGGTCAGAAAACCTTCATGATCGATTTATTCAGCGGACTGGATGCTTGGGTTCTTGTGAGCCTGTTGCTCGCCCTGGCCTTTGTCCTCAGCTTCGAGTTCATCAACGGCTTTCATGACACCGCTAACGCGGTGGCCACAGTGATCTACACCAAAGCCATGCCGCCGCATCTCGCGGTGTTCTTTTCCGGTGTATTCAACTTCTTCGGCGTATTGCTCGGCGGGGTCGGCGTCGCCTATGCCATCGTGCACCTGCTGCCGGTGGAGTTGCTGATCAACGTCAATACCGGCCATGGCCTCGCCATGGTGTTCTCGCTGCTGGCCGCGGCCATCACCTGGAACCTGGGTACCTGGTACTTCGGTATCCCGGCGTCGAGCTCCCACACCCTGATCGGTTCGATCCTCGGTGTCGGCCTGGCCAACGCATTGCTCAACGATATTCCGCTGGGTGACGGGGTCAACTGGCAGAAGGCGATCGATATCGGTGCCTCGCTGGTGTTCTCGCCGCTGGCCGGCATGCTGGTCGCCGGCCTGGTGCTGGTGGGCCTGAAGTGGTGGCGTCCGCTGTCGAAGATGCACAAGACTCCGGACCAGCGGCGCAAGATCGACGACAAGAAGCACCCGCCGTTCTGGAACCGCCTGGTCCTGGTGATTTCCGCCATGGCCGTCAGCTTCGTGCACGGCTCCAACGATGGCCAGAAAGGTATCGGCCTGATCATGCTCGTGCTGATCGGTATCGTCCCGGCGCAATTCGTCCTCGACCTGAGCACCACCACCTACCAGATCGAGCGGACCCGTGACGCGACCCTGCACCTGAGCCAGTTCTACCAGCGCAACAACGCGACCCTGAGCGAGTTCCTGGCCCTGGGCAAAAGCGTTCAGGACGACCTGCCGGGCAAGTTCCGCTGCAACCCGCAGCAGACCGAGCCGACCATCGCCGCCCTGCTGAACAACCTCAAGGGTGTGACCGACTACCATTCGCTGTCGCCGGAAAAGCGCATCGAAGTACGTCGCTACCTGCTCTGCCTGGATGACACCGCGAAGAAAGTCGGCAAGCTGCCGGGCCTGGATGCCCGCGAGAAGGCGGACCTGGAGAAACTGCGCAAGGACCTGACCACCACCACCGAATACGCACCGTTCTGGGTGATTCTGGCAGTGGCCCTGGCCCTCGGCCTGGGCACCATGGTTGGCTGGAAGCGGGTGGTACTGACCATCGGCGAGAAGATCGGCAAGCAGGGCATGACCTATGCCCAGGGCATGTCGGCACAGATCACCACCGCCTGCATGATCGGCCTGGCGAACATCTTTGCCCTGCCGGTCTCGACCACTCATGTGTTGTCGTCGGGTGTCGCGGGCACCATGCTGGCGAACAAGAGCGGCCTGCAGAGCAGCACGATCAAGACCATCCTGCTGGCCTGGGTACTGACCCTGCCAGCCACCGTGGCGCTGTCCGCCGGGTTGTTCTGGATCGCGTCGAAGATGCTCGGCAGCTGAGTCGTTTCCAGTGACACAGAAAAAGGTGTGATCTGCGGATCGCACCTTTTTTTTGCCCGGTCAAAAGGCAAACGACAGGCAAAAAAAAGGGCGACCGAAGTCGCCCAAAATGCCTTGCGTGCTCGCTCCCTGGAAAGACCTAGGGTTTTTTCCGCTTATGTGAGTCTTTCCAGATAAAAAAACCGAATCCTGCGAAGAACATCACCATGAGGCCCACTGTCAGCACTCCGGCGATTACCACGTTATCGAAAAACATGACTGGCCTCCTGCGCTTGCCCTGTTGCGATGGGGCTAAGTTACCCAAACGGGCACGGAGGAAAATTGACCGGGATCAATGCCGCCCGGAACCGGGCGCGGGGAAAGGACATTAACTGACGTGCATCAAGTTTCAGCGCCGATATCAGCGCTTTTTCGGCTTGTTCTTCGATTTTTTCCTGGCCTTGCCCAGGGGCATCGCCTGCTCGAACGCCTGGCGGACTTCATTCAGGCGCTTCTCGTTGAGGTCGTGGACACGTTTGGCCCGCTCGGTATTCAGGTCGATCAGCTTGTCGTCTTGGCTCATGATCACTACATCGCTATCCGTCGAATTCGGCCGAAGTCATCCACTTCGACCCGCGCAATGACTCAATAATGCGGGCAAGCGCCCGCGCTGACCAGTCGTGAAGCCGCCCGCTTGCCATTAAAGTGTGTCAGCAACGGCGATTTCCCCGCAGAATCGCCCCATCCGAATGGCTGCCAAGGATCGTTGACGTGACATTGCACAAGGACCTCCCACCGCTGATGGCCCTGCGCGCCTTTGAATCGGTGGCCCGTCACCTGAGCTTTATCAAGGCGGCCGAGGAACTGTCCGTCAGCCAGAGTGCGGTCAGCCATCAGATCCAGAAACTGGAGCAGTACCTCGACCAGCGCCTGTTCATCCGTCGCACCCGCGCCATCGACCTCAGCGAGGCCGGCCAGCGCTACTACCGGCAGATCCGCCCGGCGCTGGAGCAGATCGCCGAGGCCACGCGGCGACTGCGCTCCGCCGGGCCGGGCCGGGTACTGCGAATCGGCCTGCTCGCCTCCTTCGCCACCCTCTGGCTCGCACCGCGCCTGGCTGACTTCATCGGCCGCCACCCGCATATCCAGGTGGAACTGGAGCCGTCCATCCAACTGGCCGATGTCGCCGGCGCCCAGGTTGACCTGGCGATTCGTTATGGCAAGGGCGGCTGGAGCAACGTCGATGCCCAGCGCCTGATGACCGAGCGCCTGACTCCGGTCTGCAGCCCGGCCTTCAAGGCCCGCTCGATCGAACGCGGCCCACTGCTGATGGCCCAGGCCCGACAACCCTTCGAGTGGATCGACTGGTCGCGGCACCAGCATATCGACTTGCAGCACTACCCCACGGTCATGCTCCATGACTACAACATCGTCGTCGAAGCCGCGGTGGCCGGCCAGGGCATCGCCATGGGTCGCCAACGCCTGATCGGGCGCAGGCTCAGGGACGGTTCTCTGGTTCCGGCCTTCGACACGCCGACCTTTGAAAGCGAGATCGGATACTGGTTGATCAAGCCCAATGCCGCCCTTTCCCCGGACGCCGAGTGCTTCTGCGCCTGGCTGACGGAACAATGCGCCCGGGCGGACACATGAGCCAATCAGATACGTCCGATTGAATCTATCCGTTTGTCGCCCCATGGCGCGCCGAGCATGCTGGCATCTTCTTCCAGGAGGTTTCAGCATGAACGATTCCCTGTTCGACCGTGTCAACCAACTGGGCCTGAGCCTGCCGGTGCCCAGCCAGCCCATCGCCAACTACGTGAACCACGTGATCAGCAACAACCAGTTGTTCATCTCCGGGCAGATTCCGTTGCAGGAAGGCAAACCCGCCTATATCGGCCGACTGGGCGATACCCTCGGCGGGGAAGAAGGCGCCAGGGCCGCGGAACTGGCGGCCCTTGGCCTGCTGGCGCAATTGGGCCAGGCCATCGATGACGATCTGTCGAAACTGGTGCGCATCGTCCGTCTCGGCGTATTCGTGGCCGCCGCCCCCGACTTCCAGCGCCAGGGCGCGGTCGCCAACGGTGCCTCCAACCTGCTGGTCAATGCATTGGGGGAAAAAGGCCGCCACGCCCGCACGGCCGTCGGTGTCGCCAGCCTGCCCAGCGGCGTGGCCGTGGAGATCGATGCGATTTTCGAGCTGCGGCCATGAACAACGACACCTCAACCGAGCTGTCCGACGCAGAAATCACCCGTCTGCGCGCCGCCACACCGGGCTGCGCGCGGGTGATCCATTTCAACCACGCCGGGGCGTCGCTGCCGAGCCAGGCCACGCTGGACGCCATGACCGGGCAGTTGCAGCTCGAAGCGAGCCTCGGCCCGATGGAGGCCGGGGTCCATGGCGCGCGCCTGGAAGAGCAGGCCCGACAGGCTGCGGCGCAACTGCTCAACGCCGACACTGACAGCATCGCGTTCGCCAGCAGTGGTTCCGCGGCCTGGAGCATGGCCTTCGCGGCGCTGGGGCCCTGGCGCGCCGGCGAACGGATTCTCGTCGGACGCCATGAGTGGGCCGGCAACCTGGCCTGCATGGCCGAGGCAGTCAAGGCCGGAGCCAGTCTTGAAGTGATCCCCTGCGACGAAACCGGAGCGGTGTCGGTGTCGTCCCTGGAACAACTGATCGACGCCCGCGTACGCCTGATCGCCCTGACCTGGCTGCCGGCCAACGGTGGCCTGATCAACCCGGCCGCCGCCATCGGCGAGGTGGCGCGGCGTCATGGCATTGCCTATTTCATCGATGCCGGCCAGGCTCTCGGACAGTTGCCCTGCGACGTCCAGGCATTGGGCTGCGACGTGCTCAAGGGCGCCGCGCGCAAATTCCTCCGTGGCCCGCGCGGCACGGCGCTGATGTATGTGCGTCGGGGTTTT
This sequence comes from Pseudomonas sp. Ost2, assembly GCF_018326065.1. Taxonomy (NCBI): domain Bacteria; kingdom Pseudomonadati; phylum Pseudomonadota; class Gammaproteobacteria; order Pseudomonadales; family Pseudomonadaceae; genus Pseudomonas; species Pseudomonas sp. Ost2. Next base: position 1,626,696 of record NZ_AP021904.1, on the reverse strand, counting down.
CTCGAACAATTGGCGCCGCGCCAGCTAGACGTGCTGTCGGCGCCTTGGGACGGCAAGGCCTTCACCCTGCGCGACGATGCCCGGCGCTTCGAGACCAGCGAACGCTCGCTGGTGCTGATGGCCGGCCTGGCCAACGCCTTGAAAGAAGTGAATCAGCTCGGCATCGAACGCATCCGTCGCCGGATCCAGGCATCAAGCGACCGGCTGCGCCACGATCTGCGTGAAATTCCGGGCCTTGAGCTGCATGACCTCGGCCTGTCCGGGCAGCAATCCGGGCTGATTGCCTTTACCTTGAAGGGTTGGGATGTGTTTGCCCTGAAGGAGAAACTGGCCGAACGGGCGATCAACCTGGGCGCCAACGGCACGGCCTATACGCCCCTGGACATGCAGGCCCGCGATCTGCCGGCCATTGCCCGGATTGCCGTGAGTCATCTCACCACCCGGGAGGAAATCGACCTGCTGTTGCAGGCCCTGGGTCAGTTGGCCAGTGAAGGGCCTCAGACCTCGACGTCGACCAGCAGGCCCTGACGCGGCTGTTCATCCATCAGCGCCACCACCGGCACGGTGTTATCGGCGTTCAACTCGTCGCCCGGCACCGCCAGGTGGCGTTCGGGATCATCGTCGGCCTCGCGCCGACGCTGCTGCTGTTCCTGCTGGCGCCGCTGTTCTTCACGCAGCAGCCACGCGGCCTCTTCGGGGTCGCGTTTCTGCAGGTCGATGGTACTTTCGTTGGAGCTTTCCTGAACCGGCACCACGGGCGGGATATCCGGTCGTGGCCGGATCGGGTCCTGCTGGGAGGTCACCGGCAGGACGCTCAGGGGTAGCAGCGGTGGCAGCATGATTTTTCTCTCCTGTCGGCAGGCTGTCGGCTGTGGGATCCACGACTTGAGCCGTCAGTCGCGAAAGTGTGACCCGGTTATCGCTCAAGGGTGCAATACGTCCCGACGAACGTCATCGTGGGCTACCGTTAGTCTTGTTCCGCATGGTTTCTCGACAGGAGTCCCGTCCTTTCAATCAAGAGAGCAAGAGCCTTTGGCCTGAAAGCGCCGATTCCGTTAAGATAGTCGGCTTTTTCAAGGCGGGAGTCAGGCAGCATGGCGCAGCAGTATCAACCGGGGCAACGCTGGATCAGTGACAGCGAAGCCGAGCTGGGTTTGGGCACCGTTCTGGCACAGGACGGCCGCTTGTTGACCGTGCTCTATCCGGCCACTGGCGACACTCGCCAGTACGCGCTAAGGAATGCGCCTCTCACCCGTGTGCGTTTCTCGCCCGGGGACACCATTACCCACTTCGAAGGCTGGAAGATGACCGTGCGCGAAGTCGACGATGTCGACGGACTGCTGGTCTATCATGGCCTCAACGCGCAGAACGAAGTCGTCACGCTGCCGGAAACCCAGCTGTCGAACTTCATCCAGTTCCGCCTGGCCAGCGACCGCCTGTTCGCCGGGCAGATCGACCCGCTGGCCTGGTTCTCCCTGCGCTACCACACCCTGGAACACACCAGCCGCCAGTTGCAGTCCTCGCTCTGGGGCCTGGGCGGTGTCCGCGCGCAACCCATCGCGCACCAGCTGCACATCGCCCGTGAAGTCGCCGACCGTATCGCGCCACGGGTCCTGCTTGCGGACGAAGTGGGCCTGGGCAAGACCATCGAGGCCGGCTTGGTGATCCATCGCCAACTGCTTTCCGGTCGCGCCAGCCGCGTCCTGATCCTGGTGCCGGAAAACCTCCAGCACCAGTGGCTGGTGGAAATGCGCCGGCGCTTCAACCTGCAGGTCGCGCTGTTCGATGCCGAACGCTTTATCGAAAGCGATGCCAGCAACCCGTTCGAAGACACCCAACTGGCCCTGGTGGCCCTGGAATGGCTGGTCGAGGACGAGAAGGCCCAGGATGCGCTGTTCGCCGCCGGCTGGGACCTGCTGGTGGTCGACGAGGCGCACCACCTGGTCTGGCATGAAGATCAGGTCAGCCCGGAATACGCCCTGGTCGAGCAACTGGCCGAGACCATTCCCGGCGTCCTGCTGCTGACCGCCACCCCGGAACAACTGGGCCAGGACAGCCACTTCGCCCGTCTGCGCCTGCTCGACCCGAACCGCTTCCACGACCTGGCAGCCTTCCGCGCCGAAAGCGAAAACTATCGCCCGGTGGCCGAAGCGGTGCAGGAACTGCTGGACCAGGGCCGTCTCTCCCCGGCGGCGCACAAGACCATCCAGGGTTTCCTCGGCGACGAAGGCGAAGCCCTGCTCACCGCAGTCAACGACGGCGATACCGAAGCCAGCGCCCGCCTCGTCCGCGAACTGCTGGATCGCCATGGCACCGGCCGCGTGCTGTTCCGCAACACCCGCGCCGCGGTGCAGGGTTTCCCGGAGCGCAAGCTGCACGCCTACCCGCTGCCGAACCCGGACGAATACCTGGAACTGCCGCTGGGCGAACACGCCGAGCTGTACCCGGAAGTCAGCTTCCAGTCCCAGCCGGACGCCAGCGAGGAAGAACGCTGGTGGCGCTTCGACCCGCGCGTCGAGTGGCTGATCGACCAGCTGAAAATGCTCAAGCGCACCAAGGTGCTGGTGATCTGCGCCCACGCGGAAACCGCCATGGACCTGGAAGACGCCCTGCGCGTGCGCTCCGGCATTCCGGCGACAGTGTTCCACGAGGGCATGAACATCCTCGAGCGGGACCGTGCCGCAGCCTACTTCGCCGACGAGGAATTCGGCGCCCAGGTACTGATCTGCTCGGAAATCGGCAGTGAAGGCCGCAACTTCCAGTTCTCCCATCACCTGGTGCTGTTCGACCTGCCGTCGCACCCGGACCTGCTGGAACAGCGGATCGGTCGTCTCGACCGGATCGGCCAGAAACACGTGATCGAGTTGCACGTGCCGTACCTGGAGACCAGCCCGCAAGAGCGCCTGTTCCAGTGGTACCACGAAGCGCTGAACGCCTTCCTCAACACCTGCCCGACCGGCAACGCCCTGCAGCACCAGTTCGGCCCGCGCCTGCTGCCGCTGCTCGAAGGTGGCGACGATGGCGAGTGGCAAGCACTGGTGGAAGAAGCCCGCACCGAGCGCGAGCGCCTGGAGGCCGAGCTGCATACCGGTCGCGACCGCCTGCTGGAACTCAACTCCGGCGGCGCCGGCGAAGGCGATGCGCTGGTCGAGGCGATCCATGAGCAGGACGATCAGTTCGCCCTGCCGATCTATATGGAAACCCTGTTCGACGCCTTTGGCATCGACAGCGAAGACCACTCGGAAAACGCCCTGATCCTCAAACCGAGCGAGAAGATGCTCGACGCCAGCTTCCCGCTGGGCGACGACGAAGGCGTGACCATCACCTACGACCGCAACCAGGCGCTGTCACGCGAGGACATGCAGTTCATCACCTGGGAGCACCCGATGGTGCAGGGCGGCATGGATCTGGTGCTGTCCGGTTCGATGGGCAACACCGCCGTGGCGCTGATCAAGAACAAGGCGCTGAAACCCGGCACCGTGTTGCTGGAACTGCTGTACGTCAGTGAAGTGGTTGCCCCGCGCTCGCTGCAACTGGGCCGCTACCTGCCGCCAGCCGCCCTGCGCTGCCTGCTGGACGCCAACGGCAACGACCTGTCGACCCGTGTCGCCTTCGAAACCCTGAACGACCAGCTGGAAAGCGTGCCACGGGCCAGCGCCAACAAGTTCATCCAGGCCCAGCGCGACAGCCTGACGCCGAAGATCAACGCTGGCGAAGCGAAGATCGCGCCACGCCACGCCGAGCGCGTGGCCGAAGCGCAACGGCGCCTGGCGGCGGATACCGATGAAGAACTGGCGCGCCTGACCGCGTTGCAGGCGGTCAACCCGACCGTGCGCGACAGCGAGCTGGTGGCGCTGCGTCAGCAACGGGAACAGGGCCTGGCGATGCTTGAAAAAGCCGCGCTGCGCCTGGAAGCGATCCGGGTGCTGGTGGCTGGCTGATCCACCGGGGCGCTCTCGCCAGCGCCTGCCCGCTCCTCCAGACCTGGTCTCCAATCTGTAGGAGCCGGCTTGCCGGCGATGAGGTCATCATGGGCAACGCAAGCCATGAGGTCCCCAATCGCCGGCAAGCCGGTCCCTGCAAGGTTCAGAGTCAAACTGCCACAGGCGCCGTGCCCGGCTCATCCGCGGCCATCCCCTCGCGCATGCGCTGCGCATCCTTGCTGAAACACCGGGCTGCCTGGAACAGGAACAGCAGGGTCAGCAACAACGCCCCCGGTATCAGGTACATCGCGTCATGCAGGCCCACGGCCTTGAACGCCTCGGTCATCTGCTGTGCCCCCGCCGCCAGCATCGCCGCATGGGCGAAATGATCGGACAACAATCCGACCACCACCGGCCCCAGGCCACCACCGAGCAGATACAACCCCGCGAAATACACGGCCATCGCCGTCGCCCGCAGCCGCGGCTCGACCACGTCCTGGATCGCGGTGTAGACGCAGGTATAGAAGTTATAGGCAAACAGCCAACCGACGCTGAACACCGCCACGAACACCCCGATCTCGATCCGCCCGGCATGCAGCGCCCAGGCGGTGGTCAAGGTCGAGACCACCAGGCTGCCGGCCGCGAACAGCAGGCGACCGTTGGCGACACGCTGGTGGATCTTGTCCGCCACCCAACCGCCCAGGGTCAGCCCGAACAGCCCGGTCACACCGACGATCAGGCCGGTGGCCACCGCCGCCTCCTGCAACGGCATCAGGAAATAACGTTGCAGCATCGGCACCAGGAACGAGTTGCAGGCATAAGTGGCGAAGTTGAAGGTCAACCCGGCCAGGACCAGCCAGAGAAAGGTCGGGATCGCCATCAGGCGCCGCACCGGACGCTCGATCCGTTCCTGGGAGACCTTCACGGTTTCCGCCGCGCCGCGTTTCGGTTCCTTGATGAAGAACATGAACACGGCCAGGAGCAACCCCGGCACCGCCGCGATAAAGAATGGCGCCCGCCAGCTGTCGAAGGCCTTGACCATCGCTCCGATGGTGAAGAAGGCCAGCAGCAGCCCCAGTGGCAGGCCGAGCATGAAGATCCCCATCGCCCTGGCGCGTCGATGCGCCGGGAACAGGTCGCCGATCAGCGAGTTGGCCGCCGGCGCATAGCTGGCTTCACCGATACCAACGCCCATGCGCACCAGCAGGAAAGTCCAGAAGCTGCCCACCAGGCCATTGACTGCCGTCAGCCCGCTCCACACCGCCAGGCCCCAGCCCATCAGCTTGCTGCGCGACCCGTTGTCGGCCATGCGCCCCAGGGGCAGGCCGGCGATGGCATAGACGATGGTGAAGGCGGTACCGATGATGCCGATCTGGAAATCGCTCAGGTGCCATTCCATGCGGATCGGCTCGATGATGATCGCCGGAATGGTCCGATCGAAGAAATTGAACAGGTTGGCGAGAAACAGCAGGAACAGAATGCGCCAGGCATTCGCCGCTTGGGTCGAGTTCTGCATGGGTCCGTCTCTTTATTGTTATAAGGGCTTCAATGCCAGGCCCGGAGCCCTCAATCTAGTCAGCGCGACCGGGTCTGTCTGCCACCATTCGCGGCGCTGATACCGGGCAATGGAGGCCCTGCCCCGGGCGCTGAAAAATACTTGTAATCCCCCCTTACAAAGCCGTGGCCGAAGCCTAGAATGGCGATGGATTCCCCCCTTCCCTCCTTCCTCCGTTGACCTCCCATGCCTGATGCTAATCCGTGTCTGAATTGCGGTGCCTGCTGTGCCTATTTTCGCGTGTCGTTCTACTGGGGTGAGTGTGTCTCGGGCGGCGGGCTGGTGCCCGACGAACTGGTCACCCAGATCAGCCCGAGCCGCGTCGCCATGCTCGGCACCGAAGCGCGCAACCCGCGCTGCACGGCACTCAGGGGCGAAGTCGGAGAAGAGGTCAGTTGCTCGATCTATCACGAGCGCTCCAGCCCCTGCCGTGAGTTCGAAGCCGCCTGGGTCGACAACGAGCCCAACGAGCGCTGCGATGCCGCCCGGGCCGCCTTCGGCCTGGCCCCGCTGGAGCCGGAACAGAAAGCCGCCTTAGTACCAATCGCTATCTAGGCCATTCCCAAATCATTGGGAGCACTCTGCCATTAGCGCTTGCAGCCATGAGTGACACTCTATACTCCAATGCGTTGGCCGATGCTTGAGGCGTCGGCTGTCCAATGCGTCGGTACAGGGCATGCTATGGAATGGCAGGGTTTGCATTTTGTTAACGGACTTCCCGATAGTGGGCACCTGCTCCTCAATTGCAGCCACAATCCATTGCTGGTCATGCTGGCCTACCTGGTCGCCTGTGCAGCCAGCTTTGCCACGCTGGACATGGCCGAGCGCGTCGGTCATGTAGAGAAACCGGCACAACAGCGGCTCTGGCGCTGGATCGGCACCTGCTGCCTGGCAGGCGGCATCTGGACCATGCACTTCATCAGCATGCTGGCGTTCCAGGCGCCCATCGAAGTGCGCTACGACCTGCCCACCACCCTCGCCTCGCTGTTGATTGCCCTGTTCGCGTCATTCCTCGCCATGCACACCCTCGGCCGCGCCGAACTGCGTGCCTCGCAGACACTGCGGGCGGCCGTGTTCATGGGACTGGGCATCGCCGCCATGCATTACGTCGGCATGTCGGCCATGCGCTCGAGCGCGGTGCAGTATTACCAGCCGGCCCTGGTCGGCCTGTCGGTGGCGATCGCCATCGGCGCCAGCCTCGCGGCGCTGTTGCTGGCCCGGCATTTCACCAACGGCAGCGGCATGTGGCATCAACTGCTCAAGTACACCGCCAGCCTGGTCATGGGCGCCGGTATCGTCAGCATGCATTTCACCGGCATGTGGTCATTGCACCTGATGCTGCCCGCAGGCAGTGCCCTGCCCGCCGCCGTGGAGAACAACCACCTGCAACTGGGCATGACCATCGCCGTGATCGCCTTGCTGATCATCGGCAGCAGCATCAGCGCGGCCCTGGCGGACAAGAAACTGCAGAACAAGGAGCACGACCTGCGCCGGGTCAATGCCCTGCTCAGCCAACTGGACCAGGCCCGCATGTCGCTGGCCCAGGTCGCCCACTACGACGCCCTGACCAACCTGATCAATCGTCGCGGTTTCAATCAGATCTTTGCCGAGAAGCTGATCGAGCGCAGCAGCAACGGCGGCATGCTGGCGGTGATGTTCCTCGATATCGACCATTTCAAGCGCATCAACGACAGCCTCGGCCATGATGCCGGCGACGAACTGCTCAAGGTCATCGCCGGACATATCAAGGCCGCTACCCGCAGCCATGACGACGTGGTCGCCCGCTTTGGCGGCGACGAATTCTGCATCCTGATCAGCCTGCACAACCGCGACGAAGCGCGGCACATGGCCCAGCGCATCATGCAGAAGATGAAAGAGCCCATCGAACTGGCCGGACGGCGCATGGTGATGACCACCAGCATCGGCATCAGCGTCTTCCCCGAAGACGGCAAGTCCTGCGAAGAACTGCTGAAGAACGCCGACCTGGCGCTGTACCAGTCCAAGGGTGCGGGGCGCAACAGCCTGCACTTCTTCAGTTCCAACCTGAAAACCCGCGCCACCCTGGAGTTGCAACTGGAGGAGGAACTGCGCCACGCCCTGCGCGAAGGCAACGAATTGCAGTTGTTCTACCAACCCATTTATGAAGTGAAGACCGGCCAGGTCGCCAAGCTCGAAGCCCTGGTACGCTGGCAACACCCCCAGCACGGCCTGCTGTCGCCGGATCGCTTCATCGGGATCGCCGAAGCCAACGGCTTGATCGCCGAGCTGGATAACTGGGTATTGCGCAAGGCCTGCCAGGACCTGGCCAGACTCTCCGAGCAGGGTTGCGGCGAACTGAAAATCGCCGTGAACTGCTCGGCGCTGAACCTGGCCCGCGAAGAACTTGCCGATGAGATCGAAAGCGCGCTGCGGGCCGCCGGCGTTCCACCTGATCGACTGGAACTGGAAGTCACCGAAAACGCCCTGATGGGCAATATCGCCAACACCCTGCAACTGCTGCGACAGATCCGCACCCTCGGCGTGTCGTTGTCCATCGACGACTTCGGCACTGGCTACTCGTCCCTGGCCTACCTCAAGCGCCTGCCACTCAATACCCTGAAGATCGACCGTTCATTCATCCTCGACATTCCCAAGTCGACCCAGGACATGGAGATCGTCCAGGCGATCATCGTCATGGCCCATACCCTGCACCTGCAGGTGGTCACCGAGGGCGTCGAGACGCCCCAGCAATACGACTTCCTGGCCCAGTACAACTGCGACTACGTCCAGGGCTACCTGCTCAGCCGGCCGGTGCGCCTGGAAGACCTGCAACCGGTCCTCAAGCAGCTAAACCAGCGCCGCCAGCACACCCCGGCGCCGCTCACTCCGGTGACAACGGCCCGCGACACCGATGTGCCGACGTCACGGGACCTTTTTGCCGACCCTCCTGGCGCCCATGCCGGCATATCAAGCGTGCGACCTATTCGTTGAGCAGCGTTCGTTGACCAGCGTTCATTGATCGGCACTCGTTGAACGGTAGTGCCCGGTCGATATCCGCTCACCGGCGTGCGCGGTCAGGCAGGCCGTGACCGGCTGCGCCGGGGAAGGTAGTACAAAATTCACAAAAAGTTCCCCGTCAATTAAAGAACGCCAATTATTGGCCGATTCAACGGTATTCAAGCAAGGATCGCCCCTAGGTGAGCCTAGGGTAAAACCCTATCGCTCAAGCCAATATCGCGCGGTAAAGTCGCGATCTCTCACTCCGTGATGGCGCGTTGATATCTCCTCGACCGCCTAACCAGACCAGGTATATGGCGCACAATGACCTCTAAAAACAACCCGGCCAACCCAGTATCCGATCTGATGTTGCCAACCGTCGCGGAAAAACCTTACAAGGCCTATTCCCCACCGCGTCCACTGGCGACGCAGCAGTACCTTTATTTCACTGAAACCAATACGGATCGTATTCTCGATAACCTCGACGGCCTGCGCGACATGGTCTTCCCGCGCTCGCCCCATCCGGAAGGTGAAAACGAAGCGCGCCGCGAGCAGGAATTCCCTTCGGTCTGCCTGATCGGCCTGGGCCGCTGCGGTTCGAACATTGCGCTGGACGTCGCCGAACTGGTGTACAACGCGCGCAAGTTCTACCTCAACGAGTTCAATAACGACGACAAATCCACCGACAAGGGCTATCGCCCCGCGCAGTGGATCCGCAACAACCTGCGCCTGGTGCAGAACAAGTCAGCCAAGCCGGTGTTCCTGGTGGAACCGCTGGTGATGCTTGGCGACCTGGACAAGGACATCGCCGGACGCATCCGCTTCTCCCGCAAGGGCGAGAAAAGCGGTTTTATCCGCGACTACAGCAAAATGAAGATCATGGACCTGTCGGAAGTCCATGCCGGCGGTGCCGGTAACGCGCCGATCCTCGGCCAGTACCTGGCCAAGATCATCCTGAACAAGGACACCCAGCGTTTTTCCAGCCCCGACTGGAAGATGATCCACTCGTACCTGATCGACTCCTGCGGCATCAAGGCCAACCAGTCGCGCCTGTACTTCTCGATCTTCAGTGCCGGCGGCGGTACCGGTTCGGGCATGGCCTCGGAGTTCGGCCTGGCCCAGCAGTATTCGTACATGAACAAGACGTTCGATACCAAGCCGATGGACGAGCACGACAGCAAGAGCGGCCACTCCTTCGTCTTCGAGCCGATCTTCACCAGCGGCATCTGCGTGCTGCCGAACATCTCCGACCATCGCAGCGAAATGTCCGAGGCCCTGCATATCAACGCCGGTCGCCTGCTCTGCAAGTACCTGTCCGAAGAATGGGACTTCTCGTACAACTTCGACAATGAAGACAGCAGCGAAGCCAGCGTCATGGGCCGTATCCGCCCGTGGAACGCGATGATGCTGATCTCCAACGACATCATGCGTTACGCCGAAGAGAACGATGATGGCAATATCCAGAACATTGATGTCAATGCCATGGAGAAGCACGCCAACCAGTACATCTCCCAGCAGATCTTCAATATCCTCACGGCCCAGGCCGTGACCACCGACTACGACCAGAACTATTTCCGGCGTGCCGGCATCGACATCGGCGAGACCATCCGCCTGGATGCCAACGACCTGTTCATGAGCCTGGCCGGTCCGGTGGCGATTGCCTACGCCGAGTCCGTGGTACCGGAACAGCCGGCGCCCACCAGCGATAAATTCAAAGTGTTCGAGAAAGAACCGCAGCGTCTGAACATCGACGACCTGTTCTTCCGCTCCATCGACCTGCCGCACTTCAACAAGGTCACCCAGGCGATCGAAGGCATCAGCCTGCTGCCGATCGAGTCCAAGCGCTACCGTGCGGCCCTGGAACAGTACAAGGCCTCGGGTTATGACGCGGCGGCCCTGCATGACCTGCACTTCTTCAAGAACTGCTCGTCGGTGGTGTCGATCGTTTCGCTGCCCAAGGACTACAAACTGTCCTACATGGACCTGAACCGGCTCAAGACCCATCTCAACAGCCTGTTCCCCAACACCACGCTCAAGCGCTACGCGCTGGTGATCGGTGCCTCGGCCAACCTGTCGCTGACCACCCTGATCGCCAAGAGCCCGTGCCTGTCGGATGACTTCCTGACCCTGATCGTGGCCTTCATCAAGCGCTGCTTCGCCCGCAACCCGTACCGTTTCGACGATACGCTGGACAACTCGATGCTGGACTTCATCACCCGCGACGAGTTCGACGAAGGGCATATCGACGAGTTGCTCAACGAGTTCGAGAACCCGGCGAAGATCCTCGATACCAACTGGTATGCGATCAAGCCGATGTACGAGAAGAAGTATCGCGAGCTGATCAACGACAAGGACAAGTTCGTCTCGATCAACGATATCCGCCTGTCCCGCGATTGCGTGAAAAAGGCCATCAAGTACCTGCGCGAGATCTACCGCCATCGCATCGGCAAGACCCGGGTCATTTCGCTGAACAACCACACGGGTAAAACCGAGTACTAGCCAGGAGCCTGTGGATTTTCTCCACGGGCAAACTGCCATTACTGTTCGGCGCGGTTACTGGCCTACACACTCGTAGGCCATAAACGCACAAGGCATATGCACTATTACAGTGCGATAAATTATTTTTCTGCCCTTTCCTGGATCATCACCCAGGGCGACACCACCACCGCCCACAGGTCCGGGTCACGCTCGAAAAGATCCTGCGCCCGCGTTTCAGACACCTTGGCAAGCTCCCCGGCAGCCAGCCAGCCCGCCACTTTGTCGGCCTGGTTCTCGGCCATGGCCTCGGCCGCCGCGATCAAATCCAGCGACGGTTCGACCCACAATAGGGCACCCCGGGCAAAGAACGGTTGCAGCTCTTCCCAGCGAATAGATGCAGTTTCTCCAAGCAGCTTGGCATAGAGGGTGCTAGGTTCTTGAATCATGGGTTTCTACCTGAGAAAAAATCGGCGCAATCATAACGTCGCGACTCAGGCAGAAAAACCCGGATGCAAATGGTTGGGGTGAAAGAGGAACCAGGGAGCCAGGGATTGTCGTGAAGGTCAGCAACATCCAGATAACAATCTGCATGGCAATCCGCCGCTATTCTGTCTTTTTCTTTCATTTAAGCGACATCCTCCGATTTTGCCCTTGGCTGCCCGCTATTCAAGCGATTGACGGGCGCTCTAAACTGTATCGGTACAGTTGCCGGGGAAAATCGGGGTTCTCAAACCCGGTTCTGCTGCCTTGGCGTCAGGACTATAAAAATTACAACAGCAAGAGTGGAGCACTAATGACTAAGCAGATTTCCAAACTGTTCGCCGCTATGGTTCTGGCCGGTATCGCCAGCCATTCTTTCGCTGCAGACACCATCAAGATCGGCATCGCCGGCCCGAAGACCGGCCCGGTGACCCAGTACGGTGACATGCAGTTCACGGGCGCGAAACAGGCCATCAAGGACATCAACGCCAAGGGCGGCGTGGATGGCAAAAAACTCGAAGCCGTTGAATACGACGATGCCTGCGATCCGAAACAAGCCGTGGCCGTAGCCAACAAAGTGGTCAACGACGGCGTCAAGTTCGTGGTCGGTCACCTCTGCTCCAGCTCCACCCAGCCGGCTTCGGACATCTACGAAGACGAAGGCGTGATCATGATCACCCCGGCCGCCACCAGCCCGGACATCACCAATCGCGGCTACAAGCTGGTCTTCCGTACCATCGGCCTGGACAGCGCCCAGGGCCCTGCCGCCGGTAACTACATCGCCGACCACGTCAAGCCGAAAGTGGTTGCCGTGCTGCACGACAAGCAGCAATACGGTGAAGGCATCGCCACCGCGGTCAAGCAGACCCTCGAGAAGAAAGGCGTGAAAGTTGCGGTCTTCGAAGGCCTGAACGCCGGCGACAAGGACTTCTCCTCGATCATCCAGAAACTCAAGCAAGCCAACGTCGACTTCGTCTACTACGGCGGCTACCACCCTGAGCTGGGCCTGATCCTGCGCCAGTCCAAGGAAAAGGGCCTGAACGCCAAGTTCATGGGTCCGGAAGGCGTCGGCAACGACTCCATCTCGCAGATCGCCCAGGACGCTTCCGAAGGCCTGCTGGTGACCCTGCCGAAATCCTTCGATGCGGATCCGCAGAACAAGGCCATCGCTGACGCCATCAAGGCCGACGGCAAGGACCCGAGCGGTCCGTTCGTGTTCCCGGCCTACTCCGCTGTCGAGCTGATCGCCGGTGGCATCACCGCGGCCAAGAGCGAAGACACCGCCAAGGTGGCAGCCGCCATCCACGCCGGTACCTTCAAGACCCCGACCGGCGACCTGAGCTTCGACGCCAAGGGCGACCTGAAGGACTTCAAGTTCGTGGTCTACCAGTGGCACTTCGGCAAACCGAAAACCGAAGTTTCCCCTCAGTAAGTCAGGCCTGACAGGTCAAGAAGCCCACTGTGCGAACAGTGGGCTTTATTTTACGAGGTTTATGGGCCCGACACCCGCGATCCGGGAGCTGGCTCACCTGAAAATCTTAAAACCGTCACCAGCGGTTCGCTGGCAAACGCTCGTGCCAACGTGGCCACAGACCACGGCACCGGGCCGGAACATGACTCCACCAGTGAAATGCGTATCGGGTTTTTAGGAGCGCTGTAATGCCTGAGATCTATCACTTCTTCCAACAGCTGGTTAATGGCCTGACCATTGGCAGCACCTATGCCTTGATAGCCATTGGCTACACAATGGTTTACGGCATTATTGGAATGATCAACTTCGCCCATGGCGAGGTGTACATGATTGGTTCCTACGTGGCCTTCATCGTCCTTGCCGGGCTGGCCATGCTGGGCATCCACTCACTGCCGCTGTTGATGACCGCCGCGTTCATCGCGACGATCGTCGTGACCAGTGCCTATGGCTACAGTATCGAGCGCGTTGCCTACCGCCCCCTGCGTGGCAGCAACCGTCTTATCCCGCTGATTTCCGCCATCGGCATGTCGATTTTCCTGCAGAACACCGTATTGCTGTCCCAGGACTCCAAGGACAAGTCCATCCCCAACCTGATCCCGGGGAGTTTCTCCTTTGGTCCGGGCGGCGCAGAGGAAGTGCTGATTTCCTACATGCAGGTCCTGGTATTCGTCGTGACCCTGGTGGCCATGACCGGACTGACCCTGTTCATCTCCCGTTCACGCCTGGGCCGCGCCTGCCGCGCCTGCGCCGAAGACATCAAGATGGCCAACCTGCTGGGCATCAATACCAACAACATCATCGCCCTGACCTTCGTCATCGGCGCCGCCCTCGCGGCAGTCGCCGCCGTACTGCTGAGCATGCAATACGGCGTGATCAACCCCAACGCCGGCTTCCTGGTGGGCCTGAAGGCCTTCACCGCGGCAGTCCTGGGCGGCATCGGCAGCATTCCGGGCGCCATGCTCGGCGGGCTGGTGCTGGGTGTGGCCGAGGCTTTTGGCGCCGACGTGTTCGGCGACCAGTACAAGGACGTGGTGGCGTTCGGTCTTTTGGTTCTGGTGCTGTTGTTCCGGCCGACCGGCATTCTGGGCCGTCCGGAGGTTGAGAAAGTATGAACAGATATCTCAAATCGGCGTTCTTCAGCGCCTTGCTGGTATGGGCCGTGGCCTTTCCGGTACTCGGCCTCAAGCTGAGCATCGTCGGGATCAATCTCGAAGTGCATGGCACCGGTCCCGTGACCCTGACCATCATCGCCCTCTGCTCGGTGCTGATGTTCCTGCGCGTGCTGTTCAGCGAACAGTTCAGTGCGATGTTCAAGTCGTCCCGGGGCCCGCTGGTCTCGCCCAAGGTCGGCCAGTTCCTGACCCTGCCGCGTACCCAGCGCTGGATCATCATCGGCCTGATCGTGGCCGCCCTGATCTGGCCGTTCTTCGGCTCGCGCGGCGCGGTCGACATCGCCACCCTGATCCTGATCTACGTGCTGCTGGGCCTGGGCCTGAACATCGTGGTCGGCCTGGCCGGCCTGCTCGACCTGGGTTACGTGGGTTTCTACGCCGTCGGCGCCTACAGCTACGCGCTGCTGTCGCACTACTTCGGCTGGAGCTTCTGGATCTGCCTGCCGATCGCCGGCCTGATGTCCGCCACCTTCGGCTTCCTGCTGGGCTTCCCGGTGCTGCGCCTGCGTGGCGACTACCTGGCCATCGTGACCCTGGGCTTCGGCGAAATCATCCGACTGTTCCTGCGTAACCTCACCGACCTCACCGGCGGTCCCAACGGCATCAGCAACATTCCCAAGCCGACCTTCTTCGGCCTGTCGTTCGACCGCACCGCCGCCGAAGGCATGCGGACTTTCCACGAGTTCTTCGGGATGGACTACAACCCGGTGAGCAAGGTGGTGTTCCTGTACCTGGTGGCCCTGGTGCTGGCCTTGCTCGCGCTGTTCGTGATCAACCGTCTGCTGCGCATGCCGATCGGCCGTGCCTGGGAAGCGTTGCGTGAAGACGAGATCGCCTGCCGGGCCCTGGGCCTGAATCCGACCGTGATCAAGCTGTCGGCCTTCACCCTCGGCGCCGCGTTCGCCGGTTTCGCCGGCAGCTTCTTCGCCGCGCGCCAGGGGCTGGTGACGCCGGAGTCCTTCACCTTCATCGAGTCGGCGATCATCCTCGCCATCGTCGTGCTCGGTGGCATGGGCTCGCAACTGGGCGTGATCCTGGCGGCCATCGTGATGATCCTGCTGCCGGAAATGATGCGTGAGTTCAGTGAATACCGCATGTTGATGTTCGGCGCCCTGATGGTGCTGATGATGATCTGGCGTCCACAAGGTCTGCTGCCCATGCAACGTCCACACATGGAGCTGCGCAAATGAGCCGCGAGATCCTGAAAGTAGAAAACCTGAGCATGCGCTTCGGCGGCCTGTTGGCGGTCAACGGCGTGGCCCTGACCGTCCAGGAAAAACAGGTGGTGGCACTGATCGGCCCGAACGGCGCCGGCAAGACCACGGTGTTCAACTGCCTGACCGGTTTCTACAAGCCGAGCGCCGGCAGCATCCTGCTCGACGGCCAGCCGATCCAGGGCCTGGCCGGCCACGAGATCGCCCGCAAGGGCGTGGTGCGGACCTTCCAGAACGTGCGTCTGTTCAAGGACATGACCGCGGTCGAGAACCTGTTGATCGCCCAGCACCGTCACCTCAACACCAACTTCCTGGCCGGTCTGTTCAAGACCCCGGCGTTCCGCAAGAGCGAGCGCGAAGCCATGGAATACGCCGCGTACTGGCTGGACAAGGTCAACCTGACCGAGTTCGCCAACCGCCCGGCCGGCACCCTGGCCTACGGTCAGCAACGCCGCCTGGAAATCGCCCGCTGCATGATGACCCGCCCGCGGATCCTGATGCTCGACGAGCCCGCGGCAGGCCTCAACCCACGGGAAACCGACGACCTCAAGGCGCTGATCAGCGTGCTGCGCGAGGAACACAACGTCACGGTCCTGCTGATCGAACACGACATGAAACTGGTCATGAGCATTTCCGACCATATCGTCGTGATCAACCAGGGCACGCCGTTGGCCGACGGCACGCCACAACAGATCCGCGACAATCCTGAAGTGATCAAAGCCTACCTGGGGGAAGCGTAAATGCTGCAATTCGAAAACGTTTCCACCTTCTACGGCAAGATCCAGGCCCTGCACAGCGTCAATGTGGAGGTTCGCCAGGGGGAGATCGTCACCCTGATCGGTGCCAACGGCGCGGGCAAGTCGACCCTGCTGATGACCCTCTGTGGCTCGCCAAGGGCCCACAGCGGCAGCATCCGCTACATGGGCGAAGAGCTGGTGGGACAGGAATCCTCGCAGATCATGCGCAAGAGCATCGCGGTGGTGCCGGAAGGCCGTCGCGTGTTCTCGCGCCTGACCGTGGAGGAAAACCTCGCCATGGGCGGTTTCTTCACCGACAAGGGCGACTACCAGGCGCAGATGGACAAGGTCCTGGAGCTGTTCCCACGGCTCAAGGAACGCTTCAGCCAGCGCGGCGGCACCATGTCCGGCGGCGAACAGCAGATGCTCGCCATCGGCCGGGCGCTGATGAGCAAGCCCAAGCTGTTGCTGCTCGACGAGCCTTCGCTGGGCCTGGCACCGATCATCATCCAGCAGATCTTCGATATCATCGAACAACTGCGCAAGGACGGTGTAACGGTGTTCCTGGTGGAGCAGAACGCCAACCAGGCGCTGAAAATCGCCGACCGCGCCTATGTGCTGGAAAACGGCCGGGTGGTGATGGAAGGCAGCGGCAACGACCTGCTGACCGATCCCAAGGTACGCGAAGCCTACCTGGGTGGTTGATCCGCCCCGTAACAGGCAGGCCCTGATACACCGCTCCAAGGACAGGCCCCGATCATTCGGGGCTTTTCTTTGCCCGCGCAAACGCCGGGAGAGCGGATCTTTATACTCCGCCGAAAAATAATCGATTATTTTTGCAGCATGCTGTAACAAACCCCGCCCTCGCCGCTCAAGTAAGGCAGGAACGCAATGAAACCCATCCAACCACTGCTTCCATCATTGATAACCATCGGAGATCGACCATGAGCACCACTTCCCGCACCCTGTCCGCCGCCACCCTCGCCCTGGCCCTCGGTTCCGCCCTGAGCATGGCTGCCTTGCCGATGACCGCGCATGCCGACGACGCCGCCAAAATGGAAAAATGCTACGGCGTGGCCCTCAAGGGCCAGAACGATTGCGCCGCGGGCGCCGGCACCAGCTGCGCCGGCACGTCAGCCAAGGACTACCAGGCCAACGCCTGGAAACTCGTCCCGGCCGGTACTTGCGAAACCATCAAGACCCCGAACGGCATGGGCAGCCTGAAACAGGGCCCAGCGGCCTGATTCTCCCACCAGTCTGAGCGCCGAAGATGTCCACGCTACTGCAATCCACTGCCCATCATCCCGCTCAGGCCGCTGGCGCCGGGCTCCCAGCCCGCTGCGGGCTGGGACTCAAGGCCGAACACTTCCAGGTGGTCCTGGAAACCCGCCCCGACCTCGGTTTCTTCGAGGTCCACGCCGAAAACTACATGGTCGCCGGCGGACCGTTTCACCATTACCTGGGCCTGATCCGCGAACAGTATCCGCTGTCGCTGCATGGCGTCGGCCTGTCCATCGGCACCGAAGGCCCACTGGACAAGCAACACCTCGAGCGCCTGGCGCTGCTGATCGAGCGCTACCAGCCCCAGTCCTTTTCCGAACACCTGGCCTGGTCGACCCACGGCCCGGTGTTTCTCAACGACCTGCTGCCACTGGCCTATGACCAGGCCACCCTGCTGCGGGTCTGCGAACATGTCGACCAGGTCCAAAGCACCTTGAAACGCCCGATGTTGCTGGAGAACCCGGCCACCTACCTGCAATTCGAGCGCTCGACCCTGGACGAGGCGGACTTCATCAACGAAATCATCCGCCGTACCGGTTGCGGGCTGTTGCTGGACGTGAACAACGTCTATGTCTCCAGCATCAACCACCAGCACGACGCGTGGGCCTATATCGAAGCGCTGCCCTTGCACGCGGTGGGAGAAATCCACCTGGCGGGATTTGCCGAGGACGCCGACAACCTCGGCGACCGGCTGCTGATCGACGATCATGGTGCGCCCATCGACCAGGCGGTCTGGACCCTCTATCAACAGGTGCTGGCGAAGATCGGCGCGAAGCCGACCCTGATCGAACGCGACAACCAGCTCCCGGCCTTTGCCGTGCTCCTTGGCGAAGCCGCGCAGGCCCAATCGCTGCTGGATCGAGCCGAGGTGCGCCGATGAGCGACCAGGCCTGCTTCAGCGCCGCGCTGCTCGACCCGCAACTGCCCTGCCCACCCGGCCTGTGCAGCGTCAACGGGGCCGATCCGGCCAGTCGTTTCGCGGTGTACCGCAACAATGTCCAGGGCTCGCTGATCAATGCCCTGGCGGACAGCTACCCGGTGGTCATGCAACTGGTCGGCGAGGCGTTCTTCCGTGCCATGGCCGGCCTCTACCTCCAGCAATGCCCGCCTCGCAGCCCGATCCTCAACCATTACGGCCAGGACTTCGGCGACTTTATCCAGGACTTCGCCCCGGCGGCGAGCGTGCCTTACCTGGCCGATGTTGCCCGCCTGGAGCGCTTGCGGATCAACGCCTATCACGCCGCCGATGCGACGCCGGTCAGCCCGGAACAGATCGGCCACTACCTTGCCAACCCCGAGTCCCTGATCACGTTGCGCATGCACCTGCACCCCGCTCTCGCCGTGCTGGATTCAGCCCATGCCGTGGTGTCGTTATGGCAGACCCACCAGGGCGAGCACCGCCTGGATCAGGTCGACCCGACACAGGGCGAAGCGGCGCTGGTCTTGCGCCAGCACTGGCAAGTCGAAGTGTTCAGGATCGACAGCGGCATCCTGGCGTTTATCCAGAGCCTGCAAAACGACGCGCCGCTGGGCGAGGCCATCGTCCGCGCCGCAGAAGCCAGTGCCGGGTTCGACCCCAGCCAGGCGCTCGCCCTGCTGATTCGCCACAGCGCCATCATCCACCTGCAATCAGAAGAAAAGGCCCGACCATGAACACTCGCACTGAATCGCAGAATCCCGTCGCGCGCCTGATCGGGCGGATCATCCAGCTGTTCGAGATGATCCCCTACAGCCTGATTGCCTTTGTCGCCCGTTTCTCCATTGCCGCCGTGTTCTGGAAGTCGGGACAGACCAAGGTCCAGGGTTTTGCCATCGACCTGGTCTCAGGCACTTTTGACCTGGGCGTGCCGCGCCTCGCCAACTCGACCATTCCGCTGTTCGCCAGTGAATACAAGGTGCCGCTGCTGTCACCGGAAATCGCCGCCCATCTGTCCGCGTTCGGCGAACACTTTTTCCCGGTGCTGATCCTGCTGGGTTTCGCCACACGCTTCTCGGCGCTGGCGCTGTTCGGCATGACCCTGACCATCCAGTTGTTCGTCTACCCGGACGCCTACCCGACCCACGGCACCTGGATGGCCATCCTGTTGCTGCTGATGGCCAAGGGACCGGGAGTGTTCTCCATCGATCAGCTGATTGCCAGACGCTACCGCTGATTGATTGCACCCTCCTCGGCGTGACGCGGTCCTTGCAGGAGCCGGCCTGCCGGCGATAGCGCCTGGACGGACACCGCATGGCTCAAGGGCCTCATCGCTGGCAAGCCAGCTCCTACCAGGTTTGCGTTGTTTCAGGATTGATACCTACAACCGATCCAGGGCCTCGCCGCTGCGCTTGAACCAACCGATCAGGTAGTCGGCCAATACCTGGGTACGCCGCGGCAAACCGCCCTGGTAAGGGTGCACCAGGTACAACGGCATATCGCGGGTGCGGTAGTCCCGCAGCAACCAGCGCAGGCGGCCGTCCGCCAGCTCCGCGGGGAGGACATAGGACGGCAGGCGGGCTATGCCGGCGCCCACCAGTGCGGCCTTTTTCAACAGGCTGTAGTGATTGCTGGCAAAGGGGCCGGCGACCCGTACCCGCAGCAATTCATGTTCACGGTGGTACTGCCACTCCTCGCGGCCGCTGTAGTGGCTGTTGAGCAGGCAACGGTGGCTGGCCAATTCCTGGGGTGTGCGCGGCTCGCCGTGGCGCTCCAGATAGGCGGGGCTGGCGCAGGTCAGTTCGGTCATGACCAGCAACGGCCGGGCCACCAGGCGCTCGTCGCTGCCGACCTCGGTACGGATCGCCAGATCGAAGCCTTCACGGGCCAGGTCGCGGAAACCGTTATTCAGGTCCAGTTCGATCTGGACGTCGGGATAGTCCCGAGAAAACTCCAGCAACAGTCCGTCGAAGAAGGTCTCCCCGAGGGACACCGGGACCGTCATGCGGACGGGACCGGCGATATCGTCCTTGAGCCGGGCCAGGGCCTGGTGCGCCCGCTCCACTTGCATCACCAGCGCCTGGGCCTGGGGCAGCAAGGCCGCACCAGCGGCGGTCAGGCTCAGGCGTCGCGTGGTGCGGTGCAGCAGCACCACGGAGAATTGCGCCTCCAGTTGGCTGATGCGCTTGGACAACTGCCCCTTGCTGCAACCCAGTTGCTGGGCAGCCAGGGTAAAGCTGCCCGCCTCGACCAGCACGGCAAACGCCGCCAGATCATCCATTTCACTCACGGATTGTTTCCAAAAGAAAACCAAAGGTTGCCTATTAGCACGCTTATCTGCGGAAAAATCCACTCTAGACTAAAAGCTCAACCACTCACTGGAGGAACCGCAGGATGAAAATTCTTTTGATTGGCGCCCAGGGCACCATCGGCTCGGCCATCGAAAAAGAGCTGGCCCCTCGTCACGAGATCATCAGGATCGGCCGCACCAGCGGTGACCTGCACGTGGATATCAGCGACAGCGCATCGATTCGCAGACTGTTCGAGCAGACCGGCAAGTTCGATGCCCTGGTCTGCGCCGCCGGCAACGTGAATTTCGTCCCGCTGGCCGACATGAGCGAAAAGGACTTTGCCCTTGGCCTGCAGGACAAACTGATGGGCCAGGTCAACCTGGTACTGATCGGGCGCGAATACGCCAATGACGGCGCGTCGTTCACCCTCACCAGCGGCATCCTCAACCGCGATCCGATCCGCACCGGGGCCTCTGCCAGCCTGGTCAACGGCGCCATCGACGGCTTCGTCAAGGCCGCCGCCATCGAGCTGCCACGCGGCCTGCGCGTCAACTCGGTCAGCCCGAACGTGCTGGTGGAGGCCATGGGCAGCTACGCCCCCTATTTCCGCGGCTTCAAACCGGTGCCGGCGGCGGACGTGGCCCTCGCCTATGCCAAGAGCGTGGAAGGCCTGCAGACTGGCCAGACCTATCACGTCGGCTGAGAGGAAACACATCCAGTGGGAGCCGGCTTGCTGGCGATCGCAGTCATGCCGCCACCAGAAGATCTCACTGAATGGCCGCCTGCGGCGGATCGCCAGCAAGCCGGCTCCTACAGAGGGCGCGTCATCGTCTGCCGGACTTGTGATGCTCGCCCAGCCTGAGTAACGTGGCGGCACTTGCCAGGAGACCCCACGATGCATGCCGCCCGTTCCCTCATGTTCCTTGCCCTGCTGCCCCTGTTCGCCGGGTGCCAGATGCTCGCCCCGCAACCGTCGAACTCCACCGCCGGCCTGAGCCGCATGCAAGGCGAGCTCAGCAGCGTCGACGGCAAGCTGGTGTTCCAGCCGTGCCAGGAACAACGTCGCTTTGTCGTCAACGACAGCGGCAACACCAGCATCGCCCAGGAGGCCGCCAGCCTGGCGAGCAAGCCCGGCAAACTGTTCGCCGACCTGCGCGGCAGCTTTTCCGCGAGCAAAGCCGACGGCTCCGACGGCCAGATGAACCTGCAACAGATCTATCGCCTGGAGCGCGGCACCGGCACCTGCGGCGATCCCGACTTCAAGCGCCAGACCGTGATCGCCAGTGGCCATGGTCCGGACTGGTCGTTCAAGGCCAGCGGCAGCGG
The DNA here is from genome assembly GCF_018326065.1 of Pseudomonas sp. Ost2. Taxonomy (NCBI): domain Bacteria; kingdom Pseudomonadati; phylum Pseudomonadota; class Gammaproteobacteria; order Pseudomonadales; family Pseudomonadaceae; genus Pseudomonas; species Pseudomonas sp. Ost2. Next base: position 1,604,876 of record NZ_AP021904.1, on the reverse strand, counting down.
CCTGGTCCTCGAACGCGACAAGCAACCGGCCATCGTCCTGCCCTATCTGGAAGAACAGCTGGGTGACGGCCGTTTCAGCCTGAGCACCGAAGGCAACAACCAGCGTATCGAGCTGTGGGTCGCGCCCCAGCGCTGCGTCGACAGCGTCACCGGCAGCGTCCAGAGCCTGAGCGCCGAGCTGCGGGTCAATGGTCAGGTCCAGCGTGGTTGCGGCGTTTTCGGCGGCGCACGTAACGACTGATTCGACGAGCTGCCATTCAAGCCTCACGGAAAACGCCCGTTGGGGCTTATAATCACCGGTTTGTTGTAAAGCCGGCGCGCCCGCGTGGCCCGCACACTGGACCCTGTCATGTTACGAATCACCGAACTCAAGCTGCCGATCGACCATCCCGATGAAGACCTGCGGCCCGCCATCGTGCAGCGCCTGGGCATCGCCAGCGGTGACCTGCTCGATTTCACCTTGTTCAAGCGCAGCTACGATGCCCGCAAGAAGTCGTCCGAGCTGTGCTTCATCTACACCATCGACCTCTCGGCCCGGGGCGAAGAAGCCCTGCTGAAGAAGTTCGCCGACGACCGCAACGTCAACCCGGCACCGGATGTCAGCTACCACGTGGTCGGCCAGGCGCCGGCCGACCTCGGCACCCGCCCGATCGTCGTCGGCTTCGGTCCCTGCGGGATCTTCGCCGGCCTGCTGCTGGCACAGATGGGCTTCAAGCCGATCATCCTCGAACGCGGCAAGGAAGTGCGCCAGCGCACCAAGGACACCTGGGGCCTGTGGCGCAAAAGCGTGCTCAACCCCGAATCCAACGTGCAATTCGGCGAGGGCGGCGCCGGGACCTTCTCCGACGGCAAGCTGTACAGCCAGATCAAGGACCCGAAACACCATGGTCGCAAGGTCCTGCACGAGTTCGTCAAGGCCGGGGCGCCGGAAGAAATCCTCTACGTCAGCAAACCGCATATCGGCACCTTCCGCCTGACCGGCGTGGTCGAGAACATGCGCCAGCAGATCGAAGCCCTGGGCGGCGAAGTGCGCTTCCAGCAACGGGTCACCGATGTGCTGATCGACGACGGCCAGTTGACCGGCGTGGTACTCGACAGCGGCGAACAGCTGGACTCGCGCCATGTGATCCTGGCGCTGGGGCATAGCGCCCGCGACACATTCCGCATGCTCCACAGCCGAGGCGTGTACATGGAAGCCAAGCCGTTCTCGGTGGGTTTCCGCATCGAACACCCGCAATCGCTGATCGACAGCGCCCGCCTGGGCAAGTACGCCGGGCACCCGAAACTGGGCGCCGCCGACTACAAGCTGGTGCACCACGCCAGGAACGGTCGTTCGGTCTACAGCTTCTGCATGTGCCCCGGCGGCACCGTCGTCGCCGCCACCTCGGAGCCGAACCGGGTGGTGACCAACGGCATGAGCCAGTACTCGCGCAATGAACGCAATGCCAACTCCGGCATCGTCGTCGGCATCACCCCCGAGGTGGATTACCCCGGTGGCCCGCTGGCCGGTATCGAGCTGCAGGAGCGCCTGGAGTCCCATGCCTTCGTGCTCGGCGGCAGCAACTACGAGGCGCCGGCGCAGCTGGTCGGCGACTTCATCGCCGGCAAACCCTCGACCGCGCTGGGCAGCGTCGAGCCGTCCTACAAGCCCGGGGTGGCCCTGGGCGACCTGGCGCTGGCGTTGCCGGACTTCGCCATCGAAGCCATCCGCGAGGCCCTGCCGGCCTTCGAACGCCAGATCAAGGGCTACTCGCTGCACGATGCGGTCCTGACCGGCATCGAAACCCGCACCTCGTCACCGTTGCGCATCACCCGCAACGAGTCGATGCAGAGCCTGAACGTCAAGGGCCTGTTCCCGGCCGGCGAAGGTGCCGGTTATGCCGGCGGGATCCTCTCGGCTGGCGTCGACGGCATTCGCATCGCCGAAGCCGTGGCCCGGGATATCCTGGGGATCGAGGCCTGAGGCCGGCCGTCATGAGCTATAGCGTCTCGCCCATCGGTTTCGTCCGCTCCTGCTTCAAGGAGAAGTTCGCCATCCCGCGCCAGCCGCAACTGGCGCCGGCGGCACGGGGCGTACTGGAACTGGTGGCGCCGTTCGACCAGGGCGATGCGGTCCAGGGACTGGAACAGGTCAGCCATGTCTGGCTGCTGTTCCTGTTCCACCAGGCCCTGGAGGACAAGCCACGGCTCAAGGTCCGCCCGCCGCGCCTGGGGGGCAACAAATCCATCGGGGTCTTCGCCACCCGCGCGACCCACAGGCCGAACGGCATCGGCCAGTCCGTGGTCAGGCTGGACAAGGTCGAAGGCCATCGGTTGTGGATCTCGGGCATCGATCTGCTGGATGGCACGCCGATTCTCGATATCAAGCCCTATGTGCCCTACGCCGACCATGTTGCCGGTGCCGTCAACGACATCGCCAGCGCAGCGCCAGGGCTGATTCCCGTGCAGTGGACGGATACGGCCCTGCAACAGGCCCAGGGCCACGCCCTGCGCCTGGAAGAGCCCCTGGTCGCGTTGATCGAGCAATGCCTGGCACAGGACCCGCGCCCGGCCTACCAGACCCCGACGCCCGAACGCGAGTACGGCGCCCGGTTCTGGGACCTGGATGTGCGCTGGCATTACCCGCAAGCGGGCGTGATCCGTGTCCTGGAAGTGGTTCCCGCCCGCTAGGAGCGCCATAAACGAAAAAGCCCGCGTTGCCTGGGAAGGCAACGCGGGCTTTTTTCTGTGGGAGCCGGCTCGCCGGCGAAGAGGCCCTTCCGGGCGCTCAAGGCTTCGCCGGCGAGCTGCGCTCCCACACCACCAGGCCAGGGCCTATTTTTCGACGAAGGCGCGCTCGATCAGGTAGTCACCCGGTTCGCGCATGCGCGGCGAAACCTTCAGGCCGAAGCTGTTGAGCACTTCGCTGGTCTCGTCGAGCATGCTCGGGCTGCCGCACAGCATGGCGCGGTCGTCCTGCGGGTTGATCGGCGGCAGGCCGATATCGCTGAACAGCTTGCCGCTGCGCATCAGGTCGGTCAGGCGCCCCTCGTTCTCGAACGGCTCGCGGGTCACGGTCGGATAGTAGATCAGCTTGTCACGCAGGGCCTCGCCGAAGAACTCGTTCTGCGGCAGGTGCTCGGTGATGAATTCGCGGTAGGCGACTTCGTTGACGTAACGCACGCCGTGGCACAGGATCACTTTTTCGAAACGCTCGTAGGTTTCCGGATCCTGGATCACGCTCATGAACGGCGCCAGGCCGGTACCGGTGCTCAGCAGGTACAGGTGCTTGCCCGGCTTGAGGTCGTCGAGCACCAGGGTCCCCGTGGGTTTCTTGCTGATGATGATCTCGTCGCCTTCCTTCAGGTGCTGCAACTGGGAGGTCAACGGACCGTCCGGCACCTTGATGCTGAAGAATTCGAGATGCTCTTCCCAGTTCGGACTGGCTATCGAGTAAGCACGCATCAGCGGCCGGCCGTTAGGCTGTTGCAGGCCGATCATCACGAACTGACCGTTTTCGAAGCGCAGGCCCGGGTCGCGGGTGCACTTGAAGCTGAACAGGGTGTCGTTCCAGTGGTGAACACTGAGGACACGCTCGTGATTCATGTTGCTCATTGGGGTGGGGCTCCTGGAAATTGGGTCTGCGCTGTCAATGGGCAGCTATCAAGACGCGCGATTGCATAGCATTCTAATGCCGGCGACAATATCTGTTAAATTAATTATCAAGATAAGGGTTATCGGTTATATAGATATGCGATTTACTCTCCGTCAACTTCAGGTATTCGTCACGGTCGCCCAGCAGGAAAGCGTGTCACGCGCCGCCGGGCTGCTGGCCCTTTCCCAATCCGCCGCGAGTACCTCGATCACCGAGCTCGAACGGCAATCGAGCTGCCAGTTGTTCGACCGCGCCGGCAAGCGCCTGAGCCTCAACGCCCTGGGCAAACAGTTGCTGCCACAAGCGGTGGCGTTGCTGGACCAGGCCAAGGAAATCGAAGACCTGCTCAATGGCAAGTCCGGTTTCGGCTCACTGGCGGTGGGCGCCACCCTGACCATCGGCAATTACCTGGCGACCCTGCTGATCGGCAGCTTCATGCAGCTGCACCCGGAGAGCCAGGTGAAGCTGCATGTGCAGAACACGGCGAACATTGTGCAACAGGTCGCCCACTACGAAATTGACCTGGGTCTGATCGAAGGCGATTGCAGCCACCCGGATATCGAAGTGCAGACCTGGGTCGAAGACGAACTGGTGGTGTTCTGCGCGCCCCAGCATCCACTGGCAAAACGCGGCCACGCGAGCATGGAAGAGCTGACCCGGGAAGCCTGGATCCTGCGCGAACAGGGTTCGGGGACCCGCCTGACCTTCGACCAGGCCATGCGTCATCACCGCAGCGCGCTGAATATCCGCCTGGAACTGGAGCACACCGAAGCCATCAAGCGCGCGGTGGAGTCGGGGTTGGGCATCGGCTGCATCTCGCGCCTGGCCCTGCGCGATGCGTTCCGCCGAGGCAGCCTGGTGGCGGTGGAAACCCCGGAACTGGACCTGGCACGGCAGTTCTACTTTATCTGGCACAAGCAGAAGTACCAGACCTCGGCCATGCGCGAATTCCTCGACCTGTGCCGCAACCTCACCGCCGGCGTGCAGCGCAGCGATGAGATCGTGTTGCCGACGATCGCCTAGAGAAGGATCACGGCCCAGACCAGGGCAATCATGCTCAGGGCAACGAACTGGGCGGCACTGCCCATGTCCTTGGCATTTTTCGACAACGGATGCCGGTCGAGGGAGATCCGGTCGATGGCCGCTTCCACCGCCGAGTTGAGCAACTCGACGATCAGCGCCAACAGGCACACGGCGATCAACAGCGCGCGCTCGACCCGACTGACGTTGAGGAAGAACGCCACGGGGATCAACACCACGTTCAACAGCACCAGTTGCCGGAACGCCGCCTCGCCGGTGAACGCCGCGCGCAGGCCGTCGAGGGAGTATCCCGACGCGTTGAGGATACGTTTAAAACCGGTTTGACCTTTAAAAGGCGAGGACATAAGTAGGCAACTGAATAAAAAGGTGTAGGAAAGCTAGTTCAACAAAAGTCAAAAAAGCGTGAATAGCCGCTGTCTTACTGGCTCGAAATTGACTCAAGTTGTTGCAGGAGCAAGGCAGCCTGGGTACGGGTCCGCACGCCCAGCTTGCGGAAGATCGCCGTCACGTGAGCCTTGATGGTCGCCTCGGATACACTCAACTCGTAGGCAATCTGTTTATTCAGCAGCCCTTCGCAAACCATGGTCAACACCCGGAACTGCTGGGGTGTCAGGCTGGCCAGGCCGGCGCTGGCGGCCTTGGCCTCATCGGAGACGCTGACGGCTTCGAAGGCCTGTGGCGGCCACCAGACATCGCCGTCGAGCACCGTGCGCACGGCCTTCTGGATCACTTCCAGGGAGCTGGATTTGGGAATAAAGCCACTGGCGCCGAACTCGCGGGAACGCACCACCACCGAAGCTTCTTCCTGGGCCGAGACCATGACCACCGGAATCTGCGGGTACTGCCCGCGCAACAACACCAATCCGGAGAAACCGTAGGCACCGGGCATGTTCAGGTCCAGCAGGACCAGGTCCCAATCGGCTTTTTCGGTCAGGCGGGTTTCCAGTTCGGCAATGCTCGCCACTTCCACCAGCCGCACGTCGGGGCCGAGCCCGAGGGTCAACGCCTGGTGCAATGCACTGCGAAACAGAGGATGGTCGTCGGCGATCAGGATTTCGTATGTGGTCATTTTTCCAATGATCCTGTTTTTAGGCGAGCGTCGATCGGTTCGCGGCTCGCCGAAGCATCTCGAAGCGACAGCCTGTGAAGGCTGTGCGCCAAAGGGTACGTTCCACGCCAGAAGCCCGGAAAACCAGCGCTTGCACACTCTAGCGCACCCGAATCGGCGCCAAGCATGACCAGCGAAGCCGGGGTGGTCAAGTTCGATGCTTTACGGCACAGTCGTCGGCCTATCAACAAGAGTGCCATCATGCGAAGCCAAGCCCTGCGTGCCGATATCCTGATGCTGCTGACCGCCGTGATCTGGGGGAGCGGCTTTGTCGCACAAACCGCCGGCATGAATCATGTGGGCCCCTTCCTCTATTCCGGCCTGCGTTTCGCCCTGGGATCACTTTGCCTGTTGCCACTGGTACTGCGCGGCAACGCCCGGCAGATCCGGCCAGAACCCTTTCTGACCCGCGGCCTGTTGCTCGGCGGCGTGCTGATGGGGCTGGCCCTGGCGCTGGGTATCAACCTGCAACAGGTGGGCCTGCTGTTCACCACGGTTACCAACGCCGGCTTTATCACCGGCCTCTATGTGATTGTAGTGCCGTTGCTGGGACTCTTCATCGGCCACAAGACCGGCCTGGGCACCTGGCTGGGCGCCCTGCTCGCCGTTGTCGGCATGTTCCTGCTGAGTGTCGGCGATCAATTCCACGTATCGCCCGGGGACTGGCTGCAACTGATCGGCGCATTCGTCTGGGGCGGGCATGTGATCCTGGTGGGGGTATTCGCCAAGCGCCACGATGTGATTCGCCTGGCCTTCCTGCAATTCACCACCTGCGCCCTGGTCAGCCTGCTGCTGGCCCTGTGTCTGGAACCCATCCAGTGGTCGGCCATCGTTGCCGCCGGTCCGGCGATTGTCTACGGCGGCATCGTGGCCGTCGGTATCGGCTACACCCTGCAGGTGATCGCCCAGAAGGACGCAATTGCCTCCCATGCGGCGATCATCTTCTCACTGGAAGCGGTGTTTGCCGCCATCGCCGGCGCCCTGCTGCTCGACGAATCCCTGCAACTGCGCGGCTATCTGGGCTGCGCGCTGATGCTCGCCGGCATGCTGGTCGCCCAGCTCTGGCCGAAAACAAGCGCTACGGCGCCTGGAGAAAAGGCCTGAGCTGACAGTGGGCCTCGTCGTCGAAATCCAGCGGCAACTGGAACTTGGCGCCCAGATAGTGAGTGGTGAAGACTTCCAGCAGGGCGCTCACCGCTTCACCGGCGCGAGTGTCGCCCGCCAGTTCCAGGCACAAGGCGCCGACCTCCGCCGTACAGAAATGATCATCACGCTTGGAGCGGCGCAACTTGTAGCGCGACAACTGCTCCGACTCCAGGCTCAGCACCGGGAAGCCCTCCAGATAGGGGCTCTTGCGAAACATCTTGCGCGCTTCCGTCCAGGTCGCATCCAGCAGAATGAACAAAGGGCGCTTGCCCGCCATCGGCTGCACCTCGGTAACCACCCGCTCCGGTGCCACGAACTCTCCCGGGAAGACGATAAACGGTTGCCATTGCGGATCGGCCAGCAGCGCCAGCAGTTGTGGGTCGACCTCGGTACGCGACCAGCTGAAGGCCGTGGTGTCGGCGATCACATCAGCGATCAGCCAACCGGTATTGCTCGGTTTCATCGGTTCGACATCGTGCATCAGCAGGCAGATCGCCGAGCGCGCCGCGACACGAGGACGCCAGTCGCACAGGCAATACTGCGGAATGACCCGGCAGCCCTCGCAACGCTCGGCCCTTGAGCCCCGGGCGGTGAACGGCGCTTTCGCACGGGCCAGGCGCTGGGTGCGCAGGCGGGAAACAGCGTGGCTCATAAGCTGCGACGCCGGCAAAAAGAAGGGTTGAACACGAACAATACGACTCACGCCGATAAAAAGTGCGCGAAGTCTAACAGAGGCAACCGCAGCGTTTGCCCAGCGGACTGTCGAGATTTCCTTCAGCACCGGCCTAGTAGGGCCTACAACCGCCCTCTATACTTCGCCACCACTGAACGCACAGCCCGGTAACGGGTCGAAGCACCAGTTACCGAATCAGGAGAGTTTCATGCTGCGCCTTACCGTACCGTCCATCGCCCTTTTGCTGGCGTTGCCCTTCAGTGCCCAGGCGGCCTCGCTGAAGGATTTCGAACTGAACAAAATGCTGAAGGACGTCGCGCAGAAGAGCAACGAAACCCTGCCTCGCGAACTCAACGATAACATCCTGGAAGTCGCCTATACGGTGGAAGGCAACCAGTTGATCGACCACCTCAGCGTGCAGCCCGACTATGCCGAAGGCATGCGGGCCAACCCCAAGGCGGTCTACCTGCAACTGGGCGCCAGCGTCTGCCGCAACGCCAACTATCGCAAGCTGATGGCCCAGGGCGCGGTGATGCGCTACGAGTTCACCGAGAACAAGAGCAACCGCCCCGTCGCTTCCGCCCACTTCGTGGAAAGCGATTGCCCGAAAGCAACACCGCCAAAGAAAAAATGATCACTGCCGCGCCTGGCGCCGTTGCTCATCATCGGCGCGCAGTTCCGCGACCAGCGCTTGCATGTAACGCGAGCGCCGCTCCCCACCCTCCAGTCGCCGGCGACATTCGTCCTCCAGAGTGAGATGGTTGGCCCGCGCGGCCATCTGCAACAAGTGGTAGAGCTCGCTATCGACTTCCAACGTCATCCTCGCCATCACCCGCCTCCCTGCCGTCCCGGTGTCGATCCCACTACCAGAAAACGCCGGCCTGGACCCGTCACGCCCGTGAAGCGCTTCTGGCCGGTTTGTGTTTAAGTAAATCAGAGCCGGAAGGCGCGGGCACAGCTTCTGACGAGCGGTGCAAGTCGGCCGCGACGATGCAACAAGCTGTTGCCAGACAAGACTTTATAGGCCCATGATCAATTCGCCAGTTGTCATGCAAAGCCATCAAGCTGGCTATACAGCGACACATGCAGTGTCGCGGCGCCGGTGAATATTTCGACCGCGCCAGAAGTTCTGTATATGAAGGAGAAGCTGAATGCCTTACGAACCGGATGACTTCCTGTCCCGTCATTTCCAGAGCAATGGTGTCGACCTGACCAGCAAGGTCGAAGAACAACTCAAGCGGGTTGCCCCCGACAGCCCGAACCTCCCGCTTTATCGCGACATGATGCTGACCGTCCTGCGCATGGCCCAGGATGACCGCAATCGCTGGAACGCCAAGATCGTCCTGCAGGCCCTGCGCGAACTGGAACATGCTTTCCGGGTGCTGGATCAGTTCAAGGGCCGCCGCAAGGTCACTGTGTTCGGCTCTGCCCGCACACCCATCGAACACCCGCTGTATGCCCAGGCCAAGGAACTGGGAGCCGCTCTCGCCCACTCCGACCTGATGGTCATTACCGGTGCCGGCGGTGGCATCATGGCCGCCGCCCATGCCGGCGCCGGGCTGGAACACAGCCTGGGGTTCAATATCACCCTGCCCTTCGAGCAGCATGCCAATCCGACGGTCGACGGCACCGTCAACCTGCTGTCCTTCCACTTCTTCTTCACCCGCAAGCTGTTCTTCGTCAAGGAAGCCGACGCGCTGGTGCTGTGCCCGGGTGGTTTCGGCACCCTCGATGAAGCGCTGGAAGTACTGACCCTGATCCAGACCGGTAAAAGCCCACTGGTGCCGGTGGTGTTGCTGGATACGCCGGGCGGCAGCTTCTGGCAAGGCGCCATCGACTTCATCCGCACGCAACTGGAAGCCAATCACTACATCCTGCCGAAGGACCTGAAGCTGGCCCGACTGGTGTACAGCGCCGATGAAGCGGTAGCGGAAATCAACCAGTTCTACAGCAATTTCCATTCAAGTCGCTGGCTGAAGAACCAGTTCGTGATCCGCATGAACCATCCGCTCAACGAGCAGGCGCTGGCGCAATTGGACGAACAGTTCACCGACCTGTGCGTCAGTGGCGGTTTTCATCAGCATGCCTACAGCGGCCAGGAGCACGACGAGCCGCAATTCAGCCACCTGTCGCGGCTGGCGTTTCACTTTACCGCGCGGGATCAGGGACGCTTGCGCGAACTGGTGGACTTCATCAACCTGCCGGAGAACTGGGGCAAGGCCTGGCTCCCCGAGCAACAGCGAGCCAGGGAGCCGATCAAGGCAACCTGATCAGTCGTCCATGCCTCGGCCGCTGAACAGGCGGCCGATCATTTCCATGGAATACCCCCGATAACTCAGGAAGCGCCCTTGCCGAGCACGTTCACGGGCGTCCACCGGCAGTTGTCCGGCAAACTTGCGCCTCCAGGTGTCTTCCAACTGCGCCTGCCAGTCCAGACCGCTTTCACGCAGGGCCTGTTCGATATCGGCACGCTGAAGACCACGCTGGCTCAGTTCCTCGCGAATACGCAGAGGCCCATAGCCGGAACGGGCACGGTAGGAAACGAAGCTTTCGAGGTAACGAGATTCGGACAGCAGCCCCTCTTCCGTCAGGCGGTCGAGTTCGGTGTCGATCATTTCGGGAGAAGCGCCGCGCTGACGCAATTTGCGCGTCAGCTCGACTCGACCATGCTCGCGTCGCGCGAGCAGGTCCATGGCAGTGCGCCGTACGGCGACCGGGGTATCCAGTACGGCGGTCATCGCTTCACTCAGAGGTCAGCGTCGGCCAGGTCGTCTTCGGTTTCGACGACAGCAGCACCGGAGTTGGCCTTGGTATCAACACCTGGAGTCAGCAACTTGTCACGCAGTTGCTTCTCGAGGGTAGCGGCGATTTCCGGGTTGTCCGCCAGGAACTTGGCCGAGTTGGCCTTGCCCTGACCGATCTTGCTGCCGTTGTAGCTGTACCAGGCACCGGACTTCTCGACAAAGCCGTGCAGCACGCCCAGGTCGATCATCTCGCCATTGAGGTAGATGCCCTTGCCGTAAAGGATCTGGAACTCGGCCTGACGGAACGGCGAAGCCACCTTGTTCTTGACGACCTTGACGCGGGTTTCGCTGCCCACCACTTCGTCGCCTTCCTTCACCGCGCCGGTACGACGGATGTCCAGGCGAACCGAAGCGTAGAACTTCAGCGCGTTACCACCGGTGGTGGTTTCCGGGCTGCCGAACATCACGCCGATCTTCATGCGGATCTGGTTGATGAAGATCACCAGGCAGTTGGCGTTCTTGATGTTACCGGTGATCTTGCGCAGTGCCTGGGACATCAGGCGGGCTTGCAGGCCGACGTGCATGTCGCCCATTTCACCTTCGATTTCCGCTTTTGGCACCAGGGCGGCCACGGAGTCGACGATGATCACGTCAACCGCGTTGGAGCGCACCAGCATGTCGGTGATTTCCAGGGCCTGCTCGCCGGTGTCCGGCTGGGAAACCAGCAGATCGTCGACATTGACGCCCAGCTTGCCGGCGTATTCCGGGTCCAGGGCGTGTTCGGCGTCGACGAAGGCACAGGTCGCACCGGCTTTCTGCGCCTGGGCGATGACGGAAAGCGTCAGGGTGGTCTTACCCGAGGATTCCGGACCGTAGATTTCCACGATACGGCCCTTTGGCAGGCCGCCGATGCCGAGGGCGATGTCCAGGCCCAGGGAACCGGTGGAGATCGAAGGGATCGCCTGACGGTCATGATCGCCCATACGCATCACGGCACCCTTGCCGAATTGACGTTCGATCTGACCCAAGGCCGCAGCCAAGGCTTTCTTCTTGTTGTCGTCCATTAAAGTCCTCACGTAATCAATAAGGCCTGACGGCCAACACCTGTATAAGTAGCCAGTATTATTCCACAGCGTTGGCGGATCGCCTACCCCTGATTTGCGATTTCTGCTTCCGCCCGTCGCAACAGCCCTTCCAGCGCGGCCTGCACCGTCTGTCGGCGGACCGCGTCGCGGTTGCCGGGGAACTGCCGGCGCTCGGTATCGACCTGGTCGCCCACACCCCAGGCGAGCCACACGGTGCCCACCGGTTTTTCCGGCGAGCCGCCGTCCGGCCCGGCCACGCCGCTGACCGCCACGGCAAACCGCGCGTCACTATGGGCCTGGGCGCCACGGACCATGGCTTCGACCACTTCCCGGCTGACGGCGCCGACCTGGCCGAACAAGGCCTCGGGGACCTGCAACTGCAAGGTCTTCTGCCGATTGGAATAGGTCACGTAGCCCGCCTCGAACCAGGCCGAACTGCCGGGAATCCGCGTGATGGCCTCGGCTATGCCGCCGCCGGTGCAGGACTCGGCGGTAGTGACCTGGGCCTTGAGGTTTTGCAAGCGCTTGCCGAGTTCGGCGGCAAGCCGGGTGATATCGTCCACGTTGCTCTCTCCTTTTCACGGCGTGGGAGCAGGCTTGCCAGCGAAGCTTCAGGCGGCCTTGAGGGCCCTTTCGTGGGCAAGCCCACTCCCACAGATTCGACCGGGTCATTGTGGGAGCTGGCTTGCCAGCGAAGCTTCAGGCGACCTTGAGGGCCCTTTCGCGGGCAAGCCCACTCCTACAGATTCGACCGGGTCATTGTGGGAGCCGGCTTGCCAGCGAAGCTTCAGGCGACCTTGAGGCCCCTTTCGTGGGCAAGCCCACTCCCACAGATTCGACCGGGTCATTGTGGGAGCTGGCTTGCCAGCGATAGCGAGGGTGAATTCACCGCCGTCATCGCCAGTCAGCCGGCTCCCGCAGGTTTCGAACACCTGGGCCGCCTGGGCAAAGTGAATACCCTACAGGAGCGCATCGGACTTTCAAGCCGCGACTTGCGTCCGGATGTCAGCGCGACACCGCTCCGGCATACGCCTGACAGGCCTGCAAGGCAATCATGGCGCGGTCGCCGTCGTCGGTGATGGCGATAATTCGTTGAGCATGCGCCGGGTCAAGTCGGGCGCGTGGGGCTGCATGAACCACGCCGCCGGTGGCGGTGGTGGCTGGCACTGCACGGCCACTGGCGGGATCGCCGCTGTCGAGGAGGACTGACAGCCGCAGATCAGCAGTGGCAATCCGATCACGCAGGCGAGCCTGATCCTGTTGTACATCGCTCAGTTCCTTCGAATGAGTCTGGTCGCTGGCCTGGAGTCGTTGCTCCAGGGCCAGGCGCTTGTCCTGCTCGGCACGCTGTTGCGTCGCCGCGGCCAGGGAAATCTGCTTGAGCGTATCGGCCTGCAGCCTGGCTTGATGCTCCAGTTGCAGGCCATAACGCCAGTCCTGAACCCGCCAGGCCAGTGCCGCCGAACCACCGGCCAGAATGGCCAGCAGCACGACGACAGCGAACAGGCGGTAAGGCGCCGGGGTCAGGTCGAGGAGGCGCATAGCACCGCCCTCGCCCGTGCCCAGAGTTGCAATCGATCCTCGAGGCCGTTGAGGCCGCCGTTGATCTTGCGGGTGATGCTGTTGAACTGGTCGGCATCGGCCAACGCGTTCAACCCTTGCTGCTCCCAGAACCAGGCCGCCGACTCGGCGGCCCATTGTGGCTGTTCCAGCAGTTCCGGCTGTTGCAGCAGACGCTCGTCGCCGAACAGCGCGAGGCTGCATTGACGGTAGTTGCTGCGCCCGGTGATCTGGATCAGCCCCCGACCGCGATAGCGCTGGCCATCGCCGTCGGCGTCCGGGGTATTGCCCAGGCGGATCGCCAGGGCACCCGTATCGTACTTGCTCAGGTACCGGTCACTGCCCAGTTCCCGCACATAGCGCAGTTGCGCGGACTCATGGCCGATCTGGGCCAGGAAGGCGGCAATGCGCTTGGGGGTGTTGATACTGTGGCGGGACATGGCGGTGTTGAGAGCAGGTACAAAAACGCCGGCTTTGGGGCCGGCGTTGGGCATGATTTGCAGCAATTGCTGCTCAGTAACAGGCATGGCTTTCTCCGGGCCCAAAAAACCGCTCTATGGAGGCGGGTGAGGTCTGGGTTTTGCCCAAACAGTAAGCGCAGTCGCTGCCTGCAACTAGGCCTGCCAGCTCAATGAGGCAAGCCATACAGGCGCAGCAGGACGGTCACCGGATACCGGAAAATCGGCTGACTGAGGCCAATCGCGCAGCGCTTGCATGTAAACCAGCAGTTCCTTGAATTGCTCATCTGAAAGCGTGGTAGGCACGTTGATTTCCTTTTGATCACGGTGCCGATCGCGAATCCCCATAACTCCCGACAGAGCACCATCCCGCCATGCCCGTTCCAGGGCAGCAGATTGCTCTGCCGTCAGGCTTGGGATCGTGGCAATAGGCAGTCCGTTTGCATCTGGCACAATTACCTTGCCGGCAGACTCATCGGAAAGCAGGGTATCGCGCATGCCCTCCGTGATCTGCTGTCCACCATTGTCAACGAGCGAGAAAGCAAATCGAGCGTCAGCCTCAATCCATTTTGCGTAGATCATGATTACTCCTTGGTTCAGTTTCCGATAGCGAGCCATTTCATCGAGCCAGGAGCAGCCAACACAGCCGCTGCGGTAAACCCGGTCGTCGAAGAGGATCGATATGATTGATATTGGCCCGCAAATGCCGAGGTACTGTCGAAGTTGGAAGCGACCAGCGACAGGTAGTGAAGGTTCGTCGGAAACTGCAAGGGGAACGTCACGCTAGTGGAGTTGGTTGTACCCCATTGAATAACCAAGCCACCCAACCAGGATGGAAAAGCCACAAAACCACTCGGGGCAAGGCTCATCGCGAAACCAAATCGGAGTTTTTTTGAGGTAACAAACGACTCGTTATCCACGCCGGCGACAACCTGCTCCTGAGTTGCAATCTTCGCTGTTCCTGGACGAGCTTCGGTGGCAGGAGCCACTAGTTGTGCTAGTGCCGAAATGTCGATATTCCCCTGATTGATCGGCGCGCTCCAGGCTTTGATGCACCACATCACTGCTAGATTTCGAGGACGCGTTTCGTTGCCTCCCGTTGCACCTGTCAGACCGTCGACTTCATAAGTCCAGCAGTTATTAGCTGAGCCCGACTGAGGCATAAGCTGTGCTTTTGTCTTGATTGTATGTGTGTGACTTTTCAGTTCATCGGCTTGGTAGCTACCAACTGTCCGTCCAACATCTGCCCCCCGTCCATGATCCCAGCCACGCAGAAACTCACCACGCGACTCCGGCAACCGGAAAAACCCAGCAGCTTCCGTCCCATCGTTGAATGTGGTCCCCAGATAAGCATAAAGATCGGGGTAAGCCGCAATGCTTTGAACGCTGTGATCGGCCTCGAGAAACCCCGGCGGTACAGTCCCCTTTGGAAACGGCACCATTGAACCGACCGGCAGCGACGAGGCCTTTTTCAGCAGCGCCTCGACCTCATCCTTCGTGTAGGCGTTGGTAATTCCATACTCGGCCAGCGTAGTCCGGACTTTCTCTGGCGGCAGCGAAGTTTGAATAATCGTCCGGATGGCGATCAGCAACTGATCATGGGCCACTTCGGATGGCTCAAGCCCACCGGCCTGGACAATATTCAACAACTCGTCCGTGACTAGATTGCCCCAGCTCGCCGGAATCAGCGATCCTGGAGCACCGGTAATCGGGTTATCGTCGACAAACTTGCCATTCGACAGCCCGACACCGGGCACACTTTTTGGATAATCCATTCATACATCCTTTAACCATCATTGATATGCACCCTCCATTTAAAAGATAAAGTGCGTTGTTTCGGGCATCTCTGCCCTGAAATTCCTGACTTGAATGCCCCAAGACCCAAGGTGTATTTTCTCTCCCGAGCATCAGGACACAGAAAAGGCAACACCATCGAAGTGTCGCCTGCGTGTGCATCGTTTGCCGCGAATGAAGAAAAGGTAAAACCGCGCCGAGCCTGCTCAACGCTCGCAAGTGTCAAAGTTCTCTTCGGAAAGACAATGGACATACTTTTCTCCGGGGAAAAGAATACCCGCACATGGCGGGCATGGTCATTCCAAACGATTTACTCTGGCGATACTGGCCAAACAATACCGGTTGGAAAATCGGGCTGTTGCTCGATGCGATTCAGGGCAATTCGATACTGCTTCCACCCCCTTAACCTATCGACCTCATCTACAGTCGCCTCATTCAAATCCACTGCATCCTGCAACGGCCCCATAGAATTGCCAGCAGCAAAAAGTAGTTGCTCCCGTTTCCCCTTAGCCAGTTTAACAAGATCAGTCAGAACGGGTGGCAATGCAATTGGCTCAGGAGGAGTATCGGTTGTGAATCGTTCATCTGGCTCCACATCATTCAGGCTGTCAACCTCCCTCCACCCTTGCCCATCATTTCTTACAGCGTAACCAGTCATAGATTATTCTCCCAACCCAGCACCGCCACCGCACCGGCAGCAGTTTGCGAAACGACATAAATACTCATACTTTCAAGTATGAAATCACCTGAAACAACATCCAGGGCAGAACCTGTCCCCCCAGCTAACGTCGTGGACAAAGGCGGTACTGAGTTAGTTCGTGAGCCCAGGTAGCTTGAACTTGGCGCCACATAAACATTCGACTGCGCGCCACCGTTGTAGCTGGCAATAGCCGACAATGATACGGACACCGCTGTGGGAGGGACATGGTTAGCGAGTGATACGGCCGCCCAAGTGGGAGCCGTCGCATTCCAGGTACCTGCGACACCAGACACGGGGATTCGTAACGTAGAAAGATTAGAACCCGCTGTAATAACCCATTTGGCTTTTCGGCCTTTCTGAATGAAGCCCAATGGATATTTATTGGCAGTTGCGTCAGTAAATATCCAACCTACCAATGCCTTGTGTGTGTACCCAGCAGGTAGTGTGGGTGTTACAGAACTTAATGAAAGAAGCCCTGAAGGTGTCACACCATTCCAGATAACCCAAACGCTATACCAGGTCGAGGCCCCCAAAACACCAGAGTCCAAGCCATTAGCACCGACAGTAGATGAGTTGATACTCAGGCTCAAGCCCGACAGGTTCTTGAAAGAAACCTCATTACCTACGACCAACTGGTCCGCAGTAACCGTTACCAGCGAGTTCAACCCGGAGGCGGATACAGTGAGCCCCCTATGTGAACCAACGACAGCGACTTTCTGCACGCTCTGAACTTGGGCTGCCAATGCAGCGACATCAATATTTCCCTGATTGGTCGGCGCATTCCAGGCCTTGATGCACCACATCACGGACCAGTTGCGTGGTCGTGTTTCACTACCGCCGCTAGCCTCTATAGCGGCAGTGCTGAAGCTACCAAACCCTGTACCACCCGAAATGTTGCCGCCGCCCCCTACGTTCGCCCCAAAAGTCAGCTTGTGGTTATGAGACTTGAAGTCGTCTGCTTGATAGCTACCAATTACCCTACCGACATCCACCCCCCGCCCATGATCCCACCCACGCAGAAACTCCCCCCGCGACTCCGGCAACCGGAAGAAGCCCGCGGGCTCGCTCCCCGTGTTGAAGGTCGTCCCCAGGTACGCATACAGATCAGGATAAGTAGCGGCGCTCTGCACACTGCCGTCCACCTCCAGATACCCTGGCGGCACGGTCCCTTTCGGAAACGGCACCATCACCCCCACCGGCAAGGCAGAAGTGTTTTTCAGCTTTTCCTCGATCTCGGCCTTGGTGTAGGCATCGGTAATCCCGTATGCCGCCAGCGTCGTACGCACCTGCTCCACCGGCAATGAACTCTGGATGATCGTGCGGATCGCCGTCAGCAACTGATCGCGGGCCGTTTCCGAAGGCTGCAGGCCACCGGCCTGGACCACATTGAGCAGTTCCTCGGTGACCGCGTTGCCCCATACCGCCGGAATCAACGATCCCGGCGAACCGTTCACCGGGTTCTCGTCGACGAACTTGCCATTTACCAGCCCAACGCTGGGTACGCTTTTTGGGTAATCCACGCGTCTATCCTCTAGTCGTAATTTATGTGCACCAGCGTGTGCGCCGGAGCAGTGCGATGTATCAGGCATTCCAGGGCGCTGCCGGGGTTGGCGCCGAAGCGCTCGCCCCAGTAGCTGGCGCCGAAACGACGGCCCATGAGCAAGCGGCCGCCGGTGTTGAGCGTCCACATGAACTGCGCCCTCCAGGTGCCGAAGCGCGCCTTGCCGAACCGTGCCCGGCCCATGCGCGGGGTCTGCAGTTCGGTGACGCTGGCATTCGGGTAGCCCTGGCTGCGGGCGATGTCGATGAAGTAGCCGATGCTCTGGTCACCCACCGCCAGCAGCCGCCGACGCACCGCCAGGCGGCGGTCGTCGAACAGCGGCTTGGGGCCCAGGCACGGGTCGGGCAGGTTCATCACCCGCTCCCAGTCCGGCACCAGTTCGCTGACGGTCACCGGGTCCACTTCGTTGATCAGGTCGACCGCCCGGGCATCGACCCGGGCCAGTTCCTGGGCAATGCCCAGCAGTACCTGCTGGATCTCCGGCACCTGTTCCGGGTCCCAGGCGGGACCGGCCGGCAGCAGGCTGCGCAGTTGCTCCTGGTATTGCGCGGCGGTTCTTACTCCAGCCATACGCAGCCTCCGAAGGTCAGCAACTGGTTGGTGGCTGCTGGCACATCGGCGGACGGCGTGACCAGCAGGTGATCGTTCTCGCCACTGGCGCTGCTGATGGATTCGGCGATATGGGTCAGCAACAGGGTTTCCCCGAGGCCGCCTTCACGGTCATGCAGGTCGCGCAGTTGCGCTTCGACCGCGGCGCGGGTGGCGCTGGTATCCGGCACCAGGCGCAGGGTGTAGGTGACCGGCACCAGCACCGGCGCCAGCACATGCAGCTCCGCCGTCACCGGCCGCAACGGCTCGATATAGGCCTGGACCAGCGCCAGTTGCCCGGCATCCGGCAGCGGCACGGGGTCGTCGTCACGCATGACAAACAAGCCGACGGTCCCCGGTCCGAGGTAGTTGCCACGGCACCAGGCCCGGGTAATGCCCTGGCACTCCAGGGCCCAGGTCTCGTAGTCGGCCGCCGAACCACCATGGGGCGTGACGCGGTACGAGCGAATGACCCGCGCCCGCAGGGACTCGAGGCTTTCCTGCGCGACCCCGCCGGTCAGGCCCGGAGCCAGTACCGTGAAGGTGTTGCCGACACCTTGCACCGGCTGCACCGGGAACAGGGTCAGGCCGGCGTCGGCATTGCCCAGGCTGCCGGCATCCAGCGCCTGGATCTGCGTGGTGTTGGTGCCGCTGCTGGTGGTACCGCCGAGGGTCACCTTGTAGCTGCGGCCATCGCTGGTCTGCAGCAGGGTGTCGGCATCCAGCACGGCGCCGGCGGCAGCGGTGAAGCTGACACTGCCGCTGGCAGCCTGGGCGGCCTTGCGCGGTTGATGCAGGCGCAGGGCGGCGATGCGTTCCAGGGTGGTTTCATCGGCGGTGTCGGGCAGGATCTGCTCGGCGATCCAGTCGAGGTAACCGTACAGGCCAAAGGCCGCGCCGCTGAGGGTGCGGGCCAGGACCTGGGCATCGGACTGGCGCAGCGAATCGCTGGCCAGGTCGCTTTGGGTGCGGTTGATCAGCACCGGCAGCGAAGGGGTTTCAAACGGCATAAGTCACCTGCCAACTGTTGTTCGGGTTGATATCCAGGCGCTCGCCGCCGGCCAGGGTCAGAACCGTTCGCAGGTTCAGTCGCTGGGCGTCGAGCCGTTCGGTTTGAATTTCGATGGCGCTGCAATGACCGTCGTCGATCAGCCATTGCAGGGCTTCACGGGCATAGAATTCGGCGTCGAGCTGGGTCTGCGCGGTCAGCTTGACCCGCCGCAACAGCCACAGCCGCGAGCCGATGCGGTCGTCGGTCACCGCGGGAAAACTGTCGCCCCACCAGCCGAAACGCTCATCGTCGTCGAGGGGGTCGTCGGAGTTGGCGCGACGCCAGGTGAAGAGGCTGATCAACACCGAGCGGGTCAGCGCCGCCTTGAGAGTGCCGGAGACAAACATCAGGCACCTCCCGCCGGTACGCCGGTCTGGCCGTTGCCCGGCTGGATGCCGCCGTGCACATGCTGCATCTGGCTGATACCGCCGGCGACCTGGTCGCCCTGGGAGACGATCTTGCCGGTCTGGGTCAGGGTCGGGCTGTCGAGGTTGATGGCGGTGCTGGCGCGGATGTTCAGGGTGCCGGTATCGATATCGATGATCCGGCCGCGCCTGAAATGGATCCGGTCGCCTTCGTCGGTGTACAGGGCGATTTCGCCGGGGGCGAGGTTCTGCAGGCGGTAGCGGCGGTCGGCGACCACCAGCACGATGCCATGGGAGCGATCGCCGCCAAGAAAGGTCGCGATGCCTTCGGCGCCGGCCAGCGGATTGCTGGTGAAACCGTAGGGTTCGAAGTGCTCCATGTCGTCGTTCACTTCGCCGGCGGTCAGGCGCATTTGCAGCGATTGCAGTTTATTGGCCGAGCTGGCGAGCACGACGGTGCCGCGCGCCAGCAGGCGTGTCAGTAGGCTCATGGTGGGTTCCTTGGGCGAGCGGTAGGTCAGGGAGGACGCTTTCACCGGCAAGCCGGTTCCCACGGAGTCCGTGCCTCGCCGCAAACTCTCGGCGCGACGCCACGGTTGTGGGAGCGGGCTTGCCCGCGAAGACGATGGAACAGCCCCCTCGAAATAAAGAGGCTTACTTGGCCTTGGCCGGCGTGGCATCGAAGACCTGCGGCGGCGCCACATCCAGGGTGGTGATCGAGCCCTGCGCGGACAACGAATAGGTGACCTTGGAAATCAGCATGTCCTGGTCCAGGCCCAGTACCGGGTCCTTCACCCGCACCAGCAGATTGTGTCGCCACAGATCGCCGTTGGACTGTCGCCAGCCCTGCACGGTGTAAGTGGTGGCCAGGGCTTTGCCGGTGCGGGTCGCACGCTCCCAGTCGGCCCTTTGCTGGGCCAGTTCCGGGGTGAGCTGCACGCTTTCGCTGATCACCGTGACCCGCCTGCGCTGCGGATTGGCTTCGCTGGACACACCGGACACCTCGCTGACCGCGCTGCCGCTTTTCTGGTCACTGCCCTTGTGCTGGCCGATCACCCGGTACTCGGAAAACACCGCGCTGTAATCCCGCGCGGTATTGGCCGAGAGGATGTTCTTGCCCAGCTCCAGCACATCGCTGGCGCGGCCGCCACTTCCCGGCTTGGCGAGCACCAGGTTGCCATCGGCATCATCGGTGGAAAACACCCGGTACAAGGTCAGCAGGCGGTCGATGGACTTGAACACCGTTTCCCCCGGCACGATGCTGTGGGTCTGCAACTTGGTGGTCTCCGGGATCTCGCTGCGCACGTTGACCTTGTAGGGTCTGGCGAGCGCCTCGACGATCTTCAGCATGCCCTGCTGGCGCCACTGGCTCGGCTGGTTGATGGCCGCGCAGTCCACCAGGTCGCGGGTCAGCGAGCTGCCCTCGATGGTCAGGCTGATCTGATGGCCGTCATAGCTGATGGGTGCCTGGTAGACATGTCCGGTGAGCACCAGGTCACAGCCGATCAGCACCGAACAACGGGCCCCGGCCTTGATCGGCACGGCCAGGGTCTGCCCCGGCCATTGCCAGGTGATCCCCAGCTTGAACGTGCGGAACTGACGCTCCAGGTCGGCGCTGATTTCGATGGCTTTCCAGCCCTCGTAGCTCAGGCCGTCGACCAGCAGGACGACGGCATTGTCGATGTCGTTCATGACCTACTCCCGGGATATCTGCAGCGGCACTGGCGGTATGAACCCGGGATGCGAAATGCGGTTGCGTTGCACTACTTCCCCCACCCGCGTGGCATCACCGAAGTTCTGGTAAGCCACGACCAGCGCCGGCAGGTTGCTCTTGGGTGTCAGGTCGATCAGCCGCACCCCGGTGGACGCCACCGCGTTGAGATGCTGCACCAGTGTCTGGCGTACGCTATTGAGTGCCTGGTAATGCACCGAGTCAGCCTTGAGCGCCGCCTGCCAGATCACCTCATTGAGGCTGTCGCGCAGTGCCAGTACGTCGTCGACCACCGGTACATCGGCGCGTTGCACCGGCTGCTGGGCCTGTTGGGCCAGCGAAGGGGTCGTCGCCAGTTTCACCGGCGGCGTCGCCACCGGGATCATCGACACCAGTTGGGAGATCTGCACCAGCATGGCATCCTGGATCAGGTTCACCGTGGCCTGCGAGGCAGCAGCGGAGTCCTTGCCGATGGTCAGCTGCGACGTGTCGAGGGACTTGGCTTCTTCCACCTGTTTCGAAAGGTCGGCCAGCATCCCGCGATAGCCCTGCACGGCAAAGTCCTTCAATCCCCGCACGTCGCCCACCAGGCCGCGGACTTCACCCACCACGCCCTTGAACTCGCCCAGCACACCCTTGACCGCAGCACTCAGTTGCCGGGGGAATTCCTTGACCGTGCGGACCAGGGCGTAGACCGTCGCGTACGTCTCGATCAGCGGCTGCAACTCCTGCTCGATCACGTGATACGCGAGGGTGATTCCCTTGCGCAGATTCTCCACGCTGACCCGCGCCTGATTGACCAGCGCCATCGCTTCATCGAAGCGCCCCACCGAAGCGTCGAGCAACTTGCTCGACGCCACCTGCAGTTGCTCCCTGGTGTCGACGACGGCCTTGGGGAACTGCAGCAACTCGTCCGGGTAGAACTTCAGATTGAAGGTCACCAGCCCGCCATCCTGGCGGGTCTGGGTCATGTCGCATTCGCCGACCTTGACCTGCATCCGCCCCAGCCAGGGGTGGACCAGTTCGCCACTGCCCTGCTCCAGCGCCTTGAGCAGGTTGTCACGCTGCTCCAGGCAATCGGCACCGACGATAAACGCCGTCAGGTCATGGATCTTCGCCTGCTGGCCGAGCCGCTCGAAGAACGGCTGGTCGCGCTGGGGGTATTCATGCAACTGGCCTTTCTGGCCGACCGGGGTTTTCGCCTGGTCGACCCAGAAAGGTACGCCGCGAAACGACGCCGGCAACAAACGATCACGCCAGTTGCTCGCCATAGGCACCTCCGAAGGAAAGTGAGCGATAGCCGACGCGAGGCGTCAGGCTCAGGCCCGGTTGATTGGTCTGCGGTTGATCGACCCGCAGGCCTGCTGGAGCATTGGTGAAGCTGACGGTCAGGCCGCCTTCGAGCTGCGTGCGGTTGTTGGCGGCGGTCTGCTGGATGAGCAGGTTCGAGTTGCGAGCCAGCCCACCGGCCAGCAGCGCGCTGTCTTGCGCGTCGCCGACACCCGCCAGCGCAGGCTTGACCACAGGCGTGTCGCTGCCGCCAAAAAAACCGCTGACGCTGTCCACGACACTGCTGATCAGTTCCCTGATCGGCTGGATAAGCGGCTTCAGTTTTTCCAGCAATGAGGAAAAGAACTCGGGAATAGCCCCCAGCCTGGTCCTCAACGCCTCCAGGGGATCGACGTCGAACAGCGTCTTCATGAAGTTGCCGAAAGGCGCCGCGAACTCGACCAGCTGACTCCCCAGGCCGCCCAGGAAGGTAATGACACCGGTCCAGAGCGTCTGGAGGGTTTCCAGGGGTGACCAGCTGAACGTCTCCTTGAGGCTGTTCCAGGACTGTCCGAGACTCTCGCTGATACCGTTGCCGATCTCCTGGAAAAACCCCTTAGTCCCGCCCCAGAGCTTTTTCAGATCATCCATCGGCGACCAGCTGGCAAGCGTGTTCCTGAGCTCACTCCAGCCGTCGATGAACCCGCTCTTGAGCTCTCCCAGGAACTTGCCGGCCGCGGAAACGGCCTGGTCCCAGGTCGAGGTCACTTTGCCCCAGACTGCCGCAATGGCCGTCGGCAGCGCCTTGAAAGCGTCCACCGTCGCGATCGCCGCGAGGGTGATCTGTCTCGTGGCCCCACTGAAAAAGCGGGTGAGCGGCTTCCATGCCAGCACGATAACCGCCGCCGCCAACGCGACAGCCGCGGCGACCAAGCCGATGGGCGACGTCAATACCCCCATCACCGTCGCCAGGCCGATCGCCGCCCCGGTCATCACCGTAAACGCCAGGGCCCCGACAGCCAGTGCCTGCACCAGCGCCGGATTGTCCGCCACGAATTGCCCGAACGCCGTCGCCAGGGGGATCAGCGCGGTGACGATACTGTCGAAGGCCGGCAACAGCGCCTGCCCGATCTTCAGTGAAATCTTGTCCAGCGCCTTGCCGAGCGCCTCCAGATGCTGCGCGGTTTCGCCCAGTCCTTTATTCGCCACCTGAGGTACTTTGGGTACCGCGGGTGCTTTCGGGACCGCGGGAGCCTTCGGAGCGGCAGGCAACTTCGGTGCTATCGGCGCCTTGGGTAGCGTCGCCGCCCTGGGGAGTGTCGGAGCCTTGCGAACGTTGGCCGTCCTGGCCAGCCGGTCCTGCTCCTTGATGGCGGCCTTGAGGCCGTTGGTAAAGGGTGCCAGCAAGCCACCACCCTTCAGGTTCAACTTGTCGAGGCCGCTGTCTTCCAGGCTCTTCTTGAGATTGGCGACCTTTGCGGTCCCGTCACTGGCCTTGGGGGCGGCCAGAGCCGCCTTCGCAGCCACCACGAGGGACTGCAGATCCTCGGCACTGACACTTACTTTTTTCTTGGCCATCACTGCACCTGCTGCATCGCATTGATCCGTTGCGCGTGCTCCAGGGACTCCCGGAGCACATCCAGTGGCCTGGCCATCATCTGTTCGGGGTCAACCTTCCAGAACCAGGCCAAGTCATAGGCAATCGCAATCAGCTCACCGATGGCTGCGATGCCGCACTCATGAAAAAACCCGCCACCGCCCAGCTCAGGGTGTTGAGGTCGGACAGGTCCAGCTGGTTGACCGACGACGGCGGGATGCCGGCGCAGACCGCGATGTACTTGGCCGCGACATCCATGTCGAGGCTGACTTCTTCGCTCTTGTCGATCTTGTACGGCAGCGCCTTGATCGCCCGCACCTCCTGCACCGTCGGACGGCGCAGGGTGAGTTCGAGCAGCGGTTCGCCGTGGGCCTCGATGGGCACCTGCAACTTCACCGGATCGGTCATTGCCAGGTCCCCTTGATGCCTTCGAATTTCAGTTCGATGGCCGCGTCATCGCCCTTGGCGACTGGCTCTTCGACCAGGTAGGCACCGGCCAGCACATAGACCTTGCCGTTGCTGAATTCGCAGGTGACGGTCATGTCGGAACCGGCGATCAGTTGTTTGAGGGGGAAGTCCGGGGTATGCAGCGCAGTGACCTTGAAGGACGGGGTGATATCGGTTTCCTTGTAGAAACCCGGCACGACCGTTTCCCGTTTGACGGCCATCAGGGGCGCTTCGCAGCCGCCGTTGATGGTCAGTTGAGCGCCGTCCACTTTGACGTAGCAGGTGCCCGCAATCAGTTGACCCATGGTGTATCTCCTTGCAATAAAAAGTGATGCCCCTTGTCTTCGCCGTGCAAATCGACAAGGGGGGGATCAGAGCGGTGAGCGCGACTTACAGGGCCTCGACGATGACGTTGTCGATGAGCGCGTAGTGCGTGTAAGGGTTCTCTTCGTTGAAAAAGCTCAACGTCGTTTGGGGAGTGGTTGCGGTGAAGTCATAGGTGATGGTTTTCCAGGCCACGGCCTGGGTGGCTACGACGGGAGTGTCGAAACTCACCGTCTGCCCCGCTACCTTGACCTGAATCACGCCGGTACCGGTACGACCGCTCGCGGCGCTATTGCCCGCGCTGAAGGTCAGCCGATAACGTTGACCGACAGCAGTCTTGAAATTCTGCTGGATGCCGCCGCCATTCGTGTAGACGTAGTTCGCCAGGTCCACGGCGTTCACCCCGTCGGCAGCAGCCGAGCCGGGGACCGTCGCCGGTACGCTGAAGTATTCGACGCCGGAGAGAAAAGTCGTCCAGCCCGAAATGAAGTCGGCCTGGGCAGGGGTATCCAGAATGCAGTTGAAACTGCAACCTGGAGACTCGAAGCTGCCATTGACCAACAGATTGGCGGCGAACGCCGGGGTAGCGGTCGCCAGCAGCGCAGCCGACACGAGACCGGCACCGAGATACTGTTTAATCGCTTTCATGTTTTCACCTTTGCACTGAATGATCGGGTGGCAATCAAGCCACCGCGTCGTACTGCAGACGGAACTGGTTGAGCAGCGCGAACACGCGCAGGCCGTTGATGTAGTCAGGCGGGAACAACACGTTGACCCGGCTCGGGTCCTGGCTGTCGCGCTCGACGATCAGGTGCTCGGCGAACAGCTCGGCGTTTTCCACATGACCTTCCAGTTCGAGCTTGGCGTACTGGGCAATCAGCTCGCCGCGAATGGTGCTCGGGGTGACGATCGGCTGCCCGGCGCCGAAGCGGGTGCCATCGCTGGCGAGCTTGTGGCGACCGTACTTGCTGGTGATCACGCTTTGCAGACGACGGACGATAAAGGCCGACTGATGCATGGTTTCGCTGTCCAGGTAGGAGTTGTCCGCCTGGCCGTACGCGTTTTTCTGGTAGGTGGTGATCGCACGCTGGATGCGCACGTAGCCGCCTTCGTAGTACGCGGTGGCGATGCCGTAGCTGAGCAGCGACTGGCGCTCGGTCAGGGTGAAACGCTCGCTGGCCGGAGCCGGATCGATACCCGGCAGGCTGCCGCTCTGGGTCGGACGGCTGGCGTCGGCGGAGATGAACACCGCGGTGCGCGCGGCCAGGGCCGCGGCCTGGATCCAGTACGGTTGCGGAACGCCGGGCTCCAGGGCCTGGATGGTCATGTGCTGGTCGTTGCGGGTCTGGCCGGCCGCCACCAGGGTGCCGATGGTGCCGCGCTTGGCGGTGTAGACGTGGCCGAACAGCTGCTTGGACCAGGACCAGCGACCGACATTGTCGTCCATCGCCGCTTGCCAGGTACTCAGGCTGGCCGCATCGGACCATGGCTGGCAGATGAACTCGAACGGTTCGTCGCCCAGAGCCGCCAGCGCCGCGACCTGATCCGGCACACCGGCGCCACCCGCCATCCTGGCAGTGACGATGGTCAGGCCGGCCGGGGTTTCTTCGCCGTTGCTCTTGCCCAGGCGGTTGAACTGCAGGCTGATGTCGTTGCCGCTGTCACCGGTCCATTTGCAGCTCAGGGTAACGGTGCCATCGGTGGCCACGGCACTGACTGGTAGGTCGGCGGCGGCGTTGATTTGCAGTGCCAGGGTGGTTGCCACCTGGGCGGCGGTCGCGCCGTTGACCACGGCGGCCTGGACCCGTACACCACCGACATACAGGTTGAGCACGCCGCTTTCGGTGGCGGCGCCGGTCAGTTTCAGATCGGCCTTGGCAATCGCGCCGGTGCTATTGCGCAGCGGCAGGCACCAGATCTCGCCGACCGGATCGGTCTTGCGCCAGGTGTCGTACATCGCGGCGAGCATCGAGCCCTGGCCACCGATGCTCTTCGCCAGGGCGACGCTGGAGACCAGTACCAGGCTGCCGATTTCCGCGCTGGTGGCGTTGTCATTGACCTGGGCGACGATCAGTCGACGCAGGGTCGACGACGCGCTATTGGCCGCCGAGTTGTCCATCTCGGCATAGAACAGCGGAACACGCAGGTCCGCGGGGATGTTGCTGAATCCGATAGCCATTATTGGGCATCCTGTGGTTGTGCCGCTTGCACGGCGGTGAGGGTGATATCGCCATCGGCCTGACGACGGCGCCACCAGGCGCTGTCAGCCACTTCGCGACCGGCGGCCGGCAGCAGATCGCCGGCTTCCGGATCCGGCACGGCGCGGCCTTCGGCCGGCACTACGGTGATGCGTTGGGTCATTGCTTTACGTCTCCTGAAAAAGTCAGCTCCAGACGCCCGTCGGGGCCTGGGCGGTGCAGATTGGGGTCGGCCGGGTCGATGGCATCGACCCGCACCGTCACCCCGGTAAAAGACGGCAAGCCGTCCAATTCACGCTCGTGCCAGGTTTCCGCCGGGTCGCTGGAGCGATTGCGCCCCAGCTGGAACTCGGCGAAGAAATGCAGGCGATAGAGCAGGCGGCTGGCGTTGATCGAAATCAGTTCGCCGCCGTCGTATTCGAGAGGGGTGTAGAAGGTGTCGGGCTTGAAGCCCACCAGCGCGCGCCAGAGTTCGGCACGCAAGGTATGCAGTTGGTCGAACGCGGCCTGGCCGTTGCTGCCGTCGAGCACCAGGGTCAGTTCCAGGCGATCGCGGATGCCCTGGCGGGTGACGTTCTGCGAGGCGTCCTTGCTCGCCAGGTCGGCGATCACGGCGACAAATGCCGCCGGGGTTTGCAGCGTGGTGTTGCCTTGCAACAGATCGAGATCAAGGCCAGTCGAGATAGATGAGGCAAGACTGGGGCATTGATCGCGCAATTGCTTGAGGATCGGGGTGATTTTCA
This sequence comes from Pseudomonas sp. Ost2, assembly GCF_018326065.1. Lineage (NCBI taxonomy): Bacteria > Pseudomonadati > Pseudomonadota > Gammaproteobacteria > Pseudomonadales > Pseudomonadaceae > Pseudomonas > Pseudomonas sp. Ost2. The sequence goes on along the minus strand of NZ_AP021904.1, from coordinate 1,577,079 downwards.
TGGGGTGCACCGGGTAATAAAAAACCCGTCGATTGACGGGTTCGACAGGCGATCACTCGCCTCCAGAAAGCCCGCGTCCATGCGGGCTGGGCCCTGCTCTCGGGCCCGACGGCTCCAGTCCGTTGGTGATGTTGATGACCTCCTTGTTCAAGGATTTGCCGGACTACTGTCCAGACCTGGTTTCCGGGGGAGGCACCTCGCCCACCCCCAGCCGCCTGGCCGCCCAGCGCTCGTAAAGGCCGATGGCGACATCCGCACCGGCCATGGCGGTCAGGCATCCAAAGGCGCCGGCGGTCCAGATCGACACGCCGGCGGCGTACAGCAGCATGATGGTCGACACCCCGCAGACCATGCAGGCCCCGGAGCGCAGCGCCAGCCGGCGCAGCAGCGACCAGCCACGGGCGCCCTCCTTGTCGGCACGCCACATTTCACCGGAAACGCCGCCGATCACGGCCAGCACGATGACCAGCCAGACAGGCATGTCCGCCAACGCTTGTTGCTCGTTCGTCATGTCACGCCTCCTGCAATAAAAAGGGGCCATTCATTGGCCGGTGGGGGTTTCGCTTGGATTTCAAGATGAAGGATTCTCGTGGAAGCCCAGGTTCGGTGGGCATTCCAAAAAGCCCGGTCGCCCAGGCTTTTCAGTAATGCGGTCCTGATGCCCCGGCCTGAACCGACCCGCGTTTTCGGCGAGGCGGATTTCCGGCAAGGCACTTGATCCTTCGGCGCTACTGGCGCGGTACGGATCGATTCGAATTGTTCCTCCGACCGCGACCCTGTCCGCCGGATAACTGCTTACGGTGCTTTACGCTGCACACCCGGGTCAGTTGCCAACCCTCTGAACCGTTGAGGCCGGTTCATCGCTGCCTGTTCTTTGAAGCGGTGTCACTAAAGAGCTTCGGGTTGCCCCTGGCATTTCTGCCTGTGGCCGACCTTTCCGGCCGGCTTGAGACAAAGAATATGCATGTATGCATATACAGTCAATGCACAAATGCATTTATTTATGCATCGAGATTTGCACCCATGCATGAAACCCATGTCGGTCAGGGGCTACGGGTTTTTTTGGGGCGAAAAAAAACCCACATCGCTGTGGGTTTTTTCCGAGTCAGGACGGATTAGCGGGCGTACATGCCCCACCAGAAGACATGACCGAGGATGGTGATCTGCTCTTCCTGGATTTCCTGGAAGCTGTAGTCCTCATCCGGATGCTCGTCACGATTGAAGCTGCGCAGGCGGATCCCGCTGGGCAGGCGATAGAGTTGTTTCACCCGCAGTTGACCGTTGTGGTTGATGGCATAGAGGTCGCCGTCGACGATGTCGCCGATGGCGCTCTTGCCGGCGTTGACCCCGACCGTGGCGCCGTCGCGCAGCACCGGCAACATACTGTTGCCACGCACGGTCACGCACTTGGCCTGGTCGAACTGCACGCCGTTATGGCGAAGGCTGCGTTTGCCGAAGCGCAGGCTGGCCTTCTCGCTTTCCTCGATGACGAATCTTCCTGATCCAGCAGCCAATTCAACCTCGCGAAGAAAGGGAACGGAAACCTCGTCTTCATCGACGGGGGTATCGTCGTCCCACAGGCTTATATCCTTGAGTTCCGAATGCAGCGTGACCGGCTCCTGATCCCTGGTGCCGGCAATGTCGGCACGTCCGCGCAACTGGTCGGTGCTGACACGGAAATACTCGGCGATCTTCGAGATGTGCTTGTCCGAAGGATCGACGATCTTCCCGCTGAGGATGCGCGACAGGGTGGATTGGGGCACGCCGGTACGACGGTGAAGCTCCGTGGGGGAGATCCCGTGACGGTCGAGCAATGCTCGGAGGACGGTAGAAACGTTGCGTATTTGCATAACGCGCATATTGCTTGGGCTTTTCGCGAATGGCAAATGCTGATTTGCATATTTCATGCATGAAAATTTGCACCGACGTCAAAAGGCCATGCCTGCGGACGCCGGACCGCCCGTGTTAACCTTGCGCCCATCGTAAAGCAGCGGGCCAGACGCCCGACCTTGCCCCCCACTCAAAACGAATCCGCCTAAGTATCCGATGAGTAAAACTACTTCCGATCTGTCCAGCCACACGCCGATGATGCAGCAATACTGGCGCCTGAAGAACCAGCACCCCGACCAGTTGATGTTCTACCGCATGGGCGACTTCTACGAGATCTTCTATGAAGACGCGAAGAAGGCCGCCAAGCTGCTGGACATCACCCTCACGGCCCGCGGGCAGTCGGCCGGGCAGGCGATTCCGATGTGCGGGATTCCGTACCATTCGCTCGAGGGTTATCTGGTCAAGCTGGTCAAGCTGGGCGAGTCGGTGGTGATCTGCGAGCAGATCGGCGACCCGGCCACCAGCAAGGGTCCGGTGGAACGCCAGGTGGTGCGGATCATCACCCCCGGTACCGTCAGTGACGAAGCCCTGCTCGATGAACGCCGCGACAACCTGATCGCCGCCTTGCTGGGCGATGAGCGTCTGTTCGGCCTGGCGGTGCTGGATATCACCAGTGGCAATTTCAGCGTCCTGGAAATCAAGGGCTGGGAAAACCTGCTGGCGGAACTGGAGCGGATCAACCCGGTGGAACTGCTGATTCCGGATGACTGGCCGCAGGGACTGCCGGCGGAAAAACGCCGGGGCACCCGTCGTCGCGCGCCGTGGGATTTCGAGCGCGATTCCGCGCATAAAAGTCTCTGTCAGCAATTTTCCGTGCAGGACCTGAAAGGCTTCGGTTGCGAAACCCTGACCCTGGCCATCGGTGCCGCCGGCTGCCTGCTCAGCTACGCCAAGGAAACCCAGCGCACCGCCCTGCCGCATTTGCGCAGCCTGCGCCATGAGCGCCTGGACGACACCGTGGTGCTCGATGCCGCCAGCCGCCGCAACCTGGAACTGGACACCAACCTCGCCGGCGGTCGCGACAACACCCTGCAATCGGTGGTCGACCGCTGCCAGACCGCCATGGGCAGCCGTCTGCTGACCCGCTGGCTGAACCGTCCGCTGCGTGACCTCAAGGTCCTGACGGCACGCCAGAGCTCCATCACTTGCCTGCTGGAAGGCTACCGCTTTGAAAAGCTGCAACCGCAGCTCAAGGAAATCGGCGATATCGAGCGCATCCTCGCCCGGATCGGCCTGCGCAATGCCCGTCCTCGCGACCTGGCGCGCCTGCGCGATGCCCTCGGCGCACTGCCGCAACTGCAGGACGCGATGCTCGAACTGGACGCCCCGCACCTCAGGCAACTGGCCGCCACCACCCGCACCTACCCGGAACTGGCGATCCTGCTGGAACGCGCCATCATCGATAACCCGCCGGCGATCATCCGCGACGGTGGGGTCCTGAAGACCGGCTACGATACCGAACTGGACGAACTGCTGTCCCTCAGTGAAAACGCCGGGCAGTTCCTGATCGACCTGGAAGCCCGGGAAAAAGCCCGCACGGGCCTGGCCAACCTCAAGGTCGGCTACAACCGTGTCCACGGCTATTTCATCGAGTTGCCGAGCAAGCAGGCCGAGTCGGCGCCGGCCGACTATATCCGCCGCCAGACCCTCAAGGGCGCCGAGCGCTTTATCACCCCGGAACTCAAGGAGTTCGAAGACAAGGCCCTGTCGGCCAAGAGCCGGGCCCTGGCGCGGGAAAAGATGCTCTACGAAGCCCTGCTCGAAACCCTGATCGGCGAGTTGCCGCCATTGCAGGACACCGCCGCGGCGCTGGCTGAGCTGGATGTCCTGAGCAACCTCGCCGAACGCGCGCTGAACCTGGACCTGAACTGCCCGCGCTTTGTCGACGAGCCGTGCATGCGCATCAGCCAGGGGCGCCACCCGGTAGTCGAGCAGGTGCTGACCACGCCGTTCGTGGCCAACGACCTGGCCCTCGACGACAACACCCGCATGCTGGTGATCACCGGTCCGAACATGGGCGGTAAATCCACCTACATGCGCCAGACCGCATTGATCGTGCTGCTGGCGCATATCGGCAGCTTCGTGCCGGCGGCCAGTTGCGAACTGTCACTGGTGGACCGGATCTTCACCCGGATCGGCTCCAGCGACGACCTGGCCGGTGGCCGCTCGACCTTCATGGTGGAAATGAGCGAAACCGCGAATATCCTGCACAACGCCAGCGAACGAAGCCTGGTGCTGATGGACGAAGTCGGGCGCGGCACCAGTACCTTCGACGGCCTGTCCCTGGCCTGGGCCGCCGCCGAGCGCCTGGCGCACCTGCGGGCCTACACGCTGTTCGCCACGCACTATTTCGAACTGACGGTGCTGCCGGAAAGCGAACCGCTGGTGGCCAACGTGCACCTGAACGCGACCGAGCACAATGAGCGCATCGTCTTCCTGCACCACGTGCTGCCCGGCCCGGCCAGCCAGAGCTACGGCCTGGCGGTGGCGCAACTGGCCGGCGTGCCGTCCGATGTGATCGTCCGGGCCCGCGAACACCTGAGCCGCCTGGAAACCACCAGCCTGCCCCACGAGATTCCCGTGACCAAGCCCGGCAAGCCGGCGGCACCGATGCAGAGCGACATGTTCGCCAGCCTGCCGCACCCCGTGCTCGATGAACTGGCCAAGCTCGACCTGGACAATCTGACCCCACGCCGCGCGTTGGAAATGCTCTATACATTGAAGACACGGATCTAACGCAGACGGCCGCAAGCTGCTAGAATCTCGCGCGGTTTGGGATGCTGCGGGCTATTAGCCTGGTTCGCAGACTATCGCTCCCGAACCTGGCGAACCCATTTTGACCGGGTTTCGCTGCCGCCGCCTGAGGAGAAAATTAGAAATGACCTTCGTCGTCACCGACAACTGCATCAAGTGCAAGTACACCGACTGCGTAGAAGTCTGTCCGGTGGACTGCTTTTACGAAGGCCCGAACTTCCTGGTGATTCACCCGGACGAGTGCATCGACTGCGCGCTTTGCGAGCCGGAATGCCCTGCTGTGGCTATTTTCTCCGAGGATGAAGTCCCGGAGGACATGCAAGAGTTCATTCAGTTGAACGTCGAGCTGGCTGAAATCTGGCCCAACATCACCGAGAAGAAAGAATCGCTGCCGGATGCCGAAGAGTGGGATGGCGTCAAAGGCAAGATCAAAGACCTCGAACGCTGATTGCCGAGCGTTCCTGAAAAGGCCCCTTGCGGGCCTTTTTACGTTTCCGGGCAGGAGGTTTCACTTTCCTGCAGGCAAAAAAAAGGGGCGGTATGACCCGCCCACATTTTTTCCCTAATCCCTTTTTTCCCTTTCATCATCCTGATGAATCGCATCCTGCGACGTTCCTTCCAGCGACCTTCCTTGATCACCGTGTCTATCCGTCGACACAGGGCTGATATTAAGGGTTTTCAGATCGCCTGCAAGTGGATCCAACGGCAGGCATCTGCCATCCGGGCCCATCAAGAAATACAAAAATACATATATTTCAACAAGATACAAAAATCATGCGGTGATCTATTCCTACTTCCATCCTTGATCGCTTACGCAACGTGTAAGCAAAGGCTTACACCGGCAAGCCTACAAAAAAGAACTTCTGGATTCCGACACAGTCTCCTGCGCTCATTGCATCAAGACAGTCCCGAGCAAACACCAGCGGCCCGCTCAAACAGGCCGGCAGCACATAAGTACTTGACCAACGACACAGATGATAAGCATTATCATTCGCTTGTAATCGCTCCGGTGCTGTCGTGACGCAATCCCAGTTCAACCAGGTCTTCCTTACCCAGCGGGTCTCGCTGCTGCGGACGCTGCAACGCATGGTGCACAACCACAGCACCGCCGAAGACCTGTTGCAGGAGACGTACCTGCGGGTTACCCGGGCGTTGAGCGAACGCCCCATCGATCACCTCGAACCCTTTGTGTTCCAGACCGCCCGCAACCTGGCGCTGGACCACCTGCGCGCACGACGTATCCAGTCCCGTACCCTGATGGAAGACGTGCCGCTGGAGGTCGTGGAGAATGTCGCCGCGCCGCTGAGCACCCCGGAAGATGCCACCCATGCCGAACAACTGCTGGAGCGCCTGAGTGTGAGCCTTGGTCAATTGAGTGCCCGCCAGCAGCAGATCTTCATCCTCAGCCGCCTGCACGGCTGCAGCTATCAGGAGATCGCCGAACAGCTCGACGTGTCCCTGAGCACCGTGCAGAAGGAACTCAAGCTGATCATGGCCATCTGTGTCGGGGTGGCCGAACGCCTGGATCGCCCTTAAGCTTGGCACCAGACCTATAAGATCCGTCCATGCACAGCAGCGGATCATCGAATCGAACCGTGGCAGCGATTACCGAGGAACACCCGTGACGGACAGCCCCAACCTGCACTCCCCCGAGCCGGCTCGGCAGGTGTTGCAAGACAACGCCATGGATCAGGCACTGGACTGGCTGATCGTGATGGAGTGCCCGAGCGCCGAGCAGCGCGTCGAATTCAATGCCTGGCTCGCCGCCGATCCGGCGCACGCTCAGGCCTACGCCCGCGCCAGCGGCGCCTGGAATGCCGAACCGGTGATCGCCGCCGCCCAGGCCCTGCAAGCCCGGCGTCGGCCGTCGTTGCCACGACGCCTGCGCCCCCACTGGAAACCCCTGGCGACCGCCGCCGTGCTGCTGATCGCCATCGGCATCTACGGCAACCTGCCGTTGCGCCTGCAGGCCGATCACCTGACCGTGGTCGGTGAGCGCCAGCACCTGCAGCTGGAAGATGGCTCCAAGGTCCTGCTCAATACCAACTCGGCGTTCTCCAGTTCCTTCACCGAGCAGAGGCATGTGGCCCGGCTGTACAAGGGCGAAGCGTTTTTCGAGGTGTCCGGCCAGCGCGAACACCCGCTGGAAGTCGATGCCGGCCCGGTCCAGGCCAGCGTGCGCGATACCGCCTTCGCCGTGCGTTACCTCAATGGCGAAGCGCAGGTCCAGGTGGAACGTGGTGATGTCGACCTGCGCACCCGCGACGACAGCGCCCGCCTGCGTCTCTCCGCCGGCAACAGCGTGCGGATCGGTCCCCATGGCTTTGGTCGTCCGGAAAAGCTCGACGTACAGAAGGACCTGGCCTGGGTCCAGGGTCGCCTGGTGTTCGAGAACTGCCCGATGAGCCAGGTGCTGGCCGAACTGCGGCGCTATTACCCCGGCTGGATCGTCAACAACAACGAGCAGTTGGCGCAGGTCGCCGTGACCGGCAACTACCGCCTGGACAAGCCTCTGGACGTGGTCCGCTCCCTCGCCCACATCACCTCCGCGCGGGTATCGGAATACCCGGCGCTGGTCATTCTCAACTAGCTGAAAGTTTTTTTACTCGATAGCGATAGGCCATTCGTCTCGTTATAGCCAATGCAAGTGATTCTCATAAAGAATCGCATTGCAACTATAAGATTCGTACACCGGAGCGCTATCGATGCCCACACGTTTCACGCCCAAGGCCCGCAGCAGCGGCCTGCAACAGTGCACCCTGTCCCTGCTCACCGTCGCTGTGTTGCTCGCCGGTGCCCAGGCGACTCCCGTGCTCGCGGCGACCAGCGCCGAACAGCCGGCACGCAGTCTGGGCAACTACAACTTCGCGATCGCCCAGCAACCGCTGGTGTCGGCCCTGAATGCGTTCACCACGGTCACCGGCTGGCAAGTCGGCCTGCCGGCCGAACTCGGCCAGGGCGTGGCATCACCGGGCGTACGCGGTGCGCTGACGCCGGAAAAAGCCCTGGAGCGCCTGCTGGTCGGCACCAACCTGAGTTACCGCAAGCTGGGCGACAACAATATCGTCCTGGAAAAACGCGCCGGCGGCAGCACCCTCAACCTGCAGCAGGTGACCATCAGTGCCACCCGCCAGGAGCAGGACGTGTCCTCGGTGCCGAGCACCGTGACCGTACAGGACCGCCAGCAACTCGACCGGCAGAACGTCAACACCATCAAGGAACTGGTGCGTTATGAGCCCGGCGTCTCGGTCGGCGGTGCCGGTCAGCGCGGCGGCGGCATCAGCAACTACAACATCCGCGGCATCGACGGCGACCGCATTCTGACCCAGGTCGATGGCGTCGAAATCCCCGACAGTTTCTTCAACGGTCCCTACGCGCAGACCCAGCGCAACTACGTCGATCCGGAAATCATCAAGCGCGTGGAGATCCTGCGCGGACCGGCCTCCGTTCTCTACGGCAGCAACGCCATCGGCGGCGCCGTGAGTTACTACACCCTCGATCCGGACGACATCATCAAGCCCGGCCAGGACACCGGCGCGCGCCTGAAGACCGGCTACAGTTCCGCCGACAACAGCTGGCTGACCTCCGGCACCGTCGCCGGTCGCAACGGCGACTTCGACGGCTTGCTGCACCTGAGCCAGCGCAACGGTCGCGAAACCGAATCCTATGGCGACACCGGCGGCACCGGGCTCAAGCGGACCGAGGCCAACCCGGAAACCGCCCGGACCACCAACGTGCTGGCCAAGCTGGGCTGGAACTACAACGACGACTCGCGCCTGGGCCTGACCTACGAACGCTTCAAGAGCGACATCGACACCAACCAGCGCAGCGCCGTGGGCGGACCGTTCGGCAATGGCGTCCCGGTCGGCATGTACCTCTCGCGCACAGGCAACGACACGGTGACCCGCGAGCGCTTCGGTATCGAGGACAGCTTCGGCCTGGACAGCGCCGTGGCCGATCACGTCAAGCTGAGCCTGAACTACCAGACCGCCAAGACCGACGAAAGCACCCTGGAAGACTACTTCCCCTTCGTTCGTCATGTGATGCGCAGCCGCGACACGGTCTACCAGGAACAGCAATGGGTACTCGACGCCCAGGCGGACAAGGCCTTCAATATCGGCGAAACCGACCACCTGCTGACTTATGGCACCACGATCAAGCAGCAGAAAGTCACCGGCTCGCGCAGCGGTAGCGGCACCTGCCTGGCGCTCAGCAGCCTGGCGCAGGGCTGTACGGTGATCGGCGGCGACAGCCCGAGGGACCGGCTGGTGAAATCCAGCGACTTCCCGGACCCGACCATCGACAGCTACGGCCTGTTCGCCCAGGACCAGATCAGCTGGAACAAATGGACCTTCCTGCCCGGCCTGCGCTACGACTACACCCAGCTCAAGCCGCATATCACCCAGGAATTCGTCAACACCATCAACGCCGCGGGTGGCGGCACCATCGACGGTTCCGACAAGACCTGGCATCGGCTGTCGCCCAAGTTCGGCCTGACCTATGCCCTGACCGACCAGTACACCTGGTACGGCCAATACGCCGAAGGTTTCCGCACACCATCGGCCAAGGCCCTTTACGGTCGCTTCCAGAACAGCACCTCCGGCTATAACGTCGAGCCCAACCCGAACCTGGAGCCGGAAAAGAGCAAGAGCTACGAAACCGGCCTGCGCGGCAAGTTCGACGCCGGCTCCTTCGATGTGGCGGTGTTCTATAACAAGTACCGCGACTTCATCAACGAAGACGCCGTCGCCCCGGGCTACAGCGAGCTGACCTTCCAGACCAACAACATCAAGCACGCCACCATCAAGGGCGCGGAAGCCAAGGGTCGCCTGGACCTGGACCACTTCGGTGCCCCCCAGGGGCTCTACACCCAGGGCTCGGTGGCCTATACCTACGGTCGCAACGATGACACCGGCGAGCCGATCAACAGCGTCAACCCGCTCACCGGCGTCTTCGGCCTCGGCTACGACCAGGACAACTACGGCGCGCTCTTGAGCTGGACCCTGGTCAAGCGCAAGGATCGGGTCGATGACACCACCTTCAACGCCCCGGACGGCCTGACCAGCAGCAAGCAGTTCAAGACCCCGGGCTACGGTGTGTTCGACCTGACCGGCTTCTACAAGGTGACCGACGATGTGACCGTCAATGCCGGCCTGTACAACCTGACCGACAAGAAATACTGGAACTGGGATGACGTGCGCGGCTACGACGGTGTCGGCGAAGCCGGTGCCGTCAGCCCGGCCAACCTCGACCGCCTGACCGCTCCGGGGCGCAACTTTTCGGTCAACCTGATCTGGGACATCTGACCTTGCGCACCTGACCCCCTGCACACCTCTCCCGCCGCGATATGCAACGGCGGGGTGAGGTTTTTTTACTGTGGCGCGTCTTCTGATTCGTCTATCTATTTGTGTAGCAATTGAAAGCGCCTCTCATTCCCAAGGACTTCGCAATGACCTCCCAGGACAACACCCAGCGCCCGAGCCTGCGCTCCCAACGCCTGAACCAGATCACCAACGAGCCGCACACCCGGCTCGATCATCTGGTGAAGGCCCATGCGCCGTTCGAAACCCAGGCCAACTTCGCCCGTTTTGTCGTCGCCCAGTACCTGTTCCAGTCGGAACTGGTCGCCCTGTACAACGATCCCGAACTGATCGCCATTGTCCCGGACCTGCCGGCCCGCTGCCGTGCCGAACAGGCCAAGGCCGACCTCGCCGACCTGGACACCGAAGTACCGGCACCGGTCGCCGGTGCGGTGCACAACCCGAGCAAGGCCGAAGCGCTGGGCTGGATCTTTGTCTCCGAGGGTTCCAAGCTCGGTGCGGCGTTCCTGATCAAGCGTGCCGTTGGCCTGGGCCTGAGCGAAACCTTCGGTGCCCGTCACCTGGGCGAGCCGGCCGGTGGTCGTGCCGAAGGCTGGAAGAGCTTCATCAAGACCCTCGACGGCCTGGAGTTCAGCGCCGAAGAGGAAGCCGCGGTGGAAAAAGGCGCCATCGATGCCTTCGTACGCTTCACCGTGCTGCTGGAACAGGCCTACGCCACGGCGCCCGAACTGGCCTGATGCGAAAGTCCCCGGTGGACGCTACCTCGTGGCGAGCGGGCCCGCCCGCTCGCCACGAGAATCCGCTCCGCGGCACACGCCTTGAACGAACGGCATTGCACCAAGGCTTGAGCCATTTTGCCCAGCGCACCACAATCGACGCCATGACCAGCAAAACACCCTCGTCCTCGAAACTCGCGCGCATCCTGTTCGGCGTGCTCGCCTATGTCAGCCTCGCCATCGGCCTGATCGCCATTGTCGTGCCCGGCCTGCCCACCACCGAGTTCATCCTGCTGGCCGCCTGGGCCGCCACCCGAAGCTCGCCGCGCCTGAGTGCCTGGCTGGAAAACCACCGCCTGTTCGGGCCGATCCTGAGCAACTGGCGCAATGGCAAGATCATCGCCCGCCGGGCCAAGATCAGCGCCACCGTCAGCATGTTGCTCTGCGCCACCCTGATGCTGGTGATGCTCGAACATGGCTGGCCGATCTACCTGGCCATCGCCGGCATGAGCCTGGGCAATCTGTGGATCTGGTCCCGTCCCGAGCACCTGCCGGTCGCCGGGCAACCCTGAAAACACTGCCGCATCCGTACTCTCCGCTGGATCTTCCCACGCAACCGTTTGCGACCACCGCTCATCGGCAAAGCCTCATGTAACAAGGCCTGTAGCCGATGTTGCAGGAATAGCGCCGGATGGAGTTGGCGAACAGGAGTCGGCCCGGACTCGCCTGTCTTCCCCCTTTTCCATCTCGCGAGTACGCCTATGTTCGACGCCCTCTCCATCCGCCTGAAAATCGTCCTGCTGTCCGGCCTGTGCCTGCTTGGCGTAGTGGGGCTGATTGTCGGCATGAATGTCTACCAGACTCGCCAGAGCAACGCGCTGACCGAGTCCTCCAGCAGCCAGATGCTGATCGCCAGCGTCCAGGACCTGCTCCAGGCCAAGGCCGCCGAACAGGCCGTGCGCCTGCAGAAGACCTTCGGCGAAAGCCTGCTGGTGATCACCGCCCTGGCCGACCAGATCAACGATATGCGTAGCCAGGCCGACAGGCATGCGCTACCGGCCGCGGCCCTGCGCGAGGATCTCAACCAGAGCCTCAAGACCGCTTTCGACCGCAACGCCAGGGTGCTCGGTGTCTGGCTGGCCTTCGAGCCCAACGGCCTCGATGGCAAGGATGGCGAATTCCTCAATGACGCACCGCGCGGCGCCAACGAAGCCGGGCGCTTCGCCAGCTACTGGAGTCGCGCCGGGGGCCAGGCGCTGAATACGGTGATGGTCGAGGACGACATGAACAAGACCACCCTCAGCCTCAGCGGTACGCCCTACAACAGTTGGTACACCTGCCCACGCGACAACAAGCGGACCTGCCTGCTGGACCCGTACGCCGACACCGTGGGGGGCAAGCTGGTGCTGATGACCACCATTTCCCTGCCGCTGGTCAGCAACGGCAAGGTCATCGGCGTGGTCGGCATCGACATCGCCCTGGACTCCCTGCAGGCCGCCGCCAACGACTCGCGCCGCGAGCTGTTCAACGGTGCCGGCAACATGCTGATCGTTTCCGGCAGCGGCGTGCTCGCCGGCTTCAGCGGCGATCCGGCGGCGGTCGGCAAGAACATCGGCGACGTCCTCGGCAGCGAAGGCAAGGACGTGCTCCAGGCCGTCTCCGGCGGCGGGGCGAAGATCCTCAAGCAGGGCGACCTGATCCGCGCAGTTTACCCGGTCAGTCCGATTGCCGAGGCCAAGGCCTGGGGCGTGGTGATCGACCTGCCGCAAAAGGTCCTGCTCGCCGACTCGGTGAAACTGCAGAAGGTCCTCGATGAAGCGCAGTCCCGCGGCACCCTGGAGGCCCTGCTGATTGCCGCCGTCGCCGGCCTGGTCGGCCTGTTGCTGATCTGGCTGACGGCCTCCGGCGTGACCCGGCCGATCAACCGCGTGGCCGCGATGCTCAAGGCGATTGCCAGCGGCGACGGCGACCTGACCCAGCGCCTGGACTACAGCAAGAAAGATGAATTGGGCGAGCTGGTCGGCTGGTTCAACCGCTTCCTCGACAAGCTGCAACCGACCATTGCCCAGATCAAGCAGAGCATCGTCGATGCCCGCAGTACCGCCGACCAGTCCTCGGCCATCGCCCGCCAGACCAGCGAAGGCATGCAGACCCAGTTCCGCGAAATCGACCAGGTCGCCACCGCCTCCAACGAAATGAGCGCCACCGCCCACGATGTCGCCAACAGTGCTTCGAACGCCGCCCAGGCGGCCAAGGGCGCGGATCAGTCGGCCAGGGACGGGATGTCGATCATCGAGCGCAGCACCCGCGATATCAACCAGTTGGCCGATGAAGTCAGCAAGGCCGTGGGCGAAGTCGAAGCCCTGGCGGTCAACAGCGAGCAGATCGGTTCGGTACTGGAGGTGATCCGCAGCATTGCCGAGCAGACCAACCTGCTGGCCCTGAACGCGGCCATCGAGGCGGCACGGGCCGGGGAAAGCGGACGCGGCTTCGCCGTGGTGGCCGATGAAGTGCGCAACCTGGCCAAGCGCACCCAGGACTCGGTGGAAGAGATCCGCCTGGTGATCGAGCGGATCCAGAGCGCGACCCGTGGCGTGGTGGCGACCATGCACTCCAGCCAGAGCCAGGCCCAGAGCAACGCCGGGCAAATCCAGCAGGCGGTGCAGGCCCTGGGCAAGATCAGCGACGCGGTGACCGTGATCAGCGACATGAACCTGCAGATCGCCAGCGCGGCGGAACAGCAGAGCGCGGTGGCCGAGGAAGTGAACCGCAATGTCTCGGCGATCCGTAGCGTGACCGAGACCCTGACCGGGCAGGCCGATGAGTCGGCGCAGGTCAGCAGCCAGCTCAATGCCCTGGCCAACCACCAGATGAAGCTGATGGATCAGTTCCGCGTATAGCCACTCTGGAAACATCGACAGCAGCGGGAATTTGCGGTGCAATGGCCCTTCTCATGGAGGGCTTTTCAATGACTGATCTGCTGAAGTCCATTCAAGCCGCACTGGAACTGCCAGGCTCTTCCCCGACCTTCACCGAACGCGGCGCCCTGCCCTCGGCCTTCGCCGTCACCGACCTGGCCAGCGCCAGCCTCGCCGCCGCCGGCGCAGCGGTCGCCGAATTGCTCCAGCAGCAGACCGGGCAGCGCCCGAACATCGGCGTCGACCGGCGCCTGGCCTCCTTCTGGTTCGCCAGTTCCCTGCGCCCCATCGACTGGACCCTGCCGCCGCCCTGGGACCCGATTGCCGGCGACTACGCCACACGCGACGGCTGGATCCGCCTGCACACCAATGCGCCTCACCATCGGGCCGCCGCCGAACGGGTCCTGGGCCAGGTCACGGATCGCCAGGCGATGGCCGCCCGGGTGGCCCAGTGGAGCAAGGGCGAACTGGAGCAGGCCATCGTCGCCACCGGTGGCTGCGCCGCCGAAATGCGCGCGTGGACCGACTGGAAAAGCCACCCTCAGGGCCTGGCGGTCAACGCCGAGGCGCTGGTCCAGCGCAGCACCGATACCCTGCAACGGCCACTGCACTGGCAGGGTTCGACGGCGCGTCCGCTGTCTGGAATCAAGGTCCTCGACCTGACCCGGGTGCTCGCCGGTCCCGTTGCCAGCCGCCTGCTCGCCGGACTCGGCGCCGATGTCCTGCGCATCGATCCCCCAGACTGGGATGAACCGGGCCTGGTCCCGGAAGTCACCCTGGGCAAACGCTGCGCCCGCCTGGACCTGCACGACAGCGCCGACCGCGAGGTCTTCGAACACCTGCTGAGCCAGGCCGATATCCTCCTGCATGGTTACCGGGCCGATGCCCTGGAACGCCTGGGTTACGACGCCCGGCGCCGCCAGCAGCTGGCTCCCGGACTGATCGACGTGAGTCTCAATGCCTATGGCTGGAGCGGACCGTGGCAGCACCGTCGCGGCTTCGACAGCCTGGTGCAGATGAGCACCGGGATTGCCCAGGCGGGCATGGACTGGAAGCAGGCGGATAAACCGACACCGCTGCCGGTGCAGGCGCTGGACCAGGGCACCGGCTACCTGATGGCGGCTGCGGCGATCCGGGCGCTGACCGAACGCCTGGACAGCGGACGCGGCGGCACGGCGCGCCTGTCGTTGGCGCGGACCGCGAAGTTGTTGGTGGAACAGGGCCCGGTCAATGACCCGGAGCCCTTGCGCCGCGAGGTGCCGGCCGATCGCAGCACCCTGGTGGAGTACACCGTCTGGGGGCCGGCGCATCGCCTGGCAGCACCGCTGAACATAGAAGGGTCGCCGTTGCGCTGGCAGTTCCCGGCCGGGGAACTGGGCGCCCATCCCGCAAAGTGGTGGTGAATCGGCAATCGCTTTCGCTGGCAAGCCAGCTCCCACAAGGTTTGCGCCGTACACAAAATAGGTGTGCAACCCGGGCCCTGTGGGAGCCGGGCCTCTTCGCTGGCAAGCCCGGCTCCTACAAGGTTTGCGTCGTACACAAAATCGGTGTGCAACGCGGGCCCTGTGGGAGCCGGGCTTGCCCGCGAAGAGGCCCGGGCAGGCAGCACAAGACTTCAGAGGCTCAACACCCCGCTATACAACCCATAGGCCGCCAGCGAAGCCCCCGTCACCACGCAGCCGAAGATGCCCTTTTCCACCCGGGTGAACAGTGGCTGCCCCTGCTCACGCTTGGCCAGGGCAAACAGGATCACTCCCGGGGCATACAGCAGCGCCGAGAGCAGCAGGTATTTCACCCCGCCCGCATACAACAGCCAGATCGCGTAGATCAGCGCGATGCCACCGACCAGCAGGTCCTTGCGACGTTCGCCCGCCGCACCCTCGTAGGTTTCCCCACGACCGCTCAACAACACCGCATAGGCCGCCGACCACAGGTAAGGCACGAGAATCATCGATGACGCCAGGTAGATCAGGCTGGTGTAGGTGCCCGCCGAAAACAGCGTGATCAACAGGAACAACTGGATCATCACATTGGTCAGCCACAGGGCATTGACCGGCACGTGGTTGGCGTTTTCCTTTTTCAGGAAGGCCGGCATGGTCCGGTCCCGCGCCGTGGCAAAGAGGATTTCGGCACACAGCAATGCCCAGGACAACAAGGCCCCGAGCAACGACACCGCCAGGCCGATACTGATCAGCAAGGCGCCCCAGGGCCCGACGATATGCTCCAGTACCGCCGCCAGGGACGGGTTCTGCAATTGCGCCAGTTCCGGGCGGCTCATGATCCCCAGGGACAAGACATTCACCAGCACCAGCAAGGCCAGCACGCCGATAAAACCGATGACCGTGGCCTTGCCGACATCCGCGCGTTTCTCCGCCCGTCCGGAGTAGACGCTGGCACCCTCGATACCGATGAACACAAATACCGTCACCAGCATCATGTTGCGCACCTGGTCGATCACCCCGCCGAAATCCGGATTGCCGCTCCCCCAGATATCCCGGGTGAAGATATCGGCCCTGAACGCCACGGCGGCGATCACGATAAACATCACGATGGGCACGATCTTGGCGACCGTGGTCAGCTGGTTGATAAAGGCCGCCTCCCTGATCCCGCGCATGACCAGGAAATGCACCGCCCACAGCAACACCGAGGCACAACCGATCGCCACCGGCGTGTTGCCCTGGCCGAAGACCGGGAAGAAGTAACCGAGGGTGCTGAACAACAGGACGAAGTAGCCGACGTTGCCCAGCCAGGCGCTGATCCAGTAGCCCCAGGCCGACGAAAACCCCATGTAGTCGCCAAACCCGGCCTTGGCATAGGCATAGACCCCGGAATCCAGCTCCGGCTTGCGGTTGGCCAGGGTCTGGAAGACGAAGGCCAGGGTCAGCATGCCGACCGCCGTGATTGCCCAACCGATCAGGATCGCCCCGGCATCCGCCCGCGCCGCCATGTTCTGCGGCAGGGAGAAGATCCCGCCACCGATCATCGAGCCGACCACCAGGGCAATCAGCGCACCGAGCCGCAGTTTCTGTGCCGGTTGTGACATATCCACTCCCTGTATTTCCAATTGTTTCAATTATCAAAGAGAGAACGACAGTTCACTCGATTAATGATCGCCTGTCGGAATTCGTTTATTGGATATGGCTAATAAACACGGGAGCTTAAGACCGTTTTCGACTATGCGCCCGGCTCGAACAGACAGTTTTGTGAGCGATTCGAGATTAATCAAGGGCGTTTGAAAAATTGACGCCAGGAATTTGCACTCTCCTGAAAACTGTCTAGTTTAAACATCCACGGCAATACGAATTATTTCTTTTAGTTCTCCCGCGAGGCCTCTGGAACAAGCCTCTCAGCGAGGGCCACGTTGTACCCGCGTAATAGACTCAAGTCATTCATTTTCAATGGAATGTGCCAATGAACTGATCTGAATCACCTCTCGTTATTACTCCCGGACCTACCCTGTAGCCTCACTTCTCCTGGATTGGAGTCATGCAATGTCTGAATCTCCCGGAAAACTACGTCTAGGTGCACTGGTCGCCCTGGTAGTTGGTTCGATGATCGGCGGCGGGATCTTTTCCCTGCCACAAAACATGGCCGCCAGCGCGGATGTCGGTGCGGTATTGATCGGCTGGGCCATTACCGCGGTCGGTATGCTGACCCTGGCCTTTGTCTTCCAGACCCTGGCCAATCGCAAGCCGGACCTGGACGGCGGGGTCTACGCCTACGCCAAGGCCGGTTTCGGCGACTACATGGGCTTCTCATCGGCCTGGGGCTACTGGATCAGTGCCTGGCTGGGCAACGTCGGCTACTTCGTCCTGCTGTTCAGTACCCTCGGCTACTTCTTCCCGGTCTTCGGCGAAGGCAACACCGTCGCGGCGGTGATCGGCGCCTCGCTGCTGCTCTGGGGCGTGCACTTCCTGGTGCTGCGCGGGATCAAGGAGGCGGCCTTCATCAACCTGGTGACCACCGTTGCCAAGGTCGTGCCGCTGCTGCTGTTCGTGCTGATCGCGCTGTTCGCCTTCAAGCTGGATATCTTCACCGCCGACATCTGGGGCGTGAAAAACCCGGACCTGGGCAGCGTGATGAACCAGGTGCGCAACATGATGCTGGTGACCGTCTGGGTGTTTATCGGCATCGAGGGGGCGAGCATCTTTTCCTCCCGGGCGGAAAAACGCTCGGACGTCGGCAAGGCCACGGTCATCGGCTTTATCACCGTGCTGCTGTTCCTGGTGCTGGTGAACGTGCTGTCCCTGGGGATCATGACCCAACCGGAACTGGCGAAGCTGCAGAACCCGTCCATGGCCGCCGTGCTGGAACATGTGGTCGGACACTGGGGCGCGGTGCTGATCAGCGTCGGCCTGATCATCTCGCTGCTCGGGGCCCTGCTGTCGTGGGTGCTGCTGTGCGCGGAAATCATGTTCGCCGCTGCCAAAGACCACACCATGCCGGAGTTCCTGCGCCGCGAAAACGCCAACCATGTGCCGGCCAATGCCCTCTGGCTGACCAACGCCATGGTGCAGATCTTCCTGGTGATCACGCTGTTTTCCGCCAGCACCTACCTGTCGCTGATCTACCTCGCCACCTCGATGATCCTCGTGCCCTACCTGTGGTCCGCGGCCTATGCGGTGCTGCTGGCGGTGCGCGGCGAATCCTATGAAAACGCCTTCGCCGAACGCAGGAAGGACCTGGTCATCGGCGCTATCGCGCTGATCTACGCGGTCTGGCTGCTGTACGCCGGCGGGGTGAAATACCTGCTGCTGTCCGCCCTGCTCTACGCCCCCGGCGCGATCCTGTTCGCCAAGGCCAAGCGCGAGCTGGGCAAACCGATCTTCACCAACGTCGAGAAGCTGATTTTCGCCGCAGTGGTCGCAGGCGCCCTGGTGGCTGCCTACGGACTCTACGACGGCTTCCTGACCCTGTAACACCCTGTTCGTTCTATCTGGAGGATCTGCAATGACCACGGAAAAAGTGAAGTACGGCGTCCATTCCGAAGCCGGCAAACTGCGCAAGGTGATGGTGTGCTCCCCCGGCCTGGCCCACCAGCGGCTGACCCCGAACAACTGCGACGAACTGCTGTTCGACGATGTGCTCTGGGTCGCCCAGGCCAAGCGCGATCACTTCGACTTCGTCACCAAGATGCGCGAACGCGATATCGACGTACTGGAGATGCACAACCTGCTGACCGATATCGTCGGCCAGAAGGAAGCCCTGGACTGGATTCTCGAACGCAAGATCACCGCCAACCAGGTCGGCCTCGGGCTGGTCAACGAAGTCGGCTCCTGGCTGCGCAGCCTGGAACCACGCAAGATCGCCGAGTTCCTGATCGGCGGCGTCTCCGCCGATGACCTGCCCGACAGCTTCGGCGGCAAGACCATCGAGATGTTCCGCGACTTCCTCGGCCACTCCAGCTTTATCCTGCCGCCGCTGCCCAACACCCAGTTCACCCGCGACACCACCTGCTGGATCTACGGCGGCGTGACCCTCAATCCGATGTACTGGCCGGCGCGCCGCCAGGAAACCCTGCTCGCCAGCGCCATCTACAAGTTCCACCCGCAATTCACCGAGGCCGACTTCCAGGTCTGGTACGGCGATCCGGACCAGGAGCACGGCAACGCCACCCTCGAGGGGGGCGATGTGATGCCGATCGGCAAGGGCGTGGTCCTGATCGGCATGGGCGAGCGCTCTTCGCGCCAGGCCATCGGTCAGCTGGCGCTGAACCTGTTCAAGCACAAGGCGGTGGAACGGGTGATCGTCGCCGGCCTGCCGAAGTCCCGCGCGGCCATGCACCTGGACACCGTGTTCAGCTTCTGCGACCGCGACCTGGTGACCATCTTCCCGGAAGTGGTGAACCAGATCGTCGCCTTCAGCCTGCGCCCGGACGAGAGCAAGCCGGGCGGCATCGATGTGCGCCGGGAAGAAACCAGCTTCCTCGACACCGTCGCCAAGGCCCTCGGCCTCAAGGCCCTGCGCGTGGTGGAAACCGGCGGCAACGCCTTCGCCGCCGAGCGTGAGCAGTGGGACGACGGCAACAACGTGGTCGCCGTGGAACCTGGCGTGGTGATCGGCTATGACCGCAATACCTACACCAACACCCTGCTGCGCAAGGCCGGTGTCGAGGTCATCACCATCAGCGCCGGTGAACTCGGTCGGGGCCGCGGCGGCGGCCACTGCATGACCTGCCCGATCATTCGCGATCCGATCGATTACTGACCGATATCCAGGGAGAAAAAAATGGCTTTCAACATGCGCAACCGCAGCCTGCTGAGCTTGATGCACCATACCAACCGCGAGCTGCACTACCTGCTCGACCTGTCCCGCGACCTCAAGCGCGCCAAGTACACCGGCACCGAGCAACCGCATCTCAAGGGCAAGAACATCGCACTGATCTTCGAAAAGACCTCGACCCGCACCCGCTGCGCCTTCGAAGTCGCGGCCCATGACCAGGGCGCCCATGTCACCTATATCGACCCGGTGTCGTCGCAGATCGGCCACAAGGAAAGCATGAAGGACACCGCCCGCGTACTGGGGCGGATGTTCGACGCCATCGAGTACCGTGGCTTCGAGCAGGAAATCGTCGAGGAACTGGCGAAGTTCGCCGGCGTGCCGGTGTTCAACGGCCTGACCGCCGAATTCCACCCGACGCAGATGATCGCCGACACCCTGACCATGCGCGAGCACAGCGACAAGCCGCTGCACGATATCAGCTACGCCTACCTCGGCGACGCCCGCTACAACATGGGCAACTCGCTGCTGATGATCGGCGCCAAGCTGGGCATGGACGTGCGCATCGGCGCGCCGAAAGCGCTGTGGCCCCATGAAGATTTCATCGCCCAGTGCAAGGCGTTCGCCGAGGAAAGCGGCGCGCGCATCACCATCACCGAAGACCCGCGCGAAGCGGTCAAGGGCGTGGACTTCATCCACACCGATATCTGGGTGTCCATGGGTGAGCCGGTGGAAGCCTGGGACGAGCGCATCGAGCAACTGCTGCCGTATCAGGTCAACGCGAAAATGATGAAGGCCGCAGGCAACCCGCGGGTGAAATTCATGCATTGCCTGCCGGCGTTCCATAACAGCGAAACCAAGGTCGGCAAGGATATCGCCGCGCGTTATCCGCACCTGGCCAATGGCGTCGAGGTCACCGAAGAGGTGTTCGAGTCGCCGGCCAACATCGCCTTCGAGCAGGCGGAAAACCGCATGCACACCATCAAGGCGATCCTGGTCGCGGCGCTGGCGGATATCTGATCTGTCGGAGAACTCCACCCTGTGGGAGCGGGCTAGCCCGCCCCCAACAGAAGTCTGGCCCCGATGCCCTATATAAGGATTGCATCATGCGTATCGTCGTAGCACTGGGCGGTAACGCCCTCCTGCGTCGTGGTGAACCCATGACCGCGGACAATCAACGCGCCAATATCCGTATCGCCACCGAACAGATTGCCAGGATCCATCCCGGCAACCAGCTGGTCATCGCCCACGGCAACGGCCCCCAGGTCGGCCTGCTGTCGTTGCAGGCGGCCGCCTATACCCAGGTCTCGCCCTATCCGCTGGATGTCCTCGGCGCCGAAACCGAAGGCATGATCGGCTACATCATCGAACAGGAACTGGGCAACCTGCTGGATTTCGAGGTGCCTTTCGCCACCCTGCTGACCCAGGTCGAAGTCGATCCCGGGGACCCGGCTTTCCAACACCCGAGCAAGCCCATCGGCCCGGTCTACACCAAGGCCGAAGCCGAGCGGCTGGCCGCGGAAAAAGGCTGGAGCATCGCCCCTGACGGCGACAAGTTCCGGCGCGTGGTCGCCAGCCCGAAACCCAAGCGCATCTTCGAGATCCGGCCGATCAAATGGCTGCTGGACAAGGGCAGTATCGTCATCTGTGCCGGCGGTGGCGGCATTCCCACGATGTACGGCGAGGACGGCAAGCTCAAGGGCATCGAAGCGGTGATCGACAAGGACCTGTGCTCGGCGCTGCTGGCCGAACAGCTGGACAGCGACCTGCTGGTGATCGCCACCGACGTCAACGCGGCCTTTGTCGACTGGGGCCTGCCGAGCCAGAAGGCCATCGCCCAGGCGCACCCGGACGATCTCGAGAAACTCGGCTTCGCCGCCGGCTCCATGGGCCCGAAAGTCCAGGCCGCCTGCGAATTCGCCCGGCATACCGGCAAGGTCGCGGTAATCGGCTCACTGGCGGATATCGAAGCCATCGTCCAAGGTAAAGCGGGGACGCGAGTCAGCACCGCCAAACCCGGCATCGTCTACTCATGAACAGCTGCCCTTGAACCCTTGGGGCAGATTCGTGGTCTGCCCTATTCCCATGCCTTGAAGGAGAGTTCCCATGGCCAAGTTCGAGCCCGGTCACCTGCATATCGAGCGGCACGCGCTGAACAAGGACGATTACAGCTACAACCTGTGTATCGATTATGAACTCGCCCAGGACCCCAGGGAGGGCAAGGGCATGCAGTTCACCTTGCATGGCAGCATCGAGGAAAAGCCCGTGAAGGAGTCGTTCTTCCTGGCCAAGGACCAGGCCTTCGACTTCGCCCGCCATGCCACCCGCATCGCCCAGCAATACGGCCTGCCGAAGAACGCCAGCATCGCCTCGATGCACAAGTACTACGACGAGATGTTCGAGGACGTGCGCGCGCAGCTCCACGTCAAGTCCGGCGACCCGATGAAGCCCGAACACCTGGAATAACCCAGGGTCATGTGGGAGGGGGCTTGCCCCGGAAGCTTTTAGCTCAAAATGGTCTCTTCGCGGCGGTGCGGCGTCCCGCCAACCCCGCGTACAAGGGGCCGTGGTGAATCTGAAACCTGTGGGAATGGGCTTGCCCGCGAAGAGGCCCGCAAGAGCATCAAAAGCTTCGGGGGCAAGCCCCCTCCCACAAGAGATGTCATACTTGGCGCCCTCTCGTCCAGAACCGAATTGCGCCCCATGCGTATCCACGTCAGCTTCATCGACCGCGTCGGCATTACCCAGGAAGTCCTGGCCCTGCTCGGCGGCCGCAACCTGAACCTGGATGCGGTGGAAATGGTGCCACCCAACGTCTACATCGACGCCCCGACCCTGAGCCCGCAAGTGCTCGAGGAATTGCGCGACGCGCTGTTCAGCGTCCGCGGCGTGCAGGCGGTGACGGTGGTGGACATCCTTCCCGGCCAGCGCCGGCACCTGCAACTCGACGCCCTGCTCGCCGCCATGACCGACCCGGTCCTGGCACTCGACAGCGAAGGCCTGGTGCTGCTCGCCAACCCGGCGCTGATTGCCCTGTACGGACGCGAGCCGGCTGGCGAAAGCGTGGCCGGACTGTTCGCCGATCCCGGCCTGCTGGAAGCCCTGCTGGAAAACGGTTTTCGCCTGCCCCTGCGGGAAATCACCGTCAACGGCCAGACCCTGCTGCTGGATGCCACCCCCATCACCGACGCCGGCGCGCTGCTGACGCTGTACCAGCCCAACCGTATCGGTGAGCGCCTGTCGGCGCTGCATCACGACCATGCCGAAGGCTTCGATGCCCTGCTCGGCGAGTCGGCGGCGATCCGCACCCTCAAGGCACGCGCCCAGCGGGTCGCGGCGCTGGACGCGCCCTTGCTGATCCAGGGCGAAACCGGCACCGGCAAGGAGCTGGTGGCCCGTGCCTGTCACGCCATCAGCGCCCGTCACAGCGCACCGTTCCTCGCCCTCAACTGCGCGGCGCTGCCGGAGAACCTCGCCGAAAGCGAACTGTTCGGCTATGCCCCCGGCGCCTTCACCGGCGCCCAGCGCGGCGGCAAGCCGGGGCTGATGGAACTGGCGAACCAGGGCACGGTGTTTCTCGACGAGATCGGCGAGATGTCGCCGTACCTGCAGGCCAAGCTCCTGCGTTTTCTCAATGACGGCAGCTTCCGTCGGGTCGGCGGCGACCGCGAGGTCAAGGTCAATGTGCGGATCCTCAGCGCCACCCACCGCGACCTGGAAAAGATGGTCGGCGAAGGCAGCTTCCGCGAGGATCTGTTCTATCGCCTGAACGTGCTCAATGTCGAGGTTCCCCCCTTGCGCGAGCGCGGCCAGGACATCCTCCTGCTGGCACGCTACTTCATGCAGCAGGCCTGCGCGCAGATCCAGCGCCCGGTCTGCCGGCTGGCACCCGGGACCTATCCGGCGCTGCTGGGCAATCGCTGGCCGGGCAATGTCCGCCAGTTGCAGAACGTGATCTTCCGCGCGGCGGCGATCTGCGAGAGCAGCCTGGTGGATATCGGCGACCTGGACATCGCCGGAACGTCCGTGGCCCGCCAGAGCGACAGCGAAATCGAAAGCCTGGAACAGGCGGTCGAGGAGTTCGAGAAGGACCTGCTGGGCAAACTCTATGTCCAGTACCCGTCCACCCGCCAACTGGCCAGCCGCTTGCAGACCTCCCACACGGCGATTGCCCATCGCCTGCGCAAGTACGGCATCCCCGGCAAGGCCTGATACAGCGGAAAACCTTGTGGGAGCCTGGCTTGCCAGCGATGGCGGTCGCTCAGGCGCCGCGAGACTCACGGGCCCCTTCGCGGGCAAGCCACGCTCCCACAAGGTTAAGCGCCAGCCTCGAGACACCCTAAAAGCGACCTCCATCTGTACTGAAAGCGCTACAGTGGAACGATTTCGCTACAATCGCAACCAGCCCACGCCCAACAAGGCTTTGATCCTGTTGAGCTTTTTTTCCCCGGTGCAGCTGTAGCGTTTTCGCTACAGCGATACCCGGCAGTGCGGCTGAAATCTCGCGCAAACTCTTGATTTACAAGCCTCAAACACTATTGGCCACAAACTTGCTAAGGGAACTGCCATGCAAGCGAGGCATAGCTCTCGCCTTTATCGCGTCCACCAGACGAGTCTGGCCCTTGAGGAGTTTCCATGAGCGAGTTGCGTTTTACTGAAGACCACGAATGGCTGCGTACCGAAGCCGATGGCAGTGTCACGGTCGGCATCACGGCATTCGCGCAGAATGCCCTGGGCGACGTGGTGTTTGTGCAACTGCCGGAACTGCAGGCCTACGACAAGGGCGCCGAAGCCGCCACCGTGGAATCGGTGAAAGCCGCCAGCGGCGTGTACATGCCCCTGGACGGTGAAGTGCTGGAAATCAATCCGGCCCTGGACGCCAGCCCGGAACTGGTCAACGAAGACCCGCTGGGCGAAGGCTGGTTCTTCCGCTTCCAGCCGAGCGACGCCGCCGCTGTCGGCCAACTGCT
Organism: Pseudomonas sp. Ost2; assembly: GCF_018326065.1. Classification (NCBI taxonomy): domain Bacteria; kingdom Pseudomonadati; phylum Pseudomonadota; class Gammaproteobacteria; order Pseudomonadales; family Pseudomonadaceae; genus Pseudomonas; species Pseudomonas sp. Ost2. Next base: position 1,552,291 of record NZ_AP021904.1, on the reverse strand, counting down.
GGATCAGGACGCCTACGACCGCCTGATCAAAGCCAACGCCGAAGCCTGAGGAATCGCCATGACCATCAACCTCGGCACCGCCAACGAATTCATCTCCCGTCATATCGGCCCGCGCCAGGATGACGAACGCGCCATGCTCGCCACCCTCGGCTTCGATTCCCTGGAAGCCCTGAGCGCCAGCGTGATTCCCGACAGCATCAAGGGCACCAGCGTCCTCGACCTGCCGGCCGGGCAAAGCGAGGCCGACGCCCTGGCGTCGATCAAGGCCATCGCCGCGAAGAACCAGCTGTTCAAGACCTACATCGGCCAGGGCTACTACAACTGCCACACGCCATCGCCGATCCTGCGCAACCTCCTGGAAAACCCGGCCTGGTACACCGCCTACACGCCGTACCAGCCGGAAATCTCCCAGGGTCGCCTGGAAGCGCTGCTGAACTTCCAGACCCTGATCAGCGACCTGACCGGCCTGCCGATCGCCAACGCCTCGCTGCTCGACGAAGCTACCGCCGCCGCCGAAGCCATGACCTTCTGCAAGCGCCTGAGCAAGAACAAGGGCAGCCACGCCTTCTTCGCCTCCGTGCACTGCCACCCGCAGACCCTCGACGTGCTGCGCACCCGTGCCGAGCCGCTGGGCATCGACGTCGTGGTCGGTGACGAGCGTGAGCTGAGCGATGTCAGCGCCTTTTTCGGTGCCCTGCTGCAATACCCGGCCAGCAACGGCGACCTGTTCGACTACCGCGAACTGACCGAACGCTTCCACGCCGCCAACGCCCTGGTGGCGGTTGCCGCCGACCTGCTGGCCCTGACCGTGCTGACCCCGCCGGGTGAGTTCGGTGCCGACGTCGCCATCGGCAGCGCCCAACGCTTCGGCGTGCCACTGGGCTTCGGCGGCCCGCACGCCGCGTACTTCTCTACCCGCGATGCGTTCAAGCGCGATATGCCCGGCCGCCTGGTCGGGGTTTCCGTGGATCGTTTCGGCAAGCCGGCCCTGCGCCTGGCGATGCAGACCCGCGAGCAACATATCCGTCGTGAAAAGGCCACCAGCAACATCTGCACCGCCCAGGTCCTGCTGGCCAACATCGCCAGCATGTACGCGGTGTACCACGGTCCGAAGGGCCTGGTGCAGATCGCCAACCGCATCCATCACCTGACCGCCATCCTGGCCAAAGGCCTGGGCGCACTGGGCCTGGACGTCGAGCAAGCCAGCTTCTTCGACACCCTGACCCTCAAGACCGGCGCGCGCACCGCTGCCCTGCATGACAAGGCGCATGCCCAACGGATCAACCTGCGGGTGGTCGACGGCGAACGCCTGGGCCTGTCCCTCGACGAAACCACCAGTCAGGCTGACGTGGAAGCCCTGTGGAACCTGCTGGCCGATGGCAAGGCGCTGCCGGACTTCGCCGCCCTCGCCGCGTCAGTACAAGGCGCCATCCCGGCGGCCCTGGTCCGCCAGTCGCCGATCCTCAGCCACCCGGTGTTCAACCGCTATCACTCGGAAACCGAGCTGATGCGCTACCTTCGCAAGCTGGCGGACAAGGACCTGGCCCTGGATCGCACCATGATCCCGCTGGGTTCGTGCACCATGAAGCTCAACGCCGCCAGCGAGATGATCCCGGTGACCTGGGCCGAGTTCGGCGCCCTGCACCCGTTCGCCCCGGCCGCACAGAGCGCCGGCTACCAGCAACTGACCGACGAGCTGGAAGCGATGCTTTGCGCCGCCACCGGCTACGACGCCATCTCCCTGCAGCCGAACGCCGGTTCCCAGGGCGAATACGCCGGTCTGCTGGCGATCCGCGCCTACCACCAGAGCCGTGGCGATGACCGTCGCGACATCTGCCTGATCCCGTCGTCGGCCCACGGTACCAACCCGGCCACCGCCAACATGGCCGGCATGCGCGTGGTGGTCACCGCCTGCGACGCCCGTGGCAACGTCGATATCGAAGACCTGCGGGCCAAGGCCATCGAGCACCGCGAGCACCTCGCCGCGCTAATGATCACCTACCCGTCGACCCACGGTGTGTTCGAGGAAGGCATCCGCGAAATCTGCGGCATCATTCATGACAACGGCGGCCAGGTGTACATCGACGGCGCCAACATGAACGCCATGGTCGGCCTCTGTGCCCCGGGCAAGTTCGGTGGCGACGTGTCGCACCTGAACCTGCACAAGACCTTCTGCATCCCCCACGGCGGTGGCGGCCCGGGCGTCGGCCCGATCGGCGTGAAATCGCACCTGACCCCGTTCCTGCCCGGTCACGGCGTCATGGAGCGCAAGGAAGGCGCGGTCTGCGCGGCGCCGTTCGGCAGCGCGAGCATCCTGCCGATCACCTGGATGTACATCCGCATGATGGGCGGCGAAGGCCTCAAGCGTGCCTCGCAACTGGCGATCCTCAATGCCAACTACATCTCCCGCCGCCTGGAAGAGCATTACCCGGTGCTCTACACCGGCAGCAACGGCCTGGTGGCGCACGAGTGCATCCTCGACCTGCGACCATTGAAGGACAGCAGCGGCATCAGCGTCGATGACGTCGCCAAGCGCCTGATCGACTTCGGCTTCCACGCGCCGACCATGTCGTTCCCGGTGGCCGGCACCCTGATGATCGAGCCGACCGAAAGCGAATCGAAAGAAGAGCTGGACCGTTTCTGCGACGCCATGATCCGCATCCGCGAAGAAATCCGCGCGGTGGAAAACGGCAGCCTGGACAAGGACGACAACCCGCTGAAGAACGCCCCGCACACCGCGGCGGAGATCGTCGGCGAGTGGACGCACCCGTACAGCCGCGAGCAGGCGGTCTACCCGGTGGCGTCGTTGATCGAAGGCAAGTACTGGCCGCCGGTCGGTCGCGTCGACAATGTGTTCGGCGACCGCAACCTGGTCTGCGCCTGCCCGTCGATAGAGAACTACGCTTGATCCCATAGCCCCCCCTTGTAGGAGCCGGCTTGCTGGCGATAGCGCCGTTTCAGTCGCCCACGATGCTGGCTGGCTACACGCAATCGCCGGCAAGCCGGCTCCTACAGGGGAGCGTGTCCATCACCATAATAAGAACGACCCCGGAGAACCCACATGTCCCTGAGCGTGTTCGACCTGTTCAAGATCGGCATCGGTCCCTCCAGCTCCCACACCGTCGGTCCGATGCGCGCAGCCGCGCGCTTCGTCGAGGGCCTGCGGCGCGAAAGCCTGCTGCAACAGACCACCTGCGTCAAAGTCGAGCTGTACGGCTCGCTCGGCGCCACCGGCAAAGGCCACGGCAGCGACAAGGCCGTGCTGCTGGGCCTGGAAGGTGAACACCCGGATACCGTCGACACAGAAACCGTCGCCGCCCGCCTGCACACCATTCGCAGTGACGGACGCCTGAATCTGCTCGGCGAACATTCCATCGAATTCAACGAAAAGCTCCACCTGGCGATGATCAGGAAACCCCTGGCCTACCACCCCAACGGCATGATCTTCCGCGCCTTCGACGCTGCCGGCATCCAGATCCGCAGCCGCGAGTACTACTCGGTCGGCGGCGGTTTCGTGGTCGACGAAGACGCCGCCGGCGCCGACCGCATCGTCGAAGACAGCACTGCGCTGACCTTCCCGTTCAAGAGCGCCAAGGAACTGCTGGGGCATTGCAGCACCTACGGCCTGTCCATCAGCCAGGTCATGCTGACCAACGAAAGCGCCTGGCGCCCGGAAGCGGAAACCCGCGCCGGGCTGCTGAAGATCTGGCAGGTGATGCAGGACTGCGTCGATGCCGGCTGTCGCAACGAAGGCATCCTGCCGGGCGGCCTGAAGGTCAAGCGGCGCGCGGCGGCCCTGCACCGGCAGCTGTGCAAGAACCCGGAAGCCGCCCTGCGCGATGCGCTGTCGGTGCTGGACTGGGTCAACCTGTATGCCCTGGCGGTCAATGAAGAAAACGCCAACGGCGGACGCGTGGTCACCGCCCCCACCAACGGCGCGGCCGGGATCGTTCCCGCCGTGCTGCATTACTACATGCGCTTTATCCCCGGTGCCAGCGAGGACGGCGTGGTGCGCTTCCTGCTCACCGCCGCCGCCATCGGCATTCTCTACAAGGAAAACGCCTCGATCTCCGGCGCCGAAGTCGGCTGCCAGGGCGAAGTCGGCGTGGCTTGCTCGATGGCCGCCGGCGCCTTGTGCGAAGTGCTCGGCGGCACCGTGCAACAGGTCGAGAACGCCGCCGAAATCGGCATGGAGCACAACCTCGGGCTGACCTGCGACCCCATCGGCGGGCTGGTGCAGGTGCCGTGCATCGAGCGCAACGCCATGGGCTCGGTCAAGGCCATCAATGCCGTGCGCATGGCCCTGCGTGGCGACGGCCAGCACTTCGTCTCCCTCGACAAGGTCATCCGTACCATGCGCCAGACCGGCGCCGACATGAAAAGCAAATACAAGGAGACCGCCCGTGGCGGTCTGGCCGTAAACATTATCGAATGCTGATCGACAAGGCCGGCGCAACCGGCCTCCCGGCAATTTCCAGGAGCTGAAGATGTCCACCGAAAACCTGCTGAAAACCCCGCTGCACGCCCTGCACCTGCAACTCGGTGCGCGCATGGTGCCGTTCGCCGGCTATGACATGCCGGTGCAGTACCCGCTGGGCGTGATGAAGGAGCACCAGCACACCCGTGAACAGGCCGGGCTCTTCGATGTCTCGCACATGGGCCAGATCCGCCTGGTCGGCGCCGCGGCCGCCAAGGCCCTGGAAGCCCTGGTGCCAGTGGATATCATCGACCTGCCGGTGGGCATGCAGCGCTATGCGATGTTCACCAACGAAACCGGCGGCATCCTCGATGACCTGATGGTCGCCAACCTGGGCAACGACGAACTGTTTCTGGTGGTCAACGCCGCCTGCAAGGACCAGGACCTGGCGCACCTGCAACAGCACCTGGGGCATCTGTGCGAGGTCCAGCCGCTGTTCGAGGAACGTGCCCTGCTCGCCCTGCAAGGTCCGGCCGCCGTGAGCGTCCTGGCGCGCCTGGCACCGGAAGTCACCCGGATGACTTTCATGCAATTCGCCGCCGTGCGCCTGCTGGGTGTCGACTGCTACGTCAGCCGTTCGGGCTACACCGGCGAAGACGGCTTCGAAATCTCGGTACCGGCGGCCAGCGCCGAGTCCCTGGCCCGCAGCCTGCTGGCCGAACGCGAAGTCGAAGCCATCGGCCTCGGTGCACGCGACTCGCTGCGCCTGGAAGCCGGCCTGTGCCTCTACGGACATGACATGAACACCGAGACCACGCCGATCGAAGCCAGCCTGCTCTGGGCCATCTCCAAGACCCGTCGTGCCGACGGTGCACGGGCCGGCGGCTTCCCCGGTGCCGAGCAGATCTTCGCCCAGCAGCAACAAGGCGTGCAACGCAAGCGCGTCGGCCTGCTGCCGCAGGAACGCACACCGGTACGCGAAGGCGCGGAAATCGTCGACCAGGACGGCACCGTCATCGGCAGCGTGTGCAGTGGCGGCTTCGGTCCGACCCTCGGCGCACCGCTGGCCATGGGGTACCTGGACAGCGCCCATTGCGCGCTGGACAGCGAGGTCTGGGCCATCGTCCGCGGCAAGCGCGTACCGCTGAAAGTCAGCAAAATGCCTTTTGTTCCGCAACGTTACTACCGCGGTTGAAACTATCGCGGTTGATACCAACAGTAACAACTAAAGCGGTTATGAAACAGTGCACTAGCTTGTAACGCAACCGCCACAAAACAGTGCATATATTCGTTAGCGAACTTGGCTTATAACAGTCGAACCCAACTGAATACTGTATGTCCGGCATCCCCCCGCCAAAGCCCGCGAAAACTGCGACAAACCGGCGCAAACCGCGGGCTTGGCGGGGGCTTGTTTTTTCTCCCACAGTTGGCGTAGAGTTTCCCTACTGTGTTTGCATGGGTCGCTTGGAATCGTGACCTGGGCAGTAGCTCTAAGTTTGCTACAACCCGTTCGACGTCTCTTACTTTCCTGCAACCCAGCCCAGTACTCTTTCAGGTGAAAGGGGCTGTCATTAATTTTTAGCGTCAAAGGAAATAAGAAATGTCCCAACGTCAGAGCGGCACCGTCAAGTGGTTTAACGACGAGAAAGGTTTTGGTTTTATCACTCCAGAAAGCGGTCCGGATCTGTTCGTCCATTTCCGCGCTATTCAGGGCAACGGCTTCAAGAGCCTGAAAGAAGGCCAGAAAGTGACCTTCATCGCCGTGCAAGGCCAGAAAGGCATGCAGGCTGACGAAGTGATCGCAGAAGCCTGATCTCAAGCTTTATTACACTAAAAGCCCCTGATGGTGACATCAGGGGCTTTTTTGTGAATGCAATTCCGTAAAATGGCTTTTTCCGTTCAGAGAGAGCTGCTATGTCGAAGCACGTACTAAGCCCCCAGGGCGAGTTCCCTGCCGCCGGCCTGGGCCGTCGCCTGGCCGCGATGTTCTATGACTTCCTGCTGTGTACCGCCCTGCTGATCGTCACCGGCTTCATCTACAAGCTGGTGCAGATGGCGCTCATCGGCGAACAGCGGCTCAAGGCCCTCTCCGATGCCGGCGCCCTCGACGGCGACCCGCTGCTGTCGACCCTGCTGTTCTGCGTGCTGTTCGCGTTCTTCGCCAAATTCTGGACCTACAAGGGCCAGACCCTGGGCATGCAGGTCTGGGGGATCCGCGTGCAGAACGCCGACGGCTCGGCCATCAGCATCTGGCAGGCGCTGCTGCGCTTCATGGTATCGATCGCTTCCTGGCTGTTTGCCGGCCTGGGGTTTATCTGGGTGCTCTTCGACAAGCGCAAACGCAGCTGGCACGACATCTACTCCAACAGCCAGCTGGTACGGATTCCCAAGCAGAACCGCTGACGCCTTGCGTCCGCCCATGAAAAAGCCCGCCTCATTCGAGGCGGGCTTTTTTGTCACTCACTTCAGTCCGGCTTATTCGGCCAGCTTGAAGGTGATGAAGCTCGCACGTCCCTGGCGCAGTACGCGCATCGATACCGAGCGATTCTTCGGCAGGGCCTTGGCGATATCGGTGAACTGCTTGGCATCGGTGATCGCCTGGTTGTTCAGGTGCGTGATCACGTCGCCCGGCTGCAGACCGATCAGGGCCGCCGGACCGTCCTGCACTTCCTTGATCACCACGCCGCCCTTGAGCTGGTCGTTGGCTTTCTTCTGGTCATCGGTCAGGTCGGCGACGGAAACCCCGAGGCGATTGCTGCTGCGCTCGGCACCGGCGGACTTGGCGATATCCATTTCCTTGCCTTCATCCGGGATCGCACCGACCGTCAGGTCAATGGTCTTGCGCTGCCCTTCACGCACCACTTCCAGCTTGGCTTTCTCGCCCGCCTTCAGTGCACCCACCAGATGCGGCAGGTCGGCCGACAGCTCGATAGGCTGGCCGTTCATGCTGAGGATCACGTCACCGACCTGCAGGCCGCCTTTCGCCGCCGGACCATCGTCCTGGACCTGGGCCACCAGCGCACCGGCCGGCTTGTCCAGGCCGAAGGACTCGGCGAGGTCCTTGTTGACCTCCTGGATCACCACGCCCAGCCAGCCACGGCTGACCTTGCCACCGCTCTTCAGCTGGTTGGAAACGTCCATGGCGACATCGATCGGAATCGCGAAGGACACGCCCATGAAGCCACCGGAACGGGTGTAGATCTGCGAGTTGATGCCGACCACCTCACCGTTGAGGTTGAACAGCGGACCACCGGAGTTGCCCGGGTTGATCGGTACGTCGGTCTGGATGAACGGGACGTAGTTTTCGTTCGGCAGGCTGCGGCCCACGGCACTGACGATGCCCTGGGTCACGGTGTGGTCAAAGCCGAACGGCGAGCCGATGGCGACAACCCACTGACCCGGCTTCAGGTCCTTGGACTTGCCCAGCTTGAGGGTCGGCAGGTTCTTGCCGTCGATCTTCAGCAGCGCCACGTCGGAACGCGGATCGGTGCCGACCAGCTTGGCCTTGAGCTCGCTGCGGTCAGCCAGGCGCACCAGGATCTCGTCGGCGTCGGCAACCACGTGGTTGTTGGTCAGGATATAGCCGTCATCGGAGATGATGAACCCCGAGCCCAGCGACTGCGCCTCACGCTGCCGACCGCCGCCACCGCCCCCCTTCCCGCGCGGTTGCGGGAAACCGCGGAAGAACTGCTGGATTTCCGGCGGCAAGCCTTCCAGGCCCTGGATCTGCTCCGAGACCTTGCGGTCCGGCAGCTTCTGGGTGGTACTGATGTTCACTACCGCCGGCGAAGCCTGCTCCACCAACTGGGTGAAATCGGGCAGCTCCGCGGCCTGGGCCGCGACTGTCTGCCCGAGCAGCAGGACAGCGGCGAAAATGGACAGATAAGATTTCAAGCTTGGTATCGACATACGGCTCCCGTAAACAACGAGCATGGTTAAGCGACAGGTACCATAAAACCCAAGGATGATTAAGCCTGGATTACGGACCGGGAACAACAAACAAGGCCAGGGCCGTTGGGGCCCTGACCTATAGGAAAATTCGGCTGGTTTTGCAAATGAAAATGATCACCGGACATTTCGGCATCTCGATCCCACCGCTCGCGCGGCTTCATGTGCGGACATGATCGAGTCACCAGGCGTCATGGATCAGCGGCTCACTGCTTGCTGGCCTGCGCATCGCCGGCACGCATCGACAAGGCGATCCGTTCGGCGGTCCCGATGGGAATCTCGCCCACCACCGTGACCATGATTTCCCCGCTCGGGGTGGTCAGGCGCCGGGAAACCGCAACGGTGGGGCCCAGTTGGGTGCGGGTGTCGGCGATGGTGGCGCCGTTGAGGGGCTCGAGGAACACCGAGAAACGCGCCAGCCCGTCGTCATACATGAGGCTGTTGACCTGGGTCTTGGACTGCGGATCGACACGCGCCGTGCTGCTCACCAGCTCGAAGCCCGGCGGCAGCCAGTCGGAATGCCAGAGCTGCGCCACCTTGCTGCCCAGCACCTGCACCTTGGCCTGCGCCTGGTTGCTGAGCAATACCACCGGCTTGCATTCGGCACCGGCCTGCAACTGGCTGTCCTGGGGCACGTCGGCGGTATTGAGTTCGGTGAACTGGAAACGTTCGAGCAATTGCCCCTTGTCGTTGATCAGCAGCGACTTGAGCGGCAAGCCGGTCTGGCGATCCAGGTGCAATTCGAAACCATAGCGATGCTGGTCGCGGGGCGTCAGCGACACGATGACCGCGGGGCGGCCGGCGACGCGTGACTTGCCCACGACGGCAATGTCATACCAGGCATTGAGTTTCTGTGGATCAAGCGCGCGGGCATGGGCATCGGGCGACTCGCCGAGTCCGGCAACCAGGGTGCCGCTGACACACTCGGTGTGCCCATCGACGCGTACGACCTCTTGTGCCGAGCCATCGAGCTGAAGCAAACGTTCACGAACCTGACCGTTCTGGACGAGATGCCAGATACGGTGGGTCGAGAAACTGCCGTTGCGTTCGTAGACGAAAGTGCCCTGGAAGCTTTGCTGCTGCTCGGCTTGCCCAAGACGCTCCAACCAGTCCTGGGCTTCGTCGGCCTGGGCGGTCAGGATGAACCCACCGGCCAGGGCAAGCGTTAGAAGAGGTAGCGCGCGCATGATCCTCCTTACTTGGCGGTTTCCAGGCTGGCGGCACGTGCGTAGGGCAGTGCGCTCTCAGTGCCTTTCAGGGCAGCTTGCTGGGCATGCTGGCGCAGGTAGCCTGGCAGACGCTGGTCCCAACCCGGCTGGCCTTGTTGCAGCACGCCATTGGCCATCGGCCCGGTGGGCTCGGAGCCTTCAGTATAGCCGGCCAGGACCGCTGGGCCCTTGACCGTCGGAGCGGCCAGACCAGGCTGGTTCGATTGCTGGGCCAGTTGGGCGCCGGCAATGTCATCCTGGTTGTAGAAACGCACACCGGCGAGCACCGCCACGGTCACCGAAGCGGCCACGGCCAGGCGGCCAAGAGTACGCCACGGACCACGGGAGCCCTTGGCCGGGACTTCTTCGCCAGCCAGCGCGGCCGATACGGCCGAGGCGATATCCAGGCGTGGATCCAGCAATTCCTTGTGCATCACTGCCCGGGCGATTTGGTAACGAGACCAGGTAGCACGGGTGTCGGCATCGTCAAGGGCACTCAGTACCCGACGCAATTCCAATTCGTCCGCTTCGTTATCCATCACCGCGGACAGCGATTCCTGCAGGGCTTCACGACTCATGACGGTTCCTCTCTTGGCTGTCGCCGCTGTCTCAGGTTTCCTGCAACAACGGCTGCAGGGCTTTATCTATGGCCTCCCGAGCGCGGAAAATCCGGGAGCGCACGGTGCCCACAGGACATTGCATGACGGCTGCAATGTCCTCATAACTCAGACCATCGAATTCACGTAAAGTTAACGCCGTACGCAAATCTTCTGGCAGTTGCTGGATGGTTCGATGGACGGTGCCCTCGATCTCATCCCGGAGCAACGCACGCTCCGGTGACTCGAGATCCTTCAGGCCATGATCGCCATCGTAGAACTCGGCATCCTCGGAACTCACATCACTGTCTGGCGGCCTGCGACCGCGGGATACCAGATAGTTTTTCGCCGTGTTGATGGCGATGCGGTACAGCCAGGTATAAAAAGCACTGTCGCCGCGAAAATTACCCAGGGCACGGTAGGCTTTGATAAAGGCTTCTTGTGCAACGTCCTGGGCTTCATGGGTGTCGTGCACGAAACGCACGATCAACCCGAGAATTTTGTGCTGGTATTTCAGCACTAGCAGATCGAAAGCCCGCTTGTCGCCGCGTTGAACGCGCTCGACCAGCTGCTGATCCTCTTCCTGGGTTAGCATGAACACTCCTCATAGGACTTGAAGGAGGCTGCCATTGCTAATTGATCAGGCTTGCAAACATAGACTCGGGCTTTTGGCAAAAGTTCTCCCCCTTCAAGCAAGTTTCCTGCGGCCCGCTGAACGGACACACACGAAAAACGCAGCTCGGACTTGGCCGACTGCGTGAATAATCTTGTCGTCGAATCCGCTGGCGAAGCCCTTTCATCAGGCCACGCAGAAAGCCGACGCTGTCCCCTTCTTTCAGGCACCTGTCTATGGAGCCCGGGGCTTTTCAAAAGTTCCCGGAGACCGCAGTAAGTAATAGCATTGTGCCGTTCCCTCGACCAAAGACTGCCTGAGCCTTGTTATAGCCGAAAAATCATCGTCTTACCGTGCAAAACCACATGCACGGCGACCCAGAGTGGCGCACACTTCCTGCCCGCTGTAGTTTCACAATGCCACGAAGGCCCGGCTATTGTGCCGATCCCCCCAGCCATATACTAGTGCGCTGTGTGGCGGGCTCCGTGGCCCACCAGGGCGTTTTCCGGATTCCTAGAGATGAGCCAACATTTTCAACACGATGTGCTGGTGATTGGCAGTGGCGCCGCCGGCCTGAGCCTGGCGCTGACCCTGCCGGGCCATCTGCGCATTGCCGTCCTGAGCAAGGGCAACCTGGCCAACGGTTCGACCTACTGGGCCCAGGGTGGCGTCGCCGCCGTGCTGGACGACACCGACACCGTGCAGTCCCATGTCGAGGACACCCTCAACGCCGGCGGCGGCCTGTGTCATGAGGACGCGGTGCGCTTCACCGTCGAGCACAGCCGCGAGGCCATCCAGTGGCTGATCGACCAGGGCGTGCCCTTCACCCGCGACGAAGAAGCCAAGGTCGACGACGGCGGTTTCGAGTTCCACCTGACCCGTGAAGGCGGCCACAGCCACCGGCGTATCATCCACGCCGCCGATGCCACCGGCGCGGCGATCTTCACCACCCTGCTGGAACAGGCCCGGCAGCGCCCGAACATCGAGCTGCTGGAGCAGCGCGTGGCCGTCGACCTGATCACCGAAAAACGCCTGGGCCTGGACGGCGAACGCTGCCTGGGGGCCTATGTACTCAACCGCGGCACGGGCGAAGTCGATACCTACGGCGCGCGCTTCACCATTCTCGCCTCGGGCGGCGCGGCCAAGGTCTACCTCTATACCAGCAACCCCGACGGTGCCTGCGGCGACGGCATCGCCATGGCCTGGCGTTCCGGCTGCCGGGTGGCGAACCTGGAATTCAACCAGTTCCACCCGACCTGCCTGTACCACCCGCAGGCCAAGAGCTTCCTCATCACCGAAGCCCTGCGTGGCGAAGGCGCGCACCTGAAGCTGCCCAACGGCGAACGCTTCATGCCGCGCTTCGACCCACGGGCCGAGCTGGCGCCACGGGATATCGTCGCCCGCGCCATCGACCACGAGATGAAGCGCCTGGGCATCGACTGCGTCTACCTGGACATCAGCCACAAGCCCGCGGCCTTTATCAAGACGCATTTCCCGACGGTGTACGAACGCTGCCTGGAATTCTCCATCGACATCACCAGACAACCCATCCCGGTGGTCCCGGCGGCGCACTACACCTGTGGTGGCGTGCTGGTCGACCAGCAGGGCCGCACCGACGTACCCGGCCTGTATGCCATCGGCGAGACCAGCTTCACCGGCCTGCACGGCGCCAACCGCATGGCCAGCAACTCGCTGCTGGAGTGTTTCGTCTATGCCCGCTCGGCGGCCGCCGACATTCTCCGGCAACTGCCACAGGTCGCCGTACCCGTGGCCTTGCCGAGCTGGGACGCGAGCCAGGTGACCGATTCCGACGAAGACGTGATCATCGCCCACAACTGGGATGAGCTGCGGCGCTTCATGTGGGACTACGTCGGCATCGTGCGCACCAACAAGCGCCTGCAGCGGGCCCAACACCGGGTGCGCCTGCTGCTGGACGAGATCGACGAGTTCTACAGCAACTACAAGGTCAGTCGCGACCTGATCGAGCTGCGCAACCTGGCCCAGGTAGCCGAGTTGATGATCCGCTCGGCCATGGAGCGCAAGGAAAGCCGGGGCCTGCATTACACCCTCGACTACCCGGACCTGCTGCCCGAGGCCCTCGACACTATCCTGGTGCCGCCCACCTACGCCGACTGAATTTCAAGCGCACGCGCAGGCGCCGATGCGAGTCGGCCGCCAGCGCGTCGCGGGGTACGCAGATCGAGCGCGGCCACCAGTCCCCGGGCCGACGAAAGCGCAGCACCACCAGCCAGGGCAAGGCGAGGCTGTCACGCTGCAAGCGGACCGGCTGCCAGCCAGTTGCCCTGCTCCAGAGCTGCCAACCCCGCTCGTCACGCCGCAAACCGGTAAAAGCCGACGGATGGTCCAGGCGTATTCGCCGCGGCACCACCCAGGCCCCGTGGAGCAGGCACAGCAAAACCCCGGACAGGCTCGCCCAGAGTGGGATTTCCAGCAGGCTGAACGACGACAACGCCAGGCCCAGGGCCCCGAGATACGCCGCCAGCAACAGCCGCGAGGCCTGCCAGCGGCATTCGAACGTGTTACTTGGGCTGAACACGGTCCAGGATCATGCGGACCATGCGCTGCAGCTCCGGATCTTCCGACTCGGAACGCTCCATGAACCAGCCGAACATGTCCTGGTCCTCGCATTCGAGCAGCTTGCGATAGCACTCGCGGTCGACGTCATTCAGATGCGCGTACACCTCCTTGACGAACGGTACCAGCAGCACGTCCAGTTCCAGCATGCCGCGGCGGCTGTGCCAATAGAGACGATTGAGTTCTACATCTTCGACCATGGAGCGCTCCTCAAATTTGTGCGCAAGTATACAGGCCCGAGCGTCACGGCACAGTCGGCTTTGGTCGGGGGCGCGCGGTGTTTTGTGAACTACCCATTTCCAGGGCGCCCCTCTATGATGTCCACCAGACCTATTCATGCTGCGAAGACCCATGGCCGATTCCGCTTTTTTCTGCACTCTCTCCCACGAAGGCGTTCTCGCCGTCCGCGGCTCCGACGCCAGCAAGTTCCTGCAGGGCCAGTTGACCTGCAACCTCGACTACCTCAGCGAGAACCGGGCCAGCCTCGGCGCCCGCTGCACGCAGAAAGGCCGCATGCAGTCGAGCTTCCGCATCCTGCTCGAAGGTGACGGCGTGCTGCTGGCCATGGCCGGCGAGTTGCTGGAACCACAACTGGCGGACCTGAAGAAATACGCGGTGTTCTCCAAGTCCAGGCTCACCGATGAAAGCGCCGGCTGGGTACGTTTCGGCCTGGGCCAGGCGGACAGCGTACTGGCCGCCCTCGGCCTCGACCTGCCCGAGGACACCGACTCGGTGGCACGGGCCAATGGCCTGATCGCCATCCGCGTATCCGTCGGGCGCAGCGAACTCTGGGCCCCGGCGGACCAGGCGCAGGACCTGCGGGCGCAACTGGCCGGCCAACTGCGCGAAGCCGATCTCAATACCTGGTTGCTCGGACAGATTCGCGCCGGCATCGGCCAGGTCATGCCGCAGACCCGCGAACTGTTCATCCCGCAGATGCTCAACCTGCAGGCCGTCGGTGGCGTGAGCTTCAAGAAAGGCTGCTACACCGGCCAGGAAATCGTCGCGCGCATGCAGTACCTGGGCAAGCTCAAGCGCCGCCTGTATCGCCTGACACTGGACGCCGGGCAACTGCCTGAACCCGGTACGCCACTGTTCTCGCCCGCCCACAACAGTTCCATCGGCGAAGTGGTGATCGCGGCCACGGCCGAACACTCGATCGAACTGCTGGCGGTGCTGCAGGCCGAAGCGGTCGAAGCCGGCATTGTCCATCTGGGTGACCTGCAAGGCCCGGCCCTGACATTGCTCGACCTACCTTACCAACTGGACCGCGATCGCGAGATCCAGCGTTAACCGCACCGCCTTAGAGAACACAAATGAACAAGCTGGCGGAAAAGGTCCAACAGGATTTGGTAGCGTCCATCGACAACGATGACCTGGTTCTGCCCACGCTCCCGGAAGTCGCCCTGAAGATTCGCGAGGCGGCGGAAGATCCCGAAATCAGCGTCAGTACCCTGAGCAAGGTGATTGCCGGCGACACCGCCCTGTCGGCCCGCCTGATCAAGGTGGTCAACAGCCCCTTGCTGCGCGCCAGCCACGAAGTGACCGACCTGCACACCGCCATCACCCGCCTGGGCGTGAACTACAGCAGCAACCTGGCGATCGGCCTGGTGATGGAGCAGATCTTCCACGCCCGCTCCGAGGTGGTGGAACAGAAAATGCGCGATGTCTGGCGCAAGAGCCTGGAAATCGCCGGGATCAGCTACGTGCTGTGCCGCGACTACACCTCGCTCAAGCCAGACCAGGCGGCACTCGGCGGGCTGGTGCACCAGATCGGCGTATTGCCGATCCTGACCTACGCCGAGGATCACTACGAACTGCTGGCCGACCCGTTGAGCCTGGACCATGTGATCGAGAGCATTCATCCGCTGCTGGGCGACAAGCTGTTGCGGGTCTGGGATTTTCCCGAGCGGCTGGTCAAGCTGCCGGGCCAGTACCAGGACCTGGAGCGTGACAGCGGCACCCTCGATTACGTCGACCTGGTGCAGATCGCCACGGTGTTCTGCCACCAGGGCACGACGCAGCCCTATGCCAATATCCCGCTCGCCAGCCTGGCGGCCTTCAGGCGCCTGAGGCTGGACCCGGACAGCGAGGCCTGGGTCGAAAAGCTCAACGATGCGCGAATGATGTTCAACTAGCTTTTCAGCGTGGCGCCTGTTCTGGCGCTTTCGCGGGCAAGCCCGCTCCCATAAATTCCGGGGTGCTCATGATTCTTGTGTGCGACACAGAGCCCATGTGGGAGCGGGCTTGCCCGCGAAAGCGCAGGCCCGGGCAACCCATCAACCCGCGATAAAACTCACCCGGACCTTCAGCCCGCGTGGCTCGCCGTCGTGCAGGCTGATCTGCGCCAGATGCGCCCGGCAGATCTCGCCGACAATCGCCAGGCCCAGTCCCGAGCCCATGACCTGCTGGTTGCGCCGATAGAAGCGTTCGAAGACCCGGTCGCGCTCTTCCAGGGGGATCCCCGGCCCGTCATCCTCCACTTCCAGCACCGCCGGCGCACTCACCCGCAGGATCACGTTGCCGCCCACCGGTGTATGGGCCAAGGCGTTGTCCACCAGGTTGCTCAGCAACTCGTTGAGCAACGTCGGCTCGCCACGCAACCACACCGGCTCATCCGCTTCCAGCGCCAACGCAACGCCCCGGGCATGGGCCAGGGGAGCCATCGCCATGCCCAGTTCCCGCGCCAGCTGGCTCAGGTCGAGCAACTGCGCGCCACCTTCGGCAATCGCCCGCGCGCCGTTTTCCACCCGCGCCATCGACAGCAACTGGTTGGCCAGGTGCGTCAGGCGATCGGTGCCCTGGGCCGCGGTTTCCAGGGTGCTGCGCCAGGTGTCGGCGTCGGTGGCCCGCAAGCCCAGTTCCAGGCGCGCCTTCAACGCCGCCAGGGGGGTACGCAGCTCATGGGCGGCATCGGCGATAAACTGCCCCTGGCGCTCGAACTGCCGGCGCAGGCGCTCGGTGAAATGATTGAGGGCGCGCACCAGAGGCCACAATTCGTGCTGCACTTCCACCAACGGCAAGGGCCGCAGGTCATCCGACTGGCGCTCCTCCACCGCCGTGCGCAGGCGCTCCAGCGGACGCAGCGCGGCACTCACGGCAAACCACACCAGCAACAAAGCGCCCACCGCGAGCATGCCCAATCGCAGCAGCGTATCGGCCATCAGGCTGCGGGCCATGTTGACCCGCGCCTCATCGGTCTCGGCCACGCGAATTTCCGCCATGCCGTTCATGTTCGGCTCGCTGACCGCCTTGAGCAGACTCACCACCCGCACGTTCTGCCCGCGGTATTGCGCATCGTAGAACCGCGCCAGGGCCGGATAGTCATCGGTACGCGGGGTGCCGGGCGGCGGTGGCGGGAGGTTTTCGTAACCGGAAATCAGCTGCTGGTTGATGTCGTTGACCTGGTAGTAGATGCGTCCCGCGCTGTCATAGGCGAAGGTATCGAGCGCCACATATGGCACGTCGGCGCTGAGGGTGCCGTCGCGCTGCGAAAGGCCGGCGGCAATGGTTCGCGCCGACGCCAGCAACGTCCGGTCATAAGCCGTGTCGGCGGCTTCGCGACCGTTCCAGTAGGCGCTCAAGCCGCTGGCGAGCATCAGCACCACCAGCAGCAGCGCAAGATTCCACAGCAACCGCCAACGCAGGCTGCTGGGCTTATGCATCGCGGTTTTCCAGCAGATAACCGAGACCGCGGAAGGTCACGATGGCCACCGCATGGCCGTCGAGTTTCTTGCGCAGGCGGTGCACATAGATTTCGATGGCGTCGGGGCTGGCCTCCTCATCCAGGCCGAAGACCTGGGAAGCCAGTTGCTCCTTGCTCATCACCCGTCCCGGCCGGGCGATCAGGGCTTCAAGTACCGCCTGTTCGCGGGAGGTCAGGGTCAACAGGTCGTCGCCGAGGGTGAAGCGTCGGGTGTCCAGGTCGTAGACCAGCACCCCGCAGCGCTGCTGGCGCTCGCCGCCCAGCACGCTGCGGCGCAGCAAGGCCTTGACCCGGGCTTCCAGCTCCGTGAGCTCGAACGGCTTGGCCAGGTAATCGTCGGCCCCCAGGTTGAGGCCATGGACCCGGTCCTTCACATCGCTGCGGGCGGTCAGCATCAGCACCGGCAGGTTTTTCCCGCGGGCACGCAGGCGGGCCAGCACTTCGAAGCCATCCATGCGCGGCAACCCCACATCGAGGATCGCCACCGCGTACTCCTCGCTGCCCAGGGCCAGGTCCGCGGCGACCCCGTCGTGCAGCACGTCCACCGTCAGGCCCGCGCCCTTGAGCGCCTGGGCAACGCTTTCGGCCAACTGCAGATGGTCTTCGACCAGAAGCACACGCATGAATTTCCTACCTCGACTGGGGACCGTTGAACGTCCTTCTGGGCGCGGAGTTTACCCAATAAACCTACGCCCGGTAGCCAGCATTCCCCTTGTTTATCGGGCCTTTCATGCTGAAAGGTTGGTGAAAGGTTAAGCCTTTAGAGTCTCCCTACGGACAGTTCCGACTGCCGATTCCTACGCGATACCGCTGTATCCAGGATAGTAAAACCCCGAAAAACGCCACGATGCGTTTTCGCCAAGAATAAGAACAATAATGGAGTCCGACACGATGCTGTCTCTACAGCCCCAGGCTCGTCCTTGCCCTTTTCGGTCACACTGTGCCTCCCGGCGCCCGCGCCCTGGCCGACCTCTCGTACCGCGCCAACCACCCCGTACCTCTGCCCTGCCGCCGGGTAGGCGCGCTTGCGGGTAAGCGAGCGCGTTGCCCCGCCACCCTCGAAACAAACCCATAACAACAACTCCCGTGGAGAGAACAATGGACCTGTCACTACGTAAACTCGCCCTCGCCGCCAGCGTCGTCCTGCTCGCCGGCCAAGCCCTGGCCGCCGAGCCCAAGCGCCCGGAATGCATCGCCCCGGCCTCGCCGGGCGGCGGCTTCGACCTGACCTGCAAGCTGGCGCAAAGCGCCCTGGTCAACGAGAAAGTCCTGAGCAAGCCGATGCGCGTGACCTACATGCCCGGCGGTGTCGGCGCCGTGGCCTACAATGCCGTGGTGGCCCAGCGCCCGGCCGACGCCGGGACCCTGGTGGCATGGTCCAGCGGCTCGCTGCTGAACCTGGCCCAGGGCAAGTTCGGCCGTTTCGATGAAAGCGCCGTGCGCTGGCTGGCCGCCGTCGGCACCAGCTATGGTGCCATCGCGGTGAAAAGCGATTCGCCGTACAAGAGCCTCGACGATCTGGTCAAGGCCCTGAAGAAGGACCCGAGCAGCGTCGTGATCGGTTCCGGCGGCACCGTCGGCAGCCAGGACTGGATGCAGACCGCACTGATCGCCAAGGCCGCCGGGATCAACCCGCGCGACCTGCGCTACGTGGCCCTCGAAGGCGGCGGCGAAATCGCCACCGCCCTGCTCGGCGGTCATATCCAGGTCGGCAGCACCGACATCTCCGACTCCATGCCGCACATCCTCAGCGGTGACATGCGCCTGCTGGCGGTGTTCTCCGAGCAGCGCCTGGACGAGCCGGAAATGAAAAACATCCCGACCGCCCGCGAACAGGGCTACGACATCGTCTGGCCAGTGGTGCGCGGTTTCTACCTCGGGCCGAAGGTCAGCGACGAAGACTACGCCTGGTGGAAAGACGCCTTCGACAAGCTGCTGGCTTCCGAAGAGTTCGCCAAGCTGCGCGACCAGCGCGAACTCTTCCCGTTCGCCATGACCGGCCCGGAGCTGGACACCTACGTGAAGAAGCAGGTTGCCGACTACAAAGTGCTGGCCAAGGAATTCGGCCTGATCCAGTGATCATCTTTCTCTAGTCGCGGCCACGCCTTCCGGTTACCGGCGGCGTGGCCCAGGAGTCCGTCATGCTCTTGCAACGCATTTTCGCCTTCACGCTGCTGCTGGCCTGCGCCGGCCTGGCGCTGATGGCCTGGCCCTACCAGGCCGCATTTTCCTATGAACCGGTGGGACCGCGGGCCTACCCGCTGCTGATGCTCGGCCTGATGGGCCTGGCGCTGTTGTACATGCTGTTCCGTCCGGCACCGATCAAGCACAACGACGACGAGCCACCACTGGACCGCCAGACCCTGACCAAGATCGGCATCTGCACCGCACTGCTGCTGGTGTTCGCCGGCACCTTCGAGCCGTTGGGCTTCATCCTCAGCAGCATCCTGATCGGCGTGCCGATGGCACGCCTGTACGGCGGTCGCTGGCTGCCCAGCGTGGTGATCATCAGCCTGATGAGCGTCGGGCTTTATCTGCTGTTCGATAAAGCCATGGACGTGCCGCTGCCCCTCGGACTGCTCGACGTTCTGGAGAACTGACATGGATACTTTCAGCTATTTGGGCCAGGGCTTCGGCGTCGCGCTCAGCCCCTACAACCTGGTCACCGCCCTCTGCGGCACCCTGATCGGCACCGTGGTCGGCCTGTTGCCGGGCCTGGGCCCGATCAACGGCGTCGCCCTGCTGATCCCGATTGCCTTCGCCCTCGGCCTGCCGCCGGAATCGGCGCTGATCCTGCTGGCGGCGGTCTACCTGGGCTGCGAATACGGCGGACGGATCAGCTCGATCCTGCTCAACATCCCTGGTGAAGCCTCCACCGTGATGACCACCCTCGACGGCTACCCGATGGCCCGCCAGGGCCTGGCCGGCGTGGCGCTGTCGCTGTCGGCCTGGAGCTCGTTCATCGGTGCCTTTATCGCCACCTGCGGCATGGTGCTGTTCGCCCCGCTGCTGGCGAAATGGGCCATCGCCTTCGGTCCGGCGGAGTACTTCGTGCTGATGGTCTTCGCCATTGTCTGCCTCGGCGGCATGGCCGGCGACCGACCGCTGAAGACCTTTATCGCGGCGCTGATCGGCCTGTTCCTGTCCAGTGTCGGGATCGATGCCAACAGCGGCGTCTACCGCTTCACCGGGGACAATATCCACCTCACCGACGGCATCCAGTTCGTCGTGCTGGTCCTGGGCCTGTTCTCCATCAGCGAAATCCTTCTGCTGCTGGAAAAGACCCACCATGGCCAGGAGGCCGTGAAAGCCACCGGGCGGATGATGTTCAACTTCAAGGAAGCGGCGTCGGTGTTCGTGGTGAACATCCGTTGCGGCCTGCTGGGCTTTATCATGGGCGTGTTGCCGGGTGCCGGCGCGACCCTCGCCAGTGCCGTGGCCTACATGACCGAGAAGCGCATCGCCGGTGCCGGCGGGACCTTCGGCCAGGGCGACAAGCGTGGCCTCGCCGCGCCGGAAACCGCCATCGGCGCCTCGGCCTGTGGCGCGCTGGTGCCGATGCTGACCCTCGGTGTCCCCGGCTCGGGTACCACCGCGGTGATGATCGGTGCCCTGTCGCTGTACAACATCACCCCGGGGCCGCTGCTGTTCCAGCAGCAACCGGATATCGTCTGGGGCCTGATCGCCTCGCTGTTCATCGCCAACATCATGCTGGTGATCCTCAATATCCCGATGATCCGCATCTTCACCCGCATCCTCGCCGTGCCGAACTGGGCGCTGGTGCCGGTGATCGCCATCATCACCGCGATCGGCGTCTACGCGGTGCACGCCACCACCTTCGACCTGTTCCTGATGATCGGCATCGGCATCTTCGGCTACATCCTGCGCAAGCTGGACTTCCCGCTGTCGCCGGTACTGCTGGGCTTTATCCTCGGCGGGCTGATGGAGTCGAACCTGCGCCGGGCGCTGTCGATTTCCAACGGTGCGCTGGAGATCCTCTGGTCGAGCCCGATCAGCCTCGGCGTCTGGGTCCTGACCTTCATCATGCTGTCGATGCCGCTGCTGCGCATCTGGCGCAAGCGTGCCGCCCAGCGTCGTGCCCTGGCCAATGCGTGAGAAAACCTTCAGGGACTGGTGGGGAACGCCGCTGGTCGGCCTGGTCGGCGGTTACCTCGCCAGCCAGGTCGGCTGGCCGCTGCCGTGGATGGTCGGCTCGTTGCTGGCGATCATCCTGGTGCGCTGCCTGACTCCCTGGCAACTGGCGGAAATCCCCGGCGGGCGCAAGACCGGCCAGTGGGTGGTCGGCATCGGCATCGGCCTGCACTTCACCCCGGTGGTGATGGAGCAGGTCCTGGCGCATTTCGGCCTGATCTTTTTCGGCGCGCTGGTCACCAGCCTCTCCAGCGTACTCGGCGTCTGGTTGCTGCGGCGCACCGGCGAGGATCGCGCCACGGCGTTCTTCTCCAGCATGCCGGGCGGCTCCGGGGAGATGGTCAACCTCGGCGCGCGCAATGGCGCGGTGCTCAGCCGGGTCGCGGCGGGACAGAGCCTGCGGGTGCTGGTGGTGGTGCTGTGCGTACCGGCCGCCTTCAAGTACCTGCTCGGCGATGGCGTGCCGCTGGGCGGTGCGAGTGTCGTCGACTGGCGCTGGCTGGCCGCGCTGTTCCCCCTGGGCGCCCTGCTCGCCTGGCTCTGGCAGCGCTTGCGCCAGCCCAATCCATGGTTGTTCGGACCGTTGCTGGTGAGTGCGACGGTGAGCATCGCCTGGGACCTGCATATCGGCCTGCCCAACGGTGGCAGCCAGATCGGCCAGTGGCTGATCGGCAGCGGCCTGGGTTGTCATTTCAATCGCGAGTTCTTTCGCCGCGCGCCCTCGTTCATGGGCCGTACACTGATCGGCACCGCCTTGACCATGCTGATCGCCAGCCTCTCGGCCTGGGCCCTGAGTGCGCTGACCCACCTCGATCTGCGTTCGCTGACCCTGGGCATGATGCCCGGCGGTATCGCGGAAATGAGCCTGACCGCCGAGACCCTGCAACTGTCGGTGCCGCTGGTGACGGCGATGCAGGTGATGCGCTTGTTGTTCGTGCTGTTTCTGGCGGAACCGTTGTTTCGCTATTGGAGCCGGCAGGCTTGAGGGACTGCCTGGCTTGCAGGTCGAGCAACCCTTTCCTTGCGGATCAATGCCGAGTCATCAGCAAGGAAAGAGTTTCAGGAAAACCGCCTATCCACCTGGATCTGGCGCCTGTTGGTTTCATTTGTCAGTAGGTTAATCTAAAGAGAAGTCGAACTGACTCACCGACATTACTTACGACGTAATAGAGGTTTATGAGATCGAGATGCTCTCCCCAATACAAAAAATGGCGATTTTCAATCTTTATTGTCGCCTTGCCGCTTGACGCTTCAGACGCGGAAACCGTATGGGGAATTTGGAAACGATCTACAAGTCTATCCCCCACAAGAAGAATGGAGTCCCCTGCCTTGATACCATCGTACCTGACCTCTGCGGTGGCAGGCCCTCCTCCCAGATCCGGGACGTGAAGCACATCACCTGAAAGTTCAAGAAGATGAGGTTGTGGCAAAGTATATTTAATCACTTCTGTTGAATCCGTCATTACCCTGACTCCTTTAATAAAACCAGATATAAGAAAATCCGACATGGGCAGTAATCCACCGTGCCCATGCCTTCATTTCCCCAGGCCATTCCAACAACAAATCAACACCCCGGAAACTGTCAAAAATGACAGTCCCGACAAAAGGTCCTGGGAAACCGGAGAAGCTGGAATCAGCCTTACAGCCCCAGTTCCCTTACTCGCACATTGTCCACCGCGTAATCGTTCCCCAGCCCGGTCGCGACATGGTTATACAGTTGTAAGCGCATGGTGCTGGCTGTCGCGGTAAACACACCTTTCAAGGTCTGCCAGTTCTGATGAGAAATGGTCACAGGTCCCACCAATGATTTACCCTCGACCCACAGAGACACTATGGGAGCGCTCGGCACATCGTTCACGCGTCGAATGGCAATACTGAACTCATATTTCATACCCGGTTCAAGGCCGCGGTAGTCTCGATACAGAAACACACCGTTGGATTGATTCGTGTACGTCCAGTTGTACAAGAACCAGTTACCGTCCTCGTGCTTGATGACCAGGTCACGGGGATCCGCCGCGGCGGGGCCTTTGAGCCAGCTGTTCCAGTCACCGTTGTCAAACGGGGTCAGGTCATCGAAGGGCAGGCGTACCGTCAGTTCCAGTACCGGGAACCTCACGGCCTCACTTTCATTGGCACTGCCATCGGCGGTGACCTTGCAGGTGAAGCTCAGGGGGCTGACGTTTTCCAGTTGCTCAAGCTGGGCACGCGACACCGGCGAGCGCAGCCCACTGCCGACCTGGCTCGCCGTCACCGGCTCGCCCTGCAGGATCCTGAAGATCACCGGATTGCCCTTCTTCCCGACCCCGAGGCCCGTCAACCAGACCTTCTGCCCCGGCTGGATGAACCACCACGGTTCCACCGTGATCGTGGCATCGCCGATAAAGGTACGCACGTCGAGAATGCCTCGGGTCGCCTGCGGCACCACCGGTGTCGGCAACCGGACGGGCACGCTGATCTGCAGATCGAGATCCGGAGAAGTCGCCACCTTGCAGCGGCCGGTGACGGTATAGCGGATCGGTATCGTCTTGCCGATCCCCTGGATCACCGCCTCGCGCGGAATATGAAAATCGACATGCCCCGGTTCGTCGTTACCGGGTTTCGGCTCCAGCGGCAGGCAGCCCCCGGTATCGCGTTGCCAGCAGGGCTGAATGCTGTGCCGGGCATTGATGGCCTCGTATTCCACCCGCAGCGTCACCCCGTCCCTGCCGTTGTAGACGGTCAGGAGCGAACCGACGGCCTCACGGACAGTGGGCGCCTTCAGGACCCAATCCTCCTGGGTGATTTCCAGCGTCAGGGTCGGGAACAGCGTGGCCGTGGGCTTATCGGCAATCCCGTTGAAATTCACCGCGAAGTGCACCTCGAATCGACTGCAGTCCGCCAGCTTTTGCAGTTGGGCACGCGGCAGCAGGCTGCTCACGCCCTTCTCCAGCCACTCGGCATCCAGCGGTTCGCCGGCGAGCACCTGAAAGCTGTAGGGGCTGCCATCCTCCAGCTCGCCGGTCACCCAGAGCCAGCAAGGCTGTCCAAGCACCCGGTAGTCCCAGGGTTCGACCACACAATCGGCATCCCCGGCAAAGGTATTGAGGTCCAGCTTGCCGGCAGTGGCTTGCTCCACCATCGGTGTCGGCAGTTGGCTGATATCGAGCACCGTCACCCGGCGCGGCGGTGAGGGCCAGAACACGCCCGAGCTTTGCGTCACGCTATAGGACACCGTGACCGTCTGGAGCAAGTTCGCACTGATGGCCGACGGCGGTACCCGGAACTCGATGGACGTTTCGCCTTCCCGTACCTCACCGCACTCGAGCGCCGGCGAACCGGCCCCGGGCGTACCCTCCCAGGCGGGACAGACCCAATCTCCCGCGCTCATGCCGCTATAGGCCACCACGATGGTTGCACCCTCGGTGGTGTTGACCGGATTCAGCAGCCAGCCGTCGGTCCCGTCCTGGGTCGATTCACGGACACTGGGCGGCGGCAGGACCAGCCTGACCGGCACATGCATCGTCAGCTCCAGCGGTTTCAGGCTAATGGCATCGCCCTGCCCATGGTCAATCTTGCAAGTGACCGTCAGCAGGCTCAGATCGGCCAGCTGCTCCAGGTCCTCACGCGGCAGCGGACGATTCAGCCCTTCGCCCACCTCGCTTTCCGTGACCGTTTCGCCCTGCATCAGCACGATCTCGAGCAGGCTGCCGTCGCGCCGGGTCCCCGTGGCCTGCAACCAGACCTTTTGCCCGGCCTGGATAAACGGCCAGGGCGCCACGGTGCACTCGGCATCGCCGTCGAATGTGCGGATATCGAGCATGCCTTCGCGGGCCTGGGCGACTTTTGGAGCGGGCAGCGGGTCCTTGTTCAGCGTGATAAACGATATTCCCGGCCAGAACATGATGTCGTGGGATTGCCCACCGAAAGACATAAGAAAAACGAAGTGGAGAATGCTGCCGGAAGGGTACGTGGCGTATACGTCACTGGGAAACCTGCGTTGCCAGCCAAAACGGATATCCACCTCGGTCACCGGTTCTCGGTGCTGGAGCCGAAAGTAGTCTCTTTCGCCGTCAGGCTTCTCGATATGAGTCCATACCGTAACCCGGCAGTCCGACGTAATAAACGGCCAGGCATCGATTTGGAGGATGAAATGATCGTCGCTCAGCGCTGACAGAAACAGGGTATTGTCGAACACTGGCAATATTTTCTGCGGCGGGAACGTGCTCTGCCGCGCGACCCTGACATCGGCCACCTGCGACTTGAACGTCTCTTCATCGCGGGTCACCGTGTAGAAAAAACGGGCATACATGTCCAGGACATACCCGACATAGTCATAGGGCACCGTGAAATGGACCACGCCCTCGGCATTCCCGTACACGGGCTCTATCGGGGCAAACTCTTCATCCGGCAGCAGGCCCGGCCAGCAGAAGCGGATCAGGTCGGTCGGCAGCATGTCGGGGTATCGGACCTCGACAGGCGTACCGTCCAATGGCACCAGAAGACTGTCAAGGCGCCCGCCATCGGCATCCAGCAATTTGGCTTCGGGCAAATCGAGCTCGGCAAGCGGTGTTTCTTTCATCAGGACGACTCCTGCTCGGAACATGGGCCATCGGCCGCCCACCGCCACTGCGCGTTGACCTTATTTGAAGTTCCGGGAAGGGGTAATGTCTACTGTCAGAAATGACAGTCTTGACCTTAAATAAGAGGAAAACCGACCGACGGGTTTTCACTGCCGTTCCACGCTGCGGGACCATGCCTCAGGTCCCGTGTTCCTCCTGAACGGGGGAACATCGCGTTCCCCCGTTTCTTGTCAGACAGACTCAGTGTACTCAGCCCCACAGGGTAAAGAAGTCCATGATGATGTAATCGTTACTGACCACTTCCACGGAGGCAATGCGTTCACCCACGGGCGCAGAGTAGTCGACCCAATAATTGATGACCCCCGTTCCTCCTCCTGTGAGAGCACGCTCTTCCAGGAGCCGCCCCTGTTTGTTATAGAAAAAGATCGTCGCGGACAGATTGAGGTACATGAAGGAAAATCTGACCCGCAGGTACTCCAGCTTGAGCGCCAGGCGCGCACGCTGTGTTCCCGAGTTTGCAATGCTCATGGCGAGCGAGTGCCCGGAGACCATGTCCGGATTGTTGTTGTCGGTGTATTGGATTATCCCGGCCTCTCCCCGAGAGTCGGGCAACAAGGTAACCGTCATCGTCGGCGCCTCGATGCTTTGCCCCGCCGTGATCTTCTTCAAGGGGACCGTCTCGAATCTTTCGTAGTCGATGACCGCCCTGAGCACCTTCAACGTCAGCGGCACAAAGCTGATCGCCTGGCTTTCCTGAGTGCTGCCATCGGCGGTGACCTTGCAGGTAAAGGTCAGCTCGCTTTGATTTTTCAATGAGTCGAGAACCGTCCGCTGCAAGATCCTGTGCAGCCCCTTGCCCACCTCATCCAACGTCACGGCCGCGCCATTGATGACCGTGAAGGTGTAGTTACTGCCATTTTGCAAAGTCCCGACCCCACGCAACCAGCACTTCTGCCCGGCCAGGATGAACCACCATTTTTCAACCGTGATATCGGCATTGCCAACAAAAGTCCGCAGATCCAGAACGCCTCCGGCCGCCTGTCGTACCACCGGCGCAGGCAGGCGCGTGGGCAGCAGGATGTTCAACCGGAGCAAGGGCGAGGTGGCATTCTTGCACGGGCTGGTCACCGAATAACTGACGGGGACGGTCTTGCCCATTCCGGCAATCACTGCTTCGCGTGGTACATGGAAATCGACATGACCCGGATCACTGTTGCCGTCCTGGGCGTCAATCGGCACAAAACTGCCATCGGGACGTTGCCAGCGGACCTGGATGCTCTGCCGAGCATTCATCCGCTCATACTCCACCCGTACGGTGGCCCCGTCCTGTGCATTGAACGGTGTCAGCGTCGAGCCTACCGCCTCCAGCACCGAGGGCTCGTGCAACGTCAGGTTCTCTTGCACAAGGTGCAGCTCCAGCAGCGGAAAAACGACTGCCGACGACTTGTCCGAGCGACCATCGAAGTTGACCGCGAAATACACCGTCAGCGTGCTGCAATCCGCCAGTTTCTCCAGTTCGTGCCGCAACACTCCCGCAACCACTCCTTGCACCACGCCTTCGGCCGGCAGGGGTTCGCCCTCAAGCACCTCGAGAACATGGGGAGAACCATCCTCCAATTCTCCCGTGATCCACAGCCAGCAGGGTTGGTCCCGGGCAATGAAGTCCCAAGGCTCCACCGTGCACTCGATATCGCCTTCGAACGTGTTGAGATCCAATACGTCAAGGGTGGCCTGGCTCACCGCGGGAGTCGGCAACCCTGCCAGGGCCATGATCTGCAGGGACAACTCGGGTGACGGGAGTGTCTGCCCCCTGTACTCCACGAAGTAACCGACCTCTACGGTGGTACCGAGATTGGCCGTCACTGCCGAAGGCGGCACGGGGAAATCGACATGACCGTCACGACTCCCGGACGCAGAGCCCAAGACAGGTGTGCCCAATCCGGGCTGCCCTGTCCAGAAAGGGTGAATGATGTGATGAATGCTCATGTGCTCATAGGCAACCCGCACCGTCGCGCCGTCGATGGCATTGATCGGATTCAACAGCGAACCGGATGCCTGCAGTACGCTTGGCGCAATCAGTTCGAGGGCTTCCTGAAGCACCTTGAGCCGCAGTTCCGGAAACCAGATCGCGGTACTCTCATCGGCCGGGCCATGACTGTTGACACCAAAGTGCACAGACAAGTAACTGCCATCGCGCAGCTGTTTCAGTGCTCCACGTGGCAGGAGAGTGCTCAGTCCCTGGAATTCGCCATCGGGAACAAACGGCTCGCCCAGCAACACCTCGATACGCAATGAGCTTCCGTCATCAAGCTCACCGATGACATGCAGCCATGTCGGCTGCCCCGTCTGGGCGAAAGGCCAGCGGGCGACCCGGCATTGTGGGTCACCGCGGACAACCTCAAGGTCCAACAGCCCGTCCGGTGCTTGCGGTACCTCCGGGGTAGGCAGGGGGTCCTTGTTCAGCCCTACAAAGGCTATCCCTGGAAGGAACCGGATGCTGTGGGACTGGCCGCCGAAAGAGGCAAACAAATCGAAGAACAGTATGCTGCCGGAAGGACTCGTGGCGTATACGTCACTGGAAAACCGGCGAGTCCAGCCGACACGGATATCCGTCGCGGTCACCCGCTCCTGTGTCACGAGACGGAAGTTGATTCTTTCACCGCCGGGCTTTTCGACATGCGCCCACACCGTGACCCGGCAGTCCGACGTGATAAACGGCCAGGGGTCCATCTGCAACGTGAAATGATCGTCACTCAGCGCCGACAGGAACAGGGTATTGTCGATCAACGGCACAAGGTGCAGAAGCGGAAAGGTGCTCGGTCGCGTGATCCTGACCGTGTCCGCCCGCGACTTGAACGTCTCTTCATCGCGGGTCACCGTGTAGAAAAAACTGGCATACATGTCCAGGACATAGCCGACATAGTCATAGGGCACCCTGAACTGGACCACGCCCTCGGCATTCCCGTACACGGGCTCTATCGGGGCAAACTCTTCATCCGGCAGCAGGCCCGGCCAGCAGAAGCGGATCAGGTCGGTCGGCAGCATATCGGGGTATCGGACTTCGACAGGCGTGCCGTCCAGGGGCACCAGAAGACTGTCGAGGTGCCCGCCATCGGCATCCAGCAATTTGGCTTCGGGCAAGTCGAGCTCGGCAAGCGGTTGCTCTTTCATCACGCACACTCCTGTTCGGAACATGGGCTATCGGCTGCCCGCCGCCACTGCGCGTTGAGGTCATTTGAAGTTTCGGGAGAGGGAATGTCTACTGTCAGAAATGACAGTTTCAGCCGCGCAAGGCTGTAAAGTGGACCAACGGTTTCACACTCTTTTTCCAATGACCATTCGTCGATACTGTCATTTCTGACAGGTAGCCCTTCCTGCCACTTCGGTGTCGAATGAATCACCAAGCCTCAGAAAATACCTCTTTGATTCGCTGACACGCCGAGTACCAGCAGAGAGAGGCAGTGCAACGCGCAGTCTTCAACAGGCTTGCTACTTTCAGGGATGAAAAAACGCTCAGTGAAAGCAAATCCGGCTCAATCACTTTTTTCATAGAGGCGTCTTTATGACAACTAAAATAGTGGTAATGGCAGGCAACAAGAAAACAGCGTTTAAAGCAAAGGCAGAAGTTTTAGTCGTCCCCGTCCAAGGAGATGTCATCAATGGCCAGCTAGCTCCAGGAAAACGCTCGCTGGTGACCTTGAGGGAACATAAACTCGAAGAAGATGGCAGTTACTTAATCATCCTCCACCTCGCGGACTATGAATAAACGATCTGGTTAAAGCCCCTCCTGGCAAGCACTTGACGCGACCGCGATAGAGAATTGAAAGGGGAATAAGACTCCCCTTTTCAATTTGAAATCACCGGTACAGACCACTCGTCGCCACTGTCATTTCTGACAGCTAGCCAGCCACTCCCTCCCGACGTTGAATGGTCTTTACGACTCGCCATCCGGGCTTTCGGGTCGCCCTCTTCCGTGACTTGTCAGGAACCCGACCATGAACGACTACGTTGATCCCCTGCTCCCCAGCGACGCTCCATCGCAAGCACGCACCTTCGACCTGAGCCAGCCAGAACCTATCACCCCCGTGCCCTTCAACGAGCTCGATCTCTACATTCCCAATATGACCGCGCCCGTGGTCGGCTTCGACGGCGGCATCAACCGGGCGGCCCTCGATGCCCACCGGGACAGGGGCCTGCAGTGCATCCTGCTGCCCTACCGGCCCATGGCCGAAAACGACTTCATCGAACTGTTCTGCCGAGACACCGTCACTCCTGTGGCCTTTCATACCGTCAGCGATATCGAGGCCGCCAACAACGCGCAGATATCACTGTTCATCCCCCGCGCACGCCTGCCCGACGGCCCCGCCGATCCGGTGTTCTTTCACCTGACCCGGGTGAGTGGCAACGACGATGAAACCGCGCGCTTTCGCCTCAAGGTCGATACCGTCTCCCCAGGCGGTCGCAATCCCGTCGCCAGCACCTACTACAACGAAAACCTGGCCATGCCGGTCTTTCCCCAGGACCTGATCGATTTTGGGGTCGGCGAGGGTGATATCGAGGTTCCGGTACCGGTCCGCATCGATTTTTATCCTGCGATCAGCCCCCCGGCACCGGATATCAACCGCGCCGTGCGTGACCGCATCCGCCTGAGCATCGGCGGCTATATCATCGAGCACCGGGTCACCGAGGGCGAATTCGAAAGCACCGACCCGATCACCCTCCGGGTCAACACCGGTGACTGGCAAAAGATCGGCAGCGGCGAACATGTCTGCGAATACGAGGTGGTCGACGAGGTCGGCAACTACTCCGATGGCTGGTCACCGGCGCAGCTACTTGAAGTGCGTCTGGACGATCAGGCCGAGCCTTTGCTCTACGAACCCTATGTGGAGGAATCCGACGAGAACAATGAGCTCGATGCCGATGCCCTCGAGGGCGCCGACGCGACGATTGTCGTCGCCCTTCACCGGGCGGACTTCGCCGTCGACGATATCGTCCGGGTCAGGCTCAACGGCCGAACATTCGAGGGCCAGCGTGTCACCCGGTATATCGAACATACCGTGGTCGCCAGCGAGCTGGGACGCACCGCGCGGATCCCCTGGAAGAACAGCGACATCCTGCCCCTGATCAAGGGGCGGGTGCAGGTCTCTTATGTGCGGATCCGCTCCTCGGCCCTGGAGCGAGGTTCGCGTAGCGTCATCGTCTATATCACCGGCACCCAGGTCGGCACCGGCCTGCCGGCGCCCACGGTCGAGGGCGCGCCCGGCGATGTATTGCCGCCGGATATCGCCTTCCTGATCGTCCATATCAAGGAATATGTGGGCCAGGATCCTTTCGACCGGGTCACCCTGGTGCTCGACGGCACCTATGCCAATGGCCGGTCGTACTACAAGGAAGTCGACGATATCGCCGGCACCGGCGATATCGTCTTCCACTTGCAAAACGGTCCCAATGGCGATATCGCCCGGCTCGAAGGCGGGACCTTGCGTCTCTACTACTGGGTGGAAAACGAGATGGGTAAATTCCCGTCCGAGGACCTGCTGCTCGATGTCGGCGAACCGCAGGCTTCGCTACCACCGGTAGAGGTGGATGAGGCGCCACCGCCCGATCACATTTTCGACCCCGAGGTGTCGCCGTTCGATGCCAGGGTACTGGTCAAGGCGAACGTGGACATCATCGAGAACGACATCATCAACCTCCACGCCGAGGGTAGCGTCGCCGGGGGCAGCGCACCGGTATTCGTCTTCCCTGTCACCGCGACCTGGGTCGGTCGGGACCTGCCCTTCACCCTCAAGCGCGAGTACATCCTGCCCAACCTGGACCGCTCGATGCACCTGTACTACACCCTCGCCCGGGCTGGCGCACGGCCCCGCTTTTCCCATCCCTTCATCATGAAGGTCGGCAGTGCGCTGGAGCTGCCCGTACCACATATTCTGGAAAGCACCATTACCGGGCCTGACACCGCAACGATCAATCCGCTGCACGTCGACTCGCCACCGATGGTCACCATTCGCGTGCGCTATAGCCCGATGTACCCCAGCGACAACATCACCGTGCATTGGATCGGCAAGCCGGGGATCGGCACACCGGCCATCGAGCCCAAGCCGGGTCTTGCCTCGGGCCAGGTCGACTTCACGGCCCCGAGCAGCGCGGTGGCGGCGGCCATCGGTGGCGGTTGCCAGGTGAGCTACAGCGTGGAACGCGGCGGTGCCACGACCCCGTCCCAAATCCTGCAGGTCAGTGTTTCCGAGTTCAATCAAGGCGACCTGCCAACACCCAAGTTCTATGCGGACAATGTCGAGGTGACCGGCGGCACGCTCGATATCACCAGGACCATAAAAATGCGCCTGCCTTCCTGGCCGTTGATAGCGGCGGGACAGAGAGTCTGGTTGAGGCTGACGGGGCAGCCGAACAATTACACCCTCTGGGAGGACGCCGAGGTTTCAGCGGCCTGGGTCAGGGACGGTTTTGCGGAAATACCGGTACCGCCCAGTTACCTGAATGGGCTGCTCGACACCAGCTCGCTGACAGCGACCTTCAAGGTGACCCTTGACCACAGCAGCGTCGAAGCCAATGCCAAGACTTTCCCATCGCGTACCGTGACCGTGCAAAATCAGCTCTCTGTCATTCCGACCATCACCTCCATCAAGGATGCCGGCGGCACCGAGATCACCAATGGCACCCGCGTGATCACGACGACCATGACACTCACGGGCACAGCCGCCAATAGACAGCAGGTGCAGATTCGTGACGGCAACGACGTCCTGCGCACGGTCGCCGCTGACGACAACGGAACCTGGAGCACACCCGCGCTGACGGTGACAGCCAAGGACTACAGCATCACCGCGCGCGGCCTGTATGGCAGCAATCCGGAGTCCACTCCGCCGCGCACCTTTACCGTCATCCGTGAGGTGAGACCGGAGATTACTGGCGTGCACACCTCTACCGGGGCTTCGGTACCTCACAATGGCAGTACCGATCAAAGAAGCCTGACGCTGTCCGGGACCGCGACGCCCAACTCCACCATCGAGGTACGCAGAGGTGGGACAGTTATCTTGACCACCAGCGTCAATGCTTCTGGAATCTGGAGCGATCACATCAACAACCTGCCCCTCGAACGACACGACCTCATCGCCAAAGTCGTCGGTGGGGTGCTGTCGTCCGACATCAGGACTTTCACCGTAATCGCCTCTGTAACGCCGAGCATCACCCGTGTCACCGACGCCGAGGGTGTTATACCTGATAACGGCACCACCTCCAGCGTTAACCTGACGGTCTACGGCACGGGCCGTGAAAACTCGACGGTGCAGATACGCAACCGTGGTGGAGTTATTGCCACAGCGTCCGTTGGCAGTCAGAAAACCTGGGAAACCTCGCTCACCGCACTAGCGGATGGGGATTATGAGCTGACGGCGATTACGCTCGGCGAGACGCAGGTGTCACCGCCCTATCGCTTCAAGATCGCAACACTGCCGTTGAGCCTGGTCAACCTGGTCGCCAGCCCGCACGGGGGTACCGATCCGCTTCCCGCGCCTTTCACATTTGCTCTGAACAGCGGCTTTCCGAGAACGCTGTTCCCCGGCGCCATTTTCGATATCGGGTTTGCCGGCGGAGCCAGACCCGTGAAGTTCACTTCCTCGAATTCAGCGGTCGCGAGTATCGATGGCAAGGGGCGAGTCACCGTCCATTCCAAACCTGGCGCATCGATTACCTTCACGATCACGGATGCGAGAAATGTAACCGTTACACATACGTTGGCCGTGCCACAACTTTATGTACGACCATCACCCCAGCTTTACGGTACAACCGCAGTTCCCGCCAATGCGATTTCAAGCCAGCAATTCTCCAATGCTACGTCCAACCGAATGGTTGGAACTTTGTGGGGTGAATGGGGCCCGCTATTTAGCAGTTACCCCGGCACCTGGGTGAATGACGGCACGCTGCCAGCTTACTGGACCTCGACGCCTTATAGCGATCCGCGGTATTACAACTTTACCGGGAATATGCAGTGGGGAACCCAGGGGTTTAATATGCACAACCCTTCCATTCGCCTGCGTGCAATGATGAGGGAGTAAGAGTGAATATCGCCTTGAGTCCGTTGCGAGGAACGGGCATCAACAGGCGTTAGCAAACTCACGCTCACTGACAGGGGGGAGCCCTGCTCTCCCCTGTCTTTCGACATCCACCACTCGTCGCCACTGTCATTTCTGACAGCTAGCCAGCCACTCCCTCCCAGCGTTGAATGGTCTTTACGACTCGCCATCCGGGCTTTCGGGTCGCCTTTTTCCGTGACTTGTCAGGAACCCCGACCATGAACGACAGCCTCGATCCCACATCCCTCGTCGACAACCCGCTGCCTGTGCGCACCTTCGACCTGAGCCAGCCAGAACCTATCACCCCCGTGCCCTTCAACGAGCTCGAACTCTACATTCCCAACAAGACCGCGCCTGTGGTCGGCTTCGACGGCGGCATCAACCGGGCGGCCCTCGATGCCCATCGGGACAAGGGTCTGCAGTGCATCCTGCTGCCCTACCGGCCCATGGCCGAAAACGACTTCATCGAACTGTTCTGCCGAGACACCGTCACTCCGGTCGCCTTTCATACCGTCAGCGATATCGAGGCCGCCAACAATGCCCAGATCCCGCTGTTCATTCCCCGCGCACGCTTGCCCGACGGCCCGGCCGACCCGGTGTTCTTTCGCCTGACCCGGGTGAGTAGCAACACCGATGAAACCGCGCGCTTTCGTCTCAAGGTCGATACCGTCTCCCCCGGTGGCCGCAATCCCGTCGCCAGTACCTACTACAACGAAAACCTGGCGATGCCGGTCTTTCCCCAGGACCTGATCGATTTTGGGGTCGGCGAAGGCGACATCATCACCCCGGTCCCGGTCCGCATCGATTTCTACCCGGCGGTCAGCAACCCGGCACCGGACATCAACCGCGCAGTGCGTGACCGCATCCGCCTGAGCATCGGCGGCCATATCATCGAGCACCGGGTCACCGAGGGCGAAGTCGAAAGCACCGACCCGATCACCCTCTGGGTCAATACCGGCGACTGGCAAAAGATCGGCAGCGGCGAGCACGTCTGCGAATACGAGGTGGTCGACGAGGTCGGCAACTACTCCGATGGCTGGTCACCGGCGCAACTGCTGGAAGTGCGTCTCGACGATCAGGCCGAGCCCTTGCTCTACGAGCCTTATGTGGAAGAGTCAGACGAGCACAATGAACTCGATGCCGATGCGCTCGACGGCGCCGATGCCACCATCGTCGTGGCGGTTCACCGGGCGGACTTTGCAGTCGGCGATACCATTCGGGTAAGGCTCAGCGGCAAGACTTCGGCGGGACTGCCGGTCGTCCGCCATATCGAGCATCCCGTCGCGACCAATGAACTGGGGCGTACGGCACGAATCCCCTGGGCCAACGCCGAGATCCGCGCCCTGATCAAGGGCCGGGTGCAGATTTCCTATGTACGCATCCGCCCCTCCGTCCCGAACCGTGGCTCGCGCAGCGTGGTCGTCTATATCACTGGCAGCGAAGTCGGCACCGGCCTGCCAGCCCCCACGGTAGAGGGTGCCCCCGGCGATATACTGCCGCCGGACATCGCTTTCCTGATCGTCAATATCAAGGAGTATCTGGGCCAGGATCCGTTCGACCGGATCACCCTGGTACTCGACGGCACCTTCGCCAATGGCCAGTCCTACTACGATGAGCTCTACGATATCGCCGGTGAGGGCGACATCGTCTTCCGTTTGCAGAATGGCCCCAATGGCGATATCGCCAGGCTCGAAGGCGGAACCTTGCGGCTGTACTACTGGGTGGAAAACGCGATGGGTAAAATCCCGTCCGAGGATCTGCTGCTCGATGTGGGCGAACCGCAGGCTTCGCTGCCACCGGTGGAGGTGAACGAAGCCCCGCCACCCGATCAGGTCTTCGACCCCGAGGTATCGCTCTTCGATGCCAGGGTGCTGGTCAAGGCGAACGTGGACATCATCGAAAATGACATCATCAACCTCCACGCCGAGGGCAGTGCACCCGGCGGCAGCGCACCGCCCTTCAGCTTTCCCGTGACGGCACCCTGGGTCGGCCGGGACCTGCCCTTCACCCTCAAGCGCCAGTACATCCTGCCCAACCTCGACCGCTCGATGCGCCTGTACTACACCCTGGCGCGAGCTGGTCAGCGGATCCGCTTTTCCCACCCCTTCATCATGAAGGTCGGCAGTGCGCTGGAGCTGCCCGTGCCTCATGTGCTGGAAAGTACGGTGACCGGTCCCGATACCGCGACGATCAATCCGCTGCATGTCGACTCCCCGCCGGTGGTCACGATCCGGGTCGAGTACAGCCCGATGTATCCCAGCGACAATATCACCGTGCATTGGATCGGCAAGCCCGGCATCGGTACGCCAGGCATCCTGCCCAAGCCCGGCTCGACCTCGGGCCAGGTGGACTTCACAGCACCGAGCAGCGCGGTGGCGGCGGCCATCGGTGGCGATTGCCAGGTGAGCTACAGCGTGGAGCGCGGCGGGGCCACGACAGTCTCCGATACCTTGCAGGTCAGTGTTTCCCGGTTCAATGACAGCGACCTGCCAAGGCCCAAGTTCTATGCGGACAATGTCGAAGTGACCGGAGGTACGCTCGATGTCAGAAGAGTCATAAAAATGCGCCTGCTCGCCTGGCCGTTGATCGCTGTGGGCCAGAAAGTCTGGTTGAGATTGGGAGGGCTGCCGAACAATCACACCCTATGGGAAGCCTTTCCGGTTTCCTCCGGGTGGATCAGCACCGGCTACGCGGAAATACCGGTACCAGCCAGTTACCTGAGAGGATTGCACGATACCAGCTCGCTATCAGCCACGTTCAAGGTGACCTTTGACCACAGCAGCGTCGAGGCCAATGCAACGGTTTTTCCGTATCGTATCGTGGTTACGCAAAACCAGCCCAGAATCTACTACGAAACATTCGAAACGGTGCCCGTGCGGAGCATCACGGCGGGACAGAGCATGGACACCCCGCTGATGACGATCACCTTGCTGCCGGAATCGGGAGGAAAATCCGGGATAGTTCATTACACAGGCAACCAGGTACCGGATATGCAGTCTGGACGTTCGATCGTCTTGAGCGATGGAAATGTGGGCAGACAACGTTTGCGCCTGACGTTCAAGCGAGGGTATCAGAGAGTGAGATTTGCCTATACGTATCTCAATTTTACTGGAACGGTTTTTTTCTATAACTCAATTGGGACGCTATTGGTAGAGCGTGAATGTAAAGGAGGAGACGCCATTGGGGGGGGACTAACGTGCTCCATCACTGGGTAGACTACTCTGTTCCGGTGATTAATGGACCCATTTCCCACATAGAAGTTGCCAACAGCCGCGCTGATTATTCCTTCCTGGACTTCTTTACCTTGTGGGACTGAGTGAGTTGAGTCTGTCTGATAAACCACACCAGCAAAAACAAAAAGAGGAAGCCAAGGCTTCCTCTTTCTGTTTAAACGGACCGCTTACCAGCTATAGCGAATCCCGACATTGGCACCCCAGGGCTGGTCGATCTTCTCGCCCTTGCTGAAGTCCAGGTCGGCATGCACTTGCCACTTGTCGTTCAGGGACATCGCCACACCGGTACCGATTTCCACCCGCGAACCCGACAGGTCGTTGTGGAAGGTGTTGTCGTTGACCTGCACCTTGTTGTTCTTGGCGAACTCCTGCACGAAGGCAGTGCGCAGGTAAGGCTGGGCCACGCGACCGTCACCGATGTCGAAGTTGCGCCCGCCGGTCACGCCGACCTTGCCGAGCAACGACAGGGTACGACCGTTTTCCGCCTTCAGGCCGTTGTCCAGCTTATAGTCCTTGCCGCCCACGGCCATGGCCGAAAGCTGTACCGCCGGCTCGACGAAGTAGTCGTTTTCCAGCTTGATGTGACGACCGAACTCACCGGAAACCCCGACACCCATGTCCTTGTAGTTGCCCTTGGCTTTCTTGCCGTCGCTGAGCGCCACCGAGGACTTGTTGTGGAAGCTGTTGAGCTTGGCCACGCCGTCGAAGTAGTAACCGCTCTGCTCGTCCAGCCAGGTGGCATAACCACCGACGTAGGTGCTGTGCACGGTGCCGTTGGTACCGCGGCCGAGGCTCAGGTCGGACTTGCTGTAGCCACCCATCACACCGGCCAGCCATTGCCCGTCACCGACCGGCAAGCGCCCGTCGGCACCGAGGGCAATGCCCTGCTGGTTCTGGTCATAGGCGGCACCCTTGCCGGCATCGACCTTGTGCTTGTTGCCGTAGGTGCGCGCCCAGCCACCGCTCTGGCCGCCGTTGAAGCGCAGTTCACCCATGCGCGAACGCAGGGAGCTCAGCTCGCCGTACATCACGGTCGGCGCGACATTCGCCAGGGCCAGCACCGAACGGGTGCCAGGGCTGATGACCTTGGTCGACGGGTCCAGGTGCCAGTCCTTGCCGTCGTTGTCGGCGATCAGGCTGTAGGAGTAGGTCCCCACGTCCACGCGGTCGCCCAGCAGGCTGAAGCTCGCGCCACCGTCGGCGGTACGCACCACATGCAGGCGATCCTCGGACAACGGGTCGGCACCGCTGCTGCTGATCAGCAGCTTGTGCGCGCCCTCGGAAGTACCGGTGACGTTGAGGAAATCCCCCTGCAGATGGGCGAAGTCGGCGGTCATGACAAAGGTGCCGTTGCCCGCGAGGTTTTCCACGTCCAGCTGGTAGAACGCCCCCGGGTCGCCGAACTTGACGTTACCGCCGGCCATGTTCAGGTCACCGATGCTCTGGTGGTCGGTCATGACCCAGGTCGCGTCGCTGTTGAGCGCCAGGCTGTCGACGTTGTCCAGGCGGCCGGTGAGGACCGAACCGTTGTTCAGGGCCACATGGGCGGTGCCATCGACATCCTTGACCACATCGCCGGTCATGGACGCGCCGTCCAGGCTCAGGTCCAGGGTGCTGCCGTTGCCGACCCGGATATTACCGGTCAGGTTGCTGTTGGCGACACGCATATTGGCGTTGGCGCCGCTGCTCAACTGAAGCATGTTGCCGTTGCCGCCCGTCAAGGTAGCGCCATTGCGCACATCGATTTCGGCGGTGATATCCTGGCTGATGGCGATCGCCGCACCGGCCTGGCCGACGACCTGCGTACCGTCCAGAGAAATGTCGGCGCCTTCATCGCTGGAACGGATAACCCGAATTCCGTGATTGCCCCCGGTGATGCTACCGCCGTTAGCGGTAACCCGGCCACCGTACATGGTCAGGCCATTGCCCGTCGCGTTGGTGCCCACGACATCCGTCGCGTTCAGGATCAGATGGCTTTGTACGCTGACGCTGGCTCCCGTCGCGGCCCCGGTGATCACGCTTCGATTGACCTCGGCGACGGAGCCGGTGCCGTTGGAGCCGACCACCAGCCCGGTGCCGCCGGTGCTGGTGATGCTGACGTCATTGAGCAGGGCGCTGGAGTCATACAGGGCGATACCATGGACATTGGCACCACCGACGGACACCGAGCCCCCGTTGAAATTCACCCTCGACCCCTCTCGCGCGTCGATCTCGAAGGTTCTTGCACCGTTGACGGTCAAGGTCGCCCCCCGGGTCAGCGCATAGCGGTCAGGCGAGGTGCCTTCCTCAATGACGGTATTACCACCGATAAGCGGTTTGGCGAGCGACTCGAGACTCACCAGCGACAAAGGCATGAATGCAAAAAGACCGGTGGCCTTGATCAAACGCGAATAATTGAAAAGTTTAATATTGAAACAGGACATTTAAAACGAACCTCCAAGTGCTTTACTGGCTATAAAAGCCAATACAGTCCACCGATAACGGGCTTGGCTTTCAGAGGTGCATAAAGTACAGAGGGGATCCGAATTAAAATGTAGGATTTTTCCTGTTGCAGCGAAGGAATAATTTTACTTTTATATTTATTTTATAAAAAAAACAGAGGCCTCCTACGGCCTCTGTTTAATCAACAACTATCGATTCGCGAGCCCTTCCTTCAGGCCGAACAGATAGAACCATCACCGTTCTGTCGACTCAGTACGGCTCTTGTTTCCTTTGAACGCCCCCCATTGGTTTCATCAGCGGATTCCAGTCGATAGAAAATCACCGCCCTGCCGACCACCACCGTCGAGACATAGGGATCGTAAGGCACCAGGTAGGTTTCACCCGGATGTCCCGGTAGATCATGATCGGTGGTGACCGGTGGCAGGGGTATGTCTTCGCCACGGGAAGCTTCCACTGGAACACCATTGGAGACCGGCTCAAATACCACCCAGTTCAAGAACAGCTTGTCGCCCGCCTTGATGTTTTTCGGGTCGAGGATATTGACTCGAACACCGAGCTCGGGCCTGTGGTTACAGTTGATAACCGTGATGACCCCATTCTGTGGATCGCGGAAGGTCGGCAACGCCAGGTCCACGATTTCGAAAATAGCCACCCTGACTTCCTGTGGCGCTGATTGCGCGCGGTTGGCGTTGCTGGCACTGCTGA
The DNA here is from genome assembly GCF_018326065.1 of Pseudomonas sp. Ost2. Classification (NCBI taxonomy): domain Bacteria; kingdom Pseudomonadati; phylum Pseudomonadota; class Gammaproteobacteria; order Pseudomonadales; family Pseudomonadaceae; genus Pseudomonas; species Pseudomonas sp. Ost2. The sequence continues at coordinate 1,512,027 of NZ_AP021904.1, read as the reverse complement.
ACTCGTAGTAAACCGGGATCAGGCCGTTTTTCTCCCGCTCGATCACCTCCCAGGGTACCTCCAGGATGAAATTCCCATCGGCAACCTCCTCGGGCGTCACCTCATGCGGCGTTGTGAAGACTTCCTGGTTGCCCCAGTACACCTGGACAAAGTGCCCGGCCAGCACATCCGCGGGCACCGGGAAATGCACGCGGGCATCCGCGTCGCGGTCATCCGGCCCCAACTTGTTGAGCTGGCCGGTGACCGTGGATTCGACGACCGGAATAGGCAGGTCCGGGTTGACCGGCCCCGGCGTTTCGTCATCGCCACCCGGCACGAACAGATCGACATCCACGTCAAGGGTCGGACTCCAATCCGTCGCATAGATCCCACGATGTACCCTGTAGCGTAATACCGCGGTATAGGGGGCCAGCAGGCCACCGGACCTGAGCGCATCCCATGTCAGGTCCACATAGTAGATAGGACTGAGCCGGGGAATCTCATGGAAAAAGACATAACCACCAAAGTCTATCTCGAGCCGATCCCCGGCAACCGCCTTGTCATAGGCAATTTCGATTTGCGGCGGCACATTGGCGTCATCCCGATCAATGGGGGCCAACGGCACGACGGGGGCCCGCAGGTTGTCCGGCCGTGGATGCAGCAGCACCAGGACTTCCGTGACGTGCGTGGTTTTCTGGCTGATATTGCCGGCCCGGTCCTCCAGCGTATAGGTGACCAGCTTGCTGCCCTCGCCGGCAGCCAGGATGTCGGCGGCAGGGATGGCGATCTCGACGGTCCCCGTGGCGCTGGTCAGTTCCCGGGTGGCAATGGGAACCGTATCGAAGAAGTTCCAATAGACCTTGACGATGTCGTAAGGCTTGCGATCCGCCCAGGGGGGAATGGTGAGAACCACCTCGTCGTCATTGTCGGCCAGTAGTTCGGGAGTGATCGTACCCTCGATGACCCAGGCGGGAAGTTCCACCGGATCGGCCGGACTCCCCCCCGTGGGATTGACGCGGTCAATTGTGAATACCAACTCTTCGGACACGTTCAGTACTTCATCGTACCTCACGACTTCATAACGGAATATATTCGTACCATTATTGCCAAAGCGATCCTCGGAATAGGTAAGGGGTATCGGAAACTTTGGCGCCACAGGCCCAAGCAGGTCGAGATTATCGAATTTGACGTTATTGAGAAATATGGTCACATAATCGGTAAATTTTTCGGGAGGATCATCCGGTTCCGGCTCCGGTGCCGAGTTGAGCCAGCCGGGAAGACTGATACTCACCCCCTTCTCCAGCAGTTCTTCCCTGTGGATAAGATTTGGCTGACCGCCATCCAGGTTCGGTAGCGCATTATGAATATCAGGCGCGTCAATAATAATGGGTTCGTTAGTACTTTTCGGCGCGCGCGCATTGGCCGCGCTTCGAACCTCGGCACGTTGCAGTTCGGCCTCCAGGTTTTTTTTGGGTGTCCGCATGTCAATGGCTCCAGGGCAGTGGGAAGGTGATCAGGCATTGCCTGTGCCTGAGACCTGCCGGTAAGGGATCGAACCCGCTACCACTCGCTGGTACTGACTGATCCGCTGGTGATACGACAGTGGGGGAAATTCATTAGAAAGCGCTTTCGCGGAAATTACATCCTGTCAACTTTGACAGGTGCGCAAAGTCGAAAAATATGCATGGTGAGAAACTGCGCTAAAACGGCCAACCAATGTCGGGTTCGAGAATAATAAACAGGCTTTTCATTGCGAAAAAACCTAGCCGGCGATTATCACTTTCAGCAATAAAAACCGATCATTCTCTTCTTGATGACTATGTTGCCGGATCTGTTTGCATCCGCCTCGAAAACAAACGGGAGGGTATCTGCCCCTCCCGATTTGTGTTCTATCCTCATGCCGCTCAATCCACCACATCATCCCCCAGGCAGGGAGGCGAGCCGGGACGGGTCAGATCAATAGAGATCCATGAATCTTCCGATCCGCCAAAACCACCGTCGGCCTTGTTCAGGTCGTAGTAGGCGTCCGCCGAGCCATAGGACGGAGTCAGTCCGGGCAATGTGATATAGGGCCTGAACGGGATGACGAAGGTATAACCGGTCGCCGCTTCATTGTCCCTGAGCGTATGCCTGAAGGATCTCACCGTCTCGGGAAAAGGCTCTCCGGTGGCGTTCGGGGTCGGGTAGCTTTGCCAGTGCAGGACGACCTCGTCCCCCGTCGCCAGACGGCTCGAATCTCCGGGAATATGCACATGGACACCCAGCCAGGGAGCCGGCAGAGTGTTGCAGTTGATGAAGCGCCGGACGGCATGGAGGAACTCCGGAGACTTCAGTCCCGTGACCCGATCGATGGCCACACGGACCGGCGTGGGCCGGGAACGCTGGCGATTCACGCCATTGTCGGTCCAGTAGTAGACCGGCAGCGCGAGGTGGCTGCCGTTGGTTTCGACGAACTCCCACGGCACGAAAAAGACCGCCTCCGTGTCACCCGCGCGAACGGTATAGACCGATGCCAGCTTGCTGTCATCGCCCCACATCAACTCCAGGCGTTCACCCGGTTGCGGATTGGCGTAGAGCGGGGCCACCGCCCGTATGGTGGTGTCACGGTCGGCCAGGGTGATGACGTTGTCGGCGGTAACGCCCTGCACCGTGACCGGGTACAGCCCGGGGTTGATCGGATCCGGGCCTTCGGGGTCCGGACCGGCGACCGTCAGGTCGACCTCGAAGAAATTGTCCGGAGACGGGACGAAGGGCACTCCCCGATAAAGACGATAAAACACCACGGCCGACACCCGCGCATCAAAACCACTGGAAGACACGATATCCCAGGAGACGGGCCGGGAGACCGGCCAGACCGGGATCGGCCCTTCCACGGTGAAGGAAGCCAGCTCATGGATGTTCCAGTAGATACGCACGACATCGCCGATCTCGGCATCGAGGATTTCCGGGATGACCACCACCGTGGGGGCACGTGCATCGGCAAGATCAATCACCCCGTCGCTGTCGGCCAACGGCACATCGGGTCGTGGCAAGCGGATGGGCAGTGTGTTCAGTGACACATTGATTTGCGAAGGCGGATCGCAAAAGGGACCGATGTTGCCGGCCCGGTCGCGCAGACGGTAGGACGCATAACGGATGCCCGAACCGTGGGCGCGAATGTCCGCTTCGGGGAAAGTGACTTCGATGGGAGCACCGGAAGCGTGCGCCCGCGTGATCGACAGCACGTCCACCCGCCCCAGGTGCGCGGTGGGCGACCAGTAGTAGATGACCTCGTCTTCGGTCTTTACATCCGACCACCGGGGCACCAGGGCCGTGGCGCCATGATGGGTGTTCAGGTAGGCCTCGGTAATGCCGTTCTGCCTCACTTCGTCATCGAACACCAGTTCCCAACCGGGATTACCCTGGTTGGGTTGGGTCTGATCGTAGTTGATGGCCGCGACGAAAGAGTGACTGGTGCCGATGATGTTGCCATCGACCCGATAGGACAGACGATGCACGCCTGGCCCCATCAGTTCGGCAGGCACATCCACTTCGATAGGAAATACATCATCGAGTTCGTAGGCTCCGCTGATGGAAATAGTCAGCTCTGGAATATCATGATTATCCAGGACGAAATAAACCTGGGTTTCCTGTTCGTCCTCCTCATGCGCGGTGAACGGCCAGGGATGTTCAATGACGATCCGCAAGGGTAGCGGCTGAAAATAGATCGGCAATGTGTAACTGGTTTCATCCCATAGACGCTCCAGCACATCACGAAAGACCAGGGAGTCCAGGGTTCGGGGGGAACCAATCTTCTCGGCAGGTCGAGACCGCCCATCGGTAGCCGCCCCAGTCGAGGCAGCCCTCACGGGTTTGGATTCGGACATTTGCATTCTCCTTGGGAAATGATCAACGAGCGGCCGTTGACCACCGGGTCGGCACAGGGCCGACCGACAAGGCCGTGGAGAACATTTAATGCGTAAAGGTGCGCAGCGGATACTGTCAGAAATGACAGGTCGAGGGGCCTTACGTCTGAAAAGTGCAGCCCCGGGTTGGCGCGGATCGACGGCCTACAGCGCCGGCAACGCCCATTCGATCGGCGCCAGGCCGTTCTGCTCGAGGAACTTGTTGGTCCGGCTGAAATGCCCGCAACCGATAAAGCCGCGATAGGCCGAAAGGGGCGACGGATGCACCGACTTGAGCACCAGGTGCTTGGTGGCGTCGATCAGTTTCTGCTTGCCCTGGGCATGGGCGCCCCACAACAGGAACACCAGCTTGTCCTGGCGCTCGCTGACCACTTCGATGATGCGGTCGGTGAAGAACTGCCAGCCCCGGTTGGCGTGGGAAGCGGCATTGCCCCGCTCCACGGTCATGGTGGTGTTGAGCAACAGCACGCCCTGCTCGGCCCAGCTTTGCAGGTAGCCGTGGTTGGGGATGTCGATGTTCAGGTCGCGCTGCAATTCCTTGTAGATATTGACCAGCGACGGCGGCGCCGGCACGCCCGGTTGCACCGAGAAGCACAGGCCGTGGGCCTGGCCCGGGCCGTGGTACGGGTCCTGGCCGAGGATCACCACTTTCACCTGGTCCAGCGGGGTGCTGTTCAACGCATTGAAGATCAGCGGGCCCGGCGGGTAGATCTGCTTGCCGGCGGCATGTTCCTGGCGCAGGAACTCGCGCAACTCGGCCATGTAGGGCTTGTCGAACTCGTCACGCAGGGCGTGTTTCCAGCTCGGTTCGAGTTTGATGCGGTCGTCGTCGGTCATGAGATCCTGTCCTGAATGAGCAATGGGGCGGACACTAGGAAAGCCGACCACGCTTGTCAATTGATCCGACGCATTCCCGGCAGTTTCCCACACAGGGATCATACTGAGCATTCAACCCGCAGTTTGAGGTCGCAATGAATCTGCACGTCGAAGAACTCATCGGTACCGATGGCGCCCGGATCGGCGTCGCCAGCCTGGATGCCGAACACACCCTCAACGCCCTTTCGCTGCCGATGATCACGGCCCTTCATGAGCGGCTCGAGACCTGGGCGAAGGATCCACAGATCGCTTGCGTACTGTTGCGCGGCAACGGCGCCAAGGCCTTTTGCGCCGGCGGCGAGGTACGCAGCCTGGCCCAGGAATGCCGCGCTCGACCGGGCGAGGTTCCGCCGCTGGCGGCGGCATTTTTCGCCGCGGAATACCGCCTCGACTACCACCTGCACACCTATCCCAAACCGCTGATCTGCTGGGGCCACGGCTATGTGCTGGGCGGCGGCCTGGGCCTGCTGCAGGCCGCCAGCATCCGCATCGTCACGCCCGGCAGCCAGTTGGCGATGCCGGAAATCGGCATCGGCCTGTACCCGGATGTCGGCGGCAGCTGGTTCCTCTCGCGCCTGCCGGGCAAGCTGGGGTTGTTCCTCGGCTTGACCGGCGCGCGGATGAATGCCCGCGATGCGCTTGACCTCGGTCTGGCCGACCGGATGTTGCGCGACGACCAGCAGGACGAATTGATCGATGGCCTGCTGCGGCTCAACTGGCAGGAACAGACGGCGGTGCAACTCAACAGCCTGCTCAAGGCCCTGGAGCACCAGGCACGCGAGCAGCGTCCGCCGGCGCAGTGGCTGCCACGCCGGGAAACCATCGACGCGCTGCTGGACGTCGGTGACGTGGCCTGTGCCTGGCGGATGCTGGCCCAACGCACCGAGGACCCCGACGACCTCCTGGCCCGGGCGGCGAAGAACCTCAAGGACGGTTGTCCGCTGACGGCTCACCTGGTGTGGGAGCAGATCAGCCGGGCGCGGCACCTGTCGCTGGCCCAGGTGTTCCAGATGGAATATACGTTGAGCCTGAACTGCTGCCGTCACCCGGAATTCAGCGAAGGGGTGCGGGCCCGCCTGATCGACAAGGACCAGCAACCGCGCTGGCATTGGCCGGATGTCACGGCGGTGCCGCGGGCGGTGGTCGAGGCACATTTCCACAAGGCCTGGGAAGGCCGCCATCCCCTGGCGGACCTGTCCAATTACTGAAGCACACGGATCCGGGTCTTCGATGGGCCTTGCCGGCCTCTTCGTCGGCAAGCCGACTCCCACAAGGATTTGCGTCGGACACAGTGCTGCGCTACGGCACGAACCCTGTGGGAGCTGGCTTGCCAGCGAAGCTTCTGGGCGCCCTCTTCAACCCTAGTGCCCACGACCTCCACCGTGCCCGTGGCCACCGTTGTTGCCGTGACCGCCATTGCCGCCATGCTCGCCCCAGCCCTGCCGGTAAGGCTGGCCCCAGCCACGGTTCGGGTAGCCGTTCGAATAGCCCCGTGGCGCCGGGGCGTAGTAACGCGGCGCGGCATAGTAGCGGGGCTGTGGCGCGTAGTAGCGCGGTTGCGGTGCGTAGTAGTCTCGACGGTAGTACGAACCGCCGCCGTAATAGACCGGTGCGGGTGCCGTGTAGACCTCGGAACGGTAGTAGTCGGCACCACCGTCGTAGTAAGGCACACATGCAGAAAGCGTCAAAGCCAGGCTTGCCGTGAGAAGAAGTCGAGGGTACATGGCGGCCTCCTGGACCGCGAAGAAGCCACACCAGCGACGCTGGTCGGCATGCGTGGACAAACAGGTCCACGCACACTCTTTAAGACTGTAAAACCCTCATGAAGTGCCATTCGGCAATATTTGGAAACATGCTTTTCTACACCCTTCTGATCGTTCCCACGCTCCAGCGTGGGAATGCCTCACCGGACGCTCCGCGTCCGCTCTGCAGGTGACGCGGAGCGTCAGGGGCTGCATGCCCACGCAGAGCGTGGGAACGATCAAAACCTGCTTTTCCGTACCGCCCCCGATCCACTGTAGGAGCCGGCTTGCTGGCGATAGGGCCTTGAGCACACTGCAAGATGATCGCTCCCACGTTCCAGCGTGGGAAGGCCTCACTGGACGCTCCGCGTCCGCTCTGCAAGTGACGCGGAGCGTCAAGGGCTGCATTCCCACGCAGAGCGTGGGAACGATCAAAACCTGCTTTTCCGCACCGCCCCCGATCCACTGTAGGAGCCGGCTTGCTGGCGATAAGGCCTTGAGCACACTGCAAGATGATCGTTCCCACGCTCCAGCGTGGGAAGGCCTCACCGGACGCTCCGCGTCCGCTCTGCAGCTGACGCGGAGCGTCACGGGCTGCATGCCCACGCAGAGCGTGGGAACGATCAATCAAAGGGCCGAGCCAACCGTGAGGCGCTGGCCATCAGGGCCGCGCGTTGAGCTGCTGCTGCAGGTTCTGGATCTGGCTTTGCAGCGTGTTGATATTGCGCGTGACCTGACCACGGAAGGCGTCGAACTCCGCCGTGCTGGCGCCCTGTCCGGCGGCGGCCTGGCGATTGTCCTGCTCGCTCTTGAGCACGATCATGTCCTGCTCCAGGCGCTCCACGGCCGCGCTCGGATTGCCCTGCTTCTTCAGCGCGGCGATATCGGCGGCGTGGCTCTTGACCTCGGCATCGAGCTTGCCGGCATCCGCCTGGGCCGCCTTCAGCGTCGCCAGGTCCGCCACCAGGCTCTTGACCTGGGCCTGCAACTGGCCATTGGCACTCTGCAGGTCGCTGGTCTGCGCGGTCATCTGCTGCAGGCGCTGCTCCAGCCCGGTCTGCTGGCCGGCGACGCCCTGCTGTTGCTTGCCCTGCTCCAGCAACTTGCCTTCCAACTGCTTGACCTGCAACTTCAACGCCTCGCTGTCGCTGTTGACGTTGGATTCAGTCGCCACCACCTTGCCGGAAATCGCCTGCAGGCGCCCGGCCGCGTCCTCGCTGATGCGCGCAAAACTCTCCTGGGTGGCAACCAGTTGCTGCTCCATCAGCGAGATCTGCTGGAAGCTCCACCAGGCCAACCCGGCAAAGGCAAAGAACAACGCCCCCACCAGCGCCCACAACGGACCGGTACTCGGCCCCTTGACCTTGACCACCGGGGTGCTGCGCGACGCCACCTTGGTGCGCTCGCGGGCAGCCGGGGTCACCGGGAAGTCATCGTCATCGCCCACGTCGGCACGCAGGCTCGGTACATCATCGAAATCGTCGTTGGCATCGTTGCGCATGAAAGAACCTTTGCGGACCACATTGATGGCGAAATGCGCCGAGTATAAACCCGTTACCCGCCGCTCTGATCGACTCTGAACCCGGCACTCGGTTCAGTCCTGGTCACTGAATGTTTCACCGGGCAGCCGGTTCCTGGGCCTGCCACCAGTGGCAGAACTCATCCAGTGCCGCCCACAGGCTGACCTTGGGCTCGTACCCCAGATAATGCCGTGCCCGGCTGATGTCCAAGGTGAAATCTTTGTTCATCACCTGCATACCGAGTCGCGACAGGGTCGGCTCCGGACGTCCCGGCCACAGCGCACAGGCCGCTTCGTTCAGCGCCGCGACGCTGTAGGCCAGGCCATAGGAGCGATAGCGCGTGACCTGCGGCACCTGCATCCGGCGCATCACGTAGTTCACCACGTCCCACAGCGGCACCGGCGTACCGTTGCTGATGTTGTAGACCTTGCCCAGGGCCGAGCCACTGGCTTGCAGGCAGCTCAGCAGAGCATCGTTGAGGTTCTGCACACTGGTGAAGTCGACCTTGTTCAGGCCGTTGCCGACAATCGCCAGGCGGCCCTTGCGCTGCATCTTCAGCAGGCGCGGGAAGATGCTCATGTCGCCGGCCCCGGTGACAAAGCGCGGACGCAGGGCGAGGGTCTCCAGGCCGAACTCCTGGGCGCCGAAGACCTTCTGCTCGGCGAGGAACTTGGTCGCCGCATAGGGATGCCGGAAGCGCTTGGGCACCTGCTCCTCGGTCAGTTCCAGGTGCGAGCGGCCGTCGAAGTAGACCGAAGGCGAGGACAGGTGGACCAGGCGTCGCACCTGCTCCTTGAGGCAGGCCTCGACGACGTTTTCGGTGACCAGCACATTGCCCTGGTGAAAATCCTGGTAGCGCCCCCACAGGCCGACGGCACCGGCGCAATGCACCACGATCTCGACATCGCGGCACAGGTCGCGCACCAGTTGCGGGTCGCCGAGGTCGCCCTGGATAAACTCGGCGCCACGGCGTACCAGATGCTCGACGCTCTCGGCCCGGCGGCCATTGACCCGCACGTCATAGCCCTGCTCCAGGGCGCAACGCGCGAAGCGTCCGCCGATAAAGCCGCTTGCGCCGGTGACCAGAATTTTCATGTCGTGCTCCAAATGCCTTGATTCGTCTTGCCTGCTACTTAAACGCTGCCCGTCACGCCAGAGGCACCAGCCATTGCGCCGCCGAACGCGCCAGGTGCTCGGTCAAGCGCCCCAGCAACTGACCGCCATTGCGCCAATGATGCCAGTACAAGGGCACATCGACCGGTTTATCTGGAATCAACTCCACCAGCCGACCCCGCGCCAACTGTTCGCGCACCTGCAATTCGGGGACCAGGCCCCAACCCAGTCCCGCCTCGTTGAGACGCAGAAAACCTTCGGCGGACGGACACAGGTGGTGCTCGAAACCGCCCTCCACGCCCAACGCGGCGAGGTAGCGATGTTGCAGCAGGTCGTCCGGACCGAATACCAGCGCCGGCGACTGTGCCAGCGAGCGGGCGTCGACGCCGTCGGGGAAATGCCGGGCGACAAATGCCGGGGTCGCCAGTGCCCGGTAGCGCATGGCCCCGAGCAACAGGCTGCGGGCACCGGCGATCGGCCGCTCGCTGGCACAGACACAGGCCGCCACTTCACCGGCGCGCATGCGCTTGAGGCCGACGGTCTGGTCTTCCACCACCAGATCCAGCAACAGGTGGTGAGCGACACAGAAGTCACCCACCGCCTCGGCCCACCAGGTCGCCAGGCTGTCGGCGTTCAGGGCGATACGCAGGCGATCCGGCAGCCCTTCTTCGTCCAGTGCCGGCACCTGGCCCTGCAGGTCGCGTTCGAGCAGGCGCACTTGCTGCACATGATTGAGCAGACGCCGGCCGATCTCGGTCGGCGACGGCGGCGTCGCGCGCACCAGCACCGGCTGGCCCACCCGCGCCTCCAGCAACTTGATCCGCTGGGAGATCGCCGACTGGGACAAGCCCAGCACCTGTGCCGCCCGCTCGAACCCGGCCTGTTCGACCACGGCGGCCAGGGCGGAGAGCAATTTGTAGTCGAACATCAGTTTTCCTAATGAGCGATCATCAATATTGGTTTCTCTTATACAGGATCCCCCGGGAGAATGCCCGCCAGTACTCTTTGAATGAAGGACAGTGCAATGGCTGGCGAAACCTCCCTGGCAATCCTGCTGCGCAGCATGAGCCCCCACCTCAATGACGGCGACTATGTGTTCTGCTGCATCGCCGACGCCGCCGTGCTCCAGGGTCGCGAGCCCATCGGCAGCTTTCGCGAACGCGAGGGCCTGACGGTGATTCTCCGCCGTGAAGACGCCGAGGCGCTGGGCCTGCCCTTCGACTACCGCGCAGCCTGGATCACCCTGAACGTGCATTCGGCCCTGGAAGCCGTCGGCCTCACCGCCGCCTTCGCCGGCGCGCTGGGCAAGGCCGGTATCAGTTGCAACGTGATCGCCGGCTACTACCACGATCATCTGTTCGTCGGCCGCGACGACGCCGAACGCGCCATGTCCGTGTTGCAGGACCTGGCCCACCAGGGAGCATGACCCGCATGTGGCAGAGTTATGTGAACGGCCTGCTGGTCGCGGCCGGACTGATCATGGCCATCGGTACGCAGAATGCCTTTGTCCTGGCCCAGAGCCTGCGCCGTGAACACCACGTGCCGGTCGCGGCCCTGTGTGTGGCCTGCGATGCGCTGCTGGTGGCAGCGGGTGTGTTCGGCCTCGCCACGGTACTGGCCCACAACCCGACGCTGCTGGCGATCGCCCGCTGGGGCGGCGCCGCCTTCCTGCTCTGGTACGGCAGCCTGGCCCTGCGCCGCGCCTGCTCGCGGCAAAGCCTGCACCAGGGCCAGGGCCAGACCGCGCGCTCGTTGCGTGCCGTGCTGCTCAGCGCCCTGGCGGTGACCTTGCTCAATCCCCACGTGTACCTCGACACCGTGCTGCTGATCGGCTCCCTCGGCGCCCAGCAGACCGAACCCGGGGCCTATGTGGTCGGTGCCGCCAGTGCGTCGCTGCTGTGGTTTTTCACCCTGGCCCTGGGCGCGGCCTGGCTGGCTCCATGGCTGGCGCGCCCGGCGACCTGGCGCATCCTCGACCTGCTGGTGGCGGTGATGATGTTCAGCGTGGCGAGCCAACTGATCGGCAGCGCCTGATATCGCCAGGGGCTTTTATTCCAAAAGGCTCTGGAACCTCTATCCCACACAGTTGTTGCGTGGTTAAGCCGCAACCCCGGTGCTATGATCGGAAACCTGCGCCGCAAGGGGTACAAACTCCACGGCGCATAGTTTGGCCGCCCGTGATCGGCCTTGCGCTCACCGCAACTGACCTGATTAGGAGAATAACCATGGCTTTCGAATTGCCACCGCTGCCCTACGCACACGATGCCCTGCAGCCGCACATCTCCAAGGAAACCCTGGAGTTCCACCACGACAAGCACCACAACACCTATGTCGTGAACCTGAACAACCTGGTGCCAGGCACTGAGTTCGAAGGCAAGACCCTGGAAGAAATCGTCAAGTCTTCCTCGGGTGGCATCTTCAACAACGCCGCTCAAGTCTGGAACCACACTTTCTACTGGAACTGCCTGGCGCCAAACGCCGGCGGCCAACCTACCGGCGCACTGGCCGAAGCGATCAACGCTGCGTTCGGTTCGTTCGACAAGTTCAAGGAAGAATTCACCAAGACTTCCGTCGGCACCTTCGGTTCCGGCTGGGGCTGGCTGGTGAAGAAGGCCGACGGTTCCCTGGCCCTGGCCAGCACCATCGGCGCCGGCAACCCGCTGACCAGCGGCGACACCCCGCTGCTGACCTGCGACGTCTGGGAACACGCCTACTACATCGACTACCGCAACGTGCGTCCGAAGTATGTCGAAGCGTTCTGGAATCTGGTGAACTGGAAATTCGTCGCCGAGCAGTTCGAAGGCAAGACCTTCACCGCTTGAGACTGAATCACGCTTGAGAAAGAACCCGGCCTGGCCGGGTTTTTTTATGCCCCGCGGACGCCCCCGTGACCACGGGCGCCCACGACCGATTGTCCCTTGCCCCAACGCCACCAGGGACTACGCTGAATAATCCGCTAAATTGAATGACACCGCCTCAAGTTACGCGGCGCTGCTACGACACAGTACCTATGGCCTGAAAAGGTTCGAGAAGCACATTTCGGCCAAGCCCTAGCATGGATCATCCCCGGTCGCATTGTCCCTTTGACTGCCGGGGCCGGATTGCCAATACTCATGGCAACTTGATGCTACCCGCACGGAACAAGGAATAGCCCTTTGAAGCTGGAACTCAAGAACAGCTTGTCGGTGAAGTTGCTCCGGGTCGTGCTGCTGTCGGCACTGATTGTCGGCGTGGTACTGAGCTGTGCGCAGATCGTCTTCGACGCCTACAAGACCCGCCAGGCGGTCGCCGGTGACGCCCAGCGAATTCTCGACATGTTCCGCGACCCCTCGACCCAGGCCGTCTACAGCCTCGACCGGGAGATGGGCATGCAGGTGATCGAAGGCCTGTTCCAGGACCGCTCCGTGCGCATGGCCTCCATCGGCCACCCCAACGAAGCCATGCTCGCGGAAAAATCCCGCGACCTGCAGACCTCTTCCAGCCGCTGGCTCACCGACCTGATCCTCGGCCAGGAACGCACCTTTACCACGCAACTGGTCGGTCGCGGCCCCTACAGCGAGTATTACGGCGACCTGAGCATCACCCTCGACACCGCCACCTACGGCCAGGGCTTTATCATCAGTTCGGTGATCATCTTCATCTCCGGCGTGCTCCGGGCCCTGCTCATGGGCCTGGTGCTGTACCTGGTCTATCACTGGTTGCTGACCAAGCCGCTGTCGCGAATCATCGAGCACCTGACCAATATCAACCCGGATCGCCCGGCCGCGCACCAGTTGCCCTTGCTCAAGGGCCACGAAAAGAACGAACTGGGCATCTGGATCAACACCGCCAACCAGCTGCTGGCCTCGATCGAGCGCAATACCCATTTGCGCCATGAAGCGGAAAACAGCCTGCTGCGCATGGCCCAGTACGACTTTCTCACCGGCCTGCCCAACCGCCAGCAGTTGCAGCAGCAACTGGACAAGATCCTCACCGATGGCGGGCGCCTGCAACGCCGGGTCGCGGTGCTGGTGGTCGGCCTCGATGACTTCAAGGGCATCAACGAACAATTCAGCTACCAGGCCGGCGATCAACTGCTGCTGGCCCTGGCCGATCGCCTGCGCGCCCACAGCGGTCGCCTCGGCGCCCTGGCGCGCCTGGGTGGCGATCAGTTCGCCCTGGTCCAGGCGGATATCGAACAGCCCTACGAGGCCGCCGAACTGGCGCAAAGCATCCTCGATGACCTGGAGGCGCCGTTCGCCCTCGACCACCAGGAAATCCGCCTGCGCGCCACCATCGGCATCACCCTGTTCCCGGAAGATGGCGACAGCACCGAAAAGCTGCTGCAGAAAGCCGAACAGACCATGACCCTGGCCAAGACCCGCTCGCGCAACCGCTACCAGTTCTATATCGCCAGCGTCGACAGCGAAATGCGCCGCCGCCGGGAACTGGAAAAGGACCTGCGCGACGCCCTCAACCGCAACCAGTTCTACCTGGTCTACCAGCCGCAGATCAGCTACCGCGACCACCGCGTGGTCGGCGTCGAGGCATTGATCCGCTGGCAGCACCCGGAACACGGCCTGGTGCCGCCGGATCTGTTCATCCCACTGGCCGAGCAGAACGGCACCATCATCGCCATCGGCGAGTGGGTGCTGGACCAGGCCTGCCGGCAATTGCGCGAATGGCACGACCAGGGCTTCAGCGACCTGCGCATGGCAGTCAACCTGTCCACCGTGCAGTTGCACCACGCCGAGCTGCCGCGGGTGGTCAACAACCTGCTGCAGATGTACCGCCTGCCGCCGCGCAGCCTGGAACTGGAGGTCACCGAGACCGGCCTGATGGAAGACATCAGCACCGCCGCCCAGCACCTGCTGAGCCTGCGTCGTTCCGGCGCGCTGATCGCCATCGATGACTTCGGCACCGGTTATTCGTCGCTGAGCTATCTCAAGAGCCTGCCGCTGGACAAGATCAAGATCGACAAGAGCTTCGTCCAGGACCTGCTGGACGACGATGACGACGCGACCATCGTGCGGGCGATCATCCAGCTGGGCAAAAGCCTGGGCATGCAGGTCATCGCCGAAGGGGTGGAAACCGTCGAGCAGGAGGCCTACATCATTTCCGAGGGTTGCCATGAAGGCCAGGGCTATCACTACAGCAAGCCGCTGCCGGCGCGCGAGCTGAGCGCCTATCTCAAGCAGGCACAACGCAGCAACGCGGCGATCCTGTGATCCGGATCGTTCCCACGTTCTGCGTGGGAATACCTGACTGGACGCTCTGCGTCCGCTTCAGATCTGTGACGCAGAGCGTCACGGGCTGCATTCCCACACAGGGCGTGGGAACGATCAGTAAATATTACTAAATATTTCAATAACTAAATCTTTACTCAAATGCAACTCTTTCGCATCATGTGCCGGTTTTGCGTGTCCCCGCGCGCGCCCGTCCAACCTCTCGAAGCAGGATATTCGCCATGATTCGTATGCCTCTGGCCACCGCCAGTCTGTTGGCCATTGCCATTGCCCTCGCCGGCTGCGGCGACAAGGACAAGGAAAAAACCGCCGCCGCCACGCCGACACCCGCCACCACCACCGCCGCGGCCACACCGGCCAGCGACGCCGCCGGCAAGGTTGACGAAGCCGCCGGCAAGGCCGTGGTCGCGCATTACGCCGACATGGTCTTCGCCGTCTACAGCGATGCCGAATCCACCGCGAAAACCCTGCAGAGCGCTGTCGACGCGTTCCTCGCCAAGCCGGACGCCGACACCTTGAAGGCCGCCAAGGCCGCCTGGGTCGCCGCTCGCGTGCCGTACCTGCAGAGCGAAGTGTTCCGCTTCGGCAACACCATCATCGACGACTGGGAAGGCCAGGTGAACGCCTGGCCACTGGACGAAGGCCTGATCGACTACGTCGACGCCTCGTACGAGCACGCGCTGGGCAATCCGGGGGCCACCGCCAATATCATCGCCAACAAGCAGATCCAGATCGGCGAAGACAAGGTCGATGTGAGCGAGATCACCCCGGAAAAACTCGCCGGCCTGAACGAACTGGGCGGTTCCGAAGCCAACGTCGCCACCGGCTACCACGCCATCGAATTCCTGCTCTGGGGCCAGGACCTGAACGGCACCGGCCCGGGCGCCGGCAACCGTCCGGCGTCGGACTACCTGGAAGGCGCCGGTGCCACCGGTGGCCATAACGATCGCCGTCGGGCCTACCTCAAGGCCGTGACCCAGCTGCTGGTCAACGACCTGGAAGAAATGGTCGGCAACTGGAAGCCGAACGTGGCCGACAACTACCGCGCCAGCCTGGAAGCCGAGCCGGCGGAAAGTGGCCTGCGCAAGATGCTGTTCGGCATGGGCAGCCTGTCCCTCGGCGAACTGGCGGGCGAGCGCATGAAGGTATCCCTGGAAGCCAACTCGCCGGAAGACGAGCAGGACTGCTTCAGCGACAACACCCATAACTCGCACTTCTACGACGCCAAGGGCATCCGCAACGTCTACCTGGGCGAATACACCCGCACCGACGGCACCAAGCTGACCGGCCCGAGCCTGTCGTCGCTGGTGGCAAAAGCCGATCCGGCCGCCGATACAGCGCTCAAGGGCGACCTGGAAGCGACCGAAGCGAAGATCCAGATCATGGTCGACCACGCCAACAAGGGTGAGCATTACGACCAGTTGATCGCCGCCGGCAACGACGCGGGCAACAAGATCGTCCGCGACGCCATCGCCGCGCTGGTCAAGCAGACCGGTTCGATCGAACAGGCCGCCGCCAAGCTGGGCATCAGCGACCTGAACCCGGACAACGCCGATCACGAGTTCTGATCTGCACTCGGCGCAAGACTTGTGGGAGCCGGCTTGCCGGCGATGAGGCCGGCAAGTCTTGCATAGATCTTGCGGACGCCATCGCCGGCAAGCCGGCTCCCACAGGGGTCGGTTTGCAACGAAGAACCTGCTGCAGATCAGGCAAATGCCGATTGCGCTGATTCCATACACCCTGGCCTGATAAACTTCGCGCCCTGTCTTGAAGCCTGCTCCGGATGCCGATGCCCTCGCTGCCCCTCCGCCTGTCGTCGTTGCTCCTGGTCCTGGGCCTGAGCGCCTGCGATGACGCGCCGCGCTTTACCAAGCCCGAGCCCGGCGAGGCACGTTCAGGTGGCAGCACCACCGTGCGCAAGACCGATCGCAATGCCTTTTCCCTGCCGGCGGCCAACCTGTCGCCAACCCGCCGCCTGGAATTCAGTGTCGGCAACAGTTTCTTCCGCAGCCCCTGGGTGATCGCCCCTTCGACCACCACCGCACGCGACGGCCTGGGCCCGCTGTTCAACACCAACGCTTGCCAGAACTGCCATATCAAGGACGGCCGCGGCCACCCGCCGGAACCCGGCTCGGACAATGCCGTGTCGATGCTGGTACGCCTGTCGATCCCCGATACACCGGCCTATGCGCGCCTGATCGAGCAACAGGGCGTGGTCCCCGAACCGGTCTATGGAGGCCAGTTGCAGGACATGGCGATTCCCGGCGTCACCCCGGAAGGCAAGGTGCGGGTCGAATACGATCCCGTGCCGGTACGGTTCAAGGACGGCAGCGAAGTCGAACTGCGCAAGCCGCGCCTGCTGATCACCCAGCTGGGCTACGGCCCGATGCATCCGGACACGCGTTTTTCCGCCCGTGTCGCCCCGCCGATGATCGGCCTGGGCTTGCTGGAAGCCATTCCCGAGGAAGCCATCCTCGCCAATGCCAGGGAGCAGCAAGGCTACGGCGTCGCCGGGCGGCCGAACCGGGTCTGGGACGATGCCCTGCAAAAGACCGTGCTGGGACGTTTTGGCTGGAAAGCCGGGCAACCGAACCTCAATCAACAGAATGTTCACGCGTTTTCTGGTGATATGGGCCTGACCACGACCCTGAGACCCTTCGATGACTGTACTGCGAGCCAGACCGCCTGCCGCACAGCTCCTAATGGCAACGGCGCGGACGGCGAACAGGAAGTCAGCGACAATATCCTGCGCCTGGTGCTGTTCTACACCCGCAAC
Organism: Pseudomonas sp. Ost2; assembly: GCF_018326065.1. NCBI lineage: Bacteria > Pseudomonadati > Pseudomonadota > Gammaproteobacteria > Pseudomonadales > Pseudomonadaceae > Pseudomonas > Pseudomonas sp. Ost2. The sequence goes on along the minus strand of NZ_AP021904.1, from coordinate 1,494,891 downwards.
CTGGCGGTGCCGGCCCGACGGGACGTCGGTGCGCCGCAAGTGCTGGCCGGCAAGAACCTGTTCTACCAGGCCGGCTGCCAGGCCTGTCATACGCCCCAGTTCACCACGGCGACCACGGCGGTCGAGCCCGAGCTGGCCGGCCAGGTGATCCGCCCCTACAGCGATCTGCTGCTGCATGACATGGGCCCTGGGTTGGCGGACAACCGCAGCGAGTTCCAGGCCGGTGGCCGCGACTGGCGCACCCCGCCGTTGTGGGGGATCGGCCTGACCGCCACCGTCAGCGGCCATACCCAGTTCCTGCATGACGGCCGCGCCCGCAACCTCATGGAAGCGGTGCTCTGGCATGGCGGCGAAGCCTTGCCGGCCCAGCAACGCGTGTTGTCGTTCAATGCCGAGCAGCGTGCCGCGCTGCTGGCTTTCCTGAATTCCTTATAAGATTTCTCTAAAAGAGAGGACACGGACATGTTCCGCCCCAAACTGTTGTTCACCAGCCTCGCCGCCCTCGCCCTCGGTGCCTGTTCGCCGCAGGACCCACAGGCCGTGACCTCGGCCGCCATCGCCAAGCAGGTGATCCTGCCGACCTACAGCCGCTGGGTCGAGGCCGACCGCCAACTGGCGATCAGCGCCCTGGCCTTCTGCCAGGGCAAGGAGAGCCTGGACACCGCCCGCGCCGATTTCCTCCATGCGCAGAAAGCCTGGGCCGAGTTGCAGCCCCTGCTGATCGGCCCGCTGGCCGAAGGCAATCGTTCCTGGCAGGTGCAGTTCTGGCCGGACAAGAAAAACCTCGTGGGACGCCAGGTCGAGCAACTGGTCACCGCCCAGCCGCAGGTCGATGCCGCCGCCCTGGCCAAATCCAGCGTGGTGGTCCAGGGCCTGTCGGCCTATGAATACATCCTGTTCGACAGCAAGATCGACATGGCCGACAGCGCCCAGAAAGCCCGTTACTGCCCATTGCTGACAGCCATCGGCGAGCGCCAGAAAACCCTCGCCGAAGAGATCCTGTCGAGCTGGAACAGCAACGACGGCATGCTCGCGCAGATGAGCAAGTTCCCGAACCAGCGCTATGCCGATTCCCACGAAGCCATCGCCGATCTGCTGCGGGTCCAGGTGACCGCGCTGGATACCCTGAAGAAGAAGCTCGGCACACCGATGGGCCGCCAGACCAAGGGCATTCCGCAGCCGTTCCAGGCCGACGCCTGGCGCAGCCAGTCGTCGCTGCAAGGCCTGGAGGCCAGCCTGGCCGCTGCCCGCACCGTCTGGGTCGGGGTCGACAACAAGGGCCTGCGCGGCCTGCTGCCGGCCGAGCAGAAGCCGCTGGCCGACAAGATCGACGCCGCCTATGCCGCGTCCCTGAAGCTGTTCGCCAGCAACCAGCGCTCGCTGACCGACATGCTCGGCGACGACGCCGGGCGCCAGCAGCTCAACGACCTCTATGACAGCCTCAACGTCGTCCACCGCCTGCACGAAGGCGAACTGGCCAAGGCGCTGGGCATCCAACTGGGCTTCAATGCCAACGACGGTGACTGATGATGTTGCGACGCCAGGCCCTGACCCTCGGTAGCCTCCTGCTCAGCGCGATCACCCTGGGTGGCTGGACGCTGTTCCGACAAAAAGGCAAAAGCCCGCTGCTGCTTTCCGCCCGCGATGACAGCGAGGGCGGGCACTACGCCGTGGGCTATCGACTGGATGGCAAGCAGGTCTTCGCGACCCGGGTCGGCCAGCGTTGCCACGACATCATCAATCATCCGACCCTGCCCCTGGCGCTGTTCGTCGCGCGTCGCCCCGGTACCGAGAGCTACCTGGTCGACCTGCGCGACGGGCGCCTGCTGCAGACGATCGTCTCGCAGCCGAACCGGCATTTCTACGGCCATGCGGTGATCCACAAGAGTGGCGACTGGCTGTATGCGACCGAGAACGACACCCGCGATCCGGGCCGTGGCCTGCTCGGCGTGTACAGGTTCGAAGGAGAGCGGCTGGTGCACAGCGGGGAAATCTCCACCCATGGCATCGGTCCGCACCAGGTATCGTGGATGCCCGACGGCGAGACCCTGATCGTCGCCAACGGCGGCATCCGCACCGAGGCCGAAAGCCGGGTCGAGATGAACCTCGACGCCATGGAGCCGAGTCTGGTGCTGATGCAGCGCGACGGCACCCTGCTGAGCAAGGAAACCCTGGCCCAGCAGATGAACAGCGTGCGCCATCTCGGCGTGGCCAGCGACGGCACCATCGTCGCCGGCCAGCAATTCATGGGACCGTCCCACGAATCGTCGGAACTGCTGGCGATCAAGCGCCCCGGCCAGCCCTTTGTCGCTTTTCCGGTGGCCGAGCAGCAGTTGCAGGCCATGGGGCACTACACCGCCAGCGTCGCCGTGCACAGCGAGCTGCGCCTGGTGGCGCTGACCGCGCCGCGGGGCAACCGGTTCTTTATCTGGGACCTGGACAGCGCCGCGCTGCGCCTGGATGCGCCGCTGCCGGATTGTGCCGGGGTCGGCGCGGTCGCCGATGGTTTTGTCGTCACGTCAGGACAGGGTCGCTGCCGTTTCTACGATTGCCGCCGGCAAGAACTGAGTGCGCAACCGCTGGATCTGCCCGCGGGGCTCTGGGACAACCATCTGCACCTGGCGTAGACCTCGCGGGCCTCTTCGTCGCAACGCCGCCCAGGCCAAACCCACTCCCACAAGTGTCATGTCGTACGCAAAGTGTGCATACGACGCTACCCCTGTGGGAGTGGGCTTGCCCACGAAGACGTCGGCACAACCCCCCTTCTCAAGCCACGGTATTGGCGTAATATCTGACGGTATAGTTGCATGGCGACGCCTGGGTGCGGGCAGTATCGTGCTGGGCGGTTGTTCGACCTCCCTCTAGCCTCGTCTTCCAAGGAACCGGAATATGCTGCGTCGCCGCATGCTGATCATGTTGGGTATCGTCCTCCTGGTCGTACTGGCACTCGCCGGTTACAAGGCCTTCTCGATCTACAGGCAGATCCAGGTATTCGCCGCGCCCAAGCCACCGATCAATGTCGCGGCCGTCACCGCGAGCGCGCAGCCCTGGCAGAACCGCCTGCCCTCGGTGGGCACACTCAAGGCCCTGCAAGGGGTCAACCTCAGCCTGGAGATCGCCGGGACGGTCAAGGCCGTGCAGTTCGAGTCGGGGCAGAAGGTCAAGGCCGGGCAACCCATCGTCCAGCTCGACAGCGATGTCGAAAGCGCCCTGCTGGAAACCGCCCAGGCCGACCTCGGGCTGGCGCAACTGGACTACGGCCGCGGCGCCCAGCTGGTCGGCAGCCAGGCGATTTCCCGGGGCGAGTTCGACCGGCTCTCGGCGGTGCTGCAAAAGAACAAGGCCACGGTCAATCAGCTCAAGGCGGCCCTGGCGAAGAAAAAGATCGTCGCGCCCTTCAGCGGCACCATCGGTATCCGCCAGGTGGATGTCGGCGACTACCTCGCCAGCGGCACGGTGATCGCCACGCTGCAGGACCTGAGCAGCCTGTATGTCGATTTCTATGTCCCCGAGCAGTTCGTGCCCAAGCTGGCGGTCGGCCAGCCACTGCAATTGAGCGTGGGCGCCTACGCCGGGGAAAACTTCCCCGGCAGCCTCAGCGCCATCAATCCCAAGGTCGATGAAACCACCCGCAACGTGCTGGTGCGCGCCACCCTGGCCAACCCCGACGGCAAGCTGTTGCCCGGCATGTTCGCCAATCTCCAGGTGCTGCTGCCCGACCCGCAGTCCTATGTGGTGATCCCGGAAAGCGCGGTCGCCTACACGCTCTACGGCAACTCGGTGTATGTCGTGACACAGAAGAAGGCCGAGGACGGCAGCCTCGAAAAAGCCTCCGACGGCCAGCCGGTGCTGATTGCCGAGCGGCGCTTCATCGAAACCGCCGAACGCCGTGACGGCCTGGTGAAAGTCATCAAGGGGCTCAAGGACGGTGAGCAGGTGGTCAGCGGCGGCCAGCTGAAACTGGACAATGGCGCGCACATCGCCATCAGCGCGGACAAGACGGCACCGGCGGCGAACCCGCCCGCTCCGGCGAACTGATCAGGGAGTCGAGCATGGCCTTTACCGATCCGTTCATTCGTCGCCCGGTGCTTGCCAGTGTGGTCAGCCTGCTGATCATCCTGCTGGGGTTCCAGGCCTACAGCAAACTGCCGCTGCGCCAGTACCCGCAGATGGAAAACGCCCTGATCACGGTGACCACCGCCTACCCCGGGGCCAATGCCGAGACCATCCAGGGCTATATCACCCAGCCGTTGCAACAGAGCCTGGCGAGTGCCGAGGGCATCGACTACATGACGTCGGTCAGTCGGCAGAACTTCTCGGTGATCTCGATCTACGCCCGGATCGGCTCCAACAGCGACCGGCTATTCACCGAGTTGCTGGCCAAGGCCAACGAGGTCAAGAACCAGTTGCCGCAGGACGCCGAGGACCCGGTGCTGAGCAAGGAAGCCGCCGACGCTTCGGCGCTGATGTACATCAGTTTCTTCAGCGACCAGTTGAGCAATCCGCAGATCACCGACTATCTGTCGCGGGTGATCCAGCCCAAGCTGGCGACCCTGCCGGGCATGGCCGAGGCGGAAATTCTCGGCAACCAGGTGTTCGCCATGCGCCTGTGGCTGGACCCGGTGAAGATGGCCGGGTTCGGCCTGAGCGCCGCGGACGTGACCAACGCCGTGCGCCGGTACAACTTCCTGTCCGCCGCCGGCGAGGTCAAGGGCGAGTACGTGGTGACCAGCATCAACGCCAGCACCGAGCTGAAATCCGCCGAGGCCTTCGCGGCGATTCCGCTCAAGACTTCCGGTGACAGCCGGGTCCTGCTCAGCGACGTGGCGCGGGTGGAGATGGGCGCGGAAAACTACGACACCGTCAGTTCCTTCGGCGGCACGCCATCGGTGTATATCGGCATCAAGGCCACCCCGGCGCCAACCCGCTGGATGTGATCAAGGAAGTGCGCAAGATCATGCCGGAGCTGGAAGCGCAGCTGCCGACCAACCTCAAGGCGGAAATCGCCTATGACGCCACCCTGTTCATCCAGGCGTCGATCAACGAAGTGGTGAAGACCCTCTTCGAAGCCGTGCTGATCGTGATAGTGGTGGTGTTCCTGTTCCTTGGCGCCCTGCGCTCGGTGGTGATCCCGGTGATCACCATTCCGCTGTCGATGGTCGGCGTGCTGTTCTTCATGCAACTGATGGGCTATTCGATCAACCTGCTGACCCTGCTGGCGATGGTGCTGGCCATCGGCCTGGTGGTGGACGATGCGATCGTCGTGGTGGAGAACATCCACCGCCATATCGAGGAAGGCAAGACACCGCTGGACGCCGCCCTCGAAGGCGCGCGGGAGATCGCCGTGCCGGTGGTGTCGATGACCATCACCCTGGCGGCGGTCTACGCCCCCATCGGCTTCCTGCAGGGCCTGACGGGTGCGCTGTTCAAGGAGTTCGCCCTGACCCTGGCGGGGGCGGTGGTGATCTCCGGGGTGGTCGCCCTGACGCTGTCGCCGATGATGTGCGCCCTGCTGCTGCGCCACGATGAAAACCCGTCGGGCCTGTCGCACCGCCTCGACCAGTTGTTCGAGCGCCTGAAGCGGCGCTACCAGAAGATCCTCCACGGCACCCTCAACACGCGGCCGGTGGTGGTGGTCTTCGCGATCATCATCCTGTGCCTGATTCCGCTGTTGTTGAAGTTCACCCAATCGGAACTGGCGCCCAACGAGGACCAGGGCATCATCTTCATGATGGCCACCGCACCGCAGCCGACCAACCTGAACTACCTGAACACCTACACCGACGAGTTCATCACGATCTTCAAGGAGTTCCCGGAGTACTACTCATCGTTCCAGATCAATGGTTTCAACGGCGTGCAGTCGGGGATCGGCGGCTTCCTGCTCAAGCCCTGGAACGAGCGCAAGCGCACGCAGATGCAGATCCTCCCCGAGGTCCAGGGCAAGCTGGCGGGCATCACCGGGCTGCAGATCTTCGGCTTCAACCTGCCGTCGCTGCCGGGTACCGGCGAGGGCCTGCCCTTCCAGTATGTGCTCAATACACCGAACGACTACAGCGCCCTGCTGGACGTCGCCGGCCGGATCAAGAAACGCGCGCTGGAGTCCGGCAAGTTCGCCTTTCTCGATATCGACCTGGCCTTCGACAAGCCGGAAGTCGTGGTCGATATCGACCGGGCCAAGGCGGCGCAGATGGGCGTCTCGATGCAGGACCTGGGCGGCACCCTGGCGACCCTGCTCGGTGAGGCGGAGATCAACCGCTTTACCCTGGAGGGTCGCAGCTACAAGGTGATCGCCCAGGTCGAACGCGCCTATCGGGACAATCCCGACTGGCTGAACAACTATTACGTGAAGAACAGCGAAGGCAAGCTGCTGCCGCTGTCGACCCTGATCAAGGTCTCGGACCGCGCCCGTCCCCGCCAGCTGAACCAGTTCCAGCAACTGAACTCGGCGATTATCTCCGGGGTGCCCATCGTCAGCATGGGCGAAGCCATCGCGACCATTCGCCAGATCGCCACCGAAGAGGCACCCGTGGGTTTTGCCAGCGACTATGCCGGCGCCACGCGTCAGTTCGTCCAGGAAGGCAGCGCCTTGTGGGTCACCTTCGGCCTGGCCCTGGCGATCATCTTCCTGGTGCTGGCCGCGCAGTTCGAGAGTTTCCGCGACCCGCTGGTGATCCTGGTGACGGTGCCCCTGTCGATCTGCGGCGCGCTGATCCCGCTGTTCCTCGGCTGGTCGAGCATGAACATCTACACCCAGGTGGGCCTGGTGACCCTGATCGGGCTGATCAGCAAGCACGGGATCCTGATCGTCGAGTTCGCCAACCAGTTGCGCAAGGACAAGGGGTTGTCAGCCCGCGAAGCCGTCGAGGAGGCCGCGGCGATCCGCCTGCGTCCGGTGCTGATGACCACGGCGGCGATGGTGTTCGGGATGGTGCCACTGATCCTCGCCAGCGGCGCCGGGGCAGTCAGTCGCTTTGATATCGGCACGGTGATCGCCACCGGGATGTCGGTGGGGACGTTGTTCACGCTGTTCGTGCTGCCATGCGTGTACAGCCAGCTGGCGAAGAAGGACTTGTAGGAGCCGGCTTGCTGACGATGGCGTCCGGATGGACACAGCAAGGCTCAAGGGCCTCATCGCCGGCAAGCCGGCTCCCACAGTTTTTTGGGCAAGGCGATATTTTGCCGTGAGGCACCTATTGTAGGAGCCGGCTTGCTGGCGATGGCGTCCGGATGGACGCAGCAAGGCTCAAGGGCCTCATCGCCGGCAAGCCGGCTCCCACAAGGTCCGTGCAGGTATTGGTCGCCGCTCCGTTACTGGAACAACGACTCGCTGGACAGGCCGTTCTTCTCGAGGATCTCGCGCAGGCGCTTGAGACCTTCGACCTGGATCTGCCGCACCCGCTCACGGGTCAGGCCGATCTCCAGGCCAACGTCCTCCAGCGTGCTGCTCTCGTGGCCGCGCAGGCCGAAGCGGCGTACCACCACCTCGCGCTGCTTGTCGGTCAGCTCGGACAACCACTGGTCGATACTCTGGGACAGGTCGTCGTCCTGCAACAACTCGCAGGGATCGGTCGGCCGGTCATCCGTCAGGGTGTCGAGCAACGTCTTGTCCGAGTCCGGGCCGAGGGAGACATCCACCGAGGAGACCCGTTCGTTCAGGCCCAGCATGCGCTTGACCTCCCCGACCGGTTTTTCCAGCAGGTTGGCGATCTCTTCGGGGGACGGTTCGTGATCGAGCTTCTGGGTCAGCTCGCGGGCCGCCCGCAGATAGACGTTGAGTTCCTTGACCACATGAATCGGCAGGCGGATGGTCCGGGTCTGATTCATGATCGCCCGTTCAATCGTCTGTCGGATCCACCAGGTGGCATAGGTTGAAAAGCGGAAGCCGCGTTCCGGGTCGAATTTCTCGACCGCCCGGATCAGTCCGAGGTTGCCCTCTTCGATCAGATCCAGCAGGGAAAGCCCACGATTGACATAACGTCGGGCGATTTTCACCACCAGACGCAGGTTGCTTTCGATCATGCGCTTGCGTCCGGCCGGATCGCCGCTTTGCGACAGACGCGCAAAATGGACTTCTTCTTCCGGAGACAACAAAGGGGAGAAACCGATTTCATTGAGGTACAACTGGGTCGCGTCCAGGGCCCGGGTGTAGTCAATGTACTTGTGCTGTTTGAGCGCAGCAGCGTTTTTGGTCTTGGCACGAACTGGGGGTGGAGAACTGTCGTCCTCCGGCATCATATCCATGACAATGTCGGAGTCCATAAGGAGCACCTCATCGTCGATGTCAAACCCCGGCGCTTCTTTACTGAGAGCCATTGTTATAGTCCTTTGGTGAGTTCGACCTCAAGCTCAAGCGGCGCCTTTATCCTTGGCAACGCTGGAGCCTGTTCCCTCTACGTCATGAGAACAGGCTGGTAAACGGATCAACGACGCGGCAGGAATTGCAATGGATCTACGGGCTTGCCCTGGCGGCGAATCTCAAAGTGCAGTTTCACCCGGTCTGTACCAGTTGATCCCATCTCGGCAATTGTCTGTCCGACTTTGACCTGCTGCCCCTCCCGAACCAACAGCCGACGGTTGTGACCGTAGGCACTGACGTAAGTATCGCTGTGTTTGATGATGACCAGCTCGCCGTAGCCCCGCAACCCACTCCCGGCGTAAACCACTGACCCATCAGACGCAGCTAAAACAGGCTGTCCCAAATCCCCGGCGATATCAATACCTTTATTCAAACTACCGTTTGAAGAGAATTTTCCAATCAAAACGCCGTTCGAAGGCCATGCCCAGCCCTTCGGCGCGGGCCCTGGTGGCGGTGTCGGCGTGGCCGCGGCGGTCGGCGCCGGGGCCGCCGCGGGCGTCCCGGCAGCCGTCGCCGGACGCCGGGTAACCGTGGTTTTGCTGAAGGATGAACTCGACGATGTGGTCGTCGACGTCGCCACCGCCGGCGTTGAATTTGAACGGCTGTCGAAGCGAATCGCCTGACCGACGTGAATGGTGTAGGGCTCGGGAATATTGTTGCGCGCGGCCAGGGCTTTCCAGTCCCAGCCGTAGCGAAAGGCGATCGAGAACAAGGTATCGCCCCGAACCACCACGTGCTGGCCGGTGGTGGTCATCGGTCGTTGCGGTGCGGCACTGGCAGGGCTGCTCGCGTTGCCATTGCGATCCACGACGCGCACGCCGTTCTTCGAAGCACTGGAGCAACCAGCCAGTAAAGCACTGAGGGCAAGACCGATCATCAGGCGCTGAACGCTTGTTTTACCCATACGCTGCCGAATGACTGTGAGACTCACCCGCCGCTCCCTTTGTGTTGGCTGAAATGAATATAGAGTGCCCGTACAGGCGGTCGTGTGCGCAAGTATAACTGGCCGTTGGAATTTTACGGACAGCAAAGCCCGATAAGCGACTCTCTTGTACGGTTCGACAGTGAAACTCGACACACTTTTAAACACATACTGTCTGCAAGGTCCGGCCCTATGACCGACAACGTTCAACAGAATTCAGCGTGCCGCTTAAACAAATGCAACAAATGCAATCAACGCTCAGGCCAGGGGCCCGTTGAGCAACGGCACGAAACGTACCGCCCCCAGTACATGCCGGGAAAATCCATGTTCCTCGCGCACGATCAGCATCAGTTGCTGGACTTCACCCGCCCCGACCGGAATCACCAGGCGCCCGCCCGGAGCCAGCTGGTCGAGCAGCGCCTGGGGAACATCGGTGGCCACGGCGGTGACGATAATGCCGTTGTACGGAGCCAATGCCGGCCAGCCTTCCCAGCCGTCGCCCCAGCGGAATACCACGTTGCGCAGGTTGAGTTCGACCAGGCGCTCCTTGGCACGGTCCTGCAGGACCTTGATCCGCTCGACCGAAAACACCCGCTCGACCAGTTGCGAAAGGACGGCGGTCTGGTAGCCGGAGCCGGTGCCGATCTCCAGCACCTTGTCCAGCGGCCCCGCCTCCAGCAGCAGCTCGCTCATGCGCGCCACCATGTAAGGCTGGGAGATGGTCTGGTTGTGGCCGATCGGTAGCGCGGTGTCTTCGTACGCACGGTGGGCCAGCGCTTCGTCGACGAACAGATGGCGCGGGGTCCGGCGGATCACTTCCAGCACCTGGGCGTTGGACAGGCCTTCTTCGTAAAGCCGCTGGATCAGGCGCTCGCGGGTTCTCTGCGACGTCATGCCGATTCCGCCGCGCAGCAAATCGTTTTCACGCGCCATCAGGCAAGCCCCTCCAGCCAACCGTCGAGGCTACTGAAGGCATCGTTGAACGTGCGGTCCAGTTGCAGCGGTGTCACCGAAACGAAGCCTTGCATCAGCGCGTGGAAATCCGTGCCCGGACCACCGTCCTCCACATCGCCGGCCGCGGCGATCCAGTAGCCGGCCTTGCCCCGTGGGTTGACTTCGAGGATCGGCTTCGCCGCCCGTGCCCGGTGACCCAGGCGGGTCAGCTGGATACCACGGATATGCTCCAGCGGCAGGTTCGGTACGTTGACGTTGAGCACCGTGCGCGGTGGCAGGCGCAATCCTTCATGCGCCTCTACCAGCAGGCGCGCGAAATGCGCGGCGGTCGCCAGGTTATCGAGCTGGCGCGAGGCCAGCGAGAAGGCAAACGAGGTCCGCGCGAGGAAACGCCCTTCGAGCGCCGCGGCGACCGTGCCGGAGTACAGCACGTCATCGCCCAGGTTGGCGCCCAGGTTGATACCCGATACCACCATGTCCGGCTCCTGCTCCAGCAGGCCGTTGAGCCCCAGGTGCACGCAGTCGGTAGGCGTCCCGTTGAGGCTGATGAAGCCATTGGGCAAGGTGTGTGGATGCAGCGGACGATCGAGGGTCAGCGAACTGCTGGCACCGCTTTTGTCCTGGTCCGGGGCAATCACCCGGCACTCGGCATAATCCGCCAGCGCAGCATGAAGCGCGGCGAGACCGGGTGCAAAAACCCCATCGTCGTTGGAAATCAGAATACGCATGAGCTGTCCGTCTGCCCTACCGGCACCAGATCAACGAGCTCGCGCACCAGAACAGTGGCGAAGCATCCGGCCGGCAGGACGAATTCCAGTTGCAGAATGTCAGGCTCGGGATAATGCCACGTCAGCCCGCCAATGGGCAGCCGCAGGATGCGACGTTCGTGCTCCATTCCCGCCTTAACCAGCCATTGGCACAGGTCGGCTTCACGGGCGGCGACGGCCTGCTCCAGTTCGAAGGTCGCGCCGGTCGCCGGCGACGGCCCTTCGCCCCACTGCGGACCGGTCGGGTGCAGGTCGAGAATCGCCAGGCGCGGATCGCCGCACTCGGCTTCGCCGGCCGGGAAAAAACTGCGGCTGTCGGTGAAGGCCAGCAGGTCGCCGACCTGGGCACGATTCCAGCTGCCGTCGGCGACCCGCGCCGCCAGTACCTGGTTGAACAGGTAGCTGCGGGCAGTGGACAGCAGCCGCGAACGCACATTGCGTTGCTCGGGCAGGGCCTGGCGAGCGGCGTAGGTGCGCGCCTCGCCGAGGTTGCCGCCCTGGTGGCCGAAGCGCTGGGCGCCGAAATAGTTGGGGATACCCTGCCGGCTGATCTGCTCGAGACGTTGCTGCAGGCCGTCCTTGTCCGCCGCCAATTGGCTCAGGCGCAAGGTGAAACCGTTGGCCGCATGGGCTCCGCGTTGCAACTTGCGCTTGTGGCGCACGCTCTTGAGGATCTGCAGGGTATCGTTCTGCGCCGCGCCCATGTCCGGGTCGGCCTTGCCCGGCAGCTGGATGCTGAACCATTGCCGGGTGAGCGCCTGGCGGTCCTTCAGGCCCGCGTAGCTGACGGTACGCAAGGGGACACCGGCCGCCTTGGCCAGGCGCCGGGCGGCTTCCTCGGTGTTCAGGCCCCGTTTTTCGACCCACAACCACAGGTGCTCGCCGTCGCCGGACAAGGGGATGTCGAGGACTTCATCGACCTGGAAATCCTCCGCGGTGGCCTTGAGCACCGCACGGCCCAGGGCATCACCATGGGCACGGGGGCCCAGCAGTTCCAGTTCCGTCATGCGCGCAGCAACAAGGCAACGGAATGCACCGCGATGCCTTCTTCCCGCCCGGTGAAGCCGAGCTTTTCAGTGGTGGTGGCTTTTACGTTCACTTGATCCAACTCAACTTCAAGATCCGCGGCGATCAGCGCGCGCATCGATTCAATATGCGGGGCCATTTTCGGCGCCTGGGCAACGATGGTGTTGTCGACATTGCCGACCTTCCAGCCCTTGGCCTTGAGCAGCGATACCACGTGGCGCAGCAGCACGCGGCTGTCGGCACCTTTATAGGTGGGATCGGTGTCCGGGAAATGTTTGCCGATGTCCCCCAGTGCCGCCGCACCCAGCAGCGCGTCACTCAGGGCATGCAGCAACACGTCGCCGTCGGAGTGAGCCAGCAATCCGTGGTGGTGTGCGATCCGCACGCCGCCCAGAGTGATGAAGTCGCCTTCGGCGAAACGGTGCACATCATAGCCGTGGCCAATACGCATAAAAAAACGCCCCGATTTAGTCAGGGCGTGATTCTACCTATTTTGTCCGACATTAGGTTCTCGTACGAGAATTAGCCTGAGCGAGCGCCGACAATTATCGTGCAGAACCTGCGCCAAGCGCTTCGCTGTGATGCACCAGATGGTCTTCGATGAAGCTGGCGATGAAGAAATAGCTGTGGTCGTAGCCCGGCTGCATGCGCAGGATCAGCGGATGCTGCGCCAGGCGGGCGGCCTGTTGCAGGGCTTCGGGCTTGAGCTGATTGGCCAGGAAATCATCCCGGTCGCCCTGATCCACCAGGATCGGCAGCTTTTCACCCGCCTCGCTGATCAGCGCACAGGCATCCCACTCGCGCCAGCGCGAGCGCTCTTCTCCCAGGTAGCGCGAGAAGGCCTTCTGTCCCCACGGGCAATCCATCGGATTGCTGATCGGGGAGAATGCCGACAGCGACTGGTAACGCCCCGGATTGCGCAGCGCACAGACCAGCGCCCCATGGCCGCCCATGGAATGACCGCTGATACCGCGCTTGTCGGAAGCCGGGAAATGCGCCTCGACCAGGGCTGGCAGCTCATGCACCACATAGTCGTGCATCCGGTAGTTGCGCGCCCAGGGCTCCTGCGTGGCATTGAGGTAGAAGCCGGCGCCGAGACCGAAGTCCCAGGCATTTTCGGGATCGCCCGGGACACCCGGGCCACGCGGGCTGGTGTCCGGCGCGACGATGATCAGCCCCAGTTGCGCGGCCATGCGCTGGGCGCCGGCCTTGTGCATGAAGTTTTCATCGGTGCAGGTCAGCCCGGACAACCAATACAGCACCGGCAGCTTGACGCCCTGCTCCGCCTGCGGTGGCAGATAGACCGCGAATACCATGTCGCAACCGAGGACTTCGGAATGATGCTTGTAGCGTTTATGCCAGCCGCCGAAGCTTTTCTGGCAGGAAAGGTTTTCCAGGCTCATGAGCAACCTCAGAAATGGATGACGGTGCGGATGCTCTTGCCTTCATGCATCAGGTCGAATGCCTTGTTGATATCTTCCAGGCCCATGGTGTGGGTGATGAAGGTATCCAGCGGGATCTCGCCCTTCTGCGCCATCTCGACATAGCTCGGCAACTCGCTGCGCCCACGCACACCGCCGAAGGCCGAACCACGCCAGACGCGGCCTGTCACCAGTTGGAACGGACGGGTGGCGATTTCCTGACCCGCACCGGCCACGCCGATGATCACCGACTCGCCCCAACCCTTGTGGCAGCACTCCAGTGCCGCGCGCATCAACTGCACATTGCCGATGCACTCGAAGGAGAAATCCACGCCGCCGTCGGTCATGTCGACGATGACTTCCTGGATCGGCCGGTCGAAGTCCTTGGGATTCACGCAATCGGTAGCGCCCAGCTGCCGGGCGATCTCGAACTTGGCCGGGTTGATGTCGATGGCGATGATGCGTGCCGCCTTGGCCTTGACCGCGCCGATCACCGCCGACAGGCCGATGCCGCCGAGGCCGAAGATCGCCACGGTGTCACCCGGCTTGACCTTGGCGGTATTGATCACCGCGCCGATCCCGGTGGTGACGCCGCAACCCAGCAGGCAGACCTTTTCCAGCGGTGCTTCCTTGGCGATCTTGGCCACGGAGATTTCCGGCAGGACGGTGTACTCGGAGAAGGTCGAGGTGCCCATGTAGTGGAAAATCGTCTCGCCCTTGTAGGAGAAGCGCGAAGTACCGTCCGGCATCAGGCCCTTGCCCTGGGTGGCACGGATCGCCTGGCAGAGGTTGGTCTTGCCCGACAGGCAGAATTTGCACTTGCCGCACTCCGGGGTGTACAGCGGAATGACGTGGTCGCCGACGGCCACCGAGGTCACGCCCTCGCCAATGGCTTCGACAATCGCCCCGCCTTCGTGGCCGAGGATCGCCGGGAAGATGCCTTCCGGGTCGGCACCGGACAGGGTGTAGGCGTCGGTGTGGCAGACGCCGGAGGCCACGACACGCAACAGCACCTCGCCGGCCTTGGGCAGGGCGACATCGACTTCGACGATTTCCAGAGGCTTTTTCGCCTCGAAGGCAACGGCAGCACGTGACTTGATCATCCAGCAACTCCTGAAAAGTGAATGCGAAAGACTGGAGTGTAAATCATCGTCCATTGATGAATAATCCGACCGAAAGCAAAACATTATTGCCATACAGGGATAATCAGATGAGCGAGAACCGCTGGGAAGGCATCGACGAGTTTGTCGCCGTGGCCGAGTGCAGCCAGTTCACCGCCGCCGCGGAACGCCTGGGAGTGTCCTCGTCGCATATCAGCCGGCAGATCGCCCGGCTGGAGGAGCGCTTGCAGACCCGCCTGCTGTATCGCAGCACCCGCCGCGTGACGCTGACCGAAGCCGGCCAGACCTTCCTGCAACATTGCCAGCGCCTGCAGGACGGTCGCGAAGAAGCCCTGCGGGCGGTGGGCGACCTCAACAGCGAACCCAAGGGCATGTTGCGCATGACCTGTGCCGTGGCCTACGGCGAACGCTTTATCGTGCCGCTGGTGACCGCTTTCATGGGCCTGTATCCGCAGCTGCGAGTGGACATCGAGTTGAGCAACCGCACCCTGGACCTGGTCCATGAGGGGCTGGATCTGGCGATCCGCCTGGGTCGCCTGCAGGATTCGCGGCTGGTGGCGACCCGGCTGGCGCCACGACGGATGTATCTGTGCGCATCGCCCTCCTACCTGGAGCGTTATGGTCGCCCCCACAGCCTCTCGGAACTGAGCCGGCACAACTGCCTGATCGGCAGTTCGGATATCTGGCAACTAGCCCAGGACGGGCGCGAATTTTCCCAGCGGGTACAGGGTAACTGGCGCTGCAACAGCGGGCAGGCAGTGCTGGATGCGGCATTGCAGGGGGTCGGTCTGTGCCAGTTGCCCGACTATTACGTGCTCGAGCACTTGCAGAACGGTCACCTGGTTTCCCTGCTGGAGGCCCACCAGCCGCCCAATACCGCGGTGTGGGCGCTGTACCCGCAACAACGGCACCTGTCACCGAAGGTGCGCAAGCTGGTGGATTATCTCAAGGAGGGGTTGGCCAAACGGCCCGAGTACGCCGTTTGATCGACGCCTGTAAATACCCTCTTGAGATCAACGCAGTCTCTGTAGGAGCTGGCTTGCTGGCGATGAGGGCAGAGCGTCCTGCATCGATCTTCCGGACGCCATCGCCGGCAAGCCAGCTCCTACAAGGTCCCAGCGATAGTCCGGGGTGAAACACCATCCTGTGGGAGCCGGCTTGCTGGCGATGAGGGCAGAGTGTCTTGCATCGATCTTGCGGACGCCATCGCTGGCAAGCCAGCTCCTACAAGGTCCCAGGCCTGGCGATAGTCCGGGGTGAAACACCATCCTGTGGGAACCGGCTTGCTGGCGATAGCGGCAGTGCGGCCTGGATTGTCAGCGCCGGTTGGCCCAGCGCAGGCGCAGCCACTCCAGGTCTTCGGGACGGGTGACCTTGATATTGTCCGAACGCCCCTCCACCAGACGCGGCGCCTGCCCCGCCCATTCCATCGCCGAGGCTTCGTCGGTGATGGTGACATCCGCCACCAGGCTGTCGGCCAGCGCCCGGTGCAAGGCACCGAGACGGAACATCTGTGGCGTGTAGGCCTGCCAGATCAGGCTGCGATCGACGGTTTCCACCACCCGGCCATGCTGGTCGACACGCTTGAGGGTGTCCCGGGCCGGCACGGACAGCAAGCCGCCCACCGGATCGTCGGCGAGCTCGGCCAACAGCTTGTCGAGATCGTCGCGGGACAGGTTCGGCCGCGCCGCATCATGAACCAGTACCCAATCCTCATCCGCCGCCCCCCGGGCATGCAGGTGCAGCAAGGCATTGAGGACCGAGTCGGCACGTTCGGCACCACCGTCGACGCGCTGGATGCGCGGGTCGCCGGCACAGGCCAGGCCAGGCCAATAGGGATCGTCGGGCGCCAGGCTGAGCACCAGCCCCTTGAGTCCCGGATGATCGAGAAAACAGCCGAGGCTGTGTTCGAGAATGGTTCGTCCGCCCAGTTGCAGGTACTGCTTGGGACGGTCGGCCGCCATACGGGCACCCACGCCCGCGGCAGGAATCACGGCCCAGAAGGCCGGTAGCGATGAGTCAGTCATTGTGCCAACTGATAGAGGGTTTCGCCGTCCTTGACCATGCCCAGTTCATGGCGAGCACGTTCTTCAACGGTCTCCATGCCTTTCTTCAGCTCAAGAACTTCCGCATCGAGGACACGGTTACGCTCCAGCAGACGCTCGTTCTCGGCATGCTGGTCGGCAATCTGTTGTGTCAGGTCGGCTACCTGCGCCAGGCTCCCGTTACCCACCCAAAGGCGGTACTGCAGGCCAGCCAGCAGCAAGAGCAAGACAAGGAACAACCAATTGGGACTGCGCATCGAATTTCGTTTACCCAGTGAAAAAGACAGCCAAGCCGACTTCCGTATACCCAACAGCACGAAGCCTGGAAAGACCAGGCTTGTGCTTGTCAGCCATCAGATTAGTTGCGAAAAAGCCGCTATAGCGACTTTTCCGACACAATCCGGTGTCTTTTTACCATCTACTGCTTAACCGCGAAACTCGGAACGACCGTTGTACTTCGCCTTGGCGCCCAATTGCTCTTCGATACGCAGCAGTTGGTTGTACTTGGAAACGCGGTCGGAACGGCACAGCGAGCCGGTCTTGATCTGGCCGGCAGCGGTGCCCACGGCCAGGTCGGCAATGGTCGAATCTTCGGTTTCACCGGAACGGTGCGAGATCACCGCGGTGTAGCCGGCGGCCTTGGCCATCTGGATGGCTTCCAGGGTTTCGGTCAGGGTGCCGATCTGGTTGAACTTGATCAGGATGGAGTTGGCGATCTTCTTGTCGATGCCTTCCTTCAGGATCTTGGTGTTGGTCACGAACAGGTCGTCACCCACCAGCTGGGTCTTCTCGCCGATCTTGTCGGTAAGAATCTTCCAGCCAGCCCAGTCGGACTCGTCCAGGCCATCTTCGATGGAGATGATCGGGTAGCGCTCGGTCAGGCCTTTCAGGTAGTCGGCGAAACCTTCGGCGGTGAACACCTGACCTTCGCCGGACAGGTTGTACTTGCCGTCTTCGAAGAACTCGCTGGCCGCGCAGTCCAGGGCCAGGGTCACGTCGGTGCCCAGTTTGTAACCGGCATTGGCGACCGCTTCGGAGATGACTTTCAGGGCATCTTCGTTGGACGCCAGGTTCGGCGCGAAACCACCTTCGTCACCGACAGCAGTGCTCAGGCCACGGGCTTTGAGCACGGCCTTGAGGTGATGGAAAATCTCGGTGCCCATGCGCAGGCCTTCGGAGAAGGACTTGGCGCCGACCGGCTGGACCATGAACTCCTGGATGTCGACGTTGTTGTCGGCATGCTCGCCGCCGTTGATGATGTTCATCATCGGTACCGGCATGGAGTAGACACCCGGGGTGCCGTTCAGGTTGGCAATGTGTGCGTACAGAGGCAGGTCCTGATCCTGCGCAGCCGCCTTGGCCGCGGCCAGGGACACGGCGAGGATGGCGTTGGCGCCCAGGGTCGCCTTGTTCTCGGTGCCGTCCAGCGCGATCATCGCGTGGTCCAGGGCCTTCTGGTCGGAAGGATCCTTGCCCAGCAACAGTTCGCGGATCGGACCGTTGATGTTGCCGACAGCCTTCAGCACGCCCTTGCCCAGGTAACGGCTCTTGTCGCCATCACGCAGCTCAAGCGCCTCACGCGAGCCGGTGGAAGCACCGGACGGAGCGCAGGCGCTGCCGATGATGCCGTTGTCCAGAAGGACGTCCGCTTCCACGGTGGGGTTGCCACGGGAGTCGAGAACTTCACGACCTTTGATGTCGACGATTTTTGCCATTGTTGTAAACACTCCAAAGTTGACGAAAACCTTGCAGGAGCCGGCTTGCCGGCGATGGCGTCCGTAAGATCGCTATCGCCGGCAAGCCCGCTCCCACAAAAGTTGTACGGCCGGCAGGCCAGAGCGAAAATTGTGGGGCAGTCTACCGAATAAACGAGGATTACGCGGTTTCTATCGTCGGAAAACTCTTCACCAGTTCGTCCAACGCCTTGAGCTGGGCTAGGAACGGCTCCAGTTTGTCCAGGCGCAGGGCACAAGGACCGTCGCACTTGGCGTTGTCCGGATCCGGATGCGCCTCGAGGAACAACCCCGCCAGGCCCTGGCTCATGCCGGCCTTGGCCAGGTCGGTGACCTGGGCCCGACGACCGCCGGCGGAGTCCGAACGGCTGCCCGGCATCTGCAGGGCGTGGGTCACGTCGAAGAACACCGGGTATTCGAACTGCTTCATGATGCCGAAGCCGAGCATGTCGACCACCAGGTTGTTGTAGCCGAAGCTCGAACCGCGC
Source organism: Pseudomonas sp. Ost2 (assembly GCF_018326065.1). Lineage (NCBI taxonomy): Bacteria > Pseudomonadati > Pseudomonadota > Gammaproteobacteria > Pseudomonadales > Pseudomonadaceae > Pseudomonas > Pseudomonas sp. Ost2. Next base: position 1,476,058 of record NZ_AP021904.1, on the reverse strand, counting down.
TCGCAGAGGATCAACTGGTCGTTACCGGCTTCCACGCACTTGCTCAGGATGTGTTTCATTTCCTGGGGCGCGAGGAACTGGGCCTTCTTGATGTTGATCACCGCGCCGGTCCTGGCCATGGCGACCACCAGGTCGGTCTGGCGCGACAGGAAGGCCGGCAACTGGATGATGTCGCAGACCTCGGCGGCCACGGCGGCCTGGGCCGGCTCGTGGACGTCGGTGATGATCGGCACGCCGAACGCTTGCTTGATGTCCTGGAAGATCCGCATGCCCTCTTCCAGGCCGGGGCCACGGTAGGAGGTCACGGAGGAACGGTTGGCCTTGTCGAAGCTGGCCTTGAACACGTAGGGGATACCGAGCTTTTCGGTGACCTTGACGTACTCTTCGCAGACCTGCATCGCCATGTCACGGCTTTCCAGCACGTTCATGCCACCGAACAGCACCATCGGCTTGTCGTTGGCGATCTCGATGTCGCCGACGCGAATGATCTTCTGGGCCATCAGCTTTACGCCTTCTTCTGGTGTTGGGCCAAAGCGGCTTTGACGAAACCGCTGAACAGCGGGTGGCCGTCACGCGGGGTCGAAGTGAACTCGGGGTGGAACTGGCAGGCGACGAACCATGGATGATCCGGGGCCTCGACCACTTCGACCAGCGCGCCGTCACCGGAACGACCGGAAATCTTCAGGCCGGCTTCCATGATCTGCGGCAGCAGGTTGTTGTTCACTTCATAGCGGTGACGGTGACGCTCGACGATCACGTCCTTGGCATAGCAATCGTGAACCAGCGAACCCGGCTCCAGCAGGCAGTCCTGGGCGCCCAGGCGCATGGTGCCGCCCAGGTCCGACGTTTCGGTGCGGGTTTCCACCGCGCCGGTGGCATCTTCCCACTCGGTGATCAGGCCGACGACCGGGTGAGCGCTGGTGCGGTCGAACTCGGTGGAGTTGGCGTCCTTCCAGCCCAGCACGTTACGGGCGAACTCGATCACGGCCACTTGCATGCCCAGGCAGATACCCAGGTACGGCACCTTGTTCTCGCGGGCGTATTGCACGGCGGTGATCTTGCCTTCCACGCCACGCAGGCCGAAACCGCCCGGTACGAGGATCGCATCGACGCCTTCGAGCAGGCCGGTGCCCTGGTTCTCGATGTCTTCGGAATCGATATAGCGCAGGTTGACCTTGGTGCGGTTGGTGATGCCGGCGTGACTCATCGCTTCGATCAGCGACTTGTAGGCATCCAGCAGCTCCATGTACTTGCCGACCATGGCGATGGTGACTTCGTGCTCGGGGTTGAGTTTGGCGTCGACCACTTTTTCCCACTCGGACAGGTCGGCACCGTTGCATTGCAGACCGAAACGCTCGACGACGAAGTCATCCAGGCCCTGGGCGTGCAGGACGGCCGGGATCTTGTAGATAGTGTCGACGTCTTCCAGGGAAATCACCGCACGCTCTTCGACGTTGGTGAACAGCGCGATCTTGCGACGCGAGGACACGTCAACCGGGTGGTCGGAACGGCAGATCAGCACGTCCGGCTGCAGGCCGATGGAGCGCAGCTCCTTGACCGAGTGCTGGGTCGGCTTGGTCTTGGTCTCGCCGGCGGTGGCGATGTACGGGACCAGGGTCAGGTGCATCAGCATCGCGCGCTTGGAGCCGACTTCGACCCGCAACTGGCGGATGGCTTCGAGGAACGGTTGCGACTCGATGTCGCCCACGGTGCCGCCGATCTCCACCAGGGCCACGTCGGCATCGCCGGCGCCCTTGATGATGCGACGCTTGATTTCGTCGGTGATGTGCGGAATCACCTGGATGGTCGCGCCCAGGTAATCACCACGGCGCTCCTTGCGCAGCACGTGCTCGTAGACACGGCCGGTGGTGAAGTTGTTGTTCTGGGTCATGGTCGTGCGGATGAACCGCTCGTAGTGGCCCAGGTCCAGGTCGGTCTCGGCGCCGTCGTGGGTGACGAACACCTCACCGTGCTGGAACGGGCTCATGGTGCCCGGGTCGACGTTGATGTACGGGTCCAGTTTGAGCATGGTGACTTTCAGTCCCCGCGCCTCCAGGATGGCCGCCAATGAAGCCGAGGCAATGCCTTTCCCCAATGAAGAAACAACACCGCCCGTGACGAATATGTAGCGCGTCATGAAAAACCCTAGAAGTCTGCGTTAAAGCGGTCCGAGCCGCCGGGGAAAGCGAAGGAAGGCCGAAGCCCCCGATCACCTGCATTAATCACAGTGCATCTTTCAAAAAAACCGCCGCGTTGGGACAGACCGGAAGTGACGACACCGGTACGTTGTTCGCTACACATTTTTTGGAATCGCCCAGCAAAGACTGCTTGGTAATCGGCAACTCCTGCAATTCAGGCGAATCCACAGAAGTTGTATCAAGAAGGGAGCGTAGTCTACCGGAAAGCGGCTTTCAGCTCAAACCTTGATCGCTCGAAGGTGGCTGCCATTGCAAATGCCAGTCTCCGAACGCGCTGCCATCGAGCCCCGCCAGGTTGGCCACGGCCAGTAATTGCTCGCCCCGGTAGACCAGCGGCAATCGGCCGCGGACAAACCAGGGCACCCCGCTTTCATTAAGCAGACGCTTCAGATCCCGGTGCCCGCGGTCCGGCAGGTGCAACACCTCGCCGCCCTGACGATAGCGCACCCGCAACGGACCCGGCGGCGCATCGCCGATGATCAGCAGTTCGCCGTTGTCCGGCAATTCCAGGGTCTGCCCGGGTCTGGTCCACTCGATATCCGCCACCGGCTGGCGCAACCAGGAACCGCTCAGCCACCACAGGTGCTCATCGGCGCGGTGCAACTCGCCTTCGGCCAGGCGCCACTTGGGCCGGGCATCGTGCCCGGCGTCGCGCAGGTCATCCCAGCCGGCCCAGTGGTCGCTGTCCGGCAGGCGCGTCAGCGGTGCCAGCCAGTGACGCAGCAGGTTGCGCTGGCGAGCCGGCGACAGCTCGATCACCGCATCCAGCGCCAGGGACGGCATGCCCAGCCAGTCATAACGGGAATGGGCCTGGGCCTCGTCGAGATCGACGTCGGCCAGCTCGTCCAGCAGCTCCTGGGCCTCGCGCAGGTGCGCGGCGCTACGCACCATGCTGCTGACCGCCTGCGGCCAGCGCTCGGTAAGATCGGGGAAAACCCGATGGCGCAGGTAGTTGCGGGAAAACTGCTGGTCGGCGTTGGACGGGTCTTCGATCCAGTTCAGGCCGTGTTCGCGGGCATACTGCTCCAGTTCCGCACGCGAGACATCGAGCAGCGGCCGCACCAGGTAGCCGCCGCCCACCTCGCGTTCGCCCGGCATGGCCGCCAGGCCACGTACCCCGGCACCGCGCAACAGCCGGAACAACAGCGTCTCGGCCTGGTCATCGCGATGCTGGGCCGTCAGCAGGACTTCGTTCAACTGGGTCACCCCGGCAAAGGCCAGGTAGCGCGCATCCCGGGCGGCGCGCTCGAGACTGGCACCGAGCTGGACGCTGACCCGCACCACCTGCAAGGGCACGCCCAGGGTGTCGCAGAATGCCTGGCAATGTTCCGGCCAGCTATCGGCGGCAATCTGCAAGCCGTGATGGATATGCAGGGCCGTCAGTTCGGGCAGGGATTCGGTCTTGCCCAGGCGGGCGAGAAGATGCAGGAGGACGGTGGAGTCGAGGCCGCCCGAGAACGCTACGCGCCAGGCCGAGGCGTTACGCCAGGGGGCCAGGGCATGCAGCAGTCGGTCTGCCAGAGGAAGGGTACGCAGAGTCATGAGTTCGGTCGCTTTTCGCCTCAATGCGGTCAGCCTGACTGAAACACAAACCTGTAGGAGCCGGCTTGCCGGCGACGAGGCCGGCAAGTCTTGCATCGACGGCTCGAATCGCCGGCAAGCCGGCTCCTGCAGGGGTGAGCGCCGCCTTGGAATTCAGGGGCGCTCCATCAGGTCACTTAGAGACCGTAGCTCATCAATCGCTCATAGCGACGGGCCAGCAGCGCATCGTTGTCGAATTTCTTCAACATCGCCAGCTGCGAGCTCAGTTCGGCACGGATCAGGGCCGCCGCGGCCACCGGATCACGGTGGGCACCGCCCAGGGGCTCGGCGATCACCTTGTCGACGATGCCCAGGCCTTTCAGGCGCTCGGCGGTAATACCCATGGCTTCCGCGGCATCCGGAGCCTTCTCGGCGGTTTTCCAGAGGATCGACGCACAACCTTCCGGAGAAATCACCGCGTAGGTCGAGTACTGCAGCATGTTCAACTGGTCGCAGACACCAATCGCCAGTGCACCGCCGGAACCACCCTCACCGATAACGGTGGCGATGATCGGCGTCTTCAGGCGCGCCATGACCCGCAGGTTCCAGGCGATGGCCTCGCTCTGGTTGCGCTCCTCGGCATCGATTCCCGGGTAGGCGCCCGGCGTGTCGATGAAGGTCAGGATCGGCATCTTGAAGCGTTCGGCCATTTCCATCAGGCGGCAGGCCTTGCGATAGCCTTCCGGACGCGGCATGCCGAAGTTGCGGCGAACCTTCTCGCGCACTTCACGGCCTTTCTGGTGACCGATCACCATCACTGGCTGGTCTTCCAGACGGGCAATACCGCCGACGATCGCGGCATCGTCGGAGAAATGACGGTCGCCGTGCAGCTCATCGAACTCGGTGAAGATGTGCTCGATGTAGTCCAGGGTGTACGGACGACGCGGATGACGCGCCAGGCGCGCGATCTGCCAGCTGGTCAGCTTGCCGAAAATGTCTTCGGTCAGCGTGCTGCTCTTGTCTTGCAGGCGAGAGATTTCATCGCCGATGTTCAGCGAATTGTCATTACCGACCAAGCGCAGTTCTTCGATCTTGGCTTGCAGGTCAGCGATCGGCTGTTCGAAATCAAGAAAATTCGGGTTCATAAGCATCCGTCTTGGGTCGAGCACAGTAGTTTTTACACAGCCTGGCCGGCCGATTGATCTGTATCGCGCCCTACCTTAAGGGATATGGCGCGCTCAGGTCGAGATTAAAAGTAAGTTCAAGGTCGGGGCGCATTCATGGCACCACCACCTCAACGGTATTGGAGAAAGACGTTGTCTCGCCCGAACTGGTCACGCAATGCCTGAATCAGACTGTCCGCCGGGTCGATCTTCCAGCCGTCACCGAGCTGCAGCAGGGCCTTGGCATCCTGGCCGGTGTACTCCATGGTGATCGGGCAGGCGCCCCGGTGCTTCTTGAACAACTCGCCCAGCCAGCGTAGCTCATCGCCCTTGAGCGCGGCGCTCTGCACCTTCAGGCGCAGGCTTTCGGCCAGGTTGGTCCGGGCATCTTCCATGCTCATCACCCGCTTGACCCGCAGGCGCAGGCCCCCGGAGAAGTCATCGTTGCTGACCTCGCCCTCGACCACCACCATCGCGTCGGTCTGCAACAGCGACTGGGCCGACATGAAGGCATCGGCGAACAATGACGCCTCGATTCGCGCCGAGCGGTCGTCGAGGGTGATAAAGCCCATCTTGTCGCCTTTTTTGTTTTTCATCACCCGCAGGTTGATGATCATCCCCGCCACGGTCTGGGTATCCCGGGCCGGCTTCAGGTCGATGATGCGCTGGCGGGCGAAACGACGGATCTCGCCTTCGTACTCGTCGATCGGGTGACCGGTCAGGTACAGGCCGAGGGTGTCCTTCTCGCCTTTCAGGCGCTCCTTGAGGGTCAACTCCTTGGCCTTGCGGTGATTGCCGTAGACATCCGCGTCCTCTTCGACGAACAAGCCGCCAAACAGGTCGGCGTGGCCGCTGTCGTGGGTACGCGCAGTCTGTTCCGCGGCCTTGATCGCTTCTTCCATCGCCGCCAGCAGGACTGCGCGGTTACGGTCGATATTGGCCTGGTACGGCTTGGGTTCGTCGTAGAAATACGGTCCGAGACGATCCAGCGCACCGCTGCGGATCAGGCCGTCGAGGGTGCGCTTGTTGATGCGCTTGAGGTCGACCCGGGCGCAGAAATCGAACAGGTCCTCGAACGGTCCCGCCTGGCGCGCTTCGGTAATCGCTTCCACCGGGCCTTCGCCAACGCCCTTGATGGCGCCGAGGCCATAGATGATCCGGCCTTCGTCGTTCACCGTGAACTTGAACTCCGAGGTGTTCACGTCCGGTGCGTCGAGGCGCAGCTTCATGGTCCGCACTTCCTCGATCAAGGTCACGACCTTGTCGGTGTTGTGCATATCCGCCGAGAGTACCGCGGCCATGAACGGCGCCGGGTAATGGGCCTTCAGCCACGCGGTCTGGTACGACACCAGGCCGTAGGCGGCAGAGTGGGATTTGTTGAAGCCGTAACCGGCGAACTTCTCCACCAGGTCGAAGATGTTACCGGCCAGGTCCGGGTCGATATTGTTGGTCGCGCAACCCTCGATGAAACCGCCGCGCTGCTTGGCCATTTCCTCGGGTTTCTTCTTGCCCATGGCTCGACGCAGCATGTCCGCGCCGCCGAGGGTGTAGCCGGCCATGACCTGGGCAATCTGCATCACCTGTTCCTGGTACAGGATGATGCCGTAGGTCGGCGCCAGCACCGGCTTGAGGCCTTCGTACTGGTAGTCGGAATGCGGATACGCCAGCTCGGCGCGGCCGTGCTTGCGGTTGATGAAGTCGTCCACCATGCCGGACTGCAACGGGCCCGGACGGAACAGGGCCACCAGGGCGATAAGGTCTTCCAGGCAGTCGGGCTTGAGCTTCTTGATCAGCTCCTTCATGCCGCGGGATTCAAGCTGGAATACCGCGGTGGTCTCGGCCTTCTGCAACAGGCTGTAGGTCGGTTTGTCATCCAGCGGGATGAAGGCGATATCCAGCGGCGGCTCGTTGACCTTGGCGCGGTCGCGGTTGATGGTCTTCAGCGCCCAGTCGATGATCGTCAGGGTCCGCAGGCCGAGGAAGTCGAACTTCACCAGGCCGGCGGCCTCGACGTCGTCCTTGTCGAACTGGGTTACCAGGCCATCGCCTTCTTCGTCGCAATAGATCGGCGAGAAGTCGGTCAGCTTGGTCGGCGCGATCACCACGCCACCGGCGTGCTTACCGACGTTACGCACCACGCCTTCGAGCTTGCGCGCCATCTCCCAGATTTCCGCCGCTTCTTCATCGACCTTGATGAAGTCGCGCAGGATTTCTTCCTGCTCGTAGGCTTTTTCCAGGGTCATGCCGACTTCGAAGGGGATCATCTTCGACAGGCGGTCCGCCAGGCCATAGGACTTGCCCTGCACCCGCGCCACGTCACGCACCACCGCCTTGGCGGCCATGGAACCGAAGGTGATGATCTGGCTCACCGCGTTGCGGCCGTATTTCTCGGCCACGTAGTCGATCACCCGGTCGCGGCCGTCCATGCAGAAGTCGACGTCGAAGTCGGGCATGGAAACCCGTTCCGGGTTGAGGAAACGTTCGAACAGCAGGTCATATTCCAGCGGGTCGAGGTCGGTGATCTTCTGCACGTAGGCCACCAGGGAACCGGCACCCGACCCCCGGCCGGGACCGACCGGCACGCCGTTGTTCTTGGCCCACTGGATAAAGTCCATAACGATCAGGAAGTAACCGGGGAACCCCATCTGGATGATGATATCCAGCTCGAAATTCAGCCGGTCGACATAGACCTGGCGCCTGGCCTCGTAGTCTTCGGTGGTCTCCCTGGGCAGCAGGACCGCCAGGCGCTCTTCGAGACCGTCGAACGACACCTTGCGGAAATACTCGTCGATGGTCATGCCATCGGGAATCGGGAAGTTGGGCAGGAAGTGCTTGCCCAGCTTCACTTCGATATTGCAGCGCTTGGCGATCTCGACGGTGTTTTCCAGGGCGTCGGGCAGATCGCTGAACAGCTCGGCCATTTCCTCGGCGCTTTTCAGGTACTGCTGGTCGCTGTAGTTCTTCGAGCGACGCGGATCGTCGAGGGCCCGGCCCTCACCGATGCAGACGCGGGTTTCGTGGGCCTCGAAGTCTTCCTGCTTGATGAAACGCACATCGTTGGTCGCCACCAGCGGCGCGCCCAGCTTCTCGGCCAGGGCCACGGCACCGTGCAGTTGTTCTTCGTCGTTGGGGCGATTGGTCCGCTGGATCTCCAGGTAGAAGCGGTCCGGGAACACCGCCATCCACTCACGCGCCAGGGTTTCGGCTTCCGCGGCGTTATCGCCGAGCAGGGCCATGCCGATCTCGCCCTCCTTCGCCGCCGACAGCATGATCAGGCCTTCATTGGCCTCGGCGACCCATTCGCGCTCGATGATGATCATGCCGTTGCGCTGACCGTCGATGAAACCACGGGAGATCAGCTCGGTCAGGTTGCGATAACCCAGGGGGTTCATCGCCAGCAGGCTGATGCGGCTCAACGGCGCATCGGGGTCCTTGTTCGACAGCCACAGGTCGGCGCCGCAGATCGGCTTGATCCCGGCGCCCATGGCGGTCTTGTAGAACTTGACCAGGGAACACATGTTGTTCTGGTCGGTCACCGCCACGGCGGGCATGTTCAGGCCGGCCAGGGCCTTGACCAGCGGCTTGATCCGCACCAGGCCGTCGACCAGGGAGTATTCAGTGTGCAGGCGCAGGTGAACGAATGAAGCCGGCATAGTGATCCTGTAGAAGCATGAAAAACGACAAGGCCCGGATTGTACCGGGCCTTGGCTAAAACATCAGCAGACTAAAGCTCGACAAGCCCCTCACGGGCTTCCCAGGCCAGCCGCACGGGCGCGAACGAGCGCCGGTGAATCGGGGTCGGCCCCAGGCGGTTCAGGGCTTCCAGGTGCACCGGCGTCGGATAGCCCTTGTGGCCGCCGATGCCGTAGCCGGGATAGATCGATTCGAAAACCGCCATTTCACGATCACGGCTGACCTTGGCCAGGATCGACGCCGCGGCAATCGCCGGCACCTTGCTGTCACCCTTGACCACCGCTTCCGCCGGCATCGGCAGTTTCGGGCAGCGGTTGCCGTCGATCATTGCCAGCCTGGGCTGGATATGCAGGCCCGCGACCGCCCGTTGCATCGCGAGCATGGTCGCATGGAGGATATTCAGTTCATCGATTTCCTCGACCTCGGCCCGGGCGATACACCAGCTCAGGGCTTTTTCGCGGATTTCGTCGTACAGCTTTTCGCGGCGGGCCTCGGTCAGCTTCTTCGAGTCGTTCAGCCCGAGAATCGGCCGCTTGGGATCGAGGATCACCGCCGCCGTGACCACCGCACCGCAAAGCGGGCCGCGACCGACTTCGTCGACGCCGGCCACCAGTTCCCCGGCATCGGCCACCAGGCTGAAGTCCAGCCCCATCTGCATCCTCACATTACTCATACGGGCTTTCCGATCAACGTCAGGACCGCGTCGGCGGCTTGGTTCGAGGCATCCAGGCGCAGGGTCCGGTGGATCTCGTCGAAACTGCGGGTCTGTTCCCGGCCATCCTCGATCAACGGCGACAGGGTCCTGGCCAGCGCTTCGGGCGTGGCGTCATCCTGCAACAACTCGGGCACCAGCAAACGCTGGGCCAGCAGGTTGGGCAGGGAGATATAGGGGCTCTTCACCAGGCGCTTGAGAATCCAGAAGGTCAACGGTGCCAGGCGGTAGGCGACCACCATCGGGCGCTTGTAGAGCAAGGCCTCGAGGGTGGCCGTACCGGAGGCGATCAGCACCGCGTCACAGGCCGCCAGGGCCTTGTGGGACTGTCCGTCGAGCAGGGTCAGCGGCAGGTCGCGCCCCACCAGCAAGGCCTCGATCTGGCTGCGGCGCTGCGGACTGGCGCAAGGCATGACAAAACGGATGCCGGGATGCATCGCCTGCAGACGCTGCGCCGTATCCAGGAACAGGCCGCCCAGGCGTCCGACTTCGCCGCCGCGACTGCCCGGCATCAAGGCCACCAACGGACCGTCCGGCAGGCCCAGTTCGGCACGCGCGGCAGCCCGATCAGCCTGCAGCGGAATGGTATCGGCCAGGGTGTGCCCGACAAACCGCACCGGTACGCCCTTCTCTTCGTAGAAACGCGCCTCGAACGGCAACAGCGTCAGCATCAGATCACAGCCTTCACGGATCTTCAGTACCCGCTTCTGGCGCCAGGCCCAGACCGACGGGCTGACGTAGTGCACGGTCTTGATCCCGGCACGCCGCAGCTTGAGTTCGATATTGAGGGTGAAGTCCGGGGCGTCGATGCCGATAAAGACGTCCGGTTTCTCGGCAATCAGCGTCTGGATCAGATTCTTGCGCCGCTTGAGCAGCTCAGGCAGGCGGCCGAGCACCTCGACCAGCCCCATGACCGAAAGGCGTTCCATGGGGAAATAGGAGACCAGCCCCTGCGCCTCCATCAGCGGCCCACCCACGCCGATAAACTCGACAGCGGGATACCGGGCCTTGAGGGCACGCATCAGACCGGAGCCGAGAATATCGCCGGACGCTTCACCGGCGACCAGCGCAATACGCAGGCTGGCCATGATCAGCGGGTGATGCCGCGGGTCGAGGACTGGATCGATTCGAGAAACACTGCCACTTCAGGGTACTGCGCGGCAGGCTCGGCCAGTTCGGCAATCGCCTGGTCCACGGTCAGGCCCTGGCGATACACCACCTTGTAGGCCCGGCGCAGCGCATGGATCACTTCCTCGCTGAAGCCCCGGCGACGCATGCCTTCGAAGTTCATGCTGCGGGCTTCGGCGGGGTTGCCGAACACCGTGACGTAGGCCGGAACGTCCTTGCCGATGGCGGTGCCCATGCCGGAGAAGCTGTGGGCGCCGATATGGCAGAACTGGTGTACCAGGGTATAGCCGGACAGGATCGCCCAGTCATCCACGTGCACATGGCCGGCCAGCGCGGTGTTGTTGACCAGGATGCAATGGTTGCCGATCACGCTGTCATGGCCGATATGGGCATAGGCCATGATCAGGTTGTGGTCGCCCAGCGTGGTTTCCGAGCGATCCTGGACCGTGCCACGGTGGATCGTCACGCCTTCGCGGATGATGTTGTGATCACCGATCACCAGGCGGGTGTCCTCGCCCTTGTACTTGAGATCAGGGGTATCCTCACCTACCGAGGAAAACTGGTAGATGTGATTGTGCTTGCCGATCCGGGTCGAGCCCTTGAGGATCACATGCGGCCCGATCACTGTTCCCTCGCCGATTTCCACACCTGCGCCGACGATCGACCAGGGGCCGACCTCAACGCCGTCGGCCAGCACGGCCGTCGGATCGATGATTGCGCGAGGGTCAATCAAACTCATACCGCCTGTTCCGCACAGATGATCTCGGCCGAGCACACCGGCTTGCCATCAACCGAAGCCTGGCATTCGAACTTCCAGATCTTGCGCTTGCAGCTGATGAAGGTGGCTTCGAGGATCAACTGATCACCCGGCTTGACCGGCTGGCGGAAGCGCAGCTTGTCGGAACCGACGAAATAGTAAAGGGTGCCATCGGCAGGCTTCACGTCCAGGATCTTGAAACCAAGGATGCCGGCAGCCTGGGCCATGGCTTCAATGATCAGGACACCCGGCATGATCGGATGCGCCGGGAAGTGACCGTTGAAGAAAGGCTCGTTGATGCTGACATTCTTGTAGGCACGAATGCGCTTGGCCTCGACATCCAGTTCCACCACCCGGTCCACCAGCAGGAACGGGTAACGGTGAGGCAGGTATTCGCGAATCTCGTTGATGTCCATCATTTCGTGGGGAAGCCTGTAGTAAAGATGGGGAGCACGCTGCGGGCGCGCTCCTCTAGCAAATCAAGAAGGCAGCTTTCGTACAGACTCTGGCGACTACTTGATATGGAAATGGTATCAGCCTTCAGATGAAGCGTCCGCGTCCGGGGTCACGTCCCCGACACGTTTTTCCAGCTGTCGCAGTCGCCGCGCGATGTCGTCGAGCTGGCGAATACGCGCCGCGCTCTTGCGCCATTCGGCTGCCGGCTGCATGGCCGTACCGGAAGAATAGGAGCCCGGCTCGGTGATCGAGTGGGTCACCATGGTCATTCCGGTCAGGAAAACGTTATCGCAAATCTCGATATGCCCCACGAGGCCGACGCCACCGGCGAGCATGCAGTGCTTGCCGATCTTGGTGCTGCCGGAAATGCCGCAGCAGGCCGCCATTGCGGTGTGATCACCCACCTGGACGTTATGAGCGATCTGGATCTGGTTGTCGAGCTTGACCCCGTTACCGATGATCGTATCGGCCAGGGCTCCACGGTCGATGGCGGTATTCACGCCGATTTCCACATCGTCACCGACCAGCACGCCGCCGATCTGGGCGATCTTGTGCCAGACGCCCTTCTGGTTGGCGAAGCCGAAACCTTCCCCGCCCAGCACGGCACCGGACTGGATCACCACGCGTTTGCCGATACGTACATCGTGGTAGAGCGTCACGCGTGGCGCGAGCCAGCCACCCTCACCGATCTCGCAACGAGCGCCGATAAAGCACTGCGCGCCGATGGTGACACCCGCGCCAATGCGCGCGCCGCTTTCGATAACCACGAAGGCACCGATACTCGCCATCGGATCGACGAACGCATCCGCCGCCACCACAGCGCTGGGGTGGACTCCCGCTGGCGCCTTGGGCTTTGGATCAAACTGGTGCGAAATGCGCGCATACGCCATGTACGGATCAGGCACCACCAGCGAATCCCCGGCATACGCCTCGGCATCGGCAGCCTTGAGCAACACGGCACCGGCCTGGCAATCTGTCAGGTATTTACGGTATTGGGGATTTGCCAGAAAGCTCAACTGAGCTGGGCCAGCCTCCTGCAAGGTGGCCAGCCCAGTGATTTCCTTCTCCGGGTCGCCACGCAGGGTGGCGCCGAGGATCTCGGCCAATTGGCCGAGCTTGATAGTCGCGGTCATGGATTACTTCAGCTGGTTCATGCGCTCGATAACCTGGCGAGTGATGTCGTACTGAGGTTTGACATCGATCACTGCACCACGCTCGAACACCAGGTCAAAGGCACCTTTCTTGATGACTTCTTCTACCGCGCTGTCCAGTTTCGGCTTCAACTGCTTGAGCATTTCACGGTCGGCAACGGCCTTGGCTTCGTTCAGCTCCTTGGACTGGAACTGGAAGTCACGGGCCTTCTGCTTGAATTCCAGCTCAAGACGTTCACGCTCGCCTTGCTGCATCTTGTCGCCACCGCTGACCAGACGGTCCTGGATGCCCTTGGCACTGCTTTCCAGGGTTTTCAGCTTGGTCAGTTGCGGGCCGAACTTCTTCTCGGCATCCACGGCGTATTTCTTCGCCGCGTCGGATTCCAGCAGGGCCATCTGGTAGTTCAGGACCGCGATCTTCATTTCGGCAAATGCCGGGGTCGCTACCAGAACAGTCGCCAGCAGCACCAGTTGAGTCAACTTACGCACGATAAACTCCTACAAAATCCATTGTCGTTATCTTGGGCCTGACCGTTAGAACGTCTGGCCGAGGGAGAATTGGAACACCTGAGTTTCGGCGTTATCCGGTTTCTTGATTGGCATGGCCAAGGCAAAACTCAACGGACCGAGCGCGGTAACCCAGGTCACACCCACGCCCACGGAACTGGCGAGGTTGGTCAGGCTGATATCGTTGCACTGCGTCTGCGAAGACGTGCCGTTGGTGTTCTTGACCTGATCGCACTTGGAGTCGAACACGTTACCCACATCCCAGAATACCGAGGTGCGCAGGGAACGCTGGTCCTTCACGAACGGCAGCGGGAACAGCAGTTCGGCACCACCCTGGATCAGCACGTTACCACCGAACGGCAGCGGATCGTTGTCCGAGTCGGCAATGGTACCGACGTTGCCGGTCACGCCGACACCACGGCTAGGCGTGCCACGAGGCCCCAGAGTACTGTCCTTGAAGCCGCGAACCGAGTTGAAACCACCTGCATAGTAGTTCTCGTAGAACGGCAGACCGTTCGTCGAACCGTAGCCGTCGCCATAACCCAGCTCGGTATGGAAACGCATGGTGTAGTTGTCGGTCAGCGGTGTGAACACCTGGCCGCGGTAGTCGAGCTTGAAGAACGACAGGTCGCTGCCGGGCGTAGTGGCTTCCAGGGTCAGGCTCTGGGAATGACCACGGGTCGCCAGGACGCCCTTGTTCAGGGTCGATTCCGACCAGCCAGCCGATGCCTTGAAGTTCAGGTAGCTGTCGCCTTCGCGGTTCACGAAGTCGAAGATCTCGTCCACGGTGTACAGGCCGGTCTTGATCTTGTCCTGCTGGGCAGTCAGACCGAAGGTCAGGCGCGAAGTCTCGCTGATCGGGTAGCCCACGCTGACGCCGGCACCCAGGCTGTCTACCGCGTAGCTGGCTACATCGACGTCGAGGTCCTTGTAGTCGGTGGTGCGGTAGAACACGTTGTAACCCAGGCTGACGCCGTCGGCGGTCCAGTAGGGGTCGACGTAGCCGAAGTTGTAGCGGCTCTGGTATTCGCTGCGGGTCAGGCCGATGCTGACCTTGTTACCGGTACCGAGGAAGTTGTTCTGGGTGATCGAACCACCCAGGATCAGACCGGCGCTCTGGGCAAAGCCGACGCTGGCGGTGATCGAGCCCGAAGCCTGTTCTTCCACGGCGTAGTTCACGTCGACCTGGTCGTCGACACCCGGAACAGCCGGGGTCTCGACGTTGACTTCCTTGAAGAAGCCCAGGCGCTCGAGACGGGTCTTGGACTGGTCGATCAGGTAGGTGGAAGCCCAACCGCCTTCCATCTGGCGCATTTCACGACGCAGAACTTCGTCCGCGGACTTGGTGTTGCCACGGAAGTTGATACGGTTGACGTAGGCACGCTTGCCCGGATCGACCACGAAGGTGATATCGACGGTGTGGTCGTCATCATGCGGCGTCGGTACGCCATTGACGTTGGCGAAGGTATAGCCATCGTTACCCAGGCGGCGGGTGATCAGTTCCGAAGTGGTGGTCATCAGCTTGCGCGAGAACACCTGGCCCTTCTCGACCAGCAACAGCGACTTGACCTGGTCTTCAGGCACTTTCAGGTCGCCGCTGAGCTTCACGTCGCGAACCTTGTACTTCTGGCCTTCGGTGACGTTGACGGTGATATAGACGTTTTTCTTGTCCGGCGTGATCGAAACCTGGGTCGAGGCAATATCCATGTTGATATAGCCGCGGTCCAGGTAGTAGGAACGCAGACGCTCCAGGTCACCGGAAAGTTTTTCACGGGCATACTTGTCGTCGTTCTTGAAGAACGACAACCAGTTGGTGGTCTTGAGTTCGAACAGGTCGATCAGGTCGTCGTCGGGGAATACCGTGTTACCCACCACATTGATGTGCTGGATGGCGGCAACGGTGCCTTCGTTGATCTTGATCTTCAGGCCGACGCGGTTGCGTGGCTGCGGTACCACTTCGGTCTCGACCTCGGCGGAGTAGCGGCCCTGGGCCACGTACTGGCGCTGGAGTTCGTTACGGACACCCTCGAGGGTCGCGCGCTGGAAGATCTCGCCTTCGGCCAGGCCGGATTGCTTCAGACCCTTCATCAGGTCATCAGTCGAAATTGCCTTGTTGCCTTCGATATCGATGCTGGCCACCGAAGGCCGCTCGACGACCGTGATGACCAGGACGTTGCCGTCGCGGCCCAGCTGGATATCCTGGAAGAAACCGGTTTTGAACAACGCACGAGTGGATTCCACCAGGCGACGGTCATCCGCTTGCTCCCCGACGTTCAACGGTAACGCGCCAAACACGCTACCAGCGGATACCCGCTGGAGGCCGTTGACACGAATATCGGAGATAGTGAAGGACTCGGCGTGAACTTCGGCGATCATCAATACGGTGAGAACCGCAGTTAGCAGCAGACGTTTCATGAAGTCCTTTCTTATTCCAACTGGCAATAAACAAACTGCCGCAAAATGCGGCAGATTCGCAATTTTCGCGACGCGTTACAGTCGACCCAGATCGTTGACCAGGGCAAGTAGCATCACCCCGACCACCAAACTGATACCGATCTGTATCCCCCAACCTTGTACTCGCTCCGACAAGGGGCGACCACGTGCCCACTCGATCAGATAAAACAGCAAATGCCCCCCATCCAGTACCGGGATGGGCAACAAATTCAGAACCCCCAGGCTGATACTCAGATAAGCCAGGAAATTCAGGAAATCAGCGACGCCCGACTGGGCCGAAGCGCCCGCCACTTTAGCAATGGTTATCGGTCCACTCAAGTTTTTTACCGAGAGCTCGCCGAACAACATTTTCTTCAGCGAATCCAGGGTCAGGACACTCATGGTCCAGGTACGCCTGGCCCCCTCGCCGATCGCCGCCAAAGGCCCGAAGCTGACCTCGCGAACCATCTCCGGCGGCCAATCCACGGCCTTGACACCGGCCCCCAGGTAACCGGTGGCGGACTTGCCTTCACCGCGGGAAGCCAGGGTCAGCGGGACGTCGATTTGAGCACCATCACGCTCGACATGCAGCACAATTTTGGTATCAGGTCGCACACGGACCCAGTCCACCACTTGCTGCCAGTCATCGACCGCATCGCCATTCAACGACAGCAGGCGATCACCGGTCTTCAGGCCGGCGGCCTGGGCCGGGCCTTTCGGGTCGAGTTCGGCCAGCAGCGGCGGCAGCGCCGGGCGCCAGGGACGAATCCCCAGGGATTTGATCGGATCCGGCTCGTCGGCGCCCTGCAGCCAGCGATCGAGGATCAGCTCACGCGGCGAGTCGCTGGTCGAGCCCTGCTCACGCACCTGCAACCGCAGCGTGCCGCTCTCTCCCAGGCGACGGACCAACTGCAGATTGACGGCGGACCAGCCGGTGGTCGGCTCGCCATCGATGGCGACGATTTCCTGACCGACGCTCAAACCGGCCTTGGCGGCGATACTGCCGCTCTCCACCGCGCCGATGATCGGACGCACCTGCTGGCTGCCGAGCATCGCCAGCACCCAGAAGAACGCCATCGCCAACAGGAAGTTGGCGATCGGCCCGGCAGCGACAATGGCGATGCGCTGGCGCACGGTCTTGCGATTGAAGGCCTGATCGAGCTCTTCCGGCGCAACCGGCGCCTCGCGCTCGTCGAGCATTTTCACGTAGCCGCCGAGGGGAATCGCCGCCAGCACGAACTCGGTGCCACGACGATCATGCCAACGCAGCAGCGGCGTGCCGAACCCCACGGAGAAGCGCAGCACCTTGACGCCGCAGCGGCGCGCCACCCAGAAATGGCCGAATTCATGGAAAGTAACCAGCACACCCAAGGCGACCAGGGTGCCGACAATCATATAGAGCGCGCTCATCTGCTTTCTCCGCAATCCTATCTAGTGCCGCATCGCTCGTACGCTACACCGGGCTCAACGCCCGTTGCGACTCAGCCACTGTTCGGTCAATGCCCGTGCCTTGGCATCTGCTGCGAATACCGCGTCGAGTTCATCGACCGCAACAACAGGTTCCAGATTCAAAACTCCCTCGATGATACTCGCGATCTCGGGATAACGGATGCGCCGTTCGAGAAACGCGGCGACAGCCACTTCATTGGCCGCATTCAGCATCGCCGGCGCGCTGCCACCGGCTTCGGCGGCCGCCCGCGCCAGGCGCAGGCAGGGGAAACGCTGCTCGTCCGGCGCCTGAAAGTCCAGCCGGGCCACGGAAAACAGGTCCAGCGGGGCGACGCCGGAATCGATACGCTCCGGCCAGGCCAGGGCATTGGCGATCGGCGTGCGCATATCCGGATTGCCCAACTGGGCGAGTACCGAGCCATCGACGTAATCGACCAGCGAATGGATCACGCTCTGCGGGTGAATCACCACTTCGACCTGGCTCGGCCGGGCATCGAACAGCCAGCAGGCCTCGATCAGTTCGAGCCCCTTGTTCATCATGCTCGCGGAGTCGACGGAAATCTTGCGCCCCATGGACCAGTTCGGGTGCGCGCAGGCCTGATCGGGCGTGACATGCTCCAGTTCGGCCAACGGTGTTTGCCGGAACGGGCCGCCGGAAGCGGTCAGCAGGATACGCCGCACGCCCACCGCGCCGAGGCCACGGGCGAAATCACCCGGCAGGCACTGGAAAATCGCATTGTGCTCGCTGTCGATCGGCAACAGTACCGAACCACTCTTGCGCACCGCCTGCATGAACAGCGCGCCGGTCATCACCAGCGCTTCTTTATTGGCCAGCAGGATCTTCTTGCCGACCTCGACTGCGGCCAGGGTAGGACGCAGGCCCGCCGCCCCGACGATGGCCGCCATCACGGTGTCGACTTCGGGGTCGGCCGCAACCTGGCATAGCCCCTCTTCACCCACCAGCACCTCGGTAGACAAGCCGGCAGCGCGCAATTGCTCCTGCAGACCGCGAGCAGCGGCAACTTCCGGCACCACCGCAAAACGCGGCCGGTGGCGGACGCACAGCGCGAACAGCTCGGCCAGGCGCGTGAAGCCGCTCAGGGCAAATACCTGGTAGCGCTCCGGGTGCCGGGCAATCACATCCAGGGTGCTCAGGCCGATGGAGCCGGTAGCCCCCAGCACGGTGATCTGTTGTGGGCGGCTCACGATGCGGCGATCCACAGCAGCACCGCGAACATCGGGATCGCCGCGGTCAGGCTGTCGATACGATCGAGCACGCCACCATGGCCGGGCAGCAGGTTACTGCTGTCCTTGATCCCGGATTGACGCTTGAACATGCTTTCGGTCAAGTCGCCGACCACCGAGATGAACACGATGATCGCCGCGCCCAGCAGGCTCGCCAGGATCTGGCCGAAGCCCCAGCCGTATACCAGGCCGACCACGGCGGTGATCACCAGGCTCAGCAGCAGGCCGCCATAGACGCCCTCCCAGCTCTTGCCCGGACTGACCGAAGGCGCCAGCTTGCGCTTGCCAAAGGCCCTGCCGGAAAAATAGGCACCGATATCGGCGCCCCAGACCAGGATCATCACCGCCATGATCAGCAGGTTGCCCTGGCCGGAAGCGTGCTGCTTGATTTCGATCAGCCCCTGCCAGGCCGGCAGCAGGATCAGGAAGCCGATCACCAGCTTGCTCGCCGTGCTCGACCAGTGCCCGCTGGACTGCGGATAGGTCAGCACCAGGTAGGTCGCCAGCCCCCACCACAGCACCGCTGCCCCCAACACCCAGGGCGCCAGGTTCGGCAGGATGTACATGAAGAACAGCAGGACCGCGACCAGCGCGGCGTACGCCACGCGGGCCGGCTGCGCTTCAAAGCCCGCCAGGCGCGCCCATTCCCACGCGCCGAGGGTCACGACCACGCCGATGAACAGCGCGAAACCGGATCCCGAGAGCAGGAAAAAACCGCACAGGGCGATGGGCAGGAGGATAAGTGCCGTGATGATGCGTTGCTTGAGCATTAAACCCGGGCTCCAGCTTCGACCTGCTCGCTCGTTTTACCGAAGCGACGCTGGCGGGAAGCGAAATCAGCCAGCGCATTGCGCATGGCATCGTGTTTGAAGTCCGGCCAGAACAGGTCGGAGAAATACAGCTCGGCGTATGCCAGCTGCCACAACAGGAAGTTGCTGATGCGATGCTCGCCACCGGTACGGATGCACAGGTCCGGCAGCGGCAGGTCGCCGGTTGCCAGGCAGGTCTGCAGCAACTCCGGGGTGATGTCGTCCGGACGCAGATGCCCGGCCTGCACTTCGCGGGCAAGACGCTGGGCCGCCTGGGCGATATCCCACTGTCCGCCGTAGTTGGCCGCGATCTGCAGAATGAAACGATTGCTGCCAGCCGTCGCTGCTTCCGCCTCGCGCATCGCCGCCTGGAGTTCAGGGTGGAAGCGCGAGCGGTCGCCAATGATCCGCAGGCTGATGTTGTTGTCGTCGAGGCGCTTGGCCTCGCGCCGCAACGCCTTGAAAAACAGATCCATCAAGGCGCTGACTTCATCGGCGGGGCGCTGCCAGTTCTCACTGGAGAAGGCGAACAGGGTCAATACCTCGACCTTGGCCTCGGCACACACCTCGATCACCGCCCGCACCGCGTCGACGCCGGCCTTGTGGCCGGCGACACCCGGCAAGAAGCGCTTCTTCGCCCAGCGATTATTACCATCCATGATGATCGCGACATGGCGCGGTACCGAGGACAGCCCAGCCTGCTTGGTCTTTTCCATGAAAACGTCCTGACCCTTATACGGCCATCAGGTCCGCTTCTTTTTGCTTCACGGCCACTTCGATTTTAGCCACGAAGCTGTCGGTCAGCTTCTGGATCTCGTCGGCGGCACGACGCTCTTCGTCTTCGCTGATTTCCTTTTCCTTGACCAGGTCCTTCAGGTCGCCCAGCACGTCACGGCGAATGTTGCGCACGGCAACACGGGCGTTTTCCGCCTCTTCCCGGGCCTGCTTGGTGAAACCACGGCGGGTTTCCTCGGTCAGTGCCGGCATGGAAATCAGCAGCAGCTCGCCCAGGTTGGTCGGGTTCAGGTTCAGGCCGGCGCTGCCGATCGCCTTGTCCACGGCACCGAGCATATTGCGCTCGAACGCCACGACCTGCAGGGTACGGGCATCCTTGACGGTGATGTTGGCGACCTGCTTGATCGGGGTGTCCGCGCCATAGTAAGGCACCATCACGCCTTCCAGGATGCTCGGGTGAGCCTGCCCTGTACGGATCCGGCCGAAGTTGTGAGCCAGGGACTCCAGGGATTTCTGCATGCGCTCTTGAGCGTCTTTCTTGAGTTCGTTGATCATTGTTGGCCTTCCTCGATCAGGGTTCCTTCAGCGCCACCATGCACGATGTTCAGCAGGGCGCCAGGCTTGTTCATGTTAAATACGCGCAGCGGCATCTTGTGATCGCGGCACAGGCAGATAGCGGTCAGGTCCATGACACCCAGCTTGCGATCCAGTACTTCATCGTAGGTCAGATGATCGAACTTCTCGGCATGCGGGTCCTTGAACGGATCTGCGGTATAGACGCCATCGACCTTGGTCGCCTTGAGCACCACGTCGGCATCGATTTCGATCGCACGCAGGCAAGCCGCCGAATCCGTGGTAAAGAACGGATTGCCGGTACCCGCGGCGAAAATCACCACTTCCTTGGAGTTGAGGTGACGCATCGCCTTGCGACGATCGTAATGATCGGTCACGCCGACCATGGAAATGGCCGACATCACGATGGCCGAGATATTCGCACGTTCCAGCGCATCGCGCATCGCCAGCGCGTTCATCACGGTAGCCAGCATGCCCATGTGGTCGCCGGTGACACGGTCCATGCCGGCAGCGCTCAGGGCGGCACCGCGGAACAGGTTGCCGCCGCCGATCACCAGGCCGACCTGCACACCGATACCGACCAGTTGCCCCACTTCCAGCGCCATGCGATCCAGGACTTTCGGGTCAATCCCGAACTCTTCCGAGCCCATCAGGGCCTCGCCGCTAAGCTTGAGTAGAATGCGTTTATAGCGAGCTTGATAACCACTGCCCTGCTGAGCCATTGCGAATCTCTCCTGCGGCGTTTAAAAAATCTTGCGAGCTGTTTGCAGCCTGCGCTAACTCTAGCTTGGCGCTGCTACAGCGCCATCAGAACACGGCTTTGTAAGCCGGTTCCGAAAGGAAAAAGAGAAACCTTCCTCCCATTTGAAAAGAGGCTGCGCGCGTAAGCGGGCAGCCTCTTGGGTCGACAGTTGAAAACCGTCTTATTGCTTGCTGGCAGCCACTTGAGCAGCAACTTCTTCAGCGAAGTTGTCCACTGGCTTCTCGATGCCATCACCTACTTTGAAGTAAGTGAAGGAAACGATTTCAGCGCCGGCTTTCTTGACCAGGGCACCGACGGTGACTTCCGGGTTCTTGACGAAAGCTTGCTCAACCAGGCTGGCTTCGGCCAGGAACTTGCTGATACGGCCTTTGACCATGTTTTCAACGATGTTCTCAGGCTTGCCCTTGATCTTTTCTTCGTTGAGGGTCAGGAAAACGCCTTTTTCGCGCTCGATGGCCTCAGGAGAAACCTGCGATGGCAGCAGGAACTCAGGGTTGGTTGCCGCCGCGTGCATGGCAACATCCTTGGCCAGCTCTTCGTTGCCGCCCTTGAGAGCCACGACCACACCGATCTTGTTGCCGTGCAGGTAGGCGCCGACCACATCACCTTCGATACGAGCCAGGCGACGGATGTTGACGTTTTCGCCAACCTTGGCAACCAGGGCTTCGCGAGCAGTTTCCTGAGCGGCGATCAGCGGAGCTGCGTCGGTCAGTTTGTCAGCGAAGGCTTTTTCGACGCTGGCAGCGACGAAGTTCTTGAAGTCGTCTTGCAGGGCCAGGAAGTCGGTCTGCGAGTTCACTTCCAGAATCACGGCAGATTTGCCGTCGCACTTGATAGCGATAGCGCCTTCGGCAGCAACGTTGCCTGCTTTCTTGGCGGCTTTGATGGCGCCCGATGCACGCATGTCATCGATGGCTTTTTCGATGTCGCCGCCGGCCTTGGTCAAGGCCTTCTTGCAGTCCATCATGCCTTCGCCGGTACGCTCGCGCAGTTCTTTGACCAACGCTGCAGTAATCTCTGCCATTTCAAAATTCCTCTTGGATAGGTTATCAACCATTCCACCCGATCGAACGGGCGTTCAATTCTTCCCGAACCACCCTTGTTAGCAACTGCACGTTACAGACGCTGTAGCGGCGCGCCAGACAAATGGTTTTCGAGGTGGCAAAAAGGGGGCCTAGCCCCCTTTTTACTTACTGAGCCAACGCCAGGCCCTGTCCAAAACTACCTGCGCGATGATCATGCTGCGTTAAAAGCAGGCTCGGAATGCTCATTTAGTGGACTAAAGTCGCGCGCGACTCCGGTCGTTCCTCGCCTGTTTTGCCTTGCCTGATCGCCGCTCGGCGAGTTTTCTTAAAGACCTGGGGCGTCAATTACTCAGCTGCAGCGACCGGTGCTTCGTCGACGAACTCAACGGTGCCGCCGGCAACGTTGTTGCGACCGCGGATCACGGCGTCAGCCATCGAACCCATGTACAGCTGGATGGCGCGAATGGCGTCATCGTTGCCTGGGATGATGTAGTCAACGCCTTCCGGGCTGCTGTTGGTATCGACAACGCCGATGACCGGGATGCCCAGCTTGTTGGCTTCGGTGATCGCGATGCGCTCGTGGTCAACGTCGATCACGAACAGAGCGTCTGGCAGACCGCCCATGTCCTTGATACCACCCAGGCTACGATCCAGCTTTTCCAGGTCGCGAGTGCGCATCAGCGCCTCTTTCTTGGTCAGCTTGGCGAAAGTGCCGTCTTCGGCTTGCACTTCAAGGTCACGCAGACGCTTGATGGAAGCACGGATGGTCTTGAAGTTGGTCAGCATGCCGCCCAACCAGCGGTGGTCGACGTACGGCGAACCGCAACGTGCTGCTTCTTCGGCAACGATCTTGCCAGCGGAACGCTTGGTGCCGACGAACAGAATCTTGTTTTTGCCCTGAGCCAGACGCTCTACGAAAGTCAGAGCTTCGTTGAACATTGGCAGGGTTTTTTCAAGGTTGATGATGTGGATCTTGTTACGCGCGCCGAAAATGTACTTGCCCATTTTCGGGTTCCAGTAACGGGTCTGGTGACCGAAGTGCACACCGGCCTTCAGCATATCGCGCATGTTGACTTGGGACATGATAGTTCCTTAATAAGTCGGGTTTGGCCTCCACGTATCCCAATGACCAACCAAGCAGCATCAAGCTGAAGGCACCCAGGTCATCGTGTCGACACGTGTGTGGATTTAAGCCTTTCGGGGTATCCCCGGAAAGCGGCGCATTTTATACCACAAGGAGGACAAAAACGGAACCCGGATTCGCATTTCCCGCCACGGGCTTTTGCGCGACCCTTGGTTTCGCGCCAGAATGCCCCATCGTTTATAGAGAGAAGCGATGCCCGGACGTCATGATTTACCCCGTCCGTCTGTTAGAATCGCATTTTTCAAGGTTTCGAAACGCACCACTCCATGACCGGATGTTGCCGCCTTCGACCTTTTTCCGTGTTTATCAGCGCCACCGAGCGCATAGAGAGCCTGTATGACCGTCACCCTCAAAACTCCCGAGGACATCGCAAAAATGCGCGTCGCCGGCAAGCTGGCCGCCGATGTACTGGAAATGATCGGTGAATACGTCAAGCCCGGCGTCACCACCGAGGAGCTGGACCGCATCTGCCACGACTATATCGTCAACGTGCAGCAGGCCATTCCCGCGCCCCTCAACTACAAGGGCTTCCCGAAGTCGATCTGCACCTCGGTCAACCACGTGGTCTGCCATGGCATCCCCGGCGACAAGCCGCTCAAGGATGGCGACACCGTGAACATCGACGTGACCGTGATCAAGGACGGCTACCACGGCGATACCAGCAAGATGTTCCATGTCGGCAACGTGCCGGTCTGGGCCGAGCGCCTGTCCCTGGTCACCCAGGAATGCATGTACAAGGCGATCGAGATCGTCAAGCCCGGCTGCCGCCTGGGCGATATCGGCGAAATCATCCAGAAGCACGCCGAGAAGAACGGTTTCTCCGTGGTGCGCGAGTTCTGCGGCCACGGCATCGGCAAGGTGTTCCACGAAGAGCCGCAGATCCTGCACTACGGCCGTGCCGGCACCGGCATGGAACTGAAGGCCGGCATGACCTTCACCATCGAGCCGATGATCAACCAGGGCAAGGCCGACACCAAGGTGCTGGGCGACGGCTGGACCGCCATCACCAAGGACCGCAAGCTCTCGGCCCAGTGGGAGCACACCCTGCTGGTCACCGAAACCGGCTACGAGATCTTCACCCTGCGCAGCGATGACACCATCCCACGCGTCTCAGCCTGATTCCCGAAGGAAAACCAATCGATGCCGCAGGTGGATCCCGAACTCTTCGACCGCGGCCAGTTCCAGGCGGAACTGGCCCTGAAGGCCAGCCCCATAGCGGCATTCAAGAAAGCCATCCGTCAGGCCCACGAAGTCCTCGACGCGCGCTTTCGCAGTGGCCGCGACATCCGCCGGTTGATCGAAGACCGCGCCTGGTTCGTCGACAACATCCTGCAAAAGGCCTGGGACCAGTTCGACTGGAGCGAAGATGCCGATATCGCCCTGGTGGCGGTCGGCGGCTACGGTCGCGGTGAACTGCACCCCTACTCGGACATCGACCTGCTGATCCTGCTGGACAGCGCCGACCACGAGATCTTTCGCGATTCCATCGAGCGTTTCCTGACCCTGCTCTGGGATATTGGCCTGGAGGTCGGCCAGAGCGTTCGCTCGATCGACGAATGTGCCGAAGAGGCCCGCGCCGACCTGACCGTCATCACCAACCTGATGGAAAGCCGTACCATCGCCGGGCCCGAGCGCCTGCGCCTGCGCATGCTCGACGTCACCAGCACCGCCCACATGTGGCCGAGCAAGGACTTCTTCCTGGCCAAGCGCGCCGAGCAGAAGGCCCGTCACCACAAGTACAACGACACCGAATACAACCTGGAACCCAACGTCAAGGGCTCGCCCGGCGGCCTGCGGGATATCCAGACGATTCTCTGGGTCGCCCGCCGCCAGTACGGCACCCTGAACCTGCGTGCCCTGGCCGGCGAAGGCTTCCTCGTGGAAAGCGAAAACGCCCTGCTGGCCTCGTCCCAGGAGTTTCTCTGGAAGGTCCGCTACGCCCTGCACATGCTCGCCGGGCGCGCCGAGGACCGCCTGCTGTTCGACCACCAGCGCACCATCGCCGGGCTGCTGGGCTTCCAGGGCGACGACGCCAAGCAGGCCATCGAAAACTTCATGCAACAGTACTACCGGGTGGTCATGAGCATTGCCCAGCTCAGCGACCTGATCATCCAGCACTTCGAAGAGGTCATCCTCGCCCCGGAAGACGAAGCGCCGCCGCAACCGCTGAACTCGCGCTTCCAACTGCACGACGGTTACATCGAGGCGACCCACCCGAACGTCTTCAAGCGGACGCCGTTCGCCATGCTGGAAATCTTCGTGCTGATGGCCCAGCAGCCGGAAATCAAGGGCGTGCGCGCCGACACCATCCGCCTGCTGCGCGAACACCGGCACCTGATCGACGACGACTTCCGCAACGATATCCGCAACACCAGCCTGTTCATCGAGCTGTTCAAGTGCAAGATCGGTATCCACCGCAACCTGCGCCGGATGAACCGCTACGGCATCCTCGGCCGCTACCTGCCGGAGTTCGGCGATATCGTCGGGCAGATGCAACACGACCTGTTCCACATCTATACGGTCGATGCGCACACCCTGAACCTGATCAAGCACCTGCGAAAACTGCAGTACACCCAGGTCTCCGAGAAATTCCCGCTGGCCGCCAAGCTGATGGCCAAGCTGCCCAAGCCCGAGCTGATCTACATGGCCGGGCTCTATCACGACATCGGCAAGGGCCGCCATGGCGACCACTCGGAACTCGGCGCGGTCGACGCCGAGGCCTTCTGCAAGCGCCATCAGCTACCGGCCTGGGACAGCCGCCTGATCGTCTGGCTGGTGCAGAACCATCTGGTGATGTCCACCACGGCCCAGCGCAAGGATCTCTCCGACCCGCAGGTGATCCACGACTTCGCGCAGATCGTCGGCGACCACGTGTACCTGGACTATCTCTATGTCCTGACCGTGGCCGATATCAACGCGACCAACCCGAGCCTCTGGAACTCCTGGCGTGCCAGCCTGCTGCGCCAGCTCTACACCGAGACCAAGCGCGCGTTGCGTCGTGGCCTGGAAAACCCGGTGGACCGCGAAGAACAGATTCGCCAGACCCAGAGCGCCGCCCTGGATATCCTGGTGCGCGCCGGCACCGACCCGGACGATGTCGAGCAGCTCTGGTCGCAACTGGGCGATGACTATTTCCTGCGCCACACCGCTGGCGACGTGGCCTGGCACAGCGACGCGATCCTCCAGCAACCGGCCGATGGCGGCCCGCTGGTACTGATCAAGGAAACCACCCAGCGCGAATTCGAAGGCGGCACGCAGATCTTCATCTATGCCCCGGACCAGCATGATTTCTTTGCGGTGACCGTGGCCGCGATGGACCAGCTCAACCTGAACATCCACGATGCCCGGGTCATCACGTCCAGCAGCCAGTTCACCCTCGACACCTACATCGTGCTGGACAACGACGGTGGTGCCATCGGCGACAATCCGAAGCGGGTCAAGCAGATCCGCGACGGCCTGACCGACGCCCTGCGCAACCCCGACGACTACCCGACGATCATCCAGCGCCGGGTACCGCGCCAGCTCAAGCACTTCGCCTTTGCCCCGCAGGTGACCATCCATAACGATGCCCAGCGCCCGGTGACCGTGCTCGAACTCAGCGCCCCGGACCGCCCCGGCCTGCTGGCGCGGATCGGCAAGATCTTCCTGGAATTCGACCTGTCGCTGCAGAACGCCAAGATCGCCACCCTTGGTGAACGGGTGGAGGACGTGTTCTTCATCACCGATGCGCACAACCAGCCCCTGTCCGACCCGCAACTGTGCAGCCGTCTGCAGGACGCCATCGTCGAACAACTGAGCGTCAACTCCGAACCGAGTATCGAGCGCCTGAGTATTTGAATGAATGCTTCCCGTGGGAGCGGGCTTGCCCGCGAAGAACGCTGACGCGCCAGACCTGAAAAAACGCGGTGCTCCCTTCGCGGGCAAGCCCGCTCCCGCAACAACCGAATTGAACGAGATGTCCATGAACAACGCGTTGAACCAGTTGCAGCCCTACCCGTTCGAGAAACTCCGCGCCCTGCTGGGCAGCGTCAAGCCCGATGCGGACAAGCGCCCGATCGCGCTGTCCATCGGCGAGCCGAAACACCGTTCGCCGAGCTTTGTCGCCGAAGCCCTGGCGGCCAACCTGGAACAAATGGCGGTGTACCCGACCACCCTGGGCATTCCCGCCCTGCGCGAGGCGATCGCGGCCTGGTGCGAACGGCGCTTCAACGTGCCCGACGGCTGGCTCGACCCGGCGCGCAACGTCCTGCCGGTCAATGGTACCCGCGAAGCCCTGTTCGCCTTTACCCAGACCGTCGTCAACCGTGGCGCTGACGCCCTGGTGGTCAGCCCGAACCCGTTCTACCAGATCTACGAAGGCGCGGCCTTCCTCGCCGGTGCCCAGCCGCACTACCTGCCGTGCCTCGACGAAAATGGCTTCAACCCGGATTTCGACGCCGTACCGGCCGAAATCTGGCAACGCTGCCAGATTCTGTTCCTCTGCTCGCCGGGCAACCCGACCGGCGCGCTGATCCCCGTGGACACCCTGAAAAAGCTGATCGCCCTGGCCGACGAACACGACTTCGTGATTGCCGCCGACGAGTGCTACAGCGAGCTGTACTTCGATGAACAGACCCCGCCGCCCGGCCTGCTCAGCGCCTGCGTCGAACTGGGCCGCAAGGACTTCAAGCGCTGCGTGGTGTTCCACAGCCTGTCCAAGCGCTCGAACCTGCCAGGCCTGCGTTCGGGCTTCGTGGCCGGCGATGCGGAGATCCTCAAGGGCTTCCTGCTGTACCGCACCTACCACGGTTGCGCGATGCCGGTGCAGACCCAACTGGCCAGCGTGGCCGCCTGGAACGATGAAGTGCATGTGCGCGCCAACCGTGCGCTGTACCGGGAGAAATTCGACGCGGTGCTGGAAATCCTCGCGCCGGTGCTGGACGTCCAGCGTCCGGACGGCGGCTTCTACCTGTGGCCGAATGTGCAGGGTGACGACGCCGAGTTCTGCCGCGACCTGTTCGCCGAGGAACATGTGACCGTGGTGCCGGGCTCCTACCTGTCCCGCGAGGTCGATGGCGTCAATCCGGGTGCCGGCCGCGTGCGCATGGCACTGGTGGCACCGCTCGCCGAATGCGTCGAAGCCGCCGAACGGATCCGGGCGTTTATCCAGCGTCGCAAGTAACCTAACAGGAGTCGGCTCGCCAGTGATGGCGAGCCGGGGCCGATGGCCCGATACGCTCCTGATCGATCGAGAAGCCGCCTTATGCAAACCGCCTACACCGTCCTCATTCTATTGATGCTGGTGGGCGTTTCGCGTTTGCTGGCACGGGTGATCCCACTCCCCCTGCCACTGGTGCAGATCGCCGCGGGTGCCGTGCTGGCCTGGCCGACGCTGGGCCTGCATGTAGCCCTGGACCCGGAATTGTTTCTCTTCCTGTTCCTGCCACCACTGCTGTTCTCCGACGGCTGGCGCATGCCCAAGCGCGAGTTCTGGCGCCTGAAGGGACCGATCCTGACCCTGGCCGTGGGGCTGGTGCTGTTCACCGTGGTGGGCGCCGGCTACTTCATCCATTGGCTGTTGCCGGCTATCCCGCTGCCGGTGGCCTTTGCCCTGGCCGCGGTGTTGTCGCCGACGGATGCCGTGGCGGTCTCCGCGATCTCCCAGAACCGCCTGCCCACGCCCTTGATGCATATGCTGCAAGGCGAGGCGTTGATGAATGACGCGTCGGGCCTGGTGACCTTCAAGTTTGCCCTGGCAGCGGCCGTGACCGGGGTGTTCTCCCTGACCAATGCCAGCCTGACGTTCCTGCTGGTGGCCGTGGGCGGCTTGGCGATCGGCGTGGTCCTGAGCTGGCTGGTGGGACGGCTGCGGGCCTGGATGATCGCCCGGGGCTGGGACGATCCGGCGACCCACGTGGTGTTCATGCTGCTGTTGCCGTTTGCCGCCTATGTCCTGGCCGAACGCCTCGGTGTCTCGGGCATCCTCTCAGCGGTCGCGGCGGGGATGATGCAGAGCTGGCTCGACCTGCTGCCGCGCCAGACCAGTACCCGCCTGCTCAATCGCAGTGTCTGGTCGCTGCTGGAATTCGCCTTCAACGGCCTGATCTTCCTGCTGTTGGGCCTGCAACTGCCGGATATCGTCAAGGCGGTCGCCAGTCATGAAGCCTCGTTGTGGCCAACCCTCCTGTATCGCTGCCTGGATGTGCTGGCGATTTTCCTGGTGTTGCTGGTGCTGCGCTTTGTCTGGGTGCAGAGCATCTGGCGCCTGTCGGTACTGGTACGGCGCTGGCGCGGCAAGAGTGAGCTGACCTCGATGCCCAAGGCGCGATCCTGCTGGCTCCTGACGGTGGGGGGCGTACGCGGGGCGGTGACACTGGCGGGCGTGATGTCGGTGCCGTTGCTGATGGCGCCGGGGGCGGATTTTCCCGAACGGGACCTGCTGATCTTCATCGCTGCCGGGGTGATCCTGCTGTCGTTGGTGGCGGCGTGTGTCGCCTTGCCGATTCTGCTCCGGGATATTGCGAAAAGCCCCGACGATGCGCGGCGCCATGAAGTTCGCGAAGCCTGGCGGCGCACCGCCGAGGCGGCGATCCGCGCGCTGGAAGTCGAGGATGCGGTCGAGGCGGCCGGTTCCCAGGATGCGGCCCAGGCCTCGCTGGCGGCCGAGTTGAAAGCACGGATCATGTCCGAGTACCGGCATCAGCTGGAGGTGTTCAATGATTCCGATGAGGCCCAGGCACTGGCGTTCCAGATGGATCTGCTGGAGCGGCGCCTGCGCCTGAAGGCATTGCGCGCGCAAAGGCTGGAGCTGTACAGCCTGAGGCGTCATCACCAGATTGGTGACGACGCCTTGCGCGAGGTGCTGGGGGAACTGGATTTGAGCGAGGCGAATCTGGGACAGGTGAAGTAGGGCCAGGAAGCATTGGCTTGGAGGCTCCTGCAAGTCTGTGCAGGGCTGCTTCACCCACCTTGGCAGCGGTTCTTCATTTCCCCGGTGCCTTGAGGTTCTTGTCGAGAAAGTGCTCGACCAGTGTCGCAATCTCCCCGGGCTGTTCATCCAGGGCAAAGTGCCCGGCTTCCAGCACATGCACTTCGGCTCCGGGCAGGTCACGACGATAGGCTTCGGCTTCGGCGACATCGAAAGAAGGGTCGTATTTGCCCCATGCCACCAGCGTCGGCGGCTGATGCGCCCTGAGCCAGGCCTGCCACTTCGGATAGCTGGCCACGTTGGTACGGTAGTCGTAGAACAGGTCGCTCTGGATGTCAGCCTGACCGGGCTGGTTGAGGAAGTTGAACTCATCCGTCCACAGATCCGGGTTGAAACCCTCGACATGCGGGTTGGCGCCGACATGCCGTTGCCGGGTCGTCGCCAGCGAGAAAAAACTGGCCCGCAACCCTGCTTCATTCTTGCTCCGGTCGGCCCAGAACTCGCGACGCTTCTGCCACAACGGCCCCAGCCCGTCCTCATGGGACACCGCGTTCTGAACGATCAGGGCCTGGAGGCGTTCGGGGTGGGCGACGGCCATCCTCATGCCGACAGGACCACCGTAATCCTGCACATACAGGGCGTAGTGATTCAGGCCCAGGGCCTCGGTGAAATGCTGCATCACACTGGCGAGGTGATCGAAGGTGTAGGCAAACGCCTTGGGATCGGGGGCGTCGCTATGGCCGAACCCCGGGTAATCCGGCGCCACCAGATGGTAATGCCGCGCCAACCGCGACAGCAAAGGCTCATACATGCGCGAAGAACTGGGGAAGCCGTGAAGCAGCAACAGCGTCGGCGCATCTGGCCGACCGGCCTCACGATAGAAAATGCTCAGGCCATCGACCTGGATACTGCGGTAGGCCACAGACAGCTGTTGCGTCGGCTGACCCGCCGGTTCGGCGGCCTGGGCCGCCACGCTATCGGCCATGCCCAATGCACAGGCCAATACACAGGCCAGGGGTAATCTGATCATCGGAGTACTCCACTCAGGAAAACAAGAAGGCTTGGCTGTCGGCGCATGACATCGACGAGCATCCCGATCGTTCAGGCTGACTTTCTCCGATTGGCAGGGCTCATACGCCAGTCGCATCACCTTACTTATGTGGCCTTTCGCGATAAATGCACAGCCAAGCACTTGAATTGATACCTGACGTAATAAATACAGATACCCATTCCTTTAAAACGTATCGAGAGCAGGAACTTGCCGTCGAAGTGCCACATTAGCCACTTAAGCTGCCGCCCGGGCGCCGCGCCAGCATCGCCGGCCGCGGGGGAAGATGTAACCGCACACGACTAGGGCACCTAAGCGGCCCGGTCATGGCATAATCTTCAACCTTTCATCCCTGGCATCTCCAAAGGGGAGGCAATTGCTGTGACCGCTTCGAGCAAAACGTTGCACCTTTTCGGAATCAAGGCCTGTGACACCATGAAGAAAGCCCGCACGTGGCTGGAAGAGCACGCGGTGCCCTATGATTTCCATGATTACAAGACCGCCGGCATCGACCGTGAACACCTGACCCAGTGGTGCGACGAGCACGGCTGGGAAGTGGTGCTGAACCGCGCCGGCACCACCTTTCGCAAACTCGACGACGAACGCAAAGCCGATCTCGACCAGGCGAAAGCGATCGAGCTGATGCTCGCTCAACCCTCGATGATCAAGCGCCCGGTGCTCGATCTCGGCAACCGAACCCTGATTGGCTTCAAGCCAGAAAGCTATGCGGCGGCCCTCAACTGAGCCAGAGCGCTCAAGGCCCCCACTCATTTTGCAAGAGGTAACTGCATGTCCACTACTCTGTTCAGCCTGGGCTTCGGTGTTGGTACCCAGAATCGTCAAGGTGCCTGGCTGGAAGTGTTCTACGCACAGCCACTGATCCAGCCATCCGCCGAACTGGTCGCCGCCATCGCGCCCGTACTGGGCTACACCGGCGGCAACCAGGCCATCGGCTTCAGCACCGCCCAGGCCTCGCAACTGGCCGAAGCCCTCAAGGGTGTCGACGCCGCCCAGGCCGCCCTGCTGACCCGCCTGGCCGAAAGCCACAAGCCGCTGGTCGCCACCCTGCTGGCCGAAGACGCGCAACTGAGTTCCACCCCCGAGGCCTACCTCAAGCTGCACCTGCTGTCCCACCGCCTGGTCAAGCCACACGGCCTGAGCCTGGCCGGCGTGTTCCCGCTGCTGCCGAACGTGGCCTGGACCAGCCAGGGCGCGATCGACCTGTCGGAGCTGGCCGAGCACCAGCTGGAAGCCCGCCTGCGTGGCGAGTTGCTGGAAGTGTTCTCGGTGGACAAGTTCCCGAAAATGACCGACTACGTGGTGCCCAACGGCGTGCGTATCGCTGATGCCTCGCGTATCCGTCTGGGCGCCTATATCGGCGAAGGCACGACCGTGATGCACGAAGGTTTCGTCAACTTCAACGCCGGCACCGAAGGCCCGGGCATGATCGAAGGCCGCGTATCGGCGGGCGTGTTCGTCGGCAAGGGCTCGGACCTGGGCGGCGGCTGCTCGACCATGGGCACCCTGTCCGGTGGCGGCAATATCGTGATCAAGGTCGGCGAAGGCTGCCTGATCGGCGCCAACGCCGGTATCGGTATCCCGTTGGGCGACCGCAATACCGTGGAGTCGGGCCTGTACGTCACCGCCGGCACCAAAGTCGCGCTGCTCGACGAGAACAACCAGCTGGTCAAGGTGGTCAAGGCCCGCGACCTGGCCGGCCAGCCGGACCTGCTGTTCCGTCGCAATTCGGAAACCGGCGCGGTGGAATGCAAGACTCACAAGTCGGCCATCGAGCTGAACGAAGCCTTGCACGCGCACAACTGATTGCAGGCTGTGGGAGCCGGCTTGCCGGCTCCCACGGTTCGTGTGACCCCCGCCCATGCTCACCAGGGCCGAACACCATGTTGATTCCCTCTCCCTGGCGTGCCGATTTCCCGGCCATCGCCGCCCTGCAACGGCAGGACCAGACCTATCTGGACAGCGCCGCCACCACCCAGAAGCCCCAGGCCCTGCTCGATGCCCTGACGCACTACTACGCCAATGGCGCAGCCAACGTGCACCGGGCCCAGCACCTGCCCGGCGCCCATGCGACCCAGGCCTTCGAAGACAGCCGGATCAAGGTCGGCCAATGGCTGAACATCGGCGACAGCGGGCAAGTGATCTTCACCCACGGCGCCACTTCGGCGCTGAACCTCCTCGCCTATGGCCTGGAACACCTTTTTCAAGCGGGCGACGAGCTGGTTGTCAGCGCCCTGGAACACCACGCCAACCTGCTGCCCTGGCAGCAACTGGCACAACGCCGCGGCCTCAAGCTGATCATCCTGCCGATCAATGAGGCCGGCCTGATCGATATCGACAAGGCGCTCGGCCTGATCGGTGAACGCACCCGGCTGCTGGCCGTCAGCCAGCTGTCCAATGTGCTCGGTGCCTGGCAACCATTGCCGCCGTTGTTGGCGCGGGCCAAGGCCTGTGGTGCCCTGACGGTGGTCGACGGCGCCCAGGGCGTCGTGCACGGCCGCCATGACATGCAGGCGCTGGGTTGCGACTTCTACGTGTTCTCCAGCCACAAACTGTACGGTCCTGATGGACTGGGCGTGCTCTACGGCCGCGATGAGGCACTGCATCAGCTGCGCCACTGGCAGTTCGGCGGTGAGATGGTCCAGGATGCCGACTACCAGCACGCCAGCTTCCGCTCCGCGCCGCTGGGTTTCGAGGCCGGGACGCCACCGATTGCCAGTGTGATCGGACTGGGAGCGAGCCTCGACTACCTCGCGGGCCTGGACCAGGCTGCCGTGTTCGCCCACGAAGCGGCGCTGCACGCCCATCTGCTGCAAGGCCTGAACGTGCGCAAGGGCATTCGCCTGCTCGGCGAGCCGCAACTGGCACTGGTCAGCTTTGTCGTCGAAGGCGTGCATAACGCCGACCTTGCCCATCTGCTGACCGAACAGGGCATTGCCGTCCGGGCCGGCCATCACTGTGCGATGCCCTTGATGAAACAGCTCGGTCTGGCCGGAGCGATCCGCGTATCCCTGGCGCTGTACAACGATTCCGATGATCTCGAGCGCTTTTTCGAAGCGCTGGACCAGGCCCTGGACCTGTTGCGATGAGTTTGCCGAACGAAGCACGGGGCGCCCTCGAGAGCTTCCAGGGAGCGGCGGGCTGGGAGCAGCGCGCGCGCCTGCTGATGCAATGGGGCGAACGCCTGCCACCGCTGGGCGACGCCGAGAAGATCGAGGCCAATCGCGTACACGGCTGTGAAAGCCAGGTCTGGTTGACCGGCCTGTTGCAGGACGGCTGCTGGCGGTTTGTCGCCGGCAGCGACGCGCGGATGATCCGCGGCCTGGTGGCATTGCTGCTGGTACGGGTCAACGGCTTGACCGCCGAAGAGCTGCAAGGCGTCGACCTGCCGGACTGGTTCAACCAGTTGGGGCTTTCCCGGCAACTGTCGCCGTCGCGCAGCAACGGCCTGAACGCCGTGCTGCAGCGGATGCGCGAATTGACCCGCGCCTGAACCACCGATCGTCCCCACGCTCGGTGTCACGACAGCGGACGCAGAGCGTCCAGAGAGGCGTTCCCACGCAAGGCGTGGGAACGATCATCAGGTGGTCTTTACCCGGTCCGACGGCCGCCGCATCCCCGCCACGATCTTGTCCACTGCCTTGGTGGCCGCCACCATGCCGAAGGTCGCGGTGACCATCATCACCGCGCCGAAACCACCGGCGCAGTCCAGCTTCACGCCATCGCCGACAAAACTCTTCTGCAGGCAGATACTGCCGTCCGGCTTCGGATAACGCAGCTGTTCGGTGGAAAACACGCAGGGCACGCTGTAATGGCGGGTCACCGTACGGGAGAAGCCGTAGTCGCGGCGCAGGGTCGAGCGCACCTTGGACGCCAGCGGATCGTTGAAGGTGCGGTTCAGATCGCAGACCTGGATCAGCGTCGGATCGATCTGCCCACCGGCGCCGCCGGTGGTGATGATCTGGATCTTGCGGCGCTTGCACCAGGCAATCAAAGCCGCCTTGGCATTGACGCTGTCGATGCAGTCGATCACGCAGTCGATATCCGGCGTGATGTACTCGGCCATGGTGTCGCGGGTGACGAAATCCGTCACCGCATGCACACGGCAATCCGGGTTGATGCCCTTGAGACGCTCGGCCATGACCTCGACCTTGGCCCGGCCCACGGTGCTGTCCAGGGCGTGCAACTGGCGATTGCTGTTGCTGACGCAGACATCGTCCAGGTCGAACAGGGAAATCTCGCCCACGCCGCAACGGGCAATCGCTTCCGCCGCCCAGGAGCCGACCCCGCCCACACCGACGATGGCCACATGCGCGGCCTTCAGCCGCTCCAGCCCTTCAATGCCATACAACCGGGCAACGCCGGCAAACCGTGGATCTTCTGCACTCATGACCAATAACCCGAAAAATCGGCGCGCATTATAGGGCCGTTCGCAGGTTACAGGCACCTTCAGGCTACGAATGGCGGCAGCCTGAGTGAAAATGACAACATATTCACAAGAAACGAGCTACAAAGACTCAAGAAAGAACTTAAACGAACTGTCATTGCCAAAGCTCAGCCGCCCTCCACTTTGCTGTGCGTTCAGCGAACTGCACGTGTAGGATGCGCGCCGCGCTGTTTACCGTTCCAGTACAAGCCCCTAGCCCCTTTGGGAA
The DNA here is from genome assembly GCF_018326065.1 of Pseudomonas sp. Ost2. NCBI lineage: Bacteria > Pseudomonadati > Pseudomonadota > Gammaproteobacteria > Pseudomonadales > Pseudomonadaceae > Pseudomonas > Pseudomonas sp. Ost2. The sequence goes on along the minus strand of NZ_AP021904.1, from coordinate 1,439,968 downwards.
CCCGAAATATCTATGTCATCGCGTAAATTTGGACTCAATCTGGTGGTGGTGCTGGCAATCGCCGCGCTGTTCACCGGTTTCTGGGCGTTGATCAACCGTCCGGTATCGGCCCCCGACTGGCCTGAACACATTTCCGGCTTCTCCTACTCGCCTTTCCAGCAGGGCCAGTTCCCGCAGAAAGACCAGTTCCCGACCGACGATGATATGCGTCGCGACCTGGAGATCATCAGCAAGCTGACCGACAACATCCGTATCTACTCGGTCGACGGCACGCTGCAGGATATTCCCAAACTGGCCGAGGAATTCGGCCTGCGGGTAACCCTGGGTATCTGGATCAGTCCGGACCAGGAGCGCAACGAACGGGAAATCACCCGCGCCATCGAACTCGCCAATACCTCGCGTAGCGTGGTTCGCGTGGTGGTGGGCAACGAGGCGATCTTCCGCAAGGAGATCACCGCCAAGGAACTGGGTGTGCTGCTCGACCGCGTACGCGCCGCCGTCAAGGTGCCGGTCACCACCTCCGAGCAGTGGCACATCTGGGAACACAACCCGGAACTGGCCAAGCATGTCGACCTGATCGCCGCGCACATCCTGCCGTACTGGGAATTCATCCCGATGGAGAAGTCGGGCCAGTACGTGCTGGACCGGGCCCGCGAACTCAAGCGCATGTTCCCGAAAAAGCCCCTGCTGCTGTCGGAAGTCGGCTGGCCGAGCAACGGCCGCATGCGCGGCGGTGCCGATGCCACCCAGGCTGACCAGGCGATCTACCTGCGCACGCTGGTGAACAAACTCAACCGCCAGGGCTTCAACTACTTCGTGATCGAGGCCTTCGACCAGCCGTGGAAGGCCAGCGACGAAGGTTCCGTGGGCGCCTACTGGGGCGTGTACAACGCGGCCCGCCAGCAGAAATTCAACTTCGAGGGCCCGGTCGTCGCCATTCCGCAATGGCGGGTACTGGCCATCGGCTCGGTGGTCCTGGCGATGCTGTCCCTGGCCATGCTGCTGATCGACGGCTCGGCCCTGCGCCAGCGCGGCCGGACCTTCCTGACCTTTATCGCCTTCCTTTGCGGTTCGGTGCTGGTATGGATCGGCTACGACTACAGCCAGCAATACAGCACCTGGTTCAGCCTGACGGTGGGCTTCCTGCTCGCCCTCGGCGCGCTGGGGGTATTCATCGTCCTGCTGACCGAGGCCCACGAACTGGCCGAGGCGGTCTGGACCCACAAGCGCCGGCGTGAATTCCTCCCGGTGGAAGGCGATTCGCACTACCGCCCGAAAGTCTCGATCCATGTGCCGTGCTACAACGAGCCGCCGGAAATGGTCAAGCAGACCCTCGACGCCCTGGCAGCCCTCGACTATCCGGACTATGAAGTCCTGATCATCGACAACAACACCAAGGACCCGGCGGTCTGGGAACCGGTGCAGGCCTACTGCGAAACCCTCGGCCCGCGCTTCCGCTTCTTCCACGTCGCACCGCTGGCCGGCTTCAAGGGTGGCGCGCTGAACTACCTGATCCCGCACACCGCCAAGGATGCCGAAGTGATCGCGGTGATCGACTCGGACTACTGCGTCGACCGCAACTGGCTCAAGCACATGGTGCCGCACTTCGCCGATCCGAAGATCGCCATCGTGCAATCGCCACAGGACTACCGCGACCAGAACGAGAGCACCTTCAAGAAGCTCTGCTACTCGGAATACAAGGGCTTCTTCCATATCGGCATGGTCACGCGCAACGACCGTGACGCGATCATCCAGCACGGCACCATGACCATGACCCGGCGCTCGGTGCTGGAAGAGCTGGGCTGGGCCGACTGGTGCATCTGCGAAGATGCCGAGCTGGGCCTGCGGGTATTCGAGAAAGGCCTGTCGGCGGCTTACCACCACCACAGCTACGGCAAGGGGCTGATGCCGGATACCTTCATCGACTTCAAGAAACAGCGTTTCCGCTGGGCCTACGGAGCGATCCAGATCATCAAGCGGCACACCGCCAGCCTGCTGCGCGGCAAGGACACCGAGCTGACCCGTGGCCAGCGCTATCACTTCCTCGCGGGCTGGTTGCCGTGGGTCGCCGATGGCATGAACATCTTCTTCACCTTCGGTGCCCTGCTCTGGTCCTCGGCGATGATCATCGTGCCGCAGCGGGTCGACCCGCCGCTGCTGATTTTCGCGATCCCGCCGCTGGCGCTGTTCGTGTTCAAGGTCGGCAAGATCCTGTTCCTCTACCGTCGCGCGGTCGGGGTCAACATGAAGGATGCCTTCGCCGCGGCGCTGGCCGGCCTGGCGTTGTCGCACACCATTGCCAAGGCGGTGCTGTACGGCTTCTTCACCAGCAGCATCCCGTTCTTCCGCACGCCGAAGAACGCCGACAACCACGGCTTGTGGGTAGCGATCTCGGAAGCCCGGGAAGAGCTGTTCATCATGCTGCTGTTGTGGGGCGCGGCGCTGGGGATCTTCCTGGTGCAAGGCCTGCCGAGCAACGACATGCGTTTCTGGGTGACCATGCTGCTGGTGCAGTCGCTGCCGTACCTGGCCGCACTGGTCATGGCGTTTGTCTCCTCGCTGCCCAAACCGGTGGAAACGCCGGAACAGGTACCGGCCGCATAAACGCGATGCAATGCACTAAACGGCGGCCTCTGGTCGCCGTTTTGCTTTAAGATATCCGCCATTTTCCGCGCCTTGGTCGAGCACGATTCCACGGCCAGACCCGATGACTGTAGGAACATGGCTTGCCCGCGAAGCTTTTGGCGCCCTCAAGGACGCTTTCGCGGGCCAGCCACGCTCCTACAAGTATTACCCGACCTTGCCCCAGCATCCGGAGTTTCCCATGACGGCCCACGCCGACCTTTCGCCGACCCTGCAACTTGCCTGTGATCTGATCCGCCGTCCGTCGCTGACGCCGATCGACGCCGACTGCCAGAAGCTGATGATGCAGCGCCTGGGCGATGCCGGTTTCAAGCTGGAGCCGATGCGGATCGAAGATGTGGATAACTTCTGGGCCACCCATGGCCGTCACGAAGGCCCGGTGCTGTGTTTCGCCGGTCACACCGACGTGGTCCCCACCGGCCCGCTCCAGGCCTGGCAGAACGATCCCTTCGATGCACTGATCGACGAACACGGCATGCTCTGCGGGCGCGGCGCCGCCGACATGAAGGGCAGCCTCGCGGCGATGCTGGTGGCGGCCGAGCGCTTTGTCACCGACTACCCGGACCACAAGGGTTCCGTGGCGTTCCTGATCACCAGCGATGAAGAAGGTCCGGCCCATCACGGCACCAAGGCCGTGGTCGAACGCCTGGCCGCCCGCCAGGAGCGCCTGGACTGGTGCATCGTCGGCGAGCCGTCGAGCACCTCGCTGGTCGGCGACGTGGTGAAGAACGGCCGCCGTGGTTCCCTCGGCGCCAAGCTCACCGTACGCGGCGTGCAAGGCCATGTGGCCTACCCGCACCTGGCCAAGAACCCGATCCATCTGGCCGCCGCGGCCCTGGCCGAACTGGCCGCCGAGCACTGGGACAACGGCAATGCGTTTTTCCCGCCGACCAGCTTCCAGATCTCCAACGTCAACTCGGGCACCGGCGCGACCAACGTCATCCCCGGCGAACTGACCGCACTGTTCAACTTCCGCTTCTCCACCGAGTCGACCGTCGAAGGCCTGCAGCAGCGGGTCGCGGCGATCCTCGACAAGCACGAACTGGACTGGCACGTGGACTGGGCGTTGTCCGGCCTGCCGTTCCTGACCGAACCGGGTGCGCTGCTCGACGCGGTATCGGCCAGCATCAAGGCCATCACCGGCCGCGAGACCCAGGCCTCCACCAGCGGCGGCACCTCCGACGGACGCTTCATCGCCACCCTCGGTACCCAGGTGGTGGAACTGGGCCCGGTCAACGCGACCATTCACCAGGTCAACGAGCGGGTCCTGGCCAGCGACCTCGATGTGCTGACCGAAATCTACTACCAGACCCTGATCAAGTTGCTCGCCTGATGCTCACCTGCCCTCTCTGCAGCGCCCCGCTGAGCGCGGTCGACAACGGCGTGGCCTGCCCGGTCGGGCACCGTTTCGACCGCGCCCGCCAGGGTTACCTGAACCTGCTGCCGGTGCAGCACAAGAACAGCCGTGACCCGGGCGACAACCAGGCGATGGTCGAGGCCCGGCGTGACTTCCTCAATGCCGGGCACTACGCCCCGGTGGCCAGGCGCCTGGCCGAACTGGCAGCCGAGCGGGCGCCGCGGCGCTGGGTCGATATCGGCTGTGGCGAGGGTTACTACACCGCGCAGATCGCCGAGGCACTGCCCACCGCCGACGGTTATGCCCTGGACATTTCCCGCGAGGCCGTCAAGCGTGCCTGCCGACGCAATCCACGGCTGACCTGGTTGATCGCCAGCATGGCGCGGATTCCGCTGGCGGATGCCAGTTGCCAGTTCCTCACCAGTGTCTTCAGCCCGCTGGACTGGCAGGAAGCCCGGCGCCTGCTCAGCCCCGGTGGCGGCCTGATGAAGGTCGGACCGACCAGCGGTCACCTGATGGAACTGCGCGAGCGGCTCTACGACGAAGTGCGTGAATACACCGACGACAAGCACCTGGCACTGGTGCCGCAGGGCATGACGCTGCAACACAGCGAAGTGCTGGAGTTCAAGCTGAGCCTGGCCAGTCCCCTGGACCGTGCCAACCTGCTGGCCATGACCCCGCACGGATGGCGTGCCAGCGCCGAACGCCGCGCCCTGGTGATCGAACAGGCCGAGCCGTTCGAGGTCAGCGTGTCGATGCGCTACGATTACTTCGTTCTGCAATAACCCCTACAACACACTTCGCCAACCCGGGTTGGCGAGCGACCGAATCCGCGAATGGATTTTTCAGCAGCCGCAGCGAGGACATCCATGCGCCAGCCCGATATCGAGATTTACCTGAAAGACGCTGACGTCGACCACAAGGCCATTGCCGCCTGGCTCGGCGCAGCGCTCGGCCCCTGCACCGAATGGAGCCAGAAGGGCCAGACCTGGAAATGCAAGGCGGGCGGCGTGCCGGTGACCTGGCTGCCCAAGGCCGTGGGCAAGTGGAACAGCCTGTACCTGGAAAGCGACCAGACGCCGTGGGACGACGACATCGCCTGCGCCCGCGCCGCCTTTGCCGCGCTGGACGTCGAAGTGCGCTGCGCGCCGGGGAGCTGGGTCGAGGAAGAAGGCGAGGAAAGCGCCGATCGCTGGATCCGCATCAGCGCCGATGGCGAAGAAGAGATCACCTGGCGTACGGCGTGACCCTCACCGGGAACTTGCCCGGGCCAGCATCACAACCGGGGCCTGACGGCACTTGCGGCGAAACACCGAACTTGTGGGAGCTGGCTTGCCAGCGAAGGCGTCCGCAAGCTCGATGCCGGACTCAAGGGCCAATCGCCGGCAAGCCGGCGCCTGCATGACCGCGCTGGCCGTCACTGCACGCAGGTATTACAGGCCGACCACATCCTCGGCCTGCAAGCCCTTCTGGCCTTCCACCACCGCGTACTCGACCTGCTGCCCCTCAGCCAGGGAGCGGTGGCCTTCACCACGAATCGCGCGGTAGTGCACGAACACATCCGCCCCGTCTTCGCGCTGGATGAAGCCGTAGCCCTTGGCATCGTTGAACCACTTCACATTGCCTGTCTCGCGAGTTGCCATGAATCCGTACTCCGTCTTTTTATTATCGAATGAACCCCGCTCGTAGGGTTCTCCAAGCCTGATCGCCAGAACTTCACGTGACGCGCATGGGTCATACCGCTCATGGCGAACATCCGAGTATAAGACAGCCCGGAAAACTCTCAATCAATATTACCGGGTCGCCTTTTTGCCGATTTTCGGCAGATGCGGCACACTACCAGTCCCGAGCAAACGCTCGGTCCAATTCACCTGGTTCAGCCACCTGAAGCAGCCACCTTAAGCAGAAGCCGTATGACCCGCTCCCCGTTCCGCCGTCTTGTGTTTGGCACCCTGCGCCGCCTCCTGTACCTGTGGGTGCGCTCGGAGACGATCAACCAGTCGTCCCTGACCCTCAACCTCGACCGCAGCCGCCCGGTGTTCTACGTCCTGCAATCGCCGTCGCTGACCGACCTGGCCGTGGTCGACCGCGAATGCACCAAGGCCGGCCTGCCGCGCCCGGTACTGCCGGTGTCGGTGGGCCCCCTGATGGAGCCGGCGGCCTTTTTCTACCTGACCCCGGAGCCGGACTGGCTGGGCCGCCAGGACAAGCGTGGCGCGCCACCGACCTTGACCCGCCTGGTCGACACCCTGAGCCGGGACGCCGTCGAAGATGCCCAGATCATCCCGGTCAGCGTGTTCTGGGGGCAGTCGCCGGACAGCGAGTCGAGCCCGTGGAAACTGCTGTTCGCCGATAGCTGGGCGGTCACCGGTCGCCTGCGCCGGCTGCTGAGCATCCTGATTCTCGGGCGCAAGACCCGCGTGCAGTTCTCCGCGCCGATCCGCCTGCGCGAACTGGTGGAGCACAACAAGGGCCACGAACGCACCGTGCGCATGGCCCAGCGCATCCTGCGGGTACACTTTCGCAACCTCAAGACCGCAGTCATCGGGCCCGACCTGTCCCACCGGCGCAACCTGGTCAAGGGCCTGGTCAACGAGCCACTGGTGCGCCAGGCGATCCTCGAAGAAGCCGAACGCGAGAACATCTCCGTGGAAAAGGCCAAGGAACAGGCCCTGCGCTACGGCAACGAAATCGCCTCGGACTACACCTACACCGCGATCCGCTTCCTCGAAGTGGTGCTGAGCTGGTTCTGGAACAAGATCTACGACGGCATCAGGGTCAACCATATCGAAGGCGTGCAAGCCGTGGCCCAGGGTCACGAGGTGATCTACGTACCCTGCCACCGCAGCCACATCGATTACCTGCTGCTGTCCTACCTGCTGTTTCGCAACGGCCTGACCCCGCCGCACATCGCCGCCGGGATCAACCTCAACATGCCGGTGATCGGCAGCCTGCTGCGCCGTGGCGGCGCGTTCTTCATGCGCCGCACGTTCAAGGGCAACCCGCTCTACACCTCGGTGTTCAACGAATACCTGCATACCCTGTTCACCAAGGGTTTCCCGGTGGAGTACTTCGTCGAGGGCGGACGCTCGCGGACCGGACGCATGCTGCAACCGAAGACCGGGATGCTGGCGATCACCCTGCGCAGCTTCCTGCGCTCCTCGCGCATGCCGATCGTCTTCGTCCCGGTCTACATCGGCTACGAGCGGGTGCTGGAAGGTCGTACCTATCTCGGTGAGTTGCGCGGGGCGAGCAAGAAAAAGGAATCGATCTTCGATATCTTCAAGGTCATCGGCGCCCTCAAGCAGCGCTTCGGCCAGGTGGCGGTCAACTTCGGCGAACCGATCAAGCTCGCCGAATTCCTCGACCAGGAACAACCGGACTGGCGGACCCAGGAACTGGGTCCGCAGTTCAAGCCGGCATGGCTGAACGCGACCACCAACCGCCTCGGCGAGCGCGTGGCCCGCCACCTCAACGAAGCCGCCGCGATCAACCCGGTGAACCTGGTGGCCCTGGCCCTGCTGTCCACCAGCCGCCTGGCCCTGGACGACCGCGCCATGGCCCGGGTCCTCGATCTCTACCTGGCCTTGCTGCGCCGCGTGCCCTATTCGCCGCACACCACCCTGCCACAAGGTGACGGTCGCGCGCTGATCCAGCATGTCAAGGATATGGACCTGCTCTCCGAACAGAGCGATGCCCTGGGCAAGATCCTCTACCTGGACGAGCAGAACGCCGTCCTGATGACCTACTATCGCAACAACGTCCTGCATATCTTCGCCCTGCCGGCCCTGCTGGCGAGTTTCTTCCAGAGCTCGTCACGCATGAGCCGCGAGCTGATCCTGCGTTATACCCGGGCGTTGTACCCGTACCTGCAATCGGAACTGTTCATTCGCTGGTCCCTCGACGAACTCGACGCCGTGATCGACCAGTGGCTCGAAGCCTTTGTCGAACAGGGCCTGCTGCGTTTCGAGAACGAGGTCTACCTGCGTCCGGCGCCCAGCTCGCGGCATTTCGTCCTGCTGACGCTGCTGTCGAAAAGCATTGCCCAGACCCTGCAACGCTTCTACATGGCGATCTCGCTGCTGCTCAACAGCGGCCAGAACAGCATCAGCGCCGAAGAACTGGAAGACCTGTGCACGGTCATGGCCCAGCGCCTGTCGATCCTGCACGGGCTCAACGCCCCGGAGTTCTTCGACAAGAGCCTGTTCCGACACTTTATCCAGACCCTGCTCGACCTCGGCGTCCTGCGCCGGGACGAAGCCGGCAAGCTGGGCCATCACGAACTGCTCGGCGAACTGGCGGAAGGCGCGGCCAAGCGGGTGTTGCCCGCGGAGATCCGCCTGTCGATCCGCCAGGTGGCGCTGCACCGCAACGAGGATGCCGCCGATCAGCCGGCCAGCGTCGGAGAATAGGCGACCTCATGACAGACGGTTCGGCAAAGAAGCACGGATGTTTCCTTGCCGGATTTACCCCGCCGACGCTCGTATAGACTGAACCTTGCGTTGCTTTTGACGCGTTCGATAAGGATATCGAGATGACTGCAAAAAATGTCGTGACCGCTGTTTTCCACTTCCCGCCGGACTACTCGATCCCGGCCCAGGCAGAGACCCGGATCATCCTGCGCAACCGTTGCACGGGCACGGTCCTGGGCACCTGGACCGCCGCCCGGCTGCCCACCCAGTCGCCATGGCGCTTCACTTTCGAACTGCCCCAGGATCTCAGGTACAACTGCAAGATCGAGATCGAGTTCGACATGAGCGTGGCCGGCGTCTCGCAACTGGCCGATCTCAAGTACAGCTTCCGCTGGCGCAAGGACAACCAGGAAGAAAGCTTCCACCTGAGCCCGCCCGGCTACCTCTACCTGAGCGCCGCGCTGGTGCCGCTGATCGGCACGGAGGAAAACACCCTGGCGACCCTGAGGCTGGTGGCCCTGACGGAGCCCGGCCTCCCGCCTTACGTGCTCAGCGAGGAAATCACCCTGCTCAAGGGCTCGATCCCCCGCTACCTGCGGTATGACCCGCTCAAGGTCAAGCCCGGCCAGGCCTACGAGACCCGCGGCACCTTCGGCAGCCGGCGCAAATTCACCCTGAAACCCATCCCCAGGACCGTCGTGCTGCTGAAGGAAAAACCCCAGCCGCTGACGCTGAGCGCCTGATTCGAAGAGACAGGAGCCGTCGGGCGCTGGCGTTTGGCGGCAAATCCGTTAGATTCTCCTGAGTACCGGGTTGCATCTGCACAGCCCTCGCGGATCCGTGTCGATGCCGCCCGGTCATTTCTTCACTTCTCGAATAAGGAAGCTTTCCATGCTCCGTCCTTCCCTACGCCTGGCAGGCCTCTGCGCCGGCCTGCTGATTTCTGCCAACGCCCTGGCCCTGTCCCTGGGCAGCCTTTCCCAGGGCGAAGCCTCGGGCGGCCTCAAGGACGCCCTGGCCCAGGGGGCCGTCGCAGCCGTCACGACGCTCGGCAAACCTGGCGGCTTCAGCAACAACCCGGAAGTGAAGATCGAACTGCCGGGCAAGCTGGGCAAGGTCGCCAGCAAGATGAAACAGTTCGGCATGGGTGAACAGGTCGACCAGCTGGAAACCAGCATGAACAAGGCGGCGGAGGCGGCCATGCCGCAGGCCCAGGCCCTGCTGGTGGACGCGGTGAAAAAGATGACCGTGACCGATGCCAAGGGCATTCTCACCGGCGGCAAGGACTCGGCCACCCAGTACCTGGACAAGACCAGCCGCGAACAGATCCGCGCCAAGTTCCTGCCGATCGTCAAGCAGGCCACCGACCAGGTCGGCCTGGCCAAGCAGTACAACTCGTTCGCCGGGCAGGCCGCGACCCTTGGCGTGCTTGATGCCAAGAGTGCCAACATTGAAAGCTACGTGACGGAAAAGGCCCTGGACGGCCTGTTCAAGATGATCGCCCAGAAGGAAGAAGGCATCCGCGCCAACCCGGCGGAAGCGGCCACCAGCCTGGCGAAAAAGGTGTTCGGCGCGCTCTGATCCCACCGATCGCTCCCACCCAGTGGGAGCAAACTCCGATCGTTCCCACGCTCCGCGTGGGAATGCAGCCCGTGACGCTCCGCGTCACAACAGCGGACGCAGAGCATCCAGCCAGGCGTTCCCACGCAGAGCGTGGGAACGATCTTCGACCCCGCGCAGCGGCTTATTCCGCGGTCTTCTTCACCCTGAACCAGCCGGCATACAGCGCCGGCAGGAACAGCAGGGTCAAGGCCGTCGCCACGATCAGGCCGCCCATGATCGCGACCGCCATCGGCCCGTAGAACACGCTGCGCGACAGCGGGATCATCGCCAGCACCGCCGCCAGGGCGGTCAGCACGATCGGCCGGAAGCGCCGTACCGTCGCCTCGATGATCGCCTGCCATTGCGACATGCCCGCACGGATATCCTGCTCGATCTGGTCCACCAGGATCACCGAGTTACGCATGATCATCCCCGACAAGGCGATAGTCCCGAGCATGGCCACGAAACCGAACGGCTGGCGGAACACCAGCAGGAACAGCGTCACGCCAATCAGCCCCAGCGGTGCGGTGAGGAACACCAGCGCCACCCGCGAGAAACTGCGCAATTGCAGCATCAGCAGGGTCAGCACCACCACGATGAACAAGGGCACCCCGGCGTTCACCGAGGCCTGGCCACGCTCCGAGTCCTCCACCGTACCGCCCACGTCCAGCAGGTAGCCATCCGGCAGTTCGGCACGGATCGGGTCCAGGGTCGGCATGATCTGCTTGACCAGGCTCACCGGCTGTTCCTGGCCGTAGATGTCGGCGCGGATGGTCACGTTCGGCAGGCGATTGCGGTGCCAGATGATGCCTTCCTCGAAACCGTACTCCAGCGTCGCGATCTGCGACAACGCCACACTGGCGCCGTTGTCGGTCGGCACCGCCAGGCTCGGCAGGGCCGACAGCTCGTTGCGCTCGTGCACGGTGCCGCGCAGCAGGATCTCGATCAACTCGTTGTCTTCGCGGTACTGGCTGACGGTCGATCCGGTCAGGGAGCTCTGCAGGAAGCGTGACAGGTTCGCCGTGCTCACGCCCAGGGCGCGGGCACGATCCTGGTCGACATTCAGATAGACCACCTTGCTCGGCTCTTCCCAGTCCAGGTGCACGTTGACCACATGGGGGTTCTCCCGCACCTTGGCCGCCACCTTGCGGGCCAGGGCGCGCACCACTTCGATATGTTCACCGGTGACCCGGAACTGCACCGGATAACCGACCGGCGGACCGTTCTCCAGGCGCGTGACCCGCGAGCGCAGATCCGGGAACTGCTCGTTGAGCGTGGCGATCAACCAGGTCCGCAGGCTTTCACGGTCCTCGATGGTTTTCGCCAGCACGACAAACTGGGCAAAGCTGGCCGCCGGCAATTGCTGGTCCAGCGGCAGGTAGAAACGCGGCGAACCGGTGCCGACATAGGCCACGTAGTTGTCGATGCCCGCATGCCCCTTGAGCAGGCCTTCCAGGCGCTTGACCTGATCGGCGGTGTTGCTCAGCGACGCGCCTTCGGCCAGCTTCAGGTCGACCATCAGTTCCAGCCGCCCGGAGGCAGGGAAGAACTGCTGGGGGACGAAGCGGAACAACGCCACCGAACCCACGAACAGCAGGACGGTCAGGACAATCACCGTCTTGCGCCGACGCACGCACCAGCCCACCAGGCGGCGCACCCGCTGGTAGAACGGCGTGGCGTAGGGGTCCGGTTGTCCCGCGCCATGCTTGGCGGCATGGATCTTCGCCAGGTCCGGTAGCAGTTTTTCCCCCAGGTAGGGCACAAACACCACGGCGGCGATCCATGACGCCAGCAGCGCGATGGTCACCACCTGGAAGATCGAACGGGTGTACTCGCCGGTCCCCGACTGCGCGGTCGCGATCGGCAGGAAGCCGGCGGCGGTGATCAGCGTCCCGGTGAGCATCGGGAACGCCGTGCTGGTCCAGGCGAAACTCGCCGCCTTGAGCCGGTCGAAACCCTGCTCCATCTTGATCGCCATCATTTCCACGGCAATGATCGCATCGTCCACCAGCAGGCCCAGCGCCAGCACCAGCGCGCCGAGGGAAATCTTGTGCAGGCCGATGCCGAGGTAATACATGGTGGCGAAGGTCATCGCCAGCACCAGCGGAATCGCCAGGGCCACCACCATGCCGGTGCGCACACCGAGGGAGAAGAAACTCACCAGCAGGACAATCGCCAGGGCCTCCACCAGCACCTGGACGAACTCGCCGACACCGGTCTTGACCGCCGCCGGCTGGTCGGAAACCTTGCTCAACTGCATGCCCGCCGGCAGGCTTTTCTGGATCCGCGCGAACTCGACCTCCAGCGCCTTGCCCAGCACCAGGATATCGCCGCCGTCGTTCATCGCCACGGCCAGGCCGATGGCATCTTCCCCCATGAAGCGCATGCGCGGCGCCGGTGGCTCATTGAAGCCGCGATGAATCTCGGCGATGTCGCCGATGCGGAAGGTGCGATCGCCGACCCGGATCGGGAAATTGCGTATCTCGTCGACGCTCTTGAAATTGCCGCTGACGCGCAGTTGCACACGTTCCGTCGGCGTTTCGAAGAAGCCCGCCGTGGATACCGTGTTCTGCTCCTGCAACGCCTGCTGGACCGCCGCCAGCGGCAGGCCGAGGGTCGCCAGCTTGACGTTCGACAGCTCGATCCAGATCTTCTCGTCCTGCAGTCCCAGCAGGTCGACCTTGCCCACGTCCTTGACCCGTTGCAGCTGGATCTGGATACGGTCGGCGTAGTCCTTGAGCACCGCGTAGTCGAAGCCGTCGCCGGTCAGCGCATAGATGTTGCCGAAGGTGGTACCGAACTCGTCGTTGAAGAACGGCCCCTGGATATCCGGTGGCAGGGTCTGGCGGATATCGCCGATTTTCTTCCGGACCTGGTACCACAACTCGGGAATCTGCGCCGAGTGCAGCGAGTCCCGGGCCATGAAGGTCACCTGGGATTCGCCCGGACGGGAGAACGACATGATCCGCTCGTACTCACCGGTTTCCATCAGTTTCTTTTCAATGCGCTCGGTGACCTGCCGCGAGACTTCCTGGGCCGTCGCCCCTGGCCAGTTGGTGCGGATCACCATGGCCTTGAAAGTGAACGGCGGATCTTCGCTCTGGCCAAGCTTGGTGTAGGACAGAGCCCCCACCAGCGCCAGCAATATCATCAGGAACAGCACGATCTGGCGGTTACGCAACGCCCATTCGGAAAGGTTGAAACCCATCGGGGACTACTCCTTGGCCGCCAGGTTGACCACGCGGTTGGAGCGATCCACCGGGCGAATCAGTTCGCCCTCATGGAGCACATGCACACCGGCCGCCACCACCCAGTCATTGGCCCCGAGGCCTTCGAGCACCGGCACGCTCTTCTCGCCGAAGGCGCCGACACGCACCGGGGTGCGCTTGAGGGTGTTGTCCGCCTGGACTTTCCAGACGTAGGTCGCGCCATTCTCGGCGGTCAGCGAAGACAACGGCACCGACAGCGGCACGACACTCGCCGCCTGGACGAACACCCGCGCGCTCTGGCCCAGCTCGGCGGGAGTTTTCCCGGCACTGAAGGCGATGCGCGCGGCGAAGGTCCGCGATTTCGGATCGGCTGCCGGCGACAGCTCGCGGATATGTCCGTTGAAGCGCTGGTCCGGCTGGGACCAGAGTTCGACCGAGACATCCTGGCCGACCTTGAACCGTCCGAAGGCCTGCTCCGGAAAACTGATCAGCACTTCGCGCTCGCCGTCAGCGGCCAGGGTGAAGACCGTCTGTCCGGCCGCCACCACCTGGCCGACCTCGACCTGGCGCTTGGCGACCACCCCGTCCTGGGGGGCGCGCAGCACGGCGTAGCCGGCCTGGTTGCTGGAGACGTCGAACTCGGCCTTGATCTGCCTGAGTCGCGCTTCGCCGGCACGGTAGGTGTTTTCCGCATTGTCATACTGCGAACGGCTGACCATCTGCCGGTCCAGCAGGGTCTTGTAGCGATCCCGCTCGGAACGCACCAGGCTCAGGTTGGCCTCGGCTGCCGCGACCTGGGCGCGGGTCGCTTCCAGTTGCAGGCGCACATCCTGGGGATCAAGCTCCGCCAGCGGTTGGTTGGCCTTGACCCGCTCGCCCTCCTCGACCAGTCGCCGGGTGACCTTGCCGCCGATACGGAACGCCAGCTCAGGTTCGAAACGTGCACGGACCTCACCGGGATAACTGTCCATGGCCTGGGCCGAGAGTTGCGGTTGAACCACCATTGCGGGACGTACAGTGACTTGGGCGGACTCTTCGTGACCACAGCCCGCCAGGAAAAAGGCTAAACTGACCGGCAACGCAAGGGGCAGGACATAGCGGAACATGGTGTAGGACCTTTCGCTAGGAATGCTCAGAATAATTATACTGGCTAGTATGGTATTAATACCAAACTGACCAGTCCAGTATTAAAGTGAAAAATGTCCGACAATCTTTCTGTGCCCAGCGGCCCCGGCCGCCCCAAGGACCTGGCAAAACGCCAGGCCATTCTTGACGCGGCGAAAGATCTGTTCCTGAGTAATGGATACGCCAGCACCAGCATGGACGCGGTAGCAGCAGCGGCAGGTGTTTCAAAACTGACGGTCTACAGCCATTTCAACGACAAGGAGACACTGTTCTCCGCCGCCGTGGTGGCCAAATGCGAGGAGCAGTTGCCCGAACTGTTCTTCGCCCTGCCCGTGGGTGTGCCGGTGGAATCGGTGCTGCTCAATATCGCCCGCGGCTTTCATATCCTGATCAACAGCGACGAGTCGGTGAACCTGCATCGGCTGATCATGGCGCTGGGCAGCCAGGACCCGAAGCTGTCGCAGATCTTCTTCGAGGCGGGCCCGCAGCGGATGCTCACGGAGATGGAGCGGCTGCTGAGCAAGATCCACCAGAGCGGCGCCCTGGACATCGACAAACCGCACAATGCCGCCGAGCATTTTTTCTGCCTGCTCAAGGGCGCGGCGAATTTCCGTCTGCTCTATGGCTGCGGCGCGCCTCTGAACGCCGAGGATAGCGAGGCGCATGTGCGCGAGGTGGTGACGCTGTTCATGCGCGCCTACAAGCCCTGAGCACAGGGCGACGGGACAACTGTCTTCGCGGCGGTCCGCAGTCCCGGCAAGCCCGCGAAAGGGCCCTCAGGGCTTCAGCGCTTTCTTCGGATAGATATCGTAGCGGCTCGACTTGCCATCCAGGGCATGGCTCGGTTTCGGCCCGACAATGCACGGCGCCTTGCGCGGACGCTTGACCACCACCCGGTGCGTGGCCAGCGCCAGCGCGGCTTCGAGCAACGCCGGGGCATCCGGGTCATCACCGACCAATGGCCGGAACAGGCGCATTTCCTTCTTCACCAGGGCGGTTTTCTCCCGATGGGGGAACATCGGGTCCAGGTAGATCACCTGCGGCGGCTCGCCCTCCCAGTCGCGCATCACCTCGATCGAGTTGCCCTTGAGCAGGTGCATGCGCGCAACGATCGGCGCCACATCGAAATCATCGAGGCCACGGGCCAGGCCATCTTCCAGCAACGCGCCGATCAGCGGCTGACGCTCGATCAGGCTCATCTCGCAGCCCAGGCTGGCGAGCACAAACGCATCCTTGCCCAGGCCGGCCGTGGCATCCAGCACCCGCGGGCGCACACCCTGCTGGACACCGACCGCCTTGGCGATCATCTGCCCGCTGCCACCACCGTACAGCCGACGGTGCGCCGCACCGCCCTCGACGAAATCCACCCGCACCGGGCCCGGCGCATCCGCCCCGAGCTGTTGCAACTGCAAGCCCTGCGCGCCGACCTGCAAGGCGAACTCCGCCCCGGGCTCCTGCAATGGCAGCCCCAGCCGTTCGGCCCACTGCTCTGCCTGGGGCTGAAACCCTTCGGCCAAGGCCTCGACTCTGATCCGTACGGCCGCTTGCTGCTCACTCATGAAAAACACGCTCAAAAATTTAATGATCGGCAAAAACTGCCGATAACAGAATGATCCAGCATTTTGCCAGAGCTGAGCGTCGACCGAGAGCTATGTCAGATATTCAACGCACATCCATAGGTTATCTATCGCCCGTCGGCGATTACGGCCTGCGAAATTCTCAAGCACTGAGCGGCGTCAGCCATCTGTGGCAGGATTTCTTTGCCCGGGCCATGGCCGAGCAGGTGGGTGATGCACCGAAGCAAGCCAGCGTCGAGCTGCCGGTCGATGGCCCGGTCGAACCGACCGCCGGCGCGCAAATGCTCGCGCAGATCGTCGATCAGCGGCAATGCGATGTCACCGATACTCCCGTTCGTCCACCTGAGCCGCTGTTCCTGCCCATCGCCGAGTTCGAGCTGGACCTGCTGAAAAAGCCCGCCCCGCCCTATCCGGACGACGAACTCGTCGCACAACAGCAACAACAGGATTTCGACAGCGGTTGGGTTCGCCCGATCGTACTCACCGCCGGTCAGCCACTGCCAGATCCTGGCGCGGCACCACAGCCGCGCCCGCTGCATCTGCCGATCGCCGAGTTCGAACTCGACCTGCTGGAAAAACCGGCCGTGCCGTTCGACGAACAGACACTGGCCCGGCAACAGAAAGAAATGGACTACGACCTGCGCTGGGCTCGCCCGCTGGTCGCCCACAACCTGCGCCTGGCGGCCTGAGTCGCCACTCCCCGTTTCAGCGCCGCCCTCAGTCCTTGAACATCTGGTTGATCTTGCCGAACGGTATCGCCCGTTCGGCGAAAGCGAAGGTCCCCTGCCCGCGAATCTCTTCGGCAGCCTGATAGAACGCCCCATACGCCGCCCGCGCCAACGCCGAACCGACGCTGATGCGCTTGACCCCCAGCGCACTCAAGTCCGCCACCGACAACGACACGCCGCCGGACATCAGGACATTCAACGGCTTGGGTGCCACCGCCTTGACGATCGCGCGAATCTCTTGCGGCGTGCTCAAGGCCGGCGCATACAACACATCGGCGCCGGCCTCGGCGAAAGCCTGCAGGCGGCGGATGGTGTCATCCAGATCCCGTCGGCCGACCAGGAAGTTTTCCGCCCGCGCCGTCAGCGTGAAGGCAAAAGGCAGGCTACGTGCAGCCGCCACCGCCGCTTCGACCCGTTCGACCGCCAGGGTGAAGGGATAGATCGGCTCCCCGGCATTGCCCGTGGCATCCTCGATGGAACCACCCACCAGGCCGACTTCGGCCGCCATCAGGATGGTCTCGGCACAACCGGCGGGACTGTCGGCAAAACAGTTCTCCAGGTCCGCCGCCACCGGCAGGGCCGTGGCCCGGACAATCGCCTGGGCATTGTCCAGGTTATCGGCGCGGCTGATCGCGCCCTCGGCATCCGGGCGCCCCAGGGAGAACGCCAGGCCGGCGCTGGTGGTCGCCAGGGCCTCGAAGCCCAGGGCGGCGAGCATTTTCGCCGAGCCGGCATCCCACGGATTGGGGATCACAAAGGCCCCGGCACGCTCGTGCAGGGCCTTGAAGGCCTGCGCTCGAATACTCTGGTGTTGAGAGGGTTGCGCGTCCATTGGTCGACTCCCGGCAGAAGAAACAGGTCGCCGTCAGAGCAAGCCCAGTTGCTCCACGGCGGGCTCTCTGTATAGCTCAGGCAGTGCCGGCAAGCCAGGCAAACGTACCATCAGGCGCTGGTGAAAACGCCGGGCCAGTTCCGGCGCCAGGCGATTGTCCGAAGTGTGCAGGAAGATATAAGGCGTCCGCCCTTCCTCGATCCAGCCGGCGATTTTCTCGATCCAGGGCGTGAGGAAGCTTTCATTGGCCGCCAGTTCCGGATGGCCGATGAAGCGCACCTGGGGAAATGCGGTGAAGGCCGCCGGACGTGGTGGCACCTTGGGCTTTTTCGACTGGGCGTGCAGTACCGAGGGTTCGGTCGAGGTACAGCTGAACAGCGCCCGGGGATCGAGGCAGATGCGCTCCACCCCGCGGTCCAGCAGCAATCGATTGAGCATCCGCTCGGCATCGCCCTTGGCGAAGAACTCCGGATGCCGGACCTCGATGGCCAGCGGTCGCTCCAGGCTGTCGATAAACCCGGCCAGTTCGCTCAGGCGATGAGGCGCGAAACTCGCCGGTAACTGCAGCCACAGCGGCGACACCCGCTCGCCCAACGGTTTGAGCAGTTGCAGGAAATCCTCGGCCGCCTGCGCCTGCTCGCGCAGGTCGCCACCGTGGCTGATATCCCGGGGAAACTTGGCGGTGAAGCGGAAATGCCCGGGCATGGTCTGCGCCCAGCGCTCCACGGTGCCGGGTGCCGGCCGCGCATAGAAGGTGGTGTTGCCCTCGACGGCATTGAAGACCTGCGAGTAGAGATCGAGGAAATCCGTCGGACGAGCGTTTTCCGGGTACAGGAATTCGCGCCAGGCGTTTTCGCTCCAGGAGGGACAACCAAGGTAGTAAGGCAGGATGGAACCGGTCATGACGCCGATTAGATCAGATATGCAGGTCGAGCCCCAGCACTTCCATATCCCATTCGACAAAACCGGCCGTGGTCAGGTAGCTGGCCAGGGCGGTCGCGACACTCTTGCTCATGGAGCGCGGGAAGATCATGTCCTGCGGGCGTGCCGGCAGGTTGGCCAGGCGACTGCCGGCGGCCTGGGCACGAGCGGCGACTTCCGACAGGTCGTCATTCTCGTTGTCCAGCAGCTCCTCGTCGCCATCGAGCACCACGCCAGCCTTGCGGGGCTTGCGCTTGATGGGGTAGGACTGTGATGAAACGCCGTCTATACGCATTGTGGCATGCTCGGTGTCGATGATGGCAATTTAGCAGTACGCGCCGTACATAGCTATTGCCCGAGTGATAACCAGACCACAGAACGTGGAAAAGGTTTTCACACAACGACATCAACCGGTGCAAAACATGACGGACGGCACATTTTTGACTGGTCGGCGTAGTTTTCAGGGTGATCGGCTTAACATCCAGTTTAGCCTGAAATTTAGGTAGCGCCGCCGGCTCCTCCAGGGGAACGCGCTCGGCCTCAACGGGCCTTCGGCGTGGCGACCTTGTCCCGCAGGTAGACCGGCTGCGCCTCATCGGCAACGATGGCTTCGCCACGGGCCCAGGCGAATCGCGCCAGGGTCAGCAGGTCTTCGGCATGGGGCAGCATGCCAGCATCCTGGCCGGTCAAGGCAACGTTGATCCGCTCGCCATAACCCCAGCCGGTGCCCGCACCGAACCACGGGCCGCTGGCAGCGTCCGGCAGGGCCACGACTTCCGGCGGCAGGACCGCTTCGGCACCGACCAGGCGCATTTCCCCGGCCACCTCGCGGTAGCAGCCCCAATACACCTCATCCATCCGCGCGTCGATGGCCGCCGCGACCTGGCTGGCGCCATGCTCGCGAAACGCCCGCTGCGCCAGCACCGCCAGGTTGGACACCGGCAACACCGGCCGCTCCAACGCGAATGCCAGGCCCTGGACCACACCGATGGCGATCCGCACGCCAGTGAAGGCTCCCGGTCCGCGGCCAAAGGCAATGGCGTCGACAGCCGACAGGGCGATGCCCGCATCGGCCAGCAACTGCTGGATCATCGGCAGCAGCTTCTGCGCATGCAGGCGCGGGATCACCTCGTAGTGGCTCGTGACCTTGCCGTCATGCAGCAAGGCAACGGAGCAAGCTTCAGTCGCGGTGTCCAGGGCCAGCAAGGTGCTCATCGATGTTTCCGTCAGGTCAGAATGAAAAAAGTGCGACAGTATAAACAACAACAGCCCGCAAGCGGGCTGTTGGAGAGGCCGGCGGCAATCAGCTCAGCGCTTCGAGCACCTTGCCGGTGATCGCTTCGACCGAACCGACGCCAGCGATGTGGCTGTACTTCGGCTTGCCCTGGGCAGCCGACAGCTTCTGGTAGAAATCCACCAGCGGCTTGGTCTGGGAGTGGTAGACCGACAGGCGATGACGAACGGTTTCTTCGGTGTCGTCCTTGCGCTGGATCAGCTCTTCGCCGGTCAGGTCATCCTTGCCTTCAACCTTTGGCGGGTTGTAGACGGTGTGATAGACGCGACCGGAAGCTTCGTGGACACGGCGACCGGCGATACGCTGGACGATTTCTTCATCGTCGACGGCGATCTCGACCACGTTGTCCAGCTCGACACCGGCATCCACCAGGGCTTCGGCCTGCGGAATGGTGCGTGGGAAACCGTCGAACAGGAAACCCTTGGCACAATCGGCCTGGGCGATACGGTCCTTGACCAGCGCGATGATCAGGTCATCGGAAACCAGGCCACCGGCATCCATGATGCCCTTGGCCTTGATGCCCAGCTCGGTGCCGGCCTTGACCGCGGCACGCAGCATGTCGCCGGTGGAGATTTGCGGGATGCCGAATTTTTCGGTGATGAACTTAGCCTGAGTGCCTTTACCGGCACCGGGAGCTCCCAGCAGAATGACGCGCATCGATGTGCTCCTCAATTTTTTATTTAGAAACGCTCGGATTCGCCTCGTGGGGCCAATCTCAACAATAGGGTGATGGCCGCCCAAACGGCCAAAGGCTGATCAAGATACACAGCCGACCGACCCCACACAAGCCGCCGAAAGTCGCAGTAACCGCTGCCATCATGACACCTGAAACCCGGTATCCCGAGTCGCAACCCGGCAACAAAGTGTCGCCACACAAAAACGACCGCCCGTGACCGGGCGGTCGTTCCTGTCCTGCCATCGGCAGGCGATGATTCACAACACCTTAGCCGGTATTGCGCAACCCGGCGGCGATCCCCGCCACAGACACCAGTAAAGCCTGTTCCAGAGGGCTGTCCTGGGCGCTTTCCTGGCGGCGCGAACGGGCCAGCAACTCGGCCTGCAGCAGGTGCAGCGGATCCAGGTAGGTGTTGCGCAGGCGAATGAATTCAAGGGTCTCGGGACTGTGGGCGAGCAGTTGCGACTGGCCGGTCAGACCCAGCACCACCGTGCACGCCTGCGACAATAGGTCGCGTAAGTGCACACCCAACGGCAGCAGTTCGGCCTCCACCAGACGTTCGTCGTAGGACCGCGCAATATCGCTGTCGGCCTTGGCCAGGACCATTTCCAGCATGTCGATGCGCGTGCGGAAAAACGGCCACTGTTCGCGCATCTGCCCCAGCAGTTCGCCTTCGCCACGCTCCAGCGCCTTGCGCAGGGCCGCCTCCCAGCCGAGCCAGGCCGGCAGCATCAGGCGTGTCTGGGTCCAGCCGAAAATCCACGGGATCGCCCGCAGGCTTTCGATCCCACCGGCCCGGCGCTTGGCCGGGCGACTGCCCAGTGGCAGACGGCCGAGTTCCTGTTCCGGGGTCGACTGGCGGAAATACTCGACGAACTGCGGATTGTCCCGTACTTCGGCGCGGTAAGCATTGACGCCGTCCGCGGCCAGTTCGTCCATCAGGCTGCGCCAGGCCGGTTCCGGCGGTGGCGGCGGCAGCAGGGTGGCTTCGAGCACGGCGGCCAGGTAGAGATTGAGGTTCTGTTCGGCGATGTCCGGCAGGCCGAACTTGAAGCGGATCATCTCGCCCTGTTCGGTAGTACGGAAACGCCCCGCCACCGAGCCCGGCGGCTGCGACAGGATCGCCGCATGGGCCGGACCGCCGCCACGCCCGACGGTACCGCCGCGGCCATGGAACAACAGCAGTTCGACCTGCTGCTCCCGACAGATCTCCACCAGCCGCTCCTGGGCCCGGTACTGTGCCCAGGCCGCCGCCGTGGTGCCGGCGTCCTTGGCCGAGTCGGAGTAGCCGATCATCACTTCCTGCGGTCCTTGCAGGCGCGAACGATAACCGGGCAGCAGCAACAGCCGTTCCATGACCGGACCGGCATTGTCCAGGTCGGCCAGGGTCTCGAACAACGGCACCACGCGCATCGGCCGCAGGACCCCGGACTCCTTGAGCAACAGTTGCACCGCGAGCACATCGGAAGCCGCGCCCGCCATGGAGATCACATAGGAACCCAGGGAAGCCGCCGGTGCCGCCGCGATCTCCTTGCAGGTCGCCAGCACTTCGGCGGTGTCCGCCGAGGGCTTGAAGTACGCGGGCAGCAGTGGCCGACGATTGGCCAGTTCGCGCATGAGGAAGGTCAGGCGCGCGTCTTCATCCCAGTCTTCGTAGCGACCCAGGCCCAGGTAGTCGGTGATCTCACTCATGGCGGCGGCATGCCGCGACGAGTCCTGGCGAACATCCAGGCGCACCAGGAACAGGCCGAAGGTCACCGCCCGCCGCAGGCAGTCGAGCAAGGGTCCATCGGCGATGACGCCCATGCCGCATTCGTGCAGGGACTGATAGCACAGTTGCAGCGGCTCCAGCAGCTCGCGGTTGTTCTGCAGGACCTCGTCCGGGGCCGGCTGCGTCACCGCCAGCGAAGCATGGGCCCACTGGCGGGTCGCCCTTAGCCGTTCGCGCAGTTGCTTGAGCACCGCGCGATAGGGTTCGGCGCTGTCGCCGGCCTGGGCGCGCAAGGCCTCGCTGGCCTGCTGCATCGACAGATCGGCGGCCAGCTGGTCGACATCGCGCAGATACAGGTCGGCGGCCATCCAGCGCGCCAGCAACAGGACTTCACGGGTGACCTTGGCGGTGACATTCGGGTTGCCGTCGCGGTCGCCGCCCATCCAGGACGCGAAGCGAATCGGCGCCGCCTCCAGTGGCAGATGCAGGCCGGTGGCGGCGTGCAGGGCCTGGTCGGCCTTGCGCAGGTAGTTGGGGATCGCCTGCCAGAGGGAATGCTCGATCACCGCGAAGCCCCACTTGGCTTCATCCACCGGCGTCGGCCGGGTCCGGCGGATTTCCTCGGTGTGCCAGGCCTCGGCGATCAACCGTTGCAGGCGCTGGCGGATCTGTTCGCGCTCGGCAGCGGTCAGGTCACGGTGGTCCTGCAACGCCAGTTGCGCGGCAATGGCATCGTATTTCTGGATCAACGTGCGCCGGGCCACCTCGGTGGGATGCGCGGTGAGCACCAGTTCGATGTCCAGGCGCCCCAGTTGTCGCGCCAGGGCCTCGGCGCCATGGCCTTCGGCGCGCAGGCGGGCGAGCAGCTCCGGCAGCACTCGCGATTCGAACGGCGCCGGTTGCGACTCGTCACGCCGGTGGATCAACTGATACTGCTCGGCGATATTCGCCAGGTTGAGGAACTGGTTGAACGCCCGGGCCACCGGCAGCAATTCGTCGTCACCGAGGTCACCGAGGCTGGCGCTCAACTCGGCACTGGCCGAATCGCTGCGATCGGCCTTGGCGCTCTTGCGAATCCGCTCGATCTTGTCGAGAAACTCATCGCCGTGCTGGTCTCGGATGGTATTGCCCAACAGTTCACCCAGCAGGTGAACGTCCTCACGCAAACGCACATCAATATCGGACATCGGCAGGCTCTCCGGCGGACTCTGAGACGGTTCCAGAGCCCAAGAGTGCACCACAGCGACGAAGCCTTACAAGCCGGGCGATCGATTGCCCGGCGACAAAAAATTCCCCGCTGAACCTGGCCGCCTGCAGCTAGTCTGATAATTAGGCCCTACCCGGGCTGACCGCCGGCCCTGCCTTGACGCCAGCCCGGCCACTCATCAATACCCGCCACCAGCGGGTGCGAATTGAGGTCGCCATGAAAATCCGCGAGCTAGCCCAGCACTGGGAAGAGAATGCCAAGGGTCGCCTGACCGACAGCGGCTACGCCGTTCACCTCGACGTGGAAGCCGCCGCCCGCCTCGCCGCGATTACCGAGATGTACCCCAAGCGCAGCCCCGAAGAGTTGCTGGGGGAATTGATCGGTGCCGCCCTGGAGGAACTCGAAGCGAGCTTCCCCTATGTCCAGGGCCAGCATGTGGTCGCCACCGACGAAGAGGGTGACCCCCTTTATGAGGACGTCGGCGCAACCCCGCGTTTTCTCACGCTATCGCGTCGCTACCTGCACGATATGGCCTCCCGGGCCGATGAGCCAAAGCACTGACACCTCACCGCTGCCTCCCCTGAAAGCCCCGGTATTCCTGACTCCAGCACGAGTCGGGGATACCGCTGCGCGTCGCCAAAGTTCAGTTTTTCTGCATTGACCGATCGATCAGTATTTTTTTCGGGCGATTAGCCATCCCTGCTGAACTATTCAAAAAAGCCTCGGGTCACAGCCAGTAGCCATCACCGGAACAGCTGCTGTAAAACGCCCCGGCCGAGACGGCGGGATCGATGCTGAAGGCCTTCGGGACCGTGATGGGTATTGATGTTTTTCAGGAGTTATCCAATGGAGTTGAAGACCATGAAGACCAGTACTGCCACATCCACGTTTAACCACCTGCGCGGGCTGAAACTGGCCGCGCTGGCCCTCGGCACCAGCTTCATCCTGGCCGGTTGCGCCGGGAACCCGCCGAGCGAGCAGTACGCGGTGACGCAATCTGCCGTCAACAGCGCGGTCAGCGCCGGAGGCACCGAATACGCCGCCGTGGAAATGAAATCGGCCCAAGACAAGCTCAAGCAAGCCGAACTGGCCATGCACGACAAGAAATACGACGACGCCCGACGCCTGGCCGAACAGGCCGAATGGGATGCCCGTGTCGCCGAACGCAAGGCCCAGGCCGCCAAGGCCGAACTTGCGCTGAAGGATTCCCAGAAAGGGGTTCAGGAACTGCGTCAGGAAAGCCAACGCCCCGTGCAACCGGCGCAATAAGCCCGGCACCGCTTCGCGCAACCTGAAGTTTCAACGGATAGAAAAGGACCAGCCATTATGCGTAAACAATTGATGATCCCAGCCCTTCTGGCTCTGAGCGTAGGTCTTGCGGCCTGCTCATCGCAGCCGAACGCCAACCTGGAACAGGCCCGCACCAACTTCTCCGGCCTCCAGGCCAACCCACAGGCAAGCAAGGTCGCGGCCCTGGAAACCAAGGACGCCAGCGACTACCTGGACAAGGCCGACAAGGCCTACCAGAACCGTGAAAACGAACAGACCGTCGACCAGTTGGCCTACCTGACCAACCAGCGGGTGGAAGTGGCCAAGCAGACCATCGCCCTGCGCACCGCCGAGGCCAACCTGAAAAATGCCGCGGCACAACGGGCCCAGGCCCGCCTGGATGCCCGTGACGCGCAGATCAAGCAGTTGCAGGACAGCCTCAACGCCAAGCAGACCGATCGCGGTACGCTGGTGACCTTCGGTGACGTGCTGTTCGCCACCAACAAGGCCGACCTGAAGTCCAACGGCCTGGTCAACATCAACAAGCTGGCGCAGTTCCTCCAGGAAAACCCGGACCGCAAAGTGATCATTGAAGGTTACACCGACAGCACCGGCGCGGCGTCCTATAACCAGAGCCTGTCCGAGCGTCGTGCGACTTCGGTCCAGGTGGCCCTGATCAAGATGGGCGTGGATCCTTCGCGCATCGTCACCCAGGGTTATGGCAAGGAGTATCCGGTGGCGGATAACGGCAGCGTCTCGGGCCGGGCCATGAACCGTCGCGTGGAGGTGACCATCTCCAACGACAACCAGCCGGTGGCACCGCGTTCTTCGGTCAGCAGCGCCTACTGACCGGTTGCACCGTCCATGAAAAAGCCCTGCCTGATGCGATCAGGCGGGGCTTTTTCGTGGGCGGATGACGATTGAGATCGTTCCGAGGCTCTGCGGGGGAATGCAGCCCGTGACGCTATGCGTCACAAAGCGGACGCGGAGCGTCCAGGGAGGCATTCCCACGCAGAGCGTGGGAACGATCAGTTAGGATCGGTTACTGCGCAAGCTTCGGCGTTTCCTGGCCCATGCAGCGCACCGCCTGCTTTCGGTCGTTGACCAGCACACCGGTCAGGCCCTTCTGCTCGGTGTCGAACAGGACCAGCACGCCATCGATGCACTGCGCGACTTCGTTCGCCGGGGTCAGGGAGACTTTGTAGTCTTCGCCAGGCACGGTCTTGAGCATGGTGAACTGATTGAGCAGCAACGCATCCTCCGGCTTGGCGAAATGCAGGTAGCCGTAGTACCACAGGCACGCCACCGTGCCGATGATGCTGCAGATACCGGTGATGATCAGGGGAATGGCGTTGCGTTCTTCAGTCATTGCGGATTCTCGGGTTCACTATTCGAATTCGGGACAGCGGGATAATTCGGGATCTCGCCCAACCGGCGCAGGCCGTTGAAATGCTGCGGATCCTCGAGGTAGCGCAACATCACCTGGCGCCAGGTCGGGTCGGCGAAGGTCTGCACATGACCGCCACGGGTCAGTTGTAACACCCGCGGCGGCGGCGCGGCCTGATACAGGACAATACCGTTGGTCAAGGGCACCAGCGGATCGTCGATACTCTGGAAGATCAGCTTAGGCACCCCGCCCAGGCGCGGCATGGCGTTGATCGCGCTGTCGCTGTCCGGCACCAGCCAGGACAACGGCACCTGGAAGGGCCAGGTCAGCCAGGAACCCGCCAGGGCGAAGCGTCCGACAGAGCGATAGCTGGCCGGCACGCCATCGAGCACCAGAGCCTTGAGGCGGGACTGGTAGGCCGGGTGTTCGACCAGATAATGCACCGCCATCGCGCCCCCCAGGCTCTGGCCCAGGACAACCAGCGGCCGGCCTTGTACCTCGGGAGCCGTCTGTAGCCACTGGAACGCCGCCTCGATATCCTGGTAGACCGCTGGCAGGCTCGGTTCGCCGGCGGACAGGCCGTAGCCGCGATAGTCGATCAGCAGCACCTGGTAGCCCTGCTCCGGCAACCACCAGCTACCGCCCAGGTGCATGGACAGGTTGCCGCCATTGCCGTGCAGGTGCAGCACCGTGCCCTTGACCGGCACCCCGGCCTTGGCCGGCAGCCACCAGCCGCGCAGGCGGGTGCCATCGGCGGTCGTCAGGGTGATATCGCGGTATTCGAGATGGGCCTTGTCCGGCGTGAACGGCAGGCCGGGCTCGGGATAGAACAACAGCGAACTGCAACCGCCGAGGGTCAGTAGCAGGCAAAGGATGCCGAGGATTCTCATCCGTTTGAAACCTCGTGAGCTAGTCAACGCGGATAACTGCAGGAGCCGGCTTGCCGGCGATAGCGGTGTTTCAGCCCCGAAGCGGTCAACTGTAAGATCGCTATCGCTGGCAAGCTAGCTCCCACAAGGATTGATGTTGCCGTTGGATTGATGTTGCCGTTGGATCGATGAAACCTCACAGGATATTGGAGTAATCCGCCTCGATCCGGTCCAGGCTCAGGTGATTCAGGAAGTTGCTGAAGCACATCCAGGCCGACAGCGCGTTCATGTCCCGGAACTGCTCCGGCAGGTACTTGGGCGGCACCACCAGGCCCTCGTCCACCAACTGGCGCAAGGTGCGCATGTCTTCCAGGGTGGTCTTGCCACAGAACAACAGCGGCACCTGCTCCAGCTTGCCTTTGCGCACGGCCAACTGAATGTAGTTGTAAACCATGATAAAGCCCTTGAGGTAGGACAGGTCCTTGGTAAAGGGCAGCCCCGTCGGCGTCGATCCGCGGAAGACCCGACTGGCGTTGCCGTAGCTTTCGGCCATCTCGAAACCCTGCTCGCGGAAGAACTCGAACACCTGCAGGAAGTCGGCGCCCTGCTCCACCATGTCGATGGCCCGGGTGCGGTTGGTCAGCTTGCGCAGGCGGCTCGGATAGGAAGCGAAGGTGATGATTTCCATCAGGATCGCCAGGCCTTCCTGGGTCACCGTCGACGAGGGCGGGCCCTTGGACAGGAAGGTGCAGATCGGCTGGTTCAGGCCGTTGAGCGTGGTGCCGACATGCACCAGGCCTTCGTGGACCTCCAGCGCGCGGACATCCCGCGAGTTGAACAGCGCATCGGCGCGGATCTTGATGTAGTCGGCACCGGCCGCCGCGTCGGCGACGATCCCATCGGACTCGAACACCCGGATGGTTTCCTCGGCCTCGCCGAACACCTTGTTCAGGCGGCTCTGCAGCAGGCCGACGGCATCCTTGGCGGTCAGGGTCTTGGGTTCGTCCTTGAGGTCGCCACGGCCATCGATATTGTTCAGGTAGTCGGAGAGCATCAGCCCCAGGTCGGCCAGGGTCGGATCGCCGGCATGGAAGGCATCGGAGGCGGCGCCGTAGAGTTCCTGCGAGATCAGCCCGAAGTCGGCGGTGCCCCGCGCTTCGAGCATCCGCACGACCATGCGGTACTCCTTGCACATGCGCCGCATGATCTGCCCGACCGGGTTGAACTGGCCGAGCTGGCGGGTGATGTCGCGCTCGATGTTCTGGAATTCCAGCTTCACCGCGCCGGAGTCGAACGACAATGGCCGCGAGGTGTAGTACTCGCGATCCACCGCCGGCATTTCCTTGCCCTTGGCCTGGAGAAAGCCCTTGCGGATGTTCTCGTCCCACTTCACCGCGTCGAGCACACGAATCGGTGTCTGTGCCAGCACTATGCGGTCGGACAGGCTGCGTATCGTCTGCTGGTAATCGTCCAAGGAAAACTCCTGATCATTGCTTCGGTGACTGCCTGTGCACTCGCTACAGCCTAGACGGACGCCAGCACCAGATGCATGTAACGGGTGAGGATCCCGAGCATGTCCTGTTCCGCCTCGGGGCCCGCCTCGCCGAGAAGGCCCTGATATTCCATCCGTCCGATAATCGCCGTCAACACTTTGGCATCCTGTTGTGGCTCCCTGGAACCCAGGACCTGGAAAAACTGGCAGGTGCCCTGCAGCAGAATCTGCTGGTGGGAACGTACCAGCACCGCCAGGCGCGGATTGAGCAGGGCCTCCTGGCGAAACGCCTGCTCGGCCATCAGGTGCTCGCGACGGTTGTGCAACTGGCGCTGGATATAGTCGGCGGTCATCCGCGCGATATCGTCGGCCAACTGGGCCCGCGACGCCGCACTGCCATCACCGTAGGCAACCATCTCGCGCAGCAGGCCTTCGTTGTTTTCCCACAGCTTGGCCATGAAAGCCGCGCTGCGCTCGACATACTGGGCGAAGGTGTCGGTCAGCAGGTCATCGATGTCCTTGAAATAGTAGGTGGTGGCCGACAACGGCACACAGGCCTCGGCCGCCACCGCGCGGTGACGCACACCCCGTACGCCATCACGCACGACGATGCGCATCGCTGCGTCGAGAATGTCCTGTCGCCGTTGCTCACTGCCCTGTCGGCTGGCCTTGCGTCCCTGGTACTGGACGCTTTCAGCTACCGCGGTGGCGATGCCAGCTGCGCCCTTTTGAGCCATTGCACGGTTCACGACAGGTATCCCTCACAGATCAAAGACAGGTGAAATCAGAATCAGTACGCTAGTGCCACACAGGCAATAAAAAGCCGCCTGGTAAAGGCGGCTTCTTGTTCAGCATAGTCAGGCTTGGGGCCGCATATGCGGGAACAGGATCACGTCACGGATCGACGGGGCGTTGGTGAGCAACATCACCAGGCGGTCGATACCGATGCCTTCACCGGCCGTTGGCGGCATGCCGTATTCCAGCGCACGGACGAAGTCGGCGTCGTAGTGCATGGCTTCGTCGTCGCCCGCATCCTTCTCGGCCACCTGGGCCTGGAAGCGCTCGGCCTGGTCTTCCGCGTCGTTCAACTCGGAATAGGCGTTGGCGATTTCACGACCACCGATAAACAGCTCGAAACGGTCGGTGACGTTCGGGTTCTTGTCGTTGCGACGCGCCAGTGGCGAGACTTCGAACGGGTATTGAGTAATGAAGTGCGGCTGCTCCAGCTTGTGCTCGACCAGTTCTTCGAAAATCATCACCTGCAGCTTGCCCAGGCCTTCGAAGCCGAGCACCTTGGCCCCGGCCTTCTTGGCGATGGCGCGTGCCTTGTCGATGTCCAGCAGGTCGTCGGCGGTCAGTTCCGGGTTGTACTTGAGGATCGAATCGAACACCGAAAGGCGGGCGAAAGGCTCGCCGAAGTGGAACACCTTGTCGCCATACGGCACGTCGGTGCTGCCGAGGACGGCCTGGGCCAGCTCACGGAACAGCTCTTCGGTCAGGTCCATGTTGTCTTCGTAGTCGGCGTACGCCTGGTAGAACTCCAGCATGGTGAATTCAGGGTTGTGCCGGGTCGACACCCCTTCGTTACGGAAGTTGCGGTTGATCTCGAACACGCGCTCGAAGCCACCGACCACCAGGCGCTTGAGGTACAGCTCCGGCGCGATGCGCAGGTACATGCCCATGTCCAGCGCGTTGTGGTGGGTTTCGAACGGCTTGGCCGCGGCACCGCCAGGGATGGTCTGCAGCATCGGCGTTTCCACTTCCATGAAGTCGCGCTTCATCATGAAGTTACGGATATGGGCGATGACTTGCGAACGCACGCGGAAGGTCTGGCGGACTTCTTCGTTGACGATCAGGTCGACGTAGCGCTGGCGATAACGGGTCTCGGTATCGGTCAGGCCATGGTGCTTGTCCGGCAGCGGACGCAGCGACTTGGTCAGCAGGCGCACATCGGTCATTTCGACGTACAGGTCGCCCTTGCCGGAACGGGCCAGGGTGCCTTCGGCGGAAATGATGTCGCCCAGGTCCCAGGTTTTCACCGCGGCCAGGGTTTCTTCCGACAGGGTCTTGCGGTTGACGTAGACCTGGATGCGCCCGGACATGTCCTGGATCACCATGAACGAGCCACGGTTGAGCATGATGCGACCGGCAACCTTGACCGGGATCGCTGCCTCTGCCAGCTCTTCCTTGGTCTTGTCCGCGTACTGCTTCTGCAAGTCTTCGCAGTAGGCGTCGCGGCGGAAGTCGTTCGGGAAGGCGTTGCCCTTGGCACGCTCGGCGGCAAGCTTTTCCTTGCGCAGGGCGATCAGGGCGTTTTCTTCCTGTTGCAGGGCTTGCGGGTCGAGTTGTTGGTCGCTCATGTCTTCAGATTTTCCATCACAGGTTCGTTGCCCCCGGCCTGCGGCCGGGGATCGCCAGCAAGCCGGCTACCACAGTAGTGTCTTACAGCCCTTGCTTGAGGCTGGCCACCAGGTATTCGTCGATGTCGCCGTCCAGCACCTTGTCGCAATCGCTGCGCTCGATGTTGGTCCGCAGATCCTTGATCCGCGAGGCATCGAGTACGTAGGAGCGGATCTGGTGACCCCAGCCGATATCCGACTTGGTCTCTTCCAGGGCCTGGGAAGCGGCGTTGCGCTTCTGTACTTCCTGTTCGTACAAGCGTGCCCGCAACATCTTCATCGCGGTGTCCTTGTTCGCATGCTGGGAACGTTCGTTCTGGCAGCTGACCACGGTGTTGGTCGGGACGTGGGTGATCCGTACCGCCGAGTCGGTGGTGTTGACGTGCTGGCCACCGGCACCGGAGGAACGATAGGTATCGATCCGCAGGTCGGCCGGGTTGATGTCGATTTCGATGTTGTCATCGATTTCCGGCGACACGAAGACCGCCGAGAACGACGTGTGGCGACGGTTGCCGGAGTCGAACGGGCTCTTGCGCACCAGGCGGTGCACGCCGATCTCGGTGCGCAACCAGCCAAAGGCGTATTCGCCCTTGATATGCACGGTCGCGCCCTTGATCCCGGCGACTTCGCCGGCGGACAGTTCCATGATGGTCGCGTCGAAACCGCGCTTGTCGGCCCAGCGCAGATACATGCGCAGCAGGATGTTGGCCCAGTCCTGGGCTTCGGTGCCACCGGAGCCGGCCTGGATATCCAGGTAAGCGTGGTTCTGGTCCATTTCGCCGCTGAACATGCGACGGAACTCCAGTTTTTCCAGGGCCTCGCGCAGGCGCTCCACTTCGGCGGCGACGTCGTCCACGGCGCCCTGGTCTTCCTCGGCGGCAGCCATTTCCAGCAGGTCGCGGGCATCGGCCAGACCGCTGGACATTTCATCCAGGGTCTCGACGATCTGGGCCAGCGCAGAGCGCTCGCGTCCCAGGTTCTGTGCGTATTCGGGGTTGCTCCAGACAGCCGGATCTTCAAGCTCGCGATTGACTTCGGTCAGGCGCTCATGCTTTTGATCGTAGTCAAAGATACCCCCGAATAGTTTCGGAGCGCTCGGACAGGTCCTTGATACTGTTAAGGATCGGGTTGATTTCCATGGCGGGCAGCACTCGTCGGTGAACTTTTGAAAGCCGACGAGTATAACCGAATTGTAACCATCCAGGCAGCCCGCTTGGCGGGGTGGAGGCCGCCACGGGATCAATTTTTTCTCCGGCCGCTCATTCCCCCTGGCCGATCCCCACCTGATTGCGCCCGTTGTTCTTCGCCGAATACAGCCCCTTGTCCGCCGTCGAGATCAGTTCGCGGCAGTTGCTGCCCTGTTGCGGCGTCATGGTCGACAGACCGATGCTGATGGTCAGCACGGAGCCCTCGCCCGGCATATTGTGCGGAATCTTCAGGCCCGCCACGGTCTGGCGCAGTTTTTCCGCCACCAGCCGCGCCCCGCCCTGGGACGTATTGGGCAGCACCAGCGAGAACTCCTCGCCGCCGTAACGCGCCGGCAGGTCCGACGGTCGGCTGCTGGCCTCGCGAATCGCTTCCGCCACCTTGCGCAAGGCCTCATCGCCTTCCAGGTGACCAAAGCTGTCGTTATAGGACTTGAAGTAATCCACGTCGATCATCAGCAACGACAGTTGCGTCTGCTCGCGCTGCGCCCTTCTCCATTCCAGCTCCAGGTACTCGTCGAAGTGCCGGCGGTTGGACAGCCCGGTCAGGCCGTCCGAGTTCATCAGGCGCTGCAGGACCAGGTTGGTGTCGAGCAACTGCTGCTGGCTGACCCGCAGGGCACGATAGGCCGCATCGCGCTGCAACAGCATCATGTAGGAGCGCGAGTGGTAGCGGATACGTGCCACCAGCTCGATGTTGTCCGGCAGCTTGACCAGGTAGTCGTTGGCCCCGGCGGAAAACGCCGCGCTCTTGATCAGCGGATCTTCCTTGGTGGACAGCACGATGATCGGGATGTCCTTGGTCGCCGGGTGATTGCGGTATTCGCGCACCAGGGTCAGGCCGTCGAGACCCGGCATCACCAGGTCCTGGAGAATCACCGTCGGCTTGATCCGGATCGCCTGGGCGATGGCTTGATGAGGGTCGGCGCAGAAATGGAAATCGATATTGGTTTCCGAGGCCAGGCCGCGCCGTACCGCTTCGCCGATCATGGCCTGGTCGTCGACCAGCAGCACCATCGCGGCGTTCTCGTCCGTGGGTTTGAAGCCATCCAGTTGTAAATCATTCATGCGCGGTCACCTGCACTACTACGTTCAAGCCAGGCCGACTGATTGCAAGGCTCATGTGGGGAAGATCTCCAGCAAGCGTGGCGAGATCCTGTTCAGTGAGCGAATTTCCACGGCGGCGTCGATGGCGGCAGCTGCCTTGGGCATGCCATACACCGCACTGCTCGCCTGGTCCTGGGCAATCGTCAGATAGCCTCGCTCACGCATCAATTTCAGTCCCTGGGCACCATCGCGGCCCATGCCGGTGAGCAGCACGCCCACCGCGTCGCCCTTCCAGTAGCTGGCGACACTTTCGAAAAACACATCGATGGAGGGACGATAGATTTCATTCACCGGCTCGGCGGTATAGGCCAGGGTGCCGTCCTGCAACAGCCGGATATGGTGATTGGTGCCGGCGAGCAGCACAGTACCACTTTGCGGCGCCTCGCCCTCGCGGGCCAGCCGGACGGGCAGTCCGCAGGCCGTGCTGAGCCATTCGGCCATGCCGGCGGCGAATACCTGGTCCACGTGCTGGACCAGCACGATCGCCGCCGGAAAGTTGACCGGCAACCCTTTGAGCAAGGTTTCCAGGGCCGCCGGACCACCGGCCGAAGAACCGATGGCCACCAGTTTCTGCCGCGAGCCATTGTCCCGGCCGGGGGTCGCAGCGCTGCGCACCCGGCTGCCACGCTGGCCGATCAGCCAGCCGATATTGAGGATCTTGCGCAACAGCGGCGCGGCGGCCTCCTTGGGGTTGGCCCCGCCGATGGCCGGTGTGTCGACCACATCCAGCGCGCCATGGCCCATGGCCTCGAAGACGCGGTGGACGTTCTGCTGGCGGTCAACGGTGACGATGACGATCGCGCACGGCGACTCGGCCATGATCCGGCGCGTGGCCTCGACACCGTCCATGACCGGCATGATCAGGTCCATCAGGATCAGGTCCGGAGTGTCTTCGGCGCAGAGCTTCACCGCCTCGGCGCCATTGCTCGCCACCCAGATCAACTGGTGCGCCGGCTCGAACGCCAGGGCGCGGCGCAGGGCCTCGACCGCCATGGGCATGTCATTGACGATTGCGATCCTCATCCCTGGGCGCCTCCAATCAGCTCTACCACCGCGTCGAGCAACGCGTCGTCATGGAAGCTGGCCTTGGCAAGATAATAGTCGGCCCCGGCGTCCAGTCCACGCCGACGGTCTTCTTCACGATCCTTGTAGGACACCACCATCACCGGCAGCGATTGCAGGCGATTGTCTCGACGCAACAGTGTGACCAATTCAATCCCGTCCATGCGCGGCATATCGATATCGGTAATCAGCAGGTCGAAGTCTTCGGCACGCAGGGCGTTCCAGCCGTCCATGCCATCCACCGCGACCGCCACCTCGTAACCCCGGTTGAGCAGCAGCTTGCGTTGCAGTTCGCGTACGGTCAGGGAATCGTCGACCACCAGGATGCGCTTGCGCGCGGCCTCGTTGGCCTGGCGATTACGCCGGTCGATACGTTCCAGGCGCCCGGTATTGAGCAGTTTTTCCACCGAGCGCAGCATGTCCTCGACATCGACGATCAGCACCGCCGAACCGTCGTCGAGCAAGGCGCCGGCGGAGATGTCCTGGACCTTGCCCAGGCGTGGGTCGAGCGGCAGCACCACCAGGGTACGTTCGCCGATAAAACGCTCGACCGCCACCCCGTAGACCGCATCGCGCTCGCGGATCACCACCACCTTGAGGCTCTCGCCCACGTGTTCGCTGGCAGGGCGCTGCAACAACTGGCTGGCCGCCACCAGGCCGACATGCCGGCCTTCGTGCCAGAAGTGCTGGCGACCTTCCAGTTGCACGATCTCCTCCGGTTCGAGGTCGCGCATCCGCTCGATATGCGCCAGCGGGAAGGCGTAGGCTTCGCCGCCGACCTCCACCACCAGGCTGCGCACCACCGACAGGGTCAACGGCACTTCCAGGTGGAAACGACTGCCCTGCCCGGTCGTCTGCTCCAGCGCCACCGCACCGTGCAGTTGCCGGACCATATGCTGCACGGCATCCAGGCCGACGCCGCGCCCGGAGACTTCGGTCACCTTGTCCCGCAGGCTGAAGCCCGGCAGGAACAGGAAGGTCAGCAATTCCTCCTCGCTGAGTTGCGCGGCGGTCTCGGCCGGCGACAACTGGCGTTCGACGATATTGCGGCGCAGGCGCTCCAGGTCCACTCCGCCGCCGTCGTCGCTCAGTTGCAGTACCAGGAGACCGGCCTGGTGCGAGGCACGCAAGCGGATCAGGCCTTCGGCGGGCTTGCCGGCCAGCAACCGCTGCTCCGGACTTTCGATACCGTGATCGACCGCGTTGCGCAGCAGGTGGGTCAGCGGCGCCTCGAGCTTTTCCAGGACATCGCGGTCGACCTGGGTCTTCTCGCCCTCGATCTCCAGCCGCACCTGTTTACCCAGGCTGCGCCCGAGGTCGCGGACCATGCGTACCTGTCCGTTGAGCACGTCGGCGAAGGGTCGCATGCGACAGGCCAGGGCGGTGTCATAGAGCACCTGGGCACGCTGGCTGGCCTGCCAGCCGAACTCGTCGAGCTCGACGGTCTGGGCGGTGAGCATCTGTTGCGATTCGGCGAGCAGGCGCCGGGCATCGGCCAGGGCCTCCTCGGCTTCCAGGCTCAGGCCCACGCTCTTCAGATGGTCGTTGAGCGTGTCCAGGGCCCGCAGGCCGTTGCTCTGCATGCGCCGCAAGCGTTGCAGGGTGGCCAGGTACGGCTTGAGCCGCTGGGTTTCCACCAGGGATTTGCTCGACAGGTCGAGCAGGCTGTTCAAGCGTTCGGCGGTGACCCGCAACACCCGCTCGCCCCCCTCGGTGGTGACGCGCCGGCCTGGCACGATGGCTTCGGGCTCGACCGTGGTCGGCAACGGTTCGGGTTCCGGCAC
Organism: Pseudomonas sp. Ost2; assembly: GCF_018326065.1. Classification (NCBI taxonomy): domain Bacteria; kingdom Pseudomonadati; phylum Pseudomonadota; class Gammaproteobacteria; order Pseudomonadales; family Pseudomonadaceae; genus Pseudomonas; species Pseudomonas sp. Ost2. The sequence continues at coordinate 1,404,100 of NZ_AP021904.1, read as the reverse complement.
CACGACCGGCGCAAGCGGCGGCTCAACCGCGGCGGGCGCAACGGTCGGCGCGACGCGGGCACCCGGGGCCGCCGGGTCGAGCAAGGCGTTCATCAACTGGACATAGGCCTCGACATCCAGCGGCCCGACATTGGCGCTGCCCGGCGTGGCGATGCGCATGAGCATGTCGGTGCCCTGCAGCAAGGCATCGATATGTTCCGGCTGCAGGTACAAGCGCCCTTCCTGGGCGCTGACCAGGCAATCCTCCATCACATGGGACACGCTCACCCCGGCGTCGACCCCGACAATCCGCGCCGCGCCCTTGAGCGAGTGGGCGGCGCGCATGCAGGCTTCAAGCTGGTCGGCCTGGGTCGGGTTACGCTCCAGCGCCAGCAGGCCGGCGCTGAGGACCTGGGTCTGGGCCTCGGCCTCCAGGCTGAACAGCTCCATCAATGAGGAGTCACGCATTTGATCGGGGGTCATGTGAGGCTCCGGGTCACTGCCGACAGCAATTGCTCTTCATCCAGCCAGCGCAGGCTGCGCCCCCTGAACGGCAGGACGCCCCGGGTATACCTGGCGCTGGCCTGGGGCCCGGCGGCGGACGCCTTGTCGAGCAGGCGCTGGTCGATGGCATGAATCCCGTCGACTTCATCCACCGGCACCACCACCGGCCCACCCTGGGCACCGATGATCAACATGCGCGGCATGACCCGGCCGCTGGAAGTGACCGGGACATTCGCTTCCAGCCCCAGCAGCTCCACCAGCGACAGGCAGGCCACCAGCGCCCCACGCACATTGGCAACGCCGAGCAGGGCCCGCGAACGCTGGTGCGGCAGGGAATGGATCGGCTGCAACGGTGCCACCTCGACCAGGCAGCGCGTGGCCAGGCCCAGCCATTCCTCCCCGAGGCGGAACATCAGCAGCGAACGGGTGGCGATCTCCTCGCCCGCGGCCACCGTCGCCTGTTGGTGATGTTCCTGCTGCAGGGCATAACGGTCCAGCAGACGCGTGGCGGCGGCGGAATACACTGAGCAGTTGCGGCAATGGATATGGTCCGCCAGCAGCGGACAGGACTTGTCGCCGTGGATACCGATGCGGTTCCAGCAATCGTCGATGACTTCGGCGTCTTCATGGGTCAGGTTCAGGGCTGTCAGACCGCTCATCGTTCACGCTCACTGTCAGGGGCACGCCCACTACGGGCGGCGCGGTCCTGCAATCGCCGGGCACCGGCCACATCGCCCCGGGACGCCAGCAAGGCGGCCAGGTGGGCCAGGGCCTCGGGATGTTGCGGTTCAAGGTACAACGCCTTGCGGTAGAAGCCCTGTGCCTCCAGCGCGCTGCCGGCGACATCGCTGAGCAGGCCGAGCCAGTAGAACACCTGGGCCACCGGTTCATGTTGCTTCAGATAGCTTTCGCAAGCCTCACGAGCCTCGTTGCTGCGGCCTTCATTGGCCAGGTCGGCAATTCGCGCGAGCAGGGCCGTGGCGTCGTTCGAGGGTGCAGCCGCGGGGGCTGGCATGGCCGGCGCGGCGACCATGAAGGGTCGAGGACGCACCTTCGCCACGGCGGCGATGCCTGGCGGCGCACGGACCGGCAGCGGCGGCGGTGGCACAAAAGACGGTGCTGGCGCGGGCTCGATCGCCTCCTGCCGCCGGAATGCAAACGACTGCGGGATACCGATGGAGCGCATGCCCATGCGGCCCAGCAGATTGCCCTCGGCCGGACCGATGAACAGCACGCCGTCGGCATGGGTCAGGCGCTTGAGGATCTCGAACACCTGTTTCTGGGTGTCCAGGTCGAAATAGATCAGCAGGTTGCGGCAGAACACGAAGTCATACACTTCGCCGACCAACAGGCCCGGATCCAGCAGGTTGCCGGCGCGCAAGCGCACCTGTTCGCGCACCCGCTCGCTGATCAGGTAGCCGTCGTTCTGCGCGGTGAAGTGCTGCTCGCGAAACCCGATGTCCTGCCCACGAAACGAGTTCTTGCCATACACCCCCCGCCGGGCGCGCTCCACCGACAACGGGCTGACATCCATGCCGTCCACCTTGAACTGATGCGGCGCCAGGCCGGCATCGAGCAAGGCCATGGCAATCGAATAGGGTTCTTCGCCGGTGGAGCACGGCAGGCTGAGGATCTTCAGCGCGCGCATGCCGCGACGTTGCGCCAGCAGTTCATGGGCCAGGCGGGCCAGGGTCGAGAAAGATTCCGGGTAACGGAAAAACCAGGTTTCCGGAACGATCACCGCCTCGATCAGCGCCTGCTGCTCATCGGCGGAGCCTTGCAGGCGGCTCCAGTATTCATCGGCGGTGGCCGCCTGCAACTGGCTGCAACGCTGGCGTAAGGCCCGTTCGATAATGGCCGGGCCGACCGAGGCGACATCCAGGCCGATGCGCTCCTTGAGAAAATCGAAGAAGCGCTGGTCACTGCTCATTGCAGACCCTCGGCAGCTTCGGGAAACAGCAGTTGGCGAACTTCGCCACTGAGCAGCTCGTTGACGCAGATGCGTTGTACCAGGCCCTGTTCGTCTTCGCGCACCGGCCCCAGGTAGGGAGCCTGGCGATTGTCCAGGCCATAGGGCTGGAAGTCCGCCGGATTGCAGCGCAGGGTATCGGTCGCCTGTTCGAGCACCAGGCCGAGCAGGTGTCCGTCGCCCTCGGGCCGAGGCCGGTAATGCACCAGCACCAGCCGCGTGCTGGTGCGGGCGGCGGCGGGTTGGCCGAAGGTCATGGCACTGACGTCGATCACCGGGACCATCAGCCCGCGGTGGGCAAACACCCCCGCAACCCAGCCCGGCGCATGGGCGATCGCCTTGAGTTGCAGGCGCGGCAACACCTCCGCCACCTCGACAGCCTCCAGCGCATAGCGCTCGCCGCCAATGCGAAAGACCAGGAACAGGCTGTTCCTGGACGGCGCGCTGGCGACGCGCTTAGCCACCAACTCGCTCATCAGACTTTGAAACGCGAAACGCCGCTGCGCAGACCCACCGCGACCTGGCTCAATTCATCGATGGCGAAGCTGGCCTGACGCAGGGACTCGACGGTCTGGCTGCTGGCATCGCCCAGTTGCACCAGCGCGTGGTTGATCTGCTCGGCGCCGGTGGCCTGGGCCTGCATGCCCTCGTTGACCATCAGCACGCGCGGCGCCAGGGCCTGGACCTGGTGAATGATCTGCGACAACTGCTCGCCGACCTGTTGCACCTCGAACATGCCACGCCGCACTTCTTCGGAGAACTTGTCCATGCCCATGACCCCGGCGGACACCGCCGACTGGATTTCCCGGACCATCTGCTCGATGTCGTAGGTGGCCACGGCGGTCTGGTCGGCCAGGCGCCGCACTTCGGTGGCGACCACGGCGAAACCGCGCCCGTACTCCCCGGCCTTCTCGGCCTCGATCGCGGCATTGAGGGACAACAGGTTGGTCTGGTCGGCGACCTTGACGATGGTCACCACCACCTGGTTGATATTGCCCGCCTTCTCGTTGAGGATCGCCAGCTTGGAGTTCACCAGGTCGGCGGCGCCCATCACCGAATGCATGGTTTCTTCCATCCGCGCCAGGCCTTGCTGGCCGGAACCGGCAAGCACCGACGCCTGGTCGGCGGCGGAGGACACTTCGGTCATGGTGCGCACCAGATCGCGGGAAGTCGCGGCGATCTCCCGCGACGTCGCACCGATCTCGGTGGTGGTGGCCGCGGTTTCGGTCGCCGTGGCCTGCTGCTGCTTGGAGGTGGCGGCGATCTCGGTGACCGACGTGGTGACCTGGACCGACGAGCGCTGGGCCTGGGACACCAGGGCGGTGAGTTCGGTCATCATGTCGTTGAAGCCGGTTTCCACCGCGCCGAACTCATCCTTGCGCGCCAGGTTCAAGCGGCTGCTGAGATCGCCGGTGCGCATGATCTCGAGGATGTCGACGATGCGCTGCATCGGCGCCATGATCGCGCGCATCAGCAGCAAACCACAGAACCCGGCGGCCAGCACCGCGATCAGCAGGGAAACGCCCATGCTGATCTTCGCCGCCGAGACCGCCTCGGTAATCGAATCGGTGGCGTGATCGGCCACATCCTTGTTCTGGGTGATGATGTCATTGAGCTGTTTGCGCCCGTCCATCCAGGCCGGACTCATCTGCGTGTTGAACTGGCGGATCGCCTCGTCGTTCTGCTTGTGCTGGTAGAGATCGAGCACAGTGGCCAGGGTCTTGTTGTAGACCTCGTGTTCACGCTTGAAGACATCGAACGCCGCCTGGTCTTCGCTGGTATTGATGGTCTTCTGATAGGCGTCGATCTGTGCCAGCAAACGGTTGGCGAAGTTCTTGTACTGCTCCTGGTCAGCCGGACTGATCACGCCGTCGGCACTGAACCCCAGCAACTGCTGGGTCAGCACATAGCTGTCGACCCAGGCACTGCGAATCATGGTGCTGTAGTAGACGCCGGGAATCGCGTCGGTCCGCACGCTCTCTTCACTGGACTCGATCGACAACAACCGGGAATAAGAAGCGACAACCATCAACAACATGATCGCGATGATTACCGCAAAACTCGCCAGTATTCGTTGGCGCAAAGTCCAGTTCTTCACAGTCAGTCCTCAAGAGCCATTCAAATGGAAGGCAGTATAGCCGAGGGTGTGCCATCATTTATGCACGGGTTACGGCTTGGATTACAAACAAAGGGAATATAGCCGACAGTCTACGTCTACCCTGACTAAGGTACTTGCCGATACTACATACAGAAGCTGCCAGTCTTAGTTAGAAGCAAATTGCCACTAGTCATGGCAATCATCATATAATCCTTACGGCCCAGGAACCTAGTTCATGCCCGTTCTGTCCAGCCTGCGCAGCCGTTTTGCGCTACTCATCGCGTTGTTGGTCGGTCTGCTGAGCTGGTTGCTGGGTTCTTTCATCAGTCACGACTCCAGCGTGCGGATGCGTGGCGAGATCGGCCAGGACCTGGCTGAAGTCTCCTACCAGATGTCCGACCGGCTGGACCGGGCCATGGCCAACCGCATTCATCTGCTGAGTGTCATCAGTCGCCTGAATGTCCTGCAGCAGCCCCGCGACCTGACACAAGTCCGCCAGTTACTCGAACACCTGCAACAGGAATTCCCGGACATTGCCTGGCTGGGCATGCTCGATACCCAGGGCCGGGTACGGGCCGCGACCGGCGGCATTCTCCAGGACAGCAACATCAGCGAGCGCCCGGTGTTCAGCCAGGGCCGCGACCACCTGTTCGTCGGCGACGTCCACGACGCCGTGCTGCTCTCCAGGCTGCTGCCCAATCCCAGCGGCGAAACGCTGAAATTCGTCGATATCAGCCTGCCGATCTTCAATGGCGAAAGTGGCGAGGCCCGACAGAACATCGGCGTGCTGGCCGCGCATCTTTCCTGGACCTGGGCCGAAGGCATGCGCCAATCGGCGATGGCGCCCATCAAGGCGCGGCGCAATGTCGAGTTTTTTCTCGTGGCTTCCGATCACCGGGTATTGCTCGGGCCGCGCGACAGCATCGGCCAGCCACTGGAACTGCCGCTGCTGAAAGGCCTCGACAGACAGCAGCCGCGTTGGGGCGTGCAACGCTGGCCGGATGGCAACGACTACCTGACCGGCGTGGCCCTGAGTCGCGGCCATGACCACTACGAAGGCCTGGGCTGGACCGTGATCACCCGTCAGACACTCGAGGAAGCCTATGCCCCGGCCAAGGAGCTGCAGCGTGACATCCTGGTCTGGGGCGTTGCCCTGGCGGTGATCATCGCCTTTGTCGGCTGGCTGCTGGCGACCTGGTTCACCCGGCCGCTGCAGGCCATCGCCAAGGCCGCGGACCGCCTGAGTGTCGGCGAATCGATGGAGATCCCGGAGATCAGGGGCACCCGGGAAATCGCCCAGTTGAGCCAGTCGATCCGGCATCTGGTGGACAGCCTGAGCAACCAGCAGACCGCCCTGGGGATGATGGAAAGCCTGGCGCACCACGATGCGCTGACGGGGCTGCCCAACCGCGCGGCCCTGGAGAAGTACCTGCCACGGGCGCAGCAACGCAGCCAGTCACAAAACAACTGCCTGGCACTGCTGTATCTGGACCTGGACGGGTTCAAGCCGATCAACGACCAGTTCGGTCATGCCGGCGGCGACGAGTTGTTGAGAGAGGTCGCCGGCCGCCTGCGCGCCTGCCTGCGCGAGGGCGACATGGTCGCGCGCCTCGGCGGCGACGAGTTCCTGATGGTGCTGCAAGTGCCGCGCAACGATGCGCTGAACCAGGCCCGGGCCATTGCCAACCGCGTGCTCGTCAGCCTCGGTCAGTCGATCATGCTGCACAAGGTTGCGGCGCGGATCGGTTGCAGCATCGGCGGGGCGGTCTGGCCCCTCGACAACCCGGACCTGAGCGATGTGCTCGGGTTGGCCGACCAGGCCCTGTACCGGGCCAAGCATGCGGGCAAGGGACAGGCGCACTTTCACCAGTCGGAAGAGGTGTCGCCGGGCCTCTAGCGCCCGGCTCCCGGACCGCTTCGCGGGCAAGCCCGCTCCCACAAGTCCTGAGCCGTACGCGGGCCCTCGTTTCGACTCGATCACTGTGGGAGCGGGCTTGCCCGCGAAGAGGCCGGCAGCCCTCCCACCCTTTCAGAGCGAAGCCTGGCGCACCTGCCGCTCCAGTTCCAGTTTCAGCCCCGGCTCCAGCCGCAACTGCCGCGACAGCTCATCCAGATACGCCTTCTCCATGAAGTTCTCTTCGTCCACCAGCAGCACGCTGGCGATATACATTTCCGCGGCCATCTCCGGCGTGCTCGCGGCCCGGGCGACATCGGCCGGATCCAGCGGCTTGTTCAACTCGGCGTGCAACCACTGTTGCAACTCCCGGTCGTTGCCCAGCTTGCTGAACTCGCCTTCGATCAACTCCCGCTCACGGGCATCGACATGCCCATCGGCCTTGGCCGCCGCCACCAGCGCCTTGAGAATTGCCTGGCTGTGCTGTTCGACCTGCGCCGGCGGCAGGCGATCGAGGGTCTGCGGCTCGCCCCGGGGCGCACTCGCCTGCTGCGCCTGCCAGTTGCCATAGGCCTTGTAGGCCAGCACGCCCAGTGCCGCCAGGCCACCGTAGGTCAGCGCCTTGCCGCCGAACTGGCGGGCCTTCTTGTTACCGAGCAGCAGGCCCATGGCGCCCGCCGCCAACGCCCCGCCACCGGCCCCGGAAAGCAGGCTGCCCAGGCCGCCGGAGCCACCGCCGAGCAGACTGCCGAGCGCCCCCTTGTCAGCGGACTTGTCCTGTTTGCCCCCGGCCTGATTCTGCAACAGGTCCTGGCCGGACTTGAGTAACTGGTCGAGCAACCCACGGGTATTCATCGGCAGACTCCGTAAATGGCGAATAGACCCACAGAGTAAAACGACCCGTCATACGGTGGTCGGCGAGAGTGCTTCCAGATGTTGCGCGGCTTTTGCCTGAATCCTGACTCACCGATCAAGCCATCGATTAAAAAGATATACACTGGTGTGCATCCATAAAAACAACTCGCCGAAATAACCGGCAAGGGTATTTCTCCCATGATGACCCTGCGTCAGATCCGACACTTTATCGCCGTGGCCGAGACCGGCTCGATCTCGGCCGCCGCCCAGGCGGTGTTCATTTCCCAGTCGACCCTGACCCTGGCGATCCAGCAGCTTGAGCAGGAAATCGGCGTCAGCCTGTTCAACCGTCACGCCAAGGGCATGACCCTGACCCACCAGGGCCACCAGTTCCTGCGCCAGGCGCACCTGATCCTGGCCACGGTCGACAATGCCAAGCGCAGCCTGCAACAGAGCACCGACCAGGTCGCCGGGCAATTGACCGTCGGCGTGACCAGCCTGGTGGCCGGTTACTACCTGGCCGACCTGCTGACCCGCTTCCAGCGTGCCTACCCCAATGTGGAAATCCGCGTGATGGAAGACGAACGGCCGTATATCGAGCACTTGCTGGTCAGCGGTGAAATCGACGTCGGCGTGCTGATCCTCTCCAACCTGGAAGACCGCCATGCCCTGCAGACCGAGGTTCTCACCCATTCGCCGCACCGTCTCTGGCTGCCGGCCCAGCATCCCTTGCTGGAACACGACAGCATCAACCTCGCCGATGTCGCCCGCGAACCGCTGATCCAGCTCAACGTCGACGAGATGGACCGCAATGCCCAGCGCATGTGGCGCGGTGCCGGCCTGCAGCCACGGATCAGCCTGCGCACCGCTTCCACCGAAGCGGTGCGCAGTCTGGTGGCCGCCGGCCTGGGCCTGTCGATCCAGCCGGACATGACCTACCGACCCTGGTCCCTGGAGGGTGACATCATCGAAGCCCGCTCCCTCGCCGACCTGAGCCAGACCCTGGACGTCGGCCTGGCCTGGCGCCGCGGCACCGCGCGACCGACCCTGGTGGACCCGTTCCTGACCGTCGCCCGCGAACAACCCCATGGCGGGCGCAAGCCATCTATTTAATCGAACGCTGCTTTCAGTATTTAGTATTTGTCGACCTCTCGTCCGGCCTCTAGTCTCTTGCCATCCATATAGAGAAAGGCCGGACTCCAGCTGCAAGGGAAGCTCCAATGGCCACACAAGAAAAGAGAACTCGCAAAATGGCTGGCGCGCACCCGACCCCGCTGTTCACCTCGCTGCTGATCGACGGTGAACTCGTTGCCGGCCTTGGTTTCGTGGAACCGATCCTCAACCCGGCCACCGGCGAGGTGCTCACGCATATCGCCGAAGCCAGCACCGAACAGGTCGAAAGCGCCATCCTCGCCGCCCACCGGGCCTTTGCCGGCTGGTCGCGCACCACGCCGCAGCAACGCTCGAACATCCTCCTGGCCATCGCCGACGCGGTGGAGAAAAACGCCGACCTGCTGGCTCGCCTGGAATCGCTGAACTGCGGCAAGCCGCTGCACCTGGCCCGCCAGGATGACCTCAGCGCGACCGTCGACGTGTTCCGTTTCTTCGCCGGGGCCGTGCGCTGCCAGACCGGGCAACTGTCCGGCGAGTACCTGCCGGGCTATACCAGCATGGTCCGCCGCGACCCGATTGGCGTGGTCGCCTCCATCGCGCCGTGGAACTACCCGATCATGATGGCCGCATGGAAAATCGCCCCGGCCCTGGCCGCCGGCAACACCCTGGTCTTCAAGCCCTCCGAACACACGCCGCTGTCGATCCTGGCCCTCGCCCCGGCGCTGGCCGAGCTGTTGCCGGCGGGCGTGATCAATATCGTCTGCGGTGGCGGCGAAGGGGTCGGCAGCCATCTGGTCAGCCATCCGAAGGTGCGCATGGTGTCGCTGACCGGCGATATCGTCACCGGCCAGAAGATCCTCCAGGCCGCCGCGAAAAGCGTGAAGCGCACCCACCTGGAACTGGGTGGCAAGGCCCCGGTGATCGTCTGCGACGACGCGGATATCCAGGCCGTGGTCGAAGGCGTGCGCAACTACGGTTACTACAACGCCGGCCAGGACTGCACCGCCGCCTGCCGGATCTACGCCCAGGCCGGGATCCACGACAAATTGGTGGCCGAACTCGGCGCTGCCGTCAGCAGCCTGCGCTTTGCCGGTAAACGCGACGCCGACAACGAGATCGGCCCGCTGATCAGTACCCGCCAGCGCGACCGCGTCGCCAGTTTCGTCGAGCGGGCCCTCGGCCAGCCGCACATCGAGCGCGTCACCGGTGCCGCCGTGCACTCCGGCGCCGGCTTCTATTACCAGCCCACCCTGCTCGCCGGCTGCCGGCAGAGCGACGAGATCGTCCAGCGCGAAGTCTTCGGACCGGTGGTCACCGTGACCCGCTTCGACGAACTGAGCCAGGCGGTGGACTGGGCCAACGATTCGGAATACGGCCTGGCCTCGTCGGTCTGGACCCAGAACCTGGATAAAGCGATGCAGGTCGCCTCGCGCCTGCAGTACGGCTGCACCTGGATCAACAGCCATTTCATGCTGGTCAGCGAAATGCCCCACGGCGGCCTGAAACGCTCCGGCTACGGCAAGGACCTGTCCAGCGATTCGCTCCAGGACTACAGCGTGGTGCGCCATATCATGGCGCGCCACGGCCAGCATCTGTAACACGCACTACGCTAACAAGAAGCCACAACCGGCATGTAATACCCGTTCGACTGCCCCGACCATAATTAAAGTAGAGGGAAACCCCATGTTCGCGCACAAGACCGCACTGCTCAGTGCACTCACCACCGCCTTGCTGGCCAGCGCCAGTCTCCAGGCCGCCGAACCGCTGAAAGCTGTCGGTGCCGGCGAAGGCCAACTCGATATCGTCGCCTGGCCAGGCTATATCGAACGGGGTGAAAGCGACAAGGCCTATGACTGGGTCACCGGTTTCGAAAAGGAAACCGGCTGCAAGGTCAGTGTGAAGACCGCCGCCACCTCCGATGAGATGGTCAGCCTGATGGCCAAGGGCGGCTACGACCTGGTCACCGCTTCGGGCGACGCGTCGCTGCGCCTGATCGTCGGCAAGCGGGTGCAACCGATCAACCCCGAGTTGATCCCGAACTGGAAGAACCTCGACCCGCGCCTCAAGGATGCGCCGTGGTACGTGGTCAACAAGCAGACCTACGGCACTCCCTACCAGTGGGGCCCGAACGTGCTGATGTACAACACCAGCGTGTTCAAGCAGGCCCCGACCAGCTGGGCGGTGATCTTCGACGCGCAGAACCTGCCGGACGGCAAGCCGAACAAGGGCCGCGTACAGGCCTATGACGGCCCGATCTATATCGCCGACGCGGCGCTGTACCTCAAGTCCGCCAAGCCGGAACTGGGGATCCAGAACCCCTATGAACTGACCGAGACCCAGTACAAGGCGGTCCTCGACCTGTTGCGCGCGCAGCAGCCGCTGATCCATCGCTACTGGCACGACGCGACCGTGCAGATGAGTGACTTCAAGAACGAAGGCGTCGCCGCCTCCAGCTCCTGGGGCTACATGGTCAACGGCCTGCAGGCCGACAAGCAGCCGGTGGCCTCGACCATTCCGAAGGAAGGCGTCACCGGTTGGGCCGACACCACCATGTTGCATGCCGATGCCAAGCACCCCAACTGCGCCTACAAGTGGATGGACTGGTCGCTGCAACCCAAGGTCCAGGGTGACGTAGCGGCCTGGTTCGGTTCCCTGCCGGCGGTTCCCGCGGCGTGCAAGGGTAGCGAGTTGCTCGGCGCCGAAGGCTGCAAGACCAACGGCTTCGACTCCTTCGACAAGATCGCCTTCTGGAAAACCCCGCAGGCCGAGGGCGGCAAGTTCGTGCCGTACAGCCGCTGGACCCAGGACTACATTGCGATCATGGGCGGTCGCTAAACCCCTGGGAGCTGGCTTGCCAGCGATGAGGCCCATGAGCCTTGCATCGCCCATCCGGACGCCATCGCCAGCAAGCCGGCTCCTACAAGGGATCTGTGTCGAATACCGGGTTTGAGTACGACACAACCCCTGTAGGAGCTGGCTTGCCAGCGATGAGGCCCGTGAGCCTTGCAGCGTCCATCCGGACGCCATCGCCGGCAAGCCGGCTCCTACAAGGGATCTGTGTCGCACAACGAGCTTGCGTACGACACACCCCCTGTAGGAGCTGGCTTGCCAGCGATGAGGCCCATCAGCCTTGCAGCGTCCATCCGGACGCCATCGCCGGCAAGCCGGCTCCTACGAGGGATCTGTGTCGCACAACGAACTTGCGTACGACACAACCCCTGTAGGAGCTGGCTTGCCAGCGATGAGGCCCATGAGCCTTGCATCGCCCATCCGGACGCCATCGCCAGCAAGCCGGCTCCTACAAGGAGTCCGTGTCGCACAACGAGCTTGCGTACGACACAACCCCTGTAGGAGCTGGCTTGCCAGCGATGAGGCCCGTGAGCCTTGCCGCGTCCGAACAGACAGCGCAGTGCCAGCCAGATCGCTGTTCACCGTTTCAGATTTTTCAGAAGTCCAGGCCAGGCCGCTGCAACGGCCCTCGCCTTTTTGGAGCACCGCATCATGACGCTTGCAGTCCAGTTCACCCACGTTTCCCGTCAGTTCGGCGAAGTGAAAGCCGTTGACCGGGTTTCCATCGATATCCAGGACGGCGAGTTCTTTTCCATGCTCGGCCCTTCCGGCTCGGGCAAGACCACCTGCCTGCGCCTGATCGCCGGCTTCGAACAACCCAGCGCCGGTTCGATCCGCATCCACGGCGAAGAAGCCGCCGGGCTGCCGCCCTACCAGCGTGACGTGAACACCGTGTTCCAGGATTACGCGCTGTTCCCCCATATGAACGTGCGCGACAACGTCGCCTACGGCCTGAAAGTCAAGGGCGTCGGCAAGAGCGAACGCCTGGCGCGCGCTGAAGAAGCCCTGGGCATGGTCGCCCTCGGCGGCTATGGCGAGCGCAAGCCGGTGCAGTTGTCCGGCGGCCAGCGCCAGCGCGTGGCCCTGGCCCGTGCCCTGGTCAATCGCCCACGGGTGCTGCTGCTCGACGAGCCCCTCGGCGCCCTGGACCTCAAGCTGCGCGAGCAGATGCAGGGCGAACTGAAGAAGTTGCAACGCCAGTTGGGCATCACCTTTATCTTCGTCACCCATGACCAGACCGAAGCGCTGTCGATGTCCGACCGCGTCGCGGTGTTCAACAAGGGCCGCATCGAGCAGGTCGACACCCCACGCAACCTCTACATGAAACCGGCCACCACCTTCGTCGCCGAATTCGTCGGCACCTCCAACGTGATTCGTGGCGAGTTGGCCAGGCAGTTGAGCGGCAGCGACCTGCCCTTCTCGATCCGCCCGGAACATGTGCGTTTCGCCGAAGGCCCGGCACAAGGCCACGAAGTCGAAGTCAGCGGCCTGCTGCACGATATCCAGTACCAGGGCAGCGCCACCCGCTATGAGCTGAAGCTGGAGAACGGCCAGACCCTGAATATCAGCCAGGCCAACACCCAGTGGCTGGACACCAGCGCCCAGCACCAGACCGGCCAGCGCATCACCGCGCGCTGGGCGCGGGAAGCCATGACCGTGCTGGCGAGCGAGGTGTGACATGAGCACTCTGGCCCTGACACCCACGACGGCAAGCCCGTCGCTGATGCGACGGTTCTCCAACCTGCTCTACCGCCGTCCCAACTTCTACCTGGCGCTGCTGCTTGTGCCGCCACTGATCTGGTTCGGCGCGATCTATCTCGGCTCGCTGCTGACCCTGCTCTGGCAAGGCTTCTACACCTTCGACGATTTCACCATGGCGGTCACTCCGGACCTGACCCTGGCGAACTTCGCCGCGCTGTTCAACCCGTCGAACTTCGACATCATCGTGCGCACCCTGAGCATGGCGGTGGTGGTGTCGATCGCCTCCGGGATCGTCGCCTTTCCCATCGCCTACTACATGGCGCGCTACACCACCGGCAAGACCAAGGCGTTCTTCTACATCGCGGTGATGATGCCGATGTGGGCCAGCTACATCGTCAAGGCCTATGCCTGGACCCTGCTGCTGGCCAAGGGCGGCGTCGCCCAGTGGTTCGTCCAGCACCTGGGACTGGAACCGCTGCTGCAATTCGTCCTGGGTATCCCCGGGGTCGGCGGCAGCACCCTGTCGACCTCGCACCTGGGCCGCTTCATGGTGTTCGTCTATATCTGGCTGCCGTTCATGATCCTGCCGATCCAGGCGTCCCTGGAGCGCCTGCCGCCGTCCCTGCTGCAAGCCTCCGCCGACCTCGGGGCGAAGCCGCGCCAGACCTTCATGCAGGTGATCCTGCCGCTGTCGATCCCGGGCATTGCCGCCGGCTCCATCTTCACCTTCTCGCTGACCCTGGGCGACTTTATTGTGCCGCAATTGATCGGTCCGCCCGGCTACTTCGTCGGCAGCATGGTCTACGCCCAGCAGGGGGCCATCGGCAACATGCCGATGGCAGCCGCCTTCACCCTGGTGCCGATCGTGCTGATCGCCGTCTACCTGTCCATCGTCAAACGCCTGGGGGCCTTCGATGCACTCTGACTCTTCATCCCAAGGGCGGGCTTCCCTGGGCCTGCGTATCGCCGCGTGGGGCGGGCTGGTGTTCCTGCACTTCCCGATCCTGATCATCTTCATGTACGCCTTCAACACCGAGGACGCGGCCTTCAGCTTCCCGCCCCAGGGCTTCACCCTGAAGTGGTTCAGCGTGGCCTTCGCCCGTCCGGACGTGCTGGAAGCGATCAAGCTGTCGTTGCAGATCGCCGCCATCGCCACCCTGATCGCCATGGTACTCGGCACCCTGGCCTCGGCCGCGCTGTATCGCCGCGACTTCTTCGGCAAGCAGGGCATTTCGCTGATGCTGATCCTGCCGATTGCCCTGCCGGGGATCATCACCGGGATCGCCTTGCTGGCGACCTTCAAGACGCTGGGGATCGAGCCGGGGATGTTCACCATCATCGTCGGCCACGCGACCTTCTGCGTGGTGATCGTCTACAACAACGTCATCGCCCGGCTGCGGCGCACCTCCCACAGCCTGATCGAAGCCTCGATGGACCTCGGTGCCGATGGCTGGCAGACCTTCCGCTACATCGTCCTGCCGAACCTCGGCTCGGCGCTGCTGGCCGGCGGCATGCTGGCGTTCGCCCTGTCGTTCGACGAGATCATTGTCACCACCTTTACCGCCGGGCATGAACGCACCCTGCCGATCTGGCTGCTCAACCAGCTCAGCCGACCGCGGGACGTACCGGTCACCAACGTGGTCGCCATGCTGGTGATGATGGTCACCATGCTGCCGATCCTCGGCGCCTACTACCTGACCCGCGGCGGTGAAAGCGTGGCCGGCAGTGGCGGTAAATAACCCTTTCAACAAGTGGCCGCCCGAGCCCGCTCCCACAAGGGACAGGCGGCCGCCGGACAACCCGATTGAGTCATGAGGACATAACCATGCAAACCAAACTGCTGATCAACGGTCAACTCGTCGCTGGCGAAGGCCCTGCGCAACCCGTGTTCAATCCGGCCCTTGGCCGTGTGCTGGTGGAAATCAACGAAGCCAGCGAAGCCCAGGTCGACGCCGCCGTGCGTGCCGCCGATGCCGCTTTCGACAGCTGGTCGCAGACCGCGCCGAAAGACCGCTCGCTGTTGCTGCTCAAGCTCGCCGATGCCATCGAGGCCCACGGCGCGGAACTGGCCAGGCTGGAATCGGACAACTGCGGCAAGCCGCTGAGCGCGGCGCTCAACGATGAAATCCCGGCGATTGCCGATGTGTTCCGTTTCTTCGCCGGCGCCAGCCGCTGCATGAACGGTTCGGCCGGCGGCGAATACCTGCCGGGGCACACCTCGATGATCCGCCGCGACCCGGTGGGCGTGATCGCCTCCATCGCGCCGTGGAACTATCCGCTGATGATGGTCGCCTGGAAAATCGCCCCGGCCCTGGCCGCCGGCAACACCGTGGTGCTCAAGCCGTCGGAGCAGACCCCGCTGACCGCGTTGCGCCTGGCCGAACTGGCGGCGGAGATATTCCCCGCCGGCGTGCTCAACCTGGTGTTCGGGCGCGGCCCGACCGTCGGCAGCCCGCTGGTGACCCATCCGAAAGTGCGGATGGTGTCGCTGACCGGCTCCATTGCCACCGGCTCGAACATCATTTCCAGCACCGCCGACAGCGTCAAGCGCATGCACATGGAACTGGGCGGCAAGGCCCCGGTGATCATCTTCGACGACGCCGATATCGACGCCGCCGTGGAAGGCATCCGCACCTTCGGTTTCTACAACGCCGGCCAGGATTGCACCGCGGCCTGCCGCGTATACGCCCAGGCCGGCATCTACGAGAAGTTCGTCGAGAAACTCGGCGCGGCCGTGAGCACCATCAAGTACGGCCTGCAGGATGATCCTTCCACCGAGCTGGGCCCACTGATCACCGCCCAGCACCGTGATCGTGTCGCCGGCTTTGTCGAGCGCGCCGTGGCGCAATCGCATATCCGCCTGGTGACCGGCGGCAAGGCCGTGGAAGGTAACGGTTTCTTCTTCGAACCGACGGTGCTGGCCGATGCCCAGCAGGACGACGAGATCGTCCGCCGCGAAGTGTTCGGCCCGGTGGTTTCGGTGACTCGCTTCAACGACGAGGCCCAGGTACTGGGCTGGGCCAACGATTCGGACTATGGCCTGGCGTCGTCGGTGTGGACCGCCGATGTCGGTCGCGCCCACCGCCTGGCGGCCCGCCTGCAATACGGCTGCACCTGGGTCAACACCCACTTCATGCTGGTCAGCGAGATGCCCCACGGCGGTCAGAAGCTGTCCGGCTATGGCAAGGACATGTCCATGTACGGCCTGGAGGACTACACCACCGTACGCCATGTGATGTTCAAGCACTAAGCACAACTCCACTACAAAAATACCGAACCGGGACGGGCCGTCATGGCCCGGCCACGGTTTCGGACATCCGAAATCTGCCGATTTTCTGGAGCCACACCGCCATGAGTGCACAACCCCACCTCGGCGCAGATGCCGACAGCGATGCCGAACAGCTGCGCAAACTGGGCTACACCTCGAACTTCAACCGCAGCATGAGCCTGTGGGAAAACTTCGCCCTGGGCTTTACCTACCTCTCGCCGGTGGTCGGCGTCTACACCCTGTTCGGCCTGTGCCTGGCCGCCGGCGGCCCGCCGATGTTCTGGGCCTACCTGCTGGTCGGCTGCGGGCAACTGCTGGTCTGCCTGATCTTCGGCGAAGTGGTTTCGCAGTTCCCGATCTCCGGGGGTGTCTATCCCTGGGCCCGGCGCCTGGTGGGTAAACGCTGGGCGTGGATGGTCGGCTGGATCTACTCCATCGCCCTGTGCGTGACCATCGCCGCCGTCGCGGTCGGTGCCGGTCCTTACCTCGCGGCCATGCTCGGTTTCGAGCCGAGCAACAACACCAATATCGTCATCGCCCTGGTCCTGACGCTGTTCGCCACCCTGGTCAACCTCAGCGGCACCAAGGTCCTGGCACGCATCGCCATGTTCGGTTTTCTCTGCGAACTGGTCGGCGCGGTGATCGTCGGCGTGTACCTGCTGGTGTTCGAACGCCACCAGCCCATCAGCGTACTGTTCAATACGTTCGATATCCGGGTCGACGGCTCCTACCTGCCGGCATTCCTCACCGCATCGCTGGCGGGCATGTTCCTCTACTACGGCTTCGAAGCCTGCGGCGACGTGGCCGAGGAAACCCCGAACCCGAGCAAACAGATCCCGGTGGCCATGCGCATGACCATCTACATCGGCGGTATCGCGGCGATGTTCGCCTGCCTGGCGCTGATCCTCGCCGTACCGGACATGCAGGCGGTGATCAACGGCACCGACAAGGACCCGGTCACCACCATCCTCAACAATGCCTTCGGCAGCGTCGGCTCGAAAGTGGTGATGGGCGTGGTGATGATTTCCTTCATCTCCTGCGTCATCAGCCTGCAGGCCGCCGCCAGCCGCCTGCTGTACTCCTATGCCCGCGATGAAATGGTCATCGGCAGCAACCTGCTGAAGCGAATTTCACCGACCACCCAGGTGCCCGTGGCGGCCTTGTTCGTCTCCGGGGTCCTGCCGGCGCTGATCATCGCCCTCGGCTTCTTCCTGCAGGACGCGGTGGCGACCATCGTCAGCTTCGCGGCCATCGGCATCTACCTGGCCTTCCAGATGATAGTGCTTGCCGCCCTGTTCGCCCGCGCCCGCGGCTGGAAACCCAGCGGCAAGTTCACCCTGGGGGCCTGGGGCCTGCCGGTGAATATCGGCGCGCTGGTCTATGGCGTCGGCGCCATCGTCAACATGGCCTGGCCCCGTACGCCGGATGCGGCCTGGTACATCAACTACGCCATGGTCCTGAGCACCGCCATCGTCATCGGCCTGGGCCTGCTCTACATGTGGCTGGGCAAGCCCTACGACCGCGGCACCGCACCAGCCGGCGACGCCTGGAAAATCAGCCGGTAACGGCAGGCGCCCGGGCGGTGCACTGGCTGCCCGGGTCGTTCCAACAATAAAAAACAAGGATCTATCATGGATATCACCCGCCGCGACTTCCTCAACGGCGTCGCCATCACCATCGCCGCCGGCATGACCCCGCTGCAACTGCTCCAGGCCGCGCCCGACGGACGTTATTACCCACCGGCCCTGACCGGCCTGCGGGGCAGCCACGTCGGCTCCTTCGAGGTCGCCCACCAGATGGGCTGGGAGAAAAAGGTCTTCGACACCGCGCACCTGCCCATTGCCGCAGAGTACGACCTGGTGGTGGTCGGCGGTGGCCTGAGCGGTTTGTCGGCGGCATGGTTCTACCGGGAGAAGCACCCCAAGGCACGTATCCTGATCCTGGAAAACCACGACGACTTCGGCGGTCACGCCAAGCGCAACGAATTCTCCGCCGGGGGCCGCATGATCCTCGGCTACGGCGGCAGCGAAGCCTTCCAGTCGCCGAACCATCTGTACAGCAAGCAGGTCAACGGCCTGCTGAAGAAGCTCGGGGTCGATATCAAGCGCTTCGAAACCGCCTTCGACCGGCCGTTCTATCCGGGCCTGGGCCTGTCCCGCGGGGTGTTCTTCGACAAGGAGAATTTCGGCGAGGACAAACTGGTGAGCGGCGACCCGACACCGATGGTCGCCGACGATATCGCTCCGGAACAACTGAATGCCCGCCCTATCCGCGACTTCATCAACGATTTCCCGCTGCCCGAAGCGGATCGCCAGGCGCTGATCGAACTGCACCAGTCGCCCCGTGACTACCTGCCAGGCAAGAGCGCCGCGGAGAAGGCCGAGCACCTGGCCGCCACCAGCTACCGCGACTTCCTGCTCAAGGACGTCGGCCTGTCGGAAAACGCGGTGAAATACTTCCAGAGCCGCACCAATGACTTCTCGGCCCTGAGCATCGACGCGGTGGCGGCGTTCGACGCCTACAACGTCGGTTTCCCCGGCTTCGGCGCGATGAATCTGGAGCCCATCAGCGAAGAATCCAGGGCGGAAATGGAAGAGCCGTACATCTACCATTTCCCGGACGGCAACGCGTCCCTGGCGCGCCTGCTGGTGCGCAGCCTGATTCCCTCGGTGGCGCCGGGACACACCATGGACGACATCGTGCTGGCACCGTTCGACTACGCCCGCCTCGACCAGCCGAAGGCCCCGGTGCAACTGCGCCTGAACAGCACCGTGGTCAGCGTGCGAAATGTCGGCAAGGGTGTGAACATCGGCTACAGCCGTGGCGGCCAGTTGAGCCAAGTACGCGGCAAGCACTGCATCCTGGCCTGCTACAACATGATGATCCCCTACCTGCTGCGCGACCTGCCGGCGCCCCAGGCCCATGCCCTGAGCCAGAACGTGAAATTCCCGCTGGTGTACACCAAGGTGGTGATCCGCAACTGGCAGTCGTTCCAGAAACTCGGCGTGCACGAAATCTACGCGGCCACCCAGCCCTACAGCCGGATCAAGCTCGACTATCCGGTGAGCATGGGCGGCTACGAGCATCCGCGGGACCCGAGCCAGCCGATCGGCCTGCACATGGTCTACGTGCCGACCAGCCCGAACAGCGGCATGAACGCCCGCGACCAGGCACGGGCCGGACGCGGCAAGCTCTACGGCCAGACCTTCGAGCAACTGGAGGCGCAATTGCGCGACCAGTTGCAACGCATGCTCGGTCCGGGCGGCTTCAATCATGAAACCGATATCCTGGCGATCACCGTCAACCGCTGGTCCCACGGCTACGCGTACTTTTCCAACAGCCTGTTCGACGATGCCGACGAAAGCGAAAAACTGATGAAGCTGGCGCGCAAGCCGGTGGGCCGGGTCAGCATCGCCAACTCGGATGCGGCATGGAGCGCGTATGCCCACGCGGCGATAGACGAAGCCTGGCGAGCGGTGGGGGAATTGGGATAAGGCACTGCCTGGCCCCGCCCGGGATTCGGGCGGGGCTCAAAACCGCGAAACACTCCCCATCGCATTCAACAGGCAGTGCAACGCATTGCGATCCTCTGCCGACAAGCTTCGGTAATGCTCCACCAACTGCCGTTCGTCATCGCTGAGCCTGCGCACCCTGGCGCGAGGTGGTGTCCTGAATGCCCAGAGAAACAGCATGAATCCAAGAATGCTTCGTTCCTTTGACATGGACGACTTCCTTCTGTGACTGCACAGGAACCGTCTGGACAGACCGTCTCAGACATAGCCTAAGGGTAGGAAGAATCCGTAGCCTGCTAAGATCATTTCGGAATTTGCAGAGGGAAAATCCTGCAATCCATAGAGAACCCGCCTTGTCGGCGGGTCTCGGTGTTTTCACGCAGGGCGCATCCCCCTCTCACTCACGCAGATCCGACTCGTGGATCGGCTGGTCGCGATGGGTGGCGCGCTGGTATTGCGCCGGCCAGATCGCCTTGCGACCGCCCAGGTCATCGTCGGCATGCAACGGCCAATATGGATCGCGCAACAGCTCGCGGGCCAGGAGAATGATGTCGGCCTGGCAGGTACGCAGGATATGTTCGGCCTGGGCCGGCTCGGTGATCAGCCCGACGGTGCCGGTGGCGATGCCGGATTCCTTGCGCACGCGCTCGGCGAATCGGGTCTGGTAGCCGGGGCCGGTGGGGATTTCCGCGTTGGCGGCGGTGCCACCCGAGGACACATCGATCAGGTCGACGCCAAGGTCTTTCAGGCGCCGTGCCAGTTCCACGGTTTCATCCGGGTTCCAGCCGTCTTCCACCCAGTCGGTGGCCGAGACGCGCACGAACAACGGCAACTCCTCGGGCCAGACCGCCCGCACAGCTTCGGTGACCTGCAGGACCAGGCGAATACGGTTTTCGAACGAGCCGCCGTACTGGTCACGCCGCTGATTGCTCAGGGGCGAGAGGAACTGGTGCAGCAGATAACCGTGGGCGGCATGCACCTCGACCACCTTGAAGCCGGCGACCAGGGCGCGCTTGGCCGCCGCGACAAATGCCTCGATCACCTCGGCGATCTGCCCCTCATCCAGTTGTAGCGGTGGCGTGTGCTGCGGGTCGAAGGCAATCGGCGACGGTCCGACCGGCGTCCAGCCGCCATCCTCGGGCTTGACGCTGCCATGCTTGCCGAGCCAGGGTCGATGGGTGCTGGCCTTGCGCCCGGCATGGGCCAGCTGGATCCCGGCGACGGCGCCCTGGGCCGTGACAAAGCGGGTAATGCGCTGCAGCGGTTCGATCTGTTCGTCATTCCACAAGCCCAGGTCCTGGGCGGTGATGCGGCCATCGGCGGTCACCGCGGTGGCTTCGGTAAAGATCAGTCCGGCGCCGCCGACCGCCCGGCTGCCGAGGTGGACCAGATGCCAGTCATTGGCCAGGCCATCGACGCTGGAGTACTGGCACATCGGCGAGACCGCGATGCGGTTCAGCAGGGTCAATTGGCGAAGGGTATAGGGTTCAAGCAGCAGACTCATGGGGCACCTCTCAAATCAAGTGGGCTGGCTCCAGGGTTCTGTGAGAACGTCGACGAGTGACAGGAAAAGGTGGACGTCCGCCCCCCGGCGGATGGATAAGGAAGACAACGTCACAAGACCATTCAGACAGTGCTTAGAGCCTAGTCGACAATGACGGACGCCGGAGGGTTCAGCCGATTTAAAGCTCAGCGCGGTTCGATGTGGGCAATCATCAGTTGCACGCTTTCCTTGCCACGGAACTCGTTGAGATCGAGCTTGTAGGCCAGCTCGACCCAGTCGACCCGTGCGTTTGCCCAGATTTCCGGGTCGATGCCAAAGGCAATGCCATCGAGCTTCACCGAGCCACACTCGCTTTTCAGCACCACCTTCAGATGCCGCTCGCCGACGATGCGCTTTTCCACCAGCTGGAATACCCCGTGGAACAACGGTTCGGGGAAATGCTGGCCCCAGGGGCCGGCGTTGCGCAGGGCCCGCGCCAGTTCCAGGTTGAACTCTTCCAGGGCCAGCGTACCGTCGGTCTGCAAGCGTCCGGTCAGGTCTTCCTCGCTGAGCTGACGACGCACTTCGGCATCGAAGGCTTCGGCGAACAGCGGGAAGTTTTCCTGCGGCAGGCTCAGGCCGGCGGCCATGGCGTGGCCACCGTACTTGCCCATCAGGTCCGGGTGCTGCGCCGCCACCACGCTCAGGGCATCGCGAATGTGGAACCCGGCGACCGAACGACCGGAACCCTTGAGCATGCCGTCGCCGGCATCGGCGAAGGCGATGGTCGGGCGGTGATAACGCTCCTTCATCCGCGAGGCGAGAATACCGATCACCCCCTGGTGCCAGTCCGGATCGAACAGGCACAGGCCGAACGGCATCGACTCCACCGGCAAGTCCTTGAGCTGGGCCAGGGCTTCGCGCTGCATGCCCTGCTCGATGGACTTGCGGTCCTTGTTCATTTCATCCAGCTGGGTGGCCATTTCCAGCGCCAATACCGGGTCCTCGGCAAGCAGGCACTCGATGCCCAGGCTCATGTCGTCCAGGCGCCCCGCCGCGTTCAGGCGTGGTCCGAGGATAAAGCCGAGGTCGGTGGAGGTCAGGCGCGAGTGATCGCGCTTGGCCACTTCGAGGATCGCCTTGAGCCCCGGCCGGGCCCGGCCGGCACGAATGCGTTCCAGGCCCTGGTGCACCAGGATCCGGTTGTTGGCGTCCAGGGGCACCACGTCGGCCACGCTGCCCAACGCCACCAGGTCGAGCAGTTCGCCGATATTCGGCTGCGGCCGGTTTTCATAGCGGCCCAGGCTGCGCAGGCGCGCGCGCAGGGCCATCAGCACATAGAAGATCACCCCGACCCCGGCCAGCGCCTTGCTCGGGAACTCGCAACCGGGCTGGTTCGGATTGACGATGGCATCGGCCGCCGGCAGTTCGTTGCCCGGCAAGTGGTGATCGGTCACCAGCACCTTCAGGCCGGCCGCCTTGGCCGCCAGCACACCTTCGATACTGGAGATGCCGTTGTCGACGGTGATCAGCAATTGCGGCTCGCGCTGCAACGCCACGGCAACGATTTCCGGGGTCAGGCCGTAGCCGTACTCGAAACGGTTCGGTACCAGGTAATCGACATGCGCCGCGCCCAGCAGGCGCAAGCCCAGCAGGCCCACGGTACTGGCGGTCGCGCCATCGGCGTCGAAGTCGCCGACGATCAGGATCCGCTGGCGCTGCTCCAGTGCCACCACCAGCAGGTCCACCGCGGCGTCGATCCCCTTGAGTTGCTGGAAGGGAATCAGGCGCGCCAGGCTTTTATCCAGTTCGGCTGCCGATTCGACACCCCGCGCCGCGTACAGGCGGGTCAGCAGTGGCGGCAGGTCGCCGAGAAAAGGCAGGGTGGCGGGCAATGGACGGGGTTCGATACGCATGGCGTTGGCGGAATTTCTCTTCAATACACAGGAGTGGAAACGGTGGCGACGCGGTTAACCGCGCTCGCCCATCAGCCATTCGAGCTGGACTTCATGCTGGCCGCGATCATCGGTGACGAAGATCGTGCCTTCGCTGATCATCACATCCCACTTGATGACGCGCGGCATGTCCTTGGCGAGGGTTTCCAGGACTTCCTGCGGAACCGCCGCGATATTGACGTTCTTCAGGTTCTTCACCGCCGGGACCACCTTGGTTTCCCAGACGCGCAGGCTGCCGTAGGCCAGCAGGCTGGTACGCTCGGTACGACGCGAGCACCAGGTCAGGCGATCGGCATCCGGCTGGCCGACTTCGATCCAGTGCAGGACGCGATCATCCAGGCTTTTTTCCCACAGCGCAGGCTCGTCCACCTCCGACAGACCACGACCAAAAGCCAGCAGTTCGTTGTACCAGAGGGCGTAGGCCAGCAAACGCACGGTCATCCGCTCTTCGGTTTCCGAAGGATGGCGGGCAATGGTCTGCTTGACGCTTTCGTAGACGCTGCGATCCAGGTCGGTGAGGTTGAGTTCGAACTTGTAGGTCGTGGACGGCTGGGCCATGAACGGGGCTTCTAGAGACGAGGAAAGGCGCCAAGTCTAACCGATACGCAGGTCAATCAACGACTGCTGATGGTTATGAAGATGGCGCGCGCCATGTTAAAAGGCTCTACTGCCCTCGTCTTGTCCTACAGGATCGCCCATGCCGTTCACCGCCAAACCTCTCTCCGGCCTGAAAGTCATCGAGCTCGGAACCCTGATCGCCGGCCCTTTCGCCTCGCGGATCTGCGCCGAATTCGGCGCCGAGGTGATCAAGGTCGAATCGCCGGACGGCGGCGACCCGCTGCGCAAATGGCGCAAGCTGTACGAAGGCACCTCGCTGTGGTGGTTTGTCCAGGCGCGCAACAAGAAATCCCTGACGCTGAACCTGAAGCATCCGGACGGCCTGGCGATCCTCAAGCAGTTGCTCGGCGAAGCGGACATCCTGATCGAGAACTTTCGCCCCGGCGTCCTGGAAAAGCTCGGCCTGGGCTGGGAAACCCTGCACGCGCTGAATCCCGGGCTGGTGATGGTGCGCCTGTCCGGGTTCGGCCAGACCGGACCGATGAAGGACCAGCCGGGATTTGGCGCGGTCGGCGAGTCCATGGGCGGGCTGCGCTACATCACCGGTTTCGAAGACCGCCCGCCGGTGCGCACCGGGATCTCCATCGGCGACTCGATTGCCGCGCTGTGGGGCGTGATCGGTGCCCTGATGGCATTGCGTCATCGCGAAGTGAATGGCGGAGAAGGCCAGGTGGTGGATGTCGCCCTGTATGAAGCCATCTTCGCGATGATGGAAAGCATGGTGCCGGAGTTCGATGTGTTCGGTTTCATCCGCGAACGCACCGGCAATATCATGCCGGGCATCACGCCATCGTCGATCCACACCACGGCCGATGGCCGGCATGTGCAGATCGGCGCCAATGGCGATGCGATCTTCAAGCGCTTCATGCAGGCCATCGGCCGTGAAGACCTGGCGAACGACCCGCTGCTGGCCAGCAATGACGGGCGCGACAGCCGGCGTGACGAGATCTACGGGGTGATTGACCGCTGGGTCAACTCACTGCCCCTGGACGCGGTGATCGCCGCCCTGAACGGCGCCGATGTCCCCGCCAGCCGCATCTACAGCGCCGAGGACATGTTCAGCGACCCGCAATTTCTCGCCCGGGAGATGTTCCTGCAGGCCAAGCTGCCCGACGGCAAGGACTTCAAGATGCCCGGCATCGTGCCGAAACTCTCGCAGACGCCTGGCTCCAGCGAATGGGTCGGCCCGCAGTTGGGCGAACACAATGGCGAGGTGCTGGGCAGCCTCGGTTATGACAAGGTACAGGTTGCACGGCTGCGTGAAAGCGGCGCCATCTAGCGCCGCGTGGCTGTTGATAAGTGCGTCGACGAGTGTATCAACGACTGGCTTGAACCCGGGAAGGTATCCAGCTCATGACTCCCAGTGCCCTGTGGCGACACCTTGGTTTCCCGCTGTTGGCCGCGCTGATGTGTGTCCTGCCGCAAACCGGGCAGGCCAGGGAAACCTTGACCTGGCTGCTGCGGGATCTGCCGCCCCTGAGCATCTTCGACGGTCCGAAAGAAGGCCAGGGGGCGGTGGACCAGATGCTGCCGCTGCTGATGGCGGCGCTGCCGGAGTACGAACACACGGTACTGCGAGTCAACCGGGCGCGGGGCATGCAGATGCTCGGCGGGTCGACGTTCACTTGCGATCCGGCGCTGCTGTGGACCGCGGCGCGGGCGCAGAAAATGCTCTTTTCCATCCCCAGCATGGGCACCACCAGCAACGGCCTGGTGGTTCGACCAGCCGACCAGGCCCTGATCGAACCCTTTGTGTCCGACGGCCGGGTCGACCTCGCCGCGCTGCTGGCCAGCAACAGCCTGCAACTGGGCGTCGTCGCCGAGCGCAGCTACGGCCATCCGATCGATGACGTGCTGCATCACACCCATGCGCAACATCTGGTCCTGCACTACGGCAACGATGCCCTGGGCAGCCTGCTGCAGATGCAACGCCTGGGGCGCTTGAAGGCGCTGCTCGGCTACTGGGCGGAAATCCGCTATCAGGCCCGGCAGCAACAGATCGGCGATAACGAATGGCTGTTCTATCCCATCAAGGGCACGGCCGACTATCAGTTCATCCGTGTCGCCTGCTCCAACACGCCCCAGGGCCGGGCGGTGATTCCCCATATCAACGAGATTCTGCGCGGGCTGCGCCGACAGACGCTGGTGGAGCTCTATGCACGCTGGCTGGTGCCGCCGGAGCGGGACAAGTACCTGGAGGATGCCAGGGAGTTTTTCCTCGCGCCCGAGGAGCAATGACGAATTCCGGGCAAAAGAAACCCCGAGAAGTGGGGAGACGACTCGGGGTTAAACGTGGCCTACAAAGACCAGTACGACAAGCCACAAACACCGGAGCACAATGCCTGCCCTTGCCGTTATAAAATCTGACACCTTCTTGGGAAGGAAGGTTCCAAAAAAAATGCTAACGACTGGCGGCGCGGAACACCCGGTGCTCGGCGGCGTTGCGCAGGGCGGCAATCACACAGGGCTCCAGGCGCCCCTCGGCGATTCGCAGATCACGATGCAAGCCATCGACCACGTCGGTCAGCAGACGCTTGTCCGTCAGTTGCGCCTGATTCACTTCACGCTCCACCAGAAGCAGGCCGGCAACGCTTCTCACACTCACCACGCACTCACCATGGCCGCCCGATGGCGTCAGGGTAACGGGATATGGACTCAATGCCTCATTGAGCAACAGGCTGATACTTTCCATCTCGATCACCACTCAATAGTCAAAAACCCGAAAGGTCTGAACCCGAAAGGTCGAAAACAAGAGAACCTGGAGTCAATGACCGCCAGTCAGAGAAGAAAGTTCGCTGGGCCGACAGGGCCTTGCGAGCTGCTCGACGTCTATCGAGCATGAATGAGAAAGATGACAGAGAAAAAACAGCAGGGGGCCGCACTGGCTAGAATCAGATCAATGGCTTTTAAGGCTTTTACTACAGGCTGCATCGGCTTTGCTTACAGATATGACACGAAGTATCTGGTTTGTTGCTCTGCTCTCGCCCGCACCACCGTCGCGCCCACCGGAGACCTGTCTTGAGTTCATCCCCCCACACGCCGCTACGAATCGCCCTGGCGGATGACCACCCGATTTTCCTGATTGGCTTGCGGGCCGTACTGGAGCGCGATCCCGGCTTGAGCGTGGTCGGTGAGGCCAGCACCCCGCAGGCGCTCTTCGATCTTCTGGGCGAGCGCCCGTGCGACGTGCTGATCACCGATTTCATGATGCCGACGGCGGATCAGAATGACGGTTTGAAGATGATCGAGGCCCTGGTCCGGCACTACCCGGACCTGCCGATCCTGGTGGTCACCATGCTCAACAATGCCGGTCTGTTCCGTTATATCCTGGACCTGGGCGTCATGGGCCTGTTGAGCAAGGCCAGCCTCGCGGCCGAGTTGCCCGTGGCGATCCGCCATGTGCGACAACGCAAGGTGTTCGTCGCCCAATCGGTGCGCCAGACCCTGGCGCAGGCCGGGGAAACCGGCACCCATCGGCTGGGCGACCAGGAACAGCTGTCACCGCGGGAACTGGAGGTCACCCGCCTCCTCGCGGCTGGCCGTACGGTGGGCGAGATCGCGGCCCGCCTGTGTCGCAGCAAGCAGACCGTCAGCGCGCAGAAAGTCAGTGCCATGCGCAAGCTCGGCCTGTCCAATGATGCCGCGCTGTTTCTCTACCTGCAGGAGCACGGACTGTCCTGATCGCCCTCAGCCAGGCTGCCGCTCACGCTCGGCGACAGCCACGCGACCGGCCATGCTCAGCCAGGGCAAGAGTTCGACACGGCTCATGGGCGCGGCAACGAATCGCCCCTGGACAAGCAGGTCCCCCAACTCCTGGATCAACCGATATTCCTCGTCGGTTTCGATCCCGGTGACCACCACCCGCAGGTTCATGCCCTTCGCCATGTTCAGGATCCCCGCGACGATCGAGCGCTTGCGCGAATCCTCGGCCATGCCGGTGACAAAGCGGGGGGCGATCTTCAACTCCGAGAACGGCAGTTCGAGCAGTTTCTGCAGGCCGGCGCCAGCAACGCCGAAATCGCCGATCGACAGCTGGCAACCGAGCATCCGCAGACGCAGCATGCCTTCGACCTGGGCCGCCTCGGCGGTGCATTCGCCGCTGTCGACCACCTCCAGCGTCAGCCATTCGGCGGGCAGGTGGAAACGTCTCAGCAGCTCGTTCAGGCGCTCGGCGAAATCCGCCTGTTCGACCATCAACCCCGGAATATTCACTGCCACCGGCAAATACTCGTCCGTACCCAGGTACACCTCGACCGACAGGCCGATGGCCTGTTCGAGCATGTGCCAGGCAAGGGCCTCCGAGAGCCCTGCATACTCGAGCACCGGCATGAAGGTGGCCGGCAACAGCATGCCCTGTTCCGGATGCTGCCAGCGAGCCAGCGCCTCGACGCCCTGCACCCGACCATCACACGTTACCTTGGGTTGGAAGTAGGCGCTGCAGTACTGCTGGATCGCCCGGGGTCCGGCCCCCGCCTGCAGTTCATGCAACGAAAGCAACTCACAGACCTGGGCCAGCGGCAGCCCGGGGCGCTGGCGACCGAAGCGTTGCTGGTAGGTCGCCAGCAACTCACCCAGGATCGCCGCCGACGCCGGCTTCAGCAGGCAGCCCAGCACATGCAGTCCCTGCTGTCGGGCCATGTGCGCGGCGCCTTCACGCACCTCCTGGTCGAGGCTGCTGAGGATTATCAGGGCCTGGGCCTCGCGGGTTTCGGCCAGGTGCCGGATCAGTTGCAGGCCATCGCCGCCTTCCAGGGAGAGATCGCAGATGGCAATATCGACCGGTCCGCGATTGACCAGGGACTGCCGGGCACTCTCGACGCTTTCAGCCGTCAGCACATCGAAGACACCGTTGGCATTGAGCATCTGGTGCAGTGCCATCAGTTGAAAGGGGTTGTCTTCAAGAACCAGGATCTTGAGTGCACGCATCGATGATCTCCGCAGGATGAAGCGGTCGTTATCCGCAATGGCCTGCCACCTTAGCCGGGGCAGCCGGCGTTCCCCATAGGACAAGTCCTAAAGTAGTGACCGGTCTTGCAGACTCGGTTCAATGTCGGCCATGACCTGGTCGATCGCCGCCTTGAGTGCCTGCCACTCAGGCTGCAGCCGCTCGACAGCCTTCAGCCGCAGGCAAGCGTCCATATCGACACAGGCCCGCGCCAGGGCAATGGCATCGACAAGCGAGGCAATCCCCTTGAGGCGATGCACGGACATCGCCACGCCCTCCCAGTCAGCGCCGCTGACCGTTTCTTCCAGCTCGCCGCGCTCTTCCCGCAGGTTCTTCCAGAGCTCCAGCAGCATGCGCTGGAGCACTTCGTTGTCGGCCAGCGTCATGTCCCGCAGCGTCTGGATATCGAAGGATTTTTCCCGGGGGGCGATCTCCGCCAGCAGGCGGGCCAGGTCATCGAGGACAACGGGCTTGACCAGCAAATCGTTCATCCCGGACTGCAGGCAGCGTTGACGCTCATCACTCATGGCGTTGGCCGTGCACCCGACAATCAGGCAGGCCGGGCGCTGCTCCTCGATTTCCAGCCGACGCAACGCCTCGGCCAGCTCATAGCCTGTCATGCCGGGCATGTTGCAATCGCTGATCACCAGGTCGAAGTGTCCGCCCTGCCAGGCCTGCAGCGCTGCTTGCGCCGTGCGGAACGACTCGACGCGCTGGCCGAGCACCGCGAGTTGCTGATGCAACACCAGGCGGTTGGCGGAAAGGTCATCGACGATCAGTACGTTCAAGGACGGCAGCTCGGACCTGGCGCTGCTCGGCGGTACGGTTGTCGAGCGGCGTGCCTCGCGCCTGAGCGGCAGTTCCAGGCGCACCTGGGTACCATGTCCGGCATGGCTGTGCAGCTCGATGCAGCCGTCCATCAGCTCCACCAGTTGCTTGCAGATACTCAAGCCCAGGCCGGTCCCGCGATATTCCTCATCGGTTTCATCGCGGCCCTGCACGAAGGGAGTGAACAGTGCAGCCTGTTGTTCCGGGCCGATGCCCTTGCCGCTGTCTTCGATAGCGATGCAGAAGCGGTCGATATCCGCCGATTGCGAAAGCAGGGCAACCCGGACCCGGACAAAACCCTCGTGGGTGAACTTCAGGGCATTGCCGATCAGGTTGTGCAGCACCTGGCGCAAGCGCAGCGGATCGAGCCGGTGGTCGTCCTCGAACAGGGGGGCGACCTCCAGGCTCAGCTCGATGCCCTTCTCCACGGCCTGGGCCTCGAACAACTGCACCACCCCCTCGAGGAAACGCTTCAGGTCGGTGGGCTGCGGGTCCAGGCGCATGTGCCCGGCCTCGATCTTTGCCAGGTCGAGGCTGTCGCCGATCAGCGCCGTCAGTTCCCTGGCCGATTGATAGGCCACCTGCAAACCCTGCGAGAGCGCCTGTCCCCGGGCCTGCGCCTGCTCGCGCTCCACTTCGAGCAAGCCGATGATTGCCCCCATGGGCGTGCGGATCTCATGACTCATGGTCGCCAGGAAGGCACTCTTGGCCTGGCTGGCCTGTTCGGCCTGCCGACGGGCCTCGGTCAGTTGCGCCTCGAGCCGCTTTCTTTCGGTGATATCGATCCAGCCGCCCAGCAGCCCCTGCAACTGCGCCCCGGCCGAATAGAAGGGCACCATCCATTGATAGACATCGATGCCGCCACTGAGAAATTCGAGCCGGCGATCCTTGAACACCGGTTGCTGGTCGTCCAGCAACCGCACGAACTCATCATGCAGTTGCCGGGCAACATCCTGCGGCAGCAGGCCGGTTTCAGTGACACGCCGCCCCTGCACCTGCTCCAGGGTCGTCGACAGGCTCTGCTCGTAGCTGCGATTGCAGGTGATCAAGCGTCCTTGCAGGTCACGCACGAAAATCGGATTGGGGATGCCATCCAGCAGCGCCCGCTGGAAGGCCAGCCGGTCATTGAGCTCCTGCTCGGCCTGGCGGCGCTGGCGAATCTGGATATTCAGGCGGCGGTTCCAGGCGAGCGAGACGACCCCCAGCAGCAACATGGCCCCGGCCAGTCCGTAGACCCAGCGTGGCACCCGCTTCCACACCGACGGCGGCGGCGCCACGGGCACCGCACCGAGCCACTTGATCCGCAGGGCCCGCAGCTCCGCGACGGGAAATGCCTCCAGCGACTTGTTGAGAATGCTCAGCAGCTCGGGAGACGTCTTGACCACCGAGAAACTGTCGGCGGACCAGAGCCCCTCCACGCTACGCCCGACCTTCAGCCTGCCGGGCGGATACAGATAGGCCCAGGCGTCACTCTGGATGGTCGCCGCCGCCTCGCCATTCTCCACCAGCGCCCTGGCTTCCTCCGGGGTCCTGACACTGCGCAAGACGATATCCGGGTGCTCGCGGCGAATCATCGCTTGCAGCGCATGCCCTTCGGGCAACGCCAGCACCCGCCCGGACAGTTGCTTGAAGGAGCCGAGCGGGGAGTCGTTGACCGGCACGACAAACACCCAGGAACTGCCGCCGAAGGCGTAGGTGAAGTTCAGGAACGCCTTGCGCTCGGGGCTTTCCGCCAGCGAGCCGTTCATCAGCGCCTTGCCCTCCTTGAGCATGCCGATGGTCTCCATCGTGGAAAAACTTTCCTCGAAGACGAACTGCAGCCCGGTCATCCGCGAAATGCGCGCCAGCAGGTCGACATTGAGGCCGACCCAACGATCGTGGCCGTCCTTGTAGATATGCGGCGGATACTGCTGCGAGGCGACCACCACCCGTGGATGCTTGTCGATCCAGGCAAGCTCCGCGGGAGTCAGGTTGACCCGGGACTGGGTGATATCCGAGCCGAAACCGGTGGTCCAGCGCGCCAGGATCTCCCGTTGCGTGGCCTCGTCGATGCTGTCGAGGGCCCGCTGGATCAAGCCGCTGAGCATCGGCTGCGACTTGCGCGTGGCGAAGGCGAAGCCGATGGGGGGCAGCGCGCTCTGCCCGCGGATCTGCAAGCCCATGTAGGGCCGTATGGTCTTGTAGGCCCGGACAATCACTTCATTGCCGATAAACGCGTCGACCTCACCCTGGGCCAGTGCCTCCAATGCACTGTAGAGCGTGGGCGCGAGGATGATCCTGCTCTCGGGATAGGTGGCATGCACCACCTGCGCATCGGCATACCCCTCCAGCAGGACCACCTTGCGCTCCTTGAGATCGCTCAGTTCCGGGGTCTCGTTGCGAGTGACGATCACCGAGCGGTCGGGCATGTAGTCGCTGGAGAACGCCAGTTCGGGGACACCCCGCTCGAAACCATTGGCACTGGTGAGAAAATCGATCTGGCCGTCACGCAGGGCTTCCACGGCCTGGTCGCGCTCGGCAAACCCGATGACCTCCACCGCCACCCCGAGCCGATCGCGGATCAGCCCCACATAGTCGGCGCTGATGCCCTGGTAACGATTACGGTCGTTGGTGATATCCACCGGCTCGTAGTCGGCCACCGAGATACCCACCCGCAACGTGCGGTTGGCCTCCAGCCAGCGCTGCTCGTCCGCGCTCAAGGGCAACCGGTCGAGTTCGACAAACGACGCGGGCAGGCTGAAGGGCAGCCCCTGGGCCGCCATCGACTGGCCCGAGAGGCTCGCAAGCAACGCCAATAGCAGCCATGCCAGAGTGGAATATCGCGTTCTGCGCTGAAACACCATGACGAAGTACCTGACCCCTTTTTTGGAACATGAAAAAACAGGGCGCAAGTTTGGCACGCAAAAACGATAAAGCCCGCCAAGGGGCGGGCTCTAAAGTGTGACCGTTCTAGTCGGTCAGAGCGGCTTGCCGCGGTTGCCATGCTGGCTGACAAAGGCCTGTACGGCTTTCAGGTCGTTGGCCAGAACCGTGCAACGCTCATCTCTTTCAAACAAATCGGAAAGGTGTGCTGGCAGCTCAAGCGCTTTTCCTACACCCGCTTTCTCTACTGCTTCAGGGAACTTGACCGGGTGCGCAGTACCCAGGATCACCATCGGGGTATCCAGGCTGCGACGGCACTCACGGGCGGCCTTGACGCCGATGGCGGTGTGCGGGTCGAGCACCTCGCCGGTCTGGGCGAAGACTTCGGCGATGGTCTCGCAGGTCTGGGCGTCATCCACGGCCAGGGAGTCGAACAGTTTGCGCGCCTCGGTCCAGCGATCCTGGTCGACACTGAAACCGCCACCTTGCTTGAAGGTGTCCATCAGGCCGGCGATGGCCGCGCCATTGCGACCGTGCAGGTCGAACAGCAGGCGTTCGAAGTTCGACGAAACCATGATGTCCATGGACGGCGACAGGGTCGCGTGCAGGGTTTCCTTGACGTACTGGTTGCCGCTCATGAAGCGGTGCAGGATGTCGTTGCGGTTGGTGGCGACGATCAACTGGCTGATCGGCAGGCCCATGTTGCGCGCCAGATAGCCGGCGAAGATGTCGCCGAAGTTGCCGGTCGGCACCGAGAACGCCACCGAGCGGGCCGGGCCGCCCAACTGCAGGGCCGCGTGGAAGTAGTAGACGATCTGGGCCATGATCCGCGCCCAGTTGATCGAGTTCACCGCGACCAGGCGCGTGCCCTTGAGGAAGCTCTGGTCGGCGAAGCTGTTCTTGACCATTTCCTGGCAGTCGTCGAAGTTGCCTTCGATGGCGATGTTGTGGATGTTCTCACCGAAAATGGTGGTCATCTGCCGCCGCTGCACTTCCGACACCCGGTTGTGCGGGTGGAGGATGAAGATGTCGACGTTCTCGCAGTGCTTGCAACCCTCGATGGCCGCCGAGCCGGTATCGCCGGAGGTGGCGCCGACGATCACCACGCGCTCGCCGCGCTTTTCCAGTACGTAGTCGAGCAGGCGACCGAGCAGTTGCAGGGCGAAGTCCTTGAACGCCAGGGTCGGGCCGTGGAACAGCTCGAGCACCCATTCGTTGCCATTGAGCTGGCGCAGCGGCGCGACGGCGTTATGGGCGAAGACCCCGTAGGTTTCCTCCAGGATCTTCTTGAAGTCGGCATCCGGAATGCTGCTGGTGACGAACGGGCGCATGACCCGGAACGCCAGCTCGTGGTACGGCAGGCCGGCCCAGGAAGCGATTTCTTCCTGGGTGAAACGTGGCAGGTTTTCCGGCACGTACAGGCCGCCGTCGCTGGCCAGGCCGGCCAGCAGCACGTCTTCGAAGTTCAGGGCCGGTGCCTGGCCGCGGGTACTGATGTAACGCATGAAGAATTCCTCTCTAATTCGGCGCTGCCGGCTTAGTTCAAGTGCTCGACGCGGATCCGCACGACAGGGCCGACCACACCTTGCAGGGCCTCCAGCGCAGCGATGGCGTCGTTGATGTGCTGTTCCAGCACGCGGTGGGTCAACAGGATCATCGGCACCAGGCCGTCATGCTCTTCGACTTCCTTCTGCATGATCGATTCGATATTGATCCCGCGCTCCGACAGGATGCTCGCGACCTGGGCCAGGACGCCCGGATGGTCCTTGGCCTGGATACGCAGGTAGTAGGCACTTTCGCAAGCATCGATGGGCAAGATCGGATGGGCCGACAGCGAGTCCGGCTGGAAGGCCAGGTGCGGTACGCGATTCTCCGGGTCGGAGGTCATGGCCCGCACCACGTCCACCAGGTCGGCGATAACCGACGAAGCGGTAGGCTCCATACCGGCACCGGCACCGTAGAACAGGGTCGAACCGGCGGCGTCACCATTGACCATGACCGCG
This sequence comes from Pseudomonas sp. Ost2, assembly GCF_018326065.1. NCBI lineage: Bacteria > Pseudomonadati > Pseudomonadota > Gammaproteobacteria > Pseudomonadales > Pseudomonadaceae > Pseudomonas > Pseudomonas sp. Ost2. The sequence goes on along the minus strand of NZ_AP021904.1, from coordinate 1,369,663 downwards.
TTCATCACGCCATTGACGTTGGCGAGCAGGCGATCGGCCGGGATCAGCGTCGGGTGGACCCGCAACTCGATACCGGCAGCGGTGCTGCGCGCCACGCCCAGATGCTTGATGCGATAGCCCAGGGCCTCGGCATAGTTGACGTCGGCGGTGGTCAGCTGGGTGATGCCTTCGGTGTAGGCCTTGTCGAACTGCAGCGGAATGCCGAACGCGATGGACGCCAGGATGGTCAGCTTGTGCGCGGCATCGATGCCTTCGACGTCGAAGGTCGGATCGGCTTCGGCATAACCCAGGGCCTGGGCCTCGACCAGCACGTCCTCGAAGGCACGGCCCTTCTCGCGCATCTCGGTGAGGATGAAGTTGCCGGTGCCGTTGATGATACCGGCGACCCAGTTGATACGGTTGGCGGACAGGCCCTCGCGGATCGCCTTGATCACCGGGATGCCGCCGGCCACGGCCGCTTCGAACGCGACGATCACGCCCTTCTCGCGGGCCCTGGCGAAGATTTCATTGCCGTGCACGGCGATCAGCGCCTTGTTCGCGGTGACCACGTGCTTGCCGTTCTCGATCGCTTTGAGTACCAGCTCGCGGGCAACGGTATAGCCGCCCACCAGCTCTATGACGATGTCGATCTCAGGGTTCGTGGCCACTTCGAAGACATCGTTGGTAATCGCAATACCGGTCGTTTGGAACTGAGGCTTTGGCGTGCGGGTGGCGATTTGCGCCACTTCGATTCCACGCCCGGCACGACGAGCAATTTCCTCGGCGTTACGCTGAAGTACGTTGAAGGTGCCGCCACCGACGGTACCTAACCCACAGATGCCTACTTTGACCGGTTTCACTCTTAACTCCCCATGAAACGGCCGACGCGAGGTCGGCCGTGGAAAACAGCCGCTGGACCACCAGCGGCTTGCTGTTTAGGACCGCCGGGCCAGATGCCCGGGGTCTTGCTCGTCAAAGGCGACCGCGACGAGGCTGGATTACTTGGCGGCCAGGGCCAGTTTGGCAACTTGTGCCGCTGGCTGGTAGCCCGGAATCACCTGGCCGTCAGCCAGGACGATGGCCGGTGTACCGTTGACCCCGATCGACTGGCCGAGGGCGAACTGTTTCGAGACCGGGTTGGCGCACTTGGCGGCCTTGATTTCCTTGCCATCGACCATCTGGTCCATGGCGGTTTTCTTGTCGGCCGAGCACCACACCGCCTGCAACTGCTCGTCACCCGGCGAACCCAGGCCCTGGCGCGGGAAGGCGACATAACGCACTTCGATGCCCATCTTGTTCAGCGCCGGCACTTCGGCGTGCAGCTTGTGGCAATACGGGCAGGTGGTGTCGGTGAAGACGGTGATATGCGACTTGGTTTCGCCGATGGCCGGATAGACCACGGTCTCAGCCACCGGAATACCGTTGATCAGCTTGGAGATGCCCAGGCGCTCGGTCTTTTCGGTCAGGTTGACCGGCTTGCCGTCCTTGAGCTGGAACAGGTAGCCCTGCATGACGAACTGGCCGTCGGCGCTGGCATACAGTACGCGGCTGCCCTTGAGCTTGACTTCGTACAGGCCGGCCAGGGGGCTGGCGGTAATGCTCTCCACCGGGGTTTCCAGCTGGAGGCTGTCGAGGCTCTTGCGAATCGCCTGTTCGGCGGTGTCATCGGCCAGGACCAGGGAGCTGGCCAGGACGAGGGCAGCAGCGGCGAAAATCTGGGTCAAACGCATGGGAACTCCTGAAGGCGGGCAACTCATGGGACGGTAAACACCGATCAGCAGATCCGGGTTCCGACCGCCCATCGTGCAAACGGGTAAAGCCTACCACATAAGGTCGGCATGACCGACTCCCGGCGATGCGAGGCGCCAGGGAGTCGGATAATCACCCAGCCCCCGAATCCTACGATGAACCCGGTCGATAAGGCGAGATCAAGTCATATTGATTGGGCAGGCCCAGACGATACAGCGTGTCGTCCAGGGTCTGATCCAATGCCAGCAGCGGCTCCTTATAGCGCGTCACGATCGTGGCCGGCGCTGCCGAACTGTTGCTGGCGGCAAGCACGGCGTTGGCGGCTCGCCGCCCACTTTCATTGGCGGTTTCCATGCAGGCCAGGTCAAATCCCGTGGCCCGTACGTAATCACCGGCCAAAAAGAGATTGCCGATCTGGGTACTCGTGTCCGGTCGATTACTCCACGAGTCGGGTGTATTGACCAACAGAGGATCGTCGTTGTGAACATTGCCCGTCCCGACATTCGACAGGCCAGGGTCGAGAAACCATGAATGAATCAGACTGCCCGGGAGCAGACTGGCGCCATTGTCCAGCCCCGTCCTGATCTGCGCCAACACCTCATCGACGATTTCCTGCGGCGTGCACTGATTGGCCGGTTTGTTATAAACGATACCGGGCACCGTCCACTCGGCAATGATGATCGACAACACATCCTTCACATTGCCATCGCCATAGGTCGTAGAAAAACCAGCGGGCCATAGTTGCGCTTGCGTCCCTCCACCAATGGCCCAGGGCGAGTCGATACATTCCATCAGCGGAATGTCGGTGGCCGCGGTCAGGAAAAACTGTATGCCATTCATCCAGCGTGTTTGCAGATTGGCGATACGGCCCAGCTGAGGGTCGGCAGCCAACATCGCCGGAGTCATCAAGGGCACCGCCCGCTCCGCGGGCACGGCAAGCACGAAATAGTCGGCATTGATGGTCATCCCGGCATTATTGGCATCGGTCGCTTGTGCACTGGTGATGCGGCCATTGCTGAAGTTGAGCGCGGTGACTTGCGTTCCCACACTGAAGGTGACGCCTGACGCCGTCAGGTATTGCACCCAGGGGGTGATCCAGGCCTCGTTGGTGGGATGATTCATCACCCGCAGGATACCGGCAAACGGATTATCGACATCGCGCTTGGCATAGCTGTAGAAAAAACCTTCCACCGCCTGCCCTATGGTGCGCGCACTGGCAATTTCGGGGCGCGCTGCCACGAAGCCGATGATGATCCGGCCCAGCAATTGCTGATAGGCGGCGGACTTGCTGGCCGCCTGGGTGTACTCCCACCAGCTCATTTTTTCCCATTGTCCCAGGCGCCGCAAATCGCCACTGGTGATGAATACGTGCAGTTTCTGGACAAAAAAAGCCAATTCGAGAGGGGGAATCTGCAGACCCGCCGAAAGCAGATTGACCAGGGACGTCAGGGCCAGGGGAATGCCGGCGGGCGTGCCCGGAAACAACAGAACCGTGGTGGTATCCACGTAAAAGTCAGGGCGCCCCGTGAGGGCAATCAGGAACGCCTGTAGGGCAACGAGATTGTTCCAGGCGCCATGGGCGTTGCCGCTGTAGGGAATGCGCCTCAGTGTATCGGGAAGGTTGTGGTAGAAATTGGGATAAAAGCGAAAGCCGTGCTCACCGGGTAAATCCAGGCGGCCATTCGTTCCGGTAGCGGGAACCGGAATACTGCGGGCTTTGCCACCCAATGCGCGACGCTCATACACCGTCACCTGGTAGCCCCGTTCAATCAATTCATGGGCCGCCGTCAATCCGGCCACGCCACCACCCAGAATCGCGACCGTTTTTCCCGTGACCGCCTTGGCCATATAGGGAATACCACTGAGCGACAGGGCCGCCGCGACGGTTAAGCCACCTTGGATAAAGCGCCGCCGGCTCACACCGCGCCCGTTGACGGCATTGGCTTTTACTTTCCTGGACAGGGGTTTGTTTCTTTTGTTACTTCCTTTTTTGATAGACATACTTTTCTCCAGATACCTTGGAAAAAGTCGGCCACAAAAACTGAGGGGAGGTGGCGTCGGTCGCCTGAATAGCAATCCTTGGTCAACCACTGGGTTGCTGCCCGGCTAAACGGCTGCGCGACTACAGGAGGATGCGACTACGGCCATCGAATTCAGCGTAGCCCAGTTTATCCGGGCTCGAATTCGTGCGTCCGGAGCCGCGGAACCTGGAGGAACAGCGAAGAAATCGACCGCGCACCACTCTGTCCCTGGTGCTCGGCAGCATCCGTGCTTTGCGCAGCAGCTTCAGCCGCGCGGGTGATGCCTGGCGTGCATGTCCTGCAGGCGGGCACGGGCGACATGGGTGTAGATCTGGGTGGTCGACAGGTCGCTGTGCCCCAGCAGCATCTGCACCACCCGCAGGTCGGCGCCGTGGTTGAGCAGATGGGTCGCGAAGGCATGCCGCAGGGTATGCGGGGACAGCGACTTGCCGATGCCGGCGACCTTGGCCTGGTGCTTGATCCGGTGCCAGAAGGTCTGGCGGGTCATCTGCTCGCCGCGCAGGCTGGGAAACAGCACGTCGCTCGGCCGCCCGCCCAGCAGCTCGCCACGGGCATCGCGCATGTAGCGTTCGACCCAGACAATCGCCTCCTCGCCCATCGGCACCAGGCGCTCCTTGCTGCCCTTGCCCATGACCCGCAGCACGCCCTGGCGCAGGTTGACCTGTTCCAGGGTCAGGCTGATCAGTTCCGTCACCCGCAGCCCGCAGGCGTAGAGCACTTCCAGCATGGCCCGGTCGCGTTGGCCGATGGCCTCGCTCAGGTCAGGCGCTTTCAGCAGGGCTTCGACGTCAGCTTCCGACAGGGATTTGGGCAACGGACGACCCAACTGCGGCATCTCCACCTGCAGGGTCGGATCGACGGCGATCAGCTTTTCGCGCAACAGGTAACGGTAGAAGCCCCGGACACCGGAAAGAAAACGCGCGGTGGAGCGCGGTTTGTAGGCCTGCTCCAGACGCCAGGCCAGGTGGTCGAGAATCAGCTCGCGACCGGCATTGAGCAATTCCAGGCCCTTGTCCTGCAACCAGCCGTTGAACAGCGCAAGATCGCTGCGATAGGCATCACGGGTATTGTCCGAGAGCCCCTTCTCCAGCCACAGGGCGTCGAGGAACTGGTCGATAAGGGGATGATCGATGGCTGGCATAAGGGCTCGACAAGCAAAAGGCGATAAGCAGATGAGCATTGCGGGAGCTGGCTTGCCGGCGATGGCGTCCCCCAGGCGCGACAAGACTCAAGGGCCACTCGCTGGCAAGCCGGCTCCTGCAAGGTGTTCATTGCAATCCCACTGTGACAGCGGCAAACGGATTTTTCAAAACCCGAAATGCAAAAAAGCAGCCCGTAGGCTGCTTTTTTCTGCATCGGAAGCTGGACTCAGGCCAGTTTTTCCTTGATGCGAGCTGCTTTACCCGACAGGTCGCGCAGGTAGTACAGCTTGGCTTTACGTACGTCACCGCGACGCTTGACAGCCATGCTGTCGATTTGCGGGCTGTAGGTCTGGAAAGTACGCTCTACGCCAACACCGTTGGAGATTTTACGTACGGTGAACGCGCTGTTCACACCACGGTTACGCTTGGCAATTACCACGCCTTCGAACGCCTGCAGACGCGAACGGTCGCCTTCCTTCACTTTCACCTGAACGACAATAGTGTCGCCCGGGGCAAAGGTAGGGATCTCTTTGGTCATCTGCTCTGCTTCGAGTGCAAGGATGATTTTGTTAGTCATGCTGTGCTCCTAAGGTAAATCGTCTGATCTACCATCGATACGTTGTTAACTATCGTCCCGCTCGCGGATGTATTCCTCGAGCAGCTTCTTCTCTTCTCCAGAAAGCGAGCGGCTTTCCAGAAGATCGGCGCGTCGTTCCGAGGTCCTGCCAAGGGACTGCTTCAGACGCCAACGCCGGATATGTGCGTGGTTGCCACTGAGCAACACGTCGGGAACACGCTGATCCGCATACACCTCCGGACGGGTGTAGTGCGGGCAATCCAGCAAACCATCCGTGAAGGAATCTTCCTCCGCGGAGTCCGCATGCCCTAAAGCTCCGGGCAGCAGTCGTGTAACCGCATCTATCAGGACCATCGCCGGCAGCTCGCCACCGGAAAGAACATAGTCCCCAATCGACCACTCTTCATCGACATGAGCGTCTATAAAGCGCTCGTCAATGCCTTCGTAACGACCTGCAATGAGGATCAAGGCTTCCTCGTTCGCCAGGTCGCGTACCGCCAACTGATTCAGTTGCCGGCCCTGGGGCGACAGGTAGATCACCTTCGCCGCCTCCCCTGCTGCTGCCTTGGCCTGAACCAGGGCGTCCTCAAGGGGCTTGATCTTCATCACCATGCCCGGACCACCGCCAAATGGGCGATCATCCACAGTGTGATGTCGATCGGTCGTGTAGTCCCGCGGATTCCAACAGGTCAGCTGCAAGAGCCCCTGTTTCACCGCACGACTGGTGATGCCGTAGTCGCTGATGGCGGAAAACATTTCGGGAAACAAACTGATCACTTCTACGCGCAGGCTAGCCATCGCTTAGAAGTCCGCATCCCAATCCACCTTCATCTCGCCAGCGGCAAGGTCGACAGCCAACACGCATTGCTCCGTATAGGGCAACAGGCGTTCGCGATCATCCAGGCTGCCCGGACAAGGCTTGACCACCATGACATCGTTCGAGCCAGTCTCCAGCAGGTGATCGATCTTCCCGAACAGTTGCCCGAGGGTGTCGATGACCTTGAGACCTTCCAGCTGGTACCAGTAGTACTCGCCGTCGGTCAGTTCAGGAAACAGGTTGCGCGGCACGCAGATCTCATAACCGGCCAGAAGACGCGCTTCTTCACGATCATCGAGACCCTTGAGCTTTGCGACCAGGAACTTGTCGTTCCCACGCCCGCTGACCAGCTCTACCTGTTTCACGCTACCTTCGCGCTTGAGCGTCCAGGTTTTGTAGTCCAACAGGTTTTTAATTGGATCAGTAAAGGAATAAACCTTCACTTCGCCGCGAACGCCATGAACAGAGTAGATCTTGCCGATAACGATCAAATCATCGGTAGAAGCCGGCGTCGCGTTCATATTGCTCAGGCCGCAACCTTAGCGTTTTCCTTCAGCAACTGAGCAACGCGCTCAGAAGGTTGTGCACCAACGCTCAGCCAGTAGGCTACGCGCTCTTGGTTCACGGACAGACGAACTTCCTGACCACGAGCAACCGGGTTGAAGAAACCCACTTGTTCTTTGTGCGAACCGTCACGAGCGTTGCGGCTGTCGGTTACGGTCAGGTGGTAAAACGGGCGCTTTTTGGAGCCGCCAAGGGCAAGACGGATTGTTAGCATGTGAACATCGTTCCTGTAGTCGGTGCTGCAAATCTAAATGCACAGCGGGCATGGGTGCCCGAAAGGCCGCATATTCTAAGGAATATCCGGACTTTTGCAAATGACTTTTTCCGGCGCCTGGCGCCATGCAATCAAGATTTGCCATAGAGCCGTCGTGAAAAACGGCAGGTCAGCTCCCGCGTAGCGCGGGTTTGCTGGAGATCCCCGCGTCCGTGCGGGGCAACGCCGACATGACAGCCGGCGCAGATTCTTTACATTTTCGGCATGCCGCCGCCGGGCAACATGCCGCCCATGCCGCGCATCATCTTGGCCATACCGCCCTTGGCGGAGAATTTCTTCATCATCTTCTGCATCTGCTTGTGCTGCTTGATCAAGCGCCCGATGTCCTGCACCTGGGTGCCGGAACCCATGGCGATGCGGCGCTTGCGCGAGCCGCTGATCAGCTCGGGGTCGCGGCGTTCGGCCGGGGTCATGGAGTTGATGATGGCTTCCATCTGCTTGAACTGCTTCTCTGCCGCACCCTGGGCATTGCCCATCTGCGCCAGGTTGACGCCGCCGATGTTCGGCAGCTTGTCCATCAGGCCGCCGAGGCCGCCCATGTTCTTCATCTGTTGCAGCTGGTCGCGGAAATCTTCGAGGTCGAAGCCCTTGCCCTTCTTCAGCTTTTTGGCAAGTTTGTCGGCCTTGTCCTTGTCGAGCGTCGCCTCGGCCTGCTCGATCAGGCTGAGCACGTCGCCCATGCCGAGGATGCGCGAAGCGATCCGGTCCGGGTGGAAGGGGTCGAGCGCTTCGCTCTTTTCACCCATGCCGATGAACTTGATCGGCTTGCCGGTGATGGCACGGACCGACAGCGCGGCACCGCCACGGGCGTCACCGTCGACCTTGGTCAGGATCACGCCGGTCAGCGGCAGCGCGTCGCCAAAGGCCTTGGCGGTGTTGGCGGCGTCCTGGCCGGTCATGGCGTCGACCACGAACAGCGTTTCCACGGGCTTGATCGCCGCGTGCAACTGCTGGATCTCGCCCATCATCTCGGCATCGATATGCAGACGACCGGCGGTGTCGACGATGACCACGTCGATGAACTTGAGGCGTGCTTCCTTGATAGCCGCTTCGGCGATGGCCACCGGCTTCTGGCTGATATCGGACGGGAAGAAGGTCACGCCGATGTCGTTGGCCAGGGTTTCCAGCTGCTTGATCGCGGCCGGACGGTAGACGTCCGCCGACACCACCATCACGCTTTTCTTCTTGCGTTCCTTGAGGAAGCGCGCCAGCTTGCCGGCGGTGGTGGTCTTGCCCGCGCCCTGCAGGCCGGCCATCAGGATGACCGCTGGCGGCACGGCGCTCAGGTTCAGGTCTTCGTTGGCGGCGCCCATCAGGCTTTCGAGTTCGGCCTGGACAATCTTCACGAACGCCTGGCCCGGCGTCAGGCTGCGCGACACTTCAGTGCCGACGGCGCGTTCCTTGACCGAATTGACGAAGTCCTTCACCACCGGCAGGGCGACGTCGGCTTCGAGCAACGCCATGCGCACTTCACGCAGGGTGTCTTTGATATTGTCCTCGGTCAGCTTGGCCTTGCCGGTGACATGGCGCAGCGTCTGCGAGAGACGGTCGGTCAGGTTTTCAAACATGCGCGATCCTTTGAGGCCCCTAATAATAGAACCGAGGTAATAGGCCGCCGGCGTAGTCAAAAGCGTGCCTGGCGAGCCTGCGGCGTGGGCAGGTCGCGGATTATAGCGAGACTGCGTGCGCGGCACTAGCGCCACGGTCTTTCGTGGACTGGCGGTTGTATGCCAAACTCAGCGCCTTTCGGGCTCGCTTCCCAGGACTTATGCTTCCTTTGTCACCCAGTTTGCTGACCAGCCTCGCCGCCGCCTGCTTGTATGCCGCTGCGACTCTCTATCAAGGCACTCGCCTGCGCCAGTGTGCCAAGGCCGACAAACGCCTGCTGGTCGGGCTCGGCATCTTCGCCGTGCTGGCCCACGCGATCGCCCTGTGCACCCACCTGGCGACCCCGGTCGGACTGGGCCTGGACTTCTTCAACGCCGCCAGCCTGATCGCCGTCGCCGTGATCGCCCTGACCCTGGTCGCCTGTTCGCGGATCCCCGTGGAGAACCTGCTGATCCTGCTGTTCCCGCTGGGCCTGCTGACGGTGCTGCTGGCGCAGTTCGCGCCGTCGGGCACGGTGCAGATCATCGATGAGGAACCGGGCATCCTCGCGCATATCCTGCTGTCGATCCTCGCCTATGGCATGTTTACCATCGCGGTGTTCCAGGCCCTGCTGCTGCTGTTGCAGGACCACCAGCTCAAGCACAAGCACCCTTCCGGCCTGATCAAGAACTTCCCGCCGTTGCAGACCATGGAAAGCCTGCTGTTCGGTTTCCTCTGGGCCGGCTGGACACTGCTGTCGCTGTCCCTGATCTCCGGCTGGCTGTTCGTCGAGAACCTGTTCGCTCAGCACCTGGTGCACAAGACCCTGCTGGCCTGCCTGGCCTGGATCGTGTTCAGTGTGCTGCTGTGGGGCCGCAACCGTCTCGGCTGGCGCGGGCACAAGGCGATCCGCTGGACCCTGGCCGGCTTCTGCCTGCTGATGCTGGCCTATTTCGGCAGCAAGCTGGTCCGCGAATACATCCTGCACATCTGACGGGCCGAGATCATGGACAACCTGCCCGCCGGGCCGATGCTCGCTGTATTGGCCCTGCTGATCCTCTGGTCGGCGCTGTTCACCGCCATTGAAGTCGCCCAGCAGTTGCTCACGGCACAACGCCCGGCCTCGCGCTCGGGTGACAAACCCGCCGCACGCCTGAGCTTCCCGCGGGACAGCCTGATCTTCTGCAACACCCTGTGCCGCATCGTCGCGGTGATCATCGCCACCCTGCTCTCGCTGCTGCTCTGGGGCGAACACGGGCCCTGGCTGGCCTGCCTGGGCAGCACCGTCGCCCTGCTGGTATTCGCCGACTACCTGCCACGCCTGCTCGCCGCCCGCTATCCCGAAGCCATCCTGGCGATCGGCAACGCCCTGCTCGGCGTCCCGCTGAAGATCCTCTACCCCGCGGCCTGGCTGCTCGACGGTGCCGCCCGCCTGTTGCTGCGGCCCTTCATCAGCAAGGCCGGCACGGTCAAGCAGAGCGATGAAGACCAGCCCCCGCTCGATCCGGAAGACGAACCGGAACATCCGGCACGCCACCCGTCGCTGTCCAGCATCCAGGCGCTGCACAACATCACGGTCAACGACATCCTGGTGCCCCGCAGCGAAGTGGACGGGATCAATCTCGACGACTCCATCGAGGACATCATCGCGCAGTTGCTGAAGAACCGACGCACCCGCCTGCCGGTGTTCCACAGCGACATCAACCAGGTCGAGGCGGTGCTCAATACCCGCCAGATCCTTCACCTGCTGTTCGATGCCAGCCTGACCAAGGCCTCCCTGCTCGAAGCCTGTCGCGAGCCGTACTTCGTGCCGGAAAGCACGCCGCTGCAACTGCAACTGCTGAATTTCCACAAGCAGCAACGCCGCCAGGGCATGGTGGTGGACGAATACGGAGAAGTGCTGGGCATCGTCACCCTGGAAGACATTCTTGAAGAAATCGTCGGCGAATTCGAGAGCGAGCACAGCCTCAACAACCCGCATATCCATCCGCAGGCCGATGGCCGCCTGGTGATCGATGGCGCCGCCTCGATCCGCGAACTGAACAAGAGCCTGGGCTGGCACCTGCCCAGCGATGGTCCGAAGACCCTCAACGGCCTGGTCACCGAAGCCCTGGAAACCATTCCGGACAGCGCGGTCTGCCTGAAGATCGGCCGTTATCGCCTGGAGATCCTCGAAACCGAGGACAACCGCGTCAGCAAGGTCCTGGTCTGGCACACCAGCACGCTCCCAGCGACAAGGCCATCCGCGTAATTCAAAATCACTGCGCAGCCCTGTAGGGGCCTGGCTTGCCAGCGATGGCGCGCGCAAGATCAATGCAGGACTTACCGGCCTCATCGCCAGCAAGCCGGCTCCCACAGTATGGCGTTTCAAGCTGAAGTCTTGCCGGCTTCAGGTCATCCCCACACACCGCATGATCGTCGCTCTTGTTCGATCCAGCGGCGCGTTCCTATAATCGGGTGGGCTTATCCAGCCCCGCCGGAATGCCCGCCTACCCGCGCCCAGCCTTTTCCGGCCAGCACTGCCTTGTCATCACCCGCCGCCGACACTCACAACCGGTCGCACGGGAATAAGCCCTTATCCCTGGGTGTTCATACTAATAACTCGCACGCGCAAGACTTTCAGGGAAGCCCGTAATGACCTCCAGCACCACCTTTGACGACGCCACGCCGAACAAGCCGCTGAACTCCACCTCACGGGTGGCGACCGCCAGTTTTATCGGCACGGCCATCGAGTTCTACGATTTCTATGTGTATGCCACCGCCGCCGCGCTGGTCATCGGTCCGGTGTTTTTCCCGCAGACCGACGGCACCGCGCAGATGCTCTCGGCCTTCCTGACCTTCGGCATCGCCTTCCTGGCCCGTCCGCTGGGCTCGATCCTGTTCGGCCACTTCGGTGATCGCATCGGGCGCAAATCGACCCTGGTCGCCTCGCTGCTGCTGATGGGCATCTGCACCACGCTGATCGGCGTACTGCCCGGCTACGCCACCATCGGTGCCTGGGCGCCGATCCTGTTGTGCCTGCTGCGCTTCGGCCAGGGCCTGGGACTGGGTGGGGAATGGGGCGGAGCCGCGCTGCTGGCGACCGAAAACGCCCCCGAAGGCAAGCGCGCCTGGTTCGGCATGTTTCCGCAACTGGGCCCCTCGATCGGCTTTCTCGCCGCCAACGGCCTGTTCCTGATCCTGGCCATGACCCTCAGCGATGAGCAATTCCGTTCCTGGGGCTGGCGTATTCCGTTCCTGCTCAGTGCCGCGCTGGTGATAGTCGGCCTGTACGTTCGCCTCAAACTGGAGGAAAGCCCGGTCTTCGCCAATGCCGTGGCGCGCCAGGAGCGGGTGAAGATGCCGCTGGTCGAGCTGTTCAACCGCTACTGGGTACCGGTGCTGCTGGGCTCCGTGGCGATGGTGGTGTGCTACGCGCTGTTCTATATCTCGGCGGTGTTTTCCCTGAGCTACGGCGTCGCAAACCTCGGCTACAGCCGCGAGACCTTCCTCGGGCTGCTGTGTTTTGCCGTGCTGTTCATGGCCGCGGCCACGCCACTGGCGGCCTGGGCCAGCGACCGCTTCGGCCGCAAGCCGGTACTGATTCTCGGCGGGGTGCTGGCACTGCTGTCCGGTTTTACCATGGAGCCGCTGCTGGGCCATGGCTCGACCACAGGCGTCGCCCTGTTCCTGTGCCTCGAACTGTTCCTGATGGGGATCACCTTCGCCCCGATGGGGGCATTGCTGCCGGAGCTGTTTCCCACCCACGTGCGTTACACCGGCGCATCGGCGGCCTATAACCTGGGCGGCATCGTCGGGGCCTCGGCGGCACCGTTCTTTGCCCAGAAACTGGTGACGATGGGCGGCCTGAGCTGGGTCGGGGGGTATGTATCGGGGGCGGCGGCGCTGAGCCTGATTGCGATCTTCTGCCTGAAGGAAACGCGCTACAGCGATTTGAACAAGGTGGCCTGAAGATCGCGCCAAGCACGATCATTGCAGGAGCCGGCTTGCCGGCGATGGCATCCTTGAGATCAACGCTGCACTCTGGGGCCTCATCGCCAGCAAGCCGGCTCCTACGGTTCAGCGGCGAACGCGGGTGCGCGCAAGGCACACATCCGCGCTCTTGAGCGGGGTTACAGCTCGACCACGACCGCCTGGGCCGCACGGGTCGCCTTGGCCCGCGCCGCTTCGATCGATTCGTCACGCGCCAGGGCCACGCCCATGCGGCGCTGACCGTTGACTTCCGGCTTGCCGAACAGGCGCAAGGCGGTGTCCGGCTCGCTCAACGCCGCGCCGAGGTTGGCGAAGGCGGTCTGGGTCGACTGCCCTTCCACCAGGATCACCGCCGAGGCCGACGGGCCGAACTGGCGGATCAGCGGGATCGGCAAGCCGAGAATCGCCCGGGCATGCAGCGCGAACTGCGACAGGTCCTGGGAAATCATGGTCACCATGCCGGTGTCATGGGGACGCGGCGACACTTCGCTGAACCACACTTGATCACCCTTGATGAACAACTCGACGCCAAACATGCCGCGCCCACCCAGGGCTTCGGTCACGGCCTTGGCGACCCGCTCCGACTCGGCCAGGGCCACCGGGCTCATGGCCTGTGGCTGCCAGGATTCCTGGTAGTCACCCTTCTCCTGACGGTGGCCGACCGGGGCGCAGAACGTGGTACCGCCGACATGACGCACGGTAAGCAGGGTGATTTCATAGTCGAAATCGATGAAGCCCTCGACAATCACCCGGCCCTTACCGGCACGGCCGCCTTCCTGGGCGTAATCCCAGGCCTTCTGTACGTCGTCGACACTGCGCAGCAGGCTCTGGCCCTTGCCCGACGAACTCATCACCGGCTTGACCACGCAAGGGAAGCCCAGGTCCTCGACGGCCTTGCTGTAGGCCTCGAAGGTGTCGGCGAAGTGGTACGGCGAGGTCGGCAGCTTCAGCTCTTCGGCGGCCAGGCGACGGATGCCTTCACGGTTCATGGTCAGCTGCGCGGCGCGCGCGGTCGGCACCACGGTGAAGCCTTCGGCCTCCAGCTCCACCAGGGTGGCGGTGGCGATGGCTTCGATTTCCGGAACGATGAAGTGCGGCTTCTCGGCTTCGATCACCGCCCGCAGGGCCGCGCCGTCGAGCATGTTGATCACGTGGCTGCGATGGGCTACCTGCATGGCCGGCGCATTGGCGTAGCGGTCGACCGCGATCACTTCGACGCCCAGGCGTTGCAGTTCGATCACGACTTCCTTGCCCAGCTCACCACAGCCACAGAGCAATACGCGAGTCGCGGTCGGCGACAGTGGAGTTCCGATACGGGTCATTTCAGGTCCTCAAGGAAGCAGATCATCGAAGGCGCCCGATCAGCGGGCCCCTGCTGGGAATAAGAAGGCGGGCATTTTACATGAACTGGGACAAATCGTTTCAGGCCGGATGAGCGGCTTTACGCAGGCGCCAGGCCATGACCAGCCAGACCACGGTGACACCGGCGAACTTGGAGCCCAGCGCCGTCAGGACCACAGGGGGGGTCAGCGCGCCGATCAGGCCGAAGAAGATAAAGGTGTCCAGCGGGATGCTGAGCGCCGAACTTATCCACAGGCGGTCGTGCAGCGGGCGCCGGGTGATACTGAAGACCAGCCAGTCGATGCATTCGGAGATGGCAAAGGCCGTGGCGCTGGCCAGGGCGATGGTCGGGTCGGAGGTCACATACGACAGCACCAGCGCCGCCAGCATGGCAACGATGGCTCCGTGGCCGAAACGGGTCTGGACCATATCGCGCAGGATAAACACCAGCCCACCCCAGGCCGACCAGATGATGTCCAGGTGCGGCGCGCTGGAGAACGCGAAGTTGATCAGCACGACGCTGGCGATATAGGCGATAAGAAAGAGCATGGGGCGCGGACTACCTGTCGATTTAGCCCTACAGATTACCGCAAAGCGCCAGGAGGGTCACAGCCAGGACCCGAATCAGCCCTTCGTCCCCAGCATCCACAGCAGCCCGCTGGACTTGGCCCGCTCATGGCAACGCCCGAGCACTTCGCGACGCTCGGCGTTATCCATCCGGCTCCAGCGGGTGATTTCCTCGACCGTGCGCTGGCAACCGGTGCAGATATCCTGCTCGTCCAGCGCGCAGATACTCACGCAGGGCGAGGCCACCGGACGCTCCGGCGTGGTCATTCCAGGTCTTCCTGCAGGTCGCGGGCGTAACGCCGGGAATTGTGTACATAGTGGGCGGCACTGGCCTCGAGCATCTTCTTCTGCGGCTCGGTCAGCTCACGCACCACCTTGCCCGGCGAGCCCATCACCAGCGAACCGTCGGGAATTTCCTTGCCTTCGCCGATCAGCGAATTGGCGCCGATGATGCAGTTCCTGCCGATCTTCGCGCCATTGAGAATCACCGCGTTGATGCCGATCAGGCTGTAGTCGCCGACGGTACAGCCGTGCAGCATGGCGTTATGGCCGATGGTCACGCCGGTACCGATGGTCAGCGGATAGCCCATGTCGGTGTGCATGACCGTACCGTCCTGGACGTTGCTGTCGCGCCCGATCAGGATCAGCTCGTTGTCACCGCGCAACACGGCGTTGAACCAGACGTTGGCGCCCTCTTCCAGCTTGACCTTGCCCACCAGTACGGCATTGGGTGCCACCCAGCTCTGTGGATGGGCTTCGACGCGAAAGTCGCCCAGGCGGTATTTCATACGGTAGTCCTCACGGCTCGGGGCAGAACGCCATACCGACGATGGCTCAAATATTGATAAACCGCTCGGGCGGCTTGTGCAGGCTGATCTTGGCGTCATACAGCAGATTGATCAACTCGACGATCATGATCGCCGTGAGCCCCCAGATCTTGTATTCACCATAGCGATAACTGGGCACATACCAGCTGCGGCCCTGATAATCGATGCGATGAGTGTGTTCACGCGGGTCCTGGCGGAAGAATTCCAGCGGCACGTTGAACACCGCAGCGATCTCGGCATCGTTGGCCTGGTATTCGACAAAGTCCGGGACCACGCCGACATAGGGCGTTACCTTGATCCCATGCAGGGAGATCAACGGGCTGAGCGGACCGATGATCTCCACCAGCCCGGGCGCCAGGCCGATCTCTTCCTGCGCCTCGCGCAGGGCGGTGAAGACCAGGTCGGGGTCTTCGGGATCGCGGCGGCCACCGGGAAACGCGACCTCGCCACCATGGGTCGAAAGACCGCTGGCCCGCAGGGTCAGCACCAGCTCCGGCTCGTCACTGCGCGTGATCGGCACCAGTACCGCAGCCTCGGGAAAACGTCGATCCGTTTCCAGGGGGCGTGGGGTATGGTTGCTGACACGTCGAAGTAGCTCATCCAGCATGGCTGATCTCGATTTCTGACTTACCCTGCATCATGCACCAAACCGACAGGTCGCCCAACCCCTCAACCGATGCATGTCGCGAAAGCACAACTTGCCGACAGGTGACCGACCACGCGAAGATAGGCGCGCCACCCAGAGAATCCAGCATGAAGTTCTGCAGCCAATGCGGTAAACCGGTCAGTCAACGCATTCCCGAGGGCGACACGCGCCTGCGCTTTGTCTGCGATCACTGCCAGACCATTCATTACCAGAATCCCAATATCGTCGCCGGCTGCCTGCCGGTCTGGGGCAGCCAGGTGCTGCTCTGCCGCCGCGCCATCGAACCGCGCCTGGGGTTCTGGACCTTGCCGGCCGGCTTCATGGAAAACGGCGAGACCGTCGAGGACGCCGCCCGCCGGGAAACCTTCGAAGAGGCTTATGCCCGCGTGCGCAACCTGAGCATCTACACGCTGATCGATGTACCGCATATCAATCAGGTCCATGTGTTCTACCGCGCCGAGCTGGCCGACCTGGACTTCCGCGCCGGCACCGAGAGCCTGGAGGTACGGCTGTTCGAAGAACACGAGATCCCCTGGTCCGAGCTGGCTTTCAGGACGGTCGGACGTACCTTAGAATGCTTCTTCGCCGACCGCCTCACACAACAGTTCCCGGTGCGCAGCGAAGCCGTGCCGCCGATGATGCCGAAAGCGGCCGACCCCAAATAATCCGCTACGCCACTTTATTCAGGGATACCGTTTCAATGCGTTGGTTGCTTGCCGTTTTCTGCCTGTCGTTTGCCGCGCTGTCCCAGGCTTCCGCCGCCGACCCACTGCAAGGTCGAATGATTGAAAAGGTCCTGGTCCTCAAGTCCGCCCACCAGTTGCAACTGATCAGCGACGGCAAGCCCCTGAAGACCTACCGCATCTCCCTGGGCAGGAACCCCAAGGGGCAGAAACTGATAGAAGGCGATCGTCGTACGCCGGAAGGTTTCTACTGGATCGACTGGCGCAAGACCAGCGACAAATTCAACCTGTCCATGCACATTTCCTACCCGAATATCAGCGATGCCGCACGCGCCCGTCGCGAAGGCGTCAATCCCGGCAGCATGATCATGATCCACGGCACGCCGGACTCCGAGGACTACCCGGAGCAGTGGCTGCATACCCTGGACTGGACCGACGGCTGCGTCGGCATGCGCAACGTCGACATGCGTGAAGTGTGGAACCTGGTCAAGGACGGCACCCTGGTGGAAATCCGCCCCTGAAGCGCCTTTCACCCAACCACCCTGATACCACTGCAACCCCGAATGCCCGGCATGCACCCCATGCCGGGCTTTTTATTGCGCTCGAAGAATACCAGTGGCATTGACATGGTATTCAAGTGGTATTAGCTTGATGCCACTACCCGAGCGAAAAACCTCTAATAACCGCATCGGAAATCCTACATGAACAAGATACTCGCACTGCGTCCCGACGAGTCCCAGCCTACGCCGTTGTACCTGCAACTGGCGCGCAACCTGGAAGCCGCCATACATGCCGGCCAATGGAAAGCCGAACAGGCATTGCCCTCGGAACGCAACCTGAGCGAACTGCTGAGTATCTCCCGGGTGACGGCCCGCAAAGCCCTGGAAGTCCTCTTCGAACAGGGTCTGATCCGCCGCAGCCAGGGCTCCGGGACCTTTATCACCCCGCGCCTGGAACAGCCGTTGTCACGTCTGTCGAGCTTCAGCGAGATGCTTCGCTCCAAGGGCTTCGTACCCGGCTCGCAATGGCTGGAACGCCATATCGCCCTGCCCAGCCACGAAGAACTGATCCGCCTGGCCCTGTCCCCCAGCGACAAGGTGGCGCGCCTCAAGCGCCTGCGCAAGGCCGACGACACGGTGATGGCGATCGAGATGAGCACCCTGCCCGCCGCGCTGTTGCCCGAGCCGGAGCAGGTCGGCGATTCGCTCTATGAATACCTGGACGGTATCGGTCGGCCGGTGGTCCGCGCCCTGCAACATATCCGCGCGATCAATGCCTCGCCGGACTTCGCCGCCCTGGTGGGTATCGAGCCCGGTACCGCGATGCTGTTGATGACCCGTGTCGGCTACCTCGAAGACAACACCCCCATCGAACTGACCGACACCTATTGCCGCAACGACTACTACGACTTCGTCGCAGAGCTGCGACGTTAGCTTCCCCAGAGAACCTGCCATGTCCGAAGACAACATCCTTACCCCGCAAGGCTGGATCCGCGGCCGCCTGGTACACCAGGCGGGCAAGGTACAACGTATCGAAGGCACGCCCTGCGATCCGGCCGACAACGACCTGCCCTACCTGCTGCCCGGTTTCATCGACCTGCATGTCCACGGTGGCGGCGGCAAGGACATCATGGAGGGTGGCGCCGCCTTCGAAACCATCGCCCGCACCCACCTGCGCTTCGGCACCACCTCATTGCTGGCCACGACCATGACCGCGCCGCCCGAGGAGATCGGCGAAATCCTCGGCCAGCTCGGCCATTACTGCGAACAGCGCCCGACGGGCACCGCCCGCGTCCTCGGCGTGCACCTCGAAGGCCCGTTCATCAATCCCGGCAAACTCGGCGCCCAGCCGAACTTCGCCCATACGGCGATCGCCGCCGAAATCGATGAATACCTGCGCCGCGCGCCGATCCGGGTGATTACCATCGCCCCGGAAATCGCCGGCCACGCGCAGTTGATCCGCGCCCTCAGCAGCCGCGGCATCCGCATGCAGATCGGCCACACCCTGGGCAGCTACGAGGAAGGCGTCGCCGCCCTCGAGGCCGGGGCCACCAGCTTCACCCACCTGTACAACGCCATGAGCCCGTTGCACCACCGCGAGCCGGGTATCGTCGGTGCCGCCCTGGCCCATGCCCGCTATGCCGAACTGATCCCCGACCTGCTGCACGTGCATCCGGGCGCGATGCGCGTGGCCCTGCGCTCGATCCCCTGCCTCTATTGCGTGACCGACTCGACCGCCGCCGCCGGCATGCCGGACGGCGAGTACAAGCTGGGCAGCCACACCGTGACCAAGTGCCTGGGCGGCGTACGCCTGGCCGACGGCACCCTGGCCGGCAGCACCCTGACCATGGACCAGGCCCTGCGCAACCTGGTGAAGATCGGCCTGCCCATCGCCGAAGCCTCGCAACGCCTGTCGCAGTTCCCCGCCGACTACCTCGGCCTGGAAGAGCGCGGACGCCTGGCGCCCGGAGCCTGGGCCGACTGCGTGCGCCTGGATCGTTCGTTGACACTGACCTCGGTAATGGTCGAAGGAGAAGCCGTTGACTTCCAGAATGCTTGAAGAGGCACTGTCCTCCCACGAGGCGGTCAGCCGCCAGTTGCAGCAACTCGACGATGGCCTGAAGGCCATCGCCGCCCGCCTGCGCCGCCAGCCGCCCCATGTGGCGATGACCGTCGCCCGGGGCAGCTCCGACCATGCCGCCAGTTACTTCGCCTACCTGACCATGCAGCAGACCGGCGTACCGGTGGCCTCGCTGCCGATGTCGGTGGTCACCCTGCGGCATTCGCCATTGCGCGTCAGCGGCCAGGCGGTGTTCGCCTTTTCCCAGTCCGGACAAAGCCCGGACCTGGTCGACAGCCTGCACCTGCTGCGCGAACGCGGAGCCCTCAGCGTGGCCATGGTCAACTCCCCCGACTCGCCCCTGGAGGCCGCCTGCGAATACACCGTGCCGCTGCTGGCCGGGGCCGAGCAAAGCGTCGCCGCCACCAAGAGTTTCATCGCCACCCTCAGCGCCAGCGCCCGGCTGCTCGGTCATTGGCAACAGGATCGCGCCCTGCTCGACGCCGGCCAGGCCCTGCCCGCCGGCCTGCAACAGGCCGCGGCCCAGGACTGGAGCGCGGCCATCGACGTGCTGCGCGGTAGCGAGCGGCTGATGGTGATCGGTCGCGGCGCCGGCTTCGCCATTGCCCAGGAGGCCGCGCTGAAGTTCAAGGAAACCTCGGCGATCCAGGCCGAAGCCTTCAGCAGCGCCGAGGTCCGCCACGGCCCGATGGCCCTGATCGACGCCGGCTACCCCCTGCTGGTCTTCGCCCCACGGGGCGCGGAACAGGCCGGACTGCTCAAGCTCGCCGCCGACATGCGCCAGCGCGGCGCCCGCGTGCTGCTCGCCGCGCCACCCGATATCGCCGAGCGCGACCTGGACCTGACCTGCGCCGGGCATCCGGCCCTCGATCCGATCCTGGCGATCCAGAGTTTCTATGTGATGGCCGCCCGACTGGCCGTGGCCCGCGGCATGGACCCCGACCAACCGCGTCACCTGAGCAAAGTCACCCGTACCCACTGACGAGTACAGCGCCATGCATAACAACAATGAGATCACCCTCGGCGCACCGCTCAGCGGTCCCGTGCTCCCACTCACCCGCATCGACGACGCGGTCTTCGCCAGCGGCGCCATGGGCGAAGGCATCGCCATCGACCCGCTCAACGACACCCTGCATGCACCCTGTGCCGGGGTGATCCTGCATGTCGCGCGAACGCTGCACGCACTGACCCTGCGCGCCGACAACGGCGCCGAACTGTTGCTGCACCTGGGCCTGGATACCGTCGAACTGCAGGGCGAAGGCTTTGCCCTGCTGGTCGCGGAAGGTGCCAGGGTCAGTGCCGGCCAGGCCCTGCTGCGCTTCGACCTCGACCGGGTCGCCCGCCAGTGCAAAAGCCTGGTGACGCCGCTGGTGCTGACCAACGGCGAACACTACGAACTGAGGGCGCTGCCCGTCGATTCGGTAACGGTCGGCGAGCCGTTGCTGCGGGTCCTGCCACGCCAGAGCGGACGCCAGGCGGCGACGCTTGCCGGGACGACGAGCGAAGAAGTCCGTGGCAGTGCCCGGGTCGCCCACCTTGGCGGCCTCCATGCGCGCCCGGCGGCCTTGCTGCGCCAGGCCGCGCAGGGTTTCAACTGCGAGGCGCGCCTCCACCTGGGAGAGCGCTCCGCCTCCCTCGACAGCCTGATCGGCATCATGGGCCTGGGCGTCACCGAACAGGCCCGGGTGGAAATCAGTTGCCGTGGCACCGACCGCGAAGCCGCCTTGCAGGCGCTGCTGCAGGTCTTGCAAACCCCGTTGGCCGCCGACCCACATCATGCGCCCCCGGCCCGTCCGGCCCCATCCGCCCAACCGGCCGAGGCCGGCGTGCTGCACGGCGTCTGCGCCGCTCCCGGACTGGTCAGCGGCCCCATCGCACGCCTGCAAGCCATCCAGTTGCCGCCCGACAGCGGTGGGCATATCGCCGACGCACAGCTGCAGGCCCTGGATATCGCGCTGGAAAAGGTCCGCGCCGAGATCTACGACACCCTGCAACAGGCCAACGGACGCCAGGATCACGCAGAGCAGGCGATCTTCAACGCCCACCTGGCCCTGCTCGAAGACCCGGCCCTGCTCGATGCCGCCAGCCAGGCCATCGAACAGGGCCACGCGGCGACCCATGCCTGGAGCCAGGCCATCGAAACGCAGTGCCAGGTCCTGTTGAACCTGGACAACCCGCTGCTCGCCGAACGCACCAACGACTTGCACGACCTGCGCCAACGGGTATTGCGCGCCCTTCTCGGCGAGACCTGGCACTACGAACTGGCCGAAGGCTCGATTGTCGTCGCCCAGGAACTGACCCCTTCCGACCTGCTGCTGATCAGCCAGCAGAAGGTCGCCGGGCTGTGCATGGCCGCCGGCGGCGCCACCTCCCACGTGGCGATCCTCGCCCGGGGCAAGGGCCTGCCCTGCCTGGTCGCCCTCGGTCCGCGACTGCTGGAGATCGCTCCCGACCAGCAGGTGGTGCTCGATGCCGATCACGGGCGCCTCGAACTGAACCCCGACAGTACCCGCCTCGAAGGCGTCGCCCTGGCCCACTGGCAACATCAACTGCGACGCCAGCGCCAGCGCGAACACAGCCATTCGGCGGCCCGGACCCGTGACGGCCTGTCCATCGAGGTGGCGGCCAATGTCGCCTCCGCCCATGAGGCCGGCGAAGCCCATCAAGGCGGGGCCGATGGCGTCGGCCTGCTGCGCACCGAGTTTCTTTTCGTCGACCGCCAGACCGCGCCCGACGAACAGGAACAGCGCCACGCCTACCAGGGCGTGCTCGATGCCATGGGCGACAAGCCGGTGATCATCCGTACCATCGATGTCGGTGGCGACAAGCAGCTCGACTACCTGCCGCTGCCCCAGGAAGCCAATCCCGTGCTCGGCCTGCGCGGCATCCGCCTGGCCCAGGCCCGACCGGAGCTGCTCGACCAGCAACTGCGCGCGCTGCTGCAAGTCAGCCCGCCGCAACGCTGCCGGATCCTGCTGCCGATGATCAGCGAGGTCGATGAACTGCTGCAGATCCGCCAGCGCCTCGACGCCCTGGCCGCCGAACTGGGGATCGTCGAACGTCCCGAGCTGGGGGTGATGATCGAGGTCCCTTCCGCCGCCCTGCTGGCCGAACAGCTGGCTGAGCACGCCGACTTCCTCTCCATCGGCACCAACGACCTGTCGCAATACACCCTGGCCATGGACCGCGACCACGCAGGCCTGGCCGCCCGGGTCGACGCCCTGCACCCGGCGGTGCTGCGCCTGATCGCCCAGACCTGCGCCGGCGCGGCCCGTCATCAACGCTGGGTCGGCGTCTGTGGTGCGCTGGCCTCGGACCCGCTGGCCACGCCGGTACTGATCGGCCTGGGCGTCACCGAACTGTCCGTGAGCCCGCCACAGATCGGCGAGATCAAGGAACGGGTACGCCAGCTCGACGCCGCCGGATGTCGCCGGATCAGCCAGTCGCTGCTCCAGCTCGGCAGTGCCGCCAGCGTCCGTGAAACCTGCCGCCGCCACTGGCCGCTGGGCTGATAACAACAATAAGGAGACACGCCATGTACCAGTTGTTTATCGAGGGCCTGCAACGCCTCGGCCGTGCACTGATGCTCCCCATCGCCATCCTGCCGATCGCCGGCCTGCTGCTGCGCCTGGGTGATACCGACCTGCTGAACATCGCGATCATCCACGATGCCGGCAACACCATCTTCGCCAACCTGGCGCTGATCTTCGCCATCGGCATCGCCGTGGGTTTTGCCCGCGACAACAATGGCACCGCCGGGCTGGCGGGCGCCATCGGCTACCTGGTGATGATCTCCACGCTCAAGGTGCTCGACGCCAGCATCAACATGGGCATGCTCGCGGGGATCATCAGCGGCCTGCTCGGCGGTGCGCTGTATAACCGCTTCAAGGACATCAAGCTGCCGGAGTACCTGGCCTTCTTCGGCGGGCGGCGCTTCGTGCCGATCGTCACCGGCTTTTCCGCGGTCGGCCTGGGGGTGATCTTCGGCCTGGTCTGGCCGCCGATCCAGAACGGCATCAACAGCCTTGGCCTGCTGATGGTCGAAAGCGGCAGCATCGGCGCGTTCATTTTCGGCGTCTTCAACCGTCTGCTGATCGTCACCGGCCTGCACCATATCCTCAACAATATGATGTGGTTCGTCTTCGGCAGCTTCACCGATCCGGACACCGGTCGCATGGTCACCGGCGACCTGGCGCGCTATTTCGCCGGCGACCCGAAGGCCGGGCAATTCATGACCGGCATGTTCCCGGTGATGGTCTTCGGCCTGCCCGCCGCCTGCCTGGCGATGTATCGCAATGCCTTGCCCGAGCGCCGCAAGCTGATGGGCGGGATCTTCTTGTCGATGGCCCTGACCTCGTTCCTGACCGGCGTCACCGAGCCCATCGAATTCGCCTTCATGTTCCTCGCGCCAATGCTCTATGTGGTGCATGCGCTGCTGACCGGGCTGTCGATGGCCATCACCAACCTGCTGAATATCCACCTGGGCTTCACCTTCTCCGGTGGTGCCATCGACATGGCCCTGGGCTGGGGCAAGTCCACCAACGGCTGGCTGGTGCTGCCGGTGGGACTGGCCTATGCGCTGGTCTACTATTTCGTGTTCGATTTCTGCATCCGCCGCTTCGACCTGAAAACGCCGGGACGCGAACCTGTCGCTAGCACCGCGACGACCCGCGTGCTCAGCGAAAACCAGCGGGGAGCCGCCTATATCCAGGCCCTGGGCGGGGCCGCCAACCTGGTGACGGTCGGGGCCTGCACCACCCGTCTGCGGGTGGAACTGCGGGACCGCGACAAGGCCGTGGATGCCGATCTCAAGGCTCTCGGCGCCATGGCCGTGGTGCGTCCCGGCCATGGTGGCAGCCTGCAGGTGGTGGTCGGGCCGCTGGCGGACGGTATCGCCGACGAGATTCGCCTGGCGCTGCCGACCACGGGCTCAGGCACAGTCGCACCGGGCGGGCCGGAGCCTGTCGACTCGACCGAGATCAGCGGGGAACAGTTGCAGCAGTGGCTTGCCGCACTCGGCGGAAAAGCCAATGTACGGGCACTGGAGTGCGTCGCCCAGACGCGGCTGCGGGTGCAACTCGAAGATGTCCGGCAATTGTCGGAAACGGCACTCAAGGCACTGGGCTGCCAGGGCATCAGTCCGCTGGAAGACGGGGTGTGGCATTTGCTGGTGGGAGATCGTGCCCAGGCTCTCGGTAACGCCCTGGGACGATAAGGGACGGGGGTCGAATCAGAAATCGGCGAGACGCCAGACCTCATAGGCCGGCGTCTCGTAGGGATGGCTTTGCTTGAGGGCCGCGACCACGGTTGCGATCAGGGCATTCTCCACGACCAGCTCGACTTTCCATTCCGCCACCTGCTCGACCACGCCGGTTTGCCCGAGAAACGGCTGGCTGCCGTCCAACGGGCGAAACTGGCCCTGGCCCAGCACCTGCCAGGCGCAGTGGTCATAGGCACCGATCCGACCGCCACCGGCGGCGAATACGGCGCTCTTGACCTGCTCCACATGGCTCGGCGGCACGAAAAAGCTGAGCTTGTACATCGCCGCTTAGTTAACCCAGACGCGCGCGTTACGGAACATGCGCATCCATGGCGCGTCTTCGTTCCAGTCTTCCGAACGCCAGGAGTTCTGCACGGCACGGAACACCCGCTCCGGGTGCGGCATCATGATCATGACGCGACCGTCACGGCTGGTCAGCCCGGTGATCCCGCGCGGCGAACCGTTCGGGTTGGCCGGGTAGGTTTCGGTGACCTTGCCATGGTTGTCGACAAAGCGCATGGCCACGCAACCCGACAGGTCGGCTTGCAGCAAGGCTTCTTCGCTTTCGAACTCGGCATAACCCTCGCCGTGGGCGATGGCGATCGGCATGCGCGAACCGGCCATGCCCTGCAGGAAGATCGAGTTCGACTCCTGGATCTGCACCATCGCCACCCGCGCCTCGAACTGCTCGGAGCGGTTGCGCACGAAGTGCGGCCAGAATTCGCTGCCCGGAATCAGCTCGTGCAGGTTGGACATCATCTGGCAACCGTTGCACACGCCGAGGGTGAAGCTGTCGTTGCGCTCGAAGAAGCCCTGGAAGGCATCACGGGCACGGGCGTTGAACAGGGCCGACTTGGCCCAGCCTTCACCGGCGCCGAGGACGTCACCGTAGGAGAAGCCGCCGCAGGCGACCAGGCCCTTGAACTCGTTCAGGTCGACACGACCGGCGAGGATATCGCTCATGTGCACGTCGATGGCATTGAAGCCGGCACGGTCGAACGCCGCCGCCATTTCCACCTGGCCGTTGACGCCCTGCTCGCGCAGGACCGCGACCTGGGGACGAATGCCTTTCTTGATGTACGGCGCGGCGATGTCCTGGTTCACATCGAAGCTGGTCTTGTAGCTCAGGCCAGGATTGCCTTCGTCCAGCAGGACGTCGAATTCCTGGTCGGCACAGTTGGCGTTGTCGCGCAGGCGCTGGATCCGGTAGCTGGTTTCCGCCCACTGGCGTTGCAGCAGGCGACGCTCGCCGGTGAACACGGTGTCGCCGTTGAAGGTGATGCTGACTTCGCCGTTGTTCAGCGGCTGGCCGATCACCGACACGCAGTCACCCAGGCCCGCGGCGCTGAACTGCGCCAGCACGTCCGGAGTGGAGTCCTGGCGCACCTGGATCACCGCGCCCAACTCTTCGTTGAACAGGATCGCGGCGATATCGGCGGCGGTTTCCGCCACGCCGTCGAGGTTCAGGCTCAGGCCGCAGTGGCCGGCGAAGGCCATCTCCACGGTGCTGACCAGCAGGCCACCATCGGAGCGGTCGTGGTAGGCCAGCAGGTGACCGTCGGCGTTGAGGCCCTGGATCACGGCGAAGAAGGCCTTGAGGTCTTCCGCGTCATCGACGTCCGGCGCATGCTTGCCGAGCTTGCCGTGCACCTGGGCGAGGATCGATGCGCCCATGCGGTTCTGGCCACGCCCCAGGTCGATCAGGATCAGGTCGGTGACGCCCTTGTCCATGCGCAGTTCAGGGGTCAGGGTCTTGCGGATATCGGTCACCGGCGCGAAGCCGGTCACGATCAGCGACAACGGCGAGGTCACGCTCTTGTCGACGCCCTCGTCTTTCCAGCGGGTGGCCATGGACATCGAGTCCTTGCCCACTGGAATGGTGATGCCCAATTCCGGGCACAGCTCCATCCCGACCGCTTTCACGGTGTCGTACAGGCGGGCATCTTCACCCGGATGACCGGCGGCCGACATCCAGTTGGCCGACAGCTTGATATCGGAGATCTTGCCGATGCGCGAGGCCGACAGGTTGGTCAGGGTCTCGCCGATCGCCATGCGCCCGGAGGCCGGGGCGTTCAGCAGGGCCAGCGGCGTACGCTCGCCCATGGCCATGGCTTCACCGGTGTAGACGTCGAAGCTGGTGGCGGTGACGGCGACGTCAGCCACCGGCACCTGCCACGGGCCGACCATCTGGTCGCGGGCAACCAGGCCGGTGATGGTGCGGTCGCCGATGGTGATCAGGAAGCTCTTGCTCGCCACGGCCGGGTGGTGCAGGACGCGCTCGATGCAGTCGGCAATCGCCAGGCTGCCCGGATCGAAATCGTCGCCCAGCTCGGTTTCGCGAACGGCCGAACGGTGCATGCGCGGGGCCTTGCCCAGCAACACTTCGAGCGGCATGTCCACCGGGCTGTTGCCGAAGTGGCTATCGGTGACCGTCAGTTGCGGTTCGGCAGTGGCTTCACCGACCACCGCGAACGGGCAACGCTCGCGTTCGCAGATCGCCTTGAAGCGCTCGAAGTCCGCCGCATCGACCGCCAGGACGTAGCGTTCCTGGGATTCGTTGCTCCAGATTTCGTGCGGGGCCATGCCCGGCTCGTCGTTGGGGATATTGCGCAGTTCGAAACGGCCACCGCGGTCGCCGTCGTTGACCAGTTCCGGGAAGGCGTTGGACAGGCCGCCCGCGCCGACGTCATGGATAAAGCTGATCGGGTTCTTGTCGCCCAGCTGCCAGCAGCGGTCGATCACTTCCTGGCAGCGGCGTTCCATTTCCGGGTTTTCGCGCTGTACCGAAGCGAAGTCCAGGTCCGCCGAGCTGGTGCCGGTGGCCATCGAGGATGCCGCGCCGCCGCCCAGGCCGATGAGCATCGCCGGGCCGCCAAGCACGATCAGCTTGGAACCAACGGTGATTTCGCCCTTCTGCACGTGTTCGGCACGGATGTTACCCATGCCGCCGGCCAGCATGATCGGCTTGTGGTAGCCGCGCACTTCATCGCCACGCGGGGTGGTGATGGACTGTTCGAAGGTACGGAAGTAACCGGTCAGGGCCGGACGACCGAATTCGTTGTTGAACGCGGCGCCGCCCAGCGGGCCTTCGATCATGATGTCCAGCGCGGTGACGATGCGCTCGGGCTTGCCGTAGGGCACTTCCCAGGGTTGCTCGAAGCCGGGGATCTGCAGGTTGGACACGGTGAAACCGGTGAGGCCGGCCTTCGGCTTGGCGCCGCGCCCGGTTGCACCTTCGTCGCGGATCTCGCCACCGGAACCGGTCGAGGCGCCCGGGAACGGGGCGATCGCGGTCGGGTGGTTGTGGGTCTCGACTTTCATCAGGATGTGCACCGGCTCCTGCACCGCGCCGTACTGGCGGGTCTCTGGATCCGGGAAGAAGCGACCGGCGACATTGCCGACGATCACCGAGGCATTGTCCTTGTAGGCCGACAGGACACCTTCGCTGTGCATCACGTAGGTGTTCTTGATCATGCCGAACAGGCTCTTTTCCTGGCTCTCGCCGTCGATATCCCAACTGGCGTTGAAGATCTTGTGACGGCAATGCTCGGAGTTGGCCTGGGCGAACATCATCAGTTCGATGTCATGCGGGTTGCGCTTGAGACCGATGAAGGCATTCACCAGGTAATCGATTTCGTCTTCGGCCAGGGCCAGGCCCAGCTCGACGTTGGCTTTTTCCAGCGCGGCGCGACCGCCCCCGAGGACATCCACGGCCGTCAGCGGCTTCGGCTCGGCATGGCTGAACAGGCCGGCGGCCTGTTCCAGGTTGGCCAGCACGATCTGGGTCATGCGGTCATGCAGGCTGGCGCTGATCAGCTCGGCTTCGGTGTCGCTGAACTGGCCGGCCACGTAGAACGCGATACCGCGCTCCAGACGCTGGATTTTCCCCAGGCCGCAGTTGCGAGCGATGTCGCTGGCCTTGCTCGACCAGGGCGAAATGGTGCCGAAACGCGGCAACACCAGGAACAGACGACCGGTAGGCTCCTGAACCGGCACGCTCGGGCCGTATTTCAGAAGACGGGCCAGCACTTGCTGTTCATCGCCGGTCAGAACGCCGGTGACTTCGGCGAAATGGGCGAACTCAGCATACAAGCCACTGACAGCCGGAACTTTCTGGCTCAGTTGCTCGAGTAGTTTGCTGTGGCGAAAGGCGGAAAGGGCAGGAGCACCGCGCAGGATCAACATCTTCGGGACAGCCTCGGGAAGGGGGTGTGCTTTGAGGCCGTGCATTCTAGCCTAAACCGCCCGCGACGGCACCCGAAACGGCACGCTTGCCGTGCGCCAGACGTCGGTACGGGGGGACCTGCTTATTATTAATAGGCATCAAGGGCATCCGGAACGGTTATTTTTGCTCCGTTTCCCCGGCGCCAGGCCCCATTCCTGAGGCTTCCAGCGTTATCCGGGTTTCTCTAGCAGACCGGCACCCATCTGTCGAGATATGGCGGCCGAGGTCCTTTGCGTATACTGCGCACATGTTTTCCCAAACTGCTTTCCGCCCGCGCTGCGCCAAGTGGCTCATCGCAACCGGACTCTTCCTGATGCTCGGTGCCTGTGTTGAAAAACCCAGCACACTCGAGCGCGTAAAGGAGGATGGCGTACTGCGCGTGATCACCCGCAACAGTCCGGCCACCTACTTCCAGGATCGCAACGGCGAAACCGGCTTCGAATACGAGCTGGTCAAGCGCTTCGCCGATGACCTGGGGGTCAAGCTCGAGATCGAAACCGCCGACAACCTCGACGACCTGTTCAATCAACTGGGCAAACCCAACGGTCCGGTGCTGGCGGCCGCCGGCCTGGTCGGCAGCGACCAGCGCAAGCAACAGGCGCGCTTTTCCCATCCCTACCTGGAAGTCACCCCGCAGGTCATCTACCGTAACGGCCAGTCCCGCCCCACCACCCCGGCGGACCTGGTGGGCAAACGCATCACGGTATTGAAGGGCAGCACCCACGCCGAACAGCTGGCCGAACTGAAAAAGCAGAATCCTGCAATAGAATACGAAGAGTCCGACGCCGTCGAAGTGGTCGACCTACTGCGCATGGTCGACGAGGGCCAGATCGACCTGACCCTGGTGGATTCCAACGAAGTGGCGATGAACCAGGTCTACTTCCCCAACGTGCGGGTCGCCTTCGACCTCGGCGACGCCCGCAACCAGCGCTGGGCGGTGGCTCCGGGGGAAGACAACAGCCTGCTCAACGAAATCAACGCCTACCTCGACAAGGTGCAGAAGAACGGCACCCTGCAACGCCTGAAGGATCGTTATTACGGGCACGTCGATGTCCTCGGGTATGTCGGCGCCTATACCTTCGCCCAGCACCTGCAGCAACGCCTGCCCAAATACGAGAAACACTTCCAGGCCTCGGCCAAGGAAGAAAAGGTCGACTGGCGCCTGCTCGCGGCCATCGGCTACCAGGAATCGCTGTGGCAACCGAGCGTCACCTCCAAGACCGGCGTGCGCGGCCTGATGATGCTGACCCAGAGCACCGCCCAGGCCATGGGCGTGTCCAACCGCCTGGACGCCCGGCAGAGCATCAGTGGCGGCGCCAAGTACCTGGCCTACATGAAGGACCAGCTCGACGAGAAAATCGAGGAGCCGGATCGCACCTGGTTCGCGCTGGCCGCCTACAACGTCGGCAGCGGTCACCTGGATGACGCCCGCAAGCTGGCCGAGAACGAAGGCCTGAATCCGAACAAGTGGCTGGACGTGAAGAAGATGCTGCCGCGCCTGGCGCAGAAGCAGTGGTACAGCAAGACCCGCTACGGCTACGCCCGCGGCGGCGAGCCGGTGCACTTCGTCGCCAACATCCGCCGCTACTACGACATCCTCACCTGGGTGACCCAGCCGCAGCTGGAAGGCAGCCAGGTGGCCGAAGGTGCCTTGCACGTACCGGGCGTGGACAAGATCAAGCCGACCGAACAGCCGTCACAGCTATAGCCAGAGCCGAACACAGCCCTCGTAGGAGCTGGCTTGCCAGCGATGGCGGTTTATCGGGCAACAACGATGTCGACCATCAGATCGCTATCGCCGGCAAGCCGGCTCCCACAGTTTGTCCCATACCCTCCCGTGGGAGCGTGCCAGGCAGTCAGGCCTTCGGCGCAGCCGCCAGGATCAATTCCTTCATCTCCACCACCGCCGCCTTGAAGCCGACAAACAGCGCATGGGCCACCAGTGCGTGGCCGATGTTCAGTTCGTTGATCCCCGGAATCGCCGCGACCGCCTCGACGTTGTGATAATGCAGGCCATGTCCGGCATTGACGATCAGCCCCTGGGACACGCCAAAGGCCACGCCATCGGCGATGCGCTTGAGTTCCTCGGCCACTTCGGCCGGGGTCTCGGCGTCGGCATAACGCCCGGTGTGCAATTCGATCGCCGGCGCGCCGACCCGCTTGGACGCGGCAATCTGCCGCTCATCGGCGTCGATGAACAGCGACACTTCGCTGCCGATCCTGCTCAGGCGCTCAACCGCCGCCTTGATCCGCGCTTCCTGCCCGGCGACATCCAGGCCACCCTCGGTGGTCAGTTCCTGGCGGGTTTCCGGGACCAGGCAGATATGGGCCGGACGAATGCGCTCGGCGAACGCCATCATCTCTTCGGTCACGCCCATTTCGAAGTTCATGCGGGTTTGCAGCACCTCCTTGAGCAGCAGCACGTCACGCTCCTGGATATGCCGGCGGTCTTCACGCAGGTGCACGGTGATGCCATCGGCGCCCGCCTCTTCGGCGTCCAGCGCGGCCTTGACCGGGTCGGGGTAACGCGTGCCCCGGGCCTGACGCAGGGTGGCTACGTGGTCGATATTCACACCGAGAAGAATGCGGGTGCTGGTGGTCACGGGAAGGCTCCTGAACAGTTGAAGATTCGGCCCACAGCATACACGGGGATTTCAGGGCTTTCGAAACAACTCGCGACTGACCAGCGGTTTACCCCCCAGATGCACCGCCAGCGCCTGGCGCATCAGGCGCTTGGCCGCCGACAGGGCACCGACCGCGGTCCAGTCGGCTTCGGCCATGGCCAGCAGCTCGGTGCCCTGGAACAGCCCGGGTTGCAACAGGTAGACCCGCTCGAGGCCGGCATCCACCTGCAGCCGGTACATGCCGTCCGCTGCCAGCGGTTCGCCATGGACATCCACGTCCAGGGCAAAGCCGTAGCCGAGGTCATCGAGCAGCCGCCACTCAAAGGAACGCAGCAGGGGTTCGAGGGGACGGCCTTCGGCCAGGGCGAGCAAGGTCGCGGCATAGTGGTCGAAGACCGCCGGATGCGGGTCTTCGGCGGGCAGCAGGCGAATCAGCAGTTCGTTGAGGTAGAGGCCGCTGAACAGCGCTTCGCCGTTGAGCCAGGTGGAGACGCCGGCGCTTTCCATGCGCCCGACATTCTTCAGCTCGCCCCGGCCACGAAACTCGACCTCGAGGGGCACGAACGGTCGCGCCAATGTCCCGGCCTTGCCCCGCGCGCTGCGCAGCACCGCGCGAAGCCGGCCTTGTGGCGTGATGAAATCCACCAGCGCGCTGCTTTCGCGGTAGGCGCGGGAGTGCAGGACGTAGGCCGGTTGGCCGGGAGGCGGGTTAGCCGACATGACGTCGAGCCTCAAACGACCTGGTTACAGATCGCCGTAACCCAGCGAGCGTAGCGCCCGCTCGTCGTCGGACCAGCCGCCCTTCACCTTGACCCACAGGTTGAGCATGATCTTGGAGTCGAACAGCAGCTCCATGTCCTTGCGTGCCTCGGTGCCGATGCGCTTGATCCGCTCGCCCTTGTCACCAATGATGATCTTCTTCTGGCCGTCACGTTCGACGAGGATCAGCGCATGGATGTGCAGGGTCTTGCCCTGCTGCTTGAACTCTTCGATTTCCACGGTGATCTGGTAAGGCAGCTCCGCCCCCAGCTGGCGCATGATTTTCTCGCGCACCAGTTCCGCAGCGAGGAAACGACTGCTGCGATCGGTGATCTGGTCTTCCGGGAAGAAGTGCTCGTTTTCCGGCAGGTGCTGGGCGATCAGGCCTTCCAGGGCATCCAGGTTATGCCCTTGCTGGGCGGAGATCGGCACGATCTGCGCGTTCGGCAGCTGCTCCTGCAACCAGGTCAGATGCGGCATCAGCTCTGCCTTGTCTTCGATCCGGTCGGTCTTGTTCAGCGCGACGATCACCGGGCCTTCGACGTACTGGATGCGCTCCAGGACCATCTGGTCCTCTTCGGTCCAGCGGGTGCGGTCGACGACAAAGATCACCACGTCGACGTCTTTCAGGGCCGCCGAGGCGGTCTTGTTCATGTAGCGGTTCAGCGCCTTCTCGCCACCTTTGTGCATGCCTGGCGTGTCGACGTAGATTGCCTGGATGGCGCCTTCGGTCTTGATCCCGAGCATGTTGTGGCGGGTGGTCTGGGGCTTGCGCGAGGTGATCGCGAGCTTCTGGCCGAGGATATGGTTCAGCAGCGTGGATTTGCCCACGTTCGGCCGGCCGACGATGGCGACGTAGCCGCAGCGTGTTGCAATTGAATCAGTCATTACCATTCTCCACGCCCAGGGCAATCAGTGCTGCGGCGGCCGCTACCTGTTCGGCAATGCGACGGCTCACGCCCTGTCCTCGGCTTTTTTCATTCAATAGGGTGATTTCGCACTCGACGAAGAACGTCCGGCAATGCGGTTCACCCTGGATATCCACCACTTCGTAACGCGGCAGTTCACAGGCACGCGACTGCAGGAACTCCTGCAGGCGGGTCTTGGGGTCCTTGTTGGTGTCCACCAGCGTCAGGCTGTCGAACTCCGAGGTCAACCAGGCGAGCACCCGCTCGCGGGCCATTTCCATGCCGGCGTCGAGATAGATCGCGCCGATCAGCGCTTCCAGGGCATCGGCCAGGATCGACTCACGGCGGAAACCGCCGCTCTTCAACTCGCCGGACCCCAGGCGCAGGTAGTCGCCCAATTCGAAACCACGGGCCAGGACCGCCAGTGTTTCACCTTTTACCAGGCGTGCGCGCAAACGCGACAACTGGCCTTCGCGGGCCTGCGGGAAGCGGTCGAACAGCGCCTCGCCGGCAACGAAGTTGAGAATCGCGTCACCGAGAAACTCCAGGCGCTCGTTGTTGCGCCCGGCAAAACTGCGGTGAGTCAGGGCCAGGACCATCAGCTCCTGGTCCTTGAAGGTATAGCCGAGCTGGCGCTCGAGACGGCTCAAGGACACGGTCACGGTTTACCCACGCTGAATTCGTGGTCGAACTTGACCACCAGATCGATGTTCTGGATCAGCGGATCACGCTGCTCGTATTTCAAATGGGCGAGGAACCGGTTGTTCTCCACCGTCACGCTTAACGCTTTGTTCAAATCCACGTCCTGAATACTGTTGACCTGCATGCCGCGGGCAACATGGGTGTAAAAGTCGCTGACGGTGGTGACGCCCGCCGCCTTGTCGGTTTCCACCGACATGATGATTTTCTTCATCGACATGTAGTCGAGGTAATGCGGGATCAACTTGAATGCCGTACTGGCGACGAAGGCGACCAGCGCCAGGGCCAGCAACCAGCCGAAAAACGACAGACCTTTCTGGGAAGCGGCGGACTTCATGGTTGTTCTCATAGTGTTCAAGCACCTGAAAAGCATTCGGCGCTGTGTTCAACAGCGCCGCTTGGGTTACTTGATCAGGCCGACCCGCGAGAAATTCGGCAGGTGGCTGAATTTCGGATCAGGCCAGCTCATCCAGACCGCGAAGGCCTTGCCGACGATATTCTCGTCGGGAACCATGCCCAGCAGTTCCTTGGGAATACTGGGGTCATCCCAGTAGCGGCTGTCATTGGAGTTGTCGCGGTTGTCGCCCATCATGAAGTAGTGCCCGGCCGGCACTTTCCATTCGTGGTCAGGCGGCGCGCGATAACGGCCCATCTCCTTGCGGATCAGGTGTTCAGCGGCGCCCAGCTTCTCTTTGTAGAGTTCGGCGCTGCCGAGCATGCCCGGCTCGTTGCCCACCAGTTGCTCGGCCACGGACTCGCCGTTGACGAACAGCTTCTTGTCACTGGTGTAACGCACCACATCGCCCGGCAGACCGACTACACGCTTGATGTAGTTGACGTTCGGATCGCTCGGGTAGCGAAACACCATCACATCGCCGCGCTGCGGATCACCGACCGGGATCACTTTCTTGTCGATCACCGGCAAACGGATCCCGTAGGAAAACTTGTTCACCAGGATGAAATCACCGACATCCAGGGTCGGCTTCATCGAGCCGGACGGAATCTGGAACGGCTCGACCAGAAACGACCGCAGTACCAGCACGATGAACAGCACCGGGAAGAAGGATTTGCCGTATTCAACCAGCAAAGGCTCCTTGTTCAGCTTCTCGACCACTTCTGCCTCGGGCTGCGAGACGCTGCCCTGGTAGGTGGAGATTGCCGCACGTCGGCGTGGCGCCAGAAAGACCAGATCGAGCAACGCCAACAGACCGCAGACGGCGACGGCGATGACCAGCAACAGCGGGAAATTTAGTGACATAGGACCTAACTATCCAACCTGAGCACCGCAAGGAAGGCTTCCTGTGGGATTTCCACGTTGCCTACTTGCTTCATGCGTTTCTTACCGGCCTTCTGCTTTTCCAACAGCTTGCGCTTACGGCTAACGTCACCACCGTAGCATTTGGCCAGTACGTTCTTTCTGAGCGCCTTGACGGTTGTCCGCGCCACGATCTGCCCGCCAATGGCGGCCTGGATGGCAACGTCGAACATCTGACGAGGAATCAGTTCTTTCATCTTCTCGGTCAACGCACGCCCTTTGTAGTGCGCGTTGTCACGATGCACGATCAACGCCAGGGCGTCGACCTTCTCACCGTTGATCAGTACATCCAGCTTGACCAGATTAGCTGACTGGTAGCGATCGAAGTGATAATCCAGCGAAGCATAGCCACGGCTGGTGGATTTCAGGCGATCGAAGAAGTCCAGGACCACTTCGTTCATCGGCAGGTCGTAGGTCACCTGCACCTGGGAACCGAGGAACAGCATGTCGTGCTGGATCCCGCGTTTTTCGATGCACAGTGTAATGACGTTGCCCAGATGCTCCTGCGGTACCAGGATATTGGCCCGCACGATCGGCTCGCGCATGTCCTCGATGGCGGACAGGTCCGGCAGCTTGGACGGGTTGTCGACGTAGATGGTCTCGCCGTTCTTGAGCTTGAGCTCGAAGATTACCGTCGGCGCCGTGGTGATCAGGTCCAGGTCGTACTCGCGCTCCAGGCGCTCCTGGATGATCTCCATGTGCAGCATGCCGAGGAACCCGCAACGGAAGCCGAAGCCCAGGGCATCGGAACTTTCCGGGGTGTACTGCAGCGAGGAGTCGTTCAGCGTGAGCTTTTGCAGGGCTTCGCGGAAGTCTTCGAAATCGTCGGAACTGACCGGGAACAGACCGGCGTAGACCTGCGGCTGGATGCGTTTGAAGCCCGGCAGCACGTCGACATCGGGGGTGGTGCTCAGGGTCAGGGTGTCACCCACCGGCGCACCGTGGATGTCCTTGATACCGGCGATGATAAAGCCCACTTCGCCGGCCTTCAGGTCGACGGTGGCGGTGTGCTTGGGGTTGAACACACCGACGCTGTCCACCAGGTGCATCTTGCCGGTGGACTTGACCAGGATCTTGTCGCCCTTCTTCACGCGGCCGTGGCGCACGCGCACCAGGGACACGACGCCCAGGTAGTTGTCGAACCAGGAGTCGATGATCAACGCCTGCAGCGGATCTTCGATATTGCCGGTCGGCGCGGGAATGGTGGCGACCAGGCGCTCGAGCACCTCATCGACACCCAGGCCGGTCTTGGCGCTGCAGGTGACGGCGTCGGTGGCATCGATACCGATGATCTTCTCGATCTCTTCCTTCACCCGCTCCGGCTCGGCCTGCGGCAGGTCGATCTTGTTCAGCACCGGCATGACTTCCAGGCCCTGCTCGATCGCCGTGTAGCAGTTGGCAACCGACTGGGCCTCGACGCCCTGGCCGGCGTCGACCACCAGCAGCGCACCTTCACAGGCCGCCAGGGAACGGCTGACTTCGTAGGTGAAGTCGACGTGGCCCGGCGTATCGATGAAGTTCAGCTGATAGGTGATGCCGTCTTTGGCCTTGTAGTACAAGGTGACGCTATGGGCCTTGATGGTGATCCCGCGCTCGCGCTCGAGGTCCATGGAATCCAGCACCTGCGCTTCCATCTCGCGTTCGGCAAGGCCGCCGCACATCTGGATGAAGCGATCGGCCAGAGTCGACTTGCCATGGTCAATGTGGGCGATGATGGAGAAATTGCGGATATGACTCAAATCACTCACGGGTCAACACTCAAAAAGGTTGCAGGCAGACTGCCCGCCGAAAAATAGCCGGGAATTGTACCTGATGCGCGACCTAGGCGTCACGTTCACAGGCAAGGCGACCGGCACAAAAAAGCCCCGGCTGGTCGGCAGGGGCTTTTTTTCGGGGTTACCCAGGCGTGTTTGTCGCCCTTATCCCGCTCGACGCAGCAGCCAGAGCCCGGCAATCGCACAGATCCCCGCCGGCACCAGCACCGCGAGCAGCGGCGAAAAGCCGAACACCAGGCTCGACGGCCCCAGCAGGTCCTGGGCGATACGGAAGGTGAAGCCCACCAGCACGCCGGTGAACACCCGCTGGCCGAGGGTCACTGAACGCAAGGGGCCGAAGATGAACGAGATGGCCATCAGCACCAGCGCGGCGGTGACCAGCGGTTGCAGGATCTTGACCCAGAACGCCAACCAGTAACGGCCATTGGCCAGCCCCTGGTCCGCCAGGTAATGGATGTAGCCCCACAGGCCGCTGATGGACAGCGCTTCGGGCACCATCACCACGGTGCTCAGCAGGTTCGGGCTGAGGGACACGCCCCACAGCTCCTCCGGACTGTTGATGACCTCGGTGTGATCGCCACGGAAATAGGTGGTGGTGACATCCGTCAGGTTCCAGTGATCCTTGTCGAAGCGAGCCTGCTTGGCGAAGCTCGACGACAGCAGATGCCGCTGCTCGTCGAAATGATAACGGGTCACCCCATAGAGCAGGCCGTTGGGTTGCACGGCGTTGATATGGATGAATTCGTCGCCCTGGCGGTGCCACAGGCCGTGCTTGGAGCTCTGC
This sequence comes from Pseudomonas sp. Ost2, assembly GCF_018326065.1. Classification (NCBI taxonomy): domain Bacteria; kingdom Pseudomonadati; phylum Pseudomonadota; class Gammaproteobacteria; order Pseudomonadales; family Pseudomonadaceae; genus Pseudomonas; species Pseudomonas sp. Ost2. Next base: position 1,331,967 of record NZ_AP021904.1, on the reverse strand, counting down.
GCATCGCCCGAACCCTGGGCCAGCGCCCGGTTGGCCTGGGCCTGGCTCTCGGTGACCGGCGCGACATACTCGCCGACCAGCACGCCGACGATCATCAGCACCAGCATCGGTTTCATCACCGCCCAGACGATGCGTCCGATGGAGACGCCGGCCGCGCGCATGATGGTCAGTTCGCTGTTGCTCGCCAGGCTGCCCAGGCCGATCAGGCAGCCGATCAGGCCGGCCATCGGCAACATGTCATAGACGCGACGAGGCGCCGTCAGCACCACGAAGCTGAGGATATCGCCCCAGGTGTAGGTGTCGCTGACATTGCCCATCTCGTCGATAAAGGCGAACAGCGAGGCCAGGCCCAGGATGATCCCGAGCACCGCCAGGATCGCCAGGAATACGGTACTGCCGATGTAGCGGTCGAGCTTAACCACGAGCCATCTCCTTCATGTCGCGGCGACTCGCCAGCTTCAAACGCAACGGTTCCCAATACAGCAGTCCCAGGCCGATCACCAGGAACAATCCGTGCACCCACCACAAGCCGAGCAGCGGCGACAGGTGGCCCTTCTCCAGCGAACCGCGGGCGGAAATCAGCATGGTCAGGTACGCCATGTACAGCAGGATCGCCGGCAACAGCTTGAGGAAACGGCCCTGACGCGGGTTGACCCGCGACAGCGGCACCGCCATGAGCGTCACGATAAAAACCAGCAGCGGCAGGGACAGGCGCCATTGCAGCTCGGCAATCGACTTGCGTTCGCTGCTGCCCCACAGATCGCGGGTCGCGAGGGCGTCACGGTCGGTCACCTCGTTGCTGATTTCGGGTTTCTCCATCTGCACGCCGTAGGTGTCATATTTGATAGCCCGATAGTCCGCCTGTCCCGGGCTGCCGTCATAGCGGTAGCCGTCCTCGAGAATCAGGTAGCGGTTGCCGTCAGGCTTGACTTCCAGGCGCCCGTGATCGGCGACCAGCACCGAGATGCCACGGTCCTTCTTGTCCTGGCCGAGACGTTTCTCGGAAATGAACACGCCGCCCAGCTGGGTGCGGTCATCCGACAGTTTCTCGGTGTAGGTGATCCGCGATCCATCGTTCAGCGCCTGGAAACGCCCCGGCTCCAGGGTATCGAATTCGGTCAGGGCATCCTGCTTGTTGAGCACCAGCTGGAACTGGTAGGCGCCCTGGGGGGCCAGGCTCAGGCTCAACCAGGCCACCAGCAGGGCCACCAGCAGGGCCGGCGCCATGGTCATGCCGAGCAGGCGCTGCTGGCTCATGCCGGTGGCGGACAGCACGGTCATCTCGCTTTCCAGGTACAACCGGCCGTAGGCCAGCAGAATCCCGAGAAACAGGCCCAAGGGCAGGATCAACTGCAGGAAACCGGGCAGGCGGAAGCCCATGATCAGGAACAGCGCCCCCGGATCCAGGGCGCCCGAAGCGGCCTGGGCGAGGAATTTGACGAAGCGCCCGCTCATGGTGATCACCAGCAGCACGGCGCTGACGGCACTCAATGTAACCAGGACTTCGCGAGACAGATAACGAAAGACGATCAAACCAGACACTCCAGGGTTGTCAGGCTAACTAAGGCGGCCGAACAAGCAAGCATATAGAGTCAGCTCATCAAGAGCCGTCTAAAAAGATGGCGCATTATCCTGTGATTGGCCGCCCCTGTCACTGCGCACGCTCAACCACGCACGCAAAGCTGCAACGCAGGGTTGTCAGCGGCGGGCGGCGAGGTTCAAACTGCCGCCTTTGTCGCTTGCACGCCACCGCGTTGCCAAGCCGCCCAGCGCAGAGCCTCGCTTCGCGCCCACTGACCTTTATTCAGGGACCCAGACATGGAACTGGTTGTAAAAAGCGTTAGCCCGGAAACGTTGAAAACCGCCACCCTGGTACTCGCTGTCGGCGAAGGCCGCAAGCTCGGTACTGCCGCGCAGAAAGTCGATGAACTGACTGGCGGCGCCATCAGTGCCATCCTCAAGCGCGGCGACCTGGCCGGCAAGGTCGGCCAGAGCCTGCTGTTGCAGAGCCTGCCGAACCTGAAAGCCGAGCGCGTGCTGCTGGTGGGCGTGGGCAAGGACGCCGAGCTGGGCGACCGGCCGTTCCGCAAGACCGTCGCCGGCATCCTCGGCACCCTCAAGGGCCTGGGTGGCAGCGATGCCGTGCTCGCCCTCGACGAGTTGGTGGTCAAGGGTCGCGACAGCTATGGCAAGACCCGCCTGCTGGCGGAAAGCCTGCTGGATGGCGAGTACAGCTTCGACGCCTACAAGAGCCAGAAAGCCGAGCCGCGTGCCCTGAAGAAAATCACCCTGGTCACCATCAAGGCCGCGCAAGCCGAAGTCGAACGCGCCGTGACCCACGCCAAGGCCATCGCCAACGGCATGGCATTCACCCGCGACCTGGGCAACACCCCGCCGAACATCTGCCACCCGAGCTACCTCGCCGAGCAGGCCAGGAACCTGGGCAAGACCCACAAGGGCCTGAAGGTCGAGATCTTCGACGAGAAGAAGATCAAGGAACTGGGCATGGGCTCGTTCTACGCCGTGGGCCAGGGCAGCGACCAGCCACCACGACTGATCGTCATGCAGTACAACGGCGGCAAGAAATCCGAGAAGCCGTTCGCCCTGGTCGGCAAGGGCATCACCTTCGACACCGGCGGTATCAGCCTCAAGCCGGGCGCCGGCATGGATGAAATGAAGTACGACATGGGCGGTGCCGCCAGTGTCTTCGGTACGCTGCAGGCCGTGCTGGAACTGAAGCTGCCGATCAACCTGGTGTGCATCCTGGCCTGTGCCGAGAACATGCCGAGCGGCGGCGCGACCCGTCCGGGCGACATCGTCACCACCCTGAGCGGCCAGACCGTGGAAATCCTCAACACCGACGCCGAAGGCCGACTGGTGCTGTGCGACGCCCTGACCTACGCCGAACGCTTCAAGCCCCAGGCGGTGATCGATATCGCCACCCTGACCGGCGCCTGCATCGTCGCCCTCGGCTCGCACACCTCGGGCCTGCTGGGCAACAACGACGAGCTGATCGAGCAACTGCTGAACGCCGGCCGCCAGGCCGACGACCGCGCCTGGCAACTGCCGCTGTTCGATGAGTACCAGGAGCAACTGGACAGCCCGTTCGCCGACATCGCCAACATCGGCGGGCCGAAGGCCGGCACCATCACCGCCGCCTGCTTCCTGTCGCGCTTCACCAAGAACCTCAACTGGGCCCACCTGGACATCGCCGGCACCGCCTGGACCAGCGGCGGCAAGGACAAGGGCGCCACCGGCCGTCCGGTGCCCCTGCTGACCCAATACCTGCTGGATCGCGCCAAGGCCTGACGCCGGCGACCAGGGCGCCCTCCTCCGCTGAGCAGGGCGCCGTGGCTCAGGAACCTCTATGACCCAAGTCGATTTCTATATTCTGCCCAGCCCTGATCCTTCAGCCCGGCTGGATTTCGCCTGCAAGCTGACCGAAAAGGCCTGGCGCCTGGGGCACAAGGTCTATCTGCACTGCAGCGATGCCGGCCAGCGCGATGAGCTGGACGCCCGCCTGTGGCGCTTCAAGGGCGAGAGCTTCGTTCCCCACGGCCCCGCGGAAAGCGAACCCGAGGGCAGCGTGGTCCTGGGACTGGGCGAAGACCCCGGCCCTCATCAGGACCTGCTGGTGAACCTGGACTTGAAAGTCCCGCCCTTTGCCTCGCGTTTTGCCCGCGTGGCGGAAGTGGTGGTGGAAGACCCGGCGATCCGCCAGGCGGCGCGGGAGAGTTTCCGCTTCTACCGCGAACAGGGATATCCTCTGCAAGATCACCGTCTACAGCGACTTTGAGCACCCCGATGGACACTCCAAAACAACCACAAAAAGCTGCCCCCCTGCTCGATGAGCTGGAATCGATCCGCAAGTTGCTCGGCGACGACACCCTGCAGCCACCGCTGCTGACCGAAACCGTCGCCAGCGAAGGGCAGATTCCCCTGCTGTTCGACATGGTGGGTAAAAAGGCCGAGGTCGAGCCAGTCCCCGAGGTCGCGCCGCCAGTCGCGGCCGAACCGGCACCCGCGCCGGCACCGATCGCCGAAGCGAAGCCGGAACCGCCCAGGCCCGGCAACCAGGACGCCCTGCTGCACCTGGACAGCGAATTGCGCGCCGCCGCGCAACTGATCATGCAGGACGTGATCGACGACTTCGCCCCGCATATCGAAACCGAGATCAAGCGCCGCCTGGATGCCCGGATGGAGCGCCTGCTGAGCCAGTATCCTTCCTGACACGACGCCCCCCCCCCTTGTGGGAGCCGGCTTGCCGGCGATGGCGTCCATAAGAGCGATGCCGGGCTGACGGGCCTCATCGCCGGCAAGCCGGCTCCCACAGAGGAGCGCGTTTCAACGCAAAATACCGCGCCAGCGGGCATATTTGTCCCCTGGGCCCTCACCTCGCTCTACGCCCCGCGCCATATCCCCGTTATACTTGTCGGCTTTCCTGAATTAACGCCTAAGGGTCCCGCCGCGCATGGATAAGACCTACCAGCCGCACGCCATTGAAACTTCCTGGTACCAGACCTGGGAGTCCGAGAACTACTTCGCCCCGCAAGGCGCGGGCGACTCGTACACCATCATGATCCCGCCGCCGAACGTCACCGGCAGCCTGCACATGGGCCACGGCTTCAACAACGCGATCATGGATGCCCTGATCCGTTTCCGCCGCATGCAGGGTCGCAATACCCTGTGGCAGCCGGGCACCGACCACGCGGGGATCGCCACCCAGATGCTGGTGGAGCGCCAGCTCGAAGCCCAGGGCCAGAACCGGCATGACCTGGGACGCGAGAAGTTTCTCGAAAAGGTGTGGGAGTGGAAGGACCAATCCGGTGGCAATATCAGCCGCCAGATCCGCCGCCTGGGCTCGTCCGTGGACTGGAGCCGCGAGCGCTTCACCATGGACGACGGCCTTTCCGAAGCGGTCAAGGAAGCCTTCGTGCGCCTGCACGAAGACGGCCTGATCTACCGCGGCAAGCGCCTGGTCAACTGGGACACCAAGCTGCACACGGCGATTTCCGACCTCGAAGTGGAAAACCACGACGAAAAGGGTTTCCTGTGGAACCTGCGCTACCCGCTGGCTGATGGCGCCAAGACCGCCGAAGGCCTGGACTACCTGATCGTCGCGACCACTCGTCCGGAAACCATGCTTGGCGATGCCGCCGTCGCGGTCAACCCGGAAGACGAACGCTACAAGGCCCTGATCGGCAAATTCGTCGAGCTGCCGCTGGTCGGCCGCCGCATTCCGATCATCGCCGACGATTATTGCGATCCCGAATTCGGCACCGGCTGCGTGAAGATCACCCCGGCCCACGACTTCAACGACTATGAAGTCGGCAAGCGCCACAACCTGCCGCTGCTGAACATCTTCGACAAGAACGCCGCCGTCCTGCCGGCCTGCCAGGTGTTCAACCTCGACGGCACGCTGAACGACAGCATCGACGGCAAGATCCCGGCGCAATACGCCGGCCTCGACCGTTTCGAGGCGCGCAAGCAGATCGTTGCCGATTTCGATGCCGCGGGCCTGCTGGTCAGCGTCGATGACCATGCCCTGAAAGTGCCGAAGGGCGACCGTTCGGGCACCATCATCGAGCCGTGGCTGACCGACCAGTGGTACGTGTCGACCAAGCCGCTGGCCGAACCGGCCATTGCCGCCGTGGAAGACGGTCGCATCGCCTTCGTGCCCAAGCAGTACGAAAACATGTACTTCTCCTGGATGCGCGATATCCAGGACTGGTGCATCAGCCGCCAGCTGTGGTGGGGCCACCGCATTCCGGCCTGGTACGACGAGTCGGGCAAGGTCTATGTCGGTCGCGACGAAGCCGAAGTACGGGCCAAGCACAACCTCGGTCCGGACGTTGCCCTGCAACAGGACAACGACGTCCTCGACACCTGGTTCAGTTCGGGCCTTTGGACCTTCTCCACCCTGGGCTGGCCGGAGCAGACCGACTTCCTCAAGACCTTCCACCCCACCGATGTGCTGGTAACCGGTTTCGACATCATTTTCTTCTGGGTCGCCCGGATGATCATGCTGACCATGCACCTGGTGAAGAACGAGGACGGCACCCCGCAGGTCCCGTTCAAGACTGTCTATGTCCACGGCCTGGTACGTGATGGCCAGGGTCAGAAGATGTCCAAGTCCAAGGGCAACGTCCTCGATCCGCTGGACATCATCGACGGTATCGAGCTCGAAGCCCTGGTGCAGAAACGCACCACCGGCCTGATGCAGCCCAAATTGCAGAAGGCCATCGAGAAGCAGACCCGCGCCGAATTCGCCGAAGGTATCGCCAGCTACGGCACCGACGCCCTGCGCTTCACCTTCTGCTCGCTGGCTTCCACCGGTCGCGACATCAAGTTCGACATGGGCCGCGTCGAAGGCTATCGCAACTTCTGCAACAAGATCTGGAACGCCGCGCGTTATGTGCTGGACAAGGGCGAAGACTGCGGCCAGAACGGCGAAGCCTACGAGCTGTCCCTGGCTGATCGCTGGATCATCTCGCAGTTGCAGCGCACCGAAGCCGAAGTGACCCGCCAGCTCGACCAGTTCCGCTTCGATCTCGCGGCCCAGGCCCTCTACGAGTTCATCTGGAACCAGTACTGCGACTGGTACCTGGAACTGTCCAAGCCGGTCCTGTGGGACGAGAACGCACCGATCGAACGCCATCGCGGCACCCGACGCACCCTGGTGCGCGTGCTGGAAGTGGCCCTGCGCCTGGCGCATCCGTTCATGCCGTTCATCACCGAGGAAATCTGGCAGCGCCTGGCGCCGCTGGTCGGGGCGCAAGGCAAGACCATCATGCTGCAACCATGGCCGGTGGCGAACGAAGCGCGGATCGACGCGGTTGCCGAAGACGATATCGAATGGCTCAAGGGCCTGATGCTCGGCGTGCGCAACATCCGCGCCGAGATGAATATCGGCCCGGGCAAGCCATTGGCGTTGTTCCTGAAGAACGTCAACGAGCAGGATCAGCGTCGCCTGAGCGAGAACGAGCAGTTGCTGAAAAAGCTCGCGAAACTCGAATCGATCACCGTGCTGGCTGCCGGCGACGAGGCACCGCTGTCCGCCACCGCCCTGGTGGGCGAGATGGAAGTGCTGGTGCCGATGGCCGGACTGATCGACAAGGGCGCCGAACTGGCGCGCCTGGACAAGGAAATCCAGCGCCTGCAAGGTGAAGTGCAACGGGTCGGCGGCAAGCTGTCCAATGCCGCGTTCGTCGACAAGGCCCCAGCCGAAGTCATCGAGAAAGAGCGCGCCAAGCTGGCCGAGGCCGAACAGGCCCTGGGCAAGCTGGCCGAGCAGCATGCACGGATCGCCAGCCTGTAAGCGTGACGCCTGACTGAAAAAGGGAGGCCCTCGGGTCTCCCTTTTTCATGCCCGGCGCATCCTCACAAGCGCCCCGAAACCTCGCAGGAGCCGGCTTGCTGGCGATAAGGCCCGCGGGCCTGGCGCCGCCTGATCGGACGCCATCGCCGGCAAGCCGGGGCCTAGCGGGTCATGTCGCGCTCAAGGCAGAAGATCGGCACTGGAGCGTGTCCGCCACAATGCCCTGCGCGCCAGCGTCGGGGAATATGGGACAATGCCCGTCATTCCAAGCCCTACCCGAATCGATCCCGCCATGAACGCCCCGAGCAAACCCAAAGCCCCGCGCAAGAAGCCCAAGCCCGCCACCCCGGCCAAGAGCGTCGAGCCTCGCGAGAAAGCCAGCCTGCACCCACGCAACCGTCACCAGGGCCGCTATGACTTCCCGCAACTGATCAAGGGCTGCCCCGAACTGGGCCAGTTCGTGATCCTCAACCCCTATGGCAAGGAAAGCATCGACTTCGCCGACCCAGCCGCGGTGCGCGTGTTCAACCGGGCGCTGCTCAAGGCCTTCTACGGTATCCAGCACTGGGACATTCCGGCCGACTTCCTCTGTCCGCCAGTGCCGGGGCGGGCCGACTACGTGCACTTTCTCGCCGACCTGCTGGCCGAAAGCAACCAGGGCAACATTCCCCGTGGCGCGGCCGTGCGCGTGCTGGATATCGGCGTCGGCGCCAACTGCATCTATCCGTTGATCGGCCATGGCGACTATCGCTGGCAGTTTCTCGGCTCGGATATCGACAAGACCGCCCTGGCCGCGGCCAAGGCCATCGTCCAGGCCAACGGCCTGAACAAGGCCATCACCCTGCGCCAGCAAGACAACCCGAAGCACATCCTCAGCGGCCTGCTGGACAACACCGAGCATTTTGACCTGACCCTGTGCAATCCGCCGTTCCATGCGTCCCTGGATGAAGCCCAAAGCGGCAGCCGGCGCAAATGGCGCGCCCTCGGCAAGGCCGACCCCAAGCGCAAGCTGCCCGTCCTGAATTTCGGCGGTCAGGCGGCGGAATTATGGTGTGAGGGGGGCGAAGTGCGCTTCGTGACCCAGCTGATCAGCGAAAGCCCGCCACTGGCGAGCCAGGTGCTGTGGTTCAGCACCCTGGTGTCGAAGGCATCGAACCTGCCAGCCATCGAAGCGGCCCTGAAAAAAGCCGGCGCCCTGGAGAGCAAGGTGGTGGAGATGTCCCAGGGCCAGAAGCAGAGCCGTTTCGTCGCCTGGACGTTCCACAGCCAGGCCCAGCAACAGGCCTGGGCGCAACGGCACTGGAGCGCGGCCCGCGCCTGAGGCTTTCACCAGGCGAAAAAAAACCGTGCCCGGATCGCTCCGAGGCACGGTCGCACTGCGTCTTACTTGTTAACAGCGTCAGTCAGGCCTTTGGCCACAACGAGCTTGATAACTTTCTTGGCAGCGATTTCGATGGCAGCGCCAGTCGATGGGTTGCGGCCAGTACGGGCAGGACGCTCGGTCACTTTCAGCTTGCCGATACCTGGCAGGGTGATTTCGCCGCCGTTTTCCAGTTGGTCGGCAACGATCTGGCCCAGTTGGTCCAAGGCAGCGCGAGCGGTGGTTTTCGGCGCGTCGATAGCTTCAGCGATGTCGGCGATCAGTTGGTCTTTAGTCAAAGCCATTGAGATGTTCCTTCCCTATCAAATTCATTTGGATTGCAGAGTGCAGTGTCAGCCGTCGAGCCAAGTCTTGTGGACCTGACACCCCGCTGATAAACCACGACGGATCGCGGATGTAGATAGCAAAAACGGGGTTTGGTTCGACCTGACACCTGCTGAATGCACGCTTTGCGCCCTTACTGTGCGCAAGACGGGGGCAAAACTAGCACAGAGACGGGGAAATATCCGCCTCTACCTAGCCATTTGGTCAGCTTTTGCGCTCGTTTTCGAAAAAAAACTGCCAGAAACCGCCGATCGGCCAAGTTTGGCCCCGCAAACGCTGATTCGGTCCGCGTCTACGGTACACTGGCAGCTTTTCCGGGGAGCCGCTCTTCCCCCTGACAATCAGCCGAGAAACCCATGCCGATCCGTCACTGTATCGTCCACCTGATCGACAAGAAACCCGATGGCACGCCAGCCGTACTCCACGCCCGCGATTCGGAACTGAGCGAGTCCCAGGCCATCGAGCACATGCTGGCCGACCTCAATGAAAGCTATAACGCCAAGCAGGGCAAGGCCTGGGGCTTTTTCCACGCCGAGTCCGGCGCGCATCCTTTCAGCGGCTGGCTGAAAGAGTACCTGGACGGCGGCAAGGATTTTACCGCGTTCAGCCGCGTGGCCGTGGAACACCTGCAGAAGCTGATGGAAGAGTCCAACCTCTCGGTCGGCGGCCACGTCCTGTTCGCCCACTACCAGCAAGGCATGACCGATTACCTGGCCATCGCCCTGCTGCACCACAGCGAGGGCGTGGCGGTGAATGCCGAGCTGGACGTCACCCCGTCCCGGCACCTGGACCTGGCCCAGTTGCACCTGGCCGCACGCATCAACATCTCCGAGTGGCAGAACAACAAGCAGTCCAAGCAGTACATTTCCTTTATCAAGGGCAAGAACGGCAAGAAGGTCTCGGAGTACTTCCGCGACTTCATCGGCTGCCAGGAAGGGGTCGACGGCCCGGGTGAGACCCGTACCCTGCTCAAGGCCTTCAGTGACTTCGTCGAAAGCGAGGACCTGCCCGAAGACGATGCCCGCGAGAAAACCAAGACCCTGGTGGACTACGCCAGCAGCCAGGCCAAGATGGGCGAACCCATGGGCCTGGAAGAGCTGTCCGGGTTGATCGACGAAGACCGCCCACGGGCGTTCTACGAACATATCCGCAACAAGGACTATGGCCTGTCGCCGGAAATCCCCGCCGACAAACGCACCCTGAACCAGTTCCGCCGCTTCACCGGTCGGGCCGAAGGGCTGTCCATCAGCTTCGAAGCGCACCTGCTGGGCTCGAAGATCGAATATGACGAGGAAGCCGGGACCCTGATCATCAAGGGCCTGCCGACCCAGCTCACCGATCAGCTCAAGCGCCGCAAGGACTGAACCGTGCTCAATGGCATGTTGAAGAAATTCCTGCTGATCCTGCTGGTGGTCGTGGCCTATCAGAACTGGGGCAAGATCGAGCGGGTGTTCAAGCCCGGTTCGGTGGTCTCCGAACAGACCCAGGCCAAGGCCCGGGTGACTCTCTATGCCACCGACTGGTGCGGCTACTGCAAGCTGACCCGGCGTTTTCTCGACCAGAAGGGCATTCCCTACAGGGAGTTCGATATCGAGAAGAACGCCGAGGCGCGCAAGGCCTATGAAGCCCTGGGTGGCGGGGGTATTCCGATACTGGATGTCAACGGCACCCTGATCCGCGGATATCAGCCAGAGGCGATCATCGCCGCCCTGCAATAGCCAGCCGGACGCATTCCCATTGTAGGAGCCGGCTTGCCGGCGATGAGGCCAATGACTCTCGCATCGATCTTGCGGCCGCCATCGCCGGCAAGCCGGCTCCTACAGGGGGACGGTGCTTTCAATCCCTTAGCGCTTCAATCCTGAAGCCGAGCCGCGGAAAGTGCACATGCACCACGCCCGCGCGTTCATCCGCGCGTCGCAGGATCAGTTCCTCGCTACCCGCAAACAGCAACTCGCCGGCCACCGGATCAACACCATAATCCGTCGCCGCGATCACCACCCGCTGGCCGGCCTTGAAACCATTCGGGTCGTTGAAGACTTCATCGGGAAGATCGGCCGGCGTGGCCTCGCGCGCGACCTGCAACGCCTCCTCGGCGCTCATGACATTCGCGGCGCCATGCCCGAACCCCAGGACCCGGGCGAGCCAGGCCGATACGGCCGGGTATTCGTCCACCAGCGGTGAAGTGACCGGCGTGGCCTTGAGGAACCACAGCGGATGGGCCATCGCGATATCGGCGATGGAGGGCTGGCCAAACAGGAAGTCGCCCTCTTCACGCTGCAACTGCTGTTCCAGGCGCGCCATGAAGGTCGGCCACTGGTGCCGGGCCTCTTCCAGGGATACCCGAGTGGCCGAGCCACCGCTGAACAGGCCGGCGCGATCGATCATGAAGCCCTTGAGCTGCTCCGGGGAAAGCCGGGCAAAGCGCACCGCCGCCGATTCCGGCTGGAACACCAGGCTCACGGCATGCTTGAACACCACCGAATCGGCCCAGGCGGCGAAGGTCGCCGCGACCATTTCCCGTCCTTCGGGGAACAGGGTCGGCGAGGTTTTTTCCTGTTCGAGGCGACGGGCGATCAAGGCGGTGTCGCAATAGATATCCGCGCCCACCTGCAATACCGGCGTCTTGCGATAACCGCCGGTCAAGGCCGTCAGGTCGGGCTTGGGCATTACCGGCGGGATCGTCACCGAACGCCAGGACAACCCCTTGAACCCCAGCAACAACCGGGCCTTTTCGGCAAAGGGCGAAGTTGCGTAATGGTGAAGAATCAACTCAGGCATGCTGGAGTCCGCCGGACAGGTAGGAGCCCGCAGCTTAGCCTGCAAATCGGGGTCAGCCTACCCGGATGGCCTGATGTCGCCTTATCAGCGATATCAATGACACGCCAGCCTGTTCGTGATGGGGCACCGAAAGGCGCCCCTTGTCATTTTCGGCCGACCGAAAAATCTTCCAGGCTGAAACCCGCCGCCAGGTTTTCCTTGGCGCTCTTGCGCAATTTCTTGATCAGGCGCTCCTGGCGCAGGGCCTCTCCCTTGTCGCCGCACGCCTCGATATACACCAGCGCCACCGCCGGGCTCGAATGGAAGAAACGCGCGCCCTTGCCGCTCTGGTGCGAGGCAAAACGCCGTTGCGGATCGTCGCTGATGCCGCAATACAGCGAGCCGTTGGCAGCCCGGACCAGATAGACGAACCAGGGCTTGGCCGCCGGTGTGGCAGGTTCAGTGGCGGCAATCGGCGCTTGGTGAGTGTTCACGGGGCAAAGGGACTTGGCGGCAACGGGGCCGGAATCTTAGCAGACCTCAGCGGTTCGCCTGGAATGCCTTCAAGCCCTTGAGCGCCTGGGCACGCACGGCGTTTTTCACCAGCGGCGTCCAGCCCAGCAGCAGGCCTTTGGTGCCCAGGGCCTGGCGGGCCCAGCGCCACAGGTCGAAATGATCGTGGTGCTCGCAGATCTTGCCATCGCGGAACACGAAGCGGGCCTGGATATCGTTGACCACGATATTGCCGGTCTGGCTGAACAGGTACGTCGCCACCCAGTGGGCGCCCCCGGTGCGCTCATCGGCGCGAACATTGTCGAAGACCAGGCTGAAGTCCTTGGCCCGGGTCGTCAGCATGCGCCACATATCACCGGCGTCACGGCCGCGCAGTTCGCCGAAGGCCGGATCACTGAACAGCACGTCCTCGGTGTAGCAGGCGCTCATCGCCTCGGCATCCAGTCGCTGGAAAGCCTTGTAGAACTCGGTAATCAACGCGCTGTGGGCATCACTCATGGGCAGGCTCCGTGCAGATCAAAAGATTGCCTGCACGATAGTCCGCAAATGCCCGCCTGACCATCGGCATTCGCCGGCCGAATACCCGCAGTGCGAGGTGCTTCAGAGTTTTTCGCTGTTGACCTGCACATAGCGCGCCCGACCGGCGCCCAGCCCCGCGACAATGGCGCCAAGACCGATCACGCCGAAGATCCAGCCCAGGGCCTGCCAGTCGCCGGTGAGGTCATGCACCAGGCCGACCGCGAACGGCCCCATGGAAGCCAGGGTGTAGCCGATGCCCTGGGCCATGCTCGACAGGTTCGCTGCCACATGGGCATCGCGCGAACGCAGCACGATCAGGGTCAGCGCCAGGCTGAAAGTGCCGCCCTGCCCCAGTCCCAGCAGGATCGCCCAGCCCCAGAGCCCGTCGAGCGGTGCATACAGGCAACCGAACAGGCCGCCCAGGGTCAGCAGCATGACCACCAGGATCGCCAGCCGCTGGTCCTTGCCACGGGTAGCCAGCCAGGGCGCGGCCAGTGAACTGGCCAGTTGCACGAGGATCGAACCGGACAGCACGATCCCCGCCTGGGTCGCCGTCAGGCCGCGGCCGATCAGCACCGAAGGCAACCAGCCGAAGACAATGTAGGCCAGGGACGATTGCAGCCCCATGTACAGGGTCACCTGCCAGGCCAGCGGATCGCGCAACAGGCCGCGCACGCGGTACGCCGCCTGATGGGCACCGTGCTTGTTGCCGACCTGTGGCAGCCACAGCAACGCCGCCACCAGCGCCGGGATCACCCAGAAGCCCAGGCCCAGCGACCAACTGTTACCCAGGTGCTGGCTCAGCGGCACCGTCGCCCCTGCCGCCATCGCGGCGCCCAGGCACAGGGCCATGGTGTAGACCCCGGTCATGGTCCCCGCCTGCCTGGGAAAGTCACGCTTGACGATTCCCGGCAACAGCACGCCGATGACGCCGATACTCGCGCCCGCCATGATGCTGCCGGCAAACAGGCCGAACTCGCCAAAAGAACTGCGCACGATCAGGCCACCCGCCAGGGTCAGCAGGATTCCCAGCACCACCCGCTCACTGCCAAAACGCCGCGCCAGCAACGGCGCCAGGGGGGCAAACAACCCCAGGCAGAGCACGGGCAAAGTGGTCAGCAAGCCGGCCTTGGCCGCCGACAGGCCGAGGCTGCGGGACACCTCGCTGAGCATCGGCGCCATGCTCGACAACGCCGGGCGCAGGTTCAGGGCCACCAGTACCAGCCCCAGCAGCAACAACCAGGGACGGCGCAGCAGCGGTTGCTCCTGCTGGACGATGGCGTCATCGGCTTCGGCGTCGATCAGCAACCTGTCGAGCTCGGACGACTGGGCTGGCGTGGATGTCGAGGTAGTTGAAGCAGAACGGGGCATGAGGCTCTCGGATTCAAGGTTCATTGATCAAGGTCCGGCACAGGGCCTTGGCGCGTTCCGGGTCGCGCTGCTCGACCGCCTCCAGCAGGGCGATATGCAGATCGAACACCGACTGACGACGTGGCGTGATATCCAGCGTCTGGTGCAGAGCACCGGCAATCACGCTGGAAAAGTAGCGATACAGCTCGCTGAGCATCGGGTTGTGCGCGGCGTCGATCAGGCGCTGGTGAAACACCAGGTCGCAGGTGATATAGCTGTCGAGGTCGCCGTGGTAGTGATCGCCGCTGGTCGCCAGGGCCTCGCGCAGGCCTTTGAGATCCTCGTCGGTCCGGCGCAGGGCCGCCAGGCCAACGGCTTCGACTTCAAAACTGTGCCGCGTCTCGCGGGCCTGATCCAGGGAACACCGCGACAGCGCCTGCATGGTCGCCAACGGATCGGTGGTCGCCCGCAGGTAGCTGCCGTCACCCTGGCGAATCTCGATCAAGCCGGAAAACGCCAGCACGCGCATGGCCTCGCGCATGGTATTGCGGCTGATACCCAGTTCGGCAGCCAGCTCCGGCTCGGTCGGCAAACGCTCGCCCACGGCCCAGGTGCCGAGGGTGATGCGCTCGCGCAACTGCTCCAGGGCCTGGTCGACCAGGGAACGCTTGATCAGGGGAATACTGGAAGACATCGAAGCCACCTTAACATCCAATCATAGGATGAATTTACGGATAGCCTATCCCAGATCAACGGCTGAGCTCAAGGGCGAGTGATGCCAGCCGCACCGCCGCTTTCGCGGGCAAGCCCGCTCCCACAGGATGGGGGCTCACCACGGACTATCGCCCAGCCTCAAACCCTGTAGGAGCTGGCTTGCCAGCGATAACGAGGCAAGGTACTCAGCTCAGAGAAGTTGAAGATGTCGCCGAGGTCGAGCCATTGCTGCCGAATGGGCATAAAAAATCCGATACCAGGGGACTGGTATCGGATTTTCTAGAAACCCCGGATTGGACTCAAATGCTTAAGTGAACAGCATCACGGACCAGGTCCGGGCTTTTCATTCAGCGCCTGTCGATCAATGCAGGATCTGGCTCAGGAACAACTTGGTCCGCTCGTTCTGCGGATTGTCGAAGAAGTCGTTCGGCGCCGCCTGTTCGACGATTTCCCCCTTGTCCATGAAGATCACGCGATTGGCCACGGTGCGGGCGAAGCCCATTTCGTGGGTCACGCAGAGCATGGTCATGCCGTCTTCGGCCAGGCCGATCATGGTGTCGAGTACTTCCTTGACCATTTCCGGGTCGAGAGCCGAGGTCGGCTCGTCGAACAGCATGATCTTCGGTTTCATGCACAGGGCACGGGCAATCGCCACACGCTGCTGCTGACCACCGGACAGCTGACCCGGGAACTTGTGGGCCTGCTCCGGGATACGCACGCGCTCCAGGTAGTGCATGGCGATCTCTTCCGCCTTGCGCTTGGGCATCTTGCGCACCCACATCGGTGCCAGGGTGCAGTTCTGCAGGATGGTCAGGTGCGGGAACAGGTTGAAGTGCTGGAACACCATGCCGACTTCACGGCGGATCGCTTCGATCTGCTTGAGGTCGTTGGTCAGCTCCACGCCATCGACCACGATGCGGCCCTGCTGGTGCTCTTCCAGACGGTTGAGGCAGCGGATGGTGGTGGACTTGCCCGAACCGGACGGACCGCACAGGACGATACGCTCGCCCTGCTTGACGTTCAGGTTGATGTCCTTGAGCACGTGGAACTGGCCGTACCACTTGTTCACGCCCTGCATCTGAATAATGCCTTCAGGACTCACAGGCTGTTTGATCGCTTCACTCATAACAGAACTTCCTAAATTAGGTAGCGCCTCAGCGCTTGTGGCCTGTGTCCAGCTTGCGTTCCAAATGCATGGAATAGCGGGACATACCAAAACAGAAAATCCAGAACACCAGGGCGGCGAACACGTAGCCTTCGGTGGCCATGCCCAGCCATTTCGGGTCGGCGGCGGCTTGTTTGACGCTGTTAAGCAGGTCGAACAGGCCGATGATGATCACCAGGCTGGTGTCCTTGAACAGCGCGATCAGCGTGTTGACGATGCCGGGAATCACCAGCTTCAGGGCTTGCGGCAGGATCACCAGGCCCATGCTGCGCCAGTAGCCCAGGCCCATCGCGGCCGCGGCCTCGTATTGGCCTTTCGGAATCGCCTGCAGCCCGCCCCGGACCACCTCGGCCACATAGGCCGACTGGAACAGGATCACGCCGATCAAGGCCCGCAGCAGCTTGTCGAAGTTCATGCCTTCGGGCAGGAACAACGGCAGCATCACCGAGGACATGAACAGCACGGTGATCAACGGCACGCCGCGCCAGAACTCGATGAAGGTCACGCAGATCACCCGGATCGCTGGCAGGTTCGAGCGACGCCCGAGTGCCAGCAGGATCCCCAGCGGCAAGGCGCCGGCGATACCGACGGTGGCGATCACCAGGGTCAGCATCAGGCCGCCCCATTGGCTGGTCGCCACGTTTTCCAGGCCGAAACCGCCGTGCAGCAGGAAATAGGCGACGATCGGGAACACCACCAGGAAGCTCAGGCCGTAGATCGCCTTGCGCGGGAAGCGCGAGATGAACAACGGGGCGGCACCGATGATCGCCAGCCACACGGTCGAATCCACGCGCCAGCGCAGTTCCTGCGGGTAGTAGCCGTACATGAACTGGCCGAAACGCTGCTGGATGAACACCCAGCAGGCGCCGTCCTTGGTGCAGTCGGCACGGGTGGTACCGACCCAGTTGGCGTCCAGGATCGCCCAATGCAGGATCGGCGGCACCACCAGGTAGATCAGGTAGAAGGCGAACAGGGTCAGCAGCGTGTTGATCCAGCTGGAGAACATGTTTGCCCGTATCCACGCCATCGGGCCGAAGACCTTGGCCGGCGGTGGCATGTCGGGTTTGAAAGTATGGGAACTCATGGGCGTTTCCTCACCGCTCGATCAGCGCAATGCGCTTGTTGTACCAGTTCATCAGCAGGGAAATGCTGATACTGATCGCCAGGTACACGCTCATGGTGATGGCAATGACTTCGATGGCCTGCCCGGTCTGGTTCAGCACCGTACCGGCAAACAGCGAGACCATTTCCGGATAACCGATACCGGCGGCCAGGGACGAGTTCTTCGCCAGGTTCAGGTATTGGCTGGTCAGCGGTGGAATGATCACGCGCAGGGCCTGCGGAATGATCACCTTGCGCAGGGTCGGACCGTTGCGCAGGCCCAGGGAGCGTGCCGCCTCGGTCTGGCCATGGCTGACCGACTTGATCCCGGAACGCACGATCTCGGCGATGAACGCCGCGGTGTACACCGTCAGGGCCAGGGTCAGTGCCAGCAGTTCAGGGATCAGCACCCAGCCGCCGACGAAGTTGAAGCCTTGCAGCTTGGGCATTTCCCAGTGCAGCGGAGCACCGAAGACCAGCGCGCAGAGCGCCGGGATCACGATGAACAGCGCCAGGCCGGCCCAGAACTTGTGGAACGGCACGCCGGTTTCTTCGAAGCGCTTGGTCGCCCAGCGGGACATGAACACGATCGCGACGATGGCCAGCACCACGCTGATCACGAACGGCCAGAAACCTTCGGAGGCCTGGGCCGCCGGCATGTTCAGGCCACGGCTGCTGACGAAGAAGGTATCGCCGAAGTTATGGCTGTTGCGCGGCCCCGGCATGGTCAGGAACACCGCGAAATACCAGAACAGGATCTGCAGCAGAGGCGGGATGTTGCGGAATATCTCCACGTACACCGTGGCCAGCTTGTTGATGATCCAGTTCGACGACAGCCGCGCGACACCGATGATGAAGCCCAGCAGGGTCGCCAGGATCACGCCGATAAAGGTCACCAGCAGGGTGTTGAGCAGACCAATGACGAAGACGCGCGAATAGCTGTCCGCCTCGGTGTAGTCGATCAGGTGTTGAGCAATACCGAAACCGGCACTACGCTCGAGAAAACCGAAACCGGAAGTGATACCCCGGTGTTGCAGATTGGTCTGGGTGTTGTGAAACAGGTACCAGCCCAAGGCGATCACCGCGACAACCGTGATGATCTGAAATACCCACGCGCGCACTCGCGGATCGCTGAGGGTGAGCCTCTGCTTTGGTGCGCCGACTTGATTTTGCATGTAGTGCCCCAGAAAAAACGGAACAGAAACATCGCCCGGCGGTTGGCCCGCCGGGCGATAGGTCAATCAGCGCACCGGTGGTGCGTATTGAATGCCGCCGTTGTTCCACAGAGCGTTCAGGCCGCGGTCGATTTCCAGCGGGGTGCTCTTGCCGAGGTTCTTCTCGAAGATTTCGCCGTAGTTACCAACCTGCTTGACGATCTGGACGACCCAGTCCTTGCGCAGTTTCAGGTCCTTGCCGTATTCACCGTCGCCACCCAGCAGACGGGCAACGTCCGGGTTCTTGGTGGACTTGGCTTCAGCTTCGACGTTCTTCGAAGTGATACCGGCTTCTTCGGTGTTGAGCAGCGCGTAGCCGACCCAACGAACGATGGCCAGCCACTCGTCGTCGCCGTTACGCACGACCGGGCCCAGAGGTTCCTTGGAAATGGTTTCCGGCAGAACCACGTAGTCCTTCGGCGAAGCCAGCTTGCTGCGCTGGGCGAACAGCTGGGACTTGTCGGAGGTCAGTACGTCGCAACGACCGGATTCCAGCGACTTGGCGCTTTCGTCGGAGGTGTCGAAGGTGATCGGGGTGTACTTCAGGCCGTTGGCGCGGAAGTAGTCGGAAACGTTCAGCTCGGTGGTGGTACCGGCTTGAATACAGATGGTCGCGCCGTCCAGTTCCTTGGCACTTTTCACGCCCAGCTTGTTGTTGGCCAGGAAGCCCACGCCGTCGTAGTAAGTGATGAAGCCAGGGAATTTCAGGCCCATGCCCGCGTCACGGGAACTGGTCATGGTGGTGTTACGCGACAGGATGTCGATTTCGCCGGACTGCAGCGCGGTGAAACGCTCCTTGGCGTTCAACTGGCTGAACTTGACCTTGGTCGCGTCGCCGAATACGGCGGCGGCAACGGCACGGCAGACGTCAGCATCGATACCGAGGATCTTGCCGGTGGCATCAGGCACCGAGAAACCTGGCAAACCGTCACTCACACCGCACTGTACGAAACCCTTCTTCTGTACGGCATCGAGGGTAGCGCCCGCTTGCGCGAAACCGCTGACACCGAGAACGGCTGCAGCAGTCACGACTGCCAGGGTGGATTTCAACATCTTCATTCAAACCTCCAGTTTGCTCTTGTTGTGTCGGAGCTAGAGTCCTGCCGCACCCTTATGAGGCGCTGTTGACCCGCGTTGGCTTATTTTTGGGTCAAGCGGCAAAGAACTTGAGCCATGAGTCTAGTGGGGGAAAATCCCCCGAGGGGCACTCATTGCTCACCAATCGGCCGAGTGGGCTTGCGCCCTGTGTGTTCGCGAAGCCTTCCCGGCCATTGGCGAACGTCAATCTGAATCCGTTACCCGGATTCGTGCTATCCCACAGCTGGCGTTAGCCTGATAGTGTTACCGCCAGGGGAGAAAGCACACACTCGAATCTCCCATAGCAAAGCCCGTACCATAGTGGTGGCTAAAGCGATTCAGCCATTGGTCAACCGAAAAACTTTCAAAGTTGCGACATATTATTAATAGATCAACCATCCGTGCACCGCAATAACGCACTCAATCGGAGCGCACGCACACCAATGGAGCAGACATGACCGATCCCCTGATCATTCACCCCGCCAAGCCCGCCGACGCCTGTGTTATCTGGCTTCACGGCCTGGGCGCGGACCGCTATGACTTCCTGCCCGTGGCCGAGGCCCTGCAGGAACGCCTGCTGACCACCCGCTTCGTGCTGCCCCAGGCGCCGACCCGCGCGGTGACGATCAACGGCGGCTACGCGATGCCCAGCTGGTACGACATCCTGGCCATGAGCCCGGCCCGCTCCATCAGCCACGAAGAGCTCGAAGCCTCGGCCGCCACCGTCATCGAATTGATCGAAGCCCAGCGGGCCGCGGGGATCGACCCGGCGCGGATCTTCCTGGCCGGCTTCTCCCAGGGCGGCGCCGTGGTCCTGCATACCGCTTTCCTGAGATGGCAAGGCGCCCTGGGTGGCGTGCTCGCCCTGTCGACCTACGCCCCGACCTTCAGCGACAGCCTGCAGCTTTCGGCCAGCCAGCAGCGGATTCCGGTGTACTGCCTGCACGGCCATTACGACGAGGTGGTGCAGAACGCCATGGGTCGCACGGCCTACGAGCACCTGAAGCGCCTTGATGTCACCGTGACATGGCAGGAATACCCAATGGGGCACGAAGTGTTACCTGAGGAAATCAACGACATCGGGACCTGGCTGGCCGATCGTTTGCGCTGATCGCCGTAACGCACTACGCCGCGCCCGATTCTTGCATTACACTGGCCGGCGTACATTCCTTAACCAATTGATGAGATGACCGTGCTCAAAGCACTCAAAAAAATATTCGGTAAAAGCGAGGCTGAGCAGCTCGCACCAGGTCCCAGCGCTCCCACCCCCAGCCCAGACAGCCGCACCGCCGGCCAACCGTCGGGGCGCGCCGAGCCTGCCGCCAAACCGAAAGCCCAGCCGGTAACCCCTTCCGTTGCGCCAGAGCAGGCCGAAAAGCCGCGCAGCGAAAAGCCCAGGACCGAACAACCGCGCCGTGAACGAGCGCCGAAACCCAAGCCCTTGCCGTGGAAACTCGAAGACTTCGTCGTCGAGCCGCAGGAAGGCAAGACCCGCTTCCACGACTTCAAGCTGTCGCCGGAACTGATGCACGCCATCCAGGACCTGGGCTTTCCCTATTGCACGCCGATCCAGGCGCAGGTGCTCGGCTACACCCTGGCCGGCAAGGACGCCATCGGGCGTGCCCAGACCGGTACCGGCAAGACCGCCGCGTTCCTGATCTCGATCATCACCCAGCTGCTGCAGACCCCGCCGCCGAAAGAGCGCTACATGGGCGAGCCGCGGGCACTGATCATCGCGCCGACCCGCGAGCTGGTGGTACAGATCGCCAAGGACGCCGCCGACCTGACCAAGTACACCGGCCTCAACGTCATGCAATTCGTCGGTGGCATGGACTTCGACAAGCAGCTCAAGCACCTCGAGGCCCGCCATTGCGACATCCTCGTCGCCACCCCGGGCCGCCTGCTGGACTTCAACCAGCGCGGCGAAGTGCACCTGGACATGGTCGAGGTGATGGTGCTGGACGAAGCCGACCGCATGCTCGACATGGGCTTCATCCCCCAGGTCCGCCAGATCATTCGCCAGACCCCGCCGAAAAGCGAACGCCAGACCCTGCTGTTCTCCGCGACCTTCACCGAAGACGTGATGAACCTCGCCAAGCAGTGGACCACCGACCCGGCGATCGTCGAGATCGAATCGCAGAACGTCGCCAGCCAGAACGTCGAACAGCATATCTATGCCGTGGCCGGTGCCGACAAGTACAAGCTGCTGTACAACCTGGTCACCGACAACGGTTGGGAACGGGTCATGGTCTTCGCCAACCGCAAGGACGAAGTACGCCGGATCGAGGAACGCCTGGTGCGTGACGGCGTCAATGCCGCCCAACTGTCGGGCGACGTACCGCAGCACAAGCGCATCAAGACCCTGGAAGGTTTCCGCGAAGGCAAGATCCGCGTCCTCGTCGCCACCGACGTCGCCGGTCGCGGGATCCATATCGACGGCATCAGCCACGTGATCAACTTCACCCTGCCGGAAGTGCCGGACGACTACGTGCACCGCATCGGCCGCACCGGTCGTGCCGGGGCCGATGGCGTGTCCATCAGCTTCGCCGGGGAAGACGACTCCTACCAGTTGCCCTCGATCGAAGCCTTGCTGGGACGCAAGATCAGTTGCGAAACCCCGCCGACCGAACTGTTGCGCCCGGTGGTCCGCCAGCGTCCTTGACGCACGCCGCCAGCGCCACGCAAGAACGCCGCCTTTTCCAGGGCGGCGTTTTTTTTCGCTCGCCGATTGCCGAATTAAACTAAAAGTCCATAATGGACAAAATAGTTTAACAAGAAGCCAAGGGAGCCCCTCGCATGTCCAGCCCCACACCTTATGTGATTGCCCAGCCGCAGGCTCATCAGTTGCTGCAGCAACTCGACGTGCCGCAGATCATGCGCAAACTGTTTCGGGACCTCGCGGCCGGGCAGGCGGTGCAGCCCGCCCAGCAACTGGTCGGGTTCCCACAAGGCGACGGCGACTTCATCAACTACCTGGGGGTGCTGGCCGAGGAGCGCGTCTATGGCGTCAAGACCTCACCCTACATCGTGCGCGAACAAGGCCCGCTGGTCACGGCCTGGACCCTGCTGATGTCCATGGACAGCGGCCAGCCACTGCTGCTTTGCGACGCCGGCGAACTGACCACCGCGCGCACCGCGGCAACCACCGCCGTGGCCGTGGATGCCCTGGCGCCACCGACCGCCAGCCGCCTGGCGATCATCGGCAGTGGCCCGGTGGCCCAGGCGCACCTGCGCTACACTAGGAACCTGCGCGAATGGCAAGGCATCCGCCTGTATTCACCCAACCTCGCTGCCGAGACCCGGGGGCGCCTGCACGGCATCGAAGCCAGCCTGGAAATCGCCGACAGCCTCGACGCGGCCCTGGATGACGCCGATGTCATCATGCTCTGCACCTCCTCCGCCACGCCGGTCATCGACCCGCGCGCCCTGGGCAAGCCGGCACTGATCACCTCCATCAGTACCAACGCGCCACGCGCCCATGAAGTCCCGCCGCACTGCCTGGGCGAGATGCAGGTCTACTGCGACTACCGCCAGACCACGCCTGCCTCGGCGGGAGAAATGCTGATCGCCAGCACGCAGCACGACTGGCAGGTCGAGAGCATTCGCGGCGACCTGGCCGAATTGCTCAGTGGTCAGGTTCCACGCCCGCAGTATGCACAACACGTGTTCTTCCGCTCCATCGGCCTCGGCCTGGAAGATATCGCACTGGCCAATGCGCTCTATCATCTGCACGACGCCCGCTGATCACACCTTTTCCCGGAGGCCTTGAATGCACCAGGCAGACTTCATCATCATCGGCGGCGGCATTGCCGGCGCCTCCACCGGCTTCTGGCTGGCCGAACACGGCCGGGTCATCGTGCTCGAACGCGAGTCGCACCCGGCCTACCATTCCACCGGACGTTCGGCCGCCCTCTACAGCGCCGCCTACGGCACCGCCCAGGTGCGCGCCCTGACCCTCGCCAGCCGGGACTTTTTCGACCATCCACCCGCCGGCTTCGCCGAACACCCGCTGCTCACGCCCCGTGGCGAGATGACCGTGGACTTCACCGGCGACCCGGATGAATTGCAGTCGCAGTACCTGAGCGCCAAGGCCAGCGTGCCCGAAGTGCAGAAGCTCAGCGCCGACGAAGCCTGCGCCCGCCTGCCGATCCTGCGTCGGGACAAGGTCCACGGCGCCCTCTATGACCCCAGTGCCTGCGATATCGACACCGACGCCCTGCACCAGGGCTACCTGCGCGGCATTCGCCGCCGGCACGGGGCAATCCATACCGACTGCGAAGTCCTCGGACTGGAGCGCGATGCCGACGGCCTCTGGCAGGTGCGGACCAACGGACAGACCTTCAGCGCCCCGGTGATCATCAACGCCGCCGGCGCCTGGGCCGACCGGATCGCTCAACTGGCCGGCGCCGCCGCACTGGGCCTGCAGCCGAAACGGCGGGCCGCCTTTATCTTCGCGCCCCCGGAGGGCCTGGACAGCCACCACTGGCCGATGCTGGTCAGCCTCGATGAGTCGTTCTACATGAAACCGGATGCCGGCATGTTCCTCGGTTCGCCGGCCAACGCCGACCCGGTCGAACCCCACGACGTGCAGCCCGAGGAGCTGGACATTGCCATGGGCATCTACCAGATCGAGGAAGCCACCACCCTGAGCATTCGCCGTCCGACCCGCACCTGGGCCGGTCTGCGCAGCTTTGTCAGCGATGGCAACCTGGTGGCCGGTTTTGATTCGGCGGTCGCGGGCCTGTTCTGGGTCGCGGCGCAAGGCGGTTATGGCATCCAGACCTCCCCCGCCATGGGCCAGGCCAGTGCCGCCCTGGTGCGTGGCCAGGCCCTGCCCGAACATCTGCAACACTTCGGCCTGACGGCCGCGATGCTCTCGCCTGCCCGCCTGGGATGACGACCGCCGGCGATTACGGCACACTGCCAGCGCCCTTACCGGGGCGCTGACGCAGCCTGGAGAATGACCATGACACCCCGACAGGATCCCGCCCTGGATAATTTCCGGGCGATTGCCGACGCCATTGCCACCTTGTTCTTTCCCCACGCGGAAGTGGTGCTGCATGACCTGCGCACCCAAAAGGTCGACTACATCGCCAACAACATCTCCAAACGCGAGATCGGCGACGACGCGGCCCTGGAAGACATGCTTGACGAGGAAGTCAGCGAGCGCAATATCGGCCCCTATGAAAAGCTCAACTGGGACGGCCAGAAGATTCGCAGTGTCAGCACGGTCCTGCGCGACAGCCAGGGCACCCCGCTGGCGGTGCTGTGCATCAACCTGAATATTTCCCTGTTCGAAAGCGCCAAGGCCGCGCTGGACCTGTTTCTCTCACCCAGCAAACTGGTGCCGCAGCCCGACGCACTGTTTCGCGACGACTGGCAGGAGCGGATCAACACCTTCCTGCACAGCTGGCTGCGCCACCGACAACTGGGGCTCAACCTGCTGACCCGCGACCACAAGCGCGAGCTGGTGCTGGCGCTGCACGCCGAAGGTGCCTTCAAGGGCAAGAGCGCGGCCAACTATGTGGCGAACGTGCTGAACATGGGACGGGCGACGGTGTACAAGCACCTGAAGGAATTGAAGGCAGAGGTCTGAGCACAACCGGATCCTGACAGGAACACCCCACCTGCAGGAGCCCGGCTTGCCGGCGAAGAGGCCCTCGGGGCCGCCAGAAGCTTCGCTGGCAAGCCAGGCTCCTACAGGGAACGCGGTGTTTTGACACTCAGTCGCCGTAGATATCCGACTTGAAATACTTGCCCTCGATCTTCTGGTACTCGCCACTGGCACGGATACCCTCGATGGCCTTGTTCAACTGGCCCAACAACTCGCTGTTGCCCTTGCGCACGGCGATCCCGGCGCCTTCGCCGACATACTTGGGATCCTTCAGTTCGGGCCCGACAAACCCATAACCGGCGCCCCGTGGCATCGCCAGGAAGTCGCTCAACGGAATGGTGTCGGCAAAGATGCCATCCAGGCGGCCCGAAGCCAGGTCCATGTAGATCTCTTCGTTGTTGCTGTAGCGCACCACCTTGATCCCCCGTGGCTCGAAGACCTCGGTGGCGTAGCGGTCGGTGGTGGTCGCGCGCTGCACGCCGATGGTCTTGCCCTTGAGGCTGGCGTACTGGTCGTCCACCACCGCGCCCTCCTTCATCACCAGCCGCGATGAAGTGAAGTAGTACTTGTGGGTGAAATCCACCGACTTCTTGCGTTCGTCGGTAATGGTCATCGACGACAGCGCCGCGTCGATCTTCTTGACCTTCAGCGACGGAATCAGTCCGTCGAACTCGCCTTCGATCCATTCGCACTTGACCTGCATCTGCGCGCACAAGGCATTGCCGATGTCGTAGTCGAAGCCGCTGATCTTGCCCTCCGAGGTCTTGAAGGCAAACGGCGGATAGGCTGCCTCGATGCCGATGCGCAAGGTCTTCTCGGCGGCGAACGGGCTGGCACTGGCGAGCAGGCTCAGGGTGACGGCACAGATCCGGGTGAACTTCTTCATGCTGGGGCTCCCGCTTGTTATTGGAGGTGTTGTGGCACGGCAGTGGACAGAAGAGGACAACTCTATTTTGTACTTATAAATCCATACTGGACTTTTATGTACACAACGTCAACGAGCAAATACAGCCTGCCCGAGGGGGCGGGAAGGAGAGGTTCGCAGTGATTTCACAGGTGCCTTCGCGGCGGTCCGGCCAGCCCGCGCCCTGCGTTGATCGTTCCCACGCTCCGCGTGGGAATGCAGCCGTGACGCTCCGCGTCACAGACCCGAAGCGAACGCGGAGCATTTGATCGTTCCCACGCTCCGCGTGGGAACGCAGCCCGTGACGCTCCGCGTCACAGAGCCGAAGCGAACGCGGAGCATGGGAACGATTGGGTAAGCGGCTATTGCAAATGCTACTTCCAGCGTTCGGCCGCCGCCTGGTCGCTGTCCCGCCCCTCGACCCAGCGCGGGCCTTCGGCGGTATTTTCCTTCTTCCAGAACGGCGCGCGGGTCTTGAGGTAATCCATGACGAAATTGCAGGCGTCGAAGGCCGCCTGACGATGGGCACTGGCCACGCCGACAAACACGATCGGCTCGCCCGGTTCCAGGGCGCCGACCCGGTGCAACACCTCCAGCCTGAGCAACGGCCAGCGCTGCGCGGCCTCGTCGACGATCTTTTCCAGGGCCTTCTCGGTCATGCCCGGGTAATGTTC
The DNA here is from genome assembly GCF_018326065.1 of Pseudomonas sp. Ost2. NCBI lineage: Bacteria > Pseudomonadati > Pseudomonadota > Gammaproteobacteria > Pseudomonadales > Pseudomonadaceae > Pseudomonas > Pseudomonas sp. Ost2. Next base: position 1,305,342 of record NZ_AP021904.1, on the reverse strand, counting down.
GAGGAACATCCCCGCCACATCCCGCCCATCGTTGAAGTCGCGGACATAGCCAACAAAAGCGACCACCGCGCCGACACCGACATTGGCCGCGTGCAACGCATTGACCTCAACACCGGGATCGAAGGCCCCGGCCTGGACGCGAACCACCATGTCAGCCTCCGGTCACGGTAGGGAAAAACGCCACTTCATCACCCTCGGCCAGGGGCTCGTCCAAGGAGCACAACTCCTGGTTGCGCGCGCACATCAGGCTCTGTTCGGCCAGCACCGCCCAGGCCCCGCCCCGCTGCAACAGATGCTGGCGCAACTGCCCGATATCGGTGAAGTCACCTTCAACCTGTTCGGCGTCGACCCCGAGCACCTCCCGGTAACGGGCAAAAAACTGCACATCGAACGTCATCACGCATCCACCTGATAGTGACCGCTCTTGCCGCCCAGCTTCTCCAGCAGGCGTACATTCTCGATGATCATGCCGCGATCCACCGCCTTGCACATGTCGTAGATCGTCAGCGCCGCCACACTGGCCGCGGTCAGCGCTTCCATTTCCACCCCGGTCTGGCCGGACAGCTTGCAGCGGGCGACGATCCGCACCGCGTCGCTGCCCTCGGCGCTCAACTCGACCTTGACGCTGGTGAGCATCAGCGGATGGCAGAGGGGAATCAGCTCGGAGGTTTTCTTCGCGGCCTGGATACCGGCAATTCGCGCCACGGCGAACACATCCCCTTTCGGGTGACCGCCGCTGACAATCATTTGCAGGGTCTCGGGCAACATGCGCACCCGCGCTTCGGCCACCGCCTCGCGGAAGGTCACGGCCTTGTCGGTGACGTCGACCATATTGGCGCGACCTTGGGAATCGAGATGAGTCAGCACAGCGATACTCCTGATCAGGAGCGTCGATTGTAAACCTGCGGGTCAGCTTTACGCACGCCCCGCAAGACCTGAGCATGCACACCGATGGCAGGAGCGGGCTGGCCCGCGATGGCGACCGACCAGACGCTGCAAGCCTCACCGGCCCCATCGCCGGCAAGCCGGCTCCCACAGAGACCTCATAACCCATAAAAAAGGGCGGCCGCCTGGCCGCCCCTCGGGTGTGGATGAAATTACAGGTGGGATTCGGCGTATTCGGCCAGGATCGAACGCGGCACGCCCTGCAGGGTGATGTGCACGCCGTTCGGGAAATCCTTGAAGCGTTCGGTCAGGTAGGTCAGCCCGGAACTGGTCGCGGACAGGTAAGGGGTGTCGATCTGTGCCAGGTTGCCCAGGCACACCACTTTCGAACCGGCGCCGGCACGGGTGATGATGGTCTTCATCTGGTGCGGCGTGAGGTTCTGGCATTCATCGATCAGGATCAGGCTCTGCTGGAAGCTGCGACCTCGGATGTAGTTGAGGGATTTGAACTGCAACGGCACCTTGCTGAGGATGTAGTCGACGCTGCCATGGGTGTTTTCGTCATCCATGTGCAGGGCTTCGAGGTTGTCGGTGATCGCTCCCAGCCAGGGTTCCATCTTCTCCGCCTCGGTGCCGGGCAGGAAACCGATTTCCTGGTCCAGGCCCTGCACGCTGCGGGTCGCGATGATGCGGCGGTAGCGCTTGCTGACCATGGTCTGCTCGATGGCAGCCGCCAGGGCCAGGATGGTTTTCCCGGAACCGGCGGCACCGGTCAGGTTGACCAGGTGGATATCCGGATCGAGCAGCGCGAACAGCGCCAGGCTTTGATAGATATCACGCGGTTTCAGGCCCCAGGCTTCCTGGTGCAACAGGGGCTCCTGATGCAGATCGAGGATCAACAGCACATCGGCGCGGATCTCCTTGACCCAGCCGACAAACCCTTGCTCATCGATGATGAATTCGTTGACGTGCACGGCCGGCAGGTTGTCGGTCATTTGCACCTGGTGCCAGGTGCGACCATGGTCCTGACGGGTCTCGACCTTGCTGACACGGTCCCAGAAGGAGCCGACCACATTGTGGAAGCCCTTGGGCAGCAGGTCGACGTCGTCGACCAACTGGTCGGTGCTGTAGTCCTCGGAAGCGATACCGCAGGCACGCGCCTTGAGGCGCATGTTGATGTCTTTGGTCACCAGCACCAGGCGCAGCCCCTTGTCGCGCGCGTGCATGTCGACCAGCTGGTTGATGATGATGTTGTCGTTGAGGTTTTCCGGCAGCAGCACATTGGGTTCGCTGCGCTTGCTCATCAGGATCGACAGCAGGCCCTTCGGCCCGCTCTTGCCGCGCTGGATCGGTACACCCAGCTCGACATCCTCGGGGCTGGCGTCGCCCAGGGTCTTGTCGATCAGGCGGATCGCCTGGCGACATTCGGAAGCCACGCTGTGGTGGCCGCTCTTGAGCTTGTCGAGTTCCTCCAGGACGGTCATCGGGATGGCGACGTGGTGTTCTTCGAAGTTGAGCAGTGCGTTTGGATCGTGGATCAGTACGTTGGTATCGAGCACGTAAAGGATTGGCTGGTTGGAAGAAGGAGTGCGTCCGTGATCATCCATACTCGGTCACCTTTGTGGGAGCCAGTCGACGCGAGACCTTGACGGTATCGCGCCTCGAAGTGACCGCCGAATTCGCCTGGAGGGGACAGGCGCTCTGTGCACAAGGTAGGGCCTTGGGAGACGCCACCTGTGTCGCAGGTTTCGGCGGTCTGACTCCGTAATACCGCAAAACCCGTGACAGGAAAAAGCACTTTGACGCTTTTTTGAAGTTTATTTTTCAGAGTGACGAATAGCCCTTGGCGAGCTGGCCGGACACCGTTAAAGTCGGAAGTCCGCCTGCACTGAATTTCGTAAGAAATTTCCCACAAGCCCAGCAAATACGGGCTTCTCGCTCTTCCTATCGAAATGCGTCATCACAGCCTTTCCAGCCAAGCCCGCTTTCAGCGGTCTGCCTGAGCAGCCAGGGCAATGCGCCGAGGGCCTTGTCCTGGGTGTCATGGAAGACGATCACGCCACGACGCCACAACAACATCAGGGTCATCACCCGCTGGGCCGACTGTTCGGCGGTAAGCTTGCCGGTGGCGTCGGCGGAATCGATATCCCACAACACCACCTGCAACCCCTGGGACTTGAAGAACGCCCCGCTGTCCGCCTGGCGCTGCCCGTAGGGCGGACGGAACAAGGGCTGATAGTTCTCCGGCAATACGCGCTGCGCCAGCATGGCGCTACGCTGGACCGAGTCCTGCCAGTCCTGCCAATGGCTGTGGGAACGATACTGCCAACCCTGGATACCCACGCACTGCTCTTTATAGAGATCGCGCACGGCCATGATCGAGGTCTTGTCGACCCGCGCCTGCAAGGCACTGCCGAGGACAAAGAACAGACCGTTCATCTTCTGCCGGCGCAGGTACGCGGTCAGCTCGTCGGTGTTGCCCGCCGAAGCCCCGGGGCCGCCGTCGAAGGTCAGCAGGAACAGCCGGTCATGGAACGCCTCGCCGTTACGCTCCGGCTCGCCGAACAGGGCGATTTCGCTGCTGGTCTGGGGAAACAGCGCGGCCATGCGCAGCAACTCGTCCAGATAGCGCTCGTGAAACGCCCGGCTCGGTTCGGCCCAGCGGGCATAGAAGGAATCCTCGGCCACCCGGAACTTGCCGGCCTGTTCGCGCAGGCTGTCCATGTCCTCGACGTAATAACAGAAGGAAGCATCCTGCTCGCAGCTCTGCTGGGCGAAATTGTAGTTTTCCAGCAAACGCTGCCAGAGACGGGCGCGCACCCGGTTGATCGACGCCAGGTTGATCTGCTTGAGGCCAAGGCGCTGCCGCAGTGCCGGCTCATCGGCCATTTCGCTGATCAGCAGGGCGTGGGCGAAGGTGAGGATTTCCGCCCGCGAGGCGACATCGAACAGGGTCGGGCTGCTCAACTGTTCCGGCCAGGTGCCGCGATCCAGGGTCGCCGCGTCGTTCGGCGCGGCGACGGCGGCGAGGCAGGCCAGCAGGGCCGAGAAGAAAAGAACGATACGCAAAAGGGTGACTCCATTTCAGAACCCGCCGCGCACTATAGCCGATCTGACAATCCTGACTCTCGTGGACCCTGTAGCGGCCTCTTCGCGGGCAAGCCCGCTCCCACGGGTTTGCGGTCTGATGTGGGAGCGGGCTTGCCCGCGAAGAGACCATGAAAAGGCGCCCGAGCGCTGACATTGTGGGAGCTGGCTTGCCGGCGAAGAGGTCCGCAAGCCTTGCATCCTCTGCTCTATCGCCATCATAGGTGGAGTCAAACCGCCCAAGCCCCTAGAATCCCCCGACGATTACAGGAGACGACTTCATGCTGATGGTGATTTCCCCCGCCAAGACCCTCGATTTCGAAACACCACCGGTGACGAAACGCTTCACCCAGCCGCAATACCTCGACCATTCCCAGGAACTGATCGAACAATTGCGCACCCTCAGCCCGGCGCAGATCAGCGAGCTGATGCACGTTTCCGACAAGATCGGCGGCCTCAACGCCGCGCGCTTCGGCAGCTGGAACCCGGCCTTTACCCCGGACAACGCCAAGCAGGCGCTGCTGGCCTTCAAGGGCGACGTCTACACCGGCCTGCGCGCCGAAGACTTCAGCGACGCCGACTTCGACTTCACCCAGACCCACCTGCGCATGCTCTCCGGCCTCTACGGCCTGTTGCGCCCGCTGGACCTGATGCAGCCCTATCGCCTGGAAATGGGCACGAAGTTCGCCAATGCCCGGGGCAAGGACCTTTATGCCTTCTGGGGCACGCGCATCAGCGAATGGCTGAACGAAGCCCTGGCCGAACAAGGTGACGACGTGCTGCTGAACCTGGCCTCGAACGAGTACTTCTCGGCGGTCAAGCGCCCGGCGCTGAAGGCGCGGATAATCAATACCGAGTTCCGCGACCAGAAGAACGGGCAATACAAGATCATCAGCTTCTATGCGAAAAAAGCCCGCGGCATGATGGCGCGTTTCGTGATCCGGGAACGCCTCGAGACCCCCGAACAGTTGAAGACGTTCGACGAACAAGGCTACCGATTCAGCACAGAACTGTCCAAGCCGGACAATCTGGTGTTCCTGCGCGATCACGCGCCGGAGTAACACCCCGCCCGATCGTTTCCACGCGCAGCAAAGGAACACCTCACTGGACGCTGCGAGTGCGCTCCCGAGGTGACGTGCAGCGTCATGGGCTGCGTTCCCATACGGAGCGTGGGAACGAGCAACAGACGACCCACATTTCTGTTACCCTGCACCTACTCGGTGCATTACACGCAATGTGTAATCGCCGACGATCCCTGTGCATCCCCCTCCCCGCAGCAGCAAAAAATCAATTATTTGACGCCAACAAATTGACTGTAACAACCATGAAATTTCTTTCACTCGACATTTCGCATTTTTTTGCGTAGTGGCACCGGAAATTTTTTTCCGTAGTGGCATACAACCATCTAGGCATTTTTCATCCCCGTAACTAAAGGGCGAAACGGAAAGTGCTATCAATATGAAAGCAGTGCCATCTTTCATAATATTTCAAAAATTTTCGAAAACAGGATGAGCGGACAGGAACTTATGTTCCAAAGCGTTGCTCATACCACCCGTAACGATTCTCGGAGAATTTGTAAGAGATGACTTACGTGGCGGCGGGATGACATGTTTAAGTTGCCATCAGCGACTTACAACCGCACCCCACAGTTTCAACTCAATCAAAAGGACAGGAGATACGCACCATTAATATCCCCTATACAGGCCAAGGCGGGCCCTCAGACAAAGCACTTGCAAGTGACTTATAACCTGTTGATTCAAAAGGCCCCTGTGCGGGCATAACAGAGTTTCGAGCACGCTGGCAAGGGTCTTCCCGATGAAGGCCGGCCACATGAAGGGGCACGTCCCCTATAACAAGGCCAAGTTTCGCCCAACTTGAGTGCAATTATTTAGCCACTCGACACTTATATGCCTGCACTCGGTGAGGTGACTTCATTTGGTCACACTTCGGGAGCAATACGGTTACTGGCTACATTAACTCCGGCCATTTAATGGCGTGATTAAGATAGAGGTAAATGCGATGCGCATTAGCATATTTGGTTTGGGTTACGTCGGTGCAGTATGTGCCGGTTGCCTGTCTGCACGGGGTCATGATGTCGTTGGCGTTGATATCTCCAAAGACAAGATCGACCTGATCAACAGCGGCAAATCGCCGATTGTCGAGCCGGGGTTGGAAGCGCTGTTGGCGCAGGGTATTTCCAGCGGTCGACTGCGTGGTACCACCGATTTTGCCGAAGCGATTCGCGCCACCGACCTGTCGATGCTGTGCGTCGGCACACCGAGCAAGAAGAACGGTGACCTGGAACTGAACTACATCGAATCGGTGTGCCGTGAAATCGGTTTCGTCCTGCGTGACAAGACCACCCGCCACACCATCGTCGTACGCAGCACCGTATTGCCGGGCACCGTGAAAAACGTGGTGATCCCGATCCTCGAAGACTGCTCGGGCAAGAAGGCCGGCGTCGACTTCGGCGTCGCGGTCAACCCCGAGTTCCTGCGTGAAAGCACCGCGATCAAGGACTACGACTTCCCGCCGATGACCGTCATCGGCGAATTCGACAGCGCTTCCGGCGACGTCCTGCAAGCCCTCTACGAAGAACTCGACGCCCCGATCATCCGCAAGGACATCGAAGTCGCCGAGATGATCAAGTACACCTGCAACGTCTGGCACGCCACCAAGGTGACCTTCGCCAACGAGATCGGCAACATCGCCAAGGCCGTCGGCGTCGATGGCCGCGAAGTGATGGATGTGGTCTGCCAGGACAAGACCCTCAACCTCTCCCAGTACTACATGCGTCCGGGCTTCGCCTTCGGCGGTTCCTGCCTGCCCAAGGATGTCCGCGCCCTGACCTACCGTGCCGGCTCCCTGGACGTCCAGTCGCCGCTGCTCAACTCGCTGATGCGCAGCAACGAGAGCCAGGTGCAGAACGCCTTCGACATCGTCGCCAGCCACGACAAGCGCAAGGTCGCCCTGCTCGGCCTGAGCTTCAAGGCCGGCACCGACGACCTGCGCGAAAGCCCGCTGGTGGAACTGGCGGAAATGCTCATCGGCAAGGGTTTCGACCTGAGCATCTACGACAAGAACGTCGAGTACGCCCGTGTCCATGGCGCGAACAAGGACTACATCGAGTCGAAGATCCCCCACGTATCGTCCCTGCTCAACGCCGACTTCGACGAGGTCGTGGGCAACAGCGACGTGATCATCCTCGGCAACCGTGACGAGAAGTTCCGCGCCCTGGCGGAGAACGCCCCGCACGGCAAACAGGTCATCGACCTGGTCGGCTTCATGTCCAAGGCCACCAGTGCGAGTGGCCGGACCGAAGGTATCTGTTGGTAAACCAACCCAACCGCTGCGCGGTTGATCGCCAGCAAGCCGGCTCCTGCAGGACGGAGTCGACCCTACGTATCAGGTACGACTCGGCACCGTAGGAGCCGGCTTGCCGGCGATGGCGTCCGAAAGGACGCCTTGCCTGCCTTAACCCCATCGGGCAGCCGCCAGGTTCGCCCGAGATAGAGACGGATGCAGATTATGCACAGGCTAAAGCACGGCCTTCTTCAGGCCGCCGGTTGGCTGTTCTACATGAGTTTGCTGATGGGCCTGGCCTCGTTGCTGCCCACCTCGACCTTCGATGCCGAATCCAAGGACTTCATCTTCCTGATCGGTGCCGTGGGCATCTGGCGCTATTCCATGGGCGCCACCCATTTCGTGCGCGGGATGATCTTCCTCTACATCGTCTACCCGCACCTGCGGCGCAAACTGCGCAAGCTGGGCAAGGCCGCGGACCCGTCCCAGGTGTTCCTGATGGTCACCAGCTTCCGCATCGACGCCCTGACCACCGCCCAGGTCTACAGCTCGGTGATCCGCGAAGCCATCGACTGCGGCTTCCCGACCACCGTGGTCTGCTCCCTGGTGGAAATGTCCGATGAACTGCTGGTCAAGAGTCTCTGGGCCAGGATGAATCCGCCCGAGCGGGTCAAGCTCGACTTCGTGCGGATCGCCGGTACCGGCAAACGCGACGGCCTGGCCTTCGGTTTCCGGGCGATCTCCCGGCACCTGCCGGACGACCGCGCGGTGGTCGCAGTGATCGACGGCGACACCGTGCTCAGCGAAGGCGTGGTGCGCAAGACCGTGCCCTGGTTCCAGCTGTTCGACAATGTCGGCGGCCTGACCACCAACGAATTCTGCGAAGTGCGCGGCGGCTACATCATGAGCGAATGGCACAAGCTGCGCTTCGCCCAGCGCCACATCAACATGTGCTCCATGGCCCTGTCCAAGCGCGTGCTGACCATGACCGGACGCATGTCGGTATTCCGTGCCAGCGTGGTCACCGACCCGGGCTTCATCGCCGACGTCGAAAGCGACTCGCTGCAACACTGGCGCCTGGGCCGCTTCAAGTTCCTCACCGGCGACGACAAGTCCAGCTGGTTCAGCCTGATGCGCCTGGGCTACGACACCTTCTACGTGCCCGACGCGGCGATCCACACCGTGGAGCACCCGCCGGAAAAGAGCTTCATCAAATCCAGCCGCAAGCTGATGTACCGCTGGTACGGCAACAACCTGCGGCAGAACTCCCGGGCCCTGGGCCTGGGGATCCGCCGCCTCGGCCTGTTCACCAGCGTCGTGCTGTTCGACCAGCGCGTGTCGATGTGGACCTCGCTGCTGGGCCTGACCGTGGCGCTGATCGCCAGCTTCAAGTACGGCATCGCGTTCATCCTCGCCTACCTGCTGTGGATCGGCATCACCCGCCTGATCCTGACGATCCTCCTGGCCTGTTCGGGACACACCATCGGCCCGGCCTACCCGGTGATTCTCTATTACAACCAGATCGTCGGGGCACTGATGAAGATCTACGTGTTCTTCCGCCTCGACCGTCAATCCTGGACCCGCCAGGACACCAAATTGAGCCGCGACCTCGCCAGCTTTCAAGGTTGGTTCAACACCTGGTCGTCTCGGACCATGACCTTCTCTGCCGGCAGCATCTTCGTCGCCGTGCTGATGACGATGGTCTGACCCGACTCGCCTGAATTAGCTAACGGAGCCTTACCCATGAACTCGAAAGTCAACGCCAATGTCGTCCACGAATCCGAAGCCCAGCGCCAGCACGCCCGGGTGAAAATCCCCGCCCGGCTGCGGTTCTTCGGCACCGAGGGCAAGCCCCTGGAAGTCCGTGTCGAAGACCTGTCCGCCGGCGGCCTGAGCTTCAACCTGCCGCAGCAACAGGCCGTGACCCCGGGAGAGGTGCACAAGGGACGCCTGCAATTCGTCATCGACAACCTCGGCCTGGCCATGGACGTCGAGTTGCAGATCCGCTCCTACGATCGCCAGAGCGGCCGTGTCGGCTGCCAGTTCCAGAACCTGGAACAGCAGGACATCGCCACCCTGCGCCACCTGATCACCTCGCACCTGGCCGGTGACATCGTCAGCATGGGCGACGTACTCGCCACCCTGCAGCGCGACAACTTCACCAGGGCGCGCAAGAAAAAGGATGACGGCAGCGGCATGAGCCCGCTCGGTCGCCTGCGCGCCGTGACCTTCAGCCTCGGTGTCTTCGTCGTCGGCCTGGCGGCCTTCGGCTTCGTCCTCAAGTCGGTCTACGGCATGTACTTCGTCAGCCACGCCCAGGCCGGCCTGGTCAGCGTGCAGGGGATGAACGTCACCATGCCCCGCGACGGCACCGTGCAGAGCCTGATCAAGGACGACGGCGTCGCGGCCAAGGGCGCCCCGCTGGCGACCTTCAGCACCAGCATGCTCGATGTGCTCAAGGGCCACCTGGACGAAGACCAGCTGCAGCCGGCCAAGGTCGAGGAACTGTTCGGCAAGCAGATGACCGGCACCCTGACCTCGCCCTGCGACTGCGTGGTGGCCCAGCAACTGGTCGCCAACGGCCAGTACGCCAGCAAGGGCGACGTGATCTTCCAACTGGTGCCACGCAACAGCGTCGCGAACGTCGAGGCGCGGTTCTCCTACCGCCAATTCGGCGAGGTGCGTCCGGGCACCCGGGTGAACTTCCAGGTCGCCGGTGAAGACCAGGTCCGCCAGGGCAGGATCGTCAGCAGCACCAGCCTGAAAAGCGACGACCTGTCCTCGGATATCCGTGTCCTGATCAAGCCTGACGAAAACCTCGACAGCACCCTCGCCGGCCGTCCGGTGGAAGTCAACAGCGACCGCGGCCCGAGCGTGAACTGGCTGATCGACAAAGCCATGGCCGCCGGTCTGTAAGCAGAGGACATGCCTGTGACGACCTTACGAACCCTGCCCCTACCGCTGACACTGGCCATGGCGATCAGCCTGGCCGGTTGCGCCGGCCTGCCCGACCAGCGCCTGGCCAACGAAGCGCTCAAGCGCGGCGATACCGCCCTGGCCGAGCAGAATTATCGCAAGCTGGCGGACCTGGGCTACAGCGACGCACAGGTCGGCCTGGCCGATATCCAGGTGGAAAGCCGCGATCCGGCGCAGATCAGGCAGGCGGAAGCGACCTACCGCGCCGCCGCCGACACCTCGCCCCGTGCCCAGGCACGCCTGGGCCGGTTGCTGGTGGCCAAGCCCGGCGCGACCGAGGCCGAACACCACGAAGCCGAAGGCCTGCTGAAAAAGGCCTTCGCCAACGGTGAAGGCAACACCCTGATCCCCCTGGCGATGCTCTACCTGCAATTCCCACAGAGCTTCCCCGGCGTCGATGCCCAGCGGCAGATCAGCCAATGGCGCAGCGCCGGCTATCCGGAAGCGGGCCTGGCGCAAGTGTTGCTCTACCGTACCCAGGACACCTACGACCAGCACCTGGACGAGGTGGAAAAGATCTGCAAGGCCGCGCTCAACAGCACGGATATCTGCTACGTCGAACTCGCCACCGTGTACCAGAAACGTGCCCAGCCGGACCAGCAGGCCGAACTGCTCAAGCAACTGCAGGCCGCCTACAGCCGTGGCACCGTCGGTGCCCAGCGGATGGACAGCGTGGCCCGCGTGCTCAGCGATTCGACCCTCGGCCAGCCGGACGCGAAAACCGCCCAGGCGATGCTCGAACAGGTCGCCCCCGGCTACCCGGCCTCCTGGGTCAGCCTGGCGCAACTGCTCTACGACTTCCCGGACCTGGGCGACGTCGACCAGATGATGGAGTACCTCAACAACGGCCGCGCGGCCGACCAGCCCCGCGCCGAACTGCTGCTGGGCAAGCTCTACTACGAAGGCAAGTGGGTGCCGGCGGATGCCAGGCAGGCCGAGGCGCACTTCCAGAAAGCCCTCGGCAGGGAAGTCGCCGCCGACTACTACCTGGGACAGATCTACCGCCGCGGCTACCTCGGCCAGGTCTATCCGCAGAAGGCCCTCGACCACCTGCTCAAGGCCGCCCGCAACGGCCAGAACAGCGCCGACTTCGCCATCGCCCAGCTGTTTTCCCAGGGTCGCGGGACCAAGCCCGATCCGCTCAACGCCTACGTCTTCAGCCAGCTGGCCAAGGCCCAGGACACGCCGCAGGCCAATGAGCTGGCCCAACAACTCGAAGAACAACTGCCGCCCGCGCAGCGCGCCGATGCCCAGCGCCTGCTGCAACAGGAGCAGCGCCTGCGCGGGACCCTGAGCCGTAACCCGCTGGACCTGCAACAAGCCCTGCAAGAAGGCGACAGCGAGGAAAAAACCCTATGACACTCAATCCTTTCGTGAAGGCCGGTATCGGCCTGAGCTTCGCCCTGGCCTGGTCCACACCGACCCTGGCAGCGCTCAGCGACACCCAGAACTTCGGCCTGGAAGTGAAGATCACCGCGCAATCGGAAGACGACCGCGACCTCGGCACCCTCAAGGGCGGCGACGCCAACGGCGTCGGCCTCGACCTGCGCCCATGGGCCTACGGCGAACGCGGCAACTGGAGCGCCTACGCCATGGGCCAGGCCGTGACCGCCACCGACATCATCGAGACCGACACCCTGCAGCAGTCCGATGGCAGCCAGGAAACCTCGGGCAACGATGCCCGCAAGCCGGACAAGAGCTACCTGGCCCTGCGCGAATTCTGGGTCGGCTACAAAGGCCTGACGCCTTATCCGGGCGAGCTGCTCAAGTTCGGTCGGCAACGCCTGCGCAACGATGACGGACAATGGCGCGACACCAATATCGAAGCGCTGAACTGGACCTTCGACACCACGCTGCTGCGGGCCAACCTGGGTGCCGCCGAGCGCTTCAGCGAGTACCGCACCGACCTCACCGAACTGGCGCCCAAGGACAAGGACCGCCTGCATGTCTATGGCGATGTCGCCTACCAGTGGACACCCGGGCAGTGGATCGGCGTGCGCGCCCATCACACCCACGACGACGGCAAGCTCGACTACCCGACACCCGGTGTCGCCGCCGATCCGCTGGACAAGAAGGAAAACGGCGACCTGACCTGGCTCGGCCTGGAAGCCAACAGCGACGCCTATAACTGGCGCAACACCAACACCGTCAACTACTGGGCCAGCCTCACCGGCATGAGCGGCAACCGCGACAGCGTCAATGCGCTCAACGCCGACGGCAGCCGCCCGGTCGACGCCAAGCACAGCGACAGCATCAACGGCTGGGCCACCGACCTGGGTATCCGCGTGCGCCTCGATCCGAACTGGCAGGTCGGCGCGGCCTATGCCCGCGCCAGCGGCGACTACGAACAGAACGGCCTGGAAAGCAACCGCTCGAATTTCACCGGCACCCGTTCGCGCACCCACCGCTTCGGCGAAGCCTTCCGCGGTGAACTGAACAACCTGCAGACCGCCACCCTGTTCGGCTCCTGGCAACTGCGCGAGGACTACGACGCCAGTCTGGTCTACCACAAGTTCTGGCGCGTCGACGGCAACAAGGACGTCGGCAGCAACGGCATCAACGCCGTGCAGAACAACTATGACGACGCCACCGGCGCCCTGCTCTCCAGCACTTCGCTGCCGTTGCAGGACGGCAAGAAAGACATGGGCCAGGAGATGGACCTGGTGGTCACCAAGTACTTCAAGCAGGGCCTGCTGCCGGCGGCCCTCAGCCAATCCATCGATGAACCCTCGGCGCTGGTGCGCTTTCGCGGCGGCGTGTTCAAGCCGGGCGATGCCTACGGCAAAGACGTCGATTCCTATATGCACCGCGCGTTCATTGACGTGATCTGGCGCTTCTGATGCAGCTCGCGAAGGGAGTGTCCGAGATGAACCATATCGCCATGCAAGGCCCGCTCAGTGTCCTGGCCGCAGCCCTACTGCTGGCCAGCGGCGCCGCCTTCGGCAATGCCGAGCAGCCGCTCGCCAGGACCGAGCGCGCGCCGATCATCGCCAAGGAGCTGCAACAGGCCAAGACCTACACCGTCAGCAGCGCGCCGACCGAACCGCTGCACCTGGAAAAACCGAAGCTGCCGGACCTCAGTGGCTACACCGCCGAAGCGGCGGCGGCGAAGATCGTGCGCAGCAAACCGGGCAAGATCAGCGTGCGCCGGATGATGCAGGAAGACGCCCTGAAGGACTTTATCGGCGGCGACAACAAGATGGCCGAATGGGTGGTCCGCCAGCACGGCATTCCCCAGGCGATCTTCGTCGACGATGGCTATATCAACCTCAAGGACCTGAGCAAGAAGCTGCCGAAGAACTACATCAGCGAAACCTCGCCGGGTGTGTTCCTCGCCAGGCTGCCGATCGTTGTCGGGCGCAAGGGCATCCTCGAAATCGACCGGCAGACCCAGGAACTGCGGCTGTCCCAGGAAGGCGGTTCGTTCCTGGTCAACGATGGCCAGCTGTTCATCCGTGACACCAAGGTCACCGGCTGGCGCGAAGCGGACAACGGCCCGGCCACCTTCCGCTCGCCCAAGGAGTTCCGGCCGTTCCTGCTCGCCTGGGGCGGCACCGAAACCTATATCGTCAACAGCCAGATGGCCAGCTTCGGCTACGCCAACAGCAAGTCCTACGGCGTGAGTATTTCCCAGTACACGCCGAATATGGCCAAGGTCCTCAAGCGGCCCGAGCCGACCGGCTGGATCATCGGCTCGCAGTTCTCGGACATGTGGTACGGCTTCTACTGCTACGAGACCCGCGACTTCGTGGTCAAGGGCAATACCTACCGCGACAACATCGTCTACGGCATCGACCCCCACGACCGTTCGCACCGGCTGATCATCGCCGACAACACCGTCCATGGGACCAAGAAGAAGCACGGCATCATCATTTCCCGGGAAGTGAACGACAGCTTCATCTTCAACAACCGCAGCTATGACAACCACCTCTCGGGCCTGGTGATCGACCGTAACAGCGTCAACAACCTGATCGCCTACAACGAGATCTACAAGAACCACACCGACGGCATCACGCTCTACGAGAGTGCCGACAACCTGATCTATGGCAACAAGGTGATCAGCAACAAGCGCCACGGTATCCGTATCCGCAACAGCGTGAACATCCGCCTGTACGAGAACGTGTCCATGGCCAACGGCCTGACCGGCATCTACGGCCACATCAAGGACCTGACCGACACCGACCGCGACATCAAGCTCGACCCGTTCGACGCCGAAGTCTCGCTGATCGTGGTCGGCGGCGAACTGGCCGGCAATGGCAGCGGCCCGCTGTCCATCGACTCGCCGCTGAGCGTCGAGCTGTACCGGGTGTCCATGCTCGCCCCGGCGAAGAACAGCGGCATCAGCTTCACCGGGATTCTCGGCGATCGCCAGGATGAAATTCTCGACCTGCTGGTACGCCAGCAGAAAGCCGTGCTGATCGACCCCGTCGAACGCCAGACCCAACTGCGGGATTGAGGATGACCTTTATGAACCCACACCTGATCAAACTGCTCGGCCTGTCCGGCCTCGCCGCCGCGATCTTCGCCGCCAGCGGCAACCTGCGGGCCGAGGAAGTCCAGGCGCCGAACTTCACCGCGCAGCCCTGCTGCAGCCTGTGCCCGGCGGCCCATGACGCGAAGAACTACGTCACCCGCTACCAGCAGAACTTCACCACGCTGGTCCAGGCCCAGGGCGACTGGCTGTTCCGTACCCAGGAAGACCTGCGCACCGAATTCGACACCACGCCGGCCGGCTACAAGCGCATGCAACAGTTGCACGACGCCTTCAAGAGCAAGGGCGTGGAACTGGTGGTGGTCTACCAGCCGACCCGCGGCCTGGTGGATCGCAACAAACTGTTCCCGGCCGAACGCGACAAGTTCGATTACGAGAAGGCCCTGCACAACTACCAGGCCATGCTCGGGCGCTTCGCGAAAATGGGCTATCACGTCCCGGACCTGTCGCCCCTGACCAACGAACAGCAGGCCCACGATTTCTACTTCCGCGGCGACCAGCACTGGACGCCGTACGGTGCCGAGCGCACCGCGAAGATCGTCGCCGAGACGGTGAAAAAAGTCCCCGGCTTCGCCGACATTCCCCATCGCGAATTCGAGACCAAGGTCTCCGGGCGCATGGGCAAGACCGGCACCCTGCACAACATGGCCGGCCAGTTGTGCGGCACCAGCTACGCGATCCAGTACATGGAACAGTTCAGCACCGAGCCCAAGGGCGAGGCGGGAGACGGCGACCTGTTCGGCGATTCCGGCAACCCGCAGATCACCCTGGTGGGGACCAGTCACAGCGGCAAGAACTACAACTTCGCCGGCTTCCTGCAACAGTACATCGGTGCCGACATCCTCAACGTCGCCTTCCCCGGCGGCGGCCTCGAGGGTTCGATGTTGCAGTACCTGGGCAGCGACGAATTCCAGAAGACCCCGCCGAAGATCCTTATCTGGGAATTCTCGCCGCTGTATCGCCTCGACCAGGAAACCATCTACCGGCAGATGATGGCGCTGCTCGACAACGGCTGCGAAGGCAAGAGCGCCGACATGAGTGCCAGCACCACGGTCAAGCCGGGCAAGAACGAACTGCTGGTCAACAGCAACAACCGCGACCTGCGCAACAGCGCTCACCAGGTCGACATCCGCTTCGCCGACACCTCGGTGAAAACCCTGCACGCCACCCTCTGGTACATGAACGGGCGCCACGAGGACATCAAGATCGAGAAACCGGAAACCTCCGACACGGACGGACGTTTCGCCTTCGAACTGCGCACCGACGAAGACTGGGCCAACCAGAACCTGCTGGCCGTCGAAGTCCAGGGCCCGGAAGCGGGCACCGCACCGCAGAAAGTCGAGGCGAAGATCTGCAAACGCAACGTATTCCCCAGCGCTGAGCCCCACAGGGCGCAGGCCGGGTTATGAGGTGCCTACCGATGAAACTCCGCACACTGCTCGCTCCCTCCCTCCTGGCTCCATCAATGCTGGTCCTCGCGATGGTCGCCGGCTCGGCCGGGGCCGCTGCGCCGCTGCGCCCGCCACAGGGCTACTTCGCCGCCGTCGACAAGTTCAAGACCGGTGACAACAGCGAGGGCTGCGACACCATGCCCCAGCCCTACACCGGGCAGTTGCAGTTCCGCAGCAAATACGAGGGCTCCGACAAGGCCCGCGCGACCCTGAACGTGCAGTCGGAAAAAGCCTTTCGCGACACCACCGCCGACATCACCACGATGGAGCGCGGCACCAGCAAGCGCGTGATGCAGTTCATGCGCGACGGTCGTCCGGAACAGTTGAGCTGTACCCTGAGCTGGCTCACCGCCTGGGCCCAGGCCGATGCGCTGATGTCCAAGGACTTCAACCACACCGGCAAGTCCATGCGCAAATGGGCCCTGGGCAGCATGGCCTCGGCCTATATCCGCCTGAAGTTCTCCGACTCCCATCCGCTGGCGACCCACCAGAAGGAAGCGCAGCAGATCGAGGCCTGGTTCGGCAAGATGGCCGACCAGGTGGTCAGCGACTGGGACAACCTGCCGCTGGAGAAGACCAACAATCACTCGTACTGGGCCGCCTGGTCAGTGATGGCTACCGCCATAGCCACCGACCGCCGCGACCTCTTCGACTGGGCCGTGAAGGAATACAAGGTCGGCGCCAACCAGGTCGACCCGCAGGGTTTCCTGCCCAACGAACTCAAGCGCCAGCAACGCGCCCTGGCCTACCACAACTACGCGTTGCCGCCGTTGGCGATGATCGCCAGCTTCGCCCTGGTCAACGGCGTCGACCTGCGCCAGGAAAACAACGGTGCGCTCAAGCGCCTGGGTGACCGGGTGCTGGCCGGGGTCAAGGATCCCGGCGAGTTCCAGGCCAGGAACGGCAAGGAACAGGACATGACCGACCTCAAGGTCGACTCGAAATTCGCCTGGCTCGAACCGTTCTGCACGCTCTACACCTGCCCGGCGGATGTGCTCGAACGCAAGCATGGGATGCAACCGTTCAAGACCTTCCGCCTCGGCGGCGACCTGACCAAGGTCTACGACCCGACGCACGAAAAGGGCAACCAGTAGCACCCGGCACACCGCTCTTTTTTGTGGGAGCCGGCTTGCTGGCGATAGCGGCCGAACAGGCGATGCAAGGCTCACTGGCCCCATCGCTGGCAAGCCAGCTCCTACAGGGGACCGTGGTGGATTGACCGATCGTTCCCACGCTCTGCGTGGGCATGCAGCCCGTGACGCTCCGCGTCACAAAGCGGACGCAGAGCGTCCAGAGAGGCGTTCCCCCGCAGAGCGAGGGAACGATCGACACTCCCCGGTTTTCATGGGGGGTTTGGGGGGGCTTCGGCCCTTGAACGTTGATTAAACAAGGAGAGATCGGGATGGTATTTTCATCCAATGTGTTCCTGTTCCTGTTCCTGCCGATCTTTCTCGGCTTGTACTACCTGAGCGGGCAACGCTATCGCAACCTGCTGTTGCTGATCGCCAGCTACGTGTTCTACGCGTGGTGGCGGGTGGACTTCCTGGCGCTGTTCGCCGGCGTCACCCTGTGGAACTACTGGATCGGCCTCAAGGTCGGCGCCGCCGGCGTACGCACCAGGCCGGCCCAGCGCTGGCTGCTGCTGGGCGTGGCCGTCGACCTGTGCATCCTCGGCTACTTCAAGTACGCCAACTTCGGGGTCGACAGCCTCAACGCGATCATGACCTCGTTCGGTCTCGAGCCCTTCATCCTGACCCACGTGCTGCTGCCGATCGGTATCTCGTTCTACATCTTCGAGTCCATCAGCTACATCATCGACGTCTACCGTGGCGATACCCCGGCGACCCGCAACCTGATCGACTTCGCGGCCTTCGTGGCGATCTTCCCGCACCTGATCGCCGGTCCCGTGCTGCGCTTTCGCGACCTCGCCGACCAGTTCAACAACCGCACCCACACCCTCGACAAATTCTCCGAAGGTGCCACGCGGTTCATGCAGGGCTTCATCAAGAAGGTCTTCATCGCCGATACCCTGGCGGTGGTCGCCGATCACTGCTTCGCCCTGCAGAACCCGACCACCGGCGACGCCTGGCTCGGTGCCCTGGCCTACACCGCGCAGCTGTACTTCGACTTCTCCGGCTACAGCGACATGGCCATCGGCCTCGGCCTGATGATGGGCTTCCGCTTCATGGAGAACTTCAAGCAGCCCTATATCAGCCAGTCGATCACCGAGTTCTGGCGGCGCTGGCACATCAGCCTGTCGACCTGGCTGCGCGACTACCTCTACATCACCCTGGGCGGTAACCGCAAAGGCACCCTGACCACCTATCGCAACCTGTTCCTGACCATGCTGCTCGGTGGCCTGTGGCACGGCGCGAACATCACCTACATCGTCTGGGGCGCCTGGCATGGCATGTGGCTGGCGATCGAAAAAGCCCTGGGCATCAACACCACGCCACGCAGCTTCAACCCGATCCGCTGGGCGCTGACCTTCCTGCTGGTGATCATGGGCTGGGTGATCTTCCGTGCCGAGAACCTGCACGTGGCCGGCCGCATGTACGGCGCCATGTTCAGCTTCAGCGACTGGTCGCTGTCGGAGCTCAACCGCGCCAGCCTCACCGGCCTGCAGGTGGCGACCCTGGTGGTGGCCTACGCGACCCTGGCGTTCTTCGGCCTGCGCGATTTCTACAGCAACCCGCCCGCGCCGAAGGCCAAGCCCGCCGACGGTCCGGCCACCGCGCAACCCGGCCTGATCAAGGCCGCCCCCGGCGAAGCGGCCGGCAGCATCCACGAGCCCGGCTACAACGTCGGCGTCGAAGCCCAGGTGCAACCGGCCTACTGGGTGGCCGACTGGCCGCGCTACCTGATGCGCACCCTGGTGCTGCTGCTGTTCATCGCCTCGATTCTCAAACTTTCGGCGCAAAGCTTCTCGCCGTTCCTCTACTTCCAGTTCTGAGGGAGCCGACCATGACCCGCTCATTACGCATCCTCTACATCGCCCTGTTCCTCGTCACCTTGCTGGCGCTGGGGCTGTGGTCCCTGCGCAGCTTCATCGGCTTCAGCACCAACGCCGACGCGACCGTGCTCAACGGCCGCTGGACCAAGGCCATCGAGACCCACTACGACGGCGAGTTCCCGATCAAGCGCCTGGGTACCAACCTCTGGGCCGCGCTGGACTTCAAGCTGTTCAACGAAGGCCGTCCGGGCGTGGTGCTGGGCCGCGACCACTGGCTCTACAGCGACGAGGAATTCAACCCCATCGCCAACGAGCAGCAGAACCTGCAGGGCAACTACGCCCTGGTCGAAGGCGTGCGCCAGACCCTCAAGGCCAAGGGCGTGAACCTGGTGATGGCCATCGTGCCAGCCAAGGTCCGGCTGTACCCGGAACACCTGGGTGAAGTCCGCCCGGCGAGCATCCACGCCAACCTCTACGAGGATTTCCATGCCCGCGTCGCCGCCGACCGGATCCTCGCCCCCGACCTGCTCGGCCCGCTGCAACAGGCCAAGCAACAGGGCCGCCAGGTGTTCCTGCGTACCGACACCCACTGGACCCCGGACGGCGCGCAGATCGCCGCCACCCAGCTGGCCAGCGCCATCGCCGCACAGGCGCCGCTCAGCGGCACGCCGCAGCGCTTTGTCACCGAAGCCGAGAAGACCGAGCAACACAAGGGCGACCTGACCCTGTTCCTGCCGCTGGATCCGCTGTTCGACAACCTGATGCCGCCGCAGGAACCGCTGGAAAAACGCATCACCCGTGCCGCGGACGACCAGCCGGCCGGCGACGACGCGCTGTTCGCCGACAACGAAGTGCCGGTGGCGCTGATCGGCACCAGCTACAGCGCCAATCCGAACTGGAACTTCGTCGGCGCCCTCAAGCAGGCCCTGCACAGCGACGTGGTGAATTACGCCGAGGACGGCCACGGCCCGATCCTGCCGATGCTCGCCTACCTGAAAAGCGACGCCTTCAAGAACAACCCGCCACAGGTGCTGATCTGGGAATTCCCGGAACGCTACCTGCCGGTCAACAACGAAATCGGCGATGCCGACCCGCAGTGGGTCGCGCAACTCAAAGCCGCTGGTATCCGCCAACAGAACCTGGTGCAGAACACCACCCGATCCGAGTCGCCTGTACAGGCGCAAAACTGAAAGAGGTATGCCCCATGACCTTCAACACTACTCGTAAAAACACCGTCAAGACCCTGGCCATGGCCGCAGGCCTGAGCCTGCTCTCGCTACAGGTCTGGGCCGGCGGCGACGCCGCCCTGTACGGCCCGACCGCACCGAAGGGTTCGAGCTTCGTGCGCCTGTACAACGCCAGCAACCAGGAAGTCAGCGCCACCGTCGGCGCCACCGCCCTCAGCGATGTCGCACCCCTGGCCAGCAGCGATTTCAGCTTCATGCCCGGTGGCGACTACAGCGCCAAGGTCGGCAGCCAGAGCCTGCCGGTGAAACTCGCCGCCGACCACTATTACACCCTGGTCAACAACGCCAGCGGCCAGCCGCAACTGATCGAGGAACCGCCGTTCAAGAACAAGCAGAAGTCCCTGGTGCGGGTACAGAACCTGAGTGACAAGGCCCTGACCCTGAAGACCGCCGACGGCAAGACCGCCGTGGTCGAGTCCGTAGCCGCCAAGGGCCGCGGCGAGCGCGAGATCAACCCGGTGAAGGTCAGCTTCGCCCTCTACGAAGGCAACCAGAAGGTCAGCGACCTCAAGCCGGTGGCCCTGGAGCGCGGTGAAGCGGCGGTGCTCTACGTCACCGGCAGCGGCAGCAGCCTGTCGCCGGTCTGGGTCAAGCGCCCGGTGTCGACCCGCTGATGATTTTCCGAATGGCCCACGCCCCCTGTGGGAGCCGGCTTGCTGGCTGCCACAAGGAATCGCGTTGGCCATTCGGACACGGACAACAACAAGAGAGTGAAACGACCAACCGCAGTAGCTCTAACCCATACATTGCTTAAAGGAGTAACAACATGATTCCGGTAATCCTGTCAGGTGGTAGCGGCTCACGTCTTTGGCCGCTTTCGCGCAAGCAGTTTCCCAAGCAGTTCCTCGCCCTCACCGGCGAACAGACGCTGTTCCAGCAGACCCTCGAGCGCCTGGTGTTCGAAGGCATGGACACGCCTATCGTGGTCTGCAACAAGGACCATCGCTTCATCGTCAACGAACAGTTGAGCAACCGCCACCTCGAGGCCCAGCGCATCCTGATGGAACCGTTCGGCCGCAACACCGCGCCGGCTGTGGCCCTGACCGCGATGATGCTGATCAACGAAGGTCGCGACGAGTTGATGCTGGTGCTGCCCGCCGACCACGTGCTGGACGACCAGAAAGCCCTGCAACGCGCCCTGGCCCTGGCTACCGTGGCCGCCGAGCGTGGCGAGATGGTGCTGTTCGGCGTACCGGCGACCAAGCCGGAAACCGGTTATGGCTACATCAAGTCGAGCAACGATGCGCTGCTGCCCGAAGGCGTCAGCCGCGTCTCGCACTTCGTCGAGAAGCCCGATGAAAAACGCGCCATCGAGTTCGTCGAAGCCGGCGGTTACTTCTGGAACAGCGGCATGTTCCTGTTCCGCGCCAGCCGTTTCCTCGAAGAGCTGAAGAAACACGATCCGGATATCTACGACACCTGCCTGCTGACCCTCGAACGCAGCCACCAGGACGCCGATACCGTGACCCTGGACGAAGCCACCTTCGCCCAGTGCCCGGACAACTCCATCGACTACGCGGTGATGGAAAAGACCCAGCGCGCCTGCGTGGTACCGCTGAGCGCCGGCTGGAGCGATGTCGGTTGCTGGTCGTCGCTGTGGGACGTGCATGAAAAGGACGAGAACGGCAACGTCAGCAAGGGCGACGTGGTCATCCAGGACAGCCGCAACTGCATGATCCACGGCAACGGCAAGCTGGTGTCGGTGATCGGCCTGGAAAACATCGTGGTCGTGGAAACCAAGGACGCGATGATGATCGCCCACAAGGACAAGGTCCAGGGCGTGAAACAGATGGTCAACACCCTCAACGAACAGGGCCGCAGCGAGACCCAGAACCACTGCGAAGTCTACCGGCCATGGGGTTCCTATGACTCGGTGGACATGGGCGGCCGCTTCCAGGTCAAGCACATCTCGGTCAAGCCCGGCGCGTGCCTGTCGTTGCAGATGCACCACCACCGCGCCGAACACTGGATCGTGGTCAGCGGCACCGCCGAAGTGACCTGCGACGAGAACGTGTTCCTGCTCTGCGAGAACCAATCCACCTACATCCCGATCGCCTCGGTGCACCGCCTGCGCAACCCGGGCAAGATCCCCCTGGAGATTATCGAAGTGCAATCGGGCAGCTACCTGGGCGAAGACGATATCGAGCGTTTCGAAGATATCTACGGGCGTTCGACCCCGGTCGAGCGCGGCATCTCGGTGAAAACCATCGCCCAGTAAGCCCTGGCGTTCCACTCACCCCCGCCCTCGCTGGCTGCGTCCCCTATCCGCAGTCATTGGGGGCGGGGGTGTTTTTTTGCCGGCGATGCAAAACCCGCCCTCCCCGTCCCCGAAGTGAAGGGCACCACCTACACTGTTAGGATGATGCTTCCTGTCTTTTCGAGGCTGCTTTTCATGTTTATCGGCGTGCTGCTGATCATCACCTGGCTGGTCCTGCTGTTGCGCTACCCGGCCAAGGCCTTGCCGGTGTCCATGGCCGCATTGGCCGGGCTGGGACTGGTGGCCGCCTGGGTCGCCTGGATGGATACCCGCGAGGCCCGGCAACTGGCGCGCCTGGAAATGCGCATCAGCTATGCTCCCGAGCACTGCCCGGCCGACCGGCCGCTGCAATTGAAGATGAAAAACGACAACGACGTACCCCTGACCGACCTGCGCTGGCGCATCGCGGCCTATGCTCCGGGCGATACCGTCAACCTGGCGGAAAACAGCTATACCGCGCCGCGTTACCGCGGCCCCGGTGAACTCCAGGCCGCAGGTGCCTGGGAAGACTGCTTGCCGATGCCACCGCTGCGCCCCGGCTACCGTCCACAAACCCTGGAATTTCGTGCCGAACGCCTGCAAGGCAGTTTTTCCGGCTGACACCGAAGATAGCGGCTCATTGCCACCTGTCATTTCTGACAGGTTACAACCCAGTGCATTTGACGTTGAATACCCCCTGGAGGTGAAGCTACCGATCAGGGAGTCAGGATGAAAAGCAAGAACACAGTCACCGAAATCAAGACCCGGAGGGCTTTTCGTACGGCCCTGGGCAGCCTGGAGATTCCCCTGATCCGGCCCAAACCGTCGGTGGTTCTTGTCTACAGCCGCGGCTGCCCGCCCTGCGATCAACTCAAGCGACTGCTCGAGGCCCTGGCATCAGGCCCTTATCAGGAGCGGGTGGCGTTTTTCCAGCTCAGCTACCCGATCTTCAAGCTGCTGCAGCCCGGTATCGAGATCCAGTACGTACCCACCCTGTTCTTTCTCGACGGCCACGGTGCGCAGACCCGCATGCATGGCACCGACCGGATCAAGATCAAACAAGGACTCGATTCGCTCTTTTTTGTCACGGACAAGGTATTCTCGGAGGTCTTCGACTCCCAGGCCCAATAAGGATGTGCCATGCCCGTAGCCTTGATCACCGGATGTTCCAGCGGCATCGGCCGCGCGCTGGCAGATGCTTTCCGAAACGCGGGGTATGACGTCTGGGCCACGGCGCGCAAGCCCGTGGATGTCGCCGCCCTGGCCGCCGCCGGTTTCACCGCCGTGCAACTCGATGTCAACGATGGCCCGGCCCTGCAACAACTGGCCGAACGTATCGAGCGGCAGCACGCCGGCCTCGATGTGCTGATCAACAATGCCGGTTATGGCGCCATGGGACCGCTGCTCGATGGCGGTGTCGAGGCCATGCAGCGCCAGTTCGAAACCAATGTCTTCGCCATCGTCGGCGTGACCCGCGCGCTGCTCGCGGCGCTGCGTCGCAACAACGGCCTGGTGGTGAATATCGGCAGTGTCTCCGGTGTCCTGGTGACACCGTTCGCTGGCGCCTATTGCGCGTCCAAGGCGGCGGTCCATGCCTTGAGCGATGCCCTGCGCATGGAGCTGGCGCCCTTCGGCGTGCGCGTGATGGAAGTCCAGCCCGGCGCCATCGATACCCAGTTCGCCAGGAATGCCAGCCATGAGGCCGAGCAACTGATCGCCGAGACGTCGCCCTGGTGGCCGCTGCGCGAGGGCATTCGCGCCCGGGCCAATGCGTCGCAGAACAACCCGACCCCGGCGGCCAGCTTTGCCGCCGACTTGCTCAAGGCCGCGCAAAAACCACAGCCTCCGCGCCTGCTGCGCCTGGGCAACGGCTGCCGGGCGTTGCCGTTGCTGTCAGCCCTGCTGCCCAAGGGCCTGCTGGAAAAGGTGCTGATGAAGCGCTTTGGCCTGAACCACTCCCTGTAATGACCGCGCGCAAACCGTAGGAGCCGGCTTGCCGGCTCCCACAAGTGCCGTCGATCCGACCACCGCCGAGAAGCTTCTGGTGATCTTCACTCCCCCGCCGGCTTGACGATCACCGTGCAGGTAATCCCCGCCGCCAGCAGCACCCCGTCCGGCACCTCGTCGATATGAATCCGCACCGGCACCCGCTGGGCCAGGCGCACCCAGTTGAAGGTCGGGTTCACATCGGCGACCAGCTCGCGGCTTTGCGGGTTGTCACGGTCGTAGATGCCCCGCGAGATACTCTCCACATGGCCCTTGAGCACTTGCCCGCTCATCAACTGCATATCGGCCAGGTCACCGACCTGCACATGGGGCAGCTTGGTTTCCTCGAAGAAGCCGTAGACCCAGAACGAGTTCAGGTCGACCACCGCCATCTTCGCCTCGCCGATCCGCGCATAGTCGCCGCGGTGCACGTTGAGGTTGGTGACATAGCCGTCCACCGCCGCCCGCACCTGGGTCCGCGCCAGGTTCAACTGTGCCGCCTCCAGTTGCGCCTGGGCCTGCTGGTAGTCGGCCAGGGCGGCGTCGGCCAGGTTGCCGGCATCGTCACGGCTCTCCTTGGAGATCACCATGTTGTCCAGGTCGGCCCGGCGATGGGCGTTGACCTTGCGCATCTCCCAGGTGGCCTTGCGCGAGTCCACCAGCGATTGCGCCTGCTTGACCGCGATGCGGTAGTGCTCGGGATCGATCTGCATCAGCAGGTCGCCCTTGTTCACTCTCTGGTTGTCACGCACCGGCACGTCTACCACCTCACCAGTGACGTCCGCCGCGACATTGATGATGTCGGCGCGCACACGGCCGTCACGGGTCCACGGGCTTTCCATGTACTGCACCCACAGCAGCCGGCCGATCCAGATCGCAAGGGCCAGGACCAGCAAGGTGGCGATCAGGCTGAAGAGTTTTTTCATCAGGTCGTTCTCAACGGTAAACAGTGAGCGCCAGAGCGCCGAAAATGCAGCTGAACAGGCTCAGGCGCAGCAACGCCGGGTGCCAGAAGAAGCGGTACAGGTCATGGCTGGCGATAAAACGGTCGAGCGCCCAACCGACGCCGGCGGCGATCAGGAACAGCAGGGTCATGGCCGGCAGGTAGAGACCGTGGAACGCGATTTCACGAGGCATGGGAATTTCCTTGTGCGCCGCCCAGGGTCGCCAGCGGCGAGCGCGGGTCCAGCAGCGAGGTACGGATAAAGTGCAGGTAGCTCTGGACCCGGCGCAGCACCGAGGTATCGAAGTGCCGGGCAAAAGGTTCGTCGGTGGCCTGGACCCGGCTGATGGCGTGGTCCACCGCCAGCAAGGCGCGCTCCAGGTTGCTCGCGTTGGGCTGGATGAACAGGCGCATCAGCGAGCGGCCCATGACCCGGATCGACTGGCGCCATGGCTGCGCTTCGGCATAGGCCGGGTGCACCGGGAGGACCGCCTGTTCCTTGCGCAATTCGATGACCGCGTGGCCGACCTCCAGCACCACGAACATCCAGCGCAGCAGCTCGCTCTGCACCTTCGGCTGCCCCGCGGCGAAACCATAGGCCTGGTGCAACAGGTCACGGGTGCCGCTTTCAAAGGTCGAGCCCAGCCCCTTGAGTCTGCCGCTGATGGCGAACACCACCTGTTCGCGCAGGTCCTGCTCCAGGCGCCGCCACAGCCAGCGGCTGTTGGGCGGCAGGATGATTGCCCCTGCCGCCGCGCACACCAGCATGCCGATGACCATGCCGATATAGTCGTTGATAAAACCGTAGGGGTTGTAGATCGTCAGGTTGTCCGGGACCGAGCCGGTGCTGAAGAAGATCAGCAGGCCCACGCCGACACCCATCCACGCTGGGCGCGAAGCGAGGAAGGCACCGAACACGAATACCGGTGCCAGGACCATGCACAGCAGGGGGAAACCGTCGATGGCAGGAAAGATGAAGAACATCTCGACGAAGCCGATCAGCGCCCCGAGCAAGGTCCCGCAGGCCATCTGGAAGGCCATGCGCTTGGGGTTCGGGGTGGCCGCCGACAGGCCGACCGTGGCGGCGGCGATCAGGGTCATGGTCGCCCCGCTCGGCCAGGCGGTCGCCACCCAGTAGCTGCCGAGCACGATCAGGATAAAGGCGCCACGGATCCCCGAGGCTGCCGCCGCGAGCCAGTTGGTCTTCGGCACATAGGGCTCGTCCCACTGCTCGCGCTCATGACGATGATCGGCCAGGGAGGCATGGGTCAGCGCATAGCTGTGCAGTTCCTCGACAAAGCGGTAGAGCAGCTCGAAGGCGGTATGAAATTCCAGCTGCCCGGCCGCGTCCGGGTCGCCTTCCTCGAAGCGCGCCCGCAGGCTGCGCACCCGTTGCGGCAAGGCCAGCTTGTAGTCCGCCAGTTGCATGGCCAGCCGCCTGGCATCGGCATCGGTCAGCGCCCGCCCGGCAAAACCGTCGAGCAGTTCGGCAAGGCCCAGGAAGCCCGGTTCGATGGCCGCCAGCACCTGCAGCGGCCCGCGGCTGCGCAGGCGTTCAAGCAATTGATGCAGGGCATTGAAGCGGGTGGTCAGGGTCATGAACTCGCTGTTCAATCGGTTCAACCGCCCGTTGCGCCGACGCATGTGCGGGTCTTCGAACACGGTGACGCTGCGCAGGCCCTCAAGGCCCACGGCCTGGGCGATAAAGCCGATATTGGCGGTTTCGAAGGCCGCGCCGGCATGGGGCGCGCGCAGGCCACTGCCGACAAACCCGGCAAACGCGCCGAAGCGCTGGTAGAGCGCGTTGCGCATGGCCGCGCTGGCGCTCTGCGGGAGAATCGCCGCACTGACGAAGGTCGAGCAGACGATCCCCAGGGAGATTTCCAGCACCCGCCACACCGCCGCCATGAAGGCCCCTTCGGGGTGGGCCAGGGCGGGCAGGCCGACCATGGCGGCGGTGTAGCCCGCCAGCACGAAACCATAGGCGCGGAAGTTGCGATTGCGCGCCGCCCCCGCCGAACAGGCCCCGATCCAGATCGCCAGCGCGCCGAGAAACAGCTCAGTGTTCTGCGCGAACAGGGCGATCAGCAGCACCATCACCGCCGACCCGGCCAAGGTGCCCAAGAGCCGGTAGAAACTCTTGGCAAACACATGCCCGCTTTGCGGCTGCATGACGATAAACACCGTGATCATCGCGGTGCGCGGCTGGGGCAGTTCCAGGCGCATGGCCAGCCACAGGGTCAGGAAGGCGGCGGCCAGGGTCTTGAAGATATACACCCAGGTCACGCCGTCGCTGCGGGCCCAGTCAAAGAAGCCGCGACGCCATTCGAGGGAATACAGCCAGCGCACCGGGGCGGGCAAGGGAGTCATGACGCGGTTCTCAGTGATCGAAGGCGGCCAGCACCGCAGGAGGTTTGCCCGGCACGTCGCGCTCCGGCGCCGGTACATCGTTGCCCGCGCCCAACCCGCCGCCGAGGGCGGTGACCAGTTCGGCATGGGCGCTCAGGCGCGCGGCCTGGACCTGCTGCTCGACCTGCTGCTGATGGAACAGCAGGGTCTGGGCATTGAGCACATTGAGGTAGTCGGTCAAGCCGCGCTGGTAGGCGAGCATGGCGATGTCGTAGGTCTTCTGCGCCGCCGCCACCGACTCGGCGGCAAAGACCTGCTGCTTGTCCATCGACTCGCGGCGTATCAGGCGGTCGGAAATGCCCTTGAGGGCATTGATCAGCGTCTGGTTGTAGTGGGCGACCGCGATATCGTAGCCGGCGGTGGCTTCACCCAGTTCCGCGCGCAGGCGGCCACCGTCGAAGATCGGCAGGGAGATCGCCGGGCCGACGCTGTAGTTGAATTTCCGTGCGGCGAGGAATTCCAGCATGCCACCGCCCGTGGCCATGTAGCCGAGGCTGCCGACCAGGTCGACATTGGGGTAGAAGCCGGCGTGAGCCACATCGATACCACGGGCCTGGGCCGCCACCTGCCAGCGGCTGGCAACCACATCGGGACGCTGGCCCAGCAGTTCGACGGGCAACGCCGATGGCAGTTTCAGCGCGGTCCGCAGGGACAGCGCCGGACGCCGCAACCGCGCGCCCTCGCCCGGACCGAAACCGGCCAGGGCCGCCAGCTGGTTACGGCTCAGGGCGATCTCTTCGTCCAGGGCATCCAGTTGCCGATGGGTCTCGGGCAGCGGTGTCTGCGCCTGGCTGACTTCGAAGTGGGTGCCGAGTCCGCCGTTCAGGCGCCTCTGCGCCAGGTCGAGAATCTGTGTCTGCTGCCTGAGGGTCGCCTCGACGATATCGCGCTGGGCGTAGTGCAGCGACAGCTGGATATAGGCGCGCACGATATTGTCCTGCAACTCGAGCCGGGCCTGGCGCTCCTCGGCGACGCTCATGTGCGCCAGGTCCACGGCGCGTTCGCTGGCATTGCTGTCGCGACCCCAGAGATCGAGGGAATAACTCAGGCCCAGGCCCGCATTGTTGTCCCAGGTGTTCGAGTCGGCCAGTTCGCCGGGACCATAGAACTGATCGTTGGCCCATTGATGGCGCTTGAGGCTGGCATCCCCCTTGATCTGCAGCGACTCGGCCGACTCGGCGACCCCGGCCATGGCCCGGGCCTGGCGCACGCGCGCGGCGGCCATGGCCAGGCTCGGGCTGCCCTGCATGGCCTGGCTGATCCATTGGTCGAGTTGCGGGTCACCGTAGACCTGCCACCAGCGGGCGGTCGGCCAGTGCGCATCGCGGGCGGCGCTCTGGATCGCCTCGTCGGTGGCCAGGGTATTGGCGGCCAGGGTCTTGCCTTGTGGGGCAATACCTCCGGTTCCGATGCAGCCGCCGATTGCTAACGATAAGGCCCAAACACTGAGAGTCTTCAGCTCTCTGCTGATGCGACGCGGCACTGCTGCAAATTCCCGACATGGATGGAGAAGCTCTGGAGCGGCAATTCTAGGGGGCGCCCGAGGCGGCGATAAGCGGGGCTTCCTGCGAATGTTTGTTACCGTTCCCGAGATAATCCGTGTCCTGGCGACGGAGCTGGCAACGACCGGGAATCCGGGGCGCCGGAGGATGAGCGCAATGTGATATTGGCCGGCTGCAGGGGCGTGCGAGGCTTCGTCCTACACCGACCTGGCACCAGCCTGACAACAAGAACACAAGGCAGAGGCATCCGATGAACCTGTCTCTTGAACTGCAGAAACGCCGCGACCGCTTCAACCCGTCTCTCGTGCCCGTCCCTCCGGCGCCCCTGGACGCCTTGCAGGAATGCCTGGTGCAGCACCTCGGCATCGCCGTCGAACAGCGCGACGAACGCCTGCACTTCCACACCCTCGACGGCGATCCCTGCACGCTCGAGTATGCCGACGCCTACGTGGTGCGCCGCACCCTGCACGGGGTCGAGGCCATCGGCGTGCAACAGTGGCTGCGGCTGAACCTGAGCCTGTGCCGGCACTACATGAGTATCGACTGCCAGGGCCCGAGCCCGGTCATCAGCGGCCTGATCATCGAGGGGGCGTCCCAGGACCAGACCCTGCGCGGCCTGGCCAGCTTTTTCAATCTCTCGAACGCCGCCAAGCATACGGCCCACTGAACAGGACCTGCAGCCATGTCCGACGCCAGCCGCAACGACCTGATTAGCCAGCTACACAGGCTGATGCACGACAGCCAGGCCGACTACTTCCAGATCGCGCTGGATCACGACGACCGCAGGCTGTGGCTGGAATACGGCCAGCAGGGACTGCTGCTCATGCTCACGCCGCCGGTCGTCGATGCACCAGCTTCTGACTTCGTTATCCGGGCGCCCGGCGGCTCCATGGCTTTGCTGTTCGACACCTGGTTCCAGGAGCAGGCCGCCCAGGCCCTGTTCCTCAGGCTGCCGTTTCCCGACAGGACGGCCATCCTCGATACCTGCGAACTGTTCCTGCAACGTTGCCATGCGCCGCTGGCGCAGGAGTGATCGCCCATGAGTCCCCTTGATGCGCTACAGGCCCGCTCCACCTCATTGTTTCATCCGTCCGCCGGACAACCGAGCCTGATCAGCTACAAGGAAAAATACTCGATCTTCCATCATGCGCCCGACCTGCAAGCGGGCGACGCCTGCCTCGGCGACAACCTGCAAGGTATCGACGCCGCCAGGCAGCCGCAAGCCGCCGGCGAACACTTCGGAGGCGCCGTCGAGCGCATCATGCAGCGCCTGCAGGACAGTCTCCCGGCCACGCAACAACAGGGCCTCGGACCGCTGCAGAAACTTCACGCGCAAGCCCTGCCCGCCCTTCGCGCCAGCGACCTCGACAGCCTCGGCAAGCAGGAACTGCAGGCCCTCTATCGCTACTTCAAGGCCGCCCAGCACACCTTTGCCAGCCTGCCCGGCGCAGGCGAAAACCAACAGCAGCAACGCCTGTGCCGGGTGCTCAAGTGGCAATTTCGCGCGAGCTTGAGCGTGCACCTGAAGAACTCGCTGAACCAGGCCCTGGCCAAAAGCCGGGCGACGGTCGGCGAAGGCGGGTCCCAGGGCTGGGATGCGCGGGTCGGGATACAGCTCGGCACGGGGGCGCTGGGCGGCGCCAGCATCGGGCCGAATGTCGGGCTGTCGTCAAAGCTGGAGACCACGCAGACCCGCATCATCAAGGACACCACCAGCGTCGACAAGCGAGTGACAGGCCGCCTGCACCTGGCCAATGCCGTCTCGCTGGAACTGGGCCTGGGCTACGAAACGGTCCGCACTGAAAAGTACAGCAACCTGGACACCTACGTCCGGGCCAACAGCCTGTCCAAATGGGCCTGGTGGAATGGTTCCAA
The DNA here is from genome assembly GCF_018326065.1 of Pseudomonas sp. Ost2. Taxonomy (NCBI): domain Bacteria; kingdom Pseudomonadati; phylum Pseudomonadota; class Gammaproteobacteria; order Pseudomonadales; family Pseudomonadaceae; genus Pseudomonas; species Pseudomonas sp. Ost2. The sequence continues at coordinate 1,273,997 of NZ_AP021904.1, read as the reverse complement.
GCGCGACCTGCTGATGCAGGCAAAACCCTTGCTCAGCGCCTGCAACAACTATCAGCGCAATATCCGCCTGGCCTCCCTCAGCCAGGCGTGGCTTGGCGACGAACTGCGAAAAAGTGGAAACCCCTGCCCGCTGTTCAAGACCCACCAGCCCCTGCCCCAACCCTTCCAGATCGAATCCGGCCAGCGGGTCGCGGCCAGCGCGACGATGGCGTTCGATGGGTTGGGCGTGCTCCAGGTCCAGGCGCAGGCGAAGGCCGATGTGCTGAAAACCGAGAAAGCCCAGGCCCTGGATATCATCGGGCTCTACGAACTGAACCCGGTCACCGCCGAGCAGCGCCTGGAGGGCGTCGGGGAGTACGGCCCCGATGCGCGGCAGTTGATCCGCGCGATGCAGGCCCATGTCGTCGACAGCAGCCACCAGTTGACCCGCGCCGTGCTGGACGGCAAGAACGCCGAGCAATTGCGCGAGATCAGCCAGGACCTCGACCAGCGCTCCCGGCAACTGACCGAGCAGTACGTCCACCTCAAGATCGCCCGAACCATCGATGCCGACGCGGACGCCACTATTCGCCAATTGCTGGAGCAGCACCTGGCGCTGTTCCGGCCGGACACCCTGAAACGCTATACCGCCAGGGCCAACACCGAGACCCGGACCCTTTCCGTCGAACCGAAAGCGAAGCTGTCGTGGGGCGTGAGCCTCGACGCCGGGGTGAAGATCAGCCTGGCTTCCGTGAAGGAGGACGACCCGCACCTGTCCGGCACCTACCTGGATATCGTCGTGTCCGGCCAGTTCAACACCCTGGAAAGCGTGCAGAAACTGATCGCCGGCGGGCTCTCCAGCGCCGGGGTCGAAAACTTCGACAGCGCGCCGATCATTGCCCTGATCGGCGGCACGGTGCTCTATCAATCCCACGGGACCTCGGCCAGGTTCGCGCTGAAACTCAAGGACGGAGAACCGGCACTGTTGCTGACCCAGCGCTTCCTCACGCAAAAGGATGCCTTCAGCCAGGCCATCCCGACGCCCACGCCGATCACCCTGGAAGGCGCCACCGGCAGCCAGGTCAATACCCTGTTCGACGAGCAACTGGGCAGCCAGTCCCTGGACCTGCTGCTGCCGATTGCCCTGGGCAAGCTGGCCCCAGGCCAGGATACCGCCTGGTGGGACGGCTACGTCGACAAGCATGTGCAGGCCTTCGACTCCCTGCTGAACAACATCGCCGACCCGGGCAAAGGCACGCTGCTGCGTCGTGAACTGGCGACGATCAAGGTGCGGATTGCCCCCTCGGACGCGGTGGACACCTTGCTAAGCGCGGCACAAGCCGCTCGCGAGCGACCGGACGCCAGCACTTTGCCGGCGGCGCGGGAGGCCTTGAAAGCCATGTTGACCGCCTACATTGGCGGTTACTATGAGGCCAAGGTGAAGGAGGCCTGGCGCGTGACCTGAGACGTTGGCCGTAAAGACACCGTTCCTGGCCTGTGACAAGCTGACACCGCCCCGTTACTTCGTGTCACAATTTGTCATCGCCCCAGAGAACACCCCATGGACACTCTGCAAAACATGCGCGCCTTCAGTTGCGTGGCCGAAGCCGGGAGCTTCACTGCCGCCGCCGTGCAACTGGACACCACGACGGCCAATGTCTCGCGCGCGGTCTCCAACCTGGAAGCCCATCTGCAAACCCGCCTGCTCAACCGCACCACCCGCCGCATCGCCCTGACCGAGGCCGGCAAGCGTTATCTGCTGCGCTGCGAGCAGATCCTCGCCTACGTCGAGGAAGCGGAGGCCGAGGCCAGCGATGCCCATGCCCGGCCCGCCGGGCTGTTGAAAGTGCACACCATGACCGGGGTCGGCCAGCATTTCGTGATCGACGCCATCGCCCGTTATCGCAAGACCCATCCCGACGTGACCTTCGACCTGACCCTGGCCAACCGCGTGCCGGACCTGCTGGACGAGGGCTACGACGTGTCCATCGTGCTCGCCAAGGAGTTGCCGGATTCGGGTTTTGTCTCCCAGCGCCTGGGCATCACCTACAGCATCGTCTGTGCCTCGCCCGACTATGTGAAGGCCAACGGTTGCGCGCGCAAGCCCAGCGAACTGCTCAACCACGCCTGCCTGCGCCTGGTCAGCCCGGTGACCGCCCTGGACAACTGGATCTTCAACGGTCCTGATGGCCAGGAGGCGGTGACCCTGTCCAGCTCGCCGTTCCTGGTCAACTCGGCCGACGCGATGAAAGCGGCGATCACCAGCGGCATGGGCGTCGGCGTGTTGCCGGTGTACGCCGCCATCGAGGGCCTGCGCAACGGCAGCCTGGTGCGCATGATGCCCAACTACCGCTCCCAGGAACTGAACCTGTACGCGATCTACCCATCGCGCCAGTACCTGGACGCCAAGATCAAGACCTGGGTCGAGTACCTGCGCGGCTCCCTGCCGGAGATCCTCGCGGCCCACCAGGCCGAACTGGCGGCCTATGAAATGGGGCATGTGCGTCTCGCCACCTGAGATCATCGGCGCCCGCCCGCGCCTCATCGCTGGCAAGCCAGCTCCCACAAGGATCGCGCCGTGCACAAGATGCGCGCCTGACGCGGTGGTCATTTTGTGGGAGTGGGCTTGCCCACGAAGAGGCCCTTGAGCTCTGCACCGCCCGCCCGGACGCCTTCGCTGGCAAGCCAGCTCCCACAAGGATCGCGCCGTGCACAAGATGTGCACCTGGCGTGGTGGTTATTGTGGGAATGGGCTTGCCCACAAAGAGCCCCTTGAACCCTGCCCCCCTGCCCGGACGCCTTCGCTGGCAAGCCAGCTCCCACAAGGATTGCGCCGTGCACAAGATATGTGCCTGACGCGGTGGTCATTTTGTGGGAGTGGGCTTGCCCACGAAGAGGCCCTTGAACTCTGCACCGCCCGCCCGGACGCCTTCGCTGGCAAGCCAGCTCCCACAAGGATCGCGCCGTGCGCAAGATGTGCGCCTGACGCGGTACTCATTGTGGGAGTGGGCTTGCCCACGAAGGGGCCCTTGAACCCTGCACCGCCTGCCCGGACGCCTTCGCTGGCAAGCCAGCTCCCACAAGGATTGCGGCGTACACAAGATGTGCGCCTGACGCGGTACTCATTATGGGAGTGGGCTTGCCCACAAAGAGACCCTTGAGCCCTACACTGCCCGCCCGGACGCCTTCGCTGGCAAGCCAGCTCCCACAAGGATCGAGCCGTGCACAAGATGTGCGCCTGGCGCGGTGGTCATTGTGGGAGTGGGCTTGCCCACGAAGAGGCCCTTGAACCCTGCACTGCTTGCCCGGGCCTCTTCTCTGGCAAGCCAGCTCCCACAAGGATTGCGGCGTGCACAAGATGTGCGCCTGGCGTGGTGGTCATTGTGGGAGTGGGCTTGCCCACGAAGAGGCCCTTGAACCCTGCACTGCTTGCCCGGACCTCTTCTCTGGCAAGCCAGCTCCCACAAGGATTTTGCGCATGACGATGGCCTGTGTCGAAACGCCGACCTGTGGGAGCCGGCTTGCTGGCGATGGCGAAAGCAGAATCCACCGCACAACTCCGGCGAAAAATGATAGCGTGCTTGGCATTCCCGCCGTTCGATGAGCTTTGCGATGAAAAAAACCGTACTCGCCTTCAGCCGCGTCACCCCTGCCATGGTCGAGCGCCTGCGCCAGGATTTCGAGGTGATTGTCCCGGATCCCAAGCTCGGTGATCTCAATGCCCAGTTCGACGAAGCCCTGCCCCACGCCCACGGGCTGATCGGCGTCGGCCGCAAACTGGGGCGTGCCCAGCTGGAACATGCGGGCAAGCTCGAAGTGGTCTCCAGTGTTTCGGTCGGCTACGACAACTACGACGTGAGCTACCTCAGCGAGCGCGGAATCATGCTCACCAATACTCCCGACGTGCTGACCGAAAGCACCGCCGACGTGGCCTTCACGCTCATCATGAGCAGCGCACGCCGGGCCGCCGAACTGGATGCCTGGACCAAGGCCGGCCAGTGGAAAGCCACGGTCGGGCCGGAGCTGTTCGGCACCGATGTCTACGGCAAGACCCTGGGCATCGTCGGCCTGGGCAATATCGGCGCGGCCGTGGCCCGCCGTGGCCGCCTCGGCTTCGACATGCCGATCCTGTACAGCGGCAACAGCCGCAAGCCGGAGCTGGAACAGCAGCTCGGCGCGCAGTTCCGCAGCCTCGACGCGCTGCTGGCCGAAGCCGATTTCGTGGTACTGGTGGTGCCCTTGAGCGACAAGACCCGCCACTTGATCAGCCAGCGCGAACTGGGCCTGATGAAGCCGGGAGCGATCCTGGTGAACATCTCCCGGGGCCCGGTGGTGGACGAACCGGCGCTGATCCAGGCGCTGCAGAACGGCACGATCCGCGGCGCCGGGCTGGACGTCTACGAAAAGGAGCCGCTGGCCGAGTCGCCGCTGTTCCAGTTGAAGAACGCGGTGACCCTGCCGCATATCGGTTCGGCCACCCACGAGACCCGCGAGGCCATGGCCAACCGGGCCCTGGCCAACCTGCGCAGCGCCCTGCTCGGCGAGCGCCCCCGCGACCTGGTCAACCCCCAGGTCTGGAACAGCCGGGCATCCGGCTGACCGCCGCTGGCGCCGGCCGCAACGGTGTGCCCGGCTTGCGGAATACCAGCACGTTGCCGAGCATCACCGCCACCAGGCCGCACAGGGCCGGCGCGCTCCAGTGGTAGCCCTCGGCATAGGCCGAGACATTCAACGCCACCAGCGGAAACAACACCGTGCAATAAGCCGCGCGTTCCGGCCCCATGCGCCCGACCAGGGTCAGGTAGGCGGTGAAACCGATCACCGACCCCGGAATCACCAGGTACAACAGCGAACCGATATACCGCGTGTTCCACTCCATCTCGAAGGGAATGCCCTGGACCAGGCAGTAACCGGCCAGCATCGTCGCGCCGTAGAGCATGCCCCAGGCGTTGGTAGTCAAGGGTTTCAATCCGGCCTTCTGTTGCAGGCTCGACAGCAGGTTGCCGGCCGAGAAGAACAGCGTACCCAACAAGGCCAGCCCCAGGCCGAGCACCGTGTGCGGGCCGGCGGTGTGCCCGGACAGCTCCGGCCAGAACAGCAGGCCAAGGCCGAGCAGGCCGAGGCCACCGCCCATCAGCACATTGCGGGCAATCTTCTGCCTGAAGAACACCCGAGCGTTCAGGGCGTTCCACAGGGTCGCCGTGGAAAACACCACCGCCACCAGGCCACTGGGAATCCACTGGCTGGCCGTGAGGAAGCACATGAAGTTCAGGCAGAACAGGCACAGGCCCTGGGCCAGGCAGATCAGGTGGCCACGGCGGTTCATCGGCTGCAGGCGCCGGCTGAGCAGCAGCAGGACGAACAGCACCAGTGCCGCCAGGCCGAAGCGATAGACGATGGACACCGGGATCGCCACCACGCCCAGTTGCAGTTTCAGGGCGATCCAGGTGGTGCCCCAGATCAACACGGTCAGCAGGTACAGAAACAGGTTCATCAGGTGCGTACTCCCAGGGACGACCTCCAGTGTCGCCCCCTGCCCCGCCGCGCGCTTGCAGAAACTTGCGCTTTTGTCGGCCCGTGGGCTGGCAGCCGGACGCCGACGGAGTAGGATGCGAGACGTTGGAGAACCGATCATGGCCGCACTCGATACCCTGCAAGTCTTTCAAGCCCTCAACCGCTCGCCCAACTCCCGCCTGGAGCACAGCGCCGAGTTCGGTGACGGCATGTCGGCGGCCCTGTGGAGCAACCATCACGACGCCCAGGACTACGAGGCGCCGAGCCATCACACCCTGTCCTGCTACATCGCCGGCGGCACCGGGACCTTTCGCCGTGACCGTCCCGACAACAAGGGCGGTCCGAACAGGCTCTGCATCCTGCCCGCCGAGCATCAGTCCGGCTGGGTGATCAATGGCAGCCTGCGACTGGCCCATGTCTATATCAGCCAGGAACAGTTCGCCCTGGAGTGCGTCACGCTGCTGGATCGCGAACCGCGGACGGTGCACTTGCAGGAGGCGACATTTCTCGAGGATGCGCGGCAGGTCCGGCGCTTTCACCAGTTGCTGCAACTGAACTGGGACGAACCCGGCGAGCGCCTGCTGGGCAGCAGCCTGGCCCATGAAATGCTCAGCCATACGCTGCTCAACCAGGTTGGCCTGCGCCAGGGCCTGCGGCTCAAGGGTGGCCTGGCGGCACACCAGCGGCGCCTGTTGACAGACTATATCGACAGCCGGCTGGACCAGCCGTTGAGCCTCGGCCAACTGGCAGGCCTGTGCAGCCTGTCGGAATATCACTTTGCGCGGATGTTCCGCAGCAGCTTCGGCCTGCCGCCGCACCAGTATCTCCTGGCGCGACGACTGAGCCGGGCCCGCGAACTGCTGCGCGCGACCCGCCAGCCCCTGGGCGACATCGCCCTGGCCTGCGGTTTTGCCAGCGCCAGCCATTTCAGCAACCGCTTCCGCCAGGTCCTCGGTGCAACGCCTGGCGATTACCGGCAGGCGTTTACCCGCTGACGTGGCGGCTGAGCCGCGACAACTCAGGTATCAGGTTGCTGCTTGACGTCTTTCGACTCGCTCGACGAAGCGTCGACTTTCTGCGCCTGGGCCGTCAGGGTCTTCTGCTCGGCCTGTTCGCGATTGGCCTGCTGGCTGAGCTGGAAGTTCTGCCAGCGCTCGATCACGCGATCGGAACCGCCCTCGGCCAACGCGGCAAAAGAACTGACGGACAATAACCCGGCAATAAACAACGTAGACAGTTTCATGAGTTTGAACTCCAAGCAAATAAAAGGGAGTGCCGTCTGGGCGGCCTGATAATTCAGAAGTACTGTCGGACAATTATATTAAGTCGCCGTTAACGGCTACATGAATGACTGATTACATTATTTTCAGAATTGAATGCCGGACGACCACCGGCCTGAGGCGCCGTAGAGCCGGGGACAGGCGATCTGCAGGCAAGCCTGCATTGAAGGAGGGGAGGATATTGCAGCAGAAACAACCAGAAACTTTAAATTAAACTATTTTTATCAACACATAACGCTGCGTTAATAATAACGACAACTTTCACACCCGAAGCATTTTCAACTTGTTAGTTGCAGGGCCTGCTCTCATGTCGGACATGAGAACAGGCCACGAGATTACTTCTTGGCGACGTCGGCAGGGGGCGAGACGGCCTTGGGCTTGATCAGGCTGAAATCGATCAGGGCCTTCTGCGCGCGGGCATAGGGGTCGCCGATCAGCAAGGGACGAACCTTGAACTGATCGTTGACCACGCTCTTGCTCAGGTCCTGCTCGTCGAACGTCAGGCCGGCCAGGTCGGTCCAGGTGTGGATCAGGTTGGAACTGCTGTAGGGCCGGTTCAGGTCCGAAGCGAAGTTCCAGTCATGGGTTTCGCGCCATTTCGGCGACGCCCAGGCGATAAACGGAATGGTGTACATCGGCGCGGTCGGCTTGGCTTCGTTACGCCCCAGGGTGGCATGCCCGGCGGAGTCGAAGACATCTTCGCCATGGTCCGACAGGTACAGCAGGAAGCCGTTGGGGTCGGTCTTGGCGTAGTCCTGGATCAGGCTCGATACCACGAAGTCGTTGTACAGCACGGCATTATCGTAGCTGTTGTAGGTCGGAACCTGGTCATCGGTCAGGCCTGGCGGGACACCGGTGCGATCGGCGAATTTCTCGAAGGTCGGCGGATAACGGTACTGGTAGCTCATGTGCGTGCCCAGCAGGTGGATCACGATCAGCTTGCGCGGCGCGCTGTCCGCCAGGGCCTTGTTGAACGGCTCCAGCACGTCGCCGTCATACTGGCGGGCGTTCTGGTTGCGGTTGTTGTTGAGGTACACCTGCTCGTCGGCCTGCTCGGAAAAGGTCGTGAGCATGGTGTTGCGCTTGGTCATGGTCTGCTGGTTGGTGATCCACCAGGTCTTGTAGCCGGCCTGTTTCATCACGCTGACCAGCGAGGGCGTCTTCAGGTACAGGTCCGGGTTTTCCTCGTCGGCGAACGTCAGGACCTGCTGCAGGGCTTCGATGGTGTAGGGCCGGGGCGTGACGACATTGTCGAAGATCGCCAGCTGTTCCTTGAGCTTGTCCAGGTTCGGCGTGGTTTCCCGCGGGTAGCCGTAGAGGCTCATGCGCTGGCGGTTGGTCGACTCGCCGATGACCAGCACCAGGGTAGCCGGCAGGCCGGCCTGGCTGTCCTTGAGGTTATGCAGCGGCGGGATCTTGCTGACGTTGTCGAGCATGCCCTGCATATTGTCCAGCTGTTCGCGATAGCGACGGTAGGCCACCAGCATCTGCCAGGGCACTGCCGGCTCGATGCGGGTTTCGAAGCGTTCCAGGCCATCGGCCAGGGTCGCGCTGCGGTTGATCTGGGTGAACAGCGGATAGCCGATCACCGCCACCAGGATCGTCGTCGCCGCGACCAGGGCCTGACCGCGTGGCAGGTGGACCGGGCGCAGGCGGGTCCACAGGAAAATCGCAAAGGCAGTGTGGGCGATGAACGCCAGCACGATCCACCAGGCAAAGTACTGGGTCATGTACTCGCCGGCTTCAGCGATGTTCGATTCGAACATGATGAAGATAACGCTTTGCGAGAATTCCTGCTGGTAGATGAAGAAGTAGCCCAGGCTCGCCATGGAGCAGGCCCACAGCACCAGGCCGATCACGGCGCTGAGCAGGCGGGTCTTCCTTGGGAACAGCAGCATCGGCGCCAGCCAGATGGCGCTCATGAAGAAGGCCTGGCGGAACCCGGTGAAGCCGGAAGTGCCGGTCAGCTGGATCAGCAGTTGGGTAATACCCGAGAAGTACCAGAAGAACAGGAACAGCCAGCCGAATCCGGCCCAATCAAAACCTTTCGCAGACTTGGGGCTGCGTTTGAACATCGCCATAGAACACTCCAGCCAGTCGCTACCTGAATCGTGGCGCCGAAAAAAAAGCGCCCACGACAAACGGCCGCACGAATTACGCACGGCTAAACCGGTTGGAGTATCGGTAGATGAATGTGAAAAGTTCGTGAGTCGGGAGCATTCGCTCCCGGCCGTGACGCACAAGGCACAGCACCAGGCACGCCGGTGACTGGCGTCAGTCGGTCATTGGCCCAGCTGTGGCACCGGGGCTTGAGCGGTCAGGGCCTGCGTGCGCAGGGCTTCGCGCAACTGGGCGACCTGTTGTTGCAGGGCTTCGCGTTCGTCTTTCAACTGCCGCAGTTCATCACGGCGGATCGTGACATACAGGGTTTGGGGAGGACGTACTGCGGATACCGTACCCATTGCTCACCTCGCGAAGGGTCTGTTGCGGTGGAGCCGGCAACGCTGGGTCGCAGCGGTGCGGCTCATTCACAGTAATTTTGGGTTCTTTTTCCGCGCTTGGGAACTTTTTTATTTTTTGTTGTCGTTGTGTCCCGCAGACGCCGTCGAGCGTAAGGCACCTCGACGGCGCCCTCAGTCGGTCTTGTCGGCCAGGGACTCGACGATCGAGTCCTCCACGGCCTTGATCTGCCGGCCCCCCACCCCATAGTTGTTGGTCAGCATGGCGAACACCAGCAACCGTCCGTCGCGATTGGTGACGTAGCCGGCCAGCGACGACACGCTGCGCATGCTGCCGGTCTTGGCATGCAGGTTGTTGGCCGCCGCCGTCCCGCGCAGGCGCTTGCGCAGAGTACCGCCGGTCATCCGGTCGGGATTGCCGGCCACCGGCAACGCCGCGTACCAGGACTGGAACCAGGGCTGGGTGCGCGCCGTCAGCAGCAGCTCGCTGAGGGTCCGCGCGGAAACCTGGTTGCGCCGCGACAAACCGGAGCCGTCGACCTGCAGCAATCCCGCTGGCGCTATGCCATGTCGCAGCAGAAAGCCATTCACCGCCGCCGCGCCCGCCACCGCGGTGCCGGCATTGGCGGTCTTGCGGCCCATGGACTTGAGCAGGATTTCCGCCATGTTGTTGTTCGACAACTTCAGCAGCGGCGCCATCAGGTCCGCCAGTACCGGCGACTGGTGCTCCACCAGCGGCCGGGCCATGGTCGGCGTGGCCATCCCCAGCACGCTGGCGCCTTCGACCACGATGCCTTCGCGGACCAGGGCGCTGCGGAACAGGTCGGCGACCAGGCCGGTGGGCTCCCAGACAGTGACCTGGGCGACGCGCTGGGCCCCCTTGGGCAATGCCCCGTCGATGCGCAACAGATTGCCGCCGTGGCCGCGACTGACCACCAGCGGACCGCCGCGCCCGGTGGTGGCCCGGTTGACCAGCGTCATGTAGCGATTATCGGGCGTGAAGCTGACACGCGGCGGTTGACGCACGCCCGCGGAACTCACGTTGACCAGGATCGAGCCGACGTCGAAGTCGTCATTGGGCGATACGCTGAGCGCGGAAATCTGCGCGGAAAAATACTGCTGCTCATCCGCGCTGTCCCAATCGAGCCCGAGCCGCTCACGGTCGAAGGCGGTGTCATCGAGGATCAGCCGGCCGCGAACGCGGGTAATGCCCTTGCGCGCCAGTCCGGCCGCCAGGGCCTGGTAGTCTTCCTGGCGCATCGTCGGATCGCCCGTGCCACGCAGGTAGAGATCGCCGACCAGCAACCCGCCCTGCTGCGTTCCGGTGGTCAACAGGGTGGTGGAAAAGCGGAAGTTGGCGCCGAGTACTTCCATTGCCGCCGCCGTGGTCACCAGCTTCAGGCTGGAGGCCGGGACCAGCCGGGTTTGCGCGTTGAATTCACAGACCAGTTTGCCGCCATCCGCCTCGCGCACCACCAGCGAGGTCGTCGCGCCCTGCATGGCCGCGCCGCGCAGTCGGCTGTCGAGGCTGGCGCAAAAGTTCGAGCGGGGCAGCGGCAGGGGCAGTTGCGCCGCTTGCAGGATAACCGTCCCTCCCGGTTCTGGTGCTGTCGGCGCTTTCGGCGCCTTGCTGGAGCAGGCCCCCAGCAGTACCAGCAAGGCCGCCGCGACCCCCTTGCCCATGGAACCTTGTAGCCAATTCATCTTCTGCCTCAATTTCAACCGACACACAGAAGAGCCGCACGGAAAGGCGCGGCCCCATCACTCAGGAGGCACGTAAGGACAAGGCACTTATCGAGTCAACGCGGAGAATTATGCGGTAACACCGTCCCGGGAATCCATGCGCGATTGACCGGGATTCCAGGGACAGGGTTTTATCTCAGGGCGCCAGCGTGGTGACGGAGAAGGTATCGGCGTGGAAAATCGGATCGGCCTTGGGCTCGCCCCTGGCGCCGGCCGGCAGGGTGAAATCCATGGCGGGCAGGTAGACCTTCCGGCTCCGCGGATCGAAGGCCATGTTATAGGCCATCGGCAAGGTGCTGACAGCGCCGGTCAGCCGGTAACGATCGGCGTCCACCTGCTCGACCAGCGTCAGGCTGGCATCGACGCCACTGGGCACCAGCAAGCGCCGGCTGTCGCTGTCGTAGGCCAGGGCGTTGACGTCCCGGCTGATCGGCAGGCTGGCCTTGAGCGCACCGCTTTCCAGGTCGACGACCACCAGCCGCGGCTGCTCTCCCCGGCATGCCACGAACAGGCGCTGGCGCGCGGTATCCTCGGCCAGTGCGCTGGGCCTGGCACAGCCCTCGAACTGCCAGCTGTCGAGCACCTCGAACGTACTCGCCGACAACCGCGCCACCTTGCCTTCATCACGCATCGGCAGGAAGAAACTGCCATCGCCCTTGACCAGCAACGGGTCGATCTTCTTCACGTCCAGCTCGTGGGCGGCAGTGATCCTTTCCTGCTGCGGATCGAAGACGAACAGCGTCGAGCGATCGGCGCGGCGCCCGCTGACGATGATCACCTGGCCGGTTACAGGCTCGTACACCGCGCTGTTGAGATTGCTCCGGGCCACCGGGATACGTTTCAACACCTTGAGGCTGGACAGCTCGACCACGCCGAGGCTGCCATCGGTATTGAGCACGAACACCCGGTCCAGGCCCGGCACGAACACCACGCCGTTGGCGCCGGCCGAGTCCTCGAGGGTCTTGACCAGGCGCTGTTGCGCCACGTCGAAGACACTCAGGCCGTTCTCGCGCCGGGCGAGAAACAGATACGGCCGCGTCGGCTCCAGCGCGACAAAGCCCCAGCTGTCGCCACTGCCGGGCAACGTCACCTGGTGCTCGCGGTGATACAGGCGGGCGTCCTGAGGCGCGGCCAGGGCCGCGGCGCTCAGGCCCAGGGCGAAAATCACACTGACCAGGCACTTCATCAGAACTCCAGGGTGCTGGACAGCGACACCTGCCGCGAATCGCCCATGGAGACGAATACCCGGCTGACCGCCGAGGTGTAGTAGGTCTTGTCGAACAGGTTCTTCACGTTGAGCTGGAACTTGACCTTCTGCCCTTCGACCTTGGTGTCGTAGGTGGCGAAGGCATCCGCCACGGTGTAGCCCGGCAGTTCGAAGGTGTTGGCCGCATCGCCCGCGCGCTCGCCGACATAGCGGGCGCCGGCGCCGACCCGCAGCTGGTCGCCGCCCACGATCGTGCCGAAGTCATAGACCGCCGACAGCGAGCCGCTGTTCTTCGCCACGTTCTGCAGGTCGTTGCCCTGGAAGTTGGCGTCCTTGGTCACCTCGGCATCGGTGTAGGCATAGCTGCCGATCAGGCTCCAGCGATCGCTCAACTGACCGCTGACATCCATTTCCAGGCCTCGGGAACGCACTTCGCCGGCAACGCTGTACTGGTTGGTCAGGCCTTCGGCGACGGTCACCAGGACATTGCGCTTGTGGATATCGAAGAGTGCCGCGGTGGCGGTCACCCGACCGGGGATATCCAGCTTGGCGCCCAGTTCCCAGGACTTGGATTCTTCCGGATCGATCGAGCCGTCGAGGACCAGGCGCTGGGTGCCGGTGGTCACGAGCGGGGCGATGGTCGAGTTGGGCTTGAAGGACTCGGTGTAGCTGCCATAGAACGACAGTTCGTCGGTGTAGCGGTACACCAGACCATAACGCGGCGAGAACTTCTGGCCGTTGGTGTCGGTGTTGACCTGGAACGGCCGGCCCTTGCCGGCATATTCGTCGAATGTCTCGAAGCGCCCACCGGCCACCAGGATCCACTGGTCGTTGAGGTGGATCGAGTCCTGCAGGAACACCGCGTCGCTACGCAGCAGGTCGGTCTGGGCGCTGTCCTTGGGGCTGACGGTGGAACCTTCGACTTCACGGCCATACACCGGATCGAGGTAATTGAAAGGCCCGCGCTGGGCCTGGCGGATCAGATCGGCGCGGTAGATCTTGCGGTACTCGTCATCCAGGCCGAACACCAGGTCATGCTGCATGCCGGCGACCTGGACCTTGCCTTCGAGGCTGGCGGTGGTGAAGCGGTCGGTGGTCAACGCGCCCTGGGTACCGTCCATGCTGCGGGTCAGGGTGCCATTGGGGTTGACCGAAACGGTGCGGACCTGGCTCGCATCGTAGGTCTCGCGGTTCCAGCTGTAGCCGAAGTGGGCTTTCCAGTTGTCGTTCAGGTCGTGATCGGCCTCGAAGTGATAGAGGTCGGAGCGGCCTTCCATATTGTTGAACGGCTCGTCCAGTCGGCGACCGGCGGGAATATCCAGCGGGTGGTTGGTCTTCGGGTCGATGGCCGTGCCACGGTCGAACGGTGTGAGGAACTCACGGTGTTCATAGGCGAACAGCAGCTTGGTGCTCTCGCCGAACCAGGCCAGGGACGGCGCGATCAGGGTTTCGCGATGGGTGCCGAAGTCGCGCCAGTAGTCCTCGTCCTCGTGGTCGACGATCATCCGGTAGGCCAGGTTGCTGTCGCCGATGGCACCGGTGCTGTCGAGGCTGCCGCCGCTGCCGTTCTTGCCGTTGCCGTAGCTCGAGCCACGGATCGTCACGGCATTGTACTGTTCCAGCTGGGGTTTCTTGCTGACCAGGTTGACCACCCCGCCCGGGTCCTGGATGCCGTAAAGCAGCGAGGCCGGACCCTTGAGCACTTCGACCCGCTCGGTGGTGGCGTTCAACGCGCGGCCCTGCACCAGCGGCATGCTGTCCTGCATGATCGAGCCGTTGCGGTTGTCGCCGAAGCCGCGAATCATCACCGCGTCCTGGGTGCTGCCGAGGGTGTTGGCCTGGGTGATGCCGCTGATGTTCTTCAGCGCGTCATCCAGGTTGCGTGGGGTCTGGTCGCGCACGACCTGGGCCGGGACCACGTTGATGGTCTGCGGGATTTCCTGCAGCGAGGCGCTGGAACGGGCGATCGAGGTGACCTGCGGCGGCTGGTAGCTGGTGCCGCCGCCGTCCACCGGGCGACTGCCGCTGATGGTGGTGGCACCGAGGCTCAGCGCCCCCTGGGTCGGCAACGGCTCCAGGGCCAGGGTGTGGTCGTCGGTACGACGGAAGGTGAAGCCGGAGTTGCCCAGCAGGCGTTGCATGGCCTGCTCGGCACTCATCTGTCCGCTGACGGCGGGCGCCTGCAGGCCGTAGGGGGCTTCATCGGTGTAGACCACGCTCAGGCCGGTCACCCGGCTGAAGTCGTTCAGGGCCTGGGGCAAGGGCTTGGCGGCAATCGAAAAGTTGAAGACGGCGCTGTGTTGCGTGCTCGCGTCAGCGGCCTGGGCCACGCTCGACGGCAACAGGGCAAGCCCCGAAACCGCCAGCGCCGATGCGCCGAGCCACTGTTTGACCGAACTGCCTGCCACCGATTTTGCCCTGGACTTCATGCTGGAGACCCGTGTGTAGATAAGCCATTAATGCGAATGCATCGCACTTTCACCCACTACACGGATGACGCCGGGGTTTACCTCACCTCTTTTTTGAATTCTTTTCACATGCCCCCTCTGAGCGTGCCGCGATCCCCGTGGGGATGCCTCACTGGACGCTCTGCGTGCGCCGTTTTGACGCAGAGCGTCAAGGGCTAAATTCCCACGCAGAGCGTTGGAACGATCATCAGGGTAGACCGTCAACGCAGGACGATCAGCCGCCCCAGCAGTTTGTGCTGCTCGAATCCCAGCACCCCTTGCAACGAGTCCAGCACCGCCTGCGGGTCCTTGTTCGGGAAACTGCCGCTGACCCGCCGCGCCGCCAGCGTGTCGTTGAACACCAGGATGCGCCCCGGATAGTAGCGCCGCAGGTCGTCGACCACTTCGGCCAGGGACGCCTTCGAGTAATTCAGCCAGCCCTGGCGCCAGGCCAGTTGCATATCGCTGTCGACGCTGTGCAGCGGCTGCGCGGTGCCATCGGCATAAGCCAGTTGCTGGTTGGCGGTCAGCACCTGCTGCGCCGCGCCCTTGCGCGGCGTGACCCCGACCCGGCCCGACAACACCGTGACCCGGGCGCCATCCTCTTGCAGGCGAACTTCGAACTGGGTGCCGAGGACCCGCGCTTCACCGCCCCGGGCATCCACCATAAAGGGTTCGCCGGTATGGCTGACGCTGAAAAACGCCGAACCGCGGCGCAACCGCACATGCCGCTCGCCCCCCCTGAAATCCACGGCGATGGCGCTGTCGGTGTCCAGGGTCACTTGCGACTGGTCGGCCAGCGTCACCGTGCGTATCTGCCCCGGCGCGGAGACATAATCGGCACCGAGGTCGTCGAACCAGCGCTGCGGCTGCCAACCGGCACCGAGGGAAATCATCAACAGCAGGCAGGCGGCCATCGCCAGCGGCGCGGACCAGCGCCACAGCGCCCGGCGTGGCGGGCGCTCCATGGCCTTGAGGAAACCCTGCAGGGCAAAGGCCTCTTCCCGCGCCAGCCTGCTCGCCGGCACCTCGCTCAATTCCCAGAGCACCTGCGCCTGGGCATAGGCCTCGGCATGGGCCGGATCGGCCTGCAGCCAGCGGCTGAAGGTCGCCTGGTCGCCGCTGCTCGGCTGGTCGTGCAACAGGCTCAGCCAGGCCAGCGCAGCCTGCTCCTGATCGGGCGTCACCTGGACGCTGGTGCTGTTCATTTCGGTGCATTCCCTGGCGTGCGCGATATCTGGGGGTCTCGAAGGCTGGCCTTGCAGGCTTCGAGCGCGCGCATCATATGTTTTTCCACGGCACTTTGGGAAAGCCCCATGGCCTTGGCGATTTCCGCGTACTTGCGTCCATGGATGCGGTTCAGCAGGAAAATCTGCCGGGTACGTTCAGGCAGGGCGCGCAAGGCCGCCTCGACATGGCGCAGGTCGTTGCCCGCCTCCAGCGCGGCCTGGGGCTCGAGACTCTCGTTGTGCTGCTCGGGCAGCCAGCCTTCATTGATTCGCACGCGGGCCCCCTCGCTGCGCAAATGGTCGATGGCGATGTTGCCGGCACAGCGCAGCAGGTAGGTGCTGAGCTCCTCCACCTGCACCAGCGGCCGCCGCCAGAAACGCAGGAACAGGTCCTGCACCAGGTCCGCCGCCGTCGCCCGGCAACCGACGCGACGGCTGACCAGCGCTTCCATCTGCGAGCGCTGGGACAGGAACACCTGGAGGAAATACGCGCGCCCGACGCTGCTGTCCAGCTCGTTGGCCTCAGGTGATTCAGGCGGTGTCAGCATCAGGTTCAAAACGGCACCACCCCGCGGAACGAATAATCTCGCAATATTAATGATAAATATTCTCATACGCAAAAGACGCCGACGAAATCTCTTCGCGGCCATTGATCCGGGTGGATTGCCGAACGCCATGAGCGGCCCTTACAATGCGAACAATTCTTGTTCTCTTACGCATCCATGCAAGCTCCCGGAGTGGTCGCGGTGCCCCACGCGCAAACCGTCGAAGTCCTTTATCACGCTCACCACGGCTGGCTCACCGGTTGGTTGCGGCGGCGTCTCGGCTGTCCGGACAGCGCGGCGGACCTGGCCCAGGACACCTTCATCAAGGTCCTGACGGCCCGCGAGACACCGCGGATCATCGAACCCCGCGCCTTTCTGACGACCATTGCCAAGCGCGTGCTGTGCAACCACTACCGGCGCCAGGACCTGGAACGGGCCTATCTGGAAACCCTGGCCCAGTTCCCCGAGATGCTCGCACCGTCCGAGGAAGACAAGGCCATCATCCTGCAGACCCTGGCCGAACTGGACCAACTGCTCGACGGCCTGCCGCGCCCGGTGAAACGCGCGTTCCTGCTGTCCCAGGTCGATGGCCTGGGCCATGGGGAAATCGCCCGGGAACTGGGCATCTCGATTGCCACGGTCAAGCGCCATCTGCACAAGGCAGCCTTGCGCTGCTACTTCGCCCTGTGAGCGCGCCGATTAACGGCCCGGTGGATGTTTCCTCGCGGGTGGCCGAGCAGGCGGTGCACTGGCTGCTGGAAACCCAGGACGGCCCACTCGACCCGCGCCGGCAGCAGGCCCTGCAGCAATGGCTGGCCGCCCACGGTGAACACCAGCGGGCGTGGGAACATATCCAGCGGGTCAACCAGCGTTTGCGCGGACTGTCTTCGCCCCTGGCCCATGCCGCATTGAACGCCCCGCGCAGCCACGGCCGGCGCCAGGCACTGAAACTCCTGCTGCTGTTGGGGGCCGGTTCGGCGCTGGGCTGGGGCCTGCGCGAACACAATCCGCTGACGCCTCTGCTGGCCGACTACCGCACCTCGGTGGGACAACAACGCAAGGTGCAACTGGCCGATGGCAGCCAATTGCAACTCAATACCGGCAGCGCCGTCGATGTACGCTTCGATGCCGGGCAACGACTGATCCGCCTGCTCGAAGGCGAAATCCTGCTGACCGTGGCACGGGACACCCGGCCGCTACTGCTCTCGACCGGGCAAGGCGAAGTGCGCACGCAACAGGCCCGCCTCAATGTGCGGCAGTGGAGCGATCACACGCAGTTGGCGGTCTTCGATGGTCAGGTCGAATTGCAACCACGGGACTGGAACGGCGCGCCATTGCCGGTGCAGAAGAACCAGCAGATCAGTTTCAACCGCCGGGGCTGGGAGCAGCCGCAGCCACTGGCGACCGGCAGCGGCGCCTGGACAGACGGCATGCTGGTGGCGGCCCATATGCGCCTGGCGGACTTCCTCGACGAGGTCGCCCGCTACCGCCGCGGCCAGCTGCATTGCGCGCCACAGGTGGCGAACCTGCTGATTTCCGGCAGCTACCCGCTGGACGACAGCGAACGCATCCTCGACCTGCTGCAAGTCAGCCTGCAGGTGCGGGTACGGCGGTTTACCCGCTACTGGGTGACGGTCGAGGCACGGGCCTGATATCTCGCAGAAAAACTTGAAAAAGAGTGAGCCGTTTTTTCAGTCTCGCGTGACAGAGAAGGAAAGCCACCTTGATTCCACCTTCTCAGGATCACCGACATGCCCTCTCAGCCGTCCCGCGTCACGCCCCTCGCCCGCTCAGTGCGTCACCTGCTGCTGGGCGCCAGCCTGAGCTTCGCCGCCCTGGCCCAGGCCGACGAGGCCCGGCATTACCAGATCGCCCCGACCTCCCTGGAAAACGCCCTCAACCAGTTTGGTCGCCAGGCCGGCGTGCTGATCTCCTTCGGCTCCCAGGTCACCGGTACCCTGCAGAGCCATGGCCTGGACGGCAACTACAGCACCGCCGAAGGGCTCGACGCGCTGCTCGAAGGCACCGGCCTGCGGGCCCGTGACGAAGGCAACAACGCCTTCAGCCTGCAACCGCTGCCGCCTGCCGCCGACAAGGCCCCGCTGGAGCTCGGCGCCTCGACCGTGGTCGGCGACTGGCTCGGCGCCGCCGAACAGACCAACGTCTTCGAACATCCCGGTGCCCGCGACGTGATCCGCCGCGAAGAATTCGAACGCCAGGGCGCCACCCAGGCCCGCGATGTACTCAATCGCATCCCCGGCGTCAATGCGCCGGAAAACAACGGTACCGGCAGCCACGATATGGCACTGAACTTCGGTATCCGTGGCCTCAATCCCCGCCTGGCTTCGCGCTCGACCGTGCTGATGGACGGCATCCCGGTACCGTTCGCCCCTTATGGCCAGCCGCAGCTGTCGTTCGCCCCGATCAGCATGGGCAACATGGACGCGGTGGACGTGGTGCGCGGCGGTGGTGCCGTGCGGTATGGCCCGCAGAACGTCGGGGGCATCGTCAACTTCGTGACCCGCGCCATTCCCGAGACGCCGACGGTCAAGGGCGGCTTCCAGACCGAAGTCAGCCCATCGTCCAGCCAGGACGGCTTCAAGCGCACCGGCAACCTGCTGGCCGGCGGCACCGCCGACAACGGCCTGGGTGGCGCCCTGCTGTACTCCGGCACCCGTGGCGGCGACTGGCGCGAACACAGCGACACCGAGATCGACGATCTGATCCTCAAGGGCAAGTACCAGCTCGACGACGCCAACAGCTTCAATGCCATGGCCCAGTACTACGAGGGCAAGGCCGATATGCCCGGCGGCCTGAGTACCGCGGACTATGCGGCCGACCCGTATCAGTCGACCCGCCGGAAGGACAGCTTCTGGGGCCGCCGGACCCTGTTCAATGTCGGTTATCGCTACCAGGAGGATCGCCGCGAATTCACCGTCAACAGCTTCTTTACCAAGACCCTGCGCAGTGGCTACCTGGACCAGGGCACGTTCCTCTCGCTGTCGCCCCGTGAATACTGGGTACGCGGGCTGGAAACCCGTTTCAGCCAGGGCTTCGACCTTGGAGACACCGTGCATGAACTGGGCGTCGGCTACCGCTATATCAACGAAGCCGGGCACGAACTGCGTTATCGCACCCCGCTGGCCGCCAACCAGGTGTTCCCGACCACCGACAGCCGCAACGACCGCGACACCCGTGGCGCCACCGAAGCCAACGCCTTCTTCATCGACGACCGGATCGATATCGGCAAGTGGACCTTCACCCCGGGCATCCGCTACGAAATGATCGAATCGCAGCAGACCGACAAGCTCCTCAAACAGCAGTACAAGGGCAACTACAACACCGCCCTGCCCGCCCTGAACGTGATGTATCACCTGAACGAAAGCTGGAATCTCTATGCCAATACCGAAGGCTCCTTCGGCAGCGTGCAGTACAGCCAGATGCAGAAACGCGTGGCCGGCGGCGAAGTGAAGCCGGAAAAGGCCCGCACCTGGGAACTGGGCACCCGCTATGACAACGGCAACCTGCGGGCGGAGATCGGCGCGTTCCTGATCAACTTCGACAACCAGTACGAGAGCAACCAGACCAACGACACGGTGATCGCCCGCGGCGAAACCCGGCACCAGGGCATCGAGACCAGCGTCAACTACGCCCTGGACGGCCTGAGCCCGGTACTGGCGGGCTTCGATGTCTACGCCACCTATGCCTATGTCGATGCGACCATTCGCGAAGACGGCCCCAACAAGGGCAATCGCGTGCCGTTTTCCTCGAAGCACAAGGGCACGCTGGGAGTCGGTTACACCGAAGGCCACTGGAAGCTGAACCTGGACAGCAGCTACCAGAGCAGCCAATTCGCCGACAACGCCAATACCTCGGCCGAGACTGCCGACGGCAGCAACGGGCGCATCCCCGGCTACATGCTGTTCAGCAGCCGCGCGGCCTATGATTTCGGCCCGCAACTGTCGGACCTGAATGTCGCGGTGGGCGTGAAGAACATCTTCAACCACCAGTACTTCACCCGCTCGTTCGAAGACAACAACAAGGGCAAGTACGTGGGTGAGCCGCGCACGGTGTACCTGCAGACATCCGTGGCCTTCTGAACGCCCTGATCAGCACGCAAAAAAAACGGGCCTGCAATGCAGGCCCGTGGTTCCTTCAGCGCTGACGATCAGCCATTGGCGGCCAGGCGTACGCGCTCTTTTTCTTCAAACTCTTCTTCCAGCAGAGCATCCCCCAGGTCGCGGCGCTCGCCTTTAATGATCGCCGCGCGTTTGGCTTGCAGCTTGCCAAACAGATGTTCCAGCGCATGTTCCAGCTTGATGGCCGCCCCATCGATCGCCTGTTCCAGCGTATCGGCTTTATGGGTGACCGAAATCGGTTGATGGTTTTTTGGCCGCGCCTCCATCTGGCAGCGCATATCGTGCGGACCCGGCTTGTCGCCGTTCTCGTCCTTCAGGTGAATTTCGACCCGTGTCAGGTCTTCTTCATAACGTTCGAGCGCGCTCTCAACAGTTGTGCGGACCCACTCCTCCAGTCGAATGCTGCTTTGAATATGGTTATCACTATTGACTTGGATTTGCATAGTTATTCCCTTATTTCAGCTAGCTCGCAAGAGTCTCGTCACACCGCTGGGAGGCGGTGCAAAACGTGACCTCTTGCTTACAGAGTTGGGCAGCTGAAAAAACAATTCAAGCCTTTTTGAAAGATAAATTTTTCCGACGAAAAAAGCCGGACAAGCAGCAAAAGCACTGGTAAGGTCGGGAGTTGGGTCGGGGTGCTTTGTTGTCATTTTCTGATACAACCCTGCCAGAAAAGGCGAGCTGCGCGCTCGCCGCAAGCCTTTCCCGAACCGGGCTTCCCTGCCTGTCCCGATCAGTGGTTGCCCTGCCCCGCCGGCACCTGGCGCTCGCGGGTGTAGCTCAGGACAAAATGCGCCACCAGGCCGAAGATCAACCCCCAGAACGCCGCCGCCAATCCCAGGTAACTCATGCCTGACGCCGTCACCAGAAAGGTGATCAGCGCCGCTTCGCGCTGTTTCTCGTCGGCCATCGCCCCGCTCAACCCGGCACTGATCGCGCCGAACAGGGCCAACCCGGCGAGTGAGGCGATCAGTTCCTTGGGCAAGGCGCTGAACACCGAGGCCAGGGTCGCGCCGAAGGTGCCCATGAGGATGTAGAACACCCCGCAGGCGATCCCGGCGATATAGCGCTTGTCACGGTTCTCGTGGGCCTCGCGACCGGTGCAGATCGCCGCCGTGATCGCCGCCAGGTTCAGGCCATGGGCACCAAAGGGCGCCAGCAGCAGCGAACCGATGGCCGTCAGGGAAATGATCGGCCGGGCCGGATTCAGGTATCCCGCCGTGCGCAGGACCGCCATGCCGGGCACGTACTGCCCGGTCAGGGTGACCAGGGCCAGGGGCAGGCCGATATTGATGATCGCGTGCCAGCTCCACTGCGGCGCGGTGAAGATCGGCTGCGCCACCGCGACGGTGATCGCCGATGCCTGGAACTCGCCCATGGACGCCGCGAAGCCGCAGCCGACCAGCAGCACCGCGAGAATCGCGTAGCGTGGCGAGAAACGCTTGAAGACCAGGTAGGCCGCGATCATCGACAGCACCAGCGCCGGCTGCACACGGATCGAAGTGAAAAGCTCGGCGCCGAAGCGAAACAGGATCCCCGCCAGCATCGCCGCCGCAATCGCCCTGGGCAGGCGATTCATCAGTTTGTCGAAGGCTCCGGACAACCCCACCACGACGATGATCAGCGAGGCCACCAGGTAGGCGCCGATGGCTTCGGCGAAGGACACCGTCGGCAGCATCGACACCAGCAGCGCCGCTCCTGGCGTCGACCAGGCGGTGATCACCGGAATCCGCAGGCGCCAGCTCAGCAGCAGGCCGGTCACGCCACTGCCGATGGAGATCGCCCAGATCCACGACGACACCTGGTCATTCGACAGGTGCGCCTGGGACGCCGCCTGGAACACGATGATCAGCGGTCCGGCATAGGAGATGATCACCGCGATAAAGCCGGCGATAACCGCCGATAACGAAAAATCCTTGCTGAGGCTGCTCATGGCATCGGGGCCCGTAGAGAAAAGGAGGGAAAGGAATTGATTCGATTGAATCGAAGAACTATCAGTCTATTCTGAATAATTGATTCGATTCAATAGACTCAATCCAATTTATTGTTTCGCCCCTGTGATAAGCTCCCCCGGTCCTCAATTTCCCTGATCGGCAGCCAATACGCATGTGGGTTCCTCAACTCGGCGACTTCAATCAACCGGTGTACCTGTCCATCGCCGATGCCCTGGCGCGGGATATCGCCAGCACCAGGCTGCGCGCCGGTGATCGCCTGCCGACCTTGCGCGAACTGGCCCAGGCCCTGGACGTCACCCCCGGGACCATCAGCCGCGCCTACAGCGAAGCCCAGCGGCGCAGGCTGGTGCAGGGCGAAGTGGGGCGTGGCACCTACGTCCTCGAACAGAACCCGTCGACGCCCTCCCGCCCGCCCTCCCCGGCGCTGCTGAGCGGCGGCCCCGGCGACCTGCTCGACCTGTCGATCATCAAGCCCCATGGCGACACCCTCGAACACGGCCTGCGCGATGCCCTGGTGACCCTGGCCAACGACCCGGACTTCACCCGTGCCCTGGACTACGCCCCCGACGGCGGCCATCCGGCCCATCGCGAAGCCGGTGCGCAGTGGTTGCGTCATGCGCTGCCCGACGCCCGCTGGCAGCAAGTGGTGATCACCGCTGGCGCCCAGCATGGCCTGATGGTGGCGATCAGCGCCCTGAGCAACAGCGGCGACCTGGTGCTCTGCGAGTCGCTCTGCTACCCCGGCATCATCTCCCTGGCCCACGGCCTGGAGCGGCGCCTGGGCGGCATCGAGATGGACGAGGAAGGGATCATTCCCGAAGCCCTGCGCGAACGCTGTCGCCAGGAAAAACCGGCGCTGCTGATCTGCGTCGCCACCTGCCAGAACCCGACCACGGCGATCATGTCGGCCAGGCGTCGGGCGCAAATCGCCGCGATTGCCGAGGAATTCGACTTCATCATCGTCGATGACGACATCTACGGTTTCCTCGCCACCGACCCGGACATCCGGCCGCTGTCCAGCCATGCCCCGGAGCGTTCGGTATACCTGACCAGCCTGTCGAAGGCAGTGATGCCGGCCTTGCGCATCGGCTATCTGTACAGCCCGCCGAAACTGCTCTCGCGGTTGACATCCATGGTCCGCAGCAGCATCTGGATGCCCTCGCCGCTCACCGCGCAACTGGCCAGCACGGTACTTGCCGAGGGCCTGGACACCCAGTTGGTGCAGGTCCAGCGCCAGGAGGCCGCAGCCCGCCAGGCCATCGCCGCCGAAGTCTTCCGCGGTTTGCAGATCAGCGCCCAGCCCCACGGCTACCATCTCTGGCTGACCCTGCCGGAACCCTGGAGCGGTGACGAGTTCACCCTGCTGGCCCGGGCCAATGGCGTGCTGGTGCTCAGCGGCACCCAGTTCCAGGCCGAGCGCAGCAGCCCGACCCGCAGCGTGCGTATCGTGCTGATGTCGCCCACCAGCCGCGAAGAACTGCGCTTCGCCCTGACCAAGCTGGCCAGCCTGATCGACTCCGATCCACGTCGTTACTACTGAACGGTCGTCCAACCGGCACAGGGCTTGCTAAGTCTTTGATGAGGTCCTGCCCCGGCATGAGGCCAGGGCAGTCGACCTGCCAGTGGTCCGGAATAGCGAACCAATCCGGATACCGACCAGTCAATGACTGCATGTTTCGATCAGAGCGGTGAAGACCATGGATAATCCCTTTCAGTTGATCAACGACGCCTTCCAGCCCGAGTACCGGGTCAACCTGAGCCTGCAACGCCTGGATGGCAGCATCATGCTCACTTTGTCCAATGCCGGCGGGGTCGTCGCCAAACGGATGATCAGCGCCGCGCAACGCAATGACCCGCAACGCCTCAAGCGCCTGATCCAGAGCGTCCAGTTCGGCATCGCCATCGAGCAGGGCCACAGCGCCCTGGATATCCTCACCGCGATGACCGACAGCGACAGCCTCAAGCTGCTGGCCCGGCCGCCCAAAGTCGCCGGACAGGGCCGCAGCTATCTGGCCAATGGCCTCTAGAGCAACTGCAACCCATTGGGGCGCGCGCCGGGGAAAACGGTCTGAAGTTGCGCACCGGACAGCCCCCAGCCGCGCCCGAGCACACCGCCCAGCACATCACGATAATTGTTGAGCACCGGATAATCGCGGTTCTGCAGCAGGCCGGCGGCATTCACCGCGACCTGCTCGCCGGCGATCCGTCCGCCCTGCACGCTGCCGCCCAGCACCCAATACACCGTGCCATGCCCATGGTCGGTGCCGCGGTTGCCGTTCTCGCGAAAGGTCCGACCGAACTCGGAAACCACCACCACCGTGGTGTTTTTCCATTGGTCGCCCATGGCCTCGGCGAAGGCCGCCAGGCCCTGTCCGAGATTGGCGAGGTTATTCGACAACTGCCCGCGAACAGCCCCCTGGTTGACGTGGGTGTCCCACCCGCCGACATCGACGAAGCCCAGGCGATACTGCTCGCGCATCAAGGTGGCGATGCGTCGGGTCTCGACCTCGAAGTTCTTCGCCGTCGGTGCGCCACGCCCGGCCTTGATCATCTCGTCCTGCAGATCCCTGGACACCTGCTGGCGCAACTCCAGGCCATCGGACACCGAGGCGGCCTGCGGCGTGCCCTGGTACATCGCGGCGAGGATCGCCGACTGGCGATCGTCGAACACCGGTTTGGAGACGCCCCGCAACGACAGGTTGGGAATGTCCTTGCCACCCTGGAAACTCAAGGGCAGTGCATCGGTAAAGGCAATCGGCGCGCTGCCCGGCACCGTCCCCGCCAGGCGCGCGAGAAAGCCCGAACCGTAATGACCGTGCTGCCCGCCGGGCAGGCCGGCTTCGATATTGTCCTGGGTTTCGAAGTGACTGCGAGACAGGTCATCGGTCCCGGCAAAGGGGATAAAGGCAATCTGCTTGCGCTGCCACAACGGATAGAGCGAATCGCGCAGGACGGGGTTCAAACCCCAGTGGGCATCGAGGGCAATGGCACTGTCGATGTTGTGCGGATCGGGCCGGGCAATCGCCAGGGTCGGGCGCGACTCGTAATAGAAATCGCTGGCGTACGGCACCAGCAGATTGTTGCAGTCGTAGCCACCGCGCAGGAACACCATCAGGAAACGAGGCGCCGATGCGGGTGCGGCGAACAGCTTCCCGGAAAACGACAAGCCCGGCAGGGTTACCGCGGCCACCGCGCAAGCTTGGAGAAAGTCTCGACGATTCATCACGGCACCTTGTGTTGGCTAATGCGCAGGGTTAACGGTTATTGAAGTCCGGCGAGGACAGCAGAAAGGTGTTCCACTCCTGGGGCGACCTGGCCTGGTTCAGCGCCGCCATCGTCGCCGCCGACAGATGAGGGCCGATCGCGTCGTAGTAAAGCGGCGTGGTGATCAGCGGAAAACCGCCACCGACCTGCTGGCTGCCTTCGGCGGTGAACAGGCGGTTGTTGCCCGCGCCGATGGCCCGGGCGATTTCGAAGCGCCTGGACATCTGCCCGGAGCTGGCCCAGCCGGCGGCATCCAGCGGCCAGCCATCCGGGGTCTGGCGACCGAACAGCGGCTCGCCCAGCTGGTTCAGCCAGTTGAGCAGCGGACGCGGGTTGGCGATCGGCTTGCCGTCATAGGCCAGGCGCACGGCCGAGACCACGAACTGCATCGGGTCCTTGAACTTCCTGCCGGCGCTTTGCAGCAGTTCCGGAGACTCGAACAACGTGCGCATGACCTGGGCGATATCGCCGTCGGTGCGCTGGAAGGTCAGCGCCATGCGATCCACCAGCGCCTGGGGCGGCTGATCGGCGACAAAGTACTCGGCCAACTTGCGGGAAATGAATCGGGCGCAGGCTGGCTGGCGGGTGATCAACTCGACGGCACGGGTGATCTCGTCAAAGCCGCTGCCCGGGATCGACTGCCCCAACAACACCTTGTCGCTGAAATCGTGACGCTTGGGATTGAACTCGAACATGCCGTCACGCACCACCTGGGCGGCCACCCGCGGCCCGAACTTCTGCTGGCGACCGTCCATCGGCAGGACGCCCGCGCCGGTCAGGATCAGGGCCAGTTGCTGGACGTCCTGCTGGGTGTAACCGGAACCCACGCCCAGGGTGTGCAACTCCATCAATTCACGGGCGTAGTTTTCATTGACCTTGCCCCTGGCGTTTTGCGCATTGTCGAGGTACTCCAGCATCGCCGGGCTTTTCAGCGTGGCCAGCACCAGGTCCTTGAACTTGCCCAGGGCGTGCGGACGGATCGTCCGCTCCTCGTAGTCCGCCGCCATCAGGCGCACCGCGCCCTTGCCGGAAAAGACGCTGAAGTGGTTGAGCCAGAACCACACCAGCTGTTCCTTGAGCTGGTTGCTGCCATACACCGCCCGCAACAGGACGATCTGCCGCGCCTGGTCGGCGGCATCATTGGCTTGCTGCTGCATGGCCTTTTTCGCCGCCACCTGGGCGTCGCCCTCGGGCATCGACTTGAGCTGTTCCTGGGACTGCCTGAACGCCAGCAGAGTCGCCTGCAACGGGTTCGCCAGGATCGGATAGCTGCGCAACTGGGCGTCGATAGACGCCGGCAACGGCTCGCGGATGCGATCGCTCAGTTGCGCCTGCAGCAACCCGGCCCGTCCCATCGCCCGAAAGCGCGCGACATTCGCCGCATCCAGGTCGAAACCATCACGCCGCAGCCAGGCCGAATCGGTGGGAGCGAGGGGCTCGGCCATGGCCGGCACGGGAAGGCACAGGCCCACGCAGAGGGACAGACAAAAAGGTCGCAGGACGGCACGAACAAGCGGCATGCAAAAGGCTTCCTGGCTAAGGGAAAAAACGTCATCCACCACGATGCCAGTGTCTACCCGATCGCCTGTCCGGATGCTGACAGACCCTCACCTTGCCGCGTGCCGACAGACGGTGTCACGCCGAACGGAAAAAGCCTGCGGCTTCAGGCAATGGACAGACACAGGCTGTTACAAACAAGCATAGCCGGTCACTTGTGACGGCCCTGTCGTTCAACAAGAAACACGTCATGTCCGGGACACCCCCGAGGAGGTCTGATGTTTTTTCGTTATGCCGCATTGGCTGCCGTCGTCGTCGCCGCATCGGGCTGCGTGCAGGAGCGGGTGGTGCACGAGCGCCCGGTGATCGTCGAGCGTCCGGGACCGCGTTACGTCGAGGTGGTGGCGCCACAACCACCGCCACAGGAAATCATCGAAGTGGAACCGGCCTACCGGCCCGGCTTTGTCTGGGCCCGTGGCTACTGGCACTGGGACGGTCGCCGTTACGTGGCGATGCACGGGCACTGGGAACCCGTGCGCCCGGGCTACCGCTATGTGCACCCGCACTGGGAACGACTGGGCGATGGCTGGCATCTGCGGGCGGGGGTGTGGGTCAACTGAATCGTTGACCGATCGTTCCCACGCGCCGCGTGGGAACGATCGGCAGGGCTCAGATTTCGCCCTTCTCCACTTCCGGATGCTCGCTGGAGCCTTCGCCGGTCTTGCGCTGTGGGTGTTCGATCTTCACCGACGGGAACTGCGACGAGGCATAGCGCACCACCAGGATCGCGAACGCCAGCAGCAGGATCGCCCCGGACAGGTAGACCACGCCCATGTCCGGAGGATTGTGGTGCGACACATTGGAGATCAGCAGCCGGGTCAGCGCGGTGATCGCCACGTAGATCAGGAAGCGCACCGGCATGTGGTTGGTCTTGAAATAGATCCCGACCATCGCCCCCAGTTCGAGGTAGATGAACAGCAAGAGGATGTCGTCGATCTTGATGTGACCCTCTTCGATCATCACCAGGAACTCCATCACCGCCGCCCAGGCCGTGACCCCGCCGATGGCGAACAGCGCCAGGTAATGGAAGGACTCGACGAACAGGTTACCCAGGGACTCGGCCACCTGGTGCACGTTTTGCCGCAGTTGCTCGGCCCAATTGATTTTCACGGTGCACGTCCTTAGATCGGTTCGATCGGATGATGCGGGTTGAAGGTGACTGTTTCACTGCATGCCGCGGCTTCCTGCTGCAGGCGACGACATGCATGCAGAAAAAAGGCCAGAAGCCTGGATGAGATGGTGGGCATATGTTTCAAGACACGTTGGACTTCGCCTGTGCCGGCCCTTTCGCTGGCAAGCCAGCTTCCACAGGCAGGGGGCTGCCCTTGAAAGCGCCGCTTCGATCGCCCTGACAAACCCCGAAACCCGGCTACATTAAAAAGCCACTACCCAAACCCTGGGGATTCGCTTATTCTTTATGCTGTATATAAATACAGTAATCGCAAAAGACAATTTATCGTGAAGGCATATGAGGTGGTAAATGGCCGTCGAAGTGGTATACCGCAGCAGCCGAGATCTGGAGCGCCTGTTCATGGATAAAGCCGAAGCTGATCGTCATGACAAGATGCTCGAACTGGCCGAGTTGCTGGCTGAAGTCCTGCAGAAAGCCGTGCCCTCGCTGAGCGAGCAGCAGGTGGAAGAAGCCGGTATCTACATGGCGAAGAATCGCGATGTGTTTGCCAAGGCCTTCAAGAGCCAGCCGGATGCCCTGGCCGAGCTGCTGTCGGCCGACCCCGCCGAGTAACACACCGCGCTCTGCCCTGTGGGAGCCGGCTTGCTGGCGATGACGTCCTTCGGGACGGCACCAGACTGGCCGACCTCATCGCCGGCACGCGGCTCCCACCGGCTCAACGGTACAGCAGTCGCTCCGCGAGCTCGTCCGCGACCCGCGCCGGCGAGCGTTTTTCCGCCTGGGCATGGGCAAAGACTTCGGTCAGGCGCGTGCCGATCCGCGACAGGTGCGCCGTAATGTTCGGCAATTCCTCGCCCCGGTGCTTGAGCGCCACATAGATCAGGCCACCGGAGTTGATCACGTAGTCCGGTGCGTAGAGGATCCCGCGCTTTTCCAGTTGGTCGGCGACACTCAGGCTGGTCAGCTGGGTATTGGCGGAACCGGCGACCGCCGCGCAACGCAGTTGCATCACGCTCTGGCTGGTCAGGACATTGCCCAGGCCGCAGGGGGCAAAGATGTCGCAGGGCGTGCTGATCAACGCCTCGGTAGCCACCGGGTGCGCGCCGAACTGTGCCATCGCCAGTTGCACCTTGCCCTGGTCATTGTCGCTCACCAGCAGTTCCGCCCCCGCCGCGTGCAACTGCTCGGCCAGGGCATAACCGACATTGCCCAGGCCCTGCACCGCCACCCGCAGCCCCTCGAGATTGTCACTGCCCAGGCGTGCCATGGCGGTGGTGCGGATGCCGGCGAACACGCCCATGGCCGCATGGGGCGACGGATCGCCGGCGCTGGTGGTGCTGGTGACATGCTGGGTGTACTGGGCGATGCAATCCATGTCCGCGGTCGAGGTACCGCTGTCGACCGCGGTGATGTAGCGACCGTCGAGCTGTTCGATACAGCGACCGAACGCCTCGAACAGGGCGGCCCGGCTTTCGACATGGGGCGGCCGGATGATCACCGCCTTGCCGCCGCCCACCGGCAACCCGGCGAGAGCGGCCTTGTAGCTCATGCCCTGGGCCAGGCGAATGGCATCGATCATGGCCGTTTCATCATCGGGATAGGCAAGGTAACGACAGCCGCCCAGGGCCGGTCCCAGGCGACGGTTATGGATGGCAATCACCGCCTTCAACCCGGTCACCGGGTCGACGCTGAGGTGCAGCGATTCAAGGCGAGTGCTTTGCATGAGAGCAAACATCGAATAGCCCCCTGATCACTTCTTGTACAGCGAGTATAGGCTTCGCCGCAAAGAATGCCGAAGTACCGGGGAATAAGCCGACGCGCGTTGCCAGGCTTTATGACATAACTCATCCGGGCTGCGAAGGCACTGGACGAAACTCCGCCGCAGGGCTAAAACGGAGCATCAGCCGGAGATTTCGATGAACCCCCGCCAAGCCTTTTTTGCCTGCCTGGAGCGCACTCCGCCCGCGGTGTTCGAAGCCGCGTTGTGGCTGGCCGCCGAGCACGATCCGAAGGTGCGGCCCGACGCTCTGTTGCAGGACTTCAAGGACCTGCAGCAGCGGGTCAGCGCCGGGTTGCCGATGCTGCCGGTCAGCGAGCTGGCGCAACCGCTGCTGCGCCGCCTGAACGACCTGGGCTTTCAGCAGGATGAATTCACCCCACTGCGTCCCCATGCCGCGTTACTCGACAAGGTCCTGCAACGCAAGCGCGGGCAGCCGCTGGTCCTGGCGCTGATTGCCCTGGAGCTGGCCCGTTGCCTGGAGATCCCGCTGGTGGGGGTGAACTTCCCCGGACACTTCCTCCTGCGCGTGCCAGGGGCCGACCATCTGCTCGACCCTTGTGGCGGTCGCCGTCTCTATCCCAACGATTGCCGTGAACTGCTGAGTCGCCAGTACGGCCCCGGCATGCTCCTGCGCGCCGAGCATATGCAGACCGCCACGCCGGTCCAGATGCTCCAGCGCCTGTCACGCAACCTGCGGCAATTGCACCTGGCCAACGATGACTTCCTGGCCGGGCTGCGGGATGCCGAGCGGGTCCTGGAACTGGGCCAGGGCAATGCCAGCGACTACCTGGCCCGTGCCAGCCTGTACCAGAAGCTGGAGTGCCCGCGGGCCGAGCGTTACGACCTGGAGCGCGCCCTGCTGCTCAGCGAAGACCCGATCCAGCGGCTGCGCCTGACCGAACGACTGGGGCAACTGCCGCCCAATACCGTGGTGCATTAGCCAAGCAGGTACGCCAGACACCCGTCGCCCCACGCCGGAGCGCGAGGGCGATTCAGCAGGATCGCGTCTTGCTAGGCCGGGGTATCCGGCTGGTTGGCCGGGTGGGCCTGGATAAATGCCGGGTGCTGCTGCGCCAACGCGGCAACCCGGCGAATACGCGGATACGCCTCCAGGGAAATCTTGAAGCGCTCGGCCGCATACAACTGCGGAATCAGGTAGACATCGGCCAGCCCCGGCTCATTGCCAAAGCAGTAGCCGATGTCGCCGATCAGTTGCTCGACGGCGGCCAGCCCCTGGCTGATCCAGTGCCCGATCCACGCCTGCACCTGCTCCTCGTCGTGCCCCCACTGTCGCAACAGGTTGAGCACGCTGACATTGTGCAACGGATGGATGTCGCAGCCGATCAGGGCCGCCACCGCCCGCTCATGGGCGCGGGTCGGCAGGTCGCGGGACAGCAGCGGCACCTGGGGATAACGCTCTTCGAGGAACTCGATGATCGCCGGCGACTGGGTCAGCACGTGACCGGTATCGGTGCGCAACGCCGGCACCCGCCCTTGCGGGTTGATCGCCAGGTACGCCGCCTGCCGGTGCTCGCCGCCACCGGCGGCAATCAGGTTGACCGGCAGCGCCTGGTAATCCAGGCCCTTGAGGGCCAGGGCGATGCGCACGCGATAGGACGAGGTCGAACGGTAATAGGTGTAAAGCTCCATGGCGGGCTCCTCTCAACGCGCCGGCAGAATCTTGCCGCGACATTCGCCGAAACCGATGGAGGCAAAGCCTTCACGGCTGCAACGGGCGCGCAGGATGATTTCGTCACCGTCCTCGAGGAACTTGCGCACTTCGCCCGAAGCCAGCTCCACCGGTTTCTTGCCGCCCTCGGTGATCTCCAGCAGGCTGCCGAACTGCCCGGCCTCAGGGCCGGACAAGGTGCCCGAACCGAACAGGTCGCCGGCCTGCAGCTGGCAGCCGTTGACGCTGTGGTGCGCGACCATCTGCGCCACGGTCCAGTACATGTGGCGGGTATTGCTAAGGGTCAGACGCTGGGGCGGCAGTTGCTGCTCGCGCATCGATTCGGTCAGCAACAGCACTTCCAGTTCGATATCGAAGGCACCGTTTTCCTGGTCGTGTTGATCGAACAGGTACGGCAGCGGCTGCGGGTCGCCGGCCGGGCGTGGCGGCTGGGCCCGGCGGAACGGGGCCAGGGCCTCGGCGGTCACCACCCAGGGCGAGATGCTGGTGATGAAGCTCTTCGACAGGAACGGCCCCAGCGGCTGGTATTCCCAGGCCTGCACGTCACGCGCCGACCAGTCGTTGAGCAGACAGAAACCGGCGATATGTTCCGCCGCGTCGGCAATGGCAATCGAATCGCCCA
Source organism: Pseudomonas sp. Ost2 (assembly GCF_018326065.1). NCBI lineage: Bacteria > Pseudomonadati > Pseudomonadota > Gammaproteobacteria > Pseudomonadales > Pseudomonadaceae > Pseudomonas > Pseudomonas sp. Ost2. The sequence continues at coordinate 1,241,455 of NZ_AP021904.1, read as the reverse complement.
TGGCATTGCCCTGGCCGATCCAGATCCCCAGCTCCAGCTCGTAGTCCAGGCGCGCGCAGGGGCCGAACACCGGTTCGCTCTGCCCGGCCGGCAGGGTCTGGCCCTTGGGACGGCGCACATCGGTGCCGGACGGGCGGATGGTCGAGGCCCGGCCGTGGTAACCGATGGGCACGTACTTGTAGTTGGGCAGCAGCGGATTGTCCGGACGGAACAGCTTGCCGACGTTCTGCGCGTGTTCGATGCCGACGTAGAAGTCGGTGTAGTCGCTGATCCTGGCCGGCAGGTGCATTACGCAATCCGCCGCCAGCGGCAGCAGGTTCGTGCCCTGGGCTTCGATCCGGCCGCGCAGTTCGCTGCCTTCACCCAGCAGTTCCAGCAGGCGCTCGCGCAGGGCCACGCGGGCGCTGCGACCGAGTGCGAAGAAGGCATTCAACTGGCCGCCCCGGGTGGCCTCGACCGCGGCCCTGGCGGCCCCGTCGAACAGACCGGCCTCCAGGCCCGCTTGCAGATCGAAGATATGCTCGCCGATGGCCACGCCGCTGCGCGGGGTCGAATCCTGGCGGCTGAACACGCCCAGAGGCAGGTTCTGCAACGGGAAGTCGGCGTGCCCGTTGGCAGACGCAACCCAGCTGCGCGTGAGGGTTGGTTGAGTCATGGGTTATCTCCGATCCGGGTTGAAGGTGGCGGGCAAGGTCGCCCAGCAAGCGTCGTAATTGTTCTGCAACTGCGGGCAGTCGAGGGCGAAACGGCTCGGGCGCAGCACCTGGCTGGTCTCGAACATGAAGGCCATGGTGTTGTCGATCTTGCTCGGTGCCAGGTCGGCGGCAATCGCCTTGCTGCAGGTTTCGCCGTCCGGGCCGTGGGCACTCATGCAACTGTGCAGGGAGGCCCCGCCCGGCAGGAAACCTTCGGCCTTGGCGTCGTAGGCGCCCTGGATCAGGCCCATGAATTCGTTCATCAGGTTGCGGTGGAACCACGGCGGCCGGAAGGTGTTCTCGGCCACCATCCAGCGCGGCGGGAAGATCACGAAGTCGAGGTTGGCCAGGCCGTGGACGCTGGTGGGCGAGGTCAGGACGGTGAAGATCGACGGATCCGGGTGATCGAAGCTGACCGTGCCGATGGTATTGAAGCGGCGCAGGTCGTACTTGTACGGCACGTTGTTGCCGTGCCAGGCGACCACGTTCAGCGGCGAATGATCGAGTTCGCAGCCCCACAGCTCACCGAGGAATTTCTGTACCAGGGTGGTCGCTTGCTTGAGGTCTTCGTAACGGGCCACCGGCGTGAGGAAGTCACGGGGATTGGCCAGGCCGTTGCTGCCGATCGGCCCGAGGTCCGGCAGGCGCAGCGGCGCTCCGTGGTTTTCGGCGATATAGCCGCGGGCCTGGGGATCGAGCAGTTCGACGCGGAATTTCAGCCCCCGGGGCAGCACGGCGATTTCCAGCGGTTGCAGTTCCAGTACCCCGAGCTCCGTGGCGATACGCAGGCGGCCCAGTTCGGGCACCAGCAGCAGTTCGCCGTCGGCATTGAAGAACACCCGCTCCATCGAACGGTTGGCACGGTAGCCGTAGATGCTGATGCCCGCCGGTTTGTCCGCGCCCGAATTGGCCGCCATGCCCACCAGGCCATCGATGAAGTCGGTGGGCTCGGCCGGAATCTCCAGCGGGTTCCAGCGCAGGCGGTTGGGGGTCACGGCGCCCAGCGGGCCACCGGCCAGTTGCCGGTCGAGCCGGACAAACGCCGGATGATTGGCCGACGGCTGGATCCGATACATCCAGGTGCGCCGGGCTTCGCTGCGGGCCATGGTGAAGGCGGTGCCGGAAAACAGCTCGGTGTAGAGCCCGTAGGGGGCTTTCTGCGGCGAGTTCTGGCCGACCGGCAGGGCACCGGGCAACGCCTCGCTGCTGAATTCATTGCCGAAGCCGGACTGATAGGCCAGCGTCGTGGAGTCGAGGTTCATGGAGCCTCCTGAGGGAGTGGACCGTTGCCTGCCTCGATCATCGACATGCAGCAAGGTCGGTTTGTTTTTATCGGTGCGAAATTATGTATTGCGTAATTCGATTATGCAAAACGTAATTTGATTGACGGTGCCCGTCAAGCTATAAAGACGCCCATTCGTCCCGGGATCACATCGCCTCCATGGAAAAGCCGCGCAGTACCAGCGACAGCAACGGTAAACAGAAAGTCCGCTCGGCCGAGGTCGGCACCGACATCCTCAAGGCCCTGGCCGAACTGTCGCCCAGCACCTCGCTGTCGCGCCTGGCCGAGCACGTGCAGATGCCGGCGAGCAAGGTCCACCGCTACCTGCAGGCGCTGATTGCCAGTGGCTTCGCCGAACAGAACGTGGCCACCAACCACTACGGTCTCGGCCGCGAGGCGCTGCGGGTCGGCCTGGCGGCGCTGAACAGCATGGACGTGCTGCAAGTGGCCGCGCTGCCCCTGGCGGAGTTGCGCGACGACCTCAATGAAAGCTGCTTCCTGGCGGTCTGGGGCAATCACGGCGCGACCGTGGTGCATATCGAGCCGGCAGTGCGCTCGGTGACGGTGGTGACGCAGTTGGGCTCGGTGCTGCCGTTGCTCAGTTCATCCACCGGGCTGGTGTTCAATGCCTTTCTCCCGGATCGCGAGACCGCCGATCTGCGCGAGGCCGAACTCAGGGCCGGCCACCCTCACCCGCTGGCCGATACCGCGACCTATGCCATGACCTGCGAACAGATCCGCCGGCGCGGCCTGCATTTTGTCCACGGGTTATTGATGCCGGGGGTCGATGCGCTGTCGGCACCGGTGTTCAACGCCGTGGGCAAGGTGGCGGCGGTGTTGACCGTGGTCGGCCCGACCTCGCTGTTTCACGCCGATGAGGACGGCCCGGCGGCCAAGCGCCTGCTGACCGCGAGCGAAGCCGTCAGTTGGCGGATGGGCTATCAGCCACAGGACTGACCGGCCCCGGGATTACCCCATCAGACCCAGCGCCTTGGCCTTCGCTACCGCCTGGGTGCGGCGCTCCACCCCCAGCTTGCTGTGGATCCGGCGGGCATGGGTTTTCACCGTGTGCAGCGAGATGAACAACTGGGTGGCAATCTCCAGATTGGAACTGCCCAGGGCGATCAGCTTGAGCACTTCCAGCTCGCGCTGGCTGAGGGGATTGTCCCCCGTGGCGATCAGTTCTTCCTCGAAGCCCAGTGCCGAGAGGATCCCCGGCTGACGCAGGCGCAGCTCACGCAAGGCCTGCTGCAGATGGCAGCGGCCGACCAGCGCCAGCCCCTCGCCGAGATGGGTCTTGGCCAGGGCGCTGCGACCTTCCAGAAAAGCCACTTCCGCCAGGGCCAGGCGGATTTCCGTTTCGATCCCCTGCATGCCCCGCTGCTGTGCCTGCGCCAACAGCTGCGCCAGCGACTCCAGCCCGGCACAGGGCTTGCGCTGATAGACCCGGGCCAGGATCAACAGGTATTCCAGCCGTGGAATCAGCTCCAGGGTGGCCGGTGGCGCCTGCACCGCGTTCGGCCCGCGATAATGGCGCAGCACCCGGGTCAATGCCTCGTCCGCCAGTTCGGGACGTCCCTGTTGCAGCCAGAGATGGCTGCTGATCATCAACAGCACCGCGCGGTACACCAGATCCGGAATATGCCGCTGCTGCATCAGTCGCTCGGCATCGCGCAGACGGACGAAGGCCTGGGCATAGTCGCCGTGGTTGGCATCCAGCAGCGCCAGGCCGAGGAAACCGTACAGGGCGCGCTTGTCCTGACTGCGCAGGCATTCGTCGAGTCCGGCCTGGAAATACTCGGCGGCCTGCTGGTCGCGGCCCTGGCGCAAGGCAATGCGGCCCTGGCGCAACGCGACCCGACCGCGCAACGGGCCGGTCAGGTAACGCTTGGCCGTCAACAGGGCCTGCACGTTATCCAGCAAGGCTTCACTGCGATGCAGGGCGCCACGCTGCTCCAGCAACTGCGCGTGATCCAGTTCCAGCAATGCCTCGAACAGCAACGACCCCTGGGCGCGCGCCAGGCACAAGGCCTCGCGGCTCAACGCCTGGGCCTGTTCCAGCTCGCCGTTGAGCAGGGCCTGCTGGGTCAGCCCCGACAGGCAGAACAGCCGTGCCGGCCACGCCGCCGCCGGCAGATCGTGGAGGGCATCGAGAAAATGCTCGCGCGCCGACCGTGCCTGCCCCTGCAAGTGCAGCAACCAGCCCTGCTGGGCCTGCCAGCGCGCCACCAGCTGGCGTTGGGCCGCGGCGGACGGTTGCGGGGTGAAGCGGGCCATCTGTTCGATGCTGTGGGCCGCCTCGTCGAAACGTCCGGCGAACAGCAACGCCGTGGTGATCAGGCCGAGCAGATGCGGCGTGCCGAACATCAGCTCGTCCGGCTGTTGCTCGTGCAGGCGCAACAGCAGCGCGACGTTCTGGCCCTGGAACAGATAGTCGAAGGTGAAGTTGTGCAGCAGGCTGGCCGCGACCTCGAATTCTTCGGCGGCCAGGGCCTGCTCCACCGCCGCCTGCCAATCGCCCCGGGCACTGAACCACTGGCAGGCGCGGCGATGCCAGGAACGCCCGGCCGGCCAGGGCTCGTCGCGCAGCAGCAGGGTCAGCGGCGCGAAGACCCGCAGCCATTCCGTGGAGTCTTCCCAGGGTTCGATGAAACAGCCCAGCTCCTGCAGGGTGCGCATCCACTGGGCGCCCTCCCCGGCACCGAACAGATGCTCGCACAGATCGGCATTGAAACGCGGCAGATGCGCCAGTACGCGCCAGGCTTCGGCCAGCTCGGGCGCCAGGGCATCGAACAGTTCGTGTTGCAGGTAATCGAGCAGCGTCGCCGAACGTCGCGAGCCGACCTCGGGATCGTTGGTGATCCACGCCGGCGCCTCCAGCAGGGCGACCCGCACACCCGCGCACCAACCGGCGGTGTACTGGCCGATCCGGTCGATGCACTGGGCCGACACCTGGACTGTCGGATTGACCACCAGGCGTTCGATCTCGCCGCGCTCGAAAGCCAGGCTCGGGCCGTCGACCTCGTAGAGTTCGCCTTCCAGCAACAGCCGGGGCCAGTTGCAATGGGGCCGTCGCCGCCCGCCCAGCCACCAGCTCAGGACCGGGCTGCTGACCGCCAGCAGGCGATCGAGCAACTGGTCCAGGGCCGGGTTGGGCAAGCGGCAGTAGTCGTCGAGAAAGATCCAGGTCGGCAGGGTCCAGCGGGCCAGCCGGGCCAACAGGCTCGCTTCATCCCGGGCATCGTCCAGGCCCAGCGCCTCGGCCAGGGCGCAACAGAAGGCCTCGCTGCTCAGGCTGGCGCCGGCCAGTGGCAGCCAGCACACGCCGCAGTTGGGCGCTGCCTGCAACAGGCATTCGGCGAGCAGGGCGCTCTTACCGCTGCCGGCGGGGGCACAGAGCAGGCGCACCCGTGCCGACGATTCGATCAAGGGTGTGCTCAGGCGTGGGCGCGGCAGATGGCGGGAAGATAAACGAGGCAAGAACCCGGGACGATCCAGACGCGGGGTCATGGCGGTCATTGCGGCGGCCTTTTCTTGGTTTTATACCGCCACCCTAGTCCTCATGGGCCGCTTTGTTGAATGAGTATTCAGCACACTGATTGACGGCCATAAGGAAACTGACCGACCGGTCGCGCCCGGCGCGCCGGGTCGCCCCGAGGGATCGCAGGGGCATTTCAAAAACACCCTACGCCGCACAAGGAAAGCTCTTAAAAACAGCGCAGTCCACAAGCCTTACTGTCTTGTTCCACGCTTAAAGAGTTCGTCTCATGAACATCATCAAATACACCACCTACCGCGCAACCAGGAGTTTTGACAGTCGGGTCCGCTTTCTCGTGATGCATTACACGGCGGGCAACTTCCAGGCTTCGATCGACAGTCTGACCGGCCCCCATGTCAGCGCCCACTACCTCGTCCCGGACCCGGCCGATGCGTCCTATATCGCGGCGGGCTTCAACACCCAGAACATCTTCAACCTGGTCAATGAGAACGACCGGGCCTGGCACGCGGGAACCAGTAGCTGGGGCAACCGTAGCAATCTCAACGATAGCTCCATTGGCATCGAGATCGTCAACCTGGCGACCGACGACAATGGACAGTTCACCTTCCCGCCCTACCCCGAGCCGCAGATCGAGGCGGTCAAGGAACTGGCGCTGAACATCCTGGCGCGCTACCCCGCCATCAGCCCGGTCAATGTGGTCGGCCACAGCGATATCGCCGTGGGCCGCAAGAGCGATCCGGGCGCGGCCTTTCCCTGGCAGCAGCTGTATCAGGCAGGCATCGGCGCCTGGTACGACGAAACCACCAGGGACAGTTATCTCAGCCGTTTCACCGAACAGGGCCTGCCACAGCCGGCCACCTTGCTGGCGCAGTTCAAGGCCTATGGCTACGACACCTCGAAAGCGACCTCGGAGCAGGGCTTGTGGCAACTGATCCGCGCCTTTCAATTGCACTTCAGGGCCGACAACCATGACGGCAGGATGGATATCGAAACGGCTGCGCGCCTCGCGGCGCTGGTGAAAAAATACTTCCCCGCCTCGGCGCTCTGAGAGACGGCCACGGCAAGCCGACTCAGGTTCAGGGGCGCTGCTGATTCTTGGGTGCTGCACAGAGCACTGTGGGAGTGGGCTTGCCCACGAAGAGGCCCTCGAGACTTGCAGCGCCGCTGATGGCCCCTTCGCTGGCAAGCCAGCTCCTACAGTGGGAAAAAGCGTTGCCTAGCGCACCCCGCTCGCCCGCAGCGCCGCCGGCGTGTAGTCCGCTGCCTTGCCGACAAAGCCGAACTGGAAGCTGTGTTTCTCTTCGTTCTTCATGCCCAGGGCGATGTAGCGCCCGGCGATCAGGTCGTACAGCGTTTCCACGGTGTAGGCCGGTACCTGGTGATCGTAGTAGAACTGCGCATGGCCTTCGGCGACCCGCCACAGTTGGCCGCGACCGTCGTAGTGATCCACCAGCGCGACCTGCCAGCTGTCTTCGTCGATGTACATATGGCGCCTGGCATAGATGTGCCGTTCGCTCGGCTTGACCGTGCCCTCGATTTCCCAGACCCGGTGCAGCTCGTAGCGGGTCAGGTCCTGGTTGATATGGCCGGCCTTGATCACATCGGTGTACTTGAGGGTCGGCGAGTCCAGCTTGTAGCTGTTGTAGGGGATGTACATCTCCTTCTTGCCGATCAGCGTCCAGTCGTAGCGGTCCGGCGCGCCGGAGAACATGTCGAAGTTGTCCGAGGTGCGCAGGCCGTCGGCGGCCGTACCCGGACCGTCATAGGCGACCTGCGGGGCACGGCGCACGCGGCGCTGGCCGGCGTTGTAGACCCAGGCCAGGCGCGGCTCCTTCACCTGGTCGAGGGTTTCGTGCACCAGCAGCACGTTGCCCGCCAGGCGCGCCGGCGCGGTGACTTCCTGTTTGAAGAAGGTCAGCACGTTGGAACCCTTGTCCGGTGCCAGGTCGGGTACTTCCGACGGCACCGCGGCTTCTTCCTCGAAGGTGATCGGGGTGAAGGAGCCGTTGGTCTGCGGCGTCGCCTGGGTGATGGTGCGTCGCAGGTTGCCACCGTGATAACGGGTGATATGGTTCCACAGCACTTCCACGCCGTTCTTCGGAATCGGGAAGGCGTAGTAGCGGTTGCCGGTGAAGTTCGCCAGGCCGTTGCCGTCGTTGATCGTGGTGACGTTGAGGGCGCTGCGCTTGGCCGAGTCCAGCACCGCTTGCGGCAGGGCCACGGTGCGGTGGGTCGGGTAGACCGGGATCTTGTAGGTCTCCGGATAACGCTTGAACATCGCCAACTGGCCGTCCGAGAGCTTGGCCTTGTACTGGTCGGCGGTGGCCGCGGTGATGACGAACAACGGCTTTTCATTGGCGAACGGGTCGGCGAGGAAGCCCTTGCTGTCCACCGCGCCGGCATTTTTCGGGATGCCGCCGGTATAGGCCGGGATCGAGCCGTCGGCATTGCCGGCCTTTTCCGCGCCGATCGGGGTCAGGGTGGTGCCGAGCTTGGCCGCTTCCTCCGGGGAAACCGCCGCCATCACGTTGGCCGCCAGCAGACTCAGGGCCAGGGCGCCGCATTGCAGGATCATCTTACGCATAAAGTAGTCCTTTTCAGCCTTGATCAGAAGTTCGCGCCGACGCTGAGCGCGAGGAAGTCACGGTCGGTCAGGGTGTTGTAGCGGCCACCGAAAAAGTCGGTGTAGCTGAGGCTCGCGGTGTAGGTGTTGCGGTAGTCGGCATCGACACCGATGCTCACTGCCTTGGCGCCTTCGTTGAAAATGCCGTTGGGACCGTAGCCCTTGACGTCATGGGACCAGGACAGGTTGGGCTTGAGGTTGACCCCGGCGAACACGTTGCTGTAGTCGAGGATCGCCCGGGCGCGGTAGCCCCAGGAGGTGGCGGTGACAAAGCCGCCGGTATCGCCCTGGAAGCCGTACGCACCGTAGACCGAGTCACGCCCGTAGCGCAGTTTGTCCTTGGACTCCAGGCCACCGACGTAGGTGATCCCGGCCTCGCCCACCAGGGTCAGGCGATCGGCGCCCATGACCTGGTCGAAGAACTGCGTGAGGGTGGTTTGCGCCTGGGTGATTTCCTTGCGGCGATAGCCGGTGTTGTCGGAGCCGGCCGTGGTTCTGATCGGCGAGGCGGTGCCGCCGGCAATCGGATTGACCAGCGCCAGGGTCAGGTCGGTGGTGTTGAGTTGCACCGGGGCGTTGGGACGATAGCTGATCTCGCCACTCCAGGCGGTGCCGGTCGGCAGCGTGGTGGAGAAGCTGGCGCCGTAGAGACGGATATCTTCCGGGTATTCGAGGTAGTACTGACCACGTCCCAGCATGATGCTTTGCGCCAGGCCGCTGCGGACAGCAGCCGGTGCCAACGGCAGGATGCTGCCCAGTGAATTGATGGTGCTCTGGCCTGCGGTGGTGGTGCCCACAGTCGGCGTCCGGCTGTGGTAGTTCATGAAGTAGAGGCCGTATTCGGTGTCACTGCCCAGCCAACGCAAGGCCATGCCCCATTGACCGCCATCGCGAGCCTCGCGGTCGTTGCTGCGCTGTACCACAACGCCCTCTGGAGTGACCTCGAAGCCCTGCCCAAAGGCAGCCGCCAGTGGCTGCAACGGCGCGATGGCCGGGCTGCCGACGGTGTAGTTGTTGTTGCACCCGTGTTGCACCACATCGTTGCCGAAGAAGGTCCCGCAGTTGTCCACCACGGTGTTTTCCCAGTTCAACTGGTAGAAGCCCTCGACCGTCAGCGCATCGGTGAGGCTCTGGGAAGCGAAGAACATATTGACCGGGATCAGGCCTTCCTTGATCTCGGCGCCGGGCCGGCGGAAGGCCGAGACGTCGATGGGGTTGATGCTGTTGATGGAGTTGCCGATAAAGGTGCTTTCGCCCCAGCTGACCACCTGCTTGCCCAGGCGCACGGTGCCCGGCAGGTCGGCGATGGAGTAGTTGTGGTAGACAAAGGCGTCGAGCAGTTGCGCGCCGGAAGAGCGTGCCCCTTCGTCGCGATGATGGTCGCTGAGGTCCTTGAACGGGCGGTCGCCGTCGGCCAGTTCGAAGTCATACCAGTACTTGCCACGAACAAACACACCGGTATCGCCGTATTTCAGTTCCAGGTCGTGGATGCCCTTGAAGATCTTCGAGAAGGTATCGCCCTTCTTGAAGTTCAGGCGCCCGTCATCACCGGTGGAGGCCTGCCCGGTACCGCCGTTGGTAACCCCTACCAGTTTCTTGTCGGCATCGCGCATGCCCCAGCTCGCGCCGACCGACAGGGAAGAGTCGAACTTCCCTTCGATCTCGCCGATGTTGAACGAAACCGCGTTGGCCTGGGCGCTGGCGCCCAGGGCCACGGCGATAGCCAGCGCCTGCGGCGTGAAGATGGCGCGCATTGTTGTTTTTGTCATGCGTCTTCCCCGGTGAGTGACAGAAGCCTTCACCCTACCCACCGCCAGCGGGAGCGATAAGCGCACCAAGGAGGTATTCGCGTTGTACCTCCAAAGGATGAATGCCCGCACCGGCACGGGCTTGCAGGGCACCATCGAAACGCTGGATGGCAGGCCATAGCGGGGATGGATGAAGGTCGTCGGCACACGGACCGACCTCGGGGCAACCGCCAGCGACTGTTACTGCGAATGCAACAGTGATTGTCACGAAGCGCGCTTTTTCAGACAGCCACAATTGCTTATTCTTACCTGGCTTTCAGAAGGAATGGCTTGAAGGGTTGAAACTTCGAGACAGGTTCCGGCATCGAGTCACCGGCTCTGCACTGAGGGTTGTCCTGGCCGTCGCGGCTGAACGTTTTTCGATATCCGCCCCAGGGTTGGCGGGTCATCATCGCGCTGTTCACTGACGTTGATTTGTAGCTCCTTGATCAAACGTCTTCCCTTGGCCGCTGCGTTTGCAGCGGCTTTTTTTATGGTCGCGCAATTCAATTCCTATAAACGAGTAGGAATAATAACGAACCACTGTAGCTAAACTCTCTTTTGCCGACCTCAAGGCCTTTAACTGTCATATCGCATAAAGATTCAGATTTTCTTCCCGATAGGACTCTCGTCATAAATCATTCAGGAGAGTCACTATGTTTGACTACGTCAACAGGGTGATGAATCGAGTCGCGCCCTATGTGCATCACGTCAGGGATGAGTTCAAGACTTCAAGCGGGTACACGAGGGAAGAAGAAGATGCCAGCGCCCGACTTAGGCAATTTTGGGCAGATACAGATATCCCCATCACCGAACAGCTCAAGGAGCTGAAGCTTGACCTGAGCGACTTCAATGGAAATAGCACGTCAAACAGAGAACTTCACGCTATAGGGTTAGCACTGTACCAGACTGGATTGCTAGATATGACTGGAGTCATTCTGCTCGGAGCAATAGGGTCACAATACAATGCACAGGGAACTCAAATAAATCGCGATACAAAACTCGATGCCGTGACTGAGACAAAAAAGCAGCTTAACGCAGTCACCGAAATGGTAAACGGTGGCTACGCCGTCGCCAAAGATATGATCCCCAAGCAAAAATTCATACTAACCGTATTGAAGGGGCTTCAAGAGTATTCGAAAATCCAAAAAAACAACAACCTGATAGATATAACAGTCTAATTATCAACAACCCGCCTCCATACAAAGAGGAGGCGGGTCGCTTTACCTACAGTGGTACGGAGAATGTTCCTTTATAGCGTATAGCCGTCTCTCCCAGCTGATTATCAATAACCACCCGAAAGGTCCCAACACCTAATTTTTCCTGTATATCCGAAGGTCCCTCACGCACCAAAAACCAATCACTACCAGTAAGTTTTTCGATACGTATGTAGGTCAACGCTCCACCCAGTGTCCGAATCCGGATGTCATGAAATCGGTCATCACAGGTCGAGGTATAAGGACCATGAACCACCATCGTCTCCCCCGGCATGACAATCCCTTGATGGATGGTTCCCTGATTGATCAGGCAATTGGGGAACGTCGCCTCTGTCAGAGGCGACTTTTGCGCAGAGGCGGCTCCTGTCTGTGGCACCAGGGCAACAGCAATAACCAGTGGCAAGTATTTAACAAACATAGGTGAGTACTCCATTTCGTTTTCAGTGGCGCATCGCTCGATGCACGCGGCTGCGTTATGCAGCTCGCACCAGAAACGGAATCAATTCACACCCTAGTTGTACATTCCTTACCTATCCGACTTAATCGTAGGCCGTCTCCTGCTTCAGACCACCACTTCCAACGCGCCTCCCTTTTTCACGATCACCCTCTCGGAACCGGAGGAAGGTTCAGGCCGTATATTTTTGCAGATTCGCCATCATTTGCCGCAGCGCCTCGGGGGTATCCTGCGGATGCACGGCGCCTTCGAAGTTGCAGATCTTTTCCCAGTTCGCCGCGACATCCTCCACCGCGAAACCGTTGTGCGGGTCGAACCCGGCGCCCAGGCTGCGTTCCCAGCGGGTCTTGCCGATCCAGCCGCCGCCGACTTCGAACAGACCGGAAGTTTCCTGGCACTGTTCACTGCCGAGGAACACCACCAGCGGGCTGATCAGCTCGGGCTTGAGCAGTTCGAACACCTGCGGCGGAATCAGGCCTTCGGTCATGCGCGTGCCACCCGTGGGGGCGATGGCGTTGACCAGGATATTGTTCTTGCGCCCTTCGATGGCCAGGGTGCGGGTCAGGCCATAGAGCCCGAGCTTGGCCATGCCGTAGTTGGACTGGCCGAAGTTGCCATAGATACCCGAGGTCGAGGCGGTGAAGATCACCCGTCCGTAATTCTGCTCCCGCAGGTGCGGCCAGGCGGCGTGGGTGACCTTGTAGGCACCTTCGACATGCACCCGGTAGACCAGGTCCCAGTCGGCGTCGTCCATCTTGAGGAAGGTCTTGTCCCGCAGGATACCGGCGTTGTTCACCACCACATCGACACGACCGAAGGCATCCAGGGCATTCTGCACGATCTTGTCGCCATCGGTCACCGAGTCATGGTTGGCCACCGCGGTGCCGCCGGCTTCGCGAATCTCGGCCACCACCCGATCCGCCGCCGACGCGTTGGCGCCCTCGCCATGGGCCGAGCCGCCGAGGTCGTTGACCACCACCCGTGCGCCATGGCGGGCGAACAGCAGTGCATGGGCACGGCCCAGGCCGCCGCCGGCACCGGTGACGATCACCACTTTATCTTCGAAGCGCACAGACTCACTCATACAGGTCTCCAGCCGGGGGCGATGGGAATAGACCTTGAGTGTCGGACACGGGGCAGCGGGTCACAATAAATACGGCTGGGGCTGAATGGTGCGCGATAAGGCAGAGGGATAGTCCGTCCGTCAGGAACAGGCCTGGCGCGGTGGCAGCGACACCGACTGCTGCCGGAACGCCAGGTAATGCTTGAGCACCTGCACCGGTGCCTCGGTCTGCGGATAATGGCCGATACCCGCCAGCAGCACGGTGTCCGGGTCGGGAATCAGCTGGCGGTAACGCTCGACCATATGCGCCCCGGAGATCGGATCGAAGGCCCCGTCGATCACCCGCAACGGCACTGCGCCACGCTGCATGGCGCTGACCCAGCGCTCGCGCCGCGCCCGCCGCTCGGGAATGTAGCCGATCAACTTGTGCAGGATCCGCGGGCCCTGGTTGCTCTCCACCAGGCTCCAGAAATCATCCAGCGCACTTTCGCTGGGACGCGTCTTCGGGCCGAAGATCCGGCTGAAACTCTTGACCAGCGCATCGCGGCTGAAGGCACGCCCCAGCAACCAGCCCAGCGGACTGAGCAGCAGTTTCTGCGCCAGCACCGGACGATGGGTTTCCGGGAACAGCCCGCCATTGAGGAAGACGCAGCTGGCAATGTCGATCCGCGCTTCGTAATGCCGGGCCAGGAGTTCCTGGGCGACGCTGTCGCCATAGTCATGGGCCAGCAGGTGCACCGGCTGGTCGATCCCCAGGTGGGCAAGCAGCGCCTGCTGCAGGTCGGCCTGTTCCAGGAGGCTGTAGTCGTGATCCAGCGGTTTGGCCGAATCGCCGAAACCGAGCATGTCGCAGGCGATCAGCCGATAGCGCTGCGACAGGGGCTTCCACAGGTAATGCCAGTCCCAGCTGGCCGTGGGAAAGCCATGGATCAGCAACAGCGGCTCGCCCTGCCCCGCCGCCCAGTAGCGGATGCAATGGCCGCGAAACACGAAGTCCTGTCCGCGTTTGCGCCAGACGCACAGGGGAATCTCGGCCAGTGGCATCAGAGTCTGAACCCGGGGTCTTGCTGGTCGAGCTTGCGCAACAGGGCCGGCCAGGCCAGGGCGCCGCCCATGCCCTGGGCGCTACGGGTCACCCCGGCAATCATCGCCTTCGCCCCGGCGAGGATCTGCGGCTCGATGGCGATCAACTGCGCCCCGCCATTTTGCGCCAGGACCTGGATATCGCAGGCGCGCTGGAAGGTGAACATCATCAGGAAGGTATCGGCGATGCTCGCACCGCAGGTCAACAGACCGTGGTTGTGCAGCATGAGGAAGTTGTTCGGTCCCAGGTCGGCCTGCAGACGGGCCTTTTCCTCGTGGTTCAGGGCCACGCCCTCATAGGCGTGGTAGGCCAGGCTCGACAGGACGAACAGCGACTGCTGGCTGATGGGCAGGACGCCCTGCTGCTGGGCCGAAACCGCCACGCCCGCGGCGGTGTGGGTATGCAGCACGCAGGTGACGTCATGGCGGACTTCATGGATGGCGCTGTGGATGGTGTAGCCGGCCGGGTTGATCTCGTAGGGACTGTCCATCAGCTTGTTGCCGGCCTGGTCGACCTTCACCAGGCTCGACGCGGTGATCTCGTGGAACATCAACCCGTAGGGATTGATCAGGAAGTCTTCGGTGCCCGGCACCTTGGCCGAGATATGGGTGAAGATCAGGTCATCCCAGCCATGCATCGCCACCAGGCGATAACAGGCCGCCAGATCGACGCGGGTCTGCCACTCGGCGGCACTGACCTGATCCTTGAGATTCGCGGGGGCTGCAACAGGGGCTACGCTCACGGTACTGACCTCGGCATTGTTCTGTTTTTTATTCTGCTCGGTTGCCAAACAGTCTAGTCAGCCCGTCGCCGCGACGGAGTTGCATTGCCAGCCAGCTTGATGACCCTGCGGGTCAGTGGCGCATTCTGTACAAGACAGTTCAACTGCGTATCAGATCACGGCCTCCAGCAAGGGCGCGGCAAACAGGTTCAGCAGGCCGGTCAGGACCATCACCAGCCCCGCGACCGTGCCTTCTTCGCCGCCCACTTCGCGGGCCCGGCTGACCCCGGCGCCATGCGCCCCGACACCGAACAAAGCCCCCCGCGCCAGGCTGCTGCGCAGTGGCAGCCACTTGAGCAGCACGCTGCCGATCATGGCACCACAGACACCGGTCACCAGCACGAACACCGCCGTCAATTCCGGCACGCCGCCCAGGTCCCGGGCCAGCGGCATGGCGAAGGGGGTGGTGATCGAACGGGGCACCAGCGACAGGGTCAGGTCACTGTCCAGGGACAGGGCCCGGGCCAGCCCGTAGGAACTGGCGATGGACGCCACGCTGCCCGCGAGCATACCCAGCAGCAGGGCCGGCCAGTGCCGGGCAAGCAATCGGCGCTGCTGCCAGATCGGCACCGCAAACGCTACGGTGGCGGGCCCCAGCACCAGGATCAACCAGTGGGTATCGCGCGAATACTCGGCGTAGGCGGTGTGCAGCGGGACGGCGACCGCCAGCAGGATGATCGGCACCAGGATCAGCGGCGACAACAGGTAGCGCCCGGTGCGTCGGTAACTCCAGCGACTCAGGCCGTAGGCCGCCAGGGTCAGCGCCAGCCAGAACAGCGACATCCACTCAGGCTTCACGGCGGTCGCTCCAGCGGCACACCAGTTCGACGGTCAGCGCCGTCGCCAGCATCACCAGCAAGGTGCTGCACAGGATCACCAGGAGGATCCGCCAGCCGCTCTCGCGCAGCATCGCGCCGTAGTCCAGCAGACTCATCAGCGCCGGAATGAAGAACAGCAGCATTTCCGCCAGCAGCCAGCCAGCGCCCAGTTGCAGGGCAGCCGGCTTGATCCAGCCCGCGGCGAACGCCAGCAACAGTATCCCCAGGCCAATCACGCCGCCGGGGATCGGCCACCCGGCCCAGGCCGCCAGTTGTCCGCCCAGCAGGTAAAGGCCGACCAGCACTGACAGTTCGGCGAGCAGACGGCCGTTTTTTTTCAACAGGGATCGATTCATGGTGTTCGGGGCCTCAGTGAGACAATTTTAGAGTTGCCCCTGCCATCTCAAAAGCGAATTGTTAGACTGAAGCTCATTCCACATTGGAATTGGCGAATGGAATTCAAACAGCT
Source organism: Pseudomonas sp. Ost2 (assembly GCF_018326065.1). Lineage (NCBI taxonomy): Bacteria > Pseudomonadati > Pseudomonadota > Gammaproteobacteria > Pseudomonadales > Pseudomonadaceae > Pseudomonas > Pseudomonas sp. Ost2. Next base: position 1,225,683 of record NZ_AP021904.1, on the reverse strand, counting down.
GCGCAGTTTTGTCGAGGTGGTTCACCAGGGCGGCTTCACCCAGGCAGCCAGGACCTTGCACGTCAGCCAGTCGGCGGTGAGCAAGCAGGTCGCGCAACTGGAGCACAGTCTTGGCGTGGTGCTGCTGGATCGCCAGGGCGCGCAGGTGCGCCCGACCGCCGCCGGCAGCGTGGTGCTGCAACGGGCCGAGGAGATGCTGCGGTTGCGCAGCGGACTGCTGCATGAACTGGACGACCTGAGCCAGCTGGCGCGGGGAGAACTGCGCCTCGGCCTGCCGCAACTGGGCGGCGATACCTTGTTCGCCGGGTTGTTTGCCGAATACCGGCGGCGGTATCCGAACATCAATATCCACTTGTTCGAAGGCGGCAGCCTGAGCATCGAGCCGGCGATCCTCAGTGGCGAACTCGAACTGGGCGGCGGCCTCAAGCCGAGCAACCCGGCGTTCGACTACCAGCCGTTCTGTGACGAACCGCTGGATGTCCTGCTGGCGATCGATCATCCGCTGGCCGAGGAAGGTTCGATTCGCCTGGAACAACTGGCCGACACGCCGTTCCTGCTCTACCAGCGCAGTTTCGTGCTCAACCATCGGTTGATCCAGGCCTGCGAACGGCTGGGTTTCACGCCAAAGGAAAGCGGACGCAGCGGCCAGGCGGATTTTCTCGCCGCGCTGGTGGCCGCCGGGCAAGGCGTGGCGCTGATGCCCAGCGTGGTCGCCCGTTCGCTGGTCAGGCCCGGCGTGGTGCGCCTGACCTTGAGCTCACCCGCCGACCTGCGCTGGGATATCGCGTTTATCTGGCGGCGTGACGCCTACCTGTCGCAAGCCGCCAAGGCCTGGCTGGCGCTGTTGCGCGAACGCCCGGTCAGCCCCGCAATACGCTGATGAACCCGGCCAGCCAAGGCTCGGCATCGGTTTCCGGGGTGACCGTTTCGCTGGCGTCCAGGCGCAGCATTTCCTGGACCTCATGCACGCCGAGTTCGGCGAACAACTCGCGGAACTGCTCGCCACCGCCACAGAAGGTGTCGCCATAACACGAATCGCCCAGGGCGATCACCGCGCCGGGCAGGCCACGCCAGGCCGCCGGCAGTTGGTCGCGAATGGCCGAATAGAGCGGCTGGACATTGTCCGGCAACTCGCCCATGCCGGTGGTGGCGGTCACCACCAGGAAGGCCTGCGGGGCGAAGGCCTGGATATCGGCCAGGGTGGCGCGGGGGTTGTGCCAGGCCTCGAAGCCGGCTTTTTCGAGAACCCGCTGGGCGTGACGGGCGACTTCTTCGGCCGTGCCGTAGACCGAGCCGGAAAGGATGGCGACTTTCATCAATCTGATCCTGGAGCAGAGTAAAAGCGTAGGATATTAACAGGTGAGAAACATTCCCACTGAAAATCCATCTGGATGCACTACGCGGCATTGACCATCCGGAACATTCTCTTACACTCCTCGGATCGCCAATGGACTGCGGGTCAGCGCCACAATGATCAATCCGAAACTGCTGCAACTGGTAATCGATGCTTCCAACGACGGCATCGTCGTCGCCGAACAGGAAGGTGAGGACAATATCCTGATCTATGCCAATCCGGCGTTCGAACGCCTGACCGGCTACAGCAACGAAGAAATTCTCTACCAGGATTGCCGCTTCCTGCAGTCCGGCGACCGCGACCAGCCGAGCCTGGAGCTGATCCGCGAGGCGGTGCGCAGCCGCACGCCCTGCCGCCAGATCCTGCGCAACTATCGCAAGGACGGCACGCACTTCTGGAACGAACTGTCGATCTCCCCGGTGTTCAACGAAAGCGACCAGCTGACCTATTTTGTCGGGGTCCAGAAAGATGTGACGATCCAGGTCAAGGCCCAGCAGCGGGTGGCCCAGTTGGAAGCGCAACTGGCCGAGGTCAGGGCCGAGCTCGAAGCGCTCAAGGCGACCAATGGCGACAACCAATAGTGGAATCCGTTGTCTGAACAGGCATCCACCACTTTTTTATGCGCATTTCCCACCTTTCGAGCTCGATCATGCAACGCGACGCCCTTCTGACTCAGGACGAGCTGGATTTCATACGGACCATGCAACACAACCCGCAACTCAACAAGCGCGATGCCTCGTCGAGCCTGCTGGTCAATGGGGTGTCGCAGATCCGCGACCTGCTGACGCGCCTGGCGGCCCATGAACAGGTGACGATCCAGGCGCACTTCGACAATCAGAAAATGACCTTCCCGCTGCACCTGGTGGAAGACGAGTTCCACGCCCAGCACCTGCGCCTGGGAGTCCCGAGCATCTATGAAGACGGGCCGATGGTCCGCCCCTGGCGCCTGACCCTGGACGAGCCGGTGGCCCTGGAAAATTCCCGGGGCCAGCCCGGCGGCCTGGCGGTACGCGAGGTGTCGTTCAAGGGTGTGCTGGTGGAGAGTCGCAACGGCATCAAGCCCCCCAGGCAGTTCGCCCAGTGGTTCAGCCCCTCGGGTTATGAACGCATTGCATTGCGCGGGCGCTTCGAACGGGAAACCGAGCAAGGCCTGTATGCCTACCGGCTGAGCCAGAGCGACCTGGGGGAAACCGAACGGTTACGCCAGTACATCCTGCAGCAGCATCGCCTGGCTCATCCGCACTTTCACGTCTGACCCCGAAGGCCTTCAGGTATCCAGCTTGCCTGCCAGCAATTGCTGCACGCGCTGGCGCATGCGCTGGCCGTCATGTCCCAGGCAGCCGATGCTGGTGCCTTCCAGGGAGTCCTGCAACAGGTCGGCGACATCGCCGGCGAGCATCACCGGACACTCCACCGCGAGCGCCAGCCGATTCAGCCGGCGCGGCAGGTCCGAGGCCGGCGAGCGGTTGGAATACAGTACCAGCACCCGCGGCCTGACCTTTTCACAGATCAGCGGCAACTCATCGAAAGGTTGTCCGATGGCCAGCACGCTGACCGGGCATTCGCCGTTGCCGAGCAGCAAGCCGGCCACCAGCAGCTCCAGCTCGCGACAGTCCCCAGGCAAGGCGGCGAGGATAATCCGCTCCGACGCCGCGCCCCTGGCCGATTGCAGGCGCTGCAGCACCCGGCCGCGCAGGAAACCGTCGAGGAACAGCCATTCGCTGGCCTGGCCAAAGGCACTGCGCTGGGTGCGCAGATCCTGCCAGAGCGGCATCAGGATATTCTGGAAGACCACCGTCAGCGGGTAGCTGGAAAAAATCTGCCCGTATACACGCTCCAGCGCCAGCTCGTCGAAGGCACTGATCGCGCTGCCCAGTTGCACCTGGCAGTGGCGCCAGTCATCCACGGGCAGCGGCAGCAGGGTGTCGGTCGCCGGGGCCCGGGTCGCCGCGGTTTTCGCCAGGATCTTGCCGACCTTGCTGACCGCCACCCCACGCTCGATCCAGCCGAGAATGCTGCGCACGGTCTCGATATCGCTCATGGCGTAGAGCCGATGCCCGCTTTCGGTGCGTGTCGGTTGAATGAGACCGTAGCGTCGCTCCCAGGCCCGCAGGGTGACCGGGTTCACACCGGTCAGGCGGGACACCTCGCGGATGGGAAACAGCTCTTCCTGCTTCAAGGCCGGTAATGGCAGCGATAGGGGTGCAAGTTCGGTGATGACGGCCATATTTTCCACATCAATGTGTAAAATTTTGTAGATATTCTAGCCTACATCGACTCACTTTCTTCAAACATGGAACAATGTGGTCGACGTCTCTGACGGTTTTCCCTGAACCGGGAATAATTCTTGCCTGTTTTTCAGACGCAGCCCACCACCCCGGTGCTGCGTTTCGCGTCTGCCCTACCCGGGCAGCCTGCTTGTCTTGCGGAGATACATAATGTCTACCTCACCCGTCACCATGATGGTCGCACGTCGCGTCGCCGACGGCCGTTATCAGGATATGCTCGCCTGGCTCCAGGAAGGCGAACAACTGGCTACCGACTTCCCCGGCTACCTGGGTTCCGGTGTCCTCGCCCCACCTCCGACCGACAACGAATTCCAGATGATCTTCCGTTTCAGCGATGCCGCCACCCTGCATGCCTGGGAGCACTCGGCCTCGCGCAAGGCCTGGCTGGAGCGCGGCAGCGATCTGTTCGCCCGCCCCTCCGAGCACCGGGTCAGCGGCCTTGAAGGCTGGTTCGGCAGCGTCGGCCAACGCCCGCCCCGCTGGAAACAGAGCGTGGCGATCTGGCTGGCATTCTTTCCGGTGTCGCTGCTGTTCAACTTCGCCCTCGGCCCGTTGCTGGCCGAACTGGAACTGGTGCCACGGATCCTGCTCAGCACGATGATGCTGACGCCGTTGATGGTCTACTTCTTCATCCCGCTGTCGACCCACCTGCTGGCGGGCTGGCTGCACGCGACACCGGCCAGGACGTTGCCGGAGGCGGCACCGACCCGGGGCCGCTAGCGCCGCGGGCGGGGCCCGCGCGGGTTCGCCGCAGGGTTGTAGAAGGCGTGTCGCTGGTATAGTTTGACTTCAACGTCAATCGACACCTCTTCACTGCTTGCCGCGAGCCCCCGATGCCATCGTCCCCCGCCCCGATCCTGATCACTGGCGCCAGCCAGCGCGTCGGCCTGCACTGTGCAGAGCGGCTGTTGGCGGACGGTTGCCCGGTCATCGTCAGCTACCGCAGCGAGCGGCCCGGCCTGCAGGCGTTGCGCGAACAGGGGGCGATCACGCTGTTCGCCGACTTCGCCAGCGAAGCCGGCATCCTGGCCTTTATCGACAGCCTGAAACAGCACACCGACAGCCTGCGGGCGATCGTGCACAATGCCTCGGCCTGGCTCACCGAAACACCGGGCGCCGAAGCCGAGGCGTTTACCCGCCTGTTCAACGTCCATATGCTGGCGCCGTACCTGATCAACCTGCATTGCGCCGAACTGCTGCAACAATCGCCACTCGCCGATATCGTGCATATCAGCGACGACGTGACGCGCAAGGGCAGCAGCAATCATATCGCCTATTGCGCCAGCAAGGCCGGACTGGACAGCCTGACACTGTCCTTCGCCGCCCGATACGCACCGCGGATCAAGGTCAACGGCATCGCCCCGGCACTGCTGATGTTCAACCCCGACGACGACGCGGCGTACCGCGCCAAGGCCCTGGCCAAATCGGCCCTGGGTATCGAGCCCGGCGCCGAGGTGGTCTACCAGAGCCTGCGCTATCTGCTGGACAACCCCTACGTCACCGGCACAACCTTGACCGTCAACGGCGGCCGGCACCTCAAGTAAGCCTTCCGGCGAGGAAACATTGCAATGAGCGCAACGCTGCCCGAGCATTACCGCGAGATCCTCCTGGGTCTTGGCGAAGACCCCGATCGCGAGGGTCTCCTGGATACCCCGAAACGGGCAGCCAAGGCCATGCAATACCTGTGTCACGGCTATGCCGAGGACCTCGCGGGGGTGGTCAACGGCGCGCTGTTCGCCTCGGACAACGACGAGATGGTGATCGTCAAGGACATCGAGTTGTACTCGCTGTGCGAACATCACCTGCTGCCCTTCATCGGCAAGGCCCATGTCGCCTATATCCCGACCGGCAAGGTGCTGGGGCTGTCGAAGATCGCGCGGATCGTCGACATGTTCGCCCGGCGCCTGCAGATCCAGGAGAACCTGACCCGGGAAATCGCCGACGCCATCCAGCAGGTGACCAGCGCCGCCGGTGTCGCGGTGGTGATCGAGGCGCAGCACATGTGCATGATGATGCGCGGCGTGGAAAAACAGAATTCGACCATGAACACCTCGGTGATGCTCGGCGCCTTCCGCGACTCGAACACCACCCGCATGGAGTTCCTGCAACTGATCGGACGGAGCAAGTAGCAATGCCACAACTTCAACCGGGAATGGCCCGGATCCGGGTCAAGGACCTGTGCCTGCGTACCTTTATCGGTATCAACGAGGACGAAATCCTCAACAAGCAGGATGTGCTGATCAACCTCACCATCCTCTATGCCGCCCAGGAAGCCGTGCGCGACAACGATATCGACCACGCATTGAACTACCGCACCATCACCAAGGCGATCATCCAGCATGTGGAGGGCAACCGCTTCGCCCTGCTCGAACGCCTGACCCAGGAGTTGCTGGACCTGGTCATGAGCAACGAGGCGGTGCTCTACGCCGAGGTCGAAGTGGACAAGCCCCATGCCCTGCGGTTCGCCGAGTCGGTGTCGATCACCCTGGCGGCGAGCCGCTGAGGCCTGCCGTTGAAACCTGGAGTTGCCTGGCATTCGGCACGCCAGGCTCTTATCATCGCGGCCTATCGTCTACTGCCCTTCACGCACAGAGCCCACCATGACCGAGCAAGAACGCCTCGAACTCGAAGCCGCCGCCTTCCGCCGGCTGGTCGCCCACCTGGACAGCCGCAAGGATGTCCAGAACATCGACCTGATGAACCTCTCCGGCTTCTGCCGCAACTGCCTGTCCAAGTGGTACAAGGCCGAAGCCGACGAACGCCAGATCGCCCTGAGTCTCGACGAGGCCCGTGAAGTGGTCTACGGCATGCCCTATGCCGAGTGGAAAGCCCAATACCAGCAAGAAGCCAGTGCCGAACAACAGGCGGCATTCGCCAAAGGAAAACCCCATGACTGACCTGAATACCCTGCGCGCCAGCCTCGACAGCGGCGAGCATGTCTTTGCCGACACCCTGGCGTTTGTCGCCGCCGGCTACGATTACCAGCCACAGGCCTTCAACAACGGCGGCGTGGAAAACGCCGCCGGGCAGAACGAAGGCTCGTGCAAGACCCTCGGCCTGGCGTTGCTCGAAGGCCTGAGCGATCAGCAGGCGCTGCTGGCCTTCGGCGAGCACTACCGCTCGGTACTGGCCACTCCCGAGGGCAGCGACCACGGCAATATCCGCGCCCTGATCAAGCACGGCCTGGCCGGTGTGACATTCGCCGCGCAGCCGCTGACACGCCGCTGATCACAGCTCCTGTGGGAGCCGGGCTTGCCCGCGAATGGAACACTGCGGTCTCCCTGGAGAAATACCGCGCCGGCACTGCCGCCTTCGCGGGCAAGCCCGCTCCTACAAGGAAATGGATGCACAAAAAAACCGGCCTCGTGGCCGGTTTTTTCATTTCAGGTCGCTCAGAACGAAGCGTTCTGCAGACCGTCCAGGTAACGCTCGGTATCCAGTGCGGCCATGCAGCCGGCGCCGGCCGAAGTGATCGCCTGGCGATACACGTGGTCAGCCACGTCACCGGCGGCGAACACACCTTCGACGCTGGTGGCGGTGGCATTGCCGTCACGGCCGCCCTGCACCACCAGATAGCCGTCTTTCAACGCCAGCTGGCCTTCGAACAGCGAAGTGTTCGGGGTGTGGCCGATGGCGATGAACACACCGTCGACCTTCAGCTCGTCGGAGCTGCCGTCGTTGTTTTTCAGGCGGGCACCGGTCACGCCCATGTTGTCGCCCAGGACTTCGTCCAGGGTGGCGTTGAGCTTGAGGATGATCTTGCCTTCGGCGACGCGGGCATGCAGCTTGTCGATCAGGATCTTCTCGGCGCGGAAAGTCTCGCGACGGTGGATCAGGGTCACGGTGCTGGCGATGTTGGCCAGGTACAGCGCTTCCTCGACGGCCGTGTTGCCACCGCCGACCACGGCGACCGGCTTGTTGCGATAGAAGAAACCGTCGCAGGTGGCGCAGGCGGAAACGCCCTTGCCCATGAACGCTTCTTCCGAAGGCAGGCCCAGGTAACGGGCGCTGGCGCCAGTGGCGATGATCAGGGCATCACAGGTGAAAGTGCCGCTGTCGCCCACCAGGGTGTAGGGCTTCTTCGCCAGGTCCACCGCGTTGATGTGGTCGAAGATGATTTCGGTTTCGAAGCGCTCGGCGTGTTCACGCATACGCTCCATCAGCGCCGGGCCGGTCAGGCCGTGCACGTCGCCGGGCCAGTTGTCGACTTCGGTGGTGGTGGTCAACTGACCGCCGGCCTGCATGCCGGTGATCAGCAGCGGCTTGAGGTTGGCGCGAGCCGCATAGACCGCAGCGCTGTAACCGGCAGGGCCGGAACCGAGAATAATCACTCGCGAATGGCGTACTTCAGACATGACTCACTCCTATCGACCGCCCGTGAGGCACCGGGGCGGAGCGCCGGCAAACCGGCTGGAATAAAAAAGGACTGCGACAGCACTTGGGGAAGGCTTTTAGCACACAGTCCTGAAAAATAATGGTGTGCAGCGTATCGAGAGCGCGAAGATTAAGGAAATACGCAATAACAATCCAGCTCATAGCAGGTCTCTATCCTGAAGGACGTTCTGCGCAAAGCCGTTATCGCTGAAAACGTTACCGCAAATGTCGGCCCTTTCACCGCCTGTGCAAAGCCGGTAAGGTCGGCGCGTTTTCCCCTGCTTCGGAGCCCGTTATGCCCGCACCCGTCATGTCCGGCCCGCAATACCTGCGCGAGGGCCTCAAGCTGGTCCTGAGCCCGGGCCTGCGACTGTTTGTCCTGCTGCCGTTGCTGATCAACCTGGTGCTGTTCGTCGGATTGATCTACTTCGCCGGGCATCAGTTCAGCCTCTGGGTCGATCACCTGATGCCGACCCTGCCCGGCTGGCTGAGCTTTCTCAACTACATCCTGTGGCCGCTGTTCGTGGTGCTGGTGGTCCTCATGGTGTTCTTCAGCTTCACCATGCTGGCGAACATCATCGCGTCCCCTTTCAACGGTTTTCTCGCGGAAAAGGTCGAAGTGGTGGTGCGCGGTACCGACGACTTCCCGGCCTTCAGCTGGGGCGAACTGCTGGCGATGGTGCCCCGCACCCTGGCGCGGGAAATGCGCAAGCTGGGCTACTTCCTGCCACGGGCCATCGGCCTGTTCATCCTGTCCTTCATCCCGGTGGTGAATATCATCGCCGCGCCGTTGTGGCTGCTGTTCGGCGTGTGGATGATGGCGATCCAGTACATCGACTACCCGGCCGACAACCACAAGCTGGGCTGGAACGAAATGCTCGCCTGGCTGCGGCAGAAACGCTGGCAGAGCATGAGTTTCGGCGGGATCGTCTACCTGGTGCTGCTGATCCCGGTGGTCAACCTGCTGATGATGCCGGCGGCGGTGGCCGGGGCGACCCTGTTCTGGGTCCGTGAGCGCGGGAACGAGGCGCTGGTGCAGCCTTCGCGCTGAACCGCTGACGCCGGGGGCCGGATGCCCCCGGCTCGCGACTCAACGCAGAACGGCAAATGTACCGAGGAGTATCAACAGCCACATGATCGCACCCGGCACGATCACCAGGTAGTTGATCCAGCGCAAGCCCGCATTGCCTTCGCCCCGCGGATCGTCACTGGCGACGTTGATCGCCCGCTGGCCCTGCCAGGTCACCGCGGCCTGGACGAACACCAGCATGACGCTGGTCACTTCCAGCAGCGGGCCACCCAGCTTGTTCCTGACCATCACCTCCAGCAGGTTGCTGAGTACGCCGAGCACCACGAACAGGGTCGCCCAGAGCGACGCATCCCAGGCATGGCCGCGACCGCCGGCCAGAATGCTCTTGTCGACATTGCGATACAGCGCATGGACGAAAAAGATCGGGAACAGGCCCCGGGCCACCGGCCAGACATCGAGGTTGGCCGCCCGCTTGTACAGGCTCCAGTTCTTGTAGGACCAATAGATCTGGTACAGGCCGAGACTGAGGATGAACAACACGAAGAACTTGGTGCGCGAGACCACGTAGAACCGGCCCGAGGCCTGGCCTTGTGGTGCACTCAGATCCGCCAGCGGCGGGGCATAGATATTGTCGGTCACGGAATCTCCTTGAAAGTGGTGGACATCCCCCGGTTAACGGCGCCTTGACCCGGATGTTTAGGACAAAAACGGCCCCCCGTCACAAATCCATCACCCAACTGCCACGGTGTCGCAACGGCCTGGCGCGATACTGCAAGCATGACGACAGCTCTGCATATCACCCTGATTACCGAAACCTTCCCGCCCGAGATCAACGGGGTGGCCAACACCCTTGGCCGCCTGTGTGACGGTCTGCGCGCCCGCGGTCACCAGATCGAGCTGGTGCGGCCACGCCAGAGCTGCGACCAGACCCGCCCCAGCGATACCGAGCTACTGCTTTGTCGTGGCTGGCCGCTGCCGGGTTATCCGGGACTGCAATGGGGACAGTCGTCGATGCACAAGCTGCTGCGCCGCTGGAAGCGCCAGCGCCCGGATGTGTTGTACATCGCCACCGAGGGGCCCCTGGGTCTGTCCGCACTGCGTGCCGCCCGGCGCCTGGGCATTTCGGTGGTCAGCGGCTTCCACACCAATTTCCAGCAATACTCCAACCAGTACGGGCTGGGGATGCTGACGCGCTTGCTGACCCATTACCTGCGCTGGTTCCACAACCGCTCCAAATTGACCCTGGTCCCCAGCGTCAGCCAGCGCCTGGAACTGGAGCGGCGCCACTTCGAACGCCTGGAACTGTTGTCCCGGGGCGTCGACAGCCAGTTGTTCCACCCGGCCAAGCGGCTGAACGAGTTGCGCGAAAGCTGGGGGCTGGCCCAGGACGATATCGCGGTGGTGTATGTCGGACGCCTGGCGACCGAGAAAAACCTCGGCCTGCTGGCCCGGGCGTTCCGCACCCTGCAGACGACTTATCCACAGCGGCTGATGAAGCTGGTCGTGGTCGGTGACGGCCCGCAGCGCGTTGCCCTGGCCAGGGATCTGCCCGAGGCGATCTTCTGCGGGACCCAGCGCGGCGAAGCACTGGCGGCACACTACGCGTCAGGGGATCTGTTCCTGTTTCCGAGCCTGACCGAAACCTTCGGCAACGTGGTGCTGGAGGCATTGGCCTCGGGGCTGGCGGTCGTCGCCTATGACGAGGCGGCCGCCGCCCAGCATATCCGCCATGGCTACAACGGCGTGCTGGCAATGCCCGGGGACGAGGAAGCCTTCTGCGATGCGGCCTGCTGGCTGCTCGAAGGCCGGGAAACCCTGCGCAATGTACGCCTGAACGCCCGCCAGCATGCCAGCCGGCAGGGCTGGGGGGCGATCGTCGAACAGTTCGAGAAGCAACTGCGCGGGGCCTGTGAGGCGGAGCATGGGCAACCCCATGCGCCAACCGCCTCCAAGGTGGATCTGTCGCTTACGCCAGGCTCATCAGGGCGTCACGGCTGAAGGGCAGGATGTCCTGCTCGCGACCATCGCGCACTTTCACCGCCCAGTCCGGGTCGACCAGCAACGCACGGCCTACCGCCACCAGGTCGAACTCGTCGTTGTTCAGGCGTTCGAGCAATTTCTCCAGGCTGGCCGGCTGGGCCACCTTGTCGGTATTGACCATGAATTGCAGGAACTCGCCGTCCAGGCCGACGCTGCCCACGGTGATGGTCGGCTTGCCGGTGAGCTTGCGGGTCCAGCCGGCCAGGTTCAGTTCGGAACCGTCGAACTCGGGCTCCCAGAAACGTCGCGTCGAGCAGTGGAAAATATCCACGCCGGCGTCGGACAACGGCTTGAGGAACTCGCCCAAAGCCTCCGGGGTGTGTACCAGGCGCGCGCTGTAGTCCTGCTGCTTCCACTGGGAGAAACGGAAGATGATCGGGAACGCCGGCCCCACCGCGGCACGGACGGCCTGGATCAACTCGATGGCAAAGCGCGAACGGTTGGCCAGGCTGCCGCCGTATTCATCCGTGCGCTGGTTGCTGCCTTCCCAGAAGAACTGGTCGATCAGGTATCCGTGGGCACCGTGGATCTCGACGCCATCCATGCCGATGCTCTGGGCATCGCGGGCAGCCTGGGCGAACGCCGCGATCACTTCCCGGATATCCTGGTGGGTCATGCCATGGACCACGACCTGGCCGTCCTTGAGCTTTTCGCTCGGGCCATAGCCGGGAACGCTGGCGTCCGGCTCGGTCCCCAGGCGGCGCACATTGCCTACGTGCCAGAGTTGCGGAACGATCCTGCCGCCCTCGGCGTGCACGGCATCAACCACCTTCTTCCAGCCAGCCAGGGCGGCTTCACCGTAGAAATGCGGCACATTCGGGTAGCCGTTGGACGCCAGGTGGCCGACGGTCGTGCCCTCGGTGACGATCAGGCCGACGCCCGCCGCCGCGCGCTTGCGGTAGTACTCGATGACTTTCGAATTGGGCACGCCACCCGGGGAGAACGAACGGGTCATCGGGGCCATCACCACGCGGGTCGGCAACTCCAGGGTGCCGAGGTGGAAAGGTTTGAACAGGGCTTTGACCGGCATCGGAGATACTCCACGGTTGAAGGGGGAATTTATGATCAGGATAATATTCCGCCCGCAACGCGGTGCACAGCACTATTGATCTGAGTGATCAAGCTTCAGAAGTGTCAGGTCATGCGTGACTGCGGGAGCAGGGTTCGCTCCCACAGCAGGCCGGAATCAGGCCAGGGCCTTCTCGATGGCCTGGACCACCGTCGGATCGTCCGGTGCGGTACGCGGCGAGAAACGCGCGAGTACACGTCCGTCCTTGCCCAGCAGGAATTTTTCAAAGTTCCAGGTGATCTCCCCCGGGAACTCGGCGCCCTCGCCCGCCAGCAGGCGGTACAGTTGGTGCCGGTCGGGGCCATTGACATCCAGCTTGCGGCTCAACGGAAAGCTCACGCCATAGTTGAGGCTGCAGAACTCGCGGATTTCCTCTTCGGTCCCCGGTTCCTGGCCGGCAAACTGGTTGCACGGCAGGCCCAGTACCATGAAACCCTGGCCCTTGTATTGCTGGTAGAGGTTTTCCAGCGCGGCGTACTGCGGCGTCAAACCACACTTGGAGGCAACGTTGACCACCAGCACGACATGCCCCTTGAAGGGTGCGAGAGGTAGGTCCTGGCCATCCAGCGCTTCTAGTGTAAGGTCGTGAAAAGCACTCATGACGAACTCCCGATATTCCCGTGTTACGTCTCGACATTGTTGCCCGACACCACGACCGGTTTCCAGATAAAAACCGCGGCGGACTAAAAAGGCGCCCGTGGGCGCCTTCCAACTACCAGAGCTTAGCAGCTGAAATCAGTGGTGATGGCCACCTTCGCCATGGACGTGACCATGAGCGATTTCTTCCTGGCTGGCGTCACGGATGGCGACGATCTTGACCTGGAAGTTCAGGCGCTGGCCGGCCAGCGGGTGGTTGCCGTCAACGGTGACGTCGTCGCCGTCCAGATCACGAATGGTAACGATCTGCATCTGGCCATCCGGAGCGGAAGCGTGGAACTGCATGCCCACTTCCAGCTCGTCGACGCCTTCGAACATGCTGCGGCTCAGGGTGCTGACCAGTTCGGCGGCGTATTCGCCGTAGGCATCTTCGGGTTCAACGGCTACGGTCAGCTCGTCGCCGACGGTCTTGCCTTCCAGGGCCTTTTCCAGGCCTGGAATGATGTTCCCTGCACCTTGCAGGTAGACCAGCGGCGCGCCGCCGGCAGAGCTGTCGATGACCTCACCAGCGTCGTTGGTCAGGGTATAGTCAATGGAGACAGCCTTATTGGCGGCGATCAGCATGGGGCGAGACCTTTTGCATAAGAATGAAGAACGGACAAGTCTAAACAAGGATTCGTCCGAAAGCGAACGGAACCCGGACGGACGGGCCACGACGAATCCGCCGACCGTCAGCGGTTTCCACCAGGACGAGGACGGACACTGGGTGGCCGAGCTCTCCTGCGGCCATACCCAGCACCTGCGCCACCAGCCGCCGTGGCAGTCCCGCGGCTGGGTACTGGATCCCGCCCGGCGCGCGGCAAGAATCGGCCAGCCCTTTGAATGTGGTTGGTGCGCACAGGGCTCGGTTAGCGCTAACCTTGGCGTCTGAATACCGCAGGGGGCCAGCCATAGGCCCTCGCACTTGCGCTCCCCTAGAGACTACGCATGCAAACTTTTTTTATCGCGCCCACCGATTTTGGTGTGGGTCTGACCTCGATCAGCCTCGGGCTGGTCCGTACGCTGGAACGCGCCGGCCTGAAAGTCGGCTTTTTCAAACCCATTGCCCAGCCCCATCCCGGTGACACGGGACCGGAGCGCTCGACCGAACTGGTCGCCCGCACCCACGGCCTGAAGCCGCCGCAGCCACTGGGCCTGGCCCACGTCGAGCGGATGCTTGGCGACGGCCAGCTCGATGAGTTGCTGGAAGAAATCATCACCCTCTACCAGCAGGCCGCCGTCGGCAAGGATGTGCTGGTGGTCGAAGGCATGGTCCCGACCCGCAGCGCCAGCTATGCCGCGCGGGTCAACCTGCACCTGGCGAAAAGCCTGGATGCCGAGGTGATCCTGGTTTCCGCGCCGGAAAACGAAGTACTCACCGAGCTGTCCGGCCGGGTCGAGTTGCAGGCGCAGCTGTTTGGCGGCCCCAAGGATCCGAAGGTCCTCGGCGTGATCCTCAACAAGGTGCGCACCGACGAGAGCATGGACGCCTTCGCCGCCCGCCTCAAGGAGCACTCGCCATTGCTGCGCAGCGGCGATTTCCGCCTGCTGGGCTGCATTCCCTACCAGCCGGAACTCAACGCCCCGCGCACCCGCGACGTCGCCGAACTGCTGGGAGCCCAGGTACTCAACGCCGGCGACTACGAAACCCGGCGCATGTCGAAGATCATCATCTGCGCCCGCACCGTGCTCAACACCCTGCAACTGCTCAAGCCGGGCGTGCTGGTGGTGACGCCGGGCGACCGCGACGACATCATCCTCGCCGTCAGCCTGGCCGCGCTCAACGGCGTGCCCCTGGCGGGCCTGCTGCTGACCAGCGACACCAAGCCCGACCCGCGTCTCATGGAGCTGTGTCGCGGCGCCCTGCAGGCCGGCCTGCCGGTGTTGTCGGTGAGTACCGGCTCCTACGACACCGCCAACCAGCTCAACGGCCTGAACAAGGAAATCCCCATCGATGACCGCGAGCGGGCGGAAATCATCACCGATTTCGTCGCCAGCCACCTCGATGCCCAATGGTTGCACCAGCGCTGCGGCACTCCGCGGGAAATGCGCCTGACCCCGGCGGTGTTCCGCTATCAGTTGATCCAGCGGGCCCAGGAGGCCAACAAGCGCATCGTCCTGCCCGAAGGCAGCGAACCGCTGACGGTCCAGGCCGCGGCGATCTGCCAGGCGCGGGGCATCGCCCGTTGCGTGCTGCTGGCCAAGCCGGCGGACGTCGAGGCGGTCGCCAAGGCCCATGGGTTCGAACTGCCGCCGGGCCTGGAGATCCTCGACCCGGACCAGATTCGCGGGCGTTATGCCGAGCCGATGGTCGCCCTGCGCAAGAGCAAGAGCCTCAATACGCCAATGGCCGAGCAGCAGTTGGAGGACACCGTGGTGATCGGCACCATGATGCTGGCCCTGGATGAGGTCGACGGCCTGGTGTCCGGGGTGATCCACTCCACGGCCAACACCATCCGTCCGGCCCTGCAACTGATCAAGACCGCGCCCGGCTGCACCCTGGTGTCGTCGGTCTTCTTCATGCTGTTCCCCGAGCAGGTGCTGGTGTATGGCGACTGCGTGATGAACCCGCACCCGTCGGCCACCGAGCTGGCGGAAATCGCCCTGCAGAGTGCCGACTCGGCACAGGCGTTCGGCATCACCCCGCGGGTGGCGATGATCAGCTATTCCAGTGGCGAATCGGCCAGTGGCGAGGAAGTCGAGAAGGTTCGCGAAGCGACCTTGCTGGCCCACGAATCCCAGCGCGACCTGTTGATCGACGGCCCGTTGCAGTACGACGCCGCCGCCAACGAAAACGTCGCCCGGCAGCTGGCCCCCAACAGCCAGGTCGCCGGTCGCGCCACCGTGTTCGTGTTCCCCGACCTGAACACCGGCAACACCACCCACAAGGCCGTGCAACGCAGCGCCGACTGCGTCAGCCTGGGGCCGATGCTGCAAGGCCTGCGCAAGCCGGTCAACGACCTGCCGCGGGGCGCCCAGGTGGACGATATCGTCTACACCATCGCCCTGACCGCGATCCAAGCCGCCAACCGACCTGTGGATATCTAGATGCTCGACTTTCTCCCCGCCCCGCTGCGAGGCGTGATCGCCTCGCTGCTGCTGGCCCTGAATACCCTCCTGCTGTGCTCGTTCCTGTTCTGCGTGGCGCTGCTCAAGGCCCTGCCCCTTGCCCTGACCCAGCGTTTCAGCGGCTGGTTGATGAACCATACCCATGAGGCCTGGATCAGCAACAACAAGGCCTGGATGCGCCTGGTCCGCGACACCCGCTGGCACCTCAGCGGCCTGGAGAGCCTGGACTACCAGCATTCCTACCTGGTGACCAGCAACCACCAGAGCTGGGTCGACATCATGGTCCTGCAGTACGTGCTCAACCGGAAGATCCGCCCGCTGAAGTTCTTCCTCAAGCAGGAACTGATCTGGGTCCCGGTGATCGGCCTGGCCTGGTGGGCCCTGGGTTTTCCCTTCATGAAGCGCTACTCCAAGGCGTACCTGGAGAAGCATCCGGAAAAGAAAGGCAAGGACCTGGAAACCACCCGCAAGACCTGCGCGAAGTTTCGCGACAACCCTGTGGGTATCTTCAACTTCGCCGAAGGCACGCGCTTCACCCCGGGCAAGCACGCGCAGCAGCAGTCACCCTTTCGTTATCTGCTCAAACCCAAGGCCGGCGGTATCGCCTTTGTACTGGATGCCATGGGCGAACAGCTGGAGTCCATCGTCAACGTGACCATTCACTATCCGGGCGGCAAGCCGGGATATTGGGACCTGCTGTGCGGCAACGTGCGGGAGGTGGTGGTGCACTTCGAAGAGCTGAAGATCCCGCCGCAGTTCATCGGCAGGAACTATGACCAGGACGGCGAGTACCGCGTGGCGTTCCAGGGCTGGATCAACCAGCTGTGGGAAAGCAAGGACGCGCTGCTCGAACAGATGCATCGCGACTATCCCGCCAGGCCTTGAGGCGCCGCCAGTGTTCTTCTATAGGAGCCGGCTTGCTGGCGATGAACGATAACGCGGAGCGCCTGATACACCGCGTCGCGTGAATCGCCAGCACGCCGGCTCCTGCGGGTGCGTGGCATGTTCGAAACAATGCTGATCCGCGAAAGCGATCTGCAGGACACAAAAAAGCCCGCGGCCGATCACTCGGCCGCGGGCTTTCTGTTGCGGCAGAAGCTTAGATCGCGCCGCGCTGGCGCAGCAGCTCCAGCACCTGCTTCACGCTGTCTTCCAGCGACAACGCCTGCGTATCGACCACCAGGTCGGCATTGAGCGGCACGTCGTACGGGAAGGACTCGCCCGGGATGTTGTCGCCACCGGCCGCGTACAGGCCCTGGGGATCACGCTCCTGGCAGGCCTGCGGCGATGCCTGGACATAGACGGTGAGCAGGCGCTCGCCACCGATCAGGGCCCTGGCCTGTTCACGACCTTCGGCATCCGGCGCAACGAAGGCGGCCAGGGTCAGCAGGCCGGCTTCGTTGAACTGGCGTGCCACGTGAGCGGCACGACGCCAGTTCTCGGTACGTCCGGCACGATCCTGCGGCAGGCCCTTGTTCAGGTCATGACGCAGGTTCTGGCCGTCCAGCACGAATACCGCGCGGCCCATGTCGAACAGCTTGCGCTCCACGGCATACGCCAGGGTGCTCTTGCCCGCGCCCGACAGGCCGGTGAACAGCACGGTCGCCGGCTGCTGGCCGAAGCGCTGGGCACGTTCCTCGGTGGCGACATGGGCCAGCTTGCCATGGTGCGTGGCGCTGCCATGAGCCAGCGGCTGGGCGACGATCATGCCGGCGCCGACGGTGCCGTTGGTCAGGCGATCGATGATGATGAACGCGCCCGTGGTGCGGTTGCTGTCGTAGCCATCCAGGGCAATCGGCGCGTCCAGGGCGATCCTGACCTTGCCGATCTCGTTCAGTTGCAAGGCACTGGCCGGGCCTTCCTCGAGGGTGTTCACATCGACCTTGTTGACGATGCTGGCAATCGACCCCGGCACGTAGCTGGTCGCGCGCTTGATGTCATATTTCTTGCCCGGCAGCATCGGTTCCTCGGCCATCCAGACCAGCATGGCCTCGAAGCTGTCGGTCACCGGCGGCACATTGTCGGCATGCACCAGCAGGTCGCCACGGGAGATATCGATCTCGTCTTCCATGGTCAGGGTCACGGCCTGGCCCGGGCCGGCGTGCTCCAGTTCACCCTCGAAGGTGACGATGGACTTGACCCGGCTGCTCTTGCCCGAAGGCAGCACGACCACGTCGTCGCCCTTCTTGACGATGCCGCTGGCCAGGGTGCCGGCGAAACCGCGGAAGTTCAGGTTCGGCCGGTTGACGTACTGCACCGGGAAACGCAGGTCGGTGAAGTTGCGGTCGCCCGCCACTTCCACGGTTTCGAGGATTTCCATCAGCGACTGGCCGGTGTACCACGGCGAACGTTCGCTCTTGTTCACCACGTTGTCGCCCTTGAGGGCCGACATCGGCACGAAGTGCATGCTCGACGGCTTCATCTTCAGGCCTTCGGCGAACTTCAGGTAGTCGGCCTTGATCGACTCGAACACGCCCTGGTCGAAGTCCTTGAGGTCCATCTTGTTGATGGCGACGACGATGTGCTTGATGCCCAGCAGGGAGGCGATAAAGCTGTGGCGACGGGTCTGGGTCTGCACGCCGTAGCGGGCGTCTACCAGGATGATCGCCAGGTCACAGGTGGACGCACCGGTGGCCATGTTGCGGGTGTACTGCTCATGGCCGGGGGTGTCGGCGATGATGAACTTGCGCTTGGCGGTGGAGAAATAGCGGTAGGCGACATCGATGGTGATGCCCTGCTCGCGCTCGGCCTGCAGGCCGTCGACCAGCAGCGCCAGGTCGATATCGTCACCGGTGGTACCGACTTTCTTCGAATCGCGGGTGATGGCTTCCAGATGGTCTTCGTAGATCATCTTGGAGTCGTGCAGCAGGCGCCCGATCAGGGTGCTCTTGCCGTCGTCGACGTTACCGCAGGTCAGGAAACGCAGCAGTTCTTTACGCTCGTGCTGGCCCAGGTAGGCGAGGATGTCCTCGCTGATCAAATCAGATTGATGCGACATGCTTAGACCCTGTTTAGAAATAGCCCTGACGTTTCTTGTCTTCCATGGAACCTGCGCCATCGTGATCGATGACCCGGCCCTGGCGTTCGGAAGTACGCGTCAGGAGCATTTCCTGAATGATGTCCGTGAGGGTTTCAGCCTCGGACTCCACCGCGCCCGTCAACGGGTAGCAGCCAAGGGTACGGAAACGCACCTTCTTCTTGACGATACGCGCCTTGTCCTCGTCGGACAGGTGCTCGAGGATCCGCTCGTCGTCGATCATGATCAGGGTGCCGTTCTTCTCGATGACTTCACGCTCGGCGGCGAAGTACAGCGGCACGATCGGGATGCCTTCGAGGTAGATGTACTGCCAGATGTCCAGTTCGGTCCAGTTCGACAGCGGGAAGACGCGGATCGACTCGCCCTTGTTGACCTTGCCGTTGTAGACGTTCCACAGCTCCGGGCGCTGGTTCTTCGGGTCCCAGCGGTGCTTGCTGTCGCGGAAGGAATACACGCGCTCCTTGGCGCGGGACTTCTCTTCGTCACGCCGCGCGCCGCCGAAGGCCGCGTCGAAGCCATGCTTGTCCAGGGCCTGCTTGAGGCCCTCGGTCTTCATGATATCGGTGTGCTTGGCGCTGCCGTGGGTGAAGGGGTTGATGCCTTGCGCCACGCCGTCCGGATTCACATGAGTGATCAGGTCCAGGCCCAGCTCGGCGACCATCTTGTCGCGGAACGCGTACATCTCCTGGAATTTCCAGCGGGTGTCGACATGCATCACCGGAAACGGCAGCTTGCCCGGGAAAAACGCCTTGCGCGCCAGGTGCAGCATCACGGCGGAGTCTTTACCGATGGAGTACAGCATCACCGGGTTATCGAACTCGGCGGCCACCTCGCGGATGATATGGATGCTTTCCGCCTCCAGCTGTTTCAGATGCGTCAGTTTGTCGACCATGGCTACTCACGAAAAGCGTTCTTATGGACGGCCAGCGGGCCGTGTTCGAGCGAGGCATGCTAGCACAGCGACCTATTCTATTGAGGTGGCCAGCTAGATCGAAACGGTATAAGAATATACCGCAGTGTTTGGCCAGATCAGCTCCGCTCCCACAGGTTCAGATCGGATTCGGGCAATCGATGAACAGGTGTTCCAGGGCAAACCGCCGGGCCAGGTAGTCGCCCAGGGCCTGCACGCCATAACGTTCGGTGGCATGGTGACCGGCGGCGATAAAGCTGATGTCGTTTTCCCGGGCGCTGTGGAACGTCGGCTCGGACGCCTCGCCGCTCAGGTACAGGTCGACCCCAGCCAGTACCGCCTGGTCGATATAGCCCTGGCCGCCACCGGTGCACCAGCCGACCCGCCGGATCATCTCGCTGCCTTCGATCAGCAACGGCTCGCGCCCCAGGGCATCCTGGACCTTGCGGGCAAAATCCCGCGGGGTCATCGGTTCGCCGAGCGAACCCACCAGGCCGACGATTTTCGGGTTCTCGGGATCCAGCGGGCCTTCGACGGTGATATCCAGCTGCCGGGCCAGTTGCACGTTGTTGCCCACCTCCGGATGCAGGTCCAGCGGCAGGTGGTAGGCCAGCAGACTGATGTCGTGCTTGAGCAGGGTTTTCAGCCGACGCTGCTTCATGCCCACCACACAGGGGTCCTCGCCCTTCCAGAAATAACCATGATGCACCAGGATCAGGTCGGCTCCGGCCTCGACCGCCGCGTCGAGCAACGCCTGGCTGGCGGTGACGCCACTGACGATGCGCGTGACCTGTGGCCGACCTTCGACCTGCAGGCCATTGGGGCAATAGTCGGCAATTCGCGAACTGCCGAGGAAGCGGTCCGCCTCCTCCACCAGGGTACTTAATGCAACGGCCATAAAAACTCCTGAATATCCCGTTCAGAGGCGCTCGCAGCCTCGTATAATGCGCGACATTATGGGCCGTCCGACATGGCCTGCAACCTCCCAGGACTTGCTCAATGCTCAAGGCTCTGCGTTTTTTTGGCTGGCCGCTGCTGGCTGGCGTGCTGATCGCTTTGTTGATTATTCAGCGTTACCCAGAGTGGGTCGGGCTGCCGAACCTGGATGTGAACCTGCAGCAAGCCCCGCAGACCGCGACCATCCAGCAGGGCCCGGTGTCCTATGCCGACGCCGTCGACCTCGCCGCCCCGGCGGTCGCCAACCTGTACACCACGAAAATGGTCAACAAGAACAGCCATCCGCTGTTCGAGGACCCGCAGTTCCGGCGTTTTTTCGGCGATAACCTGCCCAAGCAGAAACGCATGGAGTCGAGCCTGGGCTCGGCGGTGATCATGAGTTCGACCGGCTACCTGCTGACCAACAACCACGTGACCGCCGGCGCCGACCAGATAGTCGTGGCCCTCAAGGACGGTCGCGAGACCCTGGCGCGGGTGATCGGCAGCGACCCGGAGACCGACCTCGCGGTACTCAAGATCGACCTGCCGAACCTGCCCTCGATCACCATCGGCCGCTCGGACAAGATCCGCATCGGCGATATCGCCCTGGCCATCGGCAACCCGTTCGGGGTCGGCCAGACCACCACCATGGGCATCATCAGCGCCACCGGCCGCAACCAGCTGGGCCTGAACAACTACGAAGACTTCATCCAGACCGACGCCGCCATCAACCCCGGCAACTCCGGCGGCGCGCTGGTGGACGCCAACGGCAACCTGACCGGGATCAACACCGCGATCTTCTCCAAATCCGGCGGCTCACAAGGCATCGGCTTCGCGATTCCGATCAATCTGGCGGTCGAGGTGATGAAGGCGATCATCGAGCACGGCCAGGTGATCCGTGGCTGGCTGGGTATCGAAGTGCAGCCCCTGACCCAGGAACTGGCCGAGTCGTTCGGCTTGAGCGGACGCCCGGGGATCGTGGTGGCGGGGATTTTCCGTGACGGTCCGGCACAGAAGGCCGGCCTGCAGCTGGGGGACGTGATCCTGAGCATCAACGGCGAGCCGGCCAATGACGGACGTCGTTCGATGAACCAGGTGGCGCGGATCAAACCGACCGACAAAGTGGCGATCCAGGTCCTGCGCAACGGCAAGGAGCTCAAGCTGATGGCTGAAATCGGCCTGCGTCCGCCACAGCAGACGCCACCGCAGGAAGAAGAGAACTGAGTTGCTGTCGTTCCCACGTACGGCGTAGGAGCCGGCTTGCCGGCGCTAGCGGCGGCAAGCCGGCTCCTACAGGGTCAAGCTGTCAGAGATCGCCCAACGCATCGATCAGCGCCTGGTTCTGCTCCGGCGCACCGATGGTGATCCGCAGGAACTGCGCGATGCGCTCCTGCTTGAAGTGACGAACGATCACCCCCTGCTCACGCACCTTGGCCGCCAGTGCCGCCGCGTCGTGCCGCGGGTGCCGGGCGAAGATGAAGTTCGCCGCCGACGGCAGCACCTCGAAGCCCTTGGCCTGCAACTGCGCCACCAGCCACTCGCGGCTTTCGATGACCTTGTTGCAGGTCTGCTGGAAATACTCCCGGTCTTCGAACGCCGCCGCCGCGCCGGCAATCGCCATGCGGTCCAGCGGATAGGAGTTGAAGCTGTTCTTGATCCGCTCCAGGGCTTCCACCAGGTCCGGATGCCCCACCGCCAGACCGACCCGCAGGCCCGCCAGGGAGCGTGACTTGGACAGGGTCTGGGTCACCAGCAGGTTCGGGTAACGGTCGATCAGGCCGATGGCCGTCTCGCCGCCGAAGTCGATGTAGGCCTCGTCGACCACCACCACCGAATCGGGGCTGGCCTTGAGGATCTGCTCGACCGCCTCCAGTGCCAGCAGGCAGCCGGTGGGCGCATTCGGGTTGGGGAAGATGATCCCGCCATTGGGCCGGGCATAATCGGCGACGCGGATCTGGAACTGCTCGTCCAGCGGCAGCGCGGCGAAGTCGATGCCGTACAGGCCGCAATAGACCGGATAGAAGCTGTAGCTGATATCCGGGAACAGCAGCGGCTTATCCTGCTGGAACAGGCCGTGGAAAATGTGCGCCAGGACCTCGTCGGAACCGTTGCCGAGGAACACCTGGTTGGTCTGCACCCCGTAGTACTCGGCCACGGCGTGCTTGAGCAGGTCACCGTTGGGGTCCGGGTACAGGCGCAGGTTGTCGTTGACCTCGGCCTTCATCGCCGCCAGGGCCCTCGGTGACGGGCCGTAGGGGTTTTCATTGGTGTTGAGCTTGACCAGCCGGGTCAGCTTCGGTTGCTCGCCCGGCACATAGGGCACCAGGTCCTTGACGAATTTACTCCAGAACTTGCTCATGCCTGTTTCCCCTGTTTGTTGTCATCGGCGACGATCCGGTATTCCGCGCTGCGGGCGTGGGCGGTCAAGGACTCGCCACGGGCCAGCACCGAGGCGGTCTTGCCCAGTTCGGACGCGCCCTGCTCGGAGCAGAAGATGATCGAAGAACGCTTCTGGAAGTCATACACCCCCAGCGGCGACGAGAAGCGGGCGGTGCCCGACGTCGGCAGGACGTGGTTGGGACCGGCGCAATAATCGCCCAGCGCCTCGCTGGTGTGGCGGCCCATGAAAATCGCACCGGCGTGGCGGATCTGCGGCAGCCAGGCCTGCGGGTCGGCGACCGACAGCTCCAGGTGCTCCGGCGCGATGCGGTTGACCACGTCGATGGCCTGCTGCATGTCGCGCACCTGGATCAGTGCACCGCGGCCGTTGATCGAGGTTTCGATGATGGCGGCGCGCTCCATGGTCGGCAGCAGCCTGGCGATGCTCGCCGCCACCTGGTCGAGGAACGCGGCATCCGGGCTGACCAGGATCGCCTGGGCGTCTTCGTCGTGCTCGGCCTGGGAGAACAGGTCCATGGCGATCCAGTCCGGATCGGTCTGGCCGTCGCAGACCACGAGGATTTCCGACGGGCCGGCGATCATGTCGATGCCGACCTGGCCGAACACATGGCGCTTGGCGGTCGCCACGTAGATGTTGCCCGGACCGACGACCTTGTCGACCTTCGGCACGCTTTCCGTGCCATAGGCCAGGGCGGCGACCGCTTGCGCGCCACCGATGGTGAAGACGCGGTCGACGCCGGCGACGCAGGCCGCGGCCAGCACCAGTTCGTTGATCTCGCCGCGTGGGGTCGGCACCACCATCACCACTTCGGTGACACCGGCCACCTTGGCCGGGATCGCGTTCATCAGTACCGATGACGGGTAGGACGCCTTGCCGCCGGGGACATAGAGACCGGCGCGGTCCAGGGGCGTGACCTTCTGGCCGAGCACGGTGCCATCAGCTTCGGTGTAGCTCCAGGAATCCTGCTTCTGCTTCTCGTGGTAGCTGCGCACACGCTCGGCGGCCTTTTCCAGCGCCTCGCGCTGGGGCACGGTGATCCGGGTCAGGGCCAGTTCGAGGCGCTCGCGCGGCAGGATCAGGTCGGCCATCGAGGCGACTTCCAGGCCGTCGAAACGCTGGGTGAACTCGACCACGGCGGCATCGCCGCGCTCGCGCACGGCCTTGATGATATCCAGCACCCGCTGGTTGACCGAGTCGTCGGACACACTTTCCCAGCTCAGCAGATGATCCAGATGATGGGCGAAATCCGGGTCGGCAGCGTTGAGTCGGCGAATAGCGGTAGACGTAGTCATAGCGAGGGCCTCAATAATTGGCGAATGCTTGGGAACAGCAAATCTCAGGCGCCGCAAGACTACCAAGCCATCCGCGTGGGCACCTGAGAATTCTGGCTATGACACGGATAGATGGGCGCGGCTCAAGGCCGCGCATGTGAATCAGCAGCGGTGTCGCGACTCCACTGCCTTGCGCAGGGTGTCGATCAGGGACTGGATGCGGGCGTGCTGCATTTTCATCGACGCCTTGTTCACCACTAGGCGCGAACTGATGGTCGCGATCAGTTCCTGGGGCTCCAGGCCGTTGGCCCGCAGGGTGTTGCCGGTGTCGACGACGTCGATGATCTTGTCGGCCAGGCCGATCAGCGGCGCCAGCTCCATCGAACCGTACAGCTTGATGATATCGACCTGACGGCCCTGCTCGGCGTAGTAGCGCTTGGCGACATTGACGAACTTGGTCGCCACGCGCAGCCGGCCCTTGGGCTCCACCGCGCCGATGGCACCGGCGGTCATCAGCTTGCATTGGGCGATCTGCAGGTCCAGCGGCTCGTACAGGCCCTGGCCACCGTATTCCATCAGCACATCCTTGCCGGCGACACCGAGATCGGCGGCACCATGCTCGACATAGGTCGGCACATCGGTCGCGCGAACGATCAGCAAGCGCACGTCGGCCTGGGTCGTCGGAATGATCAGCTTGCGGCTCTTGTCCGGATTCTCGGTCGGCACGATACCCGCTTCGGCGAGCAGCGGCAGGGTATCGTCGAGGATGCGGCCCTTGGACAGTGCAATGGTCAGCATGGGAAAACCTAGGTCCTTCAATTCAGGATATTGCAATACTCTAACAGACAGACCGGCGTCCCTTGTAGGAACCGGCTTGCTGGCGATTGCAATCGGTCAGTCAACCTCTCAGCTGCCTGACACAACGCTACCGCCAGCAAGCCGGCCCCCAGACACTAGCCCGGAACGCGGCGGATCTTGGCACCGAGCATCTGCAGCTTCTCTTCGATGCACTCGTAGCCACGGTCGATATGGTAGATGCGGTCGATCAGCGTGTCGCCTTCGGCGGCCAGCGCCGAAATCACCAGGCTGGCCGAAGCCCGCAGGTCGGTGGCCATGACCGGAGCGCCCTTGAGGGTCTCGGTGCCGGTGACGATCGCGGTATTGCCTTCGACCTGGATCTTGGCGCCCATGCGGTGCAGCTCGTACACGTGCATGAAACGGTTTTCGAAGATGGTCTCGATCACCGCGCCAGTGCCTTCGGCAATGGCGTTGAGGGAGATGAACTGGGCCTGCATGTCGGTCGGGAACGCGGGGTACGGCGCGGTGCGCACGTTGACCGCCTTGGGCCGCTTGCCATGCATGTTCAGCTCGATCCAGTCTTCGCCGGTGGTGATCACCGCGCCGGATTCCTTGAGCTTTTCCAGGACCGCTTCAAGGATGGTCGGATCGGTATCCTTGACCTTGACCCGGCCGCCGGTGACGGCAGCCGCCACCAGGTAGGTGCCGGTTTCGATACGGTCCGGCATGACCTTGTAGGTCGCCGAATGCAGGCGCTCGACGCCATCGATGGTGATGGTGTCGGAACCGGCGCCGGAGATCTTCGCGCCCATGGCGATCAGGAAGTTCGCCAGGTCGACCACTTCCGGTTCGCGCGCGGCGTTCTGCAGCACGCTGCGACCACGGGCCAGGGCCGCGGCCATCATGATGTTCTCGGTACCGGTCACGGAGACGGTATCGAAGAAGAAGTTCGCCCCGCGCAGGCCGCCTTCCGGCGCCTTGGCCTTGATGTAGCCGCCTTCGACGTCGATCACCGCGCCCATGGCTTCAAGGCCACGGATGTGCAGGTCGACCGGACGCGAGCCGATGGCGCAACCGCCAGGCAGGGCGACTTCGGCTTCGCCGAAACGGGCAACCATCGGGCCCAGCACCAGGATCGACGCACGCATGGTTTTCACCAGCTCGTACGGTGCGATCAGGGTCTTGATGGTGCGCGGATCGATTTCCACGGAGAGCTTTTCGTCGATCACAGGCTCGATGCCCATGCGCCCGAACAGCTCGATCATGGTGGTGATGTCGTGCAGGTGCGGCAGGTTGGCCACGGTGACCGGGCCATCGCACAGCAGGGTGGCGGCCAGGATCGGCAGGGCAGAGTTCTTTGCCCCGGAGATGCGGATTTCGCCATCAAGACGAACGCCGCCAGTAATAATCAGTTTATCCATAGGAATCTCGACGCCAGTTCAGGCTCAGGTGCGCTCGGCCCAGGCCGCGCGGCTGAAAAATTTCATAGTGACCGCATGGATGCTGCCATCGGCGATCCACGGGTTCAAATGGGCATAGACGCTCTGCTGACGCTTCACCGGGCTCAGGGCCGCCAGTTCGTCGCTGATCAGATTCAGCTGAAAGTTGCAGCCTTCGCCCTCAACTTCAACCTGTATGTGTGGAAGAGAGTCCGACAGTTTTTCTTCAAGGAAACTCTTTACTTCGGTGGCCTGCATGCTCAACCTCGATCGGCGCCCAACGCGCGCGGGTCGGCCATCATACAAAAAAGCCCCGCGCCTGCGAACCCCGCATTGCAGGACTCTGACGGGGGCTTGTCTGTTTGTGGCAATCAATGGACGGCCAACAGCTCCGTCAACTCGGAAACTTCGGCGATTTCGCGCATGTCCAGGGGCATCGCCCGGATGCTCAACGACTTGCCATCCTGCGCCGCGTCCCGCATGAACGCCAGCAGCAGGGCCAGGCCGACGCTGCTGGATTTCTTCACGGCCGAACAGTCGACCACCAGGGCCAGCGCCTCGCTGGCCTTGATCAGCGCCTGGCCCTGCTTGCGCAAGGCCGGGCCGGTGCTGTAGTCGAGCACACCCTCCAGGTGCAATTCACCCGGCTCGCCGAGGCGAACGCTTGCTTCACTCACCGCCGCTATCCTTCTGCGGGTTCTTCTCGGATTCGGCCTTGGCCTTCTCCACTTCACCCGCCCAGCCGTCGATGGTCTTGTCCAGGTTGTTGCCGTTGCGCTGCATGGCATCGGCGAACTGGTCACGGAACAGCTTGCCGATGTTGATGCCGTTGATGATCACGTTGCGCAGCTTCCACTCACCGTTGATCTTCTCAAGGGTGTAGGACACCGGGTAGACCGCGCCGTTGTTGCCCTTGACGGTCATGCCGACGCTGGTGCGGTCGCCCGACTCATCCTTCGGCGCATCGACGGTGATGCCCTGGTTGTTGTATTCGAGCAAGGCATTGCCGTAGAACTGGAACAGCCCGCGCTTGAAGTTTTCCTGGAAGCGGGTCATCTGCTCGGGCGTGGCCTTGCGCGAGTACTTGACCGTCATGATGCTCTTGGAAATACCTTCGGCATCCACCACCGGACCGACGATGCTGTTCAGCGAGTTGTAGAAGTCCGACGGGTTCTGCTTGTACTTTTCCTTGTTCGCCGACAGGTCGGCCAACATGCGGTTGGTGGTGTCCTGCACCAGGTCGTGGGCAGAAGGCGCCGCCACGGCATTGCCCATCAGCGGCAGCGCCGCGAGCAACACCAGAAGGCTACGGCGCAAGGTAGAGATCATGGAAAAACTCCTCATTTGGCGTCTTTATTAACGGTATTGAGCAGGAATTTACCGATCAGATCTTCCAGTACCAGCGACGACTGGGTGTCATGGATGGTTCCACCATCCTTGAGCAGGGTGTCTTCCCCGCCAACGCTGATACCGATGTACTTCTCACCGAGCAAGCCCGCGGTGAGGATAGACGCGGTGGAGTCAGTCGGCAGGTTGTTCACGCGTTTTTCGACTTGCATGGTCACCCGGCCGGTGAAACTGTCGCGGTCCAGATCGATCGCCGTGACCTTGCCGATGGTTACGCCGGCCATGGTCACTTTAGCTCTGACAGTCAAACCGGCGATATTGTCGAAGTAGGCGTAAAGTTTATAGGTTTCGGTATTCGCCGTCGGGGACAGTCCACTGACCCGCAATGCCAGCAACAGCAAAGCCAGGATGCCAGCCAGCAAGAAAAGGCCGACACCGATTTCCAGGGTGCGGTTTTGCATCAGAAATCTCCAAACATCAAGGCGGTCAGAATAAAGTCCAGGCCGAGGACTGCCAGCGAGGCATAGACCACGGTCTTGGTCGTGGCACGGCTGATCCCTTCCGAAGTGGGTTCACAGTCGTAGCCTTGAAACACGGCAATCCAGGTCACCACGAAGGCGAACACGATACTTTTGATAATCCCGTTCAGCACGTCACCGCTGAAGGTCACGCTGTTCTGCATATTGGCCCAGTACGAGCCGTCGTAGACACCCAGCCAGTCCACCGCCACCCACGAGCCGCCCCAGATCCCGACCACACTGAAGATCATCGCCAGCAGCGGAAGGGAAATGAAGCCGGCCCACAGCCGTGGCGCGACAATATACTTGAGTGGATCAACGCCGATCATCTCCAGGCTGGAAAGCTGCTCGGTGGATTTCATGTTGCCGATTTCCGCGGTCAGCGCCGAACCGGCGCGACCGGCGAACAGCAGGGCGGTCACCACCGGCCCCAGCTCGCGCAGCAACGTCAGGGCGACCATCTGCCCCACCGCCTGTTCGGAGCCATAGCTGGAAAGGATATTGAAGCCCTGCAGCGCCAGCACCATGCCGATGAACACCCCGGACACGACGATGATCACCAGGGACATCACCCCCACGGAGTGCAGTTGCCTGACCAGCAGGCCGAAACCTCCGCCGATCCCGCCACGACCGAACAGCACATGGAACAGGAACAGCGTCGAACGCCCGAGCACCGCGAGCACATCGATGCCCGAGCGCCCGAACAGGCGAATTCTCTCGATTAATGATTTCTTGCGCATCAGCGCTTCCCCAACAGGTCTGCGCGGTAATCCGACGCCGGATAATGGAACGGCACGGGCCCGTCCGGATCGCCGGTCATGAACTGGCGGATACGCGGGTTGTCGGCGTTCATCAGCTCTTCGGGCGTGCCCTGCCCCAGCACCTGCCCGTCGCCTACCACATAGAGGTA
Source organism: Pseudomonas sp. Ost2 (assembly GCF_018326065.1). Classification (NCBI taxonomy): domain Bacteria; kingdom Pseudomonadati; phylum Pseudomonadota; class Gammaproteobacteria; order Pseudomonadales; family Pseudomonadaceae; genus Pseudomonas; species Pseudomonas sp. Ost2. Next base: position 1,196,256 of record NZ_AP021904.1, on the reverse strand, counting down.
GTCGGCGATGCTCGCGGTTTCCGCCAGGTCATGGGACACCACGATACTGGTAATCCCCAGCGCATCGTTGAGCAGGCGGATCAGGCGCACCAGCACGCCCATGGCGATCGGGTCCTGTCCCACGAAAGGCTCGTCGTACATGAGGATCTGCGGGTCGAGGGCAATCGCCCGCGCCAGCGCCACGCGACGCTTCATGCCGCCGGACAGCTCGTCCGGCATCAGGTCGACCGCACCGCGCAGGCCGACCGCCTGCAGTTTGAGCAGGACGATATCGCGGATCATCTCTTCCGGCAGCTCGGTGTGGACCCGCAGCGGAAAGGCGACGTTTTCGAAGACATCGAGATCGGTGAACAGCGCGCCGCTCTGGAACAGGACGCCCATGTGCTTGCGGGCGTCGAACAGATCGCCACGGGATAACGTCGGAAGATTCTGACCGTTGACCCACACCTCGCCGCTGCTCGGACGCAACTGGGCACCCATCAGCCGCAACAGGGTGGTCTTGCCGCATCCGGAGGGCCCCATGATGCCGGTGACCTTGCCCCGCGGAATGCGAATATCGACATTATTGAAGATGCTGCGCGCGCCGCGCTTGAAGGTGACACCCTTCAGCTCGACCGCGTAGGCGTTATCGGCGCTCATCTAAACTCCTTGCGATGCAGCCTCTGACTCGGACACCAGGCCTCTGTAAAAGAGGCGCGCACTTCCTGAGCGGGCCGAACTGGTCGCGAACTATATCATTGCTGATACGAGGCGCCCAAGGCCGAAGCCGTGCTTGTTCAGGATAGGTACAGCCCGTTTTGACACACTGCGGGGTGAAAACTGACGGCAGGGTCCTACACTCAATAAGCAAAGCGCAACGATCAAGCGTGAGGGAATCGTTCATTGCCGCTATAATCGCGCCTTTTCATCAGGCTAATACGATTTCTGACATGAGCCAATCCAGCGACCTGATTCAATCGGCACAACGCACCATCCGCCTCGAAGTAGAAGCCGTAGAAGGCTTGTTGGCCCATATCGACGCAGATTTCGTACGCGCTTGCGAGATGATTCTGGCCAGCAAAGGCCGCGTGGTCGTGGTCGGCATGGGCAAGTCCGGGCATATCGGCAACAAGATCGCCGCGACCCTGGCCAGCACCGGCACCACGGCTTTTTTTGTCCATCCGGCGGAAGCCAGCCACGGCGACATGGGCATGATCACCCGGGACGACATCATCCTGGCGCTGTCCAATTCCGGCTCGACCGCGGAAATCGTTACCCTGCTGCCGCTGATCAAGCGTCTGGGCATCCAGTTGATCAGCCTGACCGGCAACCCGGATTCGCCGCTGGCCAAGGCCGCCGAGGTCAACCTGAACGTGCATGTCGAGCACGAGGCCTGCCCGCTGAACCTGGCGCCCACCTCCTCGACCACCGCCGCGCTGGTGATGGGCGATGCCCTCGCCGTCGCCCTGCTGGAAGCCCGTGGCTTCACCGCCGAAGACTTCGCCTTTTCCCATCCGGGTGGCGCCCTCGGCCGCCGCCTGTTGCTGAAAGTGGAAAACGTCATGCATGCCGGCGACGAGCTGCCGCAGGTATTGCGCGGCACGCTGTTAAAAAACGCACTAATGGAAATGACTCGCAAAGGCCTGGGCATGACCGTGATCGTCGATGCCGATGGCCGCCTCGCCGGGATCTTTACCGATGGCGATCTGCGCCGCACCCTGGATCGCACCATCGATATCCACAGCGCCCTGATCGAGGACGTCATGACCCCCCACGGCAAGACCGCGCGGGCCGAGATGCTCGCCGCCGAAGCCCTGAAGATCATGGAAGACCATAAAATCAGCGCACTGGTGGTGGTCGATGACGAGGATCGCCCGGTGGGCGCCTTGAACATGCACGACTTGCTGCGCGCGGGAGTGATGTAAATGAGCACCGATCTGCTGCAACGCGGCAAGCACATCAAGCTGGCGGTCTTCGACGTCGACGGCGTACTGACCGACGGTCGCCTGTACTTCCTCGAGGACGGCACCGAATTCAAGTCGTTCAGCACCCTGGACGGCCAGGGCATCAAGATGCTGATGGCCGCGGGCGTGCAAACCGCTATCATCAGCGGCCGCAAGACCACGCTGGTCGAGCGGCGCGCGAAGAACCTCGGTATCCCGCACGTGTTCCAGGGTCGTGAAGACAAACTGGTGGTGCTTGACGCCCTGCTGGCCGAACTCGGCCTAAGCTATGAACAGGTTGCCTATCTGGGCGACGACCTGCCGGACCTGCCGGTGATCCGTCGCGTCGGGCTGGGCATGGCCGTGGCCAACGCCGCGGGTTTTGTCCGCGAGCACGCGCACGGTGTCACCCAGGCCCGTGGCGGCGAAGGTGCCGCCCGCGAATTCTGCGAGTTGATCCTGCGTGCCCAGGACAGCCTTGAAGCGGCCCACGCCGCCTACCTGTAGAGCTATTTATGCTGAGCAAGAAAATTCGCAATATTGTGCTGTTCGCAGTTATTGCCGCCCTGTTCGCGGCTGTTGGCTACTGGAACATCAGCCCGGAACGCTTCCTGGAGCAGACGGCCGCGCCAGTCGACAGCACGCTCGTCGACTACTATGCGATCAACGCCCACAGCGTCCAGTACATGCCCGACGGCAAGGTGCAGTACGACATGACCGGCGACAAGGTCGAGCACCTCAAGGTGTCCGATGTGACCCTGGTGACCAAGCCCGACCTGCAACTCTATCGCGGCACGGCCTTCCCCTGGCACGTCCAGAGCGAACGCGCCGAGGTCAATCCGGACGGCACCCAGGTCGAACTGATCGACTCGGTACGCATCGCGCGCACCGATGAGAAGCAACGCAATATCGTCATCACCAGTAGCCGAATGACAGTATTCCCGCAGAAGCAATATGCGCAGACCGAGCAAGCCGTTAGAATCGACGGCCCCAACGGCGTGACCACGGGCACAGGCATGAAAGCCTATTTGGAAGAAAGCAGGATGCACCTGCTATCGAACGTAAGAGGACAGTATGAGTCTCGTTAAAACCCTCCCGATTTTGCTCAGCCTGGGCGCAGCACTGGGAAGCGTGAGCGCCTGGGCTCTGCCGAACGACAGCGAGCAGCCCATCCGCATTCAAGCTGACGACGCTCAACTGGATGACAAGCAAGGCATCGCCACCTACAAGGGCGACGTCATCATCACTCAGGGTTCGATGATCGTTAAGGGTAATACCGTGACGCTCACCCGCACCAAGGACGGCGCCATCGACGTGGTGACTTCCGTGGGCAACCTGGCCTACTTCGAACAGCGGCAGAAAGCCACCGACCCGCAGCCGGTCAAGGGCTACGGCAAGACCATCCAGTACCATGCGCAACAGAACCGCATCGTCCTGATCGACCAGGCCAAGGTGATCAACGATGGCAACACCACCGAAGGCGAGAAGATCGTCTACGACACGGTGAAGCAGGTGGCTACCGCCGGTCGCGCCAATGGCACGCCGATCACCACGCCACGCCAGCGCATCGACATGGTTATCCAACCGAAAAAGAAAACTGACGAGCAAAAGGCCCAGTAATGGCAATTTTGAAAGCTCAGCATCTGGCCAAAGCCTACAAGAGTCGCCAGGTGGTGCGTGACGTCAGCCTGTCGATCGAAAGCGGCCAGATTGTCGGCCTGCTCGGCCCCAACGGTGCCGGCAAGACCACCTGCTTCTACATGATCGTCGGCCTGGTCCAGGCCGACCAGGGTCGCGTGCTGATCGACGACCAGGACGTCAGCCACCAGCCGATGCACGGCCGCGCGCGCGCGGGTATCGGCTACCTGCCCCAGGAAGCCTCGATCTTCCGCAAGCTCTCGGTGGCCGACAACATCATGGCGATCCTCGAGACCCGCAAGGAACTCGACAAGGCCGCCCGGCGCAAGGAACTGGAAAGCCTGCTGCAGGAGTTCCACATCAGCCATATCCGTGACAACCTCGGCATGAGCCTGTCCGGTGGTGAACGCCGCCGGGTGGAAATCGCCCGCGCCCTGGCCACCGCGCCCAAGTTCATACTGCTGGACGAACCGTTCGCCGGCGTCGACCCGATTTCCGTGGGCGACATCAAGCAGATCATCCATCACCTCAAGGCCAAGGGCATCGGTGTACTGATCACCGACCACAACGTCCGCGAGACCCTGGACATCTGCGAAACCGCTTATATCGTCAATGATGGGCAACTGATCGCCGAAGGCGATTCGGCCACCATCCTGGCCAACGAGCTGGTCAAGGAAGTCTATCTGGGCCATGAGTTCCGCCTGTAAGCCCGACGGTGTTTGACTACCCGCCTGAGCGCCGGAATGTTCGATAAAGCGTCACATGCTTTTATTGTTACAGCGCTCTAGGCAAACACTCCGGTTTCAGGCATATAATTTGCTTATGTTTGGCGCTTCGGCGCCCTGTAGTGGATGGCGCATGCGCGCCGGCAAATAAGGTGTTAAGCCCCTGCCATGAAACCATCGCTAGTCCTGAGAATGGGCCAGCAGCTGACGATGACACCGCAGCTGCAACAGGCCATCCGCCTGCTCCAATTGTCGACCCTGGACCTTCAGCAGGAAATCCAGGAGGCCCTGGAATCCAATCCGATGCTCGAACGCCAGGAAGAAGGCGACGACTTCGATAATGCCGATCCACTGGCCGACAACGCCGAGCAAAAACCCAACACCGACGTCCAGGAACCCTCCTACCAGGAAACCGCGCCCACGGTCGACAACCTCGAGGAAGGCGACTGGAACGAACGCATTCCCAACGAACTCCCGGTCGACACCGCCTGGGAAGACGTCTACCAGACCAGCGCCAGCAGCCTGCCCAGCAACGATGACGACGAGTGGGACTTCACCACCCGTACATCCGCCGGGGAAAGCCTGCAAAGCCACCTGCTGTGGCAGCTGAACCTGGCCCCGATGTCCGACACCGACCGGCTGATCGCCGTGACCCTGATCGACTGCATCAACAATCAGGGCTACCTGGACGAGACCCTCGAGGAAATCCTCGACGCCTTCGATCCGGAACTGGACATCGAGCTCGACGAGATCGAAGCCGTCCTGCACCGCATCCAGCAGTTCGAACCGGCCGGCATCGGCGCGCGCAACCTCGGCGAATGCCTGCTGCTGCAATTGCGCCAGCTGCCGGCCAAGACCCCGTGGCTGAGCGAAGCGCAACGCCTGGTCAGCGACTACATCGACCTGCTGGGCAGCCGCGACTACAGCCAGCTGATGCGCCGCATGAAGCTCAAGGAAGACGAGCTGCGCCAGGTCATCGAGCTGGTGCAGAGCCTCAACCCGCGCCCGGGCTCGCAGATCGAGTCCACCGAAGCCGAATACGTGGTGCCCGACGTCATCGTGCGCAAGGACAACGAGCGCTGGCTGGTGGAACTGAACCAGGAGTCGGTGCCACGCCTGCGGGTCAATCCGCAGTACGCCGGTTTTGTCCGCCGTGCCGATACCAGCGCCGACAACACCTTCATGCGCAACCAGTTGCAGGAAGCCCGCTGGTTCATCAAGAGCCTGCAGAGCCGCAACGAAACCCTGATGAAGGTCGCCACCCAGATCGTCGAGCACCAGCGCGGTTTCCTGGAATATGGCGATGAAGCGATGAAGCCGCTGGTCCTGCATGACATCGCCGAAGCCGTGGGCATGCACGAGTCGACGATTTCCCGGGTCACCACGCAGAAATTCATGCATACCCCCCGCGGTATTTATGAGCTGAAATACTTTTTCTCCAGCCATGTCAGCACCTCCGAAGGCGGCGAATGCTCGTCCACGGCGATCCGCGCGATCATCAAGAAACTGGTTGCGGCGGAAAATCAGAAAAAGCCGTTGAGTGACAGCAAGATCGCTGGTTTACTGGAGGCACAAGGCATTCAGGTCGCCCGTCGTACCGTCGCCAAGTACCGCGAGTCCCTCGGGATCGCGCCTTCCAGCGAACGGAAGCGGTTGATGTAACCGCCGGGCGTGCCACAGCGTTCCAGTGGCAGGCATACGCCTGCCGCTTTATGCACTGGCAACGAAGGAGAAGCTGTATGCAAGTCAACATCAGTGGACACCAACTGGAAGTGACCGAACCCCTGCGTGCCTACATCGGCGAGAAGCTCGACCGATTAGAGCGCCACTTCGACAAGATCACCAACGTACAGGTGACAATGGCCGTCGAAAAACTGAAGCAGAAAATCGAAGCCACTCTGCACATTCACGGTGGTGAGGTGGTCGCCAACGCCGAACATGACGACATGTATGCCGCGATCGACCTGCTTACCGACAAGCTGGACCGCCAACTGAAAAAGCATAAGGAAAAGAACCTGCACCTGCTCCAAGGTACAGGTCGCTAACACCCACCCATGATTCGACTTGAAAACATCCTGACCCCCGGCCGTTCCCTGGTGAACGTGCCGGGCGGCAGTAAAAAACGCGCCCTCGAACAAATTGCCAACCTGATCGCCCGTGAAGTGCCTGATCTGGAAATGCAGGATGTCTACGAGAGCCTGATTGCCCGTGAAAAACTCGGCTCGACCGGTTTTGGCAACGGCATCGCCATTCCCCACTGCCGCCTCAAAGGTTGCGAGTCGCCCATCAGTGCCCTGATGCACCTGGACGCTCCCATCGATTTCGACGCCATCGACGGTGCCCCGGTCGACCTGCTGTTCGTACTGCTGGTCCCGCAGGCCGCCACCGATGCGCACCTGGAACTGCTCCGGCAGATCGCCAGCATGCTCGATCGCAAGGAGGTACGTGACCGCCTGCGTAGCGCACCGAGCAATGAAGCCCTGTATCAGGTTGTCCTGGACGTACAGAACGGTCATTAATCATGCGCTTGATCATCGTCAGCGGTCGCTCCGGCTCAGGTAAAAGCACTGCCCTCGATGTCCTCGAGGACAACGGCTATTACTGCATCGACAACCTGCCGGCCGGCCTGCTGCCGGAACTGGCCGAGCGGGCGCTGATCCATACCGAGCTGGCACAACCGCTGGTCGCCGTGTCCATTGACGCGCGCAACCTGCCCAGCCACCTGTCGCGTTTTCCCGAGTTGCTGGACGAAGTCCGCGGCCGGCATATCCAGTGTGACGTGCTGTACCTGGACGCCGACGAGGAAACCCTGCTCAAGCGTTTCTCCGAGACCCGCCGGCGCCATCCCCTGAGCAGCGCCAACCGTTCGCTGGCCGAAGCCATCCGCGACGAGAGCAACCTGCTGGGACCGATTGCCGACCTCGCCGACCTCAAGGTCAACACCACCAACCTCAACCTGTACCAGCTACGGGATACCATCAAGCTGCGCCTGCTGAACCAGCCGGAACCGGGGACCGCGTTCCTGGTGGAGTCGTTCGGCTTCAAGCGCGGCATGCCGGTGGACGCCGACCTGGTATTTGACGTACGGTGCCTGCCCAATCCGTACTGGAAACCCGAACTGCGCGAGCAATCCGGGCTCGACGGCCCGGTGGCCGAGTACCTGGCCGCGCAACCGGATGTCGAGGAAATGTTCCAGGACATTTCCAGCTACCTGCTCAAATGGTTGCCACGCTTCGCCGCCAGCAACCGGGCTTATGTCACCATTGCCATTGGCTGTACCGGCGGGCACCATCGCTCCGTCTACCTGACCGAACGCCTTGGCCAGGTTCTGCAACAATCCCTGAAGAACGTCCAGGTCCGCCACCGCGACCTTAGCTGAAAGGATCACCATCGCGATGCCCGCTCTGGAAATTGAAATCATCAACAAACTGGGTTTGCATGCCCGCGCTTCCGCCAAGTTCGTCGGCGTTGCCGGTCAGTACCCCTGTCAGATCCGGGTAGGTCGTACGCCCGAGAGCATGGTCGATGGCAAGAGCATCATGGCCATGATGATGCTGGCGGCCGGCAAGGGCACCATGATCCACATGCAGACCGAAGGCGAACAGGAAGACGAGGCGATGGCGGCACTGGTGGCGCTGATCAACAACTACTTCGATGAGGGCGGTTGAGCTGGCGCGACGCCGCACCGCAGTGATGGCGTTCGACTGAACGCCATGGGACCGGGCTGACTCCCTGCTACAGCCCTTCCAGCCAGCCCAGCAGTCGGGCAACCAGCAACACCATCCCCGCCAGCAGCAACAGCCAGCCGACTCCGAAGCGAAATAGTCGCCCTCTGCTCATTGCCACGGTTTCAGTCCCCATCATCGGCTTTGGATCTTGTTGGTTATAGGGTTCACGCCAGTGCCGCGAGATAACGCCGTTCGACCTCTGGCCAGTTGATCACGTTGTAGAACGCATTGATGTATTCCGGACGGCGGTTCTGGTACAGCAGGTAATAGGCGTGCTCCCAGACATCCAGGCCGAGGATCGGGGTATTGCCGTTCATCAGCGGGCTGTCCTGGTTACCGCTGCTTTCAACCACCAGCTTTTTCTGCGGGGTCACGCTCAACCAGGCCCAACCGCTGCCGAAGCGCGTCAGTGCCGCCTTGGTAAAGGCCTCCTTGAACGCCTCGAAGCCGCCCAGTTGTTCGTCGATGGCCTGGCCCAGCGCCGCTTCCGGCTCACCGCCACCCAACGGGCTCATGACCGCCCAGAACAGCGAATGGTTGGCATGGCCACCACCGTGGTTGATCACAGCCGGGCGGATCTTTTCCGGCAGTTGCTGGACCGCGGCCACCAGTTCTTCCACCGGCCAATCGGCCCATTCCAAGCCCTCCACCGCCGCATTGAGGTTGGTGATGTAGGTCTGATGATGCCTGGTATGGTGGATTTCCATGGTCTTGGCATCGATATGCGGTTCCAGGGCATCGTAGTTGTAAGGCAGCGCAGGCAAGGTGTAGGTCATTTCAATGAACTCCATGTTGATGACGCGTCGGGGTCGATCCCGAGGAGGCCGTCTGGCTGTAGAGCAGGCGGCTGGTGCGGGGGTATTCGCCGTGTTCGCTGATAAAGGCGAGCAATTCGACGTAGGTCTTGCTGCTCTGATGCATCGCCGCCTCGCGCAGTGGCGGCGCAAGCCGGGTGTCCTGCATCGTCTGCAGCAGGCGCTGATGGATCGCGCACAGGTACTCGACGCTTTCTTCGGGCTGATTGAGCCGCAAGTGGAGGTCCGCCAGGTTGTGGTGGGAAATCACGCAGGCGGCCACCGCCTCCTCGGCGTCCGGCCAGCGCTCGAACAACACCTGTGCCAGGGCCAGGGCCTGCAGGTAGTGCTCGCGGGCATCGACCAGCTCGCCCAGGTTGAAATAGCGGTTGGCCCTTTCGATCGTGCGTTTCCAGTGTTCCATGACGAACCTCCAGGCAATGCAGTGGGTTACACGCCGCCAGCGGTGAGCTTTTCCGGATCCAGCAGGGTTTCCAGCTGGCTGCGCGGCAGATCGGTGTGTTCAAGCGCGACATCGATGATCGGACGGCCTTGCTGATAGGCCTTCTTGGCAATCTCGGCGGCCTTCTGGTAGCCGATGATCGGGTTGAGTGCGGTGACCAGGATCGGATTGCGCGACAACGCTTCCTTGAGCTTGGCTTCGTTGACCTTGAAGCTGGCGATAGCCTTGTCGGCCAGCAGGCGACTGACGTTCGCCAGCAGTTCGATACTGCTCAACAGATTCTGGGCGATGATCGGCAGCATCACGTTCAGTTCGAAGTTGCCTGACTGCCCGGCCACGGTGATCGCACTGTCGTTGCCGATGACCTGCGCCGCCACCATCGCGGTAGCCTCCGGGATCACCGGATTGACCTTGCCCGGCATGATCGACGATCCCGGCTGCAAGGCTTCCAGCTCGATCTCGCCGAGGCCGGCCAGGGGGCCGGAGTTCATCCAGCGCAGGTCGTTGGCGATCTTCATCAGCGACACCGCGGTGGTTTTCAACTGACCGGACACCGCGACAGCCGTGTCCTGGGAGCCGATCAGCGCAAACAGGTTATGGCCCGGGGTGAATTGCACATGGGTCAAGGCGCTCAGTTGCCGACTGAACAGCTCGGCGAACTGCGGGTGGGCATTGATCCCGGTGCCGACCGCCGTACCGCCCTGGGCCAGGGATTGCAGGCTCGGCAGCAGGTCCCGCAGATGCTGGACATTGGCCTTGAGTTGCGCCGCCCAGCCGTTGAGTACCTGGCTCAGGCGAACCGGCATGGCGTCCATCAGGTGGGTACGGCCGGTCTTGATAAACGGATGGACCTGCCCGGCCTTGGCTTCGGTGACCTGCACCAGGTGCGCCAGTGCCGGCAGCAATTGTTCGTGCAACGCCAGGGCGGCGCTGACATGAATGGTGGTCGGGATGATGTCGTTGCTGCTTTGCCCGCAATTGACGTGGTCGTTGGGGTTGACCGGCTCGCCGAGCAAACGGCTGGCGAGGGTCGCGATCACTTCGTTGGCATTCATGTTGGAGCTGGTGCCGGAGCCGGTCTGATAGATATCCACCGGGAAATGCGCCATGAAGTCGCCTTCCAGCAGGCCCTGGCAGGCATCGACGATGGCCTTGCCCTGAGCAGCGCTCAACTGCCGCAATTCGACGTTGGCCTGGGCCGCCGCCGCCTTGGCGAGGATCAGCGCACGGATGAATTGCGTCGGCATGCGCAGGCGACTGATGGGAAAGTTGTTCACCGCGCGCTGGGTCTGGGCACCATACAAGGCCTCGGCCGGCACCTGCAGTTCGCCCATGCTGTCGCGTTCGATACGGGTATTACTCATCGGGGAATCCTTGCACCAGTTCAGTCAGGGGAATGGAAGGCAGCAGCGAACAGGTCGCCAACTGCCAGGCAAAGCTTTGCCAGCGGCGCAACCGACAGTTGCACAGCGCCTGGCGCTCCAGGTCGCGCAGCGGACGCCAGGCCTGGTCCAGGCACAACGAACGCCAGTGCCAGGGCAACGCGGTGTCGGCGGCCGTGTCGAGCAACAGGCGAAAGGCGGTTTCGGCAATGGTCCACGGCGAGGTGGCCGTACAGCAGGCCAGATAGCGGCCTTCGGCGAGGTAGTGCTCGATCAGCCGGGGTTCATCCGGCAGCAATGCGCAGCGGATCTGGCGGCTCATCCAGCGCCAGCTTTCCAGGTAGGGTTGCTCATGCAAGGCAGAACTCATGACCCAGGCTCATTCGATAATGAGATTTATTATTATATGATATTGAGAATCAAGACAAGCACATAAGCCTATCTATCAGCGGCGGGAGCCAGGCAAAAAAAAGCGTGTCACCCAGTGGGTGACACGCTTCGTGTGCAGCCGGCCAGCGGAATCAGCTGCCCGCCACGGTCATCCGCTCGATCAGTACCGAGCCTGTGCGGATATTGCTGCGCAGTTCGAGATCGCTGCCAACGGCGACGATCTGCTTGAACATGTCGCGCATATTGCCGGCAATGGTCACTTCCTGGACCGGGAACTGGATTTCGCCGTTCTCGACCCAGAAACCCGCCGCGCCGCGGGAGTAGTCACCGGTGACCATGTTCAGGCCATGGCCCATCAGTTCGGTGACCAGCAGGCCACGGCCCATGCGACGGATCAGGGCATCCTGATCCTCGACGCCGTGGGTGACGAACAGATTGTGCACGCCACCGGAGTTGGCGGTACTCGGCAGGCCCAGCTTGCGCCCCGAATACGTGCCCAGCACATAGGACACCAGGGTGCCATTTTCGACGAACGGCTTGGCGTAGGTCGCCAGGCCATCACCGTCGAATGCCGAGCTGCCCATGGCGCGCATCAGATGCGGGCGCTCGTCGAGGGTCAGCCATTCCGGGAACAGGCGCTGTCCCATCGCGCCCTCGAGGAACGACGACTTGCGGTACAGGTTGCCGCCGGAAATCGCCGAGAGGAAGCTGCCGAACAGGCCACCGGCCAGTTCCGCGGAAAACAGCACCGGGACTTCGCAGGTCGGGACCGGTCGCGCGCCCAGACGGCTGGCCGCCCGCTGCGCGGCTTTCTGGCCGATGATCACGGCGTCGGTCAGCAATTCGCCCTGGCGATTCACGTCATACCAGTAATCGCGCTGCATCTGCCCGTCGCCTTCGGCGATCATCACGCAGCTCAGGCTGTGGCGGGTCGACGCGGAACCGCCGATAAAGCCATGGCTGTTGCCATAGACACGGCAGCCCTGACCCGTGGTCAGCGTGGTGCCATCGGCATTCTTGATCCGTGGATCGGCATCGAACGCCGCCGCCTCACAGATCAGCGCCCGTTCGATGGCCTGCTCCGGAGTGATGTCCCACGCGTGGAACAGGTCGAAATCCTTCAGGTCCTTTGCCATCAGGGCGGCATCCGCCAGGCCCGAACTCTCGTCTTCGGAAGTATGTTTCGCGATCGCCAGCGCGGCCGCGACGGTTTCGCGAATCGCCTCTGCGCCACTGGCCGAAGTGCTGGCCGAGCCCTTGCGCTGTCCCACATACAGGGTGATGCCAAAGCCCTGGTCGCGGTTGAACTCGACCGTCTCCACTTCCCGCTGGCGCACCGAAGTCGACAAACCCTGCTCCAGGGACACCGCCACTTCACAGGCACTGGCGCCCTGGCGCTTGGCTTCGGCGAGAATCTGCTCGACCTGCTCCTGCAGTGCCGGCAAAGCCTGCGGGCCGACGCTTTGTGCTGCACTCATGGTTCTCTCCAATCAAATTCGGCTTTCGGTCAAGGTCTTCGAGCGACCGGGCCGGACAAGCGGCCCCCGACTGGTTATCATGGCGGCGTTTCTTTGCGGACTGCCACCATGGTTGATTCTTACGACGACTCCCTCGATGGGGAGAAAAGCAAAACCCAGGTCAAACGCGAGCTGCATGCTCTGGTTGATCTCGGCGAGCGCCTGACAACACTCAAGCCTGACCTGGTGGCAAAACTGCCACTGACCGACGGCTTGCGCCGTGCCCTGGCCGAAGCGCCGAAGCACACCGCGAATATCGCGCGTAAACGGCATATCCAGTTCATCGGCCGACTGATGCGCGACCAGGACACTGACGCCATCCTGGTGTTGCTGGACCAGCTCGACGCCTCCACCCGGCAATACAACGAACGCTTCCACAATCTCGAACGCTGGCGCGATCGCCTGATCGCAGGCGCCGACGATGTGCTGGAAAAGTTCGTCGCCGACTATCCCGATGCGGATCGTCAGCAACTGCGTTCCCTGATTCGCCAGGCCCAGCACGAACTTGCCCAGAGCAAGCCGCCGTCTGCCAGCCGTAAAATCTTCAAGTACATCCGGGAGCTGGACGAAACTCAACGCGGCCTGCGCTGATCTTCGTCACGGGTGAGTGCCGTTGGCGCTCACCCGAGGCTCCGCCTTCCTACGACCCCGTGCCACCCACGGTGATCGCATCGATTTTCAGGGTCGGCTGACCGACACCCACCGGCACCGATTGCCCATCCTTGCCACAGGTTCCCACGCCGCTGTCCAGCGCCAGGTCGTTACCGACCATCGACACCTTGCTCATGGCTTCCGGGCCGTTGCCGATCAGCGTCGCCCCCTTGACCGGCGCGGTGATCTTGCCGTCCTCGATCAGGTAGGCCTCGCTGGTGGAGAACACGAACTTGCCGCTGGTGATATCGACCTGGCCACCGCCGAGGTTGGCGCAGTAGATGCCCCGCTTCACCGAAGCGATGATTTCCGCCGGATCGCTTTCGCCCCCCAGCATGTAGGTATTGGTCATGCGCGGCATCGGCAGGTGCGCGTAGGACTCGCGACGACCGTTGCCGGTCCGCGCCACGCCCATCAGCCGGGCATTCAACTTGTCCTGCATATAGCCCTTGAGCACGCCGTTTTCGATCAGCGTGGTGCACTCGGTCGGCGTGCCTTCGTCATCGACACTGAGGGAGCCGCGGCGCCCGGCCAGGGTGCCGTCATCGACGATGGTGCAGAGCTTGGACGCAACCATCTCGCCCATCCGCCCGCTGTAGGCCGAACTGCCCTTGCGGTTGAAATCGCCTTCCAGGCCATGGCCGACCGCTTCGTGCAGCAGGACCCCGGACCAGCCGGAGCCGAGCACCACCGGCAAGGTACCGGCCGGAGCGGGAATCGCTTCCAGATTGACCAGTGCCTGGCGCAAGGCCTCGCGGGCATAGCCCATGGCACGGTCTTCGCTGAGGAAATAACGGTAGTCGGTACGACCGCCGCCGCCATGCCCGCCACGCTCGCGCCGGCCGTTCTGCTCGACGATCACGCTGACATTGAAGCGCACCAGCGGGCGCACGTCCGCCGCCAGGCCGCCATCGGTGGAGGCGACGAGAATCCGTTCCCAGACCCCCGCCATGCTCACCGAGACCTGCTGGATACGCGGGTCCAGGGCACGGGTGGCGATGTCGACACGCTTGAGCAACTCGACCTTCTCGGCACGGGTCATGACATCCAGCGGGTTGTCAGGGGCGTAGAGCTGCGCCACATCCCGGGTGGAGAAGGCCTGCACCGTACCGTTCTGCCCGGCGCGGGAAATCGAACGGGCCGCACGCGCGGCCGACCCCAGGGCTTCGAGGGTGATCGCGTTGCTGTAGGCAAACCCGGTTTTTTCCCCGGACTGGGCGCGTACGCCGACCCCCTGGTCCAGGTTGAAACTGCCTTCCTTGACGATGCCGTCTTCGAGGGACCAGGACTCGGAAATCTGCCCCTGGAAATACAGGTCGGCGGCGTCGATGCCCGGACCGGCCAGGTCACCAAGGACCGATTGAAGGTTTTCGAGCGTCACGCCACCCGGCGCCAACAGGTGTTCACTGACTGAGGACAACAACTCGCTCATAGGTTTTGCGCCTTATTTCGTCATTCCGATGCAGGCCGCCGTGCGCCCTGCGAGAAAAAGCGCCGATGGCTCGCCACCGGCATTCGCGCCCGTATGGACGCCTGTTCAGTACTGTCGCGCTCGGCCAGCAACACCGCTTCGCCTTGATCCTGTTCAGCGACGATACGCCCCCACGGGTCGACGATCGCCGCATGGCCAAAGGTTTCCCGTGGCCCCGGGTGCACACCGCCCTGGGCGGCGGCCAACACATAACACTGGGTCTCGATGGCCCGCGCACGAATCAGGATGTCCCAATGCGCCGCGCCGGTCACCGCGGTAAACGCCGACGGCGCGGTGATCAGCTCGGCCCCGGCCTGGCGCAACTCGCTGTACAACTCGGGAAAGCGCAAGTCGTAGCACACGCTCAGGCCCAGCCGTCCGACCGGCGTATCGGCCACCACCACCCGGCTACCATGAGCATAGTCATCGGATTCGCGATAACGCCCACGATTATCCGCCACGTCGACATCGAACAGGTGCAGCTTGTCGTAGCGGGCCACCGTCTCACCCTGCTCGTCGACCAGCAACGAGCAGGCATTGGCCTTCGCCTGCGGCTGGTCGACCGGCGGTAGCGGCAAGGTGCCCGCCACTATCCATAACCTGAGGTCACGGGCGGTCTGTTTCAACCATGGCAGGATCGGTCCTTCGCCGAGTGCTTCGGCGCGACCGATGGCGGCGACATCCCGACGGCCCATGGCGGCGAAGTTTTCCGGCAGCACCGCCAGGCGCGCGCCGCCTTCGGCCGCTTGCTCGAGCAGGCGGCGGGCCTGGCTCAGGTTGGCCAGCACATCGCTCTGGCTGACCATCTGGATGACGGAGAAAGTCATGGCGCACTCCTTGAAAGGTAGGCAACCATGCTACTCCATGGCGCTCTACTTGGACTTCTCAAAAGGCTTGTCGAAGGTGATTTTCGGTTCTTTCCACGGGCCGGTGACGCTGTACTTCACGCTGGCGAAACGGGCGACCCGGTCGCCGATCAGCTTGTCGATCAGGAACAGCGCACCGCCGATGGCCGGGGCACCGACGATCAAGGCGGCGATCGGCAGGTTGTTGGTCACCGGCAAGGTCACCAGCAGCTTGGCATCGACCCGGTCGGCCACCATGTCCAGCGTGCCATTGAGCTCGAGATTACTCGACGGTCCGGTCAGGGTAATCGGATCGCGGGTGACATAGACGCCATCGCTGGCTACCAGCACCCCCTTGACCCGGTCATAGCTCAGGCCTTTGCCGAGCAGGTCGGAGAAGTCCAGGCGCAGGCGACGGCCGATGGAGTTGAAGTTCAGCAAGCCGAACACCCGCAGTGCCTGGGCTCCGCCCTCGACTTCGACGAACTGACCCTTGCGCAGGGTCGCATCCAGGCTGCCGGAGAAACGCTTGAGCCCGACCCAGGCCGGCGAGCCGGGCCAGCGACCGTCGACATCGAGGTGGAAATCCTCGCTGGTCACGGTCGGCGCGAAGCTCCAGGCCTTCAGCACATCCGCCAGGTTCTTGCCTTCCACACGACCGTTGATCCAGCTGTTGCTGCTGCCCGGCACGCCTTCCCAGCCACCGTTGCCCTGGAGTTGCATGCCCTTGAGGCCCAGGTCGAGATCGTTGAGCCTGACTCCCTTGGGTGTCGGCCGGGCCTTGAGCGACCACGCCCCGACCAGGTCCTGGCCCTGGAACAGTTGGTCGATGCTGATATCCAGCGCCGGGATCTGCCGTGGATCCGCCGAGGCCAGCGGGTCCGGGGCATTTTCATCGGCCACCACGCTCGGATCCGGTGCTGGCAATCGCACGTAGGCCAGCTTGACGCCAATCGGCGCGCCCTTGGCATCCGGCAGGGTCACGCTGCCCTTGGCCTGCTGGCTGTCGATCATCAGGCCCCAGGCCGTGGCGCTGCGGGCCATCTGCAGGCTCACCTGGTCGAAACGGGTACCAAAGCCGGTGAGCTTGTCGACCTTGAAGTCGGCGCTGCTGAGCAGCTGCTTGGCATTGCCGCCGGGATCCTGGCCGGCATAACGGTCAACCACCGCTTTCCAAGGCTCCAGGTCCAGTTCCGAGAGCACGCCACGCACGCGCAAACCCTTGGTCGTCGGCAGCTGGGCATCGCCATCACCGAGGAACAGTTCGCCACGACCGTCGCCGAACTTGCCGCCCGGCGCGGCAAAGGTGAAGTTCGCCAGCTCGCCATAGTCGAACCAGTAGCGGCGCTCGGCACCTTGCAGGGTCATGCGGAACACGCTGTCGCGGCCCTGGCTGGCCGGCATGCCAAAGGGCGCGGGCAGGTCGACGGCAACGCCCTTGAGGTTGGAGTTGATGATCAACTGGCTGTCGGCGCCGTCGAGGTTCAACTGCAACTGATAGGGCAGGTCACCGGTGACCGGCAGCGGCTGGCTGACACCCAGCCAGTCGGTGAGTTTCTTGATCGCCACCTGGCCCTTGGCGGTGACCCGGGTACCGAGATCCCCGGGCTTGCCGACGGCAGCGATCTGCGCGGTGATGGGCCGGTCGAATGCCTGGGCGGTGATCGCGTCGCCGCTCAAGCCCTTGGCACTGTCAAAACGGAAAGCGCCCTTGAGCTGGGTCAGCTCCAGGGCCGGATCGGCCAGTTTCAGCCGCGCCTTGTCGGTGGCGAAATCCACCAGGATCTTCGGCTCCTCGCCTTTCTCCAGGGGAATATCCAGCTTGACCTGGCCTTTCAGCTCACCTTCGCCCTGCCAGCCGGCAAAGGTCGCGGCGGTGCCGATCGGTGCTTCCTGGAGAATCTTCAGGCCATCGCCCAGGCCGCCGGCAAAACCACCGTCGAGAAACATGTGCGGGGCCTTGCCCTGCGACGAGTGGGGAATGTTGACCACGACATCACTGACCTGGGTGTCGAGCAACTGGCCCTTGCTGGCCTTGATCCGCACCCCACTGTTTTCGATGAAGACATCGCCGCTGACCTTGCTGACATGCGGCCAACCCGGCTGAAACGCCAGCTCGGCGTCATGGACCTTGAAGAACAGGCTGATATTCTGCGCGGCGGCCACGGCATCATGGTCCAGCGAACCCTGGTACTGGAAGAAGCCCTGTTCCACCGCGCCATGGAGGATCGAGGTGCGCAGCCACTCGTCCAGAGACGGACTCAGCACCGCCGGCAGGTATTTCGGAGTAAAGCGCCCGTCCCCGTCCACCAGGCCGACCCGCAGGTCCATGTAGTCTTCCTGGTCACGCTCGAAATGCAGGCGGATCAGGAAGTCGGCGGCGATCTTGCCTTCTTCCCCCAGCACCTTGATATAGGGGGCGATCAGGGTGAACCCCTGCTGGTCGAGTTTCCAGGTCAGGCGGGCGTTGGCCTGGATGTACTGCCAGGGCTTGTTGAAGATCGGATACAGGAACAGCGAGAAGTCCTTGCTGTCCATGCGCAGTTCACCCTGGCCGAGGTCGCCGCTGATGCTGCCGCTGACATTGCGCGCCGCCGGCGCACCGTGATAGGCGTCGAAACCGACCCGCTCCAGGTTGGCCTCGAAGCTGAGACGGCGGTCACCGGTTTCCTGGGGACGGTAATCGAGCAGCACGTTGCGCAAGGCACCGGTGACCTTCAGGTGATCGATGACGGTCGCCAGGCCTTCCGGCAGCGGTGCCAGGCCATCGAGCAACGGCGTGATCGGCGTCAGGTCGAGGCGGTCGGCCTGCACATGCCACAACTCCCCGGCCTTGTCGGTCGCCGCCGTCTGCTGCAATTGCAGATGGGACTCCCAGCGGGTCTTGCCCAGGTTCATCGCCAGGGAGTCGAGCAACAGGCTGAAACCCTGGTCGTTGCGCTGCAGGTAGGCGTTGAGGGCCAGGTTCTCGATCTTCACCGGCTTGCGGTCGGCGTAGGCACCGCGAAATTGCGGGGCATTGAGACGTGCCACGGCGCTTTGCACCGTGCCATCGGCCCACTTCAACCAGAATTCGCCGCCGGCCTTGAGCTCGGCGACGTTCCATTTCTGTTTCAGGCTCGCCGGCAACCAGCGCGCCCAGTCGCTCTGCGGCAGGCTCAGGTAGGCGTCGGCGGAACCCTGGCGCCAGGCGCCGGCCTGCAAACGGGTACTCAGGTTGAACGCCAGGGGCTGGCCATCGGGCAGGGTCAGGCGCATGTCGAGGCGCTGGCGGGACAGGCCGGTCTGCAGGTTCAGGCCGACATAGGTCAGGGTCAGCGGCGATTCGCCGAACGGTTCCAGGGTCACCTGGCTGTCCAGCACCGACAGTTGCGCGACCATCTGCAGGCGGTTCAGCAGTTGCTCGGGGTCCAGCGGCTGGCCGTCCGACTGTGGCAATCCTTCGAGGGCCCACTGACCCTCCTTGTCCTGCCGCAGGTTCAACTGCAGGCCATTGAGTTCCAGACGGGCAATGCGCACTTCGCGGGCCAGCAGGCTGGCCCAGATATCCGGGATCACCTGCACCTGGTCCAGGCGCAACGCCGAAACACCGGCACCGACCGTCACATCGTGGGCCAGCAGCACCGGCGCCAGGCCGCTCCAGCGTCCTTCCAGGCTGCCGATGGACAGCGGCATGCCCAGCGCGGCCTGCGCCTTGCCCTCGACATCGGCGCGGTACTCGGCCACCAGCGGCACGAACTGCCGCCCCAGGCTGGCATACAAGGCCACCAGCACCAGCAACAACGCACAGATACCCAGGCCCCAGCGGGTCAACGCGGCGACAAAGCGTGTCAGACGCTCCATGTCAGTGGCCCCTCAGGCAAGGTTCGATCAACAGGCCAACGCCAGCCAGCATGGACAGTGTATGTACAGAGCAGGGAATCAGAGCAGCACCACGTCGTATTGTTCCTGGGAATACATGGTTTCGACCTGGAAACGGATGGTCCGTCCGATAAACCCCTCCAGCTCCGCGACATTGCCCGACTCTTCATCCAGCAGGCGGTCAACGACTTTCTGGTTGGCCAGCACTCTATAACCTTCGGCCTGATAGGCACGGGCCTCCCGCAGGATCTCGCGGAAAATCTCGTAACAAACCGTCTCCGGGGTCTTCAGCTTGCCGCGCCCCTGGCAACTACTGCACGGCTCGCAGAGCACCTGCTCAAGACTTTCGCGGGTGCGCTTGCGGGTCATCTGCACCAGGCCCAGCTCGGTGATCCCGATGATGTTGGTCTTGGCGTGATCGCGTTCCAGCTGCTTTTCCAGGGTCCGCAGCACCTGGCGCTGGTGCTCTTCGTCTTCCATGTCGATGAAGTCGATGATGATGATCCCGCCGAGGTTGCGCAGGCGCAGTTGGCGGGCAATCGCGGTGGCCGCTTCGAGATTGGTCTTGAAGATGGTTTCTTCGAGGTTGCGATGACCGACAAAGGCCCCGGTGTTGACGTCGATGGTGGACATGGCTTCCGCCGGGTCGACCACCAGGTAGCCGCCGGACTTGAGCGGCACCTTGCGCTCCAGGGCTTTCTGGATCTCGTCCTCGACACCGTAGAGGTCGAAGATCGGCCGCTCGCCGGGATAGTGTTCGAGACGATCGGCAATTTCCGGCATCAACTCGGCGACGAACTGCGTGGTCTTCTGGAAGGTTTCCCGGGAGTCGATGCGGATCTTCTCGATCTTCGGGCTGACCAGGTCACGCAGGGTCCGCAGCGCCAGGCCGAGGTCCTCGTAGATGACATTGGGCGCACCGATGGTCTTGATCTGCGCGCCGATCTGATCCCAGAGCCGGCGCAGGTAGCGGATATCCATCATGATCTCGTCAGCCCCCGCCCCTTCGGCGGCGGTGCGCAGGATAAAGCCGCCGGCTTCCTTGATGCCTTCCTGGGCCACGCAATCGCTGACGACCTTCTTCAACCGGTCGCGCTCGGCTTCCTCTTCGATCTTCAGCGAAATGCCGACATGGGCGGTACGCGGCATGTACACCAGGTAACGCGAGGGAATCGACAGTTGCGTGGTCAGGCGCGCGCCCTTGGTACCGATGGGGTCCTTGGTGACTTGCACCACCAGGCTCTGCCCTTCGTGAACCAGGGCGCTGATGCTTTCCACCGCCGGGCCTTCGCGCATGGAAATTTCCGAGGCATGGATAAAGGCCGCCCGATCCAGCCCGATATCGACGAACGCCGCCTGCATGCCCGGCAGGACCCGCACCACCTTGCCCTTGTAGATATTGCCGACGATACCGCGCTTCTGCGTACGCTCGACATGCACCTCTTGCAACACACCGTTTTCTACCACCGCCACGCGCGATTCCATCGGCGTGATGTTGATCAGGATCTCTTCACTCATGGCTGGGTCTCGTTCAGGCGTGTTCACAATAATTGCCGTTCACTGGAGTGCGGCAATCAGCGCACGATAAGGTTTTGCCAACAGGGTATGCCGAAATGGCCGAGCAGTTCTGCGGTTTCGCACACCGGCAAGCCCACCACGCCCGAATAGCTGCCGTTCAGGCCCTCGACGAAAACCGCGGCAAGGCCTTGAATGGCATAGCTTCCAGCCTTGTCCCGAGGCTCGCCGCTGGACCAGTAGGCAGATGCCTCTTCTGTTTTGATCGTACGAAATTTCACCAGGCTGCGAACCACCCGCGACTCGCACCGATCACCGTCCAACAGCGCGATGGCGGTGAGCACTTCGTGCTCGCGAGCGGACAATGCCAGCAGCGTGGCCACCGCATCCGCCTCATCCAGCGGCTTGCCGAGAATCCGTCCGTCCAGCACCACGGCGGTATCGGCACCCAGCACACAGAACGTCGCCGCGACCTGGCGACTCGCCAACAGGCCCTGGCCGGCTGCCGCCTTGCCGCGCGCCAGGCGCTCGACATAGGCCGCCGGAGTCTCATCCATCAGGGGAGTTTCATCGATATCCGCGCTGATCGCGGTGAAGGGCACGCCGATCTGGGTGAGCAGTTCACGCCGACGCGGCGAGCCGGAGGCCAGGTAGAGCGGGGTCATGGGGACATCTCCGTGTCGGGGCGCTTTATCGGGGCTCTTCATCAGCATCAGCATCATCACCAGCTCACGGGCATTCGACGCGATCGGTCAGTTGACCTTGTAGCGTCGACGCAGCCCGCGCAAACCGAAGCTGATCCACGGCCAGAGCAGGGCACTGACCAGCGCCGGCAGCACCAGCGCCAGGGTCGGCTGGCGGTTGCCGGTCAGGGCGCTGAGCCACAGCTGCACCAGCTGCGCCAGGCCGAAGATCACCAGGATCACCAGGCTCTGCTGCCACATCGGGAACATGCGCAGGCGCTGTTGCAGCGACAGCACCAGGAAGGTGATCAACGTAAGGATCAAGGCGTTCTGCCCGAGCAGGGTGCCGTAGAGCACGTCCTCGGCCAGGCCCAGCAGGAATGCGGTGACCATGCCGATCTTGTGCGGCAGGTACAGCGACCAGAAAGCCAGCAGCAACGCCAGCCACAGTGGACGGAGGATTTCCATGAACTGCGGCAACGGCGAAACACTGAGCAGCAGGCCGACGGCAAAGGTCAGCCAGACGATCCAGCCATTACGCGAAAGAGTAGCGCCCGCCATTATTCCTCCTGCCGTTGGGTGGACGGTGCAGCCGCGGGCGGCTTGGCCGCTGGCTTGGTGGCCGCGGGTTTGACGGCCGCCGGCTTGGGTGCCGGTGTCGCATGGGCCGGGGCGCTGGTGCTGGTGGCATGCGCCGGTGGCTTGCTCGCCGGGGCTGGCGCCGCAGGTGCCGCGCTCGCCGCAGCCGCCGCCGCAGCCGGTTTCGGTACGGTCGCCGGAACGATCGGCGCACCGTCGCCCTGCTTGTCGGCTTCCTGGGCCTGGGCCGCTTCGTTGGCGCGCTCTTCCGGGGTACGGCTGTCGCTGAACACCAGCAGCAGGTAGCGACTGCGGTTGAGGGCGGCGGTCGGCACGGCGCGGACAATGGCGAAAGGCTGGCCGGAGTCGTGGATCACTTCCTTGACCGTCGCCACCGGGTAACCGGCCGGGAAGCGCTGGCCCAGGCCGGAACTGACCAGCAGGTCGCCCTCCTTGATGTCGGCGGTGTCGGCGACGTGGCGCAGTTCCAGGCGCTCGGGGTTGCCGGTACCGCTGGCGATGGCGCGCAAACCGTTGCGGTTGACCTGCACCGGAATGCTGTGGGTGGTGTCGGTGAGCAACAGGACGCGGGAGGTGTACGGCATCAACTCGACCACCTGGCCCATCAGGCCACGGGCGTCGAGCACCGGTTGACCAAGTACCACGCCGTCGCGCTCACCCTTGTTGATGATGATGCGATGGGTGAACGGGTTGGGGTCCATGCCGATCAATTCGGCGACTTCGACCTTCTCGTTGACCAGCGCCGACGAGTTGAGCAATTCGCGCAGGCGCACGTTCTGCTCGGTCAGGGCCGCGAGTTTCTGCAGGCGCCCTTGCAGCAGCAGGTTTTCGGTCTGGAGTTTTTCGTTCTCGGCGACCAGTTCGGTACGACTGCCGAACTGACTGGCCACGCCTTGCCACAACCGTTGCGGCAGGTCGGTAATCCAGTATGACTGCATCAGCACCAGCGACATCTGGCTGCGCACGGGCTTGAGCAGTGTGAAACGGGCATCGACCACCATCAGCGCGACCGATAGCACGACCAGCACCAACAAGCGCACGCCCAATGAGGGGCCTTTGGCGAAAAGCGGTTTAATAAGCCGCTCCTCCCAGGCAATGAGTCATTTTATTCATACGGCATCAAACCGGCCTGGATGAAGATTGACAGAAGATAAACGCAACAGGCAGCACTGCAAAGTGCTGCCTGTGAACGAACCATCATAGAGCCTGCCAGCGAACTCACTCGCTGGAAAGCAGGTCCATGGTGTGCTTATCCATCATTTCCAGGGCACGACCGCCACCACGGGCAACACAGGTCAGCGGATCTTCGGCGACGATCACCGGCAGGCCGGTTTCCTGGGCCAGCAGCTTGTCGAGGTCACGCAGCAACGCGCCACCACCGGTCAGCACCAGGCCACGCTCGGCGATGTCCGAGGCCAGCTCCGGAGGCGACTGCTCCAGGGCGCTCTTCACCGCCTGGACGATGGTCGCCAGGGATTCCTGCAGGGCTTCCAGCACTTCGTTGGAATTGAGGGTAAAGGCACGTGGCACGCCTTCAGCCAGGTTACGGCCGCGAACGTCGACTTCACGGACTTCGCCGCCCGGGTAGGCCGTACCGATTTCCTGCTTGATGCGCTCGGCGGTGGATTCGCCGATCAGGCTGCCGTAGTTGCGGCGCACGTAGGTGATGATCGCTTCGTCGAAACGGTCGCCACCAACCCGTACGGATTCGGCATAGACCACGCCGTTCAGGGAGATCAGCGCGATTTCAGTGGTACCGCCACCGATATCGACGACCATCGAGCCACGGGCTTCTTCAACCGGCAGGCCGGCACCGATCGCGGCGGCCATCGGCTCTTCGATCAGGAAGACTTCGCGGGCACCGGCACCGAGGGCCGACTCACGGATCGCACGGCGCTCGACCTGGGTCGATTTGCACGGCACGCAGATCAGCACGCGAGGGCTTGGCTGCAGGAAGCTGTTTTCGTGAACCTTGTTGATGAAGTACTGCAGCATCTTTTCGCAGACGCTGAAGTCGGCGATCACGCCGTCCTTCATCGGACGAATGGCAGCAATGTTGCCCGGCGTACGACCGAGCATGCGCTTGGCTTCGGTACCGACGGCAACGACACTCTTCTGATTGCCATGGGTGCGAATCGCAACGACCGATGGCTCATTCAGGACGATACCGCGCTCGCGCACGTAGATAAGGGTGTTGGCTGTGCCCAGGTCGATGGAGAGATCGCTGGAAAACATGCCACGCAGTTTCTTGAACATTGGAAAGGGACCCTGGGCAACGCGTGGGTAAAAAAGTGCGGCAAACTCTAACAACGACGGGGATTTTGGGCAAGGCGCCAATATGTTAAATTAGGCGTTTTTCCGAGCACCATCCCATACAATCGCGGCCATGTGACCGTAAAAATGCGGTAGTGTTCCGATAATCCCGGATCAGTACGAAAACTAGTCGAGCGGCGATCGAGCGTGTTTTCAACGCAGCATGATCGTCGCGCAGGCAATTTCCGTGCAGAGCCTAACACACGGACAGCTTCCATTTTGTTTTCCACTGGAGATTCCCATGGCGCTTGACCGCTCCGACGTGGAAAAAATCGCTCACCTGGCCCGCCTGGGCCTGGTCGAAGCCGATCTTCCACGCACCACCGAAGCCCTGAACAGCATTCTGGGTCTGGTCGACCAGATGCAGGCTGTCGATACCGACGGTATCGAACCCCTTGCCCACCCTCTGGAAGCGAGCCAGCGCCTGCGCGCCGACGCCGTCACGGAGCGAAATAACCGCGAGGCTTATCAGTCCATCGCACCAGCGGTCGAAAACGGCCTGTACCTGGTTCCGAAAGTCATCGACTAAAGGGAAAGAGCCTGCAATGCATCAATTGACTCTGGCCGAGATCGCCCGCGGACTCGCCGACAAGAAGTTTTCCGCCGAAGAGCTGACCCGGACCCTGCTGGCGCGCATCGCCCAGCTCGATCCGCAGATCAACAGCTTTATCAGCTTGACCGAAGAACTGGCCCTGCAACAGGCCAAGGCCGCCGACGTACGGCGCGCCAGCGGCGAGAACGGTGCCCTGCTCGGCGCGCCGATCGGCCACAAGGACCTGTTCTGCACCCAGGGCGTGCGCACCAGTTGCGGCTCGAAGATGCTCGACAACTTCAAGGCGCCCTACGACGCCACCGTGGTTGCCAAACTGGCCGCTGCCGGCGCCGTGACGCTGGGCAAGACCAACATGGACGAATTCGCCATGGGTTCGGCCAACGAGTCGAGCTACTACGGCAAGGTCAGGAACCCGTGGAATCTGGAACACGTACCGGGCGGCTCGTCCGGTGGTTCTGCCGCCGCCGTGGCCGCACGCCTGCTGCCTGCCGCCACCGCGACCGACACCGGCGGTTCGATCCGCCAGCCGGCGGCGTTCACCAACCTCACCGGGCTGAAACCGACCTACGGTCGCGTTTCGCGCTGGGGCATGATCGCCTACGCCTCCAGCCTCGACCAGGGTGGCCCGCTGGCCCGCACCGCCGAAGACTGCGCCCTGCTGCTGCAAGGCATGGCCGGCTTCGACCCGCAGGACTCCACCAGCATCGATGAACCGGTACCGGACTACAGCGCCGGCCTGAACGACTCGATCCAGGGCCTGCGCATCGGTGTGCCGAAGGAATACTTCAGCGCCGGTCTCGACCCGCGCATCGCCGAACGGGTGCACGACAGCGTTAAGGAGCTGGAAAAGCTCGGCGCGGTGATCAAGGAAATCAGCCTGCCGAACAACCAGCACGCGATTCCGGCCTACTACGTGATCGCCCCGGCCGAAGCCTCGTCCAACCTGTCGCGTTTCGACGGCGTGCGCTTCGGTTATCGCTGCGAAGAGCCCAAGGACCTCGAAGACCTGTACAAACGCTCCCGTGGCGAAGGTTTCGGCGCGGAAGTGCAGCGTCGGATCATGGTCGGTGCCTATGCCCTGTCGGCCGGCTACTACGACGCCTATTACCTCAAGGCGCAGAAAATCCGTCGCCTGATCAAGAACGACTTCATGAGCGCCTTCAACGAGGTCGACGTCATTCTCGGCCCGACCACGCCCAACCCGGCCTGGAAGATCGGCGCCAAGAACAACGATCCGGTCGCCGAGTATCTGGAAGACTTCTACACCATCACCGCCAACCTCGCGGGTCTGCCGGGCTTGTCCATGCCTGCGGGCTTCGTCGACGGCTTGCCGGTCGGCGTGCAATTGCTTGCCCCGTATTTCCAGGAAGGCCGCTTGCTCAACGTTGCGCACCAGTATCAGTTGAACACTGACTGGCACACCCGCACCCCCCAGGGGTTTTGAAGCCGCTGCGCCCGGTAATGCTGCGTTGAAAGCTGACGCGTAATGCTCACTGACTAAAGTCAACTGCGCTTACTCGTCAGCCTTCGCCTTGCCTTACCTTGGCTCGCAACGCTTCAAACGTCCCCTGGCAAGATTTCGAGGAGTAACACCATGCAATGGGAAGTCGTGATCGGGCTGGAGATTCATACCCAGCTCGCCACCCAATCGAAGATATTCTCCGGCAGCTCGACCACCTTCGGCTCCGAGCCCAACACCCAGGCCAGCCTGGTTGACCTGGGCATGCCGGGCGTGTTGCCGGTGCTGAACGAAGAAGCCGTGCGCATGGCCGTGAAATTCGGCCTGGCAATCGACGCCGAGATCGGCCAGCACAACGTGTTCGCCCGCAAGAACTACTTCTACCCGGACCTGCCCAAGGGCTACCAGATCAGCCAGATGGAACTGCCGATCGTCGGCAAGGGGCACCTGGACATCACCCTGGAAGACGGCACGGTCAAGCGTGTCGGGATCACCCGGGCGCACCTGGAAGAAGATGCCGGCAAGAGCCTGCACGAAGAATTCAGCGGTTCCACCGGTGTCGACCTGAACCGCGCCGGCACGCCGCTGCTGGAAATCGTCTCCGAGCCGGATATGCGCAGCGCCAAGGAAGCCGTGGCCTACGTCAAGGCGATCCACGCGCTGGTGCGCTACCTGGGCATCTGCGACGGCAACATGGCCGAGGGTTCGCTGCGTTGCGACTGCAACGTGTCGGTACGGCCGAAGGGCCAGGTCGAATTCGGCACCCGCTGCGAGATCAAGAACGTCAACTCGTTCCGCTTCATCGAGAAGGCGATCAACACTGAAGTCCAGCGCCAGATCGAACTGATCGAAGACGGCGGCAAGATCATCCAGCAGACCCGCCTGTACGATCCGAACAAGGACGAGACCCGCGCCATGCGCAGCAAGGAGGAAGCCAACGACTACCGTTACTTCCCCGATCCGGACCTGTTGCCGGTGGTCATCGAGGATGCGTTCCTCGATGCCGTGCGCGCCAAGCTGCCGGAACTGCCGCCGCAGAAACGCGAGCGCTTCCAGTCCCAGTACGGCCTGTCGCTGTATGACGCCAGCGTACTGGCCTCGAGCCGCGAGCAGGCGGACTACTTCGAGCAGGTCGCGAGCATCGGCGGCGACGCCAAGCTGGCGGCCAACTGGGTCATGGTCGAGCTGGGCAGCCTGCTGAACAAGCTGGGCGTGGAAATCGACCAGGCGCCGGTGACGGCCGAGCAGTTGGGCGGCATGTTGTTGCGGATCAAGGACAACACCATTTCCGGCAAGATCGCCAAGACCGTCTTCGAAGCCATGGCCAACGGCGAAGGCAATGCCGACCAGGTGATCGAGGCCCGGGGCCTGAAGCAGGTGACCGACAGCGGCGCCATCGAGAAGGTTCTGGACGAAGTTCTCGCGGCCAACGCCGAGCAGGTCGAACAGTACCGGGCGGCGGACGAGGCCAAGCGTGGCAAGATGTTCGGCTTCTTTGTCGGCCAGGCGATGAAAGCCTCCAAGGGCAAGGCCAACCCGCAACAGGTGAACGAACTGCTGAAAAGCAAGCTCGAAGGCTGATAGCGGCGCGGCCGACAACGGTCGCTCCCGCCAGCCTTGCATGCCTGTCCACTGCGGGAACGGGCTTGTCCGCGAATACGATGGCGCAGATACATCGTCTTCGCGGGCAAGCCCGCTCCCACAGGCGGGCCTACCCCATGCTCCGCCGTGGGAACGATCACTGTAGGGAGTGCCCCCGATGAAACGCCTGCTTGGCGCCTGCGCCCTCCTCACCCTGCTGGCCGGTTGCGCCACCCACGATATCGACCCGCGCGGCTACGATGAAACCGGCATGGCGTCCTACTATGGCGCCCGGCACCACGGCAAACGTACCGCCAGCGGCGAACCGTTCGACCAGCACGGCCTGACCGCCGCCCATCGCCAACTGCCCTTCGGCACCCGGGTAAAAGTCACCAACCTCGCCAATGACCGCAGCGTCGTGGTCCGTATCAACGACCGTGGCCCCCATACCCGTGGGCGCCTGATCGATCTTTCACGGGAAGCGGCCGAGCAGTTGGGTATGCTGCAAAGCGGCACCGCGCGCGTTCGTGTACAAAGCCTCAACGACTGACTTCGGGAGCCCCCGCCATTTTCGGATTGACCGCCCTGCCGCTCCTGAGCCTGATCCAACTGCTCGGCGGCCTGTTACTGCTGATCGTCGGCGCCGAACTGCTGGTGCGTGCGGCCGTGCGCCTGGCGGCAAGCCTGCGGGTGCGCCCGCTGCTGATCGGCCTGACCATCGTCGCCTTCGGCAGCAGCGCGCCGCAGATGGCCGTCAGCCTGCAGGCGGCCTTTTATGAAAACGCCGATATCGCGGTCGGCAGCGTGATCGGCGGCAATATCTTCAACACCCTGGTGACCCTCGGCCTCTCGGCGCTGATCATCCCCTTGCGGGTCTCGCGCCAGTTGGTGCGCCTGGATATCCCGCTGATGATCGTCGCCAGCCTGCTGGTCTTCGGCCTGGCCTTCAACGAAGAGCTGAGCCGTTTCGACGGCGTGCTGATGCTGGTGATTTTCGCCCTGTACCTGGGCTTGCTGTTGCGTACCTCGCAGCACAACCAGCATGCCCATCATCACCCCGGGCATCCCCATGATCGCCCGCGCGCGCCCTGGGTCAGCAGCGTGACCTGGATGCTGCTGGGCCTGGCCCTGCTGACGCTCGCCGGTCACCTGCTGCTGGATGCGGCGGTGGACGTCGCCACCGAGCTGGGCCTGTCCGAACGTATCATCGGACTGACCGTGGTCGCCGTCGGCACCTCGTTGCCGCAACTGGCCACTTCGCTGATCGCCGCCTTCCGCGGCCAGCGGGATATCGCCGTCGGCAACGTGATCGGCGGCAATCTGTTCAACCTGCTGGGGGTACTGGGCGTCACGGCCCTGATCGCCCCGGAACCCTTGTCGGTGTCGCCCAACGCCCTGTCGTTCGACCTGCCGGTCATGCTCGGCGTCGCGGCGTTGTGCTGGCCGGTGTTCTACTCCGGTTATCGCATCACCCGCGCCGAAGGCCTGCTGTTTCTCGGCCTGTACCTGGCCTACGGCCTGCATGTGGTGTGGTTCACCACCGGCATGCCGATGGCGGTGCGCCTGGAACACCTGATGCTGTTTTTCATCCTGCCGGCGCTGCTGGCGTACCTGCTGTTCAGTACGCTGCGGGCCTGGCGTCGCCAACACTCATAGGAGCCACTGCAATGACCGATCAGAAGAAACCTGGTGTCGAGATGCGTCGTCAGGTGATGGGCGATGTATTCGTCGACCGTGCCCTGGGCAATGCCACCGAGTTCAGCCAGCCGCTGCAGGATTTCGTCAACGAACACGCCTGGGGCAGCGTCTGGAACCGCGAAGGCCTGCCGCTCAAGACCCGCAGCCTGATCACCCTCGCGGCGCTGACCGCGCTCAAGTGTCCGCAGGAACTCAAGGGCCACGTACGCGGCGCCTTGAACAATGGCTGTACCGTCGAGGAAATCCGCGAAGCGCTGCTGCACTGCGCGGTGTATGCCGGCGTGCCGGCGGCCATCGATGCGTTCCGCGCGGCCCAGGAAGTGATCGACGCCTACCAGACAGCGGACTGAGTGCGACCGCCGGCGGCTGGGCCTGCCGTCAGATCCAGCCGCCCCACTGCAACACGAAGATGCCGATGTTGGTCGTGATCGCCGCCATCAGCGTGGTGATCACGATAATCGCCGCCGCCAGTTCATGATTGCCATTGGCCGCCCGGGCCATGACGAAGCTGGCCGCCGCCGTCGGGCTGCCGAAGTAGAGAAACAGAATCCCCAGTTCCGCGCCGCGAAAGCCGCAAAGCCATGCGCCCAGGGTCGCGATGATCGGCATGCCGACCATTTTCACCAGGCTCGCACTCAGGGCCATGTCGCCGCTCTTGCGCAATGCCGCCAGGGACAAGGTGCCGCCAATGCAGATCAGCGCCAGCGGCAGGGTCATCTGCGCCAGGTAGTTGCCGGAGGTTTCCAGCCAGCCAGGCAGGCCGATCTGCCAGTACGCAAAGGGCGCGGCAGCGATCACGCTGATGATCAGCGGGTTGCTGAACACGCTTTTGCAGATGCTCCAGGGATCGGACTTGATCACCGGGCTATAGACCGCCAGGACAATGGTCGACAGGGTGTTGTAGAACAGGATCACCAGCGCCGCGAGGATCGCCCCGAGGGAAATCCCGTAGTCGCCGTACATGCTGGCGGCCAGGGCCAGGCCGATCACCCCGTTGTTGCCGCGAAAGGCCCCCTGGGTATAGATGCCCCGGTCTTCCTTCGGACAACGCCAGATCGCCCACCCCCAGGAACCGGCGAACCCCACCAGCGTGGCAATGGCGAAATACCCCAGCACCGCGGGCTTCAGGGCCGAATGCAGGTCGGCGTGGAGGATCCCGAGGAACAGCAGCGCCGGCATGGTGACGTTGAATACCAGCGCCGACGCGGTGTGGATGAAGTTGTCGTTGATCCAGCCAACGCGCTTGAGCGCCACGCCCAGGAACAGCATGGCGAACACCGGCGCGGTGATGGTGAGAGTGCCGAGAAAGATCGCCAGCATGCCGTAGAAACCCATAGCCTGTCGTTAGTCGGCTAATGATACGGCAAAGCATGGGGTTTCAGTCGAACTGCGCGCGCATCCAGGCCTGGTAAGCGGCGACCTGCGCCTCGCCTTCACGGGGCGCCCAGGTCGCCATCTCGCCCTCGCCCACCGGGCGATACGGGCCAGCCTTGCACTCGAACATCACCGTGTCGGGCTCCAGCACCACCAACCCGTGGAACACCCCGGCCGGCAGGTCGACGGCCGGACAGTCACCGCCCGCCTGCAGGACACGACGGGTCACCACTTGCCCGTCCTCGTCGAACACCAGCAGACCCAGGCTGCCCTTGAGCACCAGCAGGGTCTCGGCCTTGTCCGCGCTCAAATGCCGGTGCGGCGGGACATAGGTATTGGGCTGCAGGCCGACCGCCATGCGATGGCACGGCTCGTCCATCTGGTGAAAGTTGTGGTGCGTGCGCCCACGCGGGCTGGCCGCGGCCTTGCCGGCCAGGTCGGCAAACAGGGCCTGATCGAGAAAACTCGGCGCGGCCATGGCTTACATGCCCTTGACGGCAAAGATGCCGGCAGCGTTGCGCCAGTAGCCCTTGTAGTCCATGCCGTAGCCGAAGATGTACCGGTCGATGCATGGCAGGCCGACATAATCGGCCTTCAGGTCCGGACGCGCCTTGCGGTCGTGGTCCTTGTCGATCAGCACGGCTGTGTGCACCTTGCGGGCACCGGCATGCTTGCAGAAGTCGATGATCGCGCCCAGGGTGTGGCCCTCGTCGAGGATGTCGTCGATGATCAGCACGTCACGGTCGATGAACGAGACTTCCGGCTTGGCTTTCCAGAACAGGTCGCCGCCGCTGGTTTCGTTGCGATAGCGGGTCGCGTGCAGGTAGGACGCTTCCAGCGGGAAATCGAGGTGGGTCAGCAATTTGCCGGAGAAGATCAGGCCGCCGTTCATCACGCAGAACACCACCGGATTGCGCTCGGCCAGGTCGGCATTGATCTGCGCGCCGACCCGGGCGATGGCCGCTTCGACTTCGTCGTTGGTGTACAGGCAGTCGGCTTCGCGCATGACTTGACGGATATGCTCGAGATCAGCGGACATGGCGCTCTCCATAGATGCTTGGGTAGGGCTTGTGCAGGGAGCTGCGCAAGAAAAGCCGGCAAAGGTACGCACCCGGCAGGGTCAGATCAAGCGTTTCTGGACTAACGTATTACCGTTCTATAGGACATCTTCCCCGGATAGATTAATCTAGGGCGGTTTTTTTGCCCGCCGTCGGAGCCTTTCCCCATGCCCATCCGTGAGATCCGCCATCCGCTGATCCGTCACAAGCTCGGCCTTATGCGCCGCGCTGACATTAGCACGAAGAACTTCCGTGAGCTTGCCCAGGAAGTCGGTGCATTGCTGACCTATGAGGCGACCAAGGACCTGCCCCTCGAAACCTATGACATCGAAGGCTGGTGCGGCACCGTACAGGTCGAGAAAATCGCCGGGAAGAAAATCACCGTGGTGCCGATCCTGCGCGCCGGTATCGGCATGCTCGAAGGCGTGCTCAGCCTGATCCCGGGCGCCAAGGTCAGTGCCGTGGGCGTGGCCCGCAACGAGGAAACCCTCGAAGCCCACACCTACCTGGAAAAACTGGTCCCGGAAATCGACGAACGCCTGGCGATGATCATCGACCCGATGCTCGCCACCGGTGGCTCGATGGTCGCGACCATCGACCTGCTGAAGAAAGCCGGTTGCAAGGACATCCGCGCGATGGTCCTGGTCGCGGCCCCCGAAGGCATCGCCGTGGTCGAGAAAGCCCACCCGGACGTGACCATCTACACCGCCTCCATCGATCAGAAACTGAACGAGCACGGCTACATCATCCCGGGCCTGGGCGATGCCGGTGACAAGATCTTCGGCACCAAGCAGAAGGACGCCTGACATGCGGGATGAGTTCAACGACCCGCTCTGGCGCACGGTGCTGTCTGGCGCGCAGATGCTCTTCGTGGCCTTTGGCGCCCTGGTGTTGATGCCGCTGATCACCGGCCTCGACCCCAACGTCGCGCTGTTCACGGCGGGCCTGGGGACTCTGCTGTTCCAACTGGTCACCGGGCGCCAGGTGCCGGTGTTCCTCGCGTCGAGCTTCGCCTTCATCACCCCGATCATCCTCGCCAAGGGCCAGTTCGGCCTGGCGGCGACCATGGGCGGGGTGATGGCGGCCGGTTTCGTCTACACCTTCCTGGGCCTCGCGGTGAAGATCAAGGGCACCGGTTTCATCGACCGGCTGCTGCCGCCGGTGGTGATCGGTCCGGTGATCATCTCCATCGGCCTGGCCATGGCGCCGATTGCCGCGAACATGGCGATGGGCAAGGCCGGCGACGGCTCGGAACTGATTCATTACCAGACCGCCATGCTGATCTCGATGCCGGCGCTGCTGACCACGCTGATCGTGGCGGTGTTCGGCAGGGGTATCTTCCGCCTGGTGCCGATCATCTCCGGGGTCCTGGTGGGCTTTGCCATGTCGTTCTACTTCGGCGTGGTCGATACCGCCAAGATCGCCGCCGCGCCCTGGTTCGCCCTGCCGCACTTCACCGCGCCGGAGTTCAACTGGCAGGCGATCTTGTTCATTGTCCCGGTGGCGCTGGCCCCGGCCATCGAGCATATCGGCGGAGTGATCGCCGTGGGCAGCGTGACCGGTCGCGACTACCTGAAGAAGCCGGGCCTGCATCGCACCCTGCTGGGTGATGGCATCGCCACCACGGCAGCCGGCCTGTTCGGCGGTCCGCCCAACACCACCTATGCCGAAGTGACCGGCGCGGTGATGCTGACCAAGAACTACAACCCGAAAATCATGACCTGGGCGGCGATCTTCGCCATCAGCCTGGCGTTTATCGGCAAGTTCGGCGCCCTGCTGCAAAGCATCCCGGTGCCGGTGATGGGCGGGATCCTCTGTCTGCTGTTCGGTTCGATTGCCGCGGTGGGGATGAACACCCTGATCCGCCACAAGATCGACCTGGGCGAAGCGCGCAACCTGGTGATCGTCTCGGTGACCCTGGTGTTCGGCATCGGTGGCGTGCTGGTGGGCACCGGCACCGGCCCGGACGACTTCGGCCTCAAGGGCATCGCCCTGTGTGCCGTGGTGGCGATTGCCCTGAACCTGTTGCTGCCGGGCAATGACAGCTGGAAGCACAAGAAAGGCGACGAGCCGTTGTTGTAAGGCTCATGCTTGCTCCTACGGGGCCGTGTTGTACGCAAATCTGCGATTCAACACAGAACTGTAGGAGCCGGCTTGCCGGCGATCCAGGCGACGCGGTTTGACAGAAAACCGCACCGCTGCCATCGCCAGCAAGCCGGCTCCTACAGGGTCCAGCAGGGTTTTCACGATTTGCATTTACAGGGCCAACGGCGCCCGCTCACAGAGCGTGTTCAGCGCCGCCGCCCACTGCGGCTCATCGTTCAGGCACGGTACCAGCACCAACTCCTCGCCTCCCGCCGCGATAAACTGCTCGCGCCCGCGATCGCCGATCTCCTCCAGCGTCTCGATGCAATCGGCGACAAACGCCGGGCACATCACCAGGATCTTCTTCACCCCGGACCTGGCCAGCTCATCCAGGCGTGCCTCGGTGTAGGGCTCGATCCACTTCGCCCGGCCAAGACGTGACTGGAACGATACCGACCATTGCCCCTGCGCCAATCCCATCTGCTCGGCAAACGCCGCCGCCGTGCGCAGGCATTGGGCGCGGTAGCACGTGGCGAGCACCGCGGGCGATGCATTCCGACAGCAGTCGGCATCCTTGAGACAGTGGCTGCCCGTGGGGTCGAGCTTGGTCAGGTGGCGCTCCGGCAGGCCATGGAAACTCAGCAGCAAATGATCGAACCCCTGCGCCAGGTGCGGTCGCGCGCTCACCACCAGGGCTTCGATGTATTCCGGCTGGTCGTAGAACGGCTGCAGGATGGAAAACTGCACGTCGAGCCTGCGCTCGCGCACCACCCGCCGTGCCTCTTCGATCACCGTGGTCACGGTGCTGTCGGCGAACTGCGGATACAACGGTGCCAGGGTCACCTGGCGGATACCCTGGGAGGCCAGCCGGGTCAGCACCGTCTCGATCGACGGTTCACCATAACGCATGGCCAGTTCCACCGGCCCCTGGGTCCATTGCCTGCTCATCTGCTGCTGCAAGCGCCGGCTCAACACCACCAGCGGCGAGCCCTCGTCCCACCAGATCGAGGCATAGGCATGGGCCGACTGCTCGGGGCGCTTGATCAGGATCAGCGACACCAGCAGGCGCCGAATCGGCCACGGCAAGTCGATTACATAGGGATCCATCAGAAACTGATTGAGGTAACTGCGCACATCCGCAACCGAAGTGGAAGCCGGCGAACCCAGGTTGACCAGTAGCAGCGCGTGATCGGTCATGCAATGTCCTATGTCAGAGGCGACCCGACAGATCGTCGAGGGCCGCGGGCAGATCGGTAAACTGAAAGACGAAGCCCGCCGCCAGCAGGCGATTGGGCACCGCGCGCTGGCCGCCGAGCAGCAACAGCGACAACTCGCCGAGGCCGATCCGCAAGGCCGGGGCCGGCATGGGGATCACGGCCGGACGATGCAGCACCTGGCCCAGGGCCTTGGCGAACGCACGGTTGCGCACCGGTTTCGGCGCGCAGGCATTATAAGGACCGCTGGCGTCGTCGCGGTGCAGAAGAAAATCAATCAGGGCGATTTGATCCTGCAAATGGATCCATGGCATCCACTGCCGACCGTTGCCGATCGGGCCGCCCAGGCAGAGTTTGAACGGCAGCAGCAGGCGCGACAAAAAGCCGCCCTCGGCCGCCAGCACCAGGCCGGTTCGTACCAGCACCACGCGAATACCCAGGGCCTGCGCGCGTTGCGCGGTTTCCTCCCAGGCGATGCACAACTGGCTGGCGAAGTCTTCGCTGACCGGCGGCGAATCTTCCGTCAGCTCACGCTCGCCACCGTCGCCATACCAGCCCACCGCCGAGCCGGAGATCAGCACCGCCGGACGTTGCTCGCGCCCTTCGAGCCAGGCCAGCAGGGTTTCGGTCAACTGGATCCGGCTGCTCCACAGCAATGCCTTGCGCTTGTGGGTCCAGGGGCGGTCGGCAATCGGCGCGCCGGCCAGGTTGATCACCGCGTCCAGCGGCTCGCCGGCCAGGTCCTCCAGATGGCGCACGCCACGCACCTGCGCCCCGCACAAGCGGGCCACGTCCTCGGGCCGGCGGCTCCAGACCGTCAGGCGATGCCCCTGCGCCGACCAGTGCTTGCACAGCTGGCGCCCGATCAAACCAGTACCGCCTGTCAGCAATATGTGCATGAAAGCGTCCTCGCGTAACGTTTTGTCGGGAGCGTTAGTCTATTTTTATACACAGGGCTCTTTTCTTCTCGACAGAATATGTGTTTAACAATAGGACAGCTTCAGACGACAGGAAGGTCGCAACTTATACCTAAAATCAAGATTGTACAGGTTTTACCGACGGCGTAGTCTGTGCAGACAGGTAACGAGGCCCCTATGACTGTACCTATCGCAATAATTGGTGCCGGTATCGCCGGACTCTCAGCCGCCCGCGCATTGCAGGATGCCGGACACGCCATCGAACTGTTCGATAAAAGCCGCGGCAGCGGCGGACGCATGTCGAGCAAACGCAGCGACGCCGGGTCGCTGGACATGGGCGCCCAGTACTTCACCGCCCGCGACCGCCGTTTCGTCAACGAAGTACAACGCTGGCAAAGTCAGGGCTGGGTCGCCGAATGGGACCCGACGCTCTACACCTGGCAGAACGGCCAGTTGAACCTGTCGCCGGACGAGCAGACCCGCTGGGTCGGCGCCCCGCGCATGAGCGCCATCACCCGCGGCCTGCTGGGGGACCTGCAAACCCACTTCAGTTGCCGCATCACCGAAGTGTTCCGCGGCGAACAGCACTGGCACCTGCAGGACGCCGAAGGCTTCACCCATGGCCCCTTCAGCCACGTCATCATCGCCACGCCGGCGCCCCAGGCCACCGCCCTGCTCGCCGCCGCGCCGAAACTCGCCGGGGCCGCCGCCGGCGTGCAGATGGAACCGACCTGGGCCGTCGCCCTGGCGTTCGAGACAGCGCTGGATACCCCGATGGAAGGCTGCTTCGTGCAGGACAGCCCGCTCGACTGGCTGGCCCGCAACCGCAGCAAACCGGGACGCGACGACAAGCTCGACACCTGGGTCCTGCATGCCACCAGCAGCTGGAGCAAGCAGCACCTGGACCTGTCAAGGGAAGCCGTGATCGAACACCTGCACGGGGCGTTCGCCGAACTGCTGCATATCACCATGCCCGCCCCGACCTTCACCCTCGCCCACCGCTGGCTCTATGCCCGTCCTGCCGGTGCGCGCGAATGGGGTGCCCTGGCCGACGCCGACCTGGGCCTGTATGTCTGTGGCGACTGGTGCCTGTCGGGCCGTGTCGAGGGCGCCTGGCTCAGCGGCCAGGAAGCCGCCCGCCGGCTGCTGGAACACCTGGCGTGAACCGGATCAACCCACGCAAGCTGCTGCTGTCGAAGTGGACAGCAGCCCACCCGCAAAACCGGGAAAAGCATTTCCTGGTCACCGAACTGTTCTGCGATGAGATCGGCACGGTCCTCGAACTCGAACTGCAAGCGGTATTGACCCGACGCAATCAGCGCGTCGCCTGGCAGACCCTGCAGGACGCCGCCAGTTGGCGGATGGGCTGGCAATAACGTCGGCCAAGCAACCTTGTACAAAATATTTGACTTGTACAAGATAGAACCTATGATGAGATTTAGTTGTACAAGACATGACGTTTGTACAAGTAAATCCCCGAGGTTCGCCGAATGCCCTTGCCCACCGATACACCCCGTAAACCGAGGATCGCCATCAGCGCCTGCCTGATGGGCGCCGAGGTGCGCTACAACGGCGGGCACAAGGAATCGCGACTGTGCAGCCGCACCCTCAGCGAATATTTCGATTTCCTCCCGGTCTGCCCGGAAGTGGCGATCGGCCTGGGCACGCCCCGCGAACCGATTCGCCTGGTGGGCGATCCGCAACATCCCAGGGCCGTCGGCACGGTGCACCCCGACACTGACGTCACCCACGCGCTGGCGGACTACGGCACGCGAATGGCAGCCGAGCTCAAGGATATCTGTGGCTATATCTTCATGCAGAAATCGCCGTCCTGCGGGCTGGAGCGGGTCAAGGTCTACCAGGACGGCGGTCGCCCCGCCGAGCACGCCGGACGTGGCATCTTCGCCCAGGTCTTCTGCGCCCGGCACCCGGACCTGCCGGTGGAAGAAGAAGGCCGCCTGAACGATCCGGTGTTGCGGGAAAACTTCCTGACCCGGGTCTTCGCCTACGCCGCCTGGCAGGAACTGTGCGCCAGCGGCCTGAGCCGCCGGGCCCTGACCGACTTCCACGCACGCTACAAGTACCTGCTCATGGCCCATAACCCCCCGCAGTACAAGGCCCTCGGTCACCTGCTGGGCAGCATGGGCAAGTCGGATCCGAACGAGGTCGGCCCGCGCTACTTCAGCGAACTGATGGCCGCCCTGAAGAAATGCGCGACCCGCCGCACCCATACCAATGTCCTGCAGCATCTCAGCGGCTACCTCAAGCAAACCCTCAGCGCCGCGGACAAGCAGGAAATGCAGCAGCTCATCGGCCAGTACCGCCTCGGCATCGTGCCGCTGGTGGTGCCGCTGACCCTGCTCAAGCACCACTTCCGCCAACACCCCGATCCCTACGTGGCCTTGCAGGTCTACCTGCAGCCCCACCCGGAAAACCTCAGCCTGCGGAACGCGATCTGACCATGACCCTCCCCGAAGACGACGAAGCCAACCCCGACTACGCCAGCGCCCTGGCGGCCGGCTGGCTGCCGATCCGCGAAGTGGCCCGGCAGACCGGCGTCAATGCCGTCACCCTGCGGGCCTGGGAGCGGCGCTACGGGCTGATCGTGCCGCACCGCACGCCCAAGGGGCACCGGCTGTTTTCCACCGAACACGTACAACGCATCCAGGCGATCCTGACCTGGTTGAACCGTGGCGTGGCGGTGCGCCAGGTCAAGCAGTTGCTCGATGCCCCGCAGCCGCCCGCCGAACCGCCGGAAAACGACTGGCATCGGCTGCACCACAACCTGGTCCGGGCCATCGGCCAGCTGGATGAACGCCAGGTCGATGACAGCTTCAACCAGGCGATGTCGCTGTATCCGCCCCGCACGGTCTGCGAACAGTTGCTGATCCCGCTGCTGGCGGAACTCGAGCAGCGCTGGCAGAGCCAGTTCGGCGGGCAGATGGAGCGGACCTTCTTCTACTCCTGGCTGCGCAGCAAGCTCGGCGCACGGATCTATCACAACAATCGCCAGCTCAAGGGCGCCCCTCTGCTGCTGGTCAACCAGTCGGACCTGCCGCTGGAGCCGCACCTGTGGCTGACCGCCTGGCTGGCCAGCAGTGCCGACTGCCCGGTGGAGGTCTTCGACTGGCCGCTGCCGCCCGGCGAACTGGCGCTGGCCGTCGAACACCTGAAGGCCCGGGCCGTGGTCCTGTATTCCAGCAAGGCGCTGAGCCTGAGCGCCCTGCCCCGGCTGCTCAGCGGTATCGGTTGCCCCAGGCTGATCACCGGCGCCGCGGTGTGCATCCACTTTGTCGAACTGTCCGTATATAGCGACGAGAACCCGGGCGTGAGCCTGGCCGAAGATCCGTTGTCGGCGCATCAGGGCCTGACCCGGCTCGGACTGCTCTAGCGATCTCGCCCATGGCCCAAGGAATGACTATGCAATTGTTCTGGCTGCGCACCGACTTGCGCCTGCATGACAACACCGCCTTGAGCGCCGCTGCCCGGCGCGGCCCCACGGTGGCGGTGTACCTGCTGACACCGGCCCAGTGGCAGGCCCACGACGACGCCCCGTGCAAGGTCGACTTCTGGCTGCGCAACCTGCGGGAGCTGAGCCAGGCGCTGGCCGCCCTGAATATTCCCCTGCTGGTTCGCCATGCCGACACCTGGGAGCAGGTCCCCGCGGTCCTGCTCGAGTTGTGCCAGGCCCTGAGAATCGACGCCCTGCATCTCAACGAAGAATACGGCGTGCACGAAACCCGCCGCGACCAGGCCGTGGCCAAGGCCGTCGAAGCCCACGGCATCGGCTTCCACAGCTATCTCGATCAACTGTTCTTCAAGCCCGGCAGTGTACTGACCCGGACCGGCGGCTACTTCCAGGTCTTCAGCCAGTTCCGCAAGGTCTGCTACAGCCGCCTTCACGGCGCGTTGCCGGCCATGGTCGAGGCACCCCGCGCGCAGTTGCCGCTGAGCCTGGGCAGCGATCCGATTCCCGCCGAAGTCGAAGGTTTTCCGCCACCGTCCCAGGCCCTGCGCGACCTCTGGCCGGCCGGAGAAGCCGAAGCCCGGCGGCGCCTGGACGCCTTTGCCGACCAGCAGATCGACTACTACCAGAGTGAGCGGGACTTCCCGGCCAAGCCCGGCACCAGTCAGCTGTCCGCCTACCTCGCCGCCGGCGTGGTCTCCCCGCGCCAGTGCCTGCACGCCGCCCTGCAGAACAACCAGGGCGAATTCGACAGCGGCAACGCCGGCGCCGTCACCTGGATCAACGAACTGCTCTGGCGCGAGTTCTACAAACATATCCTGGTGGGCTACCCGCGGGTCTCGCGGCACCGCGCCTTCCGCCCGGAAACCGAAGCCGTGCCCTGGCGCGATGCCCCGCAGGAACTGGCGGCCTGGCAACAGGCCCGCACCGGCCTGCCGATCATCGACGCGGCCATGCGCCAACTGCTCGACACCGGCTGGATGCACAACCGCCTGCGCATGGTCGTGGCGATGTTCCTGACCAAGAACCTGCTGATCGACTGGCGCGAAGGCGAGCGATTCTTCATGCGCCACCTGATCGACGGCGACCTGGCGGCGAACAACGGCGGCTGGCAGTGGAGTTCCTCCACCGGCACCGACGCGGCCCCCTACTTCCGCATCTTCAACCCGATCAGCCAGTCGGAGAGATTCGACAGCGAGGGCCTGTTCATCAAGCACTGGCTGCCGGAGCTGGCTGGGCTGAACAAGAAGGAAGTGCACAACCCGGCGGCCGTCGGCGGCCTGTTCGGCGTCGCCGACTATCCACGACCCATCGTCGACCTGGGCAAAAGCCGCGAACGCGCCCTGGCCGCCTTCAAGAGCCTGCCGGCGCGGCTGGATACCGGAGCCGCGCATGAGTGAGTTCCTGCACCATTTCGTCCAGCGCTTCGCTGCCCTGGACAAGGACAACCTGCACCTGCTCGCCGAACTGTACAGCGACGACGTGCGGTTCACCGACCCGTTGCACGAGGTCAGCGGCCTGGCGGAGCTGCGGGGCTATTTCGCCCGGATGTACAGCGACATCAGCGGGCTGCACTTCGATTTCCATGGCCTCGACCAGGTCCGCGAGGGCGAAGGCTATCTGCGCTGGAACATGAGCTATCGTCATCCCAGGCTCGCCAGGGGCGAGCCGATCCATGTCGAGGGTTGCTCCCATCTGCTGTGGATCCACAAGGTCTACCGCCACCGGGATTATTTCGACGCCGGGGCACTGCTCTATGACCACCTGCCATTGCTCGGGCACGCCACCGCGTGGCTGAAAAGGAGAGTCGCATGAGCCTGTCCTCCGCGCGTCGCATCTGGCTGACCGGTGCCAGCAGCGGGATCGGCGCCGCCATGGCCGAGGTGCTGCTCAAGAGCGGCATCCAGCTGGCCGTCAGCGCCCGCAATGTGCGAGCACTGGAAGCCCTCGACGAACGCTATCCGGGCCAGGTGCTGCTGGTCCCCGGCGACCTGACCGACAGCCGCCAGGTCCGCGAGATCGGCGAACGCATCAAGCAGGCCTGGGGCGGTCTCGACACGGTGATTCTCAACGCCGGCACCTGTGAATACGTCGATGCCCAGGCCTTCGATGCCTCGGTCGTCGAACGGGTGGTGCGTACCAACCTGCTCGCCAGCAGCTACTGCATCGAGATCGCCCTGCCCCTGCTCAGGGCCGGCACCGAGCCGCACCTGGTGGCGATCGCCAGCGCCGTGACCTTCCTGCCGCTGCCGCGCGCCGAAGCCTACGGTGCCTCGAAAGCCGGCATGCGCTACCTGTTCGAATCCCTGCGGATCGACCTGGCCCGCGAAGGTATCGACGTCACCATCGTCAGCCCCGGTTTCGTCGACACCCCGCTGACGCAGAAGAACGATTTCCCCATGCCCCTGAGCTGGCCGGCCGACAAGGCTGCCGGCTACATCTGCGAGAAACTCCACAAGCGGCCGCTGGAAATCAGCTTCCCGGCCTTGTTCATGGCCGGGCTCTGGCCACTGTCACGCCTGCCCAAGCGCCTGCAACTGGCGATCGGCAGGCGCATGGCGCGCAATAACGGCAAGGACAAGGACCCTTCATGAAAATCGCCCTGATCGGCAGCGGCATCGCGGGCCTGACCTGCGCCTACCTGCTCAACCGCAATCACCAGATCACCCTGTTCGAAGCCGCCAGCTGGATCGGCGGGCATACCCATACCGTGGACGTCACGGTGAATGGCGAGCAGCACGCCATCGATACCGGCTTCATCGTCTTCAACGACTGGACCTACCCGAACTTCATCCGCCTGCTCGGCCAGCTCGGCGTCGGCTACAAGGCCACCGAAATGAGCTTTTCGGTGCGCGACCCGGCGGCCAACCGCGAATACAACGGCAACAACCTCAACAGCCTGTTCGCCCAGCGCCGCAATCTGTTGTCCCCGGGTTTCTGGGGCATGTTGCGCGATATCCTGCGATTCAACCGCCAGGCCCTCGACGACCTGGAGCAGCAGCGCATCGCCGCCGACACCACACTCGGCACCTACCTGTGCGACGGCGGTTATGGCGAGCGGTTCATCCAGCACTACATCGTGCCCATGGGCGCGGCGATCTGGTCGATGTCCCTGGCGGACATGCTCGGTTTTCCGTTGCAGTTCTTCGTACGCTTCTTCAAGAACCACGGCCTGCTGTCGGTCAGCAACCGCCCGCAATGGCGGGTGATCGAAGGCGGCTCGAGTCGTTACATCGATCCCCTGATCGCCGGCTTTCGCGAACGCATCCGCCTCGATTGCGCGGTGACCCGGGTCGAGCGCGACGGCCATGGCGTGGTTATCCACAGCGCCGCCGGCAGCGAACGCTTCGACAAAGTGGTGTTCGCCTGCCACAGCGACCAGGCACTGCGGTTGCTGGCCGAGCCGAGCAGCGCCGAACAGCAGATCCTCGGCGCGCTGCCCTACGCCGACAACGAAGTGGTGCTGCACACCGACACCCGCCTGCTGCCGGAGCGCCCGCTGGCCTGGGCCAGCTGGAACTACCGCCTCGGCGGCGATGGCCTGCGCCTGGCCGCCGTGACCTACAACATGAACATTCTCCAAGGCATCCGCAGCGACACCACCTTCTGTGTCAGCCTCAACCAGGGCGCCGATATCGATCCGCGCAAGGTCCTGGCCCGCTACACCTACGCCCACCCGCAATACAGCCTGGCCGCCGTGGCCGCGCAGCATCGCTGGGAGGAATTGTATGGCGAGCGACATACCTACTATTGCGGAGCCTACTGGGCCAACGGCTTCCACGAAGACGGCGTGAACAGCGCCCTGCGCGTGGCCGGCGCCTTCGGTGAATACCTGTGAACAGCGCCCTGTACAGCGGCTGGATCGCTCACCGGCGCTTTGCGCCGCGGGCCCACGCCTTCCGCTACCGGATCGGCCTGCTGTACCTGGACCTCGATGAACAGGACAGCGTGCTCGGGCTGTCGGCGCTGGCGGGACGCAGTCGCTTCGCGCCCTTCGCCTTCCGCGAGAGCGACTACCTGCGCACCTGGACCCGCGAGGGCATGCCGCTGATCGAAGCGGTGCGCCAGCAGGTCGCCCGTGCCCTCGGGCATGCCCCGCAGGGCCCCGTACGCCTGCTGACCCAGGCACGGAGTTGGGGCCTGGCATTCAACCCGGTGAGTTTCTTCTATTGCTTCGACGCCGACGAACGCCTGGCGGCGATCCTCTGCGAAGTGACCAATACCCCCTGGGGCGAGCACTACCACTATGTGCTGCCCGCTGACGGCGAGGGCCACCAGCATGTCGCGGTGACCAAGGCGTTCCATGTCTCGCCGTTCCTGCCGCGGGACCTGGAATACCGCATGAGCTTCAGCCAGCCGAATGCCAGGCTCGGCGTGCACATGGCCGACTGGCAGGGCGAGTTGAAGGTCTTCGACGCCACCCTCAACCTGCGGCACGAAGCCCTCAGCCGGGCCAGCCTGCACCGCTACCTCTGGCGTTTTCCCTGGATGACCGCCAAGACCTGCCTGGCGATCTACTGGCAGGCCCTGCGCCTGCTGCTCAAACGGATGCCGATCTTCTCCCACCAGGCTGCCGATGGCGCCTTTGGTATTGCCACCGCGCAAGATAAGGAACAACGTCATGAAAAGTTCTAGCCTGGTGACCAGGGCCAATCTGTTCAGCACCAACACCCTGACCACCAGCCTGTTGCGCCGTGGCGTACTGCGCCAGCTCCGCGCCCTGCGCCACGGCCAGTTGCTGCTGGTCGAGGACGGCGAGCGCCAGTTGTTCGGCAATACCGGCGAAAGCCTGCTGGGGGAGATCCATATCCAGGACCCGGCGGTCTGGGGCATGGTCGCCGGCAATGGCTCGATCGGTGCCGGCGAGGCTTTTA
Source organism: Pseudomonas sp. Ost2 (assembly GCF_018326065.1). NCBI lineage: Bacteria > Pseudomonadati > Pseudomonadota > Gammaproteobacteria > Pseudomonadales > Pseudomonadaceae > Pseudomonas > Pseudomonas sp. Ost2. Next base: position 1,151,479 of record NZ_AP021904.1, on the reverse strand, counting down.
TCCATGGCTACTGGACCACCCCGGACCTGACGGCGGTGGTCCGGGTGTTCGTCAGCAACCTCGACGTGCTCGATGCCATGGAAGGCGGCCTGGCCCGCCTCGGGCGTCCTTTCGTCCAGGCCCTGCACTGGCTCAATCGCAACACCCGCAAGGGCTCGCGCAAGAATATCGAGGCCCACTACGACCTGGGCAACGCGCTGTTCGAGCAGTTCCTCGACCCGACCATGATGTACTCGGCCGGGCAGTTCCTCAGCCCCGATGACTCCCTGGAACAGGCGCAGTTGAACAAGCTCGAGCGCATCTGCCGCAAACTCGACCTGCAACCGGGCGATCACCTGCTGGAGATCGGCACCGGCTGGGGCAGCATGGCGATCCATGCCGCCCTGCATCATGGCTGCCGGGTCACCACCACCACGCTGTCGAAGGAACAGTTCGCCTACACCCGGCAACGTATCGACAGCCTGGGCCTGCAGGACCGGATCACCCTGCTGCTGGAAGACTACCGCGACCTCACCGGCCAGTACGACAAGCTGGTCTCCATCGAAATGATCGAGGCCGTCGGCCACTCGTTCCTCGCCAACTATTTCAGGCAATGCGCACACCTGCTCAAGAGCGACGGCCTGATGCTGTTGCAGGCCATCACCATCCGCGACCAACGCTATGAACAGGCGAAGAACAGCGTCGACTTCATCCAGCGCTACATCTTCCCCGGTGGCGCCCTGCCCAGCGTGCACAAGATGCTCGAAGTGGTCAGCCGCGAAACCGACATGAACCTGCTGCACATGGAGGACTTCGGCCCGCACTACGCGCGCACCCTGCGCCTGTGGCACGAGAACTTCCGCCGCGCCCACGGCCGCCTGGGCGAGCTGGGCTACGACGACTATTTCCTGCGCCTGTGGGAGTTCTACCTGTGCTACTGCGAAGGCGGCTTCCTCGAACGCACCATCGGCACCGCCCAGTTGCTGCTGGCCCGGCCGACCGCCCGGGCCCAGCCGCTGCTCGGGCGTTTCGACAGCTGAGGGACCGGCGCTAGAGCTGGCGCAACTGCTCGCGCACCACCGCCTCCCGTTCCGGGGCATTGAAAAACAGCTGGCGCGCCATGACCAGGCTGATCTCGCTGCGCCAGATGCGGAACACCTCCAGGGCTCGCCCGGGTTGCCCCTGGCGGATGCGTTCGAAGCGCTCCTGCTCGGCCCGGGCCTGCGCCTTGATGCCGAGAAAACGCTCGGCCCAGCGCTTCAGGTGGGCGCCATGGGCCTGTGGCTTGCCGTCCTTGTCCAGGGCCCCGCGCATCACGAACAACTCCTCCGGGGTGGCCTTGTCGGGATAGTGGAAGTGCGCCACCCAGATATTCTTGCCGGTCGCCTTGTCACGCACCGCATACTCCTGGAGAAAGTCGCTTTTGCCGAGTCGGGTGCGCGGCCCGTTGCGAAAGATCTCGACCTCGTTGTGCTCCTTGAGAAACAGCAGCCGTTCGGTGTCCGGCGCACTCGACTTGGTCACGGCGATCCGCGCCATCAGCCCCTCATGCCTGACGGTCCCGGCCTGGAGACGCAGTTCCGCGGCCTGGACCTGGCCGGCGGAAACTTCGCTTTGCGTCACCGAGCCGTTCGCCTGCGTCACCGCCCGATCGATCTGCCCGGCCAGCGCTTCCAGCGCTCGCGCCCGCACGCCGAGGACATCCTGCAGATAGATCGGGTCCTTGGCGACCGGGATCTGCCGCCTGGCCATCTCGATTTCCCGGCCGGCCTGGCGGATCTGGCTCTCGGCCATCTGCACCAGGCGCTTGAGGCCCGGCTGCGGCGCCGGTCTGCGGGCGGGCGCCGGCTTGGGCAGCGGCTGCCAGTAGCCGTCCTCTTCCTCGACAAAGGACTCGAGCGGTTGACCGGTCTGGGGGTCCATCAGCTCGACGACCTCGTGGCCATCCTGGGGCGTGTCGCGAACATAGCCGAGATAGTGCTGCTTGCGACGGGTACGGATGATCTTGCGCCGCTTGCCGGCGGGCGGCGACGGCAGGTCAGGCGCGTACTCGGTGGGGGCCTGCGCCTCGATGCGCGCGACCAGGCTGCGCTCGGCCTCCTGTTGCAGCTCGACCAGGCGCCGGGTGAACAGATCGGCCCAGACCAGGCGGGTCTCCGGCGGCAACAGGCCGGTCTTGTACTCGGCCATGGCCAGGGCTTCGTTGTATTGGCTCACACAGGTATTGAGCACCGCGATGTCCGCCTCGGCGGACAGCGGCGTAGCGGAGCGTTCATCGAGAATGGACTGGGAAGCCAGGGCACCGCGCAGGTCGTCGAGCTTCGTCCAGATATCGCTCTCGAGCTGGTGCGGATCCAGTTCCCTGAAGCAGTACACCGCGAGCCGGCACGCCCTGATGGCCTTCAGTCCGCGCACCTTGTGCCCCCCGCCCCTGATTTGCTGCAGGCGCTGGTAGTCCGCCAGGTTCTGGTTGCGATGATTGCCCTGTTCGGCAAACGCCTGCTGCTCCCGCTCCGCCCAGTCGATATACAGGTCCGCGGCGCGGTTTTCCCGTTGCTCCAGTCGTTGCGTTTCCAGCAGGACCCGGCCCGAACCATCCTGATAGGGCAAATGCTCGATGATCCGCACGCAACGACGGTCGATGAGCCTTATCGCGTCCAGGGCGAACTGCATCGCCGTGACGAATTGATCCAGGGTGGTAAAGAGTGTCGCCTTGTAGCCCCGCAGGAAGACCGTCTCGGTCATCCGCAGTTCGTTGAGCTGTTGCTCGTAACCGTCGATCAGGGCTTTTCCCAGGTCGGCGATCCGGTCCATGCGGGCAAACCATTGCGCGTGGGTATAGCGGTCGGGACTGGCTTCCATCGCCACCAGGGCCTCGCGTTCGGGAAACAACGCGCGTGCCCGTCTCCCCTGCTCCGCGACGCGCTGGTTCCAGCCTTCCATGAAGCGCTCGCTGACCCGCTCCCGCTGTTCCTGCTCCCGGCGTTTTTCCTCGAGCAGGGCCGCTCTTCTTTTCCCGACGTTGCCCGGGCGCCCCGAGCCGCCGCGCAGGCGCAGCTTCAAGTCCGGCGTCCAAACGCCCGCGCCATCGCTTTTCAGATAGAAGCCGTCACGCAGGCCGTCCGGCGAGACCACCTGGACAGTGCCTTCGCTGTCCGCCTTCACAGCAAACAGCCATCCCCCGAAGTAGGCCGCCAGCCGCTTGGACTCCTTCAAGCGGATCAGGCCCTTGAGGTCGCCGGACGCGATGACCTCCCCGAGGGTCTCGGGCGCGGGCCAGGGATAGGGGTAGATCTTCAGGGTGAACGAACTGGCGGTCGGACGCGAGGCGACCGTGCCGGGCGCCACCGGATTGTCCAGTTTCATCGGCAATGGCCGGTCCGGCCCTTCGCTGATCGTGGCCCCGTGCGGCGGCCGCTGGCCCTCGTCGAGCGGGATCCGCTGCGGTGTCCTGGCGTGCGCCTGCCGACGGTTCAAGTGATGTTCGAGAATAAAGGCGATGTTCACCAGGACATCGGCCCAGGCATTGGCCTTGGCCCCGGGGTCCTTTTCCTGCAGTCGCCGAAAGTCGGCATCGACGCTGGCGACCACAGCGAAAATCCAGCCGGCCACCGCCGCCGGGCCACGGATAAACATCAGCACCACGTTGAACAATTGCCAGCCGCCCTCCTTCAAGGTGTTCCAGCGCAGTTCGGCATTGGACACCGATTGCCGGTCAGCCAGGGCGATCAGGGTCCTGGCCAGCGAATCGAACAGATGATGCAGGTAGTCGCCCTGGACCACCGTTTCGTCGAGCGTGGCCGGCGCCACCGGCAGCAGCGCGGCAAAATCGTCCTCGAACGAACGCCGCAGGTGGGGCTCGACCAGGCCGCCATTGGCATAGGTGCGCCGGGCCTGATCGCTCAACCACGCCAGGATGCTGTCCTGCAATGCACCGGGTTGCCTGAGCGCATCGAACAGGGCCGACCACGTCGGGTATTGCAGCAGCGGTTCGACGGGAGGCGTGGGGCGGGCGTCATTGTCATGAGGGCAGAAGTGCTTGTCCGCTGTCGCCTGGAACTGCTGGAAGGCCGCCGCCTGCGGGCCGGCCTTGGCCAGCAGCGGACGATAGAGAATGAACGGGCCGCTCCCCGTGTCCTTCGGACCGATGATGAACATGGACGCCACGACATCCGCCGACGCATCGGCTTCGGCCTTGAACGCCAGGGGACGCAGGACGATCTCCTGGCCGTTCACCTGGCGTTGCGCCGCTTCGGCCTGCACTACCGCTTCGACACAGCGGTAACCCGCTTCGTCGAAGTGAGCGTCGCCGCGAATCTTCAGTTCCAGCGCCGCCATGGGCAATTGCACCCGCAGTTGCCCGGTGAAGAGTGTTTCCCGGCGCCGGGCCTCGTCGGCGTCGTCGACAAGCTTGGCCCGCAGGATGTCGAGATAAGTCTTGCCGATGTCCACGGCCGTGACCAGCGCCTTGACGTAGTCCGCGGTGAGCCAGTCGGGCACCGCCATGTCCACGCCACAGTGGCGGATGGTGATCTTCATCTTCGCATGCCGGAAGCCGCCGAGATTCTCCAGGGCAAACTCCGTCAGGCTCATCCGCACCTTTTCCACCGTCCCCAGCGCCCCGCTCGCGCCGCCGGCCACGGCCACCGCGATGACCTTGTCGAGCTCCAGGCGAATATCATCGGGGTTGGCGATATCGGCAGCGGACGGATGGTCCTCGCCCATCTTCTTGCGCAGCGCCCTGGCCGCGAACTCCGGCAGATCGCCCACGTCATCGAGAAATGCCTTGCCGCCCGACACACGCTGCACCTCGGCCAGTTTTTCCAGCAGGGCGCGGTAGGTGCCGAGGTCTTCGCTCGACGCCCCCAGCAGCCAATGCGGCAAGTCGTCATTGAGCGCCGCCAGCGCTTCGGGCAACTCGACCACCGTATGGGGCTCGGTCTGCACCGGCGTGAAAAACCAGTCATCGGGACGGGTGATTTCATCGAGCCGGTGCTGGTAGTCCGCGAGCGTCCATTCGCTATCGAAGCCGATCAGCGCAATCGCCTGCAGCTGGTTTTCCAGCAGGGTTTCGACAAAGCTGGCGAAGGCCAGGCCCAGTTGCATATCCGGGTCGCCCCGCTGCCAGAGCCGATGCTCGCGATACTCGATATCGCGGCCATTGGCGCGGACACTCATGAACAAGGGCAGCAGCGGTCCGAGGTCCGTGGTGTCGGCCCGGAAAAGGCCCTTGGCCAGGCTGAGCAGTAGCGGGTTCTGCTCGATCCCGCGCTCCTTGCGACGGGCCACCAGCACGGGCAAGGCTTCGGGATAGCTGCCGCCCCAGATGTCCCTGCTCACCGCCTGGATGCCATGGAAAGCCAGTTGCTGCTCGGGCTTTTGCAGATCGATCGACAGAAAGGCTCGATGCTGTTCACGATCGGCGGAAAACATGCGCATCAGGATCCGGCCAAGGCGTTGAAAGCGACTGCTGCCGTGCGCATCCTCCGCGTTCCAGTAGTCGACCAGGCCCTGTTGATAGAGTTGCAGCAGGATATCGCCCCACGACCCGAGCGTGTCCTGGGTTGCCGCGGCGTCCACCACCAGGCGGTCGCCGGGCAAGCCATCGAGCCTGATCTCCAGCACATGTTCGGCGGTAAAGAGCGGCGCGACCCCGCTGGTAAAGTGTTCGAGCACCAGGTCGATCACGGCACGGTACTGATAGCCGCCCGAGAACCGTTTGCCTTCCTGCTCGCGCCACAGGAGCTTGCCGACATACAGGTGCGAGGCATTGCGCTGCGGGTCCCAGTGGTTGAAAAAAGCCTCCTGGATGGCCGACAGGGCCACTTCCCGCAATGTCGGCGGATGGGCGAAAAGCGCCTTGGCCGCCTCGATCTCCTGCTCGAGCGACAGGCCCGGCAGTGTGCTTGCGTCATTCATGCAGACTATTCCCTTCAAACAGATCCGACGGGCCCGGCTTCGAGCCGCCGTGCCCGGCACCGCACGGCGGTACCAGGGCAGTAGACGTCCGGCACACCGCCCCCTGGCGGTATCCGCTTAGCTACAGTCGGCGCAATTGCTCCACCAGGGCCGCATCCACTTCAGCGGCATCGAAAAAGAACTGGCGGGCCATGGGCAGGCTGATCGCACTGCGCCAGATATCCACCGCCGCCTGCGCGCGACCGGGCTGGCCGCGACGAATACGCTCGAACCGCGCCCCTTCGGCACGGGCTTGCGCCTTGGGCCCGAGAAAACGCTCTTCGCGGGTTTTCAGGTGGGCGGCCCCGGGGTGAACAGGTCATCGTTGGGCGTCAGGTCGGGGTAGTGGAAGTGGGCCACCCAGAGCAACGCGCTCTTCTTGCCCGCGACCGCCTTGTCGAGGATCAGGTACTCCTGCAGGTAATCGCCGGACTTGAGCAGGCTGCGCGGGCCGTTTTTCCTGATTTCGATGGCGCCCTGGCGGTGCAGGAAGTCGACGCGGGCCATGTCCGGCATGCTCGCCTTGGTCGCCTCGACCCGGATCAGCAGCCCCTCGTTGCCCAACTCGAGGGCCAGGGCGCGCAAGTTGGCCGCCTGACTCTGTGCGTTGAGCCGCTCGGGCGACTGCTCGGCGCTCGCCAGGCCGTTCTCCAGTTGCTCGGCGAGCCGGACGAGGATCCGCGCTTCCCCTTCCAGCACATCCTGCAGGTAGACCGGGTCCCGCACCGGCTGCTTCAACCGGGCGGCGTGGTCGAGCGCGCGTGCCAGCTCCTTGCGGGCATTGGCCAGCTCGCCACGGGCCTTCTGCATCTGCGTGCCGGCCTCCTTGACCAGCCGCTTGAGCCCGACCTGTGGCCGCGTGGCGACCGGCGCCGGGGCCGGCTCGGGGGCCTTGACCTCCTCCCAGTAGCTGCCGCTGGCGCTTTCCTGGAACACCCGCACTTCATCGCCATCGGCCAGTTCGACAGTCTCCCGGTTCTGACCGGCGGCCGGCGGCCGGACTTTCCCCAGGTAGGTCCCGCCCCTGGATCCGCGGGTCTGGATCAGCCCGGGGATTTTCTCCAGCTCCTCCTGCGCGGCGATCTCGCTGGCCTGTGCCTCGAGCGACTCGCTCAACGCCTCCAGCGCCTCGTCACGCAATTGCGCGATCAGTTCGAGCAGACGGTCGGTATAGGGCAGCGCCGTGCCTTCGGGCTGCTGGTGCCGCCAGAACTCGAGGGTCTGCAGGCCCGACACATAGTTTTCGATACAGGTGTTGAGCACCCGCTGACGGCGCCGGGCGGGTATATCCGGGTCCTGCTCCAGGTTGAGCCAGGACTGGTTCGCCATGGCGATCTCCTGGGTCTTGTCTATCAGCGAAGGAGGGACCTGCTCGTCCTGTCGCAACTCATGCAGCGTCAGCCAGCGCAGGCTATGCAGTTGCGACGCCTGCGTGTCGCGCTCCAGCGGAGCGTTCGGGGTCCGGCCGATGGTCTGGTCGCGGGTCTTGCTCCCCAGGCCGGCGAAATCGTCCAGATGCCTGTCGACCTGCCTTTCCCTGCGATGCCATTCGAACATGCGCTCATTGGCCACGACCTTGCTCCGTTGGTAGGCAAGGAACCGCTCGAAGAACCCGGAGCCCATCTGCATAGCGCTGGTCTGCGCCAGCTCGAGTTCTATCGCGGAGGGGCGCTCTTCCTCACGGACCCGGCGCAGGACTTCCAGCGTCTCACGGCAGCCGCCCAACTGGATGCCGAGGAAAGCGCACACGGCGTCCTTCCATTTCGGCACTTTCGCCACCCGGGATTGTTCCTCGCGCAGGACGATGCTCTGCCCCATCATGTCGAAAGCCTTTTCCGCTTCCTGGAGATATCGTTGCCGAGCCCTGCTGATGGCCTCGACGTCAGTCCCCTCCTCCTTGAGTTTCAACGCGGCCCGTGCCGCGGAGGCGGCGATTGTCGCGAGTTTCCCGGCGGTTTCGATCTCCTTGTGGCGATCCACCAATACCTTGGCCGCCGCCTTTTTTTCGTCCTGTATCTGCTTGATGGACTTGCGTCCGCCGCGCCCCGAGCCACCGCGCAGACGCAGCTTCACGTCCAGGCTCCACTCGCCGGCCTCGGTGCTTTTCAGGTAGAAGCCTTCGCGACTGCCGTCCGGGGTGATCATCCGCACGCCGCCCCCGGGCTCCTCGCGGACCCGATACAGGCGCCCACCGATATAGGTGGCCAGGTGGCCGCTGTCGTTGAGCCGGATCAGGCCCTTGAGTTCACCCTCGGCGATCACCGCGCCCAGTGACTCGGCATCAGGCCAGGGCCGTTCGAAACGGCGCAGCAGCAGGTCGTCGATGCGGATGCGACGCTGCCCGGAGGGCGCCAGGGCCGGCTCGTCCAGGTGCATGGGCACGGGCAGGTCCGCCCCTTGCGCCACATAAGGCCCAGGCCTGAGTCGGCCCGCCCCGGCGGGCTCCGTGCTGAACGGTATACCCTCGCGAGCGGCTGAAGGTGCCTTGCCCTCGGCGAGATGATGGCTGAGGATAAAGGAAAGATTGACCAGCACATCGGCCCAGGCATTCGCCTGCCCCTGGCCGCCCCTGGCCTGCAACTGACGGATATCCCGGTCCACGCTGGCCACCACCGCATAGATCCAGCCCGCCACGGCCGCCGGGCCACGGATGAACATCAGCAGCACATTGAACAGTTGCCACGCGCCTTCCTTGAGCTGGGCCCAGCGTTGCTCGGCGTTGGACACCGACTGCCGGTCGGCCAGCTCGATCAGCGTGCGCGCCGTCGACGTGAACAGGTGGTGCAGGCAGTCGCCGTCGACCACCGCGTCACTCAGGCGTGCCGGCCCCGGAGTGGAAAAAGCGGCAAAATCGTCTTCGAACGATCGCGGCAGGTGCGGTTCCTGGAAGCCGCCATGGTCGTACAGGCGCCTGGCCCGGGGGCTCATCCAGGTCAGGACGCTGTCCTGCAGCGGGCCCTCCTGGCGGATGGCCTCGAACACCGCGACGAAGGTCTCGTACTGGCGCAGAGGTTCGAGCGCCGGCGTGGGCCGGGCATCGTTGTCGGGGGCACACAAGGCCGCCCCGGAGGCCGCCTGAAAGCCCAGCAACGCCGACTCATGGCTGCCGGCCTTGGCGAACAACGGGCGATACAGCACGTGCGGACCGTGACGGATATCCTTCGGCCCGATGATAAACATCGACGCCACCTCATCAACTGCGGCATCGGCTTCGGCACGAAAACCCAGGGGCCTGAGCACTATCTCCTGGCCGTCGACCTGCCGCTGCGCTGCGGCGGGTTTCATGAGTGCCTCGATATACCGGAAACCCGCCTCGCTGAAACCGGACTGGGCCCTGATCTTGAGTTCCAGCGCCGCCATGGGCAATTGCACCCGCAGTTGCTCGGTGAAGAGTTTTTCCCGCCGCCGGGCCTCGTCGGCGTCGTCGATCAGCTTGGCCCGCAGCGCCTCCAGGTAGGTCTTGCCGATGTCCACGGCCGTCACCAGGTGCCTGACGTAATCCGGGGTCAGCCAGGCCGGCACGGCGGACTCACGGTCGCAGTGCCGGACCGCGATGCGCATCTTCGAATGGTGAAAGCCGCCCAGGTTCTCCAGGGCGAATTCGGTCAGGGTCATCCTGACCTTTTCGATGCTGCCCAGGGCCCCACCGCCGCCACCGGCCGTCGCCACCGCGATGACCCTGTCGAGCTCCAGGCGGATATCGTCGGAACTGCTGATCCCCAGGGGCTCGGCATGCTCCTCATGGATTTTTTCCAGCAGGGCCCGCCGGGTGAAACTCATCAGGTCGCCGATGCCGTCGAGAAAGGCCTTGCCCTGGGAGGCACGCTGCACACTCGCCAGATGATCGAGCAGATCCCGGTAGCGCTCGATATCCCGCGGATCGGCAGCGAGCAACCAGTGGGGCATTGCATCGCGCAGCGCCGTCAGTTCCTCGGACAGTTCGCGCACGCTATGGGGCTGCGTCGGCTCGGGGTTGAAAAACCAGCTGTCGGGGCGGGTGATAGCGCTGAGTCGCCGCTGGTAATCCTCGACCGTCCAGTCGAGATCACGGCCGATCAGCGAAACCTCCTGCAACTGGTTCTCCAGCAAGGTACGCCCCAGGCTGGCAAAGGCCTGTTCCAGCAGCTCGTCAGGATCACCCGACTGCCAGAGCCGATGCTCGTGATATTCGATATCACGCCCCTCGGCCCGGCGGCTCATGAACAAGGGCAGCAGATGTCCCACTTCCGGGGTCCGGGCCCGGAACAGCCCCTGGGCGAGGCTGAGCAACAACGGTGCCTGCTCGACCTCATGCTCCCAGCGACGAACCAGCAGCACCGGCAACGCTTCCGGGTAGTAGCCGCCCCACGGGTCCTTGCTCACGGCGCGCAGGCCATGGACGGCCAGTTTCTGGTCGGGCTTCTGCAGGTCGACCGTGAGGAAGGCGCGGTACTGTTCGCGGTCCGCGGTGAGCATCCGCACCAGCAACGCACTGAGCCGGCCAAAGCGACTGCTGCCTTGCGCATTCTCTTCGTTCCAGTAGTCGACCAGCGCCTGCTGATAGAGCTCCAGCAGGATATCGCCCCACTGGCCGAGCAGCGTCGGCGGGACCGGCGGCTCGATCATCTGGCGATCGCCGGGCAGGCCGACGAAGCGGACTTCCAGCACATGATCTTCGCTGAAAACCGGCGCCACGCCCTGGGTGAACTGCTTGAGCACCAGGTCGCTCAAGGCCGTGTACTGATAGCCGGCGGAGACTCTTTTGCCATCGACCGTCAGCCATCGCGGCTCGCCGACATACAGGTGCGTGGCGTTGCGCAGCGGGTCCCAACGGCTGAAGAACTGTTCCTGGATAGCCGCCAGGACCACCCCCGACAAGGTCGGCGGGCGGGCGAAAAGCGCCTTGGCCGCAGCGATGTCCTGCTGCAGCGACGGGCGAGGCGATGTGGTGGTGTCCGGCATGTCTGGCTCCCTGCAAATGCGCGAGTAGACAAGGAACAGCACTGCCCACGGCGGTATCCGGCTATCGCCAGACCGTTGATTCAGGCATACGGGCCCGCGGCACTGGCATACACTGGCGCCCATGACCACGATTCCCCTGACCGACCTCACGCCACCGGCGATCACCTGCTCTTCCTGCGCGGCCTGCTGCTGTCGGCTGGAAGTCATGCTGATCACCGATACCGGTGTGCCCGAGCGCTTTATCGATATCGACGACTGGGGCGGCGAGGTGATGCTGCGCCTGGACGACGGCTGGTGCGCGGCCCTGGATCGCGACAGCATGCGCTGCACGATCTACGCGAAACGGCCGTTGATCTGCCGGGAGTTCGAGACCGGCTCGGCGGAGTGCCTGGAAGAACGCCGCGATATCGCCACCGCGTATCGATGATTTGAACGGGCGCATCAGGGCGCTTTCATCTCCGAGTCAAAGACGCTTCCCATATATCCGCTGAACCAGCGCAATCCACACTTGGGACCCCACGTCACAAGTAGCGGGCAACCCCAACGTTGCCCCCGGAACCTGAGATCACCGGCCCATGAAAACCCTCGAACCACCCTGTGCTTCGCCCCCCTGTGCAGCCGATCCCCTGACCGAACCGGACGAGCCCGCGCCGGCCCGCTCGCAAGCGTTGCTCGCCCTCGATACGGCCAATGCACAAGTGACCGCCCTGCTGGAACAGCTACCATCCCCGACGCTGCCCGAGGCGAGTCCGGCAATAGCGAAAAGTGAACAGATACGCCAGTTGCAGCAGGATTATCTGGCGCAACTGCAACGGTTCTGGACGCAACCCAACGGCGCCAGCAACGGCCTGCCCGCCGAGCAATGGCTCGCCCTGAGCCTGGAGACGCAACTGCGGGCCGAGGCGCAGCTGCGCAGCGCCGATGGCACGCTGGACACCGAAGACCAACAACTGATCGACCAGGTGCTGCGCCTGCCCACGCGGGCACAACGGGAAGATGCCCTGCCGGTACTGCCAGCACGCCATCGACCGGCGGTGTACGGCATTACTCTGCTGGGAGAGGACGCCGCGCCGTGGCCCGGCGCATTCGTTATCACCAACAGCGATGGCGCCGTCCTGCCGGGCAACGATCCCGACCCGACGCAGCTCAAGGGCAAGAAAGCGGTCGAGGTCCACAGCGATCTCGGCCGGGTCGTGCTCTACACCCTGGAACAGGGGCTTGAAGCCTTTGCCTCGCTCCGGCTCCTGCACAGCACGCTGCAAGTGCGCCTCGGGCACAAAATCGCCGACCGCTTCACCGCCAGCGAGGACAAACATGAAAGCCTGTTCACCGGGCAGGTTCGCTCACTGCGCGACGCCCAGCAACGCAAGGTGAACGCGGTGTTTGCCGCGTCCCCGACGGACGTCTCGCCAGCCCTGCTGAAAGACCTCGCCGCCGCCGCGGACCTGCGTGACATCCTGGATATCGGCGGGCGACTGAACCAGCGCTTGCAGGCATTGCAATACCAGGCCTGGCGGCAGGTCTTCAAGGACGGCAGCCGGCAGGACTGGCAACGCTACCGCACCGCCGCCGGCCAGGTGCAGCCCGGCCGGTTGGCGCTGGGCCTGGCGTTGCTCGATACGCTGCCGTCAACCGCGCCTGCCGACAACTCCGCCACGCCGGTCATCAAGGACCAGGCAGTACTGGATGCCATCGTAACGGTGCTGAGCGCAGAAAACCCGACCACCGCAAAACCGGCACAGGCAATACGCGAGGCCTGGCAATACGTCAATGCCGCCAGCCTGCAACTGGCGCTGCTGGACGCCACGCTCGACGGCCGCCTCGACACGCGCCAGCAACAATGGGTCCGCCTGCTGCTCGACTACCCCGACCCGGCCACCCGCCCGCTGATCGGCACACACACCCTCATCGCCAGCGCGCTGGGCCTGTGGACCCATCCCGAGAATGCCCCGAGCACGCTGCATATCATTGACGGCATACTCGCTATCAGCAGCTCGGCCCCGAACGACCCGACTGTCGTGCTGTACATCCCGGACGCCCCCGATGACCAGGATCTCAAGGCCCTGAGCCGACTCGCCGATATCGACCCGTATCTCGTGGAACCGCAGTGGCGAAACTACCTGGCCGCGCGACTGAAAACGTCGGGCACGCCAATCCCGCAGGTGCCGTTCCCCGTAACCGGCGCCCACGTGCAACTGATCCCGATACCGGGCGATGTGCAGCTGGGCCTCTACACCATACGGCGCGACGCACTGCTGGAGCAGGCGCGCCAGAGTGATCCCGACACCACGACCACTGACCGCCGGTCACTCATCGATCAGTGGGCGCTGGGCAATGTGGTCGGCCAGAAGAGCGCCGGCCTGATCGGCACGTTCCTGCCCGGAAAAAACGCCCTGGTACGGATCAGGGCGACCGGCCAACCCGAGCTTGCCGCTCTGCCGGCGCGCCCGGCGACAGAGCGCCAGGGCCCGGCCAGCAGCGGCGCCACGCCACCCGGTACGGTGCGGCTACGGCTGCTGGGCGGCGCGCCGATCGATCCGCCCCCGGCCCTGCCACCCCGTGTGTCCGCCATAGCCGGTCTGATCCGCCTGGGCTCCTGGAACGCGCGGGTCATGGATATCGTCGCGCCCCTCATGCCCAGCCTGTCGGACTGGCCATCGCATGGCAGCCTGGTGATCATCGACTGCCAGGGCCCCGGACCCGGCTGGTCGGTACGCTACCGGCAGGGACTGCACGAAGACGCCTATGGATTTCGAGTGAACCCGGATATGTTCGTTGCCCGCCAGGACGTGGTGCTGTACCGGTCCGGTCCCGATCACTACAGCGCCTGGCTCCATGGCAACAGGGTGGACGCCCCCGCCGGTGAAGACAGCTTCTTTCATGCCTTGGCCCTGGCGCTGAACCTGGGTCGCGACAGCGACACGTTCACGGTCGAGAGACTGCGCGATGCCACCGCCGGGCATATCGAACGCCATCCGGAGATCGCCTCCTTCGTGACCGCCGAGCACCTGCCGCTCTATGCCCAGGCACTCGAACATTGCGCGGAACTGAATATCTGGCTGGGCAGCGAGGTCTATCAGGAGCTGACCGCCATCCTCAAGGGTTTCCCCAATCCGTACGGGCTCTTCCAGCCGGTCATCCGTTACCTGGAGACGACCCTGACGTCGCGCTCACCGAGGCTGAGCCGCATGGTCGATGCCGCGTTCGATGCCGTGCATCAACGCCATGCCCTGCGTCCGCTGCCCGCGGAAATACGCCAGATCATCGATCGCTATATTGACGCCCCGCCCCGTCCGGTATTGTCCCTGCTGGCCGCCGGGCCCAGTCGCAGGAGGCTGCTGGAAACGCTGTTGCTCGGGCCGTCAGAGGCGGCAGACATCGATTTCCTGGAGCAGCGCATCTTCATTTTTGACGACAGCATCCGCCACATCCTGCTGGAATACGGCGCGACGGCCGCCCAGTTGCGCGGGTATGCACTCCAGTACATAGGCAACCAGATCACCGCCCGGCGCGACTTGCTGCGCGCCACGCTCCAGCGCGTCCCGGCGCTGCTCGAACGGCTCGATATCATTTTCAGCTCGCCCACCCTGACCCCGCCCATGGCCGAGGGGATCAACATCGGTCAGATCGCCCACCTGCTCCACGATCCGCACATCTCCACCACCAGGTTGCGCCTGATCAGCCGTTGCGCGGATGCCGGCATCCTCAATATCAACCTGCTGGAGAACGCCGACGGGATCAGGCCGCTGACGGACGAGGTGCTGTCGCGACTCCTCGAACATCAACAGGAACTGCTGGGGCTGGCCAGGCAAATGGGCTTCCAGGACATCGCCCCACTGCTTTTGCCCTTCAGGGCCGACCCCATCGTCTGGACCCAGAATCAGTTCCGCTCGGCCCCTCTCGCGAATGCCAGGCTCAACCTGCTGCTCGATACGCCCGGGCTGTTCAGCATCCTCAGGCAACGATCGAACCGCGTAGTCGAAAAGATGTGGACCCAACTGACCAGCGCCACCCATGACAATGCCAGGGTTCGCCATGCACTGGCCTCTCCACGGGAAACCCTGAGCAGCCTGGCCAAACTGGACAGGGCCTTGAACGCGCCACTGCCGAACACACGGCAGGCAGGTCCGTCGACGGGCTCGCAACCGACTTACCTGAGGGGATACGAGGTACACGGCAGATCGACGGCGGAGCTGTCGGGACCGGATGCGCGTGGCCTGTATCACGCGGCAAACGGCAGGACCTACATCCGCCATGACGGCCTGCGCTACGAAGTCCGCGCCTTCGGCAATCGCGTGCGGATCATCCATGCCATCGACGGTTTCCGGCGTCCGACCTATGAGGTGCAACTGCGTGCCGATGGTTCCTGGCAGTTTATCGACACCCCTGGCCTCGGAGGCGACAGGCGCCAGTCCTATCCCGCCATCGCCGAACAATCGCGCACGCAACGCGAGGCGTTCGCCGAGCTGGGCCAGGCCGCGCAACAGGAGTGGCAACGGCTCGCCGCCGATACGGCGGTGTCCGGCCGGGTCCCCGACCTGCACAGCCTGCAATCCACCACCGCTGGCTACACCCTGGAACTGATCGACGCGGACGGCGCACCTCGCCGGCAGTTGGCACTGGCGAAAACCAGCGCGCTGGCCGCGCTCTCGAACCGTATCCGCAGCACCGTGGACACCCTCCACCAGCACTTCCAGTTCCGGGACGGCCAACTGCTGCCGCGCCCGGGCGTCACCCATCACGAGGTGGTCCATGCCCTTGCCCAGCTCGATGGCCTGAACAGCCTGAATACCGGCTTCGCCCTGTTGCTGCTCGGCAGCGGCAAGCCTCATGCCCTGTCGGCGGACCTGACCCGCGCGGTCCAGGTGCAGTTCTACACGCAACTGGCCCTGGTGGTGATGGGCCTGAGCAACGATGGCGCACTGCTCGCCCAGGCGCTTTACCTCGGTCTGAAGGACGCCGGGCACCTGGGCGCCGAGAGCATCCGCCTGATGGACAGGGCCGGCCAGGGGATCCGCCTGGGCGGCAAGACCCTGACCCTGGGCGGAGTGCTGGCCGCCGGCAACGCCTTGCTGGTCCTCGCCAGCCTGGGGGTCGACAGCTACCTGCTGGCCCATGCCGAGAGCGCCGAGGAAACCGCCACCTATGGCACCAACGTCGGGCTCGATAGCCTCGCGCTGGGCACGGTGCTGGCCGGGTTCACCGAGGGCGCCGAGTTCCTCGGGCCGCTGTCGATACCGCTGGCCGGCCTGGGCCTGGGCGCCAGCAGCCTGGTGGCGGTGTTCTTTGCCAAGGCCCGCAAGGTCCTGGCCACGGGCGAGCAATTCAACCGGGAGATCCAGGCCTATCGCAACGGTTATGTCGAGGATCCGCACAGCCACGGGCTGCGCCTGGACGGTCCGGTGGTGGTGAGCCATGTGGATCAGCGCAATGGCCGGGTCCACCTGGGCAGCCCGAAGATCTATGCCGTGGACACTTCGCGTTCGGGCGATCCGCGGGTGATCCTCGACGAGCGCCAGGCCATCGATGTCGGCCTGGTCCTGGGGCTTCCCGGAGAGATGCCGTTGCCGGTTTCCGACAGTGCCCGCTTCCTGCATCTGCCGATCACGCCCGAGCACACCTATCTGCCGCAATACGGCTGGCTGCTGGGCGCCACCCAGCGCAATGACGCCGAGCTGCAGCTGTTCAAGGCCCTCGAACAGAAGACCCGGGGCAAGTTCATCGAGGCCAAGTGGGTCGCGGTGTTCCAGAAGATCGTCGAACAGCTGGAGCCGCGCTACCACGCCACGCGTATCCGGGTCAGCCTCGGCCTGGCGGCGCCGATGCTGATCATGGACGATCCCGGCGAAGGCGGTCGTTACCTGAGCCATACCATCGAAGGCCAGGGCAGCCAATATGACATTTACCTGAGCGACGGCACGACCCTCGATCTGTCCAGTTGCGAAACATCGCGCCCCTCCACCTGGGTGCTGCACACCGATCAGTTGAGTCGCCCGGACGATATCCGCCTCGAGCCCGGCCGGCTGACGGTGGGGAGCGTCGTGGTGCGGGTGCGGGACAAGGAGACCCTGTATCTGGTCAACAAGCTCGACGAGGCCTACCGGCTGGACCTGACCGGCGGCCGCTACACGCTGGCGACACTGAGCGCGCGCGACCACGAGGATGTGAATGCGCTGGAGCAACGCCTGCAAGCCCTGCAGGGCTTGCAGCGACTGACCGCCCCGGTGCCTGTCGAAGACCTGTCGGCACCCGACTGGCCGGGCCGGGGCATCTACTATCGGCCCGCCGACGGCGACTTCGCCGCCATTCCCACGAACGGCGAGGACCACGGCGACGAGCTGTACCAGATCCCCGTGACCGCCGAAATGCTATTGATCGCCTCCAGCCCCCAACGCGAGAAAGTCCGGCAGGCGGTCGAGACACTGGCCGCGCTGACGCGCCACCTGGACGAGCAGTACCGCAAGTTCGGCGGGCGTTCGGCGGGTTTCTGGAGCGCCCACCCCGCTGCCGGCCAGCCCCGCAACGAGCAGTGCTATGGCGACTTTCTGCGGGCGCAATATCGCCTGGAGGTACAGCGCGCCCGGCTGCAAGGCCGGTATTCGGACACCGCCGGCCAGATGCTCCTGCAACTGCTGCCGCGCCACGAACGCGAGCCGTCGAGCCAGGGACCGCGCCAGGTGCTGGTGCATCGCTTGAGTATCAACGGCTATCCGGCCGATGACATCCTGGTCATCGGCGATCCGGAGCAGGGCACGCTGCTGTTGTATGCACCAGCGTCAAGCCCGGCATTGAGCGAGTTCTGTGGCGCCAGCGGGCTCAAGGCCCATGTGCAGCAACTGGCCGCCGCCGACGCGACGCTCCGGGAGCTGCAGGAACATTTCCCGCGACGCTATCGCGCCAGCAACCACAGTGCCCTCTGGGGCTACACCGGAACGGACGAGGCGCTGGAAAATCTCGGCGACAACGGCGACTGGAGCCTGATCCAGCTCGACCGTGGCCGCGTCGATGGCGACGATGTATTTGCCGTCCTGGCCAGCCTCAAGCGCCAGGGCGAAGGAGGCTGACCCCGGCAGCGAATGCTCCGCTACAACGGCATCGTATAGTGCAAGGCGTAACTCTCGATGCCGTCGTTGGGCGTGCGGATCCCCGCGTTGGAATAGTGGGTCGCGCGGATCCCCAGCTCATGCCCGCCGGCAAAGCGCAGGCCGAAGCCGATGCGGTCCTCGAACTGGAAGGCCGAGCCGAGCTTGTTGTCTTCCACTTCGGTATGGGCAAACACCGCGACGCCTATCCCGGCCTCGATATAGGGTTTGATCGAGGCTCCGGAAAACTCGTACACGAACACCGGCGAGAACGACAGGCTGTGGTTGCTGGCCGCCTTGTCGCCATCCCAGTAGGTGTAGGCGCCGCTCCAGTAGCCGGTCAGGCGACCGACATCGCTTTGCAGCCAGCTCTTGTCCCAATCCAATTGCAGGCCCAGGCGATAGGTCTGGGTCGAATCGCTGGTCTGGCCGACCGCGAACTCAAGACCGGCCGCGTGTGCCGCAAGACCATACCCCAGTGTGGCGGCTGCAAGCGCAGCCAGGCAGAACAGTCGCTTCATGAGAAACATCCTATTTCCAACGTATGTTCAGGATTGTTGTACAGCTCAACAGGCCTTCAATAGAAATCTGGCGTTAAGCAGAAGTTCACGGATTTGCGCGGTTTTTCACAGACTTTCCTACTCTGTGAAGCTTTGCACAACGCCAGACTTATTCCATAGCATCGGAAGGATTTTTCTGAGGTGATGCGGATCAGCACTGGTCCAGAATTGCGCCTCGCGTGCCGGCCCCGCGGACAGCAGGTCGCGGCCTTGCAGCAGGCGCTGGAGTTGCCGGGCCACGGCGGCACCGGTATCGATCAGACTGATGGACGCCGGAATCATCTCCAGCAGCAGCGGCTTGAGGAAGGGATAGTGGGTGCAGCCAAGAATAATGGTGTCGCAGCCCGCGGCCAAAAGCGGCTCGACATAGCTGGCGAGCAACTGGCGCAGGGCCGGGCTGTGCAGATCGCCATCTTCGATCATTTCCACCAGGCCGGGACAGGGCTGGGTGACCACCCGCACATCGCTGGCAAAGCGGTCGAGCAAGGCGGCGAACTTGGCGCTTTGCAAGGTGCCGGTGGTGGCGAGCACGCCGACCACACCACTGCGGGTAGCCGCCGCCGCCGGCTTGACCGCCGGTTCCATGCCCACCAGCGGCCAGTCCGGGTAACGCTGGCGCAGATCGGCGACACCGGCCACCGTCGCGGTATTGCAGGCAATAACCAGGGCCTTGGCGCCCTGCTCGCGAAGAAACCCGGCAATCGCTTCACAGCGCTGGCGGATATAGGCCGGGCTTTTTTCCCCGTAGGGAATATGTCCGCAATCGGCGACATAGAGCAGCGATTCGCCGGGCAACAGCGCGCTGATTTCATTGAGCACCGACAGTCCGCCGATACCGGAATCGAACACCCCGATCGGCGCCTCACGCATCGCGGCTACCGCAGACGCTGCAGTGCGGATCGCGCTTGACCCGCAACTCACGGAATTTCGTACCCAGGGCATCGATCAGCAACAGCCGGCCCACCAGCGGCTCGCCGAAACCGGCGAGCAGTTTCAGCGCCTCCAGTGCCTGCAGGCTGCCCACCAGGCCGACCAGCGGACCGATCACCCCGGCTTCGCTGCAGGTCAGTTCGGCCTCGCTGCCGTGGCCGTAGAGGCAGTGGTAGCACGGACTCTCGGCACGCCGGGGATCGAACACCGACAACTGGCCTTCGAGACGGATCGCCGCGCCACTGACCAGCGGCTTGCCGGCGGCCACGCAGGCGACGTTGACCGCCTCGCGGGTGGCAAAGTTGTCACAGCAGTCGAGCACCAGGTCGACGGCGGCCACCACGGCACTCAAGGAATCTTCATCCAGGGCCTGGCGATGGGCAATCAGGCTGACCTGCGGGTTGATTGCCGTCAGCCGGCGCAGCGCCGAGTCGACCTTGGTCGAACCGACGCTGTCGGTGTCGTGGATGATCTGGCGTTGCAGGTTGGTCAGGTCGACGCTGTCGAAATCCGCCAGGTGCAATTCGCCGACACCGGCGGCGGCCAGGTACAAGGCCACCGGCGCGCCCAGGCCACCCAGGCCGACAATCAGTACCCGGCTGTTTTTCAGGCGCAACTGGCCGTCGATATCCACCTGTTGCAACAGGATCTGCCGGCTATAGCGCAACAGCTCCTGGTCGCTCAGCACGATATGCGCCCCAGGCTGATGCGCTGGTGACCGCCCAGGTCGGTGCGACTGTGGACTTCGCCGAAACCCTGTGCCGAGAGCAGTTCGCGGACGGCTTCGGCCTGGTCGTAGCCGTGTTCGAGCATCAACCAGCCACCGGCCTCCAGATGGGCCGGAGCTTGGGCGATGATCAGGCGCAGGTCGTCCAGGCCATCGGCGCCGGCCACCAGCGCACTGGCGGGTTCGAAGCGCACATCGCCCTGGCCCAGGTGCGGGTCGGCAGCGGCAATATAGGGCGGGTTGCTGATGATCAGCTGAAAGCGCTGGCCTTCCAGGGCGCTGAACCAATGGCTGCTCAGCACCGTGGCGTTGTCCAGGCCCAGGCGCTGACGGTTGCGCTCGGCCAGGGCCACGGCCTCCAGCACCCGGTCCACCGCGGTGACCCGCCAGGCCGGACGCTCACTGGCCAGGGCCAGGGCAATCGCGCCGCTACCGGTGCCGAGGTCGAGCACACTGGCCGGGGTCGCCGGCAGCAGCTCAAGGGCGGCTTCCACCAGCAATTCGGTGTCGGGACGCGGGATCAGGGTATGCGGCGCGACTTCCAGGTCGAGCTTCCAGAACCCCTGCTGGCCGAGGATATAGGCCACCGGCTCGCCACCGCGGCGGCGTTGCAGGAAACCGGAAAAGGCCAGCGCGGCTTCGCTGCTGACGATCTTTTCCGGCCAGGTGTGCAGGTAACTGCGGGATTTGCCCAGGGCAGCCGCCAACAGCAACTCGGCGTCCAGGCGCGCGGTCGGTGAGTCGGGCAGTTCGGCGGCGCGCAGCAGGCTGGCGATAATAGTCATTTAATCACCCAAGGCCGCCAGTTGATCGGCCTGGTATTCGGCCAGCAACGGCTCGATCACCGCCTCGACACCGCCTGCCAGGACTTCGTCCAGGGAATACAGGGTCAGGTTGACACGGTGGTCGGTGACCCGGCCTTGTGGAAAGTTGTAGGTACGGATGCGTTCGGAGCGGTCGCCCGAGCCCACCAGCAACTTGCGCTCGCTGGCGATGGCGCTGGCGGCGGCGCTGGTCTGCTGGTCGTTGAGCTTGGCCGACAGCCACGACATGGCCCGCGCGCGGTTCTTGTGCTGGGAGCGCTCTTCCTGGCACTCGACCACGATCCCCGATGGAATGTGGGTAATGCGGATCGCCGAGTCGGTCTTGTTCACGTGCTGGCCGCCCGCGCCCGAGGAGCGGTAGGTGTCGACGCGCAGGTCGGCCGGGTTGATCTCGATGGCTTCCTGTTCATCCGGCTCGGGCAGCACCGCCACGGTACAGGCCGAGGTGTGGATACGGCCCTGGGATTCGGTGGCCGGCACCCGCTGCACGCGGTGCGCACCGGATTCGAACTTCAGCTTGCCGTAGACATTGTCGCCCTCGACCCGGGCGATGACTTCCTTGTAGCCGCCGTGCTCACCTTCGTTTTCCGAAAGGATCTCCACCCGCCAGCCGCGTTTCTCGGCATAACGCGAGTACATGCGGAACAGGTCGCCGGAGAAGATCGCCGCCTCGTCGCCGCCGGTGCCGGCACGGATTTCGAGAAAGACGTTGCGCCCGTCGTTGGGGTCCTTGGGCAACAGCATGCGCTGCAGGGAGGACTCCAGCTCGACCAGTTGCTCCCTGGCTTCGCGGACTTCCTCGACCGCCATTTCGCGCATGTCCGGGTCGCTGTCCTTGAGCAGCGCCTGGGCACCGTCCAGGTCCGCCTGCACTTTCAGCACCTGGTTGTAGGCAGCGACGATCGGCTCGACCTCGGCGTACTCCTTGGAGTAGGCGCGAAACTTGTTCTGGTCGGAAATGACTTCGCCATCGCCAAGCAGGGCGGTCAGTTCCTCGAAACGGTCCTGGAGGATGTCCAGCTTATTGAGCAGTGACGCTTTCATTGCGGTTTCTTATCCGAAAAGCTATCCGATGGGCCCTCACCGAGGGCAAAGAGTTCCTGGGCCATGGCCAGCGCGTCGAGGCGGCCTTCGGCGGACAACTTTTTCAGTTGCACGCTGGGCGCATGCATCAACTTGTTGGTCAGGCCCCGCGCCAGTTGCATCAGCACGTCTTCGGCACTGCTGCCATTGGCCAGCAGACGCTGGGCCTTTTGCAATTCTTCGTCACGCAGGCGCTCGCTCTGCTGACGGTAGGCCTTGAGCACATCCACCGCCGCCAGTTCGCGCAGGCGGATCATGAACTCGTCGACCCCGCTGCTCACCAGTTCCTCGGCGGCCTGGGCGGCGCCCTGGCGGCTCTTGAGGTTCTCGGCGACCACTTCGTGGAGATCGTCGACGCTATAGAGGTAAACGTCGTCCAACTCGCCGACTTCCGGTTCGATATCCCGGGGAACGGCGATATCCACCATGAAGATCGGCTTGTGCTTGCGCAGCTTCAAGGCACTTTCCACCGCGCCCTTGCCGAGGATCGGCAACTGGCTGGCGGTGGAACTGATGACGATATCGCTGTGCACCAGTTCCTGGGGAATATCGGCCAGCAACACCGCATGGGCACCGAATTCCTCGGCGAGGATCTTGGCCCGCTCCAGGGTACGGTTGGCGACCACGATACGCTTCACGCCCTGCTCGTGCAGATGGCGGGCGACCAGGGTGATGGTCTCGCCGGCGCCGATCAGCAAGGCGGTACTGCGCTGCAGGTCGCTGAAAATCTGTTTCGCCAGGCTGACGGCGGCGAACGCCACCGACACCGGGTTTTCACCGATGGCCGTGTCGGTACGTACCTGCTTGGCGGCGCTGAACGTGGCCTGGAACAGACGCCCGAGCAGGGGGCCGATGGTCCCGGCTTCCCGCGCCACCGCGTAGGCGGACTTCATCTGGCCGAGGATCTGCGGCTCGCCGAGCACCAGCGAGTCCAGGCCGGAGGCGACACGCATCATGTGACGAACGGCCGCATCGTCTTCGTGCACATAGGCACTGGCGCGCAGTTCTTCGAGGCTCAGATGGTGATAATCGGCCAGCCAGCGCAGCACCGTGTCCGCCGCCAGGTGATCCTGCTCTATATACAGTTCACTGCGGTTGCAGGTGGAAAGGATCGCGGCTTCCCGGCTTTCGGTCAGGCGGCAGAGCTGCTGCAGGGCCTCTACCAACTGCTCGGGAGTAAATGCCACGCGCTCGCGCACGTCTACGGAGGCCGTCTTGTGGTTGATGCCGAGTGCGAGGAAGGCCATTCAAGGTCGCTGATGATGTCGAGAAGCCGACAATTGTCCTACTTCACCCGGTTCAGAACAACCATTGCCGACTATTGTCCTAATGGAACATCGCTATAAGTGCCCCGGTGAGCGGTCACGGGTATGGTTCTGCCCACCGCTTGTGTCATGATGCCCCGACCGCAGGTAAGTTGCCCTTCTCTTATATGAATAGATCCTCCGCGTTGCTTCTCGCTTTTGTCTTCCTCAGCGGCTGCCAGGCCTTGGCTCCCGTATCGCCGGGCAATACGCCGCCGGCCGAGGACACCACTGCGGCCCCGGAAAAGCCCAAGGTCTACAGCTCCTTCAGCGAAGACACGGTCTTCAGCCTGCTGAGTGCGGAACTGGCCGGGCAGCGAAATCGCTTCGATATCGCGCTGGATAACTACGTCACCCAGGCGATCAATACCCAGGACCCCGGTATTTCCGAGCGGGCCTTCCGTATTGCCGAATACCTGGGCGCCGACCAGGCAGCCCTGGATACCTCGCTGATCTGGGCGAAAAACGCCCCGGACGATCTTGAAGCGCAACGCGCGGCAGCGATCCAGTTGGCGCGCAGCGGGCGTTATGACGACTCCATGGTCTATATGGAGAAAGTCCTGCAGGGCAAGGGCGACACCCACTTCGACTTCCTCGCGCTGTCGGCCGCCGACACCGACCAGGACACCCGCAACGGTCTGATGAAGAGTTTCGACCGCCTGCTGGTCAAGCACCCGAAGAACAGCCAGCTGATTTTCGGCAAGGCCCTGTTGCTGCAACAGAATGGCGACAACCAGGGCGCCCTGACGCTGCTGGAGAACAACCCGCCGGAAGACGGCGAAGTCGCCCCGCTGCTGCTGCGCGCGCGCCTGCTGCAAACCATGAATCGCGGCAAGGAAGCGATTCCGCTGCTGGAAAAAAGCATCAAGAAGTACCCGGACGACAAGCGCCTGCGCCTGACCTATGCGCGCATGCTGGTCGAACAGGACCGCATGACCGATGCCAAGGTGCAGTTCTCCAGCCTGGTCCAGCAGTATCCGGAAGATGACGAACTGCGCTTCTCCCTGGCGCTGGTCTGCCTGGAGGCCAAGGCCTGGGATGAGGCCAAGGGCTACCTGGAAGAGCTGATCGCCCGCGACAGCCACGTCGATTCCGCCCATCTGAACCTGGGCCGCATCGCCGAAGAGAAAAACGACCCGCAGGGCGCCCTGGAAGAATACGAACAGGTCGGCCCGGGCAATGACTACCTGCCGGCCCAACTGCGCCAGACCGATATCCTGGTGACCAGCGGGCGTGGCGCAGAGGCCTCGAAGAAGCTCGCCGCCGCCCGTGACGAGCAGCCGGACTACGCGATCCAGTTGTACCTGATCGAGGCCGAGATCCTTTCCGCCAACAATCATGGCGACCAGGCCTGGAAAGTCCTGCAACAGGCCCTGCTGCAGTACCCGGACGATCTGAACCTGCTGTATACCCGCGCCATGCAGGCGGAAAAACGCAACGACCTGGCGCAGATGGAAAAAGACTTGCGGGCGATCCTCAAGCGCGAGCCGGACAACGCCATGGCCCTGAACGCCCTGGGCTACACCCTGTCGGACCGCACCACGCGCTACGCCGAAGCCAAGGAACTGATCGAGAAAGCCCATCAGTTGAATCCGGAAGATCCGGCCGTGCTCGACAGCCTCGGCTGGGTGAACTTCCGCCTGGGCAACCTCGACGAAGCCGAGCGCCTGCTGCGCCAGGCCCTGGAGCGTTTCCCCGACCAGGAAGTCGCCGCCCACCTGGGCGAAGTCCTGTGGGCCAACGGCAAACAGGGCGAAGCCCGGAAAATCTGGGGCAAGTTCCTCAAGGATCAGCCCGACAGCCCAATCCTGCGCAGCACCATCAAGCGCCTGACCGGTTCCGAGACTCTTTAAGCTTATGTTTTTGCGCCACCTCGTTGTTTTCAGCCTGATCGCCCTGCTCGCCGGTTGCGCGGGCTTTGGCGCCCGTGAGTCCGTCAAGGGCCACGGCGACCCGGCCCAGTGGGCCAAGCACAAACAGCAATTGAGCAGCCTCGATGGCTGGCAGATCAATGGCAAGGTCGGGATCCGCGCGCCGAAGGACTCCGGCAGTGGCACCCTGTACTGGCTGCAACGCCAGGACTACTACGATATCCGCCTGTCCGGCCCGCTGGGCCGTGGAGCGGCGCGCCTGACCGGTCGCCCCGGCCAGGTGTCGCTGGAAGTCGCCAACCAGGGCCGCTATGAAGCCGCGACGCCCGAGGCCCTGCTCGAAGAGCAGATGGGCTGGAGCCTGCCGGTGTCACATCTGGTCTGGTGGGTGCGCGGCCTGCCCGCACCCGACAGCAAGAGCCGCCTGAGCCTGGATAACGACAGCCGCCTCGCCACCCTCGAACAGGACGACTGGCAGGTCGAGTACCTCAGCTACACCGAGCAGAACGGCTACTGGCTGCCCGAGCGCATCAAGCTGCACGGTCGCGACCTCGACGTGACCCTGGTGATCAAGGACTGGCAGCCGCGCCAGCTGGGCCAGTGACATGCCGGCCAGCCGCCTGACCCTGCCCGCCCCCGCCAAGCTGAACCTGATGCTGCACATCATCGGTCGCCGCGCCGACGGTTATCACGAGCTGCAGACGCTGTTCCAGTTTCTCGATTACGGCGACGAACTGAGTTTCGCCGTGCGCGACGACGGCGTGATCCGCCTGCACACCGAATTCGACGATGTGCCCCACGACAGCAACCTGATCGTGCGCGCGGCGAAAAAACTCCAGGAACAATCCGGCTGCGCCCTCGGCATGGACATCTGGATCGACAAGATCCTGCCCATGGGCGGAGGCATCGGTGGCGGCAGCTCGAATGCCGCGACCACCCTGCTCGCCCTGAACCACCTCTGGCAACTGGCCTGGGATGAAGATCGCCTGGCCACCCTGGGCCTGACCCTGGGTGCCGACGTCCCGGTTTTCGTCCGCGGCCACGCGGCTTTTGCCGAAGGCGTGGGGGAAAAACTCACCCCGGTGGACCCCGAAGAACCGTGGTACGTCGTGCTTGTTCCGCAAGTATCTGTAAGTACAGCAGAAATTTTTTCCGATCCGCTGTTGACACGTGACTCCGCGCCCATTAAAGTGCGCCCCGTTCCCAAGGGAAACAGTCGAAATGACTGCTTGCCGGTTGTCGCAAGACGTTATCCAGAAGTACGTAACGCCTTGAATTTGCTAGGTAAATTTACCGAAGCAAAATTAACCGGAACTGGAAGTTGTGTGTTTGGGGCCTTCCCAAGCAAAGCTGAAGCTGATAAAGTCTCGGCCCTTCTTACAGAGACCCACACAGGGTTTGTGGCAAAGGGAAGCAACATCTCGATGTTGCATCGCAAGTTGCAAAGTCTGCTCTAGGAATTCGGGTACTGGGTACTCGTTGCAACAGATACAGGGGCGTCGCCAAGCGGTAAGGCAGCAGGTTTTGATCCTGCCATGCGTTGGTTCGAATCCAGCCGCCCCTGCCATTTTCTAATACTCATCCAGGTTACCCTCAGCCTCTAGGTACTGCGCGTGTCCAAGATGATGGTCTTTACGGGGAACGCTAACCCCGATCTGGCTCGACGTGTCGTACGTCAGCTGCATATCCCTCTCGGTGACATCTCTGTCGGCAAGTTTTCCGACGGCGAGATTACCGCTGAGATCAATGAAAACGTCCGCGGTAAAGACGTCTTCATTATTCAGCCGACCTGCGCTCCGACCAACGATAACCTGATGGAACTCGTCGTGATGGCTGATGCCTTCCGCCGTTCCTCAGCGACTCGAATCACTGCGGTGATCCCTTACTTTGGTTACGCCCGTCAGGATCGCCGTCCGCGTTCCGCACGCGTGGCTATCAGCGCGAAAGTCGTGGCTGACATGCTCACCGTGGTAGGCATCGACCGTGTTCTCACGGTTGACCTGCACGCTGACCAGATCCAGGGTTTCTTCGATATTCCGGTAGATAACATCTACGGCTCCCCCGTCCTGGTGGATGACATCGAAGACCAACGCTTCGAAAACCTGATGATCGTGTCTCCGGACATTGGTGGCGTCGTGCGTGCACGGGCTGTCGCCAAGTCGCTGGGCGTGGATCTGGGCATCATCGACAAACGTCGTGAGAAGGCCAACCACTCCGAAGTGATGCACATCATCGGTGACGTCGAAGGCCGCACCTGCATTCTCGTCGATGACATGGTCGACACCGCCGGCACCCTGTGCCACGCGGCGAAAGCCCTCAAGGAACATGGCGCTGCCAAGGTCTTTGCCTACTGCACACACCCTGTGCTGTCGGGTCGGGCGATCGAGAACATTGAAAATTCCGTGCTGGACGAGCTGGTGGTGACCAACACCATCCCGCTGTCCGCCGCCGCACAAGCCTGTGCGCGTATCCGCCAACTGGATATCGCACCGGTAGTCGCCGAAGCGGTTCGCCGCATCAGCAACGAAGAATCGATCAGCGCGATGTTCCGCTAAGGGCCCTGCCCGGCAGACACCTCGTTGACGTAAAGCGCCCCGCCCCAACACTCATGTTGGGGCGGGGCTTTTTTGCCCATGCCGCTTTGACGTCGGTCGCAGGCGTCACCCGGACATGGCTATTTTGGAGATACAAAATGACTGATTTCATCCTGAACGCCGAAGCGCGTACCGACCTGGGGAAAGGTGCGAGCCGCCGCCTGCGTCGTCTCGCCAGCCAGGTTCCTGCCGTTGTCTACGGTGGCGACAAGGCTCCTGAGTCCATCATGATGCTGGCTAAAGAAGTTGCCAAGCTGTTCGAAGACGAGGCTGCTTTCAGCCACGTCATCCAACTGAACATCGGCGGCGTCAAGCAAGACGTGATCGTTAAAGCGATGCAGCGTCACCCGGCCAAGCAGTTCATCATGCACGCCGACTTCGTTCGCGTTGTCGCTGGCAAGAAACTGACCGCTGTTGTTCCTGTGCACTTCATCAACGAAGCTGCTCCAGTGAAGAAAGGCGGCGAGATCTCCCACGTTGTCAACGAGATCGAAGTTTCCTGCGAAGCCAAGGACCTGCCTGAGTTCATCGAAGTCGACCTGGCTGACGCCGAAGTCGGTTCGATCATTCACCTGTCCGACCTCAAGGCTCCTAAAGGCGTTGAGTTTGTTGCTCTGGCACACGGTGACGACAAGGCTGTTGCCAACGTTCACGCTCCACGTGTTGCTCCAGAAGCAGAAGGCGCTGCAGAGTAATTTCACTCTGACGCCGGAGTGACTGGAAACATCGCGGACTGGAACGTAGCGAGAAAGCGGGCGAGAATGCGAAGTTTACGTCATGGTAAATGAGCGTTTTTCGTCCACTTTTTTCGCCATCCCCAAGCATTGCGGCGATGTTATCCACCACTCCACAGAAGGGCCCCTGTCGTGACTGCCATCAAACTGATCGTTGGCCTGGGAAATCCAGGCACCGAATACGAACAGACCCGGCATAACGCGGGGGCCCTTTTTGTTGAACGCGTAGCCTCGGCACAAGGCATCAATCTCGTCGCCGACCGCAAATATTTCGGCCTGACCGGGCGCTTCAGTCACCAGGGTCAGGATGTTCGCCTGCTGATTCCCACCACCTACATGAACCGTAGCGGCCAGGCCGTCTCGGCATTGGCTGGATTCTTCCGCATCACGCCCGAAGAAATCCTGGTGGCACATGACGAACTCGACCTGCCACCCGGCGTCGCCAAGCTCAAGCAAGGCGGCGGCCATGGCGGTCACAACGGTCTGCGGGACATCATCGCGCAGCTCGGCAACCAGAATACCTTTCACCGCCTGCGACTCGGCATTGGCCACCCAGGCGTTGCAAGTATGGTTTCAAACTTCGTCCTGGGTCGTGCGCCACGCGCCGAACAGGAAAAACTCGATGCCAGCATCGACTTTGCCCTCGGCGTGCTGCCGGATATCCTCGCCGGTGAATGGAACCGCGCGATGAAAAACCTGCACACCCAGAAGGCCTGACTCTAACTCCTAGGGGAAACACCATGGGATTCAACTGCGGCATCGTCGGCCTTCCCAACGTCGGCAAATCCACCCTGTTCAACGCCCTGACCAAATCCGGCATCGCGGCGGAGAACTTCCCCTTCTGCACCATCGAGCCGAACAGCGGCATCGTGCCGATGCCCGATCCACGCCTGCAAGCCCTGGCCGAGATCGTCAATCCCAAGCGCATCCTGCCGACCACCATGGAATTCGTCGACATCGCGGGCCTGGTGGCCGGTGCGTCGAAAGGCGAAGGCCTGGGCAACAAGTTCCTGGCCAATATCCGTGAAACCGATGCCATCGCCCACGTGGTCCGCTGCTTCGAAGACGAGAACGTGATTCACGTCTCCAACAGCGTCGACCCGAAACGCGACATCGAGATCATCGACCTGGAACTGATCTTCGCCGACCTCGACAGCTGCGAGAAGCAACTGCAGAAAGTCGCGCGCAACGCCAAGGGCGGCGACAAGGACGCGGTGGTGCAGAAGGGCCTGCTGGAACAACTGATTGCCCACTTCACCGAAGGCAAGCCGGCGCGCAGCCTGATGAAGAACATGAGCACCGACGAAAAGGCGGTGATCAAGGGCTTCCACCTGCTGACCACCAAGCCGGTGATGTACATCGCCAACGTGGCTGAAGACGGCTTCGAGAACAACCCGCACCTGGATGTGGTCAAGGCCATCGCCGAGGAAGAAGGCGCGGTCGTGGTCCCGGTGTGCAACAAGATCGAAGCGGAAATCGCCGAACTCGACGACGGTGAAGAGAAAGACATGTTCCTCGAGGCCCTGGGCCTTGAAGAACCTGGCCTGAACCGCGTGATCCGTGCCGGTTACGAAATGCTTCACCTGCAGACCTATTTCACCGCCGGTGTCGAAGAAGTCCGGGCCTGGACCGTCAAGGTCGGCGCCACTGCCCCACAGGCAGCCGGCGTGATCCACACCGACTTCGAAAAAGGCTTTATCCGCGCCGAAGTGATCGCCTACAACGACTTCATCCAGTACAAGGGTGAAGCCGGGACCAAGGAAGCCGGCAAATGGCGCCTGGAAGGCAAGGACTACATCGTCAAGGACGGTGACGTGATGCACTTCCGCTTCAACGTGTAAGCGTTGCCGGAAACAAAAAAGCCGCGTTGATTCGCGGCTTTTTCATGGGTGCGTGGTATCGACCCGTCAGTCGCGACTAGAACAGATAGCCCATGTAGATCGCGGCGGCGCCACCGGCCTGCACACCCGCGTTCATGCCCGCCATGACCACCGCGCCCCGGGCCGACTGCAATAACTGCCGGTTGACCGTGGCAGAGGCAATGACCGAGGTCGCCGGATTGGAGCTGACTGCCGCCGCCAACGCCAGCAGCTTGGGATCAAGGCCGAACAACAGGGCCGTGGCTGAACCGCCGACCACCAGTCCCAGGCCCACTTCGGTATACAGGCAAGGTCCGGTGATGTCGTCGCTGGTCAGGTCACGACTGACCAGAGCGTCGCTGACAAACACCTTGCCGGTACTGGGAAAGGCCTCCGCCGCACCGACACCGCCCACGCTCTTGCCCTTGACCTGGATATTGATCTTGCCGAAACGCGGCAGCCGCGCGCCAAATCCGACACCCACCCCGACGCCGCCGTAGCGGTAGCTGACGTTCTCGCCCTGGGGCGAACGCAAGATGATCGAACCGCCACTGCCCGCCAGCAAAGCCACACTCAAACCGCCTCCGCTGGCAGTCTGATACTGCCAGTGACTTTCATTGACCGGGATAGGGATGTTGTAGCTCATACGTTCATAGTCCTTTGAGTGAATGAACCGCACCGCGACCGATGCCCCTTGCCAGACCGGCAATGAAGAACACCAGACCGATAAGCCCCAGTACGCCGGGAGTGGCCCACAGTGCGGCCAGATCATCGACGATGGCGCTGACGGCCGGATGCTCGGGCAGGTAATGGACCCGTACCGGCTGATCCTTCTGATAACCGAAGATAAAGCCGCCCTGGGGGTAGGAAATCTGTTCACCGCTGCGGGTGGTGAAGGCAATCTCGGGATGCGAACCGCCGGCATTCAAGTGGCTGACGACGCCATCGGCGGTCTGCGCGCGAGCGAGGAATTCGCGTCGATCAAGCGTGAGGTTGACGGCAATGCCCAACAGGCCGATGCCAATCAGGGTAAAAAGCAGCCCCTGGAGTATCTTCCCGAGGCGTGACGGGGTCTGGTTAGCCATGGCCTGTCTCGATATTCGTCCATGAAAGAGGGCGATCAGGATAGCAAGAAACCTCCGGCAAGTGCTGTGTGCGGCGCAGTGGATGAAACAGACCTGGTTGATTTCCTACAGTGAGTGATTCCCCCCCGCGACAACCGACAACCACTCTTCCTACGACCTGAAACGCCCCACCAACCCGCTCAGTTCATCCGAAAGGTGCGAAAGCCGGCCCGAGTCTTCCTGCGCGGAGTTGGCCAGGCTTTCCACCAGTTGCGCCTCATCGTAGATCTGCCGGATATGCCGATTGATCTCTTCGGCCACGCTGTGCTGCTCTTCCGCCGCCGCCGAGATCTGCAGGTTCTGGTCCCTGATTTCATTGACCGACAACTGGATGCCTTCAAAGCTGTCCCGTGCACTCTCGATCGAGGACACACTGGCCCGCGACAGGTCCAGGCAGCTTTCCATCTTCTGCGACACTTCCTGGGTCTTGCTGCCGAGGGCGTTGAGCAACTGGTCGATTTCCCCGGTGGAGTCGGACGTGCGCTTGGCCAGGGCCCTCACCTCATCCGCGACCACGGCAAAACCGCGCCCCTGGTCACCCGCCCTGGCCGCTTCGATCGCCGCGTTCAGCGCCAGCAGGTTGGTCTGCTCGGCGATAGCACGGATGGTGCCGAGGATCTGGTTGATGTTGCGACTGCCCGCCTCCAGTTCGACCATGGCCTGGGAAGACTCGGTCAAGCGACGCCCCAGGCGACCCACGTTCTGGGTGGTCAGCTCGATCTGCTGCTTGCCTTCGGCCACCCGGTGGTGCCCGCTCTCGGCGGAGTCGGCAGCCGCGCTACAGGAACGCGCGACCTCGTTGGCGGTCGCGACCATTTCGTTGAAGGCCGTGGACACCAGTTCCACCGCTTCACGCTGGCGACCGGCCGCCTGGTTCATGTTGCTGGCCACCTCGCTGTTGACCCGCGAGGCGTCCTGCAGATTGGTGGATGCCGCGCCAATCCGCTGGATCAGTTGGCGTATCGCCGCGAGAAACTTGTTGAACCAGCCTGCCAGCTCAGCGGTTTCATCCCTGCCCTGCACCTCGAGATCACGGCGCAGATCGCCCTCGCCCTCGGCGATCGATTGCAAGCCGGTGCTGACCTGGCCGATCGGCTTGACGATGAGCCTGGCGAACGCTGCGGCAAGCAGCGCGAAGAGCAGCACCAGCACGACCACGATCACCCCTGTCACGTAAGTCATGTGCGTGGCCGCGCCCATGACTTCGTCGTACCTGATCAGACCGACATAGCGCCAGCCCAGGCCGGGCGAGCTCCAGATATTGGCCATGTAACGGACCCCGTCGATTTGCACTTCGGTGGAGCCTTGCGGCGTAGCGGCCAGTTTGGCGTAGGGCTCGCCCAGGTCCTTGAGCGGCTTGAAGCTGTGGCCGACGTCACGCGGATCGACCAGCACGGTGCCATCCTCGATCAGCATCACGTAGCCGCTTTCACCGAGCTTGATGCTCTTGACCAGCTCGGTGAGGTTTTTCAGCGAAACACTGACGACGAAGACCCCCTTGGCCTTGCCCGTGTCATCCAGCATTGCCCTGGCACTGCCGACCAGCGCCACAGCGTCCTTGTCATAGTAATAGGCGGGAGTTCGTACCGCCTTGCCGGGGCTGGCCATGGCGGCCTTGTACCAGGGACGCGTACGCGGATCGTAGCTCGACAGTTGCGGGTCATCCGGCCATTTCGCGTAGCTGCCGTCTTCCAGGCCGATGGAGAGGATGGCCGCGGCCGGGTGGGTCGCGCCATAACGGGCGAATCTATCGATGACCTGGCGGGCCTCTGCCGGCAACGGCTTACTGGCCGCATCGGCAGCCTCGTAGTGCTTGAGACTGCTCACCGATGTGTATACAGAATCTGTCGCCATTTGATCGACATTTTGCTGAGTGCCGTCGAAAAACTGTCGAATGTTGCCGTCGATCTGGCGTATTTCGCGGGTACTGCCATCGATGAACTGATCGACCGCCTGAGCTCGTATATTCAGCACCGATATCACTGCCACAAGGCTTACAGGGATGAAGGCGACCAGGACAAAGGCCAGGACAAGCTTGTTTTTTATTTTCATTGTAGCGATCGCCATTCGAAGAAATGAGCTGCGAATGGCCAGACTACACGGACAAATAGCGATTTGCCACCACGCCAGGATCGATTTGGCAAGAGGCATGTTCGCCATATTTTTGTATACAAAAATATCAGCTAGCGTTCGGCCTCACGCTAGCCGCTACCGCTTTGCCGAGCGGCTTCCCGCATCAGCTCGAATCAGCGGGCTACCGCGCTGATCTGAGCCGGGAGGGATCGAACCCGCTCCTGAAGTCTCAGGCCTTCTTCGTCTTCGGTAGCAACACCGCCAACACCCCGAACAACGGCAGGAACGAGCACATCGTGTACACGTACTCGATACCGTGGATATCCGCCAGGTGCCCCAGCAGCGCCGCGCCGATACCGCCGAAACCGAACATCAGGCCGAAGAACACCCCGGCGATCATGCCGACATTGCCCGGTACCAGTTCCTGGGCAAACACCACGATGGCCGAGAAGGCCGACGCCAGGATGAAGCCGATCACCACGCTGAGCACCGTGGTCCAGAACAGGTCCACATAGGGCAACATCAGGGTGAATGGCGCCACACCGAGGATCGAGAACCAGATCACCGCCTTGCGCCCGATCTTGTCGCCGATCGGTCCACCGGCAAAGGTCCCCGCCGCCACCGCGCCGAGAAACAGGAACAGGTGCAGCTGCGAACTGGCCACCGACAGCTGGAATTTCTCGATCAGGTAGAAGGTGAAGTAGCTGGTGAAACTGGCCATGTAGAAGTACTTGGAGAACACCAGCAGGCCGAGCACCACCAACGCCCCCAGCACGCGATTCCTCGACAGCCCGTGGGTGGCCTTCTGGCCCTGTTTGAGCTTGAACAGGTTCAGGTGCGCGCGATACCAGCGGCTGATGCCGTAGAGCACGCCCAGGGCGAACAAGGCGAACAGCCCGAACCAGGCGACATGACCCTGGCCGAACGGAATGATGATTGCCGCCGCCAGCAGCGGACCAAAGGCCGAGCCGGCGTTACCGCCCACCTGGAAGCTCGACTGCGCCAGGCCGTAACGGCCACCCGAGGCCAGCCGCGCCACGCGCGAGGCTTCCGGGTGGAACGTCGAAGAACCCACGCCGATCAGGGCAGAGGCCAGCAGGATCAGCGGGAAACTGCCGACCTGGGACAACATCAGGATGCCGATCAGGGTGCAGATCATGCCTGCCGGTAACAGCAGCGGTTTCGGATGGCGGTCGGTGTAGAAACCCACCCATGGCTGCAACAGCGACGCGGTGACCTGGAAGGTCAGGGTAATCAGCCCGACCTGGGTAAAGGTCAGCCCGTAGTTGGCCTTGAGCATCGGGTAGATCGACGGCAGGACCGACTGGATCAGATCGTTGATCAGGTGCGCCAGCGCTACCGCGCCGATGATGCGCATCACCAGGGGGCTGGATTGCGGTGTCGTCGATGCGACGGTCGCGCCAGCGGACGTTTCAGTGAGAGCCATGAGGGAATTCCGTCACACGGATGGGTGCATGATTGCAGGTGCGTCAATGTGCCATTTTTTAGTGCGGCAATACCAGATGCTTGATGAGCTAACGATCCATCCAAGTGCAAAGAAATGCCTGATAGCTCTTTGCTACTGGTCTGAATCTTGCCTACCTTAGCTCCTACAGCGCGGCCCCTTACAAAGGGGCCCGAGAATGGGAAGTTTCGCTACAGCGGCCGGCCAACAACGCCCTCACTGGCGACTCTTCCGAGGTCTTTAACGACGGCATCCATCATGACCAACCCGTCATGACCGCACTCAAACAGTGCTGGATGCCTTGAGGAGTGGTCAGGCATGCACGCTTTTTTATCACCAGGGATGCGACTGTTGGGGCGATTCGGTTTCGCCCGTAAATTTCAGGTGCTGTTCCTGCTGTTCATCGTGCCGCTGATGGGTAGCCTGTACATGATCGGCCAGGATTACCGCAGCAAACTGGCGCTGATCTCCGAGGAACGTGCCGGTGTCCGCCAATTGCTGGCCCTGGACTCCCTCGACAGCCTGCTGGCCGCCCAACGCGACCGCGCCGCGCGCTGGCGCGCCACGGAAACCAACCGCCAACCGACACCCGCCACCCTCGCCGCCATGGCCGTGCTCGACAAGGCCCAGCCCGAGGTCAAGCAGGCTATCGAGCAACTGGGCCAGGCCCTGCAAAACGAAGGCGCCAACGGCGAGACCATGAAGCGTTACCAGGTCCTGCAAGCCACACTCGAAGGCCTCGACTCGGGCAGCCTGAGCAAGGTCGGCTGGTGGCCGGACGGCTATGACCGCTTCACCTCTGCCCTCAGTGCCCTGCAAGGCCTGCGGGAACAGATCGCCATGGACAGCCGGCTGATCCTCGCGCCCTGGATGGAAACCTACCTGCTGACGCAGATTTCCACCCAGCACGCTCCCGACCTGATCGAACGTGTCGGCCGTCTCGCCAGCGTCGGCCAGGCCTCGGTGGTGTCGGGCCAGTTCAGCCTGCAGAGCCGCCTGCAACTCAAGGACCTGCGCAGCCGCATCGGTGATGCCCGCGACCAGTTGACCAAGACTGGCGCGCAACTGGAAACCCGCCTGCCGGCGGAACTGCAGAACTGGGCCGGACGTTACCGGGAAAGCCTGAATCACCTGGACGAGGGCCTCAAGGCGCTGGACGACGGCATGTTCGGCGGCAGCATCACCCTCAAGCCTGAAGGTTTCGAGAAAACCCTCGACACCTTGCTCGATCAGTTGGCCGGCTTGCGCCAGGACTCCCTGACCACCCTCGACAGCCGCCTGGACTACTACCACGCCCAGGCCATCCGCCAGTTCACCCTGGTCGCGGTGATCTTCGGCTGCCTGCTGCTGGCGGCGCTGTACCTGTTCATCTGCCTGCAGGCCTCGATCCGGCGCAGCGCCAGCGGCATCACCCTGCTGGCCGAATCCCTGCGTGACGGCAACCTGTGCCTGCAAGTACCGGTGGAAGGCCGCGACGAACTGGCGGCCATCAGCACCGCGCTGAACGTCGCCGTGGTGCAACTGCGCACCAGCCTGCAGGGCGTGGACCACGAGACCCTGCAATTGAGCGACGCTGTACGCACGCTCAACAACCATTCCAGCGGCGCCCTCAACGAGGTCGAGGCGCAGCAGCAACAGATCAGCCAGATCGCCGCGGCGGCCACGCAACTGGCAGCCACGTCCCTGGGTGTCGCGCAGAGCTGCGAACAGGCCTCCGGCAGTGCCCAGAACACCCAGCGCATTGCCTCGGACAGCAGCCGCGACAGCCAGCGCACCACCGCCAGCATCCAGCAGCTCAACCAGCGCCTGAACGAAACCGCTGCCGCGCTGGGCCGGGTCAGCGAGCAGGGCCAGCAGATTCAATCGGTGGTCGACACCATTCGGGGGGTCGCCGAACAGACCAACCTGCTCGCCCTCAACGCCGCCATCGAAGCGGCACGGGCCGGTGAACAGGGCCGCGGCTTTGCCGTGGTGGCGGACGAAGTACGCAGCCTGTCGCAGCGCACCCAGAGTTCCACCGCGCAGATCGCCAGCACCGTCGACAGCCTGCGCGCCACCGTCAGCCAGGCGGTGGCACTGATGGAAGCGGCCTGCGGCCAGGCGGAAACCGACGCGCAATCGGTGACCGGGCTGGGCGAGCGCCTGGTGGAAATCGCCAGCGCGGTGCAGAGCGTGACCGATACCCTGGCTCAGATCGCCACGGCGGTGGATGAACAGGCGAGCACTGCGGACGAGGTCAGCGGCAATATCCAGCAGGTCGACCAGGCGGCGGTCCGGCTGCTCGAAGGGGCTCGCGCGGTGAACCGTGCGGCGGACACCCTGAGCGAAGGCAGCAGGGCCCTGAGCGACAATACCGGGCGATTCCGCCTGAGTTGAAACGGCCAAGGCCCGCGGATTCCGCCGTCGGGCCTTAAGCTTTTGATAGCGTAGAGAAAATTTTCAGATATTTGCTTGACACAACATCGTTCCAAGCGAATAATGCGCGCCACTTGGCTACATAGCTCAGTTGGTTAGAGCATAGCATTCATAATGCTGGGGTCCGGGGTTCAAGTCCCTGTGTAGCCACCAAGTACTAAAAACGGCTTACCGCAAGGTAGGCCGTTTTTTTATGTCTCGAGAAAAGTGCCGAGGCGGCCAGCAACAAAAGCTTTCGTTTTCGCCCGTGAATGGCAGCGGCCAGCAAGACGATAGCCATTGACGAATCGCCGGGCAGGCATGGGACAAGGCCGGTGTCTGATGACGATCAGTTCAGCCTGAAATGCAGACCTTGTGGGAGCTGGCTTGCCGGCGATGAGGCCCTTGGGTCTTGTCGCGCCCGTCCAGACGCCTTCGCTGGCCAGCCAGCTCCCACAGGGATGGGGTGTTTTCCGGCCAGGCCGATCGGTATCGGAACCACTGCCCTCTGCTCAGGACTGCACTGTCGAAGGCAGATCGTTCAGAACACCCTCCATATGCGCGATAAATGCCCGCGCCTTGGCACTGGCCATTCTTCCCGTCGGTGTCACCGCCCATAACTCTCGGGGCGGCAGTTGCCAGTCGTTCAGCACCGCCTTGATCTCGCCCGTGGCCAACTCCGGCATGAACATCCATTCGGCGGTCATCGCCAGGCCGTGATGGGCGAGGACACCGGCGCG
The DNA here is from genome assembly GCF_018326065.1 of Pseudomonas sp. Ost2. Taxonomy (NCBI): domain Bacteria; kingdom Pseudomonadati; phylum Pseudomonadota; class Gammaproteobacteria; order Pseudomonadales; family Pseudomonadaceae; genus Pseudomonas; species Pseudomonas sp. Ost2. The sequence continues at coordinate 1,113,237 of NZ_AP021904.1, read as the reverse complement.
TATGCCTTCCGAGGAACTGACCCGCAGGCGCCCGTGGGCGAGGATGGGTTGTTGTCGCCCGCCCTGGGTGAAGGTCCATTGCGTGCTTTCCCCCAGGCTATAGATCACGGCCTGGTGGCGCAGGATGTCCAAGGGTGTTTTCGGCTCGCCGAAACGCTCGAAATAAACAGGAGTGCCGAACACCCGGCTGGGGCTTTGGCCGATCCGGCGGGCGGTGAGAGCGGAGCCGCCCAGTTTGCCGTTGCCGATGCGCAGGGCCACGTCGATGCCGGCCTCCATCAGGTTGAGAATGCGGTCGTCGAGTACGACGTCGACATTCAGGCCCGGGTGTCGCTCAAGAAAAGGGCCGAGATGGGGAATGATGTACATCCGGGCAAAGGTCACGCCGGCGCTGACGCGCAGGTTGCCCGACAGGCCCGCGCCGGCACCGCGGGCGGCATCCTCGGCTTCGTTGGCATGGTCGATGGCGTGCCTAGCCTGTTCGTAGAATGCCAGGCCCGCCTCGGTGGGGGTCAGGCCCCGGGTGGAGCGCAATACCAGGCGCACGTTCAGGTGAGCCTCCAGTTGCGCGACACTTTTCGATACCGCGGGCTGACCGATGCCCAGGCGTCTGGCAGCCGCCGAGAACGAGCCGGTTTCCACGACGTGGACGAAGGTTTCCATGGCGGTGAGACGGTCCATCGGGAGTCCTTTGGGTTTGCCGGGCGAACGGCCTCAAGGGGCCTGGCTATCGAGTGTAATCCCGGCGGTCTGCCTGGGCACACTCAAGAACCGCAACAATGCCACCAGCGGCAGTACGCTGCCCACCAGCATCACCCCCAGCCAGCCGCCGCGTTCGTACACGCTGCTGGCGATCGCCGAACCAAAGGCGCCGCCGACGAAAATGCTGGTCATGTACAACGCGTTCAACCGGCCGCGACTGTTGGCATCGAGGGCGTAGATCGCCCGTTGGCCGAGGACCATGTTCATCTGCACGCAGAAATCCAGGACCACACCGCTCACCGCCAGGCCGATCACGCTGTACAACGGGTGTACCAGGGCCGGAAGGAAACTCAGCGCGGCAAAAATCATCGCCAGCAGCGAAGCCCTGTGCGTGTGGCCCGCATCCGCCAGCCGTCCGGCGATGGGAGCGGCCACCGCGCCGATGGCGCCGACCAGGGCAAAAATCGCGATCTGGGTCTGGCTCAGGCCATGGTTGCGGATCAGCTCCAGCGGCACGGCGGTCCAGAACAGACTGAAGGTGGCAAACATGCAGCCGTGATAGAACGCGCGCTGGCGCAGCACCGGCTGCCGACGCAGCAGCGTGCCCAGGGAACACAGCAACTGGCCATAGCTGGCCGAGTGATCCGGCTGGCGCCTGGCGATGGTCAGCCACAGCACCAGGCTGATAACCATCATCAGCGCCGCGGCCACCATGAACATCGCGCGCCAGCCGAAGTGGTCGGCCACCACGCTGGACACCGGCCGCGCCAGCAGGATGCCCAGCAGCAGGCCGCTCATGATGCTGCCGAGCACACGACCGCGGGACTCGGCAGGCGCCAGGTGCGCCGCCAGCGGGATCAGGATCTGCACGGCAACCGAACTGAAACCGATCAGCAACGACACCAGCAGGAACAGGTTTGGCTGCTCGGTGAATGCCGCCCCCAGCAGGCTGACGATGGCCACCAGGTTGGTGACGATCATCAGGCGGCGGTTTTCCAGCAGGTCGCCCAGCGGCACCAGGAAGAACAGACCCAGGGCGTAGCCGATCTGGGTCAGGGACACGATCAGGCTGGCCAGGGCCGCAGTCAAGCCGACGTCCGGGGCGATCAGGTCGATGATCGGTTGCGTGTAGTAGATGTTGGCGACGATGGCGCCGCAGCAGAACGCGAACAGCATCACCCTGCCCCGGGTCATGCCTGTTGCTTGTGGAATGGCGCTCATGGCTTTCTCACAAAAGCGAAGAAGGGGACGAGCGAGAGTAATGACAAGCCAGGCGTGGGAGTAGAGAGCTGGCGGTGATATCACCCATGCCGAACATGCATGGCTGAGTGCCTCCGGCAGCCAGGTCGACCAGCCGTGCTCACGACGCCTTGCGCAGAAACGCCCTCACCGCGGCGAGCACTTCCGCCGACAGAGGCGCCTCGCCGGCGGCCCGGGCCATGGTCATCGCTCCGACCATCAGCGCGTACTCCACCAACGCGGTTTGCCGGCCGGCGGCTTCGCTTTCGGCGGAGCCATCCCCCTCGACCGCAGTGGCGTAAGTCGAGATCAGCGCCTCCAGCCCGCGCAGAAAGGTCTGGTGAACCGCGGACCGCGAATCTTCATGGGCCATCTCCGCGGAAAACGCGACCACCGGACAAGTGTCCTGATGCTGCTCGAGCTTGCTGTCCGCCAGGTAATGGTCGATCAGGCTCTGCCGGGCCTGGTGCTTTTGCGGGTGCGCGGCCATCTTCTCGCGCCAGCCATTGACCGACTGCTCGAATGCCTGGGCACAGGCCTCATTGGCCAAGGCCTCCTTCGAAGCGAAGTGACCATAGAAGCCGCCATGGGTCAGCCCTGATTCATGCATCACTTCAGACAGGCTGACACTCTGGAAACCACGCTCGCGGAACAACCGCGTCGCCGTCTGCGTGATCTTGATCCGGTTGAGCTCGGACTGGGCACGGGAAACTCTGGGCATGGCGACCTCTCTGAAATCAATGTCCACCTTCATGATTCAGGAAAGAGAGAGGCCGCCGCGACCTCTCCCCTCTCGACTCACTTTTCGGCAGGCGTGGGTGCATTCGCGCAAATAAAGCCTTGTGCCTTCATCGCCTGCCAGAACTGCGGCGCGATCACGGCTTCGATGGACCGCGCATCCTCGGCAATCCGCGAAGGGCGGCTGGCCCCGGGAATGACCGCGGCCACCAACGGGTTGGCCAATACGAACTGCAACGCCGCCGCCTTGATGTCGACGTCGTACTGTCGGGCGAGCTCATGGATGCGCCGGACCTTCTCCAGCATCTCGGCAGACGCCGGCTGATACTCGAAGTGCGTACCGCCCACCAGCACGCCCGAACTGTAGGGGCCGCCGCTGATGAACTCGGCGCCTTTGGCGCTGGCCTTGGCAAACAGCCGCTGCAGAGGCTGTTCGTGATCGAGCAGGGTATAACGACCGGCCAGCAGGAAACCGTCCGGACGGAACTCGTCGAGATCCAGGGTCAGTTCACAGGGTTCGACACGGTTCACACCCAGTCCCCAGGCCTTGATGACGCCTTGTTCCTTGAGGCTGGCGAGTACGCGGAATGCCCCCGTGCGGGCAATATTGAAGTGCTCGATCCATTGGTCGCCATGGGCGTCCTGCGCGACATCGTGGACAAACACGATATCCAGGCGATCAGTGCCGAGCCGTTGCAGGCTGCCCTCGATCGAACGCAGGGTCGCATCCGCGGAATAGTCCGTGAGCATCTTGTTGGGATTGCCCAGGCTGAACGGCCCCGAACGGGACGCGTCATGGACTTCGTCGGAGATCGGCCGCCCCACCTTTGTGCTCAGGGTGTACTCGTCGCGTGCGTAGTGGGCCAGGGCACTGCCGAGGCGGCTTTCGGACAGGCCGGCGCCGTACAGCGGCGCGGTGTCGAAAAAGCGGATGCCATGGCTCCAGGCGGCTTCGACGGTGGCAGCGGCCTCCTCCTCGCTGATCGCGCGAAACATGTTGCCCAGCGGCGCGGTGCCAAAGCCCAACTGGCCGATGATCTTGTCTTTGAGACTCATGAAAAACTCCGGCTTCACATGGATGGTCAGGATCTGCTGATCAGGTATTCGCCTCGAACAATACATGATGAAAAACATCTATTCAATAAATGTTAATTAACATCTATTATGCAGAAACCGGGTCCGGGGTTTCGCAAGACGCTTGATGAGCAAAACCCCGGCCTGGTTTCCGGGTGCGCGCCCTTGAATGCCGGGCGCTCCCTTACCTACGCGAAAAGGATCGAACCATGCCGTTAGTCAGAATCGATGTTGCTGCCGACACCCCCCTGAGACCGTTGCGGCCATCAGCGATGTGGTCTACCAGGCCATGCTGCAGACCGCCAATGTCCCCGAGCACGACAAATTCCAGATCATCAATCGCCATGCCGGCGATGAACTGGTCTATCCCGCGGCCGGCTATCTCGGCGTGACCTACACGCCGAACATCGTCTTTATCCAGGTGACCTGGAATGCCGGCCGCACGATCGAGGTCAAGAAGGCCTTTTACAAGGCGATCGCCGAGGGCATTCACGCCAGGACCGGACTGCGCAAGGAGGACGTGTGGATCAGCCTGGTCGACGTGAAACGCGAGGACTGGTCGTTTGGCAACGGCGAGATGCAATACGCGCCGACGGAATAAGCTGACGCGCCCGCCACGGGCGCGTGCTTCTCTCAGTGGCTGTGCCGGTGGTGGATATCCGGGAAATGCGCATGGCTGTGGCGGATCGGCGCATGTTCATGGGTATGACTGTGGGGCTCCCCGGCCTCCCACGCAAAGTCATGGGTGTGCTGGTGGTGCTCGTCATGCACATGACGATGGCTGTGCTGGAGCGGATCGTGCTGATGCTCGTGGACATGGTTCTCCATCAGGTGGATCCAGACGCCCAAGGCCATCAGCAGAGCCGCAATCCAGAACAGCAGCGACACCGACTCGCCCAACAGCACGATGGCGATCAGCGCCCCCAGAAACGGCACCGTGGAAAAGTACGCCCCGGTGCGGGCACTGCCGAGCCCGCGCAATGCCAGCACAAACAGCACCAGACTGACACCATAGCCGAGAAAGCCCAGCAACAGGGTCGGCACCAGTACCGGCAACGCCGGCAACTGCGCCCCGATGGCCAGGGCCAGGGCACAGTTGACGCCGCCCGCCGCCAGGCCCTTGAGCCCGGCGATAAACAGCGCATCCGAGGCCGAGACTTTACGGGTCAGGTTATTGTCGATGGCCCAGCACAGGCAGGCGAACGCCACAGCCAGCGGTCCCGTCCAGTCCTGGACGGTCGCGGCCTGCTGCGGCCATGACAGGACCAGGCTACCCGAGACAATGGCGATCATGCCGATCACGATCCGCCGGTCCGCGTTCTCCCTGAACACGACCCAGGCCAGCACGGCAGTGAGCACCGACTCCAGGTTGAGCATCAGGGAAGCGGTCGCCCCGCGGGTATGGCCCAGGCCGAACATCAATGCCACCGGCCCCAGCACGCCGCCAAAGGCAATGGCGCTGATCAACCATGGCCACTCCCCGCGGGTCAGCCCGCTCTTCTGCCAGCCGCGATCCCGGACAACACGGACAACGGCCAGGCCGAGGCCGCTGCCGAGGTACAAGAGTCCCGCCAGCAGGACGGGGGACATGCCCACTCCCAGCCACTTGGCGAGCGGAGTACTGGCGCCGAACAGGGCGGCAGCGGCCAATGCGTAGAGCATGCTCGGTTTCATCGGAAAGGACCTTTGTCGTAATGGGGATAATCATGGCGCCGGCGGCACCTGATCAATCGAATCGTCGCACCGTTCAGCGACTGTTCTTCAATCCGCGCCGTGCCTCGTGGCGCTCCAGCGCCAGCTCGATCAATCGGCTGACCAGCTCGCTGTAGCTCATTCCCGCCGCCTGCCACAACTTGGGGTACATGCTGATGCGGGTGAACCCCGGCAGCGAGTTGACCTCGTTGATCAGCACTTCGCCGCTGTCGGTCAGGAACACGTCGACACGCGCCAGCCCGGAACAGCCGAGCACCTGGAACGCCTCGATCGCCCGCGCGCGGATCCGCTCGCTGGCCTCCTCGCTGATCGCCGCCGGCACCACCACTTCGGCGGCCTGGGCGTCGATGTATTTGCTGTCATAGGAATAGAAACCGCTGCGTACGACGATCTCGCCGCAGCCGCTGGCCACCGGCTGATCGTTACCCAGGATCGCGCACTCGATTTCCCGGCCGCTGACCGCCGACTCGACCAGGACCTTCTCATCGAAACCCAGGGCCAGTGCCAGCGCCTCCTGGTATTCGCTGGCGGTCTCGACCTTGCTCACACCCACCGAGGAACCCTGGTTCGCCGGCTTGACGAACATCGGCAGGCCCAGCGTCGCCTGCGCCTTCTCGAAATCCAGCCGCGCGGCCGTGACCCGGTTCACCGTGATAAACGGGGTCACCGCCAGGCCGGCATCGCGCAGCAGGCGCTTGCTGACATCCTTGTCCATGCACACCGCAGAACCGAGTACGTCGGAGCCGACAAAGGGCAGGTCCGCCATGCGCAACAGGCCTTGCAGGCAGCCGTCTTCACCGAGGGTGCCGTGGACAATCGGGAAGATCACATCGACCTGTTCCAGCAGGGCCTGGCTGCCGGTCTCGACCAGTTGTCCGCCGGCCTTGCCCGGCACCACCGCCAGTTCCCGATTGGATTGGTTGAGGGCAATCAGCGCCGGGTTCTGCGCGTTGAGCAGGTAGTTGGAGCTGTCGTTGAGATGCCAGCCGCCCTGCTTGTCGATACCGATCAGGATCGGTTCGAAGCGCTCGCGATCCAGCGCGTCGACCACATTTTTTGCCGATTGCAGCGACACCTCATGCTCCGCGCCCAGCCCACCGAAAATAATCCCGACTCGCAACTTGCCCATCATCCGGCCTCGTGTCCAAAGTGTGTTTCCGGGAGCCATCTCCCTCTGTGCGCAGCCTATGCGCAAGGCACCGATTGCGCATCCCCAAAATCATCAATCCGGGTATGCTGCTGGCGATTCGAGCGATGGATGGAGCAGCCATAGTGAGTGAATACGCCAGCAACCTCAGTCAGATCGCCGGTATCCGCCACGCTTTCCTGACCCTGGGCAACGACGGCCTGCCCGCCGAGGTGTTCACCTGCAAGCAGATTCACAGCGCGACGCTGATCGAGGCGCCGGACAATCTGCCGGCCGGATCGCTGCAAGGCGATGCGGTATACACCGACGGCGAACGACCGATCGCGGTGATCACCGCCGATTGCCTGCCGTTGCTGGTGGCCGCCACGGACGGTTCGCTGGTGGCGGCGCTCCATGGCGGCTGGAAAGGCCTGCAGGGTGGCATCATCGGCAATGCCATCGCGCGCTTCGAGGCGCTGGAGATTCCCCGGCAGACGCTGCGCATCGCCATCGGCCCGTCGATCAAGCCGTGCTGTTATGAAGTCAGCGAGCAGTTCGTGAATGAGTTGCAGGCGGCCCAGGGGCATCTCTGGCAAACCGCTGTCGCCCCCTGGACGCGCGAGCAGCCGACACCGCTTTCATCGCCCGCCATCGCACCTCCCGCGGCGAGACAATCGGGCAGCTACTGGTTCGACCTGCAGGCCTATGCACTGCTGCTCCTACGCGCAGCAGGCATCACGGACGCACAGGTCGAAGTCAGTCCGGTCTGTACCTATTGCTCGTCACCGGCGTTTGGCAGCTACCGCCGCCGAACCCACGAGGCGGACGAGAAAAAGGCCTTCCAGTACTCCTGGATCCAACGGATCTGAGCCTGCCCGCAGCCCCCCGATTCATGTGCCCTGGAATCAGTAGCCATCATTCCAGTGGACATTCACCGTCTGCGTACCCTTGCCGTCGACCACGATACTTTGCCGGTTCTCGTGCCCTTCACGGCTGCTGACAATCTGGTATTTGCCCGCCGGCAGCTTGACGTAGACCATCGGCCCGACCTGAATCAGGCTCAACACCGGCTCACCGCCGGCCTTGTTGATGGTGATGTTCACATCGGGCAGGTACTCGTCCTTGGGCCCGGTGGAGGAAACGATATGCAGGTTGTAGCCGCGGGTCTGGATCAACGCCTGGGACTCGTCCAGGCCAATCCCCCCCGTCAGGTACTCCACGCCATTTTGCTGTTGCGGCGCCAGTTGCACCGCCTCCATGTTGATCGGTTCGTTGACGACGGGCGCAGCCAGCACCCTCGCAATGGTCACGGCCAACAGGATACCGGCCAGCACCGTGAGCCGGCAGTAACGAACAGAGATCATGACAGACACTCCCCGGCCCTTTTAGAGCCCGAGTCTCACCCTTGGACAAGGGCAAACCGGCGCCTGGAGGAATACCGCCTGCTTTTGCCGCGGCCGCCTACGCAGCCCTGCCGGCGGGCCAAGGGTGCGAGTGCGCCACCAACGGGATGCAGCTGCGTGAGTGCTACGTCTTGAGTTTAGTTTCTGTCATGAAAAAAACGCCCGATGCAGGACATCGGGCGTTTTTTCCGCAGAACTGGAAATGTTTTCGTTTAGCCGGCCAGTAGCGCACTCAGGTCCAGGTGACCGTCCTTCAATGGCGGGCACCAGTAGTAACCGCCGGTGATCGGCCGGCTGAAGCGATAGAGGGCATCGGCGATGCCGTCATCCAGCCCGCTCATGCGCCGCAGTTGGGCCTCGAAGGCATCGAAGCTGCAACCGAACGCCAGGAACATCAGGCCGGCGCCCTGCTCGTTCGACCAGGGCATGGAACGGCGCACGACAAACGCCTCCGGGGCGAAGCTTTCCTGGGCCGTGCGCTTGACGTGGGCCGATTCCGGCGCGTCGTCCAGCTCTTCGTTATCGCTCTTGCGGCGCCCCATGATGTTGTCCTGCTCATGGGACGGCATGGCGGCAAAACCGTCCAGGTCGTGCTGCCACTGCTGGATCGCGGCAAAACTGCCACCGTGCAGGCCGGCGACATCACCCGCGGCGATACCCGCCTCGACGGCAGCCTGGTCTACCGGGTTCTCGGTGCCGTCTTCGTAGCCGGTCAGGTCATGGCCGGTCTTGTAGCGGAAGGCTTCGGTCATCTGCACCAGCCTCAACGCCGGCGCCAGGGCGGCTTCCAGTTCGCGACTGCGGTGCAGCAACTCGCCACGGTCGTCACCATGCAACCAGCACCACAGCGAGTGCTGGGTCGACGGGTTATCCACACCCGCGCCACTGATGGCCGGGAATACCCGCAGGCCTTCCACCCGGGCACCCAGCGCCTGCACCAGCGACTCGCCGAAGCCGACCACGGCGTTTTTCCCATCCACCAGCCGGGAAAGATTGTCGAGTGCTGCCGGCAATGCTTCGGCCGATTCCAGGGCGAAAAACAGGTGGCGTGCCTGCAAGGGCACAGGCTTGGCGAGGATGCCGGGCTGGTAGTGACTCATGGGAACTCCTTTGTGAAAGGCGGGAGTTTACCTGTGTTGCGACGCGAGTGCTGCAGGGAGCCAGTGATAGGGTGATGATCCCTCCTACAAAAAACCGAGAAATACGCCAGCTTTTGCGAGAAAACGCCCGCTTCATAAAACATAGGCAAATCACCTATGTTTTTCATCATGAAATCCGTATTCTTCGAAACATCACAGTTCACTGCCACGGTGAGTCATTACCTTACCGATGACGAATATCGACAACTCCAACTCGAGATGCAGGCCAATCCTCATGCAGGAGATGTCATGCCTCGCACAGGAGGTTTTCGCAAAATACGCTGGCCCGATGTTCGAAGAGGCAAGGGCAAGCGTGGTGGCTTGCGGATCATCTATTACTGGCTGCTGGAGTGTGGCCAGTTCTGGATGTTCGCTATCTATGACAAAGGCGAGCTGGAAAACCTGACACCACACCAGGAAAACATGCTGAAAACGGCGATTGATGCCGAATTGAAGCGACGAGGTAAAACATGAAAAAGCGCGATCTGTTTGCCGAACTGATGCAAGGCGTCACAGAAATGGCCGAACATCGCGAAGGTAAAATCACCCTTCGTCACTGTGAGCTGGAAGAGCTACCGCCCCCAGTCGTCACAGCGCAGGAAATTGTCGCTTTGCGAGAAAAGCTGCACATGTCACAACCGGTTTTTGCCCACCGGATTCGAACCAGTCCCGATACGCTCAAGAACTGGGAGCAAGCCAAATCCCGGCCCAACGCTCAGGCAGCGCTGCTGATCAAACTCGTGGAGCGCTTTCCCGACATGATTGAGCGTCTGAGAGCCGTGTGATTTGATGCACTGCCGGGACCCGGCCTGAATGGCAGGCCCCCGATCTCCAGCGCCCTCAATTATCAGGAAGAGAACGATGCCGCAGTCCAGAAACGAACAGTTCGCCCATATTGCCCAGCAGCTTGGCTACAACTTCGATGGTGAAATGAAGATCGGCGGCAATTACGTACCGGCGGTGCAGAACGATCTCGAAATCTATGTCAGCGGGCAGATCCCGCGTGTCGACAATACCGTGATGGTGACCGGTCGCGTCGGCGCCGAAACCACCCTGGAACAGGCCCGGCACGGGGCGCAGATCAGCACCATGCGCGCGCTGGCGATTCTGCGGCAGATGCTCGAAGGCGACCTGGGACGGATCAAGAAGGTGTTGCGCATCAACGTGTATGTGCAAAGCGCTTCGGACTTCACGCAACAGAGCGAAGTCGCCGATGGCGCCTCGGAAGTGCTCTACACGGTGTTCGGCGAGGCCGGGGTGCACACCCGTACATCGGTGGGTGTGTTCCAGCTACCGAAGAATGCTTCGGTCGAAGTCGACGTGGTGGTGGCGCTCAAACCGTAGGAGCCGGCTTGCTGGCGATGGCCGCGACGCGCAGTCTGATCAACCCGCGTCGCCTGGATCACCGGCAAACCCGCACCGGTGCGCAAAAGTCGCGTCAGGTGCTCAACTGGTTGGCGAACTGCCCGACCGCACTGACCACGCGCTGCGCACCGTCCTGGATCTCGACAATCACCGTCCCCGCCTCAGCGGCCAGCGCCAAGCCTTCCTCGGCCTGGGTCTTGCCGCTGCTCATCAGCGACACCGCATCGCGCGCCATGTCCTGGTTCTGGCGTACCACCAGGACGATCTCATCGGTCGCCTGGCTGGTGCGCGAAGCCAGTTGCCGGACCTCGTCGGCCACCACCGCGAAACCGCGCCCCTGCTCACCGGCACGTGCCGCTTCGATGGCCGCGTTCAACGCCAGCAGGTTGGTCTGTTCGGCAATGCCGCTGATGGTCTTGACGATGGTGCCAATCACCTGGGACTGGGCATTGAGCGCCTCGATCCCGTCACCGGCATGCTGCATGTGCTGGGCCAGGTCGCGCATCACTTCGACCGCCTGGGTCACCACGGTGGTACCGCGCTGGGCACTGGCATCGGTTTGCAGCGAGGTGCTGTAGGCGATGTTCGCCGCCTCGGCCACGGCCTGCTCCTGATTCACCTGCTCGGTGATCACGGTGGCGAACTTCACCACCTTGTAGAGGCGCTCGTTGGCATCGAGGACAGGGTTATAGGAAGCCTCCAGCCAGACCACACGACCATGGCTGTCCACACGCTTGAAACGCCCGGCGATGAACTCACCGGCGTTCAGGCGCTTCCAGAATGCCTGGTAGTCCGCGCTGCCGGCTTCCGCCGCATCGCAGAAGATACGGTGATGCTTGCCCTTGATCTGCGCCAGGCTATAGCCCATGCCATCGAGGAAACGATCATTGGCGGTCAATACCTCGCCGGCCAGGTTGAACTCGATCACCGCCGTGGAACGCAACAGCGCGCCGATCAGGTTCTCATGCTCGCGGGAACTCTCGATGGTCCGGGTCAGGTCGTTGGAGTAGATCGAAAAATGCTTGATGCGACCGTCGGAGCTGCGCACCGGCTGCACGATCGAACGCAGCCAGGCTTCCTGGCCGTTGCCCCGCAGCAGGCGTACCGCGCCGCTGAAGTGCTCGCCACGGGTCAGGGCGTTCTTGAAGCGCTGGTGAAAATCCGAGTTCTTCAGGTAGGCAGGGACGAATTCGTCGATATGACGACCCACCAGGGCGCTGCTCTGGTAGAGCATTTCCTGGATGAAATTCTGGTTGACTGACTCGATACGGCCATCGGGGTCCAGATTGAGCACCAGCATCTCCAGTTCAAGGCTTTCCTTGACTTGCTGGAGGCTGGACAGTTCCTCGCGAAGAGCCGACAGCTCCTGCTTCAAGCGTTTGTTGAACATGGTGGGCACCGATGGGCAAAAGGGAAATGCGGCGATCTGCCATTGGCATCGGCTACCGATATATTTTCTGAAGGACATTTCCGAGTTATTTGTTACAGCCAACCGTCTGGCTGTTCGACGGAATTTTTCCGCTGCCCGGGGATCACCTCTACAACAACAGGGAGGAGTTTCAGATCCATGAGTACGGCAAAACTTTTCGTTATCGACTACACCCTTCACGGCAGTCCCAAGTCCTTCATCATTCGCTCCGAGCACATGGATAATGCCGAAGCCTGGCATTGGGCAAGCTGCGATGCCGGCGTCGGCCGCATCGGCAAGTTCGGTCGCGAACGGGTGAAAAAGACCAGCAAGCCCATGGCCGAGAAATTCGGTATCGAGGCGGTGAGCTGGCGCCAGGCCTGAAAGAGCGGGGCTAGCTCAAGGTGTCCAGCTCCATCAGGGTGAAATGACCGCTGCCCCAGCCTGCCGTATCGATGTGATAGACATTGCCCAATACAGTGGGCTGGGGCAGCGGCGTATGCCCGACCATCACCGCCCGCACCTCGCGAATGCCACTGGTGTCATGGTTTTTCAGGCGCATACGTGACCACTGGCAGACCTCTTCGACAGCGATCCGCACCTGGGAATGGCCCAGCAGATAGTCACGCAAGGCACTCCAGGTGGCGAAAGGACTGTCGGCATGCACCAGCCCCACCAGGCCGAGTCGGGTCTCGACTTCCAGGGCAATCGGCATTTGCGCAAAGCGCCTGGCGAACAATCGTTGCTTCTGCGCGCTGCTGTCGAGAAACCAGCCGCCACCGCTGGCACGATACATCCCGTAGTCCAGGGGCAGACCCTCGACATGCTGGATCGCCAGGGCTTCGTGATTGCCCTGCACCGCCGCGAACCAGGAACGCTCCAGCCACCCCAGGGCCTCTTCGCTCTGGGGGCCACGGTCGACCAGGTCTCCGACGCTGAACAGCCGGTCACACTCCGGATCGAACCCGAGCCGATCCAGCGCTGCCTGCAAGCGGCTGAAATGACCATGGATATCGCCGACGGCGAAATCCCGGCCCCGGGTATTGAGGGGGTAGTGAACAAACCGCGCCATGACCCGTTACTCCCGTGTCAGCAGGGCAGCGCCGGAATCGGCGAGTCCTGACACCCTCCATAGAGTAAAGCCGATATAAACCCTCTCACTCCGGCTTGAGCAACGCTTCATAGTCCGGACTGATCTCCGCGAGGATCATCAGCGCCGCCGCGCCCAGGGCCACCGCATCGTGCCCGGCGGTGCCGAGCTGGATACGCGGGTACTCGCGATCCGAGCGACTGCTGATGGAGCGGTGCAAGGGCTCCAGCCGCGCCACCAGGCGGGCCAGGATCGCCTCGGGGAGGAAACCGCTGATCAGGATGGTCTGCGGATCGAGCAGCGATTCGAGGATGTTGATCGCCTGGCGCAATGCCGGTGCGGCTTCGTCGAGCCAGGACTCGACGCCGGCCTTGAAGCGCAGATCGTCGAGATTCCAGGCGGCCAGGTCCTGATCGCCGGATTGCCCCAGGTGCTCCAGCAGCGCGGCAATCGAAATATAGCGCTCCAGGCAGCCCCGGTTGCCGCAATGGCAACTCTTGCCCCCGGGCACCACCGTCATGTGGCCGATCTCCCCGGCGTTGTGCCAGTGCCCGGAATACAAGCGGTTGCCCAGGTACAGGCCGGCCCCAAGGCCGCTGCCGATAAACAGGTGGACGAAGTTGTGCAGGTCGCTGGCGATGCCGTATAACCGCTCGCCCATGGTCGCCGCCGTGGCATCGTTCTCGATCAGCACCGGCAGGCCGACGGCCTGGTGCAGGCGCGCCGGAATCTGCGGGTCATCCCAGCCGGACATCGCCGTCGGCCCCACCGAAGTCATGCCTTCGACACTGAACGGGCCCGGCAGCGCCACCCCGACCCCGAGAAAACGCCCCTCGGGCCGGAGCGCACGAAACTGCCCAACGGTGTCGAGCAGCAGCGGCAGCGCGTCGTCGAAGCTCGGGTAGCTGACCGCCAGGGTGACCTGGGCCTGGGCGTCCCCGAGCAGGTCGAGCAACACGCCGATGATCGAATGCTGCTCGACATGGAAACCGATGGAATAACCCCCTTGCGGGTTGATCGACAACGGCACCGGCGGCTGGCCGCGACCGATCTTCTCCGCCGCATGGGCCAATAGCACGCCCTCTTCCTGCAGCTCGGTGACGATGTTCGAGACCGTCTGCGCCGTCAGCGAAGTCAGGCGCGTGAGGTCGGCGCGGGTCAGGCGCCCGCCCAGGCGGATGGCCTCGAGAATCACCCGGCGGTTGTGCAGGCGGGCATGTTCGGCGTTGGTGCCGGTGGTTACCGTACGGGTGTGCTGGGGATTTTTCATGCGCCGATGATCGTCGCCGCCGATTAATTAAATCAAGTTGAATTAATAGTCGTGACGTGTTTTTCTACACCTCGGTCGCAGTAGCTCCTCGGGCGACCGCAACCCATAACAATAACGATACCGAGTCGATGGAAGCCCTCGCCGGCGCGCAGCACCCTTGCCACCTGCCCTCCACCTTCCGTCACTCGCACAAGAGGTCGTCACAGCATGAGCACAAGCATCCCCACCGGGCAGGGTTCGTCCGGCATCAAGCGAAAAATCGGTCTGTTTCCCGCCACGGCCCTGAACATGAGCCAGATGTGCGGCGTGGGTCCCTTTATCACCATTCCCACCATGATCGTCATCATGGGCGGCCCGCAGGCTTATCTTGGCTGGATCCTCGGCGCGCTGCTGGCGCTGTGCGATGGCCTGGTCTGGGCCGAACTCGGCGCCTCGCTGCCCGGTGCGGGCGGGACCTACGTGTACCTGCGCGAAGCCTTCGGCAAGCGCACCGGCAAGCTGCTGCCCTTCCTGTTCGTGTGGACCGCGATGCTGTTCATCCCGCTGATCATGTCCACCGGGATCATCGGCTTCGTGCAATACCTGACCTGGTTCTGGCCGGACATGAGCCAGACCGCCGGCAACCTGATCGGCCTGGTCCTGATCTGGGCTATCACCTTCATGCTCTGGCGCAAGATCGAGTCGATCGCCAAACTGACCATCGTGCTCTGGGTGATCATGCTGATCAGTATCGGCGCATTGATTGTCGCCGCCCTGAGCAACTTCCACGCCGACCTGGCCTTCAGTTTTCCGGAAGGCGCCTTCAACCTCGGTGACAGCAGTTTCTGGCTCGGCATGGCCGGCGGCCTGACCATCGGCATCTACGACTACCTGGGCTACAACACCTCGGCCTACCTGGCCGGTGAAGTGGAACAGCCGGGCCGGGTGATTCCCAAATCCATCGTGCTGTCGATCGTCGGCATTCTCGCGGTCTATCTGCTGATGCAGGTCGGCGTGCTGGGCGTGGTTGACTGGCACCGCATGCTCGACCCGGAATCGGCGGCCTACAAGTCCGTCGCCTCGGTGGTGCTGAGCGAAACTTGGGGCAATACGGCAGCGGGCGTGGTCACCGTGTTGATCCTGATCACCGCCGTGGCTTCGGTGTTCGCCGGCTTGCTGGGCGGTTCGCGGGTGCCGTTCGAAGCGGCGAAGGACAAGGTGTTCTTCAATGCCTTCAGCGTCACCCATCCCAAGCATGACTTCCCCGTCTACGGCATCCTCAGCATGGGTGTGCTGACCTCGGTCGGCTTCATGATCGGGCGCCTCACCGACCTCACCACGCTGATCCAGTTGCTGACCACGGTGATGATCCTGGTGCAATCGGTGGCCCAGATCATTTCGCTGTTCGTGCTGCGCAAGACCAAGCCGCACCTGGAGCGTCCCTACAAGATGTGGCTGTATCCGGTCCCGGCCGTCATCGCACTGGTAGGCTGGATCTATATCTACTTCGCTTCCAACCACAACGCCCCCGGCGCCTACCCGATCCAGTGGTCGCTGGTGTGGGTCGCGGCGGGTTGCGTGGCCTATCTGTTCTGGGCCCGGGCACACCGGCTCTGGCCTTTCAATAAGTGATAGCAACGATGTTCGAGCCGTTGAATACCCCGGGCGCCACGGCGCCCACCCAAGGCGTGCTGCTGGCGATCGATGTCGGCGGGACCAAGACCCAGGTCGCCTGTTATGACCCGGCGAGCCAGCACCTGAGCACCCGCAGGCTGGCGACCCATGCCGACGGCCTGCGTGGCGAGCCGGCGCTGGAGCGCATCCTCCAGGCCGCCCGGGCCTGCGTCGCCGACTTTGGCGACGTGCCGGTGGCCAGCGTGGCCGCCGTGTTTCCCGGCGTGGTGCGCGGCAGCCGGCTGTTGATGGCGCCGAATACGCCGGGCTTCGAAGACCTCGACCTGCCGGCCCTGCTCGGCAGCGGCCTGGGCACCGAGGCGGTGATGCTCGACAACGATGTCAAGGCCGGGGCCCTGGCGGAAGCACGCTGGGGCTCGCTGGTGGGCATCGATGACGCGATCTACCTCAACCTCGGCACCGGGCTCGCCGCCGCCGCCATAGCCAACGGTCGCCTGATTCGCGGCCGTAACGGTGCGGCCATGGAGATCGGCTATATGCTGGAACCCTTTCTCGATCCGCTGCGCGCCGACCAGTGGCGAACCCACGAAAAAGGCGCCGCGCCCCTGGAGGAGTTCTTCTCGGGCACCGCCCTGACCCAGCTGGCGAACGAAATGCTCGGCCACGGCCACCGCGCCCTGGACCTGTTCGCCAGTGACGACCGCGCCGTGCGCGAGGCCCTGGAACAACGCATCGCCGGCATGGCGGTGCAGGTCGCCAACCTCGCGGTGGCGCTGGACGTCGGTCGGATCGCGATTGGTGGTGGCCTGTTCCACCAGGCATCGACCCTGGCCCCGGTGATCGAGCAGCTGATCCGCCAGGTGGTGCCGTTTCCACCGCAGATCGTCGCCGCCCATTTCACTCACGATGCGCCGCTCTGGGGCGCGTTGAGCATGGCCATGGACGCCGCCGGACTGAGCTTCATCCCCGGCGACCTTCTTTCCCTACCCGACAGCCCGCGTGGCTGAAGCACCCAGGTAACCCTGTTATGTCGCTGATGCGCCAAGAAACCCTGTCGATCCCCGCCATCGTGCAGCACATGCTCGACGACGATACCGCGATCAACGCCCTGGCGGACCGCTTGGCCGCCGACCTGCCGGAACTGATCATCAGTGTCGCCCGTGGCAGTTCGGATCACGCCGCCGCTTTCTTCGGCTACGCGATGATGAGCCAGTTGGGGATTCCCTGGCTGTCGATCCCGCTGTCGCTGGTCAGCCTGCAACAACCACCGCTGCGCTTGAAGAAATGCTGGGTGGCGGCGCTGTCCCAGTCGGGCAAGAGCCCGGACCTGATCGCCAGCGTGGCCTATCTCAAGCAGTTGGGCGCCAGCGTCGCGGCCTTCGTCAACACCGCCGATTCGCCGCTGGCCGCCGCCAGCGATGCCGAGGTGCTGTTGCCGGCCGGGCTGGAACAGAGCGTGGCGGCGACCAAGAGTTATGTCGCGATGCTGATGGCCGGTGTGCAGACCGTGGCCGCCCTGGGCGCCCGGCGAGGCCACGACAGCGGTTTGCGCGCCGCCCTGCACAGCCTGCCCGCGGCCCTGGCCGCAGTGGCCAATGAAGAATGGTCACTGGCGCTGAAGGTGTT
Organism: Pseudomonas sp. Ost2; assembly: GCF_018326065.1. NCBI lineage: Bacteria > Pseudomonadati > Pseudomonadota > Gammaproteobacteria > Pseudomonadales > Pseudomonadaceae > Pseudomonas > Pseudomonas sp. Ost2. The sequence goes on along the minus strand of NZ_AP021904.1, from coordinate 1,095,730 downwards.
GCAGACCGCCGACAAGATGATCGTCATCGGGCGCGGCCCGGCGCTGCCGATTGCCCAGGAAGCGGCGCTGAAACTCAAGGAGACCTCGGGCATCCAGGCCGAAGCCTTTTCCAGCGCCGAAGTGCGCCATGGTCCGATGGAAATCATCGAGGCCGGTTATCCGGTGCTGGTGTTCGCCCCCTCCGGACCGGAGCAGGCCGGGACCCTGGCATTCGCCGAGGATATGCGCCTGCGCGGGGCCCAGGTCATGGTCGTGGCACCGCCTGGCACGCCCGGCGTGGAGTTGCCCAGCGTTGCCACCGCCCATCCGCTGCTGGAGCCCTTCACCATGATCCAGGGGTTCTATCTGATGGCGGCGAAACTGGCCGAGTTGCGCGGGCGCAATCCCGATCAGCCGCGCTTTCTCAAGAAAGTCACGGAAACCCGTTGATCCGGCTCAGAACACCCACACTGGCAAATGCTCCTTCAGTGGCAGTTCATCGATATGGCCACTGAATCGCACGCCTTCGGCCTGCCGGTTGGCTTCGGTCCGCGGGTTATGGAGCACGCTGCGAAACACCGCATTTTTCAGCGAAGAAGACTGCCGCACGAACGCTGCCTGGACAATGGGACTGACACAGTGCGGCGTTTGCGCCTGTGGACAAGGGGGCAAGACCGGCGAACGCCATGCCCCAGGCAACAGGTGTCCGGGAAACGGCCCGCCGGCTGATCCTGCCAACGGTGCCGCCAAGGAAGTGCCGAGGGCGATGCCCACGGCCAGCAGCAGTACACGAAAATCCATTTCGAAATGCCTCTTGCGGGAAAATGCCTGAACCGACGCCGCCACTCCGTGCGTTGTCCTGTCCAGAATGTCAGAACGTCAACCTCCTCGAAAAAACCGGATTCCACCGGTTGATCTTCAATGCCCGGTGCAAGGCTGCGAATCGGCACTCATGGCGATCCGTCCACCAAAAAACAGCGCCGTCAGGACCCCGACCGTGCCCATCACCAGGCAATACCCCACGCAGACCCAGGGGCTCCAGGGCATCAGGCCGATCAGCAGCAACGGCGTGGTGCTCGCCCAGAGAGCGTAGGCAATATTGTAGGTAAACGAAATGCCGGACACGCGGATCCGGCTCGGAAACAACCCCACCATCACCGACGGGACCGCCCCCACCACGCCACAGGCCAGTCCGGCCAGGGCATAGGCCAGGTTGATCCAGGCACCGCCACTGATCAGGCAGGCGTACAGCAGTGCCACGCCCACCGGCAGCAGCAGGCTGTAGAACAGCACCGCGCGCCAGGCGCCGATACGGTCCACCAGCAGACCGGCGAGGACACAACCGATATTCAGGAACACGATACCCAGGCTGCTCAGGGCAAAGGTGTGGCTGGCGCTCATGCCGAAGGTTTTCTGCATGACGGTCGGAGTGATCACCACCAGCACCACCACCGCCGAAGTCAGCACGCAGGTCAGCAGCATCGCCGGGAAGATCGAACGACGATGATCGCGCAGCACCGCCCGCAACGGCAGTTCGCCGCCGGCCGCACGCTGGGCCTGCAGGGCCATGAATACCGGAGTCTCGCTGAGCCAGCGGCGCAACCAGACGCCGATCACCCCGAACACACCGCCGAGCAGGAAGGGCAGGCGCCAGGCGAAATCGAGAATCTCCGCAGGGCTGTAGACCCGCGCCAGCAAGGTGGCCGTCAGCGCGCCGAGCAGATAACCGAAGGTCAGCCCCGCCTGCAGCACGCCAAGGGCATAACCGCGATGTCCCGGCGGTGCATGCTCGGCCACGAAGACCCAGGCGCTGGGTACCTCGCCGCCCACCGCCGCGCCTTGCAGCACCCGCAGGAACAACAGCAACAGCGGTGCCCAGTAACCGATCTGGGCATAGGTCGGCATCACCCCGATCAACAGGCAGGGCAAGGCCATCATCAGGATGCTCAGGCTGAACACGCGCTTGCGCCCCAGGCGGTCGGCAAAGTGCGCCATCAGGATGCCGCCCAGCGGCCGGGCCAGGTAACCGGTGACAAAGATCCCGAAGCTTTGCAGCAGTCGCAGCCACTCGGGCATTTCCGGCGGGAAGAACAACTGACTGAGGGTCAGGGCGAAAAACACGAAGATGATGAAATCGTAGATTTCCAGCGCACCGCCCAGCGCGGCCAGGCCCAGGGTCTTGTAGTCGGACCGGGAAAAGCGGCGATTTCGCGGATAAGAATCAACGGTCATAAAAGGACTCTGGATACCGTATTCGGAAGCAGCACTACCGGCTGTCCGGGACTGTACGAAAAACACTCAGGCAAGCCCGTTATTACGCGGCTCGCGACCGGCCAAGGTTAGTGCAGTTGCCTGCAACCACAACCTCAAACCTGCCTGCGGGTCACTTTTTAGCAGAAAACTGCGTGCCCGGTTCCGTTTTTCGACAACCGAAACCAACGGGTACCGGAACCTGTACCGCTTTGCAGCGGGCCCCGATTGACGCATTCTTGCGCAGTTCTCGAGTGCCTCCACCTGGAGCGCTCGACCTCCTGACAACCATAAAAAAAACGAGGTACTTCCGTGGCCGCTGTAATTGATGAAAGCCGCTATGCCCGCTTTGCCCTGCGCTGCTCGAACTGGGCCGAGCGCTGGTTTCCCGACTCCTGGGTGTTCGCCGCGCTGGCGGTGATCATCGTCGCCCTCGGCACCCTGGCCATGGGCGCCAAGCCGACCGATGCCGCCATGGCCTTCGGCGACGGTTTCTGGAGCCTGATCCCGTTCACCATGCAGATGGCCTTCGTGGTCATCGGCGGTTATGTGGTCGCCAGTTCGCCGCCCGCGGTGAAACTGATCGACCGCCTGGCGCGGATCCCGAAGAACGGTCGTTCCGCCGTGGCCTGGGTGGCGCTGATTTCCATGGTCGCCTCGCTGCTGAACTGGGGCCTGTCGCTGGTGTTCGGCGGCCTGCTGGTACGTGCCCTCGCCCGCCGTACCGACCTGCGCATGGACTACCGCGCCGCCGGCGCCGCCGCCTACCTCGGTCTCGGTGCGGTATGGGCCCTGGGCCTGTCGTCGTCCGCCGCGCAGTTGCAGGCCAACCCGGCCAGCCTGCCGCCGTCGATCCTGTCGATCACCGGGGTGATTCCGTTCACCCAGACCATTTTCCTCTGGCAGTCCGGGGCCCTGTTGCTGGCCCTGATCGTGGTCTCGCTGGCCGTCGCCTACGCCACCGCCCCCGGCCCGAATTCGGCCCGCGATGCCAAGGCCTGCGGGGTCGATCCGAGCTTCAACCTGCCGCCGCTGAGCCCGCGCACACGTCCCGGCGAGTGGCTGGAACACAGTCCGTTGCTGACCATCCTGCTGGCCTTGCTGGCCGCCGGTTGGCTGTTCCATGAGTTCTCGACCAAGCCGGCGATCAGCGCCATCTCGGGCCTGAACACCTACAACTTCCTGTTCCTGATGGTCGGTGCCCTGCTGCACTGGCGGCCGCGCAGCTTCCTCGACGCGGTGTCGCGGGCGGTGCCGACCACCACCGGGGTACTGATCCAGTTCCCGCTGTACGGCTCGATCGCGGCGCTGATGACCACGGTCAAGGGGGCCGACGCCCAGACCCTGGCCCATCACATCTCGACCTTCTTCACCCAGATCGCGTCCCACGATACCTACGCCCTGCTGATGGGCGTCTACTCGGCGGTACTGGGCTTCTTCATCCCGTCCGGCGGCGGCAAGTGGATCATCGAGGCGCCGTATGTGATGCAGGTCGCCAACGAACTGAAGTATCACCTGGGCTGGGCGGTGCAGATCTACAACGCGGCCGAAGCCCTGCCGAACCTGATCAACCCGTTCTACATGCTGCCGCTGCTGGGCGTGCTGGGCTTGAAGGCGCGGGACCTGATCGGCTTCTCGTTCGTGCAGTTGCTGGTGCATGCGCCGCTGGTGCTGTTCCTGCTCTGGGCGCTGGGGACGACCCTGGCCTATAGCGGGCCGGTAATGCCTTAGCTGAAACCTTCTGGAGGGCTGATCATTGCTGCTCGGAACAGCAACGATCAGCCTGGGTTCTCAGACTCATTCGGCAGGCACTTCAATAATTGCGGTAATGCGGTTTGTCCACACTCGCTTGCCGCATGTGCTCAAGATAATCGCCCAATCGATTATCGGTCATACCGGGCAAGCCTGAGCCAAAACCTGCTCGCGGAACCTCACCGGAAGATCGGCTGGGGTCAGCAAATCGACGGACACCCCAAGTAAATCCTCCAATTCGATCTGCAAGCCGCCCAAGTCGAACAAGGTCGCCCCTGGCAACGCGTCCACCAATAAGTCGAGGTCACTGCCCTCTTTATCGGTGCCACTCAGGACCGAACCAAAAACCCTGGGATTGGCAGTATGAAAGCGACCGACAACTTCACGCACAGCGACTCGTTTAAGCTCCAGCGCGGCAGAAGGTTTCATGAGGTGCATTCTCGAAAGAGGCCAGACAGGTTTCAGTCTAACAGCGGGCTGGAGCAAGAGCACGACTGCCGATCGACACGTTGAGCCCTACGAGGCATAACGCCACGACTGCCCTCCCCCCACCGCAATCGGCATACTGGCCGGCTGGACGGCCATCGCCGTTCTGTCACATTGCGTTGCTAGCGTGCGATGCGAAATATTTTGTTACGTCTAACCCAGCCAGCAGGAACCCAGGATGAGTGACGAGAAAGACCTCGAGCAGTCGCAGACCGACGCCGCCGATACCCCCACCGATACCAGTCGCCGCCGCTTTCTCGGCGGTGTCGCCGTGCTGGGCGTGGGCGCGACCCTGAGTGCCTGCGGCTCGTCGAGTGATCCGGGCAAGCAGCCGCCGGCCGAGGAGTTGTCGGGCGCGGCGCTGGACAAGGCCCTGCAGGACCAGGTGAAGACCGTGGTGGTGATCTATGCCGAGAACCGCAGCTTCAACAACCTGTTCGGTGATTTTCCGGGTGTCGAGAAGCCTCTCTCATCCCTCAAGCCCGCGGACTATCAGCAATACGACCGCGACGGCAGCCTGCTGCAGACCTTGCCGCCGGCCTGGGGTGGCGTGGTCCAGGTCGGCCCGCAAAGCCTCGATGGCGTGACCTACCCGGTGGAAACCCAGTACCAGGAAAACCTGCCCAACGCGCCTTACGCGCTCAAGGGCCCGAGCGGCGAAGACCTGCCCCTGGGGGTGGTGACCCGCGACCTGTGGCACGTGTTCTACCAGAACCAGATGCAGATCAATGGTGGCAAGAACGACCGTTTCGTCGCCTGGGCCGACTCCGGTGGCCTGACCATGGGTTACTACGCCCAGACCCGCTATTCGTTGCGCCTGTGGGACGTGGCGAAGGAGTTCGTGCTCTGCGACAACTTCTTCCAGGGAGCCTTTGGCGGTTCGTTCCTCAACCACCAGTACCTGATCAGCGCCAAGGTGCCGTTCTATCCAGACGCCGCCAATTCGGTAGCCAAGCCACAGATCGCCAAGGTACAGAGCGACGATCCGACCAACCCGCGCCTGATGCCGCTGGAAAAATCCCCCGCCAGCGCCATGAGCGGCCCGCCGCAATTCGGGCCGAGCGCGCTGACACCCGATGGTTATGCGGTGAACACCATGGCTCCGCCGTACTGGCCGACCTGGATCCGCGACCCCGAGCGCCCGGACTACGCCAAGCCGGACCTGCCGACCGTACTGGTGCCGCAGACCCACGACCATATCGGCGACAAGCTGTCGAAGAAGAATATCGACTGGGCCTGGTACGCCGGTGCCTGGCAGGTGACCCTGGAGCAATTCAAGGACTCGGGCGGCATTCCGAAGATCCCGAACTTCCAGTATCACCACCAGCCGTTCAACTACTTCACCCGCCAGGGCCCGGAAAATCCGGGCGAGCGGGCCAGGCGCCTGCGCGATGGCGGTCTGGGCGACGAGACCAGCACCAACAAGTTTCTCGCCGACGCCGCGGCGGGCAAACTGCCAGCGGTGACCTTCTACAAGCCCCAGGGCAACCTGAACATGCACGCCGGTTATGCCGACGTGGCGGCCGGTGACCGGCATATCGTGCGGGCCCTGAAAGTGCTGCGCGAAAGCCCGCAATGGAAAAACATGGTGGTGGTGGTCACGGTCGACGAGAACGGCGGCTGGTGGGACCACGTGGCACCGCCGCAAGGCGATCGCTGGGGCCCGGGCACCCGGGTTCCGGCCCTGGTGGTGTCGCCGTTCGCCCGCAAGGGCACGGTGGACCATACGGTGTATGACACCGCCTCGATCCTGCGCCTGATCACCCGGGTCTTCCAGCTGGAAAAACTCGATGGCCTCAAGGAGCGGGACGCGGCGATGACTGCCCGTGGCCAGAAACCGATGGGCGACCTGACCAACGCGTTGCGCTTTACCGCCTGACGCAAGCGCCTGGCCCGATGATCGTTCCCACGCTCCGCGTGGGAATGCCTCATTGGACGCTCCGCGTCCGCGGTCGTGACGCTCTGCATCACGGCTGCAGGCCCACGCAAAGCGTGGGAACGATCACCCACCGACAGCAACGCTTCCCATCTCGTCGCAAATAATGGCCTTGCGCCACTATCTCCTTTACCCCTTCATCACTCCGGTAATATCCTGACTGGATATTATTCTGTTTCCGCTTTTTACCGACCGTAAAGGGAGTTCGCCGCAATGATCGTAGGGATTGACCTGGGGACCACCAACAGCCTCGTCGCCGTCTGGCGCGGGGAAGCCAGTGAGTTGGTGCCCAATGCCCTCGGCCAGTTCCTGACCCCGAGCGTGGTCGGTCTCGATGATGAAGGCCGGGTGCTGGTCGGCCAGGCGGCAAAGGAGCGCCTGCACACCCATGCGCGCAGCACCACCGCGTTGTTCAAGCGGCATATGGGCAGCGCCCAGGAAGTGCGCCTGGGTGATCGTCTGTTCCGCCCGGAAGAGCTTTCCGCACTGGTGCTCAAGAGCCTCAAGGAAGACGTCGAACGCGCCTACGGCGAGACCGTGCACGAAGCGGTGATCAGTGTTCCGGCCTACTTCAGCGATGCCCAGCGCAAGGCCACGCGGATCGCCGGCGAACTGGCCGGGCTGAAAGTCGAAAAGCTGATCAACGAACCCACCGCCGCCGCCCTCGCCTACGGCCTGCACCAGCGGGACAAGGAAACCTCGTTCCTGGTCTTCGACCTCGGCGGCGGGACCTTCGACGTCTCGATCCTCGAACTGTTCGACGGCGTCATGGAAGTTCGCGCCAGCGCCGGTGACAACTTTCTCGGCGGCGAGGATTTCGACGCGGTCCTGCTCGAACGCTTTGTCGACAGCCAGCGCAGCGCAGCGGACTTCCCGGAACGGACCAGCGTGCTCCAGCCGCTGCGCCGTGAAGCCGAACGGGTGCGCAAGGCCCTGGGCCAGGACGCCAGCGCCGAGTTCACCCTGCGGGTGGATGGCCGGCAGTGGAGCCATACCTTCACCCAGCCGCAGTTGGCCGATCTCTACGCACCGCTGCTGGAACGCCTGCGCGGCCCGATCGAGCGGGCCCTGCGCGATGCCCGGATCCGTGTCAGCGACCTCGATGAAATCCTCCTGGTCGGCGGCACCACGCGCATGCCGCTGGTGCGCAAGCTGGCGGCCGGACTGTTCGGACGCTTCCCGTCCATCAGCCTCAACCCCGACGAAGTGGTGGCCCATGGCGCGGCGATCCAGGCCGCGCTCAAGGCCCGCTCGGCGGCCCTGGAAGAGGTGGTGCTGACCGATGTCTGCTCCTACACCCTGGGTATCGAGACGTCCCAGCAATACGGCCAGCAGATCGAAAGCGGGCACTATCTGCCGATCATCGAGCGCAACAGCATTGTCCCGGTCAGCCGGGTCAAGAGCGTGTACACCCTGCACGACAACCAGGAAGTGGTGAAGCTGAAGATCTACCAGGGCGAAAGCCGCCTGGTGCGCGACAACGTGTTCCTCGGCGAGCTGGAAATGCCGGTGCCCAAGCGCAAGGCCGGCGATGTCGCCCTGGACGTGCGTTTCACCTATGACAACAACGGTCTGCTCGAAGCCCAGGTCAGTGTCCCGCTGACCGGCGAACAGCATTCGCTGATCATCGAGAACAACCCCGGGGTACTCACGCCGGAGGAAATCCAGCAGCGACTGCAGGCCCTCGCCCTGCTCAAGGTGCACCCACGCGATCAGCAAGTGAACACTGTGCTGACCGCACGCCTGGAGCGGCTCTACCAGGAAAGCCTGGGCGAGTTGCGCGAGCGTATCGGCCAGTGGGCCGGGCACTTCCAGCAGGTACTCGAGACCCAGGACGAACGACGGATCCGCGAGGCCCGCAGCGAGCTGAGCGAACACCTGGACCGACTCGACAACGGCATCTGGCATTGAGGGGACGGTGACATGGACTGTTGGTCGATACTGCAACTGCCCGACGACGCCGATCAGCGCAGCATCAAGCGCAGCTATGCGCGGCTGCTGAAAACCACCCGGCCGGATGATGACGCCGAAGGTTTCCAGCGCTTGCGCGAAGCGTACGAAGACGCCTTGGAAATTGTCCGCTGGCGGGATGACGACGAAGACGTTGCCGAGCTGTCGGTGGCGGCGCCCGTCGCTGTCAGCGAAGTATCCCGCCACGACACCTTGCCCACCGAGGTCGTGCAGCAGCAGGAATGGCTGACGCCCGGGCAGGCGGCGAGACTGATGCAGGAATACCGCCAGGTGCTCCAGGATCACCTGCAAGCCGGGCGCGAGCGTGAATTCGTCAATCAGCTGAAACTCTACAGCGGGCTACCCTGGCTGCAGGTCTTCGACCACCGGCAGGAGTGGCAACACCTCATCCTGCAACTGCTCCACGAAACCCGCTGGAGCCTGCCGCTGTTCGAACGGGTCTGTCAGCTGTTCGGCTGGGATGAGCGCACGGGCGTCACGCCGGAGCCGGCCTGGGTCTGGCGCGCGCTGATCCAGCGCTGCGAACAGGAAGGTTTTTATCAACAGCTCCTGGCCAAGGCACAGAACCCACAACCCTGGAACGCCAACCAGTTGGCCGCGCACCTGCTGCTGATGCCCCTGACCCGCGCCCAGCAGATGGCGCTGTACCAACGTTTCGAGGCGGCGGAATGGCAAGCCTGCCAGCAACTGGCCGAAACCCTGGCCTACCAGTACCCGGCGCTGCTCGAACGCCTGCCCGACCCGGACGTGTTCTTCTGGCGCGAGTTCACCCCGCGGCCCGTGCCGGGCAATAGCTGGAGCTGGCTGTGGGCGGCCTCGGCGCTGGCCCTGCTCCTGCATTTCCTGCCCCTGCTGGCGCAGAAAGTCCTCCACGGCGAGTCGAGCTGGGTCACGCTGATGCTGGCTGGCACCTGGGCGCTGATTCCGGTCTGGGTCGGACGGTTCCTGATGCCGCGCTGGTTGACCCTGAGTTCGAGGTTCATCGTCCAGGATGTGCAATTGAGCCAGCGCCTGCTGCCCCGGCGGATCAACCCGAACGGCTACTGGCTGGTGCTGCGCCACGGCGTGCCGCAGGCGGTCCTGGCCCTCTGTTTCTGGGCCGCGCTGGGCGCCCTGGGGCTCGGGACCTTTGTCGGCGTCGGCCTGATCGGTCTGTTCGATCACTCACGGCGTGGTGCCGAACGACCGGCATCGGGCTGGCAGCGGCCCCTGCAGGCCGTCCTGCACTGGACCCAGTGGAGCCCGGCGCAACTGGGCTTCTTCCTGATCATGCTGGGCGTGACGGTGACCTGCATCTTCATCTACCCCGGTTTTCCGCTGACCCGCCCGAGCTAGTGCCGGGTCGGGACGGCAAAAGAGGCATCCAGGACAAATCTGTACCAGTATGTACCTACCCCCACCATGGGGCTCACGCTGAAAAGGATCTGAGCATGTCGAAACTCGCAGTACTGTCGTCCACCCTCGCCGCGCTGACCCTGGGCATGGCCAGCGCCCACGCCGATGTCGACCTGAAGCTGGGCAGCACCGAACGGGTCACCCAACTGTTCGCCTACCCCAACAACTGCAACGTCATCTGCTACCGCAACTGGACCCTGGAGCAGACCGCCGAGCACTACCTGAACCAGAGCGTGCAACGCGACGGCTACAAGGACGCCAAGGTGACGGTGAAAACTGACAACGGCCAGTTGTACGCCCACTTCAGCGGCGTTCCGAACGGCTACGACAAACCGCTGGCGGCCCTGCTGGATGCCGGTGACCTGGCCTACAAGGGCGCCTCGAAACTCAATGCCGACGGCAAGTGGGAATACAGCTGGTACCTGTTCCTGCCGTTGGGCATGGCCCTGGACAACCGCAAGAGCGTCGAACTGCTGCATTTCCCGCCGGATTACTCGCTGACCCAGGCCCAGGACTACCTGGAGTCGAAAACCACCGACCGCTGGGCCGAGCTGCTGACCGACAACGGCATCCCCGCCGACCAGACACCGGCTTACCAGACCATCGTCGACATCGCGCCGATTGCCGCGCCGTCCAACGCCGGCAGTACCCTGGAAGGGGTCTACGGGTATTTCACCGACTACCAGACCACCATGGTCAAGGAAGTCAGCGTGACCGCCAAGGGCACCGCGCTACCGATGGTGGCCTTCGGCGCACCGGTACGGAACTGGATCAAGCAGCAGTATGGCGCGACGGTCGCGGTGCTCGGCCTGGCCGAGATCAGCCCGAGCGCCGGCGTCAAGGTGCCGGTCCTGGGCTCCAACCATCCGAGCTATATCTGGTATGCGGCGGATCCGGCCAGCTATGGCGGCGACCAGGCCAAGGCCGATGCCGCGGGCCTGAAGGTCATGGGCCAGGACCTGAGCGCCGCCTGCTGGCAGGCGGGAATGGGCCAGAAGCCGGGCAGCGATCCATCGGCCCAGCTCAAGAGCTGTACCGAGAACTGGCAGGTGACCAACAAGGAAAAAACCTGTGAGCTGTTCTATGTCTCGGTGCGCAACCTGAGCGAAGCCGACGCCGAGAAGAAATGCGCGACGCCGTCGATCAAGACCGAGCTCCAGCAACTGCGGGCACCGGCGCCAACGCCGATGACCGCGGTGCCGCATATCTGAGCAAAGCAAGCAACGCCGGGTCCTGCGGGAGATTACCCTGTGGGAGCCGGCTTCCAGGGAAGCCGCATCGCAGCGAAAGCGGCGGCGCGGCTTGCACCGCTATCGCTGGCAAGCCAGGCTCCTACAAGGTCCCAGGCTTGCCGATAGTCCGTGGCCAGACCCCGTCCTGTGTAGGAGCTGGCTTGCCGGCGATGGTATCGACGCGGTGTTCTGTCAGACCACGTCGCCTGCATCGCCCGCAAGCCGGCTCCTGCGATCAGCCTAGGGCGCGTCGACAGGCCGCAGCCGATACTGCGGCGGCAATTGCTCGAAGCCGCTGATGGTGGTGTCCAGGCTCTTCCAGCGACCATCCTTGATCCCGTAGATGCAACCGTGCACCGACAGGCTCTGCCCGCGATGCCAGGCGTTCTGGACAATGCTGGTGTGGGCGACGTTGGCCACCTGCTGGATGACGTTCAGCTCGCACAGGCGGTCGACCTGCTCTTCCTCGGTCGGCAACTGCGCCAGCGCCTTGCGATTCTCGTAATAAAGATCGCGAATCGAGCGCAGCCAGCCATCGATCAGGCCGAACTGGCGGTCCTGCATCGACGCGCGCACACCGCCACAACCGTAGTGGCCGGTGACCAGGATATGCTTGACCTTGAGTACATCCACCGCGTACTGGATCACCGACAGGCAATTGAGGTCGGTGTGCAGCACCACGTTGGCCACGTTGCGGTGGACAAACAGGTCGCCCGGCAACATGCCGACGATTTCGTTGGCCGGCACCCGCGCGTCGGAACAGCCGATCCAGAGGAACTCCGGAGTCTGTTGGCGTGCCAGCTTGGCGAAGAACTCCGGGTCCTCTTCCTTGATCGCAGCGGCCCAGCGCTCGTTGTTATCAATCAGGTCTTGTAGTTCGTTCATGCTGTAAGGCCTCGAGAATGATGCACAGCTGTGACAACCGACCGTCGGTCGGGGTCACGCCCGCGATCGCGACAAATGCCATTCGACCGGGCTCAGTCGACCAGGGTGGCGGCCATGACCAATGCATCCTCGCGCCCACCGACCGCCGGGTAATAGTCGCGCCGTCGCCCGACTTCATTGAAACCGTAGCGCTCGTACAGACGATACGCCGTCTGGTTGCTGTCGCGAACCTCCAGGAAGCATTCGCGGGCCCCCATGTCATAGGCCTGCTTCATCAGCTCTTCGAGCAGTCGCAGCCCCAGGCCACGGCCCTGGCTTTCCGGCTTGACGGTGATATTGAGCAGATGCGCCTCGTCGATGATCACCTGGATCACCCCGTGCCCCACCTGCTGGCTGCCTTCGAACATCAGCCAGACCTTGTAGGACTTGAGGGCGTCGGTAAAGATGCCACGGGTCCAGGGATGACTGAACGCCGCATATTCGACCTTGAGGATCGCCTCCAGGTCGGCCTCGGTGGCCAGGCGAAAACTGATTGCATCACTCATCAACGCTTTTCCAACGCGCCATCAGCCGACGCATGGCTTGCCAGACATCAGCCTTACGCTGTGGCTCTTCCATTAATAATTCCAGGCCGGGCAGCGCCCAGGCCGAACCCAGGCCTTCGACCTGGAGTTCACGGTTGTACGATTCGGCGTTGGCCTCCCCGGCAAAACGCACGGCCGGCAGGCCGATCAGCCACAGGCAGGCGCATTCGCCTTCTTCCAGGCGCGCCTGGACAAAGCCCTGGACGAACTCACGGGCACGGTCCGGGCCCTGGTCGAGGTTGCCGCGCGCCAGCAACGGCCAGCGCACCGGCTCGCCGATGATCTGCGGCGCATCCGGCAGGCCGGCGGCGCGCAACATGTCCTTGAGCAACAGGTAGGACGGATCGCGGCTCTGGAAGGCCTGGCCGGTCACCAGTTCCACCAGCAGCAGGCAACGCCCCGCCCGCAGCAATTGCAGGGAGAAACGCGGTGGCGGGAGCTGGGCCACCTTGGCCGGTGCCGGCGCCTCTTCGGCAACGACCGCCGGCTTGCTTTCCGCCCGGTTGGCCGGCGATGGCCGCGGCACTTCGATTTTTGGCCGTTCGGCCGGCCTGGCCGCGGGTTCGGCGACGGTTCGCACCTCCGGCGCCGCCTCGACCAACGGCTCCGGCTCGACAAACAGCTCCGGGCGCGACGGCGCGGCGAACGGCAGTTCGGTACGGGGCAGCCAATGGACCACCTGCATGGCGGTCAGATAAGCGCGGCGGCGGGACTCGATAAGCAAGGGGCGGCCATCTGTGGATAAGTTGAAGACCGGGATTCTACCGTTCTTCGGCGAAGATCGCCCGCTGTTGATCGCAACAACACCTGTCCTCTGATCACCTGGGGATAAATCGGGCGCGTCATGCAGTACAATCGCTCCTTTTAATTTGCCAACCAGCCGGCCTCTCCCATGATCGAACCCAAGCGCGTCTTGCGCGCCCTCGCCGAGCACTGGGCCCTTCTGGAGCCCCTGTGCGAACACTTCGACCAAGGCACCCTGAGCCTCGGTGAGCTGCGTCAACAATTGGCCGCCCAGCAACTGGACAGCACGCCCCAGGACATCACCAGCCTGCTGGACGTATGGATTCGCCTCGACATCCTGGTCCCGGTGGCGAAAAGCCCGAACCGTTTCGAGCTGAACGCGCAGATCCATGACTTCCTGGCCTACCTGCGCCGCGAGCACCGCCTGGGCCTGTGCCTGGAGATCGAAGCCTACCTGCGCCACCTCGAGCGCCTGGCCGGGTATATCCAGGACGCCTTCGATATCCGCGACGGCAACGACCTGGCCCGCCAGCTGCGCCTGCTCGACATGCGCGTGCGCGACGTCCTGAAAAAACTCGCCAACGACGAACAGGCCCTGGTGGCCGTCGCCGAGCGGGCCAAGACCAGCGACCGGCAGATCCCGCTGCGCCAGCGCTACGCCGAGGTCCTGGCGACCTGGGACGAATACGTCGAGCCGATGATCCAGCTGGTGAATGCCGACGGCGCCTTCGAACAGGGCGTGCGCAAGGTCGAGAACGTCCTGCTGCGCATGCTCAGCGAACAGCAGCGCCTCGGCCACCTGGTGGACGACGACATGCTGCTGCGCACCCACGCGCGGATCCTGGAGATGCAGACCAGCGCCCAGCTGACCCTGCGTCATGCCCGCGAACTGCTGCTGCCGCTGCGTGAAGAAGCGCGCCGGCACAATGCCGTGACCCGTGGCGCGGCCCTGGCGCTGTCGGTGATCCGCCGCAAGGGCCTGGACGCCGTGCCGCAAGCGGCCATGCCGATGTTCACCCGGCCGCAGAGCACCTTTCTCGGCAGCTCCGGGCAGGTCGAAGCCTATGTCTACGCCCTTGCCCGCTTCGAGGCCAAGCCGTCGCGCTTCCCCAAGGCACACAAGTCGTCCAAGGGCGGCGAGTCGCCACGGGCACCGCGTACGGTCAAGGAAATGCTCGAACGCTGCACCGACGCCCTGCCGATGCCGGACCTGATGAGCTGGCTGCTGGAACAGGAGCCGGACGGCGCCACCGACGAATTGCTGTACTGGTTCTCGCGCCTGTCGCGGGAAAAGCGTTTCCAGCGCGAACGTCTCGAACGCCGCGACTACTACACACAGGAGCATCAGGTCAGCCTGCGCTCCTTCGCCCTGCTCTCGCGTGTTGAAGAAACCGCCGAGAATTCCGCGAGCACACCCCATGCATCTTGATCTTTCCGAACTGTCCCAGCTGGCGCCAATCTTTCGCGAGCTGTTCAAGGGTTACCACGTCAGCCGCCGCGACCCGGAGCTGTACGCGCAACTGTCGAACTTCCAGGACCAGTACCGCACGCTGTTCAAGGCCCTGGGCTTCGAACTGGTCTGCGATACCCGTGGTTTCTACTACTTCGTCCCGGACAATGCCGCCGCCCAGGTGAACAAGACCGCCCAGCGCCTGGCACTGTTCACCTTCATCCTGGTGGAACACCTGGCCGACCAGGGTCGCGACCCGATCGCCGTGCTCGACGGCGGCAGCCTCGGCCGTGACGAACTGCCATCGCTGCTGGACAAGTACCGCGACCTGTTCGTCCAGGCCGAAGTCACTACCCAGGACGAGCTGGAAGAAAAGATCATGCGCCGCATGACCCAGCTCGGCTTTGCCCTCGAAGAGCCCGGCCTGTACCGCTTCCTGCCGCCGATGCACCGTTTCCTCGATGTCTGCCTGTCGGTCCAGCAGGACCGCGACATGGCCGCCAGCCTGCACAGCGTGCTGCCGTTGCCGACGCCGGTACTGGTGGATGACGACAGCGACGAGAAGCTGCTGGAAACCGATGATCCGCTGGACCTCAGCGAATTCGCCGAACCGCAGGAAGAAAGTGAAGAGCAGGCGCTGGCCCGTGCCATCGCCGCCGAGCAACAGGAGATGGACGCATGAGCCAGGAACGCTACGGTATTCGCCGCTTCGCCCTGCTGAACACGGCCGGCTACAGCCTCGGGCTGTTTCCCCTCGAACACCCGCTGTCGGTCTACGGGGCGAACAACCTCGGCAAATCGGCATCGATCAACGCCTTGCAGTTCCCGATCCTGGCACGCATGTCGGACATGAGCTTCGGCAAATACAGCCTGGAACAATCGCGCCGTTTCTACTTCGCCAGCGACACCAGCTACATCCTCGTGGAAGTCGCCCTGCCCCACGGCCCGCACGTGATCGGCGTGGTCGGCCGCGGTCCGGGCGGTGGCTTCGGTCACCAGTTCTTCGCCTATGCCGGACAACTGGACCTGGCCCACTACCAGAAAGACGACACCTGCCTGCGCCAGAAAGAGCTGTTCAACAACCTTGAGCGCAACGGCCTGAAAGCCTACGAACTCAAGCCCGATGAACTGCGCCGCCTGCTGGTCGGCGGGCATACGTCGATCCCGCTGGACCTGACCCTGATCCCGCTGCGCTCCACCAGCGAACAGAGCCTGAAGACCTTCCGCGCCCTGTTCATCAACCTGTTGCACATGCGCGAAATCACTGCGGCCAAGCTCAAGCAGCTGTTCCTCGATGCCTTCGAGCACAGCCTGCGTTCCGGCAGCGTCGACTATATCGCCGCCTGCGAAGAGGCCTTCCGCGATGTGCGGCGCATGGAGCAGGACTACAACTCGCTGGTGGCCGCCGGCCCGCTGGTCGAGGCCCTGGCCGCCGGGGTGCGTTCGCGTGATGTCCTGCGCGGCAAGCTGCATCGGATCTCGCCGTTGCTGGACTCGTTGCTGGGCACCTGGTCGGACTACGCCAGTGCGCGCAAGGAAGAGCTGCTGATCCAGTCCGAGCATTACCGCAACGAGCAGGACGCGCTACAGAACGACCAGCGCGGCAGTACCCAGGAGCTGATGCGCCTGGAGCGGGAAATCAGCGGTATCCAGCGCTGGCTCGGCGAGTTGTCGGTGCTCAGGCATCGCTTTGCCCTGGTCGACGACGTGAAGGTCCTGGAACAGCAACTGCTGGCCGCCAAGGATGCCCACGACGAACTGGCCGGTGCCCTGGCCCAGTCCCGGCAGTTCAGTGCCGAGGATCTGGAAGAGCGCCTGCGCGATCTGGAAAAACGCCTGAAGTCGGTCAAGCAGCAGCTCGACCACGCGGACAACAACAGCTACGCACGCTTGCGCGAAGAGTTCTCGCAGCAGGATGTCGAGCGCCTGATGCGCCTGTTCAACAGCGCCCTGTTCAGCCTGCCGCTGGGCGAGCACGGCATTGCGCTGGACGACGACGGCGAGTGGGTCAAGTCGCTGGAACTGATCCTCGACGGTTTCAAGGGCGAGCGCTTCGAAGTGCCGGGCCTGTCCATCGACCTGTCGCATATCGAGCCGCCGGCGCTCCAGGCCCTGGCGGATCGCGCCGCGTTGCGCGATCAGAAGGAGCGCCTGGACAAGGAGCTCAAGCAACTGAAGACCCAGCAGGCCGTGGCCGCCGACCGCGCGGCGAGCAAGACGCAGACCGAAGCGCTGTACCAGCAGGTGCTGGATGCGCAGAAGGCCCTGGAAGACTTCCGTCGCGCCGAAACCCTCGGGGCCGAGGAAGGCGACAAGCTGGAACAGCTGGCACAGATGGAAGCCGCCCAGGACGAACTGAAGCGCTCCAGCGACGCCTTTACCGAGCGCGTCCAGCAGCTCTCGGCCAAGCTGCAACTGGTCGGCCGGCAGATCGGCGACATGGAGGCCAAGCAACGCACCCTCGACGATGCCCTGCGCCGTCGCCAGTTGCTGCCGGCGGACCTGCCGTTCGGTACGCCGTTCATGGACCCGGTCGACGACTCCATGGACAACCTGCTGCCGCTGCTCAACGACTATCAGGACAGCTGGCAGGGCCTGCAGCGGGTCGACGGGCAGATTGAAGCGCTGTATGCCCAGGTCCGCCTCAAGGGCGTGGCCAAGTTCGACAGCGAAGACGATGTCGAGCGGCGCCTGCAACTGCTGATCAACGCCTATGACCACCGCACCGACGAAGCCCTGACCCTGGGCAAGGCCCGCCGCGCGGCGGTAACCGACATCGCCCGGACCCTGCGCAATATCCGCAGCGACTACGACAGCCTCGAGCACCAGTTGGCGTTGTTCAACCGCGAGATCAACAAGCGCCAGGTCTCCAACCTGCAGAGTTTCCGCATCGTCCTGGCCCCGAACAAGGAAGCGCTCAAGCATATCGACCAGATCATCCACAGCGCCGGCCAGTACGAAGAAGGCGAGACGCTGTCGGTGTTCGACCTGAGCCAGAGCGCCGAGCAGGACAACAAGAACGAAGAGGCCAAGGAATACCTGGCGCGGCTGGTGGCGGCCAACCACAACCAGCTGGGCCTGAAGGACCTGTTCGAACTGGCGTTCGAGATCACCAAGGTACATGGCCAGCCGGTGATCCACACCGATATCGACGGCGCCGCTTCCAACGGCACCACCATGACCATCAAGGCGCTGACCAACATGTACCTGTTGCTGCACCTGATGGACCGCGACCAGGCCGGGCGCGTGCGCTTGCCGTACTACCTCGACGAGGCCGCGGATATCGACGAGAAGAACCAGGCGGCGCTGCTGGAAACCAGCCTGCAACTGGGCTTCGTGCCGATCCTGGCGAGCGTCAAGCCGCAGGTCTCGGCCCATGTGGCCATCGACCTGGAAGGCGGCAGCGGACCCAACGGGATCTATATCGACGAGGCGGACTGGAAGTACATCCGTCGCCACGATCAGGTCAGGGCGACCCTGCAGAGCGAAGCCTCGGAGCCGGAACTGGACGAGGCCTGATTCCGCAGGCCTTCGTCTCTGCTGTGGGAGCGGGCTTGCCCGCGAAGAACGATGACGCGGTTTGCCAGATAGCACCGCGTTGCCTGCTTCGCGGGCAAGCCCGCTCCCACAGGCGGTGTTATTTACCGAGAGTGATCTTCGGCGCCCAGGTCAGCCACTCGTCCTCGAACTTGTCGAACAACGGGAAGGTCTGCTGCGGTCGCGCCGCGCTGCCCATCCGCTCGCCGTCCGGCGTGGCGAAGGCAATCCCGCCCTGGATCAGCGTCTCCAGCGACTCGGTACGCACCGTCACGCCCTTGAACAGGCCGAAATCGGCACCGAACCCACTGGTATTCCAGAACCGGCTGCCAGTGCGCACCAGCGGCGCATAACGCGGCTCGATCAGGATATGGATCAGCACCCGGTCCGCCGTGGCGCCCAGTTCGTACCCCGTGACCTTGCCCACGGTCACTTCGCGATAGGTCACCGGCACGCCTTCCTTCAGCGAGCCGCGGCGGGCGGCACTCAGGGTCAGGCTCAGGCCGGCTTCCGCGGCTACCGTCTCCGGGGCCTGCTTCAGCGCAACGAAGTCCTTCTGCGGGCCCTGCTTCCTGGCCGCCGGCTGCACTTCAATGTATTGCCCGCTCACCAGGGTTTCGAGATTGGCGGTCTTGATCAGCCCCAGTTCCGGCTTGACCACCCAGAACTGGCTACCGACCCGGGCGATCCTGTCCGGCACTTCGGTAATCCGTGCCGACAGCAGCACCGATTGCAGATCGTCGCTGAGGCCGACGCTTTCGATCTTGCCCACATCCAGCCCCTTGAAGCGGACCGGCGTGCCACTGCGCAGGCCGTCGGCACGATCGACCCGGATGGTGATCACGGTGCCTTGCTGCTGGGCGTCGTCATGGTTGGCGAACAGGCGGAAACGCGGGATGCGTCTCTTCAGCGGTGCTTTCTCCTGCGGCGTCTCGAAGGCGATGCCCCCGGCGATCAGAGTCTGCAATGACTCGCTTTTCACCTGGATGCCGCCGGTCAGGCCACCGGTGAGGGTGATGCCACTGACGTTCCAGAAACGGGTCGAGGCGTTGACCAGGCCCTCGTACTCTTTCTCGATATGCACGCCGATGACCACCTGCTTGCGGTCACGGGAGAACTGGTAGCTCTGCACCGAACCGACCTTGACCTGCTTGTAGAGGATCGGGCTGCCGACCTCCAGGGAGCTGAGGTTGTCGGTGAACAGCACCAGGTGCAGGCCGGGGGAACGCAGGTCCAGCGGCGGCGCCTTGGCCCGGGCCTCGAACTCCCGCTGTGGATGGCCGCCCTTGTCGCCGGGGCGAATGGCGATGTAGTTACCCTTGACCAGGGCCTCCAGGCCGGTGATGCCGGCCAGGGAAATCGACGGCTTGACCACCCAGAACTGGGTGCCATCCACCAGGTAGTCCTCGGCCAGGGGATCGAGGGTCAATTCGGCGTTGGCGCTGGTCAGGTCGGGATCGATCTTCAGGGTCTTCAGGCTACCGACCTGGATCCCCTTGTACATGACCGGGGTGCGCCCGGCCTGCAAGCCTTCGAAGTCACTGAGCTTCACTTTCACGCGGATCCCGGCCTGGGCGGCGTCGAAGTCCTCGTAGAGACGGAACGGCAGGCTCGGATCGGTGGGCGGGCTGTCCTTGCGGTTCTCCGGGGTGGCGAAGGCGATACCTCCGGCAACGATACTGGCCAGCGATTCGCTACGGACCTTCACGCCGGACAGGTTGGCGTCGA
Source organism: Pseudomonas sp. Ost2 (assembly GCF_018326065.1). NCBI lineage: Bacteria > Pseudomonadati > Pseudomonadota > Gammaproteobacteria > Pseudomonadales > Pseudomonadaceae > Pseudomonas > Pseudomonas sp. Ost2. The sequence continues at coordinate 1,075,800 of NZ_AP021904.1, read as the reverse complement.
TGCTGATGCCGCTGGCATTCCAGAAACGCGTGTGTTTACGCACCAGGTTGGCGTAGGCGGGCTCGATGAAGACCTTGAGCTCAACCATGTTCTGGTCCGGGGACAACGCGAAGCTCTTGATCTGGCCAACCTGGATCTGCTTGTAGAACACCGGGCTGCCACGGTTCAGCGAGCCCAGGCGTTCGGCCTTGATGGTGATGTGCAGGCCTGGCTTGAGATCCGACAGCGGCGGCTCCTGGGACAGGGCCTTGAACTTGCGCGAGGGCTCGCCATCGCCGGGGCTGACGGCGATGTAGTTACCGGAGACCAGGGTTTCCAGGCCGGTGATACCGGCCAGGGTGACGCTCGGCTTCACCAGCCAGAAGCGGGTATTGGTGCGCAGGGACGATTCGACATCCTTGTTCATCTCGACGGTGGCCACTACGCCTTTGGTGGAGCCTTCGGTGTCCAGGGTCAGCGCCTTGACCTTGCCGATCGGCATGCCCTTGTAGACGATTTCGGTCTTGTTGGCCTGGATGCCTTCACCACTCTCGAAACGAACCTGGATTTCGATACCGGTCTGGTTATAGGCCCGCCAGCCGAGCCAGCCGCCAATGATCAGGGCGATCAGCGGCAGGACCCAGATGGCCGACCAGTTCGAGGCCGGACGGGTTTTGGCTTTTGGCAAATCACTCATGGTCGTCGTCCGACTCCGTGTTGTCCCAAATCAGTCGGGGATCAAAAGTTACTGCAGCAAGCATCGTCAACACCACCACACTGGCAAAGGCCACCGCGCCGAGATTGGCCTCGACGCTGGCAATTCTTCCGAAGTTCACGACCGCCACCAGGATGGCGATCACGAAAATATCCAACATTGACCAACGGCCAATGAATTCGATGAAACGGTACATGATGATCCGCTGCCGGGCCGACAGCGGCTGATGGCGCTGCACCGAGAACAATAGCAGGGCAATGCCCACCAGTTTGAACGTGGGTACCAGAATACTGGCGACAAACACCACGGCGGCGATCGGGAACATGCCGTGCTGCACCAGGACGATGACACCGGCCATGATGGTACTGGGATCGCCTTTGCCCAGGGAACTGATGGTCATGATCGGCAGCATATTGGCCGGGATATAGAGAATGGCCGAGGTCAGCAGTAGTGCCCAGGTGCGCATCAGGCTGTTCGGGCGGCGCGGGTGTACCAGCGCACCGCAACGGGTGCAGACCTGTTCGTCGGCGTCCGGCTCCTGCCGGTTCAGCTCGTGGCATTCCGTACAGATCAGGATGCCCGCATCAATCGCCCGCATGTTCATCTTCTCCCGACAACGCCTGCCAGATCTGATGAGGTGACATCACCACCTCCAGCAGTACCTGGACCAACAACAGACTGACAAAACAGGCCAGGCCAAGGCCCAGGCTCAACTCCGCGAGATCCGCCAGCTTGACGATGGCGACCAGCACACCCATGAGATAGACCTCGAGCATGCCCCAATCACGCAGATGGTGATAAATGCGATAAAGCAGCAGGCCGTAGCTGCGCCCGATGTCCCAGCGGATGCTCAGCAACACCGCCAGCTGGCACAGCAACTTGAGCAGCGGAATGCCCATGCTGCACAGGAACACCACGACGGCGATGCCGGTCATGCCGGTGTTATGCAGGCCCAGCACGCCGCTCCACACCGTGTCCTCGGAAGAGCGTCCCAGAAGATTGAGTTGCATGATCGGCAGAAAGTTCGCGGGGACGTACAGCAACAGGGCCGCGATCACCAGGGCCAGGCTGCGCTCGACGACATTGTGGCGGTGGGCGTACAGCTCATAACCACAGCGCGGGCATTGGGCTTTTTCACCCAGTCCGAGCTGGGGCTTGCGCATCAGCAGGTCACATTCGTGACAAGCCACCAGCTCCTCCAGGGGCAGTTCAGACACCTGGGGAGTGTCAACCGGATCCGGCATAAATAGAGGCTCAGGCTCTGTAAAAGATTGAGCCTATTCTAGTGGGCCGGCTCGAAAATAACTGTGCAAATTTGTCGGGCTGCCACAGGACCGTTCGGCAGCGCAAAAACAAAACCCCAACTGCTTTCGCAATTGGGGTTTCGGAATTTAATCTTGACGATGACCTACTCTCACATGGGGAAACCCCACACTACCATCGGCGATGCATCGTTTCACTGCTGAGTTCGGGATGGGATCAGGTGGTTCCAATGCTCTATGGTCGTCAAGAAATTCGGGTACCGAGTCGTGGCCTTGAGGCCGCGCTTCAGCAAATCGGGTATGTGATCGATATTCGGTGTTTTGTGAGCCGCAAACTTTCGGTTCGTTTCGTCTTCATACACCGCAATCTGGTCTCTTTCGCCTTTCAGCTCAAAGCAGCAGATTGCTTGGGTGTTATATGGTCAAGCCTCACGGGCAATTAGTACAGGTTAGCTCAACGCCTCACAGCGCTTACACACCCTGCCTATCAACGTCGTAGTCTTCGACGGCCCTTCAGGGAACTCAAGGTTCCAGTGAGATCTCATCTTGAGGCAAGTTTCCCGCTTAGATGCTTTCAGCGGTTATCTTTTCCGAACATAGCTACCCGGCAATGCCACTGGCGTGACAACCGGAACACCAGAGGTTCGTCCACTCCGGTCCTCTCGTACTAGGAGCAGCCCCTCTCAAATCTCAAACGTCCACGGCAGATAGGGACCGAACTGTCTCACGACGTTCTAAACCCAGCTCGCGTACCACTTTAAATGGCGAACAGCCATACCCTTGGGACCGGCTTCAGCCCCAGGATGTGATGAGCCGACATCGAGGTGCCAAACACCGCCGTCGATATGAACTCTTGGGCGGTATCAGCCTGTTATCCCCGGAGTACCTTTTATCCGTTGAGCGATGGCCCTTCCATACAGAACCACCGGATCACTAAGACCTACTTTCGTACCTGCTCGACGTGTCTGTCTCGCAGTCAAGCGCGCTTTTGCCTTTATACTCTACGACCGATTTCCGACCGGTCTGAGCGCACCTTCGTACTCCTCCGTTACTCTTTAGGAGGAGACCGCCCCAGTCAAACTACCCACCATACACTGTCCTCGATCCGGATAACGGACCTGAGTTAGAACCTCAAAGTTGCCAGGGTGGTATTTCAAGGATGGCTCCACGCGAACTGGCGTCCACGCTTCAAAGCCTCCCACCTATCCTACACAAGCAAATTCAAAGTCCAGTGCAAAGCTATAGTAAAGGTTCACGGGGTCTTTCCGTCTAGCCGCGGATACACTGCATCTTCACAGCGATTTCAATTTCACTGAGTCTCGGGTGGAGACAGCGCCGCCATCGTTACGCCATTCGTGCAGGTCGGAACTTACCCGACAAGGAATTTCGCTACCTTAGGACCGTTATAGTTACGGCCGCCGTTTACCGGGGCTTCGATCAAGAGCTTCGCGTTAGCTAACCCCATCAATTAACCTTCCGGCACCGGGCAGGCGTCACACCCTATACGTCCACTTTCGTGTTTGCAGAGTGCTGTGTTTTTAATAAACAGTCGCAGCGGCCTGGTATCTTCGACCGGCATGAGCTTACGGAGCAAGTCCTTCACCCTCACCGGCGCACCTTCTCCCGAAGTTACGGTGCCATTTTGCCTAGTTCCTTCACCCGAGTTCTCTCAAGCGCCTTGGTATTCTCTACCCAACCACCTGTGTCGGTTTGGGGTACGGTTCCTGGTTACCTGAAGCTTAGAAGCTTTTCTTGGAAGCATGGCATCAACCACTTCGTGTTCTAAAAGAACACTCGTCATCAGCTCTCGGCCTTAAGATCCCGGATTTACCTAAGATCTCAGCCTACCACCTTAAACTTGGACAACCAACGCCAAGCTGGCCTAGCCTTCTCCGTCCCTCCATCGCAATAACCAGAAGTACAGGAATATTAACCTGTTTTCCATCGACTACGCTTTTCAGCCTCGCCTTAGGGACCGACTAACCCTGCGTCGATTAACGTTGCGCAGGAAACCTTGGTCTTTCGGCGTGGGTGTTTTTCACACCCATTGTCGTTACTCATGTCAGCATTCGCACTTCTGATACCTCCAGCAAGCTTCTCAACTCACCTTCACAGGCTTACAGAACGCTCCTCTACCGCATCACCTAAGTGATACCCGTAGCTTCGGTGCATGGTTTGAGCCCCGTTACATCTTCCGCGCAGGCCGACTCGACTAGTGAGCTATTACGCTTTCTTTAAAGGGTGGCTGCTTCTAAGCCAACCTCCTAGCTGTCTAAGCCTTCCCACATCGTTTCCCACTTAACCATGACTTTGGGACCTTAGCTGACGGTCTGGGTTGTTTCCCTTTTCACGACGGACGTTAGCACCCGCCGTGTGTCTCCCATGCTCGGCACTTGTAGGTATTCGGAGTTTGCATCGGTTTGGTAAGTCGGGATGACCCCCTAGCCGAAACAGTGCTCTACCCCCTACAGTGATACATGAGGCGCTACCTAAATAGCTTTCGAGGAGAACCAGCTATCTCCGAGCTTGATTAGCCTTTCACTCCGATCCACAGGTCATCCGCTAACTTTTCAACGGTAGTCGGTTCGGTCCTCCAGTCAGTGTTACCTAACCTTCAACCTGCCCATGGATAGATCGCCCGGTTTCGGGTCTATTCCCAGCGACTAGACGCCCTATTAAGACTCGCTTTCGCTACGCCTCCCCTATTCGGTTAAGCTCGCCACTGAAAATAAGTCGCTGACCCATTATACAAAAGGTACGCAGTCACCCAACAAAGTGGGCTCCCACTGCTTGTACGCATACGGTTTCAGGATCTATTTCACTCCCCTCTCCGGGGTTCTTTTCGCCTTTCCCTCACGGTACTAGTTCACTATCGGTCAGTCAGTAGTATTTAGCCTTGGAGGATGGTCCCCCATATTCAGACAAGGTTTCTCGTGCCCCGTCCTACTCGATTTCATGACCAAGAGATTTTCGCGTACAGGGCTATCACCCACTATGGCCGCACTTTCCAGAGCGTTCCGCTAATCTCAAAGCCACTTAAGGGCTAGTCCCCGTTCGCTCGCCACTACTAAGGGAATCTCGGTTGATTTCTTTTCCTCAGGGTACTTAGATGTTTCAGTTCCCCTGGTTCGCCTCTTGCACCTATGTATTCAGTACAAGATAACCATCTTATGATGGCTGGGTTCCCCCATTCAGACATCTCCGGATCAAAGTCTGTTTGCCGACTCCCCGAAGCTTTTCGCAGGCTACCACGTCTTTCATCGCCTCTGACTGCCAAGGCATCCACCGTATGCGCTTCTTCACTTGACCATATAACCCCAAGCAATCTGGTTATACTATGAAGACGACATTCGCCGAAAATTCGCAAAACTCTTAAGAGTACTCACAAATTTTACCTTAGCCTGATCCGTTACCAGTGAAAGTAACGTTCAGTCTATCTTTCTATCACATACCCAAATTTTTAAAGAACGATCTAGTCAAAGACTAGAAATCAACATTCATCATCGTCTTGATGGAATGCTCATTTCTAAGCTTTACAGAAGCAGCGTAATGGTGGAGCCAAACGGGATCGAACCGTTGACCTCCTGCGTGCAAGGCAGGCGCTCTCCCAGCTGAGCTATGGCCCCGTATCTCTACAGGCTTTTCCCACACAAAATTGGTGGGTCTGGGCAGATTCGAACTGCCGACCTCACCCTTATCAGGGGTGCGCTCTAACCAACTGAGCTACAGACCCAATTTCGGGCTGCTTCTATCGTCTTCTTCAATGAATCAAGCAATTCGTGTGGGAACTTATGGAGCAGCTGATGTCGTCGATTAAGGAGGTGATCCAGCCGCAGGTTCCCCTACGGCTACCTTGTTACGACTTCACCCCAGTCATGAATCACACCGTGGTAACCGTCCTCCCGAAGGTTAGACTAGCTACTTCTGGTGCAACCCACTCCCATGGTGTGACGGGCGGTGTGTACAAGGCCCGGGAACGTATTCACCGCGACATTCTGATTCGCGATTACTAGCGATTCCGACTTCACGCAGTCGAGTTGCAGACTGCGATCCGGACTACGATCGGTTTTATGGGATTAGCTCCACCTCGCGGCTTGGCAACCCTTTGTACCGACCATTGTAGCACGTGTGTAGCCCAGGCCGTAAGGGCCATGATGACTTGACGTCATCCCCACCTTCCTCCGGTTTGTCACCGGCAGTCTCCTTAGAGTGCCCACCATGATGTGCTGGTAACTAAGGACAAGGGTTGCGCTCGTTACGGGACTTAACCCAACATCTCACGACACGAGCTGACGACAGCCATGCAGCACCTGTCTCAATGTTCCCGAAGGCACCAATCCATCTCTGGAAAGTTCATTGGATGTCAAGGCCTGGTAAGGTTCTTCGCGTTGCTTCGAATTAAACCACATGCTCCACCGCTTGTGCGGGCCCCCGTCAATTCATTTGAGTTTTAACCTTGCGGCCGTACTCCCCAGGCGGTCAACTTAATGCGTTAGCTGCGCCACTAAGAACTCAAGGTTCCCAACGGCTAGTTGACATCGTTTACGGCGTGGACTACCAGGGTATCTAATCCTGTTTGCTCCCCACGCTTTCGCACCTCAGTGTCAGTATGAGTCCAGGTGGTCGCCTTCGCCACTGGTGTTCCTTCCTATATCTACGCATTTCACCGCTACACAGGAAATTCCACCACCCTCTACCCTACTCTAGCTTGCCAGTTTTGGATGCAGTTCCCAGGTTGAGCCCGGGGATTTCACATCCAACTTAACAAACCACCTACGCGCGCTTTACGCCCAGTAATTCCGATTAACGCTTGCACCCTCTGTATTACCGCGGCTGCTGGCACAGAGTTAGCCGGTGCTTATTCTGTCGGTAACGTCAAAACACTAACGTATTAGGTTAATGCCCTTCCTCCCAACTTAAAGTGCTTTACAATCCGAAGACCTTCTTCACACACGCGGCATGGCTGGATCAGGCTTTCGCCCATTGTCCAATATTCCCCACTGCTGCCTCCCGTAGGAGTCTGGACCGTGTCTCAGTTCCAGTGTGACTGATCATCCTCTCAGACCAGTTACGGATCGTCGCCTTGGTGAGCCATTACCTCACCAACTAGCTAATCCGACCTAGGCTCATCTGATAGCGCAAGGCCCGAAGGTCCCCTGCTTTCTCCCGTAGGACGTATGCGGTATTAGCGTTCCTTTCGAAACGTTGTCCCCCACTACCAGGCAGATTCCTAGGCATTACTCACCCGTCCGCCGCTGAATCAGGAAGCAAGCTCCCGTCATCCGCTCGACTTGCATGTGTTAGGCCTGCCGCCAGCGTTCAATCTGAGCCATGATCAAACTCTTCAGTTCAAACATCTTTGGGTTTTGAGAAAACCCTAAACTTGGCTCAGCAATCGTTGGTTACATCTTTGATTTCTCGCGGAGTAACTTGTGATGCTGATAATCTGTTGACTATTCAGTCTGACTCCACAAGCACCCACACGAATTGCTTGATTCAGTTGTTAAAGAGCGGTTGGTTGAGCTGTTCGCTGAACCGAGGCGCGCATTCTACAGCAGCCTCATTTGCTGTCAAGTGATTATTTTCAGAAGTTTTCACGATTTCCCGTTCAACTTCAACCACTTGCGCTTCCGATCTCTCGTCAGCGGGAGGCGAATTCTACAGCGTTACACGCTGCTGTCAACACCTCTTTTACAGCGCTTCCGGGCTTCGATGAACTGAAGCCAGCATCTGTCGAAACCTACTTAACTCGTTGAATCTCAAGGAGTTTTCCGTTTCGACTGCGCCGGAAGTGGGGCGAATTATAGGCCCATGGAATCTGCCGTCAACCCTTATTTTCATCTTTCTGTCACAAGGGTCAGAAACAGCGCAGAACCAAGTCAGAACACGCAACCCTGTAGAAGCTGGCTTGCCAGCGATGAGGCCAGCAAGCCTTGCAGCGCCCAGAGGGACGCCATCGCCAGCAAGCCGGCTCCTACAGTTTGGGTGTCGCACACAAAATGGGGGGCCGACGACATACCTGTGGGAGCTGGCTTGCCAGCGAAGGCGTCCATACAACGCCTTCGCGGGCAAGTCCGACGCCTACAGGGACCGTGTCGCTGAAGGGGCCGGCTTCTTTGCCACAAGACGGGGAATCCGCCGCGCCAGCGCCGGGATACGCAGCGCCAACAACAACGCACCTATAGAGGCATACACCGTCCACTCCTTCAGGTCTGCCCGCACGATCCACAACATGTGCAGCAACCCCAGGCCGAGAACCACATACACCAGGCGGTGCAGCTTCTTCCAGCGCGCGCCCAGGCGGCGCTGACTATAACGGTTCGACGTCACGGAAAGCGCCAGGAGACAGAGAAAGCCCAAGGTGCCGACAATGATGTAGGGCCGCTTGCGCAACTCGACACCCAACTGCGACCAATCCAGCCCCAGGACAAACACCAGGTAAGCCGCCAGATGCAGCACCACATAGGCGAAACACCACAACCCCAACTGGCGCCGCACCGCGATCCAGCCCGGCCAGCCGCTCAACTTCTGCAACGGTGTCATGCCGAGGGTGATCAGCAACAGGATCAGCGTACCCAGGCCCAGCCGGTCGACCAGCACCTTTCCCGGATCCGGCCCAAGGGCAAAGATCCACGCCTGATACAGCCAGAGCAACGGCCAGATCGCCGCCGCGATAAAGACGCCCACACGCCAGAATGGATATCGCATCAGTAGTTTTTCCGAAGGTCCAGGCCGGTATACAAGGAAGCGACTTCATCCGAGTAGCCGTTGAACATCTGCGTCTCGCGCACATTCGGACTGAACAGGCCACTGGGCAACCGGCGCTCGCGGGCCTGGGTCCAGCGCGGATGATCGACCGTCGGGTTCACGTTGGCATAAAAGCCGTACTCATCCGAAGCGATGCTCTGCCAGGTGGTTTTCGGCTGTTCCGCCACCAGGCTGATGCGCACGATGGACTTGACGCTCTTGAAGCCGTACTTCCACGGCACCACGAGACGCAACGGCGCGCCGTTCTGATTCGGCAACTCCCGCCCGTACATGCCTACGGCCAGAATCGCCAGCGGGTTCATCGCCTCATCCAGACGCAAGCCCTCGACATAAGGCCAGTCGATCAGGGCAAAACCGGAGCGCTGCCCCGGCATGCTCTTGGGATCCTGCAGGGTTTCAAAGCGAATGTACCTGGCCTTGGAGGTCGGCTCGACCTGCTTGAGCAACGCGGAGATCGGAAAGCCGATCCACGGGATCACCATCGACCAGGCTTCGACACAACGCAGGCGATAGATCCGCTCTTCCAGCTGATAAGGCTTCATGAAGTCTTCGAGGGCATAATGTCCGGGCTTGCCGACTTCGCCGTCGATCACCACCGACCAGGGTTCGGTTTTCAGCGATCCGGCGTTCTGCGCCGGATCGCCCTTGTCGGTCCCGAACTCATAGAAGTTGTTGTAGTGCGTCGCGTCCTTGTACGGGGTGATCGCTTCATCCTTGACCGTCACGGCGCCCCAGCGGGTATCCGGCAGCTTGCCGGCAAACCAGGACGGCGCATTCCCTGCTTCCACATCGGCGTAGCGCGCCGCCTCGGCCGCACTGGCCCAACGCGGCAGACTGCCGAGCGCCAGCCCGGCCAGCGAACTGCCGAGCACGGCACGACGGGAAAGATAGAGTGACTCGGGGGTGACTTCCGACTCCTTGGAGTCGGAAGTCCTGGAAAGCTTGATCAGCATGGCAACTCCGCAGTATTGGACGACTGATGCACCAATAGACTACGGAGTGTAAGGGAAATTACATCACTCGACGCTTTTGTGGCGACGCAGGTGCAGCAGGTACTGGACAGGGCCGGAAGCCGCATAGGCGAGGAAAATCAGCAGCAGGATCCGCGGCGGATCGCTGAACACCACGGCGAACACCAGCACCACGGCCAGGATCGCGACAAACGGCACACGCCCCTTGAGATCCAGTTCCTTGAAGCTGTTGTACTTGATGTTGCTGACCATCAGCATCCCGGCCGCCGCCACCAGCAGGGCCACCAGGAACGACATCTTCGATCCCTGGATACCGTAGTCGCTGAAGGCCCAGACCGTGCCGGCCACCACACCGGCCGCGGCCGGGCTGGCAAGACCGATGAAGTAACGCTTGTCCGCGGTCCCGACCTGGGTGTTGAAGCGCGCCAGGCGCAGGGCCGCGCCCGCCACATAGATAAAGGCCACCATCCAGCCGACCTTGCCCATATCGCCCAGCGCCCAGCCGAAGGCCAGCAACGCCGGGGCCACGCCGAACGCGACCATGTCGGACAGCGAGTCATACTCGGCGCCGAAGGCGCTCTGGGTATTGGTCATCCGCGCCACGCGCCCATCCAGCCCGTCGAGGACCATGGCGACGAAGATCGCGATCGCGGAAAACGCGAAATACTTGCTCGCCCCGGCGGGATCACCCGCACTGGCAGCACTTTGCGCACTCATCGCACTGATGATCGCGTAGAAACCGGCGAACAGGTTCGCGGTGGTGAACAGATTCGGCAGCAGATAGATACCACGATGCCGGACTTTACGGCCTTCGGCGTCATGTCCTTCTTCGACATGCTCATCGATCGGCAGCAGGCTTTCGGCGTCAGGAGCCTGGTTCGGCTCTTCGGGACGTTCGCTCATGGACAGTACCTTGCAACGGTGAAAAAAATTCGACAGAGGTTCGCGGCCGGGGTTCGACCGCAAAACGATCCAGCTTTATACCAGAAGCGGCCCCCTAAACGAAAAAACGCGGCCGAGGCCGCGTTTTTCCAGACAGGCCCTGAACTCAGTTCTTGGCTTTGTCGACGATCTTGTTCGCACCGATCCAAGGCATCATCGAGCGCAGTTGCTCACCGATGATCTCGATACCGTGGGCGGCGTTGTTACGACGCTTGGCAGTCATCGATGGGTAGCCGGTAGCACCTTCGCTGATGAACATCTTCGCGTATTCGCCGTCCTGGATGCGCTTCAGAGCGTTGCGCATGGCCTGGCGGGATTCGGCGTTGATGACTTCAGGGCCGGTCACGTACTCGCCGTATTCGGCGTTGTTGGAGATCGAGTAGTTCATGTTGGCGATACCGCCTTCGTACATGAGGTCAACGATCAGCTTCAGTTCGTGCAGGCATTCGAAGTAGGCCATTTCCGGCGCGTAGCCAGCTTCAACCAGGGTTTCGAAACCGGCTTTCACCAGCTCGACGGTACCGCCGCACAGAACGGCCTGTTCGCCGAACAGGTCGGTTTCGGTCTCGTCCTTGAAGGTGGTTTCGATGATGCCGGTACGACCGCCACCCACGCCAGCGGCGTAGGACAGTGCAACGTTCTTGGCGTTGCCCGAGGCGTCCTGGTAGATCGCGATCAGGTCAGGGATACCGCCGCCCTTGACGAATTCGGAACGCACGGTGTGGCCTGGAGCCTTCGGCGCGATCATGATCACGTCGAGGTCGGCGCGCGGCACAACCTGGTTGTAGTGGATCGCGAAGCCGTGGGAGAAGGCCAGGGTGGCGCCTTTCTTGATGTTCGGCTCGATTTCGTTCTTGTACAGCGCGGACTGGAACTCGTCCGGAGTCAGGATCATGACCAGGTCGGCGGCAGCAACGGCGGAAGCGACGTCGGTCACTTTCAGGCCGTGGGCTTCTGCCTTGGCAACAGTGGCCGAACCCTTACGCAGGCCGACGGTAACGTCGACACCGGAATCCTTCAGGTTGCAAGCTTGTGCGTGGCCCTGGGAGCCGTAACCGATAATCGCGACTTTCTTGCCCTGGATGATCGACAGGTCACAGTCTTTATCGTAGAAAACCTTCATGAAATACCCCTTTATATCCAGGCCATCAGGCCATTCGCTAAATTAAGTTAGATGCTCAGTACTTTGTCGCCACGGGCAATCCCGGTGACGCCACTACGCACGGTTTCCAGAATCGAGGCCGTCCCGATCGACTGGATGAAGCTGTCCAGCTTGTCGCTTGTACCGGTCAATTGCACGGTATAAACGCTGGCGCTCACATCAACGATCTGCCCGCGGTAAATATCGGTAGTCCGTTTTATCTCGGCGCGCTGGGCGCCAGTGGCCTTGACCTTGACCAGCATCAGTTCGCGCTCGATGTGAGCACTTTCCGACAGGTCGACCAGCTTGACCACTTCGATCAGTTTGTTCAGGTTCTTGGTGATCTGCTCGATGACTTCATCATGCCCCACGGTGGTCAGCGTCAGACGCGACAGGGTCGGGTCTTCGGTCGGGGCCACGGTCAGGCTTTCGATGTTGTAGTTGCGTTGCGAAAACAGACCAACCACACGAGACAGAGCGCCAGGTTCGTTTTCCAGAAGCAGGGAAATGATATGCCGCATGTTAGGTACGCTCCGTCTTGCTCAGCCACATATCGCGCATGGAGCCGTCTTTGATCTGCATCGGGTAGACGTGCTCGCTGGTATCGACCTGGATATCGAGGAACACCAGGCGATCCTTCATGGCGAACGCTTCTTCCATCTTCGGCTTCAAGTCTTTCAGATCCGTGATACGGATTCCGACGTGACCATAGGCCTCGACCAGCTTGACGAAGTCAGGCAGCGATTCCATGTACGAGTGCGAGTGACGGCTGCCGTAGCTCATGTCCTGCCACTGGCGAACCATGCCGAGCACACCGTTGTTCAGGCTGACGATCTTCACCGGCAGACCGTACTGCAGGCAGGTCGACAGTTCCTGGATGTTCATCTGGATACTGCCTTCGCCGGTGACGCAGGCGACATCCACATCCGGGAAGCTCAACTTCACGCCCATGGCCGCCGGGAAACCGAAGCCCATGGTGCCCAGGCCGCCGGAGTTGATCCAGCGATTGGGCTTGTTGAACTTGTAGTACTGCGCCGCGAACATCTGGTGCTGGCCCACGTCGGAGGTCACGAAGGCATCGCCCTTGGTCACTTCGCACAGGGTTTCGATCACCGTCTGCGGCTTGATGATGCTGCCGTCGCCCTTGTCATAAGGGAACAGGCCGCGGTCACCGCGCCATTCGTCGATCTGCTTCCACCAGCTGGCGACCGACTCCTTGTTCGGAGTCTCGCCGATTTCCTTGAGGGCCGCGACCATCTCGGTCAGCACGCTCTCCACCGGACCCACGATAGGCACGTCTGCCTTGATGGTCTTGGAGATCGATGCCGGATCGATGTCGATATGGATGATCTTGGCGTTCGGGCAGAACTTCGGTGCACCGTTGATGACACGGTCGTCGAAGCGCGCACCGACGGCCAGGATCACATCGGCGTGGTGCATGGCCAGGTTGGCGGTGTAGCTGCCGTGCATGCCGAGCATGCCGACGAACTGACGGTCGGTGCCAGGGTAGGCGCCGAGCCCCATCAGGGTGTTGGTCACCGGCAGGTTGAGCAGCTTGGCCAGTTCGGTCAAGGGTGCGGAACCGCCGCCGAGGATCACGCCGCCGCCCGAGTAGAGCACCGGACGCTTGGCGGCCAGGAGCATTTCGGCCGCCTTGCGGATCTGGCCGGAGTGACCGCGTACAGCCGGGCTGTAGGAGCGCAGCTTGGCTTTTTTCGGGAAGATGTATTCGAACTTCTCGGCCGGGTTGGTCATGTCTTTCGGGATATCGACAACGACAGGACCAGGGCGGCCGGACTGCGCCAGGTAGAACGCCTTCTTCATGACTTCCGGGATTTCCGAGGCGTGCTTGATCATGAAGCTGTGCTTCACGATCGGCCGGGAGATACCGATCATGTCGGTTTCCTGGAACGCATCGGTACCGACCAGGGTGCTTGGCACCTGACCGGAGATGATCACCATCGGAATGGAGTCCATGTACGCCGTGGCGATACCGGTGATGGCGTTGGTTGCGCCGGGACCGGAAGTCACCAGTACCACGCCGGCCTTGCCGGTGGCACGGGCATAGCCGTCAGCCATATGGGTAGCGGCCTGCTCGTGACGAACCAGGATGTGGGTCACTTCCGGTTCTTTGAACAGGGCATCGTAGACATGAAGAAGAGCACCACCCGGGTACCCGTAGATATATTTGACGCCTTCGTCACGCAAAAAGCGGACGAGCATCTCACCGCCAGATAAAAGCTCCACGTTGTTCACCTCTAAAACGCCAGAATACCGTCCACAAACGCTGGAGACGGGTCTTAATAGGTTTACTTCTCGGCAGAGCATGAGCGACGGTGGTCGCCGACTACGTCAGCACTGACTGAGCAAGTATTGGGAGTGCCCCAAGTGTTGCGGGGGTTTCCCACCCAGCGCGAGGTAACGCGTTGCGGGTGTAACAGGTCGGCGCGGATGTGCGCCTCATGATCTGCCGAGTGGGTCTGCTTCTGGCAGTCCCTCTACAGCGGACTTTGGATTGTTCTGATTCGCCTCGCTCAAGTCAAGTCATCTGTGCGCTTTCTTCGAACTAAGCGCATGAGAAAGCAGAAGAAAACCTTTCCTGAAGGAATGTGCTAGGTTGCTGATTGAACCGCCTGACAAGGAAACCTGATGCGTACGAGCATTCTCATAGGCAGCCTGCTGTTTGCCGTGAGCCCCCTGTGCCTGGCCGCCCCGATCTACAAATGGGTCGATGCCCAGGGCGTCACTCATTTCGACGCCCAGCCACCACCGGGACAGACAGCGACCGTGGTCACGCCGGCAATCGGTACGCCACCCCCGCCACCGCCCAGGCCCGAGGTCCCGGCCAGCACACCGGTGGGCGATCAGAAAGCCGTGGATGCCAAGGTCAGGAAACAGGTGGCCGAGCGAGACGCCACGCTCAAGGTGTTCTGCGACAAGGCGCGGACCAATCTGGCGCAATTGCAGAACGATCCGCGGGTGCGCGAGGAAGTGAACGGAGAACTGCGGCGCCTGACCGAGGAAGAACGGCAGACCCGGCTGCTTGAAACGCGCAAGGCGATTGAAGAGAACTGTTCCTGAGTCTTGTGGCGAGGGGCAAGCCCCCTCGCCGCATCCACGCGCTCAGGCTCAGCGCGACTCGCTGATCAATTGATCGAACTGCGCCAGCAGCGCCTGCAACGTCCTGCCCTGCCCCGGACGCTGGGCGTAGACCATTTCGGCCATGGCCAGGATGCCCGAGGCAGCCGGCAGCGGCAGATCCTGTTCGAGGATGCTCTTCATCCTCGGCAGGAAGATCCATTGCAACCATTGCTCGAACTCCAGCGTGTCGACGCTGAAAGGCTCGACGCTGGCCAGCGCCTGCGCACTGGGCGGCTCCTCGTCCCACCAGCCCTGGATACGCAGTTCACGCTCGATCAGCAACAACTGGTCGGCAATCAACAGGAAACGATCATCCATCAGAGGCTGACCTTGGCCTTCTGCCGCGCCAATGCCGCACCGGCCGCATCACCCTGCTTTTCCCGTGCCTGGGCAATCAGGCCCCAGAGACTGGCTTGCAGATCCGGACGGCCATTGGCAAAGCTCAGGCCGCGACGGGCCAACTGCTCGGCTTGCGGGGCATCGCCCTGGGCCATGCGAACCTGCGCCAGGCGATAGAGCACCTGCGGTTCACGCGGCGCGACGCGCTGGGCACGCTCCAGGCTCGACGAGGCACCGTTGAGGTCACCGCTGGACTGTTGCTGCTGAGCCGTGGTCAGCAGCGCCAGGACCGGGCCATCCAGTTGCTCGTCCGCCGACAGGCCGCCGGCATTGCCCGAAGGCACGCCGCTGGGCGCTACCTGGCTCGGCATGGTGTAGCCGCCCTGGTTGATCGACGACGTCTGGATCGGCGCACTGTCCACCGGACCCGGGGTAATCGGCCCGGACGTGGAAGGACCCGGTGTCCAGGGCTCGCTGCTGATCGGCGCGGAAGTCGCCGCGCCACCGCCCGGAACCATCACCACCACGCCGGAATCCTGCGGAACGGCCTGGGCCTGGTTCGGCACGGCGCGCTTGATGGTGGTCTGGCGGAAACCGCCGGTGGCGGATATCCGATCGTTGTTGGACACGGCTGTCCCGGAATCGACTACCGGGATCGAACCATGGGGCACGCTCGAGCAACCGTTGAGCAAAGCCAGAGCCGTAAAAGCTGGAAACCACCACTTGTTCACTTCAAACCCTCTTCGCTTAATTCAACCAGCCCTTGACCCAATCCATCACTTCGGTGGCCGGCGCGGGCGCCGCACCACCGCAAGCCGTACCTGGCGCAGGTTCACTGCCGCGAATATACGGCATCTGCACCGCGCCCGGGCAATTGGCATCGGAGCCCTGCCCGGTATGCGGATCGATCCAGGCCTGAACAATATTATCCGGTTGTGGCATGTCCAGCGGCAGCGGATCGGCTTTCTTCATGAAACTGGTCCAGACCTGCAAGGCCCCGGTCGCACCGGTAAACGGCGTCTTGCCGTTGTCGTCACGACCCAGCCAGACCACCGCCAGCAGATCCTGGCTGAAACCGGAGAACCAGCTGTCGCGGGAGTCGTTACTGGTGCCGGACTTACCCGCCAATGTCAGGGTCTTGGGCAGGACATTGTAGGCACTGGCCCCGGTCCCCTCGCGCATCACCCGCTGCATCGCCGCCTGGATCAGGTAGATCGAGCCTGCATCGAAGCGCTGCTGGATCTGGAACGGATAACGCTTGAGCGGTTCGCCCTCGGCCGTCAGCACGCTGCGGATACCACGCATCGGCGTGTTGAAGCCACCGTTGGCGATGGTCTGGTACATGGTCGCCACTTCAATCGGGGTCATGCCGCCAGCGCCCAGCAGTATTGCCGGATAAGCCGGGAACTCACGGGTGATGCCCAGTCGGGCAACCGTCTTGAGCACGTTCGGCACGCCGACTTCCAGGCCGAGGCGCGCCGTCGACAGGTTGTAGGAATGCGCCAGGCCCTGGTACAGGAAAATCGTGCCATGGGAGCGACGGTCGAAGTTCTGCGGTTTCCAGACCTGACCATCCGCGCCCTTCACCGAAAACGCTTCGTCCGACAGCCAACTGGTCAGGGTGTACTGGCTCGGTTTCTCCAGCGCGGTCAGATACACCGCCGGCTTGATCAGCGAGCCGATATTGCGCACCGCATCCAGCGCGCGGTTGAAACCGGCGAAACCGGGTTGACGGCTACCGATCATGGCCTGGACTTCACCGGTTTCCGGATTGGTCACCACCATCGCCGCCTCGACATCCTCCGAACCCTTGCGCCCGGCCAGGCGCTTGAAGGTTTCATTGACCGAGGCTTCGGCCTTCATCTGCAGGATCGGGTCGAAGCTGGTGAAAATCCGCAGCCCCTCCTCGGTCAAGTCTTCGTCGCGATAGTCTTCACGCAACTGGCGCTTGACCAGATCGAGGAAGCCGGGGAACGAGCTGTCGGCCAGGCTGCCGCGCTTGGTCACGCCCAGCGGCATCTTCTTCGCCGCCTCGACCTGCTCGACTGGCACCACGCCCTGCTGCGCCAGCAGATCGAGCACCAGGTTACGCCGTTCGAGGGCACGATCCGGGTAACGTCGCGGGTTGTAGTAGGACGGGCCCTTGACCATGCCCACCAGCAACGCGACCTGGTGCAGCTTCAATTCGGACAACGGCTGGCTGAAGAAGAACTGGCTCGCCAGGCCGAAACCGTGCACGGCGCGCTGGCCGTCCTGACCGATAAAGACCTCGTTGAGATAAGCCTCGAGGATCTCCTTCTTGTCGTAATGCAGTTCCAGCAGCAAGGCCATCATGGCCTCGGTGAGCTTGCGGCTCAGGCTGCGTTCGTTGGTCAGGAAGAAGTTCTTCACCAACTGCTGGGTCAAGGTACTGCCGCCCTGGCGCATCTGGCCGGCCGAGGTATTGACCCAGATCGCCCGGGCAATCGACTTCGGCGAGACGCCGAAGTGATGATAGAAATCCCGATCCTCGACGGTCACCAGGGTATCGAGCAGATACGGCGGCACCTGATCGATCTTGATCAGGATCCGGTCCTCGAGGTTTTTCGGGTACAGCCCGCCGATCAGCAGTGGCTCAAGACGCACCACCGAGAGCTTCGAGCCGTTGAGCGCCGACAACTCGGCGACATAGTCGCCGGAGAACCGCACACGCACCGGCTGCGCCGCCTCCATGCCCTCGTAGAACTGGAAGCCACGGGTGTTCAGGTCGACCGTGTTGCCATTGACCGCCGCCGCGCCCGGACCGTTGATCACCGCCTCACGGCGATAGCCCAGGGCATCGAGTTCGGTGAGGAAGTCTTCCTTGCTCAGCTTCTGGCCGACGAACAGCTCCAGCGGCCGGGCATAGACCTTGGCCGGGATGGTCCAGCGCTTGCCGGAGAACTTCTCCTGCACCACGGCATCGAGGTAGACGGCGAAGCCGGCCAGCACCACGAGGCCGACCAGACTGAGCTTGAGCGCCCAGCCGAGCCAGGGACGAAGGCCGCCGGACGGAGGTTTGGGTTTGGAACGAGGGGATCGGGTACGAGTCATGGGCGCGGATTATACGCACTTTATTCATGATCAACATGCACGCTCCGGCGGTTTGCAGCACCCGTCCGAGCAGCCATAATGGCGCCCTCGAATTTTCCGACCTCTGAAGGATCGCCCGTGAGCCAGTCCCTGATCGCCGCCCTGCAAAATCCGGCCCTCTACCCCCATCCGGTAGATGGGTTCCAGCTCATCGAGACCCATATTTCCTGGGTTCTGCTCACCGGGGCCTATGCCTACAAGATCAAGAAGCCGGTCAACTTCGGCTTTCTCGACTTCACCGAGCTGTCCGGCCGCGAGCACTTCTGTAATGAAGAACTGCGCCTCAACCAGCGCCTGACCGACGACCTGTACCTGGAAGTCCTGCCGATCACCGGCACGGTCGACGCCCCGCAACTGGGAGGCGACGGCCCGGCCATCGAATACGTGCTGAAAATGCGCCAGTTCCCGCAAAGCCAGCTGCTCAGCACCTTGCAGGCCAATGGTGAACTGACCGCCCAGCATATCGACGAGATGGCGCAGCAGATCGCCCGCTTCCACCAGACCGCTCCCGAAGTGCCGAAAGAGCACTACCAGGGCACGCCGGAAGCGGTCATGGACCCGGTCCGACAGAACTTCGAACAGATTCGCCCGTTCCTGCAGGACAAGGCCGACCTGCTGCAACTCGACGCCCTGCAAGCCTGGGCCGAGACCAGCTTCGAACGCCTCAAGCCGCTGTTCGCCCAGCGCAAGGCCGCAGGCTTCACCCGTGAATGCCATGGCGATATCCACCTGGGCAACGCCACCGTCATCGACGGCAAGGTGGTGATCTTCGACTGCATCGAGTTCAACGAACCGTTCCGTTTCACCGACGTCTACGCCGACACCGGTTTCCTCGCCATGGACCTGGAAGACCGCGGCCTCAAGAGCCTGGCCCGACGCTTTGTCAGCCAGTACCTGGAACTGACCGGCGACTACCAGGGCCTGGAAGTGCTGAACTTCTACAAGGCCTACCGTGCCCTGGTCCGCGCCAAGGTCGCGCTGTTCAGCATGCCGGCCGACGCCACCGCCGTACAACGGGCGACCACCCTGCGCCAGTACCGCAACTATGCCAACCTGGCGGAAAGCTACAGCACCATCCCCTCGCGCTTCCTGGCCATTACCCATGGCGTGTCCGCGGTCGGCAAGAGCCACGTGGCCATGCGCATGGTCGAGGCCCTGGGCGCGGTCCGCCTGCGTTCCGATGTCGAGCGCAAGCGCCTGTTCGGCGAGCAACAGGGCACCCAGGCGGTCGGCGACGGTATCTACAGCAAGGATGCCAGCGCACGGACCTATCAGCGCCTGCATGAAATCGCCGACATCATCCTGCGCGCCGGTTTCCCGGTGGTGATCGATGCCACCTACCTCAAGCGCGAACAGCGCGACGCCGCCGCCAAGGTTGCCGAAGCCACCGGCGCC
This sequence comes from Pseudomonas sp. Ost2, assembly GCF_018326065.1. NCBI lineage: Bacteria > Pseudomonadati > Pseudomonadota > Gammaproteobacteria > Pseudomonadales > Pseudomonadaceae > Pseudomonas > Pseudomonas sp. Ost2. The sequence goes on along the minus strand of NZ_AP021904.1, from coordinate 1,056,036 downwards.
CCCTGCCTGATCCTCGATTGCGACGCGCCCCAGGCCGTCATCGAAAGCTGGCTGGCCCAGCGCCAGGCCGACGCCCTCGACCCTTCCGATGCGACCCTGGAAGTCATCGCCACCCAACAGGCCAACCGCGAAGCCCTGGGAGCCGATGAAATCCTGCGGACCAAACGCGTGCAGACCAACGAGAGCGGCAGCCTCGACACCCTGATCGCGCAGATTCGCCTGCGCCTACCAGGTCTGTAAAAAACTATTTCAGCCGTGAAGCGGCAATTGCTTCACGGCTGAAACATAGTGGCATTATACTGGCGTCATAAATCCAACAGGAGACGTTCCATGAGCCACCCCAAGCTTCTCGACTCCGCCTTGTTCGCCTTGCTGCACAAGGATGACATTGCCGGCTTCAATAAAGCCCGTCCCAAGGACGGCCCGATCGACATGCGTGGTGGCGACTTCCGCGGTCTCGACCTGCGTGAACTGAACGCCGAAGGGGTCGACTTCACCGACGCCTACTTCCGTTCCGCCGACCTGCGCGGCGTGGACTTCCAGAACGCCATACTGGAAGGCGCCAGCGTCGCCCACGCGCAGATCTCCGGTGCCTACTTTCCGCCACGACTGAAAGCGGCCGAGATCCTCATGTCCGTGCAGTTCGGCACGCGTCTGCGCTACGACCCGGAGTAACCGCTCCGGCTTGAGGTAGCAGCTGCAAACGCTGAAGTCCGGTACCGATTGCCGCCCAGGACAGCGGCAGGCATGGCTTTTCCCCCTCCTCCCGACTGGCTCGAAAGTGCCAGGCCCGCGCAGCCCGTGGCTTGGGCTTAGAAGCTTTTGCGCACAAGCCGACCAAAGAACCACGCTTTTCCTACTGACCGCTACACTCTTTTCAGGCTTGCCTACTCTCGTCAACGCAGCGTTCGGCCATCGCAAGGAGGCTTGATGAACGATGAACTGCAACACCTGAAGAACCTTGGCAAGACGTCGGCGCAATGGCTGCACGCTGTGGGTATCCACAGCGCATCGGATTTGCGTCGATTAGGGGCAGTGGATGCCTATCGTGCAGTAAGAACCCGCGGATTCAGAGCCTCGAAAGTGCTGTTGTACGCCATCGAGGGCGCGCTGATGGACATTCACTGGAATGACATCCCGCTGGAGCGCAAAGAAGCCTTGAATAAACAACTGGAAGCGATATCGTCACGGCATAAAAATTGATTGTGCAGGTTTGTCATGTATCTACTCGGGGAGCAACCGGCGTACGCCGATGAATTGATCAATCGGCTGCAGAGCATTCCCGCTCGACTGCTTGAAGGTCTGCCGCCCTGCGGCGCGGCCATCGAGTTCGAACAGACCCAGGACCTCTCATCCCGGCTGGCCGACGATCAACTCTTTCTGATCGATAGCGGCCTGCTGCATGCGCGTGTCGACGAGCGTCCGCTGTTCTACCTGCAGGAAGGCGACCTGGTGGGTTTGCGCCAGGGCATCGACTGGCCGCGCTGCCTGCTGAGCAGTGATGGCCCGCTGCGCCTGCTGCCGTATCGGCGCCGCGAAGTGTTCCAGCATATCTATGCCGATGAAGCCCGCAGCGAACTGCTGCTGCGCTATCTCGTGGGCCAGACCGCCCTCCTGTCGGACGCGGTCACCCGCCTCAAGCAGCCGGAGTTCCGCAGCAGCAACGGCTTCCAGCAGGTCGCGGTCGGTGAAGTGCTGATCCGCCAGGGTGACGATGCCGACCATGTCTTCATCATCATCGACGGACATGCCGAAGCCTTTGTCGATGGCCACAAGGTCGGTGACGTCCCCAAGGACGAGATATTTGGTGCCATGGCGGTGTTCACCGGCGAGAAACGCAGTGCCAGCGTGATCGCCAGCCAGCCGTGCACGGTCATGCTGATTCCCAAGGAGCAGTTCCTCAACCTGACCCAGAGCAACCCGCGTATCGCCCATAGCCTGATCGAGAGCATGGCGCGGCGGATCGATCTGCTGAACAAGGAAGTCACGCGGCTGAACACTGCCGCCCAGCAAGGCTGAATAGCCCGCCAGGCGCTGGCGACGGACGGTCGGGAAAAATTTGTTGACTTAGAAATGAGAATCGTTATGATTATCACAACTGATCGCGAGATCGGTTGGATTTTCTGGAAGGCCCTTGGTTCGGACTCTCAGATTATCTCCTCATCAGGCTAATCACGGTTATTGACCCGGCTTTTTGCCGGGTCTTTTTTTTGCCCGGAAAAAGCTCATTTGCGGCCACGCCGTTTCGTCGGCGACGCAGCCGACCATTCCAACTGTGCCAGCAGTTCATCCAGCAACCCCGAAGCGCCCAGGCGCAGGTGGTCGGCGTCGACCCAGTCCGCGCCGAAACGGGCCTTCGCCAAATCGATGTAGGTTCGCGCGTCGTCGAAGGTACGAATCCCACCCGCCGCCTTCAAGCCCACCAGCCCGCCCCGCTCCGCGATGGCTTCGAGCATGATCCGCGCCGCCTGCTCCGTGGCGTTGATCAGGACCTTGCCGGTACTGGTCTTGAGAAAGTCGGCGCCGGCGGCAATCGCGTCCTGGCTGGCCTGGCGAATCATCTGCGGGTCGCGCAGCTCGCCGGTTTCCAGGATCACCTTGAGCCGGGCCCGCCCCGCGCACAATTCGCGACAGGCCGAGACCATGGTCTTGCCTGTCTGCGTATCGCCCATCAGCAGCGAACGATAGGGATAGACCAGGTCCACCTCGTTAGCGCCCGCCTTGAGCACCGCCTCCGTTTCCGAGACCGCCGACGCCACGTTCGGTCCACCGTAGGGAAAGTTGACCACCGTGGCCACGCGAATCGCCGATGCGCCGAGCCTGTCCAGGGTCTTGCGGGCCAGGGTCACGAACCGCGGGAAGACACAGACCGCCGCCACGGGCCCGAAAGGCGTCAAGGCCCGCTGGCACAGCAAGATGACCCGCTCGGCATCGTCATCATTGCTCAGAGAGGTCAGGTCGAGCAGGCCGATAGCCTGACGCGCCAGTTGCTGATCCGCCTGATTAATCTGCTTCATGTTGGCTCCCACATCCGATCATTGCATCAACGTGACAAACATCCGGGGCCGAAATCCTCGGACGACGCGGAGTGCGCGTTGCCGACACAATAAAGGACTCATTCGGACGAAATCACAGCGAGCCAAAGACAAAGACCCGGACTACATGAGAACGGGAGGATTCTCTGTGTAACCGGGTGAATTGACCGACACCAGCCGAGCAGGCCGGCGACCGTTTCAGCGCGCGATGATCAGCGGATGACCCCGCTCAGGATGCGGCAGCACCAGCACTTCCAGGCCGAACACGGCTTTCAGCATGTCGGGCCGCAAGACCCGTTCAGGGCATTCGAGGGCGTGCGGGCGGCCCTTTTCCAGGAGTAGCAGGCGGTCGCAGTAACGCGCGGCCAGGTTCAGGTCATGCAGGATGATCAGCACCGCGGCGCCCCGGTCGGCGAACTCGCGAATCGCCTGCAAGGTGGTGTGCTGATGCAACGGATCGAGCATCGAGGTCGGCTCATCGAGCAACAGGGTCTGTCCGCTGTGTCCCGGCCAGAGCTGGGCCAGTACCCGCGCCAGATGCACGCGCTGGCGCTCGCCGCCGGACAGCGCCAGGTAGCTGCGCCCGGCCAGGTGCCCGGCATCGGCGGCCTGCAACGCCGCGACAACGATTTCCTGGTCGCGCAGTTGTCCGGTCTGGTGCGGCAGGCGGCCCATGCCTACCACCTCCTCGACCCTGAAGGCGAAATCCAGCGTCGACGTCTGGGGCAATACGGCCAGGCGCCGGGCCCGTTCCGCGCCCTGCCAGCGCGCCAGGGGTTGTTCGTCCAGCCAGACGTCGCCCTGGCTCGGCACCAGTTCCCCGCTCAAGGCGCCGAGCAGGGTGCTCTTGCCTGCACCGTTGGGCCCGAGCACGCCGAGCACCTCGCCCGGTTTGAGCTCAAGATCGATATCCGCCAGCACGGTCTGCTGGCCACGCCGGATCTGCAGGTTTTGCGCACGCAACATCAGGCACGTCCCCGCAACAGGAGATAGAGGAAGAACGGCGCGCCGAGAAAGGCGGTGACAATACCGATCGGCAGTTCCGCCGGGGCCAGCGCCAGACGCGCCACCAGATCCGCGAACAACAGCAGGCTGGCCCCCGCCAGAACGGAGGCCGGCAGCAATACCCGATGATCCGGCCCGGCCAGCAGCCGCACCAGGTGCGGGACCACCAGCCCGATAAAGCCGATCATGCCGGCTGCCGCCACTGCCGCGCCGACACCCAGCGCCGTACAGAGCACCAGCTCGCGCTTGAGCCCTTCGACATCGATGCCCAGGTGACTGGCCTCCGACTCACCGAGCAACAGCGCGTTCAGGGCCCTGGCCCGCCGCGGCAACCACAAAGCCACCGCCGCGGTCACCAGCAGCAACGGCCACAGCCGTGCGTAGCTGGCGCCATTGAGGCTGCCCAGGTTCCAGAAGGTCAGGGTGCGCAAGGTCGCATCGTCGGCCAGGTAGGTGAAGAGCCCCACGGCCGAACTGGCCAGGGCGGTCAGGGCAATCCCGGCGAGCAGCATGATCGCGACACTGGTCTGGCCGTTGCGCCGGCCGAGCCGATAGACCAGTGCCGTCACCCCAAGGCCGCCGAGAAAAGCGCACAGCGATAGCAGATAAGGCCCCAGCGCTTCAGGCAGCCCACCGAACGCCGCCCCACCGACGATGGCGATTGCCGCCCCAAGCGCGGCACCGCTGGAAACCCCCACCAGGCCGGGATCGGCCAGCGGATTGCGAAACAGCCCCTGCATCGCCACCCCGGACAGCGCCAGCACGCCGCCCACGGCCAGCCCCAGCAGGGTGCGCGGCAAGCGAATCTGTCCGAGGATCAGTTCCGCCTGCTCCAGTCCTTCGGCGGGCACTGGCAGGCCCAGCAAGCGCAGGGCCGCACGCAGGGTATCGACCAGCGGCAGGCTGACCGGCCCCAATGCCAGGGACAGCCAGACCGCCAGCACACACAGCAGGCTCAAGCCGATAAACAGGGCACGGGGTTTGACCAGGGTGGTCATGGCGCGGTCGGCGCCGTCGGATAGAACTCAGCGGCCAGGGTTTTCAGGGCTTGCGGCAGTCGCGGGCCGAGGCCGCCGACCAGCAAGGTCGGGTCGAGTTCGAAGACCCGCCCGGCCTTCGCGGCGCGGGTCGAAGCCAGGATCGGATTTTCCTTCATCAGTGCCTGGCGGGCTGCCTCGCCCGTCAGGCTGCGGTCGGCGAAGACCAGGACTTCGGGATTCAACCCGGCCAGGGCTTCGACGGAAAACGGCTTGTAGCCGCTGTGGGTCGCCAGGTTGTGACCGCCCGCCCGCGTCAGCAGCCAGTCGGCCGCGGTGTCCTTGCCGGCAATCAGCGGTTTGCCGCCGGCGTGCCCGAGCAACAACAGCACGCCCGGCGCCGACTGCTTGTCTTGCGCCTGTCTGACCCAGGCCTGCTGCTGGTCGAGTTGCTGCTGGTAACCCTGGAACAACTGCCCGGCCTGCGCCTCGTTACCCAGCAACTTGCCCAGGTGCTGCAGATTGCCTTGCAGCGTCGGCAGGTCGGCTTCGGCGGAGAACAGTTCCACCTGCACCCCGGCATTGCGGATCTGCGCCAACACCGGCGGCGGGCCCATTTCCTCGGTGCCGACCAGGATCTGCGGACGCAGGCTGAGGATGCCTTCAGCCGACAACTGCCGCTGATAACCGATGCTCGGCAGGGCCTTGAGGGTCTCGGGATGCTGGCTGGTGGTATCGACGCCGACCAGTTTCGCCTCACCGCCCAGCACACTGACCCACTCGGACAGCGCACCGCCGGCGCTGACCCAGCGTTGCGGCAACTCGCCGGCCAGCGCGGCATGGCTGAGCGCAAGCCCGGCTCCAAGTGCAATCAGGCGGGAACTCAGGCGCATAGACGAATTTCCTTCGAAGGGTTGATCAAACAAGCGACAGGATCAGAGTGACGGGTAAGATACCGCCCCAGGGCAATTATCTATTTGATAATTATTTGCATTTGAACGTCAAGCCAAGACACGCGCTGTCACAGGTTTCGTTCAGCTCCATCAGCCGCCATACTTCTTCCTTATTAAAGGCAAGGCGGGCTGCCAAAGGATCAGCATGAAGTTTCTCTGCGCGTCACAGATGCTCGCCGACAACAGCAGCCGTGGTTTCGAAGTGGATGGTCGGCCATTACTGGCGGTACGCCGCGAGGGACGGGTGTATCTCTATCAGAATCGCTGCCCGCACCGGGGCATTGCCCTGGAATGGCAACCCGACCAGTTTCTCGATGCCAGTGCCAGCCTGATCCAGTGCGCCACCCATGGCGCCCTGTTCCTGATCGAAAGCGGCGAATGCGTGGCCGGGCCTTGTGTCGGGCAGTCGCTGCTGGCACTGCCCTGTCGGGAAGATGCCGAGGGCATCTGGGTCCAGGCCTGAGCCTTCAGAGCAGTACCGGCAAACGCCGATCGACCCGCACTTCCTCGGCGCTGAGGCTGACACCGTAGGCAAGCACTTCGACACCCGCGGCCACGGCTTCCAGCAGCGCATCGGCATAGGCCGGATCGATCTCCCGCGCCGGTCGCACCGCCTCGACTCCCGTCAGGTTCACGCAGTACAGCTGCACCGCCCGCACGCCGTCCCGGGCCAGGGCGGCCAGTTCGCGCAGATGCTTGGCTCCGCGCTGGGTGACCGCGTCCGGAAACGCCGCGACGGCGGTCCCGTCAAACCCGAGGGTGACGCTTTTCACCTCGACGAACGCCGACCCCGTCGGGTAATCCAGGCGAAAGTCGATCCGGCTGTTTTCCTGACCGTAAGCGACCTCGCGCTTGAGCCCGGTAAAGCCGTTGAGCTCGACGATCAGTCCGGCGCGCAAGGCCTCTTCAACCAGCTGGTTGGCCCGCGCCGTGTTGACGCACGCCAGCCGCCCCTGCGGGGTCTCGCCTATTTCCCAGGTGCCGGGCAACTTGCGCTTGGGGTCGTTGGAACGGCTGAACCAGACCTGTCCCCCTTCAACCATGCAGTTGAGCATCGAGCCGGTGTTCGGGCAGTGGATCGTCAGCCGTTCGCCAGTGGTGGTTTCGATATCCGCCAGGAACCGCTTGTAGCGCCTGATCAGCCGCCCTTCTTCGAGTGCAGGAGAAAAACGCATCAGCCTTGCCAGCTCCGCAGGCCGCGGGCAATCCGCTCCACCGCTTCCTGCAGGCGCGGCAGGCTCTGGGTGTAGGCGAAACGCACATGGTGACTGGCCAGGTGATGACCGAAATCCAGTCCCGGGGTGAACGCCACATGCTCGGTTTCGAGGAAATGCCGGCAGAACGCGAACGCATCGCCGCCAAACGCGCTGACATCCGCGTACAGGTAGAAGGCACCCTCAGGCTCCACCGCAATCCCGAAGCCCAACTCACGCAACGCCGGCAGGAGGAAATCCCGCCGCCGGCCGAATTCGGCCCGACGTTCTTCGAGGATGCTCAGGGTCCGCGGCTCGAAGCAGGCCAGGGCAGCGTGCTGAGCCATGCTCGGCGCGCTGATGTAGAGATTCTGGGCCAGCTTCTCCAGATCGGCCACGGCTTCCGGCGGAGCTACCAGCCAACCCAGGCGCCAACCGGTCATGCCGAAATATTTGGAAAAACTATTGAGGACAAAGGCACTGTCATCGACTTCCAGCACACTGGCGGCGTCGCAGCCATACGTCAGGCCGTGATAGATCTCATCGACCACCAGATGACCATTACGCGCCTTGATCGCCTTCGACAGCCCCGCCAGTTCGTCGCGGCTCAGCAGGGTGCCAGTCGGGTTGGCCGGTGATGCGACCAGGGCGCCGACGCTGTCTTCGTTCCAATGCCGATCCACCAGTTCGGCGGTCAGTTGATAACGCACATCCGGTCCGACCGGTACTAACTGTGCCGCACCTTCCACCAGGCGCAGGAAATGGCGATTGCACGGGTAGCCGGGGTCGGCCAGGAGCCAGTGTTTGCCCGGATCCACCAGCAGGCTGCTGGTCAGCAGCAACGCCCCGGAACCGCCGGGGGTGACCAGGATGCGTTGCGGGTCGACGCTCACACCATACCGCTGCTGGTAGAAACCGGCGATCGCCTCGCGCAGCTCCGGCAGGCCGCGCGCCGCGGTGTAGCGGGTCTTGCCGGCGGCCAGGGCAGCCTGGCCGGCCTGGATGATCGGCTCGGCCGTGGTGAAGTCCGGCTCGCCGATCTCGAGGTGGATCACATCGTGCCCGGCCGCCTGCAGCTCATTGGCACGCGCCAGCAGGGCCATCACGTGGAACGGTTCGATCGCGCGGCTGCGCGCACTGTAGGGCTGAGCCATTAGCCTTCCTTGATTGGGGTGGGCAAAATTCGATTCTACCCAACCTCGCTCCCCCGGGAACCTTTAAAAACATCCTCGACGCCACGCTTACCCCAGGTCAAAGCAATACGACGCCGCGCCCAGGATTGACTAAAATGAAGATTCAACCATCCCGTCGATCGGCCCGTCACGGCCCTGAAACCACCGTGAAACCTGTCGGCGCGATACTTGCCGACGAAGGTCCCGTCGAAGATCGCCGGAAACTGCCGGGGCCGGCCCGCATCTCAAGGCTCGACAACCGGGAGTAGCGCGCCCCGATTCGATCTGGTAAGTTCGCCCGCTTGCAGCCGCAGGGCCGGCAGGTGTCGGTGATGTTGAAATCCTGCGCAATGGATTAGAAGAGTAGAGGCGGTCCATTCATGCCCACCCAAGCAAAGCAGCAAAGCACTGAGCAAAAGATCAGCGGCTTCGAACCCTATGTTGAAGGCAAGGGCGAGGAGTACATGGGCGAGCCCATGCGCAAGCACTTCACCAAGATCCTGCAGAAGTGGAAGCAGGACCTGATGCAGGAAGTCGACCGCACCGTTGACCACATGAAAGACGAAGCGGCCAACTTTCCTGATCCCGCCGACCGCGCCAGCCAGGAAGAGGAATTCAGCCTCGAACTGCGTGCCCGCGACCGCGAGCGCAAGCTGATCAAGAAAATCGACAAGACCCTGCAGCTCATCGAAGACGAAGAGTATGGCTGGTGCGAGTCCTGCGGCGTCGAGATCGGCATCCGCCGGCTGGAAGCCCGACCGACCGCCGATATGTGCGTCGACTGCAAGACCCTTGCGGAGATCAAGGAAAAACAGGTCGGCAAGTAATCCATGCCGGACTGAACGAACGGAGCGTGCGAACGCTCCGTTTTCGTTTCTGCGTTTCCTGGCGCTGCCCTCCACGGATCCAGTACCCTGCGACTTATGACTGCCATCACCGCTTCGCCCGCCTATATCGGACGCTTCGCCCCCACACCCAGCGGACACCTGCACTTCGGCTCGCTGGTCGCGGCACTCGCCTCCTACCTGGATGCCCGCTCAGTCGGTGGCCGCTGGCTGCTGCGCATGGAAGACCTCGATCCGCCACGGGAGGCCCCCGGCGCCCAGGCCGCGATCCTCGACGCCCTGGAACGCTACGGCTTCGAGTGGGATGGCGAAATGATCCGCCAGAGCGACCGTCATGACGCCTACGCCCAGGTACTCGATCGCCTGTTCAGCCAGGGGCTGGCCTACGCCTGCACCTGCTCGCGCAAGGAGCTGGAAGCCTATGACGGGATATATCCCGGCCTGTGCCGCAACCTCGGGTACGACATCGACAACGCCGCCATTCGCCTGCGGGTCCCGGAACTGATCTACCGCTTCCAGGACCGGGTCCAGGGCGAGTTCCACCAGCACCTGGGGCGCGAGGCCGGCGACTTCGTGATCCGTCGCCGCGATGGGCTGTATGCCTACCAACTGGCGGTGGTGCTCGACGATGCCTGGCAGGGCGTGACCGATATCGTGCGCGGTGCCGACCTGCTGGACTCGACACCACGCCAGCTCTACCTGCAGGAATTGCTGGGCCTGCCGCAGCCGCGTTACCTGCATGTCCCGCTGATCATCCAGCCGGACGGCAACAAGCTCGGCAAGTCCTACCGCTCCCCGCCACTGACCGGCGATCAGGCCACGCCGTTGCTGATGCGGGCCCTGCGTACACTGGGGCAGACACCACCCACCGCACTGGAACAGGGCACGCCCAGGGAAGTGCTCGACTGGGGAATCCGCCATTGGGATGCCACACTGATTCCCAGGGTCGCGACCCTGGCCGAAGCGCAATTGCGCTGACGCCCCTTGCAGGTTGGCACCCATCCGTTACCATCGCCGCACGTTTTCGGGCACGCCTATAAAAAAGAGAGGCCAGGATGTACATCTATCGATTGGTCCTGCTCCTGGTAGTCGGGATCTACCTGTTCTCGCCGGCGATCATGGACTGGTGGATCGACGCGACGGGCGCCTGGTATCGGCCCTATCTGCTCTGGCTGATTCTGATCGTCGTGACCTTCATCCTGCAGAGCCAAAAAGATGCCGATGAGCTTTAGCCTGACCCAGATGCTGCTGATCAGCGCCGCGTACCTGCTGGCCCTGTTCGGTGTCGCCTGGATCAGCGAACGGGGCGTGATTCCACGCTCGATCATTCGTCACCCGCTGACCTACACCCTGTCGCTGGGCGTCTATGCCAGCGCCTGGGCGTTCTATGGCACCGTGGGCCTGGCCTACCAGTACGGCTATGGCTTCCTCTCCAGCTACCTGGGAGTCTCCGGCGCCTTTCTGCTGGCACCGGTGCTGCTGTACCCGATCCTGAAGATAACCCGCACCTACCAGCTGTCATCCCTGGCCGACCTGTTCGCCTTCCGCTTTCGCAGCACCTGGGCCGGGGCGCTGACCACGGTGTTCATGCTGATCGGCGTGCTGCCGCTGCTGGCCCTGCAGATCCAGGCGGTGGCCGATTCAATTGGCATCCTCACCCGCGAACCGGTGCAGCACCGCGTGGCCCTGAGCTTCTGCGCGCTGATCACCCTGTTCACCATCTTCTTCGGCTCGCGCCATATCGCCACCCGGGAGAAACACGAAGGCCTGGTCTTCGCGATTGCCTTCGAATCGGTGATCAAGCTGATCGCCATCGGCGGGGTCGGCCTCTATGCCCTCTACGGGGTCTTCGACGGCCCGCAGCAGCTCGAACTGTGGCTGCTGCAGAACCAGACCGCCCTCGCCGCCCTGCACACGCCGCTGCAGGAAGGCCCGTGGCGCACCCTGCTGCTGGTGTTCTTCGCCTCGGCCATCGTGATGCCGCACATGTATCACATGACCTTTACCGAGAACCTCAACCCGCGCTCGCTGGTCAGCGCCAGCTGGGGACTGCCGCTGTTCCTGCTGCTGATGAGCCTGGCGGTGCCGTTGATCCTGTGGGCCGGGCTGAAGCTGGGCGCCACCACCAACCCGGAATACTTCACCCTGGGCATCGGCATCGCCGCCAACAACCAGGCCCTGGCGCTGCTGGCCTATGTCGGCGGGCTTTCGGCCGCCAGCGGGCTGATCATCGTCACCACCCTGGCGTTGTCCGGCATGGCCCTCAACCACCTGGTGCTGCCGCTCTACCAGCCCCCGGCCGAAGGCAATATCTACCGCTGGCTGAAATGGACCCGCCGCGCCCTGATCGTCGCGATCATCATGGCCGGCTACGGCTTCTACCTGTTGCTCGGCGCCGAACAGGACCTGGCCAACCTCGGCATCGTCGCCTTTGTCGCCACCCTGCAATTCCTCCCCGGCGTGCTCTCGGTGCTGTACTGGCCGACCGCCAACCGCCGCGGCTTCATCGCCGGCCTGCTGGCCGGGATCATCGTCTGGATGGTCACCATGATGTTGCCGCTGATCGGCAACCTGCAGGGTTTCTATATTCCCCTGCTGAATATGATCTACGTGCTGGACGATACCAGCTGGCATATGGCGGCCATCGCCTCGCTGGCGGCCAACGTGCTGATGTTCACGCTGATCTCGCTGTTCAGCAATGCCAGCCCGGAAGAGGCCAGTGCCGCCGAAGCCTGCGCGGTAGACAACGTCCGTCGGCCGCAGCGACGCGAACTGCACGCGGCCTCGCCCCAGGAGTTCGCCACGCAACTGGCCAAGCCGCTGGGAGCCAAGGCCGCGCAGAAGGAAGTCGAGCAAGCCCTGCGTGACCTCTACCTGCCTTTCGACGAACGGCGCCCCTATGCCCTGCGCCGCCTGCGCGACCGGATCGAGGCCAACCTGTCGGGCCTGATGGGACCGAGCGTGGCCCAGGACATGGTCGAGACCTTCCTGCCGTACAAGGCCGGCGGTGAAAGCTATGTCACCGAAGACATCCACTTCATCGAGAGCCGCCTCGAGGACTATCACTCGCGCCTGACCGGGCTGGCCGCCGAACTCGATGCCCTGCGCCGCTACCACCGCCAGACCTTGCAGGAACTGCCCATGGGCGTCTGCTCGCTGGCCAAGGACCAGGAGATCCTGATGTGGAACAAGGCCATGGAAGAACTCACCGGCGTTGCCGCGCAACGGGTCGTCGGCTCGCGCCTGGGCACCCTGGGCGAACCGTGGAAAGAATTGTTGCAAGGTTTTATCAACCTGCCGGACGAACACCTGCACAAGCAACACCTGGCCCTCGACGGCCAGACCCGCTGGCTGAACCTGCACAAGGCGGCGATCGACGAACCGCTGGCCCCGGGCAACAGCGGCCTGGTGCTGCTGGTCGAGGACCTGACCGAAACCCAGATGCTCGAAGACAAGCTGGTGCATTCCGAGCGCCTGGCGAGCATCGGCCGCCTGGCCGCCGGGGTCGCGCACGAGATCGGCAACCCGATCACCGGGATCGCCTGCCTGGCGCAGAACCTGCGCGAAGAGCGCGAGGAAGACGGCGAGATCACCGAGATCAGCGGGCAGATCATCGAGCAGACCAAGCGCGTCTCGCGCATCGTCCAGTCGCTGATGAGCTTCGCCCATGCCGGCAGCCACCAGCACAACGACGAACCGGTGTGCCTGGCCGAGGTCGCCCAGGATGCCATTGGTCTGCTGGCCCTGAACCGGCGCAATTTCGAAGTACAGTTCTTCAACCTGTGCGACCCCGAACATTGGGTCGACGGCGATCCGCAGCGCCTGGCGCAAGTGCTGATCAACCTGTTGTCCAACGCCCGTGACGCATCGCCCGCCGGCAGCGCGGTACGGGTCAAGAGCGAAGCCTTCGAACACACGGTCGACCTGATCGTCGAAGACGAAGGTAGCGGCATCCCGAAGAACATCATGGACCGATTGTTCGAACCCTTCTTCACCACCAAGGATCCTGGCGAAGGTACCGGACTGGGCCTTGCACTGGTCTATTCCATCGTTGAAGAGCATTATGGACAAATCACCATCGACAGCCCGGCTGACACCGAAAGCCAACGCGGCACCCGTATCCGGGTGACCTTACCGCGTCATGTCGAAGCGACGTCCGCTGTGAACTGAGACCGTCGAGAGAACCGAATCAATGCCGCACATTTTGATCGTCGAAGACGAAACCATTATCCGCTCTGCCTTGCGTCGCCTGCTGGAGCGCAATCAGTACCAGGTCAGCGAAGCCGGCTCGGTGCAGGAAGCCCAGGAACGCTTCAGCATCCCCTCGTTCGACCTGATCGTCAGCGACCTGCGCCTGCCCGGCGCCCCAGGCACCGAGCTGATCAAGCTCGGCCAGGGCACGCCGGTGCTGATCATGACCAGCTACGCCAGCCTGCGTTCCGCCGTGGACTCGATGAAGATGGGCGCGGTGGACTACATCGCCAAGCCCTTCGACCACGACGAGATGCTCCAGGCCGTGGCCCGCATCCTGCGCGATCGCCAGAGCGGCCAGGGCGCACCCGCGGAGCGGGTCGCCAAGAGCAACGGCGCGGCGGAGAAAGCCGGCGCCGACAACAGCAATGGCGAGATCGGCATCATCGGCACCTGCGCGCCGATGCAGGATCTCTACAGCAAGATCCGCAAGGTCGCGCCCACCGACTCCAACGTGCTGATCCAGGGCGAGTCGGGGACCGGCAAGGAACTGGTGGCCCGCGCCCTGCACAACCTGTCCAGGCGCGCCAAGGCTCCGATGATCTCGGTGAACTGCGCGGCCATTCCGGAAACCCTGATCGAGTCCGAACTGTTCGGCCACGAGAAAGGCGCATTCACCGGCGCCAGCGCCGGTCGTGCCGGCCTGGTGGAAGCCGCGGACGGCGGCACGCTGTTCCTCGACGAAATCGGCGAACTGCCACTGGAAGCCCAGGCACGCCTGCTGCGGGTCCTGCAGGAAGGTGAAATCCGCCGGGTCGGCTCGGTCCAGTCGCAGAAAGTCGATGTGCGCCTGATCGCCGCCACCCACCGCGACCTCAAGAGCCTGGCCAAGATCGGCCAGTTCCGTGAGGACCTTTACTACCGCCTGCATGTGATCGCCCTGAAACTGCCGGCCCTGCGCGAGCGTGGCGCCGACGTCAACGAGATCGCCAACGCCTTCCTGGCCCGCCAGAGTGCCCGTGTCGGACGCAACGACCTGAAGTTCGCCCCGGATGCGGAACAAGCCATCCGCCACTATTCGTGGCCGGGCAACGTCCGCGAACTGGAGAATGCGGTGGAACGCGCGGTGATCCTGTGCGAAAGCCCGGAAATCTCGGCCGATCTGCTGGGCATCGACATCGAACTGAGCGATCTGGAGGAAGACGACTTCATCGGCCTCGCGCCCCAGCAGAACAATCCCGGTAACACCAGCCACGAGCCGACCGAGGACCTATCGCTGGAAGACTACTTCCAGCACTTCGTCCTGGAACACCAGGACCACATGACCGAGACCGAGCTGGCACGCAAGCTCGGGGTCAGCCGCAAGTGCCTGTGGGAACGGCGCCAGCGCCTGGGCATCCCGCGGCGCAAGACCGGGGTGGCCAGCGAAAGCTGAAGCCGGATTCAGTTCCCCGGGTAACACCCCGGGATGTGAAAAAACTGTTACCGCAGTTTTTTCGCGTAACAAAAGCCGGGTCTATCGGTAACGAAGATCCGGCTTTTTTATGCCTTCAGAAAATCGGAAAACCCTCGAAGCCCCCGGTTTTGCTGGGCCATGCAAAAGTTGGCACGACACCTGCTATATGTCTCGTACAAGAACAATAACAAGCAATGTACAAGACAATAAAAATAAGACGAATCGACTCACGCACAACAAGAACAACAGGGCGGAGGCGCAGCTAACTGATTCTTTTGGAGAGGCGTTGTATTTGGGGCTTGCCCCACGACCAGGCCGAGAACAACAAAAACTACCCTCAAGGTAGAGCCTGAACTGGTTGGATCCGATGGATCATGACAACACAGCGACCAAAGCAATCCGTTTGCTCTTATCTCCCGATTGGGAGGCGTCACGGGCATGAAGACCCGTGGCACAGGGCGATCAACAAAAACAAGAAGCCCGCAACCATAATAAAAAAAGAGCACGCAACTACTTCTGGGGGAGCTTCGGCTCCCCTTGTAGTTTCTGCGATTACGCTTTCCAAAGTACGGTTTTCGCCCTCTCAAGGCCCGCCCCATAAGGCCCGGAGCCACTCTTCAGCACTGCCGCCGCAGCTTCCTACACCATCCCTCGACTAAATGCTAGAATCCCCGCCCATCATGCGGTCATTCTTCGTGTTGGCCGAATATTCCTTCAAACAGTGCATCCCATGCTGAAGAAGTTGTTCCAGTCATTCCGTTCTCCCTTGCGTCGAACGCAACATAAACGCAGCACCCCTGAAGTGCTCAACAGCAGCCAGCATTCGCTGCAGAAGGCGCAGTTCAGCCGGTATGCGGTGAACATCGTCGAACGCCTGCAGAACGCCGGCTACCAGGCCTACCTGGTCGGCGGTTGCGTGCGTGACATGTTGCTCAATATCACCCCCAAGGATTTCGACGTCGCCACCAGCGCCACGCCGGAGCAGATCCGCGCCGAATTCCGCAACGCCCGTATCATCGGTCGTCGGTTCAAGCTGGTGCATATCCACTTTGGCCGGGAAATCATCGAAGTCGCGACCTTTCGCGCCAATCACCCGCAGAACGACGAGGAGGAAGACAGCAACCAGTCCTCCCGCAACGAAAGCGGGCGGATCCTGCGCGACAACGTCTACGGCACCCTCGAAGACGATGCCCAGCGCCGCGACTTCACCATCAACGCCCTGTATTACGATCCGGTCAGCGAACGCATCCTCGACTACGCCAATGGCGTACACGACATTCGCAATCGCTTGATCCGCCTGATCGGCGACCCGACCCAGCGTTATCAGGAAGACCCGGTGCGGATGCTGCGCGCCGTGCGTTTTGCCGCCAAGCTGGACTTCGGTATCGAGAAACATACCGTCGCGCCGATCCGCAATCTGGCGCCGATGCTGCGCGAGATTCCCTCGGCCCGGCTGTTCGAGGAAGTGCTCAAGCTGTTCCTCTCGGGGTATGCCGCCGACACCTTCGAGATGCTGGTCGACCTCAATCTGTTCGAACCGCTGTTCCCCGCCAGTTTCGAGGCGCTGGAGCACAACCCGAGCTATACCCATACACTGATCAGCGAAGCCCTGATCAATACCGACCTGCGCATCAAGCAGAACAAGCCGGTGACGCCGGCCTTCCTGTTTGCCGCCTTGCTGTGGCCGGCCCTGCCGGCGCGGGTATTGCGCCTGCAGGCCCGTGGCATGCCGCCTATTCCGGCAATGCAGGAAGCGGCCCACGAACTGATCAGCGAGCAATGCCAGCGTATTGCGATCCCCAAGCGTTTCACCCTGCCGATCCGCGAAATCTGGGACATGCAGGAGCGCCTGCCACGCCGCAGCGGCAAACGCGCCGACCTGCTGCTGGACAACCCGCGCTTCCGTGCCGGCTATGACTTCCTGCTGCTGCGCGAAACCGCTGGCGAACAGACCGATGGCCTGGGTGACTGGTGGACCGATTATCAGGACGCCAATGATGCCGGCCGTCGCGACATGATCCGCGACCTCAGCGGCAAGGAAGACGCCAGCGGTGCACCGCGCAAGCGTCGTCGCAGCAGCGCCGGCAAGCGCAAGCGTACCGCCGGCTCGGAAGAATAAGTCGATGGAGCGCGTCTATATCGGCCTGGGCAGCAACCTGGCAGACCCCGCGGAGCAACTGCGCCATGCCGTCCGGGCTCTGGCGCAACTGCCGGAAACCGAGCTGGCGGGCGTCTCGGCGTTCTACCAGAGCGATTCGCTGCTACCCGGCCAGCCGCGCTATACCAACGCGGTGGCCGCCCTCGACAGCGGCCTGGCGCCACTGACCCTGCTCGATGCGCTGCAGGCCATCGAAATCGACCAGGGTCGCGAGCGGCATGAACGCTGGGGGCCGCGCACGCTGGACCTGGATATCCTGCTGTTCGGCGACCGGCTGATCGACGAGCCGCGCCTGAAGGTCCCGCATTACCATATGCAGGCCCGCCCTTTCGTGCTGTATCCGCTGGCGGAGCTGGTGCCCGCCGACCTGCGACTGGCCGATGGCCGCACACTGCGCGACCTGCTCGCCGAATGCCCGTTCGTCGGCCTGGAACGCCTGCTCCCGTAACACCGCTTCTGGCGTGGGGACTGGCTTGCTGGCGATAGCGATCGGTCAGTCACGACGACGTTGAATGAAGCAGCGTCATCGCCAGCAAGCCGGCTCCCACAGGGGTCGCCTGCACGCTTGCCTCGACCGAGGCTTTGCTGAATCGCATCAGTTACACCGGTAACACTCCCGGCGTAACATTGCGGTAACACACCTGATTGACTTCCCCCGTTCTCCTCACGACTATAGGCGTCCCGTTGCCGCCCCTGCGGCGTTGAAGGGCGCAATCCAGGCTTTATAAGCACGACAAAAGAACGTGCGCCTGCATAAATGACGAATCACGCGCGTTACTCGCAGTAATTTGCACGGCGCCTGAAGAGGACTTTTTCATGCCAGACATTACCCTGACCACCTTGCAAAGCCTCAAGCAGAAAGGTGAGAAAATCACCATGCTGACCTGCTATGACGCGACCTTCGCCCACGCTTCCTGCGAAGCCGGCGTCGAAGTGCTGCTGATTGGCGACTCGCTGGGCATGGTTTCCCAAGGGCATGACAGCACACTGCCCGTGACCGTGGCCGACGTCGTGTACCACACCGCCAGCGTCAAGCGCGGCAACCAGGGTGCATTCATCGTCGCCGACCTGCCGTTCATGGCCTATGCCACCGTCGAACAGACCCTGCACAACAGCGCCCTGCTGATGCAGGCCGGCGCCAACATGGTCAAGGTCGAGGGCGCGGCCTGGCTCGCCGAGTCCATTCGCCTGCTGGCCGAACGGGGTGTACCGGTCTGCGCGCACCTGGGCCTGACCCCGCAGTCGGTGAACATCTTCGGCGGCTACAAGGTCCAGGGCCGCGGCGAAGCCCAGGCCCGGCAGATGCGTGCCGACGCCATCGCCCTGGAACAGGCCGGTGTCGCCATGATCCTGCTGGAGTGCGTGCCGAGCGAACTGGCGGCGGAAATCACCCAGGCGGTCAAGGTGCCGGTCATCGGTATCGGGGCCGGTACCGCCACCGACGGTCAGGTCCTGGTGTTGCACGACATGCTCGGGCTGTCCATCAGCGGTCGCGTGCCCAAGTTCGTGAAGAACTTCATGGCCGGCCAGACCAGCATCCAAGGGGCAATCGGCGCCTACGTCAGCGAAGTCAAGGCCGTCACCTTCCCAGGCACCGAACACGGGTTTTCGGCATGAATACAGTCAAGACCGTCCGCGAGCTGCGGGCCGCCGTCGCGCGCGCCCGCAGCGAGGGCAAACGCATCGGCTTCGTACCGACCATGGGCAACCTGCATGCCGGCCACGCCGCCCTGGTGACCAAGGCGGCCCAGCGCGTGGATTTCGTGGTGGCGAGCATCTTCGTCAACCCGCTGCAATTCGGCGCCAACGAAGACCTCGACAAGTACCCGCGCACCCTCGCCGCCGACCAGGAGAAACTGCTCGAGGCTGGCTGCCACCTGCTGTTCGCCCCGACAGTCGAGGAGATGTATCCCGACGGCATGGCCGGGCAGACCCGGGTCAGCGTTCCGCACCTGTCCGAAGGCCTGTGTGGCGCCAGCCGCCCCGGTCACTTCGAGGGCGTGGCGACCGTGGTCAGCAAGCTGTTCAACATGGTCCAGCCCGACCTGGTGGTGTTCGGCCAGAAGGACTACCAGCAACTGGCCGTGATCCGTGCCCTGGTGCATGACCTGAACATGCCGATCCAGGTGCTCGGCGAGCCGACCGTACGGGCCGCCGACGGCCTGGCGCTGTCGTCGCGCAATGGTTTCCTCAGCGAAACCGAACGGGCCACCGCCCCGGCGCTGTATCGCAGCCTGAGCCAGATCGCCACGGCCATCGAGCAGGGCGAGCGCGACTATCCGAAGCTGCTCGCCGAGCATACCCGGTTGATCGAAAGCGCAGGCTTGCGTGCGGACTACCTGGAAATCCGCCACGCCCTCAGCCTGCGCCCGGCCACCGCGCAGGACCGTGACCTGGTGATCCTGGTCGCCGCGTTCCTCGGCACCACCCGCCTGATCGACAACCTGCACCTGAACCTCGATACACCCGCCTGAGCAGCGATTGCCCGGGCCCCGGGCTTCGGGCAAACTGCCGCCGCCCGGGGCCCGTATCCGCTGTTGTACACGCCCCCGGTACAGCTCGCCTGATCAGGCCCGGCTCGGACTGAAAAACGCCTGTCGGACCCGAGAGTGCGAAAAAGTACCGAGAAAAGGTCAGACAAAGCCAAGACAGACGCCTGCGTGAGGTTTACTGTAATCGCGCTGCGTCTCCCAACCGTGCCGACGCAGGTTGCCGGACACTGCCACCGATAAAAGCAGGACGTTCCGGCGTTTCTGGTGTCCAAAAAGCCAAATGTCCAAAAGGCAGTTCTCGTAAAAGGAAATCCGCAGCGATGGCGTACTACCGCACTCCTCACGACGTGACCGCTCTGCCCGCCTGGCAGGCGTTGAACCAACACCGCGAAAACATGCACAACTTCAGCATGCGCGAAGCCTTTAATGCCGATCCGCAGCGCTTCAATCAATTCACCCTCAGCAGCTGCGGGTTGTTCCTCGACTACTCCAAGAACCTGATCACCAACGAGACCCGCAACCTGCTGGTGGGCCTGGCCAATGAGGTCGACCTGCAAGGCGCGATCAAGTCGCTGTTTGCCGGCGAACTGGTCAACGCCTCCGAAGGTCGCCCGGCGCTGCACACCGCGCTGCGCCGTCCGGTGGGTGACAAACTGTCGGTCAACGGCGTCAATGTGATGCCCGACGTGCACAAAGTCCTCAACCAGATGACCGAGCTGGTCGGGAAAATCCACGACGGCCTGTGGCGTGGCTACACCGAGAAGCCGATCACCGACGTGGTGAACATCGGTATCGGCGGTTCGTTCCTGGGCCCGGAACTGGTCTCCGAGGCGCTGCTGTCCTACGCCCATAAAGGCGTGCGCTGCCATTACCTGGCGAACATCGACGGCAGCGAGTTCCACGAGCTGTCGGCGAAGATCCGCGCCGAGACCACCCTGTTCATCGTCTCGTCGAAAACCTTCACCACCCTCGAAACCCTGAAGAACGCCCGTGCCGCCCGTGACTGGTACCTGGCCCAGGGCGGTTCCGAGGCGGAGCTGTACAAGCACTTCATCGCGGTATCGAGCAACAACGCCGCCGCTGTGGCCTTCGGCATCCGCGAAGAGAACATCTTCCCGATGTGGGACTGGGTCGGCGGGCGCTACTCGCTGTGGTCGGCCATCGGCCTGCCGATCGCCCTCGCTATCGGCATGTCGAACTTCAAGGAACTGCTGTCCGGTGCCTACACCATGGACCAGCACTTCCAGAACGCGCCGTTCGAACAGAACATGCCGGTACTGCTGGCCCTGCTGGGTGTCTGGTACGGCAACTTCTGGGGCGCGCAGAGCCACGCGATCCTGCCGTACGACCACTACCTGCGCAACATCACCAAGCACCTGCAACAGCTGGACATGGAATCCAACGGCAAGAGCGTGCGCCAGGACGGTACCCCGGTGTCCACCGATACCGGCCCGGTGATCTGGGGCGGCGTCGGCTGCAACGGCCAGCATGCCTATCACCAGTTGCTGCACCAGGGCACTCAGCTGATCCCGGCCGACTTCATCGTGCCGATCGTCAGCTTCAACCCGGTGGCCGACCATCACCAGTGGCTGTACGCCAACTGCCTGTCGCAGAGCCAGGCACTGATGCTCGGCAAGACCCGCGCCGAGGCCGAGGCCGAACTGCGTGAAAAAGGCCTGAGCGAAGCCGACGTGCAGAAGCTGGCGCCGCACAAGGTGATCCCCGGCAACCGTCCGAGCAACACCCTGGTGGTCGAGCGCATCAGCCCTCGTCGTCTCGGCGCCCTGGTGGCGATGTACGAGCACAAGGTCTTCGTGCAGAGCGTGATCTGGGGTATCAACGCGTTCGACCAGTGGGGCGTGGAACTGGGCAAGGAGCTGGGCAAGGGCGTGTACAACCGCCTGGTCGGCAGCGAGGAGTCTTCGGCCGAAGATGCCTCGACCCAGGGCCTGATCAACTACTTCCGCGGTCGTCATCGCGGTTGATAGCACCCTCCGGCAGGGTCCTGTGTCTGTGCATGGACACAGGACCTGTAGGAGCTGGCTTGCCAGCGATGAGGCCCCTTGGCCTTGTGTCGCTCTGCCGGCCGCCATCGCCGGCAAGCCGGCTCCTACAAGGGCCGTGTTCAGTCAGTGATATCCCGGATGTAGCTGCCTGGGATATCAGCTGGAACAGGTTCGACCTTTTATCCGCTTGAACCCCGCCACAACAGAGCGCACCCTTAGGCTTGTCGCAGACAAGAACAAGGAACCGCCATGTTCGATATCAGCACATACCCCAAGGCCGAAGCCGTCCGCCAGGCCGCCCAACTGAGCCAGGATGACTACCAGCGGCTCTACCGGGACTCCATCGACCACCCCGACACCTTCTGGGCCGAACAGGCCAAACGCTTTCTCGACTGGTCCAGGCCGTGGGACAAGGTCCAGCAATGGGACCTGCGCACCGGCCAGGCGCAATGGTTCGCCGGCGCCCGACTGAACGTCAGCTACAACTGCATCGACCGCCACCTCGCCGAGCGCGGCGACAACATCGCGCTGATCTGGGAAGGCGACAATCCCGCCGAGTCGGCGCAGATCACCTACCGCAAGCTCCACCACAACGTCTGCCGGCTGGCCAACGTGCTGAAAGAGCGCGGCGTGAAAAAGGGCGACCGGGTCTGCATCTACATGCCGATGATTCCCGAGGCGGCCTACGCGATGCTCGCCTGCACGCGGATCGGCGCCATCCATTCGGTGGTGTTCGGCGGGTTCTCTCCCGATGCCCTGCGTGACCGCATCCTCGATGCCGACTGTCGCACCGTGATCACCGCCGACGAAGGCGTGCGCGGTGGCAAGTACATACCGCTCAAGCAGAATGTCGACAAGGCGCTGCTCAGTTGCCCGGGCGTCAGTACCGTGCTGGTGGTGGAGCGCACCCAGGGTGACGTGCAATGGGTCGAAGGCCGTGACCTCTGGTATCACCAGGCCCTGCATGGCGTCAGCGATGACTGCCCAGCCGAGCCGATGGACGCCGAGGATCCGCTGTTCATCCTCTACACCTCCGGCAGCACCGGCAAACCCAAGGGCGTGCTGCACACCACCGGCGGCTACCTGCTGCAGGCGGCGATGACCTTCCAGTACGTCTTCGACTACCGCCCGGGCGAAGTCTTCTGGTGCACCGCCGATGTCGGCTGGGTCACCGGCCACAGCTATATCGTCTACGGCCCGTTGGCGAACGGCGCCACCAGCCTGATCTACGAAGGCGTGCCGAACCATCCGGACAGCTCGCGCTTCTGGCAGGTGATCGACAAGCACCAGGTCAATATCTTCTACACCGCGCCGACCGCCCTCCGGGCCCTGATGCGCGAAGGCGCCGCACCACTGCAACAGACCTCCCGCGCAAGCCTGCGCCTGCTCGGCAGCGTCGGCGAACCGATCAACCCGGAAGCCTGGGAATGGTACTTCAATGTGGTCGGCGAGCAGCGCTGCCCCATCGTCGACACCTGGTGGCAGACCGAGACCGGCGGCATCATGCTCACCCCGCTGATCGGCTCCCGCCAGCTCAAGCCGGGCTGTGCCACCCAGCCGATGTTCGGCGTGCAACCGGTGCTGCTGGACGAGCAGGGCCGGGAGATCAGCGGCGCCGGCAGTGGCGTGCTGGCGATCAAGGCCAGCTGGCCGGGACAGATCCGCAGCGTCTACGGCGATCCACAGCGCATGCTCGACACCTACTTCAAGCCCTACCCCGGCTATTACTTCACCGGTGACGGTGCACGCCGCGATGAAGACGGCCATTACTGGATCACCGGGCGGATCGACGACGTGATCAACGTCTCCGGCCACCGCATCGGCACCGCCGAGGTGGAAAGCGCCCTGGTGCTCCACGAGAGCATCGCCGAAGCCGCCGTGGTCGGTTATCCCCACGACCTCAAGGGCCAGGGCATCTACGCCTTTGTCACCCCCATGAATGGCATCGAGCCGAGCGAGGCCCTCAGGAAAGCGCTGCTGGCCCATGTCAGCCAGGAGATCGGCAGCTTCGCCAAGCCGGATCTGATCCAGTGGGCGCCGGCCCTGCCGAAAACCCGCTCGGGGAAAATCATGCGGCGCATCCTGCGCAAGATCGCCTGCAATGAACTGGACAGCCTGGGCGATACCTCGACCCTGGCCGACCCGAGCGTGGTCGAAGGACTGATCGCCAAGCGCCTGAATCAATAGCTCGGTGAAATAGCCCGGTGAAATCACCCGGTGGCGGCGAAAGCCGGCTTTCGTCGCCACCCCGGCCGAGCTGCATGGGCCTGATACCGGAAGGCTGGTAAACTCCCGCGCCACTTCCCACCCCAAGGCGCGCTCCATGTCTTCCTTGAACCAGGCGCTGCGCGCCGCCCTCGACCATCGCCAGGACCTGCTGGCCGAACTGCATGCCCAGGGCACCGACTGCTATCGGCTGTTCCATGGCAGCCAGGAAGGTGCCGGTGGCCTGACCATCGATCGCTACGGCCCGCAACTGATGGTGCAGACCTTCCACCAGACGCTGCAACGCGAAGAGCTGCTGGCCTTGCACGGGGCCATCAACCAGCACCTGCAACTGGATACCCTGCTGGTCTACAACGACCGCTCCCGCGGCAACTCACGGATCGATCGCGAAGACCCGGTCTACCGCGCCGATGAAAGCGCCCTCGCCGACCTGATCGGTCACGAATGGGGCCTCAACTACCGCGTACGCGGCCGCCACGCCGGGCAGGACCCACTGCTGTTCCTGGACCTGCGCAATGCCCGTGGCTGGGTCAAGCAGCACAGCCAGGGCAAAAGCGTCCTCAACCTGTTTGCCTATACCTGCGGTGTCGGCCTGAGTGCCGCCGCCGGCGGTGCCCGGGAAGTCTGCAACCTCGACTTCGCCGAGGGCAACCTGACCGTGGGCCGCGAGAACGGCCTGCTCAACCCGAAACTGCCGGCCATGCAATTCGTCCAGTCCGACTATTTCCCGGCCATCCGCCAGCTCGCCGGACTGCCCATCGCCCAGCGCCGCGGCCAGAAGCTGCCGAGCTACCAGCGCCTGGAACAGCGCCAGTACGACCTGGTGCTGCTCGATCCACCCGCCTGGGCCAAGAGCGCCTTCGGCACCGTCGACCTGCTGCGCGACTACCAGAGCCTGCTCAAGCCGGCGCTGCTGGCCACCGCCGAAAATGGCGTGCTGATCTGCTGCAACAACCTGGCAAAAGTCAGCCTGGACGATTGGCGTGAACAGGTCCTGCGGTGCGCGGAAAAAACCGGGCGGCCGGTACGCGATTGGCAGGTACTGGCACCGGCCACCGACTTCCCGTCCCGGGACGGACAGCCCCCGCTGAAAACCCTGATCCTCCAGCTGTAGGAAAAACGCCGGAAAACCACGCTCGGCGATGTAAAAAGGGGATTGCTTCGGAACCGTAAACGCGTGCCATACTCCAAGGCACCTCCGACTGAGATAGACGAAGCCTCACATGTCCAAAGGATTGAAACGCGCCCTCGGCGCCTTGCTGACCGTTCTCGCGCTATACACCGTGCTGGGGTTCTTCATCTTGCCGGGCGTGGGCCTGCGTATTGCCAACCAGCAACTGGCGCACTACGCCACGGTGCCCGCCAAGCTCCAGCGCCTGGAGTTCAACCCGTTCAGCCTCGAGCTGACGCTGTGGGGCCTGAATATCGGTGAGCCGGGCAAGGAGCAGGTCGCGTTCGAGCGCCTCTATGTCAATCTGCAGATCGACAGCCTCTGGACCCATGCCCTGCACCTGGCCGAGATCCAGCTGGACAAGCCCAGGACCGAGGTGACCTTCAGCAAGGACGGTACCCTCAACCTTGCCCAGCTGTTCAAGCTGCCGGCCAGCGAACCGACCCCGGCCGATCCGAACGCCAAGCCGTTCCCGCTGCGCATCGACCAGATCGAACTGGCCGGCGGCTACCTGCACTTCCAGGACCTGCGTCCGAGCGAACCCATCGAGTTCCTCTACGACAAGATGGACCTGCAGCTGAAAAACCTCAGCACCCTGCCCGACGACAACGCCGACATGACCCTGGTGGCCGCCGGTCCCGAAGGCGGGCGCATCGACTGGAAAGGCAATTTCAGCCTGGTGCCGATCGCCTCCGAAGGTTCGCTGAAAGTCACCGACGGCAAGATGAAGGTCTGGTGGCCCTATGTCCGGGATGCCGTGCCGCTCGATCTGGAAGACGGCGTCGTCAATCTCAGCACCGATTACAAGCTCAGCCTCGCCAAGGAAACCGAGATGCTGCTGAGCAATACGTCCCTCAGCGTCGCGCCGTTTGCCATCAAGGCCCCCGATGGCCGGCCCCTGGTACGCCTGGAGCGGCTGGACGTCAGCGAGACCAGCGTCGACCTCGCCAAGCAGCAGGTGGTCGTCGGCAAGATCCGCAGCAACAACCTGGAAACCTGGGCCGCCCGCGAAGCGGATGGTCAACTGGACTGGCAGAAACTGTTCGCCAGCCAGCCGGCCAAACCCGCGGTGAAGGAACCGGCCCCGGCCACCGCCGATACCCCCGCTCCCGCGCCCGCGGCACCGAGCAAACCCTGGCAGGTGCTGCTCAAGGACGTGCAACTGCGTGACTACCGCGTGCACCTCGCCGACCGCGCGAACAAGACACCGGTCGCCCTCGATCTCGGCCCGCTGAACCTCGATCTGCAGAATTTCGACAGCCTCAACCAGTCGCCCTTCACCCTCAAGCTCGATACCGGGCTGGGCAAGCAGGGCAAGGTCCTCGCCAGCGGCGAAGTCAACCTGAGCCCGATCAGCGCCAGACTGAAGGTCAAGACCCAGGACATCGACCTGCGGGTCGCCCAGGCTTACGTCGAACCCTTTATCCGCCTGGAAGTGCGCAGCGGCATGCTCGGCAGCGACCTCGACGTCAACCTCAAGAACGTCGATCCGCTGGCCTTCAGCGTGACCGGACGGGCCCAGGTCGATCAGTTGCACACCCTCGATACCCTCAAGACCCGGGACTTCGTGAAATGGCAGAAACTGGTGGTCGACGGCCTGAACTACCAGCACGGCGACAGCCTGTCGATCGACAAGGTCAGCCTGTTCCAGCCCTATGCGCGCTTCATGATCAACGACGACCGCACCACCAACGTCGATGACCTGCTGATTCCACAACCGGCCGGGGGCGCCGGCAAGTCCACGGCCAAGGCGGCCCCGTCGAACAGCAAGCCGCTGGGCATCCATGTCGGCGGCATCGCCATCAACGACGGGTCGGCCAATTTCGCCGACTTCAGCCTGACCCCCAACTTCGCCACGGCCATCCAGCAGCTCAACGGCCAGATCGGCACCATCGACAGTCGCCAGGCCAAGCCGGCCGATGTCGATATCAAGGGCAAGGTCGATCGTTATGCGCCAGTGACCATCAAGGGCGCGCTGAACCCCTTCGACCCGATGGCCAGCCTGGATATCGCCACCAGCTTCAAGCGCGTCGAACTGACCACTCTGACACCGTACTCCGGCAAGTTCGCCGGCTACCGCATCCGCAAGGGCCGGCTCAACCTCGACCTGCACTACCTGATCACCAAGGGCCAGTTGAAGGCCGAGAACAAGCTGGTGGTCGAGCAGTTGCAACTGGGCGAGAAAGTCGACAGCCCGGATGCGGTCGACCTGCCGATCAAGCTGGCGATCGCCCTGCTCAAGGACTCCGACGGCAAGATCTCCATCGAACTGCCGGTTTCCGGCGACCTGAACAATCCGCAGTTCAGCGTGATGCCGATTGTCTGGCAGACCCTGCGCAACCTGATCGTGCGAGCCGCCACGGCGCCCTTCAAGTTCATTGGCGGGCTGATCGCCGGCGGCGATTCCCAGGACCTCAGCAACGTCGCCTTCGCCCCGGGTTCCAGCGACCTGAGCAAGGACGCCGAATCCTCCCTGACCAAGCTGGCGGCGGCATTGAAGGAGCGCCCCAACCTGCGCCTGGAGATCGAAGGCACCAGCGCGCAGACCAGCGACGGCCCCCTCATCGCCCAGCAACGCCTGGATCGCGAATATCAGGCCACCTACTACAAGATGCTCCAGCGCCGTGGCGACAAGGTTCCGGCCCAGGCCTCGCTGCTGCAAGTGCCGGAAGATGAGAAGGCGCCGATGCTGGAGGGCATCTACCGCACCCTGCTCAAGCAGCAGCCACCGGCCGAATGGGCCCAGTTGAGCCGCGACGAGCGCACCGCCAGGCTACGTGACGGCGTGATCAAGAACTGGAGCGGCAACGCCGTGCTGCTGCGCAAGCTGGGCCAGGACCGCGCCAGCAGCATCAAGGATTTCCTGGTGGACAAGGGCCAGCTGGAAGACGATCGTGTGTACTTCATCGACGCCAGCCTCGGCCAGGCCGAGAGCGATGGCCGCGTCGTCACCCCCCTGCACCTGGATAGCGAGTAACCATGCTAAAACGCGTCATGTTCAGCCTGGCGGCCCTGCTGGTCGCCAGTCAGGCCCAGGCCACCACCCTGCGCTGCGAGAAAGGCCTGATCAGCTACGGCGACAGCACCTTTGATGTGGTCAGCAAGTGTGGCCAGCCGGTTGCGGTGATCGACCGGGGCTATACGGAAGTGCGCCACGGCAATCGGGTGGACGGGGTCAAGGTCGAGGAGTGGATCTACACGCCCAGCGGCGGCATGAAGCAGTCGCTGCGCTTTCAGGGCGGGCAGTTGACCGATATCCAGAGCACCCGCAATAACTGAAGCTCTCCCTTCTGCAACTTCCCGCCGCACAATAGAACAGGCCCCGATGCAAAGCATCGGGGCCTGTAATGGTCACATCCTTGTGACCGGTCGCATGAACCTCTGGGCTCAACGGATGTACGACTGGCTCAGCCGTTGTTCCCTCGTGCCGGTTCCAGCGTCATCCAAAGGCGTTATTCGGTTTTCAGGGCTTCAGCTGTTACGTTCTTGACCCCTTTGATGTTCTTGGCAATATGCACTGCGGTTTCCTTCTGTGCCGCGGTCACGTGCTTCTCCGAGGAGAGGGAAACCACGCCGTTGGCGGTTTCAACCTTGATGTCGGAGCCCGGAATGCCTTTCTCGGTGAGCAGATCGGCTTTGACTTTGGTGGTGATCCAGGTATCGGAAGTCTCTTGCTTGGCCTTGGTAACTTCACCGGCGGCGATCACCATTGGCTTGGAGGCCTGGGTCTGCTCGGCTGCAAAGGCAGCGTTGGCCAGAGTCAGGGTCAGGGCGGTGGCAGCTGCAGTAGCGATAGCGAACTTTTTCATACGAGTAACTCCTGTTCTTCTGGAAAGTCTGCGCCGTGTCCTGGCAGCAGGGTTACCTATAGAGTTGCAGTCGCTGTGCCAACCCACGACCTCAAATAAAACCCTTTAAATTCAATTAGTTATAAATATTCAGCAAAAACGGAATCGTGCAGATTGCATGACCGGCGCTCTTGGCTGCATGCAAGTTGCAGCGTTTATCTGCCAGCAAGCCGCTGAAATACCGGCATTTTTCGTCGCCCATAAAAAAGGACCCCGCAGGGTCCCTTTTTCAGCTGGAAGCGCTGGGCTGATTAAACGCCCGACGCCTTGGCTGCAGCAACGTCCTTGATGGACAGCTTGATACGGCCGCGGTTGTCCACGTCCAGTACCAGGACTTCAACTTCCTGGCCTTCCTTCAGGATGTCGGTCACTTTCTCTACGCGAGCGTCGCTCAGCATGGAGATGTGCACCAGACCGTCCTTGCCCGGCAGGATGTTGACGAACGCACCGAAGTCGACGATGCGCTCGACCTTGCCGACGTAGATCTTGCCGATCTCGGCCTCGGCGGTGATGCTCAGGACGCGCTGGCGCGCAGCCTCGGCCGCTTCCTTGGTTTCGCCGAAGATCTTGATCGAACCGTCGTCTTCGATATCGATCGAAGCCTTGGTTTCCTCGCAGATCGCACGGATGGTCGCGCCGCCTTTACCGATGACGTCACGGATCTTGTCGGTGTCGATTTTCATCGCGATCATGGTCGGTGCGTTTTCCGACAGCTCGGTACGCGACTGGCCAATGATCTGGTTCATCTGGCCGAGGATGTTCAGGCGCGCTTCCAGGGCTTGGCCCAGGGCGATTTCCATGATCTCTTCGGTGATGCCCTTGATCTTGATGTCCATCTGCAGCGCGGTGACGCCCTTGGCGGTACCGGCTACCTTGAAGTCCATGTCGCCCAGGTGGTCTTCGTCACCCAGGATGTCGGTCAGGACGGCGAATTTCTCGCCCTCTTTGACCAGGCCCATGGCGATACCGGCAACCGGTGCCTTCATCGGCACGCCGGCATCCATCAGAGCCAGGGAAGCGCCACAGACCGAAGCCATGGAGCTCGAACCGTTGGATTCGGTGATTTCCGATACCACGCGGATGGTGTACGGGAACTCGGCGGCATCCGGCAGCATGGCCTGGACCGAACGACGGGCCAGACGACCGTGACCGATTTCACGACGACCTGCACCGCCCATGCGACCACACTCGCCCACCGAGAACGGAGGGAAGTTGTAGTGCAGCATGAAGGGGTCTTTTTTCTCGCCTTCCAGGGTATCCAGCAGCTGTGCGTCACGGGCGGTGCCCAGTGTAGCGACAACCAGGGCCTGGGTTTCGCCACGGGTGAACAGGGCCGAACCGTGGGTCTTCGGCAGAACACCGACTTCGATGTTCAGAGGACGTACGGTGCGGGTGTCACGACCATCGATACGTGGCTTGCCGTTGACGATGTTTTCGCGAACGGTGCGGTATTCGATTTCACCGAAGGCGGCCTTGACGTCGCTCGCGGAAGGCTGGCCTTCTTCGCCCGACAGCTTGGCAACCACCTGGTCTTTCAGCTCGCCCAGGCGAGCGTAGCGGTCGGCCTTGACGGTGATGGTGTAGGCCTGGGAGATCGCTTCACCGAACTCGGCGCGGATAGCGCCCAGCAGTGCGGTGGCTTCAGGGGCGGCAGCCCAGGTCCAGGTTGGCTTGGCAGCTTCGGCGGCCAGCTCTTTCACGGCCTGGATAACGGCCTGGAATTCGTCGTGGGCGAACAGTACGGCGCCCAGCATCTGGTCTTCGGTCAGCTCCTTGGCTTCCGATTCAACCATCAGTACGGCTTCCGAAGTACCGGCCACGACCATGTCCAGGCTCGAGGCTTTCAGTTGTTCGTAAGTCGGGTTCAGCAGGTAGCCGGTGCTTTCGTGGAAGGCTACGCGAGCGGCGCCGATCGGGCCGTCGAAAGGAATACCGGAGATGGCCAGGGCCGCCGAGGTACCGATCATCGCGGCGATGTCCGGATCGGTCTTCTTGCTGGTGGAGACGACGGTGCAGACAACCTGCACTTCGTTCATGAAACCTTCAGGGAACAGCGGGCGGATCGGACGGTCGATCAGACGCGAAGTCAGGGTTTCTTTTTCGGAAGGACGGCCTTCACGCTTGAAGAAGCCGCCAGGGATCTTGCCGGCAGCGTAGGTCTTTTCCTGGTAGTGCACGGACAGAGGGAAGAAGCCCTTGCCCGGATCCGCTTGCTTGGCACCGACAACGGTCACCAATACGCTGACGTCGTCGTCAACGGTGACCAGCACTGCGCCGGAGGCCTGACGGGCGATACGGCCAGTCTCGAGGGTAACGGTCGACTGACCGAACTGGAATTTTTTGATTACCGGGTTCACGGTGTCCTACCTTCTTTTGTGGCTCTTGGGGAACTTGTCTTCTTGCGAAATTCTTGGGCAACGCCGGGGATCGGCCCGACTGTCATTGTCCGGGTGCAGCCTTCAGGTGCTCTCTTCGGGTAAAGCAGGTGTTCAGATAAAACTAGAGGCTGGGAGCTTGCCATGTGCTCGCGGAAACCCGCTGACACACAGCAAACAACCAACCTCATAGCGCAATCGCTGATTAGCGACGCAGACCCAGGCGACCGATCAGAGCGCTGTAACGGCTCACGTCCTTGCCTTTCAGGTAGTCCAGCAGCTTACGACGCTGGTTAACCATGCGGATCAGACCACGACGGGAGTGGTGATCTTTACCGTTGGCCTTGAAGTGACCTTGCAGTTTGTTGATGTTGGCGGTCAGCAGTGCAACCTGCACTTCTGGCGAACCAGTATCACCAACAGCTTGCTGGTAGTCGGTAACGATTTGAGCTTTTTCTTCAACGCTGAGAGCCATGAGGCAATCCTTTTATCAGGAAACTGTTTCAGGAAAACAGTTTCAACAGGCCAGGGACAAATCCCTGTATCTATAAATGAGTAGTGACCGTGCCTGTTGACAGCCACCCTCGCCAGCCCGCTGTGACACGGGCTGGTTCCGGTCATTCTGACCGAATTAGTCGACGCGGCGCGATCCGCCCGTCTTCGCTCACTTCACCGATACCGATAAAGCGACCGTTGTGATCCTGCACCCGTACCATGCCGAACTTCGGCGCGTCCGGGGCACGTACCGGCTGGCCGTTGAGCCAGTAGAACGCACTGTGTTCCGAGAACTGCAGCAGCGGCCAGTCCAGCAGGCCACTGTCGGATGGCATCAGGAAGCGGTCGACCGCCTCGTTGCCACCTTCGGCATGCACCGCTTCCAGCTCTTCGAGCGTGACCGTCTGCGCCAGGGTGAAAGGTCCGGCCTGGGTCCGTCGCAGTTCAGCAACGTATGCGCCACAGCCAAGCTTCTCACCGATGTCCTCAACCAGGGTACGAATATAGGTCCCCTTGCTGCAGT
Organism: Pseudomonas sp. Ost2; assembly: GCF_018326065.1. NCBI lineage: Bacteria > Pseudomonadati > Pseudomonadota > Gammaproteobacteria > Pseudomonadales > Pseudomonadaceae > Pseudomonas > Pseudomonas sp. Ost2. The sequence goes on along the minus strand of NZ_AP021904.1, from coordinate 1,023,915 downwards.
CCACCGCCAGTCGGGCAGTATCGCCTTCGCTGGCCAGCAATTCCAAGCGCGCAATAGTAACAGAACGCGGTTCGCGCTCCACTACTTCCCCCGCACGGGCCAACTTGTAAAGCGGCTGTCCGTCACGCTTGAGTGCCGAGTACATCGGCGGTATCTGACTGATTTTCCCACGAAAATCCGGCAGGACCGCTTCGATATCGGCACGACCAACGGTCACCGGGCGTGTCTGCAAAACCTCGCCTTCGGCGTCCGCGGTGGTGGTGGTCTTGCCCAGTTGCATCAGGGTTTCGTAACCCTTGTCGGAATCGAGCAGGTATTGCGAGAACTTGGTCGCCTCGCCGAAGCACAACGGCAGCACGCCGGTGGCCAACGGGTCGAGGCTGCCGGTGTGACCGGCCTTCTCGGCGTTGAGCAACCAGCGAACCTTCTGCAGTGCCGCATTGGAGGTAAACCCCAGCGGCTTGTCGAGCAGGATGATGCCACTGACGTTACGACGGATACGTTTGACCTGAGCCACCGCTTACTCCCGGCCGTCTGCTGGAAGGTTGCCTTCTGGCGTCGCATCGCCGACATGCTGGCTGTCTTCGGCCACGGCACGCTCGATCAACGCCGACAGGTGCGCACCCCGCACGACGCTTTCGTCGTAGTGGAAGTGCAACTGCGGCACGCTGCGCAGCTTCATCTCGCGGGCCAACTGCATGCGCAGGAAGCCTGCCGCCGAGTTGAGCACCTTGATGCTCTGGGCGATATCGTCCGGGTTGTCCTGGCCCATCACGGTGATGAAGATCTTCGCGTGGCCGACGTCACGGCTGACGTCGACAGCGGTGATGGTGACCAGGCCGACGCGCGGGTCCTTGACTTCACGACGGATCAGCTGTGCCAGCTCACGCTGCATCTGATCGCCGATACGTTGGGTACGGCTGTATTCTTTTGCCATGTCTTGTTACCTGTTACTGCCCCACGGTGAAACCCGTGTGGTCTGAAAGCGGCAAACGCCCGGCCTGGCAGAAGCCGGACCGGGCGTTGCGTTTAGAGTCCGGCTGACGACCCGCGCAGCGAACTGCGGCGGGCCATCATGGCTCTTGAAGTGTGCGAGTCAGAGGCTGCGAGCAACCTGAACCTTCTCGAAGACTTCGATCTTGTCACCGACCTTGACGTCGTTGTAGCTCTTCACGCCGATACCGCACTCCATGCCGGCACGCACTTCGGAAGCGTCATCCTTGAAGCGGCGCAGGGATTCCAGCTCGCCTTCGAAGATCACGATGTCTTCACGCAGTACGCGGATCGGACGGTTACGGTGCACGGTACCTTCGATCACCATGCAGCCGGCGATCGCGCCGAATTTCGGCGAGCGGAACACGTCGCGGACTTCGGCCACGCCCAGGATGTTCTCCCGGACGTCGCTGCCCAGCATACCGGTCAACGCTTTCTTGACGTCTTCGATGATGTCGTAGATCACGTTGTAGTAACGCATGTCCAGGCCTTCCTGCTCGACGATCTTCCGTGCGCCAGCATCGGCACGCACGTTGAAGCCGAACAGTACAGCGTTGGAGGCCAGTGCCAAGTTGGCGTCGGACTCGGTGATACCACCGACACCGCCACCGACGACGCGCACTTGCACTTCATCGTTACCCAAGCCGTTGAGCGCACCTTGCAGTGCTTCCAACGAACCACGGACGTCGGATTTGAGGACGATGTTGAGCGTCTTCTTCTCTTCCTGGCCCATGTTCTCGAAGATGTTTTCCAGCTTGCCGGCATGGGCGCGAGCCAGTTTGACTTCGCGGAACTTGCCTTGACGGAACAGAGCCACTTCACGGGCTTTCTTCTCGTCGGCCACCACGCTCATCTCGTCGCCAGCGTCCGGGGTACCGTCCAGGCCGAGGATCTCGACCGGAATGGAAGGACCGGCTTCCTTGATCGGCTTGCCGTTCTCGTCGAGCATGGCACGTACACGGCCATAGTTCGAACCGACCAGGACCATGTCGCCCTGGCGCAGGGTACCGTCTTGAACCAGCACGGTGGCCACCGGGCCACGGCCCTTGTCCAGACGCGATTCAACCACGACGCCACGACCAGGAGCCGAAGGCGTTGCCTTGAGTTCCAGGACTTCGGCTTGCAGCAGAACGGCTTCGAGCAGTTCGTCGACGCCAGTACCGACTTTCGCCGAAACCGGAACGAACGGCGTATCACCGCCCCACTCTTCCGAGGTCACGCCGTGAACCGACAGTTCGCTACGGATGCGATCGAGGTCGGCACCCGGCTTGTCGATCTTGTTCACCGCGACCACCAGTGGAACACCGGCCGCGACTGCGTGCTGGACGGCTTCGATGGTCTGCGGCATCACGCCGTCGTCCGCCGCAACCACCAGGATCACGATGTCGGTCGCCTTGGCACCACGGGCACGCATGGCGGTAAACGCCGCGTGACCCGGGGTGTCGAGGAAGGTGACCATGCCGCGTTCGGTTTCAACGTGGTACGCACCGATGTGCTGGGTGATGCCGCCGGCTTCGCCAGCCGCTACCTTGGCACGACGGATATAGTCGAGCAGGGAAGTCTTGCCGTGGTCGACGTGGCCCATGACGGTCACGACCGGTGCACGGGAGAACGCCTCGCCTTCGAACTTCAGCGACTCGGCCAGGGAATCTTCCAGGGCGGTGTCGCTGACCAGGGTCACCTTGTGGCCCAGTTCTTCAGCAACCAGCTGGGCAGTTTCCTGGTCCAGTACCTGGTTGATGGTGGCCGGGGTACCCAGCTTGAACATGAACTTGATGATTTCAGCAGCCTTGACCGACATCTGCTGGGCGAGATCGCCGACAGTGATGGTCTCGCCGATCTTCACTTCACGCACGATAGGGCCGGTTGGGCTCTGGAAACCGTGGGCGTTGCGTTTCTTCAGCTTGGCCTTGCCGCGACCGCCACGACGGAAACCGTCGCTCTCTTCGTCGGTAGTGCGCGGCGCCACGCGTGGCGCCGGAGCCTTTTCCTTGACCGAAGCGCGATGCGGAGCATTCTTGCGCTCGCCATCGCCACTGCCGCTACGACGATTGCTATCGTCGGCGCGAGGCTTGTCCGGACGGCGTGGTTCTTCACGCTTGCGGGTATCGGCAACCGGTGCAGGAGCGGCAACCGGGGCCTCACGCACAGGTTCGGCAGCCACGGCCGGAGCGGCAACCGCTTCAACCGAAGGTGCGGCAACCGGAGCAGCAGCAGGCTGGTGACGCGCTTCTTCTTCGGCGCGACGCTTGGCTTCTTCTTCAGCCTTCTGGCGGGCCGCATTTTCTACGGCACGACGTTCTTCCAGCTCGCGCTTGCGCTCGGCTTCGATTTCTTCAGGGCTGCGTTGCACGAAGACTTTCTTCTTGCGTACTTCAACGCTGATGCTCTTGCTACCCGCGACACGCAGGGTGCTGGTGGTTTTGCGCTGCAGAGTGATCTTGCGCGGTTCTTCCACTTTCGCCTTGTGGCTGCTCTTCAAGTGAGTCAGCAAAGACTGCTTCTCACTATCGCTCACACCTTCATCGGCGGCGGTGTGCGGCAGACCTGCCTCACGCATCTGCTGCAACAGGCGCTCTACCGGTGTTTTGACCTCATCGGCCAGTTGTTTCACCGTGACTTGCGTCATGCACTTCTCTCCTCAGGCCGCGCCTAATTACTCGAACCAGTGGGCTCGGGCGGCCATGATCAACTTGCCGGCACGATCGTCGTCGATGCCGTCGATGTCGAGCAGATCGTCAATAGACTGCTCGGCCAGGTCTTCGCGGGTAATTACGCCGCGCACCGCCAGTTCCATCGCCAAATCCTTGTCCATACCCTCAAGCGAGAGCAGGTCTTCGGCCGGATGGGCGTCTGCCAGCTTTTCCTCAGTAGCGATGGCTTTAGTCAACAAGCGATCCTTGGCACGAGCGCGAAGCTCGTTGACGATGTCTTCGTCAAAGCCGTCGATGTTGAGCATTTCTTCCAACGGTACGTAGGCAATCTCTTCCAGGCTGGTGAAACCTTCATCGACCAGCACCTGTGCCAGCTCTTCGTCGACTTCCAGCTCGTCGATGAAGTTGCGCAGGATGTCACCGGTTTCTGCCTGTTGCTTAGCCTGGATGTCCGATTCGGTCATCACGTTCAGGGTCCAGCCAGTCAGCTGGCTGGCCAGACGCACGTTCTGACCGCCGCGACCAATGGCCTGAGCCAGATTGTCTGCGCCGACGGCGATGTCCATGGCATGGGCATCCTCGTCAACGATAATTGCCGCGACTTCGGCCGGCGACATGGCGTTGATCACGAACTGCGCCGGGTTGTCGTCCCACAGGACGATATCCACACGCTCGCCACCCAACTCGCCGGACACGGCCTGGACGCGCGAACCACGCATGCCGATGCACGCGCCCTGCGGGTCGATGCGCTTGTCCTTGGAGCGAACGGCGATCTTGGCACGCGAACCCGGATCACGGGAGGCGGCCATGACTTCGATCAGCCCTTCGGCGATCTCCGGCACTTCGATACGGAACAGTTCGATCAGCATTTCCGGCGCGGTACGCGACAGGATCAGCTGCGGGCCGCGGTTTTCGGTGCGGATTTCCTTGAGCAGTGCACGAACCCGTACACCGACGCGGAAAGTCTCGCGGGAAATGATGTCTTCACGAGCCAGCAGTGCTTCGGCGTTGTTACCCAGGTCAACGATGACGTTGTCGCGGGTGACCTTCTTCACGGTGCCGGAGATGATTTCACCCAGGCGCTCGCGATAGGCGTCGACGACCTGAGCACGCTCGGCCTCGCGGACTTTCTGCACGATGACTTGCTTGGCGGTCTGAGCAGCGATGCGACCAAACTCGATGGACTCGATCTTTTCTTCAACAACATCGCCGACTTGTGCGCCAGGATGGGTCAACGCGACCTTGCTCGGCCAGGTTTCCACAGCCGGATCGTCAAGATCGGCTTCCTCGACGACAGTCCAGCGACGGAAAGTCTCATAGGCACCGGTGTGGCGATTGATTTCCACACGCAGGTCAACTTCGTCTTCAAAGCGTTTTTTGGTAGCCGTGGCCAGGGCCACTTCCAGTGCTTCAAAAATCACGCTTGCCGGTACACCCTTTTCATTGGATACCGACTCAACAACCAGCAATACTTCTTTGCTCATCGTACGCCTCGCCTTTCGCAAGCCATTGGATCCGCGGGATCCGCGTCTCAGTCAAAACTGGGAATAATGTTGGCCTTGTCGATCAAATCGATCGGCAACAGGAACTCGTGCTCTTCTACCTGCACCACGATGTCCTGCTCTTCCACTCCGCGCAGAAGGCCCTGAAAATTACGTCGACCTTCAAAAGGCGAGCGCAACCTTATTTTCACTTGTTCGCCGGCATGCGAGGCAAACTGTTCAAGGGTGAACAGCGGGCGTTCCATGCCAGGAGAGGAAACTTCAAGGGTGTATTCAGTGGTGATCGGATCTTCGACATCCAGCACGCCACTGATCTGGCGGCTGACAATGGCGCAGTCATCCACCAGCACACCGCCTTCTTTATCGATATAAACGCGCAACACGGAATGGCGGCCTTGAGCTGAAAACTCGATACCCCAGCATTCATAGCCAAGGGCCACGACCACCGGGGCCAACAAGGCCTGCAACTGTTCTAGCTTGCTCGACACCTGAACCCCCTCGTGCATGTATGTGCATGCTATTGAAATAAACAAAAAATGGGCGAATCGCCCATCCCTGAAACGCCGTCGAACAGCGGCGTCATAAAGTGTCCAGCTAACAAAAAGCCCCTGAAAAGGGGCTCCGCTAAAACTGGTTGCGGGGGCCGGATTTGAACCGACGACCTTCGGGTTATGAGCCCGACGAGCTACCAGACTGCTCCACCCCGCGACAAAGCTGGGGCGGAAGTATACGACCGATCCCTTACAGGGTCAATGTAACCTTCCACCTACAAGAAAGCCCGCAACAGCGGGCTCTCCTGATAATTGGTACCGAGAAGGGGACTCGAACCCCTACACCCTATGGGCACAACCACCTCAAGGTTGCGTGTCTACCAATTCCACCACCTCGGCAATACAACGTTTACAGCATGAAACCCGTTTTACTTCTGCTCAGGAGCTGGAGGTACGTCAGTCGCTGGAGTAGCCGACTTTTGCTCCTGGAGCACCGGTACATCGTCAGATGCCGGTTTTTGCTTTGGCGCTTCCAACACCGCCGGGCTTGGCAAACCTACTTGAGTCAGCTGGTGAGCTTTCTCTTTAGCAAAGTAACCTAACCCTAAGCTGGTTATGAAAAAAGCTGCGGCAAGTATAGCAGTAAACTTACTAAGAAAGGTAGAGGAACCTTGGCTTCCGAACACAGTATTTGAAGCACCTGCTCCGAAAGACGCACCAGCGTCCGCACCTTTACCCTGTTGCAGCAATACCAGGGCAACAACGCCCAGCGCACCCAACAGATGAAGAACGACTACGACTGTTTCCAGCATTTTTTCAGTTTCCCGCGGCGCGACAGATCGCACCGAACTCATCTGCATTCAGGGACGCTCCACCAATGAGCCCCCATCGATATCCGGCATGCCGAACAGTTCGACCGCATTGGCCGCCTTCACGCTGCCGCCGTATAGAAGCCGCACACCTTGTGCGACCTCAGAATTCTCTGCCGCCAACTGCGCGCGAATGGCGGCGTGCACATCCTGCGCTTGTTGCGGCGAAGCTGTCAGCCCGGTGCCAATGGCCCAGACTGGCTCGTAAGCGATGACAGCCTTGGAAAAAGCACCGACACCCAGCTCTTCGATGATACTGCCCAACTGACGCGAAACCACTTCCATCGTCTTGCCGGCTTCACGCTGCTCCTGGGTTTCCCCTACACAGAGCACCGGGATCAAACCACAAGCCTGCGCTGCCGCGAACTTGCGATTCAGGGTGCGATCCGTCTCGCCCATGATCAGGCGACGCTCGGAGTGCCCCACCAGTACCAGGGAGCAACCCGCATCGACCAACTGGCTCGGTGCAATCTCTCCGGTCAGGGCGCCCTGCATGGATTCCATCGCAGAGTTCTGCGCACCGACCGAGATCGACTTGCCTTTCAAGCCATCAATCACTTGATTGATATGCAGGCAAGGCGGGAATACCGCGATATCAACACCGCTCGGCAAGGCCAGGTTGCGCAGGCCCTTGATCAGCTCAGCGACGCTGGCGCGGGTACCGTGCATCTTCCAGTTACCAGCTACCAATGGACGACGCATGCTGTACCTCGCAGGTCAAAGTGGGCGCAGATGTTACCCAACCAGATCATCACTGGCAAGCCGAATTCAGGCGCAAACTTCAGCAACCAGTTTTGCCAGAGCTTCGGCATGGCCACGAACCGAAACTTCGTCTTCGCCTTCGACCATCACGCGCACCAGCGGCTCGGTGCCCGACTTGCGCAACAGCACGCGCCCACGGCCCTGCATGGCCTCGGTCACGCGCTCGCAAGCTGCCACCACCTCGGGATGCCTGACCGGATCGACGCCACCGCCGAAACGGACGTTGAGCAGCACCTGCGGGCATTTGCGCAGCGCCTCGCGCGCCTGGGCCAGGCTTTCGCCACGACGCCGCACCGCCAGCAAGGCCTGCAGGGCCGCGATGATCGCATCACCAGTGGTCGTGTTGTTCAGGCAGAGGATGTGTCCGGAGTTTTCACCGCCTATCAGCCAGTTGCGCTCGAGCAGCTCGGCGATCACGTAACGGTCACCGACATTGGCGCGCACGAACGGGATATCCAGCTCCTTGAGCGCCAGCTCGAGCCCCAGGTTGCTCATCAGGGTGCCGACCACGCCACCATTCAATTTATTACGCTCGGCGAGATCCCGGGCAATGATGAACACCAGTTCGTCACCATCGACCACGGCACCGGTGTGATCGACCATCAGCACCCGGTCGCCATCGCCATCGAAGGCAATGCCCAGGTCCGCCTTCTCGGCCAGCACCGCAGCCTGCAGCGGCTTGATATGGGTCGAACCGCAATTGTCATTGATGTTCAGCCCGTTGGGCTGCGCGGACAAGGCGACGACCTCGGCCCCCAGCTCGCGAAACACGCTCGGAGCGACCTTGTAGGTGGCGCCGTGGGCACAGTCGAGCACGATCTTCAGGCCCGCCAGGTTGGTCCCGGTCGGCACACTGCTCTTGCAGAATTCGATATAACGACCGGCCGCGTCATTGATCCGCGAAACCTTGCCGAGCTTTTCCGAATCGACCACGGTCATCGGCGCATCGAGCAATTCCTCGATCATCAGCTCGACCTCATCCGGCAACTTGGTGCCTTCACCGGAGAAGAACTTGATGCCGTTGTCGTCATGGGGGTTGTGCGAAGCACTGATGACAATCCCCGCCTCGGCGTGGAAAGTCCGTGTCAGGTAGGCGATGGCCGGCGTCGGCATCGGCCCCAGCAGCATCACATCGGCGCCCGCGGCCGACAGGCCGGCTTCCAGGGCGGACTCGAACATGTAGCCGGAGATACGCGTGTCCTTGCCGACCAGTACGCGGCAGGTGCCCAGCTTGCGGAACGCCATGCCGGCAGCCCAGCCCAGCTTGAGCATGAAATCAGGGGTGATCGGGTATTGCCCGACGCGACCGCGAATACCGTCGGTGCCGAAATATTTCTTTTTCATAAGTGCTCCATCATTCTTATTCAGCAGCTTCAACGGCAGCGATCATGCTGACGACGTCGACCGTCTCGGCCACATCGTGCACTCGCAGAATCCGTGCTCCCTTGCTCATCGCCAGCGCCGCCAGCGCCAGGCCGCCGTACAGGCGCTCGCCTACCGGACGCCCGAGGGCCTGGCCTATCATGCTCTTTCGCGAGACGCCAACCAACAGTGGCCGCCCCAGTACGTGCAGGGCCTCCATATGCTTGAACAGGCTCAGGTTGTGCTGCAGATTCTTGGCAAAGCCGAATCCCGGGTCAAGGATGACCCGCTCGGCCGGAATCCCCGCCGCCTCGCACTGACGCATGCGCTCGACCAGGAAGGCCCGCACCTCTTCGGTGACGTTGTCGTAGTGCGGGTTGTCCTGCATGTCGCCCGGCTCGCCGAGCATATGCATCAGGCACACCGGCAACCCGGTTGCCGCCGCCGCATCCAGCGCGCCATCGCGCCGCAGGGCACGCACATCGTTGATCAGCCCCGCACCGAGACGCGCCGTTTCGCGCATCACCGAGGGCGTCGAGGTATCGACCGAAATGACCACATCCAGCTCACGATGGATGCGCTCGACAATCGGCGCCACCCGCTCCAGCTCTTCCAGGGGCGATACCGCACGCGCCCCGGGCCGGGTCGATTCGCCGCCGACATCGATCAGCGTCGCGCCGGCCTGCACCATGCCCTCGGCATGTCGCAATGCCGCATCCAGCTGGCTGAAGCGCCCGCCATCGGAAAAGGAATCGGGAGTGACGTTGAGAATGCCCATGACATGCGTCCGGGCCAAATCAAGAACCCGGTTGCCGCAAGGCAACCGGGTCGAGGACTGAGCAGAAATCATTTCAAACCTTAGTGATCAGCCGCAGGGCCACCGATCGGCGTCTCGGGACGCTCGTTCTGCACCACGGGCGGAGTGCCCGAAGTACCCGAACCACCTTCCCAGTCACGCGGCTCGCGTGGCGGGCGACCGGCCATGATGTCGTCGATCTGCTCGGCATCGATGGTCTCGTACTTCATCAGCGCATCGGCCATGGCGTCGAGCTTGTCGCGGTTATCGGTGAGGATCTGCTTGGCCGTGCCGTAGCACTGGTCAATGATGCTGCGCACTTCGGAGTCGATCAGCTTGGCCGTTTCGCCCGAGAAACTGGCATTCTGGCCACCGCCGCCACGACCCAGGAACACTTCCTGGTCTTCCTCGGCATACATCAACGGACCGAGCTTCTCGGACAGGCCCCACTTGGTGACCATGTTCCGCGCAATCTGGCTGGCACGCATGATGTCGTTGGAAGCACCGGTGGTGACACCGTCGAAGCCCAGGGTCATCTCTTCGGCGATACGGCCGCCGTACAGCGAGCAGATCTGGCTGATCAGGGCACGCTTGGACAGGCTGTAGCGATCCTCTTCCGGCAGGAACATGGTCACACCCAGCGCACGACCGCGCGGGATGATCGAGACCTTGTAGACCGGATCATGCTCGGGCACTACCCGTCCGACGATCGCATGACCGGCTTCGTGGTAGGCGGTGTTCTGTTTTTCCTTCTCGGACATGACCATGGATTTGCGCTCGGCGCCCATCATGATCTTGTCCTTGGCTAGCTCGAATTCCTTCATTTCGACGATGCGCTTGCCGGTACGGGCAGCGAACAGCGAAGCCTCGTTGACCAGGTTGGCCAGGTCGGCACCGGAGAAACCCGGGGTACCACGGGCAATCACCGCCGGAGCGACGTCGTCACCCATTGGCACCTTGCGCATGTGCACCTTGAGAATCTGCTCGCGACCACGGATATCCGGCAGGCCGACCACCACCTGACGGTCGAAACGGCCTGGACGCAGCAGCGCCGGGTCAAGCACGTCGGGACGGTTGGTCGCGGCAATGACGATGATGCCATCATTCATTTCGAAACCGTCCATCTCCACCAGCAACTGGTTGAGGGTCTGCTCACGCTCGTCATGACCGCCGCCCATGCCGGCACCACGGTGACGACCGACTGCGTCGATTTCGTCGATGAAGATGATGCAAGGCGCGTGCTTCTTGGCCTGCTCGAACATATCGCGAACGCGGCTGGCACCGACACCGACGAACATCTCGACGAAATCGGAACCGGAAATGGTGAAGAACGGCACTTTCGCCTCACCGGCGATGGCCTTGGCCAGCAAGGTCTTGCCGGTACCCGGAGGACCGACCATCAGCACACCGCGCGGGATACGACCGCCCAGGCGCTGGAACTTGCCCGGATCACGCAGGAACTCGACCAGCTCGCCCACTTCTTCCTTGGCTTCGTCGCAACCGGCAACGTCAGCCAGGGTGGTCTTCACCTGGTCTTCGGAGAGCAGGCGCGCCTTGCTCTTGCCGAAACTCATCGGGCCACCCTTGCCGCCCGCACCGCCCTGCATCTGGCGCATGAAGAACATGAACACCGCGATGATCACCAGGATCGGGAAACTGGCTACCAGCAACTGGGTCCAGATGCTCTGCTGCTCAGGCTGCTTGCCTTCGACCACGACATGGTTGTCCACCAGGTCGCCGATCAGGCCGTTGTCCTGGATCGCCGGGCGGATGGTCTTGAAGCTGTCGCCATCGTTGCGCTTGCCGGTGATCACGTAACCGTCCACGGCAACGCGTTCGACCTTGCCATCCTTGACCTGCTGGATGAAGTCGGAATAGTTGAGGGTCTGTGGCTCGTTAGGGCTGGAGAAGTTGTTCATCACCGTCACCAGGACAGCCGCGATGATCAACCACAGGATCAGATTCTTTGCCATATCGTTCAATTAACTACCCTCTGAAGCTAGCTCCGCTTGTGGCGCGCGCTTCGCATGATATTCACCGGCATAACTTACTACATTACCTACAGCTTCGCAGGCGCCGTCTGTAACCCTTTGTGAAACATTGACTACACAATATTCGCTTATGTTCACGAGGCGAAATGCGAAATTCCTATCGCCCCGGTCAAAAACCCCGTTTTACTCGGTGCGCCCGCGGAAACCACGACCCAGCAGGTACTGCTCGCGGGACCGATCGCGGGATGATGCCGGCTTGCGCGTCTGCACCTTGTCGAACTGCTTGCGGAAGTTCTTGTGGTACTCGTCGAAGCCTTCGCCCTGGAAAACCTTGATCAGAAAATCACCACCGGGACGCAATACGCGCCCGGCCAGATCGAGTGCCAGCTCGCAGAGGAACATCGAGCGCGGCATATCCACTTCGGGCGTACCACTCATATTGGGGGCCATATCGGAAATCACAAGGTCAACCTCGGAATTTCCGACAGCTTCGAGGATCTGCGCCAGCACCGAGTCCTCGGTAAAGTCGCCCTTGATGAAGGTCACATCGGGGATGCTGTCCATATCGAGGATATCGGAAGCGATCAGTCGACCCTGCCCGCCAATCAGACGACTGGTCACCTGGGACCAGCCACCCGGCGCGGCGCCGAGGTCGATCACGCTCATGCCCGGACGGATGATCCGGTCCTTCTCCTGGATTTCCAGCAGCTTGTAGCTGGCACGGGAGCGGTACCCGTCTTTCTGTGCCATCTTGACGAACGGGTCGTTGAAATGTTCTTTCAGCCAGTTAAGGCTAGTCTTGGAACGGGCCACGGGGCACCTCGAAAAAATTGTCGAATCGCGATTAACTGGGCGGTCCCGGACTCGCTCGGGTAAACTGGCCGCCGCTTTTTACAAGATCAGACGCAGGGGTCAGATTATGCCGCTCACTCAAGAGCAGAAGAAACAGTACAAATCCATTGGCCACCATCTGAAACCAGTATTGACTGTGGCTGACAACGGTTTGACTGAAGGTGTGTTAGCCGAACTCGAACGCGCATTGAGCGATCACGAGCTGATCAAGATCAAGCTCAATATCCTCGATCGCGAAGCGCGCCTGGCGAACATCGCCGAGCTGTGCAAGGTCGGCAAGGCGGACCTGGTACAGGTCATCGGCAAGATGGCACTGGTTTATCGCAAGAATTTCAGTGTCAACAAGCAACTGTCGAACGTTCACCGTTTCAAGTGATGTAGACAAGGGTCAAGGGTACGCTTCGCGTGCCCTGCCACTCTCGCCGGGAACCGGCTGCAGCACCAGCACCAGGCCGGACAGGCCAAGCACCAGATAACTGAACAGCTGCCAGCGCAACGCCTCCGGCTGCCAGTGGCGCACCGCAAGATACATCCCGCACGCATACAACGCCATCAGCAGCAACTGCCCGCGAATATCGCGCCACAGGCTTGCCCGCCCCTTGGCCTGGACCAGCACCAGGACCTGCACGATCACGCAGACCGCTGCAAATCCCACCAATAAAGAGCCCAGCAGGCCGCCGATCTCGTCGATCAGCAGCGGTGCCAGGCCGATCTGCGCCAAAACCGGCAACAGCCCCACATGCAACAACCACAGGCCGCCGACCCAGAGCATCTGGGCCAGCTGCCAGAGCATGGCGCCCGCACGCAGCGGGCGCCGCCGTTCAGATATGGCGGACTTCGACAATCTCGTACTCGATCACGCCACCGGGCGTCTTGACGGTCACGACATCGCCTTCTTCCTTGGCGATCAGGGCGCGAGCGATGGGCGAACCCACCGAAATCTTGCCCAGCTTGATATCAGCCTCATCCTCACCGACGATGTGGTAGGTCACGCTTTCGTCGGTTTCGACGTTGGCGATCTCGACCGTGGTGCCGAAAATCACCTTGCCGGTATGCGGGATGGTCGTGACATCGATGATCACCGCATTCTGCATGCGGCCTTCGATATCACGGATCCGCGCCTCGACCATACCCTGCTGCTCGCGGGCAGCATGGTATTCGGCGTTTTCCTTCAGGTCGCCCAGCTCGCGGGCCGTGCCGATGTCCTGGCTCAGCTTCGGACGGACGACCTTGGTCAGGTGGGCGTGCTCCTCTTCCAGGGCCTTGGCGCCCTGCACGGTCATTGGGTACTTGGTTATGCTCATGCCTTCAATCCTGCGTGTAGATCCTGCAAGCGACGCACGGTCTTCTCCGGACCGAACTTGAGCGCTTCGCAGATGGCTTCGCCAGCAGCAATGGTGGTTGTGCAGTAGATCTTGTGCTGCAGCGCGTTACGACGAATGGAGTACGAGTCGGCAATCGACTGGCGCCCTTCGGTCGTGTTGATGATCAGGGTGACTTCGTCATTCTTGATCATGTCGACGACGTGCGGACGACCTTCGGTCACCTTGTTGACCCGGCGCACTTTCAGGCCCGCGGCTTCGATCAGCTTGGCGGTACCGGCGGTGGCAACCACTTCGAAGCCCAAGTTGATCAGATCACGGGCCACGCCTGCAACCAGCGGCTTGTCGTCGTCGCGTACGCTGATGAACGCGGTACCGCCGGTCGGCAGCACTTCGCTGGCACCCATCTGGGCCTTGGCGAAGGCTTCGCCGAAGGTATCGCCGACGCCCATCACTTCGCCGGTGGACTTCATCTCAGGGCCGAGGATCGGGTCCACGCCAGGGAATTTGGCGAACGGGAACACCGCCTCTTTCACGCTGTAGAAGTTCGGAATGATTTCCTTGGTGAAGCCCAGTTCCTTCAGGGTCTTGCCGGCCATCACAAGGGCCGCGATCATCGCCAGGGAAACACCGATGCATTTCGACACGAAAGGCACGGTACGCGAGGCACGCGGGTTCACTTCGATGACGTAGATGTCTTCGCCCTGCAGGGCCAGCTGCACGTTCATCAGGCCGACAACGCCCAGTTCCAGGGCCATTTTCTTGACCTGCTCGCGCATCTCGTCCTGGATGTGCGCCGGCAGCGAGTATGGCGGCAGCGAGCACGCAGAGTCACCGGAGTGAACACCGGCCTGCTCGATGTGCTGCATGATCGCGCCGATCACCACGTCGGTACCGTCGCAGACCGCATCCACGTCCATCTCGATGGCGCAGTTGAGGAAGTGGTCGAGCAATACCGGGCTGTCGTTGGACACCTGGACCGCTTCACGCAGGTAACGCTTGAGTTCTTCTTCCTCGTAGACGATTTCCATCGCCCGACCGCCCAACACGTAGGACGGACGCACCACCAGCGGGTAACCGATCTTCGCGGCGGCACGAATCGCTTCGTCTTCGCTGCGCACGGTGGCGTTTGGCGGCTGACGCAGGTTCAGGCGCTGGACCATCTGCTGGAAGCGCTCGCGGTCTTCGGCACGGTCGATGGCGTCAGGGCTGGTGCCGATGATCGGCACGCCGGCGGCTTCCAGGGCACGGGCCAGTTTCAGCGGGGTCTGGCCGCCGTACTGGACGATCACGCCCTTCGGCTTCTCGACGCGGACGATTTCCAGTACGTCTTCCAGCGTAACCGGTTCGAAGTACAGGCGATCGGACGTGTCGTAGTCGGTGGAGACGGTTTCCGGGTTGCAGTTGACCATGATGGTCTCGTAACCGTCGTCACGCAGTGCCAGTGCCGCGTGTACGCAGCAGTAGTCGAACTCGATACCCTGGCCGATACGGTTGGGACCGCCACCGAGGATCATGATCTTGTCGCGGCCCGATG
This sequence comes from Pseudomonas sp. Ost2, assembly GCF_018326065.1. Classification (NCBI taxonomy): domain Bacteria; kingdom Pseudomonadati; phylum Pseudomonadota; class Gammaproteobacteria; order Pseudomonadales; family Pseudomonadaceae; genus Pseudomonas; species Pseudomonas sp. Ost2. The sequence continues at coordinate 1,008,784 of NZ_AP021904.1, read as the reverse complement.
GTGCGGCTTCGCACTCTTCTTCGTACGTCGAGTACAGGTACGCGGTATCGGTGGCGAACTCGGCGGCGCAGGTGTCGACACGCTTGTAGACCGGGAACACTTCCAGCTTGTGACGATGGGCACGCAGGCTCTTCTCGGTCACACCCAGCAGCTTGGCCAGGCGCTGATCGGAGAAGCCCTTGCGCTTGAGACGGAACATCAGGTCGCGGTCGATGCTGGTCAGACCCAGGGTCTTGACCTTCTCTTCGTCCTTGATCAGATCTTCCATCTGCACCAGGAACCACGGATCGATCATGGTCATGCCGAAGATATCTTCAACACTCATGCCGGCGCGCATGGCGTCCGCCACGTACCAGATACGCTCGGCGCCCGGCACGGTCAGCTCGCGCTTGAGCACGCTCATGCTTTCCGGATTGCTCAGGTCAACCTTCTCGTCCAGGCCGCAAACGCCCACTTCCAGGCCACGCAGGGCTTTCTGCAGGGACTCCTGGAAGGTCCGGCCGATGGCCATGACTTCACCCACCGACTTCATCTGGGTGGTCAGGCGCGCGTCAGCCTTGGCGAATTTCTCGAAGGCGAAGCGTGGCAGCTTGGTCACGACGTAGTCGATGGACGGCTCGAAGGACGCCGGGGTCTTGCCGCCGGTGATGTCGTTCGACAGCTCGTCGAGGGTGTAGCCCACGGCCAGCTTGGCCGCGACCTTGGCGATCGGGAAGCCGGTGGCTTTCGAGGCCAGCGCCGAGGAACGGGATACCCGCGGGTTCATCTCGATGACCACCATGCGGCCGGTGTTCGGGCAGATGCCGAACTGGACGTTGGAGCCGCCGGTTTCCACGCCGATCTCGCGCAGCACCGCCAGGGAGGCGTTACGCAGGATCTGGTATTCCTTGTCGGTCAGGGTCTGGGCCGGTGCGACGGTGATCGAGTCACCGGTGTGCACGCCCATCGGGTCGAAGTTTTCGATGGAGCAGACGATGATGCAGTTGTCCTTCTTATCGCGGACAACCTCCATCTCGTACTCTTTCCAGCCGATCAGCGATTCGTCGATCAGCAGTTCCTTGGTCGGCGACAGGTCCAGGCCACGGGCGCAGATTTCTTCGAACTCTTCACGGTTGTAGGCGATACCACCGCCGGTGCCGCCCATGGTGAAGGACGGACGGATGATGCACGGGAAGCCGAGCTTCTCGAGGACCGCATTGGCCTCTTCCATGCTGTGGGCGATACCGGAGCGCGGGCAGGCCAGGCCGATGGATTTCATGGCCTTGTCGAAGCGCGAACGGTCTTCGGCCTTGTCGATGGTGTCGGCATTGGCGCCGATCATTTCCACGCCGAACTTTTCCAGGACGCCTTCGCGCTCCAGGTCCAGGGCGCAGTTCAGGGCGGTCTGGCCACCCATGGTCGGCAGCAGGGCGTCCGGGCGCTCTTTCTCGATGATCTTGGCAACGGTCTGCCACTTGATCGGCTCGATGTAGGTCGCATCCGCCATGGCCGGGTCGGTCATGATGGTCGCCGGGTTGGAGTTCACCAGGATGACACGGTAACCCTCTTCGCGCAGGGCTTTGCAGGCCTGGGCGCCGGAGTAGTCGAATTCGCAGGCCTGGCCGATCACGATCGGGCCGGCGCCGAGAATCAGGATGCTTTTTATGTCTGTACGTTTTGGCATGGGTTTGTCACTCAAATCCGCAGGTCAGTCGGCAAGCCGTCTTGAACAATCTTTGCAGAGCCTGAGGGGGCCACCGGTTTCGGGGCCGCCCTCAGGCCGCTCACTCAGCGTCGCTTGGCCATCTCATTGATGAAACGGTCGAACAGCGGCGCTACGTCGTTCGGGCCCGGGCTTGCTTCAGGGTGGCCCTGGAAGCTGAACGCGCTCTTGTCGGTGCGCTCGATGCCTTGCAGGGAACCGTCGAACAGCGACTTGTGGATCGCCCGGACGTTGCCCGGCAGGGTCGCTTCATCCACGGCAAAACCGTGGTTCTGGCTGGTGATCATCACCACGCCGGTGTCCAGGTCCTGCACAGGGTGGTTGGCACCGTGATGGCCGTGACCCATTTTCAGGGTCTTGGCGCCCGAGGCCAGGGCCAGCAACTGGTGACCCAGGCAGATACCGAAGACCGGGATCTCGGTTTCCAGCACATCCTTGATCGCCTGGATCGCGTAGTCGCAAGGCTCCGGGTCACCCGGGCCGTTGGACAGGAACACACCGTCCGGCTGCAGGGCCAGTACGTCGCTGGCCGGGGTTTGCGCCGGCACCACGGTCACGCGGCAGCCGCGCTCTACCAGCATGCGCAGGATGTTGTACTTGACGCCGTAGTCGTAGGCCACGACATGGTAAGGCAGGTCGGCGGCTTCGAGGGTCGCGTGGCTGTCGGTCTTCAAGTCCCAGACCGTGGAGCGCCATTCGTACTTTTCCTTGGTGCTGACGACTTTCGCCAGATCCATGCCCTTGAGGCCAGGGAACCCCTGCGCCGCGGCAATCGCCGCTTCTTCGGAGATAGTGTCACCGACCATGATGCAGCCGTTCTGCGAACCCTTTTCACGCAGGATGCGGGTCAGGCGACGCGTATCGATACCGGCGATCGCCACCACATTGTTGGCTTTCAGGTAATCGGACAGGGACATCGTGTTACGCCAGTTGCTCGCGACCAGTGGCAGGTCACGAATCACCAGACCGGCCGACCAGACACGATCAGACTCGATATCTTCCGGCGTGGTGCCGGTATTGCCGATGTGCGGATAGGTCAGGGTGACGATCTGTTGGGCGTAGGAAGGATCGGTAAGGATTTCCTGATAGCCGGTCATGGCGGTGTTGAACACCACCTCACCAACGGTCTGACCGTCGGCTCCAATGGCTTCGCCGCGAAAAATGCTGCCATCAGCAAGGGCGAGTATGGCTGGCTTAGTCAAGAAGACCTCCCGTAAATAAAGCCTGAAGGGGCGATCGCAGGTTGTAAAAAAGCGGAGTGACGTATGGACACGTCACCCCGCTTCTTTCACTGAATTATTCTGCGCGCTTTTAGTGGACACACTAAAGCTGTAGCTTACAGAAAAAGGCTTTTTTGGTCCACCGCTAATGAGCCTTAAAGGCCAGGGAATGCGACAGGACGTCGCCAGGCGGTGTGAAACAGACACTGAAGGAGCCACAACCTGTGGGAGCCGGCTTGCCGGCGATGAGGCCCTGGAGCCTTGCAGCGCCCTGATGGACGCCATCGCCAGCAAGCCGGCTCCCACAGTCAGGTACCCCGTCGTGCCGATCAGTGCAGATCGAGCACATCCTGCATGTCGTACAGGCCGGCGGCCCGGCCATCCAGCCAAAGCGCCGCACGCACGGCCCCCTTGGCGAAGGTCATGCGGCTCGAGGCCTTGTGGGTGATCTCCAGGCGCTCGCCCTCAGTGGCGAACAACACGGTGTGATCGCCAACCACATCGCCGCCACGCACGGTGGCGAAGCCGATGGTGTCACGCGCCCGCGCCCCGACATGCCCCTCGCGACCATAGACCGCGACCTTCTGCAGATCGCGCTCCAGCGTATCGGCGATGACCTCGCCCATGCGCATGGCCGTGCCCGAAGGCGAGTCGACCTTGTGCCGGTGATGCGTCTCGATGATCTCGATATCCGCATCATCACCCAGCACCCGGGCGGTCAGCTCGAGCAGCTTCAGCGACAGGTTGACCCCGACACTGAAGTTGGCGGCGAAGACGATCGGAATATCCTTGCCCGCCTCCACCAGCAACTGCTTCTGCTCGGCGCTCAGGCCGGTGGTACCGATCACCATGGCCTTGCCGGCCTTGCGGCAGAACGCCAGGTTTTTCAGCATCACTTCCGGCAGCGTGAAGTCGATCAGCACATCGAACTCTTCAGCCACCTTCTCCAGGCCATCGGACAACGGCACGCCGATCCGCCCCAGCGAGGCCAGCTCACCGGCATCGGCACCGACCAGGGAACTGCCAGGACGCACGACAGCAGCCGTCAGGCCGGCAAGCGGCACCTGCAACTGCACCGCCTCGACCAGGATCTTGCCCATGCGCCCGGCGGCGCCCATCACAGCTATACGTCGCATGATCCGCTCCTTACAGGTCGCCGAAGAAGCGCTTCACGCCTTCAAACCAGCCACTGGCCTTTGGCGAGTGCGAACTGTCACCGTCCAGGGACGCGCGGAACTCTTCCAGCAATTCACGCTGACGACGGCTCAGGTTGACCGGCGTCTCGACCGCCACGCGACACATCAGGTCGCCCGCGCCGCCGCCACGCACAGGGGCCACGCCCTTGCCGCGGATACGGAACTGCTTGCCGGTCTGGGTACCTTCCGGAATCTTCAGCTTGACCCGACCGTCGAGGGTCGGAATCTCCAGCTCGCCGCCCAGGGCCGAGTCGACGAAACTGATCGGCACTTCGCAGAACAGGTGCTTGCCGTCACGCTGGAAGATCGCGTGCTCGCGCACATTGATCACCACGTACAGGTCGCCCGTCGGGCCGCCCTGCGCACCGGCTTCACCTTCCCCGGACAAGCGGATGCGGTCGCCGGTATCGACACCGGCCGGCACTTTCACCGAAAGGGTCTTGTACTCTTCGACACGCCCCTGGCCATGGCAGGAGTCGCACGGATCGGAAATGATCTTGCCCTGGCCGTGGCAGCGCGGGCAGGTCTGCTGCACCGAGAAGAAGCCCTGCTGCATCCGCACCTGGCCGATACCGCCACAGGTCGGACAGGTGATCGGCGCGGAGCCCTTCTTGGCACCGGAACCGTCGCACGGCTTGCAGTTGACCAGTGTCGGAACGCGAATATTCACGGTAGTCCCGCGAACCGCTTCTTCCAGGTTCAGTTCCAGGGTGTAGCGCAGGTCGCTGCCGCGCTGGGCACCACCACGGGAGCCGCCACGACCGCCACCAAAGAAATCGCTGAACACATCGCCGAAGATATCGGAGAAATTCTGCCCACCGAAACCACCGCCACCGCCGCCCATGCTCGGATCGACGCCAGCGTGGCCGTACTGATCGTAGGCCGCACGCTTGCTGGAATCGGACAGCACTTCGTAGGCCTCGTTGGCCTCCTTGAACAGCTCTTCCGAAGCCTTGTCATCCGGGTTGCGGTCCGGGTGATGCTTCATCGCGAGACGACGGTAAGCCTTCTTCAGCTCCGCCTCGCTAGAGCCACGCTCGACCCCCAATATTTCGTAATAGTCACGCTTTGCCATAAATCGCCCCTGAGGCCAGCATCCGAACCTTGTCGCATGCTGTAAAAATTTGCGTGTTCCAGACACGCCAACGCGGGAGCAAGCTCCCGCGCGGCGACATCCTACCAGTCACCGCTGCAGAGCGGTCAACCGGCCGACCAACAAGCAGCCCTGGTAAGGCTTACTTGTGATCCTTCACTTCTTCGAACTCGGCGTCGACGACGTCATCCTTGTGCGCCTCTTCCTGGGCCGGCTCCGCGCCGCCTGCTGGCTTCTCGGCCTGCTCGGCATACATCTTCTGGGCAACCGGAGCGGAAACCTTGGACAGTTCCTCGACCTTGGCCTCGATGGCGGCCTTGTCGTCGCCCTTGACGGCGGCTTCCAGGGCAACCAGGGCAGCCTCGATCGCGGTCTTCTCTTCGGCGGAGACCTTGTCACCGGCGTCGGCGATCATCTTGCGAGTCGAGTGAACCAGTGCGTCGCCCTGGTTACGGGCAGCGGCCAGCTCTTCGAACTTGCGGTCTTCTTCCGAGTTCGCTTCGGCGTCGCGGATCATCTGTTGAATTTCTTCGTCAGACAGACCGGAGTTGGCCTTGATCACGATCGACTGGGTCTTGCCGGTCGCCTTGTCCTTGGCACCTACGTGCAGGATGCCGTTGGCGTCGATGTCGAAGGTCACTTCGATCTGCGGCACGCCACGTGGAGCCGGTGGAATCTCGGCCAGGTCGAACTTGCCCAGGGACTTGTTCTGCGCAGCCTGCTTACGCTCACCTTGCAGCACGTGGATGGTCACGGCGCCCTGGTTGTCGTCGGCAGTCGAGAACACTTGCGATTTCTTGGTAGGAATCGTGGTGTTCTTCTCGATCAGCGCGGTCATCACGCCGCCCATGGTTTCGATACCCAGGGTCAGCGGGCTGACGTCGAGCAGCAGGACGTCCTTGACGTCACCGGCCAGTACCGCGCCCTGGATGGCAGCGCCCACGGCGACGGCTTCGTCAGGGTTGACGTCCTTGCGTGCTTCCTTGCCGAAGAAATCGGCAACGGTCTTCTGCACCATCGGCATGCGGGTCTGGCCGCCGACCAGGATCACGTCGTTGATCGAGCCGACATCGATGCCGGCGTCTTTCAGGGCGATACGGCAAGGTTCGATGGTGCGCTGAACCAGATCTTCGACCAGCGATTCCAGCTTGGCGCGGGAGATCTTCACGTTCAGGTGCTTCGGACCGGTAGCGTCTGCAGTGATGTACGGCAGGTTGACGTCGGTCGACTGGCTCGACGACAGCTCGATCTTGGCTTTTTCGGCAGCTTCTTTCAGGCGCTGCATCGCCAGCGGGTCACCCTTGAGGTTCATGCCGCTTTCTTTCTTGAACTCGTCCACGAGGTAGTCGATCAGACGGATGTCGAAGTCTTCACCACCGAGGAAGGTGTCACCGTTGGTTGCCAGTACTTCGAACTGGTGCTCGCCATCGACTTCGGCGATTTCGATCACGGAAACGTCGAAGGTACCGCCACCCAGGTCATAAACGATCACGGTGTGATCGCCACGGGCCTTGTCCATGCCGTAGGCCAGGGCAGCCGCGGTCGGTTCGTTGATGATGCGCTTGACGTCCAGACCGGCGATACGGCCGGCGTCCTTGGTCGCCTGACGCTGGCTGTCGTTGAAGTAGGCCGGAACGGTGATCACCGCTTCGGTCACAGGCTCGCCGAGGTAGTCTTCGGCGGTCTTCTTCATCTTCTTCAGCACTTCGGCCGAAATCTGTGGCGGAGCCATTTTCTGGCCGCTTACTTCAACCCAGGCGTCACCGTTGTCGGCCTTGGCGATCTTGTAAGGCACCATCTGGATGTCTTTCTGAACGACGTCTTCTTCGAAACGACGACCGATCAGACGCTTCACCGCGTACAGGGTGTTATGCGGATTGGTCACCGCCTGGCGCTTGGCCGACTGGCCGACCAGGATTTCGCCGTCGTTGGCGTAGGCGATGATCGAAGGCGTGGTACGCGCGCCTTCGGCGTTCTCGATAACTTTTGGCTGACCGTTTTCCATGACCGAGACGCACGAGTTGGTGGTCCCCAGGTCGATACCGATAATTTTGCCCATTTCACTCTCCCGAAACTTTGATTTTTTTGCCGCAGCGGTTATGGCCAACTGCGGTAGCACTTAAACGCTTGACTTATAGATGGGGGCCTTGCGGCCGATTTCAAGCCTGCTCGTCAATCGTCGGCGAAACCGGTGCAACCGCCTTGCTCACCACGACCATCGCCGGGCGCAGCAGGCGACCATTGAGCTGGTAACCCTTCTGGAACACTTTCAGGACGCTGTTCGGCTCGACGTCGGCGCTCTCCTGCATGGCCATGGCCTGGTGCAGCGAGGCGTTGAACGGTTCGCCGTGCGGGTCGATGGCTTCCAGCTGATAACGCTTGAGGGTGTCCTGGAACATCTTCAGGGTCAGCTCGATGCCTTCGCGCATCGGGCGAATGCTTTCATCGTCCGGGTTGGACAGATCCAGGCCACGTTCCAGGCTGTCGATGATCGGCAGCAGGTCGCCGGCGAACTTCTCCAGCGCGAACTTGTGCGCCTTCTCGACATCCTGCTCGGCACGGCGGCGGATGTTCTGCAGGTCGGCGGCGACGCGCAGCGCTTGGTCATTCGCGCCAGCCAGTTGCTCTTCAAGCACCTGCACGCGAGTGGCCAGGTCGTCGCTCGAAGCGTCGGCGGCCTGGTTGGCCTCTTGATTTTGCGAGTCCAGATTCTGTTCGTCAGCCATAAAAAAACCTCCTTTCAATATCGTCCGCGAGCCAGGCCCGCGCTTCTGCCCAGGTATATGGGGCCGCATTTTGCAGGTTCAAGGGCCCCGGTGCATACCACGGACCGAGTGGTACATTCCGCCTGGCACTAAAAAATGCCGCCATTGAAGCGAATCGAGCTAAGCCCGGGCATTGTCAGTCGAATTCAAAACACTGTATAAATAACCAGACCTAAAGCCTGGGAGCGGCCTTCATGCTGGTGCACCTGTCCGTACACAACTACGCAATCGTTGAACATCTCGATCTCGAACTGGATCGCGGGATGAGCGTCATCACGGGCGAAACCGGCGCCGGCAAGTCGATCATGCTCGACGCCCTCGGGCTGACCCTGGGCGATCGCGCCGACAGCGGCGTGGTACGCCCGGGTGCGGACAAGGCCGACATTCTCGCCACCTTCGACCTGGAAGACATTCCGGAAGCCCGCAACTGGCTGGCCGAACGCGACCTGGACAATGACGGCCCGTGCATTCTGCGCCGGGTGATCACCGCCGAAGGCCGTTCCCGGGGCTATATCAATGGCTCGCCCTGCCCCCAGGGCGACCTCAAGGCCCTGGGCGAACTGCTGATCGATATCCACAGCCAGCACGAACACCAATCCCTGCTGAAGACCGACACCCATCGACGCCTGCTCGACGAATATGCCGGGGCCACCGATCTCGCCCGCCAGGTGCAGCTCGCGGCCCAGCGCTGGCGCCAGACCCGCCAGGAACTGGAGCGCCTCTCCAATTCCGGCGACGAGCAACGGGCCCGCCACCAGCTGCTCAGCTATCAGCTGGAAGAGCTGGAAAACCTCGGCCTCGGGGAAAACGAGCTGGAGGACCTGGAACAGGAACACAAGAACCTGACCAATGCCGAGACCCTGCTGGGCATCTGCCGGCAAGTGGTCGAACAATGCAGCGAGAGCGATTCGGGCAACGTGCTCAACGCCCTCACCGCCAGCCTCAATCGCCTGGGCAGCGTCAGCAACGGCTCCGGCGCACTGGGCGAAGCCACCAACCTGCTGGCCAGCGCGCAGATCCAGGTGGAAGAAGCCGTCGGCGAACTGAACCGCTTCCTCGACCACTTCGATGCCGATCCGGCACGTCTGCAGCAGCTCGAAGAACGACTGGACGCGATCTACACCCTGGCCCGCAAGCACCGCATCCAGCCCACCGAAGTCGCCACCCTGCAACAGAAGCTGCTGGATGAAATCGAAACCCTGAACGCCAACGACGAGGCCATCGAACGCCTCGGCGACGAACTGGCCTCCTACGCCCGGCATTATCAGGAGCGCGCGCGGGAACTCAGCGATCTGCGCCATCAGGCCGCCACCGGCCTGGCCAGCGCCGTCGAACAGGAAATCCAGCGCCTGGGCATGCCCGGCGGGCGCTTCAGCATCGAACTGCACGCCAACACCAGCAGCGAACCCCTGCCTTATGGGCTGGAACAGGTCGAATTGCTGGTCAGCGCCAACCCGGGCCAGCCACTCAAGGCCCTGGCCAAGGTTGCATCGGGCGGCGAGCTGTCACGCATCAGCCTGGCCATCCAGGTGATTACCGCGCAGACCTCGCGCATCCCGACCCTGGTATTCGACGAAGTCGACGTGGGCATCGGCGGCCCGACGGCGGAAATCGTCGGCCAGTTGCTGCGTCGCCTGGGTGAACGCGGGCAAGTGTTGACGGTCACCCACCTGCCGCAAGTCGCGGCCCAGGGCCATCATCACCTGTTCGTGCACAAGGTGCGCGGCAACGACGCCACCCACACCGCCGTTTCCAAGCTGAGCAAGACTGAACGGGTTGAGGAAGTCGCACGCATGCTCGGCGGCATCGACCTGACCAAGGAATCCCTGGCGCACGCCAAGAAGATGGTCGTTACCGCGAAAATCTAGGCATTCGACATCTTCAGGCGACCTATTCAGGCGACAAAAACATCAGGTAACAAAAAGCACGAAGGCGACCCTGAGGTCGCCTTCGATCGTTTCACGGGCCTGGGCCCGCGCGACATGCTTATTTTTTCTTGCGCACGTACAACACCAGGTTGTGGTCCACCAGCTCGACGCCATGCTCCTCGGCAATGGCCTTCTGCAGCTTCTCGATCTCCGGGCTGACGAACTCGACGACAGCTCCAGTTTCCACATCGACCATATGATCGTGGTGACCGCTGTCCGCCAGTTCGAATACCGCGTGGCCGCCATCGAAGTTATGGCGAACCACCAGTCCGGCCGCTTCGAATTGGGTCAGGACACGGTAGACCGTGGCCAGACCAACGTCCTCGCCAGCCTCCATCAGCGCCTTGTAGACATCCTCGGCGCTCATGTGACGCTGCTCGGCAGAGTCCAGCATTTGCAGAATCTTGACCCGCGGCAGAGTCACCTTTAAGCCGGCTTTACGTAGTTCGCTATTTTCAACCATGGTCAGCTTTCTCGCGATGCTGCTTCGCAGCTTCTCTTAATACGGGTATGATCGGGGTTTACGTTGTCCCAGCCAAGATAGTGGAAGTCGCCCACCGATGCAAAACACCAAGCTCTTGCTAACCAGTTTTACCTTAGTGGGACTGCTCGCACTCGCCGGTTGTTCATTCCCCGGGGTTTACAAAATCGACATCCAGCAGGGCAATGTCGTCACGCAGGACATGATAGACCAGTTACGCCCGGGAATGACCCGCAAGCAAGTAAGGTTTATCATGGGCAACCCCCTGCTGACCGACACATTCCACGCCAATCGCTGGGATTACCTGTATAGCCTGCAGCCCGGTGGCGGTGAACGCCAACAGGAACGTGTCAGCCTGATCTTCAACGACAACGACCAACTCGCAAGCCTGTCGGGTGATTTCATGCCTGGTGTGAGTCGCGACGAAGCCATTCTCGGCAAGGACAACGCCAACACCGTTGATACCCCGGCCCAGAATGCTGAAAAACCGAAACCAGAGAAGCCGGCCAAACCAGGTTCGCTGCTCGACCAGATCCAGAAAGACGTCGATGGCGTGAAAGCCGTGCCGGTGCCGACACCGGAACCGCTAGACACCTCGCCGCAGTAATCCGCGACACAATAAAAAGCCCGGCATGTCCGGGCTTTTTATTGCCTGAAAAAATCCCCTGCCAGCGCCTCTTTCTTGTGGGAGCCGGCTTGCTGGCGATAGCGGCTGATCAGCCAGCATCTTGGTCGACTGACACCAAGCCATCGCCAGCAAGCCGGCTCCTACGGTACTGCTGCGCAAGACAACGGCTACAGGTTCTGCGCCCGGGCCCTGGCCGCCTTTTCCGCGCGCAGGCGCCGCACCTCTTTCGGATCGGCCAGCAGCGGCCGGTAGATCTCGATGCGATCGCCCTCTGCCACAGCCCGGACCTCGGGATCGGCGATCACCTTGCCAAAGATTCCCAGCGGGCAATTCGACAGGTCGACACCGGGAAACGCCTGCGCCATTTTCGACAACTCGACAGCAGCCCGCAGCGTCGTCCCCGCGGGAACCGAAATCGCCAGCAGGCACTGGCGGCCGGCCTCGGCATACACCACTTCCAGCGAGACAAGAGCGTCAGCCATGGAGCTGCTTGGCCCGCTGGCAGAAAGCATCCACCAGGGTATTGGCCGCCTGGTTGAACAACGGCCCGAGGGTCGCCCGGACGATGGGCCCGGCATAATCGAAGGTCAGGTCCAGGCTGATCTTGCAGGCCTTTTCCCCCAGGGGCTTGAACACCCAGACACCGTGCAACTGGGTGAAAGGTCCCTCTTCCAGGTTCATCTCGATCGACTGCCCCGGCACCAGCGTATTGCGGGTGACGAACTGCTGGCTCAGGCCGCCCTTGGCCACCCCCAGCGTGGCGCGCATGTGCACGTCCGAGCTTTCCAGCACCTGGGCCGTCGAGCACCACGGCAGAAACTCCGGGTAACGCGCGACGTCGTTCACCAGGTCATAAAGCGCCTGTGCCGGATAGGGCAGCAGGGCCGAACGTTGAATATGGGTCGTCATGTCAGCGTTGATTCCACGGCTGGGCGGCAAACAAAAGTGGGCGCATTGTCCGGGATTCATCCTACGCGCTCAAGCACGCAGCTTCACCGTAGCCGACTGACGCGCAACCCCCTATAATGCCGCCCCTATGGCTAAACAGAAGAAACACCCCACAGGGACCATCGCGCAAAATAAAAAGGCGCGCCACGATTACTTCGTCGAACAACGGTTCGAGGCTGGTCTGGTCCTGGCCGGCTGGGAAGTAAAGAGTTTGCGGGCAGGCAAGGCGCAACTGGTCGACAGTTATGTCTTGCTCAAGGACGGTGAGGCCTGGCTGTTCGGCAGCCATTTCACGCCGCTGACCACCGCCAGCACCCACGTCATCGCCGATCCGACGCGTACGCGCAAGCTGCTGCTCAACCAGCGCGAGCTGGAGAAGATCTTCGCTTCCGTGCAACAGAAGGGTTACGCCTGCGTCTGCCTCTCGCTGTACTGGAGCAAGCACCTGGTCAAGTGCGAGATTGCCCTGGGCAAGGGCAAGAAGGAATACGACAAGCGTGATACCGAACGCGAGCGCGACGCCAGTCGTGAACTGCAGCGCGCGGTACGCAACAAGGGCAAGGACGACTGAGCCCGGTCATGCCAATTGCCGGCAAACGCCCCTCCTGTAGGAGCCGACTTGCTGGCGATGGCGCCCTCGAAAGCGTTGCAATACTCACGGGCCTCATCACCGGCAAGCCGGCTCCTACAAGGGACCGCGGCACGGCCTAGATCCCCTTGCGCCGCTCCGCCCGCGCCACCCGCTGCACTTCCTGACGCACTTCTTCCAGCACCTCCTGCACATACAGGATATGCCGGCTGGAGACTTCGCGCGCCTGTTCCGCCCGCCCTTCGATAATCGCCAGGTACAACTCACGGTGCTGACTGATCAGCATGTCGCGGGTTTCCGTGCGCTGCTTGTACATGCCGCCGATATTGATCACCACGTTGCGCTTGAGCAGATCGAACAACCCGCGGATCGTGTGCAGCAGCACGGCATTGTGGCTGGCCTCGGCAATCGCCAGGTGGAAGTTCGCGTCAGCTTCGCCCTCCTCCGCCCGACTCACCTCGCCTTCGCGGGAATAGCAGTTCTGCAAGCACTCGAACGCCACCCGCAACCGCTCCCGGTCCACCTCGGTGGCCCGCAACGCCGCGTAGTAGGCACAGGACGCCTCCAGGGTATGGCGGAACTCGAGCAGATCGCGCTGCGCTTCAGGATTGTTTTCCAGCAGATGCAGCAGCGGGTCGCTGAAGGTCGACCCCAGCGTCTCCACCACATAATTGCCACCACCCTGCCGGCTGACCAGCAAGCCCCTGGCCACCAGCTTCTGGATCGCCTCGCGCAGCGAAGGGCGCGAGACACCGAACTGCTCGGCCAACGCACGCTCCGCCGGCAGACGCTCGCCGGACTTCAGCGTACCCTCGAGGATCATCCGCTCGAGCTGCTCGACAATATCGTCAGACAAACGGCGCTGACGAATCTGATCAAACCCCATCACTTACTCCTCACGCTCCCGAACCCTTGCCGGGACCGCCTATTCTGGCCTATTGGCGCCGCGCCAGCACCTACCAGACACCGCAAAAATCACCCGTCCAGTCCGCCTGCCGAACGCCTCTCAGACGAAAGTTTCAGAGCGGCAAATTGACACGCACCCAACAAGGCTTTTAACCTAGCCCACAGCGATTGTAAATTGGTAATACCAATTATCCAAATCAGCTGATCAGTGCCTGACCAACAACAATTAGGGGCCACCCCATATGCAAACCTGGCAACAGCTCTACAGCCCTCTCGGCAGCCTCGGCCTGTCCGCGCTCGCGGCCGTCATCCCCATCGTTTTCTTCTTCCTGGCCCTGGCGGTGTTTCGCCTCAAGGGGCATGTCGCGGGCAGCATCACCCTGGCGCTGGCGATCCTGGTGGCGATCTTCGCCTTCAAGATGCCGGTGGACATGGCGCTCGCCGCCGCCGGCTACGGTTTCGCCTACGGCCTCTGGCCGATCGCCTGGATCATCGTCGCTGCGGTGTTTCTCTACAAACTCACGGTCAAGAGCGGCCAGTTCGAAATCATCCGCAGTTCGGTGCTGTCGATTACCGATGACCAGCGCTTGCAAGTGCTGCTGATCGGCTTCTGCTTCGGTGCGTTCCTCGAAGGCGCCGCCGGTTTCGGCGCGCCCGTGGCGATCACCGCGGCATTGCTGGTGGGCCTGGGCTTCAACCCGCTCTACGCCGCCGGCCTGTGCCTGATCGCCAACACCGCGCCCGTGGCCTTCGGCGCCCTGGGCATCCCGATCATCGTCGCCGGCCAGGTCACCGGCATCGACGCCTTCAAGATCGGCGCCATGACCGGCCGCCAGCTGCCGCTGCTGTCGCTGTTCGTGCCGTTCTGGCTGGTGTTCATGATGGACGGCCTGCGGGGCGTGCGTGAAACCTGGCCCGCCGCGCTGGTGGCCGGCCTGAGCTTCGCCATCACCCAGTACTTCACCTCGAACTTCATCGGCCCGGAACTGCCCGACATCACCTCGGCCCTGGCCAGCCTGATCAGCCTGACCCTGTTCCTGAAAGTCTGGCAACCGCGCCGTACCGCCGGCGCCCAGATTGCCGGCGCCACCTCGAGCGCGGCGATCACCGCCAGCGTCGGCGGTTTCGGTCAGCCACGCAGCACCCTCGCCTCGCCCTACAGCCTCGGGCAGATCTTCAAGGCCTGGTCGCCGTTTCTGATTCTCACCGTGCTGGTGACGATCTGGACCCTCAAGTCGTTCAAGGCGATGTTCGCCACCGGCGGCGCGATGTACAGCAGCGTGTTCAACTTCGCCATCCCGCACCTGGATCAACTGGTGATCAAGAGCGCGCCGATTGTCGCCACGCCCACCGCGATCCCCGCCGTGTTCAAGCTCGATCCGATCTCGGCCACCGGCACGGCGATCTTCTTCTCCGCCCTGGTGTCGATGCTGATCCTCAAGATCGATTTCAAAACTGGTCTGACCACTTTGAAAGAGACCTTCTACGAGCTGCGCTGGCCGATCCTGTCCATCGGCATGGTGCTGGCCTTTGCCTTTGTCACCAACTACTCGGGCATGTCCTCGACCATGGCCCTGGTGCTGGCGGCCACCGGCAGCGCGTTCCCGTTCTTCTCGCCGTTCCTGGGCTGGCTGGGCGTGTTCCTGACCGGTTCGGACACCTCCTCCAATGCCCTGTTCAGCTCGCTGCAGGCCACCACCGCGCACCAGATCGGGGTCAACGACACCCTGCTGGTGGCCGCGAACACCAGCGGCGGCGTGACCGGCAAGATGATCTCGCCGCAATCGATCGCCGTGGCCTGCGCCGCCACCGGCCTGGTGGGCAAGGAATCCGACCTGTTCCGCTTCACCCTCAAGCACAGCCTCTTCTTCGCCACCATCGTCGGCCTGATCACCCTGGCCCAGGCCTACGTCTTCACCGGTATGCTGGTGCACTAGAGTGACCCGTGCCGGGGGCTGTCGACGCCCCCGGCAACTGCTCCTTTCAACCCACGCTGCGAGCACTCCATGATCATTTCCGCCTCTACCGACTACCGCGCAGCAGCTCAACGCAAACTGCCGCCGTTCCTGTTCCACTATGCCGACGGCGGGGCGTACGCCGAGCACACCCTGCGCCACAACGTCGAGGACCTGGCCGGCATCGCCCTGCGCCAGCGCGTCTTGAGGAACATGTCCGAACTGAGCCTGGAAACCCGGCTTTTCGGCGAAACCCTGAGCATGCCGGTGGCCCTGGCACCGGTCGGCCTGACCGGCATGTATGCCCGTCGTGGCGAGGTCCAGGCCGCTCGCGCCGCGGCGGCCAAGGGCATTCCCTTCACGATGTCGACCGTGTCGGTCTGTCCGATCGAGGAAGTCGCCCCGGCCATTGACCGGCCCATGTGGTTCCAGCTCTATGTCCTGAAGGATCGCGGCTTCATGCGCAACGCGCTGGAGCGCGCCAAGGCCGCCGGCGTCACTACCCTGGTCTTCACCGTGGACATGCCGGTGCCGGGCGCCCGCTACCGTGACGCCCACTCCGGGATGAGTGGCCCGAACGCGCCGCTGCGCCGTGTCTGGCAAGCCATGACCCACCCACAATGGGCCCTGGACGTCGGCCTGCTGGGTCGGCCCCACGACCTGGGCAACATCTCCAAGTATCGCGGCAACCCCACCGGCCTGGCCGACTACATCGGCTGGTTGGGCGCCAACTTCGACCCTTCGATTTCCTGGAAGGACCTGGAGTGGATCCGCGAATTCTGGGACGGCCCGATGGTTATCAAGGGCATTCTCGATCCGCAGGATGCCAGGGACGCGGTGAAGTTCGGCGCCGACGGCATCGTCGTCTCCAACCACGGCGGCCGTCAGCTCGACGGTGTGCTGTCCAGCGCCCGCGCCCTGCCGGCCATTGCCGACGCGGTGAAAGGCGACCTGAAGATCCTCGCCGACTCCGGTATCCGCAGCGGCCTGGACGTGGTGCGCATGATCGCCCTCGGCGCCGACACCGTGCTGATCGGTCGCGCATTCCTCTACGCCCTGGCCGTCGCGGGCGAAGCCGGCGTGAAGAACCTGCTGGACCTGTTCGAGAAAGAAATGCGCGTGGCCATGGTGCTCACCGGCGCCAAGTCCATCAGCGAGATCAACCGTGATTCGCTGGTCCGTGAACTGGGCGCCTGAACGCCGCTCCCGTACGAATCACCGCCTGATTGAGCGGGGCCCATGGCGCACCAGATGCCACGACCCCGCCAGGAGTTAGCATGAGTCTGCCCACCCCGTTCCTCCACTCGGTCGAACAACTGATTCCCCGCGAGCGTCGCTTCGAGGATGCGCTCTCGACCCTGGCCTTCGGCACCGACGCCAGCTTCTACCGCCTGATCCCCAAGCTGGTGATCCGCGTCGAGTCTGAAGATGAAGTGGTCGCCCTGCTCAAGCTGGCCCGCCGCGACCAGGTGCCGGTGACCTTCCGCGCCGCCGGCACCAGCCTGTCGGGCCAGGCCATCAGCGACTCGGTCCTGATCGTCCTCGGCGATAACTGGAATGGCCGGGAGATCCGCGACCAGGGCAGCCAGATCCGCCTGCAACCCGGGGTCATCGGCGCCCAGGCCAATGCCTGGTTGGCGCCCTTCGGTCGCAAGATCGGCCCCGACCCGGCCTCGATCAACGCCTGCAAGATCGGCGGCATCGTCGCCAACAACGCCAGCGGCATGTGTTGCGGCACCGCGCAGAACACCTATCACACCCTGGCGGGGATTCGCCTGGTGCTGGCCGATGGCAGCCGCCTGGACACCGAGGACCCGGCCAGCGTCGCCGCCTTTCGCCAGAGCCATGGCCCTCTGCTCGGGCAACTGGCGGACCTCGCCCGGGAAACCCGCGCCAACACCGAACTGGCCGCGAAGATCCGCCACAAGTACCGGCTGAAAAACACCACCGGCCTGTCCCTCAACGCCCTGGTGGATTTCGACGAGCCGCTGGACATCCTCAGCCACCTGCTGGTGGGTTCCGAAGGCACCCTGGGCTTTATCAGCGCGGTGACCTACGACACGGTGATCGACCACCCGAACAAGGCTTCGGCGCTGATCGTCTTCCCCGATGTGGAAACCTGCTGCACTGCCGTCACCATCCTCAAGAACCAGCCGGTGTCCGCCGTCGAACTGCTCGACCGCCGCAGCCTGCGCTCGGTGCAGGACAAGCCCGGCATGCCGGCCTTTGTCCGCGAACTGTCGGGCAACGCCTGCGCACTGCTGATCGAATCCCGCGCCGCCTCCTCGTCGCTGCTGCAGGAACAACTGGCGCGGATCATGGCCTCACTGGCGTCGTTCCCGGTGGAAAAAAAGGTCGACTTCACCGAAGACCCGGTGGAAAACGCCCGGCTCTGGGCCATCCGCAAGGACACCTTCCCGGCGGTGGGTGCCGTGCGCAAGACCGGCACCACGGTGATCATCGAAGACGTGACCTTCCCCGTCGAACAGCTCGCCATCGGCGTCAACCGCCTGATCGAGCTGTTCGACAAACACCATTACGACGAAGCGATCCTGTTCGGCCATGCCCTGGAAGGCAACCTGCACTTTGTCTTCACCCAGGGTTTCAACAGCGCGGCGGAAGTCGCCCGCTACCAGGCGTTCATGGACGATGTCGCGCAACTGGTGGCCGTCGAATTCGGCGGCTCGCTCAAGGCCGAGCACGGCACCGGTCGCAACATGGCGCCCTTTGTCGAACTGGAATGGGGCAGCGAGGCCTATCAACTGATGTGGGCCATCAAGCGCCTGCTCGACCCCCAGGGCATTCTCAACCCCGATGTGGTGCTCAGCGACGATCCACAGATTCACCTCAAGCACCTCAAGCCGTTGCCGGCCGCCGACGAGATCGTCGACAAGTGCATCGAGTGCGGCTTCTGCGAACCGGTGTGCCCGTCGAAAGGCCTGACCCTGAGCCCGCGCCAGCGCATCGTGATCTGGCGCGATATCCAGGCGAAAAAACGCGCCGGCATCGACACCTCGGAACTCGAGGCCGCCTATCAATACCAGGGCATCGACACCTGCGCCGCCACCGGCCTGTGCGCGCAACGCTGCCCGGTGGGCATCAACACCGGCGAACTGGTGAAAAAACTGCGCGGCCAGCAAGCCACCCATGTGAAAAGCGCCGACTGGCTGGCAACGCACTTCGCCACCACGCTGCAGGGCGCCCGCTTCACCCTGCATGTCGCCAACGGCGCGCGCATGCTGCTGGGCGCTCCACGTCTGGCCCGGCTCTCGGCCGGCCTGACGCGCCTGTCCAAGGGCCGGGTTCCCCAGTGGACCAGCGCCATGCCGCAACCGGAGCGGGCGGTGCGTTTCAGTCCGCCGGTCGATGACCCGCGGCCACGGGTGGTGTACCTGGCCGCCTGCGTCTCGCGGGTGATGGGCCCGGCGGCGGGTGACAAGGAACAGATGTCGCTGCTCGACAAGACCCGCGGCCTGCTGGAAAAGGCCGGCTACCAGGTGGTGTTCCCGGACAACACCGAACAGCTGTGCTGCGGCCAGCCCTTCGCCTCCAAGGGCTACGCCGAACAGGCCGAGCACAAGCGCCAGGAACTGATCGGCGCCCTGCTGCAGGCCAGCCGCGGCGGCCTCGATCCGATCTACTGCGACACCAGTCCGTGCACCCTGCGCCTGGTCCAGGACCTCGGCGACAGCCGCCTCGACCTCTACGATCCGGTGCGCTTCATTCGCACGCACCTGGTGGACAAGTTGACCTTCACCCCCCAGGACGCCCCGATTGCCGTGCACGTGACCTGCAGCACCCAGCACCTGGGGGAAAGCCAGGCCCTGATCGACCTGGCGCGACGTTGCAGCCACAACGTGGTGATCCCCGAAGGCATCCATTGCTGCGGATTCGCCGGCGACAAGGGCTTCACCACCCCGGAACTCAATGCCCATTCGCTGCGCACCCTGAAGGACGCCGTGCAGTACTGCGAGGAAGGCATCTCCACCAGCCGCACCTGCGAGATCGGCCTCAGCCAGCATGGCGGGATCGACTACCACGGGCTGGTCTACCTGGTGGATCGGGTGACCCGGGCAAAAAAATAGAACCTTCGGCCAACCGGGGCAGTCCACTGATCAGGCCCTGCCAAAAGGGGCCCCATGCCCACCTGCGGCAGCTTCGATATCTGAACCCCGGTTCAAGGAGATAGCCATGAAACGTTCCGTACTGCCAGGCCTGTTCGTTATCGCTTCGCTCCTCGCTGCCCCGGCCTTTGCCGACGGCGAGAAAACCCTCTGCGACACTAACCTGCAGACCCTCAACAATGCCAAGACCACCATCCTGGCGGCCGACCTGCAGGGCCAGATCAACAACAGCGTCGACGAAGCCAAACGCGCCCAGGCGAAAGACACCACCGAAGGCACCAAGGAATGCATCGCCATTACACAAAGGGCGATCCAGCAGATCCAGAACAGCCAGAAAGGCGGCTAGTGACACGGAGGCTGTCCCTTCGGGATGGCCTTTCGAGCCACAGTAGCGTACACTGCACCTGCCTGCTGGTAATGCACAGCAGGTTCGGGGCCGTTTAGGATTCGACGCCGGTTGCGAAACTCTAGGTGCATGCCGAGTTGGTAACAGAACTCGTAAATCCACTGTTGCAACTACTTATAGTTGCCAATGACGACCAATACGGTGCTGCTCTCGCTGCTTAATTGCAGCTGACATGCACTCCTGGCACCTTCGGGTCCAGCAATCATCAGGGGATGTCTGTAAACCCAAAATGATTGTCATATAGAACAGAATCGCCGTGCAGTACGTTGTGGACGAAGCGGCTAAAACTTACACAACTCGCCCAAAGCACCCTGCCCGTCGGGTCGCTGAGGGTTAACTCAATAGACACGGCTACGCATGTAGTACCGACAGCGGAGTACTGGCGGACGGGGGTTCAAATCCCCCCGGCTCCACCAAATAATCATCTAAAGACGTCCACGGACGTCTTTTTTTGTGCCTTAAATCCAGTGAATACAAGACTTTAGCGTCTATTGGGGTCCACGGACGTCCGACAGAATCCACATCACGTGGTATTCCACATGGTATTCCAAGCCCTTCGGTGGTAATTTTTGGAATACCGAATGATGTCATGGAACACCTCATGTGCGCCCAAGCCTCCCGTCTCTCTGATCGCCAGCTCAAAGCTGTAAAACCGAAAGACAAGGACTACGTCCTCAGTGATGGGGACGGCCTTCAGCTTCGAGTGAGAGTCAACGGCTCGACGCTTTGGAACTTCAACTACCGGCAACCGATTACCAAGAATCGTATCAATATGGGGTTGGGCACCTACCCAGAGCTCTCCCTCGCACAAGCCAGGAAGAAGACCGTCGAAGCTAGAGAACTGCTCGCTCAGGGCGTCGACCCGAAAGAACATCGTAGCGCCTTGGAGCAAACAAAAAGGCAGGCAACCGAGCACACATTCGAAAACGTGGCGTCTGCCTGGTTTGAACTCAAAAAGGATTCCGTCACCCAGGCTTATGCCGAGGACATCTGGCGCTCGCTCACATTGCATGTCTTTCCAGCACTGGGAACAACACCTATCTCGCAATGCAACGCCCCGATGGTCATCCAGTTGCTGCGTCCGCTGGAAACCAAAGGCAGCTTGGAAACAGTGAAGCGACTGACCCAACGACTCAACGAGATCATGACCTACGGCGTGAACTCGGGAATGATCTTTGCCAATCCACTCAGTGGCATTCGGGCGGTGTTCAAAAAACCGAAAAAGCAAAACATGGCTGCCCTCCGCCCAGAAGAGCTGCCAGAGCTAATGGTCGCCATCGCCAATGCGAGCATAAAGAGAACAACACGCTGCCTGATCGAATGGCAACTCCACACCATGACCCGTCCTGCGGAAGCCGCTACGACGTCCTGGGCTGACATCGACCTCGACAAGAAAACCTGGACGATTCCAGCGGAGCGCATGAAGAAGCGGCGCGCTCATGTCATACCGCTAACCGAAGACGCCCTTGCTCTGCTTGAAACGATCAAACCCTATAGCGGCCATAGAGAGTATGTGTTCCCTGCTGATCGAGACCCACGAACCCATTGCAACAGCCAGACGGCAAACATGGCCTTGAAGCGCATGGGCTTTGAGGGTCGATTAGTGAGTCATGGCATGCGCTCCATGGCCAGCACCATTCTTAACGAACAGGGATGGGATCCAGAATTGATAGAGGTCGCACTCGCGCACGTGGACAAAGACGAAGTGCGTAGTGCATACAATCGCGCGGATTACATAGAAAGAAGACGCCCCATGATGACCTGGTGGAGCGATCACATCCAACAAGCTGCTACCGGAAGCCTGTCCGTTTCAGCCATCCAAATGGCTAGAGGCTTAAAAGTAGTGTCAGCGCGATAGCTCGCAAGAATCGAAGGGCTATTGGGTGGCCGCCACCCTTCCCTCATACTCCAATATGGCTACCCCCACATGCGTGGATTTTAGATCTGGTGACACAATGGACCTTACACAAACTACTACCTCCACTTGTAGTGAAAATGAAGAAGAAACTGTAGAGCGTGACGGCGTGCGAATGACGAAAGCCGAAGCAAAGGACGCTGCTGAAGAGCGCTATAACGCAGGCCAAGTGGCTGCTGCCAATGGCACCGCCATCAGCGAGTTGGATGCAGAAACTGAAGCCTATGCTGATTTCAAAGCAGGCTACGACAGCTCCTTTATACAGGCTAATTGGGAGGTCGAGCTGACAGGTAATGCCCGAGACCTCTACAGCCTGACTCAGTCCGGCGGCATGCCGGATTACTTCAGAGTCTGGGGTGGAATAGATGACTGGAATGACTGCCCAAGCGATAGGTACAGTTTCAACTCGCTGTATTTCAATGGTCACCATGATCCCGAGGTGATTTGGCAGTATGCGTACGAACTCGTGAGTCTATTCAACGGCGCAAGTGAGCTGTTCGGGATTCGGTCGAGAAAGCAGGTCATTCGAGAAATTAACTTCTGCGGAAAGCCAGTTCAGTTCAAGGAGCAAGCTCGGGTGATCTCACTGTTAGGACGGCCACCCATGTCACCGCGGAAGTGGACCGAGCATCTGGGCAAAGCGATCCAGACATCTCCACGCCTGACACTACTGATCCTCGGAACGGAGAACGAGGACGTCTACATGATGCTTAAGTATCTAGGCTTTGAGCCAAGCTGGTCCAACTACTACAAGCTGCTGGAGACAATGGAGACCCACGCGAAGCTGAAAGGGGCGAGTGTTCCAGGGACAGCAGCTGCAAGAGAACGATTCACCAACAATGCGAACAACTTCTCGCTTGTCGGATATGACGCTCGCCACGGCCTTAAGCCAGCAGGCAAGAAGAACACTGTAAGCGTCATGACCATTGAGCAAGCCCACGATTATATTTCGGGCGCCTGTAAGGCCTACCTGAACACCGTGTACCCAGAGTATTTCAAACTCCAATGATGAGCTCTCAAGCATCCGCCCAGTGCGTTGCATTATGACGTTTACGCTGGCAGGAGCAGATTGCCTGACGATCAATCTGCCCGTCATCAGGAAGGCCTAAAGCCTGTCCCGCCGATAGGCGCCCGAAACAGCACATAGCAAGGTGTCGAGTTCGTCAGTGGATGCAAACCGCCCTTCAAACGCACCGGTCTTCCCATCGAACACGTATTCAGCGCACTGACAGTCATCTTCGTACTCATCACAATTGACGCAGGCTGGATTGCAAGCCTCAATTAACGCGTCTATAGGATCATCATCGCCTGCACAATATGACGCTCCGTTGTTGATCAGTTCTAACCCTCCTCGAGCAAACTCGAGCACGTCTACCTCATCTTCGAACTGCCAACCACGCAGTGCCCTAAGAGTCGGCAATAGTGCGACGCGGACGAAGTCGAACCGGAATCCATCGAGCAGGCAAAGAACCTTTCCGTCAAAAGCAACTAAACACTCGAAGCTGACCTGGCCGTACTTTTGTACGAGATCAGCATACCGTTTAGGGTCAATGCGAATGTGCTTCATAGCGTTGTTGACGGCATCGACAAGGCGCATTTTACCGCCCTGTATGCGGGCGCCACCGATGGCGAACTCCGAGTCAAAGGCGCTTACGAGCTGACAGCGCTTCTCCTTGACTCCATCAGCGGCTCGAATGGCATGGATGTAGTCGACAGCATGTGCGGCACAGAGATTCGCACCTATGACTTGGTGAAGCGTCAACGCACGCCCTGTGGAATCATCCTCGAGCTGCTTGAGGGCTGGTTCAAGGATTGATTTCAGATATTTCAGATAGTCGCCACAGGCACTCTTACAGGCCTCAGAGAGGGACTGCTCATCAGTCTGTTGCAGCAAGGGGGCCTCCTCGAGCGTCGTCACTCTAGGCTTACGCTAGGGTTCATTCATCATCGTCGAAATTGTACATCCCCGGCGTGAGGTTCTCGATGTGCCATTACGCTGCTTGCCCAATGATGATTTCCGCCATGCCCTTAACCTCGGCATCGCACTGGCACACCTTGTCCTGTAAACGAAAAAGCACCGGACGGACTCTATCTTCGTGCGACAGATTTTACGTAAATATAAATATCCGCCAGATCAACCCGAGGAAGCTGCCCAGTTGATTCTCAACCAGGCAGAAATCCTCTGTGAGGCTTGGCCCTAACAATCTAATCCTACGCGGTTAACGCACGATGCGGATATGCGTGTTGCCGACCCGCTCCGCATACCCCTCAAGCAAAATAGGCCCCACATAGGAAGCGATCGCCACCGGGGTGATATTCGCCTGAAGCCAAGCACCGATACTGTCAACATCGGCGCTTGTCCGGGATGCACCGATAGGCACCGCCCGGTTAAGGAAGGTATTTCTCAGTGCTGCATACTGCTCGGCACTGATATGGATCTTTCTATTTTTGCCGTAGGTGATAGTAGTACCGGTCAGTACCGTGCCCTGGTAGTCGAAATTGCTGCGCATTCCCCAAGTCTTCATAGAGCCTCCATATCTAGCGTTCTAAGCACTTTGATTTAATTGTGCGACCCGACGTTGCCTGCAGGTTGAGTCGTTAGCCTGCAACGACTCTTCTTTTGTACACCGCATGGCGGGAAACCGTGGTGCGGATGAATTCCAATCCGAAATCCGCTGCTTCACGTTTTACCTGCTTACCAAAAGTGACCCGGCTGGAGCGATCAAGGGTCTGCCAGACCTCTTGGCCGATGATCTGAGGTATTTCGAACTCCATCTCCTCGGGCAATTTCAGGACGTTTTCTTTTAGGACGACGGCGGCGCGATCTGCAGGGGTATCGGTACTTTTCACGTGCGCTTGCAACAAAGCCAGAATCGTTGCCGATACGTCGGACTGTTTTTGTGCCCAGGCAGCGAGCTCGGGGGTAAGCGTGAGGGAGATGACCATGGGGGCTCCTAGTGCGCGCATTGCAAAATGCAATACATAAAGCACAAATACAATTGCATTTTTAAATGCAACACGCAACTCAAATATGCAATTTATTTTGGTGATGTAATCCGTGATTGATTAGTGCTAAAACCCGCTATCACCAATTTCTCAAAGGATGATCCATGGCCTATTCGCACTACCTCTCCACCGACCGCGACCAGCGCTACACCTGCGACAATAAGGAATGCAAGCACTCCACCCGCCGCGCACTCATGCTGGACACCCATCTCGATGCCAAAACCTGGACCTGTAACACCTGCGGCGAGGCGGTTCTGATCGAACTGCTGGACCACGCCGGCAAGACGCATAGGGTGTACCGACTTCAGGCCCAACACCTGGAACCCGGTGACCGGATCTCACGGGACAACGACCTGGGTGACTGGGTGCGGGTTTTTGATTCCAAACCGGCGATGAACAAGCGCAACGAGTGGTTTCTGGCTCTGAAAGACGTGGGCAAGTGGTTCGTTAAACCTGACTGTTATTTCCACCGGACTCTTTGAGATTGCAAGGCTTCTGCCGATTTGTTGGCCTCACCTCGGCTGATGAGTTTCAGGCGGCGCCCCGGGCACATGTGCTCGCGTAGCTCGAGCAGCGCAGTCTGACCGGTGCCACAATCCGCCGCATACTGACGACCTTAACCTGCCTGTTCGATCATCTGCTGGAAAGCAACGCCGTCACCGGCGCAACCCGGTACATGGCGTAAAGCAGCCCAGAATTGAAACAAATGTAGGCAAGACGCCGGCCTTGGGTGATCACCAAGCGAGGCATTGCTCTATGCGCCGGATGCAGCCACGTTAAAAGGGTTGCGCGATCGAGGCCATTCACGCTGTGCTGCCGAATCACGGACTGCGCCGCGAGGAAGCCGTCAAGGTGATTATCAGCAACATCCAGGAGCGGCGCGGCATCCGGCACCTACTGATCCATGGCAAGGGCCGCAAGCTGCGAAATCTGCCGCTGCACCCAATGGCGTCCGAGCGTATGGAAATGTCCGACCATCACCTGGTCGACGGCAAGGCACAGCTGTTTGTGCCGTTGCGTGCTGGATAGACCGACGTCGGCATGTGCCAATGGCATCTATGCCCTGGTGGACAGATACGCGAAGCTCACGGGCATCGAAGGGGTCGGCCGGGGCGCGCTTATGATCGCCGGTGGCATGCAGCCCGAAGACTCGCAGACCTTCAAAGTCCGCCATTGAAGGCGGTGATCGGGCGTCCGCTGCAAAAAAGTTGCGGCACTCCACAACTTTCGGCGCCCCTCTTCCCACACCCTACACCCTGTAGCACAGTGAGGACATCGAGCACGCTGAGTACGATCAGCACAACGAGCACCGAAAAACAAAAATAAAACTATAAATTTCAGTAGGTTATAGATCTTTTTTGCGTGATATCGCGCAATTCGTATATATGAACTAGCATTAAATCATTCATCCGAACAGCCTGTATCGTCAATTAACACACTTGAAAGTGCAGGATATACACCTCTAATGACGGTTTGCCATCGTCAGCGGATGCCGGGAAACTGGGCTCAACAGAAATCGGATAAGGACTGAGAAATGGCCAACGCAAAACAATCCGCAAAACGCCGCTTGACTATGGCGGAGCGAGCTCAGCAATTGATGCTGGTGCACTTCCCTGATATTCCAGAGGCTTGGAAATGGACGCGTAAAACCCACGATGGGTTTTGCACCATTCCTCGAACTCTGCCAATTGCAATGCAGGTCATCGACGCCCAGTCGAAGGGACAGCCTGCCGGGCATGTGCTGTTTTGTCTATGGGCTCGAACGCCGGATCATCCTGTCATCACTATCGAAAATCCTAGCACTTTTGCCGCTGAGGCGGGGTTTCTCGGGGAGCGGGCCGTAGACACCTGGCGCCGCCGAATGAAGAAGCTTCGGGAGCTGAAATTCATCGCCACTAAGCCAGGAGCGTCAGGCGAATTTCACTACGTGATGCTCACAAATCCTAACGCCGCAGTTGAGTGGATGCGTGACGGAGGCCAGGTTCAAGATGGCCTTTATAGCCGCTTCATTGAGCGACTGCCCGAGATCGGTGCCTATGGAGATATCGAGGCAGTCCGCGACTATTGGAAAGCGCTCAAGGATGCAGAGCAAGCTGCAGCTGAAGCAGCCAAGAATTCGTCGAACAATTCCGTATCAGCTCCACCAGCCCCACCACCCGCTCCATCAACCAAGCCCAAACGGATCAGGAGGACGAAAGAAAATGCATAGGAGAAGAGTTTGGGGCATCGAGTGCCAATCCACCCACCTCGATGCCCTCAAAAGCAAAGCCCTGGACCAGCTGAGGGTCGAGTCTTGACTGGTCAGGGCTGTGGTGGTGCGACATGCGAAACCTGTAGGTCTCGGCCTACAGTCTAGCAGCGGGCCAGGTTGCTTTGAAAGAACCTGGCTTTTTTACGAGGGGTTTGCGCGCTTCTCACGCGCTGACAGACCTTCATCACATGCCTAGGTTGTCACCTGGACACGCGAAAAATTCTGGCTTTGTAAAAGACGCTGGACAGCGCTGAGTCGTTACCTGACGGCACGGTGCCGATGGACAACAATCACGGCTGTGGACGGCTAGGACGTAAGAATTGGTTTTTTGCTGATTCGTTGCGTAGCGGAAAATGAGCGGCGGCGCTTATGAGCCTGATCTCGTCGGCCCAGCCTAATAGCTACGATGCGTATGCTCACTTGAAGGACGTCTTCACTCGCCCGCCCACGCAGCTGGCGAGCGAAATCGGGGAGCTGTTGCCGCATCGTTGGCAACCGGTTTAGTTGCGCAAGACGGGACACCCAATCGCTTACCGCCATTCTTTCTGATTGCGACTTTGACATTGTCAGATTTTTAGTACTAATATCTGACAATGTCAAAACCGGTATTCACTGGGGGCTGGACGAAATGAGCGATGGGCCACATAGAAGTTTGAAGCTGCGAAAGCCATGGAAAGAACTGGCAAAGCGTGCGGACCAAGACACCTACGACGCCTCCCAGATCGCAGAGGCAACGACTCATGCAGTTGCCAGCGACTTCAAAATGGAGGTCTCGTGGCATCTGATGGAGGCCTTGAAAGCAGTCTTTACCGGCAGTGATAACTCTCTGGAAATGCCGGAGCTTGCGCTGGATCAACTTGAAAATGCGAAAGCCCTAGCAGCAGCCTCCGTTTTTGGAACGAATCTTGTGGAATGGGGCATCACTCTTATCCATGAAGGCAAATTTGGAATTGAAGCATTCCATGAGGCGGTAGGCCTCGCCGCCAAAGACCGCTGCCACGCAAACATACGGTCGATCGAAGAACACTACCTTCGCGACTCGAATGAGCAAAGAGCAGAGCACGTGAGCAAGAGACTCCAGAATGCCATTTCTACTCTATCGAGCACTCAACTCGGTCTGGATCTTGTGGGTCCAGAGCCCGCTCGAATCCGCCCCCCTAGGAAGATGGAAGGTCTTGATGACGGGGTATCGTTGTGATGAACACCTTGCCGCCTAAGGAAATAGCTGTAGATATACTTGAACCTGGTGCCCGCAAAAGAAACGGTGTGGTCCCGTGTTACATAGAGAAGAACATTGAGTTCGACCTTGAGGCTCTCGCATCCTTCTCATCCCATGACAAATGGGAGCCCGTAACTCATGACGCACTACTCATAGCCGCCGCAGTCGAGTTCTGTGATCGCATCCTTGTCCGCAGCACCATGAGTTGGGGCAGGCGGTTCATCGTGCATGTTCCAGTACACGACGTTGAACGGTGGTCGAGTAACAAGGTAAATCGAGCGCTCGTCAATGCGCTAAACCTCCTGACCGGCGACGACTGGCATTTTAACTTTCGATCTCGAATGCATGCCGCACAGAGACCGCCACAAGGCCAAATAGCTTTTCCTTCCGATGCAGAGGCGGTCATTGCTTTCAGTGATGGAATGGACTCCCGTGCGGTCTCTGAGCTTGAGAGCAAACGCCTAGGTAAACGCCTGATTCGTCTTCGAATAGGGAGCAAACAACACGACATTTCAAAGAAGGAACGCCAAAGGATTCCATTCACGGCCATCCCATATTCAGTCAAGCTTGATGATGCAAGAAGCGCCGAGAGAAGTGCGCGCAGCCGCGGATTCAAGTTCAGCATCATATCCGCAATTGCGGCGTATCTAATTGATGCTCCAATGGCCATCATCCCCGAAAGCGGACAAGGTGCACTTGCACCTGTGCTCCTTCCTGTTGCACATGGGTATGAGGACTATCGAAATCACCCCGTCTTCACCAAGCTGATGGAGTGCTTTATCGAAGCACTTCTTGGCTATCGATTCCAGTACATCTTTCCCAGGCTTTGGATGACGAAAGGCGAGACCCTGCGCGAGTTTGTGGAAACCTGTGGTCCTAGCGCGAATTGGATAACGACCAGGTCGTGCTGGCAGCAATCCCGACAGGTAGCCGTTTCAGGCGCAAGAAGACAGTGCGGCATATGCGCCGCGTGTATGCTTCGCCGCCTTAGCGTTCACGCTGCAGGATTAGAGGAGCCACCAACGAACTATGTATGGGAGTCCCTAGACAGCCCGACCTGGGAAACAGGCGCAGCAAAAGAATTCACCAGTTTTACTAAAGCCTTGCGACAATACGCTATTGCAGGAGTGCTTCATTTCGAACACCTTTCTTCGATTCGGGAATCTTCGCAGTACGAACTGATCAAACGCCGCAGAACGAGCGAACTGGCTCGAGCTCTGGCCGAGTCGCCACATGCCGTGGCGCAGAACCTTGACAGGCTCTTGCAGCAACATGCCAAGGAATGGTCAGCGTTCACGAGCGATATGAGATCAGAGTCGTTCGTGAGGAAGTGGATAGATGGCGCATCATGACCAAACCAGACTTTGAACTGAACCCAGCTGAACTGGGTGAACGACTGAAGGTCGCGCGCGAAACCGCGGCCATGACCCAAGACGCAGCGGCCAAAGCAGTTGGCTTTGCTCGAACCACTCTCGTGGCCATTGAAAAGGGGCAGCGCTCTGCAAGGCTTGACGAGATCCAGATGCTTAGTCGCTGTTATGGAGTATCTGCTAACTCTTTGCTACGCCGAGAAGCGGTCCATGTGGACCTTGTTCCTCGTTTCCGCTCACTCCCAGACACTGGTGATGCAGGCATCGACCAAGCTGCTCGGATGCTGAATGATCTCGTCAGGGCGGAAGTAGAACTTGAGAACATTTTAGGCGTTCGGAAAACCTCGAATTATCCGACCGAAAAAAGCATCTTACCTGGCGATGTACGCAAACAAGCAGAGCACGATGCACATAGCCTCCGAAGCTGGCTAGGGCTCGGCGAGAGCCCGATTCAAGATCTGTTTTCACTCATAGAGATGCAACTTGGAATTCGTGTTTATAGCCGGAGACTTGAATCGAAAGTGTCTGGGCTGTTTGCCTATGACGACGCCGTTGGCGCCTGTATGCTAATAAATGCAGTACATCGGAAGGATCGTCAAACTCAGACTGGCGCCCACGAGCTCGGGCACTTTATAGCGACGCGGCGTCAGCCCGAGATCTATCAAGCCGAAAAGTATGAGAACTCGCGTGAAGAGCGTTACGCGAACGCTTTCGGAAGTGCGTTTCTAACGCCAGCCCGTACTGTCATGGAAAAGTTCAAGGAAGTGACCATTGGATCAACCCACCTCACTCGTCGGCACATCATCCTTCTCGCTAGTTTCTTTGGTGTTTCACGCCAGGCGATGGTGATGAGGCTTGAAGAATTGGACCTGACGAAAAAAGGAACTTGGGATTGGTTTATGGATAATGGCGGTATAACCGACGACCAAGCCCAGCAGGTACTAGGCCCGATAGCTCACGATTCCACGCCTATGGAAGGCGCGCAATCAACGAGGCTTTTTTTGTTAGCTATCGATGCGTGGAAGAAGGATCTAATCAGCGAAGGGCAAATGTCGGATTTGCTTAAACTCGATAGGGCGAAAGTACGCGAGTTGCTTGATGAGGCAGAAGAGGATGAGGTTGATGACCTTTTCAAGCTGTCTCACTGATCGAGATAGCATTCTCGTTCTCGATGCCAGTGTCATCATAAACTTGCTCGCGACCGATCATGCAAGCGCGATATTGCAAGCAGTTCGTACTCCTCTTGTAGTCACCGACAATGTCATACGAGAGATTGATCTAGGGTCCGTAAATGGCCGGCCCGAACCGAAGCAGCTTTTGGAGCTAATCCATAGTCAAATTTTAAAGAGAGAACAGCTTTCTGACATTGCATTAGAGCACTTCTTCGACCTGGTATCCGGGTCCACAGCGGCCTCGCTCGGAGACGGGGAAGCAGCGACACTCGCGCTTGCACATAGCAACGGGTTCACAGCTGTAATTGATGAAAAAAAAGCAACCAAGATTTCCTCTGAACGCTTTGCATCCCTACGCCTGATTACGACTGTGGATATTCTCGCCTATGAACCTGTGCGGATCTCAATCGGAGATGAAGCGTTATCTATGGCAACGCTTCAAGCCCTGAAACACGCCAGAATGCAAGTTCGAGAAAACCAATTCGACTGGATTCAAGGGGTGATTGGATGTGAGAACGTAGGTCTATGCCCTAGTCTTAGGCGGCTTGCAAGGCTCAAGGAGACTGGGCGGCTTGGCGTTGGTCAGCTGTAGCATTAAAACGCCCAACACTAGGTCGCGAGCTTTAGATTTAGGCCTCACAGCCATACTACCGATTCCCCCGCAACCTCATCACCACGGCAATTACACTTCTCAGTAGCTTTTAGCCGAATCGAATACCGAACAGTCCGCCGTCCTCTGTGGCATCGGTCAAACGTGTAGGAATCACATAGTCGTTGAGATCGAAGCCATCGACGGCTTCCTTAAACGCATCGTCTTCATTCATTGTCACGATGTACTGGAAGCCCAACTCATGCGAAATCTCGGCGCCAAGACGCAGGGCGCTGATGACTTGGCGACCATCAACACCATCGAACAAATGGCTATCATGGACCAGAAATCCTGGTCCAATCTGGCGCCTGGCGCACAAGCGCATGAGCATCATGTCGAAGCAAAAAATCTGCATGTTCTTGATGCCTTTGCTGCGCTGACCCTGCATTGGGAACTTGAGCACCGGGCCGTTTGAGGTTTCATCAATCGTCATACTGCCAGCGGACTCATACAGTCTCTGCGAGGTCTCCTCGAACGCAACAATGGCTTCCGCCACCCTATCCTTTTGTTCAGAAAAGTCACGTCGCAGGCGGATCGTAAGGCGGTTGCGCTCAATCTCCAACTCATTCTTCGTGCCTTCGAGCTGCTCCGCGGCTTCGAACCGCTGCCGCAGTGACTCTACTTCGGACTCCAGTCGCCCTAGCTCCCCCTGCAGCTTTAGGAATTGCTCCAGCGCACCATGGCTTTTAAGAATACCCAGTATTTCGCCACGTCGCCGGTCGAGCTGAACCTTCTTACCGTCTCGCAGCTCAATACGCAGTTTTGCCGCCTCGAGCTCACTAGATAAGTAGTCTTTACGATTTCGCACGACCGACTCATGAAAGCTCTTTACGTCCTCATAGCGTCGCTTTACCAATCCTGGAAGCACGACACCTGCTTCTTCATATACAGCCTGAAGGTCTTCGAGATGAGGAGGAATTTCGGAGGCCAACGCGCCTTCCAGGTCACGGATAGCCGTAAAGTCAATGGTATTGGCATTAGCCAAATCATTGAGCTGGCGCGTCAGTGAAGAGCTTTCAACTTCCAGCTCCCGGTATTCCGGTAACACCTGGAACATTCCTATTTCTGCATGGAGTTTTTTAAGACGCGCTTCCTGCAGGGTCAACTGCGTACGCAAGTCTGCAGCCTTACCGATGATCGAACCGAATGCGCCTGCTCCGGCCGCCTTCTTCAATTCTTCAAGAGTCTTTTCACGGTCTCGAACAGCTTGCCAATCGCGTGCAATCTGCCAATCCAATCCGAGCAGGAACATTAGCGCAATTTGCATATCGCCTGTTCCTTGCATCGCGGCCTGCTTCTCCGGCGTCATAAAGGCACCACTTGCCTGACGGCGCACGAAGTAAGCAAACAGTGATCGGAACGAAGGAGGTTTGCTACCAGAGGCTTCGAGGCTGCTCAGGCCGAACATTTGCTCACCGAGAAACGCACACCACTCGCTTGCCGAGAACTTGACCTTAGATGCCGGGGGTGTTGTCACGAAGATCTTGGCTTTGGAGCCGCCACTGCGCTCAACAACAGTGCGGCCATCCTTCAAATCAAAGTCCATGCCGAAGAGATACTCGGCCAGTTCCTGCGTGCGAAAAATGGACTCCGGACCGGCTTCAGAACCTGTCAAGAAATGCACGAGCTCGACGAAGCTGGATTTACCTGCACGATTGCGCGTTTGCTTGCTACTTGCACCCTCCGTCTTTTGAGCGAGCAGCACATTCAGACCAGGCTTCAGATCATCTAGTCTTTTGAAAGTCGGCAGCGAGCTGAATATGTGATGAATCATTCTGTACTCCGTGCTACCAGGCCGCCGTCAAGTTCGATGGTCCCAAGGGAAAATAAAAGATCAAGTGCAAGTAAAAACCAGTCGTACGTAATGCGACGTGGCGGTACGGCAGTCAGCCGTTCGTCGAACCTATTCAGCTCCTCCCATAACGCGGAGACTGTCCTCGGCCGCGCGAGATAAGTCAGAACGTGTGCTCCAACGGTTAGCAATGCGCGCTCGTGCGAAAGATGTTTAGACGGCAAGATCATGATGTCCTCACCGTTTGGGCATCTTCGAAGATCTCACATTCGTCAAACAGGTATGCCATTACAGCCAGCACTGCCGCCTTGTGTGTGGGCGTGGAATTAACCGTCCCCCCGCCCAGGCTTCGAGTCGTCCAAATATTTCGTCGGGATGAAGCCGGGGCGTCCTATCCCTCATGGCTACATATTCATTCTTGAATGCCAAAGCAATCTGCTCGCCGTACGTAGGATTGCTCCAGTTGTTGAAAAACTGCGCAACGAGAGGCGACTTTTGCATGCCAATCTTCAAGAAATCGGCGACGGGCTGAGATAGGAGGTTAGCCTCGATTTTCCCACGCGATACATCCTTCACTTCACTTGTCGTAGGTACGGGAGTGATGCAGATGTGAGTGAGCACGGCTACCAAGTCGCCATAACCCAAATTGACGTTCGCCTCCATCGTCAACGAGGGTCCGAACCAAGACTCAAGATCCAGCAAACTCAACTGACGGAACTTCGCAAGCATCTCATCGTATCCACAGTGGCCGATTTTGACGTGCGGATTTTCGTGGCCGAGCCTAGCTAATGCTTCAATGATGTGAGGTCCCAAACGACCATCAGGCGCATTGTGGACGAAGGTCCACTCACCGAAATATTTCTCCCAGTAATCTCTGGCCCCTTCGAAATCCTCATTGATCTTCTTGATTGCTTCGGAGGCGCTCATGTCATTGGGGGCGTAGCTCTGGAAAAGGATCCGTGCCGACGGTAGGTATCCATCGTTCTTCCGATCACCAACATTGCCCCATGGGCGGCAAGCCATGAAATCGTTAGGATGTGCCTTCGACATCAGCTTCTCGAACAGGCGTTGAAATCCATCCCCCTTAGACTCCAAGAAGGCAATGCGGAAATCTTTTTCGTAGTTGAGTTGCTGTATGCGATCCATGCGTTCAAGGCCGTGACTGGTTTTTTTTGAGATTTCTCCAGGCAACACTTATGACGCCTTGGAATTTGGTAGGGCATGTGCACATTCAAATCGAAGCGATTCGGAGGAGCGGAATCCGGAGGATATGGGGAACCAACAGATCCATTTCGGCCAACACCTTGGTGCTTCCTCTTGTACACGCCCCCCCCAAATCCAAGCGTGAACGACATCAGTTCAGGCCATTACATACGATCATCATTGTGGCCCAATCGAAGCAGCCCGTCATTTCCTTTATGGCATAAAGCGATCAAGCGTCGCAGCTTAGCGTCATTTATCTAGCCAACGTCCCACCTAGCTTTTGCCCAGCATCCTACTTCGGACGGGAAGCAGGATCAGCATTCGCCCCCATCAAAATATCAACTCCAGCGGCTCGAACAAAAACTTTACGCCTACTCAAATGGCAAGCTGATGTTTGAATCTCGTTTCCGGGCCTGGTGCCAGCACAATCTGCAAGCCAATACGGATTTACTAGGTTGATGTCACATCAAGACACGCATAACGAAGGCCGCGACGATTCCCCGCGCTGACTTCGACCACTAAAAGAAAATCTGGAAGATCCCAGCGGAGCGCATGTAGAAGCGATGGCTTCAAAATACGACTCAAAATGGTTGACTTCGAAAATCAATACGACTGAGCTCGTTGCAGTGCTGGGTGTCCTGAAGCTGGTTTCACTTAGATGTTGAGAGCGGGAAATGAACACGGGTACTGACGTCCTTGTCATAACAACACGTCGACCAATTTTTCAGCCAACATGATTGTTGCCGCATTAATATTCGCGCTAGGTACCGAAGGCATGATGGACGCGTCGATCACCCGCAAATTGCCTACGCCGTGAACACGTCCCTTTTCATCAACGACAGCTAATGGATCGCTACTCTCTCCCATCTTGCAAGTTCCGCAGGGGTGATAGGCGCTAGACGCATCCTCACGAATGAACTCATCGAGTGCAGCGTCATCGCTGATATCGAAGCCCGGCGTATGCTCCTTGAAATGGAAAGCCTTGAAGGCCGGTTGGCGGGAAACCTTGATACCGATCCGCAGGGCCTCACGCATGACTTTCCAGTCTTCCTCTGCTGCTAAGTAGTTAGGATCGATAAGCAGTGAGTCATCCGGGTTGCGACTTTTTAACTTCACTTGACCTCGACTGACGGGGCGCATAGGCCCTACGCCTATTCGATAGCCGTAAGTGGTTGGTGTAGGAATCCAATCCTTGTCGAAAAACACGGGGAAAAAGTGAAACTGGATGTCAGGGTGTGGAACGCTTTGATCGCTGCGGATGAAGGCGCCGACGTGGCACTGATTGACCGCCGCTACCCCCTTTTTTTGGAGGAACCACTGTACGCCGGCAATTAGCATTCGGTGCAGCTGCAGTTCCCTATTCAACGATACCGGTTTCTTGGTTTCGATTTGAATGTGGCACTCCAAATGATCCTGAAGGTTTTGCCCGACCCCCGGAATATCTGCAACGCAAGTGATGCCGTGCTCCTCCAGATGCTTCCGCGGTCCGATACCTGAGAGCATCAACACATGCGGGGTCCCAAACACGCCGCAGGATAGGATGGTTTCACGGCGCGCGATAACGTCGATTTCACGTCCCCGGTGGCGCACTTTCAACCCCACCGCTTTACCGCGCTCAAGGTTGATCTTGAGGATCTTGCAGCCTGTCCAGACCGTCATGCGCTTTAATGCGTTGTCCCGGTGTAAGTACCCATAGGCAGTACTGTTACGGACCCCGTTGTCTACGCTCATTTCAAAGCGAGAGACACCTTCCTGCTGAAGACCATTCACATCGGCAGTGAACGGAAGCCCTGCCTCGATCCCCGCGTCGATGAACGCTTGATTCAGTGGGCTCAAGTCTTCTTGGCGTTGAGCCCGAATGGGACCTCCGCGACCGCGGTAAGGACTTTGGATACTGCTGTTTTCAATTTTCATGAAGTACGGAAGGCAATTTCGCCATCCCCACCCTTTGGCACCCTCACTCTCCCAACGGTCGTAATCCATGGGGTGGCCGCGTAGCCAGGTCATCCCGTTGATAGAGGACGATCCCCCTAATACCTTGCCACGAGGTTGTAGGACCTTGCGCTGGTTCAGGTGTGCTTGTTCGGCGGTCTCAAACCAGTAATTGTACTTGGAGGATGGCTTGAAAATGGACCGTAAGCCGGCTGGCATCCGAATGACCCAGGACTTGTCATTTGGGCCTGCTTCGAGCAGCAAGACGCGGTGCCCCGCGTCGGCCAACCGCCTGGCAACGACACAGCCTGCCGAGCCCGCACCGCCAACCACGTAGTCAAACTCAAACTTATTCGCCATGGGATTGCCCCTCAGGCAGAGAAGTCGGCTGGCGACGGTTCGCAATGTCAAAACCATCGTGGTAACAGAATCGGTTTTCAAGCGGTGCAGAGATATGCCACTGACCCGAGACACCCGGCTGAATAGTCACAAAGTCCCCAGGTGCAACGTCCACACTTTCGCCAGTGCTGAGCTGGATAACCGCCGCGCCGGCTTGGACCAGAAAGGAAACCTCTCTGTCGTAGTGATGGTTGTAGATGCTGTCCGCGCAGCACCAGACATCCCAGTTGGCGGTTTTACGTTGAGTGTCTGGAGAGGCTAGCTGGCGGGATAGGTACGATAATTTCAGATCGCGGTTGATTGCAGACATGATTTTGAGCCTAGTGATTTGAATGGCGGTCGGGCGAATTAAAAGAACGGCGTTAGAAGTACTGCTCCTCAAACCCAAGATTCGAAAGTGGTACCGGGCCGTGCTCTGTAATTAGGATTGGTTGCTCAAGTTTTACGCCTTCCCTGCCGCCGACCTTGCCGATGTAACTTTCGACGCAAACCGTCATGCCGGCCTCAAATCTTCCGCTGTATTGCCAAGTCGCGGCATCGTCAGGGTAATAGACCACCGGGAACTCGACTCCAAAGCCGATGCCGTGAACCATCTCGGCGTAACGGTTGGGCAAGTAGATGTCGTGCATTTTCCAGGACTTGTCGATGAACTCGGCAAACTCGAGTTCTGGCTTCAACAGGCTAATGTTGTGCTGCAATTGCTCGTAAGCGTGGGCATACAGTCGCCGCTGCTCGTCTGTGGCCTGACCGCCTCCCATGACGAAGGAACGCGTTTGGTCGGTGAAAATGCCGTCCGGGCCAATGAGATCACTGTCGAATACCACCATCTCGCCGGCGGTGATGGATTTTTCGGATGCCTCAGTAAACCAAGGATTGGTGTGCTGGCCGGACGCCAAAAGCCGCGTTTCCTGATACTCGCCGCCATGTTCGATGTTGAACTGGTTCACCAGCGACAATAGATAATTCTCCGTTACGCCGGGTACAGCCTGTTCACGCATGAAGGTGATTGCATCACTGCACACCGACATGGATCGTTTGATTACTTCGATCTCATAATCGGATTTGATTGACTTGGCCATTTCAAGCGGGCCTTTGGCATCCTTGATCGTTACCCCGTTACGCTCCAAAGCACGCAACGGCAAAAGGTCAGCCCGATCAAGTCCCAACACCGCGTCAGCACCGCAGGTTTCGCGTAGAAGAGCGGTCACCTCATTGGCCCACGACTCTGCGTGCTCCAGCGAACGGTTCCCGGAACCAAAGTAGTCCCAGGACTTTGCGGGACGTGTCTCGCTGATCGTCTCCAAGTCGTCCGACAGATGCTTTGCGCCACCGTAATCAAACAGCACGACAGGCCCATTCACTGGTACGAAGACGTAGCGGGAGAGATGGTGCGAAGTCCAAACCTGCATGTTGCGACAGCCCGTGGCGTATCGCAGATTCAGAGGGTCGAACAGGATCGCAGCGTCGATACCGAATTGTGCGAGTAGTTGACGGGTTCTTTTCAGGCGGTAGGCCCGAAGTTCTACCTCTTTGTCTCTGATTGGATGTTGAGTCATGGCCGCTCTCCTCAGGCTTTTTTAAACCTTAATCGCGGCGTATGATTCCCTCAAACGAATCTATTTGAACTTGTAGTTCAAGGAAATTGAATTATGAACGTCGCGCTGGACCTTGAGCTCATCAACACGTTTTTGACAGTGATCGCTACCGGCGGGCAAAAGACCGCAGCCGCGCAGCTTCACAAATCGCCCTCGGCCATCAGCATGCAACTCAAGCGGTTGGAGGATATGTTGGGTTGCAGGGTGCTGGAGCGAAACAACCAAGGCATAACACTGACCGATGCAGGACATACCGTCAGGGCCCATGGCGAGTTGCTGATGAGGACAAATAATTTGCTGCTCGCCGATTTGCGTCGTCATGAAATGAGTGGCGTGGTGAGCTTTGGCGCTCCTACTGACTACGGACCAGCGCTCATCCACAAGCTTCTTCCATTGCTGGCCAACGAGTTTCCGCTCATTGAACCCAAGGTCGTCCTGGAACCCAGCCGGATGTTGCGTGGACGCGTCAAGGCTGGCGAAATTGATGTCGCGATTGTTGCCTGCGAGGTGGGTAAGGAGTCGAGTGATGTTTTATGGGCCGAAAGTGTCAGCTGGTTTGGGCAATGCAGATCGGGGGCTGAGGCCGAGAAAATTGCATTGCTGTCCACCGATTGCGTATTGCGCGATATGACGATGAATTCACTCAACTCAATGCAGATCAGCCATAAAGTCGTTTTTGAATCCACCAGTGTCAGCACTCTGGTGGATGCAGTATGCGCCGACTTTGGATCTGCTCTTCTCCCGGTGTCCCTGGTTAACGAAAGACCTGAACTTGGACGGCTGGCGCGCCAGGATTTTACAGCTCCACAGGTAATGCAATTCGAGATACTGACATCGCCTGCGCTGGAGTCTGAAGATACAGAACGTCTGAAGAAGCGATTGATAGGTGCCTGGTGGTCAGCCAATTGAGTACCACCGCTCGTCGCAGGCGTCAGCTTCAATCGCTCTAACCTCCAGCACCTAATGCCCCTAACCAACAAGTCTTCAGAAAGGGGCTTCGGTTGCTCACGCTTGGGATGAAATCATCCGTGGTCATCTCAATCTTTGAACTGCGTCAGTTGCTGGTTTAAGGCACCGGCCTGTTCGCGTAGTTGCAGCGATTGATCCAGCAAGCCGCGGATCGCGTAATCGTTCTCCTCTGAGATGCGGCTAACACCCTGGATGGCGACGGAAAGCTGCTCACCAGTTGCCGCCTGGCTTTGCGTCTGGCGTGCCACCTCGCTGATACGTGTCAGGATATCTTTCGCATGCTGGCGAATTTTATCGACGCCTTCGGTCGAAGTGGTCATCTGCACCACTCCTTGGCGAACCGCTTCGCCAACCATCTGGACGTTGGTAACGGTGTTGCGTACATCCGAACCGATGGCGCCGATCATCTCGTCGATTTCTGCTGTAGAGCGGCTGGTGCGCTCTGCCAGTTGCCGCACCTCATCTGCTACGACCGCGAAGCCGCGGCCTTGCTCTCCCGCTCTTGCCGCTTCAATTGCTGCATTAAGGGCCAAGAGATTGGTTTGTTCGGCAATACTGTGGATGACCTCGATGATGCCGGCGATCTGCTGCGAGCGCACCTCAAGTTCGCCGACTGTTCCTGCCACCGCATCCATGGTTTTATCGATGTGAGTGAATCCCGCCAGTGTCAGGGTCATGTCATCGGAAATATGGGAGGTCAGCACTTCTGTGTTTCGTGCTAGCTGCTCAACGTCGTCTGTTTGCTGAGACATCTCGGTAACCGAATGCGCCAGCGCGATAACGCCGTTGGCCATCTCCTCCGTCGCGGCATGTTGAGACGTGGCCCGCTCTGCAACGGCTCCAGTCGCACTGCTTAAATGATCGGAGACTTTTATCAGTGTCGCACTGCTGTGGCGTATAGATCCCACCAGATCACTTAGGCGTTTTATGAACTGGTTAAAGGCTGCAGCCAATTTGCCAGTTTCATCGGCGCTGCGCTGGTCGAAGCGCAGTCCCAATTCGCCTTTCCAAGCCTGGATTCCAACGGTGAGCCCTGAAAGTGGGCGCATCTGCCACGACAGCAGATACCAGAGGGCTATCGCTAAAACTAATAGAGCCACCAAGCCGATCACGACCGCCGTATGAAGGAATTGATCAATACCTTTCAGGGCTTCGTTGAGTGGATAAGCCACCAGCAAAGCCCAATTGTTTGGTGCTTTGCCAATGCGTACCGGTTGCAGCACATACCCCCATCCGTTGCGCTCAAAACGATAGGCCTGCCCAGCTTTAATAGCGTCTTTTGCGGGTGTCGGCAGATCATCGGCAAGCTGGCTTAAGCGCTCGGAATCAGGGTGACTGGCGTAGAGTCCGTCACTGGAGACGAGTGCACCATAGCCCTTAAATACGTTAATTTTTGAGAGCTGCCTGTTGATACCCTCAAGCGGGAGATCTACGCCTGCCACGCCCAAGGCATCTCCGTCCAGCAACAATGGAACCATGATCGACACCATCATCTGTTGCTGACCATTTTGAGTTTCATAGCTAAACGGCTCAGAGGCCCATGGTTGATGGGAATTCAGTGGCCGATAGTAATATTGGTTGTCGATATCTTCCGGCGCATAGCCAGCCAGCGGCTCAGACGTTACTTCTCCATTTGCGCGGTTCCAATACACAAGGTAACGACCCGTTGCGTCATGGTTTGGTTGGTTGGCAAATTCACTGTCTTTGCCATCGAAAGCATTCGCTTCCCAAAACTGCCCCAGCCCCGATAATTGCGGATTAACCTCAAGTAGCTCGCGGGTGAGAGCATCAGCGGTCTTACGGTCGACATGTTGTTGCTGCATAGCCATGGCTACGCTGGCCAGTGATTCCGCGACTGTAAAGGCAACTCCGAGCTCGACTTCTACTTCTTTCGCGTTGGCTTTGACGACCGTATCGACAAGATTGGAGGTTTCTTTTACGGATGAGCCATATGCGATATACGCGACCGAGCCAAGCAGTGCCGCCATGACGCATACGGTTCCGATCAGGGCAGTCCAAAATAACTTAAAAAGCAAAGTTCGATTAGGCATGAGAGTTCTCAAGTCGAAACGTCACCCAGCACCAGGCCGTGACGTTGTGAGTCATGGTCGGGGGAGAGCATTTACAACCTATATGCCTATAGTTTTATCCGCCGCGATTTCCAATGATCGCAGGCGTTTTGGGTGCTCAAATATCTGGGATACGAGTATCAATTCATCGATACCATGAATCGCAGCAAAATCTTTGAGGTGCCCCGGCACTGTGCGTGCTCCGCCAATCACGGCCAATGACAGATAGTCCTTGAGCAACAGGTGGCTATTCGAATCTAAGTTTTCGAGATAACCATCTATGGGGGCGGGTAGGTACCCTGGGCGTCCCATGCGCTGGTTAATAAAAGCTTGCTGCATTGAGCTAGCTAAAAAGCGCGCTTCCTCATCACTTTCCCCCGCAATAACATTCAGTGAGACCATCACATATGGCTCACTAAGCCGTTCGGACGGACGAAAATGCTCACGATAAACGCTGAGAGCGGCTTCCAGTGCTTGCGGACCAATGTGCGCAGCGAACGCAAACGGTAAGCCAAGATAGGCTGCGAGGTGAGCACCAAAGATTGAGGAACCCAGCATCCAGATTGGGACCTCCAGACCGGCACCAGGTACTGCTTGCACTGCCTGACCTTCGATTGCCGGCTGGAACAAATCGATCAACTCCGCTACGTCCAACGGAAAGCGATCCTCGTCGCCGTTCGGATTTCGCCGCATGGCTCGCGCGGTAATCTGATCTGCGCCTGGAGCACGTCCGACCCCAAGATCAATACGACCGGGATAGAGCGATTCCAAAGTGCCAAACTGTTCAGCAATGGCCAACGGTGGATGATTAGGCAGCATAATTCCGCCCGCACCTACGCGAATTGTGCTGGTGCCGGCGGCCACATAACCGATGGCTACGGAGGTTGCTGCGCTGGCAATGCCCGGCATATTGTGGTGCTCAGCAAGCCAAAAGCGGCGGTACCCAAGGCGCTCGGCATGACGAGCGACATCTAGGCTGTGGCGCAAGGCCTGGCCTGGGTCGGAACCTTGGGCGACATGGGCGACGTCGAGTACGGACAGTACTGTCATAGCGTTCTCTTATAGGCTAGAGATTAGGGCGCATTGATGAATCTGCACCACCTTGAGATCGTTGATTTGGTTCACTATGAAGGCCGCTCTCGGAAAGCGGTCTTCATGGAGTAAGCCCAGCTAAGTGGTTGTCACTTTTTTGGGTTTGCTGCCGCTGAGAGAGCTACTCGCTTCTCGATCAAAAAGTCTTGGAAGCTTCGAGCCCGTGTGCCGGTGAGACGCTCCACCAAGTCACTTGCAGAGTCGAAGTCACCCTGACGAGTTGTGGCGTCGATGGCTGTGAGATGTTTAGCGACGGGAGGTGGAAGGCCAGCGCTGATAAGGCCCTGCTCGCGCACCTCATCTGTGACGTGATCCAACGTGACCGTAATGTCGAAAACGTCATCGACAATTGCGGCGATTTCATTCGCGGACAGAGCTTCTGCCCCGCCGAGGTCAATGCGACCGAGTACTTCAGAACTTGTTAAAACGGCAGCGGCAGCGCGTGCCACATCCCTGCGATCTATGTACGCAGTACGCCCTCTTCCAGCCGCTGTTGTCCATTGCCCGGACGCCAAGATCGGCGGTAGCCACCAGAAAACGTTGTCGGTGTAGGCGTTCACTCTCAATATCGTGAATGGAATGCCGCTGCGCTCGATCGCTTGTTCCGTCGCATAATGGATGGGCGCATAAGCAATCAGCGAACCCGGCTCAGGCTTGAGCATGGAGGTATAAACAATTCGCTCCACTTTGGCCTCTACCGCAGCGGCCACAGCCGCTAACTGTCGACGCAAGCGGTCCTCTGCCGAAGTCTTCGCATCGACAGAGATGATGAGAACTCGGTCTACGCCAGCAAATGCGGTGCTGAGCGAGGTTGGGTCATCGAAGTCGACCGTTACAGTCTCCGCGCCTTTGGCCGCGAGCTCTGCGAGCGCTTCTGGATTACGGCTACCAGCGACCACATTTTTCGTGCCTGCCTTAAGCAACTGCTCGACCACTTCACGGCCCAAGTTTCCGCTTGCACCAGTAACGAGCAAGCGAGGATGGGTGTTGATTGACATATAATGGCTTCCTTGAGAAGGTTTCTAAATGAGACCATCCCTAATATATAGACCGCCATCAGGGCACGTAAGGAGGCACTTTTGAGGAACAAGGTGAGCCAAAAGGAACCACTAAAAAGCCTCTCTTCCCAGGTGGTTGAAGCATTTGAGCGACGTGAAGGGACCGAGCCACGGTCTCGCCCCTGTCCGGTGCGGGATGTATTCGA
Source organism: Pseudomonas sp. Ost2 (assembly GCF_018326065.1). Classification (NCBI taxonomy): domain Bacteria; kingdom Pseudomonadati; phylum Pseudomonadota; class Gammaproteobacteria; order Pseudomonadales; family Pseudomonadaceae; genus Pseudomonas; species Pseudomonas sp. Ost2. The sequence goes on along the minus strand of NZ_AP021904.1, from coordinate 965,006 downwards.
CAGGCTTGGGGATAAATGGACCATGCTGCTGATAGTCGCTTTGGCTGCACGCTCGCGTCGGTTTTCTGAGCTGCAGCGCGCCGTTCCCGATATTTCTAAGCGCATGCTTACGCAAACGCTGCGGGATCTAGAGCGTGATGGGCTGATTACGCGTCATGTGTTCCCAACAAAACCTCCAAGTGTCGAATATCGGTTGGCCCCACTCGGCCGATCTTTACTTGATCCGCTTTCCGAGCTAATCAACTGGGCGAATCAGCGATATGCCGAAATCAGTGCGGCTAGGAGGAGTTATGACGACGCCATCTTGGCAACAGAACCTCAGTAGCTGGAATATGTTGATTCACCATCCGTCCCATAACGCCCTCCTGCTGCCTTCCTTTAGAGTTGGTAAATATGTGGTGCACTCAATTTTTCGCTCGATTTGAATAGCTAAACATTATTTTTGACGCAAAAAAAAGCCGCCAGCTGGTGCGGCGGCGAGGTCTCAGGCTTTTGGCCATCGACGAAGTAGCGTCAGGTTTTCCCAGGGTTGTTAGCGAACTCCAGCACTTCTCAAGGCTGCCGGTGTGTAGTCCGCTCCTAGGGCTTTAAAGCCTATCTCCATTGGTTTTACTTCTTCGTTGCGTAGTCCTGAAACGATGTATCGGCCATTGATTAGGTCGTACAGAGCCTCTACGCCCAACCAGGGAATCTGCTTATCGTAGATCTGCGTCATGAAGCCTTCTGCCACTCGCCACAGGGTGTTGCGAGCGTCGTAGTGGTCTGCCAATACGATCTGCCAAGTGTCTTCATCAACGTACATCACGCGCTTGGCATAGATGTGGCGTTGGTCTGGCTTTAAGGTCGCCTCCACTACCCACACACGGTGTAGTTCATAGCGAGGGAGGTCGGCATTCAGATGGCCAGCCTTTACGACATCACTGTATTTCAGCTGTGGGGAGTCGAGCTTGTAGTTGTTGTACGGGATGTAGATTTCCTTTTTTCCCAACAGCTTCCAGTCATAGCGATCGGGTGCACCATTGAACATGTCGAGGTTATCAGCGACGCGCTGGCCCTCCGATGCGGGATACGGACCGTCGTAAGCAATCTGTGGTGCGCGACGCACGCGGCGTTGGCCGGCGTTGTAGACCCAGGCCATACGGGGTTCTTTCACCTGATCAAGTGTTTCGTGAACCAGAACCACATCACCGGCCAAACGAGCCGGAGCCGTAACTAGCTGCTTGTAATAAAACAATACGTTCCCGGGGTTCTTCGGGTCGAAGTCCTTTAGCTGATCCCGATAAGTGAATTGCTGATCGAAGTACACCGGCATGAAGGTGCCGTCTGCCAACGGTGTCGCCTGTACGTGATTTCGACGGATGCTACCGCCCCGATAGCGTGTAAGGTGGTTCCACACCACTTCCAAGCCGCTTTGTGGAATAGGGAACGGTATGGCGAGATCAAAATTATCCAGGCCATTGCCACCCGATATCAGATGGGTATTTACCGCATTGGCGGCAATCGCTTTATAGACTGAGTCCGGCAGGCTCGCGCTACGGTGGCTTGGGTATACCTGCATGCGATAACTATCGGGGTAGCGCCGAAGCATTGCTAGCTGCCCTGGGGTGAGCCTCTCCTGATACTGTGCAGCGTTTTGAGCAGTGATAGTGAACAGCGGTTTCTCATTCGTGAATGGGTCGCTTGGTGCACCATTAACCCCGATTTCGCCGGTGTTTTTGGAGAGGCCGCCAGCCCATGGCGTGATACTGCCATCGGCGTTGCCTGCTCTTTCCGCACCCGTTGGGGTCAAGGTGCTTCCCAGTTTCGCAGCTTCGCCAGCCGATACTGCAGCATGGGTGTTGCCAGCCAGTAGAGCGATGACAATGGCTAATTTAAAACGGAGCAATGCTGTTGTTTTCATTAGGTTGCTTCCACTCAAAAGGAGACACCGACGCTCAGGGCGACGAAATCCCGGTCGATGTTGACGTTGTAATCGCCACCGAAGAAATCGGTATATGCCAAGCTGGCGTTGTAGGTATTCAGGTAGGTTGCATCGAGACCGACGCTGACTGCTTTGGAGCCTTCGTTAAAACCAGGTTCCGGACCGTAACCCGACACATCATGCGACCAGGCAAGGTTGGGCCGTAGCTCAACGCCCGGAATGACGTTGTTGTATTCCCAGATCGCTCGTGCGCGATATCCCCAGGAGTTGCTAGTAGCAAAACCATCGTTGTTGCAGTTGTCCGGCGTCACACTGGTGCTGGTACAGAGGTTGTTGTTTGGGTACAGACGACCTTGACCAAAAGCAGTGCTACGGCCATAGCGCAGACCACCTTTACCTTCCAAGCCTCCGATATGGGTTGCGCCTACTTCGCCAATTAGGGTCACTCGATCAGCGCCCATGACTTGGTCAAAAAAGTGTGTGGCTGTGATCTGCGCTTGCGTCACTTCTTTGCGGCGGTAGCCACTGACATCGCTGCTGTTGGCCAAGGTCACGGCACCGGAAGACAAAACAGGCGAGGCCGCCGGTACTCCAACCGCTGCACTGATCAGGTCCACGGGGTTGATTTGCAGGGGCATGTTTGGTCGATAGCTGAGCTCACCGGATAAGGTGGTACCGCTAGACAAACTGGTGCTGAAACTCAAGCCATATAAGCGAATGTCTTCCGGGTAGTCAGCGAAGTATTTCGAGGTACCGAGGCGATATGCTTGGGCCAGTTGCTGACCAGAGGCACTCCCTAGAAAGCTGTTGCAACCGGCCAGGGGGACGCCGAGATTGCCGCATAATTGCGGAGCAAACCCCACATCCGTGACATGAGGGCTGGTGACGGCACTGATATACGGTTGCCGGCTGTGGTAGTTGAGAAAATAGGCGCCGAACTCGCTGTCGAGCTCTGGAGCGAACCAGCGCAGTGCAGCACCGAACTGCCCACTATCTCGAGCATCACGGTCACCAGCACGAGGAATTTCAATGCCTTCTGAGGTCAGATTGACCCCGAATGGACGTAGGGCGGCTTGCGCTGCTGCGTTGCGGTTGAGAACAGGCCCCACCGGCAGTCCGCCACAGCCATCTGCTATTACATCGTTCTGCGAAAAAAATGTGCCGCAGTTGTCGATGACCGTCTGGTCCCACTCCAATTGGTAGAACGTCTCGGCAGTCAGATTCTCTGTCAGGTTCTGCGATAAGTAGAACATGTTGACCGGAATCAGCCCTTCCTTGATCTCTGCACCAGGACGGCGGAAGGCGGCGATGTCTATGGGGTTGATCGAGTTGATGCCGCCTTGGATAAATGTGCTCTCACCCCAGCTAACAACTTGTTTGCCGACACGCACGGTTCCCGGCAAATCGCCGATCAGATAGTTATGGTAAACAAAAGCATCCAATAGTTGAGCACCTGCTGACTTGGCACCCTCTTTACGGTTGCTGTCATCGATGTCTTTGAACGGGCGGCTTTCGTCCTTGAGCTCAAAGTCATACCAGTACTTACCGCGTACAAATATGCCGGAATCGCCGTATTTCAATTCGAGGTCATGAATGCCCTTGAACACTTTCGAGAAGGTATCGCCCTTGCCGAAATTACGCTTGCCGTCATCCGCACTATGGCTGTTCAGCAGCTCTGGATCAGGGTTACGCAATGCCCAGCTGGCACCCACCGACAGCGATGAGTCCAACTGCCCCTGAATTTCGCCAATGTTGAAATTCACGGCATATACGGGTGCACTGATACCGCTTGCAAGACTGATGGTCAGCGGCAAATAGAGCTGTCGCCCAATTGGAGGTTTACGCATCATAACCGTCACTACCTCTTGTTGTTTTTGTGGAGGTGTTCCCGACCTGCCGCTGTTTTTTGGGCGCAGCAGGTCCTACTGGCCAGTACTTTGGGCAATGGCCGGTGTTCGGTTTTATTTCGAGCGGTGTTGCTTGAGAGTTATCGCCGCGTCATATGGGCGACTCCATCCAGTCGACGTGAAAGCTGTAGCGACCTAGGTTATGGGCCAATTTTTCATGATGCGTGCCGGCATACACCTGCGCGATCAGCCCGCGACGGGCATCTTGAACCACCTGCACGGTAGCCTGAGTCGCGCCACAGTCAGTGGCCTCTTGGCGTACAACTCGGATGATTTCAAGTTGCTGTAATGCGGGTTTGAATATCTTGCCAACAGGCGTGACTGGTAGCGTTTCGACGATTTCAATGCGCTTGGGTACTGCGGCCCGCTCTGCGATGTTGGCACTGGCAAAGGCGAGTAGTTCTTGTGATGTGCTGGAAAAATCCGGTTTGAGCTGCACATAGGCCACCGGTATTTCGCCGGCATGGACATCGGGACAGCCAACGGCGGCGACCATCGCCACTGCAGGGTGGGTTTGGATCGCTTCTTCGATTTGCTTCGGATCGATATTGTGGCCGCCACGAATAATCAGTTCTTTTTTGCGGCCGGTAAGCCAGAAATAACCATCTTTATCTTCCCGGCCGAGGTCGCCGGTATTTAGCCAGCGCTGGCCGTTGATATCGATCCAAAGTCCCTGATTGTGGTTTTGTTCCAGATAGCCCGCAAAGAGGTTCGGACCATGAATGGCGATGACTCCCACTTCATCCGTATCAGCCTGGCGCTGATAGTTGCCGTCAACATCAACGATGACGGCACGCATTGATTGGTAGGGTAAACGTAACCCGATCGAACCAATGCGCCGCTCGCCTGCAGGCGGGTTGGACGAAGACACACAGGCGCCTTCTGTGAGCCCGTAACCTTCAAGAATACGTACACCGGTTTTGCGTTCGAACTCCTTAAATAGCTGCACTGGCATTGGCGCTGCACCACAGAGGGCAGAGTCCAAGCTGCTAATGTCTTTGTTTCGCAACGGCTGCTGTAATAGAGCGGAGTAAACGGTGGGTACCCCAGAGAAGAAGTTGATTTTGAAGTGTTCAACTAGCGCCCAGAAATTCGCGATCACACCCGCGCCGCGATAGCCCTGCGGGGTGCCGAGGATGACATGGTCACCATGGGTCCAAGGCATCAACCCCGTCACCAACTGACCGTTGACGTGAAATAGTGGTAAGCCGCAGAAAATGACTTGGCCTGTCGGGCGTGGCTGCATGTTTTCAGCCATTGACCAGGCATTGAATACTTCTGAGCCATGTGTGCGCACAGCAATTTTCGGTAAGCCGGTGGTACCACCGGTACAGAAATACGAAGAGGGCTCTTGCGCTCGGATTTGTCGACCGCTTTTTAGGTGGGTGGCGGGTTGCCGTTTGAGCAGGCTGCGCAGATCCGCAATTTTCACTCCGCGTTGAGCGGATTTTTCTCGATGCGCCATCCAACGCAGTGCCATGCCTTTAAAGGCGCTGACATAGGGCGCCATGCTGACCCACAGCACCTGCTGGACACTGGGCAAATTCTTTAATTGGCTGGCCACCTTCGGCCATAAATCACTGCCTGGCGTTGGCGCCAAGGTAACCACTACTTTGGCCTTGGCTGCACGCAGCAGGTCAGCGATTTGTCCTGCCTCCAGTAGCGGATTGACCGCCATCACAATTCCCGTTGCCTCACCTCCCCATATGGTGAAGTGGGTTTCGGGCAAGTTAGGAAGAACAAAAGCCACAACATCTTGCGAGCTGACGCCAAGGTCATGCAGAGCATTGGCAGTGCGAGTTATATCCGCAAACAGCTGAGCGTAACTCCAGTCATGAGTGTCACGAAAAGACTGGGCATCTAGAAAGAAACTCAACGCCGGCGCGTCAGGCATCCGTTGCATCGTTGCGTGCAGCGCTGCATAGGTACTAGCGGGCAATTGGCGCTGGCTCAGCGAAGTTTGCTCAATCGCGACTATGTCGGCCAGGTTACTAACCGCCATCAGGCTTCACCTACCACGTGGTTACGTTGTAATCCCAGATCGATCAATCCGTCGCTGCTGCGGATGCTGGCTTCCACAACGTCACCGATCTTGAGGTACTGAGTACGGGCAGCTTGGGCCTTGAGGAAAATCCTCCATTTCGTCGCATCTGGCAGCAGCGCACCAAGACGTTGCTTGGCTGGGGAAGGTACGGTCAACGCACAGCCCGCTGGGGTACCTGTGGCAATCAGATCGCCTGCGGCAAAGTCCTGCACGCTGGATAACTCACTGAGTGTTTCCGCCGGACCAAATACCAAATTGGCGGTAGTGTCGTTTTGGCGTATTTCTCCGTTCACAGTCAGTCGCAGTTGCAGTGTTTTGAGGTATTTCACCTCGTTGGGCGACAGCAGGCACAGGTATGGGCCGACGGGGCCAAAGGTGCGATAGCTTTTGCCTTTATAAAACTGCATCTGCGGAATTTGCACGTCACGAGCCGAGTAGTCGTTGACGATTACTACACCGGCGACAAATTCGTGAAGATTGCTTTCGGTGACTAGAGTTTTTCCTTTGATTTCTTTTTTGAGCACCAGGCCCAGCTCAATCTCGTAATCGAGAAACTGAACATTCCGCGGTTTAATCAAGTCACTGTCCGCAGGCACGATGCAGCTGGTGGCTTTGGTGAAAATCATATTGAAGTGTTTGGCGTCGGGATCCATGCCCGACTCAATCATATGCTGGCGATAATTGGCGCCCTGACATACGAACTGTTGATCTCGGGTCACTGGGCTCAGCAAGGTAACTTGATCCAAGGACAGTTCATCGCCCTGCAACGCCATCAAGGAGGAGTCGGTATTGGCCCGAATAAAGTCACCGGTGCTAGCGAATTGACCAGGAACGATGGTGATACGTTGCTGGCGGAGTACCCCCCACTGAATGTTGTGCTGGTAAACAAAACGGACAACGTGCGTGGCCATGGCTGTGGTTCCTGTGCATCACATTTTATGTTCTTGGTAACGTTGCGTTAAGGGCGTAACAAATCAGGCGAAGAGACGCGCCAAGATGATCAGCTTGCGTAAAGTCAGATCCGGGCTATGTCTGAGGTTGCGCAGCAGAGCGCGGATGTTGGCCATACTGAATTTCGGTTTTGTGAAGCTCTTGGGCATGCGTTGACCCCATTGCGCCATGGCTTCGGCGCTCACATGGTGTACACCCATAGTGTGCTCAGCGGTGAACAGGTCACCGTCGCAATAGTGCTCGTGTTTATCGCCCCAGGGGTCCTGCCAATAATCGAAAATTTGGCTTCCCAGAATGTGTCGTCCAATGCCCCAGGCATGTGTCCAACCTCGGTCACGTAAGACACGCTGACCCATACCGATCGCGTCGGTATCAACTACCTCATAGGCACTATGGCTGTAGGTCGGCATAAACCCCTGAACGAGGGCCAGGGAGTGGTGATCAGCTGGAGTGACGCCCAAGTCCAGACGCATGAAGGTCACAGCAGGCGAGCCGTCGGGGAGGACCTGCACATCGCTGGGGATCAAGCCAAAATGCTGGGTATACCATGCGCAAGTTGCCTGATAGTCGGCGACTTCCAGTACAACATGGCCGAGGCGAAGGATTTCAGGGGGCGTTTGCGGAGGGCGCTGGGTAGCATTAACTCGTGGAGAGGTCTCAGGTTGATTGAAGCGTAGCGCTGCACGGTGTGGCAGCTCAACCGCAGGCGTTTGCCCGTAAATTGCTTCAACGAGAAAACCGGAGGGGTCGGTTAACGTAACTCGTTCACCGCCGCCAGGGGCCTGGGCCTTCTCAATGGTTGAGGCTCCGGGTAATTGAGCAATTACCTTCAAGTCTTCGCGGCAATTCAATGACAAACCAAAGCCAATAAACCGGGGTTTTTCCGCTCGTTTTACGCGGTAGCAATAAGGCGCTGAGTTAGTGCCGCGCAGGAACAACAGATCATCGCTGCGCTCTGTGACGATCAGACCAAAGTCAGTTAGATACTGCTCAGCCTTGTCGAGGTCAGGTCGCTCGAAAATCAGGTAGGCGATGCTCGTGGCCTTAACGGAAGGTTTGGGATGACGCGCCGGTTGTGGCGTTGCCAGTACAGCTTGAGGAAAAGCGGTGTGGCGAATCATTTTATTGTTCTCCGTTGCCTTTTCGCGGGCCAAGCCTGTCCATCGACCTTGAGTTACAAAGCCGCAATGGTTAGTTAGCGGTGAATCAGTTCCGTTTGCTTAGAGCAGACAGTTCGATGAAATCCAGCCTCTGGTCGTCCTCGCTCCTGACCTGAAGCGGCACTCTTTCACTGTCAAAACGCATAATTCAGTTGTAAGCCAAGCCCGTTGATAGTGTTCTGATACTCAGCGCTGTAACCCGGACGCAAACCGCCTTGCGTAGTAGGTTGGGAAACCTTAACGGTGTCTTCGTGGATATATCCGTAGCCTAAATCCAATGACATTTGCTCGGTTGCCTGCCAGTTCAAACCCAAAGTGAAGATTTTACGATCGCCAGTGGGGGCCCGAGTGGAGGTGTACTGGTTGGGCATTGGCGTGGGTTCGTAAGCGATACCTGTACGAATTTTCCACTGCTTGTTGAGGCGGTAAGACATGCCTGTTGAAAACGACCAGGTGTCACGCCACTTTAAGGTTTCGACAATTGAGCCGAATGCAGCATAGGAAGACGGCACGCCAGTATTCTGAACATTCAACTCAGGGACCCGGCTCCATCTACTCCACAGTGCCCCGACGGAGAAATCCAGGCGATCGCTAAAGCGCCAGGTCGCTGAGGCATCGACGGTTTCAGGCGTGGTGAAGTCGAGACTAGAGTCGTATTTGCCATTGAGCCCAGGTAAGCCCAGCGCTGGAATTGGTGCTAGCAGACCATTGGCACCGGATACTTTAGTCTTGCCCTTAAGGGTGTAATCAACCTTGGAGTGATAGGCCAGCCCCAGCGTCAGGTTGTCGAATGGATCGAACATAATGCCAAAATTGAAACCTAGCGCAGTATCGTCGCCAGTAACCTTGACCGTGCCGTCACCTTGACCTCCCACCGCCCGATTGTTGATCTTGCTTTCAAGCAGTCCGTCGATGCGGTTGATCGTTGGTCCAAATCCCACCGACAGTCGATCGTTGATTCTGTAGCTCAACGTCGGCTGTAAGGTCACCACTTTTACCTGGGTGCGTGAACTTCGGTAGCGTCCTTGGAAGCTATCCTCGTATTCCGTCGAACCGCCAAAGGGAGCATAAACTCCCATCCCAACATGCCAGTCCTGGTTGAGTTGCAAGGTGTAGAACCCCGAAGGCACCACGATCGGGCTGGGAACCATATCGCCGCGGGAAGTACCCGCTACTGACGTGTTAACTCCACTGATATTGGTGTCGACATTGATAAAGCTAATACCGCCACTGGCGTGTTCACCCGCCAGCTTCGACATGCCCGCAGGGTTTCCGTAGACAATGCTGGCATCTTGAACGTCCGATGCGCGACCGGAGTACGCCTTGCCGGCCGAGCTAATACTCTGTTCATTGACTTGCAGGCCGTTGGCCAACGTATGAGAGGAGATGAGGCAAAGCCCCAGTGCGCACAGCTGATTTCTTTTCGTCATGGCTACGGCTCTTATTATTTTTCTGAGGCGCTCGGAAATGACTTCCGCTCAATCAATTGAACACATATGTTCAAATAATGTCAATGAAGATCAAATTTGTTTCGGGTGATCCTTTTAGCCCGCAAAATCCCACAGGCCAATGCGGTCCGTAACGTCTGATGCGTGGGTTAGGTGCCGATTCAGCGATTACGTAGACGCTCAGCCATCGCGCCCATCGGGCGGGTCAGGCTGCGCTTGAAGCGTTGTGAGAACGACTCGCCCTCATAAATTGGGGCTGGTGTGATGACTTCGTTGGGTTGCTTGAACTGCGGGAAAAGACGCAAGGCGTGACCACGATTTATCCCGTGTTGAATCGACTGCGACCACATGTCCGAGCTGTCCAGGGTTTGGCATTGCAGGGCTGTGGCGGGCGCCGGTGCAAAGGGAAAATCACTGCCAAACAGAATATGTGACGGGTCTACCAATTCTTTGAGCGCTGCCATGGAGAAGCGCGATGGCGAAAGGGCCGTATCGTAATAAAAGCGCCGAATGTAGGTCATGACTCCTTGGGGAGCACTGTCTTGAAACTCTGGCAAAGCATTGGCGAGGGACACACGCCACGCCACGAAGGGTAGAAAGCCGCCGGAGTGGGAGAGAATCCAGTTGATGCCAGGATAGCGTTCCATGGTGCCGCTTAAGATCAGGTTGACCGCAGCACGGGTTGTGTCACAGAGAAACTCGATCAGAAAACCAGGTGTCTGCAATCCAATGCTCTCGCTGGTTTCATGCATGTTCGGATGAACAAACACCACTGCCTTGCGTCGGTCCAGTTCGGCCATCAGTTCGTCAAATCGAGGATCTCCGAGAAACACACCATCCGTACTCCCGAGGAGCACGACCCCTTCGGCTTTCAAACTATCCAATGCATACACAGCTTCGGCACAGGCGGCTTCGGTAAACGGCGTGGGGAGCACAGCAAAATTACCAAACCGAGTGGGGTAGCGAGCGCGCATATCGGCGGCGAACTCGTTACAACGACGTGCCAAGACGCTCGCCTCCTCTTTTCCTCCGCCAAAATGTACACCTGGGGCCGACAACGACGTGATCGCTCGCTCTATCCCGTTCATGTCCATAACCTCAATGGACTTTTCCGGCGTCCATTTCGGCAAGGGTGCCCCTGCGACCTTGGTAAGGCCTTTAGCTTCCATGGCTTCTACAAACGCAGGGGGAATGATGTGGTGATGAACGTCGATACGGCCTTGTTTGATTGACATGGCGACTCTCTTGGCTGGGCTTCTACTGATAGGCAGGGCTACTGAAGGGGCATGGCTCTCAGCGCGAAGGATTGCTGAACGACAGCAAAACCTATAAGGACAATATTGAACAGCAATGTTCAAATTTGTCAACGTGCTCTTCGCTTGAGTTGCTTTATTTTGAACGCAGATGTTCAATGATTATTTCGATGACCTAATGGAGTTCAGTCCTTGAACTTAAGCACCGTTCAAAAGCGAATCCACGAAGCGGCCATGCGGCTTTTCGCTGAGAAAAGCGTTGGAGAGGTCAATGTCAGTGAGCTTGCACAGATCGCCGGTGTCGCGCGTGGCACGATCTACAACAATCTCACCTCGATCGAATCTTTGTTCGAAGATGTGGCCAGTCAACTTAGCGCTGAGATGAATGACCGCGTAGCCCGGAGTGCTGATCCGGATATGCCACCAACCGAACGCCTGGCTAATGGCATTCGTTTTTATATTCGTCGAGCCCATGAAGAACCCTACTGGGGCAGCTTCCTCGTGCGCTATGCGGCCAGTAACACGACGTTGCAGCAAATGTGGAGTGGGCCACCAATGCACGATGTGCTCAGTGGCCTGGCCTCCCAAAAGTACAGCTTTCGTCAGGAGCAACTGGCGTCGGTCATGAGCATGATTGGCGGTAGTGTTCTTGTTGCGACTATGTTGGTGCTTCAAGGTCACAAGACTTGGAGGGACGCTGGCTCCGATACAGCCGAGTTCGTGCTCCGGGCTTTAGGGGTTCCTGCTGACGAAGCACAATCCATTGCCACTAAAGCATTACCTTTGCTACCCAGCTGACCTCTGCACGTCTCCCTGCCATCAGGCCTTCTCTTTTTCGAGAGAGGCCTGGTGGGGGAATCTCTCTTAGCTACTTCTACCGTTCATCAGATCGCTGAAGTCCTTCTACAGGGCTAAAGCAAGGCTTTGGTCAAAAAACACGATTGAACACTGTTGTTCATTTTTGAGCTTGAGTGATAGAGTCGACAAAAGCACAGACCCACTCGTTGGGGACCAGTGCGTTTCGACAGGAGCTAACAATGAACAATAAAGAACCTCTCCCTGCCTTGACTTCACGAACAGTACAAGTGGGTCGTCGGCAGATTTTCATCAGCGAGATGGGCACAGGACATCCACTTTTGATGCTGCATGGTGGTGGCGCCGGTGCATCCGGCCTGTCCAACTATTCAAAGAACATCGAGGCACTTTCTCAACGATTTCGCGTAATCGTTGCTGACATGCCTGGCTACGGCCAATCAACCAAAGGTGTTGATCGTAAGGACCCTTTTGGCGATCTGGCCGGAGCAATGCTCGGTTTGCTGGACACCCTGAGAATCAGCAGTGCTCACGTGGTCGGCAACTCATTAGGCGGGGCCTGCGCCTTACGCATGGCGCTGGATGCTCCAGAACGGGTTTCTGCATTGGTGTTAATGGGGCCAGGCGGTGTCAACACGACCCGCAGCCTGCCAACCCCCGGTCTAAAACTATTGCTCAATTACTACTCGGGTGAAGGTCCAAGCCTGGCCAAAATCACCCGTTTTATCCGTGAATATCTAGTTTATGACGGCAGTAAAGTCAGCGACGCGATGATCCAAGAGCGCTATCAAGCCAGCATTGATCCGCAAGTAGTTGCCGCTCCACCTTTGCGCAAACCTCAAGGTATTCCCAACTTCCGTAACTGGGACTTCACCCGAGATCCACGCCTGAAAAAATGCCAAGTATCGACGTTGGTGCTCTGGGGGGCCGATGACAAGGTCAATCGCCCCAGTGGTGGCGAGGCACTGCGCAGTCAAATGCCTGACTGCAACCTTTTTTTGTTCAGTAAAACCGGTCACTGGGTGCAGTGGGAGCGTGCGGATGAGTTCAACGCCGTGACCACCGCATTTCTCAGTTGCCGCACTGCGCTCTGATTTTGCCGAAATGGAGAATCTATTGATGGCAAACAGAGAAGGTCTAGACATCTTCGGCGCCAGCAGCATGGGATATGCGCTGATTGAGTCCAATCATTTGGGGCCGTGGCGTTCATTACTCCAGGACGGTATTGGCCTGCACTTGGCTTGCGACGATGAGCAAGTGTTGGCGTTCCGTATGGATTCGCATCAACGCCGAATCATCGTTCAGCGCGGCCCGCAGGAAGACTTCATTGCCGTGGGGTGGCAGCTGCGTGATCAAGAAACACTGAACGAAGTGTTGCTGCGTTTGAAGCGACTGGGCATCGAAGCGCAGGTCAGCGATCCGAGCGCAGCGGCTCGAAGGGGAGTGAAGCAGTTCTGGCGGGTTGTTGGCCCCAAGCGTCTGGCAGTCGAATTATTTTGGGAACCGTTGATCACGGATGAACCGTTGGCGATGCTCAACGCCGGCTTTATCACCGGAAAAGCCGGTATGGGACATCTGGCGATCACATCGCGCAAGCCACAACAAATGCGTCGTTTCTGGCAGGAGATCTTTGATGCGCGAGACAGCGACCACATTGTCGAGCGTATTGCGGGCCTGACACTGGACATTGATTTTTTAAGGGTCAATGAACGGCATCACTCTATAGCTATCGCACGCCTGCGCGACCTGCCAATGGATCCGGTTCGCACCCGAGTCCAGCATATGAATTTATTGACGATCTCTGCTGGCGAGCTCACCGATGCATTTTTGCGTTGCCGAAAACTGGGCTTCGAGATGGCTCACGAAATCGGCGAACACCCAAACGACCGCGAACAATCATTTTACGTAATGACCCCCTGCGGATTCGAAGTGGAGCTGGGTTGGAATGCTTTGGTGGTTGATGAGACCCAATGGCAAACGACCTCCTATCAGGGCATCAGTCTCTGGGGCCATCGGCCCGAGAAAACCAGTACTTGGCGCAAGTTAACTACCAATATTGGCAACTTTGGCCGCGGCATCCGTTCGTTGTTAAAGCCCGAGTATTCACCGCTGTAAGAAGGGTATCCCTATGAATAATAAGAACTCCAATGCGCAGATGGTCGACGTGGTTATTTCCGGACTAGGTCCAACCGGAGCAACCTTGGCGCATCTGTTGGGTATGCGCGGTTTGTCGGTGGTCGTGCTTGAGCGCGAGCCGACGTTTTATGGCAACGCTCGGGCTGTCTACACCGATGATGAATGCATGCGCGTCATGCAAGCCGCGGGTGTCGTGGACGACCTAGCCATCAACATGCAGGTGGACACACCTGCTCAATGGGTGCTCGCGAATGGCCAGGTCCTTGGCCAGTACTGGCGCCTCGATCGTCCATTCGGCTGGCCAATCATCAATTTCCTGTATCAGCCGTGGCTTGAAACAACGCTGAGTGATCTACTCAAGCGTTACCCCACTGTTCAAGTTGTGCGTGGTCGAGAACTCACGCACTTTGAACAGGACGACGATGGCGTCACCATTACTCATCAAGCTACCAGTAACTTTCGCTTCAGCGACGCTACTGATACGTGCACCGAAATCGCTGCCGACCCTGACCCACAAACCATTCGCGCTCGTTATTTGGTAGGCGCCGATGGTGGTCGTAGTACCGTGCGTGAAGCACTGGGTATCGGTATGAGTGGCAAGAACTTTCCAGAACCTTGGTTGGTGGTCGACCTGGAAATGAAAGAAGGCGAGGACGCATTACGCCATCTTCCTTACTTCAGCTTCATCTGCGACCCCGAATGCCCTACCGTCTGCTGTCCTCAGCCTGGTCGCTTCCATCGCTTCGAGTTCATGCTGATGCCCGGCCAGACGAAGGAGCAGATGGAAGATCCGCAAGTCGTGCGTGCACTTATCAGTCGACACGTCGATCCGGATAAATTCATCGTCAAACGTAAGCTGGTTTATACCTTCAACGCACTAGTCGCCAAGGACTGGCGTAAAGGTCGGGTCTTCATCGCTGGAGACGCTGCACATATGACCCCTCAGTTCATGGGGCAAGGTATGAGCTCCGGGGTGCGCGATGCTTACAACCTCGCCTGGAAACTGGACTCGGTCATCAAGGGGCGCGCCAACGATCGGTTGCTCGATACGTATGGGACTGAACGCTTTCATCATGCCAAAGCCATGATCGATATATCGGTGCAGATGAAAGACTTCGTTTCGATGTCTAACCCGATTACCAGCAGACTGCGAAATTTGCTTGTTAAGACCGTTCTGGTAACGCCATTTCTCGGTCGGTACGTTCGCGAGGGACGCTTCAAACCCGCCCCCACCTATGCACTCGACAGCTATTTGGGATTGCCGCGCAAGCATCGACGATCCCCAGAAGGCACGATGATCCCTCAACCCGAAGTACGCACCTTCAAAGGAAAGCGCGTGCTGCTTGATGGCTTATTGGGCGAAGGGTATGCCCTTATTGGTCTGAATGTAGACCCGCGTGAACATCTTTGCGCGGCGTCACGGCAACTGCTCGAAGCACAGGGGACTCGCTATCTCACACTCTTCGAGTTCGCCAAACGGCCACAAGGCCAAAACGTCGATCGCACCAATACCTGTGAGTTAGCAGAGGTCGAGGATGTGAGCGGTGAAATGGTTGCCTGGTTCAAGCGCTCAGGTTTCTCGTCAGGCGCCATTGCAGTGGTGCGTCCAGACAAATTCACATTCGCTATGGTCAAGTCCATCGACCTAGATCGTGCAATTGCTGAACTCAAATTTCAGTTGCAATGGGTGCCAACCCAGGAAGTTGTAGCTCCTATTTCTTCTGCATTGAGGAAAAGTGCATGAGTCTGTTCCCAATCCAGCATCTGCAAGCAGCCGCCGCAGCGTTGTCTGTCGCTCGCGAGCAGCGCAAGCCCTGCTCTCGGATATCAGAAGCCTTCGGTATCGATTCCTTGACCGGCGCCTATGCCGTACAAGAGATCAACACCGAGCTCGCACTGGCTCAAGGCCGTCGTTTGACTGGACGAAAAGTTGGGCTGACCTCCGCCGCCGTACAACAGCAATTGGGGGTCAACCAGCCGGACTTCGGCATGTTGTTCGCAGACATGGAAATTGTGGATGGCGGACAAATTCAGACCAGTCAGCTGATACAACCCAAAGCCGAGGGCGAGATTGCTTTTGTTCTGGGACGCGATCTTCCCCATTTTGACACCACATTGGCTGAGCTAATGCGCTCTGTGGAGTACGTGGTTCCGGCCTTGGAAATCGTCGATTCGGCCATTGAGAACTGGAACATCTCTTTGGTCGATACGGTGGCAGACAACGCTTCATCGGCCCTTTACGTATTGGGTAAACAGCCCACGCGACTTTCTTCGCTCGACCTGAGACTCGAAGGGATGTTGCTAGAGAAAAATGGGGCCACAGCGTCTATCGGCGTAGGCGCTGCATGTTTGGGCAATCCCCTGGATGCTTGTCTTTGGCTAGCGCGAACTATGGCGGAAATGGGTCGCCCTTTGCAGGCCGGTGACGTGCTGCTTTCCGGTGCGCTTGGGCCAATGACACCAGTGGTAGCTGGAGACAGCCTGCACTTGCGTTTAACGCGTCTGGGCGAAGTCAGCTGCTGCTTCGTCTAAACCGCCCCAATCCTTAGCCGAACGTTCCAGGCGTCCGGCCAGCCTACGAGATCGCCTCTATGAGCCAAACAAAACTCAAGGTCG
The DNA here is from genome assembly GCF_018326065.1 of Pseudomonas sp. Ost2. NCBI lineage: Bacteria > Pseudomonadati > Pseudomonadota > Gammaproteobacteria > Pseudomonadales > Pseudomonadaceae > Pseudomonas > Pseudomonas sp. Ost2. The sequence continues at coordinate 948,757 of NZ_AP021904.1, read as the reverse complement.
CCATTATTGGGTCCGGCAACATCGGCACCGACTTGATGATCAAAATCCTGCGTAACGCCAGGCACTTGGAAATGGCGGCCATGGTCGGCATCGACCCGGCTTCCGACGGCCTGGCCCGTGCCCAGCGCATGGGCGTAGCCACCACCCACGAAGGCGTGGAAGGTCTGACCCGCCTTGACGTCTTTAAGGACATCGATTTTGTGTTCGATGCCACGTCGGCCGGTGCTCATGTGAAAAACGATGCATTCCTGCGGTCAATCAAACCAGGCATTCGGCTGATCGACCTAACCCCGGCGGCCATCGGGCCTTACTGCGTGCCAGTGGTTAACCTCGACCAGAACCTCGCTCAACTCAACGTCAACATGGTCACTTGCGGCGGACAGGCGACCATTCCGATGGTCGCGGCAGTTTCACGAGTCGCCAAGGTGCATTACGCCGAAATCGTCGCCTCCATTGCCAGCAAGTCCGCCGGACCCGGCACTCGAGCCAACATCGACGAGTTCACAGAAACTACCTCGAAGGCCATCGAAGTGATCGGCGGTGCTACGAAGGGTAAGGCGATCATCATCATGAATCCGGCTGAGCCACCGTTGATGATGCGTGACACGGTGTTTGTGTTGTCTGAAGCGGCAGACCAAGTACTGGTTGAAGCCTCCATTGCCGAAATGGCGGCCGCTGTGCAGGCCTATGTACCGGGTTATCGCCTGAAGCAACAAGTGCAATTCGACGTGATCCCCGAGGATGCGCCGCTGAACATTCCGGGGCTCGGAAAGTTCTCGGGCCTTAAGACTTCGGTGTTCCTCGAAGTCGAAGGCGCCGCCCATTACCTGCCGGCCTACGCCGGCAATCTCGACATCATGACCTCCGCTGCCTTGGCCACGGCCGAGCGCATGGCGCAGTCGATGCTGAATGCCTGAGGACACCGACATGACTTTTGACCCCAGCAAAAAACTCTACATCTCCGATGTGACCCTGCGCGACGGCAGCCATGCTGTGCGTCACCAGTACTCAATCCAGAACGTGCAGGACATCGCCCGAGCCCTCGACAAGGCCAGGGTCGACTCGATCGAAGTGGCTCACGGTGATGGTCTGCAAGGTTCGAGCTTCAATTATGGCTTTGCCGCGCACACCGATCTGGAATGGATCGAGGCTGCAGCCGATGTCATCAGCCACGCTAAAATTACCACGCTGTTGTTGCCTGGTATCGGCACGGTGCATGACCTGAAAGCAGCGTACAACGCCGGTGCCCGGGTCGTTAGGATCGCTACCCACTGCACCGAAGCCGACGTCTCAAAACAGCACATTGAATATGCTCGCGAGCTGGGCATGGATACCGTCGGTTTTCTGATGATGAGCCACATGATCCCGGCCGAGCAGTTGGCCATCCAAGCCAAGTTGATGGAGAGCTACGGCGCGACCTGCGTGTATATGGCCGACTCCGGTGGCGCAATGAGCATGGAGGACATTCGCGACCGATTCCGTGCATTTAAGCGCGTGCTCAAACCGGAAACCGAAACTGGAATGCACGCGCACCACAACCTGAGCCTCGGCGTGGCCAACTCGATCACCGCCGTTGAAGAAGGGTGTGATCGCATTGACGCCAGCCTTGCCGGTATGGGGGCGGGGGCCGGCAACGCGCCGTTGGAGGTCTTCATCGCCGCTGCCGACCGCTTGGGATGGAAACATGGGACTAATCTTTACGCACTGATGGACGCAGCGGACGAGATTGTTCGACCGCTGCAAGATCGTCCTGTACGCGTCGATCGCGAGACTTTGGCATTGGGTTATGCTGGCGTTTATTCGAGCTTCCTGCGCCATGCCGAAATCGCCGCGGTTAAATACGATCTCAAAACAGTCGACATTCTGGTCGAGTTGGGCAAACGGCGTATGGTCGGTGGTCAGGAGGACATGATCGTGGATGTCGCGCTCGACTTGCTGACAAGAAGAAAGCTTCAACCTACCTCTTGAGAAACGGAGGGCGCTTCATCCAAGCGCCCCTGTAACTGCAACGCTACTTTGATAAAGACCTACATGGAGAGGGTGCTTCACCCGCTTGTTTGGACTGTTGTATAAACCGCCCGAGCGCTAAACTTTTTGATGTTAGAAAAGCTTTCGATCTTGTAATGGCGTCGCGATTTCGGGGGAGTACGACAAAGGCAAGACTCAAAGTTTCAAGAATAAACTTAGATCGCCCATGATTGATGTCATGGCATAAAAATCGACTTTCTTGCACCCTTTTTACACCCTTTTTGCACCCACGAGGTTGTAGGGTAAGAGCAGAAACACTGAGGACCCAGGATTAAATGGTGTCCCAGGGCTGGTTCGAACTGCCAACCTTCCCCTGCAGTGGGGTATTGCAGGTTCTAATTAGCCAAGATCCCATTCAAAAAAATCTCAGACCTATATCACCTCTATGAACACCCAACGGTATCGACTGCCATTGGGTATTTGCGTGCTCGCATTCGGCTGTGCACGCTCATCTCTTGAGAGGTTTTTTGTATGTACTCACCTTGCCCAAGCTGCAACTCTGGACGAATCGTCACAAAAAATATTGGTAAACAAGCAGGCGGGTTGATCGGTGCCGCAGGCGGCGCCGCCAGTGGTACGGCAGGGGCGCTGTCTGGCGCCGAAGCTGGAGCCGTAATAGGTGTTGCTGGAGGCCCAATAGGCATAGCAATCGGGAGCGTAGCCGGAGCGATTTTAGGTGGTTTGTTCGGAGGGGTCGCTGGCGGTATCGCCGGGGCCACGCTCGGTGAACAGCTCGATGACAAGGTACTGAATAACTATCAATGCCTAGAGTGCGGTTACAGCTTCAGCGCCAACCGCTAACTCATCGTCAGGCCCTGCATGCCGATGGCAAATAGGGCCGCACTCCCTTATTAACAAGGACCTATCCTCATGGCTCATCTCATTGAACAAATGGCTTACGTTGGCGCAACTCCTTGGCACGGCCTGGGCAGTCGACTCTCCCCGAAACAACCAATCGAAATCTGGCAGCGCGAAGCCGGTATGGACTGGAAGATCCAGGACAGCCCGGTGCATTTCAAGTCCGATAGCATCGGTGCACTTGGCTCAATTCACACTTTCCCCGAACAAAAGGTACTGTACCGCTCCGACACTAAGGCCCCATTGTCGGTGGTTTCCCCGCGCTATCAGGTAGTACAGCCGCGCGAGGTTTTAGAGTTTTATCGGGACCTCACTGAAGTCTCGGGCTACGAGCTGGAAACGGCCGGGGTGCTCAAAGGCGGTCGCAAGTTCTGGGCGTTGGCCCGTACTGGTCAAGGTACGACCTTGAAAGGCAACGATCAGGTTAACGGTTACCTGTTGCTGGCCACTTCATGTGACGGCACGTTGGCCACCACAGCGACGCCCACGACAGTGCGGGTAGTCTGTAACAACACGTTGACCATTGCATTGGATGGTGCGAACAAGTCGATCAAGGTGCCACACCGCACGCGCTTTGATCCACAGGCAGTGAAAAAGCAACTCGGTATTGCTATCTCGCAATGGGATGCCTTCATGCACCGAATGCGCCTGCTTTCTGAACGCAAAATCCAGTCGTACGAAGCCATGGGCTTTTTCACGAGAGTGTTGTGTGATGCCAGCCCCCACAGCGAGCTATCAGCAGTCCTTCCCAATGAGCGAGCGCTACGCAAGGTGCAATGCCTGTATGAAGGTCAGGGCCGCGGATCAACCCTGGAGTCAGCTCAAGGAACCGCCTGGGGCCTGCTCAACGCCGTGACGGAGTACGTCGACCACGAACGCCGTGCGAGAAGCATCGAGTACCGCATGGATTCTGCCTGGTTCGGTCAAGGTGCACAGATCAAGCAACGGGCGCTGGAGGCGGCGTTACAACTTGCAGCTTAGCCCCGGCTTTCGCTGTCCTCGCCCCACCCATTCTCTTTCTTCCACTCCCTAAACGCCTGATCAGCCTCGTGCTGGTCGGGTGTTCTTTTATGCCTCAGGAAATGATTATGAACACTCAATCGCTACAACATCTCAGAACTAGAGCCCGCCCTGCCTTACGCCTAGTTGGCACTAAACAACTGCCGCGTGAGGCCTGGTTGGCCGTACGCAAGCAAGGCATCGGCAGTTCGGATGCCGCCGCAGCTGTGAGCCTGAGCCCTTATAAGTCCCAGCTGGAGTTGTGGATGGAGAAAACCGGGCGTGACACCTCATTGCCCCAGCTCGATCCGCAGGATGAGGAAAGCCCTACGTACTGGGGCAACATCCTGGAGCCGATTGTCGCATCACATTACACCCGGCGCACTGGTCATCGGGTCCGCCGTGTCAATGCGGTGCTACAGCATCCTGATCCCAAACTGGGCTGGATGCTGGCCAACATCGACCGTGAGGTTATCGGCGCGTCAGAAGTGCAGATTCTCGAATGCAAAACCGCCGGCATAAACGGCGCACGCCTGTGGAAAGAAGGCGTACCCGAGTATGTGCAGTTGCAAGTGATGCACCAGTTGGCCGTGACTGGCAAGCAGGCGGCGGATGTGGCGGTACTGCTCGGTGGTCAGTACCTGGAAATCCATCGCATTGAACGCGATGAGTCACTGATAGCTCGACTGGTCGACCTGGAACGGCTCTTCTGGGATTACGTCGTCAGTGACACCCCGCCGCCAGCAGACGGCTCCGCCTCGGCGGAGCAAGCTTTGCGCTGTCTGTATCCGCAGGACAATGGACAAAGCCTGGACTTTAGCCAGGATACGCTGCTCTGCACGAACTTTATCGAACTGCAGAACGTGCGCGAATCGATTGCTCTGCAGGAGAAGCAGGAAGCTCAGCTCAAGCAAACGTTGCAACAGGCCATGGGCAATGCCAGTCGGGCAACCTTCCCAACCGGCAGCATCACTTGGAGGAAAGCCAAAGACAGCGTGGCCCTGGACATCCCCCGCCTGCTCAAAGAAAAGCCTCACCTGCAAGTTCGCTACTCGACCATCAAAGCCGGCAGTCGACGTTTTCTGTTGGCCTGAACGTTCGTTCGCTCTTTCCTTATTCCCTGCCCTTTCTCTCCAACGCCCGCTGGGCCGCTCGTGCGGCCCAGGGGGCGTTTTTATTTCAGATACAGGAGAACTCCCATGCTCAAAGGTTTATCCATCACACCGCCGGTTTTGGGCCGAATTTCCATCGGCAAGGTTGTCGAAAAGAACGGCAAGCGTCTGCCGGAAAAGGACGATCAATTCACCATCACCTCCCAAGTACAGAGCCGTGACGGCTGGTTACTGCATCCCCTTAACGAAGAACTGCGCAATGGCCAGGACGGCAAACTGCGCAGCATTCCGATCCGGCTGCTGTTCAACGAGCCTGACCTTAACTTTCGGGCTGACTACAGCCTGTTCGACCGTAACACCGGCCGGCCGCTATGCGTCGGCAATGGTGAGACCTGCAGGCGTTTGACTAAGGAAGGCATCCAGTCATTGCCCTGCCCTTCACCGGATGGCTGTTCACTGGCTCAAGGCAATGCCTGCAAGCCTTACGGCCGGCTCAATGTGTTGATTGGTGATGACGATCCGCTGGGCAGTTTTATCTTTCGTACCACGGGCTACAACAGTATCCGCACCCTGGCAGCGCGCCTGCATTACCTACAAGCCATCTCCGGCGATCGACTCGCCTGCCTACCGCTGGAGTTGCGTCTGCGGGGCAAGTCCACTCGCCAAAGCTACGGTACGCCGATTTTCTACGTAGACATCACGGTACGCAGTGGCTTGGGCATGGAGGATGCCTTATTTGCAGCCAAGCAACTGGAGGAAACCCGTCAAGCCGCGGGCTTTGACCAGAGCACCTTGGACCAAGCGGCCCGGCAGGGCTTTAACAATGGGGCCTTTGAAGACAGCGAGGAGGACACCGGTGCCATCGTCGAGGAGTTCTTCCCCGCCATTGAAGATCAGCCTAGTCGCGTAGAGCCCCTAGCCCAACTGGGAGCACCTGCCAAACCCTCACTCGCCCAAAAGCTGGAGTCGCAAGCCACACGGCGCAAAGACAGGCCTTCGGTTCAGTAACTCCTTCTCAAACTCTTCTGCGTTCTCCCTATTCGATCAGGAAATACCCGCATGAAATATCACAAGCTGATAGCCGGTGAAACAACCGGCACCTATGTCATGGAGTCCCCAGTTACAGAGGCTGACATCCTGCAAATGGCGCAACAGCTAGCAATGAGCCGTCTGTATAAAGGCCGGGCATTGACTGAGCCAAAGCAGGTTTTTAGCCACCTGCAAACACTGCTGCAGTACCACGAGCACGAAGTCTTTGCGCTACTACTGCTGGACAGCAAACATCGAGTAATTGCCTTTAGGGAGCTATTCAGAGGCACGCTGGATGGTGCCAGCGTGTACCCGCGCGAAGTGGTCAAGATTGCGTTGGAGCTCAATGCTGCAGCGGCAATTCTGGTACATAACCATCCATCCGGCGATCCCGAACCCAGCCAAGCTGATCGCACGCTAACCCTGGCGCTCAAGAACGCCCTCAGCATGATTGGCACCCAGACGTTGGATCACATCGTTGTTGGTCATGAAGGCTGCGTATCTCTGGCTGAACGAGGTTACCTTTAATCCAATATTCACACCGTCCGATGGAGCGCCCTTGGCACTGCCAGGGTGGTTATCGGCACGGTGTCCTTTTATTTATTTTTTTGTTGTGATTCAGCGTTGCGTTCAGCTTCTACTGCATCCAAAACCATGGGAACCATCCCCAAAAACCTTCGTGCTGGACTTACACAGATAGCTTGCACGATGGAAGAAGGCAGCCTGCCCGGCTATCTCGTCACGATGTAAGTGATAGTAAGGATTTTGTGGAATCTCAACCAACCCCCTGACAGCCTCTACTGACAACCCTAAAGCACTTGCCCACGCTCCTTCCAAACGATTGAACATGTTATCTCTACCTGATTCGAGCTTACCCAGCGCATTGAAGGCATCGTAGTTCAGCAAGATCGCAAAGTGATGATGTGGTCGCCCGTGTTGCCCTTGCTCCCTAGCCCAGACGTAACGCACCTTGGTGTCGTGTGCGTACTTATTCACAAGTTTCGCCATTTGGCGATTGTGCTTGATTTTGGCTTTAAAGGACTCGATGAAACGGTCAACAACTTCGTTCGTGAAAACGTAATCTGGCAATTGAATGCTAGCTGGTAGCCGTAGGTCAAACCTGAGTGCAAATACACGAGGATACTGATCAAGCGCTCGAAATACCGTTTGATGAAGACGGTTTAGATACTCTTGAATGAAAGGCCCTTTATCCACTTGCACGGATAAGCCTTGATAAGAGGCTTCGTAATGAAGGGTTAAGTTCGTATTAACTGAATGTCTAGCCATGATGGAAGTCCGAGCAATGAGTTTCATATAGTCAGGACTCCAAGTACATTTTTACCTTATACCCAAGAATGCAGTGCACAGTACTGCTCTGCTTAGAGGGTCTACCTTCCCTCCAGCACCCTCTACACCTAACTAGCACAGATAAGCCGAACTCATAATAGAGATGCTATATAAGCATAATACCAATACCGAAACAATTTACCGGTACAACACCAAACAAAACACCCACAAACCCTGTTCAAAACGCAACATTACAGAGACCATAACAACTCTGGAAAAACACCATCAAGGATGAGTTCCTTGATGGTGTTAACTGAACCTAGCCAAAGCTTCCAACGCAAATCATTGAGAAACCTCATACAATCTTTGTCACCAATTGATCCCGCTCTCTAACTTTACCCAGTATCCAATCGTGGACTTCACTTTCTAGCCAACCTACGCAACGGTCTCCCAAGGAAATAGGTTTAGGAAACGAATCTCCCGAAATAAATTTGTAAATCGTAGATCTAGCAAGGCCAGTGAGATCCATGACCTCTTTCAATCGAATTATCCTCATGAACGCAGCTCCTGTATTCGCTCAGAGGATTGGCAAGCCCAGTAAAAATTAACGTGCTACCTACTCTACCCCCTCATCAAGAGGCAGAGCCTGGCGAAGCAACCTTGGCAGAGCAGTGCACCAAATGTAATCAGACGCAAAAATTGCTTGTGAAATGGAGCCCCCTCCATTTCGCCAGATCGCCGGTATAAATAGGTACCTTCCTCCAGTAAATACTGAGAAAATTAAATTTTCTAACTACTAGAGACATTCTTGATTGACACGTGAGTGATGTCAGAGTAAATCTATATACTTACTTGTTTCAGACTAGAAGGACTCTACAGTGGCACTACACCTTGAAGACGCTCTTTCCAAACTTCTCGGCGAAACGGAATACAGCAATCGCCACGATATATGGCTGTGGTACACACTTTTATTCTACGAAACTAGATTTAACCCAAATGACTACTCAGATACTGGCATGAGAGACAAAATTGCCAGATATCTACAAACCAGGACATGGAGAGTCGACGAACTACTTAAAGAACGACGCAAGCAACTTGTCCATAAAAGAGATATTGAGTGGATAACTGAAGACCGTCGCGTAGCAGAGTGGATGACAAGAGAAATTCAAAACTCGACCGGACACAGCCAACTCAAGAACTACTTCGACCTAAAAGAAAAAGATCTACCTATCGCGATCCTCGACGTATGGCAAAGAGACATAACTCAAAAAACAAACTTACTTAGAGATCTTGAACAAAGATGGAAAAGCCACAAAACAAACGACAAAGTGTATGCCTGGTTTAAAGATGACGACCAGAAAAGCCAATTCGCTTGGGACTGGCTAGAAAAGAACTCCTTCGTCGTCACACTGGGATCAACCCCCTTCGAAACATTCGAAGATATATTGATTTTTTTTGACAAAGCGAATTATTCACGCGAACAAAAAGAACTTTATATAGGAAAAATTAAAAAAGGATGGACCCAAAAAAAATATAGAGAAAATCTAAAAGGAAAGGCGCAGTACAACTTTGTTCTTTCAGACAAGGCAATTGAAAGCCTCGAAAAGCTGGCGAGTCATTATGAGATTAGCCGAGCAAGACTCTTAGAGATACTGATAGAAATGGAAGCAGAAAAAAATGATCACATACCTGAAAGAATCAGAACACTACGACTACTAAGAAACCCATAAACTAAAATAGCATCCAACTTGCTTGAGTTCGCCCTCGACTGGCGCCCCCCTTAGAATCTTTAATTCAAACGGAACTTCTCGATTCATCATTTAGTAGTTTGTCTAACGATTGGAGGTCAACGCTCGCCTCGAGCAATACACCTTTTTTATCGACCGGTGCTTAAGCGATCTAAGGAGCTATTGATAACTACGCGCATCTTTCTCTATAAAATCTTCGATTACCCAACCTTTCCGGTCTATGCCGCGTACAGGCATCCCTGGCTGTGGATGACAAACGTGATTGAGCGCGCCAGTATGACGCCACTACGAGCGGTGCTTCGCACAACTCAAAAACCGTACGCGCGGATATCCGTTATCCCCGTGAGAACTCGCAATCTAGGGAAGGAAAGGCTATATGCGGCTGAGTCGAATTACGATCCAGAACTTCAGAAACTTCAAGCATCTCGACGTGTGCCTGGGACAGCACGCGGTGGTACTGGGCGAGAACAAGGTGGGTAAGACCAATTTGCTGTTCGCCCTACGGATGATCCTAGACCCCACCCTGCCTGACTCCGCACGGAGGCTGCGTCTTGATGATTTTTGGGATGGCCTGCCCAGGCCACTGAAAGCCGATGATGCAATTGAAATCTCAGTTGAGTTCAGCGAATTCGAAGATAGTGTAGAGCTGCTGGCTGTACTTGCCGACCATCTGGTTACCCCATCACCGATGGTGGCAAAGGTCACGTATCGCTTCCAACCTATTACGGGCATTGATCGCCCCCCGCGCGGCGAGACGGATTATGAGTTCGTGCTTTTCGGAGGCAATCGTCCTGAGAATTCGGTTGGCTACGAGTTGAGACGGTGGATGCCGATGGATCTGTTCCCGGCACTTCGAGACGCGGAGTCAGACCTTGCTCGCTGGACGCGCTCTCCACTACGGCCGTTACTGGACCGAGCGGCGCAGACCATCGACGAGGATGATCTCCAGGAGATTGCTGACGAAGTACATGCGACGACATCCAGGATTGCGGCTTTACCCGAACTTGCTGACGTTGTGACGCAGGTCAATGGCCAGCTCACAGAAATGATTGGCGAGACGCATACGATCGAGACGGCTCTAGGCTTCGCCCCAACAGATCCTGAGCGCTTAATCCGTGCACTGCAGATGATGATCGACGGCGGCAAACGAGGCGTAGCGGAAGCAAGTCTCGGCTCCGCCAACGTGCTGTATCTTGCGCTGAAACACTTGGAGCATCAGTACCTAGTGGAAGAAGGGGAGCGGCAACACACGTTCCTGGCGATTGAGGAACCCGAGGCGCACCTACACCCCCATCTGCAGCGCCTGATCTACCGAAACTACCTGAAGGAGCGAGATGAGGATGAGCGCAGTTCAGAGCTGCGGAGCATTCTGCTCACGACCCACTCGCCGAACGTCGCGAGCGTCGCTCCACTTTCAAACGTGGTCGTTTTACAAAGCATCCCTAAAGAAGGACATACCGTTGCAAGATCACTCGCGGGGATCAAACTCAAGGTCGCTGACCGGGAGGATCTGGAGCGGTATCTGGACGTCACGCGCGGAGAACTGTTCTTCTCGAAAGGCGTAATTCTTGTAGAGGGTGATGCGGAAAAATTCCTCCTTCCAACCATGGCACGTCTTTACGACAAGTCGTTCGATTTTGATGCCATGGGCATAACTGTTTGTTCAATCGCCGGAACGAATTTTGCGCCCTATGTGAAGCTGCTGGGACCCGAAGGGCTCGATATTCCGTTCGCGATACTTACTGACTTTGACCCCAAAGGCTCGGAGGTAAGCCAAGAAGACGACGACCCGGAAGCCAAACATATAGGTGATAGTTACGGGAAAAGCCGCGTGATAAACCACATCATGCGGGCTTTGCTTACCCCAAAGACTTGGGACGATCTCACAGGAAACAATTTGCTAAAGCTTGCGCCTTCGCGTGGAGTCTTCCTAAACGAATTTACTTTTGAGGTCGATGTCTTCAACGCCGGCGCCGAGGTGCACTTCCAGAAGACTGCCAAAGGGTTATCGGCTAATGAGAAGATGCACGCACGCTTCAAAGCTTTGGCTGAAGACCCTGATTCTTTGGACGAAAAGCAGTTTCTCAAAGACATCGACTCCATCGGCAAGGGGAGATTTGCCCAACGGCTAGCTTCCACGCTGCGAGCCGCAGACGCCGATGTATGCCCTACCTACATCAAAGATGCTTTGGAGTACATGAGGGAGAAGCTGCGATGAGTGCTGCGAGACCCAAGTATCTGGTTGCTGCTGACGACCTACGCGGCAATGATGACCAATGGGCGGCCTACGAGTCGGCAGGTAACTGTGTCATTCTGGCTGGCCCCGGCAGCGGTAAGACCAAAACCATTACAGTGAAAATCGCCAGACTGCTCGCAGAGACGGTGTATCGACCACAACGCATCGCATGCATAACGTACAGCAATGCCTGTGCGTCTGAGTTGAGATCAAGGTTGAACAAGCTCGGAGTTGAGGACGGCAATCGTATTCTCATCTCCACCGTGCACTCATTCTGTCTGACAGAGCTCGTACTGCCGTACTCGAACTTGGCAGGTGTGACGGTGCCGGAACCATTGGCAGTAGCGACACCTGCCGAAGCCAGTCGGCTTTTCAACACGGCTTACGCCTCGCTGCATAAGGGATATCCAAAGAGTTACGTCCGTATGGCGTGTGACAAGTTACGACGGACGATTCCAGATCGTAACTCGGCCGAGTGGAAAGCATGGTCTTCATACGAAACGCAAATTGTCGAAGCCTATGAGGATTTGCTCTTGGCAAAAGGGCAGATCGATTTCGACGGTATTGTGCTTGCCGGGCTAGAGTTGGTTGAGAAGCACGAGTGGGTGCGCCGTGCACTACGGGCAAAATATCCTGTTGTGGTGATAGACGAGTATCAAGACCTTGGTCTGCCGCTGCACCGCATTGTTCGAGCCCTTCTCGATGCGAACGTTCGGATCATCGCTGTAGGTGATCCGGATCAGTCGATCTATGGATTTACCGGCGCCAACCCCGCCTTGCTAAAGGCCCTGGCACAGGACGCGCGTATTGAGCCGGTCACCCTGAGACTGAATTATCGCTGCGCCGATCGCATCATCGCAGCATCAAGATCGCTTTTTCCCGACCGCGCGGATTTCCAGTCCCACGATGACCGGCAAGGAGAGATTGTTATTCACAGGCTTGAACGCGATCTCGCCGGGCAGGCGAAATATGCGCTCGAAACGCTGGTGGCAGCTCTGCTCGACGCAAATGACACCTGGTCCCCAGGTGACATTGCCTTGCTTTATCCGAGTAAGGTTGAAGGTACTGAGATTGCCAAGGCAGCTGATCGCCTACAAATGCGGTACTTCCGCCTAGACAATGGATCACCGATCAAACGCACACGCTTAACCGAGTGGCTCACAGAGGCCGCGCAATGGTGTGCCGGCGGCTGGGAAACCGGTGAGGTACAGCTTTCCCATTTGCTCAAAGTTTGGCGGCGCTTGCAACGGGGCGGAAACACTGAGACTCAGCTACACCAGTCTCGCAAACAACTGATCTCAGCTCTCTTCGCGTTGAGAGATGGCGCTTTGTCGCTTCATGAATGGCTGACCTCCTTAGCTACAGCCGTTCTGAACGACATGCTTCGCGGCGAGCCAGGCCTGAGCGACGAGATCGATAACCTTAATGAGCTTATTGAAGCTACCGCTGATGGTGGGGAGCTTGAAGACTTCACTGTCCAGATTTTTGGTAATCAGGGAAAGAGCCCGGATCAAATTAACCTTATGACGCTTCACAGCTCAAAAGGGCTAGAGTTTCAGGCAGTGATCATGCTTGGGTTGGAAGAGGGCGTGGTCCCAAGCAAATACGTTAAGACGACCGAAGCATATGAGGAGGCCGCGCGCCTGTTTTATGTGGGTGTTACACGCGCCAAGGCGCAGGTACATTTAGCGTTCGATAGGGTCGAGTCTCCCTTTATCACCACAATCCGAACGGCGACCTAAATGCGCTGAGGATTGTCTGATCCTAGGGAGCACATACGCGATGGCAATCAGGCACGTGCTGACTCGCCAGAGCGAATGAAGTCATGAACAAGCACCAGCAATTGCTATTAGAAGCCGTTGGTTGCGCTCAAAAGCGAGATCCGAATTACAGCTATGGAATCGAGCTTTGGTCGAGGTAAAGGCGGGAATCTAAGAAGATTCGTTGATGGTATTCCAAAAGGTATTCCAATAGAAAATCAAACCAGAAATAATACTTTACAATCATAAAGTTAAATAGCCTGTTCAGATTACCCCGGCGAAGCAAACAGCAAAGCCAGCCCAACGCGGGTTTTGTTGCGTCTGTGCCTTGGCCTTTCACCCCGCCCCCCTCACCCGCCCTATGTGCACGCCCTCCCTCGGCAATCGGTCTACTTGTACCTACTCATTTGTACTCGGCCCACCGTGGGAGCCGGGCTTGCCCGCCAAGAGGTCAGCCGCAACCACCTCAACCCCACGTATGCACGCAGGCCTTCAACGAGCAAACCAGGCAAAAACCCACAAAATAAATGCGCCCTGTTTTCGGCAGAACCGCATCAACCAGGTGATCGACCGTCCAGGGCTGGTGGCGCTTCTTGAAGCAAAGCATCCACCACCGCCTTCGCCATCTCTACCGAATGCAGCATGCCCCAGAACAGCGTTCGCTCCACTGGATTGGTATGCAAGCTGATTTCGTCACCGTTCAGTTCGGCGACCTCCAACAGGTTCGATACGTAGCTCAGCGCGTCGTGGGCTGTGACGCCGGGTTGGATGGCAAAAATCGTGGGACGCAGGGGGTCAGCGTGATTGACGGTTTTGGACAGGGTTACAGCGAGGGTATCAAGCAATCGGGCCGCATTTGGCCTCATTGACTCCACGGGATCGCTGGTAACAGGAGGTGGGTCAGGGGTGATTTTTTTCACCATGGTAGGTCTCCAAGATCATTTGAGGAGATCACCACACTCGCTGCGACACAAGGGTGGCGAACTGTACGCAGGTTCGCAGACCGGTGATCTTGGAAACCGGCAGGCATAAGCCTCCTGCGCACAGCCCGCCGTAAAGCAGACATGAAAAAACCGCTTACGCGGCGCTGTGCGCCAAGACACTACCGGGCTGCGAAACCCGTATCGCTGAATTTGCAGCGACAACAGGAATGTAGACACGGCATTGGACACACACAACATTCTCACACGCCTAAAACGCGTAGGAAAAGTAAGTTCATTTTGAAAGCTATTTCTACTCATTACGAGACACCCGCGATCCAGGGGTGAAAAAGGAAAACCTGTCACCCAGCGGTTCGAATTCGCCGGCCGCCCACCCGCTCTTATCCGCAGCCGCGGAACTAAGGCCTATCGATCATGAGGGTGTCTTCAGAAGCGGGCCGTCAGCGTCAGGTACGCTGAACGTGGTTGAGTGGGTAGTACCACTGGGGAGCCCATATATTGATAGGTCTCAAAGACTTTGCGACCTGTCAGGTTTACCGCCGAAACCGAGATCGTGTAGCGGTCGAAATCGTAGGAAGTCTGCGCATCCAGCAGTGCGTAGCCTGGGACGGATACCGTATTAGGCAGGGTTAACTCACGCGCGCTGAGTGCTGTAATACCAGCACCGAAACCCAGTCCCTTGGCGGCGCCGTCAAGTATCCGATAGCGGGCGGCGAGGCGACCGCTGTGCCGTGGTACGCGAGGCAGTCCATCACCGACCGGAATCGAGTTGTCCTCTGTGATTTCTGCCTGGGTGTAGGCGTAGTTACCCAGCAATGAAACAGCGGGGGTCGGTTCCCAGACCAGGTCCGCTTCTACCCCGCGAGCGCGTTGTTCGCCGCTCTGTACCGAGTAACCCAGAATCGCGTAGGTAGGGTCAGGATCAGGGGTGGACACATTACGACGCGTCTGCTCGAACACGGCGAGAGTGCCAGAAATACCGAGATCGTTGAACGCCAGTTTGACGCCCGCCTCATAATTGCGAGACAACTCAGGCTTGGGCGCCTCGTTGCCAGTGAAGTTGAACGCTCCCCTGAAACCGGTGGAGTACGCCGCGTAGAGCGCAAGACTTTCGGTCAGGTCATACGTGATGCCAAACCGTGGTGTCACACGATGATATGAAGCATCGACACCTTGCTCTTGTTGGTTGATGTCGAGCTGGGTCAATCGCAACGACCCCAACAAGTGCAAACGGCCATAGGTCGCTTGATCCTGAACGTATAAAGCCTTCGTCTCGTAACGGTTGGTCTGGGACACCATTGTTTCGGGCGTCGCGCCGTAGGAAATCCCATATCCCGGATTGGCAAGGTCAAGCTCGCCGATGAGTTCAATGCCGGACATCCCCGAGCGGAAGTGAGTGTTGTCGTAACTGATACCCACCAGCAACTCATGATCTCCACCCAGCGATTCGACTCGGGAGCTCAGGTTGGTATCCAGCGTGCTTTCCCGGATATTCGTGGGCAGGTAAAGCTTGAATATCGGGTAAACCGTGGGGGTCGTAGGATTCGATCCCAGAAGGTCCGGAAATACGAGGCTGCCATAATCGCGAACTTTGCCCTCGTAATACTGAGCGGTGACGGTCAGTCGTGTGTCGTCGTTAAGCTCATGCGTGAGCTCGGCGGTGGTTGTTCGATTCTCGATAGTGGTGTGAGGCTGTCCGTTGGTCGCTCCTGGGAAGGCGTTGCGATCAATCTGCCCGCTCAATGCTTGAGCGGCCGGCAGGCCGGAATATTCGACCTGGCTGCGATCCTCGTATTGGCCGCGCAGTAGCAACTCAGTCTCTGGTGATAGCTGGAAAGCGATGCTGGGTTGCATCGACCACTGATGGCCGTTGACGTGATCAATCCAGCTGTCGTTTTCTTGATAGTCGGCGGTAATGCGTGCGGCGACCTTGTCGCCGATGGGTGTGTTGAGATCCAGCGAAGGATTCACTGTGCCGAAGCTACCGGTGCGCATCGACAGCAGTGCACTTGGCTCGGTCTCGGGCCGTTTGGAAACCACGTTGATCAAGCCACCCAGCGGCGCGCCGATACCGCCGCCGTACAACGCTGATGTAGGGCCTTTGAGTACCTCGATGCGCTCGGTGCCGATGAGGCTGGTCGGGTCGATGCTCGCTGCCGTACCGCCAAATGCAGGCAGCCCGTTCATGTAAATTTCCGCCGGAAAACCGCGCACGATTGGCTGGGCGAACAGGGCCTCCTGCTGCTTGGTTGCTCTTACCCCCGAGACGTTGACCAGCGCGTCAGCAAGCGAATGACTGTCCTGCTCCTTGAGGATCGTTTGCGTGACAACTTGCACGGATTGCGGGACTTCGACCAGGGGCGTGTCGGTGCGCGTGGCCGACGCAGAAGAGGGTGCGCTGTAGCCTTCACGCGATCCGGAAACGTTTATGGTTTCCAACGTCCAGATCTGTGATTGATCGGATGTTGGGGGTACATCCACGGCACCGTCTTGTGGGTGGGCAATGACTGGTAATGCCAGCCCCAGAAACATGCAAAAGGCATGGCGCCAGCGCAGCCGCGACGGATCACTGTAAAACGGCGGCTCGTTCTTGTCCGAGTACATGGGATATTCCGATGAAAGTCATGTGAAGCTGAATACGCAGGAGGATTGGGCATCACCAGAATCAAAAGCCCGTATTTATCCACCGGGCCGCTGCCGCAGTCATGAAGGCATCAATAGGTTTTTCGTGGAGGTGCGCCTGACAGGTCGACGGCGATTAACGTCAGACATGCTGGCCACCGTTAACGTGAATCTCGGCGCCGTTTACATAAGAAGCGCCACCGGTGCAAAGGAAGTAGACGAGCGAGGCAACTTCTTCAGGTTTGCCCAGCCGGTTCATCGGCACCAGCCGTTCAACGATTTGCGCAGTGCCTGCGGAGAGCATTGAGGTTTCAATTTCTCCGGGTGCGATAGCGTTGACCCTGACTCCATGTCGGCCAAAATCAAAGGCCATCTCCCGAGTCAGGGCACAGAGCGCAGCTTTGGATGTGGAATAGGCCACACCTGCAAACGGGTGCACCTTGGAACCTGCAATAGAGGTCACATTGATGATGCTGCCTTTTGCAGCTTTCAATTCATCAAACAGCCCCCGCGCAAGGAGGGCCGTGGAAAACAGATTGACATTGAAGACCTTGATCCAGGTTACATAGTCGGACTCCAGTACACCAAGGCGTGCCCCTTCAGGCCCCTTGGGCGAAATTCCGGCATTGTTTACCAATGCATCCAGGCGCCCACCCAATTTCTCCCTGATGGCCGGAAGGCTATCAGTGATGCTCTCGATATCTTCCAGATCAAGATGAATGTGGTTGAGCAAGCCCTCGGCCCATGGGCATTCAGCGACCCAGTCCTGGCGAGAGGCGGTGAAAATCCTCCACCCGGCGGCGTGAAAGTGTTTGACGGTGGCATGGCCTATGCCACGACTGGCACCGGTCAATAACAGTGTCTTCTCGCTCATACATGCATTACCTGTTAAAAGTTTCGATTGGCTTTCAAGCGATCCAGGTCAAGAAATTCGCGATCTTCAATGGGCTGCTTTTGTCTTTAAAGCCGTCCAAGGCTGCGTGATGACCGCCTAAGGCCCATTGGCGGCAATATCAGTGTTGGCGCGGTCCCACCCGCCACCCAAGGCTCTGATCAGATTCACCGTTGCAATGGCCTGCGTGCCCGTCAGACGGCTCAGTTGCAGTTCGGTTTGCAAGACCTGGCGCTGGGCATCGATCACGTCCAAGTAGCTGATCTGTCCCTCTTCATACTGAGTTTTAGAAAGCCGCTCTGTCCGTATGGATGCGGCAACAGCTGCGCTTTGATTACCTTTCTGATCATCGAGCAACCTGAGGTCCGCCAGGTTGTCTTCTACCTCTCTGAACGCCACCAATACTTGCTCCCGATACTTCGCAACCTGCTCGTCGTATCGAGCCCTTGCAGAGGCGAGATCTGCTTTCCTGCGACCACCATCAAATATCGGTAACGTCAGCGCCGTTCCCGTAAGGGGGCCTAGTAGAAAAGACCGAGTCGACCAGTCGAACAGATTCCCCTGCGACGACGACTCGAAGCCGGCAGTGGCATTTATGTTAAGCCGCGGGAAAAATGCTGATTTCGCCAATCCGATTTGTGCGTTGGCCGCGGCCATGGCTCTCTCGGCGGCAGCAATATCGGGACGGCGCTCCAGTAGCGCTGATGGCAATCCGACAGGCACCTGGGTCGCGATGGGCTCTATCGGTGAGTCAGGGAAGTCGAAGTCGGCAGGAGACTTGCCCAACAACACGGCAAGACCATGTTCCGACGTCGCGCGAAGCCGTGCGATCCCTACCGAGTCCGCCCTCGCGGTCGATAATTCGTTGCGCGCTCGCGAGAGGTCAAGTTCGCTTATGTCGCCCTCCTTGAATCGCCCCTCCACTAATTTCAAGGTGTTTTCACGCAGGGTGACCGTGCGACGAAATAGTCGAAGTTGGTTGTCGTACTCACGCAGCTCGAAATAATTTTTCGCCACATCAGCTTGAAGGGCCAACAGCACAGAACGATACAGCGCCTCGTTCTGTGCTTGATTAGCGAGCGCGGTGTTCACTTGTGAATCCACCTTCCCGAACAGGTCTACCTCGTAAGAGGCTGTCGCCTGCGCCCGCCAAAGAGTCTGCGTAGACCCACTCGCATCGTCAGGCAACAATTGTGAGGCAGGAGACAGGCGTTCACGCGTAGGACCAAATCCCGCATCCAGGGACGGGAACCATCCCGCTCGGGCTGATTGGGTCAAGGCTCTCGATTGCCGGACTCGTGCGGCAGCCGCCTTCAGATTCTGATTAGCCTCTGCGGCTTGCCGCTCCAGGTCGTTTAGCACCGGATCGCCAAAGACCAGCCACCATTGCCCACGATGCTCGGCATCGGCCGGTTCAGCGTTTTTCCAGGCGCTATCCTTGGGCAAGGATGCTTGCTTCTGTTCAGCCGAAGCTTCCTTGAACGTCTGCGGAGTCGGGACGTCGGGGCGGTTGTATGTCGGCTCCACAGAGCATGCTGATAGAAGCGATAGCAGCGCTGAGGAAGTTAGCAGTCCAAAAATAGTCTTTTTGGGTAACTGGATCATTCGTTTGGCTCCGATCATGCGTCCAATGCTTGCGTTGTCAGGTGGGGCGCGTCTTTTTGAGCCACGTGTACTTTGCCACCTGCCAGCGTACGCAGGACCACATAGAAGACAGGTGTCAGTGCGAGACCGAACAGAGTCACGCCCAACATGCCGAAAAACACCGAGATCCCCATGGCCTGGCGCATTTCTGAGCCCGCCCCCGTGGAAAACACGAGTGGGACAACGCCCATGATGAAGGCGATCGAAGTCATGAGAATCGGCCGCAGACGCAAGCGGCTTGCTTCAATGGCTGCCTTCAGCGTTGTGTACCCGTCGTGCTCCAGTTCTCTGGCGAACTCGACTATCAAGATGGCGTTTTTGGAAGCCAATGCGACCAGTACCATCAACCCGATCTGGGTAAAGATGTTGTTGTCTCCCTGCGTGAGCCACACCCCCGTGAGTGCGCACAGGATGCTCATGGGAACGATCAGGATGACCGCCAGAGGAAGGGTCAGGCTTTCGTACAGTGCGGCCAGTACGAGGAATACGAGCAGGACGCTGACAGGGAATACCCACATACCGGCGTTACCTGCCAAAACCTTCTGGTAAGTCAGCTCGGTCCACTCGAATTTCACGCCTTGAGGCAACACCTCGGCGGCAATGCGCTCCGCTGCTGCCTGGGCCTGGCCAGACGAATAGCCCGGCGCTGGGCCGCCGTTGATATCCGCTGCGGTGTAGCCGTTATACCGAACCACCATGTCCGGACCGTAGGTTGGGCTGATACGAACCAGAGACGATAGGGGCACCATTTCCCCACGGTCGTTTCTGGTTTTCAGCTGAAGGATGTCATCTGCTCGCTGACGAAACGGGGCGTCGGCCTGCACTCGTACCTGGTAGACACGGCCGAAACTGTTGAAGTCATTCACATACAAGGAGCCAAGGTATACCTGCATGGTCTTGAATACATCGGTAACCGACACCCCCAGCTGTTTGGCTTTCACACGGTCCAGCTCGACGTTCAGCTGCGGGAAGTTGATCTGATAGTTTGTCAGTGACCCACCAAGCTCCGGGGTCACAGCAGCCTTGGCCATGAATGCTTGAGCGGCCTTGTTAAGCGCCTCATACCCCAGGCTACCCTGGTCTTCCAGCTGCATTTTGAAGCCACCCAGTGTGCCAAGCCCGAGTATTGGAGGCGGTGGAAAGGCTGCGACGTAGGCTCCTTTGATACTGGCGAACTTTTGGTTGAGGGACGCGACGATGGCCGCGGCGGACTCATCTTTCGATGTACGCTCGCTGAGAGGCTTGAGGGGAACAAAGACAATCCCAGCGCTGGAACTGTTCATGAATCCGTTAACGGACATGCCAGGGAAGCCGACTGCGTGAGCTGCGCCCGGCTGCTTCATGACTATTTCGCTCATCTGGCGAATCACTTCTTCCGTACGGTCAAGAGAAGCGCCATTGGGAAGCTGGGCGATGGTGACCAGGTACTCCTTGTCCTGCATGGGAATGAACCCGGCTGGCACAACGTTCCCCATGACCGCCGTGAGACCCAGAAGAACCACATAAACAACCAGCATGCTGCCCTTGCGCTTGAGGACGCCTGTTACGCCTTTCGAGTATTGCTCCGAGCCACGGTTGAAAACCTTGTTGAATGCTCGAAAAAAACCGCCCAGCAGCTTATTCATCACCCGCGTCAAGGCGTCTTGCTTGGCGTCGTGGCTACGCAAAAGGAGTGCGCTGAGGGCTGGAGAGAGCGTGAGTGAGTTGAACGCGGAGATCACTGTGGAGATCGCAATGGTCATCGCAAACTGCTTGTAGAACTGGCCCGTGAGACCGCTCATGAATGCCAGCGGTACAAACACAGCAACCAACGTGAGTGCGATGGCAATGATGGGGCCGCTGACCTCTTGCATGGCTTTATAGGTGGCGTCCCTCGGCGTCAGCCCGCTGGCTATGTTCCTCTCCACGTTTTCCACCACAACGATGGCATCGTCGACGACGATACCAATGGCTAGCACCATTCCGAAAAGCGACAGGGCATTGATCGAGAAGCCGAAGGCCAGCAACAGCGCAAAGGTACCGATGATGGATACCGGTACAGCGATCAAGGGGATGATCGCTGTACGCCATGACTGGAGGAACACAATGACGACCACGACCACCAGTGCGATGGCTTCGAGCAGTGTTTCTATAACCGCATTGATGCTCGACTTCACGAAGCGGGTGGGGTCATAGATAAGCCTGTAATCCAGGCCTGGAGGGAAATCAGCGCTAAGGTCTTTGAGTGCCGCGCGGACTTGATCGGAGATCTCCAGCGCGTTGGCGCCAGGCAATTGGTAGATGGCGAGGGAGACGGCGGGTTTGTTGTCCAGCAACGCACGCAATCCGTATTCAGCCGCGGAGAGTTCGACCCGGGCGACATCCCGCAGATGAGTCACTGCGCCATTCGGGCTGGTTTTGAGAACGATGTCGCGGAACTCGTCGACGGTCTTCAAGCGACCCTGGGCATTGATTGTCAGCTGTACTGCAGTACCCGGCGAAGAAGGCGCAGCACCAACGGCCCCCGCAGCAACCTGGATGTTCTGTTCTTGAATGGAAGTGACAATCTCCGAGGCGGTGAGATTACGCTGTGCCACCTTCTGCGGATCGAGCCACACACGCATTGCGTAGTCACCTGCGCCCCACATATCGACACGGCCAACGCCAGGTATCCGCTCAAAGCGCGTTTTGACATTCCGTACGCCGTAGTTTCTCAAATACGTTGTGTCGTACCGATCATTGGGTGACACGAGGTGCAGAAAAAGAACCAATGAAGAAGAGCTTTTGAGCGTAGTAACACCCAATCGTTGGACATCTTCGGGCAGCCGTGGCAATGCTTGATTGACTCGGTTCTGTACCAACTGGGTAGCCAGGTCCGGGTCAGTTCCTAATGCGAAAGTCACGGTGATGGTCAGGTTACCGTCACTGTTCGCTTGAGACTGCATGTACAGCATATTCTCAACGCCGTTGATTTTTTCCTCAAGCGGCGCCGCAACTGTCTCGGCAATGACTTTTGGGTTCGCTCCAGGATACTGTGCGCTGATGGTGACCGAGGGTGGAACGACCTCTGGATACTCAGAAATCGGCAATTTGAATATTGCTATCAACCCTGCAAGCAGGATCACCACGGATAGTACGCCCGCAAAGATCGGACGATCGATGAAGAACTTTGATATGTTCATTAACGACTCTTTAAGTGAGGCGGCTACTTACTCTCAGCGCTGCTTTAAGGTTAAAAAAGACAACAGGACGCTCAAGGATGCACTCTGTTTTATAATCAATGCGCGGACCAATAAATCGTACGAACCCGAGGGGCATTCGTTGTTTATCAGTGAATTCTGGCTAGTGCCGTCGTGGGTCAGTGAGCGTTTCTAGCCTGAGCGTCACTTTGGGGAATTATCTTTCCTAGAACCTGCTCCCCTGGACGGACTCGCTGAATACCGCCTACCACAACCCGTTCGCCCTCTTCGAGCCCGGACGTGATAATGCGATCATTGCCTTGTAGATTCCCCAGCGCTACCGGGCGATAAACAATATGGTCATCCTTTCCCACGACCAGGACAAATCGCTTGTCTTGATCGGTGCCAATTGCCGCATCATCAATAAGAAGGGCCGCGTAGGGTTCACTGCCGCCCACTTTTACACGCGCATATAGCCCCGGGACCATGGTGCCATCAGCGTTGTCGAACCGTGCACGCATTCGGATAGTGCCTGAGGTAGTGTCGAGTTCATTGTCTACGGATTGGATGACTCCCCGGCGCGAATACCCTGTCTCATCTGCAAGCCCTAGATCAACCGGAACATTAACCTTATTGCCGAGTCTGTTGATGTACTTGAGATAAGTCTGCTCATCAGCGTTGAACTCTGCATAAATGGGGTTCACAGAGACAAGCATCGTTAAAGGCGCCGCGCCTGCCCCGGCGTTTACGATGTTTCCAAGTGTTATTTCTGCCCGCGATACGCGACCAGAAATTGGAGCTTTAATCTGGGTATGGCCGAGATCAATTTTAGCTGCATCCAGCGCCGCTTCAGCAGTTTTAAGATTGGCAATGGCCTCCAGTGCTGCGTTGTTTTTTTCATCGTAATCACGTTTTGCGATTGCATTTTCGGTAATCAGGCGCTGTGCCCTCTCCCAGTCGCTTTTCGTGTACGCGGCGCGAGCCTGAGCTGCCGCAACCTGCCCCTTGGCTCGTTCGACTTGTGCTTGGTAAGGTCGTGGATCGATGACGAACAGAGTGTCCCCTTTTTTAACCAATTGGCCGTCATGTATGTTGACGTCCGTTATGGTTCCTGCCACCAGCGGCCTGACCTCGACTTTTTCCACCGCTGCTAATCGGCCAGAATAGATTTGCCAGTCGGTAACGATTTCTCTTTTAACGACCGCGACATCTACCTCCTGGATTGGGAGCGGGCCTTCCTGTGCTACAGCTTTCTCTGAGTTATCGACCACCCCAAAGGCAATGACTCCGAAAATACAAAGCATGCCTGCCGAATAAAGTGCCAGCCTGGTGCGGGGTTTGGAATTAGCGCTCATAATTACTCCAAAGTTAATCCTGTTCTAGCTTGACTGCTGTGTGAATGCCAACTTCCGATGGCTAATTCTCATGAAATATGAAGTGGCGCTTGTTGGGAGCCAAGGTGTTTTCTTCTCCAGCGACACCGCGGCTTTTTTACAGTGAACGGCATGCGTGAAAAATCACGTCATCGACCTGTTTTCATTGTCTGGAACGCGTTCGCCATTGGCGTTTTTTGTTCTGCGGTCGGCACGCATCCACCTTAAGGTAATAACCGCGGATACCGCGATTAGCGGAAAAACAATATTATTCATGCCCTTCCAGCCAAGTAATTGCAATATGGGACCGGCGGCCAAGGTGGAAAATGCAGTGAACGTATATTGAATAAACTCTGCCACTCCCTGCACCCTGGCCTTTTCGGAGGGGTGGTAGGAGGAAGTCAACAAGGTGGTGCCACCAACAAACATAAAATTCCACCCGACGCCTAAAAAAAGAAGCGCGATATAGAACGCGGTCAAGCTGTCCGAAAACTGCGCAATCAATCCGCAAGCTGCACTTAGTGCCATTCCCAGGAATAAAATCGGTGGCAATCCAAATAGGGCAATCAGGCGCCCAGCGAATAGTGACGGCGCGTACATACCTACTAAATGCCATTGAATAATGCTGGCGCCATCATTTATGGAGTGATTGCTGGCGACAGCAGCCAGCGGTGTCGCGGTCATGATGAACATCATCACCACGCCGCCAATAACGTTATTCGAGAGTGCCGCTAGTGAAATAGGTTGCTTGAATATTGTGAGTAGTTTGCGTGGCGGCTGTTCGTGATCATGCAGTTCCAATGGTTCTGGACGTGCATCCTGGTAACCCAGCCAAAGTAATGCTGCGGAGACAAGGCCCAGCAGGCATACCATCAAGTACGAGCCGGCGAACAGGACCGGGAACAAACCCGCGCTCCAACTCGCCAACAAAGGCCCGAGAAAAGCGGCGATCACTCCGCCCGCAAGCACCAACGAGATCGCGCGTGCTTTGCGGTTGTCAGGTTCCGAATCTGTTGCCGCCAACCGGTAATACTGGGCGAATGCCTGGAAAACACCTACGGCGGCTGTCCCGATGCAAAACAGCCAGAAAAAATTCAGGAAGACTGCCCATACGGAAATCAAGCCGCCTATCGCGCCAGTGAGGGCACCTAGTACAAATCCACGCCGTCTACCTATCTTTTGCATCAGGGTAGAGGCGAAGTATGTCGCAATCGCGCCTGCTACGGTGATCAGTGCAAAGGGCAGAGTCGCAAGCGATTTATCGGGGGCGAGCTGATATCCCGTCAAACCGGTCAATGTGAGATCGATAGCGATGGCTGCCGTGAACAAACCCTGAGCTATTGCCAGTACCGCCACATTCGATCGGCTTGACGACTTTTCTGGCGCTGAAATGTCTTCCGATAATTTTGATGTGCTCATTGTGCCCGCCTCCAATCAAGAAGGTTCGAGCTGTCTGCCCTTACAACCATGACGACTCTCCCGTTGAGAAACTGGAGCATTCTCTCCGTCGCTTATCGCGGGAGAAAGGACTTAGTTCCCTCCTTTTTGGTCGTCGGGCTGCATTGGGCAGCAGGTGTCACAAACAGGGAAACCGATAGCGAAGCGGGACTGCGAAGCGAGAAAAAATGATGACGTTTTTTGAGGGTTTTCCGCCCTTTTCGCCATGAAATTTTTAGAGGATGATTTGGGGCCAGCAGTACGAAAATCGGCCAATAGGACGTCGGCAGGGAACAGTAATTCCGAGCAGGACCTATGATTTTTCAAGAAGGTAATTCCATGCGTGACATCGCTTTCCTGATCTTTCCCGAGTTTCAGATTCTGGATCTTAGCGGTCCGCTGGCGGCCTTCGAGATCGCCAAAGAGATTGGGGTACCAGATCCCTACTGCTGTTCGGTGGTTTCGTTGTCGGGCGGTCCTGTGATGAGTTCGTCTGGTCTGGAAGTAAGGAGTCAGAAGATCAGATCAAGCCCGTACGATACGTTGATAGTGGTCGGCGGTAAGGCCTTTTCCAAGCCCTATGACCTTCCTATGGTGTCGGACCACCTCGCTAATGCGGCCGCGAAAGGTACCCGGCGAGTGGCGAGTGTTTGCACCGGGGCTTTTCTATTGGCTTCGGCGGGCCTGTTGGACGGTCGCAGGGCTACTACACACTGGAGGCAGACCGCGCGACTGCAACGCAATTTTCCGAAGGTGCGGGTACAGCCCAATCATATATTTACGAAGGATGGTGGCATCTGGACGTCTGCTGGCATCTCTGCGGGAATCGATCTGGCGCTGGCCATGATTGAGGAGGATCTGGGAAGTGCTGTTTCCCATGAGGTCGCCCGCGCCATGGTGGTGTATCACCGTCGGCCAGGAGGGCAATCACAATTTTCGGCCATGGCCGATATGGAGCCGTCGACGGATCGCATGAGGGAGGTGCTTTCCTATATGCGAGAGCATCTGAACGAACAGCTATCAACAGAGCATCTGGCATCAATTGCTTGCCTCAGTTTGCGTCAGTTCGGTCGGGCTTTCCTGCTGGAAACGGGGGAAACACCGGCTAAAGCAGTGGAGCGTTTGCGTGTCGAGGTCGCGAGGCTGCGCGTTGAACGTGGGGCGGAACCAATCGAACTGATAGCACACTCGGTCGGTTTCAAGGATCCGGAGCGGATGCGCAGAGCCTTCATCAGAGTTATTGGACACCCGCCTCAAAGCATCAGACGGCTGGCCGCACATCAGGGTGTTAGCGCTTCTGAAGTTAAGGGAGAAACAAGTTCGACCAAATAGCATGGCGTAAATCGAGGGGACTAAGTCGTTTTGCAAAACGCCAGTGACGCTTATGCTTCAGCCTCTGGATCTTAGTGACCCCGAATGGTCGCGATGAATCTCCAACCTACTAATGGGACAGTCATGAAAGAACTTTCAGGCAAGCGTGCATTCATCACCGGCACCGGTTTGAGCGTGGTTTGCGTGAATGCTTAGTTAGGTGGCCCACGTTTGATGGCGTTGAGGTTCCGTTAAAAGTATTAGAGACAAAACCCTCAAGTCAACCGCACCAGGGATCAGCTCGATCTTGAACGGATATATTTATTTATCGGCAAGCATACCGTCGATGCATGAAGTAGTAATTTAAATAAGATACGCCAATCCAATTTATTGTTTTTTCGTATGAAGAGGCTTTAACCAATGAGCGTTTTGTTGACTCGCCGCAAGGTGATTTCAGGTATGGGACTGCTAGGTATCGGCATGCTGGCAGGCTGCGATACCCGGGGTGAGCTATCGTACAAATATGGCAAAGACTTAAGCGATAAAATTCTTGGGCGCACATTCAGGCTAAAAGATACTGACGGCGAGGTAAGAACGCTTTCAAGCTATCGAGGCGTGATGCCGATGATCTTTTTTGGATTTACTCAATGCCCGGCAGTCTGTCCCACCGCCTTGGCTCGTGCAGCAAAAATCAAAAAGATGATGGATAAGGATGGCTACCGCCTTCAGGTTATCTTTATTACGCTTGATCCCGAACGGGATTCCCCAGCCGTACTAGACGCCTATGTCAAAACTTTTGACCCGTCTTTTATCGCACTTTACGGAACACCAGAAGAAACGGCAGCCACAGCCAAGGAATTTGGCGTGTTCTATAAAAAAGTACCGATTGGATCAAGCTATACACTGACTCATTCATCGACGAGCTATGTGTATGACTACCAAGGAACGCTACGCCTCGGATTTTCTCAAGCACTTTCGGCGCAACAATGTGCAGAAGATCTGATTACCCTCATGGAGATTTGCTAATGCACCCAGCGCCCAATCGAACCAAAACAAATCAACGCGTTGAACAGATCGTCCTTGGGCTTTCTCTACCAGGGCTGGTTTTCCAGGTATCAGCCCAAACGCAGATAGAGGGCGCATGGGAGCTACGATCACGCGGGAGTCAGTTTTGATAACTGCGCTCGACGCTCCATATGCTCATTCGCGACTCTCACAGCCTCGTCAGTTCTCCCCCACAGACCTTCTATCTGTGCGACGATCTCAGGCCGCGCAGTACGTGGATTCCCCGAGTGCATTGTCGGCTGCGGGTCGTACTCGAGCACGAGCTGCGTAAACTCAGCCGCATCCTGGCCTTTGAGTTCGGCGATGACCTGCAGCGCAAAGTCGATACCCGCCGTGACACCGCCACCTGTGATTCGGTTTCTGTCGACGCATACCCGTTCGTAGCTCGGTTCGATACCCAAGGCTATGAGGGGTTCATAGAAAGGCCAGTAGGTCGCTGCACGATAGCCTTCCAGCAGTCCCGCCATAGCAAGAAGCACAGAGCCCGTGCATATGGCGGTTACATAAGTGGCTGTCTTTCCTGCGCGAGCAATAAAATCGAGCAGCTCCTGGTCCTTCATGATTTCAGGAGTTCCTCCGCCACCTGCGACAAACAGCACGTCCAAGTGATCTGGAACGTCATCTATCGTGATCGTGGGATTCATGGTGACGCCCATATCCGTTGGAACAGCCTCCATTGTCTTCCAGATTATGTGAGTTTTAGCGTGAAGGCCGAACGCCGTCTGTGGGCCTGCCAAGTCTTGCAGAGTGAAACCAGGAAAAATCACCATGCCAATCTGCAGTTGGCGGTCTTCAATCTTATTGCTCAGTTCATCAGACATTACCGTCTCCTCTCGTCGTACTTGACTGAAGAGTATTCCTGTTAGACGCTCCACGTGAGTGGCGGAAATGACATTGATCGATCAGTTTCTGCCAGCTGAATATTCAGGTTTTACGAGCGGAGTCCAACACCATGCATAAGATCGCGGTTCTGGCATTGAATGACGTGGTGCCATTGGACTTTGGTATTGCCTATCAGGTTTTCGCTTTGGCTACTCAGCCAGATGGTCGCAAAGCTTACGAGGTGGAGGTGTGCGCACCCGAGCGGACAATTCGCTCCGCCAGTTTTGATATGCAGGTGCGGTACGGCCTCGACCGTCTTGCGCTAGCCCAAACTATCGTCATACCAGGAAGTGAAGACCCGTTTGGAGTGGTTCCAGAAGCAGTAAAAATCGCTCTTCGCGAGGCACATATTCGTGGCGCAAGATTGGCGTCAATCTGCACGGGGGCCTTTATCCTTGCCGCAAGCGGTCTTCTTGTCGGAAAACGCGCAGCGACGCATTGGCGTTTCTCCGAGGACCTGGCCAGGCTTCACCCAGAGATCAAGGTAGAACCTAATGTTCTGTTCGTCGATGAAGGTAGCATCGTGACTTCGGCCGGCGCGTCAGCAGGATTGGATATGTGTTTGCATCTCGTGCGGCGCGATTACGGCCAGTCTGTTGCGGCAAACACTGCCCGCCTGGCGGTCGCGCCGCTGTACCGTGATGGCGGTCAGGCACAATTTATTCGTCAGGAGCTACCAGGCTCGCCGACGAGCTTAATGCCGTTGATCGAATGGATGCGGGACAATTTGAGCAGTTCGCACACAGTCGATGACCTTGCGGCTCGCGCCAAGATGAGCTCGCGTACATTTGCTCGGCGATTTCAGGAACAGACCGGCACTACTCCTTTACAGTGGCTTCTCAGCGCTCGTATTGGGAGAGCGCGTGAATTGCTTGAGGAGAGCGAGGTGTCGATTGATCAAACGGCGCTTCTTTCCGGATTCGGGTCTGCGGTGACCTTCCGGTCGCGGTTCCGAAGGGTCGTTGGCCTCACGCCGACGGAGTACCGTCGTCGTTTCAGCTCAGCAAGCTAAAATCCAAATACCCGCAGCCCAACCATCGAAACATGCCATCGTGCACGCAGCCCTCGCCTATTTCCCCTCCGGAAAAACCGCGACACTGCGAATCTCAATCTTCAACTGCGCAAGCGCCAGCGCCTCGACCCCGATGATCGACCAGGCCGGAAACGGACGCTCGGTGTAGCGGGCCTTGACCGGCAGGAACTCGTCGACAGTCTCTTTCAGGTTGACGTGGTAGCTCACCACTTCAACCAGGTCGGCCATTGTCAGTCCCTGCAAGCGGAGGATTTCCCTTGTCCGCTCCAGCGCTACTTCGGTCTGTTCGGCCACGCTCTCGGGGATCGAGCCATCGGGACGGAAGCCGACTTCGCCGGCGATAAACAGCAGGTTGCCAGCGCGAACGGCGGGCGAGTAGCCGTAGCTCTCATAGCCGCCATGGGTCGCGGCAAACATCGGGTGGTCTGCCGGGATCTCAAGTACTTTCTTGGTCATCTTTCATATCCTTGTCCTGATTTGCATGCCGAATGAAAACAGGCGGCCGCCCCTTCGACAGGGGCGAATGGCCTGCGCTGTTCCGAGCACCGACTCTACGGTTGATGGCAAAAGGCACAAACGACATTTTTCCCTCACTTCACGCCATATCACGGTCTGCGGCCTGTTCCCCCGCATCCGCCGCAACCGGTTCGACGCGAGAGCCGATTGAGCGGCGAGCGCTGATCGGTCGACGCTTCATCGGCACAGCCTCCGGAGGCACTCGACGACGAACGACATAAGCATATGAATTTATACTTTTTCAGATTCCCGGTAATTGCTGTTAGTTTAAAAAAAGAAAGACGTCATTGTTCTTGCTTGTCAACAGAGCGGGTCATGTTTCACTGGATGAAGATTGCAGCCGAACTTCAAGGGATTAAAGTCTTCTCAGCACTGCTTACATGGCTACTGGGCAATAACTCTACCTGTTGAAAGTCCATTTCATTGGATTGATAACCGGTATATGACATGACGGTTACTCTGAGCCACTCGGCGACCTGATCAACACCCCGTATGTGCGGATCCCCGAGGAAAAACTGCAAGGTCGGCAGCGCAATCACACTATCAATAACATCACGGTCGAACAGGCGGTGCTCCATGAAAAGGAATTCACATGTTTACTGCGGCACTGATCTACATCCTGGCGGTCATCAGCCCTGGCCCCAATTTCATTATCGTCAGCCGGTTTTCTTCCCTCGGCTCGGTGTCGACCGGCATTGGCGCAACCCTGGGCATTTGCACGGTTGGCGTGTTCTTCTCGACCATTTCGCTGCTGGGCCTGGCGGCGCTGCTGCACCAGTATCCGGCGTTCTCCAAGGTCGCCACGCTCTGCGGCTCGGCGTACCTGCTGTACATCGCATACAGCATCATCAGGAGCGTGCTGGCGAAAAGCACCGGCACGCCTGAAAGCACGGGGCCTGGCGTGACCAGTTTTGCCAGGGCCTACAGGGTCGGAGTGATCACCAACATCAGTAACATGAAAACCATCGCCTTCATGATCAGTATCTATGCGGGCTTTCTGTCTTCGCCTCGCTCGGAGCTCGACAAGGTGCTGGTGGTGCTGCTGTGTTCGACACTGGAAATCACCTGGTACTCCCTGGTGGCCCTGTTGTTCGGTCAGGGGCCGATCAAGGCCTTGTTCCTGAAATACACCCGGCAGATCGACGTCGGGCTGGCGGTCTTTCTGGTGGCGTTTTCTCTCAACAACGCGATCCCTGTACTGCTTGCCAGTCGCTGAGGCTCCCCAGGCGACCTTCAGGGCAGTTTGTTTCAGACTTCAAATGGGCCTGTTGAGCGGATTGGCCGCCCGGGGAATGGCCAGACGTCAAGTGACGTCCTTTCCACGGGCGCGCGGTCTTTACTGGTGCGTGCGCTGGCGGGTCGCACGCCTCGGGTTGAACCGATCGCCGGGGTTATGCGTCAATCCTTGACGACGTGAACACCGCCCAGGACCACCCCATGCGCCAAGCCCTGCTGATCATCGATGTCCAACCCAGCTTCTCCCCGCCGCAATGGCTGATCGACGGTATCCGGGGCCTGATCGGCCGCATGCCCAGCGTCGCCACCGTCGAGCGCCACGATGAAGCGATCACCCCGTTCCAGCGCCAGCTCGGCTGGCACCCGGCGCCGGACGACGACAGCCTGGTGCCGGCCGATCGCATCTTCATCAAGCATGGCTACGCCCCCTCGCCGGAAACCATCGAATACCTGAAGAGCCTGGAGGTCGAGCGCGTCCTGGTCTGTGGCCTGCAAACCGAAACCTGTTGCCTGGCGGCGGGATTTGCCTTGTTCGATGCGGGGCTGCAACCGACCTTGATCACTGACCTGACGGTCGGTTCGTCCCTGGATCGTTCGGGCGGGTTGGGAGCACGGCTGTGGGAGCATCACTTCAAGCACACGGTGCACTCGCAGGCGCTGTAGCGGCGGGAACATTGGCCGGCACGAGCAGCACAAAAAAGGCGCCGGATCCCGGCACCTTTATCGAGAGCCGCCGGCGTATCACACCTGGGCCATGCCTCCGTCCACGAACAGCTCGATACCATTGACGAAACGGCTGTCATCCGAGGCCAGGAATACCGCGGCCTGGGCAATTTCGCCGGGCTCGCCCAGGCGTCCGATCGGCACCTGCGAGGCCAGGTGGGCGAACAGGCCGTCGACCTGTTCCGCCGGTACCAGGCCGCCCAACCCTTCGGTGCGCACCGGCCCCGGGCTGATCACATTGACGCGGATATTGCGCGGTTGCAGATCCAGCAACCAGGAGCGGGCGAGGTTGCGCACCGCCGCCTTGCTCGCGCTGTAGACGCTGAAACTGGCTGTGCCCTTGACCGAGGTGGTCGAGCCCGTCAGCAGGATCGAGCTGCCATCCCGGAGCAGCGGCAGAGCCTTCTGCACAGTGAACAAGGTACCGCGCACATTGGTGCCGAAGATGCGGTCGAACTGCTCTTCGGTGATCTCCCCAAGGGGCAACATGTCCCCGCCGCCGGCGTTGGCGAAGAGAATATCCAGGTGACCGACCTGGGACTTGATCACGGCAAAGATCCGATCCAGGTCCTCGATTTTCGAGACGTCGCCCCGAATGCCGGTGGCCTTGGCGCCCACGCTATCCACCGCGGCATCCAGTTCCGCCTGCCGACGCCCGGTGATGAAAACCCTGGCGCCCTGTGCCGCGAACTCCCGCGCCGAGGCCAGGCCGATACCCGTGGTCCCGCCCGTGATCAGTGCGATCTTGCCTGCCAGTTTATTGCTCATGTTCAGTGCTCCAGTAGGAAAAGGCTCGGTAGGAAGTGAGCCGTTGGAGCGACTGTAGGCTTCGGTCATTAAGTGAAAAATAGCCTGGCCCCGCTTACTTTATGCACAATGGTGCATAATCATTTATCCCCGCCCATTGATACCCGTCAGGTAGAGCCCACCCATGGACCAGCTACTCGCCATACGCGCCTTCGCCCGGGTCGTCGAAGCCGGCTCCTTCACAAGGGCGGCCGACTCGCTGACGATGCCGACCACCACGGTCAGCAAGCTGGTCCGAGAGCTGGAAACCTACCTGAATGTGCGACTGCTGCAGCGCACCACCCGCCGTGTCTCGGTGACCAACGAGGGCCTCGCGTACTACGAACAGACCGCGCGCCTGCTGCGGGATCTGGAGGAAGTCGACACGGGATTGCGCACCGCCCAGGTCAAGCCACGGGGAAAACTGAAAGTGGATATCGGCTCGTCGGTCGCCACCGAATTGATCATTCCGGCACTGCCGGAGTTTTTCGCGCGTTATCCGGATATCCGCCTCGAGGTCGGCGTCAGCGACCGTCATGTCGATCTCATCAGCGAAAGCGTCGATTGCGCGATCCGTGGCGGCGAGCTCAAGGACCTGTCGCTGGCGGCGCGCTCGATCGGCCACGCCTGCTGGGTGACCTGTGCGACACCCGCCTACCTCGAACGCTTCGGCCGACCGACCCATCCCACGGCGCTGGAAAACGGCCACCAATTGATCGACTACCTGTCCGCGCGCACCGGCCGAGTCATGCCGGCAGTCTTCGAGCGTGGCCGGGAACGCTTTGAAATCACCGGGCACAGCAACTGCAGCGTCAATGAAAGCAACGCCCATGTCGCCGCCGCCCTCGCCGGGCTAGGGATCATCCACACCTTCGGCTACACGGTGCAAAAGCATATCGACAGCGGCGCCCTGATCCCATTCCTCGAAGCCTGGCGACCGGCGCCCTACCCCTTCCATGTGGTCTACGCGCCCAATCGCTACCTGAGCCATCGGGTCAGGGTATTTATCGACTGGCTGGCCGAACGCTTCCAGTCCACGCTCGCCAATCGCTCCTGAGTCCCGCTCGCGCAATACCCCGGACTGATGCAGATCAACGGGAGAATCCGCGACAGCATCGACAATGAAAGATTATTCAGATTCGGCTTCTCGCCGGCTCCATTCACCGAACTGTTATTCAATGATGTCATAATGCGATTTATGAGCATTGGGGCACTGGAAAGCATCATTCACATGTCGATGAAACACCCAAGAAAACAATCGGGCTTCACCCTGATAGAAATGCTGGTCACCGTCGCCATTGTCGCGATCCTCGCCGCCATCGCCGTGCCCGCCTACAGCAGCTACGTCACCAAGAGCACGATCAAGGCCGCCGAGTCCGACCTGGTCGCGCTGAGCCTCAGCCTGGAAAACTACTACCAGAAACAACTGGTGTACCCGGCCTCGGGTGCCAGCGGCACGACGCAGATCCAGTGCGTGCTGGCCAGCAGCGCTTCGCCTTGCACCGCCCCGACGTCAGGCTGGCAGCCGAGCCAGTCCGGCAAGTTCAGCTATTCGCTCAGCTCCAACGCGACCACCTACACCGTGACCGCCACAGGCAACAGCGGCAACGTCAATGGCTGCACGATCACGCTGACCCAGGACAACACCCGCAGCATCGCCTCGTGCAGCTCGTATAACGGCAACTGGTTGTAATGCGCAGCCGCGGGTTCACCCTGATCGAGCTGATGATCACCATTACCCTGTTCGGCCTGCTGCTGTTCGTGGGGGTGCCGTTGACCCAGTCATGGACCAACAGCGCCTATCAGCGCGATGCCGCCGGCCTGCTCAAGCAAGGGATCAGCCGCACCAAGGCCATCGCCCTGCGCAACCAGGGCGCCGTGCAGGACAGCGCGCCCGCCGCCGTGCTCTGCCATTCCGGGCAAAATCTCCAGCTGTTCAGGCTCACCGCCGGGCAGGCCATCGACTGCGCCACCACCACGCCGCCCCTCTGGAGCAGCCCGCTGCCGGCGGCGGCCAGTATCCAGAGCGCAGGTGTCGACCTGGCCTGCGTCGCCTTCAACAATCGGGGCCTGGCGGTCAGTTCCAGCACCTGCACCACCGCGACGCTGCAGGTCACGGCGGGGAGTGAGAGTTCAGTCGATGTCCCGCTCATTTGACCCCCACCCCGGGCGACAACGGGGTGATGTCCTGCTCGAATCCCTGATCGGCATCCTGCTGATGGCGATCGTCGGCCTGGGCATCACCTATGCCGCATCGCGGGCGGCGGTGAACCAGCGCGACATGAAGCTGCAGAACATCGTGGTCAACCAGATGCGCAGCCTGCTGGAACAGAACGGCGCGCTGTTGTGCTCGACCAACGCCGCCTTGCTCGTCGTCTCCCTTCCCACCCAGACCAGCCCGCTGCCGATCGTGGCGACCTGTACCAGCGCCCCGGCCGTCACCGTCGGCACCAGCACCCTCAGCGGTGGGACACCACAGAGCGCCGTGGTGCTGACCACCCGCACCCAGGACAGCAGCCTCTTTGGCGGCGTCATCCGCGTGGGCGATGAGTCATGAGCCGTGGGCAAGGCGGCTTCACGCTGATCAGCCTGATGGTCGGCACGGCCATTTCCCTGGTCAGCATCCTGGCCATGCTTTCGCTGTATAAAAACCTGGTCTACACCTCGGTGGCATCGATCCAGAGCGCCCGGCAGGACGGCCAGGTGGCGGCGGCGCTGCTGACCGCCCAGCGCGAGCTGATGAATGCCGGCTTCTGGAGCGGCAGTGCCACCGTGCGCGCCAGCGCCGATATCGACAATAATTTCGTGCTGCTGTCCGGCGCCGTCCTGAGCAACGGCACCCTGAGCGGCAATGCCACCGCCCAGACCAGCTTTCCCAGCCTGACCAATGCGTCCCCCAACGGCATCACCGGCAACGCGATTGTCTGGTCCTACCAGACCAGCGCCACCGCCAACCCCAGCTGTGCCGGACTGTTGATCAGCAACGGCGCCCTGCTCAGCCTCAAGGCCGCCGCCGCTTGCACCCAGGCCTCGGCGCAATGGGGCAGCAGCACCTGGACCAGCACCCCGCTGATCGAAGCCGGCCAGGGCAGCGCCTCGTTCTCGGTGGGCTTCGCCACCTGCTGGCCCTATGGCCGGACCACCGACACCACCAATACTGCCTCACGCCTGCAAGTCACCCTGAACGCCAACAACAGCACGCTCGACCCCAACAGTAGCGATCCCCAGCCCGCCTACGTGAAAAGCAAGGCAACGGCGTGTCTGATCAACTTCGAAAAACCCACTTCCTGACAGAGCGCTTGATGCCAGCCCCTTCGTTTTCCGGATCGACACCCGCGTCTCAACGCGGCATGGCCGCCACGCTGATGATCCTGTTCGTCGGCATGGCCCTGTCCGTGACCGCCCTGGGAATGATGTACGGCATACGGGGCGCCCAGCAGCAGCAAGTGGCGGCCCATGCCATCTCACCGGCGGAGTCACGGGTCTGGAGCGGGGTGGAGTGGGTGCGTCTGTACCTGCAGGCCCAACTGCTGCAGGACAGCACCCTGGCCAATGTCACACCGGGCAACCTGCCCATCAGCGCCAGCGGCCTCAGCGCCCAGATCCTCTCCAAGGTCGCCAGCGCTGGCAGCACGCTGGTCACCGCGAGCATCACCGCCACCAACAACCTGGCAACCAATACCTTGCAGGTGGTCTACGTGCTGACCCCGGCCAGTGCCGCGACCGCCCCGCCCAGCGGCAATCTGCCACCGGCCCTGCAGTTCAATGGCAACTTCAACTACACCGGCGGCAATCTGTCGATCACCAACGGCACGACCCTGGCGAATATCGCCGTCACCGGCGTGCTGACCATCTCCAACGGCTCGAAAGCCTATGTCTCCGGCTGTGCCAAGGGCGGCATCAACCTCAGCGGCGGCGGGATCGCGGACAACGCGACCCTCAACACCGAGGGCACTTTTTCCATGAGTTCCAGCAGCCCGCCGGTCAACCTGACGGTAGGCGCCAAGTCCATCAACATCAGCCAGTCCGACGGCAGCTATGTGTCGATCAAGGCCGGCGCGTTCAAGGCCAACGTCCTGTCGGCCGGATCAACCATCGGCACCGCCCTGGTCGGCGGCACGAAAAACACCGACAACTCGATCACCGCCGCCAGCACCGGCACGGCCCTGATCACCCTGACCGATGGCACGGTCTATACCCTGGACCTGAGCAAGGCCAGCCAATCCGCCGGGGTCATCAGCACCAGCACCGGCGCGCAATTGATCTCCGGGACCGGCAGCCTGCCCGCCAGCATTTCGCTGAGCTACAACGCGATCTACGGCGGCGACGTCAACTTCAGGAACGCCACCGTCGGCACCTTCTGGGGCAACACCCTGGCATTGAGCGGCTACAGCGCCACCTACAACACGCTCAAGGCCAACAGCGACGTATCGATCCTCACCGCGACGGTGGGGCAGTTCCAGGGCGGCGGCAACCTCAGCGTGACGCAATACAACACGCCCTCGTTCAACACCGCCAGCCAGATCGCCGGCAAGGTGCTCAACCAGAACGGCACCGCCTACACGGGCACCGCGCTGGCGAACCTGACACAGAACATCGCCGGCGCCTCGCCGGGCCTGCCCGGCATACCGTACTGCAACATCACCAGCGCCCCGGTGGACGTCACGCCCCTGCAAAGCCAGGCCAACTACGTGTTCTACTTCGACGGCAACACACCGATGCTGAAGATCCAGAACGTCAAGACCGCCGCCGGCACCGCCGTGGCGGGCGGCCCCTACAACCTGGCGACCACCGACCTGCGCACCTTGCTGGGAAACACCTTCCTGACCTGCAACTACGGCAACAGCAGCTGCGGCAACAGCGCGACACCCGCCAACGGCTGGACCTTCACCGGGATCAAGGCCCTGCCACCGGGCGTGCTGTGGTTCCAGGGCAACATCACTCTCGATGGTGTGCAAGGCCTGAGCCGACTCACAAACACCGTACTCGCCACCGGCAACGTTGCCCTGACCAGCAACAGCGCGGTGCCCTTGTACTCGCCGAACTTCTCCGGTTACTCGAACCTGTGCAGCGGGTCGTTCTACCCGACCAACCTGTGCAACAAGAGCGCGACACCACCGGCCCTGGCCACCTGGACCGACAGCGCCAACGTCACCCACAGCGGCCTGCCCATCGGCAATATCGCCATCGAAGCCAACGGCGGCCTCGCCACCAGCGGCTGGACCCTCTACGGCAACGTCATCCTCGGCGGCCTGGTCAGCACCTCAGGGGCCACGACCAACATCAAGGGCTCGCTGTCAACCGGCAACAACGGCGCCAGCCCCACCACCATTTCCCAGGGCGGCATCGCCATCGATGTCTCGGCGGTAACCGGCGACCAGACCATCACCAACCCCACCCCGCCCACGGGCGGAGGCGGAAGTGGCGCAGTCCAGGCTTCGACGAAAGTGCGATGGGTTCGGGCGTATTGATCAGCGATTGTCGCACCAGCGGCGCGACTCTTTGTTGTGCATAACAGGCCTCGTAGCACAACAGTAAACACTCAGGTCAACCGCCCCCCCGCCATCAGCCCCTCGGTCAGCAACGACACCAGCGGCTGTACCAGGTGCTGGGTGCCGGCCTCATCGCCCACTACCGCCACCTCGGTGGAGGGCAGTGTCGGCAATTTTTCCGAAGGTTCGAGAATCTTCATCCCCTCCTGCAGGAACGAGGTGCCCAGGGCAGTGATGCCCAGCCCGCCGGAGACGGCAGCCTGCACGCCGATCAGGTTGCTCGCCAGGCAGGCCGATACCCATTCGCGATTCACCGACGCCAGGGCCTCGACCATGATCGCGCGGTACGCGCAGGGCGGTCGCATCATCACCAGCCGCACCGGCCGGGACGCTTCGATTTCGTAGTCGCTGGCAGCCATCCACACCAGCGGCTCGCGCCAGATGACGCGACCGCGCTGGGCCGTCGCGCTGATCTTGCGCTTGGCGATCACCACATCCAGTTGCCCCGCCTCATAGGCGGTGAGCAGGTCATTGCTCAGGCCGGTGGTGAGCTCCAGCTGGATATCGGGATACAGCGCGCAAAAGCGCGACAGCAATTTGGGCAGCTGGGTCAGCACCAGGTTTTCCGAGATGCCCAGGCGCAACAAGCCCGGCATCGCCGGCGCCTTGATCTCACGCAGGAACGCCTCGTAATGCACCAGCATCCGGCGCGCGCCCACCAGCAGGCGCTCACCGTCCGCGGTCAGGGTCAGTGCGCGACTGGTGCGCTCGAACACCCGTAGACCGAGGATCTCCTCCAACCGGATGATCTTCTGGCTCACCGCCGATTGCGAACGCGCGATCACCTCTGCCGCCGCCGTGAAACTGCCGGTTTCCGACACGGCGATAAACGCCCTGAGCAGGTCGATCTCGATATCGCTGGCTTGCATGATGAATTCGCCTTTCAACTGGATGCAATTAAATTTATGCGTTTTAGTTCTAGATAGCAAACTCCGAACATCGTGCTCATCCGGTCGGCGGTCAGCGCATCGGCCAAACAACTGCAAGCACGAGGAACACCCCATGACAGGCAACAAGGCCGTAGAAATCGTCGAAAGCTTCTGGCGCGAGGTCTGGCAGAAACAGGATCCGCGAGCGGCGGCGCGCTTCGTCAGCGAAGACTTTGTCATCACCTCGGGAGGTGTCGACGTCGTCGGCCGCGAGGCATTTATCGATTGGATCGGCGCGTTCCTGGCGAAAATCGACGACTTCGATTTCGCCAGCATCGAGACCTTCCAGAATGCCGACGGCACCCGCGTGGCCTCGCGCTGGATACTCGAGGGCAAGAACAACGGCTTTATCGGCAATCGGGCCTGCGGCACCCCGTTCAAGATGCTGGGGACCGCGGTCTGGGAAGTGCGCCTGGACGGGCAACTGGGCCACAACTGGGTCGAGCGCAATGCCCTGGAAGTCCAGCGCGAATTGCTCGCGTCCTGAATACCGGCAGCATCCTGTGCGCCCGGCAGCCTGCCTGATCCTGCTCCTCTACCTGCTGACGCCCGCCCATGGCGCCCGTCCACCGGAGATTGTCATGGACACCAGGAACTGCCAGACGGGCTCGGGCCTGCAGGACGACCCGGCGTCATCCTGAGTCGTCCGGCACACGGGACACGACGCGGTGTCCCGTGCAAACGGCCTGACGGTGGATCAGTCCCAGAGTTTCTGGCCAAAGAACGTCAGGGTCCGGTCCCAGGCCATTTGCGACCAGACCGGGTCGAACTGGGTTCCGGGGATGCGTCCGCTCCCCACCGCCGTCTCGTTGGCGAAGGCGTGATGCGCCAGGTAGCGATGGAACGTGGCATCGACACCCGCTTCATGCAGCGTGGTCTCGAGGGTGTCGACGGTTTCCGCCGGGAAGAACAGATCCTGGGTCGCCCAATGCGCCAGCAGCGGTGCCTTGATCGCCGCGGCATTGAGGTATTCCAGCGGTGGGAAACCGTACCAGACCACGCCGGCCGTCA
Source organism: Pseudomonas sp. Ost2 (assembly GCF_018326065.1). NCBI lineage: Bacteria > Pseudomonadati > Pseudomonadota > Gammaproteobacteria > Pseudomonadales > Pseudomonadaceae > Pseudomonas > Pseudomonas sp. Ost2. The sequence continues at coordinate 908,589 of NZ_AP021904.1, read as the reverse complement.
GCTCCGGGATGGCATTCAAGGACAGCAGCGTCAGCGCGCCGCCCATGCAGAAGCCGGTCACGCCGATATTTTTCGTGTGGGCGCCCAGGTACTGCACGGCGCCACGGATATCCTGGGACACCGCCTCGGCGAAATCCAGCTTGCTCATCAGGTGGTGGGCTTCTTCCTCTTCCACCGTCGACTCGCCACGGTACAGATCGGGCACCAGGGCCAGGTAGCCGCAGGCCGCCAGGCGATCGGCAACGCCACGAATCTGGTCGTTGAGACCCCACCATTCCTGGATCACCACAATGGCCGGGGCGCCTTCGACTTTTGCCGGACGGGCCAGATAACCGCTGACCTCGCGACCATCGGGACGTTTGAAACTGATCAGGCTGTTTGCTTGCGACATGGGCTTGCCACCTTTGCGTTGGAGTGAATGGAGTCGGGCTCGATCAAAGCCCCGTACCTTCCTGCTGACGAGGGCTATTTGACCGACAACCGATGACTTTTCAAAGCGCCCGGCAGGACATAAACAGGGCAGATTCCGACAATGCTCGGCTTCATGGCGCTGTGCTGCTGGCCCTGCCTGGGCGACAGCACCGAAGCATTATCACATCCTGAAACCAACCACCGACTCATCCCCCAGCAGGACCTTTTCGGTAGCGGCATACAACTCACGTATATGCATGGCCAGAAACGTCCAGAACGCATCTTGATTGACGGTTTCCCTCACCAGTTGCGCCGGCAGGAATCGACTCATTTCCTTGCGAAACTCAATCGCGATCCGCGGATCGCTGTCCAGTGCTGCCGCACGATCGCGGTACGCGGCAAGAAAGTCCTGCGGGGTGCATTGATGGTCGCCAAGCTTGCGCCAGATCAGGTCCAGGTCTGGACGGATTCCCTGCTGGCGCAGCCAGACCAGATCCCAGAGATCACGGTTCTTGATGCGGTTGGGTCGCAAGGCAAAGGCAACGATCTTGTCGGCATAAATCTCCTCTCGGGTTTCAGCCTGCAGGATCAGGCCACTTGTCCCCATGTCGACGCCATAAGGGTTGAGCAGCAACATCGGCTGAGGCTGATAACTGGGAATCGAACACACGTCGATATTGATCCGTTGGGCCGGCAGATCCGGACGGCCGGGACGGGTCAGCACTTTCAGCTTCCAGGTAGCGACATTACCCACCTCGCGAATCGGATCGCTGACCTCGATTTCCAGGCCGTACTTGCCTTTCAACTCTCGGACAAGCACACGAGCCAGCTCCGCCAGGCTTTCACGCTGGAAATCGGCCCCACCGGTAAAGTCCAGATCTTCGCTCAACCGGTTCGAGCCGTAACACGCCCGCAGGCAGGTCCCGCCGATAAAGGTCAATCTGGCCAGCAGGCCGGCACCACTCAGTGCCAGCATGATGTCGTGATGCAGCAGTTCCTTTTCCACCACCACACGCAACGGCGCCAGATCATTGCGGTTCTTCAGCGCCTCATCCACCAGTACATCAAACAGACTCATGGACGACACTCCAGTCGATCAATTCCATGCTGCGCCTTGCGGCCCGCATGTCACGCAAGGCCTGTTGCGGACGGGCCCGCCACAACCGACAAGGGGCATCGTAGTAAAGCTGCCCCATCAGTTCCCGGGGAGTCTGCCGGGTATGCACGAACTCGATGCTACCCCAGGGACCACAGGAGATCTTGTTACTGCGCCCGGATGACATCAAGGTGATCCAGTTGATCGGCACCTGCGAGATGATCCCGCAATCGCTCAAGGCCGTCTCAAGGCTGATGTAATTGAGCTGTGTTGCCCGCAACCGGGCGGCGGCATGGAACAGCACCAGGCCGCTGGAAGGGGCCACCGGCTCATACAGGTACAGGCCCCGACAAACGCGGGCCAGATAACCTTCCGAGACGGCACGACTCAAGAGGGTTCTATAGGCGCCATCCGATAACTCGGGCAACAGTGCCCGCAGGTCCTCGGGCGTGAAGAGATAGCGCTCCGGGCTGGCAAGTCTGGCGAGATTTTGCATGAGGCGACGAATAGGCTGCGAAGGACTGAGATCAGCTTGCATACCAATGACTCTACAGAAGGTTTCACTTACTGTAACTTACTGTAGAGTCACCAACAAGAAACCAGGCTGTTTCTTCGCTCCAGGCGCCCACCGGCACCCGCCGGTTCAGGAACTCACGGCAACTGCATCACCACACACGGATTGCCATTGAAGCGCCCCTCGAATGCGGGAGTGGCCTTCTCCAGTGCCGTCCCCGCCAGCAACCCCAGGTCCTTGCGCGACAGGATCACCCAGGCCGGACGCGGCAGCGAAGCCAGTCTGGCGGCATCGGCCCCGGCGATGAACAGCGGCTGCTCGTCATGGTCCAGGTTCATCATGTAGCGCACGGCCCAGGTGTCCTGCCCCAGGTTCAGGAACACCAGCGGCCCCGGATTCGCCGCGCGCAGGCGTTCCACCGGTTCGACAAAGCCCCGTGTGTCGAACTCCAGGTCCTTGGCCGGCTCCACCACCTTCACCAGCAGCAACCACTGCGCCGCCAGGGCGATCAGGCTCAGCAGCACCAGGCGCCGGCCCAGGTCGTGAAGCGGCTGCACCCTGGTTTTGTTCAGCCAGACACAGGCAGCGAGCCCTTGCAGAATCACCAGCGTCCCGACCAGCAGCGGCAGCGAAACCTGCGGCCAGAAACCATGCTTGAGCCAGGAATGGCGCAGGACGAAGACGACAATCACCGCCAACCCCGGCAACAGCGTCACCAGCCCTTCATAGAAGCGGCGCACGCCCACCAGCCAGCCTTGCGCCTGCAGCAGCCCATAGGCCGCCACCGCCGCGAACATCGGCACCATCGGCAGGACGTAATAGGCACGCTTGAAGTGCGGCACCGACAACCCCAGCAGGATCATCAACCCGCAGGCCCCCAGGCGCAAAGCCAGTTGCACATCGCTGTCCCGGTCCCGCAGCGACCATTTGTGGCGCAGCGCGATCAGGGTCGCCAGGGCCAGCGGCACCACCGGGAAATAACGATAGAGACTGAGCTGGAAGTAGAAGAAGAACGGCTCGCCACTTTCATCGAGACGACCGCCGACCTGCATGTGGTAGACCTGATCGGCAAAGCCTTCGCCGCCACTGAACCGCGCCAGCTTCATCAGCAACCACCAGCAGGCGGCGAGCAGCACCAGGCCGATAACGCCGTGCACCAGGACCTTCCTGAGCAGTTGCAGCGTCTCGGCCCGCGAGCGGGAAACGCCCATGGCCCAATAGACACAGGCCACCCCGCAGACCTCGATCAAGCCCAACGGCCCACGGATGACAAAGCCCAGGACGAACAGCGGGAAGATCGCGTACTGCCGAAGCTTCGAGCCCAGGCGTTCACCGCTGTGCAGCAGATAGAAACAGGCCAGGCACAACAACGAAGTCATCTGGTCCAGGCACACCGAACGGGACTTCTCCAGCAGCTGTGTGGTCAGCGCCGTCAGCAGGACGGTCAGCAGCGCCCAGGAACGCCCGGACGGCGCCAGCAACCGATAGATCATCGCCATCACCCCGGCCGAGGCCAGCGCCGTCGGCATGACATTCGCCAGATGGTTCGGCGCCCCGAACAGCTGGGCGAACAGAAGGCTCAGGAACGTCGCGGTGCCCGGGTAGTCGGGATACGGCTGGCCATAGGTCGTGGCGAACAGGCTCGGGCCATGGCGAAACATTTCATTGAGGAACAACGCCCAGCGCCCGTCGAAGCCCTGGGCCGTCTGGTCCCAGATGCCCAGGGTAAAGAGCAGCAGTGCGATCAGGAAGATGAACAGGGATTCAAGGCGAAACCGGTTTTCGTGAGCCATCGGGTGTCCCATCAGTCAGAGTCGCCACTCGGCAGGCTGGCGTGCCAGCCCCAATGGTGCAGGTCCAGGCCCTGAATACACCCTGAACAAGCTGCAGAAAAACCGCCGCCACGCCCCGCTTCGCGACGCCCGGACCGCCCTGGTTTCGTCGCCAGCCCACGGCCCACCTGGGTTTCGCGATCTTTCACAACTTTTCGCAACCTTCCACGGCAGCCCCCCTGCTATGGTTTTTGCCGATCCTGAAACGGCAGGACAACCACTCGCCGCCCGGTTATCACAGGAGCTCCCGAGCATGAAGACGCAAGCGCTGAACACTACCGCCGACCCGAAAGCCTTCAATCGCTCGCCTTCCGGGGCCCCTTTTGCCGTGCTGCTCAAGACCGGCGAGCAGGACAATGCCGTCTACCGCCAGGCCAGGCCCGATGAGAAGGCCCCGGCGCTGTCCGGCTATGCGTCCATCGAGAAGCCCGACACCCTGGCCGCCGACACGGTGCGTTTCGTCACCCGGGACGGCGATCACGTGCTGGTCAGCAAGGCCTCCAACCCCGGGCTGTACCAACAGGTGGTGGCCGACCAGAAACTCCTGCCGGGCCTGACCGACAGCCTCGCCCAGGGTTACCAGCTGGCCGCCGGCGACGCGTCGGCACCCGGCAGCCTGGCGGATTACAAGGCCATCGGCGCCGCCGACGAAATGGGCCCGGGACTGATCCGCTACGAAACCGGGGACGGCCACAAGGTCATTGTCGCCGAGCGCGACAACCCCGAGCTGTTCAAGCAGGTCAGCGAAGACTTCAAGGCCCTTGGCGCCATCAACGCCAGCGAGGCCGACGGTTACCACCGGGCCGGCGCCGACGACACGCCGCCCGGGAAGCTCGGCGACTTCAAATCCGTCGGCCCCGCCGATGAAGTGGGCCCCGGCCTGATCCGCTACGAGACCCAGGACGGCAACAAGGTCATCGTCTCGGAGCGCGACAACCCGGCGCTCTTCGAGCAGGCCAAGGACGCCTACGCCAGCCTGAGCGGCCTGACCGCCAGCGAAGGCGAAGGGTATCGTCGGGCCGGTGACAACGAAGTCTGGCCACCGGTCGATGGCACGATTGTCGGGCCGAAGGACGAAGTGGGTCCCGACACCATCCGCTATGAAAGCGACGGCAAGAAAGTCGTGGTCGCCCGCGACGACAATCCCAAGCTGTTCGACTACCTCGTCGGCCTCTACGACCTCAAGAGCGATCCGGGCAAGCTCGCCGCGCTGCAGTCCGCCACCGACGGTGGCTCGACCCTGGCCGACCAGAACACCCCGCAGCCCGGACTCAACGACTACAAGGGCTTCGGCTGGATCGAAGGCCAGCAAGGCAATGTGCTGACCTACGAAACCCATGACGGCAAGCGCATGGTGGTCTCCGCCGACCTGACGCCGGAACTGTTCAAGAGCGTCGCCACCGCCCACGACACCTGGGACAAGATCCACACCAGCGAAGGCGAAGGCTACAAGCTCGCCGGCCCCAACGATTTCCTCAAGAACACCGATATCACCTTCGGTTCCCCCGACGAGCTGGGGAACGGCCTGATCCGCTACGAGACCAGCGAAGGCAAGGTCATCGTCTCCAAGGAACTGAGCCCGCAACTCTACGAAGAGGTGGTCGGCAAATGGGAGGCCTGGAGTGCCGGCACGGTCGACGAGACGCGCGGCAAATACAACCTGCCGCCCAAGTCCGAACTGGACGTGCTCAACCTCAAGACCGGCGTGCACGCCGATGAGAAGGATTCGAACTCGCCGGAGCTGAGTGTCAGCGAACTGGCGACCAAGGAACTGCTCGACACCTACCGCGCCGGCGTCGCCGACGGCTCGATCGCCAAGGACGATCCACGGGCCAGGCTGGTTCGCGCCCTGGAAGCCCAGGCCGCCTACCAGAACGGTCGCGGCATCACCGGCTACGAGGAAGAGCCCGGCGCCTTCGGCGGCACCTGGCGGGTGTTCGACGACAAGCAGACCGAACTCACCTCCGCCGACATGCACGACATCATCGACGGCCCGGCGCTGCAGAAACAGCTGGCGACGCTGTTCGCCGACCCGACCGTCCAGGCCGACTACAAGGGCAAGATGGACGATGCCATCAACCACCTGCCGAACAAGGACGAGATCAAGCAGAAGCTGCTCGACCTGACCGCCAACCCGGACTACATCACCTACCTCAAGGACCTGCAGAACCAGGGCAAGACCCACGAAGCCCAGCAGGACCTGAGCGATACCCTGACCTCGCTGTCACTGTTCGACCCGGACGCCGCGAGCAAGGCCGCGCAATCGATCCAGGCCGACGGCCTGACCACCGACCTCAACGGCATCCTCGCCGACCCGAGCAAGATCAGCGACGACAACAAGGAGCTGGCGACCAAGGACCTGTTCGGCCTGCTCAAGGGGGTGCTCAAGGGCAGCCTGCTCGACCTGCCGCGGCGCTCCCAGGAAGTCATCGAGAAATTCCTCACCGAAGGCCTGCAGGGCAAGGAAAAAGCCTCGGCGGTGACCAAGGCCCTGGAAGAGCTGGGCGCGGTCTACAAGGCCAACGGCTCGATCAGCGAAGCCGACCTGAACACCGCCCTGAACAAACCCTACATCCCGATCGCCGACCGCGGCACCCTCGGCGAGGTGTTCAACACCCTCAACAACAAGGGCATCCTCGGCTCCCTCGGGGCCGGCGTCACCCTGTTCTCGGCGATCTACCAACTGGTCGGCAAGGGCGGCAAGCTCGGCGAAACCCCGGCCCAGCGCATGACCATCGCCAAGGACTTCCTCAGCTTCGCCGGAGCCAGCAGTCACTTCGTCAAACTCGGCGACAAGATCGGCGAAGCCCTCGGCAAGGGCGGCCTGGTGGACTTCCTCGGCCTGGACAAGACCCTGCCCGAGATCTGGGGCAAGACCGGCACCCAGGCGCCGAACTTCGAGTTCCGCGTCAGCGACCTGCCGGCGGATGTCAAAGCCAAGATCAGCACCGCCCTGGATGCGGTCCCCGACAGCAAGTACGACGGCATCGCCGAGCTGTTCGGCGACGGTGATGGCGCCAAGGCCGCCGCCGACAATGTCACCGACGGCCTGACCACTCACCTGGACGATGCCCTCTCGGCCGCCGGCGGCGCCAAGCTCAGCGCCTCGAAGGCCGCGAAGATCGCCGGTTCGGTGATCAAGGTGCTGGGCCCGGCCACGGATATCGTCGGCGGCTTTGCCGATATCGTGCTCGGTGCGTTCACCATCAAGAGCGGCGTGGAGACCAACGACCCGCTGTCCAAGGCGGCCGGCGGCCTGCAGGTCGCCGGCGGTGCCTTCGGCGCCTCGGCGGGGGTACTCGGCGCGGCGGCGCTGTTTGGCGCCGGTTCCGCGGCGGCGCTGACCGGCCCGTTCTTCCTGGTCGGCGTGGTGCTGGCGGTGGTCGGCGGGATCGTCGGCTACTTCGTCGACCACAACAAGAAACAGAAGGCTTCCGAGAAGGAAAACGACTGGTACCGCGAACTCGCCGGTGACGGGGTGCTGCAGGACAACTGGGCCGACAAGGTCGAATACGCCCACTACTCGATCCACCATTACGGCGGTCGCGAAGCACCGACCGACGACAGCCTGTTCCGCTTCCAGGACAGCGAATGGGAACACTTCGACCAGACCCCGCAGAAGGGCGGCTCGTCCAGCAACCGCCTGGATGACGACCTGCATGTGGACTACGGCGACTAGCGCAGGGGATCGCAGGTCCGGGCACTGGCACAACCGCCGGTCGGCCTGGCCGGCATCGAGTGAATGGCGGTGTCGATTCCGCCAGCAGCGGATCGACTAACCCACAGATCGACCGTTATCGGGTCGACCTCGATTCACTCACGCCAGTCAGGAGACTGATCATGTCCTATGTCGATGGTTTTGTAGCCGCCGTACCTACCGCCAACCGCGAGCGCTTTCGCCAGCATGCCGAAAGCGCCGCGGTCCTGTTCAAGGAGTTCGGCGCACTGAGCGTCGTCGAGTGCTGGGGCGATGATGTCCCGCCCGGCAAGCTGACTTCCTTCCCCCTGGCGGTCAAGCTCAAGGAAGACGAGACCGTGGTGTTTTCCTGGATCGTCTGGCCCTCGCGGGAAGTCCGCGACGCCGGGATGCAGAAAGTGATGAACGATCCCCGCCTGCAACCGGACGTCAACCCCATGCCGTTTGACGGCCAGCGGATGATCTTCGGCGGGTTCCGGATCATCGTCAGCGCCTGACGACAGTCCCACCGCTGTCGTCAGATGGCGGTGGGAACGCGGCACCCGCCGGCCCCCGTGTTGTTCCAGCCTCCCGGCACGCTCTATAGTGCCAGGCACGTCCAAGGCAGGAGCCTACGCAGTGCACTCCAGAATTTTCACCCGTCGCGTCTATCTTCGTACTCTTTCTTCCCTGGCCATCGCCCTTTCGCTTGCCTCCTGCAACGCACCGCCCGCCACGACCGCCACCGCCCTGCCCGATGCGCCGGAGATCGGCACGGGCTATCGCACCGGCATGGTCACCCAGCATGCGACCCGGCATATGGCCGCCGCCGCCAACCCGCTGGCGGCTGAAGCCGGACGGGAAATCCTGCGCCAGGGCGGCTCCGCCGTGGACGCCGCCATCGCGATGCAGGCCGTACTGACCCTGGTCGAACCCCAGGCCACCGGTATCGGCGGCGGCGCCTTCATCATGGTCTGGGACGGCCAGCGCGTACACGCCTATGACGGTCGCGAAACCGCGCCGGCCGGCGCGACCGAGAAACTGTTCCTCAACCCCGATGGAACGCCGATGGCATTTACCCAGGCCCAGATCGGCGGCCGCTCGGTGGGCACGCCCGGGGTGATGCGCGCCCTCGAACTGGCCCACCGCAACAATGGCCGGCTGCCCTGGGCCCAGCTGTTCGAGCCGGCGATCCGCCTGGCCGAGCAGGGTTTCCCGATTTCGCCGCGTCTGCACAAGCAGATCGCCGCCAGTTCGTTCCTGCCGAAATCCCCAGCCATGGCGGCCTATTTCCTCAACGCCGACGGCAGCCCGAAAGCCGTCGGCACGATCCTGAAGAATCCGCCCCTGGCGGCCGTGCTCAGGCGCATCGCCAATGAGGGCAGCGACGCCCTCTATAAAGGCCCGATCGCCCGGGAGATGGTCGCGGCGGTCAACGGCAGCGCCAACCCCGGCAGCCTGTCGCTGGCCGACCTGCAGGGCTACCAGGCCAAGGAACGCACGCCGATCTGTTCGGACTACAAGCGCTGGAAACTCTGCGGCATGCCGCCACCGTCCTCCGGCGCCATTGCCATCGCGCAGATCTTCGGCACCTTGCAGGCGCTGGAGGCCCGGGACAGGCAATGGGCGTTGCCAGCCCTGGCCCCGCAGAAAAGCGCATCGGCCGCCGGTCTCGAACCGCGTCCGCAAGCCGTGCACCTGATCGCCGAGGCCGAGCGCCTGGCCTATGCCGACCGTGGCCTGTACGTCGCCGACAGCGACTTTGTCCCGGTGCCGGTGGCCGGCCTGATCGATCCGACCTACCTCGCCCGACGCGCCGCACTGGTCGGCGAACGCAGCCTGGGCAAGGCCGAACCCGGCGTCCCCGCCGGACTCCAGGTCGCCCTCGCCCCGGACCGTTCGCCTCCGCGCATCTCCACCTCGCAGATCGTCGCGGTGGATGACCAGGGTGGCGCCGTGTCGATGACCACCACTGTGGAAAGCTCGTTCGGTTCGCACCTGATGGTCGAGGGTTTCATCCTCAACAACCAGTTGACCGACTTCTCGTTCATCCCCAGCGAAGACGGCAAGCCGGTGGCCAACCGTGTCGAGCCCGGCAAGCGCCCGCGCTCGTCGATGGCACCGACACTGGTGTTCGACCGCCAGGGTGGCGAGTTCCTCGGCACGGTCGGCTCCCCGGGCGGTTCGCAGATCATCGAGTATGTTGCCAAGACCCTGGTCGGCCTGCTGGACTGGAACCTCGACCCGCAGGCGGCGATCAACCTGCCCAACTTCGGCAGCCGCAATGGTCCCACCGAACTGGAGCAGGGCCTGTTCTCCCCGCGCTTGATCGATGCGCTCAAGCACCAGGGCCACGAGATCGGCGAGCTGGAGATGACCAGCGGCACCCAGGCGATCATGCGCGTGCGCGATGCGCGGGGCGCCAGTTCGTGGGCCGGTGGTGCCGATCCACGGCGCGAGGGCGCGGCGCTGGGGGATTGAACAAACCCGATCTTCCGCACAGTCGTTCACAATTTATTAAGAACTCCCTCCGTATAGTGACCGGTTATCTGGATGCCCTCGGGCTCAATTTCCTTTAGCCGGTATCACCATGCGAACAACACGCCCCGCTCTCCTGCTGTTCCTGCTTGGCTGTCTAGTGTTCTTCTTTGCCCTGGGCAACCATGAACTGCAGGGTTCCACCGAATCCCGGGTCGCCGGGATCGCCATGGAAATGCACCTGAACAACGACTGGGTCACCCCGCGCCTGCTGGGCGAGCCGTTCCTGGAGAAGCCGCCCCTGAGCCTGTGGCTGGACGCCAGCGCCATCCGCCTGTTTGGCGGCACGCCATTGGCGGTGCGGCTGGCCTCGGCCTTCGCCGGGCTGTTCACGGTGCTGGCGCTGTACGGGTTCATGCGCAAGATCGGCCGACCGACGCTACTGGCGTGGAGCGCCGCGGCGATGCTCGCGACCATGGCCAGCTACCTGGGCAATGCGCGCCAGGTCGGTGAGGACGCGATCCTCAGCCTGGGCGTGGCGTTGGCGCTGTTCGCCTTTTTCCATGCCGGCCGGCGACAGCAGGAACAGGCGGGAACCCTGGGCAACTGGCTGGTGTTCGTCGTTGGCATCGCCATCGCGACCCTCAGCAAGGGCGTGCTCGGGCTGGCGCTGCCGGGTATCGTGATTTTCGTCTACCTGGTCAGCGAGAGCCTGATCGACAAGCGCTTCACCTTCGGCAACTGGCTACGTCCGGCGGTGTTCACCCTGGTCGGGCTGATCCCGTTGCTGATCTGGCTGACCCTGCTCTACCGCCAGGACGGCCTGCAAGCGGTCGGTGAGGTGCTGTGGGCCAACAGCGTCGGCCGTTTCAGTGGTTCCTTCACTGCCGCCGGGCACTACGAGCCGTTCTATTACTACTTCACCAAGCTGCCGGAAGCCTTCCTGCCCTGGAACCTGCTGGTCTACCTGGGCCTCTGGCATTTGCGCAAGGAGCTGGTGCGCCACCGCCACCTGCTGTTCGCCAGCGTCTGGATCCTGACCCAGTTCACCCTGCTGACCCTGGCCTCGAGCAAGCGCATGGTCTACATGGTGTCCATGGCACCGGCCGCGGCCATCATCGCCGCCGAATACAGCGGGGTGATCCTCGACTGGCTGCGCCGCCGTTCCGCTGGCTCGGCGCTCAGCCGCGGCCTGGTCGAGTACCGCCGCCCCCTGGCGACGGGACTGCTGGCCGTCGTGGTCTGCGCTTACCTGGTGGTCGCCTGGCGGGCACCTCTCGCCGACCGCACCACTTCCTTCAAGCCGGTGACCGACCAGGTCATCGCCCTGCAGTCCGGCGGCAAGCAGGTGGCGCTGTATCAACCGGACGAACGCCTCGCCTCGACGGTCTTCTATACCGGGCGCCAGCAGCAGGTGGTCCAGACCCAGGCCGAGCTGGATGCCTTCCTGGCAGCCTCGCCGGACAACGTGGCCGTGGCCCAGAACCAGGAGCCGGACGCGTCGCACACGATCCTGGCGACCGTCACCATCGGCGGCAAGCGCACCTACTACTTCTACACCCGCTGAAGCGAACGCCAGGCATAAAAAAACGGCGCCCCTTGGGCGCCGTTTTTTATTGGATCGGGTCGCGACCACTCACGGCTTGAACACCTGCGGCCAATCCGAAGCTTCGATAAAGCCCATCACTCGCGGGGCTTCGCTCGTCGAGTTTTCCGTGATGAACAAGGCGGCGCCATAACCGAGGGAAGGCATGGAGAGCTTCATCGACTGCTCCAGGGCATTCATGCACTCGCTGTGGGTGACCAGGATCAGGTTGCGCCCTGGCACCTTGAAGCGGCGCACATCGCGCAGCATGGTCTTGCGGCAGTTGAACAGCCAGTCCTGCGTGCTGCTGGCCTGGTTGAACATATAGAATGAGCTCTGCACCGCCCGGGTCAACGGACTGTTGTAGATATCCGCCCTGGCCAGTCCGAGCTTTTCAAAGCGGGCGCCAAGGCCCACCGCCACATCGCGCGCGCGATCGGTGATACCGTCCTGGCCGTCCAGGCAAGGCGCCTTGGAACGATCGCAGCGCTCGACATGGCGCACCAGCACGACCATCTCGCCCTTGGCCCAACCGGCAGTCAACGCCGCCGCGCTGCTGGCACCGTGACGGGCAAGATCGGTAATGGTCGCCGGGCGCAGGATGAACAGCGTCAGGGGAATGACAAATAACGCGGAAAGCAGCACAACCAGGGTATTTTTATATTTGGCGAAACGGCTCAGTTCGAACGAACGCCTGATCCCGCTATACGTCAGTCTTGATTCCACGTTGAGGTGGCCCCCACGGCAAACGCTGGTTGAGTAAACGATGTCGGTGACCCTACAGGGCAAAAATGACAGCCGAGCATCGGGCGTCACTGCCACTGGAGAAACCGCTCGAATACCGCGCTGCACCGATCCGAACGCAGAGACTAGGTCCGCAGAAGTCGCCCTCTGGTGAAAGGAATGTGAAAAATTCCTTAAGCCCGCGGTGCGGTTTCCCGCCGGCAAAAACACCGCCACGAGCCCGGGATCCGGGCACAGCGGAGATTCGCCATCTCGCACTACACTTCGTGAAACAACAGCTCACGAGAAAAACCTTTCAGCTATCGGCCCTGCCGCCGATACAGCCCCTACGGACAAATTCAGCTGGCACCAAGAACAACACCTTCCAGCCACCCGACGAGCAAGCAACACAACGTTCCTGGAGGAATTCAATGAATAGCTGGTTTGGAAATATCAGCGTCAACCTGAAACTGGGCCTGGGCTTCGGCCTGGTTCTGGTGCTTACCACCATCCTGGCCCTGACCGGCTGGACCAGCCTGGGCGGCCTGATCGACCGTAGCAACTGGATGAGCGACATCACCCAGCTCAATGCCTCGCTGACCAAACTGCGCGTAGCCCGCTTGCAGTACATGCTCACCAACGGCGACGAGACCGCCGCACAGAACGTGCAGGTCAACCTCGATGCCTTTATCGCCCAGCAGCAGAAGCTGATCGGCAGCTTCAAGAGCCCGGAAAACCTCAAGCTGCTCAATGAGCAGGCGACGATCATCAGCAACTACCAGCAGTCGCTGAACAAGATGCGCGACGCCTATCGCACCGCTGCCGGCGCTCGCCAGACCATGGGCGACAATGCCGAGGTCATTCAGAAACTGATCTCCACGATCCACGACAACGTCCTGAACATGGCACCGGGCGACGAGGGACGCTTCGAGCGTTTCCAGGCCATCACCCACGCCAAGGAACAGTTCCAGCTGACGCGCTACGAAGTGCGTGGCTATACCGGCAACAGTAACCCGGATACCGAACAGAAGGCTGTCAACCAGCTGAATGAAGCGATTGCCGGCCTGAAACAACTCCAGCAGCAATTCAACAGCAGCCAGCAGAACGAGCTGCAAAAACTGGAGACGGCCCTGGGCAACTACCGCGTCGCCGTGCAGGCCTATAAAACGGCGAACAGTGCCGCCATCCAGGCCCGCAAGGAAATGACCGACCAGGGCAATGACATCGTCGCCCGCAGCGACGATCTCTATCAGATCCAGCTGGACCGTCGTGACAGCGAAAGCGCCCGGGCCCGCAGCCTGCAACTGGGCAGCACCCTGCTCGCCCTGCTGTTCGGCATCCTGGCCGCCGTGGTCATCACCCGCCAGATCACCCGGCCGATCCGCGAGACCCTCGGGGTGGTGGAACGCATCGCCTCCGGCGACCTGACGCAGAACCTGGTCGTCACCCGCCGTGACGAACTGGGCGTGCTGCAACAGGGCATCCAGCGCATGGGCAGCACCTTGCGCGACCTGATCAGCGGCATTCGCGACGGCGTTACCCAGATCGCCAGCGCCGCCGAAGAGCTGTCGGCCGTGACCGAGCAGACCAGCGCCGGGGTCAACAGCCAGAAGATCGAAACCGACCAGGTCGCCACGGCCATGCACGAAATGACCGCCACCGTGCAGGAAGTCGCGCGCAATGCCGAAGAAGCCTCTCTCGCGGCCGCCGCGGCGGATGGCGAAGCCCGTGAAGGCGATCGGGTGGTCGGCGAAGCCATCGCCCAGATCGAACGCCTCGCCACCGAGGTGGTGCGTTCGACCGAAGCCATGACCGTGCTGCAACAGGAAAGCGACAAGATCGGCAGCGTCATGGACGTGATCAAGGCCGTAGCCGAGCAGACCAACCTGCTGGCGCTCAACGCCGCCATCGAAGCGGCCCGAGCCGGTGAAGCCGGGCGTGGTTTTGCCGTGGTGGCCGACGAAGTGCGTGGCCTGGCCCAGCGCACGCAGAAGTCCACCGAAGAAATCGAGGGCCTGGTGGCGGCCCTGCAGAACGGCACCCAGCAAGTGGCGACCGTGATGAACAACAGCCGCAGCCTCACCGACAGCAGCGTCGAACTGACGCGCAAGGCAGGCACCTCACTGGAAAACATCACCCGCACGGTGTCGAACATCCAGTCGATGAACCAGCAGATCGCCGCGGCGGCCGAGCAGCAGAGCGCGGTGGCCGAAGAGATCAGCCGCAGCATCATCAATGTCCGCGACGTCTCCGAACAAACCGCCGCCGCCAGCGATGAAACCGCCGCCTCCAGCGTCGAACTGGCCCGCCTGGGCAATCAGTTGCAGATGATGGTCAGCCACTTCCGGGTCTGACGGCGAAGATCGCTCCCATACTCATGGGAGCGATCGGGTTTCAGGCTATCCAGGGATTGATGATCAACACACCGGATTGCTCGAAATCACGAACATTTCGCGTGGCGATACTCGCACCGTGTGCCTTGGCAATCGCCATAATCTGCGCGTCAGCCACGAATCACATAAAACCAGCAAGAGCCCAGCTGTCCGACCTACACACAAATCGCGTTGGTGAACACCAGCCGATTGCCGAACGGGTCGGTGATGGTCATGTCCAGGCTGCCCCAGGGCGTCGCCTGGATCTGTGGCTGGACCTGGGCATAACCCTTGGCCAGCAATTGCTCGCGGAACGCCACCAGTTCGTCGGTTTCGATACGCAGGGCCGAACCGGGTGTCGCGTCGCCGTGATGCTCGCTCAAGTGCAGCAGGCAATCACCCTTGGACACTTGCAGGTACAGCGGCAACTGCGGCTCGAAGCGATGCCGCCAGTCGACCTGGAAGCCGAGGAAGTCGACATAGAACCCCAACGCCTCGGCCTCATTGAAAATTCGCAGAATGGGAGTGGTTTTACCGAAGCTCATGACAGGTCTTCCTGGCGGGTCTGGATCAAAGCGCTTCGGCCCCGGCGCGGGTTTCTTTAATAGCTTAATGCCATCATCGATTGAAATCGCGACATTCGTCTCAAAAACCCTCGCGCAAATCCCCGGAGCGCGCCAGGAAGCGGCCGGCTCGCCGACCGTTGGCCTGCCCGGCCGAATAACTCTTCACGCCGTTGACCCAGACCCCGTCGATGCCGGCAGCGGCCCGTTGCGGGTCATTGAAGTCCGCCACGTCGCGCACGGTCAGCGGGTCGAACAGCACCAGGTCGGCCCAATGCCCTTCGCGGATTTCACCGCGCTCCACCAGGCCGAAACGGGTCGCCGACAACCCGGTCATCTTGTGCACGGCCGTGTGCAGGGGAAACAAGCCAAGATCGCGGCTGAAATGCCCCAGCACCCGCGGGAAGGCGCCCCACAGCCGCGGATGGGGAAACGGGTCCTCGGGCAGGCCGTCCGAGCCGATCATCGACAGCGGATGCGCCAGGATGCGCCGGACATCCGCCTCGTCCATGCCGTAATACACCGCGCCCGCCGGTTGCAGGCGCCGCGCGGTTTCCAGCAGCGAAGCGCCCCACTCCCGGGCGATGTCCATCAGGTCCCGCCCCCCCACCTCCGGGTGCGGAGTCGACCAGGTGATGGTGATGCGGAAGGCATCGGTGACCTGCTTGAGATCGAGGGTCGAGGAACTGGCCGCATAGGGATAGCAATCGCAGCCGACCGGATGATCCTTCGCCGCCTGCTCCAGTTTCGCCAGCAACTGCGGGCTGCGTCCCCAGTTACCCGCGCCGGCGCATTTGAGGTGGGAAATGATCACCGGCGAGCGGGCATGGCGGCCGATCTCGAAGGCTTCGTCCATGGCCTCCAGCACCGGTTCGAACTCACTGCGCAGATGGGTGGTGTACACCGCGCCATGGGCCGTCAGCTCTTCGGCCAGTTGCTTGACCTCATCGGTCTCGGCATTGAAGGCACTGGCGTAGGCCAGTCCGCTGGACAACCCGAGGGCACCGGCCTCCAGGCTGTCGCGCAACTGCGCGCGCATGGCGTCGATCTCGGTCGCCGTCGCCGTGCGCGACAGGTCGTCCAGGTGGTTGCTGCGCAGCGCCGTATGGCCCACCAGCGCCGCCACGTTCACCGCCGGATTCGCCACTTCGACCGCCGCGCGGTAATCGCTGAAACGTGGGTAGCCGAAGGCCTCCCGCGAGCCCAGCAGGTTCATCGGGTCCGGCGGATCGCCGCGCAGGCTGACCGGCGCGGCGCTGATCCCGCAATTGCCGACGATCACAGTGGTCACCCCCTGGCTGAGCTTGGGCAGCATCTGCGGCTGGCGGATCACCACCGTGTCGTCATGGGTGTGCACGTCGATAAAACCCGGGGCCAGGACCTTGCCGCCGGCGTCGATTTCCTCGCTACCGCTGGCGTCGCCCAGCGCCCCGATGCGGACGATGCGCCCGTCGCGCAAACCGACATCGGCGACATAGCCCGGAGTGTTGCTGCCATCGATAACGGTGGCGTTGCGAATCAGCGTGTCGTACTGCATATCAGTCTCCCAGCGGCAGATTGTCGGGGCCGCCACGGTATTCATCGAGGGCCAGCTTGATCCGCCGCAGCCGCTCCTGGTTGTCCTGCGGCAACGACAGCGCCACTTCGGTGGACAACACATCGATGGCCAGCAGCATGCCGTAACGGGCCGCCGTCGGTTTGTAGATAAAACTGGTTTCGGCGCCCTGCAGCGGCAACAGCACATCGGCCAATTGCGCCAGCGGCGAATCCGCCCGGGTGATAGCGATGATCGACGCGCCATAGTTGCGGGCCAGGCGCACCGCTTCCAGCAACTCCGGCGTCAGGCCGGTCAGCGAGCAGACCAGCAACGTATGTTCGGGACCGAGGGTCGCGGCGGTGACACGCATCATCACCGGGTCGTGACAGGCCGCGATCGGCAGGCCCAGTCGCACCAGCCGTACCTGCAACTCGTCGCTGCACAGCGCCGAGCTGCCGCCGAGACCGAAGGCATGGATCATCCGCGCCTGGGCGAGCAGCCGCACCGCGTCGGCAAAGTGCGCCTGGTCGAAACCGGCCAGGTGTTCGTGCAGGGTGATCTCGATATCGCTGACGATCTGCCGGAAAAACGCCGACTGCTCAGGGCGCCCCACCGGATCGAGAAAACGGCTGCCGACCCCGCTGGCCTGGGCCAGTTGCAAGCGCAGGTCACGCAGGTCGCGGCAACCGACGGTGCGGGCAAAACGCGAGAGCGTCGCGGCACTGACTTCAGCCCGTTCGGCCAACTCGTCGAGACTGGCCGAAGCGGCATGGCCGATGTCTTCGAGAATCACTCGGGCGATGCGCCCTTCACCGGCGCTGAAGGCGTCCTGGCGGGCACGGATCTGATACAGGATGTCCATCTACAGCCACTCCGAAAGGCCCAGGGTCAAGCCGAAGGCGACCAGCGAGATCAGGGTCTCGAGCACGGTCCAGGTCTTGAACGTTTGCATGACGGTCATATTGAAGTATTCCTTGATCAGCCAGAAGCCGCCGTCGTTGACGTGGGAAAAGATCACCGAACCGGCACCGGTCGCCAGCACCAGCAATTCCGGATGCGGGTAACCCAGGCCGACGGCCACCGGCGCGACCACCCCGGAAGCGGTGGTCATGGCGACGGTCGCCGAGCCGGTGGCGATGCGCATCAGCGCGGCGAACAGCCAGCCCATGAACAGCGGCGACAACTGGAAGGCGTGGGCCAGGCCGACAATCTGGTCGGTGACCCCGGCGTCGATCAGGATCCGGTTCAGGCCACCACCGGCACCGACCAGCAAGGTGATACTGGCGGTGGGCGCCAGGCATTCGTTGGTGAACTTGAGGATCGCCTCGCGGTTGAAGCCCTGGGCCAGGCCCAGGGTCCAGAAACTCAACAGTGTCGCCAACAGCAGGGCGATCACCGAGTTGCCGATGAACAGCAGGAACTGGTTGAAGCCCGAACCCGGCGTGGACAGCAGATTGGCCCAGCCGCCGATCATCATCAGCAGCACCGGCAGCAGGATGGTGATCATGGTCAGGGCAAAGCTCGGCAGTCGCTTGCGCGGCTCGCGCTCGATGAACTGGCGTTCCAGCGGGTTCTCGGCGGGCAGCTGGATATGCGGCACGATAAACCGGGCATAGAGTGGGCCGGCGATGATCGCCGTGGGAATGCCGATCAGGATCGCATACAGCAGCGTCTGCCCCACCGAGGCCTGGTACGCCTGCACCGCCAGCATCGCCGCCGGATGCGGCGGCACCAGGGCGTGCACCACCGAGAGGCCGGCCACCATCGGCAGGCCGACCATCAGGATCGACACCCCGACCCGCCGTGCCACGGTGAAGGCGATGGGCACCAGCAACACGAAGCCCACCTCGAAGAACAGCGGCAAGCCCACCAGGAAGGCGATGCAGACCATCGCCCAGTGCGCGTTGCGCTCGCCGAACCGCTCGATCAGGGTTTGCGCGACCCGCTCGGCGCCACCGGACTCGGCCATCATCTTGCCGAGCATGGTGCCCAGGGAGACCACCAGGGCGATATGCCCCAGCGTCTTGCCGACACCTGCCTCGTACGCCCCCACCACGCTGCCCGCCGGCATCCCGGCCAACAGCGCGAGGCCGACAGACACCAGGGTGATCACAATGAACGGATTGATCCGGTAGCGCGCGATCAGCACGATCAGCGCAATGATCGCAATCGCCGCATACAGCAGCAGTCCGTAGCCCGGTGGTGGCGTCATGGCGGGTTCCTCGATAACGGTATCTGGAAAACCCTCATGAAAACCAGAATGCATTAACGGGCAGCACCGACCAACCTCCATGAAAATAACTTTCGCACAGAGGTATGAAGTGTCGCTCAGAGAAATCCCGAACCGGGAAAAATGAAAATACGCCGCGGTATTTTCATCAGGACGAGTGGCCTAGCTGCGCGGTATCGCTCCGCGCAACGGCGTCTTCCGCATCGGCTGTCGCGAAGCCTGCTCGCGGGCCTTCAACTCTTCCAGGCTCAGCGCCAGCCAGTTGCCCAGCTTGTCGGCCTGCTCCGTGAAGCGCTCGAACAGGCGCTGCATCGCGCTGTGGTCGAGCATGAGGAAAGGCTGGCGGGTCCACAGGATGACTTTCTTCTGCTCGACAATCGCCCCGGTCAGGATCGGCGGATGCTCCAGCCCCAGCAGATTGCTCTGGAGCAGGATGGCCAGGGTATCCGGATCGTCGAAGCGTTGTTCCGACACCGGCAGCAGGCAACTGACCGTCAGGAAGTCATGGGGCGACTCGCGCCACTCCAGCACCAGGCCGCTCGGCAAGGTCATGACATAGCTGTCGGACACCTCCAGCTCTCGTTCATCGATACCCATCTGGTGAAACACCGGGGACAGCACTTGTTTCAACTGGCTCGCCATCGACGACTTTCCTTATCGGATGATCATGTTGCGCATCCGCGCCATCAGTGAGTTGGAGCGTTCGCGGCGGGCCGGCGGCGTCTCGCGGTAACGGCCGCCGTCGCGTGTCGAAGACGGCTCGCGCCGGGTACTGACCGACGGCGCCCGGCGCCGCTCCACGGGAGGCGGACCGTAGTTGGGGATCACCGGCCGTTCGCGGGTGCTGAACGATTCCGCCCGGGCCCGCGACGTCGAGGGCCGACCACGGGAGTAATCGCTGTTATCCACCGGCGGCCGGTAGTGCCGGGGATCGACACGATAGTCGTCCCGCGGTGGAACATAGGGGGTAACGACCGGACGCGACCAGGTATTGATGCTATCGGCACGAGGACGGGACAGTGGCGGCGCCGGGGGGTTGATCGAAGCGCTGCGCCCACGGGAATGTCCGTTGACCGGGGGGAAGTCCATGGTATTGACGATCGGCATCGGTGCCGGAGGCGGATTGCGCGGCAACTCCGTGCCGTCCCGCGTATCCAGGCCCAGCTGCCTCATCCGCCGCTTGAACTTGTACTCCGGGAAATCCTGGTCCTGGCGCCGCACATCGCCCTGGTTGCGGTCGCCCTCATAACGCATGCCGAGGTTCTTCGACGCGTGCACCTGGGTATAGAGCCTGGTGTTTTCCAGCAGGAAGTCCGTCAGCCGTGCCTTGTCTTGCGGATAGCTCGGTCGCAAGCGGGCGAACTCCCGGTCGACCTCGCGCTGGCTGGCCTTGGGACCGTTGAGCAGGCGTTCGCGCTCTTCCGGATCGTAGCGTGGTTGATAGCGCTGTACGATCTGGGGGTTGTCACCCAGCAGGGAAAACTCCTGACGGCGCATGGCCCGCCCGAATTCCGGCCAGGCATCGGAGATGATGGTGTTGTTGCTCACCCGCGAGTCACCGACTTCCACGAAGGTGTGCCCGACATCCCTGGCTTGCACAATCGACACCTGCTGGTGCTGCCCTTCCGCGCCCGCCAGCAGCAATGCATTCACCGCCGCCATCTGGTCGCAGTTGCCGGCCTGGAAACGCGCCGCGGTACGAGCATAATCCACGGGGGCGCTGACGTCGTAGACCACCACCGTGCGCTTGTAGGCTTCGGCCTCGCTCGCCCGGACATGCTTGCGCTGGTTGCCCGAGCCGTAGTTGAGGATCTTCCAGGTGTCATCGATGGCGCGATTGGACAACATCAGCGCATTCATCTGGGCCACGGAAACCGTCGTCGTCGCCTTGAAATGCCGCGGGTCACCGGAGGCCAGTACCCGGCGCGTCGACACCGTGTGGTCACGATCACCGCTGTTGAAATGGCGGGAACTGGCGGAAAAGGTTCGATCCGTCGATAAAGGCATGGCGCAGGGCTCGCGAGAAGGAGTCCTGTTGTGTGGCTTCATCGCGCGAAGTGGTTCCGTTGCAGAACCCTTGAGCGGGCCCGTTGCCGGGCCCGCCGCGCGTCAGACCATTTCGTTGAGGATCCACTCGGTGACCGAGGTGCGCTTCGGTACCCAGCCCAGCAACTCACGGGCATTCTTGCCACGTACCCGGCTGTTGGAGCCCAGGCCGTAGTTGGCCATTTCATAGCCCCACTCGGCTTCGGCATCCGCCAGCGGCCAGTCCTGCGGCTCGCCCAGGTCCAGGGCCTTGGCCATCGCCGTGGTCATGTCGATAAACGAGGCTTCGCCACTTTCGACAAAGTAGAAGGTGCCTGGCGGATTCTTGCTCAGGGCCAGCAGGTACAGGGCCACCACATCTTCGATATGCACGTTGGACCAGATGTTCCGACCGCTGCCGACATGGCGCACCACACCGCTCTTGCGTGCCTGTTTCAACAGGCGCGGCAGCTGCACGCTGTCGCGATTCACGCCCAGGCTGTGGCCGTAGATCAGGGTGTTGCAGATCACCGCCGAGCGCACGCCGAACTTCGCCGCGCCAAGGATCAGGTTGTCGATGGCCACGCGGGCGGCCTTGTCGACGGTCGGTTCCGGCAGGTTGTCTTCGTAATAGACGATATCGCTGGCCTTGCCACCGGACGCATCGCCGACGATGCTCGAACCGCTGGTGTGCAGGAACATCTTGTCGGAACCGCGCAGGGCGCCGAGCAAGGCTTCGACCGCACCGCGATGGTCGCTGCTGGCGGCGTTGATCACCGCATCGGCCTGGCGCGCCTGTTCGGCGAGCAGCATGCTGTCGTCGAGGGTGCCGATCACCGGGGTGATGCCCAGGCCGCGCAGTTCTTCGGCCTGCTCGGCGCTGCGGACCAGACCGGTGACCTGATGGCCGGCCGCGATCAGGCCGGTGGCGATGGAGCCGCCGATAAAGCCGGCTGCGCCGGTAACGAATACGTTCATGGAGAAACTCCGTGGATGAATAAGTGATGGAATGAGTATCGAAGACTTATCCGTGCCGAATAACCCCGTACCGCCCAATTCACTCTTGCATTGAATTCACGAATCCTGAGCGTGACCGTCACAACCGTCCGGTGGTTTGTCCGCTGGCGCGTCTCAAATAAATGACAAATGACATTTAAGTTGACAAGCATCTCGCGATCCGGCGAAATAATAGATGTTACAAAACATTTATTCGACAAACCTGGCAGGCCATCCACGCTGTCCCTTGCGCTCGCCACGTGTTGCCCGTCGATGCTGTTGCCGATACCTCCACCGACACCGCACGCACAAGGAACACCTCATGCTGTCTACATTGGTTGCAAACCGCCTGGCCAGGCGCCAGGTCCACTATGGCTGGGTGGTGGCCGCCGTCACCTTCCTGACCATGCTGGTGATGGCTGGCGCCATGGGCGCGCCGGGGGTGTTTATCGTGCCCCTGGAACATGAGTTCGGCTGGAGCAGCGCGCAGATTTCCTCGGCCCTGGCGATCCGCTTCATGCTCTACGGGTTGATCGGTCCCTTCGCGGCGGCGTTCATGAACTACTTCGGCCTGCGCCGGGTGGTGCTGGCGGCGCTGCTGATTGTGCTCGGCGGCATGATCGGCTCGATGTTCATGAACAGCTTCTGGCAACTGGTCCTGCTCTGGGGCGTGGTGATCGGCATCGGCACGGGGCTCACCGCCATGGTCCTCGGGGCCACGGTGGCGACCCGCTGGTTCTCCCATCGTCGCGGCCTGGTGGTCGGCTTGCTGTCGGCCAGTTCGGCCACCGGCCAACTGCTGTTCATGCCGCTGATGGCCTCGCTGACCGAGCACTATGGCTGGCGCCTGGCGCTGGGCCTGATCTGCGCCGCCATGGCGGTGGTCGTGGTGACGGTGATCGCTCTGCTGCGCGACCGCCCGGCGGACCTGAACCTGCCGCTGTACGGCGAGCGTGAAGTGTTGCCGGCCCCCGCCCATCGCGGCAGCCTGCTGCAGATGCTGATCAGCCCGCTGAAGGTCCTGCGTGACGTGTCGGGCAGTTGGACATTCTGGGTGTTGTTCCTCACCTTCTTCGTCTGCGGAGCCAGCACCAACGGGCTGATCCAGACCCACTTCATCAGCATGTGCGGCGACTTCGGCCTGGTCGCCACCACCGCGGCCGGCATCCTGGCGATGATGGGCATCTTCGACTTCTTCGGCACCGTGGGTTCGGGCTGGCTGTCGGACCGCTTCGACAATCGCTGGCTGCTGTTCTGGTACTACGGCCTGCGCGGCATCTCCCTGATGCTCCTGCCGTTCACCGACTTCACCGTGTTCGGCCTGTCATTCTTCGCCGTGCTCTATGGCCTTGACTGGATCGCCACCGTACCGCCCACGGTCAAGCTGGTGGCACAGAAATTCGGCGGCGAGCGGGCCAACATCGTCTTCGGCTGGGTGTTTGCCGGTCACCAGTTGGGCGCGGCCTTCGCCGCCTACGGCGCCGGACTGACCCGCACCTTGCTCGCCACCTACATCCCGGCCTTCTTCATCGCCGGAATGCTCTGCGTGATCGCCGCGCTGATCGCCCTGTCGATCCCGGTGCTGCTGAAAAAGCAGGCGGCGCACTGACCCGATGATCGCCACGTGCAGCAAGGGCATGCAGCCCGTGACGCTCTGCATCACAAGAGCGCCCGCGGAGCGTCCAGAGAGGTATTCCTTTGCTGCGCGTGGGAACGATCAAACGTATGCCATCCTCTAGGAACAGCACAGCCATTGGTATAGGGTGAGTGACACTGAAAGGCCATATTCATCTAGACAAGGATGTTGCGATGCGCGCCACTCTGATCATTGCCCTGTTTACGCTGCTTGCCGGATGCGCCGATTCACACCAGTGGCAACCACAACAGCAAGCCGGTGCCCCCCTCAATCCAAAAAACCGCTTCTATATCTCGACGCCAGCCGATGGTCAGTATGGCGCCCAACGCTATGAAGGCTCAGGGCGAAATACTGCCCAGATCATCTACAACGCCCTTGTCCAGAAAACACGGGCGGCCCGGATCGGTCGTCTGGCCGAAAACCACGATGATGCCCTGACGGATGCCCGTGCTGCCGGGCAAGACGTGCTGATATTTCCGACCATCCTCCACTGGGAAGACCGCGCTACGGAGTGGTCCATGATCCCGGACAAGGTCGAAGTAAAAATTGATGTGATCGAAGTAAGTTCAGGGGATGTGCTCAGTTCCGGCATAGTCAAAGGTAAAAGCGGTCTTGCTACATTTGGCGGTGACCACCCACAGGACCTGTTGCCAGAACCGATTACCAACTTCGTCCACTCTATTTTTTAATATTGATCGCTCCCGTGGGAGGGGGCTTGCCCCCGAAGCTTTTGATCGCTCCCACGCCCCGGTTAGCTGGCGTACCCCGCCAGCTTGCCCTGGATGAAATCGAGGAAGCACTGGATGCGCAGCGCCAACTGCGAGTTGCGGTAGTACACCGCGTGGATCGGCTGGCGATAGCCGCTGTTGGCCTCGGGCAGGATCACTTGCAGGCGGCCGGACTGGATGTCCTGGTGGGTCATGAAATGCGACAGGCAGGCAATGCCCTGCCCTTCCAGTGCCAGTTGGCGCAGGGTCTCGCCGCTGGAGGCGCTGATGCCCGGCTGGATCTGCCAGCGGTCACCCTGGGCATGACGCAGCGGCCAGTGGTTGAGGCTCTCGGTCTGGGTGAACCCGAGCAGGGTGTGCGCGGATAACTCACTGACAGTGGCCGGCACGCCATGGCGCTCCAGGTACGCGGGGCTGGCGAGGATATTCAGCGGGCTGCTGCCCAGCGAACGCGCATGCAAGGTCGAGTCCGCCAGGTTGCCGATGCGGATGGCGATATCGGTGCTCTGCTCCAGCAGGTCGATGATCAGGTCGTTGCTGTTGAGCTCCAGCTGGATATCCGGGTACAGGCTGCGGAACTCGGCGATGTACGGCACCACCGCATGCAGCATGAACGGCGACGCGGCATTGATCCGCAGGCGCCCGGCCGGTGTCTGCTGGCGCAGGGACAGGCGCTCTTCCAGCTCGTCCATCTGCTCCAGGATCTGCTTGGCCCGCTCGAAGAAGAACTTGCCCTCCTCGGTCAGGTCCATGCGTCGCGTGGTGCGGTTGATCAGCGTGGTGTCGAGCTTGGCTTCCAGCCGCGACAGGCTGCGACTGACCGCCGACGGCGTCTGGCCGACCTGCTCGGCCGCTGCCGAAATCGAACCGCACTCGATCACGCTGACAAAGATCTGCAACTCATCGGATCTGGCTTTCACCTTGGCCCCTCATCTGGAAACAGGCCTGATAGTAGCCGTATGCGGGGCAAAAGGAACCACTAGCCGCTGATCAACAGGTGCCCGCCCAGCACGCCCATGCCGATGAAGAACACCCGCTTGAACAGCACGGCACTGATCCGCTGGCGCAACCATTGGCCCAGCCACATGCCGAGCAGGGCCGGCACCAGCGCCAGCAACGAGGCACCGAGCGCGCCCTCGCCCAGGGCGCCGCGCCAGAACAGCCCCGCCGCCAGGGCCAGGGTCGAGACCGTGAACGACAGGCCCAGCGCCTGCACCAGTTGGTCCTTGTTCAGTCCCAGGGCTTGCAGGTAAGGCACCGCCGGGATCACGAAGACGCCGGTGGCCGAGGTGATCACACCCGTCACCACGCCACACAGCGGCCCCAGCCAGCGTTCGGAGCGGCTGCCCACCCGCAGGGTCGGCAGGAACAGCCCGCACCCGGCATACAGCAGCAAGGCCGCGCCCAGTGCCCGCACCGCCCAACCGCCACTCTCGATCCCACCGAGCCACAGGGTGCCGGCTGCCGTGCCGAGGAAGATCGCCAGCAACAGCGGCCACAGGCGCTTGAGCAGCGCCGGCAGATGCCCGCCCGCCGCCAGCTGCCAGACATTGGTCAGGGTCGCCGGAATGATCAGCAGGGCCGCAGCCTGCGCCGGCACCATAGCCAGGCCGAGCAACCCCATGGCGACCGTCGGCAGCCCGAGGCCGATCACGCCCTTGACCGTACCGGCCAGCAGAAAGGTGCCCAGCACCAGCAGGGAAAGGGCCAGGCCCAGTGCCTGGTAGAACTCGAGATAAGTATTCATGGGCCCATGCTGGACCCGGCGAATGCATTTGAAAATCTGCGATTGCCCGAGCTAGCCTCTGCCAATACAAGAGGCTGAAAACCATGCACTTCGATCTGACCGACCTGCGCCTGTACCTGAACATCCTCGATGCCGGCAATATCACCGCCGGCGCGGCCCGCAGTCATTTGTCCCTGGCGGCGGCCAGCGCACGGATCAGGGCCCTGGAAGCATCCCTCGGCACGCCGTTTTTCCAGCGCGGTCGCCGTGGCGTCACGCCCACCGCGGCGGGCAAGGCCCTGGCGCAACATGCGCGATTGATCCTGCAACAGAGCGAGCGCCTGCGCCAGGACCTGGCCGACTACGCCAACGGGGTCAAGGGCCAGGTCCGCCTGCTGTGCAACACCACGGCGATCAGCGAATACCTGCCGGAACGTCTCGCCGACTTCCTGCGCGAGCACCCGCCCATCGATATCGACCTGCAGGAGTTGCCCAGCCTGCGCATCGTCCATGCCATCAGCCAGGGCGCCGCGGAACTGGGCATCGTCTCCGACGCGGTGGACACCCAGGACTTGCAGACCCTGCCCTTTCACGACGATCCGCTGGTGCTGGTGATCCCCGACGGGCACCCGCTGGCCGCGGTCCCGCAGCCGCGCTTCAGCGATGCATTGCGCCACGAGCAGGTCGGCCTGGCCGCCGCCAGCGCACTGGCGGTGTACCTCGAAGAACAGGCCTTGCACCTGGGCCTGCGCATGCAACTGCGCGTGCGGGTCGACAGCTTCGACGCGGTGTTGCGCATGGTCGCCCGCGGTGCCGGCCCGGGCATCGTGCCCCAGGCCACCCTCGACCGCTGGCCGGCCGATGAGCGACTGATCAGTCGCCCGCTGCCCGAACCCTGGGCCCGGCGCAAACTGCTGCTGTGCGCGCGCTCGTTCGAACACCTGCCGTCCTATGCCCGAGCCCTGGTGGAGGCTCTGAAACCGCAATGACGCCGTGCGCGCATGGACAGGTGGATGTCGACCCTGGACATTCGCCGGGCGGCCGCGACCGCTAGGGTGCAGGCTTCATTCAGAACCTGCGCCCGGAGCCCAGCATGTCCAATCCACCGATTACCGTTCTGCGCGACACCCACCCACTGCCGGTGCTCGACGCCTGCAAGTGGGAAAAGCTCGAAGGCGACCCGCACACCGTCAACCTCAACGCCTACACCAGCGAGGACGGCAGCAAGATCATGGGCACCTGGATCTGCACTCCGGGCAAATGGCGGGTCGAATACGTGAAGTGGGAATACTGCGACTTCCAGGAAGGCTATTGCGTGATCACCCCTGATGGCCAGGAGCCGATCCACCTGAAGGCCGGCGACAAGTTCATCATTGAACCCGGCATGAAAGGCACCTGGGAAGTGGTCGAGACCGTGCGCAAGTATTTCGTCTTCGCCTGAGCCCCACACATGAAAAGCCCCCGGCTGCGTTGGCAACCGGGGGCTTTTTCATTCACCCAGGGGTCAGACCTGCGAAGCCGGATTGGGCTGGGTGCTGCTGCTCGCCACGGCATTGGCCGGGGTCGGTGTTGGGGTGTTGACCGGCGCGTTGGCGGTAGCCGCAGGACGACGGCGCACGGTGTTGATCGCACCCGCCAGCAGATCGGCGCCGGACGCGGCGGCATCGCCGAGCCCGTCCATCATGTGGCTCACGCTCTGCTTGGCCCCGGCATAACCCGAGCTGATCTGCTTGCCGGCGGACTCGGCCTTGGCCGCCACCTGGGTCTGGACCTTGTCGGCAATGGCCTGGGCCTTCGGTGGTACGTCCTCCTGCAGCACCTTGACCGCATGATCGCTGGCCGGACCGGCCAGGGTCGAGGTCACGCTCAGGCCGGCAAAGGCCAGGGCCGACATGCCGAGGTTGGTCGCCTGGTCCACCGCGACCTTCGCCACCGGTGAGAAACCGGCCCGGGTCGCGGCCTCCTTGACCAGGCCACGGACCTGCGACGCCACGGCGAAACCACCGCCCAGGGCCAGGCCGTTGTTGGCCAGGCTGGTCATGGTGGCGGCGCCGGCGATGGACTTCAGGCCGTCGGTCATGATGTCCAGCGGCAGCTTGGCCATGCGCTTGGCGCCATTGATCAGTGGGTCGCGGGTCGGATTGCAGTCTCGCAGCGTCTCGTACTGCTTCTTCCAGTCCTGGCGCCCGAACAGGTACTCGGGACCGGCACGGTGCGCCCGCGTGTCATGCCCGCGCATGATGCTGGCGAAACCGGCACCCGCGGCCATCCCGCCCAGCGCGGACATGCCGGTATCCACCGCCGCGGCCGTCTTCGGACCCGAAGTCGCGGTCAGCGTGGTGTTGAGTACGCCGCGCACCGCGTTGCGCAGGGAAAAGGTCTGGGTCGCCACGGCGTTCTGCAGGGTCTGCGTGCCGAGGTTTTCCGAGGCCTTGGCTTTCTGGGCGTCCTGCATCACCGGTTCGAGGCTTTCGGCCGGAGCCTTGAGCCAGAAGGTGTCATGGGTCGCCTTCGACAACAGGCCGCCACCGACCACGTCCGCCGCACCGGAGAAGGCACCGGAGAGAAAGCCGCCATAGGCCGGGCTGTGGGCGGCATCGGCGGAAATATCCGGCACGCGATCGAGCACCACCGAGGCGACACCGAACGGAATACCGCCCACCGCGCCCTGGGCCGGCACCGCCACGCGGTCCATGCGCGCGGCCTTGTCCAGCAGGCGCTCGACGTCATCGGCGGTCTGGCCCATGGCGTGCAGCTCGTCGGCGCGACTGTCGATCAGGGTCTTGAGGGCCTCTTCGTTGTCCGCGGTCTTGTGCGGCTCGAAAATGTCGGCCATTTTCTGCTTCAGCCCTTCCAGGGCCTGCGGCGTGCCGGGCTGGACCCGGTCGACGGCGGTCGCCCGCGACGGCGTTTGCATTTCCACGTCGTGCGAGGCATTTGCCTGCCGTTGCGAAGTGGTCAGGTAATGGCCCCCTGAGGTCGAGGATGGAATAGTCATTGGCGTCTTGCCTCGCTGTTATACGAAAATTTTCCGTTCAAGCACGGGGTTGAAGGCATTTGCAGAATCTTGCACAGCTGTGCGAATCGGTGAAATCGACACACTCACGGTCTTGCTCCTCTGCTCGATGGCATCAATCACTGGCGCCTGGCATCAATGCGCCCGGGGAATACCGAACTGGTCCAGGGTCGGATCGACGTTGTGATCGAACTGCTTCTGCGCGTGGTGTTTCTTCACCGCTTCGATGATCGCGGCGATGCCGAAACCCAGGCTCATGGCCGCATCGATGACCCAACCCACCGGCCCGGCCGCCGCACCAATGGCGGACGCCGCTGCCATGCCGACCGCTTCACCGGCCACGGCCCCGGCAATGCGCCCGCCGATGGAACCGGCCAGGCGCCCGAGCCCGACCGAGACTTCGCGGCCGGCCAGCTTGCCGGCGGTCTCGATGCCGTTCCTGGCGGCCGACAGCCCGGACTTGGCATTGTCGTAGCCGTCCTTGAACTGCTGGGCCTTGCTTTTCGGTGATGCGGCATCGGCGCCGGCACCTGGGTCGAGCATGCCTTCGAGCAGTTCGCGGCCCTTCTTCGATTGCTGCAACTGGCCGACGGTGGTGTTCATGTAGCTGTCCTGCTGCCCACGGACGAAGTGCTCCGGCAGCACGCTGTCATAGGCCGCCTTGCGCGCATCGACGGTTTGCAGGGAGTCGCCGACATCGGCCTTCTTCTGCCCCAGCAGTTGCTTGAGGGCACCGCCTTCGCTGAAGTTGGCTTCATAGGACTGCTTGAGCCGGGCCTGGACCTGCGGCTGTCCGCCGATCACCTGCTGGGCGCTGGGCAACTTGGTATCCGGGCCCAGCAGGTCCTGTTGCATCTGCAACTGGGCCGACAGGCCGCTGATCGCGCCGCTGTAGTCAGCCTTGCTGCTGTCGCCGTTGGCCTTGCGGTCGGCGGTACTCATGTCGTTACGCAGCGCCTGGCCGCTGGTCACCTGTTGCAGTTGTCCCTTGACCGCCTTGGCCAGGGCCGGGTCGCTGGCCACCAGGGCGCGCTCCTGGCTCGGCACCGCCTGCTTCATGTAGGCCTGGACATCCGGATCGGCCTGCAACTGGGCGATCTTTTCTGCCAGCGCGTCTTCGGTCTTGCCGGTCTTGTGCAGGTCGCGACCGGCCACCACGCTTTGCTGGGTCTGTTGCAGCTTGACCATGACCGCGGCTTTCTGCGCGCCGGTGTAGTTCTGCGGCTGCTCGAACACCTGTTTGTCGAGTTTGCTGATATCGGTCCCGGCCACGGCGTTCAAGGTCGCCGCATCGCTGAGCATGGAGGCGAATTCGCCACCGTTGGTGGGGGCCTGCTTCTTCACCCAGTCGCCGATATTCGCCGGATTGAACAGCTTGTCCGGGCCATGGGTGGCCAGGCCGCGGCCGGACAATCCGCCCTGGTCGAGCATGTTCAGGAAGCCCGGCTGGGAGAAGGTCTTCGCCGACTGCTTGAGGGCACCGGCCAGGCCCGGGTTGCTCTTCTGCAGGGCCTGCAGGCCATCGGCGCTGGTCAGGTTGTCGACCTTGGTTTCGCCCTCCGTGCCGGCGGCATGCTTGGGGTCGGCGGCCGCGGTGAGTGGCGCGTTGGCCTTGAGCAACAGGGCCGAGCGGACCATCTGCAACGACTGCGGGTCAGCTCCGGGATTGTCCTTCTGGTACTGGGCGAGATCCTTGGCCGCGCCATCCGCGGCGCCCTGCATCTTCTTGGCGAACGCCTTGAGGTCACCGTCGCTGATCTTGCCGTCAGCCTTGCCGCCATGCTTGGCGGTGTCGATGGCCGTCTTGAGGGCCGGGTTGTCGTTGATGAACTTCATCGCCTTGGCCCCGTCGGGACCTTTCTCCAAGGCCATGCGCGCGGCGGCGATCGGTCGATTGAGCTCTTTTTCCGCCTGCAGGCGCTGGTCCGGCGGCAGGTTGGCGACCATCGGTGCCCAGCGCTCCAGGTCCTTGGGCGAGGAGTACTTCGAATCATCGAGAAAACTGGCTTCCGCACTCGGCTTGGCGGCCGGTGCCGAGCAATCGTTGGCCGCGGCAGGTGCCGCAGGAGCCGGAGCCTGCACCGGCGTCGCCGGGCAGGAGCCTGTGGCCGGCGGGGTCTGCGTCGCGGGGGCACTGCTCGCGGGCTTGTCCGGAACCTGGCCCTCGGGTTTCGCATCCCCGCCAAACAGTCGCTTCAACAGCTGGCTGATCATGGCTTTCAGATCATCCGCCGAATCGGTGCCCGGATGCTGCTGCAAGGCCTGCTGGGCAAATTGAACGCCGAAATCGAATGCCGACTGACTATCGAGCTTGGGCTCCTTCGTCGAAGGAGCTACCGACATGTCGCCGCCCAGCATGGGAGAACCGGTACCGGAAAAAGGTGTAGTGGAAATGCGCATGAGAGGTCGCCATCGTCAGTCGAACATATCGCTGTGTGGCGCGACCGACGCAAGTGGTTCCAATCTGATGGCAATTGCTTCAGAAAACGCTGGGCACGCTGCGCTTGAGTTGCTCGCGGGCCCGCGACAGCCGCGAACGGACAGTGCCGATCGGCACACCGAGGCTCAGGGCGGTGTCCTGGTAGTTGCCATCCATTTCCAGGCTGACCTGGATCACCTGCTGCATGGTCAGCGGCAAGGTGCCGATGGCCCGGACCACCCGCGCCAGTTGCCGATGACCATCGATCTGCGCGCCGATATCGACGCCATCGGACAGTTCCATGTCCTCGCGATCCTCCCAGCGCTCCTGGAGCGGCTGTTTGTACTGACGGCGGAAATGGTTGCGGATCAGGTTCAGGGCTATGCCGCACAGCCAGGTCTGCGGTCGGGAATCGAAACGGAATTTGTGCTCGTTGCGCAGCGCTTCGAGAAAGGTGCACTGCATGATGTCCTCCACATCATCAGGGTTCATCACCCGTCGCTTGATGAACGATCGCAGTTTCTGCACCTGTTCGGTATTGAGCTGACGGATGCCGGAGGCCTGGGATGAATGGGCAATCGAATCGCTGGAGAGCATAGAGATAAACCATTTCAGGATATGTCCAATGCCTATAGCGATATGTATGCCACCTGTTACACAAAAATAACTGCATGATTTTTATGAATTTTATTTTTTGTTACCGAAGGTTTCTTTGCAATTAGTTGCACAAATCACCTTGCTCCGTACAACCTTTCTTGCACAAATCCTTCCCGGCCGAAGACTCGATGGAACCGGATGGCGCACCTGACCACTCATGGGTTATCGCCCCTCGAAGTCATGCGCCATGAAGATCGCCGCTCCGACCCTATCGCCTGTCCAGCCACCGGTTATCAACGCCCCGGCCAAGCCGGCGGCGCTGATCGCGCAGAGCACGCCCCACCAGGACAACTCGGCCCAGCAGGTCACCCGCTTCGCCTCGGCCCTGGTGCAGCAGAGCCTCAGCCTGAGCCAGCGCGACCTGATGGCCAGCAGCACCGCCCTGCAATCCAAGGCGGTCAAGCTCGGCGAGCTGTATCAGTTGCTGATGGGCACCCAGGACAAGGGCCTCGACGAGGCGGCCCGGGCGCTGCGGCGGCAGTTGAAAAACCAGGCCGCGACCCTCGCGCAAGTTCTTGCATTCAGCGGTGGCGACGCGGCCAAGGCCCATGTGACGCTCCAGGCCGCCGCCCGGCAGGCCCAGGACGAAGGCGACGACAACGAGCACGTGGTGCTGAGCCAGCAGCTCAAATTGCTGCGCCGCGAACATGGCAGTCGTGCCCAGGCCGGCATGAACACCGCGCGGGCCTTCGCCCGTTCCACCCTGAACCCGCGACGTCGGCAGAACCTGCGCGACCTGTACTACTCCGGGGTGGTCGGCCAGCAGACCATCTCCAGCCTGATCGACACCCTGCTGGGCCTGGAGGAAGGCGAGCGGCAATTCGAACCGACCCTGCGCGACCTGCGCGGCGCCATCGCCGACGACCTCGCGGCCCTGAGCCCGTCCAGCACCCAGCAGCAACTGCGCAACCTCATGCACGGCCTGAACACCGCGCGCCACGTCGCCACCCTGCTGCAGAACAGCGAACACCTGCTGGGGCGCATGCGCGGCAAGAACCCGACCCTGCAACTGAGCGCGCCGTCCTTTCTCAAGCACTTGCTGACCCTCTCGGGCAAGGGCATGAACCTGCAGGAAACCCTGCAACTGACGCAGTACATCGGCGGCCCCAAACTCCGGCACCAGCTGGCCTTTCTCAATGGCCTGCGACCGATGCTGCAACAGTTGCCGATCCTGCTCTGGCGTGACCTCAAGGCGCGCCAGAACGCCCTCGGCAACCTGCTGTTGCTGATGGCCGAGCTGACCCGCCAGGAACAGAGCCTGCCCAAGGGAAAAAGCGCCTGATGGATCACCTGATCAACCTGCTCAACCAGGTCGCCCTGGCGGCCATGCGCCGTTCGGAAATCGTCGGCGCGTTCGTCGTGCTCGCCATCGTCTTCATGATGATCACGCCGTTGCCGACCGGCCTGGTGGATGTGCTGATCGCGATCAACATCTGTATTTCCTGCCTGCTGATCATGCTGGCGATGCACCTGCCGCGCCCCCTGGCGTTCTCGACCTTTCCCTCGGTGCTGCTGATCACCACGATGTTCCGCCTGGCGCTGTCGATCTCTACCACACGCCTGATCCTGCTGAACCAGGATGCCGGGCACATCGTCGAAGCCTTCGGCCAGTTCGTCGTCGGCGGCAACCTGGCGGTCGGCATGGTGATCTTCATGATCCTCACGGTGGTGAACTTCCTCGTGATCACCAAGGGCTCCGAGCGGGTCGCCGAAGTCGGCGCGCGGTTCACCCTCGACGCCATGCCCGGCAAGCAGATGTCCATCGACAGCGACCTGCGCGCCAACCTGATCAGCGTCCACGAAGCCCGCCGCCGGCGCTCCGAACTGGGCAAGGAAAGCCAGTTGTTCGGGGCCATGGACGGCGCGATGAAATTCGTCAACGGCGACGCCATCGCCAGCCTGATCATTGTCGCGATCAACATGATCGGCGGCATCGCCATCGGCGTGGTCCAGCATGGCATGAGCGCCGGCGACGCAGTGCAGCTGTACACCGTGCTGACCATCGGTGACGGCCTGATCGCACAGATCCCGGCGCTGCTGATTTCGGTGACCTCGGGGATGATCATCACCCGCGTCTCCAACAACGACACGCCGGGCGTGGAAGCCAATATCGGCCGCGAGATCGCCGAGCAGATCACCAGCCAGCCCAAGGCCTGGATCATCGCCTCGGTGGCGATGCTCGGCTTCGCCGCCCTGCCCGGCATGCCCACCGCGGTGTTTGTCATCATTGCCCTGATATGCGGCTGCGGCGGCATGCTGCAACTGCAACGGGCCAGGCCCAAGGCGCCCCAGGCCCAGCCGATCTTCGTCGCGCCGGAAAACAACGGCAAGGAAGACCTGCGCACCTTTATCCCCAGCCGCCAGTTCCTGTTGCAGTTCCATCCGCAACAGAACGCGGCGCAGATCGAGGAACTGGTCAGCGAGATCCGCCAGCGGCGCAACCGCCTGGTAGTGCAGTACGGCCTGACGCTGCCGTCCTTCATCATCGAGACCGCCGAGCACCTGGAGCCCGACGAGTTTCGTTTTTCGGTCTACGAAGTACCGCTGCTCAAGGCCACCTTCAACCAGACCCACGTCGCGGTCGACGCCCAGGTGCTCGATGCGAGCCAGGTCGAACAGGCGGTGGCCGGCAGCCTCGACCGCCAGGAAAACCAGTGGGTGTGGATGCCGGCCGATGCGCCGCAGCTGCAAGCCGAACGGCTGGAAACCGTCAGCGCCAGCACCCTGATCGTCGAACGCATGGAGCGGGCCTTGCAGGCCTGCGGTCCGCAGTTCATTGGCTTGCAGGAGACCAAGGCGATCCTCGGCTGGCTGGAGTCCGAGCAACCCGAGCTGGCCCAGGAGATGCAGCGGGTCCTGCCGCTGGCGCGGTTCTCCGCCGTGCTGCAACGCCTGGCCTCGGAGTGCGTGCCGCTGCGGGCGATCCGCGTCATCGCCGAAACCCTGATCGAACACGGCCAGCACGAACGGGATATCACCGCCCTCACCGACTACGTGCGCATCGCCTTGAAGTCGTTGATCTACAACCAGTACAGCAGCCCCGCCGGCCTGCTGGTGTGGCTGCTGACCCCGGAAAGCGAAGGCATCCTGCGCGACGGCCTGCGCCAGACCCAGACCGAGACTTTCTTTGCCTTGAGCAGCGAGACCAGCCTGTTGCTGGTGCAGCAACTGCGCATCGCCTTTCCCCTGCGCACCAGCGAGCGCGCCGTGCTGCTGGTGGCCCAGGACCTGCGCAGCCCGTTGCGCACCCTGTTGCAGGACGAGTTCCACCACGTGCCCGTGCTGTCGTTCGCCGAAATCAGCAACGCCGCCGAAGTCAAGGTCCTGGGTCGCTTCGACCTGGAAGACGATATGCAACCGCTGGAGGACGAGTATGCGGCCTGATACTGCAGGGAGCCCCGCATGATGTACGAACTGCGGGTATTGAACGGCCTGCACCAGGGCGCCGCGTTGCCGCTGGTGGGCGAGCAGTGGTTGATCGGTGCCGACGCCGATCACGACCTGG
Source organism: Pseudomonas sp. Ost2 (assembly GCF_018326065.1). NCBI lineage: Bacteria > Pseudomonadati > Pseudomonadota > Gammaproteobacteria > Pseudomonadales > Pseudomonadaceae > Pseudomonas > Pseudomonas sp. Ost2. Next base: position 872,864 of record NZ_AP021904.1, on the reverse strand, counting down.
CCCTCTACGATCCCGGCGTGGCGGCCCGGCATTGCCGGCTGACACGCAGTGCCGATGGCTGGACCCTGAGCGCCGAAGACAGCCTGATCAACGACGATGAGGGCCACGCCCACAGCCTCACCGAACTGACGCCGAACCAGACCTTTGCCCTGGGCAATGTCTGGCTGTGCCTGGCACCCGCCGAAGACGCCTGGCCGCTGGTGCCGGTGGCCCATGACAACGCTTCCCGCCCGGCGGCCTTCGACCCACGGGCCGATGAGTTCGCCGCCTCCGCGCCGCTGGAGAAAGTCAGTGCCCGCGCGGGCTGGTTCAGCCGGCGCAATGCCCTGCTGGTCGGCGTGCTGTTGAGCCTGCTCGGCGGCGCCTGGGCCTGGAACCGCAGCAGCGTCAGCCAGCCGACCGTACCACCGGCGCCGCCCATTGCCAGCCCGGCGAAGGCTGCGCACGTCGAACCACCGGCTCCGGGCAAGACCCGCCTGGCCAGCCGCGAAGACACCCGCCGCCTGCTCAATACCCTGCTCAGCGATCGCCTGCTGACCGACGTGCGCATCGAAGACAGCGTCGACGGCCTGACCCTCGCAGGCGGCCTCAAGGGCGATGCCCTGTCGGTCTATCAACGGATGCTCCAGCGTTTCCACGAACGCTATGAATCGGCCGTGCCGATTGTCGACAGCGTGGTCCCGGTCAGCAGCGGCCTGCCTTTCGTCATCGTCCAGGTGATTTCCGGCGCCAACGGTCACCTGGTCACCGATGACGGCCACCGCCTGTATGTCGGTGACGAACTCAACGGGCTGCGCCTGACCCGCATCGACGACCAGCGCATCGAATTCGAAGGCGACCAGCACTACGAGGTGCGCTGGTGAGTGCCGCCCTCGCCCAGTGGACCCGCGAGCAGACCCGCCGCCTGACGCAACTGTCGGCGGTGCAGGTCAGCGGGCGGGTCTCGGCGGTCAACGGCATCCTGCTGGAGTGCCAGATTCCTGCGGCGAAGATCGGCGACCTGTGCGAAGTGAGCAAGGCCGACGGCAGCAGCATGCTGGCCGAGATCGTCGGCTTCACCACCCAGTGCACCCTGCTCAGCGCCCTGGGCACGCCCGATGGCATCCAGGTCGGGGCGCAGATCCGGCCCCTGGGCATGGCCCACCGGATCGGCGTCGACGACAGCCTGCTCGGTTGTGTCCTCGACGGTTTCGGTCGGCCACTGCTGGGCGATGGCGAAGGCGCTTTCGCCGGCCCCTATGACACCCGCGAAACCATGCCGGTGATCGCCGATGCGCTGCCGCCGACCCAGCGTCCGCGGATCACCGCCGCGCTGCCCACCGGCATCCGCGCCATCGACAGCGCGATCCTGCTCGGCGAAGGCCAGCGGGTCGGCCTGTTTGCCGGGGCCGGTTGCGGCAAGACCACCCTGCTCGCGGAAATGGCCCGCAACATGGCCTGCGATGTGATCGTCTTCGGCCTGATCGGCGAGCGTGGCCGGGAGTTGCGTGAGTTCCTCGACCACGAACTGGATGACACCCTGCGCCGGCGCTCGGTACTGGTCTGCGCCACCTCCGACCGTTCGAGCATGGAGCGCGCCCGCGCGGCGTTTACCGCCACGGCCATTGCCGAGGCCTACCGGCAGCGCGGCCTGAAGGTGCTGCTGCTGATCGACTCGCTGACCCGTTTCGCCCGCGCCCAGCGCGAAATCGGCATTGCCGCCGGCGAGCCGCTCGGTCGTGGCGGCCTGCCCCCTTCGGTCTACACCCTGCTGCCGCGCCTGGTGGAGCGCGCGGGCATGAGCGAGAACGGCTCGATCACCGCCCTCTACACCGTACTGATCGAACAGGACTCGATGAACGACCCGGTGGCCGACGAGGTCCGCTCGCTGCTCGACGGTCATATCGTGCTGTCGCGCAAACTCGCCGAGCGCGGGCACTACCCGGCCATCGACGTGCCCGCCAGCATCAGCCGGATCCTCAGCAACGTCACCGGCCGCGCGCACCAGCAGGCCAACAACCGCCTGCGTCGGCTGATGGCCGCCTATCGCCAGGTGGAGATGCTCCTGCGCCTGGGCGAATACCAGCCCGGCGCCGATCCGGTCACCGATTGCGCGGTGCAGCTCAACGACGCCATCAATGATTTCCTGCGCCAGGACCTGCGTGAGCCGGTGCCGCTGGAAACCACGATGGACCTGCTCACCCGCCTGACCTCGCAGTTGCCCGAGTGACCATGGACGAAGAACTCGAAGCCGACCCCAACCACGTCGCCATGGCCCAGGTGATCCAGATCCTCACGCCGTTGCGCCAGCACCGCCAGGCCAGCGCCGAGCGCGCCCAGCGCCGCTTGCAGCAGGAGCTGGAAACACTGCACCAGCAGCTCCTGCACAGCGAGCAGTCCTGGCTCCAGGAGCGCGACAACCAGCGGGTTCGCCGCCGGCAGCTGTCCCAGGCGCACCTGCAGCAGACCCTGGAGTTGAACGAGGTCGAGCGCTGGCATGAAAAAGAGCGGCGCATGCTCGACCGACTGGCCTTTATCCAGCAGGACGTCAGCCAGTTGCGCCAGCAGATCGAGCAGCACCAGCAGCGCCTGGAGCAGGCCCGGATGGAAGCCAGGGCCCGTCAGCGCGCCGTGGAAAAACTCGCCTGCATGAGCGAGAACCTGAATGAGGAATGACTCCGCGATGACCACTCCGATCAAGCCCGTCGCCCCGCACCCGGCGCACCGGCCGGCACCCGCCGCACGGGCCCCGCAGGCCGAGAACCGCCTGCCCTCACCGGCCTTTCCGCGCCGCGCCGAGACCGAGCGCGCACGCCAGTCCGGGGGTGCGTTCGGTGCCAGTCGCGACAGCGGCGAGATGACCGCCGACGGCCTGTTCTTCGAACAATTGCTGGCGCCGTCCGCCAGCGACCAGGGCGACCAATCTGAGCAGCACGGCGGCTCGGGTTTCAGCCTGTTCCAGGCCGCCGAGGCCATTCCCACGCAGTTGATCGACGAACTGGCGCTGCAACTGCCGGCCCGCGGCGACCGGCCTTTCAGCGCCACCTTGCTGATGCCCAACCTGGGCAAGGTCCAGGTCCGTGCCGGCAGACGGGACAACCAGTGGACCATCGACCTGGGCTTTGAACGCGCTGATGTGCTCAATCGCCTGAGCAACAATCGGCAGGCCTGCGAGGACGCCTTCAGCCAGGCCCTGGGCCGGGAAGTGAACCTGTCCCTGCACGGAACCGGAACGGCATGACGCCCCTGGCATTGCGCCCGGTGTCGCGGACACTGGCCAGCGCCAGCCGCCTGCTCGGCCGTGGCCGCTGGCTGGAATATCCGCTGCGTGGCGCTGTGGCCCGGCTGAGCCTGAGCCCGTTGCTCGCGGCCGATCAGCTCACGCCGGACGACCGCGCCTGGACCACCCTCGACAGCGCCCAGGGCCGCTTGCACCTGACCGACGCCGACGCCGTGCTGAGCCTGTTCGGCGAAGTGCCTGCGGTGACCGGCGGACCGTTGCAGGCCTGGTACTGGCAATACCTGAACCAGCAACTGAGCCCACCGCTGGCCGCCTTGCTGGCGCCCCTGGAACCGCGGCTGCCGGCGGATGACGAGCGCGCCGGACACATCGCCTGCCGACTCGTGGTGCACTGCGCCGACGAGTCGGTGCAGGCACGCCTGAGTTGCGATGCGCAGACCCTGATCCACCTGCTGGACGCCCTGCCCTGGCAGGTCCTCGAACAACCGTTGCCCGAGGATTGGCCGCTGCCCGCGCCGCTGGTCCTCGGCGAGCTGAGCCTGACCCTGAACGAACTGCGCTCGCTGCGCCCCGGCGATGTCCTGCTACCCGGCCGCACCTACTTCGATTGCGCCGGGCAAGGCGTGCTGCACCTCGCCGCCCGGACCTGGCGCGTCGCCACCGGCGTCGCCAACGACACGCTACTTGTACAGCTCAACCATGAGGAAACCCCGCACGATGGACAATGATGCACTGTACGAAGACGTGCCGGTGGCACCGGACGACCAGGACGAGGCACAGCACCCGGCACAGGAGCTGGGGCTGGAGCAGCAACCCGAACAACCGCCATCGCCCCTGGCTGGCCTGAACCTGGACCTGACCATCCGCAGCGGCAGCATCAGCCTGCCCCTGTACGCCCTCCAGCGCCTGGCGCCGGGGGTGGTGCTGGAAGTCACCGGCGTGGTCCCCGGCGAGGCGACCCTGTGCCATGGCGAGCGCGTGGTGGCCCACGGCGAGCTGGTGGACGTGGAAGGCCGGCTCGGCCTGCAGATCACCCGGATGGTATTCGACCGATGATCCTGGATGGCATGAACCCGATCATGCTCGCGCTGTTTCTCGGCGCGTTGTCCCTGATCCCGCTGTTCCTGATCGTCTGCACCGCGTTCCTGAAGATTTCCATGGTGCTGCTGATCACCCGCAACGCCATCGGTGTGCAGCAGGTACCGCCGAACATGGCGATGTACGGCATTGCCCTGGCCGCGACGATGTTCGTCATGGCGCCGGTGGCCCATCAGATCCAGCAACGGGTCCACGACAACCCGCTGGAAATCGGCAGCACGGAAAAACTGCAATTCAGCGCCAACACCGTCATGGAACCGATCGAGCGCTTCATGACCCGCAACACCGACCCCGACGTGCAGGCCCACCTGCTGGAAAACACCCACCGCATGTGGCCCGCCGAGATGGCCGAGAAGGCCAGCAGCAGCGACCTGCTGCTGGCGATCCCGGCGTTCGTGCTGTCGGAGCTGCAGGCCGGGTTCCAGATCGGTTTCCTGATCTACATCCCGTTTATCGTCATCGACCTGATCGTCTCCAACCTGCTGCTGGCCCTGGGCATGCAGATGGTCTCGCCGATGACCATCTCGCTGCCTCTCAAGCTGTTGCTGTTCGTGCTGGTCCAGGGCTGGTCGCGCCTGCTCGACAGCCTTTTCTATTCCTATCTGTGAGACCTGCCGTGGAAGCGTTGGCACTGTTCAAGCAAGGCATGTTCCTGGTGGTGATCCTCACCGCGCCGCCCCTCGGCGTGGCGGTCCTGGTGGGGGTGATCACCTCACTCTTGCAGGCGTTGATGCAGATCCAGGACCAGACGCTGCCGTTCGGCATCAAGCTCGCCGCCGTCGGCCTGACCCTGGCCGCGACCGGCCGCTGGATCGGGGTCGAACTGATCCAGTTCATCAACCTGTCCTTCGACCTGATCGCCCGCACCGGTGGTGCCCATTGATGCCGTTCAACGCCGAGAGCGCCTTCGAGCTGATGCTCGGCATGGGCCTGGCCATGGCGCGGATCCTGCCCTGCCTGATCCTGGTCCCGGCCTTTTGCTTCAAGCACCTCAAGGGCCCGCTGCGCTATGGCGTGACCTGCGCCCTGGCGTTGATCCCGGCGCCGAGCATCGGTCGCGCCCTGGCCCTGGAAAACGACGCCTGGTTCACCATCGCCGGGCTGCTCCTGAAGGAATCGGTACTGGGCATTCTCCTGGGCCTGTTGCTGTACGCGCCGTTCTGGATGTTCGCCACCGTCGGCGCCTTGCTCGACAGCCAGCGCGGCGCCCTCAGCGGCGGCCAGCTCAACCCGTCCCTCGGGCCGGACGCGACGCCCCTGGGCGAGTTGTTCCAGGAGGCGCTGATCATGCTGGTGATCCTCAGCGGCGGGCTGTCATTGATCACCCAGGTGATCTGGGACAGCTATGAAGTCTGGCCGCCCACCGTCTGGGTGCCGGGGCTGAATGTCGGCGGCCTGGACGTCTTTCTCGGCCAACTCAACCAGACCCTGCAACACGCGCTGCTGTATGCCGCGCCCTTTATCGGCCTGCTGCTGTTGATCGAAGTGGCATTCGCCATCATCGGTCTCTACGCCCAGCAACTGAACGTCTCGGTCCTGGCGATGCCGGCCAAGAGCATGGCCGGCCTGGCGTTCCTGCTGATCTACCTGCCGACCCTGCTGGAACTGGGCAACGGCCAGTTGCGGCAACTGCTGGACCTCAAGCATCTGCTCGGCCTGCTGGTGCAGGTGCCATGAGCGAAAAAACCGAAAAGGCCACGCCCAAGAAGCTGCGCGACGCCCGTGAAAAAGGCCAGGTGGGACAAAGCCAGGACCTGGGCAAGCTGCTGGTGCTGATGGTGGTCAGCGAGGTCGCCCTGGGCATGGCCGACGACAGCGTGGCGCGCCTGGAACACCTGATGTCGCTGACCCTGCGGCGCATCAACCAGCCGTTCCTCAGCAGCCTGACGGAAATGACCGGCGAGGCCACCTGGCTGCTGATCAGCTTCATCCTGATGAGCGTCGGCCTGGCGATGCTGATGCGCATGGTCGGCAGCTGGGTGCAGATCGGTTTCCTGTTCGCGCCCAAGGCCCTGAAAATCGACTTCGGCAAGCTCAATCCCATCAGCCACCTGAAGCAGATGTTCTCCGGGCAGAACCTGATGAACCTGCTGCTGAGCATCCTCAAGGCGGTGGCGATCGGCACCACCCTCTATGTCTCGATCAAGCCGGTGCTGGGCACCCTGGTGCTGCTGGCGGATTCGGACCTGAACACCTATTGGCATGCCCTGCTGACGCTGTTGCGCAGTGTCCTGCGCACCACCCTCGGCCTGCTGCTGGCGATCGGCATGATCGACTTCGCCCTGCAGAAGTATTTCCACGCGAAGAAAATGCGCATGAGCCACGAGGACATCAAGAAGGAATACAAGGAGTCCGAGGGCGATCCGCACGTCAAGGGCCATCGCCGCCAACTGGCCCATGAGCTGCTCAACGAGGAACCGCGCACGCCGCCCAAGCCGGTGGAAGACGCGGACATGCTGCTGGTCAATCCGACCCACTTCGCCGTGGCGCTCTACTACCGCCCCGGCCAGACACCGCTGCCGCTGATCCACTGCAAGGGCGAGGATGCCGATGCCCTGGCGCTGATCGAACGTGCCCGGCGCGCGAAGATTCCGGTGGTGCAGAGCGTGTGGCTGGCGCGCACCTTGTACAAGGTCAGGACCGGCAAATACATCCCCCGTCCGACCCTGCTCGACGTGGCTCATATCTACCAGGTGATCCGCCAGCTCGATGAAGTCACCGACGAGATCATTCAGCTCGAAGAAGACTGATCCAGAGCCTTCCGATTCATCAAACTGACATGTTGTTGCGCTCAAATGGGCTTCAAAAGCCCCACAGGTAGAGCCCATGCAATCACATGTTCGCCCACCCGCTGCAAAAGGCCCGCAAATCCCCATTCCAGACGCCGCGGCGAGCTGGTTCCTGAACGCGGCGAGGCAGCTCGGGCTGGCGGATCCGCAGGCTCGCGACTTCGCCCGCAGCGGTGAATTGCCCCTGCCGGGCCTGACCCTGCAACTGGTGCAGTGGCAGCAGCAACCGGTGGCACAATGGCTGGCACTGGGCTGGTTGCAACGCCCCCTCGACTGCACCCCGGCACTGTGGAGCGAACTGCTGTTGCGGGCCAATTGCGCCACCAGTGCGATGAGCGCCTGCGCCGGCGCACTGGATGATCACGGCAACGCGGTACTGGTCTCGCGCCTGCAATACCAGCCGTACTCGGACACCCGCTACCTGGCCGCCGAACTCAGTCACTTGCTGGCCCTGGGCGAAAGCCTGATTGCCGGCGCCACGGCCTTGAGCTCGCCTCTCGCCACCGGCAACGCAGCGGCCGGCCCGCCACCGGCGGCAAGTCCCGCGGCCCGGGCACAGGCGCAAGCGGCCATGGCGCAGACTTGGCATCGCCCGCTGCTGGAACAGGTCCTGCGCCACCTTGGCATCGCCCCGCCGCCGGCGGCCCCGGAAACCGTCGGTGTGATCCGGCTCAACGGCCGCGCGCTGGAAATCATCGCCGACAGCGACCAGCGTCACCTGCTGGTCAGCACCGCCATCGATGCCCCGCTGCACGGCAGCGACCAGCGCGAACTCGCCCTGCGCGCCAACCTGCAACTGATGACGCTTACCGGTTGTGCCATCGCCCTTGCCCCACAGGGTGCCTGCCTGCAGGCCCGCTGGGACAGCCAGGGCCTGGACGCCCAGGCCTTTGTCGACTGGCTGCTGGACTTCGCCGCCTTCGCCGAAAGTTTCGCCACGCCTTCCGCGCCAGAAACCACGCCCACCAGAACCCAGCTGAGGAACCCGACATGGTCTTGAGAACACAGGCGCCCACGGTCAACGCCACGCCGCCGACAGCGGCCATCGAACTGGCGGTGCGTACTCCGGGCGCAGTGGAAAACGCCCAGGTGGCCGTCGCGCCCCCCGGCTTCACCGCCCGTGCGGCCCAGGCGGCAAGCGGCATGGGCCAGGCGTTTCATCGCCAGTGCCTGGCGCCCGCGTGGAAGGGCATGAATGCCGCGGGAACGGCGATGTACCAGGGTGGCGTCAGCGCCGGCAACAGCATCCGGCACACCGCCGTGCAAAGCTGGGCCGACACCGCCGCCAACCTGCCGTCCGGGCGCAGCACCCTGGCCGCCGCCGGGCAGACCCTGCAACAGATGGTCACCTGCGGGCTGCCGACCTACGCCCGTGAAGTCGCCTTCATGCACACCTACAGCGCCCTGGCCGAGGGTCTGGCGCAGAAGAGTCCGGGCGGTGCGCTGGCCTTGCAGGCGGCAATCTCGCTGGCCACCGTCGCCAGCCATGTGTATGTCCGCCAGCCGCGCCTGGATCGCCTGGGCGCCGAATCCACCGTCGCCGTGCGCGGGCATTTCGCCCTCAGCGAGCGGCAATGGAACGCCCTCGGTGCCGATCAGCAGCAGGCCCGGCGCGAGCAGATGCAGCGCGACTCGCGCAATGTCACCCGCAACCAGATTGCCGCCGAAGCGATCTACCTCGGCCTCGGCGCCCTTGGCGCGGCCCGGGGCGACGGTGCCCTGAGCGCGCGGATCCTGGCGACCCAGCTGCGCAACGTGATCTATGCCCTGTCGCGGGAAACCATGCAGGCCAGCCTGAGCATGACCGGCAAGCACGACGACACCAAGACCCACGGCGTCAACGAAGACAACATGGCGCTGCTGGGCTGGGCCTACGGCACCATGACCCTGACCATGGGGTTTATCCAGGACTCCATCAGCCCCAAGACCCTGCCACCGGGCCAGACCCTGTCGAGCCCGGCCCTGACCGGCGCCGACCACCAGCCGTTGCGCGGCGACGCCCTGGCCCGCTCGATCCAGACCTTGGCGGGCACCCGCGCGGCGTTCAACACCGTCACGGCAATTATCGACGGCCACCTGCAAAAGCATTTCGACACCCGGCAGGCGGGCACCACCCAGCAGTTCGAGGCCAGCCTGCCGCTCAAGGATTATGGGCGTCTGTTCGATCAGTCGCCGGCGCGGGTGGCCTGGACCTCGCTGGCCAGCGCCATCAACATGGCCATGGGGGAATTGACGCGGGGCGGGACGACACCGGCCCTGTCCAGCTTCCTCGGCAACAGCGGCACCGCCCTGGCCATGGGCCTGGCCTATCGCACCATGAACCAGACATTCCAGGCCCATGGCAGCGTGCGCAAGGCCATCGACGCCCCGCCACCGGCCGCCACGGCGGTGGAACCGGTGCAGGCGCGGATCGAGGCTCAGGCGGGGATGGTCAACCGCAGGGGCAACACACGGGTCGCCCGCGCCGCCCTGGCGGACGACGCGGTCTAGGCCGCGTCAGTGCGGGGAGTCGTTGAGGTGTTCAAGCCCCGCCAGCATCAGTTGATGCTGGCGGATCTGATCGAGTGACGGGCTCCCCTCGCCACCGCCCGGCACCGCGTGCCAGACGACAAAGTTGCGCTGGGGATCGAGGAACAGGAAGTAATCGGGGAAGCGATGGGATTGGGTGAAACGCCGCTCGAGGGTTTCACGCAGTTGTTGAGGTTTCAGCGCACGCTTCTCGATATGCAGGGCAATCCCCCAGTCGTGATGCTCACGTCGACTGAGGAAGGACACCCCGCTGACCAGAGGCCAGATCGCATCCTGCTCTGCTGCTACCCGCTCGTAAAACGCCGCCTTACCGGAAACGCGAATCATGACGCTTAGTCCTTCAATGGCACGACTGTAAAATCGAGTACTCGTTCGGGGCCTTCCAGACCGTGGCGCATCTCCTCGGGCCACCAGATCACCAGGCTGCGATCGGTGGAATCCGGCCGGCTGCACGCCAGGCCCGTACAACCCACCGGCGGCGGCGCGGTACTGCAGCCGGCCAGCATGACCCCCAGTCCCGCCAGCGCGAGACAGATCAACTTGTTCATGGTTTCGCTCCCTTGAGCAGTGAAGCGCGGACCTGGGCATTGCCCTGGGCGGCCCTGGGCTGGCGCAGGGCGATGAACACTTCGCTTTCCTCTCCCGGTTGCAACCAGGCATGGGGCCAGGCCGCGACCCCGAGCACCCAGCGCCCGCCACAGCCGCTCTCGTCGACACGCACCGGCTGGGTCCCGGTATTGCGCGCCACCACCACCGCCACGCCCCAGGTCTTGTGGCCGTACCACTGGGCGCGCTGGCGGTCGATGACCAGGCCACCGCCGGAATCGCAGAGACTGTCCGGCACGAACGGCAAGGCGCCGCCGCTGCTGAAGCCGCTCGGCTGCAGGCCGTCGAGCAACTGGGTAAAGGTGTTCTGCACCTGGATCCGCGTCGGCTGCGCCTCGCTGCGGCGCTTGTCGATGCGCTGGCCGGCGGCGTCGATATCGTCGGGGTTGCCGTTCTCGACATACCGCGCCGGGTCGACCTGGTCGCCGATCAGCCGCGGCGTGAGAATGAACAACCGCTCGCGCTTGGTGGTGCGATGGCTGGTGGAGGTGAACAGCACCTTGCCGATCACCGGGATATCGCTGAGCCAGGGAATCCGGCTGATCTTGTCGTTGGACTCCAGGCCGTGAAACCCGCCGACCACCAGCGAACCACGCTCGGCAACGATCGCCTGGGTGCTGACGTTGCCCTTGCGCACGCTGGGCTGGGTGACATTGAGCACCGACTGGTCGATCTGCCCGTCCTCGATATCGAGGATCAACTGCACCTGCGACTTGCCATTGCCGTTCAGCGAGCGCGGGATCACCTGCAGGCTGGTACCGGCGGTGATCGGCTGGATATCGGCGACCCGCTCACCGGTGGCGGTGATGTACTCGGTGCGGCTGAAGTCGATGACCGCCGGCTGGTTTTCCAGGGTCAGGATCGACGGGTTGCCCACCACGGTCGCGGCGCCCCTGGCCTCCAGCGCATGCACCGCCAGGGCGAACCGCCCGGAGTTTTCCGCCGACAGGGTCGCCCCCGAATCGAGCAGCGAACCGCTGACATTGGTACCGCCGGCCCAGACGTTCCAGCTGCTGGAGAGTTCGGCCAGGTCATCGCGGTTGATGTCGAGGATCACCGCGTCGATCTCGATCAGGTTGCGCGGCTGGTCGAGCTGCTTGACCAGTTCCTGGTACAAGGCCTTGCGCTTGGGCAGGTCATAGATCAGCACGGCGTTGTTGCGCACATCGGCGCTGACGCGGATCCGCGACTTGCTGCCGCCGGGCGTGCCGCCATGGCTGTTCTTGGCGCCAGCGGTGGTGTTGGCCAGGACCCGGTCCAGGCCTTGCTGGAGGCTGTCGTTATCCAGGCCGCCGAGCAGGGTCGACGAGGCACCGTAGGGATTGCTGCCCTGGCCGCCGCCCAGGCCCGCACCCTGCAAGAGGTTGGCGGCGTTCACCGTGTCTCCCCGTGCACGACTTTCCAGCAGGTCCTGGAGAATGGTCGCCACGCCGGCCACCGTTAGTTGCTGGTCGCGGTAGCGGATGGTGCGGTCGGCGGCGTTGGCGTAACGCAGCGGCAGCACCACGACATCCTGTTTTTCGTCCGGGGTGTCGACCTTGCGGCTGTACTCGCGAATCATCTCGACGTAGCGCGGCGGTCCGCTGACCAGCACCACGCCCTCGTCGGGCAAGGCGCCCCAGCCGAAACGCGGATCGAGCAGGCCGACATCGGTCAGTGCGCTCTTGAGGTCATCCGCCGCATCCTGGGACACCTCGATACGGGCCGAGGTCTGCTGGTCGGTCGGACTGACATACAGCGTTTCGTTGTACACGAACCACTGGAAGTGATGCTCCTGCCCCAGCCGATCGAGAAAGGCCTGGGGACTGGCGGCGCGGATACGACCGTCGACCACGCCGTCCAGCGGGCCCATTTCCAGGCCGATGCCGAATTCCCGGGCAAAGTCCTCCAGGGTCGTCGCCACATCAGCCTGCTTGGCGTCATAGGCATACGCCGTATGTTTCCACGCCGGCGGAACCACCGCCAGGGCCGGGGCACCGGCCCACATCAACAACCACGGTAACCACCAGGCAACCTTGCGCATTTCAGACTCCCGGCTGCCAGCTGTGAAGGGTCGGACGCCCGGAGGCGCTGGCCGCCAGGCTGTCGAGGGTGGTGCGCAACAGGCTGAGCATCGCCGCCCGTTGGTTGGCCAGGTTCTCCAGGCGTTCGAGCAGGCGTTGCGGCGGACACGGCCGTGGCTGCCAACTGACCAGGACCAGGCAATGGCTGTCGGGATCGATGGCCAATGCGCCCTCGCAGTGGCAGGCCACGCTGGCCGCCCCCTGGTTCAGGAGTGCCGTCACCCGTTCCGGGTCGGCCGCATCATAGGGATCCAGCACATCGATACTGCAGCGCACGCCGCCTTCGATGGCGACGAGCCGGGCGTTCGCATCATCGATCCAGCAGTCCAGCGGGGTGCCGGAAGACTGCTCGCACCACTGGACGACGATCGCCGTAAAATCACTGAATTCCATCGATGATCGACTTTGTCAGGCCATGTTGGGCGCGCAGCCCTTCGCTCATCACCGAAGTGGCGGTGGCCATTTTCTGCGCCGCATCGGTAAACGCCATCATGTCCTCCACCGAACCGCTTTCGGCGGCGGCCATGGCGGCGTCATCGGTGCCGGTCTGGTTGTGGGTAAACGAGTGATCGAGGCGATGTTGCAAGGCTTTGAAACTGATCATCGAGGTCGCTCCAGCGAGGTGATGCCTGTGAGTGGAGCAAAGCCGCCAGTGGGTTCCACTTTTTCCACGGCCGATGACCGCCAGGCGCACCCGCTGTCATTCACCGCGCAGCGACAGGCAACGCACCAGGCCTTCCCAATCCAGCTCGAAGGTCCCGGTGTCGCTGCTCAGGCGCAGCGCCTGGGGCCCGAGAAAGGCGTCTTCGCGCAGTTGCCAGAGCTGCGCGAAGCGACTGCTAGCCAACCAGGCCTGGACCTCGTCGAACAGCCCGGGGGAACAACTGAGCACCGCACTCACCGCCTGGCGCTGACTGCCCGCGAGGTGGCCGACCAGGGCGCGGACCCGCTCGGCGGGACCGGTTTCGCCAAACAGGCGGGTCATGGCGGCGACCAGCACGCTCTCGGCCGACACCAGCACTTCCTGGTGCAAGGCTTCGCGCTCGCTGTCGAGGGCCTGGAGAAAATCATTGGCCTGTTCCCAGAACTGGCCGAGGGCCTGGTCAAGATAGCGCTGGCATTGTTCGCGGGCGTCCGCCAGCAAACGCTCGGCCTCTGCCCGGGCCGCCGCCAGGACATCCGTGGCTTCCTGCGCCTGGGCCAGTTGTTCCAGGCGCACGATGGGCGAGTGTGGCAGCGCCGAGGCGCCGAGGGACAAGCGTCTGAGACTCAGCACGATAACGGGCTCCAGGGGCGGCTCATGGGGTTCCGACCCGCCAGAGTATGGCGCGCCAGAGGGTATCGAGTTTCTGCCGTGGCAGATCCGCCAGCGGCTCCAGCTGCTCATCCGGCGCCCAGGCCAGGCGCAGGCGTGACCAGAACGGCGCGCCCAGCCAGCTGGCCAGCAACACCCGTGCGTCCACCGTCGGCTGATCGAGCCACAGGCCAGGGCGCAGGGCTTTCGCCAGGCTGCGGCACCATTGCCCGTGACGTTCGGGAACCGTGGGCTGGTGCGGGAGCGGCGCGCAGCAGATCGACCTGGCGAGCAACAGCGCCTGCTCGCGCTGCTCGGCGGTCAGGGACAACCACAACGCGACATCGGCATCGACAGGCGGCGGCTGGCTGGGCATCACCCCCAGCGCCTCCAGCAGTTCACCGTGTCGGCTGCCGGCCAGGGCCGCGGCGTGGCCGGCATCCAGCCCGCGTGCCGCGAGGAGTCGCAGGCGCCAGTCGGGATGGGCCCAGCGCCAGGTGCAACACCACCAGTTCACCCAGTCGAGTTCGCTCACAGCCGCGCCGGGTACCGGGAGGCGTTGCGCCGACCGGGAAGCAAGCGCCCCAGCAGCGCCTGGCGCCAGTCGGCCCGCAGGATCAGGACGATCAGCAGCAGCAACAGCAAGACGCCGGCCACTGCCACGAGCAGCGCCGAGTTCCAGAAGCCCTGGTCGCGGCTGTCCACCAGGAACGGCCCGAACGCCACCAGTTTCTGTTTGTCTTCGAACTCCACCGCTGGCACGAAGACGATGGCGAATTTCTTCGAGTTCAGGGTTTCCTGGGACATCCCGGGAATGCTGCTGGCGACCATCTGCTGGATACGCCCGCGCACACTGTCCGGGTCCAGCGCCGAGGTGTGCTTGATAAACACCGCCGCCGAGGCCGGCTGCACCGGTTCGCCCGGCGCGATGCGTTCGGGCAGCACCACATGCACCCGGGCCACGACCACCCCGTCGATCTGCGACAGGGTCGACTCCAGTTCCTGGGACAAGGCGTAGATGTAGCGTGCCCGCTCTTCAAGCGGCGTGGAGATCACCCCTTCCTTCTTGAAGATTTCCCCCAGGCTGGTGCGGGTCCGCCGCGGCAGGCCCGCCGCGTCGAGGACACGCACCGCGCGATTGATGTCGTGACTGGAGACGATCACCGTCACGCCGACCTTCTCCGCCTGTTTGTGCGCCTCGATATGCTGGTCGGCCAGTTGCGCGATCACCTCGTTGGCATCCTGCTCGGACAGGCCACCGAAGAGCTTGCTTTCATCGCTGCAGCCGGCGAGCAGCGACAGGCACAACAGCAGGAGCGGCCAGAGCGATCTCACACGCGGTCCTATTGCAGGTTGGTGAGCTTGTCGAGTGCCTGGGCACCCTTGCTCACCACCTTGGTGGTCATCGCCATCTGCAGGGAGTACTGGGACAGGGAGCGGCTCATCTTGACCACGTCCATCGGATCGGCCGAACCGGCGGCGACCTTCATCGCCCGCATGGCCTGCTCGGACAGACGTCCCTGGGACTGCAGGCGGTCGGAAATGGCATTGACCATGCCGTCGGCCAGGTGTCCGGAGACCCCGTGGTCCTGACGCATGGCGTTGTTGAACAGGTCGACATCCGCCTGCGCGGGCCCGGAAACCAGCCCCTGCTCATGGTCGACGGGCAAACCCTTGAAGGAGTGGATGGGGGCTAGGCTCACGGGACTTCTCCGGCAGACAGTGTCGAATGGTGGAATAACGCCACAGCGAACCGGGCATCAGCCCAGGCTGCTGGTCATCACGTCGAGGATGTTTTGCGCAGCCTGGGCAGCGGAGTTCTGCAGGTCATGCTGCTGCAGATGATGCCCCAGGCCACCGGACTGCAAGCCACTGGCCAGGCCCAGGCCCATCTCCAGGCCCTGCTTGAAGATATCCATCGGATTCTTCGCGCCCATCAATTTCGCCAACTGGTCTTCGAGGCTGTTGACGACCTTGGCCAGATCACCACGTGGCGACGCTTGCTGGGGACTGCCCAGGCCGCCGTTGTCGGCAGGCTCCTGCTGTGGGGTGCCGAGGCCGCCGTTGCCGGACAGATCCTCTTGCGGGCCACCGAGACCGCCGCCATCGGACGAGCCCTGCGGGCTGCCCAGGCCACCGGCATTGGCCGGCTGGGTCGAGGCATCGCCAGCGTCGCCCCCGTCCAACTGCTGGGAAATCTGGTCGAGCGCCGCCCTGAATTTCGCCGTTTCGCCCTTGTCGAGGTAGTTGTCCTCGTCCAGCTCCTTGCTCCATGAGCCGGAATCAGGCGCGCCGAACAGCGCCTTGTTCTTGTCCATGTAGTCGGCGACCTGTTGCAGGACCGGTTTGTCGGCGTTGGAAAAGGTCGAGCCGTCACCCTTGTCGGTCAGGGCGTGATCCAGGATCGACTTGCTCAGGCCGTTCATGACCTGCGACAACAGGTCCGGACCGCCCTGCCCGCCACCGATTCCGGCGTCGGCGGCAGCACCGAAGTTGCTGCCCAGCTTGTCCTTGATAACTTCGCCCAATGCTTTTTTAACTGCACCGCTATCGCTGTTGCCCATTAATGCCGCCAGCGGATTATCTTTCTTTAGTTGCTGTTCAACCATTTTCCCCAACGGCGAATCGGTGGAAAGATGGCCTCCTGACATTAAGGCATTGCTTAACTTTTCGATAACGCCCTTGAGGGTCTGGGGCGAACCGGAAGCGTCCGAAGTTGAAGCTGACGGAATGACAGTGCCTATCCGCCCGAATGCACCGGCAGAGCTGGAAACAGAATTTAACATGGAAGAATCTCGCTAACGATCACAATGCCCCCTGAACAATCAGGGGGCCGGGGGATGATTAATAGCTGATGCCCTTGGCGGTTTGCGCCACGTTCGAGATTTCCTTGTTCGCGGCGTCGGTCTGAGCGGAGCTGATGGCCTGCAGAGTGTTGCGCTGCTCGGTCTGCATCGCGGCCTGGCCTTGCAACATGATATTGCGCGCGGACTGCTCGTCCTGCATCTGCATCATCTTCATCTGTGCGTCGGCGGCCTTGCCGCCACCGGACAAATCCGCCGCCGCTGACTGGTTTTGCGCGTTACCCTGGATAGAGTTGGCGGTTTCCTTGACAGAGTTGAAACCATTGACCGCCGAATTCACCATACCGCCGATACCTGGAAGTTTCATAATCTTCTACAACTCCTGATTGTTCACCCACGTCAGTGCGGGATATCCATGAGTGGAACCCCCAGCGATTTGAGTTCCATCTTTTTTTCCAGGCCATCGTTCTTCAGGAAAATATCCAGGGTCTTGATCCGGTGGTACAGGGTCCGCCGCGGCACGCCCAGCTCCATGCTGACCGCATCGACGGACTGGCCGTGGCGCTTGAGCGCCTCCTGGATCAGCGTGCGTTCGATCACCCGCATCTGCGCCTTGAGGGTCTGCCCCTCGACATCGTCCGGCGCATCGCCGCCCAGCAGCGGGAACCCCAGCACAAAGCGCTTGGCCGCCGACTTCAGCTCACGGATATTGCCCGGCCAGGAATGGCTGAGCAGCATCTGCGCCAGCGAGGCGTTCAACGGCTTCTGGCCCCGTCCGAGATCGCGGGTGGCGGCACTGACGAACTTGGAAAACAGCGGGATGATCTGCTCGCGACGCTCACGCAATGCCGGCAACTGGATGGTCAGGACATTGAGGCGAAAGTACAGGTCGCGACGAAACAGCCCGTCCTCGACCATCTTCCCCAGGGGCCGCTGCGCCGAGGCGATCACGCACAGGTCCAGGGGGATCACGGTGGTCGACCCCAGGCGCTCGATGGCCCGCACCTCGAGCACACGCAGCAGCTTGGCCTGCAGGCTCAACGGCATGCTGTCGATCTCGTCGAGATAGAGCGTGCCGCCCTGGGCCGCCTCGATGTAGCCCATGCGCGACCGGCTGGCCCCGGTAAAGGCGCCGCTGACCACCCCGAACAATTCGCTCTCGGCGAGGGATTCGGGAATCGCCGCGCAGTTCATCGCCACAAAGGGACCGCTACGGCCGGAAAGCCCGTGGATCCGCTGGGCCAGGGTATCCTTGCCCGTCCCCGTCTCACCCGAGAGCAGCAGGTCGATGCCCAGCTGAGACGTGCTTTGCGCAATGATCTTTATATTGGGAATCTCCTTCTCGGAGTCAAGCTCACAATCAAAGCAATCGTACACACCCATCTACGATCTCCAGATCGGTCCGCTCTATTAAATTCCCCGCCAGGCGAGGCCGTCGCTTCCTTTGTAACCACCTGGTGACATTTGCATCGCACCGGCAGCTGTTGCGAACAGAACCCCGCACTCGGAACAACTTACCGAGCAGAAAAATCCATTATGTTTTTATTTTCCACAACGCCAAAAAAACATCAGGACAGGCTTAGTGCGCCCAAAAATTGGCAAGCCGCTTATTTAAGACAACATGATTGCCCTATACTTGAAACAGAACCGACGAGTACTGATATTCAGCAAGTTCGCTTTTCCGCTAACACTATTCGGAAACCGGCGCTATTAACAGGGCATTAAAATAAGAGCACGCGCACAAAAAACCTGAAATATCTTCTTTGAACGATTCGTACAAACGTTTGAAAGGCCACCTTATCATTCACGCTCCATTGACCGATAAAGATCGGCATCCCACGATAACTGAGGCCGGCAAAGCAGAGTGGTTCCCGGTAGTGGGCGAAAGAATACATTCGTACTTATGCCTGTCAACCGTAATCTTACATCGACAGATGCCAGTGCGAGTTATTCTCCCCTGCCCCGTTTTCGAACACTGAAGTTCAAATACCGGGCAATGGACAAAATACTCCTGAAAGCCCCGGCAATGTCAAAGCACTGGCATTACAAACTTTAGAGTGCCAGCACTAGAGATGTCATGTGATCGATACCGCAAGTGCAATGATGATTTTTCATGGAACTCATTTCGCCCGGCGAACCACTCACCTGCGAACGAGCCGGTTTTTTCATCGGCGAAGCCACCACCACCCAGGCAGGCCCCCTTATGCGGTCTGCGCCACGGTACGCCCGTGATGCCCGGAGAACAACCAATGAACATTGACGGGCATCCGCTGGGCATGGCCGCCACTGCCCCCTTTATGGGGGACATGGGCAGGCTGTCAGCCCCGGCCACTGGGCCTCGCGCCCCCGGCAAAACCACGGGAAAAACTATGGAAGGCATTAGTTAATTCAATGAACACCGCTCTGAAACGGCAAAGCTCTCGTGCCATCATCGAAGCCTTTCGTAACACCCACTTTCACTTGGCGGAATCCAGGAGCCGGTTGTCATGCTGTTGAGGAATCTGAAGATCCCCGTACGTTCCGCACTGAGTTTCGCTGTCATTACTTCGCTGTTGATCGTGCTGGGCCTGGTTTCCCTGTGGAACATGAGCGCCATCCGCACCCTGGCGGCCCAGCTCGAGGAACGCTCGATGGCCAGCGTCATCGCCGCCGACCGGGTCAACTCGACCGCCTTGAAGCTGCTGCTGGAAAGCCGCCGGCTGATCGCCCAGTCCAATGCGTCGACTCGGGACACCACCATCGAGAATATCCGTGCGTTTCGCGCCACCCTCCTCGGCCAGTTGCAGGACTACAGCGCCTATATCAGCGACGAGCACGAGCAGCAGTTGTTCAAGGTGGTCAGCGACGGCATCCAGCGCCTGACCCGTTTGGCCGACAGTTGCATCGACTTCAGCCAGAAGGGGCAGTACGCCGAAGGCGCGTTGCTGCTGGATGAGCAAGTGCCCCTGAACAAGCTGATGCAGCAGGCCATCGACCAGTTGGTGCAGTTGAATATCGACAAGGCCAGGCAGTCCGGGCTCGACTCGGCCCACACCTACAACGTCAGCCTCGACTTCACCATTGCCATGATCATCTTCGCCTCGCTGGCCACCCTGGCCCTGGCGTACCGCTTCACCCGCAGCATCACCGTGCCGTTGAAATACGCCCTGTCGATCAACGACACCATTGCCCGCGGCGACCTGCGCAGCGAGATCGTCATCGAAGGCAAGGACGAACTCTCGGCCCTGCTGCAATCGGCGCGGACCATGCAGGGCAACCTGCGCGACACGATCCGCCTGATCGGCGACTCGTCGACCCAACTGGCCTCGGCCGCGGAAGAAATGAGCGCGGTGACCGGCGAATCCAGTCGCGGCCTGCAACGGCAGAACCAGGAGATCGAACAGGCGGCCACGGCGGTGAACCAGATGACCGTGGCGGTCAACGACGTAGCGCGCAATGCCGCCTCGGCATCGACGGCGGCGCGCTCCTCGGGCGAGTCGAGCCAGACCGGTGCGGACCGGGTCATGCACACCGTCGTCGCCATCGAGAAACTCAGCTCGACGGTGCAGAACACCAGCAGCGATGTGCAGCAGCTGGCGACCCAATCCCAGGATATCAGCCAGGTCCTGGAGGTGATTCGCACCATCGCCGAGCAGACCAACCTGCTGGCCCTGAACGCCGCCATCGAGGCGGCGCGGGCCGGCGAACAGGGCCGCGGCTTTGCCGTGGTGGCCGATGAGGTCCGTGCCCTGGCCGGGCGCACGCAGCAATCGACCGGGGAAATCGCCCAGATCATCGAGCGTATCCGCCAGGGCACCGAGCAGGTGACCCGGGCCATGCAGGACAGTTGCGAGGAAGCCCGCGACACCTTGCGCATCGCCCATGAGGCCGGCGCGGCCCTAACGGAGATCGCCGGCGCCATCGGCCAGATCAACGACATGAACCTGCGCATTGCCGCCGGTTCCGAAGAACAGGCCGAAGTGGCGCGCACCGTGGACCGCAACCTGAGCAGCATCCGCGACCTGTCGATGCACAGCGCCAGCGGTGCCCAGCAGACTTCGGTGGCGAGTGCCGAGTTGTCGCGCCTGGCGGCGGACATGCACGGGCTGGTGGCACGCTTCTCGATCTGAGCCACGTATCAGACTGTGTACGCAGTCCCCCGCCATACACTGAGGCACGTTGTCGTCCGCCGGCGACACACGGCGGATACACCCCCGCGTTGAAATGGGCCTGTCGATCGGCAACGCCGATCCAGGCCCTCGACTCATACCCCGTGAGTCTTACCCACAACGCAGGAGTCTCACCCCATGTTCAAGTTCCCGACCGTTTCCCTGACCCTCGCCCTGGCACTGGCCGGCGGCCTCGGCCTGTCCAATGTCGCTTCGGCCAATGTCCCGGCCGTCGAATTCAGCCACGTCAACCAGCAGCAACTGGCGGAAGGTGGTTCCGATCGCTTGCTGGAGCGCCGTGTCGCCGAAGGCGGTTCCGATCGTCTGCTGGAGCGTCGTGTCGCCGAAGGCGGTTCCGATCGTCTGCTGGAACGCCGTGTCGCTGAAGGTGGTTCCGATCGTTTGCTGGAACGTCGTGTCGCTGAAGGCGGTTCCGATCGTTTGCTGGAACGTCGCCTGGCTGCCGGCGATGCCGATCATCACGCTGATCGCCGTGTCTGAAGCCTGCAACGCGCTGAACGGTTCCTCGAGAAAAAGCCCCGCTCATCCGACCGGGGCTTTTTCATGGCCGACCGAAAGACACGCCCTCAAACCGGAACACACCGTGATCGTTCCCACGGTCCCCGTGGGAATGCAGCCCGTGACGCTCCGCGTCACAAGAGCGGACGCAGAGCGTCCAGAGGGGCATTCCCACGCAAAGCGTGGGAACGATCGATCACACGTCATTGCCGGCAAGCCGGCGCCCACGAAAAAGCCGCAAAACCCGGCCAGGGGTTTTGCGGCCTGGGTGGCCCGGACTTGAATCTCAGCCGGCGTTACCCGCTGGCACAACGCCCTTGGCTTCCTGCAGCAAGGTCTGGATCACTTGCTCCTGTTCGTCATAACGACCCTCGCCGAAATGGCTGTAGCGCACCTGCCCCTTGGCATCGATCAGGTAATGGGCCGGCCAGTACTGGTTGTCGAAAGCACGCCAGATCCTGTAGTCGTTGTCGATGGCCACCGGGTAACCGATACCGAGCTTCATCACCTGCTGGCGCACATTGCCGAGGATCTTCTCGAAGGCGTACTCGGGCGTATGCACGCCGATCACCACCAGTCCGTCCTTCTCGTACTTCTTCGCCCAGCTGTTCACATACGGCAGGGTATGCAGGCAGTTGATGCAGTCGAAGGTCCAGAAGTCCACCAGCACCACCTTGCCGCGCAGGGACTCGCGATCCAGCGGCGGCGAGTTCAACCATTCCACCGCACCCGCCAGCGACGGCATGGCGCCCTTGGGCTCCAGGTCGACCGCCGTGGCGGCATTGGCCTTGCTGATCACATAGTCGATGGCCCGGGGAATCTGCTTCAGCAGGTTCTGCTCCACCGTGGCGGCGCCCTGGGACGAGGTGCCGGCCAGCAGCGTGTTATCCGCGCCGGTGGAAATCACCACCGCCGACAACAGCACCGCCACACCGGCGCCACGCCGCAACCAGCCGGTCACCGGAATCGACGGGCGAAGCCGGTTGACCAGCCCGCGCCCGGCGAAAATCAGCGTGCCCAGGGACAGCGCACTGCCCAATCCATAGGCCAGCAGCAACAGGCTGGTCTGCGCATTGGCGCCTTGCAGCATCGCGCTGGTAAGAATGACGCCCAGGATCGGGCCGGCACATGGCGCCCACAGCAATCCCGTGGCCACACCCACCAGCAGCGAAGCCAAGGGGCCGGACAACTGGCGGGCCGCCGGGTCGATGCGATTGCCCAGCATGACGAATGGCCGTGACAGCCAGGCACCGGCGCGGGCGGAAATCAGCGACAGGGCGAACAGCACCATCACCACCAGGGCCAGTTGGCGTCCGGCATTGTTGGCCTGGATCACCCATTCGCTGCTGACCACGGCCAGGCTGGAAACCAGCGCGAAGGTCAGCACCATGCCGACCAGCGTCAGCACGACCGACGCGCGCGAGCGGTCCGCGCGGGCGAAGAGAAAAGGTACAACCGGCAGGATACAAGGGCTGAGGACCGTCAGTATCCCGCCCAGAAAAGCGATAAGCAGCATGGCGTCACCAGACAGAGGCGAGCCTGGAACCGAGCGGGGTACGGCACGGTTTCAGGCGAGAGGGAGGTCGGGCACAAACGTGATCACCAGGGGATCAGCTGCCCAGGTTGCAGTTGTTGGCGAACTTGCCGTAGTCGAGGGTGTGCTGCTCGCCGTGGGAGTCCAGGTAGGTCATGTGGGCGTTGACCACGCCGCAGCCACCCGTGGCGTCGGTCACCACCGACAGTACCCGCTGGATATCCGGCTTGGCGCTGGCGGATTGGCTGGCGGCCTGGACCGGCGCGATCACGGCGAGAACGCTCAGGGCGCAGAACAGGCCGGAGGCAATGAAGGCTTTCAGTTTCATGATGATTTCCTCAAGGTTCGATTCGATGGGCTGGAGTCAGAGCTGTCTGTCTCCCTGGAACCTATTGAACGCCCTTGAGGTATCTCGAATGTGTTCGCCAGCCGGGTCGCGGAAGTCAGCACGTATCGCGGACGGGGCCAGATACATTGCAATACACGAACATCACCTTGATCGAGGGCCCGTCAGAACAACCCGAGCTGGCCGCCGATCAGGGTGCTGAAATCGTCCTGCACGAACGGCAGGATCGCATCCGCCACCGGCTGCAATTGCCGGGTGATGTAGTGGTCGTAGTCGATCGGCGCGCGCCGGACCTCCAGCGGTTCCGGCCCGGCCAGGCTGATCACGTAGCTGATCCAGCCACCGCTCTGGTATTGCCGTGGACGCCCCTGGGCATCGTTGTACTCATCGGCCAGCCGCGCCGCCCGCACATGGGGCGGGACATTGCGCTGATAGTCGCCCAGTTGCCGGCGCAGGCGCTTGCGGTATACCAGCAGCGGGTCCAGTTCGCCCGCCAGGGTGCGTCGCACATAGTCGCGCACATAGTCCTGGTAGGGCTGGCGATTGAAGATGCGCAGATACAGTTCCTGCTGGAACTCCTGGGCCAGCGGCGACCAGTCGCTGCGCACGGTTTCCAGGCCCTTGTAGACCATTTCCTCGCTGCCGTCGGCCCGCGTGACCAACCCGGCATAGCGCTTCTTGCTGCCCTCCTCGGCGCCACGGATGGTCGGCATCAGGAAACGGCTGAAGTGGGTTTCGAACTGCAACTCCAGGGCACTGGTCAGGCCATGCTCCTGGTGCAGATGCTCGCGCCACCAGTCATTGACCCCGGCCACCAGCGCGCGGCCGATCCGCGCGGCCTCTTCCTGGTCATGGGCGCGCTTGAGCCAGACGAAGGTTGAGTCGGTGTCGCCATAGATCACCGTGTAGCCCTGGGCCTCGATCAGTTGCCGGGTGCGGCGCATGATCTCGTGGCCGCGCAAGGTGATCGACGACGCCAGCCGGGTATCGAAGAAACGGCAACCGCTGGAACCGAGCACCCCGTAGAAAGCGTTCATGATGATCTTCAGCGCCTGGGACAGCGGCGCATTGTGCTCGCGCTTGGCCGCCTCGCGCCCCTGCCAGACCGTCTCGACAATCGCCGGCAGGCAATGCCGCGTGCGGGAAAATCGCGCGCCACGAAAACCTGCCACCGACTCACTGTCATCGGGATGCTTCAGGCCCTCGATCAGGCCCACCGGGTCGATCAGGAAGGTGCGGATGATCGACGGATAGAGACTCTTGTAGTCCAGCACCAGTACCGACTCGTACAGCCCCGGGCGAGAATCCATGACAAAGCCGCCGGGGCTGGCTTCGGGCGTGCGCTCGCCGAGATTGGGCGCGACGAACCCCTGGCGATGCATCAGCGGCAGGTACAGGTGGGTGAAGGCCGCCACCGAGCCGCCGCTGCGGTCGGTCGGCAGGCCGGTGACGGTGGCACGTTCGAGCAGGAAGGTGAGCAACTGGGTCTTGTCGAAGATCCGCGTCACCAGCTCGCAGTCCTTGAGGTTGTAGCGCGCCAGGGCGGGCTTGTCCTCGGCGAACATGCGGTCGATCTCGTCCATGCGCTGATAGGGGTTGTCGATCGCCTTGCCCTCGCCCAGCAGGTTCTGCGCCACGTATTCGAGGCTGAACGACGCAAAGCTCCAGGTCGCCGAACGCAGGGCCTCGATACCGTCGATGATCAGGCGCCCGGCGGCGGCCGCGAAATAGTGGGTGTTGCGCGCGCCGTTATCGCGCCAGCCCATGACATCGCCGCCGCGCCCCAGGCGCAGCGGCACCTTGAGGCGCTGGGCATGTTCATGCAGGACCCGCAGGTCGAACTGCACCAGGTTCCAGCCGATGATCGCATCGGGGTCGTGGCGGACCAGCCAGTCGTTGAGGGCTTCGAGCAGTTCGCCACGGCTCTGGCGATAGTCGAGCTTGAAATCCAGCTCGCCGGCTTCGCCGTTTTCCGGCCCGAGCATGTACACCTGGCGTTCGCCGCAACCTTCCAGGGCGATGGAATACAACTCGCCCTGCATGGTGGTCTCGATATCCAGGGATACCAGCCGCAGCCGTGGCCGATAGTCCGGCGCCGGCTTCATCTGCGCGTCGAGCAGCGGCCCATCGACGTTCGCCGTGCCGCCGAACTGCACCGGCGCGGTGATAAAGCGCTCCATCAGGTAACGCTCGGGCGGACGAATATCGGCTTCGTAGACATCCACGCCGGCCGAGCGCAGCAGTTTCTCGATATTTATCAACTGCCGGTGCTGCTGGCAGTAGACGCCGAGCACCGGGCGGTGATGAAAATCCAGCAGTTCCAGCGGTCGCAGCTCGACGCCACGCTCGTTGCGCAACAGGTTTTCGGCGCGCTCGCGCTGGGCAGCGGGGATAAACGCGACCGAGGGTTGCGGTGGCAGGCGAACATGGCGCGGGCCGTCATCGGTGGCCAGCCAGAATTCGACCTGCGTCCCCGCAGGGGTGTCGCGCCAATGCCGGGTCAGGACAAAACCCTGCTGTAGATCCACCACCACTACCTCGAAACCGATTCCAGGTAGCAATTCTACTCGTCATTGCCCGCCGGGGCGCCCCTCTCTCACGCCAGTTGCGCGTCTTCCTGTCGCTGCGGGACGTGGCTCCAGTCATGGGCACCGATCAATCGCCCCCTGCGCACCAGGGCATCCCACCAGATCACTCGCAGCAGCGGCAGGCGCGTCGAAATCAGGATCGCCTGCTGCGCATCGCTTTCGACAAAATGCGTGCAGCCCTGCTGCAATGCCGCCGCGGCCTTGTGGGTAGCCACCTGTTCCGGGCTGTCGTCGTAGGTGGCGATATCGCGCATCAGCAGCGTGATTCCGGCGTAACCGTGAAGGTCGAGCCAATGCCGGGTGCGCTCGCGATCCATTTCCGGACGCCCGGTGATGATCGCCCTGACCCGTGACAAGGCCAGCCAGGACGGGCGCTCGAAGGGTTCCTGGTGGTCTCGCTCGCGCAACGCCCGGCGCAGGTCGGCGGCATAACGCTCCGGGGCGATATCGGGCAACAGGATGCCATCGAGGTCGATGCCGTAGGTTTCGTATTCGTGATCCTCACCCACCGGCCCGGTCAGGCCGCCGCCGGTGGCCTGCCAGCGGGCGCGGTATTCGGCGGTATGGGAATGGCGCTCCCAGGGAAACAGCAGGAAGGCGCCCCGGCCATCGATGCTGTAGTCGGGACGGATCCGGCTGAGGTCGTCGAAGCCCGCTGTCATGGTTTTCAGGGTCAGGCCATGGCCTTGCAGGAACTCGATACAGTCGGCGAGGGTGTGCCCGGCGCCGGCGATGTCCTCGCACAACAGCACCTTGCTGCCCGGCGCGGGCATCGGCAATGAAGAATCCCAGGTGACGGTGCGACTGCCACGCTCATAGCGCAGGAAGGCCGGTGCCAGCCCGGTGGTGTGCGACACCATCAGCGCCAGCGGCGCCCCACCACGCAGGATGCCGACCACACAGGCAAAGGCCTCGTCGACCAGCCGGGAGCGCAGCGACGCGACCCAATGGTCCAGTTGTTCATAGGAGAACGGCAGTACGGGTTTATCCATGGACGGGGCCACATCGAGTCTCGGGGCAGGTCAATACCGCTGCCTGGCGGCACGGCACATTCACGCGTCTGCGGTTTGCGGCACCGTCTTGTAGAGCGTCTCCAGGACCAGTCTAGACACTTTCGGCACCCCGACTCCGGCGTCCAGCGGAAAATCCTGCAGCTTGCCGCTGCGCACATAACCGCGTCGCACATAGAAATTGATCAGTTCCACGCGCCCCGACAGCACGCTCATCACCAGCCGCGTGGCCTTGAGCTGTTCGATGGCATAGGCCTCGGCCGCGCCCAGCATCATCTTGCCGATGCCGCTGTTCTGCTGTCCGGGCAATACGGCGAGGGTGCCGATATAGGCATCGTCGCCCTGGTGCCGGACCTCGACACAGGCGGTGAGCACATCGTCGATTTCCATCACCAGCAGGACCACGCCCGGGGTGGCGAGGGATTCGCGCAGTTGCCCGGCGTCGATGCGCGGCCCGTCGAGGATGGCGCCCTCGTGGGTCCAGCCGCTGAGGTCGGCGCCGGGGCGATACGCAGCATTGATCAGGCAGACCAGGGTGTCGACATCCTGATCGGCGGCCAAGCGGAAGTGATAGTGCATGACGTGCTCTTTAGTGTCGGGTGTTGAGCAGTTAACGTTTGAACGCGGCGTTTATTCCATGCACGGAAAAAACCGGCGGCCCGCCCGACGCGAGCCCCCGGAAAAAACCCTTATTCGGGTTTGCGATAGCTGTTGATGATCGCCGAGAAGTCCTTGCCGCCTTCGCCGCGCAGGCTCATGGCCTGGTAAAGCTGCTGCGCCACGGCACCGAGCACCACCGGCTGGTGGGCCTGGCGCCCGGCCTCGGTGGCCAGGCCGAGGTCCTTGAGCATCAGCTCGGCACCGAAACCACCGGTATAACCCCGGGAAGCCGGCGCCGTTTCGATGATCCCCGGCCACGGATTGTAGGTGTCGGAACTCCAGCAGCGCCCGGTGGAGCTGTTGATCACGCCGGCCAACACCTGGGTGTCGATGCCCAGCGCCGCACCGAGGGCCATCGCTTCGCTGACCCCGACCATGGAAATGCCCAGCAGCAGGTTGTTGCAGATCTTGGCGATCTGCCCGGTGCCGACTTCGCCGCAATGGACGATATTGCGGCCCATCTGCGCCAGCACCGGCTGCAGGGTGGCGAACAGTTCGACGGAGGCGCCGACCATGAAGGTCAGGGTCCCGGCCGCGGCACCGCCGGTACCGCCGGACACCGGCGCATCAGCCATGGCCACGCCCTGTTTCGCCGCGGCGGCCGCGACATCCTTGGCGGTCTGCGGGTCGATGGTGCTGCAATCCACCGCCGGCACGCCGCTGGCGATACCCGCCAGGACGCCGTCCTCGCCCAGCCAGACACTGCGCACATGGGCGGCGGCCGGCAGCATGGTGATCACCAGCTCGCTGCCCTGGGCCGCGGCTTTCGGCGAGCCGCTGATGGTCCCGCCAAGGGCCGCCAGCTCTTCCAGCACGGTCTTGTTCAGGTCGAACAGATTCAGGCTGTGCCCGGCCTTGATCAGGTTGCGCGCCATCGGCGCGCCCATGTTGCCCAGTCCGATAAATGCGATCTTCATGGCCCGTTCCTCCCTCAGCGCAGGTTGATGGTGGTGTTCACACCGTGATTGACGCTGTCATCGTCGAACCAGCGACTGGTGACGGTCTTGGTCTGAGTGTAGAACTGCACCACCTGCTTGCCGTACGGGCCGAGGTCGCCGAGCTTGGAACCGCGCGAACCGGTGAAGCTGAAGAACGGTACCGGCACCGGGATCGGGATGTTGATGCCCACCTGGCCGATGTCGATTTCACTCTGGAACTTGCGCGCCGACGCGCCGCTCTGGGTGAACAGGCCGGTGCCGTTGCCGAACGGATTGGCGTTGACCAGGGCAATCGCCTCGTCGAGGGTGTCGACTTCCAGCACCACCAGCACCGGGCCGAAGATTTCCTGGGTGTAGATCTGCATGTCGGTGGTCACCCCGGAGAACAGGGTCGGGCCGACGAAGTTGCCATGCTCGAAGCCCGGCACCTGGATGTCGCGACCGTCCAGCTCGAGCTTGGCGCCTTCCTCGATGCCGCTTTCGATCAGGCCCAGCACGCGCTCTTTCGCCCGCTTGGAAATCAGCGGGCCGACATCGGTGCCCGGCTCGCTGCCGGCGTTGACCTTGAGTTTCTGCGCCAGGGCCTTGAGGTCCGGCAGCCATTGTTTCGCCGCGCCCACCAGCACCACCACCGAAGTGGCCATGCAGCGTTGGCCGGCCGCGCCGAAACCGGCACCGACCAGGGCATTGAGGGTCTGTTCGCGGTTGGCATCGGGCAGCACCACCGCATGGTTCTTCGCGCCCATCATCGACTGTACGCGCTTGCCGTGACGACCGGCGAGGTCATAGACATGGGTGCCGACTGCGGTCGAACCGACAAAGGACACCGCCTTGATGTCCTTGTGGGTGCACAAGGCGTCCACCACGTCCTTGCCGCCGTGCACCACGTTCAGCACGCCCGGCGGAACCCCGGCTTCCAGCGCCAGCTCCACCAGCAGCAGCGTCGACAGCGGGTCCTGCTCGGAAGGCTTGAGCACGAAGGTATTGCCGCAGGCGATCGCCATCGGGAACATCCACAGCGGAATCATCGCCGGGAAGTTGAACGGGGTGATCCCGGCGCAGACGCCGATGGGTTGGCGCAGGGTGTAGGTATCGACACCACCGGCGACGTTCTCGGCGAACTCGCCCATTTGCAGGGTGCCGATGGAACAGGCGTGCTCCACCACTTCCAGGCCGCGGAAGATATCGCCCTCGGCGTCGGCGATGGTCTTGCCCTGCTCGGCGCTGAGGACCACGGCGATGCGCCTGGAGTGTTCGCGGATCAGTGCCTGCAACTTGAGCATGATGCGCATGCGCGCGCCGATCGGGGTCAGCTTCCAGGTCTGGAAGGCACGGTGCGCGGCGGCGATGGCGGCGTCGACTTCATCGGCGGTGGCGAACGGGACCTTGGCCAGGACTTCCTGGGTCGCCGGATTGACGATGTCATGCCATTCGCTGGTCCTGGATTCGACCCATTCACCGTCGATCAGCAACCTGGCGGTCTTGAGGGTAGCGTCGGGCTTGAGAGAAACGTTCATGGAAGTCTCCTGAATTATTGTAGGGGCGAATCCTGGTGCAAGGGTCCGAGACGGGCGAGGCAGCGCCGAGCATGGTGACTGGACTGTTTTTGGAGTATAGATGTGCATTCTTCTAATAAGAACGCACATAAAAACCGGACCAACATGCAAAAAAACATCACGTCTTTGGGTTCATTGAACTGGGACGACCTGAAGTTTTTCCTCGAGGTCGCTCGTACCCGCAAGGCCAGCAGCGCGGCCAAGCGCCTGGCGGTGGACTACACCACGGTGTCGCGGCGCATCAGTTCGCTGGAGGCGGCGCTCGGCACCTTGCTGTTCGAGAAGTCGCGGACCAACGGCTTTGTCCTGACCGCCGAAGGCCAGCGTCTGCTGGGCTACGCCGAGTCCATCGAAAGCACCCTGCACATGGCCTGCGAGCAGGTTTCCGGCTCGGGTGTAGCGCTTTCCGGGCATGTGCGCATGGGTTGCACGGAAGGCTTCGGCAGTTTCTTCATCACCCCGCAGTTGAGTCATTTCGTCGAGGCGTACCCGGCGATCTCCGTCGATATCCTGCCGCTGCCGCACTTCATCAGCCTGTCCAAGCGCGAGGCGGATATCGTCATTGCCCTGGAGCGCCCGGAGCATGGGCCGTATGTCTGCTGCAAGCTCTGCGACTACCGCCTGCAGTTGTACGCGACCCGCGAGTATCTGGACCAGCACCCGGCGATCCGTCGCGCCAGCGACCTGGGCCGGCATCGGTTTGTCAGTTATGTCGACGACCTGGCCTTCAGCAACGAGCTGCTGTACCTGGCGAACGTCCTGCCCAGCGCCACCGCCAACCTGCGCAGCACCAGCGTGATCGCCCAGTTCGTCGCCGCGCAGCAGGGCCGCGCGCTGGCGATCCTGCCCTGCTTCCTCGCGGCCCAGGACCCGAACCTGCTACCGGTGCTGCCGGACGAAGTGAACATCACCCGACAATTCTGGATGTACTGCCGGGAGGACCTGCGCAAGTTGAAGCGCATTACCTTGTTGTGGGATTACATCCGCGAAGTGACCGAGCGCAACCAGGCGCTGCTGATGGGAGAGACGCGGAGCATGGTGTTTCACGATTGAGGGTGGGTGTGGGGCGCTAGCCCTATCGGCTCTGATGAGCCTGCATATATTGGCGCAGTAGCTGGTTGATACGCGTCTGGTAGCCGGTACCTTGCCCCTTGAACCACTCCAGCACGTCAGCGTCCAGACGGATGGTGACCGCCCGCTTCACCGGCACACGCAATTCGGCGCGGCGGAAGAAGTCTTCGCCCAGTTCGGGAATTTCGCTGGTATCGATTTCCTGGTCGCTCAGCTTGTCCAGGCGCTCCCAATCAGTTTTCGATTCTTTCGGCATAGTATTTGGCCTCCTGCTTGGTAGCTTTTCGGGCAGAGATAATGCGGATCGCATCGCCCCGCCGTTCGGTATAGACGACCACGCCAAGCAATATCTTGATCCATCCAATGCTGATCCAGCGCTCCTCACCGTAATCCGTTCGATCATCACGCAAGGCCAGCATTGGATGCTGGAAAATATCCGGCACGTCGTTGAAGTCAATGCCGTGCTTACGGATGTTGGCCTGGTTCTTGATCTCGTCCCATTCAAAATGCATGGGACATCCTGTATTTACTTTTGTACATACACTATAGCCCGTTTGATGATGTGTGTGTAGCCCTTGGCAGTTCGCTGGTGTAGAACCTCTGCAGCGGGATTTATTTAGCCCCGTCGATAACCACTGGACATCAAAAAAATAAATGCACGGTGTTTCCACGAAACAGCGCAATGGCGATCCACAAACGCTCACGAATATCGTTAAACCCAAGGAATTCTGGACGCCGGATACCGACAACACGCATTGAGGCCTGGCGCTCAGCAAGGCCGGGCGCGGGCCCCTGTAGGAGCGGGGCTTGTCGGGGCGCAGCATCGCCGCGAAGGGGCCCTTGAGATCGCTAAAAGCTTCGCGGGCAAGCCCGGCTCCTACAAGTCAGGTGGCGTTTTCAGCGTTTTGGGGTGTACCCCATCAGGCCCGCAACGCGTCGGGCTGGGGATCGGGGATCCGCCGCTGCAACGCATCGAGGGCGTCACAACCGTCCTGCAACAGTAGATAGGCCGCGCCGGCAAAGTGATAGAGGTCACGGTCACAGGTATTGCCGATGCTCATGCAGGTCAGGCTGTGGCTCAGGTCGCGAGCCGCCTTGATGCGTTGTACGGCCAGCTCGTAGAGATCGCGCACCGGGGCGTCGAGGTTGAGGTAGAGCACGGGGACTTGGGTGAGATTGCTTTGTAGCGGGCGGAAATTGGTCATGGTGTAACTCCGTAATAGTTATGGAGTCACCAACATCTGCGGCTAAACAAACGAAGGTGGCAGCTGTACGCGGGTTAGCCGACCGGGACTATTACGAAACCCGGCACACCCGAGGGTGTCCCACGCACAGCCGCCATGACAAAAAGCCAGACAGCAAAAAGCGCCAATATCATAGGGCGCTTCTGCGTTTCGTAGTAGTTTCAGTCGGCTAAGACCGGTCACCGATTCGTCGATGACTGCCGAACTATAGTCCAGCGATCTGCCGAATAGCTGCCACTTTTACACCCTGAAACAGGTGCCATTACGGTGACGGCTGATCGTTCCCAGGCGCGGCAAAGGGATGCCTTACTGGACGCTCTGCGTCCGCTCTTGTGACGCAGAGCGTCACGGGCTGCATTCCCACGCGGAGCGTGGGAACGATCGTGACGAACCCTGTAGGAGCTGGCTTGCCGGCGATGACGATGCCAGCCGCACCACCGCTTTCGCGGGCAAGCCCGCTCCCACAGGATGGGGGGCTCACCACGGACTGTCGTCCAGCCTGGAGGCTTGCCAGCGATGACGATGCCAGCCGCGCCGCCGCTTTCGCGGGCAAGCCCGCTCCCACAGGATGTGGGCTCACCACGGACTGTCGTCCAGCCTGGAACCCTGTAGGAGCTGGCTTGCCAGCGATGACGATACCAGCCCCACCACCGCTTTCGCGGGCAAGCCCGCTCCCACAGGATGGGGGCTCACCACGGACTGTCGTCCAGCCTGGAACCCTGTAGGAGCTGGCTTGCCAGCGATGACGATGCCAGCCCCACCACCGCTTTCGCGGGCAAGCCCGCTCCCACAGGGTGCAAGCCTTCCGGGCCTCTTCGCCGACAGGCCCGCTCCCACAGGTCGCGGTGCTATTCAGCCTCGGCCATCTGCCGCAGGTCGGGATCCAGGTTCTGCCAGTTGATGCCCTTGGCCACCGCGCCGAATACGCGGTGCAGCAATGGGTTGCGGTGCCGGCAGTAGCAGTCCAGCGGGACCAGTTGATGGCCGACCTCGCGCTTGGCGCTGTAGCCGGTCTGGCCGCTTTCCAGGCGGGTGGCGCCAACACCGCAGGCCCATTTCACCGCCTGCTCCCAAAGCTGGAAGTACAGGTGCGACTGCATGCCCACGGCATAGTCGATGCCGATGAATTTGTTGATGGCCTTGTCGCCCACCAGGAAGCACAACATGAACGCCACCAGCTTGCCGCTGTGCGCATCGGTCATCAGGATGAAGTGGGACTGGGGCTTGGCGGCGATCTGGCGGAAGAACTCGATATTCAGACGCTCGAACTTGGTCTTGCCCTTTTCGTAGGTCTGCTGGAACAGCGCGAATACCGCGTCCAGGGTCTGCTCGTCCGGTTGCTGCAGCACCCGCACTTCGTGGGCGCCGTGGGCCAGGCCGTCCTTGAGCTTCTTTTTCAGGCGATAACGATGACGGCTCTTGAGCCCCTTGAGGTAACCCTCGAAACCGCCCGCCGCCAACTCGACCGTCGTGCCGGGAAAGCTGACCATGGGAAACAACCGGCGAGCCTGGCTGAGGGCTTCGAGCGCCGGCTTCTCGGCTTCGCCGAAGTCCTTCCAGACCGTCATCGCGACCTTTTTCTCATGGCCACGGCGGGTCAGCGCATCTTGCAGCGGCAGCAGGATATCGCCGAGGGAATAACCGGGCATCACGCCCACCGCGCCTTCGTCCGAACAGGGCGAGCCGACGAACAGGGTGCGCTGGTAACGCAACGCCGGGATCACCCGCATCAGCCTGGCGATCAGTGGCGGCACCACCAGTTCCATCGGCACGTCCATGATAAAGGTCGGGGCCAGGCCGATGGGCTGGCCGTCGCGCTCGACCACCGCATAGGCGAATTCGAACTGGTCATCGAGACCGCTAGCCTCCAGCGCCTCGTACCACCAGCGACCTTCGACATGGTTGAAACAGGTGTCCCATAACACGGACGGGATCAAAGCTGCCCGACTGACCCATTGAACAGTTGCCATTCAAACTTCCTCTCAGTCGACGCCCCTGCCTGGCAGGGCCATCACTTATACCCGCATGGGTACAACTCGAGAAAGAGCGGCGTATGTTATTTCATAATGTGTCCAGATCGTCAGGCGCCTGATACTCAGTCGGCAATCACCACGATCGACACCCGACGGTTCTCCGTACGACCGGCGGCCGTGCTGTTGGAGGCCACCGGCTCGCGGCTGCCCAGGCCACGGATCTCGATGTTTTCCTTCTTCATGCCGGTCTGCTCCAGCACCGTCGCCACGCTGTTGGCGCGCCGTACGGAGAGCTGTTCGTTGTAGGCTTCCTTGCCCGACGCATCGGTGTGACCGTCGACCCGCACCCGCTGGATGTCCACGCCGAGCAGGGCCTTGGCGATGCGCTCGACGATGTCGTGGCTTTCCTTGTTCAGTACTTCCAGGTCACTGCCGAACAACACCTTGCCCGACAGGCCGAAGGCCCAGCCCTCGTCCGTCAGTTCGAACCCCTGTTGCTTGAGCACGGCGATCTGCGCCGGGCTCAGGCCTTTTTGCGGGGCGGTCTGGCAGCCGGCCAGGGCCAGCAGCGCCGTGAACAGGAAGACACCGAAGAATCGCAGGGAACGCTGGGTAAAGGTATACAAGGGTTCAACTCCTGATCTGAACAGTGGCTGCGGAGTGCTCCGACTCCGCCGTGTGTTGCCCGCCTCGGGAAAGGCGCTTGGCTTGGTACATCGCGGCATCGGCTGCATTGAGCAGGGTGCCGGGGCTGGTGCCATGATCGGGGTAGACGGCGATACCGATACTGAGGGAGGTCACGACCTGGGCCTGACCGGGCACGGCAATCGGCATTTCCATGCTGGCGATGATCTTGTCGGCGATGCGCTCGGCGTCTTCGATCGCGTGCAGCGGTGTCAGCAGCACGGCGAACTCGTCACCGCCCAGGCGCGCCACCAGGTCGTCCTCGCGCAACTGCGCCCGCACCCGCGTGGCCACGGCCATCAGCACCGCATCGCCCGCGGCATGGCCGAAGTTGTCGTTGATCTGCTTGAAGCGGTCGCTGTCGAGAAACAGCACGCCGACCCGCTCGCCCTGCTTGGCGCCATTGCGCAGGGCACGCATCAGGCGGCCCTCGAAAAACGCCCGGTTGGGCAGGCCGGTCAGGCTGTCGTGGCTGGCCTGGTGGGCGAGGGATTCGTTCTCGCTCTGGATGTGGGTCTGCCAGGCTTCCAGTTCGTCGAGCAGGGCATTGAAGTCGGTGCCGAGGTTGTCCAGCTCGACGATCTCCGCCGCCGGCACGCGACGATCGAAGGCCCGCTCGCTGCGGGCCGCGTGGGCCACTTCGGCGAGGCTGCGCAGCGGAACGATGATCCCGCGCAACAACCGGCGGGCCAGGTACAGGCCCAGCCAGGCGGCCAGCACGCTGCAGACCAGGATCCCCGCCAGCCCGCTGAGCAGGAAGCGCAGCATGCTGCCGCCATGGCCGGTCAGGCGCACGCTGCCGATTTCGCGGTCTTGGTGCAGGATCGGCAGTTCGATGGGTTGTTCGAGCAGAGACCGCGCCAATTGCGTTTCCAACTGCGACATCAGACCGGTCTCCGGTCGCTGCCAGTGGGCCAGGCGCTGGCCGTTGGCGGTGAACACCTGGGCGTCGGCCACTTCCTCGGTGGCGGCGATCACGTCGAGGGCTTCGGTCGCCGCGCTGCTGTCGTTGAACACCACCGCCGCCTCGACGGTGTAGCTGATGGAGCGGGCGATCAGGTGCAGGTTGTGATCGGCATAGACCCGCAGCGCCAGCACGCCGAGAAAGGTCAGGGACACGCTGACCAGCCCGACCGCCGCCAGCGCCGCCATCAGGTGCCCGCGCCCCAGCACCGAGCGCAGGCTGCGGCGGACTTCCGGCTTGTGCAGACCGATCATGGCTGTGCGGCCCGACGACGGGACAGTTGCAGGACACTCGGGTGAATGCGCACGCCGCTGCGGGCCACCGAATCCAGGTTGACCTCGAACGACACCTGGCTGTCCGCCACGCGCAGGCAGAACAGGCTGCCGACGGTACATTGATCGCCACCTTCGCTGATGCTCAGCACGGCATGGCCGTTGAGGGCGTTGAACAGGCGGCTGCGTTCGTCACTGGTGAGCTTGCCGATATACACCGCATCACAGGCGCTGGCGACGGTGGCGTTGTCGGCCAGCAGGCGCTGCACCAGCACCGGCCGGCCGGTGGCCTGGGTGGTGCCCTTGACCAGGTCGTCGGTGTATTCGGTGGGACCGATGATGCACAAGCGCAGCTGCGCGGGCTCCACCGGCCAGCGCGCATAACTGAGGATGCCGAGCACCACCTGGGTGACGGCCTGGGCGCGCTGGTCGGCGGCGCCAGGGGCGACGGTGTCCTGGGCACTACTCAAGTGCGTGAACAAACAGAGCATGGCGGACAGCCCCAGCTGTCTCCAGCCAAACCACCGCTCTGTCGTCCAGACAGCCACGTTCATGCAGGGATTCTCTTGAAACTATGTAGGAATGATGCCGCAACGATAGCATATCACTGGCCTGCCAGCGTCAAGCCAAGGCGGTAGATAGCCGGCTAATAGTTCATGAATCTCTGAAGTATGGATTTGAGGTTTCCTATTCTTCTCTGCGTCCGTGGCTGTCTAAGATCGACGCCAGCGTGATTGATCCCTCCCCGCCTCGCGGTGAGACCGGCTCCACAGAGAGCCGGCTCGACGAAACCTTTTGCTACTGCCGTAACCGCCCGCCCTGGCCATGTGCCGTGGCGTGCTTCGAGCAGCTCAAGGTCTGGTTGAGGTTCACCGATGAAACTGGAGATTTTCCGCACCCTCTGGGGCTACACCGCGAGCAAGGCCCAGGCACTCGACGAGTTGCTGGGCGCCGGCTTCGACGGCATGGAAGCGCGCCTGCCGTTGCAGGCCCGGGAACGCGCCGAGTTCGCCGCCTTCCTGCGGGCCAATCGACTGGGCTATATCAGCACGGTCTTCACCGCCTACGACGTGCTCCCCGAGCAGGCCGCGCCGCCCGCCGAGCACCTGCGCGATCTCGAACAGAAACTGGCCTGGGCCGCCGAACTGGAGCCGCGCTTCGTCAACGTGCTGGCCGGCAACGACCGCTGGCCCCTGGCGCAACAGGTGGAATTCTTCGGTGCGGCCATGGACCTGGCTCGCCAATCGGGGCAGACCTGCTGCTTCGAAACCCACCGCTCGCGTTCGCTGTTCAACCCCTGGCTGACCCTCGAACTGATCCGCCAACTGCCCGACCTGCGCTTCACCAGCGATATCAGCCACTGGATCGTCACCTGCGAACGCCTGCTGGACGATCCGGCCGATGACCTGGGGCCGTTTGTCGAACGCGTCCACCATATCCAGGCCCGGGTCGGCTATGACCAGGGCCCTCAGGTGCCACACCCCGGCGCCCCGGAATACGCCCGCGAACTGGCCTTCCACCAGGCCCACTGGGAAAGCATCTGGCGTTCCCAGCAGGCCCGCGGCTATGCCGTCAGCACCCTGACCCCGGAGTTCGGCGCCGACGGCTATCTGCATCACCTGCCCTTCACCAATGTCCCGGTCGCCGACCTGTGGTCGCTGAACGTCTGGATGGCCGGGACCGAACGCGCGCACTTCGACCGCTTCAGCCAATCAACCCACCCGTGAGGTGTTTGCGTCATGCCTGAGAACAGCCATAACAGTCCGGCCCAAGCCAACTTCAAGAGCATTCCGGTGGTGAATATCGCCGGGCTGTTCAGCGTCGAGCTGGAGCATCGCCTGGCGGTCGCCGAGCAACTGGGGGCCGCCGCCAGCGAGGTCGGCTTCCTCTACATCACCGAGCACGGCATCGATCCGCAACTGATCGCCAACCTGCGCCAGGCGGCGAAGGACTACTTCGCCCAGCCGCTCGAAGCCAAGATGCAGCACTACATCGGCACGTCGAAGAGCCACAAGGGTTTCGTGCCCGAGGGCGAAGAGGTGTACGCCAAGGGCAAGCCGGACCACAAGGAAGCCTTCGACATCGGTTTCGAAGTGCCGGCGGACGATCCGCTGGTGCTCGCCGGCACGCCTCTGCTGGGGCCGAACGAGTGGCCGTCATTGCCCGGTTTCAAGGAAGCCGTGCAGGCCTACTACGCCGCCGTGTTCGCCCTCGGGCGCAAGCTGTTCGGCGGTTTCGCCCTGGCCCTGGGGCTGGAGGAAAACACTTTCGACAGCCTGGTCAGCCGGCCGCCATCGAAGCTGCGACTGATCCACTACCCGTTCGACGATGCCGCCCAGGACGCCCCCGGTATCGGTGCCCACACCGACTACGAGTGTTTCACCATCCTGCTGGCCGACAAGCCCGGCCTGGAGGTGATGAACGACCTGGGCCAGTGGATCGACGCGCCGCCGATTCCCGGCGCGTTCGTGGTGAACATCGGCGACATGCTCGAAGTGATGACCGCCGGCACCTTTGTCGCCACCGCCCACCGCGTGCGCACCGTGAGCGAGGAGCGCTACTCCTTCCCGCTGTTCTATGCCTGCGACTTCCATACCCTGATCCAGCCGCTGCCCAGCTTTGCCCGGGCCGGCCAGGAATACGAACAGATCGCCATCGGCGAACACATGTATGGCCAGGCCCTGCAGACCTACCAGTACCTGCGCAAGCGCGTGGAAAACGGCGAGATCGCCCTGCCGGAAAAAGCCCGCAAGCCATCGAGCTTCGGTCATTTGAAAAACCAGGCGCAGCCTTCCTGAACCTGCCGCTTACCTTCTCATCCTGGAGTTATCGCACATGCTCAAGCACCTCCCCCGCCTGACCCTGGTCGCCACCGGCCTGCTCTGCGCCGGCAGCGTTTTCGCCGCCGCGACCGCCACCCCCGGCCAACTGAAAGTCGGCATGGAAATCACCTACCCGCCGTTCGAGTCCTATGACGCCGAGAAGAACGTGGTCGGCTCCGATCCGGAGCTGTCCCAGGCGCTGGCCAGGCACATGGACAGCAAGGCGGAATTTATCGACACCAAGTTCCCGAGCCTGATCATGGGCCTCAATGCCGGCAAGTTCGACGCGATCATTTCCGGCATGTACATCACTCCCGAGCGCCAGACCCAGGCCATGACGATTGCCTACGCCAAGACCGGCGCGGCAATCATGGTGCCCAAGGACAGCGCGCTGAAACCGACCACTCCGGAAGACCTCTGCGGGCTGAAGGTCGGGCTGGAGCAGGGCACGACCTGGGTCGCGCAGTTCCAGAAGCTGTCCACCGATTACTGCGTGCCCAAGGGCAAGGGCGCGATCACGGTCAGTGAATATCCGTCGGCGCCGGAAGTCACCCAGGCGCTGTTGTCGAGCAATATCCAGGCGCAGGTGGAGATTGCCGGCGCGGCGAAGATGATCGCCGAACGGACCAAGGGCCGGGTGGTAGTGACCACCGAGCATCCGATCTACCAGCAGACCCTCGGGATCTTCGTGAAGAAGGGCAATGACGCGGTGTACCAGGCCTTGCTCAAGGCCTTCGAGGAAACGAAGAAGAGCGGCGAGTATGCGGCGATCCTGAGCAAGTACAGTCTGGAGGCGGCGGAGTAACAACCGCCCTGATCGTTCCCGCGCGCGGCAAGGGAATGCCTCGCCGGGCGCTCGCGTCGGCGCTTGTGACGCGGAGCGTCACGGGCTGCATGCCCACGCGGAGCGTGGGAACGATCAACTGTGGGAGCTGGCTTGCCGGCGATAGCGACCGGTCAGGCGATGCAAGGCTCGAGGGCCTCATCGCCGGCAAACCGGCTCCTACAGGGATAGTGGATGCAAAGGATCCCCCGCAACCTGCGATACAGCCACACCGAGGTTCCCATGCAATTCGATTGGCCCTATTTCTTCTCGCTGTTCTCGATGCCGGCCTTCTGGCAGGCCTGTGTCACGGTGGTCGAGCTCAGCGCCCTGGCCTGGTTTATCGGCATGCTGCTGGGCTTTGTCCTGGCCTCGGCCAAGCTGTCGAGCGCGGCCTGGTTCCGTCTGCCGGCAGTGGTGTACATCTGGTTCTTCCGCAGTATCCCGCTGCTGGTGCTGGTGGTGTTCGTCTACAACCTGCCTCAGCTGTTTCCGGTTACCGGCCGTGTACTGTCGAACCCGTTCTATTCGGGCTTGTTCGCCCTGGTGGTCACGGAAGCGGCCTACATGGCCGAGATTCATCGCGGCGGGTTGATCTCGGTCGCCAAGGGCCAGAAGGAGGCCGGCCGGGCCCTGGGCGTCGGCCTGCTCGGGCTGCAACGCCTGATCGTGATTCCCCAGGCCTTCCGCATCTCGCTGCCGACGCTGATCAACGAATACATCACGGTGGTGAAGCTGACGTCGCTGATCTCGGTGATTTCCCTGACCGAGATCCTCACGGTGGGCCAGCGCCTCTACGCGCAAAACTTCCTGGTGATGGAAACCCTTGGCGCGGTGGCGGTGTACTACGTGCTGATCGTCAGTCTGTTCGGCTGGCTGTTGCAGCGCCTGGAACAGTATCTGGACCTCAGCCAGCGCAAGCCTCGGACCCTCATCGACAGCGCCGCCGCCAGCCTGCGGGCGAGCTTGCCAGCGCTGGCCGCGGCAGCCCGTACGAAGGCCGTCGCCGGGGCCGCGCCGGCCCTGCAATTGCAGAATATCCACAAGCGCTATGGCGACCATGAGGTGCTCAAGGGCATCGACCTGAACGTCGGCAGCGGCCAGGTGCTGTCGATCATCGGCCCGTCCGGCTCGGGCAAGACGTCGCTGATCCGCACCATCAACGGCCTGGAAAGCATCGATCAGGGCGAGATCGTGCTGTTCGGCGAAAGCTTCATCAGTGCCGCCGACCATCCCAACAGTGCGCAGGTACGCCGCGGCGTACGGCGCATCGGCATGGTGTTCCAGAACTTCAATCTGTTCCCGCACCGCAGCATTCTCGACAACATCACCCTGGCCCCGCGTTACCACGGCGCGGCGCGCGTATCGGGCGAACAGCGGGCCCTGGCGCTGCTGGACAAGGTCGGCCTGCTGGCCCATGCCCACAAGTATCCGCATCAGTTGTCCGGTGGCCAGCAGCAGCGGGTGGCGATCGCCCGTGCGCTGGCGATGGAGCCGGAAGTGATGCTGTTCGACGAACCGACCTCGGCACTGGACCCGGAGTTGGTGGGCGATGTCCTGAAGGTGATTCGCGACCTGGCCGATGAAGGCATGACCATGCTGATCGTCACCCATGAGATGGATTTTGCGATGTCGATTTCCGACCGGGTGATTTTCATGGAGAACGGCGTGGTGCAACTGGATGCCAGTCCCGGGGCGATTCGTGAAGAGCCGCGGGGTGAACGGGTGCGGCGCTTCATGGGGATCGAGGCGGCCGCGAAGGTGGCGGTGGCGCAGCTCGACTGAAGCGAACGCGGTGCCTGTGGGAATCGGGATTGCCTGGAAGTCTTCAGCGATCTCGCGGGCCCCTTCGCGGGCAAGCCCGCTCCCACAAGGTTCTCAGTGCAGTTTGCCAGCGAGGAGGCCGGTACAGGCAACTACTCTCCCAGCTCCAGCATCAACCCGCTCAGCCGCTTGACCTTGCGCCGCACGGCCTCTTCGAACACGCCGCCGCGGGGTTCGATCAGGCTGAACCAGTCCTTGGCCCGGGTGATCCCGGTGTAGATCAGTTCCTTGGTCAGCACCGGGTTCAGCGCCTCCGGCAGGATCAGCGCGGTATGGGCGAACTCCGAGCCCTGGGATTTGTGCACGGTCATGGCGTAGACGGTTTCCACGTCGTTCAGCCGGCTCGGCAGGACAAATCGCACGCCGCCCTGGCCGTCGTTGCGCGGGAACGCCACGCGCAGCACCTGCTGGCCGGCTTGCGGTCCGTCGCGCTCCGGCAGGCGCAAGGCGATGCCGATATCGCCGTTCATCAACCCCAGGCCGTAGTCGTTGCGGGTCATCAGCACCGGGCGCCCTTCGTACCAGTGCTGGTCGCTGTCGATCAGGCGATGGGCGAACAGCGCCGCGGTGATGCGCTGGTTCAGGCCTTCGACGCCCCATGGGCCCTTGCGCACGGCACAGAGCAACTGGAATTCGTCGAAGGACTGCAACACGGCGCGGGCCCAGTCCGACCAGCGCGGATCATCAAGGTCGACGCCCGCCGCCGGGCGCTGGCCGCGCATCACCCCGAGGTAGTGCCGATAACCCTTGCGCTCGCTGCCCTGGCCGTCGAGCACCAGCTTCTCGAACGCGCGGTCCTGCTCGCCCTTGAGGGCCAGCGCGAACAGATCGGCATGACTGCCCGCCGCCAGCAGGGCACGCGCCTCGTCCGCCGCCTGCTGGTTGACCAGCCGCGACAACCGGCCGATGCCGCTGCCTTCGCCAAAGCGTCGCGAGTGACGCAACATCACCACTTGCTGGGCCAGCGGATGGCTGTGATCGAGGTCTTCGCGCAAACCGCTGGCGCTCAGGTCCTCGCCGCTGACCGCTTGCAGCCAGTCGCGGGTCTGCGCGCTGTACCAGCCCTCCTCGGCATCGCGACACAGGTCGCCGAGCACCGCGCCGGCTTCCACCGAGGCGAGCTGGTCCTTGTCCCCCAGCAGCACCAGCCGTGCATGCACCGGCAAGGCGTCCAGCAGGTTGGCCATCATTTCCAGGTCGATCATCGAGGCTTCGTCCACCACCAGCACGTCCAGCGGCAGGCGGTTGCCGGCGTGATGGCGGAAGTGCCGGGTGCCGGGACGACTGCCCAGCAGGCGGTGCACCGTGGTCACTTCGCTGGGGATCCGCGCGCGCACCGCTTCATCGATGTGCAATGAGCGCACCTGGGCACTGATGGATTCGGTCAGGCGCGCGGCGGCCTTGCCGGTCGGCGCCGCAAGGCGAATGCGCAGCGGTTTCCCGGCTTCCACCGCCGGGGCCTGGAGCAAGGCCAGCAGGCGCACCACGGTGGTGGTCTTGCCGGTACCGGGACCGCCGGTGACGATGCTGAAGGCACCACGGGTCGCCAGGGCGCAGGCCAGCTTCTGCCAGTCGATGCGCTCGCCGGCAGCCGCCACGCCGAACAGTTCGCTCAGGCGCCGCGGCAGATCGTCGGGGCTGGCTTCGTGTTCGGCGAGGCGCTGGCGCAAGGCGTTGTCGATGCGCCGCTCGTAGCCCCAATAACGTCGCAGGTACAGGCGCCGACCACTCAGGACCAGCGGCCGCTGCCCGGCCCCGGCGCCATGATCGTCGGCCAGCGCCACCAGCGAACTGGCCTGCAAGGCCCGGCACCACGCGTCACCGTCCAGGGCCACCAGCAGTTGCGAGGGCAACAGCATCGCACCGCTCTGCACATCGCCTTCCGGTGGCAGCGACAGGGCGAAGTCCGGTTCCTTGAGGGTTTCGAACAGGTCGAGGCAGACATGCCCGTGGCCCAGTTGGTGACTGGTCAGGGCCGCCGCCAGCAGCACCAGCGGATCGCCGCTCGGATCGAGCTCATGGAGAAAGGCCACGAAGGCCTTGTCCAGCGCCCGCACCCAGCCGCGTTCGAGCCAGCGTTCGAGCAACAGCAGCAGGTCTTCGGCGCGACTCAGCGGCGCCAGTTCGGCCAGGCTGTCGTCGCTCAACGCGGTGGGCAGCAATTCGGCGAAGGAACGTTTCATAGCAGACTCCCCTGTTCCCAGGCGGGCGCGGATTTCGGCACGGGCTTGCCCTGGAACAGCAGGTCCAGGTGTTCGATAAGCTCCCGTGGCGGCCGGGCGAAATACGCGCCCTGGCTGGGCGAACGGGTGCCGCGCAGGAACAGGTACAGCGCGCCGCCCATGTGCCGGTCGTAGTCATAGTCGACCAGACGGGCCTTGAGCTGGCGATGCAGGGCCAGCAGGTACAGCACGTATTGCAGGTCGTAGCGGTTTTCCAGGATCGACGCGGCCATGGCCTGCTCGGTGTAGGCGGTATCGTCGGCGCCCAGCCAGTTGGACTTGTAGTCGGCCACGTAATAGCGGCCCTGGTGTTCGAAGGTCAGGTCGATAAAGCCCTTGAACATGCCGTTGAGCAACACCGGCTCGGCCGCCGCCCGCGCCACGCCGCCATGGGTATGGCGACGCACCAGTTCGTCGACCTGGTGCACGTCGACCTTGTGGCTGGCGAACCAGAACTCCATCTCGACCTGATAGCTGTCCAGGCCCGCGAGGATCACCGGTGGCTGGTCGTTGCCGAGGCGCAACGGTACTTGCAGCAGATGGGCGAGCCAGTCGCTGAGGGTCTCGATCCAGCCCTTCCAGCCCCGCAGGTTGCAGCGCGGCGCGACAGCCTTTTCGATCAGCGTGCGATCGGCCGTGAAGCGCTCCTCACCGGCCCATTCCAGCAGACCGTGGAGAAAGGTGCCGGGGTTCGGGCCCCGCGGGAAGCGATGGATATCGCCACCACTGGCGGCGACTTCGCGGGGCGCGTCCGGGTCCAGGCGCTCATCGTCGAAGAGTTTCTGCGCCTGGGGGCTTTCCGGCGCTTCGTCACTGTCGCTGCTGAGCTGATCGCCGATGCGCAGGGCACTGTAGGAGGCGATCCACCAGTGCTCGGCGGCACGGCGCTTGGGCAGCAACGGTTCGAGCAGGGTTGCCTGGTTGCGTGGCGGCTGGAACGAGGCATCGGTGGGCTCTGGCAGCTCTCCCCAGGCCAGGGTCGGGCAGTCCTGTTGCAGTTGCGCCAGCCAGCCCGCCAGGCCGGTGGACTCGCCCAGCACGGCACCGCCACCCAGCAGGTAACCGAGAGCCGACAGGTGCAGCACCGAGCTGTTGTTATTGCCGCGCTTCAAGTCGGCGACACCCAGCCAGCAGGCATGCTGCGCGCGGGTCAGCGCCACATAGAGCAGGCGCAGGTCTTCGGCCAGGCGCTCGTCGTCGGCCTGGGCGATCAGTTCGGCGGTGGGCTTGAGGCTGACCTGGGCGCGGCCTTCGCTGTCGTGGTAATGCAGCGGCAGGCGACTGCCGTCCACCGGC
This sequence comes from Pseudomonas sp. Ost2, assembly GCF_018326065.1. Classification (NCBI taxonomy): domain Bacteria; kingdom Pseudomonadati; phylum Pseudomonadota; class Gammaproteobacteria; order Pseudomonadales; family Pseudomonadaceae; genus Pseudomonas; species Pseudomonas sp. Ost2. The sequence continues at coordinate 827,967 of NZ_AP021904.1, read as the reverse complement.
TTGACCGAACAGATAAAGGGCAGGAACACCAGCGGATATTCCAGGCCCTTGGATTTGTGGATAGTCACCACCTTGACCAGTTGCTCGTCGCTTTCCAGACGCAGGATCTGTTCTTCGCCAGCCTGGCCGGACAGCGCCAGGTGTTCGCCCAGATGGCGGATCAGCGCCTGTTCGCCATCCAGCTCGCCGGCCGCCTGTTGCAACAGCTCGGACAGGTGCAACAGGTTAGTCAGCACCCGTTCGCCGTCGCTGCGGGCGATGAGGGCCTGGGGCAACTGGAAGTCGTGGAGCAGGCGCCGCAGCATCGGTAGCACACCCTGGGTGCGCCACAGCGTGCGATAGCCGCGGAACTGCATGACCCGCGCTTCCCAGGCCAGTTCGTCCTGGTTCAAGCGCTCCAGTTCGGCCAGCGGCAGGTTCAAGGTGATACAGGCCAGGGCCGCCCGCAGCGGACGTTCGACATCCGGCTCGGCGCAGGCCTTGAGCCAGGCCAGCAGGTCGTGGGCCTCCTGGGCGGCGAAGACCGAATCCTTGTCCGACAGGTAGACACTGCGCACACCACGAGCGGCCAGTTCGCCGCGCACCGCCTGGGCTTCCTTGCCGTCCCGGACCAGGATGGCGATATCGGAAGGCAGGACGCCCTTGAGTTGGCCATCGCGGCTGAAACCGATGCGGCCCTGTTGCCCGCCATTGAGCAGGGCGACGATTTCGCTGGCGCAGGTCGCTGCCAGTTGCTGGCGATAGACTGCGCCGGACAACGGCTGCTCGGAGGACAACTGCCAGAGATTCAGCGCCGCCGGTGGCTGTCCGTCGATCTCGAACACTTCCTTGCGGCCCTGGGAGGCCACCGACAGGAACGGCACCGGGTTCTGCGCGCCATCGCGGAACAGGAACGCGCCGCGCCCCTGTTCACGCTGCTCGGCGCACGCGAAGACGTGGTTGACCGAGTCGACCATGGCATGGCTGGAACGGAAGTTGGTGCCCAGGGTGTGCAGGCGCCCGCTGGTGGCCTGGCGGGCACGCAGGTAGGTGTAGATATCGGCGCCACGGAAAGCGTAGATCGCCTGCTTGGGGTCGCCGATCAGGAACAGGCCGCCGTCGGGGTTGTTGTCTTCGATGCGGTAGATGCTTTCGAAGATCCGGTACTGCACCGGGTCGGTGTCCTGGAATTCGTCGATCAGGGCCACCGGGAACTGTTCGCGGATCAGGCTCGCCAGACGTTCGCCGCCGTCGGCCTGCAATGCCGCGTCGAGGCGCAGCAGCATATCGTCGAAGCCCATTTCGGCGCGGCGGCGCTTCTCGTCTTCGAAGCGTGCACCGACCCAACGGGCGGCATGTTCCAGCACCGCGGCGTCGGGCGTCGGCAGGGCATCGAGGCTGGCCTTGAGCCCAGGCATGGCGTCGAGACCGGGATGCCGCGGGGCGTCGCCCTTCCAGGCCTCGGCCAGGCCATCGGCGGTCAGGCGAGTGAAGCCGGTGCCGATATCCAGTTGCTCCTGGGTATCGTCGTCGGCCCAGGCAGTGAGCTTGTCGAACCAGGGTTCGAAGTAACGTGCCTGCATCTTGCGGCCGTCGACCGTCTTGTTCGCCACGCCTTGCAGGCAGATCTCCCGCAGTTCGGCCGCCCATTGTTTCCAGGGGGCCTTGAGCTGCACCAGGGCAGCGCGGCGCTCGCGCAGGCAGGCATCGATCAGTTCGGCGGGCTCGACATCATCCTGTCGTTCGCCAGCGGATCTGTCGCTGCCGAACAGGGCCCTGACCCTTGGCAACAAGGCCGCCGGGCCGCCCCAGTTGGCGCGCACCCAGTTCAACGCGTCGCCCTGCATCTTGTAGCAGTAGAGCCGCCAGTAATCGCGCAGCACTTCGCCGAGCAGGTCGCTGTGGTCGGTTTCCAGGGTCTGGGTAAACAGGCTGCCGCTGTCGAAGGCATGTTCGCGCAGCATGCGCTGGCACCAGCCGTGAATGGTCGATACGGCCGCTTCGTCCATCCATTGCGCGGCGATGTCCAGGCGGTTCGCGCAGGCGGGCCACTGCTCGATGCTGTATTGCGCGCGCAATTGCGCGATCAGGTCGTCCGGGGCGGCCGTCTCGTTGCGGAAGAAGCGCGCGGCTTCGGCCAGGCGCGTGCGGATCCGGTCGCGCAGTTCCTTGGTGGCGGCGTCGGTAAAGGTCACCACGAGGATCTGTGGTGGCAGCAGTTCGCGCCCGAAACCGGCCGCTTCGCCGCCGTGGCCGAGCACCAGGCGCAGGTACAGCGCGGAGATGGTAAAGGTCTTGCCGGTACCGGCGCTCGCTTCGATCAACTGGCTGCCGCGCAATGGAAAGGCCAGGGCCAGCGGGGTCTTGGTAGCGGTCATGGGCGCGCCTCCTCGGCCGCGAGGGCGCGCCACGGCGCTTCGAGCAGCGGTCGATAGAGGGTATCGCACCAGCCGGTGAATTCTTCGCTGGCGATCAGCGCATCGTAGTCGGCGAACTGCCGGGCCAGGGCGGCGCTTTCGCGGCGCTCGCCCTCACTGTTGATACCGTCGCCGTCGTAGGCCTTGCGGGCGGCGGCGTCGGCCTTGAGCGGGTCGGGCTGGGACAGCCAGGCGAAGGCGGTCTTCACCGCCACCGGCAATGGCCGGCGCATGCCGGCCTGCCAGGCCAGCAGCAGCTCGCCGAGAATGGTGCGGGCCCGCTCCGGCTCGAACGGCGGCAGCAGCAGGGTATCGTCACTGGCGACCAGCGCCGTGGTCATCGACAGGTCACAGGCACAGGCCACCAGATGCTCGACCCAGGGCCGGGTCAGGCGATGCCATTTGCGGGTCTTGAGCGAACCGATGCTGTTGGGAATGGTGGTGACGGCGAGGTAGCCGCCATCGCTGCGCTGGTGCAAGCCGGCAAGCCAGCCTTCGAGACGCACGCCGCTGGCATCGACACTGACCGGCACGGCGCTGGTCACCGGCGTCGGCCACAGCGTCAACAGTTGCTGGTAGCGTTGCAGCAGGTCGGGCAGCGGCTCGATCAGTTCGTCTTGCAGCAACTCGCCGAAGCCGGCCATCGGCAGCAGGCCGCTGCCTTGCAGGCGCCGGGCCTGCTGGCGCAGCGCTTGCTCGGGATTGTCGGCGTGCATCAGGGCTGCGCCCAGCAGGCTGTCGCTGAGGCTGTAGCGTTGCAGCGCATCGAGGACAAAGGGTTCTTCGTCGGCCAAAGGTGCTTCGGCCGCTTCGAAGAAGACTTTCAGGCGCTGGCTGAAGAAGTGCCGGACCGGGTTGCGCAGGAAATCTTGCAGTTGCGCCAGGGTCAGCGGTTCTTCCTGGAGGTAGGCGGCCAGTTCGTAGATGGGCGGGCTCGTCTCTTGCAGTTCGTGCAGTTGCTGCCATTCCCGGGCATAGCTGAACAGGCCGCTGTCGCCTTCGTGGAAATAGCGGGCACTGAACGGTTGCAGCGGGTGTTCCTGGGTCAGGGCGTGCAACAGCTGTTCGCCGCCGGCGTCGGGCAGTCGCCAGCCGCTGGCGATATGGTCGCGCAATTGGCCGATCAGTACCGAGGCCGGGCGCTCGCTGTTATCGCGGATACTGCGGCCGACCCAACTGATGTACAGCTGTTCCCGTGCCGAGAGCAGGGCTTCGAGCAGCAGGTAACGATCGTCTTCACGGCGTGAGCGGTCGCCGGGACGGTAGTCGCTGCCCATCAGGTCGAAGTCCAGTGGTGGCTGGGCCCGCGGGTAATCGCCGTCGTTCATGCCGAGCAGGCACACCAGCTTGAAGGGAATTGCGCGCATCGGCATCAGCGTGCAGAAGTTCACCGCGCCGGCGAGGAAGCGCTGGGACAGGCGGCCCTGGTCGAGGCCGGCCAGCCAGGCTTCACGCACCACGGTCAGCGGCAGTTCTTCCTGCAGGTCGACGGCTTCGCAGGTTTCCAGCCAAGTGGCGCGCAGTTGTTCGAGCTGGATCAGCAGGTAATCGTCGTGCTCGGTACTGGCCAGGAAGAACAGCTGGATCAGCGCTTGCAGGCGCTCGCCCCACTGTTGCGGACGGGCCGGTTCGGAGAGTTCCTGGTGGGCGATTTCCAGGGCATCGAGCAGCGCGATCAACGGGCCGATCAAGGCAGCATCGAGACCGCCAATCTCGTCGTACGGTTCGATGCCTTCGCAACCGTCGCCGCTACCGACCGCGTAGCCCAGCAGCATGCGCCGCGAGCCGAAACGCCAGCTGTTCTGTTCCAGTTCGCCGGGCAGGCCGAGGCCAGCACGTTGCTCGGCGTTCAGTCCCCAGCGAATACCGGCGCCTTCGATCCAGCGATGCAGGGTCGGCAGGTCGCGCTCTTCGATATTGAAGCGGGCGCGCAGGGCGGGAACGTCCAGCAGGTCGAGAATCTCGCTGACCGGGAAACGGCTGTCCGGCAGTTTCAGCAGGTGTTCGACGGCGATCAGCAAGGGGTCGCGACCACGCTGGCCCTGGTCGGCCAGGGTGAACGGGATAAAGCGCGGGTCGTTGCGTTCGAGCTGGCCGAACACCGCACGGATGTGTGGGGCGTAGCTGTCGATATCCGGGACCATGACAATCACGTCGCGGGGGCGCAGGTCGGGATTGGCACTGAAGCGGGCGAGCAACTGGTCGTGGAGGATTTCCACTTCGCGCTGGGCGCTGTGGGCGATCTCGAAACGGATCGAGTGGTCCTGATCGAGGTCGACGGCCGGCCAGAGTTCGCGGGTTTCGCCAAGGGGACGCAGTTCGAGGATGTCGTCCTGCAACTGGTTGAGCAAGGTCGCCGGAAGGCTCTCGCTGAACAGGTCGATCCGACCGTCGCGAAAGGCCGCGCGGTAGCTGTTGGGGTCGTCGTAGCTGTCGAGCAGGTTGATGTAGTCGCGCCCCTGCTTGCCCCAGGCGGCCAGCAGCGGGTGGGCGTGCTGGTGCAGGGTTTCGGGATCGAGGGCGAGCGGCATGCCGGCTTTGCGCGACTGGCGCTTGTATTCGTTACGCAGCAGGTCCTTGTCGGCGACGATATCGGTCCAGTGGTGGCGACAGGGGTTGTGTACGCACAGCAGCACCTGGCTGAAACGTGCCAGGCCGGCGAGGGCTTCGAGGGCCTGGGCCGGCAATGAGGAAATGCCGAAGACGATCACCCGTGAAGGCAGGCCCGCTGGCGCCGCGGTCAGGCTGTTGATGCGCTCGATAAAGCGCTGGTGCACGCCCGCGCGGCTCTGGGCCATGCCCTCGGTGCCGACATCCAGCAGCAACGCACGCCAGAGTTCGGCCTGCCAGCAATTGGCCGGACTCAGCGGCTTGGCTTCACCACGGCCACTGCGCAACTGGTGACGACCGGCGGCCCAGTCTTCCAGCCAGTCGGCGCGGTAGACCTGGTACTGGTCGAACAGGTCGGCCAGGCGTTCAGCCAACTGGTAGCGCTTGCGCAGGTCGCTGTCATGGGTAAGGAAGCGCTGCAGGGGCTCGAAGTGCGGCTGGTCGATCAGTTCCGGCAGCAGGCGCATCAGGCGCCAGGTCAGCGGGGCCTTGTCGAGCAGCGACTTGGCCGGGATCTCGTCACGGCCCAGGACCATGCGGTAGAGCTGCCACATGAAGGTGCCGGGCAGTTGCACGTCGATGGCGGCGGCGATGCCGCAGCCTCCCGAGTCATCGTCTTCGGCGTCTTCGGCCAGGGCCAGCTTCAGCCACTGGACAATGCCGTTGCTCTGAACCAGGGCGATCTCATTCTCCAGGGGCGCCAGGGGGTAACGCCGCATCACGTTGATCACCAGGCTGCGCAGTTCTTCAGGGCTGTTGCTCTGGACAACCATGAAGGCAGGGTTGAGTGATGTCGCGTCCGGCATGCCGACTTCCTTGGAGAATTCAAAACGAAGGCAGGACTTTAGCACCTCCTGTGGGAGCAGGCTTGTCGGGACGCCGTAGAGATTGCCTCATCCCCGTCCCTTGTAGGAGCCGGCTTGCCGGCGATGAGCCGGAGCCTTGCATACTGCAGACGGTCTGGCGCTGTGGGAGTGGGCTTGCCCACGAAGAGGCCCTTGAGGCTTGCGTCGCCCTTGCCGGCCTCTTCGCGGGCAAGCCCGCTCCCACAAGTCCTGTATCGTTCTTGCGGCCGCACCCACCCTGGCTTGCCGCTTGAAGCTGACCGCTTGCCGCTCTTTTGGCCCCCAAAAACAAAACCCCAACTGCTTTCGCAATTGGGGTTTCGGAATTTAATCTTGACGATGACCTACTCTCACATGGGGAAACCCCACACTACCATCGGCGATGCATCGTTTCACTGCTGAGTTCGGGATGGGATCAGGTGGTTCCAATGCTCTATGGTCGTCAAGAAATTCGGGTACCGAGTCGTGGCCTTGAGGCCGCGCTTCAGCAAATCGGGTATGTGATCGATATTCGGTGTTTTGTGAGCCGCAAACTTTCGGTTCGTTTCGTCTTCATACACCGCAATCTGGTCTCTTTCGCCTTTCAGCTCAAAGCAGCAGATTGCTTGGGTGTTATATGGTCAAGCCTCACGGGCAATTAGTACAGGTTAGCTCAACGCCTCACAGCGCTTACACACCCTGCCTATCAACGTCGTAGTCTTCGACGGCCCTTCAGGGAACTCAAGGTTCCAGTGAGATCTCATCTTGAGGCAAGTTTCCCGCTTAGATGCTTTCAGCGGTTATCTTTTCCGAACATAGCTACCCGGCAATGCCACTGGCGTGACAACCGGAACACCAGAGGTTCGTCCACTCCGGTCCTCTCGTACTAGGAGCAGCCCCTCTCAAATCTCAAACGTCCACGGCAGATAGGGACCGAACTGTCTCACGACGTTCTAAACCCAGCTCGCGTACCACTTTAAATGGCGAACAGCCATACCCTTGGGACCGGCTTCAGCCCCAGGATGTGATGAGCCGACATCGAGGTGCCAAACACCGCCGTCGATATGAACTCTTGGGCGGTATCAGCCTGTTATCCCCGGAGTACCTTTTATCCGTTGAGCGATGGCCCTTCCATACAGAACCACCGGATCACTAAGACCTACTTTCGTACCTGCTCGACGTGTCTGTCTCGCAGTCAAGCGCGCTTTTGCCTTTATACTCTACGACCGATTTCCGACCGGTCTGAGCGCACCTTCGTACTCCTCCGTTACTCTTTAGGAGGAGACCGCCCCAGTCAAACTACCCACCATACACTGTCCTCGATCCGGATAACGGACCTGAGTTAGAACCTCAAAGTTGCCAGGGTGGTATTTCAAGGATGGCTCCACGCGAACTGGCGTCCACGCTTCAAAGCCTCCCACCTATCCTACACAAGCAAATTCAAAGTCCAGTGCAAAGCTATAGTAAAGGTTCACGGGGTCTTTCCGTCTAGCCGCGGATACACTGCATCTTCACAGCGATTTCAATTTCACTGAGTCTCGGGTGGAGACAGCGCCGCCATCGTTACGCCATTCGTGCAGGTCGGAACTTACCCGACAAGGAATTTCGCTACCTTAGGACCGTTATAGTTACGGCCGCCGTTTACCGGGGCTTCGATCAAGAGCTTCGCGTTAGCTAACCCCATCAATTAACCTTCCGGCACCGGGCAGGCGTCACACCCTATACGTCCACTTTCGTGTTTGCAGAGTGCTGTGTTTTTAATAAACAGTCGCAGCGGCCTGGTATCTTCGACCGGCATGAGCTTACGGAGCAAGTCCTTCACCCTCACCGGCGCACCTTCTCCCGAAGTTACGGTGCCATTTTGCCTAGTTCCTTCACCCGAGTTCTCTCAAGCGCCTTGGTATTCTCTACCCAACCACCTGTGTCGGTTTGGGGTACGGTTCCTGGTTACCTGAAGCTTAGAAGCTTTTCTTGGAAGCATGGCATCAACCACTTCGTGTTCTAAAAGAACACTCGTCATCAGCTCTCGGCCTTAAGATCCCGGATTTACCTAAGATCTCAGCCTACCACCTTAAACTTGGACAACCAACGCCAAGCTGGCCTAGCCTTCTCCGTCCCTCCATCGCAATAACCAGAA